>NZ_JAGSYC010000019.1 GCF_025685545.1 Granulicella paludicola | reverse complement strand
GGCTCACAGGCTGCTTGTCGCTCCCGCTTCCCCACACCTGGAAGGAAGCAGCTTGGGAGACACCGCTCTGCTTGTCAAGATCAAAGCCATAGAACACAAGAGAGCGGTCCTTCGTATAGAAAATCCTGCCAAACGGCTTGGCGGTCTTCCCATTCTCTCCAGTATCGAAGATGTCCGCGATATACAGATTCCGAGCTCCAATGAGGTCTCGGATATCCCTATCGTGGGCAAGGAAGTCCTTGTCCAACGCGAGCATGCGCTGATTCGCATCGAGTGCGGTTTCCTTCTCCGTGAGCTCGACGCTCAACAGATGAACCTTGTTCTCCAGGGCTTCTCTTTGCGTCGCTTGTTGGAGAGCACCAGACGTGGCCGAGGCAACTTGATCTCGGAGCTTCGTTTCCTCCGTCTGGACGGCAGCAAGTTGCTGTTTCAGTTGTTCTCTCTCTGTATCGATCTGCTCGCGTTTAGACTCCTCGTCCAGCAGCTGCTGTTCGGCATTCTTCTGCGCGAGTCGTGATTGAGCCACTTCATTTGCTGAGGTTTGGGCCTGTCGCTCGAGTGCCCCAAGCTTTTCTTGAGCACTTGCGAGTTGCGCCTGCAACGGATCGGGTTCCGAGTGCCGGATGCTAGGCACTGGAGGTCCGCTCTGCCCTGTCGCCGATACATCATGTTTTCGCTCGCTAAGATGGTGCGCGCCCACCATAGCGGCTAGTCCAAATAAACAGGCCGCCAGCGCCAGGCTCACGACTTTCCAGGGAACCACTCGGCTAGGTTCACTCGCCTTTGACGGCTCTTGAGCGGGGAGACTTTGCATGAGTCTGCGCTCTGCGGCCTCAAAGCTTGCAGCGGACTCAATGGGAAGTTCCAAGGTCTCGCGGGCAGCGCTTTCAGCCATCGCCGGAACGATCTGGGAGAGTATCTGTTGGTATTGCTCAAACTTCTCACTGCATTCTGGGCAGTATGCCAAGTGAATCTGCAGAAGCGCCCAGTCTTCCTGGGTCAACTCAGATTCATGGAGAGCCGTCATCGCTTCCAACTCGATGTGTAGTTGACGGTTCACGAGCTTCGGCCCCCTTGGGAGCAATTCTCTACCATTTCTCTCACTTCAGTCGTGCTTTTCTGAGAAGAGCCCGGAACGCAGACGTTCCATCCCTCGGTAGTAGTGGTTCCGAACATTTCCAAGGCTCTGTCCGCTCTTCTCTGCAATCTCGCGTAGTGTGTACCCCTCAAAAAAATGCATTTCCAGAGTTAAGCATTGATCTCCCGAAAGCGTCGACCGGAGACGTTTCAACATGGCGCGCCCATCGATGGCGTCTGTAGATGGCACTCCAACATCGGAGGGGACGAGTTCCTCATCGAATTGGTCTGTCTTGTAATGACCGCGTGAGATGAGGGATTTGCGACGATTAATCGCTCGATGGTACGTGACCTGAATGATCCAAGAGATCGCCGAGCCTTTCTGCGCGTCAAACAGCGACGCCTTTTGAAAAAGGTAAAGGAAGACTTCTTGGCGTAGATCATCCGCCTCCGAGGCGTCTTGCAAAATTCGAAGAGCGGTGTTGAAGACTGCAGGCCCATGTCTCTGGAAAAGGATCGCAAGGGAGTTCCTCGAGCCCGTCCCCGCATCGCAGAGCAATTCTTCATCAGATCGCTCTATATTTCCGGTCTGAAGAAAAGCGGCCACACGATCTTGATCGTGTCGTTCGGCCTCAATTTGGGCTATTCCGGGTTGTAGTAACGCGGTTGCTTCAGAGCTCATTCGACACCAATCCGTGGATCCGATGTAAGAGTTCGTGCCCAACAATCGCTTCCGCAATTATTATACGCAGCGCGTCATATACTTGCGATGCCAAAGTGAGACGTGACCTCATCTAGGCGAGACAATTCGAGAACCGACCCGTCTGTCGCCTTCGGTGAGCTATTACGCAAACGGCGCGCCGAGCAGAAGATGAGCCAAGACGCATTAGCAGCAAAAGCGGGATACGAACGCGCTTTCATCAGCCTGATAGAACGCGGCAAGACCAATCCGTCTCTGCGTTCAATATTTGACATCTGTACGGCTCTGGATATTCGTCCGTCCGTCTTCATCCGTCGGGTGGAGAAGGCTGCAAACTTTGAGCTGCCAACGTAGGCAGATGCTGTCAACAGAGTTTGAACGTCCTAGTTTTGGTCGATATGGCCTGGCAGACTTAGAGTGCTTCTTTCCTACCAGTCGAACCCGTGCTCGCGAGGACGTTGAGGTGGATGCGTTATTGACCCGATACCCTACAACCGGATCAATGATGCACTTGATCCGGTAACAGTCGCGGCAATTCTTACGTGGATTCTTGCAGAGGTTTTTCGACCAACTGCGCCTCGAACGCCTCGGCATCGGTGAGACGCTTGATGCGAACAGGAACGGTTGCGACTTCGGCCATCTGCGCGGCGCGGTAACGCCGTGCGCCGAAGACGATCTCAAAGCCCTGTTCGGCAACAGGCCGCACAAGCAAGGGCGAGAGAACGCCCTGGATGCGAATGCCTTCGGAAAGCTCTTTCGGGGCATCGCCCTCAAAGGTACGGCGGGGGTTGGTCGGGGATTCGGCAAGCATGGCTAAAGGAAGGTCGCGGTATTCGGTGGCGTTGACGATAGCAGTATTCATGGTGATGGCTCCTTTCGAGCGCGGTTGCATTGCACTAAGGTTGTGGAGCAGACGCGCGTCCCATCCGCTCCGGGGCGGAAAAGGTTAGGCGCGTGGGGTCTGCTGCTGCTCGAAGGCTTCGGCGAAGCCCTGCAAACGCAGGTTGTTGTCCCACACCTTGGCGAATCGTTCATGCTGCTGGTGCAAGCTGACGAGGTAAACGTACTGGTCGCGGATGATGGTGCGACTCCACTGCTCGATTCCGAGATAGTCCTGGCGGTAGTAGAAGGGGTTAAGGTGCGCCCCTCCTGCCATGCCAAGCTCGAAACACATCTCCGGGTCGCGCATGGCATCGCCATTCTGTTCGCCGTAGTGGCAGACAGAGATAGCGGGGAGACCGCATGGACCTGATTCGTCCGTGGCTTCGATGACCAACGCCTTATAGGGCGGGTTCTCGATCTTGAGGTAAAGGCCGTGGCGCCAACCTCCGGCCTGTTTGAGGGTGCGAAGGATGGTTTGCATTAGGCCACCTTCGCCAGTTCTGCATCGGGCATCTCTGCCTCTACTGCGATCGGTGGCTGCAAGGCAGCAAGGATGACGGCGGATGCGTCTTTGATGACCTCAAGGCTTTCGGCCAGTAGCGAGGCGTTGCCATGATAGAGGTTGATGTAGTCGGCGCTGGCGGTTCCAGCCTCAAGTCCTACCGCCTTGCCCACAACAAAGGCGATGGCCTCGGCTTCCGTCTCACGCACGGTCTTAGTGGTGGTCGTGCGACGCTCGGCCTTGTGCAACATCTCGTGGCCTAGCTCATGGACAAGCGTAGCGAAGGTTTCGGCCTTCGATTGTCCGGGCAGGATGGCAATGCGTCCGCCGTAGCTCATACCGAGAGCGGGTGCGATCTTGTCGGTAAAGACAAGCTCGATGCCCTGCAGCTTGATGAAGGAAACGAGACGGTCATAGTTCTCGCCCACATCGCTAGAGACTTCGCGCATGGCGGGAAGCTCCGCGCCTTCGGTCTGCGAGACATCGAAGACGTAGGCGTTTCTGAATCCGACAAGAACGCGGGTGTTCTGCTTGGTGATGTCCTTCTCGGCCTCTTCGTCCCGCTCGCGCTTGATGCCGATGATGGGAGCAAGAATGCGGATGCCCTTCTCTCCCTTCTTCACACGGCGTCCAAGCTGGTTCCATGCGTACATCCCCGCTACGGCGGGGCGGCAAGGCGCAATGAGGAGGGGTATCGCCCACCCGTCAGGGCAAGCGCAGCGCAGTGATTTTTCGCAGAAAAATTATGGGGAGACCTCTTGCGCCGCGCCAGGGCAGCGCCCTCAGTAGGTACCGGAGACAAGGTTTACAGATACGGGCAGCGTGGCTCTTTTACAAAGGACGTGACGCAAGAAAATGCGTTTATGCCTTGGGAAGAGAGTCGCGTTGTGGACCAACGCTTACAGTTTTTGTCGAGCTATCAGAAGGAAGAGATGTCAGTGACGGACTTATGCCACAAGTACGGCATATCCCGCCCAACCGCTTACAAGTTGATCAGACGTTATAACGAAGTCGGCCCGGAAGGTCTGCTGGATCTATCGCGTAGACCGCACGGCTGTTCACACGCAACGCCCGATGAAGTGATGAACGAGGTGCTTGCTCTTCGCAAGCGGTTTCTGTCTTGGGGAGCGCGCAAGCTCAAAGCACGACTGGAACGGATGAAGCCGAACGCAACGTGGCCAGCCGCAAGCACGATCGGCGAGATACTTCGGAAGTCAGGTTTGACGAACCCTGTCCGCAAGCGAAGACGCACCACGACCTATTCGCAGCCTTTCTCTCAAGTGACGGCTCCGAACCAGATGTGGAGCATGGATTTCAAGGGATGGTTTCGGACTGGTGATGGTCAGCGTTGTGATCCGTTCACCATTACCGATTCCTTCAGTCGTTATCTAATACGCTGCCAGGCAATAACGCGCATGGACACTGCACATGTCCGTCCTATCTGTGAAGCGGCGATGCGGGAGTTTGGAGTTACCTAGCGCATACGCACGGACAATGGATCGCCATTTTCGGGAACAGGCATACTTGTCTTATCGCGGTTGTCATTAGAGTGGCAGAGACTCGGCATCATTCGTTAACGCATTCAACCCGGCAAGCCTCAGCAGAACGGTCGCCACGTAAGGATGCATCAAACGTTGAAGCAAGACACGGCGAATCCGTCGGCCAAGACGATTCGTGCTCAACAGAAACGATTCGACGAATTCCGTCGCGTGTATAACCACGAGCGACCTCATGAGGCGTTGAATCAGGAAACGCCTGGAAGCCTGTATGTCCCAAGCACGAGGTTATTGCCCCGTTACACAAAGGCGTATACATATCCGAGCAGCTTCCAGACGCAGCGAGTGAACGATGCGGGCGATATTAGCTCGCACAAGAGCCGTGTCTTCATCCGCAAGGTGTTCCGAGGTGATGCCATCGGCTTCGAGAAGATCGAAGAGAATTTCTACAAAGTCTTCTTTTGCAATCTAGAAGTGGGCGAACTTGATGTTAGCGACCTGCGATTTAGGCCCAGCCTACGCGCGTAAATAAACGCTCGTGGGATGGAGATTACAGTTTAATCCATCCCACGAACAATCTAAGGAGAACAGACCACTTTGGTGGGCCGAATCTTGAAACTGCTTTCACGACCGAAATCGGAAATGTCTTCATCAAGATGGACGGTAGTCCCTCTAGATAAGCGGAGCGCCAGGGCGCAACGCTAATGCACGGCACTACTCCACTCGAAAATAAGTTTTGCACTCTGCCGTCTCGCACTCTGACCGCGAAATTTCTTTCCCTCTATCACCGGAAAAGTCCCAAGTTCGTCCGCGTATCTGTGCCGTTACTAGCTCGACTTCTAGCCGACCGTCCTCTTTACTGAACCCCGATTCACCCTTTTCATGCAGCACTTCCAAACGCTGTTTTAGAAACTCTCTGTCCTTCGCATTTCCTATTTGGCTTAGCAAGTACACCACCTGCCCTGCATCCGATCCATGCGTCTCAATCCATTGTCTGAAATACGTGCGCAGCCCCACTGCGGAAGGCATCGCCGGTGCCACCACGCTAAACAACACAAACTGATCTGGCTTTACACCATCTGGCATCACCTCTGCCAGCAGTGGCGATGCATCTTTCGTGTCCCAACGCATCAGATAACATAGCGCCGCACCACGTGCTGTCTGGCTCCATCGCCTGTCACTAGGATCACGGCCAACGTAAGCCTTCAGCACCTCAGGAGCCAGCGAGCCGTCCGAAAACCTTGCGATGTATTCCATCGTCCGATCCAACCTCAGATCCATGCGCGTTCCGACAGGCTGCGCAAGAATCTGCCTCAGCCGTGTTCCAAGGCACTCATCCACATGAGGCAGAGTCTCCGTCGCTGTTAGATCACGCACATCCTTAATCATCGCCGGGTGGTCAGTACAAGCCTCTTGCACCAGATCCAGGTCTAAACCCTGAGGCTCAATCTTCTGAAGCTGCTTCATCGCCTCTACGCGGTTATTCGTGAAGATTCCACTGCTGTGATCAATTAGCCTCTGTAGATCAGGCACAAGTCTCCGGTCTTCCAGATACTTCCCATAGACCCGCAGTACAGTCTCCACGGAGTACTCATTGATCTCGTCGAAGTGAGTGACAACAATCTCCCGCGCCTTTTGATAGTCCGCAGTAAGCGCAGGGTTAGTCTCTGCTGCGCGCGCGTCCGCCTCGAACACCGACAGCGCCGCTCTGATCCGCGATTCTCCAGTCCGTTGAGGCAAGGAAAGCGCCACCTCATGCATATACTGTGCCGCTACATTGTCAGGCTCCTTGGCCCCTTGCGCTATACAACACTGCACGCTAGGCTTCGTCTGATTGCGCTTCAGCTCTAGCACCATTGGGATGAAGCTAGCCCCGTCCACCTGTGCCGGATCGGCAATGGCTTGTTCCAGCGTTTTCACCACCATCTCGCGATTGCGAGCGATCCATAGCGAATCCCCTAAGTCAACACCGAACGGGTAAAACGTCTTCTCATTCAGCGTCAACGAAAGTTTTGCACGTGTTGCATCGTCGCCCGGAAGATACTCCAATTCCTTCGCGAGCCTGTCCGCTTCGCGTTCATTTTTCGACGCTCGAATCTGCTGTTCCAGAGACTCGGCGAGTGCCCTCTCATCGGCAACTGCAAACGGCTCCACATCGAATGAAACCGCATTCGTCGTTAGTTCCTCCGGCTTCGCTTTTCCAAACTCGCCGCAGCGCAGATGGCTCGTTCGTACCCGTACTGTGTACGTGCCCTTCTCATCGAAACGGTATAGATCGTTTAGCGTCAGCCGCATAACGGCTGACTTGTTCCCCTGCAGCTTTCCCCAACCCGAAGCATCCGATCCGTTGCCATTCCCCTGCATCCACCGGAATGTGCCGTCTGTCGGCGTCACCTCTACCACATCCATCGGGGAAGGTGTGGTATCCGACACTAGGAAGCATCCTTCTCTTCCTGCGCGATACGTTACCTCTAACATCATGGGCTCGCCCGACCGAAAATGCGTCTTTCCATCCTTAAACGCCAACTCCGCCACGGATGGAGTCGCAGGCACCTGCGCACCCGCACTAACAGTTACTGCAGCAACAGCGCCTGCAACTATCTGCTTCCACGCATTCATTATTAGGCCTCACTGACGCTTCAAAATCTTAAGACTTAAGACCGAGCAAGCTATGATTTCGTTTCATTTTTCCCATGGGTGCGGGTCGGCTACCTCTGATTCCACCAGCCTGGCATTCTGATCTGGAACCGAGATGACACGTCGTTTCGCCCTTGAACCACCCTCAAACAGCGTTGGAAATGCCGAGGAGTGGAAATCCCTTCGGGATTCCCACATTCCCAACGCTTCGACGGCGGGATATCTTACTAAGACCGGGCCTAGCCAGCCATGACTCTGAACCAGAGCCACTTCCTCTGCAAGGGGCTTGTAAACCATCTCCCCGGTCTAAAACGTAAACACTGTCCCGCTTCGCTCACCTCAGCGAGGTTTGTTTCCCGCATACGTGCGCTCTAGCGCACCTGATCTATGGGACGGCGTTGCGGGAAGGAAAGTTCCGCAGAGATTCTCTCTCGCTTGTCTAGGCTTTTCTTTTCTCTTTAGCGGTGTCCAGAGGGGATATTTCTCTTTTCAGAGTGAACGAAGCGAGATCATGAAAGTAGACGAATGGCTGAACTCAGCCAAAGAGCTTCCCTGGCAGGAGATAATTCCCTTTGTCGATCACGGCTCGATGAGTGACTTGGCGATTTGGCGCCAACCGATAGCTGGCTGGACGTAAGCAGTCGTCACGAATCTATGAGAGCCGACACTTAGAAAACAACATTGAGAAAGAAGTAGGGTTGAGCCCATTAGAGTGGGTTGGACTTTGACTGCGAACCACGGAGTTCTTAACGTCATGAGCAAATGTTTGCGATGCGTTGTAACCATTTCACTGCTGGCCCTGAATCTCAATGCCCGCGCGATAGCGCTGATACCGACGAAAATTCGCAATGATTGCCCGATTTCCGTGCGGATTGTCGTGATACGTTTTGCAAACTGTTTAGGCCCGGAAAGGAGCAAATCGGGTGATTGGACAAGCGAAACGACGCTTAGCCCGCGGCAGGACGGCACGCTTCTCCTCATGGGCGGGGCCCATGGACTTTGCTCCGGTGGGGTGCGGAGCATCACCATAGAAACCCTGCCCACTGCGGCAGGCGCGCCAGGTGCGCCGGCCGTTCTGCCGTTGTCCATCACCAACAATTTCCCTGACCACTGGCTCTATCTCCACGTTCAGATCGATCCTAGGAGCCATCGATTTATCCTTCGTGCTGCGAACGACGCGCAGTGAACGGCAAGCTCGCCTGCGCCCCTAAGCAGAGCCGGCGGCTGGATCCAGAGTACGGTAGCAATAGCTCGCCCCTGACGCATCAATTACTGGTATCAGGCCAATGCACGTTTCCAATCCCATTCGCCTTGATAAGCGCATTTGCGATTTATGCACTCATCCATATCGCAGATGACGAGAAGGGCGTTTTGTATGAGCAGGTCCCAGCTGTCAATGTTTTCCTTATCAGCGACTGTGCTTTTACTGTTGTTGTTACGCTTGACGTTGCTGTCCACTGGGTTTGTATCCGCACTCTGATGAGTCGGATGAGGTCTGGACTCGGTGCCGGTTGGGGTCCGAGAGGAGAGTCTATGCTTCTATTCATCAGACGGTCTTGTGAGACCAAAACGCTCACGCAGTCATCGGAACGAGGTGTCATCGCAACGGGTGAAAGGGTCATCTTTAGGCGGCCTGCTGATAGAACGGGATGTACGGCTGCTGTGTCGTCCAGAGGTGGTGAAGCAAGACGGCCAGCTTGCGGGCGACCGCGACGACGGACTTGTTCTTCGCCTGCTTACCATCTCTGGCAGCCAGGTGCAGGTCCCACTGTCGAAGTGCAGAGTCTCGACCATGAGGTCGCAGGATGTGGTTGGCGCACTCGATCAGCAGACTTCGAAGATAAGCGTTGCCCGCCTTGGTGATGCCGGGTCGCGTTCGCCCGGCTGACTGCGTTTTGGTCGTAGCCCAAGGTAGCAGCAGACGTCTCGACTTCGACCGAATCTTGACTTATCCCCGAGCGTCAGAACGAAGGTCAAAGCGGTGATGTGGCCGACTCCATGAATCGTCATCATGGCCTGGGTCTCGGCGTACTCGGTCTGAGTCAGACGTTGGATGACTCGGTCATACTGCTTGATCTTGAGTGTCATCTCCGCGATCCGGGCGAGGATCGGACCAAGCGCCAACCTCAGCCCCGCGGCAACACAGCGTGGCCTCGCTGCGCGAAGCAAGTGATGGACGAAGCGGGCATGCGATGGCCGCAAGCCTTCGTCAAGCCACGTACCGCTTTGATGGCCGCAGTCCGCAGTCGAACCAGAAGCTCCCGAGCGCGGATCAGGGTGAGAGCTTCCTGCTGTCGGATGGTACGGTGGGGGATCGGTCGCAGGATCTCAGGATCGAGTCGCGCGTAACGCGCCAGCTTCTCCGCATCTACATCGTCGCTCTTGCGGTCGCTGTGTGAGATCGCTCGCAGTTCGCGCACGTTCGCTACGATCACCTCATGGCCTAGTTGCTTGAGCTGTTCGCTAATCCAGATCGAATGCAAGCCGGCCTGGATCGCCACTCGAGCATGCGGCACGTCGGTGAACCACTTGTCGATGGCCTTCGGCGTCGTCCTGAAGCGAGCTCGATCAATCACTTCACCTTGCTGGTTGAGAGTGCAGTAATGGGTCCAAACGTCACCAAGGTCTATGCCGATCGTCAGCACTACCTGGCCACGCTTCCGGGGTACTTCCTCGATGAGATGTTGCATCCGCTTCTTCATGACATCAGCCTGCTCCTCCTTCGGAGGACCTGCTCATCCCATTTATCGGTACTTGCCGAGCTTTCAAGTTGATGGCGGTGCTACATGGCCGTAGTCGCCTTGTAGGAACGGTGTTCCCTTCGTATAGTTAGGCGGTACGACTAAATCGTAACTTGCAGGGGTTTCCCGAATGCAACGAGTTGCCGTCATTGGGGCAGGACCAGGTGGGATCGTCGCAGCGCGTTATCTCAAGTCGGAGGGCCTTGAACCGGTTGTTTTCGAGCAAGGCGCACGGCTTGGCGGACAGTGGAGCGGCGAACCGGGCCATAGCGGCGTGTGGCCTTTGATGCGCACGAACACCAGCCGCATCATGACTTCCTTTAGCGACTTACCGCATGAGGACTCCACGCCCACCTATCCAACGAATACGGCGATGGGCGAGTACCTTGAGCGTTATGCGCGTCAGTTCGATCTCCTCCCATCGATCCGCTTAGGAACGCCCGTACGCGAGTTGTCACAGGATAGCGACGGCAAGTGGGTTGTTCGCACAGATGCCGGCGAGGAAACATTCGAGCAGGTCATTGTCGCCACCGGACGTTACAACAAACCCGCTTATCCGAAAGTGCCCGGTCTCGAATCCTTTTCTGGCTCGGCCGGTGTAAGCCATGCCTTTTCCTACAAGCGTCCCGAGGCGTTTCGCGGATCTCGGGTACTGGTCGCGGGATGCAGCATCAGTGCGCTGGAGATCGCAAGCGATCTGGCAATGCTGGGTGCGAGCCGCGTCGTAGTCACGAACCGCAAGCAGCGCTATATCCTGCCGAAACTCATCTCTGGCGTGCCCACCGACCACGTAGCCTTTAACCGATTTGCCGCACTCGCGGAAGAGTCGTTCCCAATGGCCGCCGTCGGAGAAGGCTTGAGGGCGTTTATCCTTGCCTCTGCGGGAAACCCTGAGCAGTTCGGAGCTTCCAGGCCATCGGAAAACATCTTCGAAGCCAATATCAGCCAGAGCCAGTTCTTCCTTCCCCTGGTTGCCGAAGGCCGCATCGTGACGAAGCCCTGGATAGAGTCGGTCGATGGTCAGACCGTCCACTTCCCCGACGGAACCAGCGAAGACTTCGACGCCATCGTGTTTGGGACAGGGTATGACGTGAATCTGCCATTTCTGCTCGCAGAGATTCTCCGCGAGCTGAACGCGGACGAGCATCATCTTGATCTGTATAAGTTCACCTTCCCGGCGCGGCTGCGCGGTCTCGCTTTCCTCGGAATGCTAGGTGTTGTCGGCCCTTACTTCCCGGTCCTTGAACTGCAGGCACGTTGGATCGCCTACACCTTCAGCGGTGCGCAACCGGCGCCATCAGCCGAGGAGCTGCAAGCCGGTCTAGAAGCCTATCGTGCGCGGCGCGGCGGCCCGCAGGAACTCCCCTGCCATGCCGCAGCCCTGCTCTTCGCACGCGCGGCCGGAGTAGAACCGAATCTCGGGCACTGGGCCGCACTGGGACGCGGCTTGATGTTCGGCCCACTCACTCCGACATCGTTCCGCATGAACGGCCGCGACAGCCTGCCCGATGCGCCCGCGCGTTTTGCAGAAGAGATCAAAGCATTCGGCTGCATGAGCTCCAATCAACTAACGCCCATGCAAGCAGGCCAACTGCAAGCTCTCGCAGACGCTCGCGATGACGCAGACTTCGCCCGCTTCGTTGCAAGCATACCCGTATCCCATTAATCAGCGATAAGGCTTCCTGCATGGTCTTTGTGCGCCCGTAGAGCAGAGTAAGAAGCGATCCCGTTCGTACCGATGTGTCGGCTTGCAGTAAGCAATGCAGCCAGCGGCCAGTGTGTTCAGTCGGTGCCGCTGGCGGCGAGCCAAAGGACGATGGCGTTGCCCGCTCCGAGCAGGAGATAGCGCAGAACGATCGTGTGCCAGGTGAAGGGCATGATCATAGAGAGCAGCGACACGAAGCACATGCCGGCCGTGATGCGCAGGAATCGTCGGCTGCCTGTCGCGCACCACAGGCCAATGAAGTGGAGGCCGACAATACAACCGACAGCCGAGTAGACCTGCTGCTGTGCGCCGAATCTAGGGAACAGCAGCGACGCCGCATACATGCAGAGAAACTCGGCTGAGACGGCGATGAGGTAGGCAGGCGTTCTGAAAAGCGGCTTGGCGGCGGCGGTGGTCGGCTCTTGTCTCCTGAGCCTCACGAGGAATATGAGGGCGATGACCAAGGCGAGAATGTAGCCGGTCCGATCATAGGGACGCGGCAAAGCTGAAGCCCCCAGCAACGCCCAGAATGTGCCGAATAACCAGCCGATGAGCCGAGAAATATTTCGAACGAGGCGAGTCCGAGGGGTGTGGAACGTCATTCCTAAAGCTTACGTGCTGTTGGTTAGGTATCGCCACGTCGGCTAATCGGAGGCAATCCGCCCAAGCGTTCCTGGTTGGCGCATGCAAGCCGAGTCACGTTTCGAGGACAGGAAGTCTTGGAAACGCACCTCGGCGATCATGCGCGTATTGAGTCCTGAAGAAAGGTTTTACGACGTTGTGTGGGTTGTGGCAATCCGAAATGGAATCATTGAGCTGACACTGGCAGAACAATGGAAAATGCTGTTCCGTGCTGCTCGCATGTGCGAGAACGAACCAAGATTGAGCCGCCATGTTTTTCAATGATCTGCTTGCATACCCACAGCCCCAGGCCATTTCCCGTTGAGTCTTTAGTTGAAAAAAACGGCTCAAAGAGCCGCAGTAATGTGGCCGCGCTGATACCTTGGCCATTGTCGGCGATGGCTACCTGTACTGTCTCCGACAAGACAAGCACCAACATCTCGGGGGAAATCACACTTGTGACGGGTGTCCGCGCAACCGGTATCCGCATTCGACAGACACAGAGAGCCGGCCCTCACCGGAAGTCTCAGATAAGTTCCGTTTTGAAAGTTGATAACCCGCCAAAGGAGTCTGTGTCTGCGACCTTCATCCGTTTTGAATGAACAGGCGAGGCACTTATATATTTAGGAGGAAATCAACCGTACGGGGATCGATCCTCCAAGGTTGCTTCCCTCCGTCCGGGCGCAGCTTATTCAGCTGGGATCGATAATATTCCGGAGTGAATCGCAGGTAGCGAGCACTGCCACCCAGCCACACAAAACCCATATAGGCAGAAAGCGCCGGAATCATCCGGTTGAGGTCGACGCCTTTCTTTATCCAAGTTGTCAAACGGTGGACAGCGAAGGAATCTCGCAAGTAACGCATTTTGAGGGGGGAGGGAGTGCCGTCCCGTCTGGTAATCTTCGCGGTTAGGCATAAATTTCGAAAACACCGCTCGAAGTGATATCGATTGAGACGTTGACCGCCTTGGCCATTGAAGAACCGCCCGCCTTTTTCGCTGAGCTTTGAATTGTAGATCCTATCGTAGCTGCTAAGAATTAGACACAAGTCGAGACCAAAGGGAATCTTTCTGGAAGGTTTCCCGCGGCTGTTTCTGATGACGAGGGTTTTGAGCTTGAAGTCGATATCGCTGCGTATCAGGTTCCGACCTTCACTGACAGAGATTCCGGTGCCGTAGAGAAGAAGCAAATAGGTTCTCATCACGTGCCCGGCGGCCAAGCAGACGCCCTTCGAAGGACATTCCGCCTCCACGGCTGCGGAAAGTAACTGACGAATTTCGCCCTGTGTATAGATATAGGGAAAGACCTTACGCGGCGGAGGTCGCCTAGGGGCAGGAAGCGGGAATGGCTCCGAGATTTCGTTCAGTACGAGGAATCGGGAGAGGCGGGCCAGTAAATAGCGTTTGCGCTCCCAAGTACTCGGTGACTTTCTGGGGCTCTCCAAAAACGTCACCACCTGCTGCAGACTGACGCTTCCGCATGCTATGTCGCCTACATGCCTAATGAAGGAAGCCAACCATTCGCTGTCGGCAGAAAAGTTCAAACCGGCAGCGCGCTTATCGTCGATGTATCTCTGAATACCATGCTGAAGTTTCATAAGACCGCTGTGAGAGTTGAGGCAGCGACGCGGCGAAGCAGCCGTTCGTCATGGCGAGCGTAGATGCCAACTGCCTGAAGATCCCGATGTCCGAGAAAATCCGCGATCTCCTGGAGCGACGAGCCCTGACTTAGAAGTCGAGTTGCGCATGCGTGGCGAAGCGCGTGGGGTCCCAGGTTCGGCGCCTTGATGCCAACCCGCTCCATTACCGCGCGGACAAACCTGTAAATCTGATACGTATTGTGAGGGCCGAAAGGCTTCCCCACATTCACGAATAGACGTCGGCACGTCGTCTTAGGGCGTTCGTCTCTTATGTAGCGAATAACCGCATCGCCCATGTCACGACGTATCGGGAAGTATTGAATACCTCCTTGTTTCGATCGATGAACAGTGAAATACCCGCTTTTCCAATCAAAGTCCATCAGTTGTAGACGCGCAACTTCACTCACGCGCAAACCGTAAAACGAAAGGAGCAAGAGGATAGCGTGTGTTCTCTTATTCGTAGAGGTAGCCTCTCGCGAACCAAGAATGAGCCTCAGCACATCCTTCCATGCCGGGCCCCGCGGCGGGCCTTGATACCGGTATACTCTTGGACTTCGTATCCGATGAGCGATATCTGTGCGGGACCATCCCTGCGTCGCGGTGTATTCGAAGAAAGAACGAAGGCTGACGGTGCGGCACGCGAGAGTGGCTGGCTTCTTTCCGGAGATGCGCCCGATCGCCAAATAGTCTTTGACGCTCGAAATGGTTAGGGTTTCTAAGGAAAGTTTTTGGGAGGCTACCCAACGAAGGAACGCCTCTACCTTGCGTTTGTAAGTATGGATGGTAGAGGCGGCGAGACCTTGAATGGACAAAGCCTTGGCGTATTGGTTGACTTGACTCCAATGCGGGGGGAGAGGATTACGAGCCAAGTGGCCATGGAAAGCCAGCCATTGTTTGGCAATTCTGATAAATGTTCCGGGCCTCCCTCTCGTCACGTAGCATTTTCGATTTGGGCTTACATCTGCGGCCCAGGATTGACCGGCTAGTTTGATTTCTTCGATCGAGACAGTACGCATTTCAGTCAATTCCATGATCCGAATCACGTGGATCTGGTAGCGAGCAGTTGCTTCCAGTAAAAAGCGGCTGCGTCCAAGTCGCGCTAGATGTTCTAAATATTGCTCTCTCTCTTTCTGCAAGGGCAGACCGGAGTGTCGTGCCCGCAGTGTCGACCAGCCTGATTGTTTATGACGCATCAACACTTCCCTTCCGCCGTTAGGCCCGTGGAAATACTCAGGTACGTCCTGCGTATCTTAGAAAATTTTGGGAGGCGAATAGGCGGTTGCGAGGTCCGTCAAAGCTAAGGAACAGGAGCAGCCCCAAGAGAAGGAACGCTCCGCAGTGATGGAACCCCTTTGCACCCAGCCTGGCTCCGATTCTGTGATCCCTGATGATTGCAGCGGCCGCGATGCAAGAGGCCCACAACCCCGCAAGCAAACGGAGAGAAAACTTGGTCATGCCAACAGGATATTGCCTTCGCGCTGGTGAAGGCCTGTGCCGGCGACGTAGGTGATCTAACACCGTCATCTTCAACTCGTCACCATAGAGGCTCGTCGCTATACTATTCGACACCACACAGAATTGGCACCGCGCTGAAACATCCGATTGATTGCAGACTTGATCTTCGTTTAGACCGATCGCAAGCATGTTGACTGGCATCTCCCCATCGTCTGGCAAATGATCCTGGCAAACGTCGAGCACTGAGTGCCACTCGACCTCTAGTCTCTCGCCTCAAATGATTGATCAGAATTCCGATCAAGGTGGGGCCATCCGAGAATACCCTGTCATCCAACCTGCAGAAAGCCACTCAAATTTGCACGAGTTCGACGAGGGTAGACGGTACATACTAACGAAGCGTTACGAGCCAATACCCTTCGGCGTGTCCCATTCTTTTAGTTTTACCTTCTGATGACGAATTTTGCCAGGAGCTGAAAGGGCTCAAATAGGTATCCGCGCCAAAGTCGGCGAGGTTCAGCGAAGAGACGAAACGCCCACTCTTAATCGACTGGTCGTAGGTTCGATCCCTACCGCGTCCACCACTTTCTCCTTTAGAATCAACATTTTGCCGGAAGACGCCAATCGACATTTCCCGGCTTTGTGCCTTAGTGGCTGTTTTGGTGGCTGTTTGTCAGACCAGGAAATCGCTTCGCTCGTTCCGAGCTCTTCCAGTAGATGAAGTCTGAAGGGACACTTGACGATCTCTGCGCTAGCGGGAACACCTCAAGACCGCCTCACCAGATATAGGTTCCAACGTCTCCAGCCCCGAGCGTCGCAACAAACACTTTGCCATGAAAGCCGACATGGAATGTCTGCAGGACCTTGCCAGTATTTGCCACCAGCAGCACAGTTGCGTGCATGGGCGTGGCGAATGCGACTTCAGGTAGCGTGTCTGAAAGAGAACTTGTAGAGCCAATCCTTATCGAGTCGGGCGGAACAAACTTGGAAGCGTGCGCGATCGTGTAATAGGCAAGGTTGCGCGCGACCTCATCACCCGCAAGCGTGATAGCGCCCTGGCAGATCGGACAACCACCGTCGCTCGTATGCGGGCCGTTTTGCGGATCGGACGCGAGGTTCCATAGAAGGACATTTCGGCTCCAGTTACGCGGCGCTGCGATGGTAAGACGACTGACGGCTTCAGCAATATGCAGCGGTTGATCACGATTCGGTTGGATCACCATCTGCTCGGTAAAGTAGATGTCCTTTGCTGGATACTGATCGTGAACTTTGGTGAGCGCATCGATCGATCCGGCATAGAGATGGAAGCCAGAACCCTTCGCATACCGGTTTGCCGCGGAGTTCGCGAGAATTGTGAGCGGGTAGCGAGGATCATCGCAATTATGGTCCCAGAGAATCACGTCGGTCTTTAGACCGGCTTTTCTGAGCGCAGGCCCGAGGGCGCTCCCAAGGAATGCCGCTTCCTCCTCGGCATGCATCACCATGCTGGGGGTGTTGTGGGGATTCTCAGGCTCATTCTGCATAGTGATCGCTCGGATCGGAATGTGTTCCGCTGCCATCGCTTGCAGATAGAGGACGAAGTATTGCGCGTAGGCCTCATACCATTCCGGCTTGAGACTGCCGGCCTTCGGTAAACCGTTCGTCTTCATCCATGAGGGCGCCGACCATGGACTCGCAAGGATAGATACCTTCGGATTGATCGCCAGGATCTCCTTCAATACCGGGATGACATCCTTGTAGTCAGAGCCGAGCGAAAACTTCGAAAGCGTTGGGTCCGTCTGGCCTGCAGGAAGATCATCGTAGGTGAACACCGTCTCGTTCATATCGGAGGCACCGATGCTCACGCGTAGGTAGGAGACACCGATACTTCCCTTCCCGGTGGCAAACAACTCCTTGAACAGGGCAGTTCGCTTCTCCGGAGACATTCGCATCAATAGCTCTGCACTTCCACCTGTTAGCGCGAAACCAAACCCATCCATCGTCTGGAAGCGCTCCGAATCATCTACTTGAATCTCCGGGCTACGGCCGGGCGCCGCTTTTTCGAACTGAAGGCGCTGGCTCTGCTCGGCAAACAGCGACGTCCGATCTGCCGTTGTGAGCCAGACATCAACTCCTGCTTTGGATTGTGCCATCCCGACGGAAGAGCTCATCAGAGCAAGTACGGCAACGAATGCAACAGTGTCCGATCTAAACATGAAAACCTCACACTTCTATTTTGCGTTTTCGACGACCGTGAGCACCTGGTCAGCTTTAACTTGGGTGAGTATCTGCTTCCCCCCTGTAGGCCATGCAAGCTCGATTTTGTCGATGATGGTCGAGTCTCCTAAACCGAAAGAAACTCGCTTATCGCTGGAGGAGTTGTAGCCAACGGCGGTAGTGGCTTCGTTGTACTGACTTCCGTGCGAGGTGGTGATCTTCACTTTCGCACCAAGGCCATCGCGATTGTCCTGCACGCCGACAAGCTTCAGAATGATCCAGTGATTGCCGGAGGCTGTGCGGTTGATAAGTATCTCGGGTGAAGCATTGAGAACGGTAACAACCGCGTCGATCTTCCCGTCATTATTAAGGTCTCCGAAGGCTGCGCCACGGTGAGCTGCCGCGATCTTGAAAGCAGGACCAGCTGACGCGCTTACCTCTGCGAATGTTAGGTGACCAAGATTGCGGTAGATATGGTCTGGAAGCTGATATGGTCGGTGTTCGATCTCCATGGAGTTGTCGAGGATGGCGGAGTCCGCCGTGAATAGGTCTTTCAATCCATCATTATCGAAGTCGAAGGCCCCGACTCCCCACGCAGTGCTGCGAACCGTGGGGGCAGTGAGACCCGAAGCACTCGTGCTGTCTTGAAACTCAGCATTGCCAAGGTTTTGATACAGCGGAAAAGCATCGCCGAACATCGCAGCGTGAAAGATGTCAGGCTTGCCATCGTTATCAAGATCGCGAAACTCAGTGCCCATGCCCGCGACCGTTTTCCCCATCTCGTTATAGGCGACGCCGGCATTGAGTGCGGCGTCGGTAAACGTACCGTCTCCGTTGTTGTGCAGCAGCAGGTTTGGGAAGGTGTCATTTGAGACGAAGACGTCCGTAAAACCGTCATCGTCATAGTCTGCAAACGCAACCCCCATGCCCTTATTTGTGAACTGGCCCACGCGGGACGGAAGCGAGACGTCGGTAAAGGTCCCATCCCCATTGTTCTTGTAAAGAATATTCGGCACACCTTTGAAGTCATCGGGAGAGCAATAGGTGACGATCTTGTTCTGACTGCAACTGGCGGCAGTCCTGATGTCGTAATCGAGGTAGTTGATCACCAGCAGATCGAGCAGGCCATCGTTGTTGTAATCAAACCATCCAGCGGTGACTGCCCACGATTTACCCGAGGCAGGAAGGATGCCGGAAACACCTGCCTTCGCGGTGACGTCAGTGAACGTGCCATTTCCATTGTTGTGCAGTAACTGATTGTGGTTTACACCAGTCACATAGAGGTCTTCGAAACCGTCGTTATCGTAATCCCCTGCTGCTACCCCCATGGAGTAGCCAAGCCCACCCACTCCGGCTTTGTCAGTCACGTCCGTAAATGTGCCGTCGCCATTGTTATGGAATAGACGATTGGCAAAACTTGCGTCTGTTTTTTCCAACGAGGGAATCGATGCCCCGTTTGTGAAGAAGATGTCGAGGTAGCCATCGTTGTCATAGTCGAACAGGGCGACACCACCCGTCATCGTCTCGATGGAGTATCTGTGCGGGCTGGTGCTGCTCTTCTGAGTGAAACCGACGCGAGACTTGCTGATGATGTTTTCGAAGACGATCGGCACACTTGGAGAATGCGTCTTTGCGGCGGACTGGCGGGGGGGGGTCTGGGATGCCAGCCTGCCGTATCCGCAAAAAGCAATAGCGAGGCAACATAGAAGAAGGTCGCGACGCTGCATCAGGTTACGTCTCATCGCATTTTCACTTTATACTTGCGGTTTCCAGTTGCTTCTGTCGCAGGAGCTAAAGAGAAAAGAGGACGGCAGGTTTGCCGTCCTCTCCGGGTTATGGATAAGCTAGAACTCCAGACGCAAACCGCCCTGCAGATTGCGTCCACCGACAGTCACTGACGTGATCTGGTTGGCAGTATTGAAGCTGCCCGTCTGCGTGAACACCTGTCCGGGTTGTTGCCCTGGACCGTTGTTCAGATTGCCGCTGGGATTCCCAAAGCTCGGATGGTTGAAAGCATTCGTTGCATCGAGCCGAACCTGTAACTTCACATTTCCGTGGATATCGAACTTCTTACCCGCCGAGATGTTGACATATTCCAGGCCCGGACCGTACACAGAGTTGCGTCTTACGTTTCCGAAGGTTCCGTTCGCCGGCAAGGTGAACGCAGACGGGTTATAGAACTCATGGATGCTGCGTGTTCCTGCAGTGTAAAGCGGAAGTCCTGAGTAGTTAACAAACGGACTGCTGCCGCTGCCTGGTTCAGCATAGGTGTTCTGGTTCGTGGCAAAGATAGAGAATGGATTGCCGCTCTGCAGTTGCATGGTGCTCGAGACCTGATATCCTCCGAGGATTTCGTCCACCAATATATTGTGATTGAAAAACTGACGACCTCGGCCCACAGGAAGCTCATAGACGATGCGTCCCTTGAAAGCATTGCGTACGTCAAAGTTCGAATTGCTGTAGTTGGACGGCGCGTCGGCGTACTGCCTTGAGATCGGGCCCGCGCGGCTTCCGAAGCCCGAGGAATCCTGATCATCCAGGAAGTGAGACCAGGTGTAGTTGAAGTTGAAGCTCAGGCCACTCGCGAGACGCCTGTTGACCTGCGCCTGAAGCGAGTTGTAGTTCGAGATGGCGTTGTTCGTACTCCCGTTGATCTGCTGATAGTTGGAATTCGGGCGCGCATTCGCATCATTGACAGACAAACTTGCCGTAGGGACTTGGTTGATGTCCGTGGGGAAGTTCAAATTGAACCCGTGGCTACCGACAAACGACAGCTCGAAATCCATATTTGTCCCAATGGTCTGCTGAACGCCGAGGTTGTATTGATAGATCTTGGGGTCAGGAGTGTTGTATTGGGTGTACGTCGCATTCTGCCCGTTGAAGCGGGTTGGACTTGTCCCCGGAGATACATACGGCAAAGGTGTGCCGGTGGCGTTCTCCGTGCCGGGTCCATCGAACTTAATACCGGGAATCACTCCATTCGTGGGATCGTTATAGTTTCCCGAGAAAGTGTTGACGTTGCCAAGACCTCCGCCGTAGGTGTCGAGGCTAAGGTTGTAGGCATAGATACCGAAGCCACCACGGATCGTCATGTTCGGGTGAGGCAGATAGGCGAAACCTACGCGCGGAAGAACACTGGTGTACTTGTTGGTTTCAAGCGCCGTTCGTCCATTGGCATGGGTCACGCCGTACCAGTAGGCACCGGGCGTATTGTTTGCGGGATTCAGGACCGTAGGATCGTAGACGCCCTCGTTGCCCTTCACCTCACTGATACCTAGGCGCACCTGATAGCGAATTCCGAGGTTCAAGGTCAGGTTCGGACGAAGCTTGTAATCGTCCTGAACGAAAACTTGAGGATCCTTCAACCGAGCACCATATTCGCCGCCATTCTGTGCGCTCCAATTCAACGCATCACCCAGAAGGAAGTCTGCGAAGTCGGCTCCTGTATTTGTATCCGGCGTAGCCACACCTTGCGCATTCAGAGACCAATGCTGGGTGTATTGTCCTGAAAACTGGAACGTGCCTGGGTTGATAGCAGCATATGGAGTGTTGTCATTGCGATAGATGCCGACTTCACCACCGAAGTGCAGGACATGCTTACCCTTCACGAGCGTGACCACATCCGATGGGTCGAACACGTTTTCTTTGTAGATGAACTGATTGGAGCTGGGTTGTATCCAAGCGTACGGATAGTTTGTGATGAACTGGACGCCGGGGATCTCATCCGCCTTCGCGAACTGCCAGCCCAGCTGTTGAGGATAGCCCTTGCCGAGCGTTCCATCGCCAAAGAAGTTGCCCTGATAGGTAAACCCGAAGCGCGCCTCATTGATAAGGTGCGGAGTGATCGTGAAGACATCGGTGATCTGGAGGTTTAGCCGCGACACGTCCGAGCTGCTGGTTCCCACCGGAGCAAAAGCGACCGTCGCTGGCGAGAATCCCGGAGTGTCTCCCTCTGTAACAGAACCCGTAATGCGGTTCTTGGCATTGACGTCATAGTCGATCCGTCCGAAGTAACGCCTTTCGGGGCTGGATTGAGGGACTTGGGCGTTGAAGTTCTTGTGGTTTATGCCTTCGCCATCGATACCCGTACCGGGAAGGAACTGGCCTCCGGCAATGTGGTTGCTCGGCGTCGGAAAGAAGTTCTTGAAGTTTGCAGCGACCTTATCGAACAGGGCGGTTGGAACGATGTTTGAACCATACTCACTTGCAAACGACTGGCGAATGGGATACGCATTTCCGTTCGCATCGTGCCCGATCGTCTGCGTCGTTGGATCGTAAATGGTTTGCATGTTCTGACCGTTGAAGTTGCCGCCCAGCACATCGGTTGTCGGAATATCATTCGTCGCGCTGGTGTTACTGTGGCTGACGATCTGATCGTAATCGAAGAAGAAGAACGCCTTTTTGCGCAGACCAGTGAACGGGATGGCGATAGGTCCACCAACCGAAGCGCCGAAGTTGTTGTAGCGAAGCTTCGGAAGCTGCACGGCTGTGCCGTTGAACTGGTAGCTGTTTGCGTTGAATTGGCTGCTTTGGAAGTACTCATACGCGGAGCCGTGGAACTGGCTCGTCCCGCCCTTGGTGATCTGGTTGAAGATGATACCGCCGATACCGTATTGTGCGGAGAAGGCTGAGGTGGAGACCTGCACCTCCTGCACGGTCTCAAACACGTTCACGTCTGCATTCGAGCTGGTTCCAAGGGTTACGGACGCGCCGTCAGCAAGGACGTTGCTGTACGGCAGGTTTCCGTTGGCGGAGATCTGCTGGCCCGGATTTACGCCACCGGCAACGCCTGCAGACCCGGGAATGAGAATCGCAAAGTTCTCCCAGTCCTGGCCGACGTTCGGTAGGATTTGTAGCGACTTCGCTTCAAACGTCGTCTTCTGAGTTCCCGTCTCTGTATCTAGAAGCGGAATGTCCGTGTTGACGACGACCGTATCGCCGGTCGCGCCGACCTCGAGAGCCGCATTGACCGTGGAAGTGCCCACCTGCAAGGACACTTTGGAACGCGTGAATGTCTTAAAGCCATCTCTCGCGAAACTTAGGCTGTACGTGCCTACGACGATGGAAGACGTGTCATAAAGCCCATCGTTGTTCGTTTCAAGGACTTTGACAATTCCCGTATCGACGTTGGTCACGGTGACCGTAACGCCCGATACAAGCGCGCCTGTGGAATCGGTCACGATGCCACGGATATCACCCGAGTTCGTGGCCTGTCCATTTGCTACGCTCATGCTCAACGCACAAGCAAACCCGATCGCGAAAACCCTGATTGCGTTCCAAATCCGTGTCATACTTCTCCCTGCAAACGTATGCATGCTGGAGACATTTCGTTAAAGACTAACGTTTGTCTATTTGCATTTTGAAAATCGAAGTAATTCAATACGAGCAGTCTTATGGTTGTCAACTATTTCGAAAAACGACTATGTATGGCACGCAACTGCCTCGCGAACTGGACACGGTCATTGCGATGGAATCTGAAGCTGTTCTCGAGCAGGGCGTCCTGCACTGCTGTGCTGGGTCTCCTGTGCATCAGCTTCCTGTCGCAGCCTCTGCACGCCCAATCCACGATCGAGCGCTCCACGCAGGTGACGACACAGGAGCGGCTCGAGACGGAGTTGTGGTGGCCGACGAAGTCTACCTCTCCACTCAGGGCCTACGCAGGTTCAAAGACTTGTCTCCAATGCCATACGCAAACCGAGCGGGCGACCTCGATGCAGCGCGCCGCCACGGTCGCCGGCGCTGACGATTTCCCCGCAGGACATCTCAGTTCAACCCTCAACACTTCAGCAATTGCGTATACCCTCGCAAAAAAAACAACCGGGTTGGAGTTTCAGGTTTCTGATGGCCTTCACAAATCGTCCCAGACTCTTGGCTGGGTGTTCGGTGCCGGAGATCTTGGGCGAACCTTCCTCTATCCAGCGAACGGGCGTTGGTATCAAAGCCAACTCAGCTACTACACCAGGATTGCGGCTCTCGATATCACCACCGGACTTCCTCCCTCCCACGCCTCGTCTTTGCAAGAAGCCATCGGCCAGCAGCTAAGCCCTCAGGACGCGCGCTCCTGCTTCAACTGTCACACGGTGCATGCAACTACATCTGCCGGGTTGGATCCTCTGCACGCCGAGCCGGGCATAGGATGCGAAGCTTGCCACGGACCAGGTCGAGACCATTCGAATACGATGAGTTCGGCAACTCATGCAGGAAACGCTGTTACCCCAGACAGCAAGGTCGCCATTTTCAATCCTGCGAGGCTCTCGCCATCGGACTCTATCGATTTCTGCGGCTCGTGCCATCGATCGTTCGCGGACGCGAGTCTATCGAATGGTCAAGGAGCAGAGACAGCTGTCGTTCGATTTCAGCCGTATCGCCTGGAAGAGAGCAAATGCTGGCGCGCCACAAAGGACGAGCGCCTCACATGCGTTGCCTGCCACGATCCTCATCAGCCGCTGAATCGAGACATGGTCTCGTATGACAACAAGTGCCTCGCCTGCCATGATTCGAAGAACGTAACAGCAACTCACCCACTCAGTCTCTGCCCGAAGGCGACATCCCATTGTGCTACTTGCCATATGCAGAAGGTCACCATCGCGAGCATGCACGGTGACTTCACAGATCACTTCATCCGCATCGTTCGGGTCGGAGAACCTCTACCGCGCTAACTGGAGAGAGAGTCGCTGCGCCAGCTCCGTCTGCTGATTGCGGTTCAAGAGATCCACGACACGCTGGACGCTGGTCAGATCGTCCTTCGCATACCCTACAGCCAGTTCGGCTGTGAGGTCAGCCTCCTTCACCTTCCCTAGATGGAAGTAGGAGTCGCTCAGCATGTAGAGCAGCGCGGGCTGTACCGTTCTCGACTTCACAAATTGCTCCGCTGCATCCTCCCAGCGCTGTTGGCGGTAACGGACCTCCCCTAACTCAGCCACGGCCAACTGGGAATTCGGCTGCGCCACAAGCTCCTGCCTAAAGTCGCGCTCGGCATCCTCCAAATCGCCTTGTTGCAGAGCGAGCAGGCCCAGATACGTGTGAGCTTCGCGGACGGTTGGCTCAATCGCGAGCGCTTTTTTGAGCAGCCGTTCAGCGTCCTCTGATCTGCCCATGTATAGATACACCACTCCTGCAAGCATGTACGGAGCGCCTGGGGTTGCCGTAGGTCCTTTGGCGCGTTGCCGGAAGAGTTCAATAGCTTCAGACTCATGGTTGTCCAGCAGAAGCTGACGCGCCTGCACTAGGGTCGCCTTCTCCGCGTCGCGCTCATCCGTCGGCACTACGGAACCAGCCTGTTCCACCAGCCTGCTGTGCAGCTCCGCCTCGTGGTCGGCATCTGCCATGCGCCCTAGCCCTGCATACGCACGAGACAGATAGAAGTGTGCAAGGATGATCGTCTGATCTAGCTGTAGCAAACGAGTGAGCGTTTCCACCGCTGCTTGATAGTTCTTCAACGCCAGTTGACAGTGGCCGAGTCCAAGCAATGACGCGGGATCTTTCGGCTTCACCGCTAGGACTCGCAGAAAGGGACCCTCGGCCTCCTGCCACTTTGACAGCTTCACGTCCACTTCCGCCAAAAGGGCTTCGGCTCTCAAATCCCCAGAGCGAAGCGAAACAGCTTTCGCGGCATATTGCGCCGCACTCTCGAGATCTTCGTTCCGTAGACTTGCCACACCCAAGTCAAAATCGATGCGATCCAACGTCGGATCGGCGTGCTGTGCCTTCGTGAGCCAAATGAGAGCTGTTGCATTATCGCCCGAGCTGCAGAGGAGTTCGCCATATTTTTGCCAGACCATCACGCTATCGGGCTGAACGCTCAAATCCCGTTGAATCGTCTTAAGGGCGAGATCGTTTTCATCCTGTAAGTGATAGGCCTGAGCCAGATAGAAGAGCGTGTCTCCATCGCGAGGAACCTGCAGTAAACGTTGCTGGAAGAGTGCGATGGCTTCCTGGGTATCGCCTGCGAGCAACCGAGCGACGCCAACTTTGTACTGCAACTCGACGTCCTTCGGGGCAAGCTGCAGAGCTGCTTCATAGGCTCTTTCCGCTTCGTTATCCCTCCCCATCTGCTCAAGCACAGATCCCTCAAACTTTAGCGCAGGAGAATACTTCGGATGCGATGCGATTAAGGCCTCCGCGAGCCGCAGCGCCTGACTGCTATCGCCCCGCTTTGCCGCAAGAACTGCTTGATGAAGCTGCACTGACGCGACAGCGTCGCCTCGAGAGGCAGCACTTTGGGCAGCCCCAATGGCTGTAACGCAAACTAACACGGCTATGAGCGACAGCGGAGCAAACGTTGCGCCCCACACATCACCTTGCCATAGAAGGATAGAAGACACTCCACCGAACGACCGCGATACCATGACGAAAATCGTAGCAGAGCCCAACGCTTGGGCTTCGCAAGCTAGTAACCAATTACAGTCCTTCGGTCACCTGGCTGGCCCACGTTGCTTGAATCCGCAATCGGGTTCTTGGTCACTCGTCGACCGTCTACACGGTTACCGTCCTGACTAAAGCTCGTTCCCATTTCAAACGATGTAGATGGGCCAATCCGTTAGCTCAGATATGTACATTCGCCGCACCACCTGCGGTGATTGATAGCTCCAATCGCCGCATGGTGCGATGTTCACCGCATGACCTGCGTCGTTTAGGAGGCTTTTTGTCGCAAATGATCGGATACAAAGCTCACTAGGCCACGATGTTTTCAGGATGATCTCCGCGCGCATACTTACGCAGTTCAGACATAGGGACCAGCACCCTTCCGCCAATCCTTCGAGTCGGTAAGCGTCGGTTCGCTATTAGGTAGTCGAGCCCACGTTGGCTGATAGAGAGTAGTTGGGCTGCCTCCTCCCGACTGACCAGCAACTTTGCCTCGGCTGGTATCGTGGCTCTTGAGGGTGGTTTCTTCTGTGCGCCGTTGAATGCCTGCATGGTTCGCTCCTGTTATGAATAGCTCTTCGTGCTTACAAACCCAATCCGTATCCCATGCTCCGGTCAATCACATGGTCTGATAAAGGGGCAATGTTCTTCCCAAGCGCAGGCATTGCCTATTCGGGCTTACACGCGCTCTGGTGCGAAACGTCATGCCCCAAAGCTTTCGGCAACTTCTCTAGACTGTCGGTAAATATGTGTGCGTCAAAATAATCGCGAGACGTGGCTTTGTTGCGACTGAATTTGCGCGAGGACGTTTGTCGGCCAAACGCGTGGACGCTATCTGGTTCCGTGATGAAGGACTTTCGCCGGTGGCTGCTCTATTGAATCTGGAGGCAGGAGAGAACTATCTGGAACCTGAGCAGGTACCGTCATGACTGTTGGCTGTGAAGAATCACGCCACGCGTGCAAGGACGTTCCGAGGATGAGTCCGAGCACAAGGCATGCACCAGCGATTACCGGGATCCAAACTCTCAAGAGATCTGTGCGCAACTCATGAAGGAACTCGTCGACGCGGGCAGAACGAGCCTCAACGCTCTGGCTGATCCTGCGGTTTGTATCCTCCACCTTGGCGGCTATCCCGTAGGATGGATCACCAACCTCCCTCAACGCGGAATTGAGGTGTTGCTGAGTCTTTTGCATCAGAGTGACGGCCTGTTCAAGGCTGGCAACCGTCTCTTTCATTCCAGTGGAGGCCAGATGCTGTCGTAGAGACTCCCCAAGAAGTCCAGCAATCCGCGTTGGATTCAGCCCCATCTCGATCTCCGAGGGAAGACAGGAGAGACGACTGTCGATGTCCTTACCCAACTCGATGATGCTGCGTTGGGTCTGCCGGGTGGTTTGCAGGTGTTGATCCAAAAGTCCTTTGATCTTCTCGCGCTGCTCTGCGATGTCAGCAGGCGTCTGGCGAACGATGAGTGCAAGAACACCCATCGCCTCTAGTACACGCAACATCTCGTCATCCGGGCTCAAAGTCTGAGCGTGCGCGACCACGCGGTAATACTCTGTCTGCAACCCCTCCGGCACCAGGCGGGCCAGCGAGTCAAAAAGGCTTGAAGTCTCGGCTGTCTCATTTACAAGAACGTCTCTCATGGCAGGAAGACCTCCTTGGTGCGGTCGAACTCCGCGAATAGCCGGCGTCGATAGCTCTGAGCCCGCATGACAAGCGAAGCACGCTTCAGTTCACTGACTGCCGTCTTCCGTTCTGCGATGTCACCCAGCCTGACGCCGTGCTGGCGAAGCGGATTCTCGAGCTCTGCCAGCCGAAACTCCATCTGCAGGATCGTTGGTGAAAAAGCGTCTCGAAAACGTTTTGCCTGTTCCGTGCTCTTCCAGTATGTGAAGTCCGAGAGGGCACTCGCAGAGTTTTCAACGATGACGTAATCGACGCGATCCTGGAGATGACTGGCCCACGCAAGGACGCTTTCCACGCTGGCAGGGTCGGGAGTGACGACTCCGACCGCCGTAAAACGAACACCCAGTGCGGCAACGTCGTCATACATCGCTTCAAACCATTCGGCTGCGACCTGGCCAGCACCTGCGCCCATGTCCGCAAGAATGATCTCCGCCCCACTATCCAGATGATCAACAAAGGCATCCAGGCCTGCCGGGGTATGTATGTTCACCTTGGTGACTGAGCCGTTGAAGAAATGCTTGAGAGATCCGCGCTGCTTGTTTTCAGTATCGAGATCGAGAAGCGTGACAGAGACTTGGTTCGCGGCAAACCACTCTGCCAGAGCAACGATCGCGCCAGTCTTCCCAACACCACCCTTACCGCCCATCGTGAAGATCACTCGCTTGCTTGTCATTTGCCACCTCCGCTGTTGGTGAGCGTGAGCGGTTCATTCTCACGAAATACGAAGCGTGGCCGCTGCGACTTCTCGGGTTGAGGCTTGGCTTGTAACGCTCGTACGGCACCCGAATCCGATGCAGCAACTGTTATGGGTGAAGGGAGTTCGAACTGCGCTATCTTTTTGTGCTGAGCACGGACTTTGACGAACGAGTGGATCGTGCTCGGAGCGACATGAAATCCCATCTTCATTAGGAACAATGCAGCGATGTCGCGATAGGTGTGTCCGCCGCGTCGCAGGCGGCGAATCAGTTCACGGTGCGGTTCGAGTTTGGAACGTGGTGGCTTCGGAGGCAGATCAAAGAGGTCTGCCGTGACGATTGGCGATTGGCTAGGGCTAGAGTGGGAATCCATCTCAATTCTCCATACGCAATGAGAGATCGACCCGTCATCGAACATCTTCGAGACGAGCACTGAACACACTCTGATGGGACTAATACTCAATGTCCATAGGTATTTTGGAGGCGTGTGTGTCTCACTCAAAGCCCGCACGGAGCGATGAGGAACCGAAAGGAACGCTCAAGACACGAAGCGAAGTTTGAGGAACTCTTGAGAGTCCACTCTGTTTCATAACGCAAAAACAGATGGCGACTTTGATTCTTACGTTAGAAGCCGAGACCGAGCATCTCTCCGAGGTTGATCTCAATCTCTGGCACGACCGCCTCCACCGCCGCAGCCACGCCCTTCTCTATGGGCGGAACTGCCTGGGTGATTTCGTTTGCGAGCTCCATCGCAGACGTACGTGCCATGGAAACACCTACCGACTCTCGAAGCTGTTCCATGTTGGACGTGACGATGGCGATACTTTCACGGCCACGCGACGCGGAGACGTAGAAGAGTTCCTGCTTCATTGCGTCTGCGGAGATGATGACGTTGTCGACCGTTTTCCCCTGACTGCGATGCGCGGTCACAGCATAGCCGTGCGTGAACTCACGATAATCTGCGGGCAGCGTGCGACCATCTTCCAGTTGCACAACGCCGCTGCCGACTTCTTTCACCATTACCAGTTCGCCGTTCGTGGCTCGGAAGCCATCGTCTCTGCGATTCGCTGTCAGAAGCAGCTTGTCTCCGTTGGCGATGTCGATGTCCTTACTTTCATAGACCGAGAATGACCTCGACTGGCCAAGATCGACGGTCTTCTCTTCCCCATGATTATTCTGCGTCACGATGGTGTAGCCATTTGTAGACGTTACGGTGAGAGACTCGTGCTTTTCGATTCCGCGTGAGGATCGATGGAATGTCAGCACCTGTCCCTCCTGATAGTTCGCGATGTCTTTCTTCTGTGCCTCGGTCCACTGCAGTGGGATGTGCCGCTGGAGCGTCTCCTCCCGTCCGAGAACTCCACGCTGTTTCAACTCTTCGCGGATGGCATGAGTGACTCGACCAATCTCTTCATGTGTGGCGGCGACGACCAGAACACTCTTGTTCATATCTGAGGTCATGTCTCGGTACAGGCCGGCCACGGTCTGGGCTCGTTCAAGAAACGGAACCTCGCGAAAAGCACCAAGCTCTTCGAGCTTCGCGAAACCCACATCAGGAGATTCCCGAAACGTCTGAATGGCCTGACGATACTCGGGATTGGACTGACGCTGGATCCCCGTAAGCGAGACGCTCGTCATCTTCGATTCACGCTCGAGGATGCGTAGAGCATCGGAAGATTCCACGCTCTGTATCTGTCTCGTGTCTCCAGAAAAAAGGATGCGGGCGTCCTGACGTTGCGCCAGTTCGAGTATGCCCTGCATCTGGCGGCCTGAGACCATGCCTGCTTCGTCAACAATCAAGACTCTGCCACGGAGTGCCTGCTGGGCGGTCTCATCCTCTAGCAGTCGTGAGATAGTCATGGATTCTTTGAGGCCCACCTTCTGCAGTTCCTCAACAGCGCTTCGAGTCGGGGCGACGGCGACAACTTTGCGACCGGCATCCTGGAGCCCTCGATGAATCTCGCGAAGCGTTGCCGTCTTCCCCGTTCCGGCAGCTCCACGCAGGTTGACTGCCAGGTCACGCGAGTCGAGGATCGTCTCGACGGCTTTGCGCTGCTCGTCACGGAGAGAGTCCACCGCCTGGAAGGTCTCCTGTCCACCAAGTCTTGTGTACTGGCCGATTCCATTGTTCACAGCCGAGACCAGAGTCCGCTCTCGCTCCAGGCTGAACTGCGTGGCGACGTTTCCTCCCGACTTCAGAAGGCTTCCGTTTGAAACCTCTAGCTCATAGGAGCCTTTCAACCCTCTAAGTTCGATCAAACCTCTGCCGTGGCGCAGAGCTTCCGTGAGGAGCTCGTGGTCCTTCGCTACTGTCTTTCGCTCGAAAAGGTGTTCTTCTGCATGTTGCAGCGACGAAGAGGCAATGCCCTGCCCCAGAGTTCTGGATTGGGCCTTTTCGATTGCTTCCTCACGAAGTGAGGACAGAGTCTGTCTTTCCTGCGGAGAGATACGTTCAAGCTGCCGCTCACGAACCTCGCTCGTGCTGATCTCATGAAGCTTGTCGGGACGGGTGTCGCGCACCAGCACAGCGACCTCATTGTCCGTCGGCTGTCGTCCCTGAGTCTCTACGAATTCCCGGATCGCCTCGTCTCGTTGCACACTGCGTTGTGAATAGCGCTCCCGCAGCTCTTTCGAAATACCCTTGATCTCAAATCCATTGTCTTCCCCTCTGGCTGTCCGCTGGCTCTCGATGTCATAGCCGAGTGCTCTTACCTCGCGCGCAAGCTCGTTGCGATACACCTCGGTCAAATAGGCACGTCGCTCATATAAACCCGACGCCTGGAGCGCCTTCCAGCGTCCCTCCGTGCCGTCGAAACTCAGATTCGCGGCTACCGCGTGCGTATGGAGCTGTGGATCGAGCTGACGGCTGCTGTCGTGGGTATACGCAGCAATGACTAGATTTCCGGTCTGACGGTTGTGGTTTGCTTCATCGACACGCACGCGAACACCGGCGTACTGCTCTGCCTCTTGCAGAGCCACCGTGACGGCCTTCTGATGCGCTTCAAGAAGCCGCTCGTCGTCTCCCACAAGTGCCTGGACGGATACTGACTTCGGCGCGGACAGCGTCAGGTCATACAAAGAACGCGCTTTACTCTCGACCGAGCCGTCCGTTCCAAGGCGATCAACACTATGGCGTGGACGCAGGAAGTCTTGCGTGTCCGGGTGCAGCCCTTCGCGAATCGCCTCGAACTGCGCATGGGTGACTGCTCCCTTGAGCCCGAGCAGCTCTGCCCCTCGACCATGCCATTCCCCCTGCACCGTCCGCTCTCGATCGTAGTAGTCACTGTGTTCGAGGTGTCTCGCTGCGTAATTTTGGCCACCGGTCATCGCCCGAATCGTCAACATCTTTCGACGCTACAGCTGTTCGAAATGTCGATGCAATAAGGGTTTAACGGGGGGCGATAGTTTTGAGTTATCAGCTGATAAATACAAAGTATTGGACGCGAATCGGAACAATCAGCACTCTCAGGACAACAACAGAACGGTGTTATGAGTTTTGGGAATAGTTGAGAACTGAAAAGTTATAACCGCAGGCCCGTCACCAGTGATAGACAGAAAGGATTAGGTATTGCTGTCCATCAAGCGCTCTTCAACAGCTTCAAAGACGTCCGGGAGGTAACGTATGGAGTTTGAAAAGAAACCACCGCAGCGAGCCGGTTCCGATTGGCCAGCTACTGAACCCTACTTGGATACAGACGAAGCTGCCGCAATTCTCAGGGTTCATCCTAAAACCCTGCAGCGGATGGCACGGAAGGGAGAAGTTCGAGGCGTCCGTGTCGGGAAATTATGGCGTTTTCGGAGCTCTGATCTCTTGCTGAAGAGCGCATGACCGAAACTACGGTCGAAGAAGTCTGATCAGGACTGCTTCTTCGCGCTCTTCTTTGCCGCCTTCTTCTTAGGTGGCCTTCCTGGTGCCAGAGCAGCAAACTCCTCGACCTCTGAGCGCAATACGAGCTTGTGGCCAGCGATTGTCACAGTAGATAGACGCCCTCGTTTCACGAGCGCCGCTATGGCCTGCTTCGATACGCCACGCAAGTCGGCTGCTTCCTTTTGGGAGAGAAATCGACTAAATTCAGTCGCGCTATCTATTGACTCAGTCAATATATTCTTGTACCTTTCTGCTAAAGGCTGCGTGCAAGCAGCCATGACAACTGATCAAGCGGGACACGTTAGTGCTGGAACACTGACATGTCCCTGACCACACCTCACCTTCCGAGAAAGGCGACGATATGGCTGTCTCTAAAAATATCCCTTCTTCCCCTACTGCCACAAGGCAGCATATTGCCGAGTTGTTCAAAAAGAGTCATGTCGTGGCTGAACGTAGACATGCCTGGAAAAGCGCGACGGCTCACCTCGATAACGGCGATCTCACTCTGCGCTTCCCACTTTACGAGCACCTACACAACTTCAATCTGTGCGCACAACGAATGATCGATCTGCTGAGATTGATAGATGCAGCTCTCAATGAGCCGGTGGAGGAAGCCTTTTACTGCGAGTGCCTCATCCAAAAAGTCCGCTCCGCATTTACAAGCGCGATTCTCGATCAGATGGCCGACATCGAGCATCTCGAAGGATGGATCTTTGAAAGCCTGTGCCGCACGGAAGAGATTGACCTCACCAATCCTGAGGACATATACCTCAAAGTCCGAGACTTGGAGACGGAACGGGTCAATAGCGGACAAGAACCGCGCATACGCTTTCTCGACGATTTGGAATCGGCAGCGGAAAGTGACCCTGATGCGGCCGACTGATTAGCAGTCATTTCCTCGCAAAAGTTATCAAATCCATAGGCACCCTTCCTCAAAGAGTCATAGCGTCGTGATCGATTGGAGACGCTCAAGGACCAGCGGGACTCGGCCATCGTCTAGAACAAAGCCTGGGAGTGCATCGAGGAACTTCGATGCTGCAAGCAAGTCTCTTGCAGCTTGGGCCAAATAGTCACGCAATGGCTTCGGAGAATCTTCGATTTCTCGGAGTATGCTTTCTCGTCCCTCGATCACTGCGACAAAGTCCTCAAGGTCGTGGCTGGCGAGGTAGTCCATCTTTCCACGCCCGCGAAATGCTTCCATCTTCGTTCCTAGAAAGAAAGGAGCCGAGATGATTCGGATGGATCGCCCACTGGGCAAGTTGATTACGTTCGCATGCTTGAGCGCGGGCTCATACCAAATGTTTGTGAAGCCCAGCACCTCTTTTCTTAGCGCGAGCACATCGAGCGTCAAAGAGCCGTGGTGCCAGCGGCAGGTGAGCGCGTTCTCTCCATCGTCTTCCGTAAAATGTGCCTGGCGAAGACGGTCAGAAAACGCAATGTAGTCCGCGTACGTGACAATCTCCGCTATTACGTCCACGTCGGTGGTAGCACGAATAGGGGCGGCACCTTCATCGGTGATGAGCAGTCCCAACGTTATGCCGCCAACGAAGACGATCTCTTCCAAAAATGGCGCAAGCTTGCGGACAGCGTCTTCCAGGAGAGGTAGATTCGGATCAGGCATGCAGAAGCTCTCTAAGTAACTCAACAGCCAAATTCTTTTCGCGCGTCCTCCCCTCACGAATCGCATCGGCTAGCGCGAGAGCACTATAGAGCTTGGAATCCCTTAGAGAAGCTTTTGGGGCTCCGGCGTACAAAGGGATCAGTGCAATTCCTCTGACCTTTCCGTCTGGATAGGGCCAGACGGCCGGAGGGTCCTTATCCTCCAGGAAACGGGACCTCAACGGTTCTGCAGCCACTCCGGTAGGTACACCACGTACCATCGAACCTCGTACTGCAGGGAAAGCGTAGCGCAGTCCGTGGGCGAGAAATTCCATCAGCCCTGAGCGGTTCACCCTTTTCTCACCACCGGATATGTACAGAAGACCTGACTCCACGCAGCGTTTTTGCGCTTTGGAGACCTCAGATGGGGAGATGCAGAGATTCGCAGCGAGGTCCTTCGAGAAGATCTGTGGCCCATCCTGAATCGACAGTTGAAGGAGAAGCGCTATGTCTTGACCTTGCATGACAGCCATTATAGCGCGTGATTTCCATTTTGGAACTTGGAAATTAATAACCAAAGTCGGCGCGCTGAACACTTACCACTCACATGACGCTTTCGAAAAAAGGCGCTCGTGAAGTGACCAAGAGTACCCGCCGATCCCATGAAAGCGACATAAGCCCACGAATATGGGAAGGTGATCCTGCCCTTCACCGTTCTTAGGAGTATGGATTGTGTCTTGGAACCGACGAAGCAGGCTGTGCTGGCGGAGATGAAGAATAACCACGCGGCAGGTTTTAACGCCGATTCTTTCCTTCACCGGGCGTAGAAGGCCAGCTTCTACAAACACTTCGGAGATGGATCCGAAGGCGATCGCCGGAGATCCCGTAAATGTCGCCGGCAATCTGCTCAGGCACATCCACGCCTTCCCCAGATGTAGCGGATATCTAAATCTCGAATGACGCTAGTGAACGTGGACTGCAATGACTTTGGTGTTTCCCATTCCCCCATGAATCATGTCGCCGCTCAGCAGCACTTCAAAGTTGCGAAGTTTTCCGGTTTTATCCATAGCTTGTTGCATGACCGGCGCCCATAGGGACTCATTCGTAAAGAAGTTCACGGCGCCGTAAGTGGAGCCCATGGTGGTGCCTTCGATGATCAACACACGTCCGACTCCCTGCGAGTTATTCAAGAGGGCGATGTGAGTGAATGACTTCTGCGGCTCTCGGGCTCGCCTGTCGTATGCGTAGAGGGGTAGTTCCCCCGATTTTGGCGCCCGGTTTTCGATGCGATAGACGTCGTTGGCATAGTTCCAGTGCTCGGTGAAGTCCATGTCTTTCTGATAGAGCGTGACCCACGGATCGAACGACTCTGCTCCGATGAGGATGAGGTTATTGTTGTGCGTGTCCGCGACTGCCACATCACGGGCGTAGCGCAACTCGATGGAGCTTCCTACCTTTGGTTCTCCCATGCGCTCTGAGGCGCGTACCAGGGTGGCAACCATCACAAGATCAGCCATGGGCGTCTCGGAACGGACACTGAGCGGAACGTCCCGATGGGTGGGGACGCGCGTAACGGTGGTCTGTCCCTGGTACACCTGTGTCGCATATTGCTCAAGCGAAACTCCGCGCTGCTCCCATGCAATGAAGGTATCCAGACTCGCATCCCCCGGCACGATAAGCGTCTTGAGACTCCCCGGAAAAATTGCATGCCATAGAGGCTGAGGGCCAAGTGGGGCGACGACATCTGCTGTTGCGTGCCTCTGCTGAACGTAGGCGATGGCGAGTCCAACGACTGCCAGCAACAGGACGATGGTCGCAGATTCAAGCAGCCGTATCTTGCGCATGAATGGGGATCTGCGATCCGAGTCTTCCGCAAAGGCGGAGCGATGGGTTCCGTCCAAAGAGGAAACCGACTGTGTATTCGACCGGAGAGCGCTCCCCACTGAAATCTCCGAGAAGACCGCCACATAGCCACCCCGAGGAATGTCTATCCTGATCTGGTCGTTTACGCCTTCGGTTGCGTAGTACTGGTCAAGCCGCTGGCGAAGATGCCGTGCGGTGCCTCGGACGATCGTGTCCTCTGACGAGTTGTATCCAGGAACCTTGCCAAAGACATGGATGCCAATCTGCTGCTCGCTCAGTTCCGAGTGGTGTCCTTCAACGGAGTGAAGGACGATGAACTCCAGCAGAGAGCAGAGACGCGGAGCTTTCGCGAACGTTCGACTCGCCAGAACGCGACGCAGTTGAACGACGTTTTGATCGCTGACTGGCTCTACAGACACTGAATTCACCGCCTGTTTGTAACACCTTCACACTATAGCGTTCAAGTTGTCCCGATGTGCCCGTGCCCGCTCTTCTTGATCGTCGCTTCGAGTGGCTCACGGTCAGAAGCGGTTGACAAAGAACAGCAGCTCCGCCAAGCTAGACAACATGGTTACCCGCCGCGTCTCCACATGTCTCACCCGCTGCAGCTGTCGCTGCCAGGTGTGTACCCGTGGATGCGCGCGTTGTCGATAGAGATAGGCTTTCCAGCCGGTCCAGCGTACATCCATCACCCCGCCTAATCTGAATCGTTGCGCTCTCGCCTATCGCCAGAGTGTGCCTGAATTCGTGGTTTTCACGGGTGTCACACCGTGAAAATCCTGTATTCCCCTTACGAAAGAGGTGCGCCGCTGTTCCTATGCGGTGTCTCTCCTGCCTCCCTTTTTTTCAAACTGAATCGAACCACTCTCAACTGAAGTGAACAGGACTCTTATGAATCGCAGAAATTTCATCGGGCTTTCGGCAGCAGCGGCGGTTGCCGCCCAGGCGCGGGGAGTCGCTCCCCCCCCAACATCGGGAGCTCGTCGGCCAAACTTCCTTATCATCGTCGCCGACGATCTGATGTTTCGGACCATCAACTCAATCAACAATCCGGAGGTGCATACGCCGAACCTTGACCGGCTTGTAAAAAGCGGCAGCCACTTTACGCACTGCTTCCACTCGGGTTCGTGGACCGGTGCGGTCTGCGTCGCCAGCCGAACCATGCTGCACACCGGGCTATCGCCATTCAAAGCGGAAAAAGCGTTGCCGGGCGACCAGGCCGCCAGCATTCCAACATGGGGACAGACCTTCCGGGAGGCAGGATACAAAAGTTTCATCACCGGCAAGTGGCACCTCGATGCCGTCTCCCTGTCACGATCCTTCTCCGATATGGCCACGGTAGCGCCAGGCTTTCTGAATTCGACGCCGAACATGTACCATCGCCCAGCACCCGACAACACTTGGAGTCCCACCGATCGCAGCCTCAAAGGTCACTGGCTCGACAAGAAGCTTTGGCTCGATCCCGCCGATACCGGAACGAAGCATTCCTCGGAGGTCTACGCCGACTCCGCGATCGCTTTTCTCCGGTCTCAACGAGGCTCTCCCAAGCAGCCCTTCTTCGCCTACATGGCATTCAACGCGCCCCATGATCCTCGCCAGGCACCAGAGGAATTCCAGGCTCTATATGACGTCGACAAGATTGAGCTGCCCCCCAACTACCTGCCACAGCACCCCTTCGATCAGGGTGACTTCCACACGCGCGACGAGGAGCTTGCACCTTTCCCGCGAACCGAGCTTGCCGTCAAGACGCACCGCAAGGAATACTACGCAATCATCTCGCATATGGATGCGCAGGTTGGCCGAGTATTAGACGAGCTCGAACATTCCGGCCATGCCGATAATACGTACGTCGTTTTCACTGCGGATCACGGACTCGCTGTTGGCGAGCACGGACTCATGGGAAAGCAGAACCAGTATGAATGCTCCATGCGGATGCCGCTCATCCTTCGCGGGCCCGGAATCACGCCGGGCAAACGAATTGACAAGATGGTCTACCAGCACTGCCTGTATGCCACCACGTGTGAGCTCGCCGGTCTCCCTGTTCCTCCACACGTGGAGTTCTATAGCCTGAGGCCTCTACTGCTAAGCGAAGACGCGCAGCCGCCCTATGACGCTATGTTCGGGTGGCTGAATGTGCTGCAGCGGAGCCTACGCACGGAAAAGCACAAGCTCATCTTCTACATTCCGATTCGCCGCTACCAGCTATTCGATATCGAGAACGATCCGTGGGAGATGCACGACCTCGTGGATGACCCGGCCTATGCCACAGTCAAGAGCGACATGGTCTCACGACTCACGAAGATGCAGCGTGCCCTCGGCGATCCCATCTCCCTCAACAACCCTCCCAAAGTCGGGCCGGGAAATAACTACTAGCTCCCAATCAGTCAATTGATTCAACTTTCAGGCCGCATACGTTTCGCAAGGAAAACCCATGAAAAATATAAAATTGATCCTACGAATCAGCGTTGAACTTCTCATGTTTGTCGGAATGATTACGATCAGCGCCAGCACCAGCTACGCCCAGAACTCGACGGGTTCAATCAGCATCCGCGTCACAGACACCACGGGCGCGGTCCTTCCCGATGTCGTTGTAACCGTCACCGGCACAGACACAGGCGCACAGATCCGCCAGCTGAAGAGCAACACGGACGGCATTGCGAATGTTCCCCAAGTGCCTCCAGGCCGATACAACATAGAGGTCAGTCTGCAAGGGTTCAAGACCTTCCAGCAGGTTGCCGTCGATGTGCAGGTGGGCGCTACCGTCACCCTTACCCCTGCGTTGCAGATTGGTGCGTCTACTGACTCGGTGACCATCACCGGCGAGACGCCGCTGATCGAAGACAAGTCACAGACCGTGCAGCAGGTCATCGAAGCCAAGGAACTTACGGACATTCCCCTCAACGGCCGCAATTATATCCAGGCCGCCAACTACATCCCCGGCGTCGTGCCGGAGAATGGAGGACGCGACAATAGCTTTGTGGCCTACGGAAACAACGGCCTGCAAAACGCCTTTCTTCTTGACGGTGCACGCAACGTGAACTATCTCCGTGGCCTCGATAACGAGCAGAGAGACATGGTGCGACCACCGCTTGACGCCCTGCAGGAGTTCACCGTCCAGACCTCGAACTACTCGGCTGAGTTCGGTGCCTCCGCTGGCGCTGTAGTCAACGCGATCACCAAGAGCGGCACGAACAAATATCACGGCTCCGCCTACGACTTCATCCGTAATGACGCAGCCGACGCCAAGACATACTTCTACAACCCCGTGTCCGCTCCGCGTAAGCCTCAGCTCGTGCAGAATCAGTACGGTGGCAGTCTCGGCGGCCACATCATCAAGGACAAGCTTTTTTACTTCGCCGCATATGAAGGCGTCCACACTAAAGCCTCGACCTTCAACAAAGGTGTTGTGCCCTCGGACCTTGAGCGCACGGGAGACTTCTCGCAATCCAAATATCCGATCTACGATCCGAGCACAACGACGCTGGTCGGCACGACGTACACGCGCGCTCAATTTGCCGGGAACAAAATACTACCGACCAGCATCAACGCGCTTGGTCAGCAACTGGTAAATCTGTATCCCCATGCGAACGACGTCAGTGCAGACGGCTTCACCCATTACTACGACTACAACATCCCCAGCCTCGCCGATACGAAGAACGGCATCGGTCGTCTCGATTGGGTGCTCAATGCCAGGAATAGCGCTTTTGTGCGCTACGGAGAAACGCTGAATAACACGTTTACTGGCGTTGGCCTTCCGGGTGCGCAGGATCCAGGCAACAGCCGCGTCGATTCAAAGGGGCTGGGGCTGGGTTACACCCGCATCATCACCTCAAACCTGCTCAACGATCTGCGCTTCTCCTGGACCACGGTCAATGACCATGGGCAGGGTACGCTACCGTTGAATTCGTACATCCCGGGCCTGCTCGACGCGGCCATCACGGAAGGAATTCCGATCTTCAACGTGACTAACTTTGGCTCCCTCGGCTCGGAGGCTGTCGGCAACTCGCCTCTCAGCAAGACGTCTGGCGTATGGGATTGGGCAGATAACGTCAGTTGGTCCCATGGCTCGCATCTCTGGAAGTTTGGTGGTGAGGTTCTCTGGATTCGCCCCAACACGTCGGCAGCCTCCAACGGAAGGGGCTCTCTCACCTTTACCGGCGCCTTCACCCAATTACCCACCACATCGGCTACGAGGACGACATCGGGCAGTGCCGTCGCCGATTTTCTGCTCGGCTATGCCAACAGCGTAGGGACTGGGACCACTCTCCATAGCCAGGAGCGCGGCTGGTATTACGGTGGTTACGCAAATGATCAATGGACCGTCACTCCAAACCTGACGCTGAACTACGGTCTTCGGTACGAGGTCTTCACGCCTTTCTACGACACCAATAACGGCTTGGGGAACTTCGTCACAGACGTCAACTCGCCGCTGTACCTGCAGTACATCAAGGCGGGTCTCGACACGCGGCTGCCGCGAGCCCTTATCTACACCGACACGAATAACATTGCTCCCCGCGTGGGTCTCGCGTATCGAGTGCCTCACGTGAAGGACATGACCGTCCGTTCGTCGTATGGCATCTTCTACGCCCAGGATCAAGGCTCCGGCATTACGAGCCGCCTCTCCAACAATCCGCCCTACAATAACTACGGAGCCATCAACCAGTCGAGCGATCAGATCAACACCAGCACCGCGTTCTATCTGTCCGCCACGCAGACAATCCCTCGTCCTGTTCCGGTTACTCCGGCCTCGTTTGTACTGCTACCCACCTACACAGGTGGCCTTACGAGCTGGAATACGCATATGCGCACAGGCTATGTGCAGGAGTGGAGTCTCTCCGTGCAGAAGCAGCTTCCAAGCAACATGCTCGTAGAGGTCAACTACGTTGGCAATCACGCTATCCATCTGCTCGGCGCCTCGAACGTCAATCAGCCGCTCGTCCTAAACGCGACGACCGTTCAGTCTCGTCGACCGCTCTCCGCAGTAACGCAGTCGGCAGTCAACCAGATCGGCGATTGGAACGCCTCGCAGTATGAAGGCGTTTCGGCGAAGCTGGAGAAGCGCTTCTCGCATGGAGTTGAGTTTCGCAACTCGCTCACCTACGGTCGCAGCTTCAACCTTCTCGGCAACTCGCTCGATACCTGCGACACCTGCGGCAACAGCGATGCTCTCCAGAACTCCTACGACCACGCCAGCAACTGGGGCCCGAGCGACTACGATATCCACCTTCGTTATGCGCTAACCGGTGCTTTCGAGTCACCCTTCGGTCACAACCATGCGTTGCTCGCCAACAACGGAATTGCGTCTGCCGTCCTGGGTGGCTGGGTCGTGTCTCCTATCTACACCTGGCAGAGTGGTGCGCCTGTAACTCCCGGCGAAAGCGATCTGGCGAACTCAGGCCAAACGAACCGTCCTAACCGTACCTGCGATGCCAACGCGGGCGCTCCCCGTACCATCGCGAAGTGGTTCAATACGCAGTGCTTCGTGGGCCAGCCGCAATTCACCTTCGGAAACTCGCGCAAGGGCTCGGTCTACGCTCCTGGCCAGAACCAGCTAAACGCCAACATTCAACGCAACTTCCCAGTGCCCCACTGGAAAGACTCGAACCTAAATTTCCGTTTGGAAGGCTTCAATGTACTGAACCACCCGCAGTTCAGCACTCCAAACCTTACTCTCGGATCAACAGCTTTCGGCACGATCACGTCCGCCGGTACGCAGCGTCAGTTGCAGGCCGCAGTAAGGTTGACCTTCTAGCTGCCATCCTTCCCTCATGATGTGGCGACTCAGCGAGCTTCCTAGTAGGCTCGCTGAGTCGACATATCATTTGGATCTGTACTCCTCGGTACTAACGGGTGGATCTGTATTATTGATGACCCCGCCTGCTACACAAGTCCTCACTAATTCAAGTAAGCCTTCATCGACCACGGCAAACAAGTCGCAGGGCTCTCACTTCAGAACGTTTCAATTGAAAGTCTGGCGACCGAGTCTATAAGGTTACGATTTATCGAGAACGTAGCCTTGGGATGGCAAGAGCGGCCCCATTCAACAAATGATCCCCTCGACACTCGATCTCCAAAAGTCCTGCTGACGGCTCGAAGGTCACGGGCAAGCAAGATGCTAAGAGAGAGGTCTTTTGGAACGTCTGTGCGGAGTGCAGTTTTGTGTTCGCACGGCAGGTCGCCTTTTGGGGTGCTCTTCGGACGATTCTCAAACGGACCTCGAACGTTTTCGGATTATGTTCGAGCCTGTTCGATAACTGTTCGTGTTTTGATTTTGTATCTGCACTCCTAAGCCGACAGGCTTAGGGATGGTGTCTACCTCTCACTGCGCTGCCGCTGGCCCCGCCCATGCCGCTCGATGGCTCCCCAGTCGCACTTCGGTTCTCTTGAGAGCCGAGGAGCAGCCATGTTCCTCATAATTAGCGACACCCGCAGCGGAGGCGTCGGTCAAGGCCACGCAGTGCCGCGCCAGCGGTCGAAGCGCAGCTCAGAGCCTTGACGGACGCTGGAGCGTAGAGTACTGCGGCCAACGAAGCCTGCCCCTGTGTTTTGAATACGTTCCCGCACAGTAACCGCCGCATTTACGTAGAGCAATCACCTAACGCCGGTTCTTCCCCTTCGTCGTTCATTCCACTCACATTCACCCACAGCAACCCGTAGACACCAGCCCTTTCGCTGGTAGTGGGCCGTAGCCCGCTCATTCCAGAAGCGTTTCCGCAGGGGAATCGCAGGTTCCCCTATAGTTCCCATTCGGGGGGTGACGTGTCGGCATTGCACCCGCTGCGCAGCAGCACAGAAGTCTTGCTCTGAGACGGAAGCACACCAATCGCTCTGTATGGACGCGTAAACCATGCAAATCGAAAGGGAAGTTTTCATTTTGCATGGATAATCGAGCCCGCTACAGCCGTTATCGGCCAAGAATCTCCAAATCAACGACCTGCGGCTCATACACCAGCATGTAGTGTTCATTCAGCACAGAACCATTCACGAATTCGCATCCATTGCTACCACGCACACGCCCGTGTCCTCCATGGATATGCCCAAAGAGATGCAACCTGGGCGCGACCTTTTCAACGACTTCTGCCAATTCTTCGCAACCCAAATGGTCGGTCATCGGGCGAGATTGATCGAGAATTCCGAAGGGCGGTCCATGAGTCACCAGGACATCTGTCCCCATCGGGATTTTGTCCCAATGTCGGCGTATCGGCGCCCCACGCTGTACGTTGAAAGCCCAGTTGTTGAAGGGCGGCTGCACGGGTGATCCCCAGAACTTCAGACCTTCCACTTCGACCCCAGAGTCCTCCAGATAGACGCCATTTGTGATGAGGGCGCGAGCTGGCATCGAGTGCGACTCGAACAAGCGATCATGGTTTCCCGCGATGAGAATCTTGTGCGTATGAGGTTGCCGGCCGAGCCATGCATTGAAGTCGATGATCTCGCCCGGCGCATTGCCATAGGTCATGAAATCACCCGCATGAATCAGGATGTCACCCTCGGGCAAGCGGAGACCGGCGTGTTGTCCGTGTGTATCGCTGATACAGATAATTCGCACTTTCGCCATCGTCGGTAGCCCCCTACATTTCGTACTTTCCCGCCATCGTCTTCCCTACCTCAATATGCTTCGCTTTCGCTTCTGCCTTGACCTTCATGACCGCTTGAATCTCATCGAAGTGCCAAGGGCGAAAGTCGTGGCTATCCACTCCAACGTCCATCGAAAGCGACAGCGGATCATCCGGCAGGTTGCCATGTGAATGTCCATAGAGCTGCCACGTCCCGCGCGAGTGTTGCGCCCACACCTTCATGGCATAGTGGCAGAGAACGATTCCTTGGTTGCACACCTTGATCTCGGCCAGAGAACTCCAAGAAGTGAAGATTTGCTGTACCTTCCGCGCCGTCCTGTCGTGGTTTCCGTCTATGAAGTGGATTGTCTTGCAGGCGATCTGATCGCGATAGAAGGCAACAGCCTCCGGACCGCCCATGCAGAAGTCACCGAGGAAATAGAGCACGTCAGCTGGCTTTACCAACGCATTCAGACGTTCCAAGATGGCCGCGTTCATCTCCCGCGTGTCTGCGAACGGACGGTTGCAGTAGCGAATGATATTGAAGTGCCCCAGATGAAAGTCGGACGTAAACCAAGTGTCAGCCATAACGCCGTATTTGCAGAAACCTTGCTCTCTCTAATTGAAGTCGTGTTCATCTTTCGGATAGCTCATGATCCATATTGATGCTTGATTGCGAGCTCTAGCCTAGTAAAAGTCGCTTGGCATGATCGCACCGCCCGACTATGAGACGCGCTATTGCTTCAGTGGTGTTATCCACTTGTTCCAATGCCGGAAGCGCGGAAAGTATCTTTTCCATGACCTCCAGTACGCGACGCCGTACCATCGGTTTCGCAAGCCCCGCTTCTTCTGCAAACTGCTCGAAGTTGGGTGGCATCACCTTCTCGGATGAGTATTGACCGCCAAGTTTCATCGCCATGGACCGGCTGACCTCGGGATAGTAGACGGTACTGAGGCTGTCATACAGAGGCGACAAACTGACCCGCATATCGCCGGTTCCAATGCCTCGGTAGAGCAGGGAGAAGTTCTTGCCGTGGGCATCGTTGTTTCCGACGAGATAGTTGAATATCACCTCGTCGAGCAACCGAGAGAGGTCGATGACAGGGGTACTCGAAACCTCGCGCAGCAAAGCAAAGCATTGCTTGAGCGACGGCCCGCCCTCCTTCTGATACTTCATCTCCGAGACAATCCCCAACGCCTGACAGAAGTCCTCCTGATGCAGTCGCTCAAGAACCGGCTCTTGTCCAAGGTCCGCACGGTAGATGCGGTCGTAACGCTCCACCAGCAGGTACTCCATGCCTTCGACACTGCGCGCCTCTACCTTCGCTGTCGGAATCCCGATAGCGGCAGCGAGCTTCATACAGAGCGCCTCGTTGGCGACCACTCCCTCGAATCGATCTCCGCCTGGTTTCAAAATATGGGTGCTTGGCGCTCCACCCAGGGGGAGCGAGATCTCGCCGCCATCAACGCGCACTGCAACCTTATCTTGCGCCCCAGCAAGCGAAAGCCGGATTCCCTCTTCGCCGGCGAGCAGCGGACGCTTGGGAAGCTCTCTGAGGACGGCGGCGAGTTCTTCGCTGGAAAGCGTTCGGTAACGGTAGTCGCTCTCCGGCAACGGTTCGCCTACAGAAACGAAGGTGACGGCTCCGGCGCACTCACCGCCGATCTGCTCCAGCATGGCGTAGTCATTGCGGGCGCTGATGCCGAGATTGCGGGCGATGATCTCGCGCTTGCTCTCTTCCGGCAGGATGCCGCCAAAGTATCCTCGGCACTCGTTCCGGGAGAAGCGTTCTTTACGCAGTGGCAACGACTGTGACAGAGGAGCCGCCCCTGGTCTTTCCAGCCAACTCTCCGCGTACTGGAAGATCATCTGGCCGCCATTGTCCTGAGTGAGGTGGCCAACGAACTCGCTGTGCAGGTAAACATCTAGGGTCTTAGCCATGCGCTATTCTCCTTTCCCTGCCGCTGAAGGCGGAACGAGCGTCAGCTTGATTCCCAGCGTTTGGAGGATGGTCAGAGCCTTCCCGATCTCGCACGTTTCTTTACCCCGTTCGAGGTCCACGACGAAACGCAACCCCGTACCCGAGGTCAACGCCAACTCCCTCTGAGTAACCCCGAGCCCCTTCCGAGTCGCTCGAATTAGTGCCCCAATTTGCTCAACTGTTATTTTCATGGCACCTCTAAGATTCCCGTACGGGAATCTTAGCATGAACAGAATGCGTTAAGGGCAAGAATACCCCGAACGGGAACTTTCGGCTGAAATTGTCTGTAAGCTGAGGCTTCATTCCCGTTCGGTAACTCTGACGGATATGGAGTGCATTCAGACCGTCGGGTGGGCAGAAAAAAGACCGCTCTCACTTGGTGAGAGCAGCTTTCAGTGTGGGAAGACGGGCCTCTTAAAGAAGTGCCGAGCCCGCCAAAGGCGGGCTCGGCGGCCCATGAATCAACTGGCCTCCGCCAATGAAGACTCACGCGAGGAGGCTGACGCGGCCGATTCCAGAGCCGACAGGATGACCGCCGATGTCCTCTGGATGACCTCAAGGCTCTCGGTGAGAAGAGCTGCGTTGCCGTGGTACAGGTGGATGTAATCGGCTGACGCCCGGCCCGTGCTGAGTCCGATGGTCGTCCCCACGACAAACGCGATAGCCTCGGCCTCTGTCTCTCTCACTGTCTTGGTCGTCGCGGTACGCCGCTCGGCCTTATGGAGCATCTCGTGGGCGAGTTCACGGTGGGATACCAGAGCAGCAAGCTTTGACCGTCGGGGTCATCGGGATCGCGTTCCACTCGCGCCCGATCTGGATTCATGTTTGCTGCATTTAGGGTCTCCTGCAAAAGCACGCTCAACTGCTCTAGCATCGGGCCTAGGATGTACTCTTGACACGCAGCTTTGATGGCCTCCAGGCGGGCATTACGCTTCTTCCCGCTCATAGCCTCCAGTTCCTCGAAGGTCGTGGGCTATCCAATGTCTTCCCGGAAGACGGTGATGTCGATGTCTTTGGAGAAGCGTTCAATCAAGCCGTAGCCTTTGGAAAGCGACGTGCCCCCTTTGAAGAGCAGGCGTGGGCCACCGGCCTCCAATTCATTGAAGAGCGCGTCAAGTGTCCAGCAAACGCAGAAGTCTTTCTCGATGTTCTGCTCGTTTGTGCGGAGCCGGTCGGCGGCGCCCACGAAAAGGTCGCGGCACTCTTCGTCGCTCGCGGCTAGTACGGTTTGCATAGCCTCGATCATCGGTTAAGTGAAACCCTCTTCTTCTGAATGATAGGGGGCGGTGCTGGTGCGCGTCTGGCGAGCTTCCCTTTCTTTGCAGACTGCGGTACTCCGCCACTAACCTCCTGGAGTAGATCGCGCACGATGACCCGCATCCACTCCGGCATTGCCGACATTCCGCCGCGCAAATCGTTCTGAATGGCCTGTCCATGATCCGCGTCTTTGAGGATAGAGGCAAGGCGCTTGCGAAGGGTTCCATCATCGGAGGGAAGCATATCGCGCAGCCAATGCAGCGCCTGCACAAAGCGCATAGCGGGGCGGCCCGCCCAGTAGAGGCGGCTGGGAGCGGCTGACTGGAAGTCGAGAGTGAGGTTGCCGAGGGTGATGGGCCGCAAGCGTCCATCAGTGAGGACACCGATGCGCGTCGGAACTGCATCGGTGAGGCCAAGATCGTTGGCGGCGGTGAGGCCATCGACCACGATCCGAACTTTGCCCTTGCGAGCCAGCGCGTCGATCACGTCGCGAGGGTTTGGATAGGTAGGCTTTCCGGTAAGCCGATTGTCTTGGGGAGTGTCATAGAAGCCGCGCGCAATCCGCCGCAGGCTGCGGGAAGCAACCAGCCGATGGAGGGCCTGATCGACCGCCGTGCGGGGTCCCAGGTCGGCGAAGTCCTCCGGAGTCCAGACGCGCGGGTGCGGGGCGGAGATGCGGTCCCTGATGGCGGCTGGAATGCTGAATGCTGGAGTAGACATGGATAGGAGTGTGTCAGATAAATGTAGCAAAGTTCTTACTTTTTAGTATATTCAGATGTCAGGAAAATGCAACAAAATCCTGATGAGGCTCCATCCGCTTTACTATCTTCCTCGACCCGCTTCGGCTCTCCCGCCGACATCTCACCCTCCATGCTCGGAAGGCTTATCGCTTCGATGTCTTGGCTAAAAATGGGTAAGACCTGAACAGGACTTGCAAGCTCGAGGCCGGGTTGAAGCGTTACACTCTCGCTTCGAGGCGCTTGGGCAGGATCGCGCTCGGGACTTGCTCTGGAGCCATCTTGACCCAATCAACCGTGAACCGACCACGGTACCCGAAGAGCCCTCCCCAGATCCGGTTCCTGGCACTCACGTCGATGCAGAAGCATTCCTGATCGTTGTCATACCACTCACAAACATCTGCTACACCAGTGAAGAGCCAAGGAAAGCGAAAGGCGATTGGTCCTTCGTAGAAGCGTTGCTCTCCAGAGCGGAGCCTAAGGCCGCCATTGTCAGCAACGCTTACCTGTATATCCACCGCCAAGTGCTGGTGTGTGCCGAGGTAGTCGATGATGCAGCCGCGTTCTTCACTGAAGATCATGTAGGCGTCGAAGCGGCGCTTGCGTTTAGTGGAGAAGGTCCGCACCCAACTAACAGTTTCTCGACCGAGCGGATCAATGTAGGCGTAGTTCTCGATCGTGAATGGAACATCTTTTCCATGTTCGGGGAACATGATGCTCCGCCAAGTGCCGACGTACAAAAAAGGCAACGTATAGGGAGCTCCGTGCCATATCCGTTCCATCGTTCCGGTGCCCACTGCACCGACCCCCGACTGTGAATGGAGGGAGAACCGGCGTTGAATCTGGGGATGAAGCTTGAAGAAATCGGCACCAAGAGCGCGTTCGTAGATGGAGATCATGGTTGCTCCTTGGCCGGCTTGCGACGGCAGCGACTCGCTGAGGCCAGCATGGGTGAAGAAAGCCAGCCCGCAATGGAGAGCGAGATGACGGAGAGGTTTAGCGTTACAGGATTGAAAGCTGCCTGGATGTACTCCGGGGAATAATGAGCTACACCGAGTGTGGCTAAAGCCATGATCACGATATTGCCTGGGAAGATGTAGCGCCAACGCCAACCGCCCAAGATGATCAAGGCAAACACGATCTCAAGTGCCCCCAGCCAAGGCAGAAGCCTGATCGACAAACCAGCCTGAACGAGCATTGCCTGTTCGTCAACGTGGTGAAACAGAAGCTTTGGCACAAGCCCATGCCAGAACCAGATGGCCGCCAGGCTGATGCGGGCCACACCATGGATAAGGGAGAGCCTGAGCGTGGACTCGGGTGTCTGTCCGGTTTCAGCCCAAAGGCGAAGCCGGTCGAAGCTCCAGGCAGTTGCCCAGCCCATCAGGGGCCGGAAGAGCAGGCGGTCGACCCAGCGCCCCAGAGTGCCAAAGCGCACCTCGTAGTCGTACCAGGTAAGGAAACGTACGCCACGCGTGTTAGGAAGGTAGCGCCAATAACCGGACCCAGTTGTGATGAGCGACTTCCAATCGTCCGACGCAAATCGCAGCGAAGATGTTCGAGCTCCTCCTGGAGAGTCCCGCTGCCCCATGCTCTCGCCGGTGCCGGCGACAGCAAGACCGAAGCCTATGCGTGTCTGATAGAGAAAACGTTGCGGTTCGTTAGGATTCGGTCGCGGGAGGTACTCAATCTCGCTGAAGCGCAGGTCCCAGCGCTAATGCGAAGCCGGATCCTGGCTGAGGCGCCAAACTAGATCGATGTCAGCTTGGATGTCGATCTCAATGTATAGACCAGACGTTGCGGTCACAGGGCATACCTCCGCGAGCGGGCAACGAGGTCCAGCGCAGCCTGGTGCCATGTTGGATAGCGGAATGTAAACCCTGCATCAAGTAGTCGACCCGGCACAACGCGGCGGCTCTTCAGAACTAACTCGGATTCGGTGCGGAGCAGGAACGTACCGATCTCGAGCATCCACGGTAGCGTCGGCACACCGAAGCGAGCCCCCCACGCTTCGCGCAGAATACGGAGAAACTGCGAGTTTGGAAGTGGAAGAGGAGACGCAACGTTTACAGGTCCTGAAATGGCCGGATTGGCGATCAAGAATTCGACTGTCCGGATAAAGTCGACCTCATGGATCCAGGAAACAAACTGTGTTCCGGGTAGATTCGTACCACCTAGGCCGTGACGAACCAGTTTCGAGAAGACATCGAAGACGCCCCCGCGGTCGGGACTGAAGGTCATGGCACTTCGCAGAGCCACCTGACGCGTCCCTGGAGTCTTGATGGAGAAGAACGCCTCTTCCCAGGCTTTTGCGACTCCGATGGAGAAGTTCCACGTATCCGGTGCTCCCGGCTCGTTTCCTCCCAATTCTCCACTGGCTTCATCCATCGAGAGATCAAGCGCATGACGATAAATAGTCGCGGTGCTGGCGTTGAGCCAGACTTCAGGCGGCCTCTCAAGCCGCGTGATCGCTTCATGGAGAACCGCCGTGGACAGAACGCGTGAGTTTAAAATGTCGCTACGGTTCCGCTTGTTATAGCGGCAATTCACACTTCTGCCTGCAAGATTGATCCAGACATCGCTATCGTCTACGTCCGCAAGCCAAGGCCCCAGTGTTGCACCGTCCCAGTGAAGCGTTTGCCATGGCGTTTTCTGTACGTGCCGGCTCAGGACTAAGACTCGGTTGCCCTCGTTGTGAAAGTGTCGAGCAAGAATGGTGCCAACCTGTCCGCTTCCACCTGCAATGACGATTTTCATAAGGATGAGCACCTTTCCTGATCCGGCTCGCTCTGCAGATACCGCTGCCAGTCTGAGGATTCGGCCACCTGCCTGATGACAGCGTTTCGCTCACGCAGAAGAGCAAGCATGTAGCGGCGCAGGAAGATAGCCTCGGCAATCGGACCAAGCACCGGAAGAGGGGCCGCGATACAGAAGCGATCGGTCATCTCGGTGATACCAGGCTCGACGGAGCGGAAAAGGTGGTCGGCCTGCATGAAGCGGAAGATCCCTCGGACCATCGTTACCTGAAAATATCGAGGCGGCTCCATAGCGGTCGTCTTGCTGGTCAGGGTCTGCCAGACGCCGAAGTGTTTCGCCCGCCACGTCACCTCCTGTGATAGCCCCACAAGGCCGGACGTAATACCGCCGAGGGCCATGGCTTGTTCTCCGGAGTGAACGTTTGCGAGTAAGTGAACTTCAACACTTCGGGAGAGATCGAAGCAGCGCTCAATCGGGGCATGGATGAGGGTGGTTTCGTCGATTCGGATCATAGGGCATCACCTGGGAGCAGTTCAGCTTGTTGCAACAACTCGAGAACCGCCTTCCGGATGGGCTTCAGGATGGCAAGTTTTGCGAGCCCAAGCAGCTTCAATGTCAGGTTCAGGGCACCATCCGCCATTCGGCGTGTTCGTTGCTGGTTTTCGGAGTCGTCGTAGAGAAACATCACCAGCAGTCCCATCTGCAACGCCCAGAGTGCAAGCGGAAGCAGGACACGAAGGTCCTGAGGGAGCTTTTCCTCTGCGATGGCGTCCTGGAACACCTGGGTGCTACGACGGCGAATCTCGGCGGTGCCAGGACCGAGGCAGGAGAGTGGATGGTGGGGCTCCCCGGTATACCTGAAAACCACTCCGAGCAGGTTGCGATCATCCTTGGTCAAGTCAAACTTTGAATGCAGAGCTGTGACCAAACGAGTCTTCAGATCTCTGGTCGTATTGAAGAGTTCGCCGCAAAGACGCTCCTGCGCGGTCTGAACATTCTCGTAATAAGCCTGGATCAAAGCTTCTTTGCTGGGGAAGTAGTAGTAGGCGGCGCTCTTCACGACGCCGGCATGAGCTGCGATGGCTTGCATGGTGGTGGCATCAAATCCGCGCTCCCGGAAGAGCTCGAGAGCGCTCGAAAAAATTTGTTTGCGGGTTTGCTCGCCTTTGTCCGTTGCCAACTCGTTTTTGACCATGGTCAAATCATGCGCGTTCGAGTCATGGACGTCAATAACTATTTGAACGTGGTCAAATCTAGAAGATTAAGGACTGACTGGCTAGATCGTGATCCATTGGACTGGGATATTGAATCTCGCAAAAGCAATTAGCTGCTATCCAGCGGACGAACATCGAGAGACACTCTAAACAGGCAGCGCGGTTGGCGAGATGGGTGAAAATCCAATCCCTACCTGTGCGCGACCCCACGCGCGAGCAAGATTATCCAAATTGAACAGATCGGCAAAGCGCAGCCACCCAATTTCCTCAACAGCCACCAAAACAGCCACCTGACCAAAACGAAAAAAGCCGCCTCTCGGGTGGCTCCTGCAACTTATTCATTTCTATGGTGTTTATGGCTCCTGAGGTAGGACTCGAACCTACAACCCTTCGGTTAACAGCCGAATGCTCTGCCATTGAGCTACTCAGGATCGCGTGGGAAACGCTTTCGATTAAAGTGGCCGCCCGTATCGACTTCTTCTAGGGCCGCACGACTTCGCTCTTGATCTTTTATACCAAACCATCGCCCATGGGTCAAAGGCCCTCGCAGTTCCTCTGTGGAACACGCTAGCGTTTATCATTACCAGCACACAGGGAGGAAGCACACGATGCCACGCATTAGCCGCCTAAACCGCTCCGAGGTCGCACCCGAACTTCGCGATGTCTACGACCAGTTTCTACAGGACCGCGGCAATGTACCTTACTTCTTCCGCACCCTCGCGCATCGTCCAGAGATCTTCAAGACCGCTACAGCGCATATGCACGCAGTGCTCAACACCGGCACGCTCCCCCCTCGCCTGAAGGAGCTCTTGGTCGTTCGCACCTCGCAGCTCAACTGCACGTCCTACTGCCTTGCGAGTCATACGGCCATCAGCCTTCGCCTCGGCACAACCCCGGAGCAGATCGAAGCCCTCACCAAGTGGCGCGACAGCAGCCTTTTCAGCGAGGCCGAAAGGGTCGCGCTGCACATGGCCGAAATCATGACCTCGGATTCCCTGCACTACTCCGAAGAAGACCTCTCTGACCTCAAGCGCTTCTATTCCGAAGGCGAAGTCATCGAGCTCATGGCCGCTGTCGGGCTCTTCAACTACTTCAACCGCTTCAACAATATGTTGCAGATGGAACCCACCAGGCCAGCCAGCGCCGAAGAGCTTGCCGAAGCGGGCGTCACTCCCGTCACGGCCTGATCCGAGAACGCCGGGCGGCCTCTACGGATACAGCAGCACCGCCACGTTGTACGCCGAGAAGTTCTTCGTCCCACTTGCCGGACATGCCCCCACAATGGCCTCCCGATATTTACCGGAGCCCAGCTTGTCCACCAGTGCATTCGGCAGGTGGTCCAGTTCGCCTGCGGTGAACCGCATCACAAACCAGGGTCGCCGTCTGCCAGCGTACCCACTGTCCATCTCACAGGTGCGGCGTGCGTCCTCGCTCGTTGGCAGGATCTCAATCGTCGCTGCGTCCTGAACCAGCAGCGCGACGCGCTCCTCCTGCTCCGCAAGTGACAGTTCCACAACCACGTGATCGAAGTCCTCCACCGCAAACAACTCGCCATCCCGTCGCACCACGCGGATGGCCGCCCGGTTGACCGTTCCGTCCAGGATGTTGTCCCGATGATGCGGCGACTTCATCCACATATCGTGGATCTCCACCGCGTTCGGCGCCATCGCCACATTCTCCGAGATGACGCTGAAGTGCGCGCCCGCTCGGGCACCGCGAGCTGACAACTCCGGTTCGCCGCTGAACTGGTGCGAGATCGTGCCGCGCTCCGCCATCTCGTCCGCATGGTACGTAGCAGCGCGATACAGCGCTGCATCCCAGCGCACCGGCTTCAGATGTCGCTGCACCCGCTCTGCGTTCAATGCATTGAATAGATACTGCTCGGCCACTGAGGTCTGCTGACCCCGCGCCACCGGCAAGGTCGACCCCAGCGACAACAACGCGAAGAAGAGGCAGATCACCCAGCTAGGTTTCATATGTGTGTAGACACCGATCAGGGAAAGATGATGCGGTGCCGATATAACTTCTCCGCTCTAGGCTCAACTTCGCAGCTCTGGCAGCCGATCGCGCCATCGCTTCAACAGACCGTACAGCTTCCGCGCCTCCCAGTAGCGCGGAGCAAAGCGTCTCGGCTGATGCAGCGTTCGTAGCAGCCAGCCCAAATAGAAGCGATCCGCCCAAACCGGAATAGCAACCTGCTCGCCAGTCAGGAAGCCGATCGCCGCGCCCACGCAGTGGATAGCTGGCAGATAGCTTAGATTTTTCTTCAGATAGGCTCCGAGCGGCTCCTGTGTGCCGCCACCAATGCCCAGAAGAATATGTCGCGGACGCAGCTGCTCGATCCGTGCCAGCAGCGCTGGATCGGCCACAACGACTGATTCCCCGGAGGGATACATCGGCGCGACGTACAGGTGCGTCGATGGCACCTCGATGCCCTGTCTTCCCAACCAGCGCGACGTCCGCGACACCGAACGTTCGCTGGGCATGATCCATAGCGTCTGCCCTGCTACGCGAAAGCACTCCAGCTGCAGTAGTTCGCGCATATACGTAAGCCCCGACACTCTTCGGATCCGGTCCTGCTCAAACCGGTTCCACAGCAGCACCATGAACGCCGAGTCGGTGAGGACGATGTCCCCGGCCAGGAGCGCCTCGCGATATACGCGGTTCGTTGCAATCTCCACCAGAGCTGGCGCAGCCGGTATCAGCACCAGCCCACCCGCGGCAGAGCGTTCTACCGCTTCAGCTGCCGTGCCGAGAAAAAAACGCACTCCAAGAATCGTGCGCTGCCCGGGATCGAGAGAGAGGGTTGTCATGATGCTTTAGAGCGGTAACGCCCTGCTACTTCCCCTTTGCTCCAGAGAGCATCTGCTGCTCGATCCAGTGGTAGGTCTTTTCCATGCCTTCGCGCAGCCGAATGGAAGGCTCCCAACCCAGCTTCTCCAGGATCAAGGTGTTATCAGAGTTACGACCGTTCACTCCCTTCGGAGCACTCAGGTTATAGCTGCGCACGAGCTTGACACCCGCGATCTCTTCCACCATATCGACGAGCCCGTTGATCGTCACCAGCTCGTTCGAACCCAGGTTGATCGGTTCGTCTATCTCGCTCGCCGCGATATCGATCGTACCCTTCACGCAGTCGTCGATGTACATGAAGCTGCGTGTCTGACGTCCATCGCCCCAGATCTCGATCTCGTGCCTGCCGGAGTGCTTCGCCTCCAGCACCTTGCGACAGATCGCCGCCGGCGCTTTCTCGCGACCGCCGTCCCAGGTACCCAACGGACCGTACACATTATGGTAGCGAGCCACCCGCGCTACCAGCCCGAAGTCCTCCTCGAAGTGCCGACACATCCGTTCGGAGAAAAGCTTCTCCCATCCATAGCCATCCTCCGGCAGCGCTGGGTACGCGTCAGACTCCTTCAACGCAATCACGTCTGCGCTTGTCTGTTTGTCGCCGTTATAGACGCATGCGGAAGACGAATAAAAGAACCGCTCCACACCCTGCTGACGCGCCGCCATCAACATGTGCGTATTCGTCAACACGCTCAACATGCACAGGGCCTTGTTGTTCTCGATAAAACCCATCCCACCCATATCCGCAGCCAGCTGAAACACCAGCTCTGTGTCTTTGGTGGCGCGCAGGCAGTGGTTCAGGTCCTTCAGATCGAGCGACAGATTCTCGGCATCCTTAGCGGTCTGGTACCACCCGCCGAGCGGCTTCACATCGACGGCGCGGACCGAAGCAGCGCCGTTCGCCAGCAGATGTTGCACCAGGTGCCCACCGATAAAGCCACCCGCCCCGCAAACCACAACGCGCTTACCCTCAAAACTCATGCCCGCCAGACTCCATGGAAAACTTGCTACCGTTAGTGAAGCGTGACCTGCAAGAATAAGATCGACAGAAAGCAGGCTTTAGATGAAGATAACCCGAATCTGTACCTTCAAACCAGAGACCAGGCCCGCGTGAAGGCATGGATGTCCCATAATCGCCTTGCAGCGGCAGGAGTAACGCTGCTGTTTTTCTTCACATTGTGCGCTCTGCTTGCACCTTGGATCGCTCCGCATGATCCCGCGAAGCTTAACCTCTCTGCACGACTCATTGGGCCCTCCGCGTCGCATTGGTTCGGCACGGATGAGCTCGGTCGCGATGTCTTCTCGCGCACACTCTATGGCGCGCGCGTCTCTCTCTCTGTGGCTGTCGCCGTTGTCGCCCTCTCGCTCGCGCTCGGTCTTGCCTTCGGCATGGCCGCAGGCTTTTACGGTGGCTGGATAGATACCGTTGTGAACGTTTACCTCACCAATGCATTCCTCGCGTTGCCCGGTATCCTGCTTGCCGTGGCATTCGTGGCGTTCCTCGGTCCGAGCCTTGTCAACCTCATTCTCGCCCTGGCTCTCGCAGGCTGGGTGAACTACGCCAGGCTCGTTCGCGCACAGGTTCTCAGCGTGAAAGAGAGAGAGTACGTGCAGGCAGCGCGTTCACTCGGCGCTTCCGACCTGCGGCTGATGACCCGGCATATCCTGCCCAACATCGTGCAGCCCCTGCTGGTTCAGGCCGCCGTCGGCATGGCTACTGCTGTGCTCGCTGAAGCTACCCTCAGCTTCCTTGGTCTCGGCGTTCAACCGCCCACCGCAACCTGGGGCGCGATGCTCAATGACGCCCGCTCACATCTCTTCGAGTCTCCCTATCTCGTCTTCTTCCCGGCTGTCGCCGTCGCTCTCTGTGTGCTCGCCTTCAACTTCGTTGGCGATGGCCTGCGTGATTATCTCGATCCTCGCAGCCGATCCGCAAACCACGATGGTGGCCTCTAATGCGCATAGGAGTCATCTCCGACACTCATGGAATGCTCCGACCTGAGGCCCTTGCTGCCTTGGCAGATGTCGATCACATTCTTCATGCCGGCGACGTCGGCAACCCAGAGATCCTGGATCGCCTTCGGGAGCTTGCACCCGTTACGGCCATTCGCGGCAACGTGGATATCCATGGGGACTGCGCTCTCCTGCCTGCGACCGAGATGGTCGAACTCGCCGGTTGCTTCGTGTACCTTGTCCACTCCCTGGACTGGATCGACATCCTGCCCCGGGTCGCAGGGGTGAAGCTGGTCGTAAGCGGACACTCGCACAAACCGGATATCGCGTTGCGCGACGAAGTCCTCTTTCTGAATCCAGGCAGCGCAGGACCGAGACGCTTCAAGCTCCCCGTTACAATAGCGATTGTCTCGATCGAACAAGGCCTGCCACAAGCTCGGATCGTCGAACTGGCAACGCCGTAACCATCAAAGAGCCGTCGCGGGGATGACTCTCGTCGGCGCATCTTTCTTCGCAGGTTCAGGCGCTGGCAAAGGGGGCGCGGCGATGGGATGGGGTGCGGACTTCTCCCATCCAAACGTGACGGTAGAGAGAATATCGACCATGCGCTGATCCACCGCTCGCACCTGTTCCAGGCTGATGGGCTCAGCACCACTACCTTCAGGACAAAAGGTATTGATCGCCAGGTCGAATCGATAGCACGCGTGCTTGTGCCAGGCGGTATAGACCTCGTCGCGGGCCTCGATGCAGACGCGCCCATGCTCGTCGTGTCCGTGGGCGAAGGTGATCCCCGCAACATCCTGAACGTCTTTATGGTTTTGCGGTGTCTCCACCTTTGACGACACCGGAGCGGTCGAGGCGAACTCGGCCGGGTCGATCGCTGCCCCTCCGCTCGGTATCGTCGCCTGCGCGGCACATTCCACGTCCGTCGTCTTGGGTTCGACACTGAAGTAGAAGATCGCCCCCGAGAGCGTCGAGCGAGCGAATGGGTTGAAGTCCAGCATCGCCAGCCCGCGCAGCTGCGACTTCTGAGGAGCCGAACGCGCGTCAAGATGGAAGGTGCTCACCTGGTAATCCTTGCGGGCGACCTCCCACCCGCGCGGCACTGTGAAGCTTACCTGATAGTGCTTGTCTACAAACGCCTGCGTTTTGGATTCCGCCGGTTCGGCCTCAGGAACAGGAACTGGCTTCGACGCCTTCTGGGCGACGCCGGCAGCGGATACAAGAGCAAGCAGTACAAGATAGGCAGGTTTCATGGAATAAGTCTCGGAGTTTGGACGCGGATTCAACGTACGTTGATCGAAGAATACGGGAACTCAAATGCGTTGTCTTGAGTACCAAGGACGAGCGTTTCATGCGACCACAGTCGTCTAGCGCCTCATGCGAGGATCGGCCAGCGCATACAGTGAGTCCGTTAACAAATTCACCGCCACATACGTCAGGCCAATCGCAAGAATGCACCCTTGCACCAACGCATAGTCGCGATTCGAGATGGCCGACAGCGTCAGCCGCCCCAGACCCGGCCAGCTGAAGATCGTCTCCGTCACAATCGCTCCGGATAACAACGATCCAAACTGCAGCCCAAGCACCGTCAACACCGGGTTCAGAGCGTTCCGCAGCGCGTGCCGATACACGACTGTGCGCTCCGAAAGACCCTTGGCTCGGGCCGTGCGAATGTAGTCCTGTGAGAGTTCTTCGAGCATCGACGTTCGCACCATGCGAGTGAGGATCGCCGCCATTCCCACACCGAGAGTCACCGCAGGCAGGATCAGGTGTGCGAGAAAGCCCGCGGTGCCAACCCCAGCGCCAGCAACAGGCAGCCAGCCGAGTCCTATGGCAAAGAACACGATCAGAATAGGCCCGAGCGCAAAGTTGGGAAACGAAAGCCCGAAGAGACTGACTACGCCAAGCGTGCGATCAGGCCACTCGTTCTGACGCCGTGCAGAGGCAACGCCTGCAGGGATAGCCAGCAACGCGCCAATCACTGTCGCCGCCACTGTGAGCGCAAGCGTGTAGGGATAACGCTGCAGTATGAGGTGCAGCACGGAGTCATGCAGCCGCAGCGAGCGACCCAGGTCGCCATGAAGCAGCCCGGTCCAATACTCCAGATACTGTGTGTGCAGAGGCAAGTCGAGCCGCAATTGATGGCGAAACGCCTCGATGTCCGTTGCTGTCGCTCCATCTCCAAGCATCTGCACGATGGGGTCGCCCGGAACGATATGGATCAGCAGGAAGACAACCGTAACGACCAGCCAGATGACAGGCAGGGTGATGACGACGCGTTTCAGTATGCGAAGGAATGCAGCCATAGTGCATGGTCAGAATACATGGCGGACGCTCGTGCTTCACACGTTGCTGTCCTTCGACTGCGCTCAGGGCAAGAAGAACAAACTCTATCGGAGACTACTTTGTCGTTACCACGATCAGGGTGATGGATTGGCCGGGGTAAGTCGTGGTGAGCGTAGAGGCGGCAGAGCCCGACGGTGGCGGCGTGATTGCAACCGCGGGCACCGGCGTGATCGCTAGCAGGTTTGCATTGCTGTATCGGAAGACCTGCGCGGTCTGGCCCTCGGTCGGCGTGAAGTTTACCAGCGACAGCGCCGAAGTGAGATCGCCGTAGGTTTTGTTGATGACCACGATAGTAATGGCTCCATCCGCAGTGCGCTGCGCTCCGTAGACTGCGAGCTGCCCCTGATCGACGCTGCTCGACGCCAGCGCTTCATCCCCGAACGTCGACTTCTTTCCATCGTAGTTCCTGTAGATCTCGAAGGCCTGTAGGCCGGGCAGTTGAGTGATCGGATTCGGCGGCCCCCAGAGAGTCGCCATGTCCAGACCATACTTGCCGAAAATGCCCAGTACATCGGCCTGCGCGACAGCCCCGTTGATGGACTCCTGCGCTCCCCAGTTGTATTCCGAGATGGCAGTCTTCGTACCGGGGTAGCTCTGTGCGATCCAGGACTGCATCATGGGTATGAGCTGCGGTGCCTGCAAGGGCACGTTGCAGTCCTTCGTGTAATAGTTGCTGTCGGTCTTGTAATTGGGCTGCGTATAGTGGGGATCGGTGTAGGTTGGGTCCCAGAGAACGCGTGTGGAGTCGACACGGGCCTGCTGTTCCGCCACGCTGCCCGCAGTCGTCAGGTTCGTCTGATTGGAGCTGTCAGCAGGGTAATACGCGGAGAAGTAGCCGTGGATATCGAGATAGTCGAGCAGACGGATGTTATGCGTAGCTTGATAGGCCGCGAACTGTTGCAGATAGTACTGCATGAACGGGACGCCACCGTGCGCGTTCCGGTCGCTGGCGCTGTCCCATGGCTGATAGCAAGGCGGCGAGTCCCAGCCAGCCTCGATGTCCTTCTTCGAGTAAAAGTAGTTCCACCAGAAATCGACAACGGGGCCGTTGACCTTGGCCGTTGGATCAGCCGCTTTGATCGCGGCGGCGGTCGAGATGCCGTTGTTCGTGACCTCGTCGTAAGTGGAAGCCACAGGATGGACATCATGCTGGGAGGCATCCCACCACGAAGGTTCATTGTCGAGGCTGTAGAAGCCGACACCTCCGTTGGCAGCGGTGCCAAACTTGCTCACGAGCGATGCCACCCATGCCCCCGCCCACGACGGCCCGACGGCAACGCTATCGACGGTAGGATTATTCCCGGTGATGTAGCTCTGGTCGAGGTTTTCGCCATCGCCGCACGGAAAGTAGATATCAAAGGAATATTGATTGGGGTAGGTGGAACGCGGATAGCTGCAGGAGGTGCTGTCTTTGGCGACCCAACCAAGCACAGGCACTGTGCCCAGCGTCGCCGCCCCTATTGCCTGGTTCTTCGCAACAAGAGCGTTGAAGGCAGAGGTACCGGCCACAGCATCCTGTCCGTCCGCAGTGTTGCCCGGTCTGTTTTCGAAGTAATAATCCTGCGCAGTATTCGTTGCATCGTTCTGGTAGTTGTAACGCGAGGTCGCATCGCCACCCCAGCGCGTGAGTGGGATGTTGGCCGCCTGTGCAGCGCCAAAGTCGAGCAGATACGCGTTCATCCCGTAGATATATGGGCTGATCGGGCGAGTCCGGTTCGCTGCATCGACCGTCAGCGTTGGTCCGGTCGCACCAGAGGCAGGAATGAGGTTAACTGTGACGCTGCCACTCACAGTGGGGTCCTGCACACTTGTCGCCGTGATCGTCACGGACGCAGGAGCCGGAGACGGCGTCGTAAAGAGCCCCAGAGACGATAGCGTTCCGAGGCTCGCACCTGTAGGACCAGACAACGACCACGTGACAGCCTGGCTGAACGTACCCGTGCCGGTAACGGTAGCAGTGAAGAGTTGTGTAAGACCAACCAGCACGCTGGCAGGGTTCGGACTCACCGTCACAGCTGTAATCGTCGGTGTACTGTATGTAGCGGTGACGGTACTGTCGCTATTCATGGCGACGTTGCAGGTGGTGGCATTCGAGGAGGTGCAACCACTCCATGCCACGAAGGGATACCCGTTGACCTTGGCAGGCGCAGAGAGCGCCACCGCTGTGCCTGCGTTGTAGATGCGGGAAAAACTAGTGGTCCCGTTGCCCGCGTTGTTGTTGTCCCCCGGCACAACGCTGATTGCGACGCCGCTCGCCGGCGCTGCGGAGTTAACTTGAAGCACATGCGTCACCGGCGCAGGCAGGCTGTAGTTGGCAGTCACCGCCGTGTCGGCATTGAGCACTACCGTGCATGTGGTGGAGCTTGTGTTGGTGCAGCCGGACCAGTTGACGAAGGGGTTGTTGCCCCATGTGCCCTGAGCCGTCAGGGTGATAGTCGTACCCGTGTTGTAGGTTCGCGTGAACGAGGAGTTCCCGCTGCTGGCGTTGTTGTTGTCTGCAGGCGATACGCTGATCCCCACGCCTTGCGCCGGGTTGGTGGAGTTTACGGTCAGCAGATTCGTGGAAACTGCCGGAGGCGCGGGCGGAGGCGTGATGTAGTTCGCCGTGATCGCCGCATTGGCGTTCAGCGTTACGACGCAGCTCGTCGAGCTGACAGCGGTGCAGCCTGACCAGGAAGAAAAGGTATTGGCGCCTGCCGTAGCTGGAGCCACCAGCGTCACATTGGTCCCACCGTTATAGATGCGCGTAAAGCTGGTGGAACCGACCGAGTTGTTCGTATTGTCGATAGGCGAGACAGCGATGGACACACCGGTCGCCGGGTTGGAAGAATTGACCGCCAGGCGATACGTAGCAGGCGTTGGCGGCGGTAGAACGTAGTTGGCGGTGAGCGTGGTGTTTCCCGTCACCTGCACGGTGCAGGTGATGGCGCTGGAGGCAGTGCAGCCTGACCACGAGACGAACGGGTTGCCATTCACGCTGGAGGGCGCGGTCAAGGTGACGGTGGTGCCAGCGTTGTAGTTCAGCGCCAGATTGGTGAGGCCGCTACTCACCTTGTTGTTATCACCCGGAATTGCGTTGATAGCTACGCCTCCACTTGGGTTAGTCGAGGTAACGACGATCTCATAGGTGGGGGTAGCAGAGGCTGCGGCCTGATAGTTGGCCGTGACCGTGGCATTAGCGTTCATGGCAACGACGCAGGTAACCGTGCTGGCGGAGGTGCAGCCAGTCCAGTCGAGGAAAGGCTCGCCGCCAGCACTGGACGGCGCCGTAAGCTGCACGGTAGTGCCTGCCGCGTAGGTACGAACGAACGTCGGGGTGCCGCTGCTGAGCCCGCCTGTATCGACAGGGGACGTCGCAATGGAGACCCCGGAAGGCGCGTTCGTGGCGGTGACAGCAAGCTGATACGTCGGCGGTGCCAGTGAAGGTGCCGCGTAGTTCGCTGTGACGGCAGCGTTTGCGCCCATCGCGACAACGCAGGTCATCGAGGTCGCGGATGTGCAACCGCTCCAGGAGGTAAAGACATTCCCGCCCGCAGTGGACGGCGCGGTTAACGTCACTTGCGTGCCTGCGTTATAGGTGAGGGCGAAAGCGGAGTTCCCTGTTGTTACGCCATTACGATCTGCAGGGGACGCGGCGACGGAGACGCCGCTGGACGGATTGATGGAGTTCACCGTGAGCTGGTAAGCGACCACGGGTGTCTGAACGGGGAGCGAATAGTTCGCGGTGACCGAGCTGCTTTCGACCAGATCGACCGTGCAGGTCGTCGAGTTCGTGCTGCTGCAGCCTGACCAGCCGGAGAAGGTGCTCGTACCCACGGAGGCCGGAGCCGTGAGCGTAATGGGCGCTCCGTTGGAATAGGTGCGCGTAAAGCTGGTGGTGCCATTTCCCTGACCGTCCAGGTCGGGACGACTGACGCCGATGGCGACGCTACTGGAAGGGTTCGTCGAGTTCACGGCAAGCTGCACGACGAACAGCCCCTTGCCGCACCCAATGAGTGTCAGGGTCAGCCCGAGAAAGACCCGGGCGGTCAAATTTCGCACATAGCGCATCATAAGAATCCATACAACGGTGCGGGATGTGCGCGACGTCATTCACTCGAGTATCGCATCGCGCTTCTGTGTTATCGACTCGGGCCTTCGCCGTTCGTAACGGTGAACTCCTGGGAGGAGTTGTGACCCACTCCATCGAGTGTGCCATAGCCGAGCGCCGCGAAGGTGCCGTTTCAGGTTCCTCAATCCCCCGGCGAAGCTGCAATACGCTCAAACGGGAGCTGTTCGTCGAAGCACATCGGCTGTAAGCAGAACAACTTGCAGGATTTCCGCACACAATACACTGCAATGTGGTTGGGAGCCGACAACTTCACCGTCGAACTCGAAGATAGTAGCGTCAGGGATGGTGAAGCGCGTCGTCTTGCGACCGCGATCAACATTCTGCCGCTCGTGCCCTTACGCCGAAGCCCTCAGGAGTACCCATGAAATCTGCACTGCTGCTTGCCGTTCTCTGTTCTGCGTTGACGCTGCCAGGCCTTGGGCAGCAGGAGAGCCTCCTCATCGGGGCGGGCGACCAGGTTCATGTTGAGGTGTTCGACACACCTGAGCTGAACTCGACCTCACGCGTGGACGACCATGGCGATCTGCCGCTGCTGATGGGCGGAAATGTTCACATAGCTGGGATGACTCCGGAACAAGCCTCCGACGTGGTGGAGCAGAACCTTGTGCACCGAAGGCTGATGAACAAGCCGCAGGTGATGGTCACCGTGATGAAGTCGGCCACACAAAATGTAACGGTCTTTGGCCAGGTCGTTCGACCCGCCGCTTATGAGATTGCGACTCCGCGCCCTCTGACGGAGTTGATCGCACAGGCCGGCGGCTTTACAGAGACCGCGGACCATCATGTAACGATCCGAAGGAACAACAGCAAGACGATGGAGACAGTGTTCGTCTCGAACGATCCGAAGACGGACCTGGGACAAAACGTATACATCTATCCCGGCGACGCGGTGACGGTACCGAAGCAGGGGCTCGTGTACATACTCGGCGATGTGAAGCGTGCCGGTGGCTTCCCGATGAACAGTGATCAATCCGGGATGACGGTGCTGCAAGCAGTTGCAACCGCGGGCGGTACCGCGAATACCGCAAAAGGCCAGGCCCTTCTGATCCGACGCGAGCACGGCGACAACATCAAGAAGATACCTCTAAACCTGAGCGCAATGCAGAAGGGCAAAGAGCCGGACATCGCGATGCAGGAGAACGATGTGGTGTACGTGCCCTTCAGCTTCCTGAAAAACGGCGCGCTGGAGATTGCAGGTATCGCGGCATCGGCGACGGCTGCGATGATTTACATCAAGTAAAACAGGGCTGCAAGTAAGGAACATAGTAGACTTTCCGCCATGCGCTCGACTTTGCCTTTGTTGCTTTCGTTGTCGCTGACGTTCATCTTGACGCTGGCAGATGCTCCGCTCCGTGCCCACTCGCAGCAACCGTCTGCACCGCCCCCTGCCGCCGTACCGGCGTGGCTTGCGAGTCTTACCCCGGAGCAGCGAGCGATCTTTGATGACGCTCGCAAAAGCTTTAACGCGGCCGACTTCAAGAGTGCGTTCCCCAGGCTGACCCAGTTGCACGAACAGGTTCCGCAGAACGACATCATTACCAAGTTCACCGCCGAGGCCGCGATCAACGTCGGTGACAACGCAGTGGCCAGCTCCCTTCTGGATTCCATCCTCAACAGCAACGCCGATGACGCTCAGGCGCTAGCTCTCCAGGCACACCTGTATGGACAGCAAAATGACGTTACGCGACGCGATGCCATTCTGGATCACATACAGAAGCTTCACGACGCAGCCAGGCCCGCTCCTCCAGTCGTCATCGTGGAGAACGATGAGCTGCCGGACGGCGGCATCGTGCGCATCAGCGACTACATCGAACCGCAGAGCCGCTTTCACATCGTGCTCATGGCGGAGTTCTTCGATGCCTCCAGGAAGCGCACGAGAAGGATCGCACTGGAAAGCGACGACATCGACCAGGTGGCCTTCCGCAGGGATCATCCCGAACAGGCAGCGAAAGGAGTGCGCGTGTACTCCATGGATAGCTACGGTGAGACGCGTAACGCTCAGGGTCAGGTCACAGCCCAGACACATGCGACGTTGTGCCCGGTTCCGGGCTGCTTCATGACAGGACGGCCAGCGTATGAGCTATTCCGAAGCACCGTTCTCGGAACGAATAAGGCCGCTCCCATCAGTTCCACAACCTCTCATCCCGATCCCACTCATTGACACAGGTGCTGCCTGAGTTCCCCGCTCCGGGTACTGTGAATTTAATACGGCGGATCCCTTTGCTGCCGCGTCCTGCGGCACTGTCAGAGATAGGCTAACGTATGGGAACCTACAAGTGATCTTAGGAGAGTGCTATGCGGAGTTGGGATCTGAATCGGTTTGCTGCCGTGACTATTGCGTTCGCGGTGGTGGCTCTGCCGATCTATGGGCAGCTACCGACGATGTCGGATGTGGACCGCGGGACAGACGTGCGGGCAGCGGGGCCTCTGCCGGAGTGGGACGTGGCAGTCGTGAAGCCCCACCCGCCTGACGACCCGACAATGTCCTGGCAGATGAGCGCAGACGCCGTAGAGCTGAAGAACCTCCCGCTGGAGCAGATGATCTGCAGCGCATGGGACCTGAAACCCTACCAGATCTCCGGCTTGAGTGGCTGGATGAAGAGCACAGGCTTCGACCTGACCGCAAAAGTGAACAGCGACGACATGGCCGCTTACAAAAAACTGAGCGGAGCGCAGCGCAGAGAGATGCTGCAAAAGCTGCTGACGGAACGCTTTCAACTGAAAGTCCACACCGAGACGAAGACGCTGCCCATCTACGATCTGGTCTTGGATAAATCCGGGCCCAAGTTCAAGGTGACGACGGCCATCGAAGCGCCTTCTCAGGAAGAGATGAAGGCTAATCCCGACAAATACAAGAAGGGCTTCATGACCATGGGCCAAGGGATGTACGAAGGTACGGGTGTGCCGGTGCGATCCCTGGCCAGCCAATTGGCAAACGCAGTCAGTAAGCCTGTACACGACGAAACGGGGCTGACGGGGTTGTATGACATCAAGCTGCACTATCGCCCCGAGGACACCGCCCCCGACAATGGCGAAAATCCAGATACACCCTCCGTCTTCCTGGCGTTGCAGGAGCAGTTGGGCCTGAAGCTCGTCCCGAACAAGGGGCCGGTGGAGACGCTGGTGGTCGACGCCGCCCAGAAGCCGGAAGCCAACTAAGCGCGGAAACAGACCCTAAACGTCAAGCCGATTGAACGCAGCAACGCGCCCATACCAATGTCCGGAGTCCTTGATGGTGCGTTTCAAGCTGCGGAAGTCTGTATAGATCAAGCCGTAGCGTTCGGTAAAACCCTCACCCCACTGAAAGTTATCGAGCAGCGTCCAGGCATGGTACGCACGCACTTTGGCTCCATCCTTGATGGCGCGGGCCAGCTCGGCGAGCGTCTGACGATACCAGTCGATGCGGCGCGCATCGGGCACGCGACCTTGTTCATTGGGGCTATCGAGATACCCGCATCCGCTTTCGGTGATCTCAAGGAACGGATGGTTATAGTCCTTCGAGATACGCGTAACGAGGTCATAGATGCCCGTGGGCCATGACTCCAGACCAGCCTCGGTCAGCGGGCCTTCGGTGGGCATCACGGCAGAAAGCCCCGTATAGGGATCGCGCGCACAGGCACTATCGGATTCAATCTCCGTTCCACTGAAGCCGCCGCCGAAGCAGTGCGCGTTGCTGACGTCCGAGATTATGCGCCGCGTGTAGTAGTGCAGTCCGATCCAGTCGAGCGGAGCGCGCAGTAGCTTCTCGTCGCCGGCCTTGAACCCCATCGCTTCATAAGGAGTCTCGCCCACGAAAGCATTTGGATACTTCCCTTTCAAAGCGGCTTCGAGGAAGAACACGTTATTCATCGCATGGTAGCGCTCGGTGGCTGCGCGGTCGGCGGCGGATGAGGTCTTTGGATAGGCCGGCGCCATCTCATACGCGCTGCCAACGGTGGCTTTGGGCGAAGCAGCTTTGACCGCGCGAAAGGCCTGACCTTGTGCAAGCGCAAGCGTATGCGCAGCTTTCAGGAAGTCGGGAAAACTGGTGCCCTGCGGCGGAAACGCCCCTGCGGCATAAGACATGAAGGCAATCGCCCACGGCATGTTGAACGGTGCCCAGACCGTGACGCGATCACCGAGATGTTTGGCGAGAATACCGGCGTAGTCCGCGAAGTAATTCGCAAGATCGCGATTAGGCCACCCTCCGCGATCTTCCAGCGCCTGCGGCAGATCCCAGTGATACATCGTGCACCACGGTCGAATGCCAGCGGCAAGGAGAGTATCCACAAACCGGCTGTAGTGGTCGATGCCCTTCATGTTCGGTGCGCCGATCCCCGTAGGCTGAATACGAGGCCACGAGATGGAGAAGCGATAGCTCTTGACGTTCAGGCTCTTAGCCAGCGCAATGTCCTGCGGATAGAGGTGATACTGATCTGCGGCAACGTCGCCGGTTACGCCTCCGCGCACCTTGCCAGGAGTATGCGTGAAGCGGTCCCAGATGGATTCACCCTTGCCGTCTTCGTCCCAGGCACCTTCATTCTGATAAGAGGCTGTGGCCACTCCCCAGAGAAAGTCTTTAGGAAAGCGGGCCGCGTTGATAGCGGCGTCGGGAATTGTCCCAGGCACCGGGACGGCTTTCGCCGTTGTGCTGGCGAGACTGCGCCACGGATAGAAGGCTGCGCCTGCGGCAGCAGCCAGGGAGCGGGTTGCGAACAGTCGGCGATCCACAACAACCTCCTTTCAATCGAGACAGAAAGGTATTCTTTAGCCAGACCACTATCGCATATCGCCAGACTCTCTGACCGGCGATCAAGGGGAAGAAAGTCATCATGAAAGCCGCTATCGTCACCGCCGCAGGCAAAGCGCCCATCTATGGAGATTTCGAAAAGCCCGTCGCCCGCGACGGCGAAGAACTGATCTCCGTGCGAACGGCAGCGCTCAGCAATCTGACGAAGATGCGTGCGACCGGTGTCCACTATAGCTCGGCCGGAATCTTCCCTGCAGTGGCAGGAACCGACGGAGTCGGCACCACGCAGGACGGTCGACGCGTCTATTTCGCGATGCCTGAAGCGCCATTCGGCTCGCTGGCTGAGTTCTGCCCTATCCATACCCGACGCTGTGTCGAGATTCCCGACTCGCTCGATGACATCACAGCCGCAGCCATCGCCAACCCCGGCATGTCGGCATGGGCCGGGCTCGTAGAGCGCGCGCATCTGGTGGCAGGCGAGACAGTACTGGTCAATGGAGCGACCGGTACAGCGGGCAGGGTTGCGGTGCAGATCGCAAAGTACCTTGGTGCAGCGAAGGTCATCGCTACAGGCAGGAACATGGAGGAGTTGAAGACCCTCGGCGCAGATGAGGTAATCGCCTTCGCACTGGACGCAGATCATCCGTCCGGAGCGGCAGATTACGAGGAAGCCTTGAAGAGTTCCTTCTCGAACGGGATCGATGTGGTGATCGACTACCTCTGGGGCATAAGCGCGAAAACAGCCATCACGGCTCTGGCTAAGACTGTTGACGACCACCCGGTCCGCTTCGTTCAGGTGGGCAGCGCCGGTGGCGAGATGACCCTCGAACTCCCCGGAGCCGCATTGCGATCCGCCGCAATCACCTTGATGGGCAGCGGCATCGGCAGCGTAAGTCGCAATGGACTCGCCGAGTCGATCAGAAAGGTGTTCGAGGCTGTAGAACCAGCGGGGCTGAAGGTCGACACACGGGTCGTCCCTCTAACCGATGTCGAAAGCGTCTGGGAGAAGGCCACAGGCAAGCCTCGCGTCGTCTTCACCATCGACTGACCAGGCTGCCGCCTCAAACTACTACACTTCAAGTTCTGCAGGCTCTTCTTCTGCATCCGCTGAGCGCAGCGGGTCGACGCGGATCTGCGCGATGCGACGGCCTTCCATGCGGATGACGGTGAACCGCCGCGACTCGAAGTCGATAGACTCGCCCTCGCGAGGAATATGACCGAGCTTCGCAAGCACAAAACCGGCAAGCGTCTCCACACCATTCTCGCGCGGAAATACCCAGCGAAGCTGTGTCACCAGATCGCGCAGGCTCGCCGTGCCATCGAGCAGTAAACCTCCACCCGCCGCAGGCAGCGGCAGGTTGCGGCCGGTATCGAACTCATCCTCAAGCTCGCCCACGACCTGCTCCAGCACATCCTCCGCCGTGACCAGTCCCAGCGTCGAACCGAACTCATCGACCACGATCGCGATCTGGCGGCGGCGCTCCTGGAACTCCTGCAGCAGTTCGACAGCCCGCTTGGTCTCAGGGATCAGAATCACATCGCGCATCACCTGTCGCAGTGTGATCCCGGATGGCTGGCGCGGCCCCGTAGGCTGCCCAAGGCTCAACGCCACCGAACGGAAGTGAATCAGACGCGACACATCCTTCGAGTAGACGACACCGATAATATGGTCCCTGCCCTGCGTAGGATCGAAGACCGGCGTCCGCGAATGCTGCTCCTCCACGATCCTCGCGCTGGCAGCCTCCAGTGTCATATCCGCCGGCAGCGAAAAAATCTTGCCCCGCGGCGTCATGATCTGGCTGGCCGTCACCTGGTTCAGCTCGATTGCACGATGAATCATCTGCTCCTGCAGAGACGGCAGCACGCCGCGGCGGCGACTCGCCGTCGCCATCAGCTTCAGCTCTTCCGGCGAATGCGCAGTCGATTCGCCACTGAGCGGGGCGCGGAACAGCTTCAGCACCAGCGCTGCGGAGAAGTTCATCACCTTCACCGCCGGTCGGGTGATGCGGATAAAGACATCCACCGGCCCTGCCACAGCCAGCGCCAGACGTTCGGCACGCTGCAGAGCAAGAGACTTGGGAACCAGCTCCCCGAGCAGTACCTCGAAGTAGGTGATCACGGCGAAGGCGAACACCACGGCGACAGCGTGCGCATAGAGCGTGGCGTGCGCAGCCACTGCGGGCGGCAGCCAGGAAATGTGTGTGAAGGCGCGCAGCAGCGCATCCGCCACGGCAGGTTCGCCGATACCGCCTAACGCCAGGCTGGCAAGCGTCACACCAAACTGCACAGCCGGCAGCACATCGTCGAGATTGCGCTTGAGATGCAATGCCGTCCGCGCACCCGGACGATTGAGCTGGATCAGCTGCTCGATGCGGGTCTCGCGAACACTGACCAGCGCGAACTCTGCGGCCACAAAAAAGCTGTTCGCCAGAATGAAGAAGGCGATCAGGCTTCCGTGAACGAGTATCCATTCAAGCATGGCGTAGCGCTAAGTTTAGCAAAGCAGGGTAATGCAGACAGTAGACAGGCTTATGAAGACGACAAAAGGCCTGCAGCCGATGGGCCGCAGGCCTTTGTTCAACCTCTAGAAAACTTACGCGAGGACGCGTGCCAAAGCGCCGTCGATGTGCTCCTTGGGAACGAAGCCGACGATCTGCTCTGCGACCTTGCCACCCTTGAAGACGAGCAGCGCAGGGATGCCGCGGATACCGAAGCGCCCAGCGGTCGCGGGGTTCGAGTCCACGTCCATCTTCAGGACGGTGAGCTTGCCCTCATACGCAGCGGCGACTTCGTCGACGACCGGAGCAAGCGCGCGACACGGACCACACCAGGCTGCCCAGAAGTCCACCAACACGGGGGTCTGTGATTGCAGAACGGTTGCGTCAAAGGTGCTGTCGGTTACTGCGCCCACCAGGTTGCTTGCCATTTTCTCTTCTCCTCTTGCCGAATCAGTTCGGCGAATGAACACACTCAATCATAGATGCGCAGCGGTGGAAAACGATGCGCGATGGCCATCCACACGGCTTGACAGGAACGAAAATCAGTTGGCAGAGGGCTTTTGAATGTTGTCGATAACAAAGTATTCGACTGGCCCCCGGGTAGGCTGGAGCTTGAGCCCAAGCTGTACCCTCAAAGCGTCATAAATCGACGGGCGATCGTCCGGCGGTGCTCCCGTCTCTTCCCTGCCTGCAGGTGGGTTTAGCGGCTTGAACGACAGCAAAAAGTCAAAGTTCCCGTGCAGACCCGTCTGGTCGACCACAGGCCGCTCATCATCCTGAAGCTGCTGCCCGAGAAACCAGCACAGGTATGGCATCGAAACGCGAATCCCCTGAAATCCGCCCGAAACGAAGTTCAGCGGAATCTTGAAGTCGTCCGCCGTGCCGTTCGGCTTCATCTTCAGCCCGGAAGGATCAACCGTAAGCGAGTAAATATTCCCCGGCTTGCTCTCCGTATGAAACTTCAGTCCGAAACGGTCAGCCAGCAGGTTCTTATACATCGTGTGGAGCTCTTCAACGCTATACGCCTTATCGGCCTTGGCCTCAACATCGTAGCGGTCCGAACTCAGCCACTCGGGGTCGCCTTTGATCTGCCGCATGGGGATGCGGTACATAAGGCTGATCATCAGCTTTACAGGGATGTTCTGCGCTAGATACCCGTTCCCATTGGGCAGCGGCTTGATGCCGCCGTTGAGGCTGGCTTCGTTCGAGCGACGAATGGAGGCGATCTCGAAGTTGAGACCTGCCGCGCTATCTTGCGCGAAACAAATCACACGCACCGCCGCGAAGAGAACGAGAAGCAGCGAGAGACGGCGACTCATAGCACCTTCTTTCAAAGGACTACCTCTTCACAGGATCGTTTGCGTAGCACCCGAAGCAATGCGCAGCGAGAGGATTTCGACCTCAGCGTCTAGAAGGCCGCGAAGGCGCGTTTCGGCGGCGAGCGGCGTAGTGTCTTCAGCAAGGAAGATCAGGACCGAAGGCCCGGCTCCGCTCAGCGCGATGCCTGCAAGCTCTGGTTCGGCAGCCAGCGGCAGAAGCTGCTTCAACAATGGGCACGCATCCTGCCGGTAGGGCTGATGCAGCCGATCCTGCATGGCCGTGCGAAGCAGATCAAGTCGGCTCTGCGCAAACGCAGCCACCAGCAGCGAACTGCGCTGCACATTGAAGATCGCGTCCGCCTTGGAATAGGTCGCCGGGAGCAGCGCCCGCGCTTTCTTCGTCGCCAGGCTCGACGCCTGCACCGCCAGCAGAAGTTGCCAGGTCGGCTCCCCGGCGAACGTCGCCGTCAACACCTTGCCGTCGTCCTCACCCGAAACCGTAAAGCCGCCCAGCCAGCACGCAGCCACGTTGTCAGGATGCCCCTCAAGCCGCGTCGCCTCAGCCACAATCGCCGCATCATCCATGCCCAGCGAGCCAAAGTAGTTCGCCAGCGCCACCCCCGCACAAAGCGCCGCCGCCGAGGACCCGCAACCCATGCCGAGCGGGATCTCATTATGCAGCTTCAGATGAAGCGGCGTGACCGCCTTGTTCGCACGAGTAAGTACCTCGCGATAGGTGTCGAGAATGAGGTTGTTCTCAAGCGACGCACAAAGCTCAGCATTGCGGCCGGTAGCCTCAATCCCAAAGGTCGCAGTCGCATGCGCTTCCACCGTAAGGTGCATGGAAAGCGCCAACCCAATGGCATCAAAACCCGGCCCCAGATTGGCCGAGGTGGCTGGAAGCGATAGACGAATAGCTGATTTTGCTGCGACTTTCAAGCACGACCTTCGACTCTTTGGACTCGAGCAGACCTTCGCTGCGCCGTTTCTAGGATACAGGAGCCACAAACGACGCCCGGAGCAACGCGATGCAGTCATCTGCGATTTCCACTCATGACAAGAGCGTTTATCAGGAGATAAGGCTCCCACACCCAAAAAGGAACTGTTTCGGGCATATAGAAGTACTTGTCGGAACAAAGATTTACGGTACGGTGTCTAAACCCAAATGGCTCGCACGATCACAGGTACTTTACGGGTGATGATAATCATATTGCTCATAGCGATTGCACTCTGGTTGACGCTAATAGCCGCGCCTATGCGGCTGACTCGCTGGAGAATGTCAAGGCTGTTGGAGGATTATCACAGCGTTCATCCAATGCAAAGCACTTGGGACGACGCAGAGCGGCTCATAGCCAGGTGGGGTAGGTGGGGGAGGTACAAAGGAGACTGTAATTCGACTGACTGCCAGTACTTCATTCGCATCGACGATCCGTATATAAACCTGATTGGCAAGTTGCCGGAACCGACTCAGGAGCGAGTGTTTAGCTCAAGTCTGTGGCAAGTTATATGGAGAAAATTAGAGCGTCTCGGCTATCGTTCGAGTGCTCTTATGGTTCTTTTTCAGGTTCAGGACGGCAAGATTGTTCGCACCTACACGATGATGCACATGGACGTTATAGATGCAGGACCGCCCGAACACTGGTCATATAGACTTGGCGTTTCGGCACAAGTTTACCCACGACTCGCCAGCATCACCATGAACGGCAGGAGTGAACCATCGCGACTCATGGGGAATGATCAGCAACTAGCTTTGCACCCGGACTATAAAGTGGGAAGGCCTTCAGGCTGTGAAGGTTGTGAGTTCGGCTACATCACATACACGCCTACACTGCCTCATCATGAAGCAGTACTTCTTACCAATTTCAACCTGAACTGTCTCACACGGTTCCGGGCATGCACAACCATAGGCGACCTGCTTCCAGTGGGTGCGGGTTGGCACCTCTATGATGATGGGTCTAGCAATCTATATCTCCCATCAAGTGGTCACCCTCTACCCTGCCGTACCGAACCTCGTGCATTGGCGCGAGATGCCACTACTGCTTTAGAGGTGGAAGTGCTCGATAGACTGCCGGACTTTCAGGCCGAGCCATATGAGGAAAGCAACCGGCAGGAACTTGTTCGAGCTCGTATACTCCGATCGTGGAAAAATCCGATCCACGACCTACCAGGTTCTACGATTCAGTTGACGCCTTTCTCAGGAGAGAAGGCATCTCCTCCATATTGGCCAGCAGTTGCGGCTGAGCATCTGCTCGTTGGGCACCGTGCACTGGTATTCCTGAGAGAAGATGCCCCAACGATCTACAGCCTTGATCCTAACAAAAGCGGAGTAGTTGCTTACCAGTTAGGCCCGTGTGGGGTCGTTGACGACACATCTGAAAACCTTTCAACCGTTCAGGTTGGACTTTCCCAAGATATTTCCTACCGGCATCGGTTAGACGATATCGAGTGGTGGTGAAACGGGCGATAGTTTCGGCTGATGGCGTCCGGGCAACAAAGTTGGTACCAATAAGTCGGCCTACTGTAAGCGATCCCCACCCGCCTAACAAAAATGGCGGGACCGAAGTCTCGCCATTTCCACCCACCCTGCAAATGCCTAAGCCGGTTGCGGAGCTGCCACCCCATCCAGCGCCCGCAAAATCGTATCCGCATCCGCATCGAGAACCAGCGGTGCACGACGCAGGCTGCGTGTCTGCTCAGCCTCAGATGCGCTCGCACCCTTCAGCTCGCTCTCATTCAGCAACTCGCCCCGGTGGAAGTCGATGGTGTACTGCGAGTCCTTCAGCGTATGCCCCGTCAGCAGCAGCACCGCCGTCTCTTCCCTGCCCACGCGACCATCCGCCACCAGCTTCTTCAGTCCAGCCAGCGTCACCGCCGAAGCAGGCTCGCAACCGATGCCCTCAGCCCCAACCTCCGCCTTGGCGATCGCAATCTCCACCTCGGAGACCTCTTCCACCCAGCCGCCCGTCGACGCCAGAATCCGCACCGCCTTCTTCCACGAAGCCGGGTTCCCAATGCGAATCGCCGTAGCCCGCGTCTCCGCCGTCACCGGAGTCAGATCGACCCCACCGTTTTCCTGCATCGCACGATACAGCGGGTTCGCCCCGGAAGCCTGGATCACGCTGATCTTCGGCACCCGGCGAATAAACCCGAGGTGCTTCATCTCCGCAAACCCCTTGCCCAGCGCCGAGCAGTTCGCAAGGTTTCCGCCCGGCACGATGATGTGGTGCGGCACCTGCCAGTCCATCTGCTCCAGAATCTCAAACGCCGGCGTCTTCTGCCCCTCCAGCCGGTACGGATTCACCGAGTTCAGCAGATAAATCGGAGCCCGCTGCACGATCTCATTCAGCACCCGCACGCAGCCATCGAAATCCGTCTTCAGCTGCACCGTCGTCGCGCCATAATCCAGCGACTGCGAGAGCTTGCCCCACGCGATCTTCCCCTCAGGAATCAGCACCAGCGACCGCAGCCCCGCCCGCGCCGCATACGCCGCCATCGCCGCCGAAGTATTCCCGGTCGAAGCACACGCCACCCACTGATACCCCGTGCTCACCGCAGCCGACAACGCCGCCGTCATACCCGCATCCTTGAACGACCCTGTCGGGTTCATCCCCTGATGCTTCGCCAGCAGCCAGTTCAAACCCAGCGCCGCAGCCGACCGCGGCATCTCGTACAGCGGAGTATTCCCCTCCCGCAGCGTCACAATCTGCTCATTCGCCACAATCGGCAGCAGATCGCGAAACCGCCAGATGCCCGACTGATCAATCGCCAGCGTCGACGTCCGGCGTTCCTGCCAGAGATACTTCAGCGCCCCCGGATTCGGCCGATTCACAGGCGTCTCGCTTACCGGCGCCGTCTCGCTCCACGGATACTCCACCTCGAACAGATCGTTGCAAATGCGGCAGCGAAAGTTGCTGGTTGCCTCCGAGGCCTTGATGCGGTCGCCGCATCCAGTGCATCGTAAGAGGTGAGAGGTTCCCGTTGCCGACATTGCAGATTGCGCGCTCATGGTTTCTAAAACACCGCTTCCGTTTATTTCCTCTAGGGTATCGCACCAGCGCGACCCCGCGCGTACTAGCGCTGGTTCTTGCAGCTCTTTTCCCGGCTTTTTCTGCCATCGCATCCCACGCGCAGAAGGACGAAGCCGTGCACATCGCAGCAGCCTCTGATCTGCAACCCGTCCTTCCGTTCCTCGCAGCCGAGTACGAGCACCGCACCGGCGTCAGGGTCGTCCCCTCCTTCGGCTCCTCGGCCACCCTCACGCAGATGATCGTCAACGGCCTCCCTACGGACCTCTTCCTCTCCGCCGACACCGATCATCCGCAGCAGCTCGTCAAAGCCGGTCTCGCCACCGACCTCGTCCCCTACGCTCACGGCTCGCTCGTGCTCTGGGCACGCAACGACTCCCCCGCCCAACCTCTTTCGAAGACCACCTTCACCAGCGACAAGCTGCAGAAGCTCGCCGTCGCCAACGACCTCCACGCTCCCTATGGCCTCGCTGCGACGCAGGCGCTCAAGGCCCTCGGCCTCTATGACAAGGTCAAGCCCAAGTTTGTCGTCGGCGAAAACATCTCCCAGACGGCCCAGTTCGCCCTCACCGGCAACGCCCAGGCCGGCCTGATCTCCCTCACCATCGCCAGCTCACGCCCTTACAAAGATGTTGGCACCTTCTGGGTAGTTCCCAAGGTCTATGCCGACATCCAGCAGAGCGCGGTGATCATCTCCGCCTCACAAAATCGCGGCGCGGCAATCGCGTTTCTGACCTGGCTCACGAGTCAGCCGGTACAAAAACTGCTGCCACAGTACGGCTTGGAGCCTGCGCGTCGCGCGAATGACGCACCGTAACCCCCGGCCAGCTTGGTAGACTGGGGCCTCTATGGAGACCTCCGCGCTCGTCTTAACGCTGCGACTGGCTGGGCTGACGACACTGTGCCTGCTTTTGATCGCCACTCCGCTGGCGCTGTGGATCGCAAGTGAAAACAGCATTTTGCGTAAGATAGCTCAAGCAACAGTTGCGCTTCCCTTAGTGCTGCCGCCGACCGTGCTCGGCTACTACCTGCTGGTGGGCATGGGACCTGCCTCCGGCTTGGGACACATCCTGGTGAAGGCGCTGGGGCATCCTTTGGCGTTTACCTTTCAGGGACTGCTGGTAGGGTCTGTGATCTACAGTTTGCCGTTCGCGGTACAGCCGCTGGTAGTGGGATTTGAGGGTGTCGACCCCGGAGTCGTGGAAACAGCCCGGGTGTTAGGAGCTTCTCCCTGGCGGGTGTTTCAACGCGTGATCTTTCCGCTGGCACGCATGTCGTTCGTAACAGCGGCGGTCCTCACCTTCGCTCACACCGTGGGAGAGTTCGGCGTGGTGCTCATGATCGGCGGAGACATTCCGGGCGTGACGCGAACTCTCTCAATCTCCATCTTCGACCTGGTGCAGGAAATGAACTATCCCGCCGCAAGCCGTACGGCGCTGGCGCTCGTCGCAATGTCGTTCTTTGCGCTTCTGCTCCTGTATGCGCGGGCTGCCAACGCGCGAAGGAGCCAGCTTGGCTGACGTTCATCATCAACTGCGGGTGGCGGGATCGCGAGGAGCCGTGCGGCTGGAGGTCGCATTGGAGCTGAGTGCGCCGTGGACGGTTCTCTTCGGCCCCTCAGGCAGCGGAAAGAGTTCTGTCCTGCGCGCGGCTTGTGGGCTGCTGCCGGAGCTTGATGTGAGCTTCCAACGGAGCGAGGGCGACGGCTGGGTCGATCTCACGAAGACTCCAGTGCATCGGCGGAAAATTGCCTATGCCCCGCAGGGAGCAGCCGTATTCACTCACCTTTCCGTTCAGGAAAATGTTGGATTTGCAGCTGCATCGAACACCGCAGTCGATGCGGCCCTCGCCCTCTTCGTGCTGGGTGCGATGCGAACTCGGTCCGTGCGCGGCATCTCTGGCGGCGAAAAGCAGCGCGTCAGCCTCGCCCGCGCCTTCGCCGTCCCCAACGCCCGTCTCCTCCTGCTTGACGAGCCCTTTACCGGCGTCGACCGCCGCATGCGCGACGACCTCCTGCTCCGCATGCAGGAGCGCGCAGAAGCCGAAGGTGTTCCCGTCCTCTCCGTTACCCACGACGTAGAAGAAGCTCTCCTCCTCGACGCCGACGTAGTGCGCATGGAAGCAGGCCGCATCACCGGACGCGGAACCGCTCGCTTGGTCCTGGCCGAAGAGTGCGCCCGCATGCGCCGTGTGCTCGGATTCGAAGCCTAGTCTGTAACTGCCCCTGAAACCAATCCCTCAAAAACCGTCATCCTGAGCGAAGGTTGGGGCGCACTTTGCGCCAACCGCAGCCGAAGGACCCCGAGGATGCCAATAGCATCACAGAGGCTCGACGATTCCTGCCCGCGAGTTCGACTGTTTGACCGCGCAGGAGGTCACCCCACCAGCACAGGCTCCCGCTCCAGCGTGATCCCGAACCTCTCCCGCACTGTGGCGATAATCTCATTCTGCAGTCGCTCCACATCCGCAAACGTGGCCCCACCCCGATTGATCAGCGCCAGCGTATGCCGTGAGGAAATCCCCGCCGCCCCTTCACCGAACCCCTTAGTGAATCCAGCTTTCTCCAGCAGCCACGCCGCAGGCAGCTTGACCTTGCCGCTTCCGGCCAGCCACTGCGGAACCGCTTCGGCGGCGACGCCAACTGCACCCGCAACACGAGGCACCATCTCGATCGGCACAATCGGGTTCTTGAAGAACGACCCCGCGCTCCGACAATCGGAATCACCCTCCACCAGTAGCATCCCCTTCCCACGCCGGATCTCCCGCACGGTCTCGGCAACTTCGCGCAGACTTGGCTTTCGCCCCTCGAACCGCTTCGCAAGCTCAACGTACGCAAGCGTCGGCGCGCCATAGTGCAGCAGAAAGACCACGGCAGTCACAATATAGCGCCCACGCTCGGTCGTGTTGAAGATGCTCTCGCGGTAACGGAACCGGCAATCTTCCTTACTCAGCCACAGAAACTCCAAAGTCTGCGTGTCGAAGACCCGCACCTGCCGGATCGTCTCGGAGACCTCCTGCCCATAAGCACCCACATTCTGTACCGGCGTGCCACCGACACGGCCGGGAATCCCTGCCAGGCACTCGATCCCCGCACAGTTCGCCTCGATTGCTGCATCGACAAAGGTGTCCCACACCTCTCCGGCACCGACACAAAAATCCGGGCTCCACGGTTTGTCCTGCGCAACGCCGCGAATATCGATATGCAGCACCAGCCCCGGAAAACCCCCATCGCTCACCAGGAGATTGCTCCCGCCACCCAGCACAAACAGCGGCAGTCCCCGCTCCTTCGCCCACGCCACAGCCTCCGTTACATCACTCTCGCTCCGGGCCGCCGCAAAATACCGGGCGGCCCCGCCAATCCCAAAGGTCGTCAGCGGCGCAAGCGGCTGGTTTTCAAGCACAGTAAGCATCGTGGTCAAGGATATACGTGCCTTCGGTGAGTATCAGCGTTGCCACCGTCCCTGCGTACCCTCGAATGCTGTCAAGCCCCCATCAGCCTCCGCAAGCCACAATCGTCAACATCCACAAGGGTTTTCTCTCTTAAAAGTATTTGTATCTTCTCAGTTCCGGCTGACTATAATAGAGATAGGGTTGAAAACACAAAGGGATCGAGCGCACAAGCCGCGTTCTCCTTGTCTGGACTTAGCCCGCCAAGAACGTCCCTCAACGTCCCTGTCTTGAAGACTTTAGGACCTGAGGTATGGGGGGCGGGGGTATCCACCTCAATGCCACTCAAACGCTTCGACGACCATCGAAGTTTGTCGCATCCTCTGATAAAACGTACAATCAAACAGTCAGGTTCGCTAACGACCAATAGTTGAGGAGAGACAAAATGTACCCAGAGTTGATGATTATCCCGATGCGTGAAGAGTTGACCAAAGCAGGCATCGAAGAAGCCCGCACATCCGAAGCTGTCGATGCCGCGCTCGCAAAGCCCGGAACAGCGATGGTCGTAGTGAACTCGATCTGTGGCTGCGCAGCTGGCAAGATGCGCCCCGGCGTTCGTCTGGCTCTGCAGGGAGCGACCAAGCCCGATACCGCAATCACGGTGTTCGCCGGACAGGACCGCGAAGCAACCGACCGCGCTCGCAGCATGTTCCAGGGACATCCGCCCACAAGCCCGTCGATCGCGCTCTTCCGCGACGGCCAGCTTGTGTACCTGATGCAGCGCTCGGCGATCGAGAGCTCGACAGCACCCGCGATTGCCAGCGAACTGACGCGCGCCTTCGACACCTACTGCGCAAAGGCTTCCGCCTAAGAAACACAAGAACGATACGCAGAGAGGCCCGGCGAAATCGCCGGGCCTCTTCGCGTGTACGTGTTGCGCTTTGGGACAGGTGAACGCCGCGGGCGGATGAGCCGATAGAGAGCTCAGTATGGGCCATGATGATCAAATCCTGAAGTTTGCTGCGCCGTTCGGCTCGATGCGACCGGCACTAAGTCCAAGGGCTGCGGAGCTCGATCCAAGCGCCTCCTCTCTACTCGGCGACAGTCCGGCAAGTATGCAGATGCGGGCGCATGTCCGCCGGGTCGCGCCGTACTTCCGATGCCTCTCGCTCACCGGCGAACGAGGCTGCGGCGAGGACGCCGTGGCGAAGATGCTGCACCACATGTCTCCGCTACAGGATCTGAAGTTCGTAGAGCTGGACGCGCCGGACGCGGAGACTCGCTTTGCCGGACGCGGCACGGAAGCGGCCAAGGAAGGTCTGATTTATCTGCCCGAGGCCGAGCGACTGTCGCGCGCGGCGCAGGAAGGGTTGTTGCGCACGCTGCGAATGCAGGTTGGACAATCGCCGCGGATTGTGGCTTTTACAGGGCGCGGCTTGAAGCCCTATATCAGCGCCGGCTTCTTTTTGCCGGAGTTGGCGGGAAGCTTGGGCTCTCTGCGCATGGCGTTGCCGACCCTGCGGGAGCGCGCGTCGGATATTCCCATGCTGCTTCACTGTCGCCTCCAGCAGCATCGACTGGCGCAGGCGACGCAGGAAGTACGTTCTCTCCCAGTGACGATCTCCGATGAGTTTCTGGAAGCCGCACGACAGTTTGCCTGGCCGGGAAACCTGCCTCAGATGTACGCAGCTCTCGAGTGGCTGATGGAACACCGAGCCGGCACGATGCTGTCCGCTGCGGATATGCTGGCGGCGGTGGAAGCCGGAGGGCGCTCGCAGGAGGTTGTTACCGCAGACACCCGCCTGGTTCGGCTGGACCGCGTGGTACAGGAACACGTGCGGGCCGTGCTGCTGGCGTGCAACGGGAACAAGTTGAAGGCCGCGGAGGTGTTGGGAATCAGTCGGTCTACGCTGTACCGCATGCTGGACGCGGGCGAGTGTATGGATCTCTTGATGGCGGGATAAGCTGGCGAGCACCGTGTTGCGCTTCCCTGAAGCCAACCCTACCGGCGAAGGCTTTGTTTGATACCTTCGAGGGATGAGTTTGACGACTGAGACGCGAGTAGTAGTAGAGGCGGCCCCCGCAAGTTTGCGGGTGGCAGTGCTGGGCGCAGGCAAGATGGGCGGCATTCTGCTGCAGGCATTCCTGGATAGCGGCCTGTTTGCCCCTGAGCAGATTGTGGCGACCGTCGCGCACGAAGGTCGGGCCAAAGCACTGAGCCTTCAATACGGCGTGACAGTGACCACTGACAACCTTGCTGCAGTGACCGGCGCAGACGTCGTGCTGCTGGGCGTGAAGCCACAGCAGATGGGCGACGTGGTGCGCCATATCGCGGGAGCGCTGAAGCCGGGAGCGTTGCTGATCTCGCTGGCGGCAGGCGTGAAGATCAGTGCGCTGGAAGAGGCCGCCGGGGCGAAAGCTTGCGTTGTGCGCTCCATGCCGAACACGCCCGCGAAGGTCGGTGCAGGAGCGACCGCGCTCTGTCGCGGAGCGCATGTGACCGACGAGCAGATGACGCTGGCACAGAGGATCTTCGAGACGGTAGGGCGCGCGGTCGTCGTCGACGAGAAGCATATGGATGCAGTGACGGGGCTTTCGGGCTCTGGACCGGCGTTTATCTACATCATCATCGAGGCCCTGGCGGAAGCCGGTGTGAACGTCGGGCTGCCGCGTGATGTAGCAACGCTGCTGGCTGCGCAGACGACTTATGGCGCGGCGAAGATGGTGCTGGAGACGGGATCGCATCCAGCGCTACTGAAGGACGAAGTGACTACGCCTGCGGGATGCACGGTCGATGGCATCCTCGAGCTCGAAGAAGGCGGCCTGCGTGTAACGCTGATCAAAGCGGTAAAGCGAGCTACGGAGCGCGCCAAGCAACTGGGTTGATGGCCGGTTTTCGACGCGGGAACGTGATCGCGGACACAAAAGCAGGGCCTCATGCGGGAATACAATCGAAGCCATGGCTTCGATTGTGACGTGGTTAAGGCGGGGGCGCGGGATCGGCGGTTTCGCCGCCTGCGTCGTAGCTTTTATGGTTCTGGTAATTCTCCAGGGCGCGGTGGTACGCGCGACTGGCTCAGGCAACGGATGCGGCAACCATTGGCCGCTGTGCAATGGAGACTTCTTCCCGCATCATCCGCGACTTGCAACCGTGATCGAATACGCCCACCGGTCGATGAGCGGCGTGATTACCTGGCTGGTGGTGGCGCTGGTCGGCTGGACGTACCTGGCCCGGCCGGTTGGTCACCGAAGTCGGAAGGCCGTTACCTGGACGGGCATCCTGTTGTTGACCGAGGCCCTGCTAGGGGCGGTTCTGGTTAAAGGTGGCTACGTCGAGGGCAACACATCGACGATGCGTGTCGTCGTTCAGGGCATTCATTTCTCGAACACCCTCCTACTACTGGCAGCGATGACGCTCTCATGGTGGTGGCTGCGCGACGGAGAGATCGTGATGCTGGACGCGCGCTCCAGAGCGGTTGCGTGGACTGCACTGTTTTGCACACTGTTTGTAGGAGCTACTGGAGCGGTAGCGGCGCTGGCGGACACACTTTTCCCTTCTCCCGACCTGCAGAGTGCTCTCCTGGCGGACTTCGCCGCCCACGCTCCCCTACTAATTAGGATGCGATGGATGCATCCGGCGGCAGCCGCTGTGGCTCTGGGGTGCGCGATCTGGCTGAGCCTGAACCTGCGATCAAAGATTGGGCACTGGGTGCTGGCGCTTATCGTGGCACAGATTGTGCTGGGCGCGGCGGATGTGTTGTTGCTGGCCCCGACCTGGATGCAGGTGCTGCATCTACTGGGAGCAGATCTTTATTGGATCGCGCTGGTGGCGGCGTGCTCCAGCGTGTTTCTCGGCAGACGGCGGGGGGTATCGATCAGAGTAGATAGCAGAGTTCCCGCCTAACAAAACCCCCACCCGTGTGCTAGTGCAGCACAGGTGGGGGCCTTGAGACGCTGGATTTAGTGAGGGTTGCTGTAGTGCGGATCTTCGCTCTTCGGCGGGGTCGGCTTGTCGGCAACCTTATCGCCTACCTTGCGCGTGTTGTATGCGGTCTTGCCAGCGGTTACCTTGGTGGCGTGGCCGGTATCCTTTGCAGCAGTCTTCGTACCATGCGCGGTCTTGTGGTAGACCTTCTTGGTTCCGTTGGCGGTCTTGTGGGCTGCAGTCTTGGTCGCATCGGCGGTATCGTGCCCAGCATTCTTCAGATCCTGACCGATCTGCGCGTGGAGCGAGGCTGCGCTGACAACGAAGGCGGTTGCGAGTGCGAGTGCTGGAAGTTTGAGCTGGAACATCGATCTCTCCTTGTAACTGCATGTAGCGTTACTAACTTAGATGCTTCCCTTGCAGATAGGTTGCAGCTGTTCCATGCGGCGGCTCCTGTCTACGATTGCTGTAAGTTGTAGCCTGACAGTCACACTCCTTTGACATGAGCTGGGGTAGATTCGGTGCAGCTTAAAAAGAGATTCAGGACCGGACAACGAAAGACATGACGACGAAGAAGACGACTCCAAAGACCAGCAAGGCTATCGCCGCCAAGCCAGCAGCTATTTCTACGCGCAGCGTTGCGGCAAGAGGCAAATCTGCCAAGAACCTACCGGGTGGGCGGTTCATCAATCGCGACGAGAGCTGGATGCAGTTCAACCGCCGGGTGCTGCAGGAGGCCGAGGATGCGACCAATCCACTGCTGGAGCGCGTGAAGTTCCTCGCGATCACGGCGAGCAACCTGGATGAGTTCATCGAAATTCGTGTCGCTGGCATTTTGCAGAAGATGGAAGAGAATCTGGGCCTGCCGCAGTCACCGGACGAGGGCGGGTTGACGCAGGACGAGCGGCTGGAAAAGCTTCAAGGGCTGCTTCATGGGTTCTCGAAGGAGCAGGACGAGTGCTGGAACAAGAAGGTCAGCCCGGCGCTGAGCGCAGCGGGGATCAAGATCGTGCAATGGAAGCAGTTGCGTGAGGCGGATCGCACCTTTGCTGCGCGGTACTTTCATGAGGAGATTGATCCGCTTCTGACGCCGGTGACGCTGGACCCGGCACATCCGTTTCCGCGGGTGCTGAATAAGGCGTTGTGCCTTGCGCTGTTGCTGCGTCATAAACGACGGACGAAGGCTGGCTCGAAAGGCGGCAGCAATCCGAAGGTGATCGGCGTCGTGACGATCCCGCGGGCGCTGCCAACGCTGATCGCTTTGCCAGAGCGCGATGGGCGCCACGGTTTTCTGCGGTTGGAGGATCTGATCGAAGCGCACCTCGAAAGCATGTTTCGCGGCTATAACATTCTGGACCGTGCAACCTTCCGTGTGACGCGGAACAGCAATCTCTACATGCAGGAAGAAGAGAGCCGCTCACTGCTGGAGAGCGTGGCGGGGGAATTGCACAACCGCCGCAAGGGCGATGCGGTAAGGATGGAGATCGAAGACGGCGCAAGCGAGGAGATCGTCGAGCGGCTCCGCAGCAACTTCGAGCTGGACGCCTGGCAGGTGTTCCCAACGACGGCACCAGTAAGTCTGTCGCGGTTATTTTCGCTGTACGGCGCAGTGAAGCAAGAGACGCTGAAGTTTCCCGAGTTCCATGGCCGCAGGTTGAAGCTGGAACAAAGCCGCAACATCTTTGCGGAGCTGCGCAAGGGCGACATTCTGCTGCACCATCCGTACGACAGCTACAACACGGTTGAGGAGTTCATCGAGGCCGGTGCGAGCGATCCGGCCGTGATCTCGATCAAGCAGACGCTGTACCGGACGAGTGCGGATTCGACGATCTTCAGCGCGTTGCGTGAGGGTGCGCAGAGCAAGGACGTGACCGTCGTCGTCGAGTTGATGGCGCGTTTCGATGAGTCTTCAAACATTCGCTGGTCGCGTGAGCTGGAAGATGCTGGTGTGCAGGTGTTTCATGGTATCTATGGCTACAAAACGCACTGCAAGCTGGCGTTGATTGTGCGGCGCGACTCCGATGGTGTCGTGCGAAGCTACGCACACCTGGGCACAGGCAATTACAACCCGGTGACGTCGCGGTTCTACACCGACATCAGCCTGCTGACTGCGCGTACGGAACTGACCGAGGCCGTGCTGAAGGTATTCCGCTATTTGACGGCAGAGTGGGAGGCGGGCAGCGAGGCGTATCGGCCACTGCTGGTGGCTCCTGTAACTCTTGCAAAAGATATGCTGCGACTGATCGCGCGCGAGACGGAACATGCTCGTAAGGGTCAGAAGGCACGGATTATCGCGAAGGTGAACGGCTTGCTGGATGAGCCGACGATCGAAGCTCTCTACACGGCCTCCCAGGCTGGCGTTGATATCGACCTTATCGTGCGGGGTATGTGCGCGCTGCGACCAGGCGTGAAGGGGCTAAGCGAACGGATTCGGGTGCGCTCCGTGGTGGGAAGGTTTCTGGAGCACAGCCGCATCTTCTGGTTTGCGAACGGCGGCATGGAAGAGGTGTACTGCGGCAGCGCCGACTGGATGTCGCGCAATCTGTACGAGCGCTGCGAGGTAGTCTTTCCTGTTACAGACGAGGCAGCAAAGCGCAGGCTGAGGGATGAGATCCTGGAGGCATATCTGCGTGACGACGTGAAGGCGCGACTCCTGGAGCCGGACGGCTCGCATGTTCGCGCTCCTCAGGGCGTGCCGTCGAGCGGAAAGAAGAAACCGAATCGCCTTAGCGCACAGGACTGGTTCATGAGGATTTCCTCTGATCCGGAGATGCGGCTGGGCGCACAGCTGCCGGTAGCGACAACGCTGAAGGGCTCCGTGAAGGCTGACGCGGAGGCGATGGTGACTGGAGCGGAGTAGGACGTCGAGCCGGGCGAACGGTGGGGGATTTGGCTTGAAGAGGATGGACGGATGAACCTCTCGGGCTGAATCTTGCGGCGCGTGAAATGCAGCTGGCGGAGGTCGGACGGAGGGAGCGTAAAACTGCTAAACTGGCATTCTGGCGCAGACATTTCAATGGTTGTTCGCGCAGAAGGAGACTTCCACGATGGCACTCAATGGCAACGGCAACGGCTCACACAATGGCAATGGCGCGGGTTTGCGTCTGAAGATCGGCCTGGCTGAGATGTTGAAGGGTGGCGTCATTATGGACGTCATGGATGTCGACCAGGCGATCATCGCTGAGCAGGCTGGCGCGGTGGCCGTAATGGCGCTTGAGCGTGTGCCTGCTATGATCCGCGCGCAAGGCGGTGTAGCCCGCATGTCGCACCCCGGCATGATTAAGGCCATCCAGAAGGCCGTGAGCATCCCGGTGATGGCGAAGGCCCGTATCGGCCACTTCGTCGAGGCGCAGGTACTGGAGACTCTGTCGGTAGACTTTATCGACGAGAGCGAAGTTCTGACGCCTGCCGATGAGCTTCACCACATCGATAAACATGCTTTCAAGACACCATTCGTATGCGGAGCGAAGGACCTGGGCGAAGCGCTTCGCCGCATTGCTGAAGGTGCGGCGATGATTCGCACCAAGGGTGAACCTGGCACAGGCGATGTAATTCACGCTGTAAAGCACATGCGTCAGATTACGAGTGAGATGAAGGCGCTCACCGTGCTGAGCGATCAGGAGCTTTACGCTGCAGCGAAGAACCTCCGTGCCCCGTACGAGCTGGTGGTGATGGTAGCCAAGACCGGCAAGTTGCCGGTGCCGAACTTCTCCGCTGGCGGAATCGCAACCCCTGCCGACGCCGCGCTGATGATGCAGCTAGGCGCGGAGACGGTGTTCGTGGGCTCTGGCATCTTCATGAAGGAAGGCAATATTCGGCTTGAGGTCGGGCTTGATCCAGCAGGCAATTTCCTCTCGCCGGAAGAGCGTGCCGAAGCTGAGAGTCGTGCCAAGGCGATCGTTCTGGCCGCCACGCACTACAACGATCCAGCGATCATTGCTCAGGCCAGCGAGGACTGCCTGGGAGCGATGAAGGGACTTGCCGTTGGAATGATCGAGGACGCCGACATGATGCAGAATCGCGGCTGGTAAGACTTTCTATCTGCCTGAACAGCAAGCCCCGAGATTTCCAGTAATGGAGTCTCGGGGCATTCTTTTTCTGTGAAGAATTCGATCCTGCACAACTCGCGCGATTTCTATCGCATCGGAATAACTGCTAACGAGATTTGATTCGTACGCTAACGAGGATCTTTCACCATGAAAAAGTTTGCACACATCGCATGTCTCTTCCTGATCGCGGGCACCACGACCGTTGCTGCCCATGCTGCCGACAAGGCTAAGCTCGATGAGCGCATCGAACACGCGCATGAAGTTCTGCACGAGCTGATGGCTACACCCGACAAGGGAATTCCCTTGAACATCACTGAGCACGCGACCTGCGTCGCCGTAATTCCTGGCTACAAAAAGGGAGCTTTCGTTGTGGGCGGACAGTACGGCCAGGGCGTTGTAACGTGCCGCACAGGCCATGGCTGGAGCGCACCTGCCTTCATCCAGATCACCGGTGCGAGCTTTGGCTTCCAGATTGGTGGTCAGTCCACAGATCTCGTACTCGTGGCTGTGACGCACGATGCGTTCGATCGTCTGCTGCATGACAAGGTTAAGCTCGGTGGTGACATCTCCGCTGCTGCCGGCCCGGTGGGTCGTGATTCGCAGGCTTCCACCTCAGTGCTCGCGAACACCGGCTTCCTGACCTACTCGCGTAACAAGGGTCTGTTTGCTGGGGTCGATCTCACGGGCGACGTTGTGAACCAGAACCAGGACGACACCGCGGAATACTACGGTCATGACGTTCCCTACCAGAAGATTCTGGCGGGAGATGTCCGTCCGCATGCTACCTCGATGCACTTCATGCGCACAGTAGCGATGATGTTCCACGAAGCAAAGAATCAGTAAGAACTTCATCTTGCAACTCCTACGGCCTTCCTTCGGGGAGGCCGTAGTTCGTCATGGACCGATCTTCGGAAGATGGAGATTTGCGTAGACTAGAGAGAATGAGCAAAACGGAGACGGTGATCGGTGTACTGGCGCTGCAAGGAGCGTTCGATGTCCACGCAAAAAAACTGCAAGAGCTGGGCGCACAGGTGCGGCTCGTGCGCAAACCCGAGGAACTCGTCGGATTGGGTGGCCTGGTGATTCCTGGCGGCGAATCGACAACGTTCCTGAAGAATCTCGAGCGGGTGGGCTTCTACGACGTGCTGAACGAATATGTGCATAAGCATCCGGTATTTGGAACATGCGCGGGCTGCATTCTGCTTGCAAACGAAGTAACGAATCCGCCGCAAAGGTCGTTCGCGGTTCTGGATGTGACAGTGGAGCGCAACGCTTACGGTCGCCAGAACGACTCTGTCATTTTGAACGAAGAAACCTCCCTTCCCGGCGGCCCGCTGGAGATGGTCTTTATCCGTGCGCCGCGGATCAGCAGACATGGCGCGGACGTTAAGGTCCTTGCCGAGCGCGATGGCTTCCCTACACTGGTGCAACAAGGACGTCTGCTGGCAGCCACCTTCCACCCTGAGCTCACCGACGACACACGTGTACACCAACACTTCCTCGAGATCGTAGCTGCCGAAAGCGCAAAGTAAAATCGTAACCATGACACTTGCAGTCGCAAACACGCCGGGCCATGGATGGTTCCTGCCGCGTGATGCTGCGCTGCATGGACCTGCGCTGGACACACACCTGCTACTGAACCTATGGATCGTGCTGGGGCTCGCAGCACTGGCTCACGTGTTGCTGCTGGCGGGATTGGCTGTGCGAAGACGCAGCGAGGGTACGTCTGTGGCGATGCAGGAGTACCTGCCGCTGGTCGTGTTGATCGCGGTCTTTGGATGGCTCGCGGTGCGCTCGCAGCAGCTGTGGTCCGCTCAACGATATGTCGGCGCTGCGCCTGAGGCGATGCAAGTGGAGGTCACCGGGGAGCAGTTTGCATGGTACTTCCGCTATCCGGGAGAAGATGCGGCCTTCGGGCAGACGAAGTTTTCGCTCATCTCGGCGGGGAGCGGCAATCCGCTGGGGATCGATCCCGTTGACGAGAAAGGTAAGGATGACATCGTGACGAGTCAGCTGGTGCTGCCCGCTGGCCGCGAGGTCGACCTGACGCTGCGGTCACTCGATGTAATCCACGGCTTCTCTGTGCCGGAGATGAGGCTGAAACAGAATGCCGTACCAGGGCAGGCGTCGCATCTTCACTTCACGCCCACGGCTCCCGGCGAGTATGCCATTCTCTGCACTCAAGTTTGCGGCCTGGGCCACTACCGCATGCAGGCCGTGCTACGGGTTGTGACTGCTGATGAGTTCGAGACCTGGACGAAGACGCACGAGGTGCAGCGATGAAGATCTTTTCAACGCACCACCGCATCATCGGCTTCGGCTATCTCCTTATTTCGTCGATAGCGGTGGCGGTAGGTACGGGACTGTCGCTCGTGATGCGGCTGCACCTTACCTGGCCGGATTGGTCACTGCCCTTGCACGGCCCGGTGCTGCCGGAGGAGTACCTCGCGCTGGTGACGATGCATGGCACGCTGATGCTGTTCTTCGTGCTGACCGTTGCACCCCAGTCAGGGTTCGGAAACTTGATACTGCCCGCACAGATTGGCACCCGTCACATGGCGTTTCCGCGTTGGAACGCTGCAGGCATGTGGCTGATGCTGGTGGCTCTACTGGTGTTGCTTTCGGCATTCATAGTTCCGGGTGGCGCTCCCATCGGTGGCTGGACAGCGTATCCGCCGCTGTCGGAGAGCTCGCTGGCTGGACCGGGACAAGGCTTCGGGATGGATCTGTGGCTGGCGAGCATCACACTGTTCGGCATCGCCGGAACCATCAGCGCCGTAAATACGTTGACGACGATTGTGAAGCTGCGGTGCGAGGGCATGACCTGGGAACGACTTCCGCTTACGGTGTGGGGATGGTTCACTGCGGCGATGCTTAGCGTCATCGCATTCAGCGTGCTGCTGGCCGCGCTGGTTCTCTTGTTTTGCGATCGGCATCTACAAAGCGGCTTCTTCGTCCCGGCGAACGAGTGGATTAACGGCGTAATGATTCCGCATCGCGGCGACGGTTCCCCGCTGTTGTGGCTGCATCTGTTCTGGTTCTTCGGACACCCGGAGGTTTACATCGCGGTGCTGCCAGGAATGGGGCTGACGTCGATGGTGCTGGCAAACTTTGCGCGGCGGAGGGTGTTCGCGTACAAGCTGATGATCGCCACAACGCTCTTGATTGGGCTGTTGGGGATACTTGTCTGGGGTCACCATATGTTTGTGGCAGGGCTGAATCCGTTCGCCGGAACGGTGTTCAGCGTGGCTTCGCTCGCGATTGCGATCCCCTCCGCGGCGAAGGTGCTGAGTTGGATCGCGACTGTTTGGGGGTCGAAGTCAAAGCAGATCAGACTGACGACACCGATGCTCTTTGCCTTGGGATTCGTGTCGCTGTTCGTAACCGGAGGCCTGTCCGGACCGATCCTCGCTCAGCCGATCCTCGATGAGTACCTGCACAACACGTTTTTTGTCGTGGCGCACTTTCACCTCATCATGGCGATGGCGGGTGTCTTCGGGCTACTCTGCGCGACCTACTATTGGTATCCGTTGATGTTTCATCGGCAGCTCTCCGAGCCGCTGGGTAAGGTCCACTTCTGGTGTACGCTTGCCGGGGCCTATGCAACATTTCTGCCAATGCACCTGACTGGCCTCGGTGGCGAGCCCCGGCACTATGCACAGCTCAACGGTATTGTGAAGCCTGCAAACGACCTACTGAGCGCGACCATGCCGATGCAGCGACACATTACTTACTCGGCGCTGCTGCTGGCGGTGTCGCAGGTGTTCTTTTTCTGGAACATCCTGAAGACGGCCCGCCAGCCTTCGATGACGGAGGAAAATCCGTGGCAGGCAACGACTCTGGAGTGGGCGCCGCAACCGGCGGACGAGGATGAATTGATCCGCGTCTATCGGGAACCGTGTCAGTATGGCGCACGCGGTGAAAGTTTTTCGCCTCAGTGGAAGCCAGAGATTCCTTTGCAGCACGAAGCGGAGTAATCTGTTGTTCTAGACGCAAGTGTGGGGTCACTTATGCCGACTATCCTGACACCGCCGGAGATCGACCGCAGACACGATCGCGGCACCGACCGCCATCTCGACGTGAACGATGGCGACAACGGCGGGCGCAGGCCGCCGACAGACAAGCGCACCGGCGGCAATGGCGACGGGGAGAACTGGAGCAATCGTCCTCAGGGACGGCGTGGGCCTCGGGAACGGCTGTCCGCTGCTCGCGTCGGACTGTTCTTCGCCCTGGGTGGCGACCTTATGTTTTTCGTCGCGCTTGTCAGCATTTTCTTCGTGGATAAATCGAGTGGTCACTTCGATGCCTACGGCGTCTATGTCCATAGCTGGAAGGCGACGGTCATCCCGGAGATCCTCTGGAAGAACACAGCGATCCTGCTGCTGAGTTCGCTGACGGCGGAGATCGCTCGGCAGCGCATGTTCGATGAGAAGCTGGCGATGGACGAGTGGCTGGGGCTGGGACGACCGGTCTCAGGCCGGGCTGGTATCTGGCTGGGACTAACGCTCGTGCTGGGAAGCATGTTCCTCGCCGGGCAGTGGATGGCATGGAGGCAACTGGCAGCGCAGGGTGTCTTCTTTAGCAGTAGCATGAGCAGTCACTTCTTCTACCTGATTACCGTGACACACGCGGTCCATCTGTTCCTCGGCATTGGCGCCTTGATCGGCGCACTGCTGGTACTTTGGCGTTCGCGCTCGATGCTGACGCGGCAGGTGCTGGTGGATGGCACTGTCTGGTACTGGCACGTGATGGGCGTGCTGTGGGTGTTCCTTTTTGCTCTTCTGGAGTTTGGCCAGTGAGCCTGGCAACTTTGGCACTGCAAGGTTGTGCACAGTGCCTCGACAGCACGCGGGCTACGCCACCGGTAGTTCAGGCGGCTTATAGGCACGCTATCGAACTTTTAGGCGGGGCCGGGGCGACATTGTTTGCGGGTGGCGTCTTTATTCTGTTGCGGAGTCGCAAGGCAATCGCCCACAGTGACTCCGCTGCGGGCTAGGGCTTCAGCACAATCTTCATCGAATCAGGCTGCGGATTTGAAGCGAGGTGGACCGCCTCCGCAGCTTCATCCAGGGTAAATCGATGCGAGATGAGCTTCGTAAGATCGAGTTTGCCTGATCGGTAGCCTTCGAAGACCAGATCGATGCCCTCCGCTTGAATCGCAACAGATGCAGAGTAAGACCCCATCAGAGTCTTCTCATCCATGCAGACTGCCGCTGGATCGAAGGGAGCCGTTCCATGCTGTGTGCTCGCGAAGAGCATGACGCGACCACCGGGGCGGATCGCATCCATTGCCTGCTGGATAAGCTTGTCGGCACCGACGGCAACCAGAGCCACATCGACTCCACGTCCTTCCGTGACAGCCTTGGCGGCTGTTACAACATCCCCTCGAGCATCGAGCGGATGATGGAGGCCATAGTGTGCAGCGATAGCGTGGCGCTCAGGGTACATGTCTGAGGTGAGAACAGTTGCACCTGTCTGTGCTGCGAGCGCGGCGAGGATGATACCGATGCTTCCCTGCCCGATCACGAGCACAGTATCATCCGCCTGCAGCTCGAGCAGCTTGATCGCCTTGAAGCAGGTATTGACCGGTTCGATGAAAGCAGCTTGCTCAAACGGAATGTCATCAGGGATATGTATCAGACCAGCGGTCGTAACACCGTCGCCAACAATCCAGTCCATCACGCGAATGTATTGAGCAAAGCCACCACCCGCCGCGACCCCGACTCCGGCAGTGGTGCCGACCTTCTTATAGGTTTCGCACTGAGCGAAGGTCTTTTTGCGGCAGTAGAAACAATGGCCGCATGGGATGTGATGGAAGGCCATCACACGATCTCCAACGGCGAAACCCCTCACATTTCCACCAACCGCGGCGACGGTGCCTGCCATCTCGTGTCCAAAGACGCGCGGAGCAGAGTGCGACCCCGTGTGGATCTTCTTGAGGTCGGTCCCACAGATACCGCAGGTGTCGATCCGGACGAGAACCTCGCCTGGGCCGATCTCAGGAAGTGCGATCGTCTCAGGAATAACGGTGTCGATGTCGCGGTAGACCGCGGCCTGCATGGTGCTGGGAAGTGTCTCTTGCATGAGTCCTTTTCTGCTGCCTGTCGTTCTAGGGTTTAGGATAAATCTTCGCTCCCAATCACTTCCAGCAACCGCGAATGCAGGCGCTCCAATGCGCGATTGCTATCACTTCCGAGCTTCGCAGCCTTCGCCCACGTGTGGGGCCGCAGCGCCGTGTGTAGTGCGAAAGCTCCGGTGCGGAAGCTGCCGTGCTTTCCCGCGAAGCGACTGAGCGAGGCAAGTTCAAAGTCGTGTGCGTCGGAAACACCTTTGATCGCTCGGAAGCGAAGACCGTGGGCAGTTGCGAGACGAGCAACCGTCGCAGCCTCCATATCGACGAGACTTGCACCGTAAGTAGCAGCGAGCCGCATCTTCTCGTGGACGCTGGCAATGGTTTCGGTTGTCGCGAGTATGTAAGACTGCGCGCTGTCTATCGTGGCGAAGCGCTCACCAGTATTGGTATTGATGACCGTCGCAATCTCGGCGACCTCTCCGGCGGCAAGCGACGCCACGCAGGAACCCGCAAGGCCTACGGAAATCAGCGTCGTGATGTCGGCTACGGCACGAGCAGCTTCTACGGCGCTTGAGGCTCTCGATGGACCCATACCCGCAGCCACCACGATGGCCTTCGGCAGACGGTAGAGATGAATTCCCGAGGACAGCAAAGCGGCGTCAGGGCGAGTGCCGCGCACGAGAGAGGCGATCTCGCGCGGCAGTGCGGCAATGATAGCTATGGATGCGGACATGCAGCCTCTATTCTACGGCGGCTCAATGCCGAGACGACTTGCGTGCCGGCGGCGGACAAGTGGACTCCCGCACGATGAGTTCAGGATCAACCATAAGTTGCTTGGCTGGGACGTGATCGGCCGGCGCGGCGATTTGATGCACGAGCGACTCGGCTGCAAGAATGCCCATGGTTCGCAGCGGCTGGCGAACCGTCGTGAGGCCAGGGTTCTGAAAGGCCGCCGATTGCACGTCGTCAAAACCGACCACCGATACATCCTGAGGGATACGCAGGTTTGCCTCTCGCAGAGCGCGAATGGCGCCGATCGCAGAGACGTCGTTGAACGTGAAAATTGCACTGAAAGGCACATTCGACGCCAGCAGGCGCTGTGCCGCAAAGTAACCCGGCTCGCTTGTGGGGGCGTCGCCTTCGAGCTGTGCCACGAGCTTGGGATCAAGCGCGATCTTCGCCTTGGTTGCGGCGTGGCGGATCGCCTGCCAGCGCGGTTCTGTATCTGAGCTGAATTGCTGGCCCTTGATGACCGCGATGCTGGAGTGGCCGAGCCCCGCGAGATGATCGAAGGCCAGTTCAGCAGCGCGACGATGATTCAACACGATGTTCGTAACACTCTCTTGCTGCAAGGGGCAGGAAACGGTCACGGTGGGCAGGTGCGAGGTCTCATGCAGCACCGTATCGATAGCGATCATGCCGTCCACCGAACGCTCCTCGAACATACGCATGGAACGTGCGACGAGCTCTTCGCGATGATGATGGCTGATCAGAAAATAGAAATACCCCGCCTGTAGCAGTGCCTGCTCGATGCCAGAGAGCACAAGCGTTGCGTAGCCCTCGGAGACTTCAGGGACGAGTACGCCAACAGTGAGCGAATGTCCCCGCTGAAGCGACCGAGCCAGCACATTCGGACGGTAGTTGAACTGCTTGGCCGCAGCGAAAATGCGCTCCTGCGTGGCCTGGGGAATCGACTTCGCGGCGGGCACTCCGTTCAACACACGCGAGATAGCTGCGGCGGACAAGCCGAGATGAGCTGAGAGCGTAGCGAGCGAAGCAGGCGCGCCGGGACGACTGCCTCGGGAGTCTTTTTTGCGGGAGTTCGGAGGCGTGGCCACGTCTGAAGTCTTTCACAGGAGACAAAGAACTAGATAGTTCGGAAAATAGAGGGTTGACAGGAGTTACTTTCGGGGTTCATAGTCTTTTTCGGCTCAAACGTTTGCCTAAACAGCTTGGTAATGCTGACGGGCAGCCTGCGATACAGGCTGGGCCATGAAGATTTACGGAGGCAAGTATGCAATTGAAATTCAACGCCCGCCGCGTGCTGATGGCGGGATCGCTGACGGTGCTCGGCTGCCTGATGAGCAGCAGCGCATATGCGCAATATCGCACGTCGATCCAGGGCTCGGTGACCGACCCCGACGGCGCCGTGGTTCCCGGCGCGAAGCTCACCCTGATCGACAAGGCCAACAACGCGACGCAGGTTCGCACCAGCGGCGATGACGGCGTTTATAACTTCAACGCTCTTCCGGCAGATAGCTTCAAGCTCACCGTAGAAAAGCCTGGCTTCCAGACGAAGGTACTCGACAACCTGCAACTGATCCCGGAGCAGCCGAACTCGGTCACAGTCAAGCTCGTGCTCGGCGGCATTGACCAGACGGTGACTGTCGATGCTTCGTCAGAACCAGCACTGGACACCGCCACCTCGAATATCGGCACAACGGTCAGCTCGAACGACATTCAACATCTCCCCTCCTCAAACCGAGATGTGTTCACACTCAGCCAACTGGCGCCGGGTGTGGTGAATGACGGCTCACAAGGCGCGGGCGGTGGTGTTTATAACACCCCCGGAAACCAGGGCCCAGGCGGCTCAGGTGGCGGTGGGCAGGCTCCCACTGAGAATGGCCCTCAGTCCAACGCAAACGGCGGCCAGTATGGCAGCAATGGCATCGCTATCGATGGCATCAGCACGGTGAGCGCGGTCTGGGGCGGTACCAGCATCATCACGCCAACGCAGGATTCCATCGACAATGTGCGTATCGTAACGAACGACTATGACGCCGAGAACGGCCGCTTCAGCGGTGCTCAAACTCTAGTGACATCCAAGAGCGGTACCAACCAGCTCCACGGCAGCCTTTTCTTTGCAGCACATCGTCCTGGCCTGAATGCCTACCAGCGTTCGACTGGAACTGGTGCCCCCATCCGGGATACGAACCGCTTCAATCAATATGGTGGAAGCATCGGCGGCCCAATCCTGAAGAACCGCATCTTTGCATTCTTCGCTTATGAGTCCTCCCCAAATAACTCAACTGCCACGGGCACTGGTTGGTATGACACCGCTGCCTTCGACGCTCTGGCGCCGTCCGGTTACATCTCGAACACGTATACAAACTTCCCCGGTCACGGTGTCAGCACGACGGGCATTATCACCAATAACGAGACCTGCACGACCATCGGCCTGATCGAAGGTACAAACTGCCGCACGATTGCGGGCGCTGGTTTGAACATTGGTTCGCCGGTGACCTCGGCGCGCGGCACGCAGGACACCACCGCCACAGGGCTGGCTTCGAACCCCGGCATCGGCGGCGGTCTTACAAACACCGCCGACATCGCCGACTACGCGACAAGTTCGCCTTACTCTTCGTACTACCACCAGTACAACGGCCGTATGGATGCAGACGCCACCAAGAAGGATCACCTGAGCTTCACCATCTACTGGGTGCCGCAAGGCAACACGAGCTACAACACCGACTCGCGTGCCTACAACTTGTTCCACCACGCGCAGATCAACGATGCTTTCTCGGTAATCTGGAACCATACCTTCTCGCCGACTTTCTTGAACGAAGCCCGTGCCAACGCTGCCGGCTGGCGGTGGAACGAAGTCGCATCGAATCCGCAGTCCCCTGTCGGCCTGCCCGTATCGAAGCTAACGACCAATATTGGTTCGATCAGCCTCGCCCAGTTTGGCGTAAACCTCGGCAGCGATCTGAACCAGTGGACTTATGGCTATAAGGACGTTGCCACAAAGATTCACGGACAGCAGACGATCAAGTTCGGTGCAGACTTCACGCAGCTTCACTATCTGAACTATCCGATCTATAGCTACAGCCCGGCATACAACTTTTACAACGTGTGGGACTTCCTGAACGATGCTCCGATGGAAGAGACGGGTGCGTTCAACTCAACCACCGGTACTGTGGGTGGCAGCCGCCAGGATGACCGCGAGAACCTTTTCGGCGTATTCGTTCAGGACGATTGGAAGTTGCGTCCGAATCTGACGCTCCATGCCGGAATTCGCTACTCCTACTTTGGCTCTCTCTACACCAAGCAGAACAACGTCGGCATCGTGACGCTGGGCAGCGGTAGCGCTCTATACACAGGGCTCAGCCTGCATCAAGGCGGCAATATATGGACGCCGCAGAAGGGAAACTTTGGGCCCCAGCTTGGATTCAACTGGAGTCCTGAGGCCTTCCACAACAAGATGGTCGTCCGTGGCGGCTATGGCTTGAACTTCAACCAGGAAGAGATTGCGATATCTGCGAACGGTGGTGGCAATCCTCCAGGAACGAACAACGTCGACTTCAAGTACAGCAGCCCTACGAACCAGGGTACGAACGGCGCCGATATTCTCTACGCTGTCTCGAGCGATATTCATAGCGTTAATGGTTATCCCTCGAATCCGCATACCATCACCACCTTCAACACCGCTGGGCTTCCCACGGCGGGCAATGCACAGATCACCAACTTTCCTTCAAAGCTTCCAACTGCGTATTCGCACCACTACTCTCTCGACGCCGAGTATGACTTCGGCAAGGCGATTGTGGCGTCAGTTGGCTATGAAGGTAGCTCATCTCGTCACCTGATTACGCAGTACAACTCGAACGCTTTGGCCATCGGTCAGGGTGTCGCGTTAAACCCGCTGGTCACGAATATTGATACCTACGGCAATAGCGGCGGATCTAACAACAATGCATTCCTTGCCGAGATCAAGCATCCGTTCTCGCACCACTACTCCATCGATGCGCAGTTCATGTGGGCCAAGAGCATGGACGATGGCTCAGGTCCTTACGAGGAAGGTCCATATCCTAACCAGCCGTACTACAACTATGGCCGTTCGGACTACAACATCGGAAAGTCGCTGAAGGTCTTTGGTCTGTGGCAGCCCGTAATCTTCCATGGCAACGGCCTGCTGGAGAAGATTGCCGGTGGCTGGTCATTGAGCGGCATCATGAACTTGCATACCGGCTTCCCCTTCACACCTCAATATCACACGGCTCAATCTCTATACTGCTCCAACTGTAATTACTCGACGCTCTATCCTAACTATCTGGGTGGCGGCAAGAAGGGGACAAGCAATAAGGCGTTCGAAACGAACAGCAACTTCCCCAACTATGCGGCGGCGGCGGCAAGCGGCAAGGCAGCTTCGCCCACAGCCACCATCAATGGAAATGCTGGAACCCAGGTTGCCTACACGGGAAATCCTTACTTCTCAGTGCCGAACTTTGCAGCTGCGATGACCGGCACGTTCCCGGGCGTCAACGCTGCTCTGCCTCCACGCCCGGGTCTGTCGCGCAACTCCTTCGATGGACCAAACTATCGTGATATCGACGCTTCGATCAGCAAGGGCTTCGGCATTCCGAACAACCGCATCCTCGGTGATAACGCGAAGCTGGAGATTCGGGCGGATGCTCTCAACCTCTTTAACCTACTTAATCTCAACCCTCAATCCATCACAACGGATGTCACCGCTACGAACTTCGGACAAGACACAACAGCTCTTGGCTCGCGCACGATCAGCTTCCAGGCACGGTTCAGCTTCTAAGAGTTGGGTCTCGTACGTTACCACGAGAGGGCGTGCCAAACCGGGCCGCCCTCTCGTTCCATCAGTAGCACTCCATACTACTTAGGATCAGACCATGCTTTTTCGAACTACCAGATGCGTGCTGACGCTTTCTGCGTTCCTGCTTGCGGGATACCTCTCGCATACGCAGGTTATGGCTCAGCAGCGTATCGATATCGATGCGCACGCTGCAGCCACTCCCTTCCCTCATTTCTGGGAGACGATGTTCGGTTCGGGTCGCGCTATCCTCTCGCTGCGGGAGAGCTACCGTGACGATATCCGTGCAGTAAAAGGTGCTACAGACTTCAAGTACGTTCGCTTCCACGCCATACTGCACGATGAAGTCGGTGTGTACAACGAAGACGAGCACGGCGACCCGGTCTACAACTTTACGTACGTCGATGAGATCTACGATGGTCTGCTCAAGCAACATGTAAAGCCTGTGATCGAAATCAGTTTCATGCCGAAGAAGCTTGCGTTCAATCCCGATGCACTGCATCCGTTCTGGTACAAACAAAATGTCTCACCGCCCAAGAGCATGGAGCGCTGGGACGATCTGATGACTCACTTCGCGCAGCACCTCATCGATCGCTACGGCGTTGCTGAGGTCTCGAGCTGGTACTTCGAGGTGTGGAACGAGCCAAACATCGACTTCTGGGGAGGCATCCCTCGCATGGAATCGTACTTCGATCTTTATGCTCACACAGCACGCGACCTCAAGCGGGTGAATCCGCGACTGCGCGTGGGTGGCCCCGCGACAGCCGCAGCCGCATGGATACCGGACTTCCTCCAGTACACTTCGGAGAACCACGTGCCGGTCGACTTTATCTCCACGCATGGCTACGACGACGAACCGGTAGAACGTCTGCTCGGCAAAGATCAACCGCTGCGCGACAAAGACATTCGTGAAGAAGATCGAGTTTGCGCGGGGGTTGCCCACGTGCGGCAGCAGATCGATGCCTCGACAGCACCAAAACTCCCGCTGCTATGGACCGAATGGAACGTACCCGGTGACAATGAACGCCGCGACACTCCCTACGTCGGTCCCGCGCTGGCGGAGGCTATCCGCACTTGCGAAGGAGTCGAAGCACTGTCCTTCTGGACCTTCTCCGATGTTTTTGAAGAAGGCGGACCGGCACGCAAACCCTTCGAAGGGCAGTTCGGCCTTCGGGCTACGGGTGGTATTAACAAGGCGAGTTTCTACGACTTTGCGTTGCTGCATAAGCTCGGAGATACGCGCATTGCGAGTTCGGCAAATGACGCGATCGTAACCAAGGCCTCTGACGGCTCGTTACGCATCGCTGTGTGGAACCTTGCGGATGTTGGCAAAGCGCCGCAAGCAAAGTCCGTCACGCTGCACATCGTAGGTGTGCCTGAGAGCGCATCGGTATCCATCGAGCGCGTAGACGAAGAACACAGCAATGTACTGAAGTCTTATGCTGCAATGGGAAAACCCGCCTATCCAACACCTGCGCAGGTCGAAGAGCTGAACCGTGAAACTGCCCCGCAGGCACCTGAGCAGCGTAAACTTTCGCACGGTAACCTGACACTGGAACTTGGAAAGAATGCGCTGTTATTGATCCATGTGGGGCCGTAGCTGCTACGACCTCGAACGTAACCTTGAAGCTAGATAAAAGAGAGACAATGCTTACATCTTTGAAAGTTCGTAATGTCGCGATGGGTTTGGTCTTATTTATGGGCGCGTCATGCATCACCACGATAGCTGTGGCGCAGGAGAAGATTTCCATCGACGCAAAGGCATCGACCACGCCCTTTCCCCACTTCTGGGAACAGACCTTTGGCTCCGGGCGCGCCATTCTGGCGCTTCGCGACGACTACCGCAAGGATCTGCGCACAGTGAAGGAGGCCACCAACTTCCAGTCAGTCCGTTTTCATGGCATCTTCAATGACGACGTAGGCCTCTACGATCCCGACCGCCAAACGAAAAACCCCGGGCTTGCGGCAGAGGCAGCGAATGATGCTTCGGTCTACAACTTCAGCTATGTGGATGAGATCTACGATGGCCTGCTCGACAACGGTGTGCAGCCCTTCGTCGAACTCAGCTTCATGCCGAAGAAGATGGCCTCCGATCCGGCAGCTCTGCACGCATTCTGGTATCACCCGAACGTTTCGCCACCGAAGGACTACAAGCTATGGGACGATATGATCCGCGCGTTCGCACAGCATCTCGTCGATCGCTACGGCATAGAAGAGGTATCGAAGTGGAAGTTTGAGGTGTGGAACGAACCGAACCTCGACTTCTGGATGGGCGACCCGAAGCAGGACTCCTACTTCAAGCTTTACGATCATACTGCCCGTGACATCAAGTCCGTATCACCGCGGCTTCAGATCGGCGGGCCTTCCACGGCACAGGCTGCGTGGGTCGCACCCTTCCTCGCGCACGTGAAGGCCGAGAACGTTCCCGTCGATTTTGTTTCGACGCATGTTTATGCCAACGACAACGCCATGGATGTATTCAAGACACACGAAGACATTCCGCGCGAAACGATGGTCTATCGCTCGGTAAAGAAGGTCCACGATGAAATCGCAGCGTCTGCGTTTCCACATCTTCCGCTGATCTTCTCTGAATACAACGCAAGCTACGCGAACGAGCCGAACGTTACTGACACGCCGTACATCGGCCCATGGCTTGCAAACAACATCCGCCTGTGCGATGGCCTCACTGAGAGCATGAGTTACTGGTCCTTCTCAGATGTCTTTGAGGAGCAGGGCGTCGTTCGCTCACCCTTCTACGGCGGCTTTGGTTTGATCGCGGCAGACGACATTCCGAAGGCCTCGCTGAACGTCTTCCGAGCGCTGCACAAGCTTGGCGAAAGGCGCATTGCTTCGTCATCCAAGTCTGCGCTGGTAACGGAAGATGCGGCAGGCAAGCTTGTCGTTGCTCTTTGGGACTATGCACCGCCGACAGGCACCGGTGCTACCTACACGATGCCGAAGGGACCGGCGGCAGCACCTAAGAGTTTCGATCTGAGCTTTGAGCACGTTGCTGCGAACGCTGCTGTCGAGGTACTGCGCATCGACGACGATCACAGCAATGTGTTGAAAGCATTCAATGCGATGGGACGACCCACCGGGAGCCTGACGCGCGACCAGATCAAGCAGCTGCGCGCAGCCGGTCAGATGTCTCCTGCAGAACACCTGCACCTCGATCACGGTAAGCTACAACTCACGGTGCCGGCGCATGGTCTCGCTGTGCTCACGCTTGGGAGATAGCGATGCAGAGACGAGAGTTCCTTCGCATGATGGCGGGAACCACGGCGTTCGCCACGCTCCCCACCGTGGCTATTCCGCCTTCTCAGCAACGCGCTTTGAACCCGACCGACGAACATTTTCTGGATGAGATGCAGCGGCGAAGTTGCCTATATTTTGTAGAACAGGCCAGCCACAGCAACGGGCAAGTGCTGGACCGTGCGGCTGCTTCAATTGATGGCAAGCTCGATCCTCGACGCATGACAAGTATCGCTGCAACGGGTTTTGGCTTGTCGGCGCTATGCATTGCAGATAAGCGTGGCTACTTCCCTCACGCAACTATGGTCGAACAGGTCGTCCGCACGTTGCGCTTCCATGCAGATGAGCTCTACAACAACCACGGCTTTTTCTATCACTTCAATGACATAGAGACCGGCGCCCGCTTCGCGAGGAACGAGGTCTCGTCCATCGACACAGCGCTCTTGCTCTGCGGGGTGCTGACGGCACGAGCACACTTCCACAACAACTCCGAAGTACAACGATACGCAACGAAGATCTACGAGCGCGTCGACTGGCCTTGGATGCTTAACGGCGGTAAGACCTTCAGCATGGGATGGAATCCAGAGAGCGGCTTCATCGCAGCGCGCTGGAACCACTACTGCGAGCTGATGATGATTTATTTGCTGGCGATGGGCTCACAGACACATCCGGTCGATGCTGACTGCTGGGACGCATGGTCTCGCGACAGGATGAGCTATGCGGGTTACGAATACATCGGCGGTGGCGATCCCCTTTTTGTCCACCAGTACAGCCAAGCCTGGTTCGACTTCCGTGGAAAGCGCGATCGCTATGCCAATTACTTCGAGAACTCCGTCACTGCCACGCGCGCTCACAAGGCCTTTTGCCTGAAGCTTGGCAAGCCATACTCGGAAGACTACTGGGGTATCAGTGCTTCCGACTCCGCGCATGGTTACACCGCATGGGGCGGCCCTTCACCTTCGGGCGAAAGCTTCGGCGGCGTCGATGGCTCCGTCGTTCCAAACGCTGTCGCAGGCTCACTTCCCTTCCTTCCCGACGATTGTCTGCGTGTGCTGCGTTCGTTGAAGACCAACTACGGTCAGCAAGCCTGGGGGAGGTATAGCTTCTGCGATGCTCTGCATCCAGCCGCTGCGTGGTATGACCCCGATGTACTCGGCATCGATCTCGGCATCAGTGTCGTAATGGCGGAAAACTTACGCAGCGGCTTTGTATGGGAGACCTTCGCTCGCAATCCTGAAGTGGGCATCGCGATGAAGCGTGCCGGGTTTCGCCCAGGCTGATCTAGCGACCCCACGCAGGCGGTTCTGGCGCATAGTCGTTCGCAATGAACCACTCGCAAGCCGCACGCAAAGCACTCTCCACGCTTTGCACGTGGAGCCCAAGCTCCCGCTCCGCTTTGGCTGAACTCGCGAACATCATCTTCCGGCCCATGCGTACGGCCTCTACAGTGGCTCTTGGCTCTTTGCCCCGTAGCTTACCGGTGATCGTCTCATCGAAGAACGCAAAGGCCATCGCAACACCATGAGGCACTTTCATCTTTGGTGAAGCCAGACCCGTGATGGCCGCAAGCCGATCGAGAATCTGCTTCAGCGTGAGATTCTCGCCTCCAAGGATGTAGCGCTCACCCGGCGTCCCCCGTTCGAGCGCGATGAGGTGCATCCGCGCGATCTCTTCCACATCAACGAGGTTGAGACCAGTGTCGACATAAGCGGGAAAGTTTTTGTTGAGGAAGTCGACCACGATTCGCCCAGTCGGTGTCGGTTTGGTATCGAGCGCTCCAATAGGCGTCGTTGGGTTGAGCACCATTACGTGCTGTCCGGCACGAGCTGCTTCAAGCGCCACCTGCTCGGCCAACCACTTCGAGCGCTTGTAGTGGCCGATCATGTCAGCTTCGCTGACGGGGGTCGTCTCATCAACGACGGTGCCGTCCTTCTTGAACCCCATCGTAGCCACGCTAGACGTGTACACGACGCGCGGCACCCCAGCCTCACGCGCGAGGCGCAGCAGCTCACGCGTACCCTCCACGTTGGCCTGATACATCTCTGCGGGGTCAGGCACCCACAGACGATAGTCTGCCGCCACATGGATAAGCGCGTCGCAACCCTGCAGCGCAGAGGCGAACGCAAACGGATTACGAAGGTCGCCTGTGACGATATCCGCATTTGCCGGTAGATTCTTCTTATTCGATGTGGAGCGCGATAGGAGGCGAAGATCTGCCCCTTGCTCCGCCGCGAGTCGAGCCACGTGGGCGCCGACGAAGCCCGTGGCTCCCGTGATGAAGAGACGCATCGTGGCTAGTCGAGCTTTTCAGGCTCGATCTGGATGTTCGTCTCGCCCGCGTTTTTCTTTTCCCAGTACTTCTTCACCCAGGCATCGAAGGTCTTGCCTGCAGCCGTGTCGCGACCAGAGAAATTCAGCGCTGCAATATCCGCATAGCTGACCATGACGCGCTCGAAGCTCTCGCCATTTTTTGGCGTCGGCATAATGCGAACAACGGAGGTTTCAAGAGAGGGTCCTGTGCGGCGATCGTACAGATAGCCTTCGACAAGCGTGCCGTCACGACGTGTAATCGTGACATCGCCACGATAATCAAACGCCTTTTCGAGCGCTTCGCGGACTTCAGCCTCGCTGGCAAGCTGCGGGATCCAGCCTTCGAGGTTCTCACGCTCGCGACCTTCAATGTGTTCGAGGTCGTCAGCAGAAACCTGCTGTAGCTGCTCAATCTTCAGATGTTCCTGCTGTGCGGTGGACATGCTTAGTCTCCTGAGACGGTTACGTTGTGATCGACGGAAGTCGTAACGACAACCGGCGTGGGAGCGTTGCCGATCTGCACCAGCGGCGTATGGCCTTCCGGCTTCCACTCGTTCAGGATCTTCATCGCGTCATCGTCCTTGTACAGCGAAGGGAACATGTACTTCTTCGCCGTGATCAGGAAGCCCTTCAGCGAGCCGAAGTTGTAATCGACTGCAGACGCCTCATGACCAGAATGCACCATGCAGTTAGCGCAACGCGGGTTGCCGCTCTTTGCGCCGTACTCTTCCCACGCAGTCTCGTCGAGCATCTCCTGGAAGGTATCTGCGTAGCCATCCTGCAGTAGGTAGCAGGGTTTCTGCCAACCGAAGATTGAGTAGGTCGGCATGCCCCATGGCGTGCACTCGAAGTTCTGCTTACCCATGAGGTATTCAGAGAACAGAGGATGCGTATTGAACTCCCAGTTCTTATGACGGTTCGAAAGAATGGCGCGGAACAGGCGACGCGACTTGGCCTTGCCGAGAAAGTGGTTCTGGTCCGGAGCCTTGTCATAGGTATAACCAGGCGAAACCATCATGCTCTCGACGCCGGCATCCATCAACTGGTCGAAGTGGCGACGCACCGAGTTGGGATCGGCGCCATCGAACAACGTGGTGTTCGTGGTCACGCGGAAGCCTGCAGCCACAGCCGCGCGAACGCCTTCCATCGCAATGTCATAACCACCTTCGCGGCAGACTGCGAAGTCGTGATGCTCACGCTCACCATCGACATGCACGGAGAAGCTGAGATACTTCGATGGCGTGAAAAGGTGAAGTTTCTCCTTCAGAAGCAGCGCATTCGTACACATGTAAACGTACTTCTTGCGCGCGACCAGTCCAGCCACAATCTCCGGCATATCCGGATGCAGCAACGGCTCACCGCCAGGAATGGAAACCATCGGAGCGCCGCACTCTTCGGCTGCCTTCCAGCACTGCTCAGGAGTAAGCTGCGCCTTCAGGATATGAGCCGGATACTGGATCTTGCCGCAGCCTGCGCACGCCAGGTTGCAGCGAAAGAGCGGCTCGAGCATCATCACCAGAGGATAGCGCTTCCGGCCCGAAAGCTTCTGCTTCAGGACGTATGTAGCTACGGTGAACATCTGTGAGACTGGAACTGCCATACTGAAAACTCCTTCGTTGATACTTCAGCCCTTCGGGCTCAAACTACGGAAAGGTCTGTGATCGAACTGACGAGCCAAAGCTCGCTTTGGTGAAATTTATTCTTCGCGCGGGCCGCGCTCTATAGCCTTGCGATAAGTAGTTAGCGCGAGCAACGGGAAGTAATGTTTATACAAGTGATATCCAAGATAGAAGACTGTCGGAAAACCGGTACCGGTGTAATAGCTCTCACCGTTGCGACCCGGAGCTAACTCATCCCAGCTGCCATCTTCATGCTGGCGCTCAATCAACCAACGAATGCCTTTTGCAACGGAATCCGAACGCGTATCGTTGGCAGCCAATAAACCGAGTAGAGCCCACGCGGTCTGCGATGGAGTCGATGGACCGACGCCGCGCTTGGACGGATCGTCGTAGGTACCGCACGACTCGCCCCAGCCACCATCGGAGTTCTGCATCATGCGAATCCACTCAGCGGCCTGCTGTACAGCAGGCTCAAGGTAGCTGAACTCCATCGCTTCCAGAGCACGCAGTACCAGGAACGTTCCGTACAGATAATTCACACCCCAGCGACCGAACCAGGCACCGTCTGGCTCCTGCTCTTTCAGGATGAACTGCACGGCTTTCTCAACGCGTTTATCGCGGCGGGTGTAGCCGTAGGCCGCAAGCATCTCCAGGATGCGGCCAGTGATGTCCACGGTCGGCGGATCAATCATCGCGTTGTGATCGGCGAATGGAATCGACTCGAAAACCTTCTTCGTGTTGTCCTTATCAAACGAGGCCCAGCCACCGTTCTTGCACTGCATCGCAAACAGCCAGTCGATCGCCCGCTGCGACACCTCATGCTGATAGCGCTCACGAGGATTGTCTACCGCCTTCAGCGCCAACAGCACTTCGGCAGTGTCGTCGCAGTCCGGCTGATGGTCGTTGTTGAAGAAGAAGCACCAGCAGCTCGCGTCGATGTTCTTGACGTTGTGCGACCAGTCCCCTTGATAGCGGATCTCTTTCGACAGAAGCCAGTCGGCTGACTTCACCATGCGGGGATCCGTCCTGGAGACGTTCGCTTCGCCCAGTGTCGACAGCACCTGCGCGGTGTCCCAAACAGGCGACAGGCAGGGCTGCATGCGGAAGGTAGGCGTCGGATAGTCGGCGGTCCCGTTCGGGCAGTCGATGCCGAGCTTTTCAAACTCGTCCATCGCGCGTATGACCTGCGGATCGTCGGCCGTGTAACCGAGGCAGTTCAATGCAACGATCGCATTCAGCATCGCGGGATAGATCGCACCCAGTCCGTCAGACTTTTCAAAGTGCTCCAGCATCCAGCGTTCGGCCTTCTTCAGCGCCTTCTTGCGCAATGGACGGAGATGCACACGTTCTGCCCAGTGGGCGAGACGGTCAGTGAACAGGAAGAAGTTCTTCCACGAGAAAATATGCTTTCGGTCCCAGGCAAGATGCAGATTTGCAGCATTGCGACCACCGACGAAGAGCTCATCGATTTGCTGCTCCGGCGCAAGCTTCCGGAACGGCTTATTCGCATAAATGATCGAAAGCGGCACCAGAATCGCGCGCGACCAGGCGCTGATCTCGTAAATATTGAAGTAGAACCAGTCTGGAAAAAGAACGATCTCCGGCGGAACTGCAGGGACAGCATCGTAATCGTACTGCCCCATCGAGCAGAGATACATCTTCGTGAAGGTATTGCAGGCCACCACACCGCCGAGCGAGAGCACATTCTCGCGAGCGCGCACCAGAATCGGGTCGTCGGCCTTATAGCCCATAAGCTTCAGCGCGAGATAGCACTTCACGCCATAGTTCACGTTGGAAGGGCCACCCGGATACAGGCTCCAGCCTCCATCTTCGTTTTGATGACGAAGAATCTCGTTGGCGCAACGCTCGAGTTTGCCCGCATCACCCGTGCCCAGCAGCTTATGGACATAGATGTAATCGGCCTCAAGCATCGAGTCGGCCTCAAGCTCGCCGCACCAGTAACCCTCTTCGTGCTGCTGGCCGAAGATCCAGTTCACCGACTTCGTGATGCCTTCGGTGACTTTGTCCATCGCCAGATCAAGGCGACCGAACCGTGGCTGCTTGGTACCCTCAGGCACCGTAGCTCCCGAATTGATTGGCAATGTGCTCATGCTTGACTGCTCGTACCCGTTCGTCTGTTGCGTGATGTGTTTACGATTGGATGAAGCTACAGCAAAGCAACTTCAGAAAAATTTCATGTATGGCTAGACCGTTGCAGCGACAGGCAGCTTTGGAGCTGCAGCGATCGCCTGAACAATCTCGGGGGGCAGACCGAAGCGTACATTCTCCGGCATCACCTCAACCTCTTCGACGGAGCCATATCCCTTGTCCTGCAGATACGCCACGACCTCCTGCACCAGGATTTCGGGAGCCGACGCACCGGCGGTGATCGCCACCGTCGAAACGCCTTCAAGCCAGACCGGCTGAATGTCTTCAGCCTTATCGATTAGGTAAGAGTTCGTGCCCAGATTCTGCGAGACCTCAACCAGGCGATTCGAGTTCGAACTATTGCGCGAACCGACTACTAGGACCAGATCAGCGCCGTGAGCCACATTCTTTACCGCAGTCTGGCGGTTCTCGGTTGCATAGCAGATGTCCTGCGCATGCGGTCCGACGATGTTCGGGAACTTCTTCTTTAGCGCCTCGATCATGTAGCGCGCCTCGTCCAGCGAGAGCGTGGTCTGCGTCAGGTAGGCGACCTTGTTCGGGTCCGGCACCACCAAAGCGGCTACTTCTTCTACCGTCGAAACAACCTGGGTCACATCCGGAGCCTCACCCTGGGTACCCTCGACCTCTTCGTGATCACGATGGCCTACCAGCACAAGCGAATAACCCTGCTTGGCAAACTTGATCGCCTCAACGTGGACCTTGGTGACCAGCGGGCAGGTCGCGTCGATGACTTTGAGACCACGGCTCTTGGCGTTTTCACGCACAGCTGGAGAAACGCCATGCGCGGAGTAAATCACGCGAGCGCCGGACGGAACTTCGTCCAGTTCGTTGACGAAAATTGCTCCCTTGCCAGCAAGGTCGTTGACAACGTAGCTGTTATGGACAATCTCCTTGCGCACATAAATCGGCGCGCCAAATGTGTCGAGGGCGATCTCAACGATATCGACCGCGCGCACCACGCCAGCGCAGAAGCCACGCGGCTTAAGCAGCATGACGCGCTTGTCAGTTGAATTAACGGAGGGGGTCGTAGCGACGGGGTCTGCGGTCGGAAGGCTCACGTCCCAAGTATACCGCGTTTCCTACCCATAAGGCACGGTTTTGAACCGGGACTGGTGCAAAACCGGGGGTACCGAAGGCTATCAAGGTGATACCTGACGGCCTTTCAAGCTGCCTTCCGCAGCAACCGATCTAAACGCTTTGCTTGAGCATCTGCTCGGCATGCCGCAATGAAGTCTCGGTAAGATTCGCTCCGGAGAGCATTCTGGCAATCTCCGCGGTACGCTCATCCGTTTTCATCAGGCGAACACCAGTCTGTGTGCGACCGCTTTTTTCCTGCTTCTCAATCAAAAAATGCTGGTCCGCAAAAGCTGCAATCTGCGGCAGATGCGTGATGCAGATGACCTGCTGCGCACGCGAAAGAGTTCTCAGCTTCTGGCCGACAGCCTCCGCCGCCCGTCCGCCAATACCAATGTCGATCTCGTCGAAGACCAGCGTACGCGGCAGCGGTAGGCCGCGCTTCTTCGCATGAACGGCAACTCCCTCTTCCACCGACACCTTCAGCGCCAGCATCACACGCGACATCTCGCCACCGGAGGCGATCTCCGTCAGTGGCTTTACCGGCTCTCCAGGATTGGTGGCAATGCGGCACTCTACGCGGTCCCAGCCATGAACCGTCCACGCGGACTCATCCTCGCTGGGCTTGATGTCTATCTGAAACCGCGCCTGCATCGCAAGATCATTGATCTGCTTCTCTGCCGTCTCCGAAAGCTTCTCCCCAGCCTTCTTGCGCTCGGTCGTCACCTTGCGAGCAGCCACAATGTACTTCGCCGCAGCAATGGTCAGATCTTTCTCCAGCTCGACCAGACGCGCATCGCGGTTCTGCAGGTCCGACAACTTCTGCGCTGCGTCCGCACCAAACGCAATCACCTCGGCCAGCGTCTTGCCATACTTACGCTTCAGCCGATCCAGGGCGGCGAGACGATCTTCAATCTCTGCCAGCCGCTCAGGCGAAGCCGTCACCTCTCCAGCAAACGCTCGCAGCGTGGAAGCGGCATCTTCAACGGAGGCCTTCGCAGAGGCAAGCTGCTGCGCCGTCTCCACAAACTTCGGATCGAAACGTGCAAGGTCTTCCACGTGCTTCAGTGCGGATCCCAGCAGCGACTCAGCCGAAACCTCCGCCTCATACAACAGCTCCTGCGCGGCGTTCGCTCCGGTGAAGAGACGCTCCGCATTGGCAAGAATCCGCTTCTCCGTCTCAAGCTGGCTATCTTCTTCGCTATCGACGATGGCTGCAGACTCGATCTCCTTCGACTGGAAGCTCCACAGGTCAATCAGCTTCAAGCGGTCGTCCTCCGCGTTGCGAAGTTCTTCGATCTGCGTTCGTAGCCCCCGCCACTTCGCAAAGTGCGTAGCCACATCCGTAGTCTGAATATCCCCGAAGCGGTCCACCAGCAACCGTTGCTGCTCCGCATCGAACGCCACCAGCGTCTCCGACTGCGCATGGACCAGCGCTAGTTCCGGAGCCAACTGTCGCAGCACCGCCACAGTCGCTGGCTGATTATTTACAAACACTCTTCCCTTGCCCGACGAGCCAATCTCGCGGCGGATGAGGATCTCGTCACCCTCAGCATCGATCCCGTTGCGCTCAAGGATCTCCTCGGCTCCTGGCGTCGTCTCGAAGACGCATCCAAGAACAGCCTTCTCCGCGCCGAATCGCACCATATCGCTGGAGGCCTTGCTTCCTAGCAAAATAACAAGGGCATCGATCAAAATCGACTTGCCAGCGCCGGTTTCGCCCGTAAGCAGGTTCAGGCCCGGGCCAAAGACGGCCACCGCGTGGTCGATCACCGCATAGTTTTCTGCGCGAAGCTCCAGAAGCATCGGGAAGTGTCTCTCGTTTCAACGAGAGAATAGCAGGCTACGCTCTGGAGAACGAAAGGCAAAGTTGCATCTAACCCGGTGCATCGTTACTCGTACCACAAAGGGTTCCGATCAAGACACGCTACGAAACCCGACGTTACACTGCTGAGAGACGCTATGACCCTGCTTGCCTTCGCACTCCTCCTCCAAGACGCAACCTCCGCCACGGTCGACCCCTCGCTAGGGCCCGCACCGGCAGCCTCCAACGGCAGCGCCCTCACCGAGATGATCCATAACAGCGGCCCTGTCGCGCTCGCTGTTCTCGGCATTCTGCTCGCGGCCAGCATCTTCTCCTGGGCCATCATGCTTTCAAAATGGCGTGCCTTTGGTGCTGCAGAAAAAAAGAGCAGGAGCTTCCTCCGTGCCTTCCGCAAATCGGGGCGGCTGAGCGAGATTTCGACGGTCGCCGACCAGTACAAGCCCAGCCCGCTCGTCACCGTCTTCAACGAGATCAACGATGAGTACCAGCGCCAGAGCGGCGGTCGCGGTATTCCCGCGAATCCCTCCGCAATGGAGCGCGCCGCTCTCACCGCCTCCAGCGAAGCCCTCACGCTGATGGAGAGCCGCATCACCTGGCTCGCAACCATCGCGCAATCAGCTACCTACGTCGGCCTCTTCGGCACCGTCATGGGCATCGTCGACGCCTTCCATGGCCTCGGCACCGCTGGCGCCGCCACGCTCCGCGCCGTCGCTCCCGGCATCTCTGAAGCGCTGATCACTACCGCTGCTGGCCTCGTCGTCGCCGTGCCTGCACTCGTTGGCTACAACCAGCTCACCGCCCGCCTGCGAGACTTCGCCTCCCGCATGGATGACTTCGGTCGCGAGCTGCTGAACGCCATTGAGAACGCAGCCATGTTCCAGCCCAAAGACTCCGCAGCCGCAGCAGAAGAGGCGCGGCGGAGGTCCCTCTAACCATGGCATTCTCCGCCAAAGGGCGCACGCAGACGGCCCTCGCCGACATCAACATCACGCCGCTGGTCGACGTTGTGCTGGTGCTGCTGCTCATCTTCATGCTCACCGCACCGGTACTGCAGAGCGGCATCGTCGTCGCCGTCCCGCAGACGCGCACCGTCGCGCAGCTTACCGAAGAGCACATGGTCGTCACCATTGACAAGGATCAGAACGTCTTCCTGCAGGACAAGCAGGTAAACATTCACGATCTCTCCGGTCTGCTCGCAAACAATCCCAAGGAAACCAAGCGCGTCGTCTACGTCCGCGCCGACCAGAAGGTTCCCTTCGGCGCATTCGCCTCGGTGATGGATGCGGTCAAGCAGGCAGGCATCACCAACATCAGCATCGTCACGCAGCCGTTGGAGAAGTAATCGGTAGATGAGCACCTACTCCAACACGAACGATCAGGACTTCGACCGGCTGGGTCGCGGCTTCACCTTCGCTATCGGCCTGCACATCGCTGCCGCTGCCGCGATCGTCGGCTGGGCCCTCGTCAGCCACATCCACGGCCCACGTTGGGGAGAAAGCGCACAGCAAAGCGGCTCCATCCAGGCGAACCTCGTCTCCGCCATTCCCTTGCCCCCGAAGGCTCCGCCTGTCGACAAGGCCGTTCTCGCTTCTGAAGACGTCACAAACGTTCCTGCCCCGCAGCCGAAGGTGACGACCCAGCCTCCGCCCAAGCCGGATGATGTCCTCATCAAGGGCAAGACGCCGGACAAAGCGCAGCCCAAACCCACTACCGTCACAGCTCCCAAACATCCTCAACCCACGCCGGATACACCAAAGGCCAACAGCGGCGACTCCGCCACCCAGCTTCCACAGACCACCGCTCCGCTGAAGAACGGAACCGCGACCATCACCGCCGAAGACAAGGTCTTCGGCACTCGTTACGCGTACTATCTCCGGCTTGTCGGCCAGCTGGTCAACCAGAACTACAGTCCGCCGGTCGGATCTCAGGCGAAAAGCGTCACCATCGTTTTTGACATCCAACGAGATGGAACGGTGAACAACCTGCGCATCGACAAAGCCAGCGGCTACAGCCCACTCGATCTCGCAGCCAGGCGCGCTGTGGAGAGCGTCGAAAGCTTCGGCCCGCTGCCCTCAGGCGATCACATCACCATCCAGTACAAATTCGACGCACACTAGTATCTGCCGTGGTGCTCCAAACGAAGCGAATCCACCGGACGTGTGTTTAGGATTTAGAAGAAGGCTAAAGGAATGATGAAAACATCTTACGGACAAAAGACATCGATCGTCGCGGGTATCCTGCTCTCCGCCCTGGTAGCCTCCAAGGCCCACGCGCAGGACTGGTACCAGCTGGAGACCAACAAGGGTGCGGCAGAGCGCATTCGCATCGCGACGGCAGACTTCAAGCCTATGAGCTCTGATCCATCCGTCGGTGAAGACAAGCACGTCTTCGATGCCACCCTTTACTCCGATCTTGCCTCTGCGGGCATCTTCGATGTCGTCTCCAAGAGTCAGAACCCGCAGGCACTGCCCAGCAATCAGTCTGACGTTCATCTCGCAGACTGGGCTGCAGCGCCTGCCAGCGCCTCCATGGTCGCCTTCGGCAATCTTTCCGTGCAGGGTGGCCGCATTGTCGTGAACGGCTTCCTCGACGACGCGAAGAACACGCAGTACCCGCAGGTCTTCACCAAGCTTTACAACGAAGAAGCCAGCTCCGACAGTGCTCGCCAGATTGCACACCGCTTCGCCGACGAGATCATCACGCGCCTCGGCGGTGTCCCCGGTATCGCTGAATCGAAGATCTTCTATGTGAAGAAGGACGGCGCGAACAAAGAGATCTGGGCGATGGACTATGACGGCGCGAACCAGCACGCCATCACCCACCTCGGCGCCATCTCCATCTCTCCGCGCGTCTCGCCCGACAACTCGCGCATCGCTTTCAGCTCGCTCGACAAAAATGGCTTCCAGATCAGGATGTACTCCCTGCTGCTCGGTCGCCTCGTCAACTACTCCTCGGTTGGAGGAACGAACGTATCCCCCGCCTGGGCACCCAGCGGCCAGCAACTCGCCTTCTCCAGCTCACGTACCGGCGACCCCGAGATCTGGATCTCCGATCCGCAGGGCAGCCTTTCGCACCGCATCACCTCATTCGTCGGCCCGGACGTCTCGCCTACTTGGAATCCCAAGACCGGCGCACAGATCGCCTGGATCAGTGGTCGGAGCGGCCTCCCACAGCTCTACATCATGGACGCAGACGGGTCCGGCGTCGCCCGCATGACCGATGGCGGTTACGCTACCTCGCCCTCCTGGTCGCCCAATGGCCAGTTCATCGCCTTCGCATGGGACCGCAAGTACGGCCCGGGCGCTCCCGGTGGGCAGGACATCTACGTGATGGAGGTCGCCACGAAGCGCTGGATTCAGCTCACCCACGAGATCGGTCGTTGTGACTTCCCCTCCTGGTCACCCGACGGTCGTCACATCGTCTTTGCCAACGATCCCGACGGTGCCGCTGCCCACACACGCATCATGACCATGCTTGCCGACGGCACCCAGCGCCGTGCCCTCTCCGGAGCCGGTACCGATATGCCTAACTGGAGCTGGAAATAGGATAAACGCTGTATAATCAGTATTGTATCGCCATCCGATACAATACTGCAGATAACACCCTGTCAAAGAGCTGCATCGTAAACTGAATAGATACAACAAAGGAATATCAGGGAGTGAGAGAGAACGCTATGACTATGGACGCGAATCGGGTATCGGTGAAAGGCCAGGCTTCGGGCCAGTCTCGGCTTTGGAAGAACGCAGCGCTGGCACTGAGCCTTGGCATGTTGATGGCAACCGGATGCCATAAGAAGAACTCAGCTCCGCCACCCTCCGCCCTGGCTCCCAGTGACAGCGGCATCGCTCCAACGGCAACGATCAGCGCCGATCCCCTGTCCATCGATCTCGGTCAGTCGGTCGTGCTGAACTGGCGCACCACGAACGCGAGCAGCGTCTCGATCGACGGTATAGGCAGTGTGCCTGTCAACGGTACGCAGACTGTTTCGCCTTCCGCCTCGACCAACTTCCACCTCGTTGCCAAGGGTGACGGCGGCACCACGGACGCCAGCGTCCGCGTCACCGTCCGCGTGCCCTCCATGCCCAGCGTTCCTTCGGGCGAAGGCGACATGGGCAGCGACTCGATCTTCCACTCGCACGTGCAGGATGTTTTCTTCGACTATGACAGCTTCACGCTCCGTGCCGACGCTCAAACCTCGATTGCACAGGCTGCGCAATACCTGAACGCCAACCCGAACATCAAGATCCTCATCGGTGGCTACTGCGATGACCGTGGTTCAGCTGAGTTCAACATCACCCTCGGCGAAAACCGCGCAAACTCCGCGAAGCAGGGCTTGGTCGCAGCCGGCGTCAACGCCAGCCGCATCCGCGTCGTCAGCTACGGCAAGGAACGCCAGTTCTGCACCGACGAGAACGAAGCCTGCTGGCAGCAGAACCGCCGCGATCAGTTCTCCATCGATCGCTAAGTCTGGCGAATGCCAAAATGGCCGTAGCGCGCTACCTTCATCGGTAAGCGCACTACGGCCATAAGCTTTGTTACGGCGCTCAGTTTCGCAGCACCTTCACAAGCGCTTGCAGTACCCTTTCAGTAGTACTGATGTCCGAGGAGCCCTTTATGTCCCGCTCGCCTTTCCGCCTTCTCACCATTCGCTGTCTTGCCGTTGCTCTGCTCATCGCAGCATTCGCCACTCCTAAGGCCCACGCCGTCAGCAAGGAGATGATCCAGCTGCAGACCCAGATGCAGCAGCTGCAGGACGCCGTCGCGCGACTTCAGCAGTCCAACGACGAGCGCATGGGCGCCATGAAGGACCTGCTATTGCAGACAGCCGATAGCGTGAACAAGATGTCCGTCGAGATGAACGGCATGAAGTTGAGCATGCAGAACCAGCAGGAGGCCATGGGCGCGAAGAGTGACCAGGTCTCCGGACAGGTGCAGTCACTCAACGACACTCTAGACGAGTTGAAGGCACGCATGGCTCGGATGGAGAAGATGCTCAGCGATGTGCAGGGTCAGCAGCAGTCCGCCGCTGCCATCCTCAACAACCTCCCTGCTGGCGGCGGAGGTGGCAACGCTATCCCCACTCCGGCTCCGGCCACCTCAGCCCCCATCTCGCGCGACCCTGGCGGCAACAGCCCGCCGCAGGATCCTGCGGCCTCAGACCCGCAGCCAGCAGCTGCGCCTTCGGCTCCCCCTGTAGCCGACATGTATCGCACGGCCTACAGCGACTACATGTCCGCCAAATATCCTCTCGCAACCTCCGAGTTCATGGATCTCACCAAGGCTTACCCGGATGACAATCTCTCCGGCAACGCTTACTTCTACCTCGGGGAAATCGCTATGCGCTCACAGAAGCCGACGCTCGCGGTAAAGGACTACGATCACCTGCTAGAGCGCTACCCAGACAACACCAAGATCCCCGCCGCCCATCTTCACAAGGCCGAGGCTATGATCTCGATGAAGCAGACTGATGGCGGCGTGCGCGAGCTGCGCGCTCTCATCCAGCGCTTCCCCAACTCTCCCGAAGCAGTACAGGCCCGCCAGCGCCTGACTTCGCTTCACGTCCCCGCTCACTAATCCGCGCTTCCGCTCGAAACACAAAAGACCCAAGGCGTAGGCCTTGGGTCTTTTCCGTGCCTGAACTAGTTGCGCAGACCTGCGAGTACACGTTCGATCTGCGCACGAGCAGCTGCATCCAGCGGTAGCCGCGGCAAACGCGGTACGCCGCCATAATAGCCGTTCCAATCGCAGCCGTACTTGATGCCAGCAATTCCAAGCTGCGCAATCAGAGCGTCCGCCTCGACCAACCGCTCCTGCTTCAGCTCCGAAAGCCGTGGATCACCATCCTTGAACGCAGCGAACGCCTCGTACACGCCCTGCGGTGTGCACGTAGCCAGTTCCGGCATGGCCCCTGCCACACCCGCCGCCAGCAGAGAGGTCATATTCGTCGCAGTCCCCGCCGCCATGATCTGGAAGCCGACAGACTTCGTGCGCGTTTTGATAGCTGGCTTAGGAGGAGCCACCGCAACGGCCAAACCGCCTGCGAGCGAATCCGCAGATACAAAGCTGCCGCCCGCCTCGACCTCAACCTTCAACATCCTGCGTGTCACCGGAGCAAAGATCGTCGTCACCGTCACCTCGCGCTTTACGTCGGCAGTCGCAGCAACAATCTCTTGATAGCGTTCGACCGTCAACTCCGCGTCATACAGTCCGATAATGTTCGTATGCTTCGCCAGCTCAGCGATCGCACTCACCGGCAGCGAACGTCCCTCTTCACTCAGCAACAGCACAGGCAAAGAAGCACCATCCGCAACCGTTCGCAGATAGAGCTCCTTCATAGCAATATCGTCGGCCGCAATCGACCCCGGCACGCGCACAAGCAAAGCATCGAAGCCCGCAGCGTCTGCCTGCTCGGCCAGCAGCAACGCCGCATGAACGCTCTCGCGATCAATCGAAGCGATTAGCACCTTCTCCTTCGCCGCGAACTCCCCCACCGATTGCAGCGACTCAAACGCCTCCGCATCGGTCAGCATCGCGCCTTCGCTCGCCAGAGCCACTAACCCCGCGACAGGCGTCAGTGAGTAGCGCGCCACATTGTGCTCCAGCTTGCGCAGATAGCTGCGCCCATCGCGGTAAAACGGCGAACTCAGCGGTACATGGATTCCATCGATCAGCATCGTACTAGTCTATCCCTCGCCGTTACTGTGCCTTGCGCGCTGCATGAAGGGCCTGCAACGACTCGACTTTATATTCACCACGTTGAATCGCTTCAATCCCATCAGCCGCCGCGCGAGCCGCAGCCAGCGTCGTGATCGTTGGAATCCGTGCCAGTACGGCAGCGCGACGAATCGCAGCCTCATCGAACACGCTCTGCTGTCCCGAAGGCGTGTTCACAATCAGATTGATGCGGTCGCTCTTGATGAGATCGACCACGTTCGGACGACCTTCCTTCACCGCGAACACACGCTCCACCTGCATACCAGCCTCTTCGATTACGTCGCCAGTACGATGCGTAGCCACCAACTTGAAGCCCATATCGACAAAGCGCCGAGCCACCGTAGCCAGGCTCTTCTTATCGTGATCGTTCACCGAGAAGAACGCCGTGCCCTTCGTCGGCAAAATCAATCCGGCCGCCGTCTGCGCCTTCGCAAACGCCTCGCCGAACGTTGCAGCCACACCCATCACCTCGCCCGTCGAACGCATCTCCGGCCCAAGTACCGGATCGACGCCCTGGAACTTGCCCCACGGGAATACCGGTGACTTCACAAAGTAGTGATCGCCCGTGCTCAGGTCCTTGCCCGCAGCCACTTCCGCTGGCAGCAGATCACGCAGCTTCTTGCCGGTCATGATGCGCGCAGCCACCTTCGCCAGTTGCACACCTGTCGCCTTCGATACATACGGCACCGTACGCGACGCACGCGGGTTTACCTCGATCACAAACACCTTGCCGCGCTGCACAGCGAACTGCAGGTTTGCAAGTCCACGCACCTTCAGAGCGATCACCAGCTTGCGTGTGTAGGTACGAATCGTCTCCAGCACCTCGTCAGAAAGATCGACAGCCGGCAGCACACAAGACGAGTCGCCTGAGTGAACGCCAGCCTCTTCGATGTGCTGCATGATGCCAGCGATCAACACGTCGTCGCCATCGCACAGAGCGTCGACATCGACCTCCTGCGCATCTTCGAGGAAGTGGTCGATCAACACCGGCCGCTCCTGCGAGTACTCGATCGCCGTCGTCATGTAGTGACGGATCGCAGCATCGTCATACGCAATCACCATGGCGCGCCCACCCAGCACGAACGAAGGCCGCACCAGCACCGGATACGTGACGCGTGCTGCACCGGCCAGGGCCTCATCAACGCTCGTAGCGATCACACCCGGCGGCTGCGGAATGTCCAGCTCTTCCAGCAGCTTCTGGAACCGCTTGCGATCCTCTGCCAATTCAATAGACTCCGGCGAAGTACCAATGATCGGCACACCAGCCGCCTTCAACGGCAGCGACAGGTTCAGCGGAGTCTGTCCACCAAACTGCACGATCATGCCGATCTCCGCTCCACCCGAAGCCTCATGCTCATACACCGCAAGCACGTCTTCAAACGTCAGCGGCTCGAAGTACAAACGATCGCTCGTGTCGTAGTCGGTCGACACAGTCTCAGGGTTGCAGTTCACCATGATCGTCTCGTAGCCATCGTCGCGCAGCGCGAACGCCGCATGGCAGCAGCAATAATCGAACTCGATACCCTGCCCGATGCGGTTCGGACCCGAGCCGAGAATAATGACCTTCTTCTTCGCCGTCGGCGGAGCCTCATCCTCTTCGTCATAGCAGCTGTACATATACGGCGTCAGCGACTCAAACTCAGCTGCGCACGTGTCCACCAGCTTGAACACTGGCTTCACACCAAGCTTGTTGCGCAGCGCAGCCACTTTCGCAGTATCTGTGTCGAGCGCCAGCGCCAGCCGCTCATCCGAGAGCCCCATACGCTTGGCCGAACGCAGGTCCTGCTCGTCCAGATTGCTCAACCCAATCGACGCAACCTCGTTCAATTCATCAGAGATCTGCTTCATCTGGTGAAGGAACCACGGGTCCATGCTGGTGTACTTCTGCGCCTCGCGCACAGACATACCGTTATCGAGCGCGTAGCGCAGATACGCCAACCGCTCCGGAGAAGGCATCACCAGCTTCTGGCGCAGGCGGCGCGGATCGATCGTATCGGCGCTCCCCTTTTTGCCTGTCTCCAGCGAACGCACTGCCTTCATCATCGCTTCCTTGAAGGTGCGACCGATCGCCATCACCTCACCCACAGACTTCATCTGTGGGCCAAGCGTCTCGTCGCTGCCGGGGAACTTCTCGAACTGCCACTTCGGAATCTTCACGACGACATAATCAATCGTCGGCTCAAAGCAAGCAGGTGTCGCCTTCGTAATATCGTTCTGCAACTCGTCGAGCGTGTAACCCACAGCAAGCCGCGCCGCGATCTTCGCAATCGGAAAGCCCGTCGCCTTCGAAGCCAGCGCAGAAGAACGCGACACGCGCGGATTCATCTCGATGACTGTCATGCGACCGTTCTGCGGATTCACTGCGAACTGCACATTGCTTCCGCCTGTCTCCACACCGATCTCGCGGATCACGGCAATCGAAGCATCACGCATCCGCTGGAACTCGCGGTCCGTCAGCGTCTGTGCCGGAGCCACGGTGATCGAATCGCCAGTATGTACACCCATCGGATCGAAGTTCTCAATGGAGCAGATGATCACGACGTTGTCCTTAAGGTCGCGCACCACCTCCATCTCGTACTCCTTCCAGCCGAGCACGCTCTCTTCCAGCAGGCACTCATGCACCGGCGAAAGATCGAGTCCACGCGAAAGAATCTCCATCAGCTCTTCGCGATTGAATGCGATGCCGCCGCCCGAACCGCCTAGGGTGAAGCTCGGACGAATCACTACCGGAAAGCCGATCAGCTGCGCAAACTCAAGACCATCGCGAATGTTGTTCACCAGCTTCGACTTCGGCATGTCGAGACCGATCTTCGTCATCGCATCCTTGAACAGCAGACGATCTTCCGCCTTCTTGATCGGCCCCAGCTTCGCGCCAATCAACTCGATGTCCAGTCGATCCAGCACTCCCGCATCAGCCAGATCCACCGCAAGATTTAGCGCCGTCTGTCCACCTACCGTCGGCAGCACAGCAAAGATGCCCGGCGTCCCTGCAGCCTTCAGCATCTCGCTCTCGACGCGCAGAATCTCTTCCACGTAAGCAGGCGTCAGTGGCTCAATGTACGTGCGGTCCGCGACGTCGGGATCGGTCATGATCGACGCCGGGTTCGAATTCACCAGCACAACCTCATAGCCCTCGGCCTTCAGCGCCTTACACGCCTGAGTGCCGGAGTAGTCGAACTCCGCCGACTGCCCAATCACAATCGGCCCGGAGCCGATCACCAGAATCTTTGCAATGTCATTCCTGCGTGGCATCTAACCTTCTCACTTCACGAAATACAGCCTTTGAAACTCTTTAGCATACGGCTGTTGTATGCGGAGCGCCCTGCAAGCTCGCGTTGAACTGTTCACAAGAGCGATCTCCGCTCAAGACGACTACGAAAAGCACCGCCAGCAATCCCATGTGAAGCAGCTGCGAGGTCACCGGATAATGCCTCAGCGGTACAAGTTTGAACCCAAACCAGAACATCGAAATCGAAACGCCGCCCGCGAAGATCGCCAGGCTCCAGCGGGCGTTTGCCATCAGCCACGCCGAAGGCACACTCAGCAATACAGCGTCATGCGTACCATGCGGCAACAATGCCAGATTGATCGCCGCCAGCGCAGCGATCGCCCCTGCAAACGTGGGGCTGCGACGGTGCGCGAGAAACGCAAACCCCGCACTCAGAGCCAGAGCCAGCACAATCGCAGCATTGTAGCCCCGCGGATACACCATGTTCGTCAGCGAGATCAGATCGCCGTCCGTGCGATGCTCCATGCCCCAGCGACTCACCATAAACGGCTCTGCCAGCACCTTCAGCAGGCTGCCATGCACGCGCGCCCAGAAAACCAGCAATCCGCCGGCAGCCAAAACAAGAGACATAGCGATCTGCTTCCAGGCTCTGCACGCTGCCGCATAGAAAAAGAAGATAGGAGAAAAGCTGTACTTGAAATAACTCATTCCCAGCATCATGCCGCTCTGCGACGGCTTCCAAAGCGCAACACACACCAATAATGTTTCCAGTAGCGCCTGCTGACCGGACCCGACCGCGATGCGAAACGGTGTGCTGATCGCAAGCAGCATCGCCAGCAGATACGCCTGCTTCCGGCTCAGTCCGTAGACACTTCGCAGAAGCAGCACAATCGCCACAGCGAAAAGCAGATTCAACCCTGTCCAAAGCACCTTCGCATGACCAAAGCTCATCAACCCGATCGGCCACAGTGCCACATAGTACTCATGCAGGTAGTTGGGAACCTGCGACATCAGTACCGCGTGACGCGGATCACCCGCCAGGTAATCCGCGTACGGGTCGATACCCTGCGCAAACATGTGCGCCCCGGACCATTGAAAGTCCTGGCAGCCGATCAGCGCTCGCTGAACGGCCATCCAAAGGGAAACGCCCGACGCCACGGTCAATGCCAAACATATTGGCCAGAACATGCGTTGAGCGACGGCTTTCATCAGGCCTTCTTCCAGTCTTCCATCAAGCTACGGAACTGCTTGAATAGGTAGTGCGAATCGTGCGGGCCGGGGCTTGCTTCAGGGTGATACTGCACGCTGAACATCGGATCGGTCTTGTGCTTCAGACCAGCCAGCGTGTTGTCGTTCAAATTGATGTGCGTCTGCTCTACGTCTGCAGGCAGCGTGGCCGGATCGACATTGAAGTTGTGGTTCTGCGCGGTGATCTCGACCTTGCCTGTCTCCAGGTTCTTGATCGGATGGTTGCCACCGTGATGTCCAAACTTCAGCTTGTATGTCTTGCCGCCCAGCGCAATGCCAAAGATCTGGTGTCCAAGGCAGATGCCAAACAGCGGCGTCTTCCCTTGCAGCTTCTGCACATTCTCAATGGCATACTCGAGCGGCTCAGGATCACCCGGGCCATTCGAAAAGAACACGCCATCGGGATTCATCGCGAGCACATCCTCTGCAGATGTCTTCGCCGGAACCACCGTCACCTTGCAGTTCTCGCGCGCCAGCATCCGCAGAATGTTCTGCTTGATGCCGAAGTCATACGCAACCACGTGCATCTGCTTTTCGGCAGTGATCGCAGCCGGAAGCAGATTGTCGCCGGTCTCGTTCTTCGGCTCGCTCTGGTCCCATACATACTGTGTTTTCGTCGTCACAAAACTGGCGAGATCAGTACCCGCCATTGTCTTATGCGCGCGCGCCTTCGCAACTAGGGCATCCGTATCCTCGACCGCGGTCGAGAGCACTCCACGCAGACATCCGTTCGCGCGGAGATGCCGCACCACCGCCCGTGTGTCGATCTCCCCGATCACGGGCACACCGCTGCGCTCTAGGTATTCGTCCGCGACCTCGGTCGACCGCCAGTTAGAGCTGACAGGCGAGAACTCGCGCACCACCAGGCCTTCGATGTACGGCTTGGACGACTCTGCATCCAACGGCGATGTACCGTAGTTGCCAATGTGAGGATTGGTGAGCACCACGATCTGTCCAGCGTAGCTGGGGTCCGTGAAAATCTCTTGGTAGCCGGTCAGGGATGTATTGAAAACGACTTCACCGACGCGCTCTGTAATTGCGCCGTAAGCCTTGCCGCGAAAGAGACGCCCGTCTTCGAGGGCGAGAATTGCCTGCATTACCTCTCCCTTAGAGAGTGGATTTTGTAGATTTTAGCAGCCCGGAACGAGTAAAAGCCGAGTAAATCACCCGCGATTACCGGAAGTTCACAAACTCTCCGATTTTACTCGACGCAGGCCTGCGGAAAAAACAAACAGCCCGACCGAAGTCGGGCTGCTGTCATGTATCTGCTCTGCAGACTACTTCCAAGCGCAATGGCGATGGCCGTGGTCAACCCAACAATGCTTGTGACGATGCTGCGCCTGGGCTGGCGTAATCGAACCCACAAAAACTACGGCAGCGAAGAGTGCGAGAAGGGCTGTCTTCATATCAAATCTCCTGGGAAAATAACTTCATCCACTGTGCATCGGGTATGTTCTTCAACGTTGAGACAACTGATTAGAGGCACAGCAGACATCGCAGGTTATCCCGCATTGCGAGATATTTTCCAAATCCTTAATCCAACTGCACCAGCACATCATCGCCGTCAGTCTTCACCGAAAAAACATCCACCTTCGCCCTCTCCGGCGGATCAGCAATACCTGTCTTCGTGTTGAACGCCCACGCGTGCCACGGACATACCACCGCCTCGCCCTCCACCGTTCCCTGTCCAAGCGGCGCCCTGCGATGCGGACACCAGTTGTCCATCGCGGAAAGCGTGCCATTTACATTCGCCAGGCACACCGCGACCCCTCGCGCCTCGGCTTCCATCGCATTGCCAGGTGCTGGCGCCTCCCATATCGAACACAAACGAACCCACTCTGCCATCAAATCCTCCTCATCGTCCATCATGAGATGCTGAAGGAGTCGACTGTGCATCACCCCAGTCTTCTCAAAATGCACCATGCCAAGTCCCGCCAAAGCACGCCGCCACACTCGCCCGCCCTCGCAAGGCCCCGATCTCGTCGATCCTTCCTTCATCCTGAAGTCGCTGGGAGCTCTCTTCCTCGTTGCTCTCATTCTCGCGTACATCACGCTGTGCACGGTGTACTCCCGAAGCCAATGGCAGCTCGTGCTGCACCCGACTCGCCCCCTCGCCGCAACCCCCTCCACCTTCGGACTCCAGGCAGAGGAAGTCCACTTCGGCGTCGACGCCTCTGGCGAACCGCAGCTCGACGGTTGGTGGATTCCCTCCGACACGGTCGCCACTCGCACCGTCCTCGTCCTCCACAGCGCCACCGGCAACATGGCCGACGCTCTCGGCACCGCAGCGATGCTGCACCAGCAAAACCTCAACGTGCTGCTCTTCGACTACCGCGGCTATGGCCGCAGCGGCGGTGACCACCCAACCGAGGCCCTCATGCAGGCCGACGCAGCCTCCGCTCTCGATTACCTGCTGCAGACCCGCAAGCTCCCCGCAGCCTCTGTCCTCGTCTATGGCCGAGATCTCGGCGCCTCGCTCGCCCTCAACCTCTGCGCCAAAACCAAGACCCCTTGTGCAGCTATGCTCCTCGATACGCCGGATGGCGATACCCTCGAGCGCGCCTCGCACGACATTCGCTCCCACGCCGTTCCCGCATCACTGCTCTTCCATGAACGCTTTCCGCTGGCCTCACCTCTCGCCTCCTCGGTCGCGCCAAAACTCCTCATCACCCACAGCAACAATCCGCCATCTCCATCCCTAGTAAACGCAGGCAATCCCAAGATGCTGCTTTCCGTGGGCCCCGGCGATGACGCAGCACTGCATGCGGGACTTCGCCGTTTCCTTGACTCCTATTAGTGCCATGAAGATTCGCGTCTTAAAGAACCGTGGGGGCTCACCTTGCGGGAGCCCCCAGGAAAAGGTGGGGAGGGTTTGTTGCGGATAGGGGATGCCGGGAACGTGGGGCCTGCTGATCCCGACTGGTGCGTCGTACACCTTCTATAACGGCAGGTTGGACCGATTAGTTTTGGTTAAAACGAAAGAAATCTCAAATGCGTCTCGAAAAGCATTCAGGCTGACCAAAGCCAGCCTGAATCGGGACGCATTTAGTAACTAAACCCACTTGCAGCGCACCCTTGCAAGAAAGACCCATCGTTACGCAAGGTTCAGGAAAGTCCCCGGATCCACCGGAGCCCCCGGGAAGATCGCCTGCAGGTTCCTCGCCCCCAGAGACTTGTACGCTGCCTCAGCCAGCACATTCCGGAAGTCAGTGGTGACCTTCAGATCGCGCCCCTCATTCAGCTGGTCGTCGCTAAGCCCTGGCCATTTGCCATAGACCTTGCCACCCTTCACCGCGCCACCCAGCACGAACATCACGTTCGCATGGCCATGGTCTGTGCCACCAGTCCCGTTCTGCCGAGCCGTCCGGCCAAACTCGCTCATCGTCACCAGTGTGATGTTCTCCGCCTCGTCGCCCATGTCCTTCCAGAACGCCGCGATCGACTCCGAAAACTCCTTCAGCCGATTCGCAAGCTGCCCATTCGCAGCCCCCTGGTTCTGGTGCGTGTCCCAGCCGCCAATATCGCTGAAGGCCGCCTCCACCCCAAGGTTCGCCTTCATCAGCTGCGCCACCTGTTTCAAGCTGTTGCCAAACGCTCCGTTCGGATACACGACCCCGGCCGCAGGCTTGTAGCTCGCCGGATCGGCAGCCTTCAGCATCTTCACGGCTTCGAAGGTCTCCTGCCCCGTGCCGTGCAGCATTGCATCCGTGCTCTCGTCATACATCGACTGGAACGCATTGGAGATCGGTGAGGTCTGCGGCCCTTTGCCAGCCACCGAAAAATCCTGCAAGTTCGCCACAGCAATCGCAGGCACCTTGCCCTGCAAGGTCCGAGGCACCTGCGTTCCCAGCGCCACGGCACGGAACGCCGAAGGCTTATCTTCGTGCGCACTCTGCAGCGCACGATTAAGCCAGCCATCCTGCGTCACCTTCACGCCCGGCGTGCCGCTCTCCATGTAATCCTGCGCGTCGAAGTGCGATCGCGAAGGATCCGGCGACCCCGCCGCATGAACGATCGCCAGATGGCCCTGGTCATACAACGGCTTGAAGGCCGCCATCTGAGGATGCAGCCCGAAGAACCCGTTCAGGTCCAGCACCTCGTTCTGCTTGATCGCAATGCTCGGCCGCATCGTATAGTAATTCTTCTCCTGATACGGCACCACCACGTTCAGACCGTCACATGCGCCGCGCTGGAACACCACAACCAGCTTCTTCTTGTTCACCGAAGCCTTCTGCATCTCCGCATAAATCGACCGCGTCAGAAAGCTCGGAATCACACTCGTCCCCACCAGTGCGAGCGCTCCGTTACGCATAAACCCGCGCCGCGTGACCGTATTGCGGCGCGCCACATCGCGCCCGCCCATGTCACATCCCCAATCGCTCGCATCGGTAAAGATCGTCTTCGCCATCGCAGAACTCCTCATCACTCCAGCGCTCGGAGCCTTACCTATACTGACTCGACTCTACCGGGAAAGTTGCTCCCTGTACCAGCCACTTTAGCGCCGCTGAAACTCCGGTGATCCCAGCAACAACCCGGCCATCGTATCCAGCGGCGTCCCGGGCTGCGCGTCGAAGCCCGCGCCACCACCGCCGCCCTTCTTACCCAGCCCGACACGCAGCATCCCCGGCTCTTCCATTCTGCTCATCTGACTTTCGCCACTCATCGCCCCCTTCGGCTCGGCCGTAAAGCTACGCAGCGCCTCGTCCTGCGCTCCCGTGTTCGTAAACTGGGCCATCACCGTCGCTCGCGTCTTCTCCGCCGCAGGCTGTCCCAGCAGCATCGCCTCCAACTGCTTTTCTGTTCCCGCCGTCGGATCTGTGACGGACACGCCGTTTCCTAGCAGCGCAGGCCAGTCCGTCTGCGTCCCCGGAAGCTTGTTGCCACTCAGCACCAGCGCAAAGTTCATGCGCGAGATCAGCGCATTGCTGCTCACCCATCCCTCCGCCGTCCAGGCGTACCCGTTCGGCGTCTGCATCCCGTACACCGGCATTCCTAGCCGAGCCATCGCCTGCACCAGCGGCAGCGGATTCTGCACACGCGCATCGCTCGCCCGCACCGCACTCGTCAAAAACTCTATCGGCGTCTTCACCTTTGCGCGATACACCTGCGGCGACCAGAATTCCTTCGCATGGAACATCGTCGTCAGCACAGCCTTGATGTCGCCGTTGCTCTTCAGGAACGTCGCAGCCATCGCATTCACCAGGGCCGGCGATGGATCGTCACTCACAAACCGCACCGCCAGCTTCTGCGAAACAAAGTGCGCCGTAGCCGGACTTGTCGCCAGGATATGCAGCACCGCCAGCCCTTCACTCTCGCCGCCCTCTGGAATCGTGTGACCCAACACCGTCTTCACTCCCGGCTCATGCCGGTTCGGCTCATAGACGAACCCACCCGTCGCCCCCGTACCCACCTGGTAAGGCCGGTCGATCGTCCACCCGGTAAAGCACTTCGCCACCTCGATCACATCCTGCTGCGTATATCCGCCCCCCACGCCCAGCGTATGCAACTCCATCAACTCACGCGCGTAGTTCTCATTGATGCCCTTCGGCAGAGCCTGCGCAATCTTCCCGTTCGGTCGCAGCGCCTGCACGCGCTTCACCCGCGTCGCCGCCTGCGAATCCGGACCCACGCTCTGCCAGTTATCGAGATACATCAGCATTGCCGGACTCTTCGCTGTCGCCACCAGCAGGTCCTCAAACTTGCCCAGCGAGTTCGGCAGAATCGTATCCCGCAGATACCCTGGCAGCAGATACGGCTCATTCTGATTCTTCCGGACATACACATTGAAGTGGTTCAGCCAGAAGTCCGTCATCACTGCCTGCAACTGCCGTTGCGAGTAGATGTCCCGCATCAGCCGCGACTCCAGCGCCTCAGCTCCCACCACACGCGCCGGCCCCTGCATCGCCTCGACGGCCTCCACCTGCTGTGGCGTCAATCCCTGCACTAGCATCACCCGCTGAAACGGCTTCAGGCTGGCACGAAACTGCATCATCCTCTCCGGAGACATCGCTATAAGCTGCCCAAACCGCTCCTCCGGCGACAGGCGCAACACCGCCTGCACCTCGCTCGGCTCCATCGTACCCACCGCACGCTTCCCTTTGCCCGCCTTCGCCGACGCCGCCTCATCTCCATCCTTCGACGCCATCGCTAGGTCTTGCATCAGGTTGTCCGTATCGGCATCACCCGTCGGCTTCACCATCGCATCGGTCGACGCCATATTCTGAGCCGCAGGATCATCCTGCTTCAGTGCCATATCGCCCGCAGCTGCATCAGCTGCTCCACCATTGGCGTTCGCCTGCTCCTGCTTCTTCTTGTTCGCCTCGTAGTTCGCCGTCGCGTCCGCATAGATCGCATGTTCAATCGGGTCGCTCGGCGTTCCTCCGCCGTTCTTCGCAAGCTGGCGAATCATCGCCGGAGGTGGAAACCGCCGGATCAACTCCTCCTCCGACAGCCGCATCGCCGGAAACGCATCCAAACGAGTCTCCAGCGCCGCATCATCGATGTTCTCTGGATGCAACTGCTGCTGAAACCAGGCCTCCAGCCCCACCCTCTGCACCGCCGCCTCGTCCCCTGGCCGCGGCCCAAACGTCAGCCGATTCAGCGCATGCAGAACCTCCTCCTGCTGCGTCAGCGGAGCCGTGTGGGCAGCAACCGGCATTTGTGCCGACACTCCTCCCGGCAGAACCATCGCTACGCAAAGCGCCGCCATCAGCGAACCCCTCGCAACGCCTCCAAATATCTCGTTCGCTTCAGGAATCTTCATAGACGCACGGCTCCTCGAGAACACCATCCCTTGAGCAGACCCCAACCGCTCCAACGAGTTGCGCCCGCAACAAATACTTTCAGCTCAACCCTCAAAGTAAAAGACGGGCAGCCACTTAGGCTGCCCGTCTTTCCTTCAAATCAAAACACCACCTCTAACCCTTAGACATTCGCTGCCGGCTTACGAGCCTTCACCAGCCCAAAGCCAAGCGCCAACAACACAAAGCCAAGCACGCCATACAGCGGCAGATTCGTTCCCGCCTCCGGCAGAGCCGTCGCGCCGTCGCCCATCGTCTTCGCCACAAGCACCGGCCCGGTCATGGCAGGCGTTATGGGTGCAGGAGCGTTCGCAACCTCAGGCTTCGCATCCGGAGCGATCGTCGTCACCACCGTCGCCTCCACCATCATGTTCGGCTTCAGCGCGTCGATCATCACTGGCTTGCCGTCCACCATAAACTTCGTGCCCGCAGGCACCGTCAGTTCCTTGATTCCGTCCGCCAGCGACAGCGTCACCACATCCGGCGGGGTCGCCGCAAACACCTTGCCCTTCACCACCTGCACGCCCGAGATGATCTCCGGATCGAAGCCCGTCGAGACCTCCTTGGTCAGCTTCATTCCCGGCTTCAAATCAGCCAGCGACACCTGCTTACCTTCGGCGGAAAACATCATGCCCGAAGCCACGGTGTAGTTCAGCAGCTTGCCCTCGGCAGACTTCAGCACAAGATCATTGCCGCTCACATACACCACCGTCGAGGTAGCGCCAGAGCTGGCCTTCACCTGGGCAGAACCGGTCGAAGCACAACAAGCCGCAAACGCGAGAACGGTAGCAGCAACAAAAGGACGGAAAGCAATCGGCATAACGGTGTTCTCCTATAAAAATAAGCAAAGTTACCTTGAACTGGAACCGCCGCGATCCACTGCAGCGTGCGTGTCGTTGAGCAGGCTGGCCTGCACGATGTACCTCTCCGGCGCTGCTCCCACGTAATAAAACGGGTAGCAGGTAATCAGCGTCAGCGTGGTCTTCTCCGTCGGCTTCAGCACAGACACATCCTGCGGAAGCACAATCTTTATCTTGTCGATCACATAGGTATCGACCTGCCCGGTCTCGGCATCGCGCTGCACCTCCACCCGGTCGCCCATGTGCAGGTCCTTCAGCCCGCGAAAGAACCCATCCCGATGTCCTGAGATCGCCATGTTCCCATTCTCACCTGGCATGGCCGTGCCACTCACATGCCCCACGCCGCGGTTCAGCACCAGATCCGAGGTCCCTTCAAACACCGGCACCTCGATCCCGACCTTCGGCACCCGCAGCACAGCCTCCGGCCGCGACATCTCCACACCCAGCGTCTTCTTATAAGCGCGAATGCGCGCACTGTCCCACAGGCTGTTATTCGAACTCTGCGCCCGGAACGCCGCCACCGCCAGCGACGACATCGCGCGCCCATACACCGTCGGCACCACAAACGCCGCCAGCAGTAGCACCCCTGCTGCCATCATCGCAACTCCGACTTTTCGCTGCCAGTGCATACAGCTCTCCCCTAGGGTAGATCTATCGTGTAAAGGGCCTGAAAGGTGTCGTCGGGGACACCTCCAGTGTATCGCAAAAGCAAGACCCGACCGAAGTCGGGTCTTGTCTGCGAGAACGGCATCGGAAGCTGGATCAAAACGCCGCCAGATCGCTCATCGCCTTGAACAGATGCTCTACCTGCGGCAGGATCACATCCTCCAGCACCGGCTGATACGCACAGAAGGTATCCATCGCCCCCACACGCCGCACCGGAGCGTCGAGATCATGGAACAGTTCATCGCCAATCCTCGCCGCGATCTCCGCGCCATAGCCCCAGCTCAGCATGTCCTCATGCGCCACCAAAACCTTGCTCGTCTTCTTCACGCTGGTCGCAATAGCCTCCCAGTCATACGGCGTCAGGCTGCGCAGGTCGATCACCTCGACATCCACACCCTTTTCGCGCTCCATCTTCCGGGCAGCTTCCAGCGCGCGAGGCACCACAGCACCATAAGTGATGATCGTCAGGTCCTTGCCCGCCTTCACCGTAGCCGCCTTGCCGAACGGAATCGTGTACTCGGGCCCTGGATACTCGCTGCGCCCAAACACCGAGCGGTACAGATTCTTGTGCTCCAGGAAGATCACCGGATCGTCGCAGCGTATCGCCGTCCGCAGCAGGCCAATCGCATCGAGCGCGTTCGACGGCATCACGATCCGCACGCCCGGCGTGTGCGTGAAGATGCTCTCACCCGACTGAGAGTGATAGATCGATCCACCCGTCAGATACCCACCCATCGGCACGCGAATCACCATCGGGCAGCTGAACGTCCCATTCGACCGCCACCGCATCAGCGCCATCTCGTTCCGCATCTGATGGACCGCCGGCCAGATGTAGTCGAAGAACTGGATCTCGACCACCGGCTTCATCCCGCGAACCGCCATGCCGATCGCCCGGCCCACAATGTTCGCCTCCGCCAGCGGTGAGTTGAATACCCGGTCGTTGCCGAACTCCTTCTGCAACCCGTGCGTCACCTTGAAGACGCCGCCCTTGCCCTTCAGCTTGCCCGCACGCAAATCCTTGTCGCGCGTCGCGTCCGCAACATCCTCGCCGAAGATCACAATCCGCTCATCCCGGCGCATCTCGTCGTGCAGGCACACGTTAATCAGGTCGAGCATCGTATGCTCGCTCTTGTCCGCCGTCGCCTGCGGCTTCACGTCGAACAGCTCCGAGGTCGGCTTCAAATCCTCCGAATACACATGCTTCAAAATCGAATCCGGCTGCGGCAATACCGCCGCCAACGCGCGATCGGTCGCCCGCTGGATCTCTTCATCGACCTTGCGCTCCAGGTCCTTGATCCCCTGCTCGTCCAGGATCCCCTCACGCTGCAGCCACATCTGCATCTTCCAGACAGGGTCCTTCAGCGCGTCGATCTCAATCTCTTCGGCACTCCGGTAATGCGTCTCGTCATCCGAGAGCGAGTGCGAATACGGCCGCACCACATGCCCATGCACCAGCGCCGGTCCCTTGCCCGCACGGCAGTACGCCACCGCCTTCACCATCGCCTCATAACTGGCAATCGGATCGGTCCCGTCTACCTCGGCAAAGTGAAAGTTCGGGAAGTTTGCCACCAGCTTCGAGATATTGCCGCCGGGAGTATTCGCCTCCACCGGCGTCGAGATCGCGTAGCCATTGTCCTCAACCACATACACCACGGGCAGCTTCAGATTTGAGGCCGTATTCAAGCTCTCCCAGAACTCACCCTGGCTCGTCGAACCCTCGCCGATGGACACATATGTGACCTCATCGCCATGGAACGTCACATCCTTGTACTCGCGATAATCCGCCGGGTTGCCGCTCGCCTTCTTCGCGGCATTCTTGTGGTTCGAGTAGTATCGTCCAGCCTCCGCGCACCCCACCGCGTGCAGGCACTGCGTCGCCGTCGCCGACGAAGGCGAGACGATATTGATCTTCCTGTCCGTCCAGTGAGAAGGCATCTGCCGTCCACCGCTCGCAGGACCATCCGCTGCGCCAACAGCTTCAAGCAGCTGCGCCTCCACCGTGCTGCCCAGCGCCAGGCAGATCGCGCGATCTCGGTAGTACGGAAAGAACCAGTCGTAGCTGGGCTTCATCGCCATCCCGGCAGCCACCAGCAGAGCCTCATGGCCAGCGCACGAGATCTGGAAGAAGATCTTCTGCTGACGCTTCAGCAGGATCTCGCGGTCATCCGTCCGCCGCGACAGGTACATCAGCCGATAGAACTCAATCAGCTGGGCCCTGGTAAGCCCTCCCGCTAGAGCCACATCGGAGCTCTCGGCCACCTTCGTTTGCGACAAACCCTTCTGCGCCAAAAGCTGGCCCTCCTTCTACCGTTCTAACGGTACCTCCGGTATTTTACGCGTCTCCCCCGGTGCAAAACGACCTGCCACTTACCTTCCGCCCGCTGCAGGGCTGTCCCAACTCCGTACACCGACCCACCCGCCCCGGCTGCCAGCCGATAGCCCCGGAGAACGCTCCACCGAGGCCCGCCCATGCGCCCATTTCGTTTCTTCTGCCTCCTCTTTTACGCCGCCACGGTCGCCCCACAGACGCCTGCAGCCGCAAAACCCGACCCCGGGGACATCTACGCCGACTCCGACACCCAAACCTTCACCCTCTTCTCCACCACCATTTCTGCTCTACCCTCCTTTAGCCTCATCCTCCCAGCCCCCGACTCCAGCCACACTCCAACACCCTCCCGCGAAACCATCGTCCCCAATCGCCTCGTCATCTTCTATCGAGGCGGCATCGTCCCCCCGAATGCCTCCGCCCTCGCCACCCGCGCCGGAGCCCACGCCCTCAGCCATCTGCAGACCCTCGGCCTCAGCACTCTCCAGACCACCGGCGACCCCACCGCCACCATCAGCGCACTGCTCGCTCAGCCCGAAATCACTGCCGTCCTCCACGACCGTTACGTCACCGTCAGTCGACTGCAGCAGGCCGCCGTCTTCACCCCATCCTCCCCTCTGCCGCCGCTTCCCGTCCCTCCCGTCAGCGTCGCCCGCCCCATCCTCGCCCCCGAGTCCGACGCCTTCTACGCCTCCCCACAGGGCTGGGCCACCGTCCTTGCAGGAGGTTACGGAGCCTCGCTCGCAGGCAGTCCCGCCGCCGGTCCCTGGGCCGCCAGTCAGGGTAAAGGCGTCCGCATCGCTGTCCTTGACAGCGGCGTCGATCCCACCCATCCCGACATCGCCCCCAACCTCGACTTCAACCTCTCCGAAGTCCAGCAGTCCACCCTGCCCAGCCCCTGCGACGACGGCTCGCCCATCGACCAGAGCGGCCACGGCACCTTCACCGCCTCCTTGGCTGCCGCCGCGCAGGGGCGTGGCACCGGTCTCATCGTCGGCATCGCTCCGCAAGCCTCATTGCTCAACATCAAAGTCGTCGAACGCCTCCCCGGCGAAGGCTCCACGCTCGCTGCTCAGTGCGAAGCGGGCACCGCCACAGGTCTTCTCAGCTGGGTCCTGCAAGGCATTCAAGACGCCATGGCCAACCACGCCGACATCCTCAACCTCTCCCTCGGCACCCTCGTCGACACCTCCACTGGCGACGGCGCAGGCTGGGTCGCCCAGATGAACGCTGTCACCTACGCCGCCGCGCAGGCCGGACTCACCATCGTCGCCGCCGCCGGCAACGACGGCCTCGATCTCTCCACCGGCAGCTACGTCGATCTTCCCGCCCAGGCCCGCAACGTCCTCGCCGTCGTCGCCTCCACCAACTCCGCCTGTGCAGAAAACCTCTCCCCCGGCGCAGCCTGCGCGCCCGGCCCCGTCACTCGCGCTTACTACAGCAATCATGGCTCCAGCCTGAACGCCATCGCCGCACCCGGCGGCAGCCTGCCCGGCAACTCGCCCTACGGTGTCACCGGCTTCGTCCGCGGAGCCTGCTCCAACGGCCTGCCCAACACCGCCAACGGTCCACCAGGCACACCAGGCCAAAGCCTCGGGTGCTTCAATCTCGGCCATGTTCCCTACGTTCAGGCGATCGGCACCAGCGCCGCCACGCCGCTCGTCGCCGGAGCCGCCGCGATCCTGAAAGCCTTCCATCCCACATGGACACCCTCCCAAATCATCTCCGCGCTACAAACCTCCGCCAGCCGCACCGGAGACCTCGCCGAACCCCAACTCAACCTCCCGGCCGCACTCGCCCTGCAAACCACGCCCTGAGCACACCGATCAATCCGCGTTTGCAGTTTCATCCCTACCTGCATCTAATCGATTCAGCGCCAGTGCGCGAAATCTTTCGCAGGATGATTCGATGATGACTCTCACGACCTTCTTCGCCGGAGCCCCGGGCCAGCTCTCTGCCTCCATCCCCCACGACGAGCACATCTTCCGCCACGTCCTCGAAGGCTGGAGCAACGACCTCGAAAACTTCGTCCAGCACGGCATCCCACAGCTTCTTTTCGCGTTTCTTCTCGCTTTCCTCGCGCAGCAGATCGTCCTTTTCTTTGTCCGTCGTATGAAGTTGCGCGCCGACCACCTCGTCGGCAACTCCACCCGTTCCTCTCAGCTGCGCACCATGGCCGCCATCCTCCGGGCCACCGCCTACGGCATTATTGGCTTCTACGTTCTTACCCAGGTTCTCGCCGCGATCGGCGTCTCCCTCGGGCCCTTCATCGCCTCGGCCGGAGTCATCGGTCTCGGCATCTCCTTCGGCGCACAGTCCATCTTCAAAGACATGCTCACCGGCATCTTCATCCTCGTCGAAGATCAGTACGCCGTCGGCGACACCATCACCATCGCCAGCCTCACCGGTACAGTCGAAGACCTCTCCCTGCGCGTCACCAAGCTGCGCGGCGGCGACGGTACGGTCTATATCGTTCCCAACAGCCAGATCACCACCGTCCAGAACCTCTCCCGCGACTTCGCCGTCGGCACCCTCAACGTCTCGGTAGACGCCCGCGAAGAACCAACCCGCGTCATCGCTCTGCTCACAAAGATCGCCAACGAAGTCCGCACCGACGAGGCCTTCAAGGACATCGTCATCTCCAACCCCGACATTCTCGGTGTCGACGCCATCAAGGGCTTCGAAGCTGTCTACCCCATCAACGTCCGCGTTCGCGTGAATCAGCGGGACGGCGTCATGCGAGCTCTGCGTCAGAGAGTGCTCACAGCCTTTGCCAAAGAAAAGATCGCCCTCGGCGCCTCAAACACCACCATCGCCATGCCGCTACCGGTCGCAACGCCCCCAGCCGTCTGATCCCACAACTCCGGGTGCCCAATGTCCAAACTTTCGGACATTGGTTTCGCACAATGCCGAGTGCACCGTTCATACGCAGTTTTATCGCGGATGAGCGGGGTCCAGGAAGCCTGATTGGCCCTTACGCCAACGCTGCGATCAGCGACTCAGCGCTAGTCATCGGCGGCAAGCAACGACTCCTTTTGCACACCACCGCAACACTAGCCCCCGCTGCCAGATGCGGTAGCGTCTCCGCCAGCGCAGGAGGCAACGCCCCCAGCTGCTCCCAACGCAGCCGCACCACACTCTTATTCACCGCGTACCGCAGCAGCCCTGCAACCATCAGCTCATCCGCCGCAGCGTCGTCGCCAATCACGCACACCTGTACCGGGCCCTCAATCGAGTACCGCAGCGCCGCCGCATAGCTCGCCACATACAGCCCGAAGTGCTCGACGACTCCGGCAAACGTCTCCAGCGTCTCCTCCGCACGCCGCTGATAACGAGTGACACCCGTCAGTGCATGGAGCCGCAGCAACACCATCGCGGCAAGCCCATTGCCCGCGGGCGAAGGCGAATCCTGCAGTGGCTTCCGCTTCGTCACCAGCGCACCAATCTCCTCAGCACCCTTCTCGGTATCGAAGAACCCGGCGCTCGTTGTCCCGTTCGCCTCTTCATCGCAGAACCGGTCCAGCATCACCTCGGCTATCTGCTGGGCCACCGTAAAGTAACGCAGCTCACCCGTCACCTCCCAGGCATCGAGCGCCGCCGTCGCCAGGAACGTATAGTCCTCCAGCACGCCCGTCACCCGCTTGCCCTCAGCGCCGTCACCATACGCCACCACATGCGCCAGCCCCACCGACTCATCCCACGCAGCCGCCAACACCCGGTCGAGCGACTTCAGCGCGAACGCCACCGCATCCGGTCGATTCAACGCCCGCCCCGCCGCCAGATACCCACTGATGCACATGCCGTTCCAGCCGGTGTACATCGTCTCGTCTACATACGGAGTCCGCCGCTTCAACCGCGCCGCATACATCTTCTTCTGCGACGAGCTCAGCAACGCCGAAATTGTCTTCACATCCACCTTGCTCGCCGCTGAAATCTGCTCCACCGTCACCACCCGGTGCAGCACGTTCTTCTGCGGATTGTGATGCATGTCCCCCACTGGCCTCAGATTGTAGAAGGCCGCAGCGACTCCGAGTTCATCGGGCAGCAGCAACGCAGCAGCTTCGTTCCGAGTCCACGTAAAGTAGTCGCCATCATCCTCCAACGAATCATCCGCATCCTGCGACGCATAGAACCCACCTCGCTCGCGATCGCTCAGCCACTCATCCATCCAGCGCAGCACCTCCCGCGCCGTCGCCGCAAACTCTGGCTGCGCAAAGCTCTGGTACGCATGCGCGTACGTCTCCAGCAGTTCACTGTTGTCGTACGCCATCTTCTCGAAGTGCGGCACCACCCAACGCTCATCGACCGAATACCGATGAAATCCGCCCGCCAGTTGATCGAAAATCCCACCCGCCGCCATCTTCATCAGCGTATAGGCCGCCACCTGCCTGGCCCTCGCCGCCTGATCACCACTGCGACCCGCTGCATCGATCAACAGATCAATCGCTCCCGCATTCGGAAACTTCGGCTCGGCCCCAAACCCGCCATTCTTGGCGTCGAACTGCGACAGCGCCGACTCAACGATCTTATTCAGCAGCTCTGCCCCTGGCTCCCCCGCTCGTCCCGAGAACGTCTCGTTCTGCTCAATCGCCTCCAGCACGCCGCCTGCCGTCTCCTCCACATCCGCCCGCTGATGTGCAAACGCATCCGACATCGTCAGCAGCACCCGCTGAAAACTCGGCCGCCCATACCGCTCCTCCAACGGGAAATACCCACCGCCAAAGTAAGGCTTACCCTCGGGCGTCAGAAACGCCGTCAGCGGCCATCCACCCTGCCCACTGATCGCCGCCACCGCCGCCTGGTACCGCGAGTCCACATCCGGCCGCTCATCGCGGTCGACCTTCACCGCGATAAAGCGTTCGTTGATCAGCGCCGCCATCTCGGCATTTTCATAGCTCTCGCGGTCCATCACATGACACCAGTGGCACCACACCGCCCCGATGTCCAGCAACACCGGCTTATTCTCCTGCCGAGCCTTGGCAAAGGCCTCAACTCCCCACTCATGCCACGCCACCGGCTGCTTGCTCGCCGACCGCAGATACGCCGAGGCCGCCTGGGCCAGAGCGTTCGTATGCTGCTCACTCATCAGGAAAAACTCCAATCCCTTTAAGCTTATCCCAGCAGCCACACTCGTCGTTAAAACGAAGAGGCCGCAGCAATCGCCACGGCCTCTACCTATTCCCTACTCCCTGCCCTAAGGCGTCAGCGGCCTCGGTGCCGCCGGAGCCTTCGGTGCCGTCAGTCCCGGAATCAGAGGTGCTGAGGACACTTTGCCCGACGCAGCATCCGCAATGCTGATGCCGTACCGGTCCAGCGTGTTCGACAGCAGCTGCAGAAGCGCCGCACGATCACGCGCATACGCCGCCGTCGCCGAGATTAGTGAGTTCTCCGCAATCGCCAAACTCCTGCCCTGCTGCAACACCAGAGCCGTCGTCGAAGCGCCCAGCTTGTACTTCTTCTGCTCCGCCTCATAGCTCTGCGCCTGGTAGTCACGTGAAGCCTGCGCCGCCGACACCTGCGCTCGATCGTTCGTCAGCGCGTACTGCTGATTGATCACCTGGATCCGAATCTGCGTATACAGCTGCTGCAGACGCATCTCCGACTGTCGTAGCTCCATCTGCGACCGCACCTGGTCAGCCTGCGCCGTCCGGTTCCGCAGCGGAATCGTCACGTTCACACCAAAGCCCTTGTCCGGCGAGCTGTTGTTGAACAGATCGCCAAACGCCGTGCCGTACGAAACGGGCGCCGCAGGCGTTGCACCCGCACCTAGCAGAGTCGACAGATTCGGATTCGGCGCACCGGCCAGTCCACTCGCTCCGTAGAAGCCATAAGCATCCACCACCGGCAGCAGTCCATTCTTCTCGGCCTTGATCGTGATCTGGTTGTTCTTCATGTTCAGAACGGCCTGCTCGATCTGCGGATTATTCTGATACGCATCACGCACCAGGTCCTCCACCGCCTCGTCCTCTTCCGGCAGGCGGTCGAGACCCACGCGGTCCGTCGGCACCACCGGAGCCGTCGCCAGCTGCGGATCATTCAGGTTCCGCGCAATCGCCTGCTTCATCACCAGCTGCTGATACTCAAGGTTCGTCTGCGACTGGATCAACGCCTGCTTGTCTGTCGCCACCGTCGCATCCGAGTTCACAATGTCCAGCGGAGCCAGCGTTCCAATCTGCAGCTGCTTCCGATTGTCCTCGCTCAGCTTGGTCGACTGCACCAGCGACCGCTCCTTCGCCTGCTCGTCCTCGTATGCACTCACCAGGCTCCAGTAGATATTCTCCACCTGGTTGATCGTGTACAGCAGCTGCTGCCGGAACGCAGAGTCCGTAATCCGCCGGTCGTTCTTCGCCTGCAGAATAAAGCGCCCGTTGATACCCGTTCCAAAGCCCTGCAGCAGATGCTGCGTGGCCTGCACGCGGAACGCCGTATTGATGTACGGCACATAGGTGTTGAAGCTGTTATTCGTCGAAACCCGGCTGTTATTGAACGTCGTCGTAAACTGCGTGCCCGTCAGGAAGCCTTGGGCATAGGTGAAGTTGTACGTTGCGGTATTCGTGAAAATTGAAGCAGCCGCGCCAGTTAGCGCCGTCGATGAAGGCGAAAGCACCTGCTCATACTCGAGCGCGCCCGTCACCGTTGGGTCGAGCACCTCAGGCGTCGGTCCACCGCCGTTCGTACTCAGCACCAGTCCCGACGCACCCGCGCCCGTTCCGCCGGTACCGCTGCTCGTCCCACCCGGACCGCCGCCGCCCGTGATCGTCGTCGTCGATCCGCCCAGCGTATTCGCAACCACGCCGGTAGAAACACCGCGCAGCGTCCCACCCGCACGCGCTCGCAGCACATCGGTGTCGGCGATATCCAGGTTGATCCGCGCAATCGCAATGTCGTAGTTGTTCTCCAGCGCCAGCGTCACCGCATCCGACAAACTCAGATAAATCTTGCCGTCCTGCAACAAATCATCCAGGCGCGCCGTGTTGCTCAGGCGCGGCTGCGGATAATCCTTGGGCGTGTACCAGAGCAGCGGGTCCTTGAACCCTGCTTTGCCCTTGCCATAATCGATCGAGCTCGGCCGCATGAACAGCGGCTCGGTCAGCTTCGGTCCGGGTGCCTGGGGCAGCCCCTTCGTTCCCGTCGTATCGTTCTGAATCGTTCCCACCGCCACAGGCCGCGTCGGGCTCACCTGCGTCTGCTTCGGCGTCGCCGCTGCCACCACGGCCGCAGGCTGCACCGTCGCAGGTGCCGGAGTCGTCGCAACAGGCGTCGTCACCGCTGCAGGAGGCAGAGCCGGAACATTCTTCCGGGTCGGATTCACAATCGGTGCCGCCGCCGTGGGACGAGTCGGCGTCGTCAGCGGAGTGCTCGGTCGCGTCGTCGTCACCACCACACCCGAACCCGCTGTCACTACCGGCGTCGGCGTAGCCGCAGTTGGCATCGCCGTAGCAGCCGTCGGCGTGCTGCTCGACCCCGTGGCAGGCGCCTTCTTCGCGGCCGTCGCCTTGCTCGCAAGCATGGCCTGATTGAACTCCGCCTCCAGCTGGGCCTGTGTCTTCGTGCCCTGCTGCGAGGTCTGTGCTACTCCCTGCGGTATAGAGCAGGACAACGTTGCAGCGATGCAGGCTGCTGCCTGCCAATGCCTCAATCTCACGGTATACATCTCCAGTCGCAACAAACTGCTTTCATGGCTTGTCCAAGTCAAAGTACGATGGACTGACCCCTCCGGTTCCCCAAATCGAACGAACCGGAACACACAAACGTTTCCCTGCTTTAGGCATCGTCAGTATAGGGGTAGGGTGGCCTCACAGAAGTCTACCGCGTTATCCGCATCCAAAGCGTCACCTTCCCGCAACCGCTGAAAGAATCCCGCAAAGTATGGCGAACTGGAAACTTATCCTTAGTTACGACGGTACTGCCTTCAATGGCTGGCAGGTCCAACCCGGCCTTCCAACCGTTCAGGGAACACTTCAACAAGCCCTCGCCAACGTCACCGGAACGCCCCTCACCGTCGACACACCGTTGCCTCAAGGCTCGGGCCGCACCGACTCCGGCGTGCACGCCCTCGGCCAGGTCGTCTCCGTTCAACTCGACGCCCCCATCCCGCCGCAGAACCTTCTCCGCGCTCTCAACAGCGCGCTGCCTCCAGCCATCCGCGTGCTCTCCGCCGAACTCGTTTCCGACACCTTCCACGCCCGCCACAGCGTCCTCCGCAAATCCTACGAGTACCGCATCTTCGAACGCCGCGACGCCGAATCTCCCGGCCCCGAGTCACGCACCCCCGATCGCATCTGCTCGCCGTTCCTCGCTCCTTACGTCTGGGACTGCCGCTGGCCGCTCGCACTCGAACCCATGCAGCAAGCCGCCACGCTTCTCCTCGGTACCCACGACTTCACTTCCTTCGCCGCTGCCGATCCCGACCTTAGCGCCCGCAACTCCGGCTCCTCCGGCCCGAACCCCGTCAAGACCCTCTACACCTCCACCCTCACTCGCGAACAGGGTCTACTCATCTACCGCGTCACCGGCAGTGGATTTTTGCACCACATGGTACGGAATCTCGTCGGCACCCTCACCGACATCGGTCGCGGCGCACTCACCCCTGAAGACCTGCCCCGCATCCTCGAAGCACGCGACCGCTCCGCCGCCGGCCCCACAGCCCCCGCCCACGGCTTGTATCTTGTACAAGTGGACTACCCGCCGACGCCCTCCCTTGAGGGGACCAGCCTTTGACCGCCGCCGACAACCGCCGCATCGCGCAACTTGCCAGCGATCGCGCCGTTCATCGCGCCTTTCATTGGCTCCATCTGCACGCCAAACAGCTCCTCGACTGGCAGCTTGAGTTCCTCGCCATCCCCGCTCCACCCTTCCAGGAAGACCAACGCGCTCAATGGTTTCAGCAGCAATTCCTCAAGCTCAACCTCACCAGCCCAGCCATCGACTCCGAAGGTAACGCCACCGCCGAAATTCGCTCAGCCGACGCTGCCCCTGACGGCCCCGTCATCCTGTTGTCGGCCCACCTCGACACCGTCTTTCCGCCCGGCACCGACTGTACCCCGCGTTACGAGGATCCGGTCATCCACGGCCCCGGAGCTTGCGACAACGGCGCGGGCCTCACCGCCATGCTCGCCCTCGCCGCCGCCATCCAGCACGCCGAGCTCACGCCTGCCACCACAATCCTCCTCTGCGCCAACACCGGCGAAGAAGGTCCCGGAGACCTCCGAGGCATGCGCCACCTCTTCACCGACTCGCCCTACGCCAAACGCATCCGCTACGCCATCGCCCTCGAAGGCAGCGGCACCGCCACCGTCGTCGACCGCGCTCTCGGCAGCCGCCGCCTCCGCGTAACCACCACCGGCCCCGGCGGCCACTCCTGGGCCGACGCCGGTCGCCCCAACCCGATCCTCGCCCTCGCCTCAGCTCTTATCTCAGTAGCGAACCTGCCGCTCAGCAGCACCACTGGCCTTCCCACCCGCGCCCGCTCTACCCTCAACATCGGCACCATCGCCGGAGGCACCTCGGTCAACTCCATCCCCGAATCCGCCTCCGCCGAACTCGACCTCCGCTCCACCTCCGCCATCGGCCTCGACCGCATGGAGTTCGCCATCCTCAACGAACTCTCCCGCACCCTCGCCACCGAAAACCGCGACGTGGCCACTCCGCTCCGACTCGGCCTCCAGGTCTCCCGCATCGGAGACCGCCCCGCCGGCTCCCTCGCCCCGACCGACCCGCTCGCCCGCAGCCTCCGCGCCGTCGATCGCCACCTCAGCATCCCCACCGAACCCCACATCGGCTCCACCGACGCCAACCTCCCCCTCTCGCTCGGCATTCCCGCCCTCGCCATCGGCACCGGTGGCACCGCCACCGGCATCCACACCCTCCAGGAATCCTACGACCCCACCGGCCGCGACCTCGCCCTCCGCCGCATCCTCCTCCTTCTCCTCGACGCCTGTCAGCTGGCAAGCTCCTAGCTCTGCTCTGCGCTCTGAGATTGTCATCCTGAGCGCAGGCGGGCCCCCCGGCGAACATTCTTTGTTCGTTGGGGTGCAAGCGAAGGACCTGCTTCACCGAACCACCCACACACCCCGTCATTCTGAGCGAAGCCCGCAGGGCGCAGCCGAAGAACTCTGACGCCCTCGACCTCACCACACTCCGCTCAACCTTTTTCAACCTCAACAACCTCTCCACAGCTACACTCATCCCCAATGAAACCCCTTCTGCTCGCCTTCGCACTCTGCGCCGCGCCACTGTCCGCCCAGCAATGTACTACCCCCGACACTGTCTTCTACAACGGCAACATCCTCACCGGCGTCGGTCTCCAGCCCCGCGACCAGCGCGACGCCCCGCAGCGCGTCGAAGCCCTCTCCTCCGCCAACGGCAAAATCCTCCTAACCGGGACCAACGCCACCGTCAGACACTGCGCCGACCCCAAAACCACAAAACTCGTCGACCTCCACGGCGCCTTCGTCCTGCCCGGCTTCAACGATGCCCACACTCACATCGCCGGAGCCGGCCAGCAAAAGCTCTCCGTCGACCTCGACAACATCCCCTCACTAGCCGCCATGCAGGACAAGATTAAAACCTACGCCGCCACCCTCGCCCCCGGCCAGTGGATCCAGGGCGGCGGCTGGGACCACACCAAGTGGGCCTCCCACAGTCTCCCCACCGCGCACGACCTCGACCTCGTCACCGGCGATCACCCCGCCTACCTTGAGCGCACCGACGGCCATATCGCCGTCGTCAACACCGCCGCCCTCCGCGCCGCAGGCATCACCGGCAAAACCCTCGCTCCGCAAGGCTCCAGCATCGACGTCGACGATGACGGCAACCCCACCGGCATCCTCCGCGAAGACGCCGCCCGCGCCCTCGTCACCGCCCACATCCCCAAGCCCGACGCCGCCACCCGCCGACGCGCGCTGCAGCTCTCCATCGACGACGCCCTCACCCACGGCGTCACCTCCGTCCAGGACTTCTCCGACTGGGACGACTTCCTCGTCCTCGAACAAATGGAGCGCGACCACGCCCTCCACCTCCGCGTCTCCGAGTGGCTCACCTTCAACGACTCCCTCGACACCCTCAAAGCCGAGCGCGCCCACCACAACCTCAACGACCCGCTCCTCAAAACCGCCATGCTCAAGGGCTTCATGGACGGCTCATTAGGCTCCCGCACCGCCGCCCTCGCCGCACCCTACGCCGACGACCCTACCAACTCCGGCCTCCCACGCTACGACCAAACGAAGCTCACCCAGATGGCGGCCGATCGTGCTGACGCAGGACTCCAACTAGGCTTCCACGCCATTGGAGACAACGCCAACACGATTGCACTGGACGCCTTTCGTATTGCCGAATTCTCTCAGGCCCTGGGTAAGTGTTACAGCGCACACACCGGTCCATTCCCAAGAAAGCCTCCCACTCCCTGCGAGAACGAGCTGCTAACGAGAGACCGTTTCCGCATCGAGCACGCACAAGTACTGCTCCCCGCCGACTTCGACCGCTTCCACCAGCTCCACATCATCGCCTCGATGCAACCATCCCACCTCCTCACCGACATGGCCTGGGCCGAGCAGCGCCTCGGCCCCGAGCGCAGCAACTACGCCTACGCCTGGAAGTCCTTCCTGGACCACGGCGTCACCCTCGCCTTCGGCACCGACTACCCCGTCGAATCCATCAGCCCCTTCCGCGGCCTCTACTCCGCCGTCACCCGCAGCAACGAGGCCGATACCCAGACCTTCCACCCCGAGCAGCGCCTCACCATCCATCAGGCGATCTACGCTTATACGCAGGCCTCCGCCTTCGCGCAGTTCGAAGAAAAGCGCAAAGGCATCCTCGCACCCGGCTACCTGGCGGACTTCGTCGTCCTCGACCACGACCTCACGACTTCCACCCCGCAGCAAATCCTCCACACGCAAGTCCTCCGCACCGTCCTCAACGGAGAAACCGTCTACCTCGCCCCCTAGCCTCGCCCTCAAGGCCTGCTGGGACGAGAACTCCGTCATTCTCAGCGGAGCCCCGCAGGGCGCAGCCGAAGAACCCCGACGCTCTCCGCGCCTCCTCCACCCTCTCCCACATCTCCACCACGGACCCTACTCCCTCAACCCCGCCTCACTCACCTTTCTCCACCATTCGCGTCTATCCTAGTGCTGTACCGAAAACCCCTTTCTGCGGGCGCAAAGAGCGCACGCAACCTGGGGGCTGTACTCAACATCTCTCCAAGCTGGGGACAACGCCTGTCCGTACCCGGAAGTACGAGAGCATGTGCTCAATAACTAAATAACTAGACGGATCAGGCATAATCAGCCGGACAACACGAGGAAGACACTCTCATGGAATCAAAGACAAACTTCGGCCGCTCCATCTGGACTAAGGTTCGCAGCGGCCACATGCCTACCACCTTCGGCCTGCTCGGCGTTCTAACGGTTGGAATCGTGGCAGGCTCCGCACTCACCGGCAGCGTCAGCGCCCATCAGCAAAAGGTGGACTCGAGCGACGCTCGTCCCCTCGTCGTCCCCAACCCCGTCACCCTCTCCAACGGCTTCTCCTCGATCGTCAAACAGGTGGGCCCAGCCGTCGTCAACATCAACACGGAGTCCACCCCGAAGCAGGCCGCTAACTCGCGTTCTCGTCGTCGCGGACAGGTTATCCCCGCTCCCGATGGCAACGGTGACGACAACGGCGGCGACAACAACAACATGCAGGACTTCTTCAACCACTTCTTCGGCGGCAACCCTAACGGCGGTGACGACGATGGTGGCGGTGGCGGCACGCGCCGTGCCCTCGGCTCCGGTTACATCGTCGACAAGCGTGGCTACATCATCACCAACAATCACGTCGTCGATAAGGCCGACAAGATCTACGTCAAGCTCTCCACCGACCCGCAGGATGACGTGGCTGGCGATCCCGGTCGCCTCGCAACCGTCGTCGGCGTCGATAAGGACACCGACATCGCCGTCATCAAGATCGACCCCAAGGGTCTCGATCTGCCCACCGTCAAACTCGGCAACTCCGACGGCGCTCAGGTCGGCGATTGGGTACTTGCCATCGGCAGCCCCTTCGGCCTCTCGCAGACCGTCTCAGCCGGCATCGTCTCGGCCAAGAACCGCTCCATCGACGAAGCTCCCGGCCCCGGCGGCGTAGCCACCAACCAGTTCCAGAAGTTCATCCAGACCGACGCCAGCATCAACCCCGGCAACTCCGGTGGTCCGCTCGTCGATATGGCGGGTGAAGTCATCGGCATGAACACCGCGATCTACACCCAGTCTGCTGGCTCCGAAGGTATCGGTTTTGCGATGCCCTCCAACACCATCATCAACGTCTACAACATGCTCATCAGCCCCGACCATCGCGTCACCCGCGGCAGCATCGGCATCCAGTTCCAGGCCGCTACCTCCTCGGCGGTGAACCGCATGTATGGCGCAGCGAACGGCGGCGTCATCGTCTCGGTCGTCACCCCCGGCGGCCCGGCAGCCAAGGCTGGCCTCCAGCCGAAGGACGTCATCGTGGCCATCGACGGCGCGACCATCAAGAACGGCGACGAGCTCGTAGCCATCATCTCGCAGAAGAAGCCCGGCACGAACGTGAAGCTCACCTACCTCCGCGCTGGCAAGCGTGAGACGGCTGAGGTCGGCATCGCGGACCGCGCCAAGCTCTTCGCCAACCTTGACGGTGGAGCCAGCGACGACGACAGCAACACGCCCGATGCCGTGGACGTAGGTGCTCAGACCATCGGCATCACCGTGCAGAACCTGCCCGCTCCTATGGCCACCAAGCTGAAGCTCAAGGGAGGCGTCATCATCACCAGCGTCAAACCCGGTTCCTTCGCGGAAGGCATCGGCCTCGGTAAGGGCGTCATCATCACTGAAATCAACCACAAACCCGTCACCGACACCGGCAGCTTCCAGGCCGCCACCAACGGCCTCAAGTCCGGCGACGACGTCGTCTTCGTAGTCCGCAGCTCCACCCAGGACAACGGCGACAACCTCGTAGGCGGAACCTTGCCGTAAACAAACCCGAATCATCGCAGTGAGCAAGGGCGCGGAGCAATCCGCGCCCTCCGCTTTTCACTCCTGTCTACTCACTCGAGTCTCCTCACTGTCTTTCACCCTCCCCAAAAGAGGTACACCACCCACTTGCACCATCCGCCCCAATTCACTACCCTCTAACAAGTGGCCGGACAGCCTCGACCACTTCAACCCCGGAGGAACCACCGAACGATGCGCAACTCGCACGCAAAATTCGTCACCACAGGACTCCTGCTCGCTGTCCTTCCCGCCACCGCAGCCTTCGCCAAGCCCCGCCCGCGCAACCACACGCACGCGAGCGTCAAGCTGGGATCCGGCAGCAAGCTGCACAAGTCCGTGCACACCAGCGTCGCCGGCATCTCGTCCGAGCGCGCCACCGAGATCCAGACCGCCCTCATCAAGCAGGGCTACCTCACCGGCGAACCGACAGGCTCGTGGGACTCGCAGACCTCCGCCGCCATGGCGAAGCTTCAGGGCGATAATGGCTGGCAGACCCGCCTCACACCCGACGCGCGCGCTCTCAACAAGCTAGGCCTCGGTGCCGGTTCCCCCACCAGCGACGAGGTCGCGACGACCAAGTAATCGATTCCGAACGAAATTTGAAACGCCTCATGCCCACGCATGGGGCGTTTCCTTTTGCTACAGCTCGAGCAATCCGACGGAAAACCTGTCAAGCCCCTAAACCACCTAACCTCATCATTCCATTCGAGATAAAAATTGCATGTTCACCCAGTCCAGTTTGTTAAACTGGATATAGAGAGAAAAAACAAAACCTTCTACAAGTTTTTCGTCTATTGCCCAGCCTCACGGCCGAAGGCTCAGGTGATGATTCGATATGGGGCCAGAACGCTGTAAGCGCGAAACAAAAAGCCTCGTCAGAACTTTCCCTGAGATGGCGGGTCACACTGTCAGACAAATGGCAAATATCCCGAGACCTAACCTCAGCCAAATGAGTACTTTGAGCATAAAAGTATAGGGGGGGGGGGAGGGGGTACTAAGGCTTCCATCCATCACTGCCCGCCAGCCACGATTGCACCGAAAGCGCCTTCGCCTGATCCGCCGTCAGCTGCCGCGAGAAAATCCGTCCGCTGACATCGTCCGGTCTTCCATCCGCTCTCACCGTTCCGAACTCGGCATAATCGCTGGTCGCCAATCGTCCGCCCCATTCGAGCCAACCTGCTGGATTCAGCTCAGTTCCCTTCGCCAACTTGGTATCCACAAAATAGACCCGCGAAGAAGCGCGCCAAGGTCGTCCGTAATACAACTGTCCAACTCCATCCGCTTCGGTCAGCGTCGTGTTGAGAAACAGATATCCCGAATCCTCCTGCGGAGTCAGTCGGCTCTGCGCCGTGATCGTTACCATCTGATGCGCAACAGCATGAATCTCGCATCGATTGAATACCGCCTTCGCATCCCCGAAGATGAAGTCGATGTGGCCTTCGATATAGCAATCTTCAAACAACTGCCGCGAAGCCTGACAAGGCTTGTCGCCCGCATCATGACAAGTTCGACTGTTCGCGTACAGCGTGTCCTGAAACCCCAGCAGTCGCACATGACGCAACACCGCGCGATCGCCAGAGAGCATCAGCGCCACCGCCTGCGAGCCTTCCTCGCTGCGATCGTGCGTCCGCTCGAAGTCGTTCTGGATTGTGAGATTCTCGGCACGAAAGTCATCGGCAGTCACATTCACGCTGCCTGAGTTCCTCGTTCCACCGACGTAGCGAGCACCATCGTCCCACGTCAGCACCACGTCCTCCGGCTTTCGCCCCAGACCGCGCAGTTCAATGCCATTCGTCGTGATATGCAGCTTCTCGCGGTAGATCCCGGGCGCAATCTCGATCACACCTCCAGTCGCAGGCATAGCGTCGATGGCCTTCTGCACGGCCTTGAACTGCGCTGTTCCGGTCGCCGAGACAGTAACGACCGGCCGCTGCGCGCGCACCACAGTCAGCATCACGGCGCATAGTGAAACGCACGACATGGCTCGCCCAAACCAGGGCAAGACCGACTTTGTGGATGGCATGAAGGTGAACATAAGGCTGAAGGCGAGCATAACAGCAAGAGCTGCGGACTTGACGCCTACGGTGTTGACGGATGTCCGAACAGGGAGCGAAGTGGGGTCGAAAGCGATAGACTAACGCCATGCAATTCTCCTTTGCCTCGATGGCCCTGCGGTCCCGACGAAAGCTTTCTGTATCTCTTTTTCTTCCTCTCCTGAGTGCCTCGGTCGCGCTGGCGCAGGGACCTTCTGCGGGAACTGCGGCAGAGAGCAACATGGCAGCCGCGGCTCCTAAGGCTGCTCAGGAATCGATGTTCATGAAGCTGGCGCACTACGATCCGCTGCCAATCAACAAGCACGCCGATCAACTGGGATCGACCTACATTCCGGTAGATAGCACGGTGTATCCGCTGGCGTTGCGTTTGTACTCGATGGGCTATCTGGATACGTCCTTCATCGGCATGCGGCCGTGGACGCGGCGCGGTCTGCTGCACACGCTGGAACAGGCAACTCCGCAGATTATGGCCGATGGCAATGATGAGGCCATCTCGATCCTTGCAAAGCTACAGGCCTACGTCGTGCAGGAGGCAACCGAGACAGGCGAGGGACGCGGACGGCTATATGGAGTGGATTCGGTATATGCGCGGGCGATGGGCATCGGCGGCCAGTCTCTTCGCGATGGCTATCATCTCGGGCAGACCGTTGTGAACGATTATGGGCGGCCCTACGAGCCGGGCTTCAACAGCCAGCTTGGCTTTTCAACGGTGAACGAAGCCGGCCCGTTCTCGCTCTACGTGCGCGGCGAATATCAACACTCTCCATCGGCTGTCGGGTATTCGCAGGCGCTGATGGCGCAGTTGTCAGCGATCGATCTTGTTCCCTACTCCGGCTACAACCTGAATCAAGCGACAATCCCCACGGGGCCGATTGCGTCAGTGAACACCTTTCAGCTACAGGAAGCGACGCTGTCCGTCCATGTGCTGGGACACGAAGTTTCAGGTGGAAAGTCGGACACATGGAACGGACCAGGCTATGGTGGCGCGATGGGGTTGAGCAACAATGCGCAGGACATCTACTCGTTCCGTGTCAACCGCGTGGAACCGCTCCATATTCCCTTTCTCTCTGCCGTGACGGGTCCGTTTCGATATGACTTCATAGTGGGATCGCTGAAGGGACACACGGACCCCAACTCGCCTTGGTTTCATTCAGAGACAGTGAGTTTTGCGCCAACGACGAATGTGAGGATCGGGTTTGCGCGATCGGTGATCTGGGGCGGCAAGGGACATGAGCCCATCACACTGCACACGTTTCTCCGCAGTTTCTTCTCTCTGAGCGACTTGCAGAATAACTACAACGAAAAGTTCACCGCGCTGGACCCAGGGGCGAGGTACAGCGAATTCAATTTCAGTTGGCGGCTTCCCTACCTGCGCAAGTACGTGACGCTATATACGGACTCGATTGCCCACGACGATGTGACGCCCCCAAGTGCTCCACGCCGTGCAGCGTATAGGCCAGGTGTATACATCACTCAGTTTCCCAAGTTGCCAAAGCTCGACTTCCGTGTGGAAGCTAGCAGTACGGACACCTCGACGCTGCGCAGCATCGGTGGGTATTTCAATTATTACGAGACGATCCAGACGCAGGGGTATACGAACAAGGGTTATCTGATGGGCGACTGGATTGGACGCGAGGCCAAGGGCGGGCAAGCGTGGCTTACGTATCACCTATCGGGAAACGAATGGGTACAGGTGGAGTATCTCAACAAGAAGACGCCGAAGGACTTTATTCCGGGCGGAACAACGCAGAACCAGTTAATTGTGAACGTGGTGAAGCGGTTCCACCACGACCTGGAGTTGAACGCGACGGTGCAGTACGAGGGCTGGAAGGCACCGATCTATATTCCGGGTAATGGGCTGCAGAAAGACACAACGGCAACGTTCCAGGTGACTTGGTTTCCGAAGCTGATGGGCGGGCCTGCGGGTATTGAAGGCCGATAATCCGTATGGCGATGGCATATAAGCCATCGCCATACGGTATTCAAGAGGTGTAAGGTTCTGGCAACTCGGCTTCGGTCAAAAGTGCGCCGACGGCATCTTTTGCTGAGACAGCGGGGATACCGATGTCTGCCATGGGCCAGGTGATGGCAAGAGTGGGGTCATCCCAACGGACGCACCGCTCGCCGACGGGGTGATAGTAGTCGGTTGTTTTGTAGAGGACTTCGGCGGTTTCGGAAAGAACCAGGAAGCCGTGAGCGAAGCCTTCGGGAATCCAGAGAAACTCAAGCTCATCCCCGCGCAGATCGAAGCCAGCCCACTTGCCGAAGTCGGGCGAGCCTTTGCGGAGGTCCACGGCGACGTCCCAGATGTGGCCAGACAGAACACGCACGAGCTTGCCTTGGGGCTGCCCGAGCTGGTAGTGGAGCCCACGCAGAACGCCGCGTCGTGAGAAGGATTGGTTATCCTGCACGAAGCTCGTGGGGAGATCGGCGGAGGCGAAGTTCTTTGCGTTGAAGACCTCTGCGAACCAGCCGCGCTCGTCTCCGAAGCGTTTAGGTCGGACGAGCTTAACATCATGAAGCGGGGTGTCGACGATTTCCATGTTGACTCATTAGATCAAATCGCCTGTGGAGATTCCAAGGCAGCGCCCGGGGATACCTCCTCGAACTGTGCAGCTTTCTGTTGGGAAGAGCTAAGCCCTATGATAGATAGTGGCTTCCGGGCAGTCGCGTTGATGCATGTCCGTGAGTACGACTCGACGATTTTGGAGACGCATGACGAACGGCATTCTTGTAACGGGTGGAGCTGGGTTTATCGGCGGCAACTTTGTGTTGCACTGGCTGGGCGAAGAGCTAGGTCCGGTGGTGAACCTGGACAAGCTAACGTACGCGGGCAACCTGCAGACGCTGGTGACGGTACAGCACCGCCCGGACTACACCTTCGTGCAGGGCGATATATGCGACGGAGAATTGGTGTCCCGGCTGCTGGCTGAGCACAAGCCTCGGGCGATTGTTCACTTTGCGGCGGAGAGCCACGTCGATCGTTCGATCCTGGGGCCTGAGGCGTTTCTGAAGACGAACATCGATGGCACATTTACGCTGCTGCAGGCGGCGCGCGCGTACATGGCGACGTTGAGCGAAGAGGAGCAGAAGGAGTTCCGTTTTCTGCATGTGTCGACCGACGAGGTGTATGGCACGCTAGAGCCGAACGATCCTGCGTTTGCAGAGACGACGGCTTATGCTCCGAACAGCCCGTATGCAGCGTCCAAGGCGGCGTCGGACTTCCTGGCTCGGGCGTGGGTGCACACGTATAAGCTGCCGGTGCTGGTGACGAACTGCTCGAACAACTATGGGCCTTATCAGTTTCCGGAGAAGCTGATCCCACTGATGATTACGCATGCGCTTGCGGGCAAGCCACTGCCGATCTATGGCGACGGGATGCAGGTACGCGATTGGCTGTTCGTGGTTGACCACTGCAAGGCGATTGCGGCGGTGTTGGCCAAGGGTAGGATCGGCGAGACGTACAACGTGGGTGGATGCAACCAGCGATCGAACCGCGAGGTTGTGGAGACGCTGTGTTCGCTGCTTGATGAGCTGGTGCCGGACTCGAAGTACAAGCCGCATGCGCAGCTGATCACAAGCGTGAAGGACAGACCTGGTCATGATCGGCGCTATGCCATCGATGCTTACAAGATCGAGAGCGAGATTGGATGGACGCCGGAGGAAAGTTTCGAGACGGGGCTGCGTAAGACGGTGGAGTGGTATCTGACGAACAAGGCGTGGGTCGATGGCGTGACCAGCGGCAGCTATCAACAGTGGGTGACTCAAAACTACAGCGGCCGGAACGATCGCACGGAGGTGGTCAAGTGAAAGGGATTATTCTCGCGGGCGGATCGGGTACAAGGCTTCATCCGGTGACGCAGGCGGTGTCGAAGCAGCTGATGCCGATCTATGACAAGCCGATGATCTACTACCCGCTGTCGGCGCTGATGCTGGCGGGGATTCGCGATGTGCTGGTAATTTCCACGCCGCGCGATACGCCGTCGTTCCAAGAGCTGCTTCGCACGGGCGAGCAGTGGGGCATTAAGATCACCTACGCGGTGCAGCCTTCTCCTGATGGGCTGGCGCAGGCGTTTTTGATCGGCGAAGAGTTTCTCGCCGGAGAAGGATGCTGTCTAGTGCTGGGCGACAATATTTTTTACGGGCATGATTTTCCGAAATCGCTTGCGGATGCGGCGCAACAGACCGCAGGCGCGACAGTGTTTGCGTATGCTGTGACCGATCCAGAACGCTACGGCGTAGTGGAGTTCGACAAAGACCGCAAGGTGCTGTCTCTTGAAGAGAAGCCGTCCAAGCCGAAGTCGCGTTATGCGGTGACGGGCATCTACTTCTACGACAAGCAGATCGTAGATGTGGCTAAGTCGATCAAGCCTTCCGAGCGTGGCGAACTGGAGATCACGGATGTGAACCGTTGGTATCTCGAGAAGGGCCAGCTGCGCACCGAGATCCTCGGTCGCGGCGTGGCGTGGCTGGATACGGGCACGCACGAGTCGCTGCTGCAGGCGAGCAATTTCATCCAGACGATCGAACAGCGTCAGGGGCTAAAAGTGGCTTGTCCTGAGGAGATTGCCTATCGGCAGGGATATATCACCTATGACGAGTTGAAGCAGCTGGCAGCCAAGCTCGGTAAAAGCACCTATGGCAACTACTTGAAGCAGTTGCTGCTGGATACGATTTACTAGATCGTTGTGGGCGTCTCTGAAGTGTGACGGCTAACCGATGAGGCAATTCCGATTCGATCGGAGCGCGGGCGTGATGGCTTTGGACGACAAACGCCGCGTTCCTTCCCCATACAGTGGTTGATGGCGCATCTGACAGAAGTAAAGCTACGGCGATAAACCTGACCTCTACGACTGTTCGATACCCCATGACTAAGACCACTATGCTCAACATCTGTTTGCTTCGCGCGAGAGCGCTGCCGTCTGCTTTGGTTCTACTCTCTTCCGTCGCGTCTGCTGCGTTCGCTCAGCAGGCGCGACTTGTGGCTCCGCTTCCATCTACGAACAATACTGCGGCGGCACTGGGCTCAAATGGAGTGACATTTGGCACCGTAAATACGGGCAATACGAGTGCACCGTCTACCTTGACATTCACTTTTACCACTGCAGGGAGCGGGGTGACGGTGAAGGTGTTGACGCTTGGGGCTATTAACCAAGACTTCGTCGATGCAGGCACGGGAACCTGCACTACGAACGGCGCGGCCCATACTTACGCGACTGGCGACACATGCAGCGTGGTGGTCACATTCTCGCCCCGCTTCAACGGTCCGCGCAATGGGGCGATAGTGTTGGCGAATGGCACAAGCGAGGTAGCAACAGGCTACCTCCAGGGCTATGGTTATGGGCCTCAGATCGCGTATCTGCCGGGAACGCAGAGTATGGTCGGCCAGGGGTTCAGCGGGCCAAACAGCGTGGCGGTTGATGGCAGCGGTAACGTCTACACCGCAAGCATCGGTCTCGATTCCATCGAGGAGTACGTTGTAGCCGATGGCAGTACGAAAACTCTAGGCAGTGGTTTTCTCCTGCCGGGTGGAGTAGCTGTCGATGGCGCAGGCAATGTGTATGTCGCTGACACCTACAACAATGTTGTGAAGGAGATCCTTGCCTCCGACGGCAGCATGGTCACCCTTGGCAGTGGCTTCATGATGCCGAATAGTGTGGCTGTCGATGGTGGCGGCAATGTGTATGTCGCAGACATCGGGAACAATGCGGTAAAGGAAATCGTTGCAGTCGATGGTAGCGTTCGCACGCTAGGCAGCGGCTTCAACGCGCCTGCAGGGGTGGCCGTGGACGGTAGCGGCAATGTGTACGTCGCGGGGCTTAATGATGGGACCGTCAAAGAGATCGTGGCGGCGACGGGCAAAGTGCAGACGCTTGGTACAGGTTTCAATCTGCCCCGCGATGTGGCTGTCGACGGGCTCGGCAACGTCTATGTGACGGATACCTACAACAATGCTGTCAAAGAAATTTCAGTCACAGATGGCAGCCTTCGTACAGTGGGTAGCGGTTTAAACATACCCAACGGTGTAACTGTGGCTGCAAACGGCGACGTGTACATCGCGGACTACAACAATAACCGCGTGGTGCTTGTAGATGTTGCAACACCCCCGGTAGTGATCTTCGCGACGCCCACGCAGGCAGGAACGACCGACACTGCAGATGGCGCACAAGTATTCACAGTGGAGAACATAGGCTCAGCTCCGCTGACGCTGGCTGCCGGGAGTGGCACAAACCCTGTATTGACCTCAGGGTTCAACCTGGTAAGCGGCGGAGCGACAACATGCCCTGCCATTGGCGGGACACTTTCCAGCACGGCTCCGCTCGCCAGCAATGCGAGCTGCAGCTACGCGGTGACCTTCACTCCCGCCACGAATGGCGCAGTGCAAGGCAAGTTGACGTTGACCGACAACAACCTTGCCGCCTTCGGCACCGGGGTCGCGAACAGTCAGATCGTCTTATTGAACGGCACCGGGATTGGCACTGTCACCATTACAGTCACGGGGACGCTCGGTGCAGCGACTGTTGGAACAAGCTACACCGGGTCGTTTGCTGGAGCAGGCGGCACGGCACCGTATACCTTCTCGGCAACGGGGCTTCCACCGGGCTTGAGCCTTTCAGCTGCAGGCGCACTTTCCGGAACACCTACAACTATAGGTTCATACACCTTAGTGGTTACTGCTAAGGATGCAAATGGCAATTTGGGGAGTTCTTCGTTTCCGCTAAGCGTCGTTGCCTCAACGCTGGACTTCCAGTTGTCCGTCGTGGGTACGCAGACGCAGACAATCCCGCTCAGTGGAACAGCGCAATATACAGTGAGCGTGAGCCCTGCGACCGGCAGCATCCCATATGCGGTGAGCTTCACCGTGTCGGGTATTCCTACAAGCTATCGCGCGGTCTTTATGCCGAGTTCAGTAACACCAGGTTCCAGCACGGTCCAGACACAGCTGACAATACAGCCTAATACCAGCATCGCAGCTGATCGCGCCCTGAAGACAAGTACTTACGGGGTCATGGCTGGTATTCTGCTGCTTCCCTTCCTCGCAGCAAGCGGCGTGCGTCGCAGAATGCCTCACTCTCTGTTTTCAGCATTGTTAGTCATAGCAGGATTGGCCACAGCGCTTAGCATGAGTGGCTGCGTGGCTACGCATACGAACGCCGCCAGCTACGATGTACTTGTGACAGCGAGTGGTGGTGGCCATCAGCATGCGGTGCATGTGGCGCTGTCAGTGCAGCCGTAACAGGTGCTCACCATAGTCCAATTGTGGACCACGCTAATCAGAATCTTTGTGACGGCTAAAACCAGAATATCTTTGCTAACAACATCAGAATTGCGTCATAAGATGAAACCCAGGTATCGACATGGTAACGTCGCTGGCTTGATCAACCGCAGTGCAATGAATGCGAGCCTTACGCCGCTGAGCACCAATGAAGTGCCTATTCAATAAGGAGCAAAGCTCGACACAACAATCACGACAAAAAAACCAGGAGTATATACATGCATGGTTATGCAGGGGGACAGTATGCGTCCTCTCCGGTTGCCACGATCCGCTCTGCGGGTCATCCACGTGGCAACGATGTAGTCGCCCCTGGGCCCAGCAGTGTACGAATTTCTGACGGGCCCCTTTTTCCACGAGTCACACCCTCTACTCACGTCGTTATCGACAAGTCGGTCGATTTCCTTCCCCGTGACATAAGCTCACGGTTTGGTCTACGTCTCCGCGAACTCCGCCGTTCGCGCCACATGACCCAACTACGCATGGCGGTAGACTTCGGTATCGACCGCAGTTTTATCTCCGACGTAGAGCGAGGACGTAAGTCGATCTCCCTCCATATGCTTGAAGTGATCGCGCTCGGAATGAAGCTCACCCTATCCGATTTACTGGATGGAATCTAACCCTGGCTTGCTTTTTGCTTGCGGCCGGGCAAGTTCCCTGGCCGCAGGCGCCAAGCGCCGTTATCGCTTCTTCTCTTCAAATCTCTACGGAACCGATGGTTCCACTTCTTGCCGATCTCTTCGCGACACCGGGCGATTACTCTCGCCGAACACCAGAGCCTTTCAAGGATCAGTATTGAGAAAGTTACTGCAAGCCGCTCACATTGCTTATTGCCTCTTCGCTTTAGGCGTGGCATCCGCGTCCTCCCAGTCATCTGCTTCCAAGCAGCCTGCAATGGAACTACCGCGAGCCAATGCATGCCAGTCCGCTTACGACTCTTTTTATGAAACCGAGCCTGGGGTATTTGCCTACTGGGCCCTTTGCGAAAAACAGAGCGATGACCTGGGGTTTGATTATCTTGGCGCGTGGCCATTAGCGCATGGTTTTACGCACGGTCTTGGTATCCAAGGCGGCGTGGCAGGCCCCGTACCGGATGGCGAGCACGCAGCACAGACACTCGACAGCCAGGCAAAACTTGAGCAGCAGGGAATATTCCTCAATAAACACGCTGGAACCTTGGCCCTCTGGCTCAACGCAGACGCCGGCGGCTATCCGCTCATGGCAGAGTCCATGACGGCAATCGATGGCAAGTCGAGCGTGGCTGTGGAGGTCTTGCAAAAAACGGACTCGAAGGAGCTTTGCGTTCGTGGCTCATTTAGGACACGACTTGGAGAAAGCTTTCATGTAGAACATTGCGATCTGCGAAGCGATAGCTGGCATCGGATCGTGATGACGTGGAATGAGGGTGAACTCTCTCTTTACGTCGACGGGACATTGCGTTCGAAGGTATCGTATAAGGAGTTGCTGGACGACGCAATTTTTTACTACCAGCTATTTCCTGGATGTTGCGAGACCGGCAAGCAGATGTCGATTGCAAAAGCTCTGATCGCAAACCGAGCGTGGAGTGCAGCTGAAGTAGGAGATGACTTCAAGCCGAAGTTATCTTCTCCACCCGCTGGAGGGGTTCTGGTGCTACCGCTCCGGCTCGGGGTTATCCATCGCGATGTGCTTGGCTATGTCGATGCGAACCAGGACCTCTCCCCTGCTCCGCTGGCAGCGCTGCTGACAGGATTGAAACTTGCGGGAGTGACTGCGCTTCGCTATACGGGAGGTGGCTTTCCGGATGCCGACAACTGGCGAGGCGGTAAAGCGGATTGCACGGCAGTAGATGGGCAAACCACGCCATCTCGAACGGGTACAACGAGCAACACTTTGCAACACATGATGGAGGCGGTTGCGAAACCGTTGGGGCTCGATGTGGATATGACAGTCAACTATGGGAGCAATCCACCGAGTTGCGATGACGGCGGAAGCGCGCAACGTAATGGGGCAGACCTCGTAAGTTTCGCCAATCAAGAGCGGAAGTACGGCATCAATCGATGGGAGATTGGGAACGAACAGTACTCCTATGATGGCCCAAACATTGACCTGCATCCGAACCCCTACTTCAAGTCGCATGGGCATGAACTGTCAACTTATACGACATATGAACCACAGTTCTACGAAGCAATAAAAGCAGTCGATCCAACTGTGCGGATTGCCGTACCGTCAGCAGGGCCTAATCCAGGGTACGACCCGCTAGTGCATTATCAGGTTCCGTTGTTAAAGCAGGCGAAGTTTGATGCACTGATACTCCATTCATATCCGATCGTCGATCCAATTACGGATGGATCCACTCTCTATCAAGAGCGTGTAGACGCAGGCACACAGGTGCGAGGGACGCTGCTTTCTTTTCAAACGCAACTGCTGAATGCGGGGAAGCCTTCAGGAGCAATATGGGTGACGGAATGGAATGGAGAAGAGAGCGGCAATCAGTGGTCGAAACAGAGTATGGGTGCAGTGATGCCGCTTTTCACGGCAATACAAATCGCTGAGTTTATGCAAGCGGGCGTCGAGTTCGCAACGTGGCAAGCGCAAGGCGAAACAGCCGTGTGCTCGACATATAACTACGATGCAAAGGGGGAGTCTGCGTACAACTGGTGGTCGGGTTGCGGTAATACCGCGCTGGTGTATACGGGCTCTACCGCAAATGTCGGAGAGGTGCAAGTGGGGCTTAAACCAGGTGACCTGATGCCGGCCGCGAGAGGATTTCAGATTCTCTCGCAGAGCGGCTTCGTAAAGGACGGCGAGCATATGCTGCGTGTGCAAACCGACGCGGCAGGGGCTCCATGGCTGGCGGCCTATGCTGCAACCCACAATGGGTCCTATGCGGTGTTATTGATAAACCGGGATGCCGATCATGAGCATGCGGTACCGGTGCGGCTCGCTGAGCGGCGGGCGGGAGATGCGGTGGAGGTATGGAGCTATGGCAAACGGCAGTATGATCGCAGCCGCAGTGGCGACTGGCAAGCTGGGCCTGTCATGACCAGAATGCCATCGTGGCATGATGGCACTGAAGTGGTGCTACCTCCGTTGAGCGTGAACGTAATCATCTTTAGATGAAAGCGATGTAGGTGGCTTATTGCCGACATACTCCCGTCGTGGGGCTGTGATACTGAAGATGGAGGAACTGTGAGTATAGCTATCAAGCCACGAAAGCGTGTGACGATTGGGAAGACCGTTCTCGATCCACTGTCTTTGCCGGAGACAGTTCAAGAGATTCTGCAACTCGCGAGCGACCCGTGCGCGAGATGCCAGCAAGTCGTCACCGTGAACGCGCAGTTTGTTACCCTTGCCGCTAACGAACCTCGCCTTGCGAGGCTGATCGCGAACGCCTCGGTGAGCACTGCAGATGGCGTCCCCTTGCTTTGGGTAGCGTCTGCGCTGGGCCAGTCTTTGCGCGGTCGCGTCAATGGAACTGAGTTGATGGTGCGGCTCTGTGAAGAGGCGGCAATCTACGGCAAGAGCGTGTACTTTCTGGGTGGCCGACCCGGGGCAGCAGAAGCGACCATGGAACGCATGAGCGCACGTTATCCCGGCCTGATCGTGGCTGGAATCGACTGTCCTGCGTTTGGGTTCGATGAAGATTCTGCGCTGGATAAAGAAGTATCGGATCGTATCGATGCTGCCAATCCCGACATCGTTTTTGTAGCTCTCGGGGCGCCGAAGGCTGAGTACTGGATCGAGGAACACCTGCACGTACGAGCCAAGGTAATGATCGGTGTGGGTGGCAGCTTCGAATTGGTTGGAGGCTTTACCAAACGAGCACCGATATTCTGGCAGAGAGCTGGCTGCGAGTGGCTGTGGCGCCTCTGTATCGAACCCCGAAGACTTTGGAAAAGATACCTGGTGGGCAACCTGCAGTTCCTATCAGTCGTTCTGCGGCAATTCTTCGGAAGAAAACGCAGCGATGTTCCGACTCAGGCTAGAACTACTCTCAAAGCGAACCATGCGCCTGCAGAACTTCGCGCAAGGAATGAAAAGTCTCCTCGAGGAAAGTCGCTAGTATCGAAGGCCTAACTTTGGCGCTTCTCGAGGATCTCTCCATAGATTGCTTCAAGATTTTCTATATGTTTCGCCATGGTCCATTCCTTCGTGGACCAAAATGTTTCATACGCCTCGCGACCGAGCTTTGCCGCGAACACCGGATCTTTCAGCATGGAGATCTTTGCTTCCAGGTCGCTCGCGTTACCACTCTCAAAGTGAAGTCCCGTGATGCCATCGAGAACAGACTCCTCAGCGCCACACCCTTTAGGGACGATTGAAGGCACACCTTGAGCTGCGGCTTCGAGAACAGTAAGGCCGAGCACTTCATTCCATACAGATGGAAAGATAAGAGCACGGGCGTCGCGAAGCGCTCGCGATAAGTCCCAGCTATTCATCCAGCCGGACATCTGCGCCGAGGGCATAATGCGAACGATCTGATCTCTCTGCGGACCGTCACCGATGAAGCGCGCCGATATGGCTTGCGCCTGGGCCGCTTGCGCGAACAACAGCGCGCCCTTCTCCGGAACGAAACGACCAGCAAAGCAGAATATATCGGAACGCTCGACGGCCGCAGGTGTGAGTCGCTGTACGTCGATCGGATTGGGCAGGCGGTAGTAGTTTGCATCGGGGGGTAAGTACGGCTTCAGTTGATTCAACGATGCGTTCGAGAGATAGATGAAGTTCCGAATATTTCGTGGAGCTCCGCTGACCTTGTCCTGCACAAACTTTCTACCCGCACGCCAGAGTTTGTGCGTATAGCCCTTGGTGTCACAATTACTTGCAAGGCAGGAAATGCCCATGGGCACGAGTGTGCAGGGACAACCTTTACGTTGTTGGAAAAATGTTCCTTGCGGACAACCCATCAGATAGTCGTGCAACGTGAGTACAACAGAACACCTACTTTCGAGCGCGGCTTGCAGGACGCTCGACGTAAGCGCCCTCGTCCAACTGTGAGCGTGTACTACTGTCTGCGTCGCGTCGAGCGACAAAAGTAGCTCTTGGGTAAATCTGTGCGCACCTGGGTTCCAGAGACCCAAGCTCATGGCGCGAATCCGACTCGGATCGACGTTGATATCGGGAATATCAAGTTGATGGATAACCAGGTTGCGAGTGCTCGCAAGATCTGCAGCAATGGGTCCTGCCCCACACAGCAGGTGCACCTTGTGTCCGCACTCCGCAAGAGCTTTTGCCTCCGTGAGAGCAACCTTCGCGGCACCACCGTTGATTGTGGCGCTATCGTTTACGATGACGATATTCAACAAGCACTCCCAGGCCAGATTTATCTATTCGCGCCCAAAGTAAGCAGAAACGGGAACTGTCATCATGGCATGCAACTTGCAATAAAAACGTTTGCAAGCAAAACGAAGACCCTTATTCTCCTCATACTCGTGTCTCCAACGCCAACGAGCGTGCTGCAGATACTTTTGATCTTCGGCGCTCAGATCACTTTTTACCAGGTCAAGCGCAGTCAAGGTACTCGCAAGCATTGCAGCCTTGTCCTGAGAGACACCTGCGGGATGACTTCGATACGAAATCACACAATGGGCGTGGCGAACGATCTGTTCACGGGCAGCGATACGAAGAAAGAGCAGATAGTCCTCAGCCATCTTGAAACGTTCGTCAAAGCCGCCGGCCCGATGGAACGCCTCCTTCGAGATCATAGCCGCCCCCGGGCAGGCGACTGGGTTGCTCACCAGCATAGACCTTAGGTAGTCGCGGCGAGGCCTGCAAACGTGGGGTTTCACCAGAATCTTCCCGGTCGCACTGATGATCTGCGTGGCGCCGAAACTCATCGAAGCTTTGGGCGACCTCTCGAGCAACTTGAGATGCGCTTCGATAGCGGAACTTTCTAGCAAATCGTCTGCATCAAGGAAGATGAAGTAGTCGCCCGAGCTAAGCTTCGCCCCGAGGTTACGTGCCGCAGAGACACCGCGATTAGCCGTACGGACGATCTGCACAGAATCTATACCCTCCAGGACACTTGCAGCGGAGACGGTAGAACCATCATCAACCACAATTACTTCGACATGGGGATAGCTCAGAGCTTTCACACTGTTGACCGTGTGGCGAAGATACATCTCCTGATTAAAGTATGGGATAACGATCGAGATGACAGGCGGTGCCAGGCTTGGTGCAGTGGCTGCAAGATCCCGGCTGATTTTCTTGCGCAGAACGTGGCGCAGGGTCAACCAGTTCATCAATCCGAGCGCTCCATCGCTCAATAGCGATGCCCACGCGGCCCCGACCCAGCCGAAGCGAGGAATCATCCAAAGGTTCAATAGAAAGTTGAAGGCTGCTGTCGCGAGCTGGTTGGCTGTTCGGAGGCGCTGTTTTCCCGAGCAGGTCAATACGCTCCCCGTTAAGTGGTGGACACTGCGAAATAACGGGATCAGGCAGAGCCACCGCAGTGCGCTCACGGACTCGCTAAAGTTCTTGCCCACTAATAAGGGAAGCACGGGTGCAGCCGCGAACAGGATGGCCGCTGTGGCCAAACTAAGCAGTACCGACTTTGAGAGTAGACGCTTACCGAGTGCCGCCGACTCGAGTACGCCCTCCTCTCCGAGAGCAAACTGACGTGGCTCAACTGCGAGTTGGATCGAGGTGATTGGTACGGTGGCCATCTCGATCACACGGTAAGCCATGGCGTAGATGCCTACTGCGGCGGTCATGCCGAAGTGACTCAGCATGGTTTTGTCGAGGTCGTCGTAAGCGCTGTTTGTGGACGCTGCGAAGGCATATTCAATGCCCTCGCCCGCTCTGGACTGGAAGACTTTCAGATCTAGAGTTGGCCGCCCAAAGCAGACCGTAACCGCGGTGACACCAATCGCAGCTGCGAGGGCGGAGACAATCATCGAAAGGATCACCCACTCCTTCGCCGTTGCATGATGAACCGTGAGCAGAAGGCCCGCCGCAGCGATTGTTCGGAACAGTGAAGTGAGCAAGTTGAGGCCAGCCGTGAATCCCATTCGCTGGAAGGCCTGAAATACCTGGGTTGTGCTGATTGTGATTTGCTCGAAGACGCAGCTTGCGGCAGCCGTGAAAGCTACAAGACCAACACTCTTCGCGTCGAGGATATGCGGAGCAACCAGCGTAAACACCAGCGTGATGATGCCACTTGCAGCAAGCGTAGTGGCTAGAACATTTCCCCAATACACGCTGAACTGCGGTCGATCAGCAGAAACGTACCGCAGCAACACCATACCTGAGCCCAGACGGCTGTACTGTGCGCCAAGGCTTACGAACGCGAATGCAGCGGCAACCGCGCCGTACTCAACCACTCCCAGCGCTCGCGCAATAAGGATGAAGTAAACGACACGGAGCACATATCCGCTGCATTGCCCAATAAACATCCAGCCAACACTGGATCTGAGCCCATGGTCCGAACTACCACTACTCATGCAGATACCTTTTCGATGACCGTCTCATACTGTTCGCGCACATTCGACCAGCGGAATTTGCGGTCTGCTGCATGGATGCCTTCTTCTCGAAGCCGCAGTCTGTAATCGGAGTCTTCCGTAAGCGCCTGCATTGCATCGGCCAGTGCTGAGGGATCTTTGGGAGGAACCATCAAACCACCGCCATACTGTAAAGCCTCTGGAATGCCGCCAACACGGGATGCAACTACAGGCAATCCCGTGGCCATAGCCTCAATGGGAGCCAGGGGGAATGGATCGTTCCAGATGGAGGGACAGCAGAAAATATCTGATTCGCGGAGTATCTCCGCTAACTCAGCGCCGGCCTTGTAGCCTACAAGCTCGGTGTTGGACGGACAATTGCGTCGAAGGCTCTTCATGTAAGCGGTTGTCCGACTCTTACCAAACCATGATCCGCCGACAATCCGGCACTGGATATCGACACCTCTCTGCTGCAGTAACCGCATCGCTTCCAGAAGGATGTGCGCACCCTTGTAACCAATCAGGCGACCTGTATAAACGACAGTCGTCCGCTTGCTATCTCGAAATGGCGCAGGATAAAAACGCTGAACATCAGCGCCGTTGTAAACGACATAGGTTCGAGCAAAGTGACCTGGGAACTTTTGCTCGATCTCACGCTGCAGGAAAGTGCTTACAAAGACGATGGGCGTATGCTTCAGCGCTCGAAGTTGCGAAGACTTCGCGACCGTGAGATGCGAGTTATGCATGTGAAGCACTACGGTGATGCCGTACTTCGCAGCCACGGTGCTGAGCACCGAAGCACACTCCGGACGATTGTGAACGTACAGGATGTCACCGGACTTCATCTGCTTCAAGAGAGGCCTAAAGAGGCGAAGGTAGAAAGCCTTCTGTAACATCCATGGCATACGGTACAAGATCGGATGAATGATATCCGTTCTCTGCCAATTCGACAGCTTTTGGAGACGCTTTTCGTCAAAACTCCACGAGCTATCGTAATCGGGGCAGATGATCGTCTCTTCGCTATCTCGTAGTACGTTTGCGGCCCAGCGCGAGATTGCGCCGCCATTGACCTCAGAGAAAGGCTCGGCCTCATCAAGCAGGTGATACACCTTCACGCGGTCAGGTCTATCGATGCTGTCTTCAACTGCTCTTGGAAAGTCAAGGACGCTACTTTGCATAGATCACCGCCGAGGTCGCTGCCGACGCGATGCCTGTTGCACCGAGCGCTGCATTTTTCAGGAAGCCGAAGGGTACGTACACGATGTCGTTCTGCTGCATCACCATGTCAGGCTCTTTCCCTTTTTGCATGGCACTTAGATTCAATGGGATTTCCTTGTACCCGTCGCCATTTTCGCGACGGATGAGCTTCGCCTGGCTCTTCGCTGTATGTGCGGTTCCGCCAGCGGTAGCGATGGCTTGCAACACCGTCATTCCCGAGGCATCGTTACCCATCGGAAAACCACCGGCCCGATTGACGTCCCCCAGAATGTATATGAGACCCTGCTTGGGAACGGTAACAACGTCCCCAGGGTAGATGAAAACATCCTGCGCGACATCGGTCTTCGGGTCATTCGATACGAAGACTGTCTCCACGGATTTAGCATTTGCCCTTCGAATCGACACGTGATGATCGGCTGTTTCTGTAAATCCGCCAGCTTGCGCGAGAATCTCTGTCAGCGGCCTTGGCGTAGCAATTTCGTACGCAGCAGGACGCACTACCTGACCAAAAACTGTCACATTTTGCGTAGCGGACCGTTGCACTGTGACCAGCACCTGCGGCTTATTCATCAGTCTCCGATGAACCAAATTGCGCTCCACTTCCTGGGCCGCCTGCTCTGGAGTAAGACCAGCGACATGTGCGCTTCCCCCCATAAGCAACGGCAGATCCCCTTTGTCACTTACACGCGCAGTTGAGTTCAGTTCAGGTGTATCAAACACCTCCACATGCACTTGATCGCCGGGGCCGATGAGAAGGCTTTCCTTCTGCGCAAACAACGGTGACGTGAGCACGGTGCCTAAGATGGCAAGTAGCACTACAGGTTTCATCTTGCCCTCCTAGATATTGCCAGGTGCCGGCGCACAGCCGTAGTAATTTGTAAACGCAACCGAACGTAGCGGAACATCCTGAATGATGACAGCGGGCTTCTTGCCGGATCGCTGGCTCAGAAGTGTGCTCGATCGCCGAAGCGAGGTCTTAGTCGTCACGCCATATGTGACCACCTGTAACACCACGTCTGCGTTATCACACAGAGCCGCCGCATCCGCATCGAAGAGTTGCGCTGATGCATCGATGAAGATCACGTCGTATTGATCTCGCCATTCCTGCAGGCGAAGCTGAAGTCCCGCATCATCTTGCGTAATAGGCAAACCCGCCGTCGTGAGCTCGTTGCTCAAATGACATACAGCTGGAAGGTTCTTACCCTTGCTTTTCTCAACTACAGGAGAAACGTCACCTATCTTCCGCTTCTCCACTCCAGTCTTCAGCCCACGTATTTCTCTCGCCGACGCATTGGCTTCGACAAACAGAACACGCTGCCCCGCTTGGGCGGCATTGCCTGTAAGACTGAGTGCGAATTGTCGCGAGCTCTCATGAGGTGTTGCCGGCATAACTGCAACCACGGTACCAGCGACACCTTGTCGAGAAGGCGTCGCATTGTTACGAACTGTGCGGATCGCGTTGTGATATAGGCCGAGCACCCCATTTGCCACCGTAATCCCGTCTCCTCCGAGCAAGTGCGGTACGATACCTGCGATCTTCAGTCCCATCTCTTCCACGGAAACGTACTCATAAATACGGTCGTCCAATAGTTCTGCAGCGGCAACAGCAAAGACGCCGAGAAAGATGCCGAGCGCTAGAGCGACAGCCATGTATAGGGGGACCACTGGTCGCGATGGCAGACGAGGCACAACTGCCTTATCAACTACTGTGACGTTCGTCGAGTGAAGGCCCTGAACAACTCCAGCTTCCTTCAACCTCTTCATCAGATCCGTGTAAAGCGTGCGGCTTTCGTCAGCCTCCTGCAGGGTGATACGGTAGTTGACGGTCTTGCTGTTAAGCGAGTCGGCCTGAGCTTTCAGTTGGTTATAGTTGTCTTGCGCACTCTTCCATGTCTGGTCTGCAATGGTTGCATCTGTTTGTGCGCGTTCCTTGATGCGTTGAGTCTCAGCCTGAATTGATTTTTCCGAGCTTGCGATACCAGCCTGTAGTTCAGCGACCTTCGGATAATCCGGGCCAAACTTCACGCGCAGCTGGTCGAGCTGCGTTTGCATTTGACTTTCACTCACACGCAAATTCTCGATCGTCCCCAGCGAGTTCGCAAGCCCGGATGAAGACCCGCCCATCGAGTTACCTGCCAGGCTTGAGATCTGTTCAGGGTCACCCGTCTTCGCTACATTGTAGATGGAGTCCTTCAGTATCCGGTTCTGTGTGGCATCACTCAGCGTAGCGGCTGCGCGTTGAAACTGCGAGAGAATCGCGGAGTACGCTTGCCCGTCATTGCGTCCATCAGAGGTGCTCTGCTCGTAAAGCCCCGTCTGCGACTGCATAGCGGCGACCTGCTTTTGCAGATCTTCGCTCTGCGTGCGAAGTCCTTCAAGCTGCCGCGTCAGCACCTGGGTCGACTCATTGGTCGAAGCTGACATGCGCTCTTCACTAAATTGCGTCAGCTGGCTAACTAGTTCATTGACAACAGCCGCCGCAACGCGCGGGTCTTTGTTCGAAAAAGAGATTTGTACGAGCTTAGTGCCAGCTATTGGCTTCACCGTAAGCGCGGTTCGAAATGAGGTCAGCGCCTTCAGCGCCGGCTGGTCCTTAGTATTTCCTCCGGCAGGCTTTACCGACGAGGACGTTTTGTCTGCCAGGTGCAGAGCAGTGATCGTGCGGAGAGCGAGTTCATCCGACTGCAGGATCTTGGCCTGTGTCTGAATCGCAATGTCCGCGGACATAGCATCGGAACTAGACGGCGCGCCACCCATGAGCGAACCTCGATCAAGGCCATCTGCCGAGGGCGTATCGAGTTCGATCGTACCTGTAGCTTCATATTTTCGTGGAATAAGCGCGCATACCAAAACACCCAGCAAGACGCCGGCCCCGACGGTTCCGAGGAACAAGCTCTTTCTGCGCAGAAAGGACTGCATGAAGTCACGGAGTGTCAACTCGCGGTAAATGGATGGATTCACAAGGCTCCTGAGTAACTGGAGGATGGCAGATTTAAGCGACGAATGAATGACGCCGCGGGCCTGATCCTTATGTAACTATCAATGCTGGCAAGGTGGTCTGCGTCGGCTCTCAACCACATTTGAAGATCAATCTCTCGAGGTGAGCTTTTGCAACAAATAAAGCGCATCGATATTCCAAAACGTCGCAATCTTAAAGTAGAAAGACTTCAGTTCCGCAAGCAACCCTTTTCGGTCGCTAAACTCATGCTGCCAACGTCGACGTCCGTGCCATAGCTGCAATCGTTCGAGCAAGCCGAGTTGATGCTCCGCCGCCAGCCTATCGAGACCCTCGAGTGTGGCCCATAATAAGCGCTCACGATCGTTTGACATATTGCTGCTGTGGCGGCGGTATCGAAGCACGCACTCGTCATGCTGGCAAAAGTCCCCTATACGTGCCAAGTGCAAATAAAACTCGTAGTCATCGGCTTGAAATTGCCGCATGTCTCGAAAGCCTTCAGCTTGTTTGAATGCGGTGCGACGCACCATAGCTGCCCCGGGAGACCAGATTGGATTCGTCTCCAGCAGCATCAAAAAATAGTTACGTCTTGGGAGGCAAACACGATTTTTAATTAGTGTCTGTCCGTGAGAATCGATCACTTCAACCGCGCCGAAAGCAAGTGCCGCCTTCGGATTGGCAAGCAGCATATGAAGATTCTTTTGAATCGACTCGTCAGTTAGAACGTCGTCAGCGTCAAGAAAAACGAGGTATTCGCCGGAGCTCTGATGAAATCCGAAGTTGCGAGCTGCGGGTGGCCCGGAGTTCGGAATACGATGCACCACCAGGCCTTCCAGCTTGCGCAAAGCCTCTGCATGAACTTCTGCCGAACCGTCATCGATGACGATTAATTCAATATTTGGATACGTCTGGCGACGCACGCTTTGAATCGTCTCCGCGATATATGACCCTTGACTGTAATAAGGGATGATGACAGACACCAGCGGCAAAGGCGCTGCACTATCGCTCGCGATGTCACGACCACCTGCTTTCAATTCTTTGCCCTCATCTCCGTGTAGACCTTTGTCATCGCTATGCTGGTTGTCCCATAACGTAAGCCGGTTCTGGTATACACGGTTGGGCAGTCGGGGTTAAATCCCTTTCGGTATACTTCGACAACACTGCGAGCAATTCATCCGAGACGTATTGCACCTCTTCACGTGTCATCGTGTCATACATCGGCAGAGTCAGCACTTGATGGCTCAGGGTTTCGGTGTTTGGAAGTGGTCCTGACACGCTGCACTGCGCAAAATACGATTGCTCTGCGAGGTGAGGGCTAAAGTAGCAACCTGTTCCAATGCCTCGATCCTTGAGATCTTCGATCATGTGCGAACGAAGATGAGCTATCTCCTCAGGCAGAAGTACGAATTCGTAGGAGGCTACTTGACGCTGACCATTCACACTTTGCCGCTTCAACTCCGGAAGACTTATCTCATACTGCACTTTAAGTCGCGCTCGCTGATCCACAACCTCCTCAAAGCGTTGCAGCTGGAGGAATGCCGTAAGCGCAGCGATCTCAGAGATCTTTGCATTCAAACCTGGGAGCATAGCGACACGCGGCTGTTCGAAGCCGAAAGAGGCCATCGCGCGCATCTCTTCGATCCAATCGGAGTCCGCAGAGTAGATCACGCCAGCTTCGCCACTGGAAAAAGGCTTGGTGGCGTGCATCGAGTACACAATAGGCCAACGACTTCCCTGTCCAAACTGCTTGCCTTCATGTCCTTTGCTGCCGAGCGCGGCTGCAGCGTCCACAACTATGTCGACATCGTACCGCCGGTGATAGCGATCATAGCGCGCCATGTCGATCGAATTGCCGAAGGTCGTACAGGGAATAACCACGGCGATCTCATCTTTATAACGACATAGAAGCTCTTCTTCGGCCGCTTCAGAACCGAGCCAAGTGTCGGCATCTACATCGCAAAAAAGTGGCGTCAGCCCGCACCACAGCGCTGCATGGGCCGTAGCAGCAAACGTATAGGAGGGCATCAAGGCGTATTTGCGTTGTTTCTTGCGCCGCCACAACGTACTGCGAATCGCGACCATAAGCCCCATAGTTGCATTACAGACTGAGAGGCAATGGCCACTATCAAAAAGTTGTTCGATAAGCTCTCGCTCAAGACGACGAGCCTGGAAGCCATAGTTTGAAAAGGTCCCAGACTGCTCCAGCGCAATTAGCTCGGCAAGATGCTCGCTCAGCTTCGGTGGATTCGGTTTCGCCATTCGTATTTCGCGCTTTACACCCATCATGCGACACCTTCCTGCTGCTCTCGGGGCACTTCAACATATGAACTGGGGACCACTGAGCGGTTGGATACGTTCATAGCAGTTGCGTCGTGCAGTACTGCAGTGGCGATCTGCTCACCGATATCGTGTTGCCAAAGCCAAAGGCTGTTGGCCTGCCCTTTGAAGCTTGGCTCACCACCGAACCGACCACGCGGCACAAAGCCCGAGGCCAGACCAACCCCGTAAAGACCCATGATCGCCCGACCGGACGCACTTAAAACATTCGAACTTCCTCCGACCATGGGAACCATGTCGTCGGTATCACACTGCAATGCGATCCGATTGCCGAATGCGTCAAGCACCGTCAACGCCCTAGGTCGATACCCCATCGCCGCTACAATAATGTGTGCATCGTCCAGGATCTTCGCGGTTTCCGCTGTGTTTTCCGGAACAACCTGCTGCAGTCTCACACGCGGTTCAACATCTCTTCCACCTACACGCAGCACACGCATCATCAACTCGCGCGACTCAAGACGAAAGCCCGCCAGTCTGTACACTCTGCCACTGACAGGACAAATGTCCTGCGGCTCAAAATCAGTGTAGCCATCACTCAGCGCGTCGGCAGCAGATGGATAGAAGATGCGAAGTGGTCGACGATGGACAATGGTCACGCCGTTTGATCCAAACGGAATTCGCGTCTTGTCATTCAACAACGCTTTCGCGACGGCGCCTGCGCTAGCCGAACCGCCGACAATCGCTACGCGAGGATCGCTTTTTGCTGCCAACTCTCTTCTAATTTGGCGCAAGCCACCCGCGGTAAGCGCGTAACCGCTCTGCAAAACCTTGCCTGCATACTTAGGCAACAGGGCTTGACCGGCAACTTCCTCTGAGTAGAGGCGTGACAGCGGTTGCTCCGCTCCCGTCGCAACGATTACAGACTTGCTTCGAATCTGCCGAAGCGTCCCCTGCTGCTCGTCGCGCACGGTTGTAATCCAACCACCATCGTTCGTGCGTCGTGTGTAAAGCACCCGATGCTGCATGAACACATGGCCGCGTCTGGACTCTTTCACCATCCCACAGATCGATTCACCCACAAGTTGCAGGAACTGAGCAGCCTGCTTCAGCGGAATAGCTTGACCAATGCGTCCGCGAATAGCTGCGGCCAAGTGATGATCTTTTAACCTAACAAGCTGCGGATACTCCGTGCCGGAGAGTGCATCGAGAAAGGCTTCGGCAGCACTGTCAGAAGAAATCGCGTAGCGTCCAATCTCCCCGCACCCAGCTACCAGACCTGCCTCCACGATCGTAATGCCAGCCTTCAATAAGGCCTGCAGCTTATCCGAGGTTGCTGCGGCCACGAGAGGTCCGAGACCTGCCGGGCCGGCGCCGACGATGAGGCACGAAGTTTCTATATCGGGCGCTAACATCGCATGGCTGTGCTTGGGTCGATCTGGAGTGACACTTTCCATCATCGGTAACCGTCTCTTTCATTGAGCCGTTCTTAATTCCTGGCTTCGATAGCTGTGAGTGTTTGGCAGAAACTGAAGAACACATAGATCGAGCACATGTGTTGGATGCAGTGATAGTAACGAGTCGCTGAGGACGGGTTGTCGGCAATAAACGGAATCTCATGATTGTGACGCCAGCAGGGTTACACCCGGCACGCAAATACAACGGGTGTGCAGTTCAAAGCCGACACACCCCGCGCTGGGAACCTTCATACTCTGTGTAATTACCGGAACGAAGCTGTTCCACCGGGGCCATAGATGCAGCCATCGCCTACAGGCAGTCTGCAAGTCCCGGTTGATCCAATCCTGTATTGACGGAGCCTTATGGCAACCAGCACAACAGCTATATCGCAGAATGCAGGCTACCCTTCCAGTAAGGTACCTGCCGCAGTCGGCAATCACGCCATCCTTCGCCTGTCTAGAATCCAGCTGGTAGAGGTGTGTCTTGATGTACTGACCGCGCTGTGCGCTATCGAACTATCGTTCTACTTAGCACAGCTTTCCATGCTGCACCTGCAACTTCATGCATCGCAGATGCGACTTCACGCAGCGGCATTGGTTGTATCGGCGGTGCTGGTAGTTCTGCTTGATCGCGCCGGAGCATATCGCATCGGAGGAAGCCTGTTAGGTCTCCGCGAAACCGCATGCATTCTCAACGCCGTCTTCTATGCTTCAATGATGTTTGCGCCCTGCGCTCTTTTTCTCGGCGTGCGAAGCACGTTCGAATTTGGCGGCCTTACGATCGTACTGCTCTCATTGTTTCTCATCATCCAGAAGCAGGCCTACTGTGCATTGCTCTTCTATATCCGTTCGCGCCGCGCAGGATTATATCGCGCAGCCGTTTACGGCCATGCTGAGAACGCTATCCCTGTTCTTGACGCACTCCTTCGCTCTCCCAAAAGTAGGCTGCTCCCCACAGTCTGCTTTAGCGATGCGCACAGTCCCGATTATGCAAGGGCATTTGAACGCAACGCAGCCCATGTGAACATCTACAGTCCTGAGCGCTTTAATGAAGAGACTTTGCGATCGGAAGGTGTAAATCTTGTTGTGATCGCATCACCTATGGCTTCGAGCGCGCAGTTGAAGTATGTGATTGACCAAAGCAAACGCGCAGGCGCAACCATCCTTTTTGGAGCTGAGCCGCATAGCCCAGGCAGCGTGCAGGTCGACTACTTCGAGCTCGATGGGCGGCTACTTTATGGGATTCACACCGCAAACAAACGTACGCTCTACGACGCTTTGAAGCGAGCACTTGATATCTCCGCGTCATCGCTATTGCTCGTGATCACAGGCATTCCCATGCTGCTTGCGGCTGCGGCTATCATGCTGGACACGCGCGGGCCTGTCCTTTTTCGCCAAACGCGTATAGGCACTCACGGCAAGCCGTTTACCATCCTAAAATTTCGAAGTATGCATACCGAGATGTGTGGCTACAAGACAAGCCCGCTCGACTCTGCTGACCCTCGCATCACGCGCGTTGGGCGTTGGCTGCGTAAGAGCAGCATCGATGAGTTGCCACAGCTCCTAAATATTCTGCGGGGCGATATGACCCTGGTTGGTCCGCGGCCGGAGATGCCGTTCATCGTCGCCACCTACTCAGAGATCCAAATGCGAAGACTCGCCATAAAACCTGGCCTCACTGGCATCTGGCAGATTAGTGAAGACCGCCGCTACCCGATCCACGAAAACATGCACTACGATCTTTACTACCTGAAGTACCGCTCAATTTCACTGGACATCGCCATCATGCTTCATACCGCACTCTTCGCCGTTCGCGGGGTGTGACCTGGTGAACCATCGCATTTTTGCTTGCTTTGAATGGCCTGCCCGAGCTTTTGAACCATCTTGCGTGTTAGTGTAGCGCAGCTATCTCTGTGTTCAGATAACCGCCATTAGGGGTGTGGGGAGGCGGGATGAGCGTAGCGATTCCCGCCTCCCCACACCCC
>NZ_JAGSYC010000018.1 GCF_025685545.1 Granulicella paludicola | reverse complement strand
CCACTTCTATCTGCCGCAGCAGGTTCACTACCTGCTCAGGCGTATGCTTCTTCCGCCGTGCCATCGTTCGCTCCTTGATTGCCAGTTTCTATCAAAGCAACTGGTTCAAAAAACGCCGGGCACTCCATCGGGATGGAGGATCTTGTGCGAAGTGCAGACAGGCCTAATGCATAACCGGAACGTCTCGGGAGCTATTGTGGTGTGAGTTTGTCGATGTACTTGTTGGGTTGATGTTTCTTGCCCGATGCAGTCTGAAAGTTGAAGCGCCATGCTTCGAGGATCGCCAAGTCTTCCGCTGAGGGTTTCCGACTGTGAACGATGCGCTCCATGAGCTCTAGTCCTGGAGAGGCTGACTCATCTGAGAGCTGGAGGCGTTCAGGTATGCGCTGTGGCTGTCCTGAACGCTCTGGTTTGTTTCTAATGAGGCGGGGCATCTGGTGAATCTCTTTGAGGCTGGGTTTGTATTACGCGCTATGACCACTGAGGAAGGGCCGTTATGACGGCAGGTGGTAGCGGAGACTGCTAAGGAGGGAAGTGCTAGATGTCCCTATCCATACGGCTTCGAAAAGGGCTTAATGACCCAAACCAAGCTCACTTTTATTGTGAAATCTTCAGGGCGAGCTTGGCTTTGATGTTGTTGTAGCGTCTGCGAAGGGTCTCCCGAGGAACACCCGAATGATCGGCAATGCTCCGTAAGCTCATCTCTTCAAATACATGCTGCTCTATTAGAAGTCCCTCTTCGGCAGATAAAGATGAGATGGCCAGTGTCACCTCTTCATAGCGTTCGATTTGGGGCGCGGGAGGATCGAAATCGAGCTGGATACCACGCTTGCGTCGATTACGCCGAGCACGCTCATGTCGATGATGCAGAGTTTTCAGAATGGCGCGAGCATCAGCCTCAGATTGAGGCTGTGCTTCTAGCAAAGCCAGGTATTGATCCTGTTTGGCATCTTCATCGCGGGCGTCACAAAGAGAGAAGAAGTGATCATTAGGCAGACTCGCTTTCATGATCCCTCAACTGTGCAGCTTGTTTTGCTATTACTTCTTCATAGAGCTTCAGAGTTCGTAGGTAGAGCAGCTTGATAAAGTGCCCATTCGAAAGAATCTCATCATGCAGTTGTTCTAGTGTGCGGTTTCTCATTAGGCAGCCTTCTTAACGAGATCACGCTCGCGAGCGATTTGTTGACCCAGACGCACATACTGATTAACTGTCCGTCTCTTGCCGGATGTGATGGCGTCAGGAGTCACTGCTGCTCCCGATGGTGCAGTTGGCGTCGGTGTTGGCTTGCGAGGTGCACCCGGCTTTCGAGGTTCACCCGAATGCAATTTCCCTTTGGCTATTGCGGATATGTAAGGAATTCGACGGTCGAATCTGGCCGCCAGGGAATAGTACGACTCACCGTTGGCTAATCCTGCTTTGATCGCTGCGATTTCATCGTCGGCAGCCTTCTTATATGGACGCCGGGGAGCTGCGTACAGACCGGCTTTCAAAGCACTTTGGCTATTAGCCTTGGCCGTCCCTTGCTTCAAATGCTTCGGATTGCAACAGGCCTTGTTTCCACCCTTTACCCCAGGGCAATGATGCTGGACCTGGAGAGCTGGATCAAGCTCGTCAACAAAAGTGCCAAAGCTGAATCGATGTGCATACCCATTGCCTATTTCGGCCTTGAAGGACGCATACCCATTTGTGAAAGTTGAATTGGTGAGATGCCAGCAACCGTTGTCTTGAACGATAACCTTGCTGATAAAACGAATGATAGAAGCTGCGCTGACATCGGGGTTGATGATGTCTTGATTGGTAAACATGTGAACTCTCCTCAGAGGTCTGGAATACTTGCAGACTCATCGAGGGAGTTCAAAAGCAAGAGATCGGCGTGACTTGCCTATCTAATGGGTAACTAGTATAGGTTGGAAAATGCAATTTAGCGTTTTCTAAGAAAAATATTTACGCATTAGCGAACGATTTTGGATATCTTGCTAGTCGTGAATACGATGTATCGAGGCTGGCTAAAAAAGATGTTGTGGTGAGGGTGCATCGAACGAATTACATAGCTCCAATAGAAAAGCACCTCCGTTACGGGGTGCCATTGGATGATGAGGCATTGTTATCATACTCTTCTATCAGCTTGTGCTTCCAACCTTTCGGCGGCGGCCATGCAACGCCCCAAGCTGTTAATGTTGCCTTAGTCCAGCCACCTGCTGGTGTACGAGCGTTGTCGATCTCTGTTGGTGATGGCATATGTGTACCTTTCCCATAAGGGGCTTGATAAAGAAGATGTGTATCTGGCCGGACTCAGTATGGCGCTATTAGATTCCTAAAGGCAATCAATCATCTCCGGTAAGTATTGGTGAGTAGACACACCTCTAGCTATCCATGAGCTAGAAGAGTATCTACCTGGTCTCCGTATAAGTACCGTATGAGCAGCGCAAACCTCGCTCCCTGAATCCACGTCTAACGATTAGGCCCGTTATATGCTTGGGCTGGAACGGATATAGCACCGTGGATAGGTATGGGAAACTCTACATCGGTTGCATATTGACCACTCTCGTAGCCCTCTGTTGCGATGCCAGATTCAGCTTGTCTGTGCTTTATCTGTTTGAGTCAGGTTTCGAACTGGCGGCTAGCAAGCACCCTAATCAGTTCGTTTAACCCGCAACCTCTATCCATGCTCCAGTCGCTTCGCTTGCTGCTTTATTCGCCCTTCAAGCTGCTTTCTGGTGACCTTAAAACCCAGTTAAGGATTCTGCATATAGGTCCAATGTAGAGGAGATCGCTATCGCCTGATCACGCTCTCGGCTAATACTTACCGGAGTCCAATCAATTACGTGGTGTTTTAACCTCTACTACTCTTAATATAGCATATTTCGCAGATAAAAGCAAAAATTTGTAGGTAAAACTGATGAATAGGTGAATTATTTTTATTGTTAGCTCAATTTTCATAACTTTGGCTAGAGTCTGCCTCGACTAGACTCTATGTATGGATATCTCAAGCATCATTTCCGCTATCGATAAGGAACTAGCTAGCCTTCAAGCTGCTCGTGTCTCTATCGCCGCTTTAGCATCAACGGGCTCCGTTGCACCTGTTCGCCGTGGTCGTGGTCGCCCACCCCATGCCGTACCTGCTCCTGTTACCGCTCCGAAGCCAGCGAAGCGCAAAATGTCCGCTGCCGGTCGCGCCAGGATCGTCGCCGCGCAGAAAGCACGTTGGGCCGCCATGAAGGCCATCGCCGCTGCTCCCGCGAAGAAGTCCGCTGCGAAGAAGTAGACCGTAAAGAGTGAAGCAAATGCTTAGGCAAGGGGGCCAGCCGTCTATGGCTGGCCTCGTCGCTATTGCCCGAGAATCGTCAGCCTTGCGACAGGAGCTTTCGCTTTGTAGTCTCGCCAATCGCTCATGCTGAATCTGGCGTTAGGGCCTGGCGGATTGAACTCCATGAGCTTTCCATCTGCCTCAGTCGGATACTCTCGAATCAACTCACAAGTCTTAGAGTCGATGCGTTCCCCGGCTTGCTCGGCCAGATAGAGATTCAAGGCGTTTATCCCGCGTTCTGTGAACTGATGGCTAGCCTGTTTGAACAGAAACCTTATCCCGCTTGCTTTGCACTTGTCATAGATTGCCGCAGCATGAGCGATGTTCATCCGGCGATCAGCATAGTTCCACTCTGGCCCCGACTCCCCGCCAGCAGCGATCCAATGAATCCCGATGAGGTCGATATCAGATATGTCCTCTAGTAGAGGTTCAGCACTGATGAACCGCACCCGACAGGAAATCGCTTGTAAGGCCTTCACGCGATCCAACGGCGTCATCAGGGCTCCAGTATGCTCACACTTATATGGCCTTTTAGAACCACAAGTAGTCCCTAGCCATACATTGTCCCAACCCTCACCCCAATCACTAGGCAACCTCTCGGCTATCAGATGAGGTCTCTTGGTCAGGATCATCCAGTAGAGGTTCGGCGTCTCCCGAATCACTTCCCAAATCGCCTCGCGCTCTGTGTCAGCCGCTGGATCGAAGAAGTCAGCCAGAGAGTTTGTGAAGACAATGGCTCTCTTTCCGAGAGCTTTGGCTTGGGCATCATAGGCATAGGCTTCCTTCATCGCTGCCGCGACACGCATCTTCCTATCGGCAAAGGAACGGCCCATACGCTTGACTAGGGCCTCCGCATAACAGTTTTTGCACTCAGCCGATACCTTGCTACATCCTGTCCACCAGTTGACCGTATGGTGAGACCAACTGATCTTCGTGTCTTTAGCCATGAGCTACCTCGATTGAGACGGTCACGCTCATACCCCGCAGCTCTGCCACCGCTTCTATAAGACTCGTCAGATATCCGATAGCCTCGCTATCCCCATCCGGGCCATCCGCGATATCGGCTTGTTCCATAGCCCGATACGTGAGATCGGCCACAGCAGCTTTATCCAAAGCATGATTAGCATTCAAGCGCGAGGCCATCAAGCGAAGTTCATTCTGCTTATCGAATGGTTTCTTCTCACTCTTATCGGCCAGCCTATGGGGAACCTTATCAGGCTCGACCCAATTCAATATGGTTCTACTGGTATAGCCGGTGAGATGAGCAACCTCATCGATCACCTCATACCACTTCTTTACCTTTTTTAGCTGGTCTCGCATCCCCTTGAGGTGCGCTCCCAACTTCTTCCCGGCTTCTTTGGAGGCGGTGATCGCCTGCTCTACATCATCAAGGAACGCTTCGCGCTCCCCATCTTTCACGCCAAGTAGCATCCCGGCTAACGCGCCGGTCACATCTGAACAACTCATATCCTCTCCGCCAACCTGAAAACTTTTCAGATCAGCCCTTGAAATCGAGGGCTTGAGCACCCTCAATTTCGAACTTAACACTTTCGGGCCGACCATCCTAGCGTTTTGCAAAAGACCGCCGTTACCCAGTGCAGGATAACGGCGGTAAAGGACACATTCGATTAAGCTTATTTTTTCTTTGCGGGTCTCTTTTTCGCGGCTGCTTTCCTCGCTCTAGCAAGGCCAGCCTTGACCGCATCACCGTGAGCTTTGCCACTACTGCGACCATTGGACGGTGACTTCGCTTTGGACTTACGGGCTGTTGCCTTTGCGGAATTGCCGTCCAACTCGGCGCAGATACGCTTCAGGTCGCGCTCCAAGAGCAATTCCTCAATTCGGATCGCGGCTGTGTTGCCCTCCTCATGGGTTCGCACGATGAGATCCGCGAACCCTGCCTGAATGCGACTTAGTTCAAGTGACTGTTGTTCGGTCATGGTCTTAGGCATGGTTCACCTTCCCCTTAATTGTGGGCGAGGCGGGACGGATGCGATCAAGGTCTGCGCTGGCGACGCGCACGACCTCCTTCATTTCGAGTAGGACGCGACCGCCAAGCCGCCGCGCGGCCACCCGTCCTTCGCTGATGAGGTAGTCGATGGATCTGGGGGAGAGACTGAGCAGCCGCCCAGCCTCGTCGCGGGAGACAAGCAGAGGTTCGTTATTCGGTTTTTTCATATGAACTCCTAAGGTGTTTGGTTGAGGTAGACGCCTCATGCACCTGGAGCTTTGAATTGTGGGTTAAATGAAAATAGCCGATTCAGTAAATCCGGGAGCACGAAGCGCATGTTTGCGTTTCAGCTACACCGGCCCTGAGATCAGCCTGGGTCGTTGGCAGTACCAACGAGTTAAACTAAGAGTAGGAGGGTTGCACGGAGATGTCAATAGAGCGCACAAAGAGCACCCACGATCCAGAGCCATTCTCTTCAGAGGACGCCGTCTTCAGCGTTGCGCAAGCTGCCAAGGAAGAGCGGCGACGGAGCGCGAAGATCGAGCAAATGGGCTTAGCGAGGTATCACCTCGAACAGGCCAGGGCTCGCCGGTCACCAGATACTCTTGAGGCGCTTCTCATTCGTGCCATCGCAGACGCGCAGTCCGGCAAGAAATTTCAGATGAAGATCTTTAACGCCTCCGGTTTAGATCAAGAAGAGCTGGTTGATTTGCCGTTATCGGGCCTGTCTATGGTCCCGAAAGCGGGTGATCCTGTCATGTTCAAAGGAAGGCAAGTGGCAGTTTGTAGCGCCCGCCTTTCTTATCGGCCTTACAGGGAAGTTCAACGAGAGTACAGTTGCGTTTTTCTTGATGTCCTAGTGGACGTCGAATAATCAAACTTTACATCTGAGTCTGATGTCGTTACGCCTCTTCCTGAGTGGGTGCATGGGGGAGGCTCTCGCGTGTTTGGCCAAACATGTTGCCGTGTGCTTTTTAGTGCGAATCGGTGCAAATGACACAAAGTGGACACACAAGCGAAATGGCGGCATCCGCTGAGGAGGCCGCCATTCGTTTCGTTCAATGTTTATAGAGGTTTTGTGGTGAGCGGGCTGGGGTTCGAACCCAGGACCAGCGCCTTAAAAGGGCGATGCTCTACCGACTGAGCTACCCGCTCGCTCCGTACTTAAAGGTAGCACGAGGCGAGGGGTGTGGGTACTTTTGGACCGCCCAGATTGGCACTACCGCGCCCGAAGATCTTGGGAATCAAAAGAATAGCGTTTTTCCTCTTGCACAGGGGCCTTGGCTACCCATATAAAAACTTCACAAGTTCAAGTTTGCATTTGTGAGGCCCCACGTAGCAGGACTGTGCGTGGATGCAGAGAAAGGTCCTCACCCCATGAGGCAGGGCGTAACAGCGTTTCGAGGTACTCTTCCGTTCGTAGTTTTTTGGCGCGCGGCGTTGATGTTGGGATGTGTTTTGAGCAGTGTGCGGGCCTATGCTTTCTCCGATAGCGTACCGGACTGGGTACGCGAGGCGGCGCACCAGACACTGCCTGCGTTACCGGCAAATACCAAGGCGGTCGTACTGCTCGATGAGCATACGTACACGGTCGGGGTGGATGGCCGGGCAACGGAGCACGTCCGAAACGTAGTGAAGATTGTGCGTCCACAGGGCCGAGAGGCGGCTTTACCGCTGGTCTGGTTCGATAAGGACAGCAAGCTCCTTTCCATGCACGTCTGGAGCATCGATCCGGCAGGCAAAGAGTATGCCATGAAGGATAACCAGCTACTCGAACTGGGACATCCTGGGGAGGGTGGCGAACTCTACGACGATCAGAAGGCCAGATACGCAGAACCGCCGGGACGTGATCCGGGTGGCGTCGTTGCCTATGAGTACGAACAGCGGCAACGTCCCTACGTGGCGGAGGCTAACTGGTTCTTTCAGGACGATATGCCGCGCATGCGGCAGAGCTTTACGCTAACGCTCCCCCCGGGATTTTCTTACTCTACCTCGTGGGCAAACCATGATCCCGTGCAGGGCGCCGATCTGGAAGATCGCCGCTACCGCTGGGAGATGAACAACGAGTCTGCTATCGATCTGGAACAGGTGCCGCTGCGTCCTGCGGGTGAATCGCTATCGGCGCGAATGACCGTCCACTACGCAGGCCCGGGCCTGGCTGAACCGCGCGAAGGGACTTGGCAGGGCGTTGGTCAATGGTATGACGCCCTTGCTCGCGAGCGCGCGCAGCCGACTCCAGAAATTACGGCCAAAGCTCAGGAACTCATCGCAGGTAAGACGGATTTCTATGACAAGGCTGAGGCAATCAGCGACTTCGTCCAGCAGAAGATTCGTTACTTCGTGATCGAGGTCGGCATTGGCGGCAATCAGCCGCATTTTGCGGGAGACATTTTCAAAGGGCGTTACGGTGACTGCAAGGACAAGGCAACTCTGCTGTCTGCCATGCTTGCAAGCGTGGGCTTGCACGGAGATCTCGTCATGGTGGATTCTCACCGTGGCTTTATCAACCCGGACGATCCCTCCGTGCTCGGTAATCATGTCGTTGCAGCGATTGAGGTGCCCGCAGGGTATAACTCGCCGAAGCTTCACAGCGTGATTACGACCAGTTCGGGTAAGCGATATTTGATCTTCGACCCAACCTGGGAGAAGACTCCTTTTGGCCAGGTGGAGAACGATTTGCAGGGAAGTTATGGCGTGCTGGTGGAAGGAAGTCAAAGCCAGCTGATCCGCATCCCCGTGATGAGCCCAGAGCTGAACCGAGTGAGGCGCTCGGCTACGTTTTCGCTAAACGCAGATGGATCTCTAAAGGGCACGATGACGGACCTGCGGTTTGGAGATATCGCCGACCGACGTCGTCGCGAGTATATGCGCGATGACGGCAAGCACCAGGAAGAGTTTCTCCGTAAGGTGGCGGGGCAGGACATGATGGCTGTCTCGCTGAGCAACATTAAAGTAGCCAACCTCGACGCCATCAGCGAAGACCTCTCTACGCGGTTTGATGTACAGGCCAGTCACTATGCGACGGCAACGGGACCGCTGTTGATGCTGCGGCCGCGTGTGCTCGGCAGCTACGAACTGGGTGTCGACCGAAAGCCTCGCAAGGTGAACATCGACCTCTACGAGACGATGCTTGGCAACGATGAGTTCGATATCGAGCTGCCTGAAGGCTACGTGGTGGATGAACTCCCCGATCCGGTGAAGGAAGACTTCGGTTTCGCGACCTATCAGAGCTCGACGGTGGTGCATGGCCGCACGTTGCACTATAGCCGCACGTATACGTTGCGCGAAGTAACGCTGCCTCCGGCGAAGTATGCGGACGTGCAGCGTTTGTCTGCGGTAATCGGTGCGGATGAAGCTAGCCAGGTGGTCTTGAAGAAGCAGCAGTAGAACCCATTGCAAATGAGGAGCAGGGCGCGATGACAAGGAAGAATTCAGCGGTAGTGGTGTCTGCAAGCGGAAAGACTTTGGCGGCGATCTCTCTTGCGCTGACGATGGTGGCCGGGAGCGCGAGCCGGGCGAGCGACACCTTCCAGAAGCCGACACCTGAAGAGCTTGCGATGACCTCGGTTCCAGGATTTCCGGGAGCGTCGGCAGTCGTTTTGTTCCGTGAGGAAACAACGAATGACGATATGCACTCGATCCAGCGCTATGAGCGCATCAAGATTCTGACCGAAGAGGGCAAGCAGTACGCGAACGTGGAGTTAAGGGCGTATCGAACCTCCGGCAACGACAGCGACTTTGGCAGCAATGACGAAGCGGTACAGGATATCCAGGGCCGCACGATCCATCCAGACGGAACGATCATCCCCTTTACGGGAAAACCTTATGAAAAAACATTGGTGAAGAGCAAGGAAGGCAAGGTACTTGCGAAGGTCTTCACCCTGCCCGATGTGGAGGTAGGCAGCATCATCGAGTATCGCTACTTCAAACGATTTTCAGATGCTTGGGTCGAAGACCCGCAGTGGTACATACAGGGCGATCTTTATGTGAAGGCAGCGCATTATGTGTGGCACCCTACGTCACACGATCTTGTGGACTCTGAGGAGCGACCAATCAACAGCATTGCCTGGTTTCCGCTACTGCCTAATGGGACCAGCATAAAGCGCACCGAGGTTCCTGGTGGTCGTGGGCAAATCTATGAGCTAAACGTGAAGGACATCCCGCCCACCGTCAACGAAGACTATATGCCGCCGATGAAAAGCTATACCTATCGCGTCCTGTTTAGCTTCACAGCGTTTCGCACGCAGGAAGAGTTCTGGAAAGCACAGGGCAAGCAGTGGAGCAAGCGTGCGGACGCCTTTATGAAGCAGAACGGCGATCTGAAGACGGCCACGGAAGCCGCAATCTCTGGCGCGGCGACACCCGAGGAAAAACTCAAGAAGATCTACGCCAAGGTGATGTCGCTTGAGAACACGGACTACACGCGTGAGCGTGATCGCACCGAGACAGGCAAAGTCGCCACGGTAAGCGATGTGCTGAGCCGCGGTCGCGGGTCGTCCACGCAGTTAACCTATCTCTTCGTTGCGATGGCGAGGGAGGCTGGTCTGAAGAGCTACCTGATGCTCACGCCGGACCGAAGCGAAAATGTTTTCGTGCCTTCGTGGATGAGCATGGAGCAGCTCGGCGATGTGATCGCTATTGTGAACATCGACGGGAAGGAGACGATGTACGATCCAGGCTCGCGCTACTGTGCATTTGGCCATCTGGCCTGGCAGCATATGTTTGTCGGTGGGCTGCGCCAGATCGATGGTGGGACTGCTTTCGCTCAGACCAGCGGCGATGGATACGCCGCAAACCGGAGCACTCGTGTCGCTAACCTGACGATGGATGAACACGGCCAGATCACAGGCAAGATCGATCTGAATTTTACTGGCGCGGAGGCTTTGCGATGGAGGCACGTTGCGCTCCGCGGCGACGAGCAGAGCCTGAAAGATCAGCTACGCGAGATGCTGGAGAATCGCATCCCTCACTCGCTGGAGGTCAAAGTCTCCAGTATCACTGGCGCCGATCAGTATGAGCAGCCTCTGAAGGTATCGTATGACGTGACGGGAACGCTGGGTACGGCGACCGGCAAGCGGCTGGTGATGCCTGCAGATCTATTTGAGTCAAACTCGGTAGCCACGTTCTCGCAGGACAAGCGCGAGACAGCCGTGGACCTCCACTATCCGCAGGTGATCCAGGACGCCCTGCGCGTGAACTTCGCAAACGGCTTTGAACTTGAAGCAGCCCCGAAAAACGATCAGTATCAGCTCCCGAAGCGCGCTCTTTATTCGGAGTCGGTGGAATCCAACCCGAAGTATTTCGTCACCCGTCGCGCCTTCACGACGGGCGAGATTCTATTCGAGCAGAAGGAATATCCGGAGCTGAAGAATTTCTACGCGCAAGTGCAGACCAAAGATAAAGAGAGCGTGGTACTGAAGGTTGTCCCCATGGCCGCGACAACCCAGAACGGGGGAAATTAGCGTGCTCAAGTAAGCTGGCAGACCTTGACGGTTCCATTGTTGTAGGGACAACGGTGGTCTGTGAGTGCATCCGACAGCAAGACCATCCATGTGACGCCGAGCGGGCGAAGATGAGCATCCCGTTCGGCGTCGTTCTGTTTGGATAGACTATTGCGCGCGATGAGGTGGGTGCCATTCTGAACAGCGAACTGCGCTTCGAGCGACTGCTGCCAAAGACCGGTAAGAGCGGGAGTGATGGAGGCCTCGCCGCCATCCTTGGAGAAGTCAGGCAGCGCACTGCGCTGAGCCGTTGCCCGGAAAGTCTGCGCGTCCTCACCGGGCGTGGTGATGTAGTCGGCGTCAAGCGCAAAGAGCGCATCCTTTGCTGTGTTGCTGCGAACCCAGACGAAGGCCTGCGACCATGGGTTGACGGGTGCCTGCCACGGGAGCTCGATGTGATGTGATACGGGAAAGATGTTTCGTTGAGCGAAGAAGAGCGCTGCGCCGCTGATGGTGACGGTGGCGACCGGTAGCCATATCAGCCAGCGACGCAGCTGCTGTACTTTCTGCATTGTCGTTCCGCCGATCAGCAACGCCATTACCGCGTAAATCGGCAGAAAGACGCGAAGCGGCTGCAGCCTCGCGATGAGGTAACTGGCGCTGTGCGCATGAGCAAAGAGCAATGCTAAGGCGATCGCTGTTCCTCCGGCCATCAGGCAAGCGCGGCAAAGCTGCCGTTTCGCGTGGTCTCGTTGATGCCACTGCATCAGGCCTAAGATCGCAATCGGCCCCAGCAGTCCGCAGAGCTCAAACCATTGCCATTGCGAAAGGAACCAGTAATAGCGCGAAAGTGAGGCCGCAGACACAGACGGCGCATCGGGCCGCGAAAGGCGATGGACCAACGCCGTCAGTAGGACCGCAGTCATTGCGAAGATCGAACAGAGCAATACCGCGTGAGAATGGCGAAGGAGTCGCAGGAAGACGACGATCGCCAAGGCGGAAACTGCCATCAGAGGGTGCAGTAACGCCGTCGACACAAGGCACAGCCCGCAAAGCAGCGCTGACCTCCCGCCTTGGTTCTTTGCCGACAGTGACCATTGATCGAGAGCAAACGCGCAGGCCAGCAGGGTGAGCGGCGTGGTGAAGCTGCGCGCCGTCAGGTATGGGTCGATGAGCATGAGCGAGGTCCCGGCGACGGGGAGCGTGGACCATGCGGCCAGGAGAGCCACTCCGCTGAGTTGAGCGAGCTGCGAGAATTCGCAGCGCTTTAGCAGCTGCAGCCCAGCATAAAGCAGTAGCCAAAGGCTGAAAATATACCCCGGCAGTAGGATGGACCCAAGCGGTAGATGTGTAATGTGGACCAGCACAGCCATGCCTGGCGCAAAGATCGAATACTTCAGATGCGCAGTAACGAAGACTGTGTAGTGGGGAAAGAGCTGGGGATTCAGCAGATATTCGATCCCGGCCACATAAACGCCACCATCCTCTGCAAATGGGTGATAGCCGTCTATGAGCAGCGTTGCCAATGTAAGCAGCGGTAGCAGCAGGCGCCACGGCAGCAGGTGCCGCGCAGACAGGCGTTCGTCTGTTGTCAGCAGAGCCGGAGATACCGTGGTTATCGTGGCAGCCATCGGTCTAGAGTAGCGAATTCTTGGGCATCTGCGCGATAGGCGATCGACATCATCGCCGACTCCACGGGCGATACAATGGTCAGGTGATTGGGAAGAGTTGTCATATGCCGTCGCAGCCGTGCTGCGGGGCGAAGGTGTGGAAAACGGGGAGAGTCGCGTGAACAAAGAACGCAGGGTCGGCCTGCTAAAGATGCTGCCCGGAGTCTTGATCAGTGTCTTCTTCCTCTGGCTTACGTTTCGCGGCTTTCGGCTCGCTGATTTCCAGAATGTGCGTCTGCGCGAGCCTGTCTGGTTGCTTGGCGTGGTGTTGTTCGGTGTTGCTGGCTACACGATGCGTTGCTATCGCGCATGGCGAATGCTGCGCGGCGTCAACGCTCCGTTCGGCGCCTGCTCACGCGTGTTTATGACCTCGCTGGCTGCAAACAATATTCTGCCCCTGCGCATCGGCGATGTGATGCGCATCTTCACCTATGCCGGCGACTTGAACGCAACTCCGTCGATGATCCTGAGCACGGTTCTGCTGGAGAAACTGCTGGACGTGTTCTCCCTTGCGGCACTGTTTGCGGTGACGCTGCACTTCGGCGGTGCCGTATCCCCGCGCCTGGTGCTGGGCGCTGAGATTGGCATGGCCGTCTCGGCCGCTGGCCTGCTGGTGCTTGTCTTCGGAGCGCGTACGCTGGAGCCGCTGGTGAAGCGCATCTTCGCGAAAACGCAAAAAGAAAAGCTTGCAAAAATCGAACACTGGATTCTGCTCGCACTCGATTGCATCCGTCAGAACGGCGTGCTGGGCACACTGTGGCTTGTCGTCTGCAGCTTTACCGCATGGACGCTCGAGGGGCTGATGTACGTCGCAGCGACGCGGCTGGTTGGTCTGCAGACCGACGCCACTGGTCCGTGGCAGGCTGTGGCGCAGGCCAACCTGTCCTTCCTCATTCCCAGCTCACCTGGCGGCATTGGCCCCTTTGAGGCCGCTTGCAAGGATGCGTTGATACGGCATGGCACGCCTGCTGCCGCTGCAGGTATCTTCGGACTGGCCATGCATGTGTATCTGCTGGTGACAATCACGGCAGTTGGCGGAGCCATGTTCCTGATGCACCGACTGCAACGAGCGCGACGCCTGCCTCTGCTGGAAGAGATTGAAGAATTACCCGTTGGGCTACCGTAAGCGGCAGGCAACAGAATTAAGGATCAGGAAAGACGGTTTATGTACAGGATATTGCAGCAACAGTTGCAGGCACAGATCGGCACGCTTCTCAAGGAGAAGTACGAGATTGAGATTGCGAATCTAGTCGTAGAGCTGCCACCGAAGATTGAGTTCGGCGAGATGGCATTGCCTGTCGCGTTTGAGTTGGCGAAGCGGCTGAAGAAGCCGCCACGCGCCATCGCGCAGGAGTTGCAGCCGCTGCTGGCGGAGATCCCGGGCGTAGCTTCAGTGGAGATCGCTGGCGCCGGCTATCTGAATGTGAAGCTCGACCGTGCAGCGACTGCAAAGCGCATTGCCGCAGATGAACACGCGACGGTTGGCGGCGCAGGTTTTCGCCTCGTCGAACACACCAGCATCAATCCGAACAAGGCAGCGCACGTGGGGCATCTGCGCAATGCGATCCTTGGCGACAGCTTTGCGCGGATGTTGAAGGCGGATGAGTACAAACCAGGTTACGAGACTGGCGTACAGAACTACATCGACAACACGGGCGTTCAGGTTGCGGACATCGTGGTCGCCATCACGCACCTCGAAGGCATGAAGCTTGATGATGTACACGCCTGGATGACCGAATTGATCGAGACGAACACGCGGCTGGACTACGCCTGCTGGGATCTCTATGCGAACGTTTCGCAGTGGTATGACGCTGACCCCACACAGTCTGTAGCGCGCAAGCAGCTACGGCTGGATACGTTGCACCAGATCGAAGCGGGAGACAACGAGACAGCTGAGATCGCTGATCTGATCGCCACAGGTGTGCTGCGTCGTCACCTCGAAACGATGGAACGACTTGCCATCGAGTATGACTTTCTGCCGCGCGAAAGCGAGATTCTGCACCTGAAGTTCTGGGAGGCCGCTCGCCAGCTAATGGTCTCGAAGGGGGTGCTCTACGAAGAGGCCGAAGGCAAGAATAAGGGCTGCTGGGTGATGCGTCGCGCGGGCGTGGAACTCGCTGCGGGCGAGGTCGATGAGGACGCGAAGATCCTCATCCGTTCGAACGGCACGGTCACCTATGTCGGCAAGGACATCGCTTACCACCTCTGGAAGTTCGGGCTGCTGGGCAAGGATTTCGGCTATGCAAAGTTCCGCGAATATCCAGCACACACGTGCTGGATTTCAACGATGCATGGAGAAGATCCGCATCCGAGCTACGGCCACGCCGACGCGATCTACAACGTGATTGATTCGCGCCAGGATGATCCGCAGACGCAGGTGAAGGAGGCTTTACGCGCGCTGGGCTATGTCGCTGAAAGCGAGCGCTACACGCACCTGAACTACGCATTCGTTGGTCTCACGGCACGCACCGCGGAAGAACTCGGCTACAAGCTCAGTGATGAGGACAAGGCAAAGAACTTTATCGAGGTCAGCGGTCGCAAGGGCTTTGGTGTGAAAGCTGATGATCTCATCGACCGCATGATCGGAGCTGCGAAAACCGAGGTCGACACACGTCACCCTGAACTCGATGAGGTCGAGCGCGCAGAGATCGCCGATGCCATCGGTGTAGGAGCACTACGCTACTTCCTGCTTCGTTTCACGCGCAACACCATCATCGCGTTTGACTACCAGGACGCACTGGCGTTTGATGGCGAGACCGGACCGTATGCTCAGTACGCTGCCGTCCGCGCTGCCAATATCTTCCGCAAGGCCGGAGTCTCGGCTGAAGAGGCAATCGCAGCTGTAGCCTCTCTCGATCTGGCTTCGATGCTCGAGGGCGAAGAGGGTACGAGCGTCTGGGAAGTGTGGCTGTCTGTCTCGCGCGTCTCTCAGGTATTGGAGCAGGCGATCGCTACAGCAGAACCAGCGATGCTCGCACGCTATGCGTTTGTGCTCGCCCAGCAGTTCAACAACTTCTATCACCGCCACCACATCCTGAACGAGACCGATGCTGCACGCAAGACGTTGCTGCTGGCAACGGCAGCTGTCGCGCGGCGCGAACTGCTTCGTGTCCTCGGATGGCTCGGAATCAAAGTGCCGAGCGCAATGTAGCCTACGGGAGGAAACGATGTCCAGGCGGTTCGTGGTGACCCTTGCGATGATGGCTGCCGCAGCGTGCGTCGCGCAGAAAACGCGACCGGTGACGGTGCAGGTGCTGGCGATCAACGATCTTCATGGCAATCTCGAACCGCCTACAGGCAGCAGCGGCAAGGTAAATGCAACGCCTGCAGGAGGGACCGAGTATCTCGCGACGCATCTGAAGCAGGCAGAAAAACGGAATCCTAACTCGATCCTGGTCGGCGCTGGCGACATGATGGGTGCCTCGCCGCTGCTCTCGGCGCTCTTCAAGGACGAGCCCACGGTCGAGGCGCTGAACGCGATGCACCTGTCGGTGACCTCGATTGGCAACCACGAGCTGGACCACGGACCGGACGAGCTGAAGCGGCGGTTAAAGGATGCAAAGTATCAGTACCTCGCGGCGAACGTCGTGCGCAAGGATACGGGCGCAACGCTCTTTCCATCAACTGCGGTGCGGATAGTCGGCGGTGTGAAGATCGGTCTTATCGGCGAGATACTTGAGGATTCGCCATCGGTGATCGCAGGGCAGTCGATCCGTAATCTGCGTTTTTTGGAGGAAAGTCATGTTGCGAACGAGGCTGCAGCGCGACTGGAACGGCAGGGAGTACACGCGATTGTTCTGTTGATTCATCAGGGCGGTATGCAGTACGTTGAGAAGAGCATCGACACCGATCCGAATGGTTGCGTGGGCTTCAAAGGCGAGATAGCCGACATCGCGGAGAAGCTTTCGCCCGCGATCAAAGTCGTCCTCAGCGCACACACGCACCAGTTCTACAACTGCGAGATTGCCGGTCACACGGTGACAAGTGCGGGATCGTACGGACGTCTGTTCACGCGCATAAACCTGACGATCAATCGGCGCACTGACAGGATTATTGCGTTGACCGCGAAGAACGAGATTGTCACACGCGATGTTCCGAAGGACCCGACACAGACCGCGATTCTTGCGAAGTATGAGCCGCGCGAGAAGGCGATGGCTGACAAGGTGGAAGGTTCGATCACCGCGACCATCACGCATCGAGGTGATGAAACGGGTTCCAGGGAGTCCGCGCTGGGTGATGTCGTCGCCGATGCTCAACTGGCTGCGACGCAGGCTCCAGATCAGGGCGGTGCAGTGATTGCGTTTATGAACTCAGGTGGGCTGCGCGCCGACCTTGTGCAGCCGGAGGGAGCGCAGGGACCGTCGCCTGTCTCTTTTGGTGATCTCTACGCGGTGCAGCCATTCGGAAATCATCTAACGGTTGCGACGATGACGGGCAAGACGATCCGGCTGCTCCTGGAGCAGCAGTTTCATGTAGACGGTAGCGCAAACGTTCTACAGGTCTCCGATGGCTTTAGTTACAAGTATCGGCTTCATGCGGAACAAAGCCAGCATGTGTTGCCAGGCTCGATCATGCTGCGTGGTCGTCCGATCGCCGACGGCGATGTGCTGCGTATCGAAGCCAGCGACTTTCTTATGGGCGGTGGTGACGGGCTAACGGCGTTCCGCGACGCGAAGGATAAGCTTCTTGGACCAGCGGACATCGATGCGCTTGTGGAGTACTTCCACAAGCACTCTCCGGTTGCGCCTGGAGCGCAGAACCGGATTGTGCGCATGGACTAAAGCGACGGGCTTGGCGGTGGCGCAGGCTTATGTTCGGCTGGAGGCGGCGGAACGAATACGGATGGTTTGGCCATACCGCGATGGCAGGTGCCGCAGTTGACGTCGTTCGTGGGCTTGGGATCCGTCAGCTGCGAGAGATACTCGGAGTTGATGGTCGAGGTCATCTTCATCATCACGCGAGCGCGGTCTTTCATCGGGTTTGCATCGGAGGCAAAGTTGTTGCGACCAGTAGCTGGATCTTTCGCGTGGCAGTAGCTACATTCCACACCGAGCTCACCTTCCCAGTTGCGCATGATGGCGACGACTTGCTGGGAAGTCATGTCTTTGGGAAGGACCTTCAGGTTGGACGGCGGAGGCATCGGGCGACGCTGGCCACCGCCTGCGGGCGGCGCAGCTGTCTGAGCGGAGGCGATGAACGCGCAGCCTGCAAAAAAGAGGCAGGTTGTGACGCGAAAGCGCTGAAGTCGAGTCATGATGGACAATCCTTTGCGTTGACAGTGTTGGATGCGGGGATCTTGATGCGAAGTCTATGAACAATCGCAACCGCTGTCAACGCAGAGGAATGTCAGGCTCAGGAAGAGTAGCTGCGAACCCACTCTGTGATGCTGCGGACTGCCATTCCAGTGGGGCCTCGCGAGATCCAGGCGTCGTTGTCGTCTGACCAGGCCGTTCCGGCGATGTCGAGGTGAATCCACTTGGCTGCGGGCAGCTCGGGCGTCTCGGTGACGAACTCCTTCAGGAACATGGCCGCTGTTGTCGCGCCACCGTAGCGAGTCGCGCCGGTGTTGCGGATGTCGGCGATCTGGCTCTTGATCTGGTCGCGGTAGTCGTCGGTGCAGGGCATGCGCCAGTACTTCTCGCCGGTGGTAGTCAGCGTTTCCATGAATTGCGCTGTCGTCTCGTCATCGTTGGAGAAGAGGCCTGCGTTGAGCAGTCCTAGCGCGACTCCGATGGCGCCGGTGAGGGTTGCTGCGTTGATGAGGTGCGTTGCACCGAGCGTGCGGGCGTAGAAGAGACCGTCGGCGAGCACGAGGCGACCTTCTGCGTCGGTGTTGATGATCTCGATGGTTTTGCCGGACATCGCGGTGACGACATCGCCGGGTTTGAAGGCCTTGCCATCGGGCATGTTTTCGGCCGAGCAGACGACGCAGATCACGCGCACAGCGGGCTTGAGCAGGGCGATAGCGCGCATCGCGCCGATCATCGCGGCAGCACCAGCCATGTCGTACTTCATCTTCTCCATGTTGTCGCCGGGCTTGAGCGAGATGCCGCCAGTGTCGAAGGTGATGCCTTTGCCGACGAGGCCGAGAATGGGCGCGTCTGCTGCGGGAGCGACAGCAGGTTCGTAGTGCATCACGATCAGCGCGGGCGGTTCAGGCGAGCCCTGCGTGACCGAGATGAACGCGCCCATCTTGAGCTCGTCGAGCTTGGCGCGGGAGTGGACTTCGCAGGTGAGGCCGACTTCAGCGGCCATCGCTGCGGAGCGCTTGCCGAGCTCGGTTGGCGTCAAAACGTTTCCAGGTTCGTTGACGAGAGAGCGGGCGAAGTTCTGGCTCTCGGCGACGATGATGCCTTCGTCGAAGCCTTGCTGGAGATCGGTTGCGTCGGACTGCTGGTGCAGAACTGTTACTGAATGGACCGAGAGGTCTTTGCGGTCGCTGCGATAGGTGTCGATGTCGAACTCGGCGAGTAGAGCGCCTTCGGCGATCGCGCGGGCAGCGTGCTTTGCGGGCAGCGACTTGTCTTCCGGGAACGTGATGGCGAGATCGCGGATGCTGCGCGGTTTGGCGAAGCGAACTGAAACACCTGCGCCTTTGCGGAGCTGGTGAATGCCGAGTTTGTCGGCTTTGCCGAGGCCGATGATGAGGAGACGTTCAGCTTTGAGGCCAGTTGGAGCGTGGAGCAGGAGCGTTTCGCCGAGAGCTGCTTTGAACTCGCCGCTGGAAAGCCAGGGTTTTGTTGCGGCGAGGAGAGCTGCCGAGTTGGTGAGAAGTGCGGGCGAAGCTGGTTCCGCTGTTGCGTTGTCAGCGGCGAAGACGATGAGCAGCGGAGTGGAGAAGGCTGCGGAATCCTGGAGGTTCAAGGAGATATTCACTTCTCCATCGTATCGCGGGTATCGCGGCGAGGGTCACCCCCCTCCCCCCATACTTTCGGTCCCAAAGTCTTGAAAGCGGGTGGGTTGAGTCCGGACTTCGGTGTATAGGAAGTCACGACTGTGGATTTGCGTTGATAAATCCGAAATTTTCTTTCTCTCTAATTCAATTATAGCCAGCGGAGATTGCGAACATGCAATTGTTTTTCGACTCGTAACTGTTTTGCTTTGAGGTGGTTAGAGCGAGATCGAGATGTCTGGGGGCTTGACACCATCTGGCGCGACCTCGGGGGAGGGAGAGGTTCGCGCGCGTTGCGCGAATGTCCACTTTCCACCCCAGCGAGCAAAGAAGGCTCTCCGGGGTGCCCAGAAGGACGAGGCGGTACCTATCCCTTCGGAGTGCCCTGAGGTTAGCGTTCGCGGCAGGTGCTGTCCTTCTTCAACATGTCGGGGAGTTTGCCCTTCAGGTCGGTAAGGAGGAGGTCGTCCATGGTTTTGACGCGAGCGTTGGGGTCCTTCGCGATGATGACCGAGTAGCCCTTGAGGACGCTGGTGAAGGCGTAGGTGTTGGTACCGTAGGGGTCAGTTCTGCCGGTCTCGATGCGATAGGTGGCGCTGCCGAGCAGGTAAAGGCGGTAGATCTGGGCCTGGTAGGGGTAACCGGTGGTGCTGAGTTTGCTGAAGAAGTTGAAGAAGCTGGAGCAGAGCGGGGTGTGGAAGTCGGGTGAGGTGCTGACCTCCTGCACGGCTACTTCGGCGTCGCGGTTCAGCTGCGGGTCGAGCGGATTGGCTTCGAGCTTATGCGAGATGGCGGTCCAGGCTGGGTAGTTGGCCTCGGACGAGGGGGTGGTTTGTGCGCCGGCGATCGAGGCGGCGGCGAGCAAGAGCGTGCAGAGTGGAAAAAGGCGAAGCAGTGAACCAGTCTTCATTTGCTGGGGATCTCCTGTGATTTTGCCGGGACAGTGTCATTCCGATCATGATGTTCCGGCGGCAGTTCCATGCTGGTATTGCTGTGTTTCCTTTACTTCTGTCACTTAGTGAAGAATTTGGTTAACGTCGCTGGCTGCGAGCCACGGCGGCTTTGGCTTCCTTATCGGCCTCGCGGGAGCGTTCGGTTTCGCGCTTGTCCCAGTCCTGTTTGCCCTTGGCGAGGGCGATCTCGCACTTGACGCGACCGGATTTGAAGTAGAGCTTGACCGGGATAAGAGTGTAGCCCTTTTGTCTGGTGAGGGCTTCGAGCTTATGGATTTCCGTTTTGTGCAGCAGCAGCTTACGGGTGCGCAGCGCTTCGTGATTCATGGTGTTGCCGTGCGAAAAAGGGCCGATATGGGCGTTGAGGAGAAAACACTCGCCGTCCTTTAATAGACCGTAGGCATCCTTGAGGTTGGCCTTGCCTTCGCGGATGGATTTGACCTCGGTGCCGCGCAGGGCGACGCCTGCCTCGAAGCGGTCGGTGAGGAAGTAGTTGAAGCTGGCGGAGCGATTGAAGGCGGCGTCGCGCATACCGGCGGCGATGGGGTCGCGGTCCTTCTGCTTGACGACAGGCTTGGTATTCCCAGTTGGGGAGGTCGGATTGGAGAGGATACGAGGCATAGTAAGACGAATATTGGCGTGGTGCGTCCAAAGGAAAGGCTAGCAGATTTGTGCGGTGACGTAAGAAACGTTTCGTTGTTTGAGACGGTACGGGCGTAATGGCGGCGGTTGAGGATAGGCTCGTGCTGCGCACATCGCTATGACGAATGCAGGGGTTTCTCCGCTACGCATCGCGATAAAGCTGCGATGCTCCGGTCGAAATGACAGAGTTCGGGTGGTTTGGTGAGAATGTTTTGGTTGCACCGAAGTGGAGTAAGCCTGTGAATCGAATGGTATTATCGACCCAGCCCGACCCATCGGCAGGAAACCTGTTTGAGGCAGGTTCGGAGCGGATATTGACAGGCATCGGCGGAACGCAGATCAGCAGGTTCAGAGTGAGCGCCAGAGGTCATCGGGAGCGGGTCGCAGTGATGCAACAAGATCGAGTGAGCGGGATTGGCCCGCTGGGCCACCTTACAGAGCCGAAGAGCTTCGGCCAGCAAAATCTTCGTGTGGCTGGACGTTTCCTTGCCCGCAACCTTGCCAGCGTGACTCTGGCGTCGTTGCTACTGGGCGGCGTTGTCGTGACCGCGAGCGCCCATGCGCAGTCGGCTGGCAGCTGGAACACGAAGGCCCATAACGCGGAGGCCCGCGAGGACTATGACGCGGCGTACGAGGCGTATCGGCAGGCGCACCTGAAGAAGCCGAACGATCTGCGGTACAAGACGGGTTATGAGCGCGCAAGATTCGAAGCGGCCAACATGCACGTGGACCGCGGTCGGGTGCTGCGTCAGTCGGGTGATCTGGCAGGTGCGGTGAACGAGTTTGCACGCGCATTGCAGATCGATCCGGGCAACGAGGCAGCGGCCCAGGAGCTGCAGAGCTCAGAGAAGGCGCGGCCGGCGGATGCAACGACGGGGCCGGGTGCGGCTGCAGTGACGGGCGGCGGTGTGCCGAATGCAGGACAGCCGATGATTCCGGGTGTGGGCGAGCAGTCGCCTTACCAGCGCAAGGTGCAGCAGGACATTGCGGAGATGGCCGGACCGATTGTGCTGAAGCCGGTGTCGGATGATCCGATTACGCTGCACGCGGTGGAAGATGCGAAGGTGATTTACCAAGCGATTGGCAAGGCCGCCGGGCTGAATGTGATCTTCGACCCCGACTACCAGTCCAAGCGCATCCCCGTGGATTTGACCGGGGTTTCCTTGCAGGACTCGTTGCGTATTGTGGGTACGCTGAGCGGGACGTTCTGGAAGCCGGTGACGTCGAACACGATTTTTGTAGCGCAGAACAATCGCACCAAGCGAACGGATCTGGAAGATCTCGCGGTGCAGGTGTTTTATCTGACAAACGTGTCGCAGCAGAACGACGCGAATGAGATTCTGGTTGCCCTGCGCAACCTGCTGGACCCGAACGTGCATATGTATCTGGTGGGGAGCCAGAACGCGATTATTATGCGCGCGACGCCGTCGGAGCTGACGCTGGCGGAGAAGCTGATTAATGATCTTGACCGGATTCGTCCGGAGGTGGTGATCGACGTGGCTGTGCTGGAGGTGAGCCGCCAGCTGGAGCGCAACCTGGGCATCACGCTGCCGACGAGCTTTGGTCTGACGCCGCAGGCGAGCAACTATAACGTGTCGACTTCGAACACAGCGACGACGACGACAACGACTTCGACGTCGTCGACGGCTGCTTCGACGGGTGTGACGCTGAACACGCTGGCGAATTTGAATGCGACGAACTTTGCGGTGTCGATTTCAGGTGGAACGCTGAATGCGTTGCTGTCGGATTCAGACACGCGCGTGCTGCAGAACCCGCGCATTCGAGCCACGGATGGTCAGCGCGCAACGCTGAAGATCGGATCGAAGATTCCGGTGGCGACGGGTTCGTACTCGGCTGGCGCGGCGGTGACAACGGCTTCGCTGGGTGTGCAGACGCAGTTCACGTATCTCGACGTAGGTGTGAACATCGACGTGACGCCGACGGTGCATTATGACCGCGAGATTTCGCTGAAGATGAAGATCGAGGTTTCGAGCCAAAACGGATCGGTGACGATTTCGAGCGTGACGGAACCGATCATTGCGCAGAAGGTTTCGGAGCAGGTGATTCAGCTGAAGGACGGCGAGCCGTCGATCCTGGCTGGCCTGGTGCAAAAGCAAGATTCGAAGGTGGTATCCGGAACGCCGGGGCTGGGTGAGCTGCCGTTTCTGAAGTACTTCTTCTCAAGCCAGGACAAGACGACGCAGAGCGATGAGCTGGTGTTTCTGATCATCCCGCACATTGTGCGCGAGTCGATTTTGACGGACGAGAACACGCGGCAGATTTATACCGGCGCGGGTGGCTCGGTGGAGCTGCTGCACCGCGATCCGCCGAAGTATGCGATGCCGGCGGTGGCTCCGACGGGTGAGGCTGCGGGTGCTCAGGGAACGTCGGCTGCGAATGCTGCGAACGCGATGATTGGCAAGATTGCTGCTGACGCGCGGCCGCTATCGATGGGCGCGGGCAGCACGCTTTCGGTGCCTCCGGGAGCGAGCGTGCCGATGGATGCGAACGCTCCGGGCGGGCCGGTGCAACTGTCGGTGCTGCCAGCGGTTTCGAACCAGGCTGTGGGCGCGACCTTCCAGGTGGCAGTGACGGCGGCGAATGCGCGCGATCTGGCGAGCGTGCCGATGCAGCTGCAGTTCGATCCGAAGCTGCTGTCGCTGGTGAACGTAGATGATGGCGGCGTGCAGGGACTGCTGGGCAAGGACGGGCAGGCGGTGACGGCGCTGCATCGCGATGATGGCAATGGCGCGGTGTCGCTGTCGGTGACGCGGCCGCCGGGCGTTCCGGGAGTGAATGGGCAGGGAACGATCTGCACGCTGACGTTCAAGGCGATTGCTCCGGGTGAGGCGACAATCACGATGGCTCGCACGGGAGCGAAGGACAGCAAGCAGGCGAGCCTGCCGACGGTCGGCACCCAGGCGATTGTGCACGTGAAATGACAGGAAACAGGGAGTAGGGAACAGGTTGGAGGAGCGAGCGGTGTCAGCGGCGATGAGGAGCAGGTTCGAGGCGCGACGCCGCAAGGGCGAGGCGGGACTTACGCTGACGGAGCTGATTATCGTGGTTGCGATCCTGGCGATTCTGGCCACGATGGCTCGGCCAACGGTGACGTTTGTGGTGAAGCGGCAGAAGGAGAAGGAGCTTCGGCGCGACCTTTGGATGATGCGGGACGCGATCGACAAGTATAAGGATGTGGCGGATCTGGGTGGCATCCAGACGAAGGCGGACTCGAATAACTATCCGCCGGATCTGCAGACGCTGGTGGATGGCGTCGATGTGAAGGACAAGCGGATGCGGTTCCTGCGGGAGATTCCGAAGGACCCGATGACGGGCAACACAGACTGGGGGCTGCGGTCGAACCAGGACGAGCCGGATTCGACGGGGTTCGGCGGGCAGAATGTGTACGACGTGTATAGCAAGAGTAGCGGCACGGGGTTGGATGGGACGAAGTACAGCACGTGGTGAGTTGAGACAGGCAGTAGGGAACAGGGAGTAGGAACAGTGATAGCGGCCAGGACAATACGAGGCAGGGCGAAGGGCGAGAGCGGTTTTACGCTTGTGGAGCTCATGATCGTGATGGCGATCATTGGCATCCTCGTCTCGATTGCTGTGCCGATCTATGTCCGGGTGGTGAAGAGCGCGAAGGAAGCGGCGCTGAAGGAAGACCTGCATGTGATGCGGTCGGCGATCGACAGCTACACGGTGGATAAAGAGAAGGCGCCACAGTCGCTGGATGACCTGGTGCAGTCAGGGTATTTGAAGTCGCTGCCGGTGGATCCGATGACCAGCCGGAACGATACGTGGATTACCGGGGAGTCGGATGCGATGCGGGACATCAACGAGACGCAGGGCGGGATCGACGATGTTCACTCGGGGTCGCAAGGGATGGGGAACGACGGGACGACGTATAACACCTGGTGAGGGCAATCCTCCGGGGCTAAAGCCCCTTTTAGGGCACTGGGGCTGCATGGACGGGCTGAAGCCCGTCCCCTTCAAAGCAAGACTCGATGTAAGTCTTTGTGGGGTTTGATCTGGTGCAAAAGTGGGCTAAGGGGTGAGGTGGCTTGAACCTCGCGTGGTCACGGAACCGTCTACAATAGGAACAGCGAGTTGCGTTCAGACGATAGCGTCCGCGCTCCACGGGAGTATCCCATGCGCCCTTTAACCCTTGCAATGCTACTGACCCTGTCCGCGACTGTTGCTACTGCGCAGCAGCCGCCGGCTCCGCAGTCGACGACACCGCCGACGACGGCTCCTGCTTCGACGACACCGGATGCTTCGGTTCCTCCTGCGCCTCCTGATGAGACGAAGGGGCCGAACACGGATGCGAAGGTGGATGCGAAGTCCGCCGACGCGAAGGCAGGCAAGGACGACAAGACGGCAAAGAATGACAAGGATGGCAAGGCGAAGAAGGATGACGTGGCGAAGGACTTGCCGATCCCTTCTCCGGGTGAAGAACTCGATCCGAATATCAAGAAGGGTTCGGAGGACGATGTGAACGCGGTGGGACAGCGCAGCATCGGTGGGCGCGGTATGGGTAACTGGTACTCGACGAACTGGGAGATCGGGATCGGCAACCAGTACTCGCATGAGATTGAGAAGTCGTCGCATCTGGTGACGGACCCGGTGGTAGTGGAGTACGTAAACCGCGTGGGGCAGAACCTGGTGAAGAACTCGGATGCGAAGGTGCCGTTCACGATCAAGGTACTGGATACGGACGAGATCAACGCGATGGCGCTGCCGGGCGGCTACTTTTATGTGAACTCCGGCTTGATTCTGGCGTGCGACAGCGAGGATGAGCTGGCAGGTGTGATGGCGCATGAGATTGCGCATGTGGCGGCGCACCATGCGGCTCGCGAGATGACCAAGCTGAACTACATGCAGATCGGCTCGATCCCGCTGATGATCTTTGCGCAGGGCAGCTGGATCGGCTACGGCCTTTATGAGGCTTCTCAACTGGCGGTGCCGCTGACGTTCCTGCAATTTTCGCGTGAGTATGAGGCGGAAGCAGACTATCTCGGGGTGCAGTATGCGTATCGTGCCGGGTACGATCCGCAGGGCATGATCTCAATCTTTGAAAAGCTTGACGCGCTGCAGAAGCACAAGCCGGGAGCTCTGTCGAAGGCGTTCAGCGATCACCCGGCGACGCCGGACCGCATTGTGAACTCGGAGACGGAGATTGCGACGATTCTGCCGGCGCGGGCCGACTACTTGGTGACGACCTCGGAGTTCGACCAGGTGAAGGCACGGCTGGCGCGCATCCAGAACAAGCGTGGCATCAACGATAAGAAGAACGTGGGCAAGCCCACGCTGCGTCGCACGAGCTCGACCAACAACGATCCGAATGCCTCGTCCAGCGGCACGAACGACCAGCCGACGCTGGGGCGCCGGGTGCCGACTCAGAATTAGATTCCAGGTTCTAGGGCGACTCTGACCGCGTCCATTCTGGCTCAAACATACGCACCCTCTGGGGCTAAAGCCCCCTCCATTTTATGGAGCTTTCAACGTACGGGCTAAAGCCCGTACCCTTCAAAACTGACCTGATCAGAGGCCCCCAAGAGAGAATGGCCCGGCTTTGGTCGGGCTGTTTTCTGCCTGAATGGGCGTAAACTAGAGGTTATGGCAAAGACGAAGCAAAGCAAGAAGCACACAACCGGCTACACCGATGACCACGCGAAGTCGGGATTGAAGACGAAGTTTCCAGAGATTGAGACGTGGCGCAATCAGTTTCAGAAGTACGAGATTCTGATCGACGACCCGGAGTTCACGAGCGTATGCCCGAAGACCGGCCTGCCTGACTTCGGCGTGTTGAAGATCCGCTACATGCCGCGCGAGAAGTGCCTCGAGCTGAAGAGCCTGAAGGAGTACCTATTCGTGTATCGCAACCTCGGCATCTTCCAGGAGAACATCGTGAACCAGGTGCTGGACGATGTGGTGAAGGCGACCGATCCGGTGTGGGCCGAGATCGTGGGTGACTTCCGGCCGCGTGGTGGGATTTCGACGATCGTGACGGCGCGTTATCCGCGTACGGAAGAGATGCGATAGCTCTGCATTCGGCGCTTTGCGAGAGTTCGCGGCGTAGGGTTTTTGTTCAGCGTAGAACGAAGAGTGTGCGAGCGTAGAGTGTGAACAGGTCTGCGGTTGCTTCCACGCTCATGACGATGAGGCTGTTCTGAATCGAGCGCTCGAGAGACGACGCTACGGGTTCGCAGGCGCTTCGTGCTACTCTTCCGGCATTATGGAAAATTTGCGAGTAGTTCTGCTGCTGGTGTTCGGCACAGTTGTCTCTGCGTCTCAACTGCAGGCTCAGGCTGCGCCCGATGCGACGGAAGCGGCGCTGGTCAAGGCCGTCGATAACGGCACGGCGGCGGATGTGGCGCTGCTGGAGCGGCTGGTGAACATCAACAGCGGAACCATGAACCTTCCGGGCGTGATCAAGGTGAAAGACATCCTCGAACCGCAGTTTGAGGAGCTCGGATTCAAGACGCGCTGGGTGCCGATGGACAACCTGACGGCGCGTGCGGGTGACCTGATCGCGGAGCATCCGTGCCCGCAGGGCAAGGGCAAGTGCGGGAAGCACATTCTGCTGATCGGGCACATGGATACGGTGTTTGAGCCGACCTCGGTGTTCCAGACCTACGAGATTGTGAAGGGCACGGATGGGCGGGTGGCGACTGGACCGGGCGTCGCGGATATGAAGGGCGGGCTGGTGATCATGCTGCGCTCGCTAAAGGCGATGAAGGCGGCTGGGGTGCTTGATCGGTGCGAGATCACGGTAGTGCTGAGCGGCGATGAAGAGCGCATGGGCAGCCCTGAGACACTGAGTCGACGCGACCTGATTGATGCCGGTAAGCGCAGTGATTTGGCGCTGGAGTTTGAGAACGCCTCGCGCGATGCGGGTGTCGATGGCCGAGATGCGGTGCGGATCGGGCGACGGAGTTCGACGACATGGACGATTGAGACGACGGGACGCAGCGGACACTCTTCGGGCATCTTCGGTGACACGCTGGGCGATGGCGCGATCTATGAGCTGGTGCGGATTCTGGACCAGTTTCGGACGGAGCTGCCGGAGCATGGGCTGACCTATAACGTGGGCATGGTTCTGGGTGGAGCGACGGCGAAGGAGAACGCGGAGAAGACCGGCGGCGAGGCTACGGGCAAGGCGAATGTGACGCCTCCTGTGGCGCTGGCCGTGGGTGATCTACGGACGCTCGATGAAGACCAGACGACTCGGGTGAAGAAGAAGATGGAGGCGATTGTGCGCGACCACCTGGCGAAGACGGGAGCGACGATCACGTTCAATGAGGGGTATCCGGCGATGGGTGTGACGGCGGGATCGCAGGCTCTGCTGGCGCAGCTGCAGGAGGTTAACAAGACGCTGGGGTATGCGCCTGAGGTGGTGACCGATCCGGTGCTGGGGGGAGCGGGCGATATCAGCTTTGTGGCGCCCTATGTTCCGGGGCTGGTGGGTGTGGGAGCGATGGGGGCAGGTGCTCATGCCGAGGGCGAGACCGTGTATCTGGACTCGTTGCCGCGGCAGGCAAAGCGGATGGCGATTTTGATGTACCGGGAAAGCAGGGAATAGGTCGTGGGGAGCAGCCGGTAGGAAGAAGGTGCAACTGGTATCCTCGACCCATGTCGACGATGTCTGCAACTGCGAGCAAACCTGACAGTGGTGTAGCGAAGGGCGCGTGGGTGGCGCTGGCGCTGCTGACGGCGATGAACTTTGTGAACTACCTGGACCGCTATATTCTGCCTGCGGTGCAGGAGCAGGTGAAGAGCGAGTTCCATCTGAGCGATGGGCAGATGGGATCGCTGACGTTCTACTTTTTCATTGCCTATGTGTGCGCTTCGCCGGTGACGGGCTGGCTGGGCGACAGGTTTCCGCGCAAGTACATGATCGTGGGTTGTGCGCTCATCATCGCGGCCATGAATTTCCTGACAGCGCACGTCACAGGCTTCTGGGAGCTGAATGTGCGGCATATGGCTCTGGGCGTGGGCGAGGCGGCCTTTGGAATTTTTGCTCCGGCGCTGATCGCGGACTTCTTTGCAGAAGACCGCCGTAACGGTGTGCTGACGATCTTCAATATTGCGATACCCGTTGGTTCAGCACTGGGATTTCTGGCGGGCGGAAATATTGCGCAGACTCATGGATGGCGCATGGCGTTCATTGCCAGCGCAATACCCGGTGCCATCATCGCCTTCCTGATCCTATTCTTTATGCGGGAGCCACGGCGCGTGGCGGCGACGGAGAAGCACACCGTCGACAAGCAAGGTGCGGCTTCGCTGGTGAAGAATCATGCGTATCTGTGTGCGATCCTCGGGTACGCGGCTGTGACGTTTGCTCTGGGAGGGATTTCCTTTTGGATACCGACGTTCCTGCAACGCTTCAACGGGCGCGATATTGGAGCCGCGGGCACGATCATGGGGACGCTGACCGTCGTTTGCGGTCTGGGCGGAACGGTGGTGGGCGGTGTGCTCGCGCAGTGGTGGTCCAAACGCACAGGTAAGGCGCTGTATTACGTGCCGGCGTTGAGCGCTGCGCTGGCGGTGCCTCCGGCGGTGCTGACGTTTTTTGGGCCAGCGTCGTGGACGCTGCCTGCGTTGGGTGTCGCGGTGTTCTTCATCTTTCTTGGCACCGGGCCTGTAAACGCGGCCACGCTGAATGCGGTGCCAGCGAATCTGCGTTCGGTCGCGATGGCTGGGCAGCTGTTTGCGCTGCATGTTTTCGGTGATATGCCGTCTTCATGGGTGATCGGCATTGTGAGCGATAAGACGAACCTGAGGCTAGGTCTTGGCGTCACTCTGGTCAGCATGGCTGTCGGGGCGGTGGTTTTCTTCATCGGAGCGAAGTACGCGCCGGAGCTACATCACGAGGTTGCCGCTGCGTGATCGCTGACGCACGTGAGTTGTGGCGAACGGGATTAGAAACGACGGCCTGGCTGATGGCCGGAGCGTGGTTGTGGAAGGCTGCGGACGTGGTCCGCAACATGCCGTCGATGGCGGACCTGTCGGGCTTCGAGTGGGATGTGCTGCCGGAGAAGCCGGCGACGCTGACAGTGGTGGTTCCGGCGAAGGACGAAGAGGCACATATTGCGGCGACGCTGGATGCGCTGATGCTGGCGGATTATCCAGGGCTGCGGGTGCTGGTGATCGATGACCGATCGAGCGATAAGACGGGGTTGATCGTTGATGCGTATGTTGCGGAGTATGCGGGGCGGAAGAGCGGGCCGCAGCTGGATGTGATCCATGTGACGGACCTACCGGAGGGGTGGCTGGGCAAGACGTTTGCGCTGCAGGTGGCGACGGAGAACACGGACTCAGAGTTCTTGCTGTTCACGGATGCCGATGTGTTGTTTTCGCCTTCGGTGCTGCGGCGGACGATGGCCTATGTAGAACAGGAGCGGGCGGATCATCTGGTGGTGCTGCCGACGATGGATGTGCGGTCTCGTGGCGAGGGCATTGTGCTGGGATTCTTCCAGGTGCTGGGGATGTGGGCGGCGCGACCGTGGCGCGTGAGTGATCCGAAGTCGCAGGATGCGATTGGGGTGGGCGCCTTCAACCTGGTGCGGCGAGCGGCGCTGGAGGAGATTGGCGGATGGACGCCGCAGAGGCTCGCGATCCTGGAAGACATCACGATCGGGCGGAGGATGAAGGCGGCCGGGCAGCGGCAGCGGTTGGCGTTCGCTCCGGGGTTGGTGCTGGTGCACTGGGCGAGCGGCGCGTTCGGGCTGGTGCAGGTGATGACGAAGAATTTGTTTTCAGCGTTCAACTTCCGGCTGCTGCTGATGGGCGGCACTATGGGTTGGATGCTGGTGTTCTTCTTTGGACCGCTGGTGTCGCTGTTCTGGTGGCCGACGCTGCTGCCTGGGTTGCTGGTGATGTGTAGCATCGGGGCGGTGTATCGGGTGATGGGGGAGACGAGCCTGATCGATGCGCGGTACGGGTGGCTGTATCCGCTGGGAGTGCTGACGTTTCTGTGGGCGATGCTGCGGTCCATGGTGACGGCGCTGTGGCAGGGTGGCGTGATCTGGCGCGGAACGCATTATGCGCTGCGGGACCTGCGGCGGCATAACAGCCAGTTCGCCTGGAGAAGCAGGGGGTAAGCGGGAGGCTGCTTCCCGGTCATGATCAGAGAGTTTTATTGGAGAGGAACCGCTGCCAAAGGGCTGTCTTTCCGAACGTAGATCCGGTAAGCAGGAACATTCGGGTTTGTGCCCGGATTTGAGGTTCGCTGGGCACCGAACTCGCGCTGCTTCGCAAGCGTGTACTTTGCATTCAACGCAGCAGCAAAGTCCGGCCAGGTGAGCAGGCGGTCAAAAGATCGCTGCGGTTGACCGAAGTAAAGATTACTGACGACGTACACGTCCGGTGGATGCAGCGCAGCCCATCTGGAATAGACTTCCCGCGCATGATCGACCTGCGGGGCGGGAATCGGCTGAAACAAGAGGAGGTCGCCCGTTGCCCCGGTGGACTGAACGATGTCGAGATGGAAGAGGGCGGTCAGGCAGCCGTCGATGATGTCGAAGCATTGAACGTTGTCCTGAAGCCGCGGCACTCCCAGTTGGGTGAGGTCGGATTCCAGCGATTCTGTGTAGGCATCCCGCACCGGGTATGAGCGCACCCGAGAGAGGTCAACGGGAAGGATGTACACCGCGCAGGCCAGAAGAGCAGCGATGGCCGCGATGCGAGTCGTTCCTCTCCTTGAAAGCGCTGCGTAGAGATGGATAGAAGCCCACAGGAGGAGAAATGCCAACAGCATGTAGCGATGCTGCTGAAATCCCTTGTGCTGAAAGAGGTAACTCAGTTCGCCGATCGCCGCTGAAAGGAGCAACGCGGTCATTTCCCAGGCAGGGAGTGTCGGGCGCACGAAGCAGGCAGCGATCAAACCGAAGGTGGCGAAGAGAGCAACGGAGAGTGGCAGATTATGAGCGAGTATTGTCCCCCAGGAGAGGGCTCCGAGGGCCTGGTAGTGAGGCAGGGTCTGGGTAAGCAGCAGGTAGAAGGGGTGTGCGGCGTGGTGCTGAAACAGGTACGCAAGCACGATGAGGGAAGCGGCAGCAAAGCCGCCGATCGCAGCGACGGCATAGGCTTTGAGCGCCACGCGATGTCGCATCAGCTCCAAAGCAGCGCAGGCGAAGAGCAACGGAGCAAAGGGAAGGAAGGTGGGCTTGATCGAGGCAGCCAGCGCGGACAGGAAGCCGAAGGCGGACATCCACCCGGCCCGTTTTGAGCGGACCGATTCAAAAAGCGCGGCACAGGCGAGAACAAGCAGGACAGCGATGACCTGATCGCGTTGTCCCGCGTCCGGTGGGCCGTCGGCGCCATGGGTCAACGCAAAGAGTACGGCTGCGGTGAGGCCCGCGAGCCAGTCATAGCTGCGAGCGATCCAGACCATCCCCACGCCGAGGAGGATGGACAGAGCGAAGTCATAGAGCCTCCAGCCGAGGTCGCTGTGGCCGAAGAGAGCCAGGGCCCACCTGTCGGCCAGATAGGCTCCTGGCATGTTCATGTCGCCGATTTCGCGATAGGGGGCGAAGCCATGATCGGTGAGAAAGGTGACGTAGTGCATCACCTGGGTATCGCCGGTGAGCGGCCAGTGCCATGTAAGACCAACATAGGCCGCGAAGGCCAGAGCAAGGATCAGAATAGCCACAGCGCGAACGCGCGCAAGAGCTGGGTCCTGTGGCGATAGTACGGGTTGCATGGGCTAGCGTAGCATGGCGGGCTCCAGCCGCCGGTGCGTCGACCCGCAGCTTAGCTAAGGTGCAAAGGGCGTGTTTGAGGTCGACAGGGCAAAGACCTTGGAGGGCGCGTGGGACGGAAACTTCGGATTGGATGTCTTGCGGGGGACGAGGCGCTCGATGAGCATGAGGAGCTCGCTGAGGCGGAAGGGTTTGACGAGCATGTTGTTGTGGCTCAACATGCTCTTGTTCCAGGTGAGAGAGCCCGCTGGGTAGCCAGTGGTGTAGATGACCTGGGCGTGTGGATGGGACTGGGTGAAGCGTTCGCCGAGCTCGATGCCGTTGAGGTCGCCGGGCATGAGGATGTCGGTGAGAAGGAGTTCGACCTCGGGGTGATCGGCGAGGAGACTGAGGGCGCTGCAGCCGTCTATCGCTATGAGCGTGGGGTAGCCCATGGTGCGGAGGTAGGTGGCGGTGAGGTCGAGGACGTCGATTTCATCGTCGACGACAAGGATGGTAGGAAGATTCGTCTGCATGGGTTAGCTGCTCCGTTGACCCGATAGGCAGAGTTTAGGGCAGGCTAGTTGATTTGAATCAACGAAATTGCTGAAGAGGGTGGGGGCGTTCCAGATTGGGAGACTGGCAGGGTATGCAGTCGCGAAACGGTTCTATTCCGACTACGGATAACAGAAAAAGCAGATAACAGAGGCGTGAGTCCAGGCTGTTCTCCCCGCTCATGACAATGGGGCTGTCATGAGTGGGGCAGCCAGATGTTCTTAGACGGCTACGGGCTGGTGGCCGTAGCGCTTCTCGACGTAGTCATTGAGGATGGTCTGGAACTCCTCGACGATGTGGTCGCCCTTGAGGGTCATGGCGAGCTTGCCGTCGATGTAGACGGGTGCTTTTGGTTCTTCGAAGGTGCCGGGGAGGGAGATGCCGATGTTGGCGTGCTTGGATTCGCCGGGGCCGTTGACGATGCAACCCATGACGGCGAGTTTGAGCTCTTCGACGCCGGGGTAGATCTTCTTCCACTCGGGCATGGATTCGACGAGGTAGTTCTGGATGCGCTCGGCGAGTTCCTGGAAGTAGGTGGAGGTGGTGCGACCGCAGCCGGGGCAGCTGGTGACTTGCGGCATGAAGCTGCGGATGGAGAGGGACTGCAAGATCTGCTGGCCGCAACGGACTTCTTCGGAGCGGTCGCCGCCGGGGGTGGGGGTGAGCGAGACGCGGATGGTATCGCCAATGCCTGCGAGGAGCAGGGGGGCGAGGCCAGCGGCGGAGGCGACGACGCCCTTCATGCCCATGCCAGCTTCGGTAAGGCCAAGGTGCAGGGCGTTGTCGCAGCGGGAGGCGAGCTCCTTGTAGACGTCGATGAGGTCGCGGACGCCGGAGACCTTGGCGGAGAGGATGATCTGGTCGCGGCGCAGGCCGTAGCGTTCGGCGGCGGCGGCGTTATCGAGCGCGGAGACGACCATCGCCTCCATCATGACGTCGCGGGCGTCGAGCGGTTGGGCGAGCTTCGAGTTGTCATCCATCATCTTGGTGAGGAGGGCCTGGTCGAGGGAGCCCCAGTTGACGCCGATGCGGACGGGCTTCTGGTGCTTGACGGCGACTTCGACCATGGTGCGGAAGTTGTCGTCGTCCTTGCGGCCGATGGAGCAGTTGCCGGGATTGATGCGGTACTTGGCGAGGGCAGCTGCGGTGTCGGGGTACTTGGCGAGGAGGATGTGGCCGTTGTAATGGAAGTCGCCGATGATGGGCGTATTCCAGCCCTTGGCCTGGATGCCTTCGATGATGTAGGGCACGGCCTTCGCGGCTTCGTCGTTGTTGACGGTGATGCGGACCATCTCCGAGCCAGCGCGCGCGAGGGCGGCGATCTGCTGGACGGTGGATTCGACGTCGGCGGTGTCGGTGTTAGTCATCGACTGGACGACGACGGGAGCGTCGGAGCCGACGCGGATGTTTCCAACTTGAACGGTGACGGCTTTTCTACGATAAATGGCTGGCATAGGCGCAACATTAGTTTATCATTCTGAGCAATCCAGAAGCGGTTGTATCCGGGCCCCGAAGGCGGAGGCGAGTATGGAACATACGCATGTGGTGTGGTACAAGGATGGCGCTACGGTGGTGGCGTCTGCAGCGCTGGTGGTGTCGCTTTTGAGCTGGCTGATCTCCCTGGTTCATACGCGATCCCTGGAACTTTCAACCGCGCATGAAGATCTGATTGTGGTGATTCGGCGCATTCTTGCGACGGGGCGGGAAAATATAGAGCGGGCAGAAAAGTATTCAGGCAATAAGCCGGTTATGAGCCTCATCGATGGTATGGCACGTCAGGAGATGGGCGTGCTGGCCGCGCAGAGCGCTAAATCTGCACGCATGCTGGGGCCAAAGCGAGTGGTCTCCGCCGAATACATGACGATCGCGCGCGCCCAGGAAGAGGCCGGGGACTTCGAGTCGCAAGGCTACTTTGTGCAGAAAGCGGTTGAGACGGCGAAGACGAATAATGACAAGAGAAATGCGCTCTTCGATTCCGCCAACTACTTTTTCAAACACCGCGGTTTTGAAGAAGGTCGGCGAGAGTTTCGGCAGTTTTTAGAGGTGTTGCGAGACAGTGACACCCTGACGCAAGATGAAATCGCCGATGCCGCTGTAGGTCTGCATCTCGCTTGGGCTGGAGTCGAGTTGCAGAGGGCAGGGGACTTAATGGCAGCCAATGCACAACTTCAGGCTGCTGCCGATGTGATTCAGAGTCTGCCTACAGGGCCATTTCGGCAAGCGCTGCAGAAGAGCCTTGATGATTTCGTACAGGGAGGTAACCCTCCAACTGGGGCGCCAGCCGTGCCGCCCCCGGCTGGAGCGGCATCGACACCTGCGAGTGTTGTGTAGATAGCTACACGTTGGCGGCGTCCTCCTCGAGGAGGGCGCGAGCTTCGGCAAGGGAGAGCAGACCGCCGTCAACCTCGAACTCATACTCGCCTGCGTTGGCGGGGGTGGGAATGATGTGGCCTACGGCGTGGCCGCGTTCGATGAGGGTCTTGCGGATGAGTTCTACGTCGATTTCATGCTTCATGGTGGTTAGAACCTCTGTGTATCAGGATGCGGAGGTATGGTTGAGGGGTTATCCCAGAGGCTGGCGGGTTTTGCATAGAGAATTGGCGGGTTCTGCATAATGCTGTAACGTGCGGAGGGCTAGAGTTGTCTTTATGACGAACGCAAAAGCTTACGCAGCTACAAGTCCTGAGTCGCCGCTTGGAGAGATCACGATCGCGCGGCGCGATCTAACCGAGGATGACGTGCAGATGGAGATCCTGTTCTGCGGGATCTGTCACAGCGATCTGCACCAGGTACGGAACGAGTGGAAGGAAGTGATGGCGACGGTATATCCGTGCGTGCCGGGTCACGAGATTGTCGGTCGCGTGACGGCAGTCGGACCAAAGGTGACCAAGTTCAAGGTGGGCGATATCGGTGCGGTTGGCTGCATGGTTGACTCCGATGGCACCTGCCAGAACTGCAAGGATGGCGAAGAGCAGTTCTGCCCCAGCTGTGTGTTTACGTATAACTTTCCGGACAAGCACACGGGCAAGGTGACGTATGGCGGCTATTCGGACAGCATCGTGGTGAAGGACCGGTTCGTGCTGAAGGTGCCGGCGGGTCTGGACCTGGCTGGCGTGGCTCCGCTGCTGTGCGCGGGCATCACTACGTACTCGCCGCTGCACCACTGGAAGGTGGGCCCCGGGAAGAAGGTAGGCGTGGTCGGACTGGGCGGACTCGGACACATGGGCGTGAAGTTTGCTCATGCCCTTGGAGCGCATGTGGTGCTGTTCACGACGTCGCCGAATAAGAAGGACGATGCTCTGCGACTGGGTGCGGATGAGGTGGTGGTGTCGAAGAACCCTGAGGAGATGGCGAAGCATGCTGGCAGCTTCGACTTCATTCTGGATTGCGTTTCTGCGGACCATGACATCAACGCGCTGCTGAACCTGCTGAAAAAGGATGGCAATTTGACGCTCGTGGGAGCTCCGGAGAAGCCGATGGCGGTGGCTGCGTTCGCGCTGCTGTTCGGTCGTCGCAGCCTCTCGGGTTCGCCGATCGGCGGCACGGTGGAGACGCAGGAGATGCTGGACTTCTGCGCGAAGCACAACATCACGGCCGATGTTGAGGTGATTCCGATCCAGAAGGTGAACGAGGCGTATGACCGGTTGCTGAAGCAGGACGTGAAGTACCGCTTCGTGATCGATATGGCGTCGTTGAAGGGATAAGAGGATGAGTAAACACTTCAGGGTTTCCAGCCGCCTGCCTGCAAAGATGCAGGAGTTGGGAATCCCTGTGGATGCAGTGTTGCAGAGGGCGGGGCTGGCGGCGGAGACGTTCGCGCAGCCCCGTGTGCTGCTGACGACGGAAGAGTTTTTTGCGCTTTGGAGCGCCATCGGAGCGTTGAGTCCTGATCCGGGATCTGCGCTGGCCCTGGGTACGGAGACACAATCGAAATACTTCGACCCGATTGCTCTTACGGCGCTGGCGTCGGAGAACTTTGCTGAAGGGATGCGCAAGATGGCGTTGTACAAGACGTTGTCGTGCCCGGAAGAGATCAAGCTGGAGAACGCGCCCGGCGAGATGAGCATCGAGTTCAAATGGCTGCTGGCGCAGGGGGGTGAGCCGGAGGCGCTGCGTGACCTGTGCTTTGCGTGGGTGTTGACCATTGCGCGGCATGGCACGGGAGAGAATGTGCTGCCGATACGGTTGGAGCTGCAAAGGCCACGGGTGAAGATCGTCCACCTGGAGCAACACTTTGGGTGTCCGATACGGTTTGAGGCGAAGCGCAATGCGATCGTATTCAGTGCGAGTGATGCGGAGCTTCCGTTTGTGACTCGGAACGAGGAACTGCTGGGGATGCTGGCGCCGCAGCTGGATGCGGAGCTGATGCTGCATCGCGGGGCCGAGACGTTTCCTGAGCGGGTGCGGACGAAGGTACAGCAGAAGCTGACGGGCCGCAGGCCGAAGATGGAAGAGATTGCTCGCGAGATGAAGATGAGCTCGCGGACGCTGCAGCGGCGGTTGCAGGATGCGGGGTACAGCTTTCAGCAGGTGCTGGAAGAGGCGCGGCATCAGCTGGCGCGGCATTATCTTACGAACAAAGAGTTGGAGTTAAACGAGACGGCGTACCTGCTGGGGTATGAGGATGCGAACTCGTTCGTGCGGGCGTTCCGTGGGTGGGAGGGAGCTCCGCCAGGGCATTGGCGCGAGGCACAGCGGGCGTTGGGTATGTGTGGAGCGTCGGTCTAGGTCTGCGCCGCTTGGAGAATCGCTACTCCGTAGCGCGGCAGAGTGAAGCTGTCTGTTGCGGAGGCGTTGGTGAGTAGGTCGCGATAGCTACCCTGTAGATTGAGGGTCGCGGGTTGAGGGGTGTGGTTGAGGGCTATGAGCCAGCGCTTGTTGCCCGCGGCGCGGGTGGAGAGTTCGATGCCGGTGGGCGCTTGTGCGGCGGGTTTGATACCGGCGTTCGTGGCGATGGCGGAGAGCAGCTGGGCGTTATCGGCAGCGCCGAGACGGGAACCGATGTAGTAAGCGGCGCCTTTGCCGAAGCGATTGCGGGTGATGGCGGGTTGGGTTGCGGCGTCGCCCATGGTGTAGGTGGCGAGGACCTCGGCTTTGGTGGGGGTGAGGGTCTCGTACCAGAGCTCGCAGGCGGCGGATTTTGTGGGGAGCAGCGTGTCGGAGTGGATGGCCTGCTTGCTTGCGTACATGGGAGCGTAGTCGGCGACGGTAATGCCTGCGATCTCCGCGAGCAAACCGGGGCGTGGCATGTCGACGACCTGGTTGGTGTCGGTCTTGACGCCGGAGCGGCAGCCGATGACGAGGGTTCCGCCTTGCTCGACGTAGCGTTTTGCGCCCTCGGCCTGCGCCTTCGAGAGGACGTAGTGCAACGGCATGACGATGAGCTTGTAGCGCGAGAGGTCGTCGGTGAGGTCGATGCAATCGAGGCTGTGGTGTGCGGACCATAGCGCGGCGTACCAGGAACTGACCTCGGAGAGGTACTTGAGGTTGGGCTGGCCGGGCTGGAGGGTGGTGGCCCAATCGCAGGTGGGGTCGAAGGCGATGGCGACTTCGGCGGCGACGGGTGCGGTGAGCAGCTGCGGGTCGAGGTGCTTGAGCTCGCGGATGGTCTGGGTGATCTCGCCAAAGGCTGGGCTCTTGCTGCGGTCGTGGTTGAGGAGGCCGTGCCAATACTCTTCTGCGCCGAAGCGGGCGGTGTCCCAGCGGAAATAGTTGATGCCCATGGCACCGTGCGCGATGGCCTGATAGGTCCAGAGGCGGACTTGGCCTTTCTGCGGCTGAGCGGAGAAAGTGGGCTGGCCCGATTTGCCAGACTGCTCTTCCATGATGAGGAAGGGCGCGCCTTTCTTTGCCCAGCGCATGGCGTCGAGGCAGAAGGAGGTGAAGGGCGCGGCGGCGTCATCGGGAACGCCCATGATCATGGCGCTGAAGGCTGGGTAGCTGTCGGCGGAGGCGAAGTCGAGATCGCGATAGAGATGGCGGAGATTGAGGGAGTCCGCGAGGCCGGCGACGTTATTCGTGGTGATGAAGTGCTTCGGGCAGTTAGAGCGAAGGATGGCGAGCTGTTCAGATTGGAAGCTGGCGTAGGAGTCGGACTGAAAGCGATCGTAGTCGAGTGCGAAGCCGGGGTTGGGTGGAGCGGGTGAGGGGAGCGGTGTGGGGATCTGGGCGAAGTCGGTGTAGGTCTGGCTCCAGAAGCTGGTGCCCCAGGCAGCGTTGACGGCGTCGAGGGTGCCGTACTTCGCTTTGACCCATTGCTGGAAACCAGCGCGGCAGGAGTGACAGTAGCAGCGCGGATAGGAGGCGAGGGTGAACTCGTTGTCGATCTGCCAGCCGATGACGCCGGGCTCGTTGGCGAAGGTCTTCGCCATCTGGGTCGTGATGGCGTTGGAGAAGCGGCGGTAGGTGGTGTTGGTGGGGCAGGTGTAGCGTCGCGAATCGGGCGACATGGTAAGTCCCTGATCGTTGACGAGGAGGACTTCGGGGTACTTGAACGAGAGCCACTGCGGCGGCGCAGCGGAGGGTGTGCCGAGGATGCAGTCGATGCCGTGGGCGTGCAGGAGGCGGACGGATCGTTGAAGCCACTCGAAGCTGAAGTGAGTTTCGGAGGGCTCCATGAGGGCCCAGGCGAACTCGGCGAGGCGCACGTTGTTGATGCCGGCTTCGGCCATCATGGTGGCGTCTTCAGCCCAGAGGGATTCGGGCGTCTGGTCGGGGTAGTAATCGACGCCGAGGAGGATGCGGTTGCCCGCGGTGTTGAGGGAAGGCGACTGCGACCAGAGGCGGCGCTGTGCGAGTGCGGCCGCGAAGGCTGCGGAGGAGAGACAGAAGGAGCGACGGTTCATGTGGGCTCGCTTGAAGATCGAGAGAGATGCCGGGACGTAACCGTGTACATAGTAACTGCAATGTAGTTGTTGTGGCGATGTGCTCTTGGCTATGCGAACAAAAAGGAATAGCTCAAGGCCACGTTGAGCGTGACCTTGAGCTATCGGCAATCTTCTTTCATTTATGGGATCTGTTGCGTTATCGCCAGAGGTTTGTCTTTGCCATATCGAGGACTTCATGGCCATCACCGTGCAGCATGGCTTTGAGCATGTAGAGGTTGAAGCCAGCTGCCTGCGCGAGGGTGATCGTGGGCGGAAGTGAGAGCTCCTGGCGGGCAACGGTGACGTCGATGACAGCGGGGCCGGGGTGTGCGAATGCCTCGCGGAGAGCGGGTTCGACCTGCTCCGGAGTTTCGACGCGCCAGCTCTTGATGCCTGCGCCGCTGGCGATGTCGGCGAAGTTCTGTGGCTTGAACTCGGTGGCATAGGTTTCGATGCCAGCGGCCTTCATCTCCTGTTCGACGAAGCCGAGAGCTCCGTTGTTGAAGACGACGACCTTTACGTGGAGATCAAGCTGGCGAAGCGTGAGCAGGTCGCCGAGGAGCATGGAGATGCCGCCATCGCCGGAGAGGGTGATGACCTGGCGCGCTGTTTCGAGTGACTGCACACCGATGGCCTGAGGCATCGCGTTGGCCATGGTGCCATGGTTAAAGCTGCCTATGAGACGGCGCTTACCGTTCATCCTGAGATAGCGCGCAGACCACGTGGTGGGGGTGCCGACGTCGCAGAGGAAGACGGCGTCTTCCTCTGCGAGATCGCTGATGCACTTGGTGAGGAACTGCGGGTGGATGGGGGACTTGCCCGGCTCATCGACGGCGCGGTCATCCAGCTCTTTGCGGATCTTTTGGAAGTGTTTGACCGAGTCTTTGAGGTGACTGCTCTTGTGTGGAGAAAGCAGGGGCGTGAGCGCTCTGAGCGTATGCTTCACATCGCCGATGAGACCGACGTCGATTCTTGTGCGACGGCCGAGTTGCTCGCCGCGGATGTCGATCTGTATGACATTGATGCCTTCGGGGTAGAACTGCGAGTAGGGGAAGTCAGTGCCGAGCATGAGGAGGGTGTCGCAGTCATGCATGGCGCGATAGGCCGAGGGCATGCCGATGAGGCCGTTGAGGCCGACGAAGTAAGGATTGTCGTACTCGAGGTACTCTTTGCCGCGCAGTGCGGTGATGATGGGAGCCTGCAGCACTTCGGCTACGGCGAGAACTTCTTCGCGGGCTTCGGCGCAACCGGCACCGGCGAGGATGGTGATCTTCTTCGTTGTGTTGAGGAGCGTCGCTGCTTTGGCGAGGGAGGATGCGGAAGGAAGGATGGAGTCGGCGGGGGCGTCGATGCCCAGGTCTATGGCCGGTGCCGAGGCCAGCGCGGTGAGAATGTTGCCGGGGATGACGATGACGGCAACACAACGTTTCGCGATGGCTGTTCGCATAGCTATTGCTAGGACGCGCGGGATTTGTTCTGGGGTGGAGATGACTTCGCAGAAGTCGGAGCAGGTTAGAAATATCTGTTCGGGGCGCGTCTCTTGGAAGTAGTTCGTGCCAAGCTCGGCGCTGGGGATTTGTGCGGCGATAGCGAGCACGGGCACGCGGCTGCGATGACAGTCGTGGAGGCCATTGATGAGGTGAAGATTACCGGGGCCGCAGCTGCCCGCGCAGACAGTGAGCTTGCCACTGATCTGGGCTTCGCCACCGGCGGCGAAAGCGGCGACCTCTTCGTGCCGCACCATCTGCCAGTCGATGCCTTCGTGCGAGCGGATGGCGTCGGTGAGACCGTTGAGCGAGTCGCCAGCCACTCCGTAGACGCGACGGACGCCAGCTTTAAGCAGGGTTTCTACGAAGACGTCGGCGACTTTGGTCAGAGGTGTTTTCTTGAACATTTTCGATTGCTTCCTTTTCGGTTGCGAGCGTGGGCTCGAGCAACGGAGGTCCTGACTGGTTGGATGCAAGGTTTCGTGACGTAGCCTGGCAGGCCTGGCCACAATGAATGGTCGGCTATACGAGTTTTGTGTTGAATCGCGGCATACTCTTTGGAGGGTGGAGTGGCCCAAGGTCGCTTCCCATGGAGGCAATGACGATGGCTACGGTAAAGCTCTGGAGCGATGCCGAGATCGCGAAGGTTCCTCGACTCGCGGCGGTGTTCGACGATATTCGCGCTACGCGCAAATCAGATTTCATCAACAACTTCTGGCGCGCGCTGGCGAATCAACCTGAGCTGCTGGAGCGGACCTGGGCAGGCGTGAAGCAGGTGATGATTGCGCCGGGGACGCTTGACCCGCTGACCAAGGAGTTGTTGTACATCGCCGTTTCGACAATCAATAGCTGCAGTTACTGCATTCATTCGCATACGTCGGCGGCTCGAGCGAAGGGACTTACAGAAGAGCAGCACGCAGAGTTTCTGGCGGTGATCAGCATGGCTGCCCACACGAACTCGATTGCGAATGCGTTGCAGATTCCGGTAGACCCGGAGTTTCTGGTGAGCTGAAGCTGAGAGGAATGGTGGCCCGGGCAGGAGTCCAACCTGCGACCTTCGCGTTAGGAGTGCGAAAAGGACCTCTGCACTATATCGCAGCAATTTGCAGACGTGCCGCATAAGTGAAGAAATGAAAGGAATTACCGTGTTTTTCGGTTGCAGAGGGTCGCATCATGGCGCTAGCCAATACAAAGAAAAAGTATCCCCAAAGTATCCCCAGAATCGGTAGCATGGTTGTGAGGTCTAGCGAAAACATATGAGCAAGGGGTTTCAGCCCAAGCAGGTAGCCGGAGTGTATTGGCGTGAAGACCGTGACAGTTGGGCTGCACGCTACCGAGTAAACGGGCGACTTGTGCGAAAGACGTTCGGGCCTCTCCCTGAAGACAGGAAACAGGCCATTGCCTGGTTGGAGGATGCACGGTCACTCAAGCGCAGAGAAGGCGCTGACTCGCTGCCAATGAAGGCAACAGAGCCGATACTGACGATGGCTGAGAAGAAGGTCTTACAAGATCAGAAGGCAAGCACGCTGAAGCTTGCTGAACTCTGTGATGATTTGAAGAAGTACATCGTCCGGCATAAAACGCAGTTCAAGGATCAGCTGAATCCTCCACGACGCATAGATCGCATTAAGGCGGACCTCGGTGAAATATCCGCAGCCAGCCTCAAGTCTAAGGATGTAGAGTCATGGCTCGACGGCTTGATGAATGGTCACGTTCAGCGCGGTGCTGGCCGGCCTCTCGCGGACGCGAGTGTGAACCGCTACCGTGTCACCTTGAGTTCGATTTACAAGCGTGGAATCAAGAACGAGAAGGTAACCGACAATCCTGTACGCGGTACCTCGCAACGCAAGCTCAAGAACGGCGTCATCCGTTGGCTGCGTCCCGAGGAAGAGAAGGCAATACGTGCCGCTATCCAATCCCGGATTGATATCGCCTCAGAAAGCGGGCGCGCAGACTATGCAAACCGTCAGCGCCATCACCTCTGCGAGTTCGTTGTGTCACTGCAAACAGGTATGCGCGCAGGTGAGCAGTACGGTCTGACTTGGAGTGAGGTCGACCTACGTGCTAAGCAAATCCACGTTCGGGAATCGAAGAACGGCACCGAACGTTATATCCCCATGCTGCCAGAGGTGGTGGCTGCCTTCAAGACACTCAAGGCTATGGGGCTAGAGCGTAAGGACAGGGCCGAGGGGCAGCCAAACGGGTCTCCAGACGATAGCTGCTTCGCGCTATCCGGCTATAAGAAGTGGTGGGCTGCTGTATTGCGTGAGGCAAAGATAAAAAAGTACCGCTGGCACGACAACCGGCATAGCTTCTGCTCCCGTCTCGTCCAGGCGGGGAAGAGCCTGAAGGTGGTGCAGGAATTGGCTGGCCATCGAGATGTCAAAATGACTGCCCGCTATGCTCATCTTGATCAGAGGTCAAAGCGTGAAGCTTTGGAAGACGCCTTCGCCTCTGCCGCCGTCTAGCGTGTCTTGACACTTTGGAGGTCCCTTACAAAACGAGGCAGTAAAGAGGAGGGTAAAAGTTAGGAGAAAGTGCCTAATAAGACGATTTTTCTGTGGAAACTCAGAGGATAAGATTCGTATTATCAACGGCTTATCGCTTGACTTAGCTTTGTCTCTATGCGATTCTAGGTATATCAATCCGACGCTGTGCAACGCACAGTACCACCTAGTCTCTAACCCAGCACGATCTCAATACCGTAGGACGGCAGTACGCAAGCGAAGCATCTAGGCATTTGGATCACGCATCAGGAGCGACCCAGTGACCGACCTGTAACAGCTTGCAAGTCGATACCAAGACTATAACTTGGTCGCGCTTTGCCGGCGCAGTTAAATCAGGTAGCCAGCCATGTCTTGGCGGCGAAACGACGGGAACCACGTCGGAAAAAACGGAAATCCCTAGAACCCTGCAGTACCGGTCCTGAGGCGGGTTTGCGTCGCGCATTCTCGTTTACGGTCCGTCAACCGTCACCGATGTTAACCGCATTTGCACCTATAGGAAACCTATGCCCATTAGCAATAACGGGGAGCCTGCCTCCCCGTCTGTAAATACTCCTGTCCCACATCTCCAGAAACTTCTTTATGACCGACGCTCGGCAGCGTATGTGCTTAGCATCTCTGTGCGAAGCCTGGATTATCTGATCGCTCAAAAGCGATTGGCCACCATTAAACTCGGCAAGAAAATTATGGTCGGGCATGGAGCTTTGACCGAATTCTGCCGTGCGAGCCATGCCGTCCTCACGGGCAATGAGGCTCCTGCTCAGTGAGGTTTGAGGAGTTCATACACCTCTACCCTAGCCGTGAAGCCGTAGCAGTCGAAGCGAATACTGAGCACGCCAGAGCGCTCTTCGAGCAAAGGCGTCTGAATGATTCCTTTGACCATGCCCAGAGGTCCAAGCTGAACCCGGTTTGGATCAACGAACCGGATGTGGTCCGACACAACATCATGACCAAGGGAGAGCATTCAACGCACATCCCTGGACCACGGGAGAGCCTGCTCGAATGCAGGGCTGCTACTAGTGCTGCCCTCGATGACTTCCTCAATGACGTGGGACTGCTAAGGCAGACACCTGTTCCGGAGCTCACAGAGCGGTCACTAATCAGAAATCCTCAGCGGGACGAGGGTGAGGATGATCCTGTCTCTCTGCCTCAGTCTTCCCTTCGACCCACCGAAGCTAACATCATGGATGCGTTCTCGAACTATCTGTCCGGGCATCCCCACGCTGAAGCGAAACTCTGGCGCCTTGTCTTGTTTCTCAATCTCGCAACGGCTCGCGCGAAGATGACAGGAGCAGGGGATCGGAGTATTAGCCCTGAAGACACTGCACAGGTGGCGACAATCATTGCTTGGCAGTCTCTGCCCTCATTTAGGGGAGACTCTTCGCAATTCTATGCGTGGGCGAAGAAGATCGGATCACGGACTGCGGCAAAAGGGCTTACGGCAAACCTTGAACACAACAAGACCCATCTCCCTCTTCAGGTTGAAGGTGTTGATGGCGTCTTAGACGATAATCCTCTGCTCTATAAGAAACTTGAGGATCGAACGTTCGCACGAGAGTTACCTGAGTCCATCACTGGTAATGATCGCTTCATCTGCCTCTATATTCGAGAAGGACTCACATATAAAGGCATGGGGAACGTTCTGGGACTGTCCGAGTCGGCCGTAAAGCAGAGGGTCGCTGCGATGCGTGAAATCTACGGCAAGAAACGCAACAAAGAGTAAAACTGCATAGTGTGCAAAGCGCACCATACTGCACACAGTGACAGATCGAGTTCAGAGCGAGAATAGGTCAAAGTATTTTCGCTCTGAACAGACTTTTCCCTCAGAAAAAGTACACTCTGATAATAGAGAGCAAATACACTTGCTCTTCTCTCCCGAACAGAACACCGTTCGAGGACTCTTTAGAGACAGACCACCAGATGGCAGAACCCTGAGCGATAGCGAGGAGCCGGTGGCAACCTGAAACTCTCCTGAGTTCATAATCCCTGCGGCGTTGTATGTGTTCAATCCAGGTCCTGCTAGTTGCATCGGCAGATGAGACTGTGTAGGCAGTCTGTATCCGAATCGAGTAATCGACGGCGCCTCCCGCATACATTGGTCAGATGTGTCACACGGGCGATATGAGGACGGATGACCGCGAGTAGAGCGCGGTGGCCGGGTACAAGTTACCGACTTGTGTAGAGAAAGTGTGCAGCCATGACTGTTCAAGAATTTTCTGGTGATCTTGAGCAAATACCCTAGCCAGAGGTGTATTCATTTTTGATAACAGTGATCTTTACTCTGTGTCTAAACAACACTGAGTTCATCTTTGTTAACAGTTCTGAACTTATGCGTGTATGCGCGCGCGAGTGATTCAGAGTGGTTTAGTCAGCCTAAGAGGCAGAAAGTTTCTCCTGTGTTTAGTCCATGAGAGGCAGAAGTTTTTGGGGCTGTACGCCCCTCCCCCATGCCGCTGACCCCCCTCCCCAAGACTCCGTTTGCACAGTATGCAGATCTTGCAACCTGGTCGCCAAGCTTCTGAACCGTTTGCAGTCCGAACGCTTGCGCCATTCGTCGCAAAACCCAAAGAAGCTCCCGAGGTACCAAATGAGACAAGAGTTCGCAAATCGAATCACCGACCGAACAATCAAGTCACCGACCCCAGCCGAATATACCGAGGCAGCACGCCGTGGTAAGGCTCTGTCTAGTCAACTGCTGACGGAGATCCGATCGGATGCACGCGCTGCAAAGCGTTCGAAAGTGGTGGTGGCTGCAGCTCCGGTTTCGGCAAACCCAGCCCTGATCGCGAAGCTCAGAGCAAAGATCGAAAGCCTCAGCCAGGAGAATACGAAACTTAAGGTCAAGATCATAACCGGCTAGTTGATCCCTCATCCAATCTCCGCATTCAAATCCCTTCCAATACAAGGAACTTTGCTCAAATGGCATACATCATCACGACCGCGAAGCTAAACCCACTCACTTACAGGTGCTTCTTCACAAGCACGGCCGGCTTGTTCTTGGGGCAGACTTCCCACCACGGTGAAGAAGAGCACTCGACTCTCCTCCGGGGCTATCTCAAGGCTGCCCTAGACGGCTTCAGCAAAATCGAGAACACGTTAGGAAAGGGAACTCGTGTTGAACTCTTGGTGCCAGATGAACAGTCAGCGGCACGGATGCGAGATGCGGAGCTCAAGATGTTCTCGCGAATCTTGAAGTTCGACAATGCAGATCTATGGGAAGAGTTCGTAAAACGAAAGCAGGACTTTACCGTGAGTATTCTGAGTTCTCCGGACGAGGGCGAAGAGCTTCTCAACGTTTGGGCTTTCCAGCGACCAGAGCCCGGAGCCGCTAAGCTTCTGTCTATGCCCTCTTGCAAGTAAATTAAATCGTCGCCAAACGCACCTTTCGCAACAATTGCCTAAAGCCATTTTCAGGAGCAAGCATGAACCTAGTAACTAAGATTGATTTTCTTCCTTCCCACGGACAGTCCTATTATTCTGCCGAGTGCAGTGGATACGGAGCAACATACAAAGTCTCCGGAATGGAGCGGAAGAGTTCACCTCTCAGAGCAACTCTAGCAGCCGTTACGGAAGGGCTTGAGGAGATTCTGACTAAACAAGGCAAAGGACACAAGGTGTTCGTTGCTATCGAAAATCAGCGCATCGCAGAGGCGTTGAATGAGAAGAGATCCTTGAGCCAACTCACTGTCTTCGACGCCGATACTGAATTGTGGACTCGATACATCGAAGTTCGCTCTAAGTTTGCTTTGACATTCGCGATGCAGGGCGGACGGACAATTTCTTGATTCTTCAGATCAAAGCATCACTTGAACATGTTCTTTGCAGCCGCACCCAACGATGTGCAGCCGAAGTGACACACCTGAACCTCACACATAAGGTACAAACTTGATTGGCAAAAACGTAAGAATTTGCGATGGCAAACCTCAGCTAGACCTGCCTCGCGTCACGGTGACTTCAACCGATGAACTGTCCATCCATTCAATCGCGAGCGCCACGGCTCAACTCGCCCACAGGTCTTCACAGCCACACGACATAGGGAAAAGCAACGCCCTCATCGCGGCTGTCGTACGAGCCCTGTCAGGAGTTAGTCCAAGTCGAGCGACCCAACTCGTTAGACCATACAGGGCAGCAAAGAAGCTGCGCAATCCTAATGCAGACCTAACAGATGTAAAGCCGCCCATTGAGATCCGAACGGATAGCAGAGAATTGATTGAGGCAGGAGAGTTCCTGCGTGCAGAGCCCCAGTCGTTCAACGATGAGACTCAGGCTCTGCGTAAGCAGCTGCTGCGCTTCGATGTTAGTTGGGTACTCCTACCTCTGGATGGTGCCGAAATAGAAGCTCTCAAGCGTTGGGGTGAACTCGCTCGTCTGCCGTTCTGCGCGACAGACTCAGGATCATCAACACAGAGCAATGGTGGTGTGATCTCTCGCTATCCATCATCCGAAGACACCGCGCCCCGATATGACCATGAGAGCAGCGACTTGCAGTACAACTTCATTTCAGAAGGCGAACCGCTTCCTGTAGCTGCGTAGACTCCATATGTGTCTAACGTGGGTTTGACGCTGAACTCCCTACAGTGAGGAATTCTAGTGGTGTATTAGGTCCCGGTGGGGTATCGAGATGGACAGGGCGGTAGGGGTGACCGATTTCCGGGAGCTTCACGACCCTGGCGACCGACTGACCAACCAAATTAATTTTTGCAACTCATCAGGAAAATTTTACCCGACACCGATTACCTCGGTGTTGAGGACTTGCGCGAATGTATTGACTTGTTCCCTTGGGCTTCTCTGATGGTTAGACGCGATTAGACAAGATTAGGACGTGAAATTTATATGCCAACACCAAGAAAAAGCATCGCAGAACTCGCTGTTAGCGGAACCTTAGGTAAGAATATCGGCCGCTACCAGGCCCGAATAGCGGCCCAAACCACGGTCATAGCACCCATCGGGAGGGCTCCTGCAGATCTGTCAGCCACAGAGCGAGCCATCTGGACTGAGGTCGTCAAGTCCGGACCACCCATGCTGTTCACAAAGAGCGACCGGTTGGGACTTGAGATTCTCTGCAGGCTGGTGGCTCGAATGAGAACCGCTCCGTTCAAGGCTTCTGAACTGAACTCACTTATGGTCATCCTGGGCAAGTATGGAATGACACCAGGCGACCGTTACCGCATGAACGTGGAACCGATTGCCGACGCGCGTGCGCACATTGCAGAAGACGCACAGTGGTCAGCTCTCGATGAACTCGAATAATCGCATTCAACTCCTACGAATGAAATTGGCTTCGGATGTTGCCATGAAACAGTGTCGCAAACGGAAGCTTCTTAGGGAGTTTTAGGCACGATAGTTGGCCAACCAGCTGGTATCTTAAGTTCGACAGACAAGCATTCATCATTGGGGCATCTGTACAGCCTCACTATCCTTGATCCCTCAAGGGAGACAGTCTTGTTTTCCGTTCCCCTTGGAATCGCGTACGGAATCGCATAGGGCTGAGTGTCCAAGACCATCTCTGCATTGCAGCGCAGACACATTACATCTCTTAATTCATCAGACATTTAGTTCTCCTTGTTCTAAGCATCCTACGCCCGTGGAAAGAAGATCGGGATCCAAGTACATAAAACTCATTTCAAAGGGCGTGTTCGCCTCCCGTGTTCTGCATAGTCTGCAGATCGCGGTGAGAGCTTGAGCACGCCTTCATTCTTTTAATGACTCATTAGCAGGTTCAGTCGGCACTCATGGTGCGGCCCTGCACAGAAGGCAGAGGCTCCCCATTCCCACCAAGCTTGGCACAATTTCAGTCGATTTAATAGCGAATACCGTCAGTTTCTCGAATGCCATGAGTTCGATGGGACAGTTGTCCCTGTCAACAACCAAAAATGTACAGCGCAGTTTCAACCTGATGTCTGTCGCGGCTACAACGATGGCGGCCAGTATCACTGCAAGCCTTACGGCAGCGATTGCTAAGGGTGAGGATTTCGCCTTCACCATCTCACGCATGGCTGAGATCACAGGAACGAGTACGGAGATGTTCTCTAAGCTCGCCTTTGCTGCAAAGCAATCGGGCGTGCCGCTGGATACCGTCCGTACCTCTCTGGAACGGCTGAGCAAAACTGCATACTCTGCGCAGAATGGGCAGAAGGAGGCTATTGCTGCGTATGATGCTCTCGGAATCTCGGTAAAGGACCTGCAGGGACCACTCAAGGACTCTGGAAGCCTCCTCTTAGCCGTCAGCAAGAGCCTGGATAAGTTCGGAGAAGGAACCGCGAAGGCTGGCCTAGAACAGAAGCTACTTGGACGCTCAGGTGCTGAACTCGCACCTCTCCTGAAACAGATTGCCACGGGATTCGACACAGCGTCTGAGCAAGCGACTCTCTTTGGCGTGGTCATCGGTGACAAGACAGCTGCACAGGCCAAGCGCTTGCATGAGTCCATGACGGCGTTAGAATCTGTTGCGCTCGGCTTCTCACTTAGGCTCTTGGATGGTGTCTCGCCTGCGCTCGAAGATGCTACAAACAAGATTCTCAAGTTCGTCACCAGTGGTGAAGGTATGGCTACGGTTGGAACTATTGCGACGGATGTATCGAAGGCAGTCTATGCTCTTGGCACTGGGTTCCAGCTTCTCTCTCAGCACACAACAGCGGTGAAGACGGCTCTTGAAGGGCTCGCTCTGCTCCAGGCAGTGTCAATCTTCATCCCACTCATTAATAGCGCAGCCAAGGCAGGCACAGCGCTCGATTCAATCGGTCTCACGGGTCTGAAGATGGTTAGTCGCCTATCTGGACTCAGTGCGGTTCTGCCCATACTCGCTGCTGTCTCGGCTGAACTGAAGCTGCAAGCGTTTATGGTGGCAGGCTTGGCCACCGAAGAGTCTTGGGCGACCGCTGCGACATACGCATGGGCAACATCCATGAATGCGCTGAAGGTTGCGCTCGCTGGTTTAGCTGCTAATCCTGTGACTGCGCTGGTACTAGGTCTCACTGCTGTCGGCGTGGGCTTCTATAGGATTTCATCCGCTGCGATGGCAACGGAACCTGATGCTGGGAAGTGGGCAGACGTATGGCGGGCTGGCATTCTCGGTGTGAAGGAGGACGCGAACGACCTGGTGATGGTGATCGATCTCCTCACAGGTCGGTTCACTGATCTTGCTACTCGAAAATGGGAATTCACACCCTTTCAGGGACTTGTGCAGAAGGCAGGGCAGCAGCGCCGTGGAATGTCAGATAACGAATACCGGATGTCGCACGCAGGGGACATTCAACAGAATGCCCTATCAAGTGCAGCGAAGCCCAGTGCTCCAACACTTCCGAAGGAACAGAATGACAAGATCGATCACCTCAAGCTGAAGATGGACGAGCTTGCTGCCTCGGCTCTCGCGGCTCGGCAATCGCTCTTACACGCAGGAGAAGGTGTCGACTTCTCCCGAGCAGACGAAATCGCAAAGGAATTCACGAAGACGACCATCGAGCTTGAGAGCCAGTTGAAGGCTCAGCATAAGACGCTCAGCAATGCGGACAAGGCAAGTATTTTGTCGAGCATCTCTGATCGGATAAACGCTGACTCCCAGGCCAAGTACCGCACTGAACTCGTAAGGTCCACTGAGAGCGTCCTCTCTCAGGCCGGAGCTCAGGATATTCTTACTCGCGCGGTCGGGCGGGGCGCAGATGCGGTAAGGACGGCCGCCATTGCTGCCAACGCTGCGAAGCGTGATGCCAACCAGTCAGAGGATTGGAAAAAGCTCAATGCCGGGTTGCGAGCCGACAACGACAAAGCCTTCTCTCGCGACTTTGACGCAACGAACAGAAATGCGGATGCTCAGGCACTGTCTAGTGTGCAGGCTCAAATAGACACGCAGCTAAGACTGAATAGTGCTGTCATGCAGGGGCAGACTGCCCGAGAGGAAGCGGCCCACGCTGAAGAGCAAGCAAACATCCGTAGGAAGTATGCCGACCGAGGCGATAACGATGCAATGGGGTTACTGGCCGAGCTTGACGCCAATCAGCGCCTGTTCGAACTGAAGAGGCAAGAGGCGAACCTGTCTCGCGCTGCCTCTATGGACCCGGCTGCCGCCTATCGTGACCAAGTAGAAGCCCTTAACGATGCCGCTGATGCTGCCACACGGGCAGGACAGGCCATCAATTCCATGCAGATGGCAGCCGCGAATAGACAAGCGTGGCAGTCCTACCTGGACTCAATCGACAAGACAACTCTTGCGGTGGGCTCGGCGGGGCAGGGCATGTCTCTGTTCTTCAACCAGATGAGCAGGGACAGCGAGTCGGCAGCCGAAAAGGTACATACCGTACTAGAAGGCGCGTTCAACAGCCTGAACTCAACTCTCATGAAGATGGTTGAGGGGCAGAAGACCAGCTTCGCTGATCTATTCCGTGGCATCTCTGCTGACCTTATGAAGTTGGCTCTTCAGAAGACCGAGAGCGCTGCCGCTGGAAACATCATGAATATGCTCGGCATGGGCACGCAGAAACCGGCTGCCCCTGTCTCTTCGGGTTCCTCGGAGAGCACTGCCCTGAGCGGTCTCGCACCGATCTTCTCGCTCATTCCCGGCATGAGCTTCCTTGGAGCTTTCGGTGGCCACCGTGCAACTGGTGGTGACGTAACCGCTGGTATGTCCTATGACGTAGGTGAGATGGGCCGTGAGACCTTTGTTCCTACTCAGAGCGGCAAGATCATCCCGAACAGCCAACTAGCTCGTGGTGGAGTGTACATCGGCCACATTGATGCGACAGGTTCGAATGACCCTGCTCAGACAGAAGCTGCTGTCCATCGCGCGATGAGCCACTATGGGCCTGCTATCGCAGCGAGCACGAATCACGCTTCCAGGGAGCAGAAGTTCAGAACCCCTAGTTCAAGCAGAATCTAACCGATCAACAACTGGCTGCACTCAAGCGGATGCCCTTCACTGGGTGTCCGTTTTTGTTTTGTCAGCAGATTCAAGAGGCAAAAGTAATGAGTAGAGCTTTAGATCCAGCGTTGGCAGCAGCGCTTTCAGCGGGTGTTATCGTCCCCGCCATTCTCCTGATGCTCACCTTCAAGTCAGGAACCAGATACGTGTGGAGCGGGGTAGGGAACCTTGTCTACGACGCGCAGACATATCTAGGCGTGGGCTCCCTTGGCAGCATCGGGACCATCATCGAGGGCACCGAAGTCAAGGCTGATGGCACATCTGTGAAGTTGTCGGGCATCGACCCCGTGCTTCAAGGAGAGTGCCTAACTGATATCCAACTCGGTGCGCCGGCCAAGATCTGGTTTGCACTGTTCTCAGAAGGAACCACGCTGATTGGCGCCCCTTACCTTTTGTTCGCAGGCGCTGTCGACAAACCCACAGTCATAGCCAGTCCAGGTGAGGTGACCATTTCCCTCGCGTTGGAGAACAGCCTTATCAATCTGCAGCGAGCGAATCAGCGCAGGTACACCTCCGCAGATCAACGTGAGGTCTATCCAACGGATACCGCGTTTGGTTGGGTCGAGCAGCTCCAGGATCAAGCACTGTCGTGGGGAGCGTAGATGGCGCTCATACGAAATTCTCGTTGGATACATGACTTTGACTCCTACCTCCAAACTGCTATGCGCACGGAGTTCAGTTGGGGGACACAGGATTGCTGCATGTTTCCTGCCTCAGCGATTCAGGCTTTCACTGGCACAGACATTGCAGATGACTTTAGGGGTAAGTACAAGACTCAGCTTGGCGCGTTCGCACTGATCAAGAAGGTCACTGGTGGAAGCACGGCGGAGAATGCGGCTGCATACTGCGCAACCAAGTACGGCTTGGTCGAGTATCAGTTTCCGCTATTCGCAAAGCGTGGAGACCTAGTGGTGATAGCCAACGGTGACGACCTGATCGCAGGCATCGTTCACCTAAATGGCCGCCACGTGGTGTCTGTGTCGGCTGCTGGCCTCGTGCGCCTTCCTATCAGTTCCACAACCGTAAAGAGAGCCTGGAGCGTTTAGACGATGGGAAAAGCTTTAGAAGGGGCTGCACTCCTAGCGGGTGCGGTCGGTATGGGTGTAGCTGCGTTCATGGACCCTGCCCTCGTAGCCTCACCGCTCTTTGACAAGATTTGGGCTTCGCTGATTATCAGTGGCGTCAGTATGGAGGCCGCTGCTATTGCAGGTGCCCTCACCTCCAACCGTGGGCAGAACATCACCACGAGGCAAGCCGCTTCCTATAGACAAATCATCTATGGGCAGCAGCGTGTGGGTGGTGTGACCATCTTCCGTTCCACCACAGGTGGCAGCCATAGCCAGTACAACTATGTCATCGTCCTAGCCGGACACGAGATCGACAGTATCCAGAATCTGTATCTAGACGGCCGCCAGGTTCATTGGGTCGTGGGTTCAGGTGGAAACAGCACTAGAAACGGCGTGAACTTCGGCGGCAACGCTGACAGCGGAACCTACACCGGACCCAACGGAGTTCAATATAACTTCGGCTCTGGTAACGGCTATGCTGCACAGGTCTACTGTGAGGCTCGCTACGGTGACCAGTCTCCCGGCGATGTGATCACAGGCTTGACTGCCAATGACCCTGCATGGGCTCCTGATGCTAATGGGAACTCTCCTTGGGTCGGTGGCTGTGCCTATGTGTATTTGAAGGTCGAGTACAACACCAGCCAGTTCCCCGGTGAGCCTGAGATTAGGTTCACGGTAAACGGCAAGAACAATATCTACGACCCGCGCACAAACAGCACAAAGTTCACCTCGAACTGGGCTCTGGTAGCAGCGGACATTATTACTGATCCCGTATTTGGGCTCGGCGACGCGAGCGTTAATCAGGCCCAACTGATCGCGGCTGCAAATGTCTGTGACGAGGATGTAGAAATTGCCATTGGTGGCGTTGAGTCTCGCTACACCTGCAACCATCATTACGACACTTCAACGGCTCCGGGTGACGCACTAAACATCGTGATGCCTGCAGCAGCGGGAAGAATGAGCAGGATCGGCGGCGAGTGGTATATCTGGCCGGCTTACTGGCAGGGACCAAGCTTCAGCTTCGGTGAGTCGAACCTGACGGGCTCGGTGCAGTGGACTCCGTACCGAAGCTTCAGAGACCTCGTGAACAGGGTTACCGGGACATACACGGCACCTACATATCCTTGGAACGTCACCGGCAACTTGTATGACGCCAATGGTTTCTACAACGGTCAGATTCAGAACAACTTCCCGTTCGCATGGCAGTCAACCAATTTCCCGATGTACGCGGCCGATGTGCTGCACGGGTACGCTTCTGACGAATACCTTGCACAAGATGGTGGTAAACAACTTCCACGTGAACTCAACCTGAACACAGTCATCTCTCTGGCTCAGGCCCAAAGAGTAGCGAAGATCAACCTGCTACGAAACCGGCAGCAAGGTTCCGGTCTTCTTCGGTTGAATCTCACTGCATTCCAGATGCAGCCTTGTGACACCTTCTTGTTTTCATACGGTGAGAACGGTTGGGTTGATAAGACGCTTGAGGTTGAGACCGTCAAGTTTCAAATCTCTACTGGCGACGATCAGGAGCCGCCAAGTATTAGGGCTGAGTTCAACGTCATTGAGACAGCAGCCAGTGTCTATGACTGGGACGTGTCAGAAGAGCTGTCGGTGTATGACGTTCCGATCATGGCTCAGGGGCAGTCATACACGCCTGCTGCACCCACGAACATGGCTCTGAGTTGTTCGGCAGCCACAGCTGTGATCTCCACGACTGACGGCACTGCCACACCGCGCATAAAGGTAACGTGGGACACTCCGCAGGACGTAGCCGCTGTTAATGGAACCATTCACATTCAGTATCAAGTGGTAGGAGCATCTTCTTGGATTGATGCTGGCTCGGTGAGTACATCTGTGAACCAAGCCTACATCTCTGGCGTGGTATCCGGTGTGACTTACAACGTGCAGATCCAAACTGTTCGCAACTCGGGCGCAACTTCGCCCTGGGTCTCGGTCAATGGCTTCACGGCCGGACTTACTCTGAGCTCACAAACCAGCGTGGGTATAGGAATAGGGTCGCTCGTCGCAGACGGATACTCAAGCGGAAACGCAGGTATTGTCTGCACTCCGTTCACAGCACTGATTGGCCAACTGTCCCTCAGCATCTTTACCTCTGGAGAAGTCACCCTATTGGTGGATGGAACACTTGGAGGGTCAGGAGCAGCACTCGCGCAGCAGACGCTCTACTACGTCTACTATGTTGACCCGACGATTGCTGGTGGCAATGTCACTCCGATTGCAACTACGAACCAGAGAGACTTCCTCGGTAAGAACGGATATTTCCTGATTGACAGCATTGTGACGCCTTATGCGAGTTCAGGCGGGTCAGGCACGAGTTCCCGTTACTACCCGTTCTCCGGTGTAGATGCAGGGTCAAGAACGACTGCGAACCCGACAGCCGCTTACGACACGAACCTGAGTACCTTTGCTTCAATCTCAGGCTTTGCATCGTCAGATACCTCCTCCGGTATCGACCCGACCTACGGTGATTTTCTAGTGGGTGGCTGGCAGACTGGTTCCAGTACGAGTGCCAGCACGCTGGTGATTATCCTTGCTGCTCAAATTGATCAACTCGGTGGCGGTTCGGGTGGTTCAGTGGTCGTTTACACAACCATAGGGACCACGAGCTCAACTCTGGTCACACTTAGTGCAACGACATCGAAGACCACTTATACAGCTACGATTCCTGCTGGTGTAGATCGCAGCACTGTTGGCGTGGAGGTGTCGGCTACGCCGGGAACACCTGGTAGTCAAAACTGCTCTGCTTCGGCAAGTCTCTACGAAACTTACATCCAGATTTAGTATGTGTTGATAGAAGGCCGCCAAAGACTATTGCCCGCTCTGTGCCATCTTGCTCGAAGGGTTGGTTCTTACTCTTGCACACTATTCATATCTGCCCCTCATTCCAGAACATCGGTTTGAGGGGGGTTTTTTCGTTTGGAAGTTTTATTCAATTCGAAAGTCCCTTGGAATGATGGTCTGCGTTTCTAACCATTTAGCAAGTATTCGGGGCTCAAAGCGCTTTAGTGACCCAACACAAAAATAGGGAATCTTGTTATTGCGAATCATGGCATAGAGCTTGCCCTCAGAGCAGCCTAGAAGCTCAGCTGCCTCGCCCACCTTGAGAGCAGTCTTGTGAGCAGCGATGCGTTCAGGAAGGGTCATTGTCGAGTAATCCCGGGGTCCGATGCAGCTTTGTCAATACGTTTAATCGCGGTTGAAGTGGCTCTCCGATACATCAAGCTTCTAATTCTCTTACGATGTTGGCTGACCCCGAGAACGCCGTCAAGCATCATTATTTTCAATGACATAGGGGTTCATGCTGCATCTCGACCTAACCAGTTTCATTTGTTCCACTTGATCGCCGCCAAGCCGGCACTTCGCTGCTCTGGTGCAAAGCAATTAGTTTGCGGCCGATGGCAACAGACCATTCGTTCTCAAGATGTCAGCCGCTTCAAGAGGTACTTGAGTGGCGACCGCCAGGCTTCGTCTGTCGAAGGTGCTACATTCAAGGGATTCCCTGTACAGAGCAGACGGTCAACCATGGAATCTTCCGCAATCCGCGATCTTGCCAAGAGTGTTTCAAGCTATTTCCTCAACTATCTCGAAACTGACTTTAAGAAACAGCAGACGCCAGGCAGACGGCTTCAACTTCAGCGGGAGGGTGGCCTCCGGGTTGGCCTGAGCCTCTCACGTTATGCGCATCTGAATAACGCGTTCTGGAAGGCGCTTGAGAGTCCGGCCTCGGAACTTGAGCCAGTGATCGTCAGCCGGCGAGCCTTCACCACCACACTCTCAGACCGGTTCCGTGACTCTGTTGTGCGAAGCGTCCAGGCCATACCCTCCGAATCTTACGCACTAGTCCGTCAGCAGGTCGTCGGCTGTGCCGAATCAACGATTGCAGAGTCTGAATACGCTGACGGCTGGGTCATGGAGATGTTTCGGACAGCGGCCAACGAAATCTGCGAACGCATCGTTCATCCGCTACTGAGCGTCCTAGATCCTGTTCTAAGGCGGGACGCGCAATCCCTTCTCGAAGCAACCTATGACCTCGAAGGTGAGCTGACCAACATCCTGTTGCAGCCACTGAATGACGACTTGTCCACTGCCCTCTACACGATGGCCTCCACAAGAAATACTGAAGCCTTGTGGGAGGTGATGACGCGTCTCTTCACGCGCGAGCACTCCTCTACGGTACTCGTAGATTACTTCGAAACCTTTGCGACCGCTGACGCATATGTTGATGTAAAGCAGCTGGTCGCTGCCTCCAAATCGCGCGAGAATCTGGATATTTATCTGTACCTTGGAGTTCTGCGTTTTCAGAAGAATACGTTTCCGCTCTTTTACATCCCGCTAAGCGTCGAGATGGACGAGGAGACCACGAAGTTCAGAATTTCTTTGAAACCACAGGTTCTGGTTTATAAGCGTGCTGTCGATTTTGTTCTTCAGGAAACTAGTAGTCGTAGTGATTCGTCATCACCGATCAGTGAGCGTATTCTGCACGCTGTTGGAGAGCAGACGCTGATGAACCTGCTTCACGTACCCACAACTCAGGTGCTCTCGGCCTTACGGCTGCCACCGGAGTTCGAAATCAGCCATGAGCAAGGAACTGCGGCCGAGAGTCCTCTATATAGTTTGGAAAGTTCTCTCCACCTTGCCGTTTACGACAAGAGCGATGAATCCCTACTGAATGACTATGAGGAACTGCTGACAGCCGCTCGTGGTGCGGGCGGACCAGTGTTGGATCTCTTCGAAGGAATGGTGAAATCCATCATTCTCGATGATCCCCAGTCTGTAGACCGTAAGATCAGCGACGAATGGGATTTGAAGGGCATATCGGAGCGGATGGTCCAGTCCTCTCCCATCCCAATCAACGAAGAGCAAGCCAAGATCATTGCAGCGCTCAAACAGCCAGAGTGTCGATTCGTGCTGGTGGAAGGTCCTCCTGGTACTGGCAAGTCGCACACGATCTCTGCAATAGCATTCGACGCCATCCTTTCTAAGAAGAGCGTACTCATCCTTTCCGACAAGAAGGAGGCGCTAGACGTAGTTGAGGACAAGCTAGAGCAGACACTCGCAGGAGTTCGCCCATCCGGACTCGACTTCCCAAATCCAATCCTCCGTTTAGGCAAAGAGGGCAATAACTTCCGAACTCTGCTTCAGGGAGCAACCGTCCAGCAGATCATGGATTTCAACCGAGCAGCCAGGACACGAGAGGGAGCGATCAAGAGTGAGCTCGAAACTACTTTGTCTGAGCTCAAAGGGGAACTGAATCAGACAGCCACCACACTGTCGAAGATTGAGCTCAAAGTGATTCGGGATCTTCAGGCGCAGGAGAGATCATTGGAGGACCTCTCACCAGGGGTGACATCTCAAATCCGTTCAGCTCTTCCAGCTACCAATAAGAGGTCTCTAGCCAATTGCCTTAGCCATATCCCTGCTGATGCAGAACAGCAGATCTGTAATTTGCTAGAAGATATCGAAACGGCTGACTTGAAGCAGATCATTCGCTGTGCTGAACCCTTCGAGTATGCCGCCAAGCTCTGCAGTGAGATCGACTGCTCTTCCATTCGCGAATTCCAGCATCTGTCCATTGAAGATGCGACACGGCTGAAAGCAAGTACAACTGAGATAGAGAGACTCAGGCGTCCGCTAATCGGATACATGTTCCGAAAGAAAGATCTGGACCGCCTGACCCAGCGAATCCACTCTGAGTTTCTGCTGAAACACACCTTGAAGTTCCCAGGTGATCTGCGCACTCTGCAGCAGGCGGAACTCGCTCTCACTCAGATTGCAGCCCGCTGCAAAGCTGCCAAACAGGATCCAGATCAGGTTGTTGAAATTCTGCTCAGCCAAGACGGCGGTGTTGGCATAGGGGCGCTTGCATTGCCATTGCGCGAGTTCAATACACTTTTTTCGGGTCGGGAAGCTAAGGGGATGATTTTTGAACTGTCCCGTTTCCACACAAGGGAGGCCTACGCCACGTTCCTGCTAAAAACGATTAGTTACGCGTCGTCGTTCCAGGGATTGACCGCCGAATTCAGCAGCGTGCCCGAAATGGATTTTGTAGGTAGCCGAACAAAAATTGAGCAATTGTATTCAACGCGGATGGCGAACGAGATTGACGGACGCTTTCTGAGCTTCGTACAGCAGCATCGCGCGGAGGCCAAGGCACTTGGCGCCGTTATCAAGGCTCGGCAGAAATTTCCGGAGGATCGCTTTGATCTTTTGCGTTCTGCGTTCCCGGTCATCATCGCATCGATTCGTGAATTCGCAGAGTATATGCCTCTGATGCCTGGATTATTTGACATCGTGGTGATCGATGAAGCATCGCAGGTCTCGATTGCACAGGCGCTGCCTGCAATACTGCGCGCCAAAAAGGTGGTGGTTCTTGGCGATGCCAAGCAGTTCTCAAATGTGAAGTCATCACAGGCCAGCAATGAGCTGAATCAGCAGTGCAGAAGCGATCTTGAAAAACTGTTTCGCAAGAAGGTGTCAAGCGATGCAAGCAAGTTGCAGCGCCTCGCAATGTTCGACGTGAAACGATCTGTGCTTGAGTTTGTGGAGTCGTGTGCAAACTACAAGACTATGCTTCGCAAGCACTTCCGTGGGTATCTTGAACTCATCTCATTCTCTTCGCAGTATTTCTATGGCGGTACTCTACAGGCAGTAAAGATCCGTGGTCGTGCGATCGAGGAAGTGATCGAGTTTGCCGAAGTACAAGCGGAGGCAGAAAAAGAGAATACAAACAAGGCGGAAGGGCAGTACATCCTCAGCCGCCTACGGCTGCTACTAGCCGACGAAAAGCCAAGGTCTGTGGGTGTCATCACTCCTTTTCGTCAGCAACAAATCGAACTGCAGAAGCTGTTCTCCTCCGATGTGCAAGGTTCTGATTTCGAGTCGAAACTCCGCCTGAAGGTTATGACGTTTGATTCATGCCAAGGAGAGGAACGCGGCATTATTTTTTATAGTCTTGTCGCCTCTGAGCATAGTGATCGGCTGAGTTGGATCTTCCCACCATCGCTAGAAGAGGCTGATGCCCAAGTCGAGGACAAACTGCGAATGCAACGTTTGAACGTGGGTTTCAGCCGAGCCCAGGAGAAGATTTGCTTTGTGCTTTCCAAGCCGATGGAGCAGTACAAAGGGAGTATTGGACGAGTCCTGCATCACTACCACTCCATATTGACGCAAAAGGGCATCGCAACCGCGTCCGAAACAGATAGCAGTTCACCGATGGAACGTCAGGTGTTGGAGTGGCTGAAGTCCACACGTCTTTTTCAAAATCACGGCGATTCTATTGAGTTGCGTGCACAGTTTCCCATCGGAGAGTATTTGCGACAGTTGGACCCAACGTACACCCATCCGGCCTGGAAGACAGACTTCCTGCTCTTGGTGCCTACGAAATCAGGACGGACCGTTCAAATCATCATTGAGTATGACGGGTTTGAATTCCACTTTGGTGATCACGAGATGATTCACGCAGGTAACTATGATCAGTACATGTCCGAGGCTGATGTGGAGCGCCAGAAGACCTTGGAAGGTTATGGGTACAAGTTTCTGCGCCTGAACAGATTCAACTTGGGTGAAGATCCTGTAGTCACATTGTCGGAGCGCTTGGATAAGCTAGTCAGGTCCGCCGATGTTCAGGCGAGAGCGGTGTCTTTGGATGCAATCAGTTCTACAGTCGAGGCACTTCAGAATCGAACAGCTAAGGAGTGCAGTAAGTGCCTGAAGGTGAAGGACCAGAGTGCATTTTTTGACAAGAGCCTCGCAGGCGGCGGAGGTGGATATGGACGGATCTGTATGCCTTGTAAGCAGAGCAGTCGCTGGCGTTAGACGCTAAATGAATGAGCGATGGGAAAATCATCCGCAGACTAGAAGGCCGACGAACACGGCTGCGGTTCCATGCGTACTGGGTCGATCTACGCACAATCTGTAACTCACACACGTTATAGGAGCCCTAAAGGCCAAACAGCTTATCCCGCAGGTCACTTATACAAAACGGACACAAATTACGGGCCTTAGATCGCTCGATAGGGGATCGAAGCTGGCGACGTGATCCCTAATTTGACCGATTCTCGGGATTGCGCACATGGTTTCCTAGCCAGACAGAGACCTGACCAGTTCAAAATGAGAACTTTTATGGCAACTAGATGTTCTTTTGAAAGATGTGCGGAGAAGGTGATCGCTGTGTTTCAGGTGATGGTGCCAGCAACACTCAATAGATGACCTCTGTGCCAAGATCCGAGCAGGAACGTCGTGTGATTTCTGGAAGATGAAGGAGAAGGACGAGTAAAGACGGCGTTTGAAGAGAGCACGACACCTGAACTCAAGCGAATGGGCCGCCCTCGGTTGAGGGCATACCAAGGCAGCCCTACACGTTTGGGGAGGGGCTTTGTACTTCATTTGTGAGGTAAAGGTTGTCTGGGCAGGTACAACTGAAGGCGGTTCAGTACGCACCTGGACACAGCAGCATCGCTTCAACAATGCGTCACCCTTAATTCCCCTCCCCCCCCCCCCCCCCCCCAATCACAGGTCTTAGATGCCATGGCGATGTTGAGTCATAAAGCTGCTTAAGCGCTCTTATGAAGGTCAACAAGACGACTCCCTCACAAAAAGGCATGGACGCTTGCTTCAGATTAAGAATTCCCGCCGGACCGCATGAATTGATCCGATTAAAATAAAAGGCATTGACAACAAAGAGGCTGACGCGAGATAGTCAGACGTTCCTCAAGTCGATTGCTTGCACCGGAGAGCTTCATGCGTCGTGTTAGACCCTCTTTCTTGGCAATGCTGTTGAGCCCGTTAAAAACAAGTCACGCGAAGACCTTCAGGTGGGAAGATGGAATTTCCGCTAGCAGAATCATCTTGCGACTCTGTTCCCCTCCCTTTTTGGCATGGCTTAGAGTAAGCAGCTACTCAGTTGTACTTAGTGTTGTTCGCGTGGCCACTCTGGCGCTAATGCTGCGTTCTCCGTCCCTTCTTTGGGGACAGCAACCCGAAACTAATATAGGAAATGCGCCCGCTATTCCAACTCTAGGAGTGGGTCACTCCTATGAAGGTCTCCTAAATGAGACTGTGAATCCCGCTGATGGCACGGTGACAATCAACATCCCAATTCCTCTCCCGGCCAATCGTGGCACTCAGATGCCATTTTCAATTCAGTATAGTTCGAGTAACTCTTCTCGTATGTACTCAGAGACCTTTCCGAGTGGCGTTACTCAACTCGCATATACGAATAACCAGTCGCTGACCCGGAAATACGGATGGTCGTATACGCTCCCTACCTTGTCCGTGGAACTAGGCGAACGTTACATGGATAATATCGGTAACTCTGATAGTGGACCCGTGCCAGCATATTGTTATTACTATTCGGGATTCAATTTCAATGATCCGGCGGGCGGGAGCCATAGTAGTGTTCTCGGCATCGTGGGTGGCTCGAATAGCGCAGCAATTAATTGCAGCGGTGGCGGAAATCTTAATTCGCAGAGGTACGACCAACCGGACGGGTACCTAATGACGCTCAGTCCTACGATGGCTGGCCCAAGCGCAGTGTCATTCAACGACAATGCTCCGGGGATGACCGCTCGTGTATCTGATCCTCATGGGACAATTTACGCCTTTGATTATTCGAACCCGCACCCCGATCCCATAAATAATGGCTGGATCTATTATCCAACATACGTAGAAGATAAAAATGGAAATAGGCTCACGCTAGCGGATACGACCGCTGCACATCAGCAATTCACGCTTACAGACGATGTTGGAAGGACTGCCTTATACATCAACGGCTTCGGCTCAACCGGGGACACCGTCTCGGTATCGGGTTATGCACAGCCTTACACGATGACCTGGGATCCTGGCAACACTCAACTAACGCCAATCAACGTAGACGTCAACTACATAAGCTCGGTTCCCGCGAGTACCAGCTTCTGCATTGCATCCGGCTCTGGGCCGCTTCCTAGCGTCGGCAAGGGCATTACGATGATTACGTTGCCCAACCAACAAGCTTATGAGTTCCAGTACAACCCGGAAGGATATTTGCAGCAAATAACATATCCTGGCGGTGGTTACGTTCAATACCAGTGGAACACATTTGATGATGACCATTACGAGGAATACCAGCTCGTTCCTACTCCATTTGCAAATGGCGGTTCCTGGGGTAATTCGGCAACCTGTCCATATCGAAGAGGCAGTTATAACTTATCCCAGCGTACGGTTAGCTATGACGGTAAAACAGTTGCGCTGACTCAAACTTACAACTACACCACTCATTGGCCTTCAGCATATTCGATTACATGGGACGCTAAAACAACCACTGTTATAACAACTGATAACGTTACAGGCTTGTCCTTTGCAACAGTCTATAACTATGTCCCAGGCGGCTCTTATTTCGTCACCTCACGTCTAGACCAAGCTAACTTTTCGGTTGCTCCAGTCGCGCGCTTGGAGGCGGAAGTTGATACCTATTCCAATACGTCAACGTCGAACACACCGCTCGTGGCGGTCAAAGAGACATGGTTTAACAATCTAGAGCGTTTCTGTAGCATCAGCATTGAAAATGGCAGCCTGATTTCGGGCGCTTTTACAACGTGGGCGTGGCCTACAATCCTGGCGGACCAAAAGAACTATGACTACGGACTCTTGAATGCTAATTCTTGCGGTAGCGGAGTCAGTCCTGGCGATACTTCGGGACTTCCAACCCCTACTCAAGAGACCGCATACAACTATCAAAGCTTCACACCAAGCCCATTTCTCTATCCGGCTACCAATCAAGGTATACCCGTGAACCCTCCGCTCTCTGGCTTACTTGATGCGCCCTGTGAAATTGTGAGTAGCGCTCAGGGCGGTATGATTGGAGAGACGGACTACTATTACGATGGAGGAACCGCACTTTGTGCTGCCGTCGGAGCTCCAAATACGGTTTCACTGTCTAGTACTAATCATGATGAAGTTAACTACGGACCTACGGGATCCGCGGCTCGGGGCAATATCACACAGATCGTTCGGCATTGCTTCATTGGCTCTGCGACATGTTCTAGTGGAAACCCAACGACGACCATTGCTTACGATGAAACCGGAAAGATTAGCTCGATCACAGATGCCTGCGGCAACGCGGCTTGCGCTGACGTAAATGGTAGCAATCACACGACGACGTATAGCTACACGGACTCACCCTCAGGTAGTAACTCAGCAGGAAACTCGAACGCCTATCTTACATCAGTAACAGATCCCTTAGGCCACCAGAGGACAGCCAAATATAAGTACACTACAGGCCAGATATCGTCAAGTACGGATGCCAACAAGCAAACAACCTCTTATTTATATAATGACCCTCTGAATAGACTTACCGAGGTCGATTTTCCTGACCAAGGGAAAACGGATTTTAATTACAACGACCCGGCACTGGCCGTCACGTCTACCAAGCTTGCAAGCACGGATAATTCCGAGCCAACTATTGTCACGATCACCACAGCTGATTCAATGGGGCACGTACTAAATTCAAATACCGCGAATGGTGCGATTGAGGTAGATACCACTTTTACCGGGCTCGGGCAGGTTGCATCTGTAACCAATCCTTATAGCTCGGGTGCAACTCCTGTCAACACCGTATACAGCTACGATGCTCTGGGAAGAAAAACACAGAAGCAGAATCCCGATCTAACGATCCAACAATGGTGTTATGACAACAATCCGACGAGTGGTCAGGAAGTCTGCAAACCTCTCGGTAGCAAGTCGAACTTCTCGTGGGTCGATTACTCGGACGAGGCCGGTAATAGCTGGCAGATCGCGAATGACGCTTTCGGTCGCACAGTTCAGGTGCTAGAGAATGCCAGCTATTCAAGTGTTTCGGCGAATGTTGCGCGAGCTTCAATCCGGCCATGCGGAGCAGCTTGCCGTCCAGCGCCTTCAACAACAGGCCTGCTGACTGCCTATTCCTACGATGCCTTAAGCAATTTGCTCCAGGTGAATCAATTCGGAAACGCCGGGAGCGATATTGCAAGGAATAGAAGCTTTACCTATGATTCGTTGTCACATCTCCTCACATCTCAGAATCCAGAGACTGGAACAATCTGCTACGGGCAGTGGAGCGGTGGTTCTGTTGGCTCGGGATCCTGCGATAACGGATACGACGCGAATGGAAACCTCAGCTATAAAACTGATGCTCGCGGCATAAGCACTGCCTATTCATATGATGCCCTCAACCGTTTGGCTAGCAAGACATACAGTGACGGAAGCCCGATTGCCGCTTTTGGGTACGACGGGTTCAACGAGAGCGGAACACCCCTTAACAATCTGGGGTTGAATTCTCAAAATTCTGTCGGTCGAATGTCCATTCAATCAAATGAACAAGGCGCTGGTGTTGTGTACTCATATGATGCGATGGGCCGCGTGGTTGAGCAATATGATGTGGTGCCGTCTACACCGCAAATGGGTTGGATACCAATATCAGCTACTTATGATTTAGCGGGTGATCTTCTTTCATTAACATATCCCGATGGTAGGATGATCTCGCAAACACTCGATAGCGCAGGGCGCTTGTCATCCGTCAATTCAACAGGTTGGTCTAATGCACCCACAACTCCTTTAGCCTATCTGACTGTGAGCAGCTACGATGCAGCCAATCATGTCACGGGGGCGAGTTTTGGGAATGGAGTCCAATTCAATGCCAGCTACAACAATCGTCTTCAACCTAGCGGGCTTTCCTATGTGAATCCGCTCAGTGGTGGAGTTTACTGGGGACGCGGCTACACATGGACGCCCAATGGCAACTTGAGTCAGACAACAGATCAAGTTCTGGGAACCAATCGGCAGTTCGGCTATGATTCCCTAAACCGACTGACGAGTGCTCAGGATGTAGGAGTAAGCGGCGGTTTGAATGAAATCTATTCATATGATTCGTTCGGCAATATTGAGCAGAGTGGAAACTTCGGATTCACTACGACCTACACTGCATCAAACCAGTTGTATGGTTATTCTTACGATGCTGCAGGGAACTTATTGAGTGATGGTTTGAGCAACTCGATGGCATACGACGCGAACGAGCAGATCGTAATGCTGAATGGGATAACCTATACTTATTTGCCGTCAGGCGACCGCATCGCGAAATCAGGTTCAAATGCCACGGGTTATTTCGAATTCAGTGGTAAACCTGTCGCACGATACTCTGGGGGTCAGTGGACTGATTTAATCAGCGGACCCAATGGGCTTATCGCCGAGGTCACTGGATCAGGTCAACCTGTTTATCGAATGTTGGATCACCTCGGAACCGAAATCGGTCAGTTGGACTATCAGGGTAACCTTTTAAGCAGTGTAGACTACGCTCCCTTTGGACAGTCTTTCAATGGAAGCGACCAAGATCCATACAAGTTCACCGGCAAAGAAAGAGACGCGGAATCTGGGCTCGACTACTTCGGAGCCAGGTACTACGGTTCGAATATGGGACGAATGATGTCACCCGATGATTTCGTAAACGATACGCATACCAGTGATCCTCAATCGTGGAATCTGTATGCCTACGCACGGAACAATCCGCTGCGCTACATCGATCCAACTGGCGAGATTGTCGAGAACACAGATGACCCTAACCACAAGCTGACGAACGCCCAAATGAGCGCTATAGCCAAAGACCTCCAGCAGAAGACTGGTCTCAGCAGTATTGCCTTCGACAAGAATGGTCAGTTGGGCTACGACAAAGACGAAACTGCGAACGGCGGATCGGCGGGACTCCGCGATCAAATCACTTCAGCCATTGATAGCCAGGCTAATGTGTTCAAGCTTGCTGATTACTCAAATGATCCAAAGCTCAATTTCATGGACAGTGACGCCGGGTCCATGAACGCAAACTCAGGTCAAACAACATACAACGTACGGATCGACTTCGCAGATTATGCAAATGCGGCAGGACAGAGCGACAAGCAGGCAATGGCCGCATTCTCTTTAGGGTTGGGCGTTTCGCACGAGATCGACCACAAATTCCCGGTGTACAACCCGCGCGACACGGGGCCAGGTGGGGTGATTGACAACGTGAATGTCTTTCAAAGGCAGCTTGGACTCGCAACGCGCGACATAAATGTCCACAACATAACCTGCCCGTCAGGTACATGCAGTATCCCTTTCCATGATCCGGGTGGAAAAGAAAGGACTTTGAGATGGCAACTAGAGAACAGTCGGCGATGAAAGACATCGCAATGTCCGGCTACAAGTTCGTGATTGTGGCTCTCTCTTGCGTGCTGCTCTTCTGTAGAGCCGCTTCGGCGAGCCCTAATCTTGACCTGCATAGGGTCAGCTTTTCCGATTCGACGCACGGAATTCTTCTGACCACCTCGGACACGGAATCTTTAGTCCTATCGACCGTAGATGCAGGTAAAAACTGGCGCATCGTTTACAGAACCACAAAGTTCCTGAAATCGCTGGCTTGGGCAGATCACGCTCAGGGATGGATTGGAGGAAACGAAGGATTGCTTCTTGAAACGGAAAACGGTGGCGTTTCATGGAAATCAATTCCTAGTGGTACCGAACGAAATATCAACGCGCTTCTCTATGACGGCTCGTCGCTATTTGTTGCGGGAGACAAAGGTACTTTCATGAAGTCGGAGTCTCCGGGGACAGCGTGGGAAAAGATCAGTCTTCAAGGGACGCAAGATTTAGTCGCAATTACACGCGGTGCCACACGACTATTCGCCCTGAGCAGAGGGTCGATATCTTTTTCGGACGATGATGGGCGGACGTGGAAATCTCTCCCGCCTCTCAGGTGGGAGACGTTGATCGATTGCGCTTTCTTCAGCCCGACTGAAGGGGCGTTATCAGGCGGGGTTGCGCTTCTCACCGCTGATGAAGGGAAAACCGCTATGCCTGTGAAACTCCCGATAAATGGCAGTGCGGGACGCATGTTGATCGAAGGAACAAAGTCGCTCTTCCTGCTCGTTGGTTCAGCCGAAAGCGGTGATGCCGTAGAACTAAACCCTGGACGGTTGAGTTCTACCTCTGCGATTGTGAAGAGCGTTGATAGAGGCCGCTCCTGGATATCCGTGTGGAAGGTGGAGGGACAAACTGTTCGAGTCGGATGGCTCGAAGATATCAGTGCGATGGAAGACGGGAAAGTCGTTGCAGTTGGAATGGCTGGATTGATGAATACCAGTCTGGACGACGGGAAAAGCTGGAGATCTTGTCATTTGACGAGCGTTGGGAGATCACGATTTCATTGCGTGGCCAAATAGCGAACCTTTCGCTATGACGGGAGTACCTTTCAAGTACGATTACACTTTGAGTTTGTGTATTTGTATCGTTTCAAAACGTCCAGGTTCACCGGCAAAGAAAGAGACGCAGAATCGGGACTCGACTACTTCGGGGCAAGGTATTATGCCAGCTCGATGGGAAGGTTCATGAGTCCCGACTGGGATTCGGTTCCGGTAGCAATTCCGTATGCAGTTCGAACGAATCCACAGTCATTCAACCTGTACGGCTACGTTGGCAACAATCCTCTGAGCAGAACCGATCCGGACGGTCACTGTACGAACGGCGGCCAACGGAAGGGTTTTTTCTGGTGCCTCTTCAACGATTCAGATCAGGACGCGGCGCAGGCTCGCCAGAATCTTGCTCTGTACAAGAACATTTCGATTAATGGCAAGACTCCGGCAGATGCAGCGAGGGGGTTGAGCAACACTCAGACCGTTCAATTGGAACGCTCTGTTTTTAACTACATCTCGTCTAAGGCTATGAGCTCGCCGGGGATGATGATGGGGCTGGCACTCGTTCCTGGTGCAGCGGAGGAGTTAATACCTGCGGAGGCAGCTGCAGCCAGTGAAGCGGCGGGAGTCGCAGTGCAAGCTACTGGTGATCTTGCCAAAACACCTGGAGGTAGGGTACTAAGTGCTCATTACCTCAACGAGACTGGACCAATTAGAAACATTCCAGGCAGCGTGGTAGATGAAACGATCGATCATGCGACATCTGTTCAGAAACTTGAAGACAGGACTGTATACTACGACTCGAAAAATGACGTAACCGTAGTCCAAAGCGACACTACAGGCAAGATTATGAGCGCACGAAAAGGACAGCCATGAAGAACGGCATGAAATTCTTCCCCAATGCTGCGATTGGTGATGGAACCCTCTCCATCCGATTTTCGGACGGATCTCCCTCCCAATCATTCGAAGTAGGGTTCAGCACCATTGACTTGACCGCTTTTGGCGAAGTGATCGGGGTGGAAGTGCTCGATTGGCGTCGTCAGCTCTCCGGCGGGGTGCTCTATGGTCCAGCGGCGTGCGGGCAGGTTCGATGGTCCTATGATGAGGAAGTCGATGCGTTCTATATTCACCTCAGGGAAGGTCGCGGTCAGATTCAGATGTCTGTTGTCTGTAGAGTAGGCCTCGACCCCGATCGACGCGTGGTGCTCTTGGAGGTTCCGATCCCTTGCCTCAACCCAAGCGAACACGGCATCCGTTGAAACGCATGCTGCCTACTGCATCGGAAATAGGGTGACACGTTACCCCACCCAATGGGAGCTGTAAGCAATCTTAGGCTGCTTCCTATGAACGGTGAAAGCCCTCACTTTGATGGGTGAGTGCTTCTTGCGCATAAGGGGTATCGTGCTCTGGCACTGATTTTGTGAAGCGATGATCGAGTGCGTTACGATGTTTCCAGCTAAGAGATGCAGCGATGCGTATGTCCAGCGATACGCAAGTGAGGATGCTGCTTCAGGAATAGGCATCCCGCCAACGAAAGAGCTGAAGAGCTAATAACAGCCGATGATTATGTGTGGTTGCATTATGTTCGTTGCTCTTTAGTGGTGGCGGCTGTCTGTAATTTCCTGCTCTACGAGCTCGGGCAATCCTCCTGCTCCTTGCAATCTACGGTCTCAGGAGTGGCGAAGTCGCACAGTTGCAGTTGAGTGACTTCGACTGGCGCAATGACACCTTCATGGTTCTCAGGGCTAAACGTGGAGGCATCCAGAACATCCCGATACAGTATGAGGTTGTTGAAGCGATCATTCAGTACCTTCAGCGTGGCCGACCGCAATGCACCCGTCGCGACCTATTTGTGAACTTTCGCAAGCCCATTAGCCCGTTACGTCCAGATAGTATGTGGCGGGTGGTGAGCGAGCAAATGCACAAGGCAGGCATCAAATCGCCCCAGCGGTCCGCACGCTTTGCGCCATGCCTGTGCCACACGACTGCTCAAGCAGGGCTCTTCGCTGCAGGATATCGCGAATCTTCTAGGTCATCGCAACATCGACGCTGTAGGTATCTATGCGCGTTACGATAGTCTCTTCTGGTAGTCGGAGAAGCATAACACGCTGCTTCCAAGGAAACATGAGAGCATTTGTAGTCTTAGAAGTCTGGCTGGCTAGCGTTACGATATGCCCCGATGTTGCCGAAAAGAGTCTATCTATTGAGCGAGGTCAGGCACTCCAGCCAAACGACAATCGTTTTGTTCTGTCATGTGCCATCTTTGATAGTTGGCCTCGTCTTTCGCCTGGAGGTATGCTGCCCTCACTATGCCGGCCTGAACACAGGCGTCCATTGGACTTCCGCTACGCTTGGCTATCCGGTATTGATCGAGGACCTCATCCGCTACTTTGTTCTCCACGCCTCCTCCAAAGAAATACCAGGCAACGACTCCGAGAAGCAATAACGAGATGAAACCGCCTGCTGTCTTAGTTCCTTGAGTTTCTGCCATTTTTGTCTCCGTTTACCTCTTTAAATTCCTCAGCTTCAAGGTGGATCAGCGTAGCACGCAAAGCAAGAGCAAGCGGGCCTCAGAGGGGCTCAATCGTTTGGTTCTGCACCCAAGCAGCCAGCGTGGCCGGGTCGAAGCGCTTCATGGACCCAATGCAGAAATAGGGAATGGTGTTGGCCTTCATCATGTCGTATATCTTGCAGACATTACAGGCAAGGAGTTCAGCAACCTCGGCAGCCTTGAGAGCAGTCTTGTAAGCAGCGATGCGTTCAGGAAGGGTCATGTATGGAAGGGCTCCTCTGATAGGTGACGATTTTGCAAAAAACTAACTTCTCTATCTTCCCTTCATCCTCTCATAAAATCAATAGAATGTTATACATGCACTATACAGGGCGAAAAATGCTGCATGGTCCGCACTATTGCGGCAGACAAGTTTCCGGACAAAGAAAAAGAACAAAAGCCCACACCGTTATCTCGATGTGGGCTCTCTTTGTTTTCAAAGCTGATTCGACTAGCAGGCTGCATTCGCGCGCTTGATGCAAGCCGCCTTGGGGAGCGGGCCAGGATTTTCAAGGTAGTCCGCATATGTGTCGAAGCTGCTCTCTATGTCAGCCAGCCGTTTGAGTTGTACAGGGGTGCGGCGTGCTTTGGGAACGCTCAAGAGGGTGATGAGTTCTTGGGACCAAAGCTCCATCGACCGGGCAATCGTGGTCATCTTGGTTGTAAGTTCGGCATAGGGGATGGTGTTGGGTGCGGGGGACGTAGTTGTCATTTCAGTCATTGGATATTACCTCGTTGTCTTTGTGCTGTTCGGCCTCTTCGGACATCTGGGCAGGTGGTACTGCATATCTCTCGCTCCGAATTCATCGCCGCAGAATTCACATGGGCGCAGCTTCTTCGGCTTGCCTCCGCCTGTCTGTCCCCTCCTGCGCCCAACCTCAGGCCAGAAGACTTCATCGGGGATCGAAGGAAGCTCCCAGGTTTCCTTCCACTTCATAGCTTTGAGATTTTGAGCAGTCTGCTTCTGAGCTGCTCTCGCCAAGCGTTGCTCTGAATTGCGATCATGCGATTCTCCTCTCCTGTCCTCTGACATTCAGAGAGTAGCAGAAAATACATACCATGCAAATGTTTATTTTTGGGATCAGGATTTGGATGGGTGACAGTTCGCAGCGTTTGTTTATCCCGTCGCTATCATTGGCGGAATTTGACTTCTCAGGACCACCATCGTGCATCTGACAGAGTCTCGATGGACGCGAGGAGGCAACATGCCAGATTTACTACTTACCGATATAGATGGAACGCTTGTGGACAGCAACGCCCTGCACGCTGAAGCATGGCGTCGTACATTCGAGCACTTTGGCATCCAGGTGGGATTGGATGAAACATGGCGCCAGATCGGAAAGGGAGGGGACAAGGTCATACCCCTCTTCGTTCCGAAAGCCGATCTTAAACGACTTGAGAAGCCGATGAAGGACTTCCGCAGGGAGATCTTCCACCGGGACTATATGCATCGAATGGTGGCGTTTTCCAGGGCAGATGAGCTATTGCGCCGTGTGCGTTCAACCGGCATGAAGATTGCCTTGGCGACTTCTTCAGAGAAGGAAGACCTGGTTATCTACGGCAAGCTTGTGGGCATGGAGGATCTGATCGATGAGGCATCTTCAAGTGCAGACGCAAAGAACTCAAAACCTGATCCAGATATCTTTGCGGTCGCGTTGGAGAAGGTCAAGACGCGCCCCGAGCAGGCGATTGCGCTCGGCGATACACCTTGGGATGCTCAGGCGGCCGGTAAGCTAGGCATCCCCGTCATCGGTCTGACATCCGGAAGTTGGAAGGCGGATGACCTGCGTGATGCCGGTTGTGTCGAAGTTTGGCAGGACCCCGCTGACCTTCTACTCCACTTTGATGAGTCAGCACTAAACCGTTAGAGGACGGTTGGCCATGCGACCGTCATACACCACCGGATCGGCCCCACCCTCACCACAATCCGCGCAGCCCATCACATGCTCACAGTAGGCCTTCCAGCCCAGTGTCCTCGTCACGGTGGGTGGCGGGTCGATCAATCGGCGCTGTCTCGCGATCTCGAAGGCAGATGGGTACCGCCGAGCCATCTCAAACAGCATCTTCATCCCAATAGGGCACGCCGGCATCTCGTCTGGAAGTGCGTACTGATCCAGGAAGTCGCGCAGGAAGACAGCAGTCGCTGCCTGTTGGGACTGCTCTTCTGGATCAGGTATCGGGATGATCTCGCGGTCGCTCATGGCTATGAGATGCCTATTCCATTGCATCTAGCGACAACTTCCGCAAACGGCGTTTATCAGGAGTAATGTCGAGTCCCGAGAAGATCTAATCTTCTAGCGGTAACAGATGGCTTGGGTCAAGGAAGCCGATGTCCACATATCCGCCTGACCAAACAGCGTCTCCAGCCTTATCGATGTATGCCAGTTCCTTTTCAGTTTCTACCAGCGCCAAGCCATGCTGAAACCTTCCCACACCGAAGAAACGCGGCTGGAAGGGAAAACTTCCGTCATGCTGAATAAATCCTTTGCGAGAAGCGTCCTCAATCGATTTGTGGGCTTGCCCATTTCCGGTATCAACCGCCGCGAGTCCCTCTGAGAAGCGTTGCGCCCATAGAAAATTTGCCGGGATGACAAGTTCGCCCACGCGACTCACATATCCTTGGCGCTTATTGATCTCTACGGTTCCGTATCCTTCCGAGAACTCCAGCGCCATATCAAATGTTGGCTCAATAACGAACTCGCCTTCTTGATTTATATAGCCCCATCTTTCCTGCCGTGCGACACGAGCTAGGCCTTCTCTGAATGGACCTGCCATGCCCCGATTGCAGATGAACTGATTATCAATCCCCGTCTTTCCGTCTGGCTTGATGTATCCCCATCTGTCATTCAGTCGAACTGCTGCAAGACCTTCCGAAAATCCTCGCGCTTCCTCGAAGAAGGGTGGGATCACGATGCAACCTCTCTTGTCGATGTACCCGTAGACTTCGCCCTTGCGAACGCACGCCAAGCCTCCACTGAATGGGCTGATGCTGTCCCAGATGGGTGGCACGACGATTGCGCCGGTTGTGTCGATAAGGCCGAAGTGGGCTCTCTTATCACTGAACTCTGCGAGCCCCTCAGTAAACTCAAGTGGGGTTGAAGAGAATGGAGCGATGGTCAATTCGCCTCGCACATTTACCGCGCCCCACTTTTCACCTTGCCGCACACTACCTAGGCCGTTCCGAAACGGATAGGCGTGGTCATACTGAGCCGCAACAGTGACCTCGCCCGTGCGGGTCATGTAGCCAGCTTTGTATCGCTTTCTGCTGCGTCCCTCTCGCACAAAAATCGGAAAAAGATGATCTGGTGGCATCGATGTATTCAGACTAGCAGCCGGATTACTCCCGACAAGTCGGCTGCTCGTCAGCAATCGCATCTGACGCTCTCGCGTTGCCCGGTGCAGCTTACGCAAGCTGAAATTGCATCAGTTCAGGCGGCCAAAGGCATACGTAGTCTTCTCCGTCTATCGGACGGAAAGCAGCCCTCATGTCTTGGCTGGGCCTTATGGATCGGTCTGTTTGTTGGACCACGGCGAAGGTTGCAATGGGGTCCTCAGTGAGAATGAAGACGTTCATCTCGCCAGCCCCAAAATCGTGGCCGTCCACCTTTGCGCTTTCACCAAGCAGTGAAATAAGCGCTTCCTCAAAGCGGATGAGCTTGTCGTAGCTGTCAACATCCTCTGATGTCGGGAATTGCAAAACCACTTGCGCCGTCATGCATCGAAGTATAAGTCCTGATAAGTCGGCTTGTCGTCAGCGATCGCTATTCGCTATTGAGGGGCAATCCAGGTATCGGCTGCGGACACTCCAGCATCTCCGGCCCATTGTTCTTCACATTGCCTACCAGCGGATTGCACGGGCGCATCTCCATCAGCTCTGACTCGTAGGGTCTCAGCAGGTCGATAGGCGGCTGCTCTGTCACCGCGCGATCCAGCCACCGTGCCCAATCCTTCTCATGGAGGATGACCGGCATACGAGTGTGAATCTCGCTCATCAGCTCGTTGGCTTCGGTGGTGATAATGCTGAAGGATTGAAGCCAAGTATCGGGTGTGTGGATGGATTCACCCTTCGGCTTCGGTTCCTTCCATGCATCCCAGAGCCCAGCAAAGGCGAACGGCTCACCAGACTTCAGTGAGATGGCATAGGGCTGTTTCGTTGGCTTAGCTTTCGACCTTGGCCCTGGGGACTTGCCAATCGGTCTTAGTTCGGGAAGAACGGGCTCAGAGGCCTTCGGCGTCCTGAGCGCCCACTCGTAAAAGAGATCAGCGGGAACGATACAACGCCTGCGTCGAAACGGCTCTCGCCAGGTGCTGCTGCTGGTAATCGACTCGGCCCTTGCGTTGATCGTAGAAAAGCCCTTCCAATCGGCAAGCGACTTGGCAAAGAAGGGAACCAGACCCCAGCGCAGGAGAACCATCTCGCGCTCGGTGGAGTCCCGTTCCTCACGGATGATGGGCTGAAACGTCGACGGCGCGATGTTGTAGTTTGGAGCGAACGGTTCTTCGAAGATCTTCCCCACCTGGAAGGCCTCAGCTATCTGCTGCTTCTGTCGTCTGGTGGCGTACCGTCCGCACATGCTGGCCTCAGTTCAACTTGTGGCGTTTCCAAAATTCATCGACCGCTGCAATATCAACGTCGAACTCCGATTGAGGTGGCGGGTTCAGGATGCGCCTTTCAAACGATGATTCGTCATCCCGTGTGATCATCTCTCGGAGAGCGTCAACCTTCTCCTGCGCCCGGCGCAATAGACCACGCGCAAAGTCAGCGTCGGACATCCCATCGGGTCTATGCAAGTCATAGATAGCCCTGTGCTCCTCTGACGAATCTAAATCCGACGCGAGCATCTTGAAGGCACGAGGAAGGTCCCGCCAATCCACCGGGAAATACATCTCGACCAACACATCCCGCCATGCTTCGATGGGGACATCCAACTTCAGCATTTTCACATAATAACGGCCGTACTTCTCGACAAAGGTCGGGTCCAGTGGTGCGTCCATCTCATCCTCACTTGGTTTCGGAAAGACAATCATACTTCCACAGAATATTCGCTTTCTGTTCGCTTTACAATCTGAGGCATGGGAACCGGGACTCGGCGAGTTTACGAGCAGTGGAAGGCAGACGGCAGGATGTGCTGCGACTGCATGAGGATGCTGGACCTGGGTTTCTGGCGTGGCGGACCCAGGCAGTGTGATCACTGCAAGCTGAACAAGCTAGTGCTGATGCAGTTCAGGCGAGATGACTGCGTTTGGTTGGTGACGTTCCTTGACCCGATGAGCAAGCTCCCGATAGGGAAGCAATGGCAGATGGATAGCCCCGAGGCCGTTGAAGGCCTGGTAAGTCGCAGCAGAACCGCCCTCGGAGCAGGACCCGGCGTGATGTTCAAGCGCGCCTTGGCTGAGGGTGCCGGTGAAGTGCGGATCGAGATCACCGGCGAGCAGTACGCACGGATCAGGGCATAGGGGCGTACCAATGCACGTCATCGGACACGACAAGATACCGGACTGGCCAAAGCTTGGGCCGTCGCTCCTGATATCGACCGCGCTGGTCGTCGCTATTCGCAATACCTAGTGTGGCGCAGTTGAAGGTTGCTCACCAGGCAAAAGATGCTGGCGAGGTGCTGATCGCTAACTATCCGATTACTGCGTAAGCAACGAACACTAGGTTTCGTGTCTTTGCTTTTCCCTTGCATATTGGTGAACGAACTGCGACTATTTCGCAAACACAATTTCAGTTTTACGAAGCGAGGCAACTCTGTGCAGCTTGAGCAGCGCATTGCACAATACAAAGCGATCGAAGCGTACCGCAAGCGTCCGCTAATCGTTTACGCCACGTCCACTCGCGCAGGCCTAAACGCGATGATGGCTGGTGACGTCGTTCGAGAGTTCATCGACCAGATCGATCTCATAACATCAGGAACGGAAGTTGACGTGCTCATCAACAGCACTGGGGGTGATGCGCTTACGGCTTGGAAGCTTATGTCCCTTCTTCGGGAACGTTTCAAAAAGGTTTGCGTTCTCGTGCCGTTTATGGCCTTTAGTGCTGCTACTATCTTTGCCCTCGGCGCTGACGAAATCGTGATGCACCCTCATGCATCGCTTGGGCCAATCGATCCGCAGATCCAAATGCAAGATGGTGCTGGCACTGTCAGGCAGTTCGCTTATGAGGATGTTGGAGCGTTCCTCCGCTTCATCGCAGATGAGGTCCGGATTACTGAGCAACTCCATACGTCAGCGATTATGGAACGGCTGTTCGCAGTCGTAGACCCGCTGAACGTCGGAGCAGCAAAGCGCGCCAGCGATCTGTCAACCGATATCGGAGAGAGACTGCTGAGTATGCACATGTCACGCCCAGAGGACAAAGGGCGCGTACGTACGATCGCAGAGAATCTGAATAAGAGCTTCTTCGCCCACAGTGATGCTGTAACTAGAGGGCGGGCAAAAACACTACAACTCCAGGTTGCAGAGCCAGACCCGAAGCTGGAGAAACTCATTTGGAACGCCTATTGTGGACTCGAAGGACACATGCTACTCCGCGAGCCATTTTTCCCCTTGCTCGACTACCTTAAAGATCCTCTGGGCCGCGCGGCGATCGAGCCTGCAGCACCACTTCAATTGCCTGTGAATCTGCCGCCTCAAATTCAGCAGCAGATTATGCAGCAGGCGGTAAACAATGCGATCCAAGCAAGTGCAGGTAAAGCTCACCAAACGGATTTTTCTTACGTCTTTGCAGTATGCGAAAGCATCCGAGCGGCGTCGGCCAGCGTATCTAAAGGGAAGATGTCAGCGTGGCTGATGCCGAATGGTGAGGTCAAGCTGAACATGATCGAAGATCAGAAGGGTTGGCAACGGCTGACTATGCCGCCCGCATCCACTAAGAAAGCGGCAGAAGACAGTGAGAAACCGGCAAAAACAGAGATTGAGACTAAAGAGCCTCAGATCAAGGCCGATGAAACGAAAGTAACGTAATTTTCCCCTAGGCCCAAGATGAGCCCGAGGTAACATATGACTAGTATGTTTACGATTTCCAGTTCGCTGCTGACCGCAGGGTCTAGCCCCTACCAGCATGAGACATCCGCACCTAACCTGACGCGCACTCGTCTCGTGTCCAACTTTGTAACCATCGGCCCTCACAACGATGAGACCGCTCCCCTCGATGGTCTAACAACTCCCTCCGGGCTCCTCGTAGCTTTAGATTTTCGAACTGATCCAGTCAGTGAGAGATGTGACTCTCTGACCTTAGGGGAATAGCTAACGCCTCTACCTCCACATGTCATTCGTGGCTGCACCGAGAGCCCGAGACAAACGTCTCGGGCCTCTTTGTTTGTGAAGGACGTCTGCTGCGTACGCTTCTGCTGGTTATCGGAACGCCCACCTCTCCCCCTAATCTCCAACTCAGCCTGCACCCCACTCTTCTTCACGAAAGGAGAGTGGACTCGCCCGCCAGAGCTGGCCGTCACTGCCGCATACCGAGGCAATCGGGATACGACGAACGTCGGCTGAGCACGATGACGAACCCAGCGCGATGACAAGGTCAGACCGTTTGATGGGTAGTATCCCCAAAGTATCCCCAGCCAAAAGAGGAAATCTTGGGCTTGAGCTCGGAAGTGCAGAAGGTCAATGTTTATAGGGGTTTTGTGGTGGCCCGGGCAGGAGTCCAACCTGCGACCTTCGCGTTAGGAGTGCGCTGCTCTATGCAACTGAGCTACCGGGCCAGGTAGTAGTTAAGAATAGTGTAACGGAGACAAAGGGGTGGAGGAGGGTGGAGAGAGGAGGATAGAATCTAAGGGTGCCTAGATATTCCATTGTCGTCCCGTTTCATAATGAAGAAGAGAACGTCACGAAGCTCTACGATCGCGTGAAAGACGTGATGGAGCTGGTGGGTTCCAGCTTCGAACTGGTGTTTGTGGACGATGGTTCACGGGACCGCACGTACCGGCTGCTGGAGGAGATTGCCGCGGTCGATTCGCGGGTGCTACTGGTGAAACTGCGTCGAAACTTTGGGCAGACCTCGGCGCTGGCCGCGGGGTTCGATCATGCTTCGGGTGATGCGATTCTCGCGATGGATGGCGACCTGCAACACGACCCCGCGGAGATTCCGCAGTTTCTGGCGAAGCTGGAAGAGGGCTATGACGTGGTGAGCGGCTGGCGGTCGGAGCGGGCCGACAACTTTGTGATGCGGCGGATTCCTTCGGGCATTGCGAACTGGCTGATGGCGCGGCTTTCAGGCGTGGACATTCACGATTTTGGAACGACGTTCAAGGCGTATCGGCGTGAGGTGATCCAAAACATACCGCTGTACGGCGAGATGCATCGGTTTATTCCGGCGCTGGCTAGCTGGTATGGAGCGAGCATCTGCGAGGTGCCGATTTCGAATCCGGCACGCGAGGCGGGCAAGAGCCACTATGGGATCTCGCGAACGTTCCGGGTGTTCTTCGATCTGCTGACGATTCGGTTTCTGCTGAAGTACATGACGCGGCCGCTGCACTTCTTTGGTGGCTTGGGAGCGCTGGCTGAGGTCAGCGGTGCGGGCATCGCAATCTGGCTGCTGGTGCACAAGCTGCTGAGTGGACATGCTGTGGGTGGAGAGCATGGACCGTGGTTCATCATTGCGGCGGTGTTGATTCTGGCGGGAATACAGCTGATTGGCGTCGGACTGCTGGGTGAGTTGCAGGTGCGGCACTTCTTTACGCATTCGCAGCGGTCGCCGTACACGGTGGATCGCATTGTGCGGATGAAGTCGATGGAACAGGGAATAGGTAGAGATTAGGAAGGTATTGCGATGCGGGCGATTCAGATTCAGAAGACAGGTGGGCCTGAGGTTCTGGAGCTTGCGGAGTTGCCAGTGCCTTCGCCTGCGGCTGGACAGGTGCAGGTGAGGATCGAGGCTGTCGGCGTCAACTTCATTGATACGTATCTGCGCGAGGGTCGGTATCCGGCGACGCTGCCGTTTGTGCCAGGGCAAGAGGCTGCGGGTGTTGTCACGGCTCTGGGTGAAGGTGCGACTGGGTTTGCGGTGGGGGACCGCGTGGCCTGGAATGGCGTACGTGGGACCTATGCGGAGTATGCGTGCCCGCCGGCGAGCGAGGTCCTGCACGTTCCGGCTAACATGACATCGGAGCAGGCTGCGGCGGTGCTGCTGCAGGGGTTGACGGCACACTATCTTTCGCACAGCACGTATGCGATTCAGAGCGGCGATACTGTGCTGGTTCATGCCGGAGCAGGCGGCGTGGGGCTACTGCTGACACAGATGGCGAAACGGCTGGGCGCGACGGTGATTACGACGGTTTCGACCGAAGAGAAGGCCGCGCTGTCGCGTGAGGCTGGTGCGGATCACGTGTTGCTGTATACACAAACGAGCTTTCTGGATGCAGTGATGGAGATCACGGGTGGCAAGGGGCTGCCGGTGGTGTACGACTCGGTGGCGAAGACGACATTTGAGGATTCGCTGAAGTGTCTGCGGCCTCGGGGCGTGCTGGCGCTGTATGGCGGATCGAGTGGGGCGGCTCCCATGATCGATCCCATCCGCTTAATGCAAGGGTCGTTATATCTGACTCGGCCGACGTTGAGGGATTACGTGCAGACGCGCGCGGAGCTGGAGCAGCGAGTCGCGGATGTATTTGGCTGGGTGGCGAGCGGTGCGTTGAAGGTGCGGATCGGCGCAAAGTACAAGCTGGAAGATGCGGCGCAGGCACACACTGATCTGGCTGGGCGTAAGACGACGGGGAAGGTTTTGCTAACGGTTTGAAGCTGCATGTTTCGAAAGAAATTTGTCGCGATGTAACCTTCGGTGGTCATGCTGGTCAGATGGTGCGAGGTCTTTCGATGATGAAGCTTGGACTCGTACTGCTGGTGGGAAGCTGTGCTGGCGCGCAGATGACAGCGCATAAAGCGGATGGAACGCCGACGCCGGTGCTGGTAGAGCTGTTTACTTCGGAGGGTTGCTCGAGTTGTCCTCCGGCAGATGCGCTGCTGGCAAAGCTGGACGGGACGGTCCTGGCCTCCGGGCAGCAAGTAATCGCAGTGGAAGAGCATGTGGCGTACTGGGATCAACTAGGGTGGAAAGACCCTTTCTCTTCGCAATTCTTTTCTGACCGGCAGAATACGTATGGCGAGAACTCCGGTGTGGACGAGATCTATACGCCGCAGGTAGTGGTGAACGGGGTGCAGGGTGTTCTGGGGAGCGACTCGGATGCGGTGCAGAAGGCGATACAAACGCAAGGGAAGCCGCTGCCGCTGGCGGTGAAGGTGCTATCGTATGCGCCGAATGGGATGAGCCTGTCGGTCGTATTTTCGGCGAGCGGCGAGGTGCCAAAGGGTGGTGCGGAGGTGCTGGCGATGCTGGTAGATGATCATGACAGCACGCAAGTTCAGCGCGGCGAGAATGCTGGGCGAACGCTGGCACATGTATCGGTAGTGCGCAGCGTGGGCAAGGGCATGGTGCTGCGTGATGGCGAGCAGACGCTGGTAAAGATCCCGGTATCGCAGGCGTTGCGGGCGCAGCCGGAGTCGGGTCGTCGGCTGGTGCTGGTGGTGCAGCAGCGTGGACAAGGGCGGGTGATCGGGCTGGCGAGTGAGGAGATCTCAGCTGAATTTTCGAGGAGCGCGGCACCGAGTGTGCGGTCGGCTAGTACACTGGAGAGACCCTAACGTTTGGGGCGGTGCTGTATTTGCGGTGCTGCTCTTTATCCACTCAACGCTACCGCAAGGAATGTTCGGGAAGCGCGGTGCGACTCCGCCACTGCCCCGCAACTGTGATGTGCACACGTGTTCGGCCCCTGCGGGTAGATGCGTGAGGCTGGCCCTGAGACTTCCACTAGCTGTCTAAAAGACGTGGCTGGGAAGGGAGCTCACCATAAGGGCGTAGCCTTGAAACTGCACCAGTCAGGAGACCGGTTCTACTGCGTTTTTAGCCTGCCACGCTTCCTAAGGGGGAGCGGAGGAGATGCATGATGTTCTATTCCCTGAGCTCAGAGAGAGCCAGATTCTTTCAGCGCGCGATGCGTTCGCGCCGCTCTGTCTCCAGTTTGATCGCGTTGGTAATGGTGGCTGCTTCTGCCCATGCTGTTGATGTGCGTGGTCGCGTGACCGACGCGCTCGGAGCGCCGATTCCGGGCAGCCGCGTGCAGCTGGTGCAGGAGGGTCGCGTGGTCGCGTTTGGCATTGCCGACGCGAGCGGCCAGTATGAGATTCACTATGCGGGAGGCGGCCGTTACACGTTGGTGGGGCTATCGCCGAACTATCTGCCTGCGGTGGGCGGCGACTTCTATGGCGGAGCGAATGATGTGTTGCAGCACGATGTGGTGCTTGCGACGAATACGGTGCATCAGGATGTGTCTGTGTCGGCAACGGGACTGCCGACGCCGGTGCCGCAGCTGACGGCTCCCGTCACGCTGCTGCCCGGTGAGTTGATGACGACGCAGATCGGGGTGGGCGATTCGCTGCGGCAGGTGCCGGGAGCGTTTGTGGTGCAGACCGGGCAGACGGGCGGTGTGACGAGCCTCTTCCTGCGCGGCGGCAACTCGACCGCGAACCTGGTGACGATCGATGGTGTACCTGCTGGCGATGTCGGTGGCACGTTCGACTACGGCACGGTGAGCTCGACCGCAATCGATAACATCGAGGTGGTGCGCGGACCGGACTCGGCGATTTATGGAACGGATGCCGGAGCAGGTGTTGTGGCGATCTCGACACCGCGCGGAACGACGGCGACGCCGGTGATTACGTATTCGGGCGATGCCGGCAATTTATACACCTGGCGCAATGAAGCGGCAGCGGGCGGCACATTCGACAAGCTCGATTACTACGGCGCCTTCTCGCGGTTCGATACGTCGAACGCGCTGCCGAACGACAAGTTTCACGCGACAACGTCAGCTGTGAACCTAGGCTACGACTTCAACGGCAATACGCAGGTGCGTGCCACTGTTCGCAATGCGGACTCTGCGACGGGATTGCCGGGTCCGCATGACTTCTGGGGCATCTCGAACACTGGCAAGCAGGCAGATCAGGACCTGTACTCAGGGTTGACGCTCGAGAACACATACAAGGGCGTATGGCACAACCTGGTGCGTTACGGCATCGCTCGCAAGCGTGAGCAGGAGCATCAGTATGGACAGCCGGGAACGCCGATTACGCTGAATCCCGGTACCACGTATGCCTACACCGAATACTTTGGACCGGTAGTGACCATTCGCGGAGCGAACGGCTACTCGGTGACGGGGCAGACGGACATCTATGGCGGCAACAGCGATCAGGATTCGAACCGTGACCAGCTGTACTACCAGAGCGACCTGACGCTTTCGCCGCACTTCAATGCTGTGTTCGGCTTCCGGTATGACAACGAGCGGGGAAGCTTCAACGATGCCGAATTTGGCGAGGCTTACTCGGAAAAGCGGACGAACTTCGAGTACAACCTGCAGTTTCAGGGCGAGTTCTGGAACAGACTGTTTTACTCGGCGGGCGGCGCGCTGGAGAAGAACCATCTGTATGGCATCGCAGGCACGCCTCGGCTGGGTCTGAGCTATGTGCCGGTTCGGCCTTCGCGGAAGGCATTCCATGGAACGCGCCTGCGGGCGAATGCGGCTACCGGTGTGCAGGAGCCGACGCTGGCGCTGGAGCATAACAGCCTGTACACGCAGCTGCTGGCAGCGGGCGATACGGCGGACATCGCGGCGTATCATGTCGAGCCTCAGAACGCCGAGCGGTCACGTACCTATGATCTCGGCGTCGACCAGAACATCTTTGGCGAGAAGCTGGTATTGAAGGCTGGCTACTTCCACAACACCTTCGATCACCAACTGGAGAGTGTGAGCGGGCAGGCGTTGCTGAACTACTTCAACCTGACAAACCCGAATGCGAATTGCAGCGCCTCGGTGAGTCCGGCGATCTGCAATTACTACGCGTACACGAACTCGCTGGCGTTCCGCGCGCAGGGCGCAGAGGTGGAGTTGACCTGGCAGCCGCGACCTCCGTTCCTGGTGCGTGGCGGGTATACGTACCTGTCGACGCGGGTGGTGCAGTCGTTTGCCTCGGACGCTGTGGATGCGAATCAGGGCTTCCCGACAACGAACCCGAGTTTTCCGACCATCGCGATCGGAGCGGAGAGCCCGCTCGTGGGCGCGCGGCCGTTCCGCCGAGCTCCGCATACGGGCTTCGTGGATATGCAGTTCACGCATAAGAAGCTGAACGTGGCGCTGATGGCGTTGATGGCGAGCCGCAGCGACGACTCGACGTTCCTCGACTACTCGGATACGACGGGCGGGAACTCGCTGCTGCTGCCAAACCGCGACCTGGACTTCGGGTTTGTAAAGCTGAACCTAAGCGTGAAGTATGCGTTGAAGCGCGGATTCACCTACTTTGCCGAGGTCGACAATCTACTCAACGATCAACACATTGGACCGATTGGCTATCCTGGATTGCCCCTAACATTCCGTACCGGATTGAAGTTACGGTTGGGTGGAAATTAAGGATCGCTTTACCGTTTCTTTCCTTTGCATCGAAACAACCTTGGCCCACCCTGCAACGTCGGGGTGGGTCAACGCGTCTGTAAGAATAGGATTTCCTGCTACGGCAGGCTGAGAAGCATCGTCCCGACGAGGGGCGGAAAGAAGACAAACGACGATGAGCGGACGAATGATGGTGCGCGGTGTAGTAGGTGTGGCAGTAATGATGACCTCGCTGTCGGTGGCGAGTTTGGCGGGAGCGCAGCAGCTTCCGAATGAGGGCCCTGTTCCGACGACGGCTCTGATTACGGTTAACTCAAAGAACGATGTGCAGCTGGATCCCTCGCAGCTGAAGCTGAAGCTGAATCGGCGCGATTCGCCGATTACGGCAGTCACCCCGCTGAATCCGCAGCGGGCACAGGTGGCGATCCTTATCGACGAGGGGCTGCGTTCGAACTTCAGCCTGCAACTGGACGAGATCAAGCAGTTCATCAATGAACTTCCTCCGGGAACCCACGCGCTGATCGGCTACATGCAGAACGGCACGGTGCGTACGCAGGGCTTTACGGATAACAAAGAGGCGCTGGCTGGTCAGCTGCGTGTCACGATGTCGATCGGCGGCGTGGACGCAAGCCCCTACTTCTCGCTGTCGGAGTTTGTGAAGAACTGGCCCGCACGGGTTGCGGGACCTCGGGTTGTGCTGATGGTGACGAACGGTATCGATCCGTATAACGGTCGCCCGTCGGTCATGAATCAGGACAGTCCTTACGTGCAGACCGCGCAGGAGGATGCTGAGCGGGCCGGTGTGGCGGTGTACTCGATCTACTATCCGCAGACCGGCATGCGCGGCGGCAGCTTCAGCGGCCAGAGCTATCTGTCGCAGATCGCTGAGGCCACGGGCGGCACGCTGTTCAATATGGGCAGTATTCCTCCGGTATCGTTCAAGCCGTATCTCGAGCAGTTCCGTAAGGCGATCCTGGAGAGCTACACGGTAAGCTTTATGGCGACGCCAATGGGCAAACGGGGCAGCGACCTGACGCAGATCAAGCTGACGACCTCTCAGCCGGGCGTGAAGATTATCGCTCCGCAGAATGTGCAGCCTGGCGTTTCGCAGTAAGCGTCATCACATGTTCATGCATCTCTCACGCCCATTCCTAGTAGGATAAAAGATGGACGTGAGAGGTGTATGAGCGAAGGCCGTTGGGTACTGTTGATTGCGAGTGAGGTGGGCGGAACGGACTCTGTTTCGGACCGCGCGATGGAGCGTCTTGTCGACGCCATCGGTGAAGAAGGTTATGAGGTCGTTCGGACCTCCACGCCCGACGATGGGCTTTCTCTGGTTACATCCGATCCGTCGTACAGTGCGATCCTGCTGGACTGGGATCTCGAAGGCGAATCCGAGTTTGCAGAAGATGCTGCGCTGGTGATTCTGCGCGCCGTGCGTCGCCGCAATAAGAAGATTCCTATCTTCCTGATCGCTGATCGAACGCTCGTGAGCGACCTTCCGCTTGAAGTGGTCAAGCAGGTACACGAATACATCCATCTGTTCGGCGACACGCCTGCGTTCATTGCAAACCGCGTGGACTTTGCCGTGGAGAGATACCACGAGCAGTTGCTGCCGCCGTATTTCCGCGAATTGAAGAAGTACACCGATCAAGGTGCCTACAGCTGGGATGCGCCGGGACATATGGGCGGCGTGGCGTATCTGAAGCATCCGGTAGGCATGGAGTTTCACAAGTTCTTCGGCGAGAATCTGATGCGCTCGGATCTGGGCATCTCGACTTCGCCGCTGGGTTCGTGGCTGGACCACCTTGGGCCTCCGGGCGAGAGTGAGCGCAACGCCGCGCGTATCTTTGGCGCCGACTGGACATTCTACGTTTTAGGTGGGTCTTCGACCTCGAACCAGATTGTTGGCCATGGCGTCATCGCGCAGGACGACATTGTGCTGGCGGATGCGAACTGCCATAAATCGATCTGTCACTCGCTGACGGTGACGGGAGCGCGGCCGGTGTACTTCAAGCCGACGCGCAACGGTTACGGCATGATCGGGTTGGTGCCGATCAAGCGGTTCAGCCAGGAGAATGTGCAGGCGCTGATCGATCGCAGCCCGTTTACGGCAGGTGCTCGCAGCAAGGCGCCAACGTACGCGGTGGTGACAAACTCGACGTATGACGGTCTCTGTTATGACGTGGATCGTGTTGTGGCGGAGCTGTCGAAGAGCGTCCCGCGTATCCACTTTGATGAGGCGTGGTACGCGTACGCAAAGTTCCACGCCATCTACAAGGGGCGCTTTGCGATGGGCGTGCCGGATGAGATGCCGGACCGACCTGCGATCTTCTCAACGCAGTCGACGCACAAGATGCTGGCTGCGTTTTCGATGGCGTCGATGGTGCATATCAAGCTGAGCCCGCGCGCTCCGCTGGACTATGACCAGTTCAACGAGTCGTTCATGATGCATGGCAGCACGAGCCCGTTCTATCCGTTGATTGCGTCGATCGACGTAGCCGCCGCGATGATGGACGAGCCTGCTGGGCCGACGCTGATGAGCGAGACGCTGCAGGACGCGATCAGCTTCCGCAAGGCGATGAGCTCGATCGCGCACAGGTTGCGTCAGGCGGAGGAAGGCTGGTTCTTCCGGCTGTATCAGCCGGAGTATGTGATCGATCCTCTGGATGGCAAGCGTTACCTGATCGAAGATGCGCCCGATGGCGCGCTGACGAACCGGTCCAGTTGTTGGACGCTGAAGCCTGGCGAAGATTGGCACGGATATCAGGATGAGGACATCGCGGACGATTACTGCATGCTCGATCCGGCGAAGGTAACGATTCTTACGCCGGGCGTGAACGCGCAGGGAGTTGTTGATGATTGGGGCATTCCGGCGGCGATTCTAACGGAGTTCCTCGATGGCCGCCGCGTGGAGATCGCTCGTACGGGTGATTACACGGTGCTTGTGTTGTTCTCGATCGGTACATCGAAGGGCAAATGGGGCGCGCTGCTGGAGAACCTGTTCGAGTTCAAGCGGCTGTATGACTCGGAGGCTCCGCTCGAAGAGGCGTTGCCAGAGCTGGTGACGAAGTATCCGGCGCGCTATCGCAACCAGACGCTGAAGGACCTGAGCGACGAGATGCATCGCGTGATGAAGGAGATGGATCTCGCGGGGCTGGTGAATGCGGCCTGCGATGAGGACTTCGATCCGGTGCTGACGCCGGCACAGACCTACCAGAAGATTTTGACCGGACAGACGGAGAAGGTGAAGTTTGCGGAGATGGCTGGTCGCATCGCTGCGGTGATGCTGGTTCCGTATCCTCCGGGAATTCCGATGTCGATGCCGGGAGAGCGGCTCGGCGGCGCGGACAGTCCGGTGATTCGGCTGATCCTGGCGATGGAGGAGTTCGGCAAGCGGTTTCCGGGCTTCGAGCGCGAGACGCATGGCATCGAGATCGACGAGCATGGCGAGTACTGGATGCGCGCGGTGATCGAGACGAACGGCAAACGGAACGGGCGCGGCAAGCAGAAGCCGCCGAGCTCCGCTCCTCCGGTGAAACGCAGGAAGAAGTCGCTACCGGGCGATGAGGAGCCGCCGATTCCGGGGACGACGAAGCTTTCGCCGGAGCGACGTTAGCACCCTCCCCCTCCCCCCCGTGAAGTATCTAAAGTCTTTGCAGGATGGGAGTTAGGTCTGGACTTGATCTTGTAAAGTCTAGATTCTGTGCGCGCTGGCGGCGATGGCTCGAACGTCAAAAGGGTTGAAGGCTGTCTGCCTTCAACCCTTTTTCATCTCTATATCTAGGATAGCAGGTTGTGATGGGTAAACATGCATCTCTATTCGGTTTGGAATGTGTGGGTTAGGGGATTTAGGGGTTGACAGGTTTGAACTTGCGAGCGAAGCAGGGGGCTTATGTCGGGACGAAAATGCAGATTCCTCCGCTTCGCTACGGAATGACAAAAGTAGGAGTTTTGGGGGTTGGGAAGAGGTGGGGATAGGACAAAAGGAGTCCTGCCGTGAGGGTGCTATTGCGCCACTCACCAATCCTTGCCAAGGTTCGCGACGTATTCGTCCGCGTGCTCATCTGCCCACAAGTCTTTGTAAAGACCAATGGCGCTGAGGAGCGGGTCGTTGACGAAGAGCTCGGCTTCTGTGAGTTCGGGAGGTGTGGCGGTGCGCGCTGTTTGTTCGGCGACTTGCGACATGTTAGCCATGGCGATCTTCCTGCTTCGTGATGCCATGATTGGTGGGTTCGAGGGGAGATGAGAGCCGGGCGATGCATCGTTGCCGGTTCACCCACCCGTGACCAAGTGCGAGTCACGGATGGGGCACCCGGCTACGGAATTGCCAAGGGGGGCTAAGGGATGGCAAAAAGAGGATCCGTAATGAGACGGGAGGGAGGAATAGGCCCCCAATGCAGCCACTGCAAATAGAAGGGCCCCGGATTTCTCCGGGGCCCTTCTTGTAACGCAGATTCCCTTCGGGAATGACAAACCAAGAAGGGATTACTGCGGTGGTTGTGAGGCTTAGTACATGCCGTCCATGCCGCCGCCACCGTGCGAGTGGCCGCCGCCGGCTGCTTCCTTCTTCTCGGGGATCTCGGCGATGATTGCTTCGGTCGTGAGGAGGAGGCCCGAGATCGACGCTGCGTTCTGCAGAGCCGTACGGGTGACCTTGGTGGGATCGATGACGCCAGACTGGACCAGGTCCTCGTAGACGCCCGTTCCGGCGTTGTAGCCGTAGTTGGTGTCCTTCGATTCGTTGATCTTGTTGATGACGACCGAACCTTCTTCGCCAGCGTTGGAGACGATCATGCGGAGCGGCTCTTCGATGGCGCGACGGATGATGCTCGCACCGATCTTTTCGTCACCCTCGAGCGTCTTGATCAACGCGTCGACTGCAGGGATCGTGCGGATGAGCGCTACGCCGCCGCCCGGGACGATGCCTTCTTCGACGGCAGCGCGGGTTGCGTGCATCGCGTCTTCCACGCGAGCCTTCTTCTCCTTCATCTCGGTTTCGGTAGCAGCACCGACCTTGATGACAGCGACGCCGCCGACGAGCTTGGCGAGACGCTCCTGGAGCTTCTCACGGTCGTAGTCGGAGGTGGTCTTCTCGACCTGAGCGCGAATCTCCTTGACGCGGCCTTCGATCTTGGCATCCTCACCGCCGCCGTCGACGATGGTGGTGTTGTCCTTGTCGATGGTGATGCGCTTGGCGGTGCCGAGGTCTTCGAGCGTGACGCCTTCGAGCTTGATGCCGAGGTCTTCGGTGATGGCCTTGCCGCCGGTGAGGACAGCGATGTCCTCGAGCATGGCCTTGCGGCGATCGCCGAAGCCAGGAGCCTTGACGGCAGCGACGTTCAGCGTGCCGCGCAGCTTGTTGACGACGAGGGTCGCGAGAGCCTCACCGTCGACGTCCTCTGCGATGATGAGCAGGGGCTTGGCGGTGCGGGCGATCTGCTCGAGCAGGGGGAGCAGGTCCTTCATCGTGGAGATCTTCTTCTCATAGATGAGGATGTAGGGGTTTTCGAGGGCTGCTTCCATGCGCTCTGCATCGGTGACGAAGTAGGGCGAGAGGTAGCCGCGATCGAACTGCATGCCTTCGACGACGTCGAGCTGGGTCTCCATGGTGCGGGACTCTTCGACTGTGATGACGCCGTCCTTGCCGACCTTCTTCATGGCAGCGGCGATGATGCTGCCGATCTGCGCGTCGGAGTTGGCGGAGATGGTGCCGACCTGAGCGATCATGTCGCCGGTGACGGGCTTGGAGAACTCGGAGAGAGCTCCGCCGACAACGACGCCGTGCTCATCGCGCTTGCCGATGATGGCCTCGACTGCCTTGTCGATACCGCGCTTGAGAGCAGCGGGGTTCGCGCCGGCAGCCACGGTCTTGACGCCCTCGCGGAAGATGGCCTGAGCGAGTACGGTGGCGGTGGTGGTACCGTCGCCAGCGATGTCGGAGGTCTTCGAAGCGACTTCCTTGACGAGCTGAGCGCCAACGTTTTCGATCGGGTCAGCGAGCTCGATTTCCTTGGCTACGGTGACGCCGTCCTTGGTGATGGTGGGCGAACCGAACTTCTTTTCGATGACGACGTTGCGGCCCTTGGGACCGAGCGTCACCTTCACTGCGTTCGCGAGCGTGTTGACGCCGCGCAGAATCGCCTGACGGGACTCTTCTCCGTGCAGAATATGCTTTGCCATAAATAACTCCTAGTTCTCAGGTATCAGTTGTCAGTTCGGAGCCGTTAGCTCTTAGCTTCTGGCTCTTAGCTTTTCGGTGGGAAGCTACTTCTTGAGGATGCCGAGGACTTCTTCCTCGCGCATGATCAGGAACTCTTCGCCGTCGAGCTTGATCTCGGTGCCGGAGTACTTGCCGAAGAGGATGGTGTCGCCCGCCTTGACGTCGAGGGGGAAGACCTTACCTTCGTCGTTGGACTTGCCCTTGCCGACGGAGATAACTTCACCCTGCTGGGGCTTTTCCTTGGCCGAATCGGGGATGATGATGCCGAACGACGTGGTCTGGGTCGTCTCTTCCGTGCGCTTGACCAGGATGCGGTCGTGCAACGGCGTGAATGAAGTGGTTGCCATCGTGGTGCTTCTCCTTGATGAAACTGTTTGTGGGAGTGGCCCGAGAGATTCGGGAGCCCGAGAGCTGCAAGGCGGATCGAGCGCGCCTTGGCAGTCTCTACTGCCGATTGCTAATATAGGCCTCCGGCGGAAGGTGGTCAAGGGGGTGGAGTGTGAATCTTAGTGAAATTCACTCATATCCGATTTGGGTTGCGTCGTGAACCGCCAGAAAGCCAGAAATTGACGGAAAGTTGTAGAATCACCCCATGCTTCTTCGGTCTCTTCGCACCCGGTTCACGTCTTTGTCTCTTTCTGCAGCCGCTCTGGGCTTGATCGTTTCTGCTACGTCGCTGTCGGCGCAGGATATTGAGCACGGCCGCAAGTACAAGCCGATGCCGGCGACGGCGAAGATCACGGTGACGGTGTTGAAGGGATTCAACCAGAAGCCGCTGATGAATGCCGCGGTGATCTTCCATGCGACGAGAGATGGCCGTAATGACGGCAACCTCGAGGTGAAGACTGATGAGGAAGGCCGCGCGGTGATCGATGTGATCGAGATTGGCAGCAAGGTAAATGTGCAGGTGATTGCGAACGGGTTTGCGACGTCGGCGCAGGAGATCAGCGTGGATAGCCCGGTGCAGGACCTGACGGTGAAGCTGCTGCGTCCACGAGCGCAGATTTCGAACTATCAGGATACGGATGGGCAGGCGTCGCAGGTGAAGCCGGGCGTACAGGAGCCACCGAAGGCTGTTGTGCCGCCAAAGCCGCAGCCGTGAGGCAGGGATTTGGAAGCAGAGATTCGGAAGGCCGCCTTGATGAGGCGGCCTTTTTTGCTTGGGCGAACGCCGATCGCGGTGGAGGGTATGCTTAACGGGTGAATCTACTGGCAGGTAAGAAAGTTCTGGTGACGGGGGCGGCGCGGCGGATTGGACGCGCGCTGGCTTTGGCGATGGCAGCAGAGGGAGCAGATGTGGCGATTACGTATCGCGGCTCTGTGGCTGACGCGGCTGAGACGGTGGCGGGGATCGAGGCGCTGGGAGTGAAGGCGCTGGCGATTGCTTGTGATGTGCGCAATGAGGCGAGTGTGCAGGCGGCTGTGGCTGCGGCGGTGGCGCAGTTTGGCGGACTGGACATCCTGGTGAATAACGCTGGAGCGTTTGAGACGGCGCCGCTGGAAGAGATCACGGTGGAGCAGTGGGATGCGATGTTCGAGACGAACACGCGTGGGCCATTTCTGGTGGCGAAGGCGGCGCATTCTCACCTGAAGCAGGCGCGGGGGCGGATTGTGAATATTGGTTCGTTGGGTGGGATTCATCCCTGGGCGACGCATGGGCATTACTGCACGTCGAAGGCAGCGCTGCATATGCTGTCGCAGACGATGGCGAAGGCGTGGGCTCCGGAGATTGCGGTGAACTGCGTGGCGCCGGGAATGATTGTGTGGGGTGAGGTGAACCCGGCGTACGAGCACTTTGCGCAGAAGACGCCGATGGGGCGGAATGGAAGCGCTGAAGATGTTGCGGCGGCGGTGCTGTTCTTTGCGAGCGCGCCGAGCTTTATCACCGGGCAGCTGATGGCTGTGGATGGCGGGCTGGGGCTTTAAAACAGTGGGGAGTGGTAAGGGGTAAGTGATAAGCGAGACAGAATCCAGCCACTCACCACTTTCCACTCGTTCTTACTTTCCGAAGAGGCGCTGGAAGAAGGAGCGCTTCGGCTCTTCGTAGACGTGCTCTGACTGGGGTTGGGCTGGCAGGGAGCGGCCTTCGAAGACGGCGAGAGGGTTTTCGCGGCAGATGAGATTGGCGTAGTCGGTGCCGTATTTTTTGGCGACAAGTTCGCAGGCGGCGCGCATCTTCGGCGGGCGCCGGCCGGTGTTGTGGGCGTCGGTGGCGAGGAAGTGGACGCTGCGATCGCTGAGGAGTTTGTGCGCCATCTTTTCGGCGACGGGGCCCATGTGGCCGAGCACGGAGCTGGTGGTGACCTGGACGAGCATTCCCTGCTGGACCCACTCCGCGAGGCGTTTGGGATGCTTCTGGAGGACGGGGTTGCGCTCAGGGTGGGTGAGGATGAGGTGCGTTCCGGCGAGGCGCAGATCGTAGAAGGACTCCTCCATCTGCGGAGGGATGGCGAAGTCGGGCAGCTCGATCAGCAGATAGTCGGTGGCATTAATGGTGTAACGGCGCGGATCGGTGCGGGCACCCTGGATGTTGTCGTAGCTGAGGTGGAAGTCGCAGCCGAGGCCGAGGGTGATCGACACACCTTCAGCGGCGAGCGTCTCGCGAAGGGTCTGCAGCAGCGCCTGGTTGCCGACGGGGTCGTAGGCGTAACTTCCGTTAGCGTGAGGGGTGGCTACGATGTGGGTGATGCCATCTTCGGCGGCCATACGGGCCATTGCCACAGAGGTTTGAAGATCGGTGGAGCCATCGTCCAGCCCCGGCAGCAGGTGGTGGTGAATATCTACCATTACAAGGTTAAGCCTAACACTTTCAGTCATGCAGCCCCACAGGGCAACTGTGCATCATAATGAGAAGTAGCCATAGCGGATTGCACCGTCGTGCGCGCGCAGATTACAAGAAAGTAGATTCAGGAACGTCACTCATGCCAGAACCGACATCGAGCCCCTCCAGTAAGCCCCGCGTTCTAGTAGCCGACGACGAACAGGTCATCGCCAACACACTGGTCATCATCCTCAATCAGGCTGGTTTTGAAGCGCGTGCTGTCTACAGCGGCGAGAAGGCCATCGAGTCGCTGGAAGAGTTCAAGCCCGACATGTTGATCTCGGACGTGATTATGACCGGGATGACTGGCATCGAGGCTGCGATTGAGGTGCGGAACCGCCTGCCGAAGTGCAAGATTCTGCTCTTCTCGGGTCAGGCCGCGACGGCCGATCTGCTGGAGCGCGCACGCGCCCAGGGGCACGAGTTCGAGATTCTTGCCAAGCCGGTTCATCCGACCGATCTGCTGGCAAAGCTTCGCGGCTAGTCTGCGCATAGAAACACGAAGGACGGTGGGGCGCGGCTTTTAGCTGCGCTCCATTTCTTTTGTTCTGGCAACGATCCATGACTCGTAGCGGGATTGAAGTCGGGCGTAGGTGTATCCAGCTTTTCCGTCGAGGAAGCCGCGGCGCAGGATGTAGAGATAAACAAAACGGATCAGCGGGCGGAAGGGAAGGCGGTAGAAGAGTTCCTTCTGGTGGAAGCGGCGGCGGTGGAAGTCCTGGTCAAAGAGGGCGGCGCGGAGACTGAAGGCGGAGTGGTTGCGACGGTTGGCCAGCGTTTGCTCGGCTTCGAGCTCGGCGTAGCGGCGATGACGTTCGAGCCAGTGGTCGAGACCTTTACTGAAGGGGAAGTGGTCGAGGTAGCCGGTGACCTGTCCGACGGGGCCGCTGGGGATGGAGACGGGGTTGACGAGCCGCTCGTAGCGCATGGATTCGGGACGAAAGAGGCGCAGGTAGAAGGGCGAGGTCTGCACATGCTTTAGCCAGGTGTTCATGAAGAAGTCGCGGCGCTGGACGCGGAAGGCGCAGGCGTTGCCGGGGGTTGCGGCGGCTGCGAGCAGGGCATCGCGGAGTTCGGGGGTGACGCGCTCGTCGGCGTCTAGATAAAAGACCCATGGGTGCTGGAAGGGCAGGTTTTTGAGCGCCCAGTTCTGGTGTGCCGACCAGTTATCGAAGGTGCGGTCGGTGACGTGCGCTCCGGCGGCTGTGGCGAGGCTCTGTGTCCCGTCGGTGCTGCGAGAGTCGAGGACGTGAATGTCGTCCGACCAGGCGACAGAGGCGAGGCAGTCGGCGATGTTCTGTGCCTCGTTGCGCGTGAGGATGAGGATGGAGAGCATAGAGGGCAGGGAGTAGGGAGCGGGGCTAAGGGTTCGGGTGTGGTGTGCGTTGTTTGATGGGAGCGGCGGGGTTGCCGGCGTAGATGGTCCAGGGAGCGAGGTCGCGCGTGGCAACCGAGCCTAGGCCGAGGACTGCGCCTTCGCCAACGTTGACGCCGGGAGCGACGGAGGCGCGAGCGCAGATCCAGGCGTAGGGACCGAAGGTCATGCGGTAGGCGATGAGGGGAAAGGTGGGGTCGTCGTAGTCATGCGTGGCTCCGCAGACGTAACTGCCCTGCGAGAAGATGACATGCGAGCCGCAGACGATGGGCGCTGGGTTGTAGATTTCGACGCCATCGCCGGCAGTGACCTGGTCTGCGCAGATGAGGTTCCAGGGCGCCCAGATCTTAGCGCTGGGGTAGAAGTGACAGTGGGGGCCGAGCTTTGCGCCGAAGAGCCGGAGAAGAAGGCTGCGCCAGGCGTGGAAGGGGCGTGGCGAGGGGCGGTAGAGCAGCAGCCAGCAGAGGTTCCAGAGCTGGCGACGGGCACGATTGCTGAAGGGGAAGGATGGCTGGGTATAGGCGTCGGCGTCCGGTGGCATGACGATGCTTTCGCTGCGGTGGTACTCGTGCCGGCGGCGGGTTGAGGTGTCGCTCATGCTGGATGCGTCTCACGAAACAGATCGAAGAGGGTCTGGGTGTTCTTTCGCATATCGTACCTTGCGGCGACGCTGCGTGTTGCCTGCGTGCGCATGGCGTCGCGCTCGGCAGGGGTGAGAGCGAGCCAGCGGGTGAGGAGTCGGGTGACGCCTTCCAGCGTGTCGTCTTCAACGAGGGCGCTGCCATCGGCGGCGAGATCGGCGGCGATGTTGATGGGGTGCGTGAGCAGCGCGGGCGTGCCGCAGGCTAGGGCCTCAACAATGGCGATCCCGAAGTTTTCCTGATGGGAGGGCAGGATGAAGGCGTCGGCTGCGGCGAGGGCTCCCCACTTGGCTTCGCCGGTTTGCATGCCGGGCCACCAGACTCGACCTTCGGCGTAGAAGTCGAAGTATTCCACCTCTAGTTTGGACTTCCAACCGACAGGATCAGGGCCCGCGATGACGAGGTGAAGGTTGGGGTGCAGCCGAGCCAGTTTTGCGAAGGCACTCTGAAGCAGGTCGCATCCTTTCTTGGGATCGATTCTTCCGAGAAAGAGCAGGAACTGTGTTCCGCGCAGGGCAGGCCATCTCTCGAAGAAGACCTCTTTGCAGTGATCAAGACTCGAAGGAGGCGCGTCGGCTCCGAGGGCGATGACGGCGGGGTTCCAGCGGTGTAGCCAGAAGCTTTGGGCGGAGAGGTCGCGCTCGGCTGTGGTGGTGAAGATGACGCGGTGGGCTCGGCGCAGGACCCAGTACTGCACGGGGACCCAGTAGAGCCACTTCTTCAGGTGCTTCATCGGAAAGGCGCGTTTGAAGTAGGGGTCGAGCATGCCGTGGGTGTAGACGACGTAGGGCGTGTGTCCGGCGATGGCTCGCAACACGGAGATGGACAGAGGCTCCCAAAGGCCGTGGACGACGACGCCGTCGAAACGGCCGCGGTTGGCGCGGAGCCAGGGGGTGAGGTGGCGATGGCCGAGAGCCGTGATGTGCGGCTCGGTGTGGAGGAAGGTGGCGGAGGGATCGTCGAGGGTGACGACGTGGCTGGTGGAACCTGCGGGGGTGGAGCGCAGCATCATGCGGACGGCTTCCTGAGGGCCGCCGCTGGAGGGCTTCATGTTGCTGATGATGTGCAGGAGGTTCATAGGAACAGGGAACAGGGAACAGGGAACAGGGAATAGGGAATAGGGTTTAGGGGGCGAGGCGGCGAGTGGTGTGGGCGAGGGCCGCGTGGAGACCGCAGAGGTCTTCGGTGAAACTCCATGTGGTCATGCGCTGTTGTGCGGCGTGGCCCATCTCGGCGGCAGTGGTAAGAGTGGCGAAGATGCGGGTGAGGGAATGCGTAAGGGCCGGGATATCGCCGACAGGGTAGACGTAGCCGGTGAGGCCGTCGGTGACGAGATCGATGTGGCTGCCGACGTCAGAGGAGACGATGACGGGCAAGCCAGCGGCCATGGCTTCGTTGACGATGAGACCCCAGGGTTCGTGCTGCGAGGGCAGAACGAAGACGTCGGCGAGGTGGAAGAAGGCGGGTAGCTCGGTCTGATTGCGGAAGCCTGCGAAGCGCACGCTGTCGAGCTTGAGCGTACGGCACTGGGCTTCGAGTCGTTCACGCTCTTCGCCGTCGCCGACGATGACGAGGTAGGGTGCAGTAGCGAAATCACGGCTTGTGACGAATTGCGCATAGGCGGCGAGGAGGTGGCCGGCGTGCTTGCGCGTCTGAAGCTTGCTGGCGAAGAGGATGACGGGGCGGGCGGGGTCGAGCTGGAGTGAAGCGCGCAGGGCTGCGGCTTGCGGGGCCGCAGCTTCGGTGCGGTAGGCGAACCAATCGTTGTCGACGGCATAGGGCATGGGGAATTGAGGGACAGTGTTGCCGAAGTAGTGCTGCCAGTACTCGGCGTTGCGTGTGCCGATGGGCAGCACGGCGGCGATGCCTTGGCCGAGGGCGGAGAAGAAGAGATGCTTGAGGGCAAGCTTCCAGGGGTCGCGGTCGCGGTCGCCGAGCCAGCCTTCGGCGCGAAGCAGAACGGGGATGCCGAGCGCGTTGGCGGCGAGGATCGCCTGCAGGGCGTTGACGCTGGCGTAGCCGTGGACCCAGAGGGCGTCAAAGGCCGGGGTGCGATCGGGGTTCTGGAGGCGGCTGTAGAGGCCGTGGCTGATGGGGCTGGCGGCGGAGACGGTGCCGGTGTCTCGCAGCTTTGGCAGGAACTCTGAGGTGTAGCCGTCGAGGAGAGGAACGTCCCAGGCGACCTCGACGCCGAAGCCTTCGTCCTTGTAGCCGCGCACGGAGAAGTCGGAGCCAAAGAGGACGGTGAGCGCGATGTCGGGCTGCTGCGCGATGCGTCGCAACAAGGGTGCCTGGTACTGAATGGGGTGGCTGACGAGGTAGGCGAGACGCACGGGGGAGGGCTGCGTGTCGGCTGGTGTCATGCTCATAGCGTCGTCCTCTGTCTAGCGGAGCGTGACCGAGATGAGGAGGCTGGCGATGCCCAGCAGGGTGCCGACGCTGCCGTTGCCGATGGAGGCTTTGAGGGCGCTGCTAGGCAGGAAGACGATGTCGTTGGGCTGCAGGATAGGATCGGGTGCGCGGCCGTAGAGCACACGCTTGATGTCGAGTTTGACGACGGTGCGTTGGCCGCCAATGGTGCGGATAACGCGAAGGTCGTCGTACTTGCCTTCGAAGCCGAGGCCGCCGCTGAGGGCGGTGGCTTCCATGAGGGTAAGGGGCGCGTAGGGCGTGAGCGGGATGATCCCGGCCGACTTGAAGGCGCCGATCATGTACACGACACCGATGCGGGAGACGACGATGGTATCGCCGGCGAAGATGGGGATGTTGGCGAGCTCACTGCGGAGTGGGTCGCTGCCGAGATCGACGACGATGGGGGCGTCCTGCCCGGGGCGGTGGATGGTGATGACGTGGCTGGCGGTGGGAGGCAGGCCGCCGACGGTGGTGAGGACATCGAGAAGGCGGCGGGTGCCGACGATGGGAACGACGCCGTGGGTTTCGCCGATGACGGTGGCGACGGCGTTGGGGCCTTCGGTGATCTGTAGGGTGACCTGAGGATGAACGTAGATGCCGGCGTCGACGAGCTTGACGGCGATGAGCTGCTCGGCGGCGGTGATGGTGAGGCCGCTGAGGTGAAGGATGCCAATCTCAGGCAGCAGCGCGTTGCCGTCGGTGCCGACCCGGACGATGGGGATGTAATCGGGCTGGCCGAAGACGCGGATGGAAAGCAGGTCGCCGGTACTGAGCAGGACATCGTGAGCTGCGGGATAGAGTATGGCGCTGTCGGTGGTGAGAGAGGCGGGGCGGTTGATCTCAGCGGAGCTGGTGAGAGAGGCAGGGCCATTGAACTGCGCGGCAGCAGGGGCAACGAACAGCAGCAGAGCGAAGGGCAGCAGCGTCAGTGCCGACAGAGCGCGGTCGAGCGAGGGTGTATGAGGGCGCATTACTCTTTCCTCTCGCTGGGCTTGGTGGAGGCATCCCAGCCGGTGCTGTCGACGCCCTCGGAGCCGTAGCCGGAGTATCCGTAGTAGCCGTAATAGGAGGCGTACTCAGGCGCATTGAGGTCGACGGCGTTGAGGGCGACGCCGGTGATGCGCGCGCCGGAGCGGATCAGGAGGTCGCGGGCGCGGCGCAGGGCGTGCTTGCTGGACTTGCCCTGGCGGACGATGAGTACGACGGCGTCCGCGTCGCGGGCGAGCACAATGCTGTCAGTGACGGAGAGCAGCGGTGGAGAGTCCATGACGATATGGGTGTACGTCCCACGAGCCTCTTCGAGGAGGTTGCGCATGGCGACAGAGCTGAGCATTTCGGTGGGGAAGGGAGGCACTGGGCCGCTGACGAGGATGTCGAGCTCAGGGATTTCGGGAACGGTCTGTATGGCTTCGGCGAGGGTGGTGCTGCCGGTGAGGATCGAAGTGAGTCCGATCTGGCCCTGCAGACCGAGCCGATGGTGAACGGTGGGTCTGCGGAGATCGGCGTCGATCAACAGGACGCGCACGCCTCGCTGCGTGAGCACCGCGGCGAGGTTCATGGAAACGGTGGTCTTGCCTTCGGCGGGGGTGGCGCTGGTGAGCAGGATGGTCTGGGGTTCGCCGCCTGCGATGGAGAGCAGCAGGGAGGTGCGCAGGGCGCGGAAGGCTTCGGCCGACTGCGACTTCGGGCTCGAGAGCATGACGAGGTTGCGCTGCACGGTGGAGAGCTTGCCTGTGTCCTGGACGTTGCGGCGGGTGCGCGGGATGAGTGCGAGCGAAGGCAGGCCGGAGACGGCTTCGACCTCGCTGACGGTACGCAGGCCCATGTCCAGGCTATCGAGCACGAAGGTCGCGACGATGCCGAGGACGAGCATGGCGAGCGTGTTGATGAGGATGATGGTGGATTTGGGCCGCAGGGAGGGAGAGATGGGCGGCACGGCGGCGTCGACGATGTCGATTTCCGTGGACTCGAGGCCAGCCTGCACACCGGCGGTGCGGATGCGTTCCTGCAGGTTTTCGTACAAGGTGCGGTTTGCATTGAACTCGCGCTGCTTCAGGGTGAAGTCCACGAGTTCATCGCGCATCTTGAAGGCGCTGTCCTGTTGGGTGGCCAGCGCGGCCTTGGTATTGTCTTCTTCGGCCTTGGCGGTGAGATAGGCGGCGCGGGCGTCGATGAGCACGCGATTCTGCTCTTCGTGGAGTTCTTCCGTCAGTTCGGCGACCTGTTGTTTGGCGGCGAGCATCTGCGGATGATTCGGGCCGAGGTTGGCGGAGAGCTGAGCGAGATTGGCGCGGGCGATTTCGAGCTGGCTGCGCAGGCCGGCGACGGCGGGGCCAGCGATCGCCCGGTCGGTGCCTGTTCCCTTGGGCGTGGCATCGAGTTCGGCGAGAGCGCGATAGCGTGTCTGCGCCTGGATGCGGGCGAGTTCGGCGGTGTTGGCGGCCTTGTTGAGGTCGCTGAGGTTGGCGGTGACCTGGTTGATGGACGGGTCAAAGCCGAGCACACCGAGCTGCTTCTGCAGATCGATCATCTCTCCCTGACTGGTTTCCACTTGCTTTTTCAGGTCGTCGAGCTGATGGGAGAAGAAGCCCGTGACTCGTTTTGAGGCCACGGCGCGTGAATCGAAGCTGTACAGGATGTAATCGTTCACCAGCTTGTTCACGATGTCGGCGGAGAGCTGGGCATTGAGCGTGTTGCAGGAGATGCGGATCAGGTCTGTCTTCGACAGGGTGGTTACGTTGATGATGCCTTGCAGGGAGCTGACGACGCTCTGGCGCACGACCGGGTCATCGATATTGCGCCGGGTGGCGGGTGTGCCACCGAGGAACCGCGGATCGTTCGCGAGGTCAAGGTCTCGCGCCACATTCAGCAGCAGCGTATCGCTTTTGAGAATAGCGAGCTGCGTTGGAATCTTCGAGGGACCTTCGGCAGTGGAGCTGGCGTTGCCGATGCGGTACTCGTTGGAGGAGCCACTGCGAATTTCGATGGTACCGGCGGCCTCAAAAAGTCGCGGTTGCGTGACGGCCTTGTACCAGCCCCAGCCGACACCGAGCAGTCCCAACAGAACGATGACCCAGAGCCGCTTACGGACCGTGATCCAAGCGTCGGAGAGGGCGCTGTCGCTCGCATTGTCCAGCGTCTGCAGCGGGAGCCCACGGCTACCGTGATCGACGGTGGGTGTTTCGAACTGAGGGGACGTCATCGTATGTCAGTCTACGCGAAGCAGCCGGGTGCGTTCACGCTCAATCCCTTCGATGGTGGCAACGTTCCAGTACGGTCGTAATCGGCAGATTGTACTGATTACTCTATCGGCAATAACGAGGTGGGCAACCTCAGCGCATACGAAGTACGGGTGCAGTCGAGTCGTCGGGTGTGGCGCGCAGTCTGGGGAACCAGGTGAACTGAAGTGCCACCGTGGTGTCTTTGACCAAGCGTGTGCTCGGGCTGTAGATAGGGGCCTTCCAGCCTTCGTACTGCGCCCATCCGTCGAGTTCGAGATCGCGGCGGAGGCGCTTCACGACATCGAGCTTGAACTGGTTCTGCGTGGTGCCTCCGGGGATGAAGTCCTTGGAGGTCTTCTTATGGAGATATTCGAGCTGAATCCACTCGTTCGGCGAGAGGTGATAGGTGGCCCACGCCTGGCCGCCTTTGCCTTCGCGTCCGATGGAGTCGCCGAGGAGGAAGCCCTTGTTGGTGTAGCCCTGCTTCTGGATGACCTCGACGTACATAAAGGAGCCGCCGATGCTGGCGGTGGTGGAGATGTCGGTATTGGAGCCTTCCACGCGGAGGTCGAGCTTCGGCACACCGGGAACATGCGAGAGGTACACACCGGGGCGGTAGGCGGCGCGGCGGGGAGCGCTGATAGGGGTGACGTCGTCGTGCGTAGTGGAGTCGGTGTAGAGCGTGACGTACTTGCGCAGGAAGGGCAGCCGGTAGCTGAAGTTAAAGGAGCTGAAGCGAGCGCCGGGGTCCTTCGCGGAGCCCTTGGTGGCACCGTTGGTGTCACTGAAGCTGAAGAAGCTTTGGAAGAAGGTATGGAGCGTCACTGGCTCGTGGCCTGCGCCGCCCCAGATCACGGCGCGCTGGAAGGAGATGCGGACGTTGCTGGTGGGCGCGACGGCGATGGTTTCGGAGTGAATCCACGGATCGTTGGGGTCGGTGTGGCCTTTGAGCGAGCCGACGAAGAAGTCGTACTGGATGGGTCCGATGGCGCGCGAGATCAGAGGGATGTGCAGCGGCTCGACGCGATTGATGCGGAAGGAATAGATGTCCTGGGCGTTGTTGCTCCAGCCCATGGCACCGCCGAAGTCGGGGCTGAGCCAGGCGTCGGATTTGCCGCCGGAGATCTCGTGCCCGAGGACGTGGAGGGAGAGCGTGGCTTCCTGCAGAGCGAAGGTGTCGGTCTGCGCGATGGGGCCGGTGGGGATGGTGGCCTGGTTCAGGTTGTAGCCGGAGTAGGGGATGTTTTCCGCGTTGGAGAGCTGTGCGGAGAGCGCCTGCGAGTAGCCTGCGGCGGCTGGGGAGTGTTGGTATTCGCCGCGTACGTAGAGCGAGAAGCGGCCGGCCTCGTTCACGCTGGAGAAGCCGGTGATGTTGTTGAAGCCTTTTTCGTAGGGGCGGCCGTAGTCGTTGGAGAGGGTCTGGCCGAGGTGGAAGCTGTCTCGGAGAGGTTGGCCGTAGATCTCCATGAAGCGGGAGTAGACGGTGTCCAGGCCATAGACGCGGCCGCGGGCGAGGCCAGCGCCGGGTGTCTCTTCGGGGATATAGCTTTGCAGGCTGGCGAGCAGGGCGACGGCTTCATCGTTGTTATCGCCCATGATCTGGGCGGAGGCGGCGTCGAGGCGGTGCAGCAGGCTGCGGCGCGTCCAGGGACGCATGTTGATGAAGCCCGTGTCGAGGTAGCCCATGGAATAGAGCCGCAGAACCATGGCGTAGACGGGGCTGTCGACGGGGATGTAGGTGGAGCCGAGTTCGTCGCCGTGGTCGCCTTCGGCGTAGGGATCGTAGGCGGGGAGGGCGGCCATGGTTGTGGACTGGATGGCGGCGGCCTTTTGCTTGACGGGCTTTGATGCTGGGGGTGGTGTCGGGGGAAGAGGCTGGCCGGGTGCTGGCACCACGGTCTGGATTTTTACTGGTGTGGGCGCAGGCATGGAGGGAAAGCTGGTGGCTGGCTCCGTCGTGGGGGTGGGAACAGAGGAGCTCTGCGCCATGGACGTACGCGCCCCGGTCGCAGCGAGGGAGAGAACGAAGGGGAGCAGAACTGCAGAGCTACGCCTGTGGAGAGCCATGCCCAAGTGTAAGGCTTAGGGGCGCTTCGGGAGAGCGATCTTACGAACGCGCAGGTAGCTCTGCAGTTTTGCAACAGGCTGCTGCGAAGCCGGTGCCGATTTGGTCTTGGGCGAGGTGACGGCCCAGATGACGGCGGGGCCGCAGCCGGTGCGGGCGCGGATGACGGACTCCTGCATGACGCGATAGACCGCGACAGCGTCTTCGCCATCAACGGCGGTGATGGCGATGCGGTTCTTGCGGGTGAAGGTCTCCATCGCGGACCAGGTCAAGGCGTCGGCGGTTTTGCCTTTGCCACCGTTTGCGGAGTCTTCGCAGAGAAAGATGAGCGGCAGCAGGTCGTTGTGTGCCCACAACAGAGCTTCCTGCCAGCCGGGTGCAGCGACGCCTGCGCGGGTGATCGCGAGCACAAGGGCGTTGGTGGCTGAGGCGGTCATGCCACGCGCGGCGCCGGCGCACACTGCGAGCCGTGACTTAACGCTGGTGTGCAGTGAACCTGCGAGCTTGCCCGACTTGCCGACGGGCGAGAGGATTTCGGCGGACTCGTCGTCAGCCTCGTGGCTTAGCAGATCGCCGGGTAGCAGCTGCATGGTCGTCGCTGCGAGGAAGGCCTCGCGAGGTCCGCGCTTGGCTGCTTTGTGTTTGCGCTCCAGATCGCGGCAACGCAGCATCTGCAGATACAGTTCACTCAGTTTTCGGTGGGGCAGCAACGGATTCTCAGACAAACAGGTGTTTCCTTTTGGGGAGGGTTTGAAGCTCTTAGCCAGTATGCATCATGGGATTCATCTGTGGAGCCTTGGCAGAACGACGAACTGCGGGAGATACGCGAGTGCAAGAGCCAGTACAAAAGCAGACTTCCTTCGGGAATGACAAATAAAGAAGAGGCACGGCCAGGAAGCCGTGCCTCGATTCCGTTCGAAGAGATCAGGCTTTGGCTGAGCCTGCGCCTTCGGTATTGAGGCCAAGCTCGGCGAAGGCCTTCTCCGCGACCTTGGGTTTGACGACGCCTTCGCGTACCAGCTTGGAGAGCGTTGCGGCGACGATCGATTCGGCATCCACTTCGAAGTGACGGCGCAGGTGCTCTCGGTTGTCGCTGCGGCCGAAGCCATCGGTGCCGAGTGAGGCCAGACGGCCGCCGAGCCAGGGCGAGAGGGAGTCCGGCATGGACTTCATGTAGTCGCTGGTCGCGATGATGGGCCCCGCGGCATCGCCGAGGGCTTCAACGATGTAGGGCTTCTTCTCCTTCGCGGCGGGATGCAGGCGGTTCCAGCGCTCGGTGTCGAGGCAGTCGCGGCGCAGCTCGTTGTAGCTGGTGACGCTCCAGACATCGGCGGCGATGCTGTACTTCTCGGCGAGGATCTGCTGCGCTTCCAGGACTTCGTTCAGGATCGGACCGGAGCCGAATAGCTGCACCTGCGCTGGCTTTTCGGCGGCCTTGTATTTATAGATACCGCGGAGGATGCCTTCGCGGATGCCATCAAGGTTCTGCACCTCGGGCTGCACGTAGTCCTCGTTGTACATGGTGATGTAGTAGAAGCAGTCTTCCATCTTCTCGTACATGCGCTCGATGCCGTTCTGGATGATGACCGCCATCTCGTAAAGAAAGGCGGGATCGTACGTGCGACAGGTGGGGATGGTTCCGGCGAGCACGGGGCTGTGACCGTCCTGGTGCTGCAGGCCTTCCCCGAGCATGGTGGTGCGGCCAGCGGTACCTCCCATGAGGAAGCCCTTGCCGCGGGAGTCTGCGAAGGCCCAAGCCATATCGCCGATGCGCTGGAAGCCGAACATCGAGTAGTACATGTAGAAGGGCACGATGGGCAGGTTGTAGTTGGTATAAGCGGTGCCGGCAGCGGTGAAGCTGGCCATGGAGCCCGCCTCGGTGATGCCTTCTTCGAGGATGGCGCCGTCCTTCTTCTCGCTGTAGCTGAGGAAGACGTCGGCATCGTGCGGGGTGTACTTCTGGCCTTCGGGAGCGTAGATGCCGACCGACTTCATTACGGATTCGAAGCCGAAGGTGCGGCCTTCGTCCGGGATGATGGGGACGATGTACTTGTTGATGCCCGACGCCGGTTTCAGCAGGCCGTTGAGCATGTTTACGAAGCCCATAGTGGTGGAGGCGGCGCGGCCCTTGGAGCCGTTGAGCCACTCCTTGAAGAAGTCGAGCTTAGGAGCGGTGAAGGAGAATTCCTTCACTTCGCGCTTGGGTAGATAGCCGCCTAGCTGCGAGCGGCGAGCGTGCATATAAGCGAGCGCGGGATCTTTTTCGCCGGGGTTGAAGAACTCGGCCCCGCTGATTTGCTCGGGGCTAAGACCAGCGTCGAAACGCTTGGCGAAGGCTTCGAGATCTTTGTCGGAGAGCTTCTTTTCAGAGTGCGTCGGGTTGCGGGCCTGGGCGAAGGCCATGCCGTAGCCCTTAACAGTCATGGCGAGGATAACGGTGGGACCACCCTTGTGCTCGGTTGCCTGTTTGTAGGCGTTGAAGATTTTGAGGGGGTCGTGGCCGCCGCGGTTCAGCGCGGCGAGCTGGTCGTCGGTCTTATCTTCTACGAGCTTCAGTAGCTCGGGATACTTGCCGAAGAAGTTCTCGCGAAGGTATGCGCCACCCTTGGCCTTGAAGGCCTGGAGTTCGCCGTCGACGCATTCTTCCATCCGCTTGAGCAGGAGACCTTGATGGTCGCGGGCGAAGAGCTCATCCCAGTCGGAGCCCCAGATGACCTTGATGACGTTCCAGCCGGTGCCGCGGAAGTCGCCTTCGAGCTCGTCGATGATGCGGGCGTTGCCGCGTACAGGGCCATCGAGGCGCTGCAGGTTGCAGTTGACTACGAAGATGAGGTTGTCGAGCTTTTCGCGGACTCCGAGTGAGATGGCGCCGAGGGTATCGACCTCGTCCGTTTCGCCATCGCCGACGAAGGCCCAGATCTTGCGGTCGGTCTTCTCGATGAGGCCGCGGTTCTCGAGGTAGCGCATGAAGCGCGCCTGATAGATCGCGTTCAGCGGTCCAATACCCATGGAGACCGTGGGGAACTGCCAGAAGTCCTTCATGAGCCACGGATGCGGGTAGGAGCTGAGTCCGGGGGTGTCGCGGAGTTCGTGGCGGAAGTTCTTCAGGTGCTGCTCGGAGAGACGGCCTTCGAGAAAGGCACGGGAGTAGACGCCGGGCGAGGCGTGACCCTGAAAGTAGACGAAGTCTCCGGGCTGCGATCCGTAGCTGGCGCGGAAGAAGTGGTTGAAGCCGACCTCAAGCAGGGTGGCCTGCGAGGCGTACGTGGAGATATGGCCGCCGATGCCAGCGTCGTACTTGTTCTGCTTGTGCACCATCGCCATGGCGTTCCAGCGGATGAGGGACTCGATGCGTTCTTCGAGGGCGCGGTCGCCGGGGTAGGGGAGCTCATCGTGCTTGGGGATGGTGTTCTGGAAGGGGGTGACAGTGGCGCCGGTGAAGGGCACTCCAGCCTCGCGTGCGCGGGTGCGGAGCTGCGCGAGAAGCTGCTCAGCCTGCTGCACGTCATGCGCGACGACCTCGTCAAATGCTTCAATCCACTCAGCGACCTCTGCGGTCAGGTCCTTCTTTACAGCTTCGTCGAGCAGTGCCATCGCTAAATCCCCTTACTTCCATGTGTCGGTATGCAATTAACCCACTACTACGATAAACGCGGCTTATACAGATGCGCCAGCGGTGGCCCAATATCGGAGCGATTTGGGATTTCCGGTATTTGATCCTGCGGAAGTCTAGGTGGAGTAGTCGGCGTTGATCGAGACGTATTCGTGGGTGAGGTCGCAGGTGAGGAAGCGGCTCCTGCCGGTTCCCTGGTGCAGGTCAAGAGCGATGGTGTATTCGCGGGCGCTCATGGCGGCGTGGGTGGCGGCCTCGTCGAAGGCGGTGGAACGCATGCCGTTCTCGAAGACGGGTAGACCGGCTATTTCGATGGTGATGTCATTGGGGTCGAAGGCAACGCCGGCGCGACCGGCGGCGGCGAGCAGGCGGCCCCAGTTGGGGTCGGCGCTGGACCAGGCGGTCTTGCAGAGGGGGGATTCGCCGATGGTGCGGGCGATCTGCTTGGCTTCGGCGTCGGTCCGTGCTCCAGTGACGTCGAGGGTGACGACATGGGTGACGCCTTCGCCGTCGTCGACGATCTGGCGGGCGAGGGACTGGCAGACCTCTAGCAGAGCGGCTTCGAAGAGCGGGACAGCTTCGCCGGTGGCTTCGACGCCGCTTTTGGCGCTGGCGAGGAGAAGGACGGTGTCGTTGGTGCTCATATCGCCGTCGATGGAGATGGAGTTGAAGCTGCCTTCCACTGCGGGCGTGAGCATAGAGGACAGTAGCTCGGGGCTGGCGGAGAGGTCGGTGAAGAGGTAGACCAGCATCGTCGCGTGGGGGACGAGTTGGGGACCGATCATGCCGGCTCCCTTGGAGCAGCCCCACAGGTTGACGATCTTGCCGTCGACCTCGAAGGATTGCGCGGCGACCTTCATCTTGGTGTCGGTGGTGAGGATGGCGCGGGCGAAGGCTTCGGCGTGGGCGGGGGTGTCGCCAAGCGTGGCGGCAGCAGCGGGCGCGGCGGCTATGAGCTTTTCCACGGGGAGTGGCACGCCGATGATGCCGGTCGATGAGGGGAAGACCTCGTCGAAGACGCAGCCGACGGCGTCGGCGAGAGCGACGCAGCTCTTCTGGCAGGCGTCGAGGCCAGCCGTGCCGGTGGCGCAGTTCGCGTTGCCGGAGTTCACGAGCACGGCCTTGACGATGCTTCCGGTGGCCTTGAGGTGGCGGCGGCCGACGGTGACGGGAGCGGCGACCATCTGGTTGCTGGTGAACATGGCACCCGCCGCGGCACCGGATTCGCAGACGGCGATGGCCATGTCTGGGCGGCCGCTGGCTTTGATGCCGGCGGTTGCGGAGGTCCACTTGAAGCCGAGAGGGAGCGCGACGGTTGCGAGAGAGGCAGTGCTGTTCACACTGTCATCCTATCAATCTCCGCCGGTAGCTCGCGGCGTATACTCATCGGATAACAGTGGGAGCACGGCGCAGCGATAACCGCGCGCTCCTGAGTGGGAGATTGAGAATCTATGAGCACGAACGGCAACGGGAATGGCAACGGGCACGTACACGATAACAACTACGTCGTTCCGCAGCCGCGCAAGGACTGGATCGTAAACCGTAAGGCTGAGGCTGCGCGCACCGGCGACTGGAACATGAGCCAGATGCACTTCGCTCGTCTCGGCAAGATCACCGAAGAGATGGCGTATGTGGCGCACAAGGAGAAGCTCGAGGCCGAGTATATCCGTCAGGAGATTGCCAAGGGGACGATGATCATCCCGGCAAACATCAACCACCTTGAGCTGGAGCCGATGGCGATCGGCGTGGGCTCGCTCTGCAAGATCAATGCGAACATTGGCAACTCGGCGCTGGTATCGAACGTGGATGAGGAGCTGCGCAAGCTGCATACGGCCGTCCACTATGGCGCGGATACGGTGATGGATCTTTCGACCGGTGGCGATATTCCGATGATCCGCGAGGCGATCATTCGCCATTCGCCGGTGCCGATCGGCACGGTGCCGCTGTACGAAGCGCTGAGCCGTGTGAAGCGCGTGGAAGATCTGAATATCGACCTTTATATGGAGGTGCTGGAAGAGCAGGCGCAGCAGGGTGTGGACTACTTCACGATCCATGCAGGCGTGCTGATCCAGTATGTGCCGATGGTGTCGAAGCGCATTACGGGTATCGTGAGCCGTGGCGGAGCGATCCTGGCGCAGTGGATGACCGCGAACCACAAGCAGAACTTCCTGTACGAGAACTTTGACCGCATTACGAAGCTGATGGCGAAGTACGACGTGAGCTACTCGCTGGGCGATGGCCTGCGGCCGGGCTCTGTTGCGGATGCCTCGGACGAGGCTCAGTTTGCGGAGTTGAAGACTCTGGGCGAGCTGACGCGGCAGGCCTGGAAGGACGACGTGCAGGTCATGATCGAAGGCCCTGGCCATGTGCCGATGGACAAGATCAAGGAGCAGGTCGATAAGGAAGTCGAACTCTGTGACGGCGCTCCGTTCTATGTGCTCGGTCCGCTGGTGACCGATATTGCTCCGGGGTACGACCACATCACAAGCGCGATTGGTGCGGCGATGATCGGCTGGCATGGCGCGGCGATGCTCTGCTACGTGACGCCGAAGGAGCACCTTGGTCTTCCAAACGAGAAGGATGTGAAGGACGGCATCATCGCGTACAAGATCGCTGCCCATGCGGCAGACATTGCGCGGCATCGTCCGGGTGCACGCGATCGCGACGATGCGATCTCGCATGCTCGCTACACGTTCGATTGGGATGCTCAGTTCGCGCTGTCGCTCGACCCTGAAACCGCGCGTTCGATGCATGACGAGACGCTCCCAGATGACTACTACAAGGAAGCTGCGTTCTGCTCGATGTGCGGACCGAAGTTCTGCTCGATGAACTGGTCGAGCAAGGTCGACAAGTACAACGAGGAAGTCCATGGGCTGAAGAAGCCCGAACTCACGCAGATATTTACTGAGCAGATGGCTTTGCGGCAGTGAACGAACAGTGAGTAGACAATAATGAGAAGACAGGAGTGAAAAGGCCCGCCAGAGCACAGGCGGGTCTTTTTGTTTCTTTATTAACTGCTGTCTTGTTTTGGCCTTATCCGCGTTCGTAGTGGAAGAGCAATTCCTGTTCGCTGGATACCGGCTGACCGTTCCTGGTGGCGGGCTGGAAGGTCCACTGCTGGATGGTGGCGAGGACAGTTTCGTCGATGCCGTGTCCCAGGCCGTGGGCCATGGTGGACTTGGCGATGTGGCCTTTTTCGTCGATCACTACGTCAACGATGACATCTCCGCGGGTGCCCGCGGGGAGGCTGTTGAGATTGGGCTTGGGGTAAGGATGGTTGAGTTCGAGCGCAAGGGTGATCTGGCCGTCACCGAGAGCGTCGTTACCGGTTCCGGTGGAGCTACCGGCTGCGGTGGAAGGGGCTGCGGGTGTGGGCGCGGGCTGCTTCGGGGTGGGAACCGTGGGCGTTGGGGGAAGCTTCTTCTTCGGCGGAACAGCTTTCGATTGCAACTGCGCTGCCGGGGAGCTTTCGCCGGGCTGCCATGTGAGCAGCATGTTGTGGCCGTTGCGATCGCCGGGGCGGGTCACGGCTGAGAGCTTTGGGGCTTTGTGCAGCAGAAGGCCGGTAAAGAGGAGTGCGTGAAGGCCGACGGAGGCGACGAGCCAGCGATTGGCGCGCGGGGTCGATGGGGTGAGCGACAGCAGGAGGTTGTCGTTGTTGGCCATGGGAGCCCTCTTGGTTAGGACTCTAGCATAGGTGGTGGGGTTAGCCGTGGATGTTTCCGGCGAGAAGCAGGTCCTTCGCTTGCACCCCAACGAACAAAGAACGTTCGCCGGGGACCCGCCTGCGCTCAGGATGACAATGTTCATCCTCCTGAGTGCAGGCGGGCCTAATCGCCGCTATTTTGCGGCGTTTTCAAGGACGGCTGCTGCGTTATTAAGTGTCGTGGTCAGGACGGCGAGCTGGGCCTGCGTGCGGGCTGCATCGTTGGCATCGATGCCTTCGGTGACGCCGGGGATGACGACGGCGGCGTAGCCGGTGTACTCGCCCGGGTCGAAGATGGAGTGCTTATACCAACTGCGGTGGGGCAGGCCGTCCTTGATGAGCAGGGCCGTCTCTGCGTCGCGCAGGGCGGAGTTCACCTCGGCCAGCTTCGCTCCGGAGAGTTTCGAGGTCTGCACAGCGTAGATGGTCTGACCTGCGTTGGCGAAGCGCTTGGCGGCTTCGGTAGCAGGGGTGAAGTTGAGGTTCAGCTTGGCGTTGGTGGCACGCTGGCTGGCCTCGTTGATGAAGCGGATGACGTCGGCACCGTAGATGCGGTAGTCGTAGGGAAGGACTTCGGCATCGGCCATATGAAGCAGTTCGAGGCCAAAAACGCGGGCCATCTGCTGCTCATAAACGAAGGTGGGGTCAGCGTTCTTAATGAACCAGTTGTAGTTGTCGAAGACGGAGTGGTAGACGCCGTAGGGACCATCGGAGCCGATGTCGGTGGAGGGCACGCCGATGTGCTGGAAGAAGGGGGTGAAGTCGGAGCCGGAGCCCAGGGTGCCGACGACGACATCCTCGGGAGCGGTGCCGTTGCGGCGCGCGCGGGGCGTGTCCTGCGACTTCAGCCACTGGTCATACACCGTGCCACCCTTGGGACTGGGGACCTGGTGGGCCACGTCGCGGACGAACTGCGCGAGCGAGGGAACGGCGGAGGCGTTGAACTCGGAGCCGGAGACGGCGACATCGGTGTTGAAGTAGGCGACGGCGTGGGAGAGTTCGGCGGCGTGAGCTTCGACCCACTCCGTGGAACCGACTAGGCCTTCTTCTTCTGCGTCCCAGCTGGCGACGACGATGGTGCGCTTCGGCTTCCAGCCCTGTCTCAGCAAGTCGCCGAGGCCATGTACGGTTTCGAGCATGGCGGCGGTACCGGAGTTGGGATCGACCGCGCCGTAGACCCAGGCATCGCGGTGATTTCCGGCCACAACGAGATCCTTCGTGTCTTCGCCGGGGATGGTGCCGATAACGTCCCAGATGGTGCGGAGCTTGTAGTCCTGCTCCAGGTGCATGTGGACCTTGACGGTGCCGGTGCCGCCGAGGTGGTAGGTGAAGGGCAGCGCGCCCTGCCACTCATGCGGGGTGGCTGCGCCGCCTAGCGCTTCGAGAATCGGACCAGCGTCTTTGTAGGAGAGCGGGTTGGCCGGGATGGACGGCTGGTTCATCTTTGTGGTGTCCATCATGCGCTCGGAGTCTTTGAGCGACTCGGTAGCGCCGATGCCGGGCGAAGAGGGATCGCCAGCGTAGATGGGCAGGAACTGGACGCTGCCGCGCTGCACGGCGGAGGCAGGCCGCATGGGGCCACGGGGATACATGTCGCCCCGGGCGTAGCCATCGTCGGCGGGGTCGGAGTAGATGATGACGCCGGCGGCTCCGGCCTGCTGGGCGATATAGACCTTCACGCCGCGGAAGTTGGCTCCGTAGCGGACGAGGACGATCTTACCTTTGACGTCGACGCCAAGCTCTTTGAGCTTTTTGAAGTCTTCAGCTGTGCCGTAGTTGGCGTAGACGGCATCGGCGGTGATGTCACCGGAGGCGGAGGAGCCGTTGAAGGCGGGCAGGACGCGAGGATCGTCTTGGAACGGGTCGCCGCCGTACAGCTTGGGATCGACGTGCTCGGGCGTGGGGCCGGACATCAGCAGTTTGCCGTTGGCGTCTGTAGCGGAGATTTCGATCTTGACGGGCTTGTTGAGCCAGACGCGGTAGGGGACGATTTCGGTCTGCAAGCCTGCGGCTTTGAACTTGTCGGCGACGTAGACGGCGGTCTTGTAGTCCTCGGGTGAGCTTGCCCAGTGGGGCTCGGCGGTGAGGATTTTTAGGTGCTGGCCTGCGAGCTTGGCGTCTGGGATGGCGAGAAAGGCGGCGTCCCACTTGGCCTGCTGCGAAAAGTCCGAGTAGCCGAAGACGGCTGGTGCCTGGGCCTGCGTGGCGAGGGTGCTGAGAGAGACGAGGCTGCCGAAGAGAACGGCCCGGACGATCGATCTGCGCATCAAGTAGCTCCTGGAAGGGTGTCTAAGGAGTGTACGCGATGGAGAAGGATGGTCCGGGCCGTGGTGGGCGTTGTTCGAGCGTGCTGACTAGACGGGCTGAGTGCAGAACTTGCAACGTGTCGCGGCGAGAGGGATATCGCCGAGGCATTGCGGGCAAGCCTTGGTGCTTGGCGGCGCAGCGGCGGGTGGGTTGAACTTCTTCAACAGGAACTGGGTCGGCAGGACGAGGAAAAAATAAACGACACCTGCGATCAGCAGAAAGTTGATGACGGCCGTGAGGAAGGTGCCGTACTTGATTTCTCCGCCGTGGAGATGGCCGACCAGGTAGTCGAAGTTCGGCTTGCCGACAACCGCGCCAAGCAGCGGGTTGATGATGTTGGTCGTGAGAGCGGTGACAATGGCGGTGAAGGCGGCGCCGATGATGACGGCGACGGCCAGGTCCATAACATTTCCGCGCAAGATGAAGTCGCGAAATCCTTTGAGCATGTTTGTTCTCCAGGGAGATTTGGATAATTCGAATGTGGGCCGCTGCGTTACTGCGCGAGTATAACGTGCGTTCGGTCGATGAAGGGGCGTGTGTTGTCGATAGTACGAATAGAGCGGCGAGTTGGATATTCAGGCTGGCAAACTCTTTAGGTGTGTTTCGACTCTGAGGTTCAGAGGAGACTGAGCCGATGTCTACGAAAAAAGCTGCGAAGAAGAGTGGTTCGATGCCTGCTAATGGGAAAGACCCGAGGGGCGGGCTAACGGCGGCAGGACGGGCGTTTTTCAAGAAGACAGAGGGGTCGAACCTGAAGCCGGGGGTTACGGGAGCAGCGGATACTCCGGAAAAGATGCGGCGGAAGGGGTCGTTCCTGACACGGCATTTTACTCATCCGCGCGGGCCGATGGTCGATGACAAGGGCAAGCCGACGAGGCTGGCTCTGAGTGCGCATGCCTGGGGCGAACCGGTGCCGAAGACGATGGCAGCGGCAGAGCGGCTTGCTGCGAAAGGCAGAAAGTTGCTGGAGAAATATCATGCGGAGAAGGAGAAGTCGGCGAAAAACAAGTCTGTCAAGAAGAGAGCTCCTGCGAAGAAGCAAGTGGAGTAACGGGTGACGTATTCTGCAGGGGTGAGTTCTTTGTTGATTCAGGAGCGGTTGATGCGTGTGCGGCTAGTATCGTTCGGGCCGTTGAAGGCCGCGTTCGCAAATGGAGACGGATGGCGCGAGTTGCCGGAGGGAACGTCGGTGGCAAGCCTGCTTGAGCAACTGCGCCTGGATGGCGTGGTGAGCGAGGCGGCGCTGAAATCTGCGGCGGTGGCGGTGAATCATGAGTACGCACGAGGAAGTGCTGTGCTCACAGATGGCGATGAGGTAGCGATTCTTCCTCCCGTGAGTGGCGGCTTGGAAGAGAGTGCGATGGTGTTCCTGACGCGGGAGAAGATTGACTCCGCTGCGGTGATGGAGGCGATCAAGGCTGGGCCAGACGGCGCAGTATGCGTCTTTGATGGCATCGTGCGCAACAATACGCGGGGGCGGAAGACGCTGCATCTCGACTACGAGGCCTACGAGGAGATGGCGCTGCGGCAGATGCAGGTGCTCCGTTCTGAAGCGATCGAGTATAAGGGTGTGCGCGAGGTGGCGATCGTGCATCGGCTGGGGCGGCTGGAGATTGGGGAGACGAGCGTGCTGATCGTGGTAACTTCGGCGCATCGCGGCGCGGCGTTTGAGGCGTGCCGTTGGGTAATCGATACGCTGAAGAAGACCGTCCCAGTCTGGAAGAAGGAGCAGTTTGCCGACGGCGCAGTGTGGGCCGATGGCGAGCCGTTCCCGGAAGACCTGAGCTCACGATGAGGTTTGTTTTAACGGCGTTGATGGTGGCGATGGCGGGTGGGCCGTACGCTGCGATTCAACCGCAGGCGCTGGCACAACAGGCGCCTGCACCGATCGAACGTCAGTTGCCGCAGATGCCGGGGCTGCGTGTCGAGAGCCGCCTCGTGCCAGTGGCCGTGAATGTGGTGGATGAGCATGGCTCTCCGGTGGCGGGTCTGACGCAGGAGGACTTCGAGGTCTTCGAGGACAATAAGGCGCAGAAGATTGCCGTGTTCGATAAGGAAGCGACGACGCCGTTGCAGATTGTGCTGGCGCTCGATTCAAGCGAGAGCGTGGCCATCGACGATCACCTGGAGCATGAGGCCGCGAAGACGTTTGTGAAGACGCTGCTGCGCGCGCAGGACCGCCTGGACCTGATGTACTTTTCCGACAATGTAGACGAGGTGGTTGGCTTTACGAATGATGTGAAGCGGATCGAAAGCGGATTGGGCAACGTTCCGCATGGCGATGCGACGGCGCTGTATGACGCGATATATCTCGCGAGCCAACGCATGGTGGCTGTGCCGCTGGCAGGTGCGCGGCGGGTCGTGGTGGTAATCACTGATGGAGAGAATACGACCCATCACGGCAGCTACGATGCTGCGCTGGAGCAGGCGGAGCGCGCTGGAGCGATGATTTATTCGCTGATCATCGTGCCGGTGGAGGCGGATGCGGGCCGCAATACGGGCGGCGAACATGCGCTGATCCAGATGGCGAACGACACCGGCGGCAAGTACTACTACGTGAGCAAGAAGCAAGACCTGGCGCCGGCGTTCGCGCACGTGTCGGACGATCTGCGAACGCAGTACACGGTAGGCTATTACGCTCCCCAGCGTGGCGTCGATCCTTCGGGGCTGCGGCATATTCGGCTACAGCTAAAGGATCCGGAGAAGCGCTCTAAGTATGATTTGCGCTATCGAACGGCGTATTACGGGAACAACGTTCCGAGGCCATGAAGTCGTGACCTGTGCCGTGGAAGTCTGAAAGACGCGACGTCTCTCGAACCAAATGGTTGCTTGTGTTGAAGCGAATTAAGAGCCGTGATTGCTTGGGATTTGATTGAATAAATCCCCTACAATTGAAGCATGTCGATCTTCAAGAGGAAGCCGAAGAAGGGGCCGCCGACCGGTGAAACGGGCCAGGAGGCGCTGTATCTGAAGTCGCTCAGCGACCGTCAGGTACCCGTAGCCGTCAAGCTGCGCGATGGGGAAGTGGTTCATGGTTGGATCGAGTACTTCGATGAGATGATGGTGCGCCTGACCCGTGAGGGCAAGCCGAACCTGTTCATCTATAAGACTCAGATCCGCACCATTACCGAGGGTGCTGGTTCGTCGGCACGCCGCAGCAGCGCACAGCGCGAGACGGTCTAAACGATGTCAGAGTATGCAGGGCTTGTATCTATTGCAGAGTCGATCGCCCGCGAGGCGGGAGCCTTGCTGCGCGAGTACTACCATCGCGGTGTAACGGCGGAGTTCAAGGGCGATGTCGATATCGTCACCGAGGCCGACCGCGCGAGCGAGAAGCTGATCGTCGGCCGCCTGAATGCTGAGCTGCCAACGCATGGCATCTACGGCGAAGAGGGAACGCGGACCGGACTCGATGCCGAGTATCGCTGGTATGTCGATCCGCTCGATGGCACGACGAATTTTGCGCATGGCTTTCCGGTCTTTGCGGTGGTTTTGGGCTGCGAGAAGCGCACGCCTGGGCTGGCTGCGAATGAAGACGGTGAGATGGTCGCCGGAGTGATCTATGATCCGCTGCGCGATGAGATGTTCTCGACGGCTCGCGGTGAGGGTGCTTTCCTGAACGGCAAGCCGATCCACGTATCGAAGGCGCCGCTGTTGCAGGAGTCGTTGATCGCGACAGGTTTTCCGAGTCAGAAGCGCCATGAGAGCCCGAACGTGCATTTTTACCAAGAGTTCACGCTACGCTCGCACGGCGTACGACGCGCTGGGGCTGCGGCGATTGATCTTGCCTACGTGGCTTGTGGTCGGCTGGAAGGCTATTGGGAGTTTCAGCTAAATCCTTGGGATACTTCGGCGGGATATTTGCTGGTGGAAGAGGCGGGCGGTCGGATCACGCACTTCGACGGCAGCAAATTCACGCTCGATAGCCGCGAGGTGTTGGCGACGAACGGCAACATCCATGGCGAGATTCAGCAGCTGTTCGTCGACATGTTCGCTGGCAAGAATCTGGAGCCGATTCCGACGCCTGCCGAGTTTGCGGCGCGCCGGGCGAAGCTGGCGTAATGCTGCGGCTTCGCCGTTCTGCACGAGTATTTCTGTTTGACGAGACCGATAGCCTGTTGCTCATTCGCTTCCAGGCGATGCGGAGTGACGGGCTATTCGTCTTCTGGGTTACTCCCGGCGGCGAGATTGAGAGCGGTGAGGCCGAGCTCGCCGCGGCCGAGCGGGAGTTGTTCGAAGAGCTTGGGCTGAGGGTGCCGCTGGTCGGGCCAGTGCATCAGGAGCAGGGTGGCACCTATGAGCACCTTGGCGAGACGGTGCGGAACTACGATGTCTTCTTCGCAGCGAGGTGTACGCGGGCTGAGCCCAAACTGATCGGCGTGACCGAAACGGAGGTGGCGCTGATGCAGGAGATTCGCTGGTGGACGCTCGAAGAGATCGCCGCGACTGCAGAGAACCTCTATCCTGCCAGGATCGCCGACATCGCAGGCAAGGCGCTGCTGAAATTGCCAAACGTCCTTAAATCGTAAGAAATAAGCCTGAACCAGTCCGAGTTGTGAATATTTGTTGATACATCCGTGACAGAAATCCTTGCTAGAATCGAGATCGATAAGCAACATCAGAAGGAAGTTTTTACTTAGGAGATCAGAACCATGGCGTATGTAATCGCAGAACCCTGCATCGGCACAAAGGACACAGCTTGCGTGGATGCTTGCCCGGTGGACTGTATCCACCCGAAGAAGGACGAGGGCGGCTACGGTGAGACCGAGCAGCTCTTCATCGATCCGGTCGAGTGCATCGACTGCGGCGCCTGCGTCCCGGTTTGCCCGGTGTCGGCGATCTACGCTGCGGACGACCTGCCGGAAAAGTGGGCTGCTTTCCAGGAAAAGGGTGCCTCGCACTTCGGTCGCTAAGCTTTTTTGCAGTGCAGCAACGCGCAGCCTCAGCTAAGGTTGCGCGTTTTTGTTTGGGCGGCAGGGTGAGACGATAGAAGGATGGCGCAGGGACGGCAGATACAACACCACGGCGAGGCGATTGTGCTGCGAACGTGGCCGTTCCATGAGGCTGACCTGCTGGTGAGTCTGTTCACACGCGAGCAGGGCAAAGTGAAGGGCGTGGCGCGCCATGCGATGCGGTCGCGGCGGCGGTTCGGTGGGGCTCTGGAGCCGGCGACGCGCGTGCTGGCCCACTACACGGAGCGCCCGAAGCAGGAACTGGTGCGGCTGGACCAGTTCGAGATTCTGTGGTCTCCGCTGACAGCCCCGATCGACACGCTGCGGCTGGCGGGGCTGCAGCTGGTGGTGGAGGTGCTGGAGGAGGCGATGCCGGACCTCGCCGTGGATGACAATCTCTTCCGGCTGGCGGTGACGGTGCTGAGCGCGATGGAAGAGGGGCAAGTGTGGCTGCCCGTGCTGTACTTCTGCCTGTGGATGAACCGGCTGATGGGCTGGATGCCGGAATTAGGGCACTGTGCGGCGTGTCGGCTCGATCTGCGAGGGCAGACCGTGTGGTGGTCTCCGGTGGCGGATGGCGTGACCTGCTATGACGATCGCCGACCGCAGAGCAAGGCGCTGAGCGCGGCGAGCGTGGCGGAGAGCCATCGGATGGCGCGGGCTTCGCTGGCGGATTTGGCGGAGGAGGAGTGGCCTGCCGCGCGCGCGGTGGATTTGCGGGGGTTTGCAGTGGGGCTGCTGGAGCGGCATCTGGAGCGGCGGCTGCGGAGCGCGGCGATGCTGGCCTAGAGTATTCGTTGTTCTATCAAATGTCGGCATGAGTATTCTAGAAATATGAGCTTGGCCTCACGAACACCCCTCGAGCAAATCAATGAGTGTAAGTATCTTGTTGTAAGGTCGGTCGAAATCACGAAGGGATTTGGGCTCCTTTTGATCGTCGACGAGTGGATACCTCGGAAGGCCTTTCCTGAAAATCCAGAGCGCGATTTTGAACCCGCGATAGCTGCGAGGATTCGCGCTGAGATTAGTGCGGAGGTGATCCCTCATGCTCGCTCTTTCGAGATCGTCTTCGGCCACTACATTTCATACACGGTGTCGAACGAAATGTACGGTAAATATCCGTCACCACCGGAGGTATTCATTGGGAAATTGTTTCGTGAATTCTCGTGGTCCTATCTGCTTGAGTTGACCCGAAAGACCACTTACGCGGACGATGACCATCCGGGACCTGAGCGACTACAGCACTATGAAGTCGTCGGACAAGACGAAATTTACGATGTTATAGCCACGGAGAGGCCAGTTTTACGTTTGTTGAATCCGAAGGAATGAGTTTTCGAAGAGCTCGCAGTTGCACAGATTCGCTAAACTACTAGGAATGAGTTCGGACAACGTAAAGAAATCCCTGACGTTTCAAGAGATCCTCTTCACCCTCCAGAAGTTCTGGGCGGAGCATGGGTGTGTGTTGCAGCAGCCGTATGACCTTGAGGTGGGCGCAGGTACCATGTCGCCTGATACCTTTCTGCGCGTGCTGGGACCCAAGCCGATCAACATTGCGTATGCGCAGCCTTCGCGGCGGCCTGCCGATGGTCGCTATGGCGAGAACCCGAATCGATTGTTCCGCCATACGCAGCTGCAGGTGATTCTGAAACCGCCACCGGAGCGGGTGCAGGAGCTGTATCTCGAGTCGCTGGTGGCGATTGGGATCGACCTCGCGCAGCATGACATCAAGTTCGAAGAGGACAACTGGGAGTGGCCGGTGGGCGGCGCGTGGGGCGTTGGCTGGCAGGTGATGCTCGATGGACAGGAGATCACGCAGTTCACGTACTTCCAGCAATGCGGCGGTATGGACCTAGACCCGATCTCGGGCGAGATCACGTATGGGCTGGAGCGGCTGGCGCAGTTCGTGCAAGACCTCGATTCGGTATATGACATCGTGTGGTCGCGCGATGCGGTAACGGGCAAGGAACTCACCTATGGTGACGTGCGTCTGCATGAGGAGCAGCAGTTCTCGGCGTACAGCTTCGACTATGCGGATGTGGCTTCGTTGTGGAAGCACCTGGAGTTGTACGAGGCCGAGTGTCTTGCGCTGCTGGAGCGCGCGAAGATCTTGCTCGATGAGAAGAACGAGGACCACCAGCAGGTGCTGCGCTTCCCGGTGATGGGAGCGTATGAGCTGGCTCTGAAGTGCTCGCACACCTTCAATCTGTTAGACGCGCGCGGCGCGATCTCCGTGACGGAACGTGTGGGTGTGATGGCGAGGATTCGCACGCTGATCGTAGGTGTTGCGAAGATCTATGCAGAGCAGGGAAGACTGACCAGCGGAACAGCCGCTGCAACAGCAGGAGCGGCGGCGTAATGGCAGACTTTTTGTTTGAGATCGGTTTGGAAGAGGTTCCGGCGCGGATGATCGCGGCGGCACAGGCGGAGTTGCAGAAGCGTACAGCGGCTCTGCTGGAGCGCGAGCATCTGCTGGCAGCAGGAGCGACGGCGGTTTCGTACTCCACGCCGCGCAGGCTGGCTGTGCTGGTAAAGGGCGTGCTGGAGCAGCAGCCTGACATCACGGAAGAGACGACTGGACCAGCGGTGAAGATCGCGTTCAAGGACGGCGTGCCCACGCCTGCGGCTGAAGCCTTCGCGCGCAAGTCGGGTGTGGCGGTTAGTGATCTGCGCACCATTGAGACACCGAAGGGCGAGTACCTTGCAGCGACCAGCGTGAAGAAGGGCCGCAGCGCTTCGGCTGTGATCGCCGATGAGTTACCGAAGGAACTTGCGGGCATCTACTGGGCGAAGAACATGCGCTGGATTCCGGGCAGCAATGAGAAGTTCGTGCGCCCGATCGTGTGGATGGTTTGCGTGCTGGGTGAGGCTGTTGTGCCTGTGAGCTTCGGTGGGAAGACTGCGGGGCGCGCGAGCTTTGGGCATCGTGTACTGTCGAGTGGCGAGCCGTTCGAGGTGCAGCTGCCGGAGAGCTACCTGGCGCAGCTTGAGGGTGAGTATGTGCTTGCCGATGTTGAAGTGAGGCGGCAGAAGATTCGCAAGGCACTTGATCATGTGACGCGGACGGTGGCGGGCGCTCGCTGGCGTGAGGACGAGCCGCTGGTCGATGCGGTGACGCACCTGACGGAGTGGCCGGATGTGCTGCTCGGCAACTTCGAGGCCGACTACCTGAAGCTTCCCGAAGAGGTGCTGGTTACCGTTATGCGCGATCACCAGAAGTACTTTGCGGTGGAAGATGCGAGCGGCAAGCTGGCTCCGCACTTTCTTACGGTGACGAACATCGAGCTCGGTGAAGAGAACGCTCCGATCATCAGGCAGGGCAATGAGCGCGTGCTGCGTGCGCGGTTCAACGATGCGAAGTTCTTCTGGGAGTTCGACCAGCGAACTCCGCTGGTTGACCGCGTAAAGCTGTTGGAGAACGTGACCTTCCAGAAGGATTTGGGCAGCTATGCGAAGAAGTCCGAGCGTGTGCGATCCTTGGCCGCGAAGCTGGCTTCTGTTGCGACATCACGTGGCGCAACGCTCGATGTAGCCGCGATCGATGAAGCTGCCACGCTTGCGAAGACTGATCTCACGACCGAACTGGTGAAGGAATTCACAGAGTTGCAGGGTGCCATCGGCGGTCTGTATGCGGCGTCTCAGGGCGTGAACGCAACGGTTGCCGATGCAATCTATGACCAATATCTCCCGGCCTCGGCGAAGGACGAGATTCCGCGAAGTGCCGAGGGCATTGTGCTTGGACTGGCTGACCGTGTCGACACCATCACGGGTATGTTCGGTCTGGGCATGGAGCCGACGGGGTCGAAGGATCCATTTGCGCTGCGTCGCGCTGCAAACTCCATCGTGCGACTGCTGAGCGAGTCGTCGCTCAATCTGAAAGTTTCGGACGTGCTGGCTGTAGGCGATTTGAAGCCAGAAACTGCGGCGAAGCTTCAGGCGTTCTTCAGCGAGCGGATCGATTTCTATCTGCGTGAAGGGTGCGATCAGGCCTACGACGTGGTGAAGGCCGCTGTGGCCGCCGGCTCGGATGACCTTCGCGATCTGGTCGCTCGTGCCGAGGCAGTAACGGCTGTGCGCGGCAGTGAGGACTTCCTGGCTGTCAGTGCGGCTTTTAAGCGGATGAAGAATATCCTCACGCAGGCGGCTGAAAAAGGCATCGCTATTCCAAGTGCAGTCGATGTGTCCGTCCTCGCCGAGCCAACGGAGATCGCGTTGGCTGCGCGGTCGGCCGAGGTCGCTACTGGTGTTGAGATTTTGCGTGCGGCGGGCGACTACCGTACAGCGCTTGAAGCGATTTCGACCCTGCGCCCACAAGTCGATGCTTTCTTTGAAGCGGTGATGGTGATGGCGCCGGACGAGGCTGTTCGAAAGAACCGACTCGCGTTGCTTCAGCGGATCACCAGGGACTTCTCTCGCATAGCCGACTTCTCGGAGATCGTCAGCTCCTAACCTGCAACTTCGATCACTATCGAATCATCCAATCTCTCATGAGCACCTTTGCTCATGGGAGATTTCTTTTGGCTCATCTGCTCGATCCGATCACTGTTGGCGACCTTCAACTACCGAACCGTGTCATTATGGCTCCGCTGACGCGCCTGCGTGGTACGCCGGATCATCTGCCTACCCCGCTGATTCCGACTTACTATGCACAGCGTGCGAGCGCGGGGCTGATCGTATCGGAAGGTATTCCGATTGATCCGATGGGCGTGGGGTATCCGCAGGTTCCAGGCCTCTGGAGCGACGAACAGGTGGAACTTTGGAAGCCGGTAACGGACGCCGTTCACAAGGCTGGCGGCCGCATCTTCGCGCAGATCTGGCACGTGGGTCGCATCTCCGATCCGGTCTACCTCAAGGGCGAGTTGCCAGTGGCTCCGAGTGCCGTGGCACAGCAGGGACGGTTGAGCCTGCTGCGTCCGGAGAAGCCGTTTGAGACGCCGCGCGCGCTGGGTATCGAAGAGATTCCAGGCATTGTTGCGGCTTACAAGCATGGCGCGGCGAACGCGAAGGCCGCTGGCTTCGATGGTGTGGAGCTTCACGGAGCAAACGGCTATCTCCTAGACCAGTTTCTGCGGACGAGCTCAAACCATCGCACGGATGCGTATGGTGGTTCGGTTGCGAATCGCGCGCGGCTGATGCTGGAAGCGGTCGATGCAGTGTGCGAGGTCTGGGGATCGGGACGCGTGGGCATGCATCTTTCGCCGCGCAACGGTGGACAGGTGCCTGATGATGCGAACCCGCGCGAAACCTTTGGTTACGTGGCCACGGAGTTAGGCAAGCGCAAGATCGCCTTCCTGATGGCTCGCGAGTACGAGGCTTCCGACTGGATTGGGCCGACGCTGAAGGAAGAATTTGGCGGCGTGTACATCACGAATGAGAAGTTCACGAAGGAATCGGCCGATGCTGCAATCGAGCGCGGCGATGCGGACGCCGTGGCGTTCGGCGTACCGTTTATCGCGAACCCCGATCTTCCGATTCGCTTTGCAAAGGGGGCGGAGCTGAATGCGCCGAATCCAGCGACGTTCTACTCGCATGGTGCGGAAGGGTATACGGACTATCCTTCGCTCTGAGTTGCGAGGGCCGGGGCTCAAGCCCTGGCCCTTTTATTGTTAGTCTGTGAGACCCGATGCTGAAGTGTCAGCGCTGTCTGAACGTCGCATTACCGAGTGCCGCGTTGATGTATAGCGCAGGCAACAGTAGATCCCCTTCGAGATGACGAGCAATGGACTGCAGAGTCAGTTCAATCGCTGTAGTTTCGCGATGAGCTTCTCTGCCAGCGGCTCGCCGCTTTCCGTCCAGAGAAGGCGACTGGAGATGCCGCAGTGCTTTTCCACGCTGAGCGTGAAGGCCAGCAGCTTTTCAATGTTCTTCTGAATGTACTTTGCGGTCTGGATATCGACTGCCTCGTCGTCCATGATCCATGGGGTATCGAGACCGAAGTCTACGCGGATCTGGCCGTTTTGCTCGAAGGCTCCGGCGTCAAAGTCTGGGCCGAAGCCGATGATGCGAACTCTTGCGGGTTGGAGCTTCCAGATGGCGTCGAGTTCGGCATCGCCTTCGCCTGCCAGCTCAGGTAGCCACAGCATCCAGCGCATTTCGAACTCATAGGCTTGATCTTCATGCAGCTGTTCGGTGGCTTCGAGCACTGCGTTCTCGATCAGCGAGCCGGCGGTGTCTGGGTTCTCCTCGGCGCGCGCATCGTTGACGTAAATGCGCTGGTAGGTGGGCGACTCGGTCCAGTCGATCGGATAGACGCTGGCGGCGGAGACGCGACCGAGATCAAGGTGCGCTTTGTCGGGCTTGCCGTCAGAAAGGGCGATGACGGCGAACTGCTTCAGGACTCCCGTTAGAGCCGCAGGGAGCGACTGAAAGCGGAAGTTGGGATACCACAAGCTGAGATACAACTGGTCGGCCATATCTCTATTCTATCGGCGTTGAACCGATTCGATGCTTGAGGGCGTCAAACTAGCGAAGCTACCTGTTTTGAAATGAGAAGATAAAGCTGGCAATGGCATTTTCGATCAAGCGACTTCGGTGGGTGTTAGCGGCGGCGGTGTTGATGCTCGTCGGCATCCTCGTCGCCTATATCGGATATGGGCGATATCGCGCGCTGAATCTGTATACCAAGCTGCTGCACCATGCAGGAGCGTCGATTTCGAAGGACACGAACGGGATTACCTACTCGCAGTCGAAGGGTGGACGCACGATCTTTGTGCTCCATGCGAAGACGGCCACGCAGGTCGGCGATGGTAAGTACGATCTGCATGGCGTGAACGTGACGCTCTATAGTCGCGACGGGAAACACACGGATTACATCACCGGCGACGAGTTCACGTATGACGAGAAAGAAGGCATCGTCAAGGCCGTTGGCGAGGTACATATGGACCTGGTAGCGCCGCAATCGCTGACCGCAGGGCATTCGTCGATGAAGTCGATGTCGGGCGAGCCGGCGTCGACGAACAAGGAGTCGGGCGAGGTGATTCATGTGCGCACCAGCGGGTTGGAGTACTTGAAGAAGCTGGGTGTCGCGACCACGAAGGAGCAGGTCGAGTTTCACTACAGCGGTATCGAGTGCACGGCGACCGGAGCCGAGTTCGACACGGACGAGAGCACGCTGCGATTGCTATCTGATGTCGTGGCGCACGGTGTGCTGCATGGGCAGCCGGTGGTGATCCATGCTACTACGGCTCAGGTAGACAGGACGGCGAATATTGCAACGCTGACGCAAACGGTGGCGGAGTCGAAGGGACGCACAGCGAGTGCTGACCTGACACTGCTGAACCTTCGCAAGGATGGTTCCATTGCGGCGTCGAAGTCCACGGGCCGTGTGCTGCTTACGGGTAAGACGCAGAAGGTTACAGCACAGGAGCTTGATGCAACGTTTACGGCGGAGACGGTGCCGCAGACGGGACGACTGAGCGGGAGCGTACAACTGGTCGACAGCAACCCGGTGCGTCCGATTGCGGGTTCGGCGTCGGCTGTCGACTTTAGCTTCGATGCGAAGGGGCAGCTGTCGAAGCTGGTGGCTACCGGCGCCCCGCAACTGGCGCTGGTGGACAAACGCCTGGGCGATCGTGGGCTGCAGCGCGAGATGCATGGTGACCGCATCGTGGCGCAGTTTGTGCAGGCGCCTAAAGGAGCGCATACCGAGTCGGAGCTGCGCGAGCTCCATGCGACGGGCACGGCGGAGGCACGCGGCGAATCACTGGCGAGTGGGGCGAAAGGTGCGGCGAAGGCGGCGCCCGGGATCAAGAAGACGACACTGACGGCGGACGATCTGGACCTGATATTTACGCCGCAAGCGGGCAAGAGTGAGCCGCAGAAGCTGCAGGCTCAGGGACACACATTGCTGCGCCAGGATGCGCCTGCAGGCGAGGTGGAGACGAGCGCGGGAGACCGACTGGATGCATCGTTTGGACAAGTCCTGACCAATGGCAAGGCACAGCTGGGGCTGACTTCTGCGGTGCAGACAGGACATGTAGTGGTGCATCGCGTGGGCGCTGAGAAGGCGCAGGCGAAGAGTGGCGTACAGCAGCAGATGGGCGACGCGACCGCGGAGAGGGCGAGCTACGATGGGGCGTCGGAGAAGTTAATGCTGACTGGAAATGCGCATCTTGTGCAGGAAAATGCGACTGTGACAGCGTCGACGGTGGTTCTGGATGATCGGACGCAAGACGCCGATGCGGTTGGCAAAGTGCAGGCGACGCTGTTGGGTGCAGTTGCGAGCGCGACGCACCCTGCGACGTACACGCACGTGCTCGCGGCGAGCGCGCACTTTACGCATGCGAGCAATCAAGCCGAGTTTCACGGTACGGATGCTCAGCCCGCGAAGATGTGGCAGGAGGCATCGCAGGTCCAGGCGGCGATGCTGTTGATGGATAACGTGAAAAAGACATTTGTTGCCCACGGAGCGACACCGAGCTCGTTGATCCACGCGGTGTTTGCCGGCACTTCGACCACGTCTCCGAACGCTGCGCCGCAGAAGCCAAGCCAACGGGCGAATTATGTACGGGTCGCAGCGGCAAAGCTGGATTACAGCGATGTACGGCGTGAAGCGGTCTTCAGCGGGCCGCAGGGTGTCACCATGGAGGCCGATGCAGGTACGATCAGGGCTCAGCGCGCTGTGGCGTATCTTGCTCCAGCGGGGCCGAAGACGACGATAGCTGTTCCGAACAGCACACCCTTCAGCGGCTCGCTCGATCATATTGTGATTACGGGTGATGTGTTGCTGGACCAGCCGGGGCGGCATGGGACGGGTGAACAGTTGGTGTACACGGCGGCGACGGGCGATTCTGTGCTGACGGGAACGCCGGCAAAGCTACCGAAGATTGTGGATGCGCAGCAAGGCAGCATCACGGGCGCCTCGCTACTCTTTGGTGATGCGGGTAGTACGATCATTGTGTCGGGCGAAACAGGCCCGAGCAAGCCGACCCGCGTGCATACCGAGACGCACATCGATCCAAAGTCCGACAGCAAGAGTAAAGAGAGGCAGTAGATCCAAGATGAGAACGCTGGCGGTCAAGGGGCTCGCAAAGTCATACGGTGGACGACAAGTCGTGCGCGACGTCAGCGTGCATATTACCCAGGGCGAGGTGGTGGGTCTGCTGGGGCCGAATGGCGCTGGAAAGACGACCAGCTTTTACATGATCGTCGGTCTGGTGCGCCCGGAAGCTGGACAGGTTACGGTCGATGGTGTCGATATCACAAGCACGCCGATGTATCTGCGGGCGCGCGAGCATGGGATCAGCTACCTGCCGCAGGAGCCTTCGGTGTTCCGTAAGCTTTCGGTGGAGGAGAACATTCTCGCCGTGCTGGAGACGCAGCACCTGACCTGGGAGCAGCGGAAGAAGCGGACCGAGACGCTTATCTCCCAGCTGAATCTTGGACACGTACGCAAGACGCAGGGGTACGCGCTTTCGGGCGGGGAGCGGCGACGAGTCGAGATTGCACGATGCCTGGCGATCGATCCAGCGTTCATTCTTCTGGATGAGCCGTTTTCAGGTATCGATCCGATTGCAGTACTTGAGCTGCAGCAGATTATCTTTGAGCTGAAGGCTTCGGGCATCGGAGTTCTGATTACAGACCACAATGTGCGAGAGACGCTTTCCGTGACCGACAGAGCTTACATCGTCAACGCGGGCAGCATTTTCCGTACGGGAACACCGGGCGAGCTTGGGCGCGATGCTGAGGTAAAGCGAATTTACCTAGGTGAGAACTTCAGTTTTGGGCAGGGCTCTAGTGGGCGCGGATCACTGGGCTAGCACGCTGTGTCCTGGTGGGAGATGGACTAGCGGGGGCTGATGCCGGGTAGGGCATGGAGAGAAGCTTGTTGACCAGCGCGGCCAAGGGCGGAAGTTCGTCCCCGGGTTTTGGGCTGGGGATGGAGAGATAGCTTTCTGTGGCCGGGAACTCGGCGGGAGGCGCTCCTGCTTCGGCGAGATAGAGCACATGGACGAGGCTCTTTAGGGCATTCGTGGGCTGGCTGGCCTGCGTATCGGCCATGGCTGCGGAGCGGCTGAGTGTAGCTTGGCGGAGGAAGGCGTCCTGCTGGCGGCGTTGTCGTATGGCGAGGGCCGCGAACTCGGCAAGGAGTTCCATCATGCGGCAGTCGCCGATGTCGAAGGCCTCGCGGTTGCTGTGCGCCATGATGAAGAGGGTGCCGCGGATGTTGTCGACGCTCCAGGGAAGCACGATGCCATCGGTGACCTCAGGAGCTGTGATGCCGATGAGGTCGTAGAAACGCTTGTAGAAGCGGAATTGCTGGGGGCCACCGCGTTCCAGGCTGACGCCGCAGGCGCTGGGATAGCGGGGCAGCTGGGCATTGAGGAACGGATTACAGGCGCCGTTCGTGGCGATCCAGCGGTAGAAGGTGGCGTCCGGTGCATTCGGTTGCTCGAGGCTTATGCCTGCGCTTTCGGCCCCGCAGAGCTCAACGGCGATGTCAACCAGCTCCTGAAGGACGGATTTTTCGTCGGAGAGGATCGCGCGCACAAGGCGGCGCATCGCAACGATCTGGATCTCTGTGTCCCGTGTATGGAGTCGACGCGCGGAAAAATCGGAGTCAACGCGAATATCGTTGGCTTCGATGCCAGTGTCATCGAGGTGGTGGGGGCACGGGGAAATCATGGGGTTATTCAACACCTGTTGCGGAAAGTTATCAATGAGAAAGGAAGGTTCTGGCTGGGGCTATCGACTACAGCAGTCGAGCCGTTGGTGCGAGTTCGCCCAGGCCTGCTCCTGAAAACAGTCCCTTAGTTTTCCCAGAATTCTCTGGTGGGATAGGGAATTGCCAGCATTTTGTTAGCAAGCTTGGAGAGGGGTTGCATCTGGTCGCCAGCACCAAAGCCGAAGAGGTGCTCGCTGCCGGTGTTGAGACCGCCTTCCGTCATGTAAAGGACATGGATAAGGGTTTGGAGAGGATTGGCGGCTGTGCTGGTCTCGTTGCCGAGCATGGATTTCGCTGACGTGCGAGCGGCCTCCTTCAGAAATTTGTCCTGGTGGCGTCGCTGGCGGATAGCGAGGGCGGCAAAGTCAGAGAGCAGCTCCATCATCTGGCAGTCGCGAAGATCGAAGGCTTCATGGCGTTGGTGGGACAGTATGAAAAGCGTGCCCTGTAGATCGTCTACGTGCCAGGGCAAAGTGATGCCATCGGCGATGGGCTGGGCCTCGATACCAAGGATTTCAAAGTATTCCGGCTCAAAGCGGAAGTGCTGAGGTCCACCGAGTTCGAGGCTGACGCCGCAGGCGCTGGGGTAACGCGGAAGATCTGCACCTAGGAAGGGGGTGTATTTCCCGGAGGTCGCAACCCATCGGTGACAGAGGGCGTCGGTGGCGTTTGGCAGCACGAGACTGAGACCAGCGCTGTCAGCCCCGCAGAGTTCAACTGCGATGTCGACAAGGGTTTGGAGAACGGACTCGTCGCTATTAAGGACCGAGCGGACAAGGCGGCGCATGGCCATGACCTGGATCTCCGGCGAGTGGCTATGGAGCTGCCGCGCGGCGAAGGCTTTGTCTTCCCGGACATCCTGGATTTGCAGCCCGGTGTTGACGATGTGCAGGGGATTTGCCTTCTTCATTTTCAATATTCAAAACGTTGAGAGTCAGGGTTGCAACAATACTTGTGCGTTTTCATGAAGTAGATGTTTCGTATGGGGAAAAATCATATGGCAACGGGTGCGGGTACCGTGACTAAGGATCGCTTCAACGGAAGGAATCAGAGTCTGAGCAGAGGATGAATGCCCACTTTCCCCGGAGGCTAGTCGGGGTAAATCGCCCGTTATGGAAATGCTTCAATCGTGTGCCAAGCTGGGTCAAAAAGCGAACATGAGTGGTGAACGGGTATCTTTGCTGACGGATGGATCGGAGTAGACTGGCACAGTACGTGCTTGCGGCCTACGGGAGCAGGCACCTGCTCACTGGACGTCTCCCCCGGCCAGCGATGTAACGAGGTTTAAACTGCTTCAGCCACGCCTGACCGTAAAGCTCGGCCAGCGCCAGATCCTTACCCCCGGACTGGTGCAGATGGTCAGTGTGCTCGCTTTGAACAAGCTCGAGCTAAAGGACATGATCAACGGGGAGTTGGTGGAGAACCCTGTCCTCGAAGAGATTGATGAATCGACCGAGACGATCGAGGAGCTCTCTGCCCGAGAGGCGACGTCTGAGCTGAGTGTGGAGGACCAGAATCGCGATACGGAGGCCGCCGACCCGTTCGATGAGGTGGACTTCGGGAGCTATTTTCAGGACTTTCTTGACCCCGGCTATAAGACGGCGACGACCTTCGAGGACGCGGATAAGCCGTCCTTCGAACATTTTCTGGCGGCGCCGAGCAATCTTTCGGATCATCTGCAGTGGCAGCTGGGAGCATTGGCTTTGAGCGCAGCCACCCGATTTGCAGCAGAGCTGATTGTTGGCAATTTGGACGAGGGTGGATATCTGACGGCGACCGATGAAGAGTTGGCGGCAGCACTGGTGGCAGAGGCTCAGATTGCCGGTGTGGAGTCTGCGCCGATGACAGTGGAGTCAGCGCTGGCACTGATCGATGAGGCGCGCGGGGTGGTAGCACAGCTTGATCCGGTAGGTACGGGATCGCGGGATCTGAGGGAATGCTTGCTGCGACAGATCAACGCGCAGCGCGAGGCCATGCGAAGGGCGGCGCTGCAGCGGAATGAACTGCGGTTGACGCAGATGGACAGAGCGGCGGCTGAGGCGGCTTCGGCGGACAGCTCGGAAATTCTCGATACAGCCGCAACGATCGTGGAGTCGCACCTTGGGTTACTGCAGAAGAAGGATCTGCGTGAGCTGGTTAGATTGCTCAAGCGTCCGGCGGAGCAGGTCGACGCGGCGATTGGGGTGATTCGACGACTGGATCCACGGCCGGGGCAGCGATATAACCAGTCGGCGACGCGGCTGATTGAGCCGGATGTGGCGTTTGTGAAACGCGATGAGAGTTACGTTGTCGTGATGAACGAAGAGGACATGCCCTCGCTGCGACTGAGTGGCGTGTATCGCAAGATGCTGCGAGATCGAGGGCTGGAGCGAGATGTCCGTGAATATGTAAAGGACCGCTACAAATCGGCGATTCAGTTACTTCGGAACATCGAGCAGCGAAAGAACACGATCGTGCGGACGTGTGAGGCCATCATCCGGAGACAGGAGGACTTTCTCGAGCGCGGGGTGGAGGGTCTTCACCCGATGATGATCAAAGAGGTGGCGGAGGAGATTGGGGTGCATCCTTCGACGGTGAGCCGGGCGGTGGCCAATAAATATGTACACACCGCACAGGGCGTTTATGAGTTACGATTCTTCTTCTCCGAGGGAGTGAACGGTCCCGAGGGTGGAGACCTTCCGTTGCTGCTGTTGAAGCGCAAGGTGAAGAAGCTGATCGAAGAGGAGGACCCTCGCAAGCCGCTTACCGACGACAAGCTGGCTGCTGAGCTGCAACGGCAGGGTATCCAGGTGAACCGGCGGACGGTGGCGAAGTATCGCGAAGACATGCAAATTCCTAGCACACATCAACGACGGCAGCGGTAATCCGCTGTACTGATTGTTCATCGGGCATGGAGGGTTCACGGCTTGTTTGGCGCGTCGATTGCACATGGCAACCCTCTATCCATCTTCACGTCTAACCCAACATGGCATGAGATACAACGCCGAGCACGCACTGGGCAGAACGAACCGCCTTCATCGAAACCTGAATCTAAGGAGCATCGCTTGAATATTGAGTTCACCGGACGTCACACTGTTGTTACGCATACTTTGAAGCAGCAAGCGGAGTCAGCACTCGCCGCCATCACACGCGTTACGAACCGCTGCACGAACGCCCATATCGTGCTGACGGAAGATAAGTACCGAAAGATCGCCGAGGTCAGTCTGCAGTGTCGCGGGGACGTTCTGGTAGCGACTGCGGAGGCGGCTACGATGGAAGGCGCATTGCATGACGCGCTTGCCAAGGTGGAGCAGCAGGCCATTCGAAACAAGGAGCGCTTCTCTACGGTGCGTGACCATCCGCGACCGATTGCTGCGCCTGCGCTGTAGAAATTGAATGGGGGCGAGATGCCAGGGAGGGAACCTGCCTGGCATCTCGCCTGTGTAGTTTCGGGGATATACTTTCCGCATGGCCCCTGCCAAACGACTTCGTAGAAAGGCTGTCGCGAAGACAGCTGCCGCTCCGCGTGAACTGGTGATTTTGACTGGACTTTCGGGGGCGGGGAAGGCCTCGGCGCTGAAGGCGTTTGAGGACCTCGGCTTCTACTCTGTAGATAATTTGCCTTTAGAGTTGGTGCCTCGTTTCGCCGACCTTGTGGCGAAGTCGGCGGAGATCACTCACGCTGCGCTGGTAGTGGATGTCCGTGAAGGGATAAGCCTGAAGGGGTTTCCGGCGATCCTGAGCAAGGTGCGCAAGGTGCTGCCGACGCGGGTAGTTTTTCTCGAGGCTCAGGAAGATGCACTGGTGCGGCGGTTCTCTGAGACCCGGCGACCTCATCCGCTGGGCGGGCCTAAGGGTGAGACGGTCATTGCGAGTATTCGCGATGAGCGTAAGCGGCTCGATCCGGTGCGGAACGTCGCGGACATTCTGCTCGATACGACGCGATTCAACGTGCATGAACTGCGGGCGCACATCAATGCTCAGTTCACGCATGGCGACGGCAAGAGTGATCGGAATCTGACGATTGCCGTGAACAGCTTCGGCTTCAAGAACGGTGTTCCAACCGATGCGGACTTGGTGTTCGATGTGCGGTTTCTGCCGAACCCTCACTTCATTCCGGAGTTTCGGAAGCTGACCGGGAAGCATCCGAAGGTGGCAAAGTATGTGCGGCAGTTTCCACAGACGCAGGAGTTTCTGGACAAGGTAACGGAGATGCTGACGTTCCTGTTGCCGCACTACATCCACGAGGGCAAGAGCTATTTGACGATTGGGATCGGATGCACGGGTGGGCAACATCGTTCGGTGATGATTGCGGAAGAATTGAAGAAGCGACTCGGGGCAGCGGGATATCGCGCGAAGGCCGGACATCGGGATATGCCCAGGTAGTGTTAGCCGCGTACACTAGCACTTGATGAATCACGATTGCGAAGACAGCTGGTGGCGGGGATGAAGCGCGTTCTGCGTCTGCTGGAATATATGAAGCCCTATGCGTTGTTCTGGGGGGCTTCTGTCGTGCTGATGGCGGCGGTGGGGGCGCTGACGGCGTTTCGCATTCTGCTGATTAAACCAATCATCGATAACGTGCTAAGTGCGGCGTCTGCTCCAGACGAGGTGCTGAACTTCGTCATTCCGCATACGCAGTTCCACATCAATCTGCAGGCGTTGCTGCCGCATCGGTTTCATAATGCGTGGACGGTAGTGGCGATTGCGCTGGTAGCTTCTGCGCTCATCAAATTTCCAGCGGATTACCTTGGGACGCTACTTGCGAATAAGTCCGGGTATGGCATGGTCCGGGACATCCGGAACGACCTGTATAACTCGATCCTTCGGCGGTCTACGGCGTTTTTCCAGCGTCACACGACAGGCACGCTGATCTCAACGCTGATCAACGACGTTGACCGCGTCCAGAGTGCGATGTCAACGGTGATGAGCGACTTTCTGCAACAGCTGTTTACGCTGCTCGGGCTGATTGGCGTGGTCATCGTTGTGGGCGGTCGCATGGCGTGGGTGCTTCTGATCTTTGTGCCCGTGATCGTCTCTTCGACTCGACGCGTTGGACGCAACGTGCGCAAGACGACTCGCAAGGGGCAGGATAAGCTCGCGGAGATTCAGAACATCGTGCAGGAGACAATCTCGGGCAACGGGATTGTAAAGGTGTTTGGCACGGAGCTCTGGGAGATGGACCGCTTCCGGAGGGCAGCGGATCGCTTGCTGACAGCCAACATGCGTGCTGTTGCAGTGCAGTCTATTTCGTCCCCGCTGATGGATGCGCTGGGCGCCGTAGCAATTGCGCTTCTGTTGTCGTATGGGCGGCATCGGATTCAGCATGGAGCGACGGCAGGCGAGTTTATCGCGTTCCTGATCGCAGTGATGGCTTTGTACGATCCTGTTCGCAAGATGCCTACGTACTACAACAGCTTTCAGCAGGCAGTAGGTGCAAGTGAGGAGATATTCCGTTTCATCGACGCCCAGGATGAGGTGCGCGAGCGCAGGGGCGCAGCGGTGCTGAAAGGCTTCACGGGGCTGATCGAGTTTCGCGATGTGCGGTTCGATTACAACCGCGATGGCGCGGTGAAGGAGGTATTGCACGGCATATCGCTGACTCTGCGGCGCGGTGAGGTGCTGGCTTTGGTGGGGCCGAGCGGTGCAGGGAAGTCGACGCTGGTGAATCTGCTGCCGCGATTCTACGATGTGACGGGTGGAGCGATTCTGCTGGATGATCATGATGTGCGGGATCTGACGCTGGCCTCTCTGCGGAAGCAGATTGGCAAGGTCACGCAGGAAACCGTGCTGTTCAACGACACCGTGCGACATAACATTGCGTACGGTCAACCCGATGCTCCGATGGAGAGGATCGAAGCGGCCGCGAAGGCTGCGTTAGCGCATGATTTTATCCTGCGAATGCCGCAAGGTTATGACACAGTGATTGGTGAACGTGGCGCGCGGCTGTCGGGTGGAGAGCGACAGCGGCTGGCGATCGCACGGGCTCTTTTGAAGGATGCCCCGATCCTGATTCTGGATGAAGCGACCAGCGCACTGGATACCGAAAGTGAGGCCGCCGTGCAGGCTGCCCTTGCGAACCTGATGCAGGGGCGCACCGTGCTGGTGATTGCGCATCGCTTGAGCACGGTGCGGCGGGCGGACCGCATCGCGGTGATGGAGCGTGGCTCGATCACAGAGCTGGGAACGCATGAAGAGTTGCTGGCGCTGGGAGGAACGTATCGCCGGCTCTACGATCTGCAGTTCGGCGCCGTGGACAGCTCGGATGAAGATGTGGCCTTGCCGGGGATTGGGTAGGGCGGGCCAGCGGTCAGTTACACTTAGCAGACACATGGCTGGCATTCTCTTTATCATTTCGGCGCCCAGTGGGTCGGGCAAGTCGACGCTTGTAAGCGAAACGCGGCGGCTGGTGGGTGGACTCGATTTTTCGATCTCTTACACGACGCGACAGCCGCGTGGTTCGGAGCAGGATGGTGTGGAATATCACTTCACCACGCGTGCGGAGTTCGAGAGAATGATCGCCGCGAAAGAGTTCCTGGAGTGGGCTGAGGTCTTTGGCAACTACTACGGGACGGCTTTGTCGGCGCTTGACCATGCGCGAGAGAATGGCACGGATCTATTACTCGACATCGACGTGCAAGGAGCATTGCAGGTAATGAAGACGATGCCCAAGGCGGTATCGATCTTTATCTTGCCACCAAGCCCCGAGGTGCTTGAGCGGCGGTTGCGGAATCGTAGTCAGGCTGAGGGCGTAGCTGAGGAGTCTGTGATTGAGCGGCGGCTCTCGCAGGCGCGTACGGAGCTGTTGAAGCTCGATGACTACCGGTATGCGCTGGTGAATGATGTGCTGGACCAGGCTGCCTCTGAGATGCGGGCGATCGTGCTGGTGGCGCGTGGCGCAGGCGATAGCGCGGATGTTGCACTGGCAGCAGAGTGTCTCACTTCGCAACACTCCGGGCGGCTCGATGCAGCGCTTGGCACATTCGGGCTGTAACCCAAGACTGTTATCGACAGTGATTTGAACTGTGACTGAAATTCCACAGTAAAAAGTTTTCCTCAGCAGGTTAACTTCTCGATTACCATACCTCCATAACCCCGGAGGTGCCTATATGTCCCTGAACGAGCACGATTCTCTGCTTTTGCAGAACAAGTACTCTCTCGTGAAGGGCGCTGCTCGTCGCGCCCGGCAACTGCAATCGGGAGCGCCATCACTGGGCGTCTCCAATTCCTTAAAGGCCTGCCGCGTGGCGACCGATGAGGTGCGTGCTGGCAAGGTGACGTACACGGTTGGCGCGTACAAGCCGCTGCCTGGTTCTGCTGCGTAGCAACGCGTCGCCAGTTAGACTGGTACATGATGAGCGTTCCTCCTGAGCAGCAGCTGCGCGCCTATGTCGACTACCTGCGCGACATGGGTATCTACGATCTGTATCGCCGCGACGACCCTTCGGTGCCGCTGCCAGAGTCGTTACGAGCGGCATTGACTGCCGCCAAGTCGGCAACGAGCGTGCAAAATGTTGTGGTGCCAGCTCGAGCCCAGGCTGGCGCGCCGGTTCGAGGTGCGGCAACCGTTTCGCCGCGTGCGTCTGCTCCGCCGGCAGCTGCTTCTGTGCGTGCTTCAGCATCGGCGTTTGCGCCGCCCGCAGTTCCTACTCCTGCTACAGCTCCGACGAACTACTTTCCTTCGGACGATGCGCCACCCCCTATGTCTGTGGAGATGTCTGCCCCTATGCCGAAGCCGAAGTCGTTCGATGCGCTGGTGCCTGTGCCCTCGCTGGTTTTACCTGCCGCCGAACGGTCGGCTGCTATGGAGAAGGTTCGTGCCGAAATCGGAGATTGCACCCGCTGTCCCCTGGCATATGGGGGTCGGCACAAGATTGTGTTTGGCGATGGTGACCTGAGCGCTCGGCTGATGTTTGTGGGTGAAGGCCCGGGAGCGGACGAGGATGAGAGCGGTCTGCCGTTTGTTGGCAAGGCAGGACAACTACTGAACAATATGATCGGCGCGATGGGGTTGCCGCGCGAACAGGTCTATATCGCGAACATCGTGAAGTGCAGACCGCCCGCGAACCGCACGCCGGAGTATGTTGAGGCGACGACTTGTTCCCAGTTCCTCATTCAGCAGATCGATGTGGTGAAGCCACAGGTGATTGTGGCGCTGGGAGCGACGGCGGCAACGTATCTGCTCGGGGTGAAGCAGTCGTTGGCGTCACTTCGCGGAAGCTGGCACGAGGCACGCGGAGCGAAGGTGGCAGTGACCTATCACCCTGCGTTCTTGCTGCGCGATCCGCGGCAGAAGGGCGAGGCGTGGAAGGACCTGCAGCGGGTGATGGGAGAACTGGGGCTGCAGGGAGCGAGACCGAAACCGACGGCTTAGAGCGGGCTTGGTATCTGCCGGGGTGTCCTGCTAGACTGTTTTTGTCACCCAGACAGTGGGGCTGTAGCTCAGCTGGGAGAGCGCCTCGTTCGCAACGAGGAGGTCAGCGGTTCGATCCCGCTCAGCTCCACCAATCATCTCGACGTTCGGTATTTTTGGGGCCTGTGCGGTGGACGCACTTGTCGAAGCAATCCTTCCATTGGCATCCCAGCGCGAACTGTTGCTTATTGCATAAGCGGCATCTGTCATGCTGTCCCGTAGAAGTCCCGCAGGCGCTGATTATAGGTGCGGCGTGCCTCATGGTAGGCGGCCAGCCTGCCGGGATCGGGTAGCACTGTCTTGGTGGTGTCGAGTTTCACACAAAGGTCCGCGATCTCGCTGAGTGTGTCTGCATGACCGAGCGACGTACGATGCAGGTACAACGCCTGCATTGCCGCGCCGAGGCACCCGGCTTCCTGCTCCATCGGCACTTCAATCGTTGAGCCCGAGGCGTCTGCAAGTAGTTGTCTCCACGCAGCGGAGCGGGCGCCACCGCCGATGAGTCGGATGCGATCGCTTTGTTTGCCTTCGAGGATCATCTCCAATCCGTTCAAAATTCCAAAACTCACGCCTTCTACCGCTGCACGGATAAGGTGATCCGGTGTGAAGTTGCTGGTGGCGATCCCTGTAAGTGTTCCGCGAGCCATTGGAAGATCGGGTGTGCGTTCCCCGTTGAGGAAGGGCAACAACGTGAGGCCGTCGCAGCCGGGCTCGGTTGCTGCGAGTGCGGCGTCGATGTCACGAACTGTGCGGTCGAGCAGGGACACGGTCTGGGTAACGACGTTCGTCGCGTTCATGGTGCAGACCAGCGGTAGCCATCCACCTGAAGACGAGCAGAAGGGAGCGACGCAGCCTGTGACGTCTTGCGAAGGTGAGTCGCGGAAGGAATAGACCGTCGCTGAGGTGCCAAGACTGATCGTGACGATACCCTCGCGCACATTGCCGGTGCCGATCGCTCCCATCATGTTGTCGCCGCCACCGGCGGAGACGAGGCAGTCGGCTGGCAGGCCAAACTCCTGTGCGACGCTGGCAAGGATTGTCCCTGCAGGCTCGTTTGCCTGCACGAGAGCGGGCAGGGCGCTGAAGAGCTGTCCTGTGCCGCTGTCGATGAGGTCGAGCACCTCGCGTGACCACTCATGCGAGCGGACATCGAAGAATGCGGTGCCGGAGGCATCGCCTGCCTCAGCACACAGTTGGCCGGTGAGCCAGAAGTTCAGGTACTCGTGCGGCAGCAGGATGTGGCGGATGCGTGCGAAGTTCTCCGGCTCATTCTGCTGCAGCCACAGTAGCTTGGATACGGTGTAGCCGGTGAGTGGGATGATCCCGATGCGCTGAAGGCAGGCCGCGTTGCCGCCGAGGCGGGCGATGATCTCGGCGTTCTGTGGTGCGGTCTCGGTATCGTTCCAGAGTTTGGCTGGGCGGATGACCTGCAGGTGCTCGTCGAGCACGACGAGTCCGTGCTGCTGACCGGAGACGCCGATGGCGCGGACGGTGGATGTATCGATACCAGCGAGTGCCTGCTTGAGCGCTGTGCGAAGGGCTTCGACCCACCAGGATGGGTCTTGCTCACGAGCTCCGTTTGAGCGTTCGATGAGAGCGTGGGCAGCATAGCCCGAACCAACAGCGTTGCCGTGGTCATCCATAAGCAAAGCTTTGGTGCCTTGCGTGCCGCAGTCTATGCCGATGTACAAGTCCCGCATACAAAATCCTTCTTCCCGGCGAAGGCGCGGGAGTCCTTGAAATGTGACCTACTCATCTTCTCAGAACAGTCGGGTACGCAGAGGCTTACCGTGAATAAGTGTGTCGCTGCTATGATGCCAGCCATGAACAAACTTACGCCGTTCCTCTGGTTCAACGACAACGCTGGAGAGGCTGCCGAGTTTTACCTCAACGTCTTTCCTCATGCGCGCAAGATTGATGAAGTGCGCTCCAAAGGCGTGGGACCATGGCCCGAGGGCAAAGTCGCTACGGTCACCATCGAGCTGGAAGGTCAGGAGATGGTCTTTCTTAACGGAGGTCCGTCCTATGCGCTCAATCCAGCGTTCTCGTACTTTATCCGATGCGACTCGCAGGAAGAGATTGATAGCTACTGGGACAAGTTGATCGAAGGCGGAAAGCCTATGGCTTGCGGCTGGCTGACGGATCGCTTCGGATTGTGCTGGCAGATCGTGCCCCGCAACATCGGTGCGCTGATCAAGCATCCCAAGGCTATGGCAGCGATGATGAAGATGGTGAAGATGGACTTGCCTGCACTGGAAGCTGCCGCGCGCGAAGACTGAGGCTTTGCGATGCGCTCTGCTTTGTCTCGCGGCCTCAGGCGCTCTGCTAAGCTTTTGGTAGCCGCGGTGCTCTTTTGATGCCGCGATGAATTCGCAGCGTGTCTAAGCTGACCAGGGATTTTAGTGCGCATCGATGCTCACCACCACGTATGGCATTACTCTGCTGATGAGTATGGATGGATCGACGAGTCCATGCTTGTGCTGCGGCGCGACTATCTCCCAGCTGAACTGACCGCTCACTGCGAGGCTGCGCGGGTGAACGGCACCGTTATGGTGCAGGCGCGGCAGACGATCGAAGAGACAGAGTGGTTGTTGGAGCTGGCGGACCAAGATCCTTTACTGCGCGGTGTGGTCGGTTGGGCTGACATAGCAGACGATGACTTTGCGGCAACGCTGGAGAAGCTCAGCACGCGCCGCTTGCTGAAAGGTCTGCGACATGTGGTGCAGGCTGAGCCGGAGGGATTTCTCGATGCCGTGGATTTCAACCGGGGGATTGCTGGGCTGAAAGGCACGGATCTGGTTTACGACATCCTCATTCGATCGCAGCAGTTGCAAGAAGCGACGCGCTTTGTGGATCGGCATCCGGAGCAGAGTTTCGTGCTGGATCATATTGCCAAGCCTGCCATTGCGACGGGGGATTCAGCTTCCTGGGAGAAAGAGATTCGCGAACTGGCGCGGCGACCGAATGTGAGCTGCAAGCTTTCAGGGATGGTAACGGAGGCTGATTGGAAGTTGTGGACTTCGGATTCGCTGAAGCCGTACTTCGACGTGGTGCTGGAGACGTTCGGGCCGGAGCGGCTGATGGTCGGTAGCGACTGGCCGGTGTTGAATGTGGCTAGCAGCTATGAGCAGTGGTGGAAGACGATCGATGGCTGGCTGGCTCCGCTGTCTGCGGACGAGCGCGCGGCGATCGAAGGTGATACGGCGAAGCGAGTTTACAGGCTAGACATCGAATAGTTTGTTGGACGATCGATGTCCGCTTGTCGTATTTTCAAGGTGCAATTCATTTCCTATCGAATATTGCCCTGGTACAGAAAGAAAGCAGGTGTCCGTTGCAGCGTTATGCCCAGATCATCCGTCTTCGTGCTGAAGATGAAGCCGAATACATTCGTTATCACGCCGAAGTCTGGCCTACGGTTTTGAAGAGGATTGAGGATTGCAACATTCGCAATTACTCGATCTTTCTGCGCGATCATGTGTTGTTTGCTTACTTCGAATATCACGGTACAGACTATGAAGCGGACATGAAGCTGATGGCTGCGGATGCTGAGACGCAGCGGTGGTGGAAGATCATGGATCCGATGCAGCAGCCGATGGAGAATGCTGGCGCTGGAGAGAAATGGAGCGCTTTGAAAGAGGTGTTTCACTTCGATGGGCCGTCGGTAGGGTGACCCCCTCCCCCCCCCCCGCCTTGAAGTCTCAAAGTCTTCATTCGGTGTTGGTTAAGTCTGGACTTTGATACCCCTTTAGAACGCGAAGGCCGCCATGGCCTGAGGGCCGGGCGGCTGTTTTTCTTTGCGCTGTCTCTAGTATACCAAGCTGAATCTGGTAAACATCCAAATTTCTTTCGTGCGAAAAGCCTCATGGTTGTTGGGGATTTCGAAGTTGGTGAGTCGAGAGGGGCTTGACAGGAATTTGCTGTAAGCCCCTTCCGTGCGTTTAGCCGTAGAGGATGACGCTGAGGCGGCGGGGGCCGTGGACGCCGCGGATGCGGGTCATCTCGATGTCCGAGGTGGCGGAGGGGCCGGAGATGGTGGTGATGGCGTAGCGACTGCGGGCGTCGATCGCGGCGACGGCTTCGGGCCAGAGTTCGAAGACCTGGCTGCGGGCGACGATGCAGATGTGGTGGTCGGGGAGCAGCGTGATGGCGCGGCGGCCCTGTGCGCCTTCGTGCACGAGGATGATGGTTCCGGTTGCGGAGACAGCGGCTTCGCAGGTGGTGACGACGGTGGCGAGGCCGTCGAGTTGCTGCGTGGTTAGCTGGGTATCTCGAACGACGTCGATGCCTGAGGGCAGCCAGGCGGCGGGGAAGGCTTCGGCGACGAGCACCTGTTGCTCGCTGGCGCGCTGCAGGGCCTCGGCGACGGCAGAGGCGATTTCAGACTCATGTGTGACTTCGACGATGTCGGAGTCGTAGTCGAGCAGGCGGTCTTTCAGAAGGTGCAGCGAGGCTTCGTGGTCGAGCTTGCCTTTGCGATCGTAGGAGCGGGGAATTTCCTCGTAGCTCGGGCCGACTGGAGCGTCTTTGAGGGCCGAGCGGATGCGGCCGAGGATTTCTTCGCGTGCGTTGCTCATGCTTCACCGCCGGGCTTGCTGGTTTCGCGGGACTTCCACCAGTCGCGGAAGCTCTGCTTAGGGATGGGCTTGAGGTCGCGGAACTTCGTCCATGCGCCTGCCATGCCGGGAAGGTTGGTGAGCTGGCCGTTCCTTTCGAAGAGGCCCTGGCCGATCTGCACAAGCTTCTGCGCGGCCTCATAGCGGCTTTCGCTCTTGAAGGCCATGGCTGCGCCCTGCATGGCGAGGTTTTCGACGCCGAGCTTGCCGCTGAGCGTGGCCTGATCTTCGCGGACGACGCGACCGCGGAGGTGGATGAGGATCTCGGGGATGTTGATTTTAACCGGGCAGACTTCGTAGCAGGCGCCGCAGAGCGTGGAGGCGTAGGGCAGCGAACGCGAGTGCTCCAGCGACTGGAGTTGTGGCGAGAGGATGGCGCCGATGGGGCCGGAGTAGATGCTGCCGTAGGCGTGGCCGCCGGTTTCGCGATAGACGGGGCAGGCATTGAGACAGGCGCCGCAGCGGATGCAGGCGAGGGTCTCGCGCTCCATCTCGTCGTGCAGGAGTTTGGTGCGGCCGTTGTCGAGCAGAATGACGTGGAAGGCCTTGGGGCCGTCTCCTTCATGAACGCCGCACCATAGGGAGTTGTAGGGGTTCATGCGCTCGCCGGTGGCGGAGCGGGGAAGCAGTTGCAGGAAGACGTCGAGGTCTTCGAAGCGAGGGATGACCTTTTCGACGCCGATGAGCGAGATGAGCACGTCGGGCATGGTGAGACACATGCGGCCGTTGCCTTCGCTTTCGACGACGCAGACGCCGCCGGTTTCAGCGATGGCGAAGTTCGCTCCGCTGATGCCGATTTTGACGTTGAGGAAGCGTTCGCGAAGATAGGTGCGGGCTGCGCCGGTGAGCTCTTCGGGCTGCTCGGTGAGATCGGGCAGATCCATCGTCTCGCGGAAGATGTCGCGGACCTCGAAGCGGTTTCGATGCAGTGCGGGGACGACGATGTGCGAGGGTTCGTCGTTGCCCATCTGCACGATCATGTCGGCGAGGTCGGTTTCGTAGGGTGTGATGCCGGCGTGTTCGAGCGCAGGATTGAGCTGGATCTCGTCGGAGGTCATGGTCTTGACCTTGATGACTTCCGTGCCGTTGTACTGGCGGATCAGGTCGAGCGCAATGCTGTTGGCTTCGTCTGCGTCGCGGGCCCAGTGGACCTTGCCGCCTGCGAGTTCGCAGTTGCGTTCGAACTCGATGAGGTAGGTGTCGAGATTCTTGAGGGTGTGCGCCTTGATGGCGCTGGCGGCATCGCGGAGGAGTTGCCAGTCGGGCATCTCTTCGACACGCAGGGCGCGCTTGTTGCGAATGACGTTTGTTGCGTGGTGAACGTTCTTGCGGAGCTGGTCGTTCTTCAGCGCGATCTTAGCTGCGGAAGGGAACTCGGCGGCGGTGGAGGTCTTGCCGACGCGGACGCTCATCGTGTGGCTCCGGCTGTGTCGAGAGAGGTTTGATGGGCTTTCATTCGGCCTTTCCCTCCGGGGCTAAAGCCCCCAATTCATTGCGCTCTGAATGTACGGGCTGAAGCCCATACCCTTCAATGCCAGAACCTACGCCTTTCGACGTTGGTTTATGCGGAGGATTGCTGGTAGCTGCAAGGATTTCGGCGATGTGCAGGGTGCGGACTGGCGAGCCGGAGCGATGCAAACCGCCGTAGATCTGCATGAGGCAGCTATTGTCGAGTGCGGTGACGACCTCGGCTTTGGTTTCGATGATGCAGCTCTGCTTTTCGGTGAGCATGGCGACGGAGACGTCGGCGTTCTTGACGGCGAAGGTCCCACCGAAGCCGCAGCACTGCTCGCGGTTAGGAAGCTCGATGAGATCGAGGCCGCGGACCTGGCGGAGGAGCTTGATGGGGGCGTCGTAGATGTGCAGCATACGCAGCGAATGGCAGGAGGGGTGATACGTGACGCTGTGCGCGAACTCTGCGCCGACGTCTTCGATGCCGAGGCGATCGACGAGGAGTTCGCTGAACTCGAAGATGCGCGGAAGAAGGCTGCGAACTTCGGAGAGGAAGGCGGGGTCGTTTTCGGCTTCGGCCATCATGACGTAGTGTTCGCGCATCATGGCGACACAGCTTGCCGAGGGGACACAGACGGCTTCGGCATCGCGGAACATTTCGACGAAGCGGCGGACGAGCGGCACGGCTTCGCGGTGGTAGCCGGTGTTGTAGTGCATCTGGCCGCAGCAGGTTTGCTGCAGAGGAAACTCCACGGTATGGCCCAGCCGCTCCAGCACCTGCGTGACGGCGATGCCAGTCTGCGGGAACAGTGTGTCGTTATAGCAAGCTACAAAAAGTGAGATCTTCAGGACTGCTCTCCGGCTGGGGAATCGTCAGGCTTTTTAAGCCTACATCCCCTTGACTTTAAGATAGCTGCCCAAGCCGACGACGACGGACGACGTGACGAGCAGGATGAGGCCGCAGGCGACGAGGACGCGGGTGCGCTTGCTGGTGCCGCGCCACTCCTTTAGCGCGATGCCCCAGAGGTTGGCGAAGAGGATGATGCTCGCCATGTGGAGCGTCCAGCTGGCGAAGTTGTATTTGCCCATGCGCGTTTCGCCCATGGAGTAGAAGAAGAACTGGAAGTACCAGATGACGCCGGCCATGGCGGCGAAGATGTAGTTGCGGAGAAGGACGCTGCCGCTGATGCGACCGAGATAGTCGCGCGGGTCGAAGTCGACGAGCGTGTCGCCGGTGACGGGCGCGGTGCCCATGGGGTTGACGCCGGGGGCCCCGGCAAATTGGCCGAGGGAGCGGTTGCGGACGATGAGCACGGCCGACCAGATGAAGTTGGTAACGAAGCCTCCCCAGAGTACGACGATGAGCACTGGGAGGTTCGACCAGAGGTCGGTGATGTGTGCAGCCTCAAGGTGCTTGCGGGTGATGTCGTGGATGGGCTGGCCGGCGCGCAAGCCGAAGGCGAAGAAGGAGCTCATGATGCCGGCGAAGACGGCGACGGCGAGGCCCTTGCCGAAGGAGAAGTCGCGCTCCCCGGTTTCGGCTTTCTCTTCTTCGGTGACTTCGCGTTCCTTGGAGGCACCAGCGGCTCCGCTGACGGCGATGGCGAGCAGCGTGATGAGTACGCCGAGGACGGTGACCTGGCCGGAGCGCTCGTGGAGGATGGCCATCATCTGGTGGTCGTAGATGGGCGGGATGAGTGTGCCGAAGGCGGTGCAGAAGCCGAGGGCGATGGCGTATCCGAGACCGAGGCCGAGGTAGCGGATGGCGAGGCCGAAGGTGAGGCCGCCGACTCCCCAGAGGATGCCCATGATGATGGGCCACATGAGGCTGGCGTCGCCGGAGCGGTGCGCTTCACCGAGGATGGTGAAGACGTGCGGAACGAAGATACTGGCGATCAGGGTGGGGGTGATGAGCCAGGCGGCGACGCCCTGGATGATCCAATAGACCTCCCACGACCAGCGCTTGATACCGCGGAAGGGGATGAAGTTGCTGGCGGAGGCGAGGCCTCCGAGCCAGTGATAGATGACGCCGATAAACGGATTGGGTCCCACGTCGGTCCTCGACTCTAAGGAGAAATCTTGTGCCGTCGCGCGGAGTTCAAAGGAGCGTGAAGGTCGGTGTGAGCGGCGACATCATCCTACCTTATTGAATTAAGCGTTGGGAAATAATGTGTCTATTGGACGAGAGTCGTCTATGCAGATCGCAGGTAGAGTCATTTCCGGTGGATAAAGGTACTTGCGCGTGATTGTTTCAATACATAGTATAAGTCCTCTATGAAATTTCGCGGTTTCTGCCGCATCGGTTCGAGGTCCTAAGGGTATATGTCCAGCAACTCCATCTCCAGTGCAGCGCAGTCCCGCATCCACCAGGCGCTTGATGCCTTTTCGATTGAGATTCCCTCGTGGGGTTTCTCGAATACGGGCACGCGGTTCGGCAAGTTTTTGCAGCCAGCAGCGGCCACGAATATCGAAGAGAAGTTTGCCGATGGCGGGGAGGTGAATCGGCTGACGGGTGCTACGCCGACGCTGGCGCTGCATGTGCTTTGGGACCTGCCGAATGGCGTGGCCGATGTGGCGAAGATTCAAGAGCTGGCGAAGACGCACAACATCCGTCCGGGGTCCATCAATCCGAATGTGTTTCAGGAGCCTGAGTACAAGTTTGGCTCGATCTGTAACCCGAGTGCCGAGGTGCGGCAGAAGGCTACGCAGCACCTGATTGATTCGGTAGAGATTGGCAAGGCGCTGGGCTCGGCCGAGGTTTCGCTGTGGATCTCCGATGGCTCGAATTATCCGGGGACCCAGAGTATGTCTCGCCGCATTGGGTGGGGCAAGGAGGCGCTGGCGGCGGCGCACGCCAAGCTGGCTCCGGGGCAGACGATGCTGGTGGAGTACAAGCCGTTTGAGCCTGCTTTTTATCACACGGATTTCGGCGACTGGGGCATGGCGCTTGAGTTTGCGCGTAGTGCTGGACCGCAGGCGAAGGTGTTGGTTGATACGGGACATCACTATCAGGGAACGAACATCGAGCAGATTGTGGCCTGGCTGATCGAGCTGAATGCGCTGGGTGGTTTCCACTTCAACGATCGCAAGTATGCGGACGACGATCTGACACTTGGGTCGATTGATCCGTATCAGATCTTCCGTATCTTCCACGAGATTCATGCGGCGCAGGCGAACAAGCAGGGCTTTACGGCACCGGCTTACATGATCGACCAGAGCCATAACCTGAAGGGCAAGATGGAAGCGATGGTGCAGACGGTGGTCACGGCGCAGGAGCTGTATGCGCGTGCTGCGCTGATCGATCAGGCTGAGCTGGCCTCGCTACAGGACAGCTGCCAACTGATCGCTGCGGAGGAGTTGTTCCGCGGCGCGTTCTGGACGGATGTTCGTCCGGTGGTGCAGGAATGGCGCTCGGAGCGCGGACTGCCGGCAGATCCTCTCGCCGAGCTGTATAAGAGCGGCTATGTGGAGCGGATTGCTGCGGAGCGTGGCGCGAAGAATGCAGTCGGGCAGAGCTCTTACGCCTAAGGTAGGTCCGTGGTGGTATGCTTCCGGGAGCGAGAATCCATTAGGGAAACTCTCGCGTTCCAGGAGCACACTTCGCAAAAGGGTGAAAGATGCCAGCAAAAGTGAAGGCAAGACGCCTCTACCTGATTCCCGTTCTTACCAAGGCGCTCGATATTCTCGAGCTGTTGCAGACGGAAAACCAGCCGATGGTGCTGGAGACGATCCACAAGCGCACGAAGATCTCCAAGACGACGGTATATCGCATCCTGAAGACGCTGGTGCATCGCGGCTATGTGGGGCAGGGCGCGGACCGTCAGTATCGGCATATCGCGCGCCCACGCAAGCTTCGCTTTGGCTTTGGTGGACAGAGCGCGGAGATGCCGTTCTCTGAAGCGATGACGGCGAGCCTTCGTCAGGCTGCCGCGATCGTGGGCGTCGATCTCGTCGTGCTCGACAATCAATACGATGCGCAGGTCGCGATTGAGAACGCCGAGACCTTCATCCGTGAGCGCGTGGATGTGGTGATCGAGTTCCAGGTCGACGAGCATGTGGCACCGATCATTGCGGACAAGATTGCGGAGGCGGGGATTCCGCTGATCGCGGTCGATATTCCTCATCCTCGCGCGACCTTTATCGGAGTCGACAACTATCGCGCCGGTCTTGAAGCGGGCGGGCTGCTTGCCGACCATGCACTGAACTACTGGGACGGCAAGATGGATTGGATGATCGGCCTCGATATTGAAGAGGCAGGCCAGCTGGTGCAGAGCCGTATTACTGGAGCCTTCCAGTGTGTGAAGACGCGCCTGCCGAACATGCCTGTCGAATCGTTTGTGCGTATCGATGGGCGTGGCCTTCGCGAGAAGAGCTATAAGGTGATGCTCGACTTCCTCAATCGTCATCCGAAGGACAAGCACATTCTGGTCGCTGCCGCGAACGATACGAGTGCGATGGGCGCGATTGCTGCGGTGCGTGAGCTGGGCCGCGAGAAGCATGTGGTGGTGGTGGGGCAGGATTGCGTGGAGGAGATGCTGCAGGAGATGCAGCGTCCCAACAGCCCGGCCATTGGCTCGATTTCGCATGAAGTCCAGGTGTATGGTGCGAAGCTGATCGATCTTGGTCTTGCACTGCTGCGTGGCGAGACGGTGCCGCCGTACAACTATGTGGAGCACCGGGTGGTGACGCCGGATTTGGCAGGGCGGTTCCTCGAGGGCTCGCCGCAGAACGCGGCTTCGTCTACGGCGCCGGGTAGTTCGGGAGAGCCCAGCCCGCGGACGTTAGGGGCGGGGAAGAAGAAGACGGTAGTGAAGAAGTCCAGCACAAAGGTTCCGGCGCGTTAGCCGGGACCTTTGTCCGTTTGGGGAGGCCCCAATTTGTCCCATCAGGATCAGACAGTGTGGACCTCCGGGGCGAAAGCCCCTTCGTTTAGGAAGCTCCCTGATGTACGGGCTGAAGCCCGTACCCTTCAAAGCGGGCTGCCCTCTTTGAAACGGCTTCATCCTTCCTACGGGTTGTTCGGAGCCTGTTAGAGGCAAGGATGTTCACAGAGAGGTAAAGAATACCTCTATAGGAATAGTTGTTCTATTGGTAGAATGGATGGCGGTTCACAGTACGCTGCCGCAACGGTTGTCACTACAAGCGCGGACGAAAGCACAGGAAACAGACAAAGGCATATGACCACTGCAAATAAGCTCCACTTCCTTGAAGATCGCTGGGACGAGGCGGTTGCCTCCAAGCTCGATGCACCCGAACTTCTGCGCTACCGCTCCAACCTGCTGGGTTCCGACCTGCGCCTGACGAACTTCGGCGGCGGCAATACCAGCTCCAAGATCGACGAGGTCGATCCACTCGATGGCCAGACGAAAAAGATCCTGTGGGTGAAGGGTTCGGGCGGCGATCTCGGCAGCATCAAGCGCGCTGGCTTCGCGACGCTGTATCTCGACAAGGTGCTTGCGCTGACGAAGAGCTACAAGGGCGTTGCGCTCGAGGATGAGATCGTGGGCATGTACCCGCTGTGCACCTTCGGCAACAACCCGGTGGCTGCTTCAATCGATACGCCGCTGCATGGCTTCCTTCCTTTCCCGCACGTCGATCATCTTCATCCTGACTGGGGCATTGCGCTGGCTGCTTCTGCCAACGGCAAGGAGAAGATGGAGGAGTTCAACAAGCAGTTCGGCCACAAGATGGTGTGGGTGCCGTGGCAGCGTCCGGGCTTTGAGCTCGCGATGATGCTGCGCGACGCGGTGGCTGCTGTTCCTGGCTGCGACGGCGTGGTGCTCGGTGGCCATGGCCTGTTTACGTGGGGCGAGACGCAGCGTGAGAGCTACCTGAATACGATCACGATTATCGACCAGATCGGCCAGTTCCTGGCTTCGCATCGTGAGAAGAAGGGTGTGGCGTTTGGTGGTTCGAAGTACTCGAACCACGAGGAGCGTGCGGCGCTCGCAACGAAACTGATGCCGATCATTCGTGGTCGCGTGTCGTCGCCAAAGCTTCGCACAATCGGCACGTTTACGGATACGCCGGACGTGCTTGAGTTTGTGAATTCGCATTCCGCTAAGCAGCTGGCGCATCTCGGCACCAGCTGCCCGGACCACTTTATCCGTACGAAGATTCGTCCGCTGTTTGTGGAGTGGGATCCGTCGACCGATCCTTCGGTGCTGGAAGAGAAGTTCACCACGGCGTTGGAGACGTACCGTGCTGAGTACGCTGAGTACTATAAGGCGCATGCTCTGCCGGAGTCGCCGGCGATGCGCGATGCCAGCCCGACGGTGGTGCTGATCCCCGGAATTGGCATGTTCAGCTTCGGCAAGAACAAGACCGAGTCGCGGGTTACAAGTGAGTTTTACACGAACGCCATCCATGTGATGGAAGGCGCGGGCGGCATGGACGAAGGCAAGTGGCCACCGGTGCTGCCGCAGTCCGGCAATGCCGCACCGACCTCGGCGTTTACAGTGCATGAGAACTACGTGGCCCTGCCGCCGTCCGAGGCGTTCCGCATTGAGTACTGGGCGCTGGAAGAGGCGAAGATTCGTCGCCAGCCAGCGGAGAAGGAATTGTCGCGCGGCATCGTGCTGGTAGTCGGCGGCGCCAGCGGCATCGGTCGCGAGGTGGTGCTGCTTGCAGCTGAGCGCGGCGCTCACGTTGTTGTCGCTGATCTATCGCAGGAGGCGGCGCAGAAGGTTGCGGACGAGGCGAAGGCTATTGGCGGCAAGGAGTGCGCTGTGGCTACGTCGATCGACATTCGCAAGCGCGATGCGATCAAGGACGCTCTGAATGCAACGATCAAGGCTTTCGGCGGCATCGACATCCTGATCAACACGGCAGCGATGTTCCCATCGTCGCCGGATGGCGTCATAACCGATGCGCAGTGGGCGCTGACGCTTGAGGTGAATGTGACCTCGAACTACCTGCTGACGGATGAGGCTTCGGCGATCTTCAAGAAGCAGGGACTGCCGGGTAGCGTGGTGCTCACGAGCTCTGCAAATGCTGTGGTGCCGAAGCGTGGGACTGAAGCTTACGATGTGTCGAAGGCGGCGCTGTCTCACCTGGTGCGCGAGCTTGCGGTGACGTATGCGCCATTGCTGCGGGTCAATGGCATCTCGCCCGCGACGGTGGTGAAGGGATCGACGATGTTCCCGCGCGATCGTGTGAAGGCTTCGCTGACGAAGTACGACATTGCGTTCGAAGAGAGCATGAGCGATGACGAGCTTCGCAACCTTTTGGCGAAGTTCTATGCCAAGCGCACGCTGACGCATGTGCCGATCGATCCGAAGGACTGTGCCGAGGCGATCTTGTATCTTGCTGGACCGAAGGCTCCTGTGACCACGGGTCATTTGATCCCGGTAGACGGTGGCCTGACCGAAGCCTACCTGCGCTAAACCAATGGCACCGCCTTCCTATGAATGGAGGCGGTGCTTTTGTCTTTGCTTCCTGCGTACATTTTTGTTGAAACTCCGAAGGGAATCTGCGTCTCGAGCCCGCTCTATGTCAGACCGTATCCCCACCGATCTTCGCGCTCTTGTTGCCATCGATCTTGGTGCTGAAAGCTGCCGCGTCTCTCTACTTCGCTGGCTGGATGGCAAGCCGCACATTCAGTTAGTTCATCGCTGTCCGAATCACGCGGAAGAGCGTGCCACGGGTCTGCACTGGAACCTGCAGCATATTTTGTACGAGCTCGATCTCGGTCTGCGCGAGTGCGCCGGGATTGCGAAGGAAGGGATTCGCTCGATCGCTGTCGATGGCTGGGCGGTGGATTATGTGCGCCTCGATGAGCAGGGCCATGCTGTAGCGGAACCGTTCTGCTATCGCGATGAGCGCACGGTGGCTGCCGAGCCTGCGCTACATGCGGTACTACCTGCCGAGCGCATGCGTGAGTTGACTGGGATCCAGCTGCTGCGCATCAACACGGCGTATCAGCAGTATTCTGATTTACCCGCGTTCAAGGTGCGCCGCTGGCTGCAGTTGCCGGAGTACATACTTCACAGGCTTGGTGGTCTTGCTGTCGCAGAGCGCACAAACGCGACGCACTGCCAGATGGTTGGTCTCGACGGAGAATGGTCCTCAGAGATCTTTGCGGCGCTAGGGCAACCTGTTGAACTGGCCCCCGAGTTGGTGTCACCGGGAACGGATGTTGGCAAGCTTTCGGGTCCGCTTACGGAACTAGCCGCTTTCAGCAACACGCGACTCATCGCGCCTTGCTGTCATGACACTGCCTCTGCGATTGCTGCAGTGCCGGACAGTGGCGACGACTGGGCTTACATCAGCTCGGGCACGTGGTCGTTGGTGGGGACGCTGTTGAATGAACCCATCAACACGGCGGAGGCGCGCGCTGAGAACTTTACCAATCTTGGTGGGGCCGACGACACGATCTGCTTTCATAAGAATGTGAATGGCATGTGGCTCGTTCGCCAGTGCCTTGAGACATGGGCAGAGCAGGGAGTTGAGCTGAACATCGCTGATCTGGTGAAGGCGGCGGCTGCGTTACCAGTTCCGCCGTATCTTCTGGAGGTCGACGAACCTGATCTTTTGCTACCTGGACATATGCCGGAGCGCATCAATGCGCAGCTGTCGCGTCGAGGTTTGCCTCTGCTCGACACAACGCCTGCTTGTGCGGCGGAGATGGCTTCGTTCCTCTTCCATTCGCTCGCGGCGCGCTATGCCGAAGTGCTGGCAAAGGTCGCCAGCATCACGGGCAAGAAGCTACGCAAGCTGTACATCATGGGCGGAGGAAGTCAGAACCAGCTGCTGAATGAGTTGACGGCGAGGGCGACCGGGCTTGAGGTGATTCGGGCGGGTACGGAGTGTTCGACGCTGGGCAACTTTGCGGTGCAGCTGGCAACGCTTGAGGCTACGCAGGGAGCGCGACCTTCGGCGGCGTGGGCCAGCGTGCTGAACCAAGCGCTTTAGGCCGCGGAGTTTCCCGAAATAGTTTGTCTATTGACACCGGTTGTTCGGTCTCCTTACAGTTCGGACGTGCCTATCTCTATGTCCTCCGCTTCTTCGCTGGTGAATTCGTTTTTTCGCGCCGTGCTTGTCGTGCTGTGCGGCTGCTGTGCGCTGCCTGCCGTGGCGCAGCAGAGACCGGCGCATCGTTTCGTAGTCGACGACGACCACTTCGCGCTCGATGGCAAGCCCTTCCAGATCATCGCCGGTGAGATTCATTACGAGCGTATCCCTCGCGAGTACTGGCGTGCGCGCATGGAGATGGCGAAGGCGATGGGCCTGAATACGCTTGCGACGTATGTTTTCTGGAACATGCATGAACCGAAGCCGGGAGTTTACGACTTCACGGGCAACAACGATCTCGTGGCGTTTCTGAAGCTCGCGCAGGAAGAGCATCTCTACGTGCTGATGCGAGCCGGTCCGTATTCCTGCGCGGAGTGGGAGTTCGGTGGCTTTCCCGCTTGGCTGCTGAAGGATCCGAAGATGTCGACGGCGCTGCGGACGACGGACCCTGCTTTCATGGTGCCTGCAGCACGCTGGATCAAGCGTTTGGGCAAAGAGATCGCGCCACTGCAGATTGAGAATGGCGGCCCGATCATCGCTACGCAGATTGAAAACGAGTATGGCAACTTCTCCAATGATCATGCGTACATGGCGCAGATGCGGGATGTCTTCGTTGAAGCTGGTTTTACGAAGTCGTTGCTGTACACCGTTGATCCTTCGAAGGCGCTGGCGAACGGCGAGATCCCGGGTATCTACTCCGGCGTGAACTTTGGTACGGGTAATGCGGAGCACGGTCTTGGATTGCTCGAAGCGCAGCGCCCCGGCCAGCCGCTTTTCTCGACCGAGTACTGGCCCGGCTGGTTCGATCTGTGGGGACATCCGCATGAAACACGGCCGCTGGCGCCGCAGCTCGGCGATCTGAACTACATCCTTAGCCACAATGCCTCGGTGAACATCTACATGTTCCACGGCGGCACGAGCTTCGGCATGATGGCGGGAGCGAGCCAGAGCACCGGCAACTATCGTGGCAATGTGACAAGCTACGATTACGATGCGCCGCTCGATGAAGCAGGGCATCCGACGCCGAAGTTCTTTGCGTATCGAAACACCATCCTGAAGTACACGCATCAGCCTGCCATGCCTGTGCCTGCGGTGGCCCCGGTCATTTCGATTCCGCCGTTCGCACTCACCGCATCGACCTCGCTGTGGGATCATCTGCCGAAGCCTATTGTCTCCGAGCAACCGTTGACGATGGAGCAGGTCGATCAGGCGTATGGCTATATTCTTTACCGCAGACAGATGCCGGTTGCACTGCATGGAGCCAAGCTGCATCTGGATCATTTATATGACTTCGCGGTGGTCTACCTGAATGGGAAGCAGATCGGCACACTCGATCGCCACTACAAGCAGGAAGACATCACTCTCAACAGCGACGGGCCAGCACAGCTGGACATCCTTGTTGAGAACACGGGCCGTTTGAACTCAACGAAGTATATGCGCGATGAGCGCAAGGGGATGCGTGCGGCGACGCTCGATAGCGCCCCGCTCACCGGCTGGCAGATTTACTCCCTTCCGATGGAATCAACGCCCGAAAAGCTTGTTGCGGTGACGATCGATACGCTGCACAATCCGCACTTCTCAGCTGGACAGTTCACGCTTAAAGAAACGGGCGATACCTTCCTCGATGTTCGCGGGCTGGGGAAAGGCCTTATCTGGATCAATGGCCACGCGCTGGGCCGCTTCTGGAACATCGGTCCGCAGGGCACGTTGTATGTGCCAGCACCGTGGTTGAAGAAGGGTCGCAATGAGGTCACGATCTTTGAGCTGCTGAGCTCAGACGCCGCGCCGAAGCTTGCAGGCCTTACAACGCCTATCCTCGACGCACCCACGCCAGCTTATGCAAGCGATCCCGAACGCAGGAAGAAGGCCGCAGCCGATGCAGAGTTCGGCCCCAAACTCGCCACGCCTGCAAGCGCAGGCCCCACTTATCCGAAGGAGTAGTTGACTGCCATGACTCTTCGCACACGCGCACCGTTATTACTTACTCTCTCGATGCTGGCGGCCGGAGCTATGCCTATTGCCGCACAGGCTACGCAGGCTAAGACGAATTCTGCTTCCATCGATGCTTTGCGCGAGAGCTTTCTCCATCCTCCGGATGAAGCGAAGCCGATGGTGCGCTGGTGGTGGTTTGGGCCCGCTGTGGTGAAGCCTGAGATCCAGCGTGAACTGCAGCAGATGAAGGCTGACGGTATCGGCGGTGCGGAGCTGGCATTCGTCTACCCTATCGTGCTGGATGATCCTGCGAAGGGGCTGAAGAACCTGCCGTTTCTCTCGCCAGAGATGCTGGATGCTGTGCGCTATGCGCAGAGCGAAGGGCGCAAGCTCGGCCTGCGGATCGATGTGACGCTGTGCACCGGCTGGCCCTATGGTGGCAACAACACACCGCTTTCGGAGGCGGCAGGTCGGCTGCGCACGCTTGAAGTTCCCGTGCCTGCGAACGCGACGTCGGTGAAGGTTCCGACGCTTGCGGAGGGCGAATCCTTCCTTTCTGCTGCTATCGCGAATGCAAGGGCCGTTCCTGCGCAATCAGAGGCGCGTGGCCGCGATGCGGCGCCGAAGCCGGTGGATTGGGACGCTGCTTCAGCGCAGCCGCTGTCGACCGGGTCGGGCAGCGTCGCACCATCTTCTGTCGCGCGTGTAGCGTTGTTCTTTGTTGCGGGACACACGAAGCAGCAGGTCAAGCGCGCCTCCGTGGATGCGGATGGTTACGTGCTCGATCCCTTCTCGCATCAGGCTGTGGCCACACACCTGAAGAAGGTGGGCGAGCCGTTGCTTGGTGCGTTCGGATCGACGCCACCGTATGCGATTTTTTCCGATTCGTTGGAGGCCTATGGAGCGGACTGGACGCCAGCACTGCCTGCAGAGTTCAAGAAGCGGCGTGGCTACGATCTGCTGCCGCATATGGCTGAGCTGGTTGCAGGCGGGAGTCCGGTAGCCGATAAAGTTCGGCATGATTGGGGTGTAACGCTGACGGAGCTGGTCAACGAGAACTACCTTGTGCAGATCAATGACTGGGCGAAGGCGCATCACACGAAGTTCCGGTCTCAGACCTATGGCGAACCAGCTGTGAGTCTTTCGTCCGAGAACCTCGTGGGTCTGGCAGAAGGTGAAGGTCCTCAGTGGCGGGCGTTTTCCACGCTGCGCTGGGCCGCATCTGCGAATCATGTCTTCGATCACAACGTCACGTCGGGCGAGAGCTTTACCTGGCTGCATTCGCCGGTGTTCCGAGCGACGCCACTGGATATGAAGGCCGAGGCGGACATCGACTTCATTACGGGTGAGAATCTGCTGGTGTTCCATGGCTGGCCCTACTCCCCGCCAGATCATGAGGTGCCTGAGCCGGGTTGGTCGTTGTATGCGGCTGCTGTCTTCAACGACCATAATCCGTGGCATCCGGTGATGCCAGAGGTCACGCGGTACATCGCGCGCTTGAGCTGGCTGCTGCGCCAGGGTAAGCCAGCGAACCAGGTGGCGATTCTGCTGCCGACTGACGATGCGTGGGCGAGCTTTTATCCGAGCAAGGTCAGCGTGACGGCGGCGATGCAGAAGCTCATCACGCCTGCGCTGATGTCGTCGATCCTTTCGGCTGGTTACAATCCTGACTTCATCGATGCCGAAGCGCTCGACAAGGTCGGCTTTGGTACGCATCAGGTGCTGGTGATCCCTCCCACTGACCGTATCCCTGTGGCGACACTGCGCAAGATCGAGGCCTTTGTTGCGAAGGGTGGCAAGGTGATTGCGGTGGAGAAGCTGCCGTCGCTGGATGCTGAAGGGGAACCTCTAGCCAATGTAGCCCAGCAAACCAAGTTCATTGCGCTTATTCCTGGAACCGATCAGCTGGGGCAGGCTCTGCACAATGCCGTCGCTCCTGATCTGCAGCTGCTCCCCAATGAACAGCTATCTTCGTCGGCACTCGCGAACCTCGGCTTCATTCGTCGCAAGCTTGCAAGTGCGGACGTTTACTTCGTTGCGAACACCTCGAATGAACCGATGCAGCTGCGTGCGACGTTCGCGACGACCCACGCGTTCGGAGAGGTCATCGATCCTGATTCTGGCAGAGGTACGGAGACCGCACGCGCAGTCAACGGTCGCGCTGAAGCGGACATTCAGCTAGCACCATATGAGTCGCGTGTTCTTCTCTTCACGGATGCGAAAGGGAGCAGCACCGCAGGGGCAACGTCTTACAAGTCCATCGCGGACCTGACCTCAGACTGGCACTTGACTTTCACGGGGACGGAGAAATCCGTTGCCGAGCACACACTGACGGACTGGACTGGGGATGCGGACACGCTGCATTACTCCGGTGAAGTCGTGTACGCAAAGGATGTAACGCTTGGGGGGTTATCGCACTCGCCGGTCTACCTTGAGGTTGAAGGAGGAACGCCACTGCCTGGCTCACCGAACTCACCAGCGGAGCACGCTGCGTTGGGAGCGGACGGCCTGCCGAATCCGCTCGTCACGCGGCCAGGTCCTGGTACGCACGCGTTCTTCGATGCACCCATTCGCGAGGCGGCTTTGGTGACGATTAACGGAAGGCCTGCGGGAGCTCTGTGGCATCCACCCTATCGCCTCGACGTGACGAAGTTGCTGAAGCCCGGCGTGAATCATGTGGAGATTCGTGTCTATAACACTGCGCTCAATGCGTGGTCTGCGCTGCCGCCACATGATTACAAACCGCTCATCGCGAAGTATGGAGACCGCTTCCAGATGCAGGAACTCGATAAAGTGAAACCAATTTCCTCGGGTATTCTCGGCACGATCCACCTCGTCACACAGGACGGTCAATAGATGAAGTACACGCTTTTCGCACTCACTCTTTTTGCCACGACCGCAGCCTATGCAGCGCCCAAGGTGTACTCAGTTGCGGACTACGGCGCGAAGGCCGACGGCACCACGCTCAACACCGCAGCGATCCAGAAGGCGATCGATGCAGCGGCTGCGCATGGGGGTACCGTTGCGTTTCCAGACGGCACCTACCTTACGGGTTCAGTCTTCGTGAAATCAGGCGTTACATTGCGCATCGACAAAGGCGTAACGTTGCTTGGCTCGCAGGACATCAAGGACTATCCCGAACTGCCTACGCGTGTCGCGGGTATTGAGATGGTGTGGCCTGCTGCACTGGTGAACGTCTATAAACAGACGAACGCGAGCATTACGGGCGAAGGGACCATTGACGGGGATGGCAAGGTCTTCTGGGACAGCTACTGGGCGCTGCGTAAGATCGATGAGCCTAAGGGGCTTCGCTGGGCTTCGGATTATGATGCAAAGCGGCCGCGCCTCATTCAGATCTTCGACTCGTCGAACGTGCATCTCGGCAATGGTAAGCAGAGCAGCCTTAACCTGCATCGCTCGGGCTTCTGGACAGTCGATATCTGCTACTCGCATGACATCGTCGTCGACGGCGTGACCATTGTGAACAACATCGGTGGTCGTGGCCCCTCGACCGATGGCATCGACATCGACAGTTCGAAACACATCGAGGTGATGCACGCGGACATCTCTGTAAACGACGATGCGTTGTGCCTGAAGGCAGGGCGCGACGCGGATGGCCTGCGCGTCAACCGACCGACGGAGGATGTCGTGCTGCATGACAACATCGTGCGCGATGGCGCTGCCGGGGTCACCTTTGGCAGCGAGACCTCCGGCGGCTTCCGCAACATTGAGGCGTACAACATCACGACGATGGGGCATGTGCCTGTGGGCATTCTGTTCAAGTCGGCGCATACGCGTGGTGGCTATGCAGAGAACATTCGTCTGCACGACTTCAGCATTACGGATGCGCGCAGCGTCCTGACGATCACGATGAACTGGAACCCGAGTTATAGCTACGCGAAGATTCCCGACGGCCTGACGAACTATCCCGAGTACTATAAGACGCTGACTACCGTGGTGCCTCCGGCGATGGGGATCGCGCATGTTCACGATGTGCATATCTGGAACATCAAGGCGCGCAATGCTAAGGCAGCTTTTACTGTGGACGCGTATCCGAATGCTCCGGTCTATGACGTAACGCTCGATCATCTCGACTTCGAAGCGCAGACGGCGGGGCACATCGATGACGCGAAGAATTGGACGTTCTCGGATGCGTCGATCAAGACAGTAGATGGCAGTGTGGTCGAGGTTTCGAACACGCAGAATGTAAAAGGCATTGAAACCCGCGAGGCACCGCCAAACCAGCAGAAGCCTGATCCTGCGAAGCTGACCTCAGCGCAGCAGGACAAGTCCTGAGTCGGGCGTACAGCGGCTACCCAAGGGGGCGCGGGAGACGCTATAATCGCAGCACTGAGCGGGAGTAGTTCAGTGGCAGAACGTCAGCTTCCCAACGCGCCCAAGTCCCGCATTTTCAGCAACTTGAAATCACTCAACCCCACTCAAAAATAGCACAAGTCGGTATCCGTGTGGGGTTACTTGTGGGGTTGTTTTTAACCCCACATCCATCCCCACAACTAAGGACCTGCTCCCGACTGTACGATCTAACCACGGTCGAGTTCGATGAAGAAGGCGAAGAGTGGTTCGGCTACACCTTTGGCGGTTCCGACGAAGAACCTGCCTCCGTAGTGGCGTCCTTAACCGGTAATGTCCAGTACGTCGAATGGCTTTGTGGGCAGACTGCGTCTCTGAAGAGCCTCAGTCTCAGGCTAAAATTCGAGCGCCTTTTTTTGCTTGATACCGGAAGCCTGTAGCACAGCTATCACTGACGACCAAGCCTCTTTGATTGGCGAGATCGTTCGCCTTAGGAACCGCTATGCCCACGGAAAGTATGGTGAGGCCGCTCCGTCAACCTTTCGGTTGCAGACGCTTTCCACCAAGATAGCGACCCTCCTCTGCCATTACGAGTTTGTGGCTGACGGTCGAACTGAACTTGCGATTGAGGCCGCAGGTCATGGAAGCCTGTACCTTCGCGAGGTCTTGGCACGTACGGACGTGCCCGTACGGACATGACGAAGCTGATCGGCCTCGGTATTTTTGAACCAAAGCAAGTGTAGTCTTCGGCCCAAACCTGACCTGAGAGGGTGGAGGCTTTGGATGGAGAAGAAGAAGCGTTTTTCTTTGGAGCAGATCGTCGATGTGTTGAGGCAGGCGGAGGTGGGCGTTCTTGTGGCTGAGGTGATCCGTAAGGCAGGGGTCAGCGAGCAGACGTTCTATCGCTGGAAGGCGAAGTACGCCGGGCTGGAGGTCGATCAGGTTCGTCAGAAGGCACAGCTACAAGAGGAGAACATGCGCTTGAAGCGGTTGGTGGCTGACCTAACACTGGACAAGACGATGTCGCAGGATGTGCTCTCAAAAAATGGTGAAGCCTTCACGGCGTGGACCGATGGTCGATCGGTTCATGAGCAGCTATGGGGCGAGCAAGCGCTATGCCTGCCGTCTTCTGCGCGTGACGCGTGGGACATATCGCTACCGGAGCTGCCTTGATCCACGGACTGAATTGCGGATGCGTATCCGCGAGATCGCTCAGGCAAGAGTGCGCTATGGATACCGCAAGATCCGCGTGCTGTTGAACCGCGAAGGCTGGGATGTTGGCAAGTATCTGGTGTACCGGCTGTGCAAGGATGAAGGTCTGATGCTGAAGCGGATGAAGCCCGCGGGCAGGCGTAAGGCTGCTCGTCTGCGGTGTCAGATTCGCTTCCGCGTTCTCGAGGATGTCGTCCATGTCGGCCATGGCGGCCTTGAGCTTCGCTGGCGTCTGAGCGAATACCATTCCTCGTTCAAGCAGGAATGCCCTCAACTGGTTGATGACGGCTGTGCGCCGCGAGATCAGTCGGTCGCGCACGCAGTGTATCGCCTGGAGGTCCAGCTGATCATCCGTCTTTCGGCAACTACGCCACGAACCTTCCGACGCTGCCATATCTCGGCCTTCTGCTCCGCAGAAAGACCGTACCGTCTCCCTTGTCTCATCAACACCACCTCCAAATCAGATAGTGTTGCATCGACCCGTTGAGACCGCCGGCGTTTCACGGAAATTGTTTGTCTCACAGACTGCCGCCGGAGTATCCTCTAGCCGCGAGCATCTCGGAGTTCAACTATGGTGTCGAAGATTGTCTTAGCATTAGCCCTCGCCGTCAGTTTTCCAATCGGAGCGCTTGCCCAAGCAGCGCAGTTCTACTGCACGCCCCCTGGTTTTCCTGGCGGGGTGTCCCTAGGAACTAGCCGCATCGGAATTGGTACGCCCTACACACTTACGGCGGTCATCAAGTCAGGCATGGTGTCTGCCAACGGCGCTAAAACTGACGGCGGTGTCACGACTTCATCTCAGGCACGAGACAGCCAAGGCCGCACACGCCTCGACGACCCGGTTGGCTGCAGTCAGGCGGGTGGCCAGCCGCGCTGGGTGGGCTCTGTCCTCGTCAATGATCCTGTCGCCAATACCTTCACTTCGTGGCGAGTGGGTTACATCTTGCCTGCGCTTGTGGCGTACGTAAAGATTGGATCGATCAAGCAAGATGATCCATCTACAGCACAACAGGAATTGAATCGGATGCGGATCGTGAGCCAAGCCTCTGACCAAGACCCGGAAGCTGAGATCCATATCCATCGCAAAGTAGAAGATTTAGGCAAGCGCACCATCGTAGGGCTTGAGGCAAGCGGCATGCGAATCACTACGACCTTTCCGGCGGGCGCTCTAAACAACAGTTCCGCAGCAGGATTGCAAATCAATCAGCGGCCCTACACGGAGGTGGAGGAAAGATGGACATCCGACGAGTACCGAATGATTTTGCTGGATATCATCAATAATGAAGCTCTGGGGACGAGCAGCTATGAAGTGACCAACTTCACGCGCGGCGATCCCGACCCGTCGCTGTTCCAACCACCCCCGAACTTCGAAATTAAAGGATCCAACGTAACCCAATAACTTATCGCTTGTCCGCTTAAGAGCTTTTACGACCCCGCGTGATGCCGAACAAGCTTCGCAAAGCGTCAACGTGTTCGCTTTGCAGGAAGTCGCCACCGCCCAAACTCCTTCAAAATCGCATTTTCTGCAACAACGGCCTGAACCTTCCGATAACGCCGTTTTGCGGGAGTAGTCGAATTAGGTTGCCGAAGATGCTACAGCATGCCTAAGGAACAAGAATCACGATCTTGCCGCCAGCCTTATTCTCTTCCATGAGCCGATGAGCCTCCACAATCTGATCTATCTGGAAGACGCGGCCTATCTGAACTCTCAAGGTGCCAGCGGCAATCTGTTGAGAGAGTTCCTCCAGAGGAGTGCTCATGAAATCTGCAGATTCTCCCGCGTACGAAGTGAGGCACACGGCTGTAGGAATCTTCTCCATCGGCGCGAAGTTCTCGAACGCCCACTTGTTGCCGACGATGCCAGTTATACAAACCACGCCGCCCTCGCGGGCGCAATGAAGGGAGTCCTCAAGCGTGGTGGTACCAATGAGTTCGAGTACTTTATCAACGCCCTTTGGATAGGCGCGGCGAACGTCCTCCGCAATGGCCCCGCCGTCCTGAAATACCTCGTCCGCGCCTGACAAGCGCAGCATCGCGATACGGTCAGGATTACGCGTCGTGGAGCTCACGTGCGCTTCGAAGTTCTTCGCAATCGCAGCTGCAGCTAGCCCCACAGACGTAGTTCCGCCCCGCACCAGAAGTGTCTCGCCCTTTTGAAGTTCTAACGCAACGTTCCGCCAGGGTTGCAAAAGCAGAGGTGATCGTGAAGATGGACGTCAGAGGATTGGTCGACAAGCAGGAAGGCGGTTTGGCGCACTTTGCGAAAGCAAACTGCAGGATCGCCGTCGTTCAAACAGGGAAAATAAGGAGGCTGCTGCGCTTCGATCAAGAAGATGCAACAGCGGGACCAGTCGTAGCTGCCGGAGATGTCTGGCTCCGTTCAACATGGGGTGTTGAGGGCTTCGCACATTTCAGCTACAGCATGGATGGCTTGAAATTCAAGGAAATTGGAAATCCCTATCGCCTATCATTGGGAGCGTATCGCGGTGATAGAGTCGGGCTCTATACCTTGAACAGCGTAATGGACCGAGGATATGTGGACTTTAGCAACTTCCATTACCAGATTCAATGAAGAATCTATTTAGTCCGATAGTGTACGTGCAAGCAAAAAGCATGGCCAGATAGGTTTGAGCTATCTGGCCATGGTAGTTTGAGGTCAACGTTAGAACGTAAGTTTTAGAGCTGCCTGACCCACACGGGCCGGGATGGGACCGCTCGATGTGATGGCACCGAAGTTCGAGTCGTCTGGGTTCGAATCCGGCTGGCCGAAGCTGGGATGGTTGAGCGCGTTGAACGCCTCGAAACGGAGCTGCAGATTGTAGTGCTCGAGGTAGGTCCAGTTCTTTTGCACGCCGAGGTCAGCCGTGTAGATTGGAGCCTCCTGGATCAGGTACTTAGGTGAGTTGCCAGCAGTCCCGACGGCATTGACCGTGAAGGCAGCGGCGTTGAAGTAGTGGCTGAGCCAGTTCGCCTTACTACCCTGCCTTACCTGCAGAGGCGCCCCTGTAAGATCGGCACGGTCCTGGTACACCAAGAATCCGGAGTTATTGTTCCCGTTACCGCCGTTGATGGTAAAGGGTGGTCCGGACTGCAGGGTAATAAGACCGCTGAGCGACCAGCCACCGAGAACGCTTCGCACGATGGGATTGAAGTTGTGAAGTTTAGGTGCCTGGTAAATGAAGTTCGAAACCGAAACGATCGGGTAGTTAAGGCTCGATGGGCCATGGTCGTGGCCAATGTTGTGGGGATCGCTAACGCTGGATTCGAACGAGGGGTCCCCCGAACCGCCGACATCAAAGGCATGCGACCAGGTGAAGTTGGACTGGAACTGGATGCTACGGGAGAGTCGCTTTTCGAACCCGACCTGGAGGGAGTTATAGCTCGCAGTGCCCCCCGTCTGGACCTGGATGATGGAGCCAAAGTTCGTCATGGAACGGGTGTCGCCAGGATTCGAGAGCGATCCGGGATTGAGCTCGATGGGAGTGGAGAGGTGGTACGTCTGGCTTCCCACGTAGGCGATGTGAAGAGCGAGCGTGTCTGTAAACTGCTGTTCGATCGAAAGGTTCCAGCTTTGCACGACGGCGAGGCGGAAGTTCTTGGGGAATACCGCGCCAAGCTGCATGGGTAAGGTAAAAGTCGAGTTGGATGCGGGGATGACAGAGGGCGATGCGAACGGCGGGAAGGGGCTGACGCCACCGGTGGCCCCGAAGCCGCTCCAGGGACGATCAAGCGAGATGGGGGTGCTGCCAGCGTTCAGCGAGAAGGACGGATCGAAGGGTGCAGTGTCGTAGACATGGTTGTAGCTGGCGTCTTCGAGTGGGGTGGTGAACAGACCGAAGCCAGCGCGAACACTGGTCTTGGGTGCGGGCTGGTAGGCGATGCCGATGCGCGGCTCGAAGTAGAGCCAGGATGTGGGCATGATGGCATCGTTGACGCCGGTGTCACCTGGGAAGACAACGCCTCTAGGAGCATTGGGATAGCGTGTGCTCTGCTGACCGGGAACGAAGGCGGCCCCGCGACCTCCTGCGATCTTTAGAGGAGTGTAAGGGTCCCAGCGCAGACCGGCGTTGACTGTAAGGTTGGGACGGACCTTGTACTGGTCCTGGGCGTAGTAGCCAGTCATCCAGCCACTAACGCTGCCGCTTTCGCCAGCGTTCTGCGAGAAGCTGTTGACGTCGCCGAGCAGGAAGTCCGAGAGGGTAAAGCCAGTGAAGGAGTTCGCAATGCCGACGATGGGGTTGGCCCCGTTGCCTGAGCTTTCATGGGTGTAGCGGTGGAGAATGTCGGCGCCGAAGTACATGGTATTTCTGCCGTGGGTGAAGGTGACTGTATCGGAGACGCCCCAGTTGCGGCGGCGGGTGTCGTTGACCGAACCCGAGAAGAGGCTGAAGCCGAGCGCACCGCCGTACAGGGAGTTGCCGTCGATGGCGGAGAAGCCGCCGATATAGCACGAGCCCACGGGATCGGAAACGGAGATGTACTTTGAGAGGCATTCCTGCTGGACGTTCTTGTTGAACAGTGCTGTGCCTGAGCGGAAATCAAAAGACTGGTAGTAGGCGGTAATGCTGTTCAGGAGATTCTGGCTGAGAGTCCAGGAATGATTGATAGCGTCGTTGAGGTAAATGCCGTGAAGCCCCTGAACGCCACTGAGTAGGTTGCCGGGGGTGCCGAGTCCAGGCTGGTCGAAGTTGTACATAAAGTTGCGGACGAAAAGGCGCTGGCGATCGTTGAGGATGTAGTCGATACGGGCGGTGCCTTCGTTGTAACTGTCTTTCTGTTTGGGTGAGATGAAGTTGGTGAGGCCGGTGGCGGGGTCGCCGCCCAGGGGCAGCGAAGCGGCGATGGCAACGGCACCTGGACTGAAGAGCGCTGGGTCAATCTGGTTTCGCTTGCCGTTGACCGTCGCGAAGGGGGCCTTGAGATTGACGGCGACGGCGCTGAAGTCACCCGCGAGCATAGCCGCCGTAGGGGTGTAGGTGGAGTTCTGGGTGGATACGGTGCTTGCGCGCGTGCCTTGATAGTTGGCGAAGAAGAAGAGCTTGTCCTTCTTGATCGGGCCGCCAAGGTAGCCGCCGAACTGGCTCCTCTTGAGCGGATCGCGAGTATGGCTGAAGTAGTTTGAGGCATTGAGTTCGGCGTTGCGGAGGAACTCGAAGCTGCCACCGTGGAAGTTGTTCGAACCACCCTTGCTCTGGATGCTGACGACGGCGCCGGGAGAGGAACCATAGCGGGCATCGAAATTATTCGAGATGACGCGAAACTCTTGAGTCGCATCCGCGTTCGGGAACGGTGCTGCGAGCAGAGCGTAGTAGTCCATGTTGGTGACGCCGTCGAGCAGATAGTATGTGCTGCCCTGTCGACCACCACCGGCCGAGCCGCTGGACTGGGTCGGGAAAGAATTTGTCGAAGGCAGGGTGGATGCCTGGGACTGCAGCTCGTTGGTGACTCCAGTCGTCAGGAAGACGAGGCTGGAGGGATCGCGGCCGTTGAGAGGCAGCTCCTTGATGGAATCTTCGCCGACAACGGCGCTGATCTCGGCCGTGCTGGCGTTGATGATGGCCACGTCCGATGTGACATTGACGGTATCTGTGGCGGCGCCGTTCTTGAGAACTACGTTGATCGTGGCGTTCTCGCCAATGGTGAGCGTGATGTTTGTCTGGAGCGTGTCGGCGAAGCCGCTGGCGGAGGTGAGGATCTTGTAGGGACCGGGTGCAAGTGGAGGCGCGGTGTACTCACCCTGCTGGTCGGAGGTGATCTTCACGGTGGCGTTGGTGCCTGTGTTGGTGATGACTACAGACGCCTGTGGGATGACGGCCCCGGTTGCGTCCGTGACCTGACCCGTCAGGCGAGCACCTGTGACCTGGGCATGCAGCAAGAGGCCAGTAGAGAGGAGGGATAGGCTGAGGATCAAGAGGAAGCAGCGTGTAATTTGTTTCATAGGGAGCCCCTTTCGCTTATGTGTGCGAAGCAATTTTTCTGGCAAGTAAGTTCTTTGTTCTAAATCTTGATGAAGATACGGTTGCGATATAGCAGCCAAGTCGGGATAAAGCAGACCAGTACGAAGAGAAAGGAATAGAGAAACGAGCCAAAGGCCGGATTGACGAGGTGGATGAACCAGGTGCTGTAGACGTGAACCTGAAAGCTCTGCGTACTGTTCACCTTGAAGACCGCGACGGCGGTAGACAGCAACTCCGAGAAGACGTACGCGGTGATGGCATTGGTTCCGAACACGAGCAGCGGGTAAGTCCAGTGACCGCGGGACTGGCGTATTTCCACCACGTAGTAGAAGAAAGCCAGAAGCAGGATGCTGAGGCCGCCGGCAAAGAGGACGTAGGAGCTTGTCCAGAGACGTTTATTGAGGGGAAAGGTCTCGGACCAAAGCAGACCGGCAGCTACCAGAACGGCTCCTGCGCCGAGCAGGCCGAGAAGTTTTTGGGCTGCGGGCCGCGCCTGTTTGATCCATGCGCCGGCCAGCAGACCAAGCAGCGTCGTGGCGAAGGCAGGTAGATCGCTGAGCAGACCTTCGGGGTCACGACTGCCTTCAAACAGCCGACCTGGAAACACATGGCGATCGATCCATGAGACGAGGTTCAGGTCATGGTCCATAAACGGGATATCACGGCCTGGAACCCCATGGCCCGGAATGGGGACGAAGCGTAGCAACGCCCAGTAGCCGATGAGGGCCGCGACGAAGAGGATGACACGGAGGGCGATCCGGTCGGTGACAAGCAGTAGCAGGGCGCAGAGGAGATAGCAGACTGCGAAACGCTGTAGCACTCCGTAAATACGCAGATTGCCGAGATGAAAGTAGGGGAACCCGTTGACGACCAGCCCCCAGAAAAAGAGCAGGGCGAAGCGTCTGAGAATGACCGGAAGCATCCCCGCGTTGCTAGTGCCTTTGGCCCGTTGAGCGCTGAAGGAGAGCACCATCGAGATGCCCATGATGAACAGGAAGGTCGGGAATACGAGGTCGGTCGGAGTAAAGCCGTTCCACTGTGAGTGATTGAGCGCGCGGTAGGCGAGCGCGTTGTTCCCGTTGTTGTTCACCAGAATCATGAACGCGACCGTGAGGCCCCGAAAGAGATCGATCGAGAGAAGACGGGTCGACGGCTTGGTGATCTGGGGTGAGGCTGTGGCCGACATAGGCGCTTGACTCCTTTCGTTGTGGCTGAGCACTCGATAGCTAAGACAAGTGCTGAAGTTCGATGAGCAGCGCGTGCGATTCGGCGATAAGATCGGACACCGCGAGCGGTTTGCTGGGCCGGTAAGGAGAAGAGAGCCATGTCTGCTGCCAGATATCGAGCGAGAAGGGAATGCCAGCGTGACGTGCGGTAAACCAGGCCCGCCATCGGGCTGCATAATAATCGCGGATGAGGCCGGACCAGACGCGGGAGGCGTAGTCCGAAAGTTCCGGCCAGCCCCAGGTCGTGATCAGCAGGCGTGCGTTCTCGTCGTAGAAGGCGGTCTCGTCCGGGGACTTGGCGTAGAGGGCGGTTGCGGCCATCCAAGTCTCCAAGCGACGGTCGGCCCGTAGGTTCATAAGCCCATCGATACGGCCCATCCAGGCGATAGCACGGTTGGCCTCGAGAACGGCAAGTTCGTCCTGTTTGGCATCGCCAGCCTGAACCGCGAGGGCCAAAGACTTGTCGACGCCGCCGCCTACGGCTTGGGCAATCATCTCAATGAGGTCATTTCTATAAAGCTCGTTTTGGCCGAGCGCAGGAGCGCACGAGAGGAAAAGTTCGACGGCACGGACGAAGGTGGGGCCGGAGTCGACCGAAGCGGCGACAGGATGAGCGCTCGGCTCGCCCTGCCAGGCTTGCTTGGTCATCCAGATATGGCCGCTATAGGCGCTTGTGAGAAGCAGAGTCCAGGCCTGCTCCATCGCGGGAGGGCAGGCGCCATACCGGGAGCGGCAGTAAGCAGGTATCCATGTAGCGAGGTCGATGGGCGCAGTATGCCACCCGGCGTCGGTCATCAGCTCGTAGACGACCTCGTTGGTTTCGATGCCTTCGGGGCACATACCCCAGCCGACGAGATTGCCGCGATCGGAGCTGGCGAGAACGGCTGCAGGCTCCGTCGCCATGAGATTGAGGTTGCCCTTCAGATTGTTGTTGCCGCCGAAGGTGTGGGCCATGCCGTTGATCCACTGTTTTCCGAAGAAGGCTTTCTGCAGCTTCCACTGGCTGGGCGAGTACTTACCTTGAACCGCAGGGGCGAGATCGTTCGCGTAGTCGATGATGAGCATGCGGTCATTGGGGATGCCGCGCAGGAGCGCTTCGACGGATTCGTTGTTCCAAAAAGCGGAATCGTAGACGAAGGTCCAACCCTGCATGACCCAAGTGCCTTTGGGATCGCCAGCCTGGACACTTTCGAAGACCGTGCGACCAAAGAGCTCAAGGTCTTCGAAACGATGTTCCGGACGCACAGGGACGGCAAGTTCGTTGAAGGTGTCGGCGAGATAGTACTGAACCTCCCCGTACTCGGCCTTGTAGGCTTCGATAAAAGCTTTACCGATCTGGCGGTACAGGTCCTTCTGCGCAGGGTGAAGGATGAAGGTGCGCGTGCTGCGGGGAATGGTTTTGAACTCCCCAGGTAGCCACAGGAGCGTGAAGGTGTCGACCTCAGGATGTAGGCGCTTGAACCCTTGGGGCACGAATCCGGCGAAGGCCGGGGCGACAGGCTTCATGCCGAGTTCCCTCATGCGGTCGAGGACCTTGTGCTGGAGGAGGCGCTTTTGATCGATAAAGTCTTGCGGCAACGGGCCAGCGATATGGTTGATGTTGCCCATCCGATGCCAGGGGAGATGGGCGGGGCCGACCGAAAAGTCGTCAATTTCTGCTTCGGTGAGTCCGAGAGCGAGCCAGACACGGTTCCAGATGGCCTCCTGACCCTCAAGGGCAAGGGGCATGGTGATTCCATGCAGCGCCATCCAGTCGAGTTCGCGCTCCCAGCGGGGCCAGTCCCAGAACGCCATAGTGTAACCGTAGGTGCAGGGGTTCAGGTACTGGACGAACTTGTAGGGACAGACGACGCGGTGGTGGGCCGCATCCGGCAGCGTCGCGGGCAGGTCGAGGTTCCGACCGCTCCAGGTGATCATGGCATTGCAGTGCTGGCGGAGATAGCTGTAGATGCCTCGGCATAGGCTGACGCCGCTGGAACCGGCGACGGTAACGCGGCCTCCAGAAGCCGAGAGCTCGTAGACCTCGTTGCCGTCGGCAGTGGGGATAAGTTTCAGATCAAAATCGGCGGCACGAGGGCCGAGCTGCCGCTGGAGAACCCCGCGACAGGAGGAGATGGCCGTGTCGGCGAAAGTCTTGACAGTATCTCTCCGCGGCGGTGCTGCGGCAGAGGCAGGCGAAACAGAAGCCTCGGCAGTGCGCGAGACGACCGCGGCACCAGCACCTGCACAGGAGAGTTCGATAAATTTACGTCTCGTCCACATGGGAAAGGCATTTCTCCGATACGCGAACCTTCGCATCCGGCGGGGTCGGGAGGGAAGGGTTTTCACCGTTTCCGGCTCCGTTTTCACCGTCAAATCGCGTATGTGTGGGGAAAATTAGCTATGCCTAGCCTGTGCGTTGGGCTGACCGATAGAGCCCTTCGAGACCGAAATTCGACAGGGCTTGCGCTGCGAGCCCTTAGAAGGCGCACTGGCACAGAAGCACCTTGGAAAATCGGCGAGCAGTTTGAAGCTGCCTGGATTCGCTCTGCCAGGAGCGGATCTGGCTCTCAGGGCTGGATCCGCCGGTAGGTGATGACCGTTGACTCGGGCGCGTTTCCCCCCACGCTGCTGGTTTCGAGGAGCACCTCGAAATAGGGCATGTGGTCCTTCGTCGCGCCGATCGAGCGGGCAAAGTTCTGAAAAGCGACCTTGGAGAAGGGAAAGTCTGCGGCGGACTCGGTTCCGGCCATCCCGGTGCCCTCAAACAGTAGGGCTTCCCCGTTCCCTTCGATGCCAGGAAGAAAGGCAAGCACCCCATAGCTCCGTCGGGCTCCATCCGCCACGGTCTCGCGATAAATAGAAGCTTCGCCCTTGGCTGGGTGCTTATTGAGCACAAACCCCTCAGAGGCCTTCCAGTCCCATTTCACATCGAAGTTGAGCCGGCTTTGAAAGAGGCTGACCCACGGATTGGCGCCTGTCCCTCCGATCAAGACCACGTTTCGGCTCTTGAGGTCGTCGATTCGAAGGACACGGGCGTTGCGGGTCTCGACCTCAGCCGCAATGGCCTGGGGGAGCCTGCCAAGCCTGAGCGCAAGATTAAGGTCGGCTGAGCTGGTGTATTGATGCGAGGCGAACCAATCGGCGCTGAGGGGAGCTCCTCCGATGCTGGGAAGGTTAACCTTTGTCAGGTAGGCGTCACTGAGGTAGTCATCGAGTTGAACGGGAACCCGAGTGAACTCCTGAAAAAGGACGAGCGCATCATCCGATGGCACGATAAGCACGGGTCGGCTGGGTGTGAAGAGTTTGGACCAGAGGGCATCGGCTGCGTTTGCGGATCGCTGGACGTATATCCGCTGGTAGACCAAACCGGCGAGCAAAAGCCCCAAGACAAGGACCACGCTGACGAGAGCAACAAACCCAAAGACCGATGCACGGGAACGACTGGGGATGGGAGCGCTGCTGTTTCCGTGTGGAGAAGCAGAAAACACTGTTTGACCCGCTGGAGACTGGAGTTCCGGGGTTTGAACTGCGACAGGCTGTGCTTCGCTGCGGGGCTCGAAGACCGGCACGTAGCCGCCCTTCGGGATGGTGACAATGAGCCGACTCTGAGGACACTCGGTCTCGAAATATTCCTCGAGACGCTGGCGAAGAAGGCGGGCTTGGCTGCGAACAATACTATCGTCCGAAGCGCTATAGGCGGCCGAACGACCGAAGACGTGAATGCCGATTTGCTGTTCGTTGATCTCGCGGGCGCGGCCCTCGATCAGCGAGACACAAATGAATTCGAGAAAGCGGGCAAGTCGAGGAGATTTGGCGAAGGTGCGCGATCCGACAACGCGCTGTAAGAGCAGTAGCCGTTCGTCTTCGACCGGCTGAGTGGGTTCAACCAAAGGCGTGCTTCCAGTCTTCGAGTTGGGATCGATGACAATGGATAGAATCTATCATTTTCGCTTAGGGCCTCGCACGAAGTCGTTGCTCCTGAAACTTTCGATGCGGCATTGCGGAGGCTCTTTAGCTCTGAGGCAAGGTCCGCGCAGCCGGGTGGCCGCTCGGGGTTTCGCATGGTCTGGAGAGACATTCACGGGCACACATTCGCTCTTAGTTACCCGAAGACTTTCGCGAAGGTCCGATCGGTTACGGACGGCTATAGCCGCCCATGTACTCCAAGCGAAGAAGTACGTCTGCTACCGTCGCACGGGCTTCAAGGGTACCTTTCGCAGAATTCGACCGAAAAGGTATGAGCGCCTGTTGGGATTCATAACGGCCTACGGTTGGACCTATGCTGACCTTCCGCGTTTCGCATGCACGCGGTGCAACTTACGGCAGTGCTGGATCGGCTGAATCGCCAAAAGAACAATACGTTGAACGGCTAACTTACAGCACCAGCCTTTGTAGCTTCTTCAATTTCGATGAGCCTGCCAGTCTTGACATCGTAAACGTTGCGACGTACTTCTGATTAGAAGAGATGACCTCGTCGAGAATCTTGCTCATGGGGAAGCTCCCTTATTTTTGGTGGTTCGCTCTAATTTGAAGAGTCAGGATTTACAACGTGGATGGGAAGGTCCCAGTGGTTGGTCGTCAACTCCCAACGGCGATTCTCTTCGCGTTTGAAGGTGATCTGATCCGGGAAGAGTTGCCTGGCGACCTCTCCTTCCGATTGGCCCGGAGGTGCATCGGCGGAAGCGCGAACGATGATAATGCGTTAGTCCTAGCGGGCGTCTTCGCTGGTGTGGAGGCTTGGGGAGTAGACCGTAAACTCCTTGACGTAACCGAGCTATTTCTGTCGTTCAAGGATGGCGATCTGATATTCCTTGAAGAGAGCCCACCATTCGTCCTTGTAACCATATTTGGTTCGGTAAACCCATTCTTCGATGACGGGTTTGGCTGATGGTGCTGATGCCGTGGCTACCTGCTGCGCCGCAGCGGCTCGAGATGGGATGAGCAGAGTAGCTATCGAGAACGATGCGAGAACGAAACTGCTTTTCATGGCGAATCGGACTCCGAGTTTCATCAAGACTTCTCCTGAAGAACAGCTAGATAGCTGCGAAGACTTTCGTATCGCACTAGATCAGACCAATAGCTCGACCTGCGATGCCGACGCGCAGCCAGAGCAACATCGAGACGAGTGCGATTACTCGTTGGGCGGCCACGGGAGCCCCTGCGCTGCTGGGGTGACCTTCTTGCCATTCCAAACGCTAAGATCCAACATTACCAGCCCCAGCCATGCCATATCGCGAGTGAATAGATACATCGCGTACTCCGAGTGCACGCTGCCCGTTTCAGGGGACTTGTGTTGCATCCTAACGTCAAAATCTGGCATGGCCAATGGAATAGCCAGATCTGACTCGAGCGCTTCGTAGATGCCTTTCCCTGTCAATTCTCAAATGCTGTGCTGGCTGTGTTGAAGACCCAGTTCTGGCAAACGAGATATGTGCCTGGATACTCTGAGCCGCGCCTCGGCAGGATATCGTCGGGAGTGTAGTTGCCGGAGCGTCCTTCCAGCATCTGCTCCAGCGTTGCATGCGCTTCGATCGGGAAGAAAGGGTCGTCTCTTGCAAATCGAGGTCTGCCGCGGTCTTGGAGAGATCGATCTTATTGGCAAAGACGTAGTTCCCATATCCGCGGCATCCATTGCGTGGCGCATCTGTACACACTACAACTGCAAGGGTTATCGAGACAAAAATCCCAAGTCCCATGCCTCTCGCTCAGTAATTCCCATGACTGTGGGAAGTCCGCAGTCAAGAATTCGCATTTGAGGTAGCCACCGTTCTTCAGAAATCGAGACGTTTCGAAGGGCCGTGCGCAACTCTTCTATCGTTGAAAACTGTCTTGCACGGAGTTCAATAGTGAGAGTCTTCTGTCTCAAAACGCGCGCGTCGATAGGAGCCCTCCCGTCGACGCGCCTGAACAGCACGGTGAAGTCTGAAATGGGGCGATTTGATATTCCAGTCAGCGTGAGATTGATAGAAGCGTCCGAAACGCAATCTTTTTATGTGGTAGTCAAAGCTAAGCTACTCACTAAAAATCAGTATCGAATTGAAGAACTATAGGTTCCTGATCGATGGTCCCATTATTTTCCCATGAGCGCGCAATTGACGAACACGACGCCCTCCTTAATCAGGCTCCCGTAAGCACCGTGGACATGCCCAAAGCAATGGAGTTTGAGGGAAGGAAGACTTCTGAGGCGCGCTCTAAGCTCAGGATCACAAAGTGATTCTGGTGTTCCAGGTGCCTCGTCCAAGATCCCGTGAGGTGGCCCGTGCGTAATCAGAACGTTCACATCCTCAGGTATCCCCGCCCAGTGCTGAAATCTATTTCGTGGAGAGGAGTTGCCGAAAGCACCGCCATATAACGGAGTAATCGACGAACCGAAAACCTTCAACTCTTTATAGGTGATTTTCTTCGTCCAGGAGAACAGTTGCATTCGATAATAGCGCTCGTCGTGAAGCATCTGCCTCCAAAAAGAATTCGTGATTTCCTGGCACCACTAACTTGCAGAGATGTGGGAGCTCGCCTAGCCAGGCATTGAAGTCAAGAATCATGGAAAGCCGCTTGCTCATAATCGTGAAATCCCCCGTGAATATTAGGAGATCGGAAGGTGGAACCGAGACCTTACGATGCTGTTCGTGTGTGTCGCCCAAGATCACGATCTTCATCGGTTCACTCCTATGCGCAGCGTTAAGCCAGCCCGCATCGAGAGTTGTAGATCCGCATACGGCGGGGGACAGAAAGTTTCTTTACGGAAGGTCTTCGGCATAGACGCGAGATCGGCGAGCTTTTGGGAAGTTCCTCTCATACTATGTTCTACAAGGAGCTTTGCCTCCGAGGGAGAAGTATTTTCCGACAGCTATTTATTCAGCAGCAACTCTCGTAACTACTATCTGCGTGTATACGATGGTAGCTCCAGTCATGTCCCGCATACTGTCTACGTTTATCCCGATTAGGGTGCCATCCTTATTGAGCCCTGCGACGCCTTCTGGCGATTCTTGAGAGAATCGATAGGGTGAAGAGAGAGGGCGTCCGTACCGAGACATCAACTCGTTGGTGACCGACTGGACCAGAGCACGATCTCAGAGCCCCGTCCGCATGGGTCCTCTGCGAACGGGGTGCATTACTCTTCTGATTAGGGATGCATGTTGAAGGCCGCACGACGGTTTTGCTGTCTGCAGGTCTCGTTCTCAGCTGTACACACCTGCACTTCTTTACCGTAACTTACGATTTGAACCCGCTCCGGGCTCACGCCTGCTGCGATAAGTGCCATGCGTGCTGCCTCTGCACGTCGCTCCCCAAGTTTCAGGTTGTAGACGACAGCCCCACGGTCATCTGCATAACCGCCTACCATCACATAAATATCAGGATGGCTTTGTAGATAGACAGCAGCGTGATTGATGGCTGTCTGTGTATCAGGCCGAATCGCCGCACTGTCATAGTCGAACAATGCATCCGGGACGTTCTCGTGGAACTCCTTGACTCTAGGTGTTTCCGGCGCAGCCGGTACAGGCGTCGGTGCCTTGACCGTTTGTTGCTCTGTCTTGATGCGGAAAGGAATGTCGCAGTCGGCCGACATGGTCTTTTGTCCTACCGTCACAGCATGCCCAATCACGTGATAGTTACCCGGTGGGACACCCTGCGTGTCGAGCATCACTCGATGGCCTGTCCCAACGATCTTGCCTACCGTACTTATCCAGTCGTAGGTTACCTCCAGTTTGTCTGGCTCGGTAAGGGTGCTGCCGTAGATTTCGAGTGTGTCACCTTGATCGAGATTGCTTACGCTGCTGGTACAACTCAGAGCGATATTGTCTTCCCGAACGAAGGAGTACGGGATGGTCGCCGGTTTCTTGATGACATCGCCGAACTTGAAGATGATGCCGGCCGATGCCATTAGGTGGTTCTGGGTGTTGTTAGTCCCGTTCGGCAGTTCGGTCTTGAGGTATTGAACGTCGAACGCGCGTACGGAGATAAGTTTGTTGATCCCCACCTCAAGACCGCCGCCTGTGGAGAGGGTAAGGCTGGAAGCGGTGCTGCTGTAAGTAGTCCCTGTAGGGAAGTAGGAATCACTGCCATGCGCACCGCCGATCAGCACCTCGCCAAATGGCACGAGACGATGGCCAGGATAAGAAACCTTAGGTCCACCCGCGAAGGTGAGCAATGTAAGGCTCTGCCCCAAATTGCTGATGTTAGTTTGGTGCTGGCCGGTGACCTCACCTTCAAAGCTGAGCCACCTGGTCACATGAAATGCAGCAGAGGCGTAGCCTCCGTTCGCGTCGAAACAACTGCAGCCGCTTGGCGGTGCGTTAGACCTCAGAAAGTTATAGCCAAGAGACACATCGAACTTTGGAACCTCAGTTGCCGGTGAAGATATTTCCTGACCGTATATTTGAGAGCCTCCCGTCGCAACTAGCAGGACTGCCAGCATCTTGATGCTCAACTGGACCAGAGAATCTATGTTCATTGCTTTTCACTCCTTCGGGGCTTTCCCGTTCCTGGCGATAGGTGCAGTGGAAGCTGCAGCGGAGGACAAGCGCTCCGCTGCAGCAGCTGGGCTAATAGAGCAGGGAGACGGCTGGCGAAGTCGTCAGAGCGCTCGTGTCCAGCAGCACGAAGGTATTTGGAGTGATGGCGTATAGTACGGTTGTCCCTCCACTGCCCAGAGTGAACCGTCCCGTCGTTGGATCGGGTGCGGTATAGGTCTGCGACGATGTGCTGCCCAGAGTCACTACGTTGAGCGTTCCAATGCCTACGCTTGTATCAAGCGTCTCTATTGCTGTTCCATTCCCATTGGAGACGATCGTGCCAGAGTTATCGATGCTTGCCACTGAGCTTGCCGGTGCCATGCCATAGACATAGGTTCCGGTAAACGTACTCGCTTCACTGAAGGGTGATCCAGTCTGTGCCGCTATTTGGCCGAGGCCAGCATAGGATGTCTCCAGGAAATAGCCGGAGTTTGGTGAGTACAGGTAGAGCACTCTCGGCGCGGGTGCTGTAAACAGTGGAATGCCGAGCAACGTCGGCTCTGGATACTGCAGCACACCACGACCATTTGCAGCTACGGTGCAGGTCGTCGATCCCGTCTGGCTTGACGCTGCCAATAGGTTAGACAGACCTGTAGTGCTCCCCAAAATGCCAGTAAGGCCATTGAGCAGGCCGGTGACGCCACCTGTATCCACATTGGTGATGTTGCAGGTGCCAGTTGTAGATCCGGTTCCACCCACACCGCGGAAGATCGTTGCGGTGGAGAGGTTCAATACATTCTGCAATGTTGCGCCAAGCAGGCCTGGGTTGGAGTAAGAGTTCTCATAACCGATGAACGGGGCATTTAGGGAGGAGTTGCTGAACGTCGTCTGGGTTTGTGCCGTGGCTGAGCCGGCGAGCAGGATGTAACTCGCGTGGGTATCCCTTGAGACGATAAAGGCCTTGCTCGCGTTCACCACATATACGGCATAGTCGGTTGGATAACTGGCTGCCGATGTACCAGCGGTCGTCATGCTCAATTGCAGACGTCCGTTGGAGTCGGCTGTCGTGTAATTTCCACTTACGGCTGCACTCGCTATATTGGTAGTCGCGTCGTTGGAGTCGGCCATACCGCTCGTGATGCTTCCTGAACCGTTGGTGGTGAACTCGCCCACAGTGGCTGCCGGTCCGGCAACCAGACCCACGGTGCAGGTCGGTGAGCAGGGTGTATCACCTTGGAGACCGAACGCATAGCTACCTGTCAGGCTTGTTGTAAAGGCTGAAGGCGTCTGTGAAAGCAGCGTTCCCGAACCCTTCGAACCGCTCAAAGTATTACTGTCCGATTCGATTAGGCTTCCTTCCGTGGTTGTGGTGGCGGGTGATGTCGGGGCCTTCACCGCGAGCGCGTAGGTCGTCGTCTTGTCTACCGTGCCGGCTGCATTAATTGTGGTGACCGTCAGCAGGCCTCGATAGTCGGAACCGAGTTCGTAGGTGCCGATAAGATTTTCGCTGGCAATAGTACCTGTCGCCGTTGAGTTCTGGTGGTTGGAGTCGATCTCCCCGGCACTGATTACGCACGATCCATTCGCCATGATGCTCGCAGCGGATGCAGTCTGGTACGCGAGCACACCCAAGAGTTGGTCGTCGTAACCCTGGAACAGGTAAGCATACTGTCCGTTCAGGGCCGCACTCTGCGATGTGCATGGGTATGTAACGAGCAGGATCAGTGGAAGGCTGGCAGTCTGTGGTGTGGGGCTCTCGCTGTCGGTCGCCGTCACCGTAAAGCTATAAGCGCCTACCGCCGTTGGCGTTCCGCTGATCGTGCCACCAGAAGACAAGGTGAGTCCCGATGGCAGACTGCCAGAGGTAATCGCGTAGGTGTAGGGTGGCAATCCACCTTGTGCCGTCAACGTCTGCGTATAAGGCATATTAACAGTGGCGTTCGGGAGGGTTCCGGTTAGCGTCAGTTTAGAGATCGGGTTGATGATCAGACTCACCGGGCTGGTTACGGTAAGCACCGGACTACTGGAATCCGTAGCCGTTACCGTTAGCGTAGTAGTGCCCGCTACCGTTGGTGTGCCAGTGATCGTGCAGTTGCTGCTGGTCAATCCAGCGGGCAATGTGCCAGCGATCGTGCAGGTGTAAGGCCCCTTGCCTCCGGAGACACCGATCAAACCCGTATAAGGGGTGTCCACTGTACCTGCGGGCGGCGAAGCAAGTGTGAGAGTGCCTGGTGTTGACGCCGGGTTGATGACGATGGTGACTGGTGCAGTAGTGGTGTTCTTTGGGTTGCTGGAATCGGTCGCCGTCACCGTAACCGTGGTGTTGCCCGGACTGGTCGGCGTACCTGCAATCGTGCAGTTGTTACTCGTCAGTCCGGCAGGCAATGCCCCCATAACGACACAGGTATATGGCCCAGTTCCGCCACTCACACCGATAAGTCCGGTGTACGGCACATTGACCGTTCCTGCGGCAGGCGGAGTGATCGTCAGCACAGACGGGGAGGACACCACCGTAAGTGTGACTGGTCCGGTGATCGTCTCCTGCGGACTGCTCGAGTCAGTTGCCGTAACGGTGAGGACGGATATCCCCGCCACCGTAGGTGTCCCTGAAATCACACATCCTGAAGCTGTCAACCCAGCGGGTAGCGTACCGCCAACGATTGCGCAATTGTACGGGCCCTTGCCTCCGCTTACACCGATCGTTCCCGTGTAGGGAGTACCCACCGTCGCATTTGGTGGTGAGCTCAGAGCCATCGGTGTTCCGGCTCCGACAATCGCAATGCTGAAGTTTGCTGTAGCTGTATCTCCCTGCGAGTCCGTAACCTCCGCCGTGAAGCTGTAAGTGCCTGCGGTCGTCGGCGTACCAATCAATAGACCGGTTGAAGTACTCAACGTGATACCGGGAGGAAGAGAACCAGAAGCGAGGCTAAACTGATAGGGAAGTACCCCGCCCGTTGCGACCAGTTGCGACACATAAATCGTGCCAACTGTTCCAGAAGGGGGAGCGCCCATGAGTTGCAGAGGAGTGATATTCGGCACGGCAGCGGTGATTGTGATGATTCCTGAAGCCACGGCGGTGTAAGGTACTGCGCTGGAGTCCACAGCTTGGGCCTTCACCATATAGCTGCCAGGTGTCGTAGCTGTTCCAGTGATCAGTCCGGTGCTCGCATTAAAGCTCAACCCCGCGGGTAACTGCGTTGTAATGCTGAGAGTGACCGGGGCTGTGCCGCCGGTGTAAGTCACAGGAATCCTGACTGCGGCCCCGACCACATAGGTCACGTTGCCGACGATCACAACAGTGTCAGGGTTGACGGTAATCGTCACGGACTTCATGCTGTTCGTCCCTGCAACCTTTGCCGTCAGCACGGCTTGGGTCGGTGCGTTCAGCGCCGCAGGCGCCGTGTACACCACAGTCGTTCCGGTGGTGTTCGACACAGAACCACAATTGGTTCCGCAAGTACCTGCCAGTGTCCAGCTGACTGGCAAATTGCCCGCATCCGTTGACTGAATAGTGTAAGACTGCCCTGCATCCAGCGTGAGCGCACTGACATTGAGACTGGAGATGCCACCCCCTGGATACCCACCCGCGCCGCATCCTGCCAGGCCGATCGTGGAACCCAGCATTGCCAAAAGCAGCAGAAGATGGCCAACTGCCCCATATGTCTTAGCTCTTGCCGTCGAATTGAAGATGCTAAAGAAAGTCTCAACATTCTTTCGGATAGAAAGATTTAGCTGCGGGGTCCCCATAACGATAGCTCCTAGGTCTGTAGGGCTCTCTACACACAGCACACGAAACCGACGACGGCAACGCTGTCCACGAATATGTAGCCTACGATCACCCACTATGCGTGGGTTCCGGAACTTACTCATTGATATATGTCAAGTATTTCTTCGCGCCCAATTTTGACAGAACGCATCATGAAGCTACATCGTATTTACCCGATCATTGAGGAGAAACTGTTCATGCGACACGTCCCACAATTCGCCTTCCATCGAGCCCCATTTCCGCACGGATTGTCCCGGAATATCTTTGACAGCGCCTCGGTTGCCTCATGCATGGGCTTCTGGACTGACCCCTCATCCTCAACTTTGCGAAGTCGACCGCTCAGTAGAAGCAGTTTGGACTCTCCTTACAAAGGCTCACCCATAGCTTTTGCGTGGAGACCCTGATTCATAAACCTAACGAGGGGAGGATAATGCGGGCCATGATCACTTACCGAGCCTGCGAACCCGGTCCCCCGGTCGGTCTGAGTAAGGTAGTAATCCTCCTAACGATTCGAATTCGCAATTCGTTATAAAGCTCTTTGCGAAGAACTCTTCGGCGAACACAGTCTCGAAGAAACCGCCGAAGTCCTGTAAGTATCACCGCAGACCTTGATGCGCGGCTGGAAGATGGCTCGGGCTTGGCTGATGACGGAAATCAGCCTCTAAACCTCATCCCGGCTTCTGCGATTTTTAAGGTCACCGACCGCTTAGCGAGAAACAGCAAGGTAGAAGAGTCTGCGTTGCCGATATCAGGTCAATGCACGTTTCCAGCCGCAGCTGCCTTAATGAGTGGCTCGGCGATTTGTCACTCGGCGAAGCACTAGCAGCGAAAAAATCGCACGCAGTTTGCGGAGGGAGACCGCTCAGAGTTCCAGATTCCTGCGCGCAACCGGAAGGGGTCGATCCCAATGTTGGATGCGCGGTCTGGATCGCAAGCCCAGGCCACCAACTCCTTGCCGATGTCAGTCGGGGAGAGGGTTTGCGTTGCTCTACCGCCTTGCGCGACCGACGTCTTCTTTGAGCCCGTTGAGAAGCATCGGCACGGGACCTTAGCTCAGCTCGCATGTCGCACATTGCGATCACCAAAACCGTTGATGGCGAAGCGGTGGATTGGCTTGAAGCTGTTTCAGCGGATCAGTATTCAAAGTGATCTGCGGAATCCCTGCTGATATTGGCGAAGGTGATAGATACGTTTGGCCTTCGTTTTGGCGACTGCTGACGGAGTGACCTTGGGATATCAAGGGAACACATTCAACTCGAGTCGTTGCCCTTAGTTATGTCGCGGGATAACACGAACAAGAATTTTCGCTATTGCGAACGGCCGCTTGATTCAAGTCAAGGCGGCTCTCAATGTGCTTGCACTAGTGTCGCATTACATCGTCACAAAAAAATCAAGATCGGTCACCTATAAGCAAAGCGCTAGGCGCAATCGACGCAATTTCCTTGTATCAAAGACTTTCTCCTAGTCTCCTCTACAACTCATCTCACCCATGGCATTCAACCAATCTTGCTGAGTGCATAGGAGATCCATGCATGAAACCTGAAGCCGTTGTCATTGAAGTGCTGGGTAAGCATCGCATCTACGTGGAGCACTACAAACAGGTGCACCGCGAGAAGACTTTGATTCTAGTGAATGGTGCTTTCGCAACTACAAGCTCCTTCAACCAGACCGTACGGTACCTCAAAGAGCATGTAAACCTGGTGCTCTTCGATCTGCCCTATGCAGGACAATCCAAGGAACACAATCCCGACAGCACGGTGCTTTCAAAAGATGATGAAGTTGAGATCCTCCTCGAACTCCTTGAGCGCTATCAGGTGAATTATCTTATGTCTGTCTCGTGGGGAGGCGTTTCGTCGCTGCTGTCGCTCGCGCGCCGCCCTGCCAGCATGGAGCGTGCCATCATCGCTTCGTTCTCACCAGTTATCAATCCAGCAATGCACGATTACATGACTGGAGCACGAAATTTTCTGCAATGTGGAGACCTCTCGAGTGCCGCCCATTTACTCAACAACACCGTTGGCCGCTACCTGTCGTCGCTGGTAAAGACACACAACTTTCGCTACCTGATCGAAAGCCTCGGCGGGAACGAAGAGCAGTTGATCTTCCATATCAATCAAATCTTCGATCTTGATCGCGAGCAGTATATGCAACGCTTCTCTTCGATCGGAATTCCCGTCCTCTTTATGAATGGGGAACTTGACGAATACACGACGCCGCAGGAGGCGCGCTCGCTCGCCAGCCACATTGCCCGAAGCGAATTTGCAGTCGTTGAAGGCGCGGGTCATTTCCTTGACCTCGAAAGCCGACAGCTATGGAAGAAGGTTAGCCACATCGTCCGAGGCTGGATGTTCGGCGAAGCGACGGATACCGTAGAGCCGATGTCCTTCGCAGCCGCCTTCCATACAAACCTCGCTGTGGCGGAGGCTGTGGAGTAGATTGCACATTTTTATCATCGCAATCGGCTCTGCTGGTGACGTTCATCCCTTCGTTGGTATGGCAAGAAGCTTTGCTGCTGAGGGACATCGCGTTTCCTTCTGTACGAACCCTGCGTTTGAAGACGTTGTCACTTCCGCCGGTTTGCCTATCGTTCCCCTTGGGACCGCCGATGAGTACCACCGCGCCATGAACGATCCGGCCCTTTGGGATCCGCGCACGTCTTTTCGCGTTCTATGGAAAACGATGTCCTCCTTCCTTCGACCGCTCTTGGAGATCCTGCATCGCGAGGTCGGCGAAGGCACAATTATGGTTGGCTCCCTCTGGGCCTTCGGCGCGCGCATGATGCAGGAAAAGTACGGCATTCCCTATGTGTCGGTGCAGGTTTCACCGTCCACGTTTCTCTCTGCCAAACTCCCTCCGGTACATAAACGCTTTGTCGTACCGGCCTGGTGGCCTTATCGCCTCCGTGCTGTGCTTCTATGGGCTATCGAACGAGTGGTGCTCGATAGCGTTTGCGGTCCTGAACTCAACGCGGTGCGCAAAGAGATGGGGCTACCTCGCGTCAAGCATGTTCTGGGTCAATGGGTACATTCGCCTCAAGGTGTGTTGGGGCTTTTCCCCGATTGGTTTGCGCCCATCCAAACGGACTGGCCTGCGAAGGTTAGCCTCTCAGGCTTTCCGCTTTATGACCGGTCTGCTTCGCAAACCCTTGATGAGGAACTTATTACATTTCTCTTGGCAGGGCAGAAGCCCGTCGTCTTTACTCCGGGTTCTACGCACGTGGACGAGCTTACGTATTTCGGCGTTGCGAACGACAGTCTCCGGCGGCTTGGCGAACGAGGCATCTTCTTGGCCAAGCGCAGCGCCAAACTTCCGCCTTTCGGTACGAACATTCTCGTGCGCGAATACGTTCCTCTCAGCCTCTTATTGCAGCATGCAAAGGCTCTCGTTCATCATGGCGGCATTGGCACCGCGTCGCATGCGCTCGCGCAAGGCATACCGCAGCTCGTTATTCCCTTCGCACACGATCAGTTCGACAACGCAGCCCGTCTCGAACGTCTGGGTTGCTCACGCACATTGCGTAGGGCCGTCTGGAGTGCCCGGCGTTTTTTGAACCAGTTGCTTTGATAGAAACTGGCAATCAAGGAGCGAACGATGGCACGGCGGAAGAAGCATACGCCTGAGCAGGTAGTGAACCTGCTGCGGCAGATAGAAGTGG
>NZ_JAGSYC010000020.1 GCF_025685545.1 Granulicella paludicola | reverse complement strand
CGAAGTTGACCCGAAGAAACGTGCAGTCGTTCAAGCTCGCGGTAAGGCGAACCGCTCAGCCTCCGGCAAGCCCCTTAAGCTTCTGCATGAGTGGGCCGGTCGGGAAGGATTAGACGTGGCTATTTCACAGTGATGCCGGATTAGTCCCGGTATGTCGGCTTCTGGGAAGCGACGCGCCGCTCTTCCCCACCTGCGACAACAAGCCACGCCTTCCTCCACGCCGGAGAAGCCGGAACTGGTCCTGAGAACCGCGCCTCTTCCTATCCACCCACAGCAACCATGCCACAGAGGGACCCCTTCGGGTTCCCGGCGTCCCGCTACAATCAACCTCAATGCGACGCCTTACTCTAGCCCTGATCCTCACCGCCTCGCCCGTCTCGTTCGCCCAGGCCTTCCCGCATTCCACCCTGGTCCACTTCGACCACACCTCCGGCGACATCGCATTAGCCGACCACGGCCACACCACCGCCATCTACCTCGACCCCTCCGAAGCCGGCACCCTCGCGGCTCCTGTCGAAGCCTTCGTCTCCGACATCGAGCGCGTCACAGGCAGCAAGCCGCAGATCCTCACCACGCTGCCGTCCAGCGCCGACAATCTCATCCTCATCGGCACCTCCGGCCACCCGCTCATCGACGACCTCTCCAACAAACACAAACTCAACACCAGTTCCATCGATCACAAGTGGGAGAGCGCACTCACCACCACCCTCGACAAACCATTCCCCGGCATCAAGCACGCGCTTGTCATCGCTGGCAGCGACCGCCGCGGTGCAGCCTTTGCTCTCTTCTCACTCTCGCGGCAGATGGGCGTCTCCCCATGGAACTGGTGGGCCGATGTCCCCGTCCCGCACCAAGACGCCGTCTTTATCACCGCGCACAACGAGCTCCAACCCGAACCCAGCGTCCCCTATCGTGGCATCTTCCTCAACGACGAGGACTGGGGCCTGCGTCCCTGGGCCGCGAAGACGATGGACCCATCGCTGCACAACATCGGCCCCAATACCTACGCCCGCGTCTTTGAACTCCTGCTGCGCCTCCACGCCAACTCGCTCTGGCCAGCCATGCACCCCGGCACACTCGCCTTCAACGCCGTGCCCGCCAACGCAAAGTTAGCCGACAAGTGGGGCATCGTCATGGGCTCTTCGCACTCCGAAGCCCTCCTCCGCAACAACGTAGGCGAGTGGAACGAAAAGACCGACGGCCCCTGGAACTATCAGCTCAACAAGCCCGCCATCGACGCCTATTGGGATAAGCGCCTTGTCGAAAACGGCCACTTCGAAAACTTCTACACCGTTGGCATGCGCGGCGTGCACGACACCGGCCTCGAAGCCACCGGCGACGCCATCACGAAAGCCCATCTCGTTGAGCAGGTCATGCACGACCAGCGCGACCTCCTCGCCAGACACGTCAACCTCGACGTCACCAAAATCCCACAGGTCATCTGGCTCTACAAGGAATCTCTGGAACTCTACCGCGCCGGTATGAAGGTTCCCGACGATGTCACCCTCGGCTGGACCGACGACAACTACGGCTACATCCGCCAGCTCCCCACCACAGCCGAGCAGCAGCGTCCGGGCGGCTCCGGCATCTACTACCACGTCTCCTACTGGGGCTTCCCCCACGATCACCTGTGGCTCTCGTCCACGCCGCCCGCCCTCATCCGCGAAGAGATGACCAAGGCCTTCGACCACAACGCCCGCCGCTACTGGGTACTCAACGTCGGCGACATCAAACCCGCCGAGACCGACATCGACTACTTCATGCAGCTCGCCTGGAACGAGCCAGCCATGGCAAAGATCGACCAGCGGACCTTCCTCACCGCCTGGGCAGCCGAGCAGTTCCCCGCCACCCTCGCCCCCTCCATCGCCAGCCTGCTCGACCGCTACTACCAGCTCAACTTCGTCCGCAAGCCCGAGTTCATGGGCTTCAACGGCTACGACGACGGCATCAACCGCACCGCCTTCAACCCGCTCGCCTGGGGCAATCAGAACGCCACCCGCGACGCCGCTTGGCAGCGCCTCGCTCACGACACCACCACCCTCGCCTCGTCACTCCCCGCCGCCTATCGCGACGCCTGGTTCGAACTCGTCGGTTACCCCATCGAAGCCTCCGCCGTGCAGAACGAAAAGTTCCTCGCCGCCGACCGCACCTACCTCGACGCCCACGAGCACAAGCCCCTCGCCACCGACGCCGCAACCTCGCAGTCAGCCTACGACCGCATCCAGACCCTCACCGCGCAGTACAACTCGCTTCAATCCAGCAAGTGGGACGGCATGATGTCCTCCGCCCCGCGCAATCGCCACGTCTTCGAGATGCCCACCCTCGCCACCGCAGCCGACGCCGCAAAGCCCCTTCCCACCTCGTGGGGCGCACCCGCTTCCCCCAAAGCCGAACGCGACGTCATCTCCCTCAACGCCGCGCTCTACTCCGCCAAGTCGGACGGCACCGCCGACCGCTGGAACACCCTCGCCGATCTCGGCATCACCGGCACCTCCATGGCCTACGGATCTCCCGGCCTCCTCGCAAACGCCGCAACCCCCAGCAGTCCCGCACCGTGGCTCGAATACACCTTCACCACCACCAGCACCCAGCCCGCGCAACTCTCCATCTACACCCTGCCGACCTTCCCCGTAGATGCCGACCATCACCTCAGCTTCGATGTCTCTCTTGACGGCGGCGCTCCGCAAACCCTCGACCCTGGAGCTACTGGCGAGTGGCACGAAAACACCGCCCCCACCTGGGCCGCCAACGTCCTCCGAAACGCAGCCGTCCTCACACTTCCTCTAGGTGAGCTCCCCGCAGGCTCCCACAAACTCCGCCTCATCTACCGAGACCCCGGCGTCGTCTTCCAACACCTCACCATCACCTACCCCGACACCCCGCCCGCCTACCCCGTCCCACCACCATCTCGCTAAAAAACCACTTCCCACTCCCAACTCCCTACCTCTGATACACCCGATACGCCACCACCTCAGCGCTCATCGGCGTGCTGTTCAAATGCGTCGTCCTCAGCACCACCTCAAAATACGGCAGCGTATCAACCTTCAACAGCTTCTTTAAATTAGCCAACGCCTCCTCCGAAGTCAGCCACTCCCCAGCCGCATCCGTCGCCTGCCCATCCACCCCGGCGATGCTCAGCGCCTTGCCCGTATGGTCCGGGTTTGGCAGAAACGTGATCACGCTGTAACCCACCGTCGCCGTCGAATTGGAAGGCACCACGTACGTCGCCTGCTCACCCTTCGCCGGAGCGCGGTTGATCACATACGAGAAGTTCTTCTCCAGGTTCACACCGATCGTAAAGTTCTGCTGGTCCTTCAGCAGTCCCTGCCACGGGTTCGACTTCGGCCCCCCAATCAGGATCAGGTTGTCCTGCTTCAGCAGCGGCGGCGTGTAGTCCCGCGCATAGTACACATGCAGATTCTTCGCCGTCGGATCCAGCGCAATCACCCGCTGCGCCACCCGAAAGTCCCCCAGGCTGCCCGAGGTCCGGTTCGCAATAATCTGCAGGTCCGCCCGCCTGTCCGCACTCAGCGCGGTCGATTGAATCTGACTCATATAGCTGTGATCCAGATAGGCATCCAGCGCAATCGGCTGCTGCGTAATATCTTCCACCAGAGAAAACGACGTATCTGCAAGGATCACATCGGTATTGATCTTCGTGCCCAGGAACGCTCCCCAGAACGAAGCCAGCGCCGGCGTATCCCGCGAAGCATAATGTGGCTTCTGCAACTCCTGGTTCTCCACCCACAGCACCGCACAGCCAATCGCCAGCGCGGCAACCACCACCGCAGTCGCTCCCCACGCCCATCGCATCCATCCGCTGGTGGCAATAGCCGGGCTCGCCGGGACAACCGTCACCTCGGTCGCAGCACCCACCACCGGGGCAGCAGCCACTGCCTCTTCCACCTGCGGATGCCGATACCGAAACACCGGCATGTAGCTTCCGCGCGGAATTTCGAACACCAGCGGCTCGTCCGCGCCGTCGTTCGTGAAGTAGTCCTCAATCCGCTTGCGCAGGTCCGTCGCATTCACACGGACAATATTGTCCACGCTCGTGTCATACCCCACCATGCGCCCGAACACTTCGGAGCCGATCTCCTGCTCCTGCACCTGCTCCACGCCGTCCTTCAACGTGCGCTGTCCCACAAACTGCAAAAACTCCCGCATCCGAGCCGCGCGCCGCAGCTGTGGGCTTCCCACCACCCGCTGCAACACCTCCCAGCATGCCTCGGCGTCGAGCACCCCCTTCTCCCGCACACCTGGTTCACGCACCGCCATAAAACGCCTCGTAGTCCTTTCGAAGCTCGCCGAACATCTGGGGAGCTTCTGATTAAGTCCGCTTTGAAGGGTACGGGCTTCAGCCCGTACGGTGAAAGCCCTGTAAAATCGTGGGCTTTAGCCCCGGAGGGTACGAATGTTTAAACCCAAACAGACTTTTTCAGAACTTTCCTGGATGCCCCGTGCCTGACACTCTCATTGTCAGGCATGGGTGCCGATACCCTCACACCTTTCGAACGTCTCTCAGCTTACCATTCAGCCTATTTCCAGCAGATTTCACTCCTTACTCGAACCCTAACCGTAAGACCTCGTCCCCTTACAGCGAAATCACTTGCGAGTCCTCCACTCGCTCCCCCACACTTCTTCTCTCTTATGCGTACTCTTTTGCTGCTGTGCCTCACCACTCTCGTCGTCTCGCCTTCGCCCGCCCAGCAAGCCCCCAAAAAGCCGGTCGACTTCGTCAACGAGTACATTGGCACCGCCAACGAAGGCCAGACCTTCCCCTCCACCGCGCCCCCCTTCGCCATGACGCAGTGGACCCCCCAAACCCGCGCCGGCAACATCAAGTGCGTCCCGCCCTACTACTTCGCCGAAACCCGCCTCCAGGGCTTCCGCGCCAGCCACTTCCTCTCCGGCTCCTGCACCCAGGACTACGGCAGCATGACCGTCATGCCTATCAGCCTCCCCGCCGGAGCTGACCCGACCCTCAAGCTCACCCCCGACGCGCGCGCCTCCGCCTTCGACCGCGCCTCCGAGCACGCTACCCCCTTCCACTACTCCGTCACCCTCGCCGACTACGGCATCGACGCCGACCTCACCGGCACCACCCGCTCCGGCATCCTCCGCTTCCGCTTCAATAAGCCCGGCCAATCCCTCCTGCTCATCGAATCCAACGCCCCCCACAACGAAGGCACCCTGCACATCGACCTCGCCGCGCAGGAGATCACCGTCGTCACCCCAGTCCGCCGCATCTACGCCGGCAGCGGCCGGCCAGGAGGCTTCAGCGGCAACTTCACCCTCCGCTTCGACCACCCCTTCCGCATCGGCGGCACCTGGGCAGGCAAGACCGCTCACCCCGGCTCCACGGATCAAAGCGGCACAGCCGACGGTCTTCCCGGCGCCTACATCGCCTTCGACCTCAAACCCGGCGACACTGTCACCGCCCGCGTAGGCAACTCCTTCACCAACCTCGACGAAGCCCGCCATAACCTCGCCTCCGAGATCCCTGGCTGGGACTTCGACCGCGTCGTCTCCCAGACCCGCTCCGCCTGGGATAAAGCCCTCAACGCCATCCAGATCGACGCCCCCGACACCCAGAAGCACATCTTCTACACCGCCATGTACCACGCCATGCAGCTACCCCGCGTGCTCTCCGACGTCAGCGGCACCTACCCCACCTTCGCCTCCGGTGGTCCCGACGCAACACAGCGCCCCGCCGTCTCCAACGCGAAGGATTACGTCTACTACGACGACTACTCCCTCTGGGACACATTCCGCGCCGTCCACCCCCTCTTCACCCTCATCGAACCCACCCGCGAGCGTGACATGGTCCGCTCCCTCATCGCCAAGGGCGATGCAGGCGGCTTCCTTCCCATCTATCCGGCATGGTCCAACTACACCTCGGAGATGATCGGCGACCACGCCGACGCCGTCATCGTCGACGCCTGGGCCAAAGGCATCCGCGACTTCGACCTCGACGACGCTTATCGCCTCATGCGTCACAACGCCACAGCCTCGCCCGCTACCCACGACCTCTACCTGGACGGACGCGGTCGCCGCGGCCTCGAGTCCTATCTCAAGTACGGCTACATCCCCCTGGAAGACACCATCCCCGACGCCTTCCACAAGAACGAACAGGTCTCCCGAACCCTCGAATACGCCTACGACGACGCCCTCGTCGGCACCATCGCCAAGGCCCTGCATAAAGTCGACGACGAAGCCCTCTTCGCTAAGCGCGCCCAGAACTACCGCAACGTGATCGACCCCAGCGTCGGCTTTGCTCGCGGCCGCCACGCCGATGGCACCTGGGTCACTCCCTTCGAGCCGCTCAAGCCAGCCACCTACGTCACCGAGGCCCTGCCCATTCAGTACACCTTCTTCGTGCTGCAAGACATCCCCGGCCTCATCGACCTGCTCGGCGGCAAACAGCCCTTCATCGTCAAACTCGACGAGCTCTTCGATGGGAAATTCTACGACCACGGCAACGAACCCAGCCACCACATCGCCTACCTTTACGACCACGCCGACGCCGCCTGGAAGACACAGCTCCGCGTCCGCAACGTAGCCGACTCTGTCTACAAGAACACCCCCGACGGCATCGCAGGCAACGACGACTGCGGCCAGATCTCCGCCTGGTACATCTTCAGCGCGCTAGGCTTCTACCCCGTCACTCCCGGCACCCCAAACTACGAGATCGGCACTCCCCTCGTCGACAGCGCCACCCTCAACCTTCCCAGCGGCAAACACCTGCGTATCGAAGCCAGGGGCGCAAGCTCAGGCCTCACCTACATCCAGTCCGCCACCCTGAACGGCAAACCCCTTACCACCTACTACCTCACCCAGGACCAGCTCACCTCCGGCGGCACCCTCATCTTCAAAATGTCCGCCACCCCCAACAAATCCTGGCCATCCCACTGACTCTTCCCTGTCATTCCCGAAGGCAATCTGCGTCTCGCCCTCGTTTGTCATTCCCGAAGGGAATCTGCGTCTCGCACTTGTTTGTCATTCCCAAAGGCAATCTGCGTCTCGCACTTGTTTGTCATTCCCGAAGGGAATCTGCATCTCGCTCTTGTTTGTCATTCCCGAAGGAAATCTGCTTTTCGCCCGCACCACCTCGTCTTCTCTCTCCTCTACCGCCTTTGAAACCCTGTCAAGCCCCCCGACCCTCCCCACCGCCACAAACCCTCATAAACACTGCCGTTTTCACTCGAAAGAAAATTGGATGTTTACTACTCTCAACTTGATATCCTTCAGATAGGCCTCCGAGAAAGAACCTGAATAGTGATTCGGACTTGTACAACCCAAGGCCAGACCTACCTCCCTTCGAATCAAGACTTTAGGACTTAAAGTATGGGGGGAGAGGGGGTACCCCTACCCAATGCAAGCGTTTGCATACTATAGTGGTTGCCCATGCGATCCCTCTCGACTCTCCTCATCGCCCTGACTCTCGCCTCCCCTTTGGCCGCGCAGCAACCGAAGCTCGCCGCCACGCCGCCGATGGGCTGGAACTCCTGGAACTGGTTCGCCGGCAAGGTCACCGACAAGGACATCCGCCAGGCCGCCGATCTCCTCGTCTCCTCCGGCATGAAAGACGCAGGCTACGTCTACGTCAACATCGACGACACCTGGGAAGGTAAGCGCGACGCCAACGGCGTCCTGCACACCAACGACAAGTTCCCCGATATGAAGGCCCTCGCCGACTACGTCCACTCGAAGGGCCTAAAGCTCGGCATCTACAGCTCACCCGGCCCCTTCACCTGCGCCCACTTCGAAGGCAGCTACGGTCACGAACAACAGGACGCCGATCTCTACGCCTCCTGGGGCATCGACTATCTAAAGTACGACCTCTGCGGCTTCCGCGAAATCCAGAACAAGGAAGCTCCTGACGACATCCCGAAGCAGTACGCCATGATGCGCGCCGCCTACGAGAAAATGCATCAGGCGATCCTCAAGACCGGTCGTCCCATGATCTACTCACTCTGCCAGTACGGCTGGGACGAGGTCTGGCAATGGGGACCGGAAGTCGGCGCCAACCTCTGGCGCACAACCGGCGATATCAACCCCAGCTTCGATCGCATGGCCTACATCGGCCGAGAGCAGGCAGGCCTCGGCAAGTACGCAGCCCCCGGACATTGGAACGACCCCGACATGCTCGAGGTCGGCAACGGCAAGCTCAACCTGGACGAAAACCGCACTCACATGGGTATGTGGGCGATGCTCGCCTCGCCTCTGTTGGCTGGCAACAACCTCAGCGAATTGACGCCCGAGGTGACGGCGGTCCTCACCAACAAGGAAGTCATCGCCATCGACCAGGACCCGCTCGGCAAGCAGGCGGAACGCATCTACGCTGAGGGTCCCGTGGAAATCTGGGCGCGTCCACTTGCTGACGGCAGCCGCGCCATCGACGTCATCAACTTCGGCGAAAGCGAGACCTCGCTCCGCGGCGTCCATCTGCACCTGAAGGAAGCGGGCGTCGGCAGCGGCTGGAAGGCCCACGACATTTGGGGCAACAAGGACCTCGGCCCCATCAAGGACGACTACCACTTCACGCTAAAGCGCCACTCATCCCTTCTGCTGCACCTCACGAAGTAGCAAGCCGCGGCGCTGATCGTAGTCTCGTCGCGATCAGCGCCGCCAACAAAAACGCCACAGACGTCAGCGTGAGCGCCGCTCCCAGTCCATGCTTCTCTGAAATCAACCCGATCAGATACGGCGCAGCCGCGCTAGCAATCCGCCCCACGTTATAGACAAACCCCATCGCCGAAGCCCGTAGCTGCGTCGGAAACAGCTCGCTCGCAATCACCGCGAAGCCTGAGAAATATCCCGTCCCAAAGAACCCCACAATCGGCCCGACAATCAGCAGCAGATAAGGATTCGCGACCGAAGCGAACACCGGCACCGAAGCCGCCGCGATTAGCAGGAACACGATGTAGGTCCGCTTCTGCCCGAACCGCGCCGCGATGTATCCAAAACTGATGTAGCCCAGAAACGTCCCCAGCTGCATCACAATCGTCCACCCCGACGTGTTCACGATGCTCAGCCCATGTCCGCCCGCAGCCACCGGGAGCGACAGGAACCGCGGCGTCCACGTAAACAATCCCCACCATGCAAACAGTGCAGCCGCGTTCATCGTGGCGCACACCAGCGTCCCATGTGCCAGCGGTCCGCGAAACAACTGCATCACCGCCGGCCGCGCCACACGGTCGCGCTCGAACGACGCAGGCTCCTGCACGCTGTGCCGAACCCACAGCGTCAAAAACGCCGGAATGATCCCCGCAAAGAACACCGCCCGCCATCCATAATGCGGCAGCAGCACCGCCGTAATCGCAGCCCCCAGCGCATAGCCAATGGCCCAGAAGCTCTGCACAAACGCCAGCGCCTTCCCTCGCGCCTCTGCCGGAAACGTCTCCGCCACCAGAGCCGCACCAGCAGCCCATTCGCCACCCATGCCGAGCCCCAGCAATACACGGCAAGCAGCCAGCGCCATCGCCGTGTGCGTAAAGCCACACATCATCGTAGCAATGGAGTACAGCAGCATGCTGCCATTCAACGCGCGAGTTCGGCCCATGCGATCGGCAAACCAGCCGAAGAAGATGCCACCAATCGCCGCCGCAATCAACGTGGCCGACATCATCGCCCCGCTCATCGCGGAGGTCAGATGCATCTCCTTCTGCACCGCGGGTAGGATCATCGCATAGATCATCACATCCATACTGTCGAGCATCCATCCCAGCGAAGCCGCCGCCAGCGCACGCCGTTGCGTCGCCGATGCCGCTTTCAGCCAGCCTTGAGTTATCTGCAAAGGTCATCCTCATCCGGCGAAGCTCTCGCCTGCGTGGCTGGTATTGTTGCGTTACAGTCAAGCATACTGCGTAGGTAGCCTCACTTTACATCTGCAACTCAGGAGCAGCGTTTGCGCATCGCCATTGACACAGGAGGAACCTTCACCGACTGCGTAGCGCTTGTCGATGGGCAACTGAAGGTGCTCAAGCTGCGCTCTACACCGCACGATCCCGGCGCCGCGGTCGTGCAAGGCGTCGCACAACTCAGCTCTGGCAGCGAACGCGCACATCTCTGTCACGGAACAACAGTCGGCACCAACGCGATGCTCGAACGTAAAGGCGCGCGTGTCGCCTTTGTCACGACGCAGGGCTTCGAAGACACCATCGCCATCGGCAGGCAGACACGCCCCAAGCTCTACGCCTGGACCTCCGAGCCCAACGTCTGCCTCGTGCCGCAGGACCTTCGCTTCGGCATCCCTGAACGCGGCACCTCCGAAGGCGAGATTCTTCGCAGCCCCACCGACGCAGAACTCGCCACCCTCGTCGAGCAGGTCCGCAGCAGTGGAGCCGAAGCCATCGCCATCTCACTCCTCTTCGCCTTCCTCAATCCCGAGAACGAGCGTCGCGTCGAGGCCGCGCTGCTCACCCTCGGCTTGCCCGTCTCCACCGGCCATCGCATCCTCCCCGAGTTCCGTGAGTACGAGCGCGGCTCCACCCTCGTTGTCAACGCGTACCTCGCTCCAAAGATGCAGGGCTACCTTCTCGGCCTCGAACAGTCCATCCGCTCCGAGCACAACGGCACCGTGCAGGTGATGCAATCCTCCGGCGGCATCGTCGGTGCGCAGCTTGCCGCCAAGGAACCTGTTCGCACCGTCCTCTCTGGCCCCGCTGGCGGCGTCATGGGAGCCTGGGCCATGGCACAGGCCGCAGGCATCGACCGCATCCTCGGCTTCGACATGGGCGGCACTTCGACCGACGTCTTCCTCGCCGACGCACGCAGCGGAGGCCCCTCGCTCACCACCGAGAGCTCCGTCGCAGGCGTCCCCGTCAACATCCCCATGCTCGACATCCACACCGCAGGCGCTGGCGGCGGCTCTCTCGCCCGCTTCGACGCTGGCGGCCTGCTGCGCGTCGGTCCCGAATCCGCTGGAGCCGTTCCCGGCCCCGTCTGCTTTGGTCGCGGCGAAGAGCCCACAGTCACCGATGCCAACCTTCTCCTCGGTCGCCTCGATAGCGAGCAGTTCATGAACGGCACGGTCACGCTCGACATCGACCGCGTCAGAAACTGCTTTGAAGCGCGCAAAGGAACGCTCGCCTCCGCCGAGCTTTTCGCCGAAGGCATTCTCCGCGTCGTCGAAACACAGATGGAACGCGCCATCCGTCTCATCTCCATCGAGCGTGGCCACGACCCGCGCGACTTCATCCTCGTCGCTTTCGGTGGCGGCGGTCCGCTGCACGCCTGCGCCGTCGCCCGCGCTCTCAGCATCCCGCGCGTGATGGTCCCAGCCATGCCCGGAGCACTCTCTGCCGTCGGCATCCTGCTCGCCGACTCCGTCCGCGACTACTCGCGCACCGTCATGCTCCCCCAATCGCAGCTTCTCGCCCTCGAAGAGGAATTCCTCGCCCTCGAAGCCCTCGGCTCAACCGACTTCAGCCATCAGCCCCACCTCCTCGAACGTAGCGTCGACCTCCGCTACGCAGGCCAGGGCTACGAACTGAACGTACCCTATACCTCAGCCGCCGCAGAAGCCTTTCACGCCATGCACACACAGCGCTACGGCTTCGCCAACCGGGAACGCCCTCTCGAAATCGTCAACGTTCGCCTTCGCGTCCGCATTCCCTCTGAGCCCCACATTCCCACGCGCACCACTCCGCGCACAGGCGACGGCAGCGCGGCTTTGCGCGGCAAGCAGCGCGTCTTCTTCGCAGGTGCTTGGCATACCGCAAACGTCTACGATCGCGACCGCCTGCATCCAGGCGACATCTTCGCCGGACCCGCACTTATCGCGGAGTACACCTCCGTCACCGTGCTTCCACCGCATGCCTTTCTCCAAGTAGACGAGCTCGGCAACCTCATCCTAGACGTGGAGATATCACAATGACCATCGACGCCGTCGAGCTTGCCGTCTTCCAAAGCGCTATGCACTCCATCGCCGAAGAGATGGGTGCGGCTCTGCGACGCACCGCCATCTCACCCAACATCAAGGAGCGTCGCGACTATTCCTGCGCCGTCTTCGATGCCCAGCATCGCGTCATCGCCATGGGCGACCACATGCCCGTGCATCTCGGCTCCATGCCCATGTCGGTCGAAGCCGCCGTCACCTCGCTCAAGCTCGAACGCGGCGACATCGCCGTACTCAACGACCCGTACTGCGGCGGCACACATCTACCCGACATCACCATGGTGCAGCCCGTCTTCTGCGAAGGCCTCGCCACGCCCTCGTTCTACGTAGCCGCCCGCGCGCATCACGCCGATGTAGGCGGCATGTACCCCGGCTCCATGGGCCCCGCCCGAGAGATCTTTCAGGAGGGCCTGCGCATCCCTCCCGTTCGCCTTGTGCGCCACGGCGAAACGGATCGCGACCTGCTCCACCTCATCCTGCTCAACGTCCGCACGCCCGCAGAACGCGAAGGCGATCTCGCCGCGCAGATCGGTTCCTGCCGCGTGGGCGAGCGGCGACTGCTGCAGCTCGTCGAACGCTACGGCGAGGCAAAGCTACAAGCGATGAGCGAAGAATTGCTCGCCTACTCCGAACGGTTGGTGCGCGCCGAGCTGAAGCAGCTACCCTCGGGCGTCTACGAAGCCGAAGACTGGCTCGACGATGACGGCGTAAACGACATTCCCGTGCGTCTCGCCGTCAGCCTCACTATCGACGCAGCAGCAGGTGCCATCGCCATCGACTTCGCAGGCACCTCCGCACAGGTGGCAGGCAGCATCAACGCCGTCCGCGCCATCACACTCTCTGCCTGCTACTACGTCCTCCGTTGCCTGCTCAGCGAAGACGTACCTGCCACCGCAGGCATCCTGCGTCCACTCACGTTGAAGCTCGAACCCGGCACCGTGCTCGACGCCACACCACCGGCGGCCGTCGCCGGTGGCAACGTAGAGATGTCGCAGCGCACCGTTGACGTCCTGCTGCGCGCGCTGGCCAAAGCCGCGCCCCATCGCGTGCCCGCAGCCAGCGCCGGCACCATGAGCAACCTCACCATCGGCGGCATCGATCCTCGTTCCGGCGCTGCCTTCACCTACTACGAGACCACCGCAGGCGGCATGGGCGCGGGCCCACATCAGGATGGACTTTCCGGCGTGCAGACCCACATGACCAACTCGCTCAATACGCCCATCGAGGCACTCGAGTTCGCCTACCCGCTGCGTATGAAAAGCTATGGCTACCGCCGCAGTTCCGGTGGAGCAGGCGAACATCGCGGCGGCGATGGCCTCATCAAAGAGCTCGAAATCCTAAGCGATGCGCAGGTCACCCTCCTCGCTGATCGCCGCAAGTTCCGCCCCTACGGTCTGCAGGGCGGCGAAGAAGGTTCACCGGGCCACACGCTTCTCATCGAACCCGGCGCAATGACCGCCATAGAGCTTCCAGGCAAAACCAGTCAGCGCCTCAAACATGGCTCGCTACTTCGGCTGGAATCTCCCGGCGGCGGCGGCTGGGGCGCAACACCCACAAACACTACACGGAGAGATGCATGATCCCGCTTCGCCTTTCGACCCTCGCCACGGCCTGCACATTGCTCCTGTCGTCATCCTTCGCAGGCGCACAGAGCCCAGGTCCCGGCGTGTCGAAAGACCTGGCCGTCAGCCGCGCAGCGCGCATCTCGAACCTACACTACGCCCTGTCATTCCAGCTGGCACCCCACGCTTCCGTCATCCCCGGCACGGAGACCATCGACTTCACCAACACTGGCACCGGCGACCTCGCACTCGACTACCGCGATGGTTCTATCTCTCAGGCCTCACTTAACGGCACCGCCATTCCGACCGCTCTCACCGATGGTCATCTCAACCTCCCGGCGTCCGCACTCGCAAGCGGAAAGAACGAACTCAAGCTCACGTTCATTAGCCAGGTTGCGACCTCCGGCAAAGCTTTCACCCGCTACGAAGATCGCGACGACCACAACGAATACCTCTACACCCTCTTCGTCCCCATGGACGCCAGCATGGCCTTCCCATGCTTCGACCAACCCGACCTCAAAGGACGTTTCGCGCTTCAGATCACCGCTCCCTCCGAGTGGACGATCATCGCCAACACCGCCGCCGATCGCAAAACAAGAGATGGCGCGACCGCAATCTCCATCTTTCCCGACACCCGCCCCATCAGCACCTATCTCTTCGCGTTCGCCGCAGGCCCGTTCGAAGCGCTCGCCGGAGTCACCGCGGCGGAGCCGACCCTCTACGTCCGCAAGTCACAGCTCGCCCGCGCGAAAGCGGAAGCTCCGCAGGTCCAGAAGATGGCCGCGAGTGGCATCCGTTATTTCTCTGACTACTTCGCTCAGCCGTTTCCCTTTCCCAAGTACGACCTCGTGCTCATCCCCGGCTTTCCCTTCGGCGGCATGGAGCACGCTGGAGCCAGCTTCCTCAACGAAGACGGTGTACTCTTCCGCACCGCACCCACAGCCAGTGACTACTTCCGCCGCAATATCCTCGTGCTTCACGAGACCTGCCACCAGTGGTTCGGCGACCTCGTCACCATGCGCTGGTTCGATGACCTGTGGCTGAAAGAAGGCTTCGCGCAATATATGGCTTACAAGGCTCTCGCACAACTCGAGCCCGCGCAGAATCCCTGGAAGCACTTCTATGAGGACATCAAGCCCGCAGCCTATGCCATCGACGAGACGCAGGGCACCACGCCCATCTTTCAGAACATCGCAAACCTCAAAGACGCGAAGTCTGCCTACGGTGCCATCGTCTACCAGAAAGCTCCGTCCGTGCTGAAGCAGCTGAATTTCTTCCTTGGAGAAGACAGCTTCCGCGATGGCCTTCGCCTTTACCTCAAGCAACACGCTTACGCAAATGCACAGTGGGCCGACCTTGTTCACGCCTTCAGCACCGCCGCCCAAAATAATCAGCAGCAGCGCGACGTGGACAGCTGGGCGAAGGCATGGATACTGCAACGCGGCATGCCGGAGGTCACAATCCACTTCGAATGTGCTGCAGGAAAAATCACGAAGCTCACACTTCATCAGCAGGATGTACTACCCGATAGCTTCCTGTGGCCCATTTCGAATGACGTGCTGCTCTCTTCGTCTTACGGCGCCGAAGTCCTCCACGTCCGCTGGAACACCGCGGTTTACCCCGTCGCAGAAGCCGTCGGCAAAACCTGCCCAACCCTGGCCTTCGCCAATGAAGGAGACTTCGGCTATGGACGTTTCCTGCTCGATGCACCCAGCGCAGCCAGCGCGACCCAGGCGCTCGATACAACACACCCGCAGCTATCCGCAAGTGTCGCCGACCCTCTGCTTCGCTCCATGCTTTGGGGTGCCCTGTGGGACAACGTCCACGTCGCCGCGACCTCGCCAACCACCTACATCGACCTCGTGCTGAAAGCGCTTCCGCACGAAACCGATGAGTCCCTCTCGCGCATCGAAGGCGTTCACCTCACCACCGCGCTGCACGCCTACCTGTCTGACGCCACACGCGCTGCATACCTTCCCCGTGTAGAGGACGTGCTTTCCGACCGCATGCTCCACGCCTCCACACTCGGTCTGCGCATCGTCAGCTATCGCAGCTTCACCGGCATCGCCGAAACCCCACATGCACTCGCGCAGGTAAAGTCTCTACTCAACGGAACTCTCTCAATCGCGGACATGCCACTAAAGCCTCTCGATCGTTGGAACCTCATCGGCCATCTCATCGCGATGAACGACCCTGCCGCATCCGATCTCTTCTCTACTGAAAAAGCCAAAGATCATAGCGGCGAGGGTCAGAAGTATGCCTACGCCGTCGAAGCAGCCACTCCCAGCGCCGCCACCAAGCAACGCTACTTCACTGAGTACCTGCACTCCACCGACAGACCGGAAGACTGGATCACCCAAAGCCTTGGCTCTTTCAACAGCTGGAACCAGACGACCCTCACTGGCCCTTATCTCACCCAGGCTCTCAACGCGCTACCCGAGATCAAGCAGCATCGCAAGATCTTCTTCCTCGGCGCATGGCTCGGCTCCTTCATCGACGGACAGCATAGCCCCGAGGCACAGACCGCCGTCCATCAATGGCTCAGCGTCAACACCATCGATCCTGATCTACGCTTGAAGGTCCTTGAGGTCTCCGACGCCCTCGATCGCACCGTCATGATCCGCCAACGGTTCGCACACTAACCGCACACGACTCACGCCTCCACGCCTCTCTGCCTGCGATACGCCACAGCGCACAAACCCATCACGACACTTCCAGCAAGCGGCACGCTTAGTCCCGCAGCCAGCGACTTCGTACCGCCTGACACCAGCCCCGTCAGCAAAGGCAACGCTGAAGAGCCTATGCCCCCCGCAAGAAACATCACATTGCCAGCCTCTCCATATCCCAGCAGCAACGACAGCACCAGTGGATACACCGGCCCAATCGCCAACCCGAGCAGCAGCGCGCCACTGAGAATGAACCACCCTTGCGGTCTCACAATCACCACGAACAAACCAACACTCATCAGCCACGGACTCACCCGCAACACCAGCTGCTGAGTCGAGACCGCAAGCGATCGCTGTGACTGGATCAATCGACTCAGCAATAGCCCCGCCCAAAAACATGTCACCGTGCTGATCGTCGCTCCAAGCAGCAGACCCGAGCGCTTGGAGTAAGCCTCCAGCCAGCCACCCACGCTGCTTTCAATCCCCGTAGCCAGCGGCACCAGCACAAGTAGCAGCAGCGGCAACGCCCGAATGCCGCTCAAGCGCGACGGTATCCCCTGCCCCGTCGTTGAGCTTTCACCGCTGTCCAGCAGAAAGATCGCCAGCAGCGCCAGTGCGATAAAGTAAATCGCCACCCCATAAAGCACCGCCTGCAAGGACCAGTGCGCCGCTCCCCGCAGCAACAGTGTGGGGCTAAGAAACGCACCAAAAGCCCAGATCATATTGAGCCGCGCCATCTCTGCCGTCCGCTCCAGCGGCCGACGCCGCGACTGCAGCAGACTCACCGAGGTCATCGTCACTCCCAGCCCGCCACCAAACAACGTCATCGCTAGGAAAACCTCCATGCGCGACGCCAGCGCCAAAGCCACAACGCCCGCCGCGATACACAGACACCCACGTGCAATCGACTTCGATAGCCTGCCGCGAGACAACAGCGCGCCGATGCTGGACCCTACAAAGAACAAGAAGAACAGCAGCCCTGCCTGCTGATCGCTCAACGCCCACCGCGCCAGCAACACCGACAGCAAGGTCCCCGGCAGCACCACGCCCGTCCCGGTTCCCGCAAACGCGGCATATACAATCACGTCCGTCACTCTGCCTGTTTTCAGCCCGGTCACCGCGGCCACTAGCGACCCCTCTTCACAGCGCGCGCCACAGGCCCAGTCGATTCACGCAGCATCAGAGAAGGCTCAATGCGCGTCAGTTCCGGCACCGCTTCCCCGCCGATCTTCTTCAGCAACAGCGAAGCAGCCGCAGTCCCCATTGCCTCCAGCGGCTGCCGAATCGTCGTCAATCGTGGCGTGTAAAACTCCGCCGCCATGATGTCGTCAAAACCCACCACTGAAACATCCGTCGGCACGTGCAGCCCCGCATCGTAGAGAGCGCGCACCGCTCCGATCGCAGCCACATCGTTGAATGCAAGCACCGCCGTAAAGTCCTTGTGCCGCGAAAGCAGCTCCTTCACGCTCTCATAGCCCAGCTCTGGCGAGTAGCTGTCCTTATCCAGATGCATCGTCAGCTCCGGCAGCACCTGTAACCCGAGGGCCTTCGCCACGCGCAACGTCGCTTGCCAGCGGCTGCGTGAATCCGAACTGAACGTCTGGCCACGCATCATTGCAATCCTGCGATGACCTAGCTCATACAGATGTTCCAGCGCCAGCTCCGCGGCCCGCTCATCGTCGAGCATCACATTGGGAACGCCCGCGATCGCCGTGTGTGACGCGAGCGTCACCGCCGGACAGCTCAACGCTTCCTCAAAGTGCGTATCGATCAGCAGCAGACCCTCCACCCCGCGCGCCTGTAGCAGTCCCGGATACTTGCTCACAAGATCAGCGCGATGGCGATGATGTGCCGTGAGAAAGAAATATCCTTCCTTCATCAGCAGATCCGCCGCGCCACTCAGCACCTGCGAGTGATAACCGTTCCCGATCTCCGGCAGCAGAATGCCAATCGTGTGCGTGCGACGCCCCTGCAGCGATCGCGCAATGTGGCTCGGTTGATAGCCGAACTTCTTTGCAGCATCGCGAACACGTTGCCTCGTCTTCTCTGGAATCGAGCGGTTGGGCGCGTCGTTCAGTACGAACGACACCGTAGCCGCACTCAGGTCGAGATACGCTGCGAGCATCTTCAAGCTCACAGGGCGGCCCGGTTCTATCGGCAGAGAAAGTTTCTTCGTCATCACGTCTGAACAAGTCTAGTGCAGACATGAGGCGACAACCAACGGCGTTAGCGCACAAGCTGTATAGGGTAGCGGCGGAAAGTGACCTTGCCCTTCACCGGATCGATCACACTCACCTGGCAGTCATATCTGCCCGGCGCCAGGCTGCCCAGACCAACCTTGAAGCTCAGCGGCACCACACCCAACCGCGTGCCCGGCTTAGGCAGCACGGCTGTCGGCGCCGTCTCAAAGACCTTCTTGCGGTCCTGATAGAAGGTCACAAAAGCCAGCACCGGTGTATCGGGAGCTGTGGGCGTCGCAGGCGTGGCGGTAGATGTGGACGCAGGAGTTGGCGCAGCCGCGCCCTTCGTATAAGCCTGCAGATACACATACAGATCGCGGTCCACGCTGAAGACCCGCGTCACGCTCGGAATCAGCTTGCGACCATCCTCAACCAGCGGATTTGCTGCGTCGTTCTTCGCAGCATCCTTGCCATGCGTCGCGTTATACAGCGCATCCTTGCTATCGACGCGCTGGCTGCTCAGCACCACAGAACTGATCGGCAGTCGCGTCACCTCTTTGTTCAGGTTCGGGATCACAAACGATCCCTGATACGTCCCGATGCGCCCCGTTTCGTCATCACGCGCCAAAAACTTGATCGAGTACTTGCCCGGCGTAAGCGTAAAGCCTGCATCGTATTCGATCGGCTGATGCGCCAGGTCGGCCGCCGTTGATTCGTTCAGTTTGATGTTCACGCTGTCGCGCACATTGCTGACCGTGATCCCGCCCAGCTCATCCTTCACCTCGCACACAAAGTCGATCAGCGTGTGCTCCGCTCCCATCTTCTTCGCTAGCGCCAGCTCACGTCCCGGAATCTTCACCATGATCGGCACGTAGTACTCCGCGCGGTTCAACTGGAAGTAGTTGATCTCCATCGCGATCGTCAGCTCGGTCATCGGATCGCCCAGCATCAGCGCATCCTCCAATTGCCGCTCCTTGTCTGCCTCCGTGAAGTGCGCGAATTCCTTATTCGCGTAGTAACCCTGCCTATACTCAAGCGCCGCTCCGCTGTCTTTGTTCAGCGTCAGCTTGATCTTGCGGAAGCGCCCGTTCGGCGTAGAGTTCGTCGTGTAGTAGCCGATGATGTAGTAGTCAGTAATCGCCTGCTGTGCCTGCACAATACCGCGCGCCAGATCGTTGTTATCGAGGAACGCCTTGCCACCCGTATCCGCAGCCAGTGAGTACATCGTGTCCTGCGACTGCTGAAAGTTGTCCGTCACCGCCTGCGCACCCGCGCCCGAATACATCCCTTGATTGCCCGGCGAGCCCTGCGTCGCATCGCCTAGTGGAGCGTTCGCAACCAATCCGCGCGCATCCACCGGCCAGAACGCCACACCCGCACGCACCGCCGCATCCACCGTCGCATGCAGCTGTGCCTGGTTATCGACACCCCGCAGTCGCAACCCGCTCGCAAAGTAGATCAGCGACTTCTTCTCATTCATGCTCGCCAGCATCTGCGCCGCCGTCTGCAGTGCAGCCAGTTGTCGATCAGTGTTGAAGATGTTGAACTCGCTGTCATCCTGCCCGAAAGCTGCACCGGTGTCCGCGCTACTCGCATCGTCGATCGAATCGTTGTTGCCCTGTCCCTCACCGACAACCAATGTCTCCAGAATACTCAGCAGCCGGTTTCGGTCTGCGCTGAAGTCCTGCAGCACATCCACCGCTCCTCCATTGAAGCGCATGATCGAAACGAGATCGGCCGCCGTCATCTGCGTTCGAATAAACTTCTGCGCCGCTGACAACGCTCGCAGCTGGTCCTCAGGCCCCATCGACGACATATCGAAGTACATCGCCAGCAACCGATGTCCCTGATACTTAGTCGGACCATTCTCCTTCGCCGGTCCTTCGGCTGCAATCGAGGTCCGCGTCAGCCGCTTGTACACCGTCAGCTGCTCCTGGTCGCTCGGCACAACGGGCAGCGGAGCCGTCTCCGTCGGCATCTGCTCGTGCTCGCAGAACTTGATCGTCTGCACCACGCCATCTTCGGTCAGCGTGAAGTCCTTCGCCGTCAGGCCATTGATGAACTTGCCAGACTTATCCTTCGCCACGACCGTCTCAACAACAAGCTGCGACTTCACAGACAGCGTGTACGTGTCCGCCTTGCCCTCCGCTTTGTTCGTGCCGATCTGCTGCGCTGCCGCCACGCCACTCAGCACAACCAGCCCTGCACTCAGCCCTGTCGATAGCCACCACGATCTCTGCATCCGTATCATCGGCTTAGAACCTCAACCTTCCGGTGATCTGCACCGTGCGCATTCCATTCACAGCTGTCGGCAGGCCAAATGTCGTATTCGTGCCTGTGCTGTTGATCGTGGTGTTGTACCCCGTATACACGGCATGGTTCAGCAGGTTCTGCGCATCCAGCTTCACATCCAGATTGAACGGCGCCTTCAGCCGGAACGTCCGTGCCAGCGACCCGTTCAAGCTGAAAGTTCCCGGCCCCGTGATCGAGTCGCGCGACGCATTCCCCCACTGCCCCGCAGCCGGAGCCGTATACGCAGCCGCATTCAAGAATCGCCCGTCCGACAGCACATGAATCGGCGCGCCCGTCAGGTTCGGTCGAATCGTCCCCGTCACACCTGTGCCCGGAACCGCCGCTAGATAAATCGGCGTCTCCGGCAAGCCGCTGCCTGCACTGAACTGCGCCAGCACCGTCCACTCTTTGAAGGCACGTCCGCGCCAACCCGTCAGCAGCGTGCCGCCGCCCATGCCCGTCGTGTACTGAATCTGCCCGTTCACCAGATGTCGCTGATCGAACGTCGACCGCTCCCGCTCCGCCCGCAGATTGAGCCAGTTCTGCGCCACCACCGGCGAGGCCGTCGTCGCACCCTCGCTCGAACTGCTCGCAGACGATACCGCCGTACCCACCACATGCCCCTGCGACCCCACCTGCGAGTCGTCATCGAGTGACTTCGAGAACGTGTAATCCACCGACGCCGTAAAGCCAGCCCGCAGCCGTCGCCGCAGCTGCACCTCGCCCGCCTCACGCGTCGAGTTCCCATTCGATGTGCGGTAGATAAACCCAACCGGGCATTGCGGGCACGGATTCGTCGCTCCAATCGGATACGTGTTCGGCAGAAACTCCTGCATCCCGCGGGTGCCCTTGATCCCCGAGTACGTCACCGTCATCACCAGCGCCTGCGGCAGGTCTCTCTGCGCTGAAAGCTGCCACGCCTGCGCGTACCCCACCCGCCAGTTCGGATCGATCGCAAAGGTATCCGGCGTCGTCCCCGCACAATTGCGGAAGCCCACCACCAGCGTCAGCGAACATGTCGCCGAGTTCGACACACTCACACTCGTCGACAGCGGAGCCTGCTGCGACATCGACTCCGCGCTCGTCAGATACCCCGACGTGTCGTCGTAGATGCCATACCCCGCCCGCACCACCAGCGTCGACGCCGGAATCGGTCGCCACGACACACCGATGCGCGGCTCAAACCCTCGCTTGTCCGGATTCACCAGCGACGTCGGGTAACTCATCCCCGTAAGCGCGCCCTTCGGACTGCTCCCCAGCACCGGAGTCACCGCGCTGAACCCGCTTGCCACATCCAGGTTCACTAGCCGCCCCTTCAACTCCGTCGGTGGAGCACCATACTCCCAGCGCATGCCCACCTTGATCGTCAGCTCCGGCCGCACGCGCCAGTCGTCATTCACATAAAGGTCATATACCGACTGCCGAAAATATTTATCAGGATTGCCATACGCCAGCGCGCTCGTGTCCGGCACACCCACCAGGAAGTCCGCAAGGTCCGAGCCGCTCGTCGTAGAAGTCGCACCCGTAGCCGAAGTCGCCGCACCCGTAAACGTAAAGTTTCCGCGTGGATTCTGCTGCGCGAACTGGTTGTGCTCCTGCCGCCGGAAATCTCCACCCACCGTAATCGTATGCCGCCCGCGCGTCGTATCCGCCTTCGCAGACGTCGCATCCGTGCGGTTGCGGTTGAACGCGCTGATACCATCCGTCAGCCCCGCATAGCCGCTTGAAAATGACAGCGTCGGTGGCCCCCAGTTCGTCGGGTCCGTATCGTTGCCCGTGATGCCAGCGTTCCCCGAGATGTCCGCGCTATGCGAAAACTGCGGCCGCGTCTCCGTCCGCTGTCGCGTCAGGTGATAGCCCAGCAACACAAAGATCTGGTGCGCATAACGGTGTGACCAGTTCGCATTCGTATCGATGCCCAGCGTGTTCGTCGTGTCGTGAAAGTTGAACAGGTTCACACTGTCGCTGCGAATGCTCTGGAACCCAAAGCCGCCATACAGCTGATCTCTGCGTCCAATCGACTTATTCAAGCGCGACTGCAGCGCATCATCGTGCGAGTTCGTCACAATGCCGCGCTCATAGTTATAGATGGAGCTGCCCGTCACATTCGGTGCCGGGTACAAACTCAACAGCTGCTGCGCCGCAGAACTAAGGCAGGCCGCCGGAATCACGTTGCCCACAAACGGACTTCCCGGCGCCCCACAGATCGCCGGCAACGCATTCGTCGCTAACGTGCTCGGCACATAAATCTGCGGTCCCGGCACCGTCACCGCCGTGGGCGTCGCTCCCTGCGCACACGAGTTATTCGCCACGCAGTCAAACGGAGTCTGATGATAGGCAACATCCGGCACCAGCCCCTGCGCCGTCGATGCATCCTTGTTCCGTGTCCACTGATACGCCAGAAAGAAGTTCGGCCCGTGATAGAACAGCGGTGGAATCCGTATCGGTCCCCCCAGCGTCAGCAGCATCGTCACGCGGCTATAAGCATCCTTCGGAATCTGCAGCCCCGATAGCGAATACGGCTTCGCATCGAACACTGAGTTGTCCGCAATCACACCGATACCACCGTTATACAAACCCTTCACACCCGGTCGGCGATTGCCAAACGCAGGTGACAAACTGAACGGCGACGTCGAGGCATTGCTCTCGCTGCCGTTGATCAGCAGGCCGTCCGATGGCCGCTCCGCCTCCTCCGCAGCAGGCGCAGCAACCGGACCTTCATCCTTGCCCTTCTTTGCATCTGCCCTTGCATCCGCCTTCACTGGACCAGTCGTAGCAGCTGGGAGCACCTCGCGCGGCTGCAGTGGCTTCGCCTCAGGCTGCACCACCTTCGTCTCGGCCAGCATCTGGTCCAGACTCAGCAGCTTCAAATCCCACTCGCCTTGTGCCGCGTTTGCCGCGATCGTCACGTCCCCGTCGAGCTTCGCGAACCCGCGCATCTCAATCTCGAGCTTCCATGCACCGTCCGCAAGATCGGGAAACTCATACAGTCCCTGGCTGTCCGTCGTGGTGCTCAGATGTTGCGTCCCCTGCGTCACCGTCACCGTCGCGCCGGGAATCGGAACGCCACCGAGCAGCACGCGCCCGTGATACTCCGTCGCGCTCGCCGCCCCAACACACAGGAGCACGCTCAGCAGATAGCCATATCTCTTCAACTGGGGTCGCAGCAACCATCCCGCCATCGCGTATCAGTTCTCCGTAGGCACTTCAATGTGATCAATCACGAGAGTTTCGACGGGACCTTTGTCCGCCTCGAGCTTCAACCCCAGCTGCTCCTGCACGGCAGTAAAAATATCCGGCAGATCCTCCGCGCCGTTATCGCCCTTCGGCGCATCGTCGCCGTGCCATTGCAGCTTCACGTCATAGCCACCCGGCAGCCCCGTCTTATCAATCACCTTGCGCTCCACCTGATCGGCGAGCAGGCTGGCCAGCGTCACCATCTTGCATCCTTTCGCCGTAAGGCTCTGATTGTTGACGTTAGTGTTCTCATCCTTCGACTCCACACCATCCACCCTCGGGGTCGGCTGAATCTTCAGGCCGTCCTTCGCCACCACCAGGTCATAGACCGGCAGCGTCTTCACCTCGATGTGCGTCTTCATCTGGAACCGCTCAATAATCAACTGCCGAATCATCGCGCGCCGCTCCTCGCGCGTCAGGTTCTCCAGCACGGCCTTATCCGCATCCACTACCTTCGCCACAATGTCATATCGCTGCGACTGCGCCCACCCCGGCAACCCGAACACCAGGCTCGGCTTGATGCCATAGCCCGCATCGATCATCATCTTGATGGAAACGTTGGTCGCCTTCAGCAACCCATCGTCAATGCTGATCGTCGTCGATCCACTCGCCGTGTTGTTTGGTTTCACCGTCGATACCTCATAAACAGGCAGCTTCGTCTCCGCCGCAGGTGCCTGCGCCCAAAGGCTGAGACCGCCACAGGCCAGCATCAAAGCCAATCCAAATGTTCTCTTCGCTCGACCCTTCATCTTTCAATCCTCAACTTGCTCGAACAACGCGCCAGCAATCACCGCGGTTAACAACACTCGCCATTAGTTCTCCGTCGGCTTCTCCATCTGATCCACGACCAGCGTCTTTACCGGCCCCTTCGAACTCTCCAGCTTCAACCCCAGCTGTTCCTGCAAGGCATCGAACAGCGTCGGCAGTTGCAGATCTGCATCGGAGGCCGCACCCTCCGTCTCGCGCCGCCACTTCAACTCCATGTCATAGCCAACATCCTTCGGCAAACCCGTCTTGTCGATGATCGTGCGTTCCGCGCGGTACTCAAGATTCGACGCCAGCATATCTATCGGCACGCACTGCAGCTTCATGTCGTTATCACTCGACATCATCCAGCCCTTGCATCCTTCCACACCAAGCTTCTTTCCTGCTCCGTCGAACTTGATCCCGCCCTTCGCAATCACAAGGTCATACACCGGAAGCTCCTTCATCTCCGTATGCGTCTTCACGTGGAACCGTTCCTCGAGCAGATGCAGAATCATGCCCTGCATCAACTCGCGACGCTGCTCTCTCGTCAACTTCTTTACAGTCTCGGGGTCCAGCTCGGTCGCCTTCGCCACAATGTCGAAATGCATCGACTTCGCCCACGCTGGCAAGCCCGTGATCAAGTCTTCCCGAACGCCGAAGGCCACACTCAGCAAGCTATCCACCTGCACATTCTTCGCGGTGTAGGTATTCTCGCCCCAGTTGACGTTCACCGAGCCATCTTCGCTATGATTTGGCTTCATCGTCGACACGTCGAAAACAGCATTCGGAATCGCCGTCTTCGCTGCGTCTGCAGGCACCTGCGCCACCCCGCCCGCCACGGACAAACTCAACGCCAATACCATCCCGGCCCGATGAAATCGCAATATCCTTATCCTCTCTTCACTGGCTGTGATCAGTTGTCGCTCGGCTTGTCGACGTGGTCGATCACCATCGTCTTCACCTGCGCCTTCTCCGCATCAAGCTTCAATCCCAGCTGCTCCGGCATGGCTGTAAACAAGGGAGGAGGCGCATCAGCCGCAGGTTCAGGCATTTTCATCTTGCCTCCAAACTGCGATTCATCCGGTGTCCACTTCAGCAGAAAGCTCCAACGGCCCTCGAGTGCCGTTTGGTTCACCACGGGGCGGTCAAGAACAGAGGCCTGCATCATGCGGCAAAAGCCGTCCATATCTGAGTTGTTCACTGACAATATTCCCAGCCCGCGAAACCCATACCCCGGAAGCCCATCCTGGCTTTCACTCTTCTTGATCTTCGGGCCATCCTTGCTCACGCGCAGCACGTAAGCCGAAAGCTCGCGCTTGTCGTCGTGGAACTTCAACTGAAAGCGATCGGTCAGCAGTTTCTGCACCATGTTCTTTAGCTGGCGCTCATTCGGCAGCCCCGGGATATCAGGCTGCGCGCTTACATCGAATTTATCGGTCGCCACCCAGGCGGGCGCCTCCACCACCTGCTTATCCTGCAAATCGTACGAAAACTTAATCAGATCCAACAGAGTCGTATTGAGGGTCCTGAAGCGGCCACCGGGAATTACCTGGATGCCCCAGCCCTGCGCATCGGGCTTACTCGGCTTCACCGTAGCTACCTCGAAGGTTGGGTTCGCGTCAGCGGCCATGCGGGGCGTCGGTGGCGGCGGTTCAGGAATCGCCCAGGCGGTCGCAGGCGTCGTCCGCTCGAAGATTAGCGGCCTCGGCGTACCACCCTGCGTCGCCGCGCCCGTAATCGACCTCCCGTCCGACGAAATCTTGCCCTCATAGGTCAGATCGATTCTCTCTATCCCGTACTTGAGCACGCCATCCTGAAAGCTGATGGAGCTCGTTTTGATACCTTGTCCGCCTTGGTCGATGCTGAACATCTGCCCCGTCAGCGCACCCTTTTCGTCCTTCGAAATCTTCAGCACCGTGCGCAAATCTTTCCCACCAGGGTCCGTCACATGCAGCGTTCCCTGCCACGTGTCCTCGATGCCAGCCTTCGCCGCCTGCGCCATCGCAGCGCTTCCCGCCGCCACTATCAGCAGCAGAGCAAACGCCACAACTCCCGCACCCCGGACCACACACGTCAACCTGCTCATCACGCCTCCATACACCGCTTGCCGCAAAAGAATGTACTCAGCATAGCCGAGCCCCGACAGTCCGCAGCGACACATCCACGAATCCGCCTCAAGACGAAAATCCGCTTCCCTGCCGTTCAAGTGATAGTGCTGATTACGCAGGTTGGACGCCCGGGGTTCCCAAAAGTCTCCCAAACGCTTCACCGCGACGAAAAATATTCACCATCCTCACTCCACCCCTATCAAAAGTGCGGGCCACTCCATCGAGTGGCCCGCACCATCACCTCAAGCAGCAGCTATTTCCCGGCATCCTGCAAAAGCGCGCTCACACAGCCCACCGGAGCATTCAGCGGATTACACCGGGCCACCATCCCACCCGGCAACTCCACCTTGTACCCCGTCCAAGACGACGGCTCCGCCCCCGGATAATCCGTGCTGATGATCTGCGCCCCCGTCGCCAGCGCCGTATCTCGCCGCGTCGTATCGTTCGTCCGCGCCTGCTCCGTCCCCTCGTCCGTACGCGTCCGCACAAGGTAGCCCTGCTTCACCAGCCCATCAATCACAGCCTTCGTTCCATCGTTCTCTTCGATGAACGCCGCATCCGGCTGTCCCGGCTCCGCATTCGTAAACAAAATCCGACCCCGCAGCGAAGGATGTCCCTCCGTATAAATCGACTCCACCTTCCGCTGGTCCATCAGGAACACCACGCGCCCGCGAGCCTTCTCCAGTGTCGGCCATCCACCCGTCTTAATCGCTTCGTTCAGCGTCGCATGTCTCCCCCGCACCTCATCCGGCAGAATCATCTCGCCCGGCTTGAACACCGACCGAATCTCCGCATCCAGCAGGTCGAACACCGCCGGCGTAAACGCCTCCGTCTTCGGAGCAGCAGGCAGCTCCTTCACCTCGCCCTCCTTCGTCTCAATCAGTAGAAAGATCGGCATATGCCCCGGGTGCGCCTTCGACCACGCCCGCACCGTCGTCAGGCAAGCCACAAACGTCTGGCAGCTCGACCGCTGGTCCAGCCCCTGCACATGCATCACCTTGAACCCCGGCTTATCCATCACATGATCCGGATCGAACGGAGGATCGGCCGGCAGCCCCGCCGCCTTGATCTTGTCGTCGACATCCATGTGCGCGAACCGCCCACCCTTCGTGTCCGCAAACACATCGATCTCCAGCTGCCGCACGCCGCCCGTCAGCTGCACATCCAGAGCCGGATGGCTATAGTCCAGCGCCCGCAGCGCCTTCGGATTCACCTTCTCCAGGTACTTCCGCGCACTCGGCGCAAACCCCGTGTGATAACTGTTGTGCGACCCGATCACCTGAATCTCGTTCAGGTGTACCAGTTTGTCCTGCTTCCTCTGCGCCGCCACATCCACCTGCGCCATGGCCGAGCCAGCCACTGCCAGCGCACACACCGTCATCCAACACATCTTCATAGCCATCTCAACTTCCCCTGCCCGGTCGGCATTCCTCTCAGTGTGACATCGTCATATTGCTAGAGTATGTTTCATCCAGATTTATCTTTTGAGATTGTCATCCTGAGCGCAGCGAAGGACCTGCTTCTTGCTCATAGCCGTACGACTCTTCAAAGTTTATGAAACAAGCGCTACTTGGAGAACAAGCCCTTACGCGTACCGGGCATCCACCTGCACCACGCCCCACTTCCGATCTACCACCTCGCGATGCGCCGCCATGATCCACACAAAGTTCAGCGCAGACCCCGGTATCGCCACATTCGGGTGATACCCCGCAGGCAGCAGCACCGCATCGCCGTCGCGCACCACCTCCACCTCCGCTGGCGTAATCGCATCCGTGTACACCAGCTGCAGCCCAAACGCAGGCTCCGGCATATCGACATACACATAGATTTCTTCCAGCATCGCCGCATGCTCATGCGGAGGCCAGCTCGTCCAATTCCCCGGCAGCGACCGCGTCACCCCCACCACCAGCCGTCCCGCCTTCACATTCGTCCCCAGCAGAATATTGATCTCGCGATGCGCACTCTCCGTCCCCGCCACAAAGTGCAGCTTCGCATCCGCCTGCACACTCTCCGCCGAGACATACTGCAGCGGATACTCACCCTCCACCGGAGCCGAGCACTCCACCAGATCCAGCTCGCCCTCCGTCTCGACAATGATGCCCAGCCCCTTCGGAACATACAGCGCATCGTCCTTCTTCATCGCGAAGCGTTGCCCATCCGCCATCACCACACCCCCGCCACTCACGCAGATCAGCCCCGTCTCCTGCCCTTCGTTCTCAAACTCCACGCGCGCAATCTCACGATCCAACCGAATCCGTCCATAGCTCACCTGCAACATCGAGCTGTTCCCCGGATGAACAAACACCTTCCGCCCCCGCTCGCTCGCCGTCCCCGTCACCAATCGCTTCGACATCACAACTCCATCCCTTTTCTTTGTCATTCCCATTTATTTTCATTCCCGGAGGGAATCTGCTTCTCACGCTTCGTCCCCACCAGACCAACAAAAGGCCCCAAGGCTCAACACCCCAGGGCCTTCCTTATTCCCGACTCCCTATTCCCTGCCTTACCAGGCGATCTTCTCCGGGAAGAACTCCGCAAACAGGTCATCGTAGTAAGGCTTCAGTTCCTTCATATTTGGCTTCGTGTGTCCCTTCGAGTACAGGTCATACACGTTGAACTTGTTCACCCACTCCAACATCTCCACGTCGTGGTCGTTCATCAGGTGGCGATACGCGCCATGCTTATGCGCCGGGTAGAACGAGTGATACCGAAGCATGTACAGCGATTCCTCCGGCATGTAGTTCTTCATCACCTCGCCGATGTACCCGTCATGTCCGAACGACAGGTGAACATTCTCCAGCCCGCAGTTCGGCTCGTACACGCCGTATTTCGTCTGGTACAGCGGGTTGTTATAGTCCGGGTTCGCCTTGAAGTACTCAGGAAACACAATGTCCTTCGAGTACGCGCAACCTACCGGGAACGTATCTCCCACCACGCCCCACTGCGGCTCGCCCCACAGGCAAAGCACCTTGCCCAGATCATGAATAAACCCGGTCAGCACAAACCACCGCGGATGCCCATCGCGGCGAATCGCCTCCGAGGTCTGCAACAGGTGCTCGATCTGTGTCAGGTCCGTATCCGGATCGCTGTCATCCACCAGCGTATTCAGAAACTCCGCTGCCTCCCAGATACTCTTCATCCCCTTGTTCAGGCTGAAGTATTCCTTCTCCTTCGCCATCACGTAGTCGTAGGTCTGAAACTGGTGGTTCAGCCGATAGAACTCGGCCACGCCGGGAGTCGCCTTCTCGTCATACTGACGAAACTCCTCCTCGCTCTTGCCTTCCTTATAACGTCCGGTTAGAAACTCATCCCACTCGTCCATATCCTTGAGCGGTGCGTCAGCAGGAAGTACCTGGGTGGCCATACGTCATCTCCAAACTTCAGATTTGCGGCAACGTTACCGCTAACTAAGCCAAAACTCTAAGTCCCTATGCAAACGACTGTCAAGCCTTTTCCTTCGCATCTTCCACGCCATCCGCTCCCGCTTTGTCATTCCGCAGCACAGCGGAGGAATCTGCGTTTGGAACCGCCCCTGTCATCTCAACCGGTGCGAACCGGACCGCTTTGTCATTCCGCAGCGCAGCGGAGGAATCTGCATTTGGAACCGCCCCTGTCATCTCCACTGGAGCGAACCGGAGTGGAGAGACCTGCATTTTGGGGGTACTCCGCTGACGACAGCCGGATGCTCCGCTCATGACAGCTTCACCGTCACGAACTGGTTCGCAGCCCCGCCACCTCTCCGGTACCCCGACGATTAAGCATAGGATCTCCTAACGCCCTGGATAAAGAGGGCTTCAGCCCACGGTTTGCCCCTCTCCTCTCTCCTCTAAACTAGTACCAGCATGTACACCATCGCCGCCTACTATCGCTTCTTCGCTCTGGCTGACCCCGCCGCCCTGCGCGAAGAGCTTCTCGCCACCTTCACCGGCTCCGACCTCCTCGGCACCACGCTGCTCGCCCCCGAAGGCATCAACGGCACCATGGCCGCCTCCGCTGCCACCATCGACCGCCTGCTCGCTCTCCTGCACGAACGCACCGGCCTCACCCGCGAAGAGGTCAAGTTCTCCACCTCGGAGCACCCACCCTTCCGCCGCCTCAAGTTCAAACACAAGCGCGAGATCATCACCTTCCGCAACACCTCCATCGACCCGTCTCGCCCCGGCCAGTACGTCGACCCCGCCCACTGGAACCAGCTTCTCGCCGACCCCGAAGTCCTCCTCCTCGACACCCGCAACACCTACGAGACCGAGATCGGCACCTTCACCGGAGCCGTCGCCCCGCCCCTCGCCACCTTCTCTGACTTCGCCACCTACGTCCGCGAAAACCTCGACCCCGCAAAGCATCGCAAGGTCGCCATGTTCTGCACCGGCGGCATCCGCTGCGAAAAGGCCTCCGCCTTCATGCTTCAGGAGGGCTTCCCCGAGGTCTACCACCTCAAAGGCGGCATCCTCAAATACCTCGAAGAGGTCCCCACCGACCAAAGCCAGTGGCAAGGCGAATGCTACATCTTCGACGAACGCGTCTCCGTCGACCACAAAGACTTCCCCACGCCTCCACCCAACAAATAGCCTCACTGCCGCCGATGATGGACGAGCGCCAACTCTTCAGCCGCAGCCGTTGCAGTAATCTCTGTTATCTGTTTTCTGAACGAAGCCCCGCACCAACCCGACCCTCAATGCCACTGCGTGACACGCTTAGAGCATGACGCTGTAAGGAACGAATCTCTACGTTCCGCCACTTTCCCTGCACCCTCTTCAGGGTAGGTTTTGCCTCTCACCTGATTCCCATCTTGGCATCCCTCCCACCTCAAACAATTTTCTTTGCAATCTAAACATCCAGATCCTCCGTCCCTGCTGCAGGAGGAACTACCATGCTGTCACTCTTTATCTCACTCTCGATCTCGCTGTGTCTTGACTGCTGCTGTCCTCACTCGTGCTCCTCGTCTTCAACAACTCCGCCCAACCAATCCGCCGCCTAAGTCCACGCAAACCCCCGGTATCCCCTAAACTTGAAGCTCGGATGGAAGGTTCAGCCATCCATCCGGGCTCTCAATCTTGTCAAGCCCCCTACCGCACTAAACCATTCATTCCAATAGAGATAAAAGTTGCATAAGTACTCTTTGCAGGTTGTTATAATAGAGACAGAGGAAAGATAAGGAGTGACTCGTCTCCTGAATCCGCTCCTTGTCGTATGGGCCCGCTCGACCAAGCGCATTGGAAATGCACCGAAGTCAACACCCTAAGCCTCGTCGAATGAAGACTTTGAGCTGAAAGTAGGGGGGAGGGGGTATCCTCTACCGGCTGCCCGCCACGCTCGACTCTCGCACTACCAAAGTCGAAGCCACCAGAATGCTCTTCGGCTCCTGCTGCGGCTTCATCGAAAGCTCCAGCGCAAACTGCCCTGCAACCCGCCCGAGTTCTGTCGTTCCATGGTCGATCGAGCTCAACGGAACCTTCAAATAAGGCGCATAACGCAGGTTTCCGCAACCAATAAACGCAATATCCTGCGGAACGCGCAAACCCGCCTGCAAAGTCGCCTCGATCGCACCAACCGCAGTCATGTCGTTGTAGCAAAAGACCGCATCAGGTCTCGGCTCCACCTTCAGCAGCTCCTGCATCGCCTGAAAGCCGACTTTGTCGCCAGCCTCTTCCACACGATCATGCGCCTGCACAAACGAATCCTGCGTCGGCAGTTGCGCCGCAAGCAGCGCATTCCGATATCCGCGCAGACGATCGAACGAGGTACTCGAGTTCTTACCGCCGATATGCGCGATCCGCTTGCGGCCAATATCGATCAGATGTCGCGTCGCCATCTCGCCGACCAGCACATCGTCCGAACCCACAAAATGCGCCGCAAGATGCGGAAAGTTTCGGTCGAACAACATATACGGCGTGCGCTCATCTCCAAGCGCATAGAAGTTCCGCAGGTTCGTCTGGCAGGATGCAATCAGCAACACGTCGACACCGCGGTTCAGTAGCGTCCGAATCTCCTGCTGCTCGACCTCGGGATCTTCCTCGCTCGAAGCCAGGATCAGCGCCCGCTTGCTCGTCCGCAGGTAACCACTCAGCGACTTCGCGAACTCCGCAAAGAACGGATGCACGAGATCAGGCACAACAAGACCAACCGTATAAGTCCGTCCGCTGGCCAGACCGCGCGCCATCATGTTGGGCTGATAGTTCAGCTCCTTCATGCGCTTCAGCACGCGCTTCCGCGTCTCGTCCCCGATATCGGCATTGCCGCGCAGCACCTTGGAAACCGTCACCACGGAGACGCCAAGATCGCGTGCGATGTCCTTCAGCCTTACTGCCATGACAACATCCTAAGCGAAGTTCCCCAAGATTCCCCTAGTAGAAGCGTGTTCGCCGGTACAGGCTCCATCCACCAGCCACCAAGCTCACCACGAGCGCAACACCGAGCGCTGCAACCCAGCGCAGATTCATATCCAAAGGAGGAACCACCGCGCGCACGCCGAGCGTCACAAAAACCAGCGTTGCAACAGCCACAATCGCATAATCCCACCAGCGCCGCTTCTCGCTCTTGTCGCCGAACTCCTCGCCTGCTTGCGCCATGATTGTTTTGTTGTAGTCCAACCCATAGCGATCGCACTCGCGGGCCACAGCCTCATTGGTCGAGCTGTGTTCCTTCGCTGAAGCCACAGCCGTGCTGATCGCCAGCGCGCCCAGAATCATTAACAGCGAGCCACCGATCACCAGCAAAAGATGCTCGTGGTCTGCGCCCCGTAACTCGCCAAACACCAGCGCGCCCCACGCAAGTCCCCAAAGCTGATTCGTGTTCGACAGCGGAATCCCGCGACCGATTCCGAGATACTTCGCTGCAAACTGCTGGAACAAGTCTCCAATCACCCACACAAACCCGCCTAGAAACAGCCAGAACAAAACACCGGGCTTATGCAGCAGATCGAACGCAGTCGAATGAATCCCACCATCGAGCAGCAGCGTAAGTCCGAAAACGGTGCCAAGCTCACCCACCGTAAACGCCGTCACAAACGACAGCGGATTCATCCCGCTGAGGTATGCCTTGCGATACGGCACATACATCGTGCCCCACATCAGGCTGGCTCCGAGAGCAGCCGCAATACCTCGCACAGCATGTTGCCCGGTAGAAGCTCCATGCAGCGTGCTAAAGCCCAGCATGATCGCAGCAACCACGATCAAGACGCCGCCCAGCACGACCTTCGCGACGTTCTTCCCGCTAGCTCCATGCAGCTCACGGAACAGCACCCAACCCCAGAACAGCCCGATCAGCGAGTTCGCATTCCACATCGGAAACGCCACGGCCAGCCCTACATCGCGGATGGCAAACACCGTCAGCGTGTTCGCCACAGCCCAGAGCGCGCCAGCCAGCAGCGCCCACACGATTAGGTGCTTCTTCTCGCGCAGATCGGCAAAGACATACGAAGTGCCCTTCAGCAGGGTCGGGAACGTCCACCGAGCAGTAAAGACGCCTGCGACCATGCACAGCGAAATCGCGTACGGCGAAAACCCAGCATTTACCAGCTTTGTTGGCGCCTCAGCGGCTCCCAGCCAGACGCCAGCCGTCAGTCCGCAGATTACGCCCAGTCCATGCAGCGACATCTTCGATCCAGCTTTACTCTTTGTAACAGCAGACGTGCTTCCAACAGACATACGTGCTCCCTTTTTCGTGCTCGCGGCTGCTAGTGCAGAATCACCAGCAGCGTGATACCAGCCAGCAGGACAAAAAAAGGCACGAGGAAGTGACTATCGGTGACAATACACTTCGCAGATTTCAGGAAGCTCATCCAGGTCCTTTACAGCTAGTTGCAGCGCGGTAGATTTTAGCGAAAACCCAATAAGTCAGCGGTGACTTGAGCGAAACCATACCCACTCGCGCCCGCCAGTGTCAAACTGGCTTCGCGCCTTCGATCCGCTCCGCAACCACGCAAACAAGCCGCGACCAGCGATATCTGAGCACGATGCTCAGTAAGCAGACCTTATTGTATAGTCCGCTCTTCGAACAGTTCCCTTTCGCATAGTCATCTAAATCGCCTACGATCTGTGTGGACTGATCCAACGCAGACCGCTCTGCATCGAACAGTTCGGAGGCTCCATGGCTACGAAACGCTTCATCCTTGCGCTCGATCAGGGAACAACGAGCTCCCGCGCGATGATCATTGACTCTGCTGGCACCGTCTCCTCCATCGCACAGCGCTCCTTCAAGCAGATCTTTCCTCAGCCCGGCTGGGTCGAGCATGACCCCATCGACATCTGGTCCTCGCAGATCGGCACAGCCACAGAAGCCCTTGCAAGCGCAGGCATCTCGCCCAAAGAGATCGCCGCCATTGGCATCACCAATCAGCGCGAAACGGCTATCGTCTGGGACCGTAAGACAAGCGAGCCCATCTATAACGCCATCGTATGGCAGGACCGTCGCACCGCGGCTCTCTGCGATAAGCTCCGCAGCGACGGACACGCCGAGATCATTCAGCAGAAGACCGGTCTACTTCCTGATGCCTACTTCTCAGCCACAAAAGTCAGCTGGATCCTCGACAACGTCAAGGGGGCGCGCGACCGCGCCGAGCGGGGCGAACTTGCCTTCGGTACGGTCGACAGCTGGCTTATCTGGAAGCTCACCAACGGAGAGCGCCATGTCACTGACGTCACCAACGCCTCACGCACCATGGTCTTCAACATACACACGCTCGCGTGGGATGACGACCTGCTCAAGCTGCTCAACATTCCAAGGTCGCTACTGCCTGAGGTCGTTCCCTCCAGCGGCGTCTGCGCCACCACCTCCAACGTGCTTCACGGCATCGAGATCGCAGGCATCGCAGGCGACCAGCAGGCCGCGCTCTTTGGACAGATGTGTACGCAGCCGGGAATGGTGAAGTGCACCTTCGGCACCGGCAGCTTCATGCTGCTACACATCGGCGAGACACCAACGCCATCGAAGAACCAGCTGCTCACCACGATCGCTTGGCAGCTCAGCGGCAAAAACGGCAACAAGGTCGAATACGCTCTCGAAGGCAGCATGATGATGGCTGGTGCCGTCGTGCAGTGGCTCCGCGACGAGCTTCAGATCATCCGCTCCTCAGCAGAGGTTGAAGCCCTTGCTGCTTCGGTTCCGGATACGGGCGGCGTCTATCTCGTGCCCGCGTTTTCCGGCCTCGGCGCTCCGCATTGGGACCAGCGTGCTCGCGGCGCTATCGTCGGCATGACGCGCGGCACCAACCGAGCGCACATCGCCCGCGCTGCGCTGGAAGGCATCGCGTTACAGGTGACCGACGTCCTTGAGGCCATGCAAGCGGACTCCGGCCTCTCGTTGCAGGAGTTGCGCGTCGACGGCGGCGCGTCCGCCAACAACATGCTGATGCAGCTACAGGCAGACATCCTTGGCGTGCGTGTCGTACGCCCGAAGAACTCCGAGTCCACCGCTTTGGGCGCTGCGTACCTCGCTGGTCTCGGTGTCGGCTACTGGCCGGACAAAGAGACCATTGCCAGCCAGTGGCAAAAGGACAAGACCTTCGAGCCGAAGATTGATGACGTAGCACGCGCAAAGCAACGCGCCCAATGGAAGCGCGCGCTCGACCGTTCGCGCGACTGGGAGACAGAATGAGCCTGACCCGCAAAGCAGCACTTGAAGCCATCGGCGAAGGCCGTCAGTGGGATGTCCTCGTCCTCGGAGGCGGTGCCACCGGCCTTGGCGCTGCCGTCGAAGCCGCATCCCGCGGCTACCGCACGCTGCTGATCGAAAAGCACGATTTCGCCAAAGGCACCAGCAGCCGCAGCACCAAGCTCGTCCACGGCGGTGTGCGCTACCTGGAGCAGATGAACATCACGCTCGTCCTCGATGCCCTGCGTGAACGCGGCTACATGCTGCGCAACGCACCGCACATCGTGCATCGGCTCGACTTCGTCGTACCCGTTTACACCTGGTTTGGCCTTCCATACTACGGCATCGGCCTCAAAGTGTACGAGTGGCTCTCCGGCAAGCTCTCGTTCGGCCCCTCGAAGATTCTTTCGGTCAAAGAAACCCTCGCGCATCTGCCAACCATCAAGCAGGAGGGCCTCAAAGGCGGCATCCTCTATCGCGATGGTCAGTTCGACGATGCGCGCTACGCGATCAGTCTTCTGCGCACGCTCGAAGACCTCGGTGGCTTCGCTATCAACTATGTCGGAGCCACTGGCCTCATTCAGCAGAACGGCGAAACTGTCGGCGTCTATTCCATCGACAGCGAAACCGGCCAGCCGATGGAGATCCTCGCGAAAGTCGTCATCAACGCGACCGGCTCCTTCACTGAAGAAGTGATGCGCATGGACGAGCCCGGCGAGGGTTCGCTGCTCACCATCAGCCAGGGCACACACTTCGTGCTCGACCGCAAATACCTCCCCAGCGCCAACGCGCTGATGATTCCCAAGACCTCCGATGGCCGTGTGCTCTTTGCGATCCCCTGGCACGATCACCTCGTCGTCGGCACCACGGACGAGGCCGTTCCCACAGCAAGTCTTGAGCCGCACGCCCTTCTGAAAGAGCGCGAGTTTCTCATCGACCACATCCATCGCTTCCTCGGCGCAACGCTTGAGCCGACCGACGTGCTCAGCATGTGGTCGGGGCTTCGGCCGCTGGTGCGCGAAGGGAGCGGCAGCAGCTCAAAGCTTTCGCGCGATCACAAGGTGCTCATCTCGAAATCCGGCCTGATCACCGTCACCGGTGGAAAGTGGACGACCTACCGCCGCATGGGCGAAGACGCCATCAACAAAGCGGCCACGCAAGGAGGTCTTGCAGCCTCACCGTCGCGGACCTCAAATCTGCCTCTCCACGGAGCCATCGCTGCTGATGCCGTGGCCTCCCTGCCCGAATCCGATCGTGTCTATGGCTCTGACCTTGCCGCGCTCAACGCAATCGATGCCCCCGACGAACGTCTGCACCCGGAGCTGCCCTACCGTGCTCACGAAGTCCTCTGGGCTGCGCGCTACGAGATGGCGCGGAGCGTCGAAGATGTTCTGGCTCGGCGCACACGAGCGCTTTTTCTCAACGCCCGCGCTGCGCAGTGGATGGCTCCAAAGGTCGCCGCCATTCTTGCGCAGGAGCTCGGCCGCGACGAGGCCTGGCAACAGCAGCAGGTGCGCTCGTTCGAGGCCATCGCCAACGGCTACATCTATAACGGCTGAGTTTAACTCGATCAGAAGCTAGTCGGCACCCGATCCGCGCCCGGTCAACGAGCGAATCAGGTCAACCTCATGCTGCCTATAAGGGGTGCCATCCTTGCGGAAGACCTCATGAAACCAGACCGTCGGCTGCGAGAGCACGTACGGATGATCCCACGAGTCCCACGGCAGGTACGTCTGGGTCTTGCCAGCCACTAAACCCCAGTTGATCGCGCCAACGTTGTATTTCTTCGCAATCGGCAGCGAGTTATCGAAGGTGCTCCCCGCGCCCCGCGCCATATATTCAGTGCAGATGATGGGGCGATGCTGTTTCTGCAGCTCCTTGATTCCGGCTTCGAACTCCTCCGGCCAGCCGTAGTTATGGAAGCTGATGATGTCGGATTCCGCGAGCTGAATCTTCGTCGTCGCACTCATCTTCAACTCATCCGACCAGTTCCCATTCCATACGCCACTGGTCAGCGGCTGCGTGGGCTTCGCCGCACGCGCCCAGGCAAAAACCTGCGGCAGCAGAGCATCCACCAAATCAGCCTTGTGCGGCGCCTCGTGAAAACGGGCGTCGTTCCCATTGTCGGGCTCGTTCCAGATATCCCAGGCCAGCACGCGATCATCCTTACCGAAGCGTCCCACCACACCTTCTACATAAGCCTGCAGCTTCGGGTAGTAGCTCTTGTCCATCAGCTCCGCCGCACCAGGGCTCTGCACCCAACCAGAGTTATGCACGCCAGGAATTGGCGGATGCTGTGGACCGAGCTTTGGGTTCGCCTCCCAGCACGAGTCGAAAAGCACTAGCACGGGACGAATGTGGTGCTTCGCGGCAATCGCGAGGAATGCATCCAACCGCTTCGAAAACCCTTCGGGGTCTGAAGTCCACAGCTGGTCCTGCAGAAACACACGCATCGTGTTCATCCCGATGCCTTCTGCCAGACTCAGCTCACGGTCATTGATGGCAGGGTCAAACGTCGCCTGCTGAAACATCTCCAGCTCGTTGATCGCATTCGACGGCACGTAGTTCGCGCCCACCAGCCAAGGCTGCTTTGCGTACCACTCGTTGGCCTGCTGCTCCGTCCAGCGGTGAGTGCTCTGCGCAAGGCCTACTACAGAACCACTGAATAAAAGACCAACCGCGATAAGACGCCGCGTGAAAGAAGCTGACGACCTCGTTACGGGATGCAGAAAGGAGGGGATGTTCATCGCGGTGAAGTCTACCATTTCGAGGCATCAGGTCGTACAGTAGACACAGCTTCTAGTGTTCAAAGGTCTTTACACAGCATGAATATTCGCGAGGTTGCAAAGATAGCCGGAGTCTCCACAGCCACAGTGTCGCGTGTGCTGAGCGGCTCCGTACCCGTGGACGCAAAGACCGAAAGCAAGGTGCGGGCAGCAATTGAAAAAACCGGCTACTACCCCAACAGCCACGCGCGCATGCTGGGTTCTGGCAAAAGCAACACCTATGGCCTTATCGTCTCCGACATCGCCAATCCCTTCTTCCCCGAGCTGGTGAAGTCCTTCGAGCGCCTGGCGGTCGAGCACAATCAGGAAGTGCTCATCGCCAACACCGACTACCACCCTGAGCGCACCGAACATTGCGTACGTCGCATGCTGGAGCATAAGGTCGACGGCGTCGCCATCATGACCTCAGAGATGGCCCCACACCTTATCCAGATACTCAGCAAGCGCGGCATTCCAATCGTCTTCCTCGATACCGGAACCGTCGGACGTCTCATCAGCAACATCTCCATCGATTACGAGCACGGCATTGACCTCGCGATCAACCACCTCACCTCGCTGAAACATCGTGAGATCGCTTTCGTTGAAGGCCCACGAGATTTGAAGTCTGCCACCATCCGTCGCGACGCCTTCGTCTCATCGCTCAAGCGCAACGGCATCAAGGTCGCCCCAGGATTTATCTGCCAGGGCAACCACGGCATTGATGGCGGGCAGAGGGCGATGTCGGAGTTGCTCGCGCTGCCCAAGCGGCCCACGGCCATCATGTGCTCCAACGATCTCACCGCCATCGGCGTACTCATCGCGGCGCATGTTGCTGGCGTGCGTGTACCACAGGATATCTCCATCGTCGGCTTCGACGACATCGAGCTCAGCAGCCTGATGCAGCCTGCTCTCACCACCATTCGCGTCTCACGCACCGAGATCGCAGCCCGCGCCTTCGAAGCTCTCTATGGAGCGGCACACGGTGGCATCGAAAAGGGCATCAACTACACCATCCCGAGTGAGTTGATTGAGCGCCAGTCCACAGGACCTTGCCCTCCCAAGTCCGTTCGCAAAGCCTAGCCGTTATCTGGATGTTGCAGTGATTGCTCTGCGAATCGCGCTCTCCGGCGCCGCGTCATCCAGCGAACCATCCGGCTTCACACCCAACTGCTGCCAAAGTGCCTCCAGCTCAACCGGCACAGCTGTTTGGCTCCAACGCACATACATCTCCTCCAGCACACGCGTGTGTGTGGCCCCATCGCCCACACGCAGCACCGACTCAACAGGCATCTCTTTATCGATCGTGTCGCCCGCAGCCACGATAGCCCGCAACGCATCCTGCAATCCATAGCGATTCCGTGTCTGTCTGCGAATCTCCACATCCGCGCTCAGGCAGAACAACGCTCCGCCCCAGTAGGTTCGTCCCCAGGTATGCGTGTGATCGAGCCCCCTATCGCCAGCCACGGGCTCGCCATTCGGCATTCCGCTCACCATGTCGGCCCAGATGCTCTTGGCTGCAAGCTCTCCGGCCTGCACGCGAGCGATCGGTTCCACATAGCTGGCGAGGCCTTCTTCGAACCAGTGCTGATCATCCGGCAGCGATGCCAGCGCGGTGTGCGTCAGCTCATGCGTTATCACCCAATCGACCTTCAGCTCATCCGCCGTGGTTCTCTGTCCAACACGCAGTCTGAGAAACGCCGGAAATCCCGACATCGCTCCCCAGGTCGTTCCCTGCATCACTCCATGCCTGCCTGCTGAAGGAATTACAAGCACCCGCGCCTTCGCCACCGGGAACCGCCCGTAATAAACAGACACCGCATGCGCCGCCATCTGGATGCGGTCCACTACCGCTGCTCTGCCGAGATCGATCGCGCCCTCGGCGAAGTCGATCTGGAGGGCACCGCCACCTTCATGAATCGTCTGCGAGAACACCACCGGTGCACGGTCTGGCTGAGCGTACATGACGCCGCTCATCGCAAACATCGCCATCACCCGCAACACGCTTCCGCGACCAGATCTCATAGCTGTTTAGACTACGTCTCTGCGCAGAAGTTTACGAACGATATGCGACACTAAGGGCATCCCAAGGCATCGTTCCCGAGCCGCCACGTCGCGGCTCCAACGTCCTCCCTATCCTCTGCCACTACGGCCAGTAGCGCGGATACCCACCTGAAAAATCAAACGGAAGACCACAAAGAGTTCAGCCTATGAAGACTTCATCGCCGTCCCTTCTGCTCCTCACATTGCTCACCCTTTCCTTAGCCGCGCAGACACCCGCTCCTCCCACAACGAGTACCTACGACCCGCGCGTTACCTTCGCTCCGCTCACCCTGCCTGAGGCCGTCAACAGCTACCGCAGCGGCAACGGGGCTCCCGGCCCGAACTATTGGCAGAACGTAGCCGACTACGTGATGCACGCGGCCATTGACCCCGCCTCACATACGCTCACCAACGACGAGGTCATCACCTACACCAACAACTCGCCCGACACGCTGACGAGCCTCTGGATCCTCCTCGAGCAGAACACGTATCGCAAGGACTCACGCGCACATAACCTCGGCAACGCCGGCGGAGGTCGTGGGCCGCGCCCCGGAGCTGCCGCAAATGCGCCTGCTCGTCCCGCGCGTGCAGACAACTCCACCGAAGGAAATGTGCTCGACGACGTGACGCTAACCCCAGGAGCAGTCGGACCCGGTACAGCCACTAGAGCCGATTACCTTGTCGATGACACGCGACTGCAGATTCGTCTCGCCACGCCGCTGAAGAGCAAGGGCGCCCTCCGCATCCACATCAAGTATCACTACACTATCCCCGGCCCCTGGGGCGGACGCACCTCTGTCGGCATGGCCGAGCACGGTGAAATCTATGACATGGCGCAGTGGTATCCGCGCATGTGCGTCTATGACGATCTCCGCGGCTGGGACACGCTACCCTACATAGGTGCCGAGTTCTATCTCGAATACGGCCACTTCGACTACTTCGTGAACGTACCTTCTTCCTTCCTCGTCGCAGGCTCAGGTGAGCTGATGAACCCGACCGAGGTCCTCACCAAAACCGAGATCACTCGCCTGGAAGAAGCGCGCCATTCCGATAAGACGGTCTACATCCGCAAGCCGGAAGAGGTGAACGACCCGGCCAGCCGCCCGAAGAAAGACGGCACGCTGACTTGGCACTTCCACATGGATCACACCCGCGACGTCGTCTTCACCGCCTCGCCAACCTTCGTGTGGGACGCTGCGCGCATCAACCTACCGCCCGCCACTGGCGACAACAAAGTTCCCAACGCTCTGCCTGCAGGCAAGAGTCCGCTAGCTATGTCGGTCTATCCCGTCGAGAGCATCGGCCCGGATGCGTGGGATAAATCGACCGAGTACGTGAAGGACTCCATCGAAGAGTTCTCCCGCCGCTGGTATCCCTATCCGTATCCCGTGGCCCTCAGCGTTGCTGGCTTCTCCACTGGCATGGAGTACCCCGGCGTCGTTTTCGACGGCATCCACGATAACGGCGCGTTCCTCTTCTGGGTGACGGCGCATGAGGTTGGTCACTTCTGGTTCCCGATGATCGTTGGCTCCAACGAACGCCGCTGGGCCTTTATGGACGAAGGCTTCAACACCTTCATCGACACCTTCGAGTCCGACGACTACGACCACGGCAAGTACGGCCCTAAGCGCGACAGCGAATACTCCGCTGGCGGCGAGCCACCGGACACCATCCTCAAGGTGCTCGACAACCCCGACGCACCGCCCATCCTCACACGAGCCGACGGCTTCACCGGTGCGCTTGGCCACCCCGTGCAGTACTTCAAGGGTGCGTACGGCAACATCCTACTGCGCGAACAGATCCTAGGGCCGCAGCGGTTCGACTATGCCTTCCGCAAGTACATCCGCGACTGGGCCTTCAAACACCCCAGCCCGTCGGACTTCTTCCGCGCGATGGAGAGTGAAGGCGGCGACGACCTCAGCTACTTCTGGCGCGGCTGGTATATGCATAACTGGACGCTGGATCTCGCGATCGACTCCGCCAGCTACAACGGCAATGATCCGAAGAATGGTCTGACGGTTGTCGTCTCCAATCGCCGCCCGCTAGTGCTGCCGGCGCCGCTTGAGGTGGTCTACACCGACGGCACGAAGGAACGCATCCGCATCCCCGCGGAAGCGTGGCTCTCAAAGAACACGGCCACATTCCACTTCAACGGCGACAAGCCAGTGGCCAGCGTCACGGTCGATCCGGACCACAAACTCCCCGACGACGACCGCACTAACAACACGCTCAACCTGAAGTAGCTCTCAATCAAAGACATAGATGCCGACCGCAGACGTCCGGTCGGCATCCATGTTTAACAGCTCTACCTATTCTCTTTGTCATTCCGCAGCACAGCGGAGCAATCTGCATCACGAACCAACACCGAGCCTACCGCGAAGCTACCAACGGGAGATCCACGCTCCCCATCATTCCCGTTACAGAATCCCGCACCACAAACCGCACACGCGCAGCCTTGCTGCTATCTTTCACAACGATGTCAAAGTTCGCGATCTTGCCCTCTGCACGGACATTCACCCCTGACTTGGCAGCTGCGGTCATTGCCTGCAGAGTATGGTCCACCATCTTGTTCTTGCCAGTGAACACCGCCGCCAGCACCGCCACGTGCGCAGAAGACGAGCCATCCTCATTCGTGCTCCAGCTCAGGTCGCGCGACCGTACATGCAGCGTGTACGTATTACCCTTTTCGTCAGCATTGTCCCGCTCTACCGTCACTGCCAAACCGTTTAGAGCAATCATGCTGTCGGCAGCCGTGCTCATGTCGTAGGAGATCGCCTCCAGCGAACCCTGCTTTTCAGCGGGTGAAGGATAATACCCGTTACGCGTCGCAATCAACACGCCGGGCCGCTTACACACCACGCGAATCTTGCGGTACTTAGCCGCTGCATCGCTCGCTGAAGTCGGAGAGTAACTCAACGTGTAGTAAGCGTCTCCCTGAGCGATAGCCGCTCCAATCTGCATACCCAGATCGTTTCGTCCACGCACAATGCGCCCACCCGTCACCGGTCCTAACTTGTCGAAGTCCGCCCTCGCGCCGAACGGATCTACATCGCCGGTCGCAGCATCACCCGCAGTTTGCACGAACATCATCTGCGTTGCATTGACAACTTCAGTCATCCCCGGCATCGAACTCGTCGGGTCCACTGCGTACACCGTCATGCGCTTCTCCAGCAGCACATCGGTCACATGCTGAATCGTGTTCTTTACCAGCTGCAAGTCTCCGGCGTCGACAGCATCGGGATCGAGAGATGGAAAACCGCCGCCCACCCAGACCAGGTTCTTCTTCCCTGGAACCCGCGCATAGCTCTGCGCCATCTCCTCGAGCGCATTCAACGATGCCTCCAATCGCTCAAGCGGACCATGGTCAGCCTTGCCATTGACCTCCAGCGCCCACGCATACTTCGTTGGAGCTCCAGCCAACGCCTTCAACAATGCGTCGCGACTTCGCGTGAACCCCTGCAGCGGGCGAAAGTTTCCCTGCTCCAACGTCAGCAAAGTCGTGGGCTGCGCAAGCATCGCCGGCTGCGTTGCCAAATAGTCGTGCAGCTGTCGCCGTGCGAATGAGCTGTCCTCGAAGTGCGTGTTCAATTGGTCCAGCACCAGCACCGTCACTGGCGATTGCCCAAATGACTTTGGCTCCGCTGGATCAAACACTTCATCTACGCCCGTTGCGTCCTGCGGCAACACGTGTGCTGCTGGTGCCTCGAAGGACTTCATAGGTTGCAGTTTGTCGTCTTCGAAGATCTGAAAGTCGTCGCGCGTCAGGCCAGCAATGGGTTGACCATCTTTATCCGTCGCAGAAACATCCAGCACCACCAACCGCGTATTCACGGTGATCGTCGCCGTCTGCGCCCTCAGGCTCAACCCTGCCGCCATGACGACACCGCAACCCAGCCAGGCAGTCCACCGCACACACAACTTCATCGACAAAAGAACTCCTCTGCTGCAATTCCCTGGCTCTCGTAGAAGAGATCCGATCGCAACGCCTGCACCGCATCCGTCACGTTCTTCCTGACTCGGCGTTCATGCCAGAAGCGTAAAAAACGAAGTACTATCGGCTAATGAAACATTTTTTCACGAAGAAGGTTGTACGCGGTGCGATAGTTGGAGTTTTCCTTCTGGGGTTTGTAGCGCCACGCAGTTGGGCCTGGGGACGTGAAGGACATCGCCTCACCGCACTCGTTGCCGAGGCCTATTTAACACCCGCCACCAAAGCACAGATCGCCGAACTTCTCAATGTGAAGATCACCGATAAAGACGCTCTCGCCGATGTCGCGCCTTGGGCAGACGACTACCGTCAGAGCCACCCTGAGACCGCTCCATGGCACTACGTCGACATCCCCAGCACCGAAGCATCCTACGATCGCAAGCGCGACTGCCCTGGCTCCGCCGACGCTACCTCTCCGTGGCGTGATTGTGCCACCGACCGCATCCTCTACTTCGAAGGCCGTCTCGGCGACACCACACTCCCGTTGAGCGAACGAGCGATCGCACTGAAGTTCCTCGTGCATCTCATCGGCGACGTCCATCAACCCTTCCATGCCATTGGGGATGCGCGCGGCGGCAACGGTATCGGCATCACCTTCCTCGGCTCCAATCAATGCGGCACCTTCAAGTGCAACCTGCATGGCGTGTGGGACGAAAGCCTTATCGAGCAACGCCGCCTGAACGAAGCCAAATACACCGATGCGCTTCTCACAGAGATCAAGGAAAACCACTGGGAGAGCCTCGCAGGTGGCTCGCCCACGCTATGGGTCAACGCCTCGCACAAGTACGCCGTCAACGCTCTGGCACCTGACGGAGCCATGCTGCGCCACGACTACGTCGACGAAGAGACGAAGGTCGTCGACTCGCAGCTGGCCCTTGGCGGCCTGCGCCTCGCACATGTGCTGAACCACATCCTTGATGATCCGATGAATGCGCCAACAGGCACTCCGCTACCTAAACCAGCTCAGCAACCATAGGCTTCCGATTCAGACAGAAACACAAAGGGCGACCATCACTGGTCGCCCTTCGTTGTTTTCCTGCTACGTATTAGAAGTAGAACCGGCCAGCAATCTGCAGTTGGCGCGGCGTGAGCACGGTGTTGCTGTTTGAGTTCAGGTACGTTCCGAACAGCGGGTTGGCGATCAGGTAATTTGCAGCCGTCGTCGCTGGCAGAGCCTGGACCGGCTTGCAGGAGACACCCGTCGTTGCAGTGGTAGTCGGCGGCGGTGCTGTGCTCAGGCAGTACGCCGTTGTGTTCACAGACGTGATGTTCTGATGGTTGAAGAGGTTGAACGCCTCACCCAGAATCTCGAACCGGTACTCATGCTCACCGATGTGCTTGGTGAAGTATTTGCTGAGGCGCAGGTCGACAGTCGCTGTTTTCGGCATCGTGTAGCTGTCGCGATCTAGATCAGGAATACGCGCAGTTCCGCCTGCCCCGAGAATGCCTCCATAGAGTGTGCCGGTGATGCTCTGCGTGACGCCTGCGCTATACGGCAGGCCGTTTTGGATCTGCAGAATAGGAGCGATGCCCCAGCCGTTGATAAACGTCTTCTCCCAGCCGCGTGTGAGGCTCGGGAAGTTCACACGGTAGGTGCCGGCCGCAACGAAACGATGACGCACATTCAACGAGCTGGTCGCATACTCGCCCGCCGGGTTCAACGGATCGAGCAACTCGGACGACGTGCCATACCCCGTGCTGAGATAGGGGTTGTAGTCGAGCGCATGCGCAAAGGTGAAGTTCGAAAGGAACGAGAAGTTATCCGAGAAGCGATGATTCAGCTGCATCACTAGCGCGTTGTAGCTGGAGTTCACCTCGCTCTTGAACTCAAGCACATGATAGTAGCCCGGGAACGCCGTGCTCGCAGTCGTGTACTCCTTGTACGTGTGCAGACTGTTAGCGATCAACGCAGGAGGCTTGCCGCCGTGCGGGTAGGTGGTGTAACCGGAAACAGGGGGCTGCGTATTGTTCAGCACCTCGAACGTACGGCTGGCGGTCGCAGGCGATACGTTCTGGTCCACAGCTGCCGCCAACTCACGGCCCATTGAGCCCATGTAGCTGATCGAGAACGTCGTCTGATGGCCGAGGTCCTGCTGCACCGCAAGATCGACCTCGTGGATCTGCGGGTTTTGCAGATGCTTGTCCAGATAGGAGATCGTGTTCGAGTTCAAGCCTCCGCTCGCGGTCTGGCAGGCGCTGACAAACGCCTGCGCCGACGCAAAGATGTTCGGGTACTGCTGGCACTTGTTCGAAGCCGTCGGTTGAAAATCAACTTGGCCGTTCTGGCTGCCGGAGAGCAGGTAGGACTGGATGATGTTCGAGTTGATGATGCGACCGTAATACATGCCGTAACCGCCTCTCAGCGTCGTCTTGCTGTCACCGAACACGTTGTACGCAAAGCCCACGCGCGGGCCAATGTTGTTACGATCGTCTGGCTTGTTCAGAGTTTGCGAGACAGGCCCCGCGTACGCCGCGCCCGTGAGGCCGTTGCCCACGGTGTTGGGAGCGAATGGCTGGGGGATGTACTCGTACTCGTAACGAACACCCAGGGTCAGCGTCATGCGCGGCGTAATCCGCCAGTCGTCCGTGACAAAACCTGCGTAGTCCGTCGTCGCCAGTTCCGCTCGAGGATTGCCGAAGCCCTGGCTGAACGAGTAGTACTGCGGTGCGTAGTTGGTGCCGCCAACCCCTGTCGTCTTGTGCAGATAGTCGGCGATGAAGTCGTAGCTGTAGTCGTAGCTGAAGCTACCACCCTCTTCGTACAGGTTGTCGACGTAGTCGAACACGCGGTTGACCTCGATGCCTGCCTTGGTTGTGTGCAGTCCATGGCTCCAGGTAACGATATCTTCACCCTGCATGCGGCGCTCGTTGGGTAGAGCGCGACGCTCGCCCAGGTACGAACGGCCAATGTCGAATCCGGTGCCGTCGAACTCGTAGCCGATCTGCGTGTCCGGCGCGGCAGCCGGTGCCTTCGGATCGTCTCCGATCAATGTCTCCAGCGGGACTTCGTTCGGTAGCGGCTTCTGCGAGCTCTCATACTCGAAGTCACGGCCGTACTGGAACAGCAGGCTGTTCACGATGTTCGAGGACAGCACCGTCGACAGGCGCGCAATTCCGAAGTCTTCCTTCACAAAATCATTGCCGAAGGAGCCGCGGCCGTAGAAGTTCGAGGCCTGTGTCTGCACGCCCGCTGGCGAACTGTATCGCAGGCGGTTGTACTGCAGCGTCAGGCGATTGCGATCGTTGATCTGCCAGTCAAGCTTCGGAAAGTTCAACACCTGGTCAGAGTGACGCGGCACTGCGCCGAGGAACGACGAGATCACGCCCAGTCCCTGTGTATAGTAGGCCGCGCCCGCCTGGTACGCGCCGGGTCCACTCCCCAGATTGAGCGCATTCGCCTCCTGGCAGGCAGCGCCATCTCCAGGGGCCGTGCCCGAAGTAGTATTCAGGTTGCCGCCAGTGCACGTAACACCATTCGGCAGCGTCGAATCCGCAGCCGCAAACGTATCGGTCGGGTCCGAAGCACGAGCCGTGCCCGGAAAGTTCCGCTGGCTCTGATCATACGAGTAGAACCAGAACAACTGGTCGTGCAGTAACGGACCACCCGCACCAAAGCCCCACTGCTTGCGCCAATCCTTCGGTTTGTATGGGTACGTTGTAAATGTGTTTGTCCCGGCCACCTGCGTCGTCAGCGTCGTATACGGGTTTTCCGCGCCGAAGTCACTGTCGCGATCATAGAAGAACAGCTCTCCATGGAACGCATTGCTGCCCGACTTCGTGACCGTGTTGATCACGCCACCCGCTGCACGACCATACTCAGCCGAGTAGTTCGACAGATTCACCTGGAACTCCTGCACTGCTGACTGCGACACCGAATAAGAAGCACGTGTGCGTCCACGCTCCTCCGAAAAGTACGCCTGGTTATTGTCCGCACCGTCCACCGTGCTGTTGTTCAGCAGCACACTAATACCGCGGAAGCTCAGCAGTCCAAACCCGTCCGAGTTCGACACCACGCCCGGCGTCAGCAGCGCAAAGTTCGACCAACGGCGACCGTTGATTGGCAGATTGTCGATCGCGTTCTGATCGATCGTCGATGAGATCGCATTGTTATCCGTGTCCAACAGCGAGGGTTGACCTGTGACCTCGGTCTTATCCGAAGTTGAACCCACAGTCAGTTGCGGCGAGATTCCGGCCACGCCACCGACTGTCACCGTCACCGCATTCTCTTCCTTCGTCTGAAAGCCGTCCGCTGTGAAAGACACTTTATAGCTACCTGGCGTTAGGTCACTTACGCGATACTCGCCCTGCGCGTTGGCCTTAACTGTGCGCGTCGTTCCTGTATCGGTCGAGGTCACTGTGACTGCTGTGTTGGGTAGCAGTGCGCCGCTCGTATCCGAAACCGTACCACCGATCGCGCCTGTAGTGGCGGACTGAGCATACGCGCTGGGCGCCATGCTAAAGATCGCGACAAGAGCGGGAACCATAACCAGAGCCGCACATACACAGGCCCTGCAGCTTTTCAAAATCTGGCGAAACATAAAAGACATCCTGGGAATCTCCTGGCCGAAGACCGGCCTGAAACAATGAATCAAAGTCGTACAAGAAAATCGGCAACGGATGGACAGGACCCTCTGTCCATCCGCCGAAGAACGCCTAGTTGACCGTCAGCGGCACCGTAAACGAGGATGTGATTCCAGCCGAACCCGTCGCCGTCACTGTCACCGTGCTCGTCCCCTTGGGCGTCCCACCGGTACCGGCAATCTTCGTGCCCGTGCAGGCCATTAGCGAAGAGAGCCCAACCAGCAGCGCCAGACTCATCGCAATCTGCGACCAGCGAGCTCCAGCCTTGCGCCGGCGCAAGCCAATCAGCAACGCGAGCCCGATCGCCGGGAACATCGCCATCAACTGCCAGCGTCCCTTGCCAAAACTCCCGAAGCCACCGGCTGTCACATAACCCTGCAGTGTCGTGATGCTCATCGCAACCGTCGTGCCCGTCGAGCAACCGTTCGCCGTCACCGTCGTGGGGCTGAATGAGCAAGCCGCACCCGAAGGCAAACCAGAGCAGGCAAACGTAATCGTGCCTGCGTACACGGTCTGCGCCAGATTGAAGCTGTACAACGCCGTGCCACCCGCCACAACCGCATTCTCTTCGTTCGCTGTGTTCAGCGAGCTCGCAAACGTAGGGTTGGAGCTTGTGATGTTCGTGCCTACGGAAGTAGACGTCTTGAAGTAGCTGTCGCCGCTATAGACAGCGGTTACCGTGTAGGTATTCGGAGTCGAAAAGGTATAAGTCAGGGTCGAAGTATAGACAGGCGCGGAAGCAGTACCACCGGTCGTGATGCTCTGCGGTGCACCTATCGCTGCCCCGTTTGCATAGAACTGAACCGACCCGGTCGGCGCCGCAGGACCATTCGCCGTAATCGTCGCCAGGAAAACAACCGGCGTCGTCGGCGAGAAGGAAGACACACCCGTGCAGCTCAGGCTCGGCGCCGTGTAACTCAGTGCCGTGCGCGTGTTGGGGCTTTGCGCATACGTGCCGGAGAGCGTAATCGCATTCGTCCCTCCCAGGCTTGACGTAATCGTAAGCGTTGCCATGAACGCACCCAGCGCCGTCGGCGTCGCCGTCACGGGCAGTGTGCAGTCCATCGTGTTATCGCTGTTCGTCGTGCAGGACTGCGTACCCAGCGCGAAGTTTCCAGCGCCATTGCTCAGGACATACGCACCTGTTGCCGCCGGTCCATCTCCCACGCCAAAGTGAATATCGATCGTCTGCGTAGGCTGGTTCGCTCCAATGGTTCCGAACTGCGCGTTCGTCGCGATCTCGGTTACCGTTCCCATCTCCGTGTCGCCGAAGAACAGGTTGCCATTCGCATCCACGCTGATGCCGAAGGCACCCGGCCCTGGCAGAGTGGCGCTCGCAAAGCCCGTTGTACCGCTCTTGCCGAAGCCGCTCGCAATCAGGAACTGTTCCTTCGTTCCTGCATCCACACGCCACACATTGCCGTAGGCCGCATCCGTGAAATACACATTGTTGTAGGCGTCCGCTGCCACACCGAACGGGCTGCCAATCGCATTTGTTCCCGCTACTGCGCGCGCCGTCGAACTACCCGTCTTGTTGTAGACGCCCGCAAAGTTCGTGAGAACACCCGACGGATCCACTTGCAGAATCGTGTCGTAGAATTCGTTCACCAGATAGGTGTTGCCGTTCGGTGCGGAGGCGATCGCATACGCGCTGCGCAGTGGCGTCTGGTTCGCTTGGTTGCCCGCAGAGTAAACAACGTTATACGCGCAACCAGGATTTGTGCCCGGAGTGTTCACGCAGTAGGGATATGTAGGAGCCCCGGTCGCCACGGTGCCTGCGATCTTCCAGATCGTGCCAGCCGGAATCGTAACGTTATTGACCTTTGTGCTGCCAGTGGTGTTCAGGTTTAGCGCCACCGCCGCCGCCGTGTACTCATCCATAATTAGCAAATCAGGCTGCGTATTGGGTGAGACAGGAGTATCGAACGCCAGGCCATACGGTCCGTCCAGAATGCTCTGCGCTGCCGTCACAGTTGTTGTTGCATTGCTGATGTTGTAACCGGTGGTGAATCCAGCGCTCGTGGTGCCAGCACTGCCGGCAACCAGCGAGATCACGCCCCCGGTAGCCGGAATCACTTTCGCCGTCGCCGTGATCTTGCGCACGTTGCCATAGCCGTAGTCGGCGAAGTACAGATCGCCGTTCGGCGCTAACGCCAGCGCCGTCGGCTTGCTCAGGTGGACCGCCGTACCCAGACATCCGTCGCCCTTGGCATCGGTGGAGGTGTAAGCGCCACAGGCAATACCCGCCTGCGGTGACGCCGTCGCTCCACCGGCCACCGCCGTCATCACGCCTGTCAGCGCGTCCACACGGTGAACAATGCCATTCACAAAATCCCCGAAAAATATATTGCCCGCAGCATCCGCCACCGCATCGCGCGGTCCCGTCGGCGACGTCGTCGTGCCGATGATCACCTCCGTCGCCAGGCAACCATCTCCGTAGGCATCGGTGGCCTTGAGACCTGAAGGACAGTTGCCACCCGCAGCCGGGTTCGCCTTGGGCGTCACGCCCGAAACTGTCGTCGTACCCGCGACGACCTTTGTCGTATACGGCAGAAGCTGAGGTGCCGTCTGCGCACCGGCCACACAACCTAGTCCAACAACGGAAACCAGACCCACTTCCGCCAGCGTACGCAGGGCGGAAGACAAAGAAACACCAGAGAATTTACACACGAAGTAGGACTCCTGAAAGGCAAAGCTGGGACGGTCCGACTCTCTGCCCTCATCGAAGTGAGGCTTCGCAGATCAAACGTCGGGAACTACCAACGGTTCGATCATGGCTCCGCACTCGGAAACGAGTCACGCACCATGACAAAACTGTCAGAAAGATTGTCTATGCCAGAAATCTATCAGGGATTTGAACCTCGTTACGAACAATTCTCGTCCAATGCGTTGCGACACGGTAAAATTTCCGTGACTCATGCAAAATCGGCACCTCCGCGCATGACCCCCGTAACACCCTTCCGTCTCTATCGCTCCTCCAGCACCGCATACGGCAGAGCGAATCGCCCAATCTGAATCACGCCCTTCTCGCTTGGTGGCCAGATCTTCACTGGCACCACCGTCACCTTGCCATCCATCAGCTTCGCAGTCAGACTGCCTCGCTCCACCCCGGTCGCCGCTTCATACACGTGAACTAGCAGTCCCTCCTGCTCGCGCGTCCACCCGATCACATACGCTCCCGGCTTCAGCACGATATCCGTGCCGATCTTCAGCCCACTCTGCGCCAGTAAGTAATGGGAGTACTTCCCGTTTGCCGCATACCCCGCAGTAATCAGCACGATCGCACCAATCACATGCCCGCGCCCATCGATGATCCCCGTCGCTGACCGCGTCTCTGTCTCAATCCGTTCATTCACCACCGGAGCCCGCGCAGGCATCACCGCCTCGAGCTCCGCATCCGTCGCCGTGTGCCAACCCTGCTTCGACGTCTTTCCTTGAGCAGCCAGGCCTATTTGCCCGCCAGTCATCGGCCATAGCAACACCCCAACGAGCACCGCCCGCTTCCATAAATTTTTCATCGATGCGCCACCAGTCCGCGCTGAATCGCCACCGTCGCCGCGTGCGTCCTGTCAGCCACGCCAAGCTTACCCAGCAGGCTGTTGATGTGCGTCTTCACCGTCGCCTCGGAGATGAACAAGTCGGCCGCTATCTCCTTATTCGCGCGCCCTGCCACGATCCGCTCCAGCACGCTAAGCTCCCTCGCGGTCAACTCCTGGCCGCTCACCCGTTGTGCAAGCTTCTCCGCAACCGAACTGGGAATATGCAGCTTCCCTCCATGGACTGCCTTGATCGTCGCCACCAGCTCCTCCAGCGGCATGCCTTTGAGCAAATAGGCTCTTGCCCCCGCCTGCAGGGCCCGGTAGATGTCCTCGTCTCCGTCGTAGGTTGTGAGCACGATCAGCCGTGCGTCCGGAAACTCCCCACGAATCTGCCGGATCGTCTCTACGCCACCCTGCTTCGGCATCTGCAAATCCATCAGTGTCACGTCCGGCCGCTGCTTGCGAAACATCTCTGCCGCCGACGCGCCATCGCCGACCGCGCCCACCACTTCAATCCCGTCATCGGCAGACAGCAAAGCGACTAGCCCTTGCCGCACCACCTGGTGGTCTTCCACCAGCATCAACCGTATCCGCTCCGCCATCGTCTACCTCGTCCCCGCATCCAGGGGGACCCGCAAATTCACTGTCGTTCCAGCACCCGGCTCGCTTGCGATATCCAGTGTGCCACCAATCGACGACGCTCGTTCTCGCATCCCGACCAGTCCGAAATGCCCATCCTTGCGCGCCGCAACCTCTTCGCTGAATCCCACACCGTTATCCCGCACCGTCAGCACAAGGGCATCGCTCGCATACTGCAACTCCACCCAGCAATGCGAGGCCTGCGCATGTTGCAGAGCATTCGCCATCGCCTCCTGTGTGATCCGCAGTACCTCGCGTTCTACCCTCGCCTCCAGCACACGATACGCTCCGCCTACCTTTAACTGAGGCGAGATCGCAGCAAACCTGTCGCGATCTACGAGATTGCTCATTCGCGTCGGAAGGGTATCGCCAGCCTGGTTCGCTCGAAGCTCCCAGATGCTTCGCCGAGCCTCCTCCAGTCCCTCAGTCACCAGCAGCCGCGTCCGCCTCACGTCTTCAATCGCCGTCTCAATCCTGCCGCTCTTCAAATGCGCTGCCAGCAGGTCGAGCTGCAAGGACGTCCCCACAAAATCCTGCGTCAACGTGTCATGGATCTCCCGTGCCATCCGGTTTCTCTCCGCCAGCACCGCATCGAACTGCTGCCGCAACCTCCTCAGCCGCAGCAGATAAAGCCCAGCGAGTAAGGCGCCCACCAGCAATACAAAAATCGCCACAAACCACCAGCGACGCCAGAACGGAGGCACCACACGCAGACTCAACGTGGCACCCTCGGTGCTCCAGACACCATCGTCGTTCATCGCAATCACTCGAAACCTGTACTTACCTGGCGGCAAATTTGTATACGTTGCCACCCGGCGCACACCAGCGTCGGTCCAGTGATCATCGAAACCTTCCAGCATGAACCGGTACCGCACTTCACCCGGAGCGACAAAGCTCAACCCCGCATACTCTAACGTCAGCCGCGATCTTCCTGCCTTCACTTCGATCAAACCGTCCGTCAGCGGCTGCGCCACATCATCAATCAAGAATCGCTCGATCGCCACCGGCGGCGGCACCCTATTCAACGGCAGATGCAGGGTATCCGCCACCGCCACGCCACCGCGAGTCGGAAACCATAGCTCACCGCTGGTCGTCAGCCATGGCTGCGATGTTCCCTCCGGCACGACTTCGCTGTTGGGCATTCCATCCGCCAGCCCATCCGCATCCGCCTTCGCAATGCACACAGCGTTCGCCACGCAGGGGCGCATCTCGGACAACAGAATCTGCTTCACCCCACGATCCATCCGCAGCCACAGCGAACCTCTACCATCCGAAACCATCGCCTCGACTTTGTTCTCGCGATCCTCTAACTGCAACGCGCGCACAAATCCGTTGTCCTCAAAACGACTCAGCAGGTTAGCCTCTGTCACCACCCAGATGCCACCCCGATTCCCTTGAGCGATGGCCTTCACAATTCCGTCGCCCAATCCATCCTTCGCTGTGTAGCTCGCGATCGTCCCGTCCTGCGCTATATGGCTCACCCCCTGCGAGGTAGCCACCCATAACCCACCGTTCGCACCGCGGGCCATCAGCATCGTTCCGATCAGGTCTCCCCCCAGACCGTCCATACTTGTCAGCGTCTTTACACTCACCCTGCCTGCTGCATCCACGCGCAGATGCACTAGCCCGCGCCGCGTACCCGCCCACACCGAACCATCGGGAGCCACAGCCAGCGATCGAATCGTCTCATCCGGCAGCCCCTCCGCCGAAGTAATCCTCTGCACATTGCCATCGCTCCGTACCAGGTTCAAGCCATCCGGAGTTCCCACCCACACCCCGCCTGCCTCTGATGGCACCATACTTAACACAACCTGGCTCGTCAGCGCTTTGGCTGGCTCGTCCCATACACCGTTCCGCAGCCGCCGCAATCCATCATCCCGAGATCCCACCCACATCGCACCATCCGACGCCTGCACCACCACGGTCACCGGCGTCCCCGCCAATGCCCCCTCACTGCGAAACTTGAGTCGCCGCAGTACGTGCAGCCCCGTCGTCTCCGTGCCGACCCAGTGGTTCCCCTCCGCATCCTCCATCACGCTCAAAACGCCGCTGCCCTTCAGCGCGTCGACACTCTTCACCGCCCCACTTTCCCGATCGGCAATCACGAGACCTTTGCTCATCCCGACCCAGACTGAGCCCTCACGATCCACCTCTACAGCCGTCACCCGCCCGGCTGGTAACTCTTCCCCTAGCTTCCATGTCCTCGCCACACCCCGCACAGAAAGCTGGCCATCGACCACCTTCCACGCAGGCTCTAGGTTCTGCGCCGCAACAAACTTCGCCCCATCCCATCGCGACCACCCTCCCGTCGTCTCGACCATGAGCCCCCGCGGCCCGTCGCTCAACGACAGCACAAACTCCGACGCCAGCCCTTCGGCCACGCCATACCGCTGAAACTTGTCTCCCTGCCTGCGCACCAATCCATTCGACGACCCTACCCAGAGCCCAGCCTCCCGCGCCAGCAGGCAGCAAAGATCATCGCTCTTGAAGGCTTGCTGCTCTGCGTGACCGAACGCTGTGAAGTTCACTCCATCGAACCGCGCCAGCCCACCCTCGGTCGCAGCCCACACGAACCCATCCTTCGTCTGCGCGATGCCGTGAACGCTGCTCTGCGGCAACCCTTGTTCGGTCGACCAGCTCTGATGGCTCAAATACCGCAAATCCAGCGGATCCGTATTCGCCGATAGTGCCTGACCCCATGTAGCAGACATTCCCCCCGCACACACCATCGCAAGCAACAGGCATCGAACTCGGGGAAAAAAGCAGGGCATCGTTCGTCCAGTATCGTCGCGAGACCCCACTCTGCGCCAACCGAACGTCCCAAATTCAACCTTTCGATGGATGCCCTCAAACAACATCCCCTCTAAAGTCAAAGAGTGCTCTAGTCCAGCACAAAGTTATCGCTAGACCTCCAATGTCCCTCTCCCCGCTAAGGAGAGGGACACTTTTATGCGCCCACCTTTTCTATTCCCCTTTCTAGGGATACAGCTTCGCCTCGACGATCTCCGGCTCCGGCTCCCCTGCCGCCACGATCATCTTCTTTAGTTGCTCCCTAAGCTCCCGAGCCTTCGCGCGATACTCCTCGCGCCCCGCCAGATTCACGAGCTCATTCGGATCGGCCCGCTGATCGTACATCTGGTACTCGTGATACACCGCTGCAGCGGCTTCCTTCGTATTTCCGGTGTTATCCACCACGCAGTACGTCCACTCCGGCGTGCGAATCGCCCGCCCCGTCATTGATTCGCTGATTTGAATAAACTGCACGTTCGGCCAGCTCTCTCGGGCCTTCGCATCATTCAGCAGAGGCATCACGCTGTGCCCCTTCCACGAGGTCGGCACCGGCACACCCGCAGCCTCCAGCAGCGTCGGAGCCACATCAATCAACCCCATCAGCTCCGGCACCTGCTGCGTGCCCCGGAACCCGGGCCCATCCACAATCAGCGGCACGCGAATCGAGCTGTTGTGCGTGCTCCGCTTGTACTCCTTATTCCGTGTCATAAAGTGGCAGCCGTGGTCGCTCAAGAACACGAAGATCGTGTCCTCCGCCAGCTTCTCTTCCTCGAGCACCTTCAGCACCCGCCCCACCGACTGATCGATCGCCTCGATGCAGCCGTAGTAATCCGGCAGCTGCGCCTGCCACGTCCCCGGTAGCGCCTTCAGATCATCCGGCACCTTCGCATTCAAAAACCGCGCCGCAGCTCCCTTTGGAGCGATCGGCGAACCCATATCATTCTGCTGATGTGGCTCCAGCTGCGAGATAAACAGGAAGAACGGCTTCTCCTGCTTCTGCCGCAGAAACCGCTCCGCACGGTCCGTCAGAAAATCCACACGGTACTGGTCCTTATACGTAATCTCTTTACCATCGCGGTCCCAGATCGTGCCCTCATACGGATGCGAGGTATGCTCCAGCGCATTTGCGCCCTCCCATAGATCGTCGAAGCCGCCGCGGTCCTCGAGCTTCACAAACCCCGGCCCACCGCCATCCTTCTCGGCCTCAATCGCCAGATGCCACTTGCCGATCAGGTTCGACGTGTACCCCGCCTTACGCAGCTCACCTGCCAGCGTCGGCAGACTCTTGTTCAGCCCGACACCGTTATGCCACACGCCCGTCTCCGTCGCATACCGGCTCGTCATCAGCACCGAACGAGAAGGCCCGCACACCGGTTGATTGCATACCGTCTGCGTAAAATTCTTCCCACGCTTTGCCAGCGCATCCAGGTTCGGCGTATGCACACTCGCATTGCCGGTGCCGAGGAAGTCCCACCGCCACTGGTCCGCCAGATACAAAATGATGTTCGGCTGCTTCTTCTTCGCCGGCGCTTCACCCATCGCAGACGTCGCCACAGCCGCATGCGCAACTGCGGCTGCCGAAGCAGCCGCAGAGCCAAAAATGAACTTCCGTCGATTCACGCTCACAAAGAAACCCTCGTGACGTTATTATCGCGCAGCAACTTTACGCAGAGAGCTTCACCCTCTTCGCATCCTTTTGCGCACGCACCACCAGCTCCGCCGCCAGCAAGCACTCCGTCTGGTCCTGTGCCGTATGCGTGCGGTTCACGATGTCCGCAACAAACTGTCGCCCGAACGGTAGAGCCACATTATTGCAGTCAATATACCGCGACTCCTTTTGGTCCACGATGAACAGGTTGTTGCCCTGCTTGCTCACGGCCACGTTCGTGTACTTGCGCACTTCGATGTACCCCTCCGTGCCCAGTACGAACAGACGCCCATCGCCCCATGTTCCGAGCCCGTGTGGCGTAAACCAGTCCAGCCGGACATACCCAAATCCCTTATTACCGCGCAACACCATGTCGCCAAAGTCCATAAACGTCGGATGCTGTGGATGGTTGATGTTCGACACCTGCGACTCAGCCACCTCCGCCTCGGTAGAGCCCGTAAACCGCAGGAACTGGTACACCTGGTGCGATCCGATATCCGTCAGGATCCCGCCTGCCTGCTCGGGGTTCCAGAACCACGCCGGTCGTCCGCCGCTGCCACCCGCATCGCCACCGCCGCCCTGCACAATCTGGTGCGGCGCGATGTTGATCGTCTGGATCACCCTGCCGATCGCTCCAGCTTGCACCAGCTCCAGCGCTTTCACGGCCGCCTTCACCTCCAGCAGTTCGCTGTACATGATCGCGTAGATCCGTTTCGTCTCCGCAACCGTCTTACGTACCGCCGCCAGCTGCTCCAGGTCTGTAATGCCTGGTTTGTCGCTCAGGAAATCCTTGCCGCTCTTCATCACGCGAATACCCAGCGGCGCGCGTTCGTTCGCGATCTGTGAGCTCAGCACCAACTGGATCGACTTATCGTTGATGATCTCGTCCTGCGTCGCAGCAATCTTCACATCCGGAAAACGCTTCTTAAAGTTCGCCAGCTTGTCGGGCTCACCCGCCCAAGCCGCAACCAGCACACCGCCTCCACTCCTCACGGCCTCGATCATGCCGTAGATGTGGTCGTGGCTCATGCCGCACACCGCAAACTTCACCGAATATTGCGGCTTCTCTTCCTGTTCCGCAGCCACAACCTCATGCACGATATGCGAGCCATTCGGCCCAATCGCTCCGGCCTCACCGGCTAGTGAAACCAGCCCTGCCGCTCCCACTCCACGCAAAAACATCCGCCGATCCAGCTCAAACATTTGCTTGCCTCAAATCTCTCGGTTTGTCATTCCCGCAGGGAATCTGCTTGTCGACCAGCGACCCTAAGCCCTACAGCAAATTCCCGTGATACCCCAGCCCGGTCAACACACCGCGCATATACGCAAAGCTCTCAATCACTCCCGGCATCGGATCATCGCCATGGACCTCATACTCCAGATCGACATACCCGTCATACTTCACCGCAATCAGCGCCTCGAAGATCTCGCGAATCGGCATCCGTCCCTCGCCCACCGCAACCTGGCTATCGCGCGTTGTATAGTCCGAAAGGTCCTTCGTATGCAGGTTGAACAGTCGTGGTCCCACTTCGTGAATCGCCTTCACCACATCAGTGCCCGACCGCATGCAGTGACCTATGTCAATGCAACAACCCATGCGCGGATCCATGCCCTTCATCACCTTCAGCACATCCATCGGCGAGTGCCAGATCTTGTCCTCCGGCCCATGGTTATGGATCGCGAACTTGATGTCGTACTCCTTCACGAACTTCTCAATACGCGGAAGCGTCTTCGCCTCAGGATCGCCAGCCACAATCACCTTGATCCCCGCGCGCTTGCAGTACTCGAACTTGCTGCGAATGTCGTCGTCCTCATCCTTCGGGAAGTACAGCGTCCCCGCAGCATGAAGCTTGATGCCATTCGCCTTATAGTCTGCGATCGCCGCATCTTCCTGCGTCGGGTCCATCGGCAGATGGTCCTTCACGTCCTTGCAGTTCAGGTCCGTCAGGTGAAGCTGCTTCATCCAACCGATCATCTTCGCGCGGTCGAACTCCCGAAACGTGTAGCTCGCCAAGCCAAGTTTGATCGGCAAAGGCTTCCCCGTCTCGCTCGGCAGATGCTCTGTCGGCAGCTGCGCCATTGCCAACGGTGCGCTCATCACCGCGCCTGCGGCCAGAGCGCCGCCCTTCAAAAACCCACGCCGATCCATTCCAAAGCTCATCGCACTCTCCTCGCTACTTTTCCTAATCCCTTTTCCCTAATTCCTAGAGATGCGGCGCCCAGCCCTTTTCGTACTCGCGGCCCCATTGCTTCATCGCCTCGGGATCGCCCTGAATCTTGCCATCAGTCTGGTCCAGCTTCAACTCGCGGTTCACAAAGTAGGCGATGTTGGATAGCTGCAGCATCGTCACCGCCACATTGCCCGAAGAGATTGGCTGGTTCAGCTTCTCGCCCTTCTGAATACCTGCAATGAAGTTGCGGAAGTGAGCATCGGTCATCGAATCGCGACCCATCAAATCGTCCGAAGCCGCAGCCTTGCCCACGCTGTATGAGTCGACCTTCTTGCCCTTGAGGTCATAGACCTCGTACCCGCCGCGATCGATCACCACCGACCCCGTCGTACCCGTGATCGCCGCACCGCGATCGCGGTCGTAGTAGCGTTCGCCGTTGCAGCAACGGCAATCCCAGCTGATCATCCGGCCCGGCTTGCCGTTCGCCTCCGGATACGTAAAGCTCGTCACCAGCGTGTCGTAGAACTGCCAGTCATCCTTATACGCATAGCGACCACCCGAAGACGTCACGCGCTCCGGAAACTCCACACCCATCAGATAACGAGCCACATCCACTTCATGCGTGCCATTGTTCAGCGTCTCGCCCGTGCCCCACTTGCGGAACCAGTGCCAGTTATACGGCTGCACGTTGTCTGTGTAGGCCTGTCGCGGGGCCGGTCCCTGCCAAAGATCCCAATCCAGCGTCGCCGGCACCGGAGCAGGCTTGCCATGTCCAATCGATTTACGCGTGTTCGAATACCATGTCTTCCCAAAGTACGGATCGCCGATCAGCCCGTCATCGATCTTCTTCTTCATCTCGATCGTGTGCGGGCTAGACCGCTGCTGGCTGCCCATCTGCACCAGCTTGCCGTACTTCTTCTGCACTGCCACCAGCAGCGCACCCTCCGCCGGGTTGTGGCTGCACGGCTTCTCCACGTACACATGCTTGCCTGCCTGCACGCCTGCAATCGCCATCGGAGCATGCCAGTGGTCGGGAGTCGCAATCGTAATCGCGTCCACATCCTTCATCTGCAGCACATTCCGGAAGTCGCGATCTGTCTTTGGAGCCTCGCCCATCTCCTTTTCAGTCGCCGCCGCAAACTTCGCCAGGATGTTCGACTCCACATCCACCACATGCGAAATGCGCGCATTCGCCTTGTTCGCCTTAAGCGCCGAAAGGTGTGCATACGCTCGGCTGTTCAACCCGATCACCGCGAAGTTCAAACGGTCGTTGGCACCCATAATCTGCGCATAGCTCTTCGCCGATCCCATCGCCATCGCTGCCCCGCCAACTGCAGCGCCCTGTACCAATTCACGTCGAGTGATCATAAGTCTCCTTTGACGCTCGAAATAATACGGTCTTCGTACTACATCGCGCCACCCTTCAAAGCAATTTAGTTGTCACTCCGGCTAAAATTTCATATCGGACCCCACGCCAGCCGCATTTCACGGCACTCATAACAGGATTTCGAGGCTTGGAAGCAAAACGGGAACGACTCAATTCCGCCCCCTGACCCCAGGCCGATAGAATGGCGAAGAAGCATCCCCAGGAGCCCCGCGCCATGTCCCTTGAAGTCACCCCCCTCATCGCCTCGCAGGATGAAGGCATGACCACTCCCGAGCCCGGCCTTCGCCGCCAGCTCATGAGCTACACCGAAAACCTCATGCTCGTTCGGCATCGCATGGAAAAAGGCTGGAGCGGCACCCGCCACAGCCATCCTCACGAGCAGATGGTCTTTGTCCTCAGCGGCCTCATCGAGTTCGAACACCCTGGCGGCAAGTTCCTCGTCCGCGCCGGCGAAAGCTTCATCGTTCTCGGCAACGTCGAGCACCAGGCCTCCGCCCACGAAGCCTCCGAGGTCCTCGACATCTTCACTCCATACCGCGAAGACTACGCACCAAAAGCTTAACCCAGCTTCTCCACCGTCGAATGCGCCACCATCGTGGCGCTCGCTCCTGCAGCGAGCGTCACCGCGTCGCGCCCCGCATTCGCCGTCTCCACCGCCACATACTCGTGCCAGTCCCACTCGCCGAGGTCCGGCATCGCCGCAAAGTTATTCCACACCACCGTCGTATTCGAACCACTCTTGTGCAGCCTGATGCGCCGCCGACCGGCCACATCGTCAATCACGCAGTCCGAAGTCGTTCCGTTGTACACGCGGTCTTCCTTCTTGGTGAACCGCACCGGCTTACCCTCGGCGGGCTTCACCTTGAAGTCATCCGTCTTGTCGATGAACGAGGTCGCCTCTAGCCCGCGGACCGCCACTTCATGAATGTCAGCGATCTTGTAGTACGTATGGAAAGCGTCCTCGAACATCAGAGCCGCTCCGCCGGTGTTCTTCACCGTCATCGACATCGTCAGCGCCTTGCCGATCACGAACTCCATCGTCAGCAGAAACGCGTCGTACCCCATCGACCGGCTCATCGCCGTCGGCCCCAGAGTGAGTTCAAGCCTTAGCTCGTGCCCGCGCGACTCCACCTTATCCAGCGACCACTCCTGCACCCGCGCAAAACCATGCGCCGGCCCTGGATGCCCATCGATGCGGTCCTTCTTGCTGTCGTTCGCGAACCACGGAAACACCACCGGCACGCCGCCACGAATCGGCTTCCCCTGCGCAAGGTCCGTCTTGCTGCTCAGGAAGATGACCGGTCCTTCGCCCGCAGGTTCCCACGCCGCCAGGTGCGCTCCCTGCAGGTAGATCGTCGCCGTCGCCTCCGGAGTATGCACCATCGCGCGGATCAAGCCGTTCTGCTCCTCGAAGGTCAGCAGCTTCGGCATGTTGAATCTGGATTGCAGAGTTGCGATGTCCACGGTAATGTCTCCCGCCTGAAACTATCGCAGGTTGAAGAACCCGCCGTCGATGGGATAATCGCAACCCGTGATAAACGAAGCCTCATCCGAGCACAGGTACAGCGCCAGTGCAGCAATCTCGCTCGGCTTGCCCATGCGTCCAATCGGCTGCGACTTACCCAACTCCGCCAGCTTCTCCGCCTCGCGTCCCGGATAATTCTTCGCCACAAAGCCATCCACGAACGGCGTATGCACCCGCGCCGGAGACACGCAATTACACCGCACACCCGCAGCCAGATAATCCTTCGCCACCGAAAGCGTCATCGCCAGCACAGCGCCCTTCGTCATCGAATACGCGAACCGATCCGTCAGACCTGCAGTCGCAGCAATCGACGCCAGATTTAGAATCACGCCACTTCCCACAGCGACCATCGGCTCAATCGCCGCCTTCATGCACAGGTATGTCCCACGCACATTCACAGCATAAAGCCTGTCGAGATCCTCCGGAGTCGTCGAACGCAGGTTGCCCACATGCGCAATGCCGGCACAGTTCACCAGCACATCAATCGGCCCACCAATCTGCGCAAAGCACTCGGCTACACTCGCCTCGTCCGATACATCGCAGCTGAATCCGACTCCACCCAGCTTCGATGCCGTCGCAGCCACCGCCTCAGCGTTCAGGTCCACCGCCACGACCTGGGCCCCATTCGCCGCAAACAACTCTGCCGTCGCCAGCCCAATCCCGCTGCCCGCTCCCGTGATCACTGCCCTCTTCCCGTCAAGTCGAAACACTTGTATCCTCCTCCCGCCGGCGCAAACGTCCGACCGGCCCCACTCAAATCAACACCCTTGGTTCTAGCCACCGCGCAGACGTGTGTCAAACGCAGCCGAATTACATCTCCTCAAGATTCTCCCATGCAACGAACGTTTCATTGACGAAAAAATCTCATGACTCCTATACTTGATAGATTCACGCGCCCTAACCTCCTCTTCTCTCTCCAGAGCGCGCAGATCACTGAGACCTCGTAAGGATGCTTGTGCCCTCCATCACCATCACGAACGTTCGCGTCATCGACCTACGCTTTCCCACTTCTCGCGAACAGATCGGCTCCGACGCCGTCAACAAAGACCCCGACTACTCGGCTGCCTACTGCATCCTCGAAACCGACAGCGATCTCTCCGGCCATGGCCTCACCTTCACTCTCGGCCGCGGTACCGACCTCGTCGTCGCTGCACTGAAGTACCTAGCCGCCAACGTCCAGGGTCGCACCCTGGATTCCATCACCAGCGACCTCAGCGGCTTCTATTTACAGGTCACCGGAGACACCCAGTTCCGCTGGCTCGGCCCTGAAAAAGGCGTCATCCATCTCGCCTGCGCCGCACTGCTCAACGCCGTCTGGGACCTCTACGCCAAGTCCGAAGGCAAGCCCGTCTGGAAGCTGCTCACCGACATGACACCCGAGCAGATAGTCGCCATCATCGACTTCCGCTACATCTCCGACGCACTCACCCGCGACGAAGCTCTTACCATCCTGCGCGACAAGCAGGCAGGCAAAGCCGAGCGCCTCGCTCAAATCGAGCAAACCGGCTACCCTGCCTACACCACCTCCGCTGGCTGGTTCGGCTTCAGCGACGATAAGATCCGTCAGCTCTGCCGCGAAGGCCTCGCCGATGGCTGGACGCACTTCAAGCTCAAGGTCGGCGGCGATGCCGAAGACGACCTTCGCCGAGGTCGCATCGTCCGCGAAGTCATCGGCTGGGACAACCGATTGATGGTCGACGCCAACCAGAAGTGGGGAGTCGTCCAAGCCATCGAGCGCACCCTGCAGCTCGCTGAGCTCAAGCCCTGGTGGATGGAAGAACCCACCAGCCCCGACGACATCCTCGGCCACGCGCGCATCCGCCGCGAAGCTGCTCCCACCCGCATAGCCACCGGCGAGCACTGCCACAACGCCGTCATGTTCAAACAGCTGCTGCAGGCCGGCGCCATCGATGTCTGCCAGATCGACAGTTGCCGCGTCGCAGGCATCCACGAAAATCTAGCCATCATTCTCATGGCCTACAAGTTCGGCGTCCCCGTCTGCCCGCACGCTGGCGGCGTCGGCCTCTGCGAGTACGTGCAGCATCTCTCCATCTTCGATTTCCTCTGCGTCTCCGGAGCGCTCGAGGACCGTGTCATCGAGTATGTTGACCACCTCCACGAGCACTTCGTCGCACCCGTTACCATAAAGCGTGGGCACTACATGGTGCCGCAGGCAGCGGGCTACAGCGGCGAAATCCTTGCCGAATCGCTCGAACGCTACAGCTTCCCCGATGGCGAAGTCTGGAAATAATAACCCTCAGCCACACGAACACGTTCGGAGACTCCCATGAAGTTCGTCACCTATCGCACCGCCGAAGGCACACGCCGCAGCGGTCTTCTGCAAGGCGATCACATCCGTCCCATCCGCGGCACTGAAGACGACGTTGTCCTCACCTTCATCCGTAGCGGTGAAGCTCATCCCGAGCTCGAGACCACATCCGTCCCGCTCGCAGACGTGAAGCTCCGTGCGCCCCTGCTCCATCCTCCGCGCATCTTCGGCATCGGCCTCAACTATGTCGAGCACGCTGTCGAGTCCAAGATGAAGGTGCAGGAAGTCCCCACAGTGTTCCTCAAACTCTCCTCCTCCATCTGTGGCCCCGACGAAGACGTGCAGCTGCCGCCAAACGCCACGCAGCCCGACTACGAAGCCGAACTCGCCGTCGTCATCGGCAAGCCCGGTCACCGAATCGCCGCGAAAGATTGGGAAGAGTACGTCTTCGGCTACACAATCCTCAACGATGTCAGCGCGCGCGGCGTGCAGCTCGCCACTTCGCAGTGGAACCTCGGCAAGAGCTTCCCCACCTTCACTCCCATCGGCCCCGCCATCGTCACCAAAGACGAAGTCCCCGACCCGCACAACCTCGGAATCAAACTTACACTCGCAGGCGAAGTCATGCAGGACGCCAACACCCGCGATCTCATCTTCCGCATCCCGCAGCTCATCGAGTACATCTCCAGCATCCTTCCGCTCGAGGCCGGCGACATCATCAGCACCGGCACGCCTCCAGGCGTCGGCCTCGGCCGCACGCCGCAGCGCTGGCTCAAACCCAACGAAGAGATAGTCATCGAAATCGAACGCATCGGCACCCTCCGCAACAAGACCGTAGCCGTCGACTAAGCTCTTCCACAAAACATCAGGGGCGCAGCGATACCGTACGTATCTTTGCGCCCCTGACTGCTTCTTGCCGAAACCTACCGCTTCTTACCCAGCGAACTCCCACCGAGCTTCCCCGAAATTTCAGCAGCCGCCTTCTCCAGCTCACCCATCACCATCGCCATCGTGATCTCCGAGTCAGTGTATTCAATATGCGGAATCGTCAGCGCACCAATCGCCCATCCGCGCTCGTTCACAATCGGATAGCTGATGTTCACCACGCCCTTCACCAGGTAGCTCGGCCGCTTCTCAAATCCCTGCTTCCGAATCTTGTTCAGATGGGTCTGCAAATCGCTCGGCTGCGTTCGCCCCGTCTCGCGCTCCCACTCCGCAAGGATCCGTTCCAGCTGCTCCGGCGGCTGATGCGCAAGGATCACATAGCCGCTGGCCGCATCCATAATGTCCACCGTCGATCCCAGCTTCACATAGAAGCCGATCCGTGTCGGCGGATTTACCTGCGCCAGAATCGCCACATTCCCCAGCTCCAGCACACCCAGGTGGCAAGACTGCTTCGTCACATGTGCCAGGTGATGCATCACCGGCAACGCCTCCACCAGCAGCCGCTCCGTCGGGGGATGCTCCTGCACCAGCTGAAATAGCTTCAGCGTCAGCGAGTACCTGTCCTCCGAAAGCTGCGCGATGTACCCGCGCTCCTCAAGGCACACCAGCATCCGAAAGATCTCCGAAACCGTGCGGTTCAACTCGCGTGCCAGCTGGCTCTTGGTCAGCCCCGCAGGCTGATGCGCCAGCAGCTCCAGCACATCCAACCCTTTCTCCAGCGCCGGAGCCGCGTAGGTCTTCGCGGTCTTCGTCTTGCTCGCCTTCGCTGCCTTCGCCTTCACGTCGGCACCCTTCGCCACGGAAGTCTTCTCTGCGGTCTTCGTCCTTTGCATACGCAAAGCTTACATCAGCCACCGCAGGCTTGCCCCCTTCCTGCATCCACGCGACAATAGCGCATGAACCCCCACAAGGTCTTCAGAACCCTGCGATCGCTCACCGTCGCCGCAGCGCTCCTGCCCTCCCTTCACGCGCAGCCCGCACCTAATTGGCAGCCAAAGCTCCTCGTCGAAAACGCCTTACTCCTCACCATGGCGCCCGAGCAAAAGAAACCCTTTCTCGGCTATATGCTCATCGCCGCCGACGGTAAGATCCTCACCGTCGCCGTTGGCGCTCCGCCAGCTAATCTGCAAGCGCAGCAGGTGCTCGACGCCCACGGTCACTGGATCATCCCCGGCTTCCTCTCTGCCCACTCGCATCTCTGGCAGGCAGCTTTCCGCGGTCTTGCCGCCGACAGCACCCTCACCGGCTGGCTTGACGCCGTCTACCGCGACAGCGGCGACAAAGCCCAGCCCGAAGACTTCTACTGGTTCACCCTGGCCGGCGCGCTCGACCACCTGCAGCACGGCATCACCGCAGCCTACAGCTTCAACTACGGTAGTGCAGCGGCCTGCTCGCTCGCCACCAACGTCGCTCACTCCTGCAACGGCTACGCCTTCCAGGCTGAAGAAGACTCCGGGATCCGTTTCGTTCACGGCTTCGACGCAGGCAAGGCCACCCCCGAAGGCGTCACACCTGCCTACACCGCCACGCAGGCCCGCATCCCGCTCAAGGCCTTCCTCGACTACGCGCAGCAGCAGTCCACACACAAGGGCAGCGGCCAGTACCTCAGCACCATGATCAGCGGCTACGCAGCCTTCTCGAACACCGAACGTCAGGCCTATCTCGATAAAGCCCTCATGGACGAGTTTCACCTCGCCAACCAGTCGCACTACCTCGAACCACCCGAGTCCGCCAAAGAGGAGCAGGCCAAGTTCAACTGGTTCACCGACAGCGGCCTGCTCTCGCACGATCTCATCTGGGGCCACTTCATTCACACCACGCCCGAGATCCTCGCCGCCAGCGGCAGGGCCCACACCGCCATGAGCTGGAACCCGCTCTCCAACGGTCGCCTAGCCAGCGGCGTCGCCGATATCCCCGCCTACCTCAGGGACGGCATCCGCGTCGGCATGGGTGTCGACGGCGAAGCCTCCGCCGATCTCGCCGACCCCTTCGAGAACATGCGCACCGGCCTCTACGCCATCCGCGACAAATACGAGTCCGCCACCATCATGAGCCCGTACGACGTCCTTCGCCTGCACACCCTCGGCAGCGCCGACGTCCTCAACGTCGCCGACAAGCTAGGCTCCCTCGAACCCGGCAAACTCGCCGACTTCCTCATCATCGATCCATCCCGCTTTGGCCCCGTCACAGATCCCTACGCCTCGCTCGTCTTCATCACCGGTGAACGCGATCTCGAAAGTGTCTTTGTGGGTGGCACCCTCCGCGTCCACAAAGGCCAAATGCGCAACCAGAACATCACCAAGGTCGACGAAGAAGTCAATCGCCGCGTAGCCAGAATCCGCGCTGAGAAATAGGACTGCTCAGCGAAACTCGAATCTGCAGGACCGGCAGCGTCGTGAGATTTTTCTCCCGACACTCACGCCAGACACCTGTCCCCAAACTCCTGCTTCGCGAAAGGCCAACCTTGGCTTCCGAACCTCGTTCAGAAAGCGTTCTTCCCGCAGACACCGCGATCGCCCTCTGGTCTCCCTTCGCTCGCGGCGTCCTCCGCTTCGTATATGCGTACATCTTTCTCTACGCGATCTACAGCTTCACGAACGTTGCTTCTTTCCTGGCCGCTTCGAGATCAAAGATGAAAGTCTTCCTCTGGTGAATCGTTAGCGCACGCAGCGACGCCGAGCCCTAAAGGCTCGGCGTCGCTGTTTTCTAATCCCTAATCCCTGCCTCTAAACATCCTGCTCGGCATGGTGCCGCACATCCGCACCCTTCACCCAGAAGATCACATCCTCTGCGATGTTGGTCGCATGATCGCCCACGCGCTCCAGGTTGCGAGAAATGATCAGCGCATTCAGCGCCTGCGGCGTCAGGTCCGGCTTCTCCTTGATCAGGTTCGCCAATGCCCGGAACGCATCGCGGTTCATATCGTCCACTTGGTCATCCAGCTTCAACACCGACTGCGCCATCTCGGCATCGCCTTCAATGAACGCCTGCAGCGCCTTGCGCACCATCGCGCCCGCCAGCTGCGCCAGCTTCGGAATATCCACCGGCAGATCGACATTCGGCTGCTTGCCCAGCTCCTGCACCCGCCCTGCAATGTTCACCGCCTGGTCACCAACGCGCTCCAGATCGGCATTGATCCGAATCACCGCAATGATGAACCGCAGGTCCACCGCCATCGGCTGCTCCATAGCCAACAAGTCGAGCGCCAGCCCATCGATCTCACGCTCCATGCGATTGATCGCAGGCTCGGACATCAGCACCAGCTCACACAAACTTTGATCGCGCGACGAGTAGCTCTCCGTCGCTCGCTGGATCGCCTGCTCCACCAGTCCGGCCATCACCAGCAGCCGTTCCTTCAACTCGTCCAGGCTCTGCTGAAAACGTATGCGTGTCATCCGAACCTCCCTGTGATGTAGTCTTCCGTCCGCTTGTCCGAGGGGTTCGTAAAGATCTTCGTCGTCGGAGCGAACTCTACCAACTTGCCCGTTAAAAAGAAGCCCGTATTCTCAGCCACACGCGCCGCCTGCTGCATGTTATGCGTCACAATCACGATCGTGTACTGGCTCTTCAGCTTGAATATAAGGTCTTCGATCTTCGCCGTCGATACCGGATCCAGTGCACTCGCTGGTTCATCCATCAACAGCACCTCAGGATCGACCGCCAGCGCGCGCGCAATACATAGACGCTGCTGCTGACCACCCGACAAACTCGCACCCGACTTCTTATGCAGCGAGTCCTTAACCTCTTCCCACAGCGCGGCAGACTTCAGCGACTTCTCCACCACTTCATCCAGCACGCGCTTCTTACGAAAGCCATTCAACTTCAATCCGCTCGCCACGTTGTCATAGATCGACATCGTCGGAAACGGATTCGGCCGCTGGAATACCATCCCGATGCGGCGGCGAATCTCCACCGGCGACGCGTCCTTGTAGATATCGATATCGCCCATCCGCACCACGCCCTCAGCGCGAGCGATCGGGTTCGTCTCATGCATGCGGTTCAGGCAGCGAACAAAGGTACTCTTGCCGCAGCCCGAAGGCCCGATCAACGCCGTCGCCTTATTCGCAGGGATGTTCAGATTGATGTCCCATAGCGACTGCGTCGTTCCGTACCATGCGTTCAGATTCTCAACGCGTATATCGACTCCCACTAGTGCTGCCCTCCCTTGAGTGCGCCGCGGGCTGTGAAGATCCGGACCAGCGTCACTGAAACCATAATCATCACAATCAGCACCAGCGCGCCGGCCCATGCCAGCCTGTGCCACTCATCGTACGGAGAAACCGCATACGCAAAGATTTGCAGCGGCAGCGCCGCCATCGGCTGGTTCAGATTCACTCCAAAGAACTGGTTGCCCAGCGCCGTAAACAGCAGCGGAGCCGTCTCACCTGCCACGCGCGCAAATGCCAGCATGCAGCCCGTAATAATACCCGGCGATGCCGTCCGCAGGCTGATCGAAATCACCGTCCGCCACTTCGGAATCCCTAGGCCCAGAGCAGCCTCGCGCACCATCTGCGGCACCGTGCCCAGCATCTCTTCCGTCGTGCGCGTAATCGTCGGCACCATCATGATCGCCAACGCCACGCCACCTGCAAAGCCGGAGAAGTGATGCTGCTTCGCCACGATCAGCGAGTAAGCCGCAATGCCCATCACGATCGAAGGCACACCGTTCAATACATCGGCCGTAAACCGGATCGCCGTTGCCAGCCACGTCCCGCGGCCATACTCGGCCAGATAAACACCCGCGCCGATACCCAGCGGAATCCCCATCGCACTCGCCAGCGCAAGAATCACGCCCGAGCCCACGATGGCATTCGCCATACCGCCACCCTCTTCTCCCACAGGCGCGGGCGGCTTCGTAAAGAACGCGAGGTTCAGCGAGCTGAAGCCCTTGTAAAGCAGGTACCCAAGAATAGCGATCAGCGGCACCAGCACAACCAATGTCGCCACGACCGCCAGAGCTGTCACCAGGTGATTAGAGATCTTGCGCCGCAGATTCAACATGCGCTCGGTGTTCTCAGAACGAACCAGTAGTGGATTCATTAGTGCGCCACCGCCGAGTTATTCCGCGTAACAGCCCACACCAGCAGCCTCGCGATCGCATTCACCACAATCGTCACCAGGAACAGTGCCAGGCCAATCTCGATCAGCGCACTCAGATATAGATCACCCGTCGCCTCGGTAAACTCATTCGCAATCACGCTTGAAAGCGTATACGCGGGCGCGAACAGGTTCTTCATGATGTCCGGATGGTTACCGATCACCATCGTCACCGCCAGCGTCTCGCCCAGCGCGCGTCCAAGGCCCAGAATCACCGAACCCACAATCCCAATCCGCGAGTTCCGGAGGATGCTGATGCGGATCATCTCCCAGCGTGTCGCGCCTAGCGCCAGTGCAGCCTCACGCTGGCTCGGCGGTACCACCCGCATCACATCGCGGCTGATCGAGCTGATCACCGGAAAGATCATGATCGCCAGAATCACACTGGCCGCAAACATGCCCACGCCAAAATTCGGCTCCACAAAAAAACCCGTCCAGCCCAGGTACTTCTCCAGCACCGGCCCAGCTTGGTCGCGGATGATCGGCACCAGCACAAACACGCCCCAGAGGCCATAAACCACGCTGGGGATCGCCGCCAGCAATTCGGTCAGGAACGAGATCGGCCCGCGCAGAAACTGCGGGCAGATCTCCAGCAGGAAGATCGCCACCAGCAGCGCCAGTGGTACCGCCATCGCCACCGCGAGCAGCGAAGACACCACCGTGCCGTAGATAAACGGAAGCGCCCCGAAGTCGCCCGAGACGGGATCCCACGTTGTGCCCGTAAAGAACTTGAAGCCAAAGGTGTGGATCGACAGCTTCGAGCTCGAAATCAGCACAAAGAGGATCAGCAGCACGATCAGAAAGATGCTCAACGCGCACACGAACATCAGGCCACGGAAAGCGCCATCCGGCACCCGGCCTGAGCTCTTGCTGTTGAGAAACTTGCGGATCGCGGAGGGAGCCGGAGGCGGCAAATCCGGTGCCCCGGTCGGATTCTCCGGAGATACAGACTGCGCCACAGGGGTCGGCGGAAGCGAAATGAGGTTCGGTTCGTTCATAGTTCCGCTCGAAGGCGTAGGCCGTCAGTTTATGAAAGGAGTGTTAACACACCGTAAATCACGGTCGGATTTGACGCTCTCGAAGTATAGGCCCGGCTATACAAGCCCGGACCCATCTTCGCTTTTCTTACTACTGGATCGTCTTGATCGTCTTCGCCACGCTGGCCGCAACGGCCTTCGGCAGCGGAGCATAGCTGAGGGCCGAAACCTCGCCCTCACCCTTGGTCAGCATCCAGTTCAGGAAATCGACCATCACCTTGCCCTTGGCGGCATCGTCGAAGTGCTGCGGAATCAACAACCATGTAAACGAAGCGATCGGGTACGAGTCGTTACCCGGAGCGTTCGTGATAGACACGCGGTAGTCAGCAGGCATGCCCTTGGCGTCTGCGGCGGCAGCAGCGGTCACACCCTCAACCGAAGCCTTCAGCCACTTGCCCGAAGAGTTCTTCACAAAGCCGTACTCCATCTTGTTCTGCAGCGCGTAGATCAGCTCCACGTAGCCGAACGAGTAGGCGCTGTTGTGCACCATGCCCGCAACGCCTTCGTTGCCCTTCTGTCCGATACCCAGCGGCCACTTCACCGAGGTCGACTTGCCGATCTTCTTCTGGAAGTCAGGGCTCACCTTCGACAGATAATCCGTGAAGATGTACGTCGTACCCGATCCGTCCGAACGATAGACAGGCAGAATGCCGTGGTCCGGCAGGCTGATGCCCGGGTTGTCCTTCACAATGCGCGGATCGTTCCACTTGGTGATCTTGCCGAGATAGATATCGGCAATCACGTCAGGCGAAAAGCGCAGCTCCTTCGCCGCACCCGGAATGTTGTACACCGGGACCACTGCGCCCAGAACCGTCGGGATGTGCACCAGCTTCTGCTTGGAAGCTGCGAGCTGCTCATCGGTCATCGGGCCGTCGCTGGCGCCGAAGTCAACCGTCTTCTCCGACACCTGGCGGATGCCAGCGCCCGAACCCACGGACTGATAGTTGATCTGCACGCCGGGGTGCGATGCGCTGTACTCGGCAAACCACTTCGAGTAGATCGGGTTGGGGAACGAAGCGCCCGCGCCCGTGATGTGCTGAGCGCCGGCCGTCATTACGCCTGCCGTTGCGAGTACCGCAGCCAGTGCCGCGGACGAAATCGTCTTGAATGTCATAAGTCGTACTCCTGGAGATGCCTTCAGCTTCTGTCGTGGTACCAGACTAAATTTCTACCTTCGCTAGGATGCGCCCTCCAGCTTCGGAGGACGCACCCAGTTCTTCCTTCAACTGCAGTTTAGGGGATGTAGTAGCGCATCTGTACGTGAATCATCGGCTCGGTCGCGCGCGGGCCGCTGGGCGTCGTCGTGCTGGCTACCGAGCTGCTCCACAGGTTGCGCTGGATGTAGCTGTAGGTCGCCGAGTACTGCAGCTTGCCGTACTTGGGGCTGCTGATCGGACGCCACTGAATGCCACCCATCGCTTCATAGATCGCACGCGTCGGCTCGGCACAGGTGCCCGTTGCCGAAATCGAACCTGCGGTACCCGAAGAGCCACCCGTCGCCGTCGGCGTGTTGTAGCAGCCGGCGTTGCTCAGGTTGCGAGGAGCGTAGCCCATGGTCGTACCAAACGACGTCGTGTAAATCGTGCGCTGAGCGTACTCTGCACCGCCGTAGAAGAACACGTCGAACTTCGGCGTCACATGGATCTCGGTCGAGTAAAGGCCGTGGTAGTTCTTGATCGGAGCCAGAGTCTCGTCCGGGCGGAGCGTTGCGTCAGCCAGCTGCGACGAACCATAGCGGCCCGTGCCCGTACCCGCCATACCCTGCAAAGCAACTTCAACCTTCTTGTTTGCAATGTAACCGCGAACCGAACCGAACACACCGCCAGCCGTCTTCGTGTTGTTCACGTAGCTCGAAGCGTAGGTGTAGGCAGCCGTCGTCGTGTTGTAGTTGAGGATCGGGAAGTAGTAATCGCGCATGAAGCGGGCGATGCCGCCGATCTCGATGTGGAAGGCAGGAGCGTCGTACGCAACCTTCGCGAGGACGTCAGGAGCAACGTTGTTCGCGTAGGTCGTGATGCCGCCCGTGCCGGCCGTGTTGCCACCGCCGATGTTACCGGCTGCGTTGTACAGACCGCCGTTCTGGCCGATGCCTCCGAAGAAATAATCCGCAGGAAGCGCGCCGGACGAAGCCACTGTGAAGCTGGTGATCTGCGCCTGCTCGGCAGCGACAGCCACGGTGAAGGCGCTCTTCGTCAGATCGCCCCAGCGCTGCTGCACACGGATGCCAGGCTGACGCTCCCAGCTGTAACCCACAAGGTACTGTGAGTCGATCGTCTGCGGCTGGATCTCAGTGCGAGCATCCGTTCCCTTGCGATCTTCCGTTACCAGCGACCACATCTGGCCGCCCGTCACCGTAAAGCCACTTGCCAACGCTGCCTGGCCCCAGATCTGGCGCTGACGCAGAACGTAGCTGTTCGACTGGTTGTTGTTCGAAGACGTACCCGTTCCCAGGAAGTCCATCTCGTAGTAGCCCGTAAGCGAAAGGTTCGGTGTCGGCTTTGACTGCGCCAGTACCGATAGACGGCTCTGACGACCTGAAAAGTTCAACTCACTCACATGACCTTCAGTCGCGCTCGGGAAGGGAATGCTGTTGAACGGGGTGTTGACGTCCGAGTTCACCGAGTGCTGACGGTACACACCTTCGAACGCCACAAAACCGCCCGGCGTGATGTTGATGCCCTTGTAGTGCAGAGCGGCAGGCGAGAACACCTCATCATGCAGCGCATCTACCTTCTTGTTCGCATCGGTAGCCTTCACATCGGCTGCCTGTGCGGTCTGAACGGCACTGCTCGAGCTCGCCTCTGCAGCCTGGGCATCGGACTCAGCCTTCTGCGCCAGCGGCGTAGCAATCGGGTCGATCTCCGGCGGAGGCGGCGGCACCGTCGGTGCCTGCTGGTTCGCCAGCTGCTGCTTCAACGCATCGATCTGCGCCTGCTGATCGGCGAGCATCTTGCGAACATCATCGCAAGGGCTCTCGGCCTTCTTGCCGCGGTGCTTCTTCACAACCGTCGTGCATGGATTGGACTTCGTCGCTTGAGCATGCGCACTCGGCATGCTGAAGATAGCTGCGGTGGCCAAAGCAGCAGTAGCAAACTTGAGAGTTCTCATTAATCCTCTTCACGGATAGGGCTAAGACGTAACGTTCCCTGTTCGGCCATACCTGCGGCCCGCAGATTCGTTCGTCTTGCCGTGTCTATCTGTTGTGTTCCAGCTTCGACCGTCTCTGTGAACACACGTGTTCAGCCACGTGAAAGGACGATGAAAATCCAATCCCCACGTTGAAAACCGCAGTTTATTCAGGAAATTTAGCCATCCGCATAGTCAGCCGCTACCCAATATCCCGTTTCTGGGACGTGGGTTCGCAGGATTTCTCGTGTCGCGTCTTCCCAGTCGCGACACTCAGGCACCCCGAGGCTTCAGCCTCAGGTCTCATGATCGCCCAAAAAAAGGGGCTTCAGCCCAGCCAAACCGCCCTACTCCGCCAGCGGCAGCGTAAAGCAGAACCGGCTCCCCACGCCCAGCTCGCTCTCCACCCACATCTGGCCGCGATGCGACTCTACGATGTGCTTCGCAATCGCCAGCCCCAACCCGGTCCCACCAGAATCCCGCGACCGCGCCTTATCCACCCGGTAGAACCGCTCGAACAGCCGCCCCACATGCTCGCTCGCAATCCCCTGCCCAAAATCCTCCACGCAGAAGCGCACATACCCATCCAGCCGATTCGCCGAAATCCGCACCAGCGCCTCATCCGGCCCACGTCGCCCATAGTTCAGAGCATTCTCCACCAGGTTGCTCATCACCTGCACGATTGCATCCACATCCGCCACCACCGTCGCCGCCGGAGCTTCATCTATCTCCAGCGTTCCCCCCTTCTCACGCACAAACCCCGCGACCGCGATCTCCGCCTCTTCGATCAGGGTCTCCGCCGTCACCGGCTTCGGCCGCAGCTTCTGCTCGCCGCTATCCACCCGCGCCATCGCCAGCAGATCGTCCGTCAGCCGCCCCATACGCCGCGCGCTCTTCTGGATCGCCTCCAGAAACTCCAGCACCTGCGGCGTAAACGTGCCGGCCGTCCGCGGGTCTTCGATCAGCATCTCCACATAACCCGAGATCGAAGTCAACGGCGTCCTCAGCTCATGGCTCACATTCGCCACAAACTCCCGCTGCGTCCGCTCTACCTGTTCGATCTGGGTGCGGTCCTGCATCACAACCACCGCGCCGCCCTCCGGCATCGGGCTCGCGCTCACCGCAAAGATCCGACCGAACGGCAGCGACACCGATCGTTCTTCAGCCAGTTCACCTAGCTCCAGCGCCACCTGCACACACTTCAGCACCTCAGGCGCTCGAATCGTCTGTACCAGCGAATGCCCCGCCCGTACCGCGCCGCTCGACTCCGCCATCAGTCGCTGCATCGGCAGGTTCGCCCACACGATCCGTCCCGCCGCATCCACGCTCACCACCGCGTCCTGCATCGAATCCAGCAGCGCCTCCAGCTTGCGCCGACTCTCCCCACTCGCCGCCAGCCGCCGCGCCATCTCCGCACTCAACGAGTTCAGTGCATCGACCGTGCCTTCCATCTGCCGGTACGGAGGATCGGGCAATGGCTCGTCGCGTTCGTACGCGGCCACCACCATCGGCTCCAGCTTCTCCAGAGAGTTGGTCAGCGCATACGTCGTCGTCGTCGCCAGCCAGATCGCCGCGGCCATCGCCGCCAGCACCATCATCCAGGGCCTCGGCAGCAGCAGCACCGCTACGCCCACGACCGCCACTGCGATCGTCGCACGCCAGAACAACGCCAGAAACAGACTCCGCCTCAGAAACTCCCTCATCGCCACATCTTATGTGTCAGTCCCCTGAGCAAAGTCGGAGGAGCACTTGCTTCTGCACTTTGTTTGTCATTCCCGAAGGGAATCTGCTGCTGAACTTGCTCTTTCCTTTGTCATTCCCGAAGGGAATCTGCTTCTGCACTTGCTGTTGTTCTTGCTTCTGGATAGGTCCGGGCTGTAGCCCGGACGTTCCCGACCGCCCAAAATCAAGGGGCTTCAGCCCCGGAGGGACTACTCGACCAGACCTTCGGTCACAGCGCTGTCGTCAGTCGATCCGCCGTCCACCGCTCCACCTTCACCAGCCTCGGCATCCTCCGGTCGTCCCTTTGGAATATCAAACCGATATCCCGCACCGCGCATTGTCTTCAGGAACCGCGGCGTCTCCGGGTCGGCCTCGATCTTCTCGCGAATGCGACGCACATACACATCCACACTCCGCGGCGTCACAAACCGAGCGTCGCCCCACACCGCATCCAGCAGGTGATCGCGGCTGAACACACGCCCCGGATGCCTTGCCAGGTAGTCCAACAGGCGGAACTCTGTCGCCGTCGTCGTCACCAGCTTGCCATGCACCCGCAGCTGCATCGAGTTGCCATCGATCTCCAGCGATTCGATCGACAGTACCGCCGTCGTGCCAGGTGCCTCCGGCCGCTCAAACCGCCGCAGCACAGCCTTCACACGCGCCAGCAGCTCGCGCATCGCAAATGGCTTCGTAATGTAATCGTCCGCGCCCAGTTCCAGCCCGGCCACGCGATCGTTCTCCGCTGCCCGCGCCGTCAGAAAGATAATCGGCACGCTCGCCAGCGTCGGGTTCTGCCGCAGCCGCTTGCACAGGTCCAGCCCATCGCCGCCCGGAAACATAATGTCCAACAGAAACAGCGACGGCCGCTGCCGCTCCGCGTCCTGCACGATCGTGCCCAGCGACGGATACGATCGCACCGCATATCCTGCACCCTCAAGCTGATACTGCACCAACCGCCGGATGTCCGTATCGTCTTCCAGCAAAAAGATCGACTGACTCACTCGTAAACACTCCAGTCTTGCCATCAGCACCCTTCGCTGATCCGCGCCTCACAGGGCATCACGGCTCTCGCGTACAGGGTCTTCGACATCTAGCCTAGCGCGTCCAGCTTTGACCTTTGCTAAAGGATGATGAATCCTCACAGCTCTTCTACGCACGCACTCGCCGCCGTTTAGATTCATCCCGGCACTACCCCAAAAGTAGTACACCATACTCACCTCGCGGGGCGTTTTGACTCTTCATTTATTCCCGAAATGACAATAGCTTTAGATTGTGCACCAGCGCCGACGCTGGGCACGGACGCCAATAGATCAACCGCACGCCGGAAAGACTTATCCACATGACTCTGCACACTGAATCGCTCCGCTCGAGCGAACGCGTCGAAGCGCGCCCTCTCTCTTTCGCCTCCTCGATCCAGCGCACAGGCGCCTGCCTGCTTGCAGGCCTCCTCACCTGCGCAGCCTTTACTCTCTCCGGCTGCACCGGCACCTTCGTCATGCCCGATACCCCCGTCGCCACCACCTCCGGCTCCGGCGTCACCTCCGATGCCACCTCCACCTCTGGCTCTGTGTATGGAGGACATGCCCCCATCGTTAACGCCAAGGTTTACGTCCTCACCCCCAGCACCACCGCCAACTACGGCCTCGCCACCTCGCTGATGAACAGCACCAGCTCCACCACCGGCGGCTACCCCGTAACTCAGGACACCTCCGGCGGCGTCACCAACGGCATGTACTACGTCACCACCGATGCCAATGGCAACTTCAACCTCACCGGCGACTATGCCTGCACCGTCAACCAGCCCGTCTACATCGCCGCCGTCGGTGGCAGCCCCGTCACTCCCAACAACTCCGCCAGCACCATCTCCAAGGTCGTCGTCAGCGGCACCTCGGGCACCGGCTCCGCCCAGACCGCCACTTTCACCTTCACAACCTCCACCACCGAGCTCTACTTCGTTGGCGAGGTCGTCAGCCTCAGCGGCCTCACCGGCAGCCTCAGCTACCTCAACGGCACTACCCAGACCGTCCTCTCCACCAGCCTCACCACCACCACCTTCGCCACCACCACCAGCACCTACAACTCTTCCACCAGAACCAACATCTCTGCCACCACCTACAGCGGTCTCACCGCCTCCGCCACCGCGAACCCAGCCAACAACCCCGCCGTTGTCAACATGGCCGCCCTCGGCATCTGTCCCTCCAGCGGCACCTTCGCAGGCGTCATCTCCTTCATCTACATGAACGAGATCTCCACCGCCGCGCTCGCCTACGCCACCGCCGCCTTCGGCACCGACGCCTTCCACATCGGCGTCAACCAGACCGGCACCCTCAACAAGACCACCATGCCCGGCTACGTCACCGGCAGCATGGTCCAGGCATTCAACAACGCCTACCTCCTCTACGACATTCAGGGCTCAAACTCCAGCACCACCTTCGCTGGAGAAGGCCACATCGCCCGCCTCACCACCCCAGCTGGCAATGGCACCGTACCCCAGGCCACCCTCGACACCCTCGGCAACATCCTTGCCGCCTGCGTCGACTCCAACAACACCGCCGCCACTGCCTCCTCGCAGTGCACCACCCTCTTCGCCACCGCGACCTCCACCGGTGCCACCACTGGCACCAAACCCACCGACATCGCAGCCGCGGCCTTCAACATCGCCAACTTCCCCGCCGGCACCAGCAACACCAGCTTCGTCTCGACGCTTTACAACCTGCCCACCGGCAACGTCCCCTTCGCTCCCAACCTCGCCGCCGCTCCCTCCGACTTCACCCTCGGTATCCAGTTCAAGATCAACACCTCCAACGGCGGCACCGACAACCTCATCAACAACCCCCAGATCCTCGCGCTCGACGCCGGCACGACCGTCGGCACCGAAACCGGCCTCAGCGGTAGCGCCAACGCCCTTTGGATCGGCAGCTACGGCGCTCAGCCCACCAAGCTCCTCACCAGCGGCACTCCCGACTACGACGCCAACGCCGCTGGCCTCGCCTCCGCCACACGCTCCCGCAGCGTCGCCGTCGACTCCAGCAACAACCTCTGGATCATGAACGAGGCCACCACCGTCCTGCAGCGTTTCTCCAACGCAGGCGCCCTTCTCACCTCCGTCCCCGCTCCCACCAACCCCCTCACCGGCGACCTCTTCTTCAACGGCACCGACGCCGCCATCGACGCTGCCGGCAACGTCTACGCCGACTACGAAAACACCATCTTCAAACGCACCAGCGCTGGCGTGAACATCCCCTACACCGGCGGTGGCACGAACGCTGCCTGGAGCAGCAACAACTCCACCCTCGGCTCCCTCACCACCTACACCCACAACGGCTACTTCGATAGCAACGGCCTCTACTACGTCGTCAACAACCTCGGCACCCTCTGCGTCGCCAACCCCGCAACCGCCAACTGCACCTACAGCGTCTCCGGCTTCAGCGCAGGCAGCGCGTCCAACGCCGTTTACTTCTCTTCACTTGACGCCAACAACACCTTCTGGGCCATCCCCAGCAGCAACCCCACTTCGACCATCGTCGGCTACAACTATGCGCTCAAGACGAACGGCGTCTCCTACACCTTCACCGGCGGCGGGCTCAACACTCCAGCAGCCACCGCAGTCGACGGCGCCGGCAACATCTGGGTCGCCAACGCCGCCACCGGCAACAGCCTCTCCGCCTTCACCCCCTCCGGCACCGCTCTCAGCCCAACCGCCGGCTTCGGAGACATCGGCACCACAAACAGCACCAACAGCGCTGACCTCGCCATCGACCGTTGCGGTGACGTCTGGGCCGTCTACAGCGGCTACAACGTCGTCGTCGAATACATCGGCCTGGCCACCCCCACCGTCTCCCCCACCGCCTTCGCCACCTTCAACGGCTGGATCGGCAAGCGCCCCCTCTAAAAGTCAGCTGTTTCGCTTTGTCATTCCCGCAGGGAATCTGCTTTCCGGGTGCCCATCTTCGCCGCGCTTTTGCGGCTAGGGTGGGCATCGCGCGTTAAGACGCCGACCACTCCTTACCACTTGCCACTTCTCACATACCCCTCCTCCCGACTCCCCGTCATGCCACAATAGACCTCACACCCCCCAACACCCGAGGTCCCCCTGCGCATGACCCCCTCCCAAGGCGAACCCGCAGTCGCACACCACGACGGCGCCAAGCTCATCGCGATCGAAAACTTCGGCCTCCGCCACAACATCCTCTCGCCCCTCGAAACCCTCGCCCAGTCCATCTCCACCATCGCGCCCAGCACCTCGCCCGCGCTCACCGTGCCCCTCGTCTTCGCCCTCGCCGGACAAGGCACCGCCATCGCCTACCTCATCGCGACCGTACTGATGGTCCTCATCAGCCTCACCATCGCACCCTTCGCCCGCGAGAGCTCCTCCCCCGGCTCGCTCTTCTCCTACACCCGCCTCTCGCTACCGCCGTCGCTCTCCTCGCTCACCGCCTGGGCCCTCTTCTTCGCCTACATAACCACCGCCTCGGCCGTCATCGGTGGCTTCGTCTTCTTCTCCGGAACGCTCCTCGGCGATCTAGGCCTCACCACCATCCCGGTCGTGGCCGCTCGCCTCCTCGCCTTCGTCCTCGTCGCCATCGCCTCCATCGGAGCAGGCTGGGTCGCCTACCGCGACATCCAGGTCTCCGCCCGCCTCATGCTCTATATCGAAGGCGCATCCGTCTGTCTCATCGCCGTCGTCATCGCACTCATCCTCCTCAGGCACGGCCTGCACCTCGACTACGCGCAATTCACCCTCCGCACCATGTCCTTCCGCAACATCGGCCTCGGCGTCATGCTTGCCATCTTCAGCTTCGTCGGCTTTGAAAGCGCCACCACCCTCGGCGCCGAAGCGAAAGATCCTCTCCGCACCATCCCCCGCGCCGTCATACAGAGTGCCATCCTCTCCGGTGCCTTCTTCGTCGTCTGCAGCTACGGCGAAACCCTCGGCTTCCACAGCTCTTCCACACCCCTCGACCAGTCCGCCGCTCCCTTCCATTACCTCGCTGCGCAAGCCGGAGTCGCCCCCCTCGGCATCCTCATCGACATCGGCGTCCTCGTCAGCATGTTCGCCGCCACCCTCGCCTGCGTCATCGCCGCCTCCCGCGTCCTGCTCCTCATGGCCCACCACGGCCTCGCCCACAAGAGCCTCTCCACCACCCACGCCCACAACGAAACCCCCGGCACCGCCAGCATCCTCGCCGCGACGCTCGCCTTCCTCCCCGCAGCCGCCCTCGCCCTCCACGGCACCACCGGCGCCGACATCTACGGCTGGATGGGCACCCTCGCCGTCTACGGCTTCCTTACCGCCTACGGCATGGTCGCCATCGCCCTCTTCTTCCACCGCCTCAAGAGGCCCAGCTTCCTCGCCACCGCCATCTTAACAACGCTCGCAACTCTCGCCATGCTCGCCGCCATCGCCAGTAACATCTACCCCATCCCCCCGAGCCCGATGCGCTACTTCCCCTACATCTACGCAGCCTACCTCGCCATCGCCCTCAGCTGGCTCGCCCTCAACAACCGCTCCAAAGCCTGACCCAACTTTTTCTATTTGTTTGTTCGTTCGTTTGGTTCTTCTTGTTTTATTCCTCTTGTTTTGTTTCTTGTTTTGTCATTCCCGAAGGGAATCTGCTTTTGCTCTTGCTCTTGCTCTTGCTCTTCCCTACTCCCTACTCCCTACTCCCTACTCCCAGCAACGCATCAAACATCCGATCCACCACTCTCCTCAATTCGTCCTGCCCAACCGCTCTCGCAAATTCCCACTCCAGCGACAGCGCCGACACCACCGGCTGCATCGACAAAATCGCCGCCACACGGCTAATTCCCCCAGCTGGCGCTGGCCCCAGGATCGCGGCAATTCTCTCCTCATCCAGTGCCGACAGGGATTGATCCATAAACCCCCGCAACCGCGCCTTCGACTCTGGATGACGGATCGCGAACAGCTTGTACTCCAGCAGCAGCAGCCGCCACGTCCGGTTCTCCGCCATGTTCTGGTAAAACGAGCGCAGCGCCTCCAGGTTTCCTTCTATCGTCGTAGACTCCGCCAGCAGCGCCTCCATCTTCGCGCGATAGTGTTGCCGGTTGTCCTCGATCAGCGCCAGGAACACCTCTTCCTTGCTCGCAAACTGCGCATAGATCGCACCCTTTGTCCTCCCGGCCAGCGCGGCAATCTGGCCAAGCTCCGCACCCTGGTAGCCATCCCGCGCAAAGATCGTCTCCGCAGCCTTCAACAGCTGCTCGCGCGTCTCCCGGGTCTTCAGCTCGTGCTTGGTAGTAAGTTTCTTGGCAGTCATCTCGCGTCCCATTCTAGGTTGTATCGACGCATTTGGAAGTACACGAACCTCTCTGCTTCCAAGGTCTGCCGTTTTGTATAGCGCCAAAGGCGCGGCCACATCACAGCCCAGTCCGGAGCCGGGAGCCCCGGCGGACGGCTTCTTGTCCGCTGGGGGCGAAGCGTACCCCCTCACCTCCACGACTCTAGCTCCCCTGAACAGCACCCCCGGTTCGCACCACCCTCGCATAGTGCTTCACCACATTCTTCGCCAGATGGTCCGCCACATCCGTGCTCTCGGACTCGCCCCGCATCGTCGCCTTGATCTGCTCGGTGCTGTGCAGCGTCCCCGCGGCATCCGTAAACGTTACATCGAACACCATCTGAGTCGTCCCCACAAAAAACCCGACAGGGCCCAGCGCCGCCCTCTTCACCGAGTTCCCCTCCTTGAACGCCGACACCGCAATCTTCACCGTGTACGCCGGGCATCCCTTCGCCTCACCCTCCTCGCCGGAGCGGTACACCTTGCCCATCTCCTTCGCCTTTCGCAGTCGCTCCACCAGATGCTCATACACCAGCGCCCGATACACCGCCGGCACCTGCGCCTTGTCCCACTCCGGAGCCGCCACCAGCACACTGTGCGGATCCCTCGGAACACCCTCACACTTCGCCGTAACCTTCGGCTGTACCGGAACCGGAACCAGAGCGAAGCTCTGCAACGCTCGCTCCGCCTCGTTCGCCGGCAGAAGGAAGACCGCCGCATGTTGGCCGTCGCGCGCGTCCCTGAACTCCACCGTCAGCAGATCGATCCGATGATGCAGTACCGCCGCAGCCGCCAGTCCTCCCCCATCGGGAATGACGCCCCGCACAATTCTCATCCCAAACCCGCCGATCTCCACCCGTTGGTTCCCCGCGCTCACCGCCGTCACATCCGAGCGAAGAATCGACGTGCTGCCAGCCTTGTCCGTGAACGTCAGCGCATCCGGTCCGAAGAGCAGCGTGCCCTTCTTGTGCGGCTTGATGTCCGGCAGACCATCCACATGCACGGCCTTGCTGGACTGCCAGAGCGCAGGTGAAGCCATAGCCGAAGTCCCCGGCACAGGCTGCAAACCCTGTGCCCGCATCGGCACCGGGACCAAAAGAAGCGCATGAACAGCTACGACAACGGGGGCAAAGGGCAAATTCTTCATCACTCTCCTAAATACGTACTAGTACGTATTTATAATATAGACGCACCTCCCGTTGGTTAGGTATCAAAAAAATCTCTCTATCTCCAAACCTTACAAGAGCGTGCCCCGCTCTTCCCACTCCCCACTCCCTGCCTTACGCTGTCAACCCCCAAACGCTGTAACCCCAACAAATCAAACCAAATAGAGTTGCATGTTTACCCTGTCCAGGTTGCTATACTTTAAATAGAGATCAATGCAAGAAACTTGCCAGAGACCCCGCTCGTCCCTTGGCCAGCACTTACTTCAGGCCTTCACAAGACACCGACCGTAGTCGACACCTGTGAAATGACATACCAAGTATCTCCCTCCATCCCTTTCTTTCCAAGACTTTGGCCCTAAAGTATGGGGGGAGGGGGGTACCATCCCCTCGAGGTTCCATCTTCATGCAAATCCGTACCAGCGTCCTCGCCGCAGCGACCCTGCTCTCCACCGCAGTCTTCGCTCAGGCTCCTATCAAGATCACAGCGGACCTCTCCGAAGCGCCTCGCCGCCTCTATCACGCCGAAATCGACATCCCCGTAAAACCAGGCGCGCTCACGCTCACCACGCCCAAATGGATTCCCGGCAATCACCGCCCAACAGGTCCCGTGGAAGACATCACTGGCGTCGTCTTCACCGCCGACGGCGAAACCCTCAAGTGGCGCCGCGACGACGTCGAACTCTACGAGTTCCACCTTACCGTTCCCAAAGGTGTCAGCAGCATCCACGCGCATCTCGACTGCATCGTCACCTCACGCGTCAGCGATCACATGGCTGTCCTCGAGTGGGAAAAGCTCCTCCTCTATCCCGCAGACAAGACCACCAAAGACATTCCCGTCGAGCCGTCCGTAACTGTCCTTCCCGGCTGGGGAATCGGCACCGCGCTGCAACCCACCGGAACCGGAGCTCCGCCGCCAACAACCGGCGTCAACGAGCAGGATCACACGCCGCCCGCAGGCTCAGTCACCACGCACTACGCTGCAACCAACATCGAGCAGCTTCAGGACTCGCCAGTCATCGCTGGCCAGTACTTCCACGAGTTCCCTCTCGCCACCGAGCTCCCGACCAAGCACTACATCGACGTTGTAGCCGACGATCCCGGCGATCAGGACCTCTCGGCCGAGTACATCGCCCGCATCTCCAACCTCGTCCGAGAGGCCAATGCTGCCTACGGCTCGCATCACTACAACGTCTATCACTTCCTGCTGACGCTCTCGGACGTCGCCGGCGGCGAAGGCCTCGAGCACGGCCAGTCCTCCGACAACGGCGAAGGCGAGAAGAGCTTCTCCGACGTCAACCACGCCGACGACCTGCTCGCCCACGAGTACACGCACTCCTGGAACGGCAAATATCGCCGCCCCGCTCGCCTCAATCAGCCCACCTTCGCGACGGCCGAGCAAGGCGATCTGCTCTGGGTCTACGAAGGCATGACGCAGTACATGGGCAATGTACTCTCCGCACGCTCGACCATGATCTCGAAGCAGGAGTACCTCGACACCATCGCGGGCGTCGCTGCTTATCTTGATAACCAGCCCGGTCGCGACTGGCGCTCCACAGAAGACACCGGCATCGCTGCCAGTATCCTTCGCGGTGGCGATCAGCGTTGGTCCAACTGGAAGCGCGGCCAGGACTACTACTACGAAGGCCTGCTCGTCTGGACCGACGTCGACACAAAGATCCGTCAGCTCACCGACAATAAGAAGTCCCTTACCGACTTCCAGAAGATATTCCTCGGCAAAGGCGGTTCCACCGGCCCAGAGATCGTCGGCTATGAGTTCCCTGAGCTCGTGAAGGACCTGAACGAGGTCGTTCCCTATGACTGGGACAAACTGCTCCGCGAAAAGATCAACGGCATCAACCCGCGCGCTGATGTCAACGGCATCACGCAGGGCGGCTACAAGCTGGTCTACCTGGATCACCCATCACCTTCCGCTGCCAGCAAGGCCGGTCGCGGCATGGGAACAGCCAGCCTCTGGTACTCCATCGGCATCCGCATCGGCGGCGGTCGTGGCCCAGCGGCTTCTGGAGCAGCTACCATCGGCGATGTCCGCTACGGCGGTCCCGCTGACGCAGCCAAGCTCTACCCTGGCGAGCAGATCATCGCGGTGAACGGTCAGACGTACTCAGCGGAGGCCATTAACAAGGCAGTGAAGGATGCCGCTGGCAAGACCGAGCCTATTCACCTGCTGGTCTCGCACGAAGGCACCGTTGAAACCGTCAACATCAACTATCACGATGGTGAGAAGTACCCGACTCTGCAGCGCGTAGACGGCACCCCCGACTACCTCAGCGACATCGCGGCACCGCTCACTACACCGCAACATGCGCCGGACTACAAGCCTGAGCACACACACGAACAGAAGTAAGCCTCAGAAAAGCGGTGAAGGGCGTGGAGACAATCTCCACGCCCTTCAGCATTTAATCCTTGTCATTCCCGAAGGGAATCTGCTTGTGCTCTTCTTGCGGATCAATCTCAAACCAGCATCGTCAGCAATCCCGCCTCATCAAGCACCGCGACTCCTAACTGCTGCGCCTTTTCCAGTTTCGATCCAGCCTCTTCGCCTGCGACCACATAGCTGGTCTTCTTGCTCACCGAGCCCGACACTTTACCGCCAGCTGACTCGATCTTCTCCTTCGCCTCATCGCGCGTCAGCGTCGGCAACGTTCCAGTCAACACAAACGTCATGCCTTCAAGTTTCGTTCCACGTTCGCGCTTCTTCGCCGTGAACGTGAGCCCATAACCTCGCAGCCGCTCCACAAGAGCGAGATTGCGGTCGTTCGTAAAGAACTCACGCACCGTAGCAGCAACCTTCGGCCCAATATCATTCACTCTTGTCAGCTCTTCTTCGGTGGCGGCAATCAACGCATCAATCGATCCAAACTCATCGGCCAGCGCCTGCGCCGTGCGCTCGCCCACATGCCGAATGCCGAGCCCGAGCAAGACACGATTCAGAGGCATCTTCTTCGAGCGCTCAATCTGCTCCAGCAGCGACTCCGCCGTCTTCTCACCGATGCGCTCTAACGTCAGCAGATCACTCTTCGTCAGCTTGTAGATGTCTGCAATCGAATGCACCAGCGCAGCACGCGTGGGCTCAGCGGTAGCCGTTTCGCAATCGGCATCTTTAACGGCTTCGACACTGACCTCTTCCCCTTCAATCGCTTCGACCTCTGCAAGCGTATGACCGAGCAGTTGCGCCACCAAAGACTCGCCCAGGCCTTCAATGTTCATCACTCCGCGCGACGCAAAGTGCCGCAACTCTTCTTCAAGTCGTGCGGGGCAACTCACATTCACGCAGCGCAGATCGACCTCACCAGGCTCTCGCACAAGCGCCTCGCCGCAGCGAGGACATGCGTCGGGAAAGACAATCTCCTGGGTGCCGCGCGGATGGTCTTTGTCCTCTATAACCTCTGTGATCTTGGGAATGACATCGCCGCCGCGCTCGACCGACACATAGTCGCCAATCTTTACGCCGAGCCGCGTGATCTCGTCGGGGTTATGCAGCGTGCAGCGCGACACAGTCGTTCCACCTACAAAGACCGGAGCAAGCGCGGCCACAGGCGTTACCTTGCCCGTTCGCCCGACCTGAAACAGAACGTCGTCGAGCTTCGTAATCGCCGCGCGCGCTGGGAATTTGTAGGCTATCGCCCAGCGCGGAGCCTTGCCGGTGAAGCCGAGCCGACGCTGCTGCAAAGTAGAGTCAACCTTCATCACGATACCGTCGATCTCGTAAGGCAGACCATCGCGTTTCGCCTCACCATCCGCGATGAACGCCATCACCTCCTCGATCGTATCGACCGTGCGCGTATTGCTGTTGACGAGAAACCCGGCCTTGCCCAGAGCTTCAATCGCCGCACTCTGCGTATCAAGCAGGAACTCTCCGACAGCAGGTTTTCCTTCACCGCCAGCGCTCAGCAGGAAATAAGCGAAGAACTCCAGCCGCCGCTGCGCCACGATGTTCGGCTCCAGCGTACGAATGGTTCCAGCAGCAGCGTTGCGCGGATTCACCGCAGGCGCAAGCCCTTGTGCGATGCGCTCCTCGTTCATCTTCGCGAAGGCCTTCTGCGGCAGCACAACCTCACCACGCACCTCAAACTGCTGCGGCAATCCAGCTGCTTTCAGCTTCGCCGCGGAGATGTGAAGCGGCACCGAACGGATCGTGCGCACATTCGAGGTCACGTCCTCGCCTGTTGTTCCATCCCCACGCGTGATCCCGGACCTCAGCACCGCCTCGCCACCCTTGCCTGCGACGTATTGCAGAGCCATCGAGAGACCATCGAGCTTGAGTTCGCATTCATAGCGAACCTTGTCGCTGCCGGCGAGTCCCCCCGCGACTCGATCTGCCCAGGCGCGCAACTCGTCTTCGTTATAGGCGTTGTCCAAAGACAGCATCGGGCGCGAATGTTCGACCTTCGCAAACCCATCCTTTGGCTTGCCGCCCACACGCTGCGTCGGAGAATCTGGCGTGATCCACTCAGGATGCTCAGCCTCAAGCGCCTTCAACTCATTCATGCGCTTGTCGTACTGCGCGTCGGTCCATTCGGGCGCATCCGCCACGTAGTACAGGTACTCGTGGTGACGCAGCTCTTCGCGCAGCGCCTCTATTTTCGCCTCGGCCGACATTTGCGTAGTGTGATCGGTTGCCATCGCTAGTCATTCTAAAGCTCTGGAGGGCGACTCGTATCCGACCGCTCTCTCAGGTAAACTAGAGACTCCAAAGGAGCGACACGCCAATGCCACACATGGTTTTCTGTGCCAAGTACAAAGCCGAGATGGAGGGCCTCGAAGAGCCCCCGTTTGACTCCGACTTCGGTCAGAAGATCTATAAGACCGTGTCGTTAAAGGCCTGGAACGAGTGGGTCGAACGCCAGAAGATGCTGCTGAACGAGTACCGCCTGCAGCCCTGGACGCGCGAGGCGCAGGAGTTCCTGGTGGAGCAGATGAACGAATTCTTCTTCGGCTCCGGTGGCGAACTGCCCAAGGAGTACGTGGCTCCCGCGCACTAATCGAGTGCGTGGCACACCAAAGGCCTACTTCGTGTAGACTAGAGGTACCCCTGTTGCTGGCCCGAAAGGCGCGAGCGGCAATCGTAACAAGTCGGGACGTGGCTCAGCCTGGTAGAGCGCACCCTTGGGGTGGGTGAGGTCGCTAGTTCGAATCTAGTCGTCCCGACCATTTCCTTCGATATTCTCTCGTGCGCGTTGAGAGTTCTTGCGGCATCACTGCGAGATCGTCATCGATGAAGTGCTCTGCAGGGACATCGCGTTCTTAGGCAGGAACGGCAGTGAGAACGTATACGCGTATTTGACCTTGACCGTGACGAGACAACCGTAACTGTTGGATACCCTGACGGCGTTGGTGCAGGTTGCGCCAGAGCCATCGGTGCCTGGCCAGCTCGCGGCTATGGTGAGGTTTGCGATTTTAGTGCCAGCCGGCGCGAGGCTGTCGACATAATTGATGATGTTCGCCTGCGTAGCGTCACAGTTTGCCGTGGTGACGGTAGTGCAGGCGGTCCCTGAAAAGTCCGCGCCGCGAACAATCGCGTAACGTGTGGCCTGCCGAGCAGCCATCACCACAAAGTGATCGGTATAAAGCGCGCGTGACAGGTCCATGATGCCGAAGACAACGGTCAGCAAAGCTGTGATGCACAACGCAAACTCGATGAGCGTGGCGCCGTCCTGCTCTCGCGGGAAGGAGTGCAGAGATCTCAGCATCACTGCCCTGCCCTTAGTCGTACGGTGCTGGAAAGCGGAATGGATACAGGAGCGCCCGGATAGGTCAGAGTCGGCTTATAACTGGCAGTAACGACCACCTGCACATAGTTGACGATATTGTAGGTACAGGTGGTTGGCGAAGTCGTACAAGAGGCGACGGCGGCGGTGCCATCGGAACACTCGCAGCCGTAGGTAGCGACGGCCTGCGTGTTGAGAACGTCGGCCGCATCGAGCTTGGCGGCGTTCTGCATACCGGTAAGGTTGGTGACGTTCTGTAGACCGTACTGCGCGCCCGCTTCCGCCGCAGTGGCCACTTCAATGGTGGCGAAGTAGGCCTGACCGAAGTCGTACGCACCAGCGAGAACAAGTACGAGGAAAGGCAGTACAAGAGCTGTCTCCACAAGACTTGATCCGCTTGTACTGCGGGCGAGACTGAGTAGTGCTTTGGCAGAATGATTCATTGGATGAGCACTGCTCCTGTCGCTGGAATGGGCGAACCGCCGGGCAATGTGCTGTAGTTGTTGCCGAAAACGCTCTGCTCGTAGGCTGTTCCACCGATCGTCAGCACGGTAAAGTCGATGTCCTTCGCGACAAGAATATTAAATTTGGCGCTGCCGGAGACAGCGTAACTAACGGAGGCAGAAGGAAAGTAAAAGGCACCTTCGAGCTTAGTGCCACCACCGATACTGGCCGCAAGGATGGCTGGAGCCGTGTCATTCGGGTCTTGAAAGAAGAGGATGCCCGCGTACGTACCAGTGGTAGGAGCGACCAAGTTGATATTGCTGATCAGGGGCAGCGTACCCGCAAAGGTTATGCCACCGGTGAGTCCATTGGATGGACCGTCGTTGTAGAAGGTGACGCCATTGCCTTGTACGGTGGCGCCAGCTGTAACGGTGAGACCACCCAGCAAAGGTATGCCCAGCAGCCCAGTATTTGTGAGCACGTAAGTGCCAGGCAGGAAAGTCACGTTTGCAGCGGGGCCGATGATGATACCGCCGCAGTATCGTCCCGGCGAGAGCGTGGCCGTGCCTAGAATCTGCAGGCTCGTGAGACCGAGCGTTGGGGAACCTGTGCAGGTGCTCGGAACTGCGGGCTTCGGAAGGTAAGCCAGGGGATCGGCTGGCGTCGGAATCGGTGCGTGCACCTCCGGCGGAGGGTTGACGCCAGCACAGAGCAATCCCTCCGTTCCGCCTGTGACACGGATCAGCGTAGCGGAGACCGCGGCCAGCACGTTACAGCCAAAGGCCGAGGGGGAACTGGATTCGTCCACGATGGGACATTGGGCCTGCAGTGCTGCGAGGGCATCTACAGAGATGGCGTTCGTGCTGGTCTTATCGAGCGCATAGATGCAGGGTGCCGGTGCTCGTGTCGCTTCGGCGCGCGCGACCACCGGGACAGAGGTGAAGCCGAGGAGACTGGCGAAGTATGTCGACTTATACTGCTTCATAACGACTTCGACGTAGTTGGTGTTGCTCGCATTTGGATCGCTGGAACCGTTCGCGCAGACGGGGTTGTTGAGCATCAGGGTGAGTCCGCTGGAGGCGGTAGCACCACAGTTGAGGACGAGGGCCGCTCCGGTGTAGGCGTTTTCTGTAACCGACTTTGAGGCGGCAGTCTGCATGGCACTGCAATTGTGTGAGGTGCCGCAGCTTTGCAACTCCAGCGCAGCCGCCAGCGCAGCTGCATCGGCGGCAGCCTGCAGCTTGCGCTGCTGATAGCGAAGATTGCCGACGTCGATCGCCAACCCAATGAAGCTTACAAGCATCACGAGGCACACAGCGGCGATGATCGCCGTTTGGCCGCTCTCGTCACGAAAGAAGGAAATCCCGATGTTCTGCAAGGACCTTCGTTGATCCATCAGGCTGCCTCCGCTTGCTCATCCATGCGAGGCATGGAGAGGACTGAACCTCGGGTGGGACCTTGTGGCAGGACCCTGCTCAGGCCGTAGGCGGCCAAAGCCATAAGCAGCGGGTCAATCACGAGTCTGTAGCGAAACTCCGCATGGGTGATGTAGTAGGGAAGCGGGAACAGCAGCAGTGGCAACAGCAACGGCAAAGCGTGCTTGATTCCCCGGTGCCTTACGAAGAGTACGGCACCGAAGAGGCCCAAAGTCAGCGTGAGGATCGCATGCAGTGCCACCACAAGCGATGCGCCGCGTGAGCCGGTGCCAAGCCAGAACCGCGCGATGCGTTTTACCGTGAGTTCGGCGAAGTCCCGAGGATGGCTTCGTATGTAGTCGACAGCAAGTTGCTTCTTTTCGCGATCGTAGGCAATTTCCCCATGGGATGCGTAGTCCGCAAACTCGGCGGCGTTGAAGTAAGGAAACAACTTCTCTTCAAGATGTCCGGTCGAGCCTGCATGATTCCCCATCCATAGCTCCAGACCGATGGTTGAACGGAACGGGACAAAACTGTGCAGAACGACGGCATTGCGGACTGGCCATGGAGAAAAGACGGCCAGGAACAAAGCAACAGATAGGGAGAAGCCCTTGATCCTTGCCTTGGGGAGTTGCTTTGCAAGCAGAGCGAGTAGCGCGATTGAAGTGAAGAACAGAGCGCTATTAAGCAGAGAGCCAAGAGCAAACAACGCACCTGCCGCATAGAGTTCGCGCCTCCTGATCCGCCAGTGGCTCTGCACTACAAAGAGAGACATCCCGGTGAGAATCGATGTTGTAAAGGTCGTATCCCAAAAGACTGTTGGCATCATGATGATGGGCGGCGAGCAAGCCCAGAAGAAGCCCGCAAGGAAGGCCGCTTGTCGACCGGCAACCAGTTCTGCAAGGCGAATGAGTAACCACAGATTCAGTACGCTCACGGCGACCTGCAAACTGAGAACGATAATCTCTGAGGCCAGTGAGTATGATCCAGCGAATTTAAAGATGCCAGCGATCATCAGAGGGTAGACAGGGCCGATGAGCGCCGTGGGTCCGGTGTGCCCACCAAAGGGCGAACTGAGTCCTTCGCCACTGAGAATCGACGTGGCCATCAGCCCCATTTCTATGCCTCGGGTGAAGAGCCACATGGGAGGACGCTGACGGATAATTGCCAGCATCCCGCAAAAGCGCAAGATGAACCCAAAGAACAGGAGGAAGACGAGCTCCAGCCTCTGCATCCTGACCGGAACCATCGAACTCGCATTACTCATAATGGGAGCGCGTACACCGGCGGGTGTCGGATGCTTATCAAACGGAGCTGTCAATGTCGTCATCACGCACCTCCGCTGTTCCTATAACTCAACCATCTTGAGGGTGTCGCCTACGTGAGTACCGCTCTCGGCTATCTGCCCGGCCCTCAGTTCAATCACGCTATGCATCTTTAGGCTGACGCTGGTGACTCGGAATGGAACCAGATCCTTCCAGACCTTCAACACAGTGCCCTTGCGATCAAGGCCTACGACGTCAATGGGAAACATCATCCCCATGGTGTGCACGCCTGAGGAAGGCTTGATCCAAAGTCCCTGGCCGGCATCGAGGCTGCGGCGTCCAAGGAGTCCGAATAAGCGCCGCATGGAGGTGTTTGCCACCTCCACGCGGTCGCCGATTACAGCTCCCCTGGTTTCGTTTACCACCTTTACGAGTTTCATGAGGCTGCATCTCCCGAAGTACATGAACGTACGGCACTAGACATCTTTGCGGCTGCGGCGGTAGATGATGACGCAGAGAACGATCAGCGCCATGGCGCCACAGCCCACTCTTACCCACAATGTGTTATCCATCTCGAGTTCCTCCTTTCTCAAACGTTCAAAGTGCAGTTCAACTTCGTTACTTCGCCATCTGGTGAAGTCCGCTGATGATGCTCAACAATGCAGGCGCAAGCAGCACAATGAACAGGCAGGGAAATATAAAAAACACCAATGGGAAGATAATCTTGATCTTGGTTTTCGCCGCAGCCTCTTCGGCGTGTTGGCGGCGCTTCATGCGCAAATCTTCGGAAAACCGAGTCAGTGCCTTCGCAATCGGCGTGCCAAACCGCTCCGTCTGCGTGAGCATGTTAGCGAAACCGATAAACTCCTCGACAGCTGTCCGAGTTGCTGCGTTGTTCCACGCCACAAGGCGCGGCTGACCGGCCTTCTGTTCGAGGTGGACTTGCTGCAACTCTTCATAAATCTGCGGATGGCTAAGCTTCAACTCGTCGTTTATACGGAGCAGCGCCTGGTCGAGGCCAAGGCCAGCATCCACGCAGATGACGAGTAAGTCGATGGTATCCGGCATACCTCGCTGAATCTTCTTCTTACGCGCTTCAATCTTTCTACCCAACCAGAAATCAGGGGCAAGGTAGCCGACCATGGCCAGCGCAATGACCCAAAAGATCGTGCTGTCATGGATGAAGCTGCCCGCGAAGATTCCCAGAATCGGGCAAAGGCATTGCGCTGCAAAATAGAGATCAGAGGCATTGGAGCTGCGGTAACCAGCGGCATTCAATTTGCGTTTACTCTTGGCATTTTCAGCGAAGCCCATACGCACACGCATCGAGGCGGCAAGCTTGATGATGCTCTCCGTCATCGAGACGCGGCTTGCTGATGCAGTGGAGACTGCGGGTTTCTTATTCGCAACGACGTTGAGAATGTGCTGAGTCTGCGCGGATGGCCGCAGCAGGGATGGCGCAAGCACCACCGCAAAGGTGATAAGAAACGTGATACCTGCAACGAGATAGATGGTGGTCGGCATGGCTATACCTCAATCCCGTTGACAATTTTTCGAATAGTGAAGGCACCGATAAGGAGAAGCGCTACGCCGGTGTAAAGCATCTTTTGTCCAAAGCTGTCCGTGAACAACGGCGTCGAATACCCCGGCGAAATCAAGTTCAAAGCAATCATCACTCCCACCGGAAGCAGGCATAAGATCCAGCCTGTCATGCGTCCCTGAGCAGTATGAACACGAACCTCACCTTGAATGCGAACGCGCTCTCGGATGACTGCAGAGATTCGTTCCAGCAACTCTGCCAGGTTGCCGCCCGTGTCTTTCTGTACGAGGATTCCAGTCACAAGTACGCGCAGATCAGGTGAAGGCATACGGTCCAGCATCTCCAACAGCGCATCGCGCAGAGGTAGACCATAGTTCTGCTTCTTGTAGACCTCGGCGAACTCAGTCTTCGCGGGCTCGGCGCTCTGCTCACCTGCGATCTGAATCGCTGCCACAATCGAGTAGCCTGCCCGCAGAGCGCGTACGATCATCTCGATCGAATCCGGCAACGCCTTACTAAAAGCTTGGACTCGCCTGGCACTCTTGAAGTTGAGGTACAAGAAAGGAAGCGAACTCGCCGCAGCCGCCGCAGCGATTGCAATCAGAGTCATATGCGTCGAGAGCGAGACGATCGCAAACACCACAAGCAGAATGGCGAGCCACAGAAAGAGCAACGTGCCCGTTGACCACTCGCTGCCCGCATGGACCAGAAGTCGCCGGAACTTTTCAGTCGAGGTGGCACGGCTGAAGATATCCTCGAGCCATTCAAAAGAGTGCGATCCCGGTGCGGCCAGGAATTCTTCCAGGCGGTGGTCCGTTTGCGGTAGGTCCCCGCTGTTGCTGCGCAGGTTACTGAGGCGTTTCTGAACGCGGACCTCGTCTTTGGTTGGGCGCGTGAGTGAGATCACGAGACCGAAGGTGATGAGCGCCAGGAGTAAAAAAAGAAGAAATAGCATAGTCGTCTACACCTCCTGCACATGGTTCATGGCGCCTTCAGGCACAGGAATGCCGGCAGCGACGAGTTTTTCAAAGTACTGCGGCATAATTCCGAGCGCGCGGAACCGTCCGCGGACCTTGCCTTCGGCATCAAGGCCCTTCTTTTCAAACACGATCAGATCATTCATGCTGATGGCCTCGCTGTAAGCTCCCGTCAGCTCGCTGATGTGCGTAATGCGGCGCGTCCCATCCGACATGCGGGCCACTTGGACGATTAAATGTACGGCCGAGGTGATTTGTGCTTTGATGGCCTTCTCCGGCAAACGGATGTTACCCATCATGGCCATCGTCTCCATACGCGCAAGGGCATCACGCGGCGTATTGGCATGAACCGTAGTGATGGATCCGTCGTGGCCGGTGTTCATAGCCTGAAGCATATCCAGACACTCTTCACCACGCACCTCGCCCAGCACGATGCGGTCAGGACGCATACGCAATGCATTGATGACGAGTTCTCGCTGGCGAATCGCGCCGTTGCCTTCCATGTTTGGAGGGCGCGTTTCAAGGCGAACGACATGCTCCTGCTTGAGCAATAGCTCAGCGGAGTCTTCGATCGTCACGATGCGTTCACGCGATCCGATGAAGCCTGAAAGCACGTTCAGTAGCGTGGTCTTGCCAGCGCCTGTTCCACCTGAAACGACGATGTTCAGCTTTGCGGCGACAGCAGCCTGCAAAAGGTCCAGCATCGTCTGTGTCAGCATCAGGGAGCGTACAAGATCGACAGACGTCAGCGGCGAGGAACCGAAGCGACGAATCGAGAGGATAGGACCATCGACGGCAAGGGGAGGAATAATCACGTTCACGCGCGATCCATCGGCAAGTCGCGCATCCACCATGGGAGAGGACTCATCCACGCGCCGCCCCACAGCCGACACGATCCGATCGATAATCTGCATGAGGTGAGCGTTATCGTTGAATACCGTACTCGTCTTTTCGAGCAGTCCGCGACGCTCTACATAGACAGAGTTATATGTGTTGACCAGAATGTCGCTAATGGTCGGGTCTTTAAGCAGCGGCTCCAGAGGCCCCAGACCGAAGACCTCGTCGACAACCTCCTGCGCAAGCCTGTCGCGTTCCGGGGCGCTGAGCGGTGTACCTTGATCGACGAGAAGTTGTTGAATCAGCGCGAAGATCTGCTGTTGGCCAGAGCGCGTCTGGCTGAAGTCAGAGATACGTTCCAAGTCCAGGCGACGTATCAGCTCCTTATGTACAGCGGCCTTCAGTTGCTGCTGCTGGCCATCCGCTACGCTTCGAACAGGACGAAAGCGGGAGCCATTTTCCGAGTTGGTTTCAGCCATTGGCATCGGTGTGCTCTTTCTTAGTGCGCGATCTCATCCGCGGGCGTCCAACGAAAAAATGTAGGCTTCTTCAACTTCGTGGCGAGGGGCCGCCGCGGCGCCGGTCCTGCGAGCCCGGCAGCCCAGCCTTCGATCTTCTTTCCAAACTCCGACTTCATCTTGGGCGAAAGCGTCTGGCCGAGGTTAGCCACCTGCTGCAGTTCCACCTGGCTGTTTGGTAGCTTTATATTGATGGGACGACCGATAGCCGACTCGATCTGCTCAAGGCTGATTGCCGAAGTCGACGAGAAACGGTTGAGTACGAGCTTCAACTTTTTCTCGATCTCCTCCGTCTGCCCAAAGGCTTCGAGATAGCGGGCAAGGTCACGCAGAGAAGCGATGTCTGGCGAGGCGACAAGATAACTCTCCGCAGAGTTCTCCATGAGCGTCAAGCTCGTGTCATCCGTGCCGATAGAAGAATCGACGAGAACAAAATCGTACTCGCCGCGTAAGAAGTCCAGTGTGTGCGCCATTGAGGCCGGATCTTTACTGGCGGCAGCCATGCACACCTCCGGCGAGGACAGTACATCCAGACCGGTGGAATGTTTTGCGACGTAACCTTTGAGCAGTTCGCTATCCAGGCGGTTCACATTCTGCATCACCTCTTGGAAGTTAAAACGACTGCCGTCGAGACCAAGATAAAGACAAGCATGGCCAAGCTCTGTGTGGTTGTCGATCAGCAACGTCTTCTTGTTATGGCACTGCGTAAGATATACGGCGAGGTGAACCGCGATCATGGTGGTGCCGACGCCTCCTTTGACTCCGAAAAATGACAGAATGGTGCCAGCATCGCGAGCAGGCTCGGCGATGCCGCTACTGCTGCCAACCTTTGTCAGTACCTCGGTGAGAGCGGTTGATGCCAGAGGCTTCTGCAGGAATTCGCCACAACCTGCGCGCATTGCGGTGATCAGGAACTCGGGGTCGCGTCGCTCTGCAATGGCGATCACTGTGATGTCACCGTGGAAGAGCTGCTTCAAGTGGCGTGTCGATTCTGCGGCGGCGTCAGCATCGCGATCGTAGTCAACGAAAGCGATGCGGAGGTCTATAGCCTTCATCTGCGGCGGAATGCTCACGCGGCGTTCTGCAGAGATGTACGCATCGAAGCTCGCGGACAGCACCTGCCAACCAGCGTTCTGGACGAACTGCTCGATCGCCTCGGAAGAGGTTCTGCCAAGGGAGACGCTGATGAAACCCACCGAAGGAGAACTATTGTTTGTCTGCGTAGCCATGCTGTGTCCTCCGTCTACTTCTGTTCGTCCGGTTTAGCTGTCTTCTTGGAAGACAAGGTCTTGTCAAAGGCGTGCGAGTCGATGTTCGTCACCGCGGGTATGGGCGTGACAACCTCCTCTGCAGCGGTCAACGGGTTCACGACAGTTGGTGTCACGATCACGATGAGTTCCGTTCTTGAGTGGTTGATGTTTTTCGACTTGAAGAGCTCGCCAAGGATGGGGATGCTCGCGATACCGGGCGTTCTCGAGAGCGCGTCCGTCGCGCGATTGTCGAGTAAGCCGGAGATAGCAAAGCTCTGACCACTGTTCAGGACGACCTGCGTATCGGCTCTGCGCGTTGCAATGGCGGGGATGGTATAACCGCTGAGAGTGACAGCATTGGTGAAGTCCAGAGCACTCACTTCAGGCGACACCTTCAGATCGATCGTCCCGTCGGGATTCACAATCGGCAGAAATTCCACCTTCACGCCGTAAGACTTGAACTGGATGGTGATGGACGTTGTTCCACCGCTGCTGCCCTGAACGACAGGAAACGGAAACTCGCCGCCAGAGAGGAAGTTCGCTTTTTGACCACTGACCGTGGTAATCGTGGGCTCCGCCAGAATCTGAAGGATGCTCTTTGTAGCCAGATCTTGCAGCGTTGCCCCTATATTCAGCTTCGTGTTGTAGTACGAGAAGTTCAACGGATTAGCGATAGTCACTGTTGAACCGGTCGTGCTGATCGTTGAGGGGAACTGAGTCGTCGAGGTGGTTGCAAGGTTTCGACCGCCGCCGCTGAAGAAGTTGAAGCCGAACTGTTCGAGCTTGGTGCGATCAACCTCTACCACGCGAACCTTCAACTCCACCTGTTTCATGGAGGAGCTGTTCACCACGATGGTGTTGGAAATATCCTTTGCATAGAGACTCGCGAGCTTCCCCGCAGCGTCAGCAACGGCCGCACTACTGACCGTGCCACTAAGAACAATCCTCCCCTGATCGCCCTCCGCCTTGATCGGCTCCAACGGAAACATCTGATGCAGTCCGGTATTCACAGACCCGGCATCCGTATCTGCCTGAACTGTGTAGAACTGCAGGATGCTTGACTCATCTTCAATCATGATCGTGCTAATACCCGCTTGCTTCGCTGTGATGACGACCTTGTGCGGGTCGGCAGTGAAGGAGTCGAGTATTTGAGGGTTTGCAATATAGACGCGACTGACTCGCAACTTGGTCTTGATGAGTTGCGAATGTCCGACAGCGATGTGAACCAGCTCCGCGCCCGCCGCCTCATTCGTAAAGTTTTCTATCGGCTCAGCTTTGGGCGTGACAGCAGAAGACATCGCCGCCAATTTGGTCTGCGCCTTCAAGGTGCACGTATTGCTTGCCGCCATCGCAAGGATCAGAAGAGAGAGAGATAAGGTTCTGCTGCAACGTGCTGATTGAGTCATTAGAATGTCTCCACGCTCTGCTTGTCGCCGCGGATGATCTGAATACTGTAAGAGGTACGTGTAGGTGCAGCAGAAACAACTCGGACAGGTGCGGCAGCGGGTTGCGGATGCGGCTTTACACCACCGCCAAACTCGGCCAGGTTTGCCGGACTGTCCTGCGTCAGGCCGCGGTCGGCTCCGTTGCGAAGAACGAAGTGTACGGTTCCTTCAGAGCTTGCAAGCGTGACTTTTTCGGCATCGTCCGGTGTGACCAGCAGCGTCACCACATTCACCGTATTCGGCTTACCCTCCGGATCGGGCTGCATCTTCTGCCCGGCAGTCAGCACCTGCACATCCTGTAATACCGTTGCCGTTAGCGGATCCGGCGAAGGGGAGATGTGATACGTCACAAGCACATCCACGTGTGTGCCCGGCAGCAGAAAGCCTGCGACGCCCACAACCTCATCCGACTTGAGCGAGATTGCCCTCATGCCATCGGGGATCTTGGGCGAAAGTCCAGGTCCTGATCCGGCAGCCGAAAGTTGAGCATCAAGAACAGGCTGCCCACCGGCGATAGGATAGAGAAGCGTTCGGCCATCGACCTGATCCATCGCGGTGAAGGCACCTGTCAGTGGGATGTCGCTGGGCCACTCCACCATCTTGAGCGCAGAAGCATGCAGCACATCGCCTGCGGTCATCGGCTGTGTGACCGCGACATACTTGCGATGACCGTTTGAACCCTTCGCTCCCGCGATTTTGCGGAGCCATAGCGTACAGAGTCCCGAAACTGTAATCGCGAGAACGAGTGCGACGAGAAGGCGTTGTGTCTTCACTGGCCTATCCCCTGGCCTACGCGAGCCCACTCAGTCAACAGACAGCCTGCCGCAATCGCAATCGCATACGGCAGCCGCAGCTGCGAGCTATTGCGCACGTTGATCTCCGGATGCGCCTGGAGACCCTGCGCGAGGTGATGCCTAGCGATCGTTCCGACGTTGAAAAGTGTCTCCCGCATCCGGCCGCGGAAGAATGCCAGCGCGAGCGCCATCGCCCCACCGGCGAGCGCGGTGAAGACGAGAAGTATAGGCACAGCAGAGAGCCCCGCAAAGCCGCCCGCCACCGCTATCAGCTTTACATCGCCGGCACCCATACCACCGGCTAGATAAAAGAGGAAGAACACAACTCCACAGGCAAGGCTCGCAAGCAGAGCATTGAGCATTCCATGCCAGCCACCCAGCGCAAGGTGCAGACCAAGGGCGGCTAGAAAGCAAGGTCCCGTCAAAAGGTTTGGAACCCGGCGGCTTCTGATGTCGAAGACCGCTGCGATGACTGCGCATAGGGAAGCTGCAGTTGTAAAGATCAGATCTTGCTCAATCATGATGTACCTGTCTTCGGCCTGGGAAATAGCTCTTGTTCGTAAGTTAGCCAATGGGAAAGAGATTGTCCGGATGCGATCGCGAACGATCGCATCCGGCCTCATCTCAGGGCAGTTGGTTACACAGCTGCGGTGAGCGCAGCGGTAACCGAAGTGAAGACGCTGCTCACTTCCGTGGCAAGCGGCTGCAGGGAGGCAACGGCGCCGAGGCTGACGACAGCAGCAACAAGCGCGTATTCGATCAGGTCCTGGCCGGACTCGTCGTTCACAAAGTTCTTGGCAATCATCTTGAGCATCTTCATGGGTATTCTCCTTTTACGGTGGATGCTTCCACAATCTTCCAAGGGGTACGGCGGGGCATCGCTGCACCCGCCGCCTGACTAAACAGCGGAGGTGAGTTCGGCGGTGACCGCGGTGAAAACACTACCGATCTCGGTGGCCAGCGGCTTGAGTGTTGCCACTGCTCCGAGGCTCACCACGGCGGCCACCAGGGCGTACTCGATCAGGTCCTGGCCGGATTCATCGTTCACAAAGTTCTTGGCAATCATCTTGAAGTTCTTCATGGTGTTTCTCCTTTGGGCTAAGTTGCGCTTGAAGATGGCTGGCGGGTACCTCTCGGCGCCCGCCACAGGACTAGACAGCGGAGGTCAGTTCGGCGGTGACCGCGGTGAAAACACTACCGATCTCGGTGGCCAGCGGCTTGAGTGTCGCCACAGCTCCAAGGCTCACCACGGCAGCAACCAGCGCGTACTCGATCAAATCCTGACCGGATTCGTCGTTCACAAAGTTCTTGGCAATCATCTTGAAGTTATTCATGGTGTTTCTCCTTTGGGTTAGTCGTTCGCTGCCTCGACATGATTCCTGCATTCCATGCCAACGTTGGTCTCTACAGTTGAAAGCTCCGGTTCATCATGTCGATTGGTATCGGGCCAATGACTGTGTGCCTACATTGCTTTCTTTCAATCAAAGTCGATATTGATGTATGTCAAGTTAGATATCTCGCGACCTTCGAACTCGAGGTCCTGGCACCGCTGTTCAGTAGTGGAACCGCGAAAATCCCAAGATTTACAGGGATTTGTGATGGAAAGCACGCGGCATACCGCGGTTTAGTACAGCAGTAATGAAACGGGAAGCCGAGTACCATTGCAGCTGCAAAGCGAGCACATAAGGTAATAGAAGCCCTCTACTGCAACGCCAAACTCGAGGGCAAGTTACACCCGCGCGCGCGACATGAGTGCAGCTTCTACATATGTCACCTGAACCTGTTATGAGCACTGATTGGAAGCATTCGACACATTTGCCACAAAGATGAAAACGAACGGTCTATCTGCATAAACCTCTGCAGTTTCCACTCCGTCAAGGTTCCTTGAAGAAGGGCTTATCCCGTTTCGGAACGACAAGAATTTATCGAAATTGTTTCTAAGTTGAGGATTGTCGGCAGGTGTTAGTCTCTCGCTTATTGATCTGTAACTCTTGTTTCTCTTGATCCATATGACTTCAATCCCTTGCAATGACAGATGTTCAGTCAGGCAGAAGGCAGTACTATGAACCGCAAGTTCTACTCTGAGGATTTTCGGCCCCGACTCGTACCGAAACAGGCTTCTTTGGGCTACCCAGGTTTTGCCCCCGTTGTTTCCGAAGCCTTCGAACACTTGAAGGATCTTCCACCCGCTATCACGTTCGAGGCGGACCAGACGCTGCTCGAACAAGGTGAAATGGTCAACTCGGTGTGGCTCATTCGCAGCGGCTTGGTCAAGCTTCGATATGGCAGCATGACCGGACGCGATTCCACCCTTGGCCTTCGCAGCGCAGGTTGGTGTGCAGGCGGTGTTTGGGTCTTGATGAATCGTCCTAGCGTGTATGCCGTGACGGCCATTACCCAGTGCACAGCATCGTGCATCCCGGCTTCAGAATTTTCTTCGCGACTCATGCAGAGCTCAAAGCTGATGCGGCACTTCTTGCAGAATCTATGCCAGGAGGTTATGTCGCAGGCGATCTCTCAAGCTCAGATTATGAGCTGGACCGCCGAGGAGCGCCTGCAACAGTGCTTTATTGAACGCGATACTACAGACTTCAATGTCAAGACCGTCGACATTCTGCCTGTATTGACTCAAGTTGAGTTGGCTCATCTACTTTCGATCACGCCCGAACACCTGTGCCGACTGATGCGAAAAGCAGCTAACCTGGCGAAGGAAGACGAAGCCGTTTGCGCTGAAAAGACTGCCTGATGGAGTCTGTACGGGACTGAGTCTGTGCAGAGTGGGTCGATCAGCCCGATGCCGAGCGCTACGTAGTTCTGATGGTTTGCAGAGCGTGAACACGCATTCCCAACCCACATGGGGTAGCGGGTCAGCACCAGCAAAAATCAAATCTCGTCAGCACGCACGGACTTCTCTAGCCTTCTAAGTGCAGCTCACTTCGCGGAGGGTTCCGCGTTTGCATGTGAATTCAAAACCTGGTTATTGCGAACCTCGAACAGATCGTCGGCCGCTACCGTAGTTTTAAACTTGCCAAGGTATGCAAGTGGCAGGCGATGATCCATCATGTATCGGAGACTCCATTCTTCCGAAGACATATAGTCGCCGAGAACATAAAACTTGGCATGCGCTTTTAGAAATGTAGTCATCGGTTCTGCATGACCAGCCAAACCAAGAAGCGGCGCAGTTTGGTCTTCCGTCTCAAATAACGTTTGTCCTGAATATTTCTCCGCTTCACCCCTGTCCGTCAAGTAATACAGACGCTTCGCGATCAAGGGAGGCTCTCGATCATTCAACTCGGTAAAATCGGTCGCAGACGCAACTACGATGGGCAGTTGGGGATCGAGCGATTCAAGTGGCTTGGTGGAAACTCCCATGGCAGTTGGGCGCTCTGCACCCATCAGGTCGTGTGTATCCAGATAGCAGTTCGCCGCGGATGCGATCAACATGCCGATCGCAAGTAGAAACGCCACGGTGCGCGCTCTATCGCAGAAGCTGATGACGAAACATGACAATAGCAACGCTAGACCTACGCAGCCGCACGCGGCATACCGCGCAAAAAACTGCGTGTGATGGATGGCCGCGACGATAAGCAGTAGCGCCGGCAAAGCAGTCAGGGTGACCATCATGACCCAGACTTCAGGTTGCAACGACCGCGACGACCGCGGATACGCGGATCGCTCTGCAACGATATCAGCGAAAACCCAGCAACCCGCAAGGCAGGCCAGCGGAAGCAGAATGAGTCCGATGTAGACATCGACTCCCATGGAGAAAGAGGGCAGATAATTTTGCGTAAAGCCATTCGTCGCGAAGCTTCGAATCTGCTCGCAGTAGCTAATGCCCGCTACGAATGGGAGCATTAGCCCCGCGAGAACGGGTACATCGACACACCTGCGCCGATAAGAGCGTACCGCTTCTGCTAGTAAAAATGCCAGCAGACACGGCAGACCAAACATGTAGTCAAGCACCATTGCGAACCCGGATAAACCTATGGTGAGAGGCACCCACCAAGGGCGCCTCCACTCGCTAGTGAGGCTCCAGAAGAATGCAGTGAGCGCGAGGAAGCATAACCAAATCGCGTAGGGCCGGTTCGACCAACCGAAATTGGTCGCTGGTGTAAACCAGTAGAGCGAGGCAGCCAGCAGGCCAAACAAATTTCCAAAACGTCTAGCGACCACACCAAAGATAGCTATGAGTCCAACCCAACCTGCGAGCAGGCTTGGGAGGCGAGAGCTCAACCATCGTGGCAACTCAAGCATGAGAGCTGCTCGCTGCAGCAGAAAGTGCAGCGGGGGATGGAGATCAATCTGTCGACTCAAGTGAATCATGGCAGCGATGGTCGGCTGCTGGGCAATATGATAGGTATAAATTTCATCTGAGCTCAACCGCTGAGCGTGAGCCATCAGGAATGCTAATGGGAGATACGCTACGCTGATGAGAAGCACACAGCGCCACCACTTTGTCTCTACCCATTCCGAGCCAACAACGAGAGCCCCGCGCAGATATGACACAGCCGCCATTCCGCTCGAAACTCCAGGGCGCACATTCCGTCCGGCGCCCGTCGCAATCGAACCCATCCTGGCAACCTCCTGGCTTTAGCCCACACCTTTAGGTACTTGCTGCGAGCAAGTACCTGCTAGGACGCCAGTTGATTGGACAGGGTTTACCTAGATATCTTTTCTCTTTCAGGTGGCAAAAATGATGTTTGATGCGCGAAATCCATATTTTATGGAGTCCATCTCAACACAGCAGGACCTGCGTTCTACTATGCGCTGCACTTCGCATGGACAGAGATTGCGATCAGTAGGCTGCTCTTCGGCGTTTGTAAACCGCAACACAGCAGCATAAAGGGTGCGACCGAAGTCGCACCCTTTATGCTGTCCGCCGGATGCAATTACTTGCAGGCCGCCTGTGTCTGCGCGACCAGTTGGGCCCAGTACGAAGGCAGTGCCCCATAAGGATTCGGCAGCGCCTGATCCGTCACGAAGATGTTGCCCACATTGCGTTGTGCCGAAAGCGTAAGCACATTGGCAAGGTTCGCCGCTGGAACGTTGTAAACGAGATGAACGAACATCGATGCCGGGTAAGTATTCGCCCAGGCAGGCACCACGGTCGTCAGGTAATCGGTGTAGTCCCCTTCATACGTCACAATCGTAAGAGCCGAAGTCGTAGGCACAGTGATCTTCGCATAGCTCGGATCCGGATAGTCCCCAGCATTCAGCATCACACCGTTGGTTGGTGTCTGCGTAGTGATGTAGTTGGCGAACGGCTGGTAGTACGTGCTCACCAGCGCGGGGTCAGACGACGCGGCGTCCACAAAGATGCCGTCCACGTTGTACCAGGTCTTGTACTCCGTGGCCTGCGTCTCGGCCGAAGCCAGCGATACCGCGCCGTAGTTAGTGTAAACGTAGCCGTACACGAGGCCGCCAGCGTTATGCACCTTCGTCACGATGTTCTGGTAGTCCGAGTTCGCGGCCGTACCTGGCCCGCTACCGGGGTTCATGATAAAGATGCGTTTCGTATCTTTGTTCCATGGTGAGTCGCTGATCCCTACATTCCATCCCGAACCGAGGTACGACGGATAGATATATGTTGGTATCGCGATGGACTGACACGTGGAGCCAGTTGCGTTCGAGGTCGTGGTTCCGGTCGTCGAGGTCTTTCCCCCGAACTCCGACACTCCTGTACATCCAACAAGTGCCAACAGGCCCGACATAGCGACAGCTGCGGCAATAGCTTGAGTCTTCATTTCAGTCTCCTGAGAAGTTGAAAGATCGTTTGTTTTGCCGCTTAGAAGATGAACCGTGCGCTCAGCAGGCCGGAACGCGGTCCAGCGAAGCTGCGGCCCGTGGTTCCGTTGATCTGACCTACGCCCTGGCCTGGGAACGTGTTGGTCGGCGAAACCGACAGGTCGACCAGCGGATCACCAAAGTTCGGATGGTTCAGAACGTTGGTAAAGCTGCCACGCAGTTCTACGTGCGATTCGCGATACACCGGGAAAGACTTGAACAGAGCCAGGTTTAGGGTGTTCGAGCTAGGACCTTCAATCGTTCCAAAGGATCCCGAACCGAAGGTGCCTTGTGCCGGAATGGCGAAGGCAGCAGGATTGAACCAATTCGAGATCGACTTCTTCCCGATGGGTGCCAGCGACTTCAGCACTCGGTTCGGCGTGTTGGTGCCGTACACAGGGCTCGTATTCGAAGTGCTGAGGCCATCGAACGTCGGAGTCAGGTAGTCACCCGTCACAGAGAGGAACGCTCCGCTCAACTTCCATCCGCCCAGGAAGCGCGAGGCATAGCCGTCATTGTTCAGGAAGTAGCCACCCTTGCCGATCGGTAGCTCGTACACCACGTTGGAAGTGAAGTCGAGACGCGGAGTGTAGCGTGCGTTGCCCTTCTCTCGCGAGAGGTTGAAGCTCTGCTCAGCCGTCACACCGCCGTCGATGCCGTTGGCAACGGTGTCGTCATCATCGGTCAAGTTCTTCGCCCAGGTCAGTGAAACGTCATAGCTCAGCCCATGGCGGAAGGTCCGGCTCAACTCACCCGAGAAGGCGTTGTAGTTTTCATACCCGCCGTTGCGGAAGAAGTACACCGAGTAGAAGTCCGGATAATTGCTGGTCGGCTGGTTGAATACAGTGCCCAGAGGACTCTGGTCAATGTTGTTGGCATACGGCAGCTTCACTCCACGTGTGCCGATGTAAGAAAGACGGAGGTCGGTTTCAAAACCGACATTCTCTTCCACCGTAAGGTTGAACTGCTGCACATAAGGATTGCGGAAGTTGGGGTCGGTTGCCGAATCGCTGATGTTACCCAGCAGGCTGCCCTGCGCCGAGGTGTTGAAGGGGCTCTGGAACGTGACCGTAGGCTGGTTGTTCACAAAGCTGTTGCTATAAGCGACGTTCACACCAAACGGACCCGCGTAGTTGTAGCCAAACAGAGCAGCGCTGACCTCGTCGTTGAAGATGCCATAACCGCCGCGAATAACAGTGCGGTCATTGTTGAACGGGCGATACGCAAAGCCGAAACGCGGATCGACGGCAAGCTTGTAGCCGTTACGCAGCGAACGGCCAGGCAGACCAACCGACTGCGCAGTCTCAATAGGAATCTGAGACGGGAAAACCGAGTTGATATTGGCAGCCGCAATCTGTAGGTTCGGCACGACGATCGCTCCACGGTACGGATCGAACGAGGCGACGATGTTCTTCTTGTCCACCGCAGGGCTGTCGTACTCGTAGCGCACGCCAAGGTTCAGCGTCAGGTTCTTCAGTACCTTCCAGTCATCCTGCAAGAACGTGTTCACATACCAGAGGCGCGCATACTCCGGGCTGCGAGCATACGTGTAGCTGGTGCTATCAGGAATGCCGAGAAGGAAATCTGCGTAGGCATTGCCGGTGTACTGGTTTGTGAAAGAGAAGCTGCCGAACGTCGGGTTGAAGTAGCTGTCGGCTTCCATCGGTCGATACTCCACACCCGCCTTGAACGAGTGCTTGCCGCGCTCATAGGTGATCTGGTCGATGTACTGGAAGGTCTCTTCCGTGGGCTGGCTCTCCGGCAACTGATACGGCGACGTGTAGCCGGAGATACCCAGCGAAGGAATACCTGTAAAGCTGTTCGCAACCACCGGAAAGCCCGTGATGCCAAGGGCATTCACAAGAGGCTGTCCTTCGATTGCACCACCATAGTGGTTCTCCGTGTGCGTTAGTCCGAACTTCGCGACGTTGACGATATGCGGAGACAGTATCCAGGTATCTTCCATCACGCCCTGCCACGTGTGGCGCTTCTGCACACGGTAGCCAGTGATTGAAGGAGGTAATCCGCTATCCAGCGATTCCGGCGAGGAACGAATGTATCCAACGCGCGCAAACAGAGTGTTGTTCTTTGAGAGCGAGTAATCCACTCGGCCATAGAAGCGGTTGGTATATACGTTCTGCGCGTAGGGTCCGAGGGTGCTCTGCCCAACAATAGAGCTGGGATAGAAAAGGCTCTGCCAATATTTTGCAGCTGGACTGATCAGCGACGGATCAATCTGGTTGTACTTTCCGCCATACGCAAACGGAGCTCCACCCGCATACGGATTCGTGATCGGCGTTGAAAGCGCACTGAAGTCGCCCGATTCAAACGCAGCCGTCGGCAGCGAAGGCGTCAGCGTAATCGGCGTGTCCTCACGCAACAGCTCGGACGAAGCATAGAAGAAGAGCTTGTCCTTGAGAATCGGACCGCCTACATCCGCACCGAAATCATTCTGGTTGTAGCTGCCGACCTTACCCTTGGCAAAATAGCCGGGCGCCTGCAACACATCGGCACCGTAATTCTCGAAGACATCGCCGTGGTAGCTGTTCGTGCCCGATTTGGTGATCATGCTGATGTTGAACAACTGGCCTAGTTCCGCCTTGTTGTTCACAGCCGTGTACTGAACCTCCTGCACCATGCCAAACGGTGGTAGCGAGGGGCCAACCATGTTGCCATAAAGTGCAGAGTTCGAGCTGATGCCATCGACGTTGTAATACGCCTCGTTGCCGCGCGATCCATACATCGACCAGTCAAACAGCGTGCCTGCCTGCGAACCACCCGGCAGCAGCGTCGTGTAGAACAGCAGGCCACTATCGCCCGTGCTGTCTGATGTGCCGAGCAGGTTCGACGACGTATCGTTGAGCTGCTCGGCCGTCACCGTGCTCGAGATCGAAGGCATCTCCAGGTTCAGCACCGACGTGTCCGCCATCACGGTGACCGTCGAGCTTACACCCGAGATCTTTAGATGAGCATCGATACGCACCGTCTGCTGCGCCGACAAGGCAATCGCTTTGTTCTGCAGCTCAGAAAAACCGTCGGCATCGATCTTCACTGTGTAGTTGCCAGGATTCAGGGCGGTCACCATATAGTTGCCGCTCGCATCCGAAACAACAGTACGCGAGAAATGCGTTCCCTCATTCGTCACGGTCACCGTAGCCTTCGGCACCAGCCCGCCATCGGCAGCCGTTACAGTACCTGTGATGTTGCCTTCCGTCCCTTGGGCAAACGAGGACCGAGTGAAGCAAAAGACTGACAACAGTCCCGCAAGTACGAAGAGACAAGGTGACCCCCAGGTGCGTCGTACGCTCCTGGAGGAACTGGTGTGAGCGTGGCCAGCAGACTTCGCAAACTTGGCTGTCATCGGGTACTTCCTCCGTTTGAATGTGTGCAGGTATCTATCCAAATCAGGAAAGATGGGAAGAACATGCGACCTGCATATCTTTTTATTACGATTACTTACTCTTAGTGACTTATTAGTGGACATTAGACGTGCCCGGACAGTTTGTCAAGAAGAAATGAAAGCTAAGGGAAAGTTTCGTAACATTTGCACCGCTTTTGTGGCGTGGATCCACTTTTGCCGCTATCGCGCCGCACACGCGCCGCCTCCACCCTCCTGTCGGAAGCAGGAGCGCGAACGAATGTGTGGTTCTTACGACTTAGCCCCAAACCGATAAAGCTTAGTCAGTGAGTGCGGCCTTGCCCTCGAAATGCAGCTCTACCTCTTCCAACGTCTTGCCCTTGGTCTCAGGCAGAAAGAAAGTAGCCGTCACAAAATAGATCAGCGTGAAGCCCGCAAACAGCAGGAACATCTGCGCGTACCCATACTTGCTGACGATCGGCAGAAACAGGACAGCCAATGTCGTGGACACCAGTTGATTGATCACCAGGGCGATGCTCATGCCCACCGACCGAATGCGCGTCGGCATCAACTCGGACAGCGCGAGCCATACGCAGACACCGGGACCCAAAGCGAAGAACGCGATAAACGAGAAGAGAGCAAGAGCCACCAGCTTGCCATGCGTCGCGCTGGGGATGCGGCCGATACGCGCCCGCTCAATCTTTAGCGGAGCCGTTCTCGCTGCCTTCAAATCAGCAAACGGATTCTTGAACAACGCCTCAATCGCGTTGCCAGGAACCGTATCCTCCCGCGTGATGTGAATTGGCGCCGCGGCGGGATCGTCCGATCGCACAAAGTTTGTCGCCCCCGTAAAGCCACCATACGAATAGATGACCACCAGCGAAGCTTGAGACGCCAGCGAGTTGTCGCTGTTGCCACCACTCGCAGAAAGAAGCCGCTCGGCCTCGTCCTTGTTGAAAGAAAGCGTAAGCTCCTGCGATGGCCCCACAAGCGATTGCACAGCGCGCTGGCACTCCAGGTCAGCTCTCTCCGTGCTCCAAAACAACGCTCCCACCACCAGCAGCGAGATCATGATGCCCGTGCTGCCGAGGATCAGCAGAAAACGCCGCCCCTTGCGGTCCACCAGCGTCATGCCAATCATCGTCATCAGAAAATTGACCGATGTGAAGAGGACATAGCCCCAGTGCGCGGCAAGATCAGAGAGTCCACTCTGCAACAGGATGCTGGTGTTGTAACCAATGATCGAGTTCACTCCCGTCGCCGTATTGCAGAAGAGAATCACACAGGCCAGCACAAAGGGCACCACATACTTTCGCTGCAGCAGCGAACCGGAAATCTTCTGCGTCGTCTCGCTCTGCAGAGAGACCGCACCCATCTCTAAAAACTCAAGCTCTGCCTTCGCTGCAGTCCGCGACCGCCGCAGCGATGCAAGCGCCTGCTCGCCGCGCCCCTTGCGATAGAGCCAGCGCGGAGACTCCGCCACAAACAGGCTGCCAATTGCAAACAGAATTCCCGGAGGCAGAGAGATCCAGAAGATGTGGCGCCATGCCTGATCCTTCACATGAAAGAGCTGAGCCACGTCGCCGCTCACAGCGACGGCCTGCACGCGATAGCTGTAATACATCCCGATGAGCGCCGCTGCCACAATCCCAAACGTCAGCATCCATTGAAAGATCCCCGTGCCCTTGCCCCGGTTCGAAGACGGCAGACACTCCGCCAGATACAGCGGCACCACCACCCCGATAAAGCCACCGCTGACACCCTGCAGCAGCCGCCCGACAATCAAAGTTCCATAGCCAGCCGACAAAGCTATGAGCGGGATGCTCAGCACGAAGATCAGTCCGCTGATCACCATCAATGGCTTGCGTCCGATCCAATCCGCCAGCAACCCGGCAAAGATCGTAGAGATAACGCTTCCCAGTAGCACCGCCGCAACAATCGAGGAGAGTTGGCTGACACTCAGCTTCGACGTAGCCTGCAGATACGGCAGAGCGCCACCGATGATGCCAATATCAACGCCATACAGCAGGCCACCAAGCCCCGCCACATACAACAGCAGAAGGTTATAGCGCCGCAGGTCGGCGGCTCCCGGCATAACAGCTTTCGCTTCACTCGTCATCGTTCGCAGCCTCGTCTTCCGGCGGCGCGAACCGCCATGCAGTCCCTGTCTAGCTCAGGTGTGGCAGCAGGCGCAGCGCGTTCTCGCGATACACCTTGCGCAACACGTCCTCCGGCAGATCGATGCCGTAAATATTCCATCGCCCCTGCCCCGAGGCATGCGTCGGATATTCGAAGTACTCATCCGCCGTCTCGAGAAAGCGATAGTAGAGCCGATACATCTTGATCTCTGGCACCAGGTCCGCGCCGAACAGAATGCGATCTGCAAAGCGCAGGAAAAACTTGCGTGCAGCATACGGCTGACGCCCAAGCTCCGAAGCGCGCGCGCTGATATCCACCATCACATTCGGGCAGTCATCCATCATCGCTGAAACCCGCTGCAAGTCTTCGCTGTTCTCCGCGATGTGCGCCCCGACAAAGGTTGTGTTCGGATGCCTCTTGAAGACTCGATCCCGCTGCTTCAGCAACTCATCCTTGCTGTACTGCGCTCCATAGAATCCCCAGTCAGGATGCGCCGCCAGCTCCTCATACCGCTCATTGTTCGCATCGATCGGCAGGAAGAACGCCTCGGGATCTCCGATGTGTACCATCACCGGCATCTTCAGTTCACCAAGCCGCTCGAAGATCGGTGCAAGCCGCGCATCATCCACGCGGATCAACTCGCCGCTCGCATCGCGTACCACCAGTCCAAGGTCCTTCCAGAACTTGAAGCCGACGATTCCTTCTGCCACCAGCCGCTCAATCCGCTCGAGACTCAGCGCAACGAATCCATCGAAGTCGGGAGCGTCCGCTCCTGTCCAATCCATCCAGCCAATCGTAGAGAACCGCTTCGCATCGGCCGCGCGATAGCGCCGAATCATCTCGACCGCTTCGTCGCCCACCTTCATCGTGATGTTGACCACATGCTCGATGCCGCACGCATCCATGATCTTCAAAACCTCGTGCGGGTCCTGTGCATCGAGGTGATTGTGATAATCGATAACCGGGAATCGCGGCACCAGCACCTCGGTCTGCCGTGTGTGCAACATGCTGCGTGGAGTGAACGAGCTGAGCGGCAGCGTCACCTCAGCCTTCGCTGAAACCATTGCGATGAACTTGTCCTGATCCTGCTGATCCGCCATTCCCGTCTCCTGCCGCATATCATCGGCCCACTAGGCATCGTAATTCCGTTCTCGAGCGTCTAGAATCCGGCTTGAAGGTACGAAGTGCCTGCTGTTGAAGAGAATTGTAAAACGAAATACTGATACATTTCCATATATTACGTTTTATTATCTTCACAGCTTTACCATCTCATTTTTGGAGGCCGCTATGCCCCAATCTCTCGCCCTTCGCGCCACTACCTCCCTCCTTCTCGCTCTATGCGTCACCGCGCCAGCATCGTCTACCTCCCCCTCCAAGGGCGACGCGGAAGGAAAGGGCATCCAGGCAGGCGCGCTCTCGGCCAATGTCACCATACATGGCGAAAAGTTTGATGGCCTCGCGTTCAAAGATGCTCTATCGAAACGAACCCTCCCCTTGGGCGAAGCCTTCGTTCTCGTGCTGAAGGATCATAGCGAACTGCGTTCCACGCAGATGCAGGTTGCCCCGATCCTCGACGCCGCCACCATCGTCGATCCGCACCGGGCCCTCAGTCGCTCTCACGACTCGACCGAGAGCCTCAAACGCTGCTGGAACTTCACCGCTCCGCAGCACAACGCACAGGCCCAGTGGTGCCTTATCGCGCGACCCGGAACGCAGTATCTGCGCGAACTCCTCCAGATCTCCGCGCAGAACAGCGACCTCCCGATCGCCGAAGTCCGCATGTTGCAGTTCGACGATGCGACCGCCAAGGTCGATGGCACCGTCAAGGGTTCGCCCGTCATCGACGGCAACATGTACTTTGGCGTCGAGCATCCCCTTTCCACGAGCAGCGTCAGCAACGGCGTCGTCACAACCTCGTACTTCCGCGAACTGCCTCTGCGCGCCGGTCAATCCATCACCTACTCCGCCGTCATCGGCACCGCCCCCGCAGGCGAGATGCGCCGCGCGTTCCTCACCTATATCGAAACCGAACGCCCGCGCCCCTACGAGCCCTTCCTTCACTACAACTCCTGGTACGACCTCGGCTTCGGCAATCGCTTCGACGAAGCAGGTGCCATCGACCGCATCAACGCCTTCGGCCAGCAACTTACGGAGCAGCGCCACGTCAAGCTCGACTCCTTCCTCTTCGACGACGGCTGGGACGATACGCACACCCTCTGGGGCTTCAACCCCGGCTTCCCCGATGGCTTCACCAAAGCCACCGCCGCCGCTGAAAGATACAACGCTGGCGTCGGCGTATGGCTCTCCCCGTGGGGCGGCTACGACAAGGAGAAAACTGAGCGCATCGCCTTCGGAACAGCGCACGGCTACGAAATCCTCAAGAACGGCTACGCTCTCTCCGGCCCAAAATATTTCGCTCAATTCGAAAAGACCTGCCTGGAGATGGTCGACAAATATCACGTCAATCAGTTCAAGTTCGATGGCACCGGCAACGTCGACCGCGTCTACCCGGGTAGCGCCTTTGACAGCGACTTCGACGCCGCCATCCACCTCATCGAGCGACTGCGCAAAGAGAAGCCCGATCTCTTCATCAACCTCACCACCGGCACCACCGCCTCGCCTTTCTGGCTCTTCTATGCAGACTCCATCTGGCGCAGCGGCGAAGATCACTCCTTCTCCGGCGAAGGTACTTGGCGCCAACGCTGGATCACCTACCGCGATGCGCAGACCTACAAAAACATCGTGCTCAAGGGACCTCTGTTCCCCTTGAACTCGCTCATGCTCCATGGCATCGTCTACGCAAAGCAGGCAGAGAACCTCGGCACAGACCCGGCCAACGACTTCGCCGATGAAGTCCACTCCTACTTCGGCACAGGCACGCAACTGCAGGAGATGTACATCACCCCATCGCTTCTCTCCAAAGAAAATTGGGACACGCTCGCTGCCTCCGCACGCTGGAGCCGCGCCCACGCTGCCACCCTCAAGGATGTTCATTGGGTCGGCGGCGATCCCGATAAACTGCAGCCATACGGTTGGGCAGCCTGGGGTTCGCAGCTGGGTATCCTCACCCTGCGCAATCCATCCAGCAAACCGCAGCACTTCGACATCGAACTCACCAGTGCCTTCGAGCTTACAAAGAATGCACCGCACAGCTATGCCGTACAGGGTGTTTGGAATGGCGTAAAAGGCTGGGCGCCAGGCGACATCCATAAGGTGCAGAGTGGCACACCCGTTGGCTTCGACCTCGCTCCGTTCGAAGTACTCACACTCGAAGCCACACCCCAGAAGTAGCGCTGCTACACCAACGTCAGGTTGATGTTCAGGCTTCGGAGGCCGTCAGCGGTCTCCGAAGTCAGATCGCTGTCAGTAATGACGTGATGGATAGCGGTCGCATCCACAATCTTCGACAGGCTGCGTCGATTGAACTTCGTCGAGTCGCACACAGCTACCACAGTAGACGCGGCCTTCACCATCGCTCGGTTCACCCGCGACTCCATCACGTTCGGCGTCGTCAGCCCCACCTCAAGGTCAAAGCCATCCACGCCCAGGAACAGGATGTCTGCATGCATATCGCGCAGCATATCTTCCGCCAGCGGCCCCACCAGCGAAAACGAATTCTTCCGCAGCGAGCCACCCGTCAACAGCACCTCAAAATCCGTGCCACTCAGCTCCGCTGCAATGTTCACCGCATTCGTAATAATCGTCAGATAGGAAAACCTCTTCAACGCGCGCGCAATCGCCGTGGTCGTCGTACCGGAGTCCAGCAGAACACACTGCCCCTCCTGCACTAGGTTCGCCGCCGCTGCTGCAATCCGCAGCTTTTCGCTCGAGTGACGCGTCTCCTTCTCCTGCAACGATGGATCAGAAAGAGCCCCGCTGCCCGGCAGTAGCGCTCCGCCATGCGTCCGCTGCAGCACACCACGCCCCTGCAGATAATCAAGGTCTTTGCGAATCGTGATGCGCGAGATGCCAAGAGACTCGGAGAGCTCCTCCACCAGAACGCGGCCATGCTTCTGCGCCAGCGCAACAATATATTGGCGGCGCTCTTCAATCAGCATCTGCGAACCCCGCTCGGGATCCTCTACGTTTGTCGGGAGAACTTCTTTCGATGTACTTTTCGCTGCCATAGGGATTCAAACGAGCTGTCTGACTCCACGAAGAGTACATCGCTACTTTCTTAAACGCAATTGGAAAGCCCATTCGAAAGAAAAACATCTACACTGCATCTCGCCTAAACAGCCCTGCACGCCGCCGCATAGTCACGCAGCACATCGCGAACCCGGTCCACGATCAGCGACTCTGGATCTCTCCCAATCTCCCCAGCCCGCACACGAACATACTGCGCCGGCAGATAACGGCTCAACATACTCTCCGGCAGCGTGATCGAAGAGAGGTTCGCGATCAGTCGCTCCACCGCCGCAGCGATCTCCGGCCGGTGCCAGTAATAGCGAACCCGATCGCTGTAGCTATAGAGCCTCAGTAACCGTTGCTCCTCCAGCGTGCCCGCGTAATACGGCAGCCAGTTCTCCGGCTCCTTCAACATCGTGCTCTCAATGGCCGCGCCCAGCTTCGAGCGTTGCGGCTCAGGAACCAGTTGCTGCTCCATATCTTCAAGCGCACTCAACGCCTCGCGCATGGCAAACGTCAGTCCCGGCCCAACCTTCAGGATCGCAAAGTCATCGCGCACCAGCTCTTGATACGCCTTTGCCAGCTGATAGTCCGTCGAGTGAGCCTCAAACACGATCGACTCCGGTTGGTTTCGCAGCCACTGCACCAGCGCCTCCGCCTTGGCAGGCTCGTAGTCCACCACCGCATCGTGGTCGAACTCCACGCCCGGCTGCACCACCATCGCAATCACGCGGCGCCATACACCCGGCAACTCACGCTTAAAGACCTTCTTGTGTACCGCCAGCGTATAAGCCGCAGCCTCGGTCGAGGTCGCAGGTAGTTCATGCACCGCATGCGTCGCTCCGCCCGGTACTGGAACTTCCGTGCCAATCACATACAACGCACGATCCCCTGTTTCATACGCAGCCTCAGCCGCCTTGCAGAGTTGTACCGCCCGCTGCGCCACCACCTCGTCAGAGAGCCGCTCGGGATCATCGGCGCAGGACATGCTGGCGTCCAGATGAATCTTCGTAAACCCAGCGCGCGCATACTCCGCAACCATTGTTTCGGCATGAGCCATCGCCTCGGCCGCTGGCAATTTTCGCCAGGGGTTTGGCCCTAGATGATCGCCGCCTAGCACCAGCTTCGCCGCATCCAGCCCCGCCGCCTCAATGTGCTGCATCACAAAGCTGCGGAACCCCGCAGGCCGCATCCCGGTATAGCCGCCGAACTGGTTCACCTGGTTGCTGGTCGCCTCCACTAGTAACAGTGAATCATCCGCAACCGCCTGCTCCGCTGCCGCTCGGATCACCCAAGGATGCGCAGAGCATACCGAATAAATGCCGGTAGCAATGCCCTCTTTACGCTTGGCCAAATGCTTCTGAAGAAGAGTCGACATAGCAGCCTCAGTAAATCTGGAACTTCTGCACCACACGGTTGATAACGCCGCCAGGGCTGGGCGCATCCGGCTTCAACTTATGCGCAACCGAAAAGTACAAGCCCAGCAACTGACCGAAGATCACATCCAGCACCGGGCGATACGCATCTTCCACGTCGCCGTTGATCTTTAGCGCCAGGTACGTATCGCAGTGCGGAGCAAGCTCTGCCTCTGCGAACGCCGGCCCTACAGCAAGACTCTCCGCCACAACCTCTTTCGCGCGAATCTCCGCCAGCAGGTCCTTCGCATACTTCGCTCGGCGCTCATCGCCCGACACGAAACACACAAAAAGCGTCTGTGGATCGAGTGCCGCCATCGGCCCGTGGCGCAGCCCAAGCACCGTCTCCGACATCGTCTTCACCTGACCGCCAGTCATCTCCAGGACCTTCAGCGCCGACTCTTTCGCCACACTCGCCAGCGCTCCGCTACCTACAAAGCAGATTCGCGCAAACCCGCGTGCCGCAAGCTCGTCCGCCTCTGCCCCAGCCTTCACCAGCAGATCATCACCAGCCTTTACCAGTTGCGCGAGCACAGGCTTGTACTCCTCGATCGACCATGCGTTCGCAAGGCAGTGCCCCATGATAATCATGTTCGTAAAGGAGCTCGTCATCGCCAGGCTGCGATCGTTCACCGCATCGTCCAGCACCACCACGCAGGCCCGCTCTACTCCTTTGCAAAGGTCCGCCATCCGCGCCTCGGCGTTGCACGTCACCACCAGGTGCGACACGCTCGGGTACATTTGAAGGGCCTGCTCCAGCACGGCGACACCTTCAGGCGAATCGCCGGAGCGCGAAAAGGAGATCCACAGATACTTGCGTCCCGGAATCACATACTCTTCCATGTTCGGTAGCAGGTCCGTACTCGCCACCGCGGACACATCGCAGCCCCACTTCTGGCGCAGCACGAACTCCAGCGCCAGCGAGACATAGTCCGAAGTGCCCGCGCCGATCAGCAGCACCGCCGGTCGTGCCTCCAGGGAAGCGCGTACGCCCAGTCCATCCAGAAACGTGGCGATCTCTGCCTGGTGCTGCTCAAAGATGCGGAGCGTCGTCTGCCAGGTCTCCGGCTGCTGTGCAATCTCTGCGGGCGTAAAAAGTAGACCCCGGGATTGCTTCTCTTCAACGGGCAGTTCTACAAAGCTTGCAAGAGATGTCGCCATCGGCTCCTCGTAAAGAAAAATAATCTCAATTCGTTATATCGAAACTAAAGATAAACAATAATAACCAATATACTACCTCAAGGAAAGCATAAACGACGAAAGGTTTCGAATGAGCACCCCTTCTAGCGAAACGTCCGCAAAGTCCCTCGACATCGTCATCGTCGGCGAAACCAACCTCGACCTCATTCTTTATGGACTGCCGGAGGACATGCCGGCGGAGCGTGAACTCCTCGGTGACGCCTTCATCACCACCCTCGGTGGCTCCTCTTCTATCCTGGCTCACAATCTTGCCACACTCGGTACGCGCACCGGCTTTGTCTCAGAGGTCGGCAGCGATCCCTTCGGCCAGATCGCCCTCGACTTCCTCAAAACCAGCGGCGTAGACCTCAGCCATATTCGCCCCAAACCCGGCGCAACCACAGGCGTCACCGTCCTCCTGCCCCACGGCAAACGTCGCCACATCCTTACCTACCCCGGCGTCATGTCCGAGCTGACCGTCGCAGACCTCGACTTCGCCTACCTCACCTCAGCCCGTCACTTCCACCTCTCCTCGTTGTTCCTCCAGACAGGCCTCCATGCTGGCCTGCCCGAACTCTTCGACCAGCTTCGAGCCGCGGGTCTCACGCTCTCGCTCGATACCAACGACGATCCGACCGACACTTGGCGCGGCGTTCTCGACACCCTCCTCGACAAGATCGACATCCTCCTGCCCAACGAAGACGAGTTGCTGCGCATCGCCGGCACCTCCACCTTGGAATCGGCACTCGATGCCCTCGCCTCGCGCGTCCCCCTGATCGTCGTCAAGTGCGGCTCACGCGGCGCTGTCGTCCAGCGCGGGAGCCAGCGAGACTGGGTCGCCCCACTCACAGTCGTGCCCGTCGACACCATCGGTGCCGGCGACAGTTTTAACTCAGGCTTCCTTAGCCGCTACCTCAAAGGCGCAAACCCGCTCGAAGCCGCCGCTTTCGGCAACCTAACAGGCGCGCTCTCCACACTTCGTCCCGGCGGCATCGCTGCCCATCACGACACGAGGCTGCGCACAGACTTTCTGCAGATGCACACTTTCCCCGCTTCAATCGAATAGGCGTCTGTTCTATTCAGCAAAAGTGACCATTTACCTACGAAATGAACTAACATGTGATGATTACGGCGCCATTTCATCCGGCTCCTATTTGCAACGAGAGGCGTCACCTCATGCGAAAGAACGCTCTGCTGGCCTTTGCCATTGCCCTGTCTGCTGTCCGCGTCTCCGGCCAGTCCACTGCCACAGACGCCTTTCACAACAATCTGATGCCAGAGCCATCCAGCCTCACCGCAAATACGGGCAGCCTCAGCATCACGAATGGCCTTACCGTAAGCGCCACCGGAGCCTCCTCCCCGCTGCTCGACCACGCGATCGTGCGGATGATCAGCCGCCTCGAAGACCGCACCGGCCTCCAGCTTTCCAAGCAGATCCAGACCGCCCCGACTGCCACGCTCGTCATCGACGTCCGCTCCGCCGGTCCAGCGGTTCAAAGCTTCGAGGAGGACGAATCCTACAGCCTCACCAGCACCGCCAACTCCATCAAGATCGAAGCCGCCACCCCGGTCGGCGCTCTTCACGCCATGGAGACCCTGCTCCAGCTCGTCCAGGCCAGCGGATCCAGCTACGTCATCCCCTCCGTCACCATTCAGGACTCGCCCCGCTTCCGCTGGCGCGGTCTCATGATCGATTGCGGCCGTCACTTCGAACCCATCGAAGTCCTCAAGCGCAACATCGACGCCATGGCCGCCGTAAAGCTCAATGTCTTCCACTGGCACCTCACCGAAGACCAGGGCTTCCGCATCGAGAGCAAGCGTTTCCCCAAGCTCACCGAGAAGGGTTCCGACGGCCTCTTCTATACCCAGGAGCAGGCGCGCGATCTCGTCGCCTACGCTCGTGAACGCGGCATCCGCGTCGTGCCTGAGTTCGAGATGCCCGGCCACTCCGTCGCCTGGCTCGTCGCCTACCCTGAGCTCAACAGCGGCTCGCAGCCCACCGGCATCCGTCGCGAGTTCGGCGTCTCTGACTACGTCCTCGACCCCACCCACCCCGAGACCTACAAGTTCATCGACTCCTTCCTCACCGAGATGACCACCATCTTCCCCGATGAATACATCCACATCGGCGGCGACGAAGCACCAGCGCCCGATTGGAAGAAGAACCCACGCATCCTCGCCTTCATGAAGGCGCACGACCTGCACGACAACGACGCGCTGCAGGCCTACTTTAATACTCAGGTCCTCGGCATACTTACAAAGCTGCACCGCCGCATGGCCGGTTGGGACGAGATCTTCAACCCCGCGCTGCCGAAGGACGTCGTCATCCAGTCCTGGCGCGGCGTAGCCTCGCTCGCCAAAGGAGCCCAGCAAGGCTACGAGGGCATCCTCTCTGCCCCGTACTACATCGACGGCATGCAACCGGCAGGCAAACTCTATCTCGCGGACCCCGTCCCCGCCGACACAACGCTTACACCCGAGCAGCAGAAGCTGATCCTCGGCGGCGAAGTCCCCATGTGGGCCGAGCATCTCGACCAGCGCACCATCGACTCCCGCATCTGGCCGCGCACCGCCGCCATCGCCGAGCGCTTCTGGTCGCCGCAGAACGTCCGTGACGTCGACGACATGTATCGCCGCCTCGACGTCGTCTCCGTCGAACTGGAAACCCTCGGCCTTCGTCACCTCACCAGCGAGGACGCCGAACTCCGCGCCCTCGCTGGCAGCGAAAACATCGCAGCCATGCGCGACTTCGCCTCCGCGTTCGAACCTGTCAGCTTCGGCGAACGCTCCTCCACACAGCACACCACGCAGCTGACCCCGCTCACCAGCTTCGTCGACGCCGTCCGCCCTGACCCACCCATCCGCCACCAGATCGAAGTCGCTGCAAAGACCTTTCTCACTGCCCCGACCGCACAAGACCCTGCAACGAACGACGCGCACCAACTGCTTCTACACTTCTTTGAAACGGTCGGCGCCTCCGTCCCGCGTGTTCAGCTTGTAATGGACAGGCAGCCGCGCTTCCAACCCATTCACACGCGCGCCGAGCAACTCACCGAACTCTCCGTCATTGGCATCGACGCGCTGAAGTATCTCAATACCTCTACCACGCCTCCCGCCCAGTGGAAGGAACACAGCCTCGCACAGATCGAAGCCGCAAAGAAGCCCAGCGGCCTCGTCAACTTCACCTTCCTCCCCGCACTCACGCAGTTAGTCAACGCCACACGCTAGCTAACATAGATGAGACGCAACCTGCTGTACCCATCCTCCGCGCAGACGATCTCGGCCACACGCCGCGACTTTCTGCGCGGAGCCATTGGGACTCTCTCCGCAGCCTCCATCAGCAGCGCAGCTCTCGCCTCACAGACAGCCTCCGTCCTTCGTCCCACACAGAAGACCATCGTCGTCACCTTCGGCGGCGGCGCGCGCGACGAGGAAACCTTCGCCAAAGATGGACAGGAAAACATCCCCAACCTGCTCCACACCCTTCTGCCGCAAGGCACCTTCTTCAGCCACGTCGTCAACGCCGGCATCCTCGGCCACTACGTCGCCACCGCCAGCATCGTCACCGGCAGCTACGAGCGCTTCGATAACTTCATCGCCCAGCCTCCACCTAATCCCACACTCTTCGAGTACTACCGCAAGGGCCTGCGCCGCCCCGCCTCCGACGCCTGGGTCATCGCTCCCAGCAATGGCTTCCAGCGGATCGGCAGCAGCAGCCACTCCAGCTTTGGTCCAGACTACGGAGCCGGTGTCATCCTGCCCAAGCGCCTGCTCGCCGCCGCCTTGCACAACAGCAAATCACTCGACGCCGATCGACTCTCATACCTGCTGCAGGACAGCTACGAGATGCCGCTCTACCAGCCGCTCCAGACCAGCATCGATCACGAGCTGCACCTCGACACACTCTCCTCCACACTCAAACTCTCCGTCGACGAATTCTTGCAGCACGCTCGCAGCCTCGACAGCGCCGACGAGCTCTCCATCTTCATCACGAAGCAGCTCATGAAACAGCACGCGCCTTCGCTCATGATGCTCACGCTGCATGACATGGACATCGCGCACTCCGGCGCTTACTCGCTCTATATCGACGCTATCCAGCGCGCCGACCGCCTCTGCGCCGAGCTCTGGAGCATGGTGCAGACGGATCCCGAATACAAAGACCGCACCACGCTCTACATCCTCCCCGACTTCGGCCGCGACGGCGACACCGACCCTGGCGGCAACGGCTTCCAGCACCATCGCACCGGCGGAGCCATGGCCCGCACCACCTGGATGCTTGCTCTCGGTCCTCACCTGCGCCAGAACACCATCGTCGATCGCCCCATCCAATCGATCGACCTCGTTCCCACCATCGGCAGCGTCTTAGGCTTCTCCACTAACTCCAGCGGCAAGCCCATCCGGGAGCTCCTATGACCCCGGCGCAACTCACACCCGCTTCCTTCGTCAGCTACTCCGCGCCCGCCCGCGCCTTCGCCATTGAGCACCTCGTTCTACTCCAACGACTCCCGCTCGCCGTCTGCCCCTCATTCCTCCAACAGATCCAGAACCTGCACACCAGCTTCCCCGCCGAACAGGAGGCGCTGCGCTGGCAATGCACCGCCCTCCAGGCTCTTCCCGCAGAGAAATACAAGCAGCTCACCGCGCCACTGTCCACGCTCGCGCTCACCCCTGCTCTTCAATCCATGGACTGGGTCAATGACCCCGCCGCTTTCATCACCGAACTGACCGCACATCTCTGGTCGAGCGGACAACTCAATCTGTTCCGCGCTGCAGCGACCTCTCTCTTCGCCGCCGTCCCACCGCGCGAAACCACGACCCATCGAACCGTCTTTGTCGTGCTCGGCAAAGACGCCACCATCGATCCGCGCAAAGCGCTCCGCAAGCTGGCTCGAAACGGCATCACCCTCACCGCCCTCAAGCACGAGACAGCTTGGCTGGACATTCGGAGCACCCTCCAACAGCGCGCCACCGACGCTCCCTATGCAAGCTGGTACATCGACGGCGGCCCACCTTTACCAGAACTAACCAACAGCCTGCTGCACGCCATAGCAATCAGCTACCCCGGCCTCTCTCCCCTTCGCGAACGCGTTCTGCAGCGCATGCAGTCCACCATCACCAGCGGCAGCGGCGGAGCCGAAGCCATGCGCACAAACCTCACCAGCACCTCACAGCAGGACGTCGCCGCAGCGGACATCACCCCAGACCCCATACTCCAGCGCTTCTACACCGAGCTCTTCACCCAGAGCTCCGGCCCACAAATCTTTAGCACCAGCTTTGTCCAGTGGACAGGCCGCGAACTCGCTCGCCGCGCACAGCCACAAACTCTTCTGCTGCGCTACACTCCCCGCCAGGCCTACCACGATCTCAACGAACTCGTCACCACCACAACCCCCACCCTCGACGCGCAAGGAGCCTTTCGCGACGCCGAGATGGGCGCCTACTACAACTGGATCGAGATGGACCGCATCACCACGAAGGGCAAACTCACCTTCGTCGCCTGGATCGAAGATCACCCCTTCGCCGTGATCCTCAGCCCCAACGCTCCCACAGCAACCACCGCCGCCACACCCATGCCCCTGTCCGAAGCCCTCCACAACTTCGGCTAAGCCAGCAGCCTTCACACCAAAAAGAAAAAGGGCTCCTCTGCAATCATCCGCAGAGGAGCCCTTTCGGTTAAGAGTTAGAAGTAGAGGTGACCCGCTAGCTGAATCACGCGTGCGTTCGGCAATACCGAGCTGAAGCGCGTGGACGTGATCTGGCCTGCGCTTCCACCGGTGATGCCACCACTCGGATCGCCGAAGGAAGGCGTGTTCATCAGGTTGATGCCATCCGCACGAAGCTCAAACGACGAGTTGTGGAACGGCAGCGCAAAGCTCTTGAACAACGACATATCCAGGCGATTGAAACCAGGACCCTCAACCGTCTGACGGCCGCGTTGTCCATAGGGAAGCGTTCCAGCGTTCGCCAACAGAACCGCGTTGGCGGTTGCGCCGCCTGCCTGCAGTGCAGCTTGATAATCCGCCTGCGTAGCGTACGCAGTTGGGGCCTGTGCGAATGCACAGGGGTTGAACCAGTGCGTGATCGTACGGGTTACCGCCGAGCAGGTCTCGTTCGGCTGGGTGACAGCACTTGCCGTGCCACCGGGCGTAAACGGGTTGCCAACGCGGAAGACTCCCGGGATCGCGATCGGTGTGCCAGTCTGCACCTGGAAGATAGCCGACGTCTTCCAACCACCTACCAGACCATCCACCAAACCACCGTGGTTCAGGAACGCCTTGCCCTTGCCAAATGGCAACTCATACTGAGGAGCAAAGGTGAAGCGATTGCGTACATCATTCGCGCTCGCACCGTACTGGAACTTCAGACCGAGGAACGCAGGGTTTCCAGCCTCGCCACCGTCCGTACCTTGGATCGGCTGCGCTGCATCATCCAGACTGTGCGACCAGCTGTAGCCCGTCATGAACGACAGACCATGCGAGAAGCGCTTGTCCAGCTTTGCCTGCAGTGAGTTGTAGTTGGCATCGCCTTCGTTGATGACCTGCACGATGTTGCCGAAGTCATAGAACGGCTGATAGTACTGCGAGCTCAGCGTAGCATCGTGCGGAATCACACCCGGATACTGGTTCGCGCTGTAGCTCACCCGCATATGACGAGTGATGTTGCCCTGGTAGCTGAGCGTGAATGCAATCGTCGGAGTGATCGTCTGCTGCACGCTCAGGTTGTAGGCCTCGGTGTAGGTGCTGCGCGCGTTGATGTCCTGACCGTAGAGCGAAGGCAGCTGCGCATTCGCCTCCAGGCCGGCATTCGACGTCGCCGCCGCTCCGAATCCCGTCTCCAGCGTCTGTCCATTGGTCGGGCAGACAACCCCCGTCGTCGCAGTGTTATAGCACTGGTTCGGATTCGGCTGGATGTAGCTCGTCAGGAAGAACGGAGGGTTGTTGTAAAGGTTCAGACCCAACCCGATGTTCTCCTGCCCGCCGTAGAAGAAGCCGAAGCCTCCGCGAACCACCATCGACGCCTTTGGCTGATACGCAAAGCCAATGCGCGGTGCGAACTCGTGATAATCCGGATGCACCAGCGAACGGTTCGACGTGTACTTGATCGCGATGTTGTCCTTGGCAAAGTCAGTCGTCAGGAACGCGGGGATCGGATAGTTCTGCTGCGATTGAGGAATGTAGAACGTACCGCTTCCCTGGTTCATGCCCGCAAAGTTGCCGACGAAGTTCGCCTGCTGATCGTGCAACTCCACGAACGGCTGCGTGTACTCCCAGCGAATACCCAGGTTGAGCGTGAAGTTCGAACGGAGCTTCCAGTCATCCTGAATATAGCCGGCGTTGTACCAGCGAAGATCCGTCACAGGCGTTGTGCTGTTCAAGCCAGCGTAGTTCTCCAGATCGAGCGCGAAGTCCGCAAGACCAGCGCCGGTGACGGCACCGGAGAGATCGCCGGGATCGCTGGTGTACGTTCCCTTGAAGCCCTGATAGCCGGTCGAATTAGCCGACTGCAGTCCATAGAAACGGATGTGCTGGATATTCACACCGAACGTGAAATCATGCTTGCCCTTCTGCCACGCCACGTTGTCGATGAACTCGACCACGTTCTGCTTCTCAGCCGAAGGCTCGTATCCCGGAATACCGATACCGAAGTTCGATCCACCGCCATTGAAGTCGAGATCGGGAAAGCCGCCGAGGTTCGGGCCGAACGGAATACCGCCCAGTCCGTATTGAGCTGCCACGTCGACCTGAGCTCCCTGTGGGAGGTACGAAGCCGAGAGGAAGTTATAGCCGACGCGGAACACGTTCGAAAGCTTCGGAGAGAAGAAGTGTGTGTAGCTGAACAGACCGCTCTTCGCGTAGTTCGTGTTGTGACCATCCGAGCCGTAACCGCCGCCATCCAGCACACCGAGAGGCGGAGTGTACGCAGATGGGTTATTGCTATAGCTATAGCGCCCGTACATCTGGTCCTTCGGGCTGAAGTTATAATCCACGCGCACGTCGTACTGTGTCGTGTTGTTCTGCGAAGCGGTTGCCGGAGCCGTGTAATTCTGCACCACCTGACCCGTCACACCCTGGTTCGGCAGCGGAAAAAGGTTCATCACCGTCTTCGCCACAGCATTGACGTTCGCCGGGCAAATAACGTTCTGGCCTGCAATCGCCGTGGCATACACAGGCGTGCTTCCCGCACACGTAAGGTAACGGGTCGGATCCTTTGCCAACTCGGCAGTACCTATGCTCGGAGTTACATTGCCGCCAACCTTATAAAGCGTGATGGCGCCATTGCCGTTCGTCAGCGCAGGGTTCAAATACTGCGAGAAGTCACCCGTACGTACAGCTGCCGTCGGCACCGTCAGGTTCGTCTGTGCGGGCTGGTAGATATTGATACGCTGCCCTTGTGCATCGGCAAAGATAAACAGCTTGTCCTTGATGACCGGACCGCCCAGCGTCGCTCCGAAGATGTTCTCGTGATAAGAAGTCTTCGGCTGGGGCGTCGAGCTGAAATTGAACTCGCGCGCCTTCAGGCGATCGCTACGATAGAACTCCCACAAAGATCCGTGGATGTTGTTCGTTCCCGACTTGATCGAAGCGTTGACAGCAGCGCCGGTCGATCGACCAAGCTCTGCGCTGTAATCGCTGGTCTGAACCTTGAACTCCTCCAGTGCCTCTGGCGGAGGCGCAACAGCGTACGTAGCACCGTTCAGAAAGTCCTGCATGTTGGAGTTGTTATCGACACCATCGAGAATGAAGTTGTTCTGCGATACACGGCTGCCGTTCGACGAAAATCCACCCTTCCCCGAGGTCTGCGTGTTGCCCTGGTTCGGCGCGGCCACACCCGTCGTCAGCTGCGCGAGAAACAAATAGTTGCGATCCAGAATCGGGAGGTTCTCGAGCTCAGCCTTGGTAAACACCTGGCCCGTCGAAGCCTCCTCGGTCTGCAGCTCTGCAGACGCATCCACCGTCACCGAGTCCGAAGCTCCGCCAGCCTTCAGCGTCAGGTTCAGGCCGACCGTCTGGCTCACATCGACGTGGATGTGGTCCTGAATCTGCGGCGCAAAGCCCGGAGCATTGATCGTCAGTTGGTAATTGCCGATCTTCACCGGCGAAAAGTTATAGGCGCCCGACTTATCCGTCGTGCGCGTCAGCGTGAGGTTCGTATCCGTGTCAATAAGCGTGACCGTTGCACCCGCCACGACCGCCTTCTGCGTGTCGTGAACGATGCCTGTCACTGCTCCTTGATCCATTTGTGCGTAAGCGGCCGACGTTCCGAACATACAAACCGGAACGAGAAGTAAACCAAGAAGAATTCTTTTAATGGGGTGCATTGGACGACTCCCGTTTAGTTCGCTGAAAGGCTATGTATCCGCTTACATCGTGGTCGCCAGATATTTTGTCGATTTCAGCTCTATATGAACGTTTACGTTATGCTCAACGTTAAAGTCAATTGAATTTTCTCCAGTGGAATGTTTATTTGACCTGTGAACATCCAGACCGAAGCTGCCGTAAGCCGCTTCACTCCCGGAGATGCCCCCAGAATGCCCATTCGTTTCAACGCCCTAGCCGCGCTCTGCCGACGTCTCGCCCTTCTCATCGCCATGTCCTTTACCTTGGCCGCGCAGTCGATCTTCGCGCAGACGCCCCCCGCACCCACTCCCCTTGCCACCGCTGGCGATCACTTCACCCTGCGCGGCAAGCCCTTCCAGCTCATCTCCGGCGAGCTCGAATACACTCGCATCCCTCGCCCCTACTGGCGCGATCGCCTGCGCAAAGCCCATGCCCTCGGCCTCAACGCCATCACCGTCTATGTCTTCTGGAACGTCCACGAACCTCGCCCCGGTGTCTACGACTTCTCCGGCCAGAACGACGTCGCTGAGTTCCTCCGCGAAGCCCAGCAGGAAGGACTCTACGTCATCCTTCGCCCCGGCCCCTACGTCTGCGCGGAGTGGGACCTCGGTGGCTATCCCTCCTGGCTCCTCAAAGATCACACGATGCAGCTACGCAGCCTTCAGCCGCAATTCAAAGCCGCAGCTACGAGCTGGATGCTGCGCCTCGGCCAGGAACTCGCACCACTCCAGGCCAGCAATGGAGGCCCCATCCTTGCCGTGCAGGTCGAAAACGAGTATGGCTCCTTCGGCGACGACCACACCTACATGCAGTGGATGCACGACCTCATCCTCAAGGCCGGCTTCACCACCTCGCTGCTCTACACCGGCGATGGTGCTGACGTCCTCAAGCAGGGCACGCTGCCCGGCCTTCTCGCAGGCATCGACTTCGGCACCGGCGATGCCGAGCGCTCCATCAAGCTCTACAAAACCTTCCGCCCCAACACGCCCATCTACGTCGCCGAGTACTGGGACGGCTGGTTCGATCACTGGGGCGAAAAGCATCAGGTCACCGACGCCGCCAAGCAGGAAGCCGAGATCCGTTCCATGCTCCAGCAGGGCTATTCCATCAGCCTCTACATGATCCACGGCGGCACCAGCTTCGGCTGGATGAACGGTGCCAACAGCGATCACGATGGCTACCAGCCCGACGTCACCAGCTACGACTACGACGCCCCGCTCGACGAGTCCGGCCGTCCTCGCCCCAAGTACTTCCGCCTCCGCACACTCATAGCAGAGATCACGCACCAGACCCCGGTCCCCGTGCCCGACTCACCACCTCTGATCACGCTCCCCACCATCCAACTCCGCACATCGCAATCCCTCTGGAACACACTCCCCGCAGCCATCGATTCCATCAAACCTCTCACCATGGAGGACGTCGATCAGCCTTATGGCTACATCCTCTATCGCACCAAGCTCAGTTCCACCGGCAAGGGCGAACTCGCCTTCACCGACCTCCACAGCTACGCGCGCATCTACCTCGACGGCGTACTCGCCGGCGTCGTCGACCGCCGCCTCGGCCAGAAGACTCTCGCCATCGACACCACCGGCAAACACCAGCTCGACATCCTCGTTGAAAACTCCGGTCGCATCAACTTCAACCCCATCATCCGCACCGAACGTGCTGGCATTCTCGGCGATGTCACCTTCCAGAAAACCGTGCTCAACAACTGGCAGATCTTTCCGCTGCCCCTGTCTCCATCACCCTCCAGCCAATTCAGCTCGAAGCCCTGCACAGGCCCCTGCTTCTACACCGCGCACTTCAACGTCACCACCCCCGGCGACACCTACCTCAACACGCAGCAACTCGGCAAAGGTGTCCTCTGGGTCAACGGCCATCTCCTTGGTCGCTTCTGGAACATCGGTCCCGCAGGCGCTCTCTATCTCCCCGGCGTCTGGCTACATGCAGGCCAAAACGACATCACCGTCTTCGATCTCAACGGCGGCGATCACCTCTCCGTCACCGGTGAAGACCACGCGACCTACTTCGAACCGAAGCCCGAGCTCACCACGCCGCTCCCCTGATTTCGCACGTAATATACACCGCGGGGCGGGCTGCGGCCTGCCCCGTTTTCCTAGCCATATGCAGCTACGATTAAGCGTGAACATGAACCAGACCCAAACCCTTTCCACTGAAATCCTTCGTCACATCTCCGAGCAGCTAGGCATCTCGCTCAACTCCCTCAACGCGACCATCGCGCTCTTCGACGAAGGCGGCACCGTCCCCTTCATCGCCCGCTATCGCAAAGAAGCCACCGGCGCGCTCGACGAAGTCAAGATCCGCGATATCGAAGAGAAGCTCGCCTACTTCCGCGAGCTCGTCAGCCGCCGCGAGACCATCCTCACCTCCATCGCCGAGCAGAACAAGCTCACCGACGAGCTCAAGGCCAAGATCGAAGCCACCTTCGACAAGAGCACGCTCGAAGACCTATACCTCCCCTACCGCCCCAAGCGTCGCACCAAGGCCACCATCGCCCGCGAGCGCGGCCTCGAACCCCTCGCCGACTACCTCTGGTCGCAGCAGCCCGCCTCGCAATCTCTTCTCGACTTCGCCGCCACCTTCCTCAACGAAGAGTTGCAGGTCGCCAGCATCAACGACGCCCTCGAAGGCGCGCGCCACATCCTCGCCGAACGCATCTCCGAACTCGCCGAAGTCCGCAAAGCCTTGCGCACCCTCATGCACGACGAAGGCACCATCGTCAGCCGCAAGATCATGGACGCGCAGGACCCTCAGGAAAAGTTCAAGATGTACTACGACTACAGCGAGCCCGTGAAGACGATCCCCTCGCACCGCATGCTCGCCATCCGTCGCGGCGAAGCCGAGTCCGTCCTCTACTTCCTCATCGAACTCGACGCCCTGCGCGCCACCGGCATTCTGCGCAAACACATCCTCGGCCCCGAAGGCGATTGGACACCGCAGCTCGAGCTCGCCATCGACGACTCCTGGTCGCGACTGCTCTCCTCCAGCATCCAGAGCGAGATCCGCTTCGAGCTCAAGCAGCGTTCTGACCTCGACGCCATTCAGGTCTTCCGCGACAACCTCAACAACCTTCTGCTCGCCCCGCCCGCTGGTCCCATCTCCGTTCTCGGCATCGACCCCGGCCTGCGCACCGGCTGCAAAATCGCCGTCGTCGATGAGACCGGCAAGTTCCTCGCCCACGATGTCATCTATCCGCACACCGGCCAGACCGCCAAGGCCAATCAGACCCTCGCGCAACTCGTAAAGCAGCACAACGTCCGTGCCATCGCCATCGGCAACGGCACCGCCTCGCGCGAGACCGACGCCATCGTCCGCGACTTCCTCGCCGAGCATCACCTCACCGACATCTTCAAAGTCATGGTCTCCGAATCCGGCGCCAGCATCTACTCCGCCTCCGACGTCGCGCGGCAGGAGTTCCCCGACCTCGACCTCACCGTGCGCGGCGCCATCTCCATCGCCCGCCGCCTGCAGGACCCGCTCTCCGAGCTCGTCAAGGTCGACCCCAAATCCATCGGCGTCGGTCAATATCAGCACGACGTCGATCAGCGCCAGCTTCAGCAATCGCTCGAAGCCACCATCGAAAGTTGCGTCAACAAGGTCGGCGTCGATCTCAACACCTCTTCGTGGACGCTGCTCCGCTACGTCGCCGGCATCACCGAACGCATGGCGCTCAATATCGTCCAGTTCCGCAACGACAACGGCCGCTTCACCTCGCGCGCGCAACTCAAAAAGGTCACTGGCGTTGGAGCCAAGACCTTCGAGCAGGCCGCAGGCTTCCTGCGCATTCGCGGCGGCTCGCAGCCACTCGATGCCACCGCCGTCCACCCCGAAAGCTACGAACTCGTCGAGCAGATCGCCACCAGCCTTGGCGCTCCCATCGAAAAGATCATCGCCGAACCGCAACTTCTCGACAGCGTCGATCGCTCGAAGTTCACAACCGGCACCTTCACCTTCAACGACATCCTCGAAGAACTCCGCAAGCCTGGACGTGATCCCCGCGACAAGTTCGTCGCTCCCACCTTCCACGAAGGCGTGCGCGAGTTCGCCGATGTGCAGCCCGACATGGTCCTCGAGGGCGTCGTCACCAACGTCACCAAGTTTGGAGCCTTCGTGGATATCGGCGTCCATCAGGACGGCCTCGTCCACATCTCCGAGCTCTCCAACCGTTACCTCAAAGACCCCAACGAAGCCGTCAAAGTCGGCCAGATCGTCAAGGTCAAGGTCCTCACCGCAGACTCCATCAGCAAGCGCATCGCTCTCTCGATGAAAGCCCTCATGCCCGCCGCAGGCCGACCCTCAACACCCGCGCCTGCCCGCGACGCTCGCTCCAACAACAACGGCAAGCGCCCACAGCAGCAGAGCAAGCCCGCACCAAAACCGGCCCTCAGCATGAACGACAAGCTCGCCATGCTCTCGACCCGCTGGAAGGTCCAGTAGACACTTACGTTTCGTAAGGGCCGGAAACGCCCTCCCATCCTCCCTCGACTTAGTCACAAACAAAAAGGCCCGCCACAAAATCTTGGCGGGCCTTTATCGATCGTCTGTTTCTACAAATCTTCCGTCACATCCGTAGGCTCCGCGTTCGGCGTCGACCGCTCCGTCCCCGTCGCAAAGGTAAAGAACGCATTCGCCGCACGCGACAGCGGAAGATTATGCAGCGAAATAATCCCAAGATCGCGAGGAATATTCACACCCTCAACCTCGATCGCCTGCACCAGCCCCTGCTTGATCTCTTCCAGAAAATTGATTCGCGGCATAAAGCTGATGCCCAGCCCCGCTACGATCAACCTCTTCAACAGCTCGCTCGAATCCAGCTCCATCGTCACGCGCCGCGCCGTCTTGTTTTGGATAAACAAGTGGTCGATCAGTTCGCGCCGTCGCCCTTCCTTCGGCACCAGGAACCCATGCTTCGCTGCATCCGACAGTGTCACCGTCTTCAGCGTCGTCAGCGGATGCTTCGCTGGCACCACCAGCACCAGTTTGTCCTCGTGGATCACCTCGACATGCAGCCGAGGATCGCGCACCGGCAGCGACACAATCCCAAACTCCACCTCGCGGTCCAGCACCAGCGACATCGTCTTCGACCGCTCCGCGCGCACAATGTTCAACGACACCCGCGGATACTGCTTCTTGAACTTCGTAATTAGCAGCGGCAGCACATACAGCGCCGTCGAATCATTCGCACTGATCGTCAGCGTGCCGCGCGGCATCCGCTCCATGTCCTCAAGCGTCAGCCGGATATGTTTCAACTGAATCAGTGACTGCTCTGCGAACGGCTGGAAAACCCGCCCCGCCGCCGTAAGCGTCACCTTGCCGCCGCCACGGTCCAGCAGCCGATGGCCCACATACGTCTCAAGAGATCGAATCTGCGCCGAGATCGAAGGCTGCGTCACATGCAGGCGTTCTGCCGCACGCGAAAAGCTCTTCTGCCGCGCCACCTCGAGAAACGTACTCAACCACTCAAAATCCATCTTCTGTCCTTGGAGAGACTGCTACTGCGTTCAAGCCTGCGTCCATCGGGTTACAGGGTAGACGATAAAGACAAGGGCCACTGCGGAAGCTCAGTATAGCTTATGCAGCGAATAGCCTTTCCCTATTGAGTCAGCGAAAGCAGCGCGTTACGATCGTTCATCTACCCACATAGCCGACGCCAACAAAGAGAGTTGCACTCTCTCCTATCGCGACCATAACGCTTCCGCTCTCTTCTTGATTCTCCGTACACCCTCTTCTGATAATCAAGGAGTAGCCACCCACAGACTCCACTCTTGCCAGAGGTATACGTTGAAACCTTCGCGTTCCGCAGCCAGCCTCGTGCTCGCTCTCAGCCTCGCCTCCTGCTGTCTGCGCGCCCAGTTTCCGCAGCCCGACGGCGGCACCCTCGAACGTGGCTCACTCCCCGAGCACTGGCTCTCGGAAGGTCCCAAGTGCATGGAGATCCCCGAGTGGCAGGTCCACGAGTACAACCCCAACTTCTTCATCCTCCGCCAGTCGCCCTGCACTGACTACGAGAAACCCTTCGTCTTCCTCTTCTTCGGCAAAGACAGAGCCATGCTCGTCGACACCGGCTCGCGCAACGGCAACCTCGCCCCCGCCATCCAGACCACCGTCAAGAACTGGCTCACGCGCAACAACCGAACCAGCGTCCCGCTCATCGTCACGCACACCCACGCGCACGGCGACCACATCTTCGGCGACAAGGCTCTGCAGACTCTCAACGATCCCGCCCTCCCCATCACCTTCGTAGCGCCCGAAATCGAAGCCACGCGGAAGTTCTTCTCCATCGACGCGTGGCCTTCCGGCACCGGCCACATCGACCTCGGCGGCCGCGTCCTCGACATCGTGCCCATCCCCGGCCACAACAACGTCAGCATCGCCTTCTACGACCGCAACACCGGCATCCTGCTCTCCGGCGATAGCCTCTACCCTGGTCGCCTCTACGTGCAGGACTTCCCCGCCTTCCAGGCCAGCACCGAACGCCTCATCAAGTTCACGGAAGGCAAGCCTATCGCTCACATCCTCGGCAACCACATCGAGCAGACCAGCACCCCATTCCTCGATTACCCCGTCGGCACCATCTATCAGCCAAACGAGCACGAACTCGCCCTCTCGCGCGGCTCTCTCCTCGAACTCGAAGACACCCTGCTCTCCATGCACGGTACGCCCAAACGCCTCGCCCTGCGCGACTTCTCCGTCTGGCCGCAGGGACAAGCCTTCGCTGTCCCGAACGAACGCGCAAAATCCGCTCAGCATATGAAAGAACAGAAGGAAAAGATGTGGGATCACACCACACCTTAATCTCTGCATCAGGGTCTTTTATCTCAGCAGCACAACTCGCACCGGAGGCACCATGTACCACCGCACATCAGGCTTCATCCTCGCAGCAGCCGTCGCCCTGCTCGGCGCCGTTTCCTGGAACCTCGCTTCGAACACCTCCACGGCCTCCGCGCACGAAGACGCTTCCAAGCCAGAGTTCTACACCACTAAGGTCAAGCCCATCTTCGACGCAAACTGCGCCCGCTGCCACGGCGGCATGAACCATCGCGGCGGCCTCAACATCGACACCAGAGAATCGCTGCTCAAAGGCGGCCACACCGGCCCGGCCATCGTCCCCGGCGACCCCTCCAAGTCCCTCCTCGTGACCCTCATCCGCCACGAAGGCCCCGTCAGCGATCCCATGCCCATGCCCCCCAAAGGTGACAAGCTCTCCGACGCCGACATCGCCACCATGACCGCATGGATCAAAGCCGGAGCCGTCATGCCCGCTGCGCCCGCTCAGTAGCTTGCTTCGCAGACTGTCTGCCAGAGCACACACTCTCAGACATTGTCATTCTGAGCGCAGCGAAGGACCTGCTTCTGCAGTAGCGAGAGGCGAAGCGGCGAGCCTGTTCACACATCAAAAGAGCCAGGGCAACCGCCCTGGCTCTTTCGTTCTTGAAGATCAAATCTACTGTCCGCTATAAACCTTCGGAACTCCCAGGCTTCCCGCCTTCGGCAGATGCCGTAGGTACAGCACCATCTCCCACATATCCCGATCCCCAAAGTCTCCACTGAACCCCGGCATCCCCGACGGATAGATCCCGTTCTTGATAATCGAATTCAACTGCCCATCGGTATACGCCTGCACCTCGGGCGAAGCCAGCGACGGCACCTGCGGCGACATCGTCGCTGCAAACGGCACACCCGTATTCTGCCCATCCAAGCCGTGACACACCATGCACTCCGACGCGAATAGTCCCTTACCCTCTTCGATGTTCTCTTCCGTCGCCTTGATGGGGTTCACGTCCTTCTTCCCCCCCACCGTAACGTGATGCTTCGCCCAGTACGCTACTTTGGTCTCCGTAGGCGAAGGCGGTGTAGCGCGGCAGCCTGCAAGGGCCAGCGTTGAAAGCAATACAACCGTACCCGCAGAGAATCTCCCGCCCATAGCATTGAAGGGTACGGGCTTCAGCCCGTACATCGAACTTGCCACGGAAGCAGAGGGCTTTAGCCCCGGAGGGAAATGATCAGACAACCGGGCGAACCTTGAGCGCATACTTCCAAAACATCTCATACTTCTATCGTCGACTCCCCATCAAGAACCTACATCACCGCTTACGCGATGATGTCGTGGACAACATTCCCGGCAACGTCCGTCAGACGGAAGTCGCGACCGCTCGAGCGGAACGTCAGCTTCGTGTGGTCGATGCCCATCAGGTACAGGATCGTCGCGTGAATGTCATGCACATGCACCGGTTTGTCGACGACCTTCCATCCGAAGTCATCCGTCGCTCCGTACGTCATGCCGCCCTTGATGCCGCCACCCGCAAGCCACATCGTAAAGCCATGTGGATTATGATCTCGGCCAGCGTGCGTTCCCGCACCGCCCAGCTCCACCACCGGCGTACGCCCAAACTCCGAGCCACAAACAATGATCGTCTCGTCCAGCAGTCCGCGGCCCTTCAGATCCTTGATCAGCGCGGCGTACGGCTGATCCGAGTCCTTCGCGTTCTTGCGGTGCGCCTGGATGTCCTGGTGAGCGTCCCACGGATCGCCCGAGGAGTAATACACCTGCACCATGCGAACGCCCTTTTCAATCAGGCGTGCCGCCGTCAGGCAGCCACGAGCCGTCGAGCCCTCACCGTACATCTTGATCGTCGCGGCCGTCTCCTTGCGCACGTCGAATACATCCGGAGCCTCCGTCTGCATACGGAACGCCGTCTCCATCGAGCCGATCGTCGCCTCCAGTTGAGGATCGGCGTCAGCCTTGTCCGCACCATACGTCTCTTCCACATTCAGCGCGTCGAGCTTCTTCACAAGATCCATCTCCTTGCGCTGCTGCTCAATGTCGTACTTCGAATTGTGGATGTCAGGAATCAGCTTGTACGGATCGAAATCCTTGTTGCTCGTATCCGAAGAAACATACGTCGCCTGGTTCACCGCAGGCAGGAAGCCCGCGCTCCATAGCGGCGGTCCCACCGTCGTCGGCACCCGCGGACACAGCACCACAAAGCCCGGCAGGTTTTTGTTCGTCGTACCCAGTCCATACGTCAGCCACGATCCCATCGAAGGCCGACCGATGATGTTCGCGCCCGTGTTCATCATGATCAGCGCCGGCTCGTGGTTCGGTATCTCCGTGTACACCGACTTCACCACGCAGATGTCATCCGCGCACTCGCCAACATTCGGAAACAGCTCCGACACCTCGAGCCCGCTCTTGCCATACGTCTTGAACTCGAACGGCGACTTCATCAGCGTGCCGGTCTTGCGCTCGTGCCCCAGATCGCCACCCGGCATCGCCTGCCCATCGTACTTCGCCAGCATCGGCTTGTGATCGAAGCTGTCGATGTGCGACAGACCGCCGTTCATAAACAGGAAGATGACATGTTTTGCCTTCGGCTTGAAGTGCGGGTCCTTCAGCATCCACGGATTCGTCGCCGCCGTCGTCGCGTCCGCAGAACCTGGCTTCTCCTTATTCATCGATTCGGCTTGCGCGAGCGATTCGCCAATCATTCCGGCGAAACTCATCATCGCGAATCCGCCGCCGATCTTCCGCAGCGCTTCGCGTCGTGTAGTAGGCTTTGGCTTCTCACAGGACATAGTCTGTTCTCCTCCAAATCTTTGTCATACCCAACGGAATCTGTTTCCGCTGCTGCTGCTCATTCGTTTGTCATTCCCGCAGGGAATCTGCTTCTTCAATTCAAAAACGTAGCTAATTCAAAAATTCAAACTCATTCGAGCTGAACAGCACGCGACAGTATTCCTTCCACGCATTGATCGGCTGTTGGTCCACCACGTATCCTGGCTTGTCCGGCGTGGTCTTGATAAACTCAAGCCCCGTCTGCAACTCCGCAACGCTCGGCTCCCGGCCATACACCAGGTGATAGATCTCCTTGATGCGTGCCGTGTCGTCGCCCTTGCTGTACACCTTGGTCGTCAACACCTCCGCCTGCTTGTACACAAACGGATCGTTCATGAAGTACAACCGCTGCACCGGCACGTTCGTTGAGAACCGCTGCTCCGCCGTAAACGTCGGATTTGGGAAATCGAACGCCTGCAGGAACGGATCGATGCGGAAACGGCTCACCTTCGCATACACCGTGCGCTTGTCGTTATCCATGCCCAACGGTGTCGCCGGTCCGCCAACCTTTTTCAGGTCCAAATCGCCCGCAGCAAACAGCACCGAATCGCGCAGCTGCTCCGCATCCAGACGCTGTATCGAGAAGTGCGAGTAGTACCGGTTGAGCGGGTCCTTCACATGCTCTTCCTGCGTCTCCTTGCTGCTCTGCTGGTATACCGCCGACAGCATGATCATACGTTGCAGCTTCTTCAGCGACATCCCGTTCTTCGTAAACTGCGTCGCCAGGTAATCCAGCAGCTCAGGGTCCGAAGGCGGATCGCCCACCTTGCCGAAGTTGTCCGGCGTATTCACGATGCCCGTTCCAAAGTGCCACTTCCACACTCGGTTTACGAACACACGCGCCGCAATCGGACTTGCCACAATGTCGTTCGCCAGCTCCAGGCGTCCGCTCTCCTTGCTGCTGTACGGCTTCTTGTCAGCCGGACCCAGTACCGTCAGGAACGCACGAGGCACAATATCGCCCTGCGCATGCGGGTTGCCGCGTACATCGAGTGCAATGTTGATGATCTTCGGCTTGTCTGCCATCCCATGCACGAACGGATACACATCCGAGTCCGGCTGGGCTCCACCGCGACGTCCGCCGCCACCTCCACCGCCGCCCTGCGCATTCAGGTACGCCTGCTCCACCGGCCCAAGCCGACGCGTCAGGTCCCATCCGCGATAGCTGAACAACGCAGGATCGCCGCGCTCTTCACCCTCGTCGCCCGAACTCAGGCTCCGCACGAACAGGTCGGTGTAGAAGTTCGCCTCCTCAGGAGGCAGCACCTTTAGCTCCAGCGTGCAGCCCGGGCAGAACTGGTCGTACGTGTCGAAGTCATTCGGCTTCACGTCCTTCTCACGCCGAGTCGGCACACCAGCCTTCGCCTTGATCTTGTCGTTCTCTTCCTCGATCTTCTTGTTCTTGATCTCGATGTCGAGCACGCGCTTCTGGAACGAGTCTCCCAGGAACTTCGCCTGCTCCTCCGTGCCACCCTCCGCGACCATCAACTGCCAGTCCTTCAGATACGGGTAATACATGGGCTTCTTCGCCAGGAACTTCACCCAGCGATCCAGCTGCTCCGGATCGAGCTTCGCCTGGTCCGCGGCCTCTTCCACCTTCGCCTTCGGCTTGCCCATCACGCGCCAGGCAGCCACCATGTACTGCGAGCTCTGCGCCGCATACGCCTTCGCAACCGCCTCACCCGCAATCTTCTGGAAGTCCTGGTTCATCTCCTGCTTTTGATCGGCGGCCTTCCGCTTTTCCTCATAGAAGATCACCTCGGCATCGGGAACGAAGTTGTACTCCTTATACGTCGAGCTCGCGAAGATGCCGCCCAGCGCGTAGTAGTCCTTCGCCAGGATCGGATCGTACTTGTGATCGTGGCAGCGAGCACACGCCACCGTCAGCCCCAACATGCCGCGCGTCACCGCATCGATGCGCTCGTTGCGCTCGTCCGCGCGTCCCTGAATCGGCTCCGCCTGATCCCAAATCCACGGCGCTCCGCCAAGGAATCCGGTGCCCTTCAAATCCTCAGGCGTCGGATGCGGAGACATCAAATCGCCCGCCAGCTGCATCTTCACAAACTTGTCATACGGCGTATCGTCGTTGATCTGCTTGATCACCCAGTCGCGATACACCCATGCGCCATCGAACGGCATATATCCACGTCCGCGCGGATCGAGACCACGGATGTCGTCATCGCCATAGCGCGCAACGTCCAGCCAGTGCCGTCCCCAGCGCTCTCCATACCGAGGCGACGCCAGCAGCCGGTCCACCACCTTCGCATACGCGTCCGGCGAGCTGTCCTTCTCGAACGCCTCAATCTCTTCCATCGACGGTGGCAGGCCCGTCAGGTCCAGCGTCGCGCGACGAATCAGCGTGCGCTTGTCCGCCATCGGCGCAGGCTTCATGCCCTTCTCCGTCAGCTTCGCCAGCACAAAATGATCGATGTCCGTCTTCGCCCACGCCTTGAACGCAGGGTCTTTGATGTCCGGCACCGTCGGATCCTTCAGCGGGACGAACGACCAGAACTGGCGCATGTCCTCCGTGATCACCTTACCCGTGCGGACAGGGGCCGTCGTCGTCGGCCACGGTGCCCCCATGCGGATCCACTCCGACAGGAACTTGATCTCTCCATCGGTCAGCTTTGCTGAGCCCTTCGGCATCTTCAGCGTTCCCGTCTGGTGGACCGCCTCGATCAGCAGGCTCTTCTCCGGATCACCCGGAACGATCGCTGGTCCCGTCTTACCGCCCTTCAGCAGGTCCTCACGCGAGTTCATGCTCAACCCGCCCGCCGCGCGATCCTGATGGCAGCTGCCACACGAGTTCACCAGAATCGGTCGCACATTCGTCTCGAAATACTCGTCGCCCGGCGAACCCTTCGCCTGCGCCGCCGTCAACGTCGCGACCACCGGCAGCGTCTCTTCCGCGCTGTCCCAGTGCCCGCCGCGCTTCACCCACTCAACCAGGTTTGCGATGTCTCCATCCGGCAGCTTGCCACCCTTCGGCGGCATCGCCAGGTCCCCCTTATGCAGCACCGCCTGGATCAGCAGGCTCTTTTCTGGATCGCCGGGAACAATCGCAGCGCCCGAATCTCCGCCCTTCAGCAGCGACGCCCGCGAGTCCAGCCGCAGCCCACCCGCAGCCTCCGTCGTGTGGCACTGGTAGCAGCTCTGCGCCAGCACCGGCCGCACCTTCTGCGTGAAGAACTGCGTGTTGTCCTCATTCGAAGCCGTCGGCACCTGCGCCACCGCAGGGGTGGCCTTCGCCTGGCCATGCACCGTCGCGGTGCTCACAGCAAAGCTGCCGGCGACTGCGATTGTCGAGATACCAAGGATGCGGACAAATGTTCGCATAGTGTCGGAAGAACTTTTCACAGCGTCTCTCCATCGAGCGGGAAAACGGTCGTTGTTTCTGCTTCAAAGGCAGAGCCATCGCGGTCATCGCCATCGGACGAAACCTTCTGATGATCCCCACGCGAAAAACTCTCGATGTACTCAACCAGATCGAGGAACTCTTTGCCGTTACGGTGCAGGCTCATCCCCGCCGCAGGCAACTTCATATCCAGCGCCACCCGCGATCCGCAACTGTCTTCGCGGCTCTCACGACGCAGCACAATCACACGCGTCCCCAGGAACAGGGCCTCCGCCGTGTTATGCGTTACAAACACAATCGTCGGCTTCGTCTCGCTCCATACCGACCGCAGCAGTCGCTGCAGGCTCGCGCGCGTCGCCGGATCGAGCGCACTGAACGCCTCATCCATCAGCAGCACGCGCGACTTCATCATCAGCGCCTGCGCGATCGCCACGCGCTGCTGCATGCCGCCCGATAGCTGATGCGGATACTTCGCCGCGTCCGAAGCATGAAGGCCCATGTGCTCCAACTGCCGCATCGCCTCCGCGCGGACCGTCTTGCGGAACGCGCGGAACCCCGGCATCAGCCTCCCAAAGATGTGTGCCTTCGACGTCTCCGGCCCCATGCACAGGTTCTCGAGTACCGTGCGATCAGGAAACAGCGAGTACCTCTGCGGCACATACCCCGACCGCGAATCGACCCGCTCCACCGGCTTGCCTGCCACCGTAATCGAACCCGACGTCGGCGGCTCCTGGCCAAGCAGCATCCGCAGCAGCGTACTCTTGCCGCAGCCCGTCTCGCCCAGCAACACCACGCACTCGCCCTCTTCAATCTCCAGCGAGATGTTCTGCAGTACCGTGCGCTTGCCCTTGCGCCCTACCGTGTACGTCATCGAAACATCGTCAACGCGAATTGCCGTCGCCGCCGCAGTCAACGCACGCGCGCCGTTCGCCACCTCAACTGCCGAGGCGCTCGCCACATGCAGCTCAGGAGTCATTACGCCTGAAACCATGGGTGCATCCTCCTGTTCAGTGTGCGCAGCGAAAAATCAATCAGGAACAGCAGCAGCGCGACCCACAGCACGTACGGCAGAATCACATCCATGCCCATATGCCGCCGCATGATCGCAATGCGGTATGCCAGCCCATCGGACGCCGCAATCATCTCGCCCGCAAACAGAAACAGCATCATCGGCTTCAGGTTCAGCCTCAGGCTGTTGATCACCTGCGGCATAATCTGCCGCGACACCACGCGATACGCCACATCGAAATTGTTCGCATCCAGCGTGAACGCCTTCACGATCTGCTCCTGCGGGACCGCCTTCACCATCTGCGTCACATCCAGGATCATCGTCGGCGCCACGCCAATCACGATCAGCGCAATCTTCGACCACTCCTCGATGCCAAACACGATGAACAAAATCGGCAGCAGCGACAGCGCCACAATCTTGTCGAAGAACAGCACGAAGCGCATGAAGAACGCCCCAAACCACGGATACAACCCTATGTGCAGCGCCAGCACCACCGCTGGAATCAGCAGAGCCAGGCTAATCAAAAACCGTCGTCCGCTCGAGATCGTGTCCTTCACAATCATCGAGTGCTTGAACCGCTCCCACTTCGAAGCATTGTCCGCAGGGATGTAATCGTCCTCTTCCGCAGGCTCCAGCACCGAGGCATGAATCCCCGCCGCCAGCTGCGTCAGGCTTGGCACCACACGATCTTCAGGGTTCTCATGGTGCCGCCGCACCGAGGTCTGCATGTAAAGCCCCATGCAGATCACAAACAGCATGCACGATGCAGCCTGCATCAGCAGCCGGTTCGGCCGTGCCTGAATCTCGAAAGGTGAAAGGTTCGCCATAAATCCTTAGAGCTTTCCGCTACAACTTTCCAAGCTGTGCTGCCTGCATATAAGCCGAGTTGAAACGGAACCGCACTCGGTCCTTCTTGCCCTGGATCGTTCCGTTCGGATACAGAATCGCCACGTCATCGACCGACTTGATGCCCTGCCCCAGAAGCCCGTGGGTAAAGCAGAACTGCCGTACCAGGTCCATCTTCTTCTGTAGGTCGGGCCCGTTCGTAAAGCTCACCGCTGCTGCTGGCGCGCTGAACAACGCTGTTGTCTTGAGCTGTTCTTTATACGAATCAACCGAGTCGCCAGACGCAGCTGCTGAGTATTTGATCGCATTAGCCTGTCCCGCCGCCACCTGCTGAATCGTCTCGTACCACGCACCCGTAATCGCCTTCGCAAACTTCTGTCCGTTCGGCGTATTCAGCAGCTCCGTACGCACCACCAGCAGGTCGAGAATCTCGCCCGGAATCTTCGACGAATCGAAGATCGACTTCACGCTCTTGTCCGCCACAATCTGGCTCACCAGCGGCTTCCACGTCACCACCGCTTGGTTTCCCTTGTTATTCAGGAACGCCGCCACGATGTCCGAATCAGACGTGTTGATCAGCTTCAGCTTGTTCAGCTGCGCCTGCTGTCCGTTCAGCACCATGCCACGCTCCAGCAGGTACTCCGACACCGTCTTCTGCACCAGCATCACAGGTTTGCCCGGCAGCGTCGCAAAGGTCAGTCCGTTGCGCGTCAGCACCGCATCGTTGCCGTTGCTGTAGTCGCCCACAATGATCGCGGTCGAATCCACGCCCGCAGCCGCAGGCATATCGAGAGCTTCCATGTTCGTCATCGTGCACGCATCGATGTTCTTCGCCACAAACGAATCCAGCGACGCCGCATAGTCGAACCGCTGCACCTTGATCGCAATCCCGTACTTGTCCGCCCACTTCTTCAAAATCCCCGACTTCTGCATGTAGAAGTAAGGGTTCCATCCCGCATACACCGACCAGCCCACCGTGAACGTCGGCGTCTCCGCCTTGGCCTGCGGCGCAAACGACGCCATCGTCAGAACCATCGCTGCGGCGGCAACAACACGGGAGAGGTGCTTCTTCATCTGCTTCATGTGCATCCTGAAAATTGAATTCGTCTCGAACGGTTGACTTACTTCTCTCCACAGCAGCGGAGAGGCAGAACATCGCAGAGCTCACCCTTGCAGGTAAGTCGTCATGCGATATTGATAGCGCAAGCGTCGTGGCTCGCTAAGTACCGTGGAACTGATTATTAGTTTAGGCCTGAAAACGCTGCATTTCACGCGCTATACCCGATCCCGATTGCCCTGATAACGAGATCCGATACCGTGGGTCGACAGCGCTGCGTCGCATCAACAAAAGCGCGTCCCGCATCCTCTAATTCGCCTCTTTCATCGCGTCCGCGCCGCCCTTGCCACCCCCGCCCGGCTCCTTCTTCGGCTTGTAGCTGCCATCCAGAATCTGGTCGATCGTTGCCAGCATCTCCGGCGAATCCGGGGCCACATCAGGGTCCAACCGGGCCACCACCGCGCCCTTCTTGTCCACCACAAACTTGGTGTAGTTCCACGCCACGTCCCCGCCCGCAGGAGCTCCTTTGCCCTTCGTCAGAAACGTGTAAAACGGCAGCTCATCGTCGCCCGTCAGCTTAGACACGCCCATAATCGGAAAGTCCACCTTGGCATCCGCATAGGCCTTCAGAATCTCCGCCTGCGTCCCCGGCTCCGCCGCTCCAAACTCATTCGACGGCACGCCAATCACCACCAGACCCTTATCCTTGTAGGTGTCATTCAGCTTGATCAGCGCCGCCAACTGGTCGTTATAGCTGGACTTACGCCCCAGGTTCACCACCACCAGATACTTGTCCTTGTACTGCGACAGCGCCACATCCTTACCGTCCGGCCCGATCAGATGGAAGTCATACGCCGTCTCGGTCTTGGCATCGTCACCGCCAGCCGCATCGCCACCACCCCCGCCGCCGCGACGGCGCCCGCCGCCCTTGCCACCCGGCCCCTTCTCCCCACCACCTTTGTCTCCCGCAGCCTTGTCCCCCTTCTCCCCGCGACCCTTGTCCGCAGGCGCAGACGCTGCCGACGGATCCGTAGGCTTAGTCCTCTGAGCGAACGTCGACGTCGACGTCGCCAAGATCGCCAGAACAAACAACAGGGACAGGTAAGCACCGGACTTCCGTCCAGAAACCGTCACTTGAGAAAAATAGGACACAGGGCGCTGAGACACGTGGACACTCCTTGCGGCTGTCATACGGTATAGAGGTGCGATTGTCACTGGATAGAGAGAGTAGGAGCGGCGCGGGTCCAGCCTCACTACCTCACATTTAAGAACGAATCGCCGTTTGACGCAACACGAAACAAACCTGAAATCGCCCCACCCCCTCCCATCAAGGCGAGGGAATGAGGCGAGATCGGGGGTTAGAAGTTGTACTTACCCGAAAACTGGAACTGACGCGGCTGGTTCTGGATGGCCGTGTAGTTACCGAACTTCGCGCTGTTGATGCTCGTCGTCGGAGCGCCCATCACCACATTGTTCATCACGTTGAACACCTCGACCGTCAGCTTGAACGTCTGGTCGTGATACGTGCGGAAAGACTTGCTCAGACCGTCGTCGAAGTCGAGATAGCCGTTGTAACGAAGCTCGTTACGCTGACCCGTCTCACCCGGATACGCCGTGCGGAAGCTCGCTGCACCTTGTGCCGGCGTCGCCGACTTCAGTGAGGTTACATACGCCGCCGTACCCGCTCCCGCAATCCGGCGCTTGCCCGTTGCCAGCGGAGCCGTCTGCACCGCGTAGCTGCCCGAAGCAAAGTCTGTACCGTAGTAGCCGCTGTCAGCTGCCGACCACGGGAAGCCCGTGTTGTAGTGCATCGTTCCGTTCAACTGCCAGCCGCTGATGATCCGGTCCAGAATCGGCCCCGGCGTGCTCAGGAACCGCTGCCCCTTTCCGAACGGCAGCGACATGTTGTAGTTGCCCGTAATGAGGTGCCGCACATCGTAATCGGAAACCGCATACATCTGGCTCGGACTGAAGGCGTTGATCACGCGGTTCGGGCTACTCGCACTCTCCGGCGACGATCCCTGGTCCATCGACTTCGACAGCGTGTAGTTGAAGTCGTACTCGTTGCCATGCTTGAACACGTGGCGCACCGAAGCCTGCAGCGCGTTGTAATTGCTGTTGCCGATCGTCGAGTTCACGAAGATAGACGAATACTCAGGGAAGAAGAACTGGTACGGTCCCTTCGGGCTCGCCGTGCTCAGCTTCGTTCCCGCCACGCCCACGTCGAACAGGTAAAGCGTGTTCGTCTCGTTACCGACCTTCGCATCGCTGATCAGCGATGCATAGTAGGCCTGGGCTCCCGTGTAGGTCACGCCGCCGGTTGTGTAGCTCGCATTCGGGAAGACATTCTGAAAGTAGCCGCTCTTCGCCACATTTGCCGCCGGCACGCCAGCCGCAATCATCTTGTCGTACGCCGTCACTGCTTGGAAGTACGTCTGGTTGCTGCCCGCGTCATAGAGGTTGTTCGGCTCGGCAACGTCCAGGTTCTCCAGCGTGTGATGTCCCAGGCGACCCACGTAGGAGAGCGTCACCGTCAGACCGTGCGTCACCTCGCGTTGAACCGAAAGGTTGAACGTCTCCGCATACGGCGTCTTCTGCGTCTGGTTGATGTCGCTCACGAACGAGCCGTTGAAGTTCGTGTACGTGTAGTTCGGGTTTACGATCGGCAGCTGCTCCGGCGAGGTCGCAATGATCGGCACGCTCGGCGTGTTCAGGTAGCTCGTAAAGCGTGGAGTCACCTGCGGGTACGGATACGACGCTCCGTTGGCGAAGCTCAATGCAAACGCTCCGCCCGAATCGTAAGCATCGATCAGCGCCGATCCAAAGTGATCGTAGGCCAGCGCAAAGCCGCCGCGAACCGAGGTCTTGTTGTCCGGCGTCGCCCAGGCAAACGCCAGGCGCGGAGCAAAGTTCCCCTTCTGCGGTGTGTATAGATTCGGCTGTCCATTCGCCTGTCCGGCAGCCTGCACAGCAAACGGAGTGCTGTAGCTCGAACCCGCAGCAGAACCCGTCAAACGGTTCTTGAAGAATGTGCCGCCAAGGTTGATGCTCGGTGCAATTTGCTGACCATTCTCTTCATACGGCACGCCCAGGTACAGGTAGCGCAGGCCCGCCGTGATCGTCAGACGCTCCGTCGCCTTCCACTGGTCGGAGATATAGTACTCCTGCTCGAAGCTCTTGTAGATGTGGTGCGGCACCGTGCCCGCAGGAGCAGCCACCAGCTGATTGTTCTGCACCGAGTAGTTCGTATACGTCGTCGCCGTCGTAATGCCTCCAACGTTAGCCAGGATATTGTTGTTGTAGTTGCTCTGTGCCGATGTCTGCACCGCGCCATACACCGCCGTCGGATCCAGGTCACCGCCCGTGCCCGCAATCTTCGCCGCTGCCAGTGCCGAAGCCTGGATGCCAGCCGTCGAATACAGCGTGCTCGCCGAGTAACGATTGTTCGTGATCAGGCGATCGTTCACACCGAACTGAATCACATGCTTGCCCCTCACCCACGTCGCATCATCCACGAAGTTGTTCGTTACTAGGATGTAGTCCGAGTTCTTCGTCGTACCTGTCAGGTTCGCGAACGCCGAGAAGCTCACGTTCGGATGAGCGCCCGCGCCCTGCGTGTTGTTGTTCTGCCGAGTGAAGCCGTAACGGAAGTTGTTCGTCAGGCTCGGCGTCACCGACCAGATGTGGCCCACTGCAAAACCTTTGCTATTGCCATACACACTCGATGCCGGCACAGCGCCCGGACCCGAATCGAACTGCAGCGCTGCCGCCGAGTTGTCCTGCTCCAGCGTGCCGCGGAAGAACAGGCTCTGCTTGTCGTTGATGTTGTAGTCGAAGCGAACAACATTCGTAATCTGGTGGTTCGGGTTCGGCGACACGAAGGTGTATGCGCCCGTATTCAGACCATCACCCGCGGTGTTCGCATTCGAGTGCGGAAACAGGTTCATATAAGCAACCGCAGCGGAATCCGTGCCGGGCGTCGTGCAGGGGCTGGTGCACTGCGCATCCAGTCCGGCAATCATCGTCGGAGTCAGCGCATACGGCGTTCCGCTCGTACACGATGCCGCCGAGGCACACTTCGGATACACCACGTTTCCCGTCACCAGCCCACCAATGTTTGTTCCCGCAAGCGCGCCGCCAGCCGTCGGGTTCTGCACAGACGGTACCGTCTGTGTCACCACGGCATCGGACGCGTACTTGTAGCCTTCGTACGCTCCAAAGAAGAAAAGCTTGTTCTTGATGATTGGTGCTCCGAATGAAGCGCCATACGTGTTGATCAGCACCTTTGCCGGAATATTCGGCTTGCCCGCATTCAGCGCAGCCTGCTTCACAAACCAATTGTTCGCCACAATACCCGGATCGCGATAGTACTCATACGCGCTTCCATGAAAGCTGTTCGTACCGCTGCGCGTAGCTACCGAAACCTGAGCGCCCGACGAGCGCCCCGCATCCGCATTCGCATTCGTCGTCGTCACGCGGAACTCCTGTACTGAGTCGCGCGTCGAGCGCAGGATGCCGACAAATGCCGTACCCGCCGTCAGATCGTTGTTGTCCACACCGTCCAGCGTCAGGTTCGTCTGATCATTACGAGCGCCGTTCACCACACCGGTCAACGCCGACGTGTTCGCACCCGCCGAACTGGGATTGTTCGGATCAAGCGCCAGCACGCCCGGCTGCAGCGAAAGTAGATAGTTCACATTGTTCGCGATAAATGGCAGGTTCTGCACCTGTGAGCTGTTAAACGCCTTGCCCAGCGTCGCATCGGTCGAGTTCACCGTCTCAACACCAGCAGCCACATCCACCACTTCAGTGTTGCCGATAGTCAGCTTGAAGTTCACCTTCTGCGGTGTCGCCACCAGCAGTTCGATATCGGCCACCTGCGGCGCAAACGCTGCCGCGCTCACCGTCACGCGATACTTCGCTGGCAGAATCTGATCGAAGGTGTACTCTCCCTTCGATCCCGATTTGACCACCTTGATAAACCCCGTCGCCGGGTTCGAGAGCTCCACAGCCGCATCCGGAACGAGCGCTCCGCTTGGGTCCGTCACTGTGCCGCTCAGGCCAGTCGTATTCGTCTGCGCGTGCAACGAACCGCCCAGCGGAGACAACATCAGGCCAAGCACGAACAATATCGACAGGAAGAAGGGTGCAGGGGTTAAGCGCGTTATGCGTAGACGCATCGGTGCCTCCAAAATTTTCAGGGTGAACACATTGGCCTTCGTCCTCATCAGCGCGGCAACGTTGGCGCGCATCGGAGCTCTTGCTCAGAACCGGAGAACTGGCCTTCTGGTTGAATGATTCGGATACTACCGGGCGGCGACAACCAAACCAAAGCAGCATAGGCTTCCTCTATGCCGCGCATAAAACCACGTTCCACGACGCAAACTCTCACCCTTATATAGCTACCCACACACGCGCGCAGCCCCGTCTTTATTGCTCATCCACGCTCTCCCTCTCCAGACATATCGTTTTGCCTATATGCCCCATAGACGATTCCCCGAACACCAGCGAACCTCATTTTTGCTGAACTAGAATCGAATCCTATTCAGCGAACCATCACCTTTTTCGCACCCTTGTCATAGGAGCTTTTGAAGAATGTCCTCGCGCCCTCTCAGCTTGTCCGCGGCAAAATCCGTTCTCTGCTCCCTCACGCTTCTCGCCGCTCCCATTGCCCTCGCGCAGGACGCCACACCCACACCGCAGCCCGCCGCTGCCACCCACGTTCGTCCCCCCCGCGTCCCGCGCCCCGGCGTCAAGACCGACGGCATCTCCCGCCCCATGTCCGACCTCGTCACCGAGGCCGTCATCCCCGTCGAAGGCTCGCCCGACTGGGCCACCATCTCCAAGGACTCCATCTGGATCACCAGCGCCCGCGCCAACCACGTCGTTCAGATCCTCGCCGCCACCAGCAAGCCCGGCCTCATCATCGATGTGCCACGGCCCTGCTCCGGTCTCGCCTACGGCGCAGACTCCATCTGGATTCCCAGCTGTGGCAGCCACTCCGTCCTTCGCGTCGACGCCGCCACCGGTAAGACCCTCGCCACCATCCCCGGCGATCCCGCCAACTCCGAAGGCGGCATCACCTTCGGCGCAGACTCCGCCTGGATCGTCACCAAGCCCTCGACGCTCATTCGCATCGACCCCAAAACGAACACCGTCGCTGCCTCCGTCGAACTTCCCTCCGGCTCGCAGAACCCCCTCTTCGCCGACGGCTACATCTGGATCACCTCCTTCGAGCACGACAACCTGCTCAAGCTCGATCCCAAAACCAACGCCATCGTCGCCACCATCCCCGTCGGCCCCAAGCCGCGCTTCCTCACCTCCGGCGCCGGCTCCATCTGGACCCTCAACCAGGGTGACGGCTCCGTCTCCCGTGTCGAGATGAAGTCCGGCAAGCCCCTCGCCACCATCGCTCTCGGCATCCCCGGCACCGGCGGCGAGATCACCTTCGGCGCTGGCTCCGTCTGGCCCACCAACATTGACTTCCCCGTCTCTCAGATCGACGCTGCCACCAACAAGGTTGTCAAGCAGTGGGGTGGCCCCGGTGGCGATGGCATCAAGTTCGGCTTCGGCTCCGTCTGGCTCTCCAACGGCCACGAACAAACCGTCGCCCGGTTCTCACCCTCGCAGAAGTAGCTCCCAGGAATCGATTCAATGCCCCAATCTTCCTCCAACTCCGTGCTTCTCGAAACCGAGCCACTCGTCACAACGAGCAACATTCCGCAGCCGGAAGTCGGCCCCGCAGAAAGACGGCAACATTTGAACTCTTTGGCACATCAGGATGACGTTCTCTGGGAGGAAACTCTCCCCGGCGCCTCCACCTGGTCTCACATCTTGAAGCGCGGCACCGCCCTTCGCATCGAAACGCTCGAAGACAACTGCAACGTCGGCGCGATCTTTCTCAACGCCGACAACCCCACCGAACGCCTCAACCTGCCCGACTCCCTCAAGGCCCAGCACATCGCGCGCCTGACTGCAGGCTCTGCCCTCTTCTCTGACATGGGCCGCGTCCTCTGCTCTATCACCGACGACACCCTCGGCTGGCACGACCCCCTCGGCGGCTGCTCCGATGACACCATGGTCGAACAGAAGTACGGCAAGCTCTCCTATCAGGAAGGCCGCAACCACTGGCACGTCAGCGCCCTCGACGGCTTCCTCATCGAACTCGCCAAGTACGGCCTCAGCTCCCGTGACCTCACCATGAACGTCAACTTCTTCTCCAAAGTCGAAGTCCTCTCCGACGGCTCGATGCACTTCGTCCCGAACTTCGCCAAAGCAGGAGCCGCCGTAGAACTCCGCGCCGAGATGAACACCCTCGTCCTGCTCAACACCTGCCAGCACCCCATGGACCCCGACCCGAACTACGCACAGCGCGCCGTCAAACTCACGCTAAAGAAAGTAGCCGCCCCTGGCCCCGACGACCTCTGCCGCACCGCCTGCGACGAAAATCGCCGCGGCTTCACGCTCACTGAACGCTACTTCCTCTAAACCATTTGTCATTCCGTAGCAAAGCGGAGGAATCTGCATCTTGCTCCTGTATTTTTCTTTGTCATTCCCGTAGGGAATCTGCTTCTCGAACCGCCACAACATAGGTCACACACCGAGCTTTTAGATAATGCCGGACTTTAGTCCGGCCAATAAAGGTCATACCAAAGATCGGGGCTTTAGCCCCTGGGACACCATGCCAGAGACCATCATCCAGACCAGCCCGCTCCTCGCCGAAGACGCCGCCTTCACCGCCACCGTCGGTGCAGGCGACCCCTTCGTCCACGTCATCCGCAAGGGCGAGGTCGTCCGCATCGTCGACCTCGAAGGTAACCAGGCCGTCGACACCCTCTTCTACAACGCGGACAACTACGCCGATCGCTACAGCGCGCAGGACACCATCCGTCACCAGAAAAACATCTACCTCACCACCGGCAGCGAACTCATCTCCACCGAGCGCCACCACCTGCTCACCATCGTCGCCGACACCTGCGGTCGTCACGACACCCTCGGCGGTGCCTGCTCCGCCGAAAGCAACATGGTCCGCTACGCCATCGACAAGCGCCCCATGCATGCCTGCCGCCAGGCCTTCATCAAAGGCGCTCTGCAATGGTCCGAGCAAACCGGCCGCCAGCTCGATAAACGCGACCTCACCGCCAACATCAACTTCTTCATGAACGTCCCCGTCACCACCGACGGCTCGCTAACCTTCGCCGACGGCGTCTCCGGCGCTGGCAAATACGTCGAGCTCCGCGCCGAGATGGACGTCCTTGTCGTCATCTCCAATTGCCCCCAGCTCAACAACCCCTGCAACGCCTACAATCCAACGCCCGTAAGCATCCTCATCTGGAACGCCGAACTAAGAATTCACTAGTAAGCAATCGAATCGGCGTAAACACAGCCATTGTCATCCTGACCCTGAGCGAAGCCGAAGGGGAAGGACCTGCTTTTGCCTTTGCTTTTGTTTCTGTCGTTGTCCTGCTTTTGGTTTGTCATCCCCGAAGGGAATCTGCTTTTGCCTTTCTTTTTGTCATTCCGTAGCAAAGCGCAGGAATCCGCATTTTGCTCGTGCTCTTTGTTTGTCATTCCCGACGGTAGTCTTCTTTTGCCTCTCTTTTTTTGTCATTCCGTAGCGAAGCGAAGGAATCTGCATTTGCTCCTGCCTTTTGCTTGTCATTCCCGAAGGGAATCTGTTTTCGCTTTGAAGGGGCGGGACTTCAGTCCCGCCATCCACGCGCCCAGTAGAAATGGGGCTTCAGCCCCTGAGGGAACTTCACCCCACGATGCTCACTGATCTGGCAACATGGCATCAAGGACCACGTCGCCTCTGCGGGCCAAAGGCCCGCCACATACCAGCCTAGGTCTATCTAAAATCAAAGGGCTGAAGGCCCGACACAATCGCACCACCGCAAATCGCAACACCGCCACCGGAGCACCGCATGTTCAAAAAAGTCCTTATCGCCAACCGAGGCGCCATTGCCTGCCGCATCATCCGCACCCTCCGCAAGATGGGTGTCGGCTCGGTCGCCGTCTACTCCTCCGCGGACAAAAACTCCCTGCACGTCCTTCAGGCTGACGAGGCCGTCTACATCGGCGAAGCTCCCGCCTCTGCCAGCTATCTCTCCTTCGACGCCATCTTCGCCGCCTGCGCCCAGACCGGCGCCGAAGCCATCCACCCCGGCTACGGCTTCCTCTCTGAAAACATCGCCTTCGCTCGCGAGTGCGCCGCCCGCGGCATCGCCTTCATCGGCCCCGCGCCCGAACAGATCGACGCCTTCGCCCTCAAGCACACAGCCCGCGCCACCGCGAAATCCTGCAACGTCCCCCTACTCCCCGGCACCGGCATCATCTCCAGCCTCGACGAAGCCCTCACCGAAGCCGCCACCCTCAAATACCCCGTCATGCTCAAAAGCTCCGGCGGCGGCGGCGGCATCGGCATGAAGGTCTGCCACTCCCCCGAAGACCTCCGCGAAGCCTACGACACTGTCATCCGTCTCGCGCAATCCAACTTCGGCAACTCCGCCGTCTACCTCGAAAAGTTCGTCACCCGCGCCCGCCACATCGAAGTCCAGATCTTCGGCGACGGCAAGGGCGGCGTCCTCGCCCTCGGCGAACGCGACTGCTCCGCCCAGCGTCGCCATCAGAAAGTTCTCGAAGAAACTCCCGCCCCCGGCCTCACCGACGCCACCCGCGAGCAGCTCTACGCCTCCGCCAAAGTCCTTGCCAAAGCCGTTAACTACGCCTCCGCAGGCACCGTCGAGTTCATCTACGACGACGACACCAATGACTTCTACTTCCTCGAGGTCAACACCCGTCTCCAGGTCGAACACGGCGTCACCGAAGAGGTCACCGGCACCGACCTCGTCGAGTGGATGGTCCTCCAGGCAGCAGGCGAAATGCCGCCGCTCGACAGCATCCACATCCAACCCGCCGGCGCCTCCATCGAAGCCCGCATCTACGCCGAAGACCCCGCCAAAGGCTTCCAGCCCTCGCCCGGCAAGCTCACCCAGGTCACCTTCCCCGGCCCCGACATCGCCCGTGTTGAAACCTGGATCGAGTCCGGCTCCACAATCACCTCCTTCTACGACCCCATGGTCGCCAAGATCATCGTCAAAGGTGCCACCCGCGAAGAAGCCCTCGCCAAAATGAGCACCGCCCTCGCCGCCATCGCCATCGACGGCACCGAGACCAACCTCCGCTACCTCCGCGAAATCGTCCGCACCCCCGAGTTCACCTCCGGCACCATCACCACCGCCTTCCTCGGCACCTTCGTCCCCTCGCGCAACGCCATCGAAGTCCTCGAAGGCGGCACCCAGACCACCCTCCAGGACTACCCCGGCCGCATCGGCTACTGGAACGTCGGCGTCCCCCCATCAGGCCCGATGGATCATCTCTCCTTCCGCCTCGCCAATCGACTCGTAGGCAATCCTGAAGGCACCACCGCGATCGAGTTCGCCACCATGGGCGGCCGCCTCAAGTTCCACGCCAAATCCGTCATCGCCCTCACCGGCGCAGACATGAACGCCAAACTCGACGGAAAACCCATCCCGCAATGGCAAGCCATCACCGTCGAACCCGGCTCCGTTCTCTCCCTCGGCGCCGCCTCCAAAGAAGGCATCCGCGCCTACCTCGCCGTGCAGGGCGGTTTCGACACCCAGCCCTACCTCGGCAGCCGCAGCACCTTTGTCCTCGGTGGTTTCGGAGGCCCCGCAGGCCGCGCCCTCCGCGCAGGCGACACCCTCCACATCGGCCAGTCCGACATCACCCCCACCACCCCAGCCATCCTCCCCGTCGGTCACCAGCCTCAGCTCACCCACGACTGGACGATCGGCGTCCTCGTCGGCCCCCACACCGCGCCAGAGTTCTTCACCCAGGAAGACATCGACATGATCTTCTCCGCCTCGTGGAAGGTCCACTACCAGTCCGACCGCACCGGCGTCCGCCTCATCGGCCCCAAGCCCACTTGGGCCCGCACCGACGGCGGCGAAGCCGGTCTGCACCCCTCCAACATCCACGACAACGCCTACGCCATCGGCACCATCGACTTCACCGGCGACATGCCCATCCTCCTCGGCCCCGACGGACCCTCGCTCGGCGGCTTCGTCTGCCCCGCCACCATCGTCCAGGCAGAACTCTGGAAGCTCGGCCAGCTCAAAGCAGGCGACCGCGTCCACTTCCAACCCATCACCCTCGAACTCGCCCAGCAGATGGAACGCGAGCAGGACGCCTTCATCGCCTCCTTCACGCCCTCGCTTACCACTTCTCACTCCTCACTTCTCACTGCCTCACCCTCACCCGAACCCGCCATCCTCCGCACCCTCACCGACCGCCCCACCCGCATGGTCTTCCGCGCCGACGGCGACAAGTATCTCCTCGTCGAATACGGCGAGCTCCAACTCGATCTCCACCTCCGCTTCCGAGTCCACATCCTGGAGCAGGCCCTCCGCGAAGCCGCCCTGCAGGATGAGGTAAGGGGCATCCTCGACATCACCCCCGGCGTCCGCTCCCTTCACATCCACTACGACAGCCGCATCCTCCAGCGCGCCGCGCTCATCGATAAGCTCGCCGAGCTCGACGTCGCCATGCCGCCGCTCACCGACATCACCGTCCCCTCCCGCATCGTCTACCTGCCGCTCTCCTGGGACGACCCCCAGGCCAAACTCGCGCAGGAAAAATACATGCAGGCCGTCCGTCCCGACGCCCCCTGGTGTCCCTCCAACATCGAGTTCATCCGCCGCATCAACGGCCTCGACTCCATCGACGACGTCTACCGCATCGTCCACGAAGCCAGCTATCTCGTCCTCGGTCTCGGCGACGTCTACCTCGGTGCGCCCGTCGCTACCCCTGTAGACCCGCGCCACCGTCTCGTCACCACCAAGTACAACCCCGCCCGCACCTGGACCCCCGAAAACGCCGTCGGCATCGGCGGCGCCTACATGTGCGTCTACGGCATGGAAGGCCCGGGCGGCTACCAGCTCGTCGGCCGCACGATCCAGGTCTGGAACACCTGGAAGTCCACCCCCGCCTTCGCTCCTGGCACTCCCTGGTCGCTGCGTTTCTTCGACCAGATCCGCTTCTTCCCCATCTCCGCCGCAGAGCTCCTCGAAGCCCGCGAAAAGTTCCCCCACGGCCTCTACCCCCTCCGCGTCGAAGAATCCACCTTCAACCTCGCCGACTACGACCGCTTCCTCGCCTCCATCGCCCCCGAAGCCGCCGCCTTCAAGCAACACCAGAAAGCCTCCTTTGACGCCGAGCGCGAACGCTGGCGCGCCGCCGGTCTCCTCACCCCGCCCGAAGCCCCCGAAGACACCACAGAAGCCGCCGTCATCACCATCCCCGACGGCTGCGAAGGCGTCTCCTCCCCCCTCACCGCCAGCGTCTTCCAGATCCCCGTCAAACCTGGCCAGCACGTCGCCGAAGGCGATAAACTCGTCATCCTCGATGCCATGAAGACCGAAATCGGCATCACCTCCCACATCACCGGCACCGTCGAAGCAATCTATTGCGAACTAGGCGCCCTCGTAAACGCAGGCCAACTCCTTTTCGCCATCCGCCCCCGCTAGATTCCTCTTTGTCTTGTCATTCCCGCGTTTGCACTTGCCTGGGTACTGGATGCCCCACCCATGCGCAGTATCATCGCGCATGGGTGGGATGAACACTCTCCACTCACCACGACTGCGGTCTTTGCTCTTGCACTTCTCACTTCTCACTTCTCACTTCTCACTAGCTCCCGAGGCACCCTATGAACATCGCCGCACTCCACACCCTCTACACCTCCGGCGCCTCCACCCCCGAAGCCACCATCGCCGCCATCTACGACCGCATCAACGCCGAAGGCCTGCGCCCCACCTGGATCGCCCTCGTCCCCCGCGAACAGGCCCTCGCCCGCGCAAAATCGCTTTCAACGGAAGAAGCAAAAACCCTCCCCCTCTACGGCATCCCCTTCGCCGTCAAAGACAACATCGACGTCGCCGGCATCCCCACCACCGCCGCCTGTCCCGACTACGCGTACACCCCCACCGATTCCGCCACGGTCGTCCAGAAGCTCGAAGCGGCCGGCGCCATCCTCATCGGCAAGACCAACATGGACCAGTTCGCCACCGGCCTCGTCGGCACCCGCTCGCCCTACGGCATCTGCTCCAGCGTCTTCAGCAAGACCCACATCTCCGGCGGCTCCAGCGCAGGCTCCGCCGTCGCCGTCGCCAACGGCACCGTTATCTTCTCCCTCGGCACCGATACCGCCGGCTCTGGCCGCGTCCCTGCCATGTTCAACAACCTCGTCGGCCTCAAGCCCACCCGCGGCGTACTCAGCACCCACGGCGTCGTCCCCGCCTGCCGCACCCTCGACTGCGTCTCCGTCTTCGCCGAAACCTCCGCCGACGCCGCCACCGTACTCGCCGCAGCCCGTGGACTCGACGAGAAAGACCCCTACTCCCGCACCCCCAGAACCGGCGAAGGCGCTACCCCCTGGGCTGGATCCACAATCTTCCGCTTCGGCGTCCCCGCCACCTCGTCGCTCAACTTCTTCGGCGACACTCACAACCCCGCGCTCTACCAGGCAGCCGTCGATCACCTGACCGTCCTCGGTGGCACACCTGTAGAGATCGACCTTGAGCCCTTCCTCGAAACCGCCCGTCTTCTCTATCAAGGCCCCTGGGTCGCCGAGCGCTACGCCGCCATCCAGCCCTTTCTCGAAGACGAAGGCTCCCACCACGCCTACCAGATGGATCCCACCGTCTCAAAGATCATCCTCGGCGCCCGCAGCTACACGGCCATCGACGCCTTCAAGGCCGCCTACAAGCTCGAAGCCCTCCGCCGCACCACCTCCGCCGTCTGGGCCGACATCGACCTCCTCATCCTGCCCACCGCGCCCCGCACCTACACCATCGCCGAAGTCGAAGCCGACCCCATCGCCCTCAACAGCACCCTCGGCACCTACACCAACTTCGTCAACCTGCTCGACCTCGCCGCCGTCGCCGTCCCCGCAGGCTTCCGCCCCGACGGCCTGCCCTTCGGCGTCACCCTCATCGCCCCGGCCTTCACCGACAACGCTCTCCTCCTCGCAGCCGACCGCCTCCACCGCGCCTACGCGACCACCCTCGGCAACTCCCAGCGCAAACTCACCGAAACTCCAGCCCTCAAGCCGACGGCCACCCCTCCGGGCTGCCTCCTCATGGCCGTCGTCGGAGCTCACCTCACCGGCCAGCCGCTCAACTGGCAGCTCACGCAGCGCAAGGGCCGCCTCGTCCGCACCTGCCGCACCCACCCCGACTACAAGTTCTATGCCCTCGCCAACACCACCCCCGCCAAGCCCGGCCTCGTCCGCGTCCCCAACTTCGCAGGCCCTGGCATCGAGGTGGAAGTCTGGGCGCTCCCCGAAGACACCGTCGGCAGCTTCGTAGCCGGAGTTCCCCAACCCCTCGGCATCGGCCAGCTCCGCCTCGAAGACGGCTCCCTCGTCATGGGCTTCATCGCCGAACCCGCCGCCACCGAAGGCGCCACCGAGATCACCCACTTCGGAGGCTGGCGCAACTACCTCGCCATCTTAAAGTAGCCTTTTTTATCCTGTCATTCCCGAAGGGAATCTGCGTCTCGAACCACCCATACCTCTAGCCCTTGTATGGGGGGAGGGGTACCTACCCCGCAAAGCTCCGTATCACCGTAGCCGAACCCTGCAGCGAATACGATTCAACCCAGGCGGGAACCACAACCAGCTCTCCAGCAACTAGTTCCACTTCACCAGCATCGCTGACCAGCTTGCCTTCACCCTTCAGCGTCACCAGATATTCGCCACCCTGATTCGCAAAGCTCTTCGCCTCGCTGCTCAGCTCGTAACGCTCCACCGTAAAGTGCGGTACAGAAATCAGCTGCGTTCCACCCGCGATCGCCTTCGCCGGAAACTTGCCCGCGTCCGTCGTCAGTTTCAGCACATCCATCCCAAGCTCAAGATGCAGCGGGCGCGGTCGACCGTAGTCATAAAGCCTGTACGTCGTATCTGAGTTCTGCTGAATCTCCAGAATCACCACGCCCGGCAGAATCGCATGGATCGTTCCAGCAGCCACATAGATCATGTCGCCCGCAGCGACCTTCGGATACTCCAGCAGCGACTCCAGCGTCTCATCGTGGATCGCCGCCAGCACCGCATCCTTCTGCGTTCCAGGCTTCAGGCCCATCGCAATCGCAGCCTCGGGCTCCGCTTCCAGCACGTACCAGCATTCGGTCTTCGCCTCAGCTCCGTTGCCAAGCCGCGCCGCATCCGCATCATCGGGATGCACTTGAACCGAAAGCTTTTCCTTCGGAAACAGGTACTTGATCAGCAGCGGCGAACGCTCCTTGCCGGTAAACAGCGGCGTCTCGCTTGACGTCACAGCCTCACCCAGCGTCTTACCCGCAAGCGGACCGTTCTCGATCACGCAGTCGTCACCCGAAAGCCACGCTTCGCCAATGGCCTTCTCACTCTTGAATTCGTACCAGGGCGAAAGACTGTTGTATCCCCAAACGCGCTCTACCATCAGCGGCTTCAAACGAAACGGCCCAAAACTCTTGCTCAAAACGTATATACCTCGCATCTACTTTTCTACACCAGCGGTTATCGCCCGCGAAACCACGGCGCCGTAAACATCTGTACACACAGCCCGCAATCGAAGATAAAATCAAGCCATCCCAACCATGTCTCTCATCCCGCGCCGACTCTCGAACACATCTGATCTGACTGCTCGACTCCGTCCCGCTCGATTCCAGACCGCACTCTGGCTAACACTCTGCGCGCTGCCACTCGTTCCCGCCCGCGCTCTATCGCCCGCCAAGAGGCCTGTCGCTCCCAGCGTGATCACCACCGCTACCGGCAGAGTGGAAACCGGCATGCTCGACGACGCGCCCTACCGCATCGACATCCCGAACAACTGGAACCACTCGCTGGTCGTCTTCTATCACGGCTACTCGGAAGAACCGTACCGCTATCATCCGACCGAAAAACTCCTCGGCCAGCAGCTGCCCTTCTACGATCGCGGCTACGCCGTCATCCAAAGCGCCTACTCGCAAACCGGCTGGGCACTCGCGCAGGCATATCCCGAGACCGAAAGCCTTCGCAAGTACTTCGTTCAGAGATACGGAGCGCCAAAAGAGACTTACGTCGCTGGAGGTTCCATGGGCGGCGAACTCGTCTCCATCACGCTTGAACTCAACCCTAAACCTTACATGGGCGGTCTCGACCTCTGTGGATCCGTCGGCCCCAGCCATCTCGCCTACGAACATCGCTTCGCCATGCGCGCAGCCTTCGATCACTACTTCCCGGACGTAATGCCGCCGCTCGTCCCCGTTCCAACCGATTACGTCGACTCGGACGCGATGCGGCAGAAGGTGTCCCGCGCGCTTAAGGCCAACCCTGCCAACGCGACGCTAATGCGCAACCTGATGCAACTGCACACCGATGGCGAAGTCGCGCACGACATCGCCTACTACACCTTCGTCGTCGGCGACTTTCAGCGTCGCGCTGGCGGCAACCCCTTCGACAACCGCAATACCATCTACACCGGCACCAACCCGACGAGTACGCAGAGCGACTACGAGCTCAACGACAAGGTCGCTCGCTACGCAGCTTCCCCCAAGGCCTTCGCCTACCTCGCGCGGCACTTCACGCCCAGCGGCAACCTTGGCAAGCCGATGCTTGCGCTGCACACCGTCTTCGATCCCATCGTGCAGATCCAGTATCTGCCCCTCTACTTCGAGCAGGTGCAGGCCGCCGGAGCCGAGCGCAACTTTGTCCAGCAGTATGTCGACGCCGAAGGCCATTGCAACTTCACCGAACAGGACATCGGCGACGCCTTCGACGAACTCGTTCACTGGACTCACGGCGGCCCGCAGCCACCTTCCGGCCTACTCAAGCTTCACCCAGAGAAGATCAAGACCCAACCGTAATCCCGCTTTCCCTTCAACCCCGTATAATGAACTATGGCAATCGCTCCGTCGGGTTCAGCCAAGCCTGCTGAACCTGAGAATTCCGCGCCGCCTGTCGGCGAGGTCGACCTGTCGACCAGCGAGGCCACTCCTGCGCTTCCAGACCCCGTCTCGGGCTACGCCAATCTCGACACAGCCTTTCATCACCTACTTGAAACAGTCAGTGCCAATCGCCCCGGCGATGATCTGAACCTGATTCGCAGCGCCTGGGCCTTCTGTATCCAACAACACGCCGGCCAGATGCGTGCCTCCGGCGAACCGTACATAGGCCATCCGCTCGAAGTCGCTCAGGTTCTTGCCGAGTTCAAGATGGATTCGACCGCGATCGCCGCAGGCCTGCTGCACGATGCCGTCGAAGACACCGACGTGACCGCCGCCGAGATAAGCAAACGCTTCGGTGAGCAGGTCGCGCACATTGTGGAAGGCGTTACCAAGCTCGACAAGATCAAGTTCGCCAACCGCGAAGACCACCAAGCGGAAAATATCCGCAAGATGCTGCTCGCCATGGTCACCGACCTGCGCGTCGTGATGATCAAGCTCGCCGACCGCCTGCATAACATGCGCACACTGGAGCACCTGAAGCCGGAGAAGCAGCAGCGCATCGCCCGCGAAACACTCGATGTCTACGCACCGCTCGCGCATCGTCTCGGCATGGGTAAGCTGCGCGGCGAGCTTGAAGATCTCTCGTTCCGCTACACCGACGCCTACAGCTACAAGCAGCTTTCAGAAGAGGTCGATGGCCTTCGCGGCGATGGCAAGGTCTTCCTCGATAAGATCGTCAGCACGCTCGAAGGCAAGCTGAAGGAATCGCACATCAAGGCTCGCGTCGAAGCCCGCATTAAGCGGCTCTACTCGATCCAGCAGAAGCTCACCAAGCACGCGATTCCCGTCGATCAGGTCTTCGATCTCTTCGCCGTTCGTGTCATCACGGAATCGGAGCAGGACTGCTACGCTGCGCTCGGTCTTCTCCACGCAGCATGGCGACCTGTTCCCGGCCGCTTCAAAGACTTCATCGCGATGCCGCGACCGAACCTCTATCAGTCGCTGCACACCACGCTCATCGCTGAAGGTGGACATCAGTTCGAGGTGCAGATCCGCACCGAGGAGATGCACAAGGTCGCAGAAGAGGGCATCGCCGCGCACTGGAAGTACAAGGCTGGCGACAACGTCTCTGCGAAGGACGAGCAACGTCTCGCGTGGGTTCGCCAGATGATGGAATGGCAGCGCGAGATGTCCGACCCGAACGAGTTCATGTCGACGCTCCGCATCGACCTGTATCCCGAAGAGGTCTACACCTTCACGCCCAAGGGTAAGGTGATCGTGCTGCCGAAGGACGGAACCCCCGTCGACTTCGCCTATGCGATTCACACCGACGTCGGTCACGCAACGACGAGCGCGAAGGTCAATGGCCGCATCGTGCCTCTGCGTCACAAGCTGCGCAACGGCGACATCGTTGAGATCACCACGCAGACCGGCCACAATCCGTCACGCGACTGGCTCAGCTTTGCCAAAAGTTCGCGCGCGCGCAACAAGATCAAGCACTGGCTCAACGAGAACCAGCGCGTCCGTGCCATCGAGATCGGTCAGAAGCTGCTCGAGCGCGAAGGTCGCAAATTCAAGATCTCTCTTGATCGCTTCAAAGAAGCCGACTACGACCGCGTCGCGAGTGAATACGGCCTCGCCGCACATGCCGATCTGCTCGCGGCCATCGGCTTCGGCAAGTACTCTGCGCGACAGACGCTGAACAAGCTCGAACCCGGCAGCACGATGCCTGTCGAAGCCGAGAAGCCTGCAGAAGGAGCGGTCAGCAACACGCTCTCGCACATGTCGGACGCGGTAAAGCGCGTCTTCTTCGGCAAAGGCTCCGAGTCCCTGCAGGTCGAAGGACAGGACGATCTCCTCGTCTACCGCGCTCGATGTTGCAACCCGATTCGCGGCGAAGCCATTATCGGCTACGTCACGCGCGGCAAGGGCGTTGCCGTCCACGCTCGCAGCTGTCCCAACGTGCAGAATCTTCTGTACGAGGCAGATCGTCGCATCGACGTCGCCTGGGCAGAAGACACCCACTCCGACTCTGGTCCTAAGCCTTCGACGTATCCTGTACGCCTCATCATCGTCTGCGACGATCGGTCTGGCTTGCTGAAGGAGTTCACGGCCATCATCGCCGAGGACGGCACAAACATTCGCTCGGTCGATACCAAGCCTTCGGTCGACGGCGTGGTAAACGTAGACTTCGTCATCGAAACACTCGATCTGCGCCACCTCACACGCCTCACGCAGAATCTGCGCAAGGTCCCAGGCGTGCGCGATGTGCTCCGCGTACAAAAGATCTAGCCAGCTTCTTCATCCAACCCACAGCAAGCCCATCGCGAGTGCTATGCATCGAGTGATATTCTCCTGCTGCAATCTGGAAGGCAGGTCAGTAGCTCATGAGCCGATCACAGCTCCCTCGCTTCGCGGCGCAAACTCTCGCGGTCGCTTCGCTTTTCATCGCTCCCTTCGGCCTCCTCGCACAGAAAACCGCGCAGCCGCCCATCGCCTCTCGTGCAGTACCGATCCTCACCGTCGACGGTCTTCGCTTCCGCGACCTCAATCGCAACGGCAAGCTCGATCCCTTCGAAGACTGGCGTCTCTCTCCGGAACAACGCACCGTCGATCTGCTTGCGCGGCTGTCCGTGGAAGAGAAGGCCGGGCTTATGATGCATGACTCCGCGCCTGCGGAAGGATCGCCTGGCGTTGGCATGGGCAAAGCCTACGATCTTCCACGTGTGCGCACCATCATCGCAGAGAAGAAGGTTGCCACCTTCATCACGCGCCTCACCACCGATGCGGCCTCGCTCGCCACGCAGAACAACCTGCTGCAACAGGAAGCCGAAGCCACACGCTTCGCGATCCCGCTGACGATTAGCACCGACCCTCGTAACAACTTCCACTCCACGCTTGGCGCAGGCAACGCCGCCGTGTCGTTCTCACAGTGGCCGGATATGACAGGCATGGGCGCAATCGGCGATCCCTCCGTGACCCGTCGCTTCGGCGACATCGCGAGGCAGGAGTACCGCGCAGTCGGCATTCAGGAGGCGCTCTCGCCCCAAGCCGATCTCGCGACCGAGCCGCGCTGGGGACGCATCGATGGCACCTTCGGCGAAGATCCCGTAGCCGTGAAGAAGCAGGTCGAAGCTTACATCGCCGGCTTCCAGGCAGGCGAGAACGGCCTGCAACGCGATAGCGTGTTGTGCGTCGTGAAGCACTTTGCTGGCTATGGCGCGATGAAGGACGGTCTCGATGCGCACAACTCGTACAGTCGTCATGCGGTCCTGAGCGCCGCTGGTTTCGAGCAGCATCTGATTCCCTTCACCGGCGCGTTCGCAGCGCACGTCGCAGCCGTGATGCCAACCTACGCCATCCTCGACACGCCAACGATCAACGGCAAGCCCACCGAACCCGTCGGAGCAGGCTTCAACAAAGAACTGCTCACCGGCGTTCTCCGCGGACGCTTCGGCTTCAAGGGCGTCATTCTCACTGACTGGCTCATCACCTCGAACTGTGAGGGTGAATGTCTCAATGGCGCACCTGCAGGCAAACAGCCCGGCATCGAACCCGGCAAGTTTGGCATGTCCTGGGGTGTCGAAACTCTCACGCCAGAACAGCGCTTTGCCAAGGCCATCGATGCAGGTGTCGATCAGTTCGGCGGCGTCTCCGACTCCGACCTCATTGTGAAGCTGGTACGCGAAGGCCATGTCTCAGCAGCGCGTCTGGATGAGTCTGCAAAGCGTATCCTCATCCAGAAGTTCGAACTCGGCCTCTTCGAAGATCCCTACGTCGATCCAGCTGCTGCCAGCGCAACTGCAGGCAAAGCGGAGTTCCGCCAGGCAGCGCTACTCGCTCAGGAGCGTTCGATGGTACTACTGAGCAACAAGCACGCATTGCCCCTTGCTGCATCCATGCGCAAAGTCTGGCTCATCGGCGTCGATCCAGAAGCGGCTCGCCATGCCGGTCTGACGCCTGCAGCAACACCGGCAGAAGCCGACTTCGCTCTCTTCCGCCTACACGCTCCGTCGCAACTGCTGCACCCCGGCTACTTCTTCGGCTCGCGTCAGCATGAAGGCGATCTCGATTTCAAACCGGGCGACGCGCAGCTCGCGGAGTTGGCAAAGCTACCTGCGAATCTGCCCGTCATCGCGGACATTTATCTCGATCGGCCAGCCATCGTTACGCCTCTGGTCGCTCGTACCTCAGTGCTGCTGGCAGATTTCGGCGCAAGCGACGAAGCTCTGCTGGCCGTCATCACCGGCAAAGCTCAACCGCAGGGACATCTTCCGTTTGAACTGCCGAGTTCGATGGAAGCTGTTCGCAGGCAACAGCCCGATCTGCCGCACGATTCAGCCTCTCCGCTCTTTGCCATCGGCTTCGGCCTTAGTTACTCCAAGCCCTAGAAGAATTCTCAAAAAGAGTCAGGGCAGCGTAAAGAACACGCTGCCTCGCTGTTCTCTAAGGCGATTGCGCTAGAGAATCTCCATCCGCTTCGCAGTTGCAGTCAGTATCTCAAGAGCCTTATCGATCTGCTCCTTCGTATGCTCGCTCGTCATGATGCAGCGCACACGTGCCTTGCCTTCCGGCACCGTGGGGAACGCAATCCCTGTCGCCATCAGTCCCTGCTCAAAGAGCGCGCGGCTAAAATCCATCGTCTTGCGCCCATCGCCCACGATCACAGGCGTGATCGGCGTCTCGCTCTTCGGTGTGCTCTTGCCACCGATGTCGAAACCCACCTCCGCAAGTTGCTGCTGAAAATACTTCGTGTTCGACCACAGCCGCTCGATACGCTCAGGTTCGTTTTCAAGAATATCGAAAGCCGCCATGCAGCTGGCCGCAACACTCGGGGGATGAGACGTAGAGAAAAGAAACGGTCGCGCGCGGTGGTACAAGTAGTCAATCAGATCACGCGAGCCGCAGACATAACCACCCAGCGCACCGATTGCTTTTGAAAGCGTTCCCACCTGTACGTCTACGCGCTGTGTGCAACCGAAGTGATCGACAGACCCGCGCCCGTTACGACCCAGCACGCCTGAAGCATGCGCATCATCGACCATCATGATCGCGCCATACTTGTCGCATAGATCGCACAGCTCCGCCACCGGACCAATATCGCCATCCATGCTGAAGACGCCATCAGTTATCACGAGCTTGCGACCCGGCTCGTGCTGAATCTCCTGCAACAGTTCTTCCGCGTGAGCAACATCTTTATGACGGAAGACCTTAATCTTCGCTCCCGATAGCCGAGCGCCGTCGATGATGCTGGCATGATTCAACTCATCCGACAGGATGAAATCCTGCTTGCCCAGAATGCTCGACACCGTGCCCGCATTCGCCGTAAATCCTGACTGAAAGACAACGCACGCCTCAACACCCTTGAACGCGGCGATCTTCTCTTCCAGCTCCATATGGATGCGCATCGTGCCAGCAATCGTCCGCACCGCACCTGAACCCACGCCGTACCTTTTCGTCGCTGCAATCGCTGCCTCACGCAGTTTCGGGTGATCGCACAACCCGAGATAGTTATTGCTCGCAAGGTTGATGACCTCGCGGCCGTCGTAGTGGCACACGGGCCCCTGCTCGTCATCCAGCACGCGCAGTTTGAAGTACGTGCCCTTTGCGCGCAACTCATCCAGTTGAGCGGTCAGGTGTGCCAGCTGAGGGCGCTTCGATGTCGACGCATCGGAAAGGGTTGTCAAAGTCTCCATAGCAATTTCATCTTAGACCTTTGCTCTCAACGGACGCGGAATCCACAGGCCCCACAGGCAGCAAAAATCCATTGTGAGCGCATCAAACTCATTATCTGGCTTTCGCAGGTTAGCGCTGTACTACTCCGACGTATGCCGTTGTCGAGAATAGCCGCGCAGGGAGAACGACACGATGCAGGACGAAAAACGCAAGCTCACAAATGTAATCTGTAGCGCCGCAGTGGCGGGACTTTTAGCGCTCGCCTTTCTCACCGGCTGCAAGGGTAAGGAAGACACTGCTCTCGATCAGGCCAAGTCGCAGGCTGCGACGACAAATACGCCGCAGCAGGTGCAGATGGTCGACAGCAAGGGTAATACGATCACCGATGTCGTACAGCCTCCTGCAGCACAGGGAGGTCAGGCCCTCGTCACCCGCACCGTCACGCCGCCCGCTCCCGGTGCAGTTCCGCCTGCAACCAACCCGGTCATCGTCCCCCTCGGTCCTGGCGTTTCGCCCAACTACAGCGCGCCCGCCGCGCCTGTGGCTCAGGGTGCGCCCGCGCCAGCGAACGTCTCGATGACTGTCCCGGCTGGCACGGGTCTCACCATCCGCGTGAATGAGCGCATCAGCGTTAAGACCGCCCATGCAGGCGATCGCTTCAGCGGTGAGATCGTTGAGCCGGTTGCGCAGAACGGCTCCGTCATCATCCCCAAAGGAACGCCTGTAAGTGGACGCATTGACGAGTCCCATCGTCGCGGTCATTTCAAAGGTCGCTCCTATCTTGAATTGCGCCTGACTGCCATGACGCTGAACGGCTCTGAGTATCCGCTGAACACGCGCGACAATGTGCAGACCAAAAAAGGCAAGGGTAAGCGCACGGCAGGCTTTATCGGCGGCATGACCGGTGCAGGCATGTTGATCGGCGGCCTCGCTACCGGCGGTGTCGGTCTAGCCATAGGCGGAGCAGCAGGCGCTGGCGCTGGCACCCTGATCGCAGGCACCACCGGGAATCGCGATATCGTGATCCCGGCTGAATCGATCGTTCACTTCCGCCTCTCGGATGATCTAGTCATCCAGCAGTAACAACAGGCAGTAGACCACAAAGCGAAAGGCCCATCCACCGGATGGGCCTTTCGCTTTCACTCTTGTCTTCTCACTCCTCACTACCTCTTCACCGTCAACAGAATCTTGCTCGCCTCGCCAGACTCCAGCAGATGCATCGCCTCATCAAACCGCTCCAGCGCCAGTCGATGCGTGATCACAGGCGATAGATCGATGTGACCTTCGCGCAGCAGCGCCTCTGCCTGGTACCAGGTCTCGTACATCTTGCGGCCGTTGATGCCATGCACAGTCGCACCTTTGAAGATGACCGCATTGGCAAGGTCCAGTTCCACAGGCCGCGAAGGAATGCCCAACAGGCTTGCACGACCACCCATGCGTAACAGTGAGAAGCCCTGGCGAATCGCCGACGGATGTCCACTCATCTCCAACAGGACATCCACACCATTTCCACCTGTCTCCGACTTCACTTGCAGCAGAAGATCGCTCGCAGCAGAATCGAGCGCGGCGTGCGCGCCCATCGTCGTTGCCAGGGCACGGCGTGTCTCGTTCGGCTCAATGGCAAAGATCTTCGCCGCGCCACAAGCCTTCGCGACTGCGATTGCAAACAGCCCGATCGGACCGCAGCCCGTCACTGCCACCGTCTGCCCTGCAATCGCACCGGAGAGCACCGTGTGTACCGCATTACCAAAGGGATCGAACAGTGAGCCGAAGTCACGCGGGATCGCCGGGTCGAGCTTCCAAACATTGCTCGCAGGGATGCGCACATAATCCGCAAAGGCTCCGTCCGCATCAACGCCTAGGATCTTAACAAACTGGCATACATGCGCCTGTCCAATCCGACACTGCAAGCAGTGACCGCACGCCACATGCATCTCTGCCGAAACGAAGTCACCCACCGCGATGCCCTGCACCAGCGATCCCACCGCTGCCACCGTCCCACAAAACTCATGCCCGGGGATATACGGCGGCTTGATGCGCGCCTGCGCCCACTCGTCCCAGTGATAGATGTGCAGATCGGTCCCGCAGACACTCGCCGTCTCCACGGCGATCAGCACGTCGCTCGCGCCAATCTCCGGCACGGGCACCTCGCGCATCTCCATCCCAGCCGCAGCCTGTGTCTTCATCAAAGCGCGCATCGTCTTACTCAACCCATGGTTCATCGCAACTCTCCTGCTGTCCGGCAACTCTGTGCTCGCACGCACGTCAAACAACTTATGGTAGCCCCAGGCCGAGTACCTTTACACTGCAACCAGCCCATGCTTTTCAAACGACTCATCGCGATTACCTTCCTCGCTGGCAGTAGCGTTCTGGCACAGACGCCAGCAGCGCCAACGCCTGCTCCTTCTGATGCGCAGGAGCAGGTTTTCACGCCTGACGGCCCCGGCTATTCCATCACAGCAAAGTCGACACTGGTGCTGGTGCCAGCCTTGGTGAAGACCAAGTCCGGGCAACTCGTTTACACCCTGAAGGCGAATGACTTTGTTCTTACCGACGATGGCGTTCAGCAGCCGCTGCGCCTCGAAGAAGACAACGGCGGTCAGCCGCTGGCCATGGTGATCTGCGTTGAAGTCGGTGGAGCGGGCCGAAACCATCTGCATGACTATGACGGCCTCGCGGCCTCGCTCGACAACATGCTCGGAGGTATCCCCCACAAGGTCGCCATCGTCGCCTTCGACAGCTCGCCGACCCTGGTGCATCACTTCAGCTCCCACCTCGACAGCATCTCGCAGACCCTCGCTTCGCAGGAAGATGGTGACTCCGGCGCTGCCATCCTTGACGCCATCAATTTCTCCGTCGATCAACTCCGTCCCGTTCCCACGACCTACCGCCGCGCCATCCTTCTCTTCTCGGAGACCAAGGATAACGGTAGCCATACAACACTCGCCCAGGCGTTGCGCGCCATCTCCGACACCAATACAGCGATTTACTCCGTTGCGTTCTCATCGAACCGCGCCGACGAAGCGGGCGCAGCTTCGAAGATCCACTCGGATGAACCCGGCCCTGAACACGGCTGTTTCTCGCATGATCCAAAGACCGACAAGGTGGTAAAGGAGGATGGCAGCACCGGCCCCGCGGAGGAGACCAAAGGTACGCAGTACTTCGACTGCGCCGCGCAGCTCGCGCCTCCCCTGATTCTGGCGCGCATGGCGGAGATAGCTTTGCGCAATGCGCTCCGCAAGAACATCTCCGAAGCCGTCGCGCAGTCTACTGGTGGAGAGAACTTCAAGTTCAAAGATGCGAAGACCCTCAACCGCGATCTCTTCACCATCGCCAACCACATACCCAACCGCTACGTACTCAGCTTCCATCCGCTGAACCCGCATGCTGGTCTGCACGCTGTCACCCTGAAGCTGAAGAACTATCCCGACCTCGTCGTCGAAGCACGCAGCAGCTATTGGGTGGATAACGACAGCACACCACCCACAGCAACTCCACCCGCCAAATAACTTCCGTCCGCTTAGCGACCGCGAAAACGGTTGATCTCGCGGCGGTCGCGCTTCGACGGCCGCGCCACCGGAGCGTCTTCTGCAAACAGCGCCTTGCGCTCGGCAGCGACGCGGTCGCGGTCCACCTTGCTCGCCTCAGTCTCGCGGTAGAGTGTCTGCGCCACAGCCGCGGGCCCACGCATCTCGCTCAACACCAGCACCTCAACGACGAAGATACCTGCCTCATTCTTCACGGTGAGCATGTCGCCGAGCCGCACCTCCCGCGCGGCCTTGGCCACAATCTCATTTGAGGTGATGCGGTTCATCTCGCAGGCCTTCGCCGCCAGCGCGCGCGTCTTGAAGAACCGCGCGGCCCACAACCACTTATCGATGCGTACTCCATTCATGCTTCCAACCCTTTCTGCACGGCTGCAAAGGTCGCAGCTTGCACTGCAGCGTCGTCCCCAAACCCTTCAAGCCACTGCATTCCCTCTTCTCGACGAAACCACGTCAACTGCCGCTTCGCATAGTTCCTATGCCCCTGTTGCGCGGCCGAGATCGCAGCCTCAGCAGGCATCTCTCCGCGCAGCAAACTCATTGCCTGTGCATAGCCCAGCGCACCCAGTGAGCGACATGCCTCGCCAAAGCGTTCGCGAATCATCTTCGTCTCCGCCACAAGCCCGCGATCAAACATCGCAGCCGCACGTTCGTTGATGCGCGCATACAGCTGCTCACGGAATGGCCCTATGGACGTCGGCCCCAGCACAAACTGCATCACGTTGTATCCCTGCAGCGGCTCGCGCCCAGCCTCCCACTGCGTCGTCTGCGGCGCGCTCCCAGCCAGCGTCACCTCGATGCTGCGGATCAACTTCGGCGCATCGTTTGCGTGGATCAGCGCCGCCGCCTTCGCATCCAGTCGCTGCAGAATCCGATGCAGCCACGCCGACCCCTTCGTCTCTACACACCCGCGCAGCCGCTCCCGCAGAGCCTCGTCCCGCCGCGGAGCCGGTGCCAGTCCCTGCAACAACGCCCGCAGATACAGCCCCGTACCACCAGCCACAATCGGCACCTTGCCTCGCTCGCGGATAGCCGCAATAGCCTCGCGTGCATGGCGAGCATAATCGCCCGCCGTGCACTCCTCGTTCGGCCAATACATATCGAGACAGTGGTGCGGCACACGTGCGCGCTCCTCAGGCGATGGCTTTGCCGAGCCAATATCCATCAGCCGATAGACGGCAACCGAATCGCAACTGACGATCTCACCGTCGAAGCGTTCGGCAAGCGCGATCGCCAACCCTGTCTTGCCGCTCGCGGTAGGCCCGGAAATCACGATCAGCGGATAGTCGCTCAAAAGTGCCTCCACCAGCCAGGTACAAACACGCGCTCGAAACCGGCGCGAGCCACGCTTATCCCCAGCGCAACTAGGGCCAGCAACACAAGCCCACGCACCACACTCCGGCGCTCAACCGTCGCGCGTTGCTGCTTACGCTCCTGTTGCTCGGCACGCGCACGCAGCAATGCTCGCGAAGGCGCGGGTGCCTGCGGTCGTGCTGCGCGAACTTCGTCGTTCGAAGTCATCTCTATTGAACTGGCTTGTTCACCATGAAGTAGATCCGCAGCTCCAGGTTCGGTCCGTGGAACTGCTTCGGAAGTGGCGGGAACTGCCCCTCGCTGATGATCGCTCCCCAGGCGGCCTTATCGATCGCAACATCGCCAGAGCGACCTTCAAGCGTCATACCGCCGATGCGACCGTCCGGCAGAATTGAGAAGCGTACCCGCGTCTCGCCCTGCTTGGAGATAGGCGGTTCGATCTCTTCCGGCAGCAGCGGAAGCCAGTTACGCTTCACATCACTCAACATACGCCGTAGATAGTCTGAGAAGTCCACACCCTGCATATCCGAAAGCACATCCACACCGCTGCCTGCAGAGGCTCCCTTACCGCTGCGCGTAATGTCATGCACACCGGAGGTTCCAACACGACCTTTGGCACTGTCACGCAGAAGGTTGTTCATCGCATTGCTGTCACTCGGCGTACCGAAGTTCGGCTTGGAGGGGGCGACCGCCGGTGTCGGAGCATCCGCCAATGGGGTGGGTAGCTTGGATGGAGCTGGAGCAGAAGGTAGAGGAGAAGGTGTTGGCGGAGTAGGCGTCGGTTGCGTAGCCGCAGGTGGCGTTTCAGGCTTAGGCTGCTCCGGTGCAGGTGCAGCCTTCGGCGGAGGCGGTGCCTCCGTGCGCAGCTTCTCCAACGTCTTCGTGTCCACCTTTGGAGCCGGACGAACCACACTGCGCGGCATCACCGGCGCGTTCAGCTCTACGACCTCACGGTGCTTCATCACATCGGACGGCATCACCAACTGCGGCGAATGCCACAAATATCTCGGCCCATACAAAACCACCCAGGCCAGCGCCACGCACAGGAAGAATGAGATGTATAGCGACTCGCGGAAGCGGCGCTTCGCCAGCTCATCCTCAATGGAATCGAGTACACGGATGAGCTCATGCTCATCCAGATCGCCGTAGCGACTCGTGCGGATGCGCACAGGTCCCGCAGGCTGCGGAGTCGGGGGTACGACATGCAGCGGTGCGTTGGCTGGCTCGTGCTCGGAAACCTCAAACGGGGTCTCGCCCGGCTGGGTCCCGGACTCGTTGCTGATTGGCTCTGGATCGCGGTGTGGGGTGCTTGTCGGCATTCGTTTACTTAGTGTTCTGACGCTCTTTAGCAGTGGAATGTTGCGCTTTGCCGACAGAAACACCGGGCTCTGCAGCCCCTCCCGACAAATTCCGCGCACCTTCGATGAATAATCCGCCAGAACACTCTCAAACGGCTGCCTTTATCTTCTCATCTTCGACAGAACTACAGGCAAAACTCCACCTCGGCGTCTAAGCGTCTTCGCTCGGCAGAAGCTCTCCCTTACGACGGTCGAAGACCTTGCGCACGATAAAGAACGCCAGCCAAAGCACCACCGCCACTGAAACACCGACGACAATGCTGCGATGGTCGCGCACCACGGCACGTATATCGTGGATCAGCGATGGACCAAACCAGATCGTCAGCAGCGAGAAGACCAGATATTGCGTGATCTTGCCAAGAAACGTCGCCAGCAGGAAAGGCCCGATGCGCATCTCGAAGACACCAGCGGCGAATTGAAAAACCTTCAGCGGCGTCGGCGGTGGCCCCATCGATGGAATCAGGATCGCGACAAACTCCTGCTTCTCGAAGCGGTCCCGCATCCGCTCATAGCGCGCACGGTCTACGCGCTTCAGCAGAAAAAGCTCTCCCCCGGCACGGCCAATATAGAACGGTATGAGCGAGCCCAGGGTCGACGCTCCTGCAGCCATCAGACAAAAAAGCAAAAACTTGTGCGGCTCATTGTGGACATACCCCACAATGACGCTGTCCATCGAGCCCGGGATGGGAATCAGGGCCGAGTCCAAGAGTGCGAGACCGCCCACCCCCCATACGCCGAGGGGCTTGAGGACGGCAAACACAGCCGCCGAAAATTTGTGCATTAATGCGATAGGTCCGAGTTTCACGTGTCCTTCTATTTTACCTTGCTGAGAGCGTGAGAGGCCGTTCGTTGACGCTTAGTGTGCGGTCTCACCCGCCAGCAGATTGAGCGCGTGACTCAGCAGTGGCAACACCGCCAGTAGCGAGCTCTTCGCACCTGCGGGACTTCCTGGCAGGTTAAGTACCAGCGCCCGCCCACACACCCCGCAGACCCCGCGCCCCAAGGCTGCATAGGGAGTATGTCTCGCACCGTCCTGCCGCATCAACTCCGCCAGCCCCGGCACCAGACGCTCACAAACAGCCAGAGTCGCTTCAGGCGTCACATCACGCTCGGCAAGACCTGTTCCACCGGTAGTCACTATCAGTGCGGCATGCTTGGCGGCCTCGCGCAGCGCCGCCTCCAGCTGCGGCTGCTCATCCGGCAACACAGCGCACTCGATAGCCTCCATCCCCGCTTCGCGTAAAGCCGCCACCACAGCCGGTCCGGAGAGGTCGCTCTGTTCGTCACGAAAGCAGCGGTCACTCACGGTAATGACTACAGCGCTGCGGCCAGCCAGGGAAGAAGAACTCATTCGTTCAGGATAGCCGAGACCCACACGCTCAGCGCAAAAGCAAAGAGGCCGCTCGGATGAAAGCGGCCTCTTTTGCGTTACAAGTTTCGGCTACCGAACAGCCACGCCCTGCTCTTCGGTCATCTTCGCTGCCAGTGCAGGCAGGCCAAACAACACCGCCGACACCAGCGCCGTAGAAATCAGATCATTCGCGTAGAACGGCAGCGCGGCGACATAGCAGCCAAACAGGCCCACAGCGCTGTGCGCATACATACCGCTGCCAAGCCAGACGACAAAGTTGCTCACCAGGAAAAAGCTTGTCGCAGAAGCAAGCACGCCGGCAACAACACGCATCGCCGTCACCTTGCGCAGCAGAACGCTGCCCGTCAGGCAGACCGCCGCATACCACGCCCACGTCACTAAATAACCCTTTACGTGAAACGGATAGTGATAGACCTGCGTCGTCAAGTACACATCCATCAGCGCCATCACGGCCACTGCTAGTGGCGTCTGCCAGCGCGGACGGCGCGATCCAAAGAACAGCAGCCCCGCCCCCACAGCCGTGAAGTTGAATGCAACAGCATGGTTCACATGCGGGATAAGGCGGCTCAGTGCAGCGAACAGAAGTACGAGGACAGCAAGCATGGAGATTCGCCTTTAGAGAAAGAGTCGACGCAGAGCGCCTACCTTGATTGTAATGGAACCACGCCGGCAAAACCGCCCACGCCGCATGGAATCAAGCCAGACCGTGCACAGAGGAGCTTCGGAGAGGCCGTTGACAAACATTGCGTGACTGCTGGGCACGGCCACACTTCAGTCGGCTGCGAGGAACAGGTTCACGATCACGCCTCGTCCCCGCAGGCAATTCTCATGCGGCTCCTCAGTCACCGTTCGCCAGCCAATGCAGCCAGTTCCGAAAGCGCTCGATCGGCCCTTTCTGCCCCGTTGCGGCAGGCCTTGGAGGCTCCAGCCTTACAGCATCCGGCGTGACCGCATCGGATTTTGCGGCGTCCGACCTACCGTCTGTCACTTTCGGCTGCACCTTGGCAGCCTTCGCCGGCGGGGGAACAATGGGCGGAGCCACCACTACAGGCTTTGCGGGCGCTGGCACAGGCTTCGCTTCTATTGGCGGAGCCACAGCCTTCGGCACCGGAGCCACCGGAGGTGCCACGCTGGCCGTCTCCGTCGCTGGCAGATCCAGCTTTGGCAGAACCGCCACATGCTGCACCGGAGACACCGGAGCCGCCGCGATGGGCTTCACCTTGACCACCTGCTGCGCCGGTTCAGGCGCAGCATCGGAACCAAACTTCGGCAGTGACAGATGGGCCTCATACACCGGTCCTCGACCCGGCGGCTCTCGGCGGCCATCGAGAGACTCACGCAGTACCTTGCCTGCCTCATCGACCGTCATCGTCGCCGTCAGAGGCGTAGTCTGCGACAGTCGCAGCCAGGAAATGTCCCCCATAAAGCGCGGATCCCTCATCACCACCCGTCGTGTCAGCCGGCCATAGTTTCCCTGCACCGGCGCGTCCTCGGTCACAATTGGCATCTCCGCCCAATCGAGATACACCCGTCCCAGCGGGCTCATCTCCGCCGCGCGGATCGCGCTATCGACAGCCAGCTTGGGATAGCTCACATCGCCGGTCGAAATCGCTCCGGTACGCGCGTCCACTGTCGCCAGCTGATACACCGGGCCATAATCGATTGCCAGCGCCCAGCGAAAAGGATCAAGCGGGTTCGGGCTTGCCAGCACCCGCCGCGCCTGCAGGAACTCCGTTGGCGGCGCAATCAGCTCCGTCTCCGAGCCAGCGTTCCCTCCCGTACTCGCACTCAGCTTGGACGGCCGCAGCGGCACCACCGTATCTACCGGCAGGTGTTCCAGATCGTAAGTCTGCAACATTCCAAATTCCACTGCACGCTGATGCGCAATCGCGCGCAGCCCCCACCAGGCGCAGATGCATAGCAACGCCGCAATCGCCAGACCGCGACCGCGAAACGGCTTCTCCTTCGCTCCTACCTCAGCGCTGACCAGGCTGAACACCGATGGCAGCAACAGGGCAAACGCCAGCAACAGAAAGATCACAGGATCGAAGATGAATGCAATCGACGCCGCATACCAGTGGGTATCGAACGGATAGAACGGCCGCAGTCCGTAGTTATTCGTATAGTCCAGCAGTAAATGGCTCAGCAGCCCCACCAGCGCGCAACCGTACAAAACTCCCCAGCGCACCGGGACGCGCGTAAGCGGTTTCCCGTCATACCCGGCGCGCGACCTTCGCCACCGATGCAGCGCATAGACGGCTCCGACAAGAATCGCCGCTTCAACGGGGAGCGCCACAAACGTGTGCGTGATGCCACGATGATGCGCAAAGCCCTCGACCGGCCCGCGCCAACTCCACACCGTGTCGATGTCCGGCATCTCCGCAGCGGCTGCCATGGTCAGCGTGGCATACGCGGCACGACGATTGAAGCCAGCTCGAGACAGGCAGGCGCCCGTCAACGCATGGGTTACCGGCTCCATCGAGTCATCCTCTTCCGATCAGATCGATAGCTCGGCAACTCGCAGAGTCTCCTCTCACGAGCGAACACGATTGTCATGGCGAACATGCAAGCAGTGTAGCGCGTGCAAGTCTCAGGAGCGAGAAGAAGCTATAGGGAAGTAAGGATTGAAGCCACGAATCAGGAGACTAGGAAGCGATGAACGAATCTTCCTGCGCTTCAGCCTCCGCCTTGGCAGCTGCCGCCTCACGCTCGCGATTGCTCTTGCTCATCGCCGTCATCATCTCCGTCTCAATGGGGGAAATCATGCTGGCGTTGAAGCCAATCGCCACGTTACCTGGAGCATCGCCCAAAGCTTCGGCGATGCGGTTCCAATGGAAGAACGGAGAAGTCGTCGGCAGCAGAATAAGTTTGCGAGCAGGTTCGGGAACTGCGAGATATAAGCCCCACGCAGAAAATGCTACGAAATAACCAATCGCACTTACCGCGTAAATAGGCGAGTAGAGGGAATGAGCTCCGACAGTCCAGAACCAGGTGGCCTGAACGAGTTCCGTCATTGAGATCACCCCAAGGCCAAGGGCCACGCCGAAAATGTGGCTACGGAACGTCAGACCCAATGGCTTGATCGCCACGCAGACAAAAAGCAGAAGGCAGAGCGTCAGGACATTGATACCTTCTTGAGCACGTTCAATCACAGTCGTTACTGCAATCGTCGACGGGCTGCCCGTAGCGAATACATGCGGGCCGAGAGCAATCACGATTCCAAGCAGAACCGATACACCGGCAACCCACTTGAAGATCAGCTTGCCCATACGCTGAAGTCCCTTGAGTGGGCGCATTGCGGCGTTGAACACGCTATAGATAACAGCGAGGATCAACGCCGACTGAACGATGGAAAGAAACTGCGTGCTGTAGAACAGGACTCGATAGGCAAGGTGGACTTCGATCCCTAAAGACTTGCGGAAAAACATGATCGGGATTTCGATAGCCAACATCGTCAAAACAGCGACGAGATAGCTGGCGAGAGCACGATTTTTCGAGATCAATTGCTTTCGCCACATAACTGCTAATATGACGACGCTTGCAATCAACAACGATATATCTGCGTATTCCAGTATCGTGTCCATCGAATGTTCCCCCAGAGTAAAGCAGCCTCGCTTTAGTATGAGGCTGAACCGTGGGAAATCATAGTGCCGTGAAAGATATTTTCACGCGATACTGCGCATTATGCCTACTTGTATAGGCCGCTTCACCGCTTTTTAGTGAAGGCCGCAAGCAGTCGGATCGTTCGGTGCGCAAAGTGTCTGAGATCCACCAACTACCGAAAGAGGAGCAACCGAAGCTTTGTTGATCGTGCGAGCGTGAGCGGAAACCGAAGCAGCGGTGAAACCGGCAATCGTGAGGGTCAGGACGAAGAGGCGGACGATGTTGTTCTTCATGGTAGGTTCTCCTTGGCAGATAATTTCAAGTGTCGCTGTTACTAATGGGTCACAACGTTGTCCCGTTGCTGAACTTCAATCTATTGATCCAGATCAGCTAAGTCCATATGCCAGAAGAGGATAGGCCAGGGCTCTTCCGTAATCATTACCTCAGTCATGGTGGTAATCGTGCCTTTTGCTTCCTTCATTACCGCTTTTGGTAACTTCACCAACAAGCAGGTAACCTACCGCAGGTCGTCCCCCCGCCCCGGCGCAGCAGACATCACCGTCCAGACCGCGTATCCTCACAGCAGACGATGGCACGCTCCCCCTATCCACGCTCCGATCGCGATCTAGTCAATAGAATCAGCCGTTCCGCAGGATCAAGGGCTGGCTATAAACAGCTCGTGCGCGAGCTCGGTCTCGGCGGTGGACGAGAACGGCGGCTGCTTGTGGAGCAGCTCACACGCATGGTCGCTCGAGGTGAATTGATCCGCGCAGGCGAGGACGCCTGGGCACTACCCACTAGCCCCGAAAAGTCGAAACATATAGCGACTGTCGACCAAGGTACTGCGTCTAAAGGCCGCTTTAACGGCTTCGAGGCGGCCGTTCGGTCGGGACGCGATCGTTTAGTCAGCGGCCGACTAGACCTGCACCGCGACGGATTCGGCTTTGTCCGCCCCGATAAATCCTCCGCGACCACCTCTTCGGTCAAAACAGACGACATCTTCATCCCGCCGAACGAGATCAACGGTGCCATGCAAGGCGATCTCGTCCTCGTGGACGAGGCTCCACCCAGCCGCGATGGCCGGCGTTCCGGCCGCGTCGCCCGTGTGCTTACGCGTCGCAACCCCACAGTGGTCGGCATCTTTCACTACGCCCGTCCCCATGGTCGCCGCTTTGATCCATCAGCACTCGCCGGCAACTACGTGACCCCGCTCGACGAGCGCATCACAGGCTCCATCCATATACCCGATGGCGACGAGGTCATCGCAGCCGAATTAGACACGCCCCACCGCATGCTGGGCGACGAAGCCCGCGAAACCCTGCAGCATCAGCCAGCCAACCCCGATCTCCCGCTGGAAGGCATGGCCGTCGATGTAGAGATCACGGCCTTCCCCACGCCCGGCCGCCCCGCTCGCGGACGCCTCATCGAAGTTCTCGGCCCACCCGATGCCTTCGGCGTCGACGTCGAGATCATCATCCGCAAGCACCATATTCCGCACACCTTCCCCGCCGCCGTCCTGGCTGAAGCCACCGACCGCGCGCTCGAAACCGTCGCCACCTTATCTACTGAGGACCTCGCCGACCGCGAAGACTTCCGTTCGTTCCCCATCGTCACCATTGACGGCGAGACCGCCCGCGACTTCGACGATGCCGTACTCGTCCGCGACCTGCCCGACGGCAACACCGAGCTGCAGGTACACATCGCCGACGTCAGCTGGTACGTCCGCCCCGGCTCCGCACTCGACACCGAAGCCCGCATGCGCGGCACCAGCGTCTACTTCCCGGACCGCGCAGTGCCGATGCTGCCGCACGCCCTGTCCAGCGGGATGTGCTCGCTGCTGCCGCACGAGGATCGCCTCGTCCTCAGCTGCATCATGGAGATCGATGCTCGCGGCGAGATTGTCCGCTACCGCGTAGCCGAAGGCCTGATTCGCTCTGCGCGCCGCATGACCTACACCAGCGTGCAGCATTGCATCAACGCCAGCCCATCTGCAGCTCACTGGAACAAATACACCGCCGTAACCCCTGAACCCTCTGCCGAAGACCTTGCCGAGCGCGAACGCATCGCCCTCGAACAGCCCGAACTCCCCGCAGCCTTCGACGCCATGCTTGAACTCGCGCTACGCCTCAATGCGAAACGCGTCCGTCGCGGCTCCATCGACTTCGACCTGCCCGAACCCATCGTCCAGTTCGACCCCGACGGCAACATGAAGGCCATCGTCCGCTCGGAGCGTGGCTGGTCGCATCGCCTCATCGAAGAGTTCATGCTTTCCGCCAACGAGTGCGTCGCCACCTGGCTTGAATCGCAGGACATCCCCTCTATCTATCGCATCCACGAGATGCCGGACCCCAAGCGCATCGTCGACTTCGAAGAGACCGCCGCCACCTTCGGCCATTCGCTCGGCCTCGGCAATCTGCCCGTGCGCAAGCTCACCATGAAGTCCGATCGCCGCGACTCTCGCCAGAAATCCTTCCGCGGCAAAGACTCCCGCGCTCCGCAACAACACGAGATCCCCGAGTCCATCCCCGTCACGCCGCAGATGTACCAGAAGCTCGTCCGCCGCATCAGCGGCACCTCCGAGGAGCGCATCCTCGCCTACCTCATGCTGCGTTCGCTCAAGCAGGCCCGCTACTCCGAGCAGAACGAAGGCCACTTCGCTCTCGCCAGCCCCAGCTATACCCACTTCACCTCACCCATTCGCCGCTATCCAGATCTCATCGTGCATCGCCTGGTGCGAGCGATGCTCCGCCGCGATGCGAACCCGCTCGGCGGCCCGATCACCTCCACCGATCCGCAGCCTTGGCAGGCAGACTTCGACCGTCGTCACAAATCGCCGCAGAGTTATTTGCAGAGCGTGTCGTCCCGCCAGAAGCGGCACACACACGAAGTAGGCTCGCCGACGCATCACAGCAAAGCCCAAACACCCGAACCGCCCATCGCCGCCGAAGAACTCACCGACATCGCCACCGAATCCTCCCTCGCCGAGCGCCGCTCCGCCGACGCCGAGCGCGAACTGATCGAGTGGAAGAAGATCAAATTCATGCAGGACCGCATCGGCGACGACTTCCACGCCACCATCCTTTCCTGCACCAAATACGGTTTCTTCGTCGAACTCGACGAACTCTTCATTGAAGGCCTCGTCCCTCTGCCTTCACTCACCGGCGACTTCTACAGCTTCCGCGACACCGACCGCACCATCGTCGGCAGCCGTACCGGCCACGTCTTCTCTCTCGGCCAGCGGGTCGAAGTCATCCTCGACCGCATCGACCGCCAACAGCGCCGCCTGCAATTCGCTCTCCTGCCCGGCACTGAACCCCTCGCGAACACTGGCGCACCCCGTCCCTCGCTTCGTTCCGGTAAAACAGACGCGAAGAAGGCCAAGTCCAAAGACAAGAATTCCGGCGGCACGAAGAAAGAGAAGAAAAAGATCGCCGCCACGGCCAAGAAGCGTCAACGAAAAGCCCGTTGATTCCGTGTGTTCGGTTCTCCGATGACCTCTCTCTCGCCGCGCGCATCCTATTTCAAAAGGAAGCCCTCACCTCCGGTAGCAATCGCCGGTGGATCATCGTCTGATGTAGTAACGGGGAGATGGCATGAGGAAACATCACAACCAGCGCATTTGGCTGCAGCGCAAAACATGCTTTGACGCGTCGCTCAATAGCAGCATAGTATCCGGTACATTGATGAGTCCTCGCACGCCATCGCGAACCTCCCGGATCTTGGCAGGCCTTCTACTGGCCTGTGTAACGTTCGGCCTGGCGGCGCAAAATCCGCACAAGAACGGACATCATCCACCCAAGAAAATGGAACGCGAGCAGGTCGAGGACCTCGAGCACCAATGGTCGCAGGCCATGCTCACCGGCGATGTCGCGGCTCTGGACAAACTGCTCTCGGACGACTATCTCGGCATTACCGCTTCAGGCGATCTGCTTACCAAAACCCAGCAACTCGACCGCTTGCGCAGCCGCCAGCTGAGCTTCGTCAAGCTCGACACCACCGAGTCCAAGATCAAGTTGCTCGGCCACATCGCCATCGTTACTTCCCTCGCAGAGCTCGACGCTACCAGCGAAGGAAAGCCACTCAACGGTGCCTTCCGCTATGTGAAGGTCTATCAGCGGCTCCCCAACGGCACATGGCGCATCACCAGCTTCGAAGCCACTCACGTCCGCCCCGGCGGACACCTCGGTCAGCGCGCCTCCGTCGAGGGTACCCAACCGTAGCAAAGCTGAATCTGGAGCAAAAAGAATAAGAGGCCGGGGAAGTCCCGACCTCTTCTTTTGTGAACTTACTGCCGTATTTAGGCGACCTGAGTTCGCGCCGAGGCTGTTTTGCCGCTCGCTTCGGGTACCTTTTTCAGGGAAACTTCCATCGCGGGCGTATCCAACTGCGTCAGGTCGGATGGCAGTGCCGGGCGAACGTTCAGGCCCTTCACACGGCAAGCTAGCGAACGAAGCGAGCCATTCAGCCGGGCATCGTCAGCCTCCATCACCGAAGTATAGGAGCGCCCATCGATGGGGCGTATGGACGAGGTTCCATTCGTGATGCCGCTCGTTAGAGCTCCATCCTGTGGTTGGCGCAACGCTCCAAACTGTGAGGGCAACGTCCATCCCCCGCTGCCGTGCATCGTGCGTCGGGGAGTATTCGCCGCGGTGGCTTGCAGGCGATCAGACGGGAACGTGCGTGCGAACGTGGTGTCACTCATGAAATTTCTCCGCTGGTATTTGCCGTACCTAAACTGTGATGCTACTCATCGGTCGCGAGTGACCCGAACTTTACAAAGTTCTTGCGATAAGCGAACAGATTTTTCAGGAGGCAGCTTGCAGCAGAGATCTATGCAACTGTGAGGACAACTATACCGCGCTAGAAGATGCTTCTTTCGAAAGAATTCTCATTAAGCGCCTTGCGAATCCTGTTCCAGGAATCGTCCAGCAGTTCGGGAAGTACCCGCGTTTCGGCCAGAACAGCCATAAAGTTGTTATCGCCCGTCCAGCGCGGCACCGCATGAAGGTGAAGGTGTTCCGCAATCCCAGCTCCCGCCGGCGCCCCCAGGTTCATCCCCAGGTTGAGCCCATGCGGTTTATACACGCTACGCAACGCCCGCTCCGCCCGCCGCGCCATACGCATCAGCTCCTCAGCGACCTCCAGCGGCAAAGCCGCCAGCGAACTCTGGTGCGCATAGGGAACAGCCATGAGATGGCCGCTGTTGTACGGGAAAGCATTCAGCATCAGAAATCCATACTGTCCGCGCTCCAGGATCCACACCGCTTTTTCCGCCTCGTCCGGAGACATACCGTGCGCGATCGCATAATCGGCCGCGGCAATCACATTGCAAAACACGCAGTGATGGTCTCCCGGCCAGGCCGCCAGAGACTCCGGCACCCCCTCGCGACCACCTCGGTCCCCCGTCACATAGGCATAACGCCATGGCGTCCAGAGACGCTCCCCACCCGACCTCTCGTCCGCGCTCATCCTCGCAGTATAGGACGGCACCGGCGCTCTCCGCTCGAAGATCGCCCAGCCCCAAAAATCTTGCAACCTGAGGGGGTACTCGACCGTCCATTACGCAGCAAGACATTTCCCTATCGTTAATACGTGCTTGATCTGCTTGACTTCGTTGACCCACCATCACCGCACTGCTACACTTGCACAGAGAGCCCCTGCGCGCGGGACCCAGTCGTAGCCGCTCTGTTCCAAAGCAATACTCACTCCCGCTGACATCAAGAACTCGTGCGATCCCTCCGTTGGAGGCAGAATTTTCTGCCCTCATGGCGAATCGCCCACGATGCAGCCCTAGTAGAGACACTGGATCCCGGAGCATTCGATTACCCATATGGCCGACCACGACCACAATTCTTCTTCAACCGAGAGCACAGCCCTGAACACGACACTTGAATCGACCACCCCCGATGCCGCGACCGAAACGTCGCACGACCTTTCCGCCACCCCTGAGACTGCCGCGCACGCCGCAGCCCCGGTAACCGATCCGATCCCCGCTATGCCCGAGCCTGTCGCGCTCGAGGCCGCTGAGGAGCCCGAGTACAGCGACGAAGACTTCGCTAAAGCACTCGAGAGCTTCGACCGCGAGCAGGCCGCTGAGAAGGACGCTGCCCAGTCACTGACCGCCGAAGAGGTTGTCGTGGCCGGTACGCTCGTCAAGATCACCGACAAGCACGCCGTCGTCGACATCGGTCTCAAGTCCGAGGGTCTCATTCCTCTGGATCAGATTCTGGATCACACCGGCGCGCCCAAGTTTGCCGTCGGCGATGTGATCGAGGTCGTTGTGGAGCGCGAGGAGTCCGAGGGCGGCTATCTGGTCAGCCACGAGAAGGCCCTGCGCCACAAGGTGTGGGACAAGCTTGAAGAGGCTGCCAACACCAAGACCCCCGTCAAGGGCATGGTCGTCTCGCGCGTCAAGGGTGGCCTTACTGTCGACATCGGCATCAAGGCATTCCTGCCCGGCTCGCAGGTTGAGGTGCGCCCCGTGCGCAACCTCGATGGCTACATCGGCACCGAGATAGAAGTCCGCGTCATCAAGCTGAATAAGAAGCGCGGCAACGTCGTCATCTCCCGTAAGGAAATCCTCGAGGAAGAGCAGAACGAGAAGAAGTCCGTCACGCTCTCCACCCTCGAAGAGGGTTCGGTCTTCACCGGTGTCGTTAAGAACCTCACAGACTACGGCGCATTCGTTGACATGGGCGGCCTCGACGGCCTGCTCCACATCACCGACATGAGCTGGGGCCGCCTTACTCACCCCCGCGACCTCGTCAACGTTGGCGACGAGATCCAGGTCAAGGTCCTCAAGTTCGACAAGGAAAAGCAGCGCGTCTCACTCGGCTTCAAGCAGCTCACGCCTGATCCATGGCTCGACGCCATCGAGCGTTACCCCGTGGGCGCTCAGGTGCGTGGCCGCGTCCTCTCGGTCACCGACTACGGTTCCTTCGTTGAGCTGGAGCAGGGCATCGAAGGTCTCGTACACGTCTCCGAGATGACCTGGTCCAAGCGGATGAAGCATCCGTCGAAGATGGTCAAGCCCGGCGACGAAGTCGACACCATCATTCTCTCCGTCAACCCGACCGACCGCCGCATCTCGCTCGGCATGAAGCAGCTCCAGGACAATCCCTGGGAGCAGCTCGAAGAGAAGTACCAGATCGGTTCGGTCATCGAAGGCCGCGTGCGTAACCTCACCGACTTCGGCGCCTTCATCGAGATCGAAGACGGCATCGACGGCTTGGTTCACGTCTCGAACCTCAGCTGGACCAAGCGCATCAAGCACCCCTCGGAAGTTCTCAAGAAGGGTGAAAAGGTCAAGGCAGTCGTCCTCGGCGTTGAGCCGGAGAACCGCCGCCTGTCGCTTGGCGTCAAGCAGCTCCAGCCCGATGTCTGGGATACCTTCTTCGCCCAGCACCGCGTCGGCGATGTCATCAAGGGTAAGGTTCTCCGCACCGCGCAGTTCGGCGCCTTTGTTGAGGTTGCTGAAGGTGTTGAAGGTCTCTGCCACGTCTCCGAAGCTGTGGACGATACCGGCAAGCAGATCACCCTGGAAGTCGATCAGGAGCACGAGTTCAAGATCGTCAAGATGAACCAGGAAGAGAAGAAGGTTGGACTCAGCATCAAGGCCATCGGCGAAGAGGCAACTCGCGCCGAAGTCGAGAGCTACAAGGAGTCTGCAGGCAGCGGCAAGGGCAAGAGCGGCAAGGGTGGCTCGAACTCCAGCAGCAGCAGCAACTCCGGCAGCACCACCTTGGGCGACCTGCTCAAGTGGAAGCAGTCCGAAAACGAAGACAGCGAGTAACTCACTCGCCAGCAACAAACGAAGGCCGCCAGCAATGGCGGCCTTCGTCATTTCACTCCCCCCCAAAAAAAGCTTGCTATCTCGACCAGCGGCGCGCACTTATGCCGCAGCGGGGAGACCTGCAGTTGCCGTTGCCCGCACCGCCTTACGGCACCAGCACGAAGTCCTTCACCGCCACCTTCACCCCACTCAGCCCCTGCGACTCCGCCGTCCGAATCCGCACAGTGATCTCATCGAACGTTCGGCCCTTCATCACCGCTCGCGGCAGCTGAAACGTCACATGGTCCGGCACCGTCCCGCGCTTCAGCGGCATGGGAGACGCCACACTCGTCGGCAGCACCTCATCCCCAAGCGAAATCGCCCCGCCATGCTTCTCCGCCGAGTTCCGCACCAGCACCTCCAGCGCAATCGACCCACGGACATTATCGGCGTTGTCCACCTCAACACGCAGCGACCGGCAGCAAGACATCGAAATCGGCGTATCCAAATGCTGATGCGCCTCCATCATCAGCGGCTCGTTGTCAGTTGAGAAGATGTGATTGCGAATCGGATCGCCCTGCGCCCGACGCACATTCGCAGTCGGCTGCGTATACGGTCGTTTGAAGAACCAGTACGCTCCATCGAACGCTATCTTGTGTGGATCACGGATTCCCGCACCCCCGGCAATGAGAGCCATCGGCACCACCACCTCATACGGCCGCTTCGGTGTCGTCAGGATAATCCCCGTAAAACCACCTGCCGCTCCAGCCGCGCTCGCACGAGGCTGTGCCGAATGGCTCACCGGGTGTAGCCCCAGCAGCGTGCTCATCTCGCCCGAAGCATACGCTGCAATAAATGGCACCAGTGCCAGCACCATCAACAACCACACCACTGCCGAGTTTGCCGCCGACACTCGTTGCCACCGCGAGATCGCGCCCTCGACAACATTCGTGCGCTCCAGCCAACGATCCACCGGATAGATCACCGCAGCCGCCAGCAGGCAGCCTGCCGTCCAGGCATGGCTCGTCGCCAGCATCGTAATCCCGATCTGCAGTCCCACTGAGGCCACAACAGCCGCTCGCGGAATCTCCCACAGCGGCATCTCGTTCTCGAACATCCTCACCGCGCTACCGCCCGATTCCTCGTTCAGAGCATCCTTCTTCCGCAGAAGCACCGTCGCAAACACAGCCGTTACCGGCAGCACCGCAGCTACCCAGGGTGACCGTTCCTGCGTCAGCAGCGCAATCAGCGGCAGCCACACGATCGCCACCCATGCCGTCCACACCACCGGCCACACACCCGCGCCGCGACTCTCATCGCGCACCCGGCACACGCCCCACACCGCAGCCGCGTGAACACTCCCCGCCACCATCAGATACACCGTAGCCAGCGTAAAGATCGGTTCCCACGAATGCACCGGCGTCATCGGTGGAGCACACACGAATGCCACCACCGCCGCCGTCAGCAGCAGGCTGACAAACAACGGCCACGTCATCGTCAATGAGGTTTCAGCAGAGGTTCTCGCGTGCCTAAAAGGCTCCTTCTTGAAGCAGCAGTCGGACGCAGAAGACAAGCCGATGCTTCCACAACAACCCTCCTGAATCAAGCTGAATCCACGCGGCCCATCCGTCCCGCGATTCGATTCGCCTCCCATCCCGGTGCTACCCTTCTCCCTATGCGTCTCCCTATCGCAGCAGCGCTCCTCGCCGCTTCCCTCGTCGCCCAAGCCCAGCAGGCTCCCTCGCTCGATCCCGCGACCGAAGCCAAAGTCGATGCCATCGCGAAAAAAGTCCTCGCCGAAACCGGCGTACCCTCTGCCTCCGTCGGCATCGTCAAAGACGGCGCCATCGTCTACACCAAAGCCTTTGGCCTCGCCATCGTCTCGCCGCCCAAAGCCTCCGAGGCCGCGATGGAGTACCCCATCGGCTCCATCTCCAAGCAGTTCACCGCCACCGCCGCGCTCATTCTGCAGCAGGACGGCAAGCTCTCCCTTGACGACAAGGTCGCCAAGTACTTCCCCGAACTCACCCGTTCGAACGAGGTCTCTCTCCGCAACCTCATGACCATGACCAGCGGCTACGAAGACTTCGCCCCGCAGGACTATCAGGTTCCCGCATGGCGCAAATCCGTTGACCCGCTCGCCAACGTCCGCCAGTGGGCCACCAAGCCGCTCGACTTCGACCCCGGCACCGACTGGCAGTACTCCAACACCAACTACGTGCTGCTCGGCCTCATTGTGCAGAAGGTCTCCGGAGAACCCCTCTACAAGTTCATCCAGGAACGCGTCCTCGCCCCTCTGCGGATGGAGACCGTCTTCAACGCCTACACCGATCGCAAACGCCTCCAGGTCGATGGCTACATGTCCAACGCCATGGCCGCGCCCCGCGTGCTGCCGCTCGAAGGCGACGGCTGGTACTTCGGCGACGGAGAACTCGCCATGCCCGCCTCCGGCCTGCTCACCTGGGACCTCGGCATCATCGACCGCACCCTGCTCACGCCCGAAAGCTACAAGGAGTTCGAAACCAGCTTCACCCTCAAGAACGGCAAGGACGCACACTACGGCCTCGGCATCTTCATCCGCCAGAAGAACGGCCGCCTCGTCTTCGAGCACAGCGGCGAAGTCGGCGGCTATGTCGCAGAAAACGTCGTCTATCCCAACGACCACGCAGCCGTCGTCGTGCTCACCAACGAGATCGCCAGCGAAGCCGCCAGTGAGATCGCCGCTGCCATCGAGCCTCTGATCCTGCCCGAGCCGCCGCCCGCCAAACCCTCACCCGCCGCCGGTGTCGTTGCCACGTTCGCTCCCAAACTCCAGCCCATCCTCACCGGCCTGCAGACCAGCCAGATCGACCGCTCCCTCTTCACCGACGACACCAACGACTACTTCAACAAAGAAACCCTCGCCGACTTCCAGTCCACCCTCGGCCCCCTCGGCACCATCACCAGCGTTGCGCCGCTCAGCTCCTCCCTCCGAGGCGGCATGACCTTCGGGCTCTACAAAGTGACGTTCTCCGGCGGTACCTCCGTGCTCGTCACCGTCTACCTGGAACCCGACGGCAAGATCGAACAGCTCCTCGTCATCGGCAAAGCCTAGCCGCCGAAGCCACGCAGAAACTGGGTGCCCCATGTCCCGATTCTGGGACGTGGGCTTCGCAGCATCTCTCTCCACTCCTCAACTCTCCAAGCTCCGTCATCACAGTTAAGTCCTAAACTCTTAGTTGACAACTACTCCGTCACGGCGTAATGTCCTAACTCATTAGGAGTCGCCATGCCCAAGCCCGAAAAAACCGCCCTCACCAAGCTCGAACTCCAGCTCATGCAGGTCATCTGGAAACGGGGCGCCAGCAGTGTCACCGAAGTCCAGGAAGGCCTTGAGCAGGAGCTGGCCTACACCACCGTCCAGACCATGCTCAACATCCTCGAGCGTAAGGGCAAGCTCACGCGCTCGCTCTCCGGCCGCGCCTACATCTACAGCGCCACCGTCAGCGAAGAAAAGGCCAGCAGTCACGCCGTCCGCGACCTCATCGACCGCATGTTCGGTGGCTCCAGTGAAGAGCTCGTCATGAGCCTGCTTAAAAGTCGACAGCTCGACGCGAAGAAGCTGGCAAAACTTACTGCACGGCTGAAGGACGAAAAGGAGGAAGCATGAAGATCATCGAGGCCTGGCTGCTCAGCTATCTATTGAACGCCCTCTGGCAGGTCCCGCTCGTCTTCGCCGCTGCCTGGCTGGCCGCGCGCGCCAACGATCGCAACGACACCGCCATCGCCCACCGCATCTGGGTCACCGCCCTGCTGCTGGAGGTCGCCCTTCCCGCTTGCTCGCTATCGCCCCTCGCCTTACTGCGAACCTTCGCAGACTCCGTCATGCGTGCCTTCGCAAAGACACCAGCACCGCAGGTCGCGACCGTCACCGTCACCATGGGCGCAGAGCGCGCACACGCAGGCCCTCACACCTCAACCTTTCTGCTCGATGCCGTCGGTTTTCTCTACCTCGGCGTCGTTCTCTACTTCACAGCGCGCCTCGCCTTTGCGCTCATCCAGACCATGCGCCTGCGTGCCAACGCAAAGCCAGTCTCGTTGAGTGGAGCCGCCGAAAACAGCTTCGCTCGACTCGCGCGCGTCTTCGGTGGCATCAAGGTCGATGTCGCCGTCACAGACGACCTCTGCGGCCCAGTCGTGCTCGGCCTGCACCGCCCGCTCCTCCTGCTGCCCTGCTCGATGCTGCCGAACGACACCTTGCCGCACGAAGACTTCGAGGCCGCCCTCGCCCACGAATTCGCTCACCTGCAGCGCAACGACTTCGCCAAGAACCTGCTGTACCAGCTGCTATCGCTGCCTCTCGCCTTCCATCCACTCCTCTGGGCCACTCGCACTCGCATCGCCGAAAGCCGCGAAATCCTCTGCGACTCCTTCGCCGCCGACGCAGTCAACGGCAGGCAGTGCTACGCGCACTCGCTGCTGCGCCTCGCCGCCATCTTCTCGGAGCGGACGCGCTCCACCAACCTCCACGCCATCGGCATGTTCGATGCCCACAGCTTTGAGAACTTTGAAAGGAGAGTCATGAACCTCACCCAGAGTCCTACGAAAATCCGTACCGCTCGCCGCCTAGCCGTCCTCACCCTCAGCGTGGCCCTCGGCCTGGGAGCCTGCACCTCAGCCCTAGCCCTCCACGTGCAGATCGCCGCACCCGCCCAGCAGGCGACACAACCGATCATCAAGCCGGACGCGCCACAGGCAGCATCACAAGCAGCGCCGATGGTGCTCGGTATCCCACGCTCGGGCAACAGCGCACCCGCACAGGTCATCGTTGCCGACATCTCCCCCGATCCAAATGCAAACTCCAACGCGTCACCTGCACCCATGAGGATCCGCTTCCTCACCCCTACCACAACGCCCGTGGACGCCACAGCGACGGCCACCCAATCCACCTCACCTAAAACCGACACAACCCAAGATGTGCATCTTCCCATCTCTGGCGACGTCATCGCTGGCGCTTTGATCTCAAAGGTCAACCCCGTCTACCCTCAAGAAGCAAAAGACAAACACATCGGCGGCACGGTCGTCCTCGCCGCCACCATAGATACGGAGGGCAACATATCCAGCCTAAAACTGATCTCCGGCCCCGACGAACTCACCAAATCGGCATGGGAAGCCGTCAAGCAGTGGAAGTACAAGCCCTACCTTCTCAACGGCAACCCAGTCGCCGTCGACACCACCATCACCGTCAACTACAGCCTCGCCAACTAGTCCTTCATCGTAATCGTCCTCGAGCATTGTCATCCTGAGCGCAGCGAAGGACCTGTTTTGCGAACCAGCACGCTATCAAACAAAAGCCGCGCCAAGGCCCATGACCTTGACGCGGCTTTCTCATCCTTCAATCATCGTCTACGCCAGCGCGTTCAACGCCTCGACATGCCGTTCCAGCATCTTCTGATAGAGCCCACCCACGGCATACTTCGCGAAGTGCGGCGTGCTCTTGTGAAACTCCACCGCCGCCTCATCCGCATACTGCTCATAGATCAGCACCGTATCCGCATCGCTCTCCACCGTATGCGGCACATACGAAACGCAACCAGCCTCCTTGCGAGACTCCGCCGTCAGCGCCTTCAAAATTTCCGCAATTTCCGCCCGATCTTCGTGACGAAAATTCATCCGCACCGTAAAACTAACCATCGTTTTCTCCTTCTAAATCTATGAAACCCAGCCTTGAAGAAAAAGGAGCAGCAAGCCTTTGCCTGCTACTCCACTTCCCTGCTTCCTATTCCCTGCTCTATCCGAAGATCTCCGCGAACGCAGGCTGCAGCATCGTCTCCACACGATCCGGCCCGGTCGAGATCACACCGATCTTCGCCTGGCTCTCGCGCTCAATGAACGACAGATAATCCTGCGCCAGCTTCGGCAGCTTGTCGTACTCGGTGATGCCCGCCGTCGGCTCCATCCATCCCTTCAGCGTCGTATACACCGGCTCAATCTTCTTGAAGCCAACCATATCCGCCGGGATCACGTCTGTCACCTTGCCATCGATCTTGTAGCCCGTGCACACCGGAATCTCCGGGCACTCGTCCATCACGTCCATCTTCGTAACCACCAGCCACTCCGTGCTGTTGATCATGTTGGAATAGCGCAGCAGCGGCAGATCCAGCCAGCCGCAACGACGCGGACGTCCCGTCACCGCGCCAAACTCATTGCCGCGCTTCGCGAGCAGCTCGCCCATCACGCCATCGTCCTGCGTCGGGAACGGACCCTCGCCCACGCGCGTCACATACGCCTTCGTCACGCCGATCACGGTGCCGATCTTCGTCGGACCAACGCCCGTTCCGGTCACCGCTCCGCCAGCCGTGCAGTTCGAGCTCGTCACAAACGGATACGTTCCATGGTCGATGTCCAGCAGCGCTCCCTGCGCTCCCTCGAACATCACATTTTGTCCTGCATTGATGGCATCGTTCAGCAGCACAGCCGTGTCCGCCACATACGGAGCGATTTGATCAGCCAGACGCGCATACTCCTCGTACATCTGCTTCGGATCGAGCGGTTCCGTGCCGAACAGCGCATGAGCAATCGTGTTCTTCTCATGGCACGCATTGTTGATGTGCGTCCGCAGCAGCGACGGGTTCAGCAGATCGACCACGCGCAAACCGTTGCGATGAATCTTGTCCTCATACGCCGGTCCAATGCCGCGACGCGTCGTGCCAATCGTCTGGCGTCCCGGAGCTGTCTCCGCAGCCAGCTCGATCATGCGGTGATACGGCAAAATTACCTGCGCGCGATTCGAAACAAACAGCTGCTTCGCCGCCGGGTCCCAAGCGGACAGCCCAGCTTCCTTCAGCTTCTTGACTTCATTCAGGAACGCCTGCGGATCGAACACCACACCATTGCCGATCACGCCCTTGCAGTCCGGACGCAACACGCCGCACGGAATAAGCTGCAGCACGATCTTCTTGCCATGGATGATGACGGTGTGTCCCGCATTGTGCCCACCGGCATAACGCGCAACGATATCGAACTTCTCGCTGAGAACATCGACGATCTTACCCTTACCCTCGTCGCCCCATTGGGCTCCCAGAATAACGGCGGACGGACGCTTGGCTTTGACGGCAGAACTGGAAGACTGGCTCACGAAACGGGCTCCGAAGCTTACGCGCCTCTCTGGCGGCGTGAAGGAATCTTGGGGGGAAGTGCGCGCAGCCGTGCTACAAGAGCCTCTCGCTCGCGCCCATGGTCAATTATACCGTCCCGATTCGGATGGCCCGCCTCACCGGCTAGCTGCGCTTATCCAGCGAGTCCATACGAGCTTCCAGCTTGCCCGTCAGGTGATAGAACTGTCGCAGATCGGCGTCGATGCGGCCAAGATGATCCTCAACCTTGCTGAAACGCGCCAGCATCTCAGAGCGAAGATCTTTTACCTCTCCGCGCAGATCTTTACTGTCGCTCCGGCTAAACAGAATCCCAGCGAGTATGGCGCTGAGCGGTATCCCGACAACGACAACATCATGCATGGCGAATCTCCTCGTCTGCCCTCAATTTACTGTACTCCTTGGCTCCAGGCCCAATAAATCTAACGCTTCCGCGGCATCGACAGCCCCACATCCCCCTGCACCAGCTGCTTGGTCCGCATCACAATCTGCCCCATGTGCTGCTGCATGTGTCCCGACACCTGCCCCACCGCCTCCAGCACCGTCGGATGCCGCCACGTTCCACCCGGCTGCGGATCTATCACCTCCAGCAGACGTTCCGGCGTCACCCCGCCGATCACCCCGCGCGCCTCCGCCAGCGTCAGCTCGAACCGTGCCACCGTCTCTTTTTTCGAGCCGCCAGCCTTCACTGAAAACTCCGCATCGCGCTCCCGCACATCCGGCTGCCCACCCACTCCATGCAGAATCCACTGCCGCACATTCCCCTCCAGGTGCAGCAGCAAATTCCCTACAGAGTTCTCCCAGTCACCGCCGCGCTCCCATAGCTGCGCCTCGCTCAACCGCTCCACGCACAGCAGAATGTCCCGCTCGGACATCTCCATCCGCTTCACCACAAACGCCACAAACATCTTCGCCACCGCATCGTTTTGCATTTCGCCATCCTAACGCCCCACCCAAATCATCGCCAAAAAATCACTTGGCACCGACACGCAAACATGTTCCAGTGTCCCTGCAACCCCTTCCTCAGAACTCTCGGGCCCCCACACATCTTCTGGAGGTTTCACCATGTTCCGTTCCACTCACATAGCCCTCGCTCTGCTGGCCTCAGCCACGCTCGCCTTCCCAATAGCCGCGCAGAACTTCACCGTCGACTTCACCAACTGCTCCGAATTCGTCGGTGAAGGCCCGGTCTCTCTCGCCGTCGCACAGCCTCTCGTCCCCAAACCTTTCGTCATCGCCCCGGGTCCCACAGCAGCCATCGCCAACATCGTCATTCGCGCTACAGGCTGCGCCGGCGCCTCCGTCAACCACGGTCCCTCCACGCCCACCAACCTCTCGCAGATCGGCATCAACATCGTCCCACCCGATGGCACCGGCGAAATCAACAACTACACCCTCATCTACGTCAGCAATAATCCCGACCTCGTACTGCACTTCATCGCCGCTGGCCTGCCCGCTCAATACGACCCGCAGCTCACCTACCAGTACCCTGCAGGCCCCACCGGCAGTGGCAACGTCTACGTCGCCGTGGCTCCCCCACCCGCTCTTTTCGGAGCAGGCACAGCCCCCTACTTCATCTACGGTCCTGAAACCGCTCCCCCACCAAGCTCCGCGCAGGACTTCCTCGCCAACTGGTGGTACGCCCCACAGACCATCTTCGGCGTCGCCCGTATGAGGCAGCAGTCCAACTTCCCCGCCATCAGCTTTGGTGGCCAGTCTGCCACGTTCTACACCGATAGCAACTCCACCCTCGGGAAACTCATCGGCGGCAACGCCGACAGCAACTTCTCCACCTTGCCTTTACGCGGCGTCTACCCAACCGCCCACATGGAAGTCACCGTCACCCACTAACGAAACTTGCCTTGCACGCAAAGCCCGGAGACCACCACATCTCCGGGCTTATCCGTCCCCAAAGACCTTGTCATCTCGATCGAAGGCGCGCACTTGCCTCGTAGCGGAGAGATCCTAGCATTTGTGCTGCGAGAGCCGAAGGCGCGAGCGTACGTTCACGCCTCAACACCACGCAAAAATCCAGCCAGCTGTAACCCCACTTCAGCCTCCTGCCGTCCCTTGCATCGACTGGCACTCAGCAGTTCCTTGAACAAGTGAGGTACCTCATGTCCAACTCCGGGCAAACGACGATCTACGCCTTCCTTCAGAAGCACACACACGAAGAAGGTGAGCACGATCCCCACGACTGGTGCCCCGCGCTCGATCGCCGCGCGGCCGTCCGTCTCCTCAGCCTCTCTGCCCTCGCCGCCGCTACCGGCTGCACCGCGACATCGATCAACGGCAAGGCAACGACCTCCACCACTTCAACAGCAACCACTGCCACAACCACAACCCTCTCTGCATCCGTCACCAGCGTCGCCGCCAATGTAGACGTCACCCTCACCGCCGTCGTCTCCCCCACCGCCGCCACCGGCACGGTCACCTTCTACAATGGCACCACCTCGCTCGGCTCTGCGACTCTCAGCTCCGGCGTCGCCACCCTCACCACTCTCTTCAGCACCGCTGGCACCGAGTCCCTCACAGCTACTTACGCAGGCAGCTCCACCTACGCCGCCAGCACCTCCGCAGCCGTCAGCCTCACCGTCACCTCTACCGCCGCCTGCAGCGTCACGCTCGAAGGCGAAGAAGGCCCCTACTTCGTCGACGACAGCGCCACCGGCTACAACCGTTCCAACATCCTCACCAACCTCGACGGTACCGACTCGCAGACCGGCGTCCCACTCACCCTCACGCTGTATGTCTACGACGCCAAGAACAGCTGCGCCGCCATGCAAAACGTCCAGGTCGACATCTGGCACTGCAATGCCGCAGGCATCTACTCCGCCGAAAGCGTCGAGTCCACCTCATCGCAGTCCTGGCTACGCGGCTATCAGCTCACCGACTCCACCGGCAAGGTCAGCTTCACCACCATCATCCCCGGCTGGTACTCCGGCCGTACGACACACATCCATTTCCGCCTGCGCTCCACCTACGACTCCACCGACACCAGCGGCAGCAACACCATGCAGATCTTCTTCGACCAGACGCTCATCGACACTCTCGCGACCTCCGTCTCGCCCTACTCCTCCGAAGGCACCAACCCCACCACCAATGCCTCCGACCACGTCTACACCGGCGAAGAAGACGGCACCACCCTCGTCACCATGACCGGCAGCACTTCCGCCGGCTACACCACGAGCTTCAACGCCTATCTGCCGATCTAAATTTCACTTTTTGCCTGAGAGAAGAGGGCAAGCGGTCCCGGGGGTTTTGTTTTGATACTCCTCCTCCCGGGACCATTTTTTGCGCCTAACCTACGCGACCTCTTCTCGGACCTCAGTCCGCTTCAGCTTCGGCACGCTGAACAGGCTCCGCGCAAAGTCACCGAAGTTGTCCCCCAGGAATCGCAGGCTCGTGCGCAAAACCGTCGCCGCCAGCACCATCTCGCACACGATCAGCGCCACCGCCGCTCCACGCAACCCAAAGTGCTGCGAGAGCGGCCACGCTGCCGCCAGCGTCAACGACGTCACAGTCAGATAGATCGCCGTAATCTGCTGATGCCGGTTCGTCGCCAGCAGCACCGTAATACTCGTCAGCCACAGCGACGAGAAGATCACCAACAGCAGCATCAGATCCAGCAGCACCGTGTCCGTCGGCACCTTGTGCAGCGTCCAGTGCCCCCATATCCACGGCCCCACCGCCGCCATCACCGCCACAATCGCCACACCCACACCGGTCGAAATCTGGCACGCCCGCCGATGGATCGACCGCGCCAACTCCCAGTCCTCCGCGCCCACCGCAATCGACATCTCCGGCCAGATCGTGTTGCTGATCATCATCATGAACTGCACCGCCGTGCGGCTCACCGTACGCGCCGTCGAGAACACCACCACCGCCACCGGCCCCAGCACATGCCCCACCACCAGCAGGATGCCCGTAAGGTTCATCGCCTGCCCGATCGGCATCGCAAAGAACGACAGCGACGGGCCCAGCAGCCGCTTCAGCGTCTCCCAGCGCGCATGAGCAAACCCGAACCGCAGCCACGGCACCTCACGCCGCAACGCCAGCCACAGCAATAGCGTTCCCACTGCATTCACGCCGAAGTACACCTCCGCCGTCTGCAGCACGCTACCGCCGAGCAACACCGTCCCACTCACCGCCAGAAAACTTCCCAGCAGGATCAGGCTCTTCAAAAACGTCCCGTACACATACTTCGCCACGCACCGAAACGCTGCCTGGTACAGCGTCTCCTGCATACTCAGCAGCGTACTCAGCACCAGCAGCAGGATCACCAGCTTCGTGTCATGCGGTGAAATGCTGTATGTATGCAGCCATCGCTGGAACGGCAGAAACCACACCAGAGCAAGAAACACCGCGCACAGCGCGGCTGAGATCACCGTCGTCAGAGCGAGCACGCTCTGAAACACCTCAAGCGCCTCGTCCTGCTTGCCCGCCGCCATCAGCATCGTCATCTCGTTGCCAGCGGTCGAACCAAAGCCCACATCGCTCAACGCAAAATAACTCGGCACACTGTTCAGCAGAATCCACTCGCCATACAGCGGAGCTCCCCAATGCTTCAGGAAGATCGGCACGCTCAGCACCTGGATCAGCGTCCCCACGCCGCGGCTGAAAATGTTTACGCCAAACCCTGCCGCCAGCCGCTTCTGCACCGCCGACCGCTCCCGACTCACCAGCGCGATGCTCTCCTCTTCGCTACCCACACATCACTCTCCGCAGAATCGCTACCCACCCAACTGGCACTCTATCGTTCCCCTATCTTATCGCCCCCTTCGCCCCTTTCCCTTTGTCATTCCCGAAGGGAATCCGCTTTTGCTTTTGCTTTTGCTGTCGATCTTGCTCTTGCCTTTACTCACTTCCCACTCCCCCACTCGTCCCACTCCCCCCTCAGGCAGTATCCTTAACCCGTGCCCGAGCTCCCCGAAGTAGAAACCGTCGCCAACGGAGTCGACGCCCGTATCCGCGGCCAGCGCATCCTCCGCGTCTGGACCAGCGGCAAGCCCCAGACCTTCAAGTCCCCTGAGTCCGAGCTCGCCGAAACCCTCACCCACGGCGAAATCCTCCGCGTCCGCCGTGTCGGCAAAACCATCGTCGCCGACATCGGCCGCCCAAACCATACTGTCCCCGCACAGCTCCTCATCCACCTCGGCATGACCGGTCGCCTGCTCGTCTCGCAGTCCGAAGTCCCCGTCCCGCTGCATACGCACCTTATCCTCTCCTTAGCCGACGGTCGCGAGCTCCGCTTCGTCGACCCTCGCCGCTTCGGTCGCCTCTCCATCGCGCACGAGCCTTACCTCGGCCCCGGCGCCGAGCCCACCACCATCTCCCCCGACGCTTTCGCCGACCTCTTCAAAGGCCGCAAGCTCGCCATCAAGGCCGCACTGCTCAACCAGTCCATCCTCCATGGCGTCGGCAACATCTACGCCGACGAGAGCCTCTTCCGCGCTGGCATCCGCCCCCGCCGCCAGGCAGGCCGCCTCACCCGCGCCGAACTCCACCGCCTCCACGCAGCCCTGCAGAAGGTCCTCGCCCACGCCATCAAGCTAGGCGGGTCCTCCGTCTCCGACTACGTCGACGCCGACGGCATCCGCGGCTTTTTCCAGCTCGAGCACAAGGTCTACAGCCGCGCTGGCGAACTCTGCCACGACTGCCAGGCCCCCCTCAAAAAGATCATCGTCGGCGGCCGCACCACCATCTACTGCCCCACCTGCCAGCACTAAGGCAGGATCACCCCTCTTCCGGCTTCAGCAATCAACCCGCGTCCAATAGGGAAGATGCCCGTCATTCTGAGCGGAGTTTAGCGTGTTCAAAATGCCTGTCATTCTGAGCGGAACTTATCGCGTTCAAGATGCTTGTCATGCTGAGCGGAGCTTGTCGCGCTCTTGCGACAAGCGGAGTCGAAGAACCCCGAAGAGGCCAGACGTACCTCGAACCTCGGCACCTTCTCACCCCGAATTTCTCCCACAATCCCGCCAAGAAAGCTGATTACTCTTAGAAAGACCAGCTAGAATCAACCCATTCTCCATAGCCTCACCGGGCCTGCGCCATGCGCAATGTTTCGCTCATCCCTCAGCGGAGTTCCCACGATGCGCTCACTCCTACTCGCGCTTCTGCTCGCCACCGCCTCCTTCGGTCAGGCCCCTCACCACGATCCCTTCGCCGCGCTCAAGCCTTCCACACCCGCTGAACGAGCCGTCCTCGCCGCCCTGCAACAGGGCAGCTCCCATCTCATAGCGGATCCACAAGACAACAAGCTCTCCGGCGAGTTCGTCCGCAGCGTCATGTTCATCGATGCCTCCGCCATTCCCTCAAACGCGCTCACCTTTCAGGGCTTCTCCATCAGCCTCGTCAGCATGATCGACGATCACCCCGCCGTCACCCTGGCTCTCCACTTTCTGAACTGCGACTTCCCCGAAGGCGGCAACTTCGGCGGCAACTTCACACGCTCCCTCAACTTCGACACATCCACCTTCAAAGGTTCACTCCGCTTCAACGGCATCCGCTCGCAGGCCAATATCCTGCTCACCGCCATCAGCTTCCCGAAGAGCGCCAGCCTGCTGCTCAGCGACGTTCAGACCACCGGAGACATCTACCTCAACCTCGCCGCCGCCCAGCCCACCAACGTCTCTCTGCTCAGCCTCAAATCCAACAGCTTCGACTTCATCGACCTTCACCCCGGGCTCAAACGAGTCCAGATCCGCTCCGGCACCTTCGACTCGGCTCAAATGCAGTTCCCTGCCTCAAGCCCCAACACGGAACTCGACTTCATGAGCTCCACCGTCGCCCACTGGCTGCGCATCAGCGGCACACTCAAAGACCTCTACCTCGACAGCACCACCGTCGCCGGCACAGCCCAGATTCAATCGCTACCCACCGACACCCTCGAGCTCGACTCCGCCACCTTCAATCTGCTCGCCCTCAAGTCCGACCCCGTTCAGTTGACGCACACCTTCCGCACGCCCACCACCACACTCCGCCTGCCCTCCACCATCTCGCTTGCAGGTGCCAGCTTCAGCCACATCAGCTTCGCCGTGACCGACGCAAAAACTGCCACCGGACAGAGTGCCGTCAACGGCCTGCCCTTCTTCCAGCACGCCGTCTTCTATCAACCCGCCCTGCTCAAATACCAGACGCAGCTACAGGACGAAGGCAACACAGAAGACGCTGCCACCATGAACCGCCTGATCCACCAGATCATGCGCTCGCAGGCCGTCCACGACTCCCCCTGGCTCATCCCGCGCCTCAAGGCCTGCGTCCTCTACGGCCTCGACTTCTTTCAGCAATGGGTCTTCGGCTACGGAGTCAGCATCATCCCGCCGTTCGTCAGCGCAGCTCTCTTCATCGCCCTTGGCACGCTGGTCTTCTTCCGCAAACACGTCATGGAACCCGTCGCTGCCGACTGCGTCCCACCCTCCCCCAACTACTCCGGCTTTTGGTACAGCCTCGAACTCTTCCTGCCCGTCGTCGAACTCGGAGTAGCCAAGTTCTGGCGCCCCCGCGCCGGCGAAGACCATCGCATCCTCTACGCCCGCATCCACCAGCTGGCCGGATGGATCCTCATCCCCGTCATGCTGGGCGTCCTCACCGGCTCACTCAAGTAGACGATCAGGCAGCAGTCTCACGCCGTCGCTTCATCGCAATCGGAACAGCACGCGCGATACGCTCGGCTCGTCTGGGCGTATTCACCGCCTCCCAGAGATCCATCCGACGCTGCGTATTCAGCCAGAAATCCGCCGAGTTCCCAAACACCCGCGCAAGGATCAACGCCGTGTCAGCCGTCATCGCCCGTCGGTCGCGGCATAGCTCATTCACATGCTTCCGCGGCAGACCCGCCTGTTCAGCGAGCTCCCCCTGCGTCAATCCCAGCGGCTCAAGGAACTCCTCCACAAGGATCGTTCCGACCGACACCGGCTTACGTTTTGTTTGCAACATAACTCTGCTCCCTAGCGAAAAGAATGGTCATCGAGGTATAGCTCTCGCGCGTCGCCGCCATCCCACTGGAAGATCAATCGCCAACGCTCATTCACACGGACGGAACAAAATCCTTCGAGCGAGCCGCTCAGCTTCTCAAAATGATTACTGGGCGGAGTACGCAGGTCGGCGTCGCTCCCAGCGTCATCGATCATCTGTAAATTTCGAAAGACTCTATCGCGCAACTCTGAGGGTAGCTTCTTCGAAAACGTGTCGTTGACGAAGAACTCTCTCAGCCACGCGTCGCGCCAGCTCTCGATCATTGAAACTCAATGTACCATTGCACGGTACTACCGCGCCAGCGCCTGCTCCGCCGCCACTGCCGCTCCCAGCACCCGCGTCTCGTGGCTATCGTTCACTACCTCCAGCGCATACCCCTGCAGCGGGCTCATCTTCACCATCTGGTGAAGATAATCCTTCAACATATTCAAATCCAGAAACCGCATGTTGTAGCCTGTCAGAAAGAACCGCCCCGCTCCTCGACTATGGATGCTGTTCGCCGTCGCTGCTGCCAGCGCCTTGTGCCACAGCTTCTTGAAGTCCAGGCACCGCGGGTCCGCATCTTTCTTGTTCGCCTCGGCAAACACCTCTTCCGGCTCCATATCCAGAAACCGCAGCCGCATCGAACGATGCCCCATGATCCCCTCGAGATGTCCCCGCCCGCCGCAGCCGCAGAAGTTCTCCTTCTCATCCAGCGTCACCACGGTATGCCCGTTCTCCCACACGCCCTCGGCAAACGGATACGTCCCAAAACCAATGCCCGTCCCAATCGTCCATACCCGCAGAAAATCATCCATGCGGCCGTGCTTGCTCGCCAGTCCCGCAGCCACAGCATCCGCATCGTTCAACACGTTCACCAGCGCCTTCAGCCCATGGCTCGCCAGTATCTCGGTCAGCTTGGCCTCGATGCGCGCCCCCTTCAGCTGCGGCAGGTTCGGAGCCTCTTCCACCACGCCATTCCGGATCAGCCCCGGCACCGCAATGCCAACCGCCTTGATCTCGCTCTCGCGCCCCTTCGCCACCTGCACCACCAGCTTGCAGATCGACTCGATCACCTGATCGGTCGGCATCTCCACCATCGAGTTGTCGTCGTCGGCATCCATCGCCTCATGCGCCGGGGGCAGGCTCACCACATCGCCCAGAATCTCGTGTCCCACCACAAGACCCGCATACAGGCGCTCCGCCATAATCACACCGATCGTCGTCATCCCGTCACTCTTCGCGGACTCACTCATCACTGGCGTCGCTTCACTCACGGCTGCACCCCTATCGTTCATCGTCTTGAAGCTCCCTCAAACCGTCTTACTCTGTTGTTTCGGTTTTAGCTATTTCAGATGCACCGCGACATCAACCGGCGCATACAAGTCTGAGACACTAGCTTGCGCAACCCCACATCGTCAAACGCATTTCGATCGGCCTTGCCTATAACCGCTCAATCCGGCTCACAACCTGAGCCCCATTACTCCATCAGACGAGCCTCAGACAGGAACGGGCGCAGCCACAAAAGCCACGCCCCCACAGTCTTCCTACGCCCTGTTCCCTACTTCCTGCCTCAATCCAGCTTCGACACCCGATTCAACCCATTGAACGCCGCTACCTTATAGCACTCGGCCAGCGTCGGATAGTTGAACACTGTCTCCACAAAATAATCGAGCTTGCCATTCAACGCCATCACCGCTTGCCCAATGTGCAGCAACTCGCTGGCACCTTCGCCAATGATGTGTACTCCCAGCAGCGCATGGCTCTCGCGATGGAAGATGATCTTCAAACGACCTGTCGTATCGCCGCGGATCTGCCCACGCGCAATCTCGCGGTAGTACGCCACACCCACCTCGTACGGCACATCTTCCTCCGTCAGCTGCTCCTCGGTCTTGCCGATAAAGCTGATCTCCGGAATCGTATAAATGCCATACGGATAGAAGCTCGGATTGCTCACAATGCTGTTGTCGCCAAACGCGCGCGCCGCCGCAATGCGTCCCTGCTCCATCGACACCGACGCCAGCGACGGGAACCCAATCACATCGCCCACCGCAAACACCGCCGGATTCTTCGTCCGGAAATCCTTGTCCACCGGGATACGCCCGCGCGAATCCGACTCAATCCCTGCAGCCGCCAGGTTCAGCTCATCCACATTGCCCTGCCGACCCACGGCATACAGCAGCGCATCACCCTGCAGCTTTTTCTTGCTCTCCAGGTTCGCCACGACGCCACCCTCCGGCGTCTCCTCAACCGACTCCACCTCTTCGTTCAGACGCATCGTCACACGCGCATCCCGCAGGTGATAGCTCAGCGCCTCCACAATCTCCTGGTCCGCAAACTCCAGCAAACGGGGCCGCCGCTCGATCAGCGTTACGCGCACGCCCAGAGCGGCGAACATACAGCAGTACTCCACGCCAATCACACCGCCGCCCACGATGATCATCGTCTTCGGCAGCTGCGGCAAGTCCAGAACCAGATCGCTGTTCACGATCGACGTGCCATTGATCGGCACCTTCGCCGACGCCGCCGGCTTCGTACCCGTCGCGATCAGGACGTTCTTCGCTTCATAAATTGCCGAGCCCTTGCTGTTGGTCACCTTCACATGGGTCGCATCTTCAAAGCTCGCCACACCCACCAGCATCTCGATGTTGTTGCGTGAAAGCTGCGCCTCGGTCACATCGACCTCGGTCTTGATCACATGCTGCACCCGGAACGCCAGGTCCGCCATCGTGATCCGTTCTTTCACCCGGTAGTTCATACCGTAGATCGACTTGTAGTTGTACCCCGACAGATGCAGCACCGCCTCCCGCATCGTCTTCGACGGGATTGTTCCGGTATTGATGCACGCGCCACCCACCACCTCGCGCATCTCCACCAGAGCTACCTTCTTGCCCATCTTGGCGCCATAGATAGCCGCACGCTGCCCTGCTGGGCCAGAACCAATCACGATCAGGTCGTAAACATTCGCCATAAATCTGTCTGTCGACTACTCCGGTAGATTTCTTATGGCCCACTCATCTCGCAACACGTTACGCCATCTTCGACGCCACTTCAAAACGCTGGTTGCTCTATCGACAAAAGGTACCGCTAACTATCATAGCCCTCTTTCGTCAAACCCCCGCCTTACGATAGACCACCAATTCGCATAGCCAAATTCTTCCCACTCTTTGTCTGTCATTCCCGAAGGAAACCTGCTTCTGCTCCCGCCGCTTGTCATCCCGCGGGGAATCTGCTTCTGCCTTTGTTTATCATTCCGAAGGGCATCCGCCTCTGTCTTCGTTTGTCATTCCGCAGCGAAGCGAAGGAATCTGCATTGGCCTCTGCTCTTTTGTTTTGTCGTTCCCGAAGAGCCTGCCCTGAGCGAAGTCGAACGGGGAATCTGCGTCTGTCTCTTTTTGTCATTCCGTAGCGAAGCGAAGGAATCTGCATTGGCCTTTGCTTTCGTTTTGTCCCTCCGAAGCGAATCTGCGTCTGCGCTTGTATCCACCGTCTCCTCTACACTCTGATCTTGATGCTCCGCTACGCCATCGTCGACGGTTCATACCTCATAGGAGACGCAGGTCGTCTTGCCGCTGACGGCGTCGACTACATTCAACTCCGCGCAAAGTCCCTGTCCGCAGGAGCGGTCCTCGATCTCGCACGATGCATTCTCCATGACATCGCCGAAATTCCCACCGCCCCCACCCGCCTCCTCATCAACTCCCGCGCCGACATCGCCCTCGCCACCCCCGCCCACGGCGTCCACCTCACCTCTGCCCCCGACGAACTCACCCCCACAGAAATCCGCCACCTCTACGCCGCTGCTCCCTACTCCCTGTTCCCTACTCCCTGCATCTCCCTCTCCTGCCACAGCCTCGCCGACATCGCCCGAGCCCGCACCCTCGCCCCCGACCTCATCCTCTTCGGCCCCATCTTCGAAAAGCGCGTCTCCGGCGAACTCGTCCAGCCTGGCATTGGCTTAAAAGCCCTCGCCGCCGCCGTCCACGCCGCTGGAGACATCCCCGTCCTAGCCCTCGGTGGCATCACCCACGAAAACACTCCCGCCTGCCTAGCCGCCGGAGCCGCAGGCATCGCCGCCATCCGCCTCTTTGCGTGAACCCTGATGCCGCGGCGTTCTTTAGAAAGAAACCTGTCATCCTGAGCGGAGTTTGGCGCGGCTTCTTGCGACAAACGCAGTCGAAGGACCCCGAGGGCGCTGTTCCCTGCCCTCATCGTCCGCACCTTTTAGCCAGCACCCCAGCAGCGCCTCAGACTCACCGGACTACCCCGCTCCCGTGCAGCGCACCGACCCTTTGACCACAGTGTGGTCCGCGCCTCGCAGGTCGAACTGTACCCCCCAGCCCCACACATCGTCCCCGTCGCTGTGGCGCACCGTTACCGAGCTCCGCCATAGCGGCTCTCCATTTGCCGCTGCCGCCGCAACCGCCGATATGTCCAGCCAGTTTCCGCCCTTCGGATCATTCTGCTCCGCCAGGAAACCGCTCAGGTAGTCGCCTATATTTACATCCCGCGTATCGGTGCCAACCCCGGAACACGAAGCATCGCTGCCAAGCGCAACATCCTGCAACTGCAACACTGCTCGCACAATCTCCTTATGCGTCGGCGGCACCTTCGGGTCGAACGCCGCCACGCGGTCAACAATGACCACCGGATCATTCCGATGAAGAAACCGCGATGCGCTCTTGCACGAAGCAAGGCATGCGCAGCACGCAAGCAAAGCAACAAGATGTCTCTTCATGGAATCAGCGCTCCAAAAAACAGGGCGCTATCCTGCACCGTCGGGTAATGTTTGATGAACTCCTCCGGCGTCTGCGTCACCACCTTGTGGTGTGAATTCGAGTAGTGCCAGATTGTCCCGCCGATAAAAATCCCAATATGCTTCTTAGGAATGTTCTCCATCACCTTCTTCGCAACATTGACGTTGCTGGCGCCGGTCACAAACACCAGACAGGGACTCAGCGTAGCCGGCCTGTCTGCCCAGGCACCCACTGAGGGACACTTCGCGAACACCTCATGCACCCTGATATTCATTCCCGGATTCTTTCCATGGCCAGCCAGCTGGCAGTTGTAGCCAAACCTGTAGTTCATGGCATGGCTCACAAAGTGCGCGCAGTGATTGTCGTTCGGTGCAACGAATCCGTTATTGCAGATGGCAGAGATGTTTTTGCCCAGGTACGCATTCAGATCGCTTGGCGTGATCATCGAGGCTCCTCGGTATAAGTCGTTCGCTCTCATCCACGAAGGATCAAAGCCTATACGGGGCCCGGCGACCATTCTTCTCGCATCAACACGAAATGGCAATTGAAATCTTGAAAGCGACTCCGGACTTCACGAGCTTGGGCTGAACTCAATCTAAGGACGAGTGCCTTGAAATGCTGTCAAGCCCCCAGGAGCCTCTGCCATCTCGTAAACCAAACAAAACAGGCCACTAAACGCTTGAAAAATAAATGCACTTTCTAAGTATCGGCTTTCTATAATGGTATTAGGAGATAAAAGCAGGAAAAGACGGGTCGAACACGGCCACGGCACGGTCAGAGGAAGGTCTCTCTAGCGACGCACGAAGTCCAGTCTTACCTCAATCGATTGAAGACTTTAGCTCGAAAGTATGGGGGGGAGAGGGGGGTACCTACCAACTCGTCCCAGACTGCCGAAACCCGGTCCGCCAGCTCCGCAACATCCGCATCGTTCTGAACGACAAGACACTCAGCCGCATGAACTTCGGTATGCTGCAAAGCCAATCTACGCCGCGCATCAGCCTCAAGCGCAACTCGCTCCTCGGCTGAAAGCTCTCGACCAGCAGCGACACGCTCGACATAGCGAGCAATCTTCTGCGCTTCCGGCGCAACCACCAGAACAACGCGATCAAACCGCGACCGCAGCTCTTCCGGCGTCGTTCCGTAAGCACTGAAGATCAAAGCCGACTCGACAACCACCACTTTGTCAGTCCCTGCGAACTTCGCCACAGCTTCAGCCTGAGCCGCAAGAACAGCAGGATGCACAATCGCATTCAACTCTTCCACCCGCGGCGCTTGCGGATCGAACGCCAGCTCCGCAAGCCTGCGGCGATCGAGCGTTCCAGCCGCAGCGACAACACCGCTTCCAAACTGCTCGACAATCGCCGCAAACACAGCTTCGCCAGGCTGCATCATCGCGCGGCCCATCTCGTCGGACGAGAGCACGATCGCTCCGCGCTCAGCGAGCATCCTGGCAACAGTCGACTTCCCGCTGCCAAGATCGCCCGTCAGACCGACGCGGAGCATCGAAGCTAGCTCTTCCGCCGCAGCTTCGCAGCCTTCACGGTATTCGACATCAGCATCGCAATGGTCAGCGCGCCGACTCCGCCCGGAACCGGCGTGAACGCGCTCGACACCGCGAACGCCGCAGGATCGACATCGCCGACGATGCTGCTGCCGCGCTTCTCAAAGCCCTCGCGGCGCTTCTCGTTGCCGGGGAAGAACCGCTCCACATCCTCAGCCTTATCGAGCCGATTGATCCCCACGTCGATGATCGTCGCTCCAGGCTTCACCATATCGGCAGTCACAAAACCAGGCCTTCCAATCGCAGCAATCAGAATGTCCGCCTCACGCGTAACAGCAGGCAGATCCTTCGTCTTCGAGTGACAGATCGTGACCGTCGCGCTCTCGTTGATGAGCATCGACGCGACAGGCTTGCCAACAATGTTCGAGCGACCGATCACCACGGCGTTCTGTCCAGCAATGGCGATCTTGCTGCGCTTCAGCACCTCGATAATGCCCGCAGGCGTGCACGGAGCAAGCACCTCATCCGGCGAAGCTCCGCTAAGCAGACGACCCGCATTGATCGGATGAAATCCATCGACATCCTTCTCAGGCAGCACGGCGTCGAGCAACTTATTGGTGTCGACGTGCGCGGGCAAAGGCAGCTGGATCAGGATGCCGTCAATGTCGTCACGCTTGTTCAGCGAGTCGACCAGCGCCAGCAGTTCTTCCGTTGTCGATTCAGCGACAGGCGTGAGCATCTCCGAATAGATCCCGAGCTCGCCGCAGGTCTTCACCTTGCTGCGAACGTAAATCTGCGAGGCAGGAACCTCGCCTACAAGGATCACGGCGAGCCCCGGCGTATAGCCCTGCGCAAGCGCCTCCGTAACCTGTTGTGCTACTTCAGCCTTGATCTCGGCGGCGATGGCGATGCCGTCCAATACACGTGGTTTTTCCGTTCCAAACGTCATACCTACAGCATATCGCGACAACGGAGAGTACGAGCTCCCTGAGGCTTCGCTATGAGGAAACGGCGACGCTACTCAACGCGATAGCGATGTACCTTAGCGCGACACAGCACAGGAACACACAGGCAGCTCCGATAAAGGAGCCATGTAGTTGAGCTGCAAATAAGACGCCGCTGCAACCCGCTGCCGTCGCTTCGACTCCAACCATACATAGGGATCGTTCCTTGCATGTCGAGCAGCACAAAGAAACAGGATGAAACGAGGACCTACTTTATGACTGAACCCACAGACATCTGTGATGTGGAACGATTTGCTCCTATGGAGCTGATGATGCTGCATACCAGGCTGTCCGGAGCGCAGGTGGATTCATTCCAGGCTGCTGAGATCGTGGCGGACTTTTTGAGCGGTCGCGGCTATGGCGTCTCGAAGCATGAGGCGCGGCAGTTAGTAGCACGCATCGACAGCAATCGGTGCTCGGTGGAACACATCCAGGCAGAGCTGGAACGGGTAGCGCGGGTGATGTAGCCAACGAGCTGTTGCCTACTGCATCAGCTCGCCTTCAGGCTCATCGGTGGGTGAGTCGATTTCGGCCTGAAAGCCTTCGAGCAGACGCTCCAGAAAAGCCTCTTCATCGAACTCCTTGCGCTGCATAGCCTCAGCGTTGACGATGTGTCGGGCCAGATCGGCCAGCACAATACCCCACGCAAACGGATCTTCCCAAACACCCGAGCGCAAAGAGACGTGTTGCCCTTCATTGGCAACCCACACACGAAGAAGTTCAAACGCGCCGCTATCGCCTGCTGCCGCTGGGGGTGGATCGAGAAACTTGGGACTCGCCATAGCAATCGTCTCCTTCGACTTTTTTACCGCACAATACCCATTGGAACACTGCAGAGGAATTGCGGCTATTCTAGCGAGCCGCAAGCGCAGCTTCGATGCCGCTGTTCACGTCAGCCTTGGCAAACTCCGCGGCTACGCGGATCGCATTCATGATCGCGCGCTCGTTGGAAGAGCCATGTCCCACAATACAGACGCCGCGAACACCTAGCAGCGGCGCTCCGCCGTATTCCGAGTAGTCGAGACGCTTCTTGAAGTTGTCAAAGGCTTTCTTGCTCAGCAAAGCTCCCACCTGCGAGGTCACCGTCGACTTCAGGCTCTCACGCAGCGACGAGCGCACCAGCCGAGCAAGACCTTCGCTGGTCTTCAACGCAACGTTGCCGATAAAGCCATCGCACACCACAACATCAGCAGCGCCGTTGTAAAGATCGCGACCTTCTACGTTACCCAGAAAGTTGAGAGGAAGTGCCTTCAATAACGGGAAAGTGTCCCGCGTGAGCGAGTTGCCCTTGGTCTCTTCTTCACCGATGGAGAGCAGACCGACGCGGGGGTTGGCGATGCGCAGCACGTTCTTGGAATATTGCTGGCCCATCACCGCGAACTGCACGAGATTCTCTGGATCGCAATCGACGTTCGCACCGACATCCAGCAGGACGCACGGATTCTTCGTCGAGGTCGGCAGCACGCTGGCCAGCGCGGGGCGATCGACTCCACCGAGGGAACCAAGCACCATCTTTGCGGTAGCCATCGCCGCACCAGTGTTACCGGCGGTGACAAAACCATTGGCACGGCCTTCGCGCACCATCTTCAGGCCAACACGCATCGACGAATCGCGCTTGGAGCGGACGGCCTGCGCGGCCTTGTCCTCCATGCTGATCCACTCGCTTGCCTGGACTATAAAGATGGGCAGCTTTCTGCCGCCGGAATGAGCGCGCAGCGCCTCTCGCAGCTTCGGACGCACCAACTCCTCCGGGCCCACGAGGTGGACACGGACGTCAAGGTGGCGAGCAGCAAGTATGGCGCCGCGAATCTCCGGATCAGGGGCCTTGTCAGACCCCATTGCGTCAAGAACGATGTCGATTGGCATCAGTGCTTCACTACAGATGGAAGGGGCTTCGCTGCGTTTGTTTTAGAGAACAGAGACTAAGCTGCGTTCTTCGCAACTACGGTCGCACGACCCTTGTACTGACCGCAAGCCTTGCAAGCGCGGTGAGGAAGCTTCTTCTCACCACAGTTGGGGCAGTTGGAAACTCCGGTCGGAGTGAGGAAGTCGTGGCTGCGGCGCTTTGCGGTGCGCTGCTTGGAGTGGCGCCGTTTCGGATTAGGCATGATGAAACCTCTTCTGGGCCGCGAGAACGAGGTTCATCGCAAGGCCGAAATCTTGATGCTACTTTTATCTTGATCAGGCTTTCGTGCCGACCTTGAGCCCAGCGAGTAAAGCGAGCCGGGGATCAGTCTGCTTCTCCGCGCACTCGCAGGTAGCGAGGTTGCGATTGATGCCGCAGTGCGGACAAAGACCCTTGCAGTCAGGCTGACAGAGTGTGCGTCCGGGCAGAGTTAAAACTACCTGCTCACGAACGGCGTCTTCCAGCGACAAACCGCTTGAACCATAATAACCGATTTCTGTCTCATCTTCCGAAATTGCTCGCTCTCCGGGCTCATCATCTGCGCCGCCGGGGCGAAAAATGAGGTCGAAGTCGAGATTTACGTTCTGAGGGACAGGTTCGATGCAGCGAGCACACTGCTGCGTGAAGTGGCCTTTGACATGAGCGCGGAGGCGAATGTCCTCAACAATGTTCTTCGGGCCGCGGTTTTCGAGGAGAATATCGGCTTCTCCCTTGACCTTGAGCGGCCCGACCTGTTCGATGTCTGGAGCGTAGTCGATTGTGCCTGGTTCGATGACTTCGTCCAGTTTGAGTGGCTCGTCGACGAGTTGCGAAGGTGTGATGAGCATACGTTCAGCGTAGGACCTGCGGAGTTGCGCGTCAATGCGCGGGTGTTGCTGATAGTTTGGTGGAAACGGGAGAATGCGCGATGGGAAGGCCAAACGAGATCAATTTGTCAGTGGAGAAGTATGTGATTGGCCTGATTGTCCGCGGGCTTATGTACTTGATTGTGCTGGTGATTGCCGCGTATCCGATCGATTGGGCGATCTGGAAGGCTCGTGTTGCAGCTGGCGGCGGAATGGGACAAGTTCAGGTGAGCCAAATGACTGCGGCCGAGATGAAGGGTGGAAAAGAGTCGTATTACTTCGATGGGACTTCGATGGTCGATTGCAGCAGCTCGCTGTTTCCGCAGGCTGGAGCTGGAGCTTGCTGGTGGGTAAAGCGACATCCTGTGGTGACAGAAAGGTACTAAAAAGTACCCCCTTCCCCTCCCATACTTTTGAGCCAAAGTATTGATGCACAAAGGGTTGACCGGGGTCCTCGGATTGCACTAAATGTGCACTAAAAACAGGGCACCGACTTTTAAATCGGTGCCCTGCTCCATCCAATTAGTAGCGTGGAGGAGGTGGTGGGGGCGGTCCCTGGTGGAGGAACTGTTCGTAGCCCCGGCGGAAACCGTCGCGGTAGTCTCCCCAGGCGGGGCCGGGGACGGGCGGATTGCGGAAGCGCGGGTGGTGGGCGAAGTTCGGCGGACGGCCAGCGGCCACGTCGTTGCGTGCGGCCTCAAAGCCATCGTGGATGCCCTGATCGTGGATCTGGACGCCCGGAGGCGGCGCGGCGTAGTACGGCTGCGGATGCGAGCAGCCAACGGCCGCGAAGGCAGCTGCGGAGAGCAGGGATATTGCGAGGATCTTCTTCATCGACACTCCTTTACGGGCAAACTGCCCACGCTCGCATAGACCCGCTCAGGAGATAAAGTTGCGGCATCAAGAAAAAACCCCATGCCTCAGAATCGAGACATGGGGCACCCAGCTTTGGCTGGTTCGTGATTAGTTGATGGAGATGCCGCCGTTGGTGGTTTCAAACTGGATGGTGGGGCCGCCGTTGCCCAGCTTGGTGTCGATGTCGCGGCGGTGGATGCCGGACTGATCTGCGCCGGGGAGGTTGATGTGCGTGCCGCCATTGGTGGTGCTGGCCACCAGGTGGGCGGAGTAGTTCGCGGGCGCGCTGATCTCGACGCCGCCGTTGGTCGTGGTGGCGGAGAGGCCGCTTCCCTGCCAGCCGGGGCCGTCGAGCGAGGCGTGGATGCCGCCGTTGGTGGTGGTGAGGTGGACATCTCCAGCGAGATGCTCGAAGTGGACGCCGCCGTTGGTGGTTTCGCCGCGGATGGCTCCGTTGAGCGCGACGAGCGAGAGGCCGCCGTTCATGGTGTGGAAGTTGCCAGCAAGGTTATGCGGGACGCGGAGCTTGAAGCTGACCGACCAGCTGCGGCCGCCGTGGGTCTGGGGGCCGTGGGCTTCGACGGTGCCGCCGGTCGAGACGGAGACCTCGTGCAGGAGCGAGGCGGCCTCGGACTGGCTGCCGGCGCGGGCGGTGACACGGGCTTCGAGGTAGATGTCGTGGCGGTCTTCGCCGATGACCTCGATGCCGCCGTTCTGGCCGTTGACGTTGAGGTGTCCGCCAGCGAGGGGGAAGGTGGCGGAGCGGACCTCGCAGACCTGCTCACCGCCGCCCATGACGCGGGCGAGGAAGCTGTGGTCACCGCCGTTGTCGTCGGTGCAGGGCTTAGCGGACTGGGCGTGGAGCGAGAGGCTAGCGGCGGCGCAGAGCGCGGCGGCGGAGATGAGGGTGTTGAGGCGCATGAGGGTCTCCTTCGATTGCGGTTCGAGAGGAGATACGCGTGGGGTGGGGCTGTGGTTCCCAGGGATTTCGGGGAAACGGCAGATGGAAGCAGTTATCATCTGGTGATAGTATCGAGAAGTGAAGCACGATCCGAGCCTCGATACCCTGCTTCTTCTCGATGGTGAGCGGTTCGTCGTTGAGGGTGGTTTCTGGGTGAAGTTTGAGGTGAAGCGTATGCCTTCCACGCCGGAGCGTCCCCACGGCCTGGACTACTCGCTGACGTTGCATGATGGCGATGGGGAGCGTCTGCTGGGTTTCGATAACGCCCACGCGATCCGTGAAGGCTCCGGCCCCGGCGCTCGCACGCGCATTGAGTACGACCACAAGCACAAGGGTGAGCGTGTCCGCTTTTACGACTACCAGGATGCCGTGACACTGCTGACTGACTTCTGGACAGAGGTCGATGTGATTTTGAAGGAGAGAGGAGCCAAGCCGTGAAGTCGTTGAAGATCGGAATCCTACCCCGAGAGAAGTACAAGGCGCGGACGCTGGCCATCGCGAAGGGCGAGTACGTGCCCGCGAAGGACGAGCCGAAGGTCTGGTTTGAGTCGGTGAAGTCGATGTCGCAGGTGCTGTCGGAGGAGAACCGGGCGTTGCTCAAGCTGATCCTGGAGACGGAGCCGAAGTCGCTGGTAGAGCTGGCGGAGCGGTCGGGCCGTGCGCCGTCGAACCTGTCGCGCACACTGCGGACGATGGAGCGCTATGGGCTGGTCCACTTTGAGCAGGGATCGAACCGGCAACTTGCGCCGCGGGTAGATTACTCGGGTGTGGCGTTTGAGATGTCGTTCTCTTAGAGGCGGGGGCGCTGCACCAGCATCCTGCGAACCCACATCTCAGGAGCGAGATGTGGGGCACCCGTCTGCTCTATACGTGCTTCTCAGCACTCATCGCCTGAAACTTGCGCAGGGCGTCGTTGACGGCGTCTGAATCGGGGAAGGCTTCCATGAGGTTGGGCGCGATGAGGACGACGTTCGTGCCTTCCTGCATGCGCTCGTAGTATTGCCTCGGACGGCTTTGGAGAACTCGAGCTTGCGGGGTGTGAGCGGAACGGCGTCTACCGACTCAATGTCACCTGTAACGTTTGAGTTCTTCATAACGCTTCTCATTTGCAGACTGCTGTTATTAACGAGCAAGGCTGCTCACCCAACCAGGATCAAAGAAATAGATCATGACTACCGCGGCCAAAGCGCCGGTCGCTCGGAACGCTATTTTTACTCCAGGCCTTTCAACACTTGTTTCAAGCGAGAAAAAACCGGGTATGAACGCGATACATAGACCAACAGATACGCCTGCGATGACGCGCAGCACGAGGAGGGTGGTGGGATCCTTTTCCTTCAAGTAAGCGCTGGCGCAAAGGGCTAGAACCAAGCCTCCCACACCTGTCCAAAAAGCACGAATCTCCCTGCCATGTTCACGATCCATTGCATATCTCCTTAGCGTAACGCGGTGCTGCATACTCTGTAGGCACGAAAACGCCGTCAAGCGATGTTGAATCGGGAAATGCCCGATGACCGCTTGGATTTCTTCTATCGTTGGCTCTCTATTCGTGAAGCCCTCTAGTTTCGTGGCTGCTATCGCTAGCTCGTAACTGTATTGCTCGATGGTCCAATCACTTTGCGGCACGTCTGCTCCAAAGATTAAGCGCGCTCAGTGGCTTCCTGATGTTTTGTAAAGTAGACGCGAACGGATCCCGGTCCCACTTCTATGTCCTTCAACTGAAAAGGATCAAAGATCTCGGTAGGGACTTGATCTAACCGATCAAAACGATCAATTCCGCCATTTGTAGCCGGAGAGATTACTGTGACGAATTGATCTATCACGCGACGAGCTGCCAACTCACCAAGCCAATACGCGACTCTGTCGCGACGCATGGAATGCAGTCGCTCGGTAATGTCATCTAGCGTGAAGAGCTCACCTGCACCAGCGTGTTCAAAAACGCCAATCAGCTGTTGCTGCTCGTCGCCTTCATTTCGCGTAGCTGATGATTTTCCCCAGAACATATTCGTAGTCCGCCTTCTCGCATTGAGGCACGACCCAAAACTCATTACTCTTTCCAGCAATCAGTGTGTGGATGTCCGACGCCAGTCCCGCACCTGGATTCTTCAGCCAAGTGCAGTTAACGATATCGCAGCGAGCTCTCGCTCCCGCTTTATTTAGAATAGCGGACATTGCGGCCTCAACTTCATCGTCACCCGACCCAAATAAGTTCTCGTTCCAGTTCGCTGTCGCAAAATTAACCGGAGCTCCTTTTTTGGAGCGAACCGTACCTGAACCGAACTTAATTGAGGAAGAAAGATTGGCTCCATTTTCAAGGAGATACCGACGGGCCTTGTTCAATGAGAAATCTTCATACAACAGACGATCGACGATCCCCGCCAGTTTGCCGAAAACTTTCTCGACCTCAGCCGGGTAGTCCATAGCGTTCCGGAACGACTGGATTCGCACTTCGGTATTTCCATCGGCGGAAACTCTAAAGATGTTCACTGCGCGGTCATTTGCCGGTCTTGAACGAACAACTTGTTCATCGCCTTCGTTCACCTTGCTGACCTGAACCATGTACGTTCGCACATCTACGAACTTCGCAGTGAAGGTATTTCCTGACGGCGTCTGCTCAATCCGCGCCTCCACAAGTTGCAGCCCAGGCGCTGCTTCAACTATGCGAGGCGTATCCATCGCATCAAGCACGTTCATTTTAGTAAGGCGCTTTCGCAGCGATTGTGCGTTTGTCAGCTCTCCGGCCTCGGTTCTCGTTGTCCTGTATAGGAACACGTGTTGACGACCGAACTCTTCTGCATCACGCAGTAGCTGAAGAATGTCACCACGGTCGAGATCGCCGTTATCGAGGTAAGGTTTGAGCCTATCGTCGCGCATACTTTCCCACGACGTAGCAGAGTAAGAGAGGCCTCGCTTCTTGAGAAAGGTCGAGACAGCGTTCAGGCTCGAATGCTTTTTGAGAAGACGGATTGCGCTATTAAGCTCCGCCGTGCTGAGCTTCTGAGTCACTGCATTCTCCTAGAATGCGTACTAAGCTACCAAGTAGATATTCGCGGCGCAACACATTTGTTCGCAACTTATTCCACAGTTACGCTCTTCGCCAGATTCCTTGGCTGATCCACGTCGCAGCCTCGTCTTACGGCGATATGGTAGGCGAGGAGCTGGAGGGGGACGGTTTCGAGGATGGGGAGAAGGAGTTCGTGGGTGGGGGGGATGTAGATGACGTGTTCGACGAGTTGCTGGATGTGGAGGTCGCCTTCGATGGCTATGGCGATGACTCGGCCGGAGCGGGCGGTGACTTCCTGGATGTTGGAGAGGGTTTTTTCGTACTTGAGGACGGAGCTGGGGTCGGCGGGGTCTTTGGTGGCGATGCAGACGACGGGGAGGGTTTCGTCGATGAGGGCGTTGGGGCCGTGCTTCATCTCGCCGGCGGGGTAGCCTTCGGCGTGGATGTAGGAGATCTCCTTGAGCTTGAGCGCGCCTTCGAGGGCGATGGGGTAGTGGATGCCGCGGCCAAGGAACAGAAAATCCCGCGCTGTCGAGAAGTGCTTGGCGAGGTCGCAGCACTGGTCGTCGACCGAGCGGAGGATGATTTCGAGCTTGCCGGGGATGAGGGAGAGCTGCGTAACGAGCTTGCGGGATTCCTCTTCCGTGACGGTGCCGCGCACCTGCGCGAGATAGAGCGCGAGGGTGAAGAGCGCGGTGAGCTGCGCGGTGAAGGCCTTGGTGCTGGCGACGCCGATCTCGGGGCCGGCGTTGGTGGTGATGACTCCGGCGGCGAGGCGGGTGACGGCGGAGCCGACGACGTTGCAGATGGCGAGCGTCTTTGAGCCCTTGGCGATGAGCTCGTGCTGCGCGGCGATGGTGTCGGCGGTTTCGCCGGACTGGGTGATGAGCAGGCCGAGTTCGAGCGGGTTCGGGATGGGGTCGCGGTAGCGGTACTCGCTGGCGTAGTCGACGTCGACGGGGAGGCGGGCGAGGCGCTCGATCATGAACTTGCCCGCGAGGCCGGAGTGCCAGCTGGTGCCGCAGGCGGCGATGGTGATGCCGGTGGCGGCCTTGAACTCGGCTTCGGTGATCTTCATGTCGGGCAGGAAGACCTTGCCGGTGTCGAGGGAGACGCGGCCGAGCGTGGTGTCGCGAACGGCGCGGGGCTGCTCGTTGATCTCCTTGAGCATGAAGTGCTTGTAGCCGGCTTTTTCGGCCTGGATGGGGTCCCATGTGATCCGCTGTGGCTTGAGCTCGAGCGGCTTGCCGGAGAAGTCGGTGAGGAGGATGCCAGCGGTGGTGAGGGTCGCGACCTCGCCGTCCTGCAGGAAGTAGATATCGCGGGTGTGGTGGAGGATGCCGGGGACGTCGGAGGCGAGGAAGAACTCGCCGTCGCCGATGCCGAGCACGGCGGGCGGGCCGAAGCGCGCGGCGACGAGCTTGTCGGGCTCGGCGGCGGAGAGCACACCGATGGCGAAGGCTCCGGTGAGGCGTTTGACGGCGCGGCGGACGGCTTCTTCGAGCGAGAGCGACTGCGGGAGTGTGCCTTCGATGACGGCGACGTTGGTGTTGGAGTCGGCTGCGTCGGTGTTGGTGAGGCGCGGGGGGCTTCCTGCGGCGAGCTCGAGCTCATCCTGAATAACGTGGGCGATGATTTCGGTGTCGGTCTCGGAGCGGAACTTGTGGCCGCGCGCCATGAGGGCCGTTTTGAGCTGGAGATAGTTTTCAACGATGCCGTTGTGCACGACGACGAGGGTGCCGGTGCCGTCGCGGTGCGGATGCGCGTTTTCCTCGGTGGGACGGCCGTGGGTGGCCCAGCGGGTGTGGCCTATGCCGTAGGTGCCCTGGACGGGGTCTTTGGCGAGGATTTCGGCGAGGTTGCGGAGCTTACCTGGCGCGCGGCGAAGCTGCAGCGGGTGGCCGCCACCAGCGACGGCGATGCCAGCGGAGTCATATCCGCGGTATTCGAGGCGGGCTAGGCCTTCCATGATGACTGGGACGCAAGCTTTTGGACCGATGTATCCGACGATTCCGCACATGTTGAGAGTGTAGACGCAGAATACGGCGGACAGGGTGGCACCTGCGAGGTGTTTACAGCATCAGACTGTGCAGACCGATCTATCGTGTCCCCCATCACATCGCGCAGGGCGGAACTGTCTTAGGCTTAGGGTCAAAGGTCAAGATCTGAAGAATGTTTGCCGCCTGATCCAACCTGAATGCGCTCGCGCTCGACCTACCACACAGGAGAACCGATGACCTCGACGACTGAAAGCCCGCTGACACCTGAAGAGCTTCGCAAGATGAACGCGTACTGGCGTGCGTGCAACTATCTTTCTGCCGGGATGATTTACCTGCGAGCGAATCCTCTGTTGAAGGAGCCGCTGAAGCCGGAGCACATCAAGAACCGGCTGCTGGGACACTGGGGATCGGATCCTGGTCAGTCGATGGTGTGGGTCCACCTGAACCGGCTGATCAAAAAGTATGACCTGAACATGATGTACATCGCTGGGCCTGGGCATGGCGCTCCGGCAACGCTGGCGAATAGCTATCTTGAGGGTCACTATTCAGAGATTTATCCGGACCGCAGCATGGATGAGGCGGGTCTGCTGCAGTTCTTCAAGCAGTTCTCGTTCCCGGGCGGCATCGGCAGTCATTGCACGCCGGAGACACCCGGCTCGATCCATGAGGGCGGCGAGTTGGGCTACAGTCTTTCGCACGGCTTTGGCGCTGCCTTCGATAATCCGGACCTGATCGTGACGGTAGTGGTGGGTGATGGCGAATCGGAGACAGGACCGCTGGCGACTTCGTGGCACTCGAACAAGTTTATGAACCCCATCCGCGATGGCGCGGTGCTGCCGATTCTGCATTTGAACGGCTACAAGATTGCGAACCCGACGATCCTTGCCCGCATTCCGCAGCAGGAGTTGGAACAGCTGATGCGTGGGTATGGCTATGAGCCGTACTTCGTGGAAGGCGACGATCCCGACACGATGCACCAGTTGATGGCCGCAACACTCGAGAAGGTCGTGCTGCGGATTCGCGAGATACAAGACAAGGCGCGCAGTACCGGCGATGCAACACGACCGATCTGGCCGATGATTGTGCTGAAGTCACCCAAGGGATGGACGGGGCCGAAGGAGGTCGACGGGCACAAGGTCGAAGGCTTCTGGCGAGCGCACCAGGTGCCGGTGCTCGACCCGCAGACGAACCCGACGAACCTGAAGATTGTTGAAGACTGGATGAAGAGCTACAAGCCGGAGGAACTGTTCGATGAGAACGGCCGCTTTGTAGAGGAGCTGCGTGAGCTTGCACCTGTTGGCGATCGACGCATCTCGGCGAACCCTCATGCAAACGGTGGTCTTTTGCGCAGGTCGCTTGATTTACCGAAGTTCGAAGACTACGCCGTAAAGATCAAGGTGCATGGACAGACGTCAGAGTCACCGACGGCGGCGCTGGCTGTGTTTCTTGCAGAGGTGATGCGGAAGAACATGAACAGCTTCCGCGTGTTCGGCCCGGATGAGACAGCTTCAAACAAGTTGGACGGCATCTACAAGGCTTCGAAGAAGGTGTGGAACGAAGAGTATCTGCCGGAGGATGCGGACGGCACAGAGATTTCACTCGACGGCCGCGTGATGGAGATGCTGAGCGAGCATACGCTCGAGGGCTGGTTCGAAGGGTACGTGCTTACTGGACGCCACGGACTGCTGTCGACCTACGAGGCGTTCGTGCACGTGATCGATTCGATGTTCAACCAGCATGCGAAGTGGCTGGAGAAGGCGAAAAACGAGTTGAGCTGGCGAGCTCCGGTGCCTTCGCTGAATCTGCTGATTACGTCGCTGGTGTGGCGGCAGGACCACAACGGATTTACACACCAGGACCCAGGCTTTCTTGATGTAGTCACAAACAAGAGCCCAGACGTGGTGCGCATCTATCTTCCGCCCGATGCAAACTGCCTGCTGAGTGTGACAGACCACTGCTTGCGGTCGCGAGACTATATCAACGTGATTGTGGCAGATAAACAGAAGCATCTGGTGTATCTGAACATGGATGAAGCTGTCGACCATTGCACAAAGGGCATCGGCACATGGGACTGGGCGAGCACGGACCAGGGCGTTGAGCCAGATGTAGTGATGGCTTGCGCGGGTGACATTCCGACAATGGAGAGCCTGGCCGCAGTAGAGATCCTGAAGAAAAAGGTGCCGGATCTTAAGATTCGGTTTGTGAATGTGGTGGACCTTTTCCGATTGATGCCGGAGCATGCGCATCCGCATGGGCTTTCGGATCGCGACTTCGATTCCCTGTTCACGAAGGACAAGCCAGTCGTCTTCAACTTCCACAGCTATCCTTCGCTCATTCATAAGCTCGCCTACAAGCGCCACAATCATGAGAACTTCCATGTGCGCGGATACAAGGAGAAGGGCAGCATCAACACGCCATTCGAGCTGGCGATGATCAACCAGATCGACCGCTTCAACCTATGCATCGACGTGATTGACCGAGTGCCGAGATTGCAGATGACGGCAGCACATTTGAAGGACTGGTTGAAGGATCAGATCACAGACAGCATGAACTATGCACATGCCGAAGGGATCGACCGCAAGGAGATCACCGACTGGACTTGGAAGGGCTGATGAGCGGCGCTGATATGAATGCCAAGAAGACGATTCTGGTGTTGAACAGCGGCTCTTCGTCGTTGAAGTTCGGCGTGTTTCAATGCGGAGCTGAGGACGAAGAGGCACTGTTCAACGGCAGCGCGGAGGGCATCGGCCGCAACGAAGGAAGCTTGTCGTTGAAGAGCGCCGATGGCAAGACCTTGTATGAGCAGGATCATGTGTTGGAGTCGCAGCAAGAGGCCCTGAAGACCATCGCTGGCGTGCTGGAGAAGCATCTTGATGAGCCAGTTGGTGCGGTGGGGCATCGGGTTGTGCATGGCGGACCCAAGTTGCGCGAGCATCAACTCATAACGCCTGAGGTGCTGGAGCAGCTTGCGGCAGCGGAGCATTTCGCTCCGCTGCATGTGTCGCAGGCCTTGAAGCTGATCAAAGAGGCGCAGGAAATCTTCAAGGATTGTCCGCACTATGCTTGCTTCGATGATGCGTTCCATCGCACGATGCCAGAGGTTGCATCGCATCTGCCGCTGCCTCAGAAGTACTTTATGCAGGGCGTGATGCGGTATGGGTTTCATGGGCTTTCGTATGAATCGCTGGTGTATCGGCTTGGCGGTTCAATCCCGCAGCGCGCGGTGTTTGCGCATCTTGGTAGTGGGTCAAGTGTGTGCGCTGTGCGCGAGGGTAAGTCGATCGACACGTCGATGGGACTGACGCCGACGGGCGGGCTCCCGATGGCGACACGGAGTGGTGATCTTGATCCGGGCGTGCTGCTGTACTTGATGCGTGCAGAGAAGATGGATGCGGATGCTCTGGAAGAGTTGCTGAACCATGCGTGCGGCTTGAAGGGGTTGTCCGATGGCGAGAGCGATATGCAGGCTCTGCTAAAGCGTGACGATGCGGCTGCAAAGTTTGCGGTGGATGCGTTTGCGACGGCGGTGCGGAAGTATGTTGGAGCTTATGCCGCGCTGATGGGTGGTGTCGATCTGCTGGTGTTTACCGGTGGGATTGGCGAGCACAGCGAGGTGATTCGAGCGAAGGTATGCGAGAGTCTGGCATTCGTTGGGCTTGGCTTGGGTAGTTCGAAGGTACAAGTGATGAAGGCCGAAGAAGAGCTGCAGATGGCTCGCCATTGCCGCGCACTGATGGCGCATACTTAGCGCCGATTTTATTGTTCACAGCGACGGAATCGCAGATAGCATGAGCGCATTGACTCGTTTGAGGAGACTTTATGTTCAAGGCTGTTCGGGTAATATTTGCGGTCGCTGCCGCCGTCGTGATGTGTGCGGGAGCGTCGGCGCAGTCCGTGAAGGTGGATGCACGAGAGGTCGAAGCTACGCGGGTACAGATGACCGCGATGCGCGATGCGTTCGTAAAAGCCGTCCACGATGCCGGCTTTACCTGCCCGATCGCCGCGCCCAGACTGCTCATCGTCGATGTCCCTTCCTTTGGGAGTTACGAGCCGTCGACCAATGAGTTGAAGACTTCTTCATGGACACAGATGACGGATGGAGAGCGGGCGCTTTTTCACAAATTCATGGGACCGAACAGCACGGATGAGATGGCGCGCGCGGAGTTTGAAGATGGGGCGCATCACTGGGTTTTCGTACACGAGATGGGACATTGGTGGCAGGAATGCCAGAAGGTCAGCAATGTGATGAAGCCCTACGCGCTGGAGTTTGGCGCGGACCGAATCGCAGCTGCGTACTGGAAAGAGCATGATCCTTCCGTGATCGAGCACCAGCGCCCCGTATTCGAGGCGATCGTAACGAGGTGGCCGAATCCGGTGCCGGAGGGGCAGAATGCCGAGACTTACTTCAATACAAACTATGAACAACTGGGACCGACGCCGGGGTACATCTGGTTCCAGGCTCACATGTGTTTGAAGGCGTACGACGAAAAGCCTGCGCCGAGTCTTGCGCAGGCTCTGCGAGAGACAAAATAAGAATCTACCGAATCTGGCCGAAGAGGACAGCTGTCGCAGGTGGGATCGCCGTGAGCCGCGTGCGGTTGGTATCCGTGAGAGTTGCCTCGCGGGCGTTGGGGGATGAGGCCGAAAGCACGTAGCTGGGAACCCAGTTGCTCTGTGGGGTCGCAGGCAGTGGAAGCGGCTGCGTGAGGTCTTTATTGATGAAGGCGACCAGGAGGTTGCCGTCGGGACGCTTGGCCGCGTAGGCTGTGGCGTTGACGGCGCCGGGGTTGAAGTCGACAGGGACGATGGTTGAGCCTGCGAAGAGGCCGGCGAACTTCATGCCGTAGGCGACGGGCTCCAGAAGATACTCATCTCCGATATGCGCAATCGGCGTGTAGTACGGATGAGGGTGCGTCGTGGGGTCACCATGCTCGGCGAGGACGAGTTCATCGCCGGGAAGTTTGCCGCCGAGAGAGTTTGCGACCATCTGGCCGTCGCCTCCGTGGAGATTGACGCCAGCGTAGCCGAGCGAGGCGAGCGTGAGCATGTAGTCGGCAGACCAGAGCGCAGCGGCGAAGACATCGGAGACGCCGGGCTTGCCGCCGCGGAAGCAGGTATTACCTTCGGTCATGCGGTATTGCGTATGGAGCTTGTCGGCAGACGCCATGACGAGAGCTGCGTCCTTGCGAACGCGCGGATCGGTGGTGAGGATCTTCTGGATCGTCATCGCGGGGTTCGAAGGCGGTCCACCGATGTAGTAGTGATGCGAGATGCCCGCAACATGCGAACGGATGGGATTGTCCTTGAGGCGATCGCCGACGGCGGTAATCCATTCCGCGTTGCTGGCGACATCCGGCAGACCGAACTTCGCGTTGGGCACGCGAGCGATGATGGCGTTGGCAAAGGTAAGCCACTCGGCGAGAAAGGCATCGGCGTTCCACGGATGGCCGGTGAGCTTTGGGTCGCGGATGGTCGTGGCGAAGCGGTCAGCCTCGTTGCCGACCTGCAGATACTCGAGCTTGCCTCCTTCAGACGTGCCTCCGAGAGTCTTGTAAACGAAGGCGGCTTCGTCGGCAGCGAGTGCAGGTGTGTTGGTACCGAGGTTGATGCCGTAGAGGCATGTCCAGCCGGTGGCATCGAGAAAGGCGCGCAGGTTTTTCACGGCTTCGGGCGTGACGCCGTAGTAGAGATCGGGTGGTGGGTCGCCGATCTTATAGTCGCGCTTGGGACGCGGCGGCGGGGTCGAGGTCGGGGTGGGTTTCCAGTAGCCATAATCGGAGGTGTTGCCACCGAGACGAAGAACGCCATGCGGAGCGAGTGCTTTGAATTGCGCCACGAGGCCGGTGTTCGCGGCGGAAAAGTATTCAGGCTCGGATAGCTGCTGCGTCTCGTAGGAGAGGCCGACGAAGTTGTTCGGCACGATGGCACCGGGTTTGTCGGTATGCAGAATAAGACCGGATGCCGAAGCCTGCGCGAAGGTGAAGCGCGGGAGGGTAGCGGCAGCTGCGGCAGTGAGCACGAATTGACGGCGATTCATCATGCGCTGAAGGGTACGTGGTTTGCGCTGTATGTTGCAACCGCCAACTAATGGTGAACGCTGTCGTAGAGCCAAGCGCAAACGAGTGCCGTTCATGCGCTGGTGCACCGCGCACGAACGGACACTTCGAGAATCAGCGAATCTGGGCTCGTCTACTGTTGCCAGGAGTCGAGGCCGAGAAGCTTGCGTCCCAGTGGGGTAAGTTCAGCCGACGGATACCTGGTGCGCTCCCATTCGCGAGGATCACCGGGAAAGGCAAATCCTTCCGGGGCGCGGCGTTCACGCCAGGAGCCGACGCGCAGGTCACGAAGCGATTGATTCGCCTCGGCAGCCGGCATCATGGAGATGTACTGCGCCATGCGCACCTTGTTTTCTGAGGTGTTGGGGCGGATGCCATGGGCGAGCAGGCTGTTGAAGAGCATCAGGTCGCCTGCCTTCATCGGGACAGGATAGACGTCATAGCCGGTAATGTCCGGCTTGAAGCCATCGCGATCCACAGGCTGGGCAGCCTTCCACTCCTCGAAGTGATGGAAGAGCTCTGGCACGCATTGGAAGCCGCCGGTTTCTCCGTCGACATCAACGAGCGAGAGGACTCCCTGCACGTTGATGGGTGGCGGCTCTAGCGTGGTGTCGACGTCGGTATGGATGAAACCGGCGAACGCTCGGCCACTGCGATTGGGCGTGTTGAGGTTGGCGCGGTCGATGGTGACCCACAGATCTTCGCGGTCCCAGATATCGACGAAGGCGTCGTAGACGCGCTGCGATTGACGATTGTCCCAGAGCGTCTGGTGGTTGTAGACCTCGACCATGCCGGAGTTGTTGAGTTCACGCATGGCATGGTCGCGCAGCTGCGGCTTGTACCAGCTTTCAACGTCGTTCGGATCCATCTCCTGGAACTCCCAGAGAAAGCTCTTGAGGCGCTCCACGTTTTCGGCAGGGACAGCCTGCTTCACAACGACGAACCCGTATGTCTGCCAGTGTTCAAAATCGGCAGCAGAAAGCACTCTGAGCGGAAGATGCTTTTTGATCTTACTGAGTTGGGTTCCGACGGCATTCGCGGTGAGACTGTTCTCGCCTGGCTTGGTGGATAACGGTTTGGTGACTTCAGCGGTGACGTTCATGATGGACCTCGAGGTGAGTTGCGCGACCCACCCACTTTAGAAGTCGCATACGACAAGATGTTGGCTTTGCATGGCAAAAACTGGTACTGGAATCCCATTCAGGCCGGCTTGACGGGTATGATTTGGTCGCTGGGAAGCAAGGATGAAACCCTATCTCGAACATATCGCTGCGCCGAAGGATTCCTCCTGGGTGCTCTTCGACCGGCAACTCGATTCGATCCCGTTCGAGTGGCACTACAACAGCGAGTATGAACTGACGCTTACCTTGAACAGCCGCGGCCAAAGGTTTGTGGGCGATAACCTTTCGTTCTATGACCACGGCGACCTGGTGCTGATCGGACCAAAGATCCCGCATACCTGGTGCTCGAGCGAAGATGTGCAGGAGGGTGCCCGGCATCAGGCCTTGGTGCTGTGGTTCAGCGATGAATTCGTCAAAGGGATGATTGAGCCGCACATTGAACTGAGGCCGGTCCTGAGATTGCTGGAGCGGTCCTCGCGCGCTTTGACGTTTGCTGAAACGACGAGGGCGCGTGTGCAAACGATAATCCGCGCCATGCCCACACAGCCGGCTGCGGAGCGGCTGGTAGCTCTGTTGCAGGTCTTGCTGGCTCTTGCGGCAGATGAGGAAAGCGCCTACCTGACCTCTGCTGCGAATCAAACGCAGAGCTTTCCGGGTGGAACCGAGGAACGGATCGGACGCGTGATTGGTCACCTCCACACGCATTACCGGGATGAGACCCCTATCGAGACACTGAGCAAGTTGGCAGCGTTGAGCCGCAGTTCCCTGCACCGCTTGTTCAAGCTACAGACGGGCATGACCATCAGCGCATATGTGACGCAGCTGCGAGTGGGACACGCTTGTGCGCTATTGCTGAATTCGGCGAAGCCCATAGCGCTGATTGCGGAGGAGACCGGATACAACAATCTTGCCAACTTCAACCGGCAGTTCAAGGCTTTGAAGAGACAGACGCCGCGTTCGTTTCGAAACGCGTTTCAAGCGTGAGGTCTAGACACGTTGCATGACCTGTTTGGCGAAGCGGGCCATCTCGGTGTGCTGCGGCGAGGATTGCAGCAGGACGAGGGAGCAACCTGCGCCTTCGAAGTCCGCGAGGCGCTGCTTCACCTGCTCGGGTGTGCCGACGAGGCCGGAGTGTAGACCTCGGTTGGAGACAGAGTAGTCGCGCAGGCTGAGCTTCTTTTCAAGCTGCGAGCCGGTCGTCCACTGCTGAAAGTTAGCGTAACCGGCGGGGGATTGCGAGGGTTCGGGCTGCTGGCAGATGCGGTCGACTTCCTTGTTCGCTTCCGACTCGCTATCGCGCACGATGCAATAGCCGGTGACGCCGAAGAGCAGAGGAGCGAGATGTGGATGCGTCGCGCGGCGGGCCTGCATGTCAGCAATTTTGGCGGCGATGGTGTTGGGGTCATCGCCGTGCATGAGATAGGCATCGCATTTGGCGGCGATGAGGTTCTTCGCGGTCTCGGATTCACCACCGGCGTAGAGGGTGGGGAGGCCTGAGAAAGTCTGCGAACCCACCTCAGCCTGCGATGAAGCTGCAGGCAAAGATGGGGCACCCAGCGTTTCGTAGCCGGAGTAGGTGCGGTGTGGCAGAGGTTTGGGGCTAAGGATGTTGTCATCTACGTTGTAGAAGCGACCGCTATGCGAGGTGTGCTGCTGACGCCAGCAGCTCTGCAGCACATCGAGCCATTCTTCGGTGCGGGCGTAGCGGTCGTCGTGCTCATCGAAGGGGATGCCGTACTTGGTAGCCTCGTCCCGCCACCAGCTACTGACGACGTTAAGCGTGAGTCGGCCTCCGCTGATGCGGTCGAGGCAGGCAGCCTGCTTAGCGAGCAGCGCAGGATTATGGAAAGTGGGACGCACCGCGATCATCAGCTCGAGCTTTCTGGTGACAGCAGCGAGCGCGGCGGTGGTCGTCCAGGCATCGAGTGAGTCGGCTTCGACTCCCTTGATGTCGTTGAGATTCAGCTCAGCGATGAGAGTGAGGTCATAGCCGAGGTCTTCGGCCTGGAGCGTGAGCTCCCGCACATAGTCCCAGGTGGCGGGCATCTGTTCGTCGTCGATGTTGCGAAGCCAGCCGCCGAAGACGGGTAGCCAGAAACCGTAGCGCATAGCTCTAAGGGTACAAGGCTCCTCCACTATTTGGCATCCAGATCAACATTGTTCTGATACGATTTTGACCATAATGACACCGAGATTATTACTTGCCCTCGCGCTTGGAATTGCGCCAGTTTTACTTATAGCCCGGCGTGCCGACTGCATTCCGATTCGTTCTGCACCGCTGCAGAGTATGGATCTGCATGGCAGCACTTTTGCAGACCTCGATGAAGCGACAGCACGCAGCTTGGCAAAGGGATGCAAGATACCTCACGAACTAAAAGGAGTAGGGGCGCCGGGGAACCAGACTATCTTGCAATTTACGGTTTCCGAGAAAGGCAAGCTGCTCGGGGTTCACAGGGTGCAGGGTGTGCTCAATCACCAACTTTCCGCGGAGTTCGCGAATTGCTACCTCAAGCCGTATAAGGTCAATGGTGTACCAACGGCTTTCAGCGTCAACATGACAATGGACGAAAAGTAAGATGGCTGATGCGATCCTCGTGGGTTGAGGACTATAACGCTAGCTCTGTGGCGAGGATCTCTTGATCGTCGGGAGATCTGCCGGTGGAAGAAGATGTCTAGAGATCAGCTTCGGCTTCTAGCCAGTCGGCTAGTTTGACGAACGGGTCGAAGCCAATAACATTCGGCCCGTCGGCGACGAAGTTCGAGAGAGCATTGGTGTCGTAGTAGTAGCGCTGGCCGTCGCGGGAGTCGGTGATGTATTCGACGCCGCCGATGTCGATGCCGGAGTGCTGCATGATCGTTTCGACATCACGGATGGCTTCGGGTGGGGGCTGGTAGCCTTCGACGGTGATGCCGGTCTTGGGGGCGTCGATGGCGCAGGCCCCGCGAGCGAGGTCGGTGCCGGTGGTGGTGCGGCAGATGTCCGCTGGGCAGAGGTCAAAGGTTTCGCCGGTGATGTGCACCTTGATGGCGTAGAGGAACTTGCCGTTGAGGACTTCAACGCGGACGATGTGGGCGTCCTGTGCGGGGATGAACTCCTGCACCAGCGCCGTTGAATCAAGGCCGAACTGCAGCGCGTCGGCTGAGCCAGGGTCCTGTGCGATGGCCATCTGGAGTTGCGAGAGGCCGTCGAAGCGCTTGACGCCTGCGCCGGAGCCGCCGATGTTCGGCTTGACCACGACAGGCCAGCGGAGGCCGACGACGGCTTCTTCCGCCTGCGCGGGGCGATGGATGACGCGGGCCTTGGGGTAGGCGATGCCGAGTTTGTCCATCAGCACGAGCTGGCCTGCCTTGGAGAGTTCCGAGGAGAAAGCCTTGAAACCGTTGAGGACTTTGACGCCGCGCGATTCGAGATGCTCGAGGAAGCCGAGCGTGTAGAAGATCTGATCGCCGTGATTGCGATTCCAGGCGCTGGGGCTCATGCGGTTGAAGACGAGCGAATACTTCTCCTCCGGGTGATCCTCGGGCGAGTAGAAGTGGTCAGGCGCGTAGAGCTTGACGTAGGGGGTGCCGCGACGATCGAGCTCGGCGAAGAGGGGCTTGAACCAGTTCGGCTGCTCGTAATAGATGGCAATAGGGAGCGGGCTGTTCATCATCTTGAGGATACGACGAACAGAATGCTACTGAGGACTCAGGATTTTGCGAAGGAAACGGAGCCGAGAACCGGAGTCTAGTTCTGGCGGAGGCGGCGGAGCAGCTCGGTGGGGTGAATAGGCTTGGGTAGAAGCTCGAACTCGTGGCCGAGAGAGCGGATACGGTCGAGGATCTCCAGGGTGGCGGACTGACCGCTGAAGAGGACGATGCGGGCTGCAGGGCAAAACTCTCGGATCGCTACAGCGGCGGCGATACCGTCGATCTGCGGCATGGCGATGTCGGAAAGTACCACGGACGGCTGCAGGCGGCGGGCGGTATCGATAGCCTCGCGGCCGCCATAGCAGGCGTGGGCGCGGAAGCCGTTGCGGTTGAGGATCTGCGTGAGGGTGTCAGCGATGATCGTCTCGTCGTCGACGACAAGGATCGAAGGTAGGTCTTTACGCGGCTGCTCGCTGTTGAACCCTGCCGCGAGGCGCGGCGGGAGTTGGGGCGAAGAATCGGAAACGAACTGGCGAACGAACATGGCGTACCTCTCCTGAAATGTCCAAACGGCTGACCAAAGCTGTGGGGTGAGATAGGCGTTATGGGCCTTACCTAGGTATAGACCCCGATACAGCCAATAAGTTGTGTGTCCGGATGCTTTTTGGGAGGGTTGCAGTGAATGCGGCAATGAGTCGTGAAGACACGCAAAGAAGTCTTGACGGCCCGTATGTGTTGCAAACGAAAGACCAGGGATCAGCGATCGTCCGAAATCCTTGACCCACATTTCTGTTATAGAGCCAGTGTAGCCCCGGGCAAGGTAAGCACACATCGTTTTTGCGATTTTGAGTTTTGGCCGCTAGGCTGGGTTCATTTTGGGATCGGCGGGGCGTACCGGTAGAAAGACGCGAAAGATCGTTCCGGTAGGTTTCTCGGTGCAGGTGCGCAGGCGCACAGAGCCACCCTGTTTTTCTACGATACCGCGCGTGACCCAGAGACCAAGCCCGGTTCCGAGCGATTGCTTGGTCGTGACGAAGGGAGTGAAGAGCTGGCTACGGACGTGCTCGGGAACGCCTGCACCGTGGTCGGAGACGAGTACGGAAATCCCATCAACTCCACTATGACGGTGGCGGCGTGCGCGTATGTGGATGTTAGAGTTCGCCGAGGCATCGATCGCATTGACTATCAAGTTCGAGAACACCTGACGAATCTCACCTTGCAGACCTGTGATGATGAGGTCCGGACCAAGATCGAGGGTGCAGGTCACGGCCTTGCTACTCATCTTGCGCTGGAAAAGGTCGACAGTGCTAGCGAGCTGCTTGCCCAGATCGATGCTGACAGGCCGCGTGGTGTCGCGATAAAAGCCCAGGGTCTGCTGTGCGATCTGTGACACTCGGGCAAGCTCGGTATCGGCAGTGTCGAGTAGATGCTGCACGCTGGGGGAGACATCGGAGTCTGTACGCGCGAGATAGATGAGGTTGGTAATGGCCTCGAGCGGGTTATTGATCTCATGCGCGATGGTAGCGGCGAGGCGGCCGGTGGCGGCAAGCTTTTCACTGTCGCGCAGGGCCTGCTCCTGCATCTTGCGAGCCGTAATGTCTTGCACGTTGCCGACCATGCCCGTAACGACGGCCTGCGGTCCGGAGTTGAAGATAGGCACCGCGCTCGCAGCGACCCAGGTACGACGACCGTCGGCTAGGTCGATGCGATACTCTGCGAAGTAATTTTCGCCCAGATCGAGCGATCTCTCCAGGCTATCGAAGGTAGCCGCAAGATCTTCAGGCACCACGATGCGTTCGCGCAAGGCCGTTCGAGTAATGACGGTGCCTGCGGGAACCCCGAAAAGACGCGCTGCATGTTCGTCCAGATCGAGCAGGTCTGTGGCACGGTCCCAACTCCAGGTTCCCAGGTGTGCGGCTTCGAGCGCCTGATGAAGTCGACTCGCCGTTTCGCGCTGCAGCGAACGGGCCTGATCGGCTATTTCTATCTCCCGGGTAAGAGTGGCTCCAAGGCGAAAATTTTCAATGGCCCCACCGGCCTGCGAGGCAATTGTCGCGACGAGCTCTTCGCAATCCATGGCAAAGATGCCCGGTTCCGCGTGGCCATAGGCGAGCGCCCCAAATAATTCGCCAGTGCGGGAACGAACAGGCACAGCTAGATAGCTACGCAGAGCTGGAAGAGATCGAAAGGGTGTGACGAGCGCTGCTGAGGATCCATCAGAAGGCGGAGCTTGCATATCAACCACGCGGACAATGCCACGCGTGCGCATGGGAATATCGTCTGCCGAGGGATGTTCGCTTACGAGTTGGTCGAGTTGCAAAAACGGAAGCGTGGAGCGCATCTGCGCATTATCCAAGCCAGAGAACTTGCAGAGCTGATGAGTTTCGCCATCGGCGGTTGTTTCGAGGTACACAAAGAGGCCGAACTGTGCGCCACAGAGCTTCATACCGGCTTCGAGAGTACAGTGCGTGATGGCCTCAAGCGAACGCTCCGAGGCGAGCATGAGCCCAGTTTCAATGAGCAGCCGAAGCGCGCGCTCTCGATCCGGCATCCCGAGGGGAGGGTTGCTGGTGAAAGAGGCTGCGGATTGGGAGTCTGTCATCATCGCTTCTCTACCGTGTGATGCAGGCTGGCCGTCAACGGGTGTGTGTTCGACGGATTCACTAGTGACACCATGCAAAAAGCCGTCGCCCTGCTTTGAAAGGCAGTTGGCGACGGCTATGGACTGAGAAAAAGCGATGAACGGCAGACCGAGAAAGCAACCCTTATTTGAAAAGGTTGGCCGCGCGCAACGCAGTGAGGTAAATGCCCCATACGGCGGGGATGATGACGACGAGCCAGGAAAGAGCGATCGAGAGCGGAGTGCTGGTACTTGAGGTTGAGGACATGACGGGGCTCCGTGAAACAAGGATTGGAACAGCGGTTACGCAGCGTGAGAAAACGAACGCAGTGTTCGGCGAGTTGCCCACAAGGTGAACAAAGGTCTAGTGGGCTGCCGTTTGAACGGGAGTGGCAGGCACATCTTTCAACCAGAAGCGTTCGGCGACCGGGCGGACGAGCAGGTTAGCGACGAAGCCGACGGCTAGCAGCGCTGCCATAATGTGCAGGATGCCCGGATAAGCCTGGGCCAGGGGGAGGCCCTGCGCCTTGTAGTGATCGAGGATGGCATTGTCGATGAGAGGACCGACGATGCCGGCAGTAGACCAGGCGGTGAGGAGACGGCCATGGATCGCGCTGACGTTATAGCCGCCGAAGAGGTCCTTGAGGTAGGCGGGAATGGTCGCGAATCCACCGCCATACATGCTTATGAGCACGCCGAAGACAAGAACAAAAATGGGCAGCGAGTGCATGGAAGGGACGGAGAAGTACAGCACCGCACCCAGGGCAAAGAAGACCATGTACGTCTGCTTGCGGCCGATGAGGTCTGACGTTGAGGCCCAGAAGAAGCGGCCTGCCATGTTGAAGAGCGACAGCAGACCGACGAATCCTCCTGCAGCCACGGCGGTGACGTGACCGGCGAAGACATTCTGGATCATGGGCGAGGCGGATTCTAGGATGCCGATGCCGGCGGTGACGTTGAGGCAAAGGACAATCCACAGCAGCCAGAACTGCGGCGTCTTCATCGCGGTGCTGACGTCGACGTTGTGGTGGCTAATCATGGCCGACTGCTTCTCCGAGGGTACGTAGCCCTCAGGCTTCCAGTCAGGAGCAGGCACGCGGATCATGAAGACACCGAACATCATAAAGGCGAAGTAAAGTACACCCATGCAGAGGAAGGTGAGGGCGATGGGCTGATGGCCTGCTCCCTTGAAGTGTGCCAATAGATTATTGGCGAGCGGGGCGCCGATCATAGCGCCGCCGCCAAAGCCCATAATGGCCAGGCCAGTGGAGAGACCCGGGCGGTCGGGAAACCACTTGATGAGCGTGGAAACGGGCGAGATATAGCCCAGGCCGAGACCCACGCCGCCGATGAGGCCATATCCCAGATAGATGATAGGCAGCGAGTGCATCTCCACGCCCAGCGCCGAGACGATGAAACCGAAGCCGAAGCAGCAGGCGGCGACGAACATCGCCTTCCGTGGGCCGGCAGTCTCAAGCCATTTACCGAAGAGCGCCGCGGAGATGCCGAGGATGGCGATGGCGAAGGAGAAGATATAACCGATCTCCTTCTGGCTCCACGGGGTGCCGATACCCGTGCTGAAGTCAGAGAGCGGCTTGACGAAGACACTGAAGGCATAAGCCTGCCCGATGGAAAGATGGATGGCTAGCGCTGCGGGCGGCACGAGCCAGCGGCTGTAGCCAGGCTTTGCAACGGAACGCGTACGGTCAAGGAAGGAAAATAGGCCCATGGTGAAGTCTCCTGTGTGTGCGCGATCGTTGCGGAGTGACAAACCGACTCGATGCTGCAACACTGCGGTCTTAGGTTGTAACACTTTTGCGATACAACTCGCATGTAGCGCGGGCGGTGATGGCAAAATCTTTGGTCCGAACTCCCGCACTCTTCATTGGATGCGGCTACCGCAAGCGCGAATATCGACGTGTACTCTGCTGAAGAGAGTAACGGAGCGAGGAAGAGGATGAAGATGAGATGGAGACAGCTTCGGAAGGGACTGTGCATGGGAGCGATGGCCGCGGGTGTTTTAGGAACGACTCTGCCAATAGCGGCGCAGGAACGCGAGAACGCCGCGGCGATGGATAGCTTTCAAATCCCAAGCCACGGCTCGCCGATGAACGCGTTCGTCTACATAGCCGCCGGCGCGGGACCGCATCCGGTGGTCGTGCTGCTGCACGGCTTTCCTGGCAACGAAAAAAACCTCGACCTGGCGCAGGACATCCGCCGCGCAGGTTGGGATGTACTCTATTTCAACTATCGCGGCTCGTGGGGTACGCCGGGAGACTTTTCCTTTGGCCACAGCATTGAGGATGTAGCTTCTGCGCTGACCTACCTGCGGCAGCCGGAAAATGCGAAGCGCCTGCGGCTCGACCCAAATCACATCGTGCTGATCGGGCACAGCATGGGCGGATTTATGGCAGTCCAGGGCGCTGCAGCCGATCCCGCCATTGAGGCTGTCGGTCTGATCTCTGCCGCAGACATGGTGGGACGGATACCGCCGGGGCTGCCGAAGTCCGAACAACCGAAGGTGTTGCCGCATATCGCAAAGTCGCTGGCAGCCGAGGGGATGGCTCCGCTGGCAGGCTGCACCCCGGAGAGCCTGGCGCAGGAGACGCTCGACCACGCGAACGACTGGCGCTTTCCGACGAAGGCAGCAGCGTTGAAGTCGCGGTCGGTGCTCATTGTGACCTCCGACGACGGTCTGGCACCGAGCAACGAGGCATTCGCTGCTCTCTTGAAGAAGGATGGAGACACGCACGTGACGGCGCAGCACTATGCGACCGACCACTCATACTCGGACAAGCGGATTGAGCTGTCGAAGACCGTGCTGGCGTGGCTGGAGACAGTGCAGACGAAGGCTCCCTAGCTAGCACACCGGTTTCGTGCGGGAAGGGCGACGCGGATGCTATGCTTCGGGCAAACACATCATCAGAGGACTGAGCGAAGGAGAGCGAGATGGCCCAGGATTGGTATTCGACGCAGGCGGTTGCAGCGGTGTCTCCGCCGTCGGCACCGGCCATGCACACTCTGCGTCCGCTCTCGCTCGGTGAGATCCTGGATCGTACGTTTGCAATCTACCGCTCACGCTTCTGGCTTTTCTCGGGCATTGCCGCTATCTACGCTGTTTCCGCGTTAGTGCTGCAGTTGCTAAACCTGCTGGTGAAGCACGAGGTCATCAAGCACGTCGGCTTTCGAAGCGGTTCTGCGTCGGAACTGGCAGGCAGCGGTCTTCTGGGGTTTCTGCTGTTGATGCCCTACGCCGTAACGCAGGCGGCCACGGTATTTGCGCTGGGCGAAGTATATCTGGGCAAAGGAACGACAGCCGCTGACTCCGTGCGCGCGGTGGCGGGACATTGGTATCGCTATGTCGGGATCGCGGTATGGATCTCGTTCAGCGCCTTGTGGCTGCCGCTGTTGTTGTGGTTGCCTGCAGCAGTGCTGATCTTCGCGCTGAAAGGAAGTGGACTGCAATGGCTGGCAGGCCTTCTCTTCTTCCTTGGTTTCTGCGCGCTGCCGTTTAGTGTCTGGGCGGTTCTGCGTAACCTGCTGGGAGTGCAGGTGTCGGTGATCGAGATGGCTACAGTGCGCACAGCGATGAAGCGCAGCAAACTTCTGACCGTCGGTGCCAAATGGCGAATGGTCGTGGTGTTGCTGATTATGACGGCACTCGCTATGACGCTTGGCGTGATGCAGATACCGCTGGCCATGGTGGTGATGCGTGCTCCGCTACAGGAGCATACGGTCGCGCAAGCGATCAGTCTCGTTTTGAATGCATTGGGGCAGACTGTCGTGACGCCTGTGGGACTGATCGGCATGTCGCTGGTGTACTTCGATCAGCGCGTGCGACAAGAAGGATTTGATCTACTGCTGATGCTCGGACCCGAGATACCGTTGGCAACCGCGATGGAGACCGTAAGGACACCGATAGAGCAGGTGAGCGTAGAGCCTTTACCGATCGAAACAGAGGTTCGCGACGAGGGTGGCAGTGTCTAGACGGCTGCACAAGATACTGCGCAGCTTCTCCCTGATGGTGGTGCTGTCGGCAGGTATTGCCGCGCTTGCGCAGACGAACGCGCCTGCGGTGAAGAGCAGTGCCGACGCAACGACTCTGTCGAACGAGAGTGCTAACTTTGAACACGCGCGTCAAGTGGCTGATGCAGTCCTCAAGGGTCCGGAGTTTCGACACCAGCAGGAGGACACCTGGTGGGAAAAGAAGAAGCAGCAGCTGAGTAATGTGCTGACTCGCGCGATTGCGCGTGTGGCGAAGGCGGGCCGTACCGTTCCCTGGATGGCAAAGGCGCTGGAATGGGCGCTGTTCCTAGGAGCAGCGCTGGGGTTGCTGTTGTTTCTGCTGCGTGAGTTGCGTAGGCAACGGGCGCACGTTTCCCTTTCCGATGGAGCTGTAAAGGCAGAGGCCTGGACGCGCGAGGCAGACGACTGGTCGCAGCGCGCTGAAAGATATGCAGAGCAGGCTGAATGGCGCGAAGCTGTGCACTGTCTCTACTGGGCTGCCATCGTGCTGCTGGAATCGCGGAAGGCGTGGCGCCATAATCCCACGCGGACGCCGCGCGAGTACGTCCGGCTGCTGAAGGCAGGCTCCGCGCAGCAGGAGGGACTGCGCGGCTTGACGCAAGTCTTGGAACGCAGCTGGTATGGCCTGCGCGAGGTGGATAGCGAGCAGTATGCAAAGGCCCGCGTACTCTACGAAAGTCTGAAGACGGCGAGTGCCTCTGCGCAACAAACCACTGCGGAGGTGCGATGATGCGCGTCCGTGTGAATAGGGACCAGAAGTTGATTCTAGGGCTGATGGCCGTGATGGCACTGCTGATCGTCGGGGTGATGGTTCTATCTCCGCAACAGGAGGCGCAGGACGCGACGCCAAGCGCCACGAACACCGGGCCACTGGGCGTGAAGGCTGCATACCTCACGCTGCAGGGGTTGGGTCATAAAACCTCTCGCTGGGAGAAGCCGCTCGAAGAATTGAACGGCGCGCTAAGCGATGCGCAAGTGGCGAACGCAACGCTGGTGCTGGTAGAGCCGGTCTTCGATGCCACTCAAAAAGAAGCCCTGAAGACCGCGACGATGAAGTTTATGGAGCGCGGTGGGCAGGTGCTGACTACGGGCCACAACGGAGCTCTGCTGCTGGGTGGAAAGACGGATAGCCCGCAGCTGATGCAGATGGTCTGTGAGACGCAGCCTGCCAGGGAGAGCGGCCTTGCTCGGGCAGGCAAGGTGCAGATGTCCAACGAGGGTGGCTGGGACCTGCAAGGCGAGAACGCCACGGGTCCACACGCGAATGCGGAGTTGACCTGCGGGAAGAATGCCGTTGTTGTGAGCCTCCGCGTAGGCAATGGCGCAGCTGTCTGGTGGAGCACGACGACCCCAATGACCAACGCCGAGCTGAAGAAAGACCCCGCTCTAAAGCTGCTGCTGGCAAGCGTGGACGGAGCGCAGTATTCGCACAACAACGCGCCGCGCGACGTGATCTTTGTTGAATCGATGCACAAGGGCGGTCGCGACAAGTGGGCCACGACGAAAGGCCTGCCGATACTCTGGCTCAGCGCACAGACGGCGCTGCTGTTCGTGCTGTTGGTCTTGAGCTTCAGCCGCAGAAATGGGCCGGTGCGCATGCCCGTGGGCCTGCCTCGAAGCTCTCCGGTGGAGTTTGCGATCTCCATGGGGGATCTATACGAGAAGGGTGAGGCCTCGACTGCGGTCACGGAGGCAGCGAGGCGCAGGGTGCTCCGTTTGTTGACGCGCGAGGTTGGGCTCTCACCGGAGATCGTAAAGGAAGGTCCCGAAGCGATTGCGAAGGCGCTGGAGCTACGACTCGGTGCTGGGGCGAGGGATCTGGCGGTTGAAGTGGCAGAACATCTGCGCGAGGCAGCCGATGTGAGCCAGGTAAAGATCTCAGCGAAGAGTACGCTGAAGCTGGCACAGGCGCTTAGCATCGATGCGGAGAGACTACAGGCAGCTCTTGTGCCTGCTGGCAAAGAGTTTGATGGAATAGCTACGACCACTACGAAGGAGCAGCGATGAGCGAAGAGTTTGAGCAGCGAGGCCCGCAGGGAGTGGCCGCAGCCAGCGAGTTGTTTGTGCGAGGACAGCAGCAGATCGGACGCGTAATCGCAGGCCAGCAGGAGGCCGTTGCGCAGGCTCTGCTGACGATGCTATGCGGTGGACACGCGCTGATTGAGGGCGTTCCCGGTGTAGCGAAGACGCTTGCCGTGAAGACCCTCGCACGCTTCCTTGGGCTGGAGTTTCGGCGCGTGCAGGGTACCCCGGACATGATGCCTGCAGACATCCTCGGCACGAATGTGTTCTCGCCGAAGACTGGGGATTTCACCTTCCACAAGGGGCCGGTCTTCACGCAGTTTCTGCTGACGGATGAGATCAACCGCATGCCTCCGCGCACGCAGGCCGCGCTGCTGGAGTCGATGGAAGAGCGGCAGGTGACCTCGGATGGTGAGCGCCATGCGCTTGATGAATTGTTCACTGTGTTCGCGACACAAAACCCTGTGGAGTTCGAAGGGACGTACCCGTTGCCAGAGGCGCAGCTGGACCGCTTTCTGCTGAAGATCAAAGTGCCTTATCCCGATGTCGCGGACGAACGCACAGTGCTGGAGCGGCACCATGTCACGCATGGCGGCGTGGGACTGAACGAGACACCCATTGAGTCGATCCCGTTTGAGCTGCTGACCGCGGCACGGCGGGAGATTCGTGCCGTACGCATGGAACCCGCAATGTTCGATTACATCCTGGCTGTCGTGCGACGCACGCGCGACTGGCCTTCGATCGCGCTGGGTGCAAGTCCTCGCGCCAGCACCAGCCTGCTGCTTGTAGCGAAGGGACTCGCCGCACGCGAAGGTCGCGACTTCGTAATTCCTGATGATGTGAAGGAAGCAGCGCAGCCCGTGCTGCGGCACCGCATCGTGCTGAGACCCGAAGCAGAGCTGGAAGGTGTCGATGCTGACCGCGTGGTACGCGATGTTCTAGCCGCAACCCAGGTGCCAAAGTAGCACAACCATGCAGACGCTGATGCCACAGTCCTCGAGCGCCACAGCAACGCCACAGGGAAGGTTTGGGCGATGGCTTGGCTATGGTTTGACGCCGCTGGCGATGGCGCTGTTCTGCGTCGGCTTGCTGATGGCCATCCCCGCGTTCTTCCATCTTCGCGAGATCTATTTCATGTACGGGTGGGATCTGCTGCTGGCTGTCGTGATTGTGGCAGATATCGCACTTCTGCCTCAACCGGAGAAGTTCACCGTGACGCGCAGCTTTCTCGATTCTCCGCAGCTGGGTGAAGCCACTCGTATCGAGCTTGCGGTGCGAATGGATGCGAATACTGTGCTTGATATGCGGTTAGTGGACGACCTGCACGAGGCGCTGGCAGGAGCACCGGAGACGCAGCGGTTGCAGGTGTTTCCTCGGGAAGAAGCCGTGAGCGCGACGACAGTCTATCCGCGACGGCGCGGGGACTTTGCGATGGGCAAGGTGTACCTGCGCTATCGAGGCATCTTCAAGCTTGTAGAGCGATGGGCAGAGGCTTCTCCGCAGGTAGCCAAGGAAGAGTGGGCGACAGAAACAGACTCCTCCTCCGCGCCGCCGAACAGCAAACAGAGGGTCCGCGTTTATCCCGCACACGAAGATAGCCGCGATAAGACGGCGTTTTATCTGCTGCGCGCGCGCCAGATCGAGATGCAGCGGCGCAAGCTGCAGATGCGTGGCGTAGGGCGTGACTTCGAGAGCCTGCGCGACTATCAGCAGGGCGATGAGCTGCGCAACGTCAGCTGGACCGCGACGGCTCGCCGCGGCAGGCTTGTGACGCGTCAATTTACGGTGGAGCGCTCGCAACAGGTCTGGATCGTACTTGATGCCGGCCGACTCTCGCGCACAGCATTTGAGTTGCGGCTCAAGACCGGCGCCGACGGCATACAAAGCTATGCGGAAACTGCCTCCGAGCGCGAGAGCAGGCATCTGATGAACGTAACGCAATTGGACCAGGCCACCACGGCAGCGACGATGCTCGCGCAAGTCATCAATGGCTCTGGCGATAAGTTCGGCATGATGGCGTATGGCAGTGGGATTCAGCAGCTGCTGCCTCCAGGAAGTGGGGCGTCTCATCTCCGGCTGCTGATCGACATGCTAAGCCAGACGAAGAGCGAGGCGGCCGAGGCGAATGCACTTGGAGCGGTGGCGAGGCTGAAGAACCTGCAGCAGCGGCGTGGCCTCATCGTCTGGATCACGGAGCTCGTCGACAGCGCAGGGCGGCCAGAGATTGCAGTCGCCGCGGCGGAGCTGGTGCGTCGACACCTGGTGGTGCTCGTGGTGTTAAAGCATCCCGAGTTGGAATTGCTGGCCTCGCGAGTGGCCAGAAGCCGTGACGAAATGTACCACTCAGCAGCAGCTCAGGAGATGTTGGAGCGCCGCCGCGAGACCATAGCGCAGATGGAGCGGCAGGGCGTGCTGGTGGTGGAGACGACGGCCGAAGAAGTGGGCATGCGCGCGGTGAGCAAATATCTCGAGGTAAAGGCTGAAGGGCTGCTGTAAGCCGAGCAGCGATTCCTGCCTACTCGGTAACCACTGTTCTTCGCCCACCTTCGGTAAACCAGAACATCAGCGCGATGAACAGAAACGCCCCCACCGAAAACTTGAGTGCTGCGGGTTCATGCGTGGGTGAGAGGAACGCCTCCAGGGTTCCTGCAATGATGAGCAGCGGTATAGTACCCGCTACGAGCTGCACGGCCTCAGCACCCGCTACAGCGATCGACTCGCGACGGCGGAGCAGGCCGGGAAAGAGAATGCCTGCGCCAAGTCGCAGACCTGCAGCCCCCGCAAGCATGATGCTGGGGAGCTCGAGCGCTCCGTGCGAGGCGATGAAGCTCCATAGGCTCAGCGACATGTGGTGCTGTGCGCAGAGGGTGGCGATGACGCCAAGCATCATACCGTTGTTATAGAGCTCGAAGAGCGTGAACAGCCCTGCGGTGATGCCGCCAGCGAAGGTGAGGAAGCACACCATGATGTTGTTCGTCATGATGCCGGAGGCCGCAGCTGGCTTGACCGAAAGGATCGTGTCGGTCCACATCTTGTGCTGGTTGATCGTGTCCATCATGTCAGCACCTACGTAGAGCGCGCCAAAGTCGGGACGGATCAGTGTGATAAGCGCGCCGAGAATAGCGGTGACAAGCGTGATCGCCGTCGCAAGATAGATGTAGCCCGAAAGTCGACGCAAAAGGCGCGGATAGCCATGCGCCAGAAAGCTCCAGAGCGTGAGGGCTGAGATGCGTTTGCCAGAGTAGACAAAGTTGTGCGCACGGCCGACAAGGCGATTGAGATACTGCTCCAGCGTGCGCGAGGTGCGATCAGCCCGGACAGTGGACAGATCAGCGGCGGTCTGGCGATAGAGCAAGCCGAGTTCCCGCAGTTCGGCGGGCGAAAGCGTCCGGACGCCGGAAGCTTCGGATTGACGCAGCAGCGCGTCGAGCCGATTCCAGTTATCCTTGCGGTAATCCATCCACGAGTTAGTGATCATGTCGACCTTCGAGACACCGGGTTCTACCGAACAGCTTAGCAGCGACTTTGACGAACGGCACAGAGCCTCCCTTCAGGGCGATGTCGGCGAGCTGCTGGCAATCGACACGCCGGAGCAGATTGACCTCCACTTCAGCATCGCTGGCATCGGCAGCCGGTTCGTGGCGCTGCTGCTGGACTGGTTACTGATCGGGGTCGCAGCCACGGTGGTTGGCCTGCTGGCACTCTTCATCTTCGGCGTGCTGGGAGCATCGAACAAATTGCACAGCCTCGGACCCTGGTTCGCGGGCATCCTGCTGCTGATTGGATTCCTGTTCGTATGGGGTTACTTCGCGCTCTTCGAGGCCTATTGGACGGGACAGACCCCTGGCAAGCGAGCCATGAAGCTCCGCGTGATCAAGGACACGGGGCGGCAAATCACCTTGTTCGAGGCGCTGGCCCGCAACCTTCTTCGTTATGTGGATTACCTGCCATCGCTCTACCTGGCAGGCGTCATTACGATGCTGTGCAACAAGCGCCATAAGCGGCTCGGCGACTATGTGGCGGGCACGCTTGTAGTGCATGAGCGCACCGAAGAGCAGCCCTTGCTATTTCAGAGCAGTATGAACTTCAATCAGCCAGCCGAAGCATGGCGCGAGCAGACGCCCGTGATGTTTCCCGCCGATGCTATCGCAAAGCTGAGCGGGCAGGATCTGCTGGTGATCGAGACCTTCTTCAGTCGCATGCTCGACCTGCAGCTGGATACACGTGCAGCGATCGCATATCGCATCGCAGGACAGATGGGCGCGAAGATGGGCGTGGCGATGCCCGAGGGCAATCCGGAGCGGGCACTGGAGTCCATTGCTTACCAGATGCGAAGCAGCGGCAGAAACTAGCGCGACAGGAGCCATGTTTCGCCTTCGGCCAGCGGATGCATTTGGCCGCTGACACCTGCGCGCTCAGCTGCAGCAAGCAAGCGAGGTAACGGTTCGTCCATTGGTTCGCGCCCCAGCCTGAAGGTGTTGTAGTGCATGGGCACCATGGCGGTCGCACCGAGGTCGAGGAACGCCCGCAGAGCCTCTTCAGGCGAGGTGTGGACCGCGCGATAGGTGTCAGGAAAGTACGCCCCGATGGGAAGTAGCGCGATCTGCGGATGCAAGCGGTCCCGAATCTCAGTGAATCCCGGGAAGTAGGCCGTGTCTCCCGAATGATAGATGCTCGTCTTTCCATCGGAGAGCCCGTAGCCGCCGAAGCCACGATGCGTGTCCTTGAACATGCGGGCACCCCAGTGCTTCGCAGGCGTCAGAGTAATCTGCAGAGGAGCAAGAGCTTCGTTCCTCTGCCAGGTCTCAAGCGTGTCGACGCGTGCAAAGCCGAGATCGGCGACGAGGTCTTCGACACCCTTAGGAACGATGGCAATGGGCGCTGGGTGGCCGTTGCGACGCATCTGCTTCGTGATGGCTCGCAATGAAGGGCGGTTGAGGTGGTCCATGTGCGCGTGCGTCAGTAGAACGGCGTCGATGCGCGGCAGGTCCTTCACCCGAAGTCCCGGGTGGCGTTGACGACGCAGCAGGATGAGCCGCGTGGCGAAGACGGGGTCGATCAGCAGCATGCGACCACCCAGCTGAATCAGAAAAGACGAGTGGCCGATGAACGTGATGGCCATTTCGCCTACAGCTGCGAGCAGAGGCGTGCGGATGTCTCCGCGTATCGGTTCCGCGTGGCTCTCGCGCACGAGGCGGTAGAGCTGGCCGAGCTTCGTCATCCAGAAAGGAATGGGCATCTTGTAGGGCATTGCAACGACATACTCGCGATGTTCGCGAGATTGAATCCATCGTTCTCTTTCAGATGCTTAGATTCGACGCGCGATGCGGAAGCTGCATCTGACCGGAATGACGACATGATTACAGGGGCTTGAGAGATGCCAGGGCGCAAAGATTACACAGCGACGGACCCGATTGGTCAGCGCGTATGGGACACCGTTTCAGGGTCGCCGCTCGGCAACCTGTGGGACTTCCAGAAGGTCTCACCGTTGCTCGTGTTTAAGAAGACTCTCAATTCACTGATGGACGATAACCTCGTCTCGCGTGCAGCGGAACTGGGGTTCTATTTTCTCTTCGCGCTGTTCCCCACACTGGTGAGCGCAAGTGCCATTCTAGGTCTCGCAGCAAAGAAAGCTCCGCAGATTTACGAGCGGCTGCTCGCGTACTTGACACTGGTGGTGCCCGCAAGCGCCTACGATCTGGTCATCAAAACCTTCCAACAGACGACAGCAGCGAGTAGCGGAGGCAAACTGACGCTCGGCCTGGTAGCTGCATTGTGGTCCGCTTCGGTTGGGTTTTCCGCCATGCAGGACGGCATGAATGCCGTGTACAAGACACGAGAGACGCGGCCCTACTGGAAGGCTCGCGGGTCGGCAATTCTGGTTACCGTTCTATTGAGTGTGCTTGTCTCCCTAAACCTCGGAGTATTGCTTGGGGGAGACATACTCGCGCGCAAGGTATGGGACCATATGCAGCGGCACGATCTTGCGATGGCGATTGTTGTGTTGTTGCATATCGTTCAATGGATCGTCGCGAGCGCGCTGCTCCTCGTTCAGTTCAGTACCATCTACTATTACGCACCTGATTTGAAAGCTAAGTGCTGGCAGTGGCTTACGCCAGGTGCGATGCTCGGTCTGCTGGGATGGGTAGGCGCTTCGCTTGGACTCAAAGCGTATCTACATTTCTTCAATAGCTACTCTGTTACCTATGGCTCTCTCGGAGCTGTGATTGTGTTGCTGACCTGGTTCTACATCTCGGGCCTGATGTTGCTGGTAGGAGCAGAGATCAACAGCGAAATTCAGGCAGCTGTGGTGGAGCGGCAACTTCGCTTGAACGGCGAGCTTCTGCGTGGGGCAGAGACAACAGTGCCCGACCTGTAAGCAGGCCGGGCACTTCTTTCGATAAGCAGGAATTACTTCGTCATCGGCTGAAGGATGTCGTCGAGGCGCGCGGGCGTTCCTTCAACGCGCTCGAGTTGCGGATACTTCTCGCCACCGTGGTAGTCGAGTTTGATGATCTTGTAATAGCCGGTGTTGGCAACGATCAGCTCGATCGCCGGTCCACTGACTGCATCCTTGATCGCCTGGCGCAGAAGCCCTGGCGTAAAGGCACGGCCGTTCACCGCAACAATAGTGAAGCCTGGAGCCATACCAGCCTCATAGGCGACGCTGTCCATGATGACATCACCAATCTCGCCATTCGTGCCAGCAGAAAGACCTAACGACCAGCGAGCGTTGATGCCACCGTTCGATTCCTCCAGTTGCGACCAGTAGTTCGGCTTGTCGGTATAGGTCAGCTTGTAGCCGGAGAGCGCGTTGATGCCATCCATCTCAGGCGCATGCAGCTCGTTCGAATCGAGACGCTTATGCAGGAACGCTGCCCAGTCGTTCGGCACGACCTTGCTCAGACCGGCGACGACATCGTCGAAGGTGTACGGCACCACCTTGGGCTGCGTGTTACCGCCGAGCCCATGGAAGGCCGCAACGAAGTCGTTGAGGGTCTTCTTGCCATTCGTCTTCTGGCGGATCGTAGAGTCCACCTCAAGCCACAGTAGCTCGCCCTCGTCGTAGTAATCGACGTTGCGGCGCCAATTGTCATAAGGTCCGCCCGCCGCATAGAGCAGCTGCGCAGCAGAAGCCGTGTCCTGCAAGTCCCGCCAGGTGCGGCCCGGGCGCGCATCGTTCAGGTACGCAGCAATGGTGGCGAGGCGGTCGCGATACACAGGCGCGGACCAGATGCCGCAGCGGGCAGCCAGTACATCGCCGAGATACTCCGTGAGCCCCTCGTAGACCCACAGCAGGTCACCCTTCATCGGCTCCTGATAGTTGGGCGTAGCAAGTCCAGCAGGACGCCGATACTTACCGTTCCAGCTATGCGTGAACTCATGCGGCAACAGCAGACCTTCTTCGATGAACGCATTGTCGTCGACGAAGGTCTTCTCCGGCACACGATCATCGGAGGACTGGTGATGCTCCAGTCCGAAGTGAGCCACCTGATCCGAAAGCGTCACAAGGAAGTGATAGGCGTTGTAATGGCGAGAGCGATACAGATAGCCACTCTGGCGAATGAGGTTGTTGAAGTTCTCGATGTGCTCCGGCGAAAGCAGAATGTCTTCCGGACCATCGCCAGCGAGATCGAGGTAGTGCTTCGGCGTGATCTCTGGAGCAAGCGCGATCTCACGGAACCAGCGGCCAGCGAGCACCGGCGAATCGATCAGCTGTTCCAAGGACACCGTCTTGAAGGAAGTAGGAGATGAGGCAGGCTCAAGCGCTGTGCCAAACTTCCATCCACCGGGGATCGTGATCGAAGGCGAAATCATCACATCCGCCGCGTTGGTCTTCGCCGGATAGACGAGCACGGTGTTCCAGCTGAGCAGCGCGAGACTAGCGCTGGTGCTGCCGCCTGCAGTGAACTGGCCGTTGCTTGTGGCGAGGAAGTCCATCTTGATGTGCAGCGAAGTGACGCCAGCAGGTACCGTGATGTGGAAGCTATACATGTCCACGAGGTCGCGCTCCCACTTGACCGGCTCTCCCGCAGGCGTGGTGATGATGAACCCAGCTTGATTGACAATCGGACCGGTGGGACCATGCTCGCCTGGAATCCATTCGGGATAGACGAGGGTCATGGGTCCCGGCTGCACAGGCAGTGTCTCCGCAGCATGCAGGATCTTACGAGGAGCATCGGTGAGATCGACAGCAAGCGTGATCGGCGCGGATTGAGCAAAAGCGGGAAGCACCGCGGCGCAGAGTGCGGCCAACGGAAGGATTCGGGAGAAATGCATGGGGTAAGAAACTCCTCGGAACAATCGTATTGAGATTTATTGTATGGGCTTGGATGAAGCGTTACGAGCGGCAAGCTGCTCTGCCTCCGCCGCTTTTGCAGCCCATGCTTCGTAGATCAGCTGGTCTTTCAGCCGGCTGAAATCGGTATCGGGAAGCACAGTCAGGTCGTTGCGAACGATACCGGGAAAGCCTGTGCCGACAGCTTCAATTCCGCCCTCTCGATCCTCGCGAAAGTAATTGGGCGAGATGTCGACATGGTTCGCCGTGAGCCAGGCGCTGATATGCGTGGTTCCCTGCGCGTCTATTCTCTCGTCGGTCTTCCAGAACGCAAAGTGCAGCTGCGCGTTCAGCCAGTGCACCCCGTCGCGGTCGACCCACGAAGGTCTGTGGCTGATGCCGGGATAGACAATGTAACTGAAGACATTGGCTGGAATAACCCGGCTGTTGAAGCTCGCAGCATGGGCCTGCGTCTGAGAAAACCACGCAGCGTCGTAGCGCGGAATGTTCATCACTGTGTCCTGCGCTCCGTTCATCACCAAGGTCGGTCCTCGCTGATTGTTGAGGAAGTACAGGATGCTACCGCGCGCAGCCTTGCCGTCGACTGTAAGCAGTGGAGCGAGCGCGTGCCACGGCGAACTCTGGCAGATGCTTTTGTTGGTGTCGAAGTAGCCGCCGGTGCCATCGTCGATCACGCCTCCACCGGAGAGCAGCACGGCATGGACACGCGTGTCGTACGCCCCTTCGATCCCCGCAATGTATGACCCCATGCTGTAGCCGACAACGCCGACACGCTTCGCATCCACCTGCGGTAGCGCATCAAGATAGCTGACCGCCTGCAGCAGATCGACCTGCATCAGTCCCGCCACACGCCGACCCCAATCGTCATGTGGCAGCGGTGCAGGCGGCGTCACATCGGCATCATGCGGCGAGGGCGATTGACGGCTGAGGCGCTGCGCGTTGCGCTCCCCTTCACCGATCGGATCGTACGTGATGGCGACCGCACCCGCCTTCGCGAAGAGAATGCCCGAATAAAAGGCGTACCAGCCAAACTTGTCCGAACCGTGGCCATTGACCACGACAATGCCAGGCAGCTTAGCGCCATGCGGAATCAGCTTCGGCTCGGGGCGATAGACGATCGCAGGGACAAGCATGCCGTCCGCAGTGGCATAGGTGATGCGATCGGCGATCACGCCCGGCGTCGGGGAAAACGAAGACCACACCTTACCATGAAGTGCTGGCAGTCTCTCTGGCACGTAGTAGGTGCGACGAATTGCAGAGCGCCATGCTGCGATGTCAGCCTGCGCGCGGGCCACGAAGACAGGGGCAACAAACGTGAATGCGAACAGAGCGGCCATCAGCCGACAGAGAGACATGCATGGAAGGATAGCGCGACCGCAACAGCCTCGTCTCCGTTTGCACACCACCCAACAAGCCATGGATACTAGCGCCATGCAGGAGATCGAAAGAATCGCGGAGCTTGGCGACGAAGCCCGACGCATCGTGGAGTTTTTGCGCGAGATTGGATTAACGGTTAGCTTCGATACGCTGGAAACCGAGACATTTCTGCCCGGCTTGTGCCTGCAACCCGGTGGGCTGGTCGTCGATCCGAAGCGGCTGATGTTTCCTGGAGACCTGCTGCATGAAGCGGGACACCTTGCGGTCATCACCGCAGCGGAGCGAGCAGCCTCTGCAGCTAACGCCGGCAGCGATATGGGCATGGAGATCGGCGCGCAGTGCTGGAGCTACGCGGCGGCTATCCATCTCGGGCTGCCGCCGGAGGTCGTGTTTCATCCCCACGGCTATCGCGGCTCCGCCAGCAACTTGATTCAGAACTATCGAAGCGATGGGGTGGGCGTGCCGCTATTGCAGTGGATGAGGCTGACTCTGGATGCGAAAAACGCAGCCGAGCAAGGCACCAATCCCTACCCTGCCATGCAGCGCTGGCTTCGCGCGTGAAGACGCCTACATAAACCCCGTGTAAAAAGGTAGAATTGGCCCACTCATGGTGCTTTATGCGGTAGTTCTAGGGATCATCGTTGTGACGCTGCTGGGAGTTTCACTGGCGCGTCTGGGCAGTGTTAAAACCAAGGCAGATTATCTCGTCGCAGGCCGCAGTCTGCCTGCCTTCGTACTTGTCTTTACGCTGCTTTCGAGCTGGATCGGTTCCGGCTCTCTGCTGGGTGGCGCAGAAAACGCCTACAAACATGGCTTCGCTGCCTTATGGCAGGGAGGAGGCGGCTGGGCCGGCCTGGCGCTGATCTACTTCATCGCGCCCCGTGCGCGGAAGTTCGCTCAGTTCACTATCCCTGACCTGTTGGAGAGCCGCTACAACCAGACAGCGCGATTGCTGGGCGTAGTCGCCGTGCTCTTCACCTACACCGCGATTACCAGCTACCAGTTCATCGGCGGGGGAGACATCATTCACCTGATCTTCCCACAGGTAACAGCTGTACACGGCGCCTACATCCTCGCGGGCTTCGTCATTGTGTTCACGGCGATCGCCGGCATGGGCTCCGTCGCCTATATGGACGTGGTCATCGGTCTACTCGCGACTGTAACCATGATCGCCGCCCTGCCCGTGCTGATTCACGTCGCCGGTGGCTGGCAGAACGTAAAAGCTACTCTCCCCGCGACACACTTTCAGGTCTTCGGCGATCTGACCCCAATCCAGGCGCTGGAACTCTTTCTTCCGACCTGCCTCCTGATGCTGGGCAACCAGTCGATGTACCAGAAGTTCTTCTCCGCCAAGAGTGAGAAGGACGCCACACACGCAACGGTCGGTTGGATCATCGGCACCGTCATTCTGGAGACAGTGATCGTCGCCATCGCAGTCGTAGGATCGGCGATCTTCCGTACCGGCGAGGTCGCTCAAAGACCCCGTGAGATTCTCGCCTACTCGGCGACACATGCGTTCGGTGGTTCGCCGCTACTCGCCGTCCTTGGAGCATTGCTCGTCGGAGCCATCTTCGCCAAGGTGGTCTCGACCGCAAACAACTACCTCTTCTCCCCGGCCACCAACCTTGTGAACGATGTCTTCGTCCGCTACATCAAGCCCGAGGCGTCCAACGGCCAGGTGCTGCTCGTCTCTCGCCTGATGGTGGTGGCGCTCGGCTGCTGGGCGCTGCTGCAGGCCCTGCGCATCACCTCCGTGCTGAAGATGTCCTTATACGCGTACACCATCTACTCCGCCGCCCTTACCCCGGTGATTCTTGCTGCGTTCTTTTGGCGCAGAGCCACCGCTGCCGGTGCGGTATCCAGCATTGCTGCCGGAACAGCCGTGACAATTGGCTGGGACACGGTCAAGGTATATCTGCCCAAGGTGGTGAGTGACCGCGACGCGATTCTGCCCGCTTTGCTGGCATCGCTGCTCGGCCTCTTCGTCGTGAGTCTATTAACCAAGCCACCCACAGAGGCCCAATTGCGGCCTTTCGAAGGATAGAGCTTCACATGGACCATTTCTCGCATCCAACGGGGCTGGTGATGCTTCACCAGGGAGTTCTCATGGCTGCGATCAAGGAACCTATTGCAACGGACAGTGCTACAGAGCTTCATAAGGTAATCGGAGACGACGCGACCGCTACCTTCGAGAACGACCCAACGTTCATCGAATCCAACCCCACCGGTGGCGCTTCCAGCGAAAACGTCGAAGTACAGCGCAGCGAGGACGACTCCTCTGAAAGCGACGAAGAGCTGGAGGAACTCGACGACGAAGAGGCTGAGGAAGAGGAAGACGACGAAGAGGACGAAGACGAAGAGGTAGACGAAGAGGCTGAGGCAAACTTCGAACGCACCTAGGGGAATTCGCGGATATACGTCTACGTACGGGAGGTAAATGTGAGTGAGTTGACGGTGGCAAGAAAGAAGTCCCTCTGGAAGGGTCTGCTGGCGGGGGCTGTAGCTGGTCTGGTCGCGACAGCAGCAAAATCGGTGGCAGAAAAGTTTTATCCGCCTCGGACGCACGGAGAGCCGGAGCCGCCCGAAGTTTTGGCCGAGAAGGTAGCAGGCCATCCCCTTGACGCCGGTACGAAGGCAGTTGCAGCCGAAGCTATCCACTGGGGGTTCGGCATAGCCGCCGGTGCAGCCTATGGCGCGGCAGCTGAGTTCTTCCCCATTGTGGCGGATAAAGAAGGTGCGACCTTCGGCCTGACGCTGATGGCCCTGACGCACGATTCCGCCTTGCCTGCGATGGGTCTAGCCGCTGAACCGGCAGACCAGACGCCGCGTGAGCACAGCAGCGAAGCAGCCTCACATGTGGTCTTCGGCGTCGTAGCAGAGCGTGTGCGCAGCCTTACACGTGGGTTGATGGACTAGTCAGCTAAAACCTGGAGCAGGACCATTTCGGTCTTGCCAAGCAGAATGCTTCAATCGTTCAACCAGATGAGAGGCCTGCGCATTTTGATGGCGGTTGCGAAGGATGCCGGGAGTAGACTCATCCCAGTCGTACTTCAAATCGGTTGAGAGACCTCCCTAAGGACGAGCCACACCCCTTGAGTATCGGTGGATTGAAAGTAACTTCGGATTCGAAGCGCGCGTCCGACGCCCGGCGCGTCATCATCGTAGGAGCAGGTCCCGGCGGTCTTGCTACCGCCATGCTGCTGGCAAAGGCTGGCGTGCAGGTCACTGTCGTTGAAAAGCATGGTCGCGTCGGTGGTCGCACCGCCACGATGGAGCAGGACGGCTACAAGTTCGACATCGGCCCCACATTCTTCCTCTATCCCCGCGTCCTCAAAGAGATCTTCGCCGAATGTGGCTATGATCTCGACCGCGAGGTGCCGATGAAGCGGCTTGATCCGCAATATCGCCTGGTCTTCGGCGAAGGCGGCCAGATCGATGCAACTGCCGACGTCGCTCGCATGGAGCAGGAGATCGCAGCCATCTCGCCCGACGATGCAAAAGAGTTTCGCAACTTCCTCAATCGCAATCGCAAGAAGCTGGCAGGCTTTCTGCCGGTACTTGAATCACCCTTTGAAAAGTGGACCGACCTGCTGCGTCCCGAGCTTCTGAAGCTGCTCCCGCTGATGAAGCCGTGGCTTTCTCTGAACGACGACCTGCGCACCCACTTCAAGGACGAGCGTATCCGGCTCGGCTTCAGCTTCCAATCGAAGTATCTGGGCATGAGCCCTTTCCGCTGCCCCTCGCTGTTTTCCATCCTCTCCTTCCTCGAATATGAGCACGGTGTCTTCCATCCCATCGGCGGCTGCGGCGCTGTGACGAAGACGATGGCGCGCCTCTGCGAAGAGATGGGCGTCGAGATCCGCTTGAACGAGCCCGTGGAAGAAGTGCTGATGGACCGTGTAAATGGTCGCAGCAGCGCCGTTGGCGTTCGCACAGCGAAGGGCAATTTACTGGCGGACGCGGTGGTGATGAACGCCGACTTCGCCGAAGCCGCGCGAAACCTCATCCCGGAGCAACATCGTAGTAAGTGGACAGACAAAAAGATTGCGGGCAAGCAGTACTCCTGCTCCACCTTCATGATGTATCTCGGCATCGAAGGCCGCTACGACGATGTGGCTCACCACACAATCTATCTGGAGAAGGGTTACAAGCAGAACCTCTCCGACATCGAAGAGCTGCATCGTCTCAGTGAGCAACCATCCTTCTATGTCCAGAACGCCTCGATCACCGATCCGACACTCGCGCCGGAAGGTCACTCCACGCTGTACGTATTGCTGCCAGTGACCCACGAAAGTCCGAATGTAGACTGGTCGAAAGAGATGCCACGCTTCCGTGAACTTGCCTTTCGCCAGATGGAGAAGATCGGCCTCCACGATGTGCGGCAGCGCGTCCGCACGGAGAAGATCATCACCCCGAGCGGCTGGGCGACGGAGTTCGGCCTGCATAAGGGCGCTACTTTCTCGATGAAGCATTCGCTTGACCAGATGCTGCACCTGCGGCCGCACAATCGATTTGAGGATGTGAGCAACATGTACCTCACGGGCGGCGGCACGCATCCCGGCTCAGGTCTGCCCGTTATCTTCCAGTCAGCCCGCATTAGCAGCACGCTTTTGCTTCAGGACCTCGGCATTGAGCCGCAAAGTTTCAGCGAGACCAGACTCGCGGCCGCAGAAGACGGCAGCGTGATGCAGGTCGCTTCGTGAAAACGGCCTCCAGCCCGATAGCAGCGCAAGCGCAAGCATCGGCGAAGGTAGCCAATGAGCGATGCGGGTTGATGTCCTGCACGATTGCCTCATCGACCAAAGCGCCCGTTGACTGGGGGATGCGAACCGTAGCCGAGCGACTGACCGTCCTCAGCCGAGCGCGTCATCTTCTGGCCCAGCGCGCAGTGCAGATCGCAGACGCCATCTCCCCCGAGCTGGCGCGAACGAAAGCCGACACGCTGACCACAGAACTGCTACCGCTGCTCGATGCCTGCCGTTTCCTCGAACGCAACGCGGCAAAGATCCTCAAGCCCCGCAAGCTCGGAAGCGCCGGTCGTCCGATGTGGCTAAGCGGCATTCAAGCCGAGGTACATCGCGAACCCCTCGGGCACATCCTCATCGTTGGTCCCTCGAACTTCCCTCTCTTTTTGCCGGGCACGCAGACGCTGCAGGCCCTCGCCGCAGGCAACACGGTCACCTGGAAGCCGGGCAGCGGCGGAGGCCCCGTCGCCGAACTCCTCGCGCAAACACTGATGGAAGCCGGTCTACCGGTGGGTGCGCTGACAATCACCGATGAAAGCGTTGCTGCCGCGCAGCAGGCACTGGCCGAATCGCCCGACAAAGTCGTCTTCACCGGCTCCTCGCACACCGGCCAGACAGTGTTATCCACCCTCGCGGAAACAGCGACCCCCGCCGTAGTGGAGCTCTCTGGAGCGGACGCCATTCTCGTCACGCCAGACGCCGATCTGAGGCTGGTCGCGCGCGCTGTTGCCTTCGGGCTGCGACTGAATGGCGGTGCCGTCTGCATGTCGCCTCGCAGGCTCTTCGCCTCCACCGCGACGATGGCACTTTTGCGGCCGCTGCTGATCGAGGCGTTGCGGGACGTCCCGCCTGTTCAGCTCAACGCCACCACAAGCGAGCGCCTGCGTTTAATGATTGCTTCCTCCATCGACGAAGGCGCTCAGTTGTTGGGAGACCTCACCCCCGACGCACAACGCCCCGTGCTGATCGACAGTGCAAAGCCATCGATGGAAATCGCTCGCAGTGACATCTTCGCTCCCGTACTCTCGCTGCTTGCAGCCGATACGATGATGCATATCCCGGCGATGTACGCGCAGTGCAGCTACGCGCTCACACTCAGCATCTTCTGCGCAAAACAAGAGATGCCCAAGGCGCGCATGATCGCTCGCAAGCTGAAGGCCGGCACCGTGCTCGTGAACGACATCATCGCTCCCACCGCCGATCCGCGCGTCCCCTTCGGTGGTCGCGGTGCCAGCGGCTATGGCGTAACGCGTGGCTCGGAAGGGCTGCTGGAGATGACTGCCGTAAAGACGCTGATCCTGCGTCGCAACGGAGCGATGCGGCATCTGGACGCAACCACCGATGCCGACTTGCCCCTGTTTACAGCCTTGATCGGCACGCTGCACGGCGGGACGCTGTCGCAGCGATGGACTTGTCTGCGCGCGCTGATCTCAAGCGCACGCAATCGATAAATAATTAGAACGGAACGGCGGAGAACGTATGCGCGTTGGTGTAATCGGATCAGGATTAGCAGGATTGGCCGCGGCTTGTACGCTGGCGGCGCGTGGGCACGAAGTAACGGTCTTCGAGAAAAACCCGTGGCTCGGCGGCAAGGCTGCACAGCTGCGCGAAAAAGGCTTTCGCTTCGATATGGGACCGACGATCCTGATTCAGCCGTCGGTGCTGCGCAAGATCTTCGCAGAGTCCGGACGCAAGCTTGAAGACTACCTCGACATGGTGCGGCTCGATCCCCAGTGGCGCTGCTTCTTCGACGACGGCGCGCGCATCGACCTCGTCGACGACATCCAGGCGATGTCGCACGATCTCGAAGGCCGTTTCCCCGGCATGGGAGCTAAGTATCAGCAGTTGATGGCGCTCTCGAAAGAGCTGCACACCATCAGCGACAAGTTCTTCTTCTGGAAATCCGTCGGCTCGATCAAAGACACCTTCGATATCGGCGGAGCGTTCGACCTGAACGTGCTCCGCGACGTGCTGAAGATGCGTATGGGACAGACCGTCGCGGGTGCCGTTCGTGAGTTCATCTCCGAACCGAACACAGCGCAGATGCTCGACCACATGGTGCAGTACGTCGGCTCCAATCCAGACGCCTCACCCGCGATCCTCACCGCCATCGGCTCCATGCAGATGGAGGAGGGCATCTGGTATCCGATGGGCGGCACGCGCGCTGTGCCGGAAGCGATGGTCAAACTCGCAACCGAACTCGGCGTTACCTTCCACACCGACACCGAAGTCGCGCAGATCACCACGAAGGGCGAGCACGGCCCCGTGACCGGTCTCGTCACATCCGCTGGCGACACCTACCGCTTCGACGCAATCGTCAGCAACGAAGATGCTGTGCGAACGCATCGCGAACTTCTGCAGGGCACCCCCGCCGCGCGCGAGTTTGAACACAAGCGCAGCTACGAGCCGGCCTGCAGTGGCGTCGTCCTCTACCTCGGTTTGAACAAGCGTTACGACCATCTCGCGCACCACGACTTCGTCTTCTCGCGCGATCCGGATGAAGAGTTCCACGCCATCTACAATCTCGGCGAACCTGCCCCGGATCCGACCTGTTATCTAGCCTGCACCGCACGCAGCGATCCTGATAGCGCGCCCGAAGGCGGCGAGGCCATGTACATCCTCGTACATACGCCTTATCTACGCCCGCACCACGACTGGAAGAAGATGTTCCCCGCGTATCGCCAGGTGATCCTCGACAAGCTTAAGCGCACCGCGGGCTGCGAGGACATCGAAGAACGGATCGTCTTTGAAAGTGCTCTGACGCCGCTGGACATCCATGAACGCTACAAAGTTCTGAACGGCGCAATCTACGGCCTCTCCTCGCACGGACGCTTCATGGGTGCCTTCAAGCCCGCGAACCGCAGCCGAGAACTCGGCGGTCTCTATCTCGCCGGTGGCGCCGCTCATCCCGGCCCAGGCATGCCGATGGTGATGATGTCGGGCTGGATCGCTGCAGACTCTCTCGATGCGGATGCAAAGGCGCAGACCACACTCGCATGAGACAGTAAGAGACACCATGGCACGTGAGCTTCCAGCTGTTCCGCCGATCTCGGCTGCGATCCTGCGGCTGTTTCGCAGGATCGTGCGTGGCTACTTCCGGCGACACTTTCGCGCAGTGCTGATGCAGAACCGCAGCTATCTCTCCGCCACGGAGGGCCCGCTAATTATTTACGCGAACCACTCTTCTTGGTGGGACCCGATGGTTTGTATCCTGCTAGGCGAGTTGCTCCTGCCTTCACATAATCACTACGCACCGATGGATGCCGCCGCACTAGCGAAGTATCCGATCCTGAAAAGGCTCGGCATCTTCCCCGTTGAGATGCAGTCTCCGCGCGGAGCCGCACAGTTCCTCCGGACCTCAGAGGCTGTTCTTGCCAGCGGTGGCGTCCTCTGGATCACACCACAGGGACGCTTCGCCGATCCGCGCGCAGCACTCGAGTTCAAGCCCGGCCTCGGCGCTCTCGCAACCCGGGTGCCAGGTCTGCAACTACAGCCCCTCGCAATCGAATATGTCTTCTGGGACGAGCGCCTGCCAGAGACGCTGCTGCGCTTCGGAAACCCACTGCAGGTCGCGGACGGTGCCACCCTGGAGCAGGCGACAAAACAGCTTGAAGACTCACTGGCTGCGACCATGGAAGACCTCAAGGCTTCTGCTGTCGCCAGAGATCCGAGAGCCTTCGCCACGCTACTCCAAGGCGGCCGTGGTACCGGCGGCATCTATGCCCTGGGGCGGAGACTGCGCGCGCTCTTCACGCGCAAGCCCATCGAACTTGACCATACCGCGCGCGAAGATCGGTCTCCGCGATGATCGAGACCCTCATACTCTCCATCATCTTCGCCAGCTTCGTCTGCGCATCAATTCCGGCTGTCCTCTTCCTCTTCAACCTGCTGCGCTTTCGAGCACCCTTGCTTGCGCCAATAGGCATCCCGAACGATCTGCGCGTCGCCGTGCTGATTCCAGCGCGCGATGAAGAGCGCAATATCGCTGCCTGCGTCGAGAGCGTGCTTGCGAATTCCGGCGTTGATTTGGAAGTTCTCGTCCTTGATGACGGCTCCGCCGACCGCACCGGCGAGATCGTTCAAGCCATCGCCGCCCGCGACGCTCGTGCACGGCTGTTGCACGGCCAGCCCCTCCCCGCAGGATGGAACGGCAAGCAGCACGCCTGCTGGCTGCTCGCGCAGGCGACGTCCGCACCACTCCTTCTGTTTCTCGACGCCGATGTTCGTCTCGCACCGGACGCGCTGCAACGCTGCGCCAGCCAACTGCAAGCATCGCAAATCGCACTGCTCTCCGGCTTCCCACGCCAGATCACCCTCGGCTGGCTGGAAAAATTGCTGCTCCCTCTGATCCACTTCATCCTGCTCAGCTTCCTCCCCATGGGCCGCATGAGAAAGACCACCAAGTCCGCCTACGCCGCTGGCTGCGGGCAGTTCTTCCTCGCGGAGCGCTCAGCCTATTTCTCTAGCGGAGGACACAGCAGCATCCGCGAGACCCGCCACGACGGTCTGCGCCTTCCAGAACTCTTCCGTCAGCATGGGTTTCGCACCGACATCTTCGATCTCACCGCGCTAGCCAGTGTCCGCATGTACGACTCACCCGGCGCCGTCTGGATGGGTCTCGCAAAGAACGCAACCGAAGGCATAGCCACACCAGCGCGCATCCTGCCGTTTACGTTGCTGATCATTCTTGGACAAATCCTACCCGCACTGCTTCTGGCAATGTGGCTCACGATCTGCACGATGAATCTCATCGTCGGCGCGACCTTTGACGAACCCATACTTGCACATGCCGTCGGCGCGGCCATCACACTGGGCTACCTCGCGAGCGTCCTGCCGCGATTGCTGGCCGCATGGCGATTCAAGCAGCCGATCATCTCCGCTCTGCTGCATCCATTCGGCACTGCACTGCTGCTGATCATCCAGTGGTATGCCCTGCTGCGACAAATCTTCGGTCGCCCTGTAGCGTGGCGCTCCCGCACATACTCCAGCGCCACCGGCGAAGAACTCAGCTAAAGCTGTTCGAAATAACGTGCGAAGCTCGTGTCCGTCTCGAATACCGTGCAGTCTTTCACACGGACCCGCCCGGAAGTCATCTCATCCAACTGCGTCGCGGTGTTATCGAAGAAGTACTTCGCCAGGTTCTCCGCTGAGGGGTTCAGCGTGATGAAGGGCTCAAGGTCATTGATCATCTGGTGATCGAGATAATCCACTGTCGGTCGCAGCACGTGTTTCAGCAGCTTGAAGTCCAGCAGCAACCCCGTCTCATCAAGCTCAGCGCCCACCAGCGTTACCAGCACACGATAGTTGTGGCCATGCGGATTCTCGCACTTGCCGTTGTAGTTGCGCAGATAGTGACCGGAAGAAAATCCAGCCTGGACCGTGACCTCAAACATTGCGTGTACAGCTCCGATCAGCGGCGCGAGTAGCGCCCGTTCTTATTCTACTGGCGGCGAGCCTCGCGCACCTTGCGACGCTCCTCTTCGTGGCGTCGTTCAGCCTGCTCAAACAACGAAGACATCACTCCACCCAGGGTGCATAGCAGCGCAACGAACAACAGGCCTATTCCAGTGACGCGCCACAGCGAGGCATCACCCGGCGAACTCGCACTGAAACGCGAGATCGACAGCACGAAGGCGACGATCGCAAGAAGGCCAAAGGTACCGGCGAGGATATATAGATTGCGTCCCATAACTCTTTCCGTGCAGTTCTTCCCTGCTTCTCTCTAGGATACTTCGAAGAAGCGCTCGACATCCGTAATGTCATCCGTCCGCGTGTACGGCGGCAACGATTCGAGGAAGATTTTGCCGTAGCGCGTGGTGCGAATGCGAGGGTCCAGCAGCATCAGTACGCCCCGGTCGCTCAGCGAGCGGATCAACCGGCCAAAACCTTGCTTCAGCGCGATCACCGCCTGCGGTATCTGCAGGTCGTTGAAAGCGTTCCCCCCCGCAGCCGCAATGGCATCTGTCCGCGCCTTCATAATCGGATCGCTCGGCACCGCGAACGGCAGCTTGTCGATAATCACGCAGCTTAGCTGCTCGCCCTGCACATCGATACCCTGCCAGAACGACGACGTCCCAAACAAGACAGCATTCGGCGTCTCGCGAAACTGTTGCAGCAGTACATGCCGTGGCGCGCTCCCTTGCATCAGCAGCGGAAACGGTACCTGCGCGAGCAGACGATCGTGCAGCTCCCTCATCTGCGCATGAGAGGTAAACAAACAGAAGGCACGACCGCGCGTGATCTCCAGCACCCGCCGAATCTTCTCCGTCGCCTGCGCCAGAAACTCGGGGTGACGCGGCTCCGGCATCGTAGCAGGCAAATAAAGCAGCGCCTGCTTCGCATAATCGAAGTGCGAAGGCACAACGAGCGTCTTCGCAAACGGCACGCCCAGTCGCTTCTCAATATGCGCAAATCCTGGCTCGCCACCAGAGTTCGCCACCGTCAGCGTAGCCGATGTCAGAATCACACTCGGATAATTCGCGAACAGCGCCTCCGTCATCAGTGCCGACACATCGATCGGCGTCGCCTGCAGATGCGTCGAGAACTGCTGCATGTCCGCAGCTCGCGCCAGGTCCTTCGGATCAATCAAAGCGGATCCACGGTTGTTGCGCGCAGCGTTCCTCACACCACCCGTCGCTCGACGCTCGATCCAGAAGACCGTGTTTGGATCCGTCGACTCCAGCAGAAACTTCAGGTGATTGCGAATATCCGCCGCACGCTTGCGCAGGCCCGGAGCCTCTTCCACCTCGCGCAGGTTATCCAGCTCGCTCTCCAGCCGCTGCAGCGCATTCGAGGCCGCAATGTACGCATCGCCGCGCGCCTCGAGAAAGTCCTGTCGATCGATAAACTCCAGCCGCCCCAGGTGCGACGGCCCCACCGGCAGCGAGCCAAAGAACATCTTCGATCGTTCCCGCAGCGTGTTCGTCGCCGACTCAATCCCCGACGTGCTGACCTTCTTCGCTCGCAGCAGCATCTCCGTATCGCGCGCCAGCTCATCGAATCGCGCATTCGACAGCGCAATGCCGAAGTACTGGCTCGCCACATCTTCAAGCTCGTGCGCCTCGTCGAAGATCACCGCGGCAGCCTCCGGCAGGATGCCCGCATCGGGCGCTCCACCGGACTGCTGCTTGATGTTGAGGTCCGCGAAGAACAAATGGTGATTCACGATCACGATCTCGCTCTCCATCGCCTTACGCCGCATCGCCGTCACATAGCACTGCTCAAAGTCCGGACACGTGGAGCCGAGGCAGACCTCGCTGCGAGCATCCAGCTTGTGCCACAGAGCAGAGTTCTCAGGCAGCTCCGATACCTCCGCACGATCGCCCGTCACCGTGGTCCGCTCCCAGTTTAGGATCGCGTGAAACTGCGCAATCTCATCCAGCCCATGCAGTAGCGGAGTATCGCGCAGAGCATACAGCTTGTGCTTGCAAATGTAATTCGCCCGGCCCTTCATATAGCAGACGCGCAGCGGACCCAGGATCGACTCGAGGAACGGAATATCCTTGAAGTACAGCTGCTCCTGCAGATTCTTCGTGCCTGTCGAGATGATGATGCGCTGATTGTTCTCCCGCGCCCGCCGCAATGCCGGCAGCAGGTACGCCATCGTCTTGCCCGTACCCGTCCCCGCCTCCACGATCAGGTGCCGCCGGTCGGCAAACGCCTGCTCAATGGTCTTCGCCATCAGATACTGCCCTGAGCGATGCTCAAAGTTCAGCGACGACTTCGCCAGCAACCCGCCAGGATGAAAAAAGTCATGCAGCGAAGGCAGCCGCGACGCTACCGCCGCGACATCGGCAGCATCGTCTTGCATCGGCGGCAGTGGCGTAGTCGAAGGCATTCCCTGCCTCTAATGATAGTCGCCGTTTCTTCGCCGTGCCGAGCCTGCCCCTCAGGGCCTGTAAAGTCGCTTATGCTCTCGCCATTCCTCAACCGTCATCTCCCATATCTCAGCTTGCAGGCGGCCGGAGACAAACTCATGCTCCTCGAAAGAGACAAGGCGCATCCCAGTTTTTGCAGAGATGCGACTTGAGGAAACGTTCGCGACAGCTTTAGGTACTCGCAACTTCGAAAAACCGAGTACCTCGAACCAGAAGTCATTCGCAGCAAAGACAGCCTCCGACATCAATCCCTGTCCCTGCCACGGTAGTCCGATCCAGAAACCGCGATTGTTGTCTTCGCGGCATCCCAGGCTGATCGCACCGATGATCTGATGAGGAGCTTCGCGCAGCCGAAGCGTCCATGTCCACTCTTCCCCACGTTCCATCGCTGGTAGAGCGACATCGCGGTAATAGTGAAAGACACCGTCATCGGGATAGGGCCACGGGACGATGGCATTGAGGTATTTGACGATCTCCCACTGCGCAAAGAGGGGTTGAACCTGCTCGGCATCGGCAAGTTCAAGGGGGCGTAATAGCAGCCTTTGCGTTTGAAGTTCAGGAATCATGCTCATTTGAAGGTGTTTGCGAATAGGTTAAGCGGGCCGTACTTCTTATAATGGTAAAGGCGCCTCGTTGCGCAGATAGGCGAAACGACATGGCTCCGAAAAAAGAGAAAAAGCGGTTAGGCAAGAAGCACCGGCAGGCGAGCACGCGGCCGAAGATGGGCAAGAACGCCCCACGGTCGACAGCGACCACCGGCGCCGTTGCGCCCAAGAAGCGTAAAGAGCTCGCGACCAAGAAGATCGCCGAGATCAAGGCCTCCAAGACCCCCACCAAAAGTCCCGATCGCGAGCGCAAGGTTACTCTCCGCGGCGAGCCCGGCACCCGCGGCATGGGCGGCGAAGTCGAAAAGCGTCCCGCCGTTCGCACGCCCCGCGCACGCTTCAGTGCCGCGAAGAACGAAGCCGACGACAGCCATGCCGAAGAGCAGGCCTGGCGCGAAGCCGAAAAGATCGCCGAGCGCCTCACCCTCGCTGAATCGAAGCCAGAGACCCACGAGACCACGCGCCTGCCGCTGGTCGCCATCTGCGGTCGCCCCAACGTCGGCAAGTCCACCCTCTTTAATCGCCTTACCGAGACGCGCCGCTCCATCGTCGGCGACGAGCCCGGCATCACTCGCGACCGCATCTACGGCGAGGTCGAGTGGGCTGGACGCGACGTCCGCATCGTCGACACCGGCGGCGTCATCCCCGACGACGAAGCCCTCATCCCCGCCGAAATCTTCCGCCAGGCCAAGGTCGGCCTCAGCGAAGCCGACGTCATCATCATGGTCGTCGACGGCCGCACCGAGCTCGCCGCACCCGACGTCGAACTGGCACGCCTGCTGCTCCGCGGCGGTAAACCCATCTTCCTCGCCGTCAACAAAATGGACTCCCCGGAGCTCATCGCTGGCGCGGAGAACTTCCGCCGCCTCGGCTTCAAGAACGTCTGCCCCATCTCCGCCGAGCACGGCGTCGGCATCGGCGACCTGCTCGACGAAGTCTGGGCGGCTCTGCCACCTGAGTTCGTTGCTGAAGAGCCGACCGAAAACCTTGAAGGCATTGAAGAAGAGTTTGAAGAAGACATGGACGGCGGCGGCGACCCCCTGCCCGGCCCACAGGACGATGAAGACGACTCTGAGGGCACCGAAGCCAAGCCCGGCCGTCGTCTCCGTTCGCACGGCGAGCACGTTCTCAAAGAGACGAAGGTCGCCATCATCGGCCGCCCCAATGTGGGCAAGTCCACACTGTTGAACGCCCTCACCGGCACCGATCGCGCCATCGTCTCGCCCATCGCAGGCACCACGCGCGATGCAGTGGATGAGGTCGTCGAGCGCGACGGTCACAGCTTCCGCTTCATCGACACCGCCGGTATCCGCCGCAAGGGCAAGACTAAGCTGATGGCCGAGAAGCTCTCCGTCATCATGAGCCGCAAGCACCTCGAAGCCGCCGACGTCTCGCTCCTCGTCATCGACGCAGCCGAAGGCGTGGCCGCAGCCGACGCTAACATTGGCGGCTACGCGCACGAAAGCGGCCGCAGCGTCATCATCGTCATCAACAAATGGGACCTGATGACCACGCCCAACGCCGAGGGCCGCCGCGCCTTCGATGGCGGCCTCATCGCCGACAAAAAAATCTATGAACAACAAGTCCGCGACTCGCTGAAGTACCTCGACTACGCGCCAATGGTCTTCATCAGCGCCTCGGAAGGACACAACATCTCCGAGGTCTTCAAGAAGGTCGAACTCGTCTCCCGCGAGCGCCGCAAGCGCGTCACCACCGGCCAGATGAACCGCTTCCTCGACAACATCGACTTCCAGCGCGCCAGCGTGCCGATGAAGAAGCGCGTCAAGATCTACTACATGACGCAGGCAGCCGTAGCCCCGCCAACCTTCGTGCTCTTCACCGACCGCGACGTCAAGCTGCACTTCAGCTACGAACGCTTCCTCGCCAACGAAATCCGCGACACCTTCAAATTCATCGGCTCGCCAATCTGGTTCAAGGTGAAGTCACGCAACAAGAAGAAAAAGGAAGAATAGCTTCTAGCAAATGAAAGCGGCGCGTGAGGAAGCTACCTCGCGCGCCGCTTCTTTCATTAAGAGCTACCGTCAGCTCACTAGGCTTGAGGAGGCGGCGGCACATACGCCGGATACGGATCGGGATACAGCGGCCCACGCGCTGCAACCACGGGCGTCGAAGCCGCCAGCAACTCGCCCAGCATCGGATAACGCCCGCTCAGAAAGTACAGTGAATAAGCCTCGAGAAACACGAAAACCACACCCATGCCAAAGACGATCACCCATAGCGCGAAAAGATAGAACGCTAGCAGCACCAGCACGCCGAGCACCGTCAGCACCGCAATCGACACCCCCGCCAGGTGCAGTAGAAACCCAATCAGCGCACAGATCAGCCCGACGACGATGCCAACGATGACAATGCCAATCTCAAGCCCAAGGATGATGGCCATATACCCAGCGACCGCCAGCACGAGCTTCGTGACAGCATAGATCGTGAACTGAGCAGGCTCCGTGCGAATAAGCACACCGACTCTCCGAAACGCCTCCGCTAGTGTAGTGTCTTCGAGTGCAAGCGACGGCACCACGAAATCCGAGAGCAGCGAACTCGCCCAGAGAAATAACCAGAAGAGTCCATAGATCAGGAAATACCCCGACATCAGGCTGAACACAAAATCCGGCGGAGGCTGCTCCCCCGGCTTCAGCACCGACACCGTCGCAACAAAATGCCGAACGAAAGCCGCCGTCGGCACAGCGACCAGCGAGAGCGCCGCCGTACCCAGCACCACCTTGAACACACTCCAGCGAAACGCCTGCGAACCATACTTCCGCCATGCAGGCGCAACGAACTGCCCACGGTTTAGCACGATATCGAAGAACGCAAACCGCAGTCGCGTAAGCAGATGAAAGAGCCCTAGCGAGAGCAGCGTCGCAATCAACGCGCCCACAGAAACAAGCGTCACGGCCATCGATCCTCCCGCCTGCCGTATCGGCGAGAGGAAGAAAAACGCCAGCAGAAAAACCGGCATGTACACGCCGCTTGCAACCGTAAGGTACGCGGTCAACGAAAGTTTCCACGTACGTCCTGCACGGAACGGCGAGAACAACACAAGCTTCGTGCGACCAAAGGCGGGCGAGATGCAATCCAGAGCGCTGAGTATAGGCATGGCGGTTACTCGGGAGAGTAGCACGGCGCATTACACGTGGCGCAAGAAAAGGGATGCGGCTTAGGAACGTTCGCTCTGGCGCTAACTCGGATGTGTACTGTGCGCCTTCAGCCATGCGTTGATCTGCGCGGTTTCCTGCGGCGACAACGACGGCGCAGCCATCTGCAACATATGCATGAACCACGCGATCTCGTTCGGAGCATCCGGGTAGCCGATACCATCTTCCGGCTTGCCATCAGGTTCCGAGGTCACAATCGGCTTCCCCTTCGCCGAGGTCATCACCAGATAAGGAACACCTGTCCGCTTCGACCCACCCAGCTCCTGAAACACAGCATCTGCGCCCGGCGTGTCATGATGCTTTGCGTCATGCTCCTGGATGTCGAGCGTAACGCGATCAAAGACTCTCGTCAGAATCGGATGCATCCACGGATCGTCCCAAAAGCGATCGAACAACTTGCAATTCCCACACCATGACGCACTGAAGTCAACCAGCAACATCTTGTGTTCGCTTGAAGCCTTCAACTCCGCAGCGGACATCAACTGCTGAGCCGTAGCTGAAGTTTCATCCACTGACGGTTTGGCAGCCCGCATCATGGCTGAGCAAGTGAGCAGCAAAGTGAACGCAGCGAGCTGGAAACGAAAGGGTGTTTTCATGTGATCGACAGACTACCACGCAGAGATTCGCTCAGCCAGCCGAAACCATCCACGCATCCCACGCCGCCAGCGCCCGCTCGCATTGAATGCGGTGCCGCTCCTTCTTGTCCCGAATCTTCTTCCGCAGCTCTTCTTCCAACGGCACCAGCAGGTCGAACGTAATATTCGCCGGCTGGAACTTCTTCGCCTCCGCGTGAGTAATGTAGTGCGTCAGAGATCCGTTGCCCGTCTCGCGCGGAGCAGGCGTCGGCTTTTCGCCGCGAGCCAGCGCCGCCGCATACCTTCCCGCCAACAGCCCGCTTGCAATCGACTCCGTATACCCTTCGACTCCCGATAGCTGCCCCGCGATCATCACGTTCGGATGCGCTTTCAACTGCAGCGTCTCGGTCAGCAAACTCGGCGCATGAATGTACGTGTTGCGGTGGATCTGCCCATAGCGCAGGAACGTCGCGTTCTCCAGCCCCGGAATCATGCGCAGCACCCGCGCCTGCTCGCCATACTTCAGCGAGTTCTGAAAACCCACCAGGTTATAGCTGTCCGCGCGCAGGTTCTCCTGCCGTAGCTGTACCGCCGCATACGGCCAGCGACCCGTCTTCGGATTCGTCAAGCCCGCAGGCTTCATCGGCCCGAAGCGCAGAGTGTCCTTGCCGCGCCGCGCCGTCTCTTCAATCGGCAGGCAGCCCTCGAAGTACTGCAACCCCGCCTGCGCCGTTGTCACAGCACCATCCTGCGGCAACTGTTCCCACGACTTCTGCTCAATCTTCTCCGCCGTCGCCAGCGCCTCGATAAACGCGTCGTACTCTTCCTTCGTGAACGGGCAGTTGATATAGTCCGCCGTACCCTTGTCCCACCGAGCCGCAAAGTACACGCGGTCCATATCGATCGTGCTCGCATCCACAATCGGCGAGATGCTGTCATAAAACGCAAGATGCTCTGCGCCCGTCAGCCGCTGCAACTCAGCAGCCAGCGCGCCGCTGGTCAAAGGTCCGCTCGCCAGCACCGTAATCGTATCCTCGGAGTTCTCATCGATCCGCGTCACCTCTTCGCGACGCACCTCGATTCGCGGCTGCTGCGCGATCATCTCCGCCACCTGCTGCGAGAACACCTCGCGGTCCACGGCCAGCGCATGACCAGCAGGCACCGCTGCAACCGCTGCAGCCTTCAGCAGGAACGACCCCGCCCGCCGCATCTCTTCCTTCAACAGCCAAGGTGCTGAGTTCTCGCTCTCGCTCTTCAGCGAATTCGAACACACCAGCTCCGCGAAGTCGCTCGTCTGGTGCGCCTCGGTCGACCGCACCGGACGCATCTCGCTCAACACAACATCGCAGCCCAGGCTCGCAGCCTGCAGCGCAGCTTCGGGGCCCGCAAGGCCACCGCCAATTACGTGAATCTTCTTCATCACTTATCAGGATACGTGCTTCAGCTAGTTGCCGCTGCGAGCGACGATAGCGCATCTCCACTCAGCCGCATCATGAACCACTCGCTCTTCTTCCGCGCGCCAATCCGCTGATAGAACTCGATCGAAGGCGTATTCCAGTCGAGCACGCTCCACTCCAGCCTCGGACAGCCCTCTTCCACTGCAATCGCCGCCACCCGCCCCAGCAACGCCTTGCCCAGCCCCAGCCCGCGATGCTCCGGCATCACAAACAGGTCTTCGAGATAGATCCCATGATGCCCCTCCCACGTGCTGTAGCTCGTGAAGTACAGCGCAAACCCCACAGGCGCACTCTCAAGCTCCGCAATCACACACCGAAAGCGTGGCGTCGGTCCCCAGCCATCCCGCAGAATGTCCGCTTCCGTCGCATGAACTGCATCCGGCTCTTTTTCGTAGAGCGCCAGCGCCTGAATAAAGCGCAGAATCGTTGCGGCATCTTCAGCCACGGCATTGCGAATCGAAATCTTGCTCATAATTGGGAGACCTTTCACGTCCATGTCCTCTTGAGAAGGCATCTCTCGCTTTGAAGGGGCGGGGCTTTAGCCCCGCCATAAAGACCTGGCAAAATCCGGGCTTTAGCCCCGGAAGGTGCAAACGTTGAAACCGGAACTCCGCCAATCCCGACCCTCTCACTTCGTTTCATCGTCCTTCGTGCGAGCTTCCCCGGCACCGCGCAGAGGAATCTCAAAACTCTCCAGATACTCGCCGCCCGCAAACTTCACCTTGCGCAGCTCCAGCGTCGCATGGGCCAGCACCGGCGTGTCCAGATCATTCACGTCGTAGTACAAATACCCCGCCACCGTCTGATGAGGCTGCACCGTCGTCGTCTGAAAGCCAAAATCGTTATCGTCATCGGTGATCTTCTTGTCAACGTTCTGCTTGCCCACCGTAATCGGCACTGGAATCGGCAGCGGCAGCGGAATCTTCCTGCCCGTCGCCCCCTTCAGCGTAAACATCCGCCGCTGAATGTCCTCAGGTGTAGCCGCCGGAATATTGTCATTGTTCCCGGAGATGAAATGAATCCGCGCGTCGTCTAAAACCACCGGCTTGTCCGACTCATTCGTCACAATCACCCGGATCGGCATTAGCCCATGTCCGTAGTAATCGAGCCGCGTATTCGGCCGCGTCTCTTTCACATCGCCCGGTTCTGCAGCGATCGTCACATGCTCGTTTGCGTGATGATCGTGGAAGGCATACGTCTCCGCAGGCTGAGGCGGCACCGGCTTGCGCGCCTTTTCAGCCGAGCTCACTCCCACAGCAAACACGGCCATCAACAAACCAGCAGCAAGACGCGGCATCATGATTCCATTATCCTCTGAAGGACATCCTCTTGGCACAGCGGTGATGCCACCTGGATCACAGTGTTTTGAAGGGGCGGGACTTCAGTCCCGCCATCCAGAAGCAAAATCGATCGGGGCTTCAGCCCCTGAGGTAGGCAATCCTTTCGTGACGATGATGATCTATAGCACGGCCCTGGCCCTCGGCCTGCTACTCGCCTCGCCCTGGTGGCTGCTGCGCATGGCCACGACGGAGCGGTATCGCGAAGGACTTCGGCAACGCCTCGGCGGTGTCCCCGAACCCCTGCGAGCGATCATCCATGGTCGTCGTGTCATCTGGGTGCATGCCGTCAGTGTCGGCGAGGTCCTTGCCGCCTCCCGCCTCATCGCCGAGCTCGAAACCGCCCTCGGCGCCGACTTCGTTATTGTCATCTCCACCACCACCCGGACCGGCCAGGCTCTCGCTCGCGAACGCTTCGGAGCCGCCCGCGTCTTCTACATGCCGCTCGACTTCGCCTGGACCATCCGCCGCTACCTGCGCGCGCTGCGCCCGGCGACGCTTATTCTGATGGAAAGCGAACTCTGGCCGCGCCTGCTCCACGAATGCCGCCGCACCAATATCCCCACCGCCATCGTCAACGCCCGCCTCAGCGACCGCTCCTTCGCCCGGGGCATGAAGTTCCGCAGCCTTTGGAAGCACGCCATCCGCCTGCCCCGCCTCTGGCTGGCCCAGAGCGATGAAGACGCCGGCCGACTCGTCGCCTTGGGAGCAAGACCAACCGCAGTGATTGCCGCCGGCAATCTCAAGTACGACATCCGCGCTCCGAAACAAAGCCGAATCGCAGAACTCATCAAGCTAATGGCTGGGTCTAGACCGATCGTTATTGCAGGTAGCACCGTAGCAGTGGATTCCACCAACGAAGAAGAGAGCGTTCTGAGTGCTTGGCAGGAGTTGCCACAACGCGAAGCCGACGGAGTGCTACTGGTACTTGCACCACGCCATCCAGAACGCTTTACCCCTGTAGCCGCGTTAATTGACACGTTCTATGAACGCGGAAGTGAACTCGAATCCAGACTTGGCTTAAACGGATTCCCCGTTGAGGCCGACGTCATTCTCCTCGACACCATCGGCGACCTGGCCGCCGTCTACTCCATCGCCACCGTCGCCTTCGTCGGCGGCAGCCTCGTCCCCCGCGGAGGCCACAATCCCCTCGAGCCAGCCCAGTTCGGTGTGCCCGTCATCATGGGCCCGTCCTATGAAAACTTCCGCGACATCGTAGGGAAGATGATCGCCGCCGACGGCATCCGCATTGTTCAGGATGAGGCCGAGCTCAAAACCGCACTCGAATATCTCCTTACCCAGCCCGCCGAAGCCGCCGCTCTCGGCGCCCGCGGTCGTTCTGTCTTCGAGCAGCAGCAGGGAGCCACCGCCCGCACCCTCGCCGCTCTCCTCGGTCTTCTCTAGCCGCACCCGTCTAGCCCGATTCTTCGGCCCCGCAAACCATAAACTGCCTCCGTACTCGATAATGGTTTCAACGACACAAAGGAGCACAGAGCACTTGAGCGCACGCCGACCCTGGGCCTGGCCACTCGTCCCCCTCTACGCCACTATCATCGGGGCGAAGTCGTGGATGCGTCGCGTCGGTCTGCTCAGCACGAAGCGCCTTCGATGGCCCGTCATCAGCGTCGGAGCCATCTCCTCCGGCGGAGCAGGTAAAACTCCCGTCGTCATCGCGCTCGCCAAGCTCCTCAAAGACCGCGGCTGGGAGGTCAACGTGCTCACCCGCGGCTATCGTCGCCAAGGGACTGAAACCGAACGCGTCGACCCCAACCTCCCCGCCGCCGCCGCTCGCTACGGCGATGAGCCCGTCGTCATCGCCCGCGAAGCCGACGTCGCCGTCTGGGTCGGTACCAACCGCTATGATTGCGGGCAGATGGCCCAGGCCGGCGCTGCCACCGGCTGGCACGGCATCCACCTGCTCGACGACGGCTTCCAGCACCGCCAGCTCGCCCGCACCCTCGACCTCGTCCTCGTCACCAGCGACGACCTCAAAGACCACATGCTTCCCGCCGGTGATCTCCGCGAGGGCATCAAGGCGCTCTCCCGTGCCGACGCCGTCATCGTCCGCGAAGATGAGTTCGAGGTCGCCGGAAAGACCGTCTGGGAGCTCGTCTGGGCCGGAACCCCGGTCTGGACCGTACGCCGCAAGCTCGTCTTCCCCGCCCCGCTCAAGGCCCTCAGCGCAGGCCTGCGCCCCATTGCCTTCTGCGGCATCGCGCGCCCTGAAAGCTTCACCAACATGCTCGCCGACGGTGGCTGCGGCGTCATCGAAGCCGTCGCCTTCGACGACCATCACCCCTACACCTTCGAAGACATGGAGCTTCTGGTCGCGAAGGCCACCGAGCTGAAGGCCAGCGGCTTCGTCACCACCGACAAAGACGCCGTAAAGCTGGGCCAGGATATGCTCAACCGCCTCGTCAGCATCGGGCCGCTCATGGTCGTCACCCTCGAGGTCGAGTTCATCAACACCTACGAGGTCATGCGAGCCATCGAAGCTCGCATCACGTAGCGAAGCTTTGACCTGGTCCGCTTTGAAGGGTACGGGCTTCAGCCCGGACAGGAATGCCCTTGAATATCGCGAGCTTTAGCCCCGGAGGGAGCAGACGTTTGATCCTGAATGGACGTCTGGGAAATTCGAAATCTTTCTAGCGCGATGCTCGCCCTTCCTGCCATAAGGTCTGGAACCGAACAATTTCTCTCACCGTATGATCTTCCACAAGGAGTTCTCATGCTCATCCCTGCCCGGCGATGTATCGGTTGGCTCACGGCCCTTCTCCTTTCCACACCGCTCTTCTGCGCTCACGCACAGGCCCCGATCCTCGAAGAGCCCGGCTACACGCCCACGCTTACCTTTGACATCGCTGTCGTCCGGCTCGCCCCGCCGCCCGACGCCAACTTCCACGTCTCTGTATCCAGCCCACCGCGCTCCAGCCGCTTCGAAGCCACGAACCTCCCCATCAAGACGCTTCTTCAGATCGCCTACGGCTACGGTGCGCCGATCGTCGGCGCTCCGGACTGGACCGCCAACACCTTCTACAACATCCTCGCGCACTCGGACGAAGCCGCTGACGCGAAGCTCGCCAAACTCACCGATAACGAAGTCCGACTCGAAAAACGCAACGCCATCCGCGTTCTCTTGACCGAGCGCCTCGGTCTCAAAACCCACTTCGAAACACGCAACAGCGCCATTTACAACCTCGTCGTCGCCAAAGGCGGAGTAAAAATGCAGGCAGTTCCCCTGCCGCCCGATGGTGAGACCCCGACCACACCGCCACCCGCGAACACCGAGGCCCACGGGTCGCCCCATGGCCTCGAGCTCATCGGGTCGAATGCCCAGATACGCGCTATCGTTGCTCCCCTCAGCTCGATGGTGGAAGCTCCCGTCATCGATAAGACCGGCCTCACCGGCACCTACAACTACAAGCTTCAGTTCGGTCGCGAGTGGTCCGAGCGCGATCCCGATACCTGGCCCTCGATCTTTACCGCAGTGCAGGAACAGCTCGGCCTCAAGCTTGAATCTGTCCACGAACCCGTGCCGAACCTGGTGATCGACCAGATCACGAAGCCAACGGAAAACTGATACGCCTCCGGAACCGCAACCCCCTCTGCGAACCTACGGCTGCGATGCAAATCCCGAAGGCAGCGCCGCCTCCAACTCGATGGGCTCTCCCGTAATCGGATGGTGGAACTTCAAATACTGCGCGTGCAGCAGATAGCCTCCCTCCCCTGGCAGTCCCGGTAGATCTTCCAGCGGTAACCCTGTAGCCCCATACAGAGGATCGCCCACCAGCGGATGCCCAATCGACGCCAGATGAATCCTGATCTGATGCGGCCTCCCCGAATACAGACTCACCACAAACGTCGTCGTGCCCGCATCGCGCGAGACCACCTTCGCCACCGACTTCGAAGCCTTTCCCCTCACATGCGCCGCCCACACGGACCCAAGTCGCGGATGCGGCACTAGCCCGATCGGCGTCATGATCTCGTACTCGTCCCGCTCCGCAACCCCCTGCGCCAGCGCCCGATAGATCTTCTGCACTCTCGGCGTGTTCCAGCCCGTGACCAGCTTCGACGCCGCTTCCGCTGTCTTCGCAAAAAGCACGATGCCACTCGTCGCTCGGCCTAAACGATGAACTGGATTTGCGCTCGGGCTCTGTCTCTGCACTAGGCGCAGCAACGTGTTCTCCAAAAATCCCCCACCCGGTAGAGTCGGCAGCCCGCTGGGCTTGCTGACGGCTAACAGATGTGCGTCCTCAAACAGCACCTCAAACTGCTGAGGGACGTCTGGCTCCATCCACGGCGGCCGGTTCCAGACGAGGGCCTGCCCTGAACAAAGCGATTCGCCTCCTTGGGCAATCACACCATTCACCATGACTTCGCCATGGCTCAGATTGTGCTGCCACTCCTCCCTGCTGGAGTGCGGATACGCGCTCGCCAGGTGATCGAGTACGCTTCGCCCTTGATCTTTACGGCCGATGATCGTCGTGTAGGCATAACCCTGGTTGAGCATGTGCTTCGAGTCTATGCGATGGTCTATGCGGCAGAAGCTCTAGAGAATCGCTTCCCATAAACCAACATCTCAGGACGAATGAAAAGAGCGACTAGGGTGCATCCTCGACCGGGTTAACAGTGAATCCGGTCTGTCCCGAACTGAAGTAGCGTCCTCGCATCCAGAAGGCAACGTTGACCAATCCAATGAGGGCTGGCACCTCGATCAAAGGCCCGACGACGCCGACGAACGCCTCACCCGAGTTGAGGCCAAACACCGCCACGGCTACCGCAATCGCCAGCTCAAAGTTGTTTCCTGCTGCCGTAAAGGAGAGAGTTGCCGATTGTGCGTAGTTGGCACCGAGTTTCTTGCCCATCCAGAAGCTCACCAGGAACATGACGAGGAAGTACACCACCAGGGGGACCGCGATGCGAACCACGTCCAGTGGAAGCCTCACGATCAGGTCCCCCTTGAGTGAGAACATGACCAGGATTGTGAACAGCAAGGCGATTAGCGTGAACGGCCTGATGCGCGGCACGAACTCACCGCGGTACCACTGCTCACCCTTGGTGCGGACCAGGATGTAGCGGGTCAGGAACCCGGCCACGAAGGGAACTCCCAGGTAGAGTCCAACGCTTTTCGCGATACTGGCAATTCCAATTGGGACGACGCTTCCCTGAAGGCCAAACCACCTCGGCAATACCGTGAGGAACACCCAGGCATAAAGACTGTAGAACAAGACCTGAAAGACACTGTTGATGGCGACCAATCCGGCAACATAGTCCGTATCCCCTTCGGCCAACTCATTCCAGACCAGCACCATTGCGATACATCGGGCGATGCCGATCAGTATCAGCCCCCGCATGTAAGCCGGTTCGCCACGCAGGAAGACGATAGCCAGCAGAAACATCAGAACCGGGCCTATGAGCCAGTTCTGCACGAGAGAAAGTCCCAGAACACGTTTGTTGCGGAAGACCTCTCCCAGCTTTTCGTAACGTACTTTCGCGAGCGGCGGGAACATCATCACGATGAGTCCGATAGCGATAGGGATGTTGGTGGTGCCACTCTGGAATCGGTTCACCAGTCCAGCCGTTGCAGGGATGAAGTGCCCAACGGCCACGCCAACGGCCATGGCAAGGAATATCCAGAGCGTAAGAAAGCGATCCAGGAAGGAGAGCTTTTTGCGGGCCGCTGGCGCGCAGTTTCGTCCTTCGGTACTGAATGCGGTAGACATCAGCAGACCTCGCAGGAAGCAGCGACCGGCGCTGGTAAGGGAGCACCATCCAGCGAAGCGTATTTCGCGGATGCACAACAGGCTTTGGTCAGACGGACGCGGTCTGCCTGCATTTGCTTTTCTTTTCGGAGCCATTCCAATGTTTGCCGTAGAACCTGCGTTGCTCCGATATGCGGAGGCATCACGATGCGGTAGTGCATCCATTTGCCTTCCCTCCGCGCCTGCACAATCCCGGCGCTACGGAGATAAGCTAGATGCCTTGAAATCTTGGGCTGCGGGCCGCCCAGAATCTCCACGAAATAGCAGACGCAGACCTCTTGGTCGCCGATGAGGTTCAAGAGCCGAAGGCGGGTGTTGTCTCCCAATGCCTGAAAGAACCGCTCCACGTTGTATGTTCGCTTTCCAGCCATAACCTATGTATACGCGTTGACGTATACGAAAGCAACACATATAGTCGCTTTAGCGTATGTAAGGAGGCTTTATGTCGGAGCTGCTGCTGGAGTCTGTCAAATCGAAGTATGGTGCCGTTGCGGAGAGCACCCTTTCCACCGATCACGCGGGCGTCAAAGCCGTGGCGGAAGCGTTCGGCTACAGCCCTGAAGAACTGACTTCGATTCCCGCCGAGGCCAACATGGGGCTGTCCTGCGGCAACCCTACAGCTACGGCTAACCTTCGCCTGGGCGAGATTGTCATCGATCTTGGGTCCGGCGGCGGTCTCGACGTGTTCCTGTCTTCCAAGCAGGTCGGGCCGACCGGTAAGGCCATTGGCATCGACATGACCCCTTCCATGATCGAGCGGGCCAAAGCCAATGCCGAGAAGGGCGGCTACAGCAACGTGGAGTTCCACCTCGCTCAGATCGACAGCCTCCCGCTTCCCGATGAATCCGTGGATTGCGTGATCTCCAATTGCGTCATCAATCTCGCCCCGGACAAGCCCGCTGTGTTCCGCGAGATTGCCCGAGTTCTGAAGCCCGGTGGACGGCTCGCGGTGAGCGATATCGCGCTCAAGGCCGAGTTGCCCGAGGCGATTGCATCGAGCCTCGCCGCGTATGTCGGCTGCATCGCCGGAGCCGTGCGGATCGAGATATACCGGGAGGAGCTGCTGAAGGCCGGGTTCGAGTATGTGGAGATCCTCGATACTGGAGCGGACCTGAACGCCTACAAGAAGGTGGAGAATCAGGCCGGATGCTGCTCACCTGCAATGGACGAAGCCAGCCCATTTGCAGTCGTTCAGGAGGCTTGCTGCACACCAGCCACTTCCTCCCTGCATGAAGATCTGTCCTACTTGCTGGACACCTACGATGTAAATCAGGTAGCGGCCAGCGTGAAGGTGTTTGCCATCAAGCCGGGAGCGCGGTCCTGATGCAGACCTACATCTTCGCTTGCGTACACAATGCCGGACGTTCCCAAATGGCAGCGGCTTTCTTCAAACAGCTTGCCAACCCTCAGAAAGCGCAGGCTGTTTCGGCCGGAACTGAACCCGGCCCGCGTGTCCATCCTGTAGTTCTTGGAGTGATGCACGAGGTTGGGCTCGATCTCTCCCACGCCCAGCCACAGCTCCTCACGGAGGAGTTGTCACGAAACGCCACGCTCCTCGTGACAATGGGTTGCGGAGAGAAGTGCCCTTATGTTCCTGGACTTCGCCGTGATGACTGGCCGTTGCGTGATCCGAAAGAACTGCCCATTGAAGAAGTGCGAAAGGTGCGGGATGAGATAAAACAGCGCATCGAGGACCTCATCAGCCGGGAGCAGCTAAGTTGAAGCAGACATAGGTATCCATAAACACCCTTCGCATCAGTAAGCACACGCAAGGCAGGGTCACCCTATAGCCCCTGCACCATCCCCACCCACGCAGTACTCTATTCAGGATGTCCCGAATCCTCATCGTCCGCGTCGGCGCCATGGGAGACGTCCTGCACGCGCTCCCCGCAGTCGCCGCCCTGCGACGCGCCCGCCCCGACTGGCCCATCGACTGGGTCATCGACGAGCGCTGGCAGCCGCTCCTCACCGCGGACACCCCCGCCGAAGTCCGCACCTCCATCCCCGTCCCCATCAAGGCATGGAAGCAGCACCCATTCTCCCGAACCACACTTCAATCTTTGCTTAGCTTCAAACAAGTCCGCGGCCAGTACGATCTCGTCGTCGACATGCAAGGCACCCTGCGCTCCGCCGCCATCGGTCGCCTTGCCGGAGGTAAGCTTCTTACCGGCTACGCCGACCCGCGCGAGTCCTTCGCCGCGCAGTTCTATGCCACCAGGATCCAGCGCGAAGGCACGCACGTCGTTCAGCAAGGCGCAAACCTCCTCAGCGCGGCCTGCAACCTCGAACTCTCTCCCACAAATCCACAACTTCCCCACAGCGAGTTGGCGGACACCTGGGCCGCCGAACGTATCGCCAACCGCCGCGTCGCGATCCTCAGCCCCCGCGCCGGATGGGGTGCGAAGCAATGGCCTGCCTACCGCTTCGGCCATCTCGCTCAGCAGCTTCGCGCACGCGGCTACACCTGTCTGGTGAACGCCACCTCTCAGGACGACGCCACCGCCCACGCCGTCGTCGCCGCCAGCAACGGATCCGCCGAGACCGTCGTCTGCAATGTCGCCGGTCTCATCGCGCTCGTTCGCCTCTCCTCCCTGCTCGTCGGTGGAGATTCAGGCCCCACGCACCTCGCCGCCGCGCTCGGCATCCCCACCATCGCCCTCTTCGGCCCGACCAACCCCGCCCGCAACGGGCCTTGGGGTTCCGGCCCCATCGCCATCCTCCGCGACCCCGCCTCCCCCGACACCTACAAGCGCTCCAGCACCCTCGACCCTGGCCTCGCCAACATCACCGTCGACCAGGTCCTCACTGCTATTGACGGCCTGCACCCTACTCCCCACTGCCTACTCCCTAATCCCTGCTTCTGAGACAATACCCAGATGGGTTCCGCAGCAGGCACGGCCACGCAAGGCAAGACACGCTACCAGAAGATCGCTCGCCGTATCCGCGTGCCCCTTGGCTTCGTTGTCGCTGCCATCTTCCTCGTCTTTGCGCGACCCACCTGGCTCACCCTCGCCTGCAGCCTCGTCCCCGTTCTCCTCGGCCTCTGGCTCCGAGGCTATGCCGCTGGCTACGTCAAGAAGAACGCCGAGCTCACCCGCACCGGCCCCTACGCCTACACCCGCAATCCCCTCTATCTGGGCTCGGTACTCATCGCCGCAGGCTTCGCCGTCGCTGCCGGGCGCTGGTGGCTGGTCGTCCTGCTGGTCGCCATGTTCCTGGCCATCTATATTCCCACCATCCTCTCCGAAGAAACATTCCTTCGCTCCGCCTTCCCCGGCTTCGATGCCTACGCCGCCAAGGTCCCTCGCCTGCTCCCGCGCTTCACTCCAGCCCGTTTCCCGGACGTCGACCCCTCCGGTGGCCGATTCCAATCAACGCAATACAAGCATCACCGCGAGTACAATGCTGCTATGGGCGCTGCCGCCATCTACGCTGCGCTTTTGCTTCGCATGCTGTTCTTTCCGCACCTCTAAGTGCCTTTAAATCTGCAACCTATCGCCAGAAACGCAGTTCTCGGCGGCAAATCGGCAGGCTGATACGTCCAAATCTTAGCAACCCTATCGCAGAGCAGCTTCCACTGCTCCGCCGTCGCCACGGGAGATGTCTTTTGAAGGCTGGGATCCACTCAAGTAAATTAGCCTTCGCTCTCGCCGCGCTTGCACTCACGGCTGCCCCTGTCTGCGCCCAGCTGCTGCGCAACCCCCTCGCCGCCAAACCCGCCGCCCCGCCGCGACCCATCCCGCAGCTGCAGCCACCCATGGCAGGCTTCGACTTCCCCCAGCACCAGACCCTCACCTATACCGTCGATTGGCGCGTCTTCCAGGGCGGTCTCGCGGTCTTCCATCTCGATCAGGCCAACGGCATCCTCAAGATCTCCGCCACCGCCGACACCATCGGCGCCGTCAACATGCTCTTCCCTATCGTCGACCGCTTCCAGTCCGGTATCGACGTCAAGACCGGCTGCTCCACCGGCTTCAACAAGCAGATCCAGGAAGGCCGCCGCAAGATCGCCTCCGAGCTCGCCTTCGACTACGCCCGCGGCAAGCAGAACGAGTACGCCCGCAACCTCGTCAAAGGCACCGCCACCCGCAAAGAGGCCAACATTCCGGCCTGCGTCTCCGATTCCCTCTCCGCACTGTTCTACACCCAGGCCGAGCCCATCACCGTCGGCCAGACCTTCTACTTCCCCCTCGCCGACTCCATGCGCACCGTCACCGTCGGCATGAAAGCCGAATCCCGCGAAGAGATCAAGACACCCGCTGGCACCTTTCAGACCATCAAAGTACAAGCCACCGCCGACGAAGGCGTGGTGAAGAACCGCGGCAGCATCTGGATCTGGTACACCGACGACGCCCGCCACCTGCCCGTTCAAATGCAGGCAAGGGCCTTCTTCTGGGGCACCATCACCTTCCACTTGCAATCGATCGACTTCAAATAAGTACCAGGAAGAGGCACCATGCCCGACGCTAGCCCGATCGAACTGAAACATGTCACCATCGCTACCTTCCCCGAGCCGATGGAGGCCAACATGGCCCGCAGCGCTCTGGAATCCGCCGGAATCGAATGCTGGATCAACGGAGAGACCGCCAATTCAATGGTTCCCGTCGCCTTCACCGCACAGCTGCAGGTCTCCGTCAGCGATGAAGCCGCAGCCCGTGAAATCCTGCAGGAGATGGAAGACTCCCCCGAATCCCTGGAGAGCGTCACTGAAGCTGAAATCGCAGCCCAAACCAAACCTCAATAGCCCCGATCCCCCGCCATCGCAACAATCCAGCCGCCTCGGAGTTGATACAGGCAGTTGATTGCATGTAACTTTGACCTTGCTGAAGCGATGGAGCTCGATCTCCGCCAGGACTTGAAAGGAAGAATACGATGTTGAAGCGCACACTTACCGCAGCGGTCGCCATGCTGGCGATCGTCTTCACTGCCCCGGTCAAGGCCCAGGGTCCCGCCCCGGCCAGCGTCCACGGCCACGTCAACGATGCCGCTGGTGCCGTCCTCGCCGGCGTCCAGGTCAAGTTCACTACCGATAAGACCTCCGAAGCCAAGGACCGCAAGTTCCCCATCTCCGTCGATACCGACAGCAATGGTGATTACAAAGCCTCCGTTCCTCCGGGCGACTACCTCATCGTCGTCTTCAAGGGCACTGTCCAGGCTGACTATCAGACCGTCACCCTCAAGGCTGGCGACGACAAGACCATCAACTTCGACATGACCCGCGAAGAGTACATGAAGTCACTCACGCCCGAGCAGCGTCAGCAGATCGAGGACTTCAAGAAGAAGAACGCCGCCGCAAGCTCTGCGAACGCCGTCATCGGCAAGCTCAACGCAACCCTGAAGCAGGTCCGCGCCGACCTCGCAGCTGCCGCGCCCACCAAGGGCGATGTCAGCTCCGACATCACGCAGATGAAGCAGGCCGTCGACGCCAAGCCCGACACTGGCCTCCTCTGGGTCACCTACGGCGACACGCTGCTCGCACAGGGCGACCACCTCGCTGCAGCCGATAAGGCCGCTGGCAAGCCGTCGCTCACCGACGAGGAAGTCGTCAAGGAGTACACCGACTCCGCTGCAGCCTACAAGAAGGCCATCGAGCTTGACTCGGCAGCCTCCAAGCCGAACACCGCCGAGATCGCAGCCGCCAACAACCAGATGGGCACCGCTCTCGCTCGGAGTGGCAAGATCGACGACGCCACCGCAGCCTTCGAAGGTGCAGCCAAGGCTGACCCGACCAAGGCTGGCATGTACTACAAGAACGAAGCCGTCGTCGCCTTCAACAGCAACCAGAACGATGCTGCTCTGGCCGCAGCCGACAAGGCCATCGCTGCTGACCCCAATGGTCCCGACCCTTACTGGATCAAGGGCCAGGTGCTGATCGCCAAGTCCACCTTCGACCAGAAGACACAGAAGCTCACCGCGCCTCCGGGATGCGTCGAGGCCTACCAGAAGTTCCTCGAGCTGGCACCGAATGACCCCAAGGCTCCGGGTGTAAAGGAAGTCCTCACCAGCCTCGGCGAAAAGATCGACACCAAGTTCAAGGCCGGCAAGAAGTAGCCTGAACTCCAACCAACACCCCAAGGGGCATGGCCACAAGCCATGCCCCTTCCGCTTTCCCCCGCTCCACAAACTGTCCCCAAAAGCGCCGCCCGCCATCAAAAAAACTTATCCCCCAAGCGCAGCGGTGATCCCCAAGAACCTCTCACCCAAGCGCAGCGCCAAATTACAAAAACCTTTCACCCCAAGCGAAGCGGCAAATTACAAAAACCTGTCATCCTGAGCGAAGCGCAGCGTAGCCGAAGGACCCCGACGCTCTCGCCTCACCCCATCCGCGCGCCCCTTCCCCTCCCACAACCGACTCCGCCTCTTCGCGACAGCTTGACCATAGCTAAAGTCGGATGATGATCCCCCCGTCCTCCGCCACAGAACCCATCCTCACCCAACCACCAGATCCCTGAGACTCATTGCCTCTCATACACTGAAACAAGGGGCCGTCGCCCCGGAGCGAACCATGCCCAACCAAGTCTTCCCCTTCGCTGAAGCCCTCGCCACCGTTCTCACCCACGCGGCCTCCCTGCCCCGGCCCGCGACCGAACAAGTCCCTCTCGACGAAGCCACGAACCGCATCCTCGCCACCCCCATCGTCGCCCCGCGCGACCAGCCGCCCTTCGACCGCTCCACCCGCGACGGCTTCGCGATCCGCGCCGCCGACATCGCCACCCCTCTCAAGGTCATCGGCCAGCTCCGCGCCGGAGAGACCTGGCAGCACCCACCTCTCGCCGCGAACCAAGCCATCGAGATCATGACCGGCGCTCCCGTCCCCACAGGCGCCGACGCCGTCATCATGGTCGAGCACACCTCTCTCACCGGCGACACTCTCCACATCGATCCATCCCGCACCCTGCGCTCCGGTGACAACATCGTCCCGCGTGGAGCCGAGGCACGTACCGGCAACACCGTCCTCCCCACCGGCCGCTCCCTGCAAGCCGCCGAGATCGCCGTCGCCGCCAGCTGCGGGTGCTCCACCATTGCCGTCTTCCAGCAGCCCACCGTCGCCATCCTCGCCACTGGAGACGAGCTCGTCGAACTGGGAAGTACGCCGTTAGCGGCAGCGTTGAAGGGGCGGGGCTTCAGCCCCGCCATCCATACGCCTCCAGAAGAAGGGGCTTCAGCCCCTGAAGGTACTGCGCTCAACGAAGCCGAAATCTACAACTCCAACAGCTACGCCCTCGCCTCCCTCGTCCGCTCCACCGGCGGCCTGCCCACGCGCCTCCCCATCGCCCGCGACAACCGCGCCGATCTCGACGCCCGCCTCGCCTCCGCCATGGATCACGACCTCCTCCTGCTCTCCGGCGGCGTCTCCATGGGCAAGTTCGACCTCGTCGAAGAGGCCCTCGCCGCCCGCGGTGCCGAGTTCTTTTTTACCGGCGCTGCCATCCAGCCCGGCAAGCCCATCGTCTTCGGCAAGCTCCCCGCCACTGAGACGCACGAAGGCCCCTACTTCTTCGGCCTTCCCGGCAACCCCGTCTCCACCCAGGTCTGCTTCCACCTCTTCGTCGCGCCGCTCCTTCGCGCCCTCGCCGGAGGCTCCCATCTCGCGCCCACCTTCGTCGAGGCCCGCCTAGAACACGACATCCCTTCCGGCCCCAAAGTCCTCCGCTTCCTTCCCGCCGAACTCACCGGCACCCACGAATCCGTCACCACCCGCCTCGTAGGCTGGCAAGGCTCCGGAGACCTCTCCGCCAACGCCCGCGGCAACTGCTACTGCGTCCTCCCCATAGGCCAGGACCTCAAAGCAGGCGACCCCGTCCGCGTCCTCCTCCGTTGAACAGTCCGACTCTCCGTCATCCTAAGCGCAGCCCGCAGCTACAAAACCTGCTACTCTGAGCGCAGCCCGTAGCTACAAAAATCTGTCATCCTGAGCGAAGCGCACAACAGGAATTCTGTCATCCTGAGCGAAGCGCAGCGGAGCCGAAGGACCCCGACGCTCCCGTTTCACCTCATCCGCCCACCGCTTTCCCACCACCCAACCGGGCGCGCACCCCTTTTCTTTGTCACTCCGCACTTCTTGTTGTCCTTCCGTAGCGCAGCTCTTTGTCATTCCGTAGCGCAGCTCTTTGTCATCCCGTAGCGCAGCGGAAGAATCTGCATTTCCCGTAGCGATGTGCGAAGCACGAGCTTACCCCCTTTCCAGTTCCCACCCACTCTCTACTCCCTACTCCCTGTACCCTATCCCTATGCGCCTCTCCCTCAAGTTCATCGGCGGAGTTCTCGTAGGCTTCGGCCTCGCGACCCTGGCCTTCGGCATCTGGGTCTGGACATGGATGCGCCACATGTACGTCATCGGCACCTCCAGCTGGCCAGCCCTCATCGTGATGCTGCTGTTGCCCATCTTTCTCATCATCCTCGGCATAGCTCTCGCCGCCGCAGGCCGCCAGCACAAGGACAAGGCATGACCGATCAACCCACCAAGCTCTCCCACTTCGACGCCTCCGGCCAAGCCCACATGGTCGACGTCTCCGCCAAGGCTGAAACTTGCCGCGAAGCCGTAGCCTCCGCCTTCGTCGAACTCAACGAAGCCGTCCTCGCCGCCCTGCCCCAGAACCCCAAAGGCAATCCGCTCGAGGTCGCCCGCTTCGCCGGCATCCAGGCCGCCAAGCGCACCTCCGAGCTCATCCCCATGTGCCACCCGCTCGCTCTCAGCTTCGTCGACGTGCAGGCCACCATCGTCCCTGGCGGAGTCGACATCCGCGCCACCGCCGCCACCGTCGCCGGAACCGGCGTCGAGATGGAAGCCATGACCGCCGCCTCCATCGCCGCCCTCACCGTCTATGACATGACGAAAGCCCTCGACAAAGGCATCCGCATCCGCGAGATCGTCCTTGAAAGTAAAACCGGCGGCAAGTCCGGCCCTTACCATAGACCTGTCAAGCCCTGAATCTCCTAAACCCCTCATTCCATGCGAAATAGAGTTGGATGTTTACCCTTATCAACCTGATAAAATTGAAATAGAGAAACAAAAGAGACCGGCTGCCAGGAGGACATCCCCTTCCGCCAGCCGGTCTGCTGTTTAGAGCCAGTACTTTCAGACTTCACATCACCAAGAGTCAGACCTAACCCACGACCGCTCAATACTTTGACTACTTAAATATGGGGGAGGGGTCCTAGACTGCTACCGCCAGCGTCACCGCAAAGCTCTTCGTCGGCGACAAAAACGTCCTGCTGGCACTGAAGTCAGCGCTCCCCAGCAGCTGCTGCAAAGACGCCTCCGTGAATTTGTGGCTGTTCTCCGTATGAATCGTCTCGCCTGCAGCAAAGGAAATCGTCTCTCCCGCAATGTGAACCGTCTGCGCAATCAGGCTTTCCAGATGCATCTCAATGCGGCTGCAGCCTTGATTCCAGCGCGCGCGATGAGCAAACGCAGCCACATCAAAGTCAGCACCCAACTCGCAGTTCAACCGAGCCAGCACATTCAGGTTGAACGCCGCAGTCACACCAGCCGCATCGTCATAAGCTGCCAACAGCGTATCCACAGACTTCTCCACACTCGGCGAAAGGTCAGTTCCTAACAGCAGCGCATCGCCTACCTGCAAATGCTGGCGCAGGTTCGACAGAATCTGCACAGCTTCGCTCGGCGAGAAATTCCCAATGCTCGACCCGATATACAGCGCCAGCACCTTCTGTCCCTTCGGCCGCGCAATGTCATAACGTTCAGTGATGTAGTTCGCAACCTGCGGCTCTACCTTCACACCCGGAATCCGCTCAGCGATCGAAGCTGCCGCCTCATCCAACGCACTCGGGCTGATGTCGATCGGCTGATACAGCACCTCATCCTGAAACTTCGTGGCCGCCCGCAGCAGCACGCCTGTCTTCGCGGCTGAGCCCGCACCGAGTTCCGCGAGCGTCACATCCGCACCGAGCGCGGTCACTATCTCATCGGCGTGCGTGACAAACACCTCGCGCTCCGTACGCGTCAGGTAATACTCAGGCAGCGCCGTAATCTGCTCGAACAGCAGCGATCCAGCCTCGTCATAGAACAGCCACGGCGGAAGCGACTTCTGCCCGCGCGCGGTCAATCCAGTCAGAGCAGCGTTCAGCACAGCTTCATTTTGAAGGGAGATATCAGCAGCAGCCACAGAGTCCTCGAGCGGGTTTAGAGTCAACTTTCGTCAGCAAAAGACGCAAACTCAACGTTGGATGCTAACTTGCGCCGTCCCGCGCCAAACGAAGTCCCGAGAACTGCCACCGCGTAGCCGGGGTGAAGAAGTTTCTGTAAGTGGCGCGAATATGGGTCTGTGGCGTGACACACGATCCGCCCCGCAACACCATTTGCGAGCTCATGAACTTGCCGTTGTACTCTCCCAGCGCTCCAGGCAGCGGCTTATATCCGGGATAACCCGTATAAGGCGACTGCGTCCACTCCCACACATCACCGAACATCTGCTGTGGGCCCGGACCGTTCGCAGCAGGTCGTGGATGCAGCGCATTGGACTCCAGCAGATTGCCCTGGATCGGCATCTGCGCCGCGACGAACTCCCATTCGAACTCCGTAGGCAGACGATGACCGGACCAGCGAGCATAAGCGTCCGCCTCAAAGAAGCTGAGATGACAGACAGGCGTCTCCGAAAGCTCGCCCAGCGAACGCCATCCATGGAGCGTGTAGATCGACCAGCCGGACTTCGTTGCCGCATCACGGCGCCAGTAGAGCGGCGCCTGCCAGCCTTCGGCATGCAGCGTGGACCAGCCTTCGCTGAGCCAGACCTCGGGACGCGAATAGCCGCCTTCTTCGATAAAGGTGAGGTACTCCGCGCAGGTGACTGCCCGCGACGCCAGCCGGAAAGGAGCCACATAGACCGGATGGCGCGGCGTCTCGTTATCAAAAGCAAAGCTGTCGACCGCACGCGGATTGGGCGAGATGCCCACCTCGACAATGCCAGGACGCACCGGATAACCAGGCGAATACGGCAGCCACTCGACCGGCGGAGCGATCATCGAACTCGGCCCGTCTTTGGCATCGATGTACGCTGGCTGCAACGGATTAGTGAAGAAGGCGTGCTTGATATCAGTAGCGGCGAGCTCGAGATGCTGCTGCTCGTGTTCCAGTCCCAGCGCGACGCGACGCAGGATTTCATCCTCGGGCGTCTGCTGCAGAAGGCGTTCGATGCCTGCCTCCACATGCGCGCGGTAGGCGAGAATGCGGTCCAGCGGCGGTCGCGAGAAGCTGGCACGAAGCTTCTTCTCCGGCATCTCGCCCAGCGAGTTGTAGTAGCTGTTGAAGAGCCAGCGGAAGTCGGGATCGAACGCCTGGTAGCCGGCGACGAACTCAGCCAGAAGGAAGGTCTCAAAGAACCACGATGTGTGTGCGAGGTGCCACTTGACGGGCGAGGCTTCGGCGCAGGACTGCACCATCATGTCTTCCGGCGAAAGCGGGCCACAGAAGCGGGTGGTCGCGGCGCGGACGGCCCGAAAGCGTTCGAGCAGCGAGATCGCGGCGGACTGCTGGGTGAGCATAGAGGGAGCTCCAATCTCAGGTTAGATGCCGTTGCGAAGAGAAGTTGTTGCCAGAAGCAGCCTGCCGAAAGCTGGGCCCTGAGTAGAGACCCGGCAGCCGTGCAGGCCGGATCAGAGATGGGGAATGCGCGCAGCCGATCGCGAAGTTCGGTGAACTCGATCAACAGATAATACGCGCTCGGACGCCCTGGGGATTCAATTTTTGCGTGGAGCGTCCGCCGTTGGAAAGGCATGGAACGGCGGCAAGCCAGAAGGCTGCAGTAGGAGAGGTGCAAATATTTGATCGCTGCGTGCGTCTTCAGAGGCGGAAACACGTCTCTGTATGCAGGTCACAGACGAGGTTCGACGCGGGCGCTGACGTGACCTGCAAGGAGTGGTATTCAATGCTGCGTAAAGCCCTGGTGTGTGGATTGTCTTTAGTCTTGGTAACTCCGCTGGGTCGCGCTCTGGCCCAGGACACCGCTTCGTCCGATGGGGCAGGGGCGCCAAGACAGCGCGGCCAGTTCGGGGGCGGACAGTTTGCCGGCATGCAACGTGCAGGTGGCGAAGTGACGGCAGTCTCCGGCGCGACGATCACGATCAAAACCGAGACCGGTGGAACGATGCAGATCGTCACCACCGACAATACCCGCATCATGAAGGGCCGCCCTAACGAAGGCGGCGGCGTCATCAAAGTTGGCGATCTGAAGGTTGGCGATGGCGTCATGGCCATGGGCAATCTCGATGCGCCGAACAAGACGATCCATGCGGCCATGGTGATGGCGACGGACGCGGCACAACTGAAGGCACTGAAGGACAACCTCGGCAAAACCTACATCGCAGGTAAGGTCACAGGCATAGACATGGACGACGCCAAGCTCACGGTGCTGCGGTCGGACGGCGTCTCCCAGACGATCGGCCTGGACGAAGCGACCTCCTTCCGTCGGGGTCGCGTAGCAGCAGGAGAGTTTGGCGGCGCGGGAATGGGTGGTGGCCGACAGCGCGGCGGTGACAACGCCGGTCAGCCGACACCGACAGCTGAAAGCATCACGCTCGCCGACATCAAAGTAGGCGACAACATCGGCGGCAAAGGCTCGCTGAAGGCCGGCGTCTTCGTGCCGACCGAGGTCGTCGTGGCTACACCCGGACAGCGCAGGTCCCGCAATGCTGGCTCTGAAGCGCTTGCTGCGCCGCAGCAGTAGAAGCTGAAACTCGATCCGCAACCGCTGTAACTGAGCTTCGAGCGACACGACGCGAACTACAAATTTGTTTGGTAAGGGATGGGACCGCTGCAACTCAGCGGCGGTTGGAGGAGTGCAGGTGGCAGGTACGAAGACACGATTCGAGATGCGAGTGGCTGGCATGTTCGCGCTGAGCGCAGTGCTGGGTGGGCAGATGCTGCGGGCTCAGAACGCTGCTCCGACGACCGCAACGACACCGGCGCAAGTGACGGCTGCGGCTCCAGCACAGGGCGGCACAATCAAGGGCACCGTCATCGCTGGTATCGCAGGTAAGGCTGGCACCCCATTGCCAGGCGTCGCCGTGACTGCGACCAACACGCTCACCGGGAAGAAGTACACCACCGCTACCGATATCGACGGCGTGTATGCCATGAAGATCCCGAAGAACGGCCGCTATGTCATCAAGGCTGAACTGACCGGCTTTGCCCTCGAAACGCAGGAGGTTGTCATCACCAGCGCGGACGCAGGCAGCGAAAAGAAGGCCGAGTTCGGGCTGCAACTCGCCAGCCGCGCTGCTGCGGCCGAGGCTGCACAGACAGCGACCGCGACGACGCGCACCGGCGCAGCGATGGGACGAGGCACGGTGAGCCTGAACCTCGGCGACGCAGGCCTCGATGCAACCGACGCGAGCGCCAGCACAGGCAACACCGGCACCACGCTACCCGCGCTCGGTGGATTGGGCGATTCTGCGGATGCGACAAGTGACTCCATCGCTGTGAGTGGTGGGGCGCAGTCGCAGATGAATGGCCTCGCAGGCATAAGCGAAGAAGACCTGCGCAATCGCGTGGAAGATGCCGTCGCACAGGGACGCGCCAGCGGCTTGATTCCGCAGGGTGGCGATCCAACCAACGCCATCGTCGGCATGCTGGGCGGCATGATGGGTGGTGGTGGATTCGGCGGCGGTCCTGGCGGTGGAGGCGGCGGTCGCGGGGGCGGAGGTCGTGGCGGTGGCGGTGGCTTCGGTGGAGGTGCCTTCCGCAACCTGAACCCCGCACAGCCGCATGGCAGCATCTTCTACCAGGGCGCAAACAACGCCCTGAACTCGGCTCAATGGTCCCCGACCTTACAACCGACAACGCAGCCTGACGGCTATCAGAACAACTACGGGCTCACGCTGGGTATGTCGCCCTATATCCCGGGTCTGACGAAGCCAAATACGAAGCAATTCGTCTTCATCAACCTGACCGGCAAAAAGACGCTGACCGCGTCGCTCTATGACGGTCTTGTACCGACCGCAGCAGAGAGAGCGGGCAACTTTTCCGGCGCCACGCTGAGAGGCGTTCCGATTGTGCTGTACGACCCGACGACCGGCAATCCCATCCCGGGCAACAATCTCGCGAACGCCACAGTGCCCATCTCGCAGCAGGCGTTGAACCTGTTGAACACCGGCTATTATCCTCTGCCCAACATCACCCCGAACGTCACGAACGGCGACAACTATCAGACCGTCACCAACGCGGGCAACAACACCGTCGCTATCAACAGCCGCTACGTACGTACGCTGGGAAGCGCGACAAACACCCCGTTTGGTCGCTTCGGCGGAGGTGCTGGCGGTGGAACACGGCAGCGCGGACAGAACCAGAACGTGAAGCCGCAGATCCATCAGAACATCAACATCTCGTACAACTACCAGCATGCCGCGGCCGACCAGCGCCAGATCTTTCTGCCTCTCGGGGGTGCGACGCAGAGCGATGGCAACGCGCTGAACGTCGGCTACACCCTCGGCTACGGACGTCTATCGAACAACGCCAGCATCACGTGGAACCGGCTGGACGCAAAGACCCGCAACTACTTCACGGATACGGCCAACAATCCTTCCGCGACCATCGGCCTCAATGTGCCCAACATGGGCGGCGGCTTCGCCGATCCGCGTTTCTACAATGGCCTCGCGAGCTTCAGCTTCGGCAAGTTCACCGGATTGAGCAACCAGACGCCCAGCCAGACGATCAACCAGACCATCAGCTTCACCGACTTCGTGGCGTGGAGAAAGAAGAAGCACAACATCCGCATCGGCTTTGACCTCCGCCGCGTTCATAACGATCAGATCGGCGGCAACAATCCCCTGGGTTCTTATGACTTCACCGGCTATGCGACCGAGTCGCCAACCGATCAGGCCAACAACGACCAGGGTGCCACAGGCTCAGGCTTCGCCGACTTCCTGCTCGGCCTGCCGCAGACCACCTCGATTCAGGCTGGACTCTACAAGGACTACCTCCGCGAAAACGTTTATGACTGGTACGCGCAGGATGACTTCCGTGTGGCGTCCAATCTGACGCTGAACTACGGCATACGGTACGAGTACTTCGGCCCCTACACAGAGAAGAACAACCGGCTGGTCAACCTTACCGGCATCAGTCGCACCACGCCCGCGACCTCGGGCATTGGCTGCGTCTCACCGGTGGCGATCAGCTACACCAGCGCGGCAGGCACGGTGAATTGCAGTGCAGGAACAGGAAGCCTCGTAAACCCCGATCGCGCCATGTTCGCACCGCGCTTCGGCTTCGCCTACCGGCCGAACCAGAAGATCAAGCTGTTCAAGGATGTCGTGGTGCGCGGCGGTTATGGCATTAACTACAACACCGGCGCCTTTGTGAGCTTCGCGCAGTCACTGTCTCACCAGACTCCGTTTGCGGTGACGCAGACGAACACGTTGACCTCCGGCTGCACGACGACCACTACAGCAACCCGGGCGAACATGACACTGGCGAACGGCTTCGGCTGCTCCTCGCTGTACGCGATCACGAACAACTACGCCGTCGACCCAAACTACCGACTCGGCATGACGCAGGTGTACAACCTGAACATCCAGAAGACGCTGCCGCTGCAGACCGTCTTCAACATCGGCTACAACGGAACGAAAGCTTCAGGTCTGGACATCTACGGCACACCGAACGGCACGACCGCTGGTTCGACAGTACCGGGCGTCGCTCCGTTCGACTATGAGACCTCCGGCGCAACGCTGCACTCGAACCAGCTTGTCGTGAGCCTGCAGAAGCGTCAGCAGAAAGGCATCGCTGTCGGCGCGACCTACACCTATGGCCATGCTATCGACGACGCGTCTGCCGTGGGCAACGGAGCAGCTCGCACGCCAATGCAGAACTTCTACAACCTCCGCGGCGAAGAAGGAAACTCGAGCCTCGATGTGCGTCACAGCGTCACCGGCAATTGGGTCGCCGAGTTACCTTTCGGACCGAACCGCATGTTCCTGAACAAAGGCGGCGTGGTGGCCAAGGTGCTGGACAGCTTCAACGTCAGCGGCAACTTCACCTTCGCCTCCGGTACGTACCTTACGCCAACCTACTCCGGCACCGAGCAGGCAAACTCAGGCAACACCTTCACACAGCGCCCGAACCGCGATTACACCATGTCCAGCGTCGGTCCGGGCTCCGTTGGAAGGTTCTTCAACACATCGGCGTTCACCGTACCCACTGGCTACGGCACGGCAGCGGTGGACTCAATCGAAGGCCCCGGCACAGTTTCAGTCACAGCTTCGCTTTCGCGCACGATCCAGTTCAAGGGAACGAACTCGCTGGAGACTCGCGTGACGGCATCGAACGTCTTCAACACGGTGCAATACAGCGGCATCACCACGAATCTGTATTCGGGAACCTTCGGGCAGGTGCAGAGCGCAGCGAATATGCGCGCCATTCAATATCAGGCAAGGTACAGGTTCTAGCCATGACCCCAGGCACAACCATGAGCGGAGTACGTATGCAGCGGATGGTAGCGGCAATGATGGTGGGCACGCTGGGAGCGTTGAACCCGATGATGCTGGCCGCGCAGGATGCACAGCAGAACGGCGCAGGCACCTACACGTTGAAGGTCGACACCAACATCGTGCTGACCAACGTAGTGGCGCGCGATAAGAAGACCGGCGCCGTCGTGAAGGGCCTCAAAGCCAGCGACTTCACTATCATCGAAGACAAAACCCCGCAGAAGATCGCCAGCTTCGACTACCAGACCGTCGACGATGCCGCTGTGCTGAATGAAGGCAGAACCGCAGGCGGCAAAGCCAGCATCGCGGACCTACTGGAGCATAACTTCGCGGCGAACACGCAGCAACTGCGCGACCACCGGCTCATCGTCATGTTTTTCGACCTCAGCTCCATGCAGGATGAGGACATCGACCGCTCCGTCGACGCGGCGAAGAACTACATCAACAAGCAGATGGCGCCCGCCGATCTCGTTGCCATGGTGAGTATGTCCACTGGTCTCAGCATGGACCAGGACTTCACGTCGGACAAGGCCGCACTACTCCGCGCCGTCGCCAAGTACGACGGCAGCGACGAAACAGGTTTCGCGAACGGCACCACCGGCTCGACCGACGGCACCAGCGATGACACCTCCGCCTTCGCGGCGGACGACACCGAGTTCAACAGCCTCAATACGGACCGCGAACTGTTCGCCATCCGCGCAATTGCCAAGAGCCTGGAACGCGTGGACCAGCGCAAGTCGATGATGTACTTCTCCGGCGGCCTGACGCGCAACGGCATTGAAAACCAGGCGAGCCTGCGAGCCGCGACCAACGAAGCAGCGAAGGCCAACATGGCGATCTACAGCGTGGACACGCGCGGCTTGCAGGCGTTGCCTCCCGTAGGCGATGCCAGCAAAGGCAGCCTCCGCGGCAACTCGGCCTACAGCGGTGGAGCAGCAACAGCGCAGCTTGCCGCGAACTTCAGCTCGCAGGAGACGCTTGGCACACTGGCAGCGGACACAGGCGGCAAGTTCTTCGGCGACTCCAACGACTTCGCGCCTGCATTCCAGCAGGTGCAGCACGATACCGAGGCCTATTACATCCTCGGATTCCACTCGACGAACCAGCGCAAGGACGGGACCTATCGTCACCTGACCGTGAAGGTGAACCGGCCCGACGTGAAGCTCGAGTTCCGACCCGGCTACTATGCGCCTGCGGACTTCACTCACCAGAAGACAGAGGACCGCGAGCTGGCACTGACCGAGCAGATGCGCAGCGATCTGCCCGCCACCGATGTCGCTCTGTACCTGCAGGCACTCTACTTCCGCCAGACGGAGAACCTGTTCTACATCCCTGTCAGCCTGCTTGTACCCGGTTCGCAGATTCCGTTTGTGAAGAACGGGGATAGCGCCCGCGGCCAGGAGAAGGACAAGGCCACGCTCGACATCATCGGTCAGGTGAAGAAGGTCGTCGTCGATGCAAAGGTCACCGGGCCGAATGCCGAGTCGCAGAGCATCACCGTCGGCAACGTGCGCGACACAATCAAGCTCGCGCTCGACGCTTCGCAGCAGGTGCAGCGCAAGAACATCCAGTACTCGACCGGCTTTACGCTGGCGCCGGGCAAGTATCACCTGAAGTTCGTGGTGCGCGAAAACCAGACGGGCAACATGGGTAGCTTCGAAACGGACATCCAGGTGCCCGATCTGAAGAAGGTGCCGCTCAAGCTGAGCTCCGTCGTGCTCGCGAGCCAGCGTGTGCCGAACACCACCAAGCCCACCAAGGGAGCTGAGCCGAGTCCGCTTGTCCGCGATGGTCTTGAGTGGGTGCCGAACGTCGCGCACGTCTTCCGCCAGGACCAGCATCTCTACTTCCTGTACGAGGTCTATGATCCGACAAGCCAGAAAGGCGCGGCGACGCCGTCCGCCTCGCCCGGTCTAACTCGCCGCGAGAATGGTCCGGTGCACGTGCTCACCAGCATCGAATTCCTCAACGGCGGCACGAAGGTGTACGAGACGCCGCTGGTGACAGCGGATGCCTTGAACGATCCTCTGCGCGGCGCGGTTGCCTTCCAGTTCGATGTGCCGCTGACGCAGCTGAAGCCGGGCACCTACATCTGCCAGGTAAATGTGATCGACGACGCTGGCGGCAGCTTCACCTTCCCGCGTATGGCCGTGCGCGTAACGCCTGCCGCAGCAACAGTCACACCTGCTCCGCCTCCCCCGCCAACCGGTGATGGCGGACGGTAATATTCGTCCATTTTTGCCTTGACGAGTTGCAGCGACGAAGAGCAGAATTTGTGCCTTCCTGAACAGGAGGCTCACGATGCGTCTTCGTTCGCTGTTCGTCCCTTTCCTCACCGGCCTTTCCGCCTGTGCCCTGCTTCCCGCGCAGCAACCGTCTACGCCCACCTTGTCTGCAGAACGCGCATCGCTGCATCGCAGCAGTGAATGGGACCTGATCCTTCCGCATCTTCCCGATCCAGCGACCGCCACAGCCGCTCAGTTGGAGCTCTCCGGGGACGTTCTCAACGCTCGTCGCTTTCCGGAAGACGCTCTCGACTACTACCAGTTCGCGATGAAGCGAGGCGGCAACCCCAGTGAGTTGATGAAGAAGATCGGTGTCGTGCGCCTTGAACTGCAGCAAACATTGCTGGCCAGAGCGATCTTCCAGCGTTGCGTACAGGTGTCCAGAAACGATGCCCAGGCATGGAACAACCTGGGAGCCGCCGATTACGTAATGGGTGCTTACAGCCGGTCCATCCACGAATACAAGCGAGCGGTGAAGCTCAACAAAAAGTCTGCCGTGTTCCATGCCAATCTCGGCATTGCCTACCTCTCTGCAGGTGACACATCGGCGGCGCAGCGGGAGTTCCAGATCGCACTTGAGCTCGATCCCGCGATCCTCGAAGACCGATCTCAAGGTGGCGTCACGCTGCGGGCGTTGCAGGTCAAGGACTTCGCAAGGCTGTGTTTTCAGATGGCGCACCTGTATGTCGAACAGGGACGGATTCAGCTGGCGAAGGTGTGGCTGCGGCGGGCCGGCGAGAATGGCGCCGATCTGCGGGCCGCAATGGACGACGATCGCACGCTTCGTCCTCTTTTGAAAGACCCGGAGTTCCAGGACATGATCGCAAATACCGAGGCCCTCCGGAAACGCGTCGCCGTCACAAACACAGCTCCACTCGGAGCGGGTAGCGAACCCCATAACCTACCAGATTAAGCAGACTGGCAGCGATAATCGCTAGGCCACACGTCGCAACACGCCATAACGCATCTAAATCCTTAGACCCGAAAGGCCGAGGTGACTTACCCGCGGCATTCCGGCCTCTGAGGATTCATCATGCGTACACGTCTGTCTCTCGGTCTTCTCTCTCTCGCGGTAGCTCTTCTACCCTCTGCAACCCTTACGGCCCAAACCAGTACTCAGGCTGCAGGCCCGCAGAACAAGCAGATTCATCTCGACGTCCAGGTAAAAGGCGAGAGCGAGCTTCGCCCTCAGGACTTCACGCTGCTCGACAACAAAACACCGCGTCCGATCACCTTGGTACGTGCGGCGAACAACCAGACGGATCAAGCCGAGGTCATCCTCGTAGTGGATGCGGTGAACACGCCATACACGGCCTTGGGCTATCAGCGCGACCAGATCGATAAGTATCTGCGCAGCCACGAAGGCATGCTTGCCTATCCCACCCGCATCGCGGTGCTCACAGACAAATCTCTGGAGATCACGCCGAAGGCGACGCGCAACGGAATGGAGCTTGCGGACTCTCTCAAGCATTACGACATCGGACTGCGCGTAATTGGCCGCGATCAGGGATTCTACGGCGCGTCCGACCGCATGACGATCTCGCTCAATGCGCTCAAGCAGTTGATCGGCGCTGAAGCGAAGCAGCCAGGGCGCAAGCTGCTGCTCTGGCTTTCGCCAGGCTGGCCGCTGCTCTCCGGACCGGAAGTAGAACTGAGCGGCAATCAACAGCGCAGCATCTATCAATCTGTCGTCAGCTTCTCCACGCAGCTGCGCGAGGCTAACATCACGCTCTACAGCCTCAACAGCTGGGGAGCCAGTGAGTCCCTCAATCGCTCCAACTACTATGAGGCTTTCATCAGCGGAGTGAAGAAGCCCGGCGACGCGCAGCTCGGCAATATAGGGCTGCAGGTGCTGGCGGTACAAAGCGGCGGTCTGGTGCTGAATACGAGCGATGTGGGCGGCATGATCCAGCAGTGCACGGCGGATGCAGACCACTACTATGAGCTGTCGTTCGAGCCAGCGCCAAGCGATCATCCTGAAGAGTTTCATCAGCTGCAGGTAAAGGTTGCAGGCAGCGGAGTGCGGACGCGTGACGGTTACTATTCGCGACCCTAGTTACTTGTAAGGGCAGTGACGGCAGTCCGAGTTACAGCAGTAGCCGCGACGCAGATGGTAGGCCGCAGTGAAGACCATGTAAGGACCTTCCATGTAGAAGTCTCCGGGTTGCAGCTCGACTGCGACCTGGGGAGCTTCACCGGGTGCAGGCTTCGGTCCATCGGGCTTGATCTCTTGGCTCATTGGAAAAGACTCTGCGTAACGGGCGTTGCAGCTGCGCGCGGCGTGAGAGCTTCGTTGCGGAGCAGATCGGCGATGTTGCGGGCGCGCGTCGACTTCTTCGGCGGAGTCGGCACGAGATCGTCCTGCACCGCGCAGCCATTGAGAAACAGCACCTGATTGCCCGGCGTCGCAGCAACTCGCTCGCCCGGCACAAGGATGCCCACAAGGTTCAGTGGATCAGTTCCTGCAATAGAGATTGCCTGCGTTTCGGTCGACGAGGCGTAACGCTTGCGCGCTTCTCGGATCGCATCGGAGGCTTCGGGCAGCGCGTACTGTTCACCAAAGGGACCGCTGACAAAGCGACCGCCGCGAATCTCTCCACGGGCTTCAAGCCTGCGCAGGATAGGCACGAGATCGCGCCACTTCGGAGCGTTCGATTCACGCGCCAGCAGATCGCGGAAGAGCACACCGTAGCGGCAGAGCAGAATCCGCGCCTGGGCATCGAGAGCCGTATCGTTGCGACGAGCCTCCGCGATCGCCTTCTGCTGAGGATCCATCTGCGCCGTAGGTGCCTCGGATTCGATCAACAGCGACCAGCGGCCAGCCGTCGTTCGTGCGGCAGCTCGCTTCCGCAGACTCGTCGCGGGCTTCTGCTCCGTGGTCGCCGACTTGCGGCGAGGATCCATCAAGGCGCGCAGTTGATCGAAGCCATCAGCCGAAGCAAGACCCGCGGTTGCGAGCTCCCAAAGCGCCGTGCAGGTCTGCAGCTTCGTCAGGCCGGAGACACGCTGCAGGTCGGCGGTAAAGGCGGCCCCGCTGCGTGCAAGCAAGGCGCGGATAGTTTGAGCCTCCGCCGAGAGCGACTGTGCGAGCACCGTCTCATCCACGGACTTTGCGGCGAGAGCTGCATGCAGCCACTCGGAGGACTCGCGCAGATAGAACGTGATCGGCGCGGCGCTCGTCGGAATCACACGACGCGGCGCGGACGCTTCCTTCGCGCTCCACGCCGGATGCGGCGAGATGCGTCCCCAGCCGATCACACCAGCTAGGCACAAATTATCCAGCCATTGCGGATCGTAGTTCGCCACACGCGCAGGCAGCAGCGTGCGCTCCCATTCAACAGCCGGCGCTTCAAAGCCTTCGAGCTGCTCAATAGCGGCGAGGACGCCTTCTTCGCCGGTAAGCTGCGTCTGCGGCGCGAGATGATGCCAGTCGAGAAGCCAGCGCATGAAGATCGCGGGCGTTGCAGGCTCGACGGACTTCCGCAGCGTGCTAAGCGTGAGCCGATGGATGCGCTGCAGGATGCGGCGTTCACACCACTCGATGGCCAGCGGCTGATCGTCTGCGGGCTTCGCATGTTCAAAGACACCGCGCATCGCGATGCCCTGCATCTCCATCGCAAGGAAGGCCTGATGCAGAGAGCGAGGATGCAGGTGTGTGATCGCGCCAAGCTCCGTCGCCGTTGTGGGGCCGAGTAGCTGCAGCCAGCCCTGCACAAGCGTAGTCGTCGCCGTATCACGCGCGCTGAACGTCTGTGCGGGACGATCTTCTGTGCCGCCGAGCACGATCGCTTTGGCCTCAGGCACGACGAGCGACGCAGGCAAAGATGCCTCCGGCCAGAGATGGGCGGCGTCAGAAAGGCGTTCACTCGCGAGCCACATCGGCAGGCCGTCGATCTCGACGCAGTGCGCGCGCTGCTGCTGCGCCAGGCGTTCAAAGAGGAGCTGCCAGTGCGTTGTGTCGCCTTTACCTGCTTGCGCTGCAAGCCAGTCAAGAGGCAGAGCGACGAGAGAAAGCAGCAGGTCGTGAAGCTCATGCTCGTCGCGAACATCAGGCCAAAGCTGCTCGCGCACAGTGGCGATGGCAGCGGCATCGATGCGGCCAGCTCCTTCGCTGACAGCGTCGGGCAAAGCGCGCCGCAGCGAGGTCGAACGCGCTCGGCGCTCTTCCGCACCGGCTTCGTCGAGATACGCATACGGCATCGCGTTTACAAGTTCGTGTGCGAAGAGCGAAGGTACGGGCGTATCGACTGCGAGGGTGCGAATCGCTCCCGATGCGATGCCGCGCAAGACCTCCAACAGGCCTTCGATGTCCATTGCCTCCGTGAGTGTATCCTTCATCACCTCGTTCACAAGTGGATGATCCGGAATCTGAATGTCTCCGGTCATCGTCTCAGGGCAGGCCGAGGCGTGCGGAAAGACGCTGGCGAGCAGATCATCCGAGCGCGAGCGCTGAATCTGTGGAGCGACGCGTTTGCCCTTCTGCATGCGCAGCAGCTGGAGGCTGCGACCCGCAGCCCAGCGCCACCGGTTCTTGAAGAGCGGCGATGGAATACACGCCTGTTCGAGCAGGTCCTTCGCAGTGTGCTCGGTGAGGAAGTGGAAGACATCGGAGAGCGGAAAGCTGTGCTGCTCGGCGAGCGAGATGTTGATGCCGTTGTCGGTCGCCGCAGCCTGCAGCTCGAAGTTGAATCCGCGACAGAACCGCTTGCGCAGCGCGAGTCCCCACGCCTTGTTGAGACGACCGCCGAACGGCGCATGCAGGATGAGCTGCTGGCCTCCACCTTCGTCGAAGAAGCGTTCAGCGATGATGGTCGTCTTCGTCGGCACAGCGCCCAGCGCAGCCCGCCCTCCAACGATGTAAGTAATCAGCTGCAGTGCGGCCGAGTCGCAGACGTAACAGTTTTCCTTGAGCCACGTGATGCACGCAGCGACTTCGGGATTCGTCGTGCGGACCGCTGTGGGTGCGACGTTGCGCGTGCGAACATCGATCTCTGAACGAAGATCACCGACGCCATCGGAGAGCACACTGGTGCGCTGCGGCGCTTCGCCCTCCCAGAAAGGAATGCTCGGTGGCGCGCCGTGAGCGTCTTCGACGAGAACCCTCCCAGCAGCTTCAACACGCTGGATACGCCAGCTTGTGTTGCCGAGCAGGATCACGTCGCCAGGGGATGAGTCGACGGCGAAGTGTTCATCGAGTGTGGCGATCTGCACATTCTCCGGCTGCAGCATCACGGCGAAGATCGCGGTGTCAGGTATCGCCCCGCCATTGCCTATCGCGATCATGCGAGCGCCGCGACGAGCGTGCAGCTGGCCTTGGACGCGGTCGCGAAGCAGATAGGCACCGTAGCGTCCGCGCGAGCTTTCGATGCCATTGTGCAGGAGTGCCAGCAGCTTTTCGTACTCTTCAAAGGACAGGTTGCGGAAGGGCCACGCGCGGCGCACGACGTTGTAAAGCGTGATCTCATCCCATGACTCGGCACCGCAGGCTGCGACGATCTGCTGCATCAGCACGTCAACAGGAAGCTCTGGCACTTCGAGTTGATCGAGCTCGCCGGCGACCATCTTGCGCAGCAGAGCGGCCTGCTCCATCAGGTCATCGCGGGTCGTGGCGAAGAAACGACCCTTCGGAATCGCTCCACGCCAATGACCAGCACGACCGACGCGCTGCATCGCAACGGCGACGGCGCGCGTCGTGGCGATCTGGCAGACGAGATCGACGGTGCCGATGTCGATGCCGAGTTCAAGGGAAGCCGTCGCGACGAGAATCTTGATCTCCCCGCGCTTCAGTCTCTGCTCGGCATCCAGCCTCAGCGTGCGCGACAGCGAGCCGTGATGCCCTGCGACAACCTCTTCACCAAGCCGGTTGCTGAGTTCGAAGCTGATGCGCTCGACGAGCTTGCGGGTGTTCACGAAGACGAGCGTGGAGCGATGATGCTCGGTGAGCGCTGCCAGCTTGTCGAAAATCTCCTGCCACATGGCGCTCGTGGTAATCGAGCCAAGTTCGTCGGAAGGCACTTCAATCGCGAGATCCAGCGTACGCCGCTGCCCAACCTGGATGATGGTAGCTGGCTGGCGACTTCCCACTACGCCTGTCAAAAAGTTGGCAACGAGGTCGATGGGGTTCTGCGTCGCAGAAAGCCCGATGCGTTGCGGCGGCGTAGCAAGCCCGGTGAGAAACGTCCCCGGAGATAACCGATTTTCGCCGCAGACGAGAGCATCAAGCCGTTCGAGCGACAGTGCCAGATGCGCGCCGCGTTTGTCATCGGCGATCGCGTGAATTTCATCGACGATGACGGTGCGGACACGCGTGAGGTTCTGCCGCGACTTACCCGCAGTGAGCAGGATGTACAGCGATTCGGGCGTGGTGACAAGAATGTGCGGCGGCTGCCGAAGCATCGCCGCGCGGTCTTTCGTCGGCGTGTCTCCAGTGCGAACGCCGGTGCGGATCTGCGGGCAGAGATAGCCACGCTGCCCGGCGAGTTGCTGAATCTCGGCGAGAGGACCGTCGAGGTTCTTCTGCACATCGTTCGAGAGCGCCTTAAGCGGGGAAACGTAGACGACCTCGGTTTGCGCTGCGAGGCTGCCGTCAAGCGCCTTACGCAACAGCGTATCGATGCAGACGAGAAAGGCGGTCAGCGTCTTGCCGGAACCGGTAGGCGCCGAAATCAACGTCGGGTCGCCGAGCAGGATCGCAGGCCAGCCAGCGATCTGCGGTTCCGTGGGCGAGCCGAAATTCGCAAGGAACCACTCCTGCACCACAGGATGCGCCCAGGCAAGCGCGGGGTGCGTGAGGAGTTCCGGCGATGCAGCGGCTGCAGCCATGCTGCGATTGTAGCGCGAGGTTCGTGCTTTGTTCGCCCTGACTTTGGTGCAGTTTACATATTGCCAACGCCGATATCGGCCGACTTCGCTTCGGCGCTGTTTGGCGTGAGGTAGCGCTCGATGGTCTCCTCGAGGATCCCCCGCGACTCCAGCAGGAAGTCGATCGCATCCCGCCCGGCGCCCTCCCCACCGCGCATGGGGGTAATGTAGTGGGCGACGTCCTTCACCTGCTTGCGGGCATTCGCTACAGCGATCGCCAAGCCGACTTTGCGCATTACCGGCAGGTCAATGATGTCGTCGCCGACGTACGCAATCTCCTCCAACGTGCACTGCTCGTCCAGCAGCACCTTGTCGAGCGCCTCGCGCTTGTCATGCTGCCCCTGGTACACATGGTCAATCTTCAGATCGCGCGCACGAATCGCCACCACCTGCGACTGCCGCTTGGTGACCCATCCGATCTTTAGGCCTGCCAGCCGCGCAATGGAAATGCCCATGCCATCGTGCGCGGAGAAGCTCTTGACCTCGACGCCGGTGAGCTTCTCAGCTCCAGGTTCGCTGGTCGGAATAATCGTAATGTCGCCATTCGTCAGCACTCCATCTACGTCATAGAGGAGAACCTTGATGCGGCGCGCGCGGTCGGCTGCAGAGAGAGATTCAGACATGTAGTGATGATATCTGGAAGCGAAACAGGAAGCAGCCTGAGCTGCTTCCTGTTTGTGGATCAAGAGAGAGCGTTCAACCTTACCGCCAGTGACCTTCTACCCAGACGTAGCCACCGCCGCGGTGGGCCCAGTGTCCATCGACCCAGCGGGCATGTGGATGTGGTGGTTCGACATAGTACCCAGGGTGCCACCGATAGGCGCCGCCATCCCACTCATGGTAGCCAGCGTGCCAGGCCCAATCGCGGTGCTCAGGCGGAGGCGGCGGGACGACTTCAACGGGACGCGGAGGCGGAGGTCCGATGCGGACAACGAACTGAGCGTTGGCGAGTGCAGTGCCGAGCGTGATAGCAAGACCGGCGGTTGCGATCAAAATCTGCTTTTTCATGGCTTTCTAACTCCTTGCAGCGATGTCGTGTTGCGCAACACACATACGCAGACGCAAGGTTGAAGGTGAAAGTTGTGCTGTGCGATGAAAAAAGTCTGCTGATGTGGCAATGATGAGACTTACACGCAAAGAAAAGCAGGGGCGCCGATCGGCGCCCCTGCTCGGTTCAAGCAAGCTGCAGTTAGAACTCGTACTTGAGAGCGAACTGGAACTGACGCGATACCGTGTTGTTGATCGCGCGGGCTGACGACGAACGAGAGAAGCTGCTCGACGTAAGCGTCGCACCCGACGTTCCGAAGTTGGCACGGTTGAGGACGTTGAAGCCATCCGCACTGAACCGCAGATTGCCGTAGCTCTTCACCTTGAAGTTCTTGAAGATCTCTGCGTCCCAGTTGAAGATACCGGGCTCGCGGAACGAACCGCGGTGAAGCGTGTTGACAGGGTTGATGTTGCCGAGGCCTTCACCGAACGTGATCGTGGTGGAGCCATCTGCACAGGTCTTGGTCAGGTTCGTACCCGTGGGTGCTGTGACCGAGCACTGGAAGCGGCTGACGTTGGGGAAGCCGAAGAGCGGGCTGTTTTTGACCAGCTTCGGGTTGCGAGGCGAACCAGGAGTCAGCAGGAAAGCACGATCGTTCACTGTACCGTCGCGGTTCGAATCCACGCCGGAGTTGATGAGGAACGGCGTTCCCGTCTGGAAGTCGATCGTGCTGCTGAGGTTCCAGCCACCGATGATCTCATCCACGAACCCATTCACATCGTGACCGATCATCTTGCCGCGTCCGAAAGGAAGCGCGTACAGAACACTGGTCGCAATGCGCTGACGAACGTCGAAGCCGGAGTCGCCATAGTTGTATCCAATGGGACGGAACTTCACGTAGTTGGCGATGAAGTAGTTCGGAGCGGTGTTCGCGGTGAGAGCAGTGTTGCCACTGGCACACTGCGTAGCACCCAGGTAAGTAGCCGCCGAGGTGATCGTCGCTGCAGTCAGAGTGGCCGCCGAGACCTGCGTCGTGGGGCACGGCGAACCCGGAGCAAGGTAAGGAGCAAGCAGGTTATCGACCGTCGACTGCGGGCTGGGAGAGTCGGTGCCGCCCGCGATCTCGTCCGAGATATTGTCCATGCTGTGAGCGTAGGTGTAAGCCACCTGCCCGGACAGACCGAACTGGGTGCGGCGCTTGAGCGTGACCTCCAACGAATGGAAGTTCGAGCTGGCATTCGACGTACGCAGGCTGAGGTTGCCGAACGGCGGACGGATGATTCCGGCTGCGATATCGTTCGCTGAGCGTGGGCTGAAGGCTCCGCCTACTCCAGCAGCCACATTCGGGCCGTTGGTCGGACGGAAGGCATCCGGGAAGCTCGAACCGTAGTTCGGGTTTTCCGTGGCAAACAGCTTGGTACCGATGGAGCCGACGTACGCGACCGTCAACGAGGTAGCCTTATCCAGCTCCTGCGAGACCGTCAGGTTGAAGTGCTGCGTGTACGGGGTGCGAAGGTGCGGATCGAGGATCGTGCCGGTGTACACCTGCGTCGGGTTGATCGCGCCGATAGCCTGGGTCCCATCGAACGCGCCTGTGTTGAGAATAATAGGAGCCACGGCAGGAGCATTGAAGCGGCTGTTGCCGAAGACGTTATCGAAGATGCGGTCGTAGAAGAAACCCCATCCACCGCGGAGAACGGTCTTGCCCTTGCCCGTGACATCGTAGGAGAAGCCAACGCGAGGAGCCACGTTGTTCTTATCGTTGCAGATCGCCTTATGTCCGTAGGCCGCTGGGTTCAACAGCACCACGTTGGACATGGCAGCAGAACCGACTGGCAGCGAGGTGCACCACTGTGGGTTGTTGTTCGAATCCAGCAGGAATGCGTTGCCAAGATAGTTATGGATCTCGCTGAACGCAGGATACAGGTCATAACGAAGACCCGCCTCTAGCGTAAGACGAGCGGTAGCGTGCCAGCTGTCCTGCACGAAGTAGCCCTGCTCAAGCTGACGGAAACCGCGGTTGGAGGTGCCAGCCGGATTCAGATAGAAGTACTGCGACTGGGTGTTGAGAGTACCCGCGTCGAAGGCCGCGAAGCCCGTGCCACCGCTGTCCAGAATCGAGACCGACGGACGGATAGCGTTCGAGAAGATGCCGTTCTCCTGAATGTAGGTCAGCTCGCCGCCGAACTTGATCTCGTGCTTGCCCTTCTCGATCGTGAACGAATCCGAGAGAGCGCTGACGTTGGTAGCACGTCCCTGCGGGAAGTTGGAGGGCGTGCCAGCCGCGCTGAAGATGCCCGCCGTGTCGCTGACCGTGGGAACGCCATTTGCACTGCCGATGTTGTCCAGATAGGCAAGACCAGCGTAAGGTCCGGCGGTACGCGCCGTACCGGCCGCGAGGATGGCTGCCGAGGCATGCTCGCCCGGAAACTGGTAGGCCGTCCGCTGGACTGCAAGACGGAAGGTGTTCAAAAGGTTCGGCGAGAAAGCGAAGTTATCGCCGCCGACGAAGTGATACGGACGAAGCGTTTCGCCGTATCCGGAGTACGGAACCGTTGCGGAGTTCGCACCGCCGTAGTTGCCGTCCAGGATGCTGCCCGTCACGAAGCTCTGGTGACGCTGCGACCAGACGTAGTCGAAGCGCACAAAGCCTGTGTCGCCATCCAGGTTGTTCGTGTACTTGCGACCCTGGCTGAGCGAGCCGATGCCGGACTGCGAGTAGTTGGCCGCCGTGATCGGTGTGCCGCCGTTGGAAACGGAACCGAAGAAGCCAGTGAGGTACTGCCTGAAGGTGGGATTGGTAATGGTGTTAATCAACTCAGCCGACGGAATGAACTCGGTGGTCGAACCACCCGCACGCTGGCGGTAGCCTTCATAGGCACCGGCCATGAACAGCTTGTCCTTGATGAGCGGAATGCCGAAGCGTCCACCAAAGTCGTTCTGCTTGAACGCGCTCTTGAAGCCGAGCGGATCGAACCACTGGCGGGTATTGAACTTGGGGTTACGGATGAACTCGAAGAGCGTGCCGTGGATCTTGTTGGTACCGCCCTTGGTGACGACGTTGATGACCGCGCCGGAAGAACGACCGAACTCAGCCGAGCCGTTGGTCGCGATGACCGTGAACTCCGCGACCTCGTCGAGCGGCACGGGACCGATCTCACCGCTGGCGCCGCCGGCTGCGCCGGACGGAACGACCGGATCATTATTGTCCGCACCGTCGATCAGATAGTTGTTGTTGGTGGCACGCGTACCGGCAGCAACAACGCCCGAACCCTGACCTTCGCCACCTGCAGCGCGCGTCACACCGGGCGAAAGATAGAGAAGGTTCTGGTAGTCGCGACCGTTCAACGGGAGGGTCGTGATCTCCTTCGCCGTAAACACACCCGTGACGCTGGTGTTGGTGGTGACCACGCTTTCGCTCTCTGTGGAGACTTCAATCGCAGTGCCGGCATCGCCTACAGCCATCTTGACCGGCAGGACTTCAGCCTGGTTCAGATCGACCACGACGTTGCTGAACTTGGCCTCGGAGAAGCCAGGTGCATCGACCACGAGAACATACTTGCCGGGCGCCACAGCGGAGAAGAGATACTCGCCCTGCGCATTGACGGCGCCCTTGTAAGCAACGCCCGTATCTACGGACGTGAGGGTGGCCGTGCTGTTGGGCAGCGCCGCTCCCGTGGAGTCAACAATGGTGCCGTGCAGGCTGCCACTGATGTTTGCCTGCGCAAAGGCAGCACTTGCAGAGATGGCCAGAATGGCAAGGATCGTCATGGCACTTCGACGGAAAGACAACATACGTGAAAAGCTCCTCGTGATTCGGTCGCGTCTCGATGGAAGGGATAGTCAACGAGGTTGCTATTCGCTATCCATTAAGAGAACTAACGTGAATGAACAGGACGAAGCACGTATCGTGCCAAATAAAAATTCATGAAAATTACACGTGTATGCGTCATTCCAACGACGCCCCTGCGTTGGCTCTACGTCACGCCATAGAGGTGCGTAACGCGACATACGTCGCAACAGACTATGGCTGGATACGAGCTAATCCTGTCGCGGCGCGAAGAATGCCGTCCATTGGCCCGAGCGTCTTGATAGCATGGTCGCGTTTGCAAACGGAAGTATCTGGATGTGAGGAGCGTGAGGCATGGATCGTAGAGATGCACTAAAAGGAGCTGCTGCAATGGCTTTAGCAATGGGCACGCTGGGGGCTTCTGCCCAGGAAGGCGTAGGTCCGGAGACCGTCTATGAACTCCGCACCTACCACCTGAACGAAGGGAAGCAGCCGCTGATCCTGGCGCGGTTCCGCGGCAAGGAACGAGAGATCTTTGTGCGGCACGGCATGCATCCGGTCGCGTACTGGGTCCCCACCGATGAACCCCTGGCAGGGCGAACGCTGATCTACCTTATGCGCCACAAGAGCCGGGCCGCGGCGGACGCCAGCTGGAAAGCTTTTTCGTCTGATCCGGAGTGGGTGGCTATCAAGACGGAGAGCGAAAAGGATGGGCCGTTCGTGAAGCTGCACGAATCGACATTCATGACGCTGACGGACTTTTCGACAGCCATCTAGCAGCTGAGGGTCCGGGCTTGTCAAGCCCTTTATCCTGCAACATATTCATTCTAAACAGAATAGAGTTGCATGTTCACTCCATTCAACCCGCTATAATAGAAATAGAGAGAGAAATAGAAACCGGCTGTTGGAGCTTCAATGCGTCCGGCAGCCGGTTTCTCCTTTAGGAAGACTTCCGAACCTCTGAATCCAGACCTAACCCGCTTCGGATCAAGACTTTGAGTGCAAAAGTATGGGGGGGAGGGGGGGGGTGGGTTCGTACCGGGGAGTTGAGGCCATTAGAGCTTCGATAGCCGCAACCGCCTGAATGCTTCCCCGCGCTCCCTGCGCTGTGCAGTTCATCGCAGCCGCCGCGCAGGAGAAATCCAGCTGGCGGCCAAGCGGCCAGTCCTGCAGAAGCGCGTAAATAAAGCCCGCGTGGAAGATATCGCCAGCGCCAGTCGTATCGACGACAGGAACACAGTAAGCGGGCCGATGATGCAGCTTCTTCCCATCCCACGCAAGAACACCATCAGGACCAAGCGTAGTCGCCGTGAGACGAGCTCCATAACGTGTCTGCATATTGCGCAGCGCGCGCTCAGGATCGTTGTCGCCCATCAAGCGTCCAGGAAAGTCTTTGCTGACGATCAAATAATCGATGTTCGAGAGCAGCTCTTCGACGCCATCGTAGATCTCATCAAGGTCGGCGATGACAGGAATATTCGCTTCACGCGCCCAACGCGCAGCAGTCGTCGCCGCGGCTGTGTCATAACCATCGACGTGCAGAGCGCGAGCAGAAGTGATCCAGCTCCGATCGAGCTCCTCGGGACGCAACGCGATGAGCGGATCTTTGCGGTTGAGCACGGTGCGCTCGCCGTCCCAGTTAACGAGGATGAGGGACTTCGCAGAGGCTGCGCCGGGAGCTTCGACTATGCGTGCGTCGACGCCGAGGCGGTCGAACTCGGAGCGGTGCAGGCGACCGGCTTCATCGTCACCTAGCTTTCCCACATAGCGCGTCCGCAGGCCCCAGATCTGGCAGGCGACGACGGTCGAGGCGACCTGTCCTCCGGGCATGACGCTCTCTGAGGTGTAGGCGACCTTGGAACCGCAGGCGGGAAACTCGGTGAGAGGGATCACCGTATCGGTTGCATTGAGGCCGACGCCGACGAGGTCGACTTGCGCGGGGTGTTGCTGCATTAATTCATTGTAACGTTTGAGCGGCTTGCGTTGGGGACTTCGAACGGTTGACCATGCTAGTGTTTTCGCGAGTGAAAATGCGTTGCCACGGTGGCGCGAAGAGGAGTTCTCCCATGAAGACATGGATTCGGCTTGCGTTCGGCTTTGCAGTAGCTGGGATTGGAATGCGTGCTGGCGCGCAACAGCGCCCGGCAATTACCGGCATTTCGCACATGTGCGTGTATGCAAGCGATGCGGCGGCGAGTGAGCACTTTTATGCGCATGTGCTGGGAGCGAGCCGGAGCGCCGATCCCCTTGATGCGCAAGGTGTGCGCTATGCGTTCAGCCCGACACAGTTTGTGGAGATGCTGCCGCTGCCGAAGGAGCAGGGCCTGAGTCGGCAGAGCTGTGTGGCGTTCAGCACGGCAGATGCCGAGGCACTGCGGAAGTATCTGGGCGCGCATGGTTTTGCCGGGGCCAGCGAGGTGAAGCGAGCCAGCGATGGCAGCCGGTGGTTTGCAGTGAACGACCCCGAAGGCAATCGCGTGGAGTTTGTGCAGGGTGGGCAGAGCGCGGTGACGACGACCCCGATCAGTTCGCGGATCATCCATGTTGGCTACATGGTGAAGAGCAAGGCGGCGGAGGACAGGTTCTATCGCGAGGTGCTAGGGTTCCGTCCGTACTGGTATGGCGGGTCGCAGCCGGACAAGGTGGACTGGATCTCCTTGCAGGTTCCGGATGGGCACGACTGGGTGGAGTACATGATGGTGGGCGAGGGATCGGACACGCCGGTGGACAAGGTGGATGCGCGGTCGTTGGGCGTGATGAACCACTTCTCGCTGGGCGTGCCAAATATGGAGGCAGCGGTGACGACGCTCTATCGGGAGGACCGGCTGAGCCCTCGGCATGATGGCCCGCAGATGGGCAAGGACGGGAAGTGGCAGGCGAACTTTTACGATCCGGATGGAACTCGAGTGGAGTTGATGGAGTTTCAGCCGGTGATGAAGTCTTGCTGCTCAGTGCCAACGGCAGAGGCGCCGACGAAGTAGGCAGAATCAAAAGATGTGCTTGATGCCTTTGCCGGTGCCCTTGAGGATTTTGCCGGTGCCTTTGGCTGCGCCTACGCCTGCGTCTTTGGCTCCGACGCCTACGCCTTTGCCGACGTTGCCGACCGCGTTGACGGGGTGGAGTGTGACGAGGTCGACGGCACCTTTGCCCGTTCCCTTCGCGACGTTGCCTGCGGCTCCACCAGCGCCTTTGCCGATATCTCCGGCACCGTGACCGACGTCTGCTTTCGCGCTGGGAGCGGTGTTAGCGGGCATCTGTGTTTGTGTCTGCGGAGGCGGCACGGCTGCAGGCGGCGGAGCGGATTTCTGAGCGTGGGCCGTGAATCCGACGAGGAAGAATGCAGCGGCGAGGAGATGCGAGATAGAACGCATGAGCGAAGAGCCTCCCCGTTATTGGATGCTGCTTTCTTCGGCTTCGGATGGCTCCGTGGGGCGGGCGGCTTTGACGGCCTTGATGAAGTCGGCGATGGCGGGTCGAATGGTGATGAAGGGTTCGCGGGTACGGTTCTTGAGGATGATTTCGCTGAAGAGCTTCATGCCGATGGCCATGGATTTTGCCGACTCCTCGTCGAGATCGAAGCGTCCGTTCATGCGGTTCGCGATGGCGATGATGTCGTCGTGATTTTCGGTTTCGAACTTCAGAGGTGCCGACGTGGCGGGTTCGGGCGAGAGCATTTCAACGGTAATGCGGTAGCGATACATGCGCAACTCCTTGATGGAGATTGGATGATGCGGCCGCGGCTTTGGATGAGAAAGAAGTGATCGTAACTTATCGCAAAACGTTATGGCAGAAGCCGCGGATGGATTCGGCGATCGCGTAGTCAGTATTGGCGAAGAGGAAGAGCTGAAAGAGGACGAGGTGAGCGAGCGCGATGATGGCGAGGGCGCGGTGGTTCACAGGCTTGACGATGAGGCGGTAGGGGCGGGATGGTGTCACGGGAGTTCCTCGCGGCGTGTGCGGTGACGCCCTGCCTGTCGGGGAGGACAGGCAGGGCGGCTTACGTTAGAAGCTAAAGGAGGCCTGCAGGTCGATGCTGCGGTTGGAGGCTGCGGAGCCGAAGAAGCCGCCGGCGATGGACTGGTACTTGCCGAAGGCGCCAGAGTCGAGCACAGCGTTGGGGGCAGCGTAGCTGACGTGGTTGAAGATGTTGCGGCTCATGACAGAGAAGGTGAGGGCGTACTTGCGGGGGGCGAGCTGATCGAGGCGCGGCGGGCCGTTGTTGCCACTAAGGCCGCCGGGGCCGAGACCTCCGCCGGGGCCACCACGACCGCCTCCCGGAGGTCCGCCGCCGGGGCCGCCAGGACCACCGCCGTTGGTGCCACCGGCTCCGCCTGCGACGCGGGGACCGATGCCGATGGTCTTGGCGACGCGGAGGTTCATGCTGAACTCAGCGGGTGCGGTGCCAAGATTGTAGGCGATGCGCTTGGCCGTGGCGCCGGGGTCGAGATTGAAGGTGCCGTACGAGGTGGCGATAGTGTCGGTGCTGGTGGCCGTGGCGTAGGAGGGGCGATCGTTGTACTGGTTGTCGCCGTTGAGGTCGTTACCGATGGTGATGTTGAAGGGGGAGCCGGAGTTGGTGACGAGAAACGGACTGAGCGAGATGCCGAAGGGGGCGATGTAGTTTCCGCCGATGAGGAAGCGGTTGCGAACATCGAAGCTGGCGCGGCCGTAGTCAGCACTGAGGTTGGTGGGATTGGAGCCGAAGTAGCTGGCGCCGGAGGTGTCGGACTTGGCGAAGCCAAGCTGATAAAAGCCGAAGAGTGAGAGCTTCTTGGCACGGACAGAGTAGTTGAGCATCAGCTGGTTCTGGTTATAAACACCGCCAGACTGGAACTGGTAGATGTTCTCGTTGATGCCGTTGGGGCGGATGCCGGTGTCGGTGGTGCTGTTGTAGTCGAGGTAGGCGTTGGTGTTGTCGCTGTTGTACTGATGGATGCCGCGCGAGTTGACGTAGGTGGCGGAGAGCGTGACGGCCTTGCCGAAGGAGTGATCGACGCCGACGGCGGCTTCCATGTTGGTGGAGGCGTGCAAGTGCGGGTCGACGGAGTAGAGCGTGGGCGACGCGGTGCTGAGAGCGAGCTGCGCGGCGGTGGGTGTACCGCTGTTGAAGCCGGGGTTCTTGAGGACGTAGGAGGTCTGGTTGACGCCGTTCTGGTGGATGGCATCGAGGACGTAGGTGGGTGAGAAGCGATCGTAGAACCAGCCGTAGCCAGCGCGGAAGACGGTGCTGGCCTTCTTGCCGTTGCGCGCGGCGGGTGCCCAGGAGAGAGCGAAGCGCGGAGCGAAGTCAGCATGATCGCTGATGCGGTTCTGCGATTCGTACCGGACACCGTAGCTGAAGGTGAGGTTGGGGCGCACGGTCCAGTCGTCCTGGAAGAAGAGGGCGGCATCGAAGAGGTTAACGCGAGCGGTGGGCGTGCCGACGGTGACGTCGTATTCGGAGGGAGTGCCGTTGCCCTGGTTGTAGGCCTGCAGAGCGGTGGTGGTGGAGCCTGCGGCGGTGGAGGAGCTGTAGATGAAGTTGCCGTTGAAGCCGGAGCGCGTGGTGTTGACCTCGTGGGTGAGGCGAAGACGGGTGCCGAAGTTGAGAGCGTGCTTGCCTTCGGCGGCGGTGACGTAGTCCTGCAGCTCGTACTTGTCGAGGTTGTCCTGAACGAGACCGTTGTTATTGCCGCCGTTGACGAAGTCACCCTGCACGGTGATCGTGGGCGTGGTGTTGTTGGGGGTCTGGGTATCGCGGTCAGCGGTGTACTGAAAGCGGAGATCGTTGACAATCTTCGAGCTGAGAATCTGCGTGTCGCTGATCTGGACGGTGTTCTCGTAGTTGAGGGTGCTGTAGGCCTGCTGCTGCAGCGAGAGGCCGGTAACGCCGTTGTTGCTGGAGGAGACGCGGTCGAACTGGTAGCGGACGCTGAGGGTGTTGCTTGCGCCGAGCTGGAAATCGAAGCGCGGGCTGAGGTCAAGGCGCGTCTGCGGATTGGCGACGGCGGTGTTGTAGGCGACGGGGTTGTTGAGGGCGTCGGCGATGGTGGCAGCGACGATGGCGTTGGCCTGGTTATCGCGACGGAAGGCGCTGACGAACCATGACGACGATTTGTTGAGCGAGCCGCTGGCGCTGGCATTGAGGAAGGTGGAGTAGTAAGCGGGCTCGCTGGTGACGAGCGGGTTGAGCGAGTTGAAGGCGCTGTCATTGCCGTTGAACATGAACGAGGCGTGGAGCTTGTCGGTGCCGGGCTTGGTGAGGATTTCGATGCGACCGTAACCGAGCTTGTCGTACTGTGCGGAGAACGGATTTTTGTTGATGCGGATTTCCCGGATGGAGCTCTTGGGGGGAAGCTGGCCGCCGGTGAAGCCGTCGATGTATATCTGCGCGCCACTAGGGCCAGCGGACGGACCGGCGAGAGCCGTGAGCTCGTTCTGGAGATCGTCGGGATCGTCAGAGAGAGCGGCGAGGTCCTTGTCCTTGATGACTAGGGAATTCGCGTTGTCATCGGGGCTGGTGGTGAGGCCGGGATTTTCTGCGGTGACCTGGACTTCGGATTCCACGGAGATATCGAGCTTGACGGTTTCGGGCGTCACCTTGTCGCCGAAGACTTCGACATCGTCTACCTGCGCGGCCCCGAAGCCTTTGGCGGTGATGGAGAGCGAGTAACGGCCGGGGACGAGGCGAGGGATATCGAAGGCACCGGTGGCACTACTGGTAAGTTTGCGCGAGAAGCCGCTGGTGTTAAAGATGGTGATGCTGGCCTGCGGAACGAGGGCACCCGAGGGGTCAGTGACTGAGCCCCTGACGATGCCAGTGGCTGACTGTGCGATCGCAGAAGCGCCGGGGGCGAAGGCAGAGAGTGACAGCAAAGCGTTGAGTACCAGGCGGCGAACAGATTTCTTCATGATGATTCCCTTGCGCTCGAGGGGAGCTTCTCCAGAGTCGCGCAGGCGCAGAGGGAGTGCGGTTACATTGCGTAACGCTGTGTAACGAATTGTCACGAGGGTTGTGACCAATCATTACGCGCGGAGGGAGGGGTTGGGCAGTAGTATTACGCAGAAAGAGTCTTGCCATGCCTTCCCTCCGGGGCTAAAGCCCGATGTCTGGTAGCGGTTTGATGGCGGGGCTGAAGCCCCGCCCCTTCAAAGCAAAGCTAGCAATGCGCTACTTCAAAGCGAAGTTGGCAACGCGATACTCGAGGACACGATGGAAGACATACTGCTGATCGATGACGATATGGAGCTGTGCGAGATGCTGACCGAGTATCTGGCGCGCTACGAACTACGCGTGATTGCTGTGCATCGCGGCGATACGGGACTGGAGACGGCACGCAGCCGCAACTGGCCGATGATCCTGCTGGACGTGATGCTGCCAGGGATGGATGGCTTCGAGGTGTTGAAGCAGCTGCGGATGAGTTCGACCGACAGTGTGCTGCTGCTGACGGCGCGCGGCGAAGATGTGGACCGCATCGTGGGGCTGGAGATGGGCGCGGATGATTATCTGGCCAAGCCGTTCAATGCGCGGGAACTGCTGGCGCGGATACGGGCGATTCGGCGGCGCGGCGTAGTGCCTGCGACTGCGGGTGGATCGACGGCGCTGGTGGTGGAGGATCTGGTGCTTGATCCGGCAGCACGGACGGTGACGATGGACCGCGAGCCGATCGAGCTGACAGATGTGGAGTTCACGCTGCTGGAGGTGCTGATGCGCTCTCCGGGCAAGGTGGTGGAGCGCGAAGGGCTGGCGGAAGAGGTGCTGGGACGCAAGTTCAGCCCTTTCGATCGCAGTCTCGACATGCATGTGAGCCGGTTACGGAAGAAGCTGGCGGGCGATGGCGGCGGCGACGAACGCGTGAAGACGGTGCGCGGCACGGGATATCAACTGGTGCTGCGCAGGTCGGCTGCGGGCGGAAGGAGCTAGGCGATGCGCGGATTATTCTTCAAGATCTTTGCGATTTTCTGGCTGGCGCAGAGCATGATTTACATCATCTCGACGGCGCTGATTGTGAGCCAGCGGTTTCCGAACCACAACACGGTGGGGGATGCGCTGGACAGCCACTTCCATAACGACGCACGGCTGGCGCTGGATGCGTATGAGGCGGGTGGGTGCATCGGTTTCAACAACAATGCAGCACGTAACGAGCCTGCGGGAGCGGCGCTGCTGAGACTCGATGGCGAGCCGCTGTGCCAGACGCCGGGAGCTGACTCTTTGCAAGGCGTGCATCCACACTCACCGCATCGGATAGAAGGACGAGCACTGGACAAAAGCTATGTCTGGTTCATCCCCGCGATGGCAAGCAATGGGGTGAGTTATTGGTATGCGTGGTTTCAGCCGCCTTCAACATCCACAGCGAGGCCACCCACGCCTTGGCATGACATTTTGCACTTTGCGTTTCCGCAGATTCCGGTGGCGCTTGCGGTGGGTGGACTGACGACGTTTGTGCTGGTGCTGCTGTTTACGCGACCGCTGGTGCGGCTGCGCAAAGCGGCGAGAGAGCTGGCGGGCGGGAATCTGAGTGCTCGCGTGGAGCAGGTGGCACCGCCTGCGAGTGGGAAGCATGCGGACGAGTTCCAAGGACTGGCGCACGACTTCAATCACATGGCGGAGCGGCTGGAGTCTCTGGTGGCGGCACAGAGGCTGTTACTGCGGGATGTGTCGCACGAGCTGCGGTCTCCGCTGGCGAGGCTGAGTGTGGCGCTGGAGCTGGCGCGGGACGACTCCGCGCCGGAGTTGGAAGAACATCTTGGCCGGATCGAGCGCGAGACGGAGCGACTGAACCTGCTGATCGGGCAGCTGCTGACGCTGTCTTCGCTGGAGGCGACGGAGCGGACATCGACGTTCGAAACGCTGTCACTAAACGAGCTGTGCGAGCAGATACTGCCGGATGCGGATTACGAGGCGCAGCAACGGCCGTGCTCGGTGGTGCTGGAGCAGGAGAAGACGGCGACGATTCGCGGCGACTGGGAGTTGCTGCATCGGGCGATTGAGAACGTGGTGCGCAATGCGATTCGCTATACAGCGGCTGGGTCCCAGGTGACGATCCGCTTGGCGCAGGACGTGCAGTCGGCGATGGTGATGGTGGAGGTGAGCGACCACGGGCCGGGGATTCCTGAGGCGGAGCTGGAGCACATCTTCCGACCGTTCTATCGCGTGGATATGGCGCGCAGCACCTCAACCGGCGGGTTCGGTGTGGGGCTGGCGATTACGGAACGCGCGGTGCGGCTCCATGGTGGCACGCTGAAAGCAATAAACCGGGTAGGTGGAGGGACGTCGATCCAGATGCTGTTTCCGGCAGAATGCTAGGGAACCGTTGACGTTTATGTCGTATAAGGAATACGTGCGCTGTACGACACAACAATGTGAGCCGACGGCGCATCTCACAAAGAGTGGGACAAGGAGATGAACGTTATGTCCATTTGGAAACCGCTTGTATTTTCCGCTATCGCAGCCGCTGTGCTCATTCCGAGCGCGAAGGCTCCTGCGCAAATCTCCGTAGGTATCGGAGTCGGAGGCGTCGCGCCGGTCTGCCCTTACGGCTACTTCGACTACGCACCCTATGATTGTGCTCCATATGGCTATTACGGTCCGGACTGGTTCGATGGCGGCGGCCTCTTTATCGGAGCCGGTCCCTGGTTCCATGGTCCTCGCGGGTTCTATGGCCACGTGGACAATCGCTATGACCCGCATTACGGGTACCACGGTCCCCTTCCCGGTCGCGGCGCTCAACCCTTCAACCACTTCCAAGGCAACGAGGCTCGTGATGGCCGAGGCCATATCGGCGAGGCTCCGCATGGTGGCGGAGGGGAACACGCGTTACCTGGATTCCACGGCGGTGGCGGCGGCGGCTTCCACGGTGGTGGTGGCGGCGGACACCACTAAAACTTAGTCAGCATCTGCAAATGAAACGGCCCTGTCTCTCAACGAGAGACAGGGCCGTTCGATGTTTTGGCCGAAGGCACAGAAGTTTAGAGCGCGCGGCAAAGTCTGCTCGTGCGAGGACGTGGTCGGTCAACGACTACGCAGACTGGATGTTCGAAGCCTGCTTGCCTTTGGGGCCCTGTGTAACGTCGAACTGGACCTTTTGGCCTTCCTGAAGCGACTTGAAGCCGCTGGACTGTATAGCTGAAAAGTGAGCGAAGAGGTCTTCGCCGCCGTCGTCAGGTGTGATGAAGCCGAAGCCTTTAGAGTCGTTGAACCATTTAACTGTGCCGGTAGCCATGCGGAAGTATAGCGCGAATAAGGGATAAGAGAGACGAAGACATCAAGATTTGCGCCGAAGGCCCGCCCAATTTGAATGGGCGAGCCTTCGGGATGCACACAATCGACAAATCTAGTTTGCGGCTACGGGAAAGGTGACGGACTCTGCGTTGGTAACAGTGACGGCCGAACCCAGAGGGGTTGCAGTGATGGGCTGGTTGCGGCCGGTCTTCTCGGTGCCTGAGGTTTTGCGGCCGACGAGTTCGATGCGGAGAGAGGTCCACCACGGCCTGAAGCTGCCTTCGGGTTTGGCCATCGAGACGGTGACGGCGCCATCGGCCGCGACGCTGCAGGTGAAGTGCTGGCGGAAGAAGCTTCCCTTGCGGAAGTCGTAGCTTACGCCGTCGTCCTGGTAGACGGTACCTTCGCAGTTGTCGCCGGGAAAGACGCGGAGGGTGAGTGGGCCGACGGGGCGCTCCTCGGTGGATTGCACGAGCGGAGCCATGGGGACGATGCTGCCGCCTTTGACGTAGACGGGCAGCTCCCCTTCTTTGGGCTGGACCATGACGGGCCTGGGGCCATTGTTGGCTGCGTCGCGGATTTCGAGATCGCGAGCGCCGACGGCGACGCGGCGATCGAGCTTTTCGCCGGTCCAGTAGTCGTACCAGATGCCCTGAGGGAGATGGACCTCGTAGGGGGCGACCTCATCGGGTGAGGGCGAGGCGGCGACGAGTATGCTGGGGCCGAAGAAGAACTCGCCCGGGGCGTCGCTATCGAGCGGATGGTTGTCGGAGGTGGCGTGCGGGAACTCTAGGAACAGCGGTCGCACGATGGGTAGGCCGTCGCGCGAGGTCTCCTCCGCGGTGGTGTAAAGGTAGGGCATGAGGCGATAGCGTTCTTCGATGTAGCGGCGGCGGATTGCTTCCTGCTCGGGGCCATCGACCCAGGGCTCATGATCGCGGGTGCCCTTGGCGGAGTGATCGCGGTCGATGGGCTGGAAGGCTGAGAGCATGAGCCAGCTGGTAAGTAAGGCGGGAGACGGTGAGCCAGCAAAGCCGCCAACGTCAGCACCGGACATGGCGAAGCCGCTGAGGCCGAGGTTGAGCAGCTGCGGCGTCGTCTGACGCAGGTGGTTCCAGGTGGAGGAGTTGTCGCCAGTCCATGTGGAGGCGTATCGCTGGCCGCCCGCATAGCTGGCGCGGGTCATCACGAAGGGACGCACGTTGGGGCGCAGCGCGAGTTGGCCGTCCCAGGTGGCGCGGGAGTTTTCCATGCCGTAGACGTTGTGGATCTCGGTGTGGGGCGCGGTGCGTTTGACGAAGCCGGGCTCGTCGATGCGATGCTGTACATCGTCGGGCATGGTCTTGGTGGGGTAGGTGAAGACGGCGGGTTCGTTCATGTCGTTCCAGAAGCCGGCTACGCCATCGGCGTCGAACTGCTTGTAGAGGGTGCCCCACCAGTCGCGGGTGCTCTTCTGCGTGAAGTCAGGAAAGACGGAAGGGCCGGGCCAGACGGTGCCGACGTATTCCTGACCGTGGAGCTTGACGAAGCGATCGCCTGCTTCGCCGGAGTCGTAAGGGGCGTAGCCCTGGTTGGGCAGATGGGCGATGTGGAGGTCGGTGATGACGATGGTGTGGAAGTGCTCGGCGGTCATCTTGTGAATGAGGCCGGGGAAATCAGGGAAGGTCTGCGGATCGACGGTGAAGGGGCGATTCTTTTCCTGGAAGTCGATGTCGAGCCAAAGGACATCGGTGGGGATTTGGTCGGCGCGGAGGCGTGCGGCGACCTCTTCGAGACGTGCTCGTGGGGTGTAGCTGTAGCGCGACTGCTGATAGCCCAGAGCCCAGAGGGGCGGCAGCGGCGTGGGGCCGGTGAGCCAGGCGTAGGTTTCGACGACGTGCTTCGGCTCAGGGCCATAGAGGAGGTAGTAGTCGACCGGGCCGCCGGGAGCGCCGAAGGTGTAACGGTCGGTGCGCTCGTGGCCAAAGTCGAACCAGGTGCGGAAGGTGTTATCGAAGAGGACGCCAAGGGTGCGACCTTCATGCATCTCGAGGAAGAACGGAATGGACTTGTAGATGGGGTCGGTGGATTCCTGCCAGCCGAAGTTGTCGGTGTTCCACATGACGAAGGATTCACCGGCGCGGTCGAGCGGTCCGGGCTTATCGCCGAGGCCGAAGAAGTGATCTTCGGGGGACTTAATCTTGTTGATGTGGAAGCCTGCGCCGTCGCGGGCGATGGGGGCGGCGTCGGACTGCAAGATGTGGCCTGCGAGATCGGTCACGGTGAGCTTGAGGTCGGAGCCGATGTGCACGGCAAGCGCGGAGGTCTTGAAGCCATCGTCGGAGGAGGTGACGGCGATGTGCGCGGTGCGTGCCTGCGGGAGTACAGCCCAGGAGGCGTCCTCTGCTGGATGGCCGAGGGGATAGAGACGGACGCGGAGTACGTCGTCGCGAAGCGCGTCGACACGCAGGGTATCGGTCTGGTCGGAGACCTCGATGCCGGAGTCGGTGTGATGTGAGTTAGTAGAAGTCTCGGCTTGCGAACACGCAGACGACAGCAACAGAGAACAAATAAGAAAAGAGGCTTGAGAGACGTTCATGCGGAGAGCTCCGTTCAAGGACAGTAATGAGTGCAGGGCCTAGTTCAGGTTGAAGATGACTGCCGATTCGGAGCCGAGGTGAAGCTTGAGCAGGTTCGGCTGGAGCGTTAGGGTGCCATCGCCGAGCAGGAGCTGCGCATGGGTGAGGCCTGCGAGTGTGGTTTCAGACGTGATCACGGAGAGGTCCTGCCCTGACTTGCTTTTGTTGACGGCGATGAGCACACGCTGCGTGCCCGCGGAACTTTCTAACACACGCGCATAAACCATGACATCTTTATCGACGGAGAGCAGCTGCTCGGTGCCGTGCTGCAGAGCGGGTGTCGTGCTGCGAAGTTGGAGCAGCTTCTGCAGGGAGTTGTACGCCTGTGCTTCTTCAGGCGTGCGGCCCTGCGACTGGAAGGCATCGTGCGAGGCAGGCGTAAAGCCACCGGGAAAGTCGCGACGGTCGTCGGGGTCGTCGCCACCACGCATGGCGAGTTCGTCGCCGGAGTAGATCTGGGGCATACCGCGCATGGTGGTGAGCACGGTGAACGCGAGTTGCAGCTTCGCCAGGGTGGCGGCGGGATCGTTCATGAAGCGGCTGGTGTCGTGGTTGCCGAGGAACGGGACAAGACGCTCGGGGTGCGGGAAGAGGTTGTCGAGGCGAAGGACTTCGGCGAGCTTGGACATGGGCGCGTCTTTGAGAAAGACCTCACGGAGAGCAAAGTAGCTGGGGAAGTCGAAGGGTGTGTCGAGGCCGGTATCGACACCCGTGCGCGTGACGCCAGCGGCGAAGGTAGAGGTGATGGTGGGATCGCCGTTGAAGACTTCGCCGACGCTGGTGAGATGCGGGTATGTGGCGTGGAGTTCGGCGTGGAAGTCGTGCCAGAAAGCGCGGCCGACATAGGGGAAGGTGTCGAGGCGGAGGCCGTCGACTCCCGCTTGCTCAACCCACCACATGGTGTTCTGGATGAGGTAGCGCTCGACGGCGGGGTCTTCCTGATTGAGGTCGGGCAGTACGTTGGCGAACCAGCCCTGCGTGATGTCCTTCTGGTCGCGCCAGGGAGCGTGAGGGTCGGTGATGGGAGCGAATTCTCCCTGGGCTTTATCGTGCTGCGCGAGCGTGCCGTGGAACCAGGTGGGGTCGGGGCTGTCGTTGACCCAAGGGTGCGCGGGGCCGATGTGATTGGGCACGCGATCGAGAACGAGCTTCATGTGGCGCGCGTGCAGAGCGGTTGCGAGGGCCTTGAGGTCGTCGAGGTTGCCGAAGTGCTCGTCAATGCGATAGAGGTCGGTAGCGCCGTAGCCGTGATAGCTCTGCGGCTCGTGATTCTCTTCGACGGGGGTGATCCAGACGGTGGTGATGCCGAGTTGCTGGAGGTAGTCGAGATGCTGCGTGATGCCGCGCAAGTCTCCGCCATGCCAGCCGCGGGGTTTTGCGAGCTCGTCTGCGTGATCGGGGCCATCGTTGGCGGGGTCACCGTCGGCAAAGCGATCGGGCATGATGAGGTACATAACGTCCGCGGAGGAGAAGCCTGCGAAGCCGTCGCTCGCGGCGCGGCGGGGCGCGAAGGTGTAGGAGATTTCGGTGGAGCCTGACTTGTTCTTTACTCGGATCTGAATAGTCTGGGGCTTCGACGGGTCTTCGGCAAGCCAAAGCTGTGCGTAGTGTCCGTTGGCGGAGTGCCCTACTTTTTGAAGATGAAGGTTGGTGTCGCTGAGGGTGAACTGTGCCGTGTCGAGGCCTTCGCCATAGGCGAGAAGCATAGGCGCGGGCATGGCGGGCCACCAGTTGGGCGGATCGATCTTGCAGATGTGCGGAGCCGGAGCAGCAGAGGTGTGGGTGTGACAGTCGGCTGGAAGTTCAGCGTGTGCGATGGTGCAACAGCTGGCAAGAACCAGCCCCCAAACGAGTTCCCGCCCAAAATACGACATCGTCAATTCCCTGACTCGTTCCTGCAAAGCGCGTGGCTTTGCGGTGGCTGCGAAGCATTGCTGCGAGGCGTTGCTGCGGAGCTTTGCTGCGAAATAAGGCGCCCCGATGATAGTCGATCGGGGCGCCTTTATCGGTGGTGTTGTTAGAAGGTGAACCGAGCGGCAAGCTGCAGCTGGCGTTGCGAGAATTGCTGCACACCAGTGATCTTGCCGTAGTTCGCGTCCGTCAGCACGCCATCGGGATTCGTGAACTGGGGCGTGTTGGTGATGTTGAACGCATCGCCATGCAGTTGGAGAACATATTTGTGGGTAAGGTAGATGTTCTTCTGGATGGAGATGTCCGCATCGCGCTGTCCGGGACCGTACAGCTTGTCACGTCCGATTGTGCCGAGGCGCGTGTAAACGATGTGGCCGTTCGCGGTGGTCTGCGAGGGCTGTGCGAATGCGGCGGTGTTGAACCAGGTGCCGAGGATCGTCTTCGGATAGCTGATGTTGCCGACAATATCCGGACGATCCGCCGTTACCGCGCCGTTCAGGCCGCCCGCAGAAAGATCAAACGGGTTGCCCGAAGAGAGACGACCGATGACGTTGAATTGCCAGCCAGCGATCAGCAGGTTTGTCGCATAGTTCACACCACCGCCGAAGCGCTTACCCTGCCCGAAGGGCAGCTGGTACACGATCGAGGAACTGAATACGTGACGCTGATCCTGTAGGGAGTTGCCGTAGTCTGCGCCGGGGTTGTAGTAGAGCGGAGCGGTGGACGACAGGTTCGATCCGGGCGAGTTATCCAATGCGTGAGACAGAGCGTATGACGCCGTAAGCAGGAGGTCTTCGCCCTGACGGTGCTCGTAGTGAACCTGCAGAGCGTTGTAGTTCGCGTTGCCGTTGTAGTTGTTGTAGGTGATCGTTCCGTAGGTCGGGAAGTTCTGGAGACCCGTGCCGAACTGATAGAGGTTGTAGTTGTAGTAGGTGGAAAGATGCTGTGCCACGGTTCCAACGTATGCCGCATCGATTACGTCATACCGGCCAAGCTGTCGGCTGATCTGGAGGTTGAACTCCTGGATCTGCTGGCTCTTGTCATTGCGATTGACGGCCAGCGTGCTGAGACCAGCCGGAGGCGTCGCGGGGTTGAAGCCGGGGTAGCCAGGTGCGGGAAGAGCGGTCGTCTGCTGCGAGTTTGTGGTGCAACCGTAGGTCGCACCCGGAGCAGGCGTCTGACCCGTGAACGTCACACAGTAACCATTCTGAGCGGAATACGAGAGGCTGCCGCCGAACGGTGCCTGCTGGCCGAGCTGATTGCTGATGCCACCGTAGTCCGGGAAGTAGAAGATGCCGTAACCGCCGCGGACAACCGTCTTACCGTTGCCGGTGACGTCGTAAGCGAAGCCGATACGGGGAGCGAAATCGTTGAAAGCGTTATTGATGATCGAGCGGGAGACGCCGTTGACACCAGCTTCGAGCACCTGACCGTAGGTCGGGCTGCTCTTGTTGATGTCGAACGAGGCCTGACGGTTCTGGGTCTCGTACGGACGGGTGAGGATGTCGTAACGAACGCCCAGTTGGAGTGTGAGCTTCTTGCTAACGCGCCAGTTGTCCTGGGCAAAGAATCCGTCCTCGTATGCGATGTTGCTGAAGTAGCCGTTCTGCGCACCGATGCTGTAGGAGTCCGTGAAACCTGCCAGCATTTCTGCCGAGGGGAAGCCGGTGAAGTCGCCTGCGCCGAAGTTGAAGTAGCCCTTACCCGAGATCGGGCGGAAGTACTCTGTGTTGCGCAGGATGCCACTCGCGCCGAAACTGAACGCGTGATGACCCTTTTGGTAGTCGACGGAATCGGTGATCTGGATGGTGTTCTGTGGAACGGCGTAGAGGCCGTAGTCACCGGTGTAGTCGACGCCGTTGTTGCCGCCGATGAGCGCACCACCGGTGGTCTCTTCATTACGGTTCGCGTTGACGATACCGAGCGACTGCGAAAGATATTGACCGTAGAACGGAGGCTGGTAACCGTAATTGTCGCGGTTATAGCCGATCAACAGCTGGTTGACGACCGTTGGAGAGAAGGTGTGGGTCTCGCCGAGCGCGTACGAGCGAGCGTGAACGTAGTTTGACCCCGAGCCGAAGCCTGAAGGTAGCGTGCCAAGTTCAGGGGTCTTGGTCTGGGTGGAGTTGTCGTAGCTGAAGCGAGCGAACATGAGATCGCGCGCGGTGGCGTTCCAGTCGAGACGAGCGTCGAAGGTGTTGTAGCGAACATTGGACTGTTGGTGGGTAAGGAAGTTATTGATGACACCCGCACGCGACGGTGCGGGATATGCGTTGAAGTAGTTAATGCCAGCTGCGTTGGGAGTGATACCGCCAGCGGAGAGCACGTTGCCGGGGATCGGAGCGCAGGTGGTGGGGTTGTAAAGCTGACCAGCCGCCGCCTTACCGCCCGAGTGAATAAGGCAGTAGGGCGTAGAGAACTGGCCGTCGACAACTGCACCGTTGGTGCTTGTGCCGTTCGGGGTAGTGTCGAAGTTTGGCGAGGTCGGCAGCAGTTCGCTAAAGTCGCCGGTGCGCATCCGTGCAGTGGGCACGGTCACGTAGTTGGCATTGACGGGCACCGTCTCACGGTAGGCCTGATAGTCACCAAAGATGAACAGCTTGTTCTTGATGATGGGAGCACCGAGGGAGATACCCGGCTGGTTGCGGTTGAAGGAGGGGTTGGCGCTCTTGGGGGCACCGAGGAACTGGTAGTTTGGGTTCGCATCGAACTTGCCGCTGCGGTAGTACCAGAACAACGAGCCGTGGATATTGTTGGTGCCGCTGCGGAGCGAGTTCGAGACGATAGCTCCGCCTGCACGTCCATACTGGGCCGGAGCGATGCTGGTGTCGACCTTGAACTCCTGGAGGGCGTCGATGTTGGGGAAGATCAAGATGGTGTTGAGCAGCGAGTCGTTGTCGTCGAGGCCGTCGAGCAGGTAGTTGTCTGCTTGAGGACGGAGACCGTTGACGGAGAGCGAACCGCCCCCGTTCTCGCTGTTGCGGAAGGTTTCGGAGTTGCCACTGACGCCGCTGGCGGCATCGCCGTAAGAGCCGCGGGTGACGCCCGGGGTGAGCAGGGCGAGGCCAGTGAAGTTGCGACCGTTCAGCGGGAGGTCGGTGACCTGCTTGCCAGAAATGACGGTGCCGAGGGAGGCGTTGCTGGTGTCGACGAGCGGGGTGGCATCGGAGACGGAGATGGACTGGGAGGTGGAACCGATCGCGAGCTTGAAGGCGAGGGTCTGGGAGGTGGCGACGACGACGGTGAAGTTCGCGCTCTGGCCTTGGAAGCCGTCGGCGGTGACAACTGCTTTATAGTCGCCGCGGGGCACGGTGGGGATACGGAACTCACCAGAGTCGTTCGACTTGGCGTTGAAGACGGTACCGGTCTGGGTCTCGGTGACGACGACGGTGGCGTTCGGGATGACGGCGCCGGTCTGGTCGGTGACGGTTCCGACGACGCTTCCGTTATCGGACTGGGCGTGGGCGATGGATGTGGCTCCGCATAGGCCGAGGGTCATAACGACAAACAGCAGAAGCAGTTTGCCCGCACTCCTGTACATTGATTTCATAAAATCAGACATCTTTGGCTCTCCAAAATTCTTACCTACCGGGGATGGATTCCCGAGTTAGGCCTTCGGACCTGACCCTCCTCTTGAGGCGAATCGGGTCCCTCCCTGCTGCGCAGAAGCTGACAGTCAGTGTCGGAGAGAACTCTCCTCTAATCTGTCGCATAATCGCAATAGTCTGGGGATAGTCTCTTGCTGAACAAGACATATCCCATCAACTCTTTTTGAATCAGCATCTTGAGAATTGAGATCAATTGTCCGGGTATACTGGAACAGGCAGCCAGGCACGAAGATAGAGATGCTTTGCGTTGCGCCCAGATGCATGTGAACATTCCATGAACTCCGATTCCCAACCTTCGCCTCGACTCTCGTTCGGCCTCTATGAGGCCGATCTGCATACGGGCGAGTTATGGAAGGCGGGCCGGAGAGTCAGGCTGCAGAGCCAGCCGTTCAAAGTGCTGGCGGCGCTGCTGGAACATCCGGGCGAGGTGGTTAGTCGGACGGATCTGCAGACCCTGATCTGGGGTAAGGACCAAGTGGGTGAGTTCGACCAGTCGCTGGGGACGGCGGTGAACAAGATTCGCGATGCGCTGGGCGACCATGCGGACAATCCCCGGTTCATTGAGACGCTGGCCCGGCGAGGATATCGTTTTATTGCTCCGGTGACGGTGCTGGCACACGAGCCAGTGCATGGGCCGTTGACTGCTGTTGAATCGGCACACGAGGCACCTGCGGCCGAGGATGTGACAGAGCCGATCGTTCCGGCGGAGGTGGTGATGCCTGCCGTGAGTGCAGCCGCGGCGGTAGTGGTGGAACCGATCGGTATGAAACTGCGGCGATCGGCCTGGCTGGTCGGGGGCGCAGTGGTTCTGGCATTCGGGCTGGGAGTGGTGGCGACGCGGCTACTGCATCATGACCTGCCGAAAGGAGCTGCTCCTTTATTGAGAGTGGAGCAGCTGACGCATGTGGGGAAGATTGCGCCGGGAATGCCGGGGATGGAGAGCCTGCCGGCTTCGGTGAGTGACGGGCTGCGCATCTTTGTGCCGATCCTGGTGGATGGCCGGACGGTGCTGTCGCGCGTGGACGTCCACACGGGAGCGGTGCAGCCGATCGATCTGCCACAGGAGGTGGCATCGCCGATGCTGGGCGACCTGTCGCCGGATATGTCGACGCTGCTGTTGAGGAACCACCTGTCGCCGGAGTCGGAGCAGCCGCTGTGGCTGGTTCCTGCAGATGGAGGCAGCGCGTTGCGGCTGCCGAACGTGACCGCGCATGATGCGACCTGGATGCCGGATGGCAAGAGCGTTTTATATGCGATTGGGAATGACCTAAGGATTCACCGGATCGACAGTGGCGTGTCGACTCTGTTTACGACGCTGCCGGGTCGGGCGCTGTGGCTGCGCTGGTCTCCGGATGGGAGCACGCTGCGGTTTACGCTCCTCGATCCGCTACGCCACACGATGCACCTGTGGCAGGTGGATAAGAGCGGCAAGGGATTGAAGACGGTGATCAGCGATGGCGACAAAAGGTCGTCCGAGTGCTGCGGTGTGTGGGCGGATGGTGGTAAGTCTTTTGTGTACCAGGTGAACCGCGATGGACACTCCGATATATGGAGGATCGACAGCCGACTCGGCTCGCGGCCGGTTCGTGTGACCGATGGACCGCTGGACTTTGCGGCGCCGGTGGCGGACGCGCACAGTAGCCGCATCTACTTCCTTGGCCTGGATGCGCAGTCGAAGCTGCAACGCTACGATCCTGCGCGGTCGCGCTTTGTGGCGGCGGATGGATTTCTGGCGGATGCCAGCCGGGTGGAGTACTCGCGGGACCACAAGTGGGTGCTATGGGTGGACCAGGCGGGGCGCGCGTGGCGGGCACATACGGACGGGACGGAGCAGATTCAGCTGACGTCGGATTCGCTACAGGTGTTTATTGCGCGCTGGTCGCCGAACGGACAGCAGATTGCGCTGATGGCGCGCGAGGCGAACGGGGCCTATCAGTTGTATGTGATGTCGGCCGAGGGCGGAAATGTGCAGCGACTGCCGACGGGTCAGCACAATGCTGCCGACCCTTCATGGTCTGCGGATGGAACTCAGATTGTGTTTGGGCGGCTGAACGATGTGATGGGCAACGAGGGCGAGCCGCGCTTTCTGGAGATGCTGAATGTTCGCACCGGAAAGTCGACGCCGGTGCCGCAATCGACGGGGATGTTCAGCCCGCGCTGGTCGCCGAACGGGCAGTATATTGCGGCCCTGTCGCTCGATCAGAATCAGCTGCTGCTATATGACGTGGCGACGCAGCGATGGAAGACGCTGGCGAGGACGACGGCGGCGGACCCCGTGTGGTCGCCGGACAGCCAGTCGATTTACATTCATGCGGCGCTGGCAGAGACGCAGCCGATCTATCGGGTGTCTGTGCCGGATGGCAAGCTGCAGGAGGTGACGAACCTGGGCAGCTTTTCCGACTCGCCTACAGATTACTTCTTTTCGGGGCTAAGTCTTTCGGACACGCCGATCGTTCGATCGAGAACGGCGACGGGCGATCTGTATACGCTGGACCTGAATGAAGGAAAGCACTAGCTCCTGTTTACGCAATGCTGCACGGCAGCGACGACGAAAGCAGAGGCACTGGGCATCGATGCTCTCCCCTTCATGGCTGGTGAGGTATGTGCTGTGAGGTTGGAAGACCTGCTGTGAGCCATCCCTGAAAACCGCCCTCGATATCGGTTGCGCGCCAGAGGCCGAGTTCCTGCAAAGCTGCCGCCGCGAGACTTGAGGTATAACCTTCAGAGCAAAAGACGATGATCTGTAAGTCGTAGCTGGTCGCGATTTGTAAACGAGCCTCCGACTTCGGATCAAATCGCCACTCGAGCACGTTGCGTTCGACAATCAAGGCCCCCGGGATATTGCCTTCTTGCGCACGTTGGACTTCGGGACGAATGTCCACCAGGATTGCCTGGGAGTGCGCCATGGCGTCGAAGGCGGCCGACGGGGAGAGACGTCGCAGGCGATCACGCGCTTCGGCAAGCATGAGGTCGATATTGGAAGCGCGCGTTGATTGGGGCGGTTTCCGCTGGTGTCGTTCCTTTGCAAGCGACTCCGCGCGGGCCGATGCCTGCTCACGCGACACAAGTTCGCTTCCCACCAGATCGTACTCATTCATCTCGGTCAACGGTGGTGAATAGGCATGAATGCTAACGGCCGGTCCGAGTGAGGCATTGCGGACATCGTGCGCGTAATGCTGCCCAAAGGCGCGAGGTCTGCCCGGGGTGATTTCTATGGGCGCCGCTCCTGGACGATGCTCTTCAAGCACGCCGGTTGCTACAACAAATGCTCCTGACGAGTCGCCATGATCGTGGAAGCCGGTCGATTGTGCGGGCATCCAGCTGATCGCCCAGACGTCGTAGTCGGTGCCGAGGTAGAGACGCTCATACCAGCGGTTTTCTGTGCGCAGACGGACGCGGTCGATCCATCCGTCTGATGCTGCGAATCGCGTGACGATATCAGCGAGTTCCTGGGGTGTCTTCCCTTCCGCCGGGTTGGGAGCAAGTGCGTTTTCCGATTCGGCAATGAGCCGTTCCTCTGTTGCGAGTGGCATAGGATCTCTCCAAAGCATCGACGTCAGCAAGGGGCCTGCGGATCAAGACAGGCCAGTTGACGGTGCTATGAGCAAGGTATGGAGATTTCGGATGAGCTTCGGAGGATGCGTTTCAGCGTATGGATATGTCGAGGCTCACCCAAGAAGAGAGTGATCGCAGCGACAACAAGGAACGAGGGGAAACGCCATATCGAGAAAGTAGCACGCCTCAGCGAGAGGGTCAATTGCGAATGATCAAACGGAGGTGGCGGTTGCACTCCGGGGAAAGCGTCCATGACCTCTACCTGTCGGCAGAGGTCATGGACGAAGGTGCGACGTCGGGGGAACTACCCCAGGTCGTGTTGGGAGTTGCGCCCATCTGCAACGTAAAAACTGCACCTGCTCTGATGTCGGCATAGCTGAACCACGGCTTTGACCAAGGCTTGCCGTTGAGCGCGGCCGATTGGATGTACATATTTTGTGTCGAATTCTTTCGGGCGACGATGTCCAGTTTTTTGCCATTACCGAGCACGAGCGACACCCTATCGAACAGAGGAGAACCGATGATGTATTCATCGCTCGATGGATCGACCGGATAGAAGCCCATGGCGCTCAGGGCGTACCAAGACGAGGTTGCTCCCTGATCATCCATGCCTGGATAGCCGTAGCCAGAGGCATCGCTTCCATACATCTCGGAGAGAATCTGACGCACCAGCTTCTGTGTCTTCCACGGTTGACCACTCCAATCGTAGTAGTACGGGGATTGCTGGTCCGGCTGGTTTCCTTGCACGTACTGGCCGATCAAGCCGGTGCAATCGCGGCAGATGCCTTTGGGATTGTAGGGAGTCGAAAAGAACTGATCTAGCTTTCGATCGAAGGCTTCACGTCCGCCAAGGAGGTTGATCAGCCCTTGCACGTCGTGTGGCTCAAGCCAGAGCGTCGACCAGCCTGAGGCCTCTTTCATCATGAAGTTGTAATACGGTTCCTGGGGATCGAAGGGCGAGATCCATTTGCCGTCTTCGGTACGGCCACGTATAAAGTCGACCGAGGGATCGAAGACATTTTTGTAGTTGGCGGCACGCTTCAGGAATACCTGCTCATCGTCTTTCTTGCCGAGGAGCGCAGCGTACTGCGCCATGGCGTGATCGTCCCAGGCGTATTCGAGAGTCGTTGCGGCTCCGGCTTTCCCGCCTGCATAGGGTGGGCTTGGGTTTCCTTTGGGAATGAAGTCTGAGATCCAGCCGTTCTTCTCATACTCGGCAAGGTACTGACGAGGACCGGCGGGATCGAGTGCGTTCTTGCGAAGGTATTCGTAGGCGGCGGCGTAGTCGAACGGGATGCCGCGCTTCCATGAGCCGAGGTACATGAAGACGGCGTTGTCGCCGTGAAAGGAGGTGTTCATGTAGCCGCGCTCGCGCGCCATGTCGAGTTCGGAGGCCATGATGTCTTTCATCCGCTCGGGCTCCATCATCTCGAGAAGCACGATCTGGTTGCGGCCCGTATCCCAGAAAGGTACGGGGCTGTAGCGGTCATGCGTGGCTACCTGAATCTTGCCGTTCGTATCTTTGAACTTCTCGCCTTTGGCGGCGATAAGTCGAGGGCTTGCGAAGGACTGGAAGAGCGTTGAGTAGAAAATCGTGCGCTGCTGCGGTGTACCGCCTTCTACCTGCACGCGATCGAGCAGCTTCGACCACTCTTTGCGAGCGGCCTCGTGAATGCCATCGAAGTTCCAGCCGGGGAGTTCTTCGTGCAGCCGCTGCTCCGCCTGCTCGTAGCTTGCTCCGTGCGCCATCTTCATCAGGATCTGCTCACCCGCTTTGGTGTGAAAGGTGAGATAGGTGCCTGCATAGCTGCCCTCGACGGTACGTGCGCCAGGATCAACGTCTTTGTCACCGATGCCCCAGCCTCTGCCGTCACCAGAGGATTTGCGGAAGATTCCGAGATCGACGAACGGCGCGGAAAACTCGGCGACGAAGTAGGCACCGTCCACCGCTCCGTTGTCTCGCGAGATACCGCGCACGGTATGATCTCCGACGATCTCCATCTGGCCGCCATGCGCTGGAAAATTCACGAGGATGTTGGCGCGTTCGCTTGCCGGGAAGGTAAAGCGCATCAGGCTCGCCCACCGAGTCGCTGTCAGTTCCACGCGAGTTTTGAAGGTGGCGAGGTCGACAGAGTAGTAGCCGGGAGTCGCCTTCTCTGCCGCTTTGTCATAGTAGCTTTCGCGATAGGCGGGAGGCATCGACCAGTCGCCGACGACCGGCGAGATGATGGGCTCGGCACCTCCACCATACGTGGCGCCCCCACCGCCGGTGAAGCCCAGCATCGTCGGGTTCGGGTAGTAATACGGGACCGGAACGCCGTTGGGAAAGCTCAACTCGATGTTGTTGTTTACGGGTGCGGCTTCGACGGAGCTGTGAGGTAAACGAGCTCCGGGCGAGGTCTGTCCCGAGTAGACGGGCTCGCCCGGAGGCGGCGCGTTTCCAATGAATTTCTGCTGGTCGAGCGGCGCGGTACCCACCAGAGTATTTACATAATCGATCGGTTGCTTCGAACTACTTTGAGCGACTGCTCCGGCGACCGATACAGCCGTGCTCAATGACAAGACGATGAGGCTTCGCACCGTTGCACGAGTCATGTTTCTTATTCCTCTTGAAGAGACGAGAGTGGTTCAACGGACTTGACGTTAGTTGCCCGCAGGAACAAGCGTGACACCGAAGACGATGACGTTGCGATTGGAAGGGAGAGTGAGGCTCTTCACTTCCTTTGCAGGATCGGTCTTCCATTCGTAAGCCCACAGGTGGAAGGGATTACCATCGACCGTGCCATCGCCCGCAATACGATAGGGCACGTCTGTGGCATCGCTTTCCCCACGGAAGCCTGCGGAGCCGGACCAGTCACTGAGACTCTGCGTAGCGGTTGAGGTGGTTCCATCTGTATAGGAGATGGTGAAGGGCTGCCGCGTCTGGTTCCCTTCGATGGCCGTCGCGAGAACATGGATGCTGCTGTACTTCCCTGCCGGGAGCGAGATGGTCTTACTCGATACAGCATCCGCGACGTTGGCGGGGCCGAGTTTGAAGATGACCTCACCCCCCACCTGCTCGCGACCGAGGGTCTCAGTTGCGAAGGAGTAACCTCCTCCATCTGCGCTGGCATTGGGTTCGAACTTTGTGCCCTTCTTATAGATTCCGTTAACGTTGAAGGCGGAGGAGAGATCAACCGGGACGGTTCCCTTGAGGATCGGAGTGACATTGAGATGGATTGTCTCTTCATGTTTGATGGAGCCGGAGGTCGCAATCACTCTAAAATCCGAGATGGTGGGCGCTGCGGTCTCCGCCGCTGAGATCGTGAGGGTCTGGGGAGCGGCGCTTTCTGAACTGAATTTTGCGGTGACACCAGCGGGAAGATCGATTGCGGTGAGCTTAGCTCCGCCATCAAAATTGCCTCGCGGAAGAACGACGATCCTGGTTGTCGCGGAGCGGCCCTGCGAGACAGCGACCTTGCCCGAAGTTGAGAGAGAGAAGTCCGGTGCGCCTGCGTTGGGGGATGGCAGCACGTCGTAGAGGGGCTCCAGCGGCTTTGCCTCCGTGTCCTCATTCGCGACGGAGATGGCGAGGATGCGGACGTTCGGATTTTTGGGGAGGGTGAGGGTCCTGGCACCCGCAGGCAGGTCGATGCCATAGGCGAAGAGATAGGAGTAGCTATACGCTACGTTCTTGCCTGCCGCATTGTGATGATGGCTGCTGTACCAAGCGAGATCGGCGCGCTTGATGAAGCCGGGCTTGAGACCGACCATCTCGCCGTAACCCTGTGAGGTATCGGCCGAGCTCCAAACACGTTCGTCCCATTGCCCGACGAAGCCGCCCCAGTTTTCAATGTTGAGCTTTGTCTTTCGGTCGCCCGCTTCGAACTCCGCAGACTGGTCGCCCGAGGATGAGGCTGCCAGCAGGTAGACGCGGTTGTAACTACCGGCGGGCAGCTGGATCTTTTGCCCACGTGTGATGACCGCGTTCGGCGTGTTAGTTTTTGCGGCTGCCAGATGGAAGACCACATCGTTGAAGGTCACTTGCGCAGGCAGCATCTCAGCGGGCAGCGAGTTGCCCTTGCCATCGAACCCGATCTTTTCGGCACTACCGTCGCTCGTCGCCGTTGCAACGTCATACTTCAGGGCGACAGGAATCGACTGTACCGCAGTGACGGTCGACGGTGCGGGCCCAAGTTTCAAAGCGAAGGCACGCGGCTGATACGCACCGAGCGAGGTGACGAGTTCACCCGCCTCGGTATGCGCCTCTCCCAGAGGCTGTTCCTGACCATTGACCTCGCGCGCACTTGTGACTGGCGCGGCGAAGGTCACGCGCACATCCTTCTGCGGCTTGCCATCGAGTTCAACAAGCCGCACGATGATCTCGTCGCTATCCTCCGCTTTCTTCATACCGAGGATGCGAACGCGCGGGTTGTTGATCTTTACGATGGAAAAGCTCTTTCCCAGAGAACCCGCATGCTTCGTGGCAGCAAACGACAGCAGCGGAGCGTTGAGTTCCTGTCCCTGCCAATCTGTCTGTGCGTCCCTCCAGCCATCGGCGTGTCCAGCAAATCCATACTTGAACTCGTGGTGTCCGATGTCCTGGGTCGCCTGATCTGTGTACCCTCCAGCGACGCCAGGCGTGCGAATCAAGGTGAGACGAATCGTGTGATCGTCCGGCTTATCGGAGCCGTTCTTGGCATCGGTCAGGACCGTCGCGCCAAACTTGCCGCTCATGTCCGTGAGATCGATCCACTGGTGCGATGGCACCTCGAACTTCTTAGGCTGTGCTGTTGGTCGATCAATCGTTCCGATGTCCCAGTTGTACGTAGCGTTTTCGTTCTCAGCGACCAGAGGGAAGGTGGCCTTCAGGTTTCGTTCTCGGGTGTTCCAGTCGATCACGTTGCCGAACTCGACGCGCTTGCCAGCCTGACCGCTTGCAAGACTGATCGTCTGCATAAAGCGGGAGCCTCCCGTCTCACGTGTCACCTCGATGGCGACGCGGACGGGACCCTTTTCTGCGATGCGTATCTTTGCAGGGCCTGAAACGTATTCCTTCGGAGCAGCCTGCTCTTGCGTCCAGTCCATGTTCCACGCGGGCCACTGCTCAGGGTTGTCGTAGGAGAGCGCGAGACGTGCGGGTGCAGAGAGAAGCTCCTTGTTCAACTGTTTGTCGAAGATGCTGGCAACATCGCCATCGCCGTTCAATGTAACCCGATAGTACGCATTTTCAAGTTCGTGGTCCGTTACGCGCAGATCAGAAGAAGCCGCCGCTTCGTTGTCTGCTGGCTCGACATCGTAGACGGCGTAGCCGATCGATGGGACCTTTGCGTTGAAGATCAGCTTGTCCTTCACCCTCTGTGAAGGAACAACATTCCCGTCAGGGCCGGTGACGCGGACGGTAGAAGGAGACTTGCCATTGAAGTCGAGAGACGCTTCCACAATATCTTCGCGGGGAACGTTCAGTTGATTGAACACCACCACAGGTATGCCCTTGGTCTGCGTATCGAGAGCCTGTGAGACCGCATCAGTGGCACTCTTCAGGACGACCGAGAACTGGTTCATGGCGATCACATCGTCGTTCCACGCGAAATCGTACGAGCGAGGTGTTGCAGTGCCTGCAGCAAGGTCGTGGAAGTGAGCAGCCATTGCGAGCGTCCAGGCATCATTGAGTCGTTCAAGTGGATAGCTGCGCCCTCCCAACCAGGCAGCGGCGAGAGAGGATTTTTCTGCAGCGTCGGCGAGGAGCTCTTCTGTGCGGATCCAGCGTTTTTGATACGCCTGCGAGGTAAGTGAACCAGCGGAGTGGTTGGTCAGCTCAAGCTCTCCGGTGTAGCGAGGCAGCGCCGCGGCTTCCGCCGGGGTGATGTCTTTGAACATCTGATCCGCTGTAGCAGAGACGACGTGGACGGGGCCGTTTCCTACAGTGACCATCGGCCACCCACCCTGTCGCCCGCTACGCATGCCGGAGCCATCAGCTGGTGGCATGTCGACCGAGCCCTTCGTGATGATCGCTTCCAAGCGCTTGACGGATTCTTCTCTCGGAGCTCCTCCGATGTCGCCGGTGCCGTAATAGTGGTAGTCGGCGAATAGCCCTGTCACTTTACCGTTGTTCAGAACACGCGCGGCCCAGTCTCCTTGGAAATGACGAGCTTCATCGAGCTGCCGCTGATGTTCGAGCGCCGATTGCTCCTGACGCAAAGCGAAGTACTGTTGCACCATGCCTGGATCGATTTGACCTTGGCTTGAATTCTGGCGTTGCACATCGACTGCCGAGAGCTTCTTCTCGATCTCCGGCAACAGCGGATTTAGCTGCATAGGAGGCAACGGAGTGCTCAGGTCAGTCGTAATGTCTCCGTTATAGGCCCCGGGATTGAAGGCCGCGATGACTCGCGAGCCATCCGGCCCGACCCATACGCCTACATTGAAGGGTGTGCCCTCAGGAGTGTTCTCCAGCGATTCAGGGCCGCCTACATTCGCAGACGATCCCCACGACAGCTTCTGGGTTGAGAAACCCTTCACGCCCGAGTGCGCAAGAATGCTCGGTAGCGACGACGGGAATCCGAAGCAGTCGGGAAGCATGTACTCTTCACTGGCTTTGCCGAAGGTCTTGAGGAACCACTTATTGCCATAGAGGATCTGCCGGATGACAGCCTCTGCGTTCGGCGCGTTGACGTCGCCTTCTTCCATGGACGATCCCGCGGGAAACCAGCGGCCCTCAGCGACGTAATGCTTCACGCGATTGAAGTCAGAGGGGTAATACTCCTCCATGAGCCGGTAGCGGTTCGCGCCACTGAAATTGAAGATGTAGTGCGGATACTTTTCAAAGAGATTGAAGTTATCGTGCATCGTCCGATAGAGGTATTCGTCGATGACCTGTGGATACTCCCAACGCCATTCGGTATCGAGATGCGCGTAGCCGACTGCATAGAGGGTAGGTTCTTTGGTGAGATCGGGTGCGGCTGCAGTTTGAGCGGTAGAGATGGCGGTGTAGGCAACAGAAGCCATCAGGACGGAGAACATGCGGGCACGCGAAAGATACATCCAGATCTCCAAAACGAACTAACGTTAAGATGGCTCTGCGGAGGGCCTGGATCCAGGCCCTCCGCATGAACCATGGTGATTAGAAAGAGAGTTTGCCACCGATTTGCAGGATCCTTGCAAAGTTGGCCTGGTTAGGTCCAATGGTACCGAAGCCACTCCAGCCGCCGTTCGGGGAGTAGGTCGCGGGCCCATCGTTCGGGTTTGTATCCGGACCACCCATCAATCGCGAGTTGGTCGCGTTGAAGGCGTCAAGACGCAAATCGAATCCGAGGCGACCAAAGATGCGGGTCGTCTTCTGCAACGACGCATCGAGGTTTGGTTGCGTGGGAGTGCGGACGGAGTCGATGTTCTGAACGAGAACACCATAGCCGTAGTCCGGCACACTTGTGTAGCAACTCTGGTCCTGATTGATCCAGTGACCCAACGCTGAACCCTTCGGAGACGCATAGCTACCGCCCTGGCAGTTGTAGTAAAAGCCTGTGTTGATGCTGACGGGTGTTCCGCTTTGTGCGGTGAAGACACCGCTTAGCGTCCAGCCACCAATCAGCCGATCGACCAGACCATTCGAGTTACCTAGAAAGGTGCGACCGTGACCGAAAGGAAGATCGTACACACTTGTTACAGCCAGTACGTGCGTGCGATCACTGCCATTGAGCTGGTGATAGCGCTCGATATCCTGGTAAGGCCAGCCGTTGCGATAGCCATCGGCATCCATGCTCTTCGACCACGTGTAGGCGATCTGGTAGCTGAATCCGCGCGCGCTGCCTCCGACGACGCGCTTCGACAATTTAACTAAGAGAGCGTGGTAGAAGTTACCGCCGAGCGGCGCGTTGTACTGACCGATCAGACCAGGACCGTTGCCATTGGCCGAGCAATACTGCGAGCCCGGCAGGAGGAGCGCGATCGCCTTGATCGTTTGCACCGTGCCGCACTGCCCCGGACCAGACATGCCCGCGACACCGTAATACGGATTCGGCACCTGCTGGTCATAGTACGAAGGGTCGGCAATCGCACGATCCTCCATCGCCTTAGTCGCCACACCATTGCGCCATAGGTTGACCCGGAGGCGATTCGTCAGATTACCCGCGTAGCTCACATCGAGCACCGTAGCGCCAGGCAGCTCACGCTGGAAGCCCAGCGACATAACCTGCTCGATGGGAATTTTGCGATCAGGGAAGTCAGCCTGAATGGTGCCATTGCCGACATCCGTCAGCAGACCGAGAGAGTTGCCGGTTGGCTTCAGCAGGCCGCTGGCGTAGGGATTGCCACTCTGGAATCCGGTTGTGGGAGTGTTTCCTCCATCCGTCGACGTTGTGTAGTTCGTACTCTGCGAATCGCCGATGCTGGAACCACCTTCCAATCCATAGGAGTACATGATGCCGTAGCCACCGCGAATAACAGTCTTCGCATTGATCTGATAAGCAATACCGAAGCGCGGACCGGCATTCGACCAGTCTGTATCGTATGCATCGCGCGATTGTCCATCCGTACCAGCGAACTGCAGACCACCTAGAACCTGCGACAGGCTTGACGTCGCAATGCCCGCTGCTGCCCAAGTTGCAAGATTTCCTGTGTTCTTGACGTTGGCCTGGTAGGTTGCATCATTCGTAAGCGGATTGACGCAGGTGAGGCAAAGTCCGCGATTCAGATTGTTGTGACGCTCACGCAGACCACGCTGTACGTCATAACGGAAACCCATGTTCATCGTGAGCTTCGGCGTCACGCGCCAGTTATCCTGGAAGTAGGCTGCGTAGACCGGATAGCCTTCCATGATGGAACCGATCCAGTCGACGCTACCACCTGTCGGCAGTCCAAGGTAGAAGGATGCCAATGCGGAGCCATTTTGATTATTGGTCGCCGTGCATTGACCCGTGGTGTCCTTGTAGCAATGCTCGTTCTGTGGGTTGTACTGTGTGAAGCCAGAGCCGAAGCCAAAGGTTCCGTTGGGGTTTCCGCCTCCGCTCGGGAAGCCACCGAACTGGAACTCATCGATTTCGCCGCCGATCTCCATGGTGTGACGACCGTGTGTCTTGGTGAAGTCGACGTTGAAAGCGAAGTTATTGGTGACATCGTTGTTGATGTTGTTGCCAAAGAATGCATTGTTGCTGATCAATCCGGTGCCCCAATCATCGCCAACGTTGAACTGAGGGACAATGCTGCGGCTGGTCGTAGCAGGTAGTGGCATCGCAAGGCCGATCGAGGTCGGACTCGGCTGCTCTGCGTAGTTGCTGTTTGGTGAACTCTCGTAGAAGCGGTCGAAGGCGATCTTGAAGTCGGCCGTCAACGAGGGCGAGAAGGTGTGTGTGAGGTCCTGGGTTGCTACGTAATTCTGATGGATCCAGTTGATATTGCCGTTCGCGGCGGGACCATTGAGACCGTTGTTGCTGCGGTACTCGGAGCCTTTCCAGTACAGGAAGTAGCTGTAGAGTTTGGTCTTGTCACTGAGGTTGTAATCGACGCGAAGCTGCGGCTGGTTGTAGTCGTACAGGTCAGGCGTGTTCGCGATGTAGTTATTCCCTTTTGCGAAATTCGCGTTCGCTGCAATGTTCGGTAGCGGGATGTACTTCAGTACCGCGGTAGAAATGGGGCTGATCATGTTCGCGGGGATTGCATTTCCTGCGAACTGCGTCTGTGCAATGTTGTTTGTGTTGCAGGACGTGACGGGCCCGCCAGATTTACAGGTCGCCGTTCCTGGCTGATAGATAGGAAGGCCATTCGGAAATTCTGCCGAGTCATACGTCTGGATCAAGCTGAAGTCGACGCCTGCATTGCCATTGAAGCCCGGGCGAAGATAGGCGGGCGCAACATTCTCAAGCTTGCCTCCAGCGATTGACTGGCGATAGCCCTCGAAGCCGAAGAAGAAGAACAATTTGTTCTTGATGATCGGGCCGCCCGCCGTGATCCAGAATTGATTTTGGACCTGTTGTTGCCGGGGAATGTCGTTGATGATGAACTGATTGATATTCGCGCCGAAGAGGCCACCATCCTCGTAAGCATAGTGCGCGGTGCCGTGGAACTGGTTGCCGCCGCTCTTGGTGTCAACGTTGATGGTACCGCCGCTGGTACGACCGAAGCGCGCGTCGTAGGTCTGCGTCATCACGTTGACCTCCTGTACGGAGTCAATGTTTGGAGATACGGTCCACTCACCGGCGCTGTGGTTGTCGTAGCTGAACTGGCTGGTGATGTTTGCACCGTTCAAGGTGAACTGATTGGTGCCGTTGACGCCGCCGCCGAGGCTGTAAGAAGAAGACACGTCCCAGCCGCGCGATCCAGAGTTGCCACCAGGACCGGCTTGGCTTGTTACCTGACTGCCGGGCGTTGTGCCGATCAGAGAGTAGGCCTGACCGCCGTTGAGCGGCACGTTTTCGAGCTCGCGCGCACCAAGGACGGTGCCACCGGATCCGGTGGATGTTTCAAGCATCGGAGGCGCATCGCTAACAGTTACGGTATCGCCCGCGTTTCCGACAGATAACTGAAAGTTCTGATTGAATGTCTGTGCTGTGAAGAGTGTGACTTGCTCCTGAATGTTGGTCTTGAAACCCTTTGCCTCGGCGGTGATCGTGTAGACGCCGGGCAGAACGTAATTGATGTAATAGACGCCCTTAGTGCTGGTCTTGCCGGTAAACTTCGTACCCGACTCAACGTTGGTCGCCGTAACCACGGTGCCGGGAATCAAGGCTCCTGACGGATCTGTGACCACACCGGTAAGGGTGGCGCGAAACTCCTGTGCCTGACACACAACTGCCGCGAACAAGAACGCGACCAGCCAGACGCCTCTTTTTGCAAAACGGGCGATAGAACGCATTTAGGTGGCTCTCCAAAGTCGAACTCAGCTTATGGCTGCATATCGTTCAAGCATGCTGAGCTTGAGAAGACAGCGTTGGAATGGTTTCCATCCGCATTGGTAGCGATTCCATAAGCTGCGGAGAATTGTTGTTCGAATGCAGGAAGACTGTCAATCGTATGGAGAGACTTTCCTTCCCGAGTCATCAAAGTTTTTTTGATAGCGCTAATTCTGCAACGCTGTAAGGGAGTGCCATCAAGACCGGAGACTAGGCAGGCTGGCAGCCGCAGGACTTCCGTAGAACGAGTTCCGTCTCAAGTACGATCTGTCGTCGCTGCTGAGGAGCGCCCCGCTTGGTTGAGTCCTGACTCAGCAGGCGCTCGAAGAGGAGTTCAGCTGCGGCGTGACCGATGGCTTCGATCGGTTGGCGGATGACACTGATCGAGGGCCGCAAAACAGCAGCCATCTCGAAGTCGTCGTAGCCCACCAGCGCGAGGGTCTCCGGCACCTTCACGCCGTGCTTCTGCAGCGTCTCGAAGACAGCGACCGTCGCGCTGTTCTTCAGCGTCAGGATCGCATCGGGCG
>NZ_JAGSYC010000022.1 GCF_025685545.1 Granulicella paludicola | reverse complement strand
CGGTTTGAAAGGAGACCGGGTCCACGTGAATGCGGCAGTGCTATGTGATGTGCCAAGATCACGATGCCATTCCCTCATCAGGCGGAGCATGGACGACACTGTTCGCCCTTTCATGCAAAACGAAGGCAGCGGCGGGGCGGCTTCCATCATGCCGTCCTGTGTCTCTATTTGAATTCGATCGTGCCGGACGGACTGAATGTAGTCGATCATGGGCCCAATCTGTGTAGGCTCAAGTTCTTCGACGTGCGCGATGAAGAACATCCAGACGGTGCGCCAGAAGCCACCATTGCGCAAATCCGTCGCTAGTCGCGTGGACAGGATGGCCTTCATAAATGCGGTAGGCATGCCTAGAGCAAGCAACTCGGCTCTGCGAAGTGCTGGCTCCAGCCCCAAATGGTCGTCCGATGTAAGAAAGATATGTTCCATCTTTCGCGTCATGGTGACTGGCAGATCGAGTGAACGAAAGCTCGCTCCGCGTGAATGTGCGATCACCCATGAACGTTTCTCGTCCCCTGCGGCATCAACTGCATACCAGACCGAGGCCATAAAAGCGGGGATTTCGTATCGACAAGTCAGATGGTGCGCTAAGGACGCCACTGAGGAGCGCCAGGAGGCTAACGTACCCTTCCACTCCGCTGTTGGGCGAATGTGCGCGCTTCGGAAGCGAGCCAGGTGGAATAGCGCGTCGACGCCGAGATGCCTGCCATCCTTGACCGGCGCATCAAACAATAGTGGCGCGCGGGTGCGAGCACAAATCAGCAGCTCTTGGAACTTTGCAAAAGTAAGTGGATCAGAGGCGAGGTGGCTGCAAGCGCGATGAATGGCGCGATCCGTCCGCTTCCTGTGATCCTGAACGAGACGTTCAGACCAGGACATAAAATTCCCCAATTTCTAAACCGGTGAGTGGACGACGGTGATATGCGTCGTCGAGTCAGATTTAAGGCAGGGATACATATGACCGCTGGTAGCAGCCTGCCTGCTTCTGAATCCGGTTTAGCTCTTGGAGAAATACATCGCACCAACATCATCCCATCGGGCAGATAGGCACGTCAATCGGTATTTAGTCGGGCAATGGGTGCAGTGACCTTTAGAAAACACGCGCGAAAGCTCGACAATGGATAACTCCTCATAAACGCGTTTCCCGAAATTGGTGTTCGCTGGTGTCCTGGCTGTTGGGGAAGATTGAGACGTCCGTCCGTTGCGATCTCGATGAGGGCGGGATCGGCGGTGTGTTCGTGGAGGCCTTGGTGCGGCGCGGAGCGGTGGTGAGGGTCAGGCGAGCAGGATGCGGATGTTCTGGGCGCGGAAGGCTTCGAGGACGTCGGGGTCGGCGCCGTCGTCGGTGATGATGAGGTCGATCTCTGAGGGGGAGCAGACCTTCATGGCACTGATCATGTTGAGCTTGCTGGAGTCGGCGACGGCGATGACCTGCTTGGCGTGCTGAATCATCTGGCTGAGGATGAGGGCCTCGTCGGATTCGATGACGGTGATGCCGTGCTGAGGGTGGATGCCGGTGACGCCGATGAAAAACTTTTCGAAGAAGAGGCGCTGCAGGGCGTCGAAGGCCGTGACGCCGACCATGGAGAAGGAGCCGGGCCAGCGGACGGCGCCGCCGGTAAGAGTGACCGAGAGGTTGGGCTGGCTGGAGAGTTCCATGCCGATATTCACAGCGCTGGTGACGATGTGGATTTGTTCACGATGGCGCAGACCGCGCGCTATCTGCGTGGTGGTGGTTCCGGGGGAGAGTGCGATGGTGTCTCCCTTTTCCACAAGGTCGGCGGCGGCGAGACCGATGCGGCGCTTCTCGTCGGCGAAGCGCTCTTCGCGCAGAGGGAAGGCGGCGTCGAAACGAAAGGGCTCGTAGTTGAGCTTGCCGGCGACCTCGGCTCCGCCGTGGGTACGGTTGACGAGGCCACGCTCCTCGAGCTTGATGAGGTCGCGGCGGACGCTGGCGGGGGAGACGCCTACAGCGACGGCGAGTTCTTCAATGCTGCCGCTGCCCTTCTGTAAGAGCAGGTGAAGGATCTGTTTAGCCCGGTCGTGTTTGGCAGCCATCGTGCGAACCCCAATCCACTCCATCATAAACAAGTGTTTGCAGGCAGCTGTGTTTAAAACTGTCGACACTTTGCATTATTTTGCACCTTGATTGGAATATATTGCATATTTCTGAAAAGTTTTGTTGACTTTATGACGACGAGTTCTTAGGCTCATCCATAACATGCACCCACGAAGGAACGGGACGGCTGCAGCGACGCTGCGGATACCTGTAGATGGCATGGAGCGGGTTGGAGCTTTCTGGAGGATTTGATGATGCGTATACCGATGAATCGGCTTGCACTGTGTTGCTATAGCCTGGTGTTCCTGATGCTGTTGACGGTGGGTGCGGCACACGCGCAGACGGTGACGGGTTCGGTGACCGGACAGGTGACGGATGCCAGCGGGGCGGTGATACCGGGCGCGACGGTAGTCGTAGAGGATGTCGATACGGGTGTGAAGACTCCCCAGACAGCGAACGCGGACGGTGTGTATACCGCGCGGTTCCTTCCGATCGGGCACTACAAGGTTATGGTGACGGCGCCCGGCTTTGCTGCGCAGACGACGCAGACGTTCACTCTGGAGATTAATCAGACGGTGAACCTGAACAGCAAGCTGGTGGCGGGGAACTCGACGAGCGTGACGGTGACGGAGACGGCACCGATCATCAACACGACGGATGGCACGATCAGCACGACGCTCACTGAGAATGAGGTGCAGAACTTCCCGCTGGAGGGACGCAACTTCCAGTCGGTGACGTTGTTCACGCCAGGTGTAGTGAGCACGGACCCGACCGGCATGACGGGGTCGAATGCGACGGAACGCAGCACGACGAGCAACAACCTGGTGAGTGTGAACGGTAACCGCGGACAGGCGAACTACTACACGCTCGACGGCGTGGACCTGAACGAGGCGCAGAACAACCAGATCGGCTACAACCCGGCTCCGGATGCACTCCAGGAGATCAAAGTGATCTCCGGCAATGCGCCTGCGATCTACGGCAATGCGAATGGCGGTGCCATCGTTTCGGTGCTGAAGAGCGGCACCAACCAGTTTCACGGTAGCGCCTATGTGTTTTTGCAGAACGACAAGCTGAACGCCAACAGCTGGGCGAACAAGTACAAGAGCGAGGCGAAGAACCGTTACACGCAGACGATCTTCGGCGGCACGCTTGGCGGACCGATTGTGAAGAACAAGCTGTTCGCTTTTGGCGATTACGAAGGATACCGCCAGCCCGCGGCGACGCAAAAGTCTTACCAGGTCCTCACGCCAGCGATGCTGAAGGGCGACTTTTCGTCGATCCCGTTCCAGCTCTACAACACGCAGGCTTACAACGCTGCAACGAACACCTATCCGATCTTTGCCAACAACCAGATTCCGGTGAACAATCCGGTGGTGAAGTACCTGGCAGCGCATCCGGGTCTTTATCCGACGCCGACACCCGGAGTGGCTATTCCTACCGGCACGTACATTCCCCTGTTTGAAGGTGTTGAACGCGGCTACACCGTGAACAATCAGTTCGACGTGAAGGTCGACTGGACGCCCGAGGCAAAAGACCGTATCTCCGGTTTCTATTCGCAGTCGCGACCCCGCGATGGCAGCAACACGGTCTTCCCTCTTGGCTTCCCCAGCATCAACAGCTATCCGTCGACGCTGTTTGGCTCGAGCTGGGTGCACACGTTCTCTTCAGCGATCGTGAACCAGTTCAACGTTGGCTACACGCGCATCAAGTGGAATACCGGCGTTCCGATTGACTACACCGGCCAGTTCGGCACGTCGGGCGACTCTGTCGTCGGGATTCCGTTCGGTCAGCAGCGGTTTGCGGGCTTCACTGCCATGGAGATGTCGGGTCAGGCAAGCACGGTCGGCACTCGCGCCGCACCACAGCTGCTTGTAGACAACACCTTTGGTTATAACGACAACTTCACGATTCAAAAGGGTAAGCACCTCTTTACAATTGGTGTGCAAGCTGCACGCTACCAGCAGAACTACACGCAGAGCCAGAACGCCGGCGCTCTGGGCTACTTCAGCTATACGGGTGCCTACACGAAGAACCCCACAACGACTAACGATCAGATCGCTCCGGCTGACTTCGTGCTCGACGCTGCTGCCGAATATGGGCTGCAGGACGGTGGTGAGTTTGGCAATCGCCAGTGGCGCGCTGCGGGTTACATTCAGGACGACTGGAAGGTGACACCAACTCTGACATTGAACCTGGGTGTTCGCTATGAGTACGACCAGCCAATGGTCGAGGCGAACAACAAGAACGCGAATGTGCTTCCTGTAAACGGCGGCATCATGGAGTACGCAGGCTCGATCCCGGCAGGCTCTCCGGCGGGTTCCATCGTGTGCCCCACGACGGCATGCTACAGACCGAGCTATAAGCAGGTGATGCCACGCTTCGGCTTTGCATACCAGGCGATGCCGAAGGTTTCGCTGCGCGGCGGTTATGGAGCGACGAGCTTCTTCGAGGGCGACGCGGCGAACCAGCGACTGACGAACAATCCTCCGCTGGTGTCGGTCTTCAAGCGCGATGGCACCGCTCCCGCAGCAGGGTCCAGCGGCACTTCTCTTCAGGCTTCGCAGGGCTTTGTGACCAACGCGAACACGGCGCAGCCGAGTGGTGGTGCGTTCAGCATGTGGCCGCAGAATCAGCAGCCCGCCTATATTCAGCAATGGAATCTGACGGTAGAGACGCAGCTCAGTGCGACGACCTCGTTGTCGGTGAGCTACATCGGTCAGTCCGGCCAACACCTGATGGACTATGGCAATGCCAATCAGTTCACGCAGGCGCAGGTTATCGATATCAACAGCCACAATTACACGACGCTTCCGGCGTCCGATCTTACGCCGCTCTATAACCTCGGTGCAGGTACGTCCTATGCAGCGGGCAATGGAGGCTCCGTGTTGATTACGGAATCTCGAGCGATGTCGAACTACAACGGGGCGCAGGTTACTCTGCGCCAGCGCGAATGGCATGGGCTCGAGTACAACCTGAACTATACGTTCGCGAAGTCGATGACGAACGCCGCCGGTAACTATGGAGCTCCGAATGTCGCGCAGACGGGCGGCGATCAGACATTCCAGGACTACTACAACAGTGCTGCAGACTATGGTGTTTCGGGCGATGATATCCGGCACCAGTTCAATGCCGTGATCGTCTATGCACTGCCGTACGGCAGTGGCAGGCAGTTCGGTTCAAACGCCAACATCATTCTGCAGGAACTGTTGGGTGGGTGGAAGTTGTCCAATGCCTTCCGTGCCTTCAGCGGTCCCCCAGTGACCATTACGGCGAATAGTGGCATCACCTCTGCGACGAATTCATACGGTGGCGAGCGCGCCAATCAGTATGGACATATCAAGGTAGTGAACCGCTCGATCAACAACTGGTTCGGCACGGATCCCTCCGCAACGCCTTGTACCGCGACGGGGACCGGAACGGCTCCTACCGTAGTCGGCTCCTGTGCGTATGGCCAGCCCGCGCAGTACCAATGGGGCACGGCGGCGAACGGAACGGAGCGCGCTCCAGGTTTCTACCAATTGGATACGTCTCTGCTCAAGGATTTCAAGACGTATAAGGATGAGTCTTTTGGCTTCCGTGCGGACTTCTTCAACATCCTGAATGTGGCTGATTATGGCAACCCGGACAGTGGTATCCAAGACAGCAACTTCGGCGTGATCAATAGCACACGTAACCAAGAACGTCGTATTCAGCTTTCGCTGAATTACAAGTTCTAGTCGTTAGCGATGGACGTGCGACAGTCGAAGGGCTGTTGCACGTCGTCGCTTCTTGCTACTTTGGAATGAAGAAACTGTTGACAGGCCGATCAGGCTCATGGACTTATGAGAAAGATAATTTTTGAACTCTGTGCGGAGACGGTGGATGCGTGTCTCGCCGCACGAGAGGGTGGGGCTGACCGTATTGAACTCTGCTCGGGACTGAGCGAGGGTGGGCTGACTCCCAGCCATGGGCTGGTGCGTGAGGCGTTGCAGCAAAGCGATTTGCCAGTGCATGTGCTGATTCGTCCGCGGGGTGGGAACTACCTGTATACCGAGGCTGAGATCGCGGTGATGGCCGAGGACATTCTGCACGTGAAGTCGCTGGGTGCAGCCGGCGTGGTGCTGGGGCTGCTCAAGGCCGATCGTACGGTGGACGTGGAGACAACGAGGAACTTTGTGCAACTGGCACGGCCGATGCAGGTGACATTCCATCGCGCCTTCGACGACACGCCTGATTTGGAGACGGCGCTCGAAGCCGTGATTTCGACGGGTTGCGAGCGGGTGTTGACCTCGGGTGGTTGCACCGACGTCGCACAGGGGGCGGAGATACTGGCTCGTCTGGTGAAGCAGGCAGATGGCCGGTTAGAGGTTGCCGTGGGAGGCGGCTTGCGATTGACGAATGCGAGCTCGCTGGTGCGCTTGACCGGGGCAACACACTTCCACGGTTCGCTGCGGCCTGGCAGAGAGAAGCGGGTGGAGAGCGCAGATGGAGCGCTCGTTCCAGAGACAGAGTATTCAGAGGTTGAGGTTACAGCGGTACGCGAGATGGTGGAGCAGTTGCAACTGGGATAGATTCCGGGCTGGCCGATGCGGCTCGTTGGAACGGTGTACGAGTTCCAGCGATAGACGATCCAGCAGTAAGATTTGCCGTCGTAATCCCCGGGATTTCGTAAGTTTACAGATTAGAAGCGCAAGGGTCGCCATGGAACCATTGGCGGCCCTTGCGCTTTTGCGCTGGGCGGAGGCTCTATCGAAACGTTGAGAAATCAATGAGATGCGATCTGTCTATCGTCAGTCTTCAATCTGTCGACAAAAATATGTAAATTGTCGACAGATTTATCTTGCTTCTTTGCTGCGGGGGCAGTAGTTTTTACGAAACATTCAAATTGCGGTTTGCCAGATGGGTTGTGTGCGCAAATCACGATCAAACGGTCAGATTCAAGCTGAGCAGGGCGTGGAGCGATTGTCCGGGGTGACCCCTGACAGCGATGAATGTAGAGAACTGGTTTAGGAACGCATCAGGAGGCAATATGCGTAGTAAGAAGTTAGTGTTGAATCTTTTTGTTGTGGTCATGCTGACGCTGTGTTGCGGTCTGCGACTGTCTGCTCAGACGATTACTGGCGATATCGGTGGTACGGTCACGGACCCGACCGGTGCAGTGGTTGTAGGTGCGCAGGTGACGGCGACCAATGTGGCCACGGGCGTGAAGAACACCGTGACGACGAACAACGACGGTATCTACAGCGTGCGGTTCCTGCCGATCGGTACCTACAAGGTGACGATCACGGACAAAGGCTTTACTACGAAGGTGACAGCACCCTTCTTGCTGGAAGTTAGCCAGGTGGCGAAGGTCGACGCGAAGCTGACGGCGGGCTCCGAGTCGACGGTCGAGGTGACGAGCGATTCGACGCCGCTGCTGAACACTGAGAACGGCATGATCAGCACGACGATCTCGCAGACGATGATCGACGACCTGCCGATCAACGGACACAACACGACGGAGTTGACGCAGGTGATGCCGGGCAGCTCAGTTGCGGATGGCAACCAGTGGAACGGCTCGGTGAGCAGCCCAAACAACTCCGGCCTGCGTGTGCAGAGTTTTGCGACGCTGCCGAACATCAACGGCAACCGTACGTACACTACGAACTTCACGCTAGACGGTATCAGCATCGTGGATACCGGTGCGAATCTTACGAATGGTTTTGGTGCGCCTGCTTACAACATTCCGCAGGAAGCTCTGCAGGAAATTACGATCCTGTCGGTCGTACCACCTGCTGAGTATGGCGACGGCGCCACGCAGGTGCTGAACACGATGAAGGTCGGAACCAGCCAGTATCACGGGGCCGCATCGGCGTACCTCCAAAATTGGATGATGGACGCGAACACCTTCGGTAATAAGCGCGTTCTGCCCGGTAATTCATTCACGCCGCGCTCGAAGTACACGCAATCGAACTACAACGTCGCCTTTGGTGGTCCGGTGCCACACTTCAAGGACAAGCTTTTCTTCTTTGGCGATTATGAGGCGTATCGTCTCCCCACGGCATCGACGAGCCGCCTCAACCTACCGCTTAACGCGTGGCGCGGTAACACCACGGCTGCTGCGGGCGCGGTCGATCAAAGCGTGTCGCCGCTCGCGGGCGATGCTTACTTCGGTTCGGCTGTTGCTCAGCTTTATGACACGCAGCATGGCAACGCGCCGCTGAATCAGACCATCGGTGGAGTTTTTTATCAGAACCTCGTGCCGATCAACAACCCGGTGGCGAAGTATCTCTTCGCCCACCCGGAGCTACTGCCGCTGCCAAATGAGGTCGCATCCGCGGCTCCGATCAAGGGCAACTACCAGAACACTGCCAAGACGTTGCAGGAAAATAACCAGGGCGACATCAAGATCGACTACACGCCGACGGATAAGGATCGCTTCTCGGTGCGTTACAGCTATGGTGATGCTGTGAGCAATCCACAGTCGCAGTTGTTACCGATTTCTTTCGCCAGCGCAACGGATTTCCCTTTCCAGCAGGGCGTTTTGCTGTACACCCGCGTGATCAACCAGAGTCTGGTGAACGAGTACCGCATGGGCTATACGCGCGTCGGTTATAACTCCTTCAACCGCGATCTCTCAGGTCAGTTCACGAGTGGTGAATCGCTCGTAGGAATTCCGTACACACAGTTGGTTCCTGGGTTCACACTCCAGAGCTTCACGCAGAGCACGAACAGTTCGGGCGTCAACAGCGTTGGCACCGCGGGCACTGGCAATATCGCTTACGACAATCAGTTTAGCTACGGCGATAACTTGACGTGGTCGCACGGTAGGCACAGCACAAAGTTCGGCGCGCAGTTATTCCGCGCAGATAACAACTTCCTGCAGAATACGGGCAGCGGTCTGCTGGGTAGCTTCAGCTACAGCGGTTCGTTCACCGGCAACCCGACAACGGGCCAGTCGGTGGGTTATGACTTTGCGGACTTCCTTCTCGACTACTCAAGCGGCTACGCTGTTTCGCCGACGACCGGCAAGTTCGGTTTGCGTCAGTACCGCTTTGGCGTCTTCGCACAGGACGACTGGAAGGTCACTCCTAAGCTGACGGTAAACTATGGCCTGCGCTGGCAGTACGATCAGCCCGCATACGAAGTCCAAAACAAGATCGCAAATCTTAACCCTGCGACCGGAGCTTTGCAGCTTGCAGGCCAGAACGGCAACAGCCGTTCGCTGTATAGTCCCACCTACAACGACTTTGGACCGCGCGTGGGCTTTGCTTACAGCATCGACCCCAAGCTCGTCTTGCGTGGTGGCTTCGGCATCTTCACCTACATGGACTACAACGCACTGAAGCACACGACGAACGCACCGTACTACGAGTCCCTTTCGGGTACGGCGCAGACGCCGACCACGGCTTCGGCGGGAACTCCCTTTGCTGTAACGAATGGTTTCAACACCACGGGCGCGACGCAGGCCGTCAGCTTCACTACCTGGAACAAGCTGAAGCCAATGGTGGAGACACAGTTCAGCCTGGTGGCCGAATACGCTATCAACAACAAGCAGAGTGTTACCGTGCAGTACGTTGGCAACACCGCGCAGCATCTTGCGGACGAGCGCAACATCAACCAGGAGAAGTTGGTTGGTACAGCTTCAAGCGCGGCGTTCAACTCAACGGTCATCGCGGCTGCAGCGGGTAATTTCACGATCGGCACCAACGCCGTGGAGCTGCTTGAGACTGAAGCGTATTCGAACTTCAACGCTGGCGAGGTCACCTATCGCCTGCGTCCTTCAAATGGTTTTGAAATCACGGTCAACTACACCTATGGGCACGCCATGGGCGATACTTCGGGTCTGGTCTCGGTGAACGATAACAACGTGGCAGGCGGCAATCCGCAGAACAACTTCTGCCTAAGCTGCGAGTACGGCCCTTCGGCAAGCGACAGCCGTCACATGCTGAACAGCAACTTCTCCTACGCGCTGCCTTTCGGTCGCAAGGGCCAGTTTGGTCGTAACATGCCGCTCTGGCTGGATGAGATCGTAGGCGGGTGGAAGGCCTCGGGTACGGCGGTTCTATTCTCGGGTCAACCGAACACGATCACTGCGAGCGGTAGCTCGGGTGCGGTTGGAACGGGCACGTTGCGGGCGAACCACTATCGCCACATGAAGATCACCGGAGTAAAAGATGGCCTCTATGTGACTCAAAACAATGCGACCGGTGTTCAAACGGTAGATGGTTCCACGGGTTCCGGCAATTCGTATGTAGTTGCTGGCGCGTGGGGAACTGATCCTTCGGCGACTCACTCAGGTAACGTCGGCACGGGCACCTGCGGTACGGCTGGCTTCGATGACAGCATCTGTGCCTACGGCCAGCCTGCGGCTGCCGCTCCAGGCTCGGCCCCGATCTTCGGTACGGCGAGCGTTGGTTCTGAGCGTGCTCAGGGCTTCCGCAACATCGATGCTGCGGTGCAGAAGAACTGGACGCTGTACCACGAGCACACGTTGACGTTTATTGCTAACGCGTACAACGTTGGGAATATCACCAGCTACAACAACCAGGGACGCACAGTGAACGGTGGCAGCACCTGGGGCTATGTGCAGAGCTCGCGGTCGCAGCAGCGTCAGTTGGAACTTGAGTTGAAGTACAAGTTCTAACCAGCAAAATGGGCGTGATCCCGGAGAGGGGATCACGCCCTGCTTTCTGTTGCGGCGGCTATCGCTTGCGAAGACGACCGGGCAGACTGGCATCGATGGGCTGATCGCGCATCGCGTTATCGCGCTTCCAGAGATCGAACTCTTCGAGGCGCTCCTTGAGGCTGGTTTGAATGTGTTCGGAGAGAAGTGTGGCGGCCTCTTCTACTCGGCCTTTGGCGACAGCCTGCACGATGGCCACATGCTGGCGGTGGATCTTCTCAAGCATGGAGATCTCATGTCCGTTGCGGCGCATGGCGAAGACCCGCACCAGTACGCGCGTGTCCGATACGACCTTTTGCATCCGCACATTTTGTGTGGAGAGGACCAGCAAGGCGTGAAGCTTCATATCCAGACTGGAGAACTCGGCCATCTGTTCTTCACTGAGCAAACGCTTGCCGCTGGCCTTCAGCGAACGGAGGATGAGCTGAAAGCTGTCGAGATAGTCCAGAAGCTGTTTATGGTTTTCAGGGTGAAGGCCACGCTGCGAGACCTTGCGCACGGCGTAGACCTCGAGGGCTTCGCGCACCTCATAAAGATCAACGATGTCCTCGCGAGTGAGGTCGACAACCACTGCGCTGCGGTTAGGAGCTTGTTTGAGAAGGCCATCGGCGATCAGGTTTGCGACGGCTTCGCGCACGGGCGAACGGCTGGTGCCAAGGATGCGCGAGACCTGCAGCTCCGAGATTACATGGCCTCCGGGAAGCGCCCCGGATGTCACGAGGTCATGAATGTAGTTGTAGATGCGGCTCCGTGCGGACTCCGCTGGAGGCGGCAGAGTGAGCGCAGGTTTCTTCCTTGCCGCCGACTTCGTCAACGATCGATCCTGAGGCATGGGAACCATTCTATGTCAGCACAACGATAGCTATCTTTACCGAATTGGAGCATCACCATTTCTATCTTTGATAACACTCGCAAGACACTTATCAGTGGAGTCTTCACGGCGATGACGTTGCCGCGTACGGACGCGGGCGCAGTCGACCTGGACGAGTTGACGCACCACATGGAGTTCCTGCTGAAGGCAGGTGTTGATGGAATCGTATTGAATGGAGCGACAGGAGAGTACTGTCTGACTTCGCCAGAGGAGCTTGGCGCGATGCTGGGTCGGGCGAGGGTCGTGGGCGGCGCGGAGATGAAACTGATTGCAGCAGTCGGCGCTGCTGACACGCGAGGAACGCTGCAACGTATTGGTGCTGCGGAGAGCGCAGGTGCCGATGGTTTGTTGCTGCCGATACCTTACTTCTTTCCCTACGAGCAGCAGGACCTGGTGGCCTACGCGGAAGAGATTGCGCAGCATACAGCACTCCCTACCTTGCTATACAACCTACCGAGCTTCACGACGGGACTTGAGCCGCTGACGACGTTGAAACTTGTGACAGAACAGGCACAGATCCAGGGAGTCAAAGACAGCAGCGGCTCGCTGGATACGGTGAGGCTGTTGAAGGACTGCGCGCCTAGAGCAAACCGCGTGATCGGCAACGACTCCGCTCTGCATCCCGCGCTGGCTGAAGGTCTGTGTGATGGCGTGGTGTCTGGAGTTTCGTGTGTGTTGCCGGAGCTGATGCTGGCGTTGTTCTGCGAAGCTGCCAAGGATGCAAAGAGTGCGCGGTCACTGCAACTAAAGTCGGCGCTCGAAGAGTTTATCGGTTGGCTGGTGAAGCTGCCTGTGCCGTGGGGGCTGAAGGTGATTGCTGCCGAGCGTGGACTGGCGAAGGCGGAGTATCCCTTGCCGCTCTCGAGCGCGCGTCGGGAGGTAGTCCAACAATTTCTGATCTGGTTTCGAGACAACAAAGGCTCCCTGTTGGCTTAGCCATCGGGAGCCTTTGTTTGTATCTCCGGCAGGTGGGGCTTTGCCCCACCTCTTTTTTCTTAAAGCGTGAGGGACGGCGGGACGACCTCATGCGCGGCACCGAATTGTTTGTTGGGTTCCGCGCCCATCTCGAAGGACAATTTTCCGCCCTTGGCGATGTCGGTGTGGTTGAACCAGGCACGCTGCTGCGGCGTGCCATTCAGGCTGAACGACTGAATGTACTGGTGCGCAGGATCGGTGCGGTGGACTTCAATCTCCAGCTTGTGGCCGTTGCCGAGGTCGACGGTGGCGCTATCGAACAGCGGCGAACCGAGGATGTAGTTTCCACTGACGGCATCGACAGAGTAGAAGCCGAGCGCGCTGAGGATGAACCATGCCGACATCTGACCGACGTCTTCGTTGCCCTGCATGCCATCGGGGAGTGGAGCGTACATGGTCTCCATCAGGCTGCGAACGCGGTCCTGCGTCTTCCACGGAGCGCCTGCGTATACGTACAGATAGGCGATGTGGTGCGAGGGTTCGTTGCCATGCGCGTACTGTCCGACGAGACCGGCGATGTCGGGTGGGGCATCAGCGGGCAGAGTAGAGGGCACCGTGAAGAGCGCGTCCAGCTTGGTGAGGAAGGGCTCGCGTCCGCCAAAGAGCTCGATGAGGCCAGCGGCATCGTGCTGCACGCCGAAGGTCGTCTGCCAAGCATTGGACTCGGTGTAGTCGCGCCATTTCTTGGAGTGGCCGAGGTCGATGGGGTTGAAGGGTGCCGTGAACTTGCCGTCGGCGAGCTTGGGACGCATGAACTGCGTGGAAGGATCGTAGTAGGCGCGGTAGTTCTTCGAACGCTCGGCGAGAAGCTTTGCATCATCAGCATGGCCAAGCTTGCGGGCGACGTGCGCGATGGCCCAGTCGTTATAGCAGTACTCGAAGGTCTTCGATACAGCCTCGCCTTCGAGATCGACCGGGATGTAGCCCATCTTGCGATAGAGACCCAGGCCACGCCAGTCATCGACCATGGCGCGCTTCATCATGCACTTGTAGGCCAGCTCTTCATTGATGCCGGGGAAGCCCTTGTTGATAGCTTCCGAGATGATCGACGCGGAGTGATAGCCAGTCATGGTGCCGGTCTCTGTACCCTGTAGCGGCCACACGGGCATGCCCTCGGGGCTCTGGTCGGCCATGTTGATCAGGGCGTTTGCGAAGTCAGGCACGCGTTCGGTTTCAAAGAGCGTGTAGGCAGGATGCGCGGCGCGGTAGGTATCCCAGCAGGAGAAGGTAGTGTAGTTGTGGTGGCCTGCTGCGAGCTTATGGACCTGGTCATCCATGCCGCGGTAGCTGCCATCGACATCGTCGAAGAGACAAGGGCCGAGGGACATGTGATACAGGGCGGTGTAGAAGACCTTCTTGTGCGACTCGTTCGCGGTCTTCACCTGGATCTTGCCGATCTGCTTGCGCCAGGCCTCGCGCGCATCGCTGCGGACCTTGTCGAAGTTCCAGGCTGGAATCTCATGATGCAGGTTGGCGGCGGCTGCCTCCGAGCTGATGGCAGAGATGCCGGTCTTGATGAGGATGACCTCGTTGGTGTGCGTCTTGAAGTGCAGCACGGCCTTGAGGTTGGTTCCTTCGAGTTTGGCGGGAAGAGCAGAGAGTTCGGTATCGTCCTGGTAGAAGACGACACTTTCGGGCTTCTTCGAAAACTCCATGGCGAAGTAACAGTGGCGGTTGGCACCCCACGACGAGGTGACGTGGCCACCACGTAGTTCGGCGACCGCATGGCGGGAGAGTTCGCCTGACTTCACCTGCTTCGCTCCACCATAACAGTGCTGCAGGTCGACGATGATCCATGACTCGTTGTTGGCGGGGAAGGTGTAGCGATGAATCGCGGCGCGCTCAGTCGCAGAGAGCTCTGCGTGCACGTTCGGGTCCTTCAGTAGGACGGAATAGTAGCCGGGTGTGATGACCTCGTCGTCGTGGCTAAAGCGGGAGCGATAGCCGGACTCTGGCTTTTCGCGTGTGCCGGGGATAACCTTTACCGGGCCGACACCGGGCATAACGAGGAAGTCGAGCAGATCGCCGCAGCCAGTGCCGCTGAGGTGCGTGTGGCTGAAGCCCATGATGGAGGTGTCGGAGATGTGATAGCCGGAGCACCAGTCCCACTGATCATCATACGTATCAGGGCTGAGCTGCACGGCGCCGAAGGGCATAGATGCACCAGGGAAGCAGTGACCGTGTCCGCCGGTACCGATGCGGGGCTCCACCCAGCGGATCGGGTCATCTGCGCTGAGCCTGGAGCTTTGCCAAGCTAGCGCGGACGAAGGAAGGTAGGCTGCGGCTGCGGCGCCGATCGAGGTTTGCAGGAAGTTGCGACGAGAGATCATGGTGAAAGTTTTCCCTTACGCGATGTAGCAGTCAGAACCGAAGATTCGTGGGTGTCGAGTGGAGGCTAAAATTCCACATCCTTGACTGTTTGAATTGTAAATGGGCATTATCCTGATGAAGACTTATTGTTTCGGGGGATGGTAACGATGCCATGGAATAGACGAGACGTGCTGAAAACGATGACTGCAACCAGCGCTGCCATACTACCCGGAAGCGTGCGCACTTTGCTAGCGGCCGTGCCGACCGATCCGACCATGTCGGGTGAGCGGCCTGCTGTGGGCGATCGCAAGTTCCACAGCAAGGCTGTGGAAGATCTGATAGTGCAGACATGCGCGAAGATTGGCGATGCGCAGATGTCGCACCTGTTCCGCAATTGCTATCCCAACACGCTGGATACGACGGTTGAGCCGGGGACGTTTGAAGGCAAGCCGGATACTGCGGTGATTACCGGTGACATTGCTGCGATGTGGCTGCGCGATTCGTCCGCGCAGGTGTGGCCGTATCTGCCGATGGCGGCGAGGGATGCCGCACTGCGCGAGTTGCTGGAGGGAGTGATTCGACGGCAGACGCGCTGTCTGCTCATCGACACGTATGCGAATGCCTTTATGGCTGACCTGAGCGCACCGCCATTGGAGTGGAGTCGCACGGACAAGACCGAGATGAAGCAAGGTGTGGGCGAACGCAAGTACGAACTCGATTCGCTGTGCTATCCCATTCGGCTAGCTCATGGTTATTGGAAGCAGACGGGAGACACGAAGCCGTTCGATGCTGCGTGGCAGAAGGCTATGACGCTTGTGGTGCAGACGATGCGTGTGCAGCAGCGTAAGGATGGTGCCGGGCCGTATAGCTTTATGCGGATGTCACCGTATCCGACGGAGTCGCTGCCGAGCCGCGGTTTTGGTAACCCGGTGAAGCCTGTGGGGTTGATTGCCTCGGGCTTCAGGCCTTCGGACGATGCATGTACCTTTCCGTTTTTAGTGCCTTCGAATTTGTTTGCTGTGACGTCGCTGCGGCAACTTGCGGCGATGGCACAGGCGATTCTGCACGACAGCAAGCTGGCGAACGAGGCGAGCAGCCTGGCGGCTGAAGTCGAGAGTGCTTTGAAGCAGCATGCGGTCGCACAGACGGCGGCTGGAACCATCTGGGCATATGAGGTCGATGGCTTCGGCAGCCAGCTATTGATGGACGATGCGAATGTGCCGAGCCTTTTGGGGCTGCCGTATCTGGAGAGCTCGCCCGATGCGGCGCTCTATGCGCGGACGCGGGCGTTTGTTTGGAGCGAGCGTAACCCGTGGTTCTTCAAGGGGACAGCGGGTGAGGGAATCGGCGGACCGCACGAAGGCAAGGACATGATCTGGCCTATGTCGCAGACGGTGTATGCGTTGACGAGCCACTCGGATGCGGAGATTGCGCATGCGCTGAAAATGCTGAAGGCTGCGGCGATTGAGAAGGGCTTTATCCACGAAAGCTACAACAGGAACGACAGCCGCAACTTCACGCGGCCCTGGTTTGCGTGGGCGAATACGTTGTTTGGTGAGTTGATTGTGAAGACAGTGGAGACGCGGCCGGAATTGTTGCGGTAGGTGAGGCACGGGACAAAACAGAAGGCCTGGGCTGGATGCCCAGGCCTTCTGACTTCCTAAGCCATTAACTAAAAGTCCATCGCCTTCTCACCCGTGATATGAACGACCGCTCCGGCCTTCTCGTTCTGCAGATCTTCCTTCCCTGGCTGAGTACTGCCGATGAAAATGCGGTAATCGCCGCTGCGGACCGCGCGATGTCCCGCGGGGTCGACAAAGCTGAGCTGCGAAGGGGCGAGGGTGAAGGTGAGGCGACGTGATCCGTTGGCTGGGAGCGTGACTCGCTGTATGCCCTGGAGCGTGAGATGCGGCGATCCCTCCTGCTGCGGGGGAACGAGGTAGAGTTCGGCTACTTCGTCGGCTGCGGTGGCGCTGGTGTTATGCAGTGTGACGGTGGCGTTCAGGCTATCGCCTGCCTTTAGCGATTTGCTTGAGAGCTTCACAGGGCCGTAGTTGAACTTTGCGTAGCTGAGACCGTAGCCGAAGGGATAGAGAACCGGGCCGTCGAAGTAGCGATAGGTGCGGTGCGCCATGCTGTAGTCACTAAAGTCGGGCAGGTCGTCGACGGAACGGTAGAAGGTGAGTGGCAGGCGGCCGGAAGGGCTGGTCTTACCGGAAAGCACGTTGGCGAGGGCATCACCACCTTCTTCGCCGGGATACCAGGCGGCAAGCATTGCGTTGAAGGGTGCAGCATCGAGGGCGACAGCTGAGCCTGAATTCAGCACGACGATCATCGGCTTGTTCAGATCATGCAGATGCTTGAGTAGGTTCAGTTGAGCCGCGGGAAGGCCCAATGTCGTACGGTCGCCGCCAAGGAAGCCTTCGAGGTGGACCTGTAGCGCCTCGCCTTCGAGATCGGGTGAGAGGCCAACGAAGGCTACGATGACATCGGATTGCTTTGCGGCTTCGACGGCCTGTTCGATCATTGCGTTGGCCGGCGGCTCCCATTCGAGTGCCATACCCTCGTCCTCGCCGGTGTGAGCGAGTTCGAGCTTGATGGCGTGCGGGTTCGTGTCGCCGAATTGGACGGCGATTTCATTTGGTGTGGCCTTTTCGCCGTTGTTCTCAAGCACGAGCTTTGCATCGATGTAGAGCTTGAAGTGATCGTGGGTCTTGCAGTCCCAGCAGCGCTCGATGTTTACGTGCAAATTGTAGGCACCGGATGCAGGCGGGAGGATGGCACCGGTCCAGCGTGCGGAATATTGCTTCGCGGTAATCTTCGTCGAAGGGCCGACGCGGTCGAGATCGAGATCGACCTTAGGTACCGTTTCGGTGAAGGCTGGTTCCCCTTCGAAGGTGGTGTTTGTAAAGTATTGGACGTGCAGCCCGGCAGCGGCGGTGGTGGTAGTGTCAGTGCGCAGAACGTTACGCGGGATGGGTGCTGTGACGCCTGCGGCGAGCAGGCTGCCCTGTGCGTAGTGAACGTTTTTGAAGCGTGCGGTGAGCGCGTCGTAGGGCGTGACTGGCTGCGATGCGGTGCCGTGATAGTTGGCTTCGAGCACGCGCATCATGTCGGCGTTGGGACCGATGAGCGCGATGCTGGCGGAGGGCTTCAGTGGGAGCACGCCGTCGTTCTTCAGCAGCACGATGGACTCTTCGGCCGCACGCAGGGCGCGCTGGCGATGCTCGGGTGTGTCGTTGGCGCTGGCCTCGATGCGGTCGTACGTGGTGCAGGAAGCCTGATCCATCATGCCGAGCTTCAGGCGCGCGAGAAGCAATCGGTGAAGCGCATGGTCCACTTCGCTTTCCTTGACGAGGCTTTGTGCGACGGAGTCTTTGAGCGATGCGTAGGTGTTGCCGCAGTCGAGATCGACTCCTGCATGGAGCGCGTCTGCTGCGCCGTGTGCAGCGTCGGGCGCATAGTGATGATAGGTGGAGATGTTACCGACCGCATCGCAATCGGAGACGATGTAGCCCTTGAAGCCCCAGCTATCTCGAACGCGCGTCTGCAGAAGCTCGCCATCAGCACACGACGGTGTGCCATTAATTGCGTTGTACGAGCACATCAGCGCGGCTGCGTGTGCCGTTGTTGTGAGCTGATGGAAAGCGGGCAGGTAGGTGTCGGCGAGATCGTGTGCACTGACTTTGGTGTTGAAGCTGTCGCGACCTTCTTCGGGGCCGCTGTGAGCGACGAAGTGCTTCGGGGTAGCGTCGGCTTTCAGGTAGAAGGGATCGTTTCCTTGCACACCTTCGACAAACTGAGTGCCAAGCGTTGCGGTGAGGAACGGATCTTCGCCGTAGGTCTCCTGGCCGCGTCCCCAGCGAGGGTCTCGGAAGATGTTGATGTTTGGCGACCAGACGGTGAGTCCGCCATAGCGCACAGTGTCCTGATGCAGCAGGGGGTTGAACTTGGCGCGGGCCTCGGTGGATACGGTATCGCCGACGTCATGAAGTAGCGCAGCGTCCCATGTGGCGGCGAGGCCGATAGCTTGCGGGAATACTGTCGCGTACCCATCGCGTGCGAGGCCGTGCAGACCTTCGTTCCACCAGTTGTAAGCGGGGATACCGAGTCGCGCGATGGCGGGGGCACGGTCATCCAATTGGAGCACTTTCTCCTGCAAAGTCATCTTTGCAATGATTGCGTCGATGCGTGCGTCCAGTTGTTGTTGCGTTTGCTTATTGGCACAGAGCTGCTGCGCTGCGGTGGTCTGCAAAAGAAGCGGGGCTACGAGGGCGAACGAGAGAAGACTACGGTAACGCATCATGCTCCTTCGGGAGCACGGTCTGCCCCGCTTGCTTTTGCTGTATGGACTATCGTCCGCTGCGTGCCCGCCATAGAGCTCCGCTGATGGGATCGACTGTGCCCGCGATGGTCTGCACAGCCGGATACTCGCGTTCCAACGCTGCGATGAGAGCGATTCGCACGGGCAGAACTTTCTCCATGATAGAGCCGGTGAAGGCTACGGTTGGCACCCATGAGGAATCAGCGGCTCCGCGCATGACCTTCCGCATGACAAGGCTCACCACTTCGGCGAGCTCTTCGCCTTGCTGCTTGAGTACTTCAGCAGCGACGGTGTCCCCTTGTTCTGCACATTGCAACACGACCTCCGTTAGCCGCGAGAAATCGGGAGGCGGAAGCTCGTTGGCTTTCGCTACGATGTCATCGACGCCCGCCAGCTTCCATAGATCGAGAACCGCGGGTAGTAGTGACGTAGTCTGCTCATTATCGATAGCGCGAAAGAGCGCGCGTAGAGCTTCATGCCCAATGCGATGGCCTGAGCCTTGGTCGGCCAGAGCGGGACCATGTCCACCAGCACCATGCAGATTTCCTGCTGCGTCGCGACCGGCGACATTGGAACCCGTACCTGCGATGGCCAGTACGCCGGGCTTTCCAAAGAAAGCGGCGTCGAGGGCAATTTCTACGTCACCCAATAAGATCAGCTTGCCACCCACGCGGGCCGCAAAGGCCTCGCGGAGCCAGTCGGTTACGAGCGGCACGGTAATTCCCGCGGTGCCGATGCAGGTATAGCTGATCGACTGCATGGACACGCCCGATATCGCAGTCAGGTCCTTCAGTGCTTTGTCGAGATTCGACGCTGCGGTGTCCGCGTCGGTGCGCATGCGTTTGATAGTGCCTGTGCGTACGCGGGCCAGCTCGTTCGTCTCGTCGGCCAGAAGGTAGTCGGTCTTCGTGCCACCGGCATCAATCGCTAAGAAATAACTCATCCGTACTTTTCCCTCGGCCTCTACTCTATTCGGCCAGAACGGCTTTCGTCAGGTTCCGAGGATGATCGACGTCGATGCCGTTCTGAATCGCGGCAAAGTACGAGAGCAACTGCAGGGGAATCGCCTCGAAGATGGGCAGGAGCGCTTCACGGGCAGGCTCGACAAAGATCGTGTCGCTGGCGAGAGCCGCTATTGCATTATCTTCCGTGTTGGCGACGGCGAGAATTTCCGCACCCTGCTTGCGCATATCGGTCATCAGCTGGAGGACCTTCTCATAGCGGAGTATGGAGCCGTCATCGTTTGGGTCGTAGGTTGCAAGCATCACGAGCGGAGTGCCTTCGGCGACCAGTGCATTCGGGCCATGCTTCAGCTCGCCGCTAGGATAGCCTTCAGCATGCAGGTAGGCAGACTCCTTCAGCTTCAGAGCGCCTTCGCGCGCGATGGGGTAGTGGAGATCGCGGCCCAGGAAAAGGAAGCTGTTTGAAGTACGGTACTTCTCTGCGATGACCTCGATGGACTTGGTCCATGCGGGTAGCTGGGCGGTGATGGCAGCCGGTGCGGCGGCGAGTTCGGCGAGGCGAATAGATACCTCATCCTTGGTCAGCTCACTCAGTTCTTCGGCGGCCAGCAAGGCCAGCAGATAAATGTTCTGCAGCTGCGCGGTGAAGCTCTTCGTTGCGGGAACGGCGCGTTCGCGTCCAGCCTCAGTGGGGAAGGAGACGTCGGCGTCGTTCGCCATGCTGGAGCTGGCAACGTTGGTGATGGCAAGCGTAGGATGTCCGGCGGCCTTTGCCTTACGCAGGGCAGCGAGCGTGTCGGCGGTTTCGCCGGACTGTGAGATCACCATGACGGAGGCACGCTTCAGCGCCTTCTCCGCGCGATAGGTATACTCACTGGCGTACTCAACATCGACATGAATGCCGCTGATGTCTTCAAACATGATCTCGGCGACCATACCTGCGTGGCGGCTCGATCCGCTGGCGGCGATCACAATCTCATCCTTCGCTGCCAGCAGCCATGCACGCACGGGGGCGCAGACATCCTCGCGGAAGCGGTCGCCATCCACATACTTCGACAGCGTCGTGCTGAGGGCGACGGGTTGCTCATTGATCTCGCGAAGCATCCAGTGTGGATAAGGGAGGGGAGACGTGTTCTCAGGCACTTGCATAACCTCGATGCTCAAATTTTGATCGTTTCGCATCTATACAATCAGATTACGTTACGTTTATCAGCAGTTCAAGGGGAATGTTGGCAATCCTCCGCCATATTCGCTAAGCTCAGACACCTGAATCAACGGGAAAAATAGAAATGTCCAAGAAGATTGACGTAAGAGCCGATAAGATCATGCGCGCGCTGCTGCGTGCGGGTGACATCTCCGTACAGGAGCTTGTCGATCAGATCGGCACCTCTGCACCGAGCATACGGCGTGACCTTGCGCGGCTTGAGAAACGTGGCCTGGTGCTGCGGACTCACGGAGGAGCGACGCTCGTCGAACCGCTTCTCTATGAGTCCTTCCGCCACGATACTTCGTTCCAAGCGCGTGAGTTGCGGTTTGCGGACGAGAAGCGTCGCATTGGCCTGGCGGCTAGCGAACTGATCTCGGAGATGCAGACAATCGGCCTGATGGCGGGTACGACGACCACGCAGCTGGGCCGGGCGCTGAGGCATCGGCGCGGAATTTCAGTGATTACGAACGCCCTCAATATCGGCATGGAATTGTGCAATCAACCCGCGATTAAGACGACCATCACCGGCGGCACACTTGCCTGGGCCTGGACCTTCGCGCTTGCGGGGCAGCCTGCGCTGAACATGTTGAAGGATGTCTATCTCGATAAGGCGTTCATCAGTGCGACCGGGATTGATCTTGAACGCGGAGTGACGACGCTTGAGCCGGAAGAGGCGACGGTGTCGCAGGCGATGATTCGTCAGGCGCGCGAGATTATCGTTGTGGCTGACTCGAGCAAGATAGGGCAGGTGAGCCCTGCGCTCATCTGCCCCATGTCTGCCGTGCATGTTCTGGTGACTGACACCTCGCTGCCGAAGGCCGCCAGCAAGAAGCTGACAGACCTTGGTATCAAAGTGATCTGCGTGTAGCTACGGCTTGGGCGGTGCAGGCACTCCGGCTTCAGCAGCTGTGGGCAGCACTTCGGTGTCCTGCCACGTCTCGTTGAGTTGCCGAATGGCCTCGCCGCGCTGCTGCCACAGCTGGATGCGCAGGTCGTAACGCACCAACACATTGTCCAGCCAGTAGGGGCGGTTTTCCGCGAGCCAGCTTGCGCGGTAAAGATTCTTGATCATCGAGTAACCGTCGCGCAGGTCCTGGCAGCGGCCGTTCATATCGCTGAGGGACGAGAGCAGCTCCCGTGTCTCCGTCTTCTTCTTGGGATCGTCCTTCATCGCGTAGGCCTTGGCGTAGGCGGCTGCCATCTCCTCAGCCAGCTGGAACTTCATGCCGATGAAGTCGATGCGCCGAGCGCCAAGCTCCATGGCATCAAGTGCGGGTAATTCGCGCAGAGTCGAATCGTTCGCTCGAGCGGTCAGGATCAGCTCGATGGCCTTCTCCGCATGCAGTCGTCCCTCGGGGATCTTCGCGCGCATCTTCGCGCCCTTGGCGAGACCTTCCTTGCTCCATGGATCGAGCCAGAAGGTCTCGTCCGATACATCGATCAAATTTTCTGCGGCGATGATCTCTTTCTCGGCTTCGTCGAGGCGGCCAGTCGTGTCGTTGTAGAAGCGCGTCCCGAAGGCGGATTGGTAGGCCGCGCCATCGCTCTTACCTGGCTGCCATCCCGCGGCGGCGCTGAAGAGAATGCCGAACCAATCCTGATTGAAGAGACCTTCGCCATCATCGTTCCACACCGTGGTCAGCTCGCCGGTGCTGCCGAGTCGCTGGCCGGATTCGACGAAGCCAGAGATGTTATCCAGCGCAGCTGCGCCCAGCGGATAGACCACCGACCAGTTTGCATCGCCGGGGGCAACCCACGTCTCGATGCCCGCCTTCTTGAACGGCGTGATGTTCGCGTCGTAATTGTCTTCGTGCCAGTAGATCCAAGGGATCGCGACCATGTCCTTCGGCAATTTTTCCACGGCAGCGGGATCGTTCCAAGCCACGTCGCCCCAAAAGAGCAGACGGCGGTTCAGCGGGGCGAGCGTGGTGTGAATCTGCGTGAGAAAGTCTGCGTACACCGGACCGAGCCCGCGCTTGTCGACATCGGGCTTGGTGCGCCCTGTGCCGAGTTCGAAGGTCTCATCCGCGCCGATGTGCAGGAAGGGGCTGGGGAAGTCCTGCGCGATCTGCGTGAACCATCTCTTGATGAGCGGTTGCGATCCGCTCTGTCCCGGCGCGATCACGTGGCCGTGAGGCGTCTCTGCAAGGTCTGAATATTTCTCATACTTCAGCATCTGGTGCAGATGTCCGAAGGCTTCCTGTTCCGGCACGATCGTGATGTGTAGCTTCGTCGCATAGGCAACGAGCTCCTGCGCTTCAGCGCGGCTCAAGGAGCTTCCCGGCGGAGCAGCCAGAGGCTCATTCGAGTAAGCCAGCGTGTGCTCAAAGTAGGGGGAATAGAGGTTCACCTTGTAAGACGCGAAGACATCGAGCTGGTGCTTTTGAAATGCAAGCGTCGGGAAGGGCCCACGGGAGAGGTCGTCGTCGATGCCGCGATACTTCATGGCAGGCCAGTCGCGCACGGTACCCAGCCAAAGCTTGGTCACACCGTCCTTACGCTGCACCAGTTGCTTCAGTGTCTGCACGCCATAGAAGACGCCGGCAGCGGTTTTGCCGATAATTGTGACGCTGCCTGGCTTCGAGACTAGTACGTAGCCCTCTGCGTCCATCGCCGGATCGAAGGCCAGCTTGTCCGCCTGCAGCGCAGACTTGCCCGCGTCTGAGTTCGCGCGCAGCAGGTTGATTATGAGATCGGGTGCGCCGACGCTGGGTGCCACTTTGACTCCTACCTCGGCCAAGAATGCATCGAGATTCGAGGCGGCGAACAGGTCTTCGGCGTCGCCGCCAGGGACGCTTGTCGTGGCAGAGTGCACATCGGACTCACCTACACTGTGCAACTCACGTGGTTGGGGAACAAGGTGCAATTGTGTCGCAGTTTGCGCTCGCAAAACACTTATGGGGGCAAGGCAAAACAGGACAGCGACACAGCACATACGTGCGTACAGAAGTTTGCAAAGTGGAGATAGCGGGCCGGTCGAAGATGGCAGCGCGGGCATCAGGATCATGTTGTCAGCCTAAACCGTCAGATTGACTGATTTGAATGCAAATAAACATTTAGGTGTGTGAGGTCTAATTACTTTGATGAAAATAGGTCATATTTGTGGCGCCTTTCGTCACCACTCTTCAGGCGGCGAACCAACAAATCGCGCTTCCGTCGGAAATTTTGAAAATTACATGTAGCGAGGATGAATTTCTTGTTGCGGCGAGCGGGGGTCATGGGATAGATTCCAATTTCAATAGCGATAAATGAGCGTCTAGGGTCCATTTAGACAAAAAAGTGATTACAAAAGCTGAAATTTGGGCGTTCATCGTTGTTGGATCAAATCCTTTGGCCGGAGACAAAATCTTATGAATAGGCAATATTTCAGAGCGATACGCTGGATGCTGGTTTTCCTTTGTATCCCCTTAACCGCAGCCGCACAGACTATTACGGGATCGGTAACTGGCACTGTGACCGATCCAAGCGGCGCAGCCATTCCTGGCGCCAAAGTCGCTGTCACCAACGTGGACACCGGCGTCACGACGACCGACACCTCCAATGGTGCAGGCATCTATAACGTCCGCTTCCTGCAGATTGGTCGCTATAAGGTGGTGACCACCGCCAATGGCTTTAGCGTGCAGAGCTATGGTCCGTTCTCTCTGGAAATCGATCAGGTTGCCAAGATTGATGTGGCCCTGAAGCTTGGCTCGAACAACACAACAGTTGAGGTGAGCGAACAGTCTCAGCCGATCCTGAACACCGAGAATGCGACCCTCGGCGAAACCTTCACCGAAAACACCATCAACAGCATTCCACTAAACGGCCGTGACTTCTCGCAGTTGACTGTTTTCACACCCGGAGCCGTGTCGACGCAGTATGGTGCGTTCGGTGGTCAGTCCTCCACGGAGCGCGACACAGGCACCAGCACGCTGCCGAACGTGAACGGCAACCGCGGCCAGTCGAACAACTACATTCTCGATGGTCAGGAGATCAACGAGAACCTGAACAACACCATCGGCTACACCCCTAGCCCTGATTCACTCGATCAGATCCGCGTGATCAGCTCGAACGCCAACGCCGAGTTCGGCAACGTCAACGGCGGCGAAGTGCTGATGGTTATGAAGAGCGGCACCAACAAGTTTCACGGCAGTGTTTTCGGCTTCCTTGAGAACGACAACCTCGACGCAAATAGCTGGGTGCACAAATACAGTGCTCCGAGCATCACCCCCCGGAGCCCGTATACCCAGTCCATCTTTGGTGGCACGCTTGGAGGTCCGATCTGGAAGGACAAGCTGTTCTTCTTTATCGACTATGAGGGTTATCGCGAGCACACTGGCGGCACCACGCAAGTCAGCGTTGCGCCTGCGGCTTTCCGCGGTCTAACTGCAACAGCGAATTGCCCGATTGGTGATGCGGATCTGTCGTCGCTCCTGACGCTGGCAAGTCCTATCCAGCTCTACAACACGCAGGGCACTGCTCCTACACCCTATGTTCACAATTGCGTTCCTATTACGAACCCTGTAGCCAAGTATCTCTTTGCACATCCAAACATCTACCCGCTGCCCAATGCGGCGACGACCGATCCGACGGGAGTGGCAAACAACCTCACAGGTCCGTCCGGTAGCTACCAGCGGAATGATCAGGCCGACGTGAAGATCGATTGGCACTTCTGGAACCGCAACGTAATTTCGGCCCGCTACTCTCAGGGTTACGCACAGGACGGTACCACGAAGGAACCGCTGCCGGTGCAGTTTCCTTCTGCCTCCAACTACCCCGATCACTTGTTTACAGCGGACTGGACTTTCACCGTCAATCCTTCGATCGTGAATCTCGCTCGTGCCTCGTTTGCGCGAGTTCGTTACAACAGCGGCGTCACAACCGATCCGAGTGGCGTCTTCGGCCTCAACGGTAACTCTGTTGTAGGCATTCCAAGCCAGGCGCAGGAGACAGCTGGCTTCAGCCTGCAAAGCTTCTCCAACACCGCCGCCAACGCGGCCAGTGCACCGGCGGCAGTCACCAACGTCGGTACCAACCCCACGCCTGAAATCTTCATCGACAACGTGTTCCAGTACAGCGATAACCTCACCTGGCAGAAGGGCAAGCATCTGCTCAAGTTTGGCGCTGAATTGACGCGCTATCAGCAGAACAGCTTTTATCCTGGCAATGACGGCGAACTTGGAACCTTCACCTACACTGGTCAGTTCACCAGCGGGTATTCAGCTACAGGCGGCGCGGCAGCCTCTGGCATTACCTATGGCTTCGCTGACTTCCTGCAGAACTACGCACAGGACGCGACCGTTGGTCAGGTTGTAGGACGCACCGGTCAGCGTCAATATCGCAACGCTTACTTCGCGCAAGATGACTGGAAGATCACGCCGCGGCTGACCTTCAATCTGGGTATTCGCTACGAGTACGACCAACCGATCTACGAGGTGAATAACAAGCAGGCAAACATCAACCTCGCAACTGGAGTTGTTGAGTATGCCGGCGTTGTTCCGGGAGCGAATACGTTCGCTAACGCAACGGTCTGCCCCACGCGCGCCTGCTATAGCTCCAACTACGACAACTTCATGCCACGCGTTGGGTTCTCGTACCAACCGCGGGCAAAGATGGTCGTCCGTGGTGGCTATGGCATCACCACCTACCTGGAAGGCACAGGAGCAAACCTTCGCCTCACGCAAAATCCTCCATTTCACAACGACTTTGAGACGAAGGCGGTCATTCCGGGCTACACGGGTGCAGCGTATTCGGCAGGTACTCCTGTCATCACTAGCAATGGCTTCCCGACGAGCACACCGCCGGTGACGACGTTCTACGCCTGGAAGAATAATTTGCAGTCGGCTGTGATTCAGGAGTTCTCGTTGACGACGGAGTATCAGCTCACAAACACATCTTCCTTGCAGGTCGGATACCTCGGTGAGATCGGTCATCATCTCGTTGATCCTGCCTATGGCGATCAGGCTCCCAGCCTCACCGCTCCGCAACCGTATGCGAGCATCGTTGGAAACAACGGTGTGGTCAAGATTACGGCTTCGGATTCGAACCTGAACTACAACGCTCTTCAGGCGGTCTTCCGGCAGCGTCTGACGGCTGGACTGGAGTTCACTGCAAACTACACCTTTGCCCATGCGCTTACGGATGACATTGGCTACTACGGAGCCGCTGATATCGCTCAGCAGTATTACCAGCAGGACTACTACAACATCCACGGCGACTACGGTCCGGCAGGCGATGATGTGCGGCATGCATTCAACGCTACAGGCACCTACACGCTGCCTTACGGTAAAGGTCAGCGCTGGGGCGGAGGCTCTAACTTCATCGTCCAGGAACTTCTGGGTGGTTGGAAGGTCAGCGGCTCGGGCGTAGCCTACACCGGCTTCCCTGTAACGGTTTCGTCGAACGCGTACTACTCAAGTAAGGTAAACGCCTACACGGGGGCGGCGCGTCCGATGCAATTGAACCCTGTTCATATCGCGAACCGTTCGGTGGCGCACTGGTTTGGAACCGATCCGAACATGACGACGGCCTGCGCTTCAGACACCACGGGTTCGTGCGTGTATGAGGAACAGCCTTCTACGCGCTTCGGAGATGTTCACACCGGTTCGCTTCGTGCTCCAGGCTTCCTGAACATCGATGCTGCCATCCAGAAGAGCTTCAAGACGTACCACGATCAGCACGTCGACTTCCGCGCCGACTTCTTCAACGCGGGCAACATAGCCAGCTATGGCAACCCGGACAACAACATTGCCGACACAACCTTCGGAGCGATCACCAGCACGCGGTCGACCGAGCGCCACATTCAGTTCGAGCTTAAGTATCAGTTCTAATCGTGTGGCTCGTTGACGCAGTCATCTACCGTGCCGAGGAGACAAACATCTCCTCGGCACTTTTCTGTAGGCTTGAGAGTACGAGGATTTCATGAATCGAAAAATTTCAACACTCAGTATGGGGACGGCACTGCTCTTCAGCAGTCTCGCGGCCCACGCGCAGAAGACCACCTTCTGGATGGGCAATGGGCTTGCCTCCGTCCACTCCTTTATGGAGCACAAGGACAAGATCGATATCATCGAGCCGACCTGGTATCACATTGAAGGCGACGGGCTCGTAACCGGCGAGCCGAACCTGCCTGTGCTGAAGACCGCCAAAGATGCCCACATGACGATCATTCCTCTCTTTGCGATCTTCGATCATAAGAAGCTGCATGATCTTGCGAACGATGCCAAGGCGCAGGATGCGCTGATCGAATCGCTCATCCGGGAATCGAAGGAACATGGCTATGACGGCGTGAACCTCGACATTGAAGACGTCATGTGGACCGACCGTGATGCGCTCTCTGCGATGGTGGCAAAGATCTCCACGGAACTGCACAAGCAGCACCTGCAGGTGCAGATCGATGTGTGCCCGTACGCGCCGGGTCATCCCGGAGAGACGGCGTTCAGTCAGTGGATCTTCGAGGAGTGGCGCATGGGCTACGACTTGAAGGCGCTAGGGGAGTCGGTCGATCTCATCTGCCTGATGACGTACGACCAGCATACGCACTGGACGACGCCGGGCCCCGTCGGTGGCTGGCTGTGGACGAAGGAGAACCTCGACTTTGCACTGAAGTATGTGCCGAAGGAAAAGCTGTCGTTGGGTATCGCGCTCTACGGGTATCACTGGTACACCGGCGATCCTGGCCTCGATAAGGCAGAAAAGAAGCCGAACGTGACGGCGGACTACATCGGCTATCCCAGCTTGATGCTGCTGGCTGATCAGTACCACGCAAAGCTGCAGTGGGATGAAGAGGAACACACGCCCTGGTTCTACTTCAACCATGATCAGATGCGAGAGTACGTTTTTTATACGGATAAGCGAGCATTCATGGACCGCTACGAGATGGCGAAGGCTGCGGGTGTAGAAGGCGTCTGTTCGTGGGTGTTAGGTGAAGAAGATCCCGCTATTTGGGCGGCGATTCCGGCGAAGCGATAGCTATCAACGCAAGTAAAACGGCCCACCTCGGTTGAGGTGGGCCGCTTTGTGTGTCGGTGACGTTCGTTAGATCTCAACGGGTGGAACATAATTCGGAAGGGTCGCAAACCGCGGCTGGCGTACCTTGTAACCGCTCAGCGCGAAGTAGATCAGGTAGACGTAGCAGAGCAATACCACGATGAAGCTGTGCTGATAGCCGAACTTGTCGGCGAGCAGCCCCTGGATCTCTGGAATAACGGCGCCACCGACCACCATCATCACAAGGATGCCTGAACCCTGGCTGGTGAGCTTGCCCAGTCCTTTGACGCCCAACGGGAAGATGCAGGGCCACATGACGGAGTTGAAGAGGCCGCATGCCACGATGGCCATGCCAGTAAAGCGGCTGTGCCCCAGAATCGTCGTCGTAACCAGCACCGCAGCCATCACGGCGACAAAGGCCAGCGCGCGCTCGGCACGCACTTTCAGCAAAGCGAACGACCCGATCAGGCGCCCGATCATCGCGCCACCCCAGTAGTAGGAGACATACGTTGCGGCGGCTACGTGGGAGAGTCCTCCCATTGACGGTTGGCCGAGATAGCTGACGAGCACGCTGCCGATCGCGACCTCCGCGCCCACGTAGGTGAAGATTGCAGCCGCGCCCAGCTTCAGGTGGCGGTAACCCCATGCGCTGCCTTCAATGATCTCGCCCTCAATGCGCTTTTCCATTACCTCAGGCAGAGGAACAATCGCGGTGATGACTGCAAGTAACAACGTAAAGATTGCCAGAAGAAGATAGGGCGTCCGTACGGAGTGAGCGAGTTCAGCTGTTGTTGCTCCAGCAGCGATGAAGATGAAGGCCGCGCCAACCTTGGGAGCAATCGTTGTCGCTGAAGAATTCAAAAAGCCGCAGATAGTGATGCGCTGTGCTGCCGTCTCTGGCTTGCCCAGCGCGCCCACGTAGGGGTTGATTGCGACCTGCAGCAGTGCGAGTCCGCTGCCTACGATGAACAGCGCAAACAGGAACAGCGGATACGAGATCACAATAGATGCGGGAACGAACAGCAGCAGACCGACACCCATCGTTGCCAGCGCGGAGATGATACCGGGCTTGTAGCCAATGCGCCCTACGATCCAGCCTGAAGGCAGCGACATCACAAAATACGCACCGAAGAAGCAGAACTGCACCAACAGCGCGAGCACGTTTGTCAGGTGAAACAGGTCCTTGAAGTGCGGGACAAGGATGTCGTTCAATGCGGTGATGAAGCCGATACTGAAGTACAACGCCACCATCAACACCATGGGCAGCGTATAGTCTCTTGAACCTGTGCTGCGAATCGAAACGGCTTCTTCGCCCGTGCTGCCAACTGCCATGTTGCCTCCAGAGTCTCTGATCGTGATCTTACTTGCTTAGTGTGCTGGGATGTGGGCGTCCTGCGGAATCAGCCAGACCTCCGCGACCTGTCGCCCGCGACCGCTCCCGCCGCTGCCCGCAGGCCCAGTCCACTCGAGCGTCAGTGTGCCATTCGGCGCGATGCTTGCCGGCAGGGCAAATTCCACCGTCTCTGGATTGCTCTTGCGCAGACGGGCAGAATGGACCTCAACACCATTGGCGGTAAGTCGTAATGGCAGCGCGTAGTCTTCGCCTGCGTAGGTCACGCGTACGCGATAGCTCTTGTGCGGGTCGAGTGCGGTGTAGCGCAGCTCCAGTGGCGTTTCATAGAGAGTCTCACTGTAGTCCAGCCACGAAAGCCGCCACGGTTCTTTGCCGCCGCTCAGCTCTGTACCCAGCGTGCGATCCGCGATGCTGTCGATGGCCGTCCTGTAAAGTTCAGGATCGCGTTGCCAACCTTCTCCTCGCACCAGGTGCGGCTCCATCGTGGGATCACCGAGGTCGTCATAGAACGCGCCCGGTGAAGGGATACTCCATTGAGCGATGGCCTGTAGAGCCGAGGCACGCGAAGACTCATCGTCCTTCCTCATAGCTACAGCCATCGCGCTTCCGAGCCACGCTGCATCGTTCAGCGGCGTATCCACGCGGTCAAGGTTCGCGCCACGTTCCCACCCCGAAGCACCATAAAGCTTCACGCTCAGCTGGATGCCACCGTTGTTGAAGAGCTCCTTACCGAGAGCAAAGAGTCGATCATGCTCGGTCTGCTCGACGACGTCCGGTTTGCTAGCGTTGAGAGCTGCCTCAGCCTTTGCTACGCGAGTGGATGAGGCCAGTGTCGAATCGTCAAGAGCAGCGAGAGCCGCAGTCTCTGTGCCGAGTTCGCGCTTCCGCTTCCGCTGTAGATAATCATCGTAGGTTCCGCGATACAGCAGAGACTCCCATTGCCAGCTCTTTGCAATTTGCTCGGGTGTGGACTCGTGCTCAAGTTCATCGAGTCCGGCCTTCGTCTTCGCGATCTGCTGGTTCTGCAACAGCGGCCCGTTCCAGTCTTCTTCCAGACCCTTGATCGTATTCACGGTGAGCGTCTGTTGCGCGCCTTCGCGGTGTAGGAAGTAGCGCGCATACTCTGCGAGGATGCCGTCGACCGGTGCTTGCGTCGACCAACCCAGCTGGCTCCACAGCATCTTATTCACGTCATCATTCGAGCCTTCGGAGTAGGTAACGAAGCCATTATTCAAAGCGGCATAATGACGATAAATCTCTGCAAATGCCTTTGGCCGTGGATCGATAGGTTCGCGACTCTCGGTGAGGGCGAAGATAGGATCCCACTGCGGTACTGGGAATTGCGCATGCATCGTGTGAGCGATGTCGGGATAAAACTGCAGAGGGTATTTTGCAGGGATCTTACGGCGTTGCGTCTCAAAACTATCGCGCGACTGAGGTCCGAAGAATACGCCCGTTAGCCACTTCGGCTCATCCGCAAGCAGATCGTAGAACTTCGCGTAGCGCTCTCGATCGAAGCCCTGGGCCGATACCCACACGGTTGCTGCCGGGTGGTACTTGTGCAGGATCTCTACTTCCTGCTCCACTAGCGGGAACAGCACCTCCGGCGGAGTGTGCCCTGGGTCACCGCCTGGCACATAGAGAGCGTCGATGCGTTGTGTTTTGCTGACGAGCGCTTCAAAGTCTTTCAACTCCGCGGATACCGCTGCCGGGTCTTTGTAATCCTCGCGCATCTCGGGGTAGTACAGATCGAAATCCAGACCGTATTTATTACATAGGCGAGACAGACCATAGAACACATCAAGCGCAGGTGCATGGAACAGCGGGCTTGCCTTCTCATCGTCGGAAGCGGGCGAGATCACCTGGATCGTGTTCGTGCCGAACACCGCGAGATCACGGATGTGCTGCTCGAATTGCTCCAGCGTCCAATCGTCGTAGGTGTTGTTCTTGAAGCGATAGCCGATCTGGTGTCCACGTACCGGCTTATCCGGCGAAGAAAACATCTTTGCGTTCAACGGCAGCAAAGGGACGCTAGCCGCGTAGTTCGTGTTGCGCAACAGCCAGCCTGCGCCGAAGAGCTCACCACGAACATCATTGCCCGCCACCACGATTACGTGTCCTCCCTTCCAGGCTAGAGACACCACACTGAAGCCCTCGGCATGATCGTTTGTATGCAGGGCATCTACAGTCTTGCGCCACTTCGCTGCAAGCTCCTCCGGCAGTAACAGTGCCATGGCATCGCGTTGCGCCAGCAGGACGATCTCATCGCCAGAGTTTGCATCTTTTAGCTTTCCAGTCGAGATACTCGCGGTCGTATGTGTTGGGGTACGTTTCGCCTCCTCCTCTACGAACATTGCGGTGGCTGCGCGCTCCTGTACCGTCTGGTGAGCAGGAACGGAGATGCGGAGAGTGGCGGCCTGTGCCAGAGCGGCTGCTGACGTTAGCATGCAACATGAAAGCGAGACAAGGATCAGCGGTCGAACGTATCTTCTTCCTCGATCTGTGAACGCTGGAAAATGATCATTTCGGCAAGTTTTGCTCATTTAGATCAGAAGATATCACAGTTTTCAGGCGATTCTGTCGACAGAATCACACGTTGCCTGAAAACCGTCGTACCCTCTTCAACGACAATCATTAGAGCCTGCTGGCAGGCAATCAAAGGAGCCAGAATCAGTATGTCCTCCGTTCAAAACGCACGCTCTTGGCTAGTCGCGCTCGTCCTTTCTGCCGTGGCTGCTAGCTCTCTGTCGGCTCAGATTCCCAGGCCTGCTACCGCCAATCCTGCCGTGGTCCCACTGGATCGTCTTGGGGAAGGTTGGTGGGCGGACCGCCACAAGGCGATCGTCTCCGCTGGCAGGTCCAATGCGGACACGCAACTACTCTTGCTCGGCGACTCCATCACCAACAACTACGACAAGAGCAAGCTGCCGGACGAGAACTTCCAGCCGACGTGGCAAACCTTCTACGCCCCACGCCACGCGCTCAACCTGGGGTTCAGCGGGGACACCACCGAAAACCTCCTTTGGCGTCTTGATCACGGCGAGGTGGAAGTTCTGCAGCCCAAGGTCGCCCTCGTGCTCATCGGCACGAACAACACGGGAGGCACGACCCAGTCGCCTCCGCAAACCGCCGAGCAGACTGAGGTCGGCATAGACGCTGTGGTCGCCAGGCTGGAGACTAAGCTGCCGAAAACACACATTCTCCTACTCGGCATCTTGCCCAGCGACGTCTCTGCCAACAAGACGTCCGCTGACCTGGCCGTCAACCGCTACCTGGCCAACAGCTATGGCGAAAACCCACGCGTTACCTATCTCGATATCGGTTCCATCTTTCGCAAGCAAGGCATGCTGGATACCAGCATCTTCTATGACCCGCGCCTGCCAGCGCATCGCGGCGCTCTGCACCCCGACACCGTGGGCCAGCGACGAATGGCCGAAGCTATCGAGCCAACGCTCGCGCGCCTGATGGACGAAGACACTCGCGTTCCGCTCAATGCAATGGTCGACATCAACACGTCACTTATCCCTGTGCCCTGGCTCGAACAGGACAGTTATGACTGGTTCGCGCGCCACAACGCTGAACTCGCTCAGCAAAAGATGATGGAGCACAGCATGCAGCCGCGCGTGGTGCTCATTGGTGACTCCATCACGCACTTCTGGGGCGGCCTGCCGCACGCAGCCCACGTGAATGGTCCCTCGGCCTGGAGTCAAACTTTTGGAACGAATGATTCTTCCGTTCTCAATATGGGCTTTGGGTGGGACCGTACGCAGAACGTCTTGTGGCGTTTGCGCCAAGGCGAACTGAGTGGCCTCACTCCGCAATGGGTCGTGCTGATGATCGGCACGAATAACCTCACCTCTACCAACCATGCCCGTGCCAACACACCGGAGGAGATTGTCGAAGGTATTCGTGCGGTGATCGAAGAGGTTCGGCGAATTACCCCACAGAGCCATGTGATCCTGATGGCAATTCTGCCACGCGGGGAAAAGCCCGACTACCGCCTACGTGCACCTATCGCTGAGACAAACGCGCTTCTCAAAGGTCGCTTTGGCGGCGATTCGTCGCTCACTTATCTCGACATAGGAGCCAAGTTTCTGACTCCTGACGGTACTCTACCGAAGGCTCTCATGCCTGACGGCACACATCCCAGCGACGCTGGCTACCAGATATGGGGCAATGCTCTGAGCGCTGTGTTCAACACGAAGTCTTCGAACTAGAGGATTTGCTATAGACGCAGAAATGGGGAGGGTTGTCCCTCCCCATTTCTGCGATCAAAAACTGCGGGTGCTATCGCAGCGCTTCCTTCTGGTAAGGCAGATAGGTCACGGGCCAGTGATCGACCTGAGCGTTCGTATTCAGCTCAACCACCACACCAGGCGACTTTGCCGCAGTGATTCCGACATTCCAGCCGTCGACAGCAACTACAGCCTCACCGCCCTGTAACAGTTTTGTGTCAGCAACGATGCTCAGCTCGCGCGTTTCGCCTGGAGCGAGAGACAGGTAGTTCTCGCTGGCAAACGCTGGCAGCACGCGGTCTCCTTCTCCTGTCGCATTAGCTGCGCGGTGATGAAGTTGCACATGCGTCATCAAAGCGACGTGTTCGGTGGGATTGCTCAGCGTGACTGAGATGGTCGTCTTCCCCAGTGCATCTCTGCGGACAGCTGTAGCCTTCAGCGTTACCTGCGATAGCGAGTTCAGCGAGGTCAAATTGTCCGGAGTGCCTGCGGCGCCGCGCCAGTAGAAATTTCGCGACAGCGGCTTGCCCGCAGCATCGGTCAACTCCAACCGTACGAATTGCAAGGCCTCACCTGGTTTCACTAGAAGTACGTCTGTGGCCTTGCTCGCTTCGGCATTGACGACGCGTTGTTCGCTATTTAGTACCTTCCCATCCAGCGCGTACACCGTCACCTTCAGCCGGGCATCCTGCAGAGCCGTGGGCAGGTTGTTGATGACCTCCACCTGGTCAGTGGTTTCATTCCACTGCACATGCACCGTCTCGCCGGCGGCCTTTACGCCATACAGGGAAGCATTCGGCTCGAGGTCGTAGTGATACAGCTGCCACACGAAGCTTGGCTGCGCTGGATGGCTCATCCATGTGATGATCGCAGTTGCCGGAGCGAACAGCTTCGCATTGCGGCCCTCGTACATGGCGCGATAACCCTCGTAGTTCGCGAGTTGCGCTTTGCGCACGAAGTCGGCGAGATTCAGCACTTTGCCGTAGCGCTGATTCAACATTTCCGGGTAGGTGTCGGCACCGGAGTTGCCCCGGGCGAAGTCGTGGATCGCCCAGTCGTCGTTGATCGTCTCCCAGTCCTTCTGCGGCATCATGCCTTGGATGGACTCCAGGGTCGGTACAGATACGCTGCCAATTTCCGTCTTAAAGGCCGCGTCGACGTTGTAGAACTTAGCAGGCTCCTGCCAGTGATAGGGTCCGTGCGACATTACACCATGGCCGCTCGTAGAACTCGGCTGATAGAGACGCGTAGGCTCGAGTTCGTCTATCAGTTGCTTGATGCCAGCATCGATTACCGGCGGCGGGTCGCCTTCGTTTCGTGCACACCAGAGCATGATCGATGGATGATTGCGGAGCCGCAATATCTTGTCACGTACGTTCGCCATGTATGTAGGAACGTCCAGCGGCTCAGGGCCATCGCTGGGATTGGGCTGAAAAAACTCGTCCCAGATCAGGATCCCGTACTGATCGCACAGCTCGTACAAATCCTCGCTCGTACTCTGCCCGACCCAGTTGCGGATCAGGTTGATATTCGCCAACCGGTGAAGCTTGATCTGCGCTTCCAGGCGTTCGCGAGGCACACGCTTCATTGCTTCATCCAGACCCCAGTCGCCGCCACGCAGGAACATGCGAACGCCGTTTACGCTGATCGTGAGGTTGTCTGACTCCGGCACAGAGTATTGGATCTTGCGCACGCCAAACTTCACCCGTTGCGTGTCACTTACTGCTGCTCCCTGCGCAAACTCCAGGTGCAGGTCGTACAGAGCTTGCGCCCCGTAACCGGCTGGCCACCAAAGCCGCGGATGCAGCATGTGCAGCGCCGGTGTCGACTTGCTGTCGAACTTCACCAACTGTGAGCTGTGCGGCGCGAGCTCTACCTTTTCCTCGAAGGAGATGCCTTCGATGCGTCCATGGACCACGCCTGTCTGCTGCGTATCGGTTACGTTCTCGACCGTCGTTGAGATACCAATATCCGCAGAGTCCGTCTTGGGAAGCGGCAAATCGGTCGTAACGAGCGGATCCTTCAAGAGCACCGGCCCGGTCGAGTCAAGATAGACGCCCTGCCAGATGCCTGTCTCGCGGTCGCGTACGGTTGCCAACCAGTCCCAGCCGATGGAGGAAAGAAACGTTGGCCCATCGAGTGCTGTGTCACCGCCGTTCAGGCCGATACCTGCGCGCAGCGTGTGCTCGTGCGGAGTGCCAGGATGCGGCTGAGGATCGATCAGCACCGCGACCACAGCCTTGCTGCCCGGCTTGACCTGAGCCGTGATATCGAACAAGCCGCGGATGAATGCACCGCGGATCGTGCCGACCTTCGCTCCATTTACCCATACCGTCGCGGAGTAGTTGATGCCATCGAAGTGCAGCCATGTGTGGCGACCACGATAAGCAATTGGTACGGCGACCGTCGTGCGATACCAGTACGAATTTCGGGCGAGGCTTTCAGGGATAGACTCTGGTCGATCGTTCTCGCCGTACGTCGGCTCCGCGTAGATGTGGTTGTTCACTAAGGTGGTGAGCGCGGTACCGGGGACCGTCGCTGCGTACCAACCCTTAGGATCATACATAGCGGAAGATACCTCCTCGCCGCTCAGTTGCACCTTAGACGCAAACTGCAGCTTCCATCCGCCATTGGCATTTACACGACTGGTCATACCTTGCGCAGACGCTACGCCTGCACAGATTGCGAGCGCAAGAACCGCCTTCATCCGATTGATCAAACCTGACTCCTTCTTTGCCGATACATCGGTACTGTATACGGGTACCAGCTTAGACCAATCGCGTCGCGAATTGGAGCCAGCCGGATTGTCTAAGAGAGCCGGACGTCTCCGCACAAGTGAACGGCGATTCCAAGTTCGGCAAACATCGCCGCTTTCAGTGCAAGCGCCTCATTGGCATGAGCCGCGGTCGGTGCATAAACAATATTGAGGTGATTCGCGCGATGCCGAGCCATGAACTGATCGCGGCTTACCCCGTGCAGCACTGCATGAACGATGGGCCACTGGTAGGTTGTTTCATGCCAGCGCCGCTCGGTCTCCTCTGCGGGTAGACTGACGACCGTACCGCGGCCCAGGTCCACGTGCAGAGCGCCGGCTTCTACAAATACACGGCTCCAGACAATCTCACCCGGGCGCCCAATGCCCTTCAGCGACCCGCCGCCGAGTGGAAAATACATCGCTGGCTGGCGCTGGCTGGTTGCTCCCGCATAGCCTCCGACGAAGTGGTTTGCAGGCGCAGCGCCGGAGATCTGCAGTACCCAGATAAACTCGTCGAGCGCTCTGCCGTCGCCGCCAAGGCCCTTGTAATGCTGTCCCCAGCGCACATCATGCAAGGTACATGAAGGATCAAGCCCGAGTGCATCCCAGCAAAGCTTTGTTACCAACCCGTCGACGCCTGCAGCTTCGTCCACCTCGTTGAAGTGAACCAGCGGACCGCCGGCATAGAGCTCCTCATCCCCGTTGGCATGGAATACGGGAGGACGATCGGCATTGTTCAAGAGACCTTCGACGAGGTCGGAGGCAGGCGTCATGTCCTTCAACCCTTGCTGGTACTGTATGCCAATGGCATCACAGCCGAAACTGTCTGACATACGGACTGCGGCGATGTACATTTTGCATTGCGCGAGTATCTGATCCAGCGTCAATTCGGTCGTGGGTTCGCTGCCGAGGTCGAACTTCATACCCTTATCGACGAGCCATTGATACACGGACTTTGCCTCAGCATCTGTCACCGTTCGCATGAAGGCGACCAGAGCAGACTGACTCAGACGCTCTTTGAAGATACCCGAGGCGTTCAGCAATTCATCGTCAATGATGGCGTTATACATTCCCATGCATCCCTCGTCGAAGACGCCGAGTATGGCTTTCCGGCGCCTCAAGGCCTGCGCCAGAGAATGTCCCAGAGCAGCCGCTTCCGTAGGAATAGCCGACGCAGCCAAAGCCCGAACATGGCTCAGGTCATGCGTGATCACCTGTTCCTTGAGCCATTGCTTCAGCGCCGACTTGAAGAAGACGTCGGTGAAATCCTCGCTCCAAAGAGTTGAAAAGGGTACGCCTGCTTTCACAAGTGATCCATTCAGATTTAAGAGCCCCACAAGCCCTGGCCACTGCCCGGACCAGTTCGCGACTGTCAGAATAGGCCCCTGATGACTCCGAAGGCCCGGTAATACGTGGTGCGTGTACTGCCATGCCGCGGTGGCAAAGACCAAAGGGGCTTTGGGATGAATGCCCATGAAGACGTCCATGCCCATGCGCTGCGATGAGATGAAGCCATGCCCTTCCAACGCGCTGACGGGGAAGGCGCGAACCAGCTCGATACCCTCAGCGGCAAAAGCAGACGTCAAGCGGTCTTCGAGGTCTCTTTGCGCCGGCCAGCAGGTTTGGTTTGCGGCGAGTCGTAGATCACCGCTCGTGATCAGGTAGGCCTGATTCGCTCCGAGAGGAGAGGGAGGGGTGATATGCGGAGCTGTCTTGTCGCGAGATGCATGGGTGGACATAAGCCGGACTATAGCAAAACACTTTCTTTTCTGTCGACAGGTTGTAGACAGAATGTAAAGATTTGTCGCGCGCTCTGCCACTCTGTTCGGATATCTTCGAGGAATGGGAGCGAGTGGACAATACAAGTGGTTCGTGGTGGCGATGCTGTGGTGCGTCTGCTTTCTCAACTATGCTGACCGCCAGCTCATCTTTACGGTCTTTCCGCTTCTAGGGAAAGAGTTTCAGCTGACGGACGCATCGCTTTCGGTTCTCAGCGCCTCTTTCATGTGCGCCTACGCTGTATTCGGTCCACTCGGCGGCTTCCTTTGTGACCGCGTTTCGCGGCGTACCCTCGTGCTTGGTGCACTCATCTTCTGGTCGGTCACAACCGCACTCACCTCGTATGCGCACAGCTATCTACTGCTGGTGGCAGGCATTGCGCTCGGCGGTCTGGGCGAGGCCTTTTATTTTCCTTCAGCGATGTCTTTGATCGCCGACTACCACTCCGTCGATACACGGTCCCGTGCCATGGCGCTCCATCAATCAAGTGTCTACATTGGCAGCATCGCAGGCGGAGCAGCGGCAGGTTATTTAGGTGAGCACTATGGTTGGCGCCTCGGCTTCCGTATCTTCGGCTTAGCAGGCATCCTGCTAGGCGGAGCGCTCTGGTTGTTTTTGAAAGAACCTCTGCGCGGAATGTCTGATGCTGCGGCGGGTGTTCCGCCATCTACGAGTCCCTTGTGGGATGGGCTTCGAGCGGTCAGCCGCAATCCGGCAGCGTGGCTGCTCATTGGTGTTTTTATTGGCGCAAACTTCGTGGCAATGATCTTTACTGTCTGGATGCCAACGTTTCTCTTTCGGAAATTCCACATGAGCCTCAGCCTTTCCGGCCTGAACGGAACGGCTTACCTGCAGATAGCCTCGGTCATCGGTGTTATCAGTGGCGGGTTTCTTGCCGATAATCGCGTGAGGCAAAGGAAGGGCGATCGTGGCGCGCGTATGGCGGTGCAGTCGTTTGGCCTCTTCTGCGGCGTGCCCTTTCTTTTCCTGTCCGGATGGACAACGACCGTTGCAGCCGTGATGGCGGCAATGATCGGGTTTGGTCTCTTCAAGGGTATCTACGATTCGAACATATGGGCTGCGCTCTATGACGTGACGCCGATCGAATTGCGCGGCACTGCGTTGGGTTTGATGAACTCTCTCGGCTGGCTCGGTGGAGCTGCGGCACAGCTATGCATCGGGCTCGCATCAAAGAGTTTCGGGCTTAGCGCCTGCCTTAGCGCGACTGCGGTCATCTACCTATGTATCGCCATCGCGCTGTGGGTGGGCTCTCGTCGTATCTCGCGCACGCAGCTTTCCTGAACGCAAAAAAACGCCGGGACAACTGTCCCGGCGGTCAGGAGGCCTCTTCCTTAGAAGAGGATCTTAGCTCCCAGTTGAATCTGGCGGCTGGTGTTTGCCGTCGCCGAGATCACACCGGGCGATCCGAAAGTAGCTGCTGCGGTCTGGTTGGCCGCGGTTCCTTGTGTCGGTCCCGCAGAAAAGACGACCTCGTTTGGCAGTTGCAGGTTTGTGTGATTCAAAACGTTGAAGAACTCCGCACGGAACTGTAGCCGAACGCGATCCGTGATCGCTGTCGATTTCAGTAGCGATACATCCCAGTCTGCGTAACCGGGACCAACAAGTGAGTCGCGACGTACGTTGCCGACATAGCCATAAGCTGGCGCCGAGAAGACGTTGGGATTGAAGTACTGCGCCACGCGTTGGGCCGTGGTGCCACTCGTGTACAGCTTGCCGCTGAAAGCTGTGTTCACGTCTGGTCGCACAGGATTGCGCGAATCGCCCGAACCTGTCGGGTTGTAGCCCAGCTGCGGAGAGAAAGGGAAGCCAGACAGGAAGTTTGCGATCGAAGAGATCGACCAACCCGAGATCACTCTTTCGGTTGCGTGCCCTGCATTTGCGAGGTACGACTTGCCTGTGCCGAAAGGAAGTTCATACGTGCCGTTTATTGCGGCCGCGTGACGAATATCGGTGGCCGCCGGACCATAATCCAGGTGCGGCAGCGAAGGCACGGAGACGAACGCAGGCGTATTCGAGGATACCGACGTGTTCCAAGCAGAGCCGTCGTCGAGGTTCTTTGCCCAGGTGAAGTTTCCACGCAGCTGAAGACCGTGCGAAAGGTCGTGTCGCAGGTCAACGATCAGCGCGTTGTAGTTACCCGAACCTCCGCTCCACCAGGACGTAGTGTTCGCCACGGCAGGATTGGCCTTCGTTGTGGTGGGGTAGTAGATGCGACCGTTCGCGAGCACCTGGTAGGCGGGCTCGTTCAGATCTCCATTCAAAATCTGATGGTAGCTGCGCGAGCCGTCGTAACCGATCGAGAGCGAGGTAGACGGTGCGATTTGCTGTTCAACCTTCAGGTTGTAAGCCAGCAGAGCGGGCGTCGAGATGCCGCTGTCCACCGTCGAAGGTGATACCTGCGGTGTTACCCCCGTCGGATTCGTTACGGTCGATCCGGCGTAGGAGTACACGGTGTTATACGGTGCAGCTTGATCCAGGCGGTAGTCGAGTGCGTCCAGCAGTGAGTGATGCAGGCCCGCGCCCGCGGTCACGCTCGTGCGTCCGTTGCCAAAGACATTCCATGCAAGCCCCACGCGCGGCTCGGGCAAAAAGAGCGCATGGTTCGGGCCGATCGCATTCCCTCGGATGCTGGGCGTTGAGCTGATCACGTTGTCGGTGAAGGTATATACACCTGCACGCCCCTGCACCTCACTCCAACCGGTCGAAGACTCGCTCCTGAAGCCTACACGTGCCTCCAGCCGAGGCGTGATGTGATAGGTGTCTTCGAGGAAGGCGTTCACAAACAGGGTCCGCCACCCGAGTTCCGTGGTGGTAGGAGCATAGGTGAAGGTCTTGATGCTGCCGGCCAGGAACGTCGTCAAAGAGTTGAACGCAGCCTGTCCATACTGGTCCTGCGCAAGATTGTCGTTTGACTGCAGCCGCTGCACCCACACGCCTGCCTGGATGCTGTGCTTGCCTACGGTGTAATAGCCGTGGTCGTCGAAGGTAAATAGATTGCGCGTGATCCCGTTGTTCGAACCAACATTCGCGCCAGCGGTCGTGATCGACGAAGCTCCATTCGAGGCCGTTGAACCGGCAATGACTACCGCGTAGGTCGGCACACCTGCCCGCACGCTTGGAGTCAGCGCCTGCTGAGCCGCCGGCACATAACCGTAGAAGTAGTAGCTCGCGCGTGAGTATCCGAAGCGCGCAATGTTCACGATCTTCGCAAAGATGTGCTTCTCCTCGGCGCTTAGCACCTGCTCGCGCAACCGCTCGGTCACGTAGGAGTAGGGATCGGCGGAAGGTGTGGTCGCGGAGGAGTCATCGACCGTATATACGGAGTTGAAGGTGTCATTCGTCCCCAGGTTTTCATCGAAGCGCGTCGTGCCAAAGTCTTCGCGAATCTTCTGCGGCGCTGTACCGATCCACTTAGCGATGCCGGTCAGGAAGCCCGTGTTGGGGTCGAGTACCTCGGGGCCGTTCGCCACGGGCCACAGGTTCAGGAGCTGCGCAGATACCGGGCTGACGGGGACAGCTGTCTCGACGCCCTTCGAGTTCGGCAGCAGTCCAAGGCGCGCGTTGTTATCTGGCACGAGAGTCACCAGGCTTTCGCCAAGGTTCTGGCGATAGCCTTCGTAGTTCGCAAAGAGAAACGCCTTGTCCTTCTTGATCGGCCCACCGAGTGAGGCGCCAAAGTCATTGCGCTGAAACTCAGGGATGCGCGCTCCGTCAAAGTAATTCCGCGCGTCGAAAAAGCTGTTGCGCGCAAACTCGTACACCGAGCCGTGCAGCGCGTTTGTTCCACCGGTCGTCACGATGGAGATCTGTGCTCCATCGCGCTTGCCGTAGGCCGCGGAGTACGTATCCGTGACTACGTTGAACTCGTGAATGCCATCAATGCCGAGCAGTTGTCCCGACGTGCCTCCCGGTGTCACGTTGATGAGCGAGGCGCCGGTGTATTCAACGCCATTCAGCAGAAAAAGGTTGTCCTGCGGCCTGCGACCCGAGACGGCAAACATGCTGCCCACGGAAGAGTTCGACGTGCCGACGCCACCAGCGCGCTGGTTGGTTGCGTTCACCGTGCCTGGGTTCAACGTAATGAGTTGATCGTAGCTGCGGCCATTCAACGGCAGCTCTTTTACCTGCCGCGAGTTCACGAGGCCTGCCGTCTGCTCGGTCGTGGTGTTCACGCTCAGCGGCGTATCGTTGACCGTCACTGACTCTGAACCGGCGGCTCGCAACGTCAGCGTCAGCTCCAGCGTCTGGCCGATCGTCAGCGTCACGCCAGTGTTCTTGTAGTCGCTGAATCCGGGTGCTTCGGCCTCTAACGTGTAGCTGCCGACAGGCTCGGAGGGGGCAGAGAACTCGCCATCGCGATTGGTCGTCAGACTGCGCAGGCCGCCGGTTTCCTCATTGCGAACAGCCACATGAGCGTTTGGAATCACCGCGCCGGTGGCATCGGTCACACGGCCGGAGATGGTGCCGCCAACCACCTGGGCATGCAGCGCCGCCGGGGTGGCGAGGGCCATCAGGACAAGAATTGTGCGAGAGATAGACAAGATATTCTCCTGGAAAAATCTGGGTACGAGGCGCGACATCGGATATCGCGTGCATCTCTTTGGTTTTGTTCAAGGGGGTCAGGAAGTTGCGTGCAGGTCCATCGCAGCAAAACAAAACCCACGCGCCGTATCCGGCTCTGCGTGGGTTCAATCGCTCTGGTTATGCTTCAGGATCTAAACGAGAAATACTCGAACCTGCAACTTACCGTAGCCTTTCAACCGCGCAGCAGCACGCCTCGCGACAAGCGCGACAGCAGCAACAGGCGGTATAGGCAACGGACTTCACGGTTCGTTTGAACATAGCGTTTATCCGCCGCCACGTCAAACCCTTCATTGACAAACCTGGGTCCCTCCCGCATCCTTAAGGAGATGGTTTTCTCTCGCACCTTCGCAAATACCTCCTGTTGCAGCTGTTGCTGTCAGGCGTGTATCTGTGGGTGCGCGTGTTGTCGATAGGCCTAGACGCCAGTCCAACACGTAGGAACAAGCACCCACTCCAAACGCGAGTGGGTTTTGTTTTCGCTTCCTCACCGCATCTCGCGAATCACATCTACAAGGGACATCACCGTATGAGCTCTACTCTGACCGAGTCCGCGCTGCACGCAACAGCCGAAACAACAGTGGCGCTGACTCCTGCACGGCTCTCGCATCTCAAGCTGCTTGAGGCTGAGAGCATTCACATCTTCCGCGAGGTCGCAGCCGAGTTTCAAAATCCGGTGATGCTGTACTCCATCGGCAAAGACTCCTCCGTGATGCTGCGGCTCGCGCAGAAGGCCTTCTTCCCCGGCAAGATTCCGTTTCCCATGCTGCATGTAGACACCGGGTTCAAGTTCCACGAGATGCTCACCTTCCGCGACAACCTGGCGAGGGAACTCGATCTCGATCTGCATGTCTGGCGCAACGAAGACGCTATTGCCAATGGCGCAAACCCTGCTGTACTCGGCACGCAGCGCTGCTGCGGCCTGCTGAAGACGCAGTCGCTTCTTGATGGTCTGCGCAACGGCGGCTTCGACGCAGCCTTCGGTGGAGCTCGGCGCGATGAAGAGAAGTCGCGCGCGAAAGAGCGCATCTTTTCTTTCCGCGATAAGGCAGGTCAGTGGGACCCCAAGAATCAGCGGCCTGAGGTCTGGAACCTCTACAACGCGCGCATTTCGCCTGGCGAAAGCATTCGCGTATTTCCGCTCAGCAATTGGACTGAGCTGGACATCTGGCATTACATCCTGCTCGAAAACATTCCCATCGTGCCTCTGTACTATGCAAAGGAGCGCGAGATGATCGTGCGCGGAGACTCGCTGATACCTGTCGAGCAGTCATTCGTCAAGTCGCTTCCCGGAGAGGTGCAGATGGTAAAGTCGCGCCTGCGCTCGCTCGGCTGCAGCCCTTGCACCGGCGCCATTCGCTCCGATGCCGATACCATTCCCAAGATCATTGCGGAGCTGCTGTCTTTCCGCAGCTCCGAGCGCGCCAACCGCGTGATCGACCACGATACCGACGGTTCGATGGAGATCAAGAAGCGCGAGGGCTACTTCTAAAATGTCTTTCACTGACGCAGTTCTCGAACCCGCAACTGACTTTGCCATCGAAGACTTCCTTCGCTCCGAAGAGACTAAGGACCTGCTCCGGTTCTCCACTGCAGGCTCGGTGGACGATGGCAAGTCCACACTCATTGGTCGTCTGCTGTATGACTCGCGCTCGGTCTACGAAGACCAGGTGCGCGCTGTGACCGGCAAGGGCAGCGCCGTTACTGCGAATGGTGAGCCCGCGATCGATTTTGCTCTGCTCACCGATGGCCTTCGAGCGGAACGCGAGCAGGGTATTACTATCGACGTCGCCTATCGCTACTTTGCCACACAGCGTCGCAAGTTCATCATCGCGGACACTCCAGGTCACGAGCAGTACACGCGAAACATGGCGACGGGCGCTTCTACTGCTGATCTGGCGATCATCTTGATCGACGCGCGTAAGGGGATACTTACGCAGTCGCGCCGTCATGCGTACATCGCGTCGCTATTGGGCATTCGTCATCTCGTTGCGGCAGTGAACAAGATGGACCTCGTAGGTTTTGATGAGGAGACCTACCGCACGATCGAGCGCGACTTTGCTGCGCTGGTGAAACAGTATGGCAACTCCTCGCTGACCACGATTCCAGTGTCGGCACTCGATGGAGATAACGTCGTCGAGGCCAGCACGCGCACGCCCTGGTACAAAGGACCCACGCTGCTGGGACATCTTGAAACGGTTCCTGTGTGGACTGATGTTGCAAATGAGCCGTTCCGAATGGCCGTGCAGCGTGTGATCCGCCCGAACCAGGACTACCGCGGTTTTGCAGGTCAGATTGCTTCGGGTACTCTGCGTCCTGGCGATACGGTGACAGCGTTGCCTTCGGGTCGTAGCAGTGTGGTCACGGCTATCACTACCTTCGATGGCGACCTTGCTGAGGCGACTGCACCGTTGTCGATTGCGTTCACGCTGGCAGACGAGCTCGATATCAGCCGTGGCGACATGATCACGACACCGGATTCGCAACCGCGGCGCGCATCGGCGCTTGAAGCTTCGCTGGTGTGGTTCAACGAGAGCCGCCTCGAGACGCATACGCCGTATCTGCTGAAGCATGGTTCTGCGACGATCCCTGCGCGCGTGACGCGCGTACAGCATCGGACGAACATTCAGACCTTTGCGGACGAGGCCGTCAATGCGCTGGGGATGAACGACATCGGTACTGTTGAGATTGAGCTCACACGCGCGCTGTATTTCGATCCCTACGCCGAAAACCGAGCGACCGGCAACTTCATTCTGATCGATCCACACAGCAATGCGACGTTGGCTGCGGGCATGATCCGCAGAGGACTTTCGAATGAGCAGGCGAACGCTGCGCACAAGCCCGCGCTGATCGCTTTTTCTGCAACGTCGTCGCTCGACATTGGCGAGGTGGAACATGCTTTGCTTGCGCAAGGCGCTTTGGTCGTTCGCACCGCTGTGCTGGCGGAGAAGACACTGCATGCGCTGCTGGCGCTTGGGTTGATCGTGCTGGTGGAAGGCGATCTGTCTGATGCTGCAGGTGCGGCGCTACGCGACTTCACAACCTTCGACGCGAAGACCTTCGCTGCAACCGGCGCGCTCATTGAGCATCTGCAGACTGAAGGCATCCTGAATGGAGGTCGCGCGTGAGTGACGTCGCTGCGGTTCCAAGCACGGTAGAAAAGATTGCTTTGGCAGAGCAGCTTGTCGCGGATTCCATTGCCACGGCGACTGGCAAGCTCGTGCTGACAAACAGCTTTCAGGCGGAAGACATGGTGTTGCTCCATATGGTGCAGCGTCACCTAGCGGATATTCCGGTGGTGTTCCTTGATACTGGCTATCACTTCGCCGAGGTCTATGAGTATCGCGATCGCATGGCGAGCGAGTGGCGCATGAACCTCACGAGCCTTCAACCCGAGATCACAGTTGCAGAGCAGGAGTCGCAGTTCGGCATTCTGAACCAGAGCGACCCCGGCAAGTGCTGCGGTATTCGCAAGGTGAAGCCGCTGTTCGCTGCGCTCGAGGCTTACGACGTGTGGTTCACTGGGCTGCGTCGCGAGCAGGCCAAGAGCCGAGCTGCGTTGAAAGAGATTGATGACTTTACGTTGCCCTCGGGTCGCAGCATCCGCAAGCTTTCTCCGCTCACGGAGTGGAACGCGAGGGATGTCTGGACGTATGCGATGGAGCATGATGTGCCGCTATTGAGCCTGTACGACAAGGGTTATACGAGCATCGGCTGCGAGCCTTGTACGACGCTGCCACTCGATCCGAACGATCCTCGTTCTGGCCGCTGGGGCGGCCAGAAGCTAGAGTGCGGCATTCATATTTCGCCTGCGAGCGACGCCTCCGAAAGCCACTAGACCTCGTCGTACAAAGCCAGTAGAAGTGCAGGGACTTCGTTCCCGGAAGGCAAGCCAGCCTCACCATGGACTACATCATTGGATTCCTTATCGCCGTCGTCATCGCGCTTACAGGCGTTGGCGCGGGCGTGATTACAGCGCCGCTGCTGATTCTGTTTCTGCATGTGCCGCTGGAGATTGCGGTCTCGACAGCGCTGGCGTATTCGGCGATTGTGAAGCTCATCGTGGTTCCGGCGCAGGTTGTTCGCAAGCAGGTGAACTATCGCGTGCTGGGTTTTATGCTGCTCGGCGGTTTGCCGGGAGTGATCTTTGGCTCCATCATGTTCAAGCATGTTGCCAGCAGCGGACCTCGTGCTGCGCTTTACTTTGCGCTGGGCGCGATCATCATCTTTACGTCAGGCTGGCATATTTATCGGCATTTCCGGCCTGCTGGCATTGCTCGACCGAACAAGGACCGTGCGAAGCTGATCGGTTTGATTATGCTGCCGATTGGCGCTGAGGTCGGGTTCTCGTCTTCAGGTGCTGGAGCTCTTGGAACGGTTGCGCTGCTCAGTATGACGAATCTGTCTGCGCCGCTGGTTGTTGGTACAGATCTTGCTTTCGGGCTTGTGATTGCGCTGGTTGGAAGCGGTGTTCACATGATTGGTGGGCATTATGCGACGGCGATTCTGATCAAGATGGCGATCGGCGGTGTGATTGGTGGCGTTCTGGCTTCGGGATTTGCTCCGAAGATTCCGAACCGCACGTTGCGGCTGGTGTTGAGTCTCTGGCTTACGGTGATTGGGATTCAGTTCTGCTATAACGCGCTTTTCAAGCCGAATGCTTCTGCGCCGAAGCCAGCTGCTGCTTCGGTGGTTGCTGCGCATCAGATTCCGGGTGCGAATAGGACGACGACCCCGTAAGTACCCCCACCTCCCCCCTCGTACTTTTAGTCTCAAAGTCTTGAGCTGGAGGGAGTTAAGTCTGGACTTCTGCCTGTTTGGTCTGGACCTGTCCATTAGAAAAGCCGCCCTGCTTATGCCGGGCGGCTTTTTGTTCTTTATTTCTATTATAGAGAATCGCAACTACCAAACATCCAATTACTTTTGGAGAGAAAACCCGCGTGGTTGTTGGGGATTTCTGTTTTGCAGGGTTGTTGGGGGTTGACAGGAAAAGCTAGGGATCGGGGCGTACGGTTGAGGTGGTTGGTGCTTTGTTCAGCTTAGAGATAAGAGTGGACGAGATAGGAGAGGGACAGGCTCGTGCTCCGCACATCGCTGGCGCAGAAGCAGGTTTCTCCGCTGCGCATCGCGATAAAGCTGCGATGCTTCGGTCGAAATGACAATTCTTAGGGTGCGCAGGGTTCTGTTCAGCCTAGAGATACGAGTGGACGAGATAGGAGTGGGATAGGCTCGTGCTTCGCGCATCGCTGGCGCAGAAGCAGGTTTCTCCGCTGCGCATCGCGATAAAGCTGCGATGCTTCGGTCGAAATGACAATTCTTAGGGGAGGCAGGGTGCGCAGGGTTCTGTTCAGCTTAGAGATAAGAGTGGACGAGATAGGGGAGGGATAGGCTCGTGCTTCGCACATCGCTGGCGCAGAAGCAGGTTTCTCCGCTGCGCATCGCGATAAAGCTGCGATGCTTCGGTCGAAATGACAATTCGTGGGTGGGGTCGGTCCTGGCGGCAATCTTTCTTAGTGGATGCCGAAGTTGGCCTGGATCTTTTCGAGGGTCTGGCCTTTGGTTTCGGGGTAGATAAAGAGGACGACCAGGAACTGGACGGCCATCATGGCGGCGAAGAAGACGAATGGGGCGGCGTGGGAGCGGACGGCGATCAGGGGGAAGGCGAAGGCGATGATGGCGTTCATGATCCAGTGGGAGCTGGAGCCGAGGCTCTGGCCCTTGGAGCGGACGCGGGAGGGGAAGACCTCGGAGATGTAGACCCAGATGACGGCTCCCTGCGAGACGGCGAAGAAGACGATGAAGAGCATGAGGCACCAGACGAGCAGGTTCTGGTGGGAGTTCGTCGCAAAGATGCCAGCCACGCCAGCGAGGGCGATGGCCGTGCCTACGGAGCCGATGAGCATGAGGGTCTTGCGACCGAGCTTGTCGATGAGGGTCATGCCGAGGAAGGTGGCGAAGAGGTTGACGAGGCCGATGGCGACGCTCTGAAGCGCGGCGGAGGTGTCCTTGAAGCCGGCGGCGGCGAAGATCGAGTTCGAGTAATAGAGGATGGCGTTGATGCCGGCGAGCTGGTTGAACATGCCGATGGAGATGGCGAGGAAGATGGGCAGCTTGTACTTGCCCTGGAAGAGCGGCTCGGAGGTGGAGCCTTTTTCAAGGTGGACGGAGGAGATGATCTCCTGGAGCTCGGCTTCGGAGTCGGGCGAGCCCATGAGCTTGAGCACTTCGAGGGCCTCGTCGGTCTGGTTGGTGGTGACGAGCCAGCGGGAGCTGCGCGGGATGGTGTAGAGCAGGATGAGGAAGAAGAGCGAGGGCAGGATGGCTACGCCGAACTCCCAACGCCACTGCAGAGCGCCTGTGTGCAGGATGGTGATGATGTAGTTCGAGAGGTAGGCGAGCAGGATGCCGATGACGATGTTGATCTGGAAGGTGCCGACGAGGCGACCACGCCATTTGGCCGGGGCGAGTTCCGCGATGTAGACGGGGCCGAGTACGGAGGAGCCGCCGATGCCGATGCCGCCGACGAAGCGGGCGACCATGAGGGCGTCCCAGTTCCAGGCGAAGGCGCAGCCGATGGACGAGACGAGATAGAGGATGGCCATGATGCGGAGGGCTTCGCGGCCGCCGATCTTCTGGCCGAGGACGCCGGAGGTCATGGCGCCGAGGATGGTGCCGAAGAGGCCGATGGAGACGGTGAGGCCGAGCGTGGTCGGCGTCAGGTGAAAGACGGTGGTCAGCTGGTCGTTTGCGCCTGCGATGACTGCGGTATCGAAACCGAACAGGAGCCCGCCGAGCGCTCCCACGGCTGTGGCCTTCAACAGATATTTGTTCAAAAGAATCTCCGAATGCTTTCGCAGGATGATTCAAACACATAGAGCAGGGAGTGGGGAATAGGGAGGAGGGAGTAGGGAGGTGGTGCAAAAGCAGATAGCCGCGAAGGAAGGGTGCGCGATACGATGGCAGCAAGCTTTTTGAAGAGGGTGCGATGCGGAAGCAGGTGTTGATCTTCGGGCTGGCAGGAGGCGTGCTCGTTACTCTGCTGCAGTGGACGGAGTTTCACTTTGTGGTGCTGGAGCACTCGGTGGCGATCTATGGCGTGCTGATCGCGATTCTGTTTGCAGGGACGGGGATCTGGCTGGGGACGCGGTTGCTGGCTCCACGGGAGCGGATCGTGGAAGTGAGTGTTCCTGCTGCCGTACCCAGCTTCGCGAAGGATGAGGCCGCTCGCGAGCGGCTGGGGATTACGCGGCGAGAGCTGGAGATCCTGGAACTGGTTGCGCGGGGGCTGAGCAATCGCGAGATTGGCGAGACGCTGTTTGTGAGCGAGAACACGGTGAAGACGCATTGCAGCCGGGCGTTCGACAAGCTGGGGGCGCGGCGGCGGACGGAGGCTGTGCTGCGCGGCAAAGAGCTTGGGCTGCTGTCCTGAAGCTCGTGCTTTGGGATGATTCTGAGGATTTCAGAAGAAATCATGCGAAAGTATGACGCGCTGCGGGTTGGTTTTCCGCAAAGTGGGGTGACGGGCCAAGGGAGCTAACGTTTTTGGAGTCTGAGACGGTCCGCATACGGAGGTAAGAGATGAAGAAGTATGTGTTGAAGTACGGTCTGCTGAGCGGTGTCGTGCTGGCGGTGCTGGGGGCGGCCACGGTGCCGTTTGAGCATCTGCTGAAGACGAGCAATGGCGTGGCGATGGCTGTGGGCTACACCACGATGGTGCTGAGCTTCCTGGTCGTGTTTGTGGGGGTGAAGCAGTATCGCGACATGGAGCTGGGCGGCTTTATCAGCTTTGGGCGTGCCTTTGCGGCGGGTGCGCTGATGATGCTGATGACGTGCGCCTGCTATGTGGCGATGTGGGAGGTGCTGGTGGCGACGGTGGAGAAGAACTTTGCGCATGACTACACGGCCAGTCTGGTAAAACAGGCGGAACATTCTGGACTGCAGGGCGCTGCGCTCGACGCCAAGATTGCGGAGGCGCGCCACTTTGAGGTGATGTATGCGAACCCGCTGTATCGGATGTCGATGACGCTGCTGGAGCCGCTGCCGGTGGGGTTGGTGATGGTGCTGGTGACGGCAGGGATTTTGCGGCGGAGGCGGGTGGAGGGGATGGTGGGGGCTGTGGCTGTCGTGGACGGGCGCTGAGCTTGGGTGCAGGGGTTTTGTTCAGCCTGGAGCTAAGAGTGTTTGAGATTGGAGTGGGTAGGCTCGTGCTTCGCACGTCGCTACACAGATGCAGATTCCTCCGCTTCGCTACGGAATGACAAAAAGGGTGGGTGCCGGGTTTGGGTTAGAGGGTGATGCCCGGTTTGGGTAAGCGGTGGGTGCCCGGTCTGACGGTTATAGGGTGGTGAGGCGGTTGGGGGAGATGGGGTGCATTTGCCAGGCGTCTAGCGAGGTGAGGCCTGCGCCTGTGGCGGAGAGCTGGACGTCCGGGGCCGTGGGGGCGGTGTAGTAGAAGCGCTTGGTGTAGCCGATGCGCTCGCCGAGGATGAGTTCGATGACGGAGCCGTCGATGTAGGCATGGAGGGTGGGGGTGTCGGCGGGCTGGAGCTTGATCTCTTTGCCGTCGGCGAGGAAGCTGTGCGTGTCGGGGAGGTACTTGACGCGGAGCAGCTCGGGGAGCTCGGGACAGCTTAGCTGGAGCTCGAAGGCGCTGCCTTTGCGGCCGGTGCAGAGGAGTTCCCCGGAGGCGCCGGGCAGGAGTTTGCGGATGCCGGTAAGGCTTTCGAGCTGCGGTTGGGCGGTGCCGCGGAGTGCGCTGACCTGTTGCGGGGTGGTGATGCGGAGGATGCCGTCGGGGTCGAGGTTGAGGATGCGGGGGAGGCTCATCATGCCGCTCCAGCCTGCGGAGCGCATGGCGTCCTCGCTGCGGCGCTCGGGAATCCAGCCCCAGAGGATGCGGCGGCCGTGGGCGTCGAGCTGGGTTTTGGGAGCGTAGAAGGCGTCGAGGTCGAGGAGGCCGGTGTGCTCGGGGTGGAAGAGCATGGTGGCTTCGTCGAGTTTGCCGGACTGCCAGAAGACCTTGCCGAGGGTCGAGTAGATGAGGACGTGTTTGCCGTCGAGGGGGAAGAAGTCGGGACACTCCCACATCTCGCCGTCGTCGCAGGGGTTTTGGGTTGGCTTGCCGTTCCAGGTGCCGCTGGTGAGCTTGTGCAGATACTCCCAGGTGTGGAGATCTTTGGAGCGATAGAGGAGGACGCAGCCGCCAACCTGGGCTTCGCCGGAGCCGACGGTCATGTAGTAGACGCCGTTTTGCTTCCAGACGGAGGGATCGCGGAAGCCGGTGATCTTCATGCCGGTGGGAGGGAGCGGGATGATGGGGTTGTCGGCCTTGGTCCAGTGGATGAGGCGCGGGTCGTCGGACCAGGCGAGGCACTGGGACTCCTGCACGTTGTTGGGATCGCCAGCGATGGTGGCGAGGTCTTTTGGGCCCTGCTTGGTGCCGGTGTAGACCTGATAGACGCGCTTGCCGACGGCGATGGCGGAGCCGGAGAAGACGCCGAAGGAGTCGTAGCTGCCGGGGGTGGGGGTCATGGCGACGGGGAGGAGTTGCCAGTGGACCATGTCCTTGCTGATGGCGTGGTTCCAGCTCATGTCTCCCCAGGTGGCGGCGAGGGGGTTGTACTGGAAGAACATGTGATAGTTGCCGGCGAAGTAGATGGGGCCGTTGGGATCGTTCATCCAGTTGCGGGCGGGGAGGAGGTGGAACTGCGGGCGCATGGGGTCGGCGGCGAGTTTAGTGGCGATCGCGTCCGGGGATTGCGCGCGCAGAGACTTCGGCAGGGCAGCCAGAGCGGCTGCGCCGAGGGCGACGAAGTCTCTGCGGGTGAAGGGGCTCATGCGGTGGTGACCGAGGCGTCGAAGCCGCAGGACTGGCGGATGACAACGTGGCCGTTGAGCAGGATGGAGCGGGGCGGCAGGGTAGGGTTGGCGATGCGGTCGAGCATGGCGGCGATGGCAGCCGAGCCGATCTGGAGACAGGGCTGGTGAAGTGTGGTGAGCGGGACGGGGAGGAGCTCGGCGTAGCGGACGTCGTCGAAGCCAGCGATGCGGAGGTCCTGGGGGATTTTGATGTTGAGGCTGTGCAGGGTGCGCATCAAGCGCGCGGCGGTGTGGTCGTTGGCGCAGAGCAGGGCGTCGAACTTTTCGCGTTTGAGGGCCTCGTCGACGGCGTGGATGTCGGCGGGGTCGGCGCGGACGACCTGGCCTTTGCGCAGGGGGACATCGTGAGCGTAGAGGGCTCCGCGGAAGCCAGCGATGCGATCGTCGACGGTTTCGGCGGAGCCTTCGCGGGCGAAGAAGCCGAGACGCCGGGCGCCGGTGCGGAGGAGGTGTTCGGTCATCATCCATCCGGCGCGACGGTTGTCGAGGCCGACGATGTCGTGCTCGCTGCAGCCGGGGAACTCGATGGCGGAGCGATCCAGCAGGACGACAGGGATGCGCGCGGTTTTGAGGGCTTTGAGGATGCGGCGGTTGACGGCGTCGCGGCGTGGGCCGAACTCAAGGGGAGCGAAGAAGACGCCGGAGACGTGCTGATCGATGTACTGACGACAGAGCTGCTCGGCTTCGAACTCCTTGTTGGCTGTCTGGGTGGAGGAGTGTCCCCAGGCGAGGGACCAGCCCTGGCCGGCGGCGGTGGAGGGTGAGCCGGTCATGCCTTTGCAGATGGGCTCGAAGATTTCTGTGTTGCCGAGGTCGGGGATGATGAGGCCGAAGACGGGCTTGAGGCTGCGGGACAACTCGGCGGCGTAGGTTCCGGAGCCAGCGCGACGAACGAGCAGACCTTCCTGCTGGAGCTGCTGCACGGCTTTGACGGCGGTCATGCGGCTGACGCCGAAGCGGCGCACGAGTTCGGCTTCGCTGGGCAGGCGGCCGCCGTTTCGATACTGGCCGGTGGTGATGCTGGTGCGCAGACTTTCGACGATCTGGCGATATTTGGGTTGGACCTTGGCCGCTGGGGTCGCGGTGGTGTCGACGGTCGCTTCTCCGTGCTCCTGCATCAACATGGTTTCGATTCTCCTGCGGCCACGGTTGCTCGGAGTTTCAGCGCGGCCAATCTCTAAAAAAACATCCTTCGATCAGTGTAGACAGGATAGCGAGAGATTGTGTAGTCAACTTATCGTAAGATTCGATGGTTGTTATCGGAAATTACTATAGGTTCGATTGTTTGCGATGCCTGTTGAGGTAAGTTGATGCCCCGGTTGACTAGCTCCGACTGCTGCTGCTGTATGCTGCGTGCTTAGGTGATGCACGGAATATTGCACACTCGGGGGTGCGTTTGTCCAGCAGATAGTGTCGGCGGGGGACGACGGGGAAGGAAGATGGTCCGCTTGTCCTGAATTGGCAAGGCGGTGGGCCGGTTCATGGGGCGAGGGTGTGAGAGGCCGTATAACTATGGGAGCAGCGGCGTTGAGCGGACGGTTGCCGGACGCTGCGGGGGAGGAGTGGGGCAACAGCATGGGTGCTTTGGTTCGAAGTTTGAGTCGTCGACGGTTCGTTCTGGGAGGCACGGCTGCGGCTGTGGCTGCTGCCGCAGCCCCGCGGGTTTCCTACGCTGCTCCGGAGGTTGGGATCGATGTGGCGAAGGTGGATCGCGCGCGGATTGTACGGGCGGCGAATGGATTTCTGAAAGAAGAGCCGGTGACGATCACGGCCTCGCATGGGGTTCGCAGTGCTGGCGGGCTGCATGATTTTTTCTCGGAAGGCGACTACTGGTGGCCTGACCCGGAGCATCCGGACGGACCGTACCTACGGCAGGACGGGTTCACGAACCCGGACAACTTCACGAAGCACCGGGAGGCGATGGTGCGGATGAGCGTGATGGTGCCCGCGCTGACGGCGGCGTGGAAGGTGACGGGGCAGCGGCGGTATGCGGAGCAGGCTGCGGTGCATCTGCGAGCCTGGTTTTTGGATCCGGCGACGAAGATGAATCCGAACCTGGAGTATGCGCAGGCGATCTTCGGTGTGAACAAGGGGCGCGGTATCGGGATCATCGACACGATCCATCTGGTAGAGCCGGTGCGGGCGGCAGGATTACTGATGGCGGGAACCGATGTGTTCTCGTTGCAGGAGAATCTCGATCTGCGGGCGTGGTTCGGCGACTATCTGAAGTGGCTGACGACTTCAGCGAATGGGCAGGAAGAGCGCGACCAGAAGAACAACCATGGCAGCTGCTGGGTGATGCAGGTGGCGGAGTTTTCGCGGTTTACAGGGAATGCGGCGTTGCAGCGAGAGTGCAGGCAGCGGTTCCGGGAGAGGCTGGTTCCGGAGCAGATCGCGGCGAACGGCAGCCTGCCGCTGGAGGTAGCGCGGACGAAGCCGTATAGCTACTCGCTGTTCGATCTGGATGTGCTGGCAACGGTTGCGCAGATACTTTCGGTGCCCGGTGGGGCAGACGATCTGTTTGCGTTCACAACGTCGGATGGGCGCGGGCTGCGGAAGGCCGTTGCGTACATGGCTCCGTTTATTGCGGACAAGAAGCTGTGGCCGTATCCGTTCGACGTGCAGCACTTTGAGGAGTTGCCGGTGCGGCAGCCGAGCCTGCTGTTTGCAGGGTTAGCGTATAAGGACGCGGAGTGGCTGGCGTTGTGGAAGAGTCTCAATCCTGATCCGACGGTAGGGGAGATTGTGCGGAATTATCCCGTGCGGCAGCCGGTCTTGTGGGTGTAAAGATTTGGGGCGCGTCCTGTCGGCATCAGACCTCACGTCGGCTGCAACGTTGAGGGAGAGGCGGTCGAGTTTGCAGGCAAGAAAGCTTCGAGCTTTTGTGTTGCGACAGGCTTCCTCGGGTCCTTCGGCTGCGGTTGGCGCAAAGTGCGCTCCAACCTACGCTCAGGATGACAGGGTTCTCTTTTGCCATGCAGCACGAAATGAATATCCCTTTTGCAAGGGCAGAGCATGGGTGTGATCGTTCTTTTGTTCGCACGGAGTACAAATGTGTTGCGTGGCTGATATAAACGTGTACGGTGAAAATGACCGCAGGGATGGACGTGTAGTTGAGAGTCCTTTGCGATCATCCTGTTAAGCCGTGCGGAGGCCCGCCCTTGCAGCGCTTTAGCTTTAATCGAACGCAGACGGCGTCGAACAAGACGCCTCGCAGGATCAATCGAAATCTGATTTTCAACCTGATCCGCACCAAGCAGCCGATCTCTCGAGCAGACCTGTCGCGCGTGTCGGGATTGCAGCGGAGCACGATCTCGCTGATTGTCGAAGACCTGATCGAAGAGGGTTGGATCGTCGAGGGAGCGGTGGGGCATCTGCCGCGTGGACGCAGGCCGACGTTTTTGGAGATCAACTCGAAGCGGGCGATCATTGCGCTGGATATTCATCCGGCACAGACGACGATTGCGGTGACGGACCTTGCGGGGAAGATCGTAACGCAGCAGGTGGTGATGGTGCCGGATGGCGCGACGAAGGCGTTGAACGCCATCGTGAATGCGATTCGTAAATTGCTGGCGGCGCATGAGGATTTGTCGTTCGATGGCATTGGCATCAGCCTGCCGGGACGCGCAGACGTGCATCTACAGAAGCTGATCTTTGCGCCGAACCTTAACTGGCCTGTGCTGAGTTTGAAGTCGAAGATGGAGCGCGCGACAGGGCTGCGCGTGAAGATGGACAACGTGGCAAATGCCTGCGCGCTGAGCGAGGTTTGGTTCGGCGGGAGCGATGGGCTGCACGATCTGGTGGTGGTGAATGTGGCCGAGGGTATCGGCACGGGGATCTTTGCGAACGGGCAGCTACTGCGTGGAGAGAGCGGACTCGCGGGGGAGTTTGGGCATGTGCAGATTGCGCCGGATGGGCCTCCGTGTGCATGTGGCAGCCAGGGGTGCTGGGAGGTGGTGGCGTCCAATCGTGCGGCGGTGGGGTACTACGGCGAGCTGGTGAAGTCGGCTGTGCCGATCACGTTTGAGGCGTTGCTGAAGCTAGCGCAGAGTGGCGATGCGTTCGCGGTGCAGGCGATGACCAAGATGGCAGAGAACCTGGGGCGCGGGATTCGGCTGATTGCGGTGGCGCTGGCGCCGAAAGAGATTGTGGTGGTGGGCGACATCACGACGGTGTGGCACCAGTTCGGGTCGATTGTGGAGGCGCACATGAAGAAGAATGCGTTCACGAAGCCTCCTTTGTTGCGGCCTGCGTATGACGGAAATACGGCGCGGCTGCGGAGTGCGGTGGCGTTAGTACTGGGGGATGATGCTATGGGGGAGAAGTAGGGGGACAGGGAGTAGGGAGTAGGGCTAATGCGACGGCGAGTGCAGAAGTAGATGCTCTTCGGAGATTCTGAACAGAAAAGGGGACTTGAGCGATGCTCAAGTCCCTTCATGCTTTTTGAGTTGCTTCGTGCTTTTACCAGCCGCCGCCCAGAGCGTTGTAGAGCTGGACGAGGGATTGAGCCTCCTGCTGCTGTGCGGTGACCAGGGAGAGCTGTGCGTTGTAGAGGGTGGTGTCGTTGGTGAGGACCTCGAGGTAGCTGGTCGCTCCGGCGTTGAAGCGCATGCGCGCGAGGCGCACGGCGTCGGCGGAAGAAGCTACCAGCTTCTCCTGCTGCTCGCGGTATTCGCGGGACTTGGAGTAGGCGACGAGAGCGTTGGAGACGTCGCGGAACGCACCGGCGATGGTCTGCTGGTAGGTATCGAGAAGTTCCTTGTCCTTGGCCTGGGCCTCGCGATAGTTGTTGCGGATTTTGCCGCCGTCGAAGATGGGCTGCGACAAGGAACCGACTGCGTAGGTGTAGATGTTGCCGGAGTCGAAGATCTTCTTCAACTGCGAAGAAGACGTGCCTGCGGTGTCAGAGAGTGAGAGGGAAGGGAAGAACTGTGCTCTTGCCACGCCGATGTTTGCATTCGCTTGTATCAGCAGCTCTTCTGCGCGGCGCACATCGGGCCTACGCTCAAGCAATTCCGAGGGAAGACCGACCGGAACGGCTACCGGGTGGGCAGCCTTGGCCATGATGTCCGTGGAGGCTGTGACATCGCGCAGGATGGGGCCGGGGTTGCGACCGAGCAGAAGACCGATGTTGTTTTCAGTCTGCGCGATCTGCTGCTCGAGCGAGGGAACCTCGGCCTGTGCCGTGTAGTAGAGCTCCTCGGCCTGGCGAACATCGGCGAGTGTTCCGCTGCCTCCGTTGTTCAGCGTGTTGGTGAGGTCGAGCGATTGCTTGCGTGCGTCGATGGTCTGGCGCGTGGCGGCAAGTTGCGCATCGAGGGAACGCAGCTGGTAGTAGTCTGTGGCGATCTCGTCGATGAGGGTGGAGTAGGTGGTCTGCTGCGCCCACTGCGTGGCGCGATACTCGGCGCGTTGAGCCTCGGTCATGCGGCGGTACATGCCCCAGAAGTCGAGGTTCCAGGCAGCCGATGCCGTAAGTCCGCCCGAGTACAGGTTGGAGCGAGAGTTGTTGCTGTTGGAGTTGCTGCTGCCACTGCTGCTGTTGTTGTTATTGCCACTGAGTCCGCTGAGCAGGCCGCCGGGCAAGGATACAGCGTCGTAGCTTGCGCCGCCGGAGAGCGTGGGGAACTGGCCGGCGCGGGTGACGCCGACGGCTGCCTTTTCTTCGAGGACGCGGTCCGCGGCGATCTTCACGTCGAAGTTGTTCTTCAGGGCCTCGGTGATGAGGGCCTGGAGGACGGGATCGGTGAAGACATCGTTCCACTTCTGTGCACCGAGCGGCGTGGCGGAGGCGCCGTTGGTGGCGTCGGGTGCCATGGCCCCGCGGTACTCTGCGGGGGTGTTGACGACGGGCCGCTTGTAGTTGGGCCCGACCTTGCAGCCGGCGAGGGTCGTCGCCAAAGCTGCGCTGACGGTAAATAGAGTTAGGCGTTTCAAGCGTGACCTCCGTCCGAGGGGTTCTTCTGGTGAGGTACCGGTTGGCCGTAGCGATCGCCGCGTGGCGGACCGGCGTCGTGGTCGGAGTCGAGGCTGGCGTTGTGCGCGCTGGAGAACTTCTGCGCGACACGCTCAGCCAGCGAGAAGGTCGTCGGCACGAGGAAGACGGCGATCAGCGTTGCCGCCAACATGCCACCGATGACGACCGTGCCGAGGATCTGACGCGAGACGCCGCCAGCGCCGGAGGCTACCCAGAGCGGGACGCAACCGAGGATAAAGGCGAAGGCCGTCATGATGATCGGGCGGAAGCGGAGCCGAGCTGCACTCATGGCCGCGTCGAAGATTGTTGCGCCCTTCTCGTATTCGTCCTTGGCGAACTCGACGATCAGGATGGCGTTCTTCGCGGAGAGACCGATGAGCATGACCAGACCGATCTGCGCGTAGACATCGTTTTCCAGATGCCGACCGAAGAGAGCGAGATACGCGCCCAGGATGGCGACTGGAGTGCTGAGCAGCACGCCGAAGGGAAGCGACCAGCTCTCATACTGTGCTGCCAGAATGAGGAAGCAGAGCACGATGGAGATGGCGTAGACGACCCAGGCAGGGATGCTTTCCTGTGCCTTCTTTTCCTGGAAGCTGAGGCCGGTGTAGTCCATACCCATGCCCTTCGGCATGGTCTGGGCGAAGGTCTGCTCGAGGTAGGCCATGACCTGACCAGAGCTGACACCCGGCGGAGCGACGATGGTGATGCTGGCGGCCTCGTACTCGTTGAAGCGCGTGGTGAACTCAGGGCCGGTGACTCGGCGAACCGAGGTGAGGGCCGAAAGCGGTACGCGATTGCCGTTGGCGGCGGTGACGTAGAACTGGCCGATGTTATCGATGTTCGTACGGGACGAGCCTTCGGCTTCTACGTAGGTCTGCCACTGGCGACCGAAGCGGTTGAAGTAGTTGACGAGGCTGCCGCCCATGAACGCCTGCATGGTGGTGTAGACGTCGGAGAGCTGCACCTGCTGCTGGGCCACCTTCTCGCGGTCGACATCGACGAAGAGCTGCGGCGTAGCGGGGTAGTAGGTCGGGATGGCAGCGGCGATCAGCTGATGATTCTGCGAGATTGCACCGAGGAACTTGTAGACGTTCTGGGTGAGGAACTGCGGATCACTGTTGCCGGAGCGATCTTCGAGCACGAGCGAGACGCCGCCTGAGGTTCCCAGACCAGCGATGGCCGGAGGAGCAAAGGAGAAGGCGATGCCCTGCTTGATGCCGCCGAGCGCCTTGGCAAGGTTCGCCTGGATGACGGTGAACTGCTCATCCTTGCTCTTACGATCGTCCCAGTCCTTCAAGGTGACGAAGTAGAAGGCGTTGTAGGTGGACTGGGTCTGCGACAGAAGGCTGAAGCCGACGACGGAGATGACGCTCTGCACGCCGGGGACCTTGTGCAGGGCAGCTTCGACGTCAGCCGAGGCTTCGGTCGTACGCTGCAGCGACGCACCTTGCGGGAGTTGCAGGTTCACGAAGGCGTAGCCCTGATCCTCGGTCGGAAGGAAGCCGCCGGGGAGTTGCTTGCCGATGAGCAGGACGAGTGCGCTGACGCCGAGGATGATGAAGACCACGACGAAGGACTTGCGCACGAGCCAGCCGGAGCCTTTAACATAGCCGTTGGTGACGCGGCCGAAGAGGTTGTTGAAGCCGTTGAAGAACTTCTGCAGCAGGCCCTTCTTCTCGGTCTTCGGCTTGAGCAGGAGAGCGCAGAGTGCGGGGCTGAGGGTGAGGGCGTTGAAGGCCGAGAAGATGACCGAGATCGCAATGGTGACGGCGAACTGCTGGTACAGACGACCCGTGATGCCGGGAATGAAGGCGGTGGGGATGAACACGGCTGACAGAATCAGCGCGATAGCGATAACCGGGCTGGACACCTGCTCCATGGCAGCGTAGCTGGCATCGACCGGGTTCATGCCTTCTTCGATGTGGTGTTCGACAGCTTCGACTACGACGATGGCATCGTCGACGACGAGACCGATGGCGAGTACGAGGCCGAAGAGGGACAGCGTGTTGATGGAGAAGCCCAGCATCGGGAAGACGATGAAGGTACCGATCAACGACACGGGCACGGCGAGGAGGGGGATGAGCGTAGCGCGCCAGCCCTGGAGGAAGATGTAGACGACCAGGATGACGAGCGCGAGCGCAATGACGAGCGTGACGATGATCTCGTGGATACCGGCGTTGACGGCCTTGGTGGTATCGAGCGGCACGCCGCTGATGATGTCAGGCGGGAAGCTCGCTTCGAGCGTCTTGAGTTCCGCCTGAACGTTCTTGGCGGTCTCGACGGCGTTGGAGCCAGGGAGCTGATAGACAGCGAGGACGGCGGCGGGCTTGCCGTCGAAGCGCCCGTTGAGGTTGTAGGTCTGCGAACCGAGCTCGAGGCGGGCGACGTCCTTGAGGTGCAGGATGGAGCCATCGGGGTTGGAGCGCAGGATGATGTTGCCGAACTCTTCTTCGGTGACGAGACGACCCTGGGTACGAACGGTGTAGGTCATCTCCTGTCCGCTGGGGACAGGTTCGCCGCCGATCTGGCCGGAGGGGTTCACGTTGTTCTGCGTGGAGAGGGCAGCGGTGATCTGCGGGACGGTGACGCCGAGCTTGGCGAGCTGGTCAGGCTTGACCCAGACGCGGAGTGCGTACGGACCGGCTCCGAAGACCTGCACGCGCGAGACGCCCTTGACGCGGGTGATGGCGTCCACCAGGTTGATGTTGGCGTAGTTCGCGAGGAAGATGCCGTCGTAGGTCGACTTGGGCGACGAGACGGTCAGCAGCATCAGCGGCGAGGTTAGCGCCTTCTGCACCGTGAGTCCGGCGACCTGCACGATCGAAGGCAGCTGCGACTGGGCGGTCGAGACGCGGAGCTGCGAGAGAATCTGATCGGTGTCAGGGTTGGTGGCTACGTCGAAGTCCACGGTCAGCTGGGTGAGGCCGTTGCTGGCGTTGGTGGACTCCATGTAGTTCATGTTGTCGACGCCGTTCATCTGCTGTTCGATGGGCGTAGCTACGGCCTGCTCGAGGGTTTTGGCGTCGGCACCGGGGTAGGTCGCCTGCACGAGGATCTCAGGCGGAACGATATTGGGGAACTGCGCGGTGGGCAAGCTGAGCACCGTGACGGTTCCACCGATCACCATCAGGATGGCGATCACCATGGCCACGATGGGCCGGCGGATGAAGAATTTTGACATGGTTGCTTCCCTTACTGGTTCTGGCCGCTCTGGGTTTGCGTTGCGTCGGGAGCGTTGAGTCCCTTGTCAGGCTGAGGAGTTACCTTCTCGCCGTCCTTGAGCGTGTCGAGGCCTTCGGTGACGACGGTCTCGTTGCCCTGCAGTCCACCGGAGATCACGATGTTGGGTCCGATCTGCGGTCCAAGCTTTACGGTATGAACGTGAAGGGTGTTGTCGGGACCGACGACGTATACCTGGTTCATGCCCTGGAGATCAGCCACGGCGCGCTGCGGAATGAGGATGGCGTTTTGCAGGATCTGGGTCTGGGCGGTGATGCGGCCGAACTGGCCGGGGCGCAGTAGATTGCCGGGGTTCGCAAACTGAGCGGCGATGCGGAGGCTACCTGTCTGCGCGCTGACGCTGCGGTCGACGAAGATGATGCGGCCGGTCTGTGGGTAGACCTGTCCGTTGGCAAGGGTGAGCTTCAGAGGCAGCGAGTTGCCGGCGCTGAGGAGGTCGGCGTGGCCGCCCTGCTTGGCGCGTTCGACGAGGGACAGGTACTCCTGCTCGCTGATGGAGAAGTAGACCTTGATAGGGCTAACCTGCGAGACGGAGGTCAGCACAGAGGAGGTGCTGACGAGGTTGCCGACCTGGAGCGCGGCTTGTCCGGCGATGCCATCGATGAGGGAACGGACCTTGGTAAAGCCGACGTTGAGAGCAGCGGCATCGACCTGCGCCTGCGCGGTGGCGACACTGGCCTTGTCCTGCTGCAGGGTCTGCGTCTCGGTATCGAGCGTGCTCTGCGCGATGGCGTGTGCCTGGGCGAGGGGAGTGTCACGCTTGACGTTTATCTCATCGAGACCGACTTTGGCTTGCGCCTGGGCTACCTGACCCTTGGCCTGGTCGAGGATGGCCTGGAAGGGACGGGGGTCGATTTCGAAGAGGATCTGTCCCTTGCCGACGACGCTGCCTTCCTTGTAGTCCTGGCGGATGAGGTAGCCGGAGACCTGTGGCTGAATCTGGGCGTTCACAAAGCCGTCGGTCTGGGCGACCCACTCTCCGGTGACCGGCACGCTTTGCTGGATGGCGGTACCGACCTGTACGGGTACGGGGCCCGCTGCCGGCGGCGGGGGCGCGGCTGACTTGCAGCCTGCCAGAACGATCAAGGAGGCGGCAGAAAGGCTGGCGGCGAAGATAGGCGCCTTGGACGAGAACGAACGGTAGAACATAAGGGGTAACCTCAACCTGCGTGGGATACGGGAATCAAAATCTAGGGGAGACGGGTGCGGAAACATCTCTTCTTGAAAACATACACGCATGTATATATGCTCGAAACTGGTCGCGCGGTTCAAAAAGATGATGGAAAAGTCTGTGGAAGACGAAGCTCTAGTGTCAGATGCTTCAATCCGGCGCAAGGTTTCGTCGTCGAAAACGGCGGTCGTTCCGCGTGTGAGTCTGCAGGTTCAGCGCTCTGAACGTACGCGCAACGCGCTGCTGGCGGCTGCGGAGAAGATCTTCGCGCGGGATGGCTTTGAGGCGTCGCGGATTGAGGATATTGCGTCGGAGGCGGGCCGCAGCCGCGGCGCCTTTTATGCAAATTTTGACAATAAGACTGAGGTATTTCTCGCGCTGCGCACGCGTGCGATGCAGAGCCGCGCACGAGAGATCCGTGGACGGCTGACGGCTGCAGTGGATGAAGATGCGCGGATTGCGGCAGTGCAAAGGCACATCATCGAGCAGATCTGTGACCGGCAGACGCTACTGCTGCAGATCGAGTTCAAGCTGTTCGCGCTGCGGCATCCTGATCTGCTGAAGGAACTCGCCGATAAGCACATTGCGGCGAGCGTGATGGTGCATGAAGAAGAGCTGGCGGAGTTCTTCCCGAATAAGCACGATTCCGCGGAGACGCGGAGCAAGACGCTGGCGATCGAGGCGTTGCTGGAAGGATTTGCGCTGAACGCGCTGTTCAGCCCGCGCGATCTAACGCTGGCTTGGCTGGAGGCGTTGCTGCCGGGGCTGCTGAATGTGGTGCTGGGACTGGATGGCAGCCCGAATGAGACGCAGACGGTGCAAGACGAGGACGCGGCGGTGGTAACGGCTTAGGGCTGGGCTAACGGCATAGGCCGGGGCGCAGGTAAGCTGTAGAGGTCTCTTCAAAATTTGTGAGGTGTTCATGCGCCGTCTGCTTCTTGTTGCCGGGATTTCGTTGGCTGGTGTGTCTTCCGCGTCTGCACAGGATTACAAGCTGCTCGCTACGCCGAGCACGATTGAGTGGGGTCACTATGCGGTGACGAAGCCCGCGATCACGGTCAAGAGCGGCGACACGGTGAGCATTCAGACGCTGTCGACGTGCGGGTCGACGGAGCGGCTGGTGGCTCGCGGCATCAAGCCGGAAGATATTCCTGCGTACAACGATGTCATCTACAAGGCGGCGATTCCTGACAGCGAGAAGGGGCCAGGCGGTCACATTCTTACGGGGCCTGTGGCGATCGAGGGCGCGGAGCCGGGCGATGTGCTCGAGGTGCAGATACTGAAGGTGGACATCGACGCGAACTTTGCTTGTAACGGCTTTGGATTGCATCGTGGGTTTTTGCCGATGGACTTTCCCTACAGCCGGAATCGCATTATCCCGCTGGACCGCGCAAAGATGATCGGGCACTTCGCGCCGGGGATCGATATTCCGCTGCATCCGTTCTTCGGCAGCATGGGTGTGGCACCGGGTCAGGGGCGTGTGGATAGTGCGCCTCCGTTCTCACATGCGGGCAACATGGACAACAAGGAACTGGTCGCGGGGACGACGCTGTATATCCCTGTGGCGGCTAAGGGTGCTTTGTTTGTCGCTGGCGATGGTCATGCGGGGCAGGGCAATGGCGAGGTCGATATCACCGCGATGGAGACGTTCCTGACGGGGACGTTCAAGTTCGTGTTGCACAAGCATGAAGCGTTGAACTGGCCGCGAGCGGAGACGCCGACGCATTACATCTCGATGGGGTTCAGCCCGGATTTGAAAGAGGCGACCGAGTTTGCGCTGCGCGATATGATCGACTTTCTCGTGACGGAAAAGCACATGTCACGCGACGACGCCTACATGCTCTCGAGTGTTGCGGTGGATATGGATATCACACAGCTGGTCGATGGCAATGTAGGCGTTCATGCGATGTTGCCGAAGAACATCTTTACGGATGCAGCGAAGAAGTAAGTCCTAAAGAACCTCGTTCTTTGCGATGACGTCCTTGTAGAACTTTGCGCTGAGTTTGGGTGTGCGCTTCTGCGTCTTGAAGTCGACGTAGGTGATGCCGAAGCGCTTTTCGTAGCCGTCAGCCCATTCGTAGTTGTCGAGGAGGCTCCAGAGGAAGTAGCCCTTTACGGGGATGCCTTCGGAGACGCCGCGATGGAGTTGGGTGAGGTAGTTGCGAAGATACATCACGCGGTCGGTGTCGTAGATCTCGCCGTCGGGAGCGACCTCGTCCTTTGAGGACGCGCCGTTTTCGGTGATGTAGAGCTCTTTCACGTTCCAGGTTTCGTGGATGAGCTTGGGACCCCAGTAGAGAGCTTCAGGGCCGATGTTGAGCCATGAGCTATACATGTGCGGATAGGACTTGGGCGGGGTGACGACGGCGTAGCCCTTCTCGGAGTTGTCTGCGCGGACGTAGGTTGGGGTGTAGATGTTGACGCCGACGAAGTCCATGGGGGAGGCGATCGTTTTCATCTCCTCGGCGGTGAACTTTGGAGCGTCGGGACCGAGACGCTTCAGGTACTGGTCGGTATAGCGGCCTTCTTCGACAACGGTGAGGAACATGGCGTTCTCTTCACGGAAGGCCTTGCGCGTGGCGGCGATGTGCTCAGGCGATTCGATGACGGGAGTGGTCGCGGTGATGTTGTCGGCGATGCCGATCTTTGTGCCGGGCCGGGTCTGTGCACGGATGGCCTGCACACTCATGCCGTGACCAAGCACGACGTAATGGTTGAGCTGCGCGAGGCGCTTCTGGCCGACCTTGAGACCGGGCGCGTGGGTTCCGGTGCCGTAGCCGAGTTCGACGAAGGTACTCATCTCGTTCATGGTCATGAAGTGCGAGACGAGGTCGGAAAGCTTGCCTGCGGTGTAGCCTGCGTAATCGGCGAAGGCCTTGGCCGTGTCTCTGTTCTCCCAGCCGCCCTTGTCTTGCAGGGTCTGCGGCAGATCCCAATGGTAGAGGGTGCAGAAGGGTTGAATTCCCTTGGCGAGCAGAGCTTCGATCATCCTGCGATAGAAGTCGACGCCTTGCTGGTTGGGTGCGCCGGTGCCATTGGGGAAGATGCGTGTCCAGGCGACGGAGAAGCGGAAGGTCTTGACGCCGAGGGACTTCATCAACTCGATGTCTTTTGGATAGAGGTGATAGAAGTCATCGGCAACGTCGCCGGTATCGCCGTTGAAGGTCTTGCCGGGAGTGTGGGAGAAGGTGTCCCAGATGGAGGTGCCGCGGCCACCCTCGTGGATGGCGCCTTCGACCTGGTAGGAGGCGGTTGCGGAGCCCCAGAGGAAGCCTTGCGGGAAGGTGCGTGCGGGCGAGGGATCTGGCGCAGGTGCATTGAGCAGTGTGGCTGACGCTGTGTGCGGTAGACAGAGCGAAGCGGCAGAGCCGCCGAGAACGCGGGCGAGATTACGTCTTGAGATCTTCAACAAGGGAGTGCTCCTGGAGTGGGACAAGCTTACAGCAAAAAGGCCGCCGACCCGAAGGTTGATCTATCGGATCGGCGGCCTGGGTACAAGGCAACAGGTTAGAACTTCAACTTGAGCGCAAACTGCACTTCGCGAGGAGTGTAGTTCGGATCGACGGCGTTGCCAGCCTGGCCGAAGGTCGAACTGCCGAGCTGCGCTGCGCCGTTGTTGTTGTTCGGGATGAAGTAATCAGGCGTGTTGGTTATGTCGAAGGCTTCGGCGCGGAACTGCAGCGTGTAGCGCTGAGTCAACGCGAAGTCTTTGAACAAGGACAGATCGATGTGGCGGAAGCGCGGACCAAACTCGGAGTTGCGCTTGGCCGAACCGATCGTTCCTAACGCCTGAGGAGCGTAGTTCGAGGTGTTGAACCACTGGGTGAGGGTGTGCGGGTTGTGGTTGCTGGCGATCTTGTTGGGACGGTCGTTGCCACCGCTGTTGACCGGAGTCGCGCGGTTGCCGTAGACGATCTTGTAATCGGGAGCGGCGGGGTTGGTGTCGTAGTCGGTATTGCCACCGTTGTAGATGGAGATGGGCTTACCGCTCTGCCAGACGGTGATGGTGTTGATCTCCCAGCCGTGAAGAGCGGCACGCTTGATGCCGGTGAAGGACGAGCCGAACTGCAGCTCATAGTTGAGCGAGAGCGCAAACCGATTCTGGATATCGTTCTCCGCAATGCCATAGTCGATCTGGCGAATGCGGGTCGGATCGGCGTTGCTCCATCCCTGGTCTCCTTCTTCGGAGAAGCCGGTGATGTCGCTCAGGTCCTTTGCCCAGGTGTAGTTGGCATCGAAGGCCAGGCCATGTGAGAAGCGGCGCTGGAAGGAGGTCTGCAGTGCATTGTAGTTGGAGACGCCTTCGCTCTGCATCCAGCCGACACTGCCGAGGTTCGGCAGAAGGCCAGCTAGTTTGAAGGCGCTGCTTGCACCGGTGGCAAAGGGGTTGAAGGGTGCAGGCTGGTTGATGTCGTTGATGGTCTCAGGCAGATGCTGTCCAACGTTGCCGACGTAGCCGATGGTGAAGACGTTGGCACCAAACTGCTTTTCAACCTGCAGGTTGTACTGCTGAATCAGTGCAGAGCGGAAATGAGTGTCTTCTGCAACGAAGGACAGAGCGTTGCTGGTGATGGACTGAGGCGTGGGCAGAGGCAGACCCGCGTCGAAGGTGTGCGTGGAATCGTTCGCGGCAGTGAAGCAGGCCGAGTTGTAGCCCGAGGTGGGCAGGTTGCCATAGGCTGCGCCTGTCTGCAGCTTGATCGCGAGATCCGACTGGCCGCAGCTTGGCGAGTACACGCTGACGAACGGAGCGTTCTTCAGATCGGCGTTTGAGGTGTAGTTGCCGGGGAAGTAGCTGAGTCCATAGCCGCCGCGGACGACGATGGTTGGCGTTACTGAGTAGGAGAAGCCGATGCGCGGAGCGACGTTAGAGTAGTCGGTCTTGATGCCAGCCGTAGAGCTGACGCCATTCTGACCTGCTACCAGTAGTGCCGAGCCGATGTTCGTAGCGTTCGAACCTACCGCTTTGTTGAAGTCGAAGTCCGAGATGTGATTGTGGGCTTCGGTGAAGGGGGTGAAGACGTCGTAGCGAAGACCATACTGCACGGTGAGCTTGGGGCTCACCTTCCAGGAGTCGAGAGCAAAGCCGCTTGGCTCCCACGAGCGGTAGTCAGGCGGATCGATATCGTAGTTGCGACCTTCGGAGGTGAAAGCGCCGACCAGCGAAGAAGCGAGCTGGTTGATGTAGGTTTGCTGCAGAACGTTGGTGACGCCCGGATTGGCGACGGTGGCGTTGTCGTTGGTTAGACCGAAGCCATACTGGCCAGCGGCAAAGGCGCTCTGTACGTTGCGGGACTGGCGACGGATGAGCTGTGCGCCCACCTTTACGCTGTGGTTACCCAGCGTCCAGCTGAGGGTGCCGGAGTACTGGAAGGTGTTGTCGATGTCCTGCAGCGGCACGTAGGCACCGTCGCCGATGTCCGGGAAGGAGCCGAAGGAGATAGGCGTGAGGAAGTTCGACAGCGTGTTGAAGTTCATGTTCGGGCCGAAGCCGAGCTTGGTGTCCGCGTTCTGACCGTAGTTCAGCGGCAGCGAGAGGTTGTTGATACGGGTGTAGGTGGCGCGCAGATCGAGCAGAAGGTTCTGGTTGAAGATGTGGGTGTAGCCAAGGCCGTACTGGTAGGCCTTGTCCGTAGCCGGGCCGGAGAAGTTATAACGGCCGCCGGAGATCTGGAAACCCCCGACGTTGCCGAGACCGGGAGGGGTGAAGGTGTCGGTTTTATTAAACGAGAAGCGGGCAAACATCAGGTTGTTGCTGTTGAAGTGGTGGTCGACGCGGGCATCTGCCGTGCTGCTGTACTGCGTCTTGCTGGGGCTGATGACCTCGTTGTTGGTCTGCCCGGAGTTGGTAGGCGCCGGATAGAGCTTGAGATAGTTCAGGGCGATGGGGTCGATGCAGGTGGTGACGGTGGCGCAGTAGGTTGCGACTCCGTTATTGGAAGCAGCGATGATGGCTTGCGGCGTTCCACCGGCAAGACCGTTGAGGTCGTTGTACAGGTCGGCCGTTGGCACGGTGTTCGAGTAGGTCAGGCCAGAGACCTGGCGGAAGCCTTCGTAGTCACCGAAGAAGAATGTGCGGTCGTGGATGATGGGGCCGCCGAAGCTGCCGCCGAACTGGTTCTGGCGAAGCTCTGGCTTGCGGCCGGTGCGCTGGAGGACGTTGCGGGCATCGAGTGCGTCGTTGCGGAAGTACTCGTAGGCGGAGCCGTGGAACTGGTTGGTGCCGGAGCGGGTGGTGATGCTGACTACGCCTCCAGCGGTGCGGCCTGCTTCGACCGAGTAGCTGTTGGTCTGGACGGTGATTTCCTGGATGCCTTCGACGTTCGGGCGAACGCCGATGGTGCCGATGATGCGTTCGTTGTCGTCCGCGCCGTCGATGATGTAGTTGTTCAGGGTGTCGTCCTGTCCATTGACGGAGAAGGAGGCCGAGACGCGGCGATCGTCGGGACGGCCGCCGGAGGTGAGGCCGTTGCCGGGGCCTTCGTTGGCTCCGGGAACAAGCTGTACGAGCTGGACGAAGTTACGACCGTTGAGCGGAAGGTCCTGCACGGCCTTGGCGGTGACGGTGGAACTGACGGTGGCGTTATCGGCTTGCAGAAGGGGAGTGGTTGCTTCTACGGTGACGGTTTCGTTCTGGATACCGGTAGCGAGGTTGACGTCGGCACGGGCACGGTCGCCCGCTTCGACGGCGACGTTCGAAATGGTGGAGGTCTTGAAGCCCGGGACCGAGACGGTCACGTTGTAGCGGCCGACCGGCAGAAGAGTGAACTGGAAGTCGCCACTGGTATTGCTGGTAGCGTCGCGCTGATCGTGCGTGTCGACGTTGACGAGCTTGACCTTGGCGTTGGGAACCAGGGCGCCGGTGGGGTCGGTGACGGTGCCAACGATATCGGCGGTCGTGATCTGCGCTGACGCTCTGCTGCAGGCGAAGATCAGTACCGTGAGTAGACTCACGAGGTGACCTATCCTGCGGAGGGTACGGGTCCACTGGCCGGTGGAGGTGGAACTAAATCGATGGATGGATGTCATGTTGCTTCCTTGATCGGTATTGTTAGGTGCGATGAAACGGCATGGACAGACGCCGAGGAAGGTTCACGGCGTCCACGAAGAGTTCTTTGGATCGCCGAGGACTATAGGAAGCGCAGACAACGGATGTATAGGTGGCATCTGGTATAGCACCGGGTCTTTACCGGGAGAAATATGCGGAAACTGGGTATTTTGGGTAAAGGTAAAGAGCAGGTAAAGACGATTTGTCATGTCACGATATAAGGCTTATGCTGTTGGCCGTAGGAATTTGAGAACACGATGAGTACTGAAACCTACGACAGGATTGCTTGGAACCCGACTACGGAAGAGGAGAAGGCGGCGGTGCGTCAGCAACTGCATCGCCTGCTCCAGACCACGCACTTCCGTAACAGCAAGCGGTACCCCGCACTCTTCCGTTTCATTGTTGAGGAGGCGCTGGAGGGTCGTGGCGAGTTCCTGAAGGAGCGGCTGCTGGGCATTCGCGTCTTCGACCGGCCGGCGGACTACGACACTGCCACCGACCCTATCGTTCGCGTCACCGTCGCTGAGATTCGGAAGCGGATTGCGCAGTACTACCACGAGGAAGCGCACGAGAGCGAGATGCGGATCGAGCTGCTGCCGGGGAGTTATGAGCCTGAGTTCCGGCCGCGGCAGGATAGCCTGCGATCGCACGTCGTACCTCTGCCCGATCTTCCGACGGCTCCTTCACTGCCGGAGGTGCAGGCCGCTTCCGTGATTCGGTCCAGCAGGTCTGCACGAGGTGCAGGCTTGCTCTGGCTGGGCGCGGCTGTAGGGGTTGCCGTCGTTGCCGGATTTTTCGGTTGGCGGTGGATGCATCCTAGCGCGACGGAAGAGTTCTGGGCACCTTTGCTCGCGGGACATCGTGCCATTACGTTCTGCGTTCCACGAGCCGGGGGCGAGGCCGCGATTACGGCCAAGTCGGAGGTTGTGGGTGGCCAGTTGGTCAATCAGTTGTCGCCGATGAAAGCGGGCGGGCATATTTCGCCGGACCCGAACTTTCTGGAGCATGAGTCGCTGGGAGAGAACGTTGTCTTCTCGGATATGGCGGCGGCGATGCGCGTCTCCGATCTGCTTGCGGGCAAGGGAAGCGAAAATCATCTGCGCATGAGCGTGGCCACCTCGCTGGATGACTTGAGGCAAGGGCCTGCGGTGCTGGTGGGGGGCATGGATAACCAATGGACCATGCACGCGATCAATCCACTGCGCTTTCGTTTTGCGGGGAGCGATGACGAATCCTATTGGATTGCCGATGCAACGAACCCTGCAGCGAAAGACTGGTCACTCGATCTGAAGAAACCGTTGCTGACGGTAACTCGCGACTATGCGATTGTGGCGCGCATCCATGACTCATCTACCGGGGAGCTTGAGGTGATTGTCGCGGGTATCGGGATGAGCGGGACAGCGGCTGCAGGTGAGTTTCTGGCTGATCCACAGCAACTCGAAGAGCTTCGGCGACGTGTCGGCCCGGGGTTCCGCAATCGGGATTTCGAGGCGGTGTTGAGTACGGATGTGGTGAACGGGATGTCCGGATCGCCACGCATCCTTACAGTCGCCGTCTGGTAGAACGCACCGTATCCGAAGGCGGTGAGTTAGAGACGAATCAGGATCCAGCCATTGGGGACAGGGACAGCGACGTAGGTAGGGGAGAAGCCCGCGTGGATGGCGCGGATCGGGGCGTCGGATTGGGCTGAGTCTTCCTGAAAGCTGACTGCCTCGACGGTGGCATGGTCGGCAGCGACGGCATGCGTGCGCTGGGGAACGGGTGATTCCTCCACGGCTGCGACTGCATACTCGTAGGTGGGCTGCTGGACGCGGCGTGTATCTCTCGCGACTGTCTTATGAGCGACGGGGCGCTGGGAATGCGCAGCCGGTTTCGCATGGTAAGAGGCAGGCACGAACCGGACGAATGCGCCTTCGTTGTGGCTGGACGAGGTGGTGGGAAGTAGCTGGCTGTCGGCACTCTCGGAAGCCATAGCTACGGTGGGTGATTCAATGCGGACGAGTTGAGGCACGTGTGCGAGTCCGAAGACGGAGGCAAAGAGCGTAGCCGCGACACCTCCGCTTGTAAGAGACCGCTGTCTTGGTGACCAGCTTCGTGGCTGCTCGAGTAGGGCATGAACGCGGGTGGTGAGCTCGGACTGGCGTCCCCAGGCCGCGAGGGCGAGGCGAAGCGTGTTGCGACGGAGGCGCTGCTCGGCGATGCGCGCGAGGGAGGCTGCGTAATCGATGGGGCGTGTGGTCGCCGCGACCACGGCGGCATCGCAGGCGAGCTCACGCTGCACACCGATACGGCGGTTGAACCACAGCAGCGCGGGGTTGAGCGGGAAGAGCGTGAGAGCGACGTGGAGGAGAAGGTTACACCAGTCGTCGCCGCGGCGCAGATGTTCGAACTCGTGCAGGACGATCTGGCGGAGCTCTTCTGCGCCGAGAGTGGGCGCGAGCCATTCCGGCAGCAGAAGGACGGGTCGAAAGAAGCCGACGATCAGGGGTGAGTCTACGGCAGACGAGGTGCAAATCCGCGGAAGACGGCGACCATCGAGGGGCAGGTGGTGAAACTGCATTGTCTCGATCGGAAATGGTACGGCGTTGTGGCGGACGGAGCGGAGATGCTGCCACGCGATGACGAGCGTAACTGCGCGAAAGCTGAAGCCGATGCCCCAGCAGGCGGCGATACCGACAGCCATCCACGGAGCGAGGCGGAGCGCATGGCCCGTCGATGCAGCAGGATGAAACGAGAGCCATGGCAGGGCCACTGACAGGGCGAAGAGCGCGATCAGGACGCCGTGGCGGAAGGCCGCTGCGGCCCGGGGAAGCAGTTGCAGCAGGACGGCTCCGAGGAGGATAAACAGAACTCCCTGCCAGAGGCCTGCGATCCAGACTTTGGCAAGGGTGTCCGCGATGCCGGCGAGTGTGGGCGTCATTGCCTGCCTTCGTTCTGCTCTGCCGGTGCGGGCCTCGCTACAGGGTTTTGAGGGGGGTTGTTAGCCGAGTTTTCAGCCGTTGCAATGAGCTGCTTGAGTCGCTCGAGTTCTTCCTCTTTGACTTCGCCATCGCCGAGGATCGCGAGCATCAGCCTCTCGCGGCTGTCGCCGAAGAACCGATTCATCACGTGGCGCACCTCGGTCTGCTGGGCCTGGTGTTCGGCGATGCGGGAGGAATAGAGGAAGGCACGGCCTGCCTGCCGGTGGACGACGTAGCCTTTGTTTTCGAGGATACGGATGGTCGTCAGGATCGAGGTGTAGGCCAGCTTGGAGTCTGCGGGTAGGGCAGAGACGAGGTCCTGCACGGAGCACTCGCCCATGCTCCAGAGGAGACGCATGAGTCTGAGCTCGGCTTCGGTCAGCGTTTTGGAAGGGCGCGGCGGCATACTGGCTACTTCCTAGACGAGCAACTAAGGAACTAGTTAGCGATGCCTCGCAAACTCTTTGCTACCAACGCGGAAACGGGTTTTGAGAACTCAGTAATCGCCGGAGATGGACCAGGCGGTGAGCTCGGTTACGAGAACGGTGGCGCCCTCATTCCAGATGCTGGCGACAATCCAGTCGTGCAGAGTCTGAGAGACGGAGTCGACTGTCTCTTCGGTCTGCCCGCTGTAGGTCAGGTCGGGAAGGGGGAGATCCTGTTTGTCGTCCGTGGTCAAGGTGGCGCGCCACTTGCGAGCGAGCATCCCCTGGTGCAGCTCGGCGTAGACGCTTTCGTCGGCCATGCCGCGCAGTTCAACGTGAATCACAACATCGATCATGGTTTCTCCTTCTCAGCCTCGCTTGGCCGCGGGTCATGGCACGGCGAACAGGTTCGCTCTGTGCCATGACCCGCAGGCGGGCCGAGAGTTTCGATTAAGAAGCCGACAGCGCAGCTTTCGTCGTGATGAAGGCGTAGTCGAGCCACTCCAGCAGTAATTGGATGTCAGCCGTTTCTACTGTAGCGCCGCCCCAGATTCGGAGGCCCTGTGGGGCATCACGGTAGGAGGCGATGTCGAATCCAGCGCCTTCCTTTTCGATCAGGCCTGTGAGGGATTTGAGAAAGGCAGCCTGCTTCTTGGCGTCCCATGTCGCGAAGTCAGCGTCGTTGATCGTGAGACAGATCGAGGTGCAGGACCGTGTTGCGGGTTCTGCTGCGAGGAAGGCGGCCCAGGAGCTTTTCTGCTGCCAATCGGAGACAGACTTGAGGTTGTCCTCCGAACGCTTGACCAGGTGAGTGAGGCCGCCGATGGACTTAGCCCAACGCAGGCCATCGAGAGCATCTTCCACCGCCAGCATGGACGGGGTGTTGATCGTCTCTCCGCTGAAGATGCCTTCAATCAATTCGGTGCCCTTGGAGAGGCGGAAGATCTTCGGCAGAGACCGGCCGGGATTGTAGGAGGTCAGCCGCTCTGCGGCGCGCGGGCTGAGAACGATCATGCCGTGTGCTCCCTCGCCGCCTAAGACCTTCTGCCACGACCAGGTCGTGACATCGAGCTTCTGCCACGGCAGGTCCATGGCGAAGGCTGCAGAGGTCGCGTCGCAGAAGGTCAGACCCTCTCGCGATGCGGAGATCCACTCTGCGTTCGGCACGCGGACGCCGGAGGTGGTGCCGTTCCAGGTGAAGACAATATCTCGGTTTGAATCAACGCCGGCAAGATTTGGAAGCTCGCCGTAGGGAGCTTCGTACACATTCACATCCGCGAGCTTGAGCTGCTTTGTGATGTCGGTGACCCACTCTTTACCGAAGCTCTCCCAGGCGAGGACGTCGACTCCGCGCGCGCCGAGCATCGACCACATGGCCATCTCGATTGCTCCTGTATCCGAAGCGGGGACGATGCCGATGCGATAGTCCTCGGGAATGCCCAAAATCTCACGAGAAAGATCAATTACCTCTTGAAGCTTCGCCTTGCCAGGCTTTGAGCGATGCGAGCGTCCGACGAGGGCATCACTCAGTGAAGCCAGCGACCAGCCGGGACGCTTTGCGCAGGGTCCTGATGAAAAGTGCGGGTTCTTCGGTAGGTTTGCAGGTCGAGTTACGAGCTCTTTCAATTGAATCCTTCTCCATGTCTGGTCGTGGTTGAGATCTTCCACCCTACTTAGGATAGACCCGTTGAAGCGTGTTGCAATGAGTCCCGGAGCCTGGTCGCAGAAATACAGCGGGCCCACCGAAAGATGGGCCCGCTTGCGTGCCAGTGTGGATGGTGGCTGAACTTTTGGAGCACCGGACGGGATTTGAACCCATGAATACTGGTTTTGCAGACCAGCGCGTTAGCCACTTCGCCACCGGTGCTCATTGAGGCCGCGCATGTAACTCTACGCTGCCAATCTCTATTGCCTTACTTCGGCTGCGTTGTTGTCCGCAGGTAGGGCTTCACGGTCTTGTAACCCGGGAAGATCTTGTCCGCATCTTCGTTCGAGACGCCACCCGTGATGATGACGTCCTCGCCCTGCTTCCAGTTCGCAGGCGTTGCGACCTTATGCTTCGCGGTCAGTTGGATGGAGTCGATGACGCGGATGATTTCATCGAAGTTGCGGCCCGTGGTCATCGGGTACGCCATCTGCAGCTTGATCTTCTTGTCGGGGCCGACGATGTACACCACGCGCACGGTGGCGTTATCTGCGGGCGTACGGCCTTCGGAGGTGTCGCCAGCACTGGCGGGCAGCATGTCATAGAGCTTCGCGACGTTCAGGTCGGTGTCGCCGATGACGGGGAAGTTCACCTTTGCGCCGGTCACTTCTTCGATGTCCTTGGCCCACTTTGCGTGGTTCTCGACGCCGTCGACGCTGAGGCCGATGGGCTTGACGCCGCGGGCTGCGAACTGAGCTTCGAGCGAGCCGACCGCGCCGAGTTCGGTCGTGCAGACCGGAGTGAAGTCCTTAGGGTGCGAGAAGAGGACTGCGTAGCTGTCGCCGATCCATTCGTGGAAGTGGATGGGGCCCTGCGTCGTCTCTGCGGTGAAGTCGGGTGCAACGTCGTTGATGCGGAGTGACATGATTTCCTTCCGTCCTTCTTGAGGGAGCTCGCTCCCCGTGAGTTCGTGCAACTGTTGAAGATCGCCCGGGGGCCCTTGCCGTGGTCTCTTGCCTGGCGTACCGCCTAACAGCAAGAAACCCACCCGGCGCTGGCCTTGGGTGGGTCGTGATGTTCGTTTCTTGACGCTTTGCTTATCGTCTCGACTCGCCCACACGCTCACCCGCGCAGCAACAGCAGCGGCAGCAGAGAGTCGAGTTGGAGAGGATCAGCTTCATACGTGTCTTCCTAAACTTTAGAACCGCCGCCAATGTGAGACATCAGCATGGAGCAGTTTGCCCCATTGCGGTAAAACCAAGGTACGGGGACTGCTCGAACCTGTCAACTCCCCACCCTCGCCCGCAAGTACCATCAGAGTATGTCCCGCACGCTTGAGTATTCCATCCTTGATGTCTTCGCAGAGCAGCCGCTTGCCGGTAACCCGCTCGCTGTCTTTCACGATGCACGCTCGCTTTCTACCGAAGAGATGCAGGCGCTGGCTCGCGAAACTAACCTTGCTGAAACGACCTTCGTCTTTCCGGAGGACCCCGCGTACGAGGCGGAGCACGGCGTCCGCGTTCGCATCTTTACAACTGAGGAAGAGTTTCCCTTTGCCGGTCATCCGACGCTAGGAACTGCGACTTGGCTGCACTTGCATCATCCCACGCTACGTGGCGCGGAGACGATCACGCTGCGGCTGAATGTAGGGCCGATCCCGGTGCGCTTTGCGCTGCCGACGGACGGTGTGCCGGGTGTCGTCGGCACGATGCGGCAGAACGATCCCGTATTTGGCACGGTCTGTGATCCTGCAGTCGTTGCACCCTTGCTCGGCTTGAGGGCGGAGGATCTTTCAGCAACATATGCACCCCAGTGCGTATCTACGGGACTGCCGTTCTGCATTGTGCCTTTGCGGTCACTCGAGGTGGCCAGCCGCATCCAGATCGATCGCCGAAGCGCCGATCCGTTCCTGGCCAGCATCGGCGCAAAGTTCTTCTACTGCATTGCCCCAACGGGCAACACATCGCGTGACAAACCGCAGTGGCATGCGCGCATGCAGTTCTATAACGGCGAAGATCCAGCCACGGGATCGGCGGCTGGATGCTGTATTTCCTGGCTTGTGCAGCATGGGCTCGCTGTGCCGGATGCGGAAGTGCACATCGAACAGGGCATTGAGATGAAGCGGCCGAGTTTGATCTCTGCGCGCGCCTCCCGGCTCGACGGCAAAGTTCAAAACGTGTTCATTTCGGGCCGCACCATTCCCGTTGCAATGGGACGGTTTTTCCTGCCATAACCAAGGCACTTTTACACAGCGTGAGAACCACAATCGTCAACATCTGCAAGGGGTATCGTTGATGCGGTGGACGCGCTACCTCAAAACCTTCGGTTATTCGCCTAAATTTCGCCGTTGTCACGGTGTGTTCACGTCTGTACTCTCAGCAAATCGCTCGTCACGGTTATGCCCGTCGCAACTTGACCTCGGGGCCGTCACGACCAGGATTGGATTTCGTTTCAACCACAATTTACTGAGAAAAGCCAGCTTTTCGGGACCAACGCGCAGGGACAGTGAGTAACACGCCGCGCGATCGAAGGCCTCTCCGAATGGTCAGTTTTTCTCTCTAACCGCGCTCCGAAGGGAGTGGTTGAGAGACCTTTTGTCTCAAAGCCATTCCAAGAACGCAGCGGCACTGCTTCCAGAGACTTCTGGGAAGCGGAGGGGAGAGTTTTGCACTCTTTCCACCGCCTTCCACAGTCCCCACCGGCAGCACTCCCCCTGCGTCCCGATAGACTCTTCGCCCCGCGAACACAGCTTCACCCGAGTTTTGGCAGCGCGTGCTCTCCCAGGCATGGCAACGCCTTTGCTCGGCCCGAAATGCAGCTTGCACAGATAACACAATGCCTTCGCCGCCCTGCTAACCCGCAGCCCGGCACTTTTGGAAAAGCCTTTAACGATTGAAGCCGGAGATACCGGCACGGAGAACAAGAAACATGCGCCCTCGTAAGTTGATCCTCTGCGTCGAAGCGAACGAACAAGTCCTATCTGTCCGCAAGTTCCTCCTTGAGACCCGCGGTTATCGCGTTGTCGGTTGCGCCTCTGCGGCCGAGGCCATCGAATACCTCCAGGGCGCTCTGCCTGGCTCCATCGACCTGCTGATGTCTGATCTGCAGCTGCCGCAAATGGATGGCAACGAACTGGTCCGCCGCGCCAAGCAGCTCCTGCCTGGGCTGCCCGCGCTGATCCTTTCGAACACGGTGACGGGCTATGACCGTGCGGCCGCAGCCGACGCCTTCCTGCCCAAAGGGGCCTGCACTCCCGCCGAGATCCTAGACCGCATTCGCATCCTTGTCGCTCGCAAGCGTGGGCCGAAGAAGCAGATGCCGACGGCGGAGATGATGCCGCACGAGATGGCGGTCGCTGGTTAGTTCTTACGCTTCGACTAGCCCATACCTGCGTTGCCACTGCTGTTTGAGTCGAGCCCATACGGCTTCGATCTCTGGCCGTGGCATCGCAGGGTCGGGGGCTTCGACGAAGCGGGCGGCTTCGATCTTGGCTAGCTCCAGCAGGTCGCGATCGCGGGCAAGGTTGGCTACGCGGAACTCGGGCAGGCCTGCCTGCCGCGTCCCAAAGAACTCGCCTGGGCCGCGCAGTTGCAGATCGAACTCGGCGAGCTCAAAGCCGTTCTGCGTACGCACCATGGCGTTCAGGCGTTCGTCGGCTTCAGGCGAGATCGCGGCACTCGTCACCAGAACGCAATAGCTCTTCGCTGCACCGCGACCGACTCGCCCGCGCAGCTGGTGCATCTGGGCGAGGCCGAAGCGGTCGGCGTGCTCGATGACCATGACGGTGGAGTTTGGCACATCGACGCCGACCTCGATGACTGTCGTAGACACGAGGACGTCAATCTCGCCGCGCTTGAAGCGTGCCATGGTGACTTCCTTGTCGTCGGCGCTCATGCGGCCGTGGAGCAGGCCAAGCCTCAGTCCCTTCAATGCACCGGCGCTCAACTCTTCAAACATCTCGGTGGCGGAGCGCAGCTTCTGTCGTTGTGGCTTTTTGCGAGGGGCTTTCTCTGTCGAGCCCTTCTTTGTCTTCAGCGCGACAGAAGTTTCTGCTTGAAGACTTAGCGATTCTTCATCTGTTGCGGAAGCGAAGTCCAGCTCTGGTTGATCGTCCTTCTCGCCTTCGATGACGGGGTAGACCACGTATGCTTGTCGCCCTGCCTCGACTTGCTTGCGGACGAAGCCCCACACCTCATCGCTGCGGTCCTGCTGCAGGCGGCGGGTCACAATCGGGGAACGGCCTGGGGGGAGCTCATCGATCACGCTCGCCTCAAGGTCGCCGTACATGGTGAGTGCCAGCGTGCGCGGAATCGGCGTAGCGGTCATCACCAGCACATCGGGCTCGGTGGCGACACCGCTGGCACCGGGCTTGCGCATCAGCTGGAAGCGCTGCTGCACGCCGAAGCGGTGCTGCTCGTCCACGATGACGAGGCCGAGGTTGTCGAAGTCGACCTTCTCTTCGACCAGCGCATGCGTGCCAATCGCAAGATCCACCTCGCCGCGAAAGATACGCCCGCGCACCTCGCGCTTGCTGCGGTCATCGAGCGACCCGGTCAGCAGTGCGACGCGGTAGGGTTTGCCTGTCTTCGGCGACACGACGCCGCCGAGGAGTTTCTTCGCGCCTAGATAATGCTGCGTGGCGAGGATCTCCGTCGGGGCCATCATGGCTACCTGATAACCGTTTTCGATTGCCACTAAGGCGGCCTGAAATGCCACGATGGTCTTGCCTGAGCCTACATCGCCCTGCAGCAGGCGGCGCATCGGCTGTGGCTTCCGCATGTCTCCGGCGATCTCACCGAGAACGCGCTTTTGCGCGCTGGTGGGTTTGAACGGCAACACTTGTTTCAGAGCTTCGCGCACCTTGGCATCGGTTACGAAAACGGTGCCTTCGCGTTCGCGCAGTCTGCGTCGCTTGAGCTCCAGGCCAAGCTCCAGATACCAGAACTCTTCGAAGATCAGGCGACGATGCGCGGGGGTCCGAGCGCTCATCAGCTCGGTCATCACTGTGCCGGCGGCCGGGAAGTGAAGACCTTGCAATGACTCCATGCGCCCGGGCAGACCGAGTCGCTCGCGCAGCAGCGTGGGCAGCGTCTCGTCGGCCTCGGCTCCGTTTTCGAGCAACTCCTTGAAGACCGTCCACATGACACGACGCAGCCAGCGCGAGGTCAGCTTCGCACCCCATGGCGTTTTGCCGCCGAGCGATTCGTACACCGGGACGATGCGGCCCATCTCCAACATGGTGAACTCGGCGTCCTCGCCGGTAGCCATCGCGTCGGGGAGAATCTCGAAGGTCGGCTGCACCATCTTGAACTTCACACCCGCCGCGCCTGCACCGGGCATCATGCCGAGCGCACTTCCGGTGCGCGAGCTTTCGAGCTTGCCGTAGAGCGCGATCATCTGACCGGCTTTGAACTTGTCCTTCAGGTACCCGCCGTGAAACCACAGGCACTTGATCGTCTCCAGCACGGCTAACGGCGGTGGTCTCAAGAGACCATCCAACTCTTCCTTGGAACCCTGCGGAGGCGGCTTGATGCCGACCGTCATCTCGAAGATGGGCGCTCCGCGTGTCTTCAGGAAGGCACTGCCGCGAACTTCACCGATCAGGCCTGCTATATCTCCTGGGCGATAGGTGCTTAGGGGTTTGGGGTGAAGTCTGTCTTCGTAGCGAAAGGGTAGGTGGTAGAGCAGATCTTCGATTGTGACAATTCCGCGCTCCGCCAGGCCCGCGGCGACTCGCTCGCCTACGCGCTTGATGTACTTCACCGGAGTCTTCAGGTCCATCGGCACGGCTTCGATGGTAGCAGTGAGGCTGTGCAGAAGGCATACGCCTCGACACTTCCCACAGCCCCCCTCGCAACGCTTCAATCAGAGTGGAATAATAGATATAGAACGGATCGGTCTCTCGCGCGCTGCTGTCTCCCCATGGACTCATTTTTTACCCGATACAAGAACCCGCTGGTGCTCATCGCCGTGATCGTTGCGCAGGTCGTGGCGCTTGCGATGCAGGTGCAGCGGCCTGCTCAGGGATTGGGGACGGATATGCCGGATGGACGGGAGTCTACGCTCTCGCGGCGCTGGATCTCTGCCACGGTGACGCCGATCGAGCGCATTCTTCACGGTTCCAGCCTCAAGGTGCGGGGCGTGTGGTCCAACTATATGGACCTGCGCCACGTGCGCCAGCAGGACGCGCAGCTGAAACTAGATCTGGCCCGCATTCGCGAAGAGGAGGCGTCTTTCTCCGAGGACGCCGTGCAGGGACGCCGCTTGCAGAAGCTGCTGGACTTCAAGCAGCAGTATGTCAGCTCCACCGTAGCTGCACAGGTAATTGGAACCAGTGGTTCGGACCGCTCGCGGCTTATCCTCATCGATAAGGGCTCGGCTGACGGGCTGAAGCCAGAGCAGGCGGTTATTACTCCGGACGGCATTGTGGGCAAGCTGCGCGACGTGTATCCGCATACCGCGCAGGTATTGCTTATCTCGGACCCAAGCTCTGGGGCGGGCGTCATCCTGGCCTCCACGCGCATCCGCGGCATTCTGCGAGGCGCTGCGGCGGGCGAGGTGCAGATCAATAACCTCACGGCCGACTCCCGCATCAAGCCCGGCGAGCAGGTACTGACTTCCGGCGGCGACCTGGTATTTCCTCGCGGCATTCCCGTCGGCAGAATCGAATCGATTGCGCCCGATCCGCAGCACCAGCCTTATACGGCCATCTCCATCAAGCCCGCGGCGAACCTAACCGAGCTGGAGGAGGTGCTTGTCATTACGGGCACGCAGAGTAATCTAACGCCGAGCGCGCAACAGGATGCCGCTGCCGCGCAGCAGCGCGCCGACGAGATGAAGCGTGCCGCGGACCTTGTTGCTGAAAAGCTGCCAAGTATTCACCCCGATGAACCTATCGACCCGAACAATCCGAGTGCTCCCGACACGCCGGCAGGCGGAACCCCGGGCGCGCCCAGCACCGGTATTCCGCATCCGAAGCCAGCGCTGCATCCGGACCGTTACAGCCCCAATGACAGCCCACCGGCGGAGTCGCTGACACCGGGCGCGGCCGCGCCGGCCTCCAGTTATACGCCGCCGCCACGGGCGCCTCGGTCCACGCCGAAGCAGACCCCCACCGAGAGCACTCCGACGACCTCAGAACCACCCCAGGAAGACTAGTCCGATGGCAGAACTCAGTTACACATCCCGGCGCGAGATGGACCAGTATGGCTTTCACCCTTCGGTGACCATTCTGGCGCCGCTGGTCTGCCTGATCCTGCAGTCCCTATTGCCTAAGACCTTCCCGCGCCTCGGCATCCTCGATCTGCCGTTGATCGCGACAATATTCTTCGCTGTTGCTCGGCGCAGCCAGATCTCCGGCACGCTCACCGGCACGGCCATCGGACTCTTTCAGGACGGCCTAACGAACCACCCGTTTGGAGTCTTCGGCATCGCCAAAGCGATCATCGGCTATCTCGCAGCGAGCGTCGGTTTCGCGGTGGATATGGAAAACCCCGTTAATCGCGGCCTGATTACCTTCCTATTCAGCCTGCTGCACAGCGCGCTGATCTTTCTCATCTCGCGCTGGCTGCTGGCTGACCCGACTTTTCGGCTGCAACCGGTACACGAGCTGCTGCGGGCGGTTGCGAATACCGCCGTTGGGATTCCGCTTTACTTTTTGCTCGACCGCTTCAAGACGCGGGACTAGTCAGTTGCTCGACCCGTAACGACCCGGTTTCATGCTGTAACCGTCTAACTCAGCAGACCCGCGCAAAGCGCATACAATCATCTACAGGGCATCCAAATGGCCATTGAAGAAGATCTCGAAAGCATCACTCGGGAAGAGAAGCTCTCCACCGTGAAGCTCCACGCTTCGCAGTATGTCGTTGCGCTGGTGCTTTTTATTCTTGGCGCGGGTCTTTGGCGTCTGCAAATTCTCGGAGCGGATGGCTACCGCGTCCTTGCTGACCAGAATCGCATCCGCAAGGAGCCTGTGCTCGCGCCGCGTGGCCGCATCTTCGATCGTGAAGGCCGCATCATCGTGGACAACTATCCCTCGGTTCGCTGCCTGCTCCTGCGCGACCAGAAGAACCTCGACAGCGATCTGCCGCTTATCGCGACTGGTCTGCACATGACCGTCGATGACATCCAGGGCATTCTGCGCAAGTATCAGTACGCGCCCAAGTATCAGCCCATTCCGCTGAAGCAGGACATTACCCCAGACGAGCAGGCTTTCATTGAAGCGCATCGCAACGAGCTGCCAGAGCTGGAGACGGTGGAGGAGCAGCGCCGCCTCTATCCCCGTGATGGCTTCGCGGCTCACCTTATCGGCTACGTTGGCGAGGTCTCAGAGAACGATCTGAATCAGTCGAAGTTCGCCTTCTACGCCCCCGGCGATGTGGTCGGGAAGTTCGGCGTCGAAGAAGCGTATGACGAGGTGCTGCGTGGCACCGATGGCGCGCGCGATGTGATTGTGAACTCGCACGGCAAAGAGGTTGGCGTGCTGGGGCAGGAGCTGGCTACGCCTGGCAAGGATTTGCGGCTGACCATCGATCTCGATGTGCAAATGGCCGCGGAGAAGGCGCTCGAGGGCAAGTCGGGAGCGATTGTTGCCATGGATCCGCATACCGGCGAGATCCTTGCGATGGCTTCGGGGCCAACCTTTGATCCGAACCAGTTCGCTGTCCGCCTGAGCAAGTCTTATTGGAACCAGATCATCAACGACCCGAACCATCCGCTGATGAATAAGGCGATTCAGGCTCAGCTGGCTCCGGGGTCGACGTTCAAGGTCATCATGACGCTTGCTGGGCTTGAGGAGAACGCCGCGCAGAATATGCACGTCGTCTGCAATGGAGGAGTGACACTGCAAGGCCACTTTTTCAGCTGCGACAAGCACCACGGCATGGTCGACATTCACAATGCTTTGCCGTACTCCTGCGACAGCTACTATTTCACACTTGCGGACAGGCTCGGCATTGAAACGATCGCGAAGTACGGGCACGAGGTCGGCATCGGTCAGAAGACGGGCATCGACCTTCCCGATGAAGCTACCGGCATCATGCCCAGTGCAGAGTGGAAGCTGAAGGCGCAGCATGACAAGTGGTACGCCGGCGAGACTCCTTCGGTAGGCATCGGTCAGGGAGCTCTGCAGGCCAGCCCGATCCAACTGGCTCGCGCGCTCAGCGGCATTGCTTCCGGTGGAGTTTTTGTTCGCCCCCACGTTGTCTTCCCAGACGAGGTCTCGCCCGAGATGTTGCAGGCCATAGAAGACGCGCACCCGGGCTCCGGCGTGAAGAAGATCGACATTTCGCCCGCCAACTGGCAGATCATCACCGATGACATGGCCAACGTTACGCAGAGCACCATCGGCACGGCGTATGAAGCTCATCTAGAAGGCATCGATTTTGCGGGCAAGACCGGCACGGCTGATGTCGTCAGCGGACGAAAGAAGGGTAGCGCTGATAAGTCCACGATTCCCAATGCCTGGTTCGTTGGTATGACGCCGCGTCGCAATCCAGACATCGTGGTGGCTGTCCTTTGGGAGCACGGCTACTGGGGCAATAACTCCGCCAAGCTGGCGGCTCAGGTGATTACGGCGTATGTGAACAAGCAGCGCGAACGCTCGGGCAATCTGATGAAGCTGGCGGCTGCGCCGAAGCCAGCCGCCGAAGACCATGCGGACGCACCCTCAGGCATCAGCGGTACTGCTCCTGCTACCCCCGATCCGACAGGCGGAACACGATAGATGGTTCGATTTCGTGACTTCGACTGGGTGCTGCTTGGCTTTGTCCTTCTTCTTTCCGTGATCAGCGTGCTGGAGATTCGCTCTGCCACCGAGATGACGAAGTTTCACGGCTTCCAGCAGAAGCAGATGCTCTTTATTGGCGTCGGCATCGTGTTGATGTTTGCCATTTCGTTCATTGACTATCACCGGCTGCTGGGTGTGGCCTACTGGGCGTATGGGATCGGCGTCGGCTGCCTGGTCACGGTGAAGCTGGTCGGGCAGAAGGTGCTTGGTGCGCGCCGCTGGATCAACCTCGGCGGTGGGGTTCACTTCCAGCCGTCGGAGTGGGTCAAGCTTGTGCTCATCATCGTCGCGGCTCGCTTTTTCTGGGAGATCATTGCCAATGGACGCGAGATGAGCTGGCCGGAGGTCGGTAAGTCCTTTGCACTCATTGGCGGCCCGATGGTGCTGGTGCTGACGCAGCCCGATCTGGGCACGGCCCTCACCTACTCGCCGATCCTGATTACGGGGCTGTTTCTCGGCGGCATGAGGCTGCGTCAGGCTGGCATCATCCTTGCCGGCATCGCGCTTCTCGGCGGGCTGGCGGTCGCCAGCGGCAAACACCTGAAACCCTATCAACAGAAGCGCATCGACGCTTTCCTCAATCCAGACAGTGATCCTAAAGGCTCCGGGTATCAGATCCGTCAGTCGCTCATCGCGGTGGGTTCGGGTGGGCTTTGGGGTAAGGGAACCAGCAAGGGTACGCAGACCCAGGGCGATTTCCTACCAATTCCGTATACCGATTTCATCTTCGCTGCCTTCTGCGAGGAGCATGGCTTTATCGGCGCGGTCGGGGTGCTGCTGCTGTACTTTCTTATCCTTGTGCGGCTGATTCAGAACGCCCAGACCGCTGCTGATCCGCCGGGAACGCTGATTATCATGGGCATTATGGCGGTCATGCTCTTCCAGATCGCTATCAATATAGGCATGTGCGTGGGATTGATGCCGGTGACCGGTATTCCGCTGCCGCTGATGAGCTACGGCGGGTCTTCGGTCCTGTTCAGCTTTCTGGCCCTGGGGATCGTGATGAATATCCGGATGCGGCGATTTGTGAATTGAGGCGCCGAATAGGTAGCAGGTCAGGCAGTAGGCCTTCAGGTCCTACTGCTTTGTCTTTTCTACTCCCTATTCTCTACTCCCGACTCCCTGCTTTAGTGCATACTATAGGCAGGCGTCCGGTCGTATACCGGACGAACAAGCAAACCCTCGCTCGGCGGATGCGAACTATTTCCCCGCCGTAGCGGAACGCAAAAGTTTCTATAAGAAGGCCGGCCAGGCACGGATCAGCATCCGATGGGTCGGACAGGTTTTTGAGTATGAACGTGAACGGACGGTTAACGGCCCCGCCTTCAACGGCTGAGTTGGTCACAAACTCCGTTTGCGCACAGGTGTTCGAGGTGATTTCAAGCAAGTCCTCAACACGCGGTATCCCACTGGACACATCCTCACTCGGCCCTCCCTCCCCGCGCAAAGCGGTGCAGTGGGGGCGTTCGCGCGTTGCGCCTACGTCACGATTTTGGAGCTCTTACCCAGTCACCGTCGCTCAGCATCTGTCCTCACCCAGAGAGGCGGCTGCCTGAGGCAAACGCGATAGCGTCGCACCTCATGCAGCATGATCTTCGCCTGTTCTGCCAGCACGTTTTCGGCCTTTGAGCCGAAACGAGCAGAAAGCAGAGCAATGTCGAAGGAAATTTACATCTCCAGCACGCCGCACGAAACGCGGCTTGCCATCGTTGAAAAAGACGAACTCACAGAGATCTATTACGAGCGCGAAAATGAGTACACACTCGCAGGCTCGATCTACAACGGCCGCGTCACCCGCGTCCTTCCCGGAATGCAGTCCAGCTTCGTAGACATCGGTCTGGAGCGCGATGCTTTCCTTTACATCACAGACTTCATGGAAGAAGCCGGCGAGTCCGCGGACTTCGAAGGTGCGTCGCGCAGCGGCGGCGAAAAGCGTGAAAGCAGCGGCGAAAAGCGCGAGGGTGGCGGAGAGCGCCGCGATCGCAATGACCGCGGCCGTGGACGCCGCGATGAACGTCCCCGCAATGCCCAGGCCGAAGCGACACCGATTGCCGTCCCTGTCGAGGACGAGTTGCTCAGCGCAGATCGCGCTCCTGAAGGCGAAGAGATTGGCGAAGGCGCTCCTGGTGCCGATGGCAGCCGCCGGTGGCGCGGCCGTCGTGGCCGTCGCCGCGGACGGGGTGGCAATCGCGAGGCTGAGGGGGAGACGACCTCGGCAGCGCCCGAGAGTTCAGAGCCTTTCATTGAGCAGGATGATGAATTCGAAGGTCAGTCCTTTGAGGCGCAGGCTTCCGATGAGCAGCCAGCAGAGTCGAACTCTGAGCAGCAAGCTCCTCGTGAGTTCAAGGAACGTAACGACCGTGGCGGGCGCGATCGCGGCCGTGACCGCCGTCGCGGCGGACGCGACAACAGCCGTCACGACGCGATACGCGGGCGCTTTGCGCCGCGTGGTCTGCGCAACGATGCAGAGCCGGTTTCGACTGAGCCATCTGCTCCTGAGCCAGAGCCGTTTATCCTTCCGGGTGAGTCGCTCTCAAAGTATCGCAAGGGCGAGGAGCAGGGATCTGCGGCAGGTTCACAGTCTTCGAATCTTCCTGCGAACGTCATCATCCCCAAGCCTTCGACAGAGTTTGTCCTTGCCGATGCATGGGACGGCGGGGCAGTTCTTCCTGGCGAGACCATCCGCCGCCGCGAGCCCGCGGCCCAGTCGAGCAACGAGCCGCGCAGCGAATCTTCGGACTCGCGTGGCGACTTCGGCCGTGGCCGGGATCGTCGTCGCGACCGTGACCAGCGCCGCGGTCCCCGCAACGAATCCAGCTCGTCGAATGAACAGCCTGTAGCTCACGAGCAGACAGGCCTCTCCGAGCAGCCAATTGCTCATGAAGAGACTCATCACGAGCCGAGCCACGAGGCTCCGCATGAGCCGCACGTGCAGAGCTTTGCTCCCGCCGCGACGCTGTCGCCCGCAGAGGCTGTTCTTCCCGGTGTGACCTCAGGCCATGATACCGACGAGGAGATTCATCCTGTGGATGTCACCCTTCCGGAGGTTTCGGAAGACACCGAGGAAGAAGGCCGCGAGCCCGTTGCTGAGTTCCAGGAAGCTGCCGAGTTTCAGGAGATCGTTACAGAGTACGAGCCGGAGGACGATGCTTCGGCCTCGTTCCGCGTCGACCCGGTAAGCCCGCGCGAGTTCCGCCAGAGCGCTCCGGTCGAAGAGCTTACTGCTGAGACAGAGCACTCCGTTGAGCACCAGGCAGGGTCTGTAGTCGAGGCGCCGCATGAAGAACAAGTCGATGTCGAAGAGCATGCGCACGAGTCCTATACGCCTGAGCCACAGGTAGAGGCGGTCGAATCGAACCAGCCTGCACAGGGTTTCGCGCCGGGCGAAGGTGTCCTCGAGGAGGAGTTGCTCGACGACGAGGACGATGCCTTCATTCCGCTTCATGCCAGTGCCGATCACGATGACATGGAAGAGGAGACGCTGGAGCATGCAGCCGACCTCGGTCGCATGATCCGTGACATGTCCATCGACGAGATCACGGGCGCACAACCCGTCGCTCACGAAGACGAACACGATGAGGAAGACGACTTCGATATCGACGAAGAGGACCTTGAGGAAGACCAGTTTGAGTCAACGGAGGAGGAAGGAGAAGAGGGCGATGAGTTCTCAGGCTCCGATCTGTCCGAGGTAGAAGAAGGCGAGTACGCCGAAGCTGGCGCTACTGAAACCACTGAAGGCGAGCAGCCCGCTGGCGATCGTGCCCCCCGCGAAGGTGGTCGTCGCGGACGTCGCGATGGTCGTCGCGGTGGACGTGACCGCGGCGAACGCAGCAGCTCCAGCACTTCGGATCGCAGCGGCTCTGATCGTAGCGGCGGTGATCGTAGCAGCTCGGGTGGCCGCGACCGCGGTCGTTCCTCCGGTCGTGGCGGCGAGCGTCGCGGACGTCCTTCAGTACAGGCAACGGATCTGCCGGCCATCAGCGATCTGCTGAAGCCCGGGCAGGAGGTGCTCGTTCAGATTGCGAAGGAGCCCATTGCCAAGAAGGGCGCGCGCATCACGAGCCACATTGCGTTGCCGGGCCGCTTCCTGGTGTTTATGCCGACGGTCAGTCATGTGGGCGTCAGCCGTAAGATCGAGTCCGATGGCGAACGTCGCCGCCTGAAGGAGATTTTGCTTTCCGAGCGTGGCGATGCGAGCGGTGGCTTCATCGTGCGTACCGCAGCTTCGGGTGCCAGCGAAGAGGAACTGCGGAGCGATCTACGCTTCCTGCTTAACCTCTGGGCCGACATCAAGACGCGTTCCGAGAGCTCGAAGTCGCCTGCGCTGATCTACCACGATCTCAACCTGATTGAGCGCATCCTGCGCGATCAGGTGACGGACAACTTCTCCGCGATCTGGGTTGATACCGAAGCTGAGTACGAGCGTGTTCTGCGCTTCCTGCAGCGCTTCCAACCGAGCCTCATCCGCCGCGTGAAGCTCTACAGCAAGGATACCCCGCTGTTCGAGCAGTTCGGCATCAACGAAGAGATCAATAAGGCTCTGCGCTCGAAGGTATGGCTGAAGTCCGGTGGATCGATTGTGATCAACCAGACCGAAGCTCTGGTGGCGATCGATATCAACACAGGCAAATTCGTCGGCAAGACGACTAAGCTCGAAGACACCATCGTGAAGACGAACCTCGATGCGATCCCCGAGATCGTTCGCCAGATCCGTCTGCGCGATCTTGGCGGCATCATCATCATCGACTTCATCGACATGGATGAACGCAAGAACCGGAACAAGGTGATGGCTGCGCTTGAGGAAGAGCTCAAGTCGGACCGTGCTCCTTCGAAGGTGCTGCAGTTCAATGACTTTGGTCTCGTCGCGATTACGCGTAAGCGTGTGAAGCAGTCGCTCGAGCGCACGCTTTCGACAACCTGCGGCGTCTGCCAGGGAACGGGTATGGTCAAGTCGCCGGTGACGGTGTGCAACGACATCTACATCGAGATGCGCAAGATGCACAAGCACATGGACAAGGGCGATGTGATGCTTCGCGTTCATCCGGAGGTGGTGAAGCAGCTGAAGTCGAACGGCGGCAAGTGGCTGCAGGAGATGGAAGAGCTCTCGCGCAAGACGATCCTGGTGAAGAGCGATCCCAGCCTTCATCCGGAGCAGTTCGATATCCACTAAAGCAACGAGTAGTGAAAGGCGAAAGGCCACCGATATGGTGGCCTTTTGTTTTACGGGGGAGTATGAAGCTGTTTGAATTTCGGGTTGAGTTGCTGGCCGGATTGACGGCCGCGTTGTCACTGGTGCCGGAGGTGGTGGGGTTTGCGCTGGTGGCGCATGTGAATCCGCTAACGGGGCTGTATGCGGCGTTCATCATCTGCCTGATCGCAGCGATCTGGGGTGGGCGTCCGGGGATGATCTCCGGCGCTGCTGGGTCGATGGCCGTGGTGTCGGCGGGGTTGGTGGTGCAGCACGGGGTGGAGTACCTGTTCGCTACCGTGATCCTGACGGGCGTCCTGCAGATTCTGTTTGCCTGGTTTCGGCTGGGCAAGCTGATCCGCATGGTGCCGCATCCGGTGATGCTGGGGTTTGTGAACGGATTGGCGATCATCATTGCGTCGGCTCAGCTGCAGCACTTTCATATGCGGCTGGCGAATGGTTCTGAGAGCTGGATGGCGCCAACTGCATTGCTGAAGATGCTGGCGCTGGTGGCGGTGACGGTTCTGGTAACGGTGTTGTTGCCGAAGCTGACGAAGGCGTTCCCCTCGGCGCTCGCGGGAATCCTCGCAGCGACGGCTGTTGCGTTTGCCCTCCACATCAGCACGCGCACGGTGGGCGATCTATCGTCGATCCATGGCTCGCTGCCGAGCTTCCATATCCCGCAGGTGCCTTACAGCTTGGCGACGCTGCGGATCATTCTGCCGTACGCGGTGATTCTCGCTGTGATTGGGCTCGTTGAGACACTGCTGACGCTGAACCTCATCGATGAGATAACGGACTCGCGAGGTCGACCGAACCGCGAGTCCATGGCGCAGGGAGCAGGCAATCTTGTCGGCGCGCTCTTTGGCGGCATGGGTGGTTGCGCCATGATCGGGCAGAGCATCATCAATCTGAATGCTGGCGGTCGCAAGCGGCTCTCGGGCATCGCTGCCGGTAGCTTTCTGCTCTCGTTCATTCTTGTTGGATCGAAGCTGATTGAACGTATTCCGCTGGCTGCGTTGGTTGGTGTGATGTTTGTGGTGTCTGCGGAGACGTTCAACTGGAAGAGCCTGCGCAATCTGGCGAAGGTCCCAAAGCACGACACGCTGGTGATGATCGTGGTGACGCTCGTGACGGTGCTCACCAATCTGGCGGTAGCCGTCGTGGCGGGAATCGTCATCGCGGCGCTGGTCTTCGCGTGGGACCATGCGCAGGAGCTCGAGGTAGAGGTGGAGTCAACGCCGGAGCTGAAACGTTACCGGCTGCGTGGGAGCCTCTTCTTCGCGTCTGCGGCGCAGTTTACAAAGTTCTTCACACCGAAGGATGATCCCAACGAGGTCTACCTTGAGTTTGACCACGCCAGGATCATGGATTCGTCCGCGCTGGAGGCGATCGAAGGTCTTGCGGGGCGTTATCGAGTGCTTGGAAAGACCCTGCATATTCGCGGGCTCAGTGAGAACTGCGATCGGTTGCTGCGGCAGAAGGATGGCAAGGTCACGCTGCTTCCGCTGGATGAACGCACCGCTTCTTGAATTGCTGCTGGAAGGCTGGAGTGAGGCCTAACGTGAGCCGTGGTACTCGACGTACAGCTCAGGGTAGTCGGCCTTCAGGGTGGCAATCTTTGGGTGGTCGCAGACCATGATGTAGGGGTTGTTGGGATTCTTCAGGGCGTAGTCCTGATGATAGTCTTCGCCGGGAAAGAAGCCCTTGGAGGGCGTGACCTCGGTGACGATCTTATGCGGCCAGGATCTATCCGCGGTGAGTTGCGAGATGTAGGCTTCGGCGATGCGCTTCTGGTCGGGGGAGTTGTAGAAGATCGCAGAGCGGTACGAGGTGCCCACATCCGGACCTTGGCGGTTGAGCGTGGTGGGGTCGTGCACGGTGAAGAAGACGCGGAGAAGTTGACCGTAGGTGAGCTTAGAGGGATCGTAAACGACCTCGACGGACTCGGCATGACCCGTGGTCTCGGTGGTGACGTCGGCATAGGTGGCGGTGTTCTTCGTGCCGCCCGAGTAACCTGCGGTGGTGTGAATCACACCTTTGACGCGCTGGAAGACGGCTTGCGTGCCCCAGAAGCAGCCACCTGCGAACACTGCCGTGGCCTTGCCCGGAGTGGTCGCGAGAGGAACATCGACCTTGGCTACCGGCAGCGGTCCGTGCGTGGCTTCCTGCGCGTTGCATGCGGTGAGCGAAAGAAGCAGGGCGACGGGGAGGGCGAAGCGAAGAGAACGCATGGTTGAAACCTCAGAGGTCTATGTTGCGGACCTTCTATCAGACGCCGAGACGGCGCTATGGGTTACAACGCTGCGCTGGGCAATTTGGATGGGGTGGATAGAAGCAGGTAGAACTCTCGCGACCGCACATCTCGGGCGCGAGATGTGCGGTCCCAGCGACTCTCTGGGTTAGAAGGCGAAGCGGGAGGTGAAGACCACAGCGTGGTTATAGCTGTGGTAAGTCGAGGTGGCGACCTGGAAGCCGCCGCCGAAGATGAGGGAAAGACGGTCTTTCGGGTCTTTGCGGAACTTGAGCTTGCTGACCATCATGCCGGGCGAAAGGAAGGTTTGGTTCTTTCCATCGTTCGGGCCGAGGTGGTAGTAGTTCGCGTTGACCTCGACTTCGGGATAGAAGATCTTGCCGACCTTGTACTGGGCGGTGGTGTTCCAGGTGACGGTGCGTCCGAGGGTCTTGGTCTCGCTGGTAGGGAGCGTGCCGCCGAGGGTGGACTGCAGCGAGAAGCGGCTACCGAAGCCTTTCGCGCCCATCAGGGTAGGCGTGAGGGTACTGACCGCGGTTCCGTTCTTATAGCTTCCGGTGGGAACGGAGGCGGCGAGTTGGATGGCGGCGGAGTAGCGGTGGCCCTTGTCGTTGCTCTTGAAGGGGCGGTACTTGAGGACCGTGGTGAAGTCGCCGGGGCCGTCGATGGACTTAGGCGTGTTGTGGTGGATAAAAGGCGGCAGGTTGATGTCGAGTTCGACGTTGCGCAGAGGGACGAGGTTCACACCTTTGCTGTTGTCGTAAATAGTGGTGACGGTGCGCGTTGGCGTGTACTCGTGGACGAGGTCAAACCGGAAGAGTTGGACCATCTGCGAGGACGGCGCGATCACCGGGATGGGGAACGAGGGCTGCTGTGCGAGCGTGGAACGCACGCGATCCTGCCAGGCGGAGAAGAAGTTGTTTGACTGGGCGTTTGCTGCGGGGAGGGCTGTTGCGGCGAGGAAGGCAGTGAGAAGAAGCTTATGGTTCATGATGTCTTTCAAAGAGAAAATTTGGGCACGCCCACTCTAGGGAGTCTGGGAGGAGAGACGCATCCATCGAAAGATTGATTTTGAGGTGAGGCGTGCAGGTGGGCTTGGTCTAGAACGGATAGGTCACCGTCCCACTCATACGCGGCGGAGCTAAGTATGAATGGGACGGCCAGATGTAAGGTTTGTCTGCGATCAAGGAGTGACGGAGTTCACGTCGCGGGCGGACATGCGAGCTGCCTTCTCCTGGTGCTTGCGGATATAGTGAGCGGCGATATCGGGGTAGAACTCTCGGATGGAGGAGAAGGCTACGTCGCGCATGACGGAGTAGCCGAACTTTTCGGCGAGGACACCGAAGTCAGTCGAGCCTGCGGGGTAGTAGTTACGCGAGATGACCTGGGTAAGCACCTTGCCGCCGAGGCCCGCGATGTTCGGGGTCTGGCGACCGCCGTACGTCTGGGCGACGCCCTGACGACTGATCACATAGAGTGCGCGAACCACGATGCGATGCCCGTGGCCGAGCGGGTGGTAGCGCGTGTCTTCGTGTAGCAGGCTAGGGAGGAAAAAAGCGGAGAGATAGGTGCCGTCGGTCTTATCTAGGAAGCCGCGCCAGGTGTAGGCGTAGAAACCACCAACACCCTTGCCCAGGGCTGGATGCTCGTTTAGGCCTTCCGCGGTGATCGAGGTGAGTCCCAGAAACATGAACGATGAGTAGTCGAAAGCCTGCCGCGTGGCGACGGTGAAGTTGTACTTCCAGCCGAGTGGGTGGGTCGCCGCGCCTGCAGAGACGGTGCGGTAGTTCGGCATGAAGCCGAGGATTCGCTTGGGCTGCTGCTTTTCAAGCGGGATGGGATTGCCGTTGGCATCCACGGCATCGCCGAGGAGGCTGCTGCGTTTCTTCTGCGGCGCGGTCTGCGGGGTGTCGGTGGACTGCTGGAGATTGAGGTCGAGGTTCTCGTCAAGGACAGAGGAGCTGAAGTCCGGCACAGGGAAGGAGCTTACCGACCCGGCGTCGACTGGCAGAACATAGGGAGAGGTCTCGGCCAAGAGGATTGCAGAGGGAGCGTCGGGTAAAGCTGGTGACAGAGACTGCTGCGCTGCCGCCGCGGTGCTGAGGAGCATCGCGAGCGAGCAGGAGGTAACAAAAGATCGCTTGGTGAAGTTCAGTTAAAGGCCCTTTTCTTCCAGGAATTTTTCGACTTCGAGTGCGGCCATACAGCCGGAGCCAGCAGCGGTAATGGCCTGGCGGTAGCGACGGTCCTGTACATCTCCGCAGGCATAGACGCCGGGTAGGCGCTCTCCCATGAGGGTGACGAAGACGTTCTCGTTAGTCTTGATGTAGTCGTCGGCGTCCAGATCGATCTGTCCCTTGAAGGCGGAGGCGTTCGGGGTGTGGCCGATGCCGAGGAACATGAAGCTGACGGGCAGCGTCCAGCGGTCGCCAGTCTTCTTGTTGTAGAGCTTAAGACCCTTGAGGTCCTTATCTTCGACACCAAGACACTCTTCCACGACGGTGTTGTGCAGGAACTCGATCTGGGGATGCGCCAGGGCGCGCTCGAGCATGATCTTGCTGGCGCGGAAGTTCTCGGTGCGGTTGATGATGGTCACCTTGGTGGCGAAGCGGGTGAGGAAGATGGCTTCTTCCATGGCGGAATCGCCGCCGCCGATCACTGCGATTTCCTTGCCGGAGGCAAAGAAGCCGTCGCAGGTGGCGCAAGAGGAGACGCCGAAGCCGATGAGGGCCTGCTCGGAGGGCAGATTGAGCCACCGGGCCGAGGCGCCGGAGGCGATGATGAGCGTCCGGGTGAGGATGGTCTCCTTCCCGACGGTGAGCTCATAAGGAGACTTGGAGAGGTCGGCGCTGGTGAGATGCGCGAGCTTGAGCTCGGCGCCGAAGCGAACAGCCTGCTTCTTCATGTTCTCGATCAATTCAGGGCCCTGGACGCCCTCGGGCCAGCCGGGGAAGTTTTCGACCAGGGTGGTGATGGAGAGCTGGCCACCGGGCTCATGTCCTTCGAGCACAAGAGGCTTGAGGTTGGAGCGGGCTGCGTAGATGGCGGCCGTGAGGCCGGAGCAGCCGGAGCCAAGAATTACGGTGTCGCGGATTTCTGGAGTTGTGGTGGAGGCGTCGGACATAGTTGATTTGATTGTACCGGGAGGAGAAGGATTCGGAGCAGGGGGTCGCGGAGTACGATGAAGCTATGGCTGATCTGGTTTTGGTGTATGGAATGAGGTTGCTGCCCGCCGATGAGGTGGCAGCTGTGAAGGCAGCGCCGGTAACGCTGAAGAACGGAAACGAGACCCAGGTGACGATGCACATCCTGGAGGGCAGCCGCGAGCAGATTGAGGCGCAGCTGAAGCACAGCGTCGAAGCATTCTTCGACTTTTATCCCGAGATCTAGAGCAACTGAATTTGTAGCTGTGTCCGAGGTTGGGACACAGGAGCACCGATCCTCCCCTGCGACGAAAGAGGCAATGGAGGATCGTTGCGTATGCGTTATGTGGGAATGATGCTAATTCTCGCTGCTGGGGTCGCCGGGGCGCAGGTGCGGCGCGAACCTGTGGCGCTGACGGCCGCTCCTGCTGTCGATGTGAGCGTGGGCGGAGCGCTGCGGAACCTGGCGAGTCGAGCTGGTGTGGTGTTCGTCGGACTGGTGGTGGCTGTCGAGCGCCGCGGCGGCGTGGTAGAGGTCCGCTTCAGCGTGCAGCAGGTGGTGCAGGGGGCTGTGGGCGCGACGTACACGCTGCGGGAGTGGGCTGGACTCTGGGCTGGGGGACAACAGAGGTATGCAGTCGGGCAGCGGGCGATGTGGTTTCTGAACGCTCCGAACGGGGCGGGGCTGAACTCTCCGGTGGATGGAATGGAGGGCGTGGTTCCGTTGGTGCCAATGGGAGCGGACGCGGCTCCGCTGCCGGATGTGCGGCGTTTGGCGACTCGGATACAGAGGGCGGTGGGGCAGCCGATGATGGTGGAGGCGGTGGCGCTTCCGGAGGCGGTGGCAAGCCTAGCGACGGGTAAGGAGCCGGGCGTGCGCGAGCTGCCGGGCGGCTGGAGGCCCATGCCGGTCAAGGTGCAAGGGCAGATGCGTGTGCTGGAGGAGCCTCATGCAGCGCAGTAGCTGGCTGGTGGTGCTTCTGCTAATGACAGCTTTGAGCTGGGCGGGTGGGCCGCGATTTGTGACTGGAACGCAGTATCCGCAGGCGGGGCTGATGATGGCGTTTTATACGCCCCAGGTGACCTATGCGACTGATCCGGGAGGTTTGAGTGTGTATGCGAGTCATGCCCAAGCGGATGCAATGGTCGCTGCCGCTGCCGCGGTATGGAATGTCCCGACGGCGAACCTGACGTTAGGGCAGAGCGGGCAGTTGGCGGAACACGTGAATGGGTCGAACGCCTTCTTTAACGGCACGGAGATTGTGTTTCCGCTGGATGCGCAGGCGACGAATTATCTGAACATTCCCATCGCGGTAATCTATGACACGGATGGTAGCGTAACGGACCTGTTGTTGGGGTCGGGTGCGAGCAGCCCGAGCGGATGCAGGCAGAACGGCGTGACGGAGAGCGTCGATGGTTTTGGAGCAACGGGGACGATTCAACACGCCTTGATCGTGCTGAATGGACGATGTGTGACGAGCGCGCCGCAATCTCTGCTGCAGATGCAGTATCAGACGATGCGGGCTTTTGGTCGCGTGCTGGGACTGGCGTGGTCGCAGCTAAACGACAACGTCTTCACCGGAGCTACGCAGCCGACGGCGCAGCAGATGGCGCACTGGCCGGTCATGCATCCGATCGACGTGGTGTGCGGGCCTTACACCTACCTTTGTGTACCAAACCCTTTTGTGCTGCGGGATGACGATATTTCGACACTGGCCCTGCTGTACCCGGTGACGGCGGCGAACGTGAGCCCAGGTAAAGAGGTTAGTTCTACGGGGGCGGCATTCGTCGAGGGATGGACGTATTTTTCGACAGGCCAAGGGATGGATCTGCTGAACATGACGGTGACCCTGAGCCAGGAGGGCGGCTGGCAGGGCTGGCAGGAGGCTTCGGGGATTACGGGGCAGCTGTTCCAGATTGACGCGGGCAATCCGGTCTCGGGAGCTACGCCATTGCTGCTGAACTCCGGTGTCGAGTGGAACATCTGGAGCGAGTATTACGCGATGGGCCGTGTGCCCATTGCGCCTCCGTTTACGGGATTGTATGTGGTGCCGGAGGCGATCAATCCGCTATATACGGGCAGCTATGCGCTAGGACCGTATGTGCGCACGCCGATGTCGTTGAGCGTGGGACCACCGGCGCAAGTCTCGTCGTTCGCGCAACCCGGCGTGCAGCAGGCGTTCTGGACGCCGATGACGAACGAGCCGGGAACGTGCAACCCGGGCAGCGATGAGACAGAGTTGCTGCCGGTTGCGGTGGATCCCAGTGGCTGGTCGATGGGATTGCTATGTGGGATGGGGCACAGTTCGTGGCTGTCGATGACGGTCCAGCCGGGGCGGACGTGGACGATCGAAACGACTGCATCGGATGAGAGCGGAGACGCCACGGTGCAGAAGGCACAGCCCGTAATCGGGGTGTGGGCAGCGAGCGATCCGACGGGGACGTTGCCGACGGTAGCCAGCCAACCGGTGGCGATGAATGCGATGGCATTAGGAGTGACGCAGCTGCGGATGGCGGCAGCGCCCACGGGGGCGAATGCAACTTATCGGCTGGTGATCGCTGACCAGTATGGCGAAGGGCGACCGGACTTTGGTTATCAGGCGCGGGTGCTGTACGCAGACAGCGTGTCGCCTGCGTTGCTGGGAGCGCGGGCGGGACGATTACGCTGACGGGGATGGGTTTTCGGCTGGGCAACGAGGTGCTGGTGAACGGTGTGCCAGCGAAGGTGACGAGCTGGACAGCGACGAAGATTGTGGCGGTGGCTCCAACACAGAGTGCGGCCCAGGCAGGTGCGGTGGCGGTCGATGTCGAGGTATTGGACACGACGACGGGGGCAGCAGCGATATCGTTGGAGCGTTAACCTACGCGGCGACTGCGATAGTGGTGGGGCCTCCAGCGACGATTTCGGTTGTGAGCGGTGCCGGACAGAGCGTGACGGTGGGGACTGCTCTGTCTGCGGTGGTCTTGCAGGTGAGCGATGCGGGTGGAAATGCTGTAAGTGGAGCCACTGTGACGGTGTTTCAGACGGACTATGCCTGGGAGGGTGTCTGCACGGCTGTGGGGCCTTGTGCTGCGGCTCCGGTGCTGAAGGCTCAGCAGGTGACGATGACGGCGGACGCAAACGGGCAAGTGTCGGTTGCGCCAATGGTAGTGCCGGGGCAGCCACAGCTGGTGGAGATCGCGGCGGCGAGTGGAGCGACGGGGTTTGTGAGTGTTGGAGTTGTGGTGAGGCCTTGAACATGCGTTCGCTGCCATGCGGAATGTAACGCAGAGAGTCCGCTGAGTGGGAGTGCAGATTTTGTTTACCCAAGAGATGTCGGAATCGAAGGAGCCGTGACTAAGAGTTTAGGTAGAGCGACGAAGGCCGCTCATGTGAGCGGCCTTCGTCGTCTTAGGTTGCGGTCTGATTACTCGACCATGTGTGGAGCGTCCACAGCGGAAGGGCGGCTGATGGCCGCGATGCCGAAGGACGCGATGTACACGTAGCAGATGGCCGGGATGAAGAAGGAAGGCTGCAAACCGATGTGATCGGCGATGATGCCCTGGATCTTGGGCACGATCGCGCCGCCGAGGATGGCTGCGATCAGGATGCTGGAGCCCTTGCTGGTGAGCGGGCCAAGATCCTGGATCCCGAGGGTGAAGATTGATGGGAACATGATGGAGTTGCAGAAGCCAACGGCGAGGAGTGCGCCCATGGCGACGTGTCCCGTGGTGAAGAGCGACAGCACGACCAGAAGGAAGGCTCCGATCGCAGCGGCACTAAGAACAGGACCCGTGCGGAGCTTCTGGAGCACTGCTGATCCGATGAAGCGACCGACCATGGCGCCGCCCCAATAGACCATGAGGAAGTACCCGGCGGTGGATTCAGGCAGGGCCGCGATCTTCGGCAGGCCCATGTAGTTGATGAGCAGGTTGCCGATGGAGACCTCCGCGCCAACGTAGCAGAAGATACCGAGCGCGCCGAAGATCACCCACTTGTGGCTCCAGATGCTCTTGGGCTTTTCCAGAGCCTCGGCGAAGGCACCGGGGCGGAAGTCCTGGGTCAGGTCGGTGTGGCCTGTCTGCGGCTTGAGTTTGATGGCAGCCAGCGCAAGAGCGAGCAGCACCAACGCGACGGTAATGATGAGGTACGGAGCCTGGACGGTGGAAGCCTGGACGACGCGGTAGCTCTGGCGCTGGACGTCGGACATGGCCAGTAGCTGCGCTGTGGAGGCGGGAGCCTGTGCGTTGCGCAGGATCAGATACGTGCCGATGAACGGCGCGATGAAGGTCCCGAAGGAGTTGACTGCCTGCGCGAGGTTGAGGCGGCTGGCTGCGGTGGCGGCGGGTCCGATGACGGTCACGTAGGGGTTAATCGCCACCTGCACGATAGTCATGCCAGCGGCGAGGATGACAAGTGCCGTGAGGAACAGCGGGAAGAGTGCGAGGTGAGCCGCGGGAAGGAACCCGACCGCTCCGGCAGCCATAACGAGCAGGCCGGTGACCATGGACTTCTTGTAGCCGACGCGCTCGACGAGCTTGCCACCCGGGTAACTGAAGACAAAATACGAGGAGAAGAAGAAGAAGGGGATGGCCTGGGTTTCGGAGTAGTTCAGGCCGAAGATAGATTTGAGGTGCGGGCTGACGACATCGTTGAGGCACGTGAGGAAACCGACCATGAAGAAGAGGGCGGTAGCGACGCTCATGGCGCGCATGTCGGTTTTGATCTGCCCGTCGGCTAGATAGCCGGGTGCACTTACATTGCGGGTGGGGACGGCCAAGTGAAGCTCCTTCGTGAAATCGGTACGACTGCCAGCAGCTGGGGCTGGAACGGTATCTGCACTATTTAGAGTACCTGCACCGCGCTCGTTTTGGCGTGCACACTAGTCGAGTTTCCATAGGGAATTATTGATTTTCAATCCAGCGTCGCCTTCGCTTACTTGAGGAACTGGGTCGTGTAGCCGCTGGTAGGGTCGAGGGGCTGCTGGATCACGCCGAGGTCTCGAAGCTGCTGGGCAGTCGTCTGCCAGCGGGCGGGATCGAATTGGCCTATCTGGACGCCGGAAGCATCGTCTCCCGTGATGAAGTTTCCGGATTTGAGGGTCTTATAGCTATAGTCGGTCCAGTCGGCGGACATGGCAGGGTTCAACTTTTCGATCTCGGCGTTGGTGGCGGCGGGATCGCGGAGGTACTCCTTCCAGCCGCGGATCGAGGCGCGCACGAACTTCGCCACGATATCCGGATGCTGCTTCGCATAGACCGTAGAGGTGTAAAAGACGCGATAGGGATCGTAACCAGCATCTCGGTTGAGAAGCATGCGGGCCGGGGCGCCACCCTTGCCAGCAAAATATGGTTCAGAGGTCAGGAAGCCCTGCTGGATGTAGCTGGGGTCCTGAATGAAGTTGGCGACGGAGAAGGTCGCGGGAACCTCATGCACGTTCGTGAGGTGGAACTTGTGAACGAGGAACTCCCACCAGGTAGAGCCGGGCTTGACGGCAATGGTGTGGCCGTTGAGATCGGTCCAGGTACGGATGGGAGAGTTGGCGTGCAGCAGGATGCCCTGGGGGTCGTGCTGCATGGTGGCACCCACGGCAAGAAGTGGCTCGTGCGCGTTGGCGATGGCCTCCAGAATGTGGTCTGAGGAGTTCATCGCGAACTGGATCTTGCCGCTCGCTACGAGTGGATCGCCGGAGATGTACGGGCCGCCGGGGATGATCTCGACGTCAAGACCCTCCTGCTTGTAATAGCCCTTGAGTTGTGCGGTGTAGAAGCCGCCGTGCTCGGGCTGCGGATACCAATCGGTCTGTAGGGATACATGCGTGAGGCCGTTGGTATCGGTTGGCCTGCGGCAGCCGGAGGCCGCGAGAAGGCTAAGAGCGATCGTCGAGAGGCAGAAGGCGCGGCGAAGGATCATGCTTGCAGCGTACATGAAAAGACGCTCTCCATTATGCATTGGCAAGTGTTGCGCTGAGAGCCAAGAGTGTGGCGTCCCCGTTCATCGGAGCGACGAGCTGGAGGCCCCCTGGCAGAGTGACGACAGGCAGACCGCAAAGGCTGATGGGCGTGGTGTAGCGGAGGATTCGGGCGCGGGCTTCGCTCTGATCATCAGAGGCGAAGAGCGCAGGGATAGGGGAGCACGGGAGCAGGAGATAGTCGAAGTGCTCGAACAGAGCGTTGGTGGCGGTGCGAAAGATGTCCAGTCGGGCGCGAAGGGACGTGAGTTCATCTGCGGTGATGGACTCGCCCCAGAAGAGGCGCTCGGCAATCGGCGCTTCAAAGTGGGTGAAGTTACCGCGATGGAGCGTTGCGGCTTCGCTGGCTTGTATGGGCGCGAAGATCGACATTGCGTCGTTCCAGAATGCAGCATCGAAGCGGGAGAGCGCGACGTGCTGTTGAGCGAGCTTCGACTGCCAGCGATTGAGGGTATCAAGGATCGTGGGGGCGCAGTCGTGCAGGAAACTGGCACTGGGGATACCGACGGTCAGGCCGGCAAGCTCCGGTGCGGGTGCAAAGGGGAGATCGAAGAGCGCATGGCCGAGGAGTGCGCCGTCGGCGAGATCACGGTAGAGCCACCCGAGGGTGTCGAAAGATGGCGCGAGATGAGCGCCACCGCGCCAGAGCTCAGGTGTGTTGAGCGATAGGGAGGAGCGGTAGCCACTGAGGCCGCAGAGAGCAGCAGGGACGCGGATGGAACCGCCGGTATCAGTGCCGATGGCTGCTAGCGCAGAACCTTCCTGAATGCTGGCGGCGGCCCCGCTGGACGAGCCGCCCGTGAGCTGTGAGGGCGCATTGGGCTGCATACAGTCGCCGAAGTCGGCGTTCTGTCCGGTGATGCCGTAGGCGAGCTGATGCAGGTGCGTCTTACCGGTGATGATCGCACCTGCTGTGCGAAGCCTGGCTGCGACGGCTGAGTCTTCGGAGGCGATGCCTTTGTGGTCGCGGTAGAAGGCTGAGCCGCAGGACGACGTGAAACCCGCGAGGTCGAAGCAGTCCTTAAGCGAGACCGGGATGCCCCAGAGTGGTTGCGTCGCCAAGTTATCGCGGTCCAGTCGTTCGGCTTCGCCGCGAGACCAAGCTGCGTTTTGTGTGACATAGACGTTATGAGAGATGTTTGTATTGGAGTGTAGGAGCGCGCTCTCCAGCTCTGCGATAGGGCTGCTTTGATGGTCAAGGTATCGCTGGCGGAGCGACTGGAGCGGCGAGCTGGATGTGGACATGCGCAGATTGTAACGGCGGATAGCGTGTCTCTTGAGAAAGAATTCGCGGGAATAAGAGAGGTGCCAGCATGCTAAGTTCGAATATGACCATCGCTACAAAAAAGCCTTTGCGCGGACCTTCACTGGATGCTGAGCGGATGCGTGCGCTTGCCGCATGGACAGCGAAGACGCTGGATACAGACAAACCTATTCCTTTTGGTGCGGAGATTGTGAACACAAGATCTGGCGAACGGTTAATGCGAGCGCACAATGCGGTGGCAAAGGAGTTCGATCCCAGCTCGCACGCCGAGGTGCGAACAGTGCGACTGGCGTGCAAGAAGCTGAAGAGCCTTTCGCTCAGAGGCTACACGATGTACACCACCTGCGAACCGTGTCCGATGTGTATGGCAAACGCGCTGTGGGCTGGACTGGACCGCGTGGTGTATGGCGCGACGATTGCAGACGCGAACCGGTTCTGCCGACAGATACAGATTGCGGCGAAAGAAGTCGCAGAACGCAGTGACATGCGGTGCAAGGTGGTGGGGCCGATAGAGCAGGCGCTGTGCCTTACACTGTTCACACACCCCAACATGCAACGAGCCTTCCGCACCTGGAGTACCCGCAGAAAAAAATAGTTTGTCAGGCTTGGCTTAAGGCTGCACCGAGTGCGTGTTTGCGCAGGAGTTTCGATGAGCGATCTAGCAGCAGGACTGGGACAGATATTAGGCGATGCGTCGCGGGTGCTGACGCAGCCGCAGGTATTGGAGCGCCTATCTCGGGATTTTTATTGGTATTCGCCGATATTGAAGCCACTGCTGGATGACAAGCGCGCCGATGTTGTGGTGCAGCCCGTGAGCGTGCATGAGATTTGTGCGGTAATGCGCTACTGCTATGCACAGGGTGTTCCGGTCACGGTGCGGGGCGCGGGTACAGGCAACTACGGGCAGGCGATTCCGTTGAACGGAGGCGTGGTGCTCGATCTGCAGCGCCTGGACCGGATCGAGTCAATCGAAGAAGATGGTGTCGCGGTGTGCGAGCCGGGTGTAAAGCTGGGCGTGCTGGAGACGACAGCGCGAGAGCAGGGCTGGGAGCTGCGCTGTTATCCCTCAACGGTTGCGAAGGCCTCGCTGGGCGGTTTCCTTGGTGGCGGATCAGGTGGTGTGGGCTCGGTGAAGCATGGCGGTCTGCGCGACTTTGAAACGGTCCGCGCGATCGAGGTGGTCACGATGGAGGCGGAACCTCGCGTGGTGAAGCATGAGAGCAAGGCCGTCCATGAGATTCTGCATTCGTGGGGGACGAATGGTGTGATCACCAAGATTTGGTTTACGCTGACTCCCGCTATCGCGTGGGCGCAGGTGGCGCTCACGTTCAAGAGCTTCGATGCAGCCTTTGATTTCAGTGAGCAGATTGCGAAGAGCAGCGAGTGGGACAAGCGGCTGGTGACGGTCTTCGAGTGGCCGCTGCCAAAGTTCTTCGCTCCGGTGAAACAGCTGGCTCGCGAAGGCGAGGCGCAGGTATTTCTGCTGATTGCCGAGGTGCAACGCGAGGCGTTGCAGAAGGCAGCCGTGAAGGCCGGCGCGACCGTGACACTTGCTGAACCGTATGAAGGTTTGAAGACGCAGCCGTTGCTTTCAGACTATACGTGGAACCACACGACACTCTGGGCGATGAAGGCGGATGCGGAGTACACGTATCTGCAGTGCGGCTTCCATACAAATACGGCACGGGAGCAGTTTGGACTGCTGAAGTCGAAATATGGGGAAGACTTTCTGCTGCACATCGAGTGGATGAAGAACGGAGAAAGCGTGGTATTTCCCGCGGCGATTCCAGTCGTGCGATTCAGCACGGAGGAGCGGCTGAACGAGATGATTGCGTACTGCCGTGAGATCGGTGTGGGTGTTGCGAATCCACATGTAAACCATGTCGAAGGTGGCGGGCGGTATCGTGAGGACAATGTACAGCTAATGGCGAAGTACAAGTACGACGCCAAAGGACTCATGAATCCGGGCAAGATGGCGAGCTTTGTGAAGCGTGAAACCCAGGAGGCGCAATCGATATGAAGACCTGGATTCCTGACTCGCGGAAGTTCGCTTACCTTAACTGGAAGCAGGTGGAAGCGCTGCCGAAAGACAAGACGATGCTGGTACTGCCGACCGCTGCGATTGAACAGCACGGCCATCATCTGCCGCTGGCGACCGATACATTGATCGGTAATCTTTTGCTTGGACGGGCGTTGCAACTGCTGCCTGCGGACGTACATATCTACGCGCTGGAGTCGGTGTGCTACGGCAAGAGTAATGAGCACCTTGGGTTTCCAGGCACGATGACACTGTCGGCCTCGACGTACATGGCCGTGCTCCGTGACATCGGAGCGAGCGTTGCGGCGGCGGGGATCAAAAAACTGGTGCTGTACAACACGCATGGCGGGAATACTTCGCTTAATGATGTGATGGCTCGCGACCTGCGCGCGGAGTTTGGCCTGCGCACGTTTCATATGAGTGGCGGCGCTGGCGCGAAGCTGGAGGGTATAGCTCCGCAGGAGGCCAAGTATGGCTTTCATGCAGGTGAAGTCGAAACGGCGTGGCTGCTGGCGGCAACTCCTGAGCTGGTGGACACGAACGCTTATACCAGCAACTACATTGCGCATGTCGAGGATGCGAATGTGCTTTCGCCGGAGAATGGCGCAGTGAACTTTGCATGGTTGACGCGCGATATCGCGCCGAGCGGTGTATTGGGTGACCCGACGGCTGCGACTGCGCATAACGGTGAGCGCTGGATCGCGGCGTGCGCCGAGAAAGCCGCCGCTGCGTTGATGGCGGCTTATGAGTATGAGAACCATTACAAGCCTTAGGGGTCGAGATGGCGGAGCGGTTGGTAGATGTTGGCGACGGAGTGAAGCTGGAGCGCGGCGTTCCGTGGCGATTGTCGGATGGTACGGTGTTACGTTCGGACCACTACTATCCTGCGGGGGACGGGCCGTGGCCTACGTTGTTGTTGCGTCAGCCGTATGGGCGCGATATCGCGTCAACAGTGGTGTATGCGCATCCGGTGTGGTTTGCGCGGCGCGGTTACAACGTTGTGATTCAGGACGTGCGTGGGCGTGGTGGATCGGAAGGCGAGTTTTATCCGTTCCGCAACGAAGGCCGCGATGGTGCGGAGACGATTGCGTGGCTGCGGACGAGGCCAGAATCTAATGGCCGTGTGGGCATGTATGGGTTTTCTTACCAGGGGGCTGCGCAATTGTTAGCTGCGGCAGAGCAGCCGGAAGGTCTGCAGTGTATCGCCCCAGCAATGACCGCATGCGATTTTTATGCAGGGTGGTTTTATCACAACGGCGCGTTGCGGCTGGCGTCTTCGCAGGGGTGGGGCCTGCAGATGCTGAAGGAAGATGCGGTTCGTCGTGGTCTGCATCAGGCTCGTGAGCGGCTCGGTGCAGCATGGGCTAATCTGCGAGCGCAGACTGGGTATATGCCGTATGGGGAGCATCCTGCGATCGTGGATCCGGAACTTCCTTCGTATGTGCGCGACTGGTTTGCGCATGATACGCCTTGCGACTACTGGAGTGGGATGGATGTGAGCAAGCGGGCTGCGAAGATCGCGGTACCTGCGTTGCATGTTTCGGGTTGGTATGACACGTATCTCGAAGGCAGTGTGCGCGGGTTCGAGCTGCTGCGGCGAGAGGCTCAGTCAAAAGAACACCAGTATTTGCTGGCCGGTCCATGGGTGCATATTCCCTGGGGTGATCGTGTTGGTGAGAGCGATCTTGGTGCCGGAGCGTTGTTGAACACCGATGAGTTTCTGCTGAGCTGGTTCGATCATTGGCTGAAGGATGCAGGCACGTTCACTGATGAGCCGAAGGTGCGGCACTTCGCTATGGGTGTGAACCAGTGGATGACTGCGGATGATTGGGAAGGTTCGGCGAGGGAGACGCTGTATCTGCATAGCGGAGGCCGAGCAGAATCGCGCAAAGGCGACGGGTTTTTGAGCTTGAAAAGCCCGGAAAAGGAGTCGGCAGATATCTTCAGCTACGACCCGGAAGTCCCGGTGATGTCTCCTGGTGGTCCGATGGGAGTGAGCGGGCCGACCGATCAGGCGGCGCTGGAGATGGGCAATAACCTGCTGGTGTATACCAGCGAGTCTCTAAGTGAAGCGACTCATGTCTTTGGCGCGCCTGCTGTGCGTATTTATGTTGCAACTTCAGCGAGCCAGGCAGATCTTGTTGCGAAGCTGGTGCGTGTTTTGCCGAGTGGCCGAGCGGAGTTTGTGTGCATTGGCATTGCAAGATCGGCGCTCTTGTTTGGCGATGCCTATAAGGCGGAGACAACTCAGCTCTGGGAGTTCTCGCTGGAACCTACATCGACGGTGTTTGCCGCGGGAGAAAAGATTCGTCTGGAAGTAGCGGGCTCCGCGTTCCCACTCTACGATCGCAATCCGTCCAATGCGACGAAGCCGAAAGAGATGACGCCCTGGAACTGGGGACGTTCGACGCATATGGTGTTCCACGACATGGCGCGACCTTCTGCGCTAGTCTTGCCGGTGATCTCATGACAAGTGTGCCTGAAGTGCTTCTGACGGGCGTGAGCAAACGCTTTTCTACGGATGAGGTGCCGGTGCTTCAGGGAGTCGATCTATCGATTGAGCGCGGGGAGTTTGTCTCCATCATCGGGCCCTCAGGCTGCGGGAAGTCGACACTGCTCAAGCTGGTCGCCGGCCTCTCGTTGCCCTCGGATGGCGAAATCGCAGTGAACGGGATACTGCCGAAGAATGCACGGCAGCTGGTGTCGTTCGTGTTTCAAGATGCAACTCTGCTGCCGTGGCGCACGGTGGAGCGAAATGTAGCGCTATCGTTGGAACTTGAAGGGCGCACACGCGAAGAGACTGCGACGACTGTTCAGAAGCTGCTTGAGCTGGTGGGGCTGTCGAAAGTAGGCAAAAGCTATCCGCGGCAGCTGTCTGGCGGCATGAAGATGCGTGTGTCGATCGCGCGAGCATTGGCGACGAGACCTCGACTGCTGTTGATGGATGAGCCGTTCGCGGCACTCGATGAAATGACGCGCGATCGTATGAATGAAGAGCTGCTTCGATTACGGCAAGAACAAAACTGGACGGTTGTGTTTGTGACGCACTCGGTTGCGGAGGCGGTATTTCTGTCGTCGCGGATCATCGTGCTGGCTCCTCATCCAGGTCGAATTGCGCACGACATCGTGGTCGATCTCCCGTTCCCAAGAACTGCGGAGATGCGTGAGAGCGAAGAGTTCGATGTGCTGGTGAATCGTACGTCGAAGTTGTTGAGGGAGGCGCACCGCGTATGAAGAGCAAGGGTATCTTTGCCGCAGCGAGCCTTGCTGTGTTTGCTTGCGCTCTGCTGCTTTGGCGTTTGGCGATCCTGGCATTCGGAATCGCGCCTTTCATGTTGCCCACACCTATGTCTGTGGGAAGGGCAATCCTGCTGCACCTACCGGATCTCTGGTCGGCGACGGTTGTCTCTGCCGAGGCGGCCGTCGGTGGCCTTATCGCAAGCATCGTTGTGGGTGTCTTAATCGCATTGATCTTTGCTCGGTTGGATTGGGTGAGAAAACTTGTATTCCCCTACACCGTGATGCTGCAGACGGTGCCGATCGTAGCGGTGGCACCGTTGATTATCGTATGGTTTGGGCCAGGGATGCTGTCGGTTGGAGTGATCTCATTCATCATCTGTCTGGCACCGATCATTGCGAATACCACGCAGGGGTTGGTGAGCGTGGATGAGAACCTGGTGCAACTTTTCCTGATGCACAACGCGAGCCAGGGACAGATCGTGCGACGGTTGCGATTGCCTCATGCGTTGCCGCATTTCTTTTTGGGCGCGCGCATTGCCAGCGGAATCGCCGTGATCGGCGCTATCACCGGAGAACTCTTTGCTGGATCCGGTCAGGTTGGGCATGGGGGAATCGGATACTCGATACTGTACGCGCAGACGCAGGCACAGATTGATCTGTTGTTTGCGTATGTGATCGCGGCGACTGCGTTGGGGTTTTCAATGCTGTTCACTGTGATGTTCTTCGAATGGCTCATGCTGCACAAGTGGCATGAATCGGCATGATTTGTCGGTCTGAAACGTGTCTGTTCAGCTAAGAGAGACCCAATAGAAGTCAGGTTAAGAGTGGAGAAAATTGCGTGCTGAGATTCGAGACGAGTGACGGCTGGTGGCTGGTGACGCATCCGGACCACGCGCACCTTGCGGGCGAGTTCGCCTCGCATTGGGGCAATGCTTTCTTTGCAGCGCCAGAGCCTTGGGAGCGCGTACTGCGTGCGATCTATAGGCATGACGATGGTTGGCGCGGGCGGGATGCGATGCCGATGGTGACGAAGGCGGGCAAACCTGCGGCGTTTTCATCGGAGTTGGTCGGGAAGTATTCCGCGTTTGAGGAGATCGATCTTGCTGCTTATCTCAAAGTGCGGCGAGAAGCTGTACAACTGATCGCGCAGGAAGAGCCATATGCTGCGATTCTGATTTCGATGCATACCTATAATTTGCTCTCGGAGCGAGCGGACCGCAGTACCATTCGAACGGAGGATCTGCCCTTCCTCGATGAGTTTCTGGTGGAGCAGAAGACGCTACAGCGCGCGCTCCGCGAACGGCTGCTGGAAGATGGCGAGATGGACGCGGACCACTTGACGCTGGAGTCGCTGGACAAGCACTTTCAGCTACTGCAGGCCTGCGACAATCTCTCACTGCTTAGCTGTGTCGATTTTGATGGTGATGCGAATCTTCTGCACGCTCTTCCGCTGAAGAGTGGTGGCGCGAGCGAGGTGAAAGTGGAGCGCGTTGGAGAGCGGAGCTTTCGTTTGACGCCCTATCCGTTCGCAGAGCAGAAGATCGTCTTCAAGCTGCGGGCGCGGTATGTGCCGAGCAAGAGCTTTGCGAGCAACGAAGAGCTAAAGGCTGCGCTCGACGCGGCGAAGTATGAAGAGCTCGATGTCTCTGTTACGTCTTAGGCGCTGGCAAGATGGAGACATGCGCGGAGACAACGCGCCAACCTTCATCGAGCCGCACCCACACCTGACTCTGGCGTCCACGCACGATGCCATTAGGCGTATCTCGCTCGAACTCCAGCGTGATGCTGCCGAAGTCGGTGTCGAAGGTGACAATTTCAAGCCTAATGGTGCGACGTGCTAAGCCCACGGAGGGGCGTGATTTGCGAAAGGCTTCAATTTCATCGACGCCGTAGAGGTTCTCACCTGCGCCAAGGCGAATCGCGTGGGTCGACGACCAGAACATCGCGGTGAGTACTTCCACGTCGTTGTTAACGAGCGCGTCTTCGTAACGTGGATAGAGTTGCTGCAATTCGGCGACGGTGTCTGGATCGTTGATGATCATGCGAGGCCTTGAACAGGAAAGAGCGTCCGTGCTGGCAGGATGCTTTTTGCGATCGCTGCGGAGACCGTGATCATCGGCTCATTGACCACCTGGCTAATCTGCAGCTTCATGGCTACGCTGCACAGTAGGTAGGCATAGACGGGCTCAAAACCCCAGCGTGAGACTAGCAGGTCGACCATGCGATCGGTGGCGTTGAGGGCGGCGGTGAGGGTATCTGTGTGCGATTCAACGACGAGCCAGGTGGGGCCGGACTCGTCCGAAGGTGCTGATTCGATAAGAGGTGCGGATAGCGGTTGCTGCTTGTGAAGCTTGAAACGTAGAGAGACATCTGCGGGGCATTCGATGCCGTTGATGCAGACTTCGCCATCGCCCTGCGCTGCGTGGGCGTCGCCACAGGAGAACAGCGCACCCTGCTGCTGTACGGGCAGGTAGAGCGTGGAGCCGGTGGCGAGTTCGCGCACGTCCATATTGCCGCCAAAGATGCCTGGCGGCCGTGTGCGGAACTCGCCACGTTCGGCGGGAGCGACGCCCATGATGCCGCAGAAGGGCCGCAGCGGCAATGCGGCAGGCGCGAGCGAGTACGAGAACTCTGCCTCGAGACTCCAGTGAAATAGAAAAGGATCAGCGAAGCGCTGCATGAGAAAGCCCAGCCCCGGGATGACGCTGGACCAGCCCCAACCCTTGTGCTGCACGTTGAGCACATCGATCTGCAGCACGTCGCCCGGCATTGAACCATCGATAGCTATGGGTCCAGTAAGCGCATGAATGAGACCGCGGTCGATCTCCTGGAACTCTTTGACGGTCATGCCGGGATGCACCTGCGCTCCACTGGAGTCCACGCATTCGAAGTGAACGGTGTCGCCGGGGGCTATGATCAGACGCGCCGGCAGGTCGGCGTTCCAGCGAGAGTGCGTGGGTGCTGCTGAGAGTTGATGTTCAGCCATGGTTAGATCTCCACCGTCATCTGCAGCTCGACAATCGCATGCCGAGGCAGACCGCTGACCCCGATGGCTGCGCGCACATGACGGCCCGGCTCGCCAAAGACGGCAAGTAGGAGATCAGAGGCGCCGTTGATGACCTTGGGCGAATCCGCGAAGCCGGGAACAGAGTTCACATAGCCGTTGACGGTGAGGATGCTGCGAATCTTCGTGAGTGAGCCCAGGTGCTGTTCGAGCACCGCAAGCTGCAACAGCGCACAGCTGCGGGCTGCGTCATAGCCTTCTTCCATGGTGCGGTCAAGGCCGACTGTACCGGTCAACAGACCATCTGGAGTTTGCGAGATGACTCCTGCGAGATAGACGATGCCGGAACTGGTCTTTGCAGACATATAGTTTCCACCGGGCGCGGGAGGCAGAGGAAGCTTGAGCCCAAGCTGCTGTAGGGCTGCGTAAGGATCGTTGATCGGTGCAGGGCTATTCATTGGAATGGAGATACTGTAGCACGGCGCATAGTCGCGAACAGAGTTGCGATAGCATGGAGAACACCTCACCGGATAAGGAGCTCTTCATGAGCATGGCGCGTTTAGCCAAAGTCTTGTTGCTGGCTGCGATGGCGTTCTTCTTCACGCTGGTCGCATTCAACAACATCACCGATTTCAACTCGAACTACCAGTTTGTGCGGCATGTGCTGATGATGGACTCGACGTTTCCTGGCAACCAGGGGATGTGGCGCGCGATCTCAGCTCCAGCGGTGCACGTGGCGTTCTATGTGAGCATCATCGTGTGGGAGACGCTCAACGCGGTGCTGTGCTGGTGGGGTTCGGTGGCGCTGTTTCGTGCATTGCATGTTCCTGCTGCTGAATTCCAGCGAGCCAAGCGATTGGGTATCGCAGCGCTTACCGCAGGAATGCTGCTTTGGTTTGTGGCGTTTCTGTCAGTTGGCGCGGAGTGGTTTCTGATGTGGCAATCGAAGCTGTGGAACGGGCAGGACGCCGCGTTTCGCATGTTCACTTGCGAAGGCGTCGTCCTGTTGATTTTGATGATGGCGGAGCCAGAAGCTTAGCGCTGCTGGTAGCGAATCTGTTGCCAGTCCCAAGCGCTTTGAAGGATGCTGTCGATGTCGGAGAACTTGGGCTGCCAGCCGAGGTTGGCCTTGGCGAGTTCCGAGCTGGCGACAAGCCTGGCCGGATCGCCAGCACGTCGTGGCTTGATCTCCGCGGGGATAGCGTGGCCCGTGATGCGGCGCGCGCCTTCGATTACTTCCTTCACTGAGAAGCCGCTGCCGTTGCCGAGGTTGTAGATCATCTGCGGCGTCTTTTCAAGGCCCTTCAATGCGAGGATGTGAGCGTCCGCAAGATCGGCGACGTGGATGTAGTCGCGGATGCAGGTGCCGTCGGGTGTGTCGTAGTCGTCGCCGTACATAAAGATCTTGTCGCGGCGGCCGAGGGCCACATCAAGGATGAGCGGGATGAGGTGCGACTCCGGTTCGTGCGCTTCACCGCGACCCGGCAGCGAGCCAGCCACGTTGAAGTAGCGCAGAGCGGCATAGCGCAGACCGTGGATGCGATGGAACCAGCGCAGCATGTGCTCGACGAGGAGCTTGGATTCGCCGTAGGCGTTGGTCGGGGCGAGGTCGGCGGTCTCAGGAATGGGCGTGGACTTCGGTTCGCCGTAGACAGCTGCGGTGGAAGAGAAGACAAGATTATTGGTCCCGGTCGCGTGCATGGCCTCAAGTAGCGCGAGCGTGTAAGCGGTGTTGTTGCGGAAATAAATCTCGGGCTTCTGCATCGACTCGCCGGCTTCGATGAGCGCCGCGAAGTGGAAGACGCCATCGGGCTTCAACTCGCGGAGAAGCGACTCCACGTTAGGGCGGTCGGCAATGTCGAGTTCTACGAATTCGGCACCTGCTGGAACCTCGTTGCGCTTGGAGTGGCAGAGGTTATCGAGCACGGTAACCTTGTGGCCTGCCTGCATCAGGATGGTGGCTACGGTGCCACCGACATATCCGGCGCCGCCGGTGATAAGGACGTTCATCTTCTCTCCTAAGACTGTGCCATAACCTTGCGCAGCGTGTCGGCTGCGGATTCCGGTGTGATGTCGCGCTGCGGTGAACCCAGTAGCTCGAAGCCGACCATAAACTTGCGCACCGTAGCGGACCGCAGCAGCGGCGGATAGAAGTGCAGATGCATAAGCCACTCGGGATGTGGTTCGCCATCGGTGGGTGCGGAGTGCAGACCCATGGAATACGGAAACGGCGTATCGAAGACGCGATTGTAGCCAGCGGCAACCTGTTGCAACATAGCGGCCAGGCCTTCGCGTTGCTCTTCGCTGAGCGTATCGATGGAGGATACGTATTGTTTCGGCAGCAGCATCAGTTCGAACGGCCACACGGCCCAGAAAGGTACAAGGGCGACCCAGGTATTGTTTTCTGCGACGATGCGTTCGGCTTGCTTCAGCTCGAGCGAGAGATAGTCAGAAAGTAGTGGCGATTCGTGCGCCGCGAAGTATTCCAGTTGCGAGGCGAGTTCGAGCGCGGGCTCATTCGGGATATGCTCGGTAGCCCAGATCTGTCCATGGGGGTGCGGATTGCTCGCGCCCATCATGGCACCACGGTTCTCGAAGATCTGCACGTACTGGATCTTTGGATCGGCTCCAAGTTCGGCGGCCTGTTCCGCCCAGGTTGCGACGACGCGGCGGATCGCGGGCAGTTCCATGGTGGCGAGTGTGAGGTCGTGGCGAGGATCGAAGCAAACGACACGGCAGATGCCACGTTCGGTCTCTGCGCGCAGAAGACCGGCACTCGCCAGGTCGAAGGTTGCGGGCGTCACATCGGGCTTTAGAGCTGCGTAGTCGTTTTCGAAGACGAAGGTGCCGCTATAGTCCGGAGTGATGTGTCCACCGGCGCGGGTGTTGCCGGGGCAAAGATAGCAGGTCGGATCATACTGCGCAGTCGTGGGTTTCGCGGTCTCTTCGGTCTGGCCCTGCCACGGACGCTGCGTGCGATGCGGAGAGACAAGCACCCACTCGCGCTTGAGCGCGTTCCAGCGACGGTGCGGCGATTGTAAAAAGGTATCGTTCATTAGCTAAACCTGCTCCGTAGAGTTGCGAATCTCGGCCCCGTCGACCGCATCGCAAACAAACACATCGGCTGCGATATCGTATTTCTCCTGATACGCCTTGCGCAGAGCTGCTGAGAAGGCCTCGCTCTGATTGCGATCGACTAAGTTCACCGTGCAGCCGCCGAAGCCGCCGCCGGTGAGCCGGGCACCGAAGCAGCCGGGGAGAGATGCTGCGGTATCGACCAGGAAGTCCACCTCGTCACAGCTACAGGCGAAGTCATCTCGTTCACTGGCGTGACCTTCCAGCATGAGCCTGCCGAGAGAGACGGGGTCGCCCGCAAACATCGCGTCTTTCGCCAGCATCACGCGGGCGTTGTCCGAGACGATGTGGCGGCAGCGTAGGTAGGACTCATGCGACATCTCTCCACGTGCCTGTTCCAATTGCTGTAATGTGGCGTCGCCGAGGTCGGCGAGACCAGCAAACTTTCTCTGCATTGCTGCCTGGCCATCCATCACCTGCTTGTGGCGGATGCCGTACTCTCCGGACGCGATGGAGTGCTTGACCATGGAGTTGCAGACGACGATCTGAGTAGCTGCAAGTGCGCCCTGGTTCATCGGCAGGTGCTCATAGTGCAGGGTACGTGTGTTGAGCAGCAGAGCGTGTCCGGCTTTCGCCGCCGCGATGGAGAACTGATCCATGATGCCGCATGGCGAACCGACATATTCATTCTCTGCAGCGCGGCAAAGGACGGCGATCTCTTCGAGCTTTAGCCGTGTGCCTGTGAACGCCAGCAGAGCGTAGGCGGTGACGATTTCAACGGATGCGGAGGAACTGACGCCTGCACCGAAGGGCACATTGCCGCTGAGGTGCAAGTGGAACGGGGGTGGTTCGATGCCGCGCTGCTGAAGTTGTCGCAGTACGCCGACTGGATAATCCGTCCAGTTCCGTGCGCGAGGCGAACGGTCCTCGGCAGTGATCGCGCGGGTGGTTTCGAACAGTGCGCTGCTGAAGCTGTAGCCGCTCTCTGCCGGGGTGACTGTCGCGCGGTTGTAGAAAGGGATTGCCATCGGCAACACGAATCCGCCGGTATAGTCGGTGTGTTCGCCGAGGAGGTTTACCCGCGCCGGTGCGAGGAAGCGGTGGTCGTCAGAAGGGTGGGGGAGGGAGTTCGAGCCAGTCATGATGTCAAATCTCTGCAACCATCATACGGCAACTTATGCAAACGTTTTCACGGAAAGACCCCAACCGCGCAAAGCCATCAATGAGAGGGCTTTATTCGGTTGGGGGCTTTCTACGGAATGAGCTCAGATGCCGAGGCGGCTGACAGCTGATGGATGGCAATCCAGGTCTGCTGGTAAGCACTGATAGCGGCAGTGTTCGTGGTGCGTGTGTCGCGCACTGCATCGAGGTAGTCGATCAGCGCGATGCCGCCGTGTTCGAAGGCGAACTGGGCGATGCTCAGCACGTCGGTAGTTTCATCGAGATAATGCTGCGTATAGCGATCGGAGAGCCGTTTAGACTGCTCGTAGTTCACCCAGGCCTGGTCGACATCTGAAACTACCTGATTGTGTGCAGCAGCCGCAGTAAACTTTGAGGATTCTGTCTGGAACTCGGCAGTCTTCTTGTTGCCTTGGTTGCGGTCGAAGATGCGCAGTGGAATGTTGACCGAAAAACCTGCAGAGTTCTCCGTACCGGATCGGTCGTACTCGGCTTCGAGCGTTGGATCCGTGGTGCCGTTGGCGTACGCGAGCTTCTGGTTCGCTTCTGCGGCAGCAATGCCGAACTTCGCGGCAGCATAATCGGGACGCTTATCGATTGCGGTCTGCAGCAACGCAGCCTGCGACTGCGCCACTAGCGGGGGGACGACATCGCCCAGGATGTCGAAGCTCATGCTCGGAGTTTCGATACCCATGAGCGTCTGGAGCTGATCACTCGCCTGGCGCAGAGCGACGATGTTATTGGACTCATCGGATTCGAAGCTGGCGAGCTGCAAGTCGAGACGTTCGAAGTCGATCTTCGATAGGTCGCCCGCTTGATATCGATCCGTCGCGATCTTCACCTCATGCTGAAACTCCTTCAGGCTATCGCTGGCAAGCTGCAGCGAGGCCTTCGCCATCAGCATGTTGGTAAACGCTGTCTTCACGGCTAGCACCGTTTGCCGTGTCGTGTCTTCCAGTTGTGCCTGCGTCTGCGCTGTGGTGGCGCGTGCGTCTTCGAGACGCCACTTGCGCTTGTCGCCGCGCTCGAAGAGCCGCGAAACCTGCACGGAGTAGCTGTAAGGGTTGTTGCTGGAGCTAGGCTCCGTTACGTCCGAGCCAGCGAACCCGAGGTTCGGATTCTGGCGAACGCCTGCCTGAATTTCCTGGGCCTTGACTGCGCGCAGGTTACGCTCGGCGGCGAGCAGCGTGAGATTTTTGGTGCGGGCCTCGTCGAGAACCTGTTGCAGGGTGAGCGCGCCGGACTTTGCAGGCAGAGGCTTCCGTGGATCGGGAATCTGGATGGATTTTGCGTAGTCCGCCGGTGGGAGATCGGTGCTGCTTGAGCTGCCTCCGGGGGTCTGAGCGTGGAGTGGCAGTTGCAATACGAAAGTGGCTGCAATCGCCAGCAGAGCATAGCGCTTGTTTCCAAGGCGCGAAGAGCGAAGATGTCGTACAAATGCGGGCATAGTTCCGGGCCTCAGTTCTCGAACTCGGCATCGGGCTGCGGTAGCACATCGGTGCTTCGCGCGACCCAGACGTAGAGGGTTGGCAGCAGGAAGACGCTCATGACAAGAGCGCCCACAAGACCGCCGACGATGACCATGGCGAAGGGACGCTGCGAGTCTGAACCGATGCCGTGCGAGGTCGCTGCCGGCAGAAGGCCGAGCGTCGCGACGAGCATGGTCATCATGATGGGGCGAAGTCGCAGCACGGCGCCTTCCACGGCGGCGTCTTTCACGGCGTGGCCGTTGACGCGCATCTGGTTGATGTACTCCAGCATGATGATGCCGGTCTGCACGGAGACACCAAAGAGTGCAAGGAAGCCGACGCCGGAGGAGACGCTGAAGTGTGTGCCTGTGATCCAGAGCGCAACGAGACCGCCTACTGGGGCGACGATGACGTTACATAGAATCAGAGTCGCCCACTTGGCCGAGCTGAACATGCCGTAGAGGATCAGGAAGATGATGAGGATCGTGATGGGCAGCACGAGCATCAGTCGGCGCGAGCTACGCTTCTGACTCTCGTACTCTCCGGCCCAGCTGAGCTTGTAACCAGGCGGCAGCTGCACGTTCTTATTTACCGCGCGGATAGCGTCTTCCACAGTGCTGCCTAGATCGCGATCGCGCACGCTGTATTTGATCGCGACGAAGCGACTACCTTCTTCGCGGTAGATCTCCTCCGCGCCGTCGGCGACCTTGACGTGGGTAAGTTGCGCCAGCGAGACGCGCTCACCGGATGGAGCCAACAGCCGGATGTTGTCGATGGCGTCGGGAGTGGAGCGGTACTTCTTCTCGTAGCGCGCCATGACGTCGTAGCGCGCTTCGCCGTCAAGCACCTGTGTCACAGGGCCACCGCCGATGGTGCCGCCTACTGCGCCTTCGATCGCGTTCTGGATGTCTGCTACGTTAATGCCGTAACGGGCAGCCGCTACGCGGTCGATGCTGTAATTCAGGTTGGGCTGGCCGATGACGCGAAAGAGCCCAAGATCGGCGACGCCGGGGACTTTGCTCATGGCTGCGACGATCTCGTCACCTTTGGCTTCGAGCGTCTTCAGGTCGGTGCCGTAAAGCTTTACTGCAAGCTCACCCTTCACGCCGCTGACTGCCTCTTCGACGTTATCGGAGATGGGCTGCGAGAAGTTCCAGATCACGCCAGGTTCCTTCTCGAGTTCACGGTTCATCGCGGCGATCAGCTCGTCCTTGTTCTCGTGGAAGACTGGACGCCACTCGTTCTTTGGCTTCAGGTCGACGAAGTATTCGGTGTTGAAGAAGCCGGTGGTGTCTGTACCGTCGTCGGGACGTCCGTTTTGGCTGACGACCTGCGTTACCTCCGGGAAGCTCGCGAGAATGATGCGGGTCTTGTTCGCCAGATCGAGGCTGGTAGTTGGGCCGGTGCTGGGAGCGAGCGAGCCGCGCACCCAGATAGCGCCTTCATCAAGATGCGGCAGGAATTCGGAACCGATGGCTCCGCTGAAGGCAAGGTAACCCGCGAGTACAAGGAGCGCTCCGGCCACGCTAAGCGGTACCGCGCGGTGATCGATCGCCCAAAGTGCGGCGGTGCGATACCGTGTCGTGAGCCAGTGCAGGACGGGGTTTTCCCACTCAGAGGTGCCCTTGGGAAACACAAAGCTCGCCAGCGCTGGCGCTACCAGCATCGAGAAGATCAGCGCGCCGAGGAGGGCGAAGGCGACGGTCCAGGCCATTGGCTTGAACAGGCGGCCTTCCACGGCCTGCAGCGTGAAGATCGGCAGGTACGTGGTGATGATGATCGCGATGGCGTAAAAGACCGGACGTTGCACTTCGTGCACGGATTCGCGGATCTGCTCGATGACCGGCTTGTTGGGGTCCTTTTGATGGCTGAGATGGCGAACGATGTTTTCCACCATCACGACCGCTCCATCTACGACCATGCCGAAGTCCAGCGCGCCGAGGGACAGCAGGTTTGCCGGGATGTGTCGGAGGTCGAGACAGATCGAGGCAAAGAGCAGCGCGAACGGGATCGTAAGTGAAACGATCAACGCTCCGCGGAAGTTGCCGAGGAAGATGAACAGGATAATGACGACCAGCACGATGCCTTCGGTGAGGTTATGCAGCACCGTGTGCGTCGTGTAGTGCAGCAGATCGCTGCGGTCGAGGAACGGAACAACCTCCACTCCCTTAGGCAGGATGTGCTCGTTCAGCTCCTTGACCTTTTCGTGGATACCTTCAAGGACCTGGTCGGAGTTTTCGCCCTTCTGCAGCAGCAATACACCTTCGACTGCATCGGGATCGTCGATCAGCTTGCCATCCTTGCGGCTGATGGATTTGCCCGTAGATTTATCTGTTTTGTCGCTAGGCTCGCATGTGCCTGTGTACTCTCGGCACGTCTTGCCGATCTGGCCAAGCCGAATCTTTGCGCCCTGCTGCACTGTGCCGATATCGCTGACGCGCAGAGGGGTGCCGTTCGAAGCCTTCAACACCGTCTGCTCGATGTCATGCACGTTGGTGAAGAGGCCCACTTCCTGCACGTTGATCTGCTGCTGGCCCTGTTCGATGAAGCTGCCGCCAGCGTTGACGTTATTTGCCGCCAGTTGCTGCTGCACCTGCGCTACAGTCAGGCCGTAGGAGATGAGCTTGTCCGGGTCAATGGTGATTTGATACTCGCGTGTGACGCCGCCGAAGCTCGACACGTCAACGACACCGGGCACGCTGCGGAACTGCTTTTCGAGCACCCAGTCCTCGATGCTCTTCAACTGCATCGTGTCGATCTGGGGGTTCGTGCTCTTCAGCGTGTACCAGTAGATCTGTCCAACCGGGCTCCAGTCGGTGCCCATCTGCGGTTGCAGACCTGTGGGCAGCGTGACCTGTCCGAGGCGTTCGGTCACCTTTTCGCGGTTCCAGTCATTGACGCTGTCGTCGTCAAAGATCATGGTGACGCTGGACAGTCCCGCGAGGGTGGTAGACCTCAGATGCGTCATGTGCGGGATACCCGCCATGGCGATCTCCAGCGGCACGGTCACCTGCTGTTCGACGTCCTCGGCCGATCGGCCGGGCCACTGCGTGATGATGTTGACGTAGTTGTTGGCTACGTCTGGATACGCTTCTACCGGAAGGTTATGAAACGAGATGGCGCCCCAGGCGAAGAGCAGAATTGCCGCCAGCAGAACAATAAAGCGGTTGTTAAGAGCAATGTCGACGATCTTTCGGATCATTCCTGGTCCGCCGTGTTCTGCAGGCTGAGGGCGTTGGCGACGACCTGCTGTCCGGTGGCAAGACCGGAGAGGATCTCCACCATGTTGTTATCGAGCGAACGGCCTGTCTTGACTTCGACGCGACGGAAGTTGCCTGTGCTGGTGCCGGGGACGAAGACATAGCTGCGGTCATGCAGTTGCAGGATTGCGGTTGTGGGCACGGCCACCTGTTCCTGAGCCTTCGAAGACGAGAGTGTGGCCGTAGCAAACATGCCGAGGCGTAGCTCATTGTTCGGGTTTTGTACCTGGATACGTACCTTTGCCGTGCGCAGGCTCGGATCGAGCTGTGCGCCGATGTCGGAGATCGTTCCCGAGTAGGTCTTCCCTGGATAGGCGTTCAGATGGATGTCGGCGTGCTGTCCGAGATGAACCGATTTCAGATCGTTCTCGTACACATCGACGATGACCCACACGTGCGAGAGATCGGCGATCGTGAGCGAGCCCGTATTTCCCGCGTAGGTGATGCCGGTAGCACCTGCGGCTGTGACATTCTGCGCGATGATCACGCCAGAAGCGGGTGCGTAAATCTTAACGCTGTCGCCAGGGTGGTTCTTGTCGACGCCATAAATCTTTAGTTGCTGCTCGGCTGAGATGAGGTCGGCACGGGCATCGTCCTCGCCATCCTGCGCTCCTTCGAGCTGTGACTTCGGGATAGCTCCCTTGTCGTAGAGCAGCTTATCGCGGGTGAGCGTTACCGAGGTGAGATGCTCATCGTTGACAGCCTTCAGGTACGCATTGAAGGCCGTGGCGACATCCGGGCTCTGGACCTCCATCACAAGCTGACCCTTGTGCACCGTGTCACCGAGTCCTACGTGCAGCGCGACCACGCGGCCGTTTGCCAGCGAGAGGACGGGAATTTCGCGAGAGACATCCGGGTTCACCGAACCCGTGACGTCGATCGAGCTGACCACCGGTTGGCTTATAGACTGTGTCAGCGAAAAGCGCGAGGGGTTCTTCACGGTGACGCTGGAGCTGCCGCCGGTCTCCACAACCTGAGGATTTCCGGGTGCCTCGTCCGCTGGATTCGGTGCCTTATCCTTGCAGCCGCTGAGCGTGAGTGCAGCAAAAGCGCAGGGGAGGGTAAGGCGGTGGAGGAGGCTTACACGGGTGTCTCGGTGCTGCTGTCGATTGAGCATCATCTTCCTAGGTTGGGTCGCTGAGTGTGGCAATGTCGTTCGGTGGTTCCTTCTATTGTGTGGTCCGGCGCTTGGTTGTGCCAGCCAACGGTGTCTTTCCTTCATCTTCCGATAAAAGAAGCAAAGAAGTCATAAAAATTCCGATATTGTCGTTACGTTGCAATCAGCTGTTTAGACGCTGTGGGAACGGAGTCGAGTTCAGATTTCCAACAGACTCTGTGAGATATACTTGCTTCTAGCAGGTGCTTCCCTACATGCTCTCTGAGCCTTTCTACGACCCGTTGCGGTCGTACCAGGACAACTTCGAGCACGGCCCCTTCGGCCTCTTCGCCGACCCACACCGTATTCCCTCTTCCGAAACGCCAAAACACAGCTTCCTTGGCCAGCCGGTGAATACCCCGTTCGGCATTCCTGCCGGCCCGCTGATCAATGGGAAATACGTCAAAGCCGCTCTCGATATGGGCTTCGATCTGCCCGTCTATAAAACGGTGCGCACCCGTCAATATCCGAGCCATCCGTGGCCGAACGTGCTGGCCGTGCATGTGGACGGAGACCTGCATACGGGGCGAACCCTCGTCGCCGATGGAAACTACACCGAGCCGCTCTCAATTACGAATTCTTTTGGCGTTCCTTCGTACGATCCCGAGTTCTGGCAGCCGGACATGGCCGCGGTCGTGAAGTATGCTGCTCCCGGACAAGTCGTCGTCGGCAGCTATCAGGGCACGAAGTCGGAGACGGGTAGTGTCGCTGCGTACATCGCCGACTACGTGACCGGTGCGCGACTGTTGAAAGAGACCGGCGTCAAGATCGTCGAGGTCAACTTCAGTTGTCCTAATGAGGGAACGGCTGCGCTGCTGTGCTTCGATATTCCACGAGCGCGCGAGATCGCCGAGGCCATCAAAAATGAGCTTGGCGACATTCCGCTGGTTACGAAGATCGCCTACTTCGGTGACGATGAACGGCTGGGCCAGTTTGTGCGCGAAGTCGGCAGCGTTGTTGATGGCATCTCTGCCATCAACACGGTCTCAGCCAATGTCGTCGACGAGCAGGGTCAGCAAGCTCTGCCAGGTGAAGGTCGTCTGAGCAGCGGTGTCTGCGGTCATGCGATCCAGTGGGCTGGTGTGGAGATGGTGGAACGGCTGGTGCGGCTGCGTGAGTCGCTGAGTCTGAAATACCGAGTCGTTGGTGTGGGCGGAGTTACCGATGCAGCAGGTTTTGATCGGTTTCGCAGGGCTGGCGCGGACGCGGTGATGTCCGCGACGGGTGCGATGTGGAAGCCGACGCTGGCCAGGGAAGTAAAGGAGCAGGCACATGAGCTCTAGTGCGAAGCGAGAGATTGCAGAGGCGCTGATCGCCATTGAAGGTGTTGGTTTCAAACCGACTGCGCCGATCACGTTCAAGTCGGGGATCAAGTCTCCCGTGTACTGCGACAACCGGCGGTTTCCCTTTCATCCGGCGGAGTGGACGAAGGTGATTCGTGGCTTTGAGCAGATGATCGCGGACGATGCGATTGCGCTCGACGTTGTTGGCGGAGTCGAAGCTGCAGGTATTCCGCACAGCGCGGCGCTGGGCTTTGCGATGCAGAAGCCTTCCGTGTTCATCCGCAAAGAGGCCAAAGGGCACGGCACGAAGAAGCGGGTTGAAGGTGGCGATGTCAAAGGCCTCCGCGTCGTGTTGGTAGAAGATCTGGTAACAACCGGTATCAGCAGCCTGGCTGCGGTTGAGGCTCTGCGTGAAGAAGGCGCAGTCGTCGAGGATTGCCTCGCGATCATCAGCTACGGCTTTGTCGAGGCAGCTGAAGCTTTCAAGAAGGCGGGAGTGCGGCTGCATGCTGCAACGGACTTTGAGACGGTGCTGACGGTTGCGCTGGAGCGCGGCGCAATCGATGTCGATGGAGCGAAGACCGTGCAGGACTGGCTGCAGGAGCCGCACGGCTGGGCGCAGCGACAAGGGTTTGAGGTGTCAGCGTGAGCGCTGTGATTGCGAAGTTCGAGGCGCGCGTCGAGGCTGTGAAATCGCTGTTGTGTGTTGGGCTTGACCCCAAGATGGATCGGATTCCTGAACGCTTTCACAGCCTGGAACTGCCGTTGTTCGAGTTCTGCAAATGGATCATTCAGCAGACGCACGAGTTCACCGCGGCCTACAAGCCGAACACGGCGTTTTTCGAAGCTCGCGGTGTCGTAGGGCTGCAGGAACTGGAGCATACGATCGCGTATCTGCGCAGCGAACATCCACAGATTGTGACAATCTGCGATGCCAAGCGCGCCGACATTGGCAACACGAATCGCGGCTATGTCGCGTCGGTCTTCGACCAGATGGGCTTCGATTCGATCACGCTGCATCCGTATCTCGGTCGCGAGGCGCTTGCGCCGTTTCTCGAGCGCACGGACAAAGCGTCGATCATTCTGTGCAGGACGTCGAATCCCGGAGCTGGCGAACTTCAAGATCTAAACTGCGATGGCAAACCGCTTTGGCAGCAGGTCGCAGAGCGCGTAAGCAACGAGTGGAACGCAAACGGCAACTGCATGCTGGTGGTTGGAGCGACCTATCCTGAGGAGATGCGCCGTATCCGCGAGGTAGCTCCGAACGTGCCGTTTCTTGTGCCTGGTGTTGGAGCGCAGGGCGGCGACGCTGCTTCGGTGGTAGCTGCGGGACTCGATGCCAAGGGCAAAGGTTTGTTGATCAGCAGCTCGCGCGGCATTTTGTTTGCAGCCGATCCGGCGAAGGCTGCACGAGAGCTGCGGGACGAGATCAACGCAGCCATTTCTGGCTCTAGCGAGGTTCATCATGCGCGTTGAGGGATTGATTGCGAACCACGATCGGGTGTTCGAAGGCGCTATCGAGATTAGCGACGAGACCGGGCTGATTACGTCTGTTGGACCGAAGACGGGGAAGAGCGACATCGAGGTTGGCGATGCAATTATCTTTCCGGGGTTCGGCGACATTCACATCCACGCTCGCGAGGACGCGGGTGGATCGCAGATGTACAAGGAAGACTTTACGACGACCAGCAACGCAGCGCTGCATGGCGGTGTGACGCAGGTTGCGGACATGCCGAACAATCCTGTCGCGCCTGTGGACGATGCTCGGTATGCAGAGAAGGAGAAACTGACTGCGAAGTCAGTGGTGCATGTGACGCTGTACGCGGGCATTGGACCGGAGACGGAGCCGCTGACTCGACATGTGCCGTATAAAGCGTTCATGGGGCCTTCGGTCGGCGACCTGTTCTTCGCCTCGCAGGAGCAGCTGGAAGGACAGATCGCGAAGTATCGCGGACGCAATGTGAGCTTCCATTGCGAAGACCCGGAGATTCTGCGCGAAAGCAAAGGCGAGCCGACGCATGAGCAGCGAAGACCGGCTCGCGCGGAGATCACGGCAACGGAGTTTGCGCTGTACCTGATCGAGAAGTACGAGCTGCAGGGAAAGTTGTGTCATTACTCGACGGAAGGTGGTCTGCCGAAGATCGCAGCAGCGAAGGCTCGCGGCGTGACGGTGACTGCTGAGGTGACGCCGCATCATCTGTTCTTCGACGACTCGATGCTGACGGATGAAAATCGGCTGGCGCTGCAGATGAATCCTCCGTTGCGCGGACCTGCGGACAGGCTGGCGCTGATCGAGGCGCTGCGGAACGGTCTGCTCGATTATGTTGCTACGGACCATGCTCCGCACACGCTGGAGGAGAAGGCGACTGGCGTTAGCGGTGTGCCGCTGCTGGATACTTACGGTGCGTTTGCGACGTGGTTGATGCAGGAGCATCGCTTTACCCCGCAGGAGATTGCGCGAGTCTGTGCGTTCAATCCGGGCAGGTTTGTGAAGGAGTTTCTTCCGGCGGAACTGGGTGAAGGGTTTGGCGTGATCGCTCCCGGTTATGTGGGGTCGTTGACGATTCTGGATCTGAAGTCTCCGTGGCTGGTGAAGCGGGAGGAGATGCGGACGAAGTGCGCGTGGTCTCCGTTTGAAGGGTTTACGTTTCCGGGACGCGTGAAGGCTACAGTCATTCGCGGGAAGAGCTATCTCCAAAGTGCAGGAGCGCGCTGATGGAGAGGTTGAAGCATGTGATCAGTGCGCGGCAGTTCGACGATCCCGAGTTTCTGCTGGGACTGTTTGAGAGCGCGAATGCGATGGATCGCGACGACAAGTTTCGAGCGCTGACCGATCCGTTGCGCGGACGCATCCTGGCGACGTTGTTTTACGAGCCCAGCACGAGAACGCGGTTTTCCTTTGAAGCGGCGATGCAGAAGCTCGGCGGCGGTGTCTTGACGGCTGAGAATATGCGCGAGAGCTCATCTGCGACCAAGGGCGAGACGATTGCGGATACTGTGCGCATCGTGAGCGGTTATGCGGATGCGATCGCGATTCGTCACTTCGAACAGGGAACTGCTGCGGAAGCGGCGCGGATTTCGCCGGTGCCGATCATCAATGCGGGCGATGGCGTGGGCGAACATCCGACGCAGGCGTTGACTGACGTTTATACGATCAAGAAAGAGCTGGGCCGTTTGAGCGGGCTGCGCGTGGCGCTGGTTGGCGACCTGCTGAATGGGCGGACGATTCACTCGCTGCTGCCTCTGCTTTGTTTGTACAAGGATGTGCAGTTCGACCTGATTTCGCCTTGGCAGTTGCGACTGCCGCTGAAGCATCGCGAGTATTTGCTGGAGAAGCATGCGACGTTTCGCGAGAGCGAGAAGCTGGGCAGCGAGGTGCTGGAACAGGCCGATGTGCTTTACATCACGCGAGTGCAGAAGGAGCGGTTCGCTTCGGCGGAGGAGTACGAATCCGTGAAGGATGCGTATATTCTCGACGCGGCGATGGCGAATCGGTTGAAGCCGGAGGCGATCATCATGCATGCGTTGCCGCGGGTGAATGAGATTTCGCCTGAGGTGGACGACAACGCGCGAGCGGCTTACTTCCGGCAGGCCAAGAATGGGCTTTATATTCGGATGGCGCTGCTGAAGTATCTGCTGGCGTAGAGGGTACCCCCTCCCCCCCCATACTTTAGGTCTCAAAGTCTTCATTTGAGGTGGGTTAGGTCTGGAGGGCGGTGAAGAAGGTCTGTTTCCTGGGTGTGAAAAAGCCGCCAACGGGTTTAGACCCTGGCGGTTTTTTCTCTCTATTTCTATTGTAGCGAGTCGGAAGGGGTAAACATCCATTTGTTTTTTGAGTGAAAAGGCGCGTGGATATTGGCGATTTCTGTTTGAGATGCTTTTGGGGGCTTGACAGGAAATTTGGGTCGGATGAGGCGATACGATCGTGCTTCTCACATCCGCCGTGCAGTATGGGAGGGTGGAAGAAGGCAAACCCTGGGGCTAAAGCCCTAGCCTCTTATCGGATGTATGAGACCCGACGCTGAAGCGTCGGGGTACCCGAGTTGTGGCGCGGGATGGCAAAGGCAAATGCAGATTCCCTCCGAGGGGGCAAGCAAAAGGTGGGGTGGGAAGATAAGCAATCGGCCCGGAGAGAGGTATCTCCGGGCCGATTGCTTTCTTGTGAACGTGCGGTGGATTAGAAGGTGGAGGCAGGGACTTCGGTTGCAGGGATTTTTACTGTGGAGTGGAGGGTGAGGTTTTCGAGGTTGTCGCCTACGTGGATGGCAAAGTCGCCGGGGGCGATGGTCCACTTTTTGGCGGCTACGTCGTAGTAGGCGAAGGAGCGCGGGGTGAGGGTGACGGAGACGTGTTTGGTCTGGCCGGCGGCCAGCTGGACGCGCTCGAAGCCCTTGAGCTCGTGCTCGGGGCGGTCGACGGGGGCGTGGGTGTCGGAGACGTAGACCTGGGCGACGTCGGCTCCGGCGACCTTGCCGGTGTTGGTGACGTCGAAGGAGACGGTGACGTGGGGTTCCTTCGCGGAGAGCTCAGGGGTGACGGTCAGCTTTGAGAGTTTGAAGGTGGTGTAGGAGAGGCCGTAGCCGAAGGGGAAGAGCGGCTTGGTGTGGGCCTTCTCGTAGCCACGGTAGCCGACGTAGATGCCGGTGTTGTAGTGGACGTCGATGGAACCTTCAGCGGGGTAATAGTCGGCGAAGGTGGGGTTGTCTTCGGCGTGGCGCTCGAAGGTGATGGGGAGGTGGCCGGAGGGGTCGATCTTGCCGGAGAGGACTTCGGCGAGGGCGGTGCCACCCTGCTGGCCGCCGTACCAGGTCTGGAGGACAGCGGGGACGTGGTCGAGCCAGGCGTTGGAGTCGACGTTGCCGCCGGCGGTGATGGCGACGATGGTTTTGGGGTTAGCGGAGGCCATGGCGTTGATGAGCTCGTCTTCGCCGTAGGGCAGATTGAAGGTGCGGTCGCCGCCTTCGGATTCGCTCTCCTGCTGGAAGCCAGCGGCGACGATAACAACATCGGCCTTCGAGGCGAGTTCGAGGGCGTGGGGGTCGACGATCTCGGAGGCAGGGGTGACGGCGAAGAGCATGTGTCCGCCGATGACGCCGCGCTGCCACTCTTCCACGACGACCTTGTGCGGGCCAGCGGAGAGCGTGAGAGTGTAGGCGGGCTGGAAGGCGCGGACGAGGGCCCAGCCGTCGTAGAGGAGCTTGCCATCGACGTAGACGCGGGCGCCGTTGCCTTCGCCGCCGTTCTCAAGGGTGACGATGTAGCGACCGTCTTTGGCGGCGGTGTAGAAGCCGGTGAAGCGGTGCGAGATGGACTTGGGCGGGGTGCTGAAGAGCGTGGGCATCAGGGCGTCGAGATTGGCGATGAGTTCCTTCATGCTGATGCCGTCGAGGGTGATGTGGGGGACGTTCTGCTTGGTGGACTTGCCTTCGAGCTTGTCGTTGGCGAAGCTTTCGAGGGTGACGCCGGGTTCGCCGTTACGCTCCTTAGTGGTGAACGCAGTGTTGTTGGCGAGGTGGCCGAGGGTGGGCAGGCCGCGGTCGTAGAGGACGTTGACGTTGGGGCCGAGGACGGAGGTGAGACCTTCGACGTCGGAGACGAGATGGAAGGGAACGACGCCTGCGCTGCCGCCGCCGACGGGAACGCCGGGGTAGGCGTTGGGGCCAACGACGAGAACGGTCTTGAGTTTTGTCGGGTTGAGCGGAAGCAGGTGACCTTCGTTTTTGAGTAGAACGATGGCTTCACGGGCGGAGTCGAGGGCCACCTCGTTGTTGGCGGCGTCGACGACGGAGATGGAGGGGTCCTGCTGATTGCGGGCGTGGACGGCACCGTCGGGGCCGAAGCTGATCCAGTCGAAGGCGACGTCGGTGGTGAGCAGGTGGCGCAGCTTGAGGTCGATGGTGGTTTCGGTGACCTTGCCGGACTTGATGGCGGCGGCGAGATCAGCGCGGTTCATGAATTTGCCGCTGGGCTCTTCGATGTCAAGACCGTTGTTGGCCGCAGCGATGCCGTCGTAGGTGGCGTCCCAGTCGGACATGACGGTGTAAGGGTAGTGCCACTCGTTGCGGACGATGTCGGTGTTGAGGTAGCCATTCTGGGTGGCGTGCTGGCCGTTGATGAGGTTATAGGAGTCCATGATGGCGCCGACGTGGGCCTGGGTGACCCCGGCTTCAAAGCTGGGCAGATAGATCTCGCGGAGGGCGCGCTCATCGACGAGGGAGTTGGAGTCGTGGCGGAGGTACTCGGAGTTGTTGGCGATGAAGTGCTTGATGGTGGCGGAGACGCCCTGTTTCTGCATGCCTTCGATGTAGCCGACGGCGATCTGCGAGGCGAGGAAGGGATCTTCGCCGAAGTATTCGAAGTTGCGACCGTTGCGGGGCGAGCGATAGATGTTGACGCCGGGGCCGAGCATGTAATGGACGTCGCGGGCGCGGGCGTCGCGACCGATGCCAGCGCCGACGCGGGCGGCGAGGGCGGGGTCCCACGAGGCGGCGAGGCCGATGCCTGCAGCGTAGGTGGTGGAGGGGAAGCCGGAGTTGGAGCGGGTGCCGTAGGGGCCATCGGACATATTGATGGCGGGCAGGCCGAGCTCGGGAACGGCGCGGATGCCGAAGCCGGTGCCGCCGATGTAGTCGAGCTTCTGGTCGAGGGACATCTTGTGGATGAGGTCGTCGACGTGCTGCTGGTCGGCTGCGGAGAGCGGGTGCGGGGCCTGGGCGAAGGTGGCGAGCGAGGAGAGAGCGAGCGTGGCGAGGAGGAGAGTGCGGGTGAGCATAGGCGTCCTTGGTTGCGGTCGTTGCGTAGTAGACAAACGGTTGCCGTCAAGTGGTTGAATAGTAGACCTGGGAAGAGAGAGTTGAGAAGAGGGGCGAGGAAATGCGCTGGCTAGACAGGCGGTTGTGGGTGGTTCGGTGCGGGGTTACGTCCACCCATCTGCGACCAGGTTGCGTATGGAGGGGGCACGCGGCTGTTCAGCCTGTAGCGAGGAGTGGACGAGCCAGGAGTGTGGACAGGCTCGCGGCTTCGCCTCTCGCTTTTGCAAATGCAGGGGTTTCTCCACTCCGCATCGCAATGACACTTCCTATCGGTGGGTTCGCAGGTCGGTGGAGATGACAATTCATGGGGAAGGGAAAGGGGCGATTCATGGCCGCGGAAATGGAGATATAGTGGCTGCACGATGCGTGGTTTGTTTTCAAAGACGTTGAGTGTGGTGCTGGTGGGTGGGATGACCTGGTGTGCGCTGGGGCAGGCGAGTGCTCCGCAAAAGCCGGAGGCGAAGAAGCCTGCAGCGGATGCGATGGAGTTTGAAGACGCGCCGCAGATGAAGGTGGCGGGGGTGACGGACTGGACGGCGGTGGGTGGGCATGGGTCGGATGCGACGCTGCGGACGAGCGAGTCACTGGCGAGTGCGACGGCGGGGCTGAAGGGTGCGAGTGCGGGGAGTGGTGCGGGGGAGGCGTATCGGCTGGCGGGGGAACGCGATGAGGCGAAGGGCGATCCGCTGACGGCGGTGAGGGAGTTGGAGAAGGCGGCGACGGTGGAGCCGAGTGAGGCGAACCTGTTTGCGTGGGGATCGGAGCTGCTGGTGCATCGGGCGGTGTGGCAGGCGGAGACGGTGTTTCGCAAGGGGGCGGCGGCGTATCCGCGGTCGGTGAGGATGCAGGCGGGATTGGGGACGGCGCTGTTTGCGGGGGCTCGGTATGACGAGGCGGCGGAGAGGTTATGTGCGGCTTCGGACCTGGATACGGCGGACGTGGTGCCGTATGAGTTTCTTGGCAAGGTGCAGATGGCGGCGCCGGGGGTGCTGGCATGTGCGGAGGCTCGGCTGGCGCGGTTTGTGAAGATGCGGCCAGAGAGTGCGGAGGCGAGTTATCTGTATGCGATGGCTCTGCTGAAGGCGGGGGATGCGCGCGCGGAGGGGATGTTCAAGCAGGCGGTGCGGCTCGATCCGAAATGTGCGGAGGCGGAGTTGCAGCTGGGGGTGATGGCGGCGGGGCGGAAGGATTTGGCCGAGGCGATTGTGCTGTACAAACAGGCGATTGCGGCGGAACCAGGGCTGGCGGATGCGTATTATCGGCTGGCGGTGGCGTATGACCGGCTGGGGAAGGCGGAGGAGGCGAAGGCTGCGTTTGCAGAGCATGATCGGGTGAAGCGCGAGCAGGCGGCGGCGACGGAGAAGGAGCGGAGGAGCGTGAAGCAGTTTTTGTTTGCGAAGGATGGGGCGGTGGGGGTGCAGTAGTCAGGCGGGTTTGGGTTTGTAGGTGTTGATGATGCCTGCGCCTTCGCGGATGGTGAGGATCTGGTTGGCGGCGACTTTGGGGAAGCGCTCTACTTTTTGGGTGGTGGGCCATTTAACTTCGATCACGTCGGCGGTGGTGGCGGCACCGAGGCCGAAGTGCAGGCGGAGGTCGTTCTGGCTCATGACGCTGGTGCCGCTGGCGACTTCGTCCATCTGGATGTGTTTGCCGGTAATGACGCGGACGCGCGCGCCGATGGCGGTGCGGTTGCAGTGGGTGCCGATGAGCTTGAGCTTGATCCAGTTGTTGGTGGTGGGGGCCTCATTGCGAAGCAGCGAGGGTGGGTCGTTGAGGTTGAGGACGAGGGCGGAGATGCTGCCGTTGTTGAGGTAGTCGCCGAAGGCTGCGCCGCGGCTGGAGAAGCGTTCACTGATGCCGGGGCCGGAGGTGGCGGAGATGTCCTTGAACTTGCCGTTGCCGAGGTTTCGGTAGAGGACGCGGGGGTTCTTGAAGGACTCGCCGAAGCTGTAACGGTCGACCTCGGGGTAGACGTGGCCGTTGACCTGCAGGATGTCCTGCCAGCCGTCGTTGTCGATGTCGATAAAGCCGCAGCCCCAGGCGACGTAGCGGGAGTTCACGCTGATGCCGGAGGGTTGGGTGAGGTCGGTGAAGGTGCCGTCGCCGTTGTTGTGGTAGAGGTTGCTGGTGTCGTCGACGAAGTTGGTCTTGAAGATGTCGAAGAAACCATCGCAGTCGTAGTCGGCGACGGCGACGCCCATGCCTGCCTGCTCGTGGCCGTCTTCGTTGTAGGCGCAGCCGGCCATGACGGCGATGTCGGTGAAGGTGCCGTCGTGGTTGTTCTGGAAGAGGATGCTGGGTTGGGAGTCGACGGCGATGTAGATGTCGGGCCAACCGTCGTTGTCGAAGTCGTAGGAGACGGAGGTGATGGAGTAGCGTGGGCCGGGCTTGAGGATGCCGGACTTTTCGCTGACGTCGGTGAAGGTGCCGTCGCCGTTGTTGCGATAGAGGAGATTGGTGCCTGCGGGCAGGCCGCGCGGGCCGCACATGATGGGCACGCCCTTCCACTGGCAGAAGTGGGTTTCGCTTTCGGTGGGGACGTGGTCGGGGTCGAGCTGGATGTAGTTGCAGACGAAGAGGTCAAGGTGGCCGTCGCGGTCGTAGTCGAGGAAGGAGCAGCCCGAACCCCAGCGGCCTTTCTCTTCGTAGAGGCCAGCCTTTTTGGTGACGTCGGTGAAGGTGCCGTTGCCGTTGTTGTGAAAGAGGCGGTTGTGGCCGAGGTAGCAGACGAAGAGATCGTCGAAGCCATCGTTGTCGTAGTCGCCGACACAGACGCCGGTGTGCCAGCCGGTGATGCCGAGGCCGGATTTTTCCGTGACGTCGGTGAAGGTGCCGTCGCGATTGTTTTTGAATAGATGCGCGGTGGGGGCTTGACCCTTGGGCCAGGTGGTGTCGAGGCGGTTGCCGTTGGTGAGATAGATGTCGAGCCAGCCATCGTTGTCGAAGTCGAAGAAGGCGAGGCCGCTGCCCTTGGTTTCGATGATGGAGCGCTTGTGGTCGATGCCTCCCCAGACATTGGTGACGTTGAGACCGGCTTGCTTGGCGACGTCTACGAATTGCACGCCATTTGTTTCGGCGGCTTCTACGGTGAGGGTGTGCTTCCAGCGCCAGAGGGGCGTGGCGAGGGCGTCGGTGAGGGCTGCTCCGAGGAGCGTGAGAGAGGAGCCGAGGAAGCGACGACGTTGCATGGCGGAATTATAGAGAAGTGACGAGTGGCAAGGGGTTAGTGATAAGTGCAAAGGCTTTGAACGCAAAGGACGCTAAGGTAGGCGCGAAGGACGCGAAGTAAGGCATTCAGGCTCGTGCTTCGCATATCGCTGCTGTCAATACAGGGGTCTCTCCACTGAGGCGCAAAAGCGCGCCTCCGGTCGAGATGACAAGCATTTGTGCGAGGCGATGAAACTGGTTGCTCCGGTCGAGATGACGAGCATTTTTGGGGTGGTCACATCTTTTATTGCAGGAGGTCGAGGGCCTGGGTGGCTTTGGGATTTTGGGGTTGGAGGTGGAGGAGGTTTTGCAGGACCTCGCGGGCCTTTGGTTTGTTGTCTTGCAGGACGTAGAGGCGGGCGAGGTTGAGGTAGGCCTGATCGTTGTTCGGGGCGACGCGGATGGCGGTCTCGAAGAGGTTGCGGGCCTTATCGAGATTCTGCAGACGGACGTTGATGATGCCGAGGTTGTTGAGAGCTTCGGGGTAGATGGGGCGGAGCGCGATGGCCTTTTGCAGGTAGTCGGCTGCGGGGGCGAGCTGGTTCTGTTGTGCGTTCAACATGCCGAGAGCGTAGTTGGCTTCGGGGTCGTTGGGCTGGAGAGCGAGCGCGCGCGAGAGGGTGTCGAGAGCGCGGGTGTAGTCGCCCTGACGGCGGTAGATGTTGCCGAGGTTGAGGAGCGCAATCTCGTAGGTTGGGTTCTGCTTGATCGATTGCTGGAAGTGATCGACGGCGACGGCGGTGTTGCCTTGCTGGGCGGCGATCATGCCGAGGTTGTTGAGGGCTTCGGGATAGCCGGGGCGGAGTTGCAGGGCGCGTTCCAGATGCTGGCGGGCTGAATCAAGGTTGTTGCGACGGAGGTCGAGCGTGCCGAGGTTGTAGAAGGCTTCGGGGTTGTTGGGCTGCGCGGCGACGACCTGCTGGAAGGAGTCGGCTGCCTGATCGAGATAGCCGTGCTGGAACATGGCGATGCCGTAGGTAAAGTCGTTGCGTTCGAAGGCTCCGGTGATGCGCTGGCCTTTGAAGGGCAGAGCGAGAGCTTCGCGCGCGGCGGGGGTTTTGGGGGATATGCGGATGTCGTTCAGGAGATGGGCGGTATCGACGGGGCCTTGATAGACCTTGAGGATCATGCCCTCGCTATCGAGCAGGAAGGAGGTGGGTAGGGCGAGGTCGCGGCGGCGGTCATAGAGGTAGCGGAAGAGGAGGTTGTAGATGCCTGCGACGTCTTCTGTCGCGAAGAGGATGGGCAGGGTGAGGCCGGATTGTTTCGCAACGGTGCGGGCTGCGGCGACGTGGTCGGCGTCGTCGATGTTGAGGGCGACGATCTGGAGTTTGCTGGCGGCTTGCTGGAGATGATGAAGCTGCTCCGCGCTGCCGGGGACGGTGGACGACCAGAGATGCAGCAGCGTGAAGGTGCCGAGATGCTGCTTGAGGGTGTGGGTGGTGCCGTCGAGTGCGGGCAGAGAGAAGTCGGGCGCTTTGAGCGGCGTGATGAGCCACGTTTCGACGATGTCGGGAAGTGGTGCGAGCTGCGGTGGGGGCGCGGGTTTGAGGTAGGCAGCGGGTGGAGTTGCGAAGGGTTTGACGATGGGTGTGTCGTTGCCTTCTTCAAGCTCGATGCGATGGTTGGCGGGAAGCGCTACGAAGGTTTGGGTGAGGCCGCTGGGCCAGCGGACGACTGCGGTGATGGTTGCTGCGGATTTGCCGAGGCCGAAGACGAGTTCCTTCGAGTGCTGTGCGAGGAAGCCTGAGCCTGCCTGCAGGTAGCGCGTCTGCTTGAGGTCGCCGGACTGCAAGGTAACGGAGGCACCGACGGCGTCGCGGTTGGATTTGTGACCGCGCAGGCGAAGGATGAGCGAGTCGCCGAGGTTCTGCATGTTGTTGCGGAGGATGCGGAGCTGGGGGGCGTTGCGATTTTTGAGGATGACTTCGAGGCGACCGTCGTGATCGATGTCGGCGAGCGCGAAAGAGCGGCTGTCTTCGAGGCAGTCGAGGCCGAGGACGCCGGAGACCTCGGAGAAGGTGCCGTTGCGATTGTTGGCGAACAGGACGTTGCGCTCGAAGGCGTTCCAGGAGCTGTCGGAGCGGACGAGCTCGTTGATGGCGTTCCAGCCGTGCTCGTAGGCGTGGAGTGGGGTGGCGTCGTCGGGAGACTTGGCGACGACCTGCCGCCAGAAGAAGCTGGCGAGGTCGTCCTGATTGGGCGCGGAGATATAGCCGTTGGTGACGTAGAGGTCGGGGAAGCCGTCGTGATCGACGTCCCAGAAATCGGCGGACCAGGACCAGCGGCCCATGGCGGTGTTGGTTTTTGTGCCTGCGTTTTCGAAGGTGCCGTCGCCGTGGTTGACGTACATGGCGTTGCCGCGGGCGTGGCGCTGATAGAGCGAGCGGATGTGCGGCGAGGCTTCGGGATGGAACTGCGGCTGCGTGGAGACGCGCTGGCCTGCGGCCTCCCACATGCTGCTGATGTAGATGTCCTGGTGGCCGTCGTTGTTGAAGTCGGACCAGGTGGCGGACATGCCGGCACCGACGTCTTCGATGTGGGAGTCGCGGGAGGCGACGGTGTAAGTGCCGTCGCCGTTGTTGCGATAGAGCTGCGAGGTGCCGAAGTCGTTGGCGATGACGAGGTCGGGGTGACCGTTGTTGTTGGAGTCACCGAAGGCGCAGGCGAAGCTGTAGCGGTTGTTGTCGGCGTTGAGGCCGGAGGCTTCGGTGGCGTCGATGAATTTGCCGCCGCCGGTGTTGCGCAGGAGGAAGTTGGCGGGGCCGTTGCGCGCGTCGTAGTACGGCGCGGGGTAGTGGTACTGGTCGAGGCCGAGGTAGTACTGGTAGGTGCAGAGGTAGATGTCGAGACGGCCGTCGTTGTTGGTGTCGGCGAGTGCGGCGTGGGTGAAAGTGCCTTCGGGAGCGTGGGCGAACTGGAAGGCATCGCGCTTGAGTGCGAAGGTGCCGTCGCCTTGATTTTGAAAGAGCAGCGGGCCGCTGCCGCAGACGACGAGGAGGTCCTGCAGGCCACGGTTGTCGAAGTCGGCGAAGAGCGCGCAGGCGGTGTTATCGAGGACGCCGACGCCGGCTTTGTCGGTGACATCTTCGAAGGAGCCGTCGCCGCGGTTGCGATAGAGGCGGTTGGGCAGGCCGGAGGGCTGGCAGATGTAGAGGTCGTCGAAGCCGTCGTTGTCGAAGTCTCCGGCGGCGATGCCGTTGTTGGCGTAGAGGTCGGTGCCGAGGGCTCCGTCGAGGACGGTGCGCCAGTGATCGACGCCGGGGAGGAACTGGCGTTGGTAGGAGTCGATGCTGCCAAGGGCCTGTGGAGTGATGTCGACGAAGCCGGTGGCGTCGCCGAGGGCGAGGGTTTCGGGGTCGGCCTGCAGGCGGTGGATGAGCCAGGTGCCGGCGGAGGTTTGGGTGCAGGTGAGGTGCCAGGTGCCGACGCGCTCCTGCCGGTGGGCGTCATGTTGAGTGGCGACGAGATTGTAGCGGAGGGAGAGCTCGACGGTGAGGGGCGAGGCGTTCGTGGGCGTGAGGGCGAAGATTTCGAACTCGGTGGTCTCGATGCGTGAGAGCGGGCCGAGCCAGGCGGAGAAGGATTGGAGGAACTGCTCGCGGGTGTGCGAGGAAGCAGGGGCGAAGGTTCGTTCGATGATGTCGAGGCCGAAGCCGGAGCGGATGGGGGCGGTCCGCAGCGGGGTGAGCGAGGAGGCGTCGAAGATGTCGGGCAGGAGGCTGGAGAGGAGAGCGAGGTCAGTGGGGGCGTGCTGCAGGGCGCGACCGAGCTGCTGGAGCTGGGCGGTGATCTCGAAGGCGTAGCACTCGGTGAGGTAGTCGTCGGAGCCGGGAGGGACGAGGGCGAGGACGTCGGCGAGGTCGGAAGGCAGCGGATAGTGAGGTTTGTAGCGGGTTTCTGCGAAGGCGAAGGCCGGGGCTGCAGGAGCGAGGAGGTCGGTGAAGAGGCTGGCTCCGAAGAGGGGTGACGGCCTGAGCATGAGCGGGGCGAGCCCCAGATTTCGAAGGAGTTCGCGGCGTGAGAAGAGGTTTCTGGGGGTAGCTGGACGTGGCATGAGGGGGAGGGCTGGCCTTGCGATTGAAGGATAGCATCGGCACTACGGCGCGCTGGTTCAAATGAACTAGAGGTTTCTCGTCAATTAGGTTGACACGAAAACGGCAATGGGGCTAATGTTCGTGTGCACCAAATGTAACCGCTTGCAGAGACGTGAAAAACCGGACAGCCGGTTTCTCCTTCGAACGCGACCAAGATATGCAGCAACGATACGAAACGACCTGATACGGACGACAGCAGGACCCTTTAGGAGAGACAGCGAAATGAAGCACAATCGCAAAGCGCTAGATGGCAAGCCGCAGGGATGGATGAAGAGACTGAGCGTGTTGATGACCGCTCTCATATGCATCGTGATGCTATCGGCCTCGCGCGCAAATGCCCAGGTGGATGAAGGTGCCATCACCGGCACAGTGACCGATTCAACAGGCGCGGCTGTGCCGAATGCGTCGGTGACGCTGGTGAACACGGACGTAGGCCTGACCACACAGGCGACGACCAACGAGGCTGGCGAGTATACCTTCCAGCCTGTCCGCATCGGTCACTACCAGGTTTCGGTGACGGCAAATGGCTTTGCGAAGACGACGCAGCAGAACCTGACGGTGAACGTGTCGCAGAAGCTGCAGGTAAACGTGGCGATGAAGCTGGGCGCGGCGACCGAGACGGTCGAGGTAACGACAGCGCCGCCCACTCTGCAGACAGACGATTCTTCGGTGGGCCAGGTGGTGACGGAGCAGACGATTAATGCGCTTCCGTTGAACGGCCGCAACTTTACGTTTCTGGCACAGCTGGGTGCCGGCACGCAGTCGGCTCAGGCGGATACACGCGGCAACGGCAGTTCGGGCGCGTTTTCGGCGAACGGACTTCGTCCCGCGCAGAACAACTACCTTCTTGATGGCATCGACAACAACTCGAATGCGGTCGACTTTTTGAACGGCACCAACTTCGTTGTGCTGCCTCCGCTGGATGCTATCGCTGAGTTCAAGGTGCAGACGGCCGACTTCAGTGCCGAGTTGGGGCGTTCGGCCGGTGCTGTTTTGAACGCCACGATTAAATCGGGTACAAACAGCTTGCACGGTTCGGTGTGGGAGTTTTTCCGCAACGATGTGCTGGACGCGAAGGACTTCTTCGAGCCACAAGGTGGGAAGAAGGCGGCATTCCGTCAGAACCAGTTTGGCGCGTCTGTCGGTGGCCGCATCATCAAGGACAAGCTCTTCTTCTTTGGCGATTATGAAGGTCTGCGCCGCGTACAAGGCCAGACGACGACCGCGACGGTTCCTACGGCAGGTGAGACCAGTAGCAACTACAGCAATCTGGCCGACCTGATCAACGGGCAGGCAGGGACTACGCCCCAGGTCGACTATCTGAATCGCAACATTCCGCGCGGAACAGTGCTCGACCCTGCAACGACTCGCCAGGTAACGGCAGGTCAGGTCGATCCGGTGTCTGGACTCGCTGCAACGCAGTCGGGTTATGTGCGTGATCCGTTTGGAACGTGTGTGGCCAGCACGCAGAACTTCACGTTGGGCGGCTGCAATCTGAACCAGGTTCCCGGGGGGCGGCTTGATCCCGTAGCGCAAAAGATTCTGTCTCTGTATCCGAAGCCAACGAACACCGGCTTCACGAATAACTACGTGGCGAGCCCGGCGCTCTACGAGCATCGCGATGCGTTTGATATCCGCGTGGACTACAACCCCAGCCCGAAGGACCAGGTCTTCGCTCGCTTCAGCTACGTAGACGATCCTCAGATCATCCCTGGAGTTTTTGGAGGCATTGCCGATGGCGGCGCCTTCCAACAGGGAACACAGACGGCCCACTCGAATCAGTCGGTCGTGGGTTACACGCACGTCTTTACGCCCTCGACCATCAACGTGCTGCATGTTGGATTCAACCACCTGCACACGACGCGCTTCGGTCCTGAAGGTTCGGTCAGCGGTATTCCCGCGCAGTACGGCATCCAGGGCATCCCACAGTTCGCGGAGAACGGCGGTCTGCCAGAGATCACGTTTGGTGGACTGTCGACGCTGGGCACCAACGCCTATCTACCTTCGGACGAGACCAGCCAGACACTGCAGATCACAGATGACTTCACGAAGATCTACCGGAGCCACAGCTTCAAGGCTGGCATTGAGTCGCAGCTGGTAAAGAACGATGTGCTGCAGCCGCCGTACTCTCATGGCGACTTCGACTACAACGGTACCTACACGGATGTGCCCGCACAGAATACGAACACGACTGGCCTGGCGCAGTTCGTGATCACACCGACGGCCTCAACGCTGCCCAACGGCTTCAGCTACTCGGGTGGCGCGGATTCGGTCAATGCTTCGAACGAAAGCAAGACTTATGACTACCGCACATACCTTGCTGGCTATATTCAGGATGATTGGAAGGCGACTTCCAAGCTGACTTTCAACCTGGGTGTTCGTTACGATTACTTCTCGCCCATCCGTGAGACGAACGGAGGCCAGGCGAACTTTGTGCCGAGCGGACCTCCTAATGGGACGCCGACCTACCTGATTCCGGCCAGCGGTAAGGCCGATGCCAACGTCCAGACAACGTATCCGAATTTCTACAATCTGCTGGCGAAGGACGGTATCAAGCTAGAGCAGACGGATCAGTTCGGACAGGGACTTGTGCAGACGCAGAAGACCAACGTTGCTCCGCGTATCGGTGTGGCGTACCAGGCCTCGAATAAGCTGGTGATTCGGTCAGGTTTTGGTTACTTCTTCAACTCGTTTGAGAACCAGGGCTACGGCCCGAACATCGGCGAGAACTATCCGTTCCAGTTCCAGTTCAATTATTCGGGACAGACGGCGGGTACGAATCCTGGTGAATCCGGCGTTGCTCCTGTCAGCTACAACACGGCGTATGCCAATTGTGCAACGGCTGGTCCAGGAGGCACGGCAACCATCAAATCCGGTCTTTCCTGCTTCAGCTTCAATCCTGCTCTTGTGAATCCCGCAGGACTGGCGCTCGAAGGTCTCCAGTTTGCTTACAAGACACCGCGTGTGCTGAGCACCAACCTCAGTGTCGAGTACTCTCTGACGCGGAGCTTGTCTGCGACGGTGGCGTATGTCTTTACGCAGGCGCAGCATCTGCAGGCAGGCGTCGGCAACAACAATGTGACGGCGCTGCTGGCTGCAAACACACCCAGCGTGAAGAACACAACTTCGCCGGGAGCCGGCGGCACGATTCCGTTCCCCGACTTCGCTCAGAACGGCAGCTACCAGTCGACGGTTGGCTACAGCAACTACAACGGTCTGCAGACGAAGCTAGAACAGCATTACATGAACGGTCTGACCTTCCTCTTCGCTTACACCTACTCGAAGACGTTGACCGATGCGGGTGATCTGTTGAACGGCGGCAGTCTGGGCGGCTATCGTGCACCGGCGGTACCGGGGCTCGGACCAAGCTTCGACTACGGCCCTGCACCCTTCGATATCCGTCAGGTGTTGCACCTCAGTGGCGGGTACGAGCTTCCGTTCGGGTCCGGCAAGAAGTTCCTTGCGTCGAGCGGTAAGGCGGTCAACGCCCTCGCAGGGGGATGGTCTTTGAACTACATCCTCACGCTGCAAGGTGGTCAGCCGATTACGTTAGGTTGCCCGGTTGCAACGACTGCCGGAACGAACTGCAATGCGATTCGAGTTGCAGGGCAAAATCCGGATCTTGGCATCAAACTCGTCAGCACACCGACGTTTACCGGACCCAAATGGCTCAACAACCCCGCTGCGTTTGCTCAGCCGTGCGAACTGGGAGCGAACGGCCAGCCGGTGACTCCGAACCTGCCTGCAGGATGCGTACCGCTGACAGGCAGTGCGGCTCTCGGAGATTCACAGGGGACGACTGTTGGGCCTGGCTTCCACCGTCTGGACTTCTCGCTATTCAAGGACATGAAGTTCAGCCAGCGGTTCCGCGGTCAGTTCCGGGCTGAGTTCTTCAATATCGTGAACCATCCGAACTTCAGTGCTCCTGGGTTTGGTGGCAACGGTGTTGTCGCGATCAGTGGTTCAGGTACCTTCAACAATGCGAACTTCGGAGCGATTGGATCGACTCGAGATAACCCGAACGATCCGCGTCAGATCCAGTTGGCGTTCAAGTTGTACTACTAACGATTGGCTCTAAACCCCGGAAGGATGCTGCGAGGCGTCCTTCCGGGGATTATTGTTAGTAGAGACGTAAGCTGGCGAGGTTGCTGGGGTGAAGTGGAGCGGGAGAGTCGGCGGCAGGATGTTCGTTGCGAGCTGGCTGCTGTGTGGAACTATCGTGGCCCAACAGGTGGAGAGGCAGACGCCAGAAAAGATGGTTGAAGCTGCCCAGGCCGAGTACAACGCCGGGCGGCCAGCAGAGGCGATCCGTCTCCTCAGCTCCTATCTTGAAGAAGGTTCGGCGGCAGGCAACGCAGAGAGCGATGTGGGGCGGGGAATCCTGACTTTCCAGATTGATGAGCTTCTGGGACTGTCGTATGCTGCGCTGCATCAGGATGCGCAGGCCTTGCGGTATTTGGAGTCGGCGGTGCGTGTGAATCCGAAGTCGGAAGAGGCGCACACGAATCTAGCTGCAAGCCTGCTGCGCATAGGACGAGGCGAGCAGGCTTTGGAGGAGTTTCAACGAGCACAGGCTCTGGCCCCGCGAAGTTATAAGGCGAATCACAATCTCGGGGAAGCGTTGCTGCAAGCCAATCGTTTATCGGAGGGCATTCCGTATCTTGAAGCGGCACAAGGCATTCAGCCGTCCGCGTACGACAACGGTTACGATCTCGCCATGGCAGAGTTGCTGACGAAGCAATATGGGAAGGCGCGGATGGTTGCGGAGTCTCTGACGAAGGTGAAGGACACGGGCGAACTGCACAACCTGCGGGGGCAGATCGAAGAAGCAGATGGCAAGTATGTTGCTGCGGCGAATGAGTTCGAGCGGGCTGCCCATATGGACCCGAGTGAGGAGAATCTCTTTAGCTGGGGCAGCGAGTTGATGCTGCATCGCACGTATGAGCCGGCGATTGAGATCTTTCACGTCGCGGTGCAGAAGTATCTGACCTCAGCGCGGGCATGGATTGGGTTAGGCATTTCGCTGTACGCGCGCGGACTGTATGAGGACGCGGTGAAGGCGCTCCTGACTGCTTCGGATTTGAGTCCTGCGGATGCGCGAGTGTATTACTTTTTGTCGAAGGCTTCGAATAGTTCGCCGACGCAGATGGATGAGGTGATCAAGCGGTTCGAGCGCTATGCCGAAGCGCAACCGAAGGACGCGCTGGCGCAGTACTACTATGCGATGAGTTTGTGGAAGGGAAGGCCTGCGGAGGCGGGCGCGTCGGATTGGAAGCAGGTTGAGGTGTTGCTGCAACGAGCGATTGCGCTCGATGACAAGATGGTGGACGCGCATTTTCAACTGGGCAATCTGTATGCGGACCAGCATCAGTATGAGCGGTCGATCCCGGAGTATGCGCGTGCGGTGGAGCTGAGCCCGAAGCTGGCGGATGCGCACTATCGGCTGGGCACGGACTACATGCGTATGGGGCAGAAGGACAAGGCGCAGGCGGAGTTTGCGGTGTACCAGAAGCTACGATCGGAGCACATGGCTGAGTCGGATAAAGAAGGTCTGGCGGTACAGCAGTTTGTGTATAGCTCGCAGGCACCGGGCGAGACTAAGCCGTAGTGGGTGGATTGTTTTGAGGAGAGTTGACTGATGTTGAAGACAGGCGCGATGACCGGAGAGGACTGGAAGATGAGCGGTCTTGCGCCCCAGGAGATCGCGCGTCGGTTGAGCCGCACGCGACGCGATTTTCTGCGCGATGCAACGGGCGTGGCGCTGGGCACGAGTTTGATGGGCAGGCGGTTTCTGCAGGCGCAGGGACTGGCGAAGAAGCGCAAGGTGATTGTGGTGACGTTCGGAGGCGGAGCTCGCGATCAGGAGACGTTTGCGCCTGAGGGGCAGATCAATATTCCGCATATGCTCGGCGAGTTGATACCGCAATCGAGCTTCTTCACGCAAGTGACGAACCGCGGCATCCTTGGGCACTACGTTGCGACGGCGAGCCTGGCAACAGGTGTGTACGAGACGCTGAATAATTTTTCAGCTGTGCCGCCCGATCATCCGACGGTGTTTGAATATTTTCGCAAGGACCTTGGCAGACCGGTATCGGATGCGTGGGTGGTGGCGCCGAGCAATGGGTTTAATCGTATCGGCGAGAGCGATGCGCGCGGCTACGGACCGGGCATGGGCGCGCGTGTGATTCTGCCGAAGCATCTTTTGAATGCGGCTGCGGGCGCTTCGAGCGCGGACTTCGGGCATCTGTTGCATGACAACTACGAGACGCCTCTGTATGCGCCGCAGATTGGTGGCGGTGAGTTTGAACTGCAGCAGCTGGAGCAGGTGTTGAAGCTGTCGGTGGCGGACTTCACTGCTCATGCAAAGACGCTGTCGAGTCCAGATGAGCTTTCGGTGTATATCGCGAAGCAGCTGATGAAGAAAGAGTCGCCGAGCTTGGTGTGGCTGACCATGCATGACATCGACATCGCGCATTCAGGAGCGTATTCGCTGTATGTGGAGGCGATACGAAGGACGGATCGCCTGTGCGCTGAGCTGTGGCAGGCTGTGCAAAGTGAGCCGGAGTATGCGGGTAATACAACGATGCTGATTCTGCCTGACTTCGGTCGTGATGGCGATGAGGACTCGGGCGGCAATGGGTTCCAACACCATCGGACGGGTGATCCTGCATCGCGCACGACGTGGATGATGGCGCTGGGAGCGGGTGCGCGGCCCGGCGTGATCTATGACAGCCCCGTGCAGTCGATTGACTTGGTGCCGAGCATCGGCGGCATGATGGGCTTCACGGCGGCGCAGTCGCAGGGTCGGCCGATCCGGGAGTTGTTGGGATGACGACGCCGATGCTCCCAAAGAGTCTGCAGGCAGAACAGTTTGCTGCGTATCCTCCGCAGGCGAAGGCGCTGGCAGTTGCGAATCTTGCGGTGCTGCGGCAGTTGCCGTTGAGTTTTCTCGCAAGCCTGCTGCGAGAGCTGATCGAGTATGACTACAAGTTTCCGGCTGAGCGCGGTGCGATTGATCGCGAACTGAAGTATCTGGCGGCGCGGACGCCGGAGCAACTGGCGAAGATCTTTCAGGGTTTCGCGCAGGTGACGCTGACAGAAAACTTCGAGCAGCTCGACTGGGTGAATAAGCCTTCGCAGTTTCTGGAGCAGGAGTCGGCGTACCTGTGGAGTTCGCATCAGATGGATGCGTTTCGCGTGGCGGCGACGCAGTATGGCGATGCGTTGCGCGTGGCCACTCCTGCAGCGCCGTTACCCATGCGGCGATTGGGCATCGCTGTAATTGGCCAGGGTGTGTCGACATATCAGGAGCCGCTGTTTCGTAACCTGCGAGCGCATGGAACGTACTTCAACAAGGTGAAGGCCGAAGGTGGCCTGGAGCAGATTCTTGCTGTATTGCAAGAGCGGGCGAAGACGCAGCCTGCACCGTATGCCCACTGGTATGTGGAGGGCGGTGCGCCAGCCCACGCTATACCTGCCGTGACGAGTGTGAGTTACGACTCGCTGCAACCGGTGCGATCGCGGCTGCTGCAGTTTATGCAGGCGCAGGTATCGCAGCCGGGCATGGGGCCGGAGGAGTTGCGCACGCGACTGGCGCGGCTGGCACCTGCGGACCTGGGCATGAGCGCCGATGGCGACGCGGTGCTCGATCGCTTCCAGGTGCGGCTGTTTACGGAGGGTTCGGGAACGCAGATCTTCAACACGACGTTTGCGCAGTGGACGGCGCGTGAAGCGCTGCGGCGGGCTGAGCCTCTGACGATGCTGGTGCGGTTTGCCCCGCGCCAACGACAGCGGCCGATGAATGAGATGCTGGCGAGTGCGGAGGGACCGACCGAGTTGGATGCCGTGGGCTCGCTGGTGGATGCGGACATGGGCGCGTATTACCACTGGATCAACCAACAGCGGTTGGCGGAAGCGGAGAGGTCAGCGTTTGTGGTGTGGTTCGAAGGCCATGCGCAGGCACTGGTGGTTTCGCCGACGCTGCCGCGCGGAACGCAGTCCAGCTCTGCCATGGATTTGAAAGGCTTGCTGGAATTGGTGACAAGCTGATGCAACGAACTTAGCAGGAAGACAATGGGAGAAAGAATGCAAAGACGTGAGTTCATCAAACTGAGTGGGACCGTTATGGCAGCATCGGCGCTACGTGGAGCGTCCGCGTGGGCGGTTGGTAACGAGGGTGCGGGCCGCACGACGCTGCCGCTGAATCGCAACTGGCGCTACAAGCCGAGCAAGGTTGACGGCGCACACCTGGCGACGTTCAACGATGCCGGCTTTGAGACCGTGGTGATTCCGCATACGAACGTGATGCTGCCGTGGCACAGTATGGACGAGAAGGAGTACGCGTTCATCTCCACGTATCGCCGACGGTTCCGCACACCGGCTGCAGCGAAGGGCAAGCGCGTGTTTGTGGACTTCGAAGGAGCGATGACGGCTTCGACGGTGTGGATCAACGGTGTTTCGCTGGGTGAGTACAAAGGTGGCTTTACGCCGTTCTCCTTTGACCTGACAGACCATCTGCGTCATGATGCGGAGAATGTGCTGGTGGTGCAGCTGGATTCGACGGAGCGACCGGACATCCCGCCGTTCGGGTACGAGATCGACTATCTGACGTTCGGTGGCATCTATCGCGAGGTGTCGCTGCGGGTGGTTTCACCGACGTACATCGACAACATCTTTGCGCAGCCGAAGAATGTGCTGAGCGGCAAGCCGACGGTCGATGTCGACGTGTTCCTCGCAGGCAAGGCCAGCGATGACCTGACGATCGAAGTCGAACTACGCGATGGCGAGCGGGTGATAGCGAAGGCGACAAGCACAGGCAAGCTGACCGATGCTCCTGATCCGAACGCGAGCATGGACCCGATGACGTCCGCGCCGGTGTATGCGAGCACGCAGACGATGCAGGACCCTGCGAAGCATACGGTGACGCTCGATGGGTTGAGTGGCATCAAGCTGTGGGAGCTGCAGGAGCCGCAGCTCTACACGGTGCATGTGCGACTGCTGACCGCAGGGAAGGCGCTCGATGAAGACCACCGCCGCATCGGTTTCCGCGAGGCGACCTTCACCGATCACGGCTTTGAGTTGAATGGCAAGATCGTGAAGCTGCGCGGTTTGGACCGCCATCAGACGTTCCCGTTTGTGGGTCAGGCGATGCCGGCGCGCGTGCAGCGCAAGGACGCGGACATTTTGCGCAACGGGCTGCACTGCAACATTGTGCGCACGTCGCACTATCCGCAGTCACGTCATTTTCTGGATCGCTGCGATGAGATTGGCCTGCTGGTGCTCGAGGAGATTCCGGGCTGGCAACACATTGGTCCAGAGCCATGGAAGCAGATTGCGATCGACAACGTGGGTCGCATGGTGCGGCGCGACTGGAACCATCCGTCGATCATCCTATGGGGTGTGCGTATCAACGAGTCTCAGGACGATCACAGCTTCTACGTGCGGACGAATGCGCTGGCCCATGCGCTCGATAGCACAAGGCAGACAGGCGGCATTCGGTATCTGTACGACACCGAGTTGCTGGAAGATGTGATGACGATGAATGACTTTGGCTTTCCGCTGCGCAAGCCAAACCATCCGCGTTATCTAAACACGGAGTTTGTGGGTCATACGTTCCCGACGAAGACGACGGACGATGATGAGCGTCAGCGCGAACACACGTTGCGCCATGCGCGCATTCATAATCAGCTGGCCTCCGATCCGCAGTATGCGGGTGGCATCGGCTGGTGCGCGTTTGACTACAACACGCACAGCAACTTCGGTGCGGGTGATCGCATCTGCTATCACGGTGTGACGGACATCTTCCGCGAGCATAAAGCGGCGGGCGGCTTCTATAAGTCACAATGCGATCCTGCAGAGGAGGTCGTGTTGGAGCCCGCGTTCCACTGGGCAAACAGTGATGAGTCGACAAGCTTTCGAGAGATGCTGATCTGCTCAAACTGTCAGCAGTTGAAACTCTATCTGCGCGAGCATAGCCTGGAGAGCAATCCGTGGAAGCTGGTGGGAGAGCTTGAGCCGGACCGCAAACAGTTCGAGCATCTGAAGTATGCGCCGTTCATGGTCGATAAGGACAAGCTCGATCTGAAGCAGTTCGAGTTCAAGTGGGGCGATCTGCGGATCGACGGGATCATCGATGGCAAGGTGGCGATCTCGAAGACGATGTCGGGCAAGGGCATCGATCAGAAGTTCGCGCTGCTACCGGATGACGCGACGCTGAATGCCGATGGAGCCGACACGACGCGCGTGGTGCTGCGCGTGACCGATGAGTTCGGAGCGATGCGGACGTATGCGAATGATCCCATCATGTTCAAGCTGGAAGGACCTGCAACGCTGATCGGCGACAATCCGTTCGCGCTGATCGGAGGCACGGGTGCGGTGTGGATTCGAGCGAAGGAGATGCCGGGAACGGTGACGCTGACCGCGAAGCATCCGAGGCTTGGGACGCAGACGGTGTCGTTCAAGGTGGTGGCTGCGCCAGCTGAGATGGTGTAGTCGCAGAGAGTGGATGCAAAGCAGAAGACCCAGCCGATGTGGCTGGGTCTTCTGCTTGGGTGCTGCGTTTACTTGGCGTCGAAACGGAAGGCGGCTGTCTGGAAGTCTCCCTTCAGTTCGACGTCGACGCCGTGCGACATCCAGTAGCTACCGCTCGCGGAGGTTGGTGTGTCTTTGCTGAGCCTGCCGTAGATAGAGGTTACTGCGTAGGTTGTCTTTGGATCGAGGCCTCGCAGGAAGACGCGCGGGTAGGGGTAGTTCATCGTGCTGGAGTGGAGGAAGGTGAAGAGCGCGGCCTGCTTTTTATCCGACGAGACGGATTCGGTGACGGAGGTTTCGCTGCCATCGCGCGGAGAGACGAGGCGATAGAGCGAGCCATGCTGCACCGTTTCGCGGATGCCCTTGTAGGCTTCGATCAACTGCTTGGCTGTGGCGAAGTCTTCAGGGCCCCACTTATTTAGGTTGGCGCCCACGCCGAGCGAGCCTTGCATGGACGAGAGGAAGCGATACGCGACGGAGGTGGTGCGGTTGTTGGTCCAGCCCGGGGAGTCGGTGACCCAGGCCATCATGACCTCGGGGGTGTAGGCGTAGGTGAAGCCGTCCTGGATGCGAAGGCGATCGAAGGCATCAGTATTGTCGGAGGGCCAGACCTCGTCCGTGTATCGAAGGATGCCGAGGTCGACGCGACCGCCGCCGCTGGCGCAGGATTCGATTTCGACGCCGGGATGTTTGGCGCGCAGCTCCGCGAGGATGCCGTAGAGGTTTCGGGTGTATTCGACGTAGACCTCTTTCTGATCGTCGGGTGCGACTGCGGGCCAGCCGGGTTCAGACCAGTTGCGGTTGTAATCCCACTTGAGGAAGGCGATCTGGTTGTGGCTCAGGAGATCGTCGAGGAAGTTGTAGACGTAGTCGCGGACATCCTTGCGTGCGAGGTTGAGCACAAGCTGGTTACGTCCCTCGGTGCGAGGACGGCCGGGGAAGTTGAGTACCCAGTCGGGGTGCTTGCGATAGAGATCGCTATCTGGGTTGACCATCTCCGGCTCGACCCAGAGGCCGAAGTCCATGTTGAGGGAGTGGACTTTGTCGATGAGAGGCTTGAGTCCGTTGGGGAACTTTTCTTTGTTCACGTACCAGTCGCCGAGACCGGCGTGGTCGTCCTTGCGCTGACCGAACCAGCCATCGTCCATGATGAAACGCTCGACGCCGATGGATGCAGCTTTTTCTGCGAGAGCTGACTGGCCGGGCTCGTCAACGTGGAACTCGGTGGCCTCCCACGAGTTGTAGATGACGGGCCGTGGCTTCGGCATGGGTCCCTGCGGCAGCACTTTCGTCAGCTCGAAGCGATGCAGGATGCGTGAGGCTTCGCCGATGCCTTCGTGCGAGTAGCCACCGAAAAACTTCGGAGTTTCAAGCTGCTTGCCGGGTGCGAGTTTGTAGCCGAAGTCGAAGGGGTTGAAGCCGCCGGTGACACGAATCTGCTGCAGCTGATCCTGCTCGACGGAGATGCGCCACGAGCCGCTCCACGCGAGCGCGCCGAACCAGACATCGCCGGACTCTTCATCGGGATGCTCGCCGCGCTCGATGGCAAACCAAGGATTATTTTGGTGGCTGGTAGAGCCACGCTTGCTCTGCAGCACGGTCTCGCCGGGAAGGATCGCCTGCTTCTGCAGCTGCCACTCGCCAGCCCAGCGGCCGGTGAGGTAACGCAGCGAGTAGTCGGTGTCGCGCGGCAGGTTCCATGTGGCCGCGGCTGCGGCTTCGATCATGATGGGCGTGCTGGTTTTGTTTTCGATGACGGCCCAGCGGCCGATGATGCCGGTGGCAGGGTCGATGCTGTAGTGGAGGTCGACGAAGACGGCGCGCTCGATGTCCTTCACCGTAATGATTAGCTCGTCGCCGTTGATCTTATGCGAGACGTAGTGCAGCACGAGGTCGCGGTTGCCATCGGGAAAAGTGACCTTGAGCGCGGGCTCAGGATAAAGGCCGCCGCCCCAGCCTGCGTATTCCTTCGGAGTGACCGTCGGTGCTGAATCGTTGGAGGAGGCTTCGGGCATGGTGTGCGGCGCGGGCAGCGGATCGTTGGCTGCAACGGCGCGGCCCCAGTAGACGGGCTCCAACTCTTCGACGTTGTTCACGCCGAATGCGTAGGTCACATCGGCGGCATCCATGCGGAAGATGCGGGTGTGCTCATCGTAGTGGATAGAGTCGGCCTTCTGGGCTGACGAGACTGCCGCGAGGATGGCAATCGGGATAAGGAGAGCAGCATGGCGCAGGGGATGGCGATGGAGCATGGGGAGGGGTTCCTTCTTGGATGTAAACGATAACATCTTAGGTTTCACGCAACATACTCTGCCTGCGGCTACAGAGTTGTAAAGCCTGATCTTGGGCAGGGTGGTCGGACAGGCGTGGACCGAACGAGCGATCACATTCTTCGGCGTGAAACCGAGGCGTTACACAGACTTTTCTAGCCACCATCGCGACAGCGTCATCTGTGCCCCGGGCAGTTCCGCAAAGCTGGTGGCTCGGGTGGAGGAGATTCATTCGAAGAGCGGGGAGGCTGCGATATCATTCTCGGCGGTGGGATATGTTTGAGGATGTATATGACCCTTTCGGATAACTTGCGGCGGCTGTCGGTTTCTTTTTCTGTAGGCATCCTCTATTTGCTGACGGTTCATCCCTGGTCGGCTATCGCGCAGCAGCATGAAGCATCGCTTACGTCCTATGTCGATCCCTACATCGGAGTCGATTGGGGCGGAAACACTTTTGTCGGCTCAGCCGTGCCCTTCGGCATGGTCAAGCTGGGCCCAGACATGGAGACCTTCGACCATCGACCCTCTGGCTTTGGCTACAGCAGCGATGGACTCATCCTCGGCTTTTCCCATACGCATCTGAGTGGAGCCCAGGGCAAGTACGGGAATGTTCTGGTGCAACCCGTTACGGGCCCGGTGACGCCGGGCAACCTCGCATCACCAAGAAATGCAGAGCAAGCTGCGCCAGGGTATTACACGGCGATGCTTACCCGCTACGGCGTTCGCGCAGAGGTATCGTCGACGCGACGCACAGGTATTCATCGATACACTTTCCCCGCCTCCCAAGATGCCCACCTGACAGTGGATGTCGAGCACTGCCTGAGCCGCGGAAACGGCAAAGGTTGGGAGGACCAGCACTTTGATGGCGGCGAGATCCACGTCGTCTCTCCGCGTGAGATCTCAGGCGTTGGACGCTACAGCGGAGGCTGGAATCGCGGCGGCGAGTACCGCGTCTATTTCGATCTGCAGACGGATGCACCTGTTCGAGCATCACGTACGTGGACAGGCAGCTCGATTACGGATGCCAAGGACGCGATTGTGACAACCGAGACACCACTCGGAGCCATCCTCGATTTCAGCACGCGACCCAACCAAGCGATCCATGTGAAGGTGGGCATCTCGTTTATCAGCATCGAACAAGCGCGGGCCAATCTGGCCTCAGAGATGCCAGGCTTCGATCTGGATGCCGCGCGTCGGCAGGTGCTGGCGCAATGGGAGAAGCAGTTGCAAACCATCCGTTTGCGTGGAGCGACACGTTCGCAGATGCGGCAGATCTATACCGCGCTCTACCACACCATGCTGATGCCGGTGGACCGTACAGGAGAAAACCCTCTGTGGCAGTCAAGTGAGCCGTACTATGACGACTACTACGCCATCTGGGACACGTTTCGTACCTCTGCTCCTCTGCTTACGCTGATTGCGCCTGAGCGGGAGCGCGACCTTGTGCGCTCCTTACTGGATATCTATCAGCACGAAGGCTACATGCCCGATGCACGCAGCGGAAATGACACTGGAAGAACGCAAGGTGGAAGCAACACCGATGTGATGGTGGCCGATGCGTTCGTAAAACACTTGCCTGGCATCGATTACAAACTGGCGCTAAAAGCGATGATCCACAATGCTGAGGCTGAGCCGAAGGACGCTCAAAAGGAAGGTCGAGGAGGCATTACGGATTACAACCGGCTCGGTTACGTGACTACGTCGGATGAGCGTGCCGGATCGCGAACGGTCGAATATGCAAACGATGATTTTTCGATTGCAGAGGTCGCGTGTGGTCTGGGAGAGCAAGCTACTGCAGCGAAGTACCTGGCGCGTTCGCACAACTTCGAGAACCTCTGGGACCCGAAGCTTATCGAAGGTGCCGACGTGAACGAACGTGCAAAGCGAAGCGTACCCGGCTTCAGCGGCTTCATTCGTCCGCGCCACGCTGATGGCTCCTGGGCTGCACCGAACTCGATCGCCCGCGGTTCATGGTGGACTTTTTTTTACGAAGGCGACGAGTGGACGTACTCGTTATACGCACCTCAGGATACGAAGCGCATCGTTGAACTTGCGGGTGGATCCAAAGAGTTCACGCGACGCCTCGACTACATTTTTACTCACGGTCACTACGATGTTTCGAACGAGCCAGGCTTCATGTTGCCTATGCTCTATCTTTGGGCTGGACGCCCCGATCGGACTGCCGATGTGCTTCGCTTGACGCTCGAGAAATACTTCACGGACACCCGAGCGGGTATTCCCGGCAACGATGACTCCGGCGCGATGTCCAGCTGGCTCATCTTCAACACTCTCGGGATTTACCCCGTAGCAGGGCAAGACATCTATCTGATCGGTACGCCTTCCGTTTCGGATGCAAGTGTGGCCGTCGGCAAGGGAAAGATGTTGCGCATCCTCGCAAAGGGGGCTGGTGCCGATGGCCTCAATCGCTACGTGCAAGCCGCAACGCTGAACGGCAAGCCGCTGAATAAGGCTTGGTTCCGCCATGCTGATATCGTCAACGGCGGCGTACTGGAACTGCAGATGGGATCTGCACCCTCGAAGACCTGGGGAGTAGCGGTCCCACCACCTTCTGCATCCGATGCCGATTTTCAACTCTGCAGTAGATGAACCTGTATAATCTTCGTTATATGAAGCAACTTAGCCATCTCGTGGCCGCCCGTCATCCCCTGACGCTGCGCTGTTGTTGTTTCCTTCCTCTCTCGCTGTAGCCCATTCAAGAGTCCATTCGCTGGTTTTGTCGCATCTGTTGGCATTGCTTCCTGAGGCTGTGCCACATCTATTGCAGCATCTGCAGCGGCTTTCCTGACCTTCGTTTGGAACGGCGCAACAAGAAATCGAACACGCAAAGCTCTTACCCATTTGAGGAGTGTATGAAGAAAATCGTCGCAGCTCTTTTGTTCGCGCTAGGTTTGGCTTCCGCAGGTGCCCAGGAAGCAGTCACGTCACCCGAAGCGGCCTTCGGTTTCAAGCTAGGTGCAGATCGTAAGCTTGCAGATTGGAATGAGCTTACGGCTTATTATAAGAAGCTTTCAACGGAGAGCAGCCGCATTCGCTATGAAGAGTTAGGTAAGACGACCGAGGGTCGTCCTTTCGTCGCGGTGACAATCTCCGCTCCGGAGAACCTCGCGCATCTGGACCACTATCTCGATATCCAGCGTCGGCTGGCCGACCCGCGAATTACTTCTCCTGAAGAAGCCAAGAAGCTCATCGCAGAAGGGAAGACCATTGTTGCCGTGACGGCAAATATCCATTCGACGGAGATTGCGAGTTCGCAGAGTGTCGCGCAGTTTGCGTATGAACTAGCTACCGGGGATACGCCGCGTATCCAGGAGATTCTGCATAACGTCATCATCGTGCTGGTGCCTTCGCAGAATCCCGATGGTCAACAGCTGGTTGTTGACTGGTATAAGAAGTATCTCGGCACCCCCTACGAAGGATCGCAGCCTGTCGTTATCTGGCACCACTACACGGGCCATGACGACAACCGTGATTGGGCAACGTTCACGCAGGTGGAGACGCGGCTTACGACAGAGAAGGTGCTGAATCGCTGGCACCCGGAAATTTTGTATGACATGCATCAGCAGGGCGAGAACGCGGCCCGTATCTATCTGCCGCCGTTCGTTGATCCGTTTGACCCAAACATCGATCCGCTGCTGATTTCATCGATCAACTCACTCGGATCGAATACGGCGCTCGAGATCGCTCAGACCGGTAAGACGGGCGTGCTGTCGTATGGTGTCTACGATTTCTGGTCACCGCTGCGTGATTACATCTCACTCCATAACGGACTTCGTATCCTGACCGAATCGGCGAGCGTCAACATCGCTTCGCCAGTGAATCTTCCTTTTGAGAAGCTGGGTCGTGGCATTGGCTATGACGCGAAGGTGGCTGCCTGGAATTTCCCAAACCCATGGAAGGGCGGCTGGTGGCGTCTCGGTGACATTGTCGACTATCAGCACGACGCGTTTTTCTCGATTGCGTACAACGCGGCGATCTTCCGCGAGCGTTATCTCACGAACTTCTACGCGATTGGTCAGCATGCCGTGGACCGCTCGTTTGGTCAGCCGTATGCCTGGGTCATCCCGGCAGAGCAGACCGATCCTGTCGTGACCGCGCGACTGATCAACACGTTGCGTATTGCGGATGTTGAGGTGCAGCGAGCGACCGCACCGTTTAGTGCCAACGGCAAGCAATTTGCTGCAGGAAGCTACATCGTGAAACTTGGACAGCCCTTTGCCGCTTTTGCCAAGAGCGTGCTCGAGATTCAGCACTATCCGAATATTGCTGAATATCCCGGCGGCCCGTTGCAGCGACCGTACGATGTGACGGCCCAGACATTGCCGTTACTGTTCGGTGTGGATGCTGTTGAGGTGAAGGACAAGTTCGATGCCGCCAGCGAGCCAGTTACGACGGCGACTCCGGTGGCGGGGCGCGTTGAGGGGCGCTCGTCGAAGGGCTACCTTATTGCAGATAGGACAAACGCCAGCGTGTATGCGCTCTTTACTCTGCTTGGTCAGAATGTGAAGGCGTATCGTCTTACTTCAGGCGCCGATCCCGGCACTATCTACATTCCGTCGCAGCCGGGTGTTGAGGCGAAGCTCAATAAACTGGCTGCAGATTACGCTCTCGACATCAAGCCTGTAACGTCGGTCCCTACGGGCAACGCGCTTGTTGTTCATCTGCCTCGCATCGGTCTTTATCAAAGCTGGGTGCCGTCGATGGACGAGGGCTGGACGCGCTTTATCTTCGATCAGAACCATATTCCGTACACGCGTCTCGTGGATGCTGATATACGCAAGGGTGGCCTCGATCAGCGGTTCGATGTGATTGTTCTGCCAGATAATTCCGGGCGTGCGATCACCTCGGGTAGCCGCGGATTTGGTGAGGGTGAATCACCTGCGCCAACTGCGGCTGGCAATGCACCCGCCGCTGCTGGTGGTCGTGCTCGCCGTGCATCAGGCAGTGAGAGCGGCACGCCACAGCCGCAGACGCCGCCTGAGTTCACTGGAGGTCTCGGCCCTGAGGGTGTGTCGGCGCTCGACGGCTTTACCCATGACGGCGGCACCATCATTACGTTCAACCGTGCCTCCGAGGTTTATACCAAGAAGGGCGGCGCGATTGAGAATGGGCTCGACAGCATCGACCGCAAGCAGTTCTACATCCCCGGATCGATCTTGCAGGTGTCTGTCGACCCGACGAATCCCATTGCCTTCGGGTCCACACCAACCGTTCCCATCTTCTACGAAAACGGTCCTGTGTTTCATGTGAGCCAAGATGCGCAGTCGATCGCTTCGTTCACAACGGAGACGCCCTTGCTGAGCGGTTGGGTCCAAGGCGGCAACCTCCTTAAGGGCACGTCCGTCATCGCGCAGCAGAATGTTGGCAAGGGGCATCTGATTCTTTTCGGCTTCCGCCCCCAGTACCGCGCTATCTCCGAGGTCGACTATAAGTTCCTCTTCAACGCTTTGCTCTACTCGAGCTCCAAGAGCGTTCCTCTAGCCCAAGCCGCCGGCCGCAAAGGAGGTGACTAGTGACGCCACGTCAGCTTCGCCTCCGTTGTTGTAACTAATCCTCATCTAGCTTCCCGTCTCGACAGCCCGCCACCATCGGCTTCACCGATGGTCAGGAGTCGTGCGCTTTCTCAAACTTCCGGTCTGACGAAAACTTCTGGAGAGATCTATGAATACCCCGCAAGACACCGCTTCTATCTTTCGCCGCCCTCCTTCCATACCGCTGCGACGAAGTCTGTTCGCCGCTTTTTCGATCGCTTTGTTTTACGTTGTGATATTCACCATGCCACTGGCCGCGCAGACTACTGCGGACGGAACGATTCACGGTCACGTGACCGACACCACCGGAGCTTCGATCGCAGGTGTGGCAATCACGGCGCATAGTCCTGCTGTTGGCGGCAGCTTCAAGGCTGTAAGCGATCAGGAAGGCAACTATCGGCTGGCGGATCTACCGCAAGGCGTGGACTACTCGATACAGGCGGAGACTCCGGGTTTTGAGAAATTTATCCGTGTGGGTCTGATCGTCCGGGCCGGACTGAACGTGACGGTCGATGTGCCACTGAAGGTGGGTTCCGAGCAGCAGTCCGTTGAGGTCGCCGGTGATGCTCCGCTGATTGACACGCAGAGCGCAGAGCAAGCCGTGAACCTGAGTGGAGAGTTGCTCCGCAATATTCCCGTGACCGGACGACACGACTGGTCGGATTCGTTGCAGATTACGCCGGGCATCATCAGTGCCTCAAGCGACGCAGAAGGCGGACAGACCTACTTCCTTCGCGGTTCAGAAAATGAGAATCACGCGGTGCTTCTCGATGGCATGGACATCGGGAGCTTCGAGCAGAACTGGCCTTCCAACACAATCAGCATAGCCAACGAATCGCTTGGAGATATCCAGATCAAAACCGGCGCGAACGACGCGTCGTCGCCTGCTGCGATGGGTATGGTGATCAATCTTGCGAGTCCGGTGGGTGCGGACACGTATCACGGCTCGCTGCTTTACCTCGCCGGTCCGGCATCTTTGAATGGTAATAACGTTCCTGGCGGCAATGCTGCAGCCTCTGCATCGCAGCAGCCCGACTTCTCGTTCAGTGGACCGATACTCAAGCAGCATTGGTGGTTCTTCGCTTCCGGCCGCTACATTCACCGTGACGATGGCATTAGCCAGACCTCCGCGCAGAATACATATCTGAAGGATCTTTCTCCCGGCTTCCAGACGTTCGCAAATGACTCGCGCGGTTTCGTGTTCCTGGGGAACAGCTCGGTGCAACTCTCGCCGAAGCACCGTCTGACCGCGCTGGTTCAATACGATAGCCGCAAGCAGGATGCAAACTATCAGTGGTATGCCACCAGCATTGCCCACAGTCAGTATGGTGGAGGAGCGTACGGCGTACGCCTGCTCTCTCAATGGACGCCGCGATTTACGACTCGATTCCTCGCGTCCTACAACAACAAAGGCGTAAACAGCAGCCTGGGTGCGATTGGCGGCGTAGGCAGTAAGCCTGAAGAAGATATCTATCTGACGTCGACCGCATCTGCGGGTACGCTTGTCGGGCAAGGCTCATCGCTGGCGACGCTCAACAATCTTTCATCGGTGTCTTTGAATCCTGCGAAGAAGCCGACGATCTCCGGCGACGCTACATACTACGTCCCGAACGCGTGGGGCTCGCATGAGATTGGTGGAGGTTTTTACCTGGAGCCACATGAACTAAGCAAAGTCACTACCTACTATGCGAACAATGGCGGAGTGGTTCAGGAAGACGCGGCCCTCAATAATCCCAATGATCCAACACAGGGGTACATAATCTTTCATACGCAGTCGGTTGGTGGTACATCGAGCTTCCTGAGCAGCTACATCGGTGCGAACGACTACGCCTGGTATGTGCAGGATCGTTGGAAGCCGATTGCGCGTCTATCGATCACTGCGGGAATTCGGCCGGACTGGATCTCGGGACGCGATGAGCAGTTCAAGGTCACGACGCAGCATTCCTGGAATTACGCTCCTCGCGTCGGAGGTGCTTACGTTCTTACCAAGAACCAGAAGAATGTCGTTCGCGCCAGCTGGACGAAGCTCACTGACATCACGAATGCGAGCTATCTGGGCACGGCGGCAACGAGTACCGTGGCCACAACGGACACGTATTACAACCCGAATGGCACGATTCTCAACACCATCGTCAAGCCGGCGAGCACCTCGAACTTGCTCGGCAAGACGTTTGATCCCGATCGCCATCAGGGGTATGTGCGCGAGTGGCTCGTGGGCTATCGCACGCAGCTGCCAGGCGAGGTAGTCATCGATGCGAGCTATATTGATCGCGAGTATCGTGATCGACCGGCAGAGATCGATACCAACCAGATTTACACCACCACCGCGAGCGGTACGGTGTGGAGTGGACTTATAAACTCTGCTCTGAACAACACGTACTACATCACCAACAATAAGTGGAACTGGTTTGTGTATCAGGGGTACGAGGTCACAGTGAGTAAGCAGACCAAGAAATTACAACTCTTCAGCACCTACACATATTCGCCAGATCATCTCGGTGGAACGTTCCAACCGAATGATCCCACGGCTATCGTAGAGCCGACGAAGTTTGCGAACAACGCAGGCCTTGGCTCCGTACGTGGCAATGTGACGAATGACTGGACCGGCGACACACGCGATCGCATGTGGCAACGAAACCAGTCTCGCACCGGCGTAACGTACAAGGCTCCGTGGGGCATTCGCCTTTCCAGCACGATCACGGCGCAGTCAGGCACGCCCGGCGGCCCGGTGATTACAACCTTGACCGCGCTCGGTACACCGTATGCAGGGCAGTATGGACCGTCGACGTTGACGATTGCGGGGCGCACGGTTTCGAACCCACTGGCAACGACCTATCGGTTTGCCTATAAGGACCGAGGCACAGGTCAGATCTTCTGCCCGTGGCTGATCCAGTGGAATACGCTGGTTGGCCGTGAGTTCAGAATTACGGACCGGCAGAACATCGAGGCTGATCTGAACATCTATAACATTACGAACAACGGGGCCGGACAGCAGTTTGTGAACGGCAACAATATCTCGTCGGCGACGTTCGGCACTTTGCAGAACGTGCAGCAGCCTCGCTCCGCGCAGATCAGCTTGCGGTATCACTTCTAATCATGCGGTAGAGGCAGGGCAGTCATGAGAATTGTCTTGCCCGCCTCTTCTGTAAGACACAGCTTCATTGATTTCACCCGAGGACAGAGATGACCTTCTTTCGCCGATACATTTTAGGGGTGGTGATGACCGCCTCAACTGCAGGACTTGGTGCGCAGACGACTCCGCCTGCGCAAGAATCCGAGCACCTCACGCTGCAGGATCTCGTCTCCACCGAGCCAATTGGAGAGTCGGTGCTGTCCCCTGATGGGAAGACACTGGCGCTTGCGCGCTCAGGACAGATCGTGCTCATGCCTTCAATCGGTGGCTGGCCTGAGCCGCTGACGAGCACTGTGGGCGGGAAGTCCGGTCTCGCATGGTCGCCCGACGGCAAACGCCTTGCCTTTGCGAGTCAGGGAGGTATCTGGGTTGTTTCCGTCGCTGGTGGTTCACCGAAGCGTTTGACGAATGCGCCTCCGGGACCAGGCGATCCGCGCTCGTCCACAGACCTCGGTCCGCGCTGGTCGCCCAATGGCCGCTGGATACTCTTTGAGAGCGGACGTCGCGGCGGCAGCTCTCTTCTAGTCGTCAGTGCGGATGGCAATGTCACGAGTTTCCTCACGGAGGCTAAGGTTGAGTCGGGCGATGCACGCTGGTCTCCAGATGGAAACTCCATTGCCTATGTCGAGCGTAGTGAGGAGCACTTCAGCGGCAGTATCCGCATTCTTGACTTCGACTCTGCTTCAGGTCAACCGAAGTCGGCGCCGCGCACTCTCTATACCTCGCCTGTCGATCGCGGTGGCGGTTGGTCGATTCGGGGAGTGGAGTGGTCCCCTGATGGGGTCAATCTCGCAGCCGTACTGCAGAACTCCGGCTGGGACCATATCTATCTGCTACCGACCGCGGGCGGTGCTCCAAAGCAGATCACCGATGGAGCGTTCGTAGACGAAAGCCCTCAATTCTCTCCTGATGGGAAGAGCATTGCCTTTACCTCCAGCCGCGGAGGTATTCTCGAATCCACGAATCTCTGGGTTGTGCCGACAACTGGCGGTGAGGCGCACCAGGTGGCAAAGTTCGACGTGCCCGGTGTGACGGCGGCTCCAGAGTGGACCCCGGATAGTCAGCACCTTTTCTTTCATCATCAGAATCCACGTGAGACAAATGACCTCTTCCTTGCGAACGCGGATGGAAGAGGGGATGTCTTGCAGATCACCAACACTACGCTGAAGGCGTTCACTCATGCGATTACGCCTGAACGCGTTACGTGGAAGAGTAAAGATGGGCGCGAGATCGTCGGCATGCTCTATGTTCCGGCGGGTGAGCATCCGAAGAACTCCCTCCCGCTTGTGGAGTGGGTGCATGGTGGCCCTGAGGGACAGGATACGTTCCGTGGGGATGCGTGGGCGCAGTATCTCGCGGGCGCAGGGTATGTGGTGCTTGAGCCCAACTATCGCGGCAGCAATGGCTACGGAGAGGTCTTCCGCAATTTGAATGTTGAGGATCCGGGTGGTGGAGAGGTCGAGGACGTTGCGGGTGGAGCGAAGTATGTGGTGGCTCGCGGTCTTGTCGACCCCAAGCGTATGGCCATCGGTGGCATAAGCCATGGCGCTACAATGACGCTCTACATGCTCGTACGCTATCCAACGCTTTACGCTGCTGCGATCGAGTTTGCAGGTGTTGCCGATCGAGCCCTCTTCAACGAGCGCACGAATCCAAACTCTGCGATTCGCTGGCAGATGAAGATGGGTGGTCCTGCTGCGGAGAAGCCGGAGGTTTATCGTCGTGCCGATATCATCGCTCAGGTCGACAAGATTCAGACGCCCCTCCTTGTTATGCACGGAGAAGATGACCCGCAGGTTCCACCGGGCAACGCTGCTCTGCTAGTCAAGGCCATGCAAGAGCATCACAAGACCGTCTACTACTTTACCTACCCAAATGAGCTCCACTGGGTCAGCACCGCTCCACACAAGATCGACTCGTGGGAGAAAGAGCTTGCCTTTCTGGAGCACTACGTCAACCCGAAGATAGGTCTGACTTCTACCTCCACAGGCGAGGTGGCCTTTCCCAAGTCGACGGTTGTCACGGGGCCAACTTCAGCCAAATAAGTTGCGGGCGTGCTCTCCATACATTGAAGGCCTGCCGGTCGGCGTTTCTGCGATCCGGTAGGCCTTCGATGTTTACGCGGAGGACCTTCTGAACCGCTGGGTTGCAGCCTATGCTCGACAGCTCAATGAGCAGTCGAGCTAACGACAAGGCTCTCAGGTCTGGCCACAGGCAAGTCCACCGAAGCGCGTTCATGGGGACGTGTTCCTTTGCGAATGGTATTCTGCTCGTGTCGGAAAAGGCAGACTTGGTTTGGTAAGCCCAAGTCCTTTCGGAGACGGAAGCTCTGATCCTTTGCTTTCTGCAAAAGATCCCCTCGACGAACAACAGACGCTATGCGTCCATCTTGTTCGTCCGTGTGGTTCTGCAACCGTCGAACCGCTCAGGTCGAACACCTTGAGGAGCGGTTCATGCAATACAAGTCGAAGCAAGTATCTATGAGTTCCCTTGACGGAAAGAAGATTGCCATCGTTGGTGGGGGACCGGGTGGGCTGACAGCGGCCCGGCTACTGCAACAGAGCGGTGCGCAAGTCGTGGTGTACGAGCGTGATCAGAGCCGCAGCGCGCGCGTACAAGGCAGCGCATTAGACCTGCATGAAGAGTCCGGACTGGCCGCCTTGGAAGCCGCTGGCCTCATGGATGCGTTCTGGGCCAATCACCGGCCGGATCTCGACCGGCTTCGCCTTACCGATGCCAGCGGAAGAGTTCTTCACGATCATGCTCGCCGCGTATCCGGTGCTGGGAGGCGACCTGAGATTGAGCGCGGACCCCTGCGCGATCTCCTGCTCGACTCGCTCCAGCCCCAGACGGTGCAGTGGGATCACAAGCTGGAATCCGCAGATATGCAGGGCGAACAGGTTCTGTTGCGATTCACGGGCGGAAAAACGGCATTGGCAGATATCGCGATTGGAAGTGATGGCGCGAACTCTCGCCTGCGCAAGCTGGTCACTCCAATTCGCCCGAAGTATGTCGGGGTATCACTAGTCGAGGCGCTGGTTCCCGCGGCGAAGCACGCCATGCCGGCGTTATGGAGTCTTCTCGGCGGAGCGGCTTTGATGGCTCTGGGAGGTGAAAGAACGATCGGCATGGGCACCAAACCGGATGGCAGCGTGTTGATGTACGCAGGTCTGAAGACGCATGACGGCAGAGCGAAGGAAAGCCTCGAAGAGGCCACGACCCCGGACGAGCGGGTCGCATGGTTTCATGTCAACTTCGAAGGTTGGAGCGAAGTGTGGGATCCGCTCTTCCGAGAGGCCACCTCGCTGGTGTGGCGTCCGCTGGTCACGTGCCCATCCGATCAGCACTGGGATCCGAAGCCAAATGTCACGTTGATTGGCGATGCCGCGCACGTGATGCCGCCCTATGCAGGAGAGGGTGTGAACATGGCCATGCTCGACGCCCTGGTGCTATCGAAGTTGCTCCTCACCGAAAGTACATCTGCTGATGCGATTGCGAAGTATGAGGCGGAGATGTTTGACCGGATGGGCCAGACGACGGCGGACACGATGGCCAATACCGAGATGTTCTACGCGCCGGATGCCGCGGATCGTGTGGTTGCTTTGTTTCGAAGTTTTGGTCAGAACGAAGGCACCCAACCCGCGGACGAAGTTTGAGAACTTCTACGCAGGAACCGTTGCTGGCGCAACCTACAGCGGAGGCTCATCCAGTCTTCGGTCGCATAGGTGGAATATCTACTGTGCCAGCCCCACTCGACTGAGGAGGTCGTCAAAACGTGGGTCAGACCGCAATGGATCGAGACAAGGATCGATCTTCAGGTAGGTAAGACCTTCGTCTCGCACCTTGTACGCTTCTTCCAGCCATTCGAAGGCTTCATCTTTTTTCCCCAATCCAGCGTATACGAGGGCGATCTCATATCTTCCTACTCCCTCAGTCCGCACCGATTCTTCCAGATGAGAGATCAAGTCCATTGCATCCTGCACCCTGCCCTGGCGCGCATACATGTTGCCGAGGTGGCCATTGGCCTGGGGGCGCACACCCGCTCGAGAAAACTCAGCCTGAGCAGTCGCATAATCTTTCTTCTCCGTGTAAATCTCACCGAGAAGAAAGTGCCAGTTCGGCTGCGGGATGTCCAGGGTTCGTACCTTCTGAATAAGTAGCAGCGCCGCGTCATATTGACGACAGTCGTACAGGATCAGGCCTTCGAGATGGTAAAGTCGGCTGGAGAACGGGTCCATGTCTTCATTGCGCTGTATCTCAGTGAGCGTTTCGCGAATCCTTCCGGTGCGTGCCAGGTAGCGCTCGTACTCCTCGTGGATGGAGGCGGACTTGGGGCTCAGCTCAAGGGCTCGCCGAAATTCGGTTGCGGCCGTAGCCCAGTCCCAGTTAAGGTTGATGGCTGCATTGGCGAGTTCGGCATGTCCGTCGGCAAGGGCTTCGTCGAGATCCACGGCTCTCTGCGCTTCCATCTTCTGCATGGAAAAGGCATCGATGGAGTCGATCCGATCCGTTTCACCGAGGTGCCCATCGCAAAAGGCGAGTGATGCCTGCGCCTGCGGATAGTTGAAGCTCACATTGATCGCAGCACGGAAGAAGTCCGCAGCGTTGACGCAGTCTTCCGCTTCCAGCAGATATTTCCCATGCAGATAGAGATCTTCCGCAACTGGATCAGGTGGAGCGCCTGGGACAGGAACTGCTCTTGACCTCGACCGAATGCTCTGATCGATTGTTTTCGCAATGGTCTGGGCCACCTCTCCCTGCCAAGCCAGAGCAGTTGTCAACTCACGAACATACGAGTGCATCCAGAGAAGTCTGCCGGTCCGGGCTTCGGTAAGGCGAACGTTGATCAGCACAAGGTTTCCCTCCCGCAACACGCTGCCTTGCACCAGACCGTCGACCGATAGTTCGTTTGCGATCTCCTGCGGTGATTTCGTCGAACTCCGATAGCTCATCACGGAAGATAGCGGGGCGAGACGCAGCGACGAAACCTGCCCGAAGTCCTTGATCAGTTCCGCCGTCAAACCGTCGGCAAAATATTCCTGCGCGGGCACTCCAGAATGATTTTCCAGGGGTAGCACGGCAAGAGAGTGGATCGGCACTGCAGTGTGGGGCGCAATCAGCCAATGCCTGAAGCCGATCACGACCAAGACGATAAGTACAAGGGCTGTAATCGCAAACGCAATTGTCCGATACCACGTCTTCGCTGGATGCGGCCAGAGGCGTGCGGGCTTGCCTGCTTTCGGCGGGGTCGCCCCGTTCTCCGTTAAATCAATCACTGTCGCTGGTGCTGATGAGGGCGATAAGACGTCCACTGGTTCCGGATGGCGCACCGGCTCATCCGAAAGCCCGCCCGAGCCGATAGCCTCGGGCAACTGGAACCAGAAGCGCGGGACGTATGAACCGCTGGGGAGTTCCACACGAACACTCGTATATTCGTTCTCTGCGTAAAACTGGGAGAGCTTTCGGCGGACCTCGGTCGCTTTCACTCGGACCACGGAGTCGCTGCCTGTGTCGTAATCGATCGGTCGCCCAAACATCTCTGAGCCAATCATGCGTTCGCGCAGAGCGTCGAAGTCGCCATTCAAAGCGTGTCCGACGACCAGTTGCAGGAAATCGGTGGCACGTTTGCTACTGGCAAACGACGGGCTGGCGATCACCGTCTCCAGATGCCGCTGGACCTGAAGAATCTCCTCTGAGGAGAGGCCGTCCGATTTCCAAGTTTCAGAGATGGACTCCATGCCCCGGCGCCTCCGCGATCAAATCTATCACAGCAAACGTACCGTTTGCGCTTCGGTTAGAGCGAACAAACGCCCTGCTAAATAGTTGAAAAATCAAGGTAGTTCGTGCGCAAACGTGCAAGCAAGCCGTTAGTAGCGTGTTCAGTCTCGCAAACGCGATGTTCAAATGGCAACGTTTTTCGATAGGTGATTGTTGCGCGTTTGAGCGAATCCTCGACCTTCTTGGAAGCGAATTCCTCCCGTTCGACGGTAACTCTTTATGGAGGCTTCACAATTATGAGTCTGCTCTCAGTACGGAAGGTTCCCTTTTCTTCCATTGCTAAAGGCGTCGCGTTTCTGTTCGTTCTTGCGCTTGCGGTACGCCCGGCCTTTGCCCAAATCACTGGCCAGGGCGCCATCTCAGGCACGGTTACCGATCCCACAAGTGCGGTCGTTCCGTCGGCTGTCGTCGAAGCCCGGGATACGACCACAAATGTGGTGACTACGCGCAATACGACCAGCTCTGGTTACTACACGATTTCGCCTCTCCCTCCGGGCGAATATGTCCTGACCGTGAAGGCTCCGGGGTTCGAGGCGTTGAAGCAGGAGCACATTACCGTGAACGCCATTGCCGTAACCACCGTGAATCCGGTGCTGAAGATCGGCTCAGCGAACGAAACGGTAGATGTAACCACGGCCCCTCCGAATCTTCAGACATCCAACGCCACGTTGGGAGGCGTCATCGAAAATCGTGTCTATTCTGAGCTACCCGTCACTTTGGGGAGCGGCGTCGCCCGCGACCCGACCGCCTTTGCTGCACTCCAGAATGGTGTGCAAAGCGGCGGCCGCTCCGGCGACTTCGATGGCACCAACGCGAACGAGAACGAGATGTACGTCGAAGGCGTGCCGATGACCACCGTCGACTCGCAGGGCGATAACCGTAAGCTGAACCAGAATCTCTCCATCGAGGCGGTCGAGCAGACGCAGGTACAGACCTCCGGCGCAGGCGCGCAGTACCAGGGCGTGGGCTCGGAAAACTTCTCCATCAAGCAAGGCACCAACAAGTTCCACGGCAACGCCAACCTCTTCATGCGCAATGGCGCTCTCGATGCCTGGAGCTTCTTTGCGAAGGCCACGACGGTCCCTACGGTCACCGGTGGGACCGCGCCCGCGCCGAAGGCGCCAGACCATCAGACCGAGATGTCTTTCTCACTCGGCGGTCCTGTGGTGCATAACAAGCTGTTCTTCTTCGTCAATTACGACAAGTACCACTACTCCAACACCGCAAACCCCAAATATCAGTCGATCCCGACGCTGCAGGAGCGCGCTGGCAACTTCACAGCCTTCCCTTACAAGATCTACGACCCCACCACCTATGCCAGCTGCACGGCCAGCAATGGCGGCGTGCCCTGTGTGAAGCAGTTCGATGGAATGCTCAATGGCATTCCCACACTGAACGTGATCCCGGCGTCCGAGATCTCGCCTATCTGGAACACCTTCCAAAAGAATTTGCCGCAGCCCATCAACACCAATCTCACCAACAACTATCTTTATGGCTATCCCACGAATGACAACAACTGGGGATTAACAGGACGGTTGGACTACACCCTCAGTCCCCGGCACTCCATAGCCCTGATCTCTACCAGTGGTAAGAAGATCATCGGACCGTATGACTATGGCTCCACGACTGTGCTGCCCTATCCGTATGTGAACGGCACGATCGTTACGGAACTCACGACGACCGATATCATCAAGCACACTTGGACGATTTCCCCTAATAAGGTGAACCAGCTGCGCTACGGTTTGACCCGCTTCTGGGCCCCGGTGAAAGCGCCTACTGCAGGCGATAAGACATTCAGCAACGCAGCGCTGGGTATCGGCAACACGCCTGCCGGTCAGGCCAGCGACAACGCTCCGGCCATTAGCTTCTCGGGTGGCATCGACGGCACCACCGGCTACTCCTCACCGAGTGGCTTTCATGAGGGCGTCAATACCTACACCATTGCTGACGACTTTACCTGGACCAAGGGCCAGCACAACCTCACCATCGGTGGAGACTTTCAATGGTTGCAGTTCAACCAGTCGGTCGCCGACAGCGCGTCTACACCGATGACCTACACCATGGCAGCTGCGAGCACGGGTGAGTTCTATACGGCGGCCGATGCTCCGTCCAGCAAGTTGATCGGAACGCTGAATCCGGCTTCGGGCGGCTCCTACGCAAGCTACTTGATCGGAGCAGTGAGTTCTACCTCTATTTACTCCCAGAACTTCTCTACCCTCGGCGGGCGGTTCAAGGCGTTCTCGCCGTATGTGCAGGACGACTGGAAGGTGACCAGGAATCTGACCTTCAACCTCGGGCTGCGTTGGGATTTGTACACGCCGTATAAAGAGGTCCACGATCACTGGTCGACCCTAAGCTCCACGTTGACCAACCCGGCCACTGGCACTCCCGGCGCCCTCGAGTTCATCGGCCACGGCAACGGAACCTGCAACTGCGATACCGTTGTGCATACCCACTACACTAACGTCGGCCCACGCGTAGGAGTGGCATACCAGTACACGCCCAAAGATGTCGTGCGTGCCTCCTTCTCTCTGATGTACACCCACAACGGCGGTGTTGGCGGTTCCACAGGCGCTTACAACGGTACGGGGCAAGTCGGTCTTACCGGCAGTGCTGCTTTTGCAAGCAGCGTGCAGGGCGAGCAGCCGGCGTTCTATTTGAATCCCAACCTCGGTGCCTACTCCAACACGAGCATTCCGTCGTACAGCGCGGTGCCGACGTTCTCCTCCACGGCTAACGCTGGCAACTACATCAATACAGCCGGAGTGGCTGTCACGGCCAACTCCATCAGCTACGCAGATCCTTACCTATCAGGACGGCCTCCCTACACGGAGGCGTATAACTTCGGTCTTCAACATGCCTTCACCAATAAGCTCACGCTCAGCGTGGACTACGTTGGCAATCAATCGCACTTTCTCGCAGCCGGATTGCGAGGCCCGCAGAACAACGAACTTGATGCCAAATATGAAATCCTGGGCCCCCTGCTCGCTCAGCTCCCCGGCGGTATTGACACTAAGACGGGCCAGACCTACCTGGCCGAAGCGCAGGCCATCTTGCCTGGCATCAACATTCCTTACAGCAACTACGGGGGACCTTCGGCTACGATCGGCCAAATGCTTAAGGCATATCCGCAGTATTCCAGCGTCTCCGATACCTGGGGTAACACTGGAAGCGCGAACTACAACTCTCTACAGCTCACGCTGAAGCAGCTTGAGTGGCACGGACTTTCGGCAACGCTGAACTATACCTTCGCTAAAACCATCGATGACCTGGCTATCCGTAGCCGTTATCCCATCCCCGCGAATGTGATCGATGGCGGTGTCGGTGTCACTAAGGCTTACCGCCTTGACCGCACGGTGAGTACCACGGACATTCCCAACAATCTGCACCTGTATGGTCTTTATGCGTTGCCTATAGGCGCAAGAGACCAGTGGGGAGGAAAGCACTTCCTTACCCGGAACGTTCTTGGCGGATGGGCGGTCTCTTTCATCTATACCAAGACGTCCGGCTCGCCGTTGACCATCAGTGGCCTCAACTGCAAGACGCCAGACAGCTGTTTTGCTGAGGAAACTCCCGGTTACACGGGCGATCCTCACATCAATGGGTCCTACGGAAAGGGCAAGACAGTGGCGACCCTGGCAAGCACGCACTATTTGGATATCAATGCATTTGTGGCAACTCCAGGGAATGCTGGCTATAACTTCAGCAATGGTCCACGCACGCAGCCGTATCACCTCTTCAACCTGGGCACCTACGATGTGGACACAGGCCTCAAGAGGAGCTTTCCCATCTACCGCACTCTGAAATTCACCTTTCAGGCGGATATCTTCAACCTGACCAACCACGTGCAATTCGGAGGGTTGGGCGTTGCTACAGGGTCGCCTCAAGCCTTCGGTATTCTCACATCGCAAGGAAACTCTGCACGCAGCGTTCAGTTCGCAGGCAAGTTCAACTTCTAATCACCTCGCAAAGCGGGAAGCCGATGTTTCCGAGGCTTCCCGCTCATTATCTTTCGTCTTTCAAGGATGTACCTAATGCTTTGGCGTGCTGCACCAATCCTCTCCTTCGCTGTGCTTTGCTTTACGGCTGCCCCTCTCGCCTCGTCGCAGCAGCTTGCCTTTCCTGGTGCTGAAGGCTTCGGGGCGACGGCGTCAGGAGGTCGGGGACAACGGGTGCTTGTCGTCTCCAACCTGGACGACGATGGCCCGGGTTCGTTTCGAGTCGCTGCCGGTAGCTCGAACGCGATGGTTCTCTTTGCGGTAAGCGGTGTAGTTCATCTGAGATCCGATGTGGTGCTCGGCAGTAACCTCACCATTGCAGGACAGACTGCGGGTGGGTCCGGCATCACGATCGCCGATGCCAAGGTATCGATGACTCATCAGCACAACATCATCATCCGCTATCTAAGGTTCCGCGGCGGTATCGCAGAGTCACCGAAGGTAAGTTCGCTCAACCTGGCGGATGCCTCGCATGTGATGCTGGATCATCTCTCGATCGAATGGGGGCGGTGGGACAACATTCAAACCAACGGCAACAGCTACTCCACCATTCAGCACTCCATCATTGGCCAGGGGATAGTGCCGCAACGCTTCGGTTGCTTGTGCGAGAGCGATTACCTCACATTGAGCCACAACCTTTGGATCGACAACAAGAGCCGCAACCCAAAAGGCAAGGGTCACATTCAGTATGTAAACAACGTTGTCTACAATTGGGGCGTCGACGGCTACGTGGGCGGGCACGGAGCCGAGCCTCACTACGCAGATATCGTTGGCAACTATTTCATCAAAGGGCCCAGCTCTTCAGATAACTTCATCGGCGAGTTCACCAGGACGGACCATGTCTACCAGTCCGAAAATTTTGTTGACCTGAATCGGAATGGCAAGCTCGATGGAAGGCTTGTACAGCAAGATGACTTCGAACAGATGAAAGCGGACGTCGTACCTGAACCCTTTGCCAAGCCCGATGTGCCCGTGCGTTTGAGCGATGCTGAAGGGATCGTTGGCGAAATCTCCCGTGACGCCGGAGATTCCATATGCCGCGATGCGGTCGACCAAAAGCTGATCGAGGAGTTGACCTCTTTCGGCATGCTTGGTGCTCTCATTGCCGACGAGTCGGCGGATGGGGGACACCCTCTGGCTGTGACCTTTACGCCGATCAAAGACAGTGATGGCGATGGCCTTCCAGATGTATGGGAGCGGAATCATCATCTGAATCCGCACGATCCCAGCGACGGCCAAAGCATCGACGCACGAACAGGCTACAGCCACCTTGAGATGTACCTGAACGAACTTGCGACGAAGAGAACCCAGAAGAACAAGAGCTGTAACTGATCTCGAACAGAAGCAAGGATCCCCATGGCAGATGGCATACTCACTTCCACACGCAAAAGGCGGACTGGGCTTCAAAGTGCGACGATAGAGAGTGCGCAGGAACTTCAACTTCAAGAGAATCGGGAATACATCGCCGTTGTACTGATGCCTCGACACACCAACAATAGGTGAACATGACTCATTCGGCTTCGACGCGCAGAGACTTTCTACTACAACTCACTGCGGCAACCTCATGGCCGAGCCTCCGGCGCCTCGGCGCATTCGGTATCCAGGCAAGTGCAGTGGGCCCGCCGCCAGAGATTACCTCTGGGACGATTCAACCCCTGCTCCGAGGTGCGACCTCCCGACCCCTACGTTATGTCCCTGAGGGCAGCGGCTTTGTAATTCGTAACGGTAAGGAGTTCTTCAACCGGCCACTTTATTCGACAAGTGCGTTTCGCGTGGACGCAGGTGATCTTCCGGAGTTCTCACTTTACTTACCCGGCCATGGAGGCAATCTCAAATTAGGCATCGTCGTGAACGAAGCTTCCACGTGGGCATCTGAGGCTGAAAGTGTCCTTGCTCGCTATGAGCGTGGCCGGATGATGTATGAGATTCGTGACAAACTGCTGGGAGGAGCGACCTTACATCTCGAAACGTTGACCGGCTATGATGATGCGTCTTTGATCGTGAGTGCTGCGCTTTCCGAGCCGCGAGATAACGTTCATCTGGCCTGGGCCTTCGGCGGCGCAAGCGGGCGCAAAGGAAAGCGTGGTGGGGACATCGGTTGCGAGTCGCGGCCTGTGTCAGAACTTTTCCAGGTCAGCGAACAAGACTGCACGCAGAACCACTTTTCACTGGAGTCGACACTTGGCGTGGAGTCCGCGAGACTGGAAAGTCCGGCGGGGAAGTTTCGCATGGAATTTCCAGAGCATTCGGCACTCGCGATCTCTTCCTATGGCCGGTGGCTGCGGGCTCCAGAGAAAATCTTTTCTGTCGCGAGCAACGAGCAAGATGCCTCATCGATTCTGGTTGGATCGGCATCTTTGAACAAGCAGGCGCTTTACATTCGAATTAGTCATGAAAAGCCAGACGCAAAAATTACTGATCTTTCTCCAGAGGCGTCGTTCCTTAGAGCTGGGGATTTCTTCCTTGCCGCGTCTTCGCGCCTCGTCCTTGACTGCCCAGACCCATACGTAAATGCTGCTGCGGTCGCGCTGTGCTCTGCAGAAACAGGCATATGGGATGAAACCCAGGGCTGTGTCATGCATGGAGCAGTTGCGTGGCGCTCGCCATTGGCCGGTTGGCGAGGACCTTACGTCCTGGATATTTTGGGCGAGCACGATAAAGCGCAGACACACTTTCGCCGCTGGATAGCTCGTCAGAATACCAACGCCGTGAGCGCGGACTCGCCTGCGACAGGGCCCTTCGATCCAAATAAAGGCATGTCTCGAAAGGAGAGTCTGCTCCACTCCAATGGAGATCTTTCTCACAATCACTACGATATGAATCTTGTCTTCTTCGATGTTCTACTGCGTCATCTGCGGTGGACAGGAGACCTGCAGTTCGCAAAAGAGATGTGGCCAGCCTATCAACGCCATCTTCATTGGGAACAACGGCTCTTTCGCCGTGAGTTTCTCTTCGAAAATAAAAAGCTGCCATTGTATGAGGCGTACGCAGCGATCTGGGCGAGTGACAATCTCCAATACAACGGCGGTGGTACCGCACATTCCACGGCCTACAACGCGTTCTCATTCCATCGAGCGGCAGAGATAGCGAAGATGCTGGGAGAAGATTCGGAACCGTTCTCCTTGGAAGCGCGGCAAATTGATGACGCCATACAACGCCTCCTCTGGATTTCGGAGAAGGGCGAACTAGCCGAGACCAAAGATCTGATGGAACCGCAGACTGTCTACGATAACGCTGCGCTCTGGACCCTGTATCACGCGATCGATTCCGAAGTATTGAACAAGCAGCAGGCATGGCAGATGGCAACGAATCGCCTTTCTTCATATAAGCCGGTTCCCATCGAAGGTGATGGTGTCCCAGGGGGTGGTCACTACATCCTGTCCTGTTCAAACTGGTTTCCCTATATGTGGTCTCTGAATCTTCTGCTCATGGCGGAGAACTCGCACATGGCTCTTGCCATGTGGCAGATCGGGATGAAGGAGGAAGCTTTCCGCTTGTTCAAGGGCAACCTTCTTGATTCCATGTATCAAGGTTTGTGTCCGGGGAACTTTCATATGACGTCGCAACTCGACGTCCATCGGCAGGAAGCGCAAAGAGACTTTGGCGACCCAATCGGTATCACCGCGCGTGCGATGCTCGAAGGGCTGTACGGGATCAGGCCGAACTTGCTGGAAGGTACAGTAACGTGGATGCCAGGCTTCCCTGAAGAGTGGAACAGGGCTTCGATGACGCATCGCGACTTCTCTTTGAAATGGGATCGTGAGGGGCAAAAGGAAGTCTATGCGCTCACGTGCAAGTTTAGAAAGCGTGTCAGGGTGCGTTTTGTCCTGCCAGCGCGAAGCACGGTGCTTCCAGTTATATCTGCGCAAGCGAGCATTATCGTGGGTTCATTCGATGAAGAGTCTATCGGACGCCCGTGGCTGGTTTTCGAAGTAGAGCAGGATCTGGCGTCACATATCGAGATTCATTGGCGAGGCGAGAGTCCAGCAGCTCCCCCCGTGCACAAAACGTATACAGTCGGCGACTTGTTGCAGCTGCCTTCTGGCCTTACGTTCCAACAGATCGAAGATCCGCAGGGTTGCCTGCATGATGGTCACATCAGGAACACAGGTGTACACACAGTCTTTGCACGGAGAAAGAGCGGCGATGCACATTGGCTCATACCTATCAGCTTTACAGGGAAGCCATCAGCTTCACGGTCGGTTTTCCAACGGCCCGCTCAGAACACCAGTCTGGAATGTGTCGATCTATCGCCGTTCATGGCGAGCCATCTCTCGACCATCTTCACACGCAGATATACGAGCCCTCGATCTCCATACTGTTCCCTGGCGATTCCAGACACGCTGCTGGGTGGATGGGCCGACATCAGTGAGCCATTCGTCATTGACGATCGTGGTATCCGAGCGTCGTCAACGCTGATGGTTGCCGACAGCGTTCCCTTCCAGATGCATGCGGACGGTCATGAGAACTGTTTCTTCTTATCTCGTTTTGAGCCGGATGCCGCCGTTAGGAGCGTGCCCCTGCAAGGCTCCGCCAAAGGGATCTATATCCTCGTCACCGGCACCACTGTGCCGCAATGCAGCCACATGGTGCATGCGACCATGACCATTCGACATGTAGATGGCGTAACGCAGAAGCTGGAGATGCGTAGCCCTCAAACATGGTGGCCTATTGAACAGGACTATCTGTTCGATGACTACCTGTTCTACGGAGAAGATCCCTTGCCCCCTCGCGTTGATCTTATGAGTGGAGAAACTCGGATGATCACGGTAGGCGACTTTAAAGGCAAAGGTCGTTTGGTTCCAGGAGGCGCAGCCACTGCACTTTATCTTGCATTAGACCCCACAAGAGAGTTGGCATCTGTCGAGTTTAGAGTCGAACTCTATGGTGTTGTCTTTGCGTTGCTGGGGGTTACGCTTGAACGCGCGTGAAAAGACGAATCTAGTTCAAGCACCAGCCAAACTCATCGGCGTTATAAAGTAAGAAACTCCAAACGATCATCACTCGAACGTTGCATGCTGTAAGCGCAATGCTCATTGTTTCCGAGAAAACTTCAGCTCATACTCCAGCTGCCTGCGGAGGCGAAAGTTCCTATCGGCGTTATCTTGAGGCAACAGAGCTAAGCCTTCGCGGGCCGACGCCAAAGCTCGTACTGGATCACCGGACGCACGATATGCCTGCGCGAGTGAGAGAAGCCACGAGGGTACCTTGCGATGCGTAAGGGCTGTGCCTCGCTCCATGCATTGAAGAGCGAATGCTGTATCGCGAAGGGAAGTAGGCCGAACGTCCATGAAGGCATGACCTGCCATGTCTAACACTAACGTCGATGCTGCTTCTTTTGACGCAGCCGATCGCAAAGTATCAAGCGCCTCTCTATCGCGCCGCAGTGTGAGATCATCGGGCGAACGTCTCGCCAGGCGCAGAGTTTCGAGTCGCACGCGCACCGCCGCCAACTCCTGTGAAGGGATAACGTCGCCGGGACTTACCTGCAGCAATTTTTCAAGCGTGACCGCACGTTGGGCTTCCAACTCTTCAGCCCTCGCTAATGCTTGACGACTGGAGCTTTCCTGCTGCTGCGCAGCCGCTGGAACTGTAAGACTTGGGTCGGCTTCATTCTCAACACTGAAGGTCTCATTCGTAAGTAGTCTGTCGAGATCTCTCAGTGCTCGCAGGTCTTTCGGATCAGCGGCGGCAATCTGCATGTAAATCGCGGTGGACTGAGCGAAGAGAGAGTCAGCCTCGGCATATCTGCCAAGCTCTGACAGCGATAGCGCCTGCTTTCTCAATAAAAGAGCTCGTAATCGCGTAAGGTCGAGTCGCGAGCGCTCGACCGCGGGCAAGGCATCCAGCATCGTCATGGCGGCCTTGAAGTCGATGAGAGCTACCGCAGGTTGCTCGTCTAGCTCGACGTTGCCGATTTTCATCTGCATGGTAGCGAGCCCTCGACGAGAAGGCTTGAAGTCCGGATTCATCGCCAGGGCACGACGATCGAAATCGATGGCGAGACGATAGTCGCGAAGAGCGGCCTCGGGATCGGCAAACCCGGTGTCCTGCCCCATGACGTCTCCCAGTGTGTCGATGACGCTACCCGCTTCGAAGAAGAGGGCCGGTGATGCGGCAGGGCTCTTCAGCAAGCCCTCGTAGGTCTTGACGGAATCGTTAAGGTTCTTGGCAGCACCAGCACTGTCGTCTGCAAAGCTTAAGATTTCGCCTCGCGCATCCTGTGCGCGGGCCAGGGCCAACAAGACGGTCGCGTCCGATGGCGTGGCGGCTGCAAGTGTCGTCAGGATAGTTGTCGCCTTCTCCAGGCTGTGCAGCGCTCCAGGCACATCGTCAATGTTCTGTTCGTAGGGGCTTGCCTGGAGGCTGGCAAGCCGCACATACGCATTGGCAAGGCTGACCTTTGTGAAGCTGTTGCTGCGCGGATTCTGCGCCATACGATCCAGATGTTCGAGAACTCGGGCCACCAGGAGTTGTTGCGCACCTGTCGATCCTGGGAGCTGCTTGATGGCATCATCCAGCTCTGTGAGCAACGTGTCGCTGAGCTGGCTCAGGTCCTTTGCACTCGCTTCGGAGTTCTGCTCTGCCACTCTGGCAGCGTGAGTTTGCCGAAGTACCGCAAACACCCCCATAAGCAGCGTCAGCGCGAGCGCCGCGGTGAAGGAAAGCGCGAGACGATGGCGCCGTGAAAACTTCCGTGCGCGATATCGTAGGTTGCCTCTGCGAGCCGACACCGGCAGATGATCCAGATAGGCCTGGACATCTGCAGCAAAGGCATCGGCCGTCTGATAACGCTGTTCAGGTTCCTTGCGCAGCGCCTTGGCAAGAATCGCCTCAAGGTCTTTATCGGGGAAGGTGCGATCTGCGGACGTAGGAGGGCTTATCTCCTGCTCGCAGATGACACGAATCATCTCCTCAGCAGTGAAGTCGTTGAGCTCGTACGGGAGACGTTCCGTCAGCATCTGGTAGAGCAACACGCCGAGCGAGTATGTGTCGCTGCTGGTCGTAACGGACCTTCCTAACACCTGCTCAGGGCTGGCGTACGCAGGCGTGAATGAAAGAAACCCTTCTCGTGTGAGCCCGCGCGTGTCGGCCGTGCCATCGCTCGACATCAGCTTTGCCGTGCCAAAGTCGAGTAGATGAGGCGCGCCATCCTCACTGACAAGCACGTTGTCGGGCTTGAGGTCGCGATGGATAACGAGGCTTTGATGAGCGAACTGAACAGCTCCGCAAACGGCGACGAAGAGGCGTAGCTTCGCTTCCGCTGTCATTTTGTGTGAACGACAGTAATCGTCGATGCGTGTTCCTTCGACGTGCTCCATCACCAGGAAGAGGATGCCATCCTCGCTGACGCCGCCATCCAGCAAGCGCGCGATGTGCGGGTGGGTGAGCCTCGCGAGAATCTGGCGCTCTTGTTTAAAACGGTCGTAGAAAGCGTCGGTAGCCAACGGTAAATCAACTACCTTGATGGCGACTTTGCTTTCATACTGGCCATCGGCGCGATGTGCTAGATAGACAGCTCCCATGCCTCCGCGCCCCAGCAGCGACTCCAGCTCGTAGGGACCAAGTCGGCGGCCTTGAAAGGTGTTCTCCTCTTTTTGGGTCTGGCGATGCAAATCGCTGACCTGCTCCTCGTCTTCGTGGGCCGCGAGGAGAGCGCGTAGACGCGCAAGCAGATCCGTGTCGCCCGCACACGTATCCAACAGGTACGTTTCACGGTCCTGCTGCGGCAGGGAGAGCGCTTGATCAAACAGCTCTTCAAGCCGGGAGAAGTCGTCGTTGGAGGCGGTGGCAGGCAATCGTACCTTCGGCACTAAGAATAGATAGCTCGACTTATATAGCGTGAAGAGGTGGCAAAGTGCCTCAATGTTCAATTGCTTTCGGTGTTGGACGGTCCGGGTATAGGCGCTGAAAGAGCCACGCCTTGATGAAGCGCAACTCGCGATCGACAGTAGCTTTGGAAATATCAAGCAGTGCGGCCGTTTCTTCAGCGGTGCAGCCGAGAAAATAGCGCATCTCTACGAGTCTCACCTTTGCAGGATCGATAGCGTGCAACTCTTCCAGCGCCATATCCAGCTCTATAAGTTCAGGACTTCCAATCTCTACCCACGCCAGAGCTTCGTTCAGCGGCACCGGGACGATGCCCGAGCCACGGGATTGAGCTTGCTGGCTGCGAGCATGGTCGATCAGAATCATTCTCATCGAGCGCGCGGAAAAGACATAGAAGTGGCGACGGTCTTCCCATGCCACGCGTTTCTGCTGAATCAATTTTAGGTAAAGCTCATGCACCAGAGCCGTAGGCTGCAGCAGGTCTTTCCGTTTCTCGCGTCCCATGTAGGCTGCGGCCACCTGGCGCAGTTGAGGGTAGACGAGGGGGATTAGCTGTTCCAGGGCGTCTGCTTCGCCGGCTTCCCATTTGCGAAGCAGAATCGTAATATCCGCCACGCGGACTCCATTTCAGCCGGAAAGTTGCTCTACGCAGCTGCGGTTCAATTTTGGGATTGCTCCCGAGTGTACCAGCGCTCGCAGCGGCTGATGATGATTTTTCAAAGCCAAGATAAGTCTGCTTACGAGGAGTTCGCTAAACGGAAATTCTTATGACGCACTTTCCGGGCGCTCTACGCCATATGGATATACACACCCCACGAACGCGTGCCGAAGGCACGTGGAGTCTGTAAGCGCTTATCCCGGGCCCTCGTCGATTCGCTTGCCTCCACGTCGTTGTCCGATTCAAAAACCGCCTGAGAGCGGAAGCTTCCAAGGAGTTCATGATGTTTACCTCGACACGCATCTTTCGCCTGTTCTCTGCCGACGTCTTCCTGTTTACAGTGGGTCTTATTGGTCTTGCTGGCGGCTCCGTCGCCTGTGCGCAGAGAGGAAACGTGGCAGTGACCAGCCGCGGCAGCTCCTGTACGGTGACAGGCACGCAGGGGCTGGTGGCATTGCGAGCCCCCGCTGCAAATCCCTTGCTCTCGCTCTGCGACGGTCATCCGCTGACCTCTGCTAACGTTGGCTCCGGCACACCGCTTGCCCTTGCATCCGCGGACTTCGACGAGGATGGTGTGCCCGACCTCGTGAGCGCTTCAGCTGCTGGAAACGGTGGAAGCGTGACGATCTACCGGGGAAACATTGCCGCGCTCTGGCCTTACGGCGTGGCAGCGCAGTACGGCACCCCGGCTGCATTCCTTTCGAATCCACGCTCTTTCGCGACCCCAGAGTCTCCAGATTTTATTGCTACGGGGGACTTCGATGCTGACGGTCACCTCGACATTGTGGTCGCAAAGCGGGGCAGCACGGCTCTTTGTCTTTTGAAAGGCGATGGCCACGGTGGTTTTGCAGCTGCGAAGCGCGTTGAAGTCGCTGGTCGTATAACGGACCTGATTGCAGGTGAAATGAACCAGCCGGATGGGCTGAGCGACCTGATCGTTGCAATGACCGCAAGCAGCGGCGGTGCCGTTGCGGTCTACCAGTCGCCGCTCGGTGCTCTTCGTGGACAGCCAGAGACCTTCGCGACGAAACAGGTTGCCACCTCGCTGGCACTCGGCAAATTTTCCGGGAGCGCCTTGCGCGATCTCGCTGTCGGAGCAGGCAACGAGCTTGTTCTGATTCGTGGCAGAGACAGAAAGCTTTCGACGACTGCCGCCGCCGGTGTGCCTGCTGCTGAGCTTTCGACACAATCGCTCAGCTTCGGGGTCGCGGCACTTGCCTCTGGAGATTTCACGGGACAACGACCGAGCCTCGCCGTCCTTGGCGATGATGGGAACATTCACATATTTGAGCACTCGGTCTCGCCCACTGCAGCTGCGAGCCTCCTGGGTAACTCGAATGCCGTGCCCACGATGATGGTCGCCGGCGGGAGGAGTGACCTCACGCCTGCCGCCTTCGGAAGCGCCCTTGTGAGCGGCGGTCAGGCCCGCGCGTCAGCCTTGCGGCGGGCGACTCCGACGCTTTCTGCAGAGTGGACAGAGCAGAGCGTGGTTTCGCTTCCCACAGCCACAGGCGCGACCGCACACTCACTAACAGCTGCCCGCATCAGCGGCTCAGCGCAAGAGGATCTGGTAGTTATCGACAGCCAGGGCAGTGCTGTTCACGTCTTATCCACACTCGCAAGCGCCAGACAGAAAAAGCTAAGCGCAGCGACGAGCGGCGTAGCAACCGGCAGTGTTCCGCAGATGAACCTGCTGGGGACACTCAGCGCGAGCAGTTCCCCTGTGGCTGCGCTCCCGATGCGCCTCAGTCAGCACGGTCTCAGTGGTCTGGTCACGCTGCAAAGCAATTCGAGTGTTCCGGTTGTGACGCCCCAGGATGTCGCGCCGACCGCAGTCTTCACGGTCACAAACACGCTCGACATCACCGATATCAGTCAAAAGGACTCTCCGCCCGCGGGTCTCTTCGTGCAGCCATCGAGAACTCACAGAACGCGGCGGCTGCGAACGGCGGAGTCTACAGCATCGTCTTCAATATTCCCACCAGCGATCCGGGATACAACGCAGCGACCGGCATCTATACGATTCAACCGCTCTCCGAGAACGTCCCAAACAGCCTCGATTACTTCGCACTCCCGCCAATCAACTACGCCGTCACGATCGACGGATACACGCAGCCGGGCGCAAGCCCAAACACTCTGACGGCTGGTGACAATGCGAAGATCGTGATCCAGATCGACGGCGGAAAGGCGACGACACCCGGCGGCGCAGGTCTCGTCCCCTTCGATGATTCCGGCACGGTGATACGCGGCCTCGCTTTCACGGGCTGGACGAATCCAAACATTGCGTCAAACGGCACAGCCTCGGGTGCTGAAGGCATCGAAGCAAACGGAGTCGGTGACTTTATTGAAGGCAACTTCTTTGGTACGGCTGATGGTAAGACGCCATCGCCCAACCGTATCGGCATCTTCGCGGATAACGGCCCACTCTTTGGCTCGGGTACCGGCAACATCATTGGCGGGACCTCTCCGCAAGCCAGGAACATCATCTCTGCCAACACCATTTACGGCATCGCCTTTCTTTCCACGGCGTATGAGGCACAGTTGCAAGGCAACTTCGTTGGCCTGGATAGCTCGGGAGCCACCGTGATGGGGAACGTACAGGACGGGGTCGGCATGAACGGATCGACCATTACCATTGGCGGCACGCTGGCAGGAGCCAGAAATTACATCGCAGGCAACGGCTACAACAACGTGGACATCAACGATCTCACGAATAACGGCGCGGCAACCGGATCGTATGTTCAAGGGAATTACATCGGCACCGATGCGAGCGGAACCAAGGTGCTCTCGCCGACAAATTTCGGCGTCATCATCGATCACAATCCGACGAACTATCTCATAGGCGGCACAACGCCTTCCGCACGGAATCTGCTGTCTGGCAATAAGGTTGGTGTTGCCATATACGACAACGCCTTCTACAACCTGGTTCAGGGCAACTACATCGGCACGGATGTCACGGGAACCTTTGCCGTTCCTAACACGACTCAGGGCTTTCTTAGTGGGCAACAAAGCGGCAGCACAAGTGTGCCTGCCGGATACACCACGGTCGGTGGCACCACGGCAGGCGCGGGCAATGTCATCTCCGGAAATTTGCTGGACGGTGTGCTGATTAACGGCACCTCACAAAGCTCGCCCGGTTACACGCCGTACATCGGCAGCACGGTGCAAGGCAACTCCATTGGCACGGACACCACGGGAACGAAGGCATTGCCGAATCAGGGCAATGGTGTCTCCATCGCATTGGGCGGGACTAACAACTCTATTAGTGCCGGAAACCTCATCGCGTACAACGCCCTCAACGGAGTTCTTATTGATCCCGGCACGAGCGGCGGCCCCGGCACAGGGAACGTGACGATTGCCAATGTCATCGCCTCCAACGGAGGTGCCGGTGTCCGGGTGAAGACAGGGTCTGGCAATCGCATCAGCGCAAACTCCATCTTCGGCAATGCAGCCCTGGGTATCGATCTCGATGCTGCAGGCCCTGGTACGAACAGCCATTGCAATGCGACGAGTGCAGGGGCGAATCTTCTGCAAAATTATCCGGTGTTGACCGCGGGAACGGGCGGCACCTACATCACCGCGACTGCGACCGATCCCAACGGAAACACTTCCGAGTTCTCCAAAGCTGTCGCGGCGACACAGGCAGCGAATGCTCTCAATCTGCTTGGCTCCTTCGATGGCCTGCCCAGCACCACCTTTACAATCGAGTTCTTTTCGAACCCCTCGAATGATCCCAGCGGTTATGGTCAGGGCAAGACCTACCTGGGCTCTACGGCTATCACCACGGACGCTAACTGCTCCGGCACGATCGCGGATCCGGTCGACCTCACACAGGCAGACGTGAGTGTCATTCTGACCAAGCCAACCTCAGGTCTCCAACTTGGAGCGGACTTTGGACTTACCGCCTACACCGCCGTCGTAGCCAACAATGGCCCGGCAACAGCACATAACGTCACCTTCACGGATGTACTGCCTGCTCAACTGCAGCTGAGCGGCACCTACTGCAACGTCGGAGTTTGCCAATCGCCCATCGTTACTTCCCAGGGCATCTGCGCCGTCAATGGCAACAGCATCACTTGCAACCTCGGGGCCATCGCAACGGGAGCTTCGGTCAACCTTTCAATTCCGGTGCAAGTTCTGACGGCAGGTAGCATCACAAACGTGGCAAACGTCACAGCAACAGAGACCGATCCGAATCTTCTCAACAACGTCTCGAGCTCCACAGCTACTGCCTCCTATCCCTATCCGTCGATCGACCATGTAGATCCTGCTGCTGCTCTTGCGAACGGCCCGGCGCTACCGATGAACATCTACGGTCTCGGCTTCACCACGGACTCCACCGTGACCTTCAACGGAACGACCTTGCCTGTTCTGGGGCTTATCGACAATCAGACTTGCGGCAACACCTTCCAGCCAAGCTTCTGTAGTGCTTTGCAGGTATCGGTTCCGGCATCGCTGTTGACTTCGACAGGGTCGGTGTACGTTTCAGTCACCAATCCGGGAACATACTCAGGGAACGCAACCTTCAACATCGCCAGTGCCTGCACCTACTCTGTCTTTTCTCTACTCGACACAAGCGTAGAAAACACGGGCACAAATCTGATTGCGCAGAGCGTCGACGTGACCACCAATGTGCCCAGTTGCTCTTGGACGGCCACCTCGACGGTTCCGTGGGCCGTCGTACTCGACGAGGCGTCTGCGCAGGGCACCGGACAGGTGGATGTCGCCTTTGCTCCAAACACTTCGGCAAGCACTCGATCCGGCAGCATCACCGTTGCTGGTCAGACATTCAACTTCACGCAGGACGCCGGTTCGAGCTCCGTCTGCAGCGTTGCGCTCTCGCCGTCGACGATTGCATTGGATGCAACAGGCGGCAGCGGCACGATCAATGCCTCCCTCTCAAACTCCAGCTGTGCTCCTTTCGTTGAGGCCTATCCGCAGAGTAATTGGATCACTATCACGAACAACTCCAATCTGCTCGTGGCGAGCGGCCCTGTCACCTACAAAGTCGCTCCGAACACCGGGCCTGCGCGCCTAGGCAGCATCACGGTCGGCGGCAACGTCACGCTAATCAATCAGGAGGCTCCAGCCTGCTACTTCGTACTTAGCTCTAGCGCGTCGATTGAAGCTGCATCCGGAGGCACGGGATCGGTGACGGTTACTCCTACCCCTTCCAGCTGCGCGTGGACTGCTACTTCCAGCAATCCTTCGCAAGTGACAGTCACCTCAGGCGCTTCCGGTACCGGGGTTGGAACAGTGAACTACACCGTTGCAAAAAACACACTAGGCCCGACCGCAACATCCATCAACATCGGTAACTCTATCGCGACGTCAACTTTCACCATTAACCAAGCCTCAGCGAATACCTGCACTTTTGCGATCACGCCCTCTCCCCTATCTGTTACCTCCAGTGGCCTCTCCAGTTACTTCACCGTCACGGCTTCCTTTAGCTTCTGCAAGTGGACAGCAGCGTCCAACAATCCGGATAGCCTCGACATCACTGGCGGCGTCTCCGGCACTGGCACGGGTGCGGTATATTACAGCGTCGCGCAGAACAGTGGAGCCGCACGCACGCTCACGATTACTGCTGGCTGCCAGACCTTTACCGTGAATCAGTCAGCGGCGAACATCAGCAGCAATCCGACGCCCGTGCTGACCTCCCTGCAGCCTTCCAGCACACTGGCAGGTTCGGCCGCATTCACACTCACTGTGAACGGTTCCGGTTTCGTGAGCGGAGCTGTCATCAACTTCAATGGGACAGCGCGCGCGACCACCTTCCTCAGTGCCACCCAGCTCACGGCATCAGTTCTCGCAGCGGATGTGGCCAACACTGGCACTATTCCTGTGACAGTGACGAATCCTACACCTGGCGGCGGCACCTCGAACGCTCTTACCTTCACCATTAATGCCCCTGGCAATCCCTTGCCCGTACTCAGTTCGCTACTGCCGTCGAGCGCGAATGCGGGTTCGGCTGGATTTACGCTGACAGTGACCGGCACCGGCTTTGTGAACGGAGCTGTCGTCAACTTCAACGGAACGGCACGCGCGACGACATTCGTCAGCGCTACCCAAGTCACGGCGTCCATCCCTGCTACGGATGTAGCGGCCGCAGGTACAGTCCCTATAACGGTGACGAACCCAGCGCCGGCCGGCGGCACTTCGAACGCAGTGGCGTTCATCATCAACGCCATCGCAACGAATCCGACCCCGACAGTGACTATTCTGCAGCCTTCCAGTGTGACGGCGGGTGCAGCCGCGTTCACGTTGGATGTGACCGGCACCGGCTTTGTGAGTGGAGCTGTCGTCAACTTCAATGGAACCGCGCACACGACAACGTTCGTCAGCGCTACCCAAATCACGGCGTCCATCCTTGCAACGGATGTAGCGGCCGCTGGCACAGTCCCAATAACAGTGACTAACCCAGCGCCGGGCGGCGGCACTTCGAACGCAGTCACGTTCACTATCAACGCCATCGCAACGAACCCGCTCCCGACGGTGACTCTTCTGCAGCCGTCCAGTGTGGCGGCTGGGTCGGCAGCGTTCCCCATAACGGTCAACGGAACGGGCTTCGCGGCTGGAGCTATCGTCAACTTCAACGGCGTGTCCCGCGCAACGACGGTCATTAGCGCCACGCAGCTTACGGCAGCGATCCTTGCATCGGATGTAGCTACCGCAGGAAATGTCCCCGTGACCGTCACGAACCCGGCGCCAGGTGGGGGAACGTCGAACGCGATCTCTTTCGCGATCTCCAGTCCGTCTGCGGCTAGCTTCGCGCTGTCCTCCAACACTGCTCCGCAGACGATCTTCCCGGGCGGCTCTGCGCAGTACTCGATCATGGTGACTGCGGTAAATGGCACATATACAAACCCGATCGCACTTTCCGCGAGCGGACTACCTAGCGGCGCTACCGCACTCTTCGCGCCGGCTTCCCTCACTCCGGGAAGCACCGCCGTATCCTCCACGCTCACCATTCAGACAGCGCAGGCGGTTGCCACAGCGCACCGCGCTCCGGGCATCTCTATTCTTGCATCCGCCCTCCCGCTCCTCACCTTTCTGCTTGCGGCGAAGAGAAAACGCCTTCAGAGGCTGTTGCTGATTTTCTTTGCGCTGATCGGAAGCATTGGTTTGGTTGGCTGCAATGGTGGCATCTCGTACTTCGGCGATCATCCGCAGACTTACAACGTCACCGTGACCGGCACCAGCGGGACCACGCAGCAATCCACCACAATCAGGATCACGGTGAACTACTAAAGGATTTCTATGCAGATAACAAGAGCCATTCGCCCCGTCACCCTCGTTTTGCTTGGTCTTGCCGTGCCAGCGCTCCGCCTCGCGGTGGCTCAACAAGCAGAGCCCAGGCACGGCACACCCTCCGCGCTCGAGTTGACTTACGACTACACGCGGACCAACGGCCCTCCCGGCAACTGCGGATGCATTCATCTCAATGGTGGCGGTGTTGCGTATGTGCGCCCTGTACACGATTCGACCGTTTCTTTGGTCGCTCAAGTTGGAGCGACACACGCGGGCGGGATCGGTACGCTCAATTACGATCTCACGCTCCTCACCTACACGGCGGGTGCACGCTATTCACCTCGGCTTAGGCATACGTACTTGCAGCCTTACGGCGAGCTCGCGATCGGCGGCGCGTATGCTAGCGGCAGTCTATCCAAAGCTCCAAGTCTGGCTGGCGATGGCATCGGTAATTCGTTCGCAGCGACGGTCGGCGGAGGCATCAACCTTAAACTGCATCACCGCCTATCCTTCAAATTGATCGACATCGAGTACCTGACCACAAACTACGCAAATGGTGACACGGATCATCAGAATGACCTGCGTCTCAGTAGCGGCGTGATTTTCTCACTCTTTTCCACGAAACACTGAGACGCCGACGATGGGGGAAGACGTAGGGTCCGCAGTGACAGAGGGATTTTAGGTCGCGAAGGAAAGTGGCCAACCTGCCATTTCGGCCCTGCTACGCTAACAGGCTCTTGTACGCCGACAAGCTTGTGGCTACCTTCGTCTTCTCATGCGCGACAGCATAGGAGCGGGAGCTGTTTCGGACTTTTCAGTGGGTGCTTAAAGGGTGAACCTTCATTCGTTACCCGTTCGATATGATCTACGAAAGGGCCAACATGATGAAATGGTCGGCCCTGGTGGACGATTTTCGAATTTTTCGGCTTGCGCGGTCTGACGGATAGGGCGCAGGTTCGAACTTCCTGACCCATTCCACACAGTCCCAGCTAGAGCATCGGTGGTAATTAAAATTAAGTCAGTACACGCATGAGAAGAATTGCTGGTCCCACTCTGGCTCGGCAGTCGCTGTACGAGCAGAAACCAGCATTGCAGCCCATGCCCTTTAGCGTGTGTGGGCGGTCCTTACTTGATTGTGATGCTTCGATCACTGCATGGTGTCAGAGGCCCATACATTGTTGCTGCTAGTTCGGTCGGGGAAAGTAAGTTTCTTTCCATCTCGTGATGGAATGCCCCACAGCGTTACGGAACTCTTGCGTAGCACGACGGCTTTACCGCCGAGATCTAGGTTCACCAGCTCAAAGCCATCCTTGGTTCTGCACTCAACGAAGAGCGAACGCCCGTCGGCAGCCCAGTTTGAGCCCCACAGCGTCCCATGTCCGCGGAGCGGTAGTTCGCTGGGGCCTTCCGCGCGTCGGCCGGCCAGACTTACCAGGTGGATGCTAGGGTGAACGACGTCGTGATCGGTTATTGAGAGAGTGGAGCCATCCGGCGAGAGACCCCAGTCACCCAGCACGATAGGATGCCAGGGAGTTCGCGCCAGTTCCCGTCCGACGCCCGTGAGAGGATCGAGCGCAGAGTAAACCAATTCCGTGTTGCCGATTGTTTCACGTACGACACAGCTCCCGTTGGCGGAGACAGAACACACAAAGTCTTCAAGCTGGGTGCTGACCGGGACCTGCGAGACCACGCCCCCGGTTACCGGGACCCGAAAGAAGCCAATTGGCGGGGTGTTGCTTTTCGCGAACTGAAGGAACAATATCCAGCGCCCATCCGGAGAGATTTGGGCCATGGCGGCGCCGGTAGGAAGCTTCGCAACAAGCTGGGATTCTGCAGCGTCCAGAGGTTGCTTGAAGATGGCCCATACACCCAGCGCGCTGCTTTCGGACAAAACAGCTCGACTGTCGGACGTCCATGCATGGGGATAGCTCTCTTCTACTTTGTGCGGCAACTCTCTAACGTTCTCAAGCGTAGGGCCGGGCCGACGAAGGTCCGCAACGAAGACGTTTACCGTGGCGTAATCGAGCGCAAGCGCGATTCTTTTGCCGTCAAGTGAGGCCGAAAGGGCTCTGCCGTATCCGCTGAAGAGTTGCTGCATCTGCGGTTTATCCAGCGCCTTCCCCGTTTTAGGATCGGTGTGAACCAGCATTAACTGTGTCTGCCCAGCTGCAGGATTAGCCGACTCCGTGAGCGGGAAGTAGAGCCGTCCATCCTGAAGCAGGTAGCCCGACGAGAAGACCATGTGGCTCTCGCGGGCCAGCACTATTCCGTTTCGGGCGTCGATTGATTCATAGCTGTCGGAGCCCGGGGATGCTGCTCGATGGTCGACCAGCAGATGATCGCCCGCCGAAGACCAGATCAGGTAGGGAAAGCTGCCTCGAGGATCAGCCAGAAGCTGATGCGCGCCGTCGTTGCCAGCACCTGCCACCCAAAGTTCCATGCCGTTCTGCCGCGTATAGGCAACGGAGCTTCCATCCTGAGAGACCGTCGCCAGATCGGCATCATCCGCAAAGAATCGCAGATAACCTTCTCCGAGGCGTACACCCCATACCTGATGCCGATGCGTCTGGGTATCCATTCCACTCAGCAATAAGTGAGTTCCATCCGGAAACCATGAGATGCGGCTGACCTGAAAGAACGGTCGCGAGGGCAGCAGTATGTCCCCGCCTCCAAATGTATGCACGGAGACGCCCGCGCGGTTGCTGAAAGCCACGGATCTTCCGTCCGGCGATACGGCGACTGCGGAGATCGCCTCACCCGGGGCGGTCGAAGTCACAGGCCTAAGGTGAAAGAGCGGAGAGGGCCTCGTTGCGGACAAGGCGACAATGCTCGGCCTGGATCGGCCCCTGCGCCACAGTGCGACTGAACCGGCGACAACCAGAAGCAGGAGGCTCCCCACCGCCAGCCGTTGTCGATGTGAAAATGATCGGCGCTGTGCCGCGGCAGACGTCTCCGCGAATTCGTGAAGAGCAGCCGGTGCAGGTGGCGCCATATCGAGCGTTGTTGGGGGTGGCGTTGCAGCTTCGTGCGACTCGGCCCTAGGCGCAGATACGGGCACCACTTCGGCTACGAAGCGATAGCCGAGACCAATCACTGTCTCAATGTATTCGGCAGAGTTCAGTGGGTCGCTGAGGTTGCCACGCAGCCGATTGATGGAGGTGTTGATGCCGCTCGACACATCGATTGTGCCGGTATCGTTCCACAGGTGGGAGCTGATCTGCTCACGCGTGATCAGATCGCCGGGCCGCTCCAGGAACAGATTGAGCAGGCGAAGTTGAGCGGCTGGCAGCCGGATGAGGTGCCCCTGCCTGCGTAGTTCCTGGCGTCGAAGGTCGAAGTCGAATGCCCCGAAGCGTACCCTGTTCTGCTTCGAAGAGGAGTCATCGTTCACGTGCGTGGCCATAAATCCGAGTCATGGGCCCTAAGGCGTTGAGTCTGGCGTTGAAAAGAATGCGGTTGGACCGTTATGTCGAAGTTAGACCGATTTTAGCTGGAATACATCGTCCTGTCGCGCGCAATCGCCTAAGGTTCGTCTACAGAGATTCTTTCAGCGCCATATCACCGGGAATCTGAACTGCATAACTGCCGGTTCCCTCAGCAGTGCCAGTTGGTTTAACTCCTTCTGCGCTCGCATTTTTCGTGAGCGTCTGTCCGCCGAGCGCAATGACTTGTACAAAGCAACCGGTCACCCGCGTTCTCAACCAGTCTGAGGCCCACGTCATGATCCACGTCTCCCCATCATCAGGTTCTATTCTTCACCGCTCAAAGGTTTCTATGGTCACGGGACTTGCCACGCTGGTGCTGCTGGCGGGTGCGGCGCAAACCACCATGGCGCAGTTGACCGTGCCGATCGGGACGACCAGCGCGGTGCAAACTGCTACCGTCGAAGTCTCGGTCTCGCTATCGAATACAACCGGCACGACACCGGCAACCGCGTTCGTTGTATTGACGGAGGGGTCGCCAAATCAGGAGTTCAGTTATGCGAGTGGAGGCACCTGTCCGGTCTCGACTGTCGAAGACAGTGGTTTTATTTGCACTATCAAGTACACCTTCAAGCCGAAGTATTCCGGTATACGCTACGGCGCGGTGGAACTGATTTCGAACGGAGGCGCGGTGATGGCGACGACGCTCATCTCCGCCATAGGTACCGGCCCACAAACGATCTTTCCGCAGACGACGACCAACACATTGCCGGGAACTTACAGCCGCCCTAAAAACTTAGCTATAGACGGTGCTGGCGATATCTATGTCGCCAACTTCGGAGGCGGAAACGTCTTGAAGATTCCTGTGGGCTGCACGACCGCGAGTTGCGTGACGACTGTAGGCGGAGGATTTGAAGGACCAGCTTCCGTCGCCCTGGATGGTGCCGGAAACATCTACGTTGCGGACTATACCGCCAGCCTTGTCAAAGAGATGGCACCTGATTGCGCCGTCGCAACTTGTGCGTTGCCCCTGGCGGGCGGATTCTACAAACCCACAAGCGTCAAGGTGGATGCGAATGGACTGGTCTACATTGCGGACTCCGGAAACAACGCGATTAAGGAGATTCCGGGCGGCTGTACGTCCTCTTCCTGCGTGTTGACGATAGAATACGGCTTCCTGGACCCCCAGGACATTGCGGTGGACGCCAATGGGATTATCTACATCGTGGACTACGGCCACAATGCCATCAAATCAACGCCTGCAAACTGCATCAGCGGCTGTGCTATCACGACGCTTGGGGGTGGTTTCAACGGCCCCTCGGGGGTGGCCGTGGACGCCAACGGAAACGTCTACGTCGGCGACTCGGGCAACAGCGAAGTCAAGGTGATGACGCCCAACTGCACTCCTGCTGACGCGAGTACTTGTGTCACGACCATTAGCAGCGCGTTCAGCAATCCCATCGGTGTAACCCTGGATGGAAGTGGAAATCTTTATGTTGCGGATGACGGTAACACCACGATAAGCGAGATCCTTCGGGCAACCGTGCCATCCGTGACATTTCCAAACGTATACGACGGCTCGACTGGAACGCCTCAGACCGTCACGTTGACCAACTTTGGCAACGAACCGCTCACTATCTCCGAGCCGTCTTCGGGCGTGAATCCAAGTGTCTCCTCGAGCTTCACACTGGCAACCGGTGGCACGGGTGCTTGTCCTTCTGTCAGCGCCGGTGGCTCCGCGGCAACTCTGCTCGCCAATGCGAGTTGCACACTCACCATCAACTTCGCCCCAGTTTTGCCGGAAAGCGGCACGGTGGCTGGGAGCGTGGTCCTGACCGACAACAATGCTAATGTCTCGGCATCGACACAGACGATTGCGTTGAGCGGAAGCGCCACCACGACCGTTCCTGCCATCACCTCTATCTCGCCTACCGACGGCTTGCCCGCAGGGGGAACGACGGTCACCCTCAATGGTACTTTCCTGGGTGCGGTGAACGCAGTCAAATTCGGCAGCGCGCCCGCGAGTAGTTTTCATCTGGTGAGTGCCACCCAGATGACCGCCGTTGCACCCGCCGAGGCGGTCGGCGTCGTTGATATCCAAGCCACCAACGCACAGGGTGAGAGCATCAAAACCGCAGGCGATCAGTTCACCTACACGAACACACTGTTGAATGTGATCACCTTTCCGGTGTTGGCGGACGCGTCTCTAGGAGGCGCTCCTCCGGCACTCACGGCCACCGCTACCTCGGGTCAGCCGGTTACCTACACCACAAATACACCGGCGGTCTGCACGGTCGCTGGAACCTCTATTACCGATCTCAAGCTGGGCACCTGCACCATCACAGCATCGCAGAGTGCAACGGGACACTATGGAGCGGCTGCGTCTGTGCCACAGAGCTTCCAGGTGGTTCTGGTAGAGAACGTCGGAACCTCGAGCCCCACGCTGACCGCAACCCTGACCTTTACCACAGCGGTAAGCGCGGGTGCGGCCTTGACCACAAGCGTGACGACTATGGGCGCCAGCGGCTTGGACTACAACCTCGCCACAGGCGGTAGCTGCGTGAGCGGCAAGGCCTATGCCGTAGGCGCGACCTGCACCGTCAACTACACCTTCAAACCGCTTTATCCAGGTATTCGCAGCGGAGGCATTGCGCTTTCGACAGGTTCCGGAACATCCGCGGCAATCGTCGCGAGTGCCTATATCGCCGGCCAGGGGATGGGACCCCAGATCATCTATCCAGCGTCGTCGCCTACCCAGATCTATGGATCGCAGCAAGGTTTTGCGATGGATGGCGCCGGTACGTTGTATTTGCCATCATCCAATGGCACAAACGCATACTACATCACCGTCATCCCGGCAGGCTGCCTGGGCTCTGGTTGCCAGTCGCAGATCTCTTTGCCCAGTCTGCAGCCGACGGCTCTGGCGGTCGATGGAATCGGCAACATATATGTATTGAGCTCCACGGATGTGGTCGTCCTGCCACCCGGATGTCGCGGCTCCTGTGCCTCCACACGCGCAACCGTTACGGGTGGAACAGGGCTTGCCGTAGACATGAGCGGCAATATCTATGTCCCCGGCACGAAGGGCCTTACGGAGATTCCAGTGGACTGTTTGTCTTCCAGTTGCTATGAGAATCTGGGCGGTGGCGTCGGCAGTCTCTCCACCTACCAGACAATGACGATCGACTTCGCGGGAAATGTTTACTTCGTCGTTCCCGGCACACCCGTCGTCGATATGCTGTCTCCGGACTGCCTTTCGGCAAGCTGCGTCACCGCGCTGGGAGGCGGCAGCTTCGCGAGTGCAATGGGAGTGGCAGTCGATCCCAACGGAAATGTCTACATCGCCGACTACGGAACCGGCAGCATCGACATAATGCCGCCGAACTGCTTCAGTTCTTCCTGTGTCCAGAGCATCTTTCAGATCACGTCACAGTTCGGGATTAGCCTGGACGAACAAGGAAATATGTATGTCTCCAGTGATGGATTTACCACCGGCGGAGTGGCCGGTATCTTCGAACTCACTCGCTCAAGCCCACCCACCTTGTCCTTTGAATTCCAAGAAAATGATGGATCTTCCTCGCAACCGCTGACAACCTCGATTACCAACTACGGCACCCAGCCGCTTATCTTTAGTGTTCCTTCGAGCGGCGTCAACCCCAGCGCGTCCACAAACTTCGGTCTGCAGGTTGGCGACTCTGGAGAATGTCCTGTGCTCACCTCCTCTTCCACGACGGCCTCGCTTGCGTCCGGCGCCACCTGCAACCTGCCGATCATATTTGCACCGGTCGTTCCCGCCGATGGCACAACTACCGGGACGCTCACTCTCACGAACAATAATCTGAATGCTGTCTCTGCCACCCAGGCAATCAACCTGACCGGCTATGCTTATGGGCCACCCACCGTGACTAAGGTCTCGCCAGCGAGTGGATCTGCTGGCACGACTGTGACGATCACAGGCACCAAGTTCTTCACCGGAGCGACAGTGTCGTTTGGCACAACAGCGGCTACTACAGTGACGGTGAATGGTACGACTTCGATAACCGTAACGGCGCCTGCCCATAGTTCGGGCACGGTGGACATCACCGTGACCTACCAAGGCACCAGCACAACGACTCCGGCTGACCAGTTCACCTATCTGCCACCGACGGTGACGGCGATCTCTCCGACGAGCGGGTCGGCTGCCGGAGGCACCACCGTGACGATTACAGGAACGAAGTTTGCAAGTGGCGCGACGGTATCGTTTGGCGGTGCGGCGGCAAGCAGCGTTACGTATGTCAGCGCAACTCGAGTTACTGCAGTCTCGCCCCCTGGTGATATTGGCGTTGTTGACATCACCGTTACCACCGCAGCCGGTACGTCGCCAGTCGTCACGGCCGATAAGTTCACTTATACGGCAATCGCCTCCACGATCACCTTTCCCGCACTCGCCGACACGGTGATTTCGGCAACGCCTCCGGTACTCGCCGCCGCCTCCAACTCGCCCGCGGCGATCACCTACACGTCAACCACGACATCGGTCTGCACCGTGGCATCGGGTGTTATCACCGACGTTGCGGGAGGCACCTGCAGCATCACGGCATCGCAGGCTGCCAGCGGCAACTACGCCGCAGCGACGCAGGTCTCGCAAAGCTACGCCGTTCTCGTTCCACTCGTCTTTGTTGCGGGTAGCGGCAAAATCGAATCGTTCGCCAACAACGGCAGCTTGACATCCCCGGGAACGGCCTACGGTGGGGTGGGCGCGGCCGTCGATTCCTCTGGGCACATGTGGTCCATCGTGAACACCGGCACGAGTATTTCGCGCTTCTCGTCTCTGGGCGCAGGGGTCAACGAATACAACAATGTTGGCTTGGTTGGGGCGTCGGCGCTGGCTATCGATGGCAACTCCCAGATATGGGTGACCAACAGCAGCGGCAAGTTTACGCTGCTGTCGAATGCCGGTGCTGTCGCCTCTGTTGCGCAAGGCAGCACGACGGCTGCACCATCCTCCATCGCGATCGACCTTTCTGGCGATGTGTGGATCGCCAACCCTACGACCAATACGGTTGACGAGATCATCGGCGGAGCTGGACCGGCAGCGCCACTGTCTACAGCGGTCACGAGCGGTACCCCAGGAGCACGTCCATGAACATGAAGCTTCTTGTAGTCAGCGCAGTTCTTCTTCTCACGACGGGTTGCGGTCTTGGCACTCTCTCGTCTACAAGCACGTCGCCTATCACGGTTCCAGCATCGACGAAGGTGAACGGAATCGTGATGGGTGGCCAGCAGCCGGTAGGCGGGATCTCGTTGCAGCTATACACCGTTGGCATGACGGGCTATGGTTCGGCGGCGACTCCGCTTGGAGCTCCGTTCGTGACCACAGCGTATGGCAACTTCAACCTGCCTGCGTACACCTGCCCAGGCGATGCAATGACGTATATTGTCGGCACAGGTGGCCAGCCGATCGCGGCGGTTGGCAGCACGCCGGCGGTGACGAATACGAACCTTGCGCTGATGGTCGGCCTTGGGAAGTGCTCAACGATCGCGAATAACTTCATCGACATGAATGAAGTGACAACCGTCGCTACAGTCTGGGCGCTGTCTCCGTTCATGACGAACGCAACGCATATCGGTTCTTCAGCAACAAATACAGTCGGCATCGCAAACGCGTTCGCGAACATCAACAAGATGGTCAACACGGCGACTGGCGCTGTCTCCGGACCATCGTTGCCGAGCGGCGCGGTGCTGCCTCTTGCGCAGATCAACACGCTCGCCGACATCCTCGAGCAGTGCATCAACTCCGGCGGAAGCGATGGTGTTGCCTCGAACGGAACGTCGACGGGCAACGGTTGCGATAAGCTGTTCTATCTTACGGGCGGCACGTCGGACACGATCTCAGCAGCGCTGTTCATCGCGCAGCATCCTTCGACGAATGTTGCGTCGCTGAATATGCTTCGCTCGGCTTCGCCGGTGTTTTCGCCGGCACTTGATGTGAACTTACCGCCGCTATCGTGGTCGATCGTGATCACGCACTCGGGCGGAGGTCTGAGCAATCCGCAGGGCATCGCGACCGACCAGGAGGGCAATATATGGGTTGCGAACGCGGGCAACAGCAGTGTCTCCGAGTTCAATCCGCTTGGCACTGCGCTCTCGACGGCAACAGGGTTCACGCAGAACATTAGCGTGCCGTACGCACTGGCGATTGATCAGAGCGGCAACGCCTGGGTCGCGAATAGCGGCGGCAACACGATCACGAAGCTCGCTCCGCTCGGCACCTCCAGCACATCATATGGCAGCAGTGCACAGCTCAACGCGCCAAAGGGCATCGCCATCGACGGCACGGGCAACGTGTGGGTGAGTAACAGCGGCAACGCCAGCGTGAGCGCGTTCAGTTCTTCGGGAGCAGCGCTCACCGGCTCACCCTACACAGGCAGCGGCATCACGACACCGCTCGCCATCGCGATCAACCCCAAGTAAACGATCCGCAAGCTGGGCCAAGGAGATACCAATGTCGAACCCGCTACCACGCCGCAGAACGCTGCAACTGTCCATCCAGCAGGTAGGCCAGGAGACGCTGATTTACGACGAACAAACGCACAAGGCATACTGCCTGAACCCTGTTGCCGCGGCCATCTGGAGCTGCTGCGACGGCGCGACGACTGCAGCTGTGATCGCAGCTGCAGCTTCGCTCGCTCTGGCTATGCCTGTCACCGAAGAACTCGTGCAGTACGCACTCGCGGACTTGATGCGCGATGGCCTGCTCGAGTCAAACGCACATCTTGCTTCGGTGACTCTCTCCCGCCGCGATGCCATGCTCAAGCTAGGAGCCCGTGCCGCCATGCTGTTGCCTGTCGTCATAGCCATCACCGCCCCCACTGCGGCGCAGGCCTACAGCGGATGCGCAAATTGCACTGCGCCAGCACCCAATCGCGCCAATCCCAACACTGATATCTTTTCCACGAAGGACGGCGGCTCCTCGTCGGGCGTCTCTCAGTAGTGAAGCACGGCTAAACCGATGGGAAAGGTTGACCATGTATGCATCGCTGACGAATCCAACTAGACGATGGCTAAGCGCAGTAACAGCGATCATAGCTCTCTGTGTCATCGCGGCTCTCTCGGGTTGCGGGGCCGCGCCTGGCACGGTGGTCAGTCCTGTCACCCCTCTGGGTAGCACGTTGACTGGTCATGTGTACGCAGCGGGGCAACCGGTGATCGGAGCCTCTGTGATGCTCTTTGCTGCTGGAGCCTCAGGTAACGGAATGGGTGCGGTCGCTCTGCTGTCTGGGCAGGCACCCCTCACCGATAGCTCGGGGCTGTTCAGCATCGCTGAGAGCTTCACCTGTTCCACCGCCACGACACAGACCTATTTCGTAGCGCGAGGCGGCATTCCGGGACCAGCGAGCGGCACAACGAATCAGGCCATCGTGCTTGTCGCTGTGTTGGGGGACTGTGGCAACATATCAACAGCAGGGAACACTGTCGTGAATGAGGCAACAACGGCAGCTGCGGCCTGGGCTCTGACATCCTTCTTCGGGACGGATGCAAGTATCGGCGCATCCGCCACCAACGCTATGGGTCTGCGCAATGCATTCGCCCTCGCGGAAAACCTCGCCAACACGTCAACCGGACTCTCGCCAGGAGCAAGTCTGCCCGTCGCCGCGAAACTCGAGACGGCCAAGATCAATACGCTCGCGGATGCGCTGGCGGGGTGCACTGGGTCTAATGGTGGAACGTCTTGTGGATCGCTCTTCGCAGGCGCCACGCAAGGAGGATCGGCGCCCTCGACGATCCTGCAGGCAGTCCTGAATATCATTCGTAATCCCGCTCGAAATGTCGCAGCTGTGTTCATGGCTAGCGCAGGGCAGACCACGTTTCAGCCGAAACTCAGTGCCGCGCCACAGGACTGGACACTGTCCGTGACCTACGGCAACTGCACCTCTGGCTGCGGGGGGTTATCCACTCCAGGAAGTATCGCGATCGACTCGAGTGGAAGCGTGTGGGTCGCCAACTACGCTGGCGGTGCTGTCTCGAAGTTCTCCTCTACCGGCGTTCCAGCTGCGCCCGATGGATTTCATGGTGCGGGACTATACGCGTCCTATGGGATAACGGTAGACGGCTCCGATAACGCATGGGTCACGAACCAGCAGAGTTTCACCCCGACAAACGGATACTCCGGAAGCATCAGTAAATTCAGCTCCTTGGGTGCGGAGCTGTCCGGCCTTGGCTACACCGCTGGTGGGGTTTACTATCCACTGTCAGTCGCGGCGACGTCCAGTGGATCTATCTGGGTTGCGGACTACGGCAGCTCTTCGGCAAGCCTGCTTGCATCCGATGGTACTGCTGTCTCTGGCGCATCCGGATACGCAGCTTCGCAACTTCCGTTTACGTCCGCGGTAGCCATCGACGCTTCGCAGAACGCCTGGTTCGCCTTGCAAAAGGGAATCGCGCATGTAACTCCTCTCGGCGACGTCAGCACCTACTCCTGCTGTGTTGATCCCGAAGGCATAGCAGTCGACCCGTCCGGCGACGTATGGATAGCAGACTACGGAGCGTACAGTGTCATCGAGCTTTCGTCGGCAGGTCAGACTGTCGCGACGATCAGTACCGCAAGCACCGGCGTTTCTCCAAAGGGCATCGCCATCGACAGCGCCGGAACCGTATGGGCCGCAAACTACTTCGGTAACAGCATCACGGCACTCACTGCGAACACGGCAACGCTTCGTTCGCCTGCCGCGGGTTTTGGGTTGGACGCTCCCTTGCATGAGCCGTATGGTATCGCCATCGACGCCAGCGGCAACCTATGGCTATCTAACTCGGGCAGCAACACAATGACCGAGTTCGTCGGGCTGGCAAGTCCTGTAAAGACACCTCTGTTGGGGCCACCCTCTCAACCGTGAGCTATTACCCATGATATTGGCGAACCTACTGCACTGTACCGCCTATGGCGTGCCTATGTGCCTCGCTGCGGAGACTCCCGAGTTGTTCGCAGAGCTGTCCTCGCTTTTACCTTTCGGGACAGAAATGGGCTCGAGTGCAAATCCAGCTGCGCAAAGCTTCTCCCTATCATCATTCGGAGAAGTTACTCGCTTTCGCTGCTGCGAGGGAACAGAGGTCCTTCTCGAGTCGCAAGACTTGACCTCTGTCTGCGATGCCCTTAGGCAGGCGCTGATGATTCACGTCGCCAACTACGCTGAAGGATATGTCTTCGTGCACGCAGGCGTGGTTGCTCTCAATGGCAAAGCTCTCGTTCTTCCTGGTACAAGCTTTGCGGGCAAGAGCACCCTGACTGCCGCGCTCGTTCGTGCTGGTGCAGCGTATTACTCGGACGAGTACGCCGTCCTCGACGATGAGGGCTTTGTGCACCCCTATGCCCGAGACCTGTCCATGCGGAAACCGGGCGATGCCCTGCAACGAAGTATGCCTGTTTCAGAACTAGGCGGCTCGATTGGTGCGGGCCGTTTGCCTGTATCCATGATCGTCTTCACTCATTATGTAAAAGGCTCTCACTGGTCCGCGCAGAGCGTCAGCCACGGCCTGGCGTTGCTCGAGATGCTCAAGCATTCCATACCCGTTCAGCGAACCCCGATCCGCGTAATGGCAACGCTCGCCGCCATGCTGCGCAACGCCACGGCATGGACTTCTTCCCGAGGCGAGGCGGATGCGACGAGCGCTGCGTTGCTTGCAAGCCTTTCATGTGCACATAACAACAACAATATTCAGGGCCTTCGATGACACGAGGAATGGAAGCACTTCTCTCTGTATTGCGCGAAGGCGAAGATGTCTCGACGCTCCTTCCTGTGCAGCTACAGGAGGCTTTTGATCGCGCCGAACTGGAAAGAGTTCTCCCGTTCTTCCTTTTCAAATTACGAAGCGCCGACTTTGCTCTGCCCCAAGAGTTCGACCTCCGGTGCGCCGCTGCTGAGCGCGAAATAACCATCAGCAACTTCTGGTGGACCTCTCAAGTGAAAGCTATCCTGCAAGCGCTCGCTGCCGAGTTCTTACCGGTCATTCTGCTCAAGGGAACCAGCATGGCGGAACGTTTGTATGGAGGCACCAATCTGCGGACGAGCCGAGATATCGACCTGCTGGTCCGGCATAGAGACCTTGCAATAGCGGGGGATGTCTTCACTGCCCTAGGGTTTATCCGTGGCATCGACGATGAAGGGCGACATCAGACATGGATACGGGGCGCGACCATGGTCGAACTTCATTTCGATCTCATCTGCCAGGAGGACTTATGTATCGATCTTGATCGCATCTTCGCGAACTCGACCCCTGTCACGTTCGCCGGACAGCCTGCTTACGTCCTCTCACCGTCGGATGAGTTGCTTTTCTTGTGTGTTCACGGCATCAAGCACTCCTATGAGCAGTTGTGCTACATCCTCGATGTAGCTCTTGCGATCGAGAAGTGGGGAACCCCATCAGCTTGTGCCGTGCGTGCGGGCGACATAGAATTCGTCGCACCTATCTTGGAACTCGGATACGCTATGGCGCGAAAGTTATATAGCTTAGAAACCAGCGCGGAATTGAGTCTCAATTCAAAGGCGGCGATTCGGATAGACCGTATTGCTGAGAGTCTCTGGTCACGTTTCTTTGAGTCCTCAAACACGCAGAATTTCTGGTGTTCTCCAAGGCGGCTCTTTTTTATCTTGAGACCGACCCGAGTGGCTCAGGTGCGCTATTTGCTCTATGTGTTGGGAGCAAACAGCAGTGAGGATCGTGCGCTTGCAGCCAGGTTTCACATCGAAAACCAATGGCTAATTGCTTGTATCCGTAAGCTTCGCCTGGTCTTCAAGAGTGTTCGCCGCGGTGGGGTGGGCTTGTCTAAAGCTCTCTGAAAAGAACCCAGAGTGACTTCTGGAAGCAAAAGATCAACTACCGTGAGACGAGCGAGCAGCAGTTTAAATCGTCTCTTGATGGCTCTCGAGGCGCAAGCGCGGATAGCCGGTGGGAGCTATTTCGAACTCGCGATTGGGGCATAATTACTTAGCTTTAGGGAGAGATCGTAATAGGAGGCCAGACCGCTAGGCGGCCTTTCGAACGATTCAATCGGTGTTCTAACTATCAGGCCTTCATATGTTTACCCGTTCGATGTGATCTACGAAAGGGCCAAAATGAAGAAATGGTCGGGGCGAGAGGATTCGAACCTCCGACCCCCTGCTCCCGAAGCAGGTGCGCTACCAGACTGCGCTACGCCCCGACGCCATGCAACCGAAGAACTTCGGATGAGGTGGTATGCCAGCCTAAGAGAGGAGGTTGCAGGCTCCGGGAAGATGCTTGAGCCGAACCGTCCGCTGACCAGCTGAGGAACTTCCCGCTGGTTGCCAACGAAATTTAGTTTACCAGAAGTTTGAGGGCCGTAGATGATCAGGTTTTCCTGATCCCCTACGGCCCTCGTTTTTACAGCTGTCTGTGTGAGTTACTTGGTTGCGGGTGCCGCAGCCTTCTTCGCTGCTGCCTTATGGTGAACCGGCTTGCTGCCCGGCTTGCGGGGCACGCCGTACGCCTGACCGTGACGCACGATCCGCTTCTCATCGAAACGCTGCGTGTTCGGTTCAGCGAAGGTCGCGCCTGCAGGTACCAGGTAGCTCTTGACCGTCTTACCGGAGGTTTCACCGACGCGGACGCTGATGCGAGCCGAATCTATGCCCTTCTCGTTGACCAGGTACTGGCGAGCATTCATCGCACGCTCAGCAGCGACCTCGGGCTTCTCGGCAGGGTCGGAGTTACCGACTACGACGAGCTTGGAGGAAGACTCGCGGTTGAGAGCCAGTGCCATCTGATCCAGGCAGCCCTTTGCCTCGTTGTCTACACGAGCCGGACGATGAACGTCACGCGAGTAGTTGAGGACGCAGAGCTGAGTGACCGGCGAGACCGGCGGCGGCTTCGGAGCGGTGATGACGAAGACGACCGTGGAGGTAGCCGACTTGCCCTTATCGTCCTTGACTGTGCCCGTGACCGTGATATTGCCCGGAGGCAGACCTGCGGTGGAGAGCATCGCCTTGTTGCGATCGACGGCGAGCTGTCCGGCCGAGGTGGTGAACGAGTAGGTGAGCTGGCGGTTCTGCTCACTGCGTCCAGTGCAATCGACCTCGAGCGTCGTACCGGCCTCAGCCTGTTCCGTCGAGCCGGTGCAGGCAATCGTCGGAGCGCTGTAAGCCTTCACGTTGAACGGAGCCGAGCAGTACGACTGCTGGCCGGGCTGGCTGCCGACGGAGATGCGGCCGATGACGTCATACTGTCCGGCATCGAGACCTGTCGTGTCGATGGTCGCGATCTGGCCATTCGAGGTCAGGACGCCGCCCTTGGTCGCCCAGCTGTAGTCCGGTGTGCGCTTGCTGCGCAGACCAACCGTGCTGCCGGTGACGGTGACGGTTTCGCCAGGGAAGACGTCGATCGGCGAGGCCGAGCATCCGTACACCAGGGGTGTGATGTGCTCGTCTGCTTCGCGGAGGTGGAAGACCAGGCCGGCTGAGATCTTCACGGCGTTGATGTTGGCTTCGCCGCCCTTGAGGGGCGCGGCACCGGGATAGCTGATGTGTGCGTACTGATAGTCCACCTGCGCCGGACGGATGGCGAAGTGATGGTGCAGGATCGGCAGAACATAATCGACACCTGCGCCGACCGTAGCTCCCTCACCCCAGGTGAGCGACTGCTGCGCGGGGCCGTTCATACGAACGCCGCCGCCAAGTACATGCACAAACGGGACGAACGGGCCTTCTACCCAGCGATAGATCGGGCCGGCCTCAGCGGTGTAGATGCGCTGGTTGCAGGTGATGGTGCCGCACGCGCCATACTGGCCGTTTACATTGTTGTTACCCGTAAAGTAGCTACCTTCCACCTGAACGCCGAAGCTCGGCGTTATGTAGTCCGCGAAGCTGGCAGTCACGTTCGGGCTGGAGATGGCATGGTACTGGTACCCGTTCACATACGAGTTCAGCGGCTGATAGAGACCGTATCCACCATAGATATCGATCCCGGAATCGAAGTGCCGTGCCGCCTGGGGCTTGGCCTGACCGAAGCAGGCTGCAGCCACTGCGAACTGCAGGCAGAGAAGAGTTAAAGCAAGGCGAGAACGCCGGCTGAGGAGACGCATGATACTAATTCCTCCAAAATGCACTATTGGTGACAGTTTGATACTACTCGTGTCGAGCCATTACTTGAATGGATTTGTTTGATTCCTAAAGCCTTTTTGTCATCCAGCGTGCGAGACCGGAAGCTGGAGAAGATCAGTCCCGGCACCGCAGAGTCGGTCAAGCTTCATCTCCGCTGAGCGAGGCAGGGATCAAAAAAACAGGTGTATTTCCATAGAAGTGTATCGCAAAGTGTCCGTGCGGCGTAGTGATATCAATGTCGAGTCCGCGCGAAAGATGACGGGGTGATGCATCGTCTATTAACCTTGCAGATAACGCTGGGCGACGTCCGCTTCTGTCTAAGAGGACGGTCCGTACCAAGCGAGAAGGAGTCGGATGCTCGAGAGGCGCAGACTGTTGGAGGCGTGGCGCAGCGGTACAGCCCGTGCGCTGGTCACCTTGGTGCGCGTCGAGGGATCGAGCTATCGTCGCGTCGGCGCCCGCATGCTGATCTGCGAGGACGGCACCTACGTCGGCGGGATCTCCGGCGGCTGTCTCGAAGCGGATTTGCTCCGCCGCGCTGCCTGGAGGGTGCGCGCCGGCGCTGTCGTCGAACGGTTTTCCACGCTCTTCGACGACACCGAGGAGATTCCCTACGGCCTGGGGTGCGGCGGCACGCTGTATCTGTTGCTGGAGCCGGCCGATACGCCAGAGTTCGCCGCGCTGATGGAGGCCATCGAAGCCTCGCTGCCCGATGGAAGTCGACATGGCGAAGCGCGTGAGGTCGTCACCCTTCTGCCTGGAAATGGGACACCTCTCAACCGCTTCGTGCAGGACGCTACCGGACGCCTGATCGCAGGAAACATTCTGCCGTTATCCGACGCCGCGCAGACGTTCACCGAACGGATGGAGCCGCCGCAGCGTCTGCTGCTGCTGGGAGCAGGGAATGACGCGCAGCCCATGGTCAGCTTCGCCGCGCAGATGGGCTGGACCGTGACCGTCGTCGATGGGCGCACAAGCTGGGCGAGGCCGGAGCGGTTTCCTCAGGCCGAGCAGGTTTTGGTTGCAACCACTCTCAACGGCATCTCCGTGACAGACCACGATGCGGTCGTCATCATGACCCACAGTTACGAACAGGACCGCGCCTGGCTGACGGAGGTTCTGCCCCGATCCCCCCGCTACCTCGGTCTGCTGGGAGCTCGCCATCGCAGCGCTCTGCTGCTCAGCGAATCGGCTGTGATACTCGGCTGGGACGTAGAGCAGGTCTGCGAACGCGTATTCGCTCCCATCGGCCTCGATCTAGGTGGGGACGGAGCCGAGGCTATCGCGCTCGCCACCGTCGCCGAAATCCAGGCCTGCTGCGAGGGGAAACTCGGTGTCTGCCAGATTCCCAAGGGTGGCCGTATGACGCCAGCCACCGTCGCAGAGCTGATCGCCAAAGGCGGAGCCTCGCAATATCTCCAGGCACAGTGCGCCTTGTGAGCATCGCCGGCATCATCCTCGCGGCTGGTGCGTCTACAAGGCTTGGCCGGCCCAAGCAGGACGTCGTCCTCAACGGTGAAACGCTGCTGGCTCGTGCCATTCGAGTCGCCATCGAAGCCGCTCTTCATCCCATCCTCGTCGTCGTTCGCCCCACCAGCATTCCCATCGACGCGCCGCACCAAACAGGCCTCATCGTGATCCAGAACGATCAAGCCGCGGAAGGCATGGCCTCATCCCTTCGCCTCGGCATCCAGGTAGCACAGCAGCAGAACGCAACCGGCGCCGTAGTGATGACCTGCGATCAGGTGCTGCTGACACCGCAGCACCTCGAAGCTCTCTGCAAGGATGTGGAGGTCGTTACAGGCTCGCACTACGCGGGCAGGATCGGCGTCCCCGCCTATTTTCCCGCAGCCGTCTTTGCAGACCTCCTGAAGTTGCAAGGCGATGCAGGCGCGCGTGATCTGTTACGGAACGCCGCCGCGCTCGACAACGAGGATCTGGCACTCGACATCGATACCGAGCAGGACCTGCAGCGCGCCCTGAAGAAGCTCTGAACAAATCTGCTTTGAAGGTCACGGGCTTTAGCCAGTACAAGGAAGCTACCCGTCGCGCCCTGAAAGTTCATGAACAAATCTGCTTTGAAGGGTATGGGCTTCAGCCCGTACGTAAAGTCAGGTCTAAAAATAAGGGGCTTTAGCCCCGGAGGCTGCGGATCTTCAAACTGAAAAACTACCCGGCCAGCGACCGAAGAAACTCCTCCAGTAAATTGCCAGCAACCGCCCCCCGATAACGCGCCGTCGAGCGGATGTCGTCGATCGCATGCGTCTCGCCCGCAAGCGCCGCGCGTGCAAGGCGAATCGTCTCTTCCAGCGCATCCGACGCAAGCGAAGCACCGCTGAGCACAGCCTCCGTCGCAGAGCAACGCACAGGCCGGTCCGTCAGTGAAGCCGCACCGAGCCGCACATCTGCAAGCCTTTGCTCCTCCACCTTCGCAACGGCCGCCAGCGCAATCTTCGAGATCGCCTGCGCATTCCGCGTTCCTACCTTGCGGATGTACTGCCGATGATCGCCAAACACTAGCGGCACGTGGATGCTATGCAGCAACTCATCCGGTCGCAGCGCCGTCTTTTTGTAGCCCAGATGGAAGTCGACATAGCGCATCGTGCGCTCGCCACTCGCACTCACAAGCGTCACCGTCGCACCATACGCCAGCAAGGCAGGCGGCGTGTCCGCAGCAGGCGACGCATTGCAGATATTGCCGCCGATCGTGCCGCGGTTCTGGTTCGCGACCGACCCCGTCCACGATGCCGACTGCACCAGCAGCGGCAGATGCTTCGCGATCTCCGCGCTGCGGCGAATGTCCGTGAACGTCGTCCCCGATCCGATGTGGAGGAGGCGATCCTCCACGCGAATAAACCGCAGCTCCCGCAGATGCTGGATCGACAGCAGCGACCTCTGTTGCAGTCGCCCCGCGCCGAGCGCCACCATCATCTCCGTGCCTCCGGCAATCGGAGCGTGCTTACCTGGCTCGGCCGCCAGCTGCTTCAGCACAGCCTGTAGAGAAGGCGGCGCCGCAAGATCGAACTGTGTCACGTCTGAATGCATGAAATCTAAGCCCCGGCTCCCGCGTTCTGCAGCTTGGCCGCTTCCTGCACCGATTCGAAGATGCGCATATACCCCGTGCAGCGACACAGATTCCCGGCGAGGCCTTCCTGAATCTGCTCCATCGTCGGATTCGGATACTTGTTCAGCAGATGCTGCGTCGCCAGAATCATGCCGGGCGTGCAGATGCCGCACTGCGCTCCACCCTTCTCCAAAAAGCATTGCTGAATCGGATGCAGATGTCCCTCCGTACTCACACCCTCAATCGTGCACAGGCTCGTGCCATTGGCTTGTAGTGCAGGGATGAGGCATGAGTTCACGAGCTCGCCATTCAGCAGCACCGCGCAGGCTCCGCACTCGCCCTCGCCGCAGCCTTCCTTTGTCCCGGTCAGGTGCAGGTCTTCGCGCAGCACATCGAGCAACCGCTTCATCGGCGGCACTTCTACACTCTTGTTTTCACCGTTGATCGTAAGGTGGACCAGACTCATGCGCTCACCTCTTCCACGCGCGTATCGCGGTCGACGCTCGGATCGAGATCTTCCGTCCCGCCATGCGGATGTCCCAGCGATTGCACGCGCTCGAAGATATCCTCCGGCAGCAGCGGAATCGTACAGAACGAAATCCCCGTCGCGTTCTCGATCGCATTCATGATCGCTGGAGCAGGCCCATCCATCGGCAGCTCGCCGATACCCTTCGCTCCCATCGGCCCGTGGATGCTTGGCACCTCTTCAAAGTGCACATGGATCGGCGGCAGGTCCGCGCTCGTCGGCATGATGTAGTTCGTCATCTGGTTGTTCGCCAAATGTCCATCCTTCCACACGCACTTCTCGTACAGCGCATAGCCGATACCCTGCGCCACGCCGCCTTCCACCTGTCCCTTCGCAAGCACCGGATGCATCACCTTGCCCACCTCCTGCAGCGCATCGAAACGCGTGCAGGTGGCCATATACGTCCTCATATCGACGGCGACCTCGGCAACATACACAGCCCACGCATAGCCGGGATAGGCATCGCCTCGATACTTCTCATCGTCCCAGAAGATCGGAGCCGGCGGTTCATATCGAGCCGAAGCGCGCAGCGTTCCATACTGTGCGCGATACGCCTTCGCTGCTGCAATAAACTCCTCGCGTGTGTGATCCGCAGGCAGATGCACCTGCAGCCGCAGGGTCTCCAGCATCTGCAGGCTCGCGCGCTCCACCAGCTTGCCCACAATCATCGCCGTGCGACTCGCGACCGTCGGCCCGGAGTTCGGCACCACGCTAGTATCCGGCTGAGCCAGTCGAATGTCCTCGTATGGAAGGTTCAACGTCTGCGCGGCCACCTGCGAAAGAATCGTATTCGTCCCCTGTCCAAATTCAGTGGACGACACCAGAATCTGTGGCAGCCCATCCTCCAGCACATCCAGATACACCAGCGAGTTCAAGCGACGCTCGCCCGACCCCGTAAAGCCCGTGCCATGCATGAACGCAGCGAAGCCCACGCCACGCTTGATCAGCGAGTGCTTGTTTTCCTCCGCAAACCGCGCGACCTTCTCGTGATAGCCAGCCTCATTGAGCGCCCGCGTCAACATGTGCTGCATGTCCACTTTATCGACCAGCGGCTGTCCCGTCGCCGTCGTATCGCCCGTACCCAGAAAGTTCTTGCGGCGCACCTCTTCCGGCGTAAGTCCGAGCGTATGCGCGATGCGGTCCATGTGCCGTTCCACACCAAACAGCGACTGCGGCGCACCGAAGCCGCGGAACGCGCCGTGCGGCGGAAGGTTCGTTGCCATCGCCTTCGAACGCACACGCAGATGCGGCCACTTATACGGCCCCGAGGCATGGATCGTCGCACGCGAAAGCACCGTCGACGACAGCGTTGCATACGCTCCGCCATCGAGCGTCACCTCAATCGTTCCACCCAGCAACGTTCCATCCTTGCGCACTGCCGTACGATGTCGCGTGCGCGAAGGATGCCGCTTGGTCGTTCCCGCCATGTCCTCGGCGCGGTCGTAGATGATCTTCACCGGATGCTTGCTTTTCATCGCCAGCAGCGCAGCGTGGGAGCCGATCACGGAAGGGAAGTCCTCCTTGCCGCCAAAAGCTCCACCGGTCTCCACCTGAATCACGCGGCACTTGTCATCGGGCAGTCCAAACACCAGCGTCAGCGCATGAACAAGATAGAACGGGCACTGCATCGACCCGCGCACACACACCGATTCCACCTCGCCCTGCTGCGTGTAAAAGCATTCGGCGATCACGCCATTGTTCTCGATGTACAACTGCTCCTGCGCGCCGGTCGCGTACTCGCCTTCTACGATAAAGTCCGCCGTCTCAAACGCAGCCTCCAGCCCCGTCTCGGTCTTCTCCGCATCGCCCGAGTACATCTCATAGGTCTTGAAGCAGTTCGGTCCGCCCTCATAATCAGCCTTCGGCGTCGGCCAGATGATGCGCGAATCATCGTTCTTCTCTACCAGCGCCTTCACCGCCGCTTCGGACTCTTCGATCGTGAAGACACCCGGCAGTTCGTCGTAGTCGATGTGAATATTTTTAAGCGCACGCAGCAGCGCCGCCTTCTCCGGATGCGCGATCAGCAGGATCGGCTCATCGGGATGATTCACGTAGCCATTCGCCAGGCACGGATGGTCCTGCATCAGATGCACAATCACATTCTTACCCGGAATATCCGACGCCCGCACGATGCAGAACTCGTCCCAGTTCACCTCGTGCGCAAACGTGATGTTGCGGATATATCCACGCGCAACCGTCGACCGTACCGTCGCTCCGTGCCACATGTCCGGCAGCGCCAGATCATCCGTATATTGTGCGGCACCAAGGACCTTGGCGCGGCCCTCCTTACGAATGGGAGAGGCTCCGAGAATGGCGTTGCGTTGAGGCATAAGCTGGTTCGCCTTGCGGATTCAGGTATCAGAAGAGAATAGTACAAGTGGAGTCTTTTTGTGATGCATCGATTGCTGCGGACGGTAATAGCCCTGATAATCACTGCGTCCGGCGTGGCCTCGGCTCAGTCGCTGCCGCCAAAGCTGGTCGCGCCGGGCGTATGGTTTCTCGAAGGCGATGCCCACGCGGGCTACTGCAACTCCATTCTGATTGAGATGGATACCTATCTCGTGCTGGTCGATCCGAGTTATCCCGGTCGCACGCGCGAACTCATGGACGAGATCCCGAAGCTCTCGCCCAAACCCGTTAAGTACGTCTTCGACACGCACGCCCACGGCGACCACGCCTACGGCAACGCCCTCTGGACCAAGGCCGGAGCTACCACCCTCGCGTACGTCGGCGTGCGCAACGAGATGCTTCGCTATGAGCCGCAACGCTGGCAAGCTGCGATGGAGAAGCGCGAGGATGTGCGCGCCCTCCACGAGCCGGCTGTGCAGCCACCGATGCAGGTGTTCAAAGGACGAAAGTTCGTACTCAGAGACAGCCATCGCGAGGTCGACTTCCTGCATCTCGGCTGGGGACACACCCAGGGCGATGGCTACGTGTGGCTACCCAAAGAGAAGATCCTCTGCACCGGCGACGCCGCCGTGAATGGCCCGCGCAACAAGCTGTGGGATGCCAACGTAGCCAACTGGCCGAAGGTGTTAGGCAAGGCCGCAGCTCTGGGCCCGAAGATTGTTTTGCCCGGCCACGGCGCGGCTGGCGGGGTTGAGATCGTCACGGGTCAGGCCACGTTCCTCCGCGACCTCTATGCCGCCGTGAAAGCTCAGATCAATCTGCCATTGAACCAGCTCAAGGTTACATTGCCGCAGCGCGATGCGAACTGGACGCGACCGGACATGTCGCAGCACATAGGCATCATCTACGCAGAGATCAAGTCCGGAAAGCCCGCAGGCTCACTGCCGCACGCGTGGCAATGAACCTGCGAGCTTCGCACTCGCATTACGTTCTATTGATGCGGAAGATATGCGCAGGCAGAGCGGGCTTCAGCGCAACATAGTTGCGCGTCCCGTTCCACTCATACCTCGCCCCAGTCAGCAGGTCTTCCACCTCGAACGGCGTCCCCTCCTGCAGCCCCAGCGCCACTAGATCGAGCTCGACGAAACACGCCTGCTCGTTCTTCGCATCCAGGTTCACCGCCACAAGAATCGAGTTCGCTTTATCCGCCGTCGTCTTCGAATAGCAGAGAATCTGATCGTTCTCCGCATCGTGAAAATGCAGCCCACTGTTCGCCTGCAGCGCCACGTTAGCTTTGCGTATCTGGTTTAGCTGCATAATCAAGGGAGCGATCGAGATAGGATCTTTCAAGTCCCACGCCCGAATCTGATACTTCTCGCTGTCCATGTACTCTTCGCTGCTCGTCTTACCCGCAGCCGGCTTCGCTGGTCTCCAGTCGCACAACTCGTACGACGGCCCATAGATGCCATAGTTCGCCGAAAGCGTTGCCGCCAGGATCACGCGCTGCATAAACATCGACCGCCGCTCCACCGGCTCTTCAATCTGCAGCTGAGCATGAAGGATGTCCGGCGTATTCGGCCACACGTTCGGTCGAAAGAAATCAGCCACCGGCGCGTTACATATCTCCTCGAAATACTCCTGCAGGTCCGCCTTCGTGTTGCGCCACGTGAAATAGGTATAGCTTTGCGTGAACCCCCCCTTTGCCAGCGAATACATCACGTGCGGACGTGTGAACGCTTCAGCAAGGAACAACGCATCCGGCGCCGTCTCGTGAATCTCCGCGATGCACCACTCCCAGAAAGGCAGCGCCTTGGTATGCGGATTATCTACGCGGAAGATGCGTACGCCACGGTCGACCCAGAACTTGAACACCTTGTACAACGCATCCCAAAGCCCGCGCCAGTCGCTCGATTCAAAGTTCAGCGGATAGATGTCCTGGTACTTCTTCGGCGGATTTTCCGCATATTGAATCGAGCCATCGGGCCGCTGGATAAACCACGCCGGATGCGCCTTCACCCACGGATGATCCGGCGCGCATTGGAAGGCAATATCCAGGGCCAGTTCCATGCCGTTCTGCTTAGCAGTCTTCAACAACGCATCGAAATCATTAAACGTGCCGAGCTCCGGCAGAATCTCCGTATGCCCGCCTTCGATAGCGCCTACAGCCCATGGACTGCCCACATCACCCGGCTGCGCACTCACCGCGTTGTTCTTACCCTTGCGGAAGTTCACGCCAATCGGATGGATCGGCGGCAGATAGAGCACGTCGAACCCCATTGCCGCAATCTCCGGCACGCGAGCCTCCACATCGCGGAACGTGCCGTGCTGTCCGGCGACAGGTGAACACGATCGCGGAAACAGTTCATACCAGCTCGAGTACTGCGCGCGCTTGCGATCCACCCACAGCGGAATCTCCTTTTCATAGCGCGTCGCAAAAGGCAGGTTCGGATACTTCGCCGCCGTCTCAATAACCGAGGACTGCAGCATCCCCGCACCCTCAGCCGTTCCCACGAGAGGCAGATCATACGTCGCCCACTTCTCCGCAGCCAATCCTCGCAAACTCGTCGCCGCTTCCTTCAGCAGCTTCTTATCATCGCCCTTCGCACGGCTGCTCAGAGTCTCAAGGTGACCTGCACCAATCTCCAGAGCCAGCGGTATGTCCTGCTCGGAATCCCGCTGCGCCGCAAGCCGTTTGCCAAAATCACTCAGCCACGTGTCGAAGTGGTCCACCCACGCCTCGATCGTGAAGTACCACAAGCCCGCACGGTCCACCGTAAAGCTAGCCGACCACAGATCGTTGCCCATCTCCTTGAACGTCGAGTACTGGTTCTGCCACGTGCGCTCCGAGCTGTGTCGAAACAGTAGCCGTCCTCCCAGGTGATCGTGTCCGTCGCCGAAGATCGCAGCGGTCACCTCCACTTGGTCGCCGAGAACGCGCTTGGCAGGATAGCGGCCCGCATCGACGCTGGGCTGGATCTCTTCAATGATGACTCGTTTGCGACCTTCTTGTGGCTTCATAACCGGGACATACTCCTATGCAAATAATTCAGGGGGGATGGTGGCTGCAATCGCGCTCTCCACCTTACACCGTTTTAGATGCAGAGCGAAGCTATGCCGTTCGCATACCATGAAGTCTGAGGAAAGAGCATGACGATCCGCACCATCAGCAGCCGCGAGGTCTACCGGAACAAATGGTCCCGCGTCCGCGAGGACATCATCGAATATCCCGACGGCCACCGAGGAATGTATGGGGTATTGGACAAAGATCCAGCCGTCATCGTCATCCCTCTTGAGAAGACTCCTGATGGTGAGTTCCTCTGGCTCGTCCACCAGTTCCGTTACACCGTCGGAGAAAGCTACTTCGAACTTCCGCAGGGTGGCTGGGAGCAGGGCAATGTCATCCCTGAAGAGCTCGCGCGCGGAGAACTTGCCGAAGAGACCGGCCTACGTGCCGGAAAGATGACCCCGCTCACTGACCTCTGGATCGCCTACGGTGCCATGCGCCAGCTGCACCACATCTATCTCGCCGAAGATCTCACGCAGGGAGAGACCAACCGTGAGCCCGAAGAGCACGGCATGACCGTCCATCGCGTCAGCGTGACAGAGTTCGAATCCATGATCCTCGACGGCCGTATCCGGGATAACTGCACCGTCTCTGCATGGGGCGTCTACCGCATCTGGCGCGATCGACAGTACGCTGCGGTGAGCCACTAAATTTAACGCAAAAAAATCTTGACGAGATACCCACGGCGGAGCAGCATGGCTGCTATGCCCAAGCTAACGTACGATTACGTCTTCTTCGCCAGCGGGCCCCACACGCGTCAGCCACGATCTTCCTCAGGAGGCTTTGAATCGCTTCAAACACTGTCCGGCGGAACTTTATCTGCCGGTGATACCTTCCAGGCCGGTGTCCAGCCTGCCACTTTCACTGCAGGAACCTCTCAGTATGACTTTTCCTTTGTAAACGTCAGTGGAGGAACGCAGGGCGGCGAGAGTTCCACAAAGAACACAATTCCACCGCCCAGTGTCACCGTCGGTACAGCAGACATATCTGTGCTCGTGGTCTACGTTCCCGTTGGAGGCGGCGGTTTGGAAGGCGGCTCCGGCGCCACGATCGATCAATTTAATGAGACAACAGGTGCGCTGATCAACGATACCTTCGTGAAAGTCGCGCCTGACAATCCTGCAGGCTCTGCAACCACAGAGGCCAACGTCGACGGCTACGTCAACACCACCTCGACTGCTGAGACGATCACGGCGATCACCCCCACGTCGAGCGGCGCAATCTTCGACAAGTGGGTAACTCTCCTTCCGGCCGCGTCCAGTACCTCGGCAAACCTCGCGGTAGGGAAGGGCGTCTCGATGTCTGCGCTCGCCTTCTACAAGTCTCCTCCAGCTCCATCCGCAGCTCAAGCCTCCTGCAATCAGACAGTGGCTGGCCTGCGCTCCTTAATTCAAATCGGAATCCCCGGACCCTTGTTCACCGTCGAAGAATGGACCAACGAGCAGGCAGCCCTCAAAAAGTGTGTGCAGGAAGGTTTTCTCTCGCAGGTGGAGATGAACGACCTGATCACTGCCTATGAGGCCTACGCTGCAAAAAAGAACCTACCCACGCCACCGTCGGGACCACCCAAGCTGTCGTAAGTTGCAGTCTCGTGGAACAACGCCCTCCTTGTTATTCGAAGGAGGGCGTTGTGTCTTTGTTGGCTTCAGTTGATGTGCTTGCTGCGCCGCGACATGAAGTCCATCAGCAGATAATTCCCAAGCGTCTCAGGCGTGGTGAAATACGCCTTGCCTCGGCACATCGCAGACATCTTCTGCACAAATTGCACCAGCTGGAAATCCTGCGCCAGCATGAACGTGTTGATCATGATGCCCGACCGCTTGCAGCGACCTACCTCTTCCAACGTCTCTGCAATCACGATCGGATCGAGCCCGAACGCATTCTTATAAATGCGACCGTCCTCCATCGTCAGCGCCGAAGGCTTTCCGTCGGTAATCATCACGATCTGCTTCATGTCCTTGCCGCTCGACTTCAAAATCCTCTGCGCCACACGCAGACCTTCGCGCGTATTCGTATAGTGCGGGCCCACTTTCACGCGCGGCAGCTGCGAGATCGGAATCTCCTCCGCCGAATCATGAAACAGCACCAGCGACAGCGAATCCCCCGGATACTGCGTGCGAATCAGGTGTGACAACGCCATCGCCACGCGCTTCGCAGGTGTAAACCGGTCCTCGCCATACAGAATCATCGAGTGCGAACAGTCCAGCAGCACCACCGTCGCGCACGACGACTGATAGTCCGCCTGCTGCACATGTAGATCGCTATACTCCAGGTTGATCGTGCCCGAGCTGTTCGGCCCGCCCTCACGCGCAAACACGCTGTTCAGCGTCGCCGTAATGTCGAGATTCAGCGAGTCCCCAAACTCATACAGCTTCGAGCTGCCATTCGTCTCCACGCCCGCTGCTTCATGCAGCGTGTCATGCCGACCCAGTGAAGACTTGCCCAAAGGCCCCAGCAACTCACGCAGCGCCTTGAAACCCAAAAAGTCCATGCCCTTGTCCGTCACCTCGAACCGGGCCTCACCTTCGCCGTCACCCTGCTCGCCTTGGCCTGCGCTAGGCTCTTCTGCGTTCAGGTACGCCTCGTCCTTCATCCGCTGGATGATCTTGTCGATCAACTCTTCCACCTGCGGCTCTTCCAGCTTGTCGAAATGCTCCTGCGCATCCTCATCCAGCAGTTCGCCCGACTCCAGCGCCTGCCGTATCGACTCCCGCAGGCCCTCCATCGAGTCATCATTCGCCTGGAACGGCGAGTACGGATCGTCGAACCCGGAATCCAGCAGGAAATCAGACAGCGCCTGCATCAGGTCCTCGAGGTCAATACTCGAGGAAAGATCGCCGGTGAACTTCGTGTAGCGGGTCAGTTTCATGCAGGTCTCCGTCACCTACTAGCTTAGATGGTCGGAGGCTCGCTTGGATGCGTAGACGGCCACGATGTCATGCCCGTGTGCCTGTCATCACCGCGAAGCTCGAATATTTGAACCAGCAATCCACATCCGCAAACCCAGCCTCCCGCAGCCATGCCAGCTGCAGCTCCGCCGGCGTCCGGCGGTCCTCCTGCTGCCGATACAGCGAGTCCGTAATCTGCTGCTCCGTCGCTCCCAGCCGCCGAATCTCAGCCAGCCACCGCTGCTGATACGTCACCTCCAGCTCTGCCGTCGGCCCCGCAATGTGATCGGCGTTCACAAACACCCCACCCGGCCGCAGAGCAGAGTAGATGTTCCCCAGGATCGCCCGCTTGCCTTCATCTTCAAGATGATGAATCGACAGCGCCGAGACCACCGCATCGCAAGCCTCTGGCAGCGCCACGGTTGAGTAGTCCGCCAGCACATAGTGAAGATTGGGCGCATCGCCCAGCCGCTTCTTCGCCAGCTCCAGCATCGCCTCTGAGAAATCGATCAGATACAGCCCCGCCGCAGGAAACGCCGCATGCAGCATTGCAGAAAACAACCCACTCCCCGCACCCAGGTCGACAATCGTCTTTGCATCCGCAGGAATCAGCTCCAGTGCCGCAGCATAGAACCCCTCATGCCCCGGAATCAGCTTCATCCGGTCGCGGTCATAGGTGGCAGCAGTGGCATCGAAGACGGCTTGCGTATTGTTCGGTCTCATAGTTAGACCATAAGACTCGCTGATGTGATACGCAATTCATATAAGCAGAATTGATATTGCTATTTCCGCTTCAGCGCCTCGAGTTCATCCAGCGTCCGCGGCCAGTCCGCCCCCAGCAGTCGTGACAGGCTGCGGTCCGCCAGCACCTTGCCGCCCGTCTGGCACGTAGGGCAGTAGTTCGTCTCATTGTCCGCATACCGAATCCGCTGGATCGGCGTCCCGCACCGCGGACACGGCAGGTTGAATCGCCCATGCGTCGCCATCTCTGGCCGAAACGCGGTCACCTTCTCCGGAAACGCCTGCGCTGCCTCTGCGTCGAACCGATCGATCCACAGCCGCAGTGTGTCCCGCGTCGCCGCATACAGCCGCGCAGACTCCTCCGCCTTCAGCTTACGTGTCTGCGCCAGCGGCGAGAGTCGCGCCGCCCACAGAATCTCATCGGAGTACGCATTGCCAATCCCCGACAGCACCCGAGGATCGGTCAGCGCACGCTTCAGCGTCCGGTTATCCGCCGAAAGCGTCTGCACAAACGCCTCTTCGCTCAGCGAAAGAACATCGAGCCCACCCGGATCAAGCTCCGCCAGCGCCGCCTCACCCTGCACCAGGTGCAGGGATGCCCGCCGCTTCGTTCCGGCCTCGGTCAGCGTAAGCGTGCCATTTGGAAAATCGAACGCAGCTAGATTGCTCCGCCCACCCAGCGAAGGCCGCCCCTTCTTGGCATCCAGCTCCCGCCAGTGCAGCCGCCCCGCAATCATCAGGTGCAGCACCAGAAACAGCTCATCGTCGAAAACAAACACGATCCTCTTGCCAATCCTTCGCAGCGACAGCACTGTCTTGCCTTCTACCGTATCAATCCGAGGCACAGCGGTCCGCAACAGCAGCGGCGAAGTAATCCGAAGCCCTTCCAACACCCGCCCCACAACGCGCGGCTCAAGCGCTGTGAGATATGCCGTAATGTCGGGCAGCTCGGGCATAGTTAGTAGTTATCGCGATTGATGTTGCCTCGCCCCGTAATAGCGTAGCGAGCACAGCGATAGCCCAGATAAAGTGCGCCGCCAAAAATTCCGCCAATACCGTATCGGTAAGAGCTCCCAGACAGCCGTGTCCAGTCGTAGTACTCGGCAGCCAGCCCAATCGGCACAAGGATCAATGCCAGAACTCCTTGAAACCACCGCCCGAAAGAGTCGTTCTCATCCCACATGAAATGAGATTGTAAGGCTTAATTGAATCCCCGCCGAGTCCGATTCCGTGGCAGATCATCCGTATCCCGCTCCTGCAGCTTATCCCGCATCCGGCTTGCCATCTCCGCAGCATCTTCATTCCGACGCCGCTTCTCGCCAGCCGTGAACGTGCGGGCCTCCGAGCGCGAGATCTTCTTATGCGCCGTCATGCCTTCCAGCAGAAACTCCGCAGCCGACACAGCCACCTCGACCGGCGTGCGCGAGTTCACCTTCAGCGGCGACAGCTTCTCCATCAGCCCCTGGATACCCTTCATCTCGGTAAACACCGTCTGCGAAGGCTGCTTGTCGTTCAACTCCACCGCACCGCCTAGGTTGAACCACTGCTCGATCTGCTGCGTGTTTGTGTCCGCAAAGTACGTGTCATAGATCGCCGCGACGGACTGGCGAATGATCTCGCGGATCACTACATCCGCGCCCTTCATCTCGCCTTCGTACTCCAGCTCGATCTTGCCGCTGATGCCCGGCAGCGCAGCGAAAAGATCGCCCACGCGCGGCACCACCAGCGATTCGCCATGCATCAACGCGCGGCGCTCGGCATTCGAAAGCACCAGCTCCATCGTCGAGATCGGCAGGCGCTGCGACACACCCGACCGCTTGTCGACCTTCTTGTCCTCACGTGCGATGAATGCGATCTGCTCCACAATCTGGCGAATGTAATGCGGAATCACGATATTCTGGATCGCCGTATCGCCCGGTGCATACGTGCGAGCCGTCCAGGCCTCCTGCTCCGTAATGCTGATCGCCTCATCCACGCTCTCCGGATAGTGAGTGCGAATCTCCGAACCGATGCGGTCCTTCAGCGGGGTCACGATTTTGCCGCGCGCCGTGTAGTCCTCAGGGTTCGCGCTGAATACGATCGCGACATCCAGCTCGAGCCGCACAGGGTAGCCCTTAATCTGAACGTCGCCTTCCTGCATGATGTTGAACAGCGCCACCTGGATCTTGCCCGCGAGATCAGGCACCTCGTTGATAGCGAAGATGCCACGGTTCGCTCGCGGCAGCAGGCCATAGTGCATCGTCAACTCGCTGCCGAGCTCATGTCCACTGCGTGCCGCCTTGATCGGATCGACGTCACCAATCAAATCAGCCACCGTTACATCGGGCGTCGCGAGCTTCTCCACATAGCGCTCCACCGGCGTCATCCACGCAATCGGCGTGTCATCGCCCAAGGAGGCAATCAAATCCTTGCTGAACCTGCTGAGCGGAGCATACGGATTGTCCCGCAACTCCGATCCCGCCACATACGGGCAATGCGTATCGAGCAGCGTGGTCAGCGCGCGCAGAATACGGCTCTTCGCCTGTCCACGCAGTCCCAGCAGGATGAAGTTGTGCCGCGACAGCAGCGCGTTCACCACCTGCGGCACCACGGTATCGTCATAGCCCACGATGCCCGGAAAGAGCGACTCGCCCTCGCGCTTACCACCGGGAGCAATCTCCCGCAGCCGCACGATCAGGTTGTCACGAATCTCGTCCTTCACGCTGCGGCTGACGCGTTCAGGGGTGAACTCAGAAGAGCGAAGCTGGCCGAGTGTGCGCGGTAGGGTGGTTTCCGACATATATCTGAGTATAGATGTTCGTCAGCCGCGAAGGTCGCAACCCCTCGCTCCTCCTAATGCGCAGCAGAACCGCCGCCAGCCCCCGCAAAATGCAACAGCTGGCGGCTAAGTCCTATGGATTCGCCACAGAATCGTTCGCCGGAATGTTCCCCGACGTACTCGACGTGGGAACGAACTCGTAGTCGCTCCATCCCGTTGTGGAAGGCGTAGCCGGATTGTTGGTGAGTTCAAATCGAAGAGCGTCGTCCATCGCGCCATACGTCTGGCTCACGCCCAGCGTCAGCACGTTATCCTGCCCCGCCGGGTTCAGCGCACTGATCGGAAACTGCAGCGCAATCCACTGGTAGTACCCCGAAAGCCCGCTCCGAATCGAGCAGTCCGAAGCTACACCCGTCCGATACCCCCAGGTCCGCGACGTCGTGTTGAGCGTCGTCACATACGACCCGTAGTCGCAGGCCAGCGCCACCGATAGCACCGCATACGTGTAGTTCGTCACATTTTGCGGCGTTGCAAAATGCACGGTCCATGTCGGCGTGCGAGTCGTCACACCATTCGTCCCCGCAGCTGTGCTCAACGAAGCTACGTACGTCGGAATCGTGTGCGTGTAGTTGTCGGTGGTGTCGTTCGCTGCGTCATACAGACCCGGATCGAACGTGCCCCAGTGGTTGTAGTTCCACTGGTTCGGATCATTCGTCGCCGCACCCGCCGGACCGGAGGTCGCGTTATAGACCACCGATCCCTTGTTCGCCGCAAAATCCGACCAGTAGTTCCACGTGCCCCAGTACTCCTTGTCGTCGAATCCCTTCGCATCGTGCCCGTGCAGAAACTCATGCGACGAGCGGTCCGGCGTGCCGATCGTCCACACCGTCGTCCCGAAGTTCTCCGGCACAAACGTCACCGCTGGCACATTCGTCGTCCCTCCCGCATTCACCACAATGCCGTCCTTCCGGTACTCGCCAAACTGCCCCAGCACAAACACCGACAGCCGATACGTTCCCGGAATCACATTGTTGAACGTCGCCGTTCCCGTCGTCGTCACATCCGCCCAGTACTGCGCTCCCGCGCTCGAGAACTGAAAGTTCTTGCCCGGATCGCTCAGCACCGCCCAGGCAGCCTTCGTCGCCGTCGAACCCAGCCCGCTGATCCCATTTACCGACACGCTGAGCGAGCCGCGGTTCGTCGTCGGCACATACCCTGCCGTCAGCAACTGCGCCTCGTTGTTGTAAAACGTTCCAAAGCTGTTGCCCGCCGTCAGGGCATCGGCATACAGATCATCCGGTGTCGCCAGCGTGTTGCCCGTCGTGGTGAACGCCGTCCCCAGCTTGTTGAACCGCACATAGAACGGCCCGAACAGACGGGAGCTCGCCGTGCCCGAAGCAGTCGTCAGCGTCAGCGGATTGTCCAGATGGTTGGAGTACGCCTCAATCATGTCGAGGTTCCCGGTGAAATACAGGTCCTGCTTCGTCGGCCCGCCCACCATCGATTCGTGGCTCGGAAACACCGTCCATATCCCGTACTGCGATCCGTACAGACCATGCGCCTTGTGCAGATACTCATAGCCGTCGTGGTCGTACTTCGTATAAAACTCGCGTGTAAATCCGGCAGGCAGCGCAAACCCATGCAGATCAACCGTCGCATCCTGCACGGCACGCCCCGGATCGGTCGAAAAGTCCTGCGCCGCCGTCGGCAGCGGCACCGTCGTCACGCCAGGATTGTTCACTGAAGCATCCACCGAGTATGTATTCGGAAACGCGCTCAACGAATCGCGGAACACCCACTGCACCTGCCCGATGCTCCCCGCAATGTCCGTCGTCGCATGGTTCGCCACAAAGTAAACATGCAGCCCCGGATCGCTCGCCGTCACGATCCAGTGCTCGCTATACGTATACGCATTCGCCGCGCTCGACGGATACGTCACCCACCAGTCGAGATACGCAGGCGTCGTTGCCGTCGCAGGCACATTCGTGTACCCCGGAACTCCCGTCACCGTTCCAAATCCCGAGTTGTCCATGTAGAAGCCCGAGGGGTGCCCGCTGCTGTTCGTCACTGTCGTATCCACCAGCTGGTCCGTCGTTCCCGCCATCACCATGCTCCAGATGTTGCTGCGCGTCGAATCGAAGTCGATGTTCAGGATGCCGTTCGAGATCTTCCAGTCCCCGGCCACCGTCGTATCGATCGTGATCCCCGCCGCCGTCGCCGTGCCCGCCAGCGACACACTCTGCGCGCCCGTCGCATTGTTCGGCACATTCAGCGTCGCTGCATACGCGCCCGGTACCTGCGGCGTAAAGCTCACGTTGAACGTGCACGACGCGTTCACCGCCACCGTCGCTCCGCAGGTCGTCGTATCCGCAAACAGGTTCGCGCCCGTACCCGAGAGCGAAATCGTACCCACCGTCAGCGGGGCCGTGCCGCTATCGGTTAGCGTGACCATCGCCGTCGTCGAGGTCCCCGCCGTCACCGAGCCCACATTCAGCGTCGTCGTCGAGAGCGTCGCGCCCGGAACCGGCACCGTGGCCGTCCCCGTCAGTGCCACCTGCAGCGACCCGCCACCACCCGCATTGCTCGCCACGTTCAGGTACGCCAGAAAGCTCCCCGCAGTGCTCGAAGCAAACGTCACCGAGACATTGCATGCAGCTCCCGGAGCAATATCGCCGCAGCTGCTCGTCTGCGTAAAGTCCGCCGCATTCGTGCCCGTAATCGACACCGAAGAGACATGCACCGTCTGCGTTCCAATGTTCTCAATCTGGGTCGTCTGGGTCGCGCTTGGCGTTGTAGTCAGTGCTGTAAAGCCAAGCGCGCCGCTGATCAGCAGGGCGCGTTGTGAACTGTTGCCCGAGCCGCAGCCCGTCGCTGTGAGGGCCAGCGCCGAGGCCAGCCCGAAGGTGAAAACGCAGGATTTCATCGCCAAAGAACGCAGCATGGCACATCTCCAGGAACAAATTTTCGTTCCGAATCAGAATTAGTTTCTGTTGCGGAACGATAACATAGGGCATACGACCTAAAGCTGTCAATAGAGGAAACTCCGCTCGTCGCCGCTCGTTGAATCGCATCAAAACAGGGAAGCCGCAGGTCGGCATAACCAACCTTCTTTGGAGATCGATCAAAGTATGCATACCCTGCAGTTGCATCACAGATGGTTCTTCGCCATCTTCCTGTTCTGCGCCGCGCTTGTCCTCGCGAACCTCGTTCACTTCGTCATCTTTCGCTTCCTGCGCAAAAGCCAGGAGGACAAACCCGGCCTCGGCTGGGGCCTGCAGACCTACCTCGGCCGCCCCGCGCGGGCCATCTTTCTCCTCACCTGCATCGCCATCGCTCTGCCCTTTGTGCCCGATCTTCCCGATCGCTACGAAGGCATCATTCGCCAGGGGCTCGTGCTCGCCATCGTCGCGGCGCTGGGCTGGTTCTGCGTTGGCATCGTGTACGTCGTGCAGGTCTACCTCACCCGCAAATACGACCTCAAATCCGAAAACAACTTCCAGGCCCGCCGTGTCCACACGCAGTTCGCCGTCTTCCGCCGCATCGCTGTCACCTTCGTCATCGTCCTCACCATCGGCGCGCTGCTCTGGACCTTCAACGACCCCCGCATCTGGCACTACGGCAGCGGTCTGCTCGCCTCCGCAGGCGTCGCCTCGTTGATCCTCGCCGCCGCCGCGAAGTCCACCGCAGAAAACTTCCTCGCCGGCCTGCAGATCGCCATGACCGAACCCATCCGCATCGACGATGTCGTCGTCGTGCAGGGCGAGTGGGGCAAGATCGAAGAGATCACCTCGGCCTACGTCGTCATCCGCATCTGGGACCTCCGCCGCCTCATCGTCCCGCTCAGCTGGTTCATCGAAAACAGCTTCGCCAACTGGACCCGCGAAAGCTCCGACATCCTCGGCACGGCCTTCCTCTACGTCGACTACACCATCCCCGTCGAAGAACTCCGCGCCGAACTCGACCGCATCGTCCGTGCCTCCCCTCTCTGGGACGGCAAGGTGCTCGGCCTGCAGGTCACCAACCTCACCGAAAGATCCATGGAACTCCGCTGCCTCATGAGCTCCCGCAACTCCAGCGAAAGCTTCGACCTCCGCTGCCTCGTCCGTGAAGCCATGATGTCCTACGTTCGCGAACACCACCCAACAGCCCTGCCCACCACCCGCCTCGCCGGCATCCCCGATGGCTCATCAGGCAGCATCCCGCTGGACGCCGCTGCAAAGCCCCGAATCTAGCAGCAGCCTGACCCCCACCCATAACTTTGTCGTCTCGACCGAAGCGCAGCGTAGCGGAGAGACCTGCAGTTGAACCCCACAACTCTCTCCGCTCCACAACACTAATAACTCCAGCTCTTCGTATCCGCCCCCGCAGGCGCCGTCGCCACCATATGCGCCGTCATCTGCGGCAGAATCCGCTGTAGCCAGTTCGCACTGTTCTGCTGCATCGTGTATTCCGTCGGCCCACCGGTATAGCAGTGCGGCTCCCCCGCACCGTACTGAAACTGCGCATCCGAATGTGGATCGCTCGTCGTGTCCAGCGACCTCTGTAACAGATGCACCGCGTTATTCAGAAAGTACGTGTCCCCATCGCCCACCGCCACATGGATCTTGCCTTCGAGCTTCGGCCCCAGCGTCTTCCAGTCGCGCTGCAGAATTGCATTCAGGTCCCAGTGGTCATGCCAGTATGCGACCACCTTCGGATCGATCTTGCCCGTCAGCGGATCGAGCACATCGGCCGGATATCCATCCGCTCCCACCGGAGAGAACACCGCCTGCCAGATCGCCCACTGCTCCGTCGACCGCGTGTGCGTGCCCAGCACGTACTCGAACCGGAACTCACCCTCAGCCGTCGCCGTCAGCGAACCATCCGGCTTGCGATCGCCGCCCACCGGCACCTCGCCAAAGTCCCCGCGCCGGTAGAACGCATTCGGATCGTCATACAGATTGATGTTCTGATACGCGTGAAAGTCCACCGGGTCTGGGCAAGCCGACCACACGCCGTTGTACATCTCCGGATAGAACACCTGCGTCGCGAGCGACTCCCATCCACCTGTCGACCCACCATACGTCGCCCGCGCCCATCCCTGTGCAATGCCGCGGTACTGCTTCTCCACCGCCGGAATTAGCTCCTCGTTGATGGCTGATCCATACGGCCCCACATTCGCTGAATCCACCGCATACGAGTCGTCGTAGTACGGATTCGGATTCTGCACATACAGCAGAATCACGTGTGGCATCGTCCCGTTCGTCCAGTCCTGGTACAGCACATAGCCACGGTCCGCGCCCCCACCGCGCCGTCCACGACCGCCAGCCATCGGCTTGCTGTTGAATGCAATCGAGCCGGCATGAAAGTGGTCCTGGTACACCACCAGCGGATAGTGCGCATCGGGATGCTCGTCATAGCCCGCAGGCAACAGCACCCACGCTCCCAGATACATATCGCGGCCCCAGAACTTGCTCAACTTCTCGCTCTTGAATCGCATGTACTTCAGATACTTCGCTGCCTCAGGATCGCGCTTGGCAATCACCTCGGGGTCGTCGTCCGTCCCCGCAATCGGAGGGATCACCTTGTCCAGCGTGATCTTGATCGGGGTCTTTGAAGCCGGGTCAAGATGCACCGTCACCGGCTCGTTATAGGGATTGCCCGGCTTGCGGTTCCAGTGCTGGCCTTCGCCCTGGTCGGGAGGTAGCAGCAGCTTGCGGCCATCGGCCAGGTTGAACCTCTCGTACTTATTGAAGACGGCCTGCACGAGATAGTCGCCAGCGGGCAGTACCCCAAGGTTCGGCAACGGATACCCGATCGTCTTCGCATCCACCACCAGCGGCTTGCCGGGCGCGGCATCGACCGCATCCACACCAAACCCCTGCGCCGAGGTATACGTCTCCGACAGCATCATCCTTGGCTCCCGCACACCACCGGCACGCCCACCCCGACCAGCCGCTGCTCCCTCAACCTTCGCAATCGCCAGAATCAGATGCCCATTGAGCGGCGCATCGGAAGGAACGGTCACCTCAATCCGCAGCGGCGACTGCGAGAAGCCGTAGAAGGGAAACGCAACGAAGGCGAGAGCGGCCAGAGAAAGCTTGAAAGGGTTGGGCATATTGCTAGTAAGCCTAGCAGTCGCTGCTCCCCTGTATGCGACACCTCATGCCGTTGATAGAAAGCTTCTATGCATCGCCGAACTGCCGCGGCGACGAGCTGTTCACTAGGGAAAAGGTGTCAAGCCCCAGGGCGACCGCATCTTTCGCAAACAACACAAAATAAAACATTTAAGCCACGAAAAGTATTTGCATGTTTGCTGTGCCCCGCTTGATAACATAGAGATAGAAGAAAAGAATCCGCGCACAAATGGACGACGCCGCGGAAACTCAAAGCTCGAGCCACCGCATTCGCTCCGTTCGTCGTGTAACTCCATCCTTTTCAATACTTTCGCGCAACATTGCCACTCTTCTCTTTTGTTTTCAAGACTTTGCCTCAAAAAGTAGAGGGGGGAAGGGGGGTACCCCGGTATCAGCCGCCTCCGCTAGACTGAAGTCACGATGGCTTTTTCGATCTTCGGCAAGCGCAACACCCCGGAAACTCCTGAACCAGCAGAACAGCCCGAGCAGCCGCGCGGTCTCTTCGACCGCATGAAGCAAGCGGTCACGCGCACGCGTGAATCGCTCTCAAACTCGATCTCCTCCGTCGTCGCGCTCACCCGCGAAGTCGACGACGCCTCGCTCGACGACCTCGAACTCGCCCTGCTCGCCTCCGACATCGGCTCTGCGACCACGCAGCAGATCATTACCAGCCTGCGCGACCGCGCGCTTCGCCAGGGAATCAGCGACGGCGCAGAGCTCAAGTCGCTGCTCAAGGCCGAGCTGCTCCGCATCCTGAACTCGGTCGAAATGCCGATCAAGCATCCTTCAGCGCCGCCAGAAGTCATCATGATGGTCGGCGTCAACGGAGCAGGCAAAACCACCACCAGCGGCAAGCTCGCCGCGCAATATCGCCGCGAAGGCCACACAGTCTTGCTCTGCGCGGCAGACACCTTCCGCGCCGCCGCCATCGAGCAGCTGCAAGTCTGGGCCGATCGCTCCGGCGTCGATCTCATCAAGACCAAGCAAGGCGGAGATCCTTCCGCCGCGCTCTACGACGCGCTCGCCGCAGCAAAAGCCCGCAGCACTGGAATCCTTCTCGTCGATACCGCAGGTCGCTTGCACACAAAATCCGACCTGATGAAGGAGCTCGACAAGATGCGCCGCACCGCCGAGAAGCTCATTCCCGGCGCGCCGCACCAGACGCTGCTCGTCATCGACGCCACGACAGGCCAGAACGGCCTCCAGCAAGCCCGCATCTTCACCGAAGCCGCGCACGTCACCGGCATCGTGCTCACCAAGCTCGACGGCTCGGCCAAGGGCGGAATCGTCGTCGCCATCGCCCACGAACTCGGCCTTCCGGTCCGCTACGCGGGCGTTGGAGAGAAGCTCGAAGACATAATCCCCTTCGATCCTGCATCCTTTGTCGACTCGCTGATCGATTAACTGCCGCAGCCTATGACCTTCGTTTCTCCAATCTGGAACGGCAACCTGTCTCTGTATTAGAAAGCGACAACTACACCCCGAAAGTGGTATCTACACCGCGGTCTGCGTGGCCGATTCTCTCTCTAGCAATCAGCATCACCACAGGGAGAACTACCTTGGGCCACCTCATCACCGTGCTCTTCGCTATGATCTGTTCGTTCGGACGCTGCAGCACCAACGCCGCGCATCACAACGACCCGTTCGTTCCGCCAGCCGATTCTGTCAGTGCTGGCTTCGAGGTTCCGGTCTCTCATCACGACTCGCTCGCGCGCCATGGTGCTTTCAACAGCTATTCTGAAGATGCATGTGCCTCCTGCCGCTCGACGAACGCCATCTCGCAACCGCAGTTGATCTTGCGCGCGCAGCGGTAGGTCTCGCCTCCCCAAACCCGACCGTCGGCTGCGTTCTGGCGCACGGCGAAACGGTTCTCGGCAAGGGCGCGCATCACTACGACGCTCGCGACCACGCCGAAATCGCAGCGCTTAAACAGGCTGCTGCCCAGCACCACGACCTCCGCAACGCGACTGCCTACGTCACGCTTGAACCCTGTTCGCATCATGGTCGCACCGGCCCTTGTGCCGATGCCCTCATCGCCGTGGGCATCGCGCGCTGCGTCATTGCCACCATCGATCCCAATCCGCTCGTGCGAGGAAGTGGCATCGCGAAGCTCCGCGCAGCAGGAATCGAAACCATCATCGCTGCTCCCACATCAGCGCTGGCGCTCGCAGCACGTCATCTCAACGATGCCTTCGCTCACTTCATCCAGCACAAGCGCCCTTTCGTCACCTTGAAGGCCGCGCTTTCCGTTGACGGCAAGCTCGCTCCCCCCGCGTCTGCACGCACTGAAACCGCACCGCATTGGGTCACCGGGTCAGCTGCGAGAGCCAGTGTTCAGCCGCTGCGGCACGCATCGGACGCAATCCTCACGGGCATCGGAACGGTCCTAGCGGACAATCCCTCGCTCACCGATCGCAGCGGCTTTCCGCGCCGTAGACCTCTGCTGCGCATCGTGCTCGACAGCCAGCTGCGCACGCCAGTCGAGAGCGCGCTCGTCACCTCAGCAGCGAAGAATCTTCTTCTCGTCGCTGCTGCAAGCGCACCGGCTGAGCGCGAAGCAGCGCTCACAGCCTGCGGAGCAGAGGTCCTTCGCATCAATCTAAGCAATGACCACCTCGATCTCAACGCTCTCTTCGCAGAGCTGGCGAGCCGCCAACTTCTAAGTGTTCTCATCGAAGCCGGAGCTGCGCTGAATGGCGCTCTGCTTCGCGCCGACCTCGTCGACAAGCTGGTCCTCTATTACTCCGAGCAGGAGTTCGGGCTCGATGGCATCCCATTTGCCGAAGGCTTCGAATCTCCCTATATCATGCAGCAACGGCTCACTCGCTCCCGCCGCGAGACCTTTGCGAACGAGCCCACGGAAGACATCCGCATCATCGGCTACCTGCACGATCCCTGGTCTAGGATGGAATGAGACCGTAAACTAGAGCCATGTTCACAGGCCTCATCGAAGCCACCGGCAACGTCGTCTCGCTCACTCCTGGAGAAGGAGCAACGCGGCTCATCCTCAACGCCCCCGATCTAGCCCATCGCTGGCGCGTCGGCGACAGCATCGCCGTCAACGGCGTCTGTCTCACCGCGCTCGATGCGGGCAATCCCGAGCACTTCGCTGCTGACCTCGCAACCGAGACTCTTGAACGCACAACGCTCGGCTCGTTCGCCACTGGAACCGTTGTGAATCTCGAACTGCCGACACCCGCTGGCTCGCCGCTGGGTGGACACGTCGTGCAGGGTCATGTCGATGCCACGGCTACGCTCGTCTCGCTGCTGCCGCTACATCATGACCTCGCCACGAGCGACTGGCGCATGACGGTGGAGCTGCCCGCGCAGCTCGCAACGCAGGTCATCTCGCAGGGCTCGATTACACTCGACGGCATCAGCCTTACCGTCGCTCGGGTTAGCGGTCTGCGCATCGAGATCGCCGTGATTCCGCACACCTACGCTGCGACCAACCTGCACAGCCTGAAACCAGGCGCAAAGATCAACGTGGAAACGGATGTACTTGCGAAGTATGCAGCCGCACAGCACAAGCCGATCGACGACGGCTGGCTGACGCCAGCGTATCTGCTGGCGAATGGATACTAAGGAGAGCGTCTAGCCGATCTCGTCGAGCATGCCGCCCATCTCGCTCGCGGCGTGGCTGTTGCCGGTGCGGTCGCACGCAGCGAGACCGGCTTCGAGCCGCGCTTTCGCTTCCTCCACGCGGCCGGCCTTCATCAGCTGCTGTGCCGACATCTGGTACGCAGGCACATAATCCGGGTTGCGCTCGATCGTCTCGGCAAACTCGCGCAGCGCCTCGTCGCTCTTCCCATCGGCGACATACGCCATCGCCAATCCATACCGTGCGAAGGAGTCTGCGGGGTTTTGCTGCAGTATCTCGGTCAACATTCCAATCTTGTCCATGGTTCCATCTTAGCTGTCCCTGTCTCACCGCCTCAATCACGGCCATTTAGAATAGAGACATGAGTGAAGAATACCCAGCCCGGCCCGTCTCCGCCTCGCAGTCCGAGCGTTCCGAGATCATCTTTCCGGGCGACACCAACCCCCTCGGCAACCTCTTTGGCGGTCGCCTTATGCAGTTCATCGATCTTGTGGCGGCGATGTCCGCCACGCGCCACGCTCGCGGCATTCCTGTCACCGTCTCGATGGATCACATCGACTTCGTCGCGCCGGTGAAACTCGGCGACATCCTGATCCTGAAGGCCAGCGTCAATCGCGCCTTCAACACCTCGATGGAGATCGGTGTGAAGGCCATGGTCGAGGATGTCCGCGAGCAGACCTATCGCCACGTGGCCTCCGCTTATCTCACCTTTGTAGCGCTCGATCATACCGGTAAGCGCCTCACCGTGCCGCACATCATTCCTGAGACCGAGCACCAGAAGCGACGTTTCGAAGATGCAGGCAACCGCCGCGAGATGCGCTCCGGCGAGGTTGCGCGCAAGAAAGAAAACCGCGCGACGCTCACCCCCGAGTGGCACATCTAAACAGCATTCAGAACTAAAGAAGAGGCAACGCATGGCACATTCGCAAGCAGCAGCGCCGGGCCCGCAGGCTCTGCCCGGAATTCAGCACGTTATCGCCGTCGGTTCAGGCAAGGGCGGAGTCGGTAAGACGACCGTCGCGGTAAACCTTGCCATCTCGCTCGCCAAGCTGGGTCATCGTGTAGGCGTGATCGACGCGGACATCTACGGCCCGAATGTGCCGACCATGCTTGGACAGACGCGTCAGCCGAACATCCTCGAAGGCAACATGATCGAGCCGCTCGTCGGCCACGGTGTGAAGTTCATCTCGATGGCGCTCATCAGCCCCGGCGACAAGCCTATGGTGATGCGTGGGCCGATGCTGCATCAGATCATCCGCCAGTTCCTGCAGCAGGTGCTCTGGGGAGAACTCGATTACCTCGTCGTCGACCTGCCTCCGGGAACCGGGGATGTCGTGATCTCGCTCGTGCAGACTGTGCCGCTCACTGGAGCTGTCGTCGTCTCGACAGGCTCGTCCGTCGCGCTGCAGGATGCGCGCAAGGCCCTGGAGATGTTCCACCAGGTGAACGTTGAGGTCATCGGTCTCGTGGAGAACATGAGCCAGATGACGCTGCCCGATGGCACCGTACTCGATGTCTTTGGCGCTGGCTCGACGGAGCAGACGGCGAAGCAGTACAAGCTGCCGTTCCTCGGCTCGATCGATATGGACCCCGCTGTGCGCGAAGGCGGTGATCGTGGCTTGCCTGCATCGCTCGCTGGCGATAGCTCGGCCCGCGGCAGGGAGTTCCTCGCCATTGCGGAGAAGGTTGTTGCCCGCGCCGAGCAGATCGCAGCGAACTCCGAGGACGTTTTCGAGATCAGCTAGGCCGTAGCCACTTGACGAGGAGCGTAAGCTTTAATCAGGTATGGCGAGACCCATCACAACCCGGCAGCGCGAGATCCTTACCGCGATCATCGACAGCTACATTGCCACTGGCGAGCCTGTGAGCTCCGGCACCCTTGCGCAGACGGTCTTTGCCGGATCGATCAGTTCGGCCACTATCCGTAATGAGATGGCCGAGCTGGCCGACGCAGGGCTGCTCGAGCAACCACACACTTCCGCCGGGCGGATTCCATCGGCGGCGGCGTTTCGCCTCTATGTAGCCAATCTCACCGGCCGGCAAGCGGCGCCGCACACCGCGCTGCAGACGCAGTTGCACTCTCAGATCGACACCTCCTTTGCGGGCGTTGCAGGCGCGTCGGCGCTGCTCGAACGCACCTCGCATGTACTTGCCGCGCTCTCGAGCGGAGTAGGTCTCGCTATCGGTGCTGCTGCGTCGACGGATCTTCTGGAGCACATCCACTTCAGTCGCCTCACCGCGCAGCGTGTGCTCGCGGTGGTCGTCACGCGCAGCGGCATGGTCCGTGATCGCGTGCTGGCGCTCGATCAGGACTTATCGAGCGTGCAGCTGGAGACGGCCGCTAATTTCTTGAACGAGCACTTTCGCGGCTGGAACATCGATCGCGTTCGCTCGGAGCTATCGCGCCGCATCGAGCAGGAGCGCAATGCCTATCAGCAACTTGCTGATGCCAGCGCACTATGGTCGCAGGCGGTACCTCCTGGCAGCACGCAGCAGGCGGTCTATATTGGCGGTGTGACGAACCTGATCGGCCTGCCGGAAGATCGCGAGCGTCTGCGTGCGATGCTGTCGGCGCTTGAAGAGAAACAGAGGCTGATCGAGCTGCTGAGCGCCTATGTCGATGCTCGGCAGGACTCCGTTCGTGTCGTCTTCGATCTCGACCAGCAGGACCCGAGCATGGCGGGTCTGGTGCTGATTGCTGCCCCTGCACGTGCTGCCGGTCTGGAGGGTGAGGCGCTGGGAACCGTCGCTATTCTCGGTCCTCAGCGCATGCATTATCAGAATGCAATCGACGCTGTCGGGTACATCGCCCGGATTCTGCATCGAAATACCTCAGGGGAATTGGTGGACGGTGTAATTCCGTAAAGCGTTTCAAAAACGACCCAAGACGTTTGCCAGCAGATTAAGAGACACTAGATGGTGGGATATTCGCCCAAGCGCGAGTTTGTCGCGTTCGGCAAGATGCGCTGCAGCGCCGAGACAGGAATCTCCCCATGACGACTTTGGCAGACTTGAAAGCCCGCTTCGAGCAGTGGTCTTCAAGAAGCACGAACAACGAAAAGGACACATCTATGAGTACCGAGCAGATTCAAGACCCGACCGAGACCAACGATCAGACCAATGTCGAAACCATCAATGCGGGAGAAGAGACCGGCGCGGAGCTCGAGCAGCTGCGTGGCGAACGCGATCAGCTGACCGATCGCCTCGCTCGCCTGCAGGCCGAATTCGATAATGCCCGTAAACGTGAGCAGAAGGAGCGTCAGGACAGCCGCGATCACGCCACGCAGTCGGCGATCGAGCCGTTCCTCGGCGTAATGGACAACTTCGCTCTGGCGTTGAAGGCCGATGGCGATGTCGCCCAGCTTCGGGCTGGCGTGCAACTGATCCTCAAGCAAATGGAAGAGGCGCTGCGCACGCTCCAGGTGCAAACCGTCGAGACAGTCGGCTCGCAGTTCGATCCGCGAATCCACGAGGCGCTCGGCAGCATCGAAACCGTTGAGCATCCTGACCATCAGGTCCTCGAAGAGATTCGTCGTGGCTATAAGTTGCGCGACAAACTCCTTCGCCCTGCCCTGGTTCGCATTGCTGTTAACACCGCACAAAAGAGCGAGTAGCTATTCTGTAGACAACTTTCTGCCGAAGTACGAAGTGCCGATCCATTCCTATGCCTGCAACTATGAAGACCGATTACTACGAAATCCTGAGCGTCGAGCGCACCGCCTCCGATGGCGAAATCAAGACCGCGTATCGCAAGCTTGCCATGCAGTACCACCCCGACCGCAACCCGAACAATCCCGAGGCCGAGGAGAAGTTCAAGGCGTGCAGCGAGGCCTACTCGGTGCTCTCCGACGCGGACAAGCGCGCAGCCTACGACCGCTACGGTCATGCTGGTGTAAATGGCGCAGGCGGTTTCCCCGGCGGCGGCAATCCGTTCCAGGGACAGGGCGATCTAGGGGACATCTTCGGAGATCTCTTCGGCGAGATGTTCAACATGGGCGGCAGCGGTGGTCGCCGTCCGTCACGGCAGCAGCGTGGCCGCGACATGCAGTTCCAGATGAAGCTCGAGTTCGAAGAGGCTGTTTTTGGTGTCGAGCGCGAGATCACGATCCGTCGCGCAGAAACCTGCGACGACTGCAAGGGCACAGGCTCCGCTAACGGCAAGCAGCCGGAGGCCTGCCAGCAGTGCGGTGGACGCGGCCAGATCCGATCGCAGCAGGGATTCTTCTCCGTTGCGCGCACCTGTCCGGTGTGCAGTGGTACGGGCTCGGTTATTCGCAATCCCTGCACTACCTGCAAGGGCGATACGCGCGTCACTCGCGAGCATACGATCAACGTGAAGGTGCCCGCCGGCGTGGAGCAGGAGACGCGCATCCGCTACTCCGGTGAAGGTGAAGCCGGCCGCTTTGGCGGTCCGGCTGGCGACTTCTACGTGGTGCTGGACGTGAAGGCGCACAGGTTCTTCGAGCGCGATGGCGATGACCTGCATTGCGTTATTCCCATCAGCTTCCCGCAGGCGGCGCTCGGCACGGAGATCGACATTGAGACGCTTGATGGCACCGAGACACTGAAGATTCCTGAAGGCACTCAGAGCGGTCGCGAGTTCAAACTCCGCAGCAAGGGGGTGCCTCACCTGAACTCGCATGGCAAGGGCGACCTCATCGTCGAGGTCCGTGTACAGACCCCGGCGAAGCTGAGTAAGCAGCAGAGGGAATTGATGAAGCAGCTGAGCGAAACCATTGCCGTGGAGAACACACCGCATTCCCGCGGTCTCTTCGGCAAGGTGAAAGAGATGTTCAGCTAGCGCTTATGGACCGAAACAAAAAAGCCCCGCCGCAAGGTGGGGCTTTTTATTGTGCGGAGCTTCTTAAAGCAAGGCGGCGCAGATAGCGAGGCCTGCGATGGCTGCTGTCTCCGCTCGCAGGATTCTTGGGCCAAGGGTTACAGGCTGCCAGCCGCTCCCGCTGAAGAGGCTCATCTCCTCTGGCGTCCATCCGCCTTCGGGGCCAATGGCGAGCGAGACACGCGAAACTTCACCCTGTAAGGCGGCGCGCAAAGAATTTTCCTGTTCGGTCTCTGCAAGTAGCAGCTTCGTCTCCGAGGTCACGTGACTAAGCGCGAGCTTCAATGGCATCGGCTCGTCGATGGTCGGCACATCCGTTCGTCGCGACTGCTTCGAAGCTTCGAGTGTGATGCGTCGCCAGCGCTCCACGCGTTTGGCTGCTGCCTGCGCCAGGTGCTTCTCGGTTCTGCGTGCGAGTACAGGAGTGATCCGCGCTGCGCCAAGCTCAGTCGCCTTCTCGATGCCCCATTCCATGTGATCGAACTTGAAGACCGCCATCAGCAGGTGCACGGGTAGCGCAGCTTCGGCTTCGAGTTCTTCATGGAGCGTGAAGACGACGGACTCTTCGTTCACCGACAGAACCTCGGCGCGGTGCAAAAACCCGCCCGCAACTACATCAAAGATTTGTCCAGGCTGCGCTCGCAGCACACGCGCAAGGTGGACCGCCTGATCACCGGTAAGGGTTGCGGTTGTGTCGGTACGGCTGTCGGCGATCCATCGGCGTCGTGTCATGTGTCTAGAATACGATGCGGCACGCGTATCGGCGACGGGCATGATGTGTAGCGCAAACATGCATGAACACTGGCGTAAAAACACTTCAGGGAGCGCATCGTGTGCGCTCCCTGAATGTGTTGCCTTTAGGTTGATGCCTTTGCCTTGGTTGCGTTTGCCTGCGCTCCCATTCGATGTCACCATCGACGTCGCGTTCACGTGCGTGAAGCAACTAACGAGAGTATTGTTTTCCGCAGCGGAAGAGTCAAGAAAAAAACGATGCAATCGTCACGATTTTTTCTTGTGGGAGAGCGCAGCTCTTCGATGCAAAGACATCTTTCGGTAACACACGCACTCTCATCGCGCATCGTCTCCTTCAACTTCACGCTTGCATGGCTGCAAAGAGGATCGACCTTCGTCGCTTCGTTCGCGTCTAAGTGAGTATGTCCAGCAACACGCATCGCTTCACAGGTCGCGCGGAGGATTACGATCGTTACCGTCAGCGCTATCCCGCGGCAGAAATACTTCCGCATCTGCATGAGTGGTGTGGCCTCACGTCACAAAGAATTGTTGCCGATATTGGAGCGGGCACCGGCATGTTGAGCGAGGTGTTTCTCAACAACGGTAACCATGTGATTGCCATCGAGCCGAATGAGGAGATGCGCTCCGTCTGCGCAAAGCTCGAGGTGCAGTGGCCCGCTCTCTCCGTGGTCAATGCCACCGCCGAGGCCACGACGCTCGCCGATCACTCGGTCGACATCATCGCCGCAGGGCGAGCGTTCCACTGGTTCAATCAGGAGCTTGCGATTCCCGAGTTTCGCCGAATCCTCAAGCCGGAAAGTTGGGTAGTGCTCGCCTCCCTGGGGCGTTTACAGGATGCGGATGAGCAGGCGCTCGCCTTCGAGCAGCTTCTTCACCACTTCGGCACGGACTACAAATACGTGCGCTCTGGCTATCGCGTTCACGAAGAGATGGAGGAGATTTTCAGAGGTGCTTTTTACCAGGCAAGCATCGAAGGACAGCAGCAACTCGACTGGATGAGCTATCTCCGCCAGACGCTGTCGCTATCCATGGTGCCATTGCCTGAGGATCCGCGTTACGCTGCCTTCGAGGAGGCGCTGCGCGTCCACTTCGAACGCTTCGCACGCGGGGATGAGCTTACGATCTTCAGCAAATGCTGGATCACTGCTGGCCGTCTGGACTGACGTTTTCGGTGTGCAGTCCGGTTTAACACTCGATGATGTTCAGGGCGAGTCCGGCCAGGCTCGTCTCCTTGTATCGCGACTGCATGTCCATGCCTGTGCGATACATCGTCTCGATCACCTGGTCCAGCGAGATCTTGTGAACGCCCTGATCGTTCATGGCGAGCCGAGCTGCGTTCACCGCCTTCACTGCGCCCATACCGTTGCGTTCGATGCAGGGAATCTGTACCAGACCGCCAATTGGGTCGCAAGTCATGCCCAGATTGTGCTCCATCGCGATCTCTGCGGCGCCTTCGACGGCAGCGTTATCGCCACCCATCGCGGCTACGAGTCCGCCAGCAGCCATGGAGCAGGCAACGCCAACCTCACCCTGGCAACCTACCTCCGCTCCGCTGATCGACGCATTCTCTTTGTAGAGAATGCCGATGGCCGCCGCAGTATAGAAGTACCGCAGCAATCCTGCCTTCCGCTCTTCCTCCGTTAGCGCGTCGGAGGCATGGTGCAGATAGTAATACGCAATTGCCGGTACGACTCCTGCGGCGCCGTTCGTTGGAGCGGTGACGACTCGACCGCCAGCTGCGTTCTCCTCGTTCACAGCCATCGCTACCAGCGTGACCGAGTCGAGCGGAGCGAGAGGATCACGTACTGCCCCTACCTCATCCATCTTTGCGAGTCGACGTGCGAGGCCGGGAGCGCGGCGACGGACATTCAGGCCTCCTGGTAACGTGCCTTCGGTCGTGATGCCGCGCGCGATGCAGTCGCTCATCGTCTGCCACAAGGTCAGAATCGCTGCCTCGACCTGCTGCACGGGCGTGAGCGTGTCCATCTGCGGTGGAGCTTCGTTGCCAGGGCGTAGCGGCGACACGATGCGATCGATCCGTCGCGTGATCGTCGGATCGCTTAGTAATGCGACCTCGTTCGCTCGGACCATCTCTGCGATCGTGAGCCCATGCTTTTCGCCGAGCTTCAGCAGTTCGTCAGCGCTTGAGAAGGGGTAGGGCACAACGCGCTTGCTCGTTGCCGTGTTCGCGTTCGCGAGCTCGTCAGCTGACAGGACAAAGCCGCCGCCGATGGAGTAGTAGGTCTGGGTGTAGATCACCTCATCGGTTGCATTCAGAGAGTTCATCCGCATCCCGTTTGGGTGAGTGACCACTCCGGCATCGGGATACATCTGGTCTCGGCGAAAGCGCAAATCCGTCGCCGGATCGAACCGCACATCATGTCCGCCGGTAAATCTCAGCTCGCGAGACTCTCGTAGCTGCGTGAGCCGCGCATCGATCGTCTCCAACTCCACAGTGTCAGGCGACTCTTCGAGCAAGCCCATCAGCACCGCTCGATCAGTCCCGTGCCCTATTCCGGTCAGCGCGAGCGATCCGTAGAGATCCACCGTGATGGCAGAACCGAGCTCACCTCGCGCCGCCAGTTCACGTACAAAGCGTAATGCAGCCCGCATTGGACCCACCGTATGAGAACTCGAAGGGCCAATGCCAATCTTGAACAACTCAAACAAACTCGTATTCATAGCTTCCGTTCTGCGTTTCCGTGTGCGGTGTTCAAGGCTCCGCGCATCGTCTCTTCATCCGCGACCAGTCTCATCATCGTAGAACCACCGCGGCCCCAGCCTCCCGGCACAGGTGCAAATATCTCTGGCCTCTCTCTCCTAAACTCCTGTTGCTGTTCGAGCGTGAGCATCACTACACCGTAGCCCTTCTCCAGTCCTGAGAGCGTTGCAAAGATTCTCGTCTTCTTTCCTTTCACTACCCGGAAGTCGGCATGGCCCATATGCGCGCTTTCTAGAACGGAGGGTAGTTCCAGCGCGAGCCTGCGAAACTCCCCCTCCCCTGCTTTAACCTTGTGAGCTTTAGCCATAGCTGCCAACCTCGGATCTCACCCACAATTCTAGTGCGGGCAATGCTACACTTGCCGAACTTCCCGCAACTGGATCTTCTGCCTCAAGGACACATCAGGCACATGCTCTTCAAAGCACGCAGCGCAGCCGTTTACGGCATCGACGCCCACATCATCGACGTCGAGGTCGACTTTGGCGCCCAGGTGGAAAAAGAGATCTTCGCCACCGTCGGTTTGCCGGACGCCGCCGTGCGAGAATCCCGGGATCGCGTTCGCTCCGCTATCAAGAATTCCGGGTTCGACATCCCGCCGACACGCATCACCATCAACCTTGCGCCCGCCGACCTGAAGAAAGAAGGTTCGGGGTTCGATCTACCTATCGCCATCGGCATTCTGGGGGCGTATGGAGCGCTTGCAATCCAGAGCGACGCCCTTGCCGACTTCGTGCTCGTGGGCGAGCTGGGGCTTGATGGCTCGCTTCGCGCCGTGCAGGGCATGCTTCCCATCGCTATCGCTGCGCGCAATGCGAAGATCAAGAATCTCGTCATTCCTGCGGCGAACGCTCGCGAAGCGGCGGTAGTGGAAGGGGTGAATGTCTATCCCGTGCGCTCGCTTCTCGAGGTGCGCGAACTCCTCAATTCGACGAAGCAGGGAAGCCTCTTCATTCAGCCGCTTACGGTCGATAGCGCGTCGCTGCTGAATGAGGCGGCCGAGTATCACTCGGACTTCCGCGATGTCCGTGGTCAGCACGTCGCCAAACGCGCGCTTGAGGTTGCTGCCGCGGGCGGGCACAACATTCTGATGATCGGGCCGCCCGGCAGCGGCAAGACCATGCTCGCGAAGCGACTGCCTTCAATCCTTACGCCACTGCGTTTTGAGGAAGCACTCGAGACGACGAAGATCCACTCCGTTGCCGGCGTTCTGGATACGGAGCAAGGGCTTGTGACGCATCGCCCCTTTCGGTCGCCGCACCACACGATCTCCGATGCCGGGTTGATCGGCGGGGGCATGATCCCGCGTCCGGGTGAGGTGTCGCTTGCTCACAACGGGTTGCTGTTTCTGGATGAACTGCCGGAGTTTCCGCGCAACGTGCTTGAGGTCCTTCGCCAGCCGCTCGAAGACGGCACGGTGACGATTGCGCGTGCCGCCATGTCGCTGAGCTTTCCAGCGCGCTTCATGCTGGCTGCGGCGATGAATCCTTGCCCTTGCGGTTACTTCAACGACCCTTCGCGTGATTGCAGCTGCACGCCGCCGATGATTCAGCGTTACGTCAGCAAGGTCAGCGGGCCGCTGCTGGATCGCATCGACATTCACATCGAAGTCCCCGCGGTGCAGTACAAGGAACTGCGCAGCGGTACTGCGAGTGAGGGTTCGGCGGAGATCCGCGCCCGGGTACTGGCTGCTCGAGAGCGACAGCATGACCGCTTCCTGCAATACGCCAGCAGCCCTGAGTTGGCTTTGCGAGGTCGGACGGGAGCTAAACCTTTCACCTTCGCGAACGCACAGATGACCACGCAGCAGATTCGGACCTTCTGCGAGCTTTCTACCGACGCGGAACGCCTGCTCGAACGAGCGATGCAGCAGCAGGGACTGTCGGCGCGAGCGCACGACCGCATTCTGAAGGTGGCCAGAACCATCGCTGACCTCGAGGCTGCGCAGAGCATTGCGGTCAAGCACATCGCGGAGGCCATCCAATACCGCACACTGGATCGGAGCTATTGGTCGTGACGCCAGCTTCGTACGATACGCCGGATGCGGGCAGATCGTCCCGATTTGAATCGAATTGCACCTAACGCATAGAAAATCCTGTTTTGTGTATACGGGGCCCAGTGAAGTCCGGAAAAAAGGATTGACCCACTTGGCTGGACAATTTATGGTGCTTAAGTAGGAAACAATCCAGCTTTTCCCCTAGCGACGTAGCTTCAGTTGAGACTTACCCCTACCGTTAGCCGTATCCTCAGCTGGAAGAACTTCCCTCCTTTGCCGTATCTTGCCGTTGTTCCGGGGCGTACGTCCTGCAGTTCAGCGGGTGCAGATCTCCTTGTCCGTTGAGCAGATCGTTGCACCAAGCTTAAAGCCCTGCGGCTCATTCAGTTTCAACAGGATGATTCGCATGTGCCAATGTCTCGATGCAACTTGTCTCTATCCGCTGCATCTACTTAACTACTTCCCGGTTCGGCCCGTCGCTTCTGGCAGCCTGACCTCGAGGCAAGACAACTGGACTCAATCGTGTCCGACGTCCTTCGCCTCGCACTTACAGGAGAAATATTTATGCGCTCAGATTTGATTTTTGGAGCACTCACGCACGTCAATAATCGCTACAAGCTCTGTCAACTCGCTTCGAAGGCGACCCGCAAGCTTCACAAGCCCAATACCCGCCTGCAGGATACGACCAACGACGTTCTGGACCGCTTTAAGGATACTGTCCCGATGGCTCCCGTCAGTGAGTCGGGCGAGGTAGTTCCCGAGCGTCGCGCCGCATAAATCTCTCCAAGGTTCAGGCCGGGAGATGCCTACTGTGTCCCCGGCACACTGCCCGCAATCACACTTCCCCTGATTTTCCACACTCAAAAACTGGATAGAGGATGTAACCCAGGTCACAACCTGAGGCGTCTGCTACAGTAATTGATAATCACCCCGAAGGAATCAGGATCTCGTAAAACGCTGCACTCTTGCTGCATCCTTCCCGTTCGAAACTTCCTCGCGATTTGTCTATCTTTGTGGACCTTGATAATTCCCGCCGGAATCTGCTTCAGCCATCCTTTCTCATCGGCAGAGTGTCTCACTCTCCATCCCTTCCGTAAATACGCTTACTCCCATCTCAAAACATAAGAAGACCCCCAATGGAAACAACACAAGTACTCATGACCATCTCAGAGCTCAAGGAAAAGAGCATCGCGGAGCTCGGCAAGCTTGCTCGCGCGCTGGAAATTCCAGGCACAAGCGCTCTGCGCAAGCAGGACCTCATCTTCAAGATTCTTCAGGCTCAGTCTGAAAAAGAAGGCCACATCTTCGCTGAGGGTGTTCTCGAAATCCTGCCCGATGGCTACGGCTTCCTGCGTTCGCCGGACTACAACTATCTTCCCGGCCCGGATGACATCTATGTTTCCCCCTCGCAGATCCGCAAGTTCGACCTCAAGACCGGCGACACGATCTCCGGCAACGTGCGTTCGCCGCACGAAGGCGAGAAGTACTTCGCGCTCGTCAAGATAGAGGCGATAAACTTCGAGTCCCCTGAAGAGACCCGCAACAAGATTCTGTTCGACAACCTGACGCCGCTATACCCAGATGAGCAGATCAAGATGGAGACGGTCCGCGAGCAGATCGCCGGTCGTGTGATGGATCTGCTTTGTCCTATTGGGAAAGGCCAGCGTGGCCTGATTGTCGCTCCTCCGCGTACCGGTAAGACTGTCCTGATGCAGTCGATCGCGAATAGCATCACCGCAAATCATCCTGAGGTAGTCCTCATCGTTCTGCTGATCGACGAGCGTCCGGAAGAAGTGACCGACATGCAGCGTTCGGTGAAGGGCGAGGTTATCTCTTCGACCTTTGACGAGCCCGCAGCACGTCACGTACAGGTCGCTGAGATGGTCATCGAAAAGGCCAAGCGCCTCGTTGAGCATAAGCGCGATGTCGTGATCTTGCTCGACTCCATCACTCGCCTCGCTCGCGCCTACAACACAATTGTTCCTCCCTCGGGCAAAGTACTTTCGGGCGGTGTGGATTCGAATGCGCTGCAGCGTCCGAAGCGATTTTTCGGCGCAGCCCGCAACATTGAAGAAGGCGGCTCGCTCACCATCATCGCGTCGGCGCTTGTCGATACCGGCTCCCGCATGGATGAGGTCATCTTCGAAGAGTTCAAGGGTACGGGCAATATGGAAGTTATCCTTGATCGGAAGCTCGTTGACAAGCGCGTCTTCCCGGCCATTGATATCCAGCGCAGCGGTACGCGTAAGGAAGAGCTGCTGATTCCGAAGGATGATCTGCAGCGTACCTGGATTTTGCGCAAGGTTCTGAACCCGCTGTCTCCGGTGGAAGCGATGGAGCTTCTAGCCGATAAGCTGGGCAAAACCCGCAACAACCAAGAGTTCCTGCACAACATGAACTCCTTGTAGTTCGGAAGAACTGCTGTAAGCGCCCCTCTCGAAAGAGTGGGGCGTTTTTACGTTTTACAGAAGCTAAGTCAGCGCAGCGGGGATACCGCAGGGGAGGGCTCTGCATCTCAACGAGTGTTGCTGGTGCAAGATTGAAGGAGGCGAGATGATTCAGACCGATGAAAAGAGTGGAGACCGTTGGCTCCGAAACTACCCAAACGCAACCGTATTCAGCCTGCTGGGTGGTATGGCGGTAGTCATCATACTGGCGATAGTTTTTTTCGCTATCGCTCGACCACATCCGGCAGAGCAGGGCAAACCGAGCACCTCGTCGCCAAATCAGCCCACGCAGTCTGCGCAGCCGTAGAGCTCATCGTTTTTAAAAAGGTCACCGCATCAGCGGTGGCCTTTTCTTTGTAACCAGCAGATCACTCAGTGCGGCCGGGGCGCGTCATCAGATCACGAATGGCTTCTTGGGGAGCCTTATTCTCATGCAGTATAGCGGCCATCTGCTCGGTGATTGGCATCTCGACGCCGTGACGAGCCGCCAAGCCGAGGGCGGCTGTCGTAGTCCGAACGCCTTCAGCCACTTTGCCATTAAGCGCCGCGAGGATCTCGGGAAGCTTCTTGCCTTTGCCTAGCTCAATGCCGACCGCGCGGTTTCGAGATAGGCCTCCGGTGCAGGTCAGCACGAGGTCTCCGATGCCCGAGAGACCGGACATTGTCTCGCTATGGCCGCCGCATGCAACAGCGAGGCGAGTCATCTCGACGATGCCGCGCGTGATGAGAGCCGCCGCAGCGTTGTTTCCAAGCTCCAGACCCGTACAGACACCTGCGGCAAGAGCGATGACATTCTTCAGCGCACCACCCAACTCAGTGCCGATCACATCATCGTTGCGATAGACGCGCAAAGACTCCGATGAAAAATCCTGCTGTAATCGCTCGCCTACGGCCGGATCGAAGGTAGCGATCGTAATTGCTGTCGGGAGCCCATGGGCGACCTCCTGCGCGAAGGACGGGCCGCCCAAGGTACCGATGGGGTTCGGGCGGTTGTTGCCTGCCAGCGGGGATGAGAGTTCGGCCATGATCTCCGACATACGAAGGTATGTGTTTTCTTCAACACCTTTGCTAGCGGACAGCAGGATCTGGTCGGGTCGCAAGTAAGGCAGTATGTGCTGCAAGGTAGCGCGAAGGGCCTGCGAAGGTGTGACGCACAGGATGATCTCAACGTCTTCGATAGCGTCTGCCAGTGAGTTGGTGACGCGGATGTCGGAGGAGAGAGCGAAGTTGGGGAGATACCGGAGGTTGAAGCCAGAGCTGGCGATCTCTTCGGCGTGATCGGGTGAGTGCGCCCAGAGGGTCAGCTGGTGACCGCCACGGCGGGCGAGAGAGATGGCGAGGGCGGTGCCCCAGGAACCGGCTCCGATAACTGCAATTCGACTCATGGTGAAGACCTGATTTTCTGACGGATGAAGGTTGGGGTTGATTACGATTTCTTGCTGCCGAGACGGCTTTCGGTACCCTGGACGAGACGGGAGAGATTTGCGCTGTGCCGCCAGATGCACACGATCGAGATGATGCTGACACATGGCAGCAGCGCCGGGCAGCGCGATGGGATCAGGAGGACTGTGAAGACCGGGATCGAAGCGGCAGCGAGGATCGAGCCCAGCGAGACGTACCGGGAAACTGCCACCGTAAGAATGAAGAGTCCCAGCGCGCAGAGAGCCACCAGAGGTACCAGCGCAAGAAAGACTCCAAGGGCGGTAGCGATGCCTTTGCCGCCTTTGAAACGGAGCCAGACGGGGAAGATGTTCGCCAACACACAGACGACAGCGGCCATTGCTGCGAGGGTGCTCATCGTGACGGAGATGCCGGATTCATAGTGGCGAGAGACGAGCAGCGCCAAATACACGGCGGTGTAGCCCTTGAGCGCGTCGAGGGCGAGCGTGAGGATCGCGAGGCCCTTTTTGCCAGAACGGGCGACGTTGGTGGCGCCGATGTTGCCCGAGCCTGTGGCGCGGATGTCCTGGTGTAAGAAGACGCGTACCAGGATGTAGCCAAAAGGAATGGAGCCAAGGAGATAGGCGAGAGCGAGGGTGAGAAGAGTGTGCGGCATAAAGTTCCAGTGGAAGTGTAGCAAGTCTGTGCTGGACGGTTATTGCAGGCTGCGACGAAGCATCTCCAGCGCGTGCTGTGTGGACCATAGTCGAATGCGCTCACGGTCCCCGTTGATCTGGAACTGACGGACCTGCGTGTCTTCTCCATCGGCAAGACCGATGTAGACGAGGCCTACCGGTTTGCCCGCGTCCGCTCCTCCGGGAACCGACGGGCCAGCGATGCCGGTGATACTGAGCCCGAGAGTTGCGCCTGTACGCTGCCGGATGCCTTCGGCCATCGCGCGGGCTACAGGATCGCTGATAGCGCCGTAGTGCGCGATAAGGGCAGCGTCCACGTTAGCGAAGGTCGTCTTGCTGACATCGGAGTAGGTGATGGCCCCGCCAAGGAAGACGCGCGAACTGTTGGGGATGGCGGTAAGACGTTCGCCGAGCCAGCCACCGGTGCAGCTCTCTGCGATGGCAAGCGTCTGATTGCGCAGGCCAAGCATCAACATCACGACCTCTTCCAGAGACTCGCCTTCGGCTGAGAAGATGTCATCGCCCATCTCGTGCGCGATAAGGTCGGCGAGAGCATCGACGCGGGCGTTTGCTGCTTCGAGCGAGGGCTTGGAGCAGACGAAGTGCAGCTGAATCTCGGCGTGCCCGGCGAGGATCGTGGTTTCCACGTCGGTGAACTGCGTATAGATGGGTGCGCAGCGAGCATCGACGGTGGACTCTGGGATGAGCGCCATACGGAGCATCCGCCGCGCGAGGTGGAACGCAGGCAGCGCGGCCGAGAGACGAGGCCGGCACTCTGTATCGAAGAGGGGCTTGAGCTCTTTGGGTGGCCCGGGCAGAAGAATGATGATTTTGCGGAAGGGGCCGTCCGGTGTCGCGAAGACGGTGTCGATGTACTGGCCTGGCGCGCTGCCATTGGCATTGGGCAGCAGGTGTGCGCCTTCGAGCACGTCGGCCTGCTTGAGGTTGTTGGGCGGCAGCGGAATGCGGCGGGCGGCGAAGCGCTCACGAAGCTTGTTCACAACGCTGGGATCACGGTGTAGCTGGACCTGCAGTACCTCTGCCAGGCATTCGCGGGTGAGATCGTCTTCGGTGGGCCCGAGACCGCCGGATAGAAGAACGATGTCCACGCGCAACAAAGCAAGGCGGATGGCGGAGACGAGGTGACGGCGATTGTCGCCGACGATGGTCTTGAACGCGACGGAGACGCCGAGGTCATTGAGGCCTGCGGTGAGGTAGAGCGAGTTAGTGTCCTGACGATGCGGGGTAAGCATCTCGGAGCCGATGGCGATGATTTCAGCGATCATGCAGTTTCGATGATAGCGGGTGAAGTGGTGTGACGATCATTTCTGTTTACCAAAGCGTCGGTAGGTAGGTGTTGCGGCGGAGAGTAATGACTCCATCTGCACCTCGCTGGTCGGTCGATTGATGCGGTCGAGGTCGCGTTCATAACGGGCCATGGTGATGCCGATCTGACCATGGACCCGAGCGGCCATCTCGGCGAGGAGGTCGCGGCCTTGCAGTGCAGCGTCGATGCAGCGCTGTTGCAGCAGGGCTGAGTCCGAGCGCGCAGCGGCTTCAAGGTCAGACTCGGCTGTGGCTATGTCGTGCCGGACTTGCTGGATCAACTCGGCAGTTCGGGCGAGTTCGGCTTCGATCGCTTCTGCCGATGTGTGACCAGTGATGGGGTCGAATCCGTTCAGCATGCGCTGCAGCACAGCAGCGTCTTCGCGGAGGTACGCGTCGTTCGCCTGGGCCATTAGACGCGTGCGCCGATAGGCGTCGTGCGCGTCAATGGCGAAATCAGGGTGGATTCGCTTGGCTAATTCGCGGAAGAGGGCTTTCAGGTCGAGGACTGGGGCTGAGCTGGTGGGTTCAAGAGAGCCGGGTTCGGGGAAATAGGGCGCGGGCGGGGCAGGGTAGTGTTTGACGTGGAGTTCAGCGAGCTTTTCCTCCCACTCGTCCAGCTGCCGATAGAGTGTGCCGACCTGGCGGAGATAGCGGCCTTCGAAGCTGGCGAGCTGATCGCGAAGGTCTCCGAGAGCGAGTTCGCGCGCCGTAAGCGTTAAGCGCAGTGCTGCGAGATGCGCACGGAGCCGGTCGAGCTCGGCTTCGGCTGCTGTTGGTTCGCGAAAGATGGCGGCGTTGGCGATAATGCAGCTCCCTGCATAGTTTACCGGGAGGTGAATGAAGGCCGTGACCTGTGAGTATACTGAGGCCATCGCGCCACAATTTTTGATGTTCAATTCTTGAGTATTTTGAGGATGAAGCCCTATGCGAAGTGCTGTCGGTCGTCGTGTCTCTGCGTTGCTGGTGTTGTCTTTAGGGATGGGCCTAAGTGCGTCGGCCCAGGATAAGCCGGAAGAGAAGCCCGAGGGTGGCGGCGTCCGTCCGCCGATGGCTGCAAAGGCCGGCGACGCCGCGCCGGATTCGATCACGGAAGGCAGCGTAGCAGTGGGCGGGCAGGCAATTGCGTACAAGGCGGTTGCAGGGACGCTCACGGTTGGCGGCAGCGATCCGCAGGATGCGACCATTGGCTTCGATGGCAAACCGCTGCCGGAGTCGGGAGTGAAGCTGGCCGAGAAGGCGGAAGATGCGCCGCCGACGGCACGCATGTTCTACGTGGCCTATTTTAAGAAGGACGCAGCCGCCGAACATCGTCCTCTCACCTTTATCTACAACGGCGGCCCAGGCTCGCCCACGATGTGGCTGCACCTTGGCACCTTTGGGCCGAAGCGGATTGTGACCCCCGACACGCAGCACCAGGAAGGCGCGCCGTACACCATTGTGTCGAACGAATACTCCTTGCTGGATGTCAGCGATGTGGTGTTCATTGATGCACCCGGCACTGGTCTGAGTCGCACCTTCGGTAAGGGCAAGGCTGAGGCTTTCTATGGTGTCGACGGGGATGGGCATGCCTTCGAGCGCTTCATTCGCCGCTTCCTCTCCAAGTACGATCGTTGGAATTCGCCAAAATATATCTTCGGTGAGAGCTACGGCACGCCGCGGTCGGCTGTGCTCGCTGCCGACCTGCGCAGCGTCGATCTCAACGGAGTTATTTTGCTTTCGCAGATTCTCAGCTTCGACAACAGCGTGGATGGACCCACCGCGAACCCCGGGGTCGATCAGGCCTATGCGCTGGCTTTGCCGACGTATGCGGCAACCGCCTGGTTCTATCACAAGCTGCCGACGCAGCCCGGTGCGCTAAAGCCGTTCCTGGCAGAGGTGGAAAAGTTCGCTCTGGGTGAGTACATGACGGCTCTGTTGCAGGGCAGCGAACTGCCTGACGCTCAGAAGCAAGCTGTGGCTGAGAAGCTGCACGGATATACCGGGCTTCCGGTCGCCTACCTGCTAAAAGCCGACCTGCGGGTAACCGGTGGCGAATTCTCTAAGGAGTTGAAGGTCGATGAGGATATGTCGGTGGGGCGTCTCGACACCCGCTATCAAGGCCCAGACATGGATCCGCTGGCTTCGTCGATTGGTTACGATCCGCAAAGCGATGCAATCACCTCGGCCTGGAATACGGCGATCAATGAATACCTGCACAAGGATCTGAAATATGGGTCGCAGGCGACGTATCTACTGAGTGGTCGGCAGGGTGGCAACGACTTTAATTGGAACATGACGCACACGCCGCCGGGTCGCGGCTTCGGTGGTGGTGGCAGTTTTCCGGGCGGGGTGGAGACGGGCGCGAACGTTATGCCAGACCTCGCCTACCGCATGAAGATGAACCCGAAGATGAAGGTGATGCTCGCCGGTGGTTACTACGATCTCGCGACGCCATACTTCGAGGGCATCTACGAGATGCATCACCTGCCTATGCCGAAGTCGCTGCAGTCGAACATCAGCTACCACTATTACGAGGCGGGCCACATGATCTACGTACGGGAGGACATCCTGAAGCAGTTTCACGCAGATGTCGCAGCCTTCATCAAGAGCACGGAGAGCGGAAAGTAAACGCAAAGGCCTACATGCCCAAAATGAAACGCCGAAGAGGGCCTGAGTCAGACAACCTCGGGCTCTCTCCTGTCTGTGAGACTTATACTGAAGTATATGCAAGGTTTTCTGCGATACATTGAGCTGGTCCTTACGGCGGCGGGCTTATTAGTAGTCGCGTCTATCTTCGCACTCTTCCATAATCTCTCTCCATGGAAGGCCGCAGCCATCTGCGCAGTGGCGGTTTCCGTAATCCACGGTGTCATCTTTTACGTGGTCCGTTCAATGCAGCGTAAGACGCGTAAGCAGGAAGTCTTTTCTATCCGCACGATGCTGGATGATCTGGTCGATAACAAACTGGGTGTGCAGCTCTTTCCTCCAGACGGTGAGCCGGAGGACTGGGTTTATAAAGCGCAGCGCGCAGTGTGGGAGATACAGGTACGCCTGAACTATATCGAAGCAGAGAAGATTCAAAGAAATAAGATGAACTAGAGCGATGGCGAGTGTCGTCAAGCTGCTCTGCCATGGTTTGAGGTGTTGACGCTATGCGACTTTGTTTCACAGCAGGGTCGTAAGCCGCTACCTAGTTGTGGCCGCTCTCATAGCTGCAGAGTCAAACAAGGTAGCGTCTTATTCCTAGATGAGCGTCTTGCCTTCGATACCCAGGTCGGCATGAAAAAGCGTTGTATGCCCGGCTAAAGCGACACAACCATCGTCCAGGAAGCAGAGGCCAACGAGGTCGTTGCCGGCGACCATCAACTCCGCCTGCATCTCGCCAGTCGTCTGCGACTTCCAGATGCGAACGATGCCCCTATCCCCTCGTAGCGAAGCCGCCACATAGAGGTTGCCGTCGACATCGAAGGCCATGCCCTGCGGACGCCCCAACCCACTGAAGTACACCTTTGTATTGCCGTCGGGATCGATGGAGTAAATAGGCTGGTTGGAGCTAGTTGTGGGTGCCGTTACAAGTAGATTGCCGTCCGGCGCGAAGCACAGGTGATAAAAGGCGACGGAGGGTTCCAGCGTAGCGAAAACGAAGATTTCGCCCGCAGGAGAGAGTTTGAAGATCGTCCCCGAGCGGTCGCCGACATATAAATTGTGGTTGGCGTCGAAGGCGATCCCGGTGGCAATACCCATGCCCTCAGCGAAGGTGGTCACGCTGCCATCGGGGGTGACGCGGTAGATGGTCCCCTCTGAACGAGAGCTTGCAAACAGCGTCCCCGCGGCGTTAAACGCCAGTGCCGAAACGTTCATCAGGCCGCGCACGAAGGGTGTGATCTGCAGGTCACGCGCGATGCGATAGATGGAGACAGGTACGGTCTCGCCGCGTGGGCCGGAGACCATGGCAAAAAGATTTCCTTCTGCATCGACCACGGGGTTCGAGGTCAGGTGCAACTCCTCCGCCATGGGTACGCCGATGTTGGCGTGCAGAATGTTGGACGAGACCTCGTCGCCGTGCGATCTATAACGCAGAAAAAGATCGGAGGAGATAGCCCCGGCTGGCACGCGGATGCGCGCACGTGTGGGTCGCGCGAGATCGAGCGACGCAGGTGTCTCTCCAAAGAAGGCTTCAGGCAGCACACCATCCTTCACCAGCGATGACCCTGTAACCTCAAAGCTGCCGCCCGGAATAGCCGAGGGCGGCGTAAGGCGGTCGAGATGCGGAATGTCGGCGACAGGATGTAGCAGGTTCGGAAGGTTCAACGGCATAGGTTTAGCGTATGCGTAGCGGCGAAGGGATGCAACGTCTGCGCCTCAACCCGAACGGGTTCAGGTTTGGGGTGGCTCGGTAACAGACGTATCGCGTACCCAACCCTCGTTCTGCAGCGTTAAGCTTTCGATGGCCACGGAAGGACCGTTTGCATCGAGGCTCGGCAGCGCCTCGTATGACGAAGGCCAGCAGCGGTAGACGTGATACGCGTGGACTAGCTGACCGGCCTCGTTGTACAGTTCGATGACGATGTCCTTGCGGAACTCATTCAGTGAGGACTCTGAGCCGAGCCCGGCGCCAAACTTCCAGACGAGGTTCGCCCAGTCTTCAAAAGCAGTGTCCTGTGTCAGCCCGCGCTCGAGCGTGATGGCATCGAAGTTGGAGCGGCCTGGCGACTTACGACTGGTGCTGGGGTCGCCACCTTCTCGGTGTTCTATGACCTCCGTGGTGCGATTGAGTCCTGTGACGCGACAGATGGCTGCGACGTACTTGCCATCCCATTTCACGCGAAACTTGAAGTTTTTGTACAGGTCGAAGCGCTGCGGATTGACAGGGAATTCGGACATGGCGGAAAGCGTACACGCTACGCTTCGGCGTCGCCAGTATTTTTTCCGGAAATTACTGGTCCCTACGCGAGCACCTTCTTCAGACAGTAAAGGCGTGTCGCTCTAATTCTCTGATGGCTTTTCGACGTGGTCGACGATCAGGAAGTCGATCGGTGCGTGATCGGATTTCAACGTGACGCCCAGCTGCTTTTTCAGCGCGTCACGGAAGTTTGAGACGTTGTCAGCAACCGAAGAGTCATCCGGTGTGGAGTCATGCACCCAGCTCAGGGTGAAGTCGTAGAGCCCTGAGAGGCCAGTCTCATCGACCACGGGACGAGGCATAGCAGCAAGCCCCGTCATCGTGGGCAGGGAGGTGGCGAGCAGGGCAAGGGGCACAGCGCGGCCTCCATAATGCTGTCCGGGATCCGCAGACGGTACATGGGCGATCAAACCGCAGAGCGGAGGAAGCGCTCCCACGGAGGAGGTAAAAGCTGCCTTGTGAGGGGTCGCGTCCGCAGTCGGGTCAAGCTTCTCGGATCTGGGAAGCTTGCAGGCATCGGCGGCAGGATGTGGTTGGAGATGGGGGCCCGTGGCACCGGTTTTCACGAGGACAAGAGCAGAAACCGGGGCATCGGCGGAGGTGTAATGGATTACCAGGTGAAAGCGGTCCGCAAGCAGGGCTTGCATCATGAGCCGCATCTGGTCGACGGAGGTATCGGCCGGAGCGCGGGCCGTGATGTCGAAGTAGTCAGATCCGCCGGTGAAGCTGCCCGTTACCCAGAGAGGCGCTCCAGACTTGGGCGCGCCGGAGAACATGTTGAACCGCAGCGCAAGTTCCTGGGTGCCGGAGAGCTTGTAGGCAAACGAGATGTAACGCCAGAGAGCCTGGTGCGTGGCGATGAAGAGGCCTCCGGCAGCACTGCGGGCGTCGTCTGGATTCACCGCACCGTAGACGTTACCAGCGTCCAGAGGGACGTTGTTGTTCTGTGGAGCACCGGGCTTGCTGGGGCGGACCGAAGCCACGTCGAAGGCGATCGGGGCTGATTGAGGAGTGCCTTGCGCCGGAGCGGAGGGGGATGCCAAGATGGCGGACATGCAGGCGAAGGAAAGCAGCAGGCGCTTCATAGGTGATTAGACACCGCGCGACAGGAAGTAGTTCCTTGGTCGAGGACGTGTGGCCGACCCCGAACGGATCGGCCGCCAGCCACACGGCAGTACTACTCGCCCGGCTTGTTGGTGGGTAGTGCTTGCGGCTTCACGTAGGTGTCGAGCCATCGGCCCATCTCCCAAAGCATGTGCTGCAGGCTCTCGTGCGCCCCGTAATGGTGAGGTTCCAACGGCAGGAAGACGAGGCGTACCGTCGCTCCCTGTCCTTTCAGCGCAGCGTAAAAACGCTCGCTTTGGATGGGGAAGGTGCCGGTGTTGTCGTCGGCCTCGCCGTGGATGAGCAGGATCGGTGTCTTGATCTTGTCGGCGAAACTGAAGGGCGACATGTCGTGGTAGACCTCGGTCGCCTGCCAATAGGTACGCTCCTCGTTCTGGAAGCCGTAGGGAGTAAGCGTGCGGTTGTAAGCGCCTGAACGGGCGATGCCTGCCCGGAAGATGTCGGTGTGTGCAAGCAGGTTGGCGGTCATGAAGGCACCGTAGCTATGGCCCATGACTGCGACGCGGCTGCGGTCGACAGTGCCGGTAGCGACTCCAGCTTCAACGCCTGCCTTCGCGCCGTCAACGAGTTGCTCAACGTAGGTATCGTTGGGCTGCTTATCGCCCTCGCCGATGATAGGAATCGCCGCGTTCTCAAGCACGGCATAGCCGATCTGCGTGAAGTAGACGGGCGACCCGCCCCAGCCGAAGGTGGGGAATCGATTCGTCGAGCCAGCTACCTGTGCAGCGGCAGCTCGGGTCTTGAACTCGGCGGGATAGGCCTCCATGAGCGTGGGCAACGGGCCCTGCGACTTGTCATAGCCGTAGGGAAGCCAAAGCGTAGCCGTGAGCTCCAGTCCGTCCGCGCGTTTGTAATGTAGCAGTTGGTGCGAAGGCATATTGATGCCCGCATAGGGTGACGGGAAACTGGTGATCTGAGTTAGAGGCTCGCTGGGAGCAGCCAGCGAAGCGATGAAGTAATTCGGCGACTCTATCTGCGATTCTCGTCGGACAAGGAGCCTGTCGCCTGGCAGCAGGTCGATCGGCTGGATGTAGTAGGGATCGGCGGATCGGAAAAGAATGGTCTCCTTGCCGCCCGCCAGAGGCATCGTTGCGAGGAACGGCTTGTCGCCGGTCGGACTGGCGCCTTCGGAGACGAAGTAGAGCGCGCTGCCGTCTGGCGTGAGCTTCAGAACCGGATGTCCGTTCTCATTCGTAACGGTAAGAGGACGCCCCGGGTTGCGGTAGCGGTCCTGCGAAGAGCCTTGGTAGAGCGTCGTGATCTTGCCTGGGGTGGAGGGATCGAAGGCGAGGATCATCGACTTGCGGTCGGAGAAGCGCGAGACGGTGGCGACGGCGAGGTGGTCATTCCCCCAGGAGATGCTGCGACCGGCACCAAAGCCGCGAGCGAGGCGCAAGGGAGCTTCAAGGATGGTCGTTGGCTCGCCGGTGAAAGGCGCGGGCAGGGCTTTTACGTAGTCTGCGACAGGTGCCTTGGGAGTAGGCAGGCCATCGTTTGCAGCCTCGACCCACACGAGTGTTGCAGGCACATCGGAGCGCCACTGGTAGTCGCGGGGCCCGGGTTCGACAGCATCGCGGGAGATAGGGAGGTTGTCGATAACCGGCGCGTCGTGGAGAACTTTGGCCCCACCGCTCTTGAGGGGCAAGATTTCTGTCTTCAGCGGGAAGCGTTCATACGGCACGGTATAGCTGAACGGGCGATGGTGGATGCCGGCGAGAGCGTAGTGGCCGTTAGGAGACAGGCTGAGACTCGCAATGAGCCCCTTGACCGGCAGGGCATGGACGGGGCCGATCAGGGGGACTTCGGCTAGCTCCGAGCTCGCGTAGTATTCAAAGATATTCTCGTCGTCCGGGGTCGAGAGCATGTCCTCGTATGTCGGCGCGGGCGTCACCTTGCCGAGATTCTCCGAGATGTGAGGGCCGGTGGGTACATCGCTGGTCTTCGGTGCGGATCCGCGGGTAGAAGAGATCGTTTTGCAGACGAGGCCGGAGGAGTTTGGCAACCACACGCAGGGCCGCCCGAGCACGGCGTTCAGCTTCACCAGGCCGACGCGATGAGCGTGCGCCGCGGCCACGTCGATCACCCACAGCTGCAGCTCTGTAGGAGCCCGCTGTACGAAGGCGATGTGCTTCGAATCAGGAGACCAGGAGGCATCGGACGCACGGAGGTTCAGCGGTAGACCGGTAATAGCTTTGGGCGAGCCGGGTGAGGTGGCCTGCAGGCGCAGGCTGATGCTGTCGGCCGTGACGCTGGGACCGGAGTTGCGCGGATTGAAACGAATGCCAGCGAGCCGGTAGCGCGGTTGGGCGACTTCAGCGATCGTGGGGAAGCTCTGCGGCTCTGCAATCAGCAATGTTGCCCCATTGGGCGAAACGGAGGCCGAAGGAGTTGGTGGGGCGTCTAACAGCTGCTCGATAGCAGCGGGCGGTTTCTGATAGCCGATCGCGTTCTGGGCCAGCCCAGATGTTGCAAAGAAAAGCGCTGTGACCATGACGAAAGACGATGCTGCTGCCAGAGACTGTCTGGGGTTCATGCGGATGTGCCTCGCTGGTTTGCTGTATGGGTGCTGAGGAGTAAACGATAACAGGGTCGACGGAGTTTCAAACGGACACTGATCTGGCCGATAGGCGGATGCGGGGGAGTCCCGTTTATCCAATTTAAGCCGGGATGGTGCAACAATAGATGATTATGATCGAGAGCCATATTCCCGAAGCCTTAACGTTCGATGACGTACTGCTGGTACCGGCCTATTCCGAAGTTGTGCCGACCCAGGTAAGCACCCAGATTCAGCTGACCAAACGCATCACCCTGGCGACCCCGCTCATGTCCGCTGCCATGGACACTGTAACCGAATCGCGGCTCGCGATTGCCATTGCCCAGCAGGGCGGACTGGGTGTGGTGCATCGCAATCTCACCATCGAGCAGCAGGCAGGCGAGATCGACAAGGTAAAGCGCTCCGAGAGCGGCATGATCGTTGACCCGGTCACCATCGAGCCTGAGCGTCCCATCTCTGACGCACTCGATGTGATGCGTCGCTTCAAGATCAGCGGTGTGCCGGTAACGACCAAGGGCAAGCTGGTCGGCATTCTGACCAATCGCGATCTGCGTTTCGTCTCGCGTACAGACATTCCTATCGCCGATGTGATGACCAAGAAGAATCTCATCACGGTCCCCGTCGGCACCACGTTGGAGCAGGCCGAAGAGATCCTGCACGAGCACCGCGTCGAGAAATTGCTTGTGGTGAACGATGCCTATGAGTTGAAGGGTCTCATCACCGTCAAGGACATCCAGAAGAAGTTGAAGTATCCGAATGCGAGCAAGGATGCACAGGGACGCCTGCGAGTGGCAGGAGCGATCGGTGCCACAGGCGATTATCTCGAGCGCGCAGCCGAGCTGGTGAAGTTCCGCGTAGATGCCCTCGCCATTGATTCCGCTCACGGCCATTCCGAGCGCGTGCTTGAAGCCGTTCGTGAGGTGAAGAAGGCGTTCCCCGATGTGGACCTCTTCGCTGGCAACGTAGCGACCTACGAGGGTACGAAGGCGCTGATCGAGTCAGGTGCCGATGCGGTGAAGGTAGGCATTGGACCCGGTTCGATCTGCACCACGCGCATGGTCACCGGAGCAGGTATGCCGCAGATCACAGCGATTGCCGAGGCGTACCGCGCTGCCAAGGGAAGTGGTGTTTCGATCATTGCGGACGGTGGCATCAAGTACTCCGGCGACATTACGAAGGCGATGGCTGCGGGCGCAAGCGTCTGCATGATGGGCTCACTCTTTGCCGGTGTCGATGAGAGCCCAGGAGAGACAATCCTCTATCAGGGACGCAGCTTCAAGGCTTACCGCGGCATGGGCTCGCTGAGCGCGATGGCGCAAGGCTCGGGTGAGCGCTACTTCCAAGGCAAGGATGATCTGAACGGCGACGGATCGCGCACCTCAGTGGTGTCGCGTGAAGCCAACAGCGGCAACCGCCTCGCTAAGTTCGTGCCTGAAGGTATCGAGGGCCGCGTGCCGCATCGCGGACCGCTGGAGGCCATGATCTACCAACTTGTTGGCGGCCTCAAATCCGGCATGGGCTACCTCGGTTGCGCAACGATCGAAGAGCTGCAGGAGAAGGCTCGCTTCATCCGCATCTCCGGTGCTGGCCTGCGCGAGAGCCATGTGCACGATGTGGTGATCACCCGTGAGGCTCCGAACTATCACGTTGAGTAGTCGTTCGCAGATAGCTTATCCAGCGAAGCCGCAGCCTAAAACTGCGGCTTCGCTATTGATGCCGGTCGAGGTAGTGTTTCGCGAATGTGCAGATAGGGTTCAGCTTTAGTTGATGCTCGTTTGCCAGCTGCCTTGCCTTCTCGACGAGCTCGCCGCCGAAGCCCTGGCCGCGGAGCGCGTCGGGTACCTCGACATGCCAGATGGAGAGCGTCCCCGCGACGTCAAGCGTGTAGTCCAGCACACCGGTGTGATCATCACGCTCCAGTTCGATTCGGTTCACTCGGAGATCTCCCACGTGTTGAAGAGGTGCTCGTGATGGTCCATGTCCACGCGATCTCCTTTGAAGCGAACGCCTTCCAGTTTGAGCCGAGCTCGCTGCTCGCGCGCTGCTTCGCCGGGAAGCTTGATCTCTCCGCCTGCGCCGAGGACGCGGTGCCAGGGCACGCTATCCGGGGGATCCGTGCGCAGCAATCGTGCCACGGCACGGTGATACTGCGGATACCCAGCCGCTGCCGCGACCTTTCCGTAGGTGCTGACGCTGCCTGCGGGGATGGCCAGGATCATGCGGCGAAAGGCGTGATCGCGCTGCTCCTCCGGTCTGGCACCCTCGCGCAGAATATGGCGCTTTACACGCTGCGCTGACAGCTGATTGAGAGCGAAATCATTGCTGGATGTCGCACGGCCATATCGAGTCACTCTCATCTCCCCACTGGCCTCACCTTGTGGAAACGTGCATTTGCGATCTTAGTGTGCGCCGAATGACTTGTCCCATACCATCGCGTCGAAACGATGCTTTGGTACGAAGCCGTTGTTACGATAAAGCTTCTGCGCCCCGGTATTGGCTTCCGTCACGGTGAGGGACAAGCTGGTAAGGCCGCGCGCCGCTCCCGTATCGCTGCAATGCTGTAGCAAGGCACGACCGATGCCTTGTCCGCGCAACGCTGGAGCGACGCACAACTGCGTGATATGCGCGACATCCGAACGGATGCGCGAGCTGAGCAGAATCGCTTTCATCTCGTTCGAGCGGCTATCGCGAAGCACAAACGAGTTCTCCGCATCGAACAGCCCGCAGCCAGGAAATCGGATGATATTGTGGAGGAACCGTTGGGCTCCATAGTAGGTCTGGTACTGGTCGTTGATGGTCGAATCCATGTGACCCGCGTAGCACCGATGGATAAGCCCCGCTGCCGCGTCGTAGAAGATCGGGTGCCAGGTCTGCAACGTTAACCCGTGATGTTGAAACACCTCTGTCGGCCGCTGCCCCGTCGACTCCATGGCTACTATGTCGCGTGACATAAATAGCCGCGGGTGGCAATGAAAGCCGAACGTCTCGAAGGGTGTTGCCAGCGACCCGGAAGGATACATCAGAAGCTGCGACTCGATCCGGTCGACTCCAGGCGTGGCCTGTAACATCTCCAGCATGTGGCGCAGCAGGGTTTCGCCGACGGGATTGCTGGTCGTGTCGGTCTCACCGAAGGCATAGATGTCGCCGATAACAGCCTTTGCGCCTTCGAAGACACAGAAAGCATAGCCGCAAATACGCCCGCCATCGGCGTCCACGGCCACGAAGCCGGGGAGAATACGTCCATCTAGGTAATCGAGCACGATGGTCGTGGCCTGGTCGTAGTTCCAGTGCAGCCGCTGCTGCCAGCGCGCCGCCTCATCGCGCAGCAAAGGTCCTAACTGCGCCGCAGAGAAGTGGCGCAGGTCGAGAATCTCGAGTTTAGGCGTCGTAGACATCCCGTCTCTGCATTGTTGCATTCCGGATCGGTCGGTACGTGCTGACCTGCCTGGGGTGCTGTGTGGGGTGAGATAGAACGACGCGTCTATTTGAGGGGATAGACCTTATAGACGGACAGTCCTTGCGTCTCGTAGAGGAATAGCTGTTGGTACAGGCGTCCGGGGAGCAGGTGTTCGAGGTCGCCGGTATGCTGCGTTGGGATCACGAGAATGTGGGCCTCGGTGGGCACACCGCTCACGTTGTAGTTCAACACTTCGCGGTTGCGATAGAAGGCAAGCCCGTAGACGATGTCGCGTCGCACATCGAACTGCGCGACGGGTGTGCTGTCAGGCACTGCCTGCGCAATCTGCCGGGCCAACGGTCGTGCAGAGTAGTTCAAGTCCAACAGATGCCCATTGCGCCCCAATAGGAAGTACAGCAGCAGAGCCAGCGGGATCAAAGTGGCCGTTCGGATGTGGCTCACCCCACTGCGCTTCACCACAAAGATGACCAGCAGCGCTGCGAGGAAACCGCCGATGGTAGCCTTTACGAACTCGATCGGCGCAGGCACGATGCGCTGATACACCATGTATTGCGGGCACAGCAGTAGCACGAACGTTACCAGCCCTGTGGCCGCGGCGTGCGAATTGCGCAGCCAGATCGGGATGCCGACGCGCCGAATGCGAAAGAGGTAGTCGCCGGTCAGAATGCAGATCGGCGGGATCGCGGGCAGGATGTAGCCGGGAAGCTTAGAGCCGGAAAACGAGAACCAGACGACAGGAAAAAGCGCCCACAGGACCAGGAACTCGGGGAAGGCATCGCCTGCGCGAATGTGGCCGACATAGCGTTGCGGCTTGAAGCGGGTTTTCCATTCAGCAATCGAGATGGCGAAACCATCGATCAGAGCCCGGATGGAGAGTACCGTCCATGGCATGAGGCCCAGTATCAGAACGACAAGGTAGTAATAAGCGGGCTGATGATGGTGATAGAGGTCAGAACCGAAGCGCTCGATGTTGTGCTCGATGATGAACTCACGGAAGAACGTGGGATTGCGGCGCTGTACCGCGATGTACCAGGGCAGAGCCATCGCCAGGTAAAGAATGACGCCGGGAATCCAGATCGTTCGACGTAGGGCTGACCACTCACGACGAAGTCCTAGAAACAGGCAGATGATGGCAAGCGCCATGAAGGGGGCGACTGGACCTTTGGCGAGTGTTGCGGCCGCGTTGAAGAAGTAGAGATCGAACAGCCAGAACTTTTTGCCAGTTTCGTACCAGGCGTACCAGCCAAGCATGCCAATGCAGAACGGCGCGGCGAGCTGCATGTCCGTGGAAGCCCCTCGCGCAAAGGCCACGATCGCCACGCAACTCACCATGATGAGAGCGGCGTCCAGATGCCCGCCGGGTCGGAATCGTCGCAAGTGTAGGAACGCCAAAATAATCAGCGCAAGAGCGCCGGTCGCGGAAGGAATTCGCGCGGACCAGTCGGAGACGCCGAGCTCCTTGTAAAAGCTCATCGTGCGCCAGTAATACAGCGCCGGCTTTTCCAGCCACGGAGTGCCATACAGAATCGGCGTAATCGTGCCGCTGATGAGGCAGGAGTAGGACGCCTTCAGATCGGCCGGCCGTACGCTGTGCGGCATAATGCCGGCGTTCAGTACCCTACATTCGTCCGTATGCGCTGCCAGCATCTCACGGGCGATCTGCGCATATCTCGGCTCATCTGCGCCCACCAGTCCCAGCTGATCGCCGCCGAAGTAAGGCATAAGACCATAAAAAAGAAAGTAGCCGCTGAAGATCAGCAGCACGGCAAGTTCGCCGAGGTCCGCACCCAAATGCTCTTTCAGAAAGCCGCGCAGCCGACCCATCGGCCCCGAAGGTCGACCGACCTCATCGGATGCGGGGGAGCGGGAGCCTGTGAAGCTAGACCCGGTGGCGTCGGCAGCCGGTAGCGTTACGGATTGGGGAGTGTCCGTCAAGAGTCAGCGTGTGGGTTCGCAGCCTGTCTGGCAGGAAATGCCAGTCGCCTACAAACGTTCCTTAGGCTAACAGACTTGAGGACGTTTCGTGAGAGCTCGCAGGCGTCGTCGTCGCGGGCCCATTGCCTGGCTTCAGTTGATGGTCCACCTCTTGGATCACCCGTTCCGTAATGTCTGCCGCTGTGCCAAACTGCGTGCAGCCGCTGGCATTGCGATGGCCCCCGCCGCCAAAATGCTCCGCTACCGCCGACACATCCACCTTGCCGATGCCCTTGCTGCGCAGGCTTAGCCGGTACTCGTTCAGGTCCGGCTGCTGCCGCAACAGGATCGCCGCCTCGATGCCTGCCATGCCGATCAAGTGATTGACCACGCCCTCGCAGTCCTCCACGGACGCCCCCGCAACCCGCATATCTTCCTGCGAGATAACGCTCCAGCACACTTCACCCTGTATCACCATCTTGCTGAGGGCCATGCCCAGCAGCCGCACCTTGCTGACCGGGTTTGAAAAGTACATCGCTTGCGCAATGCGGTTCGCATTCGTGCCGCACTGCACCAGATGCTCAGCCAGGGCGAAGGTGGCGGCATTCGTGCCCGGATAGTTGAATGAGCCTGTATCCGTAAGCACGGCGGTATAGAGGCAATCCGCCATCGCCGCTGAAATCGGCACGCCGGCCGCAAGCGCAACATCGTATACCAGTGCTCCTACGGCGCAGGCCTTCGCATCAATCCAGTTGAAATCCGCATAGTCACGACCGCTTAGATGGTGGTCGATGTTGATCGTGAACCGAGCCGGTATCTGTGCGAAGCCAGTCCTGTGCACCGAGTCGCATTCCAGAATGATCGCCGCGTCCGGCACTTTTCCTGGCAGTGCCGGTAGGATGCGATTGACACCCTCAAGGCAATCAAACGGCTCAGGAATCGGGTCCGCAAACGCGACCACGACCTCCTTACCCATAGCCTCCAGAAGATGCATCATCCCGAGTGCAGAGCCGATCGCGTCTCCGTCCGGTCTCGCGTGCGAGGTCACCACGAAACTGTGGCGCTCCCGTATCAAACCCAGCAGTGTCGTTATCGACTGTTCGTTCGTCATGGTCATAGGCTTCAAAAAGGACATCTACGCAACGCCGCCCGCTTTATTACGTATCAAATGCCATAACTGGATGGTGGAAAACTCGAGATTTCTTTGATTTTTCGGTAAAGCATCATTTAGTTGGAGAGATCTTTCGCCTCCGTGTCTTCCAAGCGAGCTCCGTCTACAGCGATCTCCTGCACCGCAGTTTCTTTCGCGGCCGCATCTTTCGCCGTGGCGCGCCTCTCCATTTTCTCCTTGCGCTTCTCCATCCGCCCGAAAAGCTCATCCATGCGCGCATTTACCTTTTCGGATCGATCGATGGCAAACGTTAGCTCAGGCACATGACGTACCCCCATCCGAGATCGAATCTCGCTGCGAATGTACGCGCGCGCCGTCATCAGCCCCTCGAGGGTCTCCTTTTCTTCTTTTTCTGATCCCGTCACAGCAATCAGCACACGGCAACTCTTCCCGCCGGGGGCTAGGATCACTTCGGTGACATGGCACGGAGCGATGCGTGGATCGGAGAGCTCGCCTTCAAGCATGGCAGTGATCTCTTCGGTGAAGGTGCTGGCTACGCGACCGCGGTGGTAGGTTCTGGCTCTTTGTTCTGGCATAAGTATCGACAGTTCAGGTTATCACCGCACGCTTGCCTTGCGAGGTCTTCGTACGCCGACTTATTTCGCGTTGTCAGCCGGTAGCACTGGTATCTAGCGGATCTGCAGTGTCATTTTCTTCATGATCTGCAGGCATCTCCAACAGAACGTCGCTCTCCAGGAAACTGTCCAGCAGCTCGCATCCTAGCCCCGTCCCCAGCCGGCGCACGGCCTCTTCGACCTCGCGCAGCTGCCCGGCCAAGTATCCCGCCGAGTTCGAGATCGCCACCACGCCCAGCGTCGCCCGGTTCCACACCACCGCGTCGTCCAGCTCCGCGACCGACACATTGAACCCATGGCGCAACCTCTCCTTCAGAGACCGCACCACCTGACGGCGGTCTTTGAGCGACTGCGCATGCCCGATTCCGAGCTCGAGTGTAAGGCTTCCTATGGGCATCCTTACAATTTAGACGCACCCGGTTCATCGAAAGTTCCCATCCCCAAAACACCGCTCTTGTTACCCTGCGCGAGCTCTCACGTACTTGCAGCGTATGGGAACAGCCGTTTCCAGCCCAGAAACCGCTTCTCGAAAAGGTGATAGCTGCAAACCGCCACCAGCAGGGAAGTTGTCGTCACCACGACAGCGGATATCAACACGCCGAAGAGCTTGGTGTGGTGCGCATCGAAGATCTTCCTCAGTGGCGCCGTAAGCCAGTACGCGATCGGTAAGTGGTACACGTAAAGGCCATAGCTATAGCGTCCTACGCCGCGTAAGGCGGGCAACGAGAGCACGCTTCCCAGCCGGGTATGAGGTTGGAGCGACACCAGAATCAGCATGGCGAAGAAGATGTCGAGCAGGGTATAGCCCACAGTGTAAACGGCCGGGTCTTCATAGGCCCAGGTGTTGCGGGCAACGCCGATGAGCAGGATCGTCGCCAGCGCTCCAAGGCAGAGCGGCAGGGCGAGCTGAACCAGCCTGGCCCGCGCCTGCGCAAGCAGCCCGCCGTTCAGCGCAAGCGCAAGGGATGAACCAAGGAGCAGGCCATCGAGTCGACACGGCGTGCTGTTGGAGATAATGGGCTGTCCCACACCATGCGACCAGAGCAAGATGCGCAGAGCGAGTGTTGCCCCGCACGCCAGCAGTGCGCCCACGAGAAGGCGACGACGGTTGCGGCAACGATAGACCAGCAGTGGCCACAGAAGGTAGAACTGTTCCTCAAGGCCAAGCGTCCACAAATGTCCGATTGGGTTGAGCCGCGTCGATCGATGCGCGAAGACGATGTTGTTCTGCAGGTCCGCAAGGTACAACACTGCAAACCATTCCAGCGCAAGTCAAGCAGATACGGGAAGGCGATGGCGAAGAGCAGCACTGCGTAGTAAAGAGGGAAGATGCGAAGCGCGCGGCGGCTGTAAAAGGCTTTAAAGAACTGCGAAGGACGCTGCGCGGGTGAGTCCTCCAGAGAACGCACCAGAATGCCAGTGATCAAAAAGCCGGAAAGCACAAAGAACAGATCCACGCCGACCCAACCTGCCGTGACAAATTTCTGAATGAGGTGAAGGGTAGTGGACGACGACCAACCAGCTACGAGCAGGTGATACGCAACAACAGAGAGTGCCGCGACCCCCCGCAGCCCATCCAGCGCAGGTATATGCGCTGGCTTATCGATCAATCGAGCAGGAGAAGCTGGCATCTTCAGCCATGTTAGCCGATGCCACCATGGCACAACCATTGGCGTCCTGAGTCACCCTAACGCCAAACTGCGATCGCTTGCCTTGATCAGCGAAATGAAGAGCCCCGTTTTTTGTCTGACGCAAGCATCGCCCCTCAGTTCCTCTCTATTTCTTGAACGTCAGCGTCAGATCCACCTGATGCGTATCTGGCGCTGTCGAACGGTCGTACGTAAACGTGTACCCTTTCAGCGACGTGATGTTCTGATGCGCATTGAGGAAATTCAGAAGGTAGCCCTCGTTGTAGACGTCGCCAGGCTTCATCGTCCAAGCTGCATCGAAATCGCGTTTAGCGTCGTCGTTCAGACCCCGCACTTCCACATGGTGAACGCGATACTGTGGCCCCGCCACCGCGCTGTACGTGTAGTACGCCGCGCCAGTCTTGGTGTCCAGCTCCTGCTTCGCGCTGATGTTTGCCTCCATGTATCCCTGCGCATAGTACGCATCGGTAATCACCTGCTGAGTCGCGGCCACCGCATCCGACGTCGGCGTCTGGCCCACATGCAGGGGAGCAAGCCGATCGAACTCGGACTTGCTCAGAACAGATGTGGGCTCCCAGCTCAGCGCCCGTACGGTATAGATCGGCCCGGCATCCATGCGCGCCACGTAGTCCACCGAAACGATGTTCTTACCCAGCGGATGCCGCTTGCGCTCGATGTGCCACAGCCTTGCGCCGATGTACCCGGCGTTGCGCGCCGGTGCCAGCAGGATGTCCGAAAGTGTGGTCCCCGCGATGCCCTCGTTGTAAGACACTTTCACCGCGTCGGCCTGTGCCTTCAGCGTGCGGTTCACCAGCGCTGGCGGAATGTCGAACAACGATGCGCTGCCGAGCACCACGTTCGGCGACAATACACGGAACTCCAGTGCCGTATACGGATGCTGCGGTGACGGCGGTATCAGTTCATGTGTCAATGTCGCCTGCACGCCGCGCGCGGAGAGCGCTCCCTCCAGTGTCGCCTGGATCGACTCCGCCATGCGCAGGTTTCCGCCCATCGGCACTACGCCACGATACAGCGGCAGCAGTCTCAACGTATCTTCGATCTCCGCCGGTGTCATCCATACAAAGTTCGCAAAACTTACACGTGCAAGCTGGCTGGCAGGCAACGCCTCCAACGTAAACGTGGCCGTGCCGATATCATTCGGCGTCTCGTACGACGCCTTCACGTTCGAGAACAACCCTGTCTCGATCAGGCGGCTGCTGGCGATCTGCAGGCTCTCGTTCGTTGGCTTAGCCCCAATCGTGAGCCCGGTCAGAGGAGCTAGTTCCGCGTCGGTGAACGGCGCCGCGCCCTGAAAAATAATGTGTCCCAGCGTACCTGGAGGCGGAGGTGGTGGCGCAGATGCATCTGGTATCGCCGCCGCCGGTGCGGGCGCAGCACTCGGCACTACCGCTTTTGGCGGGGCCACCACGGATGCACCCGCTCGCGACGGTGCGATCACTGGCGGCGCAGCAACGACAGCGTGTGGCGCAAGGATGGGGGGAGCCGCGACCACGGAAGAACTTACCGTTCCGGTTGCGGCGGCCGCCGCAGCCGCAGATGGAGTTCCCGCAGGCGGCGTCACGACTGTGGCTGAACCCGTCGTCCGCGGTTTCAGCGTCGGTAACGGCTTTGCAGGTTTCGGTGTCGTTGCTGGTGCAGCCGGGACAGGTTTCGACAACATCTCGTCGGGAACCACCGAGCTCGGGACCACCACACTCTTGGGCGCAACCACGCTCGGAGCTGTAGCCTTCGCCGTCGGCACCTCAACCGATGTCACCGGCGGCCGACTCGTAGGCTTATTCTCAATAACAGCAGAGGGTTTCGGTACTTCTGCTTCGGGCTTCACGACCGTCGGGGCAACGGCCTTCGTCACAGGAACGGACGCCGTCACGGGAGCTGGCAACTCATGCTTGGGCTCCGTCACGGCTTCCGGCTCTTTCGCAGCAATCTTCGGCGCAGTCGCTACGGTCGCCGGTACCTCGTGCTTCGGCTCTGAAGCCTTTGGAGCCTCCACCTTCGCCACTGTGGCAGGGGCAGGCACAGCCTCGGGCTTTCTTACCTCATGCTTGGGCTCCGTCACCGCCTCCGGCGCTTTCATAGCAATCTTCGGCGCCACGGTCGACGGTACCTCGTGCTTCGGCTCTGAAGCCTTCGGAGCCTCGACCTTCGCCACTGTCGCAGGAGCGGGTTTCACCTCCGCTGGCTTCATCACCGGAACTGGCTTCACCGCATCATGCTTCGCCTCGACGGCTGGTTTTGGCGTCTCCACCTTCGGTGTCACCGCAGGCTTGGGAGCCACTGCGACCGTCTCCGGCTCTTCGTCCGGCGGCAACGGCAGCCGGATCGGATGTACCGTATTGTCGATCGGCGCGGCGGCAACCTGTGGCTCCGTCTTCGCAACGTCTTGCGCGGCCTTCACCGCGTGATGCTTTGGCTTGGCTGGCTCATGCTTCGCCTTATTGGCGGCGTCGTGCTTGCCGTGATGTCCTTTGTGCGATGCCGACTTATGCGCCTGCTGTCTGGGTGCGGACACAGTTGCCGCCTCAGGTTCCTCTGCCACCGCCGGAGCAGGCGGTGCTGCCGCCGTCTCCACTGCAGGAGCTGGCGCAGCCTTAACCGGGTGTCCGTGCTTTGTCTTTTTCGACTTCTTCTCTGACGTGTGCGTTGCCGCCGTCTTCACGACGGGCTTCGCCGCTGGCGCAGACTTCACCGTTGCCTTCGTCGTTCCAGGAATCGCCGCAGGCACCAGCCGCGTCGCCGGTCGCCCATCCTCTGGAGGCAGTGGCAGACCCGTAATCGGATGCACCTGGGTCGCACTCTGGGAACCCGCAAATCGCGGCAAGGCTAGCAGGGCCGCGAAGAGGCACGCAGGGCCGAAGGCAGATTTCAGTCGAACGTTGAAGCTCATGATTTGCCAAGGGTACGGTCTACTCTCTCCGTTTGCAATGGCAATTAAGGGGTAGAGCCTCCCTGTGGCTGCGTTTTAGAAACGAAGGTAACCGTCAGGTCCACCCGGTGCGCGTCAACATCGGTCGCCGCAAAGTACCGGATGCTGTATCCGTCGAACTGATGCCGCTCCGTGTGCATCTTCACCCAGTTGTCTAGATATAGTGGGTTGTATAGATCGCCCTGCCGCATGGTCCAGCTCGTGTTGTAGTCCAGCACCACTGCGCTCGGGGCGCCGTTCAGGCGTATCTGGCGTACACGGTATTGTTCGCCCGGCACAACCCGCAGCTTATACGTGACCGTGTGCGCCCCGTCGTCGCGTTCCTCGATCACGCCGAGGTAGGCATCCATGTACCCCAGCAGATGGTATACATTCGCGACCTGCAGTTCGGTGTACACCAGTGCCCGCTGGCTCGCCACCGCTCCGGGCCGCAGCGTCTCCTTCGGATGCTGGTCCAGATCGTACTGAAAGTCCGCCACTGAGTATGCCGGGGTCGGTGCCCACATCAGCTCTCCCAGCGTGTATATCGCCCCCGGCACCAGCCTGCCCGTCACCGTCACCTCATACCCCATCGCCGAAGGTCGCACCGTCCGCTGCAGGTTCTCGACCCTCGCCGCCACGTACCCCAAATCGCGCACCGGCCCTAGCAAAGACTCCTGCAATGTCACCCCGCTCGCCCCCTCAACATAGGGCCTTCCTGCCAGCCGAGCCAGTGCATCGGTCACCGCACTCTGCTGCCCCTGCTGCAACTCCTCGATACCGCTCAGTCGAGGTATCGTTAGCAGCACCTCCGGCTGATAAATGCGGAAGCTCATCACGCGCAGCGGATGCGCCGTCGTTGGCTCGATTACTGTGTGCCTCACCGTGGCCGTCACGCCACGTTCGCTTAGCATCTGCTCTAATACCGCCTGCACCCCATCGGCCAACGTTCCACTCGCTGGCACCAGACCGCGATAAAGCGGCACCCGCGCCCGCAGCTCGCGATCTATTTCTTCCGGTGTGAACCAAACAAAATTAGCAAAGCTGGGAGTCAGCAGGCGGTTCTCGGGCACCGTTTTCAGCGTATATCGAATCTCGCTGCCATCGTTCACCGCCGTTGCGGCCACCAGGTCGAACAGCCCCGTCTCGCTCAACTGCGCCGAGGCGGCGCGCACCGCAGCATCGTTCAGCTGCTCTCCGTCCCGCACCCCCATCGCTCTCTCTAGCTGCTGTTCTGTGTAGGGCTCCGCAGCCGCAAACGTCAGCTTTTGCGCATTCGCATGCAGCCAACTCAGCAACAGAATCAACACAAAGGGGGCCCGGGGTACTGCCATGGGCTGAGGTTAAACGATGGACGACCCAACGCCAGCAGACCGAAGTCGCTAATCAGGGTAACGTTTCCCGTTTCAGTAAAAAGCCCCGCCTGCGAAGGAATCGCGAGCGGGGCTTGATGGTGTTTGGAACTTACGTTTTATGCGCTCTGCACCTTGCTCGTCCACGGCGTCGCCGCCTGCAGGGCCTTGTTCACGTTCTCAATGTTCTCGACGCCCACCGTCTCCAGCCACTCACGGAAGGCAGCCTCGCCCTGCTTTGCATAAATCGGGATGCCGTCCTTCCACGTTGCTCTGCCGCACAGCACGCCGTTGAAGGCTACACCGGATTCGCCCGCCAGCTCCAGCGTCTCGATGAACACCGGGTTGGACACGCCCGCTGAAAGGTAGATGAAGGGCTTCTCTGTTGACTCGCCCACCGAGCGGAACAGCCCGAGCGCTTCCTCGCGGGTGTACGCCGCCTCGCCCTTGAACGCCTTCGTGCCTTCGACAAACTCCATCACGATCGGCACCTCGACCTTCAGCACATCCACGCCGTAACGGTCCATTGAAAACTCTTTCATCGCGCCCGCTACGACCGAAGGCTTCTTCTTTGCATAAGCCACGGACTTTTCATCCGCTCCGTTCTCGTCGTACCCGACAAACTCCAGGAAGAACGGAATGTCGAGCGAGCGGCACTCATCGCCAATCCGCTCGATCCAGGCGTGCTTGATCTCGTTGATCTCTGGCTTCTCAAGCGGGGTGTAGTAGAGCAGAATCTTCAGGCAGTCCGCACCTGCTTCCTTCAAGCGGCGCACGCTCCACACATCCAGCAGGTCGGGCAGGCGTCCGGGGGTATTCGCATCGTAGCCAGTCTTCTCATACGCCAGCAGAAGGCCCTTGCCATGGCGCTCATGCGAGGCAGGAAGACCGAACTCCGGGTCCAGCAGAATCGCCGAAGCGTGCTGCGTCAAAACATCCGTCACCAGGCTCTTGAAGATCTCAAGGTCCTTGCCGGTGGCCTCCGCTCCGCGCTCCTTGGCGAGGGACTTCTGCAGTGAACCACGCTGGTCCATTGCAGCTGCTGCGATCACATTGCGCGCGTCGGACACGGCCTTCAGGCCAGCGAGCTTTCCTGGTGTTAGCTTCATTGTTTCCCCTTCGAATATGTTTCGGCCACGGTGAGAACAGCCTTCGCTGCTGATTGTACTAAATAGGGCGCAGGGAGCAGGGCAGAGGGAAGCAGGACAGAACAGGGAGCAGTGAATCCAAAGCGTCGGTGCGCTTCACTCCCACTCCCCACCCTTGTCATCACGCCCAGAGCATCATGAGAGTAGCGAGGGACTCGCTTTACGGTCACACCCCTGTTGTCGGTTATTGCGACCGAAGCCTCTCCGTTTCTTCGTGATTCCGAGTGGAGAAGCCCCGTATTTGTCGCAGCAACCTGAGCAGTGCGGGCGTACACACCCTGCTGCGCGTCTCCGAGGTACGAGGCGACACGCACGCTCTATTCCTGAATCTCTGTCCTTATGCCCTCAGCCGATCCCGCAAATCCGCCGCCAGTTCCACCACATGCAACAACTTCGGCCGTTGCGCCGGTGTTGCCTCGCGCAGCGCGAGCTGCGACTCCAGCAACAGTCCCGCCAGTGCCGAATTCAGTTCGTTGGTCAGCGCCACCGCTGCCGCCGAACGTGCCTGAGCGCGATCAAGGGCCCGCCGCGTCAGCGCCGCCCTTACCTGCCGCACAATGCGCTGCGTATTCGACAGGCCGAAGTTTACCTCCAGCAGCAGAGCACCCGCCGCCGCTTTATACAGTTGGTCTGCAGCCTCCGGGTCCAGGTTGCTCAGGCTCTCTTCCATGACAATCAGTGAGTAGTCGTGGCGGCGTAAATTGGCCACCGCCGACCGCCGGTTGGGAACAGTCTGTACCTCAACCGATAGTTGCTCACGCAGCGCGGCAGCCACGGGCACAGCTGTCGCCTCCGCAGCAATCAGCAGAATAATCGTCATAACGTGTCTCTCCGTGGAACTCAGGCAGATCGTGCAGTCGAACAAGGGTGTAACCGAATCGTTAACTCTTGGCTTCAATACAAATCGCTGGGGTTTAGTCCTACGTTCAAGGCCCGGTGGATGAAAATCACTTACGCAGTTGTTGTGCCTAAACTTGCAGCCGCGATAGTACAACTTGCGATCAGCTACAGCATCTCGTCGCTTAAGCCGTATTCCTTCAGCTTGCGATACAGCGTCGTTTTGCCGATCCCGAGTAGTCGCGCCGCCATCAGCTTGTCGCCCTTCAGCTCGCGAATTGTGTTGATGATGGCCTGCTTCTCCAGCTCCGCAATCGAAAGCACCACATGTGGTTCGGTCGGCGTATGCGGCGATCCGATCCGTGCGGCCGGTACTGGCGCCTCGCTGACCTCCTCATGCGCGCGATGCTGATGGTTGCGATGGTCCTGCAGTTGTGTCGGAAAGTCGCCAAGGTGCAGCACCGGCCCGCTAGAAAGCGCGCAAGCACGCTCGATCGCGTGCTCCAACTCCCGAATGTTGCCCGGCCAGTCGTACTCCATCAGCAGGTGCAGCGCGTCGTCGGCAAAAGTGTAAGCCAGACCATTATCGCGGCGAATTCGGTCCAGCACATGCGCCGCCAGCAGCGGGATGTCCGGCTTGCGATCCCGCAGCGGCGGGATCAGCAGATTCACCACATTCAACCGGAAGTACAGATCCTTACGAAAGCGCCCGGTCTCCACCATGCCGCTCAGATCGCGATTCGTCGCGGCCAGAATCCGCACATTGATCGGAGAGCTCGAAGTACCGCCAATCGGCCGTACCTCGCGATCCTGCAGAGCACGTAGCAGACGCGTCTGCAACTCCAGCGGCAGGTCTGCAATCTCATCCAGAAACACCGTTCCACCCTCGGCTGCTGCCAGGAGGCCGGTCTTGTTCCGGGTCGCTGTCGGCAGCGCGCCCTTTACATAACCGAACAGCTCTGCCTCGATCTGCGAAGGCACCACGGACGCGCAATCGACCGTTATAAACGGCTTGTCTGCGCTGGGTCCGTTGCCGTGGATCGTGCGCGCGACCAGCTCCTTGCCAGTCCCCGGCTCGCCCACCAACAGCACCGGATGCGTCGTGCTCGCGACCTTCGAAAGAATGCGGTACAGCTTCTCCATCGCCGGCGAGCTGCCGATCAGATTGCCCATCCCGCGCCCGCTGCGTAACCGCTCTCGCAGCGAGCGAGACTCCGCATCGAAGGCCCGGCGGTGCGCCGCGCGCTCCAGTACCGTTGATAGCTCTTCCAGAGAAAACGGCTTGGTCAGGTAGTCGCCCGCGCCGATTCGCATCGCCTCCACGGCCGAGTTCACCGTAGCGAACGCCGTCATCACCACCACCACTGTGTCGGGTGCCTTCGAACGCACCTCCTCCAGCAATGTCAGGCCGCCGCCCCCCGGCAGTTTCAAATCCAGCAGGATCAGGTCGATCGGGCTGCGCTCCAGCACAGCTCGCGCCGAAGGCACCGAGTCCGCTATCAGCACCACAAAACCAAGCGACGTGGCGATCTCCGCACACGCGTGGCGCACCGGAGCATCGTCGTCCACGATGAGCAGGTGCATCTGCGGAAGCCTGCTTTCCTGGGAGTTCGTGCTCGGGCTCGACATGGTGCGTATCGGCCCTGGCTTGCCCGCGGGCACAAGAGCCGGCCCGCCCATCGCTCGTGCTTTCGCTGTCGCTATTGAAATCGGTGACTTGTCTGTAACAGAGAGAGAAGAAGACTTGCGATCTAACATGTAGCTGCTCCAAGGCGCCTGCTGCCGCTGTTGTTCGCGGGTGCCGGCTGCACTGGTGTTTGGGTCGAAGGTACCGGCCAGAGAATGTTGATCGTCGTTCCGCGGCCTGGTCGTACGCGTAACGTGAGCGTGCCGCCGCTCGCGGTCACCAGTTCATGCACAATGCGATGCCCCAGCCCGCGCGTCGCGCCCGGGGGCAGCGGCGTTGGAGAGATGAATGAGGCTGCGGTTGTCACCGGCATGCCCGGCCCGTTGTCCTCCACTGTCAGCCGCATCTGACCAGCAATCGTCGCCAGCGTAATCCGAATATTTCCGTGGCGCTTGGTCGCCGAAAGCTCGATTGCCTGCGATGCATTGCGCACCAGATTCACCAGAATCCGTTCCAGCGACTCGCGTTGGATCAGCGGGGTGGGCAACGCGCGGGGCGCCTTGCATGTCACTGTCACCGAGCTCCCGGCAATGGCCGAAAGCAGTGGTTCAGCCTCGCGCAGGATCGCTGCCGCATTGGGAGCCTCAGGGGTCGCTTTGAGTGGCGTCGGAGACGAAAACGCGCTAGCCAGCATGTCCTCCACAGGCTGCACCTTTAACATCTGTTCGCAATTCGAGCTGCTCAGCAGACGCTGAATCAGCGCGCTGCTTCGTGTCGCTAACTGTCGCAACTCTGTGATGTAGTGCTGATGTTCTGGACGGAGTACGCCTGGCGATGCGAGGAGATCGCAATACAGCCCGAGCGCGCCAAACAGATTGCCGGCATCATGCGCCAGACCGGCACCGTGGGCCAAACTCGCGCCGTGCGCTAGGTCGACGCTTTGAACAAGAGAGGAGTGTGCTTCGAAAGACGAAAGAGGCTCTGCTACAGCGGCCGTTGAGGTGGACGTTGTGAGGGGCGCTTCAAACGAAGTCCGTGCGGCGGAGGAACTCTGGTGTGCCTGCATGGTGTTCTCCAGTTTTTTTGCAACAACCGATAGATCTGCAACTGATCCATAACGGATCTGTTTTGGTGTTCCAAATCGGGAGCTTCGAGGTAACTGCGTATCTTTACCTTTTCTAAGCTCCGCATCCGTGGCACGGGAGAAAGGCTCCATATTCCCTAACAATAGAGAAAGGCGACTAACCGAAAAATAACATAGGTCAAGTAAGCGGAAGAAGCGCCTAGGGCGTTACCTGTCCCATTTTGCTCCAACTTAGCGAATAATCACTCGATAAAGGTAACGTTTCGGGAAAGTTCAATACGGGACTGTTCATATTGGGCATAAGCTTCCACCAAAGTTGGAACGTTATGATAAGTATGCACGTCACGGCCAACGGATACGCTTTTTATGAGGTGTGCGAAAGCTGTGCAAAAAGGACTGAAGAATTATGGAAAAAGTATTTCGTAACGGCGATCGGAGCCCTGTCGAGCCCCGACCGCTCAAGCTGACGCCCGGATTTGTAGCCACCGCTGAGGGATCCGTTCTCATCGAGGTCGGCCACACTCGCGTCCTCTGCAACGCCACCATCGAAAATGGCGTCCCCGGCTGGATGCGCAACTCCGGCCGCGGCTGGGTGACTGCTGAGTATGGCATGCTGCCGCGCGCTACCCTTACCCGTTCCCCTCGTGAGGCTGAAAAGGGAAAGATCGGCGGCCGCACGCACGAGATACAGCGGCTCATCGGTCGCAGCCTTCGCGGCGTCGTCGATATGAAGCTTCTTGGCGAGCGCACTGTCATCCTCGACTGCGACGTCCTTCAGGCCGACGGCGGCACCCGGACCGCAGCCATCACTGGAGCCTGTGCCGCCCTCGCCATCGCTCTGGGGCGGCTGGTAGAGGCGGGGACCCTCAAGGAGAACCCCTTGAAGCAGCTTGTCGCTGCTACCAGCGTCGGCATCGTCGATGGTCAGGTCCTCCTCGACCTCGACTATTCCGAAGACTCGCGCGCTGAGGTTGATATGAACGTTGTCATGACCGCTGACGGTGGCTTGATCGAGACCCAGGCGACGGCAGAAAAGGGCAGCTACTCCCGCTCTCAGCTCAACCAGATGCTCGACGCTGCGGAAGTCGGCATCCAGTCTCTCCTCGCCGCTCAGAAAGCTGTCATCGGCGCCTGATTTCAGTCCGACCCCGCGGTCCATCGGCGCCCCTTCATACGCTGCTCCCATGCGGATGAGTGGGGTGCAGGTGTCTCCTAAGCCACTCCATAGGGATCAAATCAAGGGAGGTTTTAACCCTCGCAGCCGCTAAACTAGACCTTAGCCAGCAGGCCTCCGAAGGCATCCTTATGCACCGCACTCTCCGCAAGCTCGCCGCGCTCACGCTTGCTCCGCTCGCCCTCTCCGGCTGCAATTACTTCCGCCAGAAGGTCGCTGATCAGTATGTGTACGTTACCGCGCGTCAAGTTTTTCTGCGCGACCGCGTCGCTGCGGTCTCCAACCGCACCGGCACGGCTACCAACGGCGAAAAGCTCGTCCTGCTCGATCGAACCCGCCGGGCCGTCAAGGTTCGTACCCCGCGCGGTGAGGTGGGCTGGGTCGAAGAGAAGCTGACCGCCGACCAGAAGACCGCTGACGAGTTCGACGCTCTGCGCACCGACCACGAAAAGGATCCCGTCATCTCCACCGGCACTGCCCGCGACGAGGTCTATCTCCACGCCGCCCCCGGCCGCGAGACCGCCCGCTTTTACCGCCTCGCCGAAGGCGATACCATGTCTCTGCTCGAGCGCGCGACCGTAGCCAAGGGTGGAACGCCTACCTCTGCGGCCCGGCCAGCCACCGCTGCGAAGATCCAGCCGGCCTCACCTTCGCAGCCAGCGCCGACATCCAAGCCCGCCACGCCGACACCTCAGAAGTCAGTCACCACGTCGTCAGCCGAAGCCGGCTCGGCCTATCCGATGCCTGCCGTCGAGGTTCCGCCACCTGTCATGGAAGACTGGTGGCTGGCTCGCGACAGCAAAGGTCAGACCGGCTGGATTCTCTCCCGCATGGTCGACGTTCAAGCGCCTGATGTGTTGGCACGCTATGCGGAAGGCCAGCGTATCGTTGGCTCCTACGTCCTCGCCACCGTGGATGATCCCGATTCGGGTGTCCTCAACAACGGACAGACCGTGACTCGGATGACGGAGTACATCGCCTTCCTGTCTCCCTACAAGGCTGGCTTGCCGTATGACTTCGATCAGGTGCGCGTCTTCATCTGGAACGTCAAGAAGCATCGCTACGAGACTGCCTTCCGCGAGCACAACATTATCGGCTACCTGCCCGCGAAGATCGGCAGCATGAAGGATCCTTACGGAACCGGCGTGCTGGCGCAGATGATGCTGCCCAGCTTCACCTATCGGGTGCTTTCAGCCGATGCTCCCATTCCAGAGCCTGATCCGACGACAGGTCTGATTAAACCGACGAAGCTGATCGACAAGACCTATCGTCTCGAAGGCAACATCTGCCGCCGGATGATTCAGCCGGGGACGCAGCCGCCAGTTGAGGCTCATCCTGTGCCGGAACCGCCGAAGGATAAGTCGGGCAAGGGACGAAAGAAGCGAAAAGGGTAGTCACCCCCGTCCCCCATACTTAGGTGCCAAAGTCTTCATTTGATGTGCGTTAGATCTGGCTTTTGAGGCAGCTGAGCCGAAGACCTAACGCTGCCGCGTTCCGCCCCACGAAGGCGTTACATTTCTTTGCCTCTACTTCTATTTTATCAAGTGGCGCAGGGGAAATATGCATCTCTATTTGCTTTGGAATGAAGCGGTTGGGGGTTTAGGGGCTTGACAGGATTTTGAAGTGCCTCCGTCGCGACGGCCACCGGATCAGCGGTAGAAGCGGCGGATGGCTGCGACGACCGTTTCCTGTTCATCCTCCCGAAGTTCTGGGAAGATGGGCAGCGCGAGCACCTCGTTTGCGGCCTTTTCCGAGACAGGGAAGTCACCGAGCTTGTAGCCGAGGGACTTAAGGCTCTCCTGCAGGTGCAGAGGGAGCGGATAGTAGATCTCCGAGCCGATCTTCTGGTTGGTGAGGAAGTCCTTCAGCGCATCCCGCTTGGGCGTTCGGATCACGTACTGGTGGAACACATGCCCGGCGCGTGGATCGGTAAACGGCAACACAATTCCATCGGCTGTCGAGCTGCCCACAATTCCAGCAGCGCGGAACAGATCGTCATACTTTGCAGCGATCTCGCGACGCCTGGCGTTGCCGGCGTCGACGCGGCGGAGCTTGACCTCAAGCACGGCTGCCTGCAGGGTATCGAGGCGGGAGTTCCAGCCGACCTCGTCGTGGAAGTAGCGCTTGCGCATGCCGTGTGCGCGCAGCATCGTCATCCGTTCGGCGAGCGCATCGTCGGCGGTCGTCGTCATACCAGCGTCGCCGTAGGCGCTAAGGTTTTTCGTCGGATAAAAACTGAACGCGGCCACATCCCCAAGAGCTCCGGCGCGGACGCCGTTCCAGGTAGCCCCAAAGGCCTGTGCTGCATCCTCGACGATCCTGAGTCCGGTTGTGGAGGCGAGGGAGCGAAGCGCATCCATGTCGGCGCACTGGCCGTAGAGGTGGACCGGCATGACGGCGGTGACCTTGCGTGTGGATGAGACAGCTTTCACCTGCGCTGGATCGAGGTTGAACGTCGCCTCATCGATGTCCGCCAGCAGCGGCGTTGCACCTGCGCGCAGGATGCTGCTGACGGTGGCGAAGAAGCTGAAAGGGGTGGTGACGACGGCATGTCCCGGGCCGATCTCAAGGGCCGCGAGGGCGAGCCAAAGGGCGTCGGTACCACTCGCGCAGCCGACGGCGTGAGCAACGCCACAGGCGTCTGCGGCGGCCTGTTCGAAGCGGGCGACCTCGGGGCCAAGGATGAAGCGTTGACCTGCGCAGACCGCCTCGATGGCAGCGAGGACTTCTTCGCGGACCTCTGCGTACTCACGTCCGAAGTCGAGCATCGGAACTGACTGCAACGTAGCTTTTTCACCTGCAACTACCATCTGATTCATCCTCTTCCCGTTCCAAAACCGGGCGTTCCCACCCGTTGTCACGTTACCTCGGTCTATCGGTTTTCTCGCAATATGTCTTGTATTTCGATAGGCGATAACGTTAGGGTAAACGTGTCACCATGTGATTTGCTTCAAGGCCCCGAATCTGCGCGTAGTGATGGTGCTTCGCTCGGGGTTTGTTTGTGTGGTTTCATTCTCAAGGAGATCGGCCCAATGGATGCAAAGCCGGCACAGAACATTCAGGATACGTTTCTGAATACGGTCCGCAAGGATAAGAGTCCCATCACCATTTACCTTGTCAGTGGCGTCAAGCTCACGGGCAAGATTCGCTCTTTCGATAAGTATTCGGTATTACTTGAGAACAACGCTCAGGAGCAGTTGATCTTTAAACACGCCATTTCTACGGTAGTAAGCGGCCGCCCGATGGGGTATGACACGCGCAGCTCGGACGCGCGCAGCGAGGCACGTCCTGCCGCTGCGGCTGAGCCTGCACTGGCTGCCACTGGAGCCGGAGCTCGCTAAACGCGCTCTGGGCAGGTACACATCAGCAACGACGGATACAACCCACGCAAGCCCTCCTCGCGGCATGACACATCGCAGCGAGAGAGGGAGTTGCGCGAACTTGCGCTTTTGCGCGCGCGACAGCAGTCCGTGCGCGAGCTGGCAGTGCTGGTTGCGGTGGACTTCACTTCGGACCGTTTCAAGCCCTCGCCGGTAGCGATGCAGGCGCGTCAGGCTGCTTCCATTCTGGCGCAGAGTGACGGCGAGGCTGCGCCTGTGGATGCGGCGTCGCAGGACATCGACTTCGATGCCTCCCTGGCGGAGTTTCAGGAGCTTGCGCGCTCGGCGGGAGCAATTATTGCGGCGGTGCTGATTCAGCGCCGAGGCCGACCGGATGCGGCCACGCTGGTGGGCGGCGGCAAACTGGATGAGATCGTGGCCACGGTGGCTTCAACGGGCGCGAGTCTCGTGCTGTTCGACCACGATCTGACGCCTTCGCAGGCGCGCAACGTGGAAGAGCGCCTACCTTGCACGGTCATTGACCGAACACAGTTGATCCTGGACATCTTTGCCCGCCATGCGCGGACCCGCGAAGGCATGTTGCAGGTGGAGCTGGCGCAGCTTGAGTACGCGCTACCGAGGATCGGCGGCAAGGGCAAGAGCATGTCGCAGACGGGCGGCGGCATTGGAACGCGTGGACCGGGCGAGACGCAGCTTGAGGTAGACAAGCGAAAGATTCGCGGACGGCTGGACCGCATCAAGCAGCAGCTGGAGGCGGTGCGGCGGATTCGCCGCCAGCAGCGCGGTCGGCGCGAGGCTGTACCTGTGCCGACGGTGGCGTTGGTGGGGTATACGAACGCAGGGAAGTCGACCCTGTTCAATACGTTGACGGGGGCTGAGGTGCTGGCTTCGGAACGCATGTTTGCGACGCTCGATCCGAAGCTGCGGCAGCTGACGCTGCCTTCGCGGCGCAAGGTGCTGTTATCGGATACGGTGGGATTTTTGAGGAACCTGCCGCACGCCCTGGTGACGAGCTTCCGCGCGACGCTGGAAGAGGTGGAGCGGGCGGAGCTGCTGGTGCATGTGCGCGATGCCGCGAGTCCGACGCTCGATGCGCAGCGATCGCAGGTGGAAGCGGTGCTGAAGGAACTTGAAGTGGGTGAAAAGCCGACGCTTCAGGTGCTGAACAAGGTGGACCTGCTGCCGGAGGGGACGCCGATTGCTCCGGGGAATCTTCCGGTATCGGGGCTGACCGGGTACGGGCGCGAGGAGCTGCTGCTGGCGATCGACGCGATGCTGACGGCCGATCCGCTGGAGACGATGGAGTTTCGGATACCGCAGTCGGAGGGACGCGTGCTGGCGTCTCTGGAGCGCGGAGCGACGATTCAGAATCAGCGGTTCGAGGGGAACCTGGTGACGCTGACGGCGATCGGGCCGAAGTCGCTGCTGGAGCGGTATCGGAAGTATGTAGTGCGTGAGCCACGCAAGAACAGAGTGCAGGCGGAGGAAGCCGAGTCTGCCGAGATTCAGGGCCGGATGAAATAGTACAGGCCGCCTGTGAGGGAGCGGAGTTGCTGTCCCTGCTACACGCGGCCTGCATGACCCGGAACGGGTCGCGGGTGGTAGAAAAAGTGTACGCCCGCAGGCGGCAGGTGCAGCAAGAAAAATCAGTAAATCGGAGCGTGCGGAGAGCCGTTTCGGACCGATTGAGAAGTGTTTCCGTCTGGAAACCAGCGAGCGCACGATTAGCGGTTGAAAACGCCATGTTTTCCGCGTTCCTCTTTGACTCGCAAGGCCTTACTTTGTTAGAAATAAGAAGTATCAAAGGCTTGAAAGTGTTCTGCGCTAAGCAGTCTTAGAGGTGGTCTACAACGGTAGACTGACATTGCTCCTCTGGCGGTTGGTGTGGCATCTTCGCTGCCCTCCCGGAACTACTCAAAAACTTCATGGAAATACTGAATCAACTTGGCAGTCTTGTGCTCGGCGCTGTGCCGACAGCCATACTTTTTATCCTTCTGGTTGTGCTGTACAGCGTGATCGTTCGTGGACCTTTGGAGCGCACGCTGGCGGAACGCCGCAAGCGCACTTCAGGCGCGGTCGACCAGGCCCGCAGCGCAATCGCTGAAGCAGAGGCGCGCACGGCGGCGTACGAGCAGAAGCTGCGCGAGGCGCGTGCTGAACTGGCGAAGGCTCGTGAGCTGAGTTCGAAGCAGCTGCAGGCGGAGCGCGAGCGCGTCGTTCAGGCGGCTCGTGCGCAGGCGCAGGAGATGGTTCGCGTGGCGCGCACCGAGATCGAAGAGAGCGCGGTTGGCGCTCGCAAGCAGGTCGAGGATGCCTCGGTGGAGCTCAGCCAGCAGATTCTGCGGGCGCTGATGCCGAAGCAGATGAACCTCGGAGAGGTGACGAAGTAATGGCACGTAAATTGATTCCTTCGTCGCTGTTGTCGATCGCTCTGCTAACTTTGAGTTTCGGCTTTCATGCTCCTGTGACTCATGCGCAGGGGGCTGCCAAGCCCGCTGCTGCGCAGACCGCAACGCCTGCGCAGGCGGGAACTCCAGCGCAGGAGGTCGCAGAGGATGACGAGTACCGCCACTCTCCGATGGTCACCAAGCTGGGCTCGTTTCTTGGCATGAAGTCGGATCGGGCAGCGACGACGTTTACGTTGTCGAACCTGTTCATCCTGCTGGCGGGCGTGTTGTTCATGCTTTACAAGAATTTGCCGAAGACCTTCCGCAGCCGCAGCGAAGGCATCCAGAAGCAGATTGTGGATGCGCGCGCGGCGACGCAAGAAGCGAAGACGCGGCTGTCGTCGGTGGAAGAGCGGCTGTCGAAGCTCGACGAGCAGATCGCCGGCATGCGGTCGCAGGCTGAGGCTGACGGCGCTCGCGAAGAAGAGCGTTTGAAGGCTGCGATTGAGGATGAGAAGAAGCGCATCCTTTCGTCGGCTGAGCTGGAGATTGCGAGCGCGACGATCAGTGCGCGTCGCGAGCTGCAGAAGTACGCTGCGGAGCTGGCTGTGGACCAGGCGGCTCGCAAGCTGGTGGTGACGCCTGAGGCTGACCGCTACCTGGTGGAAGGCTTTGCGGAGCGTCTGCAGACCCTTGGGAAGGGTGACAACTAATGGCAGCCATCGACTATCGTTACGCACATGCGCTGGCCGAAGTTGTCGCCAGCCAGAAACTTGATACAAAGGCGACCGAGCAGCAGCTGGCGGACTTCCTCGCTACGATGGAGAGCAGCGCTGAGCTGCGCGAGGTTCTCGAGAACCCGTCGATCCCTGAGCCGCAGAAGTTGAAGGTTCTGGACGGGCTGAAGGAAAAGCTTGGCCTGAGCCAGGCTGTCCGGAACTTCATCGCCGTGCTGGCGCATCATCAGCGGCTGGAATCGTTTGGAGAGATCATCGCTACGTATGCGGCTCTGTCGGACGAAGAAGCGAACGTCGCGGATGTGGAAGTGGTGTCGGCCCATGAGCTCGCAGCCGACAGCCGCGCTACACTCGAAGCGCAGATCGCTAAGCTGGTGAATGGTCGCAAGGTCAGCGCGAGTTACACGCAGAACGCCGAGCTGCTCGGTGGCGCGATCGTGACGATCGGTTCCACGGTGTATGACGGTTCGGTTCGAGGACAGCTGCAGCAGATGAAGCAGCGCCTGTTAGCTGTCACAGTTTAGGTTTGGCCGCCAGTTGCGGCATGCAGTACAAGACATAAGGATTCGAAGGAAAGAGAGAGCATGGCAAAGATTCAGGCAAATGAGATCACCGAGCTGCTCCGCCAGCAGATTGAGAACTACGATCAGCGCGTGCAGGTCGATGAAGTAGGCACCATCGTCACCCTGGGTGACGGTATCGCGCGTATCCACGGACTCGACAAGGTCATGGCAGGCGAGTTGATCGACTTCCCGCACGGCATCTCCGGACTCGCGATGAACCTCGACGAGGACCAGGTCGGCGCGGTTATCCTTGGCGACTACAGCGAGCTGAAGGAAGGCGACCAGGTCAAGCGTACGGGCAAGATCATGTCCGTTCCCGTTGGCGAGGCGCTGATCGGTCGCGTGGTGAACGCACTCGGCCAGCCCATCGACGACAAGGGGCCGATCAACACGCCGCACTCGCTTCCCGTTGAGCGCCTCGCTCCGGGCGTGATTGCGCGTCAGTCGGTGACCGAGCCGATGGCGACGGGTATCAAGGCCATCGACACGATGATTCCGATTGGCCGTGGACAGCGTGAGCTGCTCATTGGCGATCGCCAGACGGGTAAGACCGCCGTCGCTCTGGACACGATCATCAACTCGGCGAAGAACGACCTGATCTGCATTTACTGCGCGATCGGTCAGAAGCGCTCGTCGGTTGCCGGCGTGGTGCAGACGCTCGAAGAGTTAGGCGCGATGGCTTACACGATCATCGTGGCTGCAACGGCTTCCGAGCCTGCTCCGATGCAGTACCTGGCACCGTTCGCGGCGACCGCGATGGGCGAGTACTTCCGCGACAACGGCAAGCATGCGTTGATCATCTATGACGATCTTTCGAAGCACGCTGCTTCGTACCGCGAGATCTCGCTGCTGCTGCGCCGTCCGCCAGGCCGTGAGGCATACCCCGGCGACGTGTTCTATCTCCACTCGCGTCTGCTCGAGCGCTCGTCGAAGATGTCGAAGGAGAACGGCGGCGGATCGCTGACCGCTCTGCCGATCATCGAGACGCAGGCTGGCGACGTTTCGGCGTACATTCCGACCAACGTGATCTCGATCACCGACGGTCAGATCTTCTTCGAAACCGATCTGTTCAACTCCGGCGTTCGTCCGGCTGTGAACGTCGGTCTGTCGGTATCGCGTGTAGGCTTCGCGGCTGCGATCAAGGCCACGAAGCAGGTCGGTTCGACGCTTAAGCTTGATCTTGCTCAGTATCGCGAGCTGGCTGCGTTTGCGCAGTTCGGTTCGGATCTCGATAAGGTCACGCAGAACCAGCTGAACCGTGGTGCGCGCCTGACCGAGCTGCTGAAGCAGCCCCAGTTCAAGCCGCTCACGTGGGTACAGCAGGTAGCGATCATCTTTGCTGGTACGAACGGCCTGCTCGACGACGTCGAGGTCAAGGACATCAATACCTTCGAGGCTGGCTTCTACGACTACATGCAGAACTCCGCATCGCAGGTGATGGGCGATATCGAGAGCAAGAAGGCGCTCGACGACGATATCAAGGCACGCCTGAAGGATGCCATCAACGCGTACAAGCAGGACTTCCTGGCAGCCCGCAAGGAAGCGGCAGGAGCAAAGGCCTAAGCTAGCATGGCAAACGTACTCGATTTACGTCGTCGTATCAGGAGCGTGAAGAACACGCGCCAGATCACCAAGGCCATGAAGATGGTCTCGGCGGCCAAGCTGCGCCGCGCGCAGGAGCGTGCGATGCAGGCGCGACCGTACGCGCAGATGCTCACGAACGTGCTGGAGTCGCTGGTGCGCCGCACCGATCTCTACGGCGCCGATGGTGGCGATGTGATGCATCCGCTGCTGGTGGAGCGCGAGGAGAAAAATGTTCTCGTCCTAGTGATCGCCGGTGACAAGGGCTTCGCGGGCGGCTTCAACTCCAACATTGGCAAGGCTGCACAGAAGTTCATCGACGAGCGCCGCGCGCTGGGTCAGAACATCGATCTTGAGCCGATCGGCAAGAAGGCGATTGGACTTTATAAGCGCCGCTTTCCGGCTGCGGTCTATGAGCACAAGGAAGAGGAGTACGACAACGGCCTCTCCAAGCACATCGAGAACATCCGCCACCGCGCGGAGGCGATCGAGGTGGCAGCCGAGAACCCGACGCTGCTGATCAAAGCCGGTTTCGATGAGGTGACCGCGCTCGGAGCGACGATTGTTTCTCGCTATGAGCATGCCGAGATCGATTCGGTTTATATCGTCTACAACGAGTTCAAGTCAGTGATCTCGCAGCGCGTGGTGGTGGAGAAGCTTCTGCCGATCCGCAAGCTGGGAGCGCATGAGATTACGGCCTCAGAGGAGATGACCGAAGAGCAGAAGGAAGCGGCAGCGAAGGCTGCGCAGTCCTCCGGCATCTCGGTCAACGAGCCCGAAGAGACAGCGTATGAGCAAGAGGCCAAGAAGTTTGGCACTGCCGACGTGGACTATATCTTCGATCAGTCGCCGGAGCGTTTGTTCCGCCATCTAATGCCGCGCTATGTGACCACGCAGATCTTCCACGCGCTTCTGGAGTCGATTGCGGCAGAGCACGCAGCACGTATGACGGCCACCGATGCAGCGAGCAAGAATGCAGGCGAGTTGATCGACAAGCTCTCGCTCACCATGAACCGGCTGCGCCAGGCAGCGATTACCAAAGAGATTATCGAAATCGTAAGTGGAGCAGCGGCGCTTTGATATGGGAACAGTTTGGAGAGTTGCGGTTGAGGTCTTTGCTGGCTCAACAATACTCATCTACTCCCAGGTCGCTTCTAATTTTTGCAAGTGCAACAGTATTTAGGTCAGTGCTGTCGGGACGCGGTTCTGATAGAGGCGATCTTGCTAAGAAGGGTTTCAACGAAGCCGTCAGTGATACCAGGAGGGTTGAGCGAATCGATTGGATATGCAGCTTATCTTGAGATGGAACTCAACTCCAGTCTTGTCTCTTGGTCCCAAGGTAAATGGCTTTCGGTGCTTGTAGTTGTTGTACTAGTTGGTCTCACTGCATTGATGGGTACGATGTATCTTTTGATTAGCCTTATGGCAGTTTTCATAGGTCTTATTACCCAGTCAGGCAGTGTGAAAAAGGCAGTGGTAGATGAAGTGGGAACTTTGGCATACATCATTAAGCGTTGGTATATATCCGACCGTGATGGCTGCAAGAGTTTTTGTCTGGCACCAACTAAAGAGCTTGTGTTTGGAAATATGTTTCACGTAGTGGATCGACTTGAGGAATAGAGAGTTACAGATGGCAGAAAACATTGGCAAAGTGATCAGCGTCAGCGGCCCGGCCGTCGACGTACAGTTTGAAGAGGCGAAGATGCCTCCTATCTTCCAGGCGCTGCGCATCACAAGCGAAGGCTTCGATGTGCCCACGCCGCTCGACGTGATCGTCGAGGTACAGCAGCACATCGGCGAAGGCCGCGTGCGTTGCATCGCCATGGTGGCGACCGAAGGCATGGTTCGCGGCATGAAGGCAATCGACACGGGCAACGGCATTCTGGTGCCGGTTGGACGTGAGACGCTGGGTCGCGTGCTGAACGTGCTCGGTGAGCCGGTCGACGAACTCGGCCCGGTCAACGCCAAGAAGTACATGCCCATTCACCGCCAGGCCCCCGCCTTCGACGAGCAATCGACGAGCGAAGAGATGTTCGAGACGGGCATCAAGGTCGTCGACCTGATCCTGCCCTTCTTGAAGGGCGGCAAGATCGGCCTGTTCGGCGGCGCCGGTGTCGGCAAGACCGTCGTGATTCAGGAGTTGATCAACAACGTGGCCAGCCAACACGGCGGCTTCTCGGTGTTCGCCGGCGTAGGAGAGCGTACCCGTGAGGGTAACGATCTATGGCACGAGTTCCAGGAGTCGGGTGTCATCGACATCCACGACTACAACAAGAGCAAAGCGGCCCTGATTTACGGGCAGATGACCGAGCCGCCGGGAGCGCGTCTGCGCGTGGCGCTGACCGGTCTGACCGTCGCTGAGCACTTCCGCGACGAAGAAGGTGCGGACACGCTGCTCTTCATCGACAACATCTTCCGCTTCACGCAGGCCGGTTCCGAGGTCTCCACGCTGCTGGGCCGTATGCCTTCGGCCGTGGGTTATCAACCGAATCTCGCGACGGAAATGGGTGAGTTGCAGGAGCGAATTACATCGACCAAGAAGGGCTCGATTACGTCCGTGCAGGCTGTGTACGTGCCCGCCGACGATATTACCGATCCCGCTCCGGCGACGACGTTTGCCCACCTCGATGCGACGATGCTTCTGTCGCGTCCGCTGTCGGAGCTGGGTATCTACCCGGCCGTCGATCCGCTCACCTCGACCTCGCGTGTGCTTTCCGCTCGCGTTGTCGGCCAGGAGCACTATGACGTGGCGCAGGGCGTGAAGAAGATTCTTCAGCGCTACAAGGACCTGCAGGACATCATCGCGATCCTCGGTATCGACGAGCTTTCGGATGAGGACAAGCTGACAGTGTCGCGTGCGCGTAAGGTGCAGCGCTTCCTGTCGCAGCCGTTCCACGTGGCCGAGATCTTCACCGGTATTCCCGGAGCGTACGTCAAAGTCGCAGATACGGTGCGCAGCTTCAAGGAGATCATCGAAGGCAAGCACGATTCGATTCCTGAGCAGGCGTTCTACCTGAAGGGTGGCATCGAGGACGTTCTCGCTGCTGCTGAGAAGATGAAGGCAAGCGCGTAAATCGGCCACTGGCTTCTGGCTCCTAGCTTTTAGCTAGTGGCCAGGAGCTAAGAGCTAGAGGCTAAGTATGGCGGAAAATACAAACAATTCGGGACTTCTGCAGGTACGGCTGGTGACGCCGGACCGGGTGTTGCTGGATGCAACGGCCGAGGCTGTGGAACTGCCCTCGATGTCGGGGTATCTGGAAGCACTGTACGGCGCTGCGCCGCTGCTCTCAGAGCTGGGTGCTGGCGAAGTTCGCCTGCACGGGGGAAGTTCGAACGACCAGGTGTTCTTCGTGGCGTGGGGCTTCGTTGAGGTGCTGCCGGAGCGTGTGACGATCCTCGCTGAGACAGCACTGCACCCGGATGAGATCGATCTGGCCGAGGCTGAGGCTGAGCTGAAGCACTCGCAGGATCTCTGGAACCAGGCCGGCGATGAGCAGGTGAAGTACGACGAAGCGAATACGGTCGCCCGCGTTGCGGAAGAGAAGATCGCTTCGGCGCAGGGTGCTAAGCACTAACACCGGACTATTGGAAACGAGAAAGGCCCCGCTATGGCGGGGCCTTTTTACTTACAGCGCGCTTGTAGCGAAACGACGTGCAACAGATAAGGGCCTGCGCATCCCGATGAGGATGGGCAGGCCTAGATGGAGATCAACCTGGCGTTATACCGGGTAAAAGTGGTACGAAGCTACTTGGAGGTCGCGGTAGCGGTGTCGCTCTGCGAGGCGGCGAGGGCTGCGCGCTGCTTCTCCAGGTTGGCGTTCTCTTCGGTCAGCTTCTGCTTTTCAGCGATGAGCTTCTTGTTGGCAGCATCCAGCTTTTGAGCTTCCTTGAGGAGCTCCTGGTTGCGCTTGACGATGGCACGCTGCGCGACGACGTCGCCTGCGAGTGCCTTGTTCTGGTTCGAGAGACCCTCGCGCAGGGCGACGTAGTCGACCGAGGCAGCGGCGGGATCAGCGGTTGTCTGCTGCTGCGCAAGGGCAGGCAAAGCAGCGGTAGTGAGAGCGAGGAATAAAGCAGCAGTGTGGATAGCGCGCATTTCGGGTCAACCTCCAAGAATACAAATCGTGTAGCAGTTCCGCAGAGAGAAGTGTTCGGTAAAGCAAGTGGAGCAGTGTTCGAAGCAAGCTGGGACCACCATCGCTTAAAGCACTTAGTGGGGCCGTTGGAGACAATCATAGCCCAGAGTGTGTAAACATCCGATACCTCGAAGGGGTGATCTTAAGAAAGTATGAGAGGGAGCCTGATTCGTACCGATTCAGTGGGAAAAACTGGCAAACGAAAGTCACGTACGGATGACGGAGGTATTTACTTATTCGTTACTCGTAGAGGAGATAGGGTCTGGTAGCGGCGCGAAAGGCGTCGAGCGAGGGCTGCCAGCTGGTGGCGATGGCGCGCGGATCGTCGCCACGCATGAGGGCGTCGAAGGTGGCCTGATTGTCGATGAAGTGTCTGGCCTTCTGAAGCTGAAACTGCGTGGGGTAGAGCTTGTGGAGGACAGTGAGGATCTCCATGGCGAGTTCGGGAGTGTCGAGTGTGGCGGCGTCGGTGACGTTGAGGTGCACCGCGTCGATGGTCTGACCGTGGAAGGGGTAGTGATTGGCGTCCTCGGCGACGGGGATGGTGATGGGCTCGAAGGCGATGCCGGGGATGTGGCGCGCGGTGAGAGCGGCGGCGACGTCGGTGGCCTTCATCCACGGGGCACCGAACTGCAGGAAGGGGGTAGCTGTGCCGCGACCGACTGAGATATTGGTGGTTTCAATGAGGCCGAGGCAGGGGTAGACGATGGCTGCTTGGGGCGAGCGCAGATTTGGGCTGGGGTTGATCCACGGCAGACCTGTGTCATCGAAGTATTGAGCTCGCTGCCAGTGCTGCATTGGGATGACGGTGAGGCTGGCATCGAGGTGTTTCGTGGCGTTGGCGTACTGCATCAGTTCGCCCATGGTGAGTCCGTGGCGAGACGGCATCGGCATGTAGTCGGTGTAGCTCTCGGAGCCGGGGTCAGAGACAGGGCCTCGTGTGGCAAGGCCGCCGACGAGGTTGGGGCGGTCGAGGAGGATGATGTGCAGGTCGTGATGGTACTGCGATTTTTCGAGTGCGGCAGCTTCGATGAAGTAGCCGGTGGCGGCCTCGTAGGTCCAGAAGTGGACGCCTGCGTCCTGCAGGTCGATGACGACGGCGTCGAGGTCTTTGAGTTGATCGTGCGTGGGGTGGCGGTCGGCGGGCTTGGCACCGTAGAGCGAGATGGCGGGTAGGCCGGTAGCAGGATCGGTGGTGGAAGTGATGCCATCCTTGTCCATCGCGCCGGTGATGCCGTGCTCGGGGGTGAAGAGAGTGACAAGTGGCAAGTGAGAAGTGACAAGTACGTCGATGGTGCGCTTGCCGTTGCTGTCGATGCCGGTCTGGTTGGTGAGGAGGCCGATGTGGTGGAAGCTGGCGAGGGCTGCGAAGTGGGTGGATTCTAGGACGTCAATGCCGGTTCTTACGTTGGGGATTTTTGTAGGGTCGCAGAAGGTGTTGGGCTGACTACAGGCGACGGGGTCCGTGGTGGAGATGGTATGGGCTACCGTGGCTGGCGCGGCCTTCTCGAGGTCCTTCGACTGCGCGCTCCGCGCTTCGCTCAGGATGACGGGCTCTTGTGTACCGAAGGAGAGTCCGAGGGCACTAGCTGCCGCAGTCGCTACCTGCCCGCGTAGGTTGGAGATGGGAGTGTTGCCGCGAGGGTGGACGGCGTTCGTGAGCAGGACGACGTAGCTGTCGGAGTAGGGGTCCATCCAAAGGGTGGTGCCGGTATAGCCGGTGTGGCCGAAGCTGCCGATGGGGAAGATCATGCCACGTGGTTTTGAGAAAGCCGTATCGATGTCCCAGCCATAGCCGCGCAGGTCTTGGCCCCTAATGGCGGGGTAGTGCGGGGCGAGGCCGGGTTCGGCTGGCTTGTCTCCTGCGGTGATCGCAGCTGCTTGCGCCTTGTTGGCGTTGTATAGCTGTTGAAGGTCATGACCGGGCTGCTCAGGCTGTGTCATCAGTTGCAATGTGGACTGCTGCAGAGGGAATGGGCCGGTGTTGTGAACGAGCTTTTCGAGCAGAGCTGAGGCGTAGAGCGAGATGTCGTGTGCTGTGGAGAAGACGCCAGCGTGGCCGGCGACGCCTCCCATGCGCCGGGTGGTGGGATCGTGGACGGTGCCGCGCGTGAGCATGTCGAAGTGCGGGTTGGCGGCGGGGTCTGACTTCGACTCATCGTCGTGGGTGGTGGGAGCGATGCGTGGCAGCAGCGAGGTCGACCATGTGCCAGGAAGGCAGACCATGCCGATGCGGCCTGGAGTCGCGGGTGCCCAGGCGATGGCCGCACCGATGATCTTGTGCGGGCCGCATGCTTTGGCGAGTGGCAGGTAGCGTGTGTCGGTCATGCCGAGCGGCTTGAAGATATGTTCGGAGGCGTAGATGTCTTCGGTCTGGCCGCTGAGGGTTTCGATGAGGTCGCCGAGGAGGATGAAGTTGATGTCGGAGTAAACGAAGATGGAGCCGGGCGCGTCCTTCAACGGCGTGGTGAGGGCGCGGTGGATGCCTTCGGCCTTGTCGGGCGCGGCGAGGCCCCACGGGTCTTTGAGGCTCACGTCTGGGGCTTCGCCAGAGGTGTGGGTGAGCAGCATGCGCAGCGTGACCTTGGCGCGCCTGGCGTCGTGGGTGGTGTTAAAGCCCGGGAGATACTTTTCGACGGGGTCGTCGAAGCTGGCGATCTTGCCCTGCTCGTAGAGCTGCATCACTCCGGTTGCGGTGGCGAGGTCCTTGGTGAGCGAGGCCATGTCGAAGATGGTGTCCTCGGTCATAGGCTCAGCAGGGCTGGGCTGACCGTCGAGTCCGGGCTCGCCCGCGAGCTTGCGGCTGCCGTAGGCCTGATGGAAGACGACCTGGCCGTTGTGGCCTACGACTACGACGGCTCCCGGGAGGTGGTGGTTGGTGATGGCGTCGTTGAGGAGGGCGGAGATTGGTGAGAAGTCGTAGGCGGGGTGCGAGGGTTCAGGGGCCAGGGTCCAAGGATCAGAGGGCGTGTGATTGGTGGCTGAGAGGGTTTGAGCGATCTGGGTGGGGTGGAGACCTTCGGGGTTCTTCGACTGCGCGTCGCAAGGGCGCGACGCTCCGCTCAGAATGACGGTCGTTATGGCGAGGGCGAGAAGCGCGGTAGCGGATTTGCGGGCGGACTGCTTGCGGAAGATGAGGCTGAAGAGACTGCCGATGGCGAAGGTCACGAGAGCTCCGATGAGGACGTACCAGGTGAAGGCGATGTGGGGGATGATGAGTGAGCCGAGGTGCAAGGGAAAGGTGCCTTGCCATAGCCACAGATTGAGCGCGAAGCCGCAGACCATGCCAATGGCTGTGCCGATTTCGGTGGCGAACTTGGTCAGCGTCCCAAGCAGGAAGACGCCGAGGAGACAGCCGTAGGCGACGCTGGCGATGCTGAGGCCGATCTCTACGACGTGGCCCTTGCCGCCGACGGAGAGCGAGTAGATGGCGATGGCGAAGAGGACGATCGCCCAGAGCACTGTCGAGCTGCGGCTAATGATTGAGCGTTCGCGGTCGTCAGCGTTGGGGCGGAGCGACATGTAGAAGTCGACAACGGTCGTGGAGGAGAGCGAGTTCAGCGCGGCGGAGAGGTTGCTCATCGCCGCTGCGAGGATGGCCGCTACGAGAAGGCCAGCGATGCCGAGGGGAAGTTCGTGGACGATGAAGGTGGGGAAGATGCGGTCGGAGCTCGCGAAGTGTTCGGGGTGCAGGCCGTAGAAGACATAGAGGCCTGCGCCGATGAGAAGGAAGAGAGCGAACTGGATGAAGATGACCACGCCGGAGCTGAGAAGGGCGAGGCGCGACTCGCGCAGGTTGCGCGCGGCCAGCATACGTTGCACCATCAGCTGGTCGGTGCCGTGCGAGGCCATGGTGAGGAAGGTGCCGCCGAGCACTCCGGCCCAGAAGGTGTAGGTGGTGGTGAGGTTGAGCGCGAAGTTGAACAGGTGGAACTTGCCTGCGGCTCCCGCGACTTGGTGGATGGTCGACCAGCCGCCGGGGATGTGATGGCCGAGCGACCAGACGGCGACGAGTGTGCCGAAGATATAGATCCCCATCTGTACGACGTCTGTCCAGATGACCGCTGCCATGCCGCCTTCGAAGGTGTAGAGCAGCGTGAGTGCAGAGATGATGCCGATGGAGAGGATATCGCCAGTGCCGATGGCGATGCCGACGACGATGGAGACGGCGAAGACGCGGACGCCTTCAGCAGCGGCGCGGGTGAGGAGGAACAACCCAGCGGTGACTTTGTGAAGCGTGTGGCCGAAGCGCTGGTCGATGAGCTGGTAGGCGGTCAGCATCTCGCCTGCGAAGTAGCGCGGCAGAAAGAGTGCGGCCACGACGATGCGGCCGAGCATGTAGCCGAGGACGACCTGCAGAAAGCCGAAGTCTCCGGCAAAGGCGACGCCGGGGATGGAGATGATGGTGAGGGTCGAGGTCTCGGCCGAGACGATGGAGAGCGCGATGGCCCACCAGGGGATGGTGTTGTCAGCGAGGAAGTAGGACTTGAGGGACTTGTCGGCTTTCTTGCCGCCGCGTTTGGCGAAGCGAAGGCCAAAAATAGTGATGCCGATGAGGTAGAGCGCGACGATGACTAGGTCGACGGTGTGGAGGTGCGTGGCCATTAGCGCCATGATACTTGGCGGGCGGACTTCGCGGCAGGTAGCGGAGGTGATCCCTAAATGCAGATTCCTCCGCTGCGCTGCGGAATGACAAAAGTGCGTGACTAGCTGACGATGTGGCCGCGAACGATGGTCTGTGTCAGGCGGTTGCTGGCGTCGAAGCGGTTGCAGTTCAGTGGCAACCCGACGGCGATCTGCGATAGCGCGGGTTTGCCGAGCATCGTTGCCGGGTTATGCGAAGCGAGGCCGGTTGCGACTGCAAGATCAGCGTGCGCCAAACGCTGGATGTTGGCGACGGCGAGATCGAGCGTGAGCAGCGAGCCTGCGAGAGTGTCCTTGCCAGCCTTCAAGTCTTCGGTGAGCAAGGCGCGACCGTCGGCGACGGTGACGTCGAAGTCGCCGAGCATGTACTGGCCGTCGGGCATGCCAGTGGCGGACATGCCATCGGTAACGAGGATGCCGCGATCGGCGCCCTTCACCTTGAGCCACAGGCGGACCAACTCCGGCGCGACGTGAATGCCGTCGCAGATGAGTTCGGCGAAGGTGTCGGGCGAATCGAGCAATGTGCCTACGACGCCGGGCTCGCGGTGATCGAGCGCACGCATGGCGTTGAAGAGGTGGGTTGCGCTGGTGGCTCCGGCTGCAATGCCTGCGCGTGCCTCGGCGGCGGTGGCGTTGGTGTGGCCGAGCGAGAGCTTTACGTTCTGCGCGGCGGCGTGGCGAATCAGCTCGACGGCGGTGTCGGTATCGCCGACAAGTTCAGGGGCGATCGTCATCAGCAGGATGTGTCCGCGCGCGGCTGCCTGGAAGCGGTCGAAGAGTTCGATGCTTGGGGCGAGCAGGTCCTTGGGGGGATGCACGCCTCGCTTGGCGTGGGAGAGGAACGGGCCTTCGAGGTGGATGCCGATGGGCTTGGCTTCGCCGGTGTTCGTGGGGGATTCGATGGCGTTGGCGAGCGCATCGAGCGCGTGCAGCGTGTTGTCGATCGACGCGGTGACGGTGGTAGGCAGATAGTTTGCGACGCCGTGGTGGGCGAGGAAGCGCTGCATCTCGCTTAGCTGTGCGGGCGTGATGTGCATGACATCGTGGCCGACCGCGCCGTGGGTGTGCACATCGAGGAAGGCGGCGGTGAGCGTGTCCTGCTCGCTTGCGAGGGAGGTTGGGTCGGTCCCGATTTCGAGGACGGTGCCGTCGGAGTCGATCTTGATGATAGGAAAGTCGAGGGGGCCGGAGGTGGTGATGAGGCGTCGTGCTGTAATCGTTGTCGCTATCATTTCGTCTAGTTCACAGGTGTAGAAGGGATGGAGGCAGCGGGGATGCCGAGATCGGCGGCGCTGGGCAGGGAGTGAATGTCGGTCCACTGGCGCTGGGCGGACCGCACCTTATCGATGCGGGAGAGCCAGAGAGCCGTGGTGAAGTCGAAGCGCTCCAGGATGGGACGCAGGTTGGCAGGGCGATAGGTACGCAGCCACTGCTGTTCGTACATATCGCGAAGTTGGGAGTACCCATATGTCAGGTCTTCGAGGCGGCCGTTGACGCCGTTGATGTCCGAGAGCTGAGCGGAGACGCCGGGGTGGGCCTTCTTCCAATCTCCGGCGGCGGTGGTCTGGGCGTGGGCGTAGGTGGTGGCCATCTCGTCGGCGAGTTGGAAGTGGAGGGCGAGGAAGTCGATGCGACGCGCACCGAAGTCCATGGCGTCGAGGGCTTCGGGTTCGCGAAGTCCAGGGTTGGTATTGCGGGCCTGCGCGACAAGGTTGATGGCGTGCTCTGCGTGCAGGCGGAGCTGGGAGTTGATGGGCCGCATCTTCGCTGCGAAGACCTGACCATCCTTGCTCCAGGGATCGATCCAAAAGAGTGTGTCGGTGCCTTCGGTGTGGGAGACGACCTTGTTCGCTTCGAGCAGCGACATGGCAGCAGTGAGCTCGTTTTGTGCCTGATCGATGAGGCCGGTGCTGTCGCCGTGGAAGACGGGGCCATAGCTCCGCTGGAACTGGGCGATGGAGGATTCGCCGGACTGCCAGGCGGCAGCGCAGCCGAAGAGAATGCCATACCAGTTCATGTTGGCGAGAGACTCGCCGTCGTCATCCCAGAGGGTGTTGAGCTGGCCGGTAGCGCCGAGATGCTGGCCGTCGCGGGTGAACTGCTGAATGTCGTCGAGCGCGTACTGCTGGTTGGGCCATACCTGGCGGTAGTTGTTGATGGAGGGCGCGACCCACGCCTCAATACCGGCATCGGTGTAGGGACGGATGATCTTTGGGAAACCACCCTTGGGATCGGGAGAGTAGCCCCAGGCTATGGCGATGGTCTGGTTCTTGAAGGATGCGGGCATCGCCTTCAGCTGTGAGGGCGCATCCTGGGCGACATCGCCCCAGAATAGGATTTTGCGGTGCAGCGGCTGCAGCGAGGTGACGATCTGCTGCAGGAAATCCAGGTAGACGGTGGCGAGACCGCGAGCGTCTACGTCGGGCTTGGTGCGACCGATGCCGAGATCGGTGGTTTCGTCGCCACCGATGTGCAGATAGGGCGACGGATAGAGCGCGGCAAGGTCTGTGAACATGCTACGAATAAGTGGAATGGAGCCGGGCTGGCCGGGGGAGAGGACAGCGCCGTGAGGAGTTTCAGCCAAGTCGGAGTACTGCTCCCACAAGAGCATGTGGCGAAGATGTCCGAAGGCCTCCTGCTCGGGGACGACGGTGACATGGTACTGGCGGGCATAGGCGACGAGTTGCCGGGCATCGTCGGCGGAGAGGCTGTAGCCGGGTGTGCCGGCGAGCGGGTTAGAGGCGTACTGCTGGGTCGTTTCGAAGTAGGGAGAGTAGAGGTTGTCTTTGTAGGCCGCGAGAGTGCGGACGAGCTTTTTCTGGAAGTCGAGTGTGTCGATGGGCCCGCGGGATAGATCGTCGTGGAGGCCGCGTGTCTTCATGGCAGGCCAGTCGCGGATGGTGGCTATGCGCAGAGTGGCGGCGGTGCCGTCGCCTTCGATGAGCTGAGCGGCGGTCTGCAGCGCGTAGAAGATGCCTGCGGAGGTTTCGGCAGTGAGCGCGATCCCTGCATCCTGCCCGCCGTTAGGGTCGGGCGAGATGGCGTAGCCTTCGGCGTGCATTTCTGTGGGGAAGGCGGTGGCGCTGGTGCCGGAGGCCTCGCGGTAGATCTGTTTGCCGATGCTGGTGCCGAGGCGCGTAACGAAGATATGCGGTGCTGCTGCTGCGTCGGTGACGAGGACGCGGCGTGCGCCGAGGATGGACTTAAGGTCGGCTACGGCAAAGGCGTCTTCGGGATCACAAGGGGTCGCGCACTCGATCCTGATGCCGCGGGTAAGTGAAATCCCTGCGCCTGCCTTGACTTCGCGGGGCATGGGGATCAGATGCAACGGGGTCTGGGCAATCGCTGGAGCGACAAGGACCGCTGCCAGAAGCAAGGACGCAAGTGTGTCTGCAGAGCGCATCTTCCTACGGTACACTTTGACCGTTTGAGGGGGAAGTACTCATTTTAAGAACGTTGAAGTTCTTGAGTCCTGTCGCGATGTCCTTTTGTGGGCATTTATGAGCCAAGAGTACATCGGCTACTCCGTCGATCTCTTCGCACGCCGGGAATTGCCCGATGAAAATGGATTGCTCCGAGGGACCACCTTGAGGACTACCAGGCCATGGCGCCGAGCATCCTACCGCCCGGAGGTTTGATTATGAGCGAGAAAAACGATCACGATAGTGAATACAAAGAGCTGTCAGGAGCCGAAGGCACGAAGAAGATCGGCGAAATGATTGGCGATATTCATATTGCCATGATGACGACGGTGGCGAAGGACGGGTCAATGAGTTCGCGGCCCATGGCCGTGCAGGACACGCCGTTCGATGGAACGCTGTGGTTTCTGACGAAAAAGAGTTCAGAGAAAATCGAAGAAGTAGAAGCGGACCAGCATGTGACGCTGACCTTCGCCGAACCTAAGGATTCCGAGTATCTCGCGCTGAAGGGCCGGGCGAACATCTCGAGCGATCGCACGAAGATCAAGGAGCTGTGGAATCCGCTTTACAAGGCATGGTTCCCGAAGGGGGAAGACGACCCGGATATTGCTGTGGTAAAGGTCGACGTCGTCGAAGGTGACTACTGGGAGGCGACAAGCGGAAAGATCGTGATGCTCGTGAAGTATGCCGCAGCAGCGGCGACGGGTGGCAAGGTGCCGGTCGGTGAGGCAGGTCACATCACCGTTTAGAGCGGGTTTGTTCCATCCACAATACCGACGCCGCGAGGAGCAGAGAAGTTGAACTCGGCGTCGGTGGTGGGGATGTTTTCGTGGATCGCGGTGAAGGTGAAGGTGGTCTGTGCGCCGTCGATCTCTTCGATGCGCATGGAGCGAATCTGTCCAGTGGCATCGACTGTGAGGGACAGAGTCTTCAGTCTTTGTGTCATGCCTTTGGGGGTGCCGGACAAGGTGTAGAGTGGGCCGCCCGGCTGCGAGTTATCGCTGACAGGAGTGAGCGAGAGTTGATCGAGCTCCTTGGCGAGTTCCGTGTGGCCGAGCAGGAAGCGAAGCGGGGAGCGTAGATCGTCGAGCTGTTTTTCAGGGAAGCGCGTTGCCTGCGCGTCTCCCGGGGTGTACGCGATGGCGTCTTTGCCATTGAGCAGGAAGACCTTGCCGGCTGGCGCGTCGTAAGCCCAGCGCATGCGGCCCGGCTTGCGCAGCGTCAAGGTGCCGGTTTCGGTGCGGTCAAGCCCCATGCCCTGGTAGCGCTCGGCGTAATGGGCCTCCAGAGATTGAAGGTGGTTGTAGTGGTCGTCGACCTTTTTTGCGAGGGAGGCAGCAGTGGTTTGCTGGCCGAGTGAGGGGAGGGCAGAGGTGGCGAGGGCAAGAGCGAGCAGAATTTTCATGACGGGGCAGTTCCGGACGGTTTGATGCGACTGTGGGATGACAAAGGCCGCCGATGAGGGCGGCCTTTGTCTGTGTGTGCTTCCTGGGAGAAGCGGGGGTGTCGGCGTCTCTCTTACTGGAGCAGCTCGGTGCAGTTGGTGCCGCCCTTGGGATCGTAATGGATCTGGGCGTTTTCATCGGTGCAGAAACCACGGTCGCCGGAGTGTCCGACAGAGTTGGGAACTGCATTGATCTGATAGCTGTTGTACTGGTCGACGTTGTTGATCGTCGTTTTGGCGCAGCCAGTGATCGAGAAGGTGTAGCCAGACTTGGAGCCAGCAGCAAGATCGTCGTTGATGAGCTGGGCTGACTCTGCCGAGGGCGGCGCCGCGCCTACCTTGCCGCCGAGCGCAGGCAGAGTGCAGGCAAAGCCATGCTGAGGATACTCGGAGGCGTACTGGCCTTCCATCTGGTTCAACATGCGGAGCGAGCTGATCGCCGAGGTTTCGTTTGCCTTGCGGATGACCGACTGCATCTTCGGAATTGCCAGCACCATCAGGATCAGGATGACCGACATAACGATCAGCAGTTCGACGAGGGTAAAGCCGGATTCGTTGCGAGTAGGTTTCTGGGTGTTCATAGGGTGCCTCTGGAGGAATGCTGTGCCGATACAGAGTATAGACGGTTCGTGGGTCTAGCAGGTTAGGTCGTCGCGGGTCAGTTTTAGCGGACCGAGGTTGCCAAGCAGAGTCAGGGTGAGCTGATCGGCCTTGAGCAGGTCGTTCGCAAGGCGCTGAAGGTCTTCTACCGTGACGCGGTCGATCTCGGCGGTGATCTCGTCGAGGGAAAAGAACTTACCCCAGTACATCTGCTGGCGGGCCAGTGACGACATGCGGCTGGACGAGCTTTCGAGGCCCAGCACCATGTTGCCCTTGATCTGGTTGCGGGCGCGGTCCAGTTCCTCGGTGGACACGGGCTCCTGCTTCATGCGCGCGAACTCGGCCAGCGTCAGCGCGAGCACCTGCTTTGTGTTCTCCGCCGAGCAGCCCGCATAGACGGCCAGCGTGCCGGTGTCGCGAAAGGGATTGAGTTCCGAGTAGATGCTGTAGGCCAGACCGCGCTCTTCGCGGATGGCCTGGAACAGGCGGGAGCTCATGCCGCCGCCGAGGATGCTGTTGAGCAGATAGGCGGTGTAGCGGTCGGAATCAGCGACGGGCAGGGCCGGGACAGCCAGGCAGAACTGTACCTGTTCCAACGACTTCTTGTTCTTGAGAGTGAGGTGCGGCTGCGCAGTCGGAGCGGCGGAGCGTTCAAGCTTGTTAGCGCTGGTTGCGGACAGCGAGGTGAACGCCGCGGCTACCTGCTCCACGAAGGCGTCGTGATCGAGGTTTCCGGCGGCGGAGAAGACCATGTTTGCGGGTGTAAAGCGGCGGGCGTACTCTTCGAGCACGATCGCCTGGTTGAAGCTGCTGACGGTCTTCGCAGTGCCGAGGATGGGGCGACCGAGGGCGTCGTTCGGCCAGAAGTTCTGGGTGAAGAGCTCGTGTACGAGGTAGTCGGGGTTGTCCTCGTCCATCTTGATCTCTTCGAGGATGACACCCTGCTCCTTGGCAATGTCATCGGGAGCGAAGGTGGGATGCAGGACAAGGTCAGTCAGCAGCTCGAGCGCGGCGGGAACGTTTTCGTCGAGGACCTTGATGTTGAAGCAGATGGTCTCTTTGCCGGTGAAGGCGTCGAGGTTGCCGCCGATGGCGTCGACCTCCCGGGCGAACTGCTGGGCCGAGCGCGTGGTCGTGCCCTTGAACACCATGTGTTCGATGAAGTGCGAGATGCCGTTGACCTCGGGAGCTTCGTCGCGGGAGCCGGAGTTGATCCAGACGCCCATGGAGACGGAGCGCAGGTGGCTCATGCGCTCCGTGAGAACGAGCAGGCCGTTCGGCAGGGTGGTGGTGCGGATGTCGCGGAGGTGGGAGGTCGTAGTAGTGGTGGCGTTTTCCGCCAGGGTTACGGACATCTTCCTATTGTTTCATGCCTTGGGCGGGGAGACATCATCCTCATTCGCCGAAACTACGGTCCCCTGGTGATAGAGAATCGTCCAGCCTGCGGGAGTCTTCTCCCATAGCGTCGACCGGCGGGTGAGGCGGTCAGCCTGGCGGAGAGAATAGGTAAGCAAATAGGTATCAGCGCCGAGCTGGCGCACCGCAAAGCCGGAGGCTCGCCAGCGGGCGGTTTCGGCGTCGATGGGCGGGTTGTCGGCGAGCATCTGCAGGATGAAAGCGCGGTTGCAGCGGCGGCCCGAGGCACCGACTTCCCAATAATCCGACGCCATCATGCGGTCGAAGTCATCGATTGTAGAGGCGAAGGACGGGCGGTGAAAGATCGGCTCCTGAGCGCTCAGTTCGGCGAGGATTGACTTGAGTGCGGGGTCGGTGGAGGGAAATGCTGGGGGTCGAGCCATAGCCAATTGTAGGAGGTGTTTCGGTTTGCAGAAATGACGAAGGCCTCCGTCGGCACGAACCGACGGAGGCCGTTATTCATCCAGCCACTAAATTTTATTTGATGAAGCCGGTGCGGTGAGTACAGGTGGTTCGTCTAGGTGTGGCACCTTCTTCATGGCACCGATCTGTTGCAAAATCCCGACCTCGTGCGAAGCACCCCAACGCTCGGAGATTTTTGCATCGGAATTGAACTTGGAGATCTGCATACCGCGAACTTTGATTTTCTTTCCAGTCGCGGGAATGTCGTTGAATGGGCCATCCTGCGTGCCGGTGATGGTGTAGGCGAAGGCTACGTTGTCCTCGTCTGCAACCATATGTTCGATGGCGATCTTGAAGTCAGGAAAGGCAGAGTGGAACTGGGTAAACCAATGCATGAAGCCTTCAGGTCCGGGACCCTGATCGTCGGCCGGGTCGTGGTCCTTCACGTTCGGGGCGAATACCTCATGCAACTGCTCAAAGTGGTGGCTGTTGATGATCTCGCCCATCTTCTTCTGTGTCGCAATGTTTGCTGCCTGGCTCATAAGAACTCCTTACAGGTTGTGATGCAGGGAGCAGGCTCGACTGGGTCGAGTGGTTGCGAAAGCACTTTCAGCAGGGAGACACCGTTTTCAAAGGATGAAGCAGTTTCGAGGACAAGATATGCTGAATAGATGGAATCGCGTGCACTCTTCGGGAATAGCCTCAATGAACTGACCGAGTTGATGGAGGGCTTTGGGCAGAAGCCGTATCGTGCGCGCCAGGTTTTCGAAGCCCTCTACAAACAGCGCGTGGCTACGATCGACGAGATGACTACGCTCTCGGCGGCGCTGCGCGACGAGCTGAAGGCTGATGGATGGACGATTGGCCTGCCTGAGATGGTGCAGACGGCAGTCTCCGTCGATGGCACCGAGCGTTATTTGATGCGCATGGCCGATGGTGAGACCGTCGAGACTGTCTGGATGCCGGATGGCGATGGCGGTGAGCGCGGCGATGGGTCCGAGGCGGCGGAAGAAGAAAAGGGCGAGATCGAGACGGCGGAGGAAGCTGTCGCCGGAACGGTGAAGCAGGTCCTTCGCTCTGCTCAGGGCGACAATGGAAAGACCGTGGATGGCACGAGTAGCGATGGTGGTTATTGGTCTCGGCGCGGCGAGGGTCGCGACCGCGCTAACTTCGGCACGCTGGCGGCGACGGGGTTTCGGCGCGCGACGATCTGCATTTCGAGCCAGGTAGGTTGCGCGGTCAACTGCCAGTTCTGCCTGACGGCAAAGCTGGGCATCAAGCGCAATCTCACGGCAGGCGAGATCGCCGGGCAGGTCGCGGCGGTGCTCAACCGCCACAAGATCCAGATCGGCAAGGACCGCATCAACCTCGTCTTCATGGGGATGGGCGAGCCGTTCCTGAACTACGACAACTTCATGGACAGCGTGCGGCGGCTTGTCGAAGGCATCGGCATCCCCGAGTCACGTATGACGGTGTCGACCAGCGGGATTCTGCCGGGCATCGAGCGCTTCGCGCAGGAGGCGCTGCGGCCGAAGCTCGCGCTCTCGCTGAACGCTTCGAACGACGGGGTGCGCGAGCAGATCATGCCCATCACGCGCAAGTGGAACATCGCCCAGCTGCTCGATGCAGTATTGAAGATTCCGCTGCGCACGCGTGAGTGGGTGACATTTGAGTATGTTCTGCTCGGCGGCGTGAATGACCAGCCGGCGCACGCTCGCGAGGTGCTCGCTCTGCTTGCGGGGCTGCGCGCCAAGGTCAACCTGATCGTCTGGAACCCTGGTCCGGGGATCGACTACCATCAGCCGACCGCGGAGGACGTTGCCGTCTTCCAGAAGATGCTGATCCAGGGCGGAATTGCGACCTACATCCGCAGACCGCGTGGCCGGGACATCTACGCGGCATGCGGCCAGCTGAAGCGCACTGTGGCGGACGAACAGCCCAAACTTGTGGCAATCACCGCGTAGACCGGATCAATCGGTCGCTCTTTTGTGAAATTGAGCTGGGATTGAGGCGATTTTAAATACATCGGGCCAGCGATTGTGCTGTAGTAGCGCTCATGGAGAGCAAATCTACAGGACTCGGACGGCTCGGCGAGTTTACGTTGAAGGTCGGAGTCGGCGGAAACGAACTCGACGTTCACTCCCTCGACTTTCTCAAGCGACTATTTGCGCGCTATCAGCCGGTGCGGTATCGACCGCTGGTGCGTTTTCTTAGCGTGGCGATGCGGCATAAGGTGATGATCGTGGCCGACGGTGAGGAATGGCGCCGCACGCGCGCAGTGGTTGATCTCGCGTTGCAACCGCGGCTTGTTGAGGGTGAATATGCGGAAGTCATCCTGGACGTAGCTAAGGTGGCGTTCGAGCGGGTGGCGCGGCGGGTAGGCGAGGGTGTGCTCGCGGTGGAGATTGAGCCGTTGATGCGGGCCGTAGCTACCAGTGCGCTCGGTCACCTGATGTTCGGTGAGACGCTGCCGTTAGCCGAGGCCGAGTGGGTCGAAAGAACTCTGACCGCGGCGACCGAGGTGCGCCCTGCCACGATTTCGGCGCGGATGAACCGGCAGACGGCGTATCTCTTTGGAGCGATGCGATTAGGAGCGCGACAGCCGATCTTTCTGCACCGTAGTCAGCGTAGCGCGACGCGCGAGATGTTTGCGTGGCTGGACGAACGCGTGGCGGAGATGGAACTGTCGGGTCGGCGTTCCGCGCTGTTTGAACAGATGAGCGCGCGGTACGCCGCTCTGGGACAAAAGGAGGCGCTTTGCCGGATAGCTTCGGAGTACTTCATGCTGTTCGTTGCCGGTATCGAAACGACTGCCTCTGCGTTGACGACAGCGATCGCAGAGATTGCAGGCAGTCCTGAGATACGCGAGCGAGTGGTGGACGAGGCCAGAGGTCCGAGCGGCGCAGGCGCGCTGACAGAGCAATATCCGTATATTCATGCCGTATTTCGCGAGGCCCTGCGGCGGCACACCGTCGTGCCTACGATGTTGCGTGAGACGGAAACCGAGTACCAGCTTGAGGGCAGACAACCGTCTTCGCGATGCCCCGTGCACGTGCTGAAGGGGACAGCTATCCGCTATCTGCCGCTGCTCGGACATATGCGCAGGAGCATCTGGGGCGATCCACGAGCGTTCAGGCCAGAGCGCTTTCTGCGGCCCTTGACCCTGGAGCAGACGCAGCACTACCTTCCCTTTGGATTCGGTCCGCAGCGCTGTCCGGGGCACGCCTTGGCGCGCGTGGAGGCGATCTTGCTTCTAGTCGCATTCTTTCGGCGGTTCGATGTCGAGCAGCAAAGTCTCGCTGGGATTGTGATGGAGAGGAATGCCGTCTTCACGAACCGGCCTGTTGGAGTGAAGGTGCGAGTTCGGTGCGCAGAAGTTCGTCACATCCCGACCATGGAAAGCAGTACAGCGTACGGAGCTAACGCTTGAGAGCCAGATTCAGCACCGTCTCTGCTACGCGGTCATAGTTGTGGCGCAGCACGTCGCCCTCGTGCAGAAAGTTGCCAGTGATAGGCTCGATGCCCAGCTTGCGGATACGTTCAAGGTCAGCGGTGATAGGCGTCTGGCCTTCTCGAGCATACTGCTCCAACGTGGCACCGCCGATGGGGGCGGTATTGATGAGCGCGTAGTCGAAGATTTGTTCTCCGGCGTGGTCGAGGATCTTCTCGATGTGTTGCGCTGCGCTCAATCCGAGCGACTCGTTCGCCTGCGTCATCAGGTTGCAGATGTAGACGCGCGTGGCCTGCGACGCGGCGATAGCTTCGGGAATTCCCCGCACCAGCAGGTTGGTAATCAGCGAGGTATACAGCGATCCGGGGCCGAGCGTGATCAGGTCGGCGGCGGCGATGGCATCAAGGGTCTCCGGCAGCGGCGCGGCGTCATGCGGAGTCAGCATCAGTTCGCGGATGGTCTGTTTGCTGGCCGTGATGTTGGTCTCACCCTCGACAAGTGAGCCGTCGTCCATGCGGGCGGAGATCGTGGCATTTTCCGTCGTTGACGGATAGATGCGGCCGCGTGTTGCGAGAATCTGCGACGAGGTCTGGACTGCCTGCGCGAAGTCGCCGGAGATCTCCGTCAACGCAGCGAGGAAAAGGTTGCCGAAGCTGTGACCGTTCAAGTCGCCATGCTTGAAGCGATGCTGAAAGAGGCGGCTAAGGAGGTGCTCGTCTTCCGATAACGCAACCATGCAGTTGCGCACGTCGCCGGGGGGCAGCATGTTCAGGTCTTCACGCAGGCGACCGGAGGAGCCACCGTCGTCGGTGACGGTGACGATGGCGGAGAGGTCGCGGATGAGGCAGGGTAGGTCGGGACATGCCGGATCGCCGGCTGGCGTCGTTCCTGCGGGTGAAGCGGTATAGCGCTTCAGTCCGCGCAACAGGGTGGACAGTCCAGTCCCGCCGCCGATGGCGACGACGCGAAGTTGGCGGGAATCAGACATGCGTTCTTTCAGCCTTTCTTCAGGCTTTGGATGCACGGAAGGAAGGAAGCGCTGCGATGAATATTGCAGCGGAGCCGATCGCTAGGACTCGGGATAAAGGAGCTCGGTGAAGCTCGGATCGTCGGCCACGGACTCGAAGTCAGAGTCATTGCGCGCCTGCAGGCGATTCTGGGAGTTCAGGCGGATTGCCTCGGCGAGGTGCTCAATGCAGCGCGGCGAGTCGCAGGTCATGGCCGCCAGCAGCGCCATGCCATAGAAGGCGTAGTCGGCGTTCCTGTTCTGCTTCAGGATCTCTTCGAAGTGCTCGCGCGCGTCCTCGTAGTGACCTTGATTCAACAACGAGATGGCGTAATCGTAACGCTCTTCGGTGTTGGAGAACTTCGCAGCTCCTTTGGCGATCTCGGCTTCGCAGGTATTGACGTACATGCGAATGCTGGGAGCGATGTCGGCCGGCGCGTCAGGGAGCAACTTCGTGAAGGCTTCGTGAGCCTTATCGAACTTGTTCGCATGGACGAGTTTGATCGCGGCCTCATAGTGAGACAGCAGCGACTTGCGGGTCGCGTCGTCGACCGGGCGTAGGTCGCCGGCGAGGGTGCGTGGAGTTTTTTTAGGTGCCGGGGAGGACTTGCCGCTGGCTGCGGTCTGAATGGTCGTCTTCACGGTATTGTTTGTAGCGGACTTCGTTGCCATATTTTCTCGTCGTTGCTTGGCTTGGTGGAGCGCTGTAGGACCTGGCGGAGAGTGTAGAACAGCAAACGGATAAATAAACTCGTCTCGGTTTTATACGAGTGTATGTGGCGATGGGTCAACTGTATAGGGGAGTTGGCTTCCGTTCAAGCGGGTGTCTTGCCGTATAGGACGGGATTGAGGGCCGGATCGTTGTACATTTTCAGCTGGCGGTAGAGCTTGAACCGCCGCTGTCCGGCACCAATCTCCACCCAAAGGTGGAAAAGGCAGGCTGCCAGATCGGCGCGCTGTTCGCTCAACTGGAGGAGGCGAAGCTGGTTGGCGGCGCGGTGCTCGGGTGTGCCGCGGTGCAACTGTTCTTCGGTATGGAAGAGCTTGAGAGACAAAATTGAGAGCCGGTCGATGATGAGACCGGGAGTTTCCGAGTGCAGCGGAGCGAGGTCGTTTTGCGGTACGGCTTCGAGCAGCGCGAGGTCGATCTGTTCCACGAGATCGTTGCGGCGCTGATTCAGGCGGTCGATGGAGCGTTTCAAGGTGACGATGGTCGCGTCTGAGACGTCAGGATCGCGTGCCTTGTCCTCCTCGTGCCACAGATCGAAGTTGGCCTGGTGCTGGGCGAGGATGAGTTCTTCGAGCGGCGAGTTCGGATGCGCGGGCGCCAGCAGGGCGTCGTGGCCGTGTTCGTTGGCCGCGTCGTGGAGTCGAAGGATCTGGGGAAGATCGAGCATGGGCGCTAAAAATGAGGATAGCGGATTTGATTTCGAGCGGGTAGAGGAGAGGACGACAGCAAGAGGGCCAGAACGAGTCTTTTGCGAGAGAGGAACCTGTGGGTTATCGGATGAGTTACCTGCCGTAGGTTTGAAGGGCAAACGGGCATCGAACAAACCTAGACTGAAGATGGGATATGCGTATGCAGAGTCAGAGAAGTCGGGTTCGTGAACGTTGGGTAGCGGGAGCGGCGCTGGGGTTAGGGCTGGTGACGAGTGGAACCGCTGCGACTGCGTTCGGGTTGGAGACGGGCAATGTGGCGCGGCGGGCGCATGCTGCTCCTGTAAGTGCGTGGGATGAAGCCCTGCGGGCCAGAACGTTGTTTGAGGCGCAGCCGAAGAGCAGGCACACGCAGATCGAATTTGCGCGGGTGATGGACAAGTTCCGGACGATCTATCACGATGATCCGGCGGAGGTTCATGCCGGGCGCGCCGTGGAGCAAGTGGCGCAGCTGCTGGCCGAAGAGGGTCATGAGCTCGAGGACCGTAAGAGTCTGCACGATGCGGCGCGGCAATATGAATTTCTGGCGAAAGCGTATCCAAATCCGAGCGGCTCACCGCGCGCGCTGGGGCAGGCGCTGGAACTTTTGAACGATGCTGAAGACTCGACCGAGGCTCGGACTGTGCGGGCCGTGCTGCTGCGGGATTATCCGCGGAGCTCGGCAGCGAAGGCTGCACGCGAGAGCGCGGTGGTGATGGTGGTGCCGAAGCGCGGAGCGAATCGATCGGAGAGTCGGCCTGTCGAGGCCGAAGCTGCGCCGAGAATGGTGCAGCCGACCGTCGTGCCGGTGAAAGATGTTGTAGTGCCCACGAGGCCTTTGCCGCCGCCTTCGAATGCCGTGGCAACTGTCACGGCAATTCGTCACTGGTCGACTGGCTCATATACGCGTGTGGCCATCGATCTGGGTACCGACGAGCAGGATGTTGCCTACCAGGCTGTGCGCGTACAGGGTCCGGACCGCATCTTCTTCGATCTGCACGATGTGAAACTGGCGGCTGAGTTGCAGGGTAAGAGCTTCGCTGTGACCGATGGCGGTTTGCTGAATAACATTCGAGCGGCACAGCTTCCGAACGGAAGCACGCGCGTGGTGCTCGACGTTCACGAGGTCGGGACGTATTCGGCGTTCCTGCTACCGAACCCGGAACGTCTGATTATTGATATCCACGGGAAGCAGGGAGCAGGGAATAGGGAACAGGGAGTAGAAGAAAGTTCTATTCCGACGATGGTGAGCGCGAATCCTGCGCCGATCGAGCGGGTGCCTGCGGCTTCTAGTGTGCCGACGATGGTTTCGAACAATGCTCCCGGTGCGCGGAACGGAGTCGAGGTTTCGAGTCTGCCTCCGATGCCTGTGACAGATGGAAGCGCGAGCTTCGGTCTGCCTGCGCGCACGGCGACGACTAAGGCGACTGTTCCTCAGCCGCGTGTGGTGATTCCGACGCGACCGACGACGGCGAAGCCTGTGCCGAATACGGTGACAAAAAGTTTGGCAAGCAACGGTGACGATGTGGCTGCCGTGAGCGAGCAGACGGGGCGAGTGGCTGCGACGAGGAAACCGACATCGCTGCCTGTTTCATCTGGCATTGCGGCGCAGACGGGCGATCACTATCGCAGCCCTCGGATGATGGCAGCGGCGAATGTTGGTGCTACGACCGATGGTACGAAACCGGTGAAGGCTGGCCCTGTCGAGGCGGCTGCGCCGATTACGGAGAGTTCGGGCGCGAGTGAGACAACGCTGATGCGCGCGCTGGGACTGAAGATTGGGCGCATTGTGATCGATGCAGGCCACGGCGGACACGATTCGGGCACGCTCGGCGCTGGCGGGATCCAGGAAAAGGACGTGGTGCTCGATGTGGCGCTGCGACTGGGTAAGCTGCTGCATGATCGCCTGGGCGCGGAGATCGTTTATACCCGCGCGGACGACACGTTTATCCCGCTGGAGACGCGGACGGCGATTGCGAATAAGGCGCAGGCGGATCTGTTCATTTCGGTGCATGCGAACAGCTCGCAGGACAGCTCGGCGCGCGGCGTCGAGGTGTATTACCTGAACTTTACGAGCGATCCGGAGGCGATGAATGTTGCAAGCCGCGAGAACGCGGTTTCGACGCAGAGCGTGCATCAACTGAGCGACCTGGTGAAGAAGATCGCGTTGAAGGACAAGATCGACGAGAGCCATGAGCTGGCCGCGGATGTAGATCAGTCGCTGTATGGCGGTTTACGGAAGGGCAACGATGGTTTGAAGGATCGCGGCGTGAAGAAGGCTCCGTTTGTGGTGCTGATTGGAGCGAACATGCCTTCGATTTTGGCGGAGATCAGTTTTGTGACGAATCCGGATGATGCGGAGCAGTTGCAGACGCCTGAGTATCGCGAGCGTGTCGCTGAGAGCCTTTACAAAGGTGTGGCGAAGTACGAGAGCGCGATCAACCACGATGCTCAGCCAGTGAAGGGCAAGGTTGGGGTCACGGAGCGGGCGGCGCGGTAATCTACCCCCCTCCCCCCTTGTTTTCAGCATAGTCTTGATTCTTTTGGGTTTATGGCGGGCTTGGATGCGTAAAGCCTTGAAGGGAAGGACTTTAGGTCTGCAAGACCGCAGGATGGGGTGGGCAATTCCTTTTTGCCCCTTTACTTAATTATAGCGTTTTGAATGAAGCAAACATGCATCTCTATTTGCTTTTGAATGAGTAGGTTGCGTCGTTCGGCGCTTGACAGCTTTTGGCGCGGCGCGGATGGAGTGCTGCTATTCGACGAAAAGGCAGACGAAAGAGCCAAGGACAAATGCAGATTCCTCCGCTTCGCTGCGGAATGACAAACGAAAGGGCGAGGGCAAGGGCAAGGGCAACAGCGGAAGCAGATTCCCTTTGGGATGGCAAAGAAATGAAGCAGTCGTCAGGTTGCAAGAAAAGCGGGGGATGTTTTGTTGGGTGGAGAATTTTGCTCTGGTTGCAGATATGTGGCGGGGGCGGGAACAAAATGGGTGTTCCTGTAGTCTGAGTTCTGTATGAGATTGTCTCGGTTCTTCTGCGGTGGCGTGGTTGTGGGTATGTTGGCGGCTGGGATGAGCGCCTTTGGGCAGGCGAGCGTGGCGATCACGGAGCCTGACGCTCCACTGCTGCCTGCGAGCTTTGGTGCCTGGAAGACGGCTGCCGGGCCGGGAGCTGTGCCTGATTTTTCTCTGGCCAATGCGAACAAGGCGGCGCTGACGGAGTGTTCTCCGCAGCGGTCGGCGGTGGCTGACTACGAGAGTGGCGGCAGGAAGATCCACGTCGAGGCGATCCAGTTTGGCGACCGCACAGGGGCCTACAGCGCGTTCACGGTGCTGGCGAAGCCGGGTATGAAGCCGGGGAAGGACCTGGGCTCGCAGGACGCTGTGGGGGATGGTGTGGTGCTGTTTATCGAGGGCACTACGCTGGTGCTGGTGAACGGGACGACCGATACAGCTTCTTTGAAGCCGCTGGCTGCGGGTTTGCCGAAGGCGATCGGGACAAAAGGTATGGCTGCGCTGCTGCCGACGCTGGTTCCGGAGAAAGGGCTGGTCGCCGGTAGCCTGCGATACGCCCTGGGAGCGTCCAGTTACGCTGCGGAGGGCGGCGTGCTGCCTGCCCAGCAGTTGGGCTGGGAGAAGTCTGCCGAGGCCGTGACGGCGCAGTATGACGACAAACGGGGCAAGGAGACGCTGACGATCCTGCTGTATCCCACGCCGACAATTGCGGGGAGCTATGCCAAGGCTGTGAAGGAGATGTCGGCTGGCAAGGAGGGCAAGGTGCGCCGCGAGGGTGAGCTGGTGCTGCTGGCGGAGGGGACGTTTTCCGCCGACGAAGCGCAGCGGATGATCGAGAACATCCATTTGAAGCAGATGCTGAGCTTCGATAAGGACATGCCGCCGGTGTTTCAGGTAGAAGTGAAGAAGACTTACAGCCTGCTGACGAACATTCTGGTATTCACCGGAGTGATGGGACTGGCGGCGGTGCTGCTGGGGCTGTTCCTGGGTGGTGGACGGGCGTTGATCCGGGTGATGCGGGGTAAGGATGCGGCGACGGAGGCAGAGTTTTTGAGTCTGCATCTCGATCCGCAGAATGCAGCTCCGCGGTTCCGTGCCGATGGATCCATCGAGGGCAGCTAAGTGGCTGTTTCGAGACGGTTGAGGTGGTTTGGCGGGGTTAGATGAGCGGGTTCTAGGGTTCGATTCAGGTTTCGGAAGAAAGCTGGTCAAAAACCGAAGGAACTCGGCATTTTTGATGTAAGTTGTTGATACTTCATGGCTTGATATTTTCGGTAAAACATTCTTGACAGCGTGGGTAGCCGAACATAGTCTGTGTCCAGAGAGTTCCGATGGCTTTGCCTCCGTTGGAACTGCCTCCCATAGGAAGAGGGTCGCCCTGTTGCCGGGCGGCCCTTTTTGTTTGTGGAAAAGTCGGGACGAAATGGGTAGAGGCAAGTGAAAAGCGTTAGGTGAGAAGTGGAACGGCAGAGAACGCTGGCGTTCGGGGTTACTGGAGAGTGCGCAGCTGGCCAGGGGCTGGTTCAGCCAAGAGCCAGGAGTGCGAGAGCCAGGAGTGGTGTCGGTTGAGGGGGAGTAGATCTTTGGGCTAAACCACTGTCCCTGTTGAAGCGGTGAGACCCAAGGTTGAAGCCTTGGGGTACGGTAGTCGTGACCCGGGGAGCAAGTTGTTAGTGCGTTGTGCTAGTGTTTCCTGTCTGGCAGGTTTATGGAGGCTGTATGTCCGTTCAATGGCGTTGCGTGATGGTGGTTGGTGGGTTGATGTCTGCCGTAGGAGCGATGGGCGCGCAGGATACGCGGACTGTGACGGAGCCGAAGATTCCGCCGGTGTGCGTGAAGCTGGAAGCGAAGCTGGTGGCTGCGCCGGATGCGAATGGCGGGAAGCTGCGTGAGGAAGATGAGGGCAAGCTGGATACGGAGCGCATCCAGAAGGCGATGGATGCGTGCGGGGCGGGGAAGGCTGTGGAGCTGACGGGGCGCGGTGGCAATGCGTATCTCAGCGGGCCGCTGGATATGCGGGAAGGCGTGACGTTGCTGATCGATAAGGGAGTGACGGTGTTCGGCTCGCGCGATCCGAAGGTGTGGGAGATCCATCTGCCAGGGACGGCGGCGGATGCGCCTGGATTGTGTGGGACGTCGATGCCGAGGCCGACGAGTTTTCCGGTGCAGCTGGCGGCGAATGCTCCGGCGCGGAAGGGTGGTTGCCGATCGCTGATCAACATTAATGGAGCGAAGAATGTTGGTCTGATGGGCGAGGGGACGCTCGATGGGCGCGGATACGCGAAGATCCTGGGCAAGGATTACAGCTGGTGGGAGATGGCTCGAAGGGCGCAGCCGAAGGACGACCTGTATTACACGCCGCGGCTGATTGTGGCGAGCCATGCGGACGGGCTGGTGCTGTATGGGATTCATCTGAATAACTCGGGGAACTTCCATGTGAGTGTGAACCAGACGAATGGATTTACGGCGTGGGGTGTGCATCTGCAAACGCCGGTGAATAAGGCGCTGCTGGGAACTCCAAATGATGCGCGCAATACAGATGGAATCGATCCGGGGACGAGCGAGAACATCACGGTGACGCATAGCTGGATCGATAACGGCGATGACAATATCGCGATCAAGCAGGGCGTGACGCATATGAGTGTGATCGATAACCACTTCTATACGGGGCATGGGATGTCGATTGGATCGGAGACGGTGCTGGGTCAGAGCTACCTGCTGGTGGATGGACTGACGGAAGACCATACGACGTCGGGGATACGGATCAAGAGCAATGTGAAGCGCGGCGGACCGGTGCATGACCTGATGTACGAGAACATTTGCATGCGGAATGTGCCGATACCGATTGCGATCTCGCCGTACTACACGAACCAGACGGTGGAGCCTTTTGAGGATCCGAAGTACGAAGGCGATAAGATTCCTGACTACAAGAAGATCACGCTGCGGAACATCTTCAGCGAGACGCCGGGGGATGTGCTGATTGCGGGGCTGAATGAGGAGCATCGCACGGAGGTGACGCTGGATAGGGTGTTCGTGCGAGGGATCAAGCCGGAGCAGGTACATCTGGACTTTGCGGACATCACGGCGCACGCGGTGAACTTTCCGCTGTCGGGCGAGAAGCTGCACGTGACGGGAGCGGAGATGACGCCCTATCCGTCGGCAGACCCTTGTGCTGGCAAGTTTGTGCCGATGCAGTGAGGGGATTTTGCATCTGGAGAGATTGCAGATAGAATGGAGAAGTTGCGGTCATTGAGTGCGTTCTACAGGCGAACCGAAGGGTTGGCGTGTGCTCCTCGAGACCGAATCAGGCCGATGTAGCTCAGTTGGTAGAGCAACTGATTCGTAATCAGTAGGTCAGCGGTTCGACTCCGCTCATCGGCTCCATTAAATCAATGGTTTAGCGCTCCGCTAACCTACCGCTGCTGTACAACTGCTGTACATGCGATCTTCTCCTCCAAAATACGCATCGCCTCCTGCGCCACGCGCGGCGCAGTCTTGATATAGAAGCGCTGGGTCGTACTCACGTTCTCGTGCCTCAGGATGCACTGGATCGTCGTGTCTTCGACGCCCAGCTCCTTGAGGTTGGTCGCAAGTCCGCGACGGTACGCCTGCCATCCCTTCCACTCCATGCCATTCGCTTCAAAGATCGGCTTCACGACGCGACTGGCAAGGTTATCAAGATCGATCGCTCCATTCACAGAACTGATAAAGATAAATCCTGCTGCATGCTCCGGCTTGATCGCATCGAGAAGCAGACGCAACGGACGAATCACGGGAACCAACCCCGGATCGTCCACGTCCTCTTCGGTCTTCGTGTTCTTGATCGTCGAGTTCCAAACACTGCGACAGATCGCGAGCAAGTCGATGCGGTCATCGTCCCACCACAGTCCCCGAATCTCCCCCTTGCGAAGCCCCGCAAACGCGGTCACGCCGATGATGGCGCGCACGACAGCTGCGGTGATCTTCGGTATATGAAGATTCTCCGTCTCCGGTGCAAGTCCACCAGCGATTCGTTTACGACGAAGCTGGCTGGACGTGCGCCTTCTTGGCAGACGCTGGGGAACCACGATGGGATCCTTTGAAAACAACTCAAGGTGCTGCAGGATCTCGTCGAGGCTGTAAGCAAGACGTCTCCGTCCGTGCTTACGACCCTTCGGTATCCTGACGCCGGTCACTGGATTCGTTCCGTCATACAAGCCGAGGTTGCGGGCCTCGGTGAAGATCGCGCTGAGAGTGACCTTCATGGTCTTGTATGTTCCGTGTGCGAGGCTCGTTCCGCGCTCTTGCTCAACAGCATGCAGAAGCTGTTGCAGATGCACGGGGCGAACATCCCGGATGCGGACATCCGCTACGTAGGGCTTCAGATAACAAGTCCATGTCTGCCGATAGCACCGGGTGCTCGATCCGGTGAGCCTTCTCTCGCACCCTGGCAGAAACGTCTTTTCTACGAAATCCACGAGTGAAACTCCGCTGCCGGGTGTAAACCCGATCCTGTTGAGACGATCCATGAATTGGTTCTTGAGCGGAAGGACATCCGACTTCTTCGGATACTCCTTCACGCTGGCTAAACGATGCGCCGGGTGCTTCCGCTCGGTCGTGCCGTCTTCTTTCTGGACGACCTCCCAATAGCGGACATACCAGCATCCATGATCTTGGTACAAACTTCCTTGCTGGGCCATCAAAACTCTCCTTTGCGGGAATTTGTCAGGACCAGACCTTGCGTGTTGTTGTGCCGCCAGCACGACGAGCCAGCCAGTCATTCATCTCGGGAGAGCCCCAACGATATCGACGATGTTTCCCTAGCCGAAAAACCGGGATCGGGTCCGCCGTCCGTGATCGTTTGCTCTGTTCGACTACCCAGGATTCTTTGACCTTCAGCCGCAATGCCAACTCACTCGATTCTAATATCTCGAAGTCCGCATTCTCCCTCTTCTCGACGTTTGTTCCTCGAAATATCGGAAGAACAGCAGCTCCATCAGCAGGTGTGCTTCGAGCAACGAAGTTGGATGTCACGGAGGTTGGAGGCTTAGGGCGATCAAAGGCGGTGGAGGGATGGACGGCGGAGACGGCAGCTGTTCGAGTCATTTGAGCTCCTTGGCTTCGGAAGTGATTGGATATTCATACCCGGTCGGTGGGGTTTCAAGAGTGTGAGCGTGCACGAGCTAGGCACAAAGGAGATGCCCTCGTCGAAGGCTCTCCTGTCCGCTCGCCGGTGTCCAATACTTCCTATCTATCAGCTGATAACTTTCATTTATCGGGGTGCCGGGATATTGCCTGACCAGCGACGAATTCGCGGCTCGGCTTAAATTTGGCCACTTTTGCTGCAAACCATTGCTATCGCCTACATCCATTGCCAAGATCTAGAAAGGAGCATTTCGTAACATCCAACGAACTCTTCGTTTTGAAAGGGCGTGGTATGTACGACTGGGCAGAGTTTCGACATTTCCGCTACCTACTCATGATTCTGGAAAAGAAGGGGCTTCGTGCTGCAGCAGACGAGTTGCACACAACACAACCTAACCTCACCGTGCAGGCAAGGCAGTTCCAGGAGAATGCAGAAGTCCGTTTGTTTCGCAGGACGAGCGGTAACCATATACGGGTGACGGATACTGGAGTCGCATTCGCTGTCATTGCAAAGCATTTACTCGAAGCGCGTGACGAGGCGATTGATGCAATTCGTTCTATCTCCCGTGGAGAAATCACCGCGATTCGCTGTGGCTGTAGCTCCCTCGTAGATCCAAATTTATTCCGGGCGCTGTGCTCGTTGCATCAGGAACTTCTACCTTCGGCTCCAGTTCAACCAACACACGGCGACGTGCCGCAGTTCGCTGAGGAAATCTGCACCGGGCAAGTGGATGTCGCGCTCATCACACTTCCTCTAAAACATCCTGACTTGCACATTGAGGTGATTCGCCGAGAGCGGCTTGTGGTGTGCTGCAGAATGGATAGTCCTCTCGCCGCCAGAAGCGCTTTACATGTCTCCGATCTGCAGGATCATCTTCGTGTCTTTTACAGTCCACATAGACACCCGGATGCCCACAAACGTCTGATCGAGATGCTGGGTTCAGCCGGTGTTGAAGTACGCGAATATTCCCGAGCCTCGCACCCTTCAGAAATGCAGGCCCTAGTTCGAGAAGGTTTTGGAGTGGCATTGGTGCGCGAAGGAACAGTCCTGGAGGGACAACTGACCACCCGTCCCATCATGGGTGTTGACTGGACTTTAGACACCGCTTTGATCTATCACAAGCAACGCCATCCAAAGACAGTGCCCGTTCTTGCGCGGAAGTTCAAACGGCAATTTGGGGAGGGCTTGTTGAAAATGAGTCAGAATGCCCTATCGAACGCTTCTTTGACCGCGCCATCTCACAAGAGCCGGCAGCCTCAACCAGAAGATGAGAAGCCCGTTCAACTTCGGCTATTGAACTGAAAGTCACTGAATCTATAACGGATTAGGTGAGGCTGATAATTCCGAGTTATCAGCCGATACGTAGGAAGTATTAGACATCGAATCAGATCCGTTTCATGATCACGGCATATCTCGGCTGACCACAGTCGATGGAGGTGCCAAAATGATTCGCAGTCGCCAGTACAAGCTTCGTTCTTGTCTTCAGCCAAAACAGATTCTTCCATGCCTACGGGCTATGAGACCCATCCTCGTAATGCTGGCCTTCTCCGCCGTGGCGCACGCGCAGGGAACGATGGACTTCTCGGGTGCCCAGACTTTAATGGGCACATTCAAGACATTTGCCATATACGCCGGCGCTGTCATCTGCTTCGGCGGGCTCATTTTCGCGGGAATCCGCATGATGAGCGGACGGTTTCAGGACGCCATTCCTGGACTTTTTGGCGCGCTCTTCGGCGCCGGAGTTCTGGGATGGGGTGCTGGCTGGATTGACTCTCTCACCGGGCAGTCGATGTAGAGGTGAGGGGTCATGAACCGGAGAGGAACACCCTTACCAATCAATAATGCGCTGAATCGACCAAGGGCCAAGCTTGGCCTGGACCTCACAGCCTGGATGGCGATCATATTCGTCACGGTAACGGTGTTCCTCGTCGGCTTCCGCTTGCTGGCCATCATCAGCTTCCCGACGATGGCCGGAGCCTGCTGGCTCATCGTCCGCAAACACCCGAAGATGTTTCAACTCTGGGGCCTGAGCCTCACACAGAAGAGCTACTATGACCCGCGCAAAGACTAAGCATCTCCAATCCGTACCGTGGTTTGCGAAGGCGGGAGCCGCCTGCAGTATCGTGCCGATCTCCCGCTTCGTCGGCCCGAACCACTTCGCGATGAAGGGCGGCGGCTATGGATGCTTGTTCACACTGACCGGTATCGACGAGGAAGGGATTACTGACCTCGAGCTTGAAACGCGTGTCCGCTCGATCGAAGGAGCTCTGCGCGGCTTACCGGAAGGATCGTGCCTTTACCAGTACACACGCGTTCGATCCGGAGTGGAGCTTCCCCGAGAGAAGCATTACGGCAACGAGGTAACGGAGTCCTTTGTCACTGATCGCCTCGCCTTTCTGAAGGAGAATGCCGCGTTCCGCCGCATCGATCTCCACTGGTGCTTGACGGTCGAACCATCCCAGGCAAGTGCCTTCAGCAGGAAGCCGGCGGACAATGCGTTCGAGACCTCGAAGCTACTAAGTGAGCTCGAAAAGACCGCCAGCCTCCTCGAAGGGCATCTGGGTAGCTCGATTGGTCTAAAGCTTCTGGACAAGAACGAGGTCTTCCAGTTCTTTAGCTATCTCTTCAACTTGGAGGATTGGGCAGGCGAAGATGAGCTGCGTGGCGACACGGGCGTCGACCGCCAGATCGTCAAGAATCCCGTCGAGTGGCGCAGCGACCATGTGCGTGTTGGTAGACGCCATGTCCAAATGTTCTCGCTCAAGACGACACCCGAAGCCTCGAGGCCCTGCCTCTTCACCGGGCTGATGAATGTCGATTGCGACAACGTTCTGTGCTCTACCTGGCGCGTGAAGTCGACGGCTGCCGCGCGCGGCGAGATCGACGCTCAGGAAAAGTTCATCTCGTTCTTCAAAGTGGGCGTGCTGGCGCGTGTCATGAGCGGGCGTGACACCGCTTCGCTCGAGACGGGAGCCGGAGCCAGGGCAGCCAGCAGCAACGTCGATGACCTAAGCGACGTCATCCGCTCGCTCGATAAGAAGGCACAGGGGGAATACTCGCTGCGGTTGTTATTGGCAGCTCGCAGTCAGGAACAACTTCGCGACGTTGTTCCGATGGTGCACCGCATCTTCGTCGATGCTCGGGCTCAGGTCACGGAAGAGACCTTGGGGAATCTATCGGCGTTCTACGCGATGTTCCCCGGCAACAACAAGTTCAATGTCTTTCCGCTGTGGCTTGCGGAAGACCACCATGCGCGCCTCTCCTCCGTGTTTGCGCCGCACACAGGCCATCCATGGTCTGACGACTTGAACGCCGAGTACCTGAACATCTTCGAGACGCGCACGCGGACCCCGTTCTTTCAGGATGCATATGTAGATGGCGTACGCGTCATGCTGATCATCGGGCCAACGGGAACCGGAAAATCGGTGCATGGCAATCAGATCATTGCGCTCGAACGGAAGTACGGCGGGTTCACCTGCATCTTCGACATCGGCGGCAGCTACGAGAGCGTCGTCGAGCTCTACGGCGGTCGTGTCGATCGAGTCGGCAAGGATGGACCACGAGTAAATCCGTTTGCGCTGGAGCCTACGGAGAGCAACATCAAGTTTTTGTATTCCTTCGTGAAACTGCTGCTTGCGAATGGCGGCGCGGAGCTTGAGCCCGAAGACGACGATGTGATTCATAAGGCCGTGCAGGATATGTACCTGCTCGACCGAGAGAACCGGCGTCTCTCGAATCTCTTCCTGCCGAAGAAGCTTGACCGTTATCTGTCGAAGTGGGTGGGCAAGGGCATCTACAACGCGGTCTTCGACAATGTCGAGGATAGCCTCTCGCTGTCACGGATCCAGTGCTTCGACTTTCAGGGAGTGAACAACGAGCAGTATGCCGATCTGATCGAGCCACTGATGGTCTGGCTGCTGCGACGCGTCAACGATGTTCTATACAACCCTGCCAATCTCGGTGTGCCTAAGCACATCCTGATCGAAGAGATCTTCTCTTCGATGAAGAACAAGCAGTTGCTCGATGGTGCGCTGGCATCGATCAAGACGGTCCGTAAGAACCTGGGCGGCGTCACCATGATCGGCCAGTCTGCGGACGACCTCGGTGAAAACGCCGACAGCATTGTGAACTCCTGCACGTCCTTCCTCTTCCTGAAAGACGCGACCTTCAATCGCAAACGTTATGCCGAGCTTTTCAAGATGAACGAGCAGCAGATCGCCCTGTTCGAGAGCCTGCAGGATCGTGAAGGCCTGTACATGCGTCGCGATGGTCTGACCAAGGTTGTCACGCTCAACCTCGATCCGCGCAGCTACGCGGCTTTCTCCACCAAGCCGAAGGACCGCGTGCGGCGCTCGAAGCTGATCGAGAAGTATGGCCTCTCCGAGGGCATTGCGCGTTTTGCCCAGGGCGAGGCTCTCTAACGTTTGCTGTTACCTGAACTGAAAGGATCACACTGTGAAGCCACCCATCATCGTCTCCTTCGTCCATGGATTCATCCTCCTCGCCAGTGCCGTCGTCGGCCATGCCGAGCCACAAACCCATCATCTATTGCCGAACGCTCCCCGCTCCGTCACGTTGACCGAGGCGGCAACGCCGCCAGTGATCCGCGCAGGTCTGCTGCAGTCGACCCTGATTCTGCTTCCCGAAGAGGAGAAGGTCGCGACCGTCTTCGGCGGCGACACCGTGGACTGGGTCTTCGACGGCGGCCACGTCGCCAGCCGATTTATCAGCGTGAAGCCCAAGCTGGCGAATGCCACGACCGATCTTCACATCGTCTCCGACCACGGTAACGAGTACACCTTGCAGCTGCAGGAGATCTCGGGTGACGCCGACCCGCACTTCGATTCGAAGGTCTTCCTCGTGCCGGGCGACAAGGTGGCCAAGGACAAGCTCACCGAGATGCCGGTGTTTGTCCCCGTTGCGGAACTCGATAAGGCGAAGCAGGAGGTTGTCACCGCGAGGGCCGCCGCTGCCGCGGAGCGCAAATCCGAAGATGCCAAGGCTGAGCAGTACCGGAGCCAGTATCCCGGCAGCCTGCACTTCGACTTCACTTGGGACGCTAAAAAGGGTAAGGAACTCGGTCTGCAGCAGATTTGGCATGACGACAAATTCACGTATCTGCGAGGCCAGTTCGAAGAGACACCGGCGTTGTATGAGATGAAGGACGGCAAAGGATCACTCATCAACTTCGATTACAACAATGGCCTGTACACGGTGCCGAAGGAGCTCGAGAACGGATACCTCGCCATCGGCAAGAAGAAGGTCGAGTTCCATCGCACCGGAGGAGGGAAGTAGCCATGCTTGAGCCTACCCAGCAGCAAGAGGCGACCGTTCCGCAGCAGCCACAGGCTGTCGGTCCGGTCAAGAAAAGCACTCCCTTCGTTATCGCCTTGATCGCGATCGTCGCCGTCATAGGGATCGCGAATGTATCGAGCCTACTGTCCGGAAAGAAGAAGCAGGCCCCGGCGAGCACTCTTTCGATGCGTCCGACATCTGCCAACCCACAGCAGGTCTCAAGCTTTGAGAGACAGCAGCAACTCCAGGCTCGCAAGGATGCAGAGGACAAAGAGCGGCAACAGGAGATTGCTGCTGAGATGCAGCAGTTGCAGACTGCTGAGGCGGTGCCTGGACCTGAAGCGGAAAACGCACCTCCTATGACGCCCGCGCAGCGGGCAGCGATCTATGGCGAAAGCCCGAATGCACCGAAGCAAACCTCGGGTGCCTCGCAGGCGCAGGCAGAAGCCAAGCAGAAAGCGTTGGAGGTCGAGAAGCTCCACCAGGAGGCTCTCAACAGTGACACGGTGGCGATCGACTTCGCGCATACCAATGTGTCCTCTTCGGTCCCGACTCCTTCTGGGCAAAGCCCCGCTTTTGCTCTGGGACGATATGAAGCGATGACAGAAAAGGAGTCTGGGGAAACTGTTTCATCCGCTTCCTCTCCAGCAGCTGAAGACAAGAAACCCACCTCAGCGATCGTCTCGACGATAACAAAAGACGGAGCCAAGTCGAACCCTATGGCGGGCTACGACTTCGACACCTACGACGGCCGCCTCTACCGAGTCTTCGAAGGAACGGTGCTTGAGGGTGTCGTCACGAACCACATTGATGGCGGCCTCAGCGGACCCATCCTCATCATGCTGACGACCGACTATTATTCGCACGATCACCAACAGCTCCTGATGCCTCAGGGGACTCGATTGATTGGAACTGTTCAGAGTGTCGGGAACGCGCAGCAGCGGAAGATGTTCGTCACCTTCCACCGCGCCATCTGTCCTGATGGGTTCTCGTTGCAGCTCGACAAGTATGTAGGTCTCGATCCACTCGGCACGACCGGCGTCGCCACCAAGGTCGATCACGGTTACCTGCAGGCGTTTGCTGCTGCTGCTGCGGTCGGTGGGCTCGGAGGCCTTGCGCAGATAGGCAATAACGGCAGCGTACTAAGCCCTTCCATGGAGATCCGGAACGGCATCTCGGAACAGTCCGCCGAGGAAGGCGAGCAGGTATTGAACCACTTCCTCAACCGCCTGCCGGTGATCACGCTCAAAGAGGGCTCGCGCTCCCGCGTATACATCGGCACCGACATCTACATCCCGTCCTACGCGGAACATCGCGTCGATCCCACGCTGTAATCACCCGTTGTTCTTTCTGGAGGTTCCATGAAGGTGAACTTCAAATCCCGTTGTGCTTGGCTTGTGGGAGGCGCGCTGCTTCTTCTTACCGCCACGCCTAGTTTTGCGCTCTTTGGCGTAGGTGACATCGTCTTCGATCCCACCAGCTATGCCAGCCTCGTCTCTCAGGCGACCACCGCTCTCAATCAGTTCAAGCTCATCGAGAACAACATCGTCCACTTCTCGGTGAAGCAGCAGTGGCAAACCACGCTCAATACTTTGAAGAACGCAAACGTCGCCAATATGTTCGGCGAGACCGTGAACATGACCCTGGCGCTCAACACGAACTCGCCTACGACTTCCACAACCGCCTGGAAGACAGCCACCGTCCCGGTGAGCAGCAATACGAGCCTGTACTTACAGGGGCAGACGGTCGGGAACAGCCCCCAGCTTTCACAGCTTGCCATGGTCGAGATGTCTGATTCGATCTCTCCTGACTGCCTCACGGCGGTGGGACAGTACCGCGCGACGCGGACGACGAATACCACGGCGAACAACGCGCTCCTGCAGCAGCAGTTCGACGTGACCTCTGCCACCAACAGCGAGGTCCAGCAGCTGAACCTGCTGAACGCGGCAGAAGCGCAGAAGCTGTCTGAGACACAATCGCAGGGACAGATGCAAGTCTGTCTTGCTTCGCAGATGACGGTCGCCAATATGCAGCAGCGGAATGCGGCAGCGCAGGATCTCAACTCGACCGCGCTGATCTACCAGCAGCGTTCCGTGAACGATGTCAGTGCTGCGAACGAAGACAGCACGTGGCAGACGTATCTGCCGTAGTTCCATATTTCCAAAGAGAGGGCACTGAGATGAATCCCATTCTGCTTCTAGCGCAGTCGCTTCCTACCGCGAGCTCCGGCGTCGATTGGCTCTACCAGTTCACCAACAATCTCACCAATCTCACGACGCAGAATGGCGGTGCCCTCACCCAGCTCGGCATGACGGAGTTGAGCTGCATCTCGCTCTTCATGCTGATCAGCATGGTCGTCAACTGGAGCACCAGTTCGATGACCTTCCGCCTGCACCATCACCCGGTACAGGCGGGGGATCTGGTGAAGTTCCTGATGCAGCTCATCATCTGCTGTCTGCTGGAAAGTTACTGGGTCAATCCGTTCCCCGGTGCGAGCTTCGGAATGAACCATCTCTTCTCCTATATAGCGCAGGCGATGGTTGCAGCGTTCGATCAGAGTTCCCTGAACACTTTGCTTCAACTGATCAAGACTGCGGGAGATCAGACAGCTATGCCGTCGATGATGGCACCGACGCAAATCCTGTGTTATTTCTTTGTGCAGGGACTGCTAGGGCTGGCGTCCGCGATCCTCTTTCTGATCAACTGCAGCTCCTTCATCCTGTACGGTGTGACCGCTCTGTTCGGTCCGGTTTTCGTGCCGCTCCTGATGACGAGGACCTTCCGAGCCAAGTTTTTCCACTTCCTGGACGTGCTCATCAGCTTCGCGATGATTCGTGCCGTGGCTGCCGCCTTCATCTTCGTGTGGGCCGGCTTCCTGAACGGCTTCATCCAGCAGACCTTCAACAGCAATTACTCGATGGAGATGTGGCTCGCCAATCTCATCCCCTGCACGATGGTCTTCATCGCGTTCATCATCAATATGCTCTTCATTCCCAGCATGACGCAGGCGATCTTTGGGGGAGCCGCAGGGATGGCTGGGAGTGTAGGGAGCGCTGTCAGCAATCTGATTTCTACAGCAATCGCCTCTGGAGCTGCGTAGACCATGTTCAGATATCACATTCATGCATTAGCCCTCAGACGATTGGGTCTTACCCGACCAATTCGCTTGATACTACTTATCGTCTTTCTCGGCTGCTTCATCGTTGGCTTGATCTACGCAGCGATTGTCTTCAACGCGCTCAATGAGAGGAGTCGTGACCATCATGTCATCTCACACATTGCCAACTGAATTGCCGTTGACGCCTCGTCAATCCCTTCTCGCTGATCAGATAGGAAACGAGGTCTATGCGTCGCACTATGCCGAGCGGAGACTGAGCCGTTTCGTGATCGGTGTAGAGACGGTCTTGCTCCTTGGATCCATGGGATTGATCTTCGCGTTGGCGCATCGTCCCATCGCCAATCGCTACATCCGCATCGACGAGATGGGGCGTGCGCAAGCCATCGCTTACAGCGATTTGAACTATAGCCCTCGCGAAGGCGAGGTCCGCACGTACCTGACGGACTGGGCAAATTACCGGTACACCATCAGCCGCGAGGTAATCGCGAAGAAGTATCCGCTGAACTATTACTTCCTCTCACAGGCGATGGCGTCTCAACTCATGACCCAAGACAATCAGAATCACCTTGTCTCGCAGGTCGTCTCGGGTGAGATCGAGCAGAGCGATGTGGAGGTCAAGAATGTGACCATCACCTCCATGTCCCAGGAGACGGTGCAGGGGGCCGTGTTGTCACGCGGAACCGCCCTTGTGGTCATCGACAAGCTCTATTCTCCGCGCAACTCTCACGAACCACGAACAGAACATTGGATGGTCAGCGTTACCTACTACCTCGATCCGAAGCAAGTGAACGAAGAGGCAAGGATCTTCCCCAAGTTCGAGACCATCAATCCCCTAGGCCTGACGATCACGGAGTTCCATGAGAACCGGCTCTCCGTCGATCCCATCGCGCCGGGTGAAGCCGATGCGTCGCAGGGAACTCTAAATGCTGGAGCGACGCGATGAGCTACGATCTGATCCTGCCGTTCTTCCCGGAGGAACTGCGCGAACTTCTGCTCGATCCTTCGATTGCGGATTTGATGATCAATGGGACGACAGGTGTCTTCGCCGACCGTGGTGGTGTCGTGCAAGAAATCAAGCTCTCGCAGCCATACTCTAACGATCGCTTGCAGGCAGCGATTGAGCGCGTCGCCCGTCTGCTGGGGCAAGACCTGACCAGCCAGAATCCGATACTCAATACCCGCCTGCCCGACGGCTCCCGCGTCGCCGTCGTCGGCTCACCCTCGTCCATCAACGGGCCTACGCTCACCATCCGTAAATTCAATCGCTGGTACAGCTCAGACGAACTCATCGCATCGGGCAGCTTGCCGGTCGAAGTTAGGGATACCGTCATCGGCTTCATCAATGAGAAGAAGAACGGCATCATCAGCGGCGGAACCGGGTCAGGGAAGACGACGCTTTTGAAAAGCTTGCTCGACCACATACCGCAGAACGAACGGCTCATCATCATCGAGCAACCGGCAGAGCTCAAGATCTCGCATCCGAATGCCGTTCGCTGGGAAGCCGTGGCTGAGATACCAGGGCAGGTTGCCATCACGCCGAGTGAGCTATTAGCGGCAGCTCTTCGTCATCGTCCGGACCGGATCATCATGGGTGAGATTCGGGATGAATGTGGCTATGACCTGCTGCAGGCGATGAATACAGGCCATGGTGGGACACTTTCCACCATCCACGCAAAGTCCGCATGGGACGCCCTCAATCGACTCTCCGATCTTGCATTGAGTGCGCGAGCCAATCTGAATCACGCCTTCGTGCGATCGGAGACGGCGGAAGCCATCGACTTCGTGCTCTATTGCGAGCGCGACCAAACAGGCCGACGCAGGGTACGTGAGCTGGTGAAGGTGAAGGGATACGCCCACGCCGACCAAAGCTTCCTGACGGAGGATATCTACCGGGCTCCGGCGGCCTGAGTAGCAGCAATCAAGCTTTAGAAACGAACCCGAATCTGAGATCAATCCCATGCTCCTTCAAGCGGCTCATGCAGCTGCACGACCCAACTCGTCTCTGAAAACGCCCGGCGTGCTGAACGCGATCAGTCGAGGACGCAACGGAGCTTGCTCAAAACCGTCCTTCCACGGAGCGGTTGTGGTTTGCGATGAGGCTGCGGATTGGTGGAACCTTTGCCGCCAGGAAGGGATGGGTGCTAGTGGTGCATCGGGGAGACTGCCGTCCCGTTCCCCGTCCTCTACTCGGGATCACGCTTCGGGGCCTATCCGGCGCCCTGCGGCTCGGCGCTCTTCTGCTTCGACTGCGTCGCCCTCCGGGTTACGGTTTCCGTCTACGACGGACCCTCCGCAAATGCAGAGCTTGGCACTTGGGAGCCGGGCCCTCTCGCTGGGCTTCGCCAGGTGTGACCCGAGCAGGATACGGGCAAATCAACGAAACGGAGATCACCACCATGTACCAGAACAAAGTCACCCTCATCGGCTTCCTCGGCAACGACGCAGAGGTTCGCACCAACAACGACCGCAGCCTCACCACACTCTCGGTCGCAACCCAGAGCTCCTATAAGAAGGACGGTAAGTACATCTCGCACACCGAGTGGCACCGTTGCGTGGCCTTCGGCAAGCTCGGCGAGTTCGCAGGCACGCTCAAGAAGGGCGCTCATATCCGGATTGAAGGCGAGTTGCGCAGCCGCAAGTACCTACCCGCCAAGGTCGGCAAGAAGCAGCCGGATGAGAGGACCATCTGGGAGATCCGGGTGGGCTCGATTCTGAAGCTGGATCGCGCCGCCAAGGCGACGCCCGAAGAGCAAGAGCAGGACGCTGCCCAGCAGGAGGAAGCGGCCTTCTAGGCCGTTTCCTTACCCCTTCACCGGAAGCTCGGCTCACGCCGGGCTTCCACACCGTTGAGGTTTCGCAATGAACTTCGAAGTCGCTCGCGAGTTCCTAACCCGTAGCTTCCACCCTCAAGAGACGATCGCAGTCCTTCAGCGGCGTGAAGCGCCAACCAAGGTGACACAGAGGATCGTCAGTTTGGAGACAGTGCTTACCTACCGATATCTCGCGTGGCTGTCACACCAGAATGCCGATGGCATGAACATCTATGTCGGTGCGAATCCGCTTCGGCCTGGAAGCCGGAAGCGGACGAAGGAAAGCATTGCCTGCGTGCGGCATCTCTATCTGGACATCGACGCGGATGGGGAAGCTCGTCTCGGCGAGCTTCTGGATTCCGATTCGGTGCCGACGCCGAATGTCGTTCTCTCCACATCGCCCAACAAGTATCAGGTGCTTTGGTGTGTCGATGGGTTCGACTTCGAGACGCAGGAATCGACCCTCAAACAGCTCTCCGTGGCGTTTGGTGGCGATCCGGCTTGCACGGACTGCAACCGGGTTCTGCGCATCCCTGGCTTCGTGAACTGCAAGTACACGCCGCAGCATGTTGTGTCCGCCCAGTATCCGAGTTCTAAGGTCTGGACATCTGCGGACTTCCGTCTCGCAGAGGTGGAACCTATCGCCGAACGCACACCGGCCTCGATCTCGGTTCGACGGGCCCCATCGAAGGGAAGCTCATCGGAGAACGATTGGGCCTGGGTGTGTGGCCAATTGAAGAACGGTGCGGAGGCGATGCAGCTTACGCGCGATCTCGCTTCCCGCCGCTCCGATAAGCCCAATCCTCTCTATTACGCGCAGCGCACGGTCGACGTCGCTTCCGCCAAGCTCTGGGTCATCGGAGGCATCCCCAGCGAGGATATCGTGACCATGCTTCAGTTTCGCCGCGAGCTAGAGATACCTGCCAGAACTTGTGCTTCGCGTGCGCGAGAGATAACCGACACAGCACTGCGCATGCTGGGTCGCCGAAAGATTGCATAACCATCCCCGAAGGAGAACCCCAATGCCATTACTGGAAGTAATACAAACACGACAGATCAGCGCTTCCATTCGACTCACTGAAACCACCGCGACGCAGGTGGATCAATATGCCTCTTTCATCCGTGCTTCCGCCGACGATGTCGTCGAGCAGGCGCTTGCGTATGTATTCACCAAAGACCGCGACTTCCAGGAGTTCCTGAAGTCGCCCGAAGCGCGAAAGGTTTCATCCACGCTTCGTATCCGCAAAGCGCCAGCGATTGAGGGAGGGGAAGTAGCCGCAAAGAAGCCCGCTACGGAGACATCATCGGTGGCACCCAGCAGTGCTGTTGCGGCAGGTTCGAAGGTATGAGCCTCCGTATGAATCAGAGCCAAAGCAGTCACGGTGCTGCGCACCGGAAGAAGATTGACACTCCACCCCTGATAGGGAGCTGTTTAGCTCCCTGCGGGAGCTAATGGGTTCCCACTGAAACACCAGAACATAACAGAATGCCGGGAGCCTATTAGCTCCCTGAGCTTTCGGAGATGGAGAGCAAGAACGATGCCTACTTTAGATACCGAACGGCCAGTGAAAAGGGGTTCGCTCCGGGGTCGCGAGAGTCGTAATCAGACGCTCAGCACCAAGCTCACGGAGACGGAATATCGGACGGTCGAGAACGCGTCGGCTGCCGATGGCAAGACAACCGGGGAGTGGCTTCGCGACCTTACTCTCCGCAGCCTCCGTAGCGGAGCGAACGATACAGAGCTAATTGCTCTGTCAGAGATCGTCGGGGTACGGCTTCTCCTAGTCAACGTTCTTCGTTCACTCGGAACCGGACAACGAATGACCGCCGAGGCGTTCGACAAGTTGGTGAATGAGATTGGGGCGACCAAGTACGACCTTGCTACCAAGCTCATCGCAGAAAGGAGGAGGTAATTATGGCAAAGACTGTTTGGGGTCGAAAAGAGACCGTCATTTGGCCGCGCCACATGCCGATCTTCACATATGCAGTAGCCTTTGGTGTCGCATTTCTGACCTTCATCGCTGTCTGTGTTCGCATCCATCTGGCGACGCCCTTGCAACGGTATTGCCTATCCGCCTACGAGCGGTCCTCAGCTTTCGGCTCTGTCATGAAGAGCCACAAAAGCACCTATCGTCTGCTCTTCGTGGGTGGCGCGCGAAGCACTCCGCGCCCCGCCATGAACGATGACGTAGTTCTCGGCAAGACTGAGGACTCGGGCGGCCAGCTCATACCGCTCGCTCTGTCCGCAGACGCTCGCGATCGCAGCTGTTCGCTCCTGTTTCGGGCACCCGCAAGGAGCTACGTGGATGCCCGGTTCAGCCTTTATCTGAAGGGTGTCGTCTTCGAAGGGATGACGCTCTTCGCATTCTTCGAGCCCCCCGTTCTTGGCGGCGGAGTTCTGTTCCTGGTCCTATTGCCGATCGCATGTTTCAAGGATGTTCAGCGACAGAAACAGTTGAAGTATGGGCGCCGCCTCAAGGGCCCAGAGATGCTAACGCCGCAGCAGTTCAACAAGACTGTGAAGGGTGATGGAGTCGGTTTCAAGACGAACGATATGACGCCTATGCTCCGCATCCCCATGCGTGCCGAGGCACAGCATATGCAGATCATCGGGGACACCGGCGCTGGCAAGTCCGCGCTGATGTTTCAGGTGCTCCGCCAAGTCCAAAGTCGGGGCGATGCAGCCATCGTGTATGACCCCGCCCGTGAGTTCGTAAAGCGCTTCTATAACCCTTCGCGTGGCGATGTCATTTTGAATCCGCTCGACAAGCGCTGCCCCTATTGGGGGCCAGCTGACGAACTGCGTAGCCGGTCTGAAGCAAAGGCTCTTGCGGCTTCCTTATTCCAGCCACCGCAGGACAAAAAGGGCGAGTTCTTCATCGAATCGCCGCAGAAGATTTTTGCCTTCCTCATGGCCTACGGCCCGACGCCGGAGGAGTTGATCGACTGGATGTCAAACCCGGAGGAGATCGACCGCAGGCTCAAAGGAACCGAGCACGCCCACCTCATTGACTCTCGCGCACATCAACAAAGAGCAGGTGTGCTGGCGTCTCTCGGTCTGGTCGCAGATAGCCTGCGCCTCTTGCCAAAGTCGAGCGAAGGAAATGGATCGTGGACGGCCACCGAGTGGGCCGAGAAGCGGCAGGGATGGATATTTCTCACGTCTCTTCCAGCAGAGCGAGAAGCTCTTCGTCCCCTTCAGAGCTTATGGATTGATTGGCTGGTATTGCGTCTCCTGAACGAGCCCAAAGAGGCACAGCGCCGTGTGTGGTTTGTCATCGACGAGTTGGCGAGCCTGCAGAAGTTGCCCCAGCTTCACACGGCCATCACAGAAGCCCGAAAGAGCCGCAATCCTGTGGTGCTGGGCTTCCAAGGAAAGGCTCAGCTCGAATACCTGTACGGCCACATGGCGGAGGTCATGCTGTCCCAACCAGCAACCAGTGTTTGGCTCACAACGAAGGAGCCCAAGGCCGGTCAGTGGGTGAGCGAATTCATCGGCAAAGTAGAGGTAGAGCGACTGCGCGAGACACACTTCGATGGCACCCGCGCAGGACGGAACTTCCAACTTGACCGTCAGGTGGAACCGCTTGTCTTGGAGTCTGAAATCTCCGGCCTTGCAGACCTGCACGCCTTCATGAAGTACCAGAACTATGTCACGCGCTTCTCCTTTCCGTACTTCGACATGCCCGTCGTGGCGAATGGATTCGAGGCTCGCGAGCGCCCCGACGACAAGTTGCCGTACCAGCCCAAACGGACAGGCAGTGTCGATCCTGTTCCGGTTGAATTGAAGCAAGAGCCGGAACCGTCCTCGCCCAGAACCTCTGACGGAATCTCCGAGGTCGAGGAGATCGAGCCGGAGTTTACGTTGACTCCCGATGACGATGTTCAGAACCTCATCACACGCGGATAAGAGGACGCCATGCTGACGATATCTAAACCGCTTTCTTCTACTCAGGCTCAGACTTATCACGCCAAAGAGTTCACCGCCGCAGAGCAGAATTATTGGAAGCAGGGAGACACCATCCAAGGGGAATGGCGTGGCAAGCTAGCCGAGGAGTTTGGCCTCTCTGGCGGGGTGGGTGCCTTGGAGTTTTCCCGCTTGGCCGAAGGCCAACATCCTGCGACCGGCGAACAGCTCGTGCAGCATCGTGTCGCCCATGAATACAAGACGGACGACGGGCGGACCGTTACGCCCGTCGAGCATCGTGCCGGTTGGGACGCTACCTTCTCTGCGCCGAAATCTGTTTCTCTGACAGCTCTCGTGGGCGGCGATGACGAGGTTCGCGAGGCACACCGTAGGGCCGTTGCCTTCGCTCTTAGCGAACTGGAGCACTATACGCAGGCCCGCATCGGCGGCAACCATGCCCCCGAATCCACCGGGCGATTCGTTGCCGCCACTTTTGAGCATGACACCGCTCGCCCGGTCGACGGATATGCCGCGCCGCAGCTTCACACCCATTCGGTGATCTTCAATATGACAGAGCGCGAGGATGGAACCATGCGCGCGCTGCAACCGCGCAGTCTGTTCGAAACCCAGCAGTTCGCAACTGCCGTCTACCAATCCCATCTGACCTATCAACTCCGTTCGCTGGGGTATGAGATCGAGCCAGGGCGGAGCGGCGCGCCCGACATAAAAGGCTATTCACAGGAGTATCTTGATGCCTCCAGCCCGCGGCGGCAGCAGATCGTGGAGGCCGTCGCACGCAGCGGCTATTCAGGCCCGGAAGCCGCTCAGATTGCGGCACACAACACACGCGATGGAAAGCAGATACTGTCACCTGCTGAGGTCGTTGCGGCACATCGCCAGATCGCCGCCGAATATGGGAACCAGGCGGAAACCGTCGTCGCGGAAGCGCAATCAAGACGGAAAAGTAAAGCCCATCAAAGTTCACTTGAACAACGAACCCAGCAGGCTAGCTCAGCGCTGACCTTCGCCCGTGACAAAGGCTTCGAGCGTGAGGCAGTGCTAGACGAGCGAGCTATCTTCGTAGACGCCATGCGTCGCGGCATGGGTGAAATGACCTACCCGGAAGTTCGCGCCAATTTCGAAACCCGCGTTGCCTCTGGCGAGTTCCGCGAAGTGAATGGGAGCAAGCATTCGACAGGCCGGCACTTCACAACGGAAGGAACCATTCAGGCGGAGAAAGAGATTCTCCGCTCCGTTCGGGAGGGTCAAGGACAAGCGCCCCAGCTCATGTCGATTCAGGATGCGATTCCTCTCACGGATGCTCACCAGCGATTGAATGACACCCAGCGGAAAGCGATCGAACAGATACTCACCTCCCGCGATCAAGTCCAGGGTTTGCAGGGAAGCGCGGGTAGCGGGAAGACCAGCACCCTGGCCGTTATACGTCAGGGCGCAGAACAGAATGGGTACTCTGTGGAGGGTTTTGCGCCTACCTCCCGCGCGGCGCACCAGCTTAGAGAAGCAGGCATAACCGCCGACACTTTACAGGGCTTCATCGCCCGGCCTCGAAATACGAATGACCCTTCGCAAAAGCATCTTTATATGGTCGATGAATCGTCGCTCGCTTCGACGGAGCAGATGCGCGATTTTCTGAGAAAAATCGGCACCGACGACAAGGTTCTTCTGATCGGCGACGTCCGGCAGCACCAAGGCGTGGATGCCGGAAAACCGTTCGAGCAGCTGCAAGAATCAGGAATGCGGAGTGCTCTACTAGACCACATCGTTCGTCAACAAGACCCCGAGCTTCTGAAGGCAGTCGAACATCTCTCGAAAAACGAAACTGAGGTGGGCGTTCGGATGCTGCAACAGCAGGGGCGCGTCACCGAAATCGCCGAGGCAGAACAACGAATCTCGGCCATCGCGAAGTCCTATGCCGCCCATCCTGAGAACACCATCATCGTGTCGCCGGACAACGCCTCGCGACGAGCCTTGAATCAAGAGGTTCGTCGTGAGTTGCAGGAGGTTGGATTGCTGGATAAGGAAGATCGCTCGATCCGCGTGCTCACTCCACGCTCGGACATGACGGGTGCGGATCGGGCTTGGGCAGCACGGTACGAACCCGGCGATGTTCTTCATTACACCCGAGGGAGTAGAGAGAACGGCATCGAGGCTGGCAGTTACGCGCAGGTTGTGGCAACAGTTCCCAAAGACAATCTCGTAACGGTTCGGAAGCCCGACGGCGAACTCGCCACCTACGATCCTGCGCGGCTACGTGGAATCTCTGCCTACCGAGAAATCGAACGTGATTTTGCTATCGGAGACCGGATACAACTGACCGCACCGAATCGCGAGCTTGGTGTTGCGAACCGCGATCTCGGCACCATTCTGCGGTTTGGGGACGACGGACGCATCACGGTGAGCATGGACGGCGTCAAGAAAACGATCACCTTCGATCCACACGAGATGAGACATTTCGACCATGGGTATGCCGTTACCTCCCATAGCTCTCAGGGGCTTACATCGGAGCGGGTCCTCGTGAACATGGATACGCAAGTTCACCCAGAACTCATCAACAGCCGTTTTGCGTATGTTTCGGTTTCACGGGCTTCGTTCGACGCTCAAATCTTTACGAATAATGCGACCACACTCGCCGAATCCCTTAGCCGAGATGTGAGCAAAGCGTCCGCTGTTGAAGTTGGGAGCGCCCTCAAACCCGCGCTCATTCTTACACTCGAAAAGAATCAGACGACCGTCGCAAGCAATGGTCTTGGGCTTGCGTTATAGCGTAGTGCCTTTCCAGAAATGATGACCCTTTACCGGGTCTTTAGCCGCTCAAACTGCTCTGGCGTGAGCTTCAGCTCAATTCCGCGAAGGCCATTCCGCAACGCAACTTCGAGCCCTTGTTTCGACGCGAGGTCCCGCAACGCTCCCGCCCGCCCGGCGAGTTCTTGAGTCTTTCGACCGTCTGAAAAGGTCAGATCCCGTAGCCGATCGCTGCTACCCAGTGGCGTGAAACTGACGCGCCATATGCCCACACACGCTCGAATTTCATGTAGACACGGCTCATGATGGTCACGCCCTCTTAGGTTTCCGGTACTGCTCGCGACGTCCTTCGGCTCTGCGTACCCTGGCACGGATAGCACGCTCGTTGTCGGCTGGATCGTCAAACTCTTCCAACGGCGGGGGCGGCCCGAATGGTATGCGGGTGCGCTGCTCGAAGATCATCAGACCGTCCGGCTTCTGCATATCTCCGGCGATCTTCGCCAGAAGCCGATTTGGTGCAAGTCCGATGGAGCACCGAAGAGTTGTGCCTACCGTGCGTATCTCTCGCTTGATGGCGTATGCAATCTCCGTAGCCCGCACCAGATTGCGTTCCTTGCCGATGAGCTGACAGGCAAACTCATCGCAACTCATCACCGACTGCACGGGGACGCACCGCTCAATCGCTTCAATGATCTTGTGGTGATACTCGACATACAATCGTGGGCGGGCTTGTACAACAAAGAGATGAGGACACGCGATCTTGGCATCGGGGAGGTTGAAGCCGGTCTTGATGCCATACGCCTTTGCCTGATAGCTGGCAGCGATGCAGCACGCGTTGTCCGTTTCGATTGGCACAATGACAATCGCCTGGCCGCGCAGTTCCGGCACCAGCTCTTGCTCCACCGAAGCGAAGTAGGAGTTGAGATCCACGATCAGCCAATTCACGGTGCCTGCCATGATGAAGAGTTTAGGCGAATATAAAGCGAACATAAATTCACACGGCCCTACTCCCGCCACACCACAAGATGTTGTGGTGCGGCTCGCCCATTGACTGTCCACGGATCTGAGCCCTGACGCTCATAGGACTTGAAGGGTCGCAGATTATGTATTTGAAAATGTTGCACGTATAAACCATCGACCACATTTGCTGGCGCAAACCGCCTATGGTGCTTTAGCCTCGGTAAACTAGTCGAGAGTGAGCGAACGGATCCAGCCATCTTCCGAACATGCTCGTCTGCACGTGCGAGCGATCAGCGCTCGGAAGAGGTTGTGTGCGATCTGGAGTTACCACTACCGAGGCGGTGTTGAGCGACGCTACAGCGAGTCGTGTTCCGACGCTAAGGCGCTTAGCAGCTAGCGCCAAGAAATCTGGAGTCCTTCCTCTCCAGATTTGCAAAGATCTCATAAATGGAACCTCGCATGATCGAGGCCTTGGTCAATTCTTTGATACGCTGCCCAGCGAGGAGCGCCACTATTGGCTTGCCAGCCTTTATGCACTCCTCATGCCTACCGATCGGAGAAGAAAGCTTTCTGCCTATTTCACACCACCGCATCTGGCTAAGCATGCCCTCAAAGTGCTTACCGATAACGGCATCGTTCTGGGGCAGCACCGAATCCTCGACCCGGCCTCCGGTGGAGCAGCTTTTCTCGTTCCATTGGCCGCTAGCATTTCTAGACTGAAGAAGGATGCGGGCGCAAATGCTCGTCAAATCGTCGGTGCTGTCAACAAGACAATTGCCGGTATCGAGATTGAACCGGATTTAGCGGCCTTATCGAAACTTCTTCTGCGAGACGTTCTCAAGAATGAGACAGCTAGAACGAGCAAGCGCCTTAAGCCAGCGATCAAACAGCGAGACACCCTGGCGCTTCGCGCGAAACCGGTGTTCGACGCAGTCATTGTTAACCCACCATACGGAAGAGTATTTCGCGCACCTGCCACATTGCTGGACGAGTTCAAAGAGGTCATCACAGATGGTCATGTCAATCAATACGCGCTCTTTGCGCGCCAAGCACTCAGATGGGCTGTGCCTGGAGGACTGGTCTGCCTTATCGTTCCTATGTCGTTTCTCGGAGGGCCATATTTTTCCGCGCTTAGAAAGTTCCTTCTCAGCGAAAGTTCAATAATTAGCCTTGACCCCATCGAACAGCGCAGCGAACTCTTCATGGATGTTCTTTGTGACGTTTGCGTGCTCACACTGAGAAAACACGGGACGAAGAGACCAGCGCACGTTCCTACCAGCTCACTGCTTAAGCTCTGCGAACCCGCGAAACTTTTAGGCAACCTTGACGTTCCTACTGAGCCGTCCGAGCGGATTTGGGCGTTACCGAATGCCTTGCACCAAGAATCCTTCTTTGATTCTGCCTGCGAGTCATTGGAGGACTACGGCTACGTTGTCAAAACTGGTTATTTTGTTTGGAATAGGGAGCAAGACCGCTACCGCGTCGGAAGCTGTGCAAGACGTAGCGAAGTCCCTCTCTATTGGGCCCACAACATCAAAGCCAATGCAGCCTGCAAGCCTCTTGTCGATGGCAATGCGGACAAGAAGCAAAAGATTGGCTTCGCGGCAATAGGGCAGGACAGCCCCGCCGTAGTTACAACGGATGCCATCATCATGCAGCGAACCAGCAACAGTCGCCAAAGAAGGCGGCTTATCGCTGCGGTCGTGCGCCAATCGTCTGTTCCTGGGGGAAAGGGCTTTGTCTCCGAGAATCACACTTTGCTTGTTTTACCCCGCCCAGATACTGCCCAAAAGATAAGCCTCACGGTGCTCTGTCGTCTTTTGAACACCGAAGCGGTTGACTCCCGCTTTCGTCGGATCAGCGGTACGGTCAGCGTTTCGGTAAGCGCCTTGAAAGTTCTGCCTCTGCCGTCGCACTCACAGGTCAAAGTTGCGTTCGCTGGGAGTAAAGACGACGATCGGGCAGCAGATACGGCTTATGCACTCACGATGAAAGCAGCAACCGTTCCGCCAATTTCCCCAGTGGCTGGAGAAGAGCGATGACTGCGTTCGATAGCAAAACGGCTGCGCGCTCCTACTCCTCCCTCCCGGCTGTGGAGCCGTTAGAAACTTGTGCGCTGCGCCGCGATACTGATCCAGGAAACACTTGCGGCATCAATACCAATACTTCGGAAGCGCTCGAAGTATTGAACGCCGTCGTCGCAGAGCGTAAGAGCGTCGCCCTGTACATCGCTCCCGAACGTCTCTCCAGTCTTGCCACCCTTCATGCCTATGCCTGCCTACAAAGGCTGCCACGATGTTCCGACGAAGGCCTCACCAGTCTTCTATTTCCAGCCACGAGAAATAGTTTTTCTCCGCTGAAAGATGTGCTCGTAGATCGGGAATCGCTTTGCGTCAGCATTCAAGGCCCTTTGGCAAAGATCAACGTGCGTGAGCGTCAACCGTGGTCACGATTTGTGCTAGCGCTGCAGAGCTTGCATTCTGTCTTTCAACATAACAAGCGAAGTGCGACTCTCAAGGCCGCAATCCTAGCCGATGAGGCGCTGCAGCACCCAACGCTCTATGAGCTTTTTCCGCACGCGCTTATTCCCTCCGACGGCAGCAAGACCTACGACAAGAAATTCCTCGAACGCCTTCGACGGTACACCTGGATTAATCGGTCCAAACAAAGTATCGAGGCAGTTGACATCGCAACGACGCCCTTTCTTCTGATTGGAATTGGTTCTGACAATGGGACTGAGAAGCAACTACGAGATTCGGACTTGTTTCCACGTCGAGGCAAGCGACACCCGGATGTACTTCTGCTGGATCTGACGGATAAGCGCAAGAGAAGTCTCCAACTCGGATGGAAGGAGCAAGTAAACACACTGCTGAATGATCTGATCAACGTCTACGTTGAGGATGCACCTCCAGTGTTAGCCGTTAGCGACGACCTGTATGTCATCCAAGAGCTCCGCTATCAACTTCTAAACGACTACGATTCCTTGCGAGCTGAGGCTTACAGCACTCGGAGACCCCCGTCCGATTTCAAGGTCATTTTTAACTTTCAGCGCGATGATCTAACACCCACCATCCCTCTTCCTTCGTTCGTACCAAAAGTCGACGCACAGGTATTTGGCACAGATGGTCTCAGAGCCATCGAGGAAGGGCTGCGTCTCAGGCGTCAACTGATTCTGGCCGGAGAGGGAGAACTCGTTGATGCTGTTGCAAATACATGCAATGTCTTACGGAGACTACTCGCGTTGCCTGGGGAGCCCCGCTCACTGTCTCAGTTCCTGCATTCACTATATGAAGGCGCACGTCTCGAACGAATTGGAGCGAAGTATGACCACGTCGCGGCGCGGGCGCGACTGCTGCATGCCATTGACCACGGAGCTGGGGGCGCCTTCCAAGACCAGATCAAGCAGTTCGCCAAGACTTTTGATGCGATCATCGCCGCGCTTGAAAAATCACACCCAGCTAGGGGGCGTTTCGACAACTGTTTGCGGCGCGCCATTTCGAAAAGCGAGAGACTGCACATAGCCATGCCCAATGCGCTATCCCGTGACTTTGCGCTATGGCGAATCAAGAATGACCCTTTTCTGTTCGATGTGAGAATGAGCCCCGAACGCATCACTTTATTCTCAACGAAAGATGCTTTGCCGAGGAACAAGCCCGACGGATACTCTCGCCTGATCTTCTTCGAGCCTTATCTAGGGATACTTCTTAGAGTTCTCGGAGAGTCTGAACCCGTAACCGTAATTTCCATCATCAGCAATCATGCAAGTGCGGAACAGCTTTGCAGAGAGCTCAAGATTGCTCTTGAACTCGCAAAGCCGCATCCGTTTGCCCAGGTTCTCCTCCCGATTGAATCGGCACTCATGAACGGCGTTTCGACTCATCTCAGCGATATCGACGATCTCAGGAATGAAGTCCGTCCTGTTCGTCGTGGGATGTCGGATTTCACTGATCGTTATGAGAACTCTGGAACAGGACAAACTCGCGCAATCACACTGTCCAGCGGAATTATCATCAGGGTTTTCGACGGTTCGGAGATTCCGGTGTTCGAAGGCGACATCTCACATCCGTGGCACAAACTCCCAGCGCGAAATATTCGGGTAGGCGACGAGATCTGTCTTTTTCTACCGGAGCTTGTCGAAAACGTTAAGGAGATTCTGAAACTCTCCGCTCATGCTACAGATTTTCTTGCGGAGTATCACAAGACGGTTTCCAAGGCAGCCGCTAATCTCTCGGGAAGTGATCTAAACGATAAGGCCGTCGCCTTGCGCGACCGGATACTCGATCTCGATCCCAATGCTGACCTTCCGTCACTTGCGACTCTACGCCGTTGGATAGAGGTCGAAAAGTTGCTCGCTCTGCCAAGGGACCAAGTGCGCCCACACGCCCCCGGCAAGAAAGAACACTATGATCTCCTCATGCGCGCGTTGAATGTTTCAGACTTCTTAGCCAATTTGTTATGGGAAGACGGAGTCTTCGGCACCCGGTCAGCACGAATCAAGAGTGGCAACTTCATACACCAACTCTTGATGACAACCTTAATCGACCCGGAATCCGTTGCGTCGCGCTTACCTCAAATCTCAGCCGTTGACTTGTGGAGGGTTGCACAGACAGCGGAAGAATACGTCGAAACGGTTATATCTAATGAGGCTATCGGATGAAAATAGCAGACCTACAAAAGCAGCCTGACGCTCTCCAGAAACGCCTTACCGATGCCAAAGAGGGTATTACTGACGCGCTTCTGAACCTCACATGGCAGCGTGTTAGTGGCACCGGAGTTGATGGAGAAGTCGTCTTCGGCGCTAAGCCCTCCATGAAGTTTGTTTCAGGGTTTCTTCTGCCCCGATTCGAGAGCTCAGGGGAGGATGAGACATCCGACATTCATCTGAGCACGCACGGCTTGGATTTCCAGATTTCAAGCACTGCTTCCGAAAAGATAACGATTGCTCCTCGCTTCGCAATCTACATTCGCGCCCTGCCGTCTTGGGTTGAACTGCATACGGAAGCTAATGGCATCTACCCTAGACCGAATCTTAAGAAATCCGTCGAACTTGCCGTAACGACCGAGACGCGAGCTCGCATTCAGATAGCACGCGATGAGGACAAATTGAAAAAGGAGTCGGACCGCAGAAACCTCCGGACTCTTAAACAAGAAATCTATCGCGCTTTACTGGCTCTGCAGGGAGTTCGTGTTGCACCCAACGAGATTTTGACGGAAAATCCAGATCGAACACCACAAGGACAGGACAGCCAACTCTCGTCCGCCGAAAACCCTACGACATCGGAAGATTCAGCTAATGCCGACGGCCCCGAGAGACTAGAAGCCAATCGCGGCTCATACACATTCGACACGGACGCCTCGGCGCAGTCAGTAGACGTTCCGGAAAAGTGGCAGAGAATCGACATCCCGTTAGAGCCTTGCGTCATCGAGACGTTATCGAATGAGAGTGCTCAAAGAGCGGCTGATATCTGGTCCATGGCTTTGCCGAAGACGGTCGCCCACGCCGTCTCACAATGGCTTGCAACACCGTATGGTGCAGACTGGGGCTACAGGCCTGCGAAGATCTTGCCGAGTAATTTTCGATCGCAAGGAGATTGGAATCTTTTTCTTATTAACCTCCGCAAGACTCCGGTTGTCCTCAGTGACATTCTCCCCAATCTCACCGATGTTCGCCTCTACGTCGAGATCGCCGCAGACCTCAGAGATGCTGGGAGAAAGAACGTACGAATCCTCCTTGAGAATAATGCTACTGACGCTCCTAGCAGGCAGAGTGATCGATATGAGCACGCCATTCATCAAGTATCAATCGCTGTTTCACTACCTACACGAATTCACAGGCCGCTTAAACTTGATCGCGTCGAACCGTCCTACAGATTCCGGAACTTTCTCTCCTATGCCGCCATTGGTGTTAACTGTGGAGTATCTTCCGCCACAGACTCTGACCACGACACTCTGAGCCTTCACACGACATGGATGCCCAGATACGTCCAACCCCGGATCGTTCCCACCGCAGTCCCTGGACTTCCCACAAATTTTGCAGAGCTCGGTCAGAGCGGCTTCGATCCGGCCTCGCTCCATGCACTGACCACCGCATATCAGTCGTGGATTCAAGAGCAGCAGACGACCCTAGATCCTGCTGAAGGGACGGACGACGCAGAGAGTGCGGACCGGGAGCGACGCCGTTTCCATGATGACCTCACGAAGTACGAGCGGGAAGTCGAAAGGATCAATCTGGGTATCCGGCTGCTAGAAACCTCCGCCGCAAAATTTCAAGATAATCCTAGTAGTCGTGAAGCTATCCCATATCGAGCGTGGTTGCTACTGAACAGAACGTTTGAGAGCGCCGGAAAAGCGAAGGGTATCGAATCTTGGCGCCTCTTTCAGTTGGCTTTCATCCTTGCTCACATCCCCACACTTGCATCACGCATGCCCGAGTTCGCTAATTCAGAATGGTTCAATCTCGAGTTCGATGAAGAAACGGCGACGCTGCTCTACTTCCCAACGGGTGGAGGTAAATCTGAAGCTTTTTTCGGACTCCTGATTTTCAATCTCTTTCTTGATCGCCTAAGAGGCAAGAAATTTGGTGTTACCGCCCTGTTGCGATACCCCCTGCGACTCCTCACCCTACAGCAGGCCCAACGACTATTAGCTATTCTCATCCAGGCAGAGTACATACGAAGGCATGAACATCTCGATGGTCAACCGTTCGAAATCGGTTTTTGGGTCGGAAACGGAAACACGCCAAACCGAGCAGATGACGACAAGCTTGATCCGGTGCCAGATGCCGTCTTGGGGAAGTACAGTTCCGACTCATCGGCCACAACAGAGTATGACGAAGTCAATAAGAGCTTCAACAAGGTAGCAAATTGCCCGAGCTGCGGGTGGATGACCGGACTGCGCCGGTTAAAATACCGCACCGCAAAAGAGATCGCAATTGTCTGCTTTAATCCCGATTGTCAATGGAACAAGACGACTTCTTGGCAGCCGCTGCCGTTCCTGATCGTAGACTCGGATATCTATCGTCATGCGCCATCGGTAATCCTTGGCGTAATCGACAAGCTAGCGCTCATCGGCCAACACCCGAGCACGATAAACAGAGTAATGGGCATGTTCGGCCTTGCCAAATGGGTTGAACAAGGAACCCCTCGAATTGTTTCCCCCAAAAGAGAAGAGCTTCGAGACGGCGCGGCGCCGAGCGGATGCGAAGAAGTTTGCCCATCGTTCTCGCGTGGATCTGAGCTTTTTGTTGACCCTTTTCCATCCCTGATCATTCAAGACGAGGCACACTTGCTCGAAGAAAGCTTGGGCACGTTCGCAGGACTCTTTGAGACCCTGTTGGAAGAACTTTTCAATAGAACATCCAAACTTCTAGGCTCACGTGTTGCTCGTCAGCCTTTCGCGCAAAACAAACCAAGACTTCCTAAAGTCATCGCCGCCACAGCGACCGTCAGCGTTCCACAGCAGCAGTTCGGGGCGCTCTACCAGCGACGCCACGCTCACTTTCCTTATCCTGGCACCTCTATCTATGAGTCTTTTTACTCCCGGCCGGCAGAGGCTACGCAAGCGTCACGCCGCGGTATTGGTGGGAACAGTCCCATGAAGCCCGAGCTTGCTTCTCCCTGGATGCGGCTTTACGTCTCGCTGATGACGAATGGAAGGACGCATACTGTCACGACCGTGAATGTTCTTTCCGCTTACCACCTCGCCATCACGGAGTTGTGGACAGATCTCCAGAGCGGCACGAATCGAGACGCGGCAATAAAACGCCTGATTGATAACGTAGGCCCAAGCAACCTCGCGCATTTTCAGCAAGAAGCTATCCGCGAAATTGCACACCACAGCACGGACCTCCTCGCAACCCTTCTCGATCTCATGCGAATTTCACTGACATACGTCACCAACAAGAAGGGTGGCGACCAGGTCATCGATGCGTTTCGGGATGAAGTAGTGAAGATGCACACCGCTTACGCGAGGCCTCTCCTGCAACTGCAGACCGAACTGATATCCGGAGGAGTAGACGTTGCAGAGATTCAGCAGATCATGCGTGCGGCGCAGGGATCGCAGCAACCTGGAGATGATTTTCCAGACTTGGACGCAACACTGAGAAGCATCGTCGCTACTTCGGCCATTTCGCACGGCGTAGACGTTGACAAGTTTAATGCAATGTTCTTCGCTGGTATGCCTACGGACATCGCAGAGTTCATCCAAGCATCGTCACGCGTGGGTAGGTCTCACGTGGGATTTTGCCTGCTGATTCCTACTCCTCATGCCCGACGTGACCGCTACATAGTTGAGACTCACGACATCTTCCACCGATTCCTTGAGCGGATGATTGCTCCGCCAGCAATCACACGATGGGCGGCAGCAGCACATGATCGCATCCTTGCAAGCCTGTTCCAGGCATGGCTATGCGGGTGGGTTGAGCAGTACTTGTTTGTAAACGCAAAGGATACAGATAAAGACCGCACCCTCACCTTCCAGACAGTAAATGATGTCAATCGTCTTCTCACTCAGAACGACTATCCAAGGGCGGTAAACGACTTCATGGACTTCGCTGTGTCTGCGATCGGTGTGCACGGAAGAGGATTTTCAAAGATTGGCTCATCGCAACGTCCGGACTTTTACGAAAGCCGCATGAGGAATCAAGCTAAGCAACTGATTGATGAGTTTCGACGTTTGTATACAACTACGAGATTGAGCGAGTACTGGCAGATGCCAGGTTTTGCTAGACCGCCAATGACCTCGCTTCGCGATATTGACGAGGCTGCTAGATTCGTGTTGTCCCGAGAATACGGTCCTAAATCAAAGACTGATGACGAGAAGAAAGTACTGCGAGCCGCGCTGAGAATCGTGAGAAATCAGAACGGTCGAGTAGCTGAATTGGACGACGACGAGGATTAGAGACCGATGAACAGATCTAAAACGCAAATCACGACGTCTTATTCGCCCGGCTCGCTGTTCACTTATGAAGGTGGCCTTGGATGCTGCGTCTCTATCCCGAAAGCAGCTCCGTACACAGTGAAGTCTCCGGCAGTTCCGCGCCAACTGTTCGAGATTCTAGATGAGTTCGTCTCGAACTGGTTCGAACGTGCGAGTTCGTGCCGTCAGCAACCACCAGTACTTCCACAGCAGTGTCTAGAGGACGTCTTTCTTGATTACAAGATGGAGCCTCGTGTCGATTCAGACAGATTCGTACTGACAGAACCCTCACGCATCGGCTTCATGCCGGACCCGTTGGTGTTTAGCTGTGCAGAATGCGGACTTGTGACAGAGTTCAAGGACGTCGTAGATTTGGAACGCCGTTGGAAATTCGAGACGAAACGAGTCGACTGTCCAAAATCATCATCCAAGTCACATCGTTTCCGACAACTCGATGTCGTCTTCGCTCATTGGTCTGGTAATTATGCTGGGTTGAGTCCTTCAAGGTTCCTAGTCGATGCCAACCGGCGTGTTAACTCGGTAGCCAGATGCAAAGCCTGTGACAACGAAGAATACCGGCTTCTTAAGAATGGCTCATCCTTTTTTGGTGACTGGGCATTTCAGTGCACCAAGTGTCTTACAGCCAAAGAGATAGTCCGGGAAGACCGCGAAACTTTAGAACTGCTATGGCAGGGACACGTGGATGGACTGGGAAATCAAAAGCGTGAGTGGAATATGTTGCCGGTCTCCTACCGTGCATCGTCCGTGCATTACACCCAACGCGAGACCTTCATCATCTTCAACAGTTCTGAATCCACGGGTGTCTTGACTGCCAGTCGCCGCGCGGATCTGGTCGCTCAGATCATGACTGCGTTTGACTTTCCAGGGACCGCCCTTTCGCATGATGAGATTGTGCGGCAGTTACGCGCGAATGGGCGTGCAAATGAAGCAGATGAATATGAACAATTGCTTGGTATCTTGACGATCCCCGGACTCCAAGAACATAGGCGTGCCGCACTCGAAAAAGTTTTGGCTGAGAAGAATGATCAATTTCAATCTTCCGGCCTTATCGCAAAACAGAGGGTTGATTCTCCTATCCTTATAGGCCAAGTACTTAACAGTCAGTCCTGGGCCCGCCGGTACAATCCTATTCGCTTAACAGTGGAGCACGCCTCATTGGTAAGTGAGAGTATCAGTCGTGAAGGCACCGACCCCACCCTGCCGGCGATCTCGGTGAAGAATCCTGAAACGTGCTTCATTGACGAAGATGATACGTCCGCAAGACAGCAATATTCGGCCTTTGTCACACGGGCTTTCGGTCAGTTGGGTGTAGACGACGTGGTTCTTCTCCGCGGACTGGACATCTGTGAGTTCAGCTTTGGATACACCAGGGTCAGTTCAACGCCAGTAACCAAAGAGAAAGACTTGGACATGCCGGTTCGCCTCAAGGCATTTGAGGCCGTTGACCGGAACAAGAGGCCGATCTACGTCCTAGAGCAGAAAAACGAGGCATTTTATGTTCGTTTGAACGAAGCCCGGGTCGTGGCGTGGCTTGAATCGAACGGCCTCGCCTCACCATTCACAGGCGGACCTGGTCGTGTCGGAGGCGCCTATCTTACCGAATACCAAGATTTTGGTCCGTTCTTAGAGGACTACAAAGAACGAAGCTCGGAATCGAGTGTCCCGAGGACGCGCACCAGTTATATCTATCTCCTGCTACATACGTTTGCTCACCATTTCGCCCAGGCTCTTGTTGAATACTCTGGCCTTGAGCAAGGGTCACTCGGTGAATACATTTTCCCTGCGGATCTCTCATTCCTTGTCTACCGACGCGGCATGACTCCAGACTTGGGAAATCTATCGGCCATGTGGCGAAATCACGGAACGACAATTCTCGAAGAGCTCTTATCGGACAGAAAGTTGCGGTGTGACAGCGGGAGTTTATGCGATCAACGAGGTGCGGCTTGTCCAGCCTGCATCATGTCGCCCGAAGTTTCTTGTCTGGCGGGGAATAACTTATTATGCCGTTCTACGCTGCGCGGAGGCTCAGCACCTGGGTGGGACACAGTAAAGTCACCCATTCAAGGCTATTTCCGGAGTCAACGGACATGAATGTTTTGCGTACCGCACAGCGATCCAATATCCCTAATTCAGCGGTCGCAGATGCTCTGTCCTTCAATCCGATCGGTGCTTCGAGGCTGCTGGACGCTTGGAGTAGGTTGTCACCATCGACACAAAGTCACGAACTCATTGAAGACATCGCACGAGAGGCGAATCTGTTTGGAGAACAACTTCGAGGAATCTTAAAGGCATTCACTTCAATCCACATCGTCAAGGAGGAGCCTTCGGGTCTTCGACTCACATTGAGTTCCGTTGAGGCTGAAGAAAAGGCAGCGTTTCTCGAAGGTTACGCGTACGCTCGACACTCTCATAAAGACACAAATCAAGTCGATGTCACACTCAGCCCTCCATCGCGGCCGTCCAAGTTGATGGAGCACCTTCCGAGGCAGGGTTTCGCATGGGCTGGTCTTGACGATACGAAAGATAACCTGGTTGATCTTGCAAGTCGTGCTTCCAAGAGATTGGTCGTCGTTTCGCCCTTCGTAGATGATCCTGGGTTGGACTGGATTGCTAGTCTATTCGATACCACAGCGAGTTCAGTACAGCGTGTCTTGATCGTTCGTGCTGCCGAAGAGAGGGTCAGAACTCTTCTCTCCCGACGAAGGGCATACTTTAGTAGCAACAACTCTCAGCTATTCAGTTATGCGATTCCACGACCAACGAAGGAGAGTCTCGCGATAGAGACGTTTCACGCAAAGGTCGTGCTGTCGGATAGGGATCGAGCCTATATAGGTTCTTCCAATATGAACTTGGCCTCTCGCGAGATCTCGTTGGAATGCGGTGTAACCTTGACCGGTCCTTGTGTTAGGCCAGTTGCCACATTGATCGAGACTATCATTTCTATTTCCGAGCGGTTGCAGCCGTAGACATGTGTTCTCCTGCAGCTTCGTAGCTCTTCAGATGCGCGTAAAAAGTTACTAGTACAAACTTCTTTTTGCCGGGAGGACGTCTCCTCCCGCGCCGCAGCCGCATACTGCGTCTTTGCTCCTACCTCTAGCGGGCCCGTTCCTGCCCGCAACGCCGTCCCTACAGTTCCTGTGCGCTAACGCGCACGCATAAGGAAACCAAGCCTCGCTAGGGGCTGAGTGTACCGGGACATGCGTTACGCTGTGGACCTGAGACATCCGTTACAAGCCCCTTGCGGTAACACTGGATCGACTAGAAGGGCATGAGGACATACATCCAGTCGTCGAGGCCGTGGGAATGTGGGAATCCTGAAGGGATTTCCAAAGAGTGTGGGAAGGGTGGGAAGCCGGTTTCTTGGCTTTCCATGCTTTCCATACTCTGTCATTTCCATGGCCTGCTTCTCGCCCGGGAAGCAGAGTTTACAGCTACATCGACCAGCGCAATGGGCCGTGCTCGCGAGGAAGTGTTCGTTGTGATTGTTGTCGTTGAGTGCATTGGCGATTTGGCGTGAATCCACTTCTTTCATAGTTGCAATTGCGTCCCATGGCGCTGCAAGCGCTTCGCGGATCGCCTGAAGGGTGGCACTTCGAGTCCATTCCACATCGGGACTCGTTCCTGTCGCAGTGACCATGTTCCTCTCCCTCCAGAACGAGGGGAGGAATCCAATCATTGGCTACAAGCTTTAGCAATCACGTTGACCGTAACCATCGCTTTCGTTACAGGATACAAATTTATGAGGCGTCTCACAGCAACTAGCGGTACTTAGTGAATCCTGTCCTCTGGTCTTCCTTCGTCGCAAAGCCTGTCTGGTTCTCGAATACGACGGTAAGCAGCGCCCAAAGCTTTCGGTGGTGTTTGGGGTTGCGCGGACGCCGGATGGTCGCCGTGACAGTCTCCTTGAGCTTGATGGTCGCAATGGCTTTTGCGCTGAGTAGTCAGCAGCGACAAGATGCGTTCCTTCGCGCACAAAGAGAGCGTCGATGGCCATTAGAAGGGTATCGCGCTCCGCTTCCGAACATTCACGCGAAGGGCGAAACCTATAATGCCGCTTTCGATTGCGAACGTCTTGGCGAGCAACAGCGCCGTGTGCTCGAGGCTATGCAGGATGGGCAGTAGCGCTCCCTGCGCGAGATTGCGGATCTCACGCGTGATCCCGAAGCTTCGATCAGCGCTCGTCTACGTGCTTTCAATGGCGACGAATACCTTTCGCAGTATTACCGCATGCAGAGCGAGCGTGTACCTGGAACGGAGCGGCGCGGGATGTGGCGGTATCGCGTACTGTCACGCGGCCCATGAAATCGAGTAAGCCGCCTCTGCGAGCTGGTTCGCCTGACAAGTTCCAAACGCCAGCGTCGGCGCTCGACCCGCTGATCCCATATCTCGACCGGAAATGGGAAATTTGGGAGCCGTCGTGCGGCGAGGGCAATCTACTGAAAGGTTTCTGGGATCGCGGATTCCAAGCAAGCGGTACCGACATCATCGAAGGCTACGACTTCCTGAGCTACGACCTCGGGCGCTTCAATGCAATCGTCACTAACCCACCGTTCTCGGTAAAGCAGAAGTTTCTGGCTCGCTGTTACGAGTTTGGCAAGCCATTCGCGCTGTTGATGCCCCTCACCACGTTCGATAGCAAGGAGCGACAGAGGCTGTTCCATGAGCGCGGCATTCAGGTCATCTTCATGGCGAAGCGCGTGAATTTTGAGACGCCCTCGGGCAAAGGCTCAAGTGCGTGGTTCGCGACAGCACGGTTTGCTGGGGTCTTGATCTCCCGTCCCAACTCGTCTTTTCTGGCTTCGATGATGAGCCGTCCATGCTCGCTTCCCGATGAAACGCCTCAAGCCAGAGGAATCGCTGCAAACTTGCATCGTCGATTTCATCCGGAGGTTCTGTCCGGGCGTGCGGGTCTTCACATTTTGAATGGCACCTATCTCGGCGGCAGCAAGAACGTCTTCGCGTATATCGCAAAGCTGAAGCGGATGGGCATGGAAGTCGGCGATCCTGACCCTCGGCTGCACTGGACGGGCGGACGCACGCTATTCCTAGAATGCAAAGCGGATGCGAACAAAGTCACAGATGTCAAAGTCAACATGATGGCCGACCTACCCGCAATGGGATTTCCTTGCGAAGTCGTCTACACGCTTGACGAGGCTGACGCCGCGCTACGCACGCACGGCGTTCCGATGAGACCCTACGCTTTCGGCAGTTGAGGCGGCTTGGGAGGCCGGCGGCGCTTCGGCTTGCGACCCTGATTCGTCGCTTCAAGCGAAAGCCTAGCACCCTTGTAGACGCCCGCTGCACGAACGATATTCATTCGAAAGAGCGCAACGATAATAGCGCCTATTCCAACACAGAACGCTGAGAAGGCAAGAATGCTTTGGGCGGTCGATAGTGAAATGGAAATCATCACTTCACCTCCCGCTGAAACGTCGCCGGATTGAGCGAGACGGGTGTTTTCGACTTGGTGGCGGCCGCAAGAATGTTCTGTGCTAGCTTTAAGGCGTCATCGGCATGCGCATCAAGTTCTGACGCTGTTTTTGCAGCTTCTTTCTGCAAGGCCGGAACGATCTTGGACAGCGACCCTGCAGCACGTTGGCGGATATCGCGGGGTGCCTCGGAAAAGTGCCACTCGGTCACATCGGGATCGGGTCCGGCGTGTTCGATCGTTCGCCTGAGACAGACGCCCCATTTGCCTTTGACCCTAGCGTAGCCAACTTCCTCGGTTTCCTCGACCATGCCGGGGATATCGGGGCCGTGACACGTCACCACCCAAGCAGCCACGCCGAGGTTGAGCTTCTTAAGGGCTTCGTTCAGCTGCTCGACCGCTTCGGAAAGCTTACGAGTTGCAGCACTGACGGTTTTGGCCGTTTCGGATAGGTTGTCGAGGGGATCTTGCGGTTCAGGCGTCGTGGGGACAGACGTGCCCTTATTCATGTGCAAAGCCATGTGGTGTAACCTCTGCGCGCCATGGATAGACGCCGTGGAATTGCTTCGACCGTAGCCGAAGTTGCAAACCGGACGAGCCGTGCCTGCTTGATAAGTATATACCTGCTTCCGAAGGCGCGCTTGCGCGCGTGGTCATAAGACCGCAAGGAAGGTGAGCGCTCCGCCGCTTCGCGTCAGCGTGCGGGCGCACGCTTCGCGGCGTCGCTTCGGATAGGCTGTTTGCGGGAGCGCTAAAAGATGGAAGAACGAATCGAACTCCGCGCCCTGCGGAAGCCGAAAAGATGTACGAACGGCTCAGATACATCATCACAAATGTCTCGCATGCGCGTGGAAACCACATGGGGTATGACCTCTATCTGGAGAAAGACGATCACACGCTGCGCGTCGAAGTGAAGGGCTGTTCGAAGCTTTACCAGATACCCGACCTCTACGCGACGGAGATTGACCGGGACACCCTGCAACTGGTGGCCGATGAACTATGCGTCGTTTACTTGGTCGGGGATGCGCCTGTTCAGATTGCTCGGATACCCCGCGAGGCCCTGCAGCCTGAACACATCATCCCAAAATACGGTTACCGAATCAGCGGGCGGTTCAAGAACGAGCGAACCATCAAGCCTTACCTGATTCAGAAATAGCAGGTCTCTCCCTGGTCACGCCTATCGTTGACGTTTACGTCCTTGACGGGAGCAACGGGGTGCTCTATCAAGAAACCGTTCGGTCTGTAGGAGCAGTCCCGAACAGTATTGCCTGCTGCAAACAGGCGCGCTCTTTGTAGCGTGGCCCCAATCAAAAAGCAATATCGATGTGTTCCTCGCCGTAGAGACCCGTTGCGGCATACCACGGGGTAAGATTGCCCGGTTCTTTGCCCGCAAAGGATTTCCGACCGCCTGAATTGCCGCTATTGGGGTTCAGGATAGACAGGACAGACACATGCCAGAAGACCTGCCGTTGGGACGTCAACGGGGCAGCGGGGTAAGGCTCCTCGATAACAAAATGCAGTCCTGGCGATAGGCAGTCAAGAGATAGCTCCTCAGCTCCGCGTGCGTGCCGACAGGCAGGCAGGACTCGCGGAAAGCGGAACTATGCCTTTTTGCTACTGAAGGATCAGGTCGTCAATCCGCTTCTGAACCGATGCGATGTCGAGTTGCCTCTCTCGGAGGCTTTCATCAGGCTCTTTCAGCCGGTTGCTCCAGTAGGTCGCCTTCTCAAGATTCCAAGGCGTTGCTTCGCCGATGTAGGTTTGCGACTTGATCGCTGCCGTCCGCCAAAGATCAGCCAGCTCGTTCTCTTTCTCTCGATCAACACCGTTGGGCTGCGCTTCTTGGTACTTGATCGTCGTCGCGAGTGCGAGCTGCATGGCCTGCAAGGCATCTTTCCGCTTCTCATCCGTCTTCAGACCATGGTCTTCATCGTGATGACGGTCATGCTGAAAGTAGGCCAGAAGACCAAGCAGAGCGGGGACGGTGATTGCGAGTTCATTTGCCATAATTCCTCGATACGTTGCTTCGCTCGAATCCTATCAGGACTGCGCAAACATTATGCCGGAGGCTGCGCGTACAGGTCTGCTTCGCATAGGCGCCGAACCGTGAGGTACGGGTAGGGTGCGAACTGCTCGTCGATCGCTTGTGTGCTTGTAGCGTCCCAACTAAGCTGGCTCGTACTGAAGATGACGCCGCTGGCGCTTATGACCTCCGCAAGATGTCTGTATTTGTTGGCGATCTTCTTTGGCGATTTCGTGTCTGTTTTGAGAGAGGCATTGCTCTTTGCTTCGCCGATGAACATCTTGCCGTTGGCGATGCAAGCGATGTCGATCTCCAACTCCCATTCGCTTGCGCCAAAGCTGCGAATCGCTAGTTCCGGGGAGAATATGAAGCTGCCGCGCGATTTGGCGCGCATCGTGTCCAAGGCCAGTATCGGGACGTGTCCGTCATGCACCACGGTTTGATACACGATCTCGTCGAGCTTATAGAACCACGAAGGCTCGTCTGGGTGACGCCAGCTCGACCGCTCGTATTGCTGGGCCGTTCCGCAACGGCGGCAGGTGAACTGCTGACTCAGCTCATCGACGGAAAACCATGAGGTGTCGTCACAACGCTTACAATGAAGGACAAAGCCCCGGTACAGGATGCCCTTCGCGATGTACTCGTCGATAATTCTGCCCGCGAAGGCCGCATCGCCCAAAATCTTCGTGAAGCAAGCGAAGTTTAGGTAGCGACGTTTGTCTCGGAGGAAAACACCGTCGTCATGCACGCCGTCGCCCGGCTTCTTTTCATCTAGGAATTTCTGGAAGAGAGCCCAGAGATGGCCGTGACGGAACGCCTGCGCGAGTTCTCGCAGACCGCCGAACTTCTCGACCGTAGCCTGGGCATAAGCTCCTTTGTCGGAAACCTTGCATTCGTATCCGCAGCTGGCAAGAGCGATCCGAAAGATGCGCTCGGCATCGGGAACGGCTATGGTGGGCCGGAGGATCTGCAGCTCGATGTCTGAGCCCATGACGAACGCGCCCGGACACATATAGGTGGCGCCGTTCGTTGCCGCGCGTACTTCGCCGACATTCGGGCCGGTAACGAGACTGCCTCCTAGCGCGGGGTGCCGCGGCGTAAGATGCCCGTCGAACATCAGCTCTACGAGCCACCGGTGGTTGTGCGAATCTATTTCGTTCAAAATCGAGGGGACAGGCGATTCGAATGTGCCTGGCAGCTGGTCATTCAGGAGCATGTGAGTCGTCATGCGCTCCGTGTTTTTCGCGATGTACCAAAGCGTTGGGTGTTCGACCAAAGCTCGTACTGTTACAGGATCAAGCGCATCCGACACGCTGAATTGCGAGAGCTGCACAGGCTGGGTAAGGGTCTGCACTAGCGCTTCGAGGTCTGCTCGCGGGAGTGAAGCGCTCATGATCGCGATGCCCTTGCTGTGTTCGTGCCTCCCCATATCCGAGAGCTTGCGAGCTACGGATAGCAAACGCTGCGGGTAGGCAGTTGGGCTTGGCATGAACCAATCCGGAGCCCATACCGCGCGACCGTGTAGCCGTGAAAGCCCGTAGTACAGACAGAAATCCGCAAGCGTTTCTCCAACGATGAGGATGGACGGCACCTCGTGTCGCATAGATCGCGTTGCCCGCACGCTCCTCAGTCCAAGCAATGACAGAGCGAACGGAGAATTGCGCCCGAAAGCCACTGACGGGTTTATGCCCCAGCGGATTAGATCGCTTTCTCCATCGGTGTTCAGAAACTTGGGAACGGTTTTGACGCCTTTATCGTCGAGCACGCGCTGGTAAGTCGCGTTCGCGATACCGGCTTCGGCTAGCAGCCACAGAGGCGGCGGCGTGGAAAGGGTGTCGGGGGCATTGTTTATGACGTCGAACACGTGATCGGTTCCGCTATCGATTGCGGGAATGACATCAGCGACCGCAGTAAGCGGGTAGCTGGGCGCATCATTGGCGCTGAAGTAATTGATCCGGAAGTAATCCTCTATGTGCAGCGGGCTAAGCCGAAGGTGGATCTGCTTCGTCAATGTCTCGGAGATTTCGAAACCATCGTCTAGGGTGCATCGCGGGAAGTCTCTCCGCACTTCTTCATCGGCGCGTACAGAATCGAAACCCTGTGAAATCATGTCACGTATTCGCGCCGCCATATACTCTTCGGCCCGCTCGGGCTTCTCGATGCTGAAGTCGAAGCCGGTTCTCTTGTAGTAGAAGATGATGTCGGCATCGAACGAAGACAGCATCTCCCAAAACGTGTCGCTGATTGTCTCGCCATCGGTCGGAACAATAAGGGAGTGCGCGCCTCCCCAAATCTGGCTAAGGAACTCGATGATTCGCAGGCAGCTCCGCTGCCAGTCTCCCTCCGCGATATTGGTCAGAACGGCGATGCGATGCGGGCGAAGACGCGTAACGAACGTCTGGAATCGTTGGGTCGGAGTCGCAGAGGTCTTCCATGATTGCGGGATCATCGTGGCAGCAGCATACAGGAGCACAGGACACAACGCGCCCGCGGCGCATAATGCGCTTGTAAAGACCAAAAAACGGTAGTAAAAGCTGTAAACCCTTCCTGCGAGTTGCGATGAAGCCAAGCGACAAGCTCACCATGGTCTCCATTGCGGATCGTCTTGAGGAAGCCGCGTATACTCTGCGCCGCTTGCCAAAGGTGACCGTTCAGGGTTTCAAGAGCAACTGGCCGGCGACCATCAACGAATTCCACGAATCCTACGGCTACAATGACGCAACCGTGCGCATGGGGCCTCCTTCGGCCCGCCACATCACGGAAATGGATGAGGCGCTTCTCTGGCTCACCATCTTGCGCCCCATCCTGATTACGAGCGGAAGCTCGTTTGGCTGCGCGCCAATCGCGTTCGCTGGAAGCGCATTGAACAGCGTTTCGGCCATAGCCGGACAAAGCTGCATAACGACTACCGCAATGCCCTAATGACTATTATGACGGGACTACAGAATAGTCGGCCTTTACAGAAAATTGAGCTTTCGCGCGCGTGAACATATTTGTTCTTTACACCCGAAACAGATTTCAGGCGGGATGGGGATGCACGCACTCATCGGTACGGTAGCCGCTCGCCTCTCCTGAAAACCTGTCCATGAACGGCCTAACGCGCCCCATGAGCAACTGGTATTTGAGACGCAGGGCAAGCTTGATGGCGTTCTTTTTGCTCAGGCCTCTGGTGCCTTCTTGGTCGTACCTGTCCCGGCAGCGTCTCGTCTGCCACGGGGCCATTTCGTAGCAGACTTCAACAAGTGGCGACCATCTGCCTACAGCCCGGCGGAACTGTTCGCCTTCGGGGGATGTGGGAGCTTTTCCGTAAAGATCGTAGGCCATCGTTCAGGCCTTCGGCTTGGTGATGGCGTGCTCGGCTTCGGCTATCCCCTCGTCCTCGTTGCGCTGGACGACTTGGTAGAAACCCGTGTCGTCGAGCGTCATATAGCTGCCGCACGATGCACATTCTGGCGGCTCGGTCGCGTCGATGACGTTGTGACCTTGGGGGCAGTAGAAGGTTTGCTTTTCGGCTGGCATTGGACGTTCTCCGCTGTTCAATGAGCGAGAGCCCTAGCGAAGTTTTGCCCTCTGTGATGCGCCATCTTTAGCGAGCCCTTTAGGAAAAAAGACGCAAGATCATCTTCGCTTTCGCGAAATGATCTTCTGCGTGTTTTTGGTTTTGGAGGCCGGATGGACACCTAAACCCAAGCGTAAAGAAGATGGCGCTTCACAGAGGGCGCAGTCACCTTTGTGCATCCCAATGCCGCCTCATCACTATTGGTTAGCAATGCAGTTGCTGCTGGCGAATATCTAACCAAAGTCTCCACTCGTTTACCTCTCCGTTCGCGTTCCGGTCATCAGCGAATTCGTAAACCTTGAGCGAAGTGATCACGGCTTGGGCGGACAAATAGAAGAGCTCCAGCTTCCGTTCCTTGGGTCGCGCGTTGTAAACGTGGCCTTTGGGGTGTTCGACGAAATCGTTGTAATCCCTGACAGCTTTTAGTACGCCAGCTTTTCTGCTGACGCTGCTTGCGGTGCGCCACGCTCCGAGAGGAAGGACTCGCTCATTGCAAGTTGCGACGATGCGATCAGCGCAATCAACGCAACCAAGCATCCCAAGGGCATCAACGATGCCCTTGTACGGTGTGTCTGGCTCAGGTGTCTTTCAATCTAGGCGAAACGGCTGCAAGTCATCATCCCACACGATTATCCTGTTCTTGAACTCCTTCTTGACAAGGAATAGAGCGCGGAATGACACGAAAGCAAAAGAACACGAATCCAGCCAAACAGCCGCAAGGCCACTCTCCCTCTCCGCTAGTTCCGCCACGCAAGAGACAGGCTAAATGGCTAAAGTTTTGGGGTGCGCTTCTCGTGCTGCTAGGCTTCGGTTTCCAGATGTATCAGAACCACGAATCCGCCCTGGAGACGGAACGCACGCAGGCAGCCGAACTGAGCAGCCGCACGCACATGAAGGCGCTCGGTTACGAAAACCTCTACTACGCCAGCCAAGGTCAAGGGGGGAATTCGGGCTACTATCTGCACCTCGCGGCGGAACAGCTTTACCAAGGTCGCGTCGGCATGATGGCCACGTCACCTCAAGACAAGAAGTCCGTCACTGAAACACTCGGCAAGCTCCGGTCGATTGCGAGTAACGTAAGCGATCTCCCAAGCTTTAATGCGTTCATGGACCAGTACAACAAAGTTGTCGAGGACGCGAGCGGCATCGAGGTGAACGGCCTGATAGATGCTGGCCATTCTGCTACACATTTTTTCTGGTTTTATCTGAGCTTATACGTGATCGGCACCGTATTGGCGCTCGTCGGTCAAGCCATCGAGCCGTTGTGAGCCGTCTTTAGTTCACGCCAGCAATGGCGCTATTGCATAATGATCCGTATGGCTCCGAACACCAAACAGATCGACGGAAAGGCACCCGCGAAGAAGGCTTCGGACATTTCTTGGCTGGCACGGCTCACCCATCCGCTGGTCTTTTTCGGAGCCGCGCTCGCTGTGTACGAAGGAACCGTTGGAACAGCCCTACTCGTTGGCAAACATTCCGACGCGACAGTCATAACGCTCTGCCTTTCGATGGCTGTTGTGATCGTCGCCGTCACAGTTACGGTCGCAATTCTCGTCTTCAAAAAGCCTCAGAACCTGATGCTGATGCAACAGCACACTATCGAAAAGCAGCTTGAAGATACAACTCGTATTCGACGGGCAACGGCTCTGATTATGACTACGCCTAAACCCAGATCTGGCGCCGATTTTTTGCGGCTTACTGAGCAAGTAGAAGCCATTCTTTCCGGGAGTGATGTATGAAAGAACGCACGAACCGAATCGAATATGAAGATTCTGAGCCCTCATGGCGGCTGCACGAGCTCGCCATAATTTTCGCCATTGTCAGCACACAAGAGGTTCTGCGGCACGTGTTCTTTGACGACTGGTCATTGGCGCACACGTCACGTCCTCTATCAACATTATTCGACATTGGGGATCTCTTTATACTCATTCTTTTCGCGCGCCTTGCGCTCAAGCGGCTTTATAGCAAAAGCGGAACCCCTAATGCGGCAAGACGGCGTCTTGGTTCCGAGTTCGTTCAGATGTATAGGCAGTACGGCGATCGCCTGGATGTGCATATGACATTTGAAGAGAATGCGGCTTATGAAGCATCCTTGAAGCGCATAGAAAAGACCTTGGGCGTTACATCTGACTAGCGCGGTCTTCATGCCCAAGGTTGCGGCCTAAGTGCTGCGCTTAGACGGCTAGGATGGCGCGGATGGCCGTCCTTGGTCAGCTTCAATGCGTGCAGCTCTACACCCCACTCCTTGAGCTGCGCGAGTATCTTCTTGTCCTGGCCGAAGTGTTTTCCGTCCTCGCCCCATGCCGCAATCACCATGTCGGCTTCGTCGCACATAGCTTTCAGATGACGTAGGTTGTGGAGGCCTTCAGGTTTAGCTGCAACCTTGAGTTCAGTTGGGTACGTGGTGCGGAAAGCAAACAGGTTTCCGACGATCATCCTGCCGTATCCGCAGTCTTTCGCAAAGCGCATGCAACGCTTGATTGTCAGGTCGTCGAGCGTCGCGTCGGCCGTGGAGGGATTGAGCATGATGAACAGGCAGGTTTTCGTGGTGGGTCCAATCGTTCGCTCAAGCCGGTAGCGGTACTTACCGCACTTGGAGATGGTCGCGCTCATGCTTTATTGTCTCTGATTGGATGTCCTGTCGCTATCAGCAACTTTTCGTCAAGAGCCTTGGCCTCGTCGAGAGCACAACGTAAATCTCGCTCAATTCCACCGATGACTTTCTTCAGCGGAACTGCATAGACATTGTTTTCGTACCGGTTCCGTCCTCGGTAAGTAGTAATCTTGTGCGACATTGCTTCTTTCTTCGTGAACAGCCCGCGTCCCAAAGATGACTCGTGTAACCCTGAGCGTTGGGCCTATACCAATAGCCGCGCTTCTTCAGCAAGAGGCTTGCCTTGTTTGGAGATTCGGCAATCGGACTCATGGCGCTGGCCCCCGCGACAGTTCCGGTAGTCACTTCGTCTTGCCAACTTCGCGCTCGGCAATCGTGGCAAGCTCGCTCTTTTTCGCCTTCTCCATCGCTGGCGTGATCTCGATGGCGGCTTGCTTCAACGCATCCATAATCAGCGGCTTGCTGACACGTCCGAAGTAGTTCTCGGCAGTGGCCTTGAACCAATCGTTCATGTTTAGGCCGATGGCGCTGGCCAGTTTTTCGGCTTCCGCGAAGCGCTGGCTCTCAGGACGTTCATGGTTGCGCTGGATCGCATCGACGGAACGCGAGACGCAGAATGCCAAAAGATCTAGGAGCACGGCATCTTTCTGTTTGAAGCACCAGTCCCACAAAGCTTCCTGCTTGGCGGGAACCCCAGGGCGCTCGGCTGCGTTCCGTTGCCACCCTCGCAGATCAGGATTACAGGACGGCCAAAGCAGTCGCCTGGCTTCGTGACAACTTTGCGAAAGCATTGAATGTGCATGATCTCGCGTCCATGACTGGGATGGGTCGATCGACCCTCCATCATCACTTTCGAGGCCTCACGGCCATGAGCCCGCTCCAGTTTCAGAAGCAGCTACGCCTGCACGCTGCGCGTCAGAAGATGTTTACAGAAAAGATGGACGTCGCGAGTGCGGCATTTGAAGTGGGGAACGAAAGTCCAAGCCAGTTCAATCGGGAATACAAGCGCTTCTTCGGCCAGCCGCCCGGACGAGATGTCCAAATCCTGCGGTCTTCAGCATAAGCAGGAGAAGTCGGCTTGTCAGAAGTGCACCCTCAAAGGGCCTCAGTTGTCGCCTACAGGCCAATGCACTCACTGACAGCTCAGAGCACTCTTCGCGCAGCTCTGAAGCGAAGCTCTTCTGAATCCAGTTCTCCTATCTCCATGTCTCGAAAGAAGACTCTATAGAACCCTGGAGTGATCAACTCGACTCCCAACTCTTCGAAGCGAAATACCTCGCTTATAAAGATTCTCTTCTTGTGCCAGCTGATGTCGCCGCTATTGTTCACTCGTCGCAGTTGCAGACCCTTCGGGTACGTGAACTCCGGCAGCTTGCTCGGCAGTCGTATTGCGCTCGGGACGTACAGACTCGCGGGAACCTGGTTGTTTAGGCCCTCATGCGGGCGCTCGTGATTAAACACATAGCGGAAGTTATCGAAGCGGCTCTGCTGTGCTCGAAGGGATGCCGCGGGTGGTTTAGTCGTGTCCTCTTTCAACGTGCGATGCATCCGCTCGTGGCGGCCGTTTTGTTGCGGTCGACCTGCTTGAATACGCTCATGGACGATTCCGAGTTTCATCCATCCGAGCGAGAGCTTCGACAGCCCTAGCAGCCCGGTACCCGCAAACGGTGCGCCGTTGTCTGTTCTGATTCGCGCTGGCATCCCGTACTCCCGCATCGCTGCTTCGCAGATCGCCCGGACTTGGCTCAAATCCATGCGCGAGACGATCTGGCAACGAATCAAATAACGACTGTGTGCGTCAGTGATGGTGAACGGATCGCAACGCTTGCCGTCGCCTGTGGCGAAGTACCCTTTGAAATCCATGCACCACAGTTGATTCGGACCGGTGACGAGAGAAAACGGCTCTGAACATGGTGTTGTGCGCTTCCGCTTCTTTTGAGGACTGGTCAGGCCCGCGCGGCTCAGGATGTTGCCGAAAGTACTAGCCGCAGGCCACACCACGTCCGGCTGTAGCATTTCCAGCCTTGCCTTCAACTTACGAGCGCCCCACGAAGGGTGCTTCGCCCGAAGGACAAGAATCGTGTTCTCAATGGGCTCGAGCGTCGCGTGCGAGCAACTATGCGGCCGACTGCTTCGATCCACGAGTCCTTCCGGCCCTGCCTCGTTGTAACGGTTGATCCAGCGGTAGGCTGTGGGGCGCGAGATCCCATAGGCGCGGCACAGGTCCGCTACCGACATCTCTTCCTTCTGATAACTCGACAAAAACTGCAGGCGTTGATCCATGATCCGAAGCTCTTTCCAGGGCATACAACATCGTCGTATGTGCCCAAATGCTGAGGATTCGTAACCGTCGCGCTCCGCTGTAAACCATGTCTCCGGTCTGATTTGTAACGGAAGTGCTAAGTACGCTCAGGGCCCTGCCCCACGCGCGCGTCAAGGGGTTTCCCCATAATTTTTGCTGCGCAAAAATCACGCGATGAAGCCGCGCCCTCCGCTTTGCTGCGGGTGGGTGATACCCGCTCCCCTTGACGCTTGCTACCCCCGCCTTCGCCAGGTGGCGTTCGGCATGTACATGCCGCGTTTCAACGCGGAAGTGCAAAAGCCAAACACCAAGGAGAAGACGCCATGAGCAGCAACGCAAATAGCAACGTCACCGCCATCGACAGCAAGAAGCCCATCACCAAACAGGAACTCATCACCGCCAACATCAAGCTCTTGATTGAGCAGTTGGATGCCGGAAAGTCGGATGCCTTCACTAACTACCTCACGGCTATGAGCCGTTTCCACAACTACAGCTTTGGGAATGTGCTGGAGATCGCCCGGCAGAAAGCAGTGACATAGTGCTATACCTCGCTGGCGTCAATAAACATAGGGGTTTGGGCGTTGCTGGTGACGCGCGATGGAGAACGGCGGCCAGTATGGATGAGGCGGACGGCTCTATGGACGG
>NZ_JAGSYC010000021.1 GCF_025685545.1 Granulicella paludicola | reverse complement strand
GAAGCTGGTCCCGAGGCTGACCGGAAAACGAAACCCGCCGAACCAGCGTCACCGCTTGGCCAAACTGAGGATGATGAGGATAGTGAATCGTCAGAGAAACATGGGTAGTGTGTGAGTGCTTCGCAGAAGCCTAATGCAACTCGCGTTGCTGGACTTCATGCTTGGAACCAGCTCGGCCGAAAGGTCAAAAAGGGAGAGCGGGGCATTCGCATCCTAGCTCCTGTCATTGGTGTTCACCGCAAGAAGGACGCCGAAGCCGAAAAGGGAAATCGCGATCAGAACCAAACCATCTTGTTTGGCTTTCGGTCGGCCTACGTGTTCGATGTTTCGCAGACTGAAGGTAAGGACCTTCCCGAACTGTCTGAGCGCGTCACGGGCGATGTGGGCGAGTTCCGGGAGCGGTTAGTCGATTTCATCCTCGCCCAGGGCATCCAGCTTGAGTTCAAAGAGAGCATTGCTCCCGCCTTGGGGATGAGCTATGGAGGCAGAATCGCCATCCTCCCCGGACAGGGCGAAGCCGAAGAGTTCAGCACGCTTGTTCATGAACTCTCTCACGAGATGTTGCACAAGGCCGAGCGCCGCACCGCGACCACGAAGACCGTGCGTGAGACCGAGGCCGAGGCAATCGCGTTCGTAGTCGGCAGGACGATTGGACTCAATACCGGGTGGGCGTCCGCCGACCACATCCACCTCTACAACGGCAACGCGGCACTCCTCACCGAGAGCCTTGAAATCATCAAGCAGACCGCCAGCGTCATCCTTAAGGCGTTGGAACCGCCCATTGAGAAGCCAGGCGAAGGTACAACCCCCGAACCGCAAAGCGAGAACGCTGCCTAGGCATTCTGGAAAGATGCGACTCCGGATTCGTCCGGGGTCGTTCTTTCTTGTCCGCTTCTCCATCGCGGGCAGGGAGAACCCGCTTCGGCTTCTCCCTGCACCCTCATCCCGCTGGTCCGGCCTTCGCCCGCCGGCTGCGCGGCAGGAGTCAAGTTCCTCCTCCTGCACCTGCCCCTTGGACCTCCGGTAACTTTCTATTTGCTGAGTACTCCTGTACGACACGGAGCGTTATGGTCTCCTCAGAGGGAAGTTCCGATTTCTGAAGTGACTCAGTACCGACAGTCATGTTGATTTCGGAGTGCTATACATCATAAAAGTGTCGTAATGTGATTGATAGAAGAACTCTCTATCAATCATGCAATGGAACTGGCAACAGCCCGATTGGCCGGATTTTCGTTGGGACGAGAAAACCATCGAAAAGGCCGAAGCCGCGTTTCTCCGGGGCGCGGGAATCCTGGTTGGGTCGGCCAAACATCTTGATGAAGATGCTCGGCAACAGCTTCTCGTAGATGCGATGAGTATTGAAGCGTTGACGACCTCTGAAATTGAGGGGGAGATATTGAACCGTGCCAGCGTTCAGTCCTCGATCCAACGACAGCTTAGCTTTCTCTCGGATCGCCGTAAGGTGCAACCGGCTGAGCAAGGGATTTCAGAGCTGGTGGTTGATCTCTATCGAGGAATTGACGAGGCTCTGACTGGGGATCAGCTTTTCTCGTGGCACCGAATGGTGGTCTCTGGTCGCACCGACCTTCGCGATATTGGTCGCTACCGCACGGGTGATGAACCGATGCAGGTGGTGTCCGGAGCAAGCTACGCCCCTAAAGTTCATTTTGAGGCTCCGCCTTCGCCGCGCGTGCGTAAGGAGATGGACAACTTCCTTGAGTGGTTCAACAGTACCGGACCCGGAATGAACTCTGCCTTACCAGCACTGACACGCGGAGGCATTGCCCATCTCTACTTTGAGTCTATTCATCCATTCGAAGACGGCAACGGACGTATTGGACGCGCTATTGCAGAGAAGGCGCTTGTCCAAGGATTTGGGCAGCCTATCATTGTCGCGTTAGCACGTTCAATCCTCGCTCATCATGCGGACTACTATCGCGCTCTTGAAGACGCCAACAAGTCCAACGACGTGACGAAGTGGCTCAGATGGTTTTCGGCCATAGCCCTTGAGGCGCAGTATCGGACGTTCGCGCAGATTGACTTCGTCATTCACAAAGCCAAGCTGCTTGAACGTTTGAAAAGGCGCATTAACGGACGACAAGAGAAAGTTCTATTGAGGATGTTGCGAGAGGGGCCGGAAGGATTCGCGGGCGGCATGAGCGCGAAGAAGTACAGCACCATTGCGGAGACAGCACCGGCGACGACGACCCGCGATTTGGCCGGTCTTGTTGAGGCCGGGGCGTTGATTCGCTCTGGAGAACTGAAATACACGCGGTACGAACTGAATATTCCGGCGTCGAACATTCCCAGCATCACGATTGACGAAGTGGGACGCGTGCATTCCAAAATGACCGAAGGTTAGCCAATGCTTAAGAGCTTGGACGTTTATTTGCAAAGCGATTTAGTCGGGCACCTCAGCCAAGATACCGGCGGACAGATGCGCTTTCAGTACGTTGAGAGTTGGTTGGACGGATCTGGAGCAGCTCCCCTCTCTCAATCGTTACCGCTCCGCAAAGAACGTTTCTCTCAGAAGGAATGCCGGGGATATTTCGGTGGCATTCTGCCTGAGGCCAGCAACCGCGAAGTCGTTGCGCGTAACCTCGGCATCAGCGCTCGAAATGACTTCGCAATGCTTGAGGAGATCGGCGGCGAATGCGCTGGAGCCGTCACGTTTGTACCTACAGGCGACCGCCTACAAGAAAATCGGAACAGCGATCGGACGCTATCTTCGTCAGAACTTGCAGACGTTCTGAGGGAACTGCGAAAACGGCCTCTCCTGGCCGGACAAGAAGGGATACGCCAGTCGCTCGCTGGTGCTCAGGACAAGGTTGCTGTCTGCCTTAGTGGTGACGAGATCTCGCTTCCGTTAGACGGAGCGCCGAGCACACATGTATTGAAGCCTGCTGTAGAGCGCTTCGAAGGCGTGGTTCAGAACGAATCGCTTTGTATGCGGCTCGCAACCGCTATAGGGCTTCCAACCGCGAAGGTGCAAGCCCGCAGCGTCGAAGGTATGGATTTCTTGCTCGTCGAGCGCTATGACCGCGTCTGCCGCAAAGGCTCAATTCACGAACCAGCTTTCGAACGACTACACCAAGAGGACTTCTGTCAGGCTTTGGGTATCGTCTCAGAGATGAAGTATCAGAATGAAGGTGGACCATCGCTCAAGCAATGCTTTGCGCTGTTGCGCAAAGTGTCGAGCGCCCCCGCTGTCGACCTCGCGCGTTTGCTTGACGCCGTAATCTTCAACTACCTCGTGGGAAACAACGATGCACACGGGAAGAACTTTTCACTGCTCTATCGCGGTCTTGGGAGAGATGATGCACACGTTGGCCTCGCGCCTCTGTACGACATCCTAAGCACGGTTTACTACCCCGAGCTCAGCCGAACGATGGCGATGAAACTTGGCGGTGAGTATTCCTCTGAGAAGGTGTGGCCCCACAACTTTGAACAGCTTGCAGAGGATGCAGGACTTGAAAAGTCGCTGGTATTAGGTCGCGTGGCTGAGATGGTTGAGGAGATTCGCACTGTTCTTCCGCAAATGCACTCCGACGGGATAACCAGGTCGATTGCCGCGCGGATTTTGCAGCGCTGTGAGCTGAGCCAAGGACGGTTTCAGCGATAGCAACGTTGTTTGACGTAGTGCCTTTTGCTACATAAAAGGCAATATAAGGCTCATAAATTTAGGTTGCTGTGTACAATAATGCTTGTTATGGGAAAGACTACGCCATCACTCGTACCACGCGTTGCGCGCTTGCTCGATGGTCTAGGCGCTCATCTGAAACTCGCGCGGCTCAGACGCAAGTACTCGGCGGAGACCGTGGCGCAACGCGCAGGAATCACGAGGCGCACCCTGTCCAAAGTAGAGCAGGGAGACCCGGCGGTTGCGCTGGGGGTCTATGCGCGAGTGATGCAGGTATTGAGGTTGGAAGACGACTTGGCACTGCTGGCCAAGGACGATGAACTGGGTCGAAAACTGCAAGATGCCGGAATCACCACCAAACTTAGGGCCCCTAAACGCCTCGCCGCTGCGAAGAATGAGATCGCACTGGATAAAGCAGAAGGACGTGGTTGATGGCGGCTATAGAGACGGTCGAGGTCTATCTGGATGCCGGCCAAACAGCCGAGCCAGATCTTATGGGAACGCTCCACTGTCAGCGGAGCGGTAAGGGGGAACTCTTTTCTTTCAAGTACGCCAAAGCGTGGCTTGATCAGGCGGAGGCCTTTGCCTTTGACCCTGACCTCACACTAGGCGAAGGTCATCAGTATCCTTCTGCGGATCGATCGAACTTCGGCATCTTCACCGATTCGTCTCCGGACCGCTGGGGACGCGTACTGATGCAGCGCCGGGAGAATGCTCGTGCGCGTCATGAAGGAGTTCGTCCACGGACGCTGACGGAGTGGGATTTCCTGTTGGGCGTCCACGACGAAACGCGACTCGGCGCACTGCGATTCAAACTGCCAGGCGGCCCTTACGTCGATAGCGATACAAGATTCGCCGCGCCGCCTCTGACATCGCTGCGGGAGTTGCAAGCAGCAAGCCTTCAGTTTGAGCGGCACTTGAACGACGAGGAACATCCCGACTACGCGAAGTGGCTCGCTCAGCTTATCGCCCCTGGGAGCTCTCTCGGAGGAGCGCGTCCCAAGGCCTCCGTCCGAGATGAAAAGGGGGCCCTCTGCATAGCCAAATTCCCGAGCCGCCAAGACACGCGTGACATCGGAGCTTGGGAGCTGGTCGCCCATTCACTTGCACGTAAATCAGGTATTCAGGTTCCAGATGCCAGAGCGCTCCATTACGCAGAGAGTGCATTCACGACCTTTCTTGTTGAACGGTTTGATCGCACGGCGAAAGGCGGACGTATTGCGTTCGTTTCAGCGATGACTCTCACGCAGCGCAAGGACGGAGAAGCGGGAGCAAGCTACCTTGAGCTGGTTGATCTCCTCCAATCCAGAGGTGCCAACACCCCGGCCGATTGTGAGCAACTGTTTCGTCGAGTTCTTCTGAACATTCGCATTCACAATACAGACGACCATCTGCGCAACCACGGCTTCTTGGTCAACGCGCAAGGCGTTCGTCTTTCCCCGGCCTATGACATCAATCCCTCAGTCGACCGCAACGAGTTGTCGCTCGCCATTGACGAAACAGAGACCACCTGTGATGTCTCAGTGGCCATGGATGCGCATAAGGCTTATGGAATCTCCGCCGCTCAAGCGGACGGAGCCCTGAAGTCTGTGGAGACGGCTGTGGTGACTTGGAGAAAAGAGGCCACCAGGTTTGGCATTCCCAGAGTGGAACAGAGTCTTATGACAGCGGCGTTCGAATAGAAGGATACGTATGTCACAGGTACCTCGCGACTTGAACCATGCAATTCTGCCATGTGATGGCAGAATTGCATGGTTTTTAGGCTAGCGCTGATGCAACCGGCCACATCGCAAGGTAAGAGACCCAAGGCTTTGGGAAGTGAATCAGCTTGGACGTTCGTCGCTACTCGAAGCTGGCGAGAACGTCGAAGCTCTAGGGAAATGGGATCGTAGTTCTCTCGCAAGCTGACCGATGGAGTCGTCTCGTCCATATGCAGCCTGAACCAGGATTGAAGCCGTGCGTCGGGCTCCGGCTTTGTCTTTGAGACATGCAGTCCAACCAACTCGAGCTTTCTCAACGTCCATCAACGTAAGGATGCGTTGGAGGCTTTCGGGGCACTCTGTTTCAAGCAACGTGAGAAAGTCAGAAGCTTCTCCATACCAGCTTGGATGGGCTTGCGAGAGTGATGCCGCTACGGCGCTCTCGCAGGGGCGAACGAGCGTTTCGAAGAGCTCCTTGCGTTGTTCCGCGAACAAGGTGAGGACAACAGGCCCAAAGTGCCAGTCAACATGATCGAAACTGACCAAGGCGATGGTTCCCCCGCCATCGACGTACCGTAGCGCGGTTTCAGGCGCCATAAGCGCCAGTCGTGGAGGAAACCGCTTGATTTTAGCGGAGTTTCGATCAATCAACTTGACGACCTGATCGCGCGCACTCTTTGCTGTGAAGAGGACTCCGAGCAGGACTTCGGCATCGTGTTTCATGTTTTGCCATTCGTCCCCGAAGGCCTCGTTGATTCGATCAAGATCGATCTCTCCTGCAACCGCTCGAAATTTGCGCGGCGAGACCCGATGCAGAAATGCGAGAATGTGTGCCGCGCGTTGGAAGTCGCGTTTCGAGACCTCTGATAGTTGGCGGGCCAGCCGTTTGACTTCGAAACCCTGGCAAATTCTCCGTGCCAACGACATGCGGCGCGCATCAGGTCGATACTTTCCAACGAATACTCCGAGCGGATCCCATACTCGCAGTGTCGCCATCAAGAGGTGGTCGAAATTAGCGAAGGATTCCGTCGGATTCTCGAACATTGCCTTCTTGAATACAGTGAGTGAATGTTCGACTAAGTTGAGCGCGAGGTCTTCGTCGAACCACTCTAAAGCGTGGCATAGCTCCGAAAGGGCGTAGACGCGGTCGATGTCGTGCCAGGTGTCTGCGAGCGCAAACAAACGATCCGCTCGAAGCAAAGATGCAACTTCCTGCGCCCACGTTCGTGACTTCTGATTCGAAAGGGATTTCAGCAAAACAGCCAAGCTGTGGCACTGATCTACGGCGACGTGATTGATCGCTTCGGCCATCGAACGCGGGGGCACCAGCTTAAGAAGGGATGCAAGCGTGTCTTTCGCTTCGTTTCTAAGGTGATTGAGAAGATGCCCCAGTCCGTAGCCACTTGGATCTGCCGGGTCCGAAACCCAGTGTGCCAGAAGGGTGAGGTTCGGAACGATGGCTGCCGCTTCCCAGTCGGAGACATAGCGTGCGAGCTCTGCTAAGAGGAAGCAGGCAAAATTCCGGTCTTTCGGTGACTCAACAGACCAGCACCTACTGCCCACGAGTTCCAGTGCCGGCTGCGGAACGATCCAGTTCCATTGATAGTCGATTGTGAATGCGAGCTCGTGGAGGATATTTCGGATACCAACCAAGGAGTACGCGTCATTCGTGATGGCCTCCCCGACCAGCCGACCGACCAATTTGCATGCCTCGATGTGCTGCCCTGCAAGTAGACGTTTGATCACCACGGCTGCAAACCGCTGATGTGGACACCGGAGATCATTCGCGGACAGAAGAAGACGTTGATCGAGCAGCCATCCGATCGCGGAATTGATCTCGGGCAGCTCCAGGCCTTCTGCGCGAAGAACAGCCGTCATCTGAGAGCGGTCTCCGCGTGCGTCGCCTGAGGCAATTTGGTTGATCGCGGCACAAGCGAGGACGATGTCGGCGTTCGCTTGGCGGGCATTGTCGGCGGCGGTTTGGGCGCGACGCCACCCTCCGCCCAAGATGAAACAGAATTGCCAAGGATAGCCTGCCTTATCTGACGCGTGGTCGATGCGGGTCTCAATCCGCTCGTCGCCTGCGTGATCACCGATTGCATTGTCGATGGCGCGAACGAGCTTGTACGTCTCGTCGATGCGGGTAGAGCGCAGTGATTTTGCGATAGCTTCGACTGCTCTCTCGGCATCCAGCGCGACTGCTCCGCGGATGTGCTCGGCTGAGTCAGACACCGTATGCGCTGATAGCAGGAGTGCGGACGAACTCGTTTGTTCTTCCGAACCTCGCAGCAAAGCTTCCGGCATCAGGTGGGCATCGTCGACCAGATATAGGGAGCGCTGGCCGGCCTTGCCAGATGCGAGATACGGGATATCTCTTCTGGAATTCCGGAGCCGAAACACGTTCCATCCTTCCTTGGAGAGTTCTAACGCAACTTGGTAGGCACAGACGGACTTTCCGGCACCTGGTACCCCAACGAGTCGAGCCGAATATCCAGTGCGAAGCTGTTGCAGTAGAACGTCAACCTCGGGAATTTTAGGGCACGCAGCAGCGTCCGCAGGACCGAGAGGTCTACCCATCAAAGCAGGAGCGAGATCCCGCTGTTCGTCGAACGAGACCGGCGTCCAGACCTCGTCTCCGATTGCCTGGGGTGTGGTTGCGGGAGCAGCGCTGTCCGTCTGTATGCTGAGGCTGCGGAGTCGCTCTGGCAGCGTTTCGAGACCTTGGACTAAGGCAGAGAGATCGAAGGCATGCTCTGGGTAGAAGTCACGCAATACGGAAGAGTCAGCGGCGATGAGCTGTTGCAGGTCGTCCCAGGAGAGCAAATCTACGTCGAATTTCCCTGCGCTTCTTCGCTCGTCTGCGATTCTCCTGCATACCTGCTGAAGTTTGGCGTCACTTGGAGCTGTGGTGGCGAATATCCAACGTGTGAGCGTTGGTGTAAATCGCTCGGCCTTCTCCAATTCAGCCTTGAACTCCGACTCCGTTGCCAAAGCACCGTAGCTTTGCTCTTTTCCCTTGCACTGAATCCCGATCCATGCCGAGCCGATTCCGCCTTGTCTGCCATAGACGTCGACCCCGCTTTGGGCCTGGCCGGTTCTCCCGTGCTTTTTTGCCAATGGATCGCTGAGGATTCCTTTGAGGAGGGCTAGGCACAGGTCCTCGAACGCGATCCAACTTTTCGGGGGTGCAATCTGCTTATCGCGAAAATTCATCAGGGTCAATCTTCTACGTTTCGCGACCTTGAGTAAAACGGCAGGAAGGAACCTTTCATGAAGTGTGTTCGACTATCCTAGTAGCCCGTGCGCTTCGGCCCGAATCGCCTCGCAGGAAAGCATGGCAGTGGGCCGGACAAGCGGCCGATTTTCTGAAAGGCGCCGAGCGATTGAACGCATGACTTTACTGAGATCCCAAGTCATTACCGCTCTCAAGGAACGCACCGCCTATAGGTCGGGGTTTGATTTTCAGAGCCTCGCGGTCATCCTAGCCCAGCGGCGGTGGCCGCAACTGATTGCCAGCGAATGGAACAGCGACTACGGCCTGGACGCATATGGCCCCGGCGAGCTCTTCCCGGATGGTGACGGTCGTGGTCTCGCCTGTTCCAACACGGCAACCCTCGCCAAAATCAAGGGTGATTTAACGAAGGCAAAAGATCGCTTTCCCGACCTGAAAGTTCTGCTTTTCGCCACTCCCCAGCAGGTCCACAAGCCGCAAGAGATCGAATGGCACGAAGCGATCTGGAACGAGTTCGGAGTCAAGCTTACCGTCATTCCGCGTGAAGATTTGATTGGCGATCTTCTGAAACCAGAAAATATCGGACTCTGTGAAACTCACTTGGGAATACAGCTTCCCGCTCGGGAAGCCAGCGAAGAAGAGCTGGTGGTCGCTGTCCGTGCCGCCAATCAGGAGATTTCGTCTAAGTGGTCCAACCACATGAAAGGGATTCCTCTAATCGATCTCGGGCTTCAGAGGACAGCAGAAGGGCTCGCGGAAGAAATCTCGACGCGGAGCCAACTTTGTGAGGCCATGCGCACGGGTCTGCGCTTCATGGCAGTCGCGCCGGCTGGTGCCGGAAAGACGACGCTACTCACCCAACTGGCCGAAGAGGCGCACCTTGCAGGAGGTCTGTGCTTTCTCGTCGACCTCCCTTTATGGATTCGACAGGACGAATCGATCCTAGATTTCATCTCCAAGGCGCCGGAATTCCGGGCGCGAACCATCGATGCGAGCAGGCTTGCCGCTCTGGAACATCGAACCCATTTCGCGTTTCTGCTCAATGGATGGAACGAACTCGATATCTCGGAGTCGGCCACTGCCAGCACACGCCTGAGAGAGCTTGACCGGAATCATCCCGGGGCGGGCATCATGATCGCGACGCGGGAGCACCCTGTCCAGCCTCCCCTCACTCGAGTCGAACGCATCAAGCTGCGTCCGGTCACACGAAAGCAGCGACTGAAATACCTCCATGCCCGATTTGGAGCGAATGGCGAAATCCTGGCAGATGCGCTGGACATAAGCTCCGTTCTCGACGAACTCACACGAACACCCCTGATCCTCTCGTACGTCGGTTCTCTCTTCGATAAGGGACAAGCAATCCCTGATACCAAGACCGGGATCTTGCAAGCCGTGGTGGAGCTGTTTGAGCAGGAAACACAGCATTCGTCAGCTTTGATCTCACCTCCTCTTGGCGGCTTTGCGCGCTTTTATCTGGAGGACATCGCTTGTGAACTCACGAGCCGCGGAGCAACGCAGCTTTCGTCTGCGCAGGCCCGCCGTACGATTTATGACTCGAGCGTGAAGCTTCAGCAAGCAAGTCAGATTGTCACTCTTCCCGAACCGTCACAAGTTCTCCGTGAACTGGTGGCTCATCACATTCTCGAAACGACATCCTATCCAGATGAGACGTTCTCGTTTCTCCACCAACAGTTTCAGGAGCTGTTCGCCTCGCAACGACTTCTCCGCACTCTGCAGGAGGGTCACAGCGATGAAGTGTCTCTCCGCTCTTTCATAGCGACATACATCAATGATCCCGCTTGGACCGAGCCGCTTTTGATGATGGCGGAAATGCTTGGGAGAAGGGCGGGGCCGAATAACCAAGCTTGCGCGGAAGCCCTGATCCAGGGAGCCATAAAAGTCGACGCTCTATTTGCAGCCGAGTTGTCGTACGGCTGTGGCGCCAGTCTTTGGGAACGCGTTGGACCGCCTGTGGCATCGCGCCTCAGGCAGATGTACAGCTGCCCCAATCAAACCTGCAAAAGTCTCGGGCTACACGGGATGCTCGCCACGGGACAGCATGAATTTGCGGACGTCCTGATCCCGTTGTTCACGTCTCCGGATCGGCAGGAGCGCTTAGCTTCGTATGACCACTCTCGCGGCTTCCATCTCAGCACCTTAGGACCTCGCTGGCAGGAGATCGTTTCGGCCTGGAGCGATGACGCGAGGATCGACTTCTACTCCACATTCATGCATTCTCGGCGCCCTCCTGAAGGGGTAACGAAGGCGGCGATGGACGATCCGAGTCCGTCCGTTCAGCGGATTGGCGTCTCAACTCTGTCGTGGAACGGTACGGAGCGGGATCTGGAGGGACTTCTTCGCACACTTCCAGAGGATCATTTCGCGCAGCTGGTGGACGACCTTCCGGCCTCATATATTCCTACACCTGCGCATCCGCGCGTGATGGAGCTGCTTCTTCGACAGTTCCGAAACCATCAGCTGCCCCTGCGGACGCGTATTCGAGCCTTTGAAAAGGCCGAAGCTATCGAGCCCACAAATGCTCTCCCAGAGGTCCGCACGTTACTTGATGGCGTGCCCGCAGAAGACCTGAAAACTGTGGACCCAGAGCAACTGCAGTTGCTTCTCGAGCGTCTCGCTGAAGATGAGACCGCTTGGGCGAAAAGGTGGCTCAAAGAAAAAGTATGGTCGCACAGCCTAAACGCGGGCCGGTGGAAAGACATGCTCGGAGAGGTTCCTCATTCCGACCTATCCGAGCAAGTGGAAAGAGTCTGCACGAGACCATCCGCAAATATTTACCAAGACCACGACGCTCATCTTCTGAGAACGTTTGGAGGGTGTGAGGTCGCGGCCGAGTTGTTCCATCGCTTGCTCCAACTGGACTCGATCGTCCGTGGTAACTGGCATGATGTCAGTTTGAAGACCGATGTAGAGTTGCACCGCCAGATCCAGGATGTGTTGCGCGGAATGGATTCGGACGCGCTTGTTTCCGGAATCCTTCTGGCTGCAAAGAAAGTCGACGGACCCATTGGGCTCCAGTTCATTTGCGATATTTGCTACACCACGGGCCCCAGAGCGGGCGACGAACGGGCTGCACGATCCGAACAGAGCTCAAAGGCGCTTTATGCCTACCTCGTAGAGTCGAGAGCAACACTCCTTGCAGCTGAAGACTATGACGGCAGCCTGAAGGGACACTTCAACCTTTTGCTCGCAGAAGTCGGATCGGCGAACGATCTTCCGATCCTGGAAGATGTTGCGCGAGCCGATGCTGAACGGGTACGGAGTGGACGACTTGCACGCACCACGGCCCCGCGAAGCAAAGAGGCTCAGAGCTCATCGATGAGCTGGGCTGTTTGGCACGTGACGTCCATCATCCGACTGGCACCTGCTGCCGCGTGGGACGTGCTATTGCGGTGGCTTCGGGTGCCGGAGTATGAGGAGCATGTGATCTGGGGGCTTTTCCAGCTATCTCTGAAGGAGAGAATTCCGCCTGGAATCTGGTCGCGCCACTACACGTCCCGACCAAAGGATGCGGCACTCTTCCGTAGCAAGAGCCCCGATCATCCGTTTTGGGAGCCACGGCGCCAAGAGTTCGCAGAGCTTCTCCGATCTCGCGATTGCGAATTGCGCGAAGGTGACGCCGCGTCGGCGAGCGGTCGGGCCGATCAACGCAAGTTGCTTGCTGTGTTCCTCGCGCAGCTCGACTCGGTTCGATCATCGGGTCTCGTCTTCGACGCGTTTGTCGATGCTCCGAAACAGAAATGGCTACATGACGGATCCCAGCGCGTCGACGCGTTGGAGGCTTTGCTCCTTGGCGGCGTCACCCTTCCCTACGAACTCACCGAGCGCGTGCTCGAACCGGTTTTTTCTCACTTCCAGAAAGAGATCTGGAACGGCCAGGAACATGACCGGGCTGCGCGCGCATTCTCTCTTTTGCTTTTCACCGACGCCCCTGAGCGTGGCCTTGCGACCATCCAGACAGGGTTCCTTCAACAACGAGTCAATCTATCAGCTCTTCGTACCTTTATCGCGCGCGCCTGCCATAGCGGCTTCGCTCCAGTGCTGCAGGTCCTCATCCAGGCAATCGCAACTTCACCAGCCCACGATCAGCTCCAAGCATCATTGCTTGACGCTGCAATGTTGCTCGATCCATCGGCCAGCCACCAGACGCTCATTGGGCTGCTCACACAGCCGCAAAAGAAAGTAGATTGGGGTCATCCGAATCGGGCCGTTGCTCACCTCTCGAAGATCTACATGGAAGATCCCACTTTTCGCGACGAGATCTTGAGGCTGGACTCGACGAAACTGTCTTCGGACAGCCTTAGCTTGCTCGTGCAGGCTTTGTTGCAGACGGGCATGGAGGAAAGCCTTCTTCTGTGCCTAGGAGCACTCGGCATTCAGGGCATCGACGGGCACACGATGTATCGACTCAGGCAGCGTTTCGAGGAGATGTTCGTTCATCACCTCCCAATAACCGGAATGAGTAACAGCTATAACCTGTCACCTCGTGCGGTGAACAACATTCGAAAGCGCATTGTCGAGATGGCATCGAAGCCAGAGCCGTCGCAGGCAGGGGCAAAGTGGTTGCTCGAAATGATCGAGATCTGGCGACTGGAGCGCGGACGCCCAAATGGGGAGTCTCGGAATCCTTTGTTCCCAAGTTCCGATGTGTGGCCTCCATTTTGCTGAAGAGGCGAGCTGCTCACGGCGCGTTGTGGGCTCCGCACGATCATCGAACTGCACGCGTGATCATTGCATGCGGTTCTCCGCCTAGAGGCGAAACTATAGGTCCGTTTCGCATATTCTCAGCTGGCGAAGTGATGCTGAGCCGTCCTCAAGTCCCGAAACGCCGTTCTCGTCATTTGGCTTTACTGACGAGACGCCGACTTATCAGGAGCAACGAGCATCCGGTGAGTGCATCGGCGATGATGCACTCGCCGAGAAGAGCGCGTATCGATATTTGCGCAGTGGTTGTTAGAAGGACTCGGCCACGAAATCTGTCAACGCACGTACGTCGCGGCGTGGCGGGCGGCCAAACATCCGTGCATACTCGCGGGTGAACTGTGGTGCGCTTTCGTAGCCTACTTCTGTTGCGACTGTCTCGACGTTTGAAGCGTTTTCGAGCATGAGCCGCCGAGCCGCCAGGAGGCGTAGCTCCTTTTGGTATTGCAGAGGACTCATCCCTGTTGTCGCTTTGAAGTGACGATGGAAGGTTGCAGAACTCATACACGCGATTGCGGCCAGTTCGTCGACCCGCACCGGTTCGGCAAAGCGTGTCTTCAGCTCGTGAATCGCGGCGATCAACCGGTTCTCGCGGCTGGATGCTACGACTGTGTGGAGGAGCTGTCCTCCGCCGGAGCCCGTTAGCAACCAATAAAGCAGCTCACGGTACAGCCCAGGATAGAGAAGCGGGATGGCGGCGGGCGTCTCAAGCATACGCATGGCTCTGCATAGGCAATCCAGCCCCTCCGCACTGAGATCGACGACGCAGACACCCGCAGGAGAGGCCGACGAAGCTTGTGTCTGGCTCTTTGGCTGCGAGGACATCTGTTCTGCGAGTTCACGCAGAACAGCGAGATCGAGAACAAGCACAAAGCCTAGAAAGGGTTCGCCGGGGTTTGCCTCAGAGACAGCGCCGCGTGACGGCATCTCAACTGTGACAACCATCGCTTGGCCGGCTTTGTACTCGTACCGAAAGTCGCCAAAAGTGGCCCACTTGCTCCCTTGTATCGCGATGCAAAGAGCAGGCTGGAAGAGCCGGTAGGTGGGAAGCTTCGGCTGATCGGAACGAAGGATCAAGAAGCCCTCGATGGCGGTCGGGTAGGGGTTCGTCGTTGCGCACGAGTCGGTGTAGCGGCGCAGCGCCTGCGCCAGGTCGTCGAGACTTCGCGCTCTCCTGCTCTTCGCGGCACCCATGGAGACCAGTGTACGTGAGAGGAACAGGCAAGAAATTGCGAAACCAAGCCATTCCGCCTCGCTCTTCGGCGGCTTAGTTTGGAAGAGGATCAGGAGGAAGCATGTCACAGGATCAACAGGGAAAGATCGCTATTGTTTCTGGAGGAAGCCGAGGCATCGGTCGCAGCACCGTGGAAAGTCTCGCACGTCGCGGAGTGAACGTGATCTTTACATATCACAGTCATCGCGAGGATGCGGATGCTGTCGTCGCTACAGCGAGGTCGTTTGGCGTCCAGGCTTCTGCTCTCCCTCTCGACACGGGGAAAGTCGGTGAATTCGAGGCTTTCACTGAAAGCGTGCGCGGAGTGCTCGCCGAAATAGGGTCGGAGCGCTTCGACTACCTGGTCAACAACGCGGGCAACAATCATCGCAACATGCCCTTGGAGAGTGTCACCGAAGAAGAGATGGATAGCATCTACAACGTCCATTTCAAGGGCGTCTTGTTTCTGATACAGAAGCTGCTGCCGCTCATGAAAGATGGTGGCCGGATTGTGAATATTTCGACCACCCGCACGCGCCTTTCGAGTCGCGGAGGAGCAGCTTATGCCTCCATGAAGGGAGCCGTAGACGTCCTTTCGCGACACATGGCGACGGAGCTCGGCCCGCGCCGCATCACGGTTAATGTCATCGCGCCGGGCGCAGTTGCAACGGACTTTAGCGGCGGCATCGTGCGCGACAATCCCGAGGTAAACAAGCTGGTCGCAAGTCACACGGCGCTCGGTCGCGTGGCTGGGCCGGACGACATTGGACCCGCAATCACTGCGTTGCTCTCTGACGAGAACGGCTGGGTCAATGGGCAGCGCATCGAGGTGAACGGCGGCGTGATGATGTAGCGTCCTCGCAGCGCTGCGGCACGGGAGAATGTACATGAAGGCCGGATCAAGTTCATTGATAGCGGGAAGTCAGCTTGGATTTGCAGAACCAGATGTGGACTGGTGACATCAGGCCAACGCGCATTTCCAGGCCGACTCCGCCTCGAAGCGTGATTCGGCGATTATGCATTCATCGAGATCACCGGCTGACGAGAGGGGCGTTTGTCAGTACGAATCGTCTGCGGCGTACTAACGCGTGCTTGATGAGAGCCTTTCTCCTTCCCCTACCATTTGCTCGGCTTCAGCCTTCATAAAGACTGCGTGAGGGGCCAAGCGCCCTATCAGGCGCGCCATGCGGCTTAACCCCGGGAGTATCTCTTGCCTCCCTTTCTCCAAGCCGCGCATCGACTCCTGGGCGAATTTGTTCACGTCCATGGCTGAGGATGAATTCAATTCCTCCTGCCCTTTGTTGAAGTTGGTCTTCACCGCCGGTGGCGCAAGCTCAATGACCTTGACCGACGAGTGTTTCAACTGCACACGAAGAGACTGCGTGTACGAGTGCATGGCCGACTTGGTTGCGCAGTAGATCGGCTTCACCGCCAAGGGAACAAACGCGAGTCCCGAACTGACGTTCACGATCGCAGCAGTTTGCTGGCGTTTCAGCAGGGGCAGGAACTGCTGAATCATCTGAATGGGACCTGTCAGGTTCGTCTCGATTTCTCTGTTCAGATCCTCAAGCGGGACTGTCGGGTCGTTCAAGTTACGCTTCAAACCAATCCCTGCGTTATTGATGAGGATATTGATATCTGGGAACGCGTGGGCCACGTCCGCATAGAGCTGCCTGATCGCTGCGGGATTACTCACATCGCTGCGATAAGTGTGAACGCCAGGCAGTGACTGGCGAGCTATAGCCAAATTCTCTTCTGTCCTTCCAGTGATGAGAACTGTATTCCCACGCTTGAGGAAGAGGGCAGCGAGAGCGTGACCGATGCCGCTGGTGCCACCGGTGATCAATACCGTATTCTTGGACATTTTCATGGAATCCCTCCAGTCGCTACATGGTGTCTATCGTTCGTGAAGTTGCTAAATTTTAGTAATCTGTCTGGACAGTCATGTACAAACGCAACGGTTAAGCGAGCATTCTCCATAAAGCTTCCACCCCGTTTTTGCAGTGGTTTTTTGCATGCTTCGGATCTTGAATCATTTGATCCATCGTTGCGTCCGCAACCGAGTTCATGAGCGTGATAACAAAGCTCATGGGGACCTTACGCATGGGCCCGGCGCTGCGGACGCGTTCCAGCAGTTCACCTATGGCAGACATCAGCCTGTGCCCTGCGATCCGGGTCTCTGACGTAATTTCGTCCGACACGGTAAGTTGGGCGAGTGCTTTCCTTTTCTCAGGAGAGTGAAGCGCCCAAGTACCCCAATTTCGCCAGATGTGGAAGAACTGATCTTGAAGATCAGCTTCTGTCGGGAAGTCCTTCATGGCCACTGATGCCATCTCCTGCTTCAGCTCAAGGTACAGCTGATTGAAAAGCTCCGACTTGGTTTCGAAATAGGTAAAAAGGGAGCCGTTCGCAATGCCAGCTTCTTTAGCTATGCCCATCGTGGGTGCGCTAAGTCCCTGGGTGACAATGACGCGCGTTGCCGCATCGAGAATTCGGTTCCGCTTGTCGTCACTGCGAGGCCTCGGCATAAATGGAATGTACTACGTAAGTGTCTAGACAGTCAATAACGGCAGGGTCTGGAGACCGCATGGTGAACGATTGGTACTGGTTCAGTCGGCTTCTCGGAAGCAATCCGCGAGGCGTTCTCAGTTGGCGAGAACAGGCCAATGCGCTCATTGAAGACGGATCGCATCCCAATATAGGAACTAGCCATCGTGAATTCGGTAAACCCTCGACGTGAGTCGGACAGCTAATCGAGGCAGACCACAACAGAGGGTTACTCTCGGACCCAGTTCTGAGGTTCGGTAAGCCAGCTTGTCGGCGTAGTCGATCAGTCCTGCTCAAGATCCGGGTTGGGCCGACGTGAGATTTCGGCTTCGAAGGGGAGTCTACGGCCTTCGTGAGTGAAGTTGGTGACACCAACTTTGAGAGCGGCGATCGGAATCGGGGGCCAGTCCTCATAGAACCATGCCTCAGGATGAACAGACTTTTCGAACCGCTCGCGCTTCAAAACGGACCACCCGTTCTGTTGCAAGAGCCTGAACCCACAAAGCTTCTTGTCGAACAAAAAGGCGTCCGCCTCACCGTCAATCCACACTACAGCTCCTGTGCTTTTCCAGTTCACAGCAATGGGAAGTCGAATATCCACGCGCTCCGTCACTAAGTCTTCGGGCCGCATATCAGCCGCGGGCCCGAAGAGGAAAGCCTGCACCATCTGGTCGGCCGTTATGTTCTCGAAGAAGAAGGCATTGAAGAAATTCAGCGAATTGGCGACCTCTTCGTCTTTCAGGTCGACCAGAGCAAAGCTACTGTCGGTTTCAAGTCCTTCATCGATCTTCTTGAACGTTTCGATCGCGAATCCGAATTGTTCGACCGATTGACCAAACATCTTGAGAGGGAATTCACTGCCGGAAGGAAGAATGATTTTGGCGTCCGGCTTGAAAAGCGCGAAGAACTCCACGGCATTTGAGTCCCAGCTGAATGGCTCGTCAGGATCAAAGAGGTTGAATTCGAACTGATGAATGTAGCCTCTCGAGTCCTTCCGGGCGGCGGAGAAGGTCAAACGCAACCCGGCCTTGTGCACGAATGATGTTTCGTCATCGAAGAGACGGACCTCGAACTCAGCGGACGCTTCCTGGTCACCAGCTTGAATCCGTACCGTGACGAAAGCGCCGACGATGCCCTGCAGGAGTAAAGCCCGGCTATCTGTTTGTCTGAGAAGCCGCTCGATCTCTGGATGCAAAGAGACCCCTTGGGTATTCGGGTCGATATACCCGCGCTCAAATATCTGCAGCCTTGCGGAAACGGAGGCGCCAGGGTCAATAACGTATGCCTGCGTAAGGCGAGGCACCTGAACGTGTGCGATGGATTCCGTATTGGAAGAGCGGAGAGAGAACACTGACCCAGGAATTGCTCTTCGGAGCCGCTGGTTCTCGCGGTGCAGTCGCAAGCGGTTTTGAACAAAGGGATTGATAAACGGGGCGAGCTGCTCGAGAAACACTTTGGTTCCCGTGTAGAGATCTGAATAGGGGATCGTCAGAGTGGCGTTCGTTCCATCCAGAAAGGCCTTCAACTTGTCCATCAACCAGAAATCGAGGAACAGAAAGAAGACTTTCCCGGTATCAAGCTGCACGCCAAACAGGCAAGTGGCCTGATTCTGGCGCAAGATATCCACTGCGTCGATCCGTTCGAGGATGATTCGCGGATGCTTGCTCTTCGCCACAGCCTTGCATTGGGCGCCAAGTACCGACCCGGTTCCTTCGAGCGATTTCGATCCTTTGACCGGTGCCAGAACTTGGCAGAGATAGTCCAGACCGATGTCTCTAACAGGCTTGCTCAAGGTCAGCCGATGCTTCGTGGCCCAATGCGCGAAGAAGGTCTCACCTTCCTCCCCAACTTGTTGCGCGAACGATACTCGTTTCCCTCGGTCTTCCGGCACTGATTAGTCCCTCTCTGCACGTAACCATTTTTGGGAATGATCCAGCCACGATTGTAGCGGCGACCCTCACCTGTGGGGTTGATGGAACCTACGCAGGTGCCAACCGCGGGAATCCGACGTTCTGACAACCACCCAGAGATGGCGATAACAGGCCGATGCACTCATTGAGTCTTTCGGAAGTGGTGTAGGCAGGATTGGTGACGGGAAACGCCGATCTCGTCATTTGCGATCCACGACGAGAAGGTGGCTGTTCCGAATTGGCTTGAGATAATAACGTAGAAGCGACCTGATGAAAGCTCATGATACAGTTCGGCGAAGCTTGTTTGCTTCGCCGTCTAAACCGGCTTTCTGGAGTACATATACAGCATCCCAGACCAGCCTTTCCAATTCTGCGATTCGATTCTCCCTAGCAGCGATAGCCGCATCCTGCCCACACCATTGCCGTATAAGCGCCCACGATGCCCTGTGATGGTTCAACAGTGGAATGATGTATTCGCCGTTCGGTCGAGTAGCGGTAAGAGACCAATTGCGTTCTGTAGCCTCTACATTTGTGAGCGGGGTGCCGGGCTCCGTCATACAAAAAGCCCGAGCTAGTTCGAGAGCGGTCTCAAAGGGTAAGTGCAGGCGTCCTTGACGATCCAAGTAGCGGGGATAAATCTCATCGAGCTGAAGGTTCTCTAGCCGTGCTCGCCCCTTCAATCTCTCAAGCTGATCTCGGGTACCTGAAAGGTCCCCGTTGTTGAAATGAACTTCATCACCGACACTGTCAATCACGCTTTCAATTGCCTCGGAGATCGGTGATGAGGCACTAAAACCCAGTTTCAAATTGTGCCTCCGCATGGATTCCCGGTCACGCTCTTCCTTCAGAAACGCTGCTTGGTCTTTCCATGGCACGATGACCTGTTCGGTGGAAAGATAGTCGATAAGATTGGGATGGGGCTTGATCCATTTGGCTCGCCATTTACGTCCCCGAACGTGTTCCAAGAGCTTGACGCGGTGCAGCGGACTGCCCAGGATTCGCTTCTCGCGAAACGCGTATTCTTGACCTGGTATGAGATCAGCATTCAACATGATGTCCAATTTTAAGAGAAGAGAGGTTGGCCTCCCGGGGCTCTTTCCGCTGCTGGTCATCGGGAAAATTGGCCACCAATGGAGCGTATCCGGTGGCGTCTGAGGAGCGAAACAGCGAAGTCTTGCATTGGCGGATGTTTTGGACATAGGCAAGTCCGCCGGGAATCCGTTGCGGCTGACTATGCCCAACACTATGTCCAAACTGCCAAAATAGCCCCTCACAGGACCGCATGGAACCTTACCGTCACACCCTGTAAGTTGTTGCAAGTAGTAGAGCCGTAAGTCTATTATTTGCAACAGATAAGGACTCAAAATCCGCCGGAGGCAACTCCATGGGGGTTCGATTCCCTCTCCCGGCACCACAAGTTAAGTTTCATCTAGTGCGTGAAATATATGGGAAAGCGCCTCTCGAATTGAGAGGCGTCGTTGTTTTTGTCCCATCTCTTGTGCGAATTCTGCTGCGTGTTTATCAAAACTAGAAAGTAATCCTTCCAGAAAGTTGCACGTTGCGTGGGTCGTTGACCTGAGAGAGCGTGTTGGAGCCATTTAGGTATCCGAAGAACGTACTGGTGTTGGTCACACCAATATTTCCAAACTGAGGATGGTTGAGTGCGTTGAAGGCATCGATCCTCAATTGCACTCCGACCCCGTGCTCCAATTGGAAACCCTTACGAACCCCGAGGTTCCAGGTGTTGGTGTATGGGTTCCGAACGTCACCAAACTGAGTGGCATAGTTCGTCGATCGGGTGACGAAGTCGTGGTACACACCGTTCTTTGTCGCATCAGTGGAAGAGGTAGGAACCCAGTTATATCCCGGGAGACTGGAGATACCCGTCCAGGCAGGATAGACATTCGGATTTTGTACAGTGGCAGCTGGCGTGTTCACCGTTGGGTAGGAAGCGAACTTGGAAGTATCGAACCATTTTTTGCCTGTCTTCGCGCTTCCGAGTCCGGGATCTCCTCCTTCGAAGAAGCCAGAGTTCGTCGGCAATGTGAGAGGCGTGCCCGAGTAAAACGTGTAGGTCCCGCTCACTTCCCAACCGCCGATGAACGCATCTACCAGCCGACTCACATCCCTGCCGATAAGTTTGCCGCGTCCAAAAGGAAGAGTGTATGTAGGCGCGGCAGCGAGTTGGAAGCGACGATCGTTCGAACTTAGCTGTCTCAGCAACGTTTGTGCGATGACAGAGTTGGTGACGAAGCCAGTAGTGTCCATCTGCTTGCCCCAGCTAAAACTCGTGGTCACAGCAAAGCCATTCCTCATACGTCTTTGAGCTTTACTTTGCAGGGCGTAGTGCTGGCTCGAACCATTATAGAAATTCTCAACGAGATCCCCGAGCAGAGGGTTCGGTCGGAGAAGTGTGTAGGCAGAGACGGTCGAACTGGTCTCGAGTGTGTTTGTGATGTATGGCGATCCTTTGAAGGGATTGGTGACTTGTGTATCGCCTGGGAGTGTGTCGACAGGGCGACCGGTCGCGTCGAACTTCGGATCATAGGCCGCATGGTATGGACCCACGGCTGGGTTGTTGATGTGATATCCGACCACCAGACCGTAAGTGTATTCATAGACTCCTCCAACTTCAAAGAGGTAGTCCTTCAGTTGATATTGGACATGCGCGCTGTAGTCATCGGTGTACTGACGCTTGATGTCCGACGTATAGAAGCTTGAGACCGAACCAGGGCTCGTATACACGCCGAGAGAGTTTCCGGTGTCAGCAACCAGACCACTGGGATACGGATTATCGAGTGTCGAAGACGGAGAGATGTAATTATTCGTTGTCGTGACGAATGTGGTTGTAGATGAATATCCCTGCTGGTTGGCGTGATTTGCAACGTAGTTCGATTGCACGAACCGACCAAATCCCGCACGGAACACAAGGTTTGGCTGCAGCTGATAGGCAACGCCGACCCTCGGCTGAAAGTACTTGTACTGTGGATCTGTCATGGATCGGCTCACGCCGTTTGTGCCGGCGTACAGAATGGCACCCCGTGCGACGAAACTTGATGGGTCGGATCGCTGCTGTTGCAGTAACTGCGTCCCGAGGTTGGTCGAGGTGCCGGTAATCTCCGCTCCATACTTTGGTTGCGAGTAGTTTGTGATGGTTGACAAATTGTAGTTCGGATCAAACCGCGTCCAATACCTATCGTGTCTTTCTGTCATCGGGAATTGATAGTCCCATCGCAAACCGAAGCTGAGCGTCAACCGCGGATGTACGCGCCACTCATCCTGGACATAGCTTCCGATGTACGGTTGCGAATAGTAACCACTGGCATTGCTCGTCATCGACCCGCTTGAAGGTAGCCCAAGAAGGAAGGACGCATACGCTGATCCCACACCTACGCCCGGAGTTGTATTCGGATTCGCTGTCGTCCAGATATTACTGAAATTGTATGTGCCTGGCGCACCCGCCTGCGACCCTGTGGCCTCCTGCTGCGAGAGATAGCCAACTCCGTAATGCAGAGTGTGGTTTTTATAGATCTGTTGCACGGAGGCGCGACCCTCATAGTTGTAGTCGTTTTCGTAAGAGGGGCCGCCGTTGTCGCCAAGCGTGGTGAAGAGGCCTGTGATCGCGGGCAGTCCCGATCCAATCTGCTCTGATTCGAACTGTTGCGAAAACCCGTAGGAGGACGCGCTTACGCCACCGGCGTTTGCTGGCGAATAGGTAGATGTCGTATAAATCGAAGCATTTCCCACCAAGGTGGCGAGAAGTTTCGGATTCAACACCCACGCATGGTTTATGGTTGCGCCGTAATTATGCCGAATGAGATAAGACCCTGTCAGAATGTCGTTTGGGCCGAAGGGGTCATTTGCTAATTCGCTTAGGTGGTTGAAGCGGTACTCCATGTAACTGTGATGGTTGTTGTTCCACGTTTGGTCGACGCGGCCAATATAGCTCGAAAACTTGTCGATCTTCGGTTCGTTGATGGCGTAATCATTCGAGTCGGTGCTGGAGCCATCGCTTGCTTTGTTGGGTAGCGGCACCAAGGCGGTAATGGCCGCAGCGATGGCACTGAATCGTGCAGGGTTAATGGTCGCGTTTTGGAACGCTGTCCTGGCACCTGTGGATGTTGCAGTGGCCGGATCGTAGATGACGACGGGGTAGCGCGTCGTTACGCCATTCGTTGTATTCGTTGTATACGAGTTGCTGAAATTACCGTTCCGCTCGTCCTGAGTGGGCAAACTAAGGAAACCTGTAGCCGCAGGGGAAGTGTTGTGAACGCCGTCATAGCTAAAAAAGAAGAACGAGCCCTTCTTTCTGCCATCCCATAATTTAGGAAGCCATATTGGGCCGCCAGCGCTCCCTCCCCACTCGTTCAGATGCACCGTCGGGGTGTGAACTCCCGAAATGTTGTTCTGGTAGTAGTTCGCGTTGAGGAAGTTGTTAATGTCCCTCTCGTACAAAGAACCATGAAAGTTCTTTCCACCGTTCTTAATCGTCATGTTCACGGTGCCAGCGGCTGTGCGCTCAATCCCTGCGTCGTACGCGTTGGTCAATACCCGCATCTCCCCCACGGCGTCAGTCGGAGGAATGAACGCAATTTGACCGTTGGAAACGATCGTGTTCGTGCCACCGTCGATCATGTAATTCATGGCGTTGTTTCCGGAGCCTGCGCCATTGGTAACAATCGCGGACAGCGAATTGGTGGACCAAAGCAAGGCGGCGCCGCCGCTGGCGGGAGCAAGGAAGACTCCGGGCGCCAATCGAACAAAGTCCATGGGGGAGCCCGACTCCGAGGGAAGCTCCTCAAAATCCTTGTTGCTCAGAGTGGTTCCGGAGACCGCCGCCGTCGTATCGATCAAAGGCGTTTCGGACACAACTGTGACCGTATCGGTAGTGCGTCCGACGGATAAGGTCACGTCCACGAACTTCTGATCGGAGATCTGCAGCTCGATGGAAGAGTGCTGCAAGGTCTGAAAGCCGGGCGCTTGAACGGTAAAGTGATAATGGCCCGCAACCAATGCATCTACTTGCCAGTCACCTGTTGCGTTCGTCTTCGCGGTTGTTTGAAGACTCGTTTCGTCGGAAATGACGGTCACGGAAGCTTCTGGAATCGCTCCGCCAGCGCTATCAAAGACCTTGCCCCCCAACACGGATGTCGTTCCCTGCGCGGAAGCGCGTGGAGCGAGAGTCAGGAGGAGAGTGCCGAGGAGTACGAAGAGAATATTGACTCTTCTGCGCGCTAAGCATCGCAGCCTCGATTGCCGTTGGTATGCCTCGCAGCCCCCGCAACATGTCTCCAAGCCTAATTGCAAAGCGGCGGCCCTAGTTGACCCGCTGTCTTTCGTAAAGCTTTTCAAGCTGGGAGAAAACTCGACTCTGTACTCTCTGTCTTCTGACTTCCAATGCATCATGGCGCTCCTGGCAAGAACGACTACCCGTACCCGCTTTTCACAGCTAAAGGCAAGGGTCATTCTCTGACTGCGAAAAAGTACGCGCCTTTTGCTGCTTATTGAAAGGTGCCATACGGTTTAGAAAGATCCGCTTCCTCGCGAAGCCTCTAAGTGCATTTTTTTCTTATGCTTGCGGGGACGTTATAAAAGCGTTATACCCCGCAAAACCGACGTTACAAGTGTCCGCATGGAAGCTGCCAACTGCTTTTCCGATGGAGTAAGATTCAAGCCCGAACAAAATGGAGGGTTTTTCCGATGCGGGTGGTCTGCGAGGTGGAAACGATTGATGTCCAGAAGGCCCATGACCAATCGCGTATTCGTCGCCAGTTGGAGCGGATCCTTGAACACAGTTCCTTCCGAAACAGTAAGCGATACCATTCCTTCCTTCGTTACGTCGTGGAAGAACGCCTCAACGGTAACGCGGCGTACCTCAAGGAGCGCCTGATCGGAGTTGCGGTCTTCAAACAGCCACTCGACTACGACACGAACGCGAACTCAGTCGTTCGAGTCACTGCCGGTGAGGTGAGGAGAAGACTTGCCCAGTATTATCTGAACGCTACCGCCGCTGACGAAGTGCTGATCGAGCTCCCTCTTGGAAGCTACGTGCCAGAGTTTCGCAATCAGGATGTGATCGCACCACCTGAAACGGCTCTCAACCCGCCAACCGTCGGACTCCTGTACGACGCAGAGGAACTGCGTGACCAGCCAATCCCTTTGACCCTGGAACTGGTGGACTTATCCAAGGGCCCTCTCCTTAACACGACTCGCTTCATTTTGATCGTAGGTTGTTGTCTACTGGTGAGTTTGATCGCCATTGTCATTCGATCACGAGGACTAAAGGACAATGAGGCGGACCTAATCTGGAAGGGCGCCTTCGATGGCCGAGATGTCCTTCTCTGCGCAGGCCCTCTTGGCGGTGAAAAGCAGCTACTGGGCAGCCAGGATCAGGGCTCTCAGGTTCAGTTCACAAACTCTGGCATCTCTCTTACGACCGCCAAGACCGTCAGTCTTATCGGATCAGCCATCGGCCGTACCGGAGGCAACGCTTTTCTTCTTCCGATGCAGGATACAAAGCTTGAGGACCTCCAACGCTCCCCGACAGTGTTGGTAGGAGCTTTTAACAACGGATGGACGATGCGGCTTCAAGCTCCGTTGCGATACCAGTTTGCCTATGATGCTCAAGGACGTTTCGGCATCGTCGATACAAAAGAGGTCACATCTAAGCGTTTTATGGGTGACGATCAACCGACACGCGACTATGGCTTACTCGCTCACTTCCATAGTCCTACGACTGGCCAGTCCACTGTGATTGTTGGAGGACTGGGTATGCATGGCACGGCAGCCGTGAGAATCTTCCTGAGTTCTCCCGAACTGATAAAGGAGTTCTCAAAATCTGCTCCTCGCGGGTGGGAGAAGAGTAATTATGAGATAGTGCTCGCATCCGACCTCGTAAACAATCTGGCGGATTCTCCGAAGGTGGTAGCAGTGTATTTCTGGTGAGGTCCTAGATTAAGGCCATGAGGTCGCTCCATTGCAACAGTGACCGCATGAGTTCGATCGCTAGCGCCCAGCTTTGCGAGGATTATTTTTAGGTTTGCCTTCACGGGATGCTTCGCGATTGAAAGTTCCGAACCAATGATCTTGTTCGATCTGCCTGGCGCAACTTTGCTCGATAGGTTGATCTCCCGAGGCGTCATCCGGGTTTGCGCAATAGAAGAAGCCTCCCATGTAGTGGGAGGCTTCTTCTTGCTTGAATTTATTGACGATGAGTCGATTGTCGGAATTGTTGGAGAGATGCAGCGTTCCATCCGTTTGTAATATAAGAACGGTCTAACCGGGCTATGCCTGCGGTGGGGTCTGGAATGCCGGTGGCGGCGGTGGGTAGCTTGGCGGCAGGTAGGGAGAGGCGGTCTCGACTATCGGAACGACCTTCCAGTCAGCGAAAGCGAGGATGCAAAGAATCACAAGGTGGCCGATGCCGGGGATGAGGACCAGCAGGGCAAGCGGTCCGGCGAGTCCGGCTTTGGTGAAGATGCGCCAGAAAAGAAAGACAAAGAAGGCTGCGAAGGCGAGACCGACAAGCATGAAGATGGGGATCAGCGTCATCATCATGTGGGTCACTTGTTGTTGAGTTTGTTGCGGGTCCATAGAGGTCTCCGGGGGCTAGAGGTTGGTGACGGTTGGGGTCGTCTTCCAGGGCGAGAAGGCAAGGATATAGAGAGCGATGATGGTGCCGATGCCGGGCGCGAGGGCGAGCAGCGCGATGGAGTAGTGTAGTCCTGCTTTGCGGGCGATCTGGATAAGCGGAATGATGAAGAGGACCACCGAGAGCACGTAGGTGATGAGGAAGAAGTGCAGGATGTGGTGAAGATAAGGGTGAGCGGCTGCGACGTCCAAGTAAGTTCCTCCTGAGGGTTGAGGACACTGTATCGGAGAGTTGCGGGTGGGGGGAAGGGAAATCGTGTCGAGCGGCGACGCGGGCCCCGCAGGGTTTGCTATTCTGCGGATGTCCCCTTTTCCCCAAATAACGCTGAAAGCTGCGCCGTAGTAGTCGTCAGCCACATTTCTCTACCTGAAGCAGGAGTTTTTCGATGAAAAAGCTGTTGGCCGTGGTGTATCTGGTGGTGCTTTCGACGGGAGCTCCGTCGCTGGCGAAGGCGCAGAGTGAAGGGCGTGGACCTCGTGGTGGGGAGGCTGCTGCGCCGGTCAGTCTGGACCAGAAGCTGAAGGGGTTGGAGAAGAAGGATGGCTTTATCCCGATGTACTGGGATGCGAAGACAGGGAAGGTGTATCTCGAGGTCACGAAGTTCGACAGCGAGTTCATGTACGTCTATCAGACCTCGGCGGCTGCGGGCACGGCAGGGATTCAGCGTGGCAACATCGCGCGACCGCAGATTGTGACCTTCCGGCGGGTGGGGCCGAAGGTGATGCTGGTGGCGAAGAACCTGCTTTGGCGGACGGCCTCGGACGATCCGTATCAGAAGATGGCGAAGGACCAGTCGTTTCCGGAGAGCGTGCTGTGGGGATTTCCGGTGGCTGCCGAGGATGGGCCTCAGCATGTGTTGGTGGATGCGACGGATTTCTTTCTGCACGACGCTCCTGATTTTGGCGGACGGCTGGCGGGGTATCGGCTGGATGCAACGCGCAGCGCGATTGTGCCGGAGGTGGTGAAGAACTTTCCGCTGAACCTGGTTGTGGAGACGATGCTAACGTTCACCAACGAGGCTGGCGGCGGCGGAGGGCGTGGCGCTGCGGCGGCTCCGGCTGCAGGTGGGCCGGGCGGAGGGCGGTTAGCTCTGAACGAGGTGACGCCGGATGTGCGCAGTGTGACGCTGCGCGAGCGGCAGATCCTGATGGCGCTGCCGGCTCCGGGCTATACGCCGCGAATCTGGGACTCGCGCGCGGGGCAGACGCAGACGGTGGGCTTCAAGGACTGGACCAAGCCGCTGGGCGAGTCGGTGGAGACGCGGTACATGACGCGGCATCGGCTGGAAAAGACGGACCCGAAGGCGGCTGTGAGCGAGGTGAAGGAGCCGATCGTGTACTACATCGATCGCGGGGCTCCGGATAGCGTGCGGCAGGCATTGCTCGAAGGAACGCGGTGGTGGAGCGCGGCGTTCGAGGCGGCGGGTTTCAAGAATGCGTTCAAGGCTGAGCTGCTGCCGGAGGGTGCGGACCCGCTGGATATTCGCTACAACATGGTGATGTGGGTGCATGAGGCGGAGCGCGGCTTCTCGAATGGAGCGAGCATTGTCGATCCGCGCACGGGCGAGATCATCAAGAGCGAGGTCACGCTGACGAGCGGCCGCGAGCATCAGGATTACCTGATTACCGAGGGGCTGCTTTCGCCGTATAAGAAGGACGGCAAGGCCGATCCGCAGCAGATGGAGCTGGTGATGAACCGGATGCGTCAGCTCGCGGCGCATGAGGTGGGTCATACGCTCGGGCTGGCGCATAACTTTGCGGCGAGCTCGTTCGGCGAGGGTAATGGAACGGTCGATGACTATCCGTTCCCGAAGATCCAGATCGATAAGAATGGGCATCTCGACCTTACACATGCGTACGACAACGGCATGGGCGCGTGGGACAAGCTGGTGATCGATTACACCTATAAGGAGTTTCCGCCGGGCACGACGGCAGCGCAGGAGCAGGCCGGGCTGGAGAAAATCATCCAGGACGGTGTGAAGAAGGGCATCTACTTCCAGACCGACGAGGGCAACACCTCGGTGAGTCCGCACTCGACGCAGTGGGATAACGGCGCGGATGCTGCGGATGAGCTGGATCGGTTGATGAAGGTGCGCGCGATCGCGCTGAAGAACTTCAGCGAGGCTGCGATCAAACCGGGTGAACCGATGGCGACGCTGGAGGATGTGCTGGTGCCTGTGTACCTGCTGCATCGTTACCAGGTGGGAGCCGCGGCACAGGAGATCGGCGGTCAGGACTACCGTTACGCCGAGCGCGGCGATGGTCAGATGGTGACGAAGATTGTGGCCGGCGAGGAGCAGCGGAAGGCGTTGACGGCGGTGCTAAAGACGCTCGATCCGGAGGCGCTAACGCTGCCGGAGACGCTGCTGGAGAAGTTCCCGCCGCGTCCGCCGGAGTTTGGCCGCACGCAGGAGTCTTGGGGCAGCTTCAACGGGCCGAGCTTCGATGCGCAGGCTCCGGCTCTGACGGCGGCGACGGTCACGCTGGATGCTCTGCTGGAACCGGGCAAGGCGAACCGGCTGGTGGAGTTCCACGCGCGGGATGAGGCGAACCCGAGCCTGAAAGAGGTGCTGGACGCGCTGCTGAAGGCGAGCTGGTATTCGCCTGCTCCGAAAGGGTTGGCCGGGCTGACGGAGATGACGGTCGATGCTGCGGTGCTTGAGAAGCTGACGGCACTGAGTAACGCGAACCTGTCTCCGCTGGCAAAGGCAGAGGTGCGCGGAACGCTGACGGAGCTGCGCGGATGGATTGCGCAGCAGGGAAAGACGGCGGATGGCGATTGGAAGATCTTCTATGCAGCTCAGACCGAGGCAGCAGGTGGTCGCGGAGGTGCGGCTGGCGGTGCTTCTGTAGGCGCGGCTGCGGCGCCTGGTGGAGGTCGGAGCAGCGGACCTGCGCCGGGAAGTGTGCCGAATGGGCCGCCGATCTAAGGCCCATGCCGCTGACTCCCTCGCTACACTGGGAGGTCAAGGGTAGGAAGATAAACCTTTGCACAAATGTAAGCGGCTATAGGCCATCGCTTACGAAGTTATCGCAGCGCCCACAACCGAAGGGTCCCATCGTCTCCGCCGAGCAGGGCGAGTGAGCCGTCATCCGAGATGTTTACGGTGACAGTGTCATCGCCTGGTCCCTTCAGGTGGCCGAGCTCCTGGCCGGTCGTCAGGTTCCAGAGATGCACGATCGAGCCGGGCCCGCACCACAGGGCAAGATCGCCCGCGGGAGAAAGCGCGATGGAGCCGATGGCGCTGTTGTGTGTGCTCCAGGTATGCAGTGCGGAGCCATTGGCGACGTCCCAGAGGATCAGCGTTGTGCGGCCGCCGATCAGCAATCGTCTGCCGTCTCTAGTGGCAGCGACGAACGTTACGATATCGTTCATCTTCAACCCGGAGCAGATTGCAGCGGACTGTGCTTGAAGGTTCCACCGGCACACTCGAGCATCGTCCTGCACCCATACTAGGCTCCGACCTCCATCGGTAAAAGCCATGCGTGAAGCGGAGGCGGAAATGGGCAGCGACCGCTGTATGGAGCCGGTGGCGAATGTCCACAGATGTATGGAGCCGTTGTAGCTGACGGCGGCCTGCGTGCCATTTGGGGCGAGTGTTGCCGTCAGTCGTGGAGCGTCGCTGACGGGGAGGCTGCGCAGGTCTCTGCCGGAAGCGATCTCCCAAAGATGCACGTTGGATTTGAAGCCAGCAGTGAGTACGCTGCGTCCATCAGCGGTGGGGACGACGGTTTCAAAGATATAGCCGGGGCCGGTATAGCGGTGGACCTCTTTCGCGGTATCGAGGTCCCAGACGGAGGCTATGCCTTCGCCCGCGCTGACAACGGCGAGGTGAGTGCCGGGGAGAAAGGTAGCGCTGAGAAGGTTGTTGCCGTTAGGCCGGCCGAGGGGCCGCGACTCAAGTCGATGCAGGCCAAGAGTCGCAGAGAGCAGCGGCTGCGACGGTGCCTGGGGGTGTGCAGGGAGAGCCGGCGAGAGCAGCCACGACAGCGCAAACAAGGGCCAATACCTCCGTGTCCGTGTCAGCGAGATGAGCGGCAGGCTTGGCTGTAGGGAGCTACGTTGTGAATGGTGATCGTTCATGCGAAAAGAGTCCTTGTCGGCTGTCAGCCTTTGAAACCTGCTTTTAGTCCTTTTTTCAGTTTGGCCGCGACCGCCGCGCCTGCTTCCGATTTGGTGATCCTATTGTCTCCGTCCGTATCGAGACCCTTGTTCACCTCGTACATTTTGCTGGGCGACGAAAAAAGGACGAAGGAGTTTTCTTTGCCCACGGCTGCGGGATAAAGGATCACCATATATGTGTCTTCGATCGTCTTGAGCCTGCCTGCATACGGCTTGAAGTATTTTTCGACGTAATCGAGCTGGGCTTCGGCTGTCAGCTTTGCGAGAGCGTCGGTGCTTGTGCCCATGCCCTTTGCGGTAGCAGCCATGAACTGGATCAGACCGGTCGCGGAGGAGTGGGGGTTCTTGATGGATGGAGAAAAGGTTTCACCCGATTCGAAGGCCATGCAGGACATAAGAAAGTCGGGGTTGAGCGAGAGTCCCTCGCATATCTTGATGACCTTTGTCTTAAAGCTGGAGCTGACCTTGGCGCCCCACGCAATCTCTTTCGTGGACGGTGGCGCGACCGTGTGGGTCTGCATCGTCTGTACGAGGGAGCTGCCAAAGGCGCTCGCCTCTGCCTGCAGCGAATGATAAGCGCTGGTCAGTGTCTGAGAGAAGTAACTGGTAAAGCTGGGAGCGCTGCTGACGTGTGAATCCGTCACGTGCGCATGCCCCGCAGTCAAAAACCGAAGAGTCTCCCCTTCAGGATCAACTCTCCCATCCGGCTGCTTCATGTGAAGAAATCGACGTTGAACCTTTTCGATTGCAAAGATGGTCGCTGGCCCAGCACGGCCGTCGACCATCAAAGGGGAAATAGCCGCAACGCCACTCGCATTGAGAAGCCGTTGCACGGTGCAGACATCCGAAGCCAGGTTCGTTCCGGACGCACCGACGGAGTGGTAGATAGGTGACCGCTTGCGCATGTTTCGATCTCTCCAGGGCCCGGGTGTATCTAAAAGCAGGCACAACAGAATCAGGAACTGCGAGCGGCAACCTTACGTTAGGTCGTCCGTGTCGAAGGTGGGGAGCTTACGGCCTAGAGCGGTGATGTCGCGGGGCTGTCCCGCGATGGCTGTGATGGCATCTTCGATATCGCTTTCGCTTGGGCGGTCGGCGTGTATTGCCAGCTTCTTGTGGCTGTCGGGCAGTTCGATGGATTCGAGCAAAACGACGACGTGGGCGACGGCGGTTCCGTCTTGCGAGAGGCCTTCGGGCGTTTTGCCCTTGATGCTGACGCGGTTGAGTTCGAGCGAAAGCAGGTCTGCGACGCGCTCGCGCATCTCACCCGCAATGGGGACGATCTTCGGGCGGTGCATGATGAGTACGCAGTCGAGATTGACGATCTTGTAGCCAGCAAGGGCGACTTCTTCGAGCGCGGTCTCGAGGAAGAGCGTCGAGTCCGCGCCCTTCCACTTGGGATCGGTCGGAGGGAAGAAGGTGCCTATGTCTCCAGCGGAGACAGCGCCGAGCAGCGCGTCGGTGATGGCGTGGAGCAGGAGATCTCCGTCAGAGTGGCCAGCGAGGCCCTGCGGGTGGTCGATTTTTAGACCGCCAATGACGAGAGGAACGCCTTCCTTGAAGGCGTGGGAGTCGAAGCCGAGGCCGATACGCATGCTCATTGAGATTGATTCTAAATCCAGAGTCGGGTCGGTAGGTGGCCGGAGACCTTGCAGGTATATGCCGAAGACCGTCCAAAGGTGGGATCATGATCTGTTGGCGCAGGCGATGCAGCTGCAGGCGCTGCGATGAGCCTTTGCGACGATGCAGGGAGTTGCAATCTGAGAGCGTTTCTTTTACACCTATGAGTACGACCAGTTTGGTCCTATATCGGAGATGACTTTGATTTTGGAATCTCGTATCGTTGCCGCGTTGATCTGTCTCAACCTCGGAGTCGCGGTTGGAGCGCAGGCTCAGGGGCCGCGCCAGCAGCCGCGTCTGGTGCTCCAGGCGCTGGATTTGAACCGCGACGGAACCTTGTCGGCAAATGAGATTGCGGTGGCCTCCGCGAGCTTGCTGACGCTGGATAGGAATGGTGACGGCACGCTGACGAACGATGAGCTTTCGAGTCGGCCGGAGAATGCTGGTGCGTCCTCCGACGAGTTGCTGAAGCAGCTGATGAGCTTCGACAAGACGGACAAAGGGTACCTGGTGCCGGCGGACCTCCCGGAGCGGATGCAGGGCTTCTTTGTGCGTGCCGATGCGAACCGCGATGGCAAGGTCACCCCCGAGGAGATAAGCGCCTTGAGCGCGAAGCAAGGGATGCCGAACGGCGCTGCGACTCCGGGGGGCCGCGCAGGTGGGATGTTTCGCATGGACCCGCTTCTGAACGCGCTCGATGCGGACCATGATGGAGTGATCTCGGTCGCAGAGATTGCGGGCGCGAGCAAGGAGCTGTTGACGCTGGATGCGAATGGTGATGGACAGTTGACGACAGAGGAGATCCGCGTGCGGCAGCAGACGCCTGAAGAGCGCGTAAACCACCTGATGGATGAGTGGGACACAAACAAGGATGGACGCCTGGCGCGGGCTGAGGCTCCGGAGCGCATGGGTGCGCAGTTCGATGCCATCGATAGCAACCAAGATGGCTTTCTGGATAAAGCGGAGCTGCTGGCGTACTACAAGGCGCAGGGCAACGGCGGGCCGCGTTGAATTGGTTTGATGCGTCTGCGGGTTTGTCCAGCAGCTAAATCCGCGCTGTAGCAGTCGCGTTTGTGCCTGGATTGGAGTCCCTCCATATCCTTATGCGGATGGACTCTTGCGCTCTACCTGCGCCCCGTGCAGAAGCTACTTTGAAACTGAAGCACTCACTAGATTCACAAAGGACCGACGATGGATTCGAGAACGAAGAAGATTCTGCAAGCGCTGAGCGTGTTGCCGCTGGCTGCGACGCCATCGGCGCACGGTGCAATGTTGTCGCCTGGTGCGCAGGATGCAGGCACATGGAGCTTTCATCATGAGCAGGTACTGGGTACCTCTTTGCAGGTGACCGTACGTTGCGCGGATGCTGACTCGGCGGCGACTGCCGAGGCAGCCGTGCTGGCTGTATTTGATCGCGAGAACGCAGTGCTTAGTGCATGGCAGTCGCAAAGTGAGTTCTCGCGCTGGTCGCGGACGCGCCTGGAAGCGGTACCCGTCTCCGAGGAGCTGTTCTCGACGCTGGCTGCCTTTGATGCGTGGCGCGAGCGTACAGATGGAGCGCTCGATCCTTCGGTGGAGGCGGCGACGCGACTATGGAAGAGTGCAACGGCTGAAGGCCGCACCCCAAGTCGTCACGAGATCGCAGAGACGGTGGAAGCGATCGCGCAGCCGCATTGGTCGCTCGATGCTGCGAACAGGACGGCGATGCGGTTGAGCGATGTGCCGCTGGCGCTGGCTTCCTTTGCCAAGAGCCGCATAGCTGCGAAGGCTGCTGACGCGGCTCTTTCAGCAGGCGCGAGCGGTGTCATGCTGAATGTTGGCGGCGATGTAGTGATACGTGGCGCGATGATCCAGATGGTCGCCATTGCTGACCCGCAGGCGGACGCCGAGAACGATGCGGCGCTGGACCATGTTGTGGTGAGCAACGCTGCGGTAGCGACGAGCGGTGGGTATCGCCGAGGATTCGATGTAACGAACGGCGCGGCTGCGAAGGCTCCAGCGTATTCACATTTGATAGATCCGCGCACGGCGCAGCCGGTGAGCCATATTCTTTCGTCCACTGTCATCGCACGCGATGCCGAGACGGCCGGCGCGCTGGCGACGGCTTTAAGTGTGATGCCGGTAGAGGCAAGTCGTAGGCTCGCGCAGGCGACGCCCGATGCAGAGTACCTCATCGTCGCTGCGAATGGACGCGCTTATATCAGCGCAGGCTGGACGCGTTATCAGGTGCCTGGCGGAAGTCGTGCCAGCTTGCAGGCAGCCGCCTTTGTGCCGCCGATGAAGGCGGTCTCCGGCGTGTGGGACCCGGCGTTCGAACTTTCGCTCGAGATCAATCTGTCGCGCATCGAGGATACTCGCTATCGCCGTCCGTACGTTGCGGTATGGATCGAAGATACCGACCACTTTCCGGTGCGCACGTTGACGCTGTGGACGCAGAACGCTCGCTGGCTGCCAGAGTTGAAGCAGTGGTATCGCGGAGACCAGATCCGCAACCTGAGTGAAGGAACGGACATCTCGCGCACAGTGAGTTCGGCGACGCGGCCACCGGGCAAGTACAGCCTGAAGTGGGATGGTAAGGACAATGAGGGCAAGCCAGTCAAGGCTGGAACGTACAGCGTTGTGATCGAGGCCTCGCGTGAGCATGGTGGCTACCAGATCGATCGCAAGGCCATCAGCTTTACCGGTAAGCCGGATCAAGCGACGCTGCCTGGCGGTCAGGAATTAGGGAGCGTCGTTCTTGACTACAGAAAGCGATAGAGCAGCCGTGCCATGGCGTGTACGACTGCGCAGGCAAACAGCGATCGTGACGCGCTGGCTGCATGTTTACCTGTCAATGGTGAGCTTTGCCGTGGTGCTGTTCTTCGCGGTCACAGGGCTAACATTGAACCATCCCACATGGTTTGCTGGTCAGCAGCGGACGGTGTTGCATCATGGCGTCGCAGACGCCGCTTTGCTCAAAGGAGCCACATCGGACGATGTGGATAGGCTGGGTTTGGTAGAGATGCTCCGCACGCGCGAGCATATGCGCGGAGCGGTGAGTGATTTTCGCGTGGAAGATCAGCAGGTGCAGATATCTTCGCGCGCCCCGGGATATACGGCGGACATCTTCGTCGATCGCGACACTGGTAAATACGACATCACTGAGGTGTCGAGTGGTCTGGTCGCCGTGATGAACGATCTGCATAAGGGACGGGATGCAGGCGAACCCTGGGGGCATCTGATCGACGTTAGCGCAATTCTGTTGACATTCGTATCGCTGACGGGCCTGGTGCTCATCTGGTTCGTGTACAAGCGCAGAGTGGCCGGACTGCTGGTTGCGTTGGTAGGTACGGCTGCTATGGTCGGGTTTTACCACTGGTTAGTGCCTTAGTCGAGCGCAGGCTGGAGCCCGTCGGTTTTTCCAATTGCTTCAGAAATGGCGCACTGTCGAGGGTGATTCGTTTTCGCGCACCGTTGTAGCCACGGGGTCGGCAGTCTTTTCGATGCCGCGTTCCAGCGAGCGGCTGACGAAGTCGCGCGAGCCGAGGCCGACGGCGAGCGAGAGCGTGAGGACGATACCGCCGAAGAGAATGCCGAAGGCGAGTTCGATCACCGCACCCCCGATGTGCAGATGGTCGAGCACCATCGCTGCCGTGAGCACGAGGACCAACCACTTTACGCCAAGCGAAAGGAAGCGGGCATAGTGAAGCTGCGCGTTGACTGCGCCGATGAGCACGGACCGCTCCAGGAAGCGCGCCATGAAAGTACCTACAAGCAACAGCAGGATGGCGCCCGTGATATGCGTGAGGTAGGGCAGCACGAAGGCGGTCATTGCGGACGAAGAGGCGTACGCCGCGTCGAATGCAGTGACGCCGACCGCTATGCCAACGAAGACGCAGACCCACAGAACGCCACGGGAGATAAGCAGGCTGGGTGAGCGGCTTGGTGACCAGTCTGCGATGTTCGCAGCGGAATCACGCTGTTCGCGTTGCGCGAGACGTTCGTCAAAACGCATGGCGGTAAACAGACGCCTGAGCAGCGACGCCAGGCCGATGCCGAGCAGGGTGAAGAGCAGCAGTGCCAGAAGTGAAGCTACGACCCCTGGCAGAAAGCTTGCGAGTACGACGAGAACGCGATGAACCGACTGCTGCAGCGCAAATCCGACTTGTTGTCCCATTGTCTTTAGACCTCCGTCCGCATTGGCTACGGGTTGAATCTGTCTGGCCAGCGCCAGCGCGATACAAAGTAAGGCTTCTCGGCTTCGAAGGCGGCGGCGGTCGCGTGGACGAGACGCTCGGCTTCAGTGGCGTCTCCGGCAGCACATCGAATGTGCGATGCGGCCCACGCGAGGTAAAGTGGCGTGAGCGCGCCGAGAAGGTGATTGCGATTGATGGTGCGCAGATGGAAGGCAAGCGCGAAGTCGTAGACGACGCGCGCCCACAACTCTGGTGGAAACAGGAACGCTTGCGGCGGTACGGGCGCCAGCTTTTTTAGCGCAAGCAACGACTGCGGCGGTAGCACGAGTGACCAGATCGGTAGCAGGTTCGCATAAGCTACGCGGAAGCCTTCAACCATTGAGACTACATCGGCATCCGGGTCCTGTGCGGAGGTAGCCAAGGGTTCACCCGCGGAGTGCGCGGGTGCGACGTAGCGGCTGCGCTGCCAGTTGATGGCACGGGCTTCTGTGTCTGCAAGCAAGGAGCCGATGACCTCTGCAAAGAGTCGATTGAAGTCGGTGACGGCAGGCACTGGTAGATGCTCGTTCGAATCCAGCTGACGGACGGAGTAACCCGCTGCCGTGGCGACAGAAACAGGCCAGAGTAGAGAATCGCTCCGTCCGGCGGATACTTCGCGCTGTGCCTCGCTCGCCAAACGTTCCAGCGCGCGCCGCGAAAGGCCAATGTTGTGCGGCAGAGGAAAACGAATGTCCTGACCAAGCAGTGCGCGTGTCATGGGATAGAGCAGTGCCGAGTTCACGAGACCATCGGTAGCACTAGTCTGCAGGCGCGGCATGACGACATCAGCGTGGCTTTGCGTGAGGCCTCGCGCTAACGATTGCAGCAGCAACTCAGAAGGTGCATCGCTTCCGAGCAAGAGAACATGCTGCTTATCGTATTTGCGAGCGACGGTTGCGGCGGCAAGGTAGTCGGTTACGTGGAGCGCCCAGCCTGTCTGGTTGCGCGCCTCTTCATAAGGAACCAGCAGCGACTGCGTAGGGTCCGCACTGAGGGTATCGAGTTCGGTGACGGCGATCCGCAGGGAAGCCGTTGGAAACGCAGCCAGGACTGCGGCCGTAGCGTGCTCTCGCGTCTCTCGCACCATGGGAGGGAGGCACACCAGCAAGTCGCTGGAGAGAGCGGCCTGCGAAAGCTCGCGCTCGCCTTCTGGATCCGTATTCGAGATGTCATTGCCGATCGAAGTAGCCATAGAATTAGACGTTCACTGCTTTATACAGTCTCTTGCAGATTCTGGAGTAGTACCTGCAGCGGAAGATGGAGCCACAGAGGCCGGTTGTTCATCTCGTACATCATCTCGTACGTGGTCTTTTCAATGAGAAGAGCGCGCAGAAGTGATTCTCCTTGTATGGACTGAGGCATGAGTTCCGGACGAGAACTGACCGCGCTTTGATAGCTCTTGAGGAAGGCGGTCGTCGCTGCCGACTCCCACGCCGCAGACCATGCGCGCACAAGTGGCTGCTCTTTAGAGCTAGTCTGCTCGTAGGTCGCAAGCGCGGCGTTGGCAGCATAGCTGAAGCTGCGCAACATGCCCGCGACATCTTTCAAGGGTGACTGCTTGGTGCGACGCTCTGCGAGTGATCGACCGGGCTCTCCTTCAAAATCGACGATCAGGAAATCCTCTGCAGTGTGGAGCAGTTGACCAAGATGATAGTCGCCGTGGATACGGATTCTCTCTCCGAATTGCTGCGGATCGCCCTTCAGTGATTGAAGCAGATTGTTCAGTGTGCCGCGAAGTTCCAGTACTTTTTTTGCGTTCCTGGCATCTTCCTCGCTAAAGGTCGCCAACCGCGATTGCAGAGTATCTAGCGCAGTCAAAAGCTGATGCTCGATTCTAGTTCGAATCTCAACAAGGTCGCCGGCACTATGTGGCTCGGCTTTGAACGCTGGGTCATCCGTTGGTGTCGCAAGGGCGAGATGCATCTCGGCGGTGCGTCGCCCGATCAGGCGCACTGCCTCGATGTTGGCGCCTGCAAGGTCGGCAAAGTGTGCCTCTTCGTTCGGAGATGCGCTTAGAGACGCGGCTCGCTCATAGATTCGTGCCAGATCCTCCATGATCCAGCCCCAACCATCGCCGGTGTTGGGAGCGAACTTCTGCAAGAACGCAGACGTGGAGCTATCTTGCTTCCATGCAATGTCGCCCAGATGTGCGGGCGTGTTCCTGTAGCGAGCGACGTTGGTGAGGAAGCGCGCGATCTCCACATCGGGATTTTCACCGATCTGCAGACGCCGGTAAAGCTTGAGGATCGCTCTATCACCGAAGATGATGCTGGTATTGGACTGCTCGGCTGAACCTATACGGGAGTCAACCTTCAGCAAGTCGGAAGGAAGGGCGTTTTGCGAAATCTTAGCGATAAGCTCGTCACTCGAAGCTGCACCTATCGTTGCTTTTATGAGTGCTGCGCGGAAGCGTGGATTGAGGCAGGCGTCATAGACGATGGTCTCAGTACCATTCTCTTCAAACCGGAGGATGACCTGCGAGGAGATCTCAGTCGCGACGCTCTGGATTTCGACTCCAGAGACGGCTGCTAGAGGCAGCTGATATCGATCAATCAGCCCCTCTTCATACTGCACCTCGAGGATTGACAGGACTGCATCGGCACCGGCGATGTCGGCCCTGGATGCGATGCGGACAGATTTAATTGTGCGAGACTTGGCGCCAAACCATCGCTGCTTCAGCAGGAATGCGGGCAGCGCGTCTTCGAGTGCGCGAAGCAACGCCGCTGATAGAAGTTCGTTTTTCTGGGCAGGCTGAGCTATCTCCGCCGGTGGTAAATTGCGGTTTGCTTCGGAGTCTTCGACCAGGCCAGTAATCGGGTCTGACACCGCTGATGGAGCGAGCTGTTGCAGTTCAAGCCACAGAAAGCTGTACGGTGCGAGGGTGAGAGGATAGGGTGATTCCGAAATTGGCGGAAAAGGTACGTAGCCGAGCATCTCCATCGGCTGTCGACCTGCAAACTTTGCAAGGTCAAGCGCGACGGGCTGCGCAAAACGCGAGAGATTCGCAACGCAGAGAACAGTCTCCACGTGGCCATCTTCGAACTTCGCATCGCGAATGTACGCGAGGACTTTGCGATTGTCGGGCAGCAGGAACTCGAGCGTGCCTCGACCGAAGACCTGGAAAAGTTTGCGCAGCGCGATCATGTTGCGCGTCCACTGCAGCAGTGAGGAAGGATCGCTTTCCTGCGCTTCGACGTTAATCGCCTGATAGCCCCAGATGGGGTCCATGATGACAGGGAAGTAGAGCATCGCAGGTACGGCGCGACTGAAACCGGCATTGCGATCGGAGTTCCACTGCATGGGGGTCCGCACACCGTTGCGGTCGCCAAGATAGATGTTGTCGCCCATGCCAATCTCATCGCCGTAGTACATGATGGGTGTTCCGGGGAACGACAGTAACAGCGAGTTCAGTAACTCGATGCGGCGACGGTTGTTATCTACAAGCGGTGCAAGCCTGCGACGAATGCCGACGTTGATGCGCATCCGTTTATCAGACGCGTAGGCGAGGTTCATATAATCGCGCTCGTCGTCGGTGACCATCTCAAGCGTGAGTTCGTCATGGTTGCGCAGGAATAAACCCCACTGGCAGCTTGGCGGAATGTCCGGTGTACGCGCCATGATGTCTGTGATTGGCAGACGGTCTTCTTGGCGCAGTGCCATATAAATGCGCGGCATCAGAGGAAAATGGAACGCCATGTGACATTCGTCGCCATCACCGAAATAGGGGCGCACGTCGTCGGGCCACATGTTGGCCTCGGCAAGCACCAGCCGATTTTCATACTCGGCATCGATGACAGCGCGAATCTTCTTGATGATGACGTGAGTCTCGGGCACATTTTCGCAACTGGTGCCATCACGCTCCACGAGGTAGGGAATTGCGTCGAGGCGCAGACCATCAACTCCCATGTCCATCCAGAAGCGCATGGCATTTAGCACTTCGTCCAACACCTGAGGGTTATCGAAGTTTAGGTCAGGCTGATGGGCGAAGAAGCGGTGCCAGTAGTACTGTTGAGCCACCTCATCCCAGGTCCAGTTCGACTTCTCCGTGTCCGTGAAGATGATGCGGACGCCGTCGTACAGCTTGTCCGTGTCGGACCAGACATACATGTTGCGCTCTGGAGAGCCCTTGGGGGCGTGGCGTGCTTTCTGGAACCAAGGATGCTGATCGCTCGTATGGTTGATAACAAGTTCGATCATGACTTGCATGTTTCGAGCGTGAGCCGCGTCGAGAAACTGCTGGAAGTCTTCGATCGTGCCATACTGCGGGTTGACGCTGTTGTAGTCGGCGATATCATAACCGTCGTCTTTGCCGGGCGAAGGGAAGAATGGCAGGAGCCATAGGCAGGTGACGCCGAGATCCTGCAAGTAATCGAGCTTTGAGATTAGCCCCTGGAAGTCGCCAATGCCGTCATCGTTGGAGTCAGCAAACGCACGAACGTGCAGTTCGTAGATGATCGCGTCTTTGTACCAAAGCGGATCGGTAGCACTGCAGGGCTTCTTCACTCTCGAACGCCTTTCATTCCCGACCGGTTGGGTACGGCGGAACCTGTTGGTGAGATGCAGATTCGCTGTGGATGGATGTGACGCGATGAAAGCGACACTTGTCTGCCAGGAACGCTGCAGAAACCGACTCCTGTGCTGGGGACTTGGATAAGGATACAGAAGGGTGAAAGAATAGAGATATGGTTACCGCGCAGGAACTCGAGAGCTTTGCGATTTTTTCTTGTCTGGAAGAGAGCGACCGGCAGCGGTTTGCTGACCGCGCTGCCGACGTGAAGTTGGCCGCTGGCGAATGGTTGGTGCGTGAGGGCGAGACGCCGCATTTTTTCCTTCTGCTGGAGGGAGAGATGAAGGTCGTCAAGGAAATCTTGAATCGCCAGCAACTGCTGCTCGAGTACAAGCCGGGTGTTTTCTTTGGTGAGATTCCGATTCTCTTGCTGGCTCCATCCTTCGCGTCGGTAAAGGCGAAGACCGCCGCCCGGCTGGCGCGTTTCGATGCGCAGCAGCTGTTCGAACTGATCCATACCTCGGAGAAGTGCAGCGCGATCATCCTGCAGACAATGACGGACCGCCTGGGTAACGTGCAGCAGTTTGCCCGTGAGACACCCGTTGCGCGTGTGCTGATTGTGGGCAAGCAGTACGACGAAGACTGTCGCGAGATTCGAGCGTTTCTTGCAGCTAACCGTATCGCATACGAATGGGTAGACTACGATCGCGAGCCGGACCGCGTTCCGGTGTGCATGGCCGGTGAGATCGACGGGCCTTCAGTGGTGATCGACCATGAGAGATGCATCGAGTCGCCGAGTGTGCGAAGCGTAGCTGAAGCCCTGGGCATCAACGTCAAGCCGAAGCAGGAGCAGTATGACGTGGTGGTGATCGGCGCCGGACCGGCGGGGTTGGCCGCAGGCGTCTATGGCGCATCCGAAGGTCTGAATATGTTGGTGGTTGAGAAATCGGCCTGCGGCGGTCAGGCAGGCACGAGTTCGCGCATCGAAAATTACCTTGGTTTCCCGAACGGAGTCTCAGGCGAAGAGCTGGCAGACAAAGCGCTGAAGCAGGCACAGCGGTTTGGTGCTGAGATCACGATGACCCGCACCGTGAATTCGCTGTTCAAGCTGCCGAGCGGCCTGTACTGTGTGGAACTGGATGGCGGCGACCGTGTCACCTCGCGTGTGGTGGTGATTGCGACCGGTGTCGAATGGAGAATGCTGGATGCTGAAGGTGTCGATCAGTTTCGTGGACGGGGCGTGTTTTACGGAGCCTCTCGAGACGAAACCGCGAACATCATGGGCAAGAAGATCTTCATCGTAGGGGGAGGCAATTCAGCTGGGCAGTCGGCGATGTACTTCTCGCATTATGCCTCCGATGTTATTGTGCTGGTTCGCGGCGAGGGCCTGAAGCTGACGATGTCGCAGTATCTGATCGATCAGATCGCGAAGCAGAAGAACATCAAGATAGTGCCCTATACCGAAGTCATACGTGCCGAGGGCGATGAGAGGCTGGAGCGAGTGACCTTCCGCAAGCGCACGCCGGGCGAGCCTGAGGTCATCATCACCAAGGATGTGGACGCGCTCTTCGTAATGATCGGTGCCACTGCAAATACCTCGTGGATGCCAGCGGAGCTACAGCGCGATAGCGGCGGCTATATCTGCACGGGCCGTGACATCACAACCTGGAAAGAACAGGAGCGGCCTGCATTCCCCCTAGAGACGAGCCTGCCGGGAGTGTTTTGTGCCGGGGACGTGCGCGCGGAGTCCATCAAGCGCGTCTCCAGTGGAGTGGGCGAAGGCAGCATGGCGATTGCATTCATCCATCAATATTTAGCGGTTTAGGGTATAGATCCATATCCCACTACGGCCGTCTCCTTAGAGAGACGGCCCTTTCTCTTGGTTGCCGCAAAGTTCGAAAAAATCTCAGGTCGATGCAATATCAGCGTCGCATCAGCGTTAACCTCAGTATCCAGACGATGGAGCAGTAGTACGAGGACGGCATGGCCGAGCAGCTAACGATGGACGATCAGGACAGGTTTCTCGCCGAGGCGATCGAGCGCGACGAACCGAAGCTGCGAAGCTTCATCCGTCGGCGCGTGCTCGATACTGCGGACGCGGAAGATGTCTTACAGGACGTCTTCTATGAATTGATCCAGGCGTACCGCATGATGAAGCCCGCGGAGCAGGTGACCGCTTGGCTATATCGCGTGGCACGGAACCGCATTATCGACCTGTTTCGCCGTCGCAAGACAACGTCGTTGAATGCGCCAGCGAGTGCGGATATAGATGCGCCGTCTCTTGAAGATCTGCTGCCTTCCGCGGACGCGGGGCCAGAGGCTATGTATGCGCGAGAGTTGCTGTTTGATGCTGTCGATGTTGCGTTGGAAGAGCTACCCGCAAGGCAGCGCGAAGTCTTTATCGCGCATGAGTTTGAGGGTCGGAGCTTCAAGGATCTGAGCGAAGAGACAGGTGTAAGCGTGAATACATTGCTCTCGCAAAAAAGGTATGCGGTATTGCACCTGCGCAAGCGGCTGCAACAGATGAAAGATGAGTTCGATGGGAAGTGAGGTGAGATCGAGATGAGAGCTTTGAAGGTGTTGAAGATTATCGTGTGTGTTGCTCTGGCTATTGTGGTGTTTGGCTGGGCTACCAAGGAACTCTGGAATTGGCTGATGCCATCGATCTTTGGGCTGCGTTCAATTACGTTTGCTGAGGCGATCGGTCTCTGCCTGCTGGGGAAAATACTTTTCGGCGGATTCCACAAGCATGGCCACGGTGGCGGCTATGGCGGCAAGCGCGCATGGAAGCGGCAGATGAAAGCCCGCTGGGCGGCGATGACGCCCGAGGAGCGAGAGCGGTTCCGCTCAGGGATGGGCTCGCGTTGGAACTGCGGAGACTTCGGCCGCAAAGAACGGCCGACAGAACAAAGCGCGCAGTAATTGCGTACAACCACTCAGACGAGTTGAGGAGAACTGCACGATGGAACCGATGAATATTCGATTGGTAGACAAGCTGGAGAGCATCTTTGTGAAAACTGCGATGCCCCACGCAAAGTTGAAGCAGATGAAGTTGAATGAGCTGCTCTATTACGCGCTGGTAGAGTCGGGCGATGACCGCGGCATCCTGCGCGCGGGCGCAATGCAAGGGGTCTAGAGCGAAGGCATGTCCCTCGCGACGGTGGGCGTCGCGAGGAGACGGGTTGGCTACGGCTCGCGGGGGGCGCTGGCCGGCGGGATGATGGCATTCATGCGGAGGTACTCGACGGCCTGACCGTACTCGTCTTCGCCGTGGGCGATGGCTCCGGCAAAGGCGGTGACGCGCGTCTGGTTGCTGCCGGGGCGTCCCTGCACTGCATCGAAGGCGTTGGCGACCGTAACGTTCGCGACGGCTTTATGCGCGAAGGTGAAGGTGTCGGCGAGGGCCTTGAGGATGTCGTCCTTGGTAGTCAGTTTGCCGATCGCGGCTACATCGACGTCGGGCTTGATACCGCCGACGAGAGAGAAGTAGCGGTAGTTCGCCTGGATGGTGTGCGTCACAATCTGCGCGTAGGTACGGACGCCTTCGTACTTTGTCGCCTGCGCGGGAACGAAGATCGCTGCGCTGGGAGCGAAGCTGTACTTGTCAGCAGGCATCGCGGAGGCTGCGCCGGTCCAGAGCTTCTCGAGGCTGGTGACGGCGGAGTCGAGAGACTTGACCGGATCGACCGGACCAGAGGGTGCGGCTGCACTGGCGGGCGCGCCCATCTGGGCAGAGGCTGCGAGGGTGCCGAGCGAGAGCGTTGCGACGAGAAGGGTGCGACGAAGGTGCATACGGAGCTCCTGTAAGTTGCTGTGATGGCTTCGATCATAAACGCGCGATGCCCATCTTCGTGACGCTGTTAACGTCGCTAGGATGGGCATCTGCTCTGGTTGATCCTTGTTAGACGGCTTTACGCTGAAAGCTTGTCTTCTTGCCGGCGAAGGAGGTCTTGGCGCTAAAGGACTGCGCGGAGGCTCCCGGTGCGGGCTTGGCACCGCTGTTCTTGTGGGCGGTCTTAGCGAGCAGGGCCTGAAGCTTCTGCTCTTTGGGGCTGAGGCCGGTCTTGCGGACGGGGGCAGCTGGTTTCGGGGTCGAATCACTCATAAGTGGATTTTCTCACGGCACGAAGACCCGAGGTGGGTTTTGACGCAGTCCACAACAATACCGTGCAAGACTGGACTCGTGAGACGCATCCTAGTCAGGTGAGGTTATGAGTTGATATGAGTGGGACAACGATTCCGAATGACGATCTGACGCGGTCGATGGTAGTGGCAACAGCGGACGAGGTAGGACGTCCGCACATTGGTCTGGTAGGCGATACGTACACGGTGCTGCTCAGCGGCAAAGAGACCGCAGGGAAGTACACGCTGATCGACATGCACATTCCGCCGGGTGGTGGTCCGCCGCCACATCGGCATGACTTCGAAGAGTCGTTCACGCTGCTTGAGGGTGAGATGGAGGCGACGTTCCGCGGCGAGAAAAAGACGGTCCATGCAGGCGAGACATTGTTCGTTCCGGCGAACGCGCCGCACCAGTTTCACAACGTGAGCGACAAGCCAGCCCGGCTGCTCTGTCTGTGCTCGCCTGCGGGGCAGGAGGAGTTCTTTGCTTTGGTGGGAGTGCCAGTGGCTACGAGAACGACTCCGCCGCCGAAATTGACGGCAGATGAACAGAAGGCGTTCCGTGCGAAGGCCGAGTCACTGGCTCCTAAGTACAAAACAGAGTTGCTTGCGCACGCTTAACTCGATCTGAAAAGGAGGTCTGCGATGAAGGTTCTGGTATTGGGAGCAAATGGTAAGACCGGCGGGCTGGTGGTGGATGCGGCGATAGCAAAGGGGCATGAGGTGAGTGTCCTGGTGCGCGATGCCAGCAAGTTTCAATGCCTGGGCGTGCATGTGATCCAGGGCGACGCATTGAAGGCTGACGACGTGCTGCGAGCAATGGATCTGCAGGATGCGGTGGTGGAATGTATCGGCGGAACGAAGCCCTGGAAGGAGCAGACTCTGGAGCGGACGGCGATGCGGAATATTGTTGCCGCGATGGAAGACGCTGGCGCGCGACGGCTGTTGGTAGTTTCTGCGATGGGTGTGGGAGAGAGTGCTGAGCAGTCGCCGTGGTGGTATCGGCACTTGATGGTGCCCACGTTTCTGCGCGGATCAACCGCTGACAAAGTCGCGATGGAGGCCATCGTGCGTTCAAGTCACTTGGAATGGACGATAGCACGGCCGCCAATTCTGAAGGACAACGCGGCTACCGGCGCGGTGCGTGTTCTGGGAACAAAAGATGTCGGACACGCGATCACTCGGGCTGACCTCGCGAGCTGGCTGGTGGATCAGTTGGGAAGCGATGCCTATCTTCATCAGGCAGTCGTCGTGGCCAACAGCTAAGAGCTACTTCACCGGATTGTCGGGATGCAGATAGCCGGCAAGGAAGACGTAGATGTCGTGGCGTGACTGCAGCGCGAGCGGGGTGTCGATGCGGTTGAAGTAGTGGCCGCCGGGAGCGTTGTCGTAGATCTTGTACTCGAACTTCTTCTTCTCGAAGGTGAGCGCCTGAATGAGGTGCTCGACCTCGAGGAAGTTCACGTCTTCGTCGTTGGTGTTGGTGTGGATGAGGAGCGGAGTGTCAAGCTCCTTGGCGTGATTGACGGGTGAGCGTTTGCGGTACTCCTCGATGTCGTCGTGGACTGATTCGCCGAGGTGATAGGGCGCAGAGTAGATCTCGCGGTAACCCTCGGTTTCGTAACCCATGCGGGCGACGAGGTCGGAGACGGGAACGCCAGCGTAGGCGACAGCGTAGTCATGCGGGTGGGCAAAGATGTTCATCAATGTGATGAGTCCGCCGTGGCTCCAGCCGACGATGCCGACGCGCTTGGGGTCGAGGAAGCTGTAGCGCTGAAGCATCCACTGCATGCCGCGGTAGACGTCGTCGACCTCCAGGCCGCCGTAGTCGATCTCTTCGTAGTAACTGCGACCGTAGCCGGTGGAACCACGGTAGTCGGTGGCGACGATGGTGTAACCCTGCTGCAGGAGTTCGCGGATCTGGTGCGCGTCGATGGTGGTATCGAGCGACTGATGAACGCCCTGATGGACGTATACGATAAGCGGCTGCTTCTTGTTGCGGTCCAGGTTTTTCGGGATAAAGGTGTAGACGTGGATGATGAGCGGGTTCGTCGCGCCTGGGGCCTTCTTGTTCTTGACGTGAGCGTTGGGCGCGCCGCCGAACTCGGAATTGTCGATCTCGGCGATGTCGCCGAGCTTCTGATACCAAAGCAGATCGTCCATGCGCTTGAGCAGGACGTCGTCGTTGCCGGAGCTTCCACCGCCGACAGGTGCGGCTGCTGGAGGAGCGGCGGCGCGGGCAGGAGCGGCCTGCTCGAAGGCACGGGCGGTGGTGAGAGACAGAGCTACGAGGGCGAGTGCGGCTAAGGAACGCAAGGGCGAAACTCCTGGGTGCGGCTGATAGAGGCGGTGATGTCACTGTATCGCAAGCGCGGGCTGCGGGCGAAACCTACGCTTGCCGGATGTCGATACGAAGGCGTAGCTTTGCTGCCGTCGCTTTTGCGCGGTCTCGATGGGGCCATGCTTGGCGATGTGGAGGTGCTGCGATGTGCTGCCGCTGTTTTCGGATGGTGCTGGTCGTTCTAGGAAGCGCTCTGTTGTTCGTATCCGTGTTTCCGATTCTGGCGTTTGTGCATGTTGGCGAACCGCTGGAGACAGGGTTGATGGCTGCGAAGCTGGTGATGCTTCCTGTAGGTGCGGTGTGTCTGCTGGGAGCTGCGGGTTTGCAGGCGCGGCGATGAGTGATGGCGTTGCTTCCCGAAACGGGAGATTTGAAAAGAGTACGAAGGACGAGGGTTAGCTGGAGTCTTGTGTCTGCTAATCTGACCCCATCGAGGCATATGCACCAAGTATTGCTGCCGGTAGCTTTAGGTTAGATCCCATGCGCAGGAGAAATAGCACGATGTCCGATTCTCTGGTTCAGCTTCCTCAGGCATTCACCGTGAAGGCCCTGGAAGAGCAGCTCAAGCACAGTTCATCGAAGGCTGGCGATGTCTTCTATACAGATTCGAGCGCGTACACGCGGGCGATGGAAGACGTGCGTGACCTTGTGGGGCAGCTTGCGATGGCGCTGGAGATCGAAGACCAGGCACGGATTCGGGAGCTTGGAGCACCGGAGCCATCGGCTGTCGCTGTCCGCATGCACTAGGTCTCTGGTGGGTCGTTAGTGTCTATCGGAGCCCCCCTCCCCCCCATACCTGGGTCTGCAAAGTATTGACGGAGAAGCTCTTCTCCCTGGAGTTTCTGGTTGCTAAGTCTAGCGGCCTTCTGCTCGGCTGCGCGCTCGGGGAACTGATCTTCCAGGTCTTCGGGGACTTCGGCGTCGGGGTGCGTAAGCAGGTAGATCATACGTTCCTGTTCACCCAGAGGCAGAGGGCGTCCGGTTTCTGCTTCGGCCAAGGCCCCAAGGTTGGCCTCTTCGACGATGGCTTCTGCGATGGGGTTCTGCTCAGGCCGGGAGCGGCGAATGTTGTTGCCGGCGATCTGCAGGCCGTAGAGGAGCAGGCCTGCGCGCTTGGTGTCGATTTCGTTGGTTGCTATCTGCCCCAAGACCTCGGACAGAGCTAACTGGATGGAGGTCGGGTTATCCAGACCGTCGAGACGCCTGAGATCGAAGCCTCCGTTGCGCGAACTTCGGTTGCGGGTGTGAGCCAGGGTCGGGGTGCGGTGAGCGTAGTGGTAATAGCAGAAGTTCTGGGCGCGAAGCGCGGGGGAGCCGCAGCGCCGGCCATCGGCGAAGATATGACGGCAAAGAAAGGGTTTGCGCCGCTCAAGCGCGGGTTGGGTTTTGGTGATGGCCACCTGGTTCGGCTGAGGCGGGTTGATCTCGATGAGGCCTTCCGGAAGGGCCAGCTCAGTGTTTTTCATGGTTCCGTTTCCTCCTTTTGAGGCCGAAATAGAAAAGGCCACCCGGTGCCGGGTGGCCTTTTCTTTCCCTCTGTTTTAATTATAGCTAGTTGGAACTAGTGAATAGGCATTTCTATTTCATTTCGAATGTGCAGGTTACAGGATTTGGGGCTTGACAAGGCTCTTTTGCTGGGAAATTCGCGATTATTTATTTTTGGGCGGCGAATGTGGGCCATCCATGCGGGGTTTGCGTGGGTGGGGCGTGCCGCTTTCGTGAGCGCATGGGTATGGATTAGTCACAGATCATCACTATGGAGCCAGACAAACGAAGCGGTGACGCTTCAGCTGGCTCGGTGTGGAGAGGGATAAATCCTGAGCGCCCCGTACACGGACGTTGTTTGTCCGTGAGCGGGTTTGGAGGGGCGAGGGTGTAGGCGGTGTGGAGCCCCTCTCCCGCTCATGACGATGAGACTGTCATGAACGGGGCACCCATGCAAACTACTTGGGTGCAACACCGGGGTCGGTGTACTGGTTGTGGTTGCGGTCGTAGATGCCCTTCGACGCGCGGTTCTGCTGGCGGGCGAGGGTATGGCGGTCGGCGGCGGTGAGATGGCCGTTATCGGCCTGACGCATGCTGTGGTCTTCAGCCGAGATGCGGGCCTGGTTGTGTTCGGCTGCGGCTGCGCCTTTGGGTGTGATCTGGCCGTCTTTGACGCCGTGGGCGATGCGGGCCTGCTGATTGCTTTCGCGAGCGTTGATGGAGTGGCGCTGATTGTAGGTGGTCTGCGCGGAGGCTGCGGTAGCGGTGAGCGCCGCGACGGAGGCTACCAGTAGAAGAGTTCTGAGATTCATGATGTTCCTTTCTTCGAAACCGGTTGGATCGAAGCTCAGTGGTGAGGCTTCATCCTCGTACAGTGGGTTCGAACACAGGTGCAGAGAAGAGGTTGCGCGGATGTTTGTGAAGAAGGTTGTTGAGATGAAACTTTCAGAGCATCGCAAGGTCTAGGGTGTGGCGTTCCATCCTGAGGTGAGTGCGATGAAGTTTGCGATGCTGGTGGCGATGTTGTGGAGTGGTGTGTCGGTAGGGCAGGCGACGTTTGCGGTGGCGACGATTCGGCCGAGTGCGGCGCAGGTGCAGTTCGAGAGCGATGGCGAGACGAAGGTGTTGCCGGGGACGCTGCGGATGCGGGATGTGTCGATTCAGACGTGCATCAAGTGGGCGTATGGGGTGCAGCGGGCGCAGGTGATTGGACCTGGATTGCTGACGTCAGAGAAATACGACATCACGGCGAAGACCGATGAACCTGCGACCGAGGCGCAGATGAAGGTGATGATGCAGGGGCTGCTGACGGAGCGGTTCGGGCTGGCGTTCCATCGGGAGGAGCGGGAGCTGAAGTCGTATGCGCTGATGGTGGCGAAGACGGGGCCGAAGATGCGGGAGGCGATGCCGGAGGAGGTGCCGGACCGAAGGAACTCGGCGATGGGGACGGTGGCGCGGGCGACGACGATGCAGGAGTTCGCGGACTTTCTGGGAGGGCCGGTGGAGAAGCCGGTGATCGATAAAACAGGGCTGCCGGGGCGGTGGGATTTTGCGTTCGACTTTACGAAGTACCTGGTGGACCAGCCGAAGGGGCTGGATGATTATCTGCTGGTGTTGAACGAGACGCTGCAGGGTGAGGTGGGATTGAGGCTGGTGCCGGAGAAGGATGTGGTGGAGGTGATGGTGGTGGATAAGGTGTCGAGGGCGAGTGCGAACTAGTGGAAGATTGTTTTGATGATGCGGTAGGGGTTTGCGTGGGGTCGTGTGACAGGCTGCGGGTGGAGAGGCGATACTTTGGAGATGATTAGACCCTGTTTTCTTGTTGTTGATCGTGAGTACTCCGGCTCCATTTCTACGCGCAAGCTGGTGATTGAGACGGCGAAGTTCAATGTGCTCACTGCTTATTCTTCTGCCGAAGCGATTGAGACACTGGCGCGGTATCCGCGGGTGGATGGTGTGGTGATCGATGCCGGGCTGAAGGACATGCCGTGTGCTGAGCTGGTTGCGGAGCTGCGGAAGATTACGCCGGAGTTGAAGATCGTCTCGATCTGTCCGGTGGGTTCGCCGAACTGCGATGGTGCGGACGAGGAGCTGGAGTCGTTCGACCCGAAGAAGCTGCTGGGTGTGCTGCAGAAGTTTGTGCCGCAGGCGACGAAGGCGATTGAGAAGCGGGAAGAGGACCTGGCGAGCGGGAAGGGCTGAAGGGGTTGGCGCCCAAAGCGTTTGAGGTGGGCGCCACCTTGTTTACTGGATCGTGCTTCGCGGGCGGACTAAGGCCATTCCGACGAGGAAGCCCATGAGGAGACCTCCGAAGTGGGCGGAGAGGTCTGTGGTGCCCTGCATGGCTCCGAAGACGACGTTGTAGAGGACGAAGATGCCGGCGGATTTGCCGATGCTTTTGGTGACGGCTGGGTTGAGCGTGCGGCGGTGGATGAGCAGGAAGCCGAAGACGGCTCCGTAGAGGCCGAAGATGGCGCCGGATGCGCCTGCGCCGACGGCGTGCGGGTGGACGAAGACGCTGACGATGCTGCCGAAGAGGCCTGCGAGGAAGTAGATGAGCAGATAGCGCAGGCGGCCGAAGGTGGTTTCGATGAACGGCCCGATCTGGTAGAGGACGTACATGTTGAAGCCGATGTGGAGGATGCCGAAGTGCAGGAAGATGGAGGTGAGCAGCCGCCAGTACTGGTGGGCTCCGAGGGTGGCCGGGGCGAAGTCTCCGCCCCAGTGGAAGACCTGCTCGGGTGAGGGTTGGGTGAAGGAGATGCCGGTGGCGACCATGGCGAGGAAGACGAGGACGTTGGCCGAGATGAGGGCGTAGGTGATGAGGTAGGGGCTTGCGGGAGAGGTGGGGCGGGTGGGGTTGGAATCGAACGTCGTTGGCATGTGGTTATAGTTCTAGCATTGGCGCAGTGGTGGAGGCATTAGTCACGCGTTAGGCGCTGTTGCTTACGTCACTATTTACAGGGTTTTGGGTTTGGCTTATCTTGCAGGTATGGATTACTCGCAGATCATCACGATGGAGCCGGGGAAGCGGAGCGGGAAGCCGTGCATTCGTGGCACTCGGATGACTGTTGGAGATGTGCTGGAATATCTTGCTTCCGGTATGACGCACGCAGAAGTCCTGCACGACTTTCCGAATTTGACGGAGCAGGACATTCTGGCATGCCTTTCCTTCGCGGCTGACCGTGAGCGCAAAGTGGAACTGGTCCTTGCGTGAAGCTGCTTCTGGACGAAAATCTTTCGCCTAGATTAGTTGAATTGTTGTCCGATGTGTATCCCGGTTCCCAGCATGTTGCGGATGTTGGGCTGGGTTCGACGGATGATGCCGAGGTTTGGGCGTATGCCGAAACCCATGGGTTTGCGATCGTCTCAAGGGATTCCGATTTTGCGGACAGGAGCGCGCTGAAGGGCTGGCCGCCGAAGGTGATCTGGATACGGCTTGGGAACTGCAGGACCGCTGCGATTGAGATGGTGTTGCGCAATGGTGTGGAGGCCGTCCGTCGGTTTGGTGATGGGCAAGCGGCTTGTCTAATACTTGGGCGACGTTGAGGCTGAAGTATGGGCAGTATGGGCGAACCCACCCGTGACCAAGTGCGCGTCACGGATGGGGCACCCAAGATGGGTGGGTCACCCGCCCCACCCGAGATGGTGATCGGGCCACCCGCCGTTACGGATGGGCGCTCGCGCCCGATCAATCAAATTTGATTCGAGAGCCAGCATCGGCAATTTTTGCGAGGTGTTCCGCGCGCTCGGCATTCTCGCGTGCAAGTTTCTTGTCTCGGGCTGTCTTCCAGTCTCGATATTGTTTGTTCGATTCTGAAACCGCTAACTGGAGGGTCTCGCGATGATATTTTTCGACTTCTTCAATGGTGGTTCCATTTAGTGTCACCACGGCACCACGAAGGCTTGCAATCCCGGGCCGATGCATTGATGTGAATCGTGGGGGATGATTCCAATTCTCGATGAAGGCTGCTCCCCACTCGGCCGGGGGTCTACGGGAGAGAGCAAACGGTATCGCGTATAGGGCGCAGCCGGGGGTTCCATCGTTTCTTGGCTCTGTCACTTCTTCAATGATGACTCTTGTGATCTTAATATCATCAAAGTCGTAATTAGCTGTGGGCTGAGGGGTTCTAATCGGTGTTTCTGTATTCCCTACAGTTGATAAAGGTGTTCCTATCGGAGGAGCCTGTTCTCTCACTCCCAATAGAGTTCGCGCAAGATCTCCATAGGCCGTTTCCAAGTACGGGTCACTCGACAGATTGATGTGGTACTTGCCAGCCAGCCAAGATGGCGCGGCTTGCGCCCATGTTCCGCTACGCAATATGGGTATGAACTTCCGGTGGTTCCCAGATGCCATGACCTCTGCTGTCATGATGTCGCCCTCATAACCAACTCCCCCTTGCCTGGCTTCGGATTTGCTCTTGTACCGTGGGGTGCAGACAATTACCACGAACTCGTTTTCTCGTATCGCTCGTTCCATAAAGGCTGGTAGCTGGTCTCCAGGGATCGCGCTCCATCGGTCAATGGAAACATCTATCCCATCGGCACGTAACCGAGTTGCTAACGATTTGACCCATTCGTTGTGAGCATCGCTTTCCCATGAGTAAGAGAGAAATGCTTTGGGGCAGCGTGTGGTGCTGCTTGAGTCTTGTACGCTCATCGTGGTCTTCTCCGAAGTCTCAACAATACTCTTTTGTCTGTCCCGTAACTTTAGCCCACGCAGGCGATTGGCAGCTTGTTTGTAAAGGAGACTCCCGGTTCGTGCATGCTCCATGGCGTATGACCGCTGGATGGCAGAGGTTTCTAAACTTTTGAGAGCTGGCGGAAAGTGGAGGGGATGGCATGCGCTTGTCAGTGCACCAATCAGCGAAAGTATCTCCCTCTCTACACTGTCGCTGATTTCTATCCCGCATTCGGTAAGGGCCGCTATGTATTTCTCCGTCACTAATTCCACTCTAGTTCTGAACTTATGGATTGCTGCTCGACTGTAAGCGAGTGGTATGGCTGCTTGATTTCTTGTCTGTTGGGCTTCCCAGACTAGTTTCCGTTCATAGGCAGCTGATTCCTCCCTCAGGTTTAAGCTGGCTTCGACTATCAGTTCGTGTAGGTGAGTGTGAAAGTCTTTATCTAGTGTCATCTTGGTTTCTATGCAGTCGTAGATATTAGCTGAACAAGAACTCTTTTGTGCGGAGGTCTTTGATGGTGTCTCGGAGTTTGGCGGCTTTTTCGAATTCGAATTTTTTGGCGGCTTCGCGCATGTCGGATTCCAGGTTGTTGATGTAGGTGTCGAGGGCGGCCTGGGTGGGGAATTCGAGGGCTTCGAGGGCTATGTCGTCGCTGGTGAGGTCGGCGTAGTCGGCGGCGGTGATGGTGGCGAGGGAGTCGTCGATGCTGCGGATGACGGTGCGGGGGGTGATGCCGTGTTCGGTGTTGTAGGCGACCTGCTTTTCGCGGCGGCGGTCGGTCTCGTCGATGGCGCGGCGCATGGAGTCGGTCATCTTGTCGGCGTAGAGAATGGCGCGGCCTTCGAGGTGGCGGGCGGCGCGGCCGATGGTCTGGATCAAGGAGCCCTGGGACCGGAGGAAGCCTTCCTTGTCGGCGTCGAGGATGGCGACTAGTGAGACCTCGGGGAGGTCGAGGCCTTCGCGGAGGAGGTTGATGCCGATGAGGACGTCGTATTCGCCTTTGCGGAGGGAGCGGAGCAAGCGGATGCGTTCGAGGGTGTCGATTTCGGAGTGCATGTAGCGGCAGCGGACGCCGACCTCGGTGTAGTAGTTGGCGAGGTCTTCGGCCATGCGCTTGGTGAGGGTGGTGACGAGGACGCGCTGGTTGTTGGCGGCGCGGTCGCGGATCTCGGCGAGGAGGTCGTCGATCTGGCCCTTGACGGGGCGGATTTCGACCTCGGGGTCGATGAGGCCGGTGGGGCGGATGATCTGTTCTACAACCACACCCGCAGACTTGGTGAGCTCGTAAGGGCCGGGGGTGGCGGAGACGTAGATGGTCTGGCCGATGCGGCCTTCCCATTCTTCGAAGCGGAGGGGGCGGTTGTCCATCGCTGACGGAAGGCGGAAGCCGTAGTCGACGAGGTTCTGCTTGCGGGAGCGATCGCCGTGCCACATGCCGTGGAGCTGCGGGACGGTGACGTGGGACTCATCTAAAAAGCAGAGGAAGTCGCGGGGGAAGTAATCGAGAAGCGTGGGTGGGGGTTCGCCGGGGAGACGGCCGGAGAAGTGGCGCGAGTAGTTTTCGATGCCGTGGCAGAAGCCGACGGACTTGATCATCTCGAGGTCGTAACGGGTGCGCTGGTGGATGCGCTGGGACTCGACTAAGCGGCCTTCTTTTTCGAGCTGGGCCTCCCACTCGGTTAGTTCGGAGACGATGGAGTTGACGGCAGTCATCTTGCGTTCGGGCTGCACGACGTAGTGGGACTTGGGGTAGATGGGGAGTCGTGAGTACTTCTGCTTGACGGAGCCGAAGAGCGGATCTATCTGGCTTAGCGAGTCTATTTCGTCGCCGAAGAGCTCGATGCGGAAGGCGTTCTCGTCGTAGGTGGGGTAGACCTCGATGATATCTCCTCTTACGCGAAACGTACCGCGGCGGAAGTCGACGTCGTTGCGCTCGTAGAGAATTTCGACGAGGCGGCGGGTGATGTCTTCGCGCTTGATCTTCTGACCTTTTTCGAGGAGCAGCAACATGCCGTAGTAGGCTTCGGGCGAGCCGAGGCCGTAGATGCAGCTGACGGAGGAGACGATGATGCAGTCGCGGCGTTCGAAGAGGGAGCGCGTGGCGGAGAGGCGCAACTTGTCCAGCTCATCGTTGATGGTGGACTCTTTTTCGATGTAGAGGTCGCCGGCGGGGATGTAGGCTTCGGGCTGGTAGTAGTCGTAGTAGGAGACGAAGTATTCGACGGCGTTGTTGGGGAAGAACTGTTTGAACTCGTGATAGAGCTGGGCGGCGAGGGTTTTATTGTGCGCGAGGATCAGAGCGGGGCGCTGAACCTGCTCGATGATCTTGGCCATGGTGAAGGTCTTGCCGGAGCCGGTGACGCCGAGGAGGACCTGATCTTTTTCAGACGCGGCGAGGCCGCTGACGAGCTCGGAGATGGCGCGGGGTTGATCGCCCTGGGGGGTGTAGTCGGAGACGAGCTGAAAGTCCATATGTACAGGGTATAGGGAAGAGGGAGTCGGGAATAGAGAGGCTACTGACAGGAGTGTGTCAGTAGCCTTTTGGAGGGAAGGAGGATTTAGGCGAGCATGATTTTGTCGGGAGTGATGGGGTACTCGCGGATACGCTTGCCGGTGGCGTTGTAGATGGCGTTGGCGACGGCGGCGGCGGTGCCGGTGATGCCGATTTCGCCGATGCCGCGTGAGCCGATGGGATTGAACTTGAGGTCGGGGATGTTGAGGGTGCTGACGTCGATGGTGCCGATGTCGGCGTTGACCGGGACGTGGTATTCGGCGAGCGACTCGTTGACGACGCGGCCGTAGACGGAATCGATGTGGGCTTCCTCATGGAGAGCGAAGGAGATGCCCCAGACGATGCCGCCCATAAGCTGGTTGTGGCCGGTCTTCTGATTGAGCAGGGTGCCGATGTCGTAGGTGGCGACGATGCGGCGGACCTTGACCATGTGCGTGTCCTTGTCGACAGCGACTTCTGCGAAGACGGCACCCCAGGATTGCGAGGACATGGCGTCTTTGGATTCAGCGGGCTCAGCGGAACCGGTGGCTTCGACGGGCTTGTTGCCGTTGCGGGCGATGAGGTCGGTCAGGGTGTCGGACTGAGTCGGGTTATTGCGATTGAAGAGCTTGCCATCCTTCGCGTCGATGTCGAGGGTCTTGAGACCGTGGAGTGGAGAGGCGGCGTCTGCGATGGCGAGATCGGCGAGCTTGAGCTTGAGCTGGCTGGTTGCATCCTGAATGGCAGGAAGCACCGAGGCGGAGGACTGCGATCCGCCTGAGACGGGGGCCTTTGGCAGCGTGGAATCGCCGAGTTTGACCTCGACAAGAGTGGGGTCGATGCCGAGGCCAGCGGCGGCCTGCTGCGCCATGATGGTGTAGGTGCCGGTACCGAGGTCCTGCGTGCCGGAGCCGACGAACATACGACCACCGGGAAGAAGACGGACGATGGCCATCGCCGCGCTGCGGTTGGCGGGGTAGGTAGCGGTTGCCATGCCGTAACCAATCCAGGCATTGCCGTCGCTCATGGACCTGGGAGTCGCATTGCGTTTGGACCAGCCAAAGCGGTCGGCAGCCTGCTGGTAACAGTCCTTCAGATTCTTGCTGGTCCAAGGGCGATCGTGGCTTGGGTCTGTCTCTGCGTAGTTCACGAGGCGCAGTTGGACAGGATCCATGTTGAGCTTTTCGGCGAGTTCGTCCATCGCGATTTCGAGGACGGCGGTTCCGGGAGCTTCACCCGGCGCGCGCATAAAGGTGGAGACGCCGAGGTTTGCCTCAACAATTTTTGCGGAGACCGAGTTTGCCGAACTCATGTAGAGGTTTTTGGTGGGACCTTCTGCGTGCTCGACGAAATCCTCCATGACGGAGGCGTTCATGACGACGTCCTGCTGCATGGCCAGGAGTTTGCCGTCTGCGCTGGCACCGAGTTTGATCTTGTTGACGGTGGAGGGGCGACCGCCTACGGGGCCGAACATCTGCTCGCGCTCGAGTATGAGCTTGACGGGCTTGCCGGTAATGCGCGCGGCCATGGCGCAGAGCGGGACGTGCGACCACATGGAGCCTTTCGAGCCAAAGCCCCCACCGACGACGGGATCGACGACATGGACGAAGTCGACGGGAATGTTGAGGGTCTTGGCGAGCGACTGGCGAACGCCAGTGATGTACTGCGTGGAGTCGTAGACGTTGAGTTTAGGGCCATCCCACCAGGCGATGGTGCCGTGCGGTTCCATCGGATTGTGGTGCTGGATGGGAGTGATGTAGGTGTTCTCAATGATGACTGTCGCTTTGGAGAAGCCGGCCTGCGCATCGCCGCGGTGGTTTCCTGCGGGCTCCTTGCCGGGGTCTTTGGGCCAGCGGGCTTCGGCGAGGCGGTTCTTGAGGCCGATCTTTGCGGGCTTTGGCGCGTACTTTACCTTGAGCAAAGCAGCGGCTGACTTGGCTTCATCAAGCGAGCGAGCGACAACAACCGCGATGGGCTGGCCGTTGTACGAGACGCTGGTGTCCTGCAAGAGGCTGAGGTTGCGTCGCGCGGGGGGCTGCGGTGGTGCCTGGCTGAGCTTTGGAGCGTTGAAGGGAGTAAGGATGGTGACGACGCCAGCTGAGTTATCGGCAGCCGCGCGATCAATGGAGACGATATCGCCGCTGGGGATGGTGGACTGCACGAGGTAGGCATAAAGCAGATCGCTTTTCGCGAAGGGCTCGGAGAATTCGCCAGCGTACTTGATCTTTCCGGTGACCTTGGAGATGCCTTCGTAACGATGGTCTAACTGCTTCACGGGCTTGGGTGCTTTCTCTGCAGCCTGCATCATGCGTTTGCTCCTTCGGGTGCGCCCTGCGTGGCAAGGGTGAGGGCGCGGACTACGCCGCGCCTGGCCATCTCGACTTTGAAGGCGTTGTGCTCATATGTCTTCGCATCCTTGAGCAGAATGTCGGCGGCGCGAGCGAAGTTCTCGGGAGTGGCGGGCTTGCCGACGAGTACGTGCTCGGCTTCAGGCATGCGCCAGGGCTTGAGAGCGACGCCACCGAGAGCGAGCCCCGCAGACTTGATATTGCCGCCTTCAAGTTCAAGGCCTGCTGCGACAGAGATCAACGCGAAGGCATAGCTATTGCGGTCACGCGCCTTGAGGTAGTAGGAGTTCTTTGCGTACTTCGCGGCGGGAAGAGTGACGCCTACGATGAGCTCTCCCGGATGAAGGGCGGTTTCGATCCAAGGCGTTGAGCCAGGAAGTTTGTGGAAGTCGGCAAAGGAGATCGTGCGTTTTCCCTTTGCCCCTTCGACTTCCACCTTGGCGTCAAGCGCGGCCATGGCGACGCACATATCGGAGGGGTGGGTCGCGATGCAGGTTTCGCCGCTGGTGGAGCCTTTGTCCGTTTGACCGAGGATGGCATGGATGCGGTTATAACCTTTGACCGCAGCACAACCGGAGCCGGGCTCGCGCTTGTTGCAGGCAGGGAAGCTGACGTCCGTGAAGTAATAGCAACGCGTGCGCTGGAGAAGATTGCCGCCGGTGGAGGCCATGTTGCGGAGTTGAGGCGAGGCACCGCTAAGAAGGGCCTGCGAGAGCAGAGGGTACGACTGGCGAATGAGTGCATGATTGGCGAGGTCGGAGTTGCGGACCATTGCTCCGATGCGCACGCCGTCCTGATCAGGTGTGATCTGGGTGAGATCGAGATGGTTGATGTCTACAAGCGCCGCGGGAGACTCGACGCGATACTTCATGAGATCGACGAGGTTGGTGCCACCTGCGAGGAACTTGGCGCCACGGGCATTGCCTGCGTGGATGGCAGCTTCTGAGGAGGCGGCTCGTTGATAGGCGAAGTCTTTCATACGGTCGCTCCTTTGGAAGCCGCGCGAACCGCAGCAACGATGTTGGGGTAGGCACCGCAGCGACAGATGTTGCCGCTCATGCGCTCGCGGATCTCGTCGTCGGAGAGGTCGGGATGATCGGTGTTGCCGGTGTGGAAGCTGACGATGGAGAGCGCGCCCTGCTTCTGCTCTTCGATGGCGGCGACGGCTGAGCAGATCTGGCCGGGAGTACAGTAGCCGCACTGGTAGCCGTCATGCTGAAGGAAGGCCGCCTGCACGGGATGGAGTTCGCTGATGTCTTTGGGATCGGCCGACTTCGCGAGCCCTTCGATGGTGGTGATCTCTGCACCTTCCGCAGCTACAGCGAGAGTGAGGCAGGAGTTGACGCGGCGGCCGTCGATGAGCACAGTGCAGGCACCGCACTGGCCGTGGTCGCAACCTTTCTTGGTGCCGGTCATGTCCAACTTTTCGCGCAAAGCGTCAAGAAGGGACGTGCGCGGATCGACGTTGAGCGCCTGCGTCTGACCGTTTACCTTGAGGGTGACAGCCTGGCCGGAGGTGGCTGGTTTTTCGCCGAAGAGAGGCCCGGGCAGGCCGACGGTGGCGACGGCTGAGAGAACTCCAGCTGCCTGAACGAAGCGGCGGCGGCTGAGTTCGAGGTTGAGGCCAGACTTTGCGAGCTGGTGCTCTTCTTCAGCAAATTCATCGGGTTCAGGCCCGAGGTCGAATGGATGTGACATACGCTTTCCGCGCTCCTAAGCCTGACTTACAGCAGATAAAGGTGTAGACGCGGATGAGGATGAGGGAGATGTCCTGAGTTGGAGGGTGTGTTTTGATGTGGCGCGAGTTACGGGATGCAGCGGTGCTGTGGCGAAGATTCTCTTACGGAGGCGGTGAGGTCTGCGGTTTGCGAGGCGACTACTTCTTGTATTGTTCGTCGGTGACGGGTTCGAGCCAGTCGACGGCTTTGCCGTCGAGGACTTCGGTGATGGCGATGTGCGACATGCCCATGAGCGGCGAGGCACCATGCCAATGGCGTTCGCCGACCTCGAAGAAGACGATGTCGCCGGGTGTGACTTCTTCAACGGGGCTGCCTTCGCGCTGAACCCAGCCGAGGCCCTGGGTGATGAGGATGGTCTGGCCGGCGGGATGGGTGTGCCAGCGAGTGCGGGCACCGGGTTCGAAGGTGACGAGGCCACCGTTGGAGTGGCGACCGCCGTCGGGTGGAAAGAGGGAGTCGACGCGGACACTGCCGGTGAACCAGTCGGCGGGGCCGACCATGGAGGGGATGGTACCTACTCGGGTGATTTTCATAGTGTCCTTTCAGGAACTGGTGGGAATACGTCTGCCTACCAAGCAAGCTTACCTGCACACATCCTGAATGGGAGGTGTGCAGGTAGATGGTGCTTCCGTTGATGGATGGGCTTGGGAAGGTCTGATTCGGTCCTGAAGTTGCCGCGCCTGCCCCGACAAAACGCAGATTCCCTGAGGGAAGGACAATGAAAATAGCTGGTAAGGTGAATCGGACCTAATCGGAGTATCCCTAGCGGTCGATCAGCTTGCGATGGGTTTCGGGATAGCGTTCGCCTGCGATCTTGATGGCAGACGAGGCTTCGTCGAGCGAGCGGAGGTCGTCCGGGGTGAGCTCGAGCGTGGCACTGCCGAGGTTTTCTTCGAGGCGCGAGATTTTGGTTGTGCCAGGGATGGGAGCGATCCAGGGCTTCTGTGCGAGGAGCCAGGCGAGGGCGACCTGTGCGGGGGTGGCGTTCTTTTGCTCGGCGAACCTGGTTACGAGGTCGACGATGGACTGATTGGCTTTGCGATTCTCTTCGGTGAAGCGAGGAACGATGGCGCGGAAGTCCGAGCTGTCGAACTTGGTGGAGGCGTCGATCTTGCCGGTGAGGAAGCCCTTTCCTAGGGGGCTGAAGGGAACGAAGCCGATGCCGAGCTCTTCGAGTGTCGGCATGACCGACTCCTCGGGCTCTCGCCAGAAGAGCGAGTACTCACTTTGGAGGGCTGTAACGGGCTGAACGGCGTGGGCGCGGCGGATGGTTTTTGCGCCGGCTTCCGAGAGGCCGAAGTGTCTGACTTTGCCGGCGGCGATGAGGTCCTTGACGGCTCCTGCGGTCTCTTCGATGGGCGTGTTGGGATCGACGCGATGCTGGTAAAGGAGATCGATGGTGTCTGTCTGCAGGCGCTTGAGAGAGGCATCGACGACCTGCTTGATGTGTTCGGGCTTGCTGTTGGTGGAGGTCCACTTGCCATCGTTGTTGGGGTCGGCCTGGAAACCGAATTTGGTGGCGATGACGACATCTTTGCGGAACGGGGCGAGGGCTTCGCCGACGACTTCTTCGTTGACGAACGGGCCGTAGACCTCTGCGGTATCGAAGAAGGTGACGCCGCGTTCGACGGCGGCGCGGATGAGCTTGATGGCTTCCGACTTTTCTGTGGCGGGGCCGAGACCGAAGCTCAGGCCCATGCAGCCGAGGCCGAGTGCTGAGACTTCGAGGCCGCTTTTCCCGAGTGTGCGCTTTTGCATTGTTTCTCCTCTGTGGCCAGGGCTGAGATGCCTGAAGAGCCACGCGTACTGATATAGGTTAGGATGCGGTTGCTCATGATACAAGACGATTGCGACGGCAAAGAGTTATGAGTAGCATTCATGAATCATGAGAAACGATTTGAGTGATCTTTCGGTGTTTGCTGCGGTGGCGGAGGAGAGAAGCTTTACGAGGGCGGCAGTGAGGCTAGGGATATCGCAGTCTGCGTTGAGCCATTCAATGCGCGGTTTGGAGAAGCGGCTGGGGGTGCAGTTGCTGGCGCGAACGACGCGGAGTGTGTCTCCCACGGCGGCTGGTGCGGCGTTGTTGCAGGAGCTTGCGCCGGCGCTGGAGCGGATTGGGACGGCGGTGGCGGAGACGATGAAGCAGCGAGAGCGTCCGGCGGGACGGATTCGGCTAATCATTCCGCGAACGGCAACGAAGATGGTGCTGCTGCCGAAGCTGGCGAGGTTTGCACGGATGTATCCGGAGATTGTGCTGGAGGTGACGTCTTCGAATGATCCGGTGGACCTGGTGGCGGGGGAGTATGACGCGGGTGTACAGCTGGGGGAGTTCATTCAGCGGGACATGATCGCGGTGCGGGTAACGAAGGAGATGCGTCTGGCGGTGGTGGGGTCACCGAAGTACTTCGAATCGAATGCGATTCCGCGCCACCCGCAGGACCTGAAGGACCATGCGTGCATTGGGTTCCGTTTCAGCAATAGTGTGTACCGCTGGGAGTTTGAAAAAGGCAGGAAAGTATTGACGGTGAATCCTCTGGGACCGGTGTCGTTCGATGATCCAGAGCTGGTAACTCAGGCGGTTCTGGATGGAGTGGGGATCGGGACAGCGATGGAGGCGATGCTAGCGGAATTGATTGCCAAGAAAAAGCTGGTGCAGGTGCTGCAGGACTGGTGTCCAACGTTTCCCGGGTACTTTCTTTACTATCCAAGTCGGCGGAATCAGCCTGCCGCGCTGGCGGCTTTGATCGAGAGTCTGCGGCTTAAGGAATAACGCTCGTGCGAACGTCGCTCGTTTCAAAGAAGGGCAGTGAGGAGGCGGCTTGGTTAGCCGCCTCTCACTTGTTTAATGCGATAGGCGAATTCCGCGGTAATCGAGGTCGGGTGGAGGCGGCGGTGGAGGCGTGGAGGAGGTGTCGGCTGTGACTGCGGTCTTGTACCAGTCGATTCTGCGCGTGACAACCATGACGATGGCGAGCACGGCGAAGAGTAGCAGAGAGCCAAGGATGAGGGAGTTGTCTTCGCTGATGAGCAGACCGTACACAGCAGCGTAGAGCGTGGTGAGCATGGCGCCGAACCCGAGGCCTCTGAGGAAGCTTTGCAGGACGTAGACGAGGTAGAAGGTGAGGAGACCGATGCAGGCGGTGCTGGAGGCAAGATAGGCCAGGGCAAAGGGCATGTGTTCCGAGAAGCTGATGAGCAGAAGGAAGAAGATGGCGAGGCCGAAGCCGACGAGAAGGTACTGGATGGGGTGGATGGGAAGCTGCTTGATCATCTCGAAGAGGAAGAAGCCGCCAAAGGTGAGGAGGACGAAGAGGATGCCGTACTTGGTGGCGCGGTCGGAGAGTTTGTAGGGGTCGATGGGGGTAAGCAGGCTTACGCTGAGGAGGTCGATGGGTTTGGAGGCCTGTAGCTGGAGTTGCGTTCCGGCTGCGAGTGACGAGAGATCCCAGGATGCGTTGAAGCCTTGCGGGCCGACGTCGCGAGAGCGGGGAAGGAACTGGCCGTCGAAGAGGGGTGAGCGCCACGTGGAGGCGAGTTCGACGTGGTTGGAGTTGCCGATGGGAGCGATGCTGAGTTGCTGAGTGCCCGCTAGTGCCATGTCGATGGCGATATCGAGGTGCCCGTTCGCAGCGTTGAGGTCGGACAGAGGGATGTGCAGATTCGGCTGCCAGCCGCTGAGGTTTTCTCCGCCTTGCAGTATGGCGGCAGGGGCTCCATTGATGGTGACAGCGGGCGTGCCGACGATGCCTCGGACATCCTGTACGGAGAGAGCAAGGTAGGGTTCGCCCCAGGTGATGGTGCCTGTAGTGTGCGGATCGACGATGGTGATTCCGCTGCGCAGATGACCGTTGAACTCGTAGACGGTGACGTTGTAGAGGCCATGGTGGCGTTCGCTGGGGATGAGTTTGCCGCGCAGGTCAAAGGTCTGCGGGAACGAGATGGCGTTGAGGCTGGCGACGTGCGGAACGGAACGCAGGGTACCTTTGTCGTCGCGCTCGACGGTGGTGGTGGCTTCGGTGTAAGGACGGACGAGGATGGGACCGATAAGGGTCTGCGGACCGGCGTAGCTGGATTCGATGCTCTTGATGGCCTCGTCTCTGTAGGCCTGGCGCTCGCTGATGGTGCCGTTGACCATGAAGAGAGCGAGGCAGATGACGAGTGTGAGGATGCCGATGATGAACAGCTTGAGGGTGATGGTCCGTTTCATGGTTCTCTCCTGGTGAAGCTTGTGGTTTCACTTTGTATTGCAAAGTGATTGGGCAAAAAAGGGTCAGGCGCGGGTCGGCTTGAGGTTGCGCAGCGACTTGGGAGCAGGGGATTCGCTGGCGATCTTTGCTGCGTCTTTGACGACCTGCTCAAGCGTGGTGAGGTATTCGAGATACCGTTTGCGGCCGGTGGAGGTAATGCGGCAGATGGTTTGGGGGCGGGAGCGATCGTCTTCCTTGAGGAGCTCAACCATCTTTTCTGCTTCGAGGACGCTGAGGTGGCGACTGAGATTGCCGTCGGTGAGTGAACAGAGCTGCTTGAGTTCGTTGAAGAGAAGACCTTTTGGATTGGTGATGAGGGAGGTGAGGACGCTGAGGCGGGCGCGCTCATGGATGACGCGGTCCAGACCTTCGTAGGCGAAGCGGCCCTTGCTGGCTGGAATTTCAGGCGTCATGGTCGAGCTCCGGTGCGCAGAGGTAGAGGATAGTGGCGACGAGCAGCTGCCCGCAGCCGAAGGCGAGGCCCATGGTCCAGGGACTGAGCGTGCGGGCGTTGCCGAAGCCAAGGCAGATAAGACCGCTGGCGAGATACCAAACGCCGGCGGCGAGCATGGGGCGCGGCAGGAATCGGCAGGAGGCGAAGACGCCGAGGCTGAAGACGATCTGCCAGAGGCCCGGGAGCAACCAGAAACTGGCAGGGTTGTAGTGGCGGAGCATGACGAGGGTAAGGAGCACGCCAGCTGCGAGGGCGGGCAGGAACTGCTCGGCCGCCTGCCGCAGCATCTCGTTCGAGAGGCCAGAGTGCATGCGGCGCGAGCGGGTGATCATCTGCGCTGCGGTGAGTGAGGCGCAGAGGAGCGCCAGCGACGCCCAGACGCGAAGGTAGGCGAGTGGATGCTGTGCGGGTTCCGGGACAAAGTGCGCCTGGATGAAAGCGGCGACCACTGCGAGAACGCCGGTGGTCGCGAGGGTTGCTGGGCCGTAGCCGCGGAACTGCGTGGAGCGGGCAAGCTCTCTGCGGATGGTGCTGATGTCGCCTAACGCTTTGTGAAGGTCGCTCATGGGAGTTTCACTTTACATTGCAAAGTAGATCAGAGCGCTGGATTCATGTCAAATGAATCTTGCAGGTTCAAAGTGATAGGTTCAGAGAGAACGCGGGATCGCGGAAGGAGATAGTGGCATGGGTGTGGAGCTTTGGTTAATTCGGCATGGTGAGACGGAGTGGAGTCTGAGTGGGCAACATACGAGTACGAGCGATATTGCGCTGACCGAACATGGGCGTCAGCGGGCGGTGGAGTTGAAGGAATATCTGAACGGCAGGATGTTTGCTGCGGTATTGACGAGCCCGATGTCTCGGGCGAAGGAGACGTGCGCGATTGCGGGGTATGGCGATGTGGCGCAGGTGGACGAGAACCTGATGGAGTGGAACTACGGCGAGAGTGAAGGCAAGACGACCAAGCAGATGCGCGAGAAGTATGGGCCGACATGGAGCGTGTGGACGGACCCGATCGTTGATGGTGAGGCCGTGGAGCATGTGGGCGAGCGTGCGGACAAGGTGATTGCTCGGGCGTTAGCGGCTGCGGGGGATGCGGGTCAGGTGGCGCTGTTTGCTCATGCTCATATTCTGCGCATTCTTGCGGCACGTTGGATTGGGCTACCAGCTACTGGCGGGAAGTTGTTTGGGCTGGGCACCGGAAGTGTGAGCGTGCTTGGCTTCGAGCGTGAGACGCGTGTGATTTCGAAGTGGAATCGCGGCTTTGAAGAAGGCGAGTAGCTGCGATAAGGATTGAGCATCGCGAGATTAGAACAATGCATAAGGCGGCCGCGAAGGCCGCTTTTTCATTTTGAACTCGTAGACTCAAAGGGTGGAGGAAGAGTTTTGATCGATGCCTTGGTGGATTTGCAGCATGTGTATGTGGCTCGCGGTGAGAACGTGGTGTTGCAGGATTTGAGCCTGAAGATTGAAGCTGGGGAGCATCTCGCAATCCTGGGACCGAATGGGTGTGGGAAGTCGACGCTGCTGAAGACGATGACGTGTGAGTGTTACCCGTTAGCGAAGCCAGAGACGCAGGTGCGGATCATGGGGCGAGAGAGGTGGGACCTTACGGAGTTGAAGCGGCGCATGGGTGTGGTGAGTGCGGAGTTGCCGGGGCGGCAGACGCTGACGACTACATGCTTCGATGCGATCGTGACGGGATTTTTTTCGAGCTCGACTCTGTGGCCGAACCTTACGGTGACGGCGGAGATGCGTGAGCGTGCCGAGGAGATTCTGGTGCTGGTGGGAGCGGAGAAGATGCGCGACAAGCTGGTGGGTCAGATGTCGGCAGGACAGCAGCGAAGGACGATGATTGGGCGTGCGCTGGCAGGGACTTCGCTCGATGCAAAGCAGGGCGAGGTGCAGATGCTGCTGCTGGATGAGCCTAGCAACGCGCTGGACCTCGGAGCTCAGCATGACCTACGCGAGCTGCTACGCGGGCTTGCAGGGAAGGGGACGGCAATCATGCTGATTACCCATCACATCGCGGACATCCTGCCGGAGATGCAGCGGATCGTGATGATGCGTGAGGGGCGCGTGATTGCGGATGGATCGAAGAGTGAACTGCTGACTGCGGAGCAACTAAGCGAGTTGTTTGGGCGGAAGATCGCGATGAGCGAACGAGATGGATACTGGAATGCCTGGTAATCAGAATTCTTCGCGTCTCGGCGCTGTGTTGAATCAATGGGACTTGCAAGCTTCTATGGGAATCTGGATTTTTGTTTTAATGTTTCTTCCAAAATCGGGCATCCCCCATTAGGGGTAGACCGTCTTACTGTCATCTCCATTGTGGAACTTCCCCGGAGGTTCCACGGCGAATTCATACGGTCAGTAGTTGCAGCAAGTCATCGCTGCGGACCCGACAGAAAGAAGGGAAGATTGCATGAATAACAAGATTGGTTTCAAAAAGGTTCATGGGTTCGGAACGGCACTCGCTGTACTCGCATTTGCAGGTGTATCGGTAGCAGCAGCTCAAGAGGCGACTGTACAGGGCATGATCGTTGGTCGCGATGGCTCAACCATGTATGTGAAGACAGGCGACAGCCAGAGACAGATTGTCGTGCTGAGTGACAACACCCCCGCTACGCAGAAGGGTGGCATGTTCGGATGGAGCCACAAGGATCTAGGCGTTGCGGCGCTGGTACCCGGCCTGCAGGTGAAGGTCGATGGTGCATTCGATGCGGACCACAAGCTCGTCGCGAAGAAGGTTGAGTATACGAGCGGATCGATGAAGACGGCTAAGCAGATCGACGCAGGTCTGACGCCGGTGAACGCGAAGGTTGCTGCACACGAGGATGCTATCCGCAGCGCACGTCGCGATATCGAGTCGGCACAGGCGGACATCGAGACAAGCAAGCAGACGATTGCTGCTAATCAGGCGCAGGAGGCTCAAGACGCGCAGGCGGCTCAATCGGGTATTGGCAAGACGAATGGTCGCATTGGTCAGCTTGATCAGTATGTAGAGAAAGGCTCGATGACCGTAAACTTCCGCAATGGAAGTGCAGCGGTGAGCAAGGCCGATAAGGACCAGCTCGAGGACTTCCTGAAGACGGCTGCCAATACGCAGGGCTTCATGGTGCAGGTGCAGGGCTTCGCTTCGAAGGTAGGTTCGCCCTCAGTGAATCAGCGTCTGAGTGCAGAGCGTGCTGATGCGGTTCTTACGATCATCCAGCAGAGCGGCGCGATCCCGCTTACGCGCATTCTGGCGCCCGCTGCGATGGGCACCACAAACCAGGTGGCCGATAACCACTCGCGTTCGGGACAGAAGGAGAATCGTCGCGTAGTTGTGACGATCCTTGTAAACCAAGGCATCACCGGTGGCGCGGACCAGAGTGCTTCGGCGGCTCCGGCTCCGACTGGTAGCGAGCAGTAAAACGAAGAGCCAACTATGTTGGCTTTGAATGAAAGTGCAGTGGCCGCGAGAGATCGCGCGGCCACTGTTTTTTGAGGATAGGAATGAGGGAGCTTTAGCGGCTCGTGCCAGTGGGGGTGAGCTGCAACTGCACCAGATGGGTTTCGGCCATCTCGGGCTTTTGGATGTCGCTGGGGCCGAGGACCGTGACCTTGGGTAGCGGACCTTTGACCATGGCGACTTCATCGCAGGCGTAGAGGCGCGGGCAGGTCTGGCAGTCCTTGTAGATCTTGTCGGGCATGGCATCGCGTTCAGCGACGCGAAAACCAAGATGCTCGAAGTAGGCGGGGATACGGGTGAAGAGGCAGACGGACATGATCTGATGCTCTTCGGCTTCTGCCATGAGAGCTTCGAGGATGGCGTCGCCTGCGCCGAGCCCGCGGGCTTCGGGCTTGACGACGATGGAGCGGACCTCGGCGAGATGTGGGCCGTAGAGGTGGAGCGCGCCACAGCCGATGAATTCATGCTCACCATCTTCTTTCGCGATGCAGGCTACGGTGAAGTCGCGGATGTTCTCGCAGATCTCGGCATACGAGCGGCGCAGGAGTGTGCCGTCGTGCGAGAGGGAGTTCACGAGGTCGAAGACGTTGCGCGCGTCCTGCAGGTGGGCTTTGTGGACCGTGATCATGCGGAACTCTGGCGTGGAGGGCGAGAGGCTTCGCGTGGGCGTGCCCAGGTCTGCGTTCTGCAGATCGTTGGTGGCGTCGGACTGGGTGGTGGTGTCAGGCAACTACGGGTTCCTCGGGGTTGGTGGTGGTTCAAAAGCAGATCCTTCGCTGCGCTCAGGATGACAATGTTAAATGTGAGGGCAGCGATTTAGCTCAGGATGACGGTTGTAAAGATTGAACGCGGGTCTTTGCTGTGGTGAGGGCTTCGGCGACGCGGTGGGTTGCGGTGCCGCCGGTGACGTCGTGGCAATCGAGTGTGGCCTTGAGCGTGATGGCGTCGAAGAAGTCTGCGGCGAAGTAATCGCTGAGTTCGCGAAGGTCGGCGATGGGGAGAGCATTGAGTTCCAACCCCTTGTCTAGGCCGAGGCGGACGGCGTTGCCGATGACCTCATGCGCCTTGCGGAAGGGTAGGCCCTTGTTGCTGAGGTAGGTGGCGGCGGCCATCGCGTTGAGGTAGCCGGACTCGGCTGCCTGCTGCATGCGGGCGGTGCGGAAGGTGAGCTTGTGCGTGAAGTTGGGCAGCACGCTGAAGAGGCCCGCGAGGGTGTCGGCGATGTCGAAGATCTGCTCCTGGCCTTCCTGCAGGTCCTTGTTGTAGGCGAGAGGCAGGCCTTTGACGAGGGTTGCGAGGGCGGTGGCGGACCCGAGCAGGCGAGCGGACTTGCCTCGGGTGAGCTCGGTGAGATCGGGGTTCTTCTTCTGCGGCATCGCGGAGGAGCCAGTGGAGAAGGCCTCAGGAAGATCGACGAAGCCGAACTCGGCGGTGGCGTAGAGGGTGAGTTCTTCGCTGAAGCGCGAGATGTGGATGCCGAGGGTGGAGGCTGCCTGCGCGAAGTCGAGCATAAAGTCGCGGTCGGAGGTAGCGTCCATGGAGTTGGGTGTAGGCGCGGTGAAGCCTAGGGCCTTCGCGGCGATCGAGCGATCGAGTGCGAGCGTGGCGCCTGCGATGGCTCCGCTGCCAAGGGGGCAGAAGTTCATGCGGTTGCGCGCGTCGACGAAGCGGGAGAAATCGCGTTCGAGCATGGAGACGTAGGCGAGGAGCCAGTGCGGGATGAGCACCGGCTCGGCGCGCTGGAGGTGCGTGTAGCCTGGCATAACGGCGTCGCTGTTTGCTTCTGCCAACGCGATGAGGGCGAGCATCCATTCGCGGAGGCCGGAGAGGGTGGCGTCGATGGCATCGCGCACGAAGAGGCGCATGTCGGTGGCGATCTGCTCGTTGCGGCTGCGGCCGGTGTGGAGCTTGAGGGCGAGGGTGCCGACCTCGCGTGTGAGTTCGAGCTCGACGTAGTGGTGGATGTCTTCGGCCTGCGGCGCGGAGGCGACGATGGCGGAGGCGACCTGTGAGTTGGAGGTCTCGTAGTCTACCTGGCCGCTGGTGGCGCTGATGCGGTGCGCCCAGTTGAGGGGGCGCTGCGCTACGGCGTCTAGGCCGGTGAGCATCTTCTCGAGTTCGTCGGGGGTGAGGATGCCGGCGGCGGCGATGGTCTGCGCGTGTGCCTTGCTGGCGGCGACCTCCTGCGGGATCAGGCGCCAGTCAAAGGGGAAACTGCGCTGCCACTGCTCGAAGGTTCGGTCGAGGGGCTCGCGGAAGCGGCCGGACCACATTTTGGTTGGTTGCGATGACATATTTGGTTCTCGATCTCTAATCGATTGTGATGCGGCAGTTTATAAAGCCAAAGTGCTCTTGTATGGAATACGAGAGAGCAAATTGAATGGTATTCCGCGCCAGCGCGTTTTTTCGAGAATCTGACGAATCGGCTTTGGCAATTCATCCGCACTTAGGGGAGCTATCGGTATCGCAACGCGAAAGTAATTTGTCCTTTCGCTGGCATAGGTCTCGATATCGAATGAGTACAAGCCGCGACACGCCATCCTGGCGAATGATTTTAAGTAGCACTCAGTCGGATCGCTGACCTCTCTTGTGAGTTCGGGGTCAACCTTGTATTCAGAGCTAAGAACAAGCTCTTGTTCAAAGTAGTTGAGGAGCGTTGCTTGATTTCCTATGCTTTCGACAACTGAATTGGGCAGGCGCTTGAATCCAGCAGTTGTGAAATGTGCGATTTGGGCCTCATCATCAACGCAGAACCAATCAAAGTCCGTTTCCATTTGCTGTTCGGTCGTGATCTCCATGGGCTCCTTTCGCTAATGTCGAATCTATATTGCGCCGTTGGCACTTTAAGGCGAATGCTAATCCTTGTCGATGGTGGTGGTGAGCTGTGGCATCTCGGTGCCTTGGCTCAGGTTGATGAGGCCTGACTTGGCGTAGGTCTGGAGCTTGGCGCGGGTGTCGGTGATGTCGAGGTTGCGCATGGTGAGTTGGCCGATGCGGTCCTTGGGGCTGAAGCTCGATTCGGTCTTCTCCATGCTGAGGCGTTCGGGGGCAAAGGTGAGGTTCGGGCTGTCGGTGCTGAGGATGGTGTAGTCGTTGCCGCGGCGCAGTTCGAGGGTGACGCTGCCGGTGATCGGCTTTGCGATCCAGCGCTGGGCGGCTTCGCGCAGCATGAGGGCTTGGGGGTCGAACCACCGACCCTGGTAAAGAAGCCGACCGAGTTTGCGGCCGTTCTCGCGGTACTGCTCGATGGTGTCCTCATTGTGGATGCCGGTGATGAGGCGCTCGTAGGCGATGAAGAGCAGAGCGAGGCCGGGGGCTTCGTAGATGCCGCGCGACTTGGCTTCGATGATGCGGTTCTCGATCTGGTCGGACATGCCGAGGCCGTGGCGACCGCCGACGGTGTTGGCCTCGTACATGAGTGCGACGAGGTCGTCGAAGTGCTTGCCGTTGAGAGCGACGGGGGTGCCTTCTTCGAAGGTGATGGTTACCTCTTCGGGCTTGACGTCGACGTCGCCCTTCCAGAACGAGACGCCGCCCATGATGGGAGCGACGATCTTCATGCTGGTGGTGAGGTGTTCAAGGTCCTTGGCTTCGTGCGTTGCGCCGAGGAGGTTGGAGTCGGTGGAGTAGGCCTTCTCGGTCGACATTTTGTAGTCGAAGCCGGAGGCGATGAGGAACTCGGACATCTCCTTGCGGCCGCCGAGCTCGTCGATGAACTGCGTGTCGAGCCAGGGCTTGTAGACCTTAAGGTCGGGGTTGACGAGCAAGCCGTAGCGGTAGAAGCGTTCGATGTCGTTGCCCTTGAAGGTGGAGCCGTCACCCCAGATGTTGACGCCGTCTTCCTTCATGGCGGTGACGAGCATGGTGCCGGTGACGGCGCGGCCAATGGGCGTGGTGTTGAAGTAGGTGATGCCCGCGGTGGAGATGTGGAAGGCTCCAGCCTGCAGAGCGGCGATGCCTTCGCGGACGAGCGGACCGCGTGCGTCGATGAGGCGGGCCTTCTCGGCGCCGTATTCGAGCGCCTTGCGCGGGATGGCCTCGTAGTCGGTCTCGTCGGGCTGGCCGAGGTTGGCGGTGTAGGCGTAGGGCAGCGCGCCCTTCTGCTTCATCCAGTGGAGGGCGGCGGAGGTGTCGAGGCCGCCGGAGAAGGCGATACCGACCTTTTGGCCGGTGGGGAGGGATTCGAGAATGACGGACATGATCTATAGACCTTTTGAATTATGCTTTGGGCCGAATCAATAGATCCGGATTATGAGACCCTCGGGGGTCAACGCTAGGAAGCCTTCAGCCTTCACCTTGAGTGGAGCGCCGTTCACGTTAGTTTTGGTATCGAACGTCATGGGGAACAATTCCTCATCGCGTCCTAAAAGATTCATGCTGCTGCTCACCCGAGCATCCCACTCGATTGTGTATTGCATGCGACCAAGCCATAAGTTCACCTGGCCGGTTGGCAGCAAGATGTTCGGCTGCACACAACTGATGTCATCAGGTGGGCCAGAGTAGAGATAGCCTTCGCCGCGAGCTCCATTGCCAAAGGTGACGTCTGCAGCGACAACGTAAACTCCCGGAGAGTAACCCGGAACTTCGAGATCTTCAGACGGCTTTACAGTTGCTTCGTCTTGGTCTTCGACGTCCTCTTCGTCAGAGCAGAACTCCCAGATCAGATGCTCCAAGAAGTCTTGGGCGGAAAGATCGTAGATCTGCTTCCTAATTTGTTCTTTCGCCATAGTTGAGAGACCTTTATGCATCGTTGCTAATCCGAGCGAAACGCAGATTCCCTTCGGAAATGACAAACAAAATGCTACTTGCGGCGAGTGGGTTTTGGGAGACGCTTTGCGCCGCCGAGGAGCATGAGGGTGATGGCCTTCTGGGCGTGCATACGGTTTTCGGCCTGGTCGAAGACTACGGACTGGGGGCCGTCGAGGACTGCGTCGGTGACCTCGGCTCCGCGGTGGGCGGGGAGGCAGTGCATAAAGACTGCTGACTCCTGTGCGAGCGCCATTAACTGTTCGTTGACCTGGAAGGGCTTGAAGATGGGGGCGCGGCGGGCGGCTTCGTGCTCCTGACCCATGCTTGTGCAGACGTCGGTGTAGATGGCGTCGGCGCCGGTGGCGGCCTTGACGGGGTCGTTGGTGAGGGTGAGGGTCGCGCCGGTCTGTTCGGCGATCTCGATGGCCTTGTGGACGATCTCCAGCTTCGGAGCGAAATTCTTAGGGGTAGCAACCGTCACGTGGACGCCGAGGAGCGCGCCAGCGAGCATGAGGGAGTGGCAGACGTTATTGCCGTCGCCGACGTAGGTGAACTTGAGGCCTTCGACGGAGCCGAAGCGCTCTTCGAGGGTGAGGAAGTCGGCGATGGCCTGGCAGGGGTGCTCGAGGTCGGAGAGTGCATTGATGACGGGCACGCGGGAGTTCGCGGCGAGTTCGAGGATGGTCTCGTGCGAGTAGGTGCGGAGGACGATGACGTGCATCCAGCGCTCAAGGTTGCGGGCGACGTCGGGGATGGACTCGCGTTCGCCGAGGGGCTCCTTGGTCTGGTCGTAGAACATGGCGTTGCCGCCGGAGGTGTTCATAGCCGTTTCGAAGGTGAGGCGGGTGCGGAGCGATGCCTTCTCGAAGATGAGCACCATCTGCTTGGCATCGAGGGCGTGGCGGAAGTCTTCGGGCGCGGCCTTGACGGCGTGAGCGAGTTCCATGATGGCGGCCATCTCCTGCACGGAGAGATCGGCGATGGAGACGAGGTCACGGCCTGAGATGCCTTTGGCGGTCTCGGTGAAGGCGGTGTCGGACTGGATGCCGAGGGTGGCTTTGGACTTTTCGGATTTGGGTGCGTTCATGACGATGGTCTTGTTATCCATAGGGGGTTCTCAGTTCTCAGTTGTTTGTTCTCAGTTGTATGTCGATGACACTTCTTGGGGCCGGTCTCTATTTTCGTTCTTGTGAACTTACGACGGAGAACTGAGAACCGATGTGTTGCGTGAGAAGTTCGTCGAGTGCGGCGATCGTCTGGTCGACGTGATGTGTGGTGATGAGGTAGGGCGGCAGGAAGCGCAGAACGGTTTCGTGCGTGCGGTTGAGGATGATGTGGCGCTTGAGCATCTCGCCGAGGACGGACTTTGCGAGGTCGGCGGAGTGCAGTTCGAGGCCGATCATGAGGCCCTTGCCGCGCACTTCCTTGATGGCGTCGTGCTTCGACTGTAGAGAGCGAAGCTGCGCGAGGAAGTAGTTGCCGACGGAGTTGACGTGGTCGAGCAGATGCGCGCGCTTGATCTCGTCGATGACGGCGATGGCGACTCCCACTGCCAAGGGGTTTCCACCGAAAGTGGTCCCGTGCATGCCGGGGGTGATCGAGCGAGCAGCGGCGTCGGTGCAGAGCATCGCGCCGATGGGAACGCCGCCAGCCATGGGCTTAGCGAGGGTGGTGACGTCGGGCAGGACGCTGTAGTGCTGGTAGGCGCACCACTTGCCGGTGCGGCCCATGCCGGACTGGATCTCGTCGCAGAGGAGGAGCGCGCCGGTGGAGTCACAGAGTTCGCGGGCGACGGTGAGGAACTCGTCGGTGACGGGGTTGATGCCGCCTTCGCCCTGAAGGACTTCAAGGGCGATGCCGCAGACTTCGTTGGAGAAGGCAGCGCGCAGGGCGGCGACGTCGTTGGCGGGGACGAAGACGACGTCGGGCATCACGGGCATAAAGGGCTCGCGGTACTTGGCCTTGTGTGTGGTGGCGACGGAGCCGATGGTGCGGCCGTGGAAGCTGTTTTCGAGCGCGATGAAGCGGGTGCCGATGTGTTTGCCTTCGGAGCGAAGCATCTCTGCGTTGGCGCGGGCGAGCTTCAGTGCGGCCTCCCAGGCTTCGGTGCCGGAGTTGCAGAAGAAGACGCGGTCGAGGCCTGTCAGCTCAGTCAAACGCAAAGCAAGCTCTGTAGTCCCGCGATGGTAGAAGAGGTTGCTGGTGTGGATAAGCTGGTGCGCCTGCGTGGTGATCGCGGAGTTGATCGCCGGATGGTTGTAGCCGAGGGCGCAGACGCCGATGCCGGAGAGCAGGTCGAGGTAGTCGGTGCCGTGCTCGTCGCGCAGATGGACGCCGTTGCCGGAGACGAAGAGCAGCGGATAGCGCTCGTAGGTCTGGAGGAGAAGACGGGATTCGGCCGCCTGGAGTTCGGCGAGGGTGGTTTCGTTCGTGACGGACATGTTCGTGGTCCTCGTGAGTCGCGGTGAAAATGGTTCGAACAGCTGAGATGGGATGGGGAGCGTCGGGGTTCTTCGGCTACCCCTTCGATGCTCTCAGGGTCCGCTCAGAATGACAGAGTTGTGAAAGATATCGTCGGGTCATGCTGCGATTACCTCCGTTCCATCATTAACGCGGGAGCTGATCAGGTCGGGTAAAAGTGCCGCGGACTGTGCGGGCAGAATGCGGACTCTGCGGACGCCTGCAGTGAGAGCGTCTTTGCAGGCCTTGAGCTTGGGCAGCATGCCGCCGGTGACGACGGCTGAAGCTTCGAGTGCGGGGATTTCTTTGAGGGAGAGCCAGCGCATGACGTTGCCGTCCGCGCCTTTGACACCGGGTACGTCGGTGAGGAAGACGAGGGCGTCGGCGTTGGTGGCGACGGCAGTGGCGGAGGCCATCTCATCGGCGTTGATGTTGTAGTACTCGCCGTCGAAACCGAGGGCGATGGAGCTGATGACGGGAACTGCGCCCATGGTCCAGATGGCGTCGAGCCACTTGGGGTCGGTCGCGGCGATCTCGCCGACGAAGCCGAGGTCCGGGTTGGTCTTCTTCTTGCGTGCGCGGAAGACGTGGCCATCGCCGCCGGTAAGGCCCATGGCTTCCTGACCGCATTGCGTGAGAGCAGCTACGAGCGTCTTGTTGACTCGACCGCCGAGCACCATGAGGGCGGCGTCGCGGGTTTCGGCGTCGGTGATGCGGAGACCGGCGACGAACTCGGACTTCTTGCCCATCTGGTCGAGGAGCTTGGTGAGCTGGACGCCGCCGCCGTGAACGATGGCGACCTTGTGGCCGTCCTGGGCGAGCTGGGTGATGGCCTTGGCGCAGGTGTGCAGGAGCTCTGCATCCTGGAGGGTGGCGCCGCCGAGTTTGACTACGTATTTCATGGGTACTCCAAAAGCAAAAGCGGGGTGAAAAGGTTCGAGCGGTTTGGTTGAGGCGAGCGCGATCGGGGTTCTTCGACTGCGGGCTATGCCCTTCGCTCAGAATGACGGAGATTTGTGGAGGTCATCGGAGGCCTTCGGATTGGGGGAAGCCTGCCATGAGGTTCATGTTCTGGATGGCCTGGGAGGCTGCGCCTTTCAGGAGGTTGTCGAGGCAGGAGATGATGACGAGCCTGTGGCCGTTCGGCGCGAGCTGGAAGCCGAGATCACAGAAGCTGGTGCGGACGACGTGCTGGATCTGCGGGAGGGCGGGGGAGCGACGAACGCGAACCATGGGGGCATCGGCGTAGAAGTCTTCGAAACACGACTGCATACTTATGATGCTCCCGGGGGAGGCGAGACGCACGTAAATCGTCGATAAAATACCGCGCGGAATGGGGAGCAGGTGGGGCGTGAACTGGATCTGCGAGCCATTGAGATGGAGTTGTTCGAGCAGCTCGCCGGTGTGGCGATGGCCGAAGACCGCATAGGCGGAGAGATTATCGGCCGCGTACATGAAGTGCGTGCCGGGTGTGGGTGCCTTGCCAGCGCCGGAGACGCCGGACTTGGCGTCGCAGATGATGCCGTGGTCGAGGTCGACGAGATTGGCGCGAAGGAGCGGCGCGAGCGCGAGGATGATGGAGGTCGCATAGCAGCCGGGGTTGGCGACGAGGCGAGCGGTCTTGATCTGCTCTGCGTGCAGCTCGGGTGAGCCGTAGACCGCTTCCGTTTGGAGCTGGGCGGCGGCTGCTGGATCGGCGTCGGTGAGCTTATAGACGGCGCGGTTGGACTCATGCTGCAGGCGCCAGGCTCCGCTGAGGTCGATGACGCGGATGCCTGCGGCGATGGCAGCGGGGACGTCTTCACGCGACTGCTCGTGCGGTGTCGCGAGGAAGAGTATATCGACGCCTTCTTCTTTCAGGAGCTTCCAGTCGAAGGGAACGACGGAGAGTTCATCGGCGTGGGGCAGGCCGGAGAGCTGCGGCTGCAGGCTGGTGAGGGCGACGGCTTCAGATCCGGAACGGCCCAGCAGCAGCGGGGGATTGTCTGCGAATTTGGGATGATCGAGGAGCAGGCGTACGAGTTCGCCACCGGAGTAGCCACTGACTCCGAGGACGGCAACTTTTATCGAATTTTTGTTCACACTAGACAAGGTAGGACTCGATTCTGGCCTTGAGGATGGCGGCGGTCGGGTTATCCGGGCAGATAATGAGGACATCGTTATCGCCGGCGATGGTGCCGACGATCTCCTCCCACTCTTCGGAGTCGAGCGAGGCAGCGACGGGCTGAGCTCCGCCCATGGTGGTATGCAGGACAAGTAGATTCTGGGCCTGGCGGATTTCAATGCCGAAGTCGCGCAGGACGGAGGCGGTTTCGGGCATGTCGTCTTCGCCGTCGGCGTTGGAGGGGAGAGCGTAGCCGCTGGGGCCTTTGACGAGTTTGAGCTCGCGGATGTCGCGCGAGAGCGTGGCCTGCGTGGCCTGAATGCCGCGGGTCACGAGGTGCTTACGCAGCTCGTCCTGGTTGGTGATGGTCGTCTTCACCAGCAGGTCTTTGATCGCGTTGTGTCGTTGGCTTTTCATGCATTACTCTTAGTGAGACACGGGAAGCATTAAGAAAACAAAAACGTGACGCCTCGAAAGAGCGCCACGGGTGGATTTCCTCAACCTGCCGAGTTGGCTAGGCTGCATAAAAATCCACTTCTCATGTATAAATATGCAAAAGCACCTTGTCAAGGCTGGATCAGCAGCCTATGTTGGGCGGACCGGTCTTATGGGTCCGCGGATTAGCAATATTTCACGGGGAGAGGGGCCGCGACGCCCTGAATCTCCCGAGAAACGGAAGTATAGTTAGCTATGTCCCATAATTTTGCCAAGAACGGACACGCTGCGACCAAGCGTGTTGTGGAGAAGCAGTACAGGACCGACTCGACGGGGCTTCCCGTTGACCTGCTTCATTCGGACGAACCGACGCTGGTGGACGCCCGGTTTGACCATGACTCGTGCGGCGTAGGGTTTGTGGCGTCGGTGCTTGGCAAATACAGCCATAAAATTCTGGAAGACGCGCTGACGGCGCTGGTGCGCCTGGCGCATCGCGGAGCTGTGGCTGCGGACGGAGCCAGCTCGGACGGCATCGGTGTGATGACGAGCGTGCCGAGGGCACTGCTGTTGAAGTCTACCGGTGTAACGCTCGCCGACGATGCGCCGCTGGGCGTGGGCATGATCTTTCTGCCCAAGGAAGAGATGCGGGCCGAGGCGGTGATCGAGAGCTCGCTGCGATCGCAGGGGTTGACGGTGCTAGCCTGGCGCGATGTGCCGGTGCGGCCCGAGGTGCTGGGTGAGATTGCGTTGAGCACCATGCCGAAGATTCGGCAGGTGCTGGTGGCGGATGCGCGGGAGCCGAAGGCTGGCAATCAGTATCCGAAGGTGACGATGCCTGATCCGCAGTCGCCGGAGTACGAAGAGTGCATGGAACGTCGGCTGTACATGGCACGCAAGCAGTTCGAGCGTGCGGTAGAGCTGGGCGAGGTGACGGGCTACGTCTGTTCGATGTCGACGACGACGCTGGTCTATAAGTCGATGTGCATGGGCACGCTGCTGCCGCAGTTCTATCCGGATCTGGCTGATCCGAGCTATGTGACGCGGTTCGCGCTGTTCCATCAGCGCTATGCGACGAACACGACGCCCGCGTGGCATCGAGCGCAGCCGGGCCGCAAGCTGGGGCATAACGGCGAGATCAACACCGTGTGGGGAAACCGCAGCCGCATGGCGGCGCGCGACTTCACGCTTCCGGTGGAGTGCAAGCCGGTGTTGACGAAGGACGGAACGGATTCGACGAGCCTTGACGAGACGATCGAGATGATCAGTCAGAATGGCCGCACGATCTCCGAGAGTGTACGTATGCTGCTGCCGCCTGCTCGTGCGACGGTGCATTACGAGAGCCCGTTCCTGCAATATCACTCCGGTTGCACGGAGCCGTGGGATGGACCTGCGGCGATTGCGTACTCGGATGGTGTGGCTGTGGGAGCTGCGTTGGATCGCAATGGTCTGCGGCCTTGTCGATATGCAATCACGACCGATGGCATTGTGGTGGCAGGCAGCGAGGCTGGCCTGGTCGATCTCGATCCGGGCACCGTGCTGGAGAGCGGACGGCTTGGTCCGGGACAGATGATTGCGCTCGATATGGACGAGCACGCGATCTATCACAATGAAGAGATGCTGCATGCGTTCGACGCGAAGGCAACGTACGCGAAGCTGGTGGAGGACACTCCGCTGCTGCCGCTCGAAGTCGAGCCTGCAGGCGATCTGAGCCACCTGCATAAGGGTTTTGGCTACTCGCAGGAAGATCTGAAGATGATTCTGCAGCCGATGGCTGCAACGGGTAAGGACGCGGTGTGGTCCATGGGGGATGACACACCGCTGGCGTTCCTGGCGAAGAGCCCGCGACCGCTGTATGCGTACTTCCGGCAGCGATTTGCGCAGGTGACGAACCCTGCGATCGATCCGCTGCGCGAAGCTGTGGTGGTGAAGATGAGCACGCGCTTTGGTCCGTGGGCGCATCTGCTGGATAAGAACGCTCCGCTGCCGGGTATCGCGCTGAAGTCTGTGTTTCTTTCATTGGGGCAGATGGCTGCGCTGCGTGCGAAGACGTATCCGCATGCGGATTCGCTGCGACTGGAAGAGCTGCCGTGTGTGTTCGCTCCGAACTTTACGCTGGTGCAGGCGCTCGATAATCTCTGCCGTCAGTCGGTCGAGTTGGTGCGCAATGGTGCTCGACTGCTGCTGATGACGGACCGTTCTGCGAGTGCGACGCTGCTGCCGATACCGATGGCGATGGCGGCCGGTGCGGTGCATCAGGCGCTGGTGGATGCCGGTCTGCGCACGCTGACGGGCATTGCCGTGGAGGCTGGAGACTGTCGCGATATTCATCATGCCGCGGTACTCGTTGGCTATGGCGTCGGAGCGGTTTGTCCGTGGCTGGCGCTGGAGACGGCGAAGTCGCTGCAGCCTGAGGGTGTCGACGGCGAAACGCTGATGCTGAAGGCACTTGATGCCGGGCTGGCGAAGGTGATGTCGAAGATGGGTATCTCGGTGCTGGACAGCTACCGTGGCGCGCACCAGTTCGACATTCTGGGTCTGCATAAGAGTGTGGTGGAGCGGTGCTTCCCGAATACGCCTGCGCCGCTTTCGGGCATTGGATTTTCAGAGCTGGATCGGCGCCTGCGCTTGAGCTGGTTGTCTGCGGAAGAGGTCGCCGCGCTGCCGGACTTTGGCTGGGTCCGCTTCCGAAAGACCGAAGGCGCTGAGCCGCATTCGTGGCAGCCGCCGACGGTGAAGGCGTTGCAGACGGTGGTAGGCAGCGCGCGTGGCGTGGCTGCCTCGACAGATCCGGCAAGCGCGTTCCAGATCTTCAGTCGCAACATGGATGCACGCGAGACGGTGACGCTGCGTGATCTGCTGGAGATTCGACCGGCGGGTGAGGAGTTGTCGCTGGATGAGGTGGAGAAGCCGGAGAGCCTGTGCACGAAGTTCATTGCGAGTGCGATGAGCCTTGGTTCGCTAAGCCCGGAGGCGCACCAGACGATTACGGCTGCGATGAATCAGCTCGGCGCTCGGTCGAATACGGGTGAGGGTGGCGAGGATCGTGACGTTTACAAGCCGCAAGGTTCTGGGCCGGGCGGTATGCCTTCCCACCTTAGCGACGATAAGGCCGTCGCGAAGATGGGGCACCTGGAGACTGGCGGCGGTGCTGCCGTCGCGGAACTCGTGAGTGCGCCTGCGATCCACTACAACCTGAATAACAAGATCAAGCAGATTGCTTCAGGTCGCTTCGGTGTGACGGCGGAGTATCTGGCGCACGCGGAGGAGATCGAGATCAAGGTGGCGCAGGGAGCCAAGCCTGGTGAAGGTGGACAGCTGCCGGGGCACAAGGTTTCGGGGCTGATTGCGCGGTTGCGTCATGCGCAGCCGGGAGTGAGTTTGATCTCGCCGCCGCCGCATCATGACATCTACTCGATTGAAGATCTCGCGCAGCTGATCTATGACCTGAAGCGCGTGAATCCGAAGGCGTCTGTCGGTGTGAAGCTGGTTTCGGGGTGCGGTGTGGGCACGGTCGCTGCAGGTGTCGCGAAGGCGTATGCGGATTTTATCGTGGTCGCGGGCAATAATGGCGGCACGGGTGCGGCGGCGCTTTCGAGCATCAAGTACGCGGGCAACCCGTGGGAGCTTGGATTGAGCGAGGCGCAGCAATGTCTGCGTGCGAATGGGATGCGCGACCGTGTGCGTCTGCGGACGGATGGCGGCATCTCGACGGCGCGGGATGTGCTGGTGGCTGCGTTGCTGGGTGCCGACGAGTATGCGTTCGGAACGGCTGTGCTGGTGGCGCTGGGCTGCGATATGGCGCGTCAGTGCCATCTGAATACCTGCCCGACGGGGATTGCGACGCAGCGCGAAGATCTGCGCGCGAAGTTCCGCGGCAAGCCGGAGCACGTGGTGACGTTCTTCCATGAGCTGGCTGCTGATCTGCAGAAGCTGCTGGCGAAGTTCGGTCTGCCGAGCCTCGAGGCGGCGATTGGCCGCGTCGATCTGCTGGAGCAGGTACGCTTCGATGGGAACCTCGACCTGACTCCGGTGCTGTCGCAGATTGGCGAAGGCCCGCTGCACTGGACGGGCGTGAAGAACGTTCGACCGGGTGTCGATAGCCCGCTGGATGAGCCGTGGACGGCACCTGCAATTGAGGCTGCAAAGAAGCAAGAGCCCTACGTGGTGAAGAGCGAGATCACGAACGAGCATCGTGCGGTTGGTGCGCGGCTGAGCGGTGAGCTTTCGGTGCTGAGGATGAAGGGCGAGATCGGCGATGCGGATGTGACGTTCGATCTGCATGGCATCGCCGGACAGAGCTTCGGCGCATTCGCCGGCACGGGGATGAAGCTGATCCTGACCGGGCAGGCGAACGACTTCGTCGGTAAGGGACTGTCGGGCGCTGATTTGATCCTGCGTGCGGAAGGCCGTGCGGCTCATAACAGCTGGGAGCATGTGCTGCTGGGCAACGTGGCGCTGTATGGTGCGACGGCGGGGCGGTTGTTCGCGGCGGGACGCGCGGGCGAGCGGTTCGCGGTGCGGAACTCGGGCGTGACGGCAGTAATTGAAGGTGTGGGGGACCATGCCTGCGAGTACATGACCGGCGGCGTGGTGACGATCCTCGGCGAAGTGGGCATCAACTTCGGCGCGGGTATGACCGGTGGTCTGGCGTGGATCTATGACACGAAGCAGACGATGATCTCAGAGACGCTGTATCACACGGAGTTCCTTGAGGCTCAGCCGTTTGCCGAGGTTGCGGCGGAGAAGCAGGCGTCGTTGAAGGCGCTGATCGCGGAGCATGTCGAGCTGGCGCACAGCTCGCTGGGCAAGCAGTTGCTGGCGAACTGGGAGTCGGAGTCGGCGAAGTTTGTGCTGTTTACTCCGAAGCCGCAGGCGTAAGGGCAGCGAGGAAGAAGCATGAATACGGAATACAAAAGCGGCAGCCTGAAGAGGGCTGCCGCTTTTGTCTACTCCCTGGGAGGAGCGGGGTACAGCTTGGGGAGGGTTTCTTGTATCGCTGTAGTGGCTTAAGAGTAACGCCGCTTGCAGCTGGCAGCGTGAGAAAAGCGTGTCGTCGATAGACCACATTTCAGGTTGGGACTAGTGGGTGTCGATCTGGAACGCTTCGATGCGGGCGGACAAGTCGGCTTTGGCGGTGTCGAGCGCTGCGGTGCGGGTGGTGAGCTCCTTCTGTGCGGCGGTGATGTTGTCTTCGGTGGTGTTGAGGTCGCGGACAAAGCGGTCGCGGGAGCCTTTGTCGGCATTGGCGAGGGCGGTGATGTTGGCGCGCTGGCGGTCTTCGTCGGCGCGGAGGTCGGTGAGGTGCTTGTTGGTCTGGTCGACGGCGGTCTGAGCGTCGGCGACTTTGCGGCGGGCATCGAGAATGGGTTGCAGCGCAGCGGTGAGGGTAGGATTGTCGTTCGATTCGTGCAGGATAAAGGCGATCTGGCTGTCGTTCGTGTTGGCGAGGGCGTAGGTGGTGGTGCCTTTGCGGGTGGCGCCGGAGTGGAGGCGTTCGGTTGCGCCGGGGGCGACGGTAACGCGGAAGCGGTAGACGGTGGGTGTGGTCTCGGTGGGTTTCGGATCGTCGTTGAGGTTCTTCTCGCTGTCGAGCACGAAGCCGTTGACGACGGGCTCTTCGAGGACGACGGTGCGGGTCTCGGTGGCGGCGTTGTGGATGACAAAAGTGATCTCGTGGATCTCGTCGTGATGGACCTTGAGGACGCCTTTCGCGGCGGTGATGCTGCCGGTGCGCTGGGTGGTCTTGTTGCTCTCGGTGGTGACGTGGACGGCTTGGTCGGCGGCGTAGCTGAGCAGGCGCTTCTCGTTGGGGTGGATGGGGTCGAGCAGGCCCTCGCCGCCGAAGTTGCCGTTCTCGACGATGGAGAAGCTGCCGCGGTCGAGCGTGAGGTTCGAGGTGTTGGTGACCCAGAGAGCACGGAGAGGTTGAGAGAGGAATGAGCCGTTGTAGTTGACGAGGGTGACGCGATCGGCAGTGACCTTGGTCTGGAGGATGGGGACGAGGGCGGATTCGTTTTTGCGGATGGTGACGGGTTCGGTGAGGTTGTAGGCGAAGAAATCATCGAAGCCTGCGGCTGAAGCTTTAGCGAGTGTCGAATCAGACACGGCTTCTTCATAGGACACGGCTGGACCGGCGGGCTTAGCGCCAACTCGATAGACTCCGCCGCCCATATTTCCGCCGGAGCCGGGGCCGATGCCGGAACCTGATCCGAAACCTATGCCTGCGGCTGCCATAGGCCCTCCGTTAGCCATCATCTTTGGGGAGGGGGATAGTCCTCCTCCGCCGAGTCTGTCGATCTTATCGGCCTCAATGCTGCTGTCGAAGGTTTGCGGGGTGAGCTGAGCTTCCTGGGCGATGGGGACTTCGGGGCGGCGGGAGTAGATGGGTTGCGAGAGCGGTTGGATGAAGCTTTGCGGTGCTCCGGCGATGAGCGAGAGCTGCACGTTGATCCAGTCGGCGCCGGTGGTGTTGTCGACGACGGACCAGCCTTGCAGGGTGGCGGACTGTGAGTCGGCGGAGGACTTGGGATCAGTGAAGAGGATGCGGTAGGTGGACTTCCAGACGGGGACCTCGGAAATGTAGCTAAGGCGGAGTTCGCGCGTTCCCGTGCCGTTGTCCTGCAGAGTGAGGTGGCGGAGGCCCTGGCTTCGATTGGCGTCGAGGAGTTGGAGGTAGCGGGTGACGTCGGTGTGCAGGGCGGTGTCGAGCAGGTGGACGCTGGTGGAGCCGGTGAGTTCAACGGTGCGTGTTTCGCCGAGTTCGGAGACGACGGTGAGGAACATCTTGGTCGGCTGGTTTTCATCATTGGCGCGCGTGGGGACGGTGCGCTCTTCGATGGAGAGCAGGCGGCCAGTGATGGCGGGGCCGTTGCCGGTGACTTCAACCCGGGAGCCACGGATGGCGTTGTAGAAGTCGAGGCTGGTGGGGGTTTCGCCGAGCGGGAGTGGAAGATTTTTTAGCTGCTGGTCGAGGGGTGTGGTGGAGTTGTAGCCTGCGCCGGAGATGCGGCCGCCGTTGAGGTCGATGGCGGTGAGGGACTGCAACACATCGTTGAGCTGGCCGCTGGTGAAGTCGATGGTGACGGCGGTGTTGCCGGTGATGTGGCCCGTGTGCTCGAAGAAGCCGACGCCGTTCTTGTAGAGAGAGACGTGGGTGACGGGGAGCGAGGTGTTGTGTGGGGTTTCGGCTGGCGTGGGCGTGTGTTTTGCTTGCTGAGCGGAAGCGAGAGAGGCAGAGAGCAGGAGGGCTGCGAGAGGCGTGCGGCGCATGATGGGTCCTCGGGTGCGGCTTCGGGGTACGGCTGAGGCGTTAGACACCGCAGGTTGAAAAATAGTTCAGGCGGGGCCGGATTTTTCTTTGCGGAGGGGGCGGCTAAGATGGTGAGAGTGTCTGGAGGCTCTTCGATGGCGAGACCGATTGTGGTGACGGGGGCGGCGGGGTTCATCGGTCGCAATGTGGTGGCGGAGTTGAACCGGCGAGGTGAGGAAGAGCTCATCCTTGTCGATGAGCTGGGCAAAGACGACAAATGGAAAAACCTTGTCGGGCTGCGGTTTGAGGACATCGTCTCGCCAGAGGAGTTCCTGGGACTGCTGGAAGAGGGTGCATTCGCCGATGCCCGCTCGGTGATCCACATGGGCGCTTGCAGCTCGACGACGGAGAAGGACGCGGACTTTCTGTTGCGCAACAACTACCAGTACACGCGGGTGCTGGCGAACTGGTGCGAGTCGCATGAGGTGCGGCTTGTGTATGCGTCTAGCGCAGCAACCTATGGTGACGGCGCTGAGGGGTATGACGATGATGAAGAGCTTTTGGGGGCACTGAAGCCGCTGAATATGTATGGCTACTCGAAGCAGATCTTTGATCTGTGGGCAATGAAGCAGGGGTTGTTGTCGTCGATTGTGGGACTGAAGTTCTTCAATGTGTATGGGCCGCATGAAGCGCATAAGGGCGACATGCGATCCATGGTGGCGAAGAGCTATGAGCAAATCAAGGCGACAGATGAAGTGAAGCTGTTCAAGAGCGACAAGCCTGAGTACAACGATGGCGAGCAGCTTCGAGACTTTGTGTGGGTGGGTGATGCTGTTGATGTGGTGCTGCATTTTGCAGAGCAGGAGTATGGCGCTCCTGGCGGTCTGCTGAACTGTGGTACGGGTGAGGCGAGGACGTGGATCGACCTGGTCTCCGCAGTTTTTAGCGCGATGGGCGTGGAGAAGAGGATAGGGTTCATCGAGATGCCGGAGGTGCTGAAAGGGAAGTATCAGTACCGCACGCAGGCTGCGGTGGAGCGACTGCGCGCGGCGGGGTATCGCAAGCCGTTTACGAGTCTTGAAGACGGCGTTGCTGCGTATGTGCAGTTTCTGAAGAGCAACGACTAAGTAGAAAGACGGGTATGCTGGTTGCGATGACGACTGAGAACAGAGGTACGAAGGCGATTTATCCGGGCACGTTCGATCCGCTGACGAACGGGCATCTCGATCTGATTGCGCGTGGCGCGAAGATCGTGGATGAGTTGGTGGTAGCGGTGTTGCGGAACACACAGAAGGGCACGCCGCTGTTCACCGTGCCGGAGCGTGTGGAGATGCTCCAGGAAGCGACCCAGGGCATGGCTCATGTGTCGATCGCAACCTTTGACGGCCTGCTGGTCGATTTTGCGCGGACGCAGGGCGCGAGGGCAGTATTGCGCGGGATTCGCGCGATCTCGGACTATGAGTATGAGTTTCAGATGGCGATGATGAACCGCAAGCTGGCTCCTGAACTGGAGACGCTGTTCATGATGCCGGCGGAGAAGTACACCTATGTGAGCTCTCGGCTAATCAAAGGTGTGTTCGAACTGGGTGGAGATGTGTCGAGCCTGGTGCCATCGAACGTAGAGGCGAGGTTGAAGGCGAAGGTTCCGGGTAAGAACGCTTGAGTTATGCGATGAGCGTGCAGGAGGAGTTCGGACAGATCGACATTTATGTGTTCGATCAGATTCTGCGGGGGAACATCGAGCCGGGCGCAAAAGTGGTCGATGCAGGTTGCGGCTATGGGCGCAACCTTGTGTACCTGATGCGGATGGGCTGCGAGATCTTTGCCGTCGATGGGAATGCTGAAGGCGTTGCTCATGTGCGAGCGCTGGCGGCCGAGCTTGCGCCGAAGCTGCCTATGGAGAATTTTCGTGTGGCGGCTGTCGAGGCGATGCCGTGGGCCGATGAGCTTGCCGATGTGGTGATTTGCAACTCGGTGCTGCATTTTGCTCGGGACGAGAAGCACTTTTTGGCGATGGTCGAAGAGCTCTGGCGTGTGCTCCGGCCGGGCGGATTGCTGCTTTGTCGACTCGGGTCGCGGATCGGGATGGATTTTGAGCAGGTGCGACCGAATGTGTATCGGATCGGTGACGGCAGTGAGTGGTTCCTGGTGGACGAAGATGCGCTGATGGATATGACGGCGCAGATGGATGCCCTGCTAGTGGATCCACTGAAAACGACAATTGTGCAAAATCATCGGTGTATGACGACGTGGGTGCTGCGGAAGCGCAAGGACTGACCTGGCGGGGAGGTTTTGCCCGGAGTTGCCGGCGGCTGGGGGGGTGACTGAGGGCAAGGGGAAGGCCTACGCGGCCGGTGGAAAGCTTCGGGCGAAAGACGATGCCTGGCACGGGGCAAATCTGTAAACTAGAAGCTATGAGTTCCGCGACAGCTACCCAGGTCCTGACGGACCGCATTAATCGTATCGAAGTTTCGGCCACGATGGCCATTACCGCCGAGGCGCTGAAGATGAAGGCCGCTGGCATCGATCTGGCCGACTTCGGCGCAGGCGAGCCGCACTTCTCCACCCCGCAGCACATCAAGGCCGCAGCGATTGAGGCCATTGAGAAGAACTTTACGCGCTATACGGCTGTGGCTGGTATTCCCGAGGTGCGGAAGGCGATCGTCGACCGCCATGCTGCTGACTTTGGCACGAACTACGCAGTGGATGAGTGCGTGTTTTCGGCCGGCGGCAAGCTGGCGATTTTCAATGCGGTTGAGGTGCTGATCAACCACGGCGATGAAGTCATCGTGCCGGTGCCCTACTGGGTTTCGTACAAGGACATCATCGAGTTTGCCGGAGGTACCCCGGTATTTGTGCAGACGAGCGAAGCGGAGAATTTCCGCGTGACTGCCGCGATGATTGAAGCCGCGATCACGCCGAAGACGAAGGCGATCATTCTGAACACGCCGTCGAATCCTTCAGGCGCCGTATTGCCGACGGCTGATCTGTATGAGATCGTCCGCATGGCGCACAAGCATGGCGTCTATGTGCTGCTGGACGAGTGCTACGTGTATCTGAGCTTCAGCGGCGAGATCGTCTCCGGTGCAAGCTGCACCGAATGCAAGGAGCACATTATCGTGCTTGGTTCGCTGTCGAAGACCTATGCGATGACTGGCTGGCGTGCTGGTTTTGCGTTGGGACCGAAGCCGATCATTGCGGCGATGAGCAAGCTGCAGTCGCAGAGCACGTCAAACACCGCAAGCATGGTGCAGCGCGCGTCGATTGCAGCGTTGGTTGAGAGCCAGGATTGCGTGGTCGAGATGCGCAAGGATTACGTGAAATTGCGTGACCGCATCCTGGAAGGATTTAAATCGATCCCCGGCCTGACCTGCACAGTGCCCGAGGGAGCTTTCTACGTGTACCCGAACATCAGCGCCTTCATCGGCAAGGGTGGCATCACCTCGGCAAGCGATCTGGCATCGAAGCTTTTGACGGAGGCGCATGTGGTGGTGGTTCCGGCGGAGCCATTTGGAACGACGGAGCACATTCGTCTGAGCTATGCTGTGTCGGCTGACGTTATCGATAAGGGCGTTGCGCGGATTCGTGAGTATCTGGCAAAGCTGAGCTAATTCAGGCGCGCGGCAGAGGTCGCGTTGCCTTATCCATGGGGTTTTATGTCAAACGAGACGCTGGGTGCACGTGTGCGCTTTTCTCCGGTCATTTTGGCCGGAGGAAGCGGCACGCGGTTCTGGCCACGTAGTCGCAGAGCGCGCGCCAAACAGGTGCTCGCTTTGCAGGGTGAGCGAACGATGATTCAGCAGACGCTGGAGCGTCTGCAGCCGGTGGCCGAGATGAGCGATGTCTGGGTGATCACGAATGCCTTGCTTCGCGATGTCATCCAGGCGCAACTGCCGGAGATTTCGGTAGAGAAGGTTCTGGCTGAGCCTTGTGCGCGCAATACGGCACCGGCCTGTGCTTTGGCTGCGTTTCTGCTGGAACGTACAGAACCGGACACTGTGCTTGGAGTTTTCCCGTCGGACCATGTGGTGGCGAATCCCGCGCGTTTTGCCGAGGTGATGCAGGCGGCGATCAAGTTGGCTGCTGCCGGCGAGAACATCGTGGTGCTGGGTGTGCAGCCGACTCGGCCTGAGACGGGCTATGGCTACATCGAGCAGGGCAGCATGCTTGCTGCTGACGAGCCGATCGTTGCTCACCGTGTGAAGCGGTTCCGCGAGAAGCCGGATGCGCATACGGCGGAGCGCTTTCTGGCAGCGGGGAACTTCGTCTGGAATGGCGGCATCTTTGTATGGAGCGCTCGCACGTTAGCGAATGCGGTGCGCGAGCACATCCCCGAGATGGCAGGGCCGCTCGAAGCGATTGCTGCCGCGTACGGAACATCAGAGTTCGAGGCGGTCTTTGCGAAGGAGTATGCGGAATGCGAGAACATATCGGTGGACTACGCGATTCTGGAGCGGCGCTCGGCGAAGGGCGAGAAACGTTCGAACATCTTCTGTCTGCCAGCTGATTTTGGCTGGAACGATCTAGGTTCTTGGTCGTCGCTGCATGAGCACCTGGGGCAGACGCCGCAGGACAATGTGATGGATGGCGAGACGACAGGGCTGTTTGCGATTCAGTCGAAGGGCAACTACGTCTACGCGCCTGGCAAGACAGTGGCGCTGCTCGGCGTCGATGGGTTGGTTGTAGTAGAGACGCCGGATGCGCTGCTAATTACGACGAGCGCACGTTCGCAGGATGTCTCCAAACTGGTGCGTGCGATCCATGAGAGTGGACGCGAAGATCTTATTTAGGTTGGGTACGGGATAGATTTATGAACGAAGTGACGGCGGTAAAGTTTGGAACGGACGGTTGGCGCGGTATTATCGCTGACGACTTTACGTATGCGAATGTGCGGGTAGCAGCGCGGGCGATTGCGCATTATGTGCTGGCGCATGAGGACGCGAAAGCGGGCGTGTGCATCGGGTACGACACGCGATTCGGCTCGAAGTCGTTTGCGCGCGTGGTGGCAGAAGTAATGGCGGAGGCGGGGATTCCGGTTGCGCTGGCGAGCAAGATTACTCCGACTCCAGAGTTAAGCTTCGCGGTGCGCGGGCGCAAGGCTGCGGGCGGCGTGATGATCACATCGAGTCATAACCCTGCCGAGTGGAATGGCGTGAAGTACAAGGCGAGCTATGGTGGGTCGGGCAAGCCTTCGATCATCGCGTCGATAGAAACGTATCTCGGCAAGGAACTGCCGAAAGCGGCTACGCCTGCGGAGATTGAAGAGGTCGATTTCTCGGCGCCGTATATTGCAGCTCTCGAGGCGTTTGTTGATCTGAAGGCGATCAAGGCCTCGGGCTACCGCTTTCTGATCGATACGATGTATGGCGCGGGCAAAGGCTATGTGGCTGGTATCTTCGAGCGTGCGGGGATTCCATATGTCGAGTTTCGCAGCGAGCTGAACCCGGCGTTTCCGGGGATCAATCCTGAGCCGATCATGCCGCACATCGCGGCAACGCGCGAGGCGGTGGTGAAGGAGAAGTGCGCTGCTGGTTTGATTACCGATGGCGATGCTGACCGCATCGGCTCGGTCGATGAGCATGGCAATGTGGTGGACGCGCACAAGATCTTTGCGGTGCTGCTGCAGTGGCTGCTGACGCGCAAGGACTGGCCCGGCGATGTGACGCGCGCGTTCAACACGACAAAGATGCTGGACCGCATTGCGGCGAAGTACGGCCGCAAGCTGCATGAGCATGGCATCGGCTTCAAGTACGTCTGCGACCTGATGCTGGAGCATGAGATCCTGATCGGCGGCGAGGAATCGGGTGGTGTGGGTATCAGCAAGCATCTGCCGGAGCGCGATGGTCTGCTTAACAGTCTGCTGCTGGCGAATGTGATGGCCGACGAGAAGAAGACGCTCGGCGAGCTGGTCGCGGCGTTGCAGGCGGAGTATGGCGAGCACCAGTATGGTCGCGTGGATATGCATATCAATGACGAGTTGAAAAACTCGGCGATTGAGCGGGCGCGGGCGGGTGTAAGCGATATTGCCGGGCTGAAGGTGCTGCGCATCGAGACGCTTGACGGGATCAAGTTCTATCTTGAAAACCCTGCGTGTGCGGGCAAGCCGAATGCGGCGGAGACGTGGCTGTTGCTGCGTGCGAGCGGTACCGAACCTCTGTTGCGCGTGTACTGCGAGAGCTGTTCGCAGGAGAGCGTAGAGATGGTGTTGAAGGCCGCGCAGGCCTTTGTGATGGCGGGTGCGAAGTAGTGGCTGTCACGACTATGATCGCTTCGGGAATGTTGTTCGACATGGACGGGGTGTTGGTGAGCTCGATTGCCAGCGTGAACCGCTGCTGGCGTCTGTGGGCGAAGCACTATGGTGTGGATGTCCCGGATGATTACGAGATTCCGCATGGCGTCCGAGCTGTCGATGTGATGCGCTCGCTTGCGCCGCAGGTGGACCCGGTCGAGGGACTTCGGTTGATCGAAGAGATGGAGATCAACGATGTCCATGACATTGTGACGCTGCCCGGCGCGAAGGCGCTGCTGGAGTCGCTGCCGCTGGAGCGGTGGGCGATCGTGACTTCGGCGACGCATGTGCTGCTGGAGGCGAGGCTGCGGGCTGCGGGGCTTCCGAAGCCAGAACGCCTGATCAGTGCCGACAAGGTGGAGCGCGGGAAGCCTGATCCGTTGCCATACCTGATGGGCGCTGCGCGGCTGGGGATTTCGCCAAAAGACTGTCTGGTGTTCGAGGATGCTCCGAGTGGTGTGAAGGCTGGAGTAGCGGCTGGAGCTCGTGTTGTGGGCGTGCTGGGGACCACGCCCGAAGAAGAGCTTCGCGCGCTGGGCGCGGGCTGGATTGTGCCTTCGCTTGCGGCTGTGACTGCGGTTGCGGTCGAGGATGGGCTGAAGGTTTCGATCGACGCGATTTAGGGTGAGGGTGAATCCAGCGGGAAGCAGGTCCTTCGCTACGCTCAGGATGACAATTTAAAGAGAACGCAGCGCGCTTACTTGTAGCGCGTTTCTTCTTTGAGAATCTGTTCGACACGGAGTAGATCTTCTTCTGTGTCGACGCCGATGGTGTCGTAGGGCGTTTCGGCGACGTAGAGGCTCAGGCCGTTTTCGAGCAGGCGGAGCTGTTCCAGTCGTTCGGTCTGTTCGAGTTCGCTGGGCGGGAAGGCCGCGAAGCGTTGCAGCGCGGTATGGCGATAGGCGTAGAGGCCCAGATGCTTCCAATAATTCGCTGCGCCTGGCTTGGTGGAGAAGCTGGCGTCGCGGTCGTAAGGGATGGTGGCGCGTGAGAAATAGAGCGCTCGACCGTCGACGGCGGTGACAACTTTGACCGCGTTCGGATTGGAGATGTTTGCCGGGGTACAGCGAACCTTGAGGGTGCTGACGTCTACGTGGGGCTTGGAGAAGGGTTCAAGGATCGCCGTGATGTGTCCGGGATGCAGCAGCGGCTCGTCTCCCTGGATGTTGACGTAGATATCAGCGCGGACGGAGCGTGAGACCTCGTAGAGACGGTCGGTGCCGCTGGGGAGTTCGGGAGAGGTGAGGATGGACGGCCAGCTGCGTTCGAGGCAAAGCTGTTGCACTTCGTCGGAATCGGTGGCGATGATGAGTTCGTCGAGCGCGGGGCAGGCGAGGGCAGCTTTGTAGACCCAGCCAAGCAGCGGCTCTCCGTTGAGTGGGCGTAAGACCTTGCGCGGAAGGCGTGTGGAGGCGAGACGAGCGGGGATGACGCCGAGGACTCTGCCGAGCGCAGGGTTGGCAGTGCTCTGGTGGTGAGGATCAATCATGGCGACGCTCTGACTTGGCCGGCGGGATGTCCTCGTTGTCGCGACCTGCCTGCCAGGCACGGATGGCGAACGCGATGACGATGACGAGGATGACAGCGAGAACGGCTCCAAGGACATAAAGCAGATGCAGAATGCTGGGAAGCTTGCAGAGGACGCTGTCGCCGTCGGTGCTGCAATCGGGCAGAAATGCCGCTGCCAGAGCGTGGATTTGCGTTTGCGAGATGAGATCGTCGATGACCACGGTTGACCTTCGGTGGGATGAAACTTATGATGGTTAGAGCGGCTGATGTCGCGGTCGCAACATCCGGCCGCTGGATGTCGTTTGCTTCCCACCCACGGCGGTGTAGCTCAGATGGTTAGAGCGACGGACTCATAACCCGTAGGTCGACAGTTCGATTCTGTCCACCGCCACCAATTCTCTCTACTGTTTGTACGAATTCCAAATGCAGATTCCTTCGCTGCGCTGCGGAATGGCAAGCTCAAAGTGCGTGCGCGCAAGTGCGTTTGGAATGAGAGTATCATTCTTGTAACAATCCGCCGAAGCGCCTAACGGGCCGACGGCTGGGTGCGTCTAACCTGCAATCGGCTCATGGCCGCAACTAATCTCGAACGTTCCGTGGAGTGAAGCACAACGTATGCCAAAGAGCCTCAAGGTGTCCCTTTTAGCAGTTTCGGTTGCATTGATCGTTGGCGTGTTTCTGGGCGTGAATGTATATGGTGTGCGCGCAGCCGGCAGCGACCAGCAGGAAGGCGCCTACCGCCAGATCAATGTCTACGGCGAAGTTCTGCAGCACATTCAATCGGATTACGTTTCGGTGCCCAATATCCCGGACGTAACGAATGGCGCGTTGCGCGGTTTGTTGGAATCGCTTGATGCAGACTCGAGCTATCTGACGCCTGCGGATTACAAGGCTTACAAGGACGATAAGGGTGGCAAGGCGCAGGTAGGCATCAACGTCTCCAAGCGATTCGGATATGCCACGATCATCTCGGTCGTACCCGGCAGCCCGGCGGACAAGGCCAACCTTAGCGATGGCGACATTATTGAGGCGATCGGCACGAAAGACACGCGCGATATCTCGCTGGCGATGATCCAGCTCCTGCTACAAGGTGCTCCAGGAAGTGAGCTGCAGATCGCAGTAATCCGCCCGCGCAAGGCTGAGCCGGAAAAGATCAAGCTGAACCGCGTCATCGTCGATGAGCCGGCGGTGAGCGAGACGTTTTATGAAGGTTCTTCGATCCTGTACCTGAAGCCCGTGGTGCTGGACAAGCAGCATGTCGATGCGGTGGAAGAGAAGATCAAGACAGCCCAGAAGACCGGCAACAAGAAGGTGCTGCTCGATCTGCGCGATGTGGCTGCAGGCGATATGACCGAGGCCGTGCGACTGGCAAACTTCTTTGTGCCGACGGGAACGATTGCGACACTGGAAGGGCAGAAGTTCCCCAAGCAGACATTTGCTGCAGATGCTTCGAAGGTGCTGGATGGGACGGCACCGGTGGTCGTTCTTGTGAATCGTGGAACCTCTGGACCGGCTGAGCTGGTGGCTGGAGCGATCCAGGACAACAAGCGCGGCGAGCTGGTTGGTGAGAAGACCTTCGGCGAAGGCTCGATGCAAAAGACCTTTGATCTGGCTGATGGCAGCGCGGTGATCCTGTCGATCGCAAAGTACGGATCGCCGGCTGGCAAGCACTATGAGGACGATGCGGTGACGCCGGGTACGCTTGTGGCTTCGGCGATGGACGATCTGAGCACTCCGGATGACGAGACACCGGGAGCCACGAAGAACTCGCCGAAGAAGTCGGCGGTACCGGACGATCAGCTGACGAAGGCGATCGACATGCTGAAGGCGAAGAACGCGTAGTTTCCGTAAGGGCAGGTTGAGGCGGAGAGGATTTCCTCTCCGCCTTTGATTTTGTGGGGCGGCACCACTAGGCGCGATTTCACAGTGTTGCGTAGTAAGGTTGGACTACTGTGGCGAGTATGAGTCCAAACAGGGGAACGGGTGGCCGTGACGCGCGGGCTTCGCGGCGGGCGATGGCGGCCGCCATGCGCCAGTTCCTGTTTCCAGGGGAGGACCGGCGCGCCCGACCGATGGTGAAGCGTGCTGCACTGGTGCTGCTGCTGTCGGCTTCGGCCATGCTGGGCGTGACAATCGGGCTGGCTCTCGTCTTTACGATCAACATGCCGCAGATGGAAGAGCTGGAACGGTATCGTCCGAGCACGACGACCGAGCTCTACGACATCCACGGCAAGGCGTTCGGATCGTTCGCGCTGGAGCGGCGCGTGGTCGTCGGGTACGACGGCATTCCGCAGGTGTTGCGCGAGGCGATCCTTTCGATTGAGGACAAGAACTTCGAGTCAAACGGTGGTGTGAACGTAGTGCGTATGGCCGCTGCCGCGTACGAGGACATTCATACGCATGGCAAGGTGCAGGGTGCGTCGACGCTGACGATGCAGCTGGCTAGAAACCTGTTTCTGTCTGCCGAGAAGACGTACGGACGCAAGCTGCAGGAGATTGCGCTGACGCTGGAGATCGAGCGGCACTTTACCAAGGAGCAGATCTTTACGCTGTATGCGAACCAGATCTACCTGGGGCGCGGGTCGTATGGGTTTGAGGCAGGCAGCGAGTACTACTTCAGCAAACATGCGAAGGACCTGACGCTGCCGGAGGCGGCGCTGCTGGCGGGACTGCCAAAGGGGCCAGAGTATTACTCGCCGGTGCGCTTTCCTGATCGGGCACTGCGGCGTCGGAACCTGGTTCTGAGCGAGATGCTGGGTGACCACAAGATCACTCCCGACCAGTGGGCGGAGGCGAAGGCTTCTCCACTGGGATTGAACCTGGAGGCACCGGCGAATGTGGAGGCACCGTACTTCGTTGAAGAGGTGCGTCGGCAGCTGGAGCGCGAGTATGGCACAGAAGCGGTGCATGGCGCAGGGCTGAAGGTGTACACCACGCTCGACCTCACGCTGCAACATGCGGCGGAGAAGGCAGTGCTGGACGGCACCGCGGCCTACGAGCGTCGGCATGGGTGGAAGAAGCCTGCGGAGAACGTTCTGGCTGAAGGGCAGACGCTGGAAGGCTACGTCCACCCGGACTGGAACCAGCAAACTGGGCCAGGCGGCTATCTGCACGCGCTGGTGATGGATGTGGCGCCGGGCAAGCTGACGCTGCGCATGGGTCCGCAGACGACGGTGTTGACGCCAGCGGACTGGGCCTGGACGCAGCATCCGAAGGCGACGGAGCTGGCTTCGGTCGGGGATGTGGTCTATGTGAAGGTGATCTCGGGGGCTCCGCTGAAGGTGGTGCTGGAGCAGGACTCGGGGGCGCAGGCTTCGATGATGGCGCTGGATAACTCGAATGGCGAGGTGGTCGCGATGGTGGGCGGTCGGGACTTCGCGCTGAGCCAGTTCAACCGCGCGACGCAGGCGCAACGACAGGTGGGTTCCTCGTTCAAGCCGTACGACTACACGGCGGCGATGGAAGCGGGAATGAAGCCGTATGACCATGTGATGGATGCGCCGACGACGTTCTTTACGCCGGGTGGACCGTATTCGCCGCATAACTATGAGGCGGATTACAAGGGGTCGATGACGCTGATCGATGCGTTTGCGGAGTCGCGCAATATTCCGGCGCTGCGACTAGCGGACAAAGTGGGCATCGCGAAGGTGATCGAGGTGGCGCACCGGTTTGGTGTGACGAGCAATATCCCGAGCTTTCTGCCGGTAGCGATCGGCTCGGCGGACATCACACTGGCGGAGCAGGTGGGTGCTTACAGCGTGTTTCCGAACGATGGCATACGCATTGCGCCGCACTACATTCGCCGTGTGGAACAGGCCGACGGGATGCCGATGCACCAGACAACACCCGAGGTGCGTGAGGTGATCTCGGTGTTTATTGCGCGCGAGATGATGATGCTGCTGGAGGCGGTGACGCAGCATGGAACGGCTGCGGCGTCGGCGGTATTGAAACATCCGTTTGGTGGCAAGACAGGCACGACGAACAATTACACCGACGCTTGGTTCCTCGGGTTTTCGCCTTCGGTGACGTGCGGAACGTGGATCGGCTTCGATAACCGGCAGTCGCTGGGAGACAAAGAGACCGGAGCCAAAGCCGCGCTGCCGATGTGGATAGACTTTATGAAGGTGGCGATTGCGGACCACCCGAATGAGGAGTTTGAGCGGCCGGATGCTCCGAAGAAGGAGCTGTCGGTGCCGGTGGCGGCTCCTGCTGCTGAGCCAACACCGGCGGCTGTGGAAGACAATCCTCCGGTGCCTCCAGATACGGACGATGAGAAGCGCACGCCTGCGCAGCCTGTGACGCCGCCTTCGATTCAGAAAGAGCCTCTATCGCTGCCGTATGATGCGCCGCATGAGGATTCGGCTGTGAGGCTGGATTCGGTAACGAACTACCCGGCGCGCGGGAGCGCGAAGACTAAGTCTGTTCAGAGGTAAAGGCTCGAACTAGAGCGTGACGCATTGGAGAGCTTTGCCTAGAGCGAAGTAGCGTTTGGCCTTGCCTACGTCCTTCATGATTTGGGCGCGGAGGAGTTCGGGAGAGTCGAACTTCTGCTCGGCGCGAAGGTGGTGCAGGAAGGTCATCTCCAGGGGGGTCTCTGCGGTGAGGTCGATGGGTTCGAAGTCGAGCAGATGAGTTTCGACGGCGAAGGAGTCGGCGCCAAAGGTGGGGCGGTTGCCGATGTTGGTGACGCCGTGGAAGAGGCGTGAGTTTGGGCCGGTGCCCACGCGCAAGGTCGTGATGTAGACGCCGTGTGCGGGCAGGAGCTCAGTGTAGGGCGCGAGGTTGATGGTGGGGACGGCGTATTTGGTGCCGTAGCCTCGGCCGGAGTGCGGGGTGCTGTGGACGCTGAAGGGGCGACCGAGGAGGCCGCGGGCCTCAGTCATACGACCGGCCGCGATGACGGCGCGGATGCGCGAGGAGGAGACGGGGCCTCCGCGCAGGAGGCGAGGCTGCCAGGCGCGGACGGCGAAGCCCAGCTCGCCACCGAGGTTGGTGAGACTGTTGATGTCGGCCTGGGCGTCGAAGCCGAAGCGGAAGGTCTCGCCTTCGTGGACCTCGGCGGCATGGAGGGTATCGCGCAGGACCGTTGCGGCGAAGTGGTGCGCTGACCAGTGGCGAAGCTCATCGGTGAACGGCAAGACGAGGGTGAGATCGAGGCCTGTGGCGGCGAGCAGGTCAAGCTTTTGCGCGAGGGGAGTGATGAGGAGCGGGCGGGATGCGGGGCGCAGGATGTGCGCGGGGTGGGGATCGAAGGTGACGGCAACGGAGAGTGCGTTCAACTCTTTGGCACGCTCGCGCAGGGCGGTGATAACCATGCGGTGGCCGCAATGCACGCCGTCGAAGTTGCCGATGGTGACGACTGTGGGCTGGGAGAGGCTGGAGAGTTCCGCGAGTGAGGTTGCGATCTTCATGCGATGTCGAAGTCCAGTTTAAGGCCGTCGTGGGCGAGGCGCATGTTGGCGGGGAGCTCGGCGTTGGTGAGGTTGTGGTCGAGGTCGTGGGATATGTGGGTGAAGTAGGCGCGTTTGGGGGCGATCTTTTTCACCAGCTCTACAGATTTTTCGAGGTGCAGATGGCTTGGGTGAGGCTCTTTGCGGAGGGCGTCGAGGATGAGGATGTCGAGGCCTTCGAGCAGCGGCAGGCTGGAGTCGGGGATGTCGCTGGTGTCGGTGAGGTAGGCGACGGAGCCGAAGCGGTAACCTGCGATGGTCGTGCGACCGTGCGTGACGGGGACGCGGAGGAAGTTGGCACCGAAGAGTGAGACCGAGGTGCCGGGGGCAGTAGAGAGGCGGTTCATGGTGACGCGGGCGGCGGTGGCGTAGCGATCGACCTTGCGGAAGGTGTACTCGAAGACGCGCTCGATGACGGTGGCGGTGGCGTCGTCGGCGTAGAGGGGCAGGCCTGCGGGATTCCTGAAGCTGAGGGGGCGGAGGTCGTCCATGCCGAGGATGTGGTCGGCGTGGCCGTGGGTGTAGAGCACGGCGTCGACGGACATGATGTGCTCGCGGACGGCTTGGGAGTGGAAGTCCTGGCCGGTGTCGATGAGGACGTTATGACCGTTGTAGCTGAGCAGGATCGACGGGCGGGTGCGGCGATTGGGCGAGCCGGACCGGTAGGCGTCCGCGCAGACCGCACAGGTGCAACCGAGCGTGGGGACGCCCATGCTGGTGCCGGTGCCGAGGAAGGTGAGGGTGGAGAGCAAGGGAATAGGGAGTAGGGAATAGGGTTTAGGAAAGACAGAAGCCGCAGAGGTCGCGATGGATGCGGGGGCTCTGCGGCTTGTTTGATTTAGCGGACGATGCTAGGGCCGGCGCCGGGGATGGGAGGCATGCCGGGGGCTCCGGGGCCACCCTGCTTGGCCTGCGCCTGGCGGGCGAGTGCCTGGGTGATCTCGAGGAAGCCCATGCGGAGCTCGAAGAGCGCGTTCTCCATCAGGGAGGACTCGCCTTCGGTGAGGTTTCCCTGGGACTTGTCGGCGAGGACGGTCAGCATCTCGATGGTCTGGCGAGCGCCGAGGACGTCGACCTGCGGCTTCTGCCCGGGTTCGGCTGCGCCGCCGAGCTGGATGATGGCCTGCATGTAGAGTGACTGGATGACGCGGTCGAAGGTCATCTCGGGCAGGCGGTCCATGCCGGGGTTGGTGGCGCGGATAGCGGTGTCGATGCGGTCGATGGTGGCGTCGAAGGCACGCTTGACCTCGGTGATTTGCTCCTCGGTGAGCGGCGGCGGAGGTGGCGGCTCATCGGCATCCGAAGTGGCGTCGGGCTGGCTTATGGGCGTCGATTTGTTGTCGACGAGGTGAGCGGACGAGCCGTACTTTTCGTCGGAGGTGGGTTCGAGGCTGGCCTCGGGGCGTGCGGGCTTGGGCTCGGAGGGTGGAGCGTCGGGACGGGCTTCGCCTTCGGCGGTGAACTTGCGGCGGTCGTTGACTACGAATTCTTTGATTTCGGCCATAGGGTTCTCAGTTCTCAGTTCAGATTTCGGGGTGTCGCGGTGCCACCGACGTAGGTCAGGGTGGCTTTTGTGTCTAGGGCTTCGCGGCGGGCGTAACCGAGTGCGTAGATAGTGTCGCCGATTTGGACGGCTGAGGTAAGCTCGCCTACGGACTTTCCGTTGGCTTCGAGCGGCGTAGGCAGGGTGGGCAGCTCGCCGGAGAGGGTGAACGGGGTGAATATGCGGTGGACATTGCCGCGGGAGTGGATGCGCTCGACGATTTCCTGCCCGAGGTAGCAGCCCTTGTTGAAGTTGAGCGCGTGGGTCTGGGCGGTCTCCTGCGGGAGATCTTTGTTGGTGTCGGTGTTCCGAATGTCGACGCCGTACTTGGGAGTGCCAGAGAGGATGCGGTAGGCTTCGAGGGCTTCGGGGGAGACTTGGCGTTCTCCCAAACTGCTCATCCACGCGATGAGCGATGCGTCTCCCCATACCTCGTAAAGATTTGGGGCAACGCTTAGGATCACTTCTTTGCCTGATACGGCTGGATCAGCAACAGAGCCATACGAAATACTGATCGGGGGCGTCGGCCAAATTAGTCCTACATCAAGCGTCCCGAGCGCACCCGTTCCGAGCACCAGTAATCCTAACTTGTCGGTCATTGCTGGGTTCAGCTCCACGTCGTCCATAATGATGAACTTGTCGAGAAGTTGGTGGATTGTTTCGAGCTGATAGGTTGAGGTTTCTAGCAGGTAGGTGGGATCGCCGTCGCCGGGTTCACGATAAATGGTGCAGTCGCCCTGAATGCGGCCCTGGGCGTTGAGGAGGAAGTTGTAGTTGCCTTCGCCGGGCTTGAGGTCCTTGATGTTGTTGGTGACCATGCCGTTGAGCCAGCGGGTGGCGTCGGGGCCGGTGATGCGCAGGAAGGCGCGGTCCGTTATTGGGGCGAAGGCGGCTCCGTGGAGGATGGCGTCGATCTGGGTGGTGAGGTCGGTCATAGGTGGGTGGAGGCAGTGATGCGGCCTCGGAGGGTTCGATGCTTCTGAGCCCTCTGTCGATTGTAGCGGGTTGAGATTGCGGGCGTAGCCGAGTGGTGACTCCATCCACAGGGGGCTGATTTGCGTAGAGAGTGTAACGGCGGATGGGTACACTGAGTCTGATGGTTATGTCTGGAGGGTGCGTGAGCGTTCGTGCGGTTGTGGTGGGATGTCTGATGGTGGGGGCTGTTGGGGTGCGGGCTCAATCGGCGGACACTACGCCGCCGGTGCTGGAGAGTGGGCAGACCTCGATTACGCAAGACAGTGGCGACAAGCTGCTGACGCCCGAGCAGGAGAAGCAGCTGCTCGCGAGCGAGGATAAGATCCTGCACTTTGTGAGCAAGGACACGCAGCTGCCGATCCTGGCGCCGGTGAAGGTGCGGTTTGTCTCGCGCGACAGCGTGGCGAAGGATCTGCGCAAGAAGTTCGATGAGGACAAGGGCGCCAAGCGCATGGAGCGCAGCGAGCTGGTGCTGAAGAAGTTCGGGCTGCTGGACCAGAGCTTTCAGCTGAAGCCGTTTCTGCTGAGCCTGCTGACGGAGCAGATCGCGGGCTTCTACGACAATAAGACCAAGATGATGAACCTGCTGAACTGGGTGCCGATCGATGAGCAGGCTCCGGTGATGGCGCATGAGCTGACGCACGCGCTGCAGGACCAGAAGGTCGGGCTGACGAAGTGGGACGACAACGAGATTGAAGGCACGGCGAAGAACTCTGCCGAGGACACGAAACACATTGCGGTGGATGAGACGGACACGGCGCGTGAAGCGGTGCTTGAAGGGCAGGCGATGGTGAGCTTTGCCGACTATGCTCTGGAGACGAACGGGCATCCGGGCAAGACGTTGAAGGACTTTCCGCAGATGGCGGACCAGCTGGCGCAGGGTGCTGGCGATTCGTCGGATTCGCCGGTGCTGTCGCGGGCGCCGCTGGTGCTGCAGCAGTCGCTGCTGTTTCCGTATACGAACGGGCTGACGTTCGAGCAGGTGATCCTGACGAAGGACAGCATGGAGAAGGCGTTTGCGGGCGTACTGCAGAATCCGCCGAGTTCGAGCTACGAGATTATGACGCCGGAGGCGTTTCGCCATCATTTGCCGGTGGCGCTTATGCGGCTGCCGGACGTGCATCCGATGCTGAAGGATGCTGGCTACGATCCGTACGACGTCGGCGTGATGGGTGAGCTCGATGTGCGGATGACGGCGGAGCTGTTTGGTGGGCGTCCGTTGGCTGAGGCGCTGGCTCCGGCGTGGGATGGTGGCGTGTACTATGCGGCGCAGCGGAAGAGCGCGACCGCAGCGGAGAAGAGCACGACGGCTTCGATTGCGCTGCTGTACAGCTCGCAGTGGAAGAATGACGACTCGGCACACAGCTTCTTCGATGTGTTCGAGCAGGAGCTTCCGCGCCAGTATGACGGCCTTAAGCGCCGCAAGGCAGATGAGAAGGACGACAGCGAGCGCGTGTACTCGACCAAAGAGGGCGACGTACTGCTGACGCTGAAGGGCAAGAGCGTTTGGGTGAGCGAAGGCTTCGAGCTTCCGCTGGCGCGCAAGCTGCGCGATGCGGTGGACGAGGTCAACGTGCCGCTGGGGCATGGGCCGGTCTTGACCGCAGGGGTTAGGGAACAGGGATCAGGGATTAGGAAAGCTGGGCCGGTGGAAGGGCTCTCGCACTTTATGGGGCAGTTCGGGATGATGCGGGTGGTTCTGCGGTAGGGCTGATGGTGCGAAGAGAGCAGCCCCGTTCATGACGATGAAGCTGTCATGAACGGGGCACCCGATGGAGCTGGTTGTACTTAGCGGGTGTGGGGGAGCCAGCCGGCCAGGTCTATGACGTGGTAGACGAGCATGAGGGTGATGAGCACCAGGTAGCCGCGCAGAGCGGTCAGCGAGAGCCGCACCGCAGGCGTCATCTTGATGGGACCGAGTCCGGTGGTGGAGCATTTGGTCTCGGCGACGTCGTCGAGCGGGTGGATGATGCGATAGCTCTCGAGTGGCGGAGTGATGTGGATGGCGGCCATGATGGCTCCTTTCTATATGTCCGGCTCTATGCCGGAGTGATGCTCTAGTTAAAGAGGTTGGGCAGGACGACCTGCGCGGCCAGCGTGAACGAGAGTGCGAAGAGCACGCCGATGATCGTCCAGTTGATGACGTTGTTCCAAGGGCGGTTGATCCAGCGGTCGCCAAGGAGTTCGTGGTCGTTGAGCAGTAGCTGCAGGAAGATGATGGCCGAGGGCAGGATGAGCCCCGCGAAGGCCTGCACGCTGAGGATGATGAGTTGCAGTGGAACGTGCGGGATGAGCACGATGCCAGCGGCTGCTCCGACGCAGAGTACGTAGGTGGCATAGAAGCCAGGAGCTTCCCATGGCTTTTTGTGGAGGGAGTGTTCCCAGCCGCGGACCTCGCCGTAGGCCCAGGCGCTGGCGAGCGAGATCGCCGTGGCTCCAAGTACAGCGGCGTTGACCATCAGCAGCAGAAGGCTATTGCGCACGAACGGCCCGACGACGGGCGCCAGCGCCTGGGCTAGCTGCGCGGGGTCGGAGAAGGCGATGTGATGCCGATACCCGAGATCGCCGACAAGCATCATGGCTCCTGCGACGAGGACGGTGAAGATGGCTCCGAGGAGGGTATCGAGTCGCGCCCACTTGAGGTCGGCGAAGCGAAGGCGCTTTTCGGCCACGCAACTCTGCTGAAAGAAGAGCTGCCACGGCGCGATGGTGGTGCCGACGATGGCGATGACAAGGAAGACAAGGCTTCCGGTGATACCGCCGTCGACGCGGGTTGGAACGACGGCATTGAGCGCGACCTTGGACCACGCGGGGTGCGCGACAAAGGCGAGGACGAACCACAGGGTATCGAGCAGGCAGAGCGCGATGACGATGCGTTCCCAGCGGCGGTAACTCCCGGTAACGACGAGCAGCGTGAGCGCCACCGCCGCCATGGACACTGAGACGCCAGGGCGGATGCCGAACGCGCTGAGAGCGAGTGAGATCGCCGCAAACTCTGTAATGAGCGTGAGGAAGTTGACGGCGAGCAGGTCGAAGAGCGAGAAGCGTCCCCACCAGGGACCGAAGCGCTCATAGATCATGGCGGCATGGCCTTTGCCGGTGGCGATGCCGAGGCGCGCGACCATCTCCTGAATGAAGTAGCAGATAGGCAGCAGCAGTACAAGCAGCCAGAGCAGGTGCAGGCCGTACTGGCCGCCAGCCTGCATGTAGGTGGAGACGGCTCCCGCGTCGTTGTCGGCCTCCATGACAATGAGGCCGGGGCCGACGACGACGAGGAAGGAGAGCAGGCTGCGCAGCCACGGGCGACGCACGGTCGTTCCTGACGTGGTGGCGACAACTTCGGTATCGGGAGCGAGTTCGAGTTCAATCTGGATCAGGCGCATAGACGTAGACCTCCCTCCGTGGCAGTGTCGGTCGCCGTTAGGCTGGTGGCCTGTGCGGGCGTGAGCCATATGGCCGTCAGGGGGGCACGCGGGTTGCCGGTTTTGCGCCAGACGCGGACGAGCTGCGCTGTGTTGCTGCTGCTGAAACGGTTCTCGAAGACGGAGATGAACATGGGGCCTCCTTCCTTGCGCAAGACAGGCGCAAGAGGACGCGAGCGAGCCCAACAGGCAGGCGCGGTAAAGCGCACGGCTGCTTGGCTTCGCTTAGCGATCAGTTTGGGGAGGGTGTGAGGAAGAAGGCTGCAGGGCAGCCAGTCTCACGCGCTCGCAATCACAGGTATGTACTGTGAGGAGCGGTGAGGAGATCGTCAGAGACGGTATCCAGAGCGCTCGACGCAGCACAGGAGAGCCAGAAGGGTACTCGGAGGCTCTAATTCAGGCTGGTGGCTCATGGGTTTCGCTTTCTGCGAGGATGGAAATCCTCGACTCTTTGTTTTTAGCATACCCCGGTAGGGTATAGCAAGAGAGGTAGTAAGTGATGAGTGATATGTGGCAAGGAGAAAGTCATCGGTGTGCGCCAAATCTTGAGCGTACTGACGACGATGCACTGGTCCAGCAAACTCTTACCACTAACCACTCGCCTCTAGTTCTGGTTCATCGAAACGACGTTTAGCTGCGTGAGGCCATGCAGCCAGCGGGCGGGTTTGGCATCGGTGGTGTTGACGATCTGAATGGCGCCGCCTTCGGTGTCGGGGAGGTCGTTGCCCTTCATGAGTGCGACGATGACCTGGCCCTTGCTGAAGCCGGGTTCGACCTCGGCGACGGAGTAGAGGACGTAGTACTTGTCGGTGCCGGTGGCGACCACGGCGCTGTGCAGAATAAGGGGCTGATTTTCCTTGCTGGGGGCCAGGCCAGCCTTGGCGAGCACGTCGGAGAGCAGAGGGCCGGAGTAGGATTCGTCGGCGTTGCGGTGCTCGTTATGGACGTGGACAGTGACCTGCGGCATCTTCAGCAGGTCTTCCACGGTGAGGGTGGTGGTGTGTCCCTGGAAGTTGATGATGACCTGGTGGGACGGGGGAACGGGGGCCTTCATCGGCATCGAGTCCTGCATGGGGGCTTTGTTCTCGGGCGGCATGGCGTCCGTCTGCGCGCGGAGTGCCAGCGGGGAGAGAAGCAGGGCGACGGTGAGGAGGGTAAGTTTCATGGGGTAAGGGTACATCCGGAAAGGAGTAACCGGGAAGTGAAACGCAGGCCTCTCCACTTCACGTCACGATCAAACCGTGCCATTCCGGTCGAGAGGGCACACCATGGGTTACTTTGGGCTTCGGTCGGCTGTGAAGATTTCTCAGAGGGCGTCGTATACTGGTGATCATATGTCGATCATCAAAAATGTCACGGCTATCGCGAAGGGGATGGGGATCACGCTGCGGGAGGGCTTTCAGCCTACCGAGGTCGAGAACTATCCGGATGGAAAAGGGCCTCTCCGCGGAGCGCGGCTGGAGCAGCGGTTTCGTGGCAAGCATGAGCTGCAGCGCGATGAGAACGGCCTGGAGAAGTGCGTAGCGTGCTTTCTGTGCGCAGCGGCATGCCCCAGCAACTGCATTTATATAGAAGCGGCAGAGAACACCGAGACGGTGAGGATCTCGTCGGCTGAGCGGTATGCGAAGGTCTACAACATCGACTACAACCGCTGCATCTTCTGCGGCTATTGCGTCGAGGCATGCCCGACAGATGCGATCACGCATGGACATGGTTTTGAGCTGGCGAGCCTCAATGCCACGAGCATGGTGATGCGCAAGGAAGACCTGCTGGTATCGATCAAGACAGGCCTGCCGGACGCGAACAAGGTCCACGCAGAAGCGGTTTCGTAGAAGAGTTGAAGAGTTGAGAATAATGCGGCGAGCCCCAGGGCTCGCCGCTGCTGTAAAGAGGCGAGGTTCGGATGCGGTTAGCAGTTCTGAGTGGGATGCTGGGTACGTTGCTGGCAGCGCAGGGCGCTGCGATGGCGCAGATGCCTCAGGCGCAGGGGCCGCAGTTGCCGGAGCAGGACAAGGTGCTGGCGCGGCAGCTGTTCAAGGAGTTCATCGAGATCAACTCGCAGGACTCGAATGGCAGTGTGACGGCGGTGGCGGAGGCGGCTCGGAAGGAGCTGCTGAAGGCTGGTTTCGCGCCGGAGGATCTGGTGCTGGCCGGGCCGACACCGTTGAAGCAGAATCTGGTGGTGCGGTATCGCGGGGCGGCGGGGAGCAAGCTGAAGCCGATCCTGATCATCGGACACATCGATGTGGTGGAGGCTCGACGTGAGGACTGGACGACCGATCCGTACCAGTTCGTGGAGAAAGACGGCTACTTCTACGGGCGTGGCACACAGGACATGAAGGATTCGGATGCGATTGTGGTGGAGGCGTTCATCCGCATGAAGCGCGAGGGCTGGGTGCCGAAGCGCGACATCGTGTTGGCGCTGACGGCCGATGAAGAGGGTGGCAAATCAAATGGCGTGAGCTGGCTTCTGGAGCATCGGCCGGAGCTGATGAAGGCGGAGTTTGTGCTGAACCCGGATGCTGGTGGGGTGGGCATGCGCAACGGCAAGGTGACGTCGATGGGCGTGGAGGCGACGGAGAAGACGTACGCCGACTTCAAGCTGACGGCGACGAATGCCGGCGGGCACAGCAGCCTGCCTCGTCCGGACAATGCAATCTATGAGCTGATGCATGCGCTCGATGCGCTGGAGAGCCATCCGTTTCCGATCGAGCTGAATCCTGTGACGCGAGCGCAGCTGGAAGAGGATGCGAAGATTGCCGAGCCGGCGCGGGCAAAGCTGATTCACGGCGTGCTGGCGCAGCCGATGGACGAAAAGGCGGTTGCGGAGTTTGTGACGAAGCCGACGGATAATGCTCTGCTGCGGACGACGTGTGTGGCGACGATGCTGAGTGGCGGGCACGCTCCGAATGCGCTGCCCGCGATGGCGACGGCGAATGTGAACTGCCGGATTCTGCCTGGGCACTCGCAGGAGCAGGTGCGGCAGGAGTTGATGAAGCTGTTTAACGATCCGAAGTTGAAGGTGGAGTATGTGGCCGATGATGGCACGGTGAGCGAGACGGCTCCGAATCGCGAGAGCCTCGCGCCACCTCCGCCGCTGCCTGCGGTGTTTGTGCCGCTGCGTGCCGTTGCGGGAAAGATGTGGCCGGGGATGCCGGTGCAGCCCACGATGGAGGTGGGAGCGAGCGATTCGATCTACACGATGCAGGCGGGTCTGCCGAGCTATGGCGTGAACGGGGTCGCTATCGATGAAGGTGACGAACGGATGCATGGACGCGACGAGCGGCTGAAGGTGGAATCGTTCTATCGCGGCTCTGAATTTTATTACCTGTTCTTAATGGAACTGACCAAGCCCTAGCTGAAAAGCTAGTAAAGCAACTCCGAACTGCATGTAGGGTCTCCTACCGTAAAGACCCGAGAGGTAAACACCGCTGATTCCTAAACCGCCAGTAACGTGCAGCAAGCGATGGATGTGGGCAGCTTCAGGAGCGCTTGCAGCGACGGGGATCGCGGCGGCAGGCTGGGGCACGATGGCGCACGGACAGGACCTGCTGCAACATCCGGCCCAGATGCACGCGCAGGTCGGTCCGCAGGTGCAGCCGATGGAAGCCTCGGACCAGATACTGGCACGCGAAGTTTTGCAGCAGCTGATCGAGACGAACACGACTCACCGAGAGGGAAGCACGACAAAAGCTGCAGAGTTGATGCGGAGACGCTTTCTCGACGCAGGGTTTGCCGAGAAAGATGTGTCGCTGGTGGGGGATGCTGCCGATCGAAAGAACCTTGTCGTTCGCTATCGCGCAGCCAGTTCCACAGAAAAGCCCGTGCTGCTGCTCGGGCACCTTGATGTAGTGGAGGCACCCCGCGAAGAGTGGACCGTGGAGCCGTTCCAGCTAAAGGAAGCTGACGGTTACTTCTACGGACGCGGCACGCAGGACATGAAGAACTCCGATGCGGCGATGGTCACAAGCTTTCTGTTGCTGAAGCGCGCCGGGTGGGTGCCGAAGCGCGATGTGATTCTGGCACTCACCGCCGACGAAGAAGGTGGTGGCGATAATGGCGTGGAGTGGCTCGTAAAGAACCGTCGCGATCTGATAGACGCTGCCTTTGCGGTGAATCCCGATGCGGGTGGGCTGGTGCTGGTCGATGGCAGGCCGGTGGAGTTCGACCTTGCGGCGACCGAGAAGGTCTACGCAGACTTTGTGCTGTCGGCGACGAGTGCCGGAGGGCATAGTTCGCGGCCGGTTCCTGAGAATGCGCTGTACCTGGTGTCCGATGCTCTGGGACGGATCGAGCGCAGCCCGTTTCCGATCGAGTTGAACCCGATTACGCGCGCATACCTCGAAGCGGAGGCGCGACGTGAGAGCAATGAGAAGCGACAGCTAATCTCGCGGGTGTTGAAGCCGAAGATGGACATGGATGATGCGAACCAGCTGACCCTCGACTCGGGCTACAACGCCATCATGCGTACGACGTGTGTGGCGACGATGATGCAGGCGGGCGAGGCGGAGAATGCGCTGCCGGGCAAGGCGACGGCGAATGTGAACTGCAGGATTCTGCCAGGGCATTCGGTGGAAGAGGTGCGGAAGCAGATCGTAGCGATGGTGCAGGATATTCGGGTGAAGGTGCAGTATCGCGCAGAGGATGGCTCGTTGACGGACACAGCTCCGGACAAGCCGTCGATGACGGCTGCCGCGCTGATTCCCGAGGTGATGAAGCCCTTGCGAGCGGTAACGCAGGCGATGTGGCCGGGCGTGCGGATTGTGCCGGAGATGGAGTCTGGGTCTACGGACTCGGTGTATACCTCGGCCGCGGGCATACCCACGTATGGGTTTTCAGGGATGGGCATTGATACCAGCGACGCGCGCGCGCACGGGCGTGATGAGCGCCTGCGGGTGACCGCCTTCTATACCGGTGTGACGTTCATGCGCGAGATGGTGAAGCAACTCGGCGGGGAATGATTTTTATTTGCGTTCGGGCTGTTTCTGGTTAGAATTGCCGCACCATGATTCCTGAGCGTTTGCAGAGACCGATGCCGAAGCCTCCCCGTGTGCATTGGGGATTTATTCTTGCCCTCCAGATTATGACTCTGGGGCTTTTCCAGATGGTCTGGCTACTGGTTCTTTCAAATTGGTCGCGGCGCGTAAATGGGATGAGCAGAGCGTTCTGGTGGTCGCTCATCAACATCTGCATGTTGCCTGCTCTATTTCTCTTTGCTGTGATTGAAACGCTGGTGGGTGTGCCCGCGAACAGCCCTGTGATGGCGGCGGCACTCCTGATCTTCCGGCTGGGGATTCTGGTGACAGCACTGGGATCGCTGTTCATCCTGCGCAGCGAACTCGAATCGTCACCTATCTCGATTCCGTTGGGCGGGGTTGCTACGTTTTTCCTGGGCGTCATCTACTTTCAGTACCACCTCTACGATTACGACGTAGAGACGAAGACTGTACCGGAAGGCTCGCTGGGACTCGCGGGTTAGAGAGATGCCTTATTGGTCATCGGAGCGGTGTTGCCGGTAGGCGTCTGGCCGGGCTTGGCAGGAGCGTACTTGCTGGCGCACTTGGCCTGAAGCTGGGTGGCATGGAAGGTGCCGTCGCGACCGAAGGTGCCGATGGCGAGCGCCTGGGCGTCGTCCTTGAAGGTGTCGGGCGGTGGCTCTGAGCCCGTGTAGTCAACGCGCAAGGTACGTCCCTGTTCCACAAGCACGAAGTCGGCGTTCGGGCCGGAGCGATTGATGCTGCCCGGCTTTACATTGCCAGCGACGCGCAGGTTCTTCGAATACGCCTTGCCGCCCATGGCGTTCAACTCGGCGATGGTGACGTAGTAGCTCTTGGTGTCGGCGGCGCCTGAGATGGCAAGCCAGCTGACGGTGCCGATGACGAGGGCTCCGGCGAGGATGAACTTAAGCGGCGACTTTTTCTGTGTGGCGTTCATGTCTAAAGATAGTTTACGCCTCTCCGTGGTGAGGATGTGCGATCAGCGGAGAGGCGTCGCCGGGTCTCTGGTTTCTCGCCAGAGACCCGGAGTTGAGGCTGAACGCTAGAACTCAACCGGTAACGTGCGCCGTTCGCTGCTTGCCTGGATCGCCAACTCGATGAGGCGGATGGAGCGGTAGCCTGCCGACGCCGGGATGGCGAGCGCTGAGTCGCCACGGATGGCGTTGCGGACGCTGACGTAAAAGTGGCGGTAGTCACCGGGGACTGTGGGGTAGTCGCTGCGTTCCAGCTTCACCGGTTCGTTCACCTGTGTGGCTGTGGTGAGGACGCCCCATTGAGATTCAGGTTCCTTGATCCATGAGGTTTCCCCCTCAACGTCCGACTCCGTAAGCAGAGGCAGACGGCTACCGGCGATCAGCGCAGGTTCCTGGGGATCGATGCCGAACTTGGTGTAGCTGCCCTTCGTGCCGTGGACGAGGAAACGCGGGGAGGGCTCAGCGGCGAGCATCGTGGCGTGACATTCGTAGCGGAGGGCGCGGCCTGCAACGGTGAAATCGAGGGCAATATCGAAGACGTCGTCGATTTCGGTCTGATCGCGATCGCTGCGGATGCTGGCGGTGACGTGGGTGGGTGTACCGAAGAGCGCGAGCGCCTGGTCGAGCAGATGGGGACCGAGGTCAAACAGGAGGCCGCTGGCGGGGCCGCCTGCTTCCTTCCAGGTGTTGGGGCGCTGGATGGGACGGAAGCGGTCCATGTGGGAGCTGACGGTGACGACGCGGCCGAGAGTTTCGGCGTGGATTAGCTTACGGACGGTCTGGAAGTCGCCATCGAAGCGCCGGTTGTGGAAGGGTGCGAGAACGAGGCCGAGGCGGGCGGCGAGATCGATCAGGTGGTTGGCCTCCCCTGAAGTGGGGGCGAGCGGCTTGTCGACGACGACGTGCTTTCCGGCCTTGAGGGCGGCTTCGGCGTACTGGACGTGCGAGTCGTTGGGGGTGCCGACGACGATGAGATCTATTTCGGGGGACTGAATGGCCTCGTCGATGGAGCTGAGGATGCGGGTGGTGGGGTAGAGCGAGCGAACGGCCTCAGCCGTTTTGGCGGCGGATTCCGGGGAGCGCAGGGCGATGGCGGAGAGTTCAAGGCCGGGGACGGCCGCGACGAAGGGGCAGTGAAAGACGCGACCGGCGAGGCCATAGCCAAGCACGGCGGTGCGGATGGGGGGGCGGCTCATGCAGACCATCCTACGACGATTTGATCCGGGGAATGCAAGGGGTACCTGTCGAGAGGCGGGAAGGGGCCGGAGGAGGCTGATTCGGATACGGAAATGGTGGATATCCGATGAATTGAGGAATTTCCGCAGCAAGTTTTGCATACATCGGGGGGAGGTCTGCATCTTTATTACACAGATAAGATTGCGCTTTGTTCCTAACGAGGGGTTTTGTCACCAATTAGCATGGATTACATGGAACCAAACAAAAGAGACGCTCTCGCCCGGGCGTTGCCGCGTCGGGCAGGCTCGATGGCCACAATTTCGATGCTCGCGACGCTGGCCATAGTTGCGGCGCTACCGGCTGGCCTATGGGCTCAACTGGGTCCGTCGTCGGCGCCGAGCACGGGTACGGACGAGTTGCCCGTAGAGGTAAGCGCACAGCAGAAGCTGGCACAGCCCGGACCTGCTGTGAACCCTGCGAGCACGGCGACGCCTTCGGGCGTCGACCAGAGCTTCAAGGGCAGCATCGTGGAGGGCAAGGCGACGAATGAAGTTCTGCCTTTGAGCCTCGATGAGGCGATGCAGCGCGGTCTACGCACCAACCTTGGCCTGGTGCTGCAGAATACGAACGCTCGTGGTCAGGGTGGACAGCGGCTGGTACAGCTGCAGGAGCTTCTGCCAAAGGTTACCGGCTCGGCGTCGTACACCGTGCAGCAGGTGGACCTTGCGGCTTACGGTCTGTCGTTCCCCGGAATCAGCCCGGTCATCGGACCGTTCCAGGTATTCGACTTCCGCGCATACCTAACGCAAAACCTGTTCAACCTCGAGCAGTTCGACAAATACATGGCTGCGAAGCACAACTTCGAATCAGCCAAGTTGACCGCGCAGGATGCACGCGACCTGGTGGTGCTGACGGTGGGCAATGCCTACCTGCTTTGCGTGGCGGATGCAGCGCGGATCAAGGCGGTAGAGGCTGAATTGGCGAGCTCGAAGCTGTCGCTCGATCAGGCAAACGCAAATCACGAAGTCGGGACCAGTCCCCGGATCGATGTGCTGCGCGCGCAGGTGGATTACCAGAGCGAAGAGCAGACGCTGATCTCGGCGAAGAATTCGTTGGAGAAGGACAAGCTGGCGCTGGCCCGCACGATTGGCCTGCCGCTGGAGCAGAAGTTTGAGGTGTCGGACTCGACTCCGTATCAAGCGCTCGACACGCCCGATGCTGAGGCTGCTTTCGCGATGGCTCTGAAGCAGCGCAAGGATCTGGCTGCGTCAGTGGAAACGACCAAGGCCGCCGAGGCAAGCAAGAAGCAGGCGTTTGCAGAACAGCTGCCGACGGCCAAGGTCACTGGTAATTTTGGGGACCTGGGTGCCACGGTGAATCACTCGCACGGGACCTACACGGCCGAGGGCGAGATCGATGCGCCGATTCTGCAGCTTCTGAAGACGCGCGGAGATAACGAGGTTGCGCAGGCGCAGCTGGAACAGGCCCGCGCGAAGCAGGCCGATCAGGTGCAGCAGGTGAACGCTGATGTGCGCGACGCGATTCTGGATATCCAGACCGCGGCAAAGCTGGTCGATGCTGCCAGGAGCAACGTCGATCTGGCGCGTGAGGCGTTGAGTGAGGCGCAGGAGCGATTCAAGGTAGGCGTGGCGGATTCGCTGCCTGTCTCGCAGGCACTGGCGACTGATCGTCAGGCTGAAGATCAATTTATTGCAGCGCTGTATCAGCACAACGTGGCGAAGCTTTCGCTCGCACGTGCGCTGGGTGTGGCGTCGACGAACTACAAAGATTATCTGGGAGGGAAGTAAGCGTGGCCGATACGAATGAGCAAGTGCCGCAGAATGAAACCGCGGAGCAGGCACCGAAGAAGAACCGCAAGCCGTTGATCATCGGCATTGTCGTGGTGCTGGCGTTGATCGCTGTGTTCTTTTACTGGCGTTCGACGTTCACCGAAGATACCGACGATGCGCAGGTAGATGGCAATCTGTATCAGGTGAGCTCGCGCGTCTCCGGGCAGGTGATCAAGGTGGATGTGGAAGAGCAGCAGCTTGTCCACAAGGGTGACACGATTGCCGAAATGGACCCCACCGACTACCAGGTTGCACTTGAGCAGGCCCAGGCAAATCTCGCTACCGCGCAGGCCCAGTTCGAACAAGCCAGCGTGAACGTGCCGATTACGGGCGTAAACGTGCGGACGCAGATTTCGACCTCGGGTTCGGATGTGCTGGGTACGGAGGCTTCGGTGCAGCAGGCCCAGGCGCAGGCGTTGGCTGCGAACTCACGCATTGCGCAGATGAAGGCCGCTGCGCTGAAGTCGAAGCTGGACGTCGACCGCTACACGCCGCTCGTTGCCAAGGATGTGATTTCGAAGCAGCAGTACGACGCTGCTGTCGCGACCGCGACCGCCGACGAGGCCGCCTATGAAGAGGCTCAGCGCAGCGCCGCCGCCTCTCAGCAGGCCGTTGGTATTGCGCAGTCTCGCCTTGCACAGTCGAAGTCGCAGGAGCAGCAGAGCCGCAAGAACGGCCCTGAGCAGGTGAAGGTGCAGCAGGCTACGGCCGCCGCTGCCGAAGCTGAAGTGAAGCAGGCCCAGGCGCGCGTCGATCAGGCCAAGCTCAATCTCGGCTACACGAAGATCGTGGCTCCGCAGGACGGCATCGTCAGCAAGAAGAGCGTTGTGGTGGGCGAGAACCTGAGTGTCGGTCAGTCGCTAGTCACCATCGTTCCCCTGCAGGACCTGTGGGTTACCGCAAACTTCAAGGAGACGCAGCTGGCCGAAATGAAGCCCGGCCAGGAGGTCGACATCAAGGTCGACGCTCTGGGCGGACGCAAGTTCACCGGCACCGTAACCCGTGTGGGTGGCGCCACTGGTTCGTCTCTGAGCCTGTTCCCGCCGGAGAATGCGACCGGCAACTACGTGAAGGTTGTACAGCGTATCCCTGTTCGCATCGACTTCAAGAACCTGAAGGACGAGAACAAGGACGAGGCCCTTCGCATCGGTATGAGCGTCGAGCCGACAGTGACGGTCAAGAACTAAAGCACTAAAGATACAAATTGAGGGCGGAGGCTAACAGGCTCCGCCCTTTCTTCTTGCCGTGGAAAAGGCCGCGTAACGCGCCTGGTGTTTTCTGCATCTCACCCCACAAGAGGTGAAGTATGGCACCAAAGAACAGTAAACAATTGAAGGGCAAGGACTTTGTCACGGAGCATCTCAACCAGTTTGCCCGTGAGATTCAGAAGTACGGCGACGTCGTGCATGAGCTTCCGCACCCCCTGAGTGCTAAGGTGCGCGGCGATATGTGTAAGCAGTTGAACCAGCTGCTTGCCGATTCGATCACGTTGCGCGATATGTACAAGAAGCACCACTGGCAGGTAGCCGGTCCCACTTTCTATCAGTTGCACCTGCTGTTTGATAAGCATTTTGACGAGCAGGTGGAGATCGTCGACACGATCGCCGAACGCATTCAGTTGCTGGGCGGAGTGACGATCGCCATGGGTGGTGACGTTGCGAAGCAGACGAAGATTCCTGCGCCTCCGATCGGTCGCGAAGAGGTTACGGTGCAGATCGCGCGCCTCCTCGGAGCGCACAAGATCGTGATGCAGGCATGCCTTGATCTTTCTGACGCGGCGGACAAGGCGGGCGATCAGGGTACAAACGACCTGGCTGTAAGCGATGTGTTACGCGCGAATGAACTGCAAAGCTGGTTCATCGGCAATCATCTCGTGGAGATGCCGCTGACAACGGCGGAGTGATTTTTTTGTTGCTGTGAAACACAGGTCCGGCTTCGGTCGGACCTGTTGTTTTGCGGGAAAGGTTTCCGCAACGAATGATTAGTGCGAACATCGTATAGGTATTCCGGTGGGTTGGTTTTAGAGAGGCGCGGCCATGGTTTCGCTGTTACGGCTGTTTGAACATCACGCGTATTCCATTCTGTTCGGCTGGGTCCTCGTCGAGCAGGGCGGAGTACCGATTCCCAGCGTGCCGGTAATGCTCGCCGCGGGTACGATGAGTGCTGCTCATCGCCTGCACATTGCGTATGTACTGCCGGTCATCTTGTTGGCTTGCCTGCTGTCGGATTCGATGTGGTACTGGCTGGGCAAGCGCTTTGGCCGCAAGATACTCGATCTGCTATGCCGCTTCTCGCTGGAGTCGACGACTTGCGTGGCAAAAACACAGGGCACGATGACAAAGCGCGGTGCAGTGACGCTCCTGTTCGCGAAGTTTGTGCCTGGTTTGAGCACGGTAGCCGCCCCAATCGCTGGCCAGGCGGGCATTAGCTACCCCGTATTCGTAGCCTACGATATGGCGGGCTCGTTGATCTGGGCGGGTGCGTGGTTGTTTGCGGGCCGGTTCTTCGGAGACCTGGCCAAGCGCAGTGAAGATTTCTTCAGCTTGTTGAAACATGGGGCACCTTTGCTGGTCGTGGTGGGTATCCTAGCTATTCTTGGGAATCGCTTATGGAAGAAACGCCAGTTCCGCAACGAGCTACGTGGATTGCGGCTGGAGCCGGGCGAACTTATGGCGATGATCGATACGGCGGTGAGCGACGGTGAGGACCGTCCGTTTATCGTGGACCTGCGGCATCCGTTGGATGTATTGAGCGATCCGCTGATGCTGCCCGGGGCGATTCGCATCGGGCCTGAAGAGTTGAAGCGGCAGCGCGAGATGATTCCCAGCGACAGGGATGTCGTACTGTACTGCACCTGCCCGAGCGAAGAGACCAGCGCGAAGGTAGCCCTGGAGCTGCGCCGCCTGGGGATACGGAGGGTGCGTCCTTTGCGTGGCGGTCTGCAGGGGTGGAAGGACGCGGGCTATCCGCTGGATGTTGTGGAGACCGTCTAGTTTTGGGTTGAGGAAGTCCAGGGAGGAGAGTGTCAGTCACTCTCCTCCCTCTTGTACTTAGCCACCTCCCAGGCGGAAGTTGATGTTGATGGTTGTCTCAACCTCGGTAGGCTCTCCATTCAGTAGGTAGGGGTGGTAGCGGGCGGCCCGGACGGCGTTGAGGGCAGCGCTTTGCAGCATGATCGGACCACTCAGGATGTGTGCGCTCTCTATGTGGCCTTGCTTTGAGATGATCGCCGCGACGACGACCGTTCCCTGGGTGCCGCTGGCTTTCGCAATCGGTGGATAGATGGGCTGAATCGGCGCGAGCAGCAGACCGGCGATGACTCCGCCGGAGATCCTCGCCGGCATGGTGTTTGCGGTGGGCCTGACGACCACGTTCGGTGCAATGTCTTCAGGGCCCGAAGGCAATGCAGGGCTGTTCGGCCCCATCGCTATGCCTGATGCGAGTAGCGGTGTGTCTACAGGGGTTCCGGTTGAGTGAATTATGCCCTGGATTACACGGAGGACGGACGAGGTTGCCGCGGGCGCGGAGGGTGCCGACGTGGCAACCGCCGTCTCGACATGCGGACGTGGAATCGGCGGCGGTTTGGGCGCTGGTAGTGGCGGGGGTGCCAGCACGGAAAGCTTCATCGGCCCCGCGCCGAGTACCTCGGGATGCAGGATGGGAATGGCGACAAGAGTTGCCACAAGTGCACATTGCGAGGCGATGGCGATCATCGCAGGAGCGCGGTTGCGGCTGCGGAGTAACGGAGTGGATTCAACGAGAGATTCAACAAACATGGCGGCACCTCGAACGAACAGGATGAACTTCGATGTGCGCACCCAGCGAGGAATGCGTATGTCGGCTTAGACACCGAGGTTTCCTGGGATGTTCCGCCAGCCCTCTCGAAACGGATTCTTCGCATCGAACAAATGGCACAGCTATGGCGTTCGCAATGACTTCAGGAGAAGATAAAAGGTAATGTCTGCGACTGTTACGGCCCCCGGGACCCTTCTGAAGGAACCATCGCTCGAAAAGACTGTCACCGCGCCTCGGCGGGTGCACTCGATAGATGTACTGCGCGGGCTAACGATTGCGCTGATGATCCTCGTCAACGACCCCGGTGACTGGAATCACTTGTTTCGGCAACTCGACCATGCGGAGTGGAACGGTTGGACGCTCACAGACCTTGTTTTTCCAACCTTCCTGTTCCTCGTTGGCGCCTCGATGGTCTACAGCCTTGCATCTCGTGCAGCGAAGGGGAGCTGTCGCGGCTCATTGACGGCACATATCTTTGCTCGCACGGGCAAGCTCTTGTTGCTCGCCTTTTTGCTGAATTTCTTCCCTCGGATGCACTGGGCCATGCGCTTCTATGGAGTGATTCCGCGCATTGCGATTTGCTCGTTATTCGCAGGGCTGGTATTGATCGCAACCATGAAGCTGCGCAGGCAGGCGGCCGTCGTTGTGGGTATTGTGGTGGCGCTCCTGCTTGGTTATTGGATCTTGCTGCGCTGGGTACCTGTCCCCGGAGCGGGTATGCCTGGACGCGACTTTCCCTTCATGGACGAGGTCACAAACCTGACTGCCTGGGTAGACCGAGGCTTTGTCGCCTGGACACGGCATTGGCTGCACACGGGTGCTCTCTATCGCAAGACCAGCGATCCCGAAGGTCTACTCAGCACACTGCCGGCTGTTGGTACCGTGCTGATCGGCGCGCTGGTGGGTATGTGGATGAAGCGACCCGAGTGGTTGCGAGATCCAGCAGGCATGGGGCGAATGCGTCAAGGTCTACTTGTCTTTGGCGCGGCGATGTTCCTGGCTGGATGGACCTGGGGTCACTGGTTTTTCATCAACAAGAATCTCTGGACGAGCAGCTTTGTGCTGCTGACCGCAGGCCTTGCGACCACAGTGCTGGCCTTGTTGAGCTGGGTCGTGGATGATCGCCCGCAGCCATGGCCCGCCGCGTTGACGCTCGTAACCTGCCCCTGGTTCGTCTTTGGATCCAACGCGATGGCCGCCTACACGACCTCGGCGGTGCTGGTAAAGGCTGCGCTCTATTTCAAGCTGGGAGCAGCGAAGACGAGCCTCTGGTCACTGGCGTACTTCGGGATATTTGCTCGGCACGACTCCACGGTGTGGACGTCGCTGGCCTTTGCGATTGCTTTTGTCGCTGTGTGCTTTCTGCCCAACCTGTGGCTGTGGCATAAAAAGTGGTTCTGGAAGATGTAGCCGAGCTGCGTGAAACGTTGCCTCCCCTATGAAATGATTCATTGAGAGCTAAGAACGAGGTACGGACGTGGCATACGAAAGTCTGCGCGAGTGGATCAAGGCGCTGGATAAGGCAGGCGAGTTAAAGCGGGTTACGGCTGAAGTTTCGCCGATCCTGGAGATGGCAGAGATCGCCGATCGGGCATCGAAGAGCGGGAAGGGAACAGCGAAGGCGGGTGGGCCGGCGCTGCTGTTTGAGAACATCACTGGCTATCCCGGTGCGAAGGTGCTGATGAACCAGTTCGGCTCCACGCGGCGTATGCAGATGGCGCTGGAGGTGGACTCGCTCGATGATGTCGCCAAGCGTATTGATGTGCTGATCCATCCTGTCGCCCCGGTGGGCATGTTCGACAAGCTGAAGATGCTGCCGATGCTCGCTGAGGTGGGCGGCTATTTCCCGAAGACCATCGCAGCGAAGAACGCCTCATGCAAAGAGGTCATCCTGCGCGGCGACGATGTTGATGTACTGAAGTTCCCGGTGCTGCAGACCTGGCCGGAGGACGGCGGCCGGTACATCACGCTGCCATGCGTGACCACACGGGATCCGAAGAGTGGCAAGCGCAATCTCGGCATGTATCGCATGCAGGTGTACGACGGCCAGAGCACGGGCATGCACTGGCAGCGGCAGAAGGTGGCGGCAGAGCACGCGCGTGATCGTATGCGTGCCGCTGCGGACGATGCAGCAGGGCAGGTCGAGGTGATGGCGATGACCGCAGGCGGTACGGCCGCCGCAGGGTCACACTCGATGCCGCAGCACGTGGTGACGAAGATTCGCGGCGAACGAATGGAAGTCGCCGTGGTCATCGGTACCGATCCGGCGACGACCTTCAGTGCGATTGTGCCCGCTCCGCCGGAGGTAGAGGAATACATCATCGCGGGCTTCCTGCGACAGAAGGCTGTGGAGCTGGTGAAGTGCGAGACAGTCGATCTCGACGTGCCCGCGCATGCAGAGATCGTGCTGGAAGGTTATGTGGAGCTAGGCGAACTTCGCACAGAGGGACCGTTCGGCGACCACACCGGCTTCTACACCATGCAGGACGAGTACCCGGTCTTTCACATCACCTGCATCACCCACCGCAAGGACCCCATCTATGCGGCAACCGTCGTTGGCAAGCCGCCCATGGAAGACACCTGGATGATCAAGGCAGTGGAGCGCGTCTTCCTGCCGCTGATGAAGCTGACCATCCCCGAGATCATCGACATCAACCTGCCCGCCGAAGGCGTCGCGCACAACCTGATGATCGTCAGCATCCGCAAGAGCTACGCAGGGCACGCGCGCAAAGTGATGCATGCCATCTGGGGCCTGGGGCAGGCGATGTTTACGAAGTGCATCGTGGTGGTCGACGAAGACTGCGATGTGCAGGATGTGTCTGAGGTGATGCTGAGAGCAGGGAACAACATTGACCCTGAACGCGACATCCAGTTCACGCTGGGCCCGGTCGATACGCTCGACCATGCGAGCCGCCTGCCGAACTTCGGCAGCAAGATGGGCATAGACGCGACGCGCAAGTGGCCTGCCGAAGGCTTCACGCGGCAATGGCCTTCGATGCTGACGATGTCAAAGGACGTCAAGGCGAAGATGGATGCCGTTTGGAAGAAACTAGGTATCGAGTAAGCTGGCCAGCCCCGCGTGGGGAATCCCACACGTCTGCGGTGCCATCACAGCTATACTTGTAGAGGCGCAGAAGCGCTGATATTGCTTGTGGGAGATTGTTTTGGCGAAGGCAGAGATTGGCATCATCGGCGGCAGCGGGCTGTACAACATGGATGGCCTTACGGACGTACGTGAGGAGAAGATCGAGACGCCGTTCGGTGATCCGAGTGAAGTGTTCCTGCTGGGCAAGCTGGAGGGGCGCGATGTCGCATTCCTCGCGCGCCATGGCAAAGGCCATCGCATTCTGCCCAGCGAACTGAACTTCAAAGCGAACATCTACGCGATGAAGTCGCTCGGCGTGACGAGCATACTCTCGGTCAGTGCTGTCGGCTCGCTCAAGGAAGAGCACAAGCCCACCGACTTCGTAATTCCAGATCAATTTATTGATCGTACTTTTGCACGCAGCGCCACCTTCTTCGGCAACGGCGTCGTCGGCCATGTCGCCTTCGGCGATCCGGTCTGCCCGATTGTGAGCGATGTGTTCGCGAAGGCGTGCGAAGAGGTCGGCGTCGTCGGCAAACTTGGTGGCACCTACATTTGCATAGAAGGCCCACAATTCTCGACCAAAGCTGAATCGCATCTCTATCGCAGTTGGGGTGCGGACATCATCGGCATGACGAATTTGCAGGAGGCCAAGCTGGCTCGCGAGGCTGAGTTGAGCTATGCCACGCTCGCCATGGTCACCGACTACGACTGCTGGTTCGAAGGCCACGACGCCGTGACGATCGAGCAGGTGATCGCCGTCATGCATCAGAACAGTGGTAACGCGCAAAAGGTGGTGAAGGCTGCGGTTCGCCTGATGCCGACCGACCTGAGCGCTTCGCCTGCACAGAGTGCAGCCAAGTTCGCCACTATGACCGACAAGACCATGATCCCGGCTGATACCCGTAAGAAACTCGATCTGCTGTTCGGGAAGTACTGGTAAGTTCTGAGGTGTCTGGCACCTCATCGCCACATAAGATCGATCGAAGGAAAGGCAGCATATTCTTGTCCATTCTCGTTGTAGGTTCAGTCGCGTTTGATTCTCTTGAAACCCCGAGCGGCAAGCGCGAACGTGTGCTCGGCGGCGCTGCCACGCACTTTGCACTGGCCGCAAGCTTCTTCACGAAGGTGCGCGTCGTTGGTGTTGTAGGCGAAGACTTCCTGCCTGAGCATGAGGCCGTGCTGACTTCGAAGGGTGTCGACACGACCGGTATTGAGCACGTTGTCGGCAAGAGCTTCCACTGGACCGGCAGCTACGTGCAAAACCTCGCCGAGGCGCAGACGCTGGCGACCGACCTGAATGTCTTCGCCGATTTCGAGCCGAAGATCCCCGCAAGCTATCTTGACAGCGAGTACCTGTTCCTCGCGAACATCGACCCCGTGCTGCAGTCGAAAGTGCGCGCTGCCATGCCGAACGTGAAGCTCGTCGCCGGCGACACGATGAATTACTGGATCGCGGCTCATCGCGACAACTTGTTGAAGGTGTTGGAGGAGCTGGACGTCCTGATCATCAACGACAAGGAAGTGCTGATGCTGAGCGGCGAGACGAACTGGGTGCGTGGCGCGAAGAAGGTGCTGGAGCTTGGTCCGAAGTCGCTCGTCGTCAAATACGCGGAGCATGGCTCGGCCTCGTTCTTCTCCGAGCGTAGCTTTGGCGATAACTCCTCGGCAGGCATCTTCCGTGCTCCGGCGACTCCGCAGGAAGAGGTCGTCGATCCGACGGGCGCAGGCGATTCCTTTGCAGGTGGCTTCTACGGCTATATCGCTTCGCAGGGCAAGCTAACGCCTGAGGTCTTCCGCACTGCTATGTTCTATGGCTGCGTGATGGGTTCGCTTTCGGTCGAGCAGTTCGGCACCGAGCGCCTACAGCGCACCACGCGTGAAGAGATCGAAGCTCGCTTCCAGCAGTTGAAGCAGATTTCGCACCTGTAACCCGAAAGAATCGAGACAAGATGAAGAGGTTGGCCCCGCGCAGAAGTCTGGTGAAGCAGGTGCCGGTGGTGGCTCTGGGCGATCCCGAAGCCATCCGACCGGTGATGCGCGGAGAGACGTATCCGGCGTTTGCGGCGGGCGTGATGCTGGCTTTCGCAGCACTGCTGGTGTGCTACTCGCGCGGATATCTCTTACTCTACGGCGACGCGGTTGCGCATCTTGCGATTGCGCGCCGCATTGTCGACGCGCACTATCCTGGCCTCGCGCAGATGGGTGGTGTGTGGTTGCCCCTGCCGCATCTGCTTATCGTTCCATTCATCCGCAGCATGCAGCTATGGCAGACCGGCCTTGCCGCCGCGCCCATGTCGACCCTCAGCTTTGCGATCAGCGTGGCGGGCATGTGGCGGTTGTCTCGCCGCATGATGCGCGTCCGCTGGGCACTAGTGGCTACCGCGTTCTACGCTCTCAACGCGAACCTGCTCTTCCTCGCCACGACAGCGATGACCGAAGCGCTCTTCCTCATGCTCTTCGTGTGGAGCATCGTCGTTACGATGGAAGGCATCTCCGCGCTGCGTGAGAATCGGACCGCAGCAGCAAAAGGCCGTATGGTGCTCGCGGGCCTGCTGGTTGCGGGTATGGTCTTCACGCGCTACGACGGTTGGATCGTTGGCGCGGTTTTGTGGTGTTGCTTCGCGTGGACCCTCTGGAAGAGTTCGAAGGAGACCCGCGATAGCGTCAAGGTCGCGTTCGGCATCTTTACTGTGCTGTGTGTCGCGGGGCCGCTGCTGTGGTTCTGGTATAACGCGCACTTCGAGGGCGACTGGCTCGACTTCCTGCGTGGGCCCTACTCTGCCAAACAGATCGAGCGCAAGACCGCGCCTCCCGGCCAGCACTATCGCGGCTGGCACAACATGGGCTGGGCACTGCTGTTTTACACGCGTACGGCACAGATCGATGCCGCCTTCTGGGAGACGGGCTTCGGACTGATGCTCGCCTCGCTCTATGGCCTCTGGTTGAGCCTGCGCAACACGACGACCGATCTCCTCGACCGCAGCAAGCAGGAGCTGTCGACCCGCATCTCGCTCAAATACGGTCTGCTTCTCTGGGTGCCGTTGCCGTTCTACATCTACTCGGTAGCTTACGGATCGGTGCCGATCTTCATACCGCAGCTGTGGCCGCATGCGTACTACAACGCACGCTATGGAATGGAGATGCTTCCGGCGTTTGCTATTTACGGCTCGCTCGCTGCGGAGCGGCTGGACATTTGGATTCGTATTCACTCGGAGGGCTGGTGGAAGGTCGCGGCGCGTGTATGGCAGCCCTTCGCGATGCTTCTCTGCGTAGCAAACTTTGTCGGTATGGCCATCCATATTCCGCTCGTGCTGAAAGAAGGCCAGGTCAATGCGACCACGCGGGTAGCTTTCGAGAAAGCGATCACGTTCGCGTTGCAGCAGATGCCGCCGGATGAGCCTGTGATGATGGCGCTCTCGGCGCATGTGGGCGCGGTGCAGGAGTCTGGTCGAACCCTCGTAAGCATGGTGAGCGAGAACGATTCGATGACCTGGGACCCCGCGCTGAAGGACCCTGCCCACAGTGCGTCCTTCGTTATCGCCATCGCTGGCGACCCCGTCGACCAGGCAGTCAAGGAACATCCCGAAGGCCTCAAGGAACTCGAAGTCCTTTGCACCTCTGGTCAGCCCTGCGCCCGCGTCTATCAGAGCGAGGTGTGGAACTTGAGTCCTGCGAAGGGCGCGAACATCCCCGCGAAGTAACGCCGGGTAGTATTCTGGCAACGATCATGGACCCTTCGCACATTCATTTCTCGTGGCTTCAGGACGCAGTGCTTTCGGGCACATCGGTCAAGCGTCTGCTGATGTCGTGCGTGATGGGCGGCATCATCGGCATCGAGCGCGAGTGGCGGCGTAAGGACTCCGGTCTGCGCACCAACATGCTCATCTGCATGGGCGCCGCGCTGTTCACCATCATGAGCGAGGTCCTCGCCGGTGACTCCACCGCGAATAAAGGACAGGTCGCCGCAAACATCGTGCAGGGCATCGGGTTCCTTGGCGCTGGCCTCATCATGCACTCCAAGAGCCGCGTCTTCGGTCTCACCAGTGCGGCTACCGTCTTCGTCGTTGCCGCCATCGGTATGACCTGCGGTGCAGGCCTCTACGTGGTCGCATTCGTAGCCACCTGTCTGGTGTTGATGGCGTTACAGACTGTCGGCGTCTTTGAGATGAAGCTCGCCTGGAAGCGCTTCCCGATGATCTACGAGGTCCGCGCGGATATAGGCGCAACGCCGTCCGCAGATGTAGTCGGCGAAGATAAAGCTGCGGCGATGGAGGACCAGACGACCATTGCGCTGCATCGGATGCAGCGGACAATCCTGAAGGTGCTTGATTCAGCAGGGCAGCGGTTGAGCGTGCTGGAGCGCGATAACGTCGCAGGCATCGAGCGAGTTGCCTTCACCGTGGTCGCAACCCTGAAGGTCCATCAACGTCTGCTGGCGGAGCTGCGCGAAAGTGATGCGACGGATCAGGTTGTGGCGTTCAAAGATTCGGAGGAAGAGTAGTGAGCGCAGTAGATGGAAATGTAGTGAAGTTCGTAAAGGCCCACGCCTGTGGCAATGATTTTCTGGTGATTGAAGAGGCGCTGGCGCAGGGCAAACATGCAGCCATGGCGCGAAAGCTTTGCGCACGCAACACCGGCATCGGCGCCGATGGCATCGAGTTCCTCGATCGCCGCGCGGACGGCACCTTCTTTCTGCGCCTCTTCAACGCCGACGGCAGCGAAGCCGAGCTCAGCGGCAACGGCACGCGCTGTGTCGCCGCATGGTTGGCAGCGAGTGAGGGCATTGAGCAGATTGCGCTTGGAACCCATGGCGGCGTTCGCAGTTGCCGTGTCGTCGAGCGCAAAGGCGCTGAGTGGTGGATCGAGAGCGGTATGGGCGTACCCCGCGTGATGCCGCGCAAAATCGAAATCGCCGGTGTTGACGGCGTGATCGACGGCGCGATGGTCAATGTCGGCAACCCCCACTACGTCATCTTCGTGGACAACGACGACTTCAGCAGCCACGGCCAAAGCTGGCAGGCACTCGGCGCTAAGATCGCCGTCGATTCGCTCTTCAAATTCGGGACCAACGTGGAGTTCGTTCGCGTGCGCTCGAAGGACGAGATCGAGTTTCGCATCTTTGAGCGCGGCTGCGGTCCCACTACCTCCAGCGGCACCGGAACCTGCGCCTCAACTTCAGCGTCGATGTCTCTGCGAGAGACAGCACGCACGCTGTCGGCTATCGCGCAGGGTGGGACACAGCAGGTGGTGTGGCCGGACGCTCAGAGCGAGATGTTGCTGACCGGCCCCGCCGAGATCGTCTGCACCGGAGAGGTTGAGTTTTGATCGTGACACCGCGTCTGCGTCGAGGCAGCCGCGTGGCTGTCGTCTCGCCTGCCAGCCATGCCAAGCGGGAGCTCGTGGAAGCTGGCGTGGATCGCCTGCGTGTCTTCGGCTATGAGCCTGTGCTGATGCCCCACGCCTTGTCGCGAGGGCCGCTCTACTATGCGGGCACCGCTGCTGAACGCGTGGTCGATCTTCATGCAGCGTTTGCCGATGACACCATCGACGGTATTCTCTGCACTCGCGGTGGCTGGGGTTCCGCCGAATTGCTGCCTCTGCTCGATCGCGATCTCATTTGCCTACATCCCAAAGTCTTCGTCGGTTATAGCGATCACACTTCGCTTCACGCCTGGTTCTGGAACGAATGCGCTTTGCCGACGTTTTACGCCCCGATGGTCGCAGCCGATTGGTCGAAACCGGATGGAGTCGATGAACGGACATGGCGGTCAGCTCTGCAAGGCGATGATAGCTGGAGCGTCTCGAAGACTGACGGCGTTTCGATCCTGCGGGAAGGCTGGGCCGAGGGGCGTCTGCTTGGCGGTTGCCTTTCGATCCTTTGTGAAGCGCTTGGAACCCCGTGGGCACTCAAGATAGAGGAGCCTACGATCCTGTTTCTCGAGGACATCGGCACCAAGCCCTATAAGTGGGATCGTTTTTTGCAACACCTCATCTTTGCAGGAGCCTTGAAGAACGTGCGTGGCATCGTGCTCGGAGACATGAGCGCAAACATAGAGCCGAACGAGATGGCGCTGATGGAGGCCGCCTGTCTTCACGCGCTGCGGAATTTTGACGGGCCCATCACCATCGGTCTCAATTGCGGACACGTGCAGCGACGCAACTGCAGTGTGCCTCTCGGAGCGTGGGTCACGATGAACGGAACGGAACTGACAGTATGAGCAAACACATCCATCTGATCGGCATCTGCGGCACCGCGATGGCTTCCCTCGCAGGGATGCTACGTGCGCAAGGCCACCGCGTCACTGGCTCGGACACCGCGGCCTATCCGCCGATGAGCGATCAGCTTCGAGCCATGGGCATCGCCATCATGGAGCCGTACAGCGAACGCAATCTCGACGAAACGCCAGACCTGGTCGTTGTCGGCAACGCGATCTCTCGTGGGAATCCTGAGCTGGAACGTGTGCTCGATGAGCGCATTCCGATGACCAGCATGGCCGCGCTCATCCACGACGAGTTCCTCCTCGGTCGCGAACGCATGATTGTCTGCGGCACACACGGCAAGACCACCACGACCAGCATGTTGGCATGGATCTACGAAGTCGCCGCCTTGACCGATCCGAAGTGGAAGCCGTCTTTCCTCATCGGTGGGGTGGCTGAAAATTTTGGAACCAGCTTTCATGTTCAGGAGGCGACGAAGCCCTTCCTGCTCGAAGGCGACGAGTACGATACTGCCTTCTTCGATAAAGGTCCTAAGTTCCTGCACTACTTTCCCGATGCCGCCATCCTCACGCACGTCGAGTTTGACCACGCAGATATCTACACGGATCTGAACGCCGTAAAGACTGCGTTCAAGCGCATGGTGAACCTCATTCCACGGCGTGGCCGGCTTGTCGCCTTCGACGGCAGCGAGAACGTCACCGAGTGCTGCACGAAGGCCTTCTGCAAGGTTGAGCGTTACGGCTTTGCGGAGACTTCGACCTGGCGGGCAATCGACATGAAGCCGGGCGCAACGACACACTGGACGTTGCTCCATCACGGCGAGCCGTTTGCAAAGCTCTCGTTGCCGATGGCGGGAGAGCACAACGCTCTGAACGCCACAGCTGCAGCTGCGCTCGCAGCGGGGCAGGGCATCCCGGTGGAGGCTATCGTGGAAGCTCTGGCCACCTTCAAGAGCGTCAAGCGTCGCCTTGAAGTTCGCGCGGAGGTCGCCGGCATCACCGTCATCGACGACTTCGCGCACCATCCCACGGCCATCCGCGAAACGCTGCGTGCTCTGAGGGGAGCCTACCCTGGCCGCCGCCTCTTCGCCGTCCTTGAGCCGCGCTCGAATACCTTGCGCCGTAGCGTCTTTGAGCATGAACTCGTCGACTCACTCGCCCTCGCCGATCAGGTCGTCCTCGCCGCCGTTTTCAAGAGCGAAGCCATCCCTGCTGCAGAGCGTCTCGATCCATCGCACGTTATCGACGCTCTCACCGCCAGGGGACTACCTGCGGTGCTGTGCGCGGATGCCGAGGCGATAATTGCAGAACTGTCGCCTCGTCTTATGTCTGGAGATGTCGTCGCAATTCTCTCCAACGGCGGCTTCGGAGGTATTTATGAGAAACTTCCTTCGGAGTTGAAGCGTACCTCGGGCCCTGCATGAAGATCGCGGTGAGGTGTGACGATGTATCCCCAGGCGGAGAAGGAACTGGCGCGGCTTCTTACCAGCCAGACGTACCCGGCATTGATTGGCCAGCCTGACTACCAGGCGTTGTTGAAGAACGGAAAGCCCAACCCTATGCTCTGCCAGAAGAAGGCGGCAGAGGTCGTCCAGCGGCTGCGGAGCTCTGGAGGTGTGCATGAGTTCGGATCGAAGCAGGCCGTCGAAGCGAAGGTCTGGAAGGCCGTTCTGTTTCGTGGCGTGGATAAAGCCAGACAGAATGGCGCAGGTCCATGGTGGGTCGACGAAGAGATCGTGAAGCGCTGGGAACGCAACTATGCCGGCGAGCCACCCGCACAACGTCGGGCACAGGTGTTGAAGGCCATGCGCGCGATGCTCGCAGTCTGCTACGACTGGAGCAACGTCGATGAGCTTTGGATGATGCGCGCACCGAATGGCGGCATCCCGGTGCTCACAGGGCAGGGAACGCACCAGCCCGTCAACCACGCCGAGGCCCAGCAGCTCACTGCCGCAGGCCGAAGTAACGAGGTGAAGGTCTTCTTCATCGGAGGCTATCAGCAGGTGTATGTCCCCTTTGTGCCGAAGAGCCTCATCGCACCCTATCCGGTTTAGTCCCTACTGTCCTGCTCTGAAAGCACCTTTTCCATGCGAATGATCTGCAGGTCCTCACCATTAGGCAGCGGCACGTCCGCGCGTTCGCGTTCGATGTATCCCTTTAGCTTGTACAGCGCCCTTCCGGTCAGGGTGCTGCCCATCTCGAGCCTCGTAAAACCAGCAGCCTTCGCTGCGTCTTCCGCGTGCTCCAGCACTCTTGTACCCAACCCGCGCCGCGCCCACGCCGGATGCACAAAGATGGCACGGATCTTCGCAAAATCCCTGGCGGCATCGAGCGTCGAAGCACTGCGCTGCACGCCGCCGTGCGTTACCGTCATCGCATCGCTGCCGCACAGCGTGCTGCGGTAGCTCCATCCACCACACGCGACGAACGTCGTTGGCTCATCCACCGGGGTCGCCACAAAGTACGTCTGATCGGCGATCAGCTGCCGGTCCACACCGAACGCACTGCCGATCGACGCATCGATCTGCGTTGGCGAATAATCGTTCGTCTGCAACCCTCGCACTGAAAGCTCAATCAGCTCCAGCAGACCTGGAACATCCTCCGCCGTGGCCGGGCGGATAGTAAAGTCCTGCTTTGTCTTCGCGTCCATCACTAAATTGTAACGAGGTGTCGCCTCGCGAACGCGGTATCCTGAATCGATATGTTTGCCGCTCTTCGTATGCTGTCCGTGTTTGTGCTGCTGGGTGTTCCAGCAGCGATGGTGGGTATTCCTTGGTCTGCATTGCGCGGCAATTTCCGTCGCATGTACTCGTGGGGCATGGGCATCATCCGCCTTGGTGTAAAGTTCGCAGGCATCCGCGTCCGTGTTGAAGGCAAAGAGAACATCCCAGCGGGCGAGTCGTGCATCTTCCTCAGCAACCACGTCTCGAACCTCGACCCACCTGTACTGCTGCCGGTGATACCCGGCATGACCAGCGTCTTCCTGAAAAAGTCGCTGATGAAGATTCCTCTGCTCGGCACCGCCATGCGCATGGGTAAATTCGTGCCCGTCAGCCGCGGGCACTCCAAAGAAGACGCGCAGCGCAGCGTGGAATACGCCGCCGATGCCCTTCGCAGCGGCCTGCACATCACCATCTTCCCGGAAGGCACCCGCTCACCCGACGGCAATCTGCTCCCGTTCAAGAAAGGTGCCTTCTTCCTCGCAGCCGAAACCGCCGCGCCGATGGTGCCCATCATCATCCAAGGCACTGCAAAGATGATGCGCAAGGGAAGTCTGAAGATCTATCCAGGGGAGGCCGTCGTGAAGTTCCTGCCCGTCATCCGCCCCGCCGACTACGCGACGCGTGAAGATCTCATGGACGCCGTGCGCAGCGCCATGGAGCAGGAACTCGCTCGCAGCTCCTAAGCCGCAAGCAGACTACTTGATGTAAGCGGTGTACCCATCCGTCAGCAGGCGCTGACGCATCGCCTCCGCTGCAGAGCGTTCATTGAACGGCCCCAGCAGCAGATGGATGAACTGGTCCGGTCCGGGATGTACCGACACCGAATATCCCTTCGCCCGCAGCGCATTCTGCAACATCGTCGCGTCGTCTGGGTGATTGATTGAGATCGCCGCTACCTGCACCAGATAGCCCGTCGTCGGCGCTGCTGCCGCCACCGGCTTCGGTGCCTCCACCGCCACCGGCGCGCTGCGCACAATCGGCGCCGGCGCAGGCTTGCTCTCGCTGGCTGGGATGGCGACCGGTTGAGGTGCAGGGGTTTCTTCCGGAGCATCCGCCGTCGCGGGTGCAGCCACCACCGCCGGGCGTGCGCTCACCGTCCCGGCAGTCGTTCCCGCCGCCGGCTTGAAGCTGCCGAAGTTCGCATTCGAAGCCGCCGTCGCATCCCCGCTCGGCAGCGCACCCGTCGAGCGGTGTCCGCCGAGCGAGTACCCAAACCCGAAGAAGATGGCGCACAGCACCACCTGCCCGAAAAAGATGCCGAAGATCGCAGTCGTGCTGAGCGTCAGCTCATGCTCTTTTTGCGCGGCCATCTCGTTTTCACGAGGATTGCGGAGATCGTCCTGTTCGCGGAGGTAGCTCATGGTCCTTCATGCAGATTGAAATGAACAGCGACAGCAGGTGGTGCAGGAATCGTACCCAGAGTGTAGCAGTGCGAGGCGACATCCGCCCCGCACCGGTCTCCGCATCAATTTAGTAGCGAAGAAAAAACCCGATCTGGGGCTCATACGTGTTCGCTCGCTTCGTGATCGTCAGGTAGTTCTGGCCAAAATCAGGATCGATGAAAAACAGCTCCCGAAAGCCGGCGCGCAGACCGAAGTGTCCTTCTCCCAACGCCTTCTGGACGCCCGCCGTGTAATAGTAGGTCGCGCGCGCCTGCTCCGGGGCACCCTGCCCGCCATGCGCCGTCGGCTTGAAGGCCTGTGTTCCCGCTCCAGCGCCAAGGTATGGCTGCAGCCCGAAGATCGGATGCGGAGGCGTCGCCAGGTAGCCGAACGTATACTCGGTCGCCTTCGTCTGAATCTGGCTCGGAGACACGCTGTAGTTCTCGGTATAACGTGCGTAGCCGTAGTTGAACTCAAATCCAACGTAGGGCTTGGCGACATAGCGGATCGTCACGATCGCACCGGCGGTGTTCGAGCCATACTGTGTCACCGTCGACGTACCCTGGTTCGCCACCGGCGAACTCACCGGGCCGCTCACCGTCGTGTTGTAAATGCCCACGCCGCTGATACCAAGGTCGAGCTTGTGGAGCTGCTTCTGAAGGGATGTCTCGGGAAGGCCCGCGTCCGTCTGAGCCAGAGCAGATGTGCTGGCAACGGTGCAGGCAAACAGAACGGCGGAGAAGAGGGGCAAGGCTTTGCGGATCAAGTCTGGGAGGCTCCGGGCGCCCGTAGGCGCCATATTCAAGTCGAGACCGGCTTCGAGGTTCGTAGGGTCAAAAACCGCTCTGTGGTCTCTCAATAGTCTAAACCTTTGTTGACGCGGGCGCGCCGGGCGATGCGCGTAAGCACTGAGGTTCCTGCCCCCAGCGCGACTCCGCAACCCACCGCGACCCCCGTGTGGACGGCCGTGCAGCAGCTATACTTCGGCAGCCAGCGCAGGCCTGCAATCAGTGCCACCGTGGCCGCCAGGGATAAAAGCATGGGGGTTGGACGTAGCAGACTCAGCGTCAGGAGCGCGACTCCGGAAAGAATCAGCGCCACAGCCACCATATTTACGCCGTGTTGCCCCACCGCCGCCACGCTCAGCAGCACCGTCAGTAACCCCACCGCGCCCGGCAGGATCGAACCCGGCCGGTTCAGCTCGTAATAAATCAGTGCGACTCCCACCGTCAGCAGCAATACCGCCGCGTCCGGGCTCAGCCCTGCAACTAAGGTCTGCACGCCGATCACGCTGTCGGTACCCACTGGCCGCGCTGTTGCAGCAGGACCTTCATTGCCTGCGCGGCGGTGTTCCCCGGCTCCAGCTGCAGCGCATGGGCTACATCTTCTGCGCAGTTCAGCATCTGGTTCGCCGCCATATCCAGTCGCGCCAGCACCATCCACGCGGTCGCGTTCGGGTGGAGTTGGTTTGATAGCTGGGCCTGCTTGCGTGCCTGCGTCGCATCGCCGCTGGCATCGCGGATCTGCGCCAGTCCCGCATGTGCTTCGTAGGCGTTGGGGTCGGCATCAAGCGCGGACTGGAACTGTCCTTCCGCCTCCGGCAGCAGACCTTCCGCGAGATAGTCGCGGCCCTGCTGCGTGTACTCCGCCGCCCGCTGTGCCGCCGGTAGCGTCGCCAGTCGCGCCGACCGCATCTGGTCCATCAGGAACGCTGCCTGGCGAAAACCCGTCTCGGAGTAGCTCCTGCGAATCCGTTCCGCCGCAGTAAAGCTCGCACCTTCACTCGTCGCCATCTTCGTTCCTGGCACGACTGTCGCTAACTGCCTCTTCAGCGCCGCCGCTTCGTTGTCGTTCGGCTTCAGCTTCAGCGCCTCCATCACCTCCACCACTGCGTTTTGCGTATCGCCGCGCCGGTAGTACGCCACCGCCAGGTTGTAGTGGTAGTCCTCGTCGGATGGGTCCGCCGTCGCCGCCCGCTGAAACAGCGCTACGCTGTCCTTGTTCTGCCGACTCAAAGCCACGGCCTGGTTGTTGATGACCTCAGGTAGCGGCAGCTTCGTCGCCACATACGCAAAGGCATCAGCCGCGGCCGCATAGTTAGCCGTATTGAACCGCGCCAGCCCCAGGTAGAAGTTCGCCTCCAGCGCCGTGCGATCGTTGTGCGGCACCCGGGCCAGTGTCGCAGCCGCGGCTGCATAGTCGCGCTGCGCAAACTGCTCTTTACCCAGGGCCAGCAGCGCCGAAGCGTATGTCGGCACCAGCGCCACCGACGCCTGCAGCCGCTTCAAGCGCTCCGCCGGGTTCGCATTGTTCGTGCCGCGGATATAGTCCTCGAACGCGGCCAGCGGCACCGCGCCCGGTGCGGCCAAAAACGTCGGTTCGGCCACGTTGAAGTGGGGATCGAGCTCCCGCGCCGTCTTCCACGCAATCGCATTCTCGGCGTCGAAGAGTCGATCCAGCTCGGCCGAGTCTTCGACCGGAGCCTTCAGAATCAGGTCGTTCAGCGAAAGCACCCGCGCCTGGATAGTGATGCGGGTGTTGGCGGCAGAACTGGCATTGGCCGCGGACGCGCTGCCTGGCTGCGTCGCCGTACCCGACTTCGCGAGAGTATAGCTGCCGATAAGGATGAAGTTTGCGTCCAGTTGTTGCGCGATGCGGATCGCGGTCGCGCGCGAAGGCTGAAAGTCCGAAGGTAGACCCAGATGGTCGTAGGCATACACGCGGTCGTCATGCGAGATGGTCAGGAACCCAGCCGACTCCAAACGCTTGTTCAGCGTGTCCGGGAAAGAGTCGCCGATCCAGTTCAGCGAAGGATCGCCCGAGCGATTGTCGAACGGCAGCACCAGCACCACCCGTCCACCGGGAACAGCCGCCGTTTGTGCCCCCGCTGGCAGCAGCGCGGCCAGGCAGGCAACCAGGGCCAAAGGCCGAAAGATCAAGGCGTTGGAGCCCGTACGTAGTGTGCTCAAAGAAAAAGACCGCATCTCGGCCATTATAGGTCTAGCCCCTCACCTCGCCCTGCCCTCCCCCAACGCTTGCCGCTTCGTCCCAAATGCTCGACGCCCATCAACCCGCCTATACAGCCCAGATCCAGCATCACCATTTCCCATGACCCGCATAAAACTTCTTTCTACGCACGTGAGACAGGTGAATTTGCGGTTAATCTAACTGAGAACGCACTTTCAATTTGTCCCACGGAGAATGTCCTATGCGATCTGCCGCATTCAGGCTCAAGGGAAAGTTCTATCTGCTCGGTCTTGGCGTTCTTGGCCTTAGCTTTGCGAGCGTGGGAGAGTGTGTGGCGCTCAGCGCCCCCGGTATCGACGTGCGTTCTCTCGCCACGGGTAAGTACGAGACGCTGAAGACCCGTGTCATCGGCAACGATCTCTCCATCGACTGGGCGGAGTTCCGCAATGTTGCCGTGCAGGCAGGTCTCGATGGCTACGACTGGCATCCTGCCCGCGAACGCATCTTGAAAAGCCTCGATGAAGGGAATCTCCCGGTAGCGCTCAGCGGCGCGCAGACCGTGATCGCTCACAACATGGCAAACCCCGAGGGCCACTTGCTCGCCATGACCGTCTACCAGCAGATGGGCATGGAGCAGTCTGCCGACCGCGAACGTAGCATCGTCGATGCCCTCGTGAAGTCGATCATGACCTCTGGCGATGGCAGCACGGAACAGAAAGCATGGTCGACCGTCTCCAGGAGCGAGGAAGAATTCGTCGTGAATATGGTTCTCGATGCAGACACCGAATCGCAGGCCACGGTTCTCGCGGATGGCCGCGCTTACGACCGCCGCACCGTCCGCATGGAAGATGGCGGCGAGCACGTTCTGTGGTTCAAGTCCACCCCCGAAAGCCACACGACGACAGTCGCTTCCGTTGTTCTACCCGCTCGCTGAAGACTCTCCGGAAAAGCTCTGAATCTCTTACGAAATCTCTTGTGATCGCTTGCAGCGCACGCTAAACTGAAGGGGTACAGGGTAGAAGACGCGTGGTTTAGCCAGGCTCTTCCATCCTCGGGACTTGGTCACACGCGAAATCAAGACGTAACCTGCATCCCTTCAAGACTTTGCCTCAAAAGTATGGGGGAGGGGGTACTTACTTCTTGGGCAGATCGACGTAGAACGAACTCTCGGGATACCATTGTGGCCGCATCGGTTCATCGGCAACGCGAGTCGCCAGCTGCGCCAGATAGCTCGCAAACTGCGCCGCAGCGACCTTATCGACAGGTTGTTGCAGATCATCCGAAGGTCGGTGATAGCGAACCTTCACCCATTCATTGAAGGTCTTCTCCTCCGGCGAATCTGGCGTCCAGCCGAACTTGAACGCGAGCGCAGGAATGCCTTGCTTCACAAAGTTCACCTGGTCCGAGCGAACGAAGCGGTTTTCGTCAGGCTGCTTGTCGAACTGAGGTTCGATATCATTTAGCTGTGCGACAGCGCGCGCATCGTTGCCGAGCGTCGATTCGCCCAGACCTTGCACTTCGAGATAGCGCAGCGGAAAGAGCGGCAGAAACATATCCATATTCAGGTCGCCGACGATCTGTTTCTTGTCCACTGTTGGCTTCGTCGCAAAGAACTGCGATCCAAGCTCGCCCAACTCTTCGCCCATAAACGCGACGAACAGGATCGAACGCTTCGGTCGCGGACCAGCAGCGAGCAGCTTGGCTGCTTCGATGAGCGCAGCGATGCCTGAAGCATTGTCCATCGCTCCGTTGTAGATCGAATCTCCATCGACAGCTTTCCCAACTCCAAGATGATCGAGGTGCGCGCTGACGACGAGATACTGCTTCTTGAGCTTCTTATCGCTACCTTCCAGCAGACCGATGAGATTAGGCGCCGTAATGAATGGCTTCTGCGGTGTGACTACGATGGTCTTTGCCTTCAACATTCCGGCAATCGGGAAGCTCGGCAGCGGCTTGCCAGCATCGGCGAGCGCTTTGATTTCTTCCGAGGTATGACCAGAGCCAGCGAAGAGCTTCGCGGCTCCAGCAGGCGTAAGCGTTGCAACCAGTTTCGGTCCATCAGGCGGCTCAAGCTGCGGATCGGCAAACGCCAGCACTGGCTGCGGAGCGGTAGTCGATGGTGGCGGCGCGCCGGGACGCGGAGGCGCGATCTGGATGTAGCCGAGCGCTCCGGCTTCGTGCAGTGCCTTCCAGCGTTCGCTGGCCCCGCGCGCATAGGCGCGCTGCGGTCCCAGCAGATTCGCAGGAGCTGCGTTGTAGAAGACCACGACCTTGCCCTTCAGATCGAGTCCGGCGAAGTCGTCCACATGCTTGCGGGGAACGTGCAGACCGTAGCCGATGAAGACCAGCGGCGCGTCGATCTCGCCATAGGTCGCAACGCGGGGACTGATGATGATGTCTTCGCCAAAGGTGTATTTCGCATCTCCCACCTCGAAGACAGAGTTTGCGGCGTCGAGTGTGAGCGGAACGAAATCAACGTCCTGCCGATAGCCGTTGATACCAGCAGGCTTCAAGCCGACTGCTTTGAACTGACCTTCAACATACTTTGCCGCAGCCTCGTAGCCGGGAGTTCCGGTTTTTCGGCCCTCCAGCTTGTCGTCTGCGAGGTACTGCACGTGCGACCACCAGGCATCGCCTGCAGCGGTCCAATCCTTGCCTGCGGGCTGTTGGGCGAAGGTTGAAACAGAGGTTGCAGACAGGGCTGCCAGAAGCAGGGCCGAGAGCCGATTCGTACGTGACATGGAAAGAGTCTACAGGTGAATCTTCGCGTCCCAGAATGATTCTGTCATTCAAGCGGTGGTACTTGCGTACTGATGCCAACGGCGAAACGCGCGCGTAGAATCGCGGCACGGAGCGTATCGATGAGGTCCTTTGTTTTGAAGCTGGTGGGTGTCGCTCTTTTGCTCAGCCCGATGTGTAGTGCCGCTGCTCCGATGGACGACCAGGCGACCGCGAAAGCCAAGTACGACCTCTTCAGGACCCACGTTATCAGTGGGGACCTCGAGGTGGACTGGCAAGCGTTTCGGATGGCTGCGCTGAGTGGCGGAGTCAACGGCGGTTTCGATTGGCAGAAGCAGCGCAACGAGGTGTTTCAGGAACTCGACGCGCAGAAAAATGACGAGGCACTGGCTGGAGCCCGCAGAATCATCGATCACAACATGACGAATCCGGAAGGGCATCTGCTGGCAATGGCTGCGCTTCAGCGGCTCGGCAAGGACGAGTACTCGAAGAATGAGCGCGCGATCGTGACGGCGATTTTGAAGTCAATCACGGACACGGGCGATGGCAAGTCCCCAGCGACGGCTTGGATCACGGTCGATCCGAGCGAAGAGTATTTCGTGATCTCAACGATCTTTGGCGCGGAACCGAAAGCGCAGGCCTTGGTGCAGCAGAATGGCCATGCGTATGACCGCATGACCATCACCGATCAGGACAACAAGGAACAGGTGTTGTGGTTCAACACCGATGCCAGCATGGAAGCGACGGCATCGGCGATGCACCCGAAGAAGTAGCCTACTTCTTGCCGAAGACTTCGCCCATGCGGCGGATCTGGGCGCCGACGCCGCGCAGCTTTTCTTCGAGGCGCTCGTAGCCACGGTCCATGTGATACACGCGGTCGAGGATCGACTCACCATCGGCCACAAGGGCCGCCAGCACGAGCGCGGCGGAGGCGCGAAGATCGGAGCACATCACGGCTGCGGACTGCAGCTTGGCGCCGCCGCGAATGGTGGCCGTGCGTCCGCTGACGGAGATGTTCGCGCCCATGCGGTTCAGCTCGCTGACGTGCATGAAACGGTTTTCGAAGATGTTCTCTGTGACGACTGAAGTGCCCTCAGCCTGCGTGAGCAGAGCCATGAACTGCGCCTGCATATCAGTAGGAAAGCCCGGATACTCTTCCGTGGTCACGTCGGCTGCCTTCAGGTTGCCACCCGAGTGGACGCGGATATTGTCCGCGCCGATCTCGAGCTTAACGCCGCATTCCTCCAGCTTGGAGATGACTGCGCCGAGGTGCTCAGGGTTGCAGCAGTCGACGTTGAGGTCGCCACCGGTGATCGCGCCTGCGATGAGGAAGGTGCCTGCCTCGATGCGGTCGGGGTTGATGCGATGGCGCGCGCCGTGAAGCTTTGCAACGCCCTTGATCCGGATGGTGGAGGTGCCAGCACCTTCGATCTGCGCGCCCATGGCGTTCAGCAGGGCGGCGAGGTCAGTAACTTCGGGCTCGCGGGCGCAGTTCTCGAAGAGCGATTCGCCGTCGGCCAGAGCGGCAGCCATCAGCAGGTCTTCGGTGCCGGTGACGGTGATCTTGTCGAAGACGATGTGCGCGCCTTTGAGTCGGTCGGCGCGGGCTTCAAGGTAGCCGTGCTCCTGGGTGATCTTCGCTCCCATGGCTTCGAGGCCCTTGATGTGCAGGTCGATGGGGCGACCGCCGATGGCGCATCCGCCCGGCATCGCGACGCGGGCCATGCCGGTGCGAGCCACGAGTGGGCCGAGCACTAAAGAGGAGGCACGCATCGTCTTGACGATCTCGTACTTGGCGACGGGGTCGGAGAGCAGGGCGCAACGGATGCTGGTGCGATGCTGCGCGCGACCGTAGCCGAGTTCTACCTCTGCTCCCATGCTGGTGAGGAGCTTCCGTTCGGTCTCGATGTCCTGCACCTGCGGGATGTTTTCGAGGATGACCTCTTCCTCGGTGAGGATGGCCGCAGCCATACAGGGGAGGGCGGAGTTCTTCGCGCCGGATACTTTGATGGTGCCGAGCAGCGGATTACCGCCGCGGATGACAAACTTGTCCATACAGACAGTGTAGATGCCTAGCGGTGGAGGAAAAGAGCGTCAGGGGGGTGAGACAGGGATAGGGAATAGAGAAAGATAATGGCCGTGGCGATCAAGCCGCCACGGCCATGGTTGTTTAGAAGCTGATTACAGACCCGAGGGCGGAGGGCCCTGGGGTTGTCCGCCCTGAGGCTGGCCCTGGAACTGGCCGCGAGGTCCGCCCGGACCGTGGGGGCCGCGACGCATCTCCTTCATCTGCTGGAGCTGCTCGGGGGTGAGGATCGCCGCGAGTTGATCATGCGTGCTCTTCTGGAGAGCGCGCATCTGCATGCGGGCGTCCTGCTGGGTGAGCTGGCCGTTGTTGTGGATGGCCTCCATCTGCTGCTGGTGGCTAGCAAGAACAGGCTCAAGCTTAGCGGTCTGGTCAGGGGTCAGATTAAGGCGGCGAGCAAGGCGCTCGGCCTCACGCTGCGGGTTAGGCTGGTGGTGATGCATGGGCGGTCCCTGCGGGCCGTCCTGCGGCGGCGGCGCCTGCTGCGCGAGAGCGGCACCAGTGCCGAGTGCAAGAACGAGGGCTGCGGTGAGGAGAGAACGGTTCATCGAAGTAGCTCCTTTGGCGCGGCTGGGGAGATGCCGTGCCTGCATGAATAAACACGATACAACGCAAAGGTTGCGGGGCTTTACACAATGTTACATAGGGGCGTCGAAGCGGGCTTGCGGCATCTGGCGACGTTGGTAGATGTCATAGTTCGCCATCGTGCGGACGTGAGTGAAGTCGGGTGCGAGGGCGTCGAGGTAGGCTGGCAGGTTCGGAACGGGGTCGGCCATCAGCTGCAGATGGCGGTTCACGATGAGCCAGCGAATGTTGCGGTGACGGGCCTCGTCGCGCAGCTGCTGTGGGGAGTAGGGGTTGGTTGCGGGGTCGAGCAGCAGCACGGGGAAGCGCGGGGTGCGACCGCCAGCAAAGTAGAACGGATCCTGGCCGGGCAGCAGCAGTATGCCGTCGCTCTGCGGGATCGTCTCGTCGGTGTAGCGGATCAGCTCTTCGAGGTCGGGAATGTAGGAGCCCGGTGTGGCGAGGCCCCTCAGCTGAGGCAGAGTCGCATGGGCGACAGGGCCGCTGAGGTGGTTGTAGCTGAGACGTTCGAGGCTCGCTGCATAGACTGAGCCGCAGAGCAGGAAAGTTGCGGCGATGGCGATGGCGAGTGGCCGGGCCAGGGCCGAAAGTTCGGCGAGCATCATCGTGAGCAGAAGGACCAGCAGTGGCCATAGAGCGTATGTCGATCCCCAGAGCTGCTGCGAGAGGAAGGTGCCGTGGATGGTCGCGAGCAGGATGATCGGCAACAGGGTCGTGAAGCTGGGTGGTTTCCGAAGTTGGTATAGGGCCAACGCTACGGCGATCAGCAGCAGATGGGGCCACAGCGAGAGCAGCGCGTCGGCGCGATCGTCGGCGTCGTCGGTTAGGAAGAAGCTGATGGCCGCATAGGCGAAGGGCGCGAGAAGCAGCGCTAGCGCGATGAGTCGCGTCCAGCGGTGAAATGGCAGCAGACGCAGAAGGACGAGGGCTGTAATGGTGGTGGGAAGCGTCCAGAGCAGAGAGGTCTGGTGGTAAATGCCGAGGATAAGGCCAATGCCTGGCAGACGGCGCTGTGCTGCGAAGGTAAATGTCCAGTAGCGGATGTTGCTGAGGCCGACGGTGAAGTGAAGCGTAAGCAAAACGAACGCCAGCGTAACGGCTCCGCCAGCGAAGAGGCTGACCTGTGGCGCGAGGGGCTTCCGTGCTCGGAGTCTGGCGATGGATAGCGCGAGGAAGCAGCAGAAGAGCGTCGCAAGGAAGAGCAGACCGATATTTTGCTTGAAGAAGAGCGGCAGAATGCAGGCGGCTCCAGCAAGAACGTTACGGAATGGGCTGTCCGCGGCACGTTGTAACAGGAAGACGGCGAGCAGCACGCTGAGGATGCAGTCCGAGTCGTAGATGGGATGCGGGTAGATGCTGTAGATTCCGAGCGGGATGAGGGTGGTACAGAGCAGAGTCGCAAGGCCCCAGCGATGCGGCAGCAGGCGGAGAGTGATGCGCCAGGTGAGCAGCGTGGCGGCTCCTCCGGCGAGCGCGGCGTAGACGATGTGGTGCCAGTAGACGCGTCCGAAGAGCTTGATAATCGCGGCTTGAATCAGGAAGGTGAGCGGGGAGTGAGCGAAAGGGAATTCGCGATAGGGAAGCTGCCCAAGCGAGATGCGATAGCTGCTGTCTAGCAGATAGGCGAGGTCCCACAGTACGGCCACATGGGTGTTCTGCCATAGCGTGAAGGCTGCGGTGCCAAGGAAGAGCGCGAGGGCGGCAATGGTATCGCGCGGTTTCCATGGGGCGAGAGTGGGCACAGATGGATTGTATCGAGGCTACGCCTTATAAGGCGCGAGAGCTTCGAGCCGTTCGATGCGAGCGCGCAGTAACAGCAACGGAGGGCAGCAGAAAACGCCGAAGCTGGAGTCGATCAGTCGCCAATAGACTGGAATGCCTCGGACGGGACCTGCGACGAGCGCGAGCAGAGGTACTCCCGCACACGCGACGAGGCCCCAGGTGACGAACCACTTGTTGCGAACAGGGTCGAGCCACGGGCCAATGAAAGCCACTGCAATGACGAGGTGCGCGAAGGCCAGCCAGTCGGTCCCGTAGGCCAGAAATGGGTAATGGGCGTCGGTGTCTGTGAGCGCGGAGTCAACGCGGAGGAGCCATGCGCTAAGAGAAGGCAGATGGTTTGCCAGGTTGCAGCGCACGGATAGATGGACGATCAGATCGAGTTCGTGTTGCAGAGGGAAAGCGGTCACTCCGCTAAGAACGAGCCCGACGATGACCACACCCAGCCAGATTCGGATAGAGCGAAGCAGGTGTGCAGTTTCGGAGGCGTTCGTCATCAAATTAGCGAGCGTCCATTCTGGAGTTCCCCGGCCAGGGCGTCGCCGCCGAAAGCAGCATCAATGCAAGCAGCGCGACAGACTGCGTCAGGCCGGTAGGCACTGTGCTGATGGCCCACAGCGAGGCGAGCGGAAGCATTAGGAAGAGAAGCAGCGCTAGGGCAAGCAGCGTGCTTGCGGGGGCTCGCGGAGCAGCTGCTGCTGAAATCGCAAGCAGTAGCGGCAGGTATAGGTGGACAAGCGTGTAGTTGAAAGATACCGGCGGAAGCGCGACCATGGCGCCGGTAAGAAAGATGACTCGGTTGAGGAACGGCAGCGAGCGTGCGCGCACAAACAGCACCAGCGCCAACGTTCCGGCGAGCAGGAAGTACAGATGCGTATACGGCGCGGGCGACGTGTGATGCGTGAAAGCCCAATACTTTACTGGTGAGAAGAGACAGTGATCGAAGACGATCTCGACGCGGCTGACGACCTCTACGTAGTGATTCTGAAATTGGCTGACACCGGAGAAGAATCCGCGGGCGGCGATGGCGAAGGTTGGCCCGGCGTAGCTGACGGCTGCGATCATGCCAAGGACAAAGGTGGCGATGCCTACGACGAACGCGGGCAGGTCCTGCCGGCTGCGCTTCGCGGCGGGTCCGAGGAAGAGGCCGAGCATGAAGATTGGATAGAGCTTGGTCGTTGCGGCCAGCCCGAAAAGGATCGCAGCGAGGATGGACTGGCCGCGACGATAGGCCACGATGCCCGCAGCGATGACGAGCCAAAGCACGATCTCGATGTTGGCGCGCTGGATGAGAAAAACCAGCGGGAAGCTTGCGGCGACGAGCAGAGGAAAGAAGAGGTTGGTATGCCGGGCGCGTGAGAGGCAAAGGTAGGTGGCGATGCCAGCGATGCCCGCAGCGATTCCGGCAAACATGCAATAGGTCTGCACTGCATCGGAGGTTTTGTAGAGAGCTTCGTAAATAGGGCCCGAACCCGCCGGATAAGCAAAGGCAGAGAACGTTCGCGAGGTGAAGAACTTCGCCGAGTGATACAGCGTGAAGCGTCCCTTATAAACGAGGATGTCTTCGAAGTTGGGGCCGGGCGGGAAGAGGACGCTACGCGGTATAAAGAGCGGAAGCAGCCACAGCACCGCAGCGACGGTCGCGAACGTTAGGATCAGCAGGGGCAGCGCTGGGTTGGGCCGGGTTCGGCTGCTGTAGGCGGGCATCTGTTTGTATCTCGCGGAGGGCGCCAGGCCCTCCGCTATGTAAGGCACGGAGTATGCAGCTTAGAGTTCGAGGCGCGAATCGTCGATGGCGAGACGCACATTGCCATCGGATTGCTGCAGTCGGCGAACCGCTTCCATCTTGTCGACGTTGGCCTTGAGCATGACGACCGCGATGGGAATCGACTTGCCCGCGGACTTGATTGTGCGGATCGCTGTCTCGCGGTCGATGTTGCAGACCTTCATCAGCACACGGATGCCGCGCTCGACGAGCTTGGCATTCTTCATGTGCACGTTCACCATCAGGTTGTCGTATACGTAGCCGAGCCGCGTCATAGCTCCAGTGGTGATCATGTTGAGAATCATCTTCTGGGCACTGGAGGCCTTCATGCGCGTTGAGCCGGAGATGACCTCGGGGCCGACCTCGGCACAGATGGTGATGTCGGCGACATGCGAAAGATCAGAGTTCGGATTGCAGGTGACGGCGGCGGTCTTGGCGCCGCGGGCGCGGGCATACTCGACGGCTCCGACGACGTAAGGCGTGCGACCCGACGCCGAGACACCGATGACGATGTCTTTACGGGTGGGTCGACGCCGGGCGATGTCGCGCTGGCCGATCTCGGGCGAATCCTCGTTTACATCGGAGGCCGAGGCAAGCGCCTTCGGTCCGCCTGCCATGATGTACTGCACCTGCTGGGGGGCTGTGGAGAAGGTCGGGGGGCATTCGGAGGCATCGAGCGACGAGATGCGACCGGAGGATCCAGCACCTACGTAGATGAGGCGACCGCCGTCACGCAGACTGCGAGCGACGGTGTCAATGACCTGGGCGATCTCGGGGAGAGCCTTCTTGACGGCTGTAGCGACCTTGGCATCTTCGTGGTTGATGATGCGGGCGATTTCAACGGCTGACTTGGTGTCGAGGCCCTGTGAAGCTTCATTTTGAAGCTCGGTTGGCAGAGCTTCAAGGTCTGCCGTGTGGCGTGCGTCGGGCTTCTCGTTCGGGGTAATGGACATAGGTTATACGGTGTCGTAACGAATTGACCGGTAGGTCTGATACTAAATCATGAAGGCTGTTGTAGGTAGCTTTCAAGGTGTCAGGCTATGTTCATAAGACTGAAGGGGTTTGCGATGAAGAGATGTATCTGGACGTTCGGGATGGTCCTGGGGATGTTGTCGGCGCGTGCCGCTGCGCAGAGCGACTGTCCGGGAGTGCATGAGGATAAACCCACCCAGGCCCAGGTGCGGACGATGGTAGACGCGCGAATCGCGAGCCATGCGGGTAGGACAGCCCTCTACGCCCTGCAGATCTCGACAGGGAAGGCGGTGTCCGTCGATGGGGATACGCCTGTGCAGACGGCCTCGGTGATCAAGCTTGCGATTTTGTATGAGGCGATGATCGCGGTGCGTGAGGGCAGGGCGCGCTGGGATGAAAAGATCGTGCTGAAACCGGGTGAGCCAGTGGGCGGATCGGGGATGCTGCATTTCTTCGATACGCCGCTGACGCTGACGCTGAAGGACATGCTGACAATGATGGTCATTGTCAGTGACAACACGGCGACAAATTTGATGATCGACCGTTTTGGGATCGATGCCGTAAATGCCCGCGTGGAATCGCTGGGGCTAAAGAACACGCATCTGTACAAGAAGGTCTTCAAGCCAGCGGCCGGTCCGATGCCAGCCGACCAGCCGAAATTTGGCCTGGGAAAAACGACCCCGCAGGAGATGGCGACGCTGATGGGCTACATCGGCGAGTGCCGCCTGCAAACCGGAACGGATGCAAAGGGCCCGATCTTTCATCCGCTGGATGACAAGGACCGCGCTATTTGCGATGTGGCGTTGACAATGCTGAAGTCGCAGTTCTATCGCGAAACGGTGCCTCGGTTTCTGCCGAACGGTGGCGATCAGACGGTAGCCAGTAAGACCGGCTCGCTGGATGCTGTGCGGAACGATGTGGCGATCGTTGCGGGCAAGACGGGGCCAATGGTGCTGTCCATCTTCACCTACGACAACGCTGACCACGGCTGGACGGTTGATAACGAGGGTGAGATGTCCATCGCGAAGCTGGCGAAGACGATTGTCGATAGCTGGTCGCCGGAGGGGCTGGATCCGAAGCTGCTGGTTCCGGGGCTAGGAGAGCGAACTTGCCCAGCGACGGCACTCCAGCAGTAGACTGAACTCGGCCTTTTCCCGTCTAATCTAAAGTGTGCCCCTGTTCGCAGGAGACTGGCCCGAGGACTTTCATGGAAACCCAGAACGACAGCGTAGAACCCACCCATCCGCGGCAAGAGGCTCCGAGCGAGAGACCTGCTGCGGCGGTTCAGTCGACCGGCGGATGGGCAAGCGGGCGGACGCTCTCGTCGCTCATCGTAGATCTGTCGGTGGCGGTGATCGTTTCGGCGGTGATCATCCTGTATCTGTACCAGCCGGTGCGGGTGGAAGGCACGAGCATGCTGCCGAACCTGGAGGACCAGGACCGCCTGTTCATCAACAAGTTTGCGTATCACATCGGCGCGATCCATCGGGATGACGTGGTGGTCTTTCTGTTTCCGGGCGATCATACGAAGAGCTACATCAAGCGCGTGATCGGATTGCCCGGCGACAAGCTACGGATAGAACGCGGGCAGGTCTTTGTGAACGACAAGGCTCTGCGGGAGCCGTATGTGCCGTTGAAGTATGAGGACGACCGCTCGCAGCCGGAGATGACGGTGCCGGACGGCGAATATTTCCTGATGGGGGACCATCGCTCCATCTCGAGTGACAGTCGCGATTTCGGTCCGGTGGACCGCGGCCTGATCTATGGCAAAGCGGCGTTCGTGTACTGGCCGATGGATCAGCTAGGCGTTGTGAAGTAACGCAGAGGATAGAAGCAGCAAAGTCAAGGCCCCCACGATGGAGGACTTTGGTTCATCAGCAACAGCTTGATGCTAGTAGTGGACGATCTCCGCGAAGGTGGTGGGGACGAGGCTTGCGCCGCCGACGAGCGCTCCGTCGATGTCCTCCTGCGCCATCAGCGAGGTGATGTTCTCCGGCTTGACCGAGCCTCCGTAGAGGATGCGGGTGTTGTCCGCGGTCTGCTGCCCGCAGCAACGGGAAAGCTCGGCACGGATGATGGCGTGAGCTTCGGAGGCGACCTCCGGGGAAGCTGTCGAACCGGTGCCGATGGCCCAGATAGGTTCATACGCGATGACGAGGCGACGGGCTTCGTTCGCTGAGATATTGCGCAGTGCGGCGCGGACCTGAGTGCGCAGGGTTTCTTCCGTCTTGCCATCTTCGCGTTCGGCCAGAAGTTCGCCGACGCAGACGATCGGCGTGATGCCGTGATTGATGGCAGCTTTCAGCTTGAGGTTGACGCGCTCGTAGGTCTCATTGAAGTACAGGCGCAGCTCCGAGTGACCGAGCAGTACGTGCCTGCAGCCGATGGAGACCAGCATCGTCGGCGAGGTCTGGCTGGTGTATGGGCCTTCATTCAGCCAGTGCATGTTCTGCGCACCGGCCCGGACGTTCGTGCCTTCGGCATGCTCGATTACATAGGCGAGAGAGCTCATGGTCGGGCAAACGACGATCTCGTCGCGGTCATGGCCTTCGACCATGGGAAGGAAGGCGTCGAGGAAGGCCAGCGACTCCTTGGGAGTCTTATACATCTTCCAGTTGCCGGCGATGAGGGGCTTACGCATTGCTGATTGGATGCTCCGTGTTTGCTGTCGGTCTGTGGAGATTACGGGGTATACAAAGCGAATGGCAAGAGCCAATCATCGGTTATCGGTAACGTGGCTGCTATTTGTCCGTGAGTGCTGCGACGCCGGGCAAGGTCTTGCCTTCCAGAAACTCGAGGCTTGCCCCGCCGCCGGTGGAGATATGCGTGATCTTGTCTGCCACGCCGGAGTTGTGCAGTGCTGCAACGGAGTCACCGCCGCCGACGATGGAGATGCAATCTTCGTTCTTTGCGAGTGCCTTGGCGATGGCGTTGGTGCCCTTTGCGAAGGGACTCAGTTCAGCGACGCCCATGGGGCCGTTCCAAACGACGGTGGCTGCGTCCGCGATCTCAGCGGCGAAGAGCTTGATCGTTTCGGGGCCGATGTCGAGCGCCATCATCTCAGCCGGGAAGGGCTCGGTACCAGAGAAGATCTTGGTTTTGGCATCGGCGGCGAACTTGTCGGCGAGCATGTGATCGACCGGCAGCAGGAACTTCACGCCCCGCTCTTCAGCCTTCTTCAGCGCGGCGCGTGCCACGTCGTACTTATCGGCTTCTACCAGTGACTTGCCGGTGGTCTGTCCCTGAGCGTTGAGGAAGGTGTAGGCCATGGCACCGCCGATAAGCAGCGAGTCGACCTTCCCTAGCAGAGAGTTGATGACCTCGATCTTGTCCGAGACCTTGGCGCCGCCAATGATCGCTACGAAGGGACGGTTCGGCTCGGTGACGGCCTTGCCAAGGTAGGTTAGTTCCTTCTCCATAAGAAGGCCAGCGGCCGACTGAGGGACAAAATGGGTGATGCCCTCAGTCGAGGCATGCGCGCGATGCGCAGCGCCAAAGGCATCGTTGACGTAGATGTCGCAGAGATTGGCAAGCTGCTTGGCGAACTCGGGATCGTTGGCCTCTTCTTCGGGGTGGAAACGAAGGTTTTCGAGCAGCAGTGTCTGCCCGTCTTCCAGATTATGCGCGAGCTCCATGGCGACTGGCCCAACGCAATCAGGAGCGAAGGCGACGTTCTCGTCGGGATCCATCACGTGATCAAGCAGCGTGCGCAGCCGCACGGCGATGGGCTTGAGGCTCATGCTATCTACTGGCTTGCCCTTGGGGCGTCCGAGATGCGCGGCGAGGATAACCTTGGCCTTGCGGCGCAGAGCGTACTCGATGGTGGGTATAGTCTCGCGGATGCGCGTGTCGTCGGTGATAGCGCCTTCTTTGGAAAGAGGCACGTTGAAGTCCACACGGATGAAGACGCGTTTGCCGGCAAGGTCGAGGTCGCGGATCGAGAGCTTAGACATTAGCTGTAAGGATAACCGATTCAGGTAGAGGATAAGCCCCTTATGGGGCATAAGAACTTCTGTTTGGACGCGACATTACAGAGAGGTTGAGAGTGAAGGTGGAGGCAACACATGGCAACCACCCCGATGATCGAGCAGGAAGCAGACAGGCAGCAAACAACGAAGGCGTTCGATAGCAGGACAGTGTTTTTGCTGGGGCTGCTAGTTGCAGGCAGCGGCCTCCTCTCGCCGCCGATCGCGCTGGTAGGTGGGGTAGCGTTTGGTTTCATGGTGGTGCATCCACTGCGAACGGAGAGTGCAAAACTGGCGAAGCTTCTGCTGCAGGCCTCGGTGGTGGCATTGGGTTTTGGCATGAATCTCAGAGAAGTCGTGCGCGCAGGGCGTTCGGGCTTTGCGTATACCGCAATCAGCATCTCAGTCGCGATGGCCCTGGGACTGCTGCTGGGACGTCTGCTCAAGGTCGGTGGCAAAGCCTCGTACCTCATCACGGCAGGCACGGCGATCTGCGGCGGCAGCGCGATTGCCGCGATCTCACCCATCACCTTAGCGAACGAAGAAGAGATCAGCGTTTCGATGGGTACGGTCTTTCTGCTGAACTCGATCGCCCTGCTGCTGTTCCCGGTGATTGGCCACCTGCTTCACCTGGATCAAAACCAGTTCGGCCTATGGGCGGCGCTCGCGATCCACGATACGAGTTCGGTGGTGGGCGCGGCGGCGACCTATGGCGGGCAGGCACTTGCCGTCGGCACGACGGTCAAGCTCGCCCGCGCGTTGTGGATCGTTCCGGTAAGCCTGCTTACGGCAGCCTTTATGGCGCAGTTGGCAAAGCGTAGCGGCGATGGAGGCAAGCGAGGTAGCGTGACGTTGCCCTGGTTCATTCTGATGTTTGTAGCTGCTGCGGCACTGAGCACATACCTGCCCAGGCTGCAGTCTGCCTTTGCGGCGGTCAATCATCTAGGCAAACTTGGCCTGACCGCAACGCTGTTCCTGATCGGCTCCAGCCTCTCAAGAAAGACGCTACAGCAGGTCGGTGTTCGGCCGCTGGTGCAGGGCGTGGTGCTGTGGACAATCGTCGAAGGCGGGTCTCTTGCGGCGATTTATTTCCGCATTATTTCGATTTAGCTCTACCGGTCGCACGCGGTGCCAGCGCCTCGGCGCGTTCCAGCACGAAGCGATGGAACGCACCGGTAACTCCCGTCGGCTCAGGCCCCAGACCTGTGGCGAGCGAGAACATCCGCGCAAGCTTCAACCCCTTCACTCTCGCTACATGCAGAGTGCCCAGCGCCAGTTGTGAGCGCACGGCCCAACGCGAAACGAAGGCTATGCCCAGCGCGGCTTCGACCGCTGAGAGCAGTCCTTCGGTGGAGTCGAAGGTCATGCGAATGTTCAGATCGCGCAGTCGCACACCGGCGGCCTCCAGCGCGTGTTCGACGATGCGGCGGGAGCCGGAGCCGATCTCGCGCGTAACGAACGTTGCCTGCTGCAGTTCGGCAAGCGAAACTTCCTCATCGGCCCACTCATGGCCGGCGGGCACTACGCACACCATATGGTCCTCCATGAACGGCACCAGGTGAACGTCCTGACGCATTGGCGGACCTTCGATCAGCGCGAGGTGTGCCTGGCCTGAGGTCAGCGCCTCCAGCGCCTGCTGCGTATTACCGCCGAGGATGGCAATGTCCACCTTCGGATGCTCTGCGAGAAACCCAGCGATCAGCCGTGGCAGCAGATACTGCCCCACGGTCTGGGAGGCCGCCAGCGTCAGCTTGCCCGCGTTGCTGGTCGAGGTCGCAGCGACGGCCTCGCGAGCCTCGTTCGCAAGCGCGGCCAGCTGTTTTGCGAACGGTAGCAGCGCAACACCTGCCGCCGTGAGTGCAACCTTGCCTGCCGCACGTGTGAATAACGCAGCGTCCAGTTCGGCTTCCAGAGCCTTGATCTGTTGCGTCACCGCAGGCTGAGTCAGAAGCAACTCCTCCGCTGCGATGCGGAAGTTGAGGTGATGTGCGACTGTTCGAAAGACCTTGAGGCGGAAGTTTTCCATGGGGATTGTGACGATGATATCGACAGGCAATGTGTTCACGAAGGTAGAGCCTGAGCGGCTCCACCTTCTGCAGGTTATGGGATAAGAGCTTCGGCTTCGATTTCGACGCGCCACTTGGGGTTGAGCAATGCGGCAACAACCATGGTGCTGGCTGGGCGAATGGTGCCGAAGACCTCGCCGTGGGCGCGACCAATCTCTTCCCAGTCCTCGGCGCGTGCGAGGAACATGCGGGTGCGGTAGACGTTCTCAAAGGTGGCCCCGGCGCTGGTAAGCGCGGTCTCTATCAGCTTGAGGACCGTGCGTGTCTGCTCGGCGGGTGAGAGTTCCTCTGCTCCAACGGGGCCAGTACCCGAGACGTGGACGGTATTGCCGATTCGGACGGCGCGCGAGAAGCCAATAATTGGCTCGAAGGGGGATGTGCCGGGGATATTGGTGCGTGTCATGTAGTTAGGGTATCGCGGCAGCGTGGGGAAGTGTTGTTAACCAACCGGCGGGTGGCACGTTGTTAGGTCATAAGAGTTTTTACGGCGTGAGCCGGATCAGGAGATCGTGATGCCGACAATGAAGGTCTGGGTGCAGAGTTTGGTGCTGATGATGGTGGCGATGCCTGCGGTGTCGCAGCAGAAGACCACTCCTATGGCAAAGAGTGCGAAGGTGGAGCCGGCAGCCTCGCTGACGACGGCAGATCAGGGAGAGACCCAACAGAAGCTGCTCGCGTTGCTAAAGGTGAGTCCCACGTTGGCGCGCGTGGTGGCCGACGACCCGACGTTGCTAAGCGATCAGGATTACATCGCTCGCTATAACCCGGAATTATCTCAGTTTCTACAGGAGCATCCTGAGGTTGGGCGAAACCCGCAGTTCTATCTGTTCAGCGATCTGCGTGAGCAGGGACACAGGGACTATCAACTGTTGCAGCCTAAGACCGGCTTCGATATGCAGCGCGAGCATGAGGTGCATCCAGGGCTCCGTATGTTCATGGACTCAGTTGGACCGTTTCTGGTTTTCCTCTGTGTGGCGGGTGTGATGGTCTGGTTGATTCGTATGCTCCTGCAGAACCGGCGGTGGGGCAAGATCTTCAAAATGCAGAGCGAAGTACATGGTCAGCTGATCGAGCGATTTGGCAATAGCCAGGAGTTGATGAGCTACATGCAGACGGATGCGGGCAAGCGTTTCCTTGAGGCGGCTCCGATCGCCACGGAGTTCGACCAGAAGCGCCTTCCGAATGTAGTAAGTCGAGTGCTGACCTCTCTACAGGTGGGTGTCGTATTGGCGATGCTCGGGATCGGCCTCTTGCTGGTCCGTCACGGAGCGCGGCTGGATGGGGATGTTCGGATCGGTTTGCTGGTGCTGGGAATGTTGATGCTGATGCCGGGCATTGGATTTATCCTGTCGGCAGCGGCAACATGGGTGCTGGCGAAGCGGCTGGGCCTTATGCCTGATGTACGGACCTCCGCTGCTATGCAGGAGCGGCTGTGAGCCGCGATGCCCATAGCAAGTTGTTGGCGAGGCGCAAGTGACGATCTGGGAACAATTCGTACCTGTAGCGAAGCCCGGCGAAACGACGGTTGTGCTGCCCATGGATAGAGAGGCCTTCGCTGGTTTCTATGAACGGGTAGCGCGACCGCTGTGGGCCTATCTGGCTCGGACCTCCGGCGATCCCGGTCTGGCCGATGACCTGATGCAGGAGAGCTTCGTGCGCTTTCTCTGTGCCGATACAAAGACGGCTGGCGATATTGAAGCCCGGCGTTATCTCTTTCGGATAGCTTCGAACCTGCTGAAAGACCACTGGCGTCGCCGCACTGCGAGCTCGATCGAAGACCTGCCCGAGGGTGCATTTGCTTCGCAGACAAGCGCGATTCAGATGGATTCGGACGCTCTGCTGGCACCGGCGATGGCAAAGATGAAGCCACGGGAGCGGCAGATGCTGTGGCTCGCGTACGCCGAAGGTTACTCGCATAAGGAGATCGCCGAGGTGATGGGCGTTGGTACGACCAGTGTGCGTCTCTTGCTGTTTCGCGCTCGCAAAAAGATGGCCGGGATGCTGGCTGCGGAGGGCGTATGAGCTTGATGCGCAAAGACGAGGAAAACCAGATTCTGCGTGAGGCGATGCAGTCGGCGAAATCTGCGGCAATGCCACAGGCACGATTGGAGCCAGCGGAACTGGTTTGGTGGCGGGCTCAGCTTCGAAAGCGGCAGGCGGCGCTGGAAAAGGTCAGTGCGCCGGTGCGTGGCGTACAGGAGTTTACCGCCGCTCTTGTACTCTGCGTGGCGGCGGTCGTCGCCATATCGGGATGGGGAGGGCTGCTAAAGCCGCTGTTGTCGACTGCTGGCTTAGTGGGTTTGGGAATGGTGGTGGTGCTCGCCGGGGTCGTGGTGTATCTGACCCTCGAGCGAGAGTAGTTCTGGGGTCCGCCCCTGTATCATCTGGAACACAGCAGGTAGAGGCTCATCAGGTATGTGTTTTTCAGCGACGGCGAACTTTGTGGGCAGCGGTGTGCTTGGGACGGTTGGTGTGATGACACTGACGAAGGTGAAGCACTGGCGTGAACTCCTGTTTGCGTCGTTGCCCACTCTGTTTGCGCTGCATCAGTTCATGGAGGGTTTCGTCTGGCTGGGGCTTGACGGCTATCTGTCCGCACAGATGGTGCACAATATGGGCGCGGCATTCGTCTTGTACGCACAGGGACTGATGCCTTTCCTCATCCCCCTCAGCGTAATGCTGTTTGAGCAGACGCGCGCGCGCCGAAGATCGATGATGCCCTTCGTCGTGCTTGGCGGGTTGCTGACGCTGTTCATGCTGTGGGGACTGACAGCGTATCCATTGCAGATTTCGGTAGAGCATAACAGCATCGTGTATGTGAACCAGGGCACGAATCACACGTGGATTGCGGTGCTGTATGTAACTGCCGTGTGCGGGTCTCTGTTCTTCTCGAAGGTGAATGCCATGGTGTGGTTTGGTGTCGCAAACATGGTGATTTTGCTGATCACGATGGCCGTGCGCCGGTATGCGTTCACCTCGGTGTGGTGCGCGTATGCGGCCGTGGCCAGCGTAATCATTCTGGCGTACTTCTGGAAGAGCGAATCGATGCGGCCTTACCCATATTTACAAGCGTAGGTCGCTCTGCGATCGGGTTGGCGGGCTCTCTGCGATGGCAGAGGGCCCGCTCCGCGTTTAGAGAACATTGCACTTGACGTTTGTTGTGTCCAGCAATTATTGTCGTGCGGCTTCGAGATAGGGCGCCCCCTGCGTAGTGAAATTGAACGCTATGAGGGGGCAATCCATCCGTTTGGAGCCTGGATCGACCCGGAATAATTCGTAGTCCGTGCAAACGACTGCGATCCGCTAGACGAAGGTGGGGGCAGCGACGATCGAGCAGCGGGACTTCATCGCTCGACGCCAAGGAAAGGCTGGAGACTGGACATGAATTCGACAACAAAACACTCGAAGTATGCTTGTGACGAACGACTCAACAGGGGGCGCGTATTTCGCGCTGCACTTCTCTTCCTGCTCGCCCTTTGCCTTTCGCATGGGATGATGCAGGGCCAGGCTGTCAGCGGCACAATGGTGGGAACGGTTTCTGATCCGACGGGCGCTGTCGTATCGAACGCGCAGGTGACCGTCACACTGACTGGGCAGAGCACGAACTATCAGACCGTAACCAATGACAGCGGTAACTTCACGCAGCCGAATCTGCCGTCTGGCACGTACAACGTAGCAATTACGGCGACAGGCTTCAAGAAAGTAGTACGCGAAAATATCGTCGTGGAGACGAACACGACGGCTCGTGTGGATGCGACGCTGGAAACGGGAGCGGCGACTGACACGGTGACCGTCACCACCGCGCCGCCGCAGCTGCAGACGGACCGAGCCGATATATCAACGACGCTCGAGTCCAAACAGATTGCCGACCTGCCGCTGACGAGCGGCAACAGCTTTCAATCGCTGTTGACCACCGTTCCCGGTATGGCACCTCTCACGTTCAACAACTCGCAGTTTTTCAATGCAAACAACGACATCTCTACGAACGCAAACGGCCAATCGACGTACGTAAATCTGTATCAGATTGAAGGCATTGACGACGATCAGCGCACGGGCATCCACATCATCCTGGTGCCGCCAGCCAATGCTATCCAAAACGTCGACATCACTACAAACAACTTCGAGGCGGAGTTTGGCCGCGCCATTGGCACAGTTGTGAACGTGACGCTGAAGTCGGGTACGAATCAGTGGCACGGCAACGTGTTCCAGAACATGCAGAACAACGGCGTGAATGCGAAGCCCTATTTCCAGTCGGCGCGCAATGGGCGTCTCGTTTACAACTACTCCGGCGCTTCGGCTGGTGGTCCGATCCTCAAGGACAAGCTGTTTATCTTTGGCGATGTACTGCGGGTTTCGGATCACGAAGAAGCGAATACGCTGACGAATATTCCGTTTTATAACGTGGTCGGCAACAGCTTGAGCCTCGCGGGATATCCTGGTCAGGTCTATGACCCGAATACTGGCGACACAGCTGACTGTCTCCCGGGTGCGGCGACCCCCGCGAACTGTGGCGCGGGACGCACAGCATTTGCAGGGAACGTCATTCCGCTCAGCAACGCAGGCCTCAGCCCAATCTCGCTGAAGGTATTTCAGCAGATTGACGCTCTTGCACGAAACCCTGCGACAAATCAGAACTACCAGACGTACATCAACGGCACGACCAGCAATAACTTTTCGGCGAACCTGCCGTTTCATAAGGACATCTGGAGCTATGACATCAAGAGCGATTACAACATCAGCTCTAAAGACCATCTGAGTGGTCGCTTCAGTCATCAGCACATCAACATCCTTCAGGCCCCGACCTTCGGCTCCTTTTTGGGAGGCCCGTCGGGCGGCGGCTTTGAAGCAAGCGGCATTGCGAACGCATACAGCACGGGCGTGAACTATGAGCACACGTTCTCTCCGAAGCTGTTCACTGAGTTCCGCGCCGGTGTCGCTCACCTGCGCAACGTCGCAACCCAGACAGACTACGGCGTGAACGATGCGCGCACACTCGGTATCCCCGGTAACGGTCCCAACGGGACAAACAACACGGCGACCACCAGCGGTCAGATCGCCTGGCAGGTTTTCAATTTTGTAGGCAATGGCGAGGGTTCGGGCAATCCACTCATCGGATACTCTCCTTCGTTGCCGTGGGTCCGCGCAGAATCGAACATCGACGTCGCGAACAACTGGACCAAGCTGCTCGGCAACCATCAGATCAAGGCGGGCGTCGATGTTCGCCGCATCCGCGATGACTTATTGCAGGGCAACAACAACGCAGCTGCAGGCACGTTCTATTTCCAGGAGAATCAGACGTCATCACCTTCAGCGACCAGCAAAGGTCAGGCGAACGACTTTGCCAGTGTTCTGTTCGACGTGCCTTACCAGGTCGGTCAAGACACGAACAGCACCTTCCCGGCGTATCGCCAGACGTGGCTATTCTTCTTTGCGTCCGACAAATGGCAAGCGACTCCAAAGCTGACGCTCGACTACGGTGTTCGTTGGGAGCTGTATCCTCCAGCGACGCCTCGTAAGCCGGGCGGCTTCGTCAACTACAACCCGAGCACCAACAATCTTGTCGAGGCAGGCGTTGACGGCAATCCTTCTAACCTCGGCATGAAGACCAACTATGATTTGTTTGCTCCGCGCACTGGACTTGCCTATCGCGTCAACCAGGACCTGGTTGTTCGCGCCGGGTATGGCATCAGCTATGTGCCTTTCGTCGACAACACCTATGCGTACAACTATCCCATCAAAACCAGCACGGGCTATAACAACGGACCGACCTATGGCCCCGCGCTGAATCCCGCCGGTGGCGTGGTTAACTTCGTCACAGGTATCCCCGCCACGCCTACTGCAACGTTCGGTTCGAACGGAACTCTGTTTGAAGCAGCGGGCAGCCAGCTGCTTGCGCTCAGCAATCTTTACGTCCCACTGAACTTCAAGAACCCGACAGTCCATTCGTGGAATGTTGTAGTGCAGCAGGCTCTGCCACATGACAACTCGCTGCAATTGGCGTACGTGGCGAATCATGGCACTCGCATCAGCATCGAACAGAACATCAACATCCCAAGCGTCTACGGTGAAAGCGGAACGTACGACCCACTCAACCATGCAGCGGACGGTGTGACTACAACCTTCGGTAAGACGGCTGGCGTAACGCAGTATTTCTACGGCAGCTCTACAAACTATCAATCGCTGCAAGTACAGTTAGTGCGTCGCTTCCACAATAGCCTCGGATACACGATGGCATATACGTTTGGTAAGGCGCAGGGCTATGTCACCGGAGGACAGACTGGTGGCTTGTTCTATGGCTTCTCAGCTCCGAATCCGCATCAGAACTACTCACTGCTGGACTTCGACCGCACCAACAACCTGTCTGCTACTGTCACCTATGAACTCCCTGCGGGCAAGAATCATAAGTACTTCAGCTCGGGCATCGGCAACTATGCTTTGGGCGGATGGAAGGTGTCTGCGGTGATTCAGGGTGTCTCTGGCCTGCCGTTCTCGATTACGGGTACGAGCCCGACTCCGGGTGTAACGCAGACAGCAAACCAGACCGGTCCGTACCAGGTGACTCATGGCGTCACTCGGACGGCCCAGACGGGTTCGCCCACGTGGTTCAATCCTGCATCGTTCTCTGCTGCACCTACCTGCGCCTATAACGCAGTCACAAAGGCAGCCTGCCCTCTGGGAACCACGGGCCGAAATCAGTTTCGTGGACCAGGCTACTTCTCCGATAACGTGTCGCTCTTCAAATCTTTCCCGATCCATCACGATTGGGCGGTTGAAGCGCGTCTGGATGCGTTCAACATGACGAACACGCCGGAGTTCGCTAACCCGACCTCAAGCGTCACTTCTAGCAATTTCGGTAAAATCACGTCGACTCTGGGTTCAGGCTCGGGGAACGTGAACGGAGTTGGTGGTCCGCGTGTCCTGCAAGCAGCAGTGAAGATCAGCTTCTAGGATCGGACCTGACTTCAAACGGCAGAGCCTCGCGTCCGGGATGGTGCGAGGCTCTGCCATTTGCTGTTAGCGAATATTTATTTGTGACTATCAGGGCTCGCATCTGCACAAGCGCGCGAGCCGTACAATCAGGACGATAGATTTACCCGTGAAAGCAGGAACCAAAATGCGTATCTCTCGGCGTGGATTTGTAGGTGGGCTTGGTGCCGCTACCATAGCAGCGGCGTTTCCGTTACGCGCTTTAGCAGCGGGCGCGAAGTTCAAGATCGGTGTGATCTCGGATGAGATCTCCCAGGACTTCGATCATGCCTGCTCGGTCATCGCGAACGACTTCGGCCTGCACTACGTGGAACTGCGCGAGATCTATGGCAAGAACCTCCAGCAGTCGAGCGAGGACGATCTGGCAAAGGCCGAGCAGGTTCTCGCAAAGTACAAATTGACCGTTACTGACATTGGCAGTCCGCTCTTCAAGGTGAACTTCCCCGGCGCGCCACACTCGCAGTATGCGTCGAAGGAAGACCTGCACGGAGCCGACGAGGCGAACTACAAGCAGCAGGATGAGGTGTTGGATAAGTCGATTGAGCTGGCAAAGCGCTTCAAGACGAACAAGGTGCGCTGCTTCGACTTCTGGCGCATCGACGACGTGAAACCCTACCGAGCTGCCATCAACGCAAAGCTGTACGACTCCGCGGAGAAGTCCGGCAAGCAGGGTGTCATGCTGGTGCTCGAAAATGAGTTTGCGTGCAACACTGCGACCGGCAGAGAGGCTGCCGCTACGCTGGCCGGCGTAAAGTCAAAGTACCTCGCTCTGAACTGGGATCCAGGTAACGCGGTGATGCGCGGAGAACTGGATGCGTTTCCGGGTGGCTGGGACGTGCTGCCGAAGGATCGCATTCATCACTGCCACGTCAAGAACGCCGTGAAGGATGCGGCAGGGAAGACGGTCTGGTCGCCGGTGGACATTGGCTACATTGATTGGGCGGCTCAGTTCAAGGCGCTGGAGGGCATCGGCTACTCCGACGCGGTGAACCTGGAGACGCATTGGAAGGATGGCAATAGCCCCGAAAGCTCGACTCGAACCAGTTGGGCTGGCATGAAGAAGCGTCTGGTAGAGGCTGGAGCAATGTAGCTCAGTCAAGCTTCTTTTGTGAGGCTGCGATCTGTGCTTCAAGATCGACGATGCGTTGTCGCAGAGGGGCTATGTGCGGCTCAAGTTCCGCGGCTGTGTAGCGCGGAGTTATGTGCTGCGGACAGTTCCAGTCGAAGCCTTCCACATGAATCAGAATCGCTCTTTCGATCGTTGCGTTAGGTTCGTTGGTGCGCAGCTGTTCCATGAGACGCAGAGATTCGGTTTCATTCTCGTGAACTTCGGCGCAACCAAGGATTTTGAGCCGCGTCTGTTTCGGGTAGTCCATGAAGAAGAGGGCAACACGGTTGTCATGGTGGAGGTTGCCGAGCGAGATGTACTGCTTGTTTCCTCGCAGGTCTGCAAAGCCTAGCAGTGAAGGACTGAGGACGTGTACGAAGCCTGGGGGGCCACCACGATGCTGGATATAGGGCCAACCAGTCTCTGATACAGAGGCCATATAAAAGCTGTCGCGTAGCGCGAGGAAGTGCTGCTCGTCAGGGCCAAGGGTGTTCTGAAAGTCGTCGTTTTGCTGCATGCGCTCGTACTGGCGCTCGCTGCCATGCTTTTCCTGTTCGGCTTTGACTGATGGAGTAAAGGCGAGTTCATAAAAGCGCTGAGGCATGTTCGTCCGATGCTCCCTGGTGGTTTCGACTTGGTACGTAGCAGTGATCCAGCTTTCCGAACAAGAGAGCAATCCGTGTTCGGTTCATGCAGAAACACTACAGCGCAGCTTGAATCCTGAAAAGCAGAATCCTTCGCTGCGCTGTGGGCAAATCGTAAATTACGGTCTTACAAACCCTTCTTCACGAGGAAGAGGATAAGGTCCTTGACACGGCTGGAGTAACCCCACTCGTTGTCGTACCAGCTGATGACTTTGCCGGTGTTGCCGACGACCTTCGTCAGCTTACTGTCGACGATGGAGGAGAGCGGGTTGCCGCGGAAGTCGGTCGAGACCAGTTCTTCATCGGTGAAGCCGAGGATGCCCTTCAGAGGGCCTTCGCTGGCGGTCTTGAGTGCGGAGTTGATGCTCTTCACGTCGATGGGCTTGGCCGAGGTGAAGGTGAGGTCGACGACCGAGACGTTGGGTGTCGGGACGCGGATGGCGAAGCCGTCCAGCTTGCCGTCCATGGCCGGGATGACGAGCTTCAGGGCCTTGGCGGCTCCGGTGGAGCTCGGGATCATGCTGAGAGCCGCAGCACGAGCGCGGCGCAGGTCCTTATGCGGGGTGTCGAGGATGACCTGATCGTTGGTGTAGCTATGAATCGTGGTCATGATGCCGCTCTCAATGCCGAAGGTGTCGTTCAGCACCTTGACGACGGGAGCGAGGCAGTTCGTCGTGCAGCTAGCGTTCGAGATGACATTGTGCTTCGCAGCGTCATACTTGTCGTCGTTCACGCCGAGCACGACGGTGATGTCTTCGTTTGTGGCCGGGGCCGAGATGATGACCTTCTTTACGGTCGTGCCGAGGTGGGCCTTGGCCTTCTCCGCGTCGGTGAAGAAGCCAGTCGACTCGACGACGATCTCTGCGCCGACAGAGGCCCAGTCGAGCTGTGCAGGGTCGCGCTGCGCGAACACCTTGATGGCCTTACCGTCGACGATGATGGAGTCCTCCGTCGCTGAGATTTCGTTCTTCAGGTTGCCGAGGATGGAGTCGTACTTGAGCAGGTGGGCCAGTGTGGCCGGAGTGGTGAGGTCGTTGACCGCTACGAATTCGATGTCGGGGTTGCCGAGAGCGGTACGGAAGACGTTACGACCGATGCGGCCGAAGCCGTTGATGCCTACCTTAACTGCCATGTTCTTGTGGTTCTCCTTAATCACTTTAAGGATACCAAAGCGTGACAGGCGAGCGAGCAAATAGGGGTGCCTTGTATGCACAACTTTTGCTGCACAGGGGCAGGTGTGTTACAAAGCAGACATATGCGCGATTGGTTGCGCGACACACTCATGAGAAGACGCTCCAAGCGTGGACCGAATGATTCGGAGTCCACGGGCAAGATTGGGCAGGAGATTCCTGCAAACCAGCCGGCACCCCTTAGGCCTTCGTATCCTGAGCCACTGCCTGTTGCACACGCCGAACCGGTAGCCGAGGCTCCCGAGGTTGACGTGGCACCGGTAGAGGCGGCAGTGGCAACCGAGGCTCTTCAAGCGGAACAGCCAGCCCCAACACTGCAGATTGTGCATGAGACACAGCCTGAGTCGTTGGCGACCCCGCCAGCGGAGCCACAGGCCGTCCCCGCTCGGTCTCCGCGTGGCTACGTGGTGCTCACCATCGGTCTGCCGGGCTCCGGTAAGACGACCTGGTATAAACGCCGTGGCGTGCAGCCGCTTTCGAGCGATATGCTGCGCAACATCCTTTTCGATGACATCACAGAGCAGCGTTACCAGGGTCTCGTCTTCAGCACGCTGCGCAGTCTGCTGCGCGCACGCCTGATCGCGAAGATGCCCTGGAACTATGTCGATGCCACCAACCTCAGCCCGCACGAGCGCCGTCAGTGGATCAAGATGGCGAAGAGCTTTGGCTATGAGGTGCAGGCGGTATTCTTCGACGTTCCTCTTGCCGTATGCCTGGAGCGCAATTCGAAGCGTGATCGCCAGGTGACGGACGAAGTGATGCACAAGATGTCCGAACGCCTGCGTCCACCGACCTTCAAAGAAGGCTTCGACAAGATCACCGTGGTCCGCGTCAAGGGCGCCGCTCCGGCTGGCGAACCGGGAGCAGCGGCTGAGGTCCAGCCCGAGTCGGTCGAGAGCTAAGCAGTTTTGTAACGGAGTCCGATGGCCACCCAGAAGGTCGAGTTCGCGCATGTGAGCTTCGAGACCGGACCGGGTGGCCGTCAGCTTTTAGCAGACATCTCGCTGACCATCGAAGCAGGCACGACGACGGCGCTGCTGGGTCGCAGTGGCAGTGGAAAGACGACCCTGCTACGAACGGTGAACGCTCTGGTACGCCCGACCAGCGGTAAGGTGGTCATCGGCGGGCAGGATGTTGCGGTTGCCGATGTGATCAGCCTGCGACGCGGGATTGGTTACGTGATCCAAGAAAGCGGACTCTTTCCGCAGATGACCATCGAGCGCAACGTGGGCATGGCGCAGGAACTTCTCGGAAAATCAAAGAGTGACATCTCAACGAAGGCCACGGAGATGCTGAAGCTGGTCGGCCTGCCTGAGGACGTAGCGAGCCGTTATCCATGGCAACTCAGCGGAGGCCAGCGGCAGCGCGTCGGACTCGCGCGTGCTCTCGCGAATGCTCCACAAGTTCTCCTGATGGATGAGCCGTTTGGAGCGCTCGACCCACTTACGCGCGCAGAGATGCAGACGATGTTGCGCGAACTTCTGCGTCGCGTTGGCGTGACGACGGTGCTGGTAACGCACGATCTCGACGAGGCGCTTTATCTTGCTGACCGCGTAGTCTTTCTCGACGCGGGTCGCGTCGTGGCGGAGATGGCTTCAACGGACGTGCGTTCGAGCGACAGTGAGGCGGTACGCCGTTACGTGGCCGCCGCGCATCGCAGCGAGGTCGCGCCATGAGCGAGTTCCTGCAGCGCTATGGAGCGCTTATGGCTCGGCTTACCTTTGAGCATGTATGGCTTACGGCGAGCGCTATGCTGTTTGCCATTGCGATTGGGCTGCCCGTTGGCATATGGCTCACAAGGCACGAGCGCTGGGCGCGTCCGGTTCTCGGCATCGCGAACGTGCTGCAGACGATTCCCAGCCTCGCCCTCTTCGGTCTGCTGCTGCCTGTGCCGTTCCTCGGTGATCGTGCCGCTCGCCTCGCCATCGTAGCGCTGACCGGCTACGCGCTGTTGCCCATTCTGCGCAATACCTACGCAGGCATCCGCAGTGTGGATGCGGCCTTGATCGACGTAGCCAACGCGCTCGGTATGACGGGCTGGCAGCGGCTGACGAAGGTGGAGCTGCCCATGGCGGCCAGCGTGATTCTGGCTGGGCTTCGCACCGCTACCGTCACCTGCGTCGGCGTTGCGACTATCGCTGCGGCGATTGGAGCGGGTGGTCTGGGGGAATTGATCTTCCGCGGTGTGGCGAGCGTCGACAACAGCCTGGTCCTTGCCGGTGCGGTTCCAGCAGCCTTGCTCGCGCTCTGCGCTGATGGAGTGCTCGGCTTCGCAGAGAAGCGCCTCGTGGTGCGGCGGTGAGAGTCATCATGAGCCAGTCAGCAAGCAGGTGCTTCGCTAAGCTCAGGATTACAAGGTTCATTGGTGTGATTGTTCTTTTGAGTGCGCTCACCGCCTGCGCCCCGCCACGCTCTTCGCACATCGTCATTGGCGCAAAGGACTTCACCGAGCAGGTCGTGCTCGGCGAGCTGCTTGCACAGGAGATCGAGGCCGCAGGTGGCGGCCCCGTCGAACGCCGCTTCTGGCTCGCTGGCAGCTATCTCTGCCAGCAGGCCCTCGTCTCCGGCCGTATCGATGGTTATGTGGAGTACACCGGGACCGCGCTCACAGCCATCTTGAAGCAGCCTCTTGATCGCGATGCGGCAAGAGTCGATGCGACCGTGTCGCGGCTCTATGCTCAGCGCTATCAGGTGAAAGTCGGACCCAGCCTGGGCTTCGAGGATACGTTTGCCATGGTTGTGCGAGGCAGCGATGCGCGGCGGCTTGGGCTGCGCACGATCTCGGATGTGACACGGCATCCGGAGATTGCCCGCCTCGGCGTAGGTTATGAGTTTGCGGAGCGTCCAGACGGCCTACGCGGTCTCAGCGCAGCGTATGGGCTGCACTTCTCCGGGGATCCCCGGACGATGGAGCTCGGCCTTCTCTATCGATCGCTGGCAGCGAAACAGGTGGACATCGTCGCGGGTAACTCGACCGACGGCGCGATCAAGGCACTCGACTTCGTCGCGCTTGCCGATGACCGGCACTACTTTCCACCGTACGAAGCTGTGCCGCTGGTGCGCGAGGACTCCCTGCAGCGCTGGCCGCAGATCGGCGTGGCCATGCAGCGACTCGCCGGCAAGGTCAGTGCCGATGAGATGCGCTCCATGAATCTCGCCGTCGAATCGCAGCACCGGGATGTAGGCGAGGTCGTGCGAAATTTTCGTGCCCGCAAAGGTCTGTAATCCTCCGCGCGCGAAGGACTTACACTGCTGGTATGAAGCGATGCATAACCGTGTTCAGTCTGTCCGTGCTGCTGGCTGGCTGCAAGGGTAAACAACCGAATGATATGTCAGCCAACACGCCGCAAACGGCGACCGCGACGCCACAGGTGAGCGCTTCGACGCCGTCCCCTGCACAACCTCAAGGGCCGCTGGCATCGGCTGCCTCCGCCGCAGTGGGCACGCCGCGATGGGACTGGCAGAAGTACGACGAGGAGAACTTCGAGACGCAGCCTTCGCAGGGGCGTGTGTTTGCCGTGCCGGAGAACGCGACGCGGCTACGCGTTCAGCTGACCGCCAGCTCGCCGATAGATGCAGCGGCGATGACACGTGACGTCTTCAAAAGTGCGAAGGGCGTCGTACGTGAAGACAGGCTGGTGCGGCAGCCGTGCGCGACGATCGGAGTGCAGCAGGAAACGGCTACATGTTCCCTAGATCCGAAAGAGTCGATCGTGTATGTTGTCCGTGACAGACGTGCTCTTTCTGCAGACCCTGTAGCTATCGCGATGTTGGAGCGGAGCGCGAAGAGGAGTGGACGCGCGCCAGCCATGTTGGCTTCCGACAAGATTCATGTGGTGCTGTCCGTGTGGGCGTGTATGGCCAATTGCAGTGCGTCGGGAGCGAGCGCTCGATGACAACTCAGGTAGAACCGTGGCTGCGTGGGACGCTGACCGAGGTCGAACCGGTGCGGCGCGCCGTGCTGCATGCGCTTGAGCTGGCAGTAGAAGATGCGGAGCGCTGGGTCGTTGGCTTGAGCGAAGTCGAGATTGTGGCGCGCCCACATGGCTTGCCTTCGGTAGCGTTTCAGCTGCGGCATATGGCGCGATCGCTTGATCGTTTGCTGACCTACGCAGAGGGTAAGCCTCTGGATGAGACTCAGCTGGCTGCGTTGGGCGCGGAGATGGGCGAGGGTGGCTCTGCAGGCGAAGCGCTCGCGGAGTTCCGTAACGGCCTGATGCGAGCAACGGAACGGGTACTCGCTGCATCGCCCGCGAGCTTTGCGGACGCGCGTGGCGTGGGTCGCAAAGGCCTGCCTACGACGGTTGCCGGTTTGCTGATTCACTGTGCTGACCATACGCAGCGACACAGCGGTCAGATGGTGACTACTGCGAAGGTTGTGCTGGCCGCTCGGCCTTGATTACTCCGGGCAGGTCGAAGCATCGCCGCTGATCATGCAGGCTCTGTCGTAGTAGAGGACACCGTTGTGCTGCTGGTAGTCGAGGATCGTGCGGCGTCCGTTGGCTGAGGGTGCCGAGACCATCACCTTGTTGCCTGGGCCGGTCTTGCCGGGCTGAGGCGAGCCTGCGAGTGCTTCGGTCATCACGCGCCCCTTGAGAGTTCCGATAGAGGGCATCTCGACGCCGAGGATGTGCGCTACGGTGGGCGTGATGTCGATATTGCCGACCGGGTCGGGATCGACGAAGCCCTTCTTGAAGTCGGGGCCAATGGCGGCCATATTGTTCCACGTCTGGTCGCGGCCGAACCCGCCGTGCATGCCCTGACCTTCCTGCAGGTTCGTGTCGGAGACCTGGATGCCGGATTGGAGGTCGCCGTTCTTTAGGTAGAAGTGCTTGAAGGTGACGGCAATCGCGGGTGTTGGCAGCTTCGTCGCTCCCTTCAGAGCGAGGATGCTGAGCGGCAGAGCTCCGGGGCAGGAGACTGCCGTTGGGCAGTACGTGTCGTCTGCGAAGATGCCGCCGACGTAGTCGAGGTCAGCAAGCGTGGCTATGGTTTCCTTCACGATCTCGGGATCTTTCGATGGCACGTAGATGAGGTCGGAGCCGCCGTTGGAGGCGACGATGAGCCGAGCGTCGGAGCCGTCAAGCTTGTTGACCTGTTCGCCTAGAAGCGCGCTCCCGAGTGCAGGGTACTGCGACTTCTCACCGCTCAGAGGAACTTCGGCGTACACCGAATCGCCACTGGTGGCGCGCTTCGCAGGGTCGAAGAGGCGCTGGCGGGTGAACAGCGCGAGGTCGATTGCCAGGAAGCCTGTAGGAAGCGTCGCTGCGGGCTCGGGTTTGTCCTTGCCGACAGCTTCGTAGGTGAGCGCTGCGGATGGCGTGCCGACATTCGCGCCTTCGGCGTCGAGTTCGCGGCGGCTGATGGTCGCAAAGCCGTGATCGCTGGTGACGAGGATGTCCGTGTTGGCTTTGATCGCGGGATGTTTGTCGAGCCACTCGATCAGCTGGGCTAGTTCGTGATCGGCATTGCGGAGAGCGAGGCGAACCGTTTCGCCGTTGATGCCAGGCGAAAGCTTCTGCAAGCTGTCTCCGTTGTTGTGCTGCGTGCCGTCGGGATCGCGCGACCAGAAGAGGATGACGAAGGGCTTGTTCGCCTCGGCGAAGCTGGGCAGGATGACCTTGGTCGTGACATCGGAGAACCATTGAGACTGCACAACGTTGGCAGAAAGCGTTCCGGGCGTGATGGCATCGCCGCCGAAGCCGTTCGACCACTTCGAGGTGTCAGGATAACCGTTCGTGCGGAGCGGAGCTTCGGTTGCGAGGCCGGAGTGCTGAAGGCGGTCAGCGAAGTCGAGCGGCAGCGGGACGCTTTCTGCGTGGCCGGTTGAATCGTCAACGATGATCGATTCGGGCAGATCCATCTGGCCTAGCTCGTTGCGCTTCACGGACGGGATGAGCTGGATCGCCGTGGGGCCGAGCTTGCCGACGGCTGCTACGCTGTATCCTGCGTTGTGCGCGGCAGTGAGCAGCGTGGTTTCGCCGAGGTAGTTGCCGTTGAAGGCTGCATTCATGCTGGCGAGAACGGCGTCGTTCTCGAGGAAGGGAGCGATGCTGCCGTTTGCCGCTGGCGTGCGCGGTTCGGCGAGGTAAAGACCTGGATAGATGACGTTGGAGAAATCGCCTGTGTCGCCGAGCGCGTGGCCTGTGGCGATGACCGAGGCGTTCGCGGTGGTGAAGGTCGGGAAGACGGAGTGCGAGTTGCGCAGATCGACGCCTTCCGTGCGGAGCTTGTAGAGCGTTGGCATGTCTTCGGGCGTCACAGAGCCGCGTCGAAGGCCGTCAGCGACGAAGAGGATGACGTTATGGCGCGGCTTCGTTGCGGGCTTCTCCGTAGTCTGCGCGCCGGAGATTGAGGCGGTAAGAAGGCAGGACGAGAGAAGTACGAGCTTGCGGGCGATGGCCATGTGCGTCATGCCTCTTATTATCGACGAGGCGCGATGAACAGTCCTTGAATCGTGGTGCGGTACCCCCCTCCCCCCCATACATTCGGTATCAAAGTCTTGAGCGGAGAGAAGTTAGGTCTAGAGCTTGTGCGGCTGGAGGTCTGATTCGCGGTTTAAGTACGGCGGCCCGGCTTGTGGCCGGGCCGCTGTTTTGTTCTCTGTATCCAGTATAGAAGGTTGAGGATAGTGAATGTGCAAATTTTTTCTGGTCGAAATCGTCAATGTTGACGAGGGTTTTCGCGTTTTTATGGAGCGATGGGGGCTTGACATGAATTGGGACGGTGGCGCGATGAAGCACCTGCATCCCGTTCATGCGCGATGAGGCTGCGCATGAACGGGGCGCCCGAATTAGCAGGGGGAGATCGTGGTGAGAGAGGTTTTCTGTTCAGCCTAGAGCAAGGAGTGTACGAGCCACGAGTGTGAGCGGGCTCGCGGCTTCGCCTCTCGCTGCCGAAAATACAGGGGTTTCTCCGCTGCGCAGGACGATAAGGCCGACCTGCTTCGGTCGAAATGACGCGCCTCGTGGGAGGGGCAGTCTCTTGTTAGTGGCCCATTTGTTCGGGGGAGGGTTTTGCGGCTTTGGTGGGGAGGCGCATGATGAACGGAAGCGGGATGAGGCAGAAGATGACCCCGGCGAGGAGCGCGAAGGCGTTTTTGTAGCTGAGCATCGAGGCCTGGCGCAGCATCTGCTGATAGGCATAGCCGACGGCGGCCTGTGCGGCCTGAGCGGCGGTCATGCCTTGCTGCTGCAGAGCGGTTGTAGCTGCGCCGATGTACTGGTTGTAACCGTAGTTGGCTGTACCGCTGTGCGTGATGAGTTGCTGCTGGTGAGTCTGGGCGGTACGGGCGAGGAAGGTGGTGAGCAGGGCGGTGCCTGCGCTGCCGCCCAGGTTTCTGGCGAAGTTCGAGAGGCTGGAGATCTGGTTCATCTTGTTCTGCGGCACGCCGACGTAATTGAGGGTGCTGATGGGAATGAAGACCAGAGGCAGACCGATGACCTGCAACATGCGCCACTGGGTGATGGTCGCGAAACTGGTGTCGAGCGTGAGGCGCGTAAGGTTGTAGAGACCTACGGCGGTGAGGAAGTAGCCGATGGCGACGAGGACGCGTGGGTCCATTTTGCCGATCAGGCGACCAGCGACGAACATCATGAACATCATCACGAAGCCTGCAGGTGATAGCGCCATGCCTGCGAGTTGCGCGGTGAAGCCAAGCAGGGTCTGCATGTACTGCGGGATGAGAACGGTGGAGCCGAAGAGCACCATGCCGAGGATCAGCTGCAGGAATACGGCGGTGCCGAAGTTGCGGTTCTTGAGCAGCTTGAGGTCGACGATGGGATCTTCGTGGTTCCACTCCCAGAAGACGAAGGTGATGAGCAGAATGGCCGCGAGGCAGGCGGCGGTGACGATCATCTGCGAACCGAACCAGTCTTTTTCCTGACCCTTGTCGAGGAAGAACTCGAGAATGCCGACGCCGGAGGCGACGAGGGCGAGGCCGGTGAAGTCGACCTTCGCTCCTCGGGCGGCTTCGCGGCGGGCGACGAGTGCCGGTGGGTCTTCGACCATGCGTGAGCTGAGCCAGAGCGAGAGCAGGCCGACGGGCAGGTTGATGAAGAAAATCCAGTGCCAGTTGAAGTTGTCGGTGATCCAGCCGCCGAGGGTGGGGCCGATGGCAGGAGCGACGACGACGGCCATGCCGTAGACGGCGAAGGCCTGTCCGCGTTTTTCGACGGGGAAGGTGTCGGCTAGGATCGCCTGCTCGGACGGGGCGAGACCGCCACCTCCAGCGCCCTGCAGAATGCGGGCGATGATGAGGATGGGAAGACTGGGCGCGATGCCGCAGAGCAGCGAGCAGACGGTGAAGACGGCGACGCAGGTAAGGTAGAAGCGCTTGCGGCCGAAGCGGTCTGAGAGCCAGCCGGAGATGGGAAGCACCACGGCGGAAGAGACGAGGTAGCTGGTGAGCACCCAGGTGGCCTCATCCTGCGAGGCTCCGAGCGAGCCGGCGATGTGCGGCAGGGCAACGTTGGCGATGGAGGTATCGAGGACCTCCATGAAGGTGGCCAGGGTGACGGTGAGGGCGATGGCCCAGGGGTTGTGTTTCGGTTTCCAGCTTGCGTCGTAGGCCATAGAGTCAAAGCGAGGAGCGCGTGGCTTTCTTTTGTATATCAGCTTCCTGATATAGGATATCAGGAAGCTGATATACGATTCATCGTATTGCCATGAAAGAAGAAGTTTCAAGACCGCGGCTCGAACGAATTCACCTGCTGAAGGAGATACTGCAGGCGTACAGAGTCGTGCTTGAGGAAGAACTGCGGCCGTATGGCATTACTGCGACGCAGCTACGGATGCTGTGGGCGGTGCAGTCCAGCCCTGAGGCTAGCGGTGCCGAGATTGCGCGAGAGTGCCTGGTGACGCCACAGAGCGGGCAGGCTACGCTGGCACGGCTGGAAGAGGCCGGGTGGATCACGCGGCGGCATAGCGCGAAGAACGACCGCGTGCTGGTTGCGGAGATGACGGTGAAGGGGAAGAAGATTCTGCTGAAGGCTCGAGAGATTGCGGAGCGTCTGGAGCGGAAGATGTGGGCCGGGATGAGCGAGGCGGAGCTGTCGCAGGCGGATGCGGTGTTGAGACGTGCTCTGGCGAGACTGAACGAGGGCGTGTAGTCAGTCGGAGCCCATGGGAGCATTCAGGTCACACCTGGCTTATCCTCAGGGGGTAAAGCCCATGTTTTCTGGGGTTCTTGATGTACGGGCTAAAGCCCGTACCCTTCGAAGCGCGCCGTACGCTTCAACGCGGGCCTTTGCAGAGAGTGTTCACAGAAAAGGTCGAGGCGCTTCGAAGATTGAAGCGCCTCGTTCCGTTTGGGCTAGAGCTTGGCGGGGGTGCCGGGTGTGGAGAAATCCGTGAAGACTAGCTCGGAGAGGGACTTTCGCTCGCGCGGTGCGAGTTCCATCTTCTTCATGGAGTCGGGGAGGGATTCGGGATCGCCGAGATAGCCCATGGCCCAGACGGCGCCTTCGGTGTATTCGGCGGGGAGTCTGAAGTGGGTGCGGACCTTGTCCTTGTCGTAGCCAGCCATGCCGTGGGTGTGGATGCCGAGCGCGATGGCCTGCAGGCACATATTCGCGGAGGCGGCGCCGGTGTCATGGAGCGCCCAGGCGTTGTTGCTGCCATCTTTGGAGGAGGTGGTTTTGGCGAGGGTGAGGACGAGGACGGGCGCGGACTTTGCCCAGTTCTGGTTGAACTCGACGAGGCAGTCGAGGATCTTGGTGTAGGTCTCGTCGCCCTTGTGGCCGATGAGGAAGCGCCAGGGCTGCTCGTTCGAGGCCGACGCGGCCCAGGAGGCGGCGGTGAAGATCTTGCGGAGATCTTCGTTGCTGATGGGCTTGTCGGCGAAGGCGCGCGGCGACCAGCGGTTTGCAATGAGTTCGTGGATGCCGGTGGAGGCGGGGACTTGCTTGATGTGTTCGAGGTCTGGCATGAATGCTCCTATACCGATTTAGATGCGATACGAGAGCCGCAGAGTCGATGAAAATCTGTGATCGCGCCGATCGAACGGCTGAGACTAGCCGACGAGGTGGCCCATCTTTTCGTGCTTGGTCTGGAGGTAGCGCTCGAAGGTGGGTTCAGAGGGGATGGCGGCGGAGACGCGTTCGGTGACGCGGATGCCGGCGGATTCGAGGGCGGCGACTTTTTCCGGGTTGTTGGTGATGAGGCGGACGGCGGGGATGTTGAGGGCTTTGAGGATTTCGGCGGGGAGCTCGAAGCCGCGGTAGTCGGCGCGGAAGCCTAACTGCTCGTTGGCTTCGATGGTGTCGAGGCCCTGGTCCTGGAGTTCGTAGGCGCGGAGTTTGGCCATGAGGCCGATGCCGCGGCCTTCTTCCTGCTCGTAGAGGAGTATGCCTGCGCCTTCCTGGGCGATGAGCGAGAGGGCGAGGTGGAGCTGATCGTGGCAGTCGCAGCGCAGGGAGTGGAAGGCGTCGCCGGTGAGGCACTGGGAGTGGATGCGGATGATGGGGGCGATGGGATTGCCGCTGGCGTCTTTGGCGTGGAGGTCGCCCATGGTGAGGGCGACGGCGTTTTCGACCGGCTTGCGGTTGGGGTCGGTGCCATCGGTGAGGCCTTCGAAGCCGAGGATGCGGAAGTGGCCCCAGCGCGTGGGGAAGTCAGCGTCGGCGACCTTGCGTACAGAACGGAACGACATAGCACCATTATAGATTCGGGGGAGCAGGGAAGGATTCAGGAGGGCGAATCAGGTTTGGGGTGCAGTCGCGTAGAGTAGAGGCGTGTATGCAAGCGACTCCAAACTGATTCTGATTTCGTTGCTGGTCGAGCTTGGCGTCGCGGCGGCGCTGGCGAGTTCGCTGGCGCGTAGCAACCGGTTCAAGCGGTTGCTGCTGATGGTGGATCGTGGGCCGAAGCAGACATTGCAGCTGATCGCCTGGATCTGCACGCCGATGATGCTGGGCGTGCTGGTCCGGGTGCGCGTGCGGGACTTTCTGGCGGCCGATCTTTCGTTCGAAGTGACGGCGATTCTGGGGCTGCTGCTGGGGCCTTGGTGGGGGATGCTGGGCGGCGTGATTCTGGCGCTGCCTGCATTGAAGCATGGCGAGTACTTCTCCGTAGGCGTGAATCTGATCGTCGCGATCATCTTTGGTGCGTACAGGAGATTCACGAGCGAGGACGAGATCTGGCTATTTACGCCGCTGATCGATCTGAGTATCTATCGGTGGGTGATGCGGACGGTGACGCGGCCGCATTTGGACGGGCAGATCTTTCTGCTGGTGCTGATCTCGCTGACGCAGTTTGGCACGAGCCTGCTGAGCCATTTTTATCCGCATCGGTACTTCGAGCTGTACTCGAATACCTGGTATGTCGAGCTGCTGATCTGTGCATGCGCGCCGGTGGTGGTGGGGATTCCGCTGAAGATATGGAATGCGGTGCGGGTTGAGAAGAAGCTGGAAGAGCAGAGCCGCCTGCTGCTGGAGGCGCGGCTGGATGCGCTGCAGCGGCAGATCAATCCGCATTTTCTGTTCAACACGCTGAACTCGATTGCGTCGCTGGTGCGAAGCCGACCGGACCTGGCGCGCGAGATGATCGTGAAGCTGGCGAACATTCTGCGGGCGTTGCTGCGGGATCGCGATGCGTTTGTGCCGCTGGAAGAAGAGCTGGCGTTTACGGATGACTATCTCGACATCGAGGTGGTGCGGTTCGGGTCGAAGCTGAAGGTGGTGAAAGAGATTGCCGAGGACACGCTGCCGGTGGTGGTGCCCAGCATGGTGCTGCAGCCGCTGATTGAAAACAGCATCAAGCATGGGCTGGAGCCGCGCATCAGCGGAGGTACAGTGACGCTGCGCAGCCGTATTGTGGATGGGATGTTGATGCTGGAGGTGGAGGACGACGGTGTGGGCATTGAGCCAGGAGGGCCGACGACCTCTGCGGTGAGCGGAGTGGTGCGCGAGGGTTCAGGCATTGGTATGAAGAACGTGAAGGAACGTATGCAGGTGCTGTACGGAGATGCCGCACAGGTGGAGCTGGTGAGCAGGCCCGGCAGAGGGACGCGCGTGCGGCTGACTATGCCGATCGCCGAGGTGGCGGACAGTGCGTGGTTTGGCAGACCTGCGGCAGAGGCGGCACGATGATGAGCCTGCAAAAAGCAGGTCCTTCGCCTGCGGCTCAGGATGACAAAGGGTTGAAGGATTGAAGTTGGGTTCACTTTTTCAGAACAAGCGCTTTGTTAGAATGAAGATCTTGGTGGGCAACTAACGTTATGGCAGAACTGATAGAGACGATAGCCGGAGCGACGGGGAAGACCATCGCCGTGGACAGGCGGCCCAAGCTGCAGGACCGATTGCAGCACCGGATTGCGCTAGGTGGTAGAGGTTCGAGCGATATTTTGAACAAAGGAAGACAGAGGAAGACGATGACTGAGATTGTGTCGATCCATGCGCGAGAGATCCTGGATAGCCGCGGTAATCCGACCGTAGAAGCCGATGTAGTGTTGGGCGATGGCGTGCGTGGACGCGCGGCGGTTCCGAGCGGAGCTTCGACCGGCGAGCACGAGGCCGTTGAGCTTCGCGATGGCGACAAGAAGCACTACCTGGGTAAGGGCGTGCTGAATGCGGTCGATAACGTCGAGAGCATCATCGCGCCGGAGCTGATTGGCATGGACGCGACCAACCAGAAGCTGATCGATGCCACAATGATCGCGCTGGATGGTACGGACAACAAGGGCAAGCTGGGTGCGAACGCGATCCTCGCTGTGTCGATGGCGACAGCGCGGGCGGCAGCGCAGGCGCTGCACATGCCGCTGTATCGCTATCTCGGTGGCGTGAATGCCTGCATTCTGCCGACTCCGATGATGAACATTCTGAATGGTGGCGCGCACGCCGACAACAATGTGGACTTCCAGGAGTTCATGGTGATGCCGGTGGGTGCGGAGACGTTTTCGGACGCGCTGCGTTGGGGTACAGAGGTGTTCCACACGCTGAAGGGCGTGCTCAAGAAGAAGGGCTACAACACCGCTGTTGGCGACGAGGGCGGCTTTGCACCTTCGCTGAAGAGCAACGTGGAAGCGCTTGAGGTGATCCTCGAGGCTATCGAGCTGGCAGGCTACAAGGCTGGCGAAGAGATTGCGATTGCGCTGGACCCGGCTTCGAGCGAGTTCTACGACAAGAAGAGCGGCAAGTACGTCTTCAAGAAAAGCGACAAGAGCGAGAAGAACAGCGAGCAGATGGCGAGCTACTGGGAGAGCTGGGTTCGCCAGTATCCGATCATCTCGATCGAAGATGGTCTGGCTGAGGATGATTGGGACGGATGGCGTTTGCTGACCGAGAAGATTGGCAAGACGACGCAGCTGGTGGGCGACGATCTGTTTGTGACGAACACGAAGCGGTTGCAGAAGGGCATTGAGGAGAATGTCGGCAACTCGATTCTGATCAAGGTAAACCAGATCGGTTCGATCTCGGAGACACTCGATGCGATCGAGTTGGCGCGCCGGAACGGCTACACGTCGATCATCTCGCACCGTTCGGGTGAGACCGAAGACACGTTCATCGCGGACCTTGCTGTGGGTACGGGTGCTGGTCAGATCAAGACGGGTTCGGCCTCGCGCACGGACCGCATTGCGAAGTACAACCAACTGCTGCGGATTGAAGAAGAGCTCGGGCAGACGGCGGAGTTTCTGGGTAAGCTTTCGATCAACTGCGCGTAAAAATGCGGAGCAGGAACGATGATCGTTTCGTTCGGGTCGAAGGATACAGCGGCGTTCCATGCCGGCGAGCGTGTGAAAGCGTTCGACGGCATACGCCGTCCAGCGGAAGCTAAGCTTGACCGGCTGGACGCAGCGCAATCCTTGCACGTGCTGTCCGCACTGCCTGGAAACCGTTTCGAAGCATTGAAGGGTGACCGTGTTGGGCAGTACAGTATCCGTATCAACGATCAGTGGCGGATCTGCTTCCGCTGGGACGAAGAGCGTCGCGGATTCGCGGATGTTGAGATTGTGGACTACCACTAGGAGACGAAATGGCGAGACTCGCGATACATCCCGGTGAGCAACTTCAGGACGAACTGGAAGCGATCCCTCTGACAGCAGAGGAGCTGGCTGAAAAGCTTAGGCTCTCTTTGCCGGCGCTAGACGATCTACTCCAGGGGCGTTCTAACATCTCAGCCGACACTGCGCTACGTCTCGGTCATTTCTTTGGAACCGGTGCTGAGTTCTGGATGAACCTGCAGGCAATCTACGATCTGCGTGTAGCCGAAGCCCAACAAGGCGAAGCCATCAAAGCATTGCCCACCCTGAAGCAGCCTGTCGCAGCCTAAGGCCGCGTAGGTCCTCGACTGAAAGGAACCATGCGAAAGAACGGACCGGTCATCCTGACCATTCTCGACGGCTGGGGATATCGCGCCGAGACGAATGCCAATGCCATTGCCCTTGCTCGCAAGCCTACGTACGACAGGCTCATCCGCGAGTATCCGAATACGTTGATTCGCGCGAGCGAGCACTTCGTTGGTCTGCCGGATGGGCAGATGGGCAACAGCGAGGTTGGGCATCTGAACCTCGGTGCGGGGCGCGTGGTGCGCATGGATATTACGCGCATCGATACGGCGATCGCTTCGGGCGAGTTCTTCGAGGATGCGACGCTGTTGAAGGCGATGCATCGCGCGGCTGAGGGCGATCATGCGCTGCACCTGATCGGTCTGGTGAGCGATGGTGGTGTTCATGCGCATGTGAGGCACGTGTATGCGCTATTGAAGATGGCAGCGCAGCAGGGTCTGAAGAAGGTTTTCGTGCATGCGTTTATGGATGGGCGCGATACGCTGCCGACGAGTGGCGCGGGGTATCTGGAAGAGTTGCAGCAGAAGTTTGTGGAGTACGGTGTCGGCAAGCTCGCGAGCGTGAGCGGACGGTACTTCGCGATGGACCGCGACTATCGGTGGGAGAAGGAGAACAAGGCCTTCCGAGCGATGGTGACTGCGGATGCTCCGGGCGGCAAGTATGTCGATGCGGTAGCGCGCGTGCGCGAGAGCTACAACAACGAGATCACCGATGAGTTTATCGAGCCGTTTGTGTGTGTGGATGGCGAGGGCAAGCCTGTCGGTCCGATCGATGATAACGATGCGGTGATCTGCTTCAACTATCGCGCGGACCGCGTGCGACAGATTACGCGTGTGCTGGCGCGGCGTTCGGGGCTGAACGGAGCGATGGGCATGGATCTGCCGAAGGCGGATGAGCTCGAGTCGGAGATCCCGATGACGAGCGTCCCGCAGAATCTGCTGTACGTGACGATGACGCAGTACGATCCGAAGTTCAAGCTGCCGATGGTGATTCCGCCGGAGAGCATGGATAATCTGCTGGCGAATGTGATGGCGGTGGCGGACCTGCGCAATCTGCGCGTGGCGGAGACGGAGAAGTACGCGCACGTGACGTACTTCTTCAATGGCGGTATTGAGAAGCCGTTCGCGGGCGAAGAGCGTGAGCTGGTGCAGTCGAAGAAGGTGGCGACGTACGATCTTGCGCCGGAGATGTCGGCGGAGGGGATCGCCGATGTCGTGGTGCGGTCGATCACGGACACGGCATTCGATGTGATTATCGTGAACTTCGCGAACGCGGACATGGTGGGTCACTCGGGCAAGATTGAGCCGACGGTGAAGGCTGTGGAGTGCGTCGATGCACAGCTGGGCCGCATTTACGCAGCGGTGAAGCAGCATGGCGCGAGCTGGATTATCACGGCGGACCATGGCAACGCGGAGATGCTGATCGATCCGGTGAGCGGAGGACCGCATACGGCTCATACGACGAATCCGGTGCCGTTCCTTCTGGTGACAGATCAGGGTCGGAAGATCGGTGTGCGTGAGGGCGGATCGTTGCGAGATATTTCGCCGACGGTGCTTGGGCTGATGGACATCGAGCTGCCGAAGCAGATGACCGGTGGCGATCTGCGGGTTGTGCCGGGGATTTAGCGAGAGCGCAGATAGAAGACAAAGGCCGCCATCCGAAGATGACGGCCTTTGTGTTTGGCGTGAATGATTAGCTATCGGGTGAGGCGCTGCTCAAAGAGTTTGAGGAACTTCGGTTCGTCGACCTTGAGACAGACGTTGGCGTTGGGTGCGCCGGGGGTGCGGTGGGTGAAGCCCTTGTCGTCGATGTCGATGTGCAGGGGCTGGGTGGGGCAGACGGAAGGATCGTCGGCGTAGGCCATGGCGACGGGGTCGTAGAGGATGGGCTTGGGCTTTTTGGCTTCGCGAACGAGTTCGGCAAGAGCGCGGGAGAGGCCGGTGGGCCGGGCGAAGATCTTTGCGCTCATCGCCGGCGTGAGCGGCACCTGCGTTGAATCGAGCGGCATCATGAAGACGGGGACGCCTGAAGCGAGGAGCTTGCGGGCGTCGGCGGGATCGCAGCGGATGTTCCATTCGGAGGCAGGCTTGGTGGCAGCACCAGGATCGTCGTCGTAGCCGCGGACGATGGAACCACCCATGAGAACGACACGCTTGAGCAGACGAAAGCCTGCGGGGTCGCGGCTGATGGCTGCACCGATATTGAAGAGCGGGCCGAGCGCGACGAGGGTGACTTTGTGTGGGTAGGCGTGGGCGGCAGCGAGGATGAGGTCGGCGGCAGCGGTCGGGGGCAGTGTGTGGGTGTCCGCGTGGGCGTAGGCTGCCTGCGTGAACGGGCCGCCTGGCTTGGTGGGCACGCCAGCGGCTACGGAGAGGATCGGTGCGTGGGCGTCCTGCAGGAGATGGAGGACGAGGTGCTCGCGGAGCTGCGTGTCGCCGAAGGTGGTGGTGATGCCGAGGAGGTGAAACTGGGGTGTATGGAGGGCGTAGCTAATGGCGAAGGCATCGTCAATGTCGTCGCCGATGTCCGTATCGATGACGACCTGTTCGGCTTCGTGATTTTGTGCGTGGGCAGGAAGCGCGGCAAGAGCCATAGAAGCACTGAACAGCAATGTTCGGAGCGTGAGAGCGGAGAGGCGCGTAGCAGTGGAGAGACGCATGCTTCATTCTGCCAGAGTCTTCGCGGTGTTTGTCGCATCAAGCGGGCTGTTGTCGGCCGTGGATAGAACGGTCTAGTATCAAACGCTGAGGTGAATATGGCGGATTTCCTGACGCGAAGAAAGCTTGTCTCACTGGCAGGTTCCATGGCTGGAGCTGCGGTGTTGAACCGCGTGGCCTGGGCTGCTCCGGTGACGGGCATGACCTATGGGGTGCAGATGTTCATGCTGCGTGAGCAGGCGAAGACCGATCTGCCGGGCGTGTTCAAGGCTGTCCACGAAGCGGGGTTCGCGCAGATTGAGACCTATCCGATCGCGTACCGCGAGCCTGCCGCGAAGCTGCGGCGGATGATTGGGGATTCGGGTCTAGGCGCAGTCTCCGGGCATTTTGATTACGACGGTCTCGAAGGAAGGCTGGAGTACGCGCAGGCGCTGGGGCTGAAGTACATGGTGTGCCCGATGTTGCCGAAGGACCAATGGACGTCGCTGGCGGGATTTCGTAAAGCTGCTGATTTGTTCAATAAGGTCGGCAAGGGTGCGCGTGATCGCGGGATGCAGTTTGCCTTTCACAATCACTGCTATGAGTTCAAGCCGATGGAGGGAAGCAACGGCTTTGCCGTTCTGATGGAGCATACCGATCCTGCGCTGGTGAAGCTGGAGCTGGACTGCTACTGGCTGACGCAGGCCGGTCAGAACCCCTTGCAGATCCTTACACAGCATGCAGACCGCGCCGTGCTGATCCATATGAAGGACCGGCTGCCGAATGCTCCGGTGGGTTATGACATGGATGCGCCGCAACACTTTACGGAGCTTGGCAGCGGCACGATTGCGTGGCCTGCGATTCTTGAGCAGGCGCGGAGGCAGGGGATTCAATATGCGTTTCTCGATCAGGATGGAACGTCGCTACCGATCCCGGTGAGTATGCGCAAGAGCCGAGCGTATCTGCGGTCGATTTCAGCCTAGGGCGGGGAGAAGACAAAAGTGAAGGTCGCCACGGTGTGTGGCGACCTTCACTTTTTCGGGGTTGGTTCAGATGCGGATGGAGCTGAGCATCTCGGCAACGTTACTGCGCCAGCGTTGCAGCTCTACGCGGTCGCCAATCTTCAGCTGCTGGGCGGCCTGGGCGAGGGTGATGCGCTTGGAGTAGAGGTCGTCGGTGACGCGGTCGGCGAGGTCGGGAAGAAAGAGGTCTTTGCCGTCCTGCCCGGCGACGCGTTCGTGCAACGCGCTGGAGTGGTACAGCTCGAACTTCTTCTGTTCGCCGAAGTAGCCGTTCTGCACGACGTGGACGGCGCTCTTCGGCATCAGGTCCATATATTCCGCGAGCAGGTCGAGAGAGTCGCGCTGACGGTTGATGACCCAGAGGGTGATGAGAGGCCGACCCAGCTCCTGCAGGGCGCCTTGAAGGATGGCACCGTGCTTGCGGACGCCGTCGTTGTTGCGAGCGGGCGTGTTCACGACGACGGTCTTGAAGGAGGGTGATTCACAGGTGTTGACGAGCTGAATCCAACCGTCGACGTCGTCGAGATCGACCTGTTCCGCGTCTAGCGCGCGGCTGTAGGACTTGAAGACATCGGGGTTGCTGGGGTCGGCATCGACGAGTTTGACCATCTGCTGTTTGGACGCGAGGTAGTCCAGCACAGCCATGGAGGTAAGAGATTTGCCAACGCCACCTTTGCTGCCACTTACGAAGACGATGGGAGCATTCATGGGCTTACCTTCTAGGGAAGAGATAGGATCGGTGGTCATATTCCCGCGATGATACCAAGTTGCCGTGGATTCTGCGTTGAGGTAACGAAGCGCTGCGTTCAGCTCAGGACATTAATGGTGCCATCGTGGGATTTGGTGAAGGCGTGCAAGACGTTGCCGTCGGCTCCGACGTGGCGCAGGGTCAGTTTGTCGGGGGTGGACTCCATGTGGGTGAAGCCATAGACCTTTTTCGCGTAGGGGCCGCGCTGGTCCTGGGTAATCCTGAGGTCGTATAGGTCGGCCCCGCCTGCGCCCGAGCAGACGAAGGAGGTGGGGTGGCCTTCGAACTCGAGGTGCTGCAGGTCGTGATCGTGCCCGGCGAGATAGAGCGGTACTTTGTGTTTGCGAAGCAGGGGCTCCCATTCGGCGATGAGGGTCTTGTGGTCGCCGTGCGGGCCGTCGGAGTAGATGGGATGGTGGCCCATGACGACGGTGAAGGGTGCTTTGGTGGGCTTGGCGAGCTCATCTTCAAACCACGCCAGCTGCTGTGCCTGCTCCTGCGGCGTGAGGGTGAAGTCGACGGCGTTGCCTTCCTTGATGGGGTGGTAGACGTTGCTGTCGAGCGCGATGACGTGCATGTGGGGCAGGTCGAAGGTGTACCAGAGGGAAGGCTGTGTCCAGCGCGTGTTGCCGCGTGCGGAGTAGGCGAGCTCCGTGTCGCGCTTGTTCACGTTCTGGGGCATGTGCTGGTAGTCGTGGTTACCCATGATGGAGTAGGCCTTGCCGGGGAAGACGCTGGCCGGGTACATGCTTTCGAACTGATCGTGGAAGCGAGGGCTGTCGACGCCACCATCGAGCGGGCCGTACCAGGCATCGCCGAGCATGAAGATGGCGTCGGTCTTGAGGTGGTTCCTGGTTGCGTATTGCGCCATGGCGTTGGCGACGCTGCGCTGGCCATCGTAGACCTTTTCTCGGCCCCAGTCGCCGAACATCAGCACATGATGGGCTGCTCGATCGGGAGCGGCGAAGGCCCGGCCGAAGCTGCTGCTGGCTGCGAGGGCGCTGAAGGCGAAGGTGCTGCGGAGGAATTGGCGGCGGGTGGTCATAGCGCTCCGTGGGTGATCGAGGTGATATGTAAGAAGCAGATTCCCTGCGGGAATGACAAGCCAGAAGAGCGAACTTAGAGGGGTCGCCGGCCTTCCATCGCGCGGGTCATCGTAACTTCGTCTGCATATTCAATATCGCTGCCCGCGGGCACTCCTGTGGCGATGCGGGTGACTTTTAATGCAGGATTCAACTTGTGGACCTCGTCGGCCAGATAGCGGGCTGTCGCTTCGCCTTCGACGGTGGGGGAGTCGGCGAGGATGAGCTCTTCAGCGTTCTGGAGGCGCGGCCACAGGTTGTTGAGCCGCAATTGTTCCGGGCCGACGCCGTTCACGGGCGAGAGCGTGCCGTGGAGCACGTGATAGACGCCGTTGTAGCTGCGGGTCTTTTCTACCGAGGCGATGTTCGTTGGCTCTTCGACGACGCAGATCACATGCTGGTTGCGCGTTGGGTTGGAACAGTAGGTGCAGGGATCGACGTCGGTGATGTTGTTGCAGAGCGAGCAGAGGTGGAGGTGCTGGCGCAGGCTGAGGATGGAGGCGGAGAGTGCAGCGGCGTCGACGTCGGAGGAGCGCAGGATGTGGAAGGCATAGCGCTGCGCGGTCTTTGTGCCGACACCGGGCAGCTTGCGGAGCTCGTCGATGAGCCGTGCCATGGGTTCGGCGAAGCGAGTGGACATAAGAGGCAGGCAGTAGGGATAGAGAGTAGGGAACAGGTTTAGTCGCGGAGGTCGATGATGTTGCTGATCTCGGCCGAGAAGAGATCCATGGCTTGCTGCACGAGCGGATGTTTCTGGGCGAGCTCGGCGGCTGAGCCGCTGCCGGCGGCGCGGGGTTTGGACTTGGCCTTTGCGGCTGCAGGAACTCCGGGGAGCAGCTGGAGCTTGAGGTTGCCGACGTTGGCTGTGCGCAGGGAAGCCTTGAGGATGCGGTCGGCTTCGGCGTTGATGAGGACGGGCAGCATCGTCTTCGAGAGCGTGGTCTGGATGGTGAGGGTGTCGCCGTTGAGGGAGAATTCAGCGTCTTCGATCTGTTCGGAGGCGGAGGTCTGACCTTTTACTTCGGCGAGTGCGCGGGCGAGAGTGTGCTGCAGTGCTTCGAGATCGAGGCCGTTGTCGGAATCGTTGGGCTTCGGGGAGGTTTGTGCGGGTTCAGTTGCTCGCTCGAATGACGTGATCGTGGGAGCAAAGGTCGCCGGAGCTTCGACAGCTTTTACGTCGGGCAGAACTGTTGTGAACGCTGGTGCTATCTCAGCGGTCGCAACGGGCAGTTGCTCGATGACGGCTGGGGTATCAATCTTTGCAGCGACTTCTTTTGTGGGTGCGGACACCACGAGCTGCGGACCTTCGTTGGAGACAGACTGCTTCTTCGGCTCTGGCGCGAGGGCCATCGACCCTGCAGTGACTGGCTTGGGCGCAGTCGCGGCGGCCATGGGAGCGATGGATGGAGCCGCGGTGCTGTTCCATGCCGCAGACGCAGAGGGCGTTGGAGCGGACAAAGTGGGAGTTGGCGAAGGGGCGGAAGCGGCAGTGGTAGATGTGCTGCGCAAGGAGGAGGAGGCGCCGTCGCCGAGGGAGGTGTTGCGGGGAGCAGAGATGGCCGAGGGCGTTGTCGTCGGTGTCTTGGCTGGCTTGGCTCCGAGCTGCGACAGCAGTTCTTCGATGGGGACGAGGCGCTGGACGTGGACCAGCTTCAGCAGGCCGAGTTCGAGATGGAAGCGCTGCTCCTGCCGATAGCCGAGCTCGTCGAATGTACGCAGGACGATGGAAAGGAAGCGCGAGAGTTCTTCTTCGGTGAAGAGTGCAGCGGTGCGCGCGGCGCGGTTGCGCTCTTCGGGGGAGATCTGCAGGAGGTCGGCGGCGATGCCGGTGGCGGGTGTTTCCGGGGTGAGGCCTGTGATCTTTGCGACCACGCAGTTGCGGAGATAACGCACGAACTGGCGCGCGAGTTGGGGGGCACCGTTGCCTGCATCGAGGAGGCGACCCACGACGGCGAGGACGTCGGCGGAGTTATTGGCGTGGACGGCTTCCATCACCTGCTCGTAGACAACGTTCGAGACTGTGCCCATGAGCTCGCGTACCTGCCCAGTTTCGAGCAGAGGACGGCCGTCGACGACGGGCGCAGAGGCGATCGCCTGGTCCATGATGGAGAGGGCGTCGCGCATGGAGCCGTCGCCTGCTTCGGCGAGCAGAGAGAGCGTCGCGTCGTCGGCGTGGATGTCTTCTGCCGTGGCGATGGTGCGCAGCTGGCCCATGATGTCGTCGAGCTTGACGGCGTGGAAGCTGAAGTGCTGGCAGCGCGAGCGGATGGTCTGTGGAATGTCTTCAGGCTGCGTGGTCGCCATCATGAATACGATGTGGTCGGGTGGTTCCTCCAGTGTCTTGAGCAGCGCATTGAAGGCTGCGTCTGTGATCTGGTGGGCTTCGTCGAGGATGTAGATCTTGTACTTGTCGCGGCTGGGGCGGTAGCGGGCCGCGTCGCGCAGCTCGCGGATCTCGTCGATGCCGCGATTCGTGGCGGCGTCGATCTCGATGACGTCGGTGGCGTTGCCCTGGCGGATTTCGAGGCAGCTCTCGCAGGCATTGCAGGGCTCGGGGGTGGGGCGGATGGCCGAGCCGATTTCGCTGCGGCAGTTGAGAGCGCTGGCGAGGATGCGGGCGATGGTCGTCTTGCCGATACCGCGGTGGCCGCTGAAGATATATCCATGCGCGATACGTCCCTGCGACAGGGCGTTCATCAGGGTGCGGGTGACGTGGTCCTGCCCGATGACGTCGCTGAAGAGCTGCGGGCGGTACTTACGGGCGAGAACTTGATAGGCGGCCATCGAGAACGATTGTAGCTCTCGCGCTTGTGGGAGGCGTATCAGGAAAATAGGTTTGACCGTATGCACAACCTTCACAACCCCAGCCGAGATACACGCATCTACCTGATTATGAAAAAGCTAATTCTCAGCCTCTTCGCAATCCTGTTCCTGGCACCGCTGGTACCTGCGGCGAGCGCTCAGGTTGTAGTCCGCGTTGGACCCCACGACAACCACCACCGTCATTGCTGGTACAGCCACCATCACCGTCATTGCCGCTAGGACCTTCGCTGGTCTAAGCGCACGGTAACAATGACACGAAAGCCCGGCTTTGAGGACTCCTCAAGGCCGGGCTTTCTTGGGTCTGGCAATAGGTTAGCTGTCTTTGCGATAGAGCATGTTGCGCATGGCATCGCGGCGAGCTTCGTTAGCCTCGCGCTTGGATTTAGCGTCGAGCGACCCCATAAGGTCGGATGGGCCGGAGGTTTCGGCGTCGGGAGCGCTGCACTCGGGACAACGGTTGGCGTAGCCGGGCTTGTCGGGCTTCAGTTCGAACTCTTCTTCACAGGCGACACAGGTTTTGATTGGGAACGGCATAGGGCTTTTATTTTACGACGGTTTGTGGTGGTTTCTTCCTTGCCGCGCTGCCGGCTTTGCGGGCAGCGCGTCTGGCCTGACGCTTGACCTCTTCTTCCGAGAACATTGTTCCCCGGCACTGCGGAGCGCCGCAGTAGCAGTCGGCGGTCGGATCGTCCGAGTCCCACAGGTTGTATTCGTAGACCAGCTCCTCACCCGCAGCGATGTTGCGGATGGCGCGGATGTAGATGCGTCCGCCAATATCCTCGGTCTCGCAGTTTGGATCGCAGGAGTGGTTGAGGAACATGGCGGTGCCGAAGCCGTCGATGACCTCGCCCTTGTCACCGAAGCCGAAGAGGTACGTTACAAACCGGTCTGCGTAGCGTTCGTCGGCCAGCTCCTTGCTGATGCGCGCGCCATCGTACTCGGCAAACCGCTTACCCTTCCTGATCGGGTCGAGCGTAACGCAGCCCGCGGCATGGATGGAGGACGAACGGACAAGAAGACGGGGCGAGCGGGAAGTGGAGGCCATTGGCCGGAGTATAGCAAGAGCACGGAGTAGGAAGCAGGGAGTAGGGGGAGGGAGTAGAGATTTGCGTGGGGGGTGCAAAGTGCAGAAGCAGATTCCCTGCGGGAATGAAAAATAAGAAGTCTACCGCTCGCATGAAACACAAGGTCCCCTGCGGAAAGGACAAATAAAAAGATCTCCCGCTCGCATGAAAGAAGAAGATCCCCTGCAGGAGGGACAAAGCAAGGAGGGGCACTACTCCATCTACCCAGCTTTATCGTCTAATAGTGAATATGAAGCGAGTACAGACAGCGATGCGGTTGGCGGTGGTGGCAGGAGCGATGGGATGGACAGCTGCGGCTGTTGCGCAGACGGACGCGCCGACACCACAGCAGCCCGCATCCTCGACGAACGGGCAGAGCCCTGCATCGAAGCGCACGGGCGACTGCTACATGCCCGATGCGAACGGTAAGCAGGTACTGGTTCCTAATTGTGGGGATCCCGATGCTGGTTTCTCGCCTGCGGATCGCAAGCAGGTGACCCCCGGTCAGACGGCAGACCCGGCGAAGGATTTTCCGTTCCCGGGAGAGACGCCTGGCGATGCCACGAAGCCGAATTCCGGTCAACAGACAAACGCTCCAGCTCCTGCGGGTGCGAACGATCCCTCCAAGGCGTTCCCGTTTCCCGGTGAGAGCAGCGCTCCGTTGAGCGACAAGGATGAGAAGAGTCCGTTGAAGGATGCGGGCAGCTCGGGTGATTCGTCAAGCTCATCGAGCAGTTCTTCCAGCAGCTCGTCCTCGAGCAGCGACAGCGGGCTCTCTGGCCTGCCCGACGATCCGAACACCAAGGGGCCGCTCGCCGACGACGATACGGTGATCAAGAAGCCACGCAAGAAGCTGCCGCCGGTGGTGGTGCAGACGGAGGCGGATCGCGTATCGGAAGACCTGGGTGTGTATGGCTTCTACATGGCGGATAACAACTTTCGCGGTGCTTTCCTGCGTGCTACGGATGCCGTCGACCACGCCCCTGACGATCCGAACGCGCATTTCGCGCTGGCTGAAGTGGCCCGGAAACTCGGCAAGCTCGACCAGGCCCTGACCGAGTACAAGAAGACCCTTACACTCGATCCCGTTCCGAAGGACAAGAAGGCAGCCGAAAAGGCGATCAAGGATATGGCAGGGAAATCTTAAGGGCAGTGAGAATACGAGAGTGAGACGTGGGAAAAGCGAAGGCCGCCTTTGAGGGCGGCCTTCGTCACTTCTGGCTTCTCGCTATCTAGTACTGGGTGTCGCGGCGTATCTGATCCCGGAGTGCGTCTTCCGCTGCCGTGTGTGGCGGAGGTGGCGGGGCGGCGGCAGCGGCGATGGCGAGGCGGCCCTTCCAGTAGCGGACGAGCAGCAAGATGCCGACGATGCCGAGCACGAGGACGAGACCCGGAATGTACCAGGTCGTCTGGTCGAAGAAATTACCACGGAGGGGAGCGGCGAGGACTACAGCTCCGTTCTTGTCCGCGAACCAGGTGAGGATTGCGGACTCGGACGCTCCGCTGTCCACTTGAGCGTGAAGGTCCTGGATGAGGCCGGTAGAGTTGGGGCAGCCGACATGGTTGCACTCCAGCAGAATCTCGGAGCAGCCGCAGGTACACATCAGCTTGTGGCCGATCTTATCGAAGCGTGTGGACGGGTCGCCCGCGCCCAGCATACTGAATGCGGCGACCAGTAGAACGACGATATGGAGAGAACGCTTATACACGCGGAACCTCGGAGGCAGGGAGTGCCGACGACGCGTACGCGGATCCTGGGCCTGCTGCAAAGTTAGACGAAGGCAACGGCAATGTAGCCTCGACTCGCTTCGATGCGGGCAACAGCGGTGGCACCAGTGCGAGTGCCGTACCCAGGATCACGATCAGTACGCCGATCCAGATCCAGTTCACGAGCGGGTTCAGGAAGACCTTGATGATAGGGCGACCGGAGTCGGCGTTGCGACCTTCGAATACGACGTAGAGATCGGCCGCAAGCGTGGAATGGATGGCAACCATCGTTGAGACCTGCGCGTGGTCGGTGTCAGGGAAGTAGACGCGGCGCTCGGGGGTCAGGCGCGTGATCTTCTGACCCTTGTGGAAGACATCGAGTAGGGCGAAGTCAGTGTCGTACTGCGGGTTGGAGTCCTGTGAGAAGGACTGGCAGACGATCTTGTAGCCGTTGAGAGCGAGGCTGTCGCCATCGCCCATCTCCAGTTCCTTCGACTGATTGAAGGCCGCGCCCGCGAGACCGATGAAGAGCAGCACGATGCCGAAGTGGATGATGTAACCGCCGTAGCGGCGGGTGTTGCGGCGGGTCAGCAGGAACGCTGAACCGAAGAGGTTTTTGCCGGTCTGGGTGCGAACGACGCCCGCACCGCGCAGGAACTCGGAGGTGATGGCCGTGATGACGCCTGCACCGAGCGAGAAGCAGACAAGAGCGTAGATGGAGCCGGTGGGGTCGTCGTCTTTCCACGGACGAACACCCGAGGCCATCAGGCCGAGCGCTGTCGCGAGGACCGCAGTGCAGGGGATGATGAAGTTACGGCGGATGGTGCGAAGCGAGGTCGCGCGCCAGGCCAGCAGCGGGCCAACGCCGGTGAGGAATAGTAGGAACAGGCCGATCGGGACCATCACCTTGTTGTAGTAAGGGCCGACGACGGTGATCTTCGAGCCGGTGAAGAACTCCGACAATACGGGCAGCAGCGTGCCATAGAGCACGGTGAAGCAGGCTGCGAGCAGCACGAGGTTGTTGAAGAGGAAGGAGCTCTCGCGGCTGACGATGGATTCGAGCTGGTTCTCACTCTTCAGGTGCTCGTTATGGAAGAAGAAGGTGAAGAGGCAGATGCAGACCACGATCACGAGGAAGGTGGTGAACCAGGAGCCAATGTCGCTTTCAGCAAAGGCGTGGACGCTGCTGACAAGGCCGGAGCGAGTGAGCAGCGTGCCGAGGATCGTGAGCATGAAGGTGACGAAGATGAGCCACACGTTCCAGCGCTTCATCATGCCGCGCTTCTCCTGCATCATGACGGAGTGCAGGAAGGCGGTGCCGCCGAGCCAGGGCATCAGCGAGGCGTTTTCAACGGGGTCCCAACCCCAGTAGCCGCCCCAGCCCAGCACGGCGTAGGCCCAGTGCATGCCGAGCATGATGCCGCAAGTGAGGAAGAGCCAGGTAACCATGGTCCAGCGGCGGGTGATGGCGATCCACTTCTCACCGGGGTAGCGCATCATCAGAGCGCCAAGAGCGAAGGCAAAGGGGACCGAGAAACCGACGTAGCCGAGGTAGAGCATTGGCGGGTGGATCGCCATCTCGGGATATTGCAGCAGGGGGTTTAGACCGAATCCATCTGCCGGAGCGATGCCTCCGGGAACCAGCGCAAACGGAGGCACCTTGAAGACCAGCAGCGAGAGGAAGAAGACCTGGATGCCGGCGAGGATTGTAGAGGCGTAGGCGTAGAGGGTGACGTCGTTCTTGTGACGCAGGCGCAGCACGAAGGCGTAGCCGCTGAGCAACAGGCTCCAGAGCAGCAACGAACCTTCCTGCCCGGACCAAAGGGTAGAGATCTTGTAGCCCCAGTAGAGTGCTTTGCTGGAGTGGTGAAGGACATAGTCGACGGAGAAGTCGTCGGTGGTGAAGGCCCAGATGAGGGCGAAGGCTGCGCCGAAGACGGCGACGAAGCTGGCGAGGCCTGCGCGCCGCGCTGTTTCGCGAAGAAGATCCGCAGGGATGGCGAGTTGCCGCTTTCTGGCGATCGCCCATAGCGAAAGGGTTCCGATCACGAGACAGTAAGTGGACAGGACGAACGCCAGCAACAGCGCAAAGCTTCCGAATGACGGCATGGGATGAGACATGTGCTTGGGGCTTCCTTCGCCTACTATTCTCTCAAACTTGGCGTACGAGTGCGCGTAGCGAAGGCGCAGCGGTGCGATCTTCGAAGCGAAGCTTGAGAAAGGTTGAAGGAGGAGCTAGTTTGGCAGAGAGGGTTCGGACGAGCTGCCGACGCCGTTCAGCAGATCGCGCACCGTGCTGAGAAGGTAATCCGGCATCACGGGCTTGAGGCGGAAATGCACGTTCAGGTGGCCGTACTCTTCTTCGGCTTCGGCAAGGCCGCTGATAACGAGTACCGGAAGCTCCGGAGCAAACTCGCGCACGTGTGCCACGAATTCGAGTCCGTTCATACCCGGCATAATGTGGTCCGTGATGATGAGATCTACCGGCGCAGCCAGTTCACCACTGCGAAGCTGATCGAGCGCACGCTCGGGATTCAGGGTCACGATTACGAAATATCCGCCGCGTTTCAGAATCGCTTGTCGGGTGGCGGCTTGGATAGCGTTATCGTCGATCAACAGCAGCGTTGCAGGCATCGGTTATCCCGGTGAAAGTAGGCTGACCTGACGGAAAATGGCAGGGATAGCGGTCTCTCATCCTCTTTTGTGAGCGCATTCGTTCGCACTATGCACTTTCTGATGCAGGGAGTTTGAAAAACGCTGCCTGTGGAGTTGCCTGAGAGTTGAAAATATTTTGAGGCAACCGATTCCCAACATTGAACTGAGTCGCGCGTCTCGCGAGCCACGGCATCTTCCACACGGTCGGGCAGGCCGTACTGCGATAATGGATACATGGCACGCCGCGTAATCAAGCAGTATGAGTTTCTGCGTAAGATCGGTTCGGGTGGGAGCGGTGTCGTGTTTCTGGCGAACGACACGTTGCTGCAGCGGCCCGTGGTGATGAAGCTGCTGAAGCGCGGATCCCAGACTCCGGAGCAGGTCCGAGCGACGCAGCTTCGCGAGGCCCGACTGGCGTCGGCCATCGACCATCCCAACGTCTGCGCCATCTATGAGGTAGGTGAGGCCGAGCAGGATTCTGGCGAGTGGGAAGCCTACATTGTGATGCAGTACATTCCGGGCAAGAGCCTGGACAAGGTCATCGCGGAAGGCCCTGCAAATGCCCAACTTGTGCTCTCGAGCGGCATGCAGATCGCCGACGGTCTGGCGGCCGCGCACAACATGGGCATCTTCCATCGCGATCTGAAGCCGGCGAACGTGATGCTGACCGATGGCGGCCTGATCAAGCTGCTGGACTTCGGTCTGGCACGCAGGCTGCAGCGCGGCAGTGTGGATTTCGACCCGTCGTTGACGGAGCAGGAGGTCACACCCGCTGTGGCAGGTGCGACCTATACCGCGCGCGGTGGGACCATCGCGTACATGGCGCCTGAGCAGTTCGTCACTGGTCAGTCGAGTGTGCAGAGCGACATCTTCGCTGTCGGCGTGATTTTGTACGAGATGGTCAGTGGACGGCATCCGTTCCACCGGCCGGATGCGCAGGAGTTGCAGAGTATTCGTGCCATTCAGTATGCGGAGCCGCCAAGTCTTCGGGAGATCGTTCCGGGTTTGGCGCAGGAGCTGGAGAGCGTTATTCTGCGCTGCCTGGCAAAGCAGCCGTCGGAGCGTTATGGGTCTGCCGCGGAGCTGCGCGAAGGGCTTAAGACGATTGTGAAGTCTCTGCAACTGGATGACGTGGTGCTTCCTGGTTCGGGCGCGATCAATATGAGCCATCAGCAGCGGCTCGATATGGAGACGCCCGAGGAAGAGAAGCGGACAACGGGCATTCTCTCGATGCTGGCTGAGCGCTTCCGCGACAGCACGGCGACGACGCAGAGCAAGGGGCCGACGATCGTGGTGCTGCCGTTCGCGAATCTGGCTGCGCATAACGCGACGCATTTCTATGGTTATGCACTGGCCGATGCGCTGGCGGCGCGTCTTGCGAAGGTTCCGTCGCTGGTAGTGCGGCCGTCGAGCACGCTGATGAACATTCCGACGAGCCAGCTCGATCCTCTGGCGATCGGTCGCAAGCTGATGGTGGACTTTGTGCTGGCGGGCAGCTTTCTGCGCTCGGATAGTGGCTTCGATCTGAGCTGGCAGTTGCTGGATGTCAGCGGCCAAAGCGTGAGGACTGGTGGGTCGATCAGTGTGGGGTCGTTCGATCTGATCGCGGTGCAGACCGAGATCTGCGACGAGGTGTTTGCGGAGCTTCACGGTGGGTTGCAGGGCGGGCTGGTGAAGGCTGTTGGCCCGACAAGTGTGGCGTTCCTGGGCGACGATGTCTCCGAGGAGTATCTGGAGGCGCGCGCGCTGCTGTCTTCATTCATGTCAAGAACGGGCAACCGCGACGAACTTGATCGTGCCCGTGAGTTGTTTGAAGGCGTGGTGAAGCGCGATCCGAAGTATGCGCCTGGATGGTCAGGGCTGGGAATTACGCACCTGCAATATGCTCGCCATGGACTTGGCGGACAGATGCATGTGTTGGAGGCGCGACGGTCGTTCGATAAGGCTTTGGAACGGGACAGCGCTTCGGTTGAAGCGAATCTGTATCGCGTCTACATGCTGCTGAGCCGCGGAGAAAAAGAGAGCGCGAGGCACGGTATCGAGCACCTGTTGCAGCAGGCGGGCAACGACTGGAATGTGCATCTCGTGGCTGGACTGACGCTGCGGATCGATGGTCTTTATGAAGAGGCGCTCGACCAGTTCAATACGTCGCTGCGGTTGAACCCAAGCAACGCGGCGATGATCTACAACCATCGCGCCCGTGTGTATCAATATCAGAACCAGCTGGAGCTGGCGGGCGACGAGATTGAAAAGGGACTGACGCTGGAACCGCGGCAACCGATGCTGCGCATCTCGCAGGGCTATCAGCAGATGCGCGAAGGACAGCTGTCCAAGGCCGTCGAGACGCTGGAAAAGGTGACGCAGGACGACAACACGCTGCGCATTGTGTATCCGACGATTGCGATGTGCTACGTGCAGCTTGGCGAACGCAAACGCGCGCTCGAGTTCATCAAGGAAGAGACTCTGGCTGCCGCGGAAGCGGACAGCGAGATGGCGTATCGACTGGCTACGTACTTCGCGGTGGAAGGCGATAGCGCGGAGGCTTTGCACTGGCTGCGTCGCGCAATCTATCTGGGTAATGAGAACTATCCCTGGTTCAGCAAGAATCCGGCGTGGCGCGGGATGAGCGATAACTCGGACTTTCAGCGGACGCTGGACGATTTGAAGAAGAGCTACAAACGGAACCAGAAGAATTGGAAACGGCTGCTGTCGCAGGTGGTGAGCTAAGGCTTTGCGGCTTCAAGGGGGTATCGAATGCTGTCTCGCGGCATATTGTCGGTTGCGCTGGGGATGACGGTTCCATGTGTTTCTGGTGCCCAGACTGTCTCACCGGACGTGCACGCGAAGGCCGCTAGCGCCGAGTATGTGCCGACGATGACCTTCGATGTTGCGTCTGTACGGGAGAGCCCTCCAGCGAACTCATATTTGGTTGGCGGAGGCTTCGTTTCGGGCTCGACGACCTTTCGGGTGACAAACTTCGACATTCGGAACTTGCTGAGCGTCGCCTATGGGATTCGCTGGGACCAGATGGTGGGTGTGCCGAACTGGCGGGCGATGTTCAACGTAGAGGCGAAGTCGGATGCTGCTATGGATGAGCGCATGGCCAAGTTAGACCGTCCTGAGGCGCAGCTTGAACAGCAACATATGTTGCAGGCTCTGCTGGCTGACCGCTTTCAGTTGAAGACACACTGGGAGATGCGGAGCACGCAGACATACGATCTGTTGGTGGGAAAGAAAGGCGTAAAGATGGCGCCTGGTGGAAGTTCACCTCCAACTGCGGAGGAGTTGAAAGACTGGGGCGATCAGGGATTGCCACCGATCTATCAGCGCGGCGATGGCTCTCCCGGCCACGGCTATACTTTTGTCGCGCATAAATGCACCACTGCGAAGATTGCAGAGATGCTGTCGGGACAACTGGGGCATCCGGTCAAAGATCGGACAGGCCTTACAGGCACGTACGATTTTATTTTGCAGTATCAAGGAGCACTTCAGAGCGGGCGTAGCGCCGACGATCAGGAGTCTGTTCCCGCGCTCGATCTGGCGATCCAGAATGTGCTGGGTCTGAAGCTGGAGAGTGCCAAGGGGATGGATCGTTTTCTCGTGATCGATCACATTGAGAAGCCTTCGCCGAATTGAATCTGATCTGAGCCACATAGCTTTCGCCGCTGAAATACGGAAACGCCGGCCCGGTTGGGTCGGCGTTGCTGATTAGCAGAAGCGAGTTTGCTTAGTAGCCAGGGTTTGGCACTGGGGGAGCGGCCACGTAGCGGTCCGTTGCGGGAGTCACCGTGAGGACGTCGTTGAGGCTGAAGACGATCTCGGTTCCAGTAGGGAGTGTCTGCTGGTGGTCCTGACGGAGCCACCAGTAGGTTCCGAGGCCAGCGCCGACGCCTGCTCCGACAACTGCGCCTACGCCGCCGCCGATGAGCGCTCCGGCGACTGCGCCGGTAGCGGTGGTGAGTCCGGCAGCGCCGAGCGTGACCGCGCCGTTGGAGTTCGCGGTGATGACGCCTTCATGGTTGACGTGGGAGGCGTTGAAGTGGTCGATGTCGACGACCTCCGCGTTGATGCGGAAGATGCCACCGTTGGGAAGGATGATCTGGTCGGCCTGAAGGCGAATCGCTGAGCTGCCGGAGATGCGACGACCCCCGTGGATTTGAGTGATGCGACCGTTGATGACGCTACCGGCTGGAAGAAAGACGCGGCCGTCGCGAAGCACGGGTTGAGAGAGCTCGGCCGCGAAGCGTGTGCCCGCGGGAGTGACCTTGGTGGAGATGGTGCTGTTGAGCTGTGCGACGATGCGCGTGCCGATGGGCAGATCGTTCGGTCCGAGGTAGACGCTCGTAACGACGCCGCTGTTCGGGTCGTTGGGGTTGAACGCTGGCGAGGACGGGCTGAAGCCGGGTTCACTGCGGCGCGGGGTGTAGTGGTCGTCGTTCGAAGGCTGAGAATACTGCTGCTGCGAATAGCTCTGCTGAGGCGCCGAGATGGGCGCGTCTGGGTCGACAGATTTCGCGGGGCCAATGACCTTGAAGGTCGTGCCTGGAGGTACGGAGGCGTCCGCTGCCGTGCTCGCATCTGCGCTGGGAACAGCGGAAACCGGAACAGCAGGGGAAGGCTTCTTGTAGTGCGGCGTGTCGTCGGTCGTGGATTCGATGTTGTCGTTCAGCTGCTCGGGATGCGAGACACCTGTGTCCTGCGCGAGGAGGCGCGTGGCCGGTGCAAAGAGGGCAAGGGCGGCGAGCAGGGGAAGGATGGAGTTCTTCTTCATCATGGTGGGTTATCTCCCGATTCAGCGTGCTGGTGGGCGAAGCTGTACCTATCTAAAGGATAGGACGCTTCTTGGGCGGCGCGGGTAGCCGGGTGCGGTGGGGCATCCAGCGGGTTAATGGGGTAGTTAACCCTGTCGGGTGGCGAGGGTTGCGAACTTAGGAAGGTAATTCGACTTCTTCGCTCGTTTCTGCGGAAAAGAGAGGGGTAACGACCTCGACCTCTTCTTCGACGTCGAGCTGGAAGTTGCTGAGGCCGACGCCGACGAGGCGGTAGAGCTGGTCGGGGCCGAGATCGACGCGATGGCAGAGAGCCAAAGCTGTGTCAGCTAACTCTTCGCAGGAGACGACGGGGGCAGAGAGGGTCAGGCTGCGGGTGAGGGAGCTGAACTGTTTTGTCTTGAGCTTGAGGCCGACGGTCCTGGCTCCGCGAGCGTTGTCCTTCGACGCTTTCCAGACTTTCTCAGAGAGTCGGCGGATATGTTCGTCACATTGGGGCAACGGGATGTCGTCGGGGAAGGTGTCTTCGGCGGAGATCTGCTTGCGGACACGGTTCGAGATGACCGGGTTGTGATCGATGCCGCGCGCCAGTTCGAAGAGACGCGAGCCGTAACGACCAAAGTGCTGCTCCAGGGTGGAGAGCGCCATGGAATAGATGTCGCCGACGGTCTTGATGCCGACCTCGGCCATGCGGGTTTCGGTGACCTTGCCGACGCCGGGAATACGGCCGACGGGCAGGGGAATCAGGAAGGCTTGCACTTCGTGCGGCTGGATGACGAACTGGCCGTTGGGCTTTCTCCAGTCGGAGGCGATCTTGGCAAGGAACTTATTTGGCGCGATGCCAGCGGAGGCGGTGAGGTTGAGCTCTTCGCAGATCTGCTGGCGGATGGTCTTGGCGACCAAAGTGGCTGTGGGCAGATTGAGCTTATTTTCGGTCACATCGAGGTAAGCCTCGTCGAGCGAGAGCGGCTCGATGGCGTCGGTGTGGCGCTGGAAGATCTCGCGGACGGCCTGCGAGGCGGTTTTGTAGCGAGTGAAATCGGGTGGGATAAAGACGGCTTCGGGACAGAGTCGCTCGGCGGTGATGGCGGGCATAGCCGAGCGGACGCCGAAGCGTCGGGCTTCGTAGGAGGCTGCGCAGACGACAGAGCGTTTGCCCTTCCAGGCGACGACGACAGGCCGATTGCGGAGGGCGGGATCGTCGCGCTGTTCGACCGAAGCATAAAAGGCGTCCATGTCGACGTGGACAATCTTGCGAGTGCCGAGCCTGTGGGTTGGTTCGAGTTCGTCTGTCGCCATGAGCCGGGGTCCTGAGTTTGACTCTCAGGACTGATTGTAAGCGAAGACAAGGCGAACAAGTGGGTGAGGTGGAGATTTAGAAATAACATCCCGAGGCCGCTGTCCTGGAGCTGGGACAACGGCCTGGATATCAGGCGAACTGAACGCGCACCTTGTTGCCACTGAGGCTGACGTTGATCTTCTCTTTGTAGTACTTTCCGACGCCTCGCACGAGGGCCGGCATGAACTGGACCATGCCGCGGGAGGAGGAGTAGTTCATGATGAGAACCTTGTCGCTCTCCCACTCGTAGGTGAAGGCGGGTGGGGCAGCGTTGGGGACCGATTTGGTGACGACGGTGTGGATGTTGCCGAGATTGGTGAGAAGCTCTTTGGCGCTCTTGGCCTTGTCGAAGTAGACGGAGTAGATGGAGGGAGCGTAGACGGAGGACCAGTAGTCACCGAAAGCCTCGATGACCTGGTCGACCTTGAGGCCGTTGACGTCTGCGATGCCCTTGATGAGCTTGTGAACGTCCGTATCCGGAACGTCCGATTGAACGGTGATGACAGTGCCGTTGAGGCCTGCGGCGGTAAGAGATGCCTGCCACTTGTCTTTGCCGAAATCTCGAGTGACGAGGTCCTGCATGCACTTTACGATCGTGCCTTTCATGTATGTCTCCTTGCGCCCAGGCAGGCGAATATTTGTGGCCCATTCCGTGTATCGGCGGGGGCGCAGGAGACATTAGAAAATTTTAAGGAGAGTTGCTTGGTCCTAACGACGATGTCTTGTCGCTGAGATATCGCAATCGTTGTGGAGAAACAGAGGAATCAGGCTTTGGTTTTAGAGATCATCTGCTCGTAGTAGCGTTCGTAGTGGGGGATGATGCGGGAGGCGCAGAACTTGTCCTGGGCGGTTTTGCGGGCGGCGGCGGACATGGCGTCGAGGCGGGCCTGGTCGCTGAGGAGCCAGATGGCACCTTCGGCCATGGCCTCGATGGCACCGACCTCGTAGAGGAGGCCGTTGGCGGTGTTGCCGGATTCACGACCGTCGTCGATGAGCTCGGGGATACCGCCGACTCGGGTGGAGATGGCGGGGACGCGGCAGGCCATGGCTTCGAGGGCAGCGAGGCCGAAGGACTCCATCTCGGAGGGCATGAGCATGAGGTCGGCGAGGGCGAGGAGTTCGTTGACGTTTTCCTGCTTGCCGACGAAGTCGACGCGGTCGGCGACACCGAGTCGGCGGGCGAGAAATTCGGCTGCGGAGCGCTCGGGGCCGTCGCCGATCATGAGCAGGCGGGCGGGCAGGGCGTGGGAGACGCGGGCGAAGATTTCGATGACGTCGAGGACGCGCTTGACGGGGCGGAAGTTCGAGAGATGCACGAGGAGGCGCTCGCCGGGTTGGGCGAAGCGGGGACGCTGTTTGGCGACGAGCTCTTCGTTGCGGCAATAGAGGTCGCAGTTGACGAAGTTGCGAATGACCTCGATGGGGCCGGTGTTGCCGAAGAACTGCTCGGTCTGCTGCTTGAGGTGTTCGCTGATGGCGGTGACGCCGTCGGACTCTTCGATACCGAAGCGGGTGATGGGGAGATAGGAGCGGTCGAGGCCGACGAGGGTGATGTCGGTGCCGTGGAGGGTAGTGATGAAGGGGAGATGCTTGCAGCGCTTGGCGAGCATCTGGCGGGCGAGCAGTGCGGAGATGCTGTGCGGGATGGCGTAGTGGACGTGGAGGAGATCGAGCTCGTAGATTTCAGCGACCTCGGCCATGCGGGTGGCGAGGGCGAGATCGTAGGGGGGGTACTCGAAGAGCGGGTAATTCGAGACCGGGACCTCGTGATAGCGGATGTTGGCTTCGCGGCCGGTGAGGCGGAAGGGCTGCGAGTAGGTAATGAAGTGGACCTCGTGGCCGCGGTTGGCGAGCTCGATGCCGAGCTCGGTGGCGACGACGCCGGAGCCGCCGTAGGTGGGGTAGCAGGTGATGCCGATCTTCATTTTGCTCGCTTTGCTCGCAGACAGTAGTGAGTAGACAGTAGTGAGTAGAGACTACAGGTCTCCGTAGTGGATGAGCTGTGGCGGGTTTGGTTGCAGACGGAGTTGGGGGATTTGGGTGAGTAGGGCGCGGTATTCGACTTCGCGATGGTTGCGGAGGCGGGTGGGGATGGCGTCGAGGTCGGCATCGTTGTAGCCGGGGTGACAGAGGAGCTCGAAGGTGCCGGAGGTGGGAAGGGAGGCGAGGGTGGCTTGGAGGGTGTCGGCGTTGAGGCTGCCGGTGGCGGAGATGCCGAGGGTGCCGTCGGTGGTGAGGGTGCCGTGGGCGGCACGCATGTAGGCGGGGCGGAAGCGGTCGAGGAGAGCAATCTGGAGGCGACGTTTGAGGGGGGCGCCGGCGGCATCCTTCGCGAAGGGAGGTTCGAAGGGATTGCGGAGGGAGGTGAACTCGGCGCGTCGGAGGATCGAGCTGAGCTGGGCGACGACTGCAGGGAAGAGGTGGGTGTGTTTGTGGGTGTCGAGGTGGGTGGGACGGATGCCGGAGCGCTCGAGTTTTTGGAATTGAGCGAGAGCTTCACGCCCAATCTCGTCGGGGTCGATGCGGTGGAGCAGGAGATCGCGGATGAAGTTGAGGAGCGACGGGCGGAAGGTGCGACCGTTGGGGCAGAGCGTGGGGAGCGTGCCGGGGTCGGAGACCGGGGTGCCGTCGGTGAGGACGATGTGGCAGCCGACGCCGAGCGTGGGGGTGGAGCGGGCGATGGCGACGGCGTGGTCGAAGGCGGGGCCGTCGGCCATGAGGGTGGCGGAGGTGAGGGCTCCGGCGGCGTGGAGTTCGGCGATGGCGCGGTTGACGCCGGGGGTGAGGCCGAAGTCGTCAGCGTTGAGGATGAGGCGGGCGGGCATCGGATTGATTGTAGCGGGGAGGGACCGTGGAATGACTGCTGGTGCCTCTTTGGGAAACTGCACAAAGGAGGCAACGAAAGTCTGGCAGGCCTCATCATATGTACTTATTCACTGTGCTACATTGAGGTTGTCTTTCCTACTTTTTGTACCGATGTGAAGCTTGGTGCGATTCAGCTCCAGTGTCGTGGTGTCGACCTCACAACTCGATACTGGCATCGGTTTGCAGGCCTTTCTATATCTGTCAACGGGTTCAGGCGTTTGAGCTCGGATTCCATTGGTTCAGGCATAAGACTTCTCGCTTACAGAGAGCAAATAATAGCCCTTTTATTTTTGCTGCAATTTACTCGCTCGGTACTTTTATCAGTTAACGCTGCGATGTTTGCCCTGGCTGAGGAGAATCATGATGATCTGGCCTTATGTTATCTGCGCGTACGTGTTGACGAGCCTGGTGATCGGCTTGATGTTTCATCTGGCAGCCTGGTTCGACGGACCGGTAAGTCCGAAGCCTGCGGAGTTGGTCGTTTTTTTTGCAGTGTTCTCGCTGATTGGAATCCCGCTTGTCCTGGCAAGTCTCTTCATTGCGAGTTTTCCTTCGTCGACGGGAAGTCGGATGTCACGAGTTTCGAAGGGTTTAGTGACTAAAGAGGTATCTCACAGCTAGAGGCTACATAGGTCTCGGGCCAATCGGTAACCACGGATTTTATGCAGTCGTTTCACGGCTTACGGGAACGAACGAGCTATGAGCACACGGGATACTGCAGGGTTTTCAGGGATGGCGGAGAGTCTCCAGCTCCGTAGTCTGATAACGCAGCGCGAAGCGGGGAAACGAGAGGGGTTGGGGCTCGGGGCTGCGTGGGCAAGTGCAGATCTTCTGTGTGCTGTGTTTGCTGCCGTGCTTTCCCTGAGACTCACCGGGGTGGCGGTGTTTCCGGCAAGGTACGCACTCCATCTGGGGGATGGCTCGCGGCTGGGGTTCGTGGCGGTGTTTGCCGTGTACGTGCTGATCGTGGGACGGGTACTTGGGCTGTACCAGGTCGTCAAGAGCAAGAGCTTTCTGAATGAACAGCGAATGTCGGTGCAAACGGCGCTGATCGCGGCGCTCATGCTGTGCGGCACATTGTTCTTAACACGTCTGATCTATGCGCCCCGGTCGGTAGTGGCAGTTGCGGCAGGGGGGACCATGCTGCTGATGATGCTGAACCGGGCTATTTGGCGTAGCCTGCGCGAGCGGCGATTCATGGCAGGGCTGGAGACACGGAACGCGCTGATTATCGGGAATGGCAAGGTGGGCCATGCGCTGCGCAACCACTTTCTAGCGTTACCTCGACTGGGTTTCCGGTTTAAGGGGTTCATTACGCTGGCTCCGACCGAAGGTACCGAGGGGAACGACGAGGTATTGGGGGAGATCAAGGACTGTGTCGCGATCGCGCGCACACATTTTGTGGACGAGATTTATTTTTCGACTCCGGCCGACCGCGAGTTGATTACGCGGGTCGTCGATGAAGCGAAGGTATACGGGATCGAGGTGCGTGTGGTGCCAGACCTGTACGAGGGTTTGGCCTGGAACGCGCCGGTGGAGTTTGTGGGGCAGTTCCCGACGATTTTGTTGCATCACCATGATTTTTCGGCGGGAGCCTTTGCGATCAAGCGGGTGATCGACGTGTGCCTTTCGACGCTTGCTCTAATGGTCCTTGCGCCGTTGATGCTGGTGATTGCGGCGATCGTGAAGCGCGACTCGCAGGGGCCGATCTTTTACCGGGCCGAGCGCATTGGGCGCAAGGGCAGGCGGTTTATGTGTTTTAAATTTAGAACGATGCAGGTGGACGCGGACAAGCAGCTGAAGGCCCTGGCGCATCTGAACGAGCGCGAAGGGATTCTGTTCAAGATCGACAACGATCCGCGGATTACGAAGAGCGGGCGGTGGCTGCGTCGGTACTCGCTGGATGAGCTGCCACAACTATTTAATGTGCTGATGGGGGAGATGAGCCTGGTAGGCCCGCGGCCACCGCTGGCGACCGAGGTGGAGATGTATGCGCTGGAGCACTTCCGGCGGCTGGACGTATTGCCGGGCATTACGGGCCTATGGCAGGTGGAGGCGCGTGAAGACCCTTCGTTCGACAGCTATATCTCCCTCGATACGGCGTATGTGGACACGTGGAACTTGAGGATGGACTTCCGAATCATGGCTCGGACGCTCGGAGTGATTGTGCGCGGGACGGGACGTTAGGTGAAGGGGTTCGCCAGCGGTACGTTTTGGTTGTTCGGAAGTGGGACTAAAGGAAGGCTGGCCTGAAGGAAGACAATCCGGGGTGCGCAAGGCTACGTATTCTCGTTATCAGCAGAGACGAACGCTGCCATGGTTACGTATATCGGGGTGGTTCTATGCCCCTAAGGTGTTAGGGCGATGCCCCCCGAACCACGGGTTTCAGGGTGTATGGTATGTCCATTGGAGTCAGGCATCGTAGCCGTTTTGATCACAGCTATAGGTGTCGACATGAAGGATGAAACGATGAACAGGTCAGCCAAAGACTACCGCACGATACTCGGATTACGCTTTTCGCTGTGTTCTGCCGCGGAGGCTGTACTGCGTTCGGAGATGGGCGGATTGGTGGTCTTTCCGGCGGCGCCTGCGCTGAAGGAGTTGCCGCAGAATGCGGCTTACCGAGATGCGCTGCTGGGGGCCGACTCGGTCTTCCCGGACTCAGGCTTCATGGTGATCATGTGGAATTTGATCGAGCGTGACAGCATTCGGCGTCTATCGGGGCTGGCTTATCTGCGAGAGCTGGTGAGACTCGATAGTTTTCGCCAGTCGGGCAATACGATTTGGGTGCTTCCACACAGCAGTTCGAGGCGCGTGACGAAGAAATGGCTCAGCGAGCAGGGGATCGAAGTGCCTGCGAGCCACATCTACGTTGCTCCCAAGTATTCGGTGGACGGAAAAGAGCCGATGGATCAGACGCTGATAGACCTAGTCGAGAGGCTTCATCCGCAGCATGTGATTCTGGGTGTGGGCGGCGGTGTGCAGGAGCCGCTGGGAGCTGATCTGAAGCATCGCCTGGATTATCTTCCGGCTATTCACTGTGTGGGCGCGGCGGTGTCTTTCCTGACGGGTGAGCAGGTGAGCATCCCGGTGTGGGCGGACCGGTTGTATCTCGGGTGGCTGTTTCGTACGCTGCATAACCCGAGCCGCTTTGCTCGTCGATACGTGTCGGCAATGCGTCTGCTGCCTCTGATGAAGAAGTATAGAAACCTGAACCCAAGCCCTGTACGGCTGCAAGACGGACCGCTGCACGCGCGCGTGTGACGCTTGCCGCGGGGTGCAAGACATTTGTTGTTGCGCCGCGAAACGGCTTTTTCGCAGGAGCATGACCAACGTGGTTCCGGGTTATTGCAGATGTCTTACGCAAACTGTATAAGTGTTTTACTCCCAAGTCCGTAATACCCATGTCTATTAGCTTTTTAGTGCTGGCTGCTGCGTAGGCCGGACCTGGTGTGGTTGCTTTTGCGTGCTTTGGAGAGGTTGATGGAGCTGTTTGCCAGATCGGCTTCCAACGGCAATAATGGAGACCTATGAAGATCGCGATCGTCCACCCATGGTTTCTGGCACATGGTGGAGCCGAACATGTAGTCAACGTTTTAGCCGAGATGTACCCTGAAGCTGATATCTTCACACTTCTCTATACCGAACGCGATCTGTCGCCGAGTCTTCGAGGACGTAACATCATTGCTTCGCGTGCGAACTTCCTGCCGTGGAAGTACCAGACCTATCGCTTTCTGATGCCGCTGTATCCCGCAGGTTTCGAAGCGATCGATCTGCGTGGCTATGACCTAGTGATCACGAGTGATTCTTGCGTGGCTAAAGGCGTGCTGATTGACCAGACAGCGCGTCAGATCTGCTACTGTCACAGCCCGATGCGAGCGCTATGGGACCTGCGATTCGAGTTTCGCGATACGCTGCCTGCGCCGTTTCGCCCGATATTCACGACGATCACACGCTCTCTGCGTCAGTGGGATTTTCTAGCTGCCCAACGCGTGGACTACTTTGTGGCAAACTCCAACTTTGTGGCTGAGCGCATCATGCGTTACTACCGCCGCGAAAGCCATGTGATTTATCCCCCGGTGAGCGAGCGTAACCACATGGCTTCTGCTTCGCGTGGTGACTTCTATCTTTCTGTGGGAAGATTGACTCAGACCAAGCGTGTAGACCTTCTAATAGAAGCGTGTAATCGACTAAAGCGTCCCTTGATCGTTGTCGGTGGTGGGCGCAATCTTACCCGGCTCAAGAAGATCGCCGGTTCCACGATTAAGTTCCCAGGACGGATCAGCGATGAGGAACTAGAGAATACCTACCGGAGCTGTCGTGCTCTGTTGTTTGCGGCCAATGAGGATTTTGGGATAGTGCCGGTCGAGGCTCAGTCCTACGGACGTCCCGTTGTGTCCTACGGGCATGGAGGCTCGCTGGAGACGGTTATAGGAATTGACCGCGTCGCCGAGGGCCGAGCGCCCACGGGCGTCTTCTTTAGAGAGCAGACGGTCGAGAGCATCTGCGAAGCCATCTTGCAGTTTGAGTCAATGGAGGATAGCTTCGATCCGCTTGCAATCCAAGAGCATGCTGCGCGCTTCAGCCGCTCTCGTTTCGAAGAAGACTTTTCGCGGTTGGTTGATGAGGTAACCGCAGGTTTGACTGCGCGATAGCGGTATCCCGTTGACTGTGGAGTCAAGTTAGCTTGTGGCGTCTAGAGAGATTCCGAACCGTCACTGTCCTGTTCGGACAATCGCGATAGAACACCCTGTATTGCTTCAACCATCGTTTTCAGGGAGAACTTTTCCTCGGCTACCTGGCGCGCAACTATACCGAGATCCATGCGATGTTGGGGATCGTTTACCAGTCGCAGAAGCGCCTGGTTCAGTTGCGCGTCCGAACCGGGTGCTGTGAGCAAGCCGGAACGTCCGTCCTCGACGATTTCTGCCACGCCCCCCGCGTTGGAGGCGATAACAGGCTTTCGAGCCAGCATCGCTTCGACAACAACTCTGCCAAAAGGCTCAGGCGCCGTTGACGTGTGCGCAACGACGTCAACGGCTTTCATAAGTGGAGCAATATCGCTGCGAAACCCTAAAAAGTGAACTCGTCCGGCTAGATCAGGTTGGCTGGCTCGCTCCAGCAAACGTGCCTTGTATGCATCTTCCGCAAAGAAGGCATCGCCAACGACTGCAACATGAACCCCTGGAATGCTGCTCACAGCTTCGAGAAGTACATGCTGCCCCTTCCACTTTGCGAGTCGTCCGAACACCCCAACCAGGAATGTCTGAGGTGCACAGATTGTCGCTCGAAGCTGATCTACATCACCGGTCTTGACTTCATCGTAGGTAAGCGGATCGAGGCCGCAGTAGATGACCTCAAGCTTTTCTGCCCTGCCGCCTTCAGCGACAAACGCAGCGGCGGTGGCTTGCGAGTTGCAAATGATCCGGGTAGCAAAATGATTGCCAGTGAAGACGGCTAACTTTCGAATCAGGATGCTGAAGTGTTCGGGCACGAGCATGTCATGCAAGTGCCAAACGAGAGGCTGTTTGTGGCGTCGAGCGAAAGCTGAGAGAAGGAATGCTTTTTGCGAGTTCGCGTAGAGGATGTCGGCTTTCGCGATAAGCTTTCTGAGCCGCCTCCACATCGAAAAGAAATGGGGTATCGAGCGAACAAGCGAACTCAGGCCTGCGCTCCGCCGGATATCATGGAGGGACCCCTGAGAGAGGATTGTCACGGGGATTGCTAAATCTTCTAGAAGAAGGCGAAGAGGTCCATCTTCGAAGAGGATGACTGAGGCACCTTCAGGAGAGAGCCTGAGGAAGTCGTAGAGGTTGAGTTCGCCACCCGCGAGTAGAGCTGTTTGATTTACGTACGTTACTGAAGGTCTTGTTTTTGCCATGTATCCTCTTGATAAAATCGAACCGTCCATCGTCCAGCTTCACCCATTGGAAGATTGAGGAGAAGAGTGATCTCGTAATATAGGCGGAGATTCGGACTGTTTTCGCTGCTTGTCAGAATAATGGACACATTCCGCGCCTTTTTAGATTTTACTTGACCGATCCGACAGCAGCTTCAAGGGTATTAGTTTCGATTGATTAAGAACTCGCGCGTGTCGCGAGACAAAGCTTGAGATGTGCATACATGCAGTTCATGCACAGAGAGGATAAAGGAACCTGTAGATGCCTGAAATAGAGTCAAGTCCAACGGTTCCCCTTAGCTTACGGACACTACAAATCGGCGATGACTGGATCGGTGATCAGGAGGGGGGTCTCGCTCGCTATTACTACGAACTCATCCGACATCTGCCAGGCACAGGCACGTCGGCGAAGGGACTGGTCGTGGGGACGGAAAAGGCGGCGCTTGCCACGGGTGGGCAGACTGTTGCCTTCAGCGACGTGGACAGCCCGATGCTCAAACGGCTTCGCCTTGGTAGAAAAGCAGCCATTCGAGAAATCGATGGAAAGCGTATCGATCTCGTCGTATCGCACTTCGCATTGTATGCCCTCCCAATCGCAGACAGGTTGAGATCGTTCCCGAACGTGACGCACTTTCATGGCCCTTGGGCTGCGGAGAGCGTAATGGAACGCTCGACTGGCTTACGATCGCGGCTAAAGGCGACGCTCGAAAAGACTGTTTATCGCCGCGCTGATCGTCTTATCGTCCTTTCAAAATCGTTCGAGAGCGAGTTGGTGAAGAACTACGGTGTAGTCGAGGAGCGAATTCGCGTTGTTCCTGGCGGCGTCGATAGCGAGCGCTTCAATCTTGCGGGTTCGCGGGCGGATGCGCGGCGGAGTTTAAACTGGCCGCTGGATCGCCCGATTGTCTTGTCCGTTCGGAGGCAAGTGCGAAGGATGGGGTTAGAGTCTTTGATCGATGCCGCGACGAGAATTGTGAAGGTCCATCCGACGGTACTCATCTTGCTGGGTGGCTCTGGCCCGATAACGGGCGAATTAGCAGCGCGCATACAGGAGCTTGGTCTTACAGACAGCGTACGGCAACTTGGGAGGGTGCCTGATTCCGATCTGCCGACCGCCTATCGCGCAGCAGACATGACGGTGGTGCCCTCCACTGGACTTGAGGGCTTTGGGTTAATTACGCTCGAGTCGCTGGCCGCAGGCACACCAGTTTTCGTGACGCCGGTCGGTGGCCTGGCGGATGCCGTGACCCCTTTCGCTCCGCAGTGTGTCTTTGCAGGGACGGGTTCAGAGGTGATAGCGAGCACTCTTTGCGAGGCACTTGGTGGAGCAATTCCTATGCCGACAGAAGCGGAATGCAGGAGACATGCGGAGAAGTATTCATGGGGGGTAATTGCTGCAAAGGTCCGTAGCATCTACGACGAGGCGCTGGCCAGAGGCAGGTGACTAACGGCATGCAATCCAGCGGCCCGTCCGTATGCCAAAAGTGTGAGTCCAAACGACACTCTATTGGATAGGTGAACTGGATGGAGTCGAATTGGATCTTGAGCCGGGCGGTGTGAAGTCTCTGTTGCCGAACGTCGGAGTGGTTGATCGGTTATTCGAACGGCCCTTGGTGGCGTCATTGTCCGAGGAGGTTGAACGGTTGGATTTCCTCGGAGGCACGGACCTGAAACGAGTTGGAAATGCAACTCTAGGTGTAGGCGTCAATGGCACCACATTCATCGCCGAAAAGACCACTGGATCGTCGGGGCCGAAGCTTTTATTTGCGAAACTAGCGTTCGTGAAGCTCCCGTTGGAGAAACTTCCATTGCCAAAGCTGCTCTCGCCGGTGCTTCCGGTGGGAGCGGCTTTGGGTCCGAGTGGGGCTCTGGTCGGGGCGGTCATTCTCCCCGCCGGCGCCATCATGGCATATGCCAATGTGGGGGACTGATTGAGTTGAGCACCAGCCGAAATTTGCTGCGAGAACTGACGCAAGGACGATTGCGTCGCCGCTCTTGTGGAGGCAAAGGACGCGGCTACCTTACGGCTACCGGAGCCTGCAGCTTCGCCTGTACCGAATAGTGGTAGATAGCCTGGAAGCAGTGGCTGGCTAATTGAATTGTCTACGGACACATTCACCGACGCACTGACTGAGGAGTCTACCGTGACCTGTGCCGCAGATTCGCGGCACAGGACCCCCGCAACGACCATAGTCGCAAGGCCCAAGACGGATTGAAGGTATCTAAGTGACATAGTTCTTCTGAGAGTGTGAATCACGAACTTCAATTACCGGGATTCCGCTACCTAATCACCGCAGCAGTAACACCCGTTCCAATCGCAGAGTTTGCTGCTCCAGGCAAGATCGTGGTTAGCGCCACCTTCAGTTCGCTGCGGGGCAGAATAATGATGTCTTCCGGGAGAACCGCGATGTCGGTTTCTTTCCCCTTCTTTATGTTTTTCAGGTTGAAGGGAATGGAGACGACGCCTGCCGAAGTCTTGCGCTTGATGGAAGCGGCGGAGTATTTGGCAGTGTCGTTATCCCCGGAAGCGAGAGCTATTGCATTGAGAACGGACAGGGGCTTTCCGTTCTGAATGTAGAAGGAACCCGGATGGCCGACGTCGCCGATTACGTAGAAGACCTCTGCTTTGGAGACGAATACGGTGTCGCCTGGGAAGATTCGAGTCGAGCGCTGAATGGCAGAGTAGTTCGGAGAACTTACGTCGATGACATCCAGCTGTTCAGGGTCACCACGATGAGTAATGGTGATGCGCGGGCCAGCTGTGTCCGTGACTCCACCTGCGGCAGAAAGCGCGTCATAGAGGGAGTGCGGCCCCGGGAGATTATAGGTACCTGGACTCTTGATCTGTCCCAACAGAACTACGCCTTGAGTTGCGTATTCAGTATCTTGAACGGTCACGTTCGGCTTCAGCATGATCTCGCTTGTGCGAAGCTTCTCTTCGAAAAGACGAGAAGCCTGCTGCGTGTTCAGTCCCGCAATTTGTACGGCTCCCAGCACAGGAGCGCGTAAAAAACCTGCTTCATCGACACGGTCCTGAAACGACAAGCTCGGGGTGTCAAAGACAGTGACGCTGACAACGTCACCTTTGCCGATCCGAAGAGGGTGGGCGTCTGCTAATTCGGGTGTGACCGTGGTAGGTTCCGCAAGCGCAGGTGCCGTCTGAGCGATAGCCAGGGAGGCCGGAAGGGCAAAGCCGAGACACAGCAACGTATAGATATGAATAGCTCTAGGGCTGCAAAGGCCCGAAAGATAGCTTGAGACTACGGTATTGGCAGAAACGTTTTTGTGTGACATCGAACACCTCACTACATTGGCCACCGGATTGACTACCGGGTTTGTGATTTTGACACGCGGTTGCACATATCCGTCTGCGGGAGAATCCGATGCAGAGTTTTTAGCACCATCTCTACCATAGTAAGGCTAAACACGCGCCGGTGCGGACTCGTTGCTGGCCTTTACATTTCTGGCGATGGCTTCTGCAAAACGGGATGCCAGAAAGCGCTGATCATATTCTTTGGCAGCGACACTGCGCCCTCGTTTTGCGAGATCTTCGCGCCGACTGGGGTCATTGATGAGCAGAGCCAATGCCGATGCGAACTCTTGGGGCGCGGCTTCCGAAACGATAATTCCCCCGCCCGTGTGGCCGATGACGGCCGGGATTTCCCCGCAGGTCGTCCCGATGACCGGGGTACCGCAGGCGTTGGCTTCCACAATGACACGCCCGAACTGTTCTTTCCAGTTTTCGCGGGTCTCTGATGGGAGCGCCAACATATCGAACATCGAGAGCCAAGCTGGAGCTTCGGTGTGAGGTACATACCCTGGGAAGAACACCCTGCCCTCAAGTCCGGATTGAGCAATGGCCGCTCGAAGTTCGACCTCCAGCGGGCCGTTGCCGACCAGGACGCATTTCCAAGGCAACGTCTCGATTAGCTTCAACGATTTGACTAGCGTGAGCAGACCTTTTTCGGACACGAGGCGACCCAGGTAGCCGATTACGGGTTCGTCCGAGCCGATATCGAGCTTTTCTCGCAGGGAACGTGCTGCATCAGGCATTGGTCTGTAGAGGGTGTTGTCGACCGCGAGGGGCAGCACCTCGGCATCGCCGCGATAGCCCTTAGCACGCAAAACTTCCAAGGCTTCGTCAGTCACAGGAAAGCAAAATGACGATTCGTGAAGCACCATGCTTTCCATGAATCGGAACGGAACTGGGTATTGCTTGAAGATGTTCTGGGCGGCATAGAAGCCAATAGGTACACGTCGAGTCATGCGGTTTGCGAGGTATACCTGCGATGTTGCCGCTCCGTAGGGTTCATGCTGCACGTAGATCGCATCAGGCCGGGCTTTTTTCAATAGGCCTAATAGACCACTCCGGTAGACGTGCAGAGGGATGTGCCCAGATTTCAAAACTGGGATTGGATAGAAGTCGCCCCTAAAAGCTGCCCAGCGTTCTGCTTTCCTTTCTGCATATTCGGTTTTCCAGAATTGTGGCAGGGCCAGGGCGAGCTTCCATCCTGTTACCGCTTCTACATCAGCGAAGAAGCTTTGATTGATTGGGGTAGCGCATGCATGGCTTACGATCATCAAGTTCAAACGGCAGCTCTCCGAGGTTACATCGACTTTGTATTTTGAAATCGTCTCGATCGATTCCGCTTATACTAATAGTACAGACCTGCATTGAATGGGTTGGGCAAAATAATCGAGTAGATATCGCCGCTGATATCGGACTCGATACCCATGCGTTGCAGGACTGACCGTTTTGAATCGGATTGGTGTCACCGTTTGGGATCGTCATTGAAGATTTGCTTGGTTGCCCATGCCTTACGTCGCCACGATGGCCAAGGTCGAGTCAACTTCGAAGTAGCACGCGCTGTTCTTGAGCGCGGGCACCAGCTCACTATTTTAGCGATGGCGTGCAGCAACGAGTTGGCTGAGCATCCGAATGTGCAGTTTGTTCAGATCGGAAGCGAAAGATTGCCGACTCAACTCGTCCGAAATGTTCACTTTGCGAACCAAAGCGCGGCGTGGCTGCGGCTTCATCGGACGGAGTTTGATGTGATTCAGGGCAATGGTTTTGTCACCTGGGAGGCATGTGATGTTGTGGCTGTTCACTTTGTGCATTCCGCTTGGCTTAGCAGTCCTGTATTCCCTTTCCGGCTCCTTTCTCTGAAGCCGGGCGGTTGGTATCAACGCCTTTACACTGTACTGAATGCACGGTGGGAGCGGGCAGCCTTTCGAAGCGCCAAGGAGATTATTGCTGTATCGCGTCGAACCGCCTCGGAGGTTGAATCGTTAGGCGTCACGCAAAAGCCGGTTCGGGTGATTTACAACGGAGTCGATCTGGAGGAGTTTTATCCAGGGCATCCCTGTCGGAGCGTATTCAACCTATCAAATGATTATCCGCTGCTGCTTTTTGTGGGTGACATTCAAACGCCCAGGAAAAATCTTCCGACGGTACTTCAGGCGCTTCAAACGCTGCCTGATGTACATCTCGCGGTTGCCGCATCCATCGAGGGCAGCCCTTATGTCGCACTTGCCGCCGAACTAGGGCTTGCCGACCGGGTTCATTTCGTTGGTAAGACGTCCCGTGTCGCCGATCTGATGCGGAGCTCCGACGCGATGGTGTTTCCGTCCCGCTATGAGGCCCATCCGCTTGTCGTGATGGAGGCGCTGGCAAGCGGTTTGCCCGCAATCGTTTCAGCTGGAATCGCAACGGGCGAGTCATTTGCGGATGCTTGCATACTGATAGAAGACGCGACAGATGCCAAAGCGTTCTCAGCCGCGATTCGCCAACTTCTTGCAGATACCCCCGCCCGCTCTCGGATGTCAGAACGAGGTCGAGAAGTTACCAAGGAGATGACCTGGGAAAAAACAGGAGAGCAATATGTCGCGCTTTATCAGTCGCTTGCTGGGTCTGATGGGGGCGAGTAGACTTATTGGTGACTAAGCGAGGGATGGACCCTAGAACCAAGAGTTCGCGGGATCGCCGCGAGGCGATGCTGTCGCAAAACATCATGAGATAGATACCTTCTCATTGCGCTGTAAACACCAGATTTGACCGAAGGAGTGACGTGATTCAGGACGAGCAGGAGATTTCAGATTTCAAGGACGGAGCAATCGTCAGCGACGCCCCAGGGATGTCCTTTGGCGATGTCTTTCGTACCTTAGGTAGGCACAAATGGCTCATCTTGGTTTGCGCTCTCGTAGGGCTGTCCATCTCCGCAGTGTATGTGCATTTCACGACGCCGATTTACGAGGCCAGCGCATCATTGCGTATTGACCCGAACAGGGCTAGTTCGCTCGGACTCATGGATCAGGCATCGATGTTTTCGGTAAGCGATCCCATGCAGACGGAGACGCTTATTCTGCGCAGTGATGCTGTCACGATTGCTGCGTTGCAATCCATGCCGGACGATCAGTTCCGAGAGCTGGCCGGTGAGCCGCAGTCTGCGATGTCGTTTCCAGCTTCTGCGATGGAGCAGCAGCAGGAGGAACGCCTGAATGGCCGAGCACCTGCTTTGACTTTGGCCCAGGAGAACTTGATTGCCTCTGTTTCGGGCATGGTGAGCGTAAAGCCTGTCGAGGGAACCCAGATTCTAGCTGTTACTGTACGGAACAAGAATCCTGAGGTTGCGGCGACACTGGCGAACCACATCGTCTACGCCTATCTGCGGAACGGATTCGATAGTCGCTACAGCTCCGTGGCGCAGGTGCAGACATGGCTGCAAGAGCAGTTGAACACTTTGAAGGACCGAGCATCTCAATCTCAGAAGCGCCTCGCTGATTTTCAGCGCGAAAACGACATCACCAGCACCGACAAAAATAGCAATACTGTCATCGAGCGTCTTGAGGCGCTGAATCAGCGTCTCGGCGAAGTCCAGGCCGATCGAATTGCAAAGGAAGCACAGCTTCGGGCCGCGTTGGATGCCAATGCTTCGACCTTGGCGACGCTTTATCCCAGCGTGGGCCTGCAGGCCCTCCAAACTCAACAGGCGACCCTATATGCCCGCTACGTCGAGTTGTCAGCGAAGTTCGGCCCGAGCTATCCACCTCTCGCGGAGGTGATTGCTCAGCGTAAGAACGTCGACGATCAGCTTACGAAGCTCGTGGATACCACCAAGAGCCGTCTGCGCCAGGAGTATCAGGTTGCAAAGAGTACGGAAGACCTGATTCAGGCGCAATTCGACGACCAGACCCAGCGTGTGTACGCCTTGAACAGTAAGCAGGCTCAGTATGCAGTCCTGCTGGCGGAGGGCTCGGCGAGCCGCGACCTGTACGATAAGCTGCAATATCAGTTGCAGCAGGCTGGTGTGAGCGCGGGTCTTAATGCCGTAAACACGATGGTCGTCAACAGCGCACGCAAACCGCACGTTCCGGTCGAGCCGAAGAAGACACTGCTGCTCCTCGGTGGACTTGTTTTGGGGCTGTTTGCCGGTGCGCTGACGGCATTCCTCTTCGCTGCGACGGGGGACAAGCTGCAGACCGTCGAGCAACTGGAGTCGGCGCTGCATCTGTCAACGCTCTCTACCATTCCTCACGACGATGGGCTAAAGCTGAGGATCGCCTCGGCGACGAAGACGTACCCGTATTCCTACGAACAGCCACTGTCGAAGGTCGCCGAGGCCTTCCGTGCAGTGAGAAACTCTGTCTTCCTCGCTTCGATCGATAATCCGCCCAGGGTTGTTCTGATGACGAGCAGCTTTGCAGGAGAGGGCAAGACGAGTCTTTCGTCCAATTACGCAGTGATCCTGGCGCAGTCCGGTGCGAGGGTTCTTATCGTGGATATCGATCTCCGACGGGCCAGGCTTCACAACGAATTCAGCCTTCCCAATAAGGTGGGTCTGAGCGACCTGCTGATGAGTAGCGGTGCGACGCTCGGTACTCCGAACTTCCAAACGCCGCTTCCTGATCTGGAAAACCTGTCGGTGCTAACGGCTGGACAGACGGTGGCCTTCCCCTCGGAGGCACTGGGGTCGCTCAAGTTCCGTAGCTACGTGGAGCAGTGGCGCCGGGAGTACGATTTCGTACTGCTGGATTCGGCTCCTCTGCTGGTGGTGAGCGATACGCTTCCGATTGCCAAGTATGTGGATGGAGTCATTCTCGTGGCACGGTTCGACGTAACGCCGATGCGGGCAGCGCAGCGTTCGGTGGCGCTACTCCGTCGCACTCGTGCCAAGGTTCTGGGCGTGCTGTTCAACGACGTGCCGATCAAGGGAATTGGCTATGGCTCGTATTACGGCTATGGGAGTGGCTACTATACCGAGGAGCCAAAGAAGAAGGTAGGTTAGGATAAACAGCGAAGCCTGGACGGGTCAGCGTATACCCTCGATCTTCTTTTTCGTATCGTGGCAACAACTAAAATAGCAACGGGAGGGGTGGCCGGATATTCGTGCAGCCCCTTCCTTTTATCAATACGCTAGCGCTGGATTTTTGCTATGAAGTGCCGAGGAGAAGGGTTTCTCGCAAAATGAGACCTTGCTCTACATACAAACAGTCAGTGGTCAACTTCAAGCCAAGGATGCCTGCTGGAGGTTATTTTGCCGACGCCTCTTTCAAGCTACTACTTGAGGCGCAACTATGACGTCATGCGGGCAAGTCATAAGGATCTTTAGCTGATCAAGCGACCGCTCGGGACAAGGGTTCGACTGTAGGAGCAGCTATTCGCTGTTTGACCTTGACTGCTCCTGACTCCGAATGCGTTAGACAACCGATCATGAACAGGTACATGGCAGACGTCGAATACTGCGAAGTAACCAGCCAAATACCGATTCCACCACCAAGGATGGCAAGAGTAGGCAAACTGATCACTTTAGGGGCTCCCCTTACGAATAAGAGTGCAGAACGAAGAGCTTGGAATACGCAATATAAGTAGAGGATTCCGCCAGGTAGCCCGAGTGCGATGAAGAGATCCGAGAGGTCAATCTCCGTGAACATTACTTTTGAGGTGCCAAGTTTGCCGGTTGCTGCAGTTGTCGACCCCAAACCATGCCCGAAAGGGTACTTGAAGCCTTCAAGGAAGCCGCCCAGAACATACTGCGAGTGAAGTCCAACTGTCGATTTTTTCTTGTCAAAAGGATTAGCGAGGCCACCGGCCTCATGGGCTATCGCGGCAGAGGTGGCACTTTGAGGGCCATAACCTTGTGCTCCCCCAGCAAAACGGCTCGCGATGACCGACACCGCAATAAGCCCGACCATCATAATGACGATAAGGCGAATGATGGCCATGGCCCCAAAGTCCTTCCTGTTGCGAGCTACCCAGGTGAACGCAAGTGCGAAGACCATCTTTACGATGACGCTTCGACCAGAGGCCAGAATCAATGCTGCAATGAGGATCGGGAGTGCAAGAATCCAGGCCTTTCGTCCCGCCATGTAGGCTGCAACAACACCGATCGCTCCGATCTGGACAAGGCTGGCATATTCGGAAGGTGCAACAGAAAAGCCGAAGGAGCGACTCCCATTGCCCATTCTGAGAATCACGAATGTATTGATATTCGCGTCGATCCAGAGCTGTTGGTAGGGGAGAAAGCCGATGAAGTTCTGGTAAAGGCCCATCAATGCCGCGGCGATGGCAAGCGGAAGAATCACACGATAGAGAAACGCTTCAAGAACCGCGGTTGTGCCGTATTCTCGGCCAATCCAAAACCAAAAGACAGGTACAAGGTAGAAGAAGGCGCCTCCGACGCCGACTCCCAATCCACCTTGGGAAGGATTGAAGATCTCAGCGGTCATCACGAGCGTCAAAAACAGCATTGCCTTCGACAGGGGATCCTGAGATTTCGCTTTGATGATTACCGGGAGCGCAAGGATGACCGCGATAGCTGGGCCGACGAGCAGCAGCGGATCGAGTGATGGATGAGGGAACGCCAAGTCCCGGATACGACGAAGATCGCCAACCAGAAACAGGTACGCTATCGTCGCCAACATAGCCGCGACCCGGTTATAGACGAGAAGGCAGCCCAGCAACGCTAAGGGGAGCAGGGCGGTCAGAACGGTCCCGTATCCCTTTAGTAGCATATATAGGAACAATCCCGTAAGAACAGGGCCGCTCACCCAAAGTAAGACCTTTGGGGGCAGTTCCACGATCGGCTTAAATAGGGAGAGGGAACTCATCAGGCAAATCGTTTCTTGAGACCGAGCAGGGGAGCCTCAAACAAATGATAGCTGAGAACCGCGAGCGTGACCGTGAGACCGAGTGCAACCATCAGAAAAATGGCGCCTCCCACAGATGGGGAATTGAAAGCGCGTTGAAAGGGAACAATCCACGGCAACAGGAAGGCGATCAAAAAACCGTGATAGATGTACAAACCATAGCTGTAGCGTCCGAAAAAGCGAAGCACAGAGTGATTGGCGATGCGAGCGATCCAGTGTTCTCCGAGCCACGCGCAATATACGAGGCATGAGGAAAGGATCGCGATGACGGAGTAGCCGATGGAGGACATCAGGGGGGATTCGTGCAGACTGCTGTGGGACGCCAGAAAGAGCGCGAGCGTACAAAGAGCCGACAGCGGTAGGACCAAATGCACAGGCAGCGCGCGTGCAGAAGGACCGCGTACCAGGAGAGCCAGAATCGCGCCGCAGATCATGCTGTCAGCACGAGTAAAAAGTAGGGAATAGATAATGAACGGGTCGACGTGGTGCAGAACCAATGCAAGACGAAGAAAGAGCACCGCTATTACGATTACGACCGAGAGATGCATCAGCTTGCGACGATTCGGCATGATCCAGACTACGAACGGCCAGAGCATGTAGAACTGTTCCTCGACCGCTAAGGACCAGAGATGGGTCAGGCCCATGCGTGGACCAGGGGAAAACAGTGTTGGCGCGATGAGAGGCACCATGTTCCCAAGATATAGAAAGTAGAGCAGGTGAGCCCGCTGCCAATGCAGATGGAGCACGGGAGTCAGTAATAGGAAAATGACGAGCACGCCGTAGAACAAAGGGAAGATGCGTAGTGCGCGACGAGCATAGAAATTCTTGACTCGATGCGCTGCTTTGCTGGTGTCCACCAGAATGCCTGTAATCAGAAAGCCAGACAGGCAGAAGAACAGATCGACACCCATCCAGCCCGCGTCCGCAATAACCGACCACGCATGAACCAATGGGTTCGCTATCGAGTGGCCACCACCGAAATGTGAGAAGAAGACGGCCAGAATCGCAATGCCGCGGAGACCATCCAGAGCCGGATAGTGCTTTGCTTGTGCCTTTGGTCTCTCAGGGGCCTGCTGGGTTTCCAGCAGTGGGCTCGGTATGGAACTCACTCTTTTATTTTCGCACATTCACCTGACATCCAGGGGATAGCTGATATCTGGTGTCGAGTTCAGCGTGGCGCTATGCTGCGGCGTCTGTGGCGGATCTGCGCGGCCGCAACCATGATGTAAATTTTTTCTCTGTACGGTCACGGAGCCAGAAACTAGGGCGTTCGATCAGCAGATAGGACAGCTCTGCACAAATCAAAATCCATAGCCAGTTGATCGGGATGGAGTGTGTGCGGGGCCCGGTGAAGACCTGCTGCCATAAGTACAAGCTGTAGGAGATCATGCCCAAATGCCGCAGGGGAGCGATGTTCAGCAGTCTGCCCAGCCAGCTATGGTGACGGAACACCACAAATAGAAGCACGGAAGCGATTGCAAGACTATCCAGGGAGAAGCCAGCGGTCAGTAAGTAGGCGCCTTCATAGCGTTTGCTGGCATAGGTGTCCACGCCTAGCAGGAATATCAGCGATGCTGCGACGGAAAGCGGGTGCATCAGCTTGTTCCGCAGTCCCTCCCACAGCTTCAGGTCGATCATCAGGGCAAGGGCGCAGCCTGCCATGATCGGATCCATGTGCGTGTGGGTCATGATCGGCAAATGAGTGCGCGTCGACGGAAAAGCGTAGTAGCTGGCGACTCTAACGAAGGGTGATAGCAGGACGACCCCAATCGCTATCCAAAGGGACTTTACGCGTCCGAAGAACACCATGCAGAGCGGCCAAAGCATATAAAACTGCTCCTCGACCGCAAGAGACCAGCAGTGTCCCAGGATCCAGCAGGCAGCATTTGCAGTGTAGTTCCAGGTGTAGCTGGCCGCGTCGAACAGCAGCGCAGACGTCACATCAGGCAGATGCATGAGGATGACGATGAGAAGGAAGGCGTAGAACGGGGGGAAGATCCGGAAGGAACGGCGAAAGTAAAAGCGCTTCAGACTGATTTTCCCACTACGATTCAGTTCTTTTACCAACAGATGCGTGATGAGGAAGCCGCTAATAACAAAAAAGACATTCACGCCCAGTTCGCCTTTGCGCACGACTGCATTGAAGGGGACGCGGTCGAGAGCTGCCGATTGGGTGTGTCCCAAGATTACGGCGAGAACTGAAAACGCGCGCAAGCCGTCTAGGGAGGGAATTGCCCGTTTCCCTTCTGGCGGGGCGATGGCGACGCCTCCCCTGCTTGCAGGAGCATCGACGGCATTAACCGTATCGTTCGTGAGGTCAGCCCGCAAGATCAGTTGCCTTTATGGTGCCGATTTTGTGACTGGGAGTTTGTGTCTGCGTCGGTGGCCATTGAATGCTTTCGTCGAATCAGAAGCGCGTGACCAGTGTAAGCTAACGGTTGTGGCAGGCAAAACGTGGGCGTGAGCTAGGGCATCAACCGCGATAACAAGAGGCGTTCGGCCAGCCGCGCAAAAAAGGCATGAAACTTTTACGGGCACCCACAATCTCCGCTGTTGTGATCACGCGTAACCGGTGTGATATTCTTCGGCCCACCCTTCAATCGCTCCTGGCGAGCAGGCAGCCGTTTGAACAGATCGTTGTTTCCGACGACAGTACGGATGAGGCGACGGCGAGTATGCTGGCTGCTGAGTTTCCAAATGTGCTGCATGTGCCGGGACCGCGCAGAGGGCGTTCGGCAAACCGCAATCATGCGCTTCGCGCGAATCAATCCGACTACGCGATGATGTGTGACGACGACATCCGTCTCGATCCCGGCTTTGCGGGCGCGGCGCTTGCGTTGTCCATGACCAAGGGCGCGGCTCTTTTCTTTCCGTCACTCGAGGAGCAAGGGCGTGCGTTTCTACCGAATGCGCTCGATTTCCTGGGGTTTTCCACGGTTGCTTATACGCCCGAAATGAAGCAGCATACCGCTCATTCGCAGTGCTTCATTATTGCGCGTAAGATATCCGATCGGATTCTGTATGACGAATACGTATCGGCATACGGGTATGAAGAGTTTGATTTTACCTATAGGGTTGCTGCCTCTGGTTTCCCCGTAGTTCCCATGCCGGAGTTTGTTTGTGTTCATACGGCACCGGCGGTAAATGAACCGTTCGCTCTTGGTGCAGACGCGAATCGTCTTTACATTACCTTCAAACGCCACCTTTATATAGATCAGAAACCTCTGCAAGCGTTCCGTTTTGTGGCGACGGCCATCCCGCACCATCTTCTCAGCTCGTTCAGGCAGGCGGGCTTCCGTGGCTTGGGCATTGCCTGGGCCAACGTCTCTTTGGCAGCTTCCATGCTGCGCCGTTATCTGGTCGGGCGAAGAACCCAGATTCGGTGAGCTGTAACGATGAAGCTTTGCAAGGCATCGAGAGTGGCTGCGCTAGATGAGATAATAAGGATTGATTGCGAATGACCGAGATCGATACGAACCTGGTACTAGACAACCTTAGATGAGCCTCAAACGGAATACTCTGTACAACCTTGTGGGGGCGCTCGTCCCAATGGCTGTCGGGATGGTGGCTGTACCGATCTACCTTCACAAGATCGGCGATGCGCGTTACGGCGTACTGGCTATTGTCTGGCTGTTTCTCGGTTATTTCGGTCTTTTTGACCCAGGAATCACACGCGCCGCAACGTATCACATCGCTCGCCTCAGTGAAGACGATCAAAACCGTGAACGTGAGAGCGTTTTCTGGACAGCGATCCTGCTGAACGCCTGTTTCGGTATCGTAGGTGGCCTCGCGGTCTACTTTGTCGGCAAGCCTATTTTCATGTCGACCTTCAAGATGCCTGAGGGGATGCGGGCAGAGGTAATGGCGAGCCTTCCTTGGTTGGCCGCTTCCGTTCCTGTCTCCATCATTATTGGAGTGCTTGGAGGCGCACTGCAGGCCCGCGAGAGGTTCGGCCTATTCAATACGATCTCAAGTGCTAGTGCGCTCGTCACTCAATTGGTTCCACTTGCCGTTGCGGTTTGGTGGAGTCCGAATCTTCACATACTTATTCCGGCGGTGCTGTTGTCTCGGACGGTGTCTGCGATTCCCATGGCGGTGGCTCTGATACGAGTGATGCCACTTGGCGTAGGGGGACGCTTTGAGCGAGCGCTGGTGAAACCGCTGTTTTCGTACGGTGGCTGGATCACCCTGACCAACCTGCTCAATCCAGTGCTGACGTCGCTGGATCGCGTCCTTATCGGTAGCGTGCTTAGCGCGGAGGCGGTGGCGTTTTACTCTGTACCATTTAACCTGGTGACACGCGCCTCGATTATCCCGGGAGCGCTTTCAACGAGCCTATTTCCTCGCTTGTCCAAGAGCTCGGATGAGGAGCGAGCGCGGCTAGCGGGCGATTCGGTGATCGCTCTGGCTGCAGTGATGACGCCGCTGATCGTCATCAGCATCGCGTGTCTTCCCATTTTCATGCACTACTGGGTGGGAGCAGAGTTCTCTAGACACGCCGCCAGTGTTGGCGTCGTTTTGCTGGTCGGGATGTGGGCCAATGGACTCGCTTTTATCCCTTACGAGCATTTGCAGGCGACTAACCGACCGGATCTTGTTGCAAAGTTTCATGCGATTGAGGTCATTCCATTCTTGGGTATTCTCTGGGTGGGACTGCATTCCTTCGGACTCATGGGCGCTGCATGGGCCTGGACGCTTCGAGTGGTTGCCGATGGACTTCTGCTCTTCTGGGTAGCGGGGAAGATCACCGGTTGGCAGCGAATCCTTCCGGGAGGGCTGCTCGTTCTGCTCGCTTCCGGCTTCGCTCCCACCTCGGTTCTTTCGACACGAAGCGCCATTGAGATTGCGCTTATCGCGGTTTCCTTGTCGTGGTCCTGGTGGAGTAGCCCAATCTTCCGGCGACTCGTAACAGGCACGATTCCCGCGAGGTTTAAGGGCAGGAGTGCATCCGCGATCGTTGCGGTGCGAGAGGTCGCCGATGTTGCGCCTACGGTCTCTATAGCTATGGCCACCTACAACGGCTCGGCCTATATTCTAGAGCAGCTAGAGAGCCTTGCAGCGCAGAGCTTGCAGCCGTCAGAGCTGGTAATCACCGATGACGGATCGACTGACGACACGCTACAAATCATTGAGGAATTCGCTCGCACGGTGAGTTTTCCCGTGCGGGTGTCACCGAACTCGACGCGGCTGGGCTATGCTAACAATTTTCTTCGTGCCGCCTCGCTCTGCACTGGCCATCTGATCAGCTTCTGCGATCAAGACGATCTCTGGCTGCCAAATAAGCTGGAGCTCTGCGTAGCGGAGCTTCGCGATCCTAGAGTGCTTCTGGTTGTGCATTCAGCCGAACTTTTTGGCGACGGGGTTCCTTCCGGTAAGCGTGTCCCCGATTATCCGAGTCGAACGGTGTTTGCACCTCTCGGCTATTATCCATTGATCAGTTCATTTGGTTTCGCGATGGTCTTTCGGCGCGAATTGCTGGAGATTACGGACAATCTGAACCGTCCGCTGATTAAGCCCGAGGGTGGAAAGATACTGGCACACGATCAGTGGATCTGGTTTATGGCTACCTGTTTTGGCAAGCTGGTAACCCTGCCGAATGCTCTGGCACATTATCGCCAGCACAGTAGCAACACCTTCGGTGCGGACATGAACGGAGGCAGCCCGGCGCTCAAACGTTACGACTACAGCACGCGTACTGCTGAAGAGACTCGGGCTGCGGAGTTTCTGGCAGAGGTTGAGAAAACCTGTTCCGAACGTTGGCGTAGCGAAGCAGGGAGGGCTGCTACCTTCTTCCGTCGATGCGCGAGCACCAACTTTGAGCGAGCGTCGATCTACGCCGAAACAGCGAGTCTTCCCAGAAGGGTGACGATCTTCGCAAGGATACTTTTGAGTGGAGGTTATAGCATCGGGACGACTGCAGCGTGGCTGGGCTGGCGCGCAATGGCGAAGGATTTAGCTCTAGGTGTCTTGCGTCTTCGGTAAAAGTGCGCATTCCTAGAGGAGCCCATTCTTCTGTGGATAGGTAGGTAACGCTTCGTCTTGTGCACCGGCTGACGGTACTATCAAAGTGTCTTCGCCTCCTAAAGGGGAACTATTGTTGGACGCACATCAGGAAAATATCTCACCACCAATCGCCGAGCACATCGCACCCCGTTACAGGGGAGATATTGATGGATTGCGAGCGGTCGCCGTGCTTTTGGTGGTCCTTAATCACCTCCAGTTTCGGCACGCCGACGGTGGGTATGTCGGCGTCGATGTCTTCTTTGTCATCTCTGGCTACCTAATCGGCGCTTCTATGATTGCTGAGTTTCGCCGCGACGCTTTTTCGCTGGCCGCGTTTTATGAGCGACGCGTTCGCCGAATTTTCCCAGCGCTGTTGGCTATGTTGTTCTTCGTCACTGCTCTGGCTTGGTACTACCTGATGCCAAGTTCGCTGATTGATTATTCAAAATCAGCTTTCGCGGCCCTTGGATCATATTCAAATTTTTATTTCTGGGGTCAAGGTGGCTATTTTGACGCACCGAGTGCTACCAAACCACTTCTGCACACGTGGTCGCTTGCAGTAGAAGAGCAGTTTTACCTCTTGCTGCCGCTAGTTCTATATTTTATTTTTCGGTCGATGCCGAGCAAGTTGAGAGGGACCTTATGGGCACTGACAGGCCTGACACTCGCACTGGCCATCTGGTTTGTGCATGTGAGCCCCAGTACCGCTTTTTTCTGGTCTCCACTTCGTGCTTGGGAGTTATTGATTGGCGTGCTGATTTCACAGTACCCTATCAGATCGCTTCGTAGCCGACTAGGGCGTGAACTGGCGGCGGCCGCAGGGCTCATTGCCATTCTCTCAGCCGGCGTTCTTTTTAGCTCAACAACTCCATTTCCAGGGTTTGCTGCGGTATTGCCTTGCGCAGGCGCTGTGTTGATCATTGCCGCCGGCCAGGTGGGCAACTCGGTGACCGCAAGCTTTCTCGCTCTTCCTCCCCTCCGCTTTGTGGGTTTGATCTCATATTCACTTTATCTATGGCACTGGCCCATCTATGTGTTCCAAAATACGACGCTGATCCTGTCGCCGTACCCCTCGTGGCATCGAAACACCAAACTCTGCATACTTTCGAGTTCCTTATTGATTGCGGCTTTGTCGTGGTGGTTGGTAGAGACGCCGTTTCGTAAAGGACGATGGAAGCCAAATCGTCGAACGCTCTTTTGGATCAATGGCCTTTGTGCAACAATGTTGGTCTGCATATGCGGAATGGCCGTTCGAGCGAAAGGTGCACCGTCCCGCCTTCGACCGGAGATAGCGCGAGTCGGCGCGTTTCTGAGCCTAGATACTGATGCTGCCTGGCGTGCGCATCAGTGCTTCTTGCTGCCCTCCGATTCACCTTCAGCGTTTCGACAGGACGTATGTCTCAAATCCGTGAGCGGTAAAAAAAACTACCTTCTCCTCGGAGATAGTACCGCTGCTCATCTATATCCGGGGCTCATCCGCACATTTCCCGAACTAAATATCCAGCAAGCGACCGCAGCCAGTTGCTTGCCGTATGATGAGACGCCATTGAGGGATTTGCCGGGTTATCAGAGTAATTGCGACGCGATGTGGCACTTTCTTCACGATAGCTGGTATCCGTCTCATAGACCGGATGCGGTGATTATCGCAGCGATGTGGGACGGCAGCTCGCTCACAAAACTAACCCCGGAGATTGAGCTATATCACCGACTGAATATACCCGTTATGCTTTTGGGGCCTGTCCTTGGCTTCGACATTCCCCTTCCCACTCTCATCATCGCGAATTTGCGTCATCAAAAAGGAGGGCGTTCGAGTGCCGACTACATATCGACACATATGATCTCAGAGAATGTGTCACTTGATACAAAAATGCGTCAAAAGGCTGACTTTTCCTGGCATATCTCTTTTGTTTCTTACTTCGAAGAGCTCTGCGAAGGCCGCTTTGGAGCAACGGGTGAAGCGGTATGGCATACGTCCAACGGTTGCCCCATTTTCGCTGACAACGGTGACCCGCTCCTATTTGATATGCATCACTTTACACCAGCTACATCGGCTCAGTTTGCGGAGGCGCTGCGACGTGACGGGAAACTACCGCTTCGGTGAGTCCAGGTGAAAGATTACGGTGAGGGGCTCCGTTCGACCCGTTTAATTTGCTTGGGTACTGGCAGGCGAGCTTGTAGCAACTTGCGAGCTTCCGGGTCATAATTCTCTCCGATCCAGAACGTCAGCGGGATGACCAGCGCCAGGAAGAGCAGGCCAGGCCAGGGTGCTGCCACTTCCATTGGGCGGTGACTTAGGTGAGTCCAGATTTGCTCGAAGAAGGCGAACAGTGGGGCGTGAAGGATGTATAAGGGGTAGCTCAAGGCTCCGAGCCAGCGTGCTGGACGCACGAGCTTTGGTGTTGGCTGAGAATTTGCTCCAAACCATAGGAGCAGTGGAAAGATGGCCACGACCGTTACCCATTCGAACAGCCCATTTTGCCTAAAGTTCGGAACTGCAAGTAGCGCCGCCAATACCAGGCCGATCAGCCAGGGGGGAGCATACATGCGGCCTCGGCCTTTCTCCCAAAGGCGATATAGAACTACACCCAAGGGGTACGAAAGGAGCATTCTTCCCATGCCGAGTAGGTAGTCCTGGCGGCTAAAACCGATGTCAAATCCGTTCCAGCGCATCGCTTCAAAGAACTGGGTTATCGCCATGACGACACAAAAACCAATCAGAATGCGCAGACTACGGCGTCGCATAAAGAGCGCATGGAAGAGATTTGCAACGATCTCGAAGAAAAGCGACCATGCGGGACTGTTGTAGGGATACATTGCCAGCGGTGCGCGGGGTAGCAATGGCATCGGCGGCGTGGGCAAGAAGAACAGGCCAAGCACAAAGAGTTCCAGTAGCAGATCCAACGGACGATGAACCTTACCGTAGCGATTCTGCAGCACAAGGAAAGCCGCTCCGAGCAGCAAGCCCAGAAAATACAACGGATAGAGCCTGAGAACGCGGACCTGGAGAAAGTCTCGCGTCCGCCAGCCGGCGTCCAACCGCTGTTGATAGACATAGGTCATAACGAAACCGCTTAGCAGCAGGAAAAAATCGACGGCCATATGCGCGTGCGGAAATACGAGCAGGGTTCCGTAGGCGCGCGCAGTATGGGAGTACATCACCGGTATAGCTGCGATGCCACGCAACGCATCCAGTGTTACGAAAGAGCGCGGCCTGGCCGCCAAAGCAAGGTCAGGCTTTGATGGGGAAACTCCGGTCTTGCCTTGCTGGTGGGGGATATTCATCCGAGACTGATATCTTCATTCATTTTCCATTGAGGGTATCATCTAGAGGAGAGCCAGAAGTGTTCGAAGGCGCAACTGTGAATCTGCACCGGTTACGAGTACGTGCTCTGTTTGGAGAAAACTACTTCAGTATGTTGATGACAGTACTCGTTCCGACGTATAAGCGGCCCGATTATCTTGAGAGATGCCTCGCAGGGATTGAATCGCAGACTCGGCGAGCCGATGAGGTCGTCATCGCAGTGCGCGAAGACGATAGTGAGACTCTTGCACTACTTGGGGCTTGGAAAGAAAGACTGCCGCTGCGACCGGTCATGTTGGGTCGTCCGGGCCAGGTGTTTGCAATGAACGCGAGCTGTGTGGCTGCAAACGGCGATATCATCTCGGCTACGGACGACGATGCCGTACCGCAGGCTGAATGGCTGGAACGAATAGAGAAGCTTTTCCTATCGGACGATCTCATTGGCGCGGTTGGCGGCAGGGATATCCTGCGCGCCGGAGGAGACATTCCTACCGGCTCTACGCAAATCGTGGGACGGATCATGCCCTACGGAAGGTTCATTGGCAACCACCACGCTGGCGCCGGACCTCTGCGCGAGGTAGATCATCTGAAAGGTGTGAACATGAGTTGGCGCACAAAGGCTGCTGGAAAACAACCTTTCGCCACGGACCTTCATGGGAAGGGTGCGCAGGTTTTTCAGGAACTTGCTTTTTGCTTCAGGCTTGATCGTGCAGGCTGGAAGGTTGTTTACGATCCTGCAATCCTCGTAGATCACTACGTCGCTGTTCGCTTCGATGAGGACAATCGCGCCCAGCGCAATATGATCGCGCTCGAGAATGCCGCATTCAACTTCTATCTTTCGTTCCTGCGTGATCGCAAACCAGGGTGGAAACGTTTTGCTGCTCTGGCATGGGCACGGTTGATCGGAATCCGTGATATGCCTGGCATCGTTCGTGAAGCTTTCGCGATCCTTCGTGGAGACGCTCGCGGCAAGGCAGCTGCCGCAGCGGCTCGGTCAGCTTGGCGCGAGGCTCGCAAGTATGCTGCAAACCCTCGTCCACTTAATTTGGCTGGTTGAAAAGCTCGTGGCAAAGAGAGCGGTGGCTCTGTCTGGGCGCAAGCGATGCAGGGAGCTCGAATGAACCTAGTAATTGTTGCGCATGCGTTTGCTCCGTCTATCGGCGGTGTCGAGACGGTTTCTCGGATTCTCTGTGAGCAACTGACTTTGCTCGGTCACCGAGTAACGGTGTTGACCATGACCCAGGATGATGCAGGCGTGTTTGATGTGCCGTACACGGTCCTCCGCCGGCCTGATCGCTCAACTCTGTATCGAGTATTCCGTCAGGCGGATGCGGTCATAGAGTCCCACATAACGCTGGGACTAACATGGCCGCTGTATCTTGGACGTTTGCTTGGTAGACTGCACCTTCCGGGCCCTTTTCAATCGAAGGCCCTCATCAGCGTGATGCACACACCGATGCTTCGAGAGAACGACACGACCCGGGCCAGCCGACTCAAGCTGTTTCTGTTGAAGCAGATTCGGCCGTATGCCGTCAGTGAGTACCTTCGGCAGACCCAGGGGGTACCTTGTGGACTAATTCAAAACCCCTATGACGATAAAGTCTTCAAGAGGCTACCGGTCGATGACGTTTCGGATAATCTGCTTTTCGTCGGGCGCCTGACAGCGGCTAAAGGGTGCAGTGTGGCGATCGACGCGGTCGCAGCGTTAAACACTGGCGAGCTTGCCGATGTCGGTCGTGCGCCCTTCCACCTTGACATCGTTGGTCGTGGCGAGGACGAAGAAGAATTGCGTCGGCAAGCTTTAGCACACGGGCAGCAGGAATTTATCCACTTTAGGGGTCCACAAACTCCAGCTGTTCTTGCACGCACGATGAATCAGCACAGAATTCTGCTGATGCCATCGGCCTCAAGGCCTCCCGAGGCATTCGGACTTGTGGCCATTGAGGCGATCGCATGTGGATGTATTCCGATCGGCAGTCAGCAGGGTGGCCTAGCTGAGGCGATCGATGGCTGCGGCCTCACATTTCCCGAAGGAGATGTGCTCGCCCTGGCTCGGAGTGTTCTTGAGGCGCGGAATCTACTTGCAGATCGCGAGTCCTTGGAAGCCCTGGAGCAACGTCGATCCACATATCTGCAGCGTTTCCTGCCGGTCAACGTGGTCGCTGAATACCTCCGAGCCGTTACTAATGGCTCGGGATTGTGAAATGCTGCGACAACCTGTTGATTGGTTTCCGGGGGAACTCTGACGGCGTATAGCGTTCTGACATGAGGGCCAAAGAACGTGTGGAAGACAACAGGTGCGAATCGTGACGCACCTCCGCAGGTAGTCGGGTCGAAAGACACAACGTATTGGGAATGGATCGACGGGGTTAGCTGTAAGAAGCGAGTGTGGCAAGGATCATCCTCTGTAATCTCCGGAGGTGGCAGAGCTGTAGAGCGGGGATTGATCATTCTTGGGTCGCTCAGATGTCCTGTGACTTCAGTTTCCGTCCAGCCGTTGTACTGAGAACCGCCATCGATGGCAGTGCGCCGAACACCTTGAGATGTAAGTTCGCTCAACAACTTGTCCTGCGCACGGAATAGAGCAAATGCGTCACGCAGTCCCGCTGTGTCAATAATGGCCACAGCTAAGATCAGACCCCAAACAGCGATAGGGAATTGACGCCCAAATGTCTGTTGATGGATCAGTGCTGCAAAAGCGAGAAGGACAAACTCAGGGAAAATGTAATAGCGATCTGTCAAGCCTGGGCTCAACATGCGTGGCATCAGGATCAAGAGAGAAGCCATAGCGCAGGGTAGCAACAGTATGCTGACTGTTCGCATGTCAAGCGAGAGGTGGTCTGGTCTTGCTTTCGCTAATTGACTTTGCTTTTGCACGAACAGCCACAGCGTAGAAATCAAGGCGGCCCCGCCCAAGATCAGAAATATAGTGAGAGCTACACGCACACCGGTAGTCAGCAGCACCGGCTGGCTACCGAGGTACGATGGAAAATATTCCATCCCTGTGTACCAAAGATTGTTGAACATATAGGGGACGGATATAGCCGCCAGCTTGCCGATTCCGTGTGTTTTATGTATGTAAAGCAAAGCTGTGAGGCTGAAAAGGAGCCAGCCAGTCGCGACGATCTTAGTCAGCTTAGAGCGGAAAAGAGCAGGCGCGAACACTAAAAGCAGCGGCATAGCTAGCAGTAGTAGTTCGCCGACAGAGAGGCGTATGAAGTATGGGACAGAGTGGATAACAAAATACCGTGTCCCAGGCCAAGCACTCGGAATAAGATGCTCGGAGATAATGTACGGCTGCTGATCGAACCAGCGGAGAGAGGCGGTCATCATAGCGATGCCGGCAAGCGTAGCTAGTGTGCCTTTCCATACGAGAGAACGATTCTTCCGGAGTAGCCAAATTGTGCATGGAACCATCACAAGTAGACCCAGCCAAGAGATTTGGCGTGCTGTTCCACCCACCGCTGTAGATATTGCAGCGGTGCACACCCACAGGGTAGAACGATGTTGGTCGCAGGACTGCAGCGCCCGGAGACAACAGTAGCAGCAGCCAATCGAAACCAGCATCCCGTAAATGTCTGACATGAAACTAAACGTGACAGCCATAAAGGGCGGAGACAGCAAAAGGACAAGTGTCGCGGCAGCGGCGTTCCAAGCCGAGATTCCCAATCGAGTAAAGACACGATGCACTAAACCGGCAGTTGCCATGGCAACTACGAGTGTTGCCAGTCGAGGTGCGGTAAAGGAGAAACCCAGGAGTTTGATGAACGCAGCGCCTACATACAGCTGCCATCCAAGCATGGCCGTCGCCCAGCCGTTGTAGGCGATGTGGCCGGTATTTGCGAGGATTCTGGCAGTCTGAATGTAGGACCAGTCATCAACGATGCCGAGCTCAACCCATGGGTGAACCCAGATTGCGCAAACAGGCAATGCCAGAATGCAAATGAGAGTAGGAAGGACGCTTTGAAGTCTTTTGATCACAACGTTGTTCATGCGTGGGCTTCTCTACCTTTTCTTACGTATAGTGGCGGCGCTTGGACTCGTCATATGGCTAGGCTGCTAACTTCGTTTGAAAACCTGGCGCCTCATGGAGACATAGGGCTTGTAGTCGTGAATCGGTAAGATCTCCCGCTGGACGCGACCATTGAGGAGGATCAAACTCGACGAGAGTGCCGTGAAGCCGACCTGAAAAAGAATGATCAACATTCCGAAGCTTACGGTAGTCGCCCAACCGGGCGTTGCGTGGGTTGGGAAGAATAGTCGCAGCACGAGGAGGGCGCATATCGCGGCACCGGTAGAAACGGCCAGCAGAATGGCAAATACCAGCAGTCGGACGAAGATTGCATCAGCGTAGACCGAGATGCCACTCATGCCGTGAACGATGAGTGAAACGAAGTTCATCTTCGATCGGCCAGCGTATCGATAGCCGCGGTCCACGGGGCAGAAGGAGATTGGAATTCGGGAACGAAGAACAGCCGCAGGAAGATTGTTCCACAATTCTGAAACGAGAACCAGTCGCTGAGCATTGCTCATCGACATCGCGGAGAAGTTGCCGAAGTTAATCTTCTTGCCGGTGACAAGCGAGAACATGACCTTGTACACAACATAAGAGAGCCGGAACGTCAGGTTTTCTGTGCGACGACGACGTTGAGCGACGACATAGAAACGTCCTGGGTTAGAGGCCGCAGCCAGCAGCGAAGCGATGGCTGCGGGTGGATCCTCGCCATCGCCATCCATTACAACGATAGCGTCACTTGCCGCATCATCGACGACGACACATAAGCCGGTCGCGATAGCCCGCTGGTGGCCGACGTTGATTGCAAGATGCACGATCTCAAGAGACTCAAGCGAGGCAAAGTCGGGCACCGCACCCAGGAAGGGTTCGACCGGCTCACTGGAGCCGTCATCGATGCCGAGGATGCAGACCTTGTACGGGCATGTTGCGGCAAACTCATCCAACTTCGTCACCAAGGTGACGAAGGAGATCCAATCATTGAAAAGCGGTACAACGATCGAAAGGACCGGCACATATCCTCCGTTGGCAGTCACAAGATTGACAGATTTGAAACGGGGAGCGGATGAGCCAGTCTTCGCAGCAATCGTAAAGAAATGCTACATGGCTTGTACGCATCACATGTATTCACCGATGTTTTCCGGAAGATACGCAGTTTATACTTTTGCGGAGGCAACTTGGTACAAGCGGGGAAATCGTTTCAAACAAAAGCTGATTTTCTACACGCCTGGCTGTCCTGGTGTCCATTCTAAATAGGCAAAGATTGACCCCACTCGAATGTTACGGTAAGCGACATGTGCCACAAAGTCAAGGAGTTGGCTCACAACCTAGTCAAAAGTGGAGATGCAAGAACGGGGCGTTGTTTGAATCCGTCTAGTTGTAGTCTGGTCTTGAGCAGGTGATTGACACACAGAAGGTTAGGCTTCGATGCCCCGATAGACCTCAGAACGGGCAGCTCTACTCATACGGGGTGGAACCAGCAGGCCAAGAATCGCGTAGAAGCCAAAAAGTGTATCTGGTAGATCCATAGTCGACCAGACGCGGGGGCGAAAGATATATCGCCCCATGATCTCGAGGGTACCCTTCAAGCCTGGCACGAGGTGTTGTTCTAAACGAAACTCGGTCGCGAAGGTGATATCGAGACGATTTGGTGCGAATTCGGTCTTGAGCAATTCATCCACGACTTGCCGATACATCGATTGATGGAAAGCGTCGCTCGTTAGAAGCAACGGCGCATTCACCGCCGGAGCTCCGACCCAAGCTTGTGCCAGATGGATGGCTGAACTTATTTGTGGAAGTAGGCCCAGCTTCGTTGCACGGACGATCGCTTCTTCCAGTTCCGACTGCGTCAGTCGGCGCAGGAAAGCCGCAAAATCAATAAGGCTCTTCAGGTAAATCCAAGCATCCGAAACTCCGTGTGCAGCGGAATAAAGGAATTGATCCACGGGGGCCAACATGTAGCAGCCCTCGCCGAAGAGCTTTCCCTTCATCGGAACGCAACTCTGAGCTAGGAGGTTGGCCTTGTGTTCGACGTTATTGAAAAGTCTCCAATGTAGATCGACCATGACACCGGATCGCTTGTGCTTGAATGAAAAATCCTTCCGATAGCGACTGTAGGAACGAAGCCGACGTGGCGTGAGCTTTGTGGATGGCATTACGAGCTCGTAGCCCAAGTCGCTCATACAGAGGATCTGTCGATCAAGGTCCTGATCGGAGGTCATAAGGTCCAGATCTACCGAATATCGCCGGAACGGATCACTGTAGATGAGTTCGGAGAGCAATGCACCTTTGAGTACGGTCACTTGGAAGCCCTGCTGCTGAAGAGCCCTTGCGATGCGCTGCGTCTCGAGAGTGCTTTGCACCACACGCTTGGAGTTCGCCTGCGTGATCCTGGTGAAGGTACGGAGGACAGTCTTCGGGATGCGCTCCGGTGCCGCTAACTTCAGCCCACCCAGGACAATAGGAGCGACCCGATGAACACAAACAACTCTAACAAATTCCTCCCAGTCGATAGGTTCATCAAGTGTCTTTAGGATTTGTTCCTGATCAGATGCCGTGAGCGGCACCCGAGCCGAGAACAGCATGAGTCGGAAGTGACTGGGAAAGTCCGGAAACAACATCTGAATTTTGGCCCCATTCTTTCTCGCAGGCGTAATCGGTGTTAGTGTCTTCGCCTGACTCTTGAGTGTACGGCGTTCTCTACCGGCCGCAACTCTGTCTCAGCTACCCGTGGTTCTGGTCACTCTCCAGGGTCAGTCTGTTCGATGCCTGTAGCGGTCAGGAAGACAGAAAGGGAACTCTGAGGTACCTCAACAAACTGCGCGACCTCCGTATATGGTGCAGCTTCGTGGGTGCCAATTATCCCAAAACCTGCCGAGGTAATCCATACGTGTGCTTTGAGAGCACCGTTTTCGCGAAGCACACCGTAGTGCATTACTCGTTGGATACCGCGGCTCCTCAGCATCCTGTCTACAGCAATGCCGCGATGGATGCACACGGAGCGAACAGGAAGCCGCTTCGAGATGAACTTTACCACGTTCGCTATTTTGTGTACTCTCGGATCCGGGCGGAGGGAGTCGGGTGCCTCGTAAGGTAACGGGGTCCGCTTTGGTGGTAACAATCGGAGGTAGAGATGCCCTGGAAAAAGATCCACCAAAAGCCATGTTACGCCTAGCCACCAGGATGCTTCGGCGGCTAGGGGAAGGAGGCGAACTCGGTGGCGCAAGCTCATAGCAACAATAAGCTTACGGTATTCGACCCTCATTTGCGTGCTGACTTTCGATGAAGTCAACTGTGCGATCAAGGAGATCGAAGCCTCGGGGGCGTTCCAAGACGTAAATCGGAACAGAGGAGATAAGCTTTACGAGCTGGCTGAACGTCTGGCCCCGCAGGTTCAATAATTCTCCGACTCCCGATCTGTGGATTTGTTCCCCGACTACCCGGAAGGCCTCTTGGTTTTGGAGCGACCGCGCGCGTATTCCCTCATCCTTCGATTCGCCCAGCATATAGATGGCGGACACTGGCAGGCTTGAGATGCTTTCCTCCGCGTATACAGACACCATCCCGAAGTGCCCCTTTGTTCCGCGTGGGGACTCCGTGTACACGGTCCCTTTCCCGAAGCCGAAACCTTCGATTGCGTCGGCTAACAACTTGACGCGTGGGAACGCAGAACGAAGCAGTGGACGAGGCCCGACGCCACAAAAATCGAAAGGGCAAACATCATCGCTCAGCAGACGGTGTCCCCGTCGAGCCATTGCCGTTGCCAGCGTGGACTTTCCTGCGCCGCTATCACCGGAAAAGATGACTGCTTCATCGCCCACCCGTGCAGCGGAGCCATGCAAGGGTAAAAGCCCATGCCGGTAACAAAGTGCCGCGAGACCAGTTCCGTAGAGATAATTGCGAACCATGAGAAGGTCGCTACTTTGGGCCATGTGAACTTGAAGGCACGCGCCTGATTTCGGCACGTCGATTGATACGTTGCCTTCGAAGTTGATGCGGAGCGTGTCGTGCTCTAAAAGCTCAAACGCCGTCTCTCTCACGTCCGGAAGTATTTCGTCGTAATCGACAATTACGTCAGGCTCACGGTCATCGCCAGCCCACGGTAGCAGCTCAGGAAGAGGGGTCGCTGAAACGAGCTTCCAGCCGCATACATAGTAAGGCCCGTACTGCGTACCTGGAGCCGAGTGAGGCACTTTCACTCAAATACACTCGAGATGATTAACTTCTTTGCCAATAGCTCTAGTAGGAGCTGTTTGACGTCCTCTTCAATTGTGCCTTCGGGGGCATCAAAATGATCGCTGCAGCTCTGGATCAAGGCCGGGACCGAGATTGGTGTTTTGAGTTGCTCCCATATGAATGAACCGGTCGTGTCAAGGCCAAAACAAAATCCCTGTTCCGCGTCCATCATTACCACTTCCTCGCCAATGCGTGCCTCAATACAGTGCTCAGAGTGAACAAGTACAAGCCCTTCTAGATGCTCCGCCTTAAAAATTGCTGTTGGCATAAAATATCCGTTGGTCAAATGAAGACGAAAGCACTAGCCCGCCTTTACTAAGGCGCAAACTGGGAGGGCAGAGTTCTTTGACTGTTGTGGGCTGTGAAAGGCGGGAAATGCAGAAGATGCCATTGCCCGCCGTTCGCAACATTTAGTTAACTATTTACTATTTGCCGCAGCTTTTTTGTTTCAAGCCGCAGCGCAATTCTTAAGAGCCACCTGCAAGGCGATAGTTGATGCCTGAGATGAGAACTTCGCCGACACCAAGCGTCTTTGTGGCTTCAGCGTCGCCCAAGCTGAGGCTGGTTAGTATTGGCTTACTCCAAGACTGCTTTTGTGCGCGTGCCTGCGGGGAATTGGTCGCTGGGTGGCTCATGTAAATCTCCTTGTAGTCGAGTACGATGCAGGCTTATCGTGCTTTTGCCGCCTATTTGAAAAATATTTCATCCTCTCCCTACGGTCAATTGAACGTGTGACTATAGTGGTTTTCGTTTCCCGAAATGGGAAAATAGGGGGAAAACTTTCAGGTCATGGGCCATTCGACTCTCGATTTCTACTGGTACGGCGTCATCAAATCACTTGGCAAAGTGCTCCTCGATATAGCGCGCCATATCGAGGGCTCGTGTTGCGCTCAGAAATAGCGAGCTATCCTCTTCGCCAGACTTGCGTGCCGAAACGATGGCCGCGCATGCCGCTTCTATGTTGAAGATTTTCAGCACTAACGGCACTTTAGCGAGCTGATTTGCGCTCTTCAGTATCGCCGGTGATTCCTTAAGCAATGTGCCGACTGCTGTGGGGAACGGGGACATCTTATCGAAGCGCCATCTGATTTTTTCGGGGAGAATGTTCTCCATTGCATCCCGAAAGACCCTTCGCTTGCGTGCCTCGCGCATGTGCCACTCAGCGGGTAGCGATAGCACAAACTCTACAACTCGCCTGTCCAGTAGTGGAAAGGTAAAGGCTTGGCCGTAACGGGCGCCTATAGAGGCCCAATTTGTTGCGCGTACTGCCAGATGGTGACTTCTCAAAAGATTGAGTTGATTCTGGCGAACGTTCGGTGTTATCTCCGTCCAGGTCCATGGAAGATCTTGCGCGGCCGATACGGAATCCTTCGCTAACATCGCCATGCATGATGCGGCGAGTTCGCGGATATCACCTCGCAGTCCCAGCATCCGAGTCAACCAAAGTGGCGTTACCTGACCGAAGATCTCGCTTCGCAGCGTTGATCTGCGAGAAAAGCCACGCAAATGCTTAGCAGCCTCGATCTCGCGTAGGCAGTATCCCCAACGCCCACGGAGAAAGGCGTCTCCCAAAGCGCCACGCCCGTTGAAGGTCGCGCCTTCGTCCCCGCCCCAGCCCGAGAGAATGAGGTTCGCACCTTTGGCACTCGCATCCGCGCACACCCTGTTCTCAGGATCTCTATCCCACAGACTCAGTCCCCAATCGATGTCGGTGTGTTGATACAAGTATCCGATGGGGTCTGGAGGCCATATTGGCATCCAGTCAATCTGTGGTTCCTGCGCGAGGACCGCCTCCACGTAAGGGGATTCGTCATCATGAAGGACGCCTTCCTGAGGCTCCATCAGAAAGGAGTAGCCAAGTAGTTTTCGCCCCTCGGACACAAGTTTTCTGCTGGCGATCACGGCAAGCGCGGAAGAATCCAAGCCGCCACTGAGATGAGCTGCTACGCTGCCTTTTTCAGTACTCTCAACCCGGCTTTCAACGGCTGAAATAATCAATTGACGCAGCTCTGCTGCCGCTTCCGCCGGACTCTTGTGCCGATATTTCCCCAACTCTGGTCGCCAGTAGCGACGTAGTCGGATCACGCTATCCGAGCCCGACCAGCGGACACGAAGTGTATGTCCCGGTATAAGTTCCTTGACTCCTGCTGAATACGTTTCGCCTGGCTGTCTTTGCATAAAGAACGCATGGATCAGAGCTGTCGTATCGAGCTCTCGGGGCACCATGCCTGAGGCATGGACGCCGATTGGAAAGGAAGCAAAGGCGAGGAATTTGCCAGGTTGCCACGCGTATACGATGGGTCTGATTCCCAACGGGTCGCGCACGAGCATTAATTCTCTTGACTGTGGATTCCATCCTGCTAGGGCGAAGTCTCCGAGAAGCTTCAGCGGGGCTTCTTCTCCCCAACGTTCGATCGCTCCCACGGTCAAGGCAGCGTTCGCCTTAGCTGGGTTGGATTCATCTTGTTCCGCATTGCTCAACGTCGCTACTCGTAGTTCGTGTTGGAGGGCTGCACGCTCATCCAATCGCACATCGCCCGCGAGCACATATCCGGAATGTCCTTTAGAAAGAGAATCGGGATGGCCGTCTGAATCCAGCACGGCGAGTCCTACTGGACCCTCCTGCCATACAGTTACGCGAGCGCGAGCGTGGGCGGGGCGATCTGCCGGAGCACGCATGGCGTCACACATGAGATGGAGTGTTTCAGTAGATATCCCTTCACCGTTCAGCATCAAGATTCCAGCGATCAGTCGCATCTTTATTTTTCGAATCCTTTCACATGGGCACTGTATACAGGCAGCCGATCTATACCAATCGTCGCGACGTTGCGCTCGCCCATTCCTGTTCGATCAGCGAAGGAAGCGAGGTAAGGCCGAGGGGTCCCCAAAGCTGCTGCAACTCCAAAGTTCCCCATCCTGAGTTTGTCTCCAGCAAAGCTGGACCTTCCGATGTGAAAACTACATCCCAACCCAAAGTCACAAACCGCTGAAATGCAGTGGCGTGCGCCCTTCGACATAGTTCGACGGCCTCCGCAAAGAAGGGAATGACATCGCCAGTCTCCCCAAGCTCTTCTGGTCGCAAACCTGGCTGTCCAAGCCGCCGTAACATGCGCCCGTCTTCCCATCGCAGGCAAACAGCTGTCCCCCCCGTCGTGGTCAAGCCAGGACCTGTTGGTAACAAGAGGTAATTACCCAATAGCGCCACTTCACCGTTTCTTCCAAGGGCAGTAATGACACGGAGCGTCATGATTCGTCCGTCTGTCATCTCAGACAGCGCGGGGTGGTTCTTGAGCCGTTGTTGCAGCAAAAAGTCTCCCTTGCTGAGTTGTTCGTACAGATCCTCTCGCGTCAGAACCCTTCCGCCACTTGCCTGGTAGCCTTCTGATCGCTTGGACCAGAGCTCTGCGCCCTCGCTTCCCGATAGGCTTAGCGGCTTCACCCACAACTCTTCAGCCGATAGAACATCCAGACCGGGTCCAGCTTCACCGCGCCGGAATATACCCAGATACTCAACATGCGCCAACCCATGTTTCGAGCAAATGGAAGCAAAACGCGCTTTGTCCTGAACGTCTTCATTGTTGGCGCCACGCACGGTATTCAGATACTGAACTGCCGGCCCGTCTATCCAGTAGAGGTATTGGCTCGCCATGGCCTTCTGCTTTCGGTCGATAAATCCGTAAAGGACATACTCCACCGGTGGAACGTTGTTGGCCAGAGCCAACCAATACATTCGCAGCCACTCGCCCAGCCCAGCTTCTGGATGGGATTGTTTCAGGAAGCTTAGGTTTCGCCATGTTTCAAATCCGATCGCGAAGGGATAGGAACAGGCGAAAAACATAAAAAGACATTTTCGCTGCCAAAGATGCTTCCGGCGTTCGAATCGAGAACGCAATGACCTCAGCCGCAGTCTTTCTATCGTTGTCCGTGGCTTCCGCAGCGGGAACGGGAGCCCGAACTGCGCGAATGCGTAGAGTTTCCACGCCAAGGCTCGATCAAGTTTCATACGTTAATAATAACGATGCCATATTCAGGGTCATGTTCCCTGCAAAACGGAAATTTTGGCTTGCGTGTGCCGTTCTAAGGGTGGCGTTTGCGGAGAACGTTATTTGAAACTGGTATATTACCAGCTCTCTACGGTTTCAGCGCATAGGCTAGTCGCGTCTGCATGAAGAGTGCTGGGTGTTGTTTGCCTCTGCTTGACGCTGGGCTTGTTGCCGAGTCACGATGGAGCGCCCATAGCGAGTGAACGGCTTCTCCATAAAACGGTAGCTGATGTATGCCGTAACGAATGCAGCCAAGTACTTCAAAGGGAGCATCTTTGGCGAGTTCCACCCCGAGAGCGTCGTGGGCGCGAGAAAGAGTTGCTGCCAGATGTACAGGCTGTAGGAAACTTTCCCTAGAAAGAGGATTGGTCGGTTGCTCAGAAGCAGGCGCGGCAGCTTTGCATCGGCAAGGGCCGAAACGCAAACCATGAGTGTGAAAATAACCGCTTGCACTGACCGCATGTCGACCGAGGCGTTTCGAGTGGAGAGCCAGAGCAGCAGCACGAGCGCAGTCAAACCATATATTGACCCCATCTTCTTCAGGGCAGGTAGTACCACAGGATAGAAATGGATGAGAAGCGCCATCACTGCGCCCATCATGATGTAGTCGATGCGCATGTCAGTGTGCTGGAGTACTCCAGCGACATCCGAAGGGTTTGACACCTGTCGCAATGCCAACGGACGCCAGATGGCAACCGCAGCGATCACGCCGAAACCAACCCACATGGCTCGGCGCCATCCCAGCAGGAAGGCGCATACAGGCCAGACCAGATAGAAGTGTTCTTCAACCGACAGCGACCAGAAGTGGCTGGTGTACCAGGTGCCTCGAATGTAGTTGGTAAGAAATACGAGCGCCGTTAGGTCCCTGGCCTGCAGTCGGATGACTCCGAGAGCAAAGAGGACGGCTATGACAAAGAGATACGCAGCGAGTGGAGGCAGAATGCGAAAGACGCGCTTAATGTAGAACTCTCGGATGGAAAACTTACCGCGAGCGACAGTTTCAACGAGCAGGCGCTGCGTAATGAGGTACCCGCTGATGGCGAAAAAGATTAACACGCCCATCGCACCGACTCGCCCCACCAACGGGCTAACCAGTTGCAGGTGCTTGTACCCAGTGATGTCGGAATTGTAAATGCCGTGGAAGGCGAGCACCAATAGAATCGCTACGGCTCTCCAACCATCCAGTATCGGGATGTACCTGCCGTCTCCATGGGGGTTGTGCTCGCTATTGGCAGTCATCACCCCGCTGTTTGTTCTCATGCTCTTATTCCTTATCCAGGTTGTATGGCTGCCGTGCTAGCTCTATAGAGGTGAAGCGATGTGGATGTCAGTATATCTTGCTGATTGAGTGCATCATGACATGAGACCGTGCCCTTGGCCATCTCGGTAAAGAGAACGAAGCCGATGATCGTGGGTGCCCTAAATCGCAGTGTACGTCTGGACCTTGCATGCTATGGAATGCCGACCTGCCCGCGAACGAACTTTGCTCAACAGTCTGCGATCTACTTGATGCCCATCACAAGTCCCCGCGTTCCGGTGAAGATGTCGGAATTGCTACATGGGCAAATCTGGTCTTTGATTTTGATGGATTTGGGCAGACAGGGAATTGCCTTTTCTGTGCCGACTTCGGAGGGGGCTGAGAACGTTTTATACAGCCACCAAGAGCGATTACAGCCACCGAGCGATCAAAGCCGCTGTCCGATTTCTTCTATCTGATTGAGTCTCAAAATAAGTTCGATGCGGACAAATCTCTAGAAAATTACAAATTTGCAATGAAACGATCGCCTACTCACCTGACGTAATTACGATTTCATCTCAAAGCTCTTTTCTTCGACGGTGTATCGCGCTGCATTAAATTGCAGTGACAGGGGTCGCGAGAAAGATACATCGGCGCGTGTTTCTTTTGGCGTAAAACAGAATGACCGTCCAGGAATGAAGCTCCGTTCCACAACCCGGGCTAGAGCGACTCAAACCGCTGAAAAATCACTCAAGATGCAGCGAAAGCTATTGGAAACAGAGTCGAATCTCTCTAAATCTGAGATCCCTTGCAGAGTTCACGTAATTTACAAACCGGATAGATCGGTTCGCTTGATCGTCAAGGATTGAGAGCGCAGACTAGTTTTTATCACTAGGGAGACGATGCCTGTCAGATTTTGGAATAAGACGGCGTAACTAGACTCAGGCTTTCTCTGTATGAACACTCTCTGGCGAAAGCGCTACGCAAAAAAGTGGTGGGCAGAGAGGGACTCGAACCCCCGACACCCTCGGTGTAAGCGAGGTGCTCTAACCAACTGAGCTATCCGCCCACTCGTAACCGCAGGTCTGACCGTTGTCACACCGAACGTCTAAAACAAGTGTAGGCGATTCCAGCGTATGTCGCAATGGCTGTGACCTGCGCCAAGGCGACACACGTTGGAATTATCGGCCATACGGCGTTGCGCTGGAGAGGAATGGGCTTGCAGGCATCGAGAAGCCTTCAAACGGATCAGGCTGTGCTGGGTCGAACGGAGGGATGTGCGGCACCAGATACTTTTCCAGCACGAGGTGCCGTTGTTGAATGGCCAGGACGATGCAGCGAGCGAGTTCATATGCTCCGTAGGCATTGAAGTGCGTGTCGTCCTTCAATTCGTCCTTCTGGTCTGCGAAGGTATTGGCCGGGTAGTGAACGAAAGCGTGAAGCGTTCCTTCAGGGCCGAGGGCCTCGAACAAGGTCTTGCTCATGGCATTTAGATCGAGGAGGCCGAGTTTTTCCTGTGTGGCTACGTCGCGGAGGGCCTGCGGATAGTCGCCTAGGGTTTGCTTGATGTGGCCATCGGCATCGAAGTTGCGGCGATTCATCGGCGTTACGAGGAGGACGGTCGCGCCGTGGGCCCGCGCCTGATCGATGTAGCTGTGGAGGATGTCCTTGAACATCGTTTCGGCGGGCACGTAGCCGTTGCCGGGCTTTTGATCGTTGTGGCCAAATTGAATCATCAGGTAGTCGCCGGGCTGGATCGTGGACATGATCTTGGGCAGGCGACGCTCGCCTACAAAGCTACGGATCGTCTCTCCGGATTCAGCCTGATTGGAGACGACGATGTTGCGGTTAAGGAAGACGGGCAGCATCTGCCCCCACGCCGCCCATGGCTCCTTATCCTGGTCGACAACGGTGGAGTCGCCCGCGATATAAAGCGTGGGCAGGTTGATGCGCTTGATAGCGATCGAGCGCACACTCGGATGCCGACCGTTGAACTCTAGCGTCAGCTTTTCATCCCAGTCGAGCGCGCCTATCTCGCGTGGCTTGAGCTTGACGCTGTTGGCTGGGTTGCCGGCGATGGGAGCGCTGCGTACGTTGACGTTGAAGACATAGGTGTGCGATTCCTTCGCGGCCAACACGGCGTGGAAGACCATCAGTCGCCGGGATTCGGCCTTTACGGTGACATCTGCAGGCTGGCTGCCGCCAAGCACTACTGTCACCTGATAGTTACCATCGGGCTCTGCGATAGAAAAGAAGAAAGGAGCGTCGCTGCTGCACGCGGAAGAGTCGATGCCCGGAGAGGCTTGCAGGTCCCAGCCTGCGGAACTGGCGCCGTAACGTGTGGCTGCTGTCAACTGGCGCTCACCGTGCCGAGCCTTGCTGCATGTGTAGCTGGCAGTGTTCTGCGCTGCCATAGTGACTGTTGTGCACAGAGGTGCAGAGAGCAGCACGATCTTCAGTAGGAACTCGGCACTCAGGCCGCGAGCAGGGAGTTGAAAGCGTAGATGCAGCATGATTCCTCGGCAAGTCTTCCGCAAAATTGTAGAGGAAAAATGAGTAGTTATGGAAATAGTTTCTCTGTCGGTTTCTACTCCGGCATTGCTTGCAGGCCCTTTGAGCACATGCCACAACATAAAGTGGTGACACTCTGATATCGCTCATCCGTCCCAGTCACGAACACAGCATTGTCCTGCCTCCGTTCTGCGGCTATCTGATACCTGGCATGCAAGAATTGCACAGGCTGAAAGGTGGCAGCTCTCTCATGTTGCCCGACTTCTGATAGACTTAGTCTTGTTGAGGCGATGGCTGATCCGGCGGTATTCCCCGCGGATTGAGTCTGAGCGGAAGACAAGATAGAATGAAAATGTCCGCTACATAGCGGATCGTTCTATGTGACGAAAATCCAGTTGTTGCAAAACAGCTTGGGGACGTAGCTCAGTTGGTTAGAGCGCTGCCCTGTCACGGCAGAGGTCGCGGGTTCGAGCCCCGTCGTCCCCGCCATAAACCCTGAACATAAGGCGTTTATGGCTGAATAGTCCCTCTCTAGCCGTACTCCGCTCTGGATGGGCTAACGCGATTTTCGTACATCTCACACCACGCAGTAAGCGGCCCTTGCCCGTACTGTTTACGTCGACAGCCTGTCGCTAAGTCTCAGACGCGTTCAGTCGTGGCATACGGAACAGCTCGCAACCGTGCAAAGTCTGATTCAGTTCGTAAAGTGCGTCTTGATTGCGGAAAAAACTCGGAGGCTACCGGCAGCCACTTCAACTCTTGAATACGTTCTTCAACATTTAATGGCCGCATTTCGTTCTGCGGGATTTAGCAGCGCTTTTGTCGCCTGACGCCGATAGGCTCAGGCGACAAAAGCCAAGCAGTCGCATCGCCTACCGCACCGCGGCGGTGAGTGTCTCCGCTACAGCGCTGCGCAGGTCGTTGCATAACTGGTCGATGCGTTCACGTTTCGTATCCCAGGAGAACATGAAGCGCGCGGCACCGCCGATGAAGGTGTAAAACTTCCAGCCTCGTTCCTGCAAAGCTGCCAGTACCTCCTCTGCTGCCGTCACGAAGACCGCGTTCGCCTCAACTACGGGGGAGACCTCAATACCTTTGATCTCTCTGGCATGCTCGGCGAAGTAGAGTGCGCAATCGTTCGCGTGCGCGGCGTTGGTCAGCCATGCTTCACTCTCGATCATGCCTACCCATGGGGCTGCGAGGAACCGCATCTTCGACGCGAGCTGACCTGCCTGCTTGCAGCGATAGTCGAAGTCCTGTGCAAGTGCTCGATCGAAAAACAGAATTGCCTCGCCTACCGCCATGCCATTTTTCGTGCCGCCGAAACACAACACATCCACGCCGCTCTTCCACGTCACTTCGGCAGGTGAGCAGCCCAGGCTAGCGCACGCATTCGCAAACCGCGCTCCATCCATGTGCAGTTTCAGCCCGTGCCCTTTGCAGGCAGTGGAGACGGCCTGCACCTCCTCGGGTGTGTACACCAGTCCCGTCTCGGTCGATTGCGTAATCGTCGCCACGCGAGGCTTCGGATAGTGAATATCCTGTCGCTTGGTGGCGAGATCGCGGATCGACGCTGGCGACAGTTTGCCATCCTCACTCTTCGCCACCAGCAGCTTCGATCCGTTGGAGAAGAACTCTGGCGCACCACATTCATCCGTTTCCACATGTGCAGATTCCGCGCATATCACTCCGTGGTAAGACTGACACAGCGACGCCAGCGCCAGCGAATTTGCAGCCGTGCCGTTGAACGCGAAGAAGACATCGCAGTCGGTATCGAAAAGATGACGGAACGCATCCGACGCCCGCGCCGTCCATGGATCATCTCCATACGCCGCCACATGGCCGTGATTGGCTGCTTCCATAGCTGCCCACGCTTCAGGGCAGATGCCGGAGTAGTTGTCGCTCGCAAATTGCTGGGGAAAATCGGTCATCGATGGTCACGCCTCTCAATCAACATCTGCATCATGAGCTGTAGTGATCTGCGACGTGATCCCGTTGGTTGCCGGACGGCCGCATCTCCCCACGTGGGACGCCACCTTGCTCGGGAGCAGGTTGGCGTTGAGCCTTTCGCTCAACTCTTGATGTACCTACAAGTGTAAGAGATGCGGTCCCGATAGACAAACCAACGTCATCACTGTGGGGCAACTTCGCTCGGCTTTCGGCGCACCAGCAAGCTTGCTGCAGCAATCGTGCCGTCGGGATTGAACAAGACCGATGCCGTGCGGGATGTGCCAGCACTGGCCGCGAGTGGGATGAGGATGCTGCTGACCTTTACAGGCTTGGTCGAGCGAAGAGCATCCGGGTCCCTCGCAGCGTCTGTCGTCTGCAAACTCTCACCTGCAAGGAGGAGCAGGCATACTGCCTCGTCAGCAGGGTCCATCTCGCGGCCGCGCGTAGTCTTCTCTTCCAGTACCGCATGGTTGAAGGCACCAAGCAGGGCATTTTGAACAAGGTCTGCCTCGTCCTGATTGCCCGGTAACTCGCTCACTCGCAGCAGCCGGACACCCCCTTCCCATGGTCTGTCGGCGGATCGCGCTGCTGCGTGATCGAGATCGTAGATTGCGACGAATCGCGCTCCCTTAGGCGTAGACGTTACGAAGCTCGCGAAGGCGTGGTGCGTAAAGGATCCGCACGAGCCAACGGTGTGTAGTGTCCATCTGCTATCCAGATGGGTGGAATACAGACTCTCCGCGATCTTTTCGACCTCAGCCTGCCTTGCCTGAATGAAGTGGTCGGATGTCGCGTTTGTCTGCGCGAAGGCAGGGAAGCTGAAGAGTGCGGTGGCCAGGAGGGCAATACGATTCATCGAAATCCTCGCCTTAAGAATACGCTGTCACGAGGAAGCTTCGCAGCGCTCAACAGCGTATTCTCCACAACAAACCTGTGACCTCTGACGCGGCCGTTAATAGAGCGTGACGTTGTCGAGCTCGAGCCAGCTCCTGGCTCCAGCCGCACGATGATCGACGATCTCCAGTTCCGTCAAGTCATTCCCCGTCCAGACCGGCTCAGCTTCATTTTTCAGTGTTCTGCTTGCATGTTGGAACGCAGTGAAAGGAAGCTCAATGGTCTTCCACGAGCCAGAGCCCGAGGCGGCCGCAACCCATGTACCTTTCAGACTGTTGAAGACAACCTCGTAGTCGCCATCCCCGCGCAGCTCGAACCGAACTCCGTGATACGCGCGCAGGTCTGCCGGGGCGATAGAACCCTTTGTCAGGGGAAGGATCACACTGACGGTCGCGTTCTCCTTCACCGCCATCTTCGCCGTCATCAGCAGTGCATGGTCGCTATCGCTTCGTGGAATCACCTGCAAGATCTCCTGACTGCGATCGAGCCCACCATCTGGATTGGTAACCACCAAGGTATTCAAATTGGAGCGTCCATCGGCGCGCTCAAAGTTATCGATCAGCGCGTTCACCTTCACCGCAGGCATCGGCAAATCTCCATTGGGGGGCGGTGCTCCTGACCCAGAAACAAGTCTGCCGTCAACGAAGACACGATCGATCTTCTCCACGTCGGCGATATCGTCCCACGGCTTGCCTTGAATCAAAACAAGATCAGCGCGCTTACCCACTTCAATCGTGCCACGGTCAGCCAGTTCTCCCATCGCCCCGGCGCTGTTCGCCGTGCCTGCAATTAGCGCGGCTGATGCTGGGATGCCAGCCTTCACCAGCAACTCCATCTCTCGCAGCGCAGCCTTGCCATGCAACGTTGCGGGCATGCCCGCGTCTGTACCAAGCGCGATCGGCACGCCCGCGTTGTAGAGCTTGAGTGTGTTGCGCAACGCAAAATCCCACTTGCGCAAAGACTGTGCGGAGGGCGCACCGCTGTGGCCGGGTTTGTTCGGCTCGTACACGGCAAGCGTGGGAGCGAGCGCACTGCCACCCTGCTTGATCGCGGCGATAGTCGCGTCATCAATGTCTCGGTCCTGCAGGGCATGAGCGATGATGTCTACCTTCGCCTCGCCGGCCTCCGCACCCTTCGTCACCGTCACTGTATGCGTGAGTACGGGCAGGTGATATTTGTGTGCCTCGTCTACCAGCGCCGCGATCGTATCCTCATTCATGCTGGTCATGTCGGGTGCGGTGCCATAACGCCAGCCATCGGTCATCACCTCGCCCAGGCAGTCAGGGTTGTAGGCTTCGATTGCATCGACGCCGGCACGCGCCGCCGCGGGTGTGTTCACCCACTTGGTCGTTTCTGTGTCGGCCCAGTCCGCGCCATGACCACCTGGAGTGCTCAGTCGCCCGCAAAGGTTCACATGCGGCGCAATGAGCGTTGACAGCCATTGCCGTCTTGCCTCAAACGACTCCGGCGAGGCATTGAAATCATTTGAAGTCGTAACTCCTGCTGCTAGATCTGCGTTGGCAATTAGCGGTGTGTCACGTGGAACTCCGCCGGGCGTCCAGTGTGTGTGCAGGTCGAAGAAGCCCGGCAGCAATGCCTCTCCAGAGGCGTCGATTCTGTGATATCCCGCGGGCACCGCCAGATCGGACCCAACAGCTATGATGCGACCGTTGCTGATCAATACCGTTTCGCTGAGTGGCGCAGCCCCGGTCGCGCTGAACACCGTGGCGCCCATGATCGCCAGTCCACTCTGTGCCGGAGTCGCTGCTGAGGTCGCGACGGTGCCGGCTGCAAAGCTCGAAAGAAGTACGAGCGCTCGTGTGAATACCTTGTTTTTACTTTGCCAGCGACTGAACGGGGTCATCGTTGGATTGTAGATCAGGTGTCGACACACAGCGCTCGCGACAAGTAACTCTAGTTCGATGGATCGTAGTTAAGATTCTGCCCAAGCCAACGCTCGACCTCTTCGACGCTCATGCCTTTGCGCTCGTGATAATCCACCACCTGGTCGCGATCGATCTTGCCCAGGCTGAAGTAGCGCGATTCAGGGTGCGCAAAGTACAACCCGCTGACGCTCGAACCGGGCCACATCGCAAACGACTCGGTGATGATCATGCCTGTGTTTGCATGCACGTCAAGCAGGTTCCACAAAATGCCTTTCTCCGTGTGATCCGGACAGGCTGGATAGCCCGCTGCCGGTCGAATTCCGCGATAACCTTCTTGGATGAGTTCGGCCGGGCTCAGACCTTCGCTGCGGCCGTAACCCCATTCATCACGCACTTTTTTGTGCAGGCACTCTGCAAACGCCTCCGCGAGGCGATCCGCAAGAGCCTCCGCCATGATCGCGTTGTAGTCGTCGTTATCGGCCTTGTACTGTTCGCAAAGCTCCTTCAGATGGATGCCACTCGTCACTGCAAAGGCGCCAAGATGATCGGCGAGTCCCGTCTCCTTCGGAGCGATGAAGTCCACTAGCGAGCGACAGGGCTCCGCTCCCTCGCGGTTAGCCTGCTGCCGCAGGAAATGAAACTTCGTCAGCACCTTGGTGCGCGTCTCGTCGGTGTACAGTTCCACGTCGTCACCCACCGCATTGGCAGGGAAGAACCCATACACTCCACGAGCTGTGATGAGCTTATTTTCTATGATGACGTCAAGCAGGGCATTGCCATCGGCAAAGATCTTCTTTGCCTCGGCACCTTGTCGTTCGTCTTCGAGAATGCGTGGATAGATCCCTTTCAGCCCCCAGGTATGGAAGAACGGTGACCAGTCGATAAACTCCCGCAGCGTCTCCAACGGAAAGTTATCGAGCACTCGAATACCCGTGAATTCAGGAGTCGGCACATCTTCGGCGCGCCAGGTGATCGGCGTGCGTCGCGCCCGAGCAGCTTCCAGCGAGACGGCACTCTGCTTCGGAGCGGTATGCGCTTTGCGAACGGCATCGTACTCTGCGCGATACTCCGCAACGAATGCATCCTTGCCATCTTCGCTCAACAGGCTTGTCGTAACAGGCACGGCGCGGCTGGCATCGAGCACATGGATTACCGGCTCGCTATAGTGTGGCGCGATCTTCACGGCCGTATGAGCGCGGCTGGTCGTAGCGCCGCCAATCAGCAACGGCAGCTTGAAACCCTGCCGCTCCATCTCGCGCGCCACATGCACCATCTCATCGAGTGACGGCGTAATCAGGCCGCTCAGCCCGATCATGTCCGCCTTCTCAGCCTTCGCGCGTTCCAGGATCTTCTCGCAGGACACCATTACACCGAGGTCGATCACGTCGTAGTTGTTGCATGCCAGCACGACGCCGACGATGTTCTTTCCGATGTCATGCACGTCGCCCTTGACCGTTGCGAGAATGATCTTTCCCTGCGCCTTCACCACCTCACCGGCAGCCTCTGCAGCAGCCTTCTCGGCCTCCATAAATGGAGTCAGGTGAGCTACAGCCTTCTTCATCACGCGCGCTGATTTCACGACCTGCGGCAGGAACATCTTGCCTGCGCCGAACAGGTCGCCGACCACGCTCATGCCCGCCATCAGCGGACCCTCGATCACCAGCAGCGGCCGTCCCAACTTCACGCGGGCCTCTTCAGCATCGATCTCGATGTAGGCGTCGATACCCTTGACCAGCGCGTGCGAAAGCCGCTCTTCGACCGTACCGTTGCGCCATTCTTCGGCCTTCTTCTCTATCTCAGCAGAGCCCGAGGTTCCCGCAGCCTTCAGCGCTTCGCCAAAATCGACCAGTCGCTCCGTCGCATCCGGGCGGCGATTCAGCAGCACATCCTCGACCAGCACCTTCAACTCAGGATCAATCTCTTCGTACACCTCGAGCATGCCGGCGTTGACGATGCCCATGTCCATGCCCGCAGCAATCGCGTGATACAGAAATGCGGAGTGCATGGCCTCGCGGACCTTATTGTTGCCGCGAAAGCTGAACGAAATATTCGAAACACCGCCGCTCACCTTCGCGTGTGGGAGGTTTTCTTTGATCCAGCGCGTGGCTTTGATGAAGTCCATCGCGTAGTTGTTGTGTTCCTCCATGCCCGTCGCAACGGTCAGGATGTTCGGATCGAAGATGATGTCTTCCGGCGGAAACCCAACCTCATCGACAAGGATGCGATAGCCGCGTTCGCAGATGCGTATCTTGTCCTCGTACGTCGCGGCCTGTCCGTCTTCATCAAAGGCCATGACCACAACCGCCGCTCCATACTTCAGCACCTTGGCAGCGTTCTCGCGGAACTTGTCCTCGCCTTCCTTCAGAGAGATCGAGTTCACAATGCCTTTGCCCTGCAGGCATTTCAGGCCAGCCTCAATGACCTCCCATTTGGAGGAGTCCACCATGAACGGGACCTTCGCCACCTCAGGCTCACTCGCGAGCAGCTGCAGGTATCGCGTCATCGCGGCAACACCATCGATCATGCCCTCATCCATGCAGATATCGATAACGTTCGCGCCGTTCTCCACCTGCTGCCGGGCTACGCTGACAGCCTCTTCGTACTTGCCTTCCTTGATCAGTTTCGCGAACTTTGGCGATCCCGCGACGTTCGTGCGTTCGCCCAGCATGATGTAAACGCCTGGCTGTTGCGTAAAGGGCTGCGATCCTGACAGGCGTAAAGGCTTAGTCTCGATCATCGTGCCGCCTTCAGCTCACGCGGAGCTTTACCTTCAAGGGCCTTCGCAATCGCAGCGATATGCTCCGGTGTGTTGCCACAGCAACCTCCCGCAATATTGATCAAGCCACCCTTGGCAAAGTCGCCGAGGTAGCGCGCCATATCTGGAGGCCCGAGATCGAAGCCCGTCTCCGACAGTGGATTCGGAAGTCCTGCATTCGGATAGCACGAGATCGCCACGTCTGCCTTCTCCGAAAGCTCCGACAGGAACGGGTACATCAGGTCCGGCCCGAGAGAGCAGTTCAGACCGACCGATAGCGGCTTCACATGCTTCACCGCATTCCAAAAAGCCTCGGTCGTTTGCGCCGAGATCAGCGTCTCGCCGCCACGTCCAACAGCCGCCGATATCATCACGGGCAATTCGATCTTGTCCGCGTCGAAGACCTCGCGAATCGCAACCAGAGCGGCCTTTGCATTCAGAGAGTCGAAGATCGTCTCCACGAGCAGCAGGTCTGACCCACCAGCGATCAGCGCGCGCGTCTGCTCAATGTAGGCCTGCTTCACCTGATCAAACGTCACCACCCGAAACCCTGCATCGTCGGCGTCCGGCGAGTTCGACAACGACACCGTCAACGGCCCAATCGCGCCTGCAACGAACCGCTGCCGTCCCGTGTCGTTCGCCACGCGGTCGGCCCACTCGCGGCATTGCCGCGCGCTGGTCTCATTGATCTCCCAGGCCAACCCGCTCAGCATCTTGTCGTCGATGATCTTTTGATAAAACTCAGGGTCTTTGCGACCGCCATGCTCACGTGGGTCGTCCACAAAGAACTCGCTCTGGGTGATACTGGTCGCGCCAAAGGTGTTCGTCTCGATAATGTCCGCACCCGCCTCCAGAAAGCGGCGATGAATATCGCAAATCATCGCAGGCTGCGTCAGCGAAAAGATATCGCCGTTGTTCAGCATGTCCTTCGTAGAGTTCTTGAAACGCTCGCCGCGGATGTCGGCTTCCTTCATTCCGTACGTGCGAATCGTCGTGCCCATTGCGCCATCGATAATTGCGATGCGTTCTTTGAGAATGGCCTGTAGAGGATGTTGCTGAGCTGTCGTCATCACTTACCGTGCTTCCAAAGTGCTGCATCCGCAATCGCGGTTTCGCCCGCACTGCGTCGTCTGACCCTGCCGTCGAATGCCTGTCGAGAGGGTGGAGAATCCGAAAGAAGCGGCGTCCGCCGGAGAGTCAGGCTAAGGTGATTCAGCCCCTCTCCATCGCACACTTCCACTAGGCATCGCCACGTATAGTCGCAGCGTGCATTGTTCATTATAACGGGGCTGTCAACATGAAGCGCCCTGATGTTACTGCTTACGGATCATCTTGGTAGGTGCAGGACTGGTCAGCAGTTCATACTGCTCCATTAGCTTGATCATCATCGTGGAAAACGACGGATTGAAGATGTCCGTATGGTTTTTGATGATTGCCGGCGGCACCGTTATTACCCAGTAGGGAGAGTCGTTCCAGCGGTTCGCGACTGGCGTCATCTCGAAGCATTGCCCACCTGCAACAAACCGGAACAGAGCTGTCGAGCTTATACACGACCCCGTCACCGGCTGTACCTGGTGGCTATAGAGATAAGGAGTATGCCCCGGCGTATGCGTGAAAAATGTCTTCTGCGATGGTGTGGGTGGGATCGTCTGCGGAATATACCCATTGCTCAGCGACTTCGTTGCCGCATCCAGGTTCTGTCCTAGTGGGAACGCTACGCCCGTGGCCGTATCTCCCGTTGAGGTTACCGATAGAAAGAGCGGCCCTGCATAGTGATCGGTCCCTCGGTCCACCGTGAACTGCGACCGCTTCATCAGCTCGATCATCGACTTCGTGCGCAGGCTGTCGTTGGCTGAGTTCACATACAGAATCAGGTCTGCTGGCGCAAGAATCGTCGGAGGTGCCATCTGACCGTTCCCATCCGGCTGCGGCACCAGCAGGCTCACGAAGGTGTTCGTCAGCGCTGTCTCCAGCACGCGCGCACCAAAGGAGTGCCCCACCACTACGATCTTCGAGTTTTGGCTCCCCAGCTTGGTCGCACCCATAATGCGAAAGATCGCCTCAGCATAATCGGAGCTGCCCACACGCTCCGCCGCATCGCGCCGATTCCAGAAGGTGGTGTCGTCCAGAAAGCCGCGCACCGATTCGCCACGCCATCCCAGATAAACGCCGATATAGCTGCGCGCATTTTCGCCGAAACGATTTTGCTCGTTCCTGCCCAGTTTCTCCATCAGTTCCTTGAACGAATAGAGGTTCTTCTCGCGCTCGTTCTCTGGCGATGCATTGTTCTTCCATCCATGCGTAAAGACCACCACGACGACGTCGCGGGTGCGCGCTTTCTCCGTCTTGATCAGATCGAGCACACGCGTGAGCTGACAGTTCGTGGGCACAGACAGGTCCGTACACTTCTCCCACGACTCGCCCATGTCGTCGAACTCGACGATGCCTAGCTTGAAATGCGTCGGCCCCACCTGCCCAGGCAACGTCGGTGGGTTCTGCAAGGCCAGGTTCTTCGGGCGATAAAGCTTATTCGGCACGCATCCCGTCAGGCAGACGAGCAGGGCAAGGAAGGGAAGAGATCGAACTCGCAGCATGGCATCATCCTTATCGGAGTCAGAAAATCTGAATACGAACGAACACTGCATGGCCCGGGGGTTTGGCGCTGTAAATGAATGCTTGACACCGATCACTCTACCTGTTTTCATTTGTCGAAATTACACATACGCATTTCTTTTTCTTCTGAAGTTCTTCTTTCTCCTCGTAATGCATCGGGCCCGTAAGTGATCACTCTTACTTTTCGAGGCATCTTGTGACAGATGAGATCTACGACTTCGTAGTGGTCGGTTCAGGTGCGGGCGGCGGCCCTGTCGCCTCCAACCTCGCCCTTGCGGGCTACACCGTGCTGGTGCTGGAGGCAGGCGGCGACTGCGACACCGACTTCTACAAAGTGCCTTGCTTCCATACCCTGGCCAGCGAAGACCCAGAAATGAGCTGGGATTTCTTCGTGCGTCACTACGACAGCACGGCCATGCAGCAGCGCGATTCCAAGTACGTCGCTCAGCAGGACGGCATCCTCTACCCTCGTGCTGGCACACTCGGTGGCTGCACGGCACACAATGCCATGATCACTGTTTACCCGCAGAACAGCGATTGGGAAGCTCTGGCCAAACTCACAGGGGATCCTTCCTGGTCCGCAGAAAAGATGCGCAGCTACTTCGAGCGTCTCGAACACTGCGACTACATCCCTGTCTTCGAGCGCCTCAAGCAGTCCATCGTCGGTTTCCTCACAGGCAAAGGCACCAACCCCGGCAGGCACGGCTTCTCCGGCTGGCTGCACACGCAGACGGCGAACCCCGAAGTGATCCTGCCTGACGAAGAGATCGTCAAGATCGTGGCTGTCTCCGCCCTCAACAGCCTCGCCAACCACCTCGGCTGCCTGCGCGTCGATCTTGAAACGCTCTTCGATTCGAACGATTGGCGCACTGTCACCAGCAAGAACCGCGAAGGCGTCGGCATGGTGCCGCTCGCAACAAACAAAGGCAACCGCAACGGTACGCGCGAGCGCCTGCTGGATACCGTGAAAGCCTCGAATGGCAAGCTGTCCATCCGCACCGGCGCGCTCGCTTCGAGGGTCGTCTTCGAGGGTACCCACGCCGTCGGCGTCGAATATCTCTCCGGCAGCAAGCTTTATAGAGCCTCAAGGAACCCCGACGAGTCTGTCACGCCCGTCAAGACCATTGTCCTCGCGCGCCACGAAATTATTCTGTCGGGCGGTGCTTTTAATAGTCCGCAACTGCTCATGCTCTCCGGCATCGGCGACCCTAATGAACTGCGTGGCTTCGGCATCTCGCCCGTCGTGAACCTTCCTGCCGTAGGCAAGAACATGCAGGACAGGTATGAGGTCGGCATCATCTCGGAGATGGGCCGTCCGTTCTCCATTCTCAAGGGCCTGAATTGGGCCCCGCCCACTCCCGAGAGCCCAGCGGATCCGGGCTTCCTCCAATGGCAGCAGGGCAAGGGCATTTACACCACGAACGGCGCCTGCATCGCCGTCACCAAGCGCTCCGTGCCCACGAAGGTTGATCCCGACCTCTTCGTCTTCGGCCTGCCTTCGTACTTCAAGGGCTACTTCCCGGGTTACTCCGGCGCGCTCAAGCATTACAGCGATATGTTCACCTGGGCCATTCTCAAAGCCCACACCAACAACACCGCGGGCGAAGTGAAGCTTCGCAGTGCTGATCCGCGCGACACGCCATCCATCCACTTTCACTACTTCAGTGAGGGCAACGATACCTCAGGTGACGACCTCAACGCCGTCGTGCAGGGTGTCAAGTTCGCACGAGAGATGAACCAGGAGATTCACAAGCACATCGGTATGACCGAGGTCTGGCCCGGCCCCGATGTTAGCTCCGATGCGGAGATCGCCGACTTCATCCAGCGCGAGGCCTGGGGCCACCACGCCTCCTGCACCAATCCCATCGGCCTGTCCGGCGATCCGAAGGCCGTGCTCGACAGCCGCTTTCGTGTGCAAGGCACAACCGGTCTCCGCGTTGTAGATGCCTCCGTGTTCCGGCGTATCCCCGGCTACTTCATCGTCAGCGCGGTCTACATGATCGCCGAGAAAGCAAGCGACGTCATCCTCGAAGATACCCGCGCAGCTGAACGCGCAGGAGGCAAAGCATGAGCCCTCAACCTATGTACACTGAAGCCCGCCCGCATGGCCTGCTTTACCGCCTGGCAAAGGTTTTTCTTGTCCTTGTCGTCCTTTTGATCGTCGCGCTCGGGCTGGCAGTCATCTTCCCACTCTCCAAAGCAGGCACCGTCAAGGATGAGGCCCTCCTTGCAGGCCGCAGCGCCGAGAGTATGCCCGGAGCAGACGAAGATTACTTCAAGGACATGGACGGCGGCATTGCGCTTTCGCCCGAAGAGGTCAAAGGCCGCAATAACTGGATCGTCTGGACCGGCGGCAACGATCGCTTCTGGGACACAATCTCCGTCAAGAGTGTCGGCACGCTCGACTTCCTAAAAACACTCTCCTCGCACCCCGGTCTGCCCGCCAGCCGCGATAATCGCTGGGACTATCTTGGCCTCGTAAACGATCCTTGCTATGTCAAAGCGACAGGCCCCGACCCCAATCACTTCGGTCTCTGGCTCGACCAGCGCAAGCCCGAGTGCGGTGCGGACCCATTCGAGAACGAGCAGAAATATCCTGGCATCAAGATCGGCTCTCGCGGTACCACCGTCAAGGTAGGCTCCTATTACGGCGAAGGTACCGGCGTCATTGGTCTGCGACTCTTCCCGAACCCCGCTTTCGATGATGCCGCCAAGGCCAAGTGGGATCCCGTCCGCTACTACACTGACGCCAGCTATTACAACGATCGCAGCCTGATCAAGCCCTATCGCGTCGGTATGTCCTGCGGCTTCTGCCACGTCGGGCCTAACCCGCTCAAACCGCCAACCGACCCCAACAATCCGCAGCTCGAAAATCTCAGCTCCATGGTCGGCGCGCAATACTTCTGGATCGACCGTATCTTCGGTTGGGAGGGCGACAAGTCCAGCTTCGTCTTCCAGCTCTTCCATACCTCACGACCCGGTTCACTCGACACCTCGCTCGTCTCCACCGATAACATCAACAACCCTCGCACCATGAATGCTGTTTACGGACTCAAGTCTCGCCTTGATATGGCGCTGAACTGGGGACAGGAAAAGCTCACAGGCGGCAACCTCGATAACAAGCAGTTCAACCAGTTCGTCCCGCCCGATAACTACCTGGCTAAGTTCTTTACCGCGCCGGACATGGTGAACACGCCACACGTCCTCAAAGATGGCTCGGACTCCGTAGGCGCTCTTGGCGCGCTCAACCGGGTCTACCTCAACATCGGGCTCTTCAGCGAAGAGTGGCTGCAGCACTTCAATGCGCTTGTCGGCGGCAAGAAGGTCACCCCCATTGAGATCGCCGTCAATGAAAAGAACTCCAGCTACTGGAAGGCCAACGAGCTTCAGACCGTCGACCTTGCTCTCTTCATGTTGAAGAGCACTGACCCGCAGCATCTTGCCGACGCTCCCGGCGGTTCCGCGTACCTCACCAAAGACAAGGCCGTTCTCACTCGCGGCAAGATCGTCTTCGCTGAACGCTGCGCCCGCTGCCACTCCAGCAAGCTGCCTGCCATGGCTCCCGGAGAAGGCCTCGCCAACTGCGCCGGCAAAGGCTACCTCGATTGCTTCAATCGCTACTGGAAGCTCACGCAGACCGAAGACTACAAAGCCAAGATGCGCGACATCGTCCTCAAGGACGACTTCCTGCAGGACAACTTCCTCTCTACCGATGCCCGCATCCCTGTCACGCTGCTGCAGACCAACGCCTGCAGCCCGCTGGCTACCAACGCCCTCGCTGGCAACATCTGGGACAACTTCTCTTCGCAGAGCTACAAAGATCTCCCCTCCGTCGGCACCATCCGCATCACTGACCCCTACACCAGCAAAGTGTCCGACTACGTTATGCCCGACGGGGGCCGCGGTTATACTCGGCCTCCCAGCCTCATCAGCGTCTGGTCCACGGCACCCTTCCTGCTCAATAACACCGTCGGCCACTTCGAATCCAGCCCGTCTGTCGAAGCCCGCATGAACAGCTTCAACGACTCCATCGAGCAGATGCTGTGGCCCGAAAAGCGCATGAAGGATAGTGATCAGAAGTCCAGCTTCCCGGACGGCGTCTATCTCCTGAGCGGTCCCGGCCCCAGCCTTATCGACCGCACCACGCAGCAGAGCTATCTCCGGGTCTCCTCCGGTTACTTGCCGGAGCCGCTGGCCAGCATGACGCATCTCGCGCACAAGCTCTTTCCCAACTTCTTTAGCGCCGATGGCATCCAGCTCGGGCCCATCCCCGCAGGCACGCCCGTCGATCTGCTCGCCAATATCAACCTGCTCAGCGACAGTACGGACCGCTGGGAGCGCATCAAGCACAACTTCGCCGTCGCCTACCTGATCTACCAGCTGAAGAAGGACATCGAGCACCTACCACCCAACCCCACCGACGCGCAGGTGCGCGAGACCTTCAAGAACGTCGAGCCTTCGCTCATGAAGTACAACAAATGCCCCGACTTCATCGTGAACAAGGGACACTACTTCGGCACAGATTTGCTGCCCGATGAACCTGGCCTCAATGACTCGGACAAGAAAGCCCTGATCGAGTTCGTCAAGACCTTCTAGAGAGGAACACTCGATTTCCATGCCCGATCTAGGCTCTGAATCCACGCCGTCCGCGGTGCAGGCGCAGGCAGACACAGACCCTGCGCTCGACCCATCCTGGCACTACTGCCTCGGGCTAGCAGGCCACATTCAGCGCGCCTTCCCCGATCGACTTACGCTATCGTCTTGGCGCGCCGTTCTCGGCCTCGACTCCACCTCGCCCGATCCCTCCACACTCAGGATCGAGGAGATTGCCGGTACGTATCTCAAGCCCAGCGTCGCTGCCCAGGCACGCTTCTCCTCGCTTGTGCAGTACTCCCCAAGTAAGTGGCTACTCGAGCAGGAGATGCATGCCATGGACGGCTGGCGTCCTGGCGATCCAACGTACGCATCCCACCCCGCCGAACCTACCGACGATGTCTTTCGTTATGCCTGCGACCGAAAGCTTACCGGCCTTTGTCTTTCCGGCGGAGGCATTCGTAGCGCAACCTTCAACCTTGGCATCTTGCAAGGGCTCGCCGCACAGAACAAGCTCGGAGAGATCGATTATCTTTCCTCCATCTCAGGCGGCGGCTATATCCACCAGTTCCTCTCTTCCTGGATACTCTGCGAGAACCTCGACAAGGTGCAGGAGCAGCTCAAGCCGCTGCCAGGCGACTCTACCCGCACGGACTGGCCCGAACCTATCCGCTGGCTGCGGCGCTACTCCAACTACCTGACCCCCAGACGTGGACTGCTTGCTGCCGACACTTGGGTCGCCGTCTCCGTCTGGTTGCGGAACACCATTCTCAATCAGATCGTGCTGGTCGCGGCCACACTTTTCGTGCTGCTGCTACCGCACATCCCTGTCCTCTGGAACTTCCCCCATAAGTTCAACGCCAACCTGCAGCCGTCCCCACTCGTCACGGGTCCGCTCCCAGCCGCAGCCATTATCGTTGCGCTCTTCCTCGTTGCGCTGTTCCACATGATCGCGGCGCTGCCCTGCACGGAGCAAGCCGGAGATCCCAGCGATCTTCTGAAGCACTGCGCGCCCAAATCCAGCGACGGCGCCGCCTCAAGCAAACGTATCGGCTATACCAGCAACGGGGTCTTCTTCGACATTCTGCTGCCCACCTTCCTCGCGCTCTTCCTCGTATCTCCGTTTCTGTATCGATCCGCCTTTGCTGCACTTCAGCCCAAACACACAGACGTCTTCATCCCGCATAATCCAGAGCCCGGCATCGCGGGCCTTGTCTGGCAGCTACACCACCTCGCCAAAGAACCTATCGAGCCCCAGAAACCCACAACCGGTACATCGTGCAATCCCTCCTGCGCCAGCGACTCCTGCTGCAAAGCCGACACACCCAAACCTCCTTCGGATCTTTTCGTAAACACCCGTCTCTGGTTCCGCGACTTCTGCTATCCCCTTTGGTCGCCTCTTAACTCCGCCGGACGTCCGCCCGCCAACCGCTGGATTCTGGTAGCCTTCCTCAGTGGTCAGGGCCTGCTAATCTTCGGCCTCTTCTGGGGCACTTCGCGCAAACTTCCACGCTGGTATCGGGCCTCCTTCGTAGCTGCTGCCATGGCCGTTGGCGTGTGGACAGCGCTTCTGCTGCTGCATGTTGCGCGCGTTCTGCTGCTGCTCTCCGCTATCGCCTTCTCCTTTGAAACCCTCATCGGGATAGCGATGACGTTTACTCCCATCCTGCTTCTCTGCGTCGTCTTCATCTCGATGGATCTTGCCATCGGCACCATCGGCCGCTGCATGAGCGACGCCGGTCGAGAGTGGCTCGCGCGCGTTCGTGCCCTTAGCTTTCTAGCGGGCTTTGCATGGCTCGCGATCGTCGGCTGCTCCTTGCTGGGGCCCGTCGTTGTTTCCAAGCTCTTCCACATACACTGGGCCGTCTTCAGCACGGCGGTTGTCGGCTGGCTCGGCACCAGCATCTCGAGCCTGCTCGTCGGCAAGGGCACCTCAACGCACGGCGGGGCCGAGGACGCCTCCGGCAAAAAGTCTCCACTCGACTGGCTCACCAGCCTCGGCCCACCCATCTTCCTCGTGGGTCTTATGCTCAGCCTCTCGTGGCTCGCCCAGTTCGCGCTGTCTCTGTTTCCCGATAACATCGCGCTTCCCATCCTGCTCTTCTCCACCTTCACCTTGGCTCTCTTCCTCAGTTGGCGCGTCGACATCAACGAGTTCTCATTGCACGCCTTCTACCGCGATCGCATCGCGCGTTGCTACGGCGGCGCCTCCAACCCCGATCGGTATCCCAATGCCTTCACTGGCCTCGCGCGTAGCGACACACACCTCCACCTCTCTGACCTGCTCCCTACGAAGTTCAGTAACGGCTCCAGCTCCCTGTGGCCCGAAGGCCAGCCACCTCGCTATCAAGGACCGTTTCCTATCTTTGGTGCGACACTCAACCTAACCTTCGGTGCCGACCTCGCCACGCAGGAACGCAAGGCCGCCGCCTTCGCCTTCACCCCGCTCTACTGCGGCTACGACATCGGCTGGACCGAAGGCACCAGCAAGCGCATCCACCTCAATGGCTTCGTTCCTACCAACACATACGCCTATCAGGACGGTGGCCCGCATCTCGCCACTGTCGTCGCGGCCTCAGGAGCTGCTCTCAGTCCCGACGACGGTTTTCATTCCTCGCCAGCAATGTCTTTTCTGCTCACCGTCTTCAACTTGCGCCTCGGCTGGTGGCTGCCCAACCCGCGCAATCAGCGCTCCGATCGCGACAAACGCGTCCTTGGAGCCACACCCACCTTCGGTCTGCCGTACCTTCTTGGCGAACTCTTCGGTCAGGTGTCGGATGACTCGCGCTACGTCTCCATATCCGACGGTGGCCACTTCGAAAACATGGGCCTGTATGAGCTGGTGCGCCGCCGCTGCACCACCATCGTCATCTGCGACGCGGAAGAAGATCCGGACTTCGTCTTCGAAGGTCTCGGTATGGCCATCCGCAAATGCCGCATCGACTTCGGCGCAGAGATTAAGTTTGGACTCTCCGACTCAGAGGACGGCACCGAGAAGAGCCCGGAGGCCGCAACAACCGAAGCGTCGGCCTCGACAGACGCGGCCAAATCAGCCCAGCCAGACAATGATGCGAAGACCTGCAAGCCGAAGCTGCACGACATCAAGCACATCATCCCTGGTAGAGACGGCTTCAGCAAATGCGCCTACGCCACAGGACAAATCTTCTACGCAGCCCAGCCTACGGCTAAAGACCCGACGCCCGTTCCTGTCGTCGGCAACGTGCTATATCTCAAGTCCACGCTCACCGGCAAGGAGCCAGCGGACCTGCGCAACTACAAGCGCCAGCATCCCTCGTTCCCCAGCGACAGCACCCTCGACCAATGGTTCACGGAATCGCAGTTTGAAAGCTATCGCCGCCTGGGTCAGTTCGTCGCGGAGGATGTGGAGGTGAAGGCCTGGCTCGCCAAACACCTCGTCTCCGCCAAACGTACCGCCCCTACTGCTGAATCGCAATAGCTCCCGGCTGGTTCAGTCCGCCGCCGGTAAAGCCGCTCGCGCCAGAGAGCGCAACACCTGCCGCGGTAAATTCGCTCAGGCTCGCATTGCCTGCATTGCTCACCCACACATCGCCGTTCGGATCGATAGCAATGCTGGAAGGCTTGCTCAGCCCGCCGCCAGTGATCGAAGTCCCGGTCGCACCCGTCGCGCTCAAATGCGTCAGCGTATTGTTGCCGCCGTTTGCCACCCACGCCGTGTTGCTGGTGTCGAGGGTGATCGCCGTAGGTCCGCTAATGCCGCCTGCTGTAAAGCCGGTCGTTCCTGAAAGTGCTGCGCCGTTGTTGCTCAACTCCGTCACGCTGCTGCTGCTCGTATTCGCAATCCACACATTGCCGCTGGCATCGGTCGCTATAGCGCTCGGCGAACTCAGGCCGCCCCCGGTATAGTTGATCGCGATCTGCCAGGAACTCGGCGCACTCGCGCCCAGCGAAGGCGTATACGGACTGCCCGCAGCGACCGCCAATGCATTTAACGCCGCCAGGTTCAGCGACGGCTGCTGGGCCATATTCACCGCCGCCTGAATCGTATCCGTCGGCGCCACGCCGCCGACCGTCGTATCGGTGAACAACGTGCCGCAGTTGGCGCTGAGTGCTCCACTCGTCTGGTTAACGCTGTTCACGCACGACGCTAGAATATTCGCCAATGTGTTGATGTTCGTCGTCGGCAGGGAAGCCCCCGTCGGCAGCGCAGCGCCCGGCAGCGTGCCTGCACTCACGCTCACAATCTTGTTGATCGCCGCAAACGCATTCGTCAGTCCCTGCACGTTTGTCGACGAGGTCCCCACCGCCGACGCAGACTTCATAAACGCCTGCAGAGCCCACACCGATGCCACCGTCGTCAGCTCATTTACCTGGATCGTCGTCGAGCTCGTAATGCTGCTGCATGTCCCTAGCCCTGCCATCATCGCCAGTGCGCTGTTCGTCTGCGATCCCGTAATGCCTGGGTTCCCACCTGTTGCCGTCACGTAGACGAGCGCATTCGTAGGACAGGTGAAGTCCCCATAGAGCGTAAAGCCACCATCGCTGGCCGTCGTCACGGCCGTTTGCAGCAGCGAGGTCGAAGCCGTGCCATAGCCCGTCGCGCTTGCGGTGTACAGCTTCACCGTCGCTCCACTCACCGCCAGCGACCCGCTAAACACGTGCCCCTGCGCCACGGTGGGCGTGGTGGTTATGGGAGGCGTCGTCGTCGTGCCAGGGTTCACGGAAGCTCCCCCACAACCCACCAGCGTCAGCAGGGAAGCAGCGGCAACCGCCGCTACGAGTCTTGTCGAGTGAACAATCATGGGCGTACTCCAAGGGTCTTGTTCTGGACAGCTGTCGTCGTCGGTGCCACCGGGGCTGCTCCGCCGAGTATTTCCGTCACACTGCTGTTACCCGCATTCGTAATCCATACATTGCCGGACGTGTCGATCGCCACACCGCTCGGTGCGTTCAGCCCACCGCCGGTGTATCCCGTGGCCGGTGATATCGCAGCGCCATTTTTCGCAAAGACGCTGACGCTGCTGTTGCCGTTCGTCACCCACACCGTGCCGTTGCCGTCGATCGCCAGCGCAGTCGCCGCCGTCAGACCTCCGCCTGTCAGCCCATTCTGCACGGCTGTGCCGCTCGCGTTGAACTCTGCCAGGCTGCCGCCTCCGGCGTTCAAGGTCCACAGATCACCCGCAGCATCCACCGTAGCGCCAACGCCTCCACCCACCGTCGCCGCAGGATTGACCGCCGCTGCGCCATGGAACTCCGTCACCGAGCCCGACGGGTTCACCACCCATATATACGAGCCCGTCACCGTCAGCGTAATCGATTGCGACACCGTGCTATAGCTGCTGCTCGCGGGCACCAAGGTGGCCGTCAACATGTAGTTGCCGGGCGTCAACAGGGTCGAGCTTGACGTGATCGCTGTCGCTGTTCCATTGCCCAGCGTGGCCGTATACGTCAATGAGCCGGCAACGCTACCCATCGCATCCAGTATCCCTGAACCCAGCGCATTGCCTGCAAACAGAGAGGTCGCTGAAGGTGTCCAAGTGATGCTTGCCGCCAGCGACGTCACCGTGAAGCTGGCGTTTGCCGACCCGGCAGCATAGGTTGCGCTGGCAGCCTGCGAGGCCATCACCACCACTGTGCCTGCGCCCGTCAGCGTAATCGTCGACCCCGAGATCGTCGCCGGTCCCGACACGATCGTATAGGTGAAGGCGCCTGTAGAATTCGAACTTGCGCTTACCGTAAACGGGTCTGCTCCCGCGCTCTGGTTCGCAATCGCAAAGGAGATCGTCGGGGCAGGTGCCTGGGATACGGTAAAGCTCGCGGTCGCTGTTGCCGCTGCATAATTCGCGCTGGCCGCTTGCGACGCCGTCACCGTCACCGTGCCTGTCCCTGTCAACGTCACCGTCGATCCCGAAATCGTGGCCGGTCCTGACGCGATCGCGTAGGTAAATGCCCCGGTTGAATTCGACGTCGCGCTCACATTGAACGGAGCCGCGCCGTACGTCTGGTTCGCAATCGCAAACGAGATCGTCGGAGACGGTGCCTGCGCGACCGTGAAGCTGGCCGTCGCTGATCCCGCAGCATAGCTTGCGCTGGCCGCCTGCGAGGCCTGGACCGTTACTGTGCCTGAGCCATTCACCGTCACGGTCGAGCCGCTGATGGTCGCTGGCCCTGAAACGATCGCATACGTAAAGGCTCCGGTTGAGTTAGAAGTAGCACTCACGTTGAACGGAGCCGCGCCATAAGCCTGGTTCGCAATCGCAAAGGAGATCGTCGGTGCCGGAGCTTGAGCCACTGTGAAGCTGGCCGTCGCCGATCCCGCCGCGTAGCTCGCTGTCGCCGCTTGCGAGGCCTGGACCGTTACCGTTCCCGACCCGCTCACCGTCACGGTCGAGCCGCTGATGGTCGCTGGCCCAGAGACGATGGAGTACGTAAATGCTCCGCTCGAGTTCGATGTTGCGCTGATGTTGAACGGAGCCGCGCCGTAAGCCTGATTCGCGATCGCAAAGGAGATCGTCGGCGCCGGAGCCTGTGCCACTGTAAAGCTGGCTGTCACAGAGCCCGCGGTATAGCTGCCAGAGGCCGCCTGCGCGGCCTGCACCGTCACTGTTCCTGATCCGTTCACCGTGACCGTCGATCCCGAGATGGTCGCCGGCCCGGACACGATGGAGTAAGTAAACGCTCCGCTTGAGTTGGACGTCGCGCTCACATTGAACGGCGCTGCGCCGTAGCTCTGATTCGCAATCGCAAACTGAATCGTGGGCGCATTCGGCTGTGCCACGGTGAAGCTCGCCGTCGCTGACCCCGCCGCATAGCTGCCCGCAGCTGCCTGCGATGCCATCACGACGACTGTTCCCGCTCCGTTCACGGTTACGGTCGACCCGCTAAGGGTCGCTGGCCCGGACACGATGGAGTAGGTGAACGCTCCCGTCGAGTTTGAACTTGCGCTCACACTGAACGGTGCTGCGCCGTAGCTCTGGTTTGCAATCGCAAACTGAATCGTGGGTGCATTCGGCTGCGCCACCGTAAAGCTTGCATTCGCGGTTCCGGCTGCATAGGTGCCCGAAGCCGCCTGCGCGGCCTGCACGGTTACCGTTCCTGACCCTGTCACCGTTACGGTCGACCCGCTGATGGTCGCCGGTCCGGACACGATGGAATACGTAAACGCCCCGCTGGAGTTCGATGTCGCACTCACGTTGAACGGTGCCGCGCCGTAGCTCTGGTTCGCAATCGCAAACTGAATGGTGGGCGCATTCGCCTGCGCCACCGTAAAGCTCGCATTCGCAGTTCCAGCCGCATAGTTCACTGTGGCCGCCTGCGATGCCTGCACCGTCACGGTGCCAGAACCGGTGAGCGTGATCGTCGATCCGCTGATGGTCGCCGGACCTGACACAATCGCATACGTAAACGCTCCATTGGAGTTCGAGCTGGCGCTCACGCTGAACGGCGCCGCACCATAGCTCTGATTCGGGATGGAGAAGGTAATGGTCGGCGTCGCGGTCGATACCGTAAAGCTCGCATTCGTTGATCCTGCTGCATAGTTTGTCGTCGCCGCTTGCGACGCCTTCACCACCACCGTTCCCGCACCGGTCACGGTGACTGTCGATCCACTCACGGTCGCCGGCCCGGAAACAATCGAGTACGTAAACGCGCCTGTCGAGTTCGAGCTGGCACTTACAGTAAAGGGTGCCGCTCCGTAAACCTGGTTGGAGATCGCAAACGAGATCGCTGGCGTCGCCGCAGAGACTGTAAAGCTGGCACTCTGCGTCGCGGCCGTATAGTTCGTCGTCGCTGCCTGCGAAGCCATCACCACTACTGTCCCTGCGCCCGTCACCGTGACCGTCGATCCGCTAATCGTAGCCGGTCCGGACACGATTGAATACGTAAATGCTCCGCCCGAATTTGAACTCGCGCTCACGCTGAACGGCGCCACCCCATAGACCTGGTTGGAGATGGCGAAGGAGATCGTGGGGGTCGCTGCTGACACCGTGAAGCTGGCGTTCTGCGTCGCCGCTGCGTAGTTGGTCGTTGCCGCCTGGGACGCCATCAGCACGACCGTGCCTGTCCCCGTCACCGTAACCGTCGATCCGCTGATCGTAGCGGGCCCAGATACCACCGAGTACGTAAACGCTCCCGCCGAAGCCGAACTCGCGCTCACTGCAAACGGAGCCGCCCCGTAAGTCTGGTTCGACACAGTGAATGTGATCGTCGGTGTACCCTGCGTCACAGTGAAAGTGGCATTCTTCGTCGCCGCCGTGTAGTTCGTCGTCGCCGCCTGCGAGACCTGCAGCACGACCGTACCCACACCGGTCAGCGTCACCGTCGATCCACTCATGGTCGCCGGTCCCGACACCACGGAGTACGTAAACGCCCCGGTTGAAGCCGAGCTCGCGCTGACCGTAAATGGAGCTGCGCCATAGGTCTGGTTCGCCACGTTGAAGGTGATCGCTGCGGTCGCCTGTGCCACGGTGAACGTCGCCGTCGCGGACCCTGCCGCGTAGTTCCCCGAGGCCGCCTGCGAGGCCAACACCGTTACCGTACCCGCACCGGTCAAAGTCACCGTCGACCCACTGATCGTCGCTGGGCCCGATTGGATGGTGTAGGTGAACGTTCCTGCCGAGTTAGAACTCGCGCCGACCGTAAACGGAGCTGCGCCATAGGTCTGGTTCGCGATGCTGAATGTGATCGTTGGGGCCGCTGCTGACACCGTGAACGTCGCTGTCGCCGTCCCCGCAGTGTAGTTCGTCGTCGCCGCCTCGGACGCCTGCACCTTTACGGTGCCGGTCCCGGTCAGCGTAATCGTCGCACCCGAGATCGTCGCCGGCCCGGACACAATCGAGTACGTAAACGCCCCCGTCGAGTTCGAACTTGCGCTCACTGTAAACGGAGCTGCTCCATAGATCTGGTTCGCGATGCTGAACGTGATCGTCGGAGCTGCCGCCGACACCGTAAATGTTGCCGTCGCCGTCGCTGCCGTGTAGTTCGTCGAGGCCGCCTGCGATACCTGCACCTGCACCGTACCTGCACCCGTTACCGTCACCGTCGATCCACTGACCGTCGCCGGTCCTGACAGGATCGAGTAGGTCAGCGTTCCTGTCGAGTTCGTGGTCGCCGCGACCGTGAACGGAGCCACGCCGTACGTCTTGTTCGGAATGCTCAGGGTCAGCGTCGGCGTCGCCTGCGCCACAGTAAATGTCGCGGTCGCCGATCCGGCAGCATATCCTGTCGCTGCCGCCTGGAACGCCTTCGCCACCACCGTTCCCGCCCCGGTTAGCGTGATCGTCGACCCGCTGATCGTCGCTGGTCCCGACACGATCGAGTAGGAAAACGCTCCTGTCGAAGCCGACGTCGCGCTCACCGTAAACGCAGCCGTGCCGTACGTCTTATTCGGGATCGTGAACGTGATCGGCGCAGAAGGTACCGCTGCCCATGCCGCCACCAGGTTCGCCACATTCACGGATCCCAGCCCCGTCGCCTGGTCATAGCCGGTCCCAGCGTTGTAGCCGCTTAGCAGTCCCAGTGAATCGCCCGTTGTCGCCACGGTGCAGTTCGGAGACCCGCTCTTGCACGCCATCGAGTTCGAACCAGTCGTCGTGTCGTAAAACACGCAGCTGTTGCCACTGCCGACCGTGTTGCTGTTGCACGCTGCCAGCGAACTCTCCGCCGCTGCCAGCTGATACAGAATGGGGTTCGCCAGGCCTTGTGCGCTTCCAATTTTCTGCTGCACCAGCGCCATCACGCCCGCCATCGCAGGCGACGACACCGATGTTCCGCCGATCTCCTGATACACCACGTCCGTGCTGTTGCTATAGCTGCACGGATAGCTCCCCGAATAACAGATCAGGTACGACGTGCTCGCCGCTCCATAGGGTATGCCCGAGCCTGCAAACAGAGACACGTCCGGCAGGTCGCGCTTGCCGTCCGCTGGCACGCCCACGCCCGTCTGCCACGACGGCTTTGTGTAGCCCCCGGAACACTTATTACCGCTGTACGTTGTACACGCGCTGACTCCACCCGATCCGCCCGTTGTGAACACTAGGTTGCTCGTCGCCGAATTGCCCGCCAGTGTATTGCAATTGGCCTCTGCGCTTGCAGCTCCATAGAGCTGCACCACGTAGGGGTTTACGCAGGTCGCGTTCCACGGAATCTCCGGGATATATCCCAGCGCCGTAACTCCATTCGTTCCGTTCGCCGCGCTCCAGTACGTTCCCGCGGGGCTCTCCTGCCACAGAAAGTCCGTGCCGCCCACCGCCGTGATGTACGGGCTGGATGCGATGCCGTTCACCGCTAGCCCCGTCGTCACCGGGTTCAACGTGTGAGTGCCCGAGTTCTCGCATCCTGCCGAACCCTGATCGCCGGCCGCACCGAAGATCGAGATCCCCTCCGCCGAGCCCTGCTGCCACAAAGAATTGAAGGTCGCATTACCCGAGGTGCCAAGCGTCTGCTCGCAGTTGCCGTAGCTTTCGCTCAGGATCGTCGCCACCTGGTTGTCGATCACGTATTCCGACGACAGCAGAAATCCACCCGTAGTATTCGTATTCGCACTCACCACCAGCGTAATCGTTGCTCCCGGCGCGACGGCGCCCGACCATTCTACGTCCAGCTCCTGCTCCTCCTGCGAGCTCGTATACCCCGGCGCTGTTCCGTTATGAATGACGTTCGGCACATTGTTGGCCAGCCCGAAGCTCGATTGGAACGTCGCAATGTCCGACAGATTGATGTCGCTCTCGCCGGCGATCGCAATCGTCTGTCCTGCGCCGTTGATCCCGCTGTTCCACAGCGGAAGCACGTTGTAAATCGTCGCAAAATCCGTCGGCGTTACGTCTTCCTTTGTGTTCCCGCTTGAGTTCGTTCGCGTAAACTCTGCCGAAGCTCCGCCGCTCTCACCGTCCGCCGCAACAAACCGGCCGCTCTTCGCGTCCCGCTTCACCCGTTGGCCTTCCACCGACATCGGCCTCGGAAGAAAGTTATGCAGCGACGTCACACCCGCCACAACCGGTGCCAGTGCCTCTGGAATCTGCGGGTCGCTCACATTCGCATAGTGCGTCTCGCCCTCCACCACATAACGGTGAATCGCCGTATGGAACGCCGTCTGCACCTGTGCCGCTGTGCCGGAGAACTGGATAGTCACACGCCCGTGACTCACCTTGTCGACCGTCAGGCCTTGTGACTGGAGCCAGCCCGTCACCTGCGCCACGTCCGCGTCCGACGGCCCGAACCGCTGCCCAAACTCTGTCGGCGTCAGCCAGTGATGATAGCTTGCCGAGCTCGGATCGCTCTGCTGCGCCAGCAGCGTCTCCAGTTCGCTCTCCTGCGTCGCACTGCGCTGCAACAGCAGCATCATGTGAGCCATCGGAAGGCTGTCCTCGACCGCCCCCTTATCGAACTCCGCCCGCGCCATCGGTGCCGTGTTTCCCGGCAACTGCACCACTCGATTGTTGTCGATCGCACTGACGATGCGCGAAGGCGTCGGCTTCGCCAGGCTCTGTGCAGACATCGTTAGTGACAGGGTGAGAGATCCAAGGAGGGCGCAGACCGCTACCCTCGAAAGCATACGCATGGCAAAACTCCGCAGGCTCAATCCCACACCGAGCAAGGGCGATACATCGTCGCCTGCTTCGCATCCAAAGGAATTGAGATTCTCTTCGGACTATAACCGTAGTTCCGCTATCAAGAAACTCCCCGCGACCCCAAAAAAAAGCTTGCCGCCCGAACAGCCCAATTGGGGCGTTCGATGCGGCAAACGAGAGTAACGTACCGTATTGCGATATAACGTTTAGGCTACCTGCGCCCCCTAAATCAGAACCTTCGAGGTCAGCAGGTCTTCAACCCGCACGGGCAGCGCCCGTACCCGAACCCCGGTTGCGTGATACACCGCCGCCGTAATCGCCGGAGCGATCCCCGCCAGCCCAATCTCGCCGATCCCGCGCGCTCCATACTCGCCGATCTGTGGGTCAGGAATGTCCAGGAAATGCACGTCGATCTCCGGCGAATCCGCGCTCGTCGGTACCACATAGTCCGCAAAGTTGTCGTTGATGGCGTGACCGTTCCGAGGATCGTAGATCGTCTCCTCCAGCAGCCCCATCCCGACACCCATCACCACCGCTCCGGCAATCTGGTTCGTCGCTGTCTTTTTATTGATGATCCGGCCGCCATCGATTACGCTCACCACGCGGCTCACGCGCAGCTTCGCAATCCCTGGGTCCCACTCCACCTCAACAAACTGCGCTCCAAACGAATGCATCGAGTAGTTCTTGGCATCCGTGTCCGAGCCCTGGCCACCCGACTTGCCCTCGCCATCCGCGCTCGCCATGTTCGCAGACTTCAGCACAGTTTCGAAGGGCACGCCGGTCGCCGCATCCTTACCCTTCTCATAGATTCGGCCGCCGCTGAACGCCAGCGTCGCCGCATCCTTGCCAGAGAAGGGGGAATCCTTGGAAGCAGCAGCGATCTGCAGCATCGTCTTGATCGCTGCCTTCGCCGCGTCAGCCACCGACGGCACCACCGAAGCAGTCGCGGTCGAGCCACCCGACATCGGCCCCGGCACATAGGAACTGTTGCCGAGCTTCACGTCGATGCGGTCCAGCGGCACACCCGTCTTATCGCTCACAATCTGCGCGACCACCGTATAAGTTCCGGTTCCGATATCCTGCGTGCCCGAGCTCACCCGAATCCGCCCGTTCTGCAGCAGACTCAGACTCGCCTGGCTCACACCGCGTCCCGCACTCCAGCTTGCACACGCGACACCCCAACCCAGCACCAGGTCGCCTTTGCGCATTGAGCCCACGGCAGGCGTGTACTTCGACCAGCCAAACTTCTCGGATCCAACTTGAAGACATTCCTTCAAATGGCGAGAAGAAAAAGGCTTACCTGTGCTCTCGTCCGTCTGCGTATCGAGGCCCATCCGCAAAGCCACGGGGTCCATCTTCAGCGCAATCGCCAGCTCATCCATAGCCGATTCCACCGCGAACAGGCCGGGAACAGCGCCCGGTCCGCGCATTGGAGTCGGTGTCCCTACATTTCTCTTCACTAACGCCGAGCTCACGCGGAGGTTCGCCGTGCTGTAGATAAACGGTGTCGCCTCGCCGCAGTTCTCGCGAATCTCATCTCCGAACGAGGTGTGGTTCCGATAGTCCTGCCCCAGCGCCAGCAGCTTGCCGTCCTGCGTGGCACCCAGCCGCATCCGTTGCTCCGTCCTCGGCCTGTGTCCCACGTTCGAGAACATCATCTTCCGGCTCACCATCAGCTTTACCGGCCGATTCAGCTTGCGCGCCGCCACAGCCGTCATCGCCGAGTGAGGCCAGGGAAACAGCTTTCCGCCGAATCCCGATCCGATGAACAGCGAGACTACCTCGATATTTTCCTTCGGCACGCCCAGCACCTGGGCCATCACGCCCAAGTGGTTCATCACGCCCTGCGAGCTCTCGTACAGCGTGACCTTCTTGCCATCCCACACTGCGGTCGTGGCATGCATCTCCATCGGGTTATGCGTCTCGACCGGAGTGCTGTACACCGCATCCACCTTCACTGGAGCCGAGGCAAACGCCGCTTCGAAGTCCCCGCGATGGCTCGCCACACGCGGCCCACCCGGCTCGCCTATCGCCGGGATCGCATCATCCAGCTTCGGCGAAACATTGAACTTGTCAGCGACATACGTCACCTTCACCGCCGCTGCTCCGGCCTGCGCCTGCGCAAACGTATCCGCCACGACCACTGCCACATACTGACCCCAATAGCTGATGACCTCGTCCTCAAAAGGAGGCCGCGCCTCGCTATTGCGCCCACCCGACCCGCTTCGAAACAGGGGCCCAATGTTGCCATGGTGCAGCACCAGCACCACGCCCGGCATCTTCTCTGCCGCGCTGGCATCGAGGCTGCCAATCTTGCCGCTGGCAATCGTCGCGCACACCGGCACGGCATACGCCAGATTCTTCGGGTGAAAGTCTGCGGCATACTTCGCCGTGCCCGTCGTCTTCAGCGGCCCGTCCACACGCGACAGGGAAGCGCCAATGATCGCCGAGGGCGGTGCGGCCGGAGCGGGCTTGCCCGAAGGTGCGCTCTGATCGCCCTGAATAAAATCGAGAAACTCGCTGAAATCCATAAGTCGAAATCTCCGCCTGCCATCTCATCTTGCTTTGTAGGGGCGGGGCTTCAGCCCCGCTATAGATGCTTCATTGAAAATGGGGCTTTAGCCCCTGAGGGACAACCGCTTAAACACTCGCCATGGTCAATGCGCGCACAAGGCACCGCTTCGAGAGCTCAATCTTGTAGCCATTCTCACTACTGGCCTTCGCATCCCTGAGAGCAACTTCAGCGGCCTTGCGGAAGTTCGCCGCATCGACGCTCTTACCCATCAGCTCATGTTCGGCCTCGAACGACCGCCACGGCTTCGTACCCACGCCGCCCAGTGCGACACGCACATGCGAGACCTTGCCGGAATCCACCTTCATCACCACCGCAGCCGAGGCAAGCGCAAACTCATACGCCGCCCGGTCCCGCAGCTTCAGGTACACCTGCTTCGATCCCGCTAACGGAGCCGGCAGCGTCACTGCCGTAATGATCTCGCCTGCCCCCAGCACTGTCTCGCGGTGCGGAGTCGCCCCCGGCACCACATGGAACTCGTGCATCGGCACGCTGCGTTTGCCCTTCGGCCCCTGAACCTCGACCATCGCCTCCAGCGCGGCTAAAGCCACGTTTTGATCGGAAGGATTCGTCGCAATGCAATCCTTGCTCGTTCCCAGGATCGCTAACATGCGATTATGTCCGCCAATCGCAGAGCACCCCGAACCCGGCTCGCGCTTGTTGCACGCATGGGCCGTATCGCGGAAGTAAGGACACCTCGTCCGTTGCAGCAGGTTCCCGCCCGTCGAAGCCATGTTCCGCAACTGCGGCGAAGCTCCTGAAAGGATCGCCTCCGAGAGCACCGCGTAGTCCCGCACCACCACAGGATGCTTCGCCACATCCGAGTTTCGCGTCAGCGCACCCAGCTTAAGTCCACCCTGCGGCGTCGCCTCAACCTTATCCAGCGGCAGCCCGTTGATGTCCACCACCACCTTCGGACGCTCGACATTCAGCTTCATCATGTCGATCAGGTTCGTCCCGCCTGCCACGAACCGCACATCCGCAATCGGCTTGACCGGACCGGCACCCGACACCGTCGCCTGATCTACCGTCGCCGCTCTACTGAACTTGAACGCATCCATCGTGAACTCCTGCCCAACCGTTCGTCATTCCGTTTCGTTTGTCATCCCGTAGGGATCAGCATTTATGCAGGATGCCAACCAGCGCCTAAGCCCGCCGAGCCGCCTGGACCGCCGCAACAATATTTGGATACGCGCCGCATCGGCAGATATTGCCGTACATCGCATGCTTCACGTCATCATCAGTAGGCCCCACGCCCTCTTTCAGTACCGCCGCCGCCGACATGATCTGCCCCGACGTGCAATAGCCGCACTGGTAAGCATCATGCTCAATGAACGCAGCCTGCACCGGATGCAGATGGTCCGGTTGCCCCAGTCCTTCGACGGTGGTGATCTCATCACCCTCGTGCATCACCGCCAACGACAGGCAGCTGTTCACACGGCGATCATTCACATGCACAGTGCAGGCACCGCACTGGCCATGGTCGCAGCCCTTCTTCGTGCCCGAAAGTTCAAGGTTGTCCCGCAGGCAATCCAGCAAGGTCGTCCGCGGATCGAGCTGCATCGGATGCGCTTGCCCATTCACCTTCAGCGTCACTGCCACAGTTCCGGCAGCGACAGCAGGGGTTGCCTGCGTCTCTGCCAGCGCAGGAGCAGCAGCCGCCAGCAACGGAGGAGCCGTTACAGCAATACCTGCAGCACCCAGATGCGATAGGAACGACCGGCGGCTCAGGCGGCTCGCAGGAGTCTTCTCGCTCTCCTCCGGCCGCAAGGCCTCATCCGGTATCAACTCAGTCTCGTTGGTCTTCTCAGCCATATCGAATTATGACTCGACAGACCTTAACTACGCCATGTGCATCGATGAAATAACTGTCATCCAATAAATAATTTCGGTACAGGCTATTCCTTTCGCGCCAAACTTATTCCTTTCGCGCCATCTCATCCAGCGCCAGGTTCAACTCGAGCACATTCACCCTCGGCTCCCCCAGCAACCCGAACTGCCGTTGCGTGATATGCCCTCGCACCAGCGCCTCCACCATCTGGGACGACATCTTGCGCTGCTCTGCGATGCGCGGCACCTGATACAGCGCTGCCGCAGGCGAGATATCTGGATCAAGCCCAGAACCCGAAGCCGTCACCAGATCTACCGGCACCGCCCCATTCGCCTGTTCCGTCGTCACACTCGCCTGCACGCGATCGATCAGCGCCTTGCTCGTAGGCCCAAGATTCGACCCCGACGAAGACCCTGCATCGTATCCAGTTCCGGCATTCGAAGGCCGACCGTGAAAGTAGCTGGCCCCCGTGAACGTCTGCCCGATCAACCGCGACCCGATTACCTCACCATTCTTCGTCAGCAGCTCTCCATCCGCCTGCTTAGGAAACAGCAGCTGCGCCACCCCCGTGATCGCCAACGGATACACAATCCCAAGCAACACACCCGTCACCACCGTATATAGAACCGCCGTCACAATATGCTTCTTCATCTCTATCTCTCCTAAAACCTTTCATGCTCTCTCAGGCCTTATCATCCTGAGCGTAGGCGGGGTCCCCGACGAACGTTCTTTGTTCGTTGGGGCGCAAGCGAAGGACCTGCTTCTTGCTTGAAGCGGCGACGATCCTTACGCCAATCCGACAGCAACAATCAGCATGTCGATCAGCTTGATGCCGACAAACGGCACGATCACGCCACCCAGGCCATACACCAGCAGGTTGCGCTGCAGCAGCGCCGCCGCAGACATCGGCCGGTACTTCACACCACGCAGCGCCAGCGGGATCAACGCCACGATAATCAGCGCGTTGAAGATGATCGCCGACAGCACCGCCGACTCCGCATTATGCAGATGCATCACATTCAGAGCGTTCAGCACCGGGAACACGCCCGCAAACATCGCAGGAATGATCGCAAAATACTTGGCGATATCGTTCGAGATGGAGAACGTCGTCAGCGCTCCGCGCGTCATCAGCAACTGCTTGCCGATAGCCACAATCTCGATCAGCTTCGTCGGATTGCTGTCGAGATCGACCATGTTTCCGGCCTCCTTCGCAGCCTGCGTGCCGCTGTTCATCGCCACGCCTACGTCGGCCTGCGCCAGTGCCGGAGCATCGTTCGTCCCATCTCCCGTCATCGCCACCAGCTTGCCCTCGGCCTGCTCGCGTTTGATCAGGTCCATCTTGTCCTTTGGCTTGGCCTCGGCAAGAAAGTCATCCACGCCTGCCTCGCGAGCAATCGCCGCCGCCGTCAGTGGGTTATCGCCGGTGATCATCACCGTCCGAATCCCCATCGCCCGCAGTTGCTCGAACCGCTCGCGCATGCCGCCCTTCACCACGTCCTTCAGGTGAATCACGCCCAGCGCCCGTCCATTCTCTGCCACCACCAACGGCGTGCCTCCGCTGCGTGCCACTGTCTCTACGGCATCACGCACCTCGTTCGGCATCTTCACTCCATGCTCTTCGAGGTATCGCCCAATCGCGTCGACAGCACCCTTGCGAATGCTGCGCCCCTCCACCTCGATACCGCTCATGCGCGTCTGCGCAGAGAAGGGAATGAACTCGGCATTCAGCTTCGCCAGCTCTCTCCCGCGCAGAGAATACAGCTGCTTCGCCAGCACCACAATCGACCGGCCCTCCGGCGTCTCATCCGACAGCGACGACAACTGCGCCGCATCGGCCAACTGCTCGCCACTCACTCCCGGCGCCGCCAGAAACTCTGCAGCCTGCCGATTGCCAATGGTGATCGTGCCCGTCTTATCCAGCAGCAGCGTGTTCACGTCGCCAGCCGCCTCAACCGCACGTCCAGACGTTGCGAGCACGTTGTGCTGCACCAGGCGGTCCATACCTGCGATACCGATCGCCGACAGCAGTCCGCCAATCGTCGTCGGGATCAAGCACACCAGCAGCGAGATCAGCACGAAGATCGTCTGCGGCGCGCCGGAGTACATCGCAAACGGCTGCAGCGTCACCACCGCGAGCAGAAAGATGATCGTCAGCCCGGCCAGCAGAATATTCAACGCAATCTCGTTCGGCGTCTTCTGCCGCTCGGCTCCTTCTACCAACGCAATCATGCGGTCAAGGAACGTCTCGCCCGGATTCGAAGTGATGCGAATCGTGATCGCATCGCTCAGCACCCGGGTTCCGCCCGTCACCGCCGATCGATCGCCACCTGCCTCGCGAATCACCGGCGCGGACTCACCCGTAATCGCGGACTCATCAACAGAAGCGACGCCATCGATGATCTCGCCATCGCCCGGAATCATCTGCCCGGCGACCACCTTCACCTTGTCATCCACCCGTAGATCCGAACTCGGAACCTCTTCCACCACGCCAGCCTTGTTCAAGCGATACGCGGTTGTCTCCGACTTCGCCAGCCGCAGCGCGTCCGCCTGCGCTTTGCCACGGCCCTCAGCCATCGCCTCGGCAAAGTTCGCGAACAGCACCGTGAACCACAACCACAACGTGATCTGCAGATCGAACCGGAAATGTCCAACCCCGCGCATCGTGTCCGCGATCAACAGCACGCTCGTAAGCACGCTACCGACTTCCACCACGAACATCACCGGGTTCTTCATCATCAACTGCGGCGACAGCTTGCGCAGAGCATCCACACCCGCGCGTCGCACAATTGCCCCATCAAATAAGGACTTGCGTCCCTTCAACTCACTTGCCGTTGACATACTCTCTCCAGTAGCTCTCTAAAACATGTGTCCAGCGTGCAGCAGCAGGTGCTCGAGAATCGGGCCCAGGCTGATCACAGGGAAGAACGTAAGCGCGCCGACGATCACAATCACCGACACCAGCAGCACCGTGAACAGCGGCGTCGTCACCGGGAACGTTCCCGCCGACTCCGGCACGATCTTCTTGCCCGCCAGGTTGCCCGCAATCGCCAACATCGGAACGATCATCATGAAGCGCCCAAAGAACATCGCGAAGCCAAGCGAGTAGTTGTACCAGTGCGTGTTCCAGTTCGAACCCGCAAACGCCGACCCGTTGTTACCCGTCGCTGACGCATACGCATACAGCACCTCGCTCAACCCATGCGGTCCCTTGTTGGCGAGCACGCTCACTCCGTTCGTCGGCATCATCACCGCAACGGCAGCAAAGCCAAGGATCAGCAGCGGAAAGATCAGCAGGTATAGCATCGCCATCTGCACGTCGTAGGCTTCGATCTTTTTGCCCAGGTATTCCGGCGTTCGACCCACCATCAACCCTGCGATGAACACCGCCACCACCACGAACACCAGCATGCCGTAAAGGCCCGCACCCACTCCGCCGAACACGATCTCGCCCAGAAGGATGTTCACCATCGGCACCATGCCGCCCAGCGGCGTGAACGAGTCATGCATCGAGTTCACCGCACCGCAACTTGCGTCCGTGGTCACCGCGGCAAACAGCGCAGAGTTCGCAATGCCGAAACGTACCTCCTTGCCCTCCATGTTCCCGCCAGCCATCGTCAACGAGGCTCGTTGGTCCACGTTATGCATCAGCGGATTCGCCTGCGACTCCGCCCAGTAGCAAGCGAACGTTGCCACGAACCACAGGATCGTCATCGCCGCCAGCACCGCCCAGCCATGCTTCGGTGAGCCCACCATCTTGCCCAGCATCACCGTCAAGCCAGCCGGTATCAGGAAGATCGAAAGCATCTGCAGGAAGTTCGTCAGCGGCGTCGGATTCTCGAACGGATGCGCACTATTGGCGTTGAAGAACCCGCCACCGTTCGTGCCGAGCATCTTGATCGCCTCCTGCGAGGCGACCGGTCCCTGCGCAATCGTCTGCGTCGTCACCGTCGTCGAAACACTCTTGCCATCTGCACCCGTTGTCGTCAGCGTCTGCGGCTCGACGAGTTTTGCGTGATCGTACGGTCGCAAATTCTGCACCACGCCCTGCGATACCAGCGCCAGCGCAAACACCACCGAGATCGGCACCAGTATCCACAGCGTTCCGCGCGTCAGATCGACCCAGAAGTTGCCCAGCGTCTTGCTCTCGCGCCGCGCAATACCGCGCACAAACGCCACAGCCAGAGCCAGTCCCACCGCCGCCGACCAGAAGTTATGTGTAGCCAGCCCGAGCATCTGTGTCAGATAACTCATCGTGGTCTCGGGCACATAGCTCTGCCAGTTTGTATTTGTTGTAAACGAGATCGCCGTATTCAGCGCCGTGTCCGAAGCAACGCCCGGCAGATGTTGTGTGTTCCACGGCAGGAAGCCCTGCAACCGTTCCACGCCATACGTCAACACCAGCGTGACCGCGCTGAACGCGAACATCGCGAACGCATACTCGGTCCATCGCATCTCGTGTTCGCGATCGACACCCGTCAACCGGTACAGCAGTCGCTCAATGGGCCCAAGCACAGGGTCAAGCCACGTCCTGCGCCTCGTCTTGCTATCGACGTCAAACACACTCGTAAGGTAACTGCCCATCGGCTTTGCTAGCAGTAAAATCAGCGCGATGAACAGGGAGATCTGTAACCAGCCATTCAGTGACATCTAGAACTTCTCCGGACGCAACAACGCGTACACAAGGTAAATCAGTAACAACCCAGCCAGCACGAGCGATACGATCTCTTCGATCATCGAGGGCCGCCTTTCAAGCGCTGGCAGCCAGCCATGTAGGCCAGCCCCAGCGCAAACAATGCACCTGTTATCAGCAGTGCCAGAACGTCGTACATACTGCCTCCGTACCTTTGTTAGGGGAGCGGGTGAAGCGCACCCGCTCCCATCTTGTTTAGAAATGCCAGATCAGATCGGCAGCGACGGTAAGCGACGATGTTTTGCCGCGTCCTGTTGCCAACGCCGCGCTTGGCGAACCTGCCTGCCACTCCTGCGTGTCGCTCGCAACCGAACTGCCTGCGCTAATGTCCGTGCACGATACCGGCTTGCCATCGAGCGTGGTGAACTTGCTGTAGCACTTCGTATAGCTCACTTCAGGACGGAACGTGATCGTTGAACCTGACCAGAAGTCGAAGCCGACCATATGCTCCTCATAGGCCGCTGGAGTGCCGGTGCGCTGGCCCTTGATGTCGTCCACATACTCATTGCGGATGTTCAACGACGCAGTGTTGTGCCAGAAGTTGTGCTCCACGTAGTTCGTGATCGCCCACTCCGGCGCAAAGCAGGTCGAAGACTGTTTGGACGCAGCCAGCCGCGGGTCCTGACACACGGCACCGAAGTTCAGGTTCACGCCTGCGCCATTTGTCTCCGGCCACGGATGCGCGGCCGTCTTCGCATAGCCGCCGTTGTACCAATACATATTCGGCACGTCTTTCATGTACTGATACCAGACCTCGGTATCGGTGTGCCACGTCGGGCTGATGCGGTGATACCACGTCTCGTAGAACGCAGTCAGATTGTTGTATGCGTACTTTCCGTCATTGATTGTGTTGTCGCAGGTGTTCAGCGCATCGCCGCCATTGTGCCAGGTAAACACGACGCATACGTTGCCCGTCGGCTTGGCGTCCGTCGTCCACGGCATCGTGTCGCAGCTGGCCGAAAGGCCGCCCTGTACCGTCCAGTTTCTGTTGATCTTCGTTGTTACGTTCACGCCCACCTGCGTGTAGCAATCGTACGTGTACAGAATCGAATGGGAATACGTGTAGTTGTTCGGCGCCAGCTGCGCTTCGATATCGGGCAGCGAAATATAGCGGCCAACGCGCACCACTGTGCCCTCGCCCACATGCGGCAGGTACATATCGAAATAAAACATCACGGGATCAAAGCCGTACTGAGAGTTCTTCACCAGCAGTTGCTGACTCAACAAACCGTGCGACGTCGTAAACCGGTAGTCGGTGCCGTACAACGCCGTTACCCGATAGCCCCAGTCGAAGTGGTCGTTCTGCGCCGTGTTCTCCAGCCGCTCGAAGTACAGCGCCAGCTGATCCAGCTGCACCGTATTCGAGTACACGTCATATGCCGCTGGCGCATTCGCCGCGATGCCTTTGCTTGCGTTGGTCTTATTATTCGTAGAACCGTTTGCTCCGACCTCGATCCAGCCGTAGATCTTGTTCACATCTTTATTGGCATCGATGGCCTGCATCAGCGGATACGTCTGTCCATCCGGCGCTCCAACGACGACTGTGCCGCCGATCGGCCAATCGCTCGCTGGGTACGGAGGGGAGGGAAGCGGCGCTGGCGTGCCGCGGCGAGGCTCCTGCGGCACTGCGGTACCGGGACCATTGCCTGCCCAGTCTGCCGCATAGGCGCGACCCAGTCGGTGGAAGAAGCTCTGATCGAGCGGTACGGCAGGCGTCGGTGCCGCCGTCTGCGCCGTCTGCCCGTCCGCTTGCGGCTCACTCGCCGAGGGACCGTTGCTGCTGCTAATGTCGCTGCTGCTACTCGTGCTGCTGCTCTGTGCCACCGCGAACGGTGCGGTCAGCATCCATAGTGCCGCCATCATCATTGCTTTCTTGCTGAACATCAATTGGCCTTTCCTTTACAAAGTGCTCTTGGATTTTTTGAAGAGTGGATCACCGTGCCGAACTCCATCCGCGTCGCAGAGATCGCGTCGCGGACGCGTCACCGCATTGCAGGGATCAGCCCGCAGTCGCTGCACGAGGGGTTGTCATGGGAGTCCGCCGGATTCGTCCCGGACCGGGCGCTGCAGAAGAACTCAGATACTGGACACTGCGAGACATGGCGTACATTTCCATGTATCTAGTGAACGATGTGTCCCCGTAGGAAGTCCGTAGGGACGGCGTTGAGATTTCGTAGAGAAGGCATTAAGAAGTTGTGAAGACGAGCTTCCTATAAACCTTCGGGTTGACCCTTCAACCGATACCCCACCCAGGGTTCGCTCTCGATATACCGCGAGCTGTCGGTCGCATCCAGCTTCTTCCGCAGCTGTGCCACCAGCACCCGCAGATACTCCGGCTGGTCCTCGCCCGCAGGCCCCCACACGCTCCGAAGCAGATGCCGATGCGTCAGCACCCGATCAGGACTGCCCGCGAGCAACAGCAGCAAGTCGAACTCCTTCGGCGTCAGATGTGTCTCCACCCCCTGAACCTTCACCCGCCGCGTCGCCGTATCGATCGTCAGTCCGCCTACCGTGATCGCCACCTGCTCAGGCTCCGCTCGCATGCCTTTGCGTAGGTTTGCGCGTACCCGCGCCAGCAGCTCCTGCATGCTGAAAGGCTTGGTCACATAATCATCCGCGCCTTCATCGAGCGCCGCCACCTTGATCGGCTCCTGGCCTCGCACTGACAACACGATGATCGGCACCTCGGAGATGCTGCGAATCGCCCGCGTCAGCTCCAGCCCATCCATCTCCGGCATCGACAGATCGGTGATGATCAGGTCCGGCGCAACGCTCTTGAACAGGTTGAATGCCTCCATCCCATTGTTCGCGACAGACACCTCGTACCCGCTGCTTTGCAGCGAGGTCCGCAGCACTCGGGTAATCTGCCGTTCATCGTCAACAATCAGGATGCGCATACTTGAATCCTATACGGCCTTACCGTTCCTCATGTGTCACGATGTGCAGATCCACATGCGGAGCCTCCGACATGAACCGCTGGATCGCCAGGTAATACATCCACTTCTTCATCCCATGTAGCGCCGAGCGCCCAAAGATCGTCTGCGTGATGCGGTTCTCGGTCACAAAAGCCGCCGTCGTCGATGGAATATTCTTGCCCGTCAGCTGCACCACCTGCGCTCCCAGGTTCCGCGCGAACTGCAGACTCGTCTCCAGCACCCGCTTTCGCTCGACGCTCTCATCCTTTGCACTCGCCACATGCACCACGTAAAACTCGCCGCCTAGGCCCTCCGCCAGGCGAGCCCCACGCGCAATCAAGTCCTTCGCCTGCGCACTCGCGCTGATGCACACCGCCACCTTCTCCGTCACCGACCAGTGCGCACCCAGCTGCTTGCGCTTCACATAGTCATCCAGCGTCCGATCCACCGCTCGCGTCACCCGATGCAGCGCCATCTCGCGCAACGCAATCAGGTTGCCGCGACGAAAGAAGTTCTGCAGAGCTCTCTCCGCACGTTCCAGCGGATAGATATCCCCTCGCCGCATCCGAGTTGCCAGTGCCTCCGGCGTCAGATCGCTGATCACAATCTCATCAGCTCTATCCAGCACCCAGTCCGGCACTGCCTCGCGCACCGCCACTCCTGTCAGGCTCTGTATCCGAGGCGTCAGGCTCTCCACGTGCTGCACATTGATCGTGCTCAGCACATCGATGTTGTTCTCAAGCAGCAGCAGCACATCCTCATACCGCTTCGCAAAGCGGCTGCCCTCGATATTCGTGTGGGCCAGCTCATCCACCAGCACGATCTGCGGTCGCCTCGCCAGAATCCCTTCAAGGTCCATCTCCGTAAACATCGTGCCCTTGTAGTCGATCTCCCGCTGCGGTACCTGTTCCAGCTGCACGGCCAGCTCCGCCGTCCCTTTGCGACCGTGCGTCTCCACCACGCCGATCACCACATCCTCACCGCGGGCCTTGCGCCGTATCCCCTCGCTCAGCATGCTGAACGTCTTGCCCACCCCCGGCGCATAGCCAAGGAATACCTTCAAGCGACCGCGCGTCTTCTCCGGCTCGGCGGCAGGCAACCAGTCTTCCGGACGTTTCCTTGGTGCCTCACTCGTCGCCAACGTCGTAGTATCTCCTTTGTGAACTCTCAGCGTGTCATCGCCGTCGTCAAGTGGGCAACCGCAGCCTTGGTCCTTGCCGGAATTGTAGTCGTAGATCGTCGCTGGCTCCATGTCAATCAGACCACCGTCGCTCTCACGCTGCTTCTCTTCATCCTCTTTCTCGCCGCGCGCTGGGGTCTGCGCTACGCCGTCGTCACCTCCATTGCCGCCACCTTTCTCTACAACTACTACTTCCTGCCGCCCATCGGCACGCTCATCATCAACGACCCTCAGAACTGGCTCGCCCTCTTCGCGTTCCTCGCCACCTCGGTCGTCGGAGCCCGTCTATCCGAACGTGTTCGCGAGGAAGCAGCCGACGCCCGCCTTCGCCAACGTGAGCTTGAAGTCCTCTACACCCTCAGCCGCGAGCTCCTCCAGACAGAAAACGTAGCCGGCCTGCTCAACTCCATTGCTCCCGCCATCCTCCTCGTCACCCACGCCGACGCCGTCGTGCTCTATCTCCTCGACGGCGACCGTCGCTACCTCGCCGGCGACCCCGCAGCCATACCCATGGACGAAATCGGCATGCGCCAGCTCGCCCTCACCCTGCCCTCAGCGGACACCACCACCGACAGCACCACTGCCACGCACTTCGGCCAGCGCGAAGCCCGCATCCCGCTCCACGTCGGCGTTCGTCCCCGCGGTCTGCTCATCCTCAAGTCCGTGCATCTCTCTCCTGAAACCCTCGAAGCTATCGGCGGCCTCATCAGCGTCTCCATCGACCGTGCCCAGGCCCTCGAAGACGTCTCCCGCGCCGACGCCGCCAAGGAGAGCGAACGCCTCCGCGCACTCATGATCGACTCCATCACCCACGAGCTCCGCACCCCGCTCACCGCGATCAAAGCCTCAGCCACGACGCTCCTCTTTCACGACCCCTGCGGCGCGAACGCCCTCGATCTCGAATCCCAGCGCGACCTCCTCACCGTCATCGACGAAGAGACCGACCGCCTCGACCGCCTCGTCTCCCAGGCCGTCGAGATGGCCCAGCTCGACGCGCAGGAGGTTCACATGACCTTCGTGCCCACCGACCTCGCCGACGTCATCACCTCGACACTGCGCGCCTGCGCCACCGCTCTCACTGGCCACGAACTCCATCAACAGGTCCCCGCGCTGCCCCCCGTTCTCGCCGACGCCGGCTACATCGAAAAAGTTCTCGCCAACCTCCTCGAAAACGCCGCCAAGTACTCACCCTCCGCCTCGCCCATCTTCCTCTCCGCCGAAACCCGCCCCAACGCCGTCCTCGTCTCCGTCGCCGACCACGGGCAGGGCATCGACACCTCCGAGCAGGAACTCATCTTCGAGCGCTTCTACCGCGCCAGCACCCAAACTGGTCTCACCTCCGGCACCGGCATGGGCCTTGCCATCAGCCGAGCCATCCTCGAAGCCCACCACGGCACCCTCGCCGTCACCAGCCAGCTGGGTGAAGGCTCCGTCTTCACCTTCTCGCTCCCCATCGCCCACCAGCCGCTCAGGGAACCCCCCGCGTCTTCGGGAAGGTCGGATTAGATGCTGTTTTGAAGGGGACGGGCTTCAGCCCGTCCGTTCGAAGCTCAGTGAAATTTGGGGCTTTAGCCCCCGGGGCTGTGCTTCTCCCGCCCCTCTTTTTGTCATTCCGTAGCGAAGCGCAGGAATCCGCATCTGGCCCTGTCCTCACGCCCCTCTCCTGCGAACCGCCTCGCACTACGCCATCTCATCGGCTATACTGGCGTGCGGACTGTTTCTCTGGCCCCAGCGTTCCCTGCAAAGTTGTAAGGACTCCAAGCATGATCGTCGCACCGAAGATCGACGCTGCCGCCCAGACCGACGTAGGTCTCGTCCGCCGCAATAATCAGGACAGCTTCGGCATCGACAACGAGCTTGGCCTCTACGTCGTCTGCGACGGCATGGGTGGAGCCGCCGGTGGCGAGGTCGCCAGCCGCATCGCCGTCGACACCTTCCTCGACGTCGCCCGCCAGGAACTCCTCAGCCTCCGCGACGCTAACCCCGAATGTACCCGCTGCTCTATGCTCCGCGCTGCCGCTGCCGCCAACCGCGCCGTCCTCGCGCACGCCGCCTTTGACATGAAGCTTCGCGGCATGGGCTCCACCCTCGTCGCCGCCCGCATCGTCGGCGACCTCGCCACCGTCCTCAACGTCGGCGACAGCCGCGCCTACCTCTTCCACGCCGATACCGCCGACCAACTCACCCACGACCACTCCTTCGTCGCCGAGCAGGTCCGCCGCGGCCTCATGACCCCCCTCGAAGCCGAGCGCTCCGTCTACCAGTCCGTCATCACCCGCGCCATTGGCGCCGACCCCGACGTCGCCCCCGACCTCTTCGACGCTACCCTGAACCCCGGCGACTCGCTTCTCCTCTGTTCCGACGGCCTTACCCGCCACGTCAGCAGCGCAGAACTCGCCACCCTCATCGCCGATACCGCGCACCTCCCCGTAGAACTCGCCTGCGACCGCATGATTCAGCTAGCCAAATCCCGAGGCGGCTCCGACAACATCACCTGCCTCCTCCTCCGCGCCAACCCCGCCTAGAGAGACGAGTCGGGAAACCTTGTCATCCTGAGCGCAGGCGGGTCCCCGACGAACGTTCTTTATTCGTTGGGGTGCAAGCGAAGCACCTGCTTTTCTATGCATGGCCTCAACTCAGGTAACCCGACCCTCCAGGGCCGGGTCTCACCGGATTCTGAAGGCATAACCGATCCATGTCCAACGAATCGGCCGTGCTCGCCCTCGCATTTGCTGTCGTTTCTTTGCTCTGCCTCTGCTTCTTTGCTCTTGCCGTTGATCTTGCTTCCGGATAGGTCCTGGGCTTTAGCCCAGACACTTCGAATCACTCCGAAATCGGGCTTCAGCCCCTGGGTTATGCCTTCTCTCCTCAGGCAGAACATCCAAAATCAACGCCCCATCTCTCGTAACAAGTCACCCCCTGCAAGACCTGACGAAGAGAGAACACCCAGAAGTCCGAAACTCCATAAAGAAAAGAAGTTTCGACCCGATACTCGTTGATGAGCATCGTTGACCATCGCCGCAAAAGTCCATTGCGCAGCAAGGCTACCCCGCAGGCAACCTGCGGCATCCATACAACCGTACGCAGAAAATCTAACAATCGGCTGTCCAATTTCGACGAGTCGGTCCGCCGCTCCAAGTCACCAAATTCAGAACGATCCCAGCACGGCACCTGGTCAGCACAGATGCTTTCTCCCTCCCTCTAACCTGTGTTCCGAGTGATCGGAGAAGGACACACACGTGCTTCAGATAAAAGACGACAAGACCAACACACAATCTCATTCCATGACAGGAAAGTGTCCGTTTGGCGGTGACCGTATCGGCGGTGCCGCAGGTACGCCGCCTCAGCTGCCAGACTGGTACCCGAACCGCCTGAAGGTGGAGCTTCTCCATCGAGATGGTCCTCAGGCTAACCCACTAGGAACGGACTTCGATTATGCCGAGGCCTTCAGCAAGATCGACCTTGAGGCGCTCAAGCAGGAGATCAAGCAGTTCCTCACCTCCTCTGTCGCCTGGTGGCCGTCCGACTACGGCAACTACGGTCCGCAGATGATTCGCATGGCCTGGCACGCGGCAGGAACCTATCGCATCGCTGACGGTCGCGGTGGCGCTGGCGAAGCCCTCCAGCGCTTCGCTCCGATCAATAGCTGGTGGGATAACGGCAACACTGACAAGTCGCGCCGTCTCATCTGGCCGATCAAGCAGAAGTACGGTGCCTCTCTTTCCTGGGGGGACCTGATGATCCTCACCGGCAACTGCGCCCTCGAAATCATGGGCTTCCCGACCTATGGCTTTGCCGGCGGTCGCCGTGATGCGTGGGAGGCAGACACCTCCACGTATTGGGGACCTGAGGTCTGGGATCCCAACCACATCTCATCCTTTGACAGCATGGTCAACCGAGACAAGCGCTGGCGCGGTCAGAACGGTGATCCAGACTATGACCTTGAGAATCCCCTCGCTGCCTCCCACCAGGCTCTCATCTACGTGAACCCGGAAGGTCCCTATGCCAACGGCGATCCGATGGGATCGGCCCGGGACATTCGTATCACCTTCACCCGGATGGCTATGAACGATGAAGAGACGGTGGCACTCATCGCTGGTGGTCACGCCTTTGGCAAGAGCCACGGCATGGTCCCCGCCGACAAGATCGGTGCTCCGCCGGAGATGTCGCCCATTGAGGCCATGGGACTCGGCTGGCACAATCCCAAAGGCACCGGTTCTGGTGCCGACACCATGACCAACGGTATCGAAGGCAGCTGGACCCCCAACCCCACCCAATGGGACAACAGCTATCTGGAAAACCTCTTCAAGTTCGAATGGAAACAAATCAAAAGCCCCGCGGGTGCCTTGCAGTGGACTCCCGTCAGTGCAGAGGCTCCAAAAACGCCTGACGCCCACATCCCCGGCCAGATGAACTCACTGATGATGATGACCAGCGATATCGCTCTCAAGACCGATCCCGAGTACAAGAAAGTCTGCGAGAAGTTCCTCAACGACTTCGATGCCTTTACGCAGGCCTTCTCCAAGGCCTGGTACAAACTCACCCACCGCGATATGGGCCCACGAGAGCGCTATCTCGGTTCGGAGAAGAGGCTCGAAAACGGCCTTCTTTGGCAGGATCCTATTCCGCCACTCGATCACGACACGATCAGCGACACTGATATCGCCTCTCTCAAGCAATCGATCTTGGCGGCTGGCGTATCGACCTCGGATTTGGTTTTTACCGCGTTCTCGGCAGCCTCCACCTATCGCAATAGTGACAAGCGTGGTGGTGCCAACGGTGCCCGTCTCGCACTCGCACCGCAGAAAGACTGGTCCATCAACCGCCGTACCGTCCCCGTCATCGCCGCCTTGCGTAAGGTACAGGATGACTTCAACAGCAAGTCGACAGGGAAGGCGAAGGTCTCACTCGCCGATCTCATCGTCCTCGCAGGCTGCACGGCGGTTGAGAAGGCTGCCGCGGATGCCGGAGTTTCAGCTTCTGTCCCCTTCACACCCGGTCGCCGCGACACGACCCAGGAGCTGACCGATATCGAGATGACCAACTGGCTCAAACCGGTTGTCGATGGCTTCCGCAACTATACCGACGAGAACTTCGCCGAGATCTCCAGAGGGGTCGCCCCCGAGGAACTCTTTCTTGATAAGGCCCAACTGCTGACTCTCAGTGCACCCGAATGGGTAGCGCTGGCAGGTGGCCTGCGAGTGATGGGAGCCAATCACGATGGATCGGACTTCGGCGTCTTTACCGATAGGGTAGGAACACTCACGAATGACTTCTTCAGCGTTCTTACCAGCCCGGACTACGAGTGGAAGAAGCAGGACGGATCGGGTATGACCTTCACACTTGAAGATCGCGCCACGGGCAAGCCCCACTTCAAGGCGTTACGGAACGACCTCGTCTTCGGCTCAAACAGCCAGCTCCGCGCCGTCGCCGAGGTGTATGCCAGCAGCGACGGGCTGCAGCGCTTTGTGACAGACTTCGTCAAAGTTTGGAACAAGGTTATGATGCTGGACCGCTTCGACGTTCACCAGTAAGAACCATCGGCGCAGCCGGCTCTGGCTGCGCCGATGACTCATCATGCCTGCCCCTGTTATCTTGAGAAAATTGGACTTGGCGTACACTTGTCCGCATGATCGTCATCGACACCGAGCACATCGACCTCGACACCCCCACCGGGGTCATGCGCACCCACATCGTCCGCCCAGCGGCTCCCGGTAACTATCCCGGAATCATCCTCTACTCCGAGATATTTCAAGTTACAGCTCCCATCCACCGCACCGCCGTCCAGCTCGCCAGCTACGGCTACATTGTCGCCGTTCCCGAGGTATATCACGAGTACGAACCGCTCGGTACAGTTCTCGGCTACGATCAGGCTGGTTCCGACCGCGGTAACGCCCTCAAGACCACCAAGCCCCTCGCCAGCTACGATTCCGACGCCCGCGCCGTCCTCGACTACCTGCCCACCCGCCCCGACTGCAACGGCCGTCTGGGCGTCATGGGCATCTGCATGGGCGGCCACCTCGCCTTCCGCGCCGCCATGAACCCCGAAGTCCGCGGCGCCGTCTGCTTCTACGCCACCGACATCCACAAGGGCGGTCTCGGCGAAGGCATGAAGGACGATTCCATGGCCCGCGCCGGAGATATCAAGGGCGAACTTCTCATGGTCTGGGGCCGCCAGGACCCCCACATCCCCACCGAAGGCCGCATGGCCGTCCTCCACCGTCTCAACGAGGTCGAAGCCAAACTGAACTGGCACGAAGTCAACGGAGCCCACGCCTTCCTCCGCGACCAGGGCGTCCGCTACGACCCCGAACTCGCCCGCTCCATGTTCGGCCTCGCGACCGATCTCTTCCACCGCACCTTAGCGGTCGGTTAAGCCCGAATCCTGTCAACCCCCAAATCCTGCAACCGCCTGATTCAAAGGCAAATAGAGTTGCACATTCACTACTCCCAATCTTCTATAATTGAGATAGAGAGTTAAACCAAAAGAGCAGCTCGGGATCCGCTCCCGTGCTGCTTTTCTTTCTAGACTTCAATGAGCAAAAAACACACTTAACCTGAACCGGATCAATACTTTAGCACTGAAAGTATGGGGGGGAGGGGGTCCCTAGCTGATGAACGATCGCAACCACGGATCGTCAGTCCGAACCAGCTCTTCAGTCGATCCATCGAACACGACATGCCCTTCATTCAGCACCAGAAACTGCGTGCTCGGATCGATTCCGCCATCCGGAATCGGCTCCATGTGTCCAGTTTCCTGATTGAACCGATGCGTCGCCAGCGTAAACGCATCCTGCAAACGATGCGTAATCAACAGGGATGTCGTCTTCGACACATCGCGCTGCTTCACGACCAGCTCAATGATCGTGTTCGAAGTAATCGGGTCCAAACCACCAGTCGGCGAGTCGTAAAGAATCAAATCGGGCTTGCTCACAATCGCCCGAGCAATCGAAACGCGTCGTCGCATTCCGCCGCTCAACTCCGAAGGAAATTTGTCGATCGCCTTCTCCAGTTCGACAAACCGCAACGCCTCGACCACGCGATCATGCGTCTCCTGCACAGGGCAATGCTCCTCCTGCAGTCGGTACGCAACGTTGTCTTCGACGCTGAGCGAATCAAACAGCGCGCTCTCCTGGAACACCATCCCTACATGCGCTCGCATGGCAAACATCTCGTTTTCAGTCAGCTTGCTCAGCTCCTGTCCGAAGATGAACACCTCGCCCTCATCAGGCATCATCAGACCATTGGCGATCTTCATCAGAACGCTTTTGCCGCCGCCTGCAGGCCCAAGAAGAATGCGCGTCTCACCGTGAGCAACGGTGAAACTCACATCGTTGAGAACCTTGTTCTCGTCAAAGTGGATCGAGACGTGACGGAACTCGACGATAGGCTGCGAAACAGGCTCACTCATCGGCCGAAGATCCCGATCATCAGCTGCGTCACCAGAAAATCGCAAAGAATGATGGACACCGAAGCGACCACAACCGCCTGCGTCGTCGATTGACCGACGCCTCGCGTTCCGCCCGTCGTCTTCAGACCGTAATAACAACCCACCGTCGCGATGATGAACCCCGAAAAGAGCGGCTTCACCAGGCCTTCCACCACATCGCCATACTGCAGAGCCATGTAAGAGGTATGCAGAAATTCGCCAGCGTTCAGACGCAGCAGCAGCACTGAAACCGCAGCGCCGCCGGCGGTACCGCAGGCATCCGCGATGATCGTCAGGAAGAATAGCATCACCACAGAAGCCACAAGTCTTGGCGCCACCAGCTTGCGAATAGGGTCTGTGCCCAGCGCGCGCATCGCGTCAATCTGTTCCGAGACCTTCATCGAGCCTAGCTCGCTTGCCATACCGGAAGTATTTCGACCGGAGACCATCAGTCCAGTCAAAACCGGCCCGAGCTCCTTCACCATCGACAGGGAAACAAGCCGCCCGGTCATATTGACCGCGCCAAACTCCTTCAGCGAAACGGCGGCCTGCAACGCCAGCACGCAGCCGGTAAAAAAGCCCGTCAGCACCACAATCGGCACCGATCCAAAGCCGATCGAGTCCATCTGTGTAAAAGTGTCCGCGATGTAGCGCGGCTTGCTGAACAGATTTCCGACAGCGCGGGCAGAGAGCAGCGAGTACTCTTGCACCGAACCGATGATCTTTTTTGCGAGCGCTTCTGGGGAGGCGAATGGCATGGGTCGATTAAGGCTCAGGTTATCAGATGCAGCATCCTGTGGATCGCGTCACAAAGCATCCCATGGATGAGAAAATAGAGAGATGGCCAACCAAGTCTCATACTCCGGTCAGATCGATGTACCAGGCAAGACGATGACAGCCGCTGTTCTGCGTGGCAAGGAAGATCTTGCGATAGAGCAGGTCGCGGTTCCTGTTGCAGGACCCGGCGAACTCGTACTCCGCGTAGGTGCTGCGCTGACCTGCGGAACCGATTTGAAGGTCTATCGCCGCGGCTATCACGCCAAGATGCTGACGCTCGATCGCCTGTTCGGCCACGAACTCGCTGGAACTGTGGTGTCAACAGGAGAAGGCGTCACGCGCTTTGCCGTCGGAGATCGTGTGGTGCCGCTGAACTCCGCGCCCTGCGACATCTGCTTCTTCTGCAAGGCAGGTCAGCAAAACCTCTGCGACGACCTGCTCTTCAACAACGGAGCCTACGCCGAGTACATCCGTATCCCCGCGCGGATCGTCGAGAAGAATACGCTGACTCTCCCGGAGTCGATGCCGTTTCAACATGCCGCGCTGACGGAGCCGCTGGCCTGCGTAATGAGGGGACTTGAGCAGTCGGACGTAACGGCTGGACAGACAGCGATTGTCCTGGGTGCCGGACCTATTGGGCTGCTCTTCATTCATGCGGCCTCGCTTCAGGGCCTAAACGTGATCGCGGTGGTTAAGCGTAAGGATCAGATCGCTACGGCCGAGCACTTTGGAGCTAAGCAAGTCGTTCGGCTCGCAGATGTCGAAGACCCCATCGCGGCAGCCCGCGCGCTGACGCCGGAGGGTCGCGGTGCAGATGTCGTCTTCGAAGCCGTAGCCACGCCGGAGGCCTGGCAGTGGGCCGTGCAATTGGCGCGCAAGGGCGGTCTGGTAAACCTTTTCGGTGGGCCGCCCGCAGGAACCATTGCAGCGTTCGACACTAACCTGATCCATTACTCCGATTTGAATATCAAGGCCAGCTTTCACCACACACCTTCCACTGCGCGCGCGGCGTTCGATCTGCTCTGCTCTGGACGTTTCTTGTGTGAAGACTTCCTTACAGGTTCGTCCACGCTTGAAGAATTACCTGAGGTCTTCCGCGGTATGTTGACGCGACCAGCCGAAGGCACAGCACCGGAGATCAAGATCGCGATCTATCCGCATCCGCATGCCGGTGTCCCAGCCGCCGAGGCAGTGGCCGTGGAGGTCGCATGAGCGCTGTAGTCGATACTCAGTTGCTCGGTGCACCGGAGCTCTATCGCACGCCGACGCAGCGTCCCTCGCTGGAGGAAGCGCAGGCCTGGTGCAAGACACTTGCGACCACGCACTACGAGAACTTCCACGTGGCAACGTTTTTTCTACCAACGCAGTTGAGACCCCACTTCCACAGCGTCTATGCCTTCTGCCGCACGTCGGATGACTTGGGAGACGAGGTCGCGGACACTGCGACGGCCACGCGCTTGTTGAGCGAGTGGCGTGCGATGCTGCACGAATGCTTCGCAACACCGGCACTTTCCAGGCATCCAGTCTTCGTCGCCTTGCAGCCGACCATCGCTCAGCGCAACCTGCCGATACAACCCTTCGACGATCTGATCTCCGCCTTCGAACAGGATCAGGTTTACACGCATCATGCCTCGCTCGCGACGCTCGAAGAATATTCCCGTTATTCTGCAAATCCTGTTGGGCGACTTGTGCTTCTGGTTTGCGGGTATACCTCCGATGAGTTGATGCGGCTGTCCGACGAGATTTGTACGGGCCTGCAACTTGCCAACTTCTACCAGGACATCGTGGAAGATGCCGAGCGTGGTCGGCGCTACATTCCAGCGGATGCGATGGAGCGTTTTGGTGTGTCGAATGAGCAGCTCCTTACGCGATACTTTGACGCCAATGTTCGCGCCATGATGCAGTTCCTCGTCGACGACGCTCGAGCCCGGCTCATTAGTGGTCAGCGCATTGTCACCCTTGTCGATGCCGAGCTCGCCGCAACGCTATCGCTCTTCGTCAAGGGTGGTCTTGCGATCCTCGATGCAATTGCGGCTCAGGATTACAACACGCTGAAGGCGCGCCCCGTTGTGACGAAGGTAGCGAAGTTGAAGCTCCTCGGCGGCGCGCTGCTGGGGAAGCTGACGGCGAGTCTGCAACCGTCAAGTCGAAGGAAGGCTGCATGAGTGCGACGATGACCGAACCCCAGAGTCCTTCGCTGGTCGCAGCGTACGCAGAGTGCCGTGCGATCGCCAAGCGCGAAGCTAAGAATTTTTACTACTCCTTTCGCGTGTTGCCGCAGCACAAGTCAGATGCGATGTGTGCGATCTACGCGTTCATGCGCAAGGCCGACGACCTGAGCGATGATGAATCGATGTCGCTCGACCAGCGGCGAGCAGCAATGGCCGCATGGACGGCAGACTGGCGCGCCTCGCGGTCTGCGCCGACCAGCGATCCCGTCTTTCTCGCAGTGAACGATTCGCAGAAGCGGTTTGGCATCACCGATGAGTTGCTGGAGCAGCTCGTTGCTGGAACTACGCTCGACCTGCAGTCACAACCAGAGGGCGTCGTGCTGTACGAGATGGATGGCAAGACCCTGCAGGTCTACGAGAGCTTTGCGGCGTTGCATCATTACTGCTATCTTGTGGCTTCGGTCGTGGGACTCGTCTGCATCCGTATCTTCGGCTATACCGACAGGAAAGCCGAGCAGCTCGCCATCGACACCGGCGTAGCGTTCCAGCTGACCAACATTCTGCGCGATGTGAAGGAAGATGCCGAGCGCGGGCGTATCTATCTTTCAGCAGATCAGCTGCGTGAGAACGCGGTCGATCCTTCGCGCATCCTAGAGTTGGCGAATGGCGCGACCATTCAGCCGAACGAACTGGCTCTGCTGCGTGGCTTTGAGCTGACGGCGCAGACGTTATACCTGAGCGCCGATCGTTTGATCCCGCTGCTCGATGCGGATTCACGGCCAGCGATGCTGGTATTGGTTCGCATCTATCACCGTCTGCTTGATCGCATTGCTGCTGATCCTGCGGCCATCTTTCGTGAGCGTGTGTCGGTTCCGACGTCGCAGAAGCTGTCGATTCTCGGCGTGGGTGTTGCACAGTCTCTGCTGACGCGAGTACTGGGATGACGAGCGCGAATCAACCCGAGGTGCTGATCGTAGGAGCTGGACTCGCTGGACTCGCGGCAGCGGTGGCGCTGTCGAAGCAGGGCACTCGCATTGCCTTACTGGAGCGTAAGCCCTATGTCGGAGGTCGCGCCTACTCGTACGCGCATCCAGCTCTCGAGGAAGTCATCGACTCGCAGCATGTACTGCTTGGATGCTGCACCAACCTCATAGACCTCTGCCAGCTTTCGGGAGCGGACAAGCATATCCGCTGGTATGACCACTACAATTTTCTAGAGCCAGGCACTGCTGGTGGGCCCGCGCGCAGGAGCGTGATTGGCCCGAGCGGTCTACCTTCGCCAGGACATTCGTCGCTGAGTTTTCTGCGGGCTTCGATGCTTTCTCTTGCAGACAAGAGTCGCATCGCGCTAGGGCTGCTGGAGTTTATGCGCGGCTATCCTGCGACCGACGACGAGTCGTTCGCCGCCTGGCTGAAGCGAACGAAGCAAACGCAGAACGCGATCCTTCACTTCTGGGAACCGATCATCGTGGGTGCTCTCAATGACACCTTCGATCGATGCTCAACTCGTTACGCAGGGCAGGTTTTCTACGAATCCTTCCTGAAGTCCGCGCAGGGTGGTCGGCTCGGTATTCCTGCGCAGCCTCTCTCGGAGTTCTATGCGGCGGTGGCCGATCTTGCAGAACAACAGGGAACCGAGATGCATCTGCGTACAAGCGTCGACCGCATCGAGCGGCTGAGCAATGGCCTATGGCAGACGACGGCCTCCGATGGCACGCGGATGCAGGCACCGAAGTTGCTGCTGGCGCTGCCGTTCGAGCAGGTGCAGCGGCTGCTGGTGACGCTTGACGAGTCGTCGCCGCAGCGCGAGAGAACGCTGCCGCTGATGCAGCACTTTATTCATGCTCCGATCACGACGCTGCACCTGTGGTTCGATCGCGAGGTGACAGAGCTGGAACATGCAGCGCTGCTCGAGACGCGGATTCAGTGGGTCTTCAATAAAACGCTGATTCGTCGCTTTGAGCCGGCGCCGGCTGATTCGTTGCCCGGGCAATATCTTGAGCTCTGTATCAGTGCTTCCTTTGCCGAGTTGCACGATACGCGTGAGCAGCTCCTCGCATCTTCGCTCGAGGAACTGGCACGATTCTTTCCGGCGGTGAAGCAAGCGACACTGTTGAAGTCAGGCATCTTGAAGGAGGCGCGGGCTACCTTCTCTGTGGTGCCGGGACTCGATCGCTATCGCCCGGCGCAGGATGTTGCTGGGGATGGCCTCTATCTTGCGGGTGACTGGACGCAGACAGGTTGGCCTTCGACGATGGAGGGCGCGGTTCGCAGCGGACGGCTTGCGGCAGAGAAGATCAGCGGTCGTTCGTTCGTAACGGCTGACCTTCCCGGAAGTGGACTGATGCGACTGCTGTAAGCCCCCTCGTGCTGCGCTGGAACTCGCCTCGAAATAAAACAGAGAATATTCAAAACTAAGTTGGAAGACTGGGTTTAGTGTTGCTAACGACCCTTTCTGCCAACCGATCTCGTTTTGTGTCGCGTTGCGAAATGTGGAGGCTGCTCTATGCTGCATTTGCGTTTGTTTCGTGCGTCACCGAAGACCCCATCGGCGACCGCACTTCTTGCCCTGGCGTTTCTTGCAGGTTGTTCGGGGGGATCGACCGGCTCCGGCAGCACGCCCTCCGTGACGGTTGCGCTGAGCGGCGCGACAACGGTGCGCCTTAGTGAAACGACGCAATTCGCCGCGATCGTCAGCGGCAGTGCAAATACTGCGGTTGTATGGGAGGTGAACGGCGTTGCCGGGGGATCGAACGCTACAGGCACAATCTCGTCTAGCGGTTTGTACACGGCGCCTGCCGCCATGCCTGGTACGACCTCGGTGACGGTTTCAGTTGTCAGCGCGGCATCGGCTACCGCGACAGCTACGGTAACGGAAAGCCTGCTGAATCCAATTGCTGTGCTGAGCAGCACAACGGTCACGCAGGTTGGCAGCACTCTCAGCTACAGCATCGATGTAATCGGAAGCAATTTCGTATCCGGCGCGGTGATCCTCGCTAATGGAACGGCCTTAACGACTACGTATGTTTCGTCGACGGAGCTGCAGGCGACTGTGAACGTTCCAAGCGGCACGACGACTCTCACCGTCATGGTGAGTAATCCGAATCCCGGCGCGGTCAACTCCTCTGCGTTGACGGCGAACCTCAGCTATGTGGCAGCGACCCCAACCGAGGCCGCACGGTTCCTCGATCAGACCAGCTTCGGTCCCACGGCAGCGAGTATTGCGCAGGTGCAATCCGTCGGCATGAATGCGTACCTGATGCAGCAGTTCAACATGCCGACAACAGTGCTCGCATCGATACCGGTAAGCCCGTTTCCAGCGGTCTGCCTTTCCAGCAACACAGCGTATCCCTGCGCCGAGTCAGAATGGTGGACGACGGCGATCACAGGGCCGGACCAGTTGCGTCAACGTGTGGCGTTCGCCCTGTCGGAGATGTTTGTCGTCTCGACGCAGTCGATTCCCGGGCAGGCGATTCCGCAGTTCCACAACGCTCTGGCAAATGACGCTTTCGGTAACTTTGCAACGATCATGAAGGACGTCACGCTTTCGCCTGCGATGGGCGGCTACCTCAACATGATGAACAGTGCAGCGCCGGCAGCAGGACAGATTGCGAATGAGAACTACGCACGTGAGAACATGCAGCTGTTTACGATTGGCCTGTATGCATTGAATCAGGACGGCACGCATCAATTGGATAGTATGGGCGCGCCGATCCCAAGCTATACGCAGGCGCAGGTGCAGGCCTTTGCTCGCGCTTATACCGGATGGACACTTGCAAATCCGGGTGGCGCAGCAGTGACGAAATTTCCCAACAACTCTGGCGATTACAACGATCCGATGGTGGCAGTGGCGAAGTATCACGACACCACGGCGAAGACACTCCTGAATGGCACAGTGTTGAATGCTGGCGGTACGGCTGAGCAGGACCTTGACGGAGCTCTGGGGAACATCTTTGCTGACTCGAATGTCGGGCCGTTCGTTTGTACTCAGCTGATTCAGCATCTCGTCACCAGCACGCCAAGCCCGGCGTATGTCTCACGCGTAGCGGCGATCTTTGCAAACAACGGCAACGGAGTTCGTGGCGACATGCAGGCCGTGCTTCGAGCGATTCTTATGGACACCGAAGCAAGAGCCGGTGATACGAATGCCAGTTATAACGGCGGTCATTTGCGTGAACCCATCTTGTTTATGACTGCGATGATGCGGGCACTCAACTTCACAAACGCCGATCCGAATGGCGCCTACTACAACCTTTCCAACTACACTACGACTCTTGGCGAACGTCCCTATCGCGCCAACTCGGTCTTCAACTTCTTCCCGCCGGACTATGTGATTCCGGGTACCACCTTGAATGCGCCGGAGTTTGGCAATGAAAACTCGGCAACCTCGATCCTGCAGCTGTCGCTGGCAGACTCCATCGTGAACAATAAGATCGCGAGCTTCACAGTCGATCTTTCGAACACAAGCGCACTGGGTGTGATGGCTACGAATCCAGCGAACTTGACGGACTATCTGGGCAAGGTTTTCATGCACTCGCAGATGCCGGCAAACATGCGAACGACCATCATCAATGCCATCACGCCGCTGACCTCGAACGCCCAGCGTGTTCGGGTTGCTGTGTATCTCGTCATCACGTCCTCGCAGTACAAGATCATTCACTAGCTCGCTCGAAGCTATCTTCGAAGCGAAAGGAAGCAGGGCTTATGCAACTTCGTCGCCGCAGCTTTATCAAGTACGCTTCACTCGCAGCAGCGGGCAATCTTGCCGGGATGCGTCCGTTCGGAGCGCTGAACGCGCTAGCGGCTACCACGCCGGACTACAAGGCGCTGGTTTGCATCTTTTTATACGGCGGCAATGACGCAAACAATATGGTCATCCCGACAGATACTGCCGGATACGGCCGCTATTCGTCGGTGAGAACGGCTGGCGGCAGTTCGATCGCGCTTGCGCAGAACACGCTGCTTGGGCTGAATGGTGTCAACTACGGTTTGCATCCAAGCCTGCCTGAAATTCAGTCGCTTTATAACAGCGGAGCGGCTGCGCTGATTACCAACGTCGGCACACTGACCCAGCCATTGACGAAGGCGCAGTATCAGGCTGGTACGGCGAATCCGTCGAACCTCTATTCGCATCCTGATCAGCAGGAGGAGTGGCAGAATGCAGCGGCGAGTGGGGTTACCACGACCGGATGGGCGGGCAGAGTCTCGGACGTATTGAGCGGCAGCTACAACACCAGCGCGACAATCCCTATGGTGACCTCGGTAGCAGGCGATACGCTTTTCTGCAATGGCGTTTCAACGACGCCTGTGTCTGTGTCGCCGGGAAATCTCGGAGGTGCATCGTGCTCGGAGGGTTCGGAGTGCAGCGCACGGCAGACCGCAGCCCAGTCGCTCATCACCTTCAACTCCGGCGTGTCTCTCATTACTGCGGACGACCACATCACCAGCAATGCGTACAGCTACGCGGCGACATTGACGGCAGCGACGAAGTCGGTGACACCGTTGACAACAGTGTTTCCAGCAACGGGGCTTGGGGCGCAGCTAAAGCAAATCTCGCAGATCATCCAGGTGCGTGCTGCCTTGGGAGTTCAAAGGCAGATTTTCTTCTGCGGCATCGGAAACTTCGACACGCACTCGAATCAAGTAGCGCTGCAGGCTTCACTGCTGTCGCAGATCAGCCCGGCGATGCTGGCGTTCTACAACTCGACCACGGAGATGGGCATTGCGAACCAAGTTACATCATTCACGATGTCAGACTTTGCGCGCACCTTCCAGCCAAATTCGAACACTGGAACCGATCATGCGTGGGGATCGCACCACATTGTTTTCGGTGGCGCGGTCAAAGGCGGAAGCCTGTACGGAACCTTCCCGTCACTAGTACTGGGCGGGACAGACGACTCAGGAACGAACGGTCGCTGGATCCCCTCAACAGGCAGCGTTCAGTACGCAGCGACACTGGCAAGCTGGTTCGGTGTTCCGGCAAACCAACTCGCTACGGTGTTTCCAAATATCGGCACGTTCGCTACAGCAAATCTCGGCTTCGTATAGGCTCCAGCCTAACGCGAGATGAGTATGACGCCGACGATGACGAAGACGACCGCAAGCCAGCGACGGTGATCGACCGCTTCACGCAAGAACATCTTTGCAGCGATGGCGTTGCCGATATAGGTGAGCGATGCGATGGCCGGGGCTGCGAGGGTGAGGTCTGCATTACTGAGAGCGTAGAGCATGGCGAAGAAGTTCAAAGCCATGCAGAGCGCACCGATCACGAAGCTGCCGTTGGTGAGGACCGCACGGATCGCTCCGGGCAGGCCACTGTCCGCGCGGATGACGTCCAGGTCTCCGATCGAGCGCATGCCAGCGGCGATGAGGACCTCGCCGGCGACTGCGAGCGCAGCAACAAAGGTAATCGCTCCCCAGACGTGGAAGAGATGCGCGGTCGTTTGCACAGTCGGGCTCACAGAGCCACCCCGGAGTCCATCTGGTCGAGGCCGGGATGTTTGGGGTCGCCATGCTCGGTGCGTGCCGGGCCCCCAGCAACGAAGCCGACTGCGCACACAATGATGAGGATACCGAGCCAGCGAGACCAAGAAAGAGTCTCATGCAGCCAGAAGCGGCCCAGCAGGGCAATGACAACATAGTTCAGCGAGGTGGCGGGCATCAGGAAGGTGAGATCTGCCCAGCTTAGAGCCTGTGTGTAGCAGGCGAAGAAGCCGATGAGCAGAATGATGCCGATCACGATGTAGGGATTGAAGAGCGCGTGAAAGAGTAGCCCGAGATGATGCGGGTCAACAGCGCCTATCTGCGACATGCCTTTGGAGAGCAGAGTGTCTCCGATAGAGGCGCTTAGCACGATGGCTGCGAGAATTCCATACTGCGACGAGGATAAAGAATGCTTCATGAATAGGATTTAGATGATGGCTGGGCCGCAGTAGGCGCAGGGCCTGGACTGGAACTTTTATCGTAAATCAGAGTCTTGGCCTGGCATCAGCTATAACTCTTATAGGTCTGCGGTCCGATCTACCGGGGAAGACAAACAAAAGCGGCAGGCCGCAGCCCGCCGCTTTCATTCGAGTGCTTTCAACTCTTAAGCGTTCATGCTCACGGATTCCTGAGCCTTCAACGCATTCTCTTCAGCCTTCGCGCGAGCAGCCTTATTGCGCTGCGAGCGGAGCTTCATGAAGGCTTTGGCTTCGACGTAGAGACGGGGAACATCGCGGTTCACGATGGCCTTCCACACAACGCGGGCTGCAGCCTTCGGGCGGAAGTAATACTCGTCGTAGAACTTGTGCACCATCTCCATGACGTACTCGGTGGGCAGGCCGGGGTACTCGATGTGTGCCATCTGGTGACCGCCGCCATCCTCCATCTTTTCGTTGGTGATGAAGTCGTTCTTCTTCGCGTAGTCGTAGAACTCGGTGCCAGGGTAGGCGTGCGCGACGGAGACCTGGATGGTCTCGCAATCGAGCTGCTTGGCGAAGTTGATCGTGTTGCGGATCGACTCCTTCGTCTCACCGGGCAGGCCAAGGATGAAGTCGGCGTGGATGATGAGTCCGAGGTCATGGCAGTCCTTGACGAACTCGCGAGCGCGCTCGACGGTGGAGCCCTTCTTGATGTTCTTCAAGATCTGCGGATCGCCAGACTCAAAGCCGACGATGAGCAGGCGGCAGCCCGCATCCTTCATGGCCTTCAGTGTGTCGCGGTGGGTAGTGGTACGCGAGGTGCAGGACCAGGTGATGTTCAGCGGCTTGAGCTTTGCGCAGAGCTCGATGGTGCGGTCCTTCTGGATATTAAAGGTGTCGTCATCGAAGAAGAACTCCTTGACGTGCGGGAAGTTCTCCTTGGCCCAGGCGAGTTCGGCTGCCACGTCATCAGTGGAGCGCTTGCGCCACGCGTGACCCGAAAGCGTCTGCGGCCATAGGCAGAAGGTGCACTGTGCCGGGCAGCCGCGAGTGGAGTAGAGCGAGATGTAAGGGTGGAGCAGGAACGGCACGTTGTAGTTGGTGACGTCCATGTCGCGCTTGTAAATCTTAGTCGCCCAGGGCATTGCGTCGAGGTCTTCGACCTGCGGGCGATCGGGTGTGTGCTGGATAACGCCGTTCTCGTCTTTATAGGAGATGCCGAGAATCTCGTGGCGCGGCTTGCCGTTGGCGTACTCGACGACGGTGTAGTCGAACTCGCGGCGGCAGATGAAGTCAAGGGCTTCGCACTCGTTGAGCGCGCGGTCGGGGTCGGTGGTCACCGGGGGACCGACGAAACAGATCTTGATGGTCGGGTTCGCCTTTTTGATAGCGCGTGCCAGAGCGTGATCGCCCGACCAGCCGACGGTGGAGGTAAAGAGGACGAGGAACTCGTAGCTCTTGGCCATCTCGATGGTCTCTTCCGCGCTCACGTGGTGGGGCGGGGCGTCGAGGAGCTTGGAACCCTCGAGCATGCCGGCAGGGTAAGCCAGCCAGACGGGGTACCAATAGGACTCGATCTCACGGGTCGCGGGCCAGCGGGAGCTGGCGCCACCATCAAAGTTTTCAAAAGAAGGCGGGTTTAGGAAGAGTGTCTTGAGTGGCATATCAACACCTAGTTTACCATTTTCTGCCGGTCAACGCCGGGTTTTGGGGTGGAGGAATCGGCTGGGGAGTAGAACACCGGAATAGGTTTGAGAGTGTTTGATCAGGAGGGACGCGCACTGCGAATCAATGAGTTACGGGCAGAGCATCCTGTGCACGGAGCGCCTGTTTGAGCCAGTCTCCCAATTGGCCATTCTGGCGTAGCAGTCCGATTTCCGCCTGCTGCAGCTCCTGCTCGGAGGTGAGCATGTCGACGGTCTTCTGGCGCTCCTGCAGTCGAGCGTTTTGCTCGTCTTTGGGGGTCATCATCGGGCCGCTGCCTTCGGACGAGCTGCTGCTGTTGAGCTGGATGAGAATCGCATCAAGCTGCTCTTGCGCAATGGAGCGGTCGAGGTGCGCGATCTCGCCCTTGGCGGAGAGCTCGGCGAGAGAACGCTGAGTCTTTGCACGACCCTCGAGAAACTGGACGCGATTGTTTTCAGCCTCGGCCATGGCGCGGATAGCCTCCGCCTGCGACTCGCGGGCGTGGGCCCGGTGCTCGTAGTCGAAGATAGGGATCGTAATCTCTATGCCGGCGGAAAGCGCGTTGTCCGAGTGCTGATTGACGAATCCCGGGTAATAGAGCGAGTAGCTGGTGTGCGACGTAGAAATACGGCTATAGTTCGCGCCGAAAGCAACCTGCGGATGGTAGCGGTAACGTGCTTCGCCAAAGGCGGATTCCTGCTTGCTTTTCGCGACGGCAAAGGCGGACTGGACGCCATAACTGTCATCGCTGGCAAGTTGAATACTGGATGGATCGGGAAGGGGTGGCACCGACTCGCTGACCGTCGCAACGGCGGTTCCGGGCAGCCCAAGCAACTGGCTCAGATGCTGTGTGAGGTTGGCGATCTCGTCCTCGTTGTTTAGCGTGGCCAGGCGAATCTGGGCAGCGGCGCGTTTGGCCTTGAGCAGGTCCATGCGGTTGTCCTGCCCGGCGTCGAGACGCTGTTGCACGATCGTAGCCAGGCGGTTTGCGTAGAGAGATTCGTCCAGCATAGCGGCGTGGCGGCGCTCGGCATTGTTCAGGTTCAGATAGGTGACAACGGTGTCCTCTGAGGTCACCGCCTGCGCGTCGAGTAAGGCCAGCTGCGCTGCCTTTAGACCATCATTGGCCGCACGCACGTTGTCCTTCTGCGAGAAGTCGAAAATTAACGAGTTACTGGCAAGACTGAAGACGACAGGGACACTGAGCGGCACGCCGGTGGAGGCGCCATAGCCGCCTTTGATACCGACACTCGGGATATACACGTCGCGTGCCTCAGAGACGACGGCCTCAGCTTTGGCGACGCTTGCGCGTGCCATGCGGACCCGGGGATCGGCCTTCAATGCCAGATCGACGGCGGCGGTCAGCGACATCTGGGCAGAACACGCAGTCGCCGAGACGGCTAGAAACGCAGCCCCGAAGGCCAGCCGTGTGATTGAACGCCGCGTCGAGCTTGTAGGTTGCGATGTCATACTCAGTTTCAAGTGTCTCAGAGTTCCTGTAGCGCCCGCCTGGCGGGAGCATAATTTGATGCGAGAGCGAGGGCCTTGTTGAGTTCGTTGGTGGCGCCTGTCTTGTCGCCATTCCTATCCAGGATCTTGGCGATGAGCACGTGGACCTGGATGACTGGCGCTTGATCAGTCTTCGCGTTGCTGGCAAGGTACTGCTGCAGGGCCTTTAAGGCGGCGTCAGGCTGTACGTTCATATCGATTAGAAAGCTTGCGCCATCGACGAGAGCGTCATCCTTAGCCTTATCCGCAGCAAATGCATGTTGAATGGCGTCAATCGCTGGGTTGGTCTGCTTCCGGCGCTTGAACATGCCACCGAGATCGACCCAGGCATCAGGTGCATTCTTGACCGCAATCGCGGCACGGTACTCTCGCTCTGCGGTGCCGTAGTCCTTCTGCTTCTCGGCAGCCCGACCACGAATACGGTGCGCGAGCTGTGGATACTCTCCTTCGACCGTGCCTGCCAGAGCCAACGCCTTATCGAACCCGCCGCCTACAACGGACGGCGCGCCAGTGTAGTACTCGGCGAGATCGTTGATCGCCTCTCGATTGTGGGGGTCAAGGTTCACCGCTGACTGAAAGGCATCTCGCACCCGAAGGGCCAGCTTGATGCCTGTGAGCGGCCCAGCATTATCGGCTTTTACGCCATAAGCCCGACCCAGCCAGTCCTGCACGACAGCGCTGCGGGGATTAAGCCTGACAGCAGACTCGCACTCGCGTACAGCCTCGTCCAGTGCTCGCTCGGCGAGATAGGCGCGGCAAAGCAGAAGGTGAGCGTCTCCGTCATTCGGGTTGGCAGAAAGCTCGCCTTGCAATAAATGGATGGCATCGTCTACGCGGCCATCGACAAGGATGCGTTCAGCGTTCGCTGACGGCGCAGCGGTGGCAGCGTAGCAGCCGGTCGAGGTCATTCCAGCCAGCACAACAGAGCAAGCGAATCGATGGAAATGAGTGATCAGTTTTCAGCCTTTATGTGGAGGCCGTCGCTGAGGTCCCCTTCGGTTGTCGGATTCAGGGCGACCTTGTCACCCTCTTTCAGCCCGCCTGTGATCTCTGCGCTGACCGGGTTGACGACGCCGACCTGCACAGGGGTCTTCACCAGTCGATCTCCAATCACACGGTAGACGTAGTTGCTGCCGCTGTCGGTGTGTAGCGCCTCATGCGGCAACAACAGCACGTTCTTGTGCAGCAGGGTGGTCACCTTGATGGTCACGTTCGTATTCGGCAATAGATCGCCGTGCGCATCGTCGACCGTAATCAGACATTCGCCGACGTTGCGCGTGCCGTAGGTGATGATGGTGGTCGGTGCTTCAATGATATGTCCGTGCCACATGAGATTCGGCTTGGCATCCCAGACGATCTCCACGGGCTGACCGATAGCGAGACGGCCTACATCCGGCTCGTCGAAGTAGGCGAGCACCTCCAATTTGGAGAGGTCGGCCACATCGAGCAGCGCCTCGCCTCCCTGAACGAAGTCGTACTTCGATACCGGAATGGCATACACTGTGCCGTCGAAGGGTGCTTTCACATCAACCGCTGCGAGCTCTGCTCGCGCGGCGGCGAGTCCAGCCTCGGCTTGCGCGACCTGTGCCTGCTGCGTGCTCAGATCCTCGGCGTTGTAGCGGCTGACGCGTCGCGTCTGCAACTGGTTCACCTTCATGTCGGCGTCCGTCAATCGCTGCTGGGCGTTAGCCACCTCGTTTTGAGATGCCGCCCCCTGCGCGTGAAGCCGCTTTGTCGTCTCCAGCGTGGCCGCAGCCTGTCGCTGCTGCTGCAGCGCGGCGTCGAGATCGCTTTTGGAGGAAAGACGCTCGTCCTGCGTTCCGCCTCGGCGCATCGCATTCAGTTGCGACTGCGCGGAGGCAAGTACCGCCTCCGCAGCTGCAATATCTTTGCGGGCGACCGAGTCGCTCATACGTATCAGCGATTCGCCAGCTTTGACGTTCTGGTTGAGAGAGACAAACAGGTCTCTAATCTCGCCGCCCACCGGCGCATGAGCCTGAAAGTCCACGGAGGGTACGACTTTACCGTTGGTCGAGACCGTGCGCGTGATATCGCGGCGCTCCACCGAGGCGACGCGGACCGGCAACCGCTGGCTGCTGTTGCGAATGTAGAACAGGACGGCGACTACCACCAGCGCCAGTGTCACCCAGAGCCACACTCTTGATCTTGATCGAACTGTATCTTGCTGAGCCATAATCAGAACTTAACTATATAAGACGAGCCCTTTAACTGCCCGAGCACACAACAGGGCGCACAAGTGCTCGCGGGCAGCGATTGAAGAGGCAGAAAACCTGCTGTCAAAAGGATAAGACGCGCGAGAGTCGTGGATCGAAGCAAACAATTTACAGGTGTCACGGATGGTGCATCCTTCGGCACGGCTCAGGCGATCTTGGAGCGTCTCAGGCCGAGAATTTCCATCTCCCAACCGCCGAAGTCCGGATGCAGATTCTCACGCAGACGGAAGGCGATGTCCATATGGTCGCCTTGTTTCCAGCCTTCAAGCTGCGCAAGTTCGACCCAGTTGGTTCTACGTCCCCACGCCATACCACCGAGGCTCGAACCGTCGTCGGGATCTTCCACTGAGACGCGCAGATGGCGCTCCTTCACCGCGCGTGGTGGCTTGCAGAGACGTACGCCGCGGCTGACAAACAAAGGCTCGGGGTTATCCATGCCGAAGGGGCCGAGCTGCTCCAGGCCTCCGAGGAAGTCGGCGGTGATCTCACCTAGTCGAATCTCTGCGTCGTATTCAATCTCTATCGGTGTTGCCATAATCGCCATGCCTGCGGCAGAGCAGGCGATCATGCGTTCACGCAGCAGTGGCACGCGGTTAGAAGGAAGCGCGAAGCCGACAGCATGCGCATGTCCACCGAACCGTGTCAGCAGCGAGTCCGCGCCATGCGCCACGGTGAGTGCATCGAGCAGGTGAAAGCCGTGGATCGATCTCCCTGAGCCATACGCGACGCCGTCTTCGTGCGTCATCACCAGAGCCGGCCTGCCGGTACGGTCGACGACGCGCGACGCGAGGATGCCAATGACCCCTCGATGCCATGCCTGGCTCTCTCTATCGCCATCGTCGAGTACGAGGCACGGAGGCAATTCGCTGGCAGAAGCCAGAATATCAATCTGGGCCTCTATCGCGCGCAGGGCCTCGGCCTCGGAGGCGCGGCGGTCGTCGTTCAGGCGATGCAGCTTCTGGGCGAGTGTCTCGGCCAGCACGGGATCTTTGGTAAGGAAGAGTTCGACGACATCGGAGGCGATGTCCATGCGACCAGCTGCGTTAATCCGTGGCGCGAGCCGAAAGCCCACATCTCCGGCAGAGATTGGGCGCGCGGTGTCGATCTGTGCGAGCCCCAGCAGCGCGCGCACGCCATGCTGCGAGGGCTTCCGCAACTCGATAAGCCCCATGGCTGCGATGGCGCGGTTCTCTCCGGTCAGTGGCACGGAGTCAGCGATGGTCGCTACGGCAAGCAGCTTGAGGAAAGAGGGAAGTGTCTTCTCGCGAAGGCGGGCTCGGTCAGCCTCAGGAGTCACGCTTTCCAGCAGCGCCTGCGCCAGCTTGAAGGCCACTGCCGCCCCGCAAAGATCCTTGTAGGGGTAAGTGCAGCCGGGCTGGTTGGGGTTGACGACGGCGATGGCGTCGGGAACTCCAGCATGGTTGTCCGGAAGATGGTGGTCGGTGACGATTAGATCGAGGCCGACCCGTCTCACTTCCTCCGCGGCGCGGAACGCACGGATGCCGGTGTCGACACTGATAACCAGCCGGACACCCTCGGCCGCGGCCTCTTCGATGCGCGTCTCCTGCATTCCGTAGCCTTCACGGATGCGGTGGGGAATGTGATAGCGAACGTCAGCCGTGACGCCGAGCGCTGCGGCCGCACGTTCTATTGCGGTCTTAAGCAGAACAGTCGCGACCGTACCGTCTACGTCGTAGTCGCCATAGATCAGGATCGGCTCACGCACCGTTAGCGCGGACCTCAGCCGCGCCACGGCAGCGGGCATCCCGAGCATCAACAGAGGATCGTGCAGTTGACGTAGCGAAGGATGCAGAAACTCTCGGGCCGCATCCGCATGGGAGAATCCCCGCGTGACCAGCAGCCGCGCGACTGCCTCAGGAAGGTCAAGCTCTCTTGCAAGAGTCTCGGCCGAACCCGCTGGCTCCTGTCGCAATATCCATGTGTCAACGGGCACTGATGCTGGGTGCATTTCGGCGGCAGACTAGTCTTCGTCGCTATCGTCGACGAGCAGGTGGCCGAAGTCGGCTACGGAGTCCATCAGCTCCTGGAACTGGTCATACCACTCGGTTGCGGTCTCATACAGAAAGATCACGCCGCCGTGCGCGAAGCCAAGCTGAAGATAGCCGATCTTGCCGACGTGCTGCATCAACGCCTGCGCCTCAGACGCCAGTTCGGGAGCATCGGTGGCAAAGCGCTGGTCACGCGCCTGCGCGATCAAGGTCGAGACATCTTCGGGCTCGAGCAGCACATCGCTCATGGTGAGGAACGGAGCGTTGGCCGCCTTGGCATGCTCTACAAAGTCTTTCCAGCCGTCGACGTCATCCTCCTCAAATAGGACGGTGGGGATGTCTTCGGGCACAAAGCTATTCATGCGGCGCAGACCGTGCCCCGCAATAAACGCGATCATGTCGTCTTTAACTGCTGTCAGATCGTCAAATGCCATAAAACCTCTATCCAGATAGACTCCCATTCTCGCAGATTCGGGGCGGAGATGCGGCACTGCGCGTCGAGTTTCGCGCCCTTTGCTCTCAGCCCCTTGGCAGGTGCTAAACTCGGAGAGCCTATGATTTTCTCGAAGGATTACGTCGCTTACCTTGCACGGCAGACCCAGAAGCATCTGGTGGCTGCGAAGATGATTAAGACCGACAAGACCGCGCTGGTGGATGAGCGCGTATCGAACGCCTTGATCGAAGAGCTGGCACTGGAAGACCGCATCAACGAAGAGGTGCGCGTCATTCTAGAGGCCTTCCAGGATGATATGTTGAAGACCGGCGCGAGCTACCCAGAGATGTTCAAGAAGGTAAAGAACGAACTCGCGCGCAAGTATAAGGCGGTGCTATGAGTGTAATGCGCGGAGCTCCGGATGTCCGGTCGTCCAACACGATGCGAATCTCTGACGACAAGGTGAACAAGCTCGCCCACGTGGTGGCTGACACGCTTGCCGAAATCGACGAGGTGGAGTTTCTCGAAGAGCGCAACATGATTCGGCAGGAGGCCCGCAAGGCCCTGCAAAAGTTGCTGCTCGAAGAGGTCAAACTCGACCAGGCAGCGCGTCGCAAGATCGCGTCACAGCAGCGTATCATCCCGGAAGGCTCGCAGGAGTGGGATATCCTGTATCGCAAGTACTACAACGACGAGGTAAAGAAGCTCGGGCTGTAGGTCGAGCTTCGCCATCGTGTGGCCGAACGGTTTGGCGTCGTCTTGCTGTCATCGGTCTTTGATATACACAAGGCTCTTTGCTATACTCGAAGAGTTACAGCGGTTGCTCAACCGTTCTGTGGCGTTATGGTGTAACTGGTTAACACGTCGCCCTCTCAAGGCGAAGAGTCCGGGTTCGAGCCCCGGTAACGCTACCAAAATACCCCTATAAATCAACGGTTTGAAGGTAGAAGAGGAAGACCCGTCGTTTGCCGTTTTCGTTCTGGTGGCACTTTGGTGGCACTATTGTCGTTGCCGTGCGTGGTGTAAATTCACTGATGCAGGCTGCACTCCGTGTGAGCGTAAAGTATCCTCCAAGAACTTCAGACCTGTCGCCGGAACACAATCAGTTCAGAGACGCCGCGCTGAGATGGGAGCCACCCGGCAACTCGGCGGTAGAATAACCGCGAGTCAATGCCTACAGAAATTGTCCGTCATCTATCGCCGGAGGAGCAGGAACTTGCCAGGAATCGGCAGGAAGTCGCCATCCTGCGCGCCGAACTCGCTGCATTTGAGGGGCGCTACCTGCGGGAAGTCGGCATACTTTATGCCGCACTTGACGCACCGCTATAAGAGATATCTCTTACGGTGTTCCCTCAAGAAGAGAAGCCCGGTGCATTGCCCGCACCGAGCTTCTTTTTCTGTTGACTCCTCGAATGAGGCTACTACTTCTGTCCTAGTGTCGGCTCTGCAACAGAGGCTGTCTGAGCAGCAGCGTTTTCTGCGAGTAGCTTCTCTATCTTCGCAGTGAACTCCTGTTGTAGCTGGCTGTTGAATTCGCCGCTAGCCTGCGAAGCGAATCCGGAATGAACACCCTTCACAAGTCCGTCACGACCGACGAAGATCGTGGCCGGCCAAGTGTTTAGATTGACCGCCTGCGGGACCTTCTCCCACATCTCTGAAGGCGCGCCAGCAGTCAAATACGTGTATTTGACGCCGTACTCCTTGATAAAAGCTCGTTCGCGGGCAAGCTTGTCCTGCTCTTCGGGCTCTTCAAAGTCCAGCGCCACAATAGCAAGACCCTTGTCGCGATACTTTTTATCGAGTTCTACAAGAAAGCGAGCTTCATCGTGGCAGTTAGGGCACCATGTGCCCGTAACGATGGCAAGAACCACCTTCCCTTTGAATCGCGGATCATCGCTGGATACAAGCTTGCCATTCTCATCGGGGAAGTTGAATGAAAACTTCTCACTGGCACTCCGGACTGTCGTGTGGGTGTCGAAGTTGTCCGGCTCAGGAAAGCCCTTGGCACGTGCCACGTCCGGACGGTAGGCAATCAGCTTGTCGCCCGCATAGGCTTCAGTCGAGCCGTATTGAGGAGCCTTGTCTTCCGCCGCCTTCGCCTCAGGGTTCTCACCAGCAAGAGCTTTCTTCAAAGCTTCGTTATGCTGGACGACTTCCAGAGTTCCATCCCGCCTCGCAGCTATTTCAATCACGCCGGGGCGCGATCCGTCGAAGTGGCTCAGTATCCACTTGCCATCTTTATACGTGCCACTATAAGCACCGTTATCGCCGTCAATGCGCAGAATCGAAGCCTCGGCATCCGCGCCGTTTTGCCGCACCACAAGATGGAAGGACTTCTCACCCTTCGCACTCGGAGAGTCAAGCGGCAGCTCCCAGGTTCCCGCGATGGAGGGGACATTTACAGATTTCTCTGACACATCCACGTGGCGCGTCGCCTCAAAACCATAGTTGAGACGATATCCCGGCCCGCGTAGCGCAACGTCTCCAGTGAATGCACCGTTCTTCAACGTAGCAGTGATCGTCGTGAGATAGTGTTCGGACTTCAACACAAGCACGCCATCTCGATAGGACGCGGATGTCGTCTCTTCATAGGGTTTGGACCCGTCGTAGAAGGTGCCCTTGAGAGTAGGGCCCGATCCTGCGATATCGAGTCTGAACGGAACAGCAGGCCCATTGTTAGTAAGACTGGCGTCCCAGCGTCCATCTATGGGCAATGCAGCAGTATTGAATTGCGCAACCATTGCGGACGAACCGAAAGTTGCAAGGACGAAGGCAAGACCAGTGCTTCGATTTAAAATTCTCATCGGCTGATTCCCTTTCTAGTGCATAAAAGTTGTCGACGCTCTTGTCGGCGCGATAGACGGAAGCTACTGACCGGCATATATCTGCGTGACATAGCTGGCGATGGATCGCGAAGGAATATGGTGCCCTCGAACTCCGTTCTGCATTTGCAGGCACGGATATTTTCAGGCAGGAATTACAAATGCGATGAGATTTGGGAGCGACTTAAAAAGAAATCCCGCACCAGGAAAGCTCACTGGGCGGGCATGTCAATCTGTATATGAATCTGTGCGATTACATACTGCAGGTTTGAGCACGATATTCCCGTACGCCAGCGGAGACGCATGACGAACAACAATACGGGCTGGGAATGAATCGCATGAATCAGAAGCTACTATTGCCGCTATGGCTTGTCAAGGGTGTTATTCAAACCAGAAGCTGCCTTCCCTCGATGTAATCGTGATGAGCGCAAGCCAGTCTTCTGTCCGGCCCGGTGCGCTCAGAACGCCGGAAGGACAGCCCCCTGATACTTTTGTTCGATGAACCTGCGCGCCGTTGAGCTCTGCAGGGCCTTCACCAACGCGCTCACCCGTGGGTCATTTGCTTTACTCGGTACCGTGGACAAAACATTGGCATAGGGGGACGCAGAGTTCTCTAGATAGATCGCGTCTTTCAGAGGGTTCAACTTCGCCACCAGCGCGTAATTCGTGTTGATGACGGCTGCGTCGACATCGCGAAGAGAACGAGGCAACTGCGCCGCTTCCAGTTCGCTGATCTTTAGATGCTTTGGATTTTGAGAGATGTCCTCGAGTGTCGTGTTAGTGTTCGTTCCGGTGCGCAGTTGAATCAACCCAGCGGATTGCAGAAGAAGCAGCCCTCGGCCCGAATTCACCGGATCATTTGGAATGGCGATGATAGCACCATCTCGCAAAGCACTGAGGATTTTGGTGCGTCCCGGGTAGAGCCCAAGCGGCTCGATGTGGATTTTGGCGATCGCGATGATGTCAGTCTTGTGGTCTCGATTGAACCGATCCATAAAAGGGACATGTTGAAACAGATTCGCATCGATGTCTCCTGCAGCTAACGCCAGATTCGGCTGGATGTAATCGCTGAAATAGATGATCTGGACATGGACGCCTTCCTTTTCCAGGATGGGCATCACCTGTTGAAGAATCTCTCCATGCGGTATCGGGTTCACGCCGACGCGCAACGGTTTGTGGATTGCCCCTGATCGGATGTGAACGCCCGTTGCAAAGATCGCAATCAGCAGGATACCGAGAGTCCCCCAGCGCACGACATGAACGTATCGAGGAGATATCTTCAACCAGGCTGGGCGCGGCAATGTCTTAAATGCGCTACTTCTTTCGGTGCGTTCGAAGTGACTTGCGAGCCAATCCCCCAAAAACTGAATCCCCTGGATCATCACGATCAGCACAACGACAGTGGCGATCATGATATCGAGGCGAAACCCCTGATATCCATAGCGGATAGCAAGATCCCCTAGCCCTCCACCACCAACGGTACCGGCCATTGCAGAATAACTGACAAGCGTAATCGTGACCACGGTCAGGGCTCGAATCAGACCTGGAATAGCCTCCGGCAGGTAGGCCTTCCGTATGACTTGGAAAGGTGTGGCTCCCATGGTGAGGATCGACTCAATTACCCCACGGTTTACTTCACGAAGCGCACCTTCCACCAATCGCCCAACGTAGGGAATAGCTCCGACGACCAACGGCACCATCGCCGCAGTTGTCCCGATCGATGTCCCTACAACCGAACGCGTGAACGGGATGATGGCGACCATCAGAATAATGAAAGGGATACTGCGGCCGATGTTCGTCAGTATATTCAAAAATCTGTTTAGCCCGACCACTGGTAACAGGCCGCCTCGCTCAGTAACTACGAGCAGAACGCCTAGAACACCTCCGCCCACTCCACTGATCAACACAGACACGGCCACCATCGCAAGCGTCTGTAAGGTCGGCTCCCAGAGAAGTTGCAACAACTCTCTCATGCCGGGCTCCCTTCTGTTTCAGCTTCAGACCATGGATCGATGTGTGTCACGATCGCACCATGCGCTTCAAGGAAGCCAATGCTTTGCTCAAGGGTTTCGGTTGTCCCACCGAGCTCCACGACGAGGAACCCATAAGCCGATCGATTCAGCTCTCCGATATCCGCCCGCAGAATATTCACGGTGATCTCGAAGGTGCGAACCAAGGTTGAAAGCACCTGCCTTGTAGCGCTCTCGCCGACAAACTGCACTTCAAGGAAAATAGAGGCAGGGTTCTTGGTCATTCCACCTAGGTATTCAGCCAGATGTTCAAGACCAAGGTTGCGTCCCAGCAGACGCTGCGTTGTTTTGTGCGCAGGCCGCAACAGCACCTGCTCTACCGAACCCTCCTCTACGATGACACCTTGGTCGAGCACCGCGACTCGATCGCAGATGGCACGGACTGCGATCAGTTCATGGGTAATGAGCAGAATCGTTACCCCAAGCTCATCGCGGACTCGCCGCAGGAGTGCGAGCACGGACGCGGTTGTTTCCGGGTCAAGCGCAGATGTTGGCTCATCGCTCAGAAGAACGGCTGGTTTCGTTGCTAAAGCGCGAGCGATAGCGACTCGCTGTTGTTGCCCTCCGGAAAGCTGCGATGGATAGCTGTCCGCCTTTGCCTCCAGGCCAAACCATGCGAGCAGCTCCAATACTCTTTCGTCAATGTCCTTTTTTCTTGCCCCAGCCAGTTCCAAGGGAAGAGCGATATTTTGCGCCACGGTTCGCGAACGGAACAGATGAAGCTGCTGGAATACAACGCCCAATCTCTGTCGAGCAGACCGAAGCTGCGTACCGTTCATTCTCGCCAGGTCAGTTCCATCGATCAGCACTTTCCCTTCATCGGGAAGCTCAAGGCGGCTGATGCATCTGAGCAAAGTGGTTTTACCCGCGCCGCTGAAGCCAATCACACCTTGAATCGTACCTTGTGGGACGCTCAGGCTCACATTCAAAAGTACAGTCGACCAGGTCGTATCCTGCCGATACCGCTTCGTAAGGTTCTCGAGCAATACGGCGGGAGGCGTCTGAGCTTCCCCCGCTCGAAGCTCGGATGGGCCGGAACCGCTTATTTCTTCAAGCATACATTGTCCTTATTCTCATTTCTTGACATAGCTGTCTAGCGCAGATGGCCTCTGCTAAAAGCTGTGAAACAGCAAGTCTGTAGAGCAATCGCACAAGAATCGTCGACGAATGGGACCGCAATTAGAAACGGGAAACGACTAAAGTGCTCAAATTAGAAGCGAGAAGAATATTGGGCGATCCTGCTCAACTCGACAGTAATTACTGTGAGGAACAACAACCCGTAAGCTTGCAACTCGCGAACATAGCCATAGTTTATCGACGCTGCGGAGGAGGGTCAATAACCTTTCTGACGACAGGCTGCAATCCGCACGCAGTCAGTGCGCTGGTCACGGTACGCCAGCGCCGGGCATCTTCCCGAAGTTCAACTAAAGATAGCCTAGCCCCCTCAACAGTCAAAATATTGTGAGATCCTTGACGGAATAAGACCGAGCATATAAGGTTTTGAGATGCACAAACAGTTCAAGCAATCTCTGTGCGCTTGTTGACCCCTCGAAAGAGTTGAGTCCAAGAGAGAATGCGCGTTCAGGTCAGTTTCACGTCTGAGCTATCTCGTGAATCTCTTTTACCCCAAATCCAGAATTGAACTTCATCATTCAGCGCGGTACAGCGCCGGTGTGCGTGCGCGGTTGGTGTGACCGTTATACCGGCCTTCCAAAGGAGAACGTCTTGCAAAGCAAAAAGCTCATCCAGGCCTGCGCAGTTGTTGCAGGCCTGTCAATCGGGATACTCTCAACGAGCACGATCAAAGCTCAACAGGCAAAAGGTGAATCTCAGGAAGAACGTGGAGGTGGTAAGCGCGCTCGCACCGAGGCAGATTTGCCTAAAGGGCCTGGGCCACGTCTTGGGAATCACCCTGATCTATCGGGCTACTGGACAACGTCGCGAGCAGCAAAGGATAAGCCCATTGGCAATATCGGCAAAGACCTACCAGGATACAAGCTTCCGTTCACGCCGGCAGGAGAGGCTGCTCACAAATACAACGTGGAGCATACGGTCGACCCCGAAGCGCTTTGCATCGTAGGTGGCCTACCTCGTCACAATGCAAGCGGCCTGGGCTTCCAGCTTCTGCAGGGGCAGGATCATGCTGCCTTTCTCTATGCCTATACGACCTATCGCCTGGTTCCATTCGATGGCCGCAAGCATTCAGAAGACCCCGATCCATCCTTCTTCGGAGAAGAGGTCGGCTCGTGGGACGGTGACACTTTCGTGATCGACTCGATCGGCTTCAAGGGTGAGCGGACCTGGGCTGACGAGAACGCCGATCCCCATAGTGACCAGCAGCACGTCGTCGAGCGCTGGACTCGACCCGATGCAGGTCACGTGCACCTTGAGATGGTTGTCAACGATTCGAAGTTCTATACCGAGCCGATTCACTATCAACGCACATGGCTACGCGGAAAACCTGGCGATCAGGTGCATGAGTACTCCTGCTCGGAAGACAACGTAGATGCTCCTCATCTTGGGCCGGGGCCTGGCGTGATCGGTGCCGACGGGCAGCGTGGTTATGAAAAACTCATTCCTCTTCCTCCTCCGCCGAGCAAGGATAAGCCTGCTGTGACGTCGATTCCTGACTAACTGCAAAAGCCACGCGCGTATCAGTATGAGATCGAAGAAACATGATTATGCTCAGACGTAGAAGCATCACCTTATCCGCAGTGGACGCCGCCTCCCCGACGAGCGATCCCTCATGCGCGCTGCTTTGTCGACGCTGTTAGTTTTGTCCGCGCCTGCAGGCAGCTAAGGACCGATGCACCTGGGCTTCAGAGTGCATCGGTCAAGCTGAGCTTTCAAGCCAGCGAAATCCTTACATTTCCAATCTTTATCCCCTAATCCATTGGGCACGAGTGGTTGCGCAATCTCTCGTGTCGAAGTCACCCTTTCGCCTTCAAGGCGTCTAGTTCAGCTCTACGAGCTGCGGGAGAATGTTCATGTTGAAGCTTCAGCGAACTACAGGAATACGCGTCCTCTCAGCGATTTTTCCAGGTGTCTTGCTAACTGTTCTCTTTTTGCTCGGGGACGCAAGCCTCCAAGCACAAACCAACTACGGCAGTGTTCGCGGGCTCGTAACAGACGTTCAGAACGCGGCTGTGACAGGCGCTGAGGTAACGCTAACCTCAGCACGCACACACGAGAGCCGAAAAGTTTCGACGAATGGCTCAGGCGTCTATTTCTTCGGTGCTGTAGACCCAGGTGTCTACAGCGTGACCGTCGACCAGACTGGATTCAAGACCGGTGAAGCCAAAGGTATCCTGGTGGAACTTGGCGTTACGACGACGGTAGACCTGAAGCTCTCGATTGGCTCTCCTAGCGAGACGGTTGACGTCAATGTGGCAACCGAAGAGCTGATTAATCGTGCCAGTGCAACAAATGGGCAACTCTTCGACGAACGCAAACTACAGGACCTGCCAAATCTCGGACGCAATCCATTCATCATGGACAAGTTGGATGCCAACGTGATCCCAACAGGAAATCCGCAGCAAGCTCGAGCTGAGGACCAGAATATGACCTCGTCGGTATCCATCGCCGGAGCCCCGATCGGCACGAACGGCTACGTGGTGGACGGCATACCCACATCGACATCCGCAGGCATTGTCACTTTCATACCTTCGCTGGAGGCTGTTTCCGAGGTCAAGGTGCAAGCAAATACATACGATGCCGAAGCGGGCAGAGTCGGCGGTGGACTCTACAACGCAACGTTGAAGTCGGGCAGTGAGCGATTGCATGGTGTTCTGTATGGCGAGACCAGGCAGACATCATGGAGCGCGAATAGTTTCTACAGCAACCTGCAACACGCTCCGCGTCCTGGGCAGGCCACATTTCTGTGGACGGGAGCGATTGGCGGTCCGCTGCCGCTGGATAAAATTCCTGGACTCGATAAACTGCCTTTGCTTCGCGGTAAGTACTTCTTCTGGATCACGGAGGATGGCTACCGTCAGCAGCAACCGTATGCGTCAAGTAGTACAGCTGTTTACGTACCGTCAGCAGCTGAGAGGCTAGGTGATTTCACCGTAGCCGGCAACCCAGGTCCGCTAGAGCCAACACTTTATGATCCAACGCAGCCGCTGACCAACGGCAAGCGAACCGCAGTCATCACCGGCTTGAAAAACGGCATTCCAACACCGAACTACATCCCTGGCAGCGATGTACCTCTCAATACAATCGGCCAATTTATTGCAAACTCCTATCCGCTACCGAACGTGGCCTTGACCGCATCGCAAGCGTATCTGACAGGGAACCGAGTATTACCTCAGGATTCGCTGAAAACTCGTTCGGACATGTACAGTGGCAAGGTGGATCACCACTTTACTGACCGCTGGTCTGCCTCTGCTTCCTATGTGCATCTAGCCACGCAGGAGCCGAGCGGCAGTGTTCTGCATGTAAAGGCGGAGGGCATCGGCGTGCTGACTCGCTACAACGATGCCACGGCGGTAAACAACACGATCCTGCTGACTCCCACGACGGTGCTGAACATCGCATACGGCTTCAACCGCTACTACAGTACCTCGCCGCAATATAGCAACGGCTTCAACCAGACCACCGGCTTTGGAGGTGCAGGCTTCTCTGCAGGGTTCGTGAGCCAGTTGCAATCTGCGACGTTTCCAACAATCTCACCGAGTGGCGTTGCAAGTCTCGGCAGCGCGAACAGCGGTCCTACTATCAATTATTCGCGGAATTTCGTCGTAGTTATTTCAAAGACGATCGGCAGAAACAACGTGAAGGTGGGCTACGTATACCGAGGTTTGCGCCTGTATACGCAGAGCTTCTCCGGCGGGAACGGAAGCTACAGCTTCAACGGCGAATACACTTCGCAGAACGGCTCTGCAGCCACAACGACCACGGGTAATTCAATCGCTGATCTGTTGATCGGAGGCGTCTCTAGCGCTACGGCCACGATCAACGCTCCATACACTCTACAACTGGCCAACTATAACGCTTTCTATGCGCAAGATGATCTTCGATTGACACCGGCCCTTACCCTAAACCTCGGCCTGAGGTTCGAAGTCGAGCCTGGTCAGAGCGAGACAAACAACCGCAATATTGTAGGTTTCGACCCCTTGGCGGCGAACCCCTTGGCTACAACAGGACCTACGCTGCATGGCGGCGTTGAGTTTGCAGGAACCAATGGCTATCCAACCCACTGCTGCGACTACGGAGCGGTGAAGTACTCACCGCGCATTGGAGCCGCCTACTCCATCGACCAGAAGACCGTACTCCGCGGCGGATTTGGACTGTTCTACGCACCAGTGGCTCTCACCAACTATTCGCCCGGCTATAGTCAGACCACCACCTATAACACCTCGAACCTCACCGCCGCCGTACCAGCTGCAAGCCTCGGAAACGCCGCCTTCCTCGCAAGCCCATTCCCCTCTGGCTTACTTACGCCAAGTGGAAACTCACTCGGCTATTTGACAGGCGTGGGCGGGGCGATCACGGCAATCGATCGCAACCGGCGGTACCCGCTCGTTCAGCAGTTCTCGCTGGACATTCAGCGTGAGCTGCCGTGGCACCTCGCACTGAAGCTCGGATATGTAGGAGCGCATACGCGCAACTTCGAAAACACTGTCAACATCAATCAGCTACCCAACAGTGTTCTGTCTATAGCGACAGGCTCTTCACTTGCTACGGCTGTGCCCAATCCTTACTACGCTACCCAGGTCGGCGGGTACCCTGCCACTGGGACGGTCGCACAGAAGACCCTGCCAGCTGCCCAGCTGCTCCTACCATTCCCTCAGTTCACCTCCGTAACGCTTTCCGAAAGCAATGGGTATTCGCGCTACAACGCCTTCGACGTGAAGATCCAGCGTGCCTTTCGCAATGGACTAACCATCCTCGGAACGTATACCTGGTCGTCGAACTGGGACAACATTTACTCTTCAGTCTCTGCACCGGCGACGAGTGACAACCTAAACGCGACGAGCGGGCCACAGGACAACACCAACCCGAAGGCTGAGTATGCGCGTGCAGCAGACGATGTTCCGAATCGCGCGACGATCGTCATCACCTACGATCTACCATTCGGGCGCGGTAAGAGCCTGCTAAGCAGCAATAATCGCTGGGTAAATGCGTTGGTCGGAGGGTGGCAGATCAATGACGAAACCATCATCGAGAACGGAGGTCCGCTTACCATCACACAGACCGATCTGAATAGTTCGGCGCAGTTCGGTACCACCGGAGTCGGTGGCAGTGTGCAGCGCCCGAATCTTGTTCCAGGCGTCCCGATAGCTCGTATCGGTCGTCCACAACATAGGCTTGGACCTCAACAGAATGGGACGCAAACCTATTTCAATACGGCAGCCTTCTCAGTGGCGCCTGCTTACACCTATGGCAATGCTCCTCGCACGCTTCCCGTCTACGGTCCGGGGTACAACGATTCGGACATCTCCATCAATAAGAGCTTCCTGATCAGCGGTGGAACCAAATTCCAGTTCCGCGCAGAGGCCCTCAACGCCTTCAATACACCTGAGTTTGCTGCTCCTATAACCGTGCTGCCCGTGAACACTGCGACGCAAACAGTGATCGCCAATACCACCTTTGGCCAGATCACCTCTCAGATCAACTACTCACGCATCATTCAACTTGGCGGACGCCTAAGCTTTTAGCCGAGCATCCGGATTAGCGGCGGAGTGGAATCAGATCGAGTACTCCGCCGCTAATCTTCAACTCCACCCAAACGAAAGCATAGAAGTGCAGATACTAAAAGCTGTACTTGACCGCCAACTGTAGAAGACGAGGAGATGCTGCACTTACAGTGTTGCCAAAGTTGGGATCTTCGATCTGGCCGTCGACTGCGGCGGGTCCATAGAACTGAGCATGGTTGAACGCGTTGAAACCCTCCAGACGAAATACCAGCGATCTCGCACTACCGAGGTCGACTCTCTTTTGGATCGTCAGGTCGAAGTTCTCGATGCCAGGTCCGTAGAACATACGACGTTTGGCATTGCCAAGTTGACCGATAGTTTCTTCTGAAAAAAGACCAGTATTGAACGCAGGCTTTGCGTTCCGTCCGTTCGTGTGGATGTGCAGTGGACCAGGAATGTACTGCGGTGTATCTAGCAGGTAATTGTTCGCTCCGTTGCCAAGTGTTCCCAAGAGGGAATTGTCTGAATTATCCGTCAGCGTGACGGGAAAGCCCGTGGCGAAGCGTGATGTGCCAGAGATGCTCCAGTCGTGCGTCAGTTGCGAGGGGGCGGGAATACGATTGAAAGGGAGCGCGGCCGTGTAGCTAGCCACGAAGTTATGCTTCAAATCCCACGCGGAGATCGCCCGACTCTGGCGAGCGTCGATCGGGTCGAGCTGCTCGCCTAGGTTTGACCCCTGATCGATGGATTTCGCGTATGTGTAGCTGAGCAGGAATTGTGAGCCTCGCTGGTTGTATTTCAGCGTAGTCTCCAGTGCGTTGTAGTTGGAGTTCGCGATGGAGCTATCCGAGGTATTCTCGCCGTAGTTTGAGCCCTGCCCGACGCGCGTGCCTTGATAGACCTGGCCGCTCGCAGAGGTGTAGGTCGTATCTTCTCCGAAAGGGCCACAGCCGACACTTGCAAGAGACAGACAGAGTGCCGCGTTGCCGGGATTGACCGATACAAGCGCCAACTCCCTGTGCCCCTGATTACCAACGTAGCTGACCGTCAGCACAGCAGCGTGCATGATCTGGCGCTGAAAGGACAGCATGTAACTATTTAGATAAGGCACGCGATTGGTGTGATTGAAGAAGGGATCAGCCGAGATAGGGGTAAAGTTGGCCCAATCAACAGAGGTATCAGGGCGACTTCCCGGCACGCTGTGCGACGGGAATGGAAACGGAAAACGTTGCCCGTTATTGACACCGGTCGCCGCAGTAATGAGAGGTTTAGCGAGCAACGGCGGGCCGGGGCTTAGATAGTTATAGCCAAACGGTGGCACGGCATACATGATGCCGGCTGTGAGGCCCGGAAACTCCGTGTAGAAGAGCCCATAGCTGACGCGGATGCTGCTCTCGCCTGTTCCACCAAAAATCTTATGGCCGATGCCGTTCGAGAAAGCAGGAGCGTATGCAAGTCCCACGCGAGGAGCGAAATTTTTATAGCTCGTCGATGCCAGTGTGCGCGGAATGCCGGGATCTCCTGCAACTACAAAACCCTGAGGTGCCCCGGGGTAAAGAACCGATTGCTCGTCGGAGACGTAGGTCTGCAACTGGTTATATCTCTCCCACCAAGGCATGATGATGTCCCAGCGCAGACCCGCATTGAGAGTGAGTTGACTCGTCATACGCCAACTATCCTGCGCGTAAAGGCCCAGATAGCGGTTGCGCAGGTAGAAGGGCTGCCCGGATGACTGCGTGAAGTTGCTGGCGGTTCCTAGAAGAAAATCTGCATAGGCCGAGCCTGTCTCCGTGCCAGTAATGTTGAACGTTCCATTGAAGGTGGCGTTCGGATGCTCGTTGACCTCGTCGTAGTGAAACTGCCCTCCTACCTTCAACGTGTGGGAATGGATGGCACGAGAGAGACCGTCACTGACGTAGAGGGTGTTATTAGTCTGGGTCTCGTTCGTGATGGGGACGCCCATGGTGAAAGTTGGGAACGTGATGTTTTCAAGGCCTTCAAACTGTGGCGCTTGCAGGTAGATGCCGTCGGAGCCGGTGGAGAAGCCTTGAGACGCGAGGCTAACTCCGAGGCCACCGTGCGGCTTCCCGATCACGTTGGCGTTGCGAAGATAGCCGAGGTGCAGCTCATTCGCCGCATCTGCCCCGATTGTCTTCGTGTCGCCGAACGCGAACAACTGAGTGCGGCCCAGATAGAGCGCATCAAAACCCGGGATGCTGGCGCCCGCAACGGAGCCTGGATAAGGATTATCCAGAGAGTAGTTGTCGACGAAGTAATAGCCCGATAGCTGGCCCAGCCGAGTGTTCGCATCGATCCGCACCGAGCCTTTGTCGTCGCGCACTGTCTCCGAGTTGGCAGAGGTGGCGAACTGGCTGGGTCCCAAGTTAGGAGCAGGGATATATTGCAAGAGATGTTGCGCGGGAGCAGACCAGGCAGCCGGAGGGATGACACCGTTGGGAAACACATCCGAGTAAGCCTCGCCCGAGCTGACCGTGTAGCCAAGCTCTCGGGTGAGCACACTTGCGAAGTAAGGACCGCTTACGCTACCGGTCAGCTCTCCCTGGTTGAACGTGCCTGCACGCTCGGCGACCGTAGGTACGGAGACGTTCCCTGTGGACACACCCTCGGTGGTGCGGGTCCCTTGGTAGTCGGCGAAGAAGAAGAGTTTATCCCGCTTGATGGGGCCGCTGATCGTACCGCCAAACTGATTCTGGTTGAACGCGGCTCGTGTTGGATCGAAGTAGCCACGCGCATCGAGCGCAGTATTGCGGAAGAACTCAAAGGCATTGCCATGTAGAGCATTCGCCCCGCCTTTGCTGACGACGGCGATTATGCCGCCATTGTAGTTGCCATATTCAGGATCAAAGTTGTTGGTGAGGACCCGGAGCTGATCGATGGAATCAAGGTTCGGAAGAATCGAGGTCCCTCCATTCATGTGCTCCTGCACGTCAACGCCGTTGACCAAGAAGCCATTGGAAGATTCGCGTTGACCGTTGATCGAGAGATTGCCGGGGTTCGCATCTCCTGAAGGATCGATGCTGCCGGTTACGCCGGCCATAATGACAGAACTAGGCAGCAGCGTAGAAACAGGAGCGACACCGGGCTGGATCGCCAATAAATCCGTGTAGTTGCGTCCGTTGAGCGGAATGGCCATCATCTGCTCACCGGAAACAAGTTCACCAAGATGCGTAGCGACGGTATCCACTTGCGCTTCGCTGTCGCTGCTCACCGTTACAACGTCTGCTTGTGCGGCAATCCGCATGGTGAAGTCGACTCGAATAGCGGAGTTACCGTCTACGGAAAGATTGAGCTTCCGCTGAGAGGCAAACCCCGCTGCCGAGACCGTAAGCGTGTAGTGGCCAATAGGGAGGTACGGGAAAGAGTAGAGGCCTTGCTTGTCCGATGCGGTCTTGTATACAGAATGGTGGGCGTCGTTGATGAGGAGCAAAGAAGTGCCGGGAAGGGCTGCACCAGACGAATCGGCGATAGAGCCTGAGATGCTGCCGCCAGTCGCAGCCCATGACACGCATCCTGAGGAAATAAGCAGCACAAACACAAGGCAGATCAGCACTACACAGTCTGAGCTTTTCGAGTTCAATCTAAACAAAACGTCTCACAGGTTTCTTTAGAAACTAGTTAGTTTCTTTCGGAAAATAACCGGCTGCGGATCAATTCCGCAGCCGGTTCGTGATGATGACAGCCTTCTTTTAGAAGATGATCTTTCCAGCAAGCTGCACGTTGAAGGGCTCGCCGGAGCCGATGCCCGGCGCTCCACCCGCATTACGCGTGGACGAGATCCGACCGAAGGATGAGCTGCTCAATGTCGCACTTGGATTAGCAAGATTGGTGCGGTTGAAGATGTTGAACAGTTCAGCGCGGAATTGGAAGTCAACGCGCCCATAGATCGGCGTGTTTTTCACAAGAGACGTATCCACGGTTGCAAATCCCGGCCCACGGTACGCGTTGCGCGCTGAGGTACCGAAGGTGTTGGCCGTATTCTGCGCCCAGGACGTCGGGTTGTCCCACGTGTAGTAGGGCGTTGCCGATGTACTAGCGCGCACCAACGTACGCGCAATGCCTGCGGCAGGCGCCGCTACCTGATTGGCTCTGTCCTGATTTTCGCCAGTACGGCTGTTGTCGATGCCTGACTTCACGGAGAACGGCGTACCCGTATATGCACTCACGAAGCCATTCACCTGCCATCCCTGCGTCAGACGCGGAACGAAGGCGGTGAAGCGAGGAAACTCGTACACGACGTAGCCGCTGACGGTGTGACGGACGTCGAAGTCTGAATTGCCATACTCGCCAGCGGTGTTGAAAGAGTTCTGCGGAGCGAAGCCGCGTGTGCCAGATACGATATCGAGCGCGTGGCCGTAGGTCCACGAGGCCTGTCCTGACAACCCATGGAAGTTTGAGGTGCGGATTGTAGCGATGAGGCCGTTGTAGTTGGAGGTGCCTTCGCTTTGAATCTGGTTGATCGCGGCGATGATCTTCGCGTTGGTGATGTTCGTCGCTGAGTAATACGGGCGGCGCGTTTGCACATTGGCCGTTGTGGTCGTGCCGGTAGCGCTGAGCGTGGCCTGGTTGATATCGACGAGCTGGAAAAGCCGGCGACCTTCAGAGCCCACATATCCGATCTGAGCGATCGTGTTCTTGCCGAGCTGATACTCGATGTTGGCGTTGATGTTCTGGATATACGCCGTGCGGAAGCTCGGAGCGACGGTCGCGAGACCAAGCACTGCAGGCGTGCTCGCGCCAGCGAAAGGATTTACGCCGACCTGCCAACCATAGAACGTGGAGGTGAGGGTTTGAACTGGAGTTGTGCCGGTTGGGTTCGCCTGCACGCCCGCAGCAGCGCCATTGCCTGGACGGTTGTCAAAGAAGCCATTGAAGTTGATGGCGTCGAAGAAGATGCCGTATGTGCCACGGATAGCGAGCTTCGGTGCCGCTTGATATGCGAACCCGACGCGCGGAGCGAAGTTGGCATAATCGCCGGGATAGATGCCGCTGATCCCCTTACCCGGCTGCACGAGACCGAAGGCGTCTGCCTGCGAGTTGCCGGGGCGGAAATCAGAGAGTGTGCCGGTGGAGTTGAAGGGGCCGTTGTATTCGTAGCGCACACCGTAGTTCAGCGTGAACTTGTTGGTCAAATTGAAGACGTCAGAGCCAAAGAGCGCGTATGTGTTCTCGTAGATGCTGCGGCGCAGATAGCCCTGAGTAAACGTGGAGCTGGCGACGTAGCCTGCGAGATAGTCGGCAAGCGAACGGACGTCGCTGCCGCCGTATGTGCTATCCGTGGAGTATGGTGTTGCGCCTGCGGGCAGAGTGACACTCGATGACGCCGTGCCATTGAAGGTGAAGGTGCCGCGAACGTTGCGCTGATACTGCAAGTCCATATAATTCCGGCGGAACTCGCCACCGAAGCGGAACTGGTGCTTTCCGACGACCCATGTCGCGGTATCGGTAAGGTGGCCAGTGTAGTCTTTGCGACCGAGGGGTTGAGTCTCTCCGGTAACGTCGAGTCCACCGCTGATCGTGATCGTGGGGGCACCGAACAGTGAGGGGTTCGTGACACCGTCGGCGAGACCTAACGCCGGCAAGTCGAAGCTGTGGTTTGCATCGTTGAAGGTCTGGTTGAAGACACCGACACCGGCCACAAGCTGATTGCTGAGGTGCGGTGTGATGATGTAGTTATGCGCAGCGGTGAAGTTCTGCGTGATGTCCGGAGCCACCTGGTAGTAGTCGTAGACGTTGGTGCCGACCGCCGCGAACTGGCGACCCGTACCGATGAAGGCACGCACAGAAAGCGACTGACGATCGGAGATCTGCCAGTCCATCTTGCCGATAGCATTGTCACTGTAACCATGCTGCGGTGTGGGGTCGTAGTAGTTGCCAGATGCGTTTACCGCTCCAGGGCCATTTGCATCGGGCCAGAGCACGAGCAAGTTCTTCGAAAGCTGGCTGACAGTGATGCCATGAGCTGTAAGCAAGTTTGTCGCTGCTGCGATGTACGGAGCAGTGGGCTCAACGGCAAGAGCTGCGTTCTGGATGGTGTACTGCTGCCGTTCATAGTTTACGAAGTAGAAGAGGTGGTTCTTAATGATGGGACCGCCGAAAGATCCGCCGAACTGCTGGTTACGCAGCGCTCCTTTGCGCGTGGTGCTGGGCAGGAAGGGATTGCGCGCCGCGAAGAATTCGTTGCGGTTGTAGTAGTAAGCAGAGCCATGAATCGCGTTCGTTCCGCTCTTGATGGCCATGGATACGAGGCCGCCGCCATTACGACCGATCTCCGCATTGCCCTGCGATTGCACGCTGAATTGGTCAATCGCATCCAGTGGGATGGTGACTCCAGCGATGTTGCCCACACCACCCTGATTGGCGGCTGCGCCGTTCTGCCAGATGTCATTGTTGTCCGCGCCGTCGATCTGGTAGTTGTTCTGGTTTGCGCGAGCGCCATTCAATGAACCCGCCCCGTTGTAGCCAGGAACGATGTTGAGCAGCGTGCGGAAGTCACGCCCATTTAGAGGCACATTTGCAACGGCTTTGTCGCTGACTACTGCGGTATTCGTAGAACTCTCCGTATCCAGCGAGAGTGCGTTCGCATTGACATCCAGGCTCATGCTTGAGCCAGCAAGGCCGAGTCTGGGGCTCAGCGAGTAGACCTCGCCGGGACGTGTGGTGATGTTTTTGATCTTCGACTGGGAGAAGCCGGCAGCGTCGATCGTGACGGTGTACTGCCCCAGAGGGAGGTCCTGAAACGCGTAAGTGCCATTCGCCGTAGCAGTGGTTTCGCGCGTGAGTCCTGTCTGCTGCTCCAGCAACGTGATTTTGGCGTTCGGCACAGAAGCACCCGAAGGATCCTGCACCGTGCCAGCAATGCCGCCTCGGAATGTCTGCGCGTTAAGAGGGATCGCATTCAAAGCACTTACAAGGAGAAGCAGTGCAATCGGAAAGATTCGACGAAATATTTTGGGCATGAGATGTTCCTTGAACCCCGCTGACGGGGACGAGATAGATGCGCTCTTTCCAACCCTTGGCCAGACGATCATTGCTAGCTGTCAGTGTGAGAAAGACGCGCGGCCTGGTGAATTCCAGAGCAGGTGACTACCTGTTCAGGACATTGCAACAACGAAGGCCGCATGAGACGGCACAAGCGATTGCAGAGGGTTTGCAGTAGATATGCGAATTGCCTGCAGAATGCGCACAGCATGAGATCCACAAAGCAGAGGATGCTCAGGAATGAATCAACAGAGACATCGAGCCGACACGCATACACATCCGCCTTCGAGATACAAGATAGATGTGGCCTGTGGTCGCATAGAGGAACTGTAGCACAGTTGACCTAACCGCGTAGCTAAGTCTTTTGGCTACAGTCAGCGTTCGCAGGATGCCAACGATATTCCGCTTCGACCTCTTGCGATTTCCTTCTGGATATCAAGTCAAAATTTCAAGAGCGTGTTGACATCTGGAAGGAACATGGATACATTTATGCCTATGACGCGCAGCTCAAGCCTCTTTTGTTGTTCCCAGCACATCATCGCTGGCGGACGCGGGGTCGTGTCTCTCTGTTCTTTCTAAGAACAGCTATCGGTAAGAACCGGTAAACATCGCCCGCTCGCCAATTTGGCTTGAGCGGGCTTTTCCTTTTGCTGGCGTTTTCTTCCTGACACGCAAATCCAGCCTCCAGACACTCAGTTTGCCAATGGCTTCTATGCAAACGTGCTCTACAACCCAATGGAATGGGATAAGACGATGAAGAACTCCTTTCTAAATCGCGATGCGCAGCGAACGTGGGCACACCGCAAGAGGCTTTCTGCTGCCCTCTGCCTTCTGCTTGGCTCCGCTGTATCTGGCGGATGGGTGGCCTGGCACGCAGCAGCTCAGATAGCCGTGCGCAACCAGGGCTATGTGCCATTCAGCGATGCTCCGATCAACTACCGGTCCGAAGATCTCCATGACCCCGTAGCGCTGCTCCAGCAAAGGTTGAATGAAGGTAAGGCCAAGCTTTCATACGATCCCCAGTTTGGATACTTGAAGTCTGTGCTCAAGGAACTGAAGGTGCCTGTGGAATCGCAGACGCTCGTTTTCTCCAAGACAAGCTTTCAATACAAGAAGATCTCTCCTGAGCATCCACGTGCGCTGTACTTCAACGATGACGTCTATGTCGGGAAGGTCCATGACGGCAAGGCAATCGAGATCGTCTCCTTTGATCCTGTGCAGGGCGCCATCTTCTATCTGCTCGATGAAAGCAAGGTTGAGCATCCGGCGTTTCAGCGCGCAGAGCTCGATTGCACGCAATGCCATATAGCCGCTGGCACCCGCGGTGTGCCTGGAGTGCTGCTGCGCTCCATCTATCCCACCGAGACAGGGACGCAGGCGCTGAACTCACGCACCTCGATCACCGATCAAGAAAGTCCACTCTCAGAACGCTGGGGCGGATGGTACCTGACGGGTGTGAAGCAGCCTGCCACGGGCATGGCGAATGCCGTAGTACAGCAAACCGCGACCAGCACTACCGAACCGGGTGCGACATCCGTCAACTTGACCAGGCTTGCCCTCGGCACCTTCAATCATGCCAGCTATCTCTCCGACGAAAGTGATGTGGTCGCGCATTTGGTGTTGGCGCACCAGACCCAGATGCATAACCTCATCACCCTGACGAATTACCGCACCCGCATTGCTCTCTATAAAGCAGCAAAACGCCAAAACGCGACGGACCCGAATGCCGTGCAGTTGACCGACGAAGATCGCGAACAGTTCCAGCGGCCCGCCGAGCAGTTACTTCGGTATCTGCTCTTCGCAAAGGAGGCATCGCTCTCCGCGGAGAGTGCTTCCTTCGACACCAATTCTGCATTCGCGCATGAATTTTCAGCGCACGCAGCTCGTGACGGCCACGGCCGTTCCTTGCGAGATTTCGACCTGCACCATCGCATCTTCCGTTACCCCTGCAGTTATCTCATCTACTCGGACGCCTTCGATAACATCCCGGAGCCAGCCAAGGGATACATCTACCATCGTTTGCTTGCGGTGCTTACTGGCCAGGACACCAGTGCCGATTTTGCGGCGCTCACCGAGCAGGACCGCAGCAACATCCTTGAGATTCTCCTCGCGACCAAGCCTAGTCTGCCAGAGGAATGGAAGACCTACGCGAAGACCAACCATCTCCGCGTTCACCTTGCGCAGTCGCACCTCGGGCAAATTCCCCGCGGGTAAGCGCCAACGTCTCAAACGTACCTGAAAGGAAAGCATCATGAGAGGCTTCTTACGCAACACGGGCTTTACACTCCTGAGTTCAGCGATCTTTGCTGGCGCTGCACTCGCGCAATCGACTCCCGCAACAGCGGTCGACGGACGCTGGGATGCAGCACTCACCCACGACGGTCTCACCGTCCCATTCCGTCTTGATATTGTCGGCAATGGCCCGACACTTCATGGCGTGCTCTACAACGGCTTCAAGCCTTACGACGGCACCACGGATGCGACCTTCCAGGACGGGAAGCTCACGCTGAACATAGAACACTACCTCACGACAATCAACGCCACTCTGCAGGACGGCAAACTTGTCGGCAACGTAAATTATCAGTCTCGTTCCGCCAACTCCGCTTACGGCTTTTCGGCAACACGCCATGTGGAGTCGAAGGACGTTGAGTTGAAGGCTCCGTCTATCGCGGGCTCATGGATCATTCCGCTCGATCACCCTACCGCCAAGGGAGAGAAGGCATTTCGCTTCATCGTGGAGCAGCATGGAACAGAAGTGGCTGCTTCGATCCTGCGCGTAGATGGAGACACCGGTGCCTACAGCGGAACGTTTCATGACGGCAAGTGGGTGTTGAGCCACTATGACGGTTCACGTCCTGGCGTCATCGAAGTCTCCTCAAACCCGGATGGCACTCTGCAGGTTTTACAGCTGAGCGCCAAACCGAATGTCGCGAAGAAAACAGATTCCTCCTACGGTCAGGAAGAAGCCGACAGTCGTTATTCTGAAAAGTTGGTCGCCTATCGCTCTGAGGTCGCTGAGGCTAAGGGACTTCCTCAACCAGAGGACTACCGTACGCACACAACTGTGCGCGACCCGAATGAGCCCTTCGCTTTCAAATTTCCCGATGTCGATGGCAAACTTGTATCGAGCGACGATCCCCGATTCAAGGGCAAGGTCGTTCTCGCGATCGTGACTGGCACCTGGTGCCCAAACTGCCACGATGAGGCGCAGTACCTTGTACAGCTCGACAAGAAGTACCGCGACAAGGGTCTTGCCATCGTTGCCCTCGACTTTGAGGAGCCGGAGCAGCAAGGCAGCCTCGAGCGTGAGAAGGCCTTCGTGAAGCAGTACGGCGTGAACTACACCTACCTCATCGCAGGCGCTCCCTCCGATATGTGGGAGAAGGTGCCTCAGTTGGTAAACCTCAACACCTGGCCGGCAACTGTCTTCGTGGGCCGCGACGGCCGCGTGCGCGCTACGCATTCGGGCTTCGCTTCACCTGCCAGCGGCCAGTTCAATGCGGACCTGGAAAAGGAGTTCACGGCTCAGATCGAGCAGCTCCTCTCCGAAACGCCCAAGAAGGCTGCCGCAGTGAACCTCATCACCCCTGCAAAGGATCCAGCCAAGTCAGGCGAATAACCTGCAGTAGATCGATCAATCTGGGGTAACCGGCAATCTGTTTAGCAGCAGCTTTCGTCGGTTACCCTTCCTGGACCATTACAAAAAGTATTGTCAATCTAAGACCTTCATCAGGAGATTCCCATGTCCGCTCATTCACTCTTCCGCACCATCGCGTCGAGCGCTGTGCTCGCGATCTCTTTCGCCGCACACGCTGAGGTGCTGCACTTTAAGGCAGAACTCAAAGGCTCAACTGAAGTCCCTGCCAACCAAACGACAGGCGTCGGTACCCTTACGGCCACTCTCGACACGACGACCAACGAGTTCAGATACCACGTCGAGTACAGCGGGCTCACCGGTCCTGCCGTTGCCGCGCACTTTCACGGGCCTGCGGCTCCAGGAGCGAATGCTCGTCCCACCGTTCCCGTGAAGACGAGCCCTCTCGCCACTCCGATCGAAGGCACCGCCACACTGACGCCGGAACAGGAGAAGGACCTCGAAGACGGCAAGTGGTACTTCAACATCCACACCAGCGCAACCCCCAGTGGTGAAGTTCGCGGTCAGGTAGTGAAGAGTGCCGAGTAAGCTCGTTGTATTCACATTGCTGGGATGTCTTGCAATCGCTTCCGCAGCGGTACTGAGACATCCCATCCATGTTGTATATGGCGCACAGAATCCGGCAGCACCACTAGAAGCTGTTCCACACAATCTGAAGGTGCTCCCAAAGGACATCTCCGCGCCTGAACTGAATCGCCTGATGCAGCAGTACCAACGCTCACTCGGTGTCCCCTGCGGTTACTGCCATGCGGAAGCGGAAGGCGGCAAGATCGACTTCGCCTCCGATGAGAATCCGATGAAAGAACTGGCGCGCTCCATGATGGTCATGACGCGCGACATCAACGAGAAATATCTCACACAGATCGGCGATCGTCGCTACGCCGATCCCATCACCTGCGGCAACTGTCATCTCGGCACTCCCCACCCACCTGCATTTGAAGGCAAGGCAAAATGAGTCCTACATCTAGATGCAAGATCGTAACTCTGTTCGTCGTTTCTATGAGCACTGCGTTCGTGCTTGCGCAAGGCCCTGCGCCACAGCCTGTACAGTGGACAATCACGCCAGCAAAGGCCGATCCGGCTAAAGTACGTGATGCCGTTTCCGTGGAAGTAAGCGGAACTCTTTCTGCCGGCTGGCACGTGTACGCTCTACATGAACCGGAAGGTGGTCCCACACCACTTCGAGTTACGCTTGATGATGCAGGGCGGGCGGAGATCTCCGGTAAAATCGGCGGTACGGCTCCTACACGGCGAAATGACACCAGTTTTCAGATGGAGACCGAACTCTATCTCGGCGATTTCACGCTTTTGGTGCCAGTGCGATTGAAACCCGGCCACAGCGCAGCATCGCCGATCACAATAGCCGTGCGCTATCAGGCCTGCAATGACAGCATCTGCTTGCCGCCCCGTACAGTACATCTGTCAACGCCGATCCAGTAGCCAACTCGAAAGCTGAATATGGGCGGAGACCATTTCAAGTCTCCGCCCATAGTTCAATTCGGTTTAGGGGATGATGGACGTTGTTGCTGGATGTTCAGGCGTTGGGCGAGCGGGCAGAGGCGTGAGTGGCGGCTCGCTGTTCTTCTCCTTAGCCGTTTGTTTCGCGGATGCTGCGCGACGGCGTTGCAGGGCTGCAAGCTCCAGTTGATCAGCATGCGTCTCAGGCAACGGCTGCCCAGCACTGTTCTCAGGAATGCGCGAGCGTCGCTGTGCAGTCAGCGTCTCTTCATCCGGAGAATAGCAAGGTGTGATCGTGCAGGGCTTCTCATTGGTCTTCGTTGCGCCCAGGAAGTTATGGTTATAGTCTGCCGAAGCAGGCACGAGATAGGCAGTAACCGTCTGCGCGAAGTAGCTTTCATCTGTAACTGGTATGACACGCGTTGGGTCCACGCCCAGGTACCGCACGAGATACCACTTTGTATTGACCGCGCGATAGGCTGACAGATCTTCGAGTCGAACATCGAGACCTGTTGCGTCTTCCTCTTCGCGCATCGACCCGTTCTCGGCCAGTTCATGGTCCTTCGACGGATCTTTCACCCCAACGAGTACCAGCTTGCGATCCGTTCTTTCCTTGAGCTTACGGGCAGCCTCTTTCAGACAGGGCAACGCGCCATTCTCCAGACGCGCAGGACGAATCGCATCTTGATCGAAGGCGATGGAGCACACTTCTTCTACTCCGTTAGGTGGCTTAGGCTTGCTGTGTGCCTGAGCCAGTGAGGGATAAGCGCTCGCACACAGGACTCCGATTGCCAAAGTCCCTAGTATCTTTTTCAAACTGGCTGCTATGCACATACGGTACTCTTTCCTCTTGAAGAAAGGTGACCGAGAAACCAAACACTCGGCCACCTCCTTGGGTCACATTAGTCGGGGATCGAAGTTACAGCGGGGTGGTCCTTCGTGGGCGGTGGAGGCAGCGGTGTCAGCTTGTCGAATCCACGTTCGCCGTTCGGCGCGATCTTGCCTGGTCCTGGGCCGAGGTGTGGGGCATCGACGTTATCCTCGGCGCAGGAGTATTCGTGTACGTCATCCCCTGGCTTACCCAGCAACCAGGTGCGCTGATAGTGAACGGGCTCGGTGTAAAACTTTGGATCATTCACCGTCATCTCGAGATGCAGATGTCCAATGTCGGGCCGCGTCCAGCGCTCGATAACATGCTGCGCATCGCTGTGAGGATCGGCGTTCTCGTCGGCCCAGGTGCGGTCTTGTTTGAAGCCGATGGAGTCGACCACAAACGTCTCGCCGTCCCACGACCCAAGCTCCTCGCCAAAGAAAGACGGGTCGGGATCGGGATCATGCTTGCGGCCATCGACGGGTACTAGCCGATAAGTGGTGTACCAGTAAAGAAAGACGGTGTGATCTTCTCCCTGAAGAAGCTGAAAGGGCAGACCGCTCGCATTGTGGCGCGGCAATCCACCGACGATGCAAAGGGCTTCAGGATCGACCGTATGCTCGACGTTGTATTTGTGCGCTGCTTCTCCCGCAGGTGTGAACGGCAATTTGTACTTCGGATAATCCTTGCCGAGATTGCCGATCGGCTTGTCCTGTGAAGCGTGCGAAGGGACCCAGTAGCCGGATAGGTCAGGATGCGTGCCCAGCCGCGGAGCTGGTCCCTTAGGCAGCTCAGACTCACTTCGAGAGAAAGGGGAGTTAGCGCGCCCAGTGGCGTCTTCCACTGGCTTCGTGGCATCCTGTGCGCAGGTGTTAGCGGTCCAGATAAGCACAAGGGCAGCAATTCCTATTACAGAGGAAGCGTTAACACGGTTGAACTTCAAACGAGTGCTCCATTTCTCCGACACGCACGCGCTGTGACTTGTTAGCAAAACAATGGACATAGCAACTGTCCATCGCTGCAATATCGCAGGAGTACCGACGGCTAAGTATCTTTTGGATTAGGAAGAATATGCCCGGCCCGCTGAGGTTGCAGGCTCAGATCACGCAAGTGTGCTCAGTTGCAGGAGCAACGACAACAGCGCGAACAATGCATCGTAAAAATGCTAGGCATAGAGCGAAAGTAGACGAACATCCGAATTACGTCAAGTCTGCCTCTTGACATGTGGCAGCTTGTTCCCTAAAGTTTAGCCATGTTCTTGCTCACAGCGTCGCGCTGTTGTCGTCGTTCCTTCCCGGTGGAGTGGACTTCGACGTGCGTTCGGCTGTGATGCTTGTTTTGCTCTGAATGAGAGCAAAACCGTTGATTAGCTAGACCCTACGAGACCGAAGACCCGCTCCTGATGGAGCGGGTCTTTTATTTCGCATGAGCGATCAATTCAAAGACTTGCCGCTTATCTCAACTCAAAACCGAAAAGGATTCAGAATGAAAGCTAAAATCGCAGCATCAGCTCTCCTCGTCCTGGCGTCTATCGCGGCAGTCCCTGCCTATGCGCATCACTCCTTCGCCGCGGAATTCGATGGCACCAAGCCCACGCGGCTGGTAGGCAAGATCACGCGTGTGGAATGGACAAACCCACATTCTTACTTCTACGTCGATGTCACAGACCCAAAGAGCGGAAAGCTCATCAACTGGGGATGTGAAGGCGCAGGTCCTGGTGCCCTCAGCCGTCGTGGATGGAAGAAGGGCGACCTCAAGATCGGCGACCAGATCGTTGTGGATGGCTACCGCGCCAAGGACGGTTCACACTTGGTCGATGCGCGACGTGTGACGCTGCCCGACGGGCGTTCGGTTTATGGTGGCAGCCCCGGTGATGGCGGTCCCGGAGACAACGGCACCGTACAGGGCAATCTTTCAGGCACGGGCAAGAGCTAAGGAGTTCCAGGGCCGGCGCTTGTACAAGTGCCGGCTCTTCCCCAATGACCCAACCTATCCTGCAACATCTCTGCCAAGTCATCTACGATTCGCAGGTCGGAACCGCGATCCGCGAATCGGACTATGCCTTCTCCATCATCGAATCGGTCCACGTTTTGGCAATCACGCTTCTTGTCGGCACCATTTCGTTACTTGATCTCCGTATGCTCGGCGTAGTTCTTCGCGAGGTTCCTGTTACACGTTTATCTCGCGCCGTCTTTCCTCTCACCTGGGCAGGCTTTGGCGTCATGGTCTCCAGTGGACTACTGCTCTTCTGGGCTGAAGCCGCAAAGAACTACGTAAACCCCGCCTTCCGCGTGAAGCTCATCTTACTGCTGCTCGTCGGGCTGAACCCTTTGATCTTTCACACGTCAGTCTATCGCCGCGTATCCGAATGGGAGCTTGAGCATCGCTCGCCATGGCGCGCCCGGGCTGCGGCCATCGCCTCACTTACGCTGTGGAGCTGCGTCGTCATAGCGGGTCGGGCCATTGCTTACTTCTAACGCACACAAGGAAAGAAAAGCGTGCCATCTCCCCACCACCTATTCGTTGCTCTTTCGCAGTCACCGCTCGGTCAATTCATGCAGGTGAGTCGGTGGGCCTTTGCAGTCGTCGAGATGGTCCACCTGCTCTCGCTTGCGGCGCTCGGCGGGTCGGTGCTGCTCATCGACCTTCGTCTTCTCGGCGTGATCCTGAAAGGAGAGTCGGCGAAGAACATAGGCCATGATCTAGGCCGCGTCTTGCTTGTAAGCCTGACGATCCTTATCCTTTCGGGCATCGGACTTCTCTCGGAAGAAGCCATGAAGTGTTACTTCAGCCCAGCGTTCCGTTGGAAGATGGCACTTCTCGCCAGCTCAATCCTTTTCTATTTCACGCTGCACCGTAGAGCTCTGAATCGCGCAGGTACAGATACTCCTCCTGAGCTCGCTCAAAGAGCGGTCGCCGTTGTCTCGATGCTACTTTGGCTGGGCGTCGGAGTCGCAGGTAGAGCTATTGGTTTGATCTAACTTAAGGAACGCAATGAGACCTTCGCAGCTAAGCAATTGCCCACCAGGAGAACTCTCGATGAATTTCAACATCCGATTCGCAGTACGAAATAGTCTCGTTCTTGCATTGTTCTCACTCGCTACATTGATCACGCCATCTCGGGCAACCGCCGCTCAGCAGGTGATGACGGCGGCTCCGGCAACTAAACCCGTGATCGAGGAGTGGGTTTACCGCACAAAATACGGTTTCAAAGATGAATGGTGGGCACTCTTCAAGAAGTATCAGATCGCAATCCTCGAGCGGCAAAAACAACTTGGATACGTCAAGGATTTCACCGTCTACGCACCCAGCCTCCACACCAGCGAGGAAGTCCGCTGGGACTACCGCATCATTATCATTCGCGCCTCCGCTGATGCACCTCCTGGCCAATCTGAGGCTGAGGTCGCAAAGCAACTCTTCCCCGACCAGGCCACTTTCAAGCGTGAAGAGAATCGCCGATGGGAGTTGACCACCAACCACTGGGATCTCCCCATTCACGTTGTCAATCCCGACGCTTCCAACTAACGCAGGCGCAGTTCAAGGAACTTCATCATGAGCAAAATCCTCAAGGAAATCCTCTCTTCCAATCAGCAGTACGTAAATACCTTTGGCGACAAAGGCGGCCTCGCTCTTCCACCCGCACGTGGCTTCGCCATTCTCACCTGCATGGATGCGCGTCTGGACCCTGCCAAATATGCGGGGCTCGCAGAGGGCGACGCACACGTCATACGAAACGCCGGCGGTCGTGCCTCGGATGATGCCATCCGCTCTCTCGTCATCAGCTATAAGCTCCTCGGGACTAAGGAGTTCTTTGTCATCCACCATACGGATTGTGGCATGGAGTTCTTCACTAATGATGTCATCCGCGGTCTCCTCGCCAGTTCTCTTGAAACCGCAGCACTCACAGCCGAAGGCTTTAGAGACGTGGGCAAAGGACCCGGTAGTCGGGCCGCCCAGTTTGTCGAGTTCCTTACGATCCCTGACCAAAAGCAAGCTGTGATCGACGACGTTGAGCGTATCCGTAAGCATCCGCTCGTCCCCGCATCTATTCCGATCTATGGCTACGTTTATGACGTAAAATCCGGCAGGCTCATCGAAGTTGAAGAAGCCACAAAGATTGGTGCTGCGAGCTAACTGTCCGAGATTCCTTATCTAAAGTGTGAGCCCTCAGGCAAGCCTGAGAGGTCCTTTTGACCGTGCAACCAGGTGCCAGCCATGGAGCCGCGGCATGGGAGCGCGTTTCCCCTCAGAGATTAAATTTCCTTACCCTCTCGCAAGAGCAACTACGTGATAAGAGGCTTTCCTGGCGAATGACGTGCTCTTGTTGGCCCAACTTCGCTTAGCGTCGCGTTTTGCGATTTAGGGCAAGTGAAGCCCCTCTCAAATGACGTCTCCATCGAAAGATGGATCACACCAGCTGTCAGTGTGAAATTACGAGCTACCGCACGCCCGCCGCGTAAGGGGAATTAACTTAAGGCGCTGGTTGAGGAGCGGCGGCGTAGCCCTTTTCGGCCATCCGCTTTCCCATCTCCACATACATCTCACTATTGCGCGGCTGGACTGTCGCGAGGCCATCGACGTAGCGGTTGAACATGCAGAAAGCCGCGGCAATAAGGACTGTGTCGTGGATTTCAAAATCTGTAGCTCCGCTCTGGCGCGCGTTTTCGACGAGTTGGCTTGTGACGCGCTTGCCATCGATCTGAACCTGTTCAGCGATTGCGAGTAAGGCGCACAGCTTTTCAGAGACCGGGGCTGTTCTGTAGTCGCGACAGACGGCTTCCACGAGCGTTTGATCGCCACCGTTCAGATGGCTTGCGGCAGCGCCGTGGCTCGTCTGGCAGAAGTAGCAGGTGTTGCGCGAAGAAACGAATGCAGCAATCAGTTCGCGATCGCGTGAGCTGAAGCCGTCCGTTCCGGATGTATGCAAGAGGATGTGCGCAAGCTCACGCATGGGCTTGGCGGTGTCGGGGCAGAAGGCGAAACCGGCTGTGATGCCCGGCATATCTTCAGGCAAAGCGATGTGCGGCATGCTATTCCTCCGTGGAGATGTCTGCTGGGATGAGTTCTTGAAGTATGACGCGGTCGTCAGCGCGTTCGCTGCGCAGCAAAAGGCTTATGAGCGTTGCCAGCAACGCAACGCAGGCAAGACCGACGATAAAGCGAGGCTGGTAGGAGCCCCAGCGGTCGTAAAGATGGCCAACCACTATAGGGCCGGTGGCGCCGCCGATCGCGTAGGCTGTCCAGGTGAGTCCGTAGAGTACCGAGAAGTGTTTACGGCCAAAATAGTTGGCAAGCAAATAAGGGATGATGTCAGCTTCGCTTCCAAGCCCTATGCCCAATAAGGCTGCGCCCAGTAGGGCCAGGGCTGACGTTCCTGAAAATGCCAGAATCAGCGTTCCTGCGGCCGAGAGCATGAGGATGAAGGTCTGAATTCGCTGCGCGGAAAATCTGTCGATGAGAAAGCCGGTACAAAGCCTGCCGATAATTCCTGCGCCGCCGCGAACGGACAACGCAAGCGCCGCGGATTGCGGTGAGATGCCATGCTCTGTCAGCATCGCCGCCATGTTCGTCACAAGACCATTTTCATTAAACGCCGACAGCATAATGATGAAGGCCATGATCCAGAAGGGCGCACGACGAAGGGCAACGGCAACAGTCACGCCTGCGATTGCGCTTTCGTCTTCGCGAGTTGCTGGCAGTGGGCGGTTTCGTACGAGCAGCGCTGTCAGTGGCAGGCCGCAGAGCGCAATGCCTCCCAGCAGCAAATAAGCGTTGCGCCACCCATGGTGATCAATTACCCACTGTGTAGCTGGAGGGATCAGAATCGACCCCACTCCACTACCCGTGAGAATGATGGCGAGCGCAATGCCGCGACGCTTGCTGAACCATGTCAGAATAGTGCGCGTGTAAGCGAATTGGGCGGTGCCGTTTGCAACGAGACCCAGAATGAAGAACGTCAGGTAGAAGCGCTTGATGCTCGGGCCAAGAAGGCTCAGCGAGGCAAGTGCCATCGCAAAGATCAGAATCGACGGCAGGATGATGCGACGCGGCGCGAATCGATCGAACAGCACCCCAATGCCCGGAGATACCAACGCCACCGTGATCGCCGCCAGTGCAAAGGTACCGGAGATCGCCTCCCGCTGCCAGCCGAACTCCGTATGGAGGGGGTTCAGGAACAGGCTGAAGGTATAAGGCACAATCGGAGAAAAGCTTGTGCCGACACCAACGAACGCGGCGGCGGCAACCTTCCATCCGGGATATCGCAGTGAACTTTCCTCGTGCGACAGCGGCGCGACTTGTGTGGTCATCTCGCCCCCCCAAGTGCGGCGATCATCTCTTGCGAAGGGAGGCCGAACGCGTTCACCACACGGTTGAAGCATGCAAAGAGAGCGGCCGTATGGATCGTCTCGGCGATCTGCAGGTCCGACCATCCTACGACGCGAAGAGCTTCCGCATCTTCAGGCGTGATGGATTTTGAGTCATCCGTGACTTTCTGCGCAAATTGCAGCAACGCTGCCTGTGCAGGCTCAATCGTTTTCGCCTGAACATCGCAACGCATGGCAGCGTCGAGCATCTCGACGGAGCCGCCGTTTATGCGTAGAGCGTAGCCATGGCTGTCCGCGCAGTACTCGCATTGGTTGTGTGCCGAGACGAAGGTAGCAAGCATCTCCTTGTTCGCCCGACCGAGAGCCCCCTCGCTAAATAGCATGGACTTAGCCAAACCCATCATGTGTTGGAGCAGCGGCGGATGCGTAGCGAAGCATTGCAGGATGCCCGGGACACGTGTTCGACCAGAGCTCTCGCGGAACTGTGCGTAGAGCTGTGCGACCTCAGGCGAGGCGTCTGCTTCGCTGATCACCGGCAGGTTGAGTTCTTTCATCGGTGGATTCAATCAGAACTCCAATCGTGCGGCTAATTGAAATGCGCGCGCACCGCCGGAGCCAAAGAAGCCTCCGGCGACTGTATCCGCCTGAAAGAAGCTGCCCTGCGTTGGTACCGGCGATAAGGGGGGAGGGGCGGTGGGCGACTGATTGATGGAAATGTTGCGACCCGCGAAGTTCGCGTTGTTCGTTCCGCGGATGTTGACCTCGTTGAAGAGGTTGAACCCTTCGCCGATCAGGCTCAGCGTAAGTGCGTCGTGAAGATGGATGTCCTTGCGCAAGCGCATATCCAGTGAGCTGAACGGGCTGAAGAAGTTGATGCCACTTGGAACATGATCAATGGTACCGCCGACATTGCAGGGGTTCGCCGCAGGGCAGGCAGGCAGTGTGTTCCAACGATCGATCACGGCGTTGAGCTGGTCGCTGTTCCTGATCTGACGACCCAGCGCATTGCGCGGCAACAGCGGAAGCCGCGATCCTGTCGAACCATTCACCCCATCGGTACTCGGCAAGAACGTATCTGCTGCAACACCAGAGCCGAAGGTGTAAAGCGGCGCGAGGCTGAATCCGAAGGGCAGCTTCGCTTCGCCATACAGCGTCAGCCGATGGCGCTCATCGGTCAATGCATAGCCCTTTTCTTTGCGAAGGCCCGACGCGCTTTCTACCAGGTTCACCTGCTCGTCGGCGTTGCCGTTCTCCAGCTGATCGTCGTCAGAGTAGTCAAAGGTCTTGGAGAGCGTATAGCTCAAGTTGAAGTCGTAGCCTACGTGCCCAATGTGCCCGGAGCGACGGCCGACACTAACCAGCAGACCGTCGTACCAGCTCTTCGCTGACGAATCGAGAATAGTTACGCTGTCGCTGATACCCGAGAGCGGATCGGTAATGACACAAAGCGCATTGCTGCCTGGGCATTGGACATAGGGCGAGGTAGAGGTCGTGTTGCGGAGCAGGTGGCCAATCAACTCGCGCGTGCCAAAGACGTGGAGACCATCCGCGCTGACGAGCCAGTTGTTCTGCAACTGCTGCTGCACACCGAGCGAGAATTGTTCGAACAGAGGATGATGCGAGTCCGGTCCGAGCGCAACGATACCAACGCCGCCTGTCTGGTGAGGACCGGTAAACGCCGAGTTGATCATCGGGCTTCCAGTCGCGAAGCGCGCGCCCGGCGCAAAGCAGTTTCCTAGCGCTGCTGGCGCAGGCGTGCCCGGGATGATGCAGCTCGAACCGCCGTACTGTGTGACGGTGAGCGCACGGTCGTTCTGCACGAGTTCCTTCGAACCGGCTTCCAGAATCACGCGGTCGTAGTACATGCCATAGCCGCCACGTACAACCGTCTTGCCTTTGCCGAACGGATCGAGGACGAATCCAACGCGCGGCCCGAAGTCCTTTGTATCAGGATACTTGTGCAGAGGAAGGATATTCGCCATCCATGTGCAGGGTGTCGTTGGTGCGGAGTTAAGCGAAGCGCACGGCTGATGCGCGGCGTCCTGTCCTGTGGCATCGGAGTCATACTCCCACCGCAGACCGAGGTTCAGCGTAAGCCTGCGCGAGACGCGCCAGTCGTCCTGCGCATACAGGCCCGTGTAGTTGTTGGTGATGCTGGGAATCGGAACGGGGATGATCGGAGCCGTGCTGTGAATACCGACAGCAACCGGGATGTCGCGATCGTTCACGACGCCATCGCCGTTCAAATCCTGAAACGCAAAGTCGGAGACAAGGATAACGGAGCCGGTGCCGAAGACATTGATGAGGCCGTTGACGTGGTAATGCTGGAACTCCGCACCAGCATGAAGCGTATGGTTGCCGATAGCAGCCGTGAAGGCGTCGCGAAACTGAAAACGCTTCATCCTTGTGGCCTGCGGAAGGTTGAAGTTTGCACCATCTGCAAGATCAGGGAATAAAAGCTCGTTTGTCAGACCCAGCGCTGGGTTCGTCGTCGAGGCATTCTGCGGGAACGGCGGAAGATTGTTGTAGAAGTTGTCGTAATGGACGGAGAAATCATTCGTCATCTTCGACCCGATAAGGCGTGTCCATGTAGCCACCGCTGAGTGAAAGCGGTTCAAGGCGTTCTGCCGTTCAGCCGCTGTAGAGTATGGAGTGGCCTGCGCAGCCGAGGCCTGCGCCGTGTCGGTTGAATGGTTATAGCTGTAGCGCAGACTGAAACTATCGTTGTTATCGAGGTGGTAGTCGACGCGGTTCGACAGCAGCAGGTCACGCAGCGGTGCAGGTGCTGCGGTGTTGATGATGTGTCCGTAGTACGGCGTTCCGCCATATGGCGTCGTCGAGAAGACGCGTGTGCCTGTCTGGATCGCCGCGTTCTGATCGCGGAACTCGAAGGACAAGAAGTAGAAGGCCTTGTACCGCTGGAACGGGCCACCGATAGATCCACCGGCCTGCTCACGGTCGAAGCGCGGCACCGGTTGCGAGCGATCGAAGGTGGCGGGCAGTCCCTGCAGGTGCCGATTGCGCTCGAACAGGAATGCCGAGCCATGCGTTTGGTTTCCGCCAGACTTCGTTACGATGTTGATGATGCTGTTACCCGAGCGGCCTACCTCCGCGGTGAAACGCGCGGTCGCAATCTGAAACTGTGCAATCGAATCCTGCGGGAAGTTCGATAACGTTCCGCCCACTACCTCATCGTTATTGTCGGCGCCGTCCACGAGGATGTTGCCGCCACGACCGAAGCCACCAGCTGAAGAAATCTCCAGCGTGTTCGTCTTTGTGGGGTCGAAAGTGGGGGCGGGGCGATTGCCCGGAATCAAGAAGGCAAGCTCGAGAAAGTTGCGTCCATTCAGAGGGATGCTCTGGATTGTTGCCGAGGTGATCTGCCCTTGCAGCATCGACTGCGTCAGATCAATCTCATGACTGGTGACCGCGCCGACGGTGACCGCGCTCGCCTGCGAAGCCATCTGGAAGGTCGTGTCGAGCGTTGTGGCCTTGCCGGGTTCGACCTGTATGTGGATATAACTGACATCGGCAAAGCCACTCGAAGTCAGCACAAGCGTGTAGCTTCCGGGCGCTAGGTTCGGGAGTGTGAAAGACCCATCCACATTCGTTCGGACTTCGCGCACCGTACCCTGCCGATCGTCCGTTGCCAAGATCTTTGCGCCCTGAATAACCCTTCCGCTCGGGTCTTTGCTGACGCCATCTATTGAGCCCGTGGGCAGTTGAGCCTTTACTGCGAGGGCAGAGGAGCCAAGACAGACGGCGACTAGAAGGATACGAAACAGACGCTTCACAGGATGACTCCAGAAAAGGTGGAACTTCACAACACTGAGACCTGCGGAGAAACTTGGCAGCAGGAGATGAGTTGTTTGAAGTTCTGCGAAATCCTACGGACGACGAAGAAGGCTGTCATCCATCGGAAGGTGGAGAGGAAGTTCCACCTACTCATGGAAGCCTCGCCTCAGGTATGCTTGACGCGCATCTGCAACCAAAGGAGACGCCGTGCCTCATATCAACTTGCCGCAAGGACTACAGGGCATCCGCAGCGCAATGGCATTTAGGCCGGAGACAGCGAAGCCACTCAACGAACTTGCAGAAGCTTTGCTGCACGCGCCGAACTCGCTACCTCAGGGCGACCGCGAACTCATCGCGACCTACGTCTCTTACCTGAACGACTGCTATTTTTGCCAGACGGTTCACGGCTCCATCGCCGCAGCCTGCCTGAACGACGATTACGATCTCGTGAAGCGCGTGAAAGCTGACTTCCAATCGGCAGAAATCTCCGACAAGCTGAAGACGCTGCTGGTGATCGCTGCCAAGGTGCAGATGGGCGGCAAGCAAGTGACGACCGGAGACGTTACCGCCGCAAGGGCGCAAGGCGCAACGGACACGGAGATCCACGACACAGTCCTGATCGCAGCGGCTTTCTGCATGTACAACCGTTATGTGGACGGCCTCGACACATGGCAGCCGCAGGAGGAAGAACTCTATCGCGAGCGTGGCAAGAAGACAGCACGCGAAGGCTACGTCACAATGAGCCGGGAGTATTTGCCATCGCAGGCAGAGCCCGAGCCGGTGACAAAATAGCGCAATTCCCGCTTCCGACCGTTTGGGGTGTCTTTTCGCTTGGGCTCCCGCGGGTCTTCGCCCCTTTTGCTCAACATTATTGTTAAAGAGAGATCTGTCCAGGTAAAACAATTAGGGCAGGGAAATGTCACCGTCAGGATGGCCGCTAATCATCATCTCCCCCCAAGCCGTCGAGATAGAGGAACCAAAAGCTCCGAGAAACATTCCCTGATAACGCTTTGTGAATCCCTGTTCCCCTGATAATGTTTTTTCGATACGACCGATTTATTCCCTGTTAGCAGGGAAATCCCACAGGAGACGGGTTCGATGATGACTGCGTGCATCAGCGTCCGTCAAGGCGCTTCGCCCGCTGCGCGGCGCGCAAAATCGCGCAGCCTTGACCGACGCCTCCGCTCCGGGTGAGGCGCTGAATATGAGAAGAATGTCTTCTTCTCATGTGTCCGAAGAACACATGGAAAAGAAACAGCGGGAGGGCGATAGGACTGGTGAAGGCAGCAAAGCCGACGAGCCACACCCCGCCCCTTGTGCCGAATGGGTGAAAATGGGTAGAAACGGATATTTGCTATGATCGGGTGCAAAACGGCTATAAATGGGTAAAAATGGATATCAGCCATGCACCGCATCACTAACATTACGATCACCCCGGAAATCCTTAAGCTCATCGCCGAGATCGACGAATTCAAGGGGCGCTGGACGGTCATTGAAACCCTCGCCCCTGAGAAACTTACTACGCTTCGGCGTATTGCCACCATTGAGAGCGTGGGGTCGTCCACCCGTATTGAGGGGTCGAAGCTCAGCGATGCGGAGGTGGAGAAGCTGCTCTCCGGGCTCCATACCAAGTCATTTGCCAGCCGCGACGAGGAGGAAGTCGCGGGCTACGCCGATGCGATGGACATGATTTTCGAGGGCTACGCGGCTATCGCTTCGACCGAGAATCACATAAAACAGCTCCACGGCGTCCTCCTCAAATACAGTTCCAAGGATCAGGATCATCGCGGCCAGTACAAGACCGTCACGAACCACGTCGAGGCATTCGGACCTGACGGCAAGAGTCTGGGCGTTGTCTTCGAGACGGCGTCGCCGTTTGAAACGCCGGGATGGATGAAGGACCTTGTCGATTGGTTCAACCGTGCCGTGGAAGAGGAGAGCCATCACCCTCTGATCCTGATTGGGATCTTCATTGTGGTGTTCCTCGCCATTCATCCGTTCAAGGACGGCAATGGAAGGCTATCGCGTGCGCTAACGACCCTGCTGCTGCTGCGGGCCGGGTACAGCTACGTCCCCTACAGCTCTATGGAAGGCGTGGTTGAGCAGAACAAGGACAGCTATTACCTGGCCCTCCGCAGGACTCAACAAACGATCCGCAAAGAAGAGCAGAACTGGGAAGCGTGGCTGGTCTTTTTCCTGAAGACGATGGCAAAGCAGAAAAACAATCTCGCGGCGAAGGTAAAGGAGGAGCAGGCTCTTCGCTCATCCCTGCCCGCGCTTTCTCGCCAGATACTGGAGCTGGCGAAGACGCGCGGCGAAGTCACCGTCAAGGAAATTGAGGACTCGACCGGCGCAAACCGCAACACCATCAAGGTGCACGTCAAGAAGCTGGCGGAACAACAATATCTGCATCAGGTCGGGCAGGGGCGCGGGGCACGCTACACAATCAAGTAGCTGACGCGTGGCTGGCCTTAACGGTCATGAAACAGCACGACGAGAAGAGGAAGTTGATACTGCAGATTGTAGGGGCTCCGTTGACCTGGAGATTTGATCTATGGTGAAGCCCACACAGAGTTGTCAGAGGTGATTGATTGGATGCGCCATTGGCATTCGAGAGAGGTATGTCGGGGTGGACTATTCCGGTGCGGAAACCCCTGTGGCAAGCCTCAAAGGCTTGCATGTATATGTCGCGGACAGAAACTCGCCGCCGGTTGAAGTCCAGCCGCCCCTAGTGCGAGGAAGTATTGGACACGGCGCGGGATCGCAGAATGGTTGACGGAGGTTTTGTCCGAAGATGTCCCGACGCTTGTCGGCATCGACCACGGCTTTTCTTTCCCGCTCAGGTACTTCACAGAGCATGGTTTGCCGCTCGATTGGAGAGCCTTTCTGAAAGACTTTCAACGTCATTGGCCGACAGATGATGACCATACCTATGTCGATTTTGTTCGCGATGGAGTATGCGATGATGCAACTGCTCGATCCGGTAATGCGAGGTGGAGGCGCGTTACCGAAATCCGTGCTCGGGGTGCGAAGTCGGTCTTTCATTTTGACGTGCAAGGGTCAGTTGCGAAGTCTACTCACAGCGGTCTCCCTTGGCTGCGATATATCGATTTGAAAGCAGACGGTCGTATCACTTCTGGCCCTTCGAAGGATGGCAGTTGCCAGTGGGGAAGTCGGTTGTGGCGGAGGTCTATCCAGCGCTTTGGAGTAGGAGCTTTGCCCAGGGGAGCCGCGACAGTCATCAACACGACGCCTACTCCATCGCAGCATGGATGAGACAGGCAGACAGCAACGGATCGCTAGCGACCTTTGCCAGTCCGCCTCTATCTGAAGCAGACCGCCTGTTTGCTCAGATCGAGGGGTGGATTCTTGGCGTAATGTGACTAGTCCACCCCCGCACAATAGCGGAGCGAACTTCTCCTGTCGGTCTCGTCCGCGCCCGTATAGCTAAATGCGAAAGGCACGCTGCTGCGCAGCGGGTGTAAGGCTGACACGTCATCCCCAATAGGGAACTGCAAAGCACCGATTCGTTTACGTGCGGGAACTCCTTTGTTTTCAATAAAACAGCTTTCTGGCGTTTTCATTTGTAAACGGCCCAAATTGCCGGGGGTAGTACGAGGGAAAGCGTCGCGGATCGAGTGGATACCGCTGGAAGATGCGACCGCATCCAAAGTTGCAGTACGCGCATGGCGGCACGGTATACCAATGGCCTCTTCTATCGACAAGACGCAAACAAACGCTCAACCTGCCCCTGGTCGATCTGGTAACGAAACTGCCAGGGGAAGGTCGATCGCTACTCGTCTGACCGAAGCTGAATTCGGTGAGGTGGAAGCGGCGGCTGGAATCGCCGGGAAGAAGGTTGGGGAATGGCTGCGTGAGGCAGCTTTGGCGCAGGCCCGTGGCACCCATCACGACGAACAGACCGACCAGATACTCCTTGCTGAAATGATGGGGATGCGCTCCCTCATGTTGAATCTGTTCGCAGGAGCATCAGAAGGCCCATTGACTACCGAAGACTTGCGTAAGATGTCAGCCTATTCGGATTCCATTAAGGAGCAAAGAGCGCAAGATTACATGGCCGAAAGGCGTCGCCGGAAGAGTCCCAAACCCACGGACAAGCCGTAATGAAACTATCCCGCATTCGGTTTGCATTTCCTTGGCGGATCGCGTTGATCTTGACTCTTCTTCCATGCCTGCCATTGCTCGGCTTCTGGGCATGGGTTCAGTGGGAAGTCCAGCCACTTCAACGGTACTACTTGGCGGCATATTGGCACAGCTCCGAGACTGCAAATCAACCCAATGCTCTGACTCAAATCCGATGGCTCATGGAGACGGCTCCGGGCCGTAAAAGACATTGGCTGTTCGCCTTCGATGTCACCGAAGGAAGCCAAAATGATCTCCCTTTGGCACTCACGTTTGCGGCTGCTGAACAAGGATGGACGGGTATAGAGAGAACTCCCCCGGAGAGCATGGATTCCTCCGAACTCGAAATGCTCCTGCGCGAAGATTTCTACGATGGCAAAACGTTTCGTCAACTGATGAATGAACCGTTGGTCTATGGTGTTGCGACCTGGGTAGTCGTTGCGTATCTGGCGTTCATGATGAAGGACGAGATTGGGGAAGAGTGGAGACGACTTCGACGAGAGGTTTCGGAGCCAAAGTGGTCATCGGAATATGGAGAAGATTGGCCAGCCAATCGAGATGGGATTGTCGCTCGAATTCGGTCGCAAATTACCCGTTGGATCAATGAGAGAAAAACTCAGCTCACATGGTCGAACTTAAGTGCTGCAATTAGCCGTCGATCCAGTCTCAACAAGTCCTCAAATGCACAGAGTCTTCGCTGGAGTTCGCAACCAGTATCGAAGGAAGTTCGAGACCAGGTTCCCACTGCACGGCAACCGGCAACTCCACTCACTTCGAACCCTGCAAAACCACCGTCCCAGCGACGGACTATCTTCCCTGGATTGTCAGCATCGGATGCGGCACAGGCGCCGTCAGAACCGTGGGACGAATCGAAGTGGATTGAGTAGCAAATAAACCTCTGATGTCCCGGAGTCATCGCGGTCATATCGCCGACCAACTTCGCATCTCTTTACTCAGCTTGAAACAGCATAGACAGCCTTCCTGCTAGTCTCCCTCTAACTCGCTTCAAAGGGCTGCTTGACGAGAAGCTATTTGAGAGGCTGAACGTCCCGCATCGAGCATTGAATACAGCAGTTGGGACTCACGACGAATGTCTTCTTTGAGACTGTTCTCAAGCCTCTATTGAGTTAGCTATAACTCTTCTTTTGATCGAGTAATTGCCACTCGAATTACTTGTCGATTACTCCACTAATGGGTTTGGATAAGATAGAAATAACCAATATCCATAGGGGTTTTAGCGAGCATAAACAGAAAAATAGTTTGCAATAAGGACCCACTTATCCACAAATCTCGGCTACGATGGGAATCAAGACAGTAACTATCTGCTGTCTCACGGGCCAAGGTATGTTGACTATCTCTAAATCGCTATCTGCTGGACAAGCACGAACGTACCACGCGCGCGAGTTCACCTCCGAACGACAGAACTACTGGAGCAGAGACCAGCAGGGGCATAGCGAGTGGCAGGGGAGCCTCGCCAAGGAGTGGGGCTTGCATGGCAATGTAGGCGCTGAAGAGTTTGCTCGATTGAGCGAAGGACGGCATCCAGCGAATGACGTGCAGCTCGTCAAGCATCAGCCCGCAAGGACCTACGAGAATCAGTACGGCAAGCAGATCACCAGTTCGGAACATCGAGCAGGGTGGGATGCGACGTTCTCCGCACCCAAGTCTGTTTCGCTTACGGCCCTTGTGGGTGGCGATGATCGCGTGCGTGAAGCGCACCGCGAAAGTGTCCGCGTGGCATTGCAGGAGTTGGAACGGTATACACAGGCTCGCATTGGTAACGTCCATGCGCCAGAGACAACAGGCAAGTTCGTTGCCGCAACCTTCGAGCATGACACCGCGCGTCCCGTAGACGGCTATGCTGCACCACAGCTTCACACACATGCGGTCGTTTTCAACGTGACCGAACGGGAGAATGGGCAGACGCGCGCGTTGCAAGAGCGCAGCTTATTCCAGTCGCAACAGTATGCGACTACCGTTTACCGATCCGAGCTTGCGCTGAAGCTACAGGGCCTCGGCTACGAGATCGAACGCGGCAAGCATGGGCAGCCTGAAATCAAAGGATATTCGCAAGAGTATCTGGAGGCGTCGAGTCCGCGTCGTGTGCAGATCAAAGAACACCTGCAGGAGACTGGAAGAGAAGGTGCGGGCGCGGCGCAGGTTGCCGCTCATCGTACCCGCGATAGCAAGGAACTCCATTCGCCTGAAGAAGTCTTGGAACAGCACCGTGAGCTTGCTGCTAGGTTCGGCAATCAAGCGGATCGTGTCGTCGCAAAGGCACACGAACAGCGGCATGTTGTGCAGCCGGAGAAGACGGCGCAACAGTCAGTGACGTATTCGCGCAACCATGTCTTTGAACGCTCCGCTGTTCAGGACGAACGCGCGATCCTGCAAGCGGCTATAGACCGCAGTATGGGACAGGCTTCCTACAGCCAGGTGCGACAGGAGTTTGAACAGCGGGTAGCGCGTGGGGAGTTTCGGGAGATTGCTAGAACAGATGGCCGAGCAGCACCGTTGTATACGACTGCAGAGATGATGCGGATGGAGCGAGAGATCGTTGGCCATATGCAGCGCGGCAATCAGTGGAGCTATAGCGATCCGATGTTGGTGTCGTCACAGTTACGAATCTGGACAGAAGATCGTCATCCTGAGTTGAACCGTTCCCAACGCAAGGCGGTCGATGAGATCTTCATCAGTCGCGAGAAGATTGTCGGCTTAGATGGCGTTGCCGGTGCAGGCAAGACAACGACGCTCTCCGTTGTCCGCGAGGGTGCTGAAGCGCAGGGCTACAGGGTGGAAGGATTTGCGCCGACCTCTCGCGCTGCACACAAGCTGGCCGAGGCCGGCATGGAGACCTCAACTCTCCAGCGTCATCTTGCCAAAGGGGCGCAACCGGACACAGGAGAGAAGCGCTTATATGTGCTCGACGAATCCTCGCTTGCGTCTACGCGCCAGATGCACGAATTCATCGAACGTCTCCATCGGAACGATCGCGTGCTGTTGGTTGGAGACAGCCGCCAACATGAGGCCGTTGAAGCGGGGCGTCCGTTCGCTCAGTTACAGGAAGCCGGGATGCGGACGGCCACTTTGAATGACATCGTTCGCCAGCCCGATCCAGAGTTGAAACAGGTCGTCGAACAGTTGGCTCGCGGCCAGGTCGGAGCCGCCGTCGAAAGCCTTGACCAGCAGGGCCGTGTGCATCAGGTAAAGGGACATGATGAACGTATCGCGGCCATTGCGCGAGAGTATGCAAAGTCTCCCGCCGGAACATTGGTTGTTTCGCCGGACAATCGTTCCCGCAGTGAGATCAATCAGCGGATACACGATGAGCTGCAATCGCGTGGTGCTGTGAGCAAGCAAGAGCATTCCGTGCGGACGCTTGTTCCGCGTCAGGAGATGACTGGTGCGGACCGCAGTTGGGCGCAGCGATACCAGGTCGATGACATCTTGCGGTACTCGCGCTCATCGAAAGAGACCGGTATCGAGAAGGGTGAATACACACGCGTCCTCGCTGTGAATGCCCAGGAGAATACTCTGACCGTGGCACGGGCGAATGGGGATCAGACTACCTATGACCCGCGCCGCCAAGTTGGAGTCTCCGTCTACCGGGAGCAGGAGAGGAAGTTTTCGGTGGGTGATCGAGTACAGTTCACTGCGCCCAGCCGTGAGCTGAAGATTGCGAATCGTGACTTGGGAACCGTGGAGAGTATCGGACGGGATGGACTGATGCGGTTGAGGCTGGACGATGAGCGCCACATCGATTTCAATCCGCAACACCATCCGCATCTTGACCACGGCTACGCCGTAACCAGCTACTCCAGCCAGGGCCAGACTGCGGAGCGTGTGCTGGTCAATGTAGACACGGAGCTTGCTGCAAAGGATTTGCTCAACAGCCGCATGGCATATGTCTCGATCTCGCGCGGCCAATTCGACGCACAAATATTTACTGATAGTTTGGAGAAGTTGCCAAAGGTATTAGGGCATGATGTTTCGCACCAGAGCGCCTACAAGCCGGAACAGGCTGTTAATTTACATCAACCGAAGATCGTAACGCCGAAGCACGACGTGGAGTTGAGTATGGGATTCGGTTTAGGCCTTTGAAGGCATCAGTACTGGAGAGATGAAGGCGTTATTGCAAGGGGATCGTAGAGGGGCAGGGCAGTTTCGCATAGAACCACAACTTCTATAACAGGGGATGGGCATATGTCGGCAGAGAGAGTCATTGATTTCGACCGAGGCGGATCGAAGCCGTCGCGACAGGAGAACACTGAGCTGTCGTTCAAGCCTAACCGCAGAAAGCCTCCACAGAGGGTCACGGTGGCTCCTGAAAATAAGTTGTTGGTAGGGCGCGAAGAGGCTGCTCAACTTCTATCTATTAGTCAACGTGCGCTCGACTACTTAATTGCCTCAAAGCGTTTGCCTACGCGACGGATTGGTGGTCGAGTCCTAATCCCTGTAATGGACCTACGAAGGTATGCCGGTTGCGACCATCCCGAGAACATCGTGACTTATCCATCTGACCGCACAGGATGAAATCGTTCGCGCCCCGAGTTAGTGTTCTGCTAGACCAGAGCTTCCAGACCGTGCTTATCTACGACAAACAAAAGCCTTAATGCCATTCCGCTCGGCTGCTTGGCTCCCGTCTCCCATTTTTCAACGGTGGACTCACTGGTGTTCAGATAACGGGCAAAAACAGGTTGGCTGACGCGATGCCGTAGTCGCAGCTTCTTGATTTGTGCGGGCTTCAGGGCCGGGGGTGTCGTCAAACAGGCGTCGTCAAAGCCTTTCATCGTGGTCTTGTCGATCGCTCCAACCCTATGCAGGGCCGCCGCGGAAGAATGGATTGCTTCAAAAGCCTCGCTCTTGAACTTACGCTTAGTTGTCATTGCAAATCTCCATCCAGTCTTGATCTTGTAAGAGCCGATTCACTTGCTTCGGTGTGAGGCTCCCGTAAACCTTCGTGAGCTTGCGAAACTCGACCAGCTCATCGTTGTCAATATTCGCCCGATCTTGCTTGGCGAACAGATATTCGTAAATCCAAAATGAGCCTGCCCTCGCCAGGATGATGGAGCGGTACTGGTTCTTTCGCAGGCGCTTCTTATAGACGCCACCTCCCAGGTCGTCCGCCTGCCCCTGCATGACTTGTAAAATCGCGGCGCAAAGCTCATCGTCCCCGATGTGCGCTTTTCGAGCCGCTTTCGCAAACCATGAAGTCTTGAAAGTTCTCACGGGATCTATAACCGGAGTTTTCATTACAAGCAGTGTAGCACTGGGTGCAACCTCATCCCAGGAATAAATCATTTCTCGTTGCCAGGGATACCCGTCGCTGTAGCGTCCGTCAAGGCGCTGCGCCCTCTGTGCGGCGTGCTATGCACGGCCCTGACTGCCGCCTGCGCGACGGGAATACGCCCGATATGAGGAGCATATCTGCTCCTCTCTTCTCGAAGAGAAGCTAGGGTTCATGAATTACCTATACATTGCGAGATCGTGATAGAGCCGCGTTCATTTCACTCGATACATGCGCTTTGCTCAGGTGTGTGTACCGAGCGCTCATCGCAATTGTCTTGTGTCCTAGCACCTCTTGGATCACCTTCTGATTCGCGTTGTTGGCAGCAAGTCGTGAACCGGCGGTGTGTCGGCTGAGTTGATGCCATCCAAGATCATTGATACCCGCCTCGCGCTTGGCTTTCTCAAACCACTCGCGATTCTCCCGGATGGTGAAAACCCTGCCGTCGAGTTTCATGCGCGTCGTTTCTCTGTCGCCTCTGAGTTCCCGCATCCGATCTTGAATTTCCTGCTGATCCTTGAGGGCCGCATGCACGTCATTCGTCATTGGGACTGTATGCGGTACGCCCGTCTTTGTATCCGGCAAGGTGATCAGGCGTAGCTTGAAGTTGATGTCGGGCCAAGTGAGTGCGTACTGATTACCTTTCCGCATACCTGTTTGAGAGCCGACAGTGATTTCATTCGGATGCTCCCGCAGTTCCAGGCGGGTCATCTCGTAGTCTACGGGTGTTTTCTCAATCCACCGTGCTAAGACAGCACGGAGCTTGTCCTCTTCGGCATCACTCATCCAACGTGGATAGCCGAGAGTCACAGCAAAGTGGGAGACGTCGCGGCAGGGATTGGATTCCACCAGCTTCCGCTCTTTCGCGTACGTATACACCGCCGACAGGGTGGACTTGTAGCGGTTTAGCGTTGCAGCGGCCAGACCGAGGGAGATAAGCCAATCCTTAATTTCGTGAGGCTCCAAGGAAACTGCCGAACGGTCGCCAAACGCCTCCTTGATGGCTCCGAGACGTTGTGGAGGGTTCACCTGGTCCTTCGGACGTTCGGGGTTGTTTGGGTTCTGGATATGGGCAAGGTATTGATCGCATAGTTCTTCAATCAGGAGGCTGTTAGCTCTGTGTTCCTTCAACTCTTTCTTTTCAGCCAATGTCAGGAGAGGTTCCGCTGCGCTGGAGGGAAGAGAAGCGACACCCTCTTTGTGACGTAGCCCTTTGGCTGTTTCCAGCCAGACAACCGCAGCTTCGTGGTCCAAGAAGTTCTTGCGAACGCGGCTTCCATCGGCCTTGTATTGAGCCTCCCACGTACCCCGATCAGGACGGAACTTAATGCCTCGAACCTCTTTCGGCTTCCTTGCCATCGCGCACCTCCACCACCATCATAAAATTCTTGGTGGCACTTTGGTGGCACTTTTGTACCGATAATCCTGCACTCGCGTGCAGGCCATTGCAAGACTCTATATGGCTAGAAGTGCATATAAATGAACATTTTGCACTATTTGATGCGACTCCCTGCAAGCCTCTGCAAACCTCAAAAATCGCCCTCTCAAGGCGAAGAGTCCGGGTTCGAGCCCCGGTAACGCTACCAAAGCCCCTCTCAAAATCTGATCGGAAGCTGTGCACGGTTCATTTCTGCCGTGCAGTGCCCCCGAATGGCGCGCCTCGCGGGCTATACGATCATGCCAAACCAGCGAACCAGAGTCTCTGGCAGCGCACCCGCCAGCACCACAACCACGGCCAGAAGTACGATGACCGTCAGCATCTGTCGAGGTGTGCGCAACCTGCCCCGAATCTCTGGAGGCTCTGACACGTACACCCGCTTCAGCACCTGCAGATAGTAGTACAGCGAGACCGCGCTCATGGCGAGCGCCAGCACCACCAGCCACACAAGTCCTGACCCATCTGCTCCACGGAGTGCAGCGGCAAATAAGAAAAACTTTCCAAAGAATCCGGCCAGCGGTGGAATCCCTGCCTGCGAGAGAAGAAATACAAACAGGCACATGGAAAGCAGTGGTGCTCGCCGACTCAATCCATTGAAGTGGATAAGCTGATCGCTACCTTCGCTCTCTTCCACAACATGAATGACCGCGAAGCTGCCCAGCACGGAAACACTATACGTCGTCACGTAATAGAGCAGTGTGCCCAGGCTATCTGCACCGTGTGCGACCACCGCGACTAGCATGTAACCTGCATGAGCGATCGCTGAGTACGCCAGTAAGCGGCGCAGTCCACTCTGTGCCAGCGCCCCAAGATTGCCGACGATCATCGACAGCGCCGCGACAACAGCAACCACCGGCACCCATCCTGCATGGACATTCTCCCACGCAGCGCTGCCTCCGACGGCCCCATAACAAGAGGTCATCAAGACAAAAAATGCAAAGAAGCTGGCTACCTTTGAACTCGAACCAATAAATCCGGCCACCGGATTCGGCGCGGCCTGATACACATCCGGCGCCCAGAACTGCAGGGGCGCGGCAGCCACCTTGAACCCGAAGCCGATGATGCTCGTAACCATCGCCACAACCACCAGCGGCGTCAATCCACTGGCTCCGACAGCCGCTCCGATCTGCGCATAGTTCGTCGAGTTCGCGATGCCGTAGAGCAGAGTGAATCCGTAAAGCAGGAAAGCCGCAGAGATGCCGCCGAAAAGGAAATACTTCAACGCAGCCTCTGCGCTCTGCGGTCTACGCTTGTCGAACCCCGTCAGTGAGTACAGCGCAAGACTCAGCAATTCAAGCGACACAAACGTGATCAGGATATTCCGCGCACTCACGAGAAACATCATGCCAGTCACTGCCAGCAAAACCAGCACGACAAACTCGCCCACATGCTCCGTAAAGCTCGAATCGATCGACAGCACCAACGTCACGATCGTTAGTGCGAGGATCGCCACTTGAACATGGGCCGACAAAATAGTCGTGACGAACATGCCATCAAACAGGTTCACCTGCGAATGTGCGGTCAGCAACAGCACGATGGCCACAATGCACCCGGCCGATGCGATTGCCGTCGCCACGCTGAAACGAAGTCTTAGTGACTTCTTACGAATCGCAAGGTCCGTAAACAGCACGATCAGTGCCGCTACATCGAGCGCTACCTGCGGCAGCGAGGCATGCAGAAACTGCAGATAAGGGAGTGGTGTCATTACCAGCCTCCCCCGTGCAGCCCGCTAAACAGCGGCGTGTTGAGTGCGGGTGCGATCAGCCGAAGCACCATCTGCGGGTACAAACCCACAGCAATACTCGAGGCCAGCAATAATCCGGTGCCAAGCTTCTCCGGCAGCGTGATCGGTGCTGGTGGATGCGGATCGATGATCGTTGTCGCTTCTGCAAAGAAGGCCTTCTGCATCGCTCGCCATACATACGCAACACCGGTCACGATGCCCAACCCAACGCCGATCGCCAACAGCGGCGACACACGCCACGCTCCAATCAGGATCATCAACTCCGCAACAAACCCGCTGAACCCGGGCAGCCCCATACTCGCCATCCCGGCCAGCACAAACGTTACCGTCGCAAAGGGCAGCGCACGACTCAGGTTCATCGGACCGAGCTTGCCTAGCTCGCGCGTATGGGTGCGGTCGTACAGCATTCTGCCCACAACTCCGAACAGCAGTCCCGCCAGCAGTCCATGAGAGATCATCTGCACTACGGCGCCGGTGATGCCGATCTGGTTCAACGTCATCAGTCCGAGCAGAATGAAACCCATGTGGCTCACGCTCGAGTAGCCGATCACGAACTTGAAGTCGCTCTGCACCAGCGCCACCAGGGCGCCATACAAAATGCCGATCACGGCCAGCACCGCAAACACATCCCGCCATGAACCGAAGCCAAGCACATGAAATCCCCAGGAGCTAAGTCCCAGCGGAAACAGCGTCATCGCCACGCGGAGGCACCCGTACGCTCCGAGCTTCATCACCACACCAGCCAGCAGCATCGACGCAGCTGTAGGTGCCGCCACGTGCCCCGTCGGTGCCCACGTATGAAACGGCCACAAGCCAGCAAGAATCGCGAACCCCGTAAACACCAGTGGGAACGCCCACATCTGAAAGTGCAGGGGATAGCGGTAGCTTGCCAGTGCAGCCAGGTCCATCGAATGCGATCCCGCTACCACATACGCTGCGATCAGTCCCACCAGCACCATGGCGCTGCCAACGAACGAATAGATCGCCAGCTTCATCGCGCCATACTCCCGCCGCGTCGATCCCCAGATCGCAATCAGGAAGTACTTCGGTACAATCACGATCTCGTAAAATACAAACAGCAGAAAGAGATCGTAACTGAGGAACACTCCATACACCGACCCGATCAGCAGTAGGTAGAAAGCGAAAAATTCGTTGACCCTCTGCTCGATGTTCCACGAAAACAGAACGCCCGCAATCGCGACCACGCCTGTCAACAGCACCAGGCACAGCGTGATCCCGTCAGCTGCAAGATGATAGTGGATGCCGAGCGAGGGTATCCATGGTGCAAGCGCTACCGTCGTCAACTCTCCGGTGCCATGCTGCACAAAGGCCGTAAGCGCCAGCGCGAACCCAGCGATAGCGCACAGCAACGCCACGGTGCGGATTGCCATGCGGCTTCCCTTGGGCATCAGCAGCACAACAAGAGCGCCGAAGAACGAGATGTAGATCGTGTACGCGAGCATGGTCAGGGCGTCTGCTGTCCTTCGATCAGAACTTAATCGTGTTTGTCAGTTGAAGTACGGTTGCGTTGAGGTGGCTGAGCAGAATCTGCGGATCGAGACCAAGCAAAAACATCAGGGCGATCGCGGGAGCCAACAGCATCTGCTCCTTGCCGCTAAGGTCCAAGAAGTTGCTGTGACGTTCCTGAAGCGGTCCGCTAAACACCCGCTGAATCACGTTAAGGATGAAGACCGCTGTAATAAGCAGCCCGATCGTGCACAGCGCAGTCGCCCACGTCGCGAGCGGAAACGCTCCCTTGAAGATCAGGAACTCGCTGATGAATCCGTTCAGCCCCGGGAGCCCCAGCGAAGAGAACAGTGCGATCCCCATCATTCCTGCCAGCACAGGCGCATTCCTGCGAAGCCCCCCGAAATCCGAAAGCTCTCTTGCTCCCCCTGATCGCGTCTCAAGAATCGCCACGAACCAGAAGATCGTAGCCGCCGTGATCCCGTGATTGAACATCTGCAGCATCGTTCCACTCAGCGCTGCTGCTCGCTGTGTCAAAAGCTGAGCGTCGCTTCCAGCGTAACGAACTGCAGCAAAGATCCCGAGAAGGCAGTACCCGAGGTGATTGATCGACGAGTACGCAAAGATGCGCTTCAGGTCCGTCTGCGCCATCGCTGAAAGCGACCCCAGCACCACCGTTGCCACAGCCATCCAGAGCAGCGGAGTCAGCACACTTTGCATCTGTGGAGCAAAGATCGGAACCAGAATGCGCAGAAATCCGTAGAGCCCCATCTTCGACATAGCGCCGGTCAGCAGGATCGTCGTGCCTGTTGGCGCTTCCGCATACGTATCCGGCAGCCAGGTGTGGAAGGGAATCACCGGCACCTTCACCGCGAAGCCGAGAAAGACCCCCGCAAAGATCACCAGACCAAGATGCTCTGGCGTCAGGTGCATCCAGCTGGAACTCGCCGCAAGGCTCGGCAGGAGTCGCCCACTCTGCGCAATCGTGGCCAGCTCCTCAAACTCGAATGTGTTCGCCGCCAGGTACATCGCCAGGAACGACAGCAGCATCGCCACGCTTCCGGCCATCGTATACACCAGAAACTGCGTGGCTGCAGGGGTTCGTCGCGGACCTCCCCATATCTTGATCAGGAAGAATGCCGGGATCAGGCAAAGCTCCCAGAATGTAAACCAGTGAATAAAGTTCAGAGCCGTGAACGCTCCAAACAGACATGCCTCTACAAGCAGAATCAACGCAAAGTACAGAGGAACGCGGTCTTCAATCTTCCACGAAGCCCCAAGGCTGATCAGCGTAACGATGGCCGAAAGCAACAGCATCGACAGGCCCAGTCCATCGATACCGAGGTGGTACTGAATATGCAGTGCCGGCACCCACGCATGCTGTTCAACTAACTGCATGCCGCCCACATTTACATCAAACCCATGCCACAGTAGCAACGCGATGCAAAGCGCGCCCACAGCAAAGCCCACACTGAGGAAGCGAGCGGCGCGGTCGCTCCTCGCGCCAGCCACCAGCACAACCCCCGCTCCAACGACAGGCAACGCGGTAAGCAGACTCAACCAGGGGAAAGCGTTCATGCCTTGCCTCCCCAGAACAGCAGTGCCACCGCCACGAAGAGTGCAACGCCCACAAACTTCAGGTAGCGCTGAACCTTTCCAGCTTGCAGCTTCGATAGGAAACTCCCTCCATAAGACACCGAGCCACAGCCCGCATCGAAACCACGATTCACCACATGCGTATCCGCAAAGCTGTCCACCTTGGCGAACAACACAAATATGGTCGAGATCGCTCGCACCACGCCGCCAAAGATCCAACGATCAAGCCACGCAGAGACACTCGCAGCCACCAGCGTGAACCTCACCACCGTCGCCGCATACAGTTCATTGATGTAGAAGGCGCCACTAAGCAGGTGGAAGAGGCCCGGCTGCGCACTCTCAATCCGATCGAGCGCGCCGACATCGACGATAAGCTTGCGGCCATATAGCAACCATCCCAGCCCGAGGCCCACAAACACAATCAGCGAAGAGACGATCATCAATGGGAAAGCACCACCAAGCGCACCGAAGCTTACGTTGGCCGTATCGCCTTCGAGAAACGATTGGAACCAGGGCCACACCGGCGTTCCAAAAAAGCCCAGCACCACCGCAGGCACTGCGAGAATCAGCAAAGGCACCGTCATCACCTTCGGGCTCTCATGCGCCCCGCTGTGGCCGTGCTCTCCATGGGTCGACTCCGCAGCCAGTCGAGTCGTCCCGGCATACACATAGATCATCTGCCGCGTCATGTAGAACGCAGTCAGCAGCGCTCCAATCGCTCCGATATAAAAAGGCCCACGCGACAGGTTCCAAACAAACGCCGAGTGCAGAATCTCGTCCTTGCTCCAAAAGCCCGAAAACAGTGGCACTCCGCACAGCGCCAGCATACCGCAGCTATACGCCGCAAACGTAACGGGCATCGCTTTGCGCAGCCCGCCCATAAAGCGGATGTCCTGCTCGCCATGGCAGCCATGAATTACAGACCCCGCGCCAAGGAAAAGCAGCGCCTTGAAGAACGCATGCGTAATCAAATGGAACATTCCGACGGACACGCCCCCGGTCCCCAGCCCAATCATCATGTACCCCAACTGCGACATAGTCGAGTACGCAAGGATGCGCTTGATGTCCCACTGCGCCACGGCCACCAACGCACCGAACAGCGCGGTGATCGCTCCCACCCACGTCACCACCTGCAGCGCCACCGTTGTGGTCATACCATGCGTGACGCCCGCCGACAGCAGCGGATACACCCGCGCCAACAGAAAGACACCCGCTGCCACCATCGTCGCTGCATGGATCAGCGCGCTCACTGGCGTGGGTCCTTCCATCGCATCCGGCAGCCAAACATGCAGAGGCACCTGTCCAGACTTCCCGGCCGATCCGCAAAAAATCAGAATCCCGATGGCCGACGATAGCGTCAGCCCGAACACCGTCGTATGCATCGCCAGCGTGGTCAGCGCATTCGCTTCAAGGCAGCCACGTCCTGCGTCATAAAACAGCAGCGTCCCTGTCTGCGCATAAAGCCAAGCCATTCCGAGAAAAAGTCCCAGGTCGCCAATCCTCGTAACAATGAACGCCTTCTTTGCAGCGGCAGCCGCACTCGGCTTCTCATACCAGAAGCCGATCAGCAGATACGACGTTAGCCCGACGATCTCCCAGCACATAAACAGCAGCAGCAGATTATTCGCAATCAGCACGCCGAGCATCGCGCCCGCAAACAGTGCCAGAAAGCAGAAGAAGCGCTTGAAGTTTTCATCCTCAGCCATGTAGCCGATGCTGTAGATGAAGATCAGCAGGCCCACGAACGTCACCATCACCAGCATCACGGCCGTCAGTGGATCGAGCAGCCATCCCAACCGAACCCACTCTGCTCCAAACTGAAACCACGCGAAGTTTGAAAACTGTCGCGTCGCCTCCCCATGGCTCGTGAGCACCTGCACAAACGCCATCAGCGCCAGCACAAACGACAAAGCCATCGAGCCCACGGCCAGTCCCGCTGCCAGCGTTCGCTGCCTCTGCTTCATCACAGAGATCACTCCGCCGGCCGCAAAGGGCAGCGCAGCCACGAGCCATAGGTTGTGTACGATCCAGCTCATCGTTCCGTGCGCCTACCCCTTCAAGGTGTCGATCTGGTTCAGGTTCGTTGTCTTGTTGTGTCGATACACCGCGAGGATAATCGCCAGTCCCACCGCCGCCTCTGCCGCTGCCACACTGATGGAGAAGATCGCAAACATCACCCCAGTCAAGGCTTCGGGGTTCGGTCCAAATCTCCAGAACGCGATGAGGTTGATGTTCGCAGCATTCAACATCAGCTCAATGCCGATCAGTACAAGAATCGCATTGCGCCGCGTCAGTGCTCCTGCCAGTCCAATCGAAAACAACAGCGCAGAAAGCAGAAGGAAGAGATTCAGAGGAGTCATGAGCGTTCCTCCTCGCTTGGCAGCGCGATCACCACAGCGCCGATCAGCGCAGCCGTCAGCAGCACGCCAATCACCTCAAGCGGCAACACATACGTGTGCATCAACGCGACTCCAACCTCTTTCGCCCCAGCCGCCGGTGCCTGCTGTGTGGAAGGTGTCAGCGGACGATAAGACTGCGCGGCCCATCCAAGCACTGAGAACACACCCGCCGCAGTCACAAACCCCGACACGCTCGACCGCGAAAACGCCCGTCGCGGTTCGATCAGCGCACTCACAATATGTCCTTGCGTCATCATCAGCGCGAACGTAGCAAGGATCGCGACCGCGCCCACATATACCAGGATTTGCGTAAAGCCCACAAACTGCGCGCCCAGTGCCAGGTACACGCCCGCAACGCCCACCAGTCCCAGCGCCAGCGAAAGAATGCAGTGGATCGGATTGCGCCGCGTCATCGCTGCCAGCGTGCCGCCGATAGCAATCGCCGCCGTGATCAGAAAGAAGAGACTCATCGCGCTGTTCGCTCCTTTCGCTCGCACTTATTCGGCATAGCGGTACGTCCTTATCTGCAGCTTCTTTCCTTCTTGCGCCCGGCGCGAGAACAGAGCGAACGGAATAACGATCACCGCCGCGCATACAACCCCTCGCACCACGCCGCTCGGCATAAAATGCCACAGGCCAGCGTCAACCACATTCACCAGCGTCATCGGCAACATGAACTTCCATGCAAAGCCCATCAGCTGATCCATGCGCAGTCGCGGAAACGTGCCGCGCACCCAGATGAAGGCCGCAATCAACACCAGCAGCTTCGCGAAGAACCACAGATACGAAGGCACCCACGTAAGAAACGAAAACGGTGCCGACCAACCGCCCAGAAACAGCGTGATCGCAAGCCCGCTCGTAGCGAACATGCCCAGGTATTCGCCCAGAAAGAACAGCGCAAACTTGAAGCCCGAATACTCAATGTAGTAACCCGCGATGATCTCGGACTCACCCTCCGGCAGATCGAACGGCGAGCGGTTAGACTCGGCAGTAGCCGAGATCATAAACAGCACAAACCCAGCAAACCCCCACGGCGTCAGCACATACCAGTGCGGCCATATCCATGTGTACCCGCTCTGCATCTCCGCAATCGCCGGCAGCGAAAGCGAACCCGCCGCCATGATCACCACCACCGCCGCCAGCACCAGCGGAATCTCGTAGCTGATCATCTGGGCCACCGCTCGCATTGCGCCCAGCAGCGAATACTTACTGCGGCTTGACCATCCTGCCATGAATACGGCGAGTTCCACCATCGACCCCACAGCGAAGAAAAACAGCAGGCCGCTATTCAGATCCGCGATCACCATGTTCCTGCCAATCGGCAGCACCGCATACACGATGAACGAAGCTAGCACCAGCAGGATCGGTGCCAAAAAATGCACCACCTTATCCGCATCCCGCGGAACTACATCTTCCTTCGTCAGCGACTTGATCCCATCGGCAGCAGGCTGCAGAAATCCGAACGGCCCCACGCGATTCGGTCCCAGTCGATTCTGGATGCGTCCCAATCCCTTGCGCTCCAGCACCGTCGTTACCGCAAATAGAGCAGGGAAGACCACCAGCACCGGCACCACCGAAAGGATCGCTGATGCCAACGGCTGCCAGAACGCAGGCACGTAGCCCATCAGCAGATGTTTCGTTGTGACAAAGATCTGGTCCACCGCAACAGGAGTCATTACGAAGCCGCTCCTCCTGTACCTGCAGTCTGAACCGCAGCTGTCGCTGGAGCCGCAGGCTTCGGAGCAGCTTTCTCGCGCGCCGCCGCAAGATCCGCATCAACACTCGCTGCCTCTGTCGGATGAATCTCGTGGTAATACTCGTTCGACTTCGAGAGCCTCTCCTTATCCAGCAGCAGGTCGCTGAACCGGTTCGTCGCGCTCAGGTTGTAGTCGACATCCATCTTGATCGCATCGAACGGACACACCTCGACGCAGATCTGGCAGCTCATGCAAACCGAAATATCAATATCGAACTTCGCAGGATAGAACTGCATCTTGCCCACCGCATCAGGCTTCTTGTCCGGACTCTTCTCGATGAAGATGCACTTCGGCGGACACTCCTTCTCGCAGATCTGGCACGACACGCAACGCATGCCTTGCTGCCAGTCGCTGCCGTCATACACCAGAAACGGAAAGCTCCGCGAAGCCTCGATGCGTGGCGATGTCTCTTCCGGGTATTGCAGCGTCGTCAGCCGCTCTTCGCTGACATAGCTGCCAAAGAAGTTGCGTGCTGTCTCCACCAGGCCCTTTAGAACACCGACACCAAGCATCGTTTCAAATCCTCAGAACACGTTCGATTTAATTGCCACCACTGTAACGCATCTCTTGCAGCTTTAACGGTCCACTTCGCCCATCACAATATCCACGCTCCCCAGGATGATCACCACGTCCGCAATGTTGCGTCCCAGGCATAGATCTTCAAGTATCGTCAGGTTGATCAGGCTCGGCGGTCGCACGCGAAAGCGATACGGATTCGCCGACCCATCGCTGATCAAATAGAAACCAAGCTCACCCTTCGGTGCCTCGATGCGCCCATACGCCTCGCCCGGCTTGGGCTTGAAGTTACGTACCTTCGTCTTCGGATCCTGGATCGGTCCCTCAGGCAGATCGCGCAGTGCCTGCTTCAGAATCTCCAGCGATTCGCGCATCTCCAGCAGTCGCACCATGCAGCGGTCGTACACATCGCCATGATCGCCAAGCGGCACGCGGAACTGGAACCGATCATAGATGCCATACGCATCCACCTTACGCAGATCGTAGTTCACACCCGAAGCCCGCAGCATCGGCCCGGTGATCCCCGCCGCAATCGCCAGCTCCGAACTCAGCGCACCCACTCCCTGCGTCCGAGCCATCAAAATCTCGTTGCTCGTCAGCAGCGCCTCAAACTCATCGAGAAACTTTGGATACGCATCCACTACGCTCTGCGCCTGCTGCTGCCAACCCTTCGGCAGGTCCACACGGCAGCCGCCAAACCGCATGTAGTTGCACATCATCCGTGCCCCCGACAGCGACTCAAACAGATCGAGAATCTTCTCGCGCTCGCGGAACGCATACATCAGCGGCGTGCCGCTCGCGCCCATGTCCTGCATCAAAAATCCAACCAGCGACGTATGGTTCTGCAGCCGCGTCAACTCAGCAGTAATCACCCGCAGATACTCCGCTCGCTCCGGCACTACGATCCCCGCCAGCTTCTCCACCGCCAGCGCATACGCCCAGTTGTTCGTCATCGAGCAGAAGTAGTCGAGCCGATCCGTATACGGCATCGACGCAATATAGCTCTGATCCTCGCCAAGCTTCTCGTGGTTGCGATGCAGATACCCAAAGATCGGCTTCAGCTTCACCACCGTCTCGCCATCGAGAGCCACATCCATGCGAAACACACCATGGGTCGACGGATGCTGCGGCCCCATCGACACCTCAAGCAGCTGCGCACCATCAGCCGCATAGCTAGGCTTCGGCGTCAGTTCCATCGCGGGTGCAGAGAATGTGCTCATTGACCTACCTCGCCCTCGCCCGCCTCGGCCCAATGCGCATTCGTCTTCCGCAGCACCGCATCATGCGCGGTCGGCTCGTACTCGTAGTCGTCCGGCTCCACATAGTCACGCCGCATCGGAAAATCTTCGAACTCATCCCACATCAAAATGCGTCGCAGGTCAGGATGCCCATTGAACAGCACGCCATACAGGTCATAGACCTCGCGCTCCTGAAACTCCGCGCTCCGCCACACCGGCGTCAGCGAAGGCAGATGCACCCGCGCCTCGCGATCCAGCGTGCGCATCCGCAGCACCACCATGTACTTATGCTTCGTCATTGAGAACAGGTGATACACCACCTCGAGATACGCAGCCGTCATCCGCTTCTGCGTCTCCTCAACCTCAGTCTCCACGCCTTCGACGAGCTTCATCACCTTCACCTTCTCGCTCACCTCGCGAGCCGGCCGGTCCACCCCCGTCACATTCGAGCAGTAGTTGTATCCCTCGTCATCGCGCAGCAACGTCGCTACAGCGACCGCATCCTTCGCCTGCACCAGCAGAGAGTGCTGTGCAGACACGCTCGGATTCTCCACGATCTCCAGCTTGCAGCCAGTCTTGGCCTCCAGCCGCTCCTTCAAACTCTCCAGGCTCATGCCTTCACCGTCCCTGGTTTCTCAGCGGTCGTGATGTTCACCAGCTGCGGAGCCTCCCACACCCCCTGATTGCTCGTCGGCAACAGGTCATGCGCTGCAAACTCCGGCACCACGAAGTCGCAGCTTGGCTCATCCTTCATAAAGTCTGGACGACCCTCGCCCGTAATCGTCTGCCCCTCGATCTTTCGCTGCAGCGCCATAAAGCCATCGATCAGCGCCTCCGGCCGGGGAGGACATCCCGGAATATAGATGTCGACAGGGATATATCGATCGATCCCTTTCAGCACGTTGTATCCCTGCTTGAACGGTCCACCCGAGATCGCACACGCCCCCATGGCGATCACATACTTCGGCTCAGGCATCTGGTTGTACAGCCGCACCACCTGCGGCGCCATCTTTTTCGTGATCGTCCCTGCCACGATCATCAGGTCGGCCTGCCGTGGCGAAGGCCGAAAGACCTCTGCCCCAAACCGTGCCAAATCATACCGCGCCATGGTCGTGGCAATCATCTCAATCGCACAACAAGCTAAGCCGAAGTTCAGCGGCCACAGTGAGTTTCTGCGTCCCCAGTTGTAGAGCTCTTGCAGAGTCGTCGCGACAATACCTTGTTTGCGCAGCTCCTGTTTCAGTGCTTCATCCATCATGCGCGACAGCCCTTTGCTTTTCGTATAACCGCCCGGTTGATCGTTCCCGCAAACACCCTACGTCCAGGTCAACACGTTCTTCTGGTAAGCCCACACCAGTCCTTCAATCAGCAGCAGCAAAAACACCAGCATCGCCACGCACTCGCCCACGCCAAACCCGCTGAACGCCGTCGCGAACGGAAGCAAAAACACCGCCTCCACATCGAAGACTAGAAATACAATGGCGTACAGGTAGTAGCCGGATTTGAAATGGATAGAAAAGTCGCTCTTCGTCTCGAGTCCGCACTCGTAGATCGCGTTCTTGTCTTTGCCCGGCTTGCGCGGAGAAAACGTCTTCGCCCACAGCCACGCCAGCAGCAATGGTGCCACCGCAAAGCCAACCGCGCCGATCATCAAAACCAGAACAGGTAGATACGAATCGCTCATAGCCGTCGATGAGAATCGCTTCTCATAAGGTGCCAACAACGGTATCAGATTTTTTTAGACCCTCGTCAAGCCCCTGTGCAAAGCTGCCAAAGCCCATCCGCCGGTGTTACTCTTGCAGCCGATTGCATTTGTCACACACTTTGATCTGCCAAATAAATAGAGGTATAGCTTTGAGGAGCACACCGCCCCCCGTGAAGACCCACCGCCGCTATCAAGAGGTTGCCGCGCGCATCTCCCGCTACATCGCTGAAAAAGGCCTGCAGCCCGGCGACCGTCTCCCCGGCGAGATCGATCTCGCCAAGGTCTGCGGCGTCAGCCGCCCCACCATCCGCGAAGCCATGGTCTCCCTCGAAATCGCAGGCGAGCTTGAAATCCGCTCCGGCTCCGGCGCCTACGTCCGCGAAGCCATCAATCCCATGTCCCTCGTGCTCGACTCCGGCCCCGGTCCCTTCGAACTCCTCCGCGCCCGCATCCTCATCGAAGGCGAAATCGCCGCCGACGCCGCGCTCTACGCCTCCGCCAGCGACCTCTCCAAGATCGAAAAGACCCTCCAGCAGATGCGCAAGCTCGTCCAGTCCAAGACCAACGCCCAGGTCTCCGATCGCCAGTTCCACGTCGCCATCGGCGAAGCCGCCCGCAACAGCGTGCTCACCAGCATCGTCGACGGCCTCTGGGCCGGCATGTTCGCCCCCATGTACCACCGTCTTTCGCAGCGCGCAGGTCTCGACCAGCATCAGGCTGCCGCGCTTGAAGACCACGAGGCCATCTTCGCCGCCATCGCCCAGCGCGATCCCAACGAGGCCCGCCGCGCGATGCGCCGCCACCTCCAACACGTAGAAGAGCACCTCACTAGCGACGAAACCCCCACCCTCGCCAAGTAGCCGTCAGTTTGTCATTCCGCAGCGCAGGTTTTTTGTCATTCCTTCGCGCAGCGCTTTTGTCATTACGTAGCCCAGCGAAGGAATCTGCATTCGCACCAGCACGGCTGCTGGGTGCCCCATGTCCCGCTTTTGGGACATGAGTTCGCAGGATACTTCACACCACCTACTTCGCGAACAGCTGCCCCAGGTCCTCAAAAGCCTTGAACTCCAGCGCATTCCCGGCCGGATCCAGAAAGAACATCGTCGACTGCTCCCCGACCTGCCCCTCGAACCTTGTATACGGCTCGATGATGAAGCTCACCCCTGCGGTCTTCACACGCTCCGCCAGCTCCTTCCACTGCTGCTTCTCCAGCACCACGCCAAAGTGAGGCACTGGCACATCGTGACCGTCCACAGGGTTGCTGTGGTCGCTCGCCGCAGCCACCTTGGGCTTCTGATGGGCCACAATCTGGTGTCCAAAAAGGCTGAAATCGATCCACTGCTCCGAGCTTCGCCCCTCCGGACACCCCAGCACTGTGCCATAAAAATGGCGAGCCGCAGCCAGATCGTCAACAGGGAAGGCAATATGAAAAGGTCGCAAAGTAGCCATGCCCTCATCATAAACGCAGCGAACAGACCCTTCTCCTCTTGTTGCTCAGTACGTTCGGCCCGTTTCTCGCCACCTTGCTTCGCCGCCTGAAGCAACAGATAATAGAGTGAGTAGTCGACTTCGGTCACTTCTTCCGAAGAAAGCCACGTGGGCACGCATGACTGTAGTACGTTACCGTCGTACCTCCAAAGGGGTATAGGCGGCTTGGCTCTACTGATTTCATATGGTTCCATACTTAGGAGGAACTCCCTGTGGCACTGCAAGTTATTTTGGCTGATAACCAGGTTATCTTCCGTACGGGCGTCGCGCGTGTTCTCGCGCTTGAGTCCGATATCCAGTTGGCTGCTCAGTGCGCCGACCTCGAGCGTCTTCAGGACGCCGTTGGCAGCCTTCGCAAGTCCATCGTGATCTTCCCCTCCAGCATCACCACCGACCTTCACTCCCTCCTCGACTGGATCGAGCAGGCCGGCAGCCGTTCCGTCATCATCCTCGAGCATGACACCGTCCTCGAAGAGTCGGTCGCCCTGCGCATCGAAGGCATCGTCCTCCGCTCCGTCGCTGGCCCCCAACTGGTTGACTGCCTGCACCGCGTCGCCGCCGGAGAGCGCTCCGTGCAGCGCGCCAAGGTCAAGTCCATGCCCTCGCCCGACCGCGTCGGCGTCATGGTCCTCCAGCGCCTCACCCCGAAGGAGCTTCAGATCGTCGCTCTCGTCGCCGAAGGCTGCAAGAACAAGGACATCGCCAATCAGCTCGGCACCAAGGAGCAGGTCGTAAAGAACTACCTCTGCTCCATCTACGACAAGACAGGCGTCTCCGACCGTCTCGAACTCGCTCTCTTCACGATCCACCATCGTGCCCTGGCAGAGGCCGTCGAAAACGTCCGCGCCGCCAAGACCGCTCGCACCGCATAAAACCAGTTAGCTCTCTCTAGCCAAGGGCCGCGCCATCAGCGCGGCCCTTGGCTATGTCTGCTTCTCCCATAAAGCTCGTCATCTCGACCGCAGCCGCGGAGCTTTATCGCGAGGCGCGGTGGAAAGACCCCTGTATTTGCAGTAGCGATAGCCGAAGGCGCGAGCTAGCCATCTCTTCGCTAAACTGCCTCTACAACCGCTCGGCAATCGACTTCGCCTGCGTAAACAACAACAGATAATCCGGGCCACCCGCCTTCGAGTCCGTGCCGCTCAGATTGAATCCGCCAAACGGATGTGCCCCCACCATCGCGCCCGTGCATTTACGGTTCAGGTACAGGTTGCCGACGTGGAACTCCCGCCGCGCCCGCTCCAGCTTCTCCGCCGAGCTCGTATAGATCGCGCCCGTCAGCCCGTACTCCGTATCGTTCGCAATCGCCAAAGCATCTTCAAAGTCCTTCGCCCGGATCACCGCCAGCACCGGTCCAAAGATCTCCTCCTGCGCCAGCCGCGCCGTCGCCGGAATCTCCGTGAACACCGTCGGCTCCACAAAGAACCCGCCGTCCTGCTCGATCACCGCGCCGCCCGTCAGCAGCTTGCCTTCGCCCTTGCCTGTCTCGATGTAGCTCAGAACACGCTTCTTCGCGACACCGTTCACCAGCGGTCCGAGCGCAAAGTTCTCCGCAGGATCCCCACTCTTTAGAGCTTCAACCTTTACCTTCAACTTCTCGGTGAACTCTTCATAAATCGAATCTTCCACAATCGCACGCGAACACGCCGAGCACTTCTGCCCATTGAACCCGAACGCCGAAGCGACTACACCAGCCACCGCATCGTCCACATTCGCATCCGCATCCACCACGATCGAATCCTTGCCGCCCAGCTCGAGAATAGTCCGCTTCAGGAACCGTTGACCCTTCGGCGTCTTCGCCGCCTTCTCGTGGATCTCCAGCCCGACCTTCATTGACCCGGTGAACGCAATGAACCGCACCTTCGTGCTCTCCACCAGTGCATTGCCCACGGCAGGTCCACCCTGCACCAGGTTCACCACACCAGCCGGCAGCCCGGCCTCCTGCAGCAGCTTCACAAACTGCGCAGCAATCGTCGGGGCATCCGGCGAAGGCTTCAGCACCACCGTATTGCCCGTCACCACTGCCGCCATCGTCATCCCGGCCATGATCGCCAGCGGAAAGTTCCATGGCGGAATCACCGCGCCTAAGCCCAGCGGTACATAGCGCAGCATGTTTTTCTCGCCAGGATACTGGATCGGCGTCGTCGCCCCGTCCAGCTTCAGCGCCTCACGCGCATAAAACTCCAGGAAGTCGATGCATTCGCCAACATCAGCATCCGCCTCGGCCCAGTTCTTACCCACCTCGACCGTCAACCACGCGCAGAACTCAAAGTGCCGCTCCTGCAACAACTTCGAGGTCTTCAGCAGCAGCTCCACCCGCTCCGCTACCGACGTCTTGCCCCAGGTCGCAAACGCCGTCTCCGCAGCCTCAATAGCCGCCAGCGCATCGGCCTCGCTGGCCTCTGCATGGACGCCGATCACCTCGGCGGGCTTCGCCGGATTCGTCGAAGCAAACGTCTTGCCCGTAGCCACAGCCTTGCCGCCAATCAGCAGCTCGTAGCTAACGCCCAGCTGACCTCGCACCGCAGCAATCGCCGCACGCATCGCCTCGGCATTCGCAGGCACGGTGAAATCAAGAAACGGCTCATTGACGAAGGGGGAAAGGGAACCAACAGCGCTCATGAAAAACTCCTCACCCTCAAGACTACTAGCTCTTTCCCTTTTGTCATTCCGCAGCGCAGCGGAGGAATCTGCATCTTGTTTGTCCTTCCGCAGCGAACCCGCTTCTCTTCGCAGGATTTTCGTGGCTCCGCCTACCCCTGCGTTTCGTCCGTCGCCTTCGACATCGTCGCCGTCCGCTCCAGCTTGTCCCAGCTGAAGCTCTTTCCGTCGATCGCGCGCTTCACTGTGCGGAACAGCACCCACGAGAACAGCTGCCGGTATGTAAACCGCTGCACCCAGATGTGTACCAGCAGCCACGCATCGCCCTTGCTTGCCGGATGCTTCCGCTCAAGCAGGAACGCCAGCGCCGAAGCCGCAAAATCGATCGCCATGAACGCCAGGAAGAACGTCAGCAGCTTCACCAGGTCCGCCGGGTTCGTCGTCTCCGGGTGATAGTAGCGGTCGATGAAATAATGGATCACGCCCGCCACAAACATGAAGTCGATCAGCGGTGAAACCAACGGCAGAATAATCTGGAAGATCACGATATTCGGCAGCGCAAAAAGTCCCATCGCTCGCCGATTCCGAATCGCCGCCCGATGCTTGAACACCGCTTGCAGAATCCCGAACGACCACCGGAACCGCTGCCGCGCCAGCCCGTTCGCATCCACCGGAGCCTCCGTGAACGCCAGTGCTTGGTCCTCATAGATCACCGCATAGCCCTGCTCCAGCAGGTTCATCGTCAGGTCAGCATCCTCGGCCACAGTGTCCGGGTGATATCCGCCACCGGCCCGCACAGCCGCCGTCCGCCACGCTCCAATCGCTCCCGGGACCACCATCACCACATCAAAGAGATCCAGCGCGCGCCGCTCGAAGTTCTGGCTCGTGATGTACTCCAGCGCCTGCCACCGAGTCCACAGATTCACCCGGTTGCCCACCTTCGCATTGCCCGCCACCGCTCCAATATGCGGATTCGCAAAGTGGCACACCAGCCGCGAAATCGCATCGTGCGCGATCACGCCATCCGCATCGATGCCCACATAGATCTCTTCCTCCATGTGTTCCAGCGCAAAGTTCAACGCCTCCGCCTTGCCGCCATTCGGCTTCGTCAGCACCGTCACGCGGCCTTCAGCGATCTCCTTGGCATACGTCTCGGTCGCCACCTTATAGGTTGCATCCTTCGATCCATCGTCGATCACAATCACATTGATGTTCTTGTAGTTCGACATCATCACCGACCGGATCGTCCGCGCGATGACCTTCTCCTCGTTGTACGCCGGAATCAGCACCGCCACCCTCGGCTGATACTCAGGCCCCGCAAAGCTCTTCCGCTTCCGGAATCGGTCGATGATCGCAAAGATCCCAATCACAATCAACCGAGCACTCATCAGTACATCGCCGACAAAAAACACCCCAATCACAAAGTGATTGAAGAACCCAATGAAGAAGAACGCGATCGAATCCACCGCCGCCGTGTACTTCTGCCGCTGCGTCAGCGGCACCATCACCTGGTCGCGCGTCATGCCCAGCAACTCGCTCACCGGCACAATCTCATATCCGCGCGCCCGCAGCGCTTCGATCAGCTTCGGCAGCGCATCTACCGTCGGCTGGCGATCGCCGCCGCCGTCATGCATCAGGATCACCGACCCACGCATCCACGTCTTCGTATTCGCCGCGTCGATCTGCTCGAACACGCTGTTGATGATCTGCGTCGGCGTCTTCCGCGGGTTCTCGTCCCAGTCGTCCGTATCGATCTTGTTGCCGACGATCACATATCCAAGGTTCTGAATATGCGCCACCGGCGCCGCCTGATCATTCGTGTCCGGTTCCTGGTCGATCGAGTACGGCGGTCGGAAGTACACCGGCCGCACACCAAGCTTCGCCGCAAACAGACTCTCCGTCAGGTTCAGCTGCAGGTCTACCTGCCGCGTCGAAATCTCCGAAATATCCGGATGCGTAAACGTGTGGTTGCCAATCTCATGTCCCTCGCGGAACACGCGCTGCATCACGCCGACATTCTCCTGCGCCACCTCGCCGATCATGAAGAACGTGCCCTTCACATTCTCCCGCTTCAAAATATCCAAAATCTTCGGCGTCCACGTCGGGTCCGGCCCATCGTCGAAGCTGATCGCTACCTTCTTCGGCTGATACCCATACTGCGTCACCGTGTAGGGCAGGGGATACGACGTCATCGACTCCGAAATAACACTCAGATACTCCTTCGGAATCGTTGGGTCATCATCCATCTCCAGCGTGCGGTGCCCGTTCTGCGGCAGCCCCGTCACGCGGATGATGTCGCCATCGCCCTCGGTATCGATATCGTTGCCAGGCGTCACATCCGCCAGGTCCTTCGCCGGATTCGCATGAAGCGGCCCGTCCCAAATCTTCCACAGCGAGTCGTCCTCGCTGCCCAGCCGCCACAGCGCAAACGTCTGCAGACCCAGCGCCCGTGCCACACGCATCTGGTTCAACGCCGTCACCGCATCCAGAAACCACACCTCGTGGCGCATCTTCGCGTCTTCATCGTCATACGCAAAGTGCGGGTTTAGCGAGCTGTCGTCCAGCACAATCTGCGCGCCCGAATCCGACGCCTCCTGCCACACCTCCTGCGTCGACAAATTCGTCGCATCCGTGTTGTCCACCGGAGCCGCAGGCTTCTTCGTCTTCTTGCCCTTCACCGCGACCGGCGCCTCCACCATCGGCGTCGTCCAGTCATACCCATAGCTGCCAATAGAGCAGATGATCTTCTCTACCGGCACCACCTTCATCGCATTCTTCAGGTTGTCTTCGAACCAGTCCTGTCCGGCCACCGCACCCGGCGGAGTCCCATCCTGATGCTCCCCATAGTTCATCAGGATCAGTCCATCCGAGTTCGCAGCGTACACGCTCATGTCGGCAGGCGTCGTCGACACCGGCACGTTCACATACAGCCGCAGGTTCCGCTTATGGAAGTCCGCATAGATCGACTGAATCAGCGCGTTATATCCGGGCTTCGCATCCGCCGGCAGCGCCTGGAAGTCCAGCGTGATACCGCGATACCCCGTATTCGCTGCCATAAAGGCATCGATCTGCTGCAGAAAGTTGTCGCGCGCCGACGCACTCTGCAAAAACGGCTCAGCCGTGGCCTCGAACACGCCATCGACCGGGCTGTAGTTGTTCACCATCGGGAAGATTTCGGTATCTTCCTTCGCTGCTGCGATGGCCTTGCCAATCTTGTTCTCGCGGTCGACGCTATGCACGCCCGCCTTGTCCACCACCGCGAACGGAATATTGTCCGACGTGTACCCCACGACCGAACCGTCCGGCGTCACCACGTGCAGCCACTCCGGAAACAGAAGATCGATCTGCTTCACGTGCGCCTTGAACGACGCAAAGCTTGCCGGGTCCGTATCCGAATAGAACGCAGCCCGCAGACCCTCACCCTTGTTCAGCACCACATCCGAAGGCTTCAGGTCCGTTCGCCGATGCGAAGAATGGTTTAGCTTCTCCTTCGACTTTAGCTCCAGCTTCGGCTGATACAACGCGCGGTACCGCTTCGTCGCCGAGCGCAGATCCAGCCCGCGCATGGGCTTCATCCGCAACAGGCCAACAATAAACAGGATGCCGACCACGGTCGCCACCAGGGCCACCGAGTCAAAAATACGCCGCAGCCGCTTCCATCGTTTACGTTGCGGATCGTAGAAAACTGGTTTCGTCATGAGAGATGCTGTATTGCCATGGTAGGTACCTAAACTGGTGGAGTCAACGGATCAAAGTTTCTTTACGTCTACTTCCTCTTCATAACTATTTTTTGTTTGTCATTCCCGAAGGGAATCTGCTCTTGCCTTCTTTTGCCATTCCGCAGCGCAGCGGAGGAATCTGCATCTCGAAACCACCCAAACCATGTCATCTCGACCGAAGCATCGCGGCTTCAGCGATGCGAAGTGGAGACCTGCTCTTGCACCTAACCACTTCTCACTAACCACTTCCCACTAACCACTTCCCACTTGCCTTATATGATGCTCTCTAATGCCTGTGCGTAAGAAGACCCAGCTCATCGCCGCCGCAGCGCTCCTCTCCGGCCTGCTTCTGCGCCTCGTCTTCCTGCGCTTCCACCCCATGTGGGTAGGCGACACCCTCATCTACGGCGACCTCGCCGAAAACATGCTCCGCCATCACGTCTTCGGCTTCAGCCAGACACTGCAACCCACCCTCATCCGCCTGCCCGGCTATCCGCTCTTCCTCGCCGCCTGCTTCCTCCTCTTCGGCCACAACAACTACCTCGCCGTCGTCCTTATCCAGATCGCCCTCGACCTCTTCGGTTGCGCTCTGCTCGGCCTCCTCGCCGCCCGCCTCTTTCATCCCCGAGCAGGCTTCATCACTCTCTGGCTCGCCGCCCTCTGCCCCTTCACCGCCAACTACACCGCCGCCGCCCTCACCGAAACCGTCAGCATCTTCTGCGTCTCCGCAGCCCTCTTCGCCCTGGAACGCTTCGCCACCACCTACCGCCGCCCACAGACGCATTCATCGAGGGTAGGTTCGCAGGATCCCCGTCCTCTCGACCGCAGCAAAGCGGAGCGGAGAGCCCCCCGCATTGGCTCCTCTCCTTACCACTTCTCACTCCTCACTTCCCACTCTCCTTGGTCCCTCCTCATCGGCCTGGCCTGCGCCTTCGCCGTCCTCGTGCGTCCCGACCAGGGTCTGCTCGCCGCCGCCATCATCCCCGCCATGCTCTGGCTCACCTTCCGCACCCCAAACCGCACCCTGACCCAACGCCTTGCCCCAGCCTTCACCGCAAGCCTGGTCATTGTGCTTCCCCTGCTCATCTGGGGAGTCCGCAACTACCGCGTCTTCCACGTCATCCAGCCCCTCGCCCCGCGCTACGCCAACGACCCCGACGAGACCGTCGACCTCAGCTTCCAACGCTGGTTCCGCACCTGGGGCATCGATTTCAAATCCACCTACGATGTCTACTGGAACTACGACGGCGCCCCCATCACCCTCGCCAGCGTCCCCCCCCGCGCCTTCGACACCCCCGCCCAGCGCGCAGAAACCGTCGCTCTCCTCGACCGCTACAACGCCAGCCAGTCCGAAACCCCAGCCTTTGACGCCGCCTTTGAACGGCTTGCAGAACAGCGCATTGCAGCCCATCCCTTCAACTACTACATCACCATGCCCGTCGCCCGCCTCGCCGACATGTGGTTACGCCCCCGCACCGAACTCCTCGCGCTCCCCATGGACTGGTGGAACTTCCCACCTCATCCGGATGCCTCCACCTTCGCTCTGCTCTACGCGCTCCTCGATGCCGCCTACCTGATCGCGGCCCTTATCGGCCTCCTGCGCTGGTTCAAGGCTTTGGCTCGCCACCGATCCACCATCCTGCTGGCAATCGCGACGTTCTTCCTGCTCCGGGCCGCTCTCTTGCTCACCCTCGACAACTCCGAACCCCGTTACGTCCTCGAGTGTTTCCCCGTCGTCTTCCTCTTCGCTGCCGCCAGTTTCCTGTCAAGCCCCAGAGGCGACGCGATCAGCCCTAACCCTATGCAAACAGGGCACTAAGCGCCCAGAATCTAGTTGGATGTTTACTCCGCTCCACCTGCTAAAATAGAAATAGAAGGAAGGGAACTGACCGGGTTTGTGAGTCTTTCGAACTAGCAAACTTCTGACTAAGCCCGGTCACCTTCCAGCCAAACTTCTCTCCTTGTCATTCCCGCAGGGAATCTGCTTTTTTCGCAGCAGGCGTGACATCTTTTGGACGTAATCAGAGCTTCGATAGAACACAGCACGGCAGACCTTATGCACAGCTAAGTCGGCGTAGATCAAGACTTTAGGCCAAAAGTATGGGGGTCCCCCTTTAGTGGTTCACGACCTGCGTCTTCTTGGTCGTCTTGATCGCATACTTGCCCTTGTCGATCGAGCCATTCAGGCGAACATTAGTGAAATAACTCGTCCGCGTATCGTTTGAAGGCGTAACAAACAACTGCTTCAAACTGATCGCACGCGCAGGATCAACCCAGATCGTCACAGACTTGAAGTTTTTCTGCGCTGCCGGATCCTTCGCAACGAGACCCAACTTCTCAGTCTGCACTCCATCGATCGTCTCCGCACCTTGATCGGTAATGTTCCAGGTCTTCTCCAGATCGCTGCCGCTTCCACCAAAGCCAAGCGTCAGAAAGCTTTCATACTCGGCCTGATTATTGCCCGCGTGAATCACCGTCAGCTGATCCGGACCTGGATCGTAAACCTTCAGCAGACCGCCTTTGTATTCAATCAGCTTCGCACCAGGATCCTTGATTGCCGCGCCCATATCGGTCGCTGCGCCATCGCGCTGAAAGTAGATCGTTCCCGTCTGCGTCGACGTGTCATGCACCACGCGCTGATAGTTTTCCCACTTGAAGTCGGCCTGCGCGCTCCTGAACGTCTTACTCGCAGCATCCATCTTTGCAAGCAGCGCTGTCAGTTGCGGCGAGTTCTGCGCGCTCGCAACACCGCTCATCGCCATCATCAGTCCCGAGATCGCCAGTACACGTAAGCTCTTCATCTTCACTTCAGACGCTCCAAAAGCTCTAAGGGTTTGTGCGGCGCACCACCGCGTCATACGCCACAACGCTGCCTTTACCGTTATGCACGGCAGAGAACTGCTCTACCTTCGTCGGCCCCGACATCGACTCGACCACATTCAGAATCGCTTGCTGCCGCGCGTCGTCGTTCGTCGCCCCCTGCAGCTGCGCAATCGGAATCTCGTACAGAAACTGGCTCTTGCCCAGCGGCTTTACCAGCACCGAATTCTCCGCCAGCGGCGCATCTGGAACCGGCTTCGCCTTGAAGTTGATGTAATGCGGCGAGACGAACAGGAACAGCAGAATCACCGTCACCATCACGTCGTAGTGCAGGTTCCCGCGAGGCTCTGTCCAGAAGATGTACCGCTTGAAGATGTTCATATGGCCCGTCCTAACACCTGCTTCGTAATCACCGTCTCGCCACCCATGTAAGGCACTAGCACCTCGGGCACTCGTACAGACCCATCGGCCTGCTGATAGTTCTCAAGAATCGCCAGATACGTCCGTCCGACAGCCAATCCGCTGCCGTTCAGCGTATGCACGAACTCGCTCTTCTTCTCGCCCGCAGCTTTGTAGCGAATGTTCGCCCGCCGCGCCTGGAAGCTCTCGAAGTTCGAGCACGAACTGATCTCGCGATACGTCTGCTGCCCCGGAACCCAGACCTCCAGGTCATACGTCTTCGCCGAACTGAAGCCCATATCGCCCGTGCACAGCAGCATCCGGCGATAGGGAAGTCCCAGCTTTTCCAGCACAGTCTCCGCGTGGCGAGTCAGCTTTTCATGCTCGTCGTAGCTGTCCTCGGGCTTGCAGAACTTCACCAGCTCCACCTTCTGGAACTGATGCTGGCGAATCATGCCGCGTACGTCCCGTCCGTAGCTCCCCGCCTCGCTGCGGAAGCACGGCGTGTAAGCCACAAAGCTGATCGCGCCGTTGCTCACATCGATCGTCTCGTCGCGGAAGAGATTCGTCACCGGCACCTCCGCCGTCGGAATCAGCCAGTGATCGCTGTCCTGCGACACGCCCGGCTCATACAGCTTGTCATCGCAGTGGAACAGGTCCTCCGCAAACTTTGGCAGCTGGCCGGTCCCGAACAGGCTCTTGGAGTTCACCATGAAAGGCGGCAAAACCTCGGCATAACCATGCTCGCGCGTGTGCAGGTCGAGCATGAAGTTCGCTAGTGCGCGCTCCAGCCGAGCGCCCGCGCCAAAATGAACGACAAACCGTGACCCGGAGATCTTCGCTCCGCGCTCGAAGTCGACCATACCCAGCGCTTCGCCGAGCTCGATGTGGTCCTTGGCTTCGAAATCGAACTTCGTCGGCTCGCCCCAAATCTTCTCGCAGACGTTGTCGTGCTCGCTCTTGCCGGCGGGAACGCTGTCGTGCGGCAGGTTCGGGATACCCTGCATCAGCTCGCGCAGCTTTGTATCAACAGCACTCGCAGTTGCTTCCAGTTGCTCGGTCTTTGCCTTAAGCTCGCCGGTCTGTGCGCTGATCGCGGCAACATCCTTGCCCTCGCGCTTCAGCTTGCCGAACTCCGCCGACAGGGCATTGCGCTGTGCCTTCAGCGTTTCCACCTCGGTGATCGCGGTGCGCCGTTCGGCATCAATCGCCGTAAACCCTGCAAGCAGGTCCGTATCCGCACCACGCAGGCGCAGCTTCTCTTCAACCAGCGGGAGGTTTGCCCGCACAAATGCCAGATCTAACATACCTAGTCATTCTAGCTGGTCAGCTTGAGGATGGACGTTCGTGTCGAGATATACTCGAAGGCTTATGAAGAAGAGCCTAGCCGCAGCCGTCTCGCTCCTGTCGATCCTTGCCCCCGCGTTTGCACCGATCGCTCGCGCCAGCGCCTACGATGGGAAGCCAAAACTCGTCATCGTTTTGGTCTTCGATCAGTTCCGTGGCGACTACCTCGACCGTTTTCGCGACGACTTCAAGACGCCCAACGGCTTCAACCTCTTCCTAAAGCAGGGCGCGTACTTTCCCGAGTGCTACTACGGCTACGCCAACACGATGACCGCTCCCGGCCACTCCTCCATCGGCACAGGGGCGTACACCAACGGCCACAACATCGCCGTGAACGACTGGTGGGACCTGAACCGCTCGACCACGCACATGTTTTCGTCAGTCGACGATGCCGATTACCCGCTCGTCGGTGCGGCAGGCGATGCCTCCAGCGGAGCCTCGCCCCGTAACGAGCTTGCCTCGACATTAGGTGATGAGGTGGTTCTGGGAACCGGTGGTAAGGCGCACCTGTTTGGCGTTTCGCTCAAGGACCGCGCCGCGATCCTCACTTCAGGCCACGCCAGCGAAGGCGCGTACTGGATCGACCATGCCAACGGTCGCTTTGTCACCTCGACCTACTGGCGTAAGAAACTACCGCAATGGGTCGTAGACTTCAATGGCAGCCCACGCATTGCCGACGCCCGCAAGCAGTCGGGCAACACCACGGGAGACTTCTACGAGAAGGTCGGTGCGACGCCCGAAGGCGTTCAGTACGAACTCGACTTCGCCGAGGCTCTCATCGCGAACGAGAAGCTTGGTCAGCACGACACTACGGACGTCCTTACACTCAGCATCTCCTCCACCGACATCCTCGGTCATCAGGTTGGCCCCGACGACCCGCGGCAGCGCGCTCTGATTGACGCCATTGACCCGCAGCTCAACGACTTCGTCGCTTTCCTTCAAGCGCACATTCAGGGCGGAATGCAGAATGTCTGGATTGCCGTCACCGGCGATCACGGCGTCTCGCCATCGCCCGCTATGGCCTGGAAAGAGGGAATGCCCGCAGCTACCTTCTCGCCCGGAGACATGAATAAGGAGATCGACAAGGAACTGAACGCGAAGCTCTCACCGAAGGAGCACCAGCGGTTCATCCTCGGCGGCGATCTGCCCTACATCCAACTCGACTGGCAGACCTTTGAGAAGTTGAAGATCAGCGAAGCGGAGGCCGAACAGATGGTCGCTGATCTCGCCTCATCCGCTCTCGACAAGGCGCAGCAAGACGTTCTAAAGGCCGCACCAGACAGCCACGGTCCGCGTCCCGCAATCCTTCGCCACATCTACACCAAGACCCAGATCGCCGCGGGTCAGGTGCCAAACACCGAAGAGGGCAACCTCATCCAGCACAGCTATACCACCAACGGCGGCTGGTGGATCATGGTCACTCCCGGCATATTCCAGATGTCCGGCGGACACGGCGGAACCGGCACAAACCACTACACGCCCTACTCGTACGATCGTCACGTTCCGCTTGCCTTTTACGGCTCTCTGTTCAAGCCGGGAACGTATCTCGATCCGGCCCAGCCGGTCGATATCGCCGCAACCTTTGCAGCGCTGCTGCGGGTGAACATGCCGTCTGCTGCCGTGGGCAAGGTGCATACCGAGGCCCTGAAGCCGGTTGCCGAGCCAACTTCGTCGCGCCGCTGAGGATTTCAGCCTCAGCGGCTGCTCTAAAATAGAAGGCAATGAGTGGATTTAAGCCTGTTCGCCGCGCCCTTCTTTCCGTTACCGATAAGTCCGGACTTGTAGACTTCGCTACCGCCCTCGCCTCACACGGCGTGGACCTCGTCTCCACGGGCGGCACCTCCAAGGCCCTTCGCGATGCCGGTTTGAAGGTCTCCGACATCTCGGACCTCACCGGCTTCCCGGAGATGCTCGATGGCCGAGTAAAGACGCTGCACCCCAAGGTGCACGGCGGTCTGCTGCATCGTCGTGAAGACCCTGCACATGTCGCAGCAGTGAACGAGCACAACATCCTGCCCATCGACATGGTCGTGGTGAACCTGTACGCCTTCGAGAAGACAGCCGCCAAGCCAGGCGTTGCGTTCCACGAAATCATCGAAAACATCGACATCGGCGGCCCCTCGATGCTGCGCTCCGGCGCAAAGAACTTCGAAGACGTAGCCGTTGTCACGAACGTTGAGGATTACACAGCGCTGATCGAAGAGCTCAAGGCCAACGACGGCAAGCTCAGCCTCGAAACCCGCGCTCGTCTTGCTCGCGGAGCCTTTGCCACCACCGCTGCCTATGACACCGCGATCGCCAACACGCTGGAGGCCCTCGCAAAGGAGTCAACAGCTCCGGCTCCGACGCTGCGCATCGTCTCGACATTGAAGAACCCGCTGCGCTACGGCGAGAACCCGCACCAGAAGGCTGCGCTTTACTCCGACGGCTCGGCGCTGGGTATCGCGAATGCGAAGCAGCTGCAGGGCAAGGAACTCAGCTACAACAACCTCGTCGATCTCGACGCCTGCTGGAACCTCACCAGCGAGTTTGAAGAGTGTGCGGTTGCCATTATCAAGCACACGAATCCCTGCGGTGTCGGTCAGGGCTCAACTCCGGTCGAGGCATATCTGCGAGCACTCGAGGCCGATCCGCTTTCGGCCTTTGGTGGCGTCATCGGCGTCAATCGTGTCGTCGACGAGCCGACCGCTGTCGAGATGGCGAAGCTCTTCGTCGAAGCCATCGTCGCTCCCGGCTTCACGCCAGAGGCGCTCGCCGTGCTTGCAGCCAAGAAGAACCTGCGAGTGCTGGTCATCGAACCTGCCGCGCCATCAAAGGTCGTCAAGCAGATCTCCGGCGGCTTCCTGGTTCAGGACGAGGACCATGCTCCGGTCACGGCCGAGAACATCACCGTCCCCACCAAGCGTCAGCCGACACCCGAGGAGTTGTCCACGCTGCTCTTCGCCTGGAAGGTCTGCAAGCACGTCAAGTCCAACGCCATCGTCTACGCCCGCGAACAGGACGGCTTCGGTCAGTCTGTCGGCATGGGTGCAGGCCAGATGAGCCGTGTCGATGCCGCGAAGTTCGGCGCGATGAAGGCTGTGCTGCCGCTCACTGGTACGGTTGCCGCTTCCGATGCCTTCTTCCCGTTCCCGGACGGCCTCGAGACCATCGCCAAAGCAGGCGCCACGGCGATCATCCAGCCCGGCGGTTCGGTGAAGGATGCAGACGTTATCGCGAAGGCCGACGAGCTGGGCATCGCGATGGTCTTCACCGGCATCCGTCACTTCCGCCATGGATGAGGCGAAAAGAGGAATGGGCAGACGGCATCTTTAGGCTGTAAAGTACGTCTAAACTAATAAGTACGTTGCGTAAAAGCCGGGATGCCCGGCTTTTACGCTTCTCGAGGACCTTTACCGTATGTCTGGAACCTTCCGCGCCCCTCTGCTGTCGTTAGCATCCGTCGCTCTTCTGGGTTCCGCCGTCGCTTCACCGTACCTCTCGGCCCAGGTTTTGAAGCAGCGCATTACGCCGGCAGCCGCAACTCCTGCGCCTACTGCGACCAAGTCCGCTACAACCGACCGCGCTGCCGCTTACTACCACTACGGGCTGGCGAAGATGTACGAGAATCAGGCTGTCTCGAACGGTCGCCAGGATCTCGCGACCCAGGCCATCGAGCAGTACAAGCTGGCGATGGATGCTGACCCAAACTCGGCTCCGCTGCAGGATGGTATCGCGCAGCTGTACTTCCGCCTTGGTCGTATTCGCGAGGCCGTCTCCGCCGCACAGGATCAGGTCACGAAGCATCCGAACGATGTGGAAGCGCACGAGCTGCTCGGCCGCGTCTATCTCCGCTCGCTTGGCGACGGACAGGGACCTCAGTCCAATGACATGCTGCAGGCTTCGATCAAAGAGTACGAGAAGATCGTCGCGCTCAAGCCGAAGGATCTAGAGACACGTCTACTGCTCGGCCAGCTATATGGCTTGAACCACGACACGCTCAAGGCGGAAGGCCAGTTCAAGGAAGCGCAGAAGATCGATCCAAACTCTGAGGAAGTCGTGCTCAGCATGGCTCGTCTGTACTCTGAGCAGGGTGAATTGCACCATGCGGTCGATGTGATTACCGGTGTACCGGAATCGGACCGCACCGCACGCGAGAGTTTTGCGCTGGCTGGTCTGTATGACACGCTGAAGTCGCCGAAGGAAGCCGCTGCTGCCTATCAGGCAACGCTCAACGTCGATCCCGATAACACGGACGCCAAGCGTGGCTTAGCTGCTGCACTGGCAGCTGCCGGACAGATGGATGCAGCGTCGAAGATCTACACGCAGATTCTGGGCACCGATCCGCAAGACCCGCAGGCACTTATTCATCAGGCTGAGATTCAGCGTCAGCAGGGCGATTACGAGAAGTCGCTCGCGACCTTGAAGGTTGCTCAATCGCTTGTGGCAGAAAATCCTGAGTTGAGCTTCAACCAAGCGCTCGATTACGACGCGCTTGGCCGTTACAACGACTCCATTCAGACGTTGCGCGCAATCCTCACAGCAACCGCATCCACCGATGGCAAGTATTCCGACGGCGAACTCACCAACCGTTCGATCTTCCTCGATCGCCTCGGCATCGTTTGCCGCGAGGCGGGTCGCACCGACGAGGCCGTTGAAGCGTACAAGCAACTCGCCGCTCTTGGTGGAGACTATGCCTACCGCGGTATCGATGGCCAGGTGCAGTCCTACCGTGATGCGCACAATTGGAAGGCTGCGTTACAGGTCGCCACAGATGCTGCGAAGGCAATGCCTGCCAACCATGATGTGCAGTTAAGCTACGCCAGTCAACTAGCCGATAATGGCAAGGTGGACGAAGGCCTAAAGATTGCGAATGCGCAGCTAAAGGGGACCGCTGATGATCGCGATGCTCTCTTCACCATCTCTGACATCCAGGTCCGAGCTAAGCGCTGGAAGGATGCAGCTCTGACGCTCGATAAGGCTGAGGCGATCTCGACCAAGCCTGAGCAGAAGGTCTTCGTTTATTACTCGCGCGCAACGCTTGCTGAAAGCCAGAAACTTTACGATCAGGCTGAAGCGCTGCTCCGCAAGGGGCTTGCTCTCGAGCCTGACAATGCTGCGCTGCAGAATTACATGGGCTATCTCTTCGCGGACCGTGGAACGCATCTCGATGAGGCCGTAACTCTGTTGAAGAAGGCCGTTGCCTTTGATCCGCAGAATGGTGCTTACCTAGATTCGCTCGCCTGGGCTTACTACAAACAGGGACAGTATGCGCTTGCTGATGACTATTCACGTAAGGCTGTTCTTCGTATGCCCAACGATCCAGCGGTGCTGGACCATAGCGGGGAGATCTTCGCGCGCAACGGCAAGCTGCAGCAGGCCGTGGAGGAGTGGCAAAAGTCGCTTGCTTCGTATCAGACATCGCTTCTGCCTGAGGCTGACCCGGCAGACGTGGCCAAGGTGCAGCGCAAGCTCGAAACGACGCGCGTACGGCTTGCGCATGGACCTACCGCTCCAACCTCTACCGCGAAGCCGTAGTGCATAATTCTGATCGAGTCACGCTACACTCGAAGGCAATGAACCTTGATCTTCATGCCTGCGGTGTCTTTGGCGAAGAGCAGCATCTCCTCGCAGTGCGTGCCTATCCAGCGCCATCTGGGGACGATCGACTTGCCTTCGAGCGAGACCGCGATCGCGTTGTGCAATCGCGCGCATTTCGGCGCCTCGCGGGTAAAACCCAGGTTTTCACAAGCAGAGCTTCCGACCATTTTCGCAGTCGCCTGACGCACACCATCGAGGTTGCTCAGGTGGCTCGCCATGTCGCCTCTGCGCTTGGTCTCAACGAGGACCTCGCCGAGACCCTCGCGCTGGTACACGACATAGGTCATCCCCCCTTTGGTCACGCCGGTGAGCGAGCTCTTGATCGCTGTCTCCAGGCTCACGGTCTGCGCTTCGATCACAACCTGCACGCCCTCCGTATCGTCGAGCGTTTTGAGCAGCGCTATGCAGGGCATCGTGGCCTCAACCTCACGCTCGGCACGCGAGAGGGGATTATCAAGCACTCACGCGACTACCGTCCCGCAGACTATCCGTGGCTGTCCGAGTACTTCCTCGGCGAGCGCCCACCGTTGGAGGCTCAGATCATTGATCTCGCCGATGAGATTGCTTATCTGACGGCTGATCTGGACGATGGCGTCGAGTCAGGCCTGCTCGACATCCGTCACATCTGCGCGCATGTCGATATCCTTCGTCGCAGCTTCGAGGCCGTCGCAGCGCTGAATCCGGGAGCTGAGGAGAAGTATATCTTCCACGACGCACTGCAGGGCATGCAGAAGGCGTTGACGCTCGACTTGATCCAGACGACTGCGCAAAACGTCGCGACTGCCGCTGCTGCGACACTCGCGGATATCCGAGTCCTGGACTATCGCGTCGCGGTCTTCTCGCAGCAGGCTGAGTCTGAGCGGCTGCAGGAAAAGAAGTATCTCTACGACACGCTGTACACCTGCCCGGCGCTCGAACTGGAGCACTCCAAGGCTGAGGAGGTTGTAACGGAGCTCTTCGATTTCTGGATTGCGGAACCGGACGAACTGCCTGAAGCCTACCAACCTGAGGTCGAGTCCGAAGGGCTGGCTCGAGTGATAGCTGACTACATTGCAGGTATGACGGACAGCTTCATCCTGCTGCAGTACGCAGACGTTCGTCGACGCGTGCGCTCCGGACGTTTGCCTATGCGTTCTATACCGCGTTAAGTTCGCCGCTCCATTGCGTTGTCCGGGTCTTTGACATCATGGCTCGCAGAGGATAACCTTAGAAGAGTCGCAGCCATGCGGCTTCCACACCAGCGTCCCCGTCGTCCAGTGGTCAGGACATCGCCCTTTCACGGCGGTAACACGGGTTCGAATCCCGTCGGGGACGCCAATCAAATCAACAACTTAGCGCAAATGGTGACACGTTACAGATGTTCACACGTCATAGGCACGTCATAGAGCTTGTGAGATCGGCGCTTTCATCTGACAACGCTCGATGGTGCGCGCAAAGCAGCTCGATTCGTTGTCTTCCCATCTAACTATGTGTGGTTGCAATATCTTAGCTGCCTGGATCAATCGCTGCTCTCGCTGTGCGTCAATGTCAGCAACAATGCAATGCGTGCGCCATCAATGCAGGTGATGTTTGCCCATTCCAGCAGCTTTTTAGGCCCGGCCAACGATCAGGTGCGTTGGAATTTTTGCGATCCCCAATGATCATCTTCAGAAGGAAATCATCCGAACCTTCTCTACTCTTCATATAATGATGATCTTCGATAAATAAAGGACTTAGCATGATCATCTTCAAGGTATGACAACCTTCGAAGGTAATCATCTAGGCCGAAGATCATCAAGAATGAATGGAGTAGAGCATGATCAGGTTCGAGGCTCGGATATGACGGACGCAGGAATAGCTGCAAGCGCATCATTGATCGTGGCAGTGGTTTCCGGTGGATTCACACTATGGAACACCAGTAGGACGAACGATCACGCCACTGAGATTGCCAACATTAGGGGCGACGTTGATAAAGACATCGAGCACCTAAAGGCAAAGCTGGGACATGGGCAGCTCATCAATGAGACTCAGTGGAAAGCCGAGTTCAATTCATATTGGAGTGCCCGGCGTTTTTTGAACCAGTTGCTTTGATAGAAACTGGCAATCAAGGAGCGAACGATGGCACGGCGGAAGAAGCATACGCCTGAGCAGGTAGTGAACCTGCTGCGGCAGATAGAAGTG
>NZ_JAGSYC010000023.1 GCF_025685545.1 Granulicella paludicola | reverse complement strand
GCTTTTTGTTCTCTATTTCCATTATAGCGAGTTGGAAGTAGTGAACATGCAAATATCTCTTGCGTGAAAACCAGCGTGGTTGTTGGGGATTTCGTAGCCACGCCGGTTTAGGGGCTTGACAGGAATTTGGGTGAGGCTCGGCAGCCTGTTCCGCGCTCATGCCGAGGGTCATGCTGTCGCCATGAACGGGGCACCCGGCAGGGCAAGCGACTGGGAGAGACGGGCGTCCTGCAGAGCCAATGCAGATTCCTTCGCTGCGCTACGGAATGACAAAAGGGAGAGAGCTAGGGAATGACAAAGGGCTCAACCGAGAATGACGAAGAAAGGACGCGCTGCGGAAATGGGACGATGGCCGAGGAGAACCAGCTTTCTTTGACTTCCCTAGCAGAAAAGCTTGTAATTTCTTCCACAGGTTGATAATCTAGTCCGGTTGGGATGAGTGCGCCTTGCGGTGCATCCCCGACAGGCTCAAGCTGAAAAGCGGGCAATCTGGAACCCACGTAGCAATACACGTTCCCCGACACAAAGAGGGGCCCTGGCCGGTGTAGATGTTCATCGCCAGTGCATCACTCCTAACCGATCTTTGCTTTAAGGTCAGAAAGCAGTACACCCATGGCGCAACAGCGCATTCGTATCCGCCTGAAGGCATATGACTACCGCGTCCTCGATACGTCCACCGGCGAGATCGTTGAGACCGCGAAGCGTACGGGAGCACAGGTCGCAGGACCAATTCCACTTCCGACGATCAAGAACAAGTATTGCGTGCTGCGCTCGCCCCACGTCGACAAGAAGTCGCGCGAGGCTTTTGAGATCCGCACGCACAAGCGCCTTATCGACATTCTCGAGCCGACGCAGCAGACCGTGGACGCGCTGATGAAGCTCGATCTGCCGGCTGGTGTGGACGTCGAGATCAAGACGGTCACCAAGTAACGGATTGTCGCCGATTCGAGTGAAGCAGGTTCTTCGCTCCGCTCAGGATGACAATGCAAAATGAATTTGTTTTACCTACAGTGCAGGCGCTCAACGCTCGCATGATGAGGAAAGGGAAGTATGTCAGTTGTAGGAATTCTCGGTAAGAAGATCGGCATGACCCAGGTATTCGACGATGCGGGTCTGGTTCATCCCGTAACGGTGCTGAAGGTCGGTCCGTGTGTGATCACGCAGCTCAAGACGATGCAGACGGACGGCTATGAAGCTGCCCAGATCGGTCTCGTTGAGTTCGTGAAGGCTTCGAAGGTAAACAAGGCCATGACCGGCCACTTCGCAAAGTCCGATGTTCCTCCGGTTCGCGAGATTCGCGAAGTGGAACTCGAGTACGTTGCTGAAGGCCAGGAAGCTGCCAAAGCTGGCGACCGCATCACCGTTGAGATCTTCAACGAGTCGCGTTTCGTTGATGTCATTGGCAACTCGAAGGGCCGCGGCTTCGCTGGCGTCATTCGTCGCCACGGCTTCGGCGGCGGACCCAAGTCTCACGGTCACATGTTCCAGGTGCAGGGTTCGATCGGCGCCTCGTCGTTTCCGTCGCGTGTTTTCCCGGGCCAGCGCATGCCGGGTCACATGGGAACGAACCAGGTGACGGTGCGCAACCTGCGTATCCGCGGCATCGACGCCGAGGACAACCTCCTCCTCGTTGAGGGTGCGGTTCCGGGCGCTCGTGATGGGTACGTTCTGGTTTCGAAGGCGAAGACTCCGCCGCGTGAGCGTCGTGGATTTGCCGGTGCAGCCACGAAGGATGCTCTCAAGGCTTCCAAGAAGGCTTCCGCTAAGAAGAAGTAGTCCTGTGCGGACGGCGGGACGCGGCTTCGCCGCAAAACGTCGTCCGCCAGATTTAGAGCAACAAGCTGCGCGCAGAACAGAGCGAGTTCCGCAGCCTAACAGCGTTAGGGCCTGTCGCACCGATGACAGGCACGGAAAGCGAAGTAACGATGGCAAACATCAATGTAGTGAACCTGGCAGGCAAGTCTGTCGGCTCTTTCGAGCTGGACGAGATCTTTGCAGCCGAGGTCAACGAGGCCCTGCTTTGGGAGGCGGTGAAGCACTACCGTGCTTCGCTTCGCCAGGGTACGGCAGCGACCAAGAACCGCAAGGCGGTAAGCGGCGCGGGTAAGAAGCTCTGGAAGCAGAAGGGCACGGGCCGTGCTCGTGTCGGTTCGATCCGTACGCCTCTCTGGCGTGGCGGCGGTACGGTCCACGGACCTCAGCCGCGCAGCTACGAGTACCAGTTCCCGAAGAAGAAGCTGATGGGCGCTCTGCGTTCGGCGATCGCTTCTAAGATCAACGACGGCCTGTTGGTCATCGTCGACAACTTTGAGGTTGCCGAGATCAAGACCAAGGCGATCCGCACGGCGTTGAACACGCTGGACGCGAAGAAGACAGCTCTGCTGGTGGAGACGTCGCAGGAGCTGAACGAGAAGCTGTACCTGGGTTCGCGTAACCTGGACGGCGTTGAGCTCGTTCTCTCGTCCGAGGTTCACCCGTACGATCTTCTCCGCTATGAGCACGCGATCTTCTCGAAGGCTGCGTTTGCGACTCTGCAGGAGACGCTGAAGAAGAACACCGCAAAGCGCAAGCATGCGGAGAAGGAGGCTGCATAACATGCCTACCGTATATAACGTCATTCGTCGCCCCCTGATTACCGAGAAGGCCCTGACCACCCGTGAGGTAGAAGGTTCGCTCGTGTTCGAGGTTGCGGCCAACGCAAGCAAGACCGAGATCAAGCAGGCTGTGGAGCACCTCTTCAACGTGAAGGTCGGATCGATCCGCACCGCGAGCGTTGTGGGTAAGGAACGCCGCCGCGGCAAGTTTTCCGGCTACCTCCCTGACTGGAAGAAGGCGTATGTGCGCCTGAAGGCCGGTGAGAAGGTTCCTGATTTCGCAGCAGAGATTTAGTTGTGCGTTGTCAGTTCTCAGTTCTCAGTAGATGCTCCGGCGCTCTGATAACTGAGACTGACAACCGAAAACCAAGCACCACGTATCGCGCTGACAAAGAAATTGAAGTACAAGCGCGGCAAAGGATTAAGCAATGCCAATCAAATCATTCCGACCGATTACGCCGACACTCCGCTTCCAGACGAAGCTGGTGAACGACGACATCACGACAGACAAGCCGTACAAGCCCCTTTTGACGGTCAAGCCCCGCACGGGCGGCCGTAACAACATGGGTAAGCTGGTGATCCGTCACCAGGGTGGCGGCCACAAGCAGAAGCTTCGTTTGATCGACTTCAAGCGCGAGAAGTTCGGCATCCCCGGCACCGTAGCGACCATTGAGTACGATCCGAACCGCAGCTCGCGCATCGCTCTGATCAACTATGCTGACGGCGAGAAGCGTTACATCATCCAGCCGGTTGGCCTGAAGGTTGGCCAGTCGATCATGAGCGGCCCTGAGGCCGACATCCTGGTCGGCAATGCGCTGCCGCTGAAGAACATCCCGACCGGTACGATCGTGCACAACATCGAGCTGCGTCCTGGTAAGGGCGCGCAGATGGCACGCTCGGCTGGCGCACAGGTAAACCTGATCGCGAAGGAAGGCGACTACGCTCTCCTGAAGCTGCCCTCCGGCGAGACCCGCAAGGTGCTCGTAGAGTGCATGGCGACGATCGGCCAGGTAGGTAACACTGACCACGAGAACGTCACGATCGGTAAGGCCGGCCGCAACCGTTGGAAGGGCATCCGTCCTGCCAACCGTGGTGTGTCGATGAACCCGGTCGATCACCCGCACGGTGGTGGTGAAGGTAAGACCTCAGGCGGACGTCACCCAGTGACGCCGTGGGGTCAGCCGACGCGTGGATACAAGACGCGTAACAACAAGCGCACGGATGTGTTCATCGTGCAGCGTCGCAATAAAGGTAAGTAGCGGAGGGTAAGGAGTGAGGAGTAGAAGATACTCTCCACTCCTTGACTTTGCTTTAATCAGCGTCCGGGAGAGCGTTCGTCGAGAGACGGATGGCATAAGGACAAAACCAAGTCGCAGCCCTCTTCCTGCGATTCGTTGTATCGAGTACCCGCGGTGCGAGCCGCGCATGGAGTTTCAAAGATATGTCACGCTCAACGAAGAAGGGCCCGTTCATCGACGCCCACCTTATGGTCAAGATCGATGCGATGAATGCGGCAAACGACAAGAAGGTGCTGCGCACCTGGTCGCGCCGCTCGACGATCCATCCCGACATGGTCGGCCACACGATCGCCGTGCACAACGGCCGCAAGTTCATTCCGGTGTACTGCACGGAAAACATGGTCGGCCACAAGCTGGGCGAGTTCTCAGCAACGCGCACATTCAAGGGCCACACTGCTAAGGGTGGCGATTCGGCGAAGGCCAAGTAAAGAAAGACCGTAAGGTTTTTCCGCTTTTCAAATTTATAGCTACGAAGAGCTTTTCGTTTGAGCTTTGAAGGACATCGCAATGCATAAGAAGATCGAACCCAAAATTCCTGAGTTCCGCGCCGAGGCCAAATTCCAGCGGACCAGCCCTCAGAAGGCCAAGCTGGTGCTTGACCTGATCAAGGGCCTGCGCGTGGAAGCGGCCATCAACACCGTAGCCTTCACCAACAAGCGCATCGCGCCGGTTGTGGAGAAGGTCCTGCGCTCGGCCATCCAGAACGCCGTCTACCTTTCGAGCGAAAAAGGGCTCGATGTGGACGTCGACAACCTTTACGTGAAGACTGCCGTGGCCAATGAAGGCCCGCGCATGAAGCGCATCCGCCCTGCTCCCATGGGTCGCGCGTTCCGTTACCAGCGTCGCATCGCGCACATCATCATCACGGTGGCAGAGAAGAAGTCTGCAGCTGAGATGGAGGCCCTGAACGCCCCCGTGGCAGCAGAGCCGGTGGCGAAGAAGTCGCCTGCGAAGAAGGCTGCCAAGAAGGCTCCGGCGAAGAAAGCCGCTGCCAAGAAGGCACCTGCGAAGAAGGCTGCAGCCGCGAAGTAGTTGTGAGTTCTCAGTTCTCCGTTCTCAGTGGTAAGCACTTCGATGTCTGCCACTGACAACTCTGAGCTGACAACTTTGAAGAAGTATTGGTGAGTGAGCCGGTCGGGTTTCGACTGGGCCGGCCACAAAATCCGTGTAGTCCACCACCCGGCTCAACCGGAGATGGTGAGAAAAGAAGGAAATTATGGGACAGAAAGTCCATCCTTATGGATTCCGTCTAGGGGTCAACAAGCCCTGGAAGTCGCGCTGGTTCGTAGAGCGCGGCTATGACAAGCTCCTCATCGAAGACGTCAAGCTGAAGGCTGAGCTTCGCGAGAAGCTGAAGGCCGCCGGTGTTTCGTCCGTTGAGGTCGAGCGTCCTGGTAACAAGCTGCGTTTGATCATCCGCACAGCACGTCCGGGCATCATCATCGGCCGCAAGGGCGCCGAGATCGACAAGCTCAAGGCCGACATCCAGAAGCGCACCAGCCGCGAGGTGTTCATCGACATCCTCGAGGTGAACAAGCCGGAGCTCGACGCTCAGCTCGTTTCGGAGAACATCGCTCTGCAGCTCGAGAAGCGTGTTTCGTTCCGTCGCGCGATGCGTAAGAGCGTGGATTCGGCTCTGCGTTTCGGTTGCAAGGGCATCAAGGTCCGAGTTTCGGGCCGTCTGAACGGCAATGAAATCGCTCGCTCCGAGTGGTACCTGCAGGGTCGCCTGCCGCTGCACACGCTGCGCGCGGACATCGACTACGGCTTCTCCGAGGCGCACACGACGTACGGCATCATCGGCGTCAAGACCTGGGTGTACCGTGGCGATATCTACGAGCAGAAGAAGCGCAAGCCCGCTGAGACCGTCACTTCGGGTGCGTTCTAAGAGCAGGAAATAGGGAGCAGGGAACAGGGAGTAGCAATGCTCCGGTTTCCTGCTCCAAGTTCGTCCAAAAAGATCTGGAGAAATCCACATCTTTTTGGTACACTTGATGAGTTTGGCCCTGAGTCTGTCAGGCGACTGGCAGAGACCTCGGTCGAGTTTTAGATGTGCCGGATGTTGAGGCCATCTTTCGTTCAGCGCTGGTCTCGTTCTATCGGACTAATGCGGCAAGCTCCAAGGGTCACATTCTGTATTCACGAGTCGCCCCAGTCATTCGTTTTGGCGCGTTCTCTTCGCTGGATCAGGCACACGTACGCGCCTTGATCTCCGGGTAGCTCCTGATGGGGCGATCTGGCAAAACCCCTCGGTGTTCGATGTACCGGGGATAACCTAAAAGGATTTGAACAATGCTTCTTCCCAAGAAAGTTAAGTACCGCAAACAGCAGCGCGGCCGCATGTGCGGCAAGGCGTGGCGCGGTTCCGACATCTCGTTCGGCGATTACGGCCTCAAGGTCATGGAGTGCGGTTACATCACCGACCGCCAGATCGAAGCGTCACGTATCGCGATGACCCGCTTCATCAAGCGTGGTGGCAAGGTTTGGCTTCGCCTGTTCCCGGACAAGCCAATCACGAAGAAGCCTGCCGAAACCCGTATGGGTAAGGGTAAGGGAGCTCCGGATCACTGGGTTGCTGTTGTTCGCCCCGGCAAGATCCTGTTCGAGATGGAAGGCGTTCCGGTCGAGATCGCGAAGGAAGCGATGCGTCTGGCTTCGCACAAGCTTGGTCTCAAGACCACGTTTGTTGTGCGTCCGGGCTTCGTTGCTCCGGTTGCTGCCAAGTAAAGATTAGTGGCGGAGCGGGGAAGCAGATTCTTCGCTCCGCTCAGAATGACAAAGCAAGAAGCAAATGCAGATTCCTCCGCTTTGCTGCGGAATGACAAAAACGAGAAGCAGATTCCCTTCGGGAATGACAAAGATGCTTCTTGATGGAAAGTAAGAAAAACATTGCAATGCCGTTCAGGCGGTAAGAAAGAAGTTACTCATGGAACTCGACAAGATCCGTAGTTTGAGCGACGAGGAGTTGAAGGCAGAAGAGGCGAAGGCTGGCGAACAGCTCTTCCGCATTCGTTTCGCCAAGAGCCTCGGCAAGCAGGAGGGCATCGGCAAGATCAAGACCCTCAAGCTGGACATCGCCCGCATCAAGACCATCGCCAAGGAGCGCAAGCTCGCGACCGCACCCGCAACCACGAAGGCAGGGAAATAATTATGGCTACCACTGTTACCACCCCCGCCGCAGAGCAGGCAGCATCGCGCCGCACCGAGAAGGTCGGTCTGGTCGTTTCGACAAAGATGGACAAGACGATCGTGGTTGAGATTGAGATGCGCAAGGCCCACCCGAAGTACAAGCGCGTGCTGAAGTCGAACAAGAAGTTCTACGCGCACGACGAGCAGAACTCGGCCCGCCTGGGTGACATGGTCCGCATCCGCGAGACCCGTCCGCTGTCGAAGCTGAAGCGCTGGAACCTCGAAGAGATCATCCGCCGTTCGTCGCTGTCCGCTCTCGCTGAAGAGAAGCCGGTCGCTGCCAAGTAGTTTGGTCCTCGCCTGTCCCAAATGCAGATCCTTCCCTCTCGGCTTCGCTCGAGGTCAGGATGACAATGCAAAAGGTCAGGATGACAATGTTTGAGTTTTAGAAGTTAGCTGCAAGGAGAATCATCATGGCAGTTCAAATGCGCACCATGCTTGCCGTCGCCGATAACTCGGGCGCCCGCAAGCTCCAGGTGATCAATCCGATCGGTGGCGGCCTTGGCAAGAAGGCTGGTCTGGGTGACATCGTCACCGCAGCGGTCAAGGAAGCTTCGCCCGATGGAACGGTTAAGAAGGGCAAAGTCGTAAAGGCGGTCATCGTCCGCACGCACAAGGAGTATCGCCGCAAGGACGGTACCTACATCCGCTTCGACGAGAACGCGGCTGTTGTGATCAACGATGCGAACGAGCCGGTTGGCACGCGTGTTTTTGGGCCCGTTGCCCGCGAGCTGCGCGACAAGAAGTTTCTGAAGATCGTGTCGCTCGCTCCCGAAGTTATCTAGAAGCGAGTGGTAGGTGGTAAGTGAAGAGTCGCAAGCAAAGCCTTCACTTACCACTCGCCACTTATCACTTATCACTCGTAACTTAGCGGATTCCGGCTCCGCGCTCCTAAGTGAGCATGATCGCCGAGGAAGGAAGAGCATCATGGCAAAGATCAAGCGTAACGACCAGGTCATCGTCATCGCCGGTAAGGACAAGGGCAAGACGGGCCGCGTTCTGCGCATCATCGTCGACAAGAACCGCGTTCTCGTCGAGGGTGTGGGCATGATCAAGAAGCACAAGAAGGCTGACCCGCAGCGCAACATCCAGGGCGGCATTCTTGAGCAGGAAGCTCCGATCCACATCTCGAACGTGATGTTAGTGGACTCCGAAGGGAAGAAGACGCGCGTTGGCTTCAAGGTCGAGGGTGACACCAAGACCCGCATCGCTCGCTCGAACGGCGGCACGATCGCTGAGACGAAGTCGGAAAAGAAGTAGCTAGTACGTTCTCAGTTTCGAGTTCTCAGTTGTCAGTGAGAGCGAATCGGGACTGGGAGCTGAGAATGGAGAACTGACAACTCCGAATTGAGCACCCCACGAAACGGTATTCACTCCGGAACCGTGGAGAAGAGAGAAGAACATCATGGCAGCACGTTTGAAAGAGAAGTACGCGAGCGAGATAAAGGCCGCCGTTCAGAAAGACCTCGGTCTTGCGAACATCATGGCAGTGCCGAAGCTCGAGAAGATTGTGATCAACATGGGTCTGGGTGAAGCGACGCAGAACGTGAAGATCATGGACCCACTGCTCGCCGACCTCGGCGCGATTGCCGGCCAGAAGCCGGTCATCACCAAGGCGAAGAAGTCCATCGCGGCCTTCAAGCTGCGTGAGGGCATGCCCATCGGCGCGATGGTTACGCTGCGCGGCGACACGATGTACGAGTTCCTCGATCGCCTGATTTCGGTGGCCCTGCCCCGTGTGCGTGACTTCCGTGGCGTCAGCTCGAAGAGCTTCGACGGTCGCGGCAACTACACGCTTGGTCTGCGCGACCAGCTGATCTTCCCGGAGATTGACTACGCGAAGGTCGACAAGACCAAGGGCATGAACGTCACCATCGTGACGTCGGCTCTGGATGACAACGGCGCACGCACGCTGCTCAAGCACTTCGGCATGCCGTTCCGCCAGGGCGCGTAAGTTTACACAGGGGTGAAAGCAGGTCCTTCGCTCCGCTCAGGATGACAAGGTTTAGAGGTTAGGAAAACAATATGGCAACCACTGCAAAGCGCGTCAAAGACGCAAAGAAGCCGAAGTTCAAGTCCCGCCAGCACAACCGCTGCCAGCTCTGCGGCCGCCCTCGCGCGTTCCTGCGCAAGTTCGGTTGCTGCCGTCTGTGCTTCCGCGGCCTTGCGCTCAAGGGCGAGATTCCGGGCGTCGTCAAGTCCAGCTGGTAAGCACGGCTTACCAGCAACAACGCGACGTTCGTTGATCGCGTGTATCTAAGATCACCGGTGCCACGGCACCACAGCCATTCCTGCTGGTTCTCTCGCCTGTGCGAGAGCGAACGGGGGATGAAAGGAAAATGATGAATCTGACAGACCCAGTTGCAGACTTTCTGACGCGTATCCGCAACGCACACCGTGCTCACCACCAGAAGCTCGACGTCCCGACCTCGAAGCTGAAGGTTGAGATCGCCCGCATCCTGAAGGAAGAGGGCTACATTGCGAACTACAAGCCCGTGGAAGAAGAGAGCCAGAAGCTGCTGCGCGTGTATCTGAAGTACGGCCCGAACAACGAGGCTGTGATCCGCGACCTGAAGCGCATTTCGAAGCCCGGCTGCCGTGTGTACATCGGCAAGGACGAGATCAAGCGCGTGCAGGGTGGACTCGGCATCTCGATCATGACCACCCCCAAGGGTGTGATGACCGGTCGCCAGGCTCGCCGCGAAGGCGTTGGCGGAGAGATTCTCGCCGAAGTCTGGTAAGCAAAAGGAATTAGGGAACAGGGAGCTGGGAATAAAACTCTCTCCCTCCCAACAGGCTGCAGTGGAACGAAGGTTGACTTCGGGACTCGCAAGCCACCAAAGGATTGAACAATGTCACGTATTGGCAAGAAGCCCATCACGATTCCCAAGGGTGTGAAGTACACGGTACACACGAACATCGTTACGGTTGAAGGACCCAAGGGCAAGGTTGACGCTCTGATCCCGGCCGGCATTACGATGTCCGAGAAGGACGGTGTCCTCACCATCGAGCGACCGGACGACAAGCACGCAGCTGTGCATGGTCTGGCCCGCGCTCTCGTCTTCAACGCAGTTGAAGGTGTGACGAATGGCTGGAAGAAGGAACTGGACGTCGTCGGTATCGGTTACCGCGTGGAGATGAAGGGCAAGGACATGGTTGTGTTCACGCTCGGCTACTCTCACCCGATCGAGTTCCCGCTGCCCACCGGCATCACGGTCGAGATCGACCCGAAGCAGACGCACGTCACGGTCTCCGGTATCGACCGCCAGAAGGTCGGCCAGGTTGCTGCGGATATGCGCTCGCTGCGTAAGCCGGACCCGTACAAGAACAAGGGTGTACGTTACTCCGACGAGAAGCTGAAGAAGAAGGTCGGAAAGACCGGCGCCAAGTAAACATCAGGGAATAGGGAGCAGGGAATAGGGAAGTACATCCTTTCCCGCTCCCTGCCTCCACTCACAGAACCGAACGTCGTTGAAGGTCAGCGACGCTACTAGGAAGGAAAGAAATCATGATCACGATTCCCAAGCGCAATGCCATCCGCCAGCGCGTCCACGACCGCATCCGCGCCAAGATCTCCGGCTCGGCCGAGCGTCCCCGCCTCAACGTTTACCGTTCACTGAACCACATCTACACGCAGCTGATCGACGATGCGAACGGCGTCACGATCGCTTCGGCTTCGACCGTTGCCAAGAAGGGCAACGAGGCGAAGGTCGGCGGCAACATTGAAGCAGCCAAGGCTGTCGGTAAGCTGATTGCCGAGCGTGGCAAGGAAAAGGGAGTGACCAAGGTCGTATTCGATCGTGGTGGCTACCTGTATCACGGCCGCATCAAGGCTCTGGCCGATGCAGCTCGCGAAGCTGGCCTCGAGTTCTAAGTACAGCAGCAGATTCCCTCCGGGAATGACAAAAAGTGGTGGCATGACTACCACGCCTCCGGACCGGTGTGCCGGGGAGAAAATAAAGAGGAAACACAATGGCTATGAAGAAGAAGATCGACGCGAACCGCCTGAACCTCAAGGATGAGGTTGTAAGCATCAACCGCGTAACGAAGGTCGTCAAGGGCGGTAAGAACATGTCATTCGCGGCACTCGTCATCGTTGGCGATCCGGCGGAAGGCGTGGTTGGTTACGGCTCCGGTAAGGCGAAGGAAGTGCCACAGGCGATCCGTAAGGCGATCGAAGCGGCAAAGAAGAATCTGCTGAAGGTCAACCTGACCGACTACACGATTCCTCACGTGGTGCTGGGTCACTTCGGCGCTGGTGAAGTTCTGCTGAAGCCGGCACCTGAAGGTACCGGTGTGATTGCGGGTAAGACGGTTCGCGCCGTGATGACCGCTGTCGGTGTACCGAATGTGCTGACCAAGAGCCTCGGCTCTGCGAATCCGCACAACGTGATCAAGGCGACGTTCGATGCGCTCTCGCAGCTGCGCGATCGTGCCGAGGTTGCTGCTCTTCGTGGCAAGTCGGTCGACGAGCTGTAAGAGGCATCGATTAGGGAATAGGGATCAGGGAACAGGTAATCGTCTTTCCCTGAACCAACCAAAGTTTTGGAGAAGAACACAATGGCAAGCGAAAAGAAGATGAAGCTGCAGTACTTCCGCTCCATGATTTGCACGCCCGTCAAGCACAAGCTCGTTATCAAGGGCCTGGGCTTCACGCGCATGAATCAGATCGTTGAGCGCGAAGACACTCCGTCGATCCGTGGCATGGTTGCGAAGGTTCCGCACCTCGTTCGCGTCGTAGAGTAATAAGACGTTCTCAGATGTCCGTTCTCAGTTGTCAGTGAGGATGAAAGGATGCTGAGGACTTGGAACGGAGAACTGACAACTCCGCAACATGCGAGTCGACGATGACGTCGGCGTTAGCGAGGAAATCATGGCACTTAATCTAAGCAATCTGAAGGCGCCGAAGAAGGCGAATGAGAACAAGAAGCGCGTAGGCCGCGGTATGGGCTCGGGTATGGGTAAGACCTCGACCCGTGGTCACAAGGGCCAGGGCTCGCGTTCGGGCTCCAGCCTGATGCGCGGTTTCGAAGGCGGCCAGATGCCCCTTCACCGCCGTATGCCGAAGCGCGGCTTTACGAACATCTTCCGCGTGGAGTACGCCGTGCTTGGCCTGGACACGATCGCTGAGCTGGTCTCCACAGGCGGCGAGTCGGAGCTGACGCTCGACGTGCTGAAGGCGAAGGGCGTTGTGAAGAAGCGCAACGGGCTGGTCAAGGTTCTCGCGAACGGCGAGCTGAAGACCGCGGTTACGGTTCACGCGCACAAGTTCTCGAAGGCTGCACAGAAGGCCATTGAGGATGCAGGCGGCAAGGCCATCCTCATCGGCGCCGAAGCAACACCCGCAGCGTAACGAATCACAGGCCGGGGCGATGCCTCGGCCTGATCTCTCTTACGTGCAGATAACGGCTCGGACGAGTAGAATTACTCGAAACACACCAACAGAGCCGTCGCAGACGCGACCTCTCCTATTGAAGGCCTGACACATCGATGCTCGAGAAATTCCTCAACATCTTCCGCATTAAGGACCTGCGCACCCGGATCGGCTTTACGCTCGGTCTGCTCGCGGTCTATCGCCTTGGCGCACACATTCCGACGCCGGGCATCGACGCCGCAAGGCTCGCAGAACTGTTCAGCGGCGCTGCTGGCTCCGCACTTGGCTTGCTCGACCTGTTCAACGGCGGCAACCTGCGCAAGTTTACGGTGTTCGCGCTGGGTATCATGCCGTACATCACGGCGTCGATCATCTTCCAGCTGCTGACGGTGATCTACGAGCCGTTGGCAAAGCTGCAGAAGGAAGGCGAGCTTGGCCGCCGCAAGATCACGCAGTGGACGCGCTATGTTACGGTTCTGCTTGCGATCATCCAGAGCTTCTTCATCGGCCTCACACTGACGAGCCAGCAAGTTACGACCATGAACAAGTGGTCGTTTATCCCGCTGTGCGTCATCACGCTGACCTGCGGTACAGCTTTCATCATGTGGCTGGGTGAGCAGATCACCGAGCGCGGTGTTGGCAACGGCATGAGCCTCTTGATCTTCACCGGCATCGTGGTCGGTATCCCCAGCGGTATTGCTCAGCTGTACCAGAAGATGCAGAGCGGCGCGTGGGGCGGACTGACGCCGATCGTGATCATCGTGCTGCTGGCATTGATGGTGGCAGTCGTTGCGTTCATCGTTTACGTGGAGCGCTCGGAGCGCCGCATCCCGATTCAATCGGCAAAGCGCATGGTTGGACGCCGCGCAGTCGAAGGTTCCAGCTCGTTCCTGCCGCTGAAGGTGAACTCCGGTGGCGTGATGCCGGTCATCTTCGCTGCGTCCATCCTTTCGGCACCGATGCTGCTGCAGCAATTGACGCTGTTCGGTCAGCCGCTGCGCGACAACAAGTACCTCGAGCCGATCTTCCGCAATTTGGCTCCGGCGGAGCCTGGCTATGAGCTGCTGTACATGGCCGCGATCATCTTCTTCGCGTACTTCTACATCTCGATCATCTTCCGTCCCGACGACATCGCGGACAACATGCGCAAGTACGGCAGCTTTATCCCGGGCATCCGTCCTGGTAAGCGCACGTCGGACTTCATCAACGACGTGTTAACGCGTATCACGCTGGTTGGCGCGCTGTACCTGATCATCATTTCGCTGATCCCCCAGCTCATCACGAGCGGTATCCACTTGAACCACTTGCCGCTGATCGGCTCGTTCTTCGATCGCATGCCTTCCTGGGTGACCAACGGTCTGGGCTTCACGTTCTACTTCGGCGGCACGTCGCTGCTGATCGTGGTGGGCGTGGCGATGGATACTGTACAGCAGGTTGAAGCGCAGCTGATCATGCGTCACTACGACGGCTTTACGCCGAAGTCGGGCCGCATCAAGGGCCGTCGCAGCTGGTAAAGAACAGACAGTGAGCAAGTAGTGAAGACAGTAAAGCGGCATGGTGCTAGTTCCGGCCATGCCGTTTTCAATGAACGATGGATGATGAGATTATGAGCAAACCACTTCCCAACGCAAGCGATTTTCTCCCCGGCCCAGTGCTGCTGCTTGGTGCGCCCGGTGTGGGTAAGGGCACGCAGGCGAAGCACCTTGTGGACGAATTCGGGATTCCGCAGATCTCCACGGGCGATCTGCTGCGCGAGAACCGCAAGAACCACACACCGCTCGGCATGATGGCGGAAGAGCTGATGTCGAAGGGGCTGTTCGTGCCTGACGACCTGGTGAACCAGATGGTGGCGGGCCGCCTGAAGGAGCCGGATACGCAGCATGGGTACATCCTCGACGGATTTCCTCGCACGCTAATCCAGGCGGAATGGCTCGACAGCCAACTGGTGGCGTATCTACTGCCGGTGGTGGCCGTGAACATAGTTGTGCCGATCGAGGTGCTGAAGCAGCGCATCACGGGGCGGCGCATTTCGCCTGCGGGCAGGATCTACAACATCTATACGAATCCTCCGAAGGTCGAGGGTGTGTGCGATGTGGATGGCTCGAAGCTTGAGCAGCGGTCCGACGATACGGAAGAGGTCTTTCATGAGCGTATGAAGGCGTTCGAGCAGAAGACGTCGGCTGTGATCGAGTACTACCGCACGCATGGCAATCGGTTTGCAGAGGTCAATGGCGATCAGGAGATCGATCTTGTGACCAAGGACATTCGGGCGACGCTGCTGAAGCTGCGTCATCATCCCGAAGCGTAGGTTGAATCTCGAGTAGTCTCGAAGTTATCTAAACCCTGTTTGGTTATTTTTCTATATGTCGATTCAGATTAAGACCAGCGCCGAGATTGAGAAGATGCGGACCTCCGGCATCGCTCTGCGCAAAGTTCACGATGCGGTGAAGGCGGCTGTACGCATTGGCGCGACCACGATGGACCTCGAGCGGGCTGCGGAAGCGAAGGTGGAAGAGCTCGGCGCGAAGGCTGCGTTCAAGGGTTATCACGGCTATCCGGCGGTGCTGTGCACTTCGATCAACGAAGAGGTGGTGCATGGCATCCCTACTGATAAGCGCATCCTGAAAGAGGGCGATGTGGTTTCGGTGGATTGCGGCGTGATCATCGATGGCTACTACTCGGACTGTGCGGTGACGTATCCAGTGGGCAAGATTTCGCCTGCGGTGGAGAAGCTGCTAAAGGTGACTGAAGCTTCGCTGTATGCGGGCATAGACAAGGCTGTCGTGGGTGGACGGCTGTTTGATATTTCCTATGCGGTGCAGCAGGTGTGTGAGGCTGAGGGTTTCGGCGTGGTGCGCGACTTTGTCGGCCACGGTATTGGTAAGGCCATGCATGAAGATCCGCAGGTGCCGAACTTCGGTGTGCCGGGCAAGGGCCCTCGCCTAAAGGCCGGGATGGTGCTGGCGATCGAGCCGATGATCAATCTCGGTACGGCCGAGGTGAAGGTGCTGAAGGATGGCTGGACGGCGATCACGACTGACGGCAGTGTCAGCGCTCACTTCGAGCACACCGTGGCCATCACGAAGGACGGGCCACGGATTTTGACGCTATAGCAAGCGGTCGAAGTCCAGTGGGGTAAAAGCCTCTGCCCCCTCCGGGGCTGAAGCCCATAGTTCTAATAGTTTCTTAGGTACAGGCTGAAGCCCGTACTCTTCAAGGCGGACTGTGCATCAATGATGTCCAGGCTATTTGAGACGTTCTGCAAGAAGGTGATCGCCAACGCGGATAGCGTTGGCGATGATCGTTAACGATGGATTCACTGCAGAGGCTGAAGGAAAGATGGAGGCGTCGACGACGTAGAGATTGTCGAGGTCATGGGCCTTGCAGTGGGCGTCGAGAACGCTGGTGGCGGGGTCGTGGCCCATGCGGCAGGTGCCGTTTTGGTGGCCGACACCTTCGAGAGGGATGCGCTTTTTGAAGTAGGCGGTCATCGGCATGTGCATGTCCGCGTGGCCGGCTTCTTTGAGGACAGAGACCCAGCGATCTTTCAGACGCAGGAAGCTTTCGACGTTGTTTGGCGTGTACGAGAGCTTGATGCGTGCGGGTGGGGCGATCGCTACGGCTGTGCTGCTGTTGAAGATGCCCGTATCGCTTGCGCCGTGGGCGCCGGAAACGCCGGGCTGCTGCGAGATGTCGGAGGGGATGGCTTCGCCGGGGGTGGCGTTCGTCAGCGTCACGCGGTTTTCGGGGTCCGGAAGGTCTTCGGTGGTAAGCCACCATGGCACGGCGCGGTGCTTCATGGCGTCGAGCACAAAGCCGGGTGTGAGAGGCGGGGCGTCGCCCTTCATCATCTCGTGATGAAAGGAGCCAACAGGCTGCACCTGGCCAAGAGGGAAGGGATAAGCGGGATCGGTGTCCTTGAGATAAAAGTCGTTGGTGCCCCAGGTTTTGGTGTAGCTGTCGGTATTGGTGTTGGTGCTGATGGCGAGCAGAGCGTCGGCCTGGTGATACATGAAGTTGCGGCCGACCTGATCGGAGGAGTTGTTGGCGAGGCCGCGTGGGTGCTTATCGTTGGCGGATTGCAGGAGGACGACGGCGGAGTTGACGGCGCCAGCGCAGAGAGCGAAGATGCCTGCGGAGTAGCGAGCCGTTGCGTTCGAATCTGCGTGGAGAACTTCGACCTCAGTGACGGCGGTGCCGGTTGCATTGGTTAGCAGGCGCAGCACGCGGGTGCTTGTCATGAGTGTGACGTTGGGCAGCGACATGATCTCGCGAATGCAGTTGATGTCGGAGTCGGATTTCGCGTGGAGCAGACAGGGGTAGCCGTCGCAGGTGTCACAACGAGCGCACTTACTGGCAACGGGATTCGCTGCATCGCGCTTTAAGCCGAGCGGAATGGGAAAGGTGTTGACGCCGAGCTTGCGTACGGCATCTTCGATGCTCTGCATGCGCGGCTCGTTCTCGAAGGCCGCGAAGGGGTAGGGCTTTGAATGGAAGGGCTCGGTGGGATCGAAGGAGGAGCCGTGACCGCCGGGCACGGAGGGAGCGGTGCCGAGGTCACCGTGGACATGGAAGAGCTCTTCCGCCTGGGTGTAGTAGGGTTCGAGGTCAGCGTAGGAGATGGGCCACGCGGGGGAGATGCCGCCCTTGTGCTGGATGACGCCGAAGTCCTCCGCGCGCATGCGGAACATGGCTGCGCCGTAGACCTTGGTCTGGCCGCCGACGTAGTAGGCCTGCTGTGGGTGCAGAGGCTTGCCATCCTTGTCCTGCCACGTTTCTTTGGTGTGATAGCGGTTGTCGAGGAAGACGGCAGAGGTCGACCAGTTCAACTTCTCCTGCGGGAGAAAGGAGCCGCGCTCAAGGATGAGAATCTGTTTACCTGCGAGAGCGAGGTGGCGGGCAAGGGTGCCACCGCCTGCTCCGGTACCGATGATGATCGCGTCGTAGGTGGTGGACATAGGGTGTGTGATGCGCACGGCGACCAGCTCTTTGCATCAAGGATGATTTCGAGAAGTTTTTCTTTCACTTTGTACTTCCTCAGTCGAGGGTTTCTATGGCTTCGCTATAGTGATTCCGTGACCCCTGTGAAAGAGATGGAAACTCGTCGGAACCTATCCCTATGGAAAGTGTTCATTGTCTTTTTGCGCCTGGGCTGTACTTCTTTTGGCGGGCCGGTTGCGCACATCGGCTATTTTCGGCGGGAGTTTGTGGAGCGCAGGAGATGGTGCAGTGAAGGCCAGTATGGGGAGCTGTTGGCAATCGCGCATTCCTTACCGGGGCCGAGCAGCAGCCAAGTAGGATTCGGGATCGGGTTGTTACAGGCAGGCTGGGCAGGCGGGATAGCAGCGTGGCTGGGCTTCACGCTGCCGTCGGCTGTCTTGATGATTGCATTCGCTTTTGGACACGAGCTCTGGGATGGGCCGAAGGCGCTGCTTGTGTTTCACGGACTGCAACTGGTCGCCGTGGCTGTTGTGGCGCAGGCCGTGGTGCAGATGCAACGAACGCTTGCGTCGGGTATCACGCGTGTCTCGATGGCGCTGGCGAGCACTGCTTTCGTGCTCTTCGTGCCATGGCCAGTGGCGAGTCTAGTCGTGATTGTCATTACCGCTGTTTTGGGAATGCTCCTCTTTCAGAATCGGTCTTCGGGAGCGACAGACGATTTTGCGCTGGAGTTTCCGCGGGGAATAGGAATTGGCGCGGCTATCAGCTTTTTTATCCTGCTGATAGCCAGCTTCGTGCTGGCAACGTCCTCGTACTTTCCACTGGCGATAGTTGCTGCGTTTTATCGCAGCGGAGCCCTCGTGTTTGGAGGAGGGCATGTTGTGCTGCCTTTGCTGGAGAGCTCCCTTGTGGCGCGTGGCTGGGTCTCGCAACAGGCGTTTCTTGCCGGATATGGAGCTGCCCAGGCGGTGCCCGGGCCCTTGTTCACGTTTGCGGCGTATTTGGGAGCAGTGACAGGCGCGGGGCAAGCAGGAGGCGTGCTTCGGGTGCTGTATGCGCTGGCGAGCCTGATTGCGCTATTTCTTCCGGGTCTACTTGCAATGACCGCAGTGATTCCGTTCTGGAGCAAGGTGCGCGGCAACGTTCGCTTGCGCGGAGCCTTGCTGGGAGTGGGCGCGGGGGTGGTGGGGATTCTTGCGGCTGCTCTGGTAGATCCGCTTATCAGGACTACCGTCCACTCGGTCGCCGATGGCGTTATCACTCTGGCGGCATTCGTATTGCTGTTTCTGCAACGAGTTCGACCGTGGATGATCGTTGCGGGCGTCGTTCTAATCGTGTTGCTTGTACGCTAGTGCCATCTGACGAAACGTGCTGTTGCGGAGGTTGGTGGCGCATGGCACCTATTGCGAAGCCATGCGCCGACCTGGCTCGTGGTGCGGTTAGGGTTTAGCGGTGAGGAAATCGCCGACCTCTGCGTATTCAGCGTCGCTCAAGCGGAAGGTCAGTGCGGGCAGAACGCCTTCGACCTGCTTGGCGTTGCGACCGCCGACGATGGCTGCGGTGATGGCGGGCTGATGCAGCGTCCATGCGATGGCGACGACACCGGGCTCGACGTTGTGGCGCTTGCCGATGGTGCGCAGGAGCTCGACCAGCTCCAGGTTGCGCGAGAGCAGCGGCTCCTTGAACTGCTTGGTGTTGCGGCGGAAGTCGTCAGCGGGCATCTTCGCGATGCGCTCTGCGGTCATGGCTCCGGTGAGCAGGCCGGACTGCATAGGCGAATAGTTGATGACGCCGATGCCGTGCTTCGCGCAGAAGGGCAGGATCTCCGGTTCAATCGAACGGTTGATCATGGAGTACGGCGGTTGCAGCGAGGTGATCGGTGCGATCTTCAGAGCGCGTTCCATCTGCGACACGCTGAAGTTGGAGACGCCGATCCAGCGGACCTTGCCTTCGCGCTGCAGGTCTGCCATGGTGGTCCAGCCCTCTTCGACTTCGTCGTCAGGGACGGGCCAGTGGATCTGGTAGAGGTCGATGGTTTCGACCTGGAGGCGGCGGAGGCTCTGCTCGACCTCTTCGCGAATCTTCTTCATGGTCTGGACGATCTGGCGATCTTCGCCCCAGGTCATGGAGGACTTGGTGAAGACGTAGGGCTTGTGGCTGGAAGACTTCAACGCTTTGCCGACGACTTCTTCCGAGTGTCCGAGGCCGTAGACCGCGGCGGTGTCGATCCAGTTGATGCCTGCATCGAGCGAGCGGTGGATGGCTGCGATGGAGTCAGAGTCTTCCTGCGGTCCCCAGGCGTACTGCCAGTCGCCGCCGCCAATGGCCCAGGCGCCGAAGCCGATGGAGGTGAGTTGCATATCCGAGTTACCGAGTTTTTTGGTCGTGCCGATGGATGGTGTCGTCATAATCACTTGAGATGCATCGTAATGCAGCAACGAGCATTTTTCTAAGAAGTGTTTCGCAGTCCGCGGGAGATCGGGGCGCATCTAGATACATGAGACAGTTTATGGAGTGGGAGAGAATCCCAGAGGAGCAGGGAGAACGATGGCCTCAGCGATTGCAGAACGACTTAGCGGGAAGCGGCCACGGCCGCGGGTGATCATCATCGGTGCGGGGTTTGCGGGGCTTGGCGCGGCGAAGCGACTCGGCAAACTTGAGGTGGATGTCACGCTGCTGGACCGCAAGAACCACCACACGTTCCAGCCGCTGCTGTACCAGGTAGCGCTTGCTGTGCTCTCTCCCGGCGATATCGCGCAGCCGATTCGCAGTGTGGTGCGGAACTACACGAATACCGAAGTGGTGATGGACGAGGTACTGGGCATCGATACGACGACGCGCCGTGTGCAATTGAAGAGCGGCGTGGAGATGGTGTACGACTACCTGATTCTAGCTACAGGATCGACGCACAGTTACTTTGGCAAACCGGAGTGGGCAAAGATTGCTCCCGGCCTGAAGACGATTGAAGATGCGACGGAGATTCGCCGGCGCGTGCTGCTGGCGTTCGAGCTGGCGGAACGGCAGATGCTGGAGACAGGGTCGCATCCACCGCTGCAGTTTGTGGTGATTGGCGGCGGACCTACGGGCGTCGAGCTGGCTGGCGCGATTTCGGATATTGCGCGGCTTTATATGACGAGGGATTTCCGGCACATCGATACAAAGACGGCGGAGGTGCTGATTCTCGAGGGCTCGCCGAATGTGCTGGCCGCGTATCCGCAGGATCTGCGCGAGAGTGCGGTGCGGCAGCTGAATGATCTGCGGGTGAAGGTGCGCACGGGCGCGCATGTGACGGATGTTCAACCGGGTTATGTCATGGTTGGGGAGGAGCGCATCGAGAGCTGCTGCACGTTGTGGGCGGCGGGTGTGCAGGCTTCTCCGCTGGGCAAGCTGCTGGCGCAGACGCAAGGTGTCGAACTGGATCGTCGCGGTTGCGTGATCGTCAACGACCACTTGAATCCAAAGAACCTTCCCGAGGTGTTTGTATGCGGAGATCTTGCGCACTTTGAGCAGGACGGCAAGCAGGTTCCGGGAGTGGCCCAGCCCGCGATGCAGATGGGTGATTATGCGGGACGGCGTATCGGGCTGCTAGTGGAAGATTCGGACAAAGCGGCGCGGATGAAGCCGTTCCGCTACTTCGATAAAGGCGATATGGCGACGATTGGGCGTAAGGCTGCAATTGCTCGCGTGTCGTGGCCGTTCAAGGCGAATCTGTCGGGGTTCATTGCATGGATGATGTGGATGTTCGTCCACATCTACTTCCTGATTGGCTTCCGCAATCGCCTATCGGTGTTTCGCAGCTGGGCGTTTACATACATCAAGCTGCAGGACGGTGTACGGCTGATCGTAGGTTCGCAGGACCTGCCGGGCTGGGAGACGCTGGCGGCGACGTCCCCTGCGCCAGACGTTGAAACCAACGTGATGGCGGCTGCGGACGGCGTGAAGGCTTAGATGTTTCGCGAAAATAGCTGTGACGAGAAAAGAGAAAGCCCCGAGGCGGATGCCCTGGGGCTTTGCTTTCTTGCGATGTTGAGGTTTTAGTGGATCTTGAAGACGAAGCCAGCGCTAAAGTTCAAGGCCTTGGCTGCGGGGATGTTGGTGGTTCCGCCGTAGTTGTCGCTGCTGATGGTCTGCACGGAGCCATAGCCGACCTCGGCCACGCGCCAGTCGACGAACTTGCCAAGCGATTTATCGATGCCGCCGGTGATCGCGTACTCGAGACGGGTGATATGGGCGGGGTTTTCAGCGGAGTGTGTGCGGCCCGCGCCAACGGACAGCTGAACGTAGGGCTTCAGCGTGTACTTTACGGGCTTGAACGCTACGCGAGGACCGACGAGAAAGCTGTTGAGGCCGGCGGTGTTGCCGTGCTGGATGGCGTCGCGGATGTCCACACCGACGTCGAAGCCAGAAAAGTGCTCAAACATGTAGTAGCCGCCAATATCCACGCCACCAAAGACGGCGGACTTGCTGTTGTTGCCGAGGAAGGCGAAGGAACCGGTGTCGGCGACGCTGTTGCTCAAGCGGCTGATGTACGGGTTGAGATAGATTCCCGTCGACTGGGCGTGGGCAGCGATGGTGGTCATGACAGCGAGGGCGAACGTCGGAACAAGATACCGCAGCTTCATTAAAAACAATCCTCAGGGGTGTGGCGTACTTCGTTAGACGAAACAGAAGGCGCGAAGTGAACGCTCCTCTAAGTCTAGTGCCTCATCCGGGTGAGCGGAGAGACTTCGGGGCTGAAATTGAAGATTCGGGTAAAAGAAAACGGCGGCAACCGTTCAGGCTGCCGCCGCTGCTTGTATTTTCGTCGCGATTTAGACGCCTACCGGCTCCTGAACCTTGACGGGGGTAAGCCAGTTGAAGCGATCAGCGGTCTTTCCGTTGACGATGTCGAAGAACGCCTTATGCAGCGCGGTGGTGATCGGTCCCATGGTGCCGTCGCCAACCATGATGCGATCGACCGAGCGCAGATGGGTGACCTCAGCCGCGGTGCCGGTAAAGAAGGCTTCGTCGCAGATGTAGAGCATCTCGCGGGGAAGCGCCTGCTCCACAACGGGGATGCCGAGCTCGCGTGCGAGCTTGAGGATCGAGTCGCGCGTGATGCCGTTGAGCACGGAGTTCGCGAGCGGCGAGGTATAGAGGGTACCGCCGCGCACGAGGAAGAGGTTTTCGCCCGAGCCTTCCGAGAGGTAGCCATTTACGTCGAGTGCGATGCCTTCGGAGTAGCCATTGACGTCGGCTTCCATGCGAATCAGCTGCGAGTTCATGTAGTTTGCGCCAGCCTTCGCAAGCGAGGGCATGGTGTTCGGCGCTAGGCGGTTCCAGCTGGAGATGCAGACGTCCGCACCTTCATTGCCGGGAACATACTTGCCCCACGGGAAGTTTGCGACGTAGACCTCGACAGGAGACTTGGTCGGATTGACGCCGATCTCGCCGTAGCCGCGGAAGGCGATGGGGCGGATGTAGCAGGGCGTTACACCGTTGGCCTCGATGACATCGGTTACGGCCTTGTTCAGCTGCTCGACCGTGTACGGTAGCGGCATGCGGTAGATCTTGGCGGAGTGGATAAGGCGCTGCATGTGCTCGGGAAGGCGGAAGACACCGGCGCCTTCACCCTGCTGATAACAGCGGATGCCTTCAAATACCGATGAGCCGTAGTGAATAACGTGACTCATCACATGGATATTGGCTTGTTCCCACGGAATCAAACTTCCGTTGTGCCAGATATTCTTCGTTGCCTCGATAGGCATGGGAAGCACTCCTTCAAGCGGGCCAGGGTGGACGGTACAGGCCGCGCCTCTCTTGTTGGAAATTATAGCGTCGGGATGAGGTTGCTGGTTCCGTAATTGCACGGATTCAAGTGCGCCGAGAGCAGGAATGACGCGGTGTTCAACGAATCGATGAAGGCCATGAAAGAATCAAACCAAGATGTTCGGCCCCAACTCAGCCACGGTCTTTGAGCATTCAGCGTATGTGCGGTTCTCCCTGCTTGCGCTCAGCTCAATCTTTTTTCTCGTCGATCCGTTCGCAGCGCTGCCAACTTTCCTTGGCGTGACTGCTGGCTATGACGATGCTCGGCGTGTTCGTACGGCGCGCAAGGCCTCGCTGACAGCGTTCATTATTCTTACGATCTTTGCGTTTGCAGGGCAGCTGATCTTCAGGCTGTTCGGTATCACGCTGCCTGCGTTTGAGATTGCCGGTGGCATCATTCTGCTGCTGATCGGGCTCGACATGCTGGAGGCCAAGCGTTCGCCTACGCAGGAGACGAATCCGGAGACGGAGGCGGCTTCGATGAAGGATGATGTGGGTATCGTGCCGATGGGTATACCCATGCTTGCTGGTCCCGGTTCAATCGCGACAGTGATGGTGCTGGTGGGTCAGGCGCAGACGCACTGGCAGATGGTGGCGATTGTGGGGGCGATCGCGATTACAGCGGCGATCTGCTTTCTTGTGCTGGGAAGCGCGACGCGTGTGGCTTCGCTGCTGGGGGAGACGGGTATCCGCATCCTTGTGCGCATTATGGGACTGTTGCTGGTGGCGCTGGCGGTGCAGTACTTTGTGAATGGGCTGCAAGACCTTGGCGTGATCGATAAGCTTGCTGGCTGAGTTGAGCTTTCAATTAGGCTGCTACTTGATCAATAACGCTGAGGCAGACCAGAGAAGTCCAAGGATTCCGAGGGTCAGTCCGAATAGGTAGTAGGACTTCGATCTTGTCAGGAGCGTAATCGAGGCAAGAACGACGGCTATCTGTAGAAGGGCTTCTCCCAAGTCATAGCGCGAAGCGCGCCGTTCTGCTAATTGAACCTCTGATTCCAGGTCTTTTGCTTTCTCCTGCTCGGTTTCCAGATCGCTGTCCCACTTTGCGAGGTGAGCGCGATACTCTGCAAGCTTCTTTTGGGTGTCTTCGTCCTTTGCGCTGGGCTGTAGAGCGAGGAGATCGGCTGTGAGAGCGGTCTGCTGTTGTCGAATCTTCTTGGCCTGGTACTGATTCCACTGATCTGCTGCGCGTTCCTGCAGCAAAATGGCCTCAGTGTGGGTGCGATGACCCACCACAGTGACCATCGCAACTAAAACAGCAAGAATACTTATGGCCAGGGAGACGTGTTTCATGGCGTGCTCGCCACCCTTTTCCATCTCTTCCATAAACTCTTTGATCTCAGTCGGTTCCATGCGGGGATTCTAGTCTTTACTCGTTGAGAGTGTCATTCACAGGGCTGTGATGCAGACTATCGCAGGGCAGTTTTCCTCATTTTCCTTCGACTTCCACAGATCCGCCGTTTGCGTGCCACTACATCCTTTGTTACATTTGGGAAGTCGCAAGTGACCGCGACGGTTGTAGAGAGCATGTAGCGACTTGCCGAGAACGGCTTCCCTGATGTAATCTCAATGAGTACCAAGTTATTCAAAATACAGCAGGTTGCCAGAAACGGCTCCCTAATGTACTCTGAATAAGAAGTAAAGCAGCTCAGTGAAAGCGATTTGCCAAGTGCAAGAAGCTGATGTAAGCTGGGTGAGTAGCAAATGTTCTGAAACGCAGCGACTTGCCAAGTATGGCTTCCTGAGTTACACTGAACAAGCAGTCAAGTTCGGCACGACAGTGGTTTGCCAAGCGCAACAATCTGATGTAAGCTGAACATGTAGTAAAGCTTCGCGCTCGAGTGGTCGGTATGACATGATGACAGCAAGTCGGAGCGCAGTCCAAGCGTTTGACCGCGGTAGTAAGAGCTTTTAGGTGTTGTAGGCCTAAGCCGTCCGCCCCAAACCCAAGCCACTGCAAGTCGCAAGTAAGGTAGCTCCACCGCCTCATTTGCTTTATGAAGCTTAGTGCTTCACGACTCAACATTGAGTCGGACGATGTTTTGATATTTTGCGCTGTTGAGCTGTCAAGCTCTTGAGACTTTGGAGATCGAGCTAAGCTCAAACAAAGCCTGAAAGAAAAGAGTTGACAAGCGAAGCGAACTTCGATACTCTTAGAAAGTTCGCGCAAAACACTGCAGCGAGTTAGTCGAAGCGGTCCAGAGTAGTAAACGGATCCCACCGCGACTCCCCAGTACAACACAGCGCATCAAGTTCGAGGACACAAAGTACAGTGGCTATGCCCGTACGTTGGTCCTTGATCAAAGCCTTCCGCTTAGGCGTGTAAGGTTGCGATCTTTGACAACATAGTTGAACGTGCCAATCGTGAGAAACCAAGAAGTTTGGTTGAGTTATCTCACTAGTTTGAACCTTTGACCCTTTCGAGTGGTCAAAGGCGGTTGACTCTTGGGACCCCTGTCCTACAAGAGCAGCCAAACCAAGATTAAACGAGAGTTTGATCCTGGCTCAGAATCAACGCTGGCGGCGTGCCTAACACATGCAAGTCGCACGAGAAAGGGACTTCGGTCCTGAGTACAGTGGCGCACGGGTGAGTAACACGTGAATCATCTACCTTCGAGTGGGGAATAACTGAGAGAAATCTTAGCTAATACCGCATAATACCTACGGGTCAAAGCAGCAATGCGCTTGAAGAGGAGTTCGCGGCAGATTAGTTAGTTGGCGGGGTAATGGCCCACCAAGACGATGATCTGTATCCGGCCTGAGAGGGCGCACGGACACACTGGAACTGAAACACGGTCCAGACTCCTACGGGAGGCAGCAGTGGGGAATTTTGCGCAATGGGGGAAACCCTGACGCAGCAACGCCGCGTGGAGGATGAAATATCTTGGTATGTAAACTCCTTTCGATGGGGAAGATAATGACGGTACCCATAGAAGAAGCCCCGGCTAACTTCGTGCCAGCAGCCGCGGTAATACGAGGGGGGCAAGCGTTGTTCGGAATTATTGGGCGTAAAGGGTGCGTAGGCGGTTTGATAAGTTTGGTGTGAAATCTCTGGGCTCAACCCAGAGTCTGCATCGAAAACTGTCGGGCTTGAGTATGGGAGAGGTGAGTGGAATTTCCGGTGTAGCGGTGAAATGCGTAGATATCGGAAGGAACACCTGTGGCGAAAGCGGCTCACTGGACCATTACTGACGCTGATGCACGAAAGCTAGGGGAGCAAACAGGATTAGATACCCTGGTAGTCCTAGCCCTAAACGATGATTGTTTGATGTGGGGGGTACCCAATCCTCCCGTGTCGAAGCTAACGCGATAAACAATCCGCCTGGGGAGTACGGTCGCAAGGCTGAAACTCAAAGGAATTGACGGGGGCCCGCACAAGCGGTGGAGCATGTGGTTTAATTCGACGCAACGCGAAGAACCTTACCTGGGCTCGAAATGTACAGGACACGCGTAGAAATACGTTCTCCCAGCAATGGGTCTGTATATAGGTGCTGCATGGCTGTCGTCAGCTCGTGTCGTGAGATGTTGGGTTAAGTCCCGCAACCAGCGCAACCCTTACCTCTAGTTGCTACCATTTAGTTGAGCACTCTAGCGGAACCGCCTCGGATAACGGGGAGGAAGGCGGGGATGACGTCAAGTCCTCATGGCCTTTATGTCCAGGGCTACACACGTGCTACAATGGCCGGTACAAACCGCTGCAACCCCGCGAGGGTGAGCTAATCGGAAAAAGCCGGCCTCAGTTCGGATTGGAGTCTGCAACTCGACTCCATGAAGCTGGAATCGCTAGTAATCGTGGATCAGCATGCCACGGTGAATACGTTCCCGGGCCTTGTACACACCGCCCGTCACATCACGAAAGTGGGTTGCACTAGAAGTCGGTGCGCTAACCGCAAGGGAGCAGCCGCCCAAGGTGTAATTCATGATTGGGGTGAAGTCGTAACAAGGTAGCCGTAGGAGAACCTGCGGCTGGATCACCTCCTTTCTAAAAGAGAACGTTCTGGTAATCAACTCCGTCCCGCGATTGCGGGCAACCGAAAGGTTGAGGATGAGAGAGACCAGACAGCTTCTGCGAAGGCTTAGGCTGACGTAGAAGACTCAAACTCAATCCTCTTTTACTTCTACTGTTTCAATAACGATGGTCAAGTCCAGCGTAGCTGGATTGCACGTTCAACTGTGTCCTCGAAAACCTTCGAGAGAGCTCAAAAGCCGATGTTGGCTTCCTTCGGGATCCACATCGGTGACAGAGCAGCAAGCCAGTGAGCCTATGGCAAACCGGCGATGCCGGGCCTGTAGCTCAGTTGGCTAGAGCGCACCCCTGATAAGGGTGAGGTCGATAGTTCGAATCTATCCAGGCCCACCAAAAATCTCGTTTATCGGTTATACTGATAAGCAATGGGGCTGTAGCTCAGTTGGGAGAGCGCCTGCTTTGCAAGCAGGATGTCATCGGTTCGATCCCGGTCAGCTCCACCATTCACTCTCAAGGTTTACGTAAGCAACCTGTTCAAGGTTGAGCTTCTGCTAAAAGCAGAGGTTGATCCTTGGACATGTCGCGAAAGCACATGTCTTCGCATACCCTAGCGGTATGTAGCAGCAACGCTAAGTTGGCTGCAGACGATTTTTGACAACTGAATAGATTGGGTAAATATAACTACAAGGCTGAGCAGCATGTCTCACTTGGTTGATTCAAGTGAGTAAGCTGAATTTCAGTGTTGAGTGTCTTTTAGAATATTTTCTAGCGTCTCATCTGATGTAACAGTCAGTGAGAAGTAGAAGGCGACAAAATGACGTAGATTACTTACTACGTTCAGAGGTTGATACTCTGATGCGTGCGAGTAAATTCTATGGTCAAGCTACTAAGAGTATACGGTGGATGCCTTGGCAGAGACAGGCGATGAAGGACGTGGCAAGCTGCGATAAGCTTCGGGGAGCCGCACACAGGCGTTGATCCGGAGATTTCCGAATGGGGAAACCCTGCATGGTAAACCCATGCAATGCCCAGCTGAATACATAGGCTGGCGCAAGCGAACGGAGGGAAGTGAACCATCTCAGTACCTCCAGGAGAAGAAAGAAACCTCGATTCCGATAGTAGTGGCGAGCGAACTCGGAATAGCCCAAACCAGAATTATTTCGGTAGTTCTGGGGTTGTAGGGCCTGCAACAGTAGAGTTACCAATCTGGTCGATAGTCGAAGTGGTTGGAAAGCCACCCGATACAGCGTGACAGGCGCGTAGACGAAATTGATCCAGACTCGAAGCAGGTACCTGAGTAAGGCGGGGCACGTGAAACCCTGCTTGAATCCACGGGGACCATCCCGTAAGGCTAAATACTCGTCTCTGACCGATAGTGAACCAGTACCGTGAGGGAAAGGCGAAAAGAACCCCGAGAGGGGAGTGAAATAGTACCTGAAACCGTATACTTACAAGCAGTGGGAGGACTATGACGCGTAAGCGTAATGTCTGACCGCGTGCCTATTGCATAATGAGCCGGCTAGTTATTCTTGTCAGCAAGGTTAAGCGTGAGCGAGCCGCAGCGAAAGCGAGTCTGAATAGGGCGTTAAGTTGGCAGGAATAGACGCGAAGCGGGATGATCTACCCTTGGCCAGGTTGAAGTTGGGGTAACACCTAATGGAGGACCGAACCGGTGTTTGTTGAAAAAAGCTCGGATGAGCTGAGGGTAGGGGTGAAAGGCTAATCAAATTCCGTGATAGCTCGTTCTCTCCGAAATAGCTTTAGGGCTAGCGTCGTGCGAATTGGAATGGTGGTAGAGACATGGATGGACTAGGGGGCTTTCCGGCTTACTGAATCCAACCAAACTTCGAATGCCATTCACAACATACACGGCAGTCAGACTGTGGGGGCTAAGCTTCACAGTCGAGAGGAAAACAGTCCAGATCGCCTGCTAAGGTCCCAAAATTATAGTTAAGTGGGAAAGGAAGTCGGAACGCTCAGACAGCCAGGAGGTTGGCTTAGAAGCAGCCATCCTTTAAAGAAAGCGTAATAGCTCACTGGTCAAGCGGTCCGGTGCCGACAATACAACGGGGCTAAAACTATATACCGAAGCAGCGAATGCACACTTTTAGTGTGCGTGGTAGGAGAGCATTCTCTCGTGGATGAAGCGTAACTGAGAAGATACGTGGACATTAGAGAAGAGACCCTGCCGGCATAAGTAGCGATAAGGGAGGTGCGAACCCTCCCCGCCGAAAGTCTAAGGTTTCCTGAGGAAGGTTAATCCGCTCAGGGTTAGGCGGTCCCTAAGCTGAGGCCGAAAGGCGTAAGCGATGGACATCCGGTTAATATTCCGGACCTCCCAAATCATCGTTATTACGATGGGGTGACGCATAAGGATAAGCAGGACCTCATATGGCTATGGGGTTTGATACGTGTAAGCTGGTTTCGATAGGCAAATCCGTCGAGACTTAACAGTGAGACGTAAAACAGTAAGGCGTATGCCCGAAAGCTGCTGATTTCATGGTGCCAAGAAAAACCTCTAAGGAGAAGATTTGGGAACCGTACCACAAACCGACACAGGTAGACGAGGAGAATATCCAAAGGCGCTCGAGTGAAGGCTTGTTAAGGAACTCGGCAAATTAGACCCGTAACTTCGGGAGAAGGGTCGCCCACAGCAATGTGGGCCGCAGTGAAACGCGAACGGCGACTGTTTAACAAAAACACAGGTCTCTGCAAAGTCTAAAACGACGTATAGGGGCTGACTCCTGCCCGGTGCCGGAAGGTTAAAAGGAGAGGTTAGCCGCAAGGCGAAGCTTTGAATTGAAGCCCCGGTGAACGGCGGCCGTAACTATAACGGTCCTAAGGTAGCGAAATTCCTTGTCGGGTAAGTTCCGACCTGCACGAATGGAGTAACGATCGTTCGACTGTCTTAACGAGTTGCTCGGCGAACTTGTAGTACCGGTGAAGATGCCGGTTACCCGCAGCTAGACGAAAAGACCCCGTGCACCTTTACTATACTTTTACTGTGAGTTACGGCTCTTGCTGCGCAGGATAGGTGGGAGGCTTTGATACCAGGTTCTTGGACTTGGTGGAGCCAACGGTGAGATACCACCCTGCGAGTGTTGTGATTCTAACCTACCTCCCTTATCGGGAGGAGGGACATAGTAAGACGGGTAGTTTGACTGGGGCGGTCGCCTCCTAAATTGTAACGGAGGCGCGCGAAGCTACACTCAGGTCGTTTGGAAATCGACCGTCGAGTGCAAAGGCATAAGTGTGGTTAACTGCAAGACCTACAAGTCGAGCAGATGCGAAAGCAGGCCTTAGTGATCCGGTGGTTCTGTATGGAAGGGCCATCGCTCAACGGATAAAAGGTACGCCGGGGATAACAGGCTGATCATTGCCAAGAGTTCATATCGACGCAATGGTTTGGCACCTCGATGTCGGCTCATCACATCCTGGAGCTGTAGAAGGTTCCAAGGGTTCGGCTGTTCGCCGATTAAAGTGGTACGTGAGCTGGGTTCAGAACGTCGCGAGACAGTTCGGTCTCTATCTGCTGTGGGCGTAGGAGATTTGAAGAGGGCTGTCCTTAGTACGAGAGGACCGGGATGGACGAACCTCTTGTGTTCCAGTTGTCATGCCAATGGCACGGCTGGGTAGCGAAGTTCGGTTGTGATAACCGCTGAATGCATATAAGCGGGAAGCACGCTCTAAGATGAGATCTCCCAACCCGTAAGGGAAATGAAGGGCCCAGGAAGACCACCTGGTTGATAGGCTGGATGTTGAAGCGTGGTAACACGTGGAGCTTACCAGTACTAATCGCCCGTTCGGCTTGTCCATAGAATTTACTCTGCGCAATGTTTTGTCATTGTTCTAAGTGATTCTCAACACAAGCTTTGTAGTTATAGAGATATAACTAATACGCAAGAAAATTTGGTATATAGTCTGCTCAATCTATTCAGTTGTGAACGATCGCGCTGTAGCGCATCTTTCTTGACATTGCCGGTGAGTTTACTACGAGGGTCCCACCCGTTCCCATCCCGAACACGGAAGTTAAGCCTCGTTGGGCCGATGGTACTGCACGCGTAAGTGTGTGGGAGATTAGGTGATCGCCGGCATAATTTATGAAAAGCCCGCTCTTCGGAGTGGGCTTTTCTGCGTCTACAACTCCGCGTCTACACGCGCATCCGCTCGTGCTTATTTGCATGATAGTCCCACGTCTGAGCAGTCGCCTCTCCAGCGGTTAGCTCTCGGGGCGCGCTATGCGAACAGCCTGGGACGCTTCTAGTCACAGAACCCCTTATCAGGCTGCTGCTGCAAGCGCCGGGCCTTGCATGAGAATGGCATCCACCACTATTCCTTCAGGGGCAACTGGCATCCCGTCGTTCTATCCTTAAGCTGCCCAGCGGCGATTGCGTCACCTCTCAGATCCGATACACCTCGATCTCACCCAGCTCGCTGCCTTCGAGTTCTACGCGCGCACCTGGATGATGTTGATCGAACGCCACGTCGGCACTCATCACGGATACTTCGTTCCGGGGTGAGCGCGGACGAGGCAGGTGTTAACTTCCCCGGGACTCGATTATGACGGGTCGGCTGACGTTGCTGTGGGCATGTTCACGTTTCCGAGACCAAGAGCTACCGCTCATCTCTTAAGGGAGCCGCCAAGGACCCCGAATGCCAGTCGGCGGCTGCGCTCGTGCGGCAGACCCGCTACTTCCACGCGCGCCTGCTTCTCCAGCGCGTAACGTCTCGTCCACAGTTCCTCACTGAAATGCTAAGCCGCGACCAGATACCACTCGCTTCTCGACAGCTTCGACCCTTGATCACTAGTGCAGCAACGCCCCCGCATCTGCATCTAGAAACAATAAACCACAAGGGCTGGCAGAGATCTGCCAGCCCTTGTGGTTTGTAGCTACCATTCGAAAGATCAGAAGGTCACGGAAGAAGGTGCTTTGGGAGCTTCAGGGGCCTTCGGTGCTGCCGGCGTCCGCGTAATCCTCGGAGACTTCGGCGCGACGGGCTCTTCCGGCGGTGCTGGTGGCGCGGGAGGAGCAGGCATGGCCGTCACCTTCCGCAGTGTCACATCGCCATCGCTCGTCGACAGCAAGATCTTTGCCGTGCCACCACCCTGCGTACCGCGCAGGCTGTGGTCGTCCCCGTCGCCTTGGGGTGAGAAGCCGTAGTCGTTCTCCATATCGCCGTTGCGGGTCTGGGCGTTCACCGTGAACGAGGCGCCCTGCGGCAGCCCAACATCTACGCCGCCATGCGTGTTCTGCACCGAGATCGAACCCAAGGGGCTGACGCTGGTCAGGTGGACATCGCCATTCTTGTTTGTGACCTCTACATTGCCCTGCAGGCGGTCAAGGGTGATGTTCTTGTCCGAGGTCCTCAGCACCACGGGCCCCACCAGCGAGCTCGCCGTCAGCGTATCGCTTTCGACTGAAAACTCGTCGCCGAGCTTCGCGGCGTCGAACTGCGTGCGGCTCGAATGGAAGCTCACCTTGCCGCCGATATTCTTCAGGTCGGTCGTGCCATAAAAGTCGCCTTGCAGCGCCAGAGGGCCGGACACCTCGGAAATATTAACGTCGCCGGTATGTCCCTGAATTGCGACAGCTCCCTTGATGCTGCGCACCGTTACCGTCGAGTCGTCATCGTTGATCGTCGCCTGCACATTGGCGGCGACATCGGCCACGTTTACGTCTCCATGGTTTGCGGAAATTGTCACCTGCTGCTGCACCTGGCTCACATTCACATCGCCATGGTCGGCGTTCACCGTTACGGCTGAGCCCGCAGGGACCGTGATCGTCAAGTCAGCCTGTCCGCCGACGACCGACGCGACTGCGAGGGTCACGGTCTTATCATCCTGCGAAAACACCGGCCGCAGCTGCTGCATCTTCTTCTGCGTATCGCTCTCGTTCCAGGAGTACGCCTGTTCGTGCAGGCTCACATGTATCTGGCCATCAGTGCTGGTGCCCGTTACGACTACGTCGCCGTGTGGGTTGCGTACTACCAGCAGGCCACCCGCGGGGATCGCCTGGCTCAGATCGTCGTAGTGATCGCTGCGGTTTCCCAACACTTCATCAAGCTTGCCGAAGCCTTCGCCGATCCGCTGCTGCTTCCATTCCAGCGCTCTCACCGCGGTTGTTGCGGCGACACCCAAAAACGCAATGAAGATCAACAGGGCGACCACGCCGCCGCCGATGCTGCGCGGTCCACCTGCGGACTGCGGACGATCGCGATCAATCACCCACTCGATCACAAGGATCACGCCAGCGCCAATCAGCACCACGGGCCACCAGTGTCCGAACCAGTTCAACGCGTACAGGGGCGATACCCGGTTCAACTCCACCAGCAGAAAGAACACACCCAGCGTCAGGAGCAGGAGCGGTCCCACAATCGAGCTGCGTCGCATCGCCCGGCGCTGGGCCTTCCATGCGGCGTGCTGCATCTTCTGCTGGGCACGAATCGCCTGCTGTTGCGCCCGATACTGGGCTTTCGCGGCATCGCGAGCTGCGCGGTCGTAGGGGTTATAGCCGCCCGACGGCGGTGGGGGAGGATACGTACTCATGGTTACAGCCCTCCGCTCTTGGTCAGGTCGTTGTTGCTGCTATCGGCAGGTTCATGCGAGTCCGTGGGTGCTACCCACGCGGCGCGAGTCTGTTCAACGGGAGGCACTTGATACACCGGCGGAGTTCCGTAGTGCATGTTCGCGAGCGCGGTGCGCTCGAGGATCAACATGATGCCGAAGACGATGAAGAGTACCGGCCAGGAGCGTCCCAGCGAAACAAGATCGAGGGCTTGTAGCGCGAACAGGATCGCCAGCGTTGCCAGCACGAGCGGCCAGCGGAGGATGCAGACCAGCGGCTGACCCAGCTGCAGCTTGCGCGTGAAACTCCATACGGCGAGCGCCGCGAAGATGATCGTGGGAACCCAGTTGCCGTTGATGTTCCAGCCCCACTGCTCCGTGAACTCGATCAGGAGAAACAGTGCACCGAGACCGATCAACCAGATCGCTCCGGCAGGGAAGCGGCGGCTGGATGGAGCTACGGGAACCATCGGAACCTGCGCGGTGTAAGGGTTTTCGGTACCTGTGTAGGTGGCCGCATACGGAGCATGACCCCACGAGGGCGCACCCTGGCTCGCAGCTGCGGGTGGTGCTACCGGAGGAACGACGACTGGCGGGACGTAACCGGGTGCTGCAGCAAAGTTCGTCGGAGGCACATACCCAACCCAGTCCGGCCCGCTGTTGACCGGCGCAGTTGCTGTCGGCGGATAATTTACTGGCGTATAGCCTGCGCTCGCCGTCTCCGTCGGAGGAACATCTGTCGGGGGTACACCAGCAGCAGAAGCAGCCGCAGCGGCAGGCGACATGCCCCAGTTCTTACCGAAGCCCAGCCGCTCGCCAATCTCATTCAGACCGAAAGGATTCGGCACAGGCCGTCCATCGCGCATCGCCTTTGCGGTCTGGTAGGCATCGACGATTTGATAGATCCAGACGACCGCCGCCATCACGCCGAAAAAACCATTTTTACCCAGCGAATCCAGCACCGAAATAATCAGGAGGTACGCTACGCCCTTCGCGTACTGGCCGACATACATCGTGCCCACACCCGGAATGATGCTCAGTAAACCTGCCAGAAAGGGATGCGGCGCACCTTCAATCAGCGGAACTGCAGCCGGAGGAACGGCACCCGCCGCAGCGGGGCCAGGATTCGGGACGGTTGTATAACCGGCCGTATTGGTCGTTCTGGCAGAGGCATATCCTGGTCCGGTAGCGCCCACTCGCGCTGCCAGGCAAGGCTCGCAAAAGACGCCCGTTCCCACCGCGCGCGCTGTCTCGCGTGTCAACGGAGTTCCGCAGTCCTGGCAGAAGCCCACCCGCTCTGCCGCGCCCGCTCCGGTCGGGTCTGTTGTCTTGTTGGTCTCGTCGCTCATCGTCGTGCCTTTCTTCCAATCCTGGGGTCGTGCGTATCTATCGCCGGTCAAGCCGGCTTGTGCATCTGCGGTGCTCCGTACTCGATACTGCATGTCAGCTGCGCGTATGCATCATGCTCGCGCTTACCGCATTGCTTCTAGACTCTTGCGACTTGTTAGCGCGGCTCGTCGCTGCGCAATTCGCTCACGCGTGACTCCATCTGGTAGACCACGCGCAGGTTCTGGAACCGCCGCGTCGCAGAAGCGCCCGCATCGGCAACCGTGCGGCGAACACCGCTAGGGGTAAAGTCAGCCGTGTGTACCTCGCTCAAACGAAAGCCCATCATGTTCAGCGTCAGTGCCAGCGAGAAGAACGCCATCGCCGCGGTCATCGCGAGTCGGGGTTGCAGCAGCATGCCTGCATTGCCCAGCGAGAACATCTCGCCCAGCTTCATCCGCGTCTCTGACCACCGCCTGCTCCAACCGCCGCCCACTTCCTGCCTGGCGGGTGTCCACACATAGGACGGCTCTTCGTAGGCGACCGGTGCAGCAGCAGCCTGTGCAGCCGCCGCGCCCGAAGTCTCCGCCAGAATCTTCTCCAGCAAACCGAGTGGCGGCTCCGGCGTCTTGGTCTTCAACATCGAAAGCCAGGCCGCGCCACGCTGAGCCTCTGCCAGTTCCTCGGAGCAATGCACGCAGCTCGCTACATGCACGTCGAACGCACGCTGCTCTGCAGGTGTGAGAATGCCGTCCACGGCATCGGGAAGCATCGCCTCGCACACCGCGCAGCCTTCGCTGTTCGCCTCGAACTCACCATCAAATCCATCGAATTGGGTCATGTCTGCCACCTACATCACCTGCCCTTCTATACGTTTCAAAAGCCTTGCAAGTTCCGCTCGACCACGGCTGATGCGACTCTTCACCGTGCCCTGCGGAACGCCGAGAACCTCGGCAATGTCCTTGTAATCCATATCTTCCAGATCACGCAAGATGACCGCCTCGCGCAGCTCCGGAGACACCTGCTTCAGCGCCGCCTGAATCTGCGTCCGAAGCTGCTGCCCGCTTACAATCTGCTCCTGGCTCTTGCCGCCGTCGGCCAGCTTGTCGGCGCGGGTCGCACCATCGTCTTCGCCGTCGTAGGTCTCGTCCAGAGAATCGCTCGCCCGGTCCATTCGCGACCGCCGGTAGTTGTCCACCAGCAGGTTGCGCGTCAGCGTCGTCAGCCAGGTAGTAAAGCCACCCTTGGTCGGATCGAAGCTGCTCAGGTTGCGATACATCTTTTAAAATACTTCCTGCGTCATGTCCTCGGCGTCGGCCTGCGACCCCGTGAACCGATAGCAAATGCCATACACCCGGCGATGCTGTGCGCGCGCCAGCTTCTCCCATGCCGCGCCGTCGCCTGCCAGGCACTGCGCAGCCAGGTCGGCCAGCACCCGTTGCTCGGCCAGCGCTGCCGCGCGCTCGGGACTTACGCCCACGGCACTGGATGGCAGCCCAGACCCCTGCGGCTCGGGTTCCAACTGTTGGGACGACCTCGAACTCACGGGTCGAACCTCCTGAAAGGGCGAACGCTCCGGAGCAGATGCTGCTATCTCCTGAGGTTTCATACGGTTGCCCGTCGGGACCGCCGGTCGCGACGCCATGCGCCAGCCCGTCCGTGTCTCCCGTTGCAACATCGCCGAAACTGCTACCGTCGCCATAGTCTTCCATACGCAACGCCCCCTGTAACAGTTCCCTAAAAGAAAGGGATAGAGCGCAGACAATGCAAGCTTGACCTAACTATACAGGCCCACGCTTCCATCCTCTACGCTCGCGATAGAGCAGGCCAGAGCTAGAAGACAGGAGTGACTATCTCCCACTCCTGTCTCCTCACTCCTGTCTTCTCACTTTTAGTACTGGATTACGCCGCAAGCGACCCGGTTGCCCGAATTGCCCGAAGGATCGGTCTTCTCGTCGTCTGCCTTCTCGTGCACCACCACCGAGGTGCCGCCATTGAGCATCAGCGAGTTCGGCGCCGCCGGATCGAGCGAGATCGACGTCAGCACGAAGCTTGCCTCGCCCTTGTGATCTTCCCCGACCTTTACGTTCTCAGGCATATCGCCGTTGTGATGGCCGTCCATGTTCATGTAGCCATGGTGCTTGTTGTCCGGATTGAAGTGCCCACCCGCGCCCTTGAAGTCAGGCGCATCGCAGACCGCATTCTGATGGATGTGAACTCCGTGATCGCCAAACCCAACATTCTGCAGGTGAATCATTACCTTTACACCCTTCTTCACAGTCTTGAACGTCAAAGTCCCGGCGTCTTCTCCCTTAGAGCCTTTCAGCGCGACCTTGACCTCTTTGGGTGCCGGCTTCGCCTGTGCCTGCATCTGTCCCGCGCCTATCACAGCGACACCCGCCGCCACGCCACACACTGCCAACCAGTTACAACGCATTCTGCCTCCTCGATATTGCGAGATATACAACGCCAGAATACTCCCATCCAATAACTATTCCCTACTCACGACTCCCTATTCCCTGTACTCGATATCCACCGCCTACGCTTCGTTACGATGACACAACCATGTCGCTTGTTGCTCCAGAAAAAGTCGTCTCGCCGTGCCCCGCTCCCGGAGTCCTCGAAGTGGTCACTGGCCCCATGTTCTCCGGCAAGTCGGAGGAGCTGATCCGCCGCCTCAAGCGTGCCCGGATCGCCCGTCAGCGCGTGGCCTGCTATAAGCCCGACATCGATCTTCGCTACCATCGCACGGCCATCGCCAGCCATAGCCAGCAGACCCACGACGCCGTCACCGTCGCCACGACCGAGCACCTCCGCGCGCACCTCTACCCGCAGCTCGACCAGATCGAGGTCATCGGTATCGACGAGGTGCAGTTCTTCGATGAGCACGTGATCCCGCTCGCGCTCGAACTTGTCGCTCTCGGCAAGCGAGTCCTCATGGCAGGCCTGGACACCACCTTCAACAACGAGCCCTTCGGCCCGGTTCCCAACCTGATGGCCCTTGCCGATAAGGTGACCAAGCTTTCGGCCGTCTGCATGGTTTGCGGAGCCTCGGCGATTCACACCCAGCGGCTCGGATCCTCCCAGGAACTCGTCGTGGTCGGCGCAGCAGGCATGTACGAAGCCCGCTGCCGCACCCACTTCCGCCCCGATGGAGACGATGCCGCCGAACAGTTGGAACTGCCTGCATAGTGTTGCTCTCAGCAGCTAAAGGCTGGGTATCCGCGCTAGCCGGGCCATGTTTTTCCTGTTCCGGGTTTTTTAGAAGCTGACGTTACGATGTCCGGCTTGGCTCATCGACAAGAGACCGCTAAAAAGCTAACATCCGTCTAAACCTCTCTCCTGGATGTGTCATGCGGCTACGTTTCGCCTTGTTGTGTCTTTTTCTGGCAGCCCCTTTTTTCTCTGCTTCGGCCGAATCCAACGCGCACTGGCTGCAGGTCAATACTGACCACTTCGTCGTCATCACCGATGCGAGCGACTCCGATGCGCGCCATATTGCCGTTCAGTTTGAACGCATGCGCGGACTCTTCAACACAATTCTTCCGCGTAGCGTTGGTCAGGACACCGCTCCTATCGTAGTGCTGGCTCTGAAGAACAAGAAGGAGTTCGACTCCGTTGAGCCTTCTGAGTACCTTGCTAAGAACTCACTGCAACTGGCTGGTCTCTTCCTGCGCACGCCGGGCCGCAACTATATCCTGCTGCGTCTTGATGCGGAAGGGGAGCATCCGTTCTCAACCGTTTATCACGAATACACGCACTACCTGACTCGTCACGCAGAATGGATGCCGCTCTGGCTGAACGAAGGTCTCGCCGAGTTTTACCAGAACACTGACATCACAGGAAAAGATGTTCGTCTCGGGCAGCCCAGTGCCGACGACATCTACTATCTCCGCAGTAATCGCCTGATTCCGCTCACGACTCTCTTCGCCGTGGACCACAGCTCACCTTACTACCATGATGAACAGAAGGGCTCGGTGTTCTATGCCGAGTCGTGGGCGCTCGTCCACTACCTGCAGATCTCGGATGCAAAACAGAAGACGAACCACGTGCATGATTATGCCGTGTATCTCTCGCAGCATGAAGATCCAGTTACGGCAGCCCAACATGCGTTTGGCGATTTGAATCAGTTGCAGAAGGAACTGGACAGCTACGTCAGTCAAATGTCTTTCAGCTATTTCAGAGTTACCAGCGCTGTCAGCATCACTGAAGCTGGGCTCTCCGCAACTCCATTGTCCGCGGCAGCCGCTGACGCCACGCGCGCCGATGTGCTCGCGTATGAACAACGAGCGGACGAAGCCAAGGCGCTTGCAGAGAGCATCCTCAGGAGCGACCCGCAGAATCTTCTGGCGAAAGAAGCTATGGGTGACATCTGCTACGTGCAGCAGAACCTTTCCTGCGCTCTTCGTTGGTATGGAGAGGCTGTGAAGTTGAACTCACAAAATCCTTTCGTACTTTTCAACTACGCCGAAGTGCTTCTTGAAAGCGGTGACGAAGACCGCAACAGCGAGATCGAAGCGAATCTGAAGAAGAGCATCCAACTCGATAGCCAGTTTGCTCCTGCCTATGATGTTCTGGCGCGGTTTTACGCTACGCGCAGCAAGAATGAAGCCGAGACACGGCTGGCGACGTTGCATGCTATTTCGATCGAGCCTGAGCAGCTACTCTATCGCATGAATGCCTCGACGGATTGGGTCGCGCTGAATCAGTTCGATAACGCGCTCGCCGTCCTTGAGACGGCAAAGCGGACCTTTCACTCTGTCACCGAGCAGGGCATCCTCGATCAACGCATCCGGGAGATTAAGAGTTTTCAGTCGGCCCCGAGAGAACGGGCAGTTGTTTCAATGAACACGATGTCTCCCGAGGATCCAGGTACGCATGTAAAGGTAATTCCTGAGGGATCAGGGAAAACGGTGACGCTAGTGACGGAAGCCAATGAAGAACCTGAAGCTAACCCGTTGCCTGTTCTCACCGCGACAGAGCCGCATCGTATCGTCAATGGTGTGATTCATAACGTGCAGTGCCGTTATCCAACGGTACTCACGCTCGATCTTGCCGGGCCGAAGCAGAGCCTCAAGCTTTACAGCAATAACTACTTCAAGATTCCCTTCAGCACGCTCAACTTCAAACCGGAAGGGGATCTCGATGTTTGTAAGCAACTGGAAGGCATGAAGGCCCGGGTGGAATATGGCGAGGTTTCCGATCCGCGCGTCGCGGGCCAGATCGTTTCGGTGGAACTAAGCCATTAGCAAGTCTTCGCTCGACCGAAGCAGCACCATACATTTAACCCTCGACATCTCGTTTGGACATCGAGATGCCGAACTTGACCAAATCGAGAGAGCTGAGTATTGCGCCTCGGTCAAGGTTATGTATGATGGTGCGGCAATTTGTATGAGGTTCGAATGAAATCCCAAGCACCGTCGCTGCGCTTACTCGTTTCCGTACTTCCGCTGGCCCTGCTCTGCCTCGGTGCTGCCGCAGCCCAGCAAGCCACCGTGACAACCGCGCTCGGCAAAGTCCAGGGGAAGCTTATTCAGAGCGGCACACAAAAAGCCTATCTTGGCCTGCCGTATGCTGCTCCTCCGGTGGGAGAACTTCGCTGGAAGGCGCCTCAGCCTCCGGCAGCTTGGCAGGGTGTTCGCGACGCCACCAGCTTTGGCAGTCGCTGCGAGCAATGGCATGTCTGGAACGACTACATCTTTCTCGACAAAGGGCCCTCAGAAGATTGCCTGTACCTCAACGTCTACACGCCGACATCCACGAAGCGCATGACGAAGCTGCCGGTCATGCTCTGGATTCATGGCGGCGGCTTTATCGCAGGAGCGGGCTCGGAGCCGCGCTATACGAACTCGGCTCTTGTGCCAAAGGGTGTCATCCTCGTTACGATCAACTATCGCCTCGGCCTCTTCGGTTTCCTCGCGAGCGAGGACCTTGTGAAAGAGCAGAACGGCCACGCCGGAAACTACGGCCTGATGGATATGGTGGCTGCTCTTCGATGGGTGAAGGCGAACATCGGCGCCTTCGGTGGTGATCCGGGAAATGTGACGATCTTTGGAGAGAGTGCCGGTTCCTTCGCAGTCAATGCTCTGACGACGGTGCCGCAAGCACAGGGTCTTTTTCAGAAAGCCATCGGCGAGAGCGGAGCATTTTTCAACGGAGCAATTCCCATGGCCGCGGGCGCCGAGCGCGCCCGTCACGACCAGACCTGGGTGGATGCTCTCGGCGTAAAGACCTTGACTGAACTCCGCAGTCTGCCGGCTTCCACATTGCTCGAAGCCGCGCAGAAGCAACCGGGCGTTGGTTTTTCGCCGGTCGTCGACGGACAGTTTTTACCCGAGTCGGTCGCGGAGGCCTATGCCGCAGGTCGTCAGTCGCGTATCCCTGAGATCATCGGTTGGAATCGCGACGAGCGTGCCGGCACTCTTTCCAAGGATATGACCGTCGCGAAGTGGAAAGCCTACGCTCTGGAGCACTACGGGGACCGCGCGGATGAGTTCCTCGCTGCGTTTCCGGGCGCCACAGATGCGGAAGCCGTGCGCTCCGCGGACGACTTCACCACGGCGGCCTTCATAGCAGGTGGTGCGTGGCGCTGGGTGGAGGCGCAGGCCAAGACCGGACACGCTCCGGTCTATCGTTATCGCTTTGATCGCCCCGCCCCGCCTGAAGAAAACCATCCGCAAGGCAAGTATGCGTTTCACTCCGATGAGCTGGAGTACGTCTTCGGTACGCTCGATGCGCGTCACGGTGCGACCTGGAAGCCCGAAGACCGCGTGCTGAGCGATCAGATGGTTTCCTACTGGACGAACTTTGCCCGTAACGGCAACCCGAATGGAAAGCGATTACCGGTGTGGCCGCGTTACGACACGGCCAAGGAGCTAATTCATTTCGACACTCCCATCACGGCCTCGCAGGACACCACGCGCCCCGAATTTATCTTCCTTCGGACGGAGAGCAAGCCCTAGGGATTCGATCAGGCATATCTCCACAAGGGTAGAGCCTCCAGGAAGACATTAACTTTTCTTCGGAAAGCGGGCGAGTGAAAAGCCACTCACCTCAGTCTTTTTACCGTCAACCAGGTCAGCCATCAGTTCGCCAACCGCTGGGGAGTTTTTGAAACCATGCCCTGAACCGCCACCCGCGAACCAGACGTTTTCGCAATCAGGATGGCGGCTCAGGATGTAGTCCTCGTCAGGAGACATCTCGTACTGACATACGAACGACTCCACCACCGGAGCATTCTTCATCTTCGGAAAGCGAAAAGCCATGTACTCTCGCGGCTCCCGAAAGCGATCCAACGGCATCAGGCGGTCCCCTGAATCGGGATCCCATGGATGGACCGGGTCATAATCATCGCTCAGGGTGTGACCCACGACCTTGATCCCCCGATAGTTATTGCCTGGTATGCCGTAGTACGCGCCCGAGTCCAGCCATACTGGACATCGACCCTCCTGAAGCTCCTCTGCCCCCGAGGGAATGCCGAGGAACATCCCCAGTTGCCGCGTCGGCAAAACCTTTTTGCCGATGGCTTCAGGAAAGAGCTTGCCCAGCCACGGACCGCACGCAAAGACATACCTGTCGGCTCGCAGTGTGGACCCATCCGAAAGCGACAGTCCCTGCATCTCGCCGCCCTCCATCGAGCCCGGCTTCACAGCCACGCCTCGATAGGTGCCACCCTCGCGAACAAAACCCTCCATGACTGTTTCACAGGCTCGCCGCGAGGTTAGATAGCCCGCGTGATGCTCGAAGATCATCGAGTCGCGATCTTCAAAGTTGAACTGCGGGAAGCGCTTCGAAGCCTCCGCCCGATCGAAGTGATCGAACGGCAACCCCGCATTGCGCAGAGCCCGCATCGAGGCACGCTGCGACTCATCCTCATGCGGAGCCATAAAGAGCGCACCCGTCTCATGAAGCAGCGTTGTATTCCATCGTGCCTGGTTCTCACGCCACAACACCAGCGCGCGTGCCACAAGCTGGGTGTACACCTCTTTGGCGCCATACGATCCGCGGATCACGCGGCTCTCACCGCCAGCCGAACTCGACCGCGCATTCCCCGGCCCATACGCATCGAGCAGCGTGACGCGATAGCCGCGTCGCAACAGATGCAGCGCCGTCCATCCACCAAAGGCGCCGGCACCCACCACCGCGACAGACCTCGTATGCGTACCCTTTGCAGCAGCGGCAACCTGCACCGCCAGCGGAGCGAGCCCGGTGGAGAGCAAAAGCGAGCGTCTTGAGAGCATGAAGAAGATATAGCACGACTCACTCTCTCACCGGCATCAATCGTCGCGGCTAGACGTTGCTAGCTGGCAGCAATACCGTCATCGTCGTGCCGTCACTTTGATTGGACGAGACTCGGATCTGACCCTTATGCCGCTCCACGATCTCGCGCGAGATGTAGAGGCCCAGCCCATTGCCCAGGTCGCCCTTGGTGCTAAAGAACGGCTCGAATAGGCGCGACTGCATGATGGCGCTCATGCCGCCTCCATTGTCGTGGACGGCGAAGCCAAATTCATTTCCTTGTTGCAGTATGCGAACGATCACCTTGCCGCCGATGGGCGCTGCGTCGATTGCGTTCGAGACCAGATTGGCCAGCACCTGACGCACCTGTCCCATTACACCCCAGCCGTGCAGGCTATCCTGTCCTGCACGCTCGACCGCCAAGTGACGGTTGCGAATCTTCCCTGCGAACAGTCGCAGCACATCTTCCACCATAAGCGAAACTTCAAACACCTCTGGCTGGTCCTTGTTCTCGCGGTTCCAGCGCAGCGTCTGCTTTGTGACGCCGGATATGCGTTCCAACTCGCCTTCCACCTGCTCGATATAGTCTGCGGCGGTACCACTTGCTGGCACTTCGCTGCGAAGCAGATACATCAGGTTCGTCATCGCTTCGAGCGGATTGTTAATCTCATGCGCAATCACGCTCGTCATACGCCCCGTGAGCGCTAGCTTCTCACTCATGCGCATCGCCATCTCACGTTCCTTGCTCTCCGTCAGGTCGACGAGTGTGCCAATCCATCCTGCACGTGTCGCGCCGCTGCGTTGGAAGGGAACCACGCGCGCAAAGTTCCAGCTCAACGCTCCGCCTTCTTGTATGCAGAGTCGCAGCTCTGTCTCGAAGCTCTTGCCTGTCGCCACGCACTCTTGCCACAACGCAGCCGCGACCTTCGCATCATCCGGGTATAGCGGAAGCTGTTCGAACCACAAGCCCGTCGACTGTAGGCCACTCTGGAGCCAACGACCGCTCACATAGGTCAGACTGCCCTCATCATCGGCTGCGAAAATCTTGATCGGCAGCGCCTGCGTGAGCTGTTGGAAGCGTGCCTCTCCCAGCTCCAACTCCTCTTCGGCACGCCGCAATCCGATGGTCGTCAGCGCTGCGCGGAACTCCGCAGCAGATTCGATCTCCATCGCCGTCCACGGCTCGCTTCTTCCATGGACGATCTCTTTCCACTTTCCAAAAGAGGTGCGCGGAGTTAGTCGCTTCTCCATCTCAGGATTCGCTGGCTCGCCAGCCCACGTTACGGTCGATACGACCTCCGGCCGGAACCACAGCACATACCGACGTTGCACTGAGGAGATGCGCACCGCCAGCAAGCCGCTCGCAACATCCCGAATGGACTCGGTCCAAGGCAGCTCCAACGAAAGATGGCTGCTCGCAAAGACCTCTTGGCTTTCCTCAGCATCGAGCCACTGGCTCAACCTCTCTAGCGAAGCCTCATCCGGTACGGCACCCTCGGACGAAAACTTGCCATCCACCAACACAGCGACACCCGCTGCGTTCGTGATCTTCAGCAGCGCACGCGACTGCTTCAGCATCGCCGCCACATAATTCTGCTCACCGGCGAGCACCGTCAGCAGGTCACGCTGCGCGCTATGAAAGTGAACCATTTCGTTCAGTCGCGACGTCGCCTGAAACTTCGTCAGCTGCGTCGCCGCCATCTTCGTCAGCATGTCGCAGGCACTACGAATCAAATAAGGCACGGTCTTTGGAGAGCTGTGGTGGCAGCTCACCAGTCCCCACAGTTTGCCGTCCAGCACGATCGATACCGACATTGAAGAAGCTGTGCCCATGTTCCGCATGTATTGCAGATGGATCGGCGATACGCTGCGCAGCACGCTCAGCGATAGGTCAAGCTGCGCGGCTGGTCGCGTTGTCGAGCCACGCAAAGCCGAAGGTTCATAGTTCGCGTTAGGGATGATGCGTGTCGTGTTCAGAATGTATAGTTCGCGAGCTTGCTTCGGGATGTCGGACCCCGGAAAACGCAGCCCCAGGTAGCTCGGCAACCGTCCATTGTTCACCTCGGACAGCACCGTGCCGTGCCCCTCGTCGTCGAAGCTGTACAGCATCACGCGATCAAAGCCGGTGAGCTCTGCGATCTGCTCGGCCAAGGCGTCGCAAAGGTCCTGGCTATTCTGCAGCCGTCCCAGCGCGGCCACAAAATTGGTGATGACGGCATTCATCGTCTCCGCGCCTACCAGTCGGTCCTGCTGTTCGAACTCGAGCGCAAAGGTCGACCCGATGCTGTGCGCCATCACGCTGAACTGGTCGTCGCCGATGCGAAACGAACCCAGATAGGTCACGAGCGCATGGCGCTCCTTCTGCTTTGGGTTTCTCACCGTCTCCAGCGCCAGTAGCACTTCGCGGCCCAAAATGGCATCCAGCTGCGCCCCGAGAATCAGCTTTAGCGGCTGCTGCAGAAACCGCTCTGCATTTTCGCTCGCAACGAGAACTTTCTCAAACCCGCCGTCGACCAGCAGGAAAAACCCATGCTGCTGAATGCTCCCCGGAATCCGGATCGGCTCATCTTCACAACGCAATAACGCTTCGCCTAGAGAAACTGCCAAACGAAATCCACCCTCTTAAACACTCTTCGCAGCTCGTTGCGGAGCTGCCTTATATTTCTACCTGCAAGTAGGATGCAAGGAATACAGACAGCGTTCGGAAACTCAGGAATTTCCCACCATTAGGCAGTCATGCCCTCACGAAATACCTCGAACATCGCCTTCGCTGCCGCGATTACGCTGTCAGCCTGTTCCTCCGGCACCTCGCCGAGCACCCCCTTGAACGCGCGCCACATCTCGCCGGTGTGCTCCCCGTAGCCGCGAAAGTACGCATCCCCCTTGCCTTGTGCCAGCCCCAGCACCTCTTCGAGATGCCGCGCAATATACTGGCCGCCCAGCGTCGACCCTTCCATCACATACATCGCTCCCAGAAAGCTCGCGCGATACGTCGGTGCGCCGCTTTCAAGTCCCGGCACGGACTCGGCAGGGAAGACCCTGGCATCATCGCCAGCCGTCGCATTCAGCACCTTGAGATCCTGTGCTATCAGCCCGGCACGTTGCCGTCCCTGTATGGTCTCGGTTAAATCTGCCGGAGCGTTCGCCAGCGCAAACTGCTCCCAGCTCCGCACCACGGGATACAGCTTCCGCAGCACGTCCACATACTGCTCCTGGCTCAACTCCGCCTGCATCAGCGGCATCACGCTCTCGGTTGATTCGTGCTCCGCGCGTGTCTCAGCTCTCAATCTTTCAAGGTTCATAGCTTTCAGTATCCAATATCTCGGTCAGCTCTGGAACTCACGGACGGTAACTCACTCTCCGGTAAGATGCACGCCGCGATCCGGCAGGGCACCCTTGCGAGCAGCGGGCCGCCACCACATCATCAGCGCAGCCATCACCACGCAAGCCAGCAGGCTCAGCCCGCCATCGAATAGGTACATCCCCGACACACCATGCGGCAGCCAGGGCAGCAGAGGATGTCCGCTGTAGGCGCGGCCATCCAGCACACCCATGTACACAATCGGCAGCACCGTCGCCGCCGTCAGCAGACCGAACTGCGTACCCGCCAGCGGATTCTCCTCACCGATCACGTTGAAGCAGATTGCCACCGCTGCGGTAAAGCAGATCGCCTGCACCATGTTCTCGCCAACGAAGGCGATCGCAAACGTCAGCGGTGTGCGCGGCAGCACCAGCAGCACCAGCGTAAACACCGCACCTACCGTGCCGAGCAGCAGATATAGAGGTAACGCTTTCACCCGCCGCGCCAGTACCGGTAGCAGCAGGCAGCTTGCTGCACCTGCTACCGATAGCCCGATGCCACCGATACGCGACACGAAAGCATCGCTCGCATGGAACTCGGCAGCCACGCCGCCCAGTGCATTGCTCAGCGCGCAACTTCCCGTCGGCACTACGAACAGCATTAGAGTCAGCCAGACCTCCCGACCGCGCAGCGTAGCTTTCACTTCGCCAAAGAACTGGCGGAAGCCATCACCCAGCGAACGGCCGTCTTCTCCTAGCTCGCGCTGACCGACCAGCGGTATCCACGGAAACACCGCCGCAGGCAGCATCACCATGGCTCCCAAGAGCGGTGCAATCACAGCAGCAGGCAGTTTTCGCATTCCCTCGCCCGCAACAATCGCCATCAACCCATTGCCAAGAAAGACGCCCACCTGCGTCCATGAGCTGAGCCAGGCACCCTCATGGTTCGCATCATCGCCAGCGCGCTCCGCCAGCACTGGCACCACGCCGGCAAGCCAGCCGCCCAGGGCATTCGAGCTGAGCGCCGCCGCAGCGTAACCCACAATAAGAGCTGTCTCCAGCACCGCCAGATGCGAGCGAAACAGCACGGCGACCGTCATCCCGACACCTGCCAGCACCGCAAACAGAGTCGCCCACCATCGACGGCTGAACCGGAAATCCAGCAGCGGCCCCAGAGCAAACACCCAGAATCCAGGCAGCAAACAAGCCCCGCTGATCGCCGCGATCTTCCACTCAGGCACACCCTGCGCCGCCAGCATCTGCGGCAGCGGCAGCACCATAAAGCCGCCCATAAATCCGAACGTAGCGTTCGAAAGCCCCATCAGCCAGACGGGTGCCCATCGCTTTTCTGCGGAAGATGACGGCATCGCCACAGTGTAACCCTAACCTCTGGGTGCCCCATCTTCGCGACGACCTCATCATCGCTAAGGTGGGATGGAGGAGGCTTGCGCTACCACTCTAGCAAGGCAGCCGCATCGCCACGCCCGCCGCCGCGACCTCCGCCTTCAGCGCACGCGAATCCGTCACGCCAAAGTGGAAGATGCTCGCCGCCAGCGCCGCATCCGCCTTACCCAGCTTGAAGACTTCCGCAAAGTGCGCAGCGCTGCCAGCGCCACCACTCGCGATCACCGGAATCTGCACAGCCTCGCTCACCGCGCGCGTCAGCTCGCAATCGAATCCATTGCGCATCCCATCCGTATCCATCGAGGTCAACAGAATCTCGCCCGCCCCGCGCTGCTCCGCCTCGCGCGCCCACTCCACTACATTCCGCCCGGTCGGCTTGCGCCCGCCACTGACATACACCTCGGCATCGCTCACACCGTTCGGGCCGCGCCGAGCATCGATCGCCACGATCACCGCCTGCGCCCCGAAGCTCGAACCAATCTCCCCAATCAACTCCGGCCGCGCAATCGCCGAGCTGTTGATAGAGACCTTGTCCGCGCCCGCAGTGAACACAGCCTCCGCATCTTCGGCTGAGCGAATGCCACCGCCGACCGTGAACGGTACAAACAACTTCTCCGCCGTGCGCCTCACCGTATCGATCAGCGTGCCGCGACCCTCATGCGTCGCGGTAATGTCGAGCAGCACGATCTCATCCGCACCCGCCGCCGCATGGCGATGCGCCAGCTCCGCCGGATCGCCCGCATCGACGATATCGACGAACTGAATCCCCTTCACCACTCGGCCGCCGCGAACATCCAGGCAGGCAATCACTCGTTTCGTCAGCATGGCAACCCCTTTAGCATTCGTCTTTGTGTTGCCAGTCCGGGTACATAATTACAAACTCGTTTCGTCTCTTCTCCGAGAAGAGATGCGATAACACTTTCTCCGCAAACAAATTCCAACCACTCGCCTATCTCAACGCCAATCAGATTCTCAAGTGCCAAGTCTTGTCGTGAATCCGCAGATATCTGCTCAAGGAAGTTGCAACCCTGTCGCAGCGTTTCTTTATCGCCACGAGCAATTGCGGATTCAAGAAAAGGAACCAGAAGCGATCCAAATATGACGTAAGCAAGATCGAGATTATCCTCAATCATCCCGAGGTGCTGCTCCTCATCGAAGATGATGAGCGCGGGGAGTTGGATCAGCATCTCCTTCACGACATTTTCATATCTGATCACCGTCTGCATTCTTCTCGCTTGACTCTATAACTCCAGAAAATTATTCAACACCTTCAGCCCGGTCTCCGCACTTTTCTCCGGATGAAACTGCACGCCCATCACATTGCCGCGCTCCACGGCTCCGGTAAACGCGCCGCCATACAGCGTGCTCGCCGCCGTGTCCGCACTCACCGGAGCACGCCAGCTATGCGTGTAGTACACAAAGCTCCCCGGCTTCACGCCGCGCAGCAGCCGCGAATCCGCCCGCACCTCTTCGAGAGAGTTCCACCCCACATGCGGGGACTTCAACTCCTCGCCTTCATACACAGCAGGGAACCGCTCACACTGCCCAGCAAAGTGCCCCAGCCCAGCTGTCCCCGGAGCCTCCGTCGACCCCTCATATAGCCACTGCAAGCCAACACAGATGCCGAGGAATGGTGTACCCTTCGCTACGGCTTCGCGCGTCGCCTGCGTCAGCCGCAGGTCCTCCAGCAGCTGCGTAGCCTGAAAGTGCCCCACACCCGGCAGCACAATCTTGTCTGCCTTCAGCACATCCTCATGCGACTGCGTGACGACAACATCGTCCGCACCGAGAAAGCGCAGTGCCTTGACGACGCTTGTAAGATTGCCCGCTTTATAGTCGATGACAGCGATCACATTCCCACCGCCATAAACGACCATAAAAACATTTCAAGAAGTGCAAGCACAATCAGCAAGGCGCGCCTCATGCCTGTTGCGAAGAAACTGAAAGAGAGGGAAATTATCCCTATCAGCACACCCGTCAGTATGAGATCGCCGAAGACGCGATCGGAGAGATTAAATCGTCCCTCAATGTTGAGGGCTAGAATCCAATAAATAGGGTTCAAGCCGACAAGCACCATGCCTGTTAGGGCAACACTCTTTCGCCATTGAGGGGCTTCTTCCATCACGTGACCTCTATGCTCTTTCTTTAGGTTTGGAACTACAGCAAGCCCTTCGTACTCGGCAACAGCTCTTTCATCCGTTCGTCCTTCGAGCACGCACCACGCATCGCCCGAGCGAACGCCTTGAAGATCGCCTCGATCTTGTGATGGTTGTTCCGCCCGTACATCGTCTTCACATGGATGTTGCACTTTGCTCCCCGCGCAAAGCCATCGAAGAAGTCCGGCACCAGTTCCGTTACCAGGTCGCCCACCAGCGGGGCTGTCAACTGATCGTCGACCACGCAGGCCACGCGCCCCGATAGATCGACAGCACACACAGCGAGCGTCTCATCCATCGTCATCACAAAGTAGCCCGCGCGCAGAATCCCGCGCTTGTCGCCAAGCGCCTCGGCAAAGGCCTCTCCCAGCGCGATGCCCACATCTTCCACTGTGTGGTGCTGGTCTACGTCGAGATCGCCCACGCACTTCAGCGTCAGGTCGAAACCGCCATGCTTGGCAAAGCTCTCCAGCATGTGATCGAAGAAACGGATGCCCGTCGACACGGTGTACGTGCCCATGCCATCCACATTCAACCGCAGCGAGATCTTCGTCTCCAGCGTGTTCCGCTCAATCGTCCCAACGCGTCCGGTCTCGGTCGCCACTGCCTCATTCAATCCATTGCTCATCGTCCACTCCGCCTGTACTTCAAAAATTCTTTGACCGTGTAGGTAGTCAGCAATGCCATTGCCGCCACATAGAAAGCCACCATCTCAGGAAAGTAACTCGTCCCCTGGCTATGCTTCATCAGCAGCATAAACGGCATGTTCAGCGTGCAGATGCACACCGCCAGCACTGCGATCTTCTTCCGTTGCGGATCGATCTCGTTCATCGCCGCCCCCGCTTCAACTGCACCATCTTCGTCACCACGTACACCAGCAGGACTGCCATCGCCAGCGCAAAACCCACAACCAGTCCCTTCAAAAACGCACCATGCAGATGCAGAGAGATCATCACCGCTGCCAGCGCCACCCACGGCACCGTCAGCGTCAGCAACATGATCTTCCTGCGCTCCGACATCATCTGGCTCGACCTTCTTCCGGCGTCCACTGCATCTCTTCCAGCACCGTCTCCAGCGCCGCAATCCCGCGCGTTACCTGCTCTTCCACGCCGATCGTGATCCGCACATACCCTTCGCATCCCGGATCGCCCGAGCGGTCGCGCAGCAGCACGCCATGGGCATGCATCCGCGTGCAAAGTTCCTTGTGGCGCGCGCCGATATCCAGCAGTACGAAGTTCGCCGCACTCGGCCACGTCCGCACGTTCAGCGCCTGCAGAGCCGCCTGCACGCGCTCACGGCCTGCATGCACCTGCTCCACATACCAGTTCAGATATTCATCGTCCGCCAGCGCACCCGGCAGCACCGCCAGCGCCACACCATTCACGTTGTATGGCGAGGCCACCTTGCGCACATATCCAATCAGCCGAGCATCGCCAGCCAGCATGCCGATGCGCAGGTTTGCCAGCCCATACGCCTTCGAAAACGTCCGCGCGACAATCAAATTAGGCACCTCGTCCACGTCGCCCAGCGTCGATTCACCAAAGAAGTGGAAGTACGCTTCATCCACCATCATCACGGCCTGCGGAGCAGCCTTCGCAATCGCAAGCAGCTGCTCGCGGCTCACCGTTGAACCCGTCGGATTATTCGGGCTTGCTACGATGATCAGCTTGGTCTTCGGCGTGATCGCCGCCATGAATCGCTCGAACGGAAACTCCATCGAATCGTCCGTCTGGACACGCTTCAACTGGCTCGTCATCAGGCCAATCGAAACGTCGTACATAAAGAACGTCGGCGTACAGATCAGTGCCTCATCGCCCTCGTCGAGAAACGTGCAGGCCATCAAATGGATCGCTTCGTCCACGCCATTCGTCAGCAGCACCTGCTCGGGCGTCAGCCCAAACTTTTTCGCGACGATCTGCTCCACGCCATGCCGCTCGGGATAGATCGTCATCGACTCAGCCGTCAGCGCATGCACCGCCTCAATCACCGCAGGGCTTGGTGCAAACGTGTTCTCGTTGAAGTCCAGTCGTAGTGCATCGCGGCCTGCCAGCGGCGGATGATACTCCGGCATTGCCAGCACCGCGCGACGCGGCTCTGCGCGCATCGCCGCAGGCAGATGGCTCAGGCTGTGCAGAATCTCTGCCTCATCCGGACCACCCACCGCTCGCAACTCCTCCAGCAACGACTGCGGAATGCCCGCAGCAAGTTTCGAAGCAACGCTCATCGCATCCTCACTCTCACGCTCTCCGCGTGGCCGACCAGACCTTCTGCCTCAGCCAGCGCAATTGTATGCGGACCAACCTCGCGCAGGGCAGCCTGCGTGTACTGCTGCACCGTAATCACCTTTACAAAGTCGAGGACGCTGAGCCCACCGCGCACACGACCGTTGCGTCCCGTCGGCAGCACATGGTTCGGCCCGCTGATGTAGTCGCCCATTGACTGCGGCGCATAGTGGCCAATGAAGACGCTGCCCGCATTCTTCACCCAGCGCACGTCTGCGCCGGAATCCACGGTGAGATGTTCTGGAGCCAGTCGGTTCGTCAACGCCTGGGCCTCTGCCGCGCTCTCCGTCACAAAGATGTGGCCCTGCGCCGCCAGCGACTGCTTCGCAATCTCGTTGCCTGCAGCCTGCTTCTCGACCTCCGCAGCCACAGCCTCCGCCAACGCCGTCTGCGATGTAATCAATACAGCCAGCGCCTCCGGATCATGCTCAGCCTGCGCTACCATATCCGCCGCAATGCCTGCAGCATCCCCGACCTCGCTCGTCACCACAATCTCCGTCGGCCCCGCCGGCATATCGATGCCCGTCTCCTGCGACACCGCCACCTTCGCCGCCGTTACATAAAGATTTCCCGGCCCGACGATCTTGTCGACTGCGCCAATCGTCTCGGTGCCGTAAGCCATCGCGGCGACAGCCTGCGCCCCGCCCACGCGATACACCTCGACCACGCCCGCAGCCTCATGCGTTGCAATCCACGCAGCCGCCAGCGTCTCGCGCGCTGGCTTCGGCGAGCACACCACGATGCGCTCCACACCCGCCACCTGCGCCGGAGTCACTGTCATCAGCAGCGTGCTTGGCAGCGGATACCTTCCGCCCGGCACATAGCAGCCTACGCTGCCCAGCGGTCGAATGATCTGCCCAACCTCCATCCCTTCGCTCGGCCGAAAGCTCCACGCACGCGGCAGCTGCTTCTCTGCAAACGCGCGGATGTTCGCCTGCGCCAGCCGCATCGCCGCCTTCAACTCTTCGCTGGTCTCGTCCCACGCCGCCTGCATCTCTTCGCGGCTTACCAGCAGAGGCGTCTCATCGCCCAGTCCATCGAACTTCGCCGAGTACGAACGAACAGCCTGGTCGCCACGCGCGCGCACATCTGCCAGAATCTCCTGCACCACGCCATCGACCTTCGCCGTGTTCGTGGCGCCGCGCTGCTCCAGCTGCACAATCGCAGCCTCGGCTGCCGCCGCTGTTTCGCCGAACGTCTGCACAATCTTCATCACATCCCCTGCTTCTTCATCATGCGACGCTGCTCCCGCGAACCCGTCAGCACCACGCGCTTCATCGCATCAGGCCCGGCCGGATAGATTTTCTTCGGGTCCTTCGTGTCAACGACCACCGGCAGCATCACGCCCGGAGCCACATTCTGCCCAGCTGCAATCCGGCTGCTCAGCGAAACCTCGCGTCGCTCACCGCCCGGCTGCTGCACCCACATCTTGATCTTCATCACCGGCGATGGCTTGCCAAACACCTTCACCGGCTCCAGCGAGATCACCGTGGCATACAGCACCAGGCCGTCCTTCTGTGCCTTCTGCTCACGCGAACGCTGTAGCAGAAACCGCACCAGCGGCACCATCGCAGCCAAAATCAGAATGACTAGAAACGCAATCTTCATCGCCTTAACCTCTTCGTTCGAAACTTACAGAACAACCTTGCTCAGCGGATACTCCACAATGCCCGCGCCGCCCGCAGCCTTCAGCTTCGGAATCACGTCGCGCACCGTATGGCTCTCGAGAATCGTATTCAGCGCGACCCACTCCTTATCGCGAAGCTCGCTGATCGTCGGCGAATTCAGCGCAGGCAGCACGCTCAGCACCTGGTCCAGGTCCGCGCGCTTCACATTCAGCATCAGGCCCACCTGGTTCTGAGCATCCATCGCGCCGTTCAGCATCAGGCTCAGCGTCTCAATCTTGCTGCGCTTCCAATCGTCCGCCCAGGCCTTCCTGTTCGCGATGAACTGCGTCTCGCTCTCCATCAGCGTCTCGATGATCCGCAGCCGATTCGCCCGCAGGCTCGATCCCGTCTCCGTTACCTCGACGATCGCATCGGCCAGCGTCGGCGGCTTCACTTCCGTCGCACCCCAGCTGAACTCCACCTTCACCGGGATATTCTTCTCCGCAAAGTAGCGCTTCGAATACTCCACCAGCTCCGTCGCGATCGTCTTGCCGGCCAGGTCTTCGGGCTTCTGGTAAGGAGAATCCTCCGGAACCGCCAGCACCCACTTCACCTTCGTCCGGCTCGCCTTCGAATACGTCAGCGCCGTCACGCGCTCCACGTCGCTCTGGTTCTCGAGAATCCAGTCATTCCCGGTCAGCCCGGCATCGAGCGCGCCATGCTCCACATACCGCGCCATCTCCTGCGCACGCACCAGCATGCACTCGATCTCCACATCGTCGATCGTCGGAAAGTAGCTCCGTCCACTCGCATAGATCCGCCAGCCCGCACGCTCAAATAACGCAATCGTCGCGTCCTGCAAACTGCCCTTCGGAATTCCCAGTTTCAGCTTCTTTGCCATACTTTTCGTTCTCCGTTTTCTGTTGTCAGTTCTCAGTAGGTCGCTCCGTTCTGACAACTGAGAACGGACAACTGACAACTCCTAAACAATCGGCTTCGTAAAGCAGCTCACCGTGCCCTCGTGGCACACCAGCCCATCGCCTTCGACCACCACCTTGAACAGCAGCGCGTCGTTATCGCAATCCGTCGCCATCTCGACCACCTTCAGTCGATTGCCGCTCGTCTCACCCTTCATCCACAGCTTGCTCCGCGTGCGCGACCAGAACGTGACAAACCCGGTCTCCAGTGTCTTGGCATAGCTCTGCTCGTTCAGGAACCCAAGCATCAACACCTGCCCCGTACCTGCATCCTGCACAATCCCGGCGACCATGCCGCCGTCCTTCGCAAAGTTGATCTCTACCGCGTCTGCCATCGTCACTCCCCTTCGGTCTCTCTCAGTTGTCGCCATACGCGCAGTACCCGCACACAGAAAAGCCCGCTCGCGGTATGCGCGTCAGCGGGCTTTGGTTCTTCTTGAATCCTGTTGGGCGTTCTCTCTTGCTTACTTCGCCACACCGGACACAGCCGCCGACGCATTGTTTGCGTGGTGATGGTGGTGCCCATGATGATGACGCAGAGTGCTCATTGCTTTTAAAACTATGCGGCCAGCCCCTGAAAGTCAAACGAGAGTCAGGTTACAAAACCGAGCCAATCCTTTCGCCCCACGCAAATCGCACACTTCCGCCGCTTGCCGCGCTACACGCTTCCGGCATCTTCTCAAGAGACGGCAACCAGCCGTGGAGACATTATCATGACTGACTATCGCGTTCAGCCCGGCCAGGCTAAAGAAGACCAGGTCACCGCAGCCATTGAGCAGTACACAGCCACCGTGCCGTCGAGCGCTTTCCTGGGGCTAGCCATCGCTTCGATCGCAGCTTCCATCACGGTCAATGCCATTCAGAAAGAAAAGGCGAATCCGGCCCTGTTCATCGGCCAGTGGGTCGCACCGTTCCTGCTCCTCGGTATCTACAACAAGATGGTCAAGCAGCACGGCTCGGACGCTTCCAGCAAGTAACTTGTTACTTAGCGATACGCGTAAACGTGTGGCTGCCGTCGGCGGCCACACGCACTACCCCTGTTCCAATCTCATACACCCAGCCCGAAAGCGTCAGATCCCCCGTCGCCATCGCCGCAGCCACGGATGGGTGGGTTTTCAGGTGTTGTAGCTGCAGCAGCACATTCTGCTCCGTCAGCTCTTCGATCAACGACGTCCCGCTTAGCCTCTCGTGCAGCGTCTCCGCCACACTCAGAGCGGCATGAGCATTCTTCAGCCAGCTCTTGACCGTCGGCATCTTGGCCACGGAGTCCGGCGTCAGCAGCGCCTTCATCGCGCCGCAGTCGGAATGTCCGCACACCACAATGTGCTTCACGCCCAGACCGCTTACCGCAAACTCAATCACCGCGCTCACACCGCCCAGCATCTCGCCATACGCCGGCACCATGTTGCCGATATTGCGGGTCACAAACACCTCGCCAGGGCCGGTCTGCGTAATCTCGTTCGGGTCGATGCGAGAATCGGCACACGTAATGAACAGCGTATCCGGCCGCTGCGGCTCGCTCTCGGCCTGCGTATACATCTCCGCGCGGGCCGGATAGATCTCCGTTTGAAACCGCCGCACACCATCCTTCAAACTCTCAAGAACGTCAGTCACAGTCGTCTCTTCGTCTTTCCTATCGTCCGGTTGCTACTGCTTCCACTTGATATTGCAGCCGATGCTGTTCTTCTGCTCTGCTGTGGGCTTCTCACCGGCAACCACCGCATCCATCGCGGCACGAAGATCGTTGCCCGTCAGCGGCACATCGTTGCCAAAATCACCTCGCCGAGGTCGGCTCTCGTCCAGCTGCCCGCGATACACCAGCTTCATTTCCTGATCGAACAGGAAGAAGTCCGGCGTGCAGGCAGCCTCATACTCACGGGCCACCTCCTGCGTCTCGTCCAGCAGGTAAGGGAAGTTCCAGCCGTTCTTTTCGACCTGTTCCGTCATTTGCTCCGGCCCATCCTGCGGATACTCCACCAGGTCGTTCGAATTGATTGCCACCACGCCAATCCTGCCCGCGTAGTCCCTCCCAATGCGTCCCAGCTCCGCCTCCACATGCTTCACGTACGGGCAGTGCGGACACACAAACATCACCAGCAGACCCTTGGTGTCGGCCGCCACATCATCCCGACCGACGGCCCTGCCACTCACCACATCGGTCAGCTCAAACGCAGGCGCCACCGTCCCCAGCTCCACCATCTTCGACTCTGTCCTGGACATCGCGTACCTCCACTCACCCTCCATCATAACCATCCTCTATCAACAAACACTCTCCTCCCTCCACTCTCCTCTAACCCCCTAAAATAAGACCGTGCCCACCCCAGCCCTCTTCCTCGACCGTGACGGCGTCATCAACGAGGAGACCCACTACCTCTACCGCATCGAAGACGTGCAATGGGTGCCCGGCATCTTCTCACTCTGCCGCCACGCCACTGAACTCGGCTATAAGCTCGTCGTCGTCACCAACCAGGCTGGCATTGGCCGCGGCATCTACACCCAGGCCGACTTCGACACCCTCACCGCCTGGATTCATGCCGAGTTCGCCTCCCGCAAAACTCCCCTGGCCGCCACCTACCACTGCCCCTACCACCCCCAGGGTCTCGGCGAATACCAGCGCGAACACGAAGATCGCAAACCTTCCCCCGGCATGATCCTGCGCGCCGCCCGCGATCTTGATCTGGACTTGTCCCAATCACTTCTCATCGGCGACCGCTGCACCGACATAGCTGCCGCCAACGCCGCAGGTCTGCGACAGGCATTCCTGCTCAGTGGCACCGAGCCCACCCCCTGCCCCGGCAACTTCCAGCTCATCCACTCCCTGAGCGAAGTCCTTCCTCACCTCATCGCCCGGAACGCATAAAGTAGGCCTATGCAACGAATGCGCGACATCCTTCGAGATTCCCTGGGCCGCAGCCTCCGCGAGCTCACCGACGAAGATCGTCTCGCCGCCGCCTGGCCCGTCGCCTGCGGCCACGCCCTCGCTGAACATGGGGAACTCCTCCAGCTAGATGGGGATCGCATCCTGCACGTTCGCGTCGATGGCTCCGCCTGGATGCAGCAGTTTCTGCACATGCGCTCGGCCCTCTCGAACGATCTCGGCCGCATTGCCAACGTCCGCCTGCAGGCCATTCAGTTCCATGAGGCCGGCACCCGCCGCCCGTTTCCTAAGCCTGCTCGCTGAGTTTGCCGCCAGCTACAATAGGAATGCCGCAAGAACCCTCTTGCCCATAGTTATTAGGAGTCAGCATGTCGAACCAGAACTCTGCCGTATCGCTTGAAGACGTTCGCCACGTCGCCGACCTCGCCAACCTCGAGCTCACCGCCGAAGAGTTGCCGCGCATGGCGCACGATCTCAACGCGATCCTCGGCCACATCGCGCAGCTCAGCGAGCTCGACACCTCGCAGGTCGAGCCAATGGCACAAGTCGCCGAAGCCCTCGGCATCGCCCCCGCGACAGCTGGTGAAACGCTTCGCCCCGACGTTGTAAAACCCTCGGTCGATCGTGCCGCCGTGATGTCGCAGGCCCCCGAAAGCGACGGCCGCTTCTTCAAGGTCCCCAAGGTCATCGAGCGCTAACCTTGCTAGACCGCAGTCCTCTACTTTTGTCATTCCGTAGCGCAGCGTAGGAATCTGCATCTCAAACTCGCGACGCTGCAAGCCGACAGGCACCACTCTCAAGGAACTACTGAACGATGCCCGAATCACCGAACGCTCTCAAGTCGACCGTGAACAACGATCTCTCCACCCTCACGCTGGCCGAAGCCCGCGCTGCCGTGGTCAGCGGAACGACCTCCGCGACCGCCCTCGCCGAGCGCTACTACGAGCGCATCGCCGCCGTTGATCCTGAGATCAACAGCTACCTCGCGCTCACCAAAGATCGCGCTCTCGCCCAGGCAGCCAGCGTCGATGCCGCCGTAAAGTCCGGCGCTCCGCTCGGCCCGCTCGCAGGCGTTCCCATCGGCATCAAGGATGTCCTCACGCTCAAAGGAGCACCCGCAACCGCCGCATCGAAGATCCTCAATGGCTATCACCCGCCCTATGACGCAACCGCTGTAGCTAAGCTCGAGGCCGCAGGCGCTGTCCTGCTCGGCAAGCTGAACTGCGACGAGTTCGCAATGGGCGGCTCGAACGAGAACTCAGCCTATGGCCCGGTCCACAACCCGCGCTCGCTCGACCGCGTTCCCGGCGGCTCATCCGGCGGCTCGGCGGCCGCAGTCGCCGCTGGCCTTTGCGCCGCCTCGCTCGGTACAGACACAGGCGGCTCCATCCGCCAGCCCGCAGCCTTCTGCGGCGTCGTTGGCGTATTGCCGACGTATGGTCGAGTATCGCGTTATGGGCTGATCGCCTTCGCGTCGTCGCTCGACCGCATCGGACCGTTCGCACACTCAGTCGCTGACGCCGCAACGTTGCTCGAAGTCCTCGCAGGCACGGACACAATGGACTCAACAAGCTCCGCGCAGCCGGTTGGCAGCTATTCCGCAGACCTCGCTAAGCCGGTTGCCGGTCTCCGCATCGGCGTTCCCGAGGAGTACTTCGGCGAAGGTCTCGATCCCGAGATTCGTGCTGCTATCGAGAAGTCTCTCGACGATCTGCGGGCCGCCGGTTGTAGCATCCAAAAGGTCTCGCTGCCGCACACCAGCTACGCTGTGCCCACGTACTACGTTCTGGCAACAGCGGAAGCCAGCTCAAACCTTTCGCGCATGGACGGCGTTCGTTTCGGTCACCGCAGCGCCGAGGCCAACACCCTGGCGAACATGTACCGCAAGTCCCGCGACGAGGCCTTCGGTCCTGAGGTCAAGCGCCGCATCCTGCTCGGCACCTACGTGCTCTCGGCGGGGTACTACGACGCCTACTACCGCAAGGCGCAGCAGGTCCGCACGCTGCTCACCCGCGACTTCCTCACGGTCTTCAACGACGTCGATGCGATCGTCTGCCCGGTTACACCAACCCCCGCCTGGAAGCTCGGCGAAAAGACCGAGGACCCGATCCAGATGTACCTCGAAGACATCTACTCAGTTGCCGCCTCGCTTGCTGGCATCTGCGGTATGAGCGTCCCGTGCGGCACCACGAAGGACGGTCTGCCCATCGGTGTTCAGGTCCTCGGCAAACACTTCGATGAGTCCACGATGCTCCGCGTCGGCGCAGCGATCGAAGCCGCACAGGTCAAGTAAGTATGGCCCTGGAGTTGCGATGAGAGCTGTCACCACGATTCTCGTCGCGCTCCTTGCCGTACATCTGCGCGCGCAACAACCTGCGCCGAAGGCCACTGACACGATCACCGTTAGCGCCGACCGTGGCCTCGCGAGCATCAACGACTCGGCCACCAGCGTCGCCACGCTCTCGCAGCCGCAGATGCAGCAGACTCCGGGCTTTTCCCTGGATGACCGTCTGCATTCCGTCGCAGGCTTCCAGCTCTTCCGTCGCACCAGTTCGTGGTCTGCAAACCCGACCTCGCAGGGCATCAGCCTTCGCGGTCTTGGCAGCACAGCCGCGAGTCGCACCCTGGTCGTCAGCGACGAAGTCCCGCTCAACGATCCCTTTGGAACGTGGATTCATTGGAACGAGATTCCGGCGCTGGCCCTCGATCAGGTAGAACTGCTGCGCGGTGGAGCCTCCGACCTCTACGGTTCCTCCGCGATTGGCGGCGTGATCGATGAGATCCCTGTCGAGCCCAAGCACAAGTTCAACTTCGCAGCCGACGCCTTTGGAGCAACCGAGAACACCGCCAACGGCGATGCTCTCCTCACCACAACAGCCCATTACCTCAGCACACTGTCCGCAGTCAGTGTGCTCTCGACCGGAGGTTACGTTCCGACGGCTCCGTCGCTGCGCGGCTCGGTTGATACCGAATCGAACGTCACCAGCGAAAGCGCGCGTGTGGAGTTGCGCATGCCGATCGTGGCTGGCACGGGAACAGCGAATGGCAACGCAGCGTTCCTGCGCGGCAATGTGATGAACGAGTCGCGAGGCAACGGAACGTTCCTTCAGACCAACGCCGCGCGACTCTGGCGCTACGTCGCCGGAGCCGATCGCTCCGGTGCGTTCGGCAACGCAAGCCTCCGTCTTTACGGCTCGCGCGAAGGCTACCGCCAGGCGTTCTCGTCGGTCGCTGCCGATCGCAACTCAGAGTCGCTCACCAAGCTGCAGCGCGTCCCCACGGATGAGTTTGGCTTTGTCTTGCAGGCCAATAAGTCTCTGCAGCCGAACCTGACCGCCGCAGCGGGCATCGACCTCCGCGACATTCGTGGCACCGACGACGAGACCGCTGTCTCCAGCAATGTTCTCGGTATTACCACCAGCACCAACGCTCGTCAGCGCGAGACCGGTGGCTATCTCGATGCCGTCTGGCTGCCGCGCAAATGGTCGTTGTCTGGCTCGATTCGGGTTGATTCTTTCCGCACCTTCGATGGTCTGCAAACCGCCTCGAGTACGAAGGCGATCACTCCGCAGCCCGAGATCGACGAACTCGTCGCGAGTCCTCATCTCGGCGTCGTGCGTCAGCTCGGTCACGGCTTCTCGCTCACCGGCACCGGCTTCCGCGCCTTTCGCGGCCCGAGTCTGAACGAGCTGTATCGCACCAGCCAGGTCGGCCAGCAGTTGACGCGCGCCAACAACGCTCTGCTCGCCGAACGCGCAACCGGCTTCGAGTTCGGCGGCGATCTGGACGGCAAGTTTGGGCACGTTCGCGCCACGTACTTCTGGACGGAGGTCAACCGCCCCATCTCCGCGGTGCTCCTCGCTCAGACTGCAACCTCGCAGACGCTGCAACGTCAGAACCTCGGTCAGATTCGCAGCGACGGCGTGATGGTGGAGGCGCAGTCCAACCGCTGGCACAACCTCGATGCGACCGCTGGCTATCAGCTTGCCATTGCTACGGTTACCCGTTACAACCCGGTGATTCAACCGACGATTCCGCTCGCGACGCAACTGCTGGCGGGGAAGTGGACGCCGGAGGTTCCCCGCGAATCAGCCACCGCCACGGTCAACTACGCGGCGCCGCGCGTGGTCAATCTTCACCTGCTCACCAGCTATCAGGGACATGAGTTTGACGACTCCGCAAACCAATTCCTGCTGCATCCGTATGCGCGGTTCGATGTATCTGTGGATCGCTCTCTGACGCACGGCCTGTCGATCTTCGCTACGGCGCAGAACCTGTTGAATCGCAGCATCGAAGCGGGCCGTACGCCGATCCTCACGCTGGCTCCGCCGCGCATTGTGCAGGCGGGTCTGCGCTACAGCTTCACGCATTGAGTCGCAGCAGACGCCTTAACCACGGTCGTGCGAAATAGTTGCGCGCAACCCTTTTTGTGAGCTTGCGTTTACTTGAATGCAAGGCGAAAGCAAGAACAGCCTGCAGGAGGCAAGTCATGAAGCTCACCAACGTAACCACGATGCTCAAGGCAAACGCAGTCAAGGTGCTGGCAGCCACCGCTCTCGCCGGCGCACTCTTCACCGCAGCGGCTCCCACAGCTCAGGCGCAGCGCTTCGCCGTCGGCGTTCGTATCGGTGGGCCTGCTTACTATGGCCACGCCTACTACGGCCCTCGCTCTTACGGCCCGCGTTACGTAGCTCCTCCGGTTGTATACGGATACGGCTACCCCGGCTACTACGGCTATCACCGCGACTGGAGCTATGACCACCGCTTCGATCACCGCGGCTGGCGCTAATCGCTAACCCACACGACGTTCGCAGAGGCCGCTCCGATTCCTGGAGCGGCCTCGCCGTTTCTGCGTCATTTACAGCGGCTGGTAATACAGTTTTTCGGAAGCGCAGCCAAAGCAAAGTCGCTTTCCTTCGCGCTCCACAAAGCGGTCGAAGTTCACGCCCTCGCCGCAGCGGGAGCACACCACACGCTGCCCCTTGAAGCCGGGAAACTCGCTTGGTGGCAGCGGCACGCGTACCCACTGTTCGGCAAAGAGCTCTTCGTCCGGCATCTCGCGGTAGGCGTGCATCTGCTGCGCGTTTTTCTCAAGCTCCGGATACAGTTCCTTGGCGCGCGCCTTGGAGCTTTCAAGCGCCACCACCCGCACGCCTTTGTACGCGTCATCTCCGAGCGGCTGGTTCAGGTCGACGAAGGTTGCGGCCATCTTGCCCCAGTCACGCAGCTTCAGCGCGCGCTTGCCGACGCGGCAGGCTGTCACGACCCCGATCGCATCGGTCGCGCACCGGTCGATCTCAACAAACGTCACCAGCCGCTTGCGGTCGGGATTCAGTTCACCGTTCGTGAGTGTGCGTTTGCGCGGGTCATCGATACCCAGTTTCGCCAGTGCGAGCATCGCCATGCGCACCCCGAGAATCTGTCCCGCACAGAGGTGTCCATGGGCGATTTCGGCGTCGTGCAAGAGTTCTTCGAGTCCAGCAGCCATGGCTCTATCGTACGCCGAGCCGGCAGCTTGGTCTGACAGCTATTCCCACCTGTCAGTCCTACCTGTTAGCATCGCCGCACCATGCAACGACGCGACCTGATCAAACTTTCTCCCCTCGCCCTCGCCTCCACGGTTGGCTACGTAGCACTCGGGCAGTCACCTTCTTCTGCTGCGGCTGAAGCCTCCTTCAACGTGCGGACCTACGGCGCAACCGGCGACGGCAAGACGGTAGACTCACCTGCAATTAACCGAGCAATCGAAGCGGTAGCGGCTGCTGGTGGAGGAACGCTGGTGTTCCCGTCAGGGACGTATGTCTGTTTTACACTCCGGTTGAAGAGCTTCGTTTCGCTGCATCTTTCGCAAGGCTGCACCATTCTGGCGGCGGACTCGCCCATGCCCGGAGAGACCACCGGCTATCGCGGCGGAACGTATGACGCGGCGGAGAACAACGATCCGTGGATTCCGTACCAGGACTACGGGCATAACCACTGGAAGAACTCCCTGCTCTATGGAGAAGGTTTGCACGACTTCTCGATCACTGGGCCGGGATTGATTCATGGCAAGGGCCTGAGCAACGGTGCAAAAGGCCAGCGCGGTGGCACCGGTGGTTTTATTGCAGAGCAGCCTGGCGTGGGCAACAAAGCGATCGCGCTCAAGAACTGCCGCAACGTTCTGCTGCGCGACTTCTCGATTTTGAAGGGTGGTCACTTTGCGGTGCTGGCAACGGGCGTTGATAACCTCACCTTCGACAACCTGCTGGTGGATACAGACCGCGATGGCTTTGATATCGATTGCTGCCGTAACGTGCGAGTGTCAAACTGCACAGTGAACTCGCCGTGGGACGATGGCATCTGCCCGAAGTCGAGCTACGCGCTAGGCTATGCGCGACCGACTGAGAATGTCACCATTGCAAACAACTATGTGACCGGAACGTATGAGCTCGGCTCGGTTTATGCCGGTACGTGGAAGAAGTTTGCTGACGATGCAGAGGTGTCCCGGCAGGGCCGCATCAAGTGCGGCACGGAGTCCAACGGCGGCTTCCGCAACATCACCATCACCGGCAATGTGATGGAAGGCTGTAAAGGGTTGTCGCTCGAGAGCTCGGACGGAGCGTTTCTCGAAGACATCGCCATCACCGGCAACACCTTCCGCGACTGTGTGGACGCACCTCTGTTCCTGCGGTTGAACCGTCGCAATCGCAACCCGAAGGAGACGCTGCGACTGGGTACGCTGCGCCGCATCCTCATCTCCGATCTGGTCAGCTACAACTCAGCTTCGTCGACGGCTTCAATGCTGGCGGGTATTCCAGAAAATCTGATCGAAGACGTGAAGATTGCGAACTGCTATTTCGGTCACGTCGGTCTGCCGAAGGAGATGAAGATCGGCTGGGCCGATCACTCCGCGCCAATGCCCGACTGGCACGGCATCAAGGTGCCCGAGAACGAAGAGGCTTATCCCGAATTGCTGCGCATGGGCCCGACGCCAAGCAACGGCTTCTTTATTCGCCATCTGAAGAATCTCGAGATGTCGCATGTGGAGTTCGCGCCGTCGCATCCTGATCCTCGGCCTGCATTCTGGTTGGAGGATGTTCATCGTGCCGATTTCTTCGCGATCACTGCGCCCGTGCAGCCGAACTTCTCACTGCATAGCGTGACCGACTTGCGCATTTTATGGAGCCGCGCTGCGAAGGATACAACGCTGCCAAATGCCGACAGCGAAGTGATCTAAACCAAAATAACAACGCTCTTCCCGTGAAAGGTAGGAGCAAGGCGAGGAATGAAATCCCTTCCTCGCCTTATGGCATTTTAACGGTCTCCGTACGCCCTCTTTACGACCTGATGAGTAACTTTGAAGTTGCGGCCTTAGCGTTTGGCGGTCGATGCAATCATGCGTACAGACTTACATCAGGACGGCAGTTCAGAACACACCTCAGGTTCGATAACCACTGAGGATGTGACGAGACTGGAACAGCATCGTTACCTGTTCTTCCTTCGGCGTCGGCAGCATTCCGCGACAACGGATGACATACCGATAAGAGAGCATCGCACTCTGGATTTCTGGTTGCCGATTCTTGTTTGCATCGCACTCATCTTCATTGCGGTGCTGGTCTATCTGCGCACTGGCGCATTCTGATATCCGTGCGATCTGGGCACACTTGTTATCCAGAACAAAGGAAATCCCGTGTCAGGTAAGAGAGAGTTCATGGCAGACGGCAAGTTCTCCAAAGATCAACTGGTCGAAACGATTCTGGAAGACTCTGGTCAATATGCAGCCTTGCTGCGGCGAAGAGATCAGGAAGATCGGAGACGCGGTGGCGTGTTTTATTTCGCCTTCGTTTTCCTGGTGGCGTTGGTAGGTGTTGGACTGGTGTGGGTCAGCCACTAGGCTCCTGGCAGATTGCACTAAAAACTACAAAGCCCCGGCAGTTGCCGGGGCTTTGCTGTTGCTACCGTTGAATGCTTATGCTTCCGTTGCAGGCGTCTCGGTCGGAGCCGGTGTTGCAGGCTGACCATTCTTGGCTTCTGCGCCGGGCTTGCGGATGTCGATGCCACCCTTGAAGAACGCGCCGTCTTCGATGGAGATCCGTGCTGCGATCACATCGCCGGTGAGCGAGCCTTCAGCGCGAATGTCCACGCGGTCGGTCGCCTGGCAGTTGCCACGGATTTTGCCGAGCACCACGATCTCGCGAGCGAGGATGGTTGCTGCGACCTGTCCGTTGCGGCCCACAGTCACGCGGTTGCCGGGCAGGTTGATGGAGCCTTCGACCTTACCGTCGATATACAACGACTCGGCACCGGAGATCTCGCCCTTCACGACGAGGCTCTTGCCAATCGTCGCCTGTTCGCCGGGAGCACCGGCGGGGTTGCGTGCGTCAAATCCTGGAGTGGTCGTACCCGGGGTCGTAGAGCGTCCTGCGTCGGAGGGAGGAGTCGGCGGTGTCGCAGGCTGATTCGGTTTCCACATAGTCTCTCTAAATTCCTTTCGTCATTTGAGGGGGAGAACGTTGCCGGTACCAGCCGCTTACGCTAGCCGCGCGTCACACAGCGCTGCTGTCCCGAACTGTTCTCACCATACTACCTTCGCAGGCGCACAGGGCTGTGCAGGCCTATGAAAATCATGGCCATGCGAAGGAAATTTGCTGTGCCGAAAGGTTGCTCCGCGAGTCACACTTTTGTCACGGCCAGTGATTATGGCTCGGAGCTCTCACCCTCCTCCACCAATGAACTCGTGCCCAGAACATCGAAGGTCATTGATTCTCCTACGGTCAGATCGAAAGTGACGCGAATCGGCGTGCGCTGCCAGCGTGCCGCAGCACATACCGGATGCGGAGGATTGGCCATCGGCCATGGTCCGATAACCTTCTGCACAACGGCTTTGCGTGAACCTAACTCGGCAACAACGGCGACGAGCCCTCCCTTGGTTGTAGTCGCAATTCCGCAATAGGCCGCGTAGTCACGAAACCAGGCTGCGCTGGATACATCGGGATCGTAATCAGGCAGATGCAGCGCCGAGATATGGCCTGTGGTGCGGTCTACCATCAGCCACGGACCGGGCTGCCAGGTCCATCGCTGAGCCTCGCCGGGCAGGGCATCGTTGATATGCAGCGCACGCCGGATAACGAAGGAGCGGTCGGTTACATCGTGCAACTCACCGACGGTCCACTCTTTCTGGCGGTCGTCGACCAGCAAAGGACGAATGCGAAGGGTCGTAGCCTCTTCGCTCTTGGTATCGGGGGTGGCCTCTGGGGGCGTGTACGGCACGCGGCGCGCGGGTCCCAGCACGACAGTGTGGACCTTCGGCACGGCGGCCCTAGAATTGACGCAGTACGCAGCAAAAACGAGGGCGGTCAGCAGTGGCACAACAGCCAGGCGGTGGGTCTGCATGGCCGCCAGCGTAGCAGAGTTTGGCCTGATCAAACGCGCCTTTTGTGCCGCGAGGAGGAAGTCTGTCTGAATGTTGTGAAATTTTGGGCATGGGCTATGCAAAACTCCCCTTTTTCGCTACACTTGGAGATGGTGCGTGACTCTTCCGCCGTCTAATGCAGCCCTCAGGGTTGGAATTGGACTATCAGAAGCCCACGAAACAGCTGGTAGGGATTGAAAGCAGATGGACGTATCTGCACGTTTCAAAGTGCTTAGCGTCTATCGAAGGAGACTGTTTGTCGAAGGAAGATGCAATTGAAGTAATGGCGGTGGTGGTAGAAACACTGCCCAATGCGCTCTTTAAGGTCGAGCTTGAGAACAAGCATCAGGTTCTCGCGCACGTCTCGGGTCGCATGAGGAAGAACTTCATCCGCATTCTCCCCGGCGATCGGGTTGCCATCGAGCTGAGCCCCTACGATCTGAACCGCGGTCGCATCGTCTACCGCTACAAGTAACAAGCGGGTTTTCAGTTTGCTGTTGTCAGTTCTCAGGAACGGCAACGAATAACTGGCAACTGAGAACCGACAACTCAGAACTGGAGTTCCAATGAAGGTCCGTGCATCTGTAAAGCCGATCTGCGATAAGTGCAAAGTCATCCATCGCAAGGGTGTCGTCCGCGTCATCTGCGAGAACGCCAAGCACAAGCAGCGCCAGGGCTAAGAAACAGGCAGTAGGGAATAGGGAGCAGTAAGCCCTGAACCCAGCTACTCCCTACTCACTGTTTCCTACTCCCTGTATCTAGTGGCCCCACCGGGCGAGTTAGCCGAAGTCAAGGCTTGCGATGAACCCGGAGGAGGCGGTAGCTCAGCTCGATTGAGATAGCCGTCAGCCGCTCCACCCGTAACCCCGCCGTCCAGCTTTGATCTGGAGGCCCAACCGAAAGGCATACCCATGGCCCGTATCGCTGGCGTCGACCTGCCCGGAAACAAGCAGGTTCGTATCGCCCTCACTTACATCTATGGCATCGGTGACCCGCGCGCTCTCAAGATTCTTGAGAAGGCCGGCATCGATCCGCTCGTCAAAATGGCTACTCTTGACGAGGACCAGCTCAACAAGATCCGTGGCGTCATCGAACAGGAAGGCGGCATCGAGGGTGACCTCCGCAAGGAGATCTCGCTCAACATCAAGCGCCTGATCGAGATCCAGTCCTACCGTGGTCTTCGCCACCGCCGCTCGCTGCCCGTCCGCGGTCAGCGTACGCACACCAACGCGCGCACTCGCAAGGGTCCCCGTAAGGGCACGGTTGCCGGGAAGAAGAAGGTGACCAAGTAATGGCTAAGACTCAACAGAAGGCTGGAGCCGCAAAGGCCGGCAAGAACAAGAAGTTCAAGAAGCGCGAACGCAAGAATGTCCCATTTGGTCTGGTGTTCATTCAGGCTTCGTTCAACAACACCATCGTGACGATCACCGATCAGCAGGGCAACACGCTGTCGTGGAAGAGCTCGGGTTCGCTCGGCTTCCGCGGTTCGCGTAAGGGCACGCCGTTTGCGGCGCAGCAGGCAGCGGTCAACGCCGCAACTGCCGCTCGCGACCACGGTCTGCGCTCGGTCGATGTCCGCGTCGCCGGCCCCGGTTCGGGCCGTGAGAGCGCGATCCGCGCCCTCGCAGCTGCCGGTATCGAGGTTCGCTCGATCCGCGACGTTACGCCGATGCCGCACAACGGCTGCCGTCCGCCGAAGCGCCGCCGCGTATAACTACGAGCTTCTAGCCGTTAGTACTAGCAATTAGCTAGACACTAACGGCTAGTGGCTAGAAGCTGTTCCAACGGATCGTGACGAAGCGCTGCCAAGCGCGTAAAGCGATCGACACCAGAACCACCAGAATTACTTCAGGAGATTTGAAATGGCACGTTACACAGGACCCGTATGCCGCCTTTGCCGTCGCGATGGCGTAAAGCTCTTTCTCAAGGGCGCAAAGTGCTTCACCGAGAAGTGCCCCGTCGAAAAGCGCAACTTCGCTCCAGGCCAGCACGGCCAGTCGAAGAAGGTAAAGAAGCTTGTGGGCTACGGTCTGCAACTCCGCGAGAAGCAGAAGGCCAAGCGCATCTACTTCACGCTCGAGACCCAGTTCCGCGCGTACTACGAGAAGGCTGCCGCCCGCACCGGCGTCACCGGCGAACTGCTCCTGCAGCAGCTTGAGACCCGCCTCGACAACGTGGCTTACCGCCTCGGTTTCGCGATGAGCCGCCGCCAGTCCCGCCAGGTTGTCCGTCACGGACACGTTCTGGTCAACGGCAAGAAGGTGAACATTCCTTCTTACCAGGTCAAGGTTGGCGACGTCATCTCGATCACTGAGAAGTCGAAGGAACTGTCGATGCTCGAGGCTTCGAAGAACTTTGCCGCCGGTCTGGGCCGCGTCTCCTGGATCGATATCGCTGCGGACAATCTCTCCGGCAAGATCATTGCCACCCCGAAGCGCGAAGACATCCAGATCCCGGTCAACGAGCAGCAGATCGTCGAACTGTACAGCAAGTAAGGAATCCAGGGATTAGGGGACAGGGATTAGGGATCAGGCTCCACGCCGTCCTAATCCCTACCCCTAATCCCTAACCCCTGTTTCACCAACCGCACTACCATCAGCCACGCAGAATGCTTCGCGTGTGCGATGAAGAAAGGATGTACCCATGCTCTGGAGAGGTTTCCAAAAGCCCAAGCGTCTCGCCGTCGATCAGGAATCCCTGACACAAACCCACGGTAAGTTTTCCGCGCAGCCCTTTGAGCGCGGCTTCGGCACGACCATCGGTAACGCACTGCGCCGCACGCTGCTCTCGTCCATCGAGGGTGCGGCTGTTACCGCAGTCCGCATCGAGGGTGTGTTGCACGAGTTCCAGTCGATCACCGGCGTGGTCGAAGACGCAACTGACATCATCCTGAACCTGAAGCAGATTCCCTTCAAGCTCAACGGTGAGGGCCCCAAGGCTCTCTACCTGCGCGCTGACGCAGCTGGCGTCATCACCTCGGGTTCGATCGAGGCTGACTCCGATGTTGAGATCCTCGATCCCAACGTCTACATCTGCACAATCTCCGAAGGCGGCCGTATCGACATGGAGATGCGCTTGAAGCGTGGCCGTGGCTACGTCTCGGCGGACAAGAACTTCGACAGCGATCTCGGCATCGGCTTCATCCCCGTTGACTCCGTGCATTCGCCCGTCCGCAAGGTAAACTACCTGGTCGAGGCTGCACGTCTCGGTCAGATCACCGATTACGAAAAGCTGAACCTCGAAATCTGGACCAACGGCACCGTTCTTCCCGCCGATGCTCTCGGTCTCTCGGCCAAGCTGCTCAAGGACCACATGACCATCTTCATCAACTTCGAAGAGGAGCTCGAAGCCGGTGCTGACGGCCTGGGCGACGGTCCACAGATTCGCAACGAGAACCTCAACCGCTCGGTAGAAGAGCTTGAGCTCTCGGTGCGCAGCTACAACTGCCTGAAGAATGCAAACATCTCGACCATCGGTGAACTGATTCAGAAGACCGAAGCCGAGATGCTGAAGACGAAGAACTTCGGTCGTAAGAGCCTGAATGAGATCAAGGAAATCCTTGCTCAGATGGGTCTCTCGCTCGGCATGAAGATCGACGAGCAGGGCAACCCTGTCCCGGGACCGACCTCGGTTCTGCCGGCACAGACGCTTGCTGCCAGCTACGCCGGATTCGATGACGAAGATGAGGATGACGAGGACGACGATCTCGACCTCGGCACCGAGCCCGAAAACTTCTAACTTTGGGTGCCTCACGCGGAACCGCTCCGGCGATCTGCGTGAGGCGAACCCTGTAACCAGTACCACCCAGTAAGCCGGTCGACAGCTAAAGCTGGACCGAAGGAGATATACTATGCGTCATCGTAAAGGCGGGTTTAAACTCGGCCGTAACACCTCCCACCGTCGCGCTCTTCTGCGCAACCTCGTCACCTCCATCATTCTCAACGACCGTTGCCACACCACCATTACGAAGGCGAAGGCGACGCGTCCCATCGTCGAGAAGATGATCACCCTCGGCAAGAATGGCAGCGTTCACGCTCGCCGCCAGGCTCTCGCCTACCTGATGACGCCTGAGTCGGTCGACCGTCTCTTCGCTGTCGTGGCTCCGCGCTACACCACGCGCCCCGGCGGCTACAGCCGCATCGTCCGCACCGGTATCCGCAAGGGCGACTCGTCCGAGATGGCATTCATCGAGCTGCTCGATGCCGAGAACGAACTCAATGCCAAGGCAGAGAAGCGCGAGGCCGCCAAGCAGAAGCGTCGCGAAGAGCTCCAGAAGCAGATGGAAGAAGCGAACGCCGGTAACGATTCGGCCCAGTAATTTCGTCTCATTCAAGCTTCAACACAAAGGCGCGTCCCTCGGGGCGCGCCTTTACTTTACTGAGCTAAACTAAGCCTATCCGTATGGCTATCGTTGAACTCCAGAACATCCGCAAGGTCTATGACACGAAGGTAGCTGTCGAAGGCTTGACCCTGAGCATCGAGCCCGGCACTATGTTCGGCCTGCTCGGCCCGAACGGCTCCGGCAAGACCAGCTCGATCCGCATGATGATCGGCATGACGGTGCCAGACTCGGGCACAGTGAGTCTCTTCGGTCAGCCCTTCTCGCGGTCGCTGCTCGGCCGCATCGGCTATCTGCCGGAAGAGCGCGGACTCTACAAAAAGATGAAGGTCCTCGACCAGCTCATATTCCTCGGCCAGCTGCATGGTCTGTCGGAGACCGTCGCCCGCCAGCGTGCGACTCACTGGTGCGAGCGGCTCGAGATCACCGAGGCCATCGGCAAGAAGACAGAAGAGCTTTCCAAGGGCATGCAGCAGAAGATCCAGTTCATTGCGGCGTTGCTGCATGAGCCCGACCTGATCATCATGGACGAGCCTATGAGCGGCCTCGATCCAGTCAACGGTGCGCTGCTAATGGAGACGCTCGTCGACCTCCGTCGCGAAGGAAGAACAGTGCTCTTCTCCACACATCGAATGGACCAGATCGAACGTATGTGCGATGGCATCGCGCTCATCTCACGCGGCAAGCTGATGCTGTCCGGCTCCATGCGCGAGGTGAAATCGCGCTATCCGCGCAATCGCGTCAACATCGCCTACACCGGCGACGACAGCTTCCTGCGCAACCCTGCCATCGTTGCGAGCAAACGCGATGTAGGCGCAGCGCAACTGCAGCTTGTAGACGAGACAGCCGCGCAGCCGCTGCTCGCCGAGGCTATAGCCCGGGGCACGCAGATCACACGCTTCGAAGTAGTGGAGCCGACTATCGAAGACATTTTCATCGAACAGGTCCGTGCCAGCTTCGGCGACGCAGCGGCTGAAGGAGTTACCGTCGATGCCTAAGAACCTTCAGAACATCTGGCTCATCGCGAAGCGCGAATACACCGAGCGCGTCCGCACCAAAGCCTTCATAATCTCCACGGTGCTGATCCCTGCGCTTATGGGTGGCGGCGTCTTCGGTGTTGCAGCTATTACCAGGCACAGCAAGACGACCTCGCATATCGCGATCATGGCGTCCGAACCGCAGCCTGCGCGGGACCTGAAGCAGGAGCTCGAGCACGGCGAAGACACCAGCATGGCCGTCGACCTCGTCGCTCCTGGGAACGGTGAGACCCTGAGCCGCGAGATCGCAGGCAAGCAGATTGATGGCTACCTCGAGATCATTCAAACGCCCGACTCCGACGGCGCGCTGCATCGGCCTGTCTTCAACTTCACTCCGCGCTCTTCGGCGGACATCGCCACAAGCGATTCCATCAAGTCCGCACTGCAGACGGTCATGACCAGGGAGTACCTCGCCGCGCATCATGTCTCCGCAGAGGAGGCCAAGGCGCTTCTCGATCCGGCAAAGGTCAACGTCATCGAGTCGAACGGTCGCCACGCCGACTCCAAGCAGTCGTTCTACGTCGCGTACACACTGTTCTTTCTCATGTACATGGTTGTGCTGCTCTACGGCATGAACGTCGCACGCTCCATCATTGAAGAGAAGACCTCGCGCATCTTTGAGGTTCTGCTTGCTACCATCAAGCCCGACGAGCTGCTCGCAGGCAAGATCCTCGGCGTAGGTTCCGTCGGCCTCACGCAGGTAGGCATCTGGATGGCGGCAGCGCTGCTGTTCGCAACGCAGGCGGGAGCGATGAGCGGCATCACCATCAACGCTACGCAGATCATCTTCTTCATCATCTACTTCACGCTGGGATATGCGCTGTACTCCAGCGTGGCCGCAGCGCTTGGCGCCATGACGAACTCCGAGCAGGAGCTGCAGCAACTCAACATGTTTCTGATGATGCCGCTGTTTCTCTGCATGGGCATGTTGCCGGTCCTCATCACCAGCCCAAACTCGCTGTTGGCGCGCATCGTCTCGCAGATTCCATTCTGCGCGCCGCTGCTGATGAACTTCCGCATCTCCATCGCGATGCCGCAGCCATGGGAGATCGCGCTGTCTATCGGGCTTATCGTCGTATCGATCTTCGCCGTGCTCTGGATCAGCTCGCGCATCTATCGCGTCGGCATCCTGATGTATGGCAAGAAGCCTAACCTGCCTGAGATCCTCCGCTGGCTGAAGTACAGCTAGAGCCAGCTAGACTATCTACGTGCAAGCGTTCACCCGCAAACAGCGTCTCCTGCTCGCCGTAGTGCCACCACTCGCGGCGCTGTTCATCCGTGTGCTCGGCGCGACACTGCGTTATCGCGACCTCAACGCAGTCGACGAAGCGGGCCATACCGTCCCCGTTGGCATCGAGATACCCGGCCCCGTCGTCTTTGCCTTCTGGCATCGCACGTTGCTCGTCTGCGCACATCGCTTCCGCAACAAAGGCATAGCGATCCTGATCTCGCCGTCATTCGATGGCGAACTCATTGCCCGCACGGTCGAGTACCTCGGCTTCTATCCAGCGCGCGGCTCCAGCTCACGCAGCGGCGCCATCGGTCTCCGCAACATGGCTGAGGCCTACAACGCGGGCCATCGCACAGCGATCACCGCCGACGGCCCCCGCGGCCCGAACATGATCGCCAAGCCCGGCGTAGTACAGCTTGCCGAGCTCACCGGCGCCTCCTGGATCGGCACCTATTACGCGCTCCCCAGCCGTCGCTGGGAACTCAAGTCCTGGGATCGATTCATGATCCCAAAACCCTTCTCCACCGTCACCTTCACCTGGCCTGCGCATGTTGCCTCTGATGACATCACTAAGGTGCAGGCCGCATTGGATCAAGCGGTCGCCATGGCGGAGAAGAAATAGATGCTCGTATCTGACTTCGACTATCACCTCCCCGAAGAACTCATCGCGCAGCAGCCGCCAGCGGTACGCGGCACCAGCCGCATGATGACGCTTGATCGCTTCAGCGGAGCCTACACCGACCGTAGCTTCGCAGACTTGCCCTCGCTGCTGAAGCCCGGCGATCTCCTCATCGTCAACGACTCGCGCGTGATCCCAGCAAGACTCTTCGCGACCCGCGGCGGCCTCTCGACGCAGCACAACTCGCCCGCACCTACAGGGCACGTTGAGGTCCTGCTGACTGAGCAGATCATCTCTCCCGAAGGACACAACGACTGGCGCGCTCTCGTAAAGCCTGCGAAGAAGGTGCAACCCGGCGAGACCCTGCATTTCGCCGATCCTGCTCTCCTCGCAACGGTGTTGACCATAGGAGAGTTCGGCGAGCGCACGCTGCGCTTCGCCCCTGTCAATGACTTTCACGCGATCCTCGATCGCATCGGTCACCTACCGCTGCCGCCCTACATTCATCGCGACAAAACGCTACCCAACACCACCGAGGATCGCGAGCGCTATCAGACTGTCTTCGCGAAGCAGCGCGGCAGTGCAGCTGCTCCGACGGCAGGCCTGCACTTCACCCCGGAGATCTTCACGCAGCTTGAAGCGCGCGGCATCGAAGTAGCGCGCCTCACATTGCACGTTGGCCTCGGCACCTTCCAGCCAGTGCGCGCCGAACGCACAGAAGACATCCACCTCCACGCCGAGCACTACACACTTTCTGCCGAAGCAGCTGCCGCCATAAATCGCGCGCGGACCGAAGGCCGTCGCATCGTCGCTGTGGGTACTACAAGCACACGTACGCTTGAGCACGTCGCCCGCACCGCTGGGGATCAACCGATCGTCGCTCACTCCGGTAGCACAAGTCTCTTCCTGTCTCCCGGACTCAACGACCAATTCAAACTCGTCGGCGGCCTACTCACGAACTTTCACCTGCCGCAATCGACACTGCTGATGCTCGTCTCCGCCTTCGCAGGTCGCCAGCACATCCTCGCCGCCTATGATCACGCCGTCGCCGCAGGCTATCGCTTTTTCTCCTACGGCGACTGCATGTTGATCACCTAGCTCTTCAGCCGCGCCTTGAACTGTTGCATCAAGTAGAACTCAACCGACGGCCAGGGGACATCCTTCGTTCCCCTATACGTCTCGGCCCACACCAGCGTCCCCGGCTCGCTCACCGTGCGACCGGAGTAGATACGCAGCGTGCCAAGGTTCTCCTCTCCCGGCCCGATGTAGATGCCATTCTTGTTCAGTGGAACCATCAGGAAGGTCAGGTCCGCAGGCTGGTCCGTGCGCGGCACAACGTTCTTTCCCAGATGGTTTGCCAGCTTCCGCAACGAATCGTCGGAATGAACATCCTGCGCCTCGCTCTGCACGCTCACCGTCTTCGCAGCGTTGAACGCGCTCTTGAACGCCAGCCAGTCGCACTGGTATACGCCCTTTTCCAGCGCGCAGGCCGCATCGGTGGCGGTACCCTGTTGAGCATGGGCTACCAGACTTTGCGGGGCAAGCAACGCTCCCAAGCCGAGAGCACAAAGCCACAAGGCAACGCTGCCAGCCCTCGTCTTCGTTCCTGAAATCTGTCTCGTATTCACGTTCGCAATCTCCTTACTTCCTGCCTCGCGGATCGAGTCTTTCCTGTCTTCGGAAAGCCCTTGCGCGCGGCGTATCATCGGAATTGAGATGCCTCACGATACCCAGAACGCCGCCTCCAAAAAACCGCCGATTTACCTGCTCGATTCGATGGCCTTCATCTTCCGTGCCTATCACGCGATGCAGCGCTCGCGCCCCATGACTACGCGCACCGGCATCCCCACGGCGGCTACGTACGTCTTCGTCAACATGATCAACAAGCTGCGTGCCGACTTCAAGCCGGAATATCTCGCTGCCGTATACGACGTTGGCGCCCCGCTGTTACGCCACGAGACCGCCGCGCAGATGAAAGACGTGCAGAAGTTTAACATCAAGACGCAGCAGTTCGAGACGACAGAGTACGGCGGCTACAAGGCCAACCGCACTGAGACGCCGCCGGACCTCATCCAGCAGCAGCCCTACATCCGCCGCGCGCTTGAGGCCTTCCGCATCCCCATCGTCTTCTCTGAAGGTTACGAAGCCGATGACGTCATTGGCACGCTCAGCCAGCACTTCGCCAAGCTCGGTCACCATGTATACGTCGTCTCGTCCGACAAGGACATGATGCAGCTTGTCAACGAGAACGTCTCCATCCTGAACCCGACCAAGGACAATCTCATCCTCGATCCGGCTGGTGTTGAGGCTGTGCTCGGCGTGCCGCCGGAGCGCGTCGTCGATGTGATGGCGCTGCGCGGTGACTCCATCGACAACGTGCCCGGTGCGCCGGGCATCGGTGATAAGGGTTCTGTCGAGTTGATCCAGCAGTTCGGCACGGTCGAAGCGGCGATGGATGCAGCCGTCGCCACTCCAGAGCTGTTCAAGCGCAAGGTCTATCGCGAGTCCTTAGCGAACAATCGCGACAACATCCTTCTCTCGAAGGAACTCGTCACCATCCACTGCAGCGTGCCCACCGAGTTCACACTGGAGTCAATGCACACGCTGACCCCGGACAACGCCGCCTGCCGTGCGCTCTTCACCGAGCTCGAGTTCACCACGCTGCTCAAAGAACTTGCCCCTGACATTACAGCCGTCAACACCACCTACAACCTCAAGCCGTCTGCTGAAGAGATCACCACTCTCCTTGCAGAAGCTCGCGCTGCAGGTCACCTGGCCATAGCGCTGGCCGCTGCGATTGCTCCTCTTGAAGAGTCCGCCATCGCAGAAGACTCAGCCGAAGCAGAGGTCGAACCTGAGCCACCACCCGCAGAGACGATGTCGCTCTTTGGCGCTCCTGCGTCGGAGGAGACGACCACTTCAAACACCAACGCCTCCGCAGCTCTTGCTGTCTTGAGCATCGGTCTCGCCGTCACGCCGACACACGCGATAGAGGTGGAGCTCGCAAATCCTGCCGTGCGCGAGGCCCTCGCCGACGCGACGTTGCCGAAGCAGCTGCACGATTTCAAAGCCATTCTTCGTGCAATGGAGGCGAGCAACATCTCTATCGCAGGAGATATCACCGACGTGATGCTCGAAAGCTATCTGCTTAACCCGACGCACACCTCGCACTCGCTCATCGACCTCGCTGCACGCACAACTTCGGTGGCGTTGAAGCATCAGCCCAGCAAGGACAATCCCTCCGACCCGAAGCGGCTGCCTGAAGCCGCCGCTGCCGTGGCTCGCCTCGCCACTACACTTCATCAGCAACTCACAGAGTCCGCAGCGCCGCGCGCCGTGCTCGCCGATGATCCAGCGCTTGGCGGAGCCGTCACGAAGGAGATGCTCTTCGCCGACACACATCGCGATCCGGAGAAGCTCCCTTCAAAACCAGACTCGGATGCGAACGCTCCAGCTACGTTGCTCGACGTCTACAACGACATCGACCTCCCACTTGTGCCTGTCCTACTGCGCATGGAGCAGACCGGCGTTCGCATCGACAGTGACCTGCTACGCGAGATGTCCTCTCGCCTCGCTGTCACCATCGACGACCTCGCTGAACGCATCTACACTTCGACCGGGCATCGCTTCAACATCAATTCGCCTAAGCAGCTCGGCGACGTGCTCTTCAACAAGATGGACCTGCCCAAGCCTCTGAAGTATGGCAAGGGCAAGGTCGTCTCCACCGCGCAGGACGTGCTCGAAGACCTCGCTCAGCACCATGAGGTTCCTGCCTGGGTGCTGGAGCATCGCCAGCTGCAGAAGCTCAGGGGAACGTATCTCGATGCGCTGCCACTGCTCGCCGATGCGAACGGCCGCATCCATTCGACGTTCAATCAGGTGGGCACAGCGACGGGTCGCCTCAGCTCGACGAACCCCAACCTGCAGAACATCCCCATCCGCACCGCAGTTGGTCGCGAAATTCGCGCTGGCTTCATCGCGGCTCCAGGTAACTTGCTCATGTCTGCGGACTACTCGCAGATTGAGCTGCGGCTGATGGCTCATTTCTCGCAGGACCCGCTGCTGCTCGATGCCTACCGCACCGGTAAGGACATCCACACGCTCACCGCCTCCGAGGTCTTCGAGGTCGACGCCGCGACGATGGACAAGGAGACCCGCGCACGAGCGAAGGCTGTCAACTTCGGCATCGTCTACGGCATCTCGCCGTTCGGCCTCGCCGCGCAGCTGGGCATCGACCAGAAGATCGCGAAGGCCTACATCGAGCGTTACTACGAGCGCTACAGCGGCATCAAGACCTTCATCGAACACACGCTGGAGGAGGTGCGCCGCGATCAGTTCGTTCGCACCGCGTTCGGACGCATCCGTCCTATCCCGGACATCCAGTCGCGCAATCCCAACCAGCGAGGCTTCGCAGAACGCACAGCCATCAATACACCGCTACAGGGAACCGCCGCGGACCTCATCAAGATCGCCATGCTGCGCATCGACGCCGCCATCCGCGACCGCAAGCTGCGCTCGCAGATGACACTGCAGGTCCACGACGAACTTCTCTTCGACGTTGTGCCGGAAGAAGCCGACGCGATGCAGGAGCTGGTGAAGACGGAGATGGAATCAGCCGCAACGTTCAGTGTGCCAATCGTCGCCGAAGTCGGACTTGGCAAGAACTGGCGCGACATCAAGTAGAGCGCAACGACGCGTTCAGAGCTGGCCTAAATGCCCAGCTCTGCGCGGATCGCTCCAGCAATTGTCTCGGCATGGCGACGCATGGCTTCTTCGCTCTCCGCTTCAATCATTACGCGCGCCAGTGCCTCTGTCCCCGAATAGCGAATCACCACGCGGCCTGTGTCGCGTAGCTCGTCTTCCGCCGCCTGTATCGTTGCGACGACAGCAGGGATTGTATCCAGCGGCCTCTTCTCGCGCACCTTCACATTCAGAATCACCTGCGGGAAGTTCTTCAGGTCGGCGATCAATTCGCCGAGCGTCTTCCCGCTGCGATGTACCACGTCGAGCACCATCAGTGCTGTCAGCAGGCCGTCGCCTGTCGTTGCGCGCGCAGGGAAGAGGATGTGGCCGCTCTGCTCACCGCCAAGCGAGGCGCCACTTTCGCGCATCTGTTCGAGCACATACTTATCGCCCACCGGCGCGCGCAGCATCGAGATGCCAGAACGTTTGAATGCCGCCTCCAGCCCCATGTTCGACATCGTCGTTGCCACCACAACATCGCCAGCCAACTCACCGCGAGCGTGCATATCGCGTGCACATGCCAGCATCACCGCATCGCCGTTTACAACGTTGCCACGCTCATCGGCGAAGAGCGCGCGATCGGCATCGCCATCGAAGGTGAAGCCCATCGAAGCGCCATGCACCTTGACCTCGGCTGCCACGATCTCAGGATGCAGCGCGCCACACTGCTCGTTGATATTACGGCCGTCAGGCGAGGCGTGCGTCACCTCCACCGTGCCGCGCAGCGAGGCAAACAGCTGCGGTGCCACCGAGCTCGCAGCGCCGTTCGCGCAGTCGATCACAACCTTACGATTGTCGAGCGAGATCCCCGGGACAGCATTCAGCAGAAACTGGATGTATTCGGCACGATAGCTCTCGTTGACCTCGGGCAGCGCTGCTCCTTCCGTATGCACGGTGCCAGCGGCGAGTACGCTTTCGATCTCAGCTTCGATGGCAAGCTCCACCGCGTCAGGCAGCTTATAGCCGTCGCCACCAAAAATCTTGATGCCGTTGTCGCGCCACGGATTATGCGAGGCCGAAATCACAACGCCCGCGCTATATCCATGCTTGCGTGCGAGGAAGGCGATCGCCGGCGTTGTGATCACACCAGCATTCGCGACGGTCGCGCCGCCCGCACTCAGACCCGCAGCGAGCGTTCGTGCGATCCACGGTCCGCTCTCTCTCGTGTCCATGCCCATGATGATCGTTGAGCCTTCACCGAACTTCGTTGCCAGTGCAACGCCCACCGCGTAGATCGTGCGCTCATCGAGTGGCGCTTCTCCTGCGACTGCGCGAATTCCGTCCGTACCGAACAACTTCCTCATGCGTAGTCCTCGTTACTTGTCTGTTTCTGTGATGGTGGCGCGTAGGCGACCGTTGGCTAGTTGAGCGACAATCGCTTCGCCCTCATGGGCTTGGTCGGAAGACCGCAGCAGTTTACCCCTCGCTCCGTTACGCTCGATGTACACCAGCGCATAACCGCGTTCCAGCACGCGCAGCGGGCTTAGTGTCTCCAGCTTGGTGGTGGCTCGTTGCAGGCGCTGTTCACCCTTAGTGATCGTGATGGCGCGCGCAGCAAGCAGGCGTGATTGCAGGCTCTGCAAACGACGCGTGTCTCCACTCACTCGCAGGCCAACATGCTGTTGTCTCAGGCGCGCGTCGAGCTGCATCAGCTGCTCCTTGCGCTGGCGCGTGCGTCGCAGCAAAGCCGTCTCTGCGCGATTGGCAAGTTCATCCAGGCGTTGTTCGCGGCGGCTCAGTCCATCGCGCACGCGACGCAGCACCATCTCTGCGCTCAGGCGTTGCAGCTTCTGCCTTGCTGCCAGCAACTCATAACGTCCCGCACGACGAAGCCGCGAATACAAACGCTCCACGCGTTCGGCCACGCCAAAGTGCGCAGCGGTAACCAGCTCCGCTGCGGCAGAAGGCGTCGGTGCGCATACATCAGCCGCTGAATCCGCAATCGTCGTATCGACCGCGTGACCGATGCCGGTGATGACGGGTAAACTGCACGCTGCGATGGCTCGTGCAATGATCTCAGCGTCAAAGCCGTGCAGGTCCTCCCAGCTGCCACCACCGCGCGCTACGAGCACAACATCGGCCTGGTCGGGATGCTGGCTGAACCAGTTCACGCCCGCAGCAATCTCTTCAGGACAGTTAGGGCCTTGCACCGCAGCTGGGTACACCAACAGCCGAACGGCTGCGTGGCGTCTGCGACAGACCTTCACAATATCGCGCAATGCCGCTCCCTGCGCACTGGTCACAACACCGATGCAGCGTGGAAACTCGGGCAGCGGTCGCTTGCGCTCAAACAACCCTTCGCGACGCAGGCGCTCCTTCAACTCGCGCACGGCGGCGAGCAGCGCGCCCATGCCGACCTGCTCCATGGTCTCGGCAATCAGCTGCATCTGGCCGCGGCTTTCATAGATGCTGAGCTGCCCGCGCAGGCGGACCGCATCGCCATCCTTCGGCTTGAAGCGAAGCAGCTGCGCCTGCCGGCGGAACATTACGATGCTGAGCTGCGCATCGCCGTCCTTCAATGTGAAATAGCAATGGCCACTCGCCGCCGGTCGCCAGTTTGAAATCTCGCCTTCGACCGAGACCTGGGCGAACGTCCGCTCGACAAGACTGCGGACGCTCTGCACCAGCGCAGCCACGCTCCATATCTTCGGGGCTTCAGGTTCATGCCTGGGCGCGACCGTTGCGGGAGCCTTGCGAGGCTTGGGAGTTTCAGCCACAGGCTCCGCGGGTACGAGGTCGAAGAGTCCAGGCGAGGCGAGCGGCTTCAATGCGCGCTTCGCAGGTTTGCGGCGCAGCGAGGCAAGGGTCGGCATCTCGTCGGGGGAACTCATCGCTCCCACCGAGTTTACGCTGCGCCGTCGTCAAGCTAAAGTCGAGCTATGCACATCACTGCGGCTATCTTCGGGTGCGCCTTTCTGGCGAGCGTTCTTCTGGATGCGTTCCAGACCATCATCCTGCCTCGGCGACCCGTCGGTCGGCTCCGCATTACGCGGTTTTTCTTCCTGCTCACCTGGGGACCGTGGTGTGCGTTGACACGCGCATGGCCGGTGAAGAAGAGCCGCGAACAGATGTACAGCATCTACGGTCCGATGGCGCTGCTGCTCTTGTTCGTCACATGGGCGCTCTTGTTAGTGGTGGCATACGCCCTCATCTACTTCGGGCTGAGCCTGCCGTTTACCGATCCCTGGCATCCGGCGTTGCTACTGGAGCGAGTCCGAAGCTGCCTCTACGTGAGCGGGACCACGCTGTTTACCCTTGGCCTCGGCGATGTGCAGCCCGCAACGACCCTTGCGCGCGAACTCACCGTGCTGGAGGCAGGAACAGGCCTCGGGTTCGTTGCTCTGGTCATCGGTTACGTTCCCGTCCTTTATAACGCCTTCTCCTCGCGCGAGGTTCCCGTGGCGATGCTCGATGCTCGCGCAGGCTCGCCTCCTACGGCAGGCGAACTGCTGCTCCGTCATAACTTCTCCGGTGGCCACGAAGCGCTGACGGCGTTACTGGCTGAGTGGGAACGCTGGTCAGCAGAGATGCTCGAGACGCATGTCTCGTACCCGATTCTCTGCTACTACCGCTCGCAGCACGACAACCAGAGCTGGCTCGCCGCGATCACAGCCATCCTCGACACCTGCGCGCTCGTGATCACCACCGTCGAAGGTCCGAGCACCCGGCAGGCGCAGCTCACCTTTGCCATTGCCCGCCATACGTTGGTCGATCTCGGTCATGTCTTCCATCGCGAAAAGGTCGAGGCCCGGCTGCGCACCGAACCGCCGACGCGGCTGGGCGATGAGGAATATGCGCGACTGTCGGACCTGCTCTGCGAGGCCGGCTTCTCCCTCTGCCGGGCCGATGACGTCCAGGAGCGCCTGCTGGCCATTCGCAAGCTCTACGAGCCCCACGCGGAGTCCATGGCCGCGTACCTTGGGCTCACGCTGCCGCGCTGGGCTCCGCCGCCCCGTGACCCATCAAAGAAGCCGGATGGCTGGGTAACGGTCGCTGGCCTGCGCTATTCAGCCGCGCTCGCAGATCGCCTCGGCTCGCATGTTAGCGAGCAATCGACAGCAAACCGACTCGGCGATGCCGATAGCCATCCCTTCTAATCAGTGTCGGGTGTTTGGCTCCAAGTAGAAAGGCCGCCCGAAGGCGGCCTTTCGTTTGTAGGTCGATAAATACTTACTGCCCCGGAGCCTGTGCGGCCTGGGGGTTCAGCTTTTCGCTGGCGATCTGGGATACGGGTCCGGGCTTGCCCTTGGAGTCCTTATCCTTGTCCTTCAGCTCTGCGTAGATCTTGCGCGCCTGCTCAGTCTTCCCCTCGGACTCATACAAAGCCGCAAGCTGCAGCTGAGCTTCGCCAGCAGGTACGGTCACAGCCGTGCTCTTGCTGAGCTCGTCGTAGATGGCGATCGCATCGGAGTCGCGGTTCGTCTGCTGATACAGCTGCGCGAGCGCCATCTTGCCGAGCGCCGAAACGCCGCTCTCCCAGCTGGACGCTGCCTTCTTCAATTCTTCTTCCGCTGGGCCGTTCTTGCCCTCTTCCGCGAGTGTCAGGCCAGAGAAGTACGCGGCCAGCTTGCCGGGCTTCGTCATGCCGTACTGATCGGCTACCTGCGCAAACTGTGCCTGCGAGGCGGCAGCGCGGGCATTCGCATCAGGGAACGTCTTCATTCCAGGAGGCGTCGGCTGGCTGTTATTCACCAGCGGTGTCTGGTAGGTCTGCATTGCGGCGCCAAAAGCCGTCTCGGCCGCAGCGGTGCGATGCTCATAAAGACTGTATCCGCCCACCAGGGCAGCTACGACGACGACCAGCGCCACGGCACCGATGATCGTCTGCTGACGGTGCTTCTCGGCCCAGTGAATACTCTCGCCGGTTAGTTCCTGAAACTTGTCTTGCTTCTTCAAATCGCGCTTGGTTGCGTTGTCCACGAAACTCCGTCCTTCAACAAATCTTTGGGATTGCAGGCGGGGCATTGCCCGGCGCATACACGTCAGATCAGTCTATCAGGGCGGGCAGGCCGTCGGGAGCCGCCGCCGCCGCGACCCCTTCGCCCCGAAAATCAGCAGGATGTCCGGTATGACAGCAATAAGCTCTTGTTTTGCAGGCCCTTGTGTCGATTTCGGACATAAAAGAAGAGTCTTGCCAACCGTATTTCCATGGGCATACTATTCGACTCGCAATCGGAACAGTGCATACACGCTTTCAGGCGCACGCCAGGTTGCCGTAGGATCGTCTGTTTTCTCCTTTGGAGAGACGGTTCAGCGTTCTGTGCAAGGCCAGCCTGCTGGGGCACCAATCCCACGGGCTTTTTGGAGCGAGTGAGTTATATGTCCTGGTACGCATACTGTATTACCGAACGCAACGCCTTTCCTGAGTTATCCCGCCACCGCCGACCGATGCCGTTAGCCGGAATCAACGGACTCTTCGGCAACCAGACCTTCTTCTTTCCCGCAGCCGACCTGGCTGTAATCGTCTCTGAGCATATGCCCGAAGACGCCGCCCGTCTGCAGACCGCAGAAGGCCAGGCCGCCGCCCGCGACCACGCCCGCGTCATCTCCACCTGCTTCAACAAGTCCACAGTGCTGCCCTTCCGCTTCGGCACCACCTTTGAGGACGACGACGCCCTCCGCCGCTCCGTCCGCTCCAATCAGCGCCACTTCATGGCTAACGTCGAGCGCCTGCGCGGCAAGGCCGAGATGCACCTCAAAGTCGTCGTCGACGACATCTGCCCCGAAACCAAGGGCCAGGGACACACCTACCAGGCCGCCGGGCAGCAGTATCTCTCCCACCTCCGCGAGTCCGCCACCCGCCAGCGCGAGCGCCAATCCAAAGCTCGCGCCCTCTCCCTCCAGATGCACCGCATGTTCCTCCCTCTGGCAGAAGAGATCACATGCAAGCGGATGGACTCCGGCAAGATGCTGCTGGACATCGCCCACCTCGTCGACAAAAAGACCGTCGAGCGTTACCAGAACAAGTACTCCACCGCCACCATGGAGCTGAAAGACTGCGCCATGCAGCTCTCAGGCCCCTGGCCTCCTTACCACTTCGTCCAGCGCGACCAGGCTTAGGGCAGACAGTGTTAAAAGTGGAAGGCCCCGAGACATCGGGGCCTTCACTGTTTTGCCATCCTCTTGAGCTCCGCTCAGCCATCACGGCGAGAGAGGAGACAAAGGCCGCCGCTATCAGGCCTTCTGTTCGACCGCCGGCTTCTTCCGGCTCAAAACCGCAGTCGCCGCTCGTCGCGTATCGGACACCCGATCGATCTTCCTCCAAAAAGCCACAAAGTAGTCCACCGCCGAGATGATCGAAACGATCGTCATCCAGTAAATCGAAACCACCGCGATCAGATGAACGCCGATCGGGAACCCCCACCAGTTCCAGTAATCCCACTTGTGGTTCAGAATCGCGGCCACAACCGACACGATCTGGATGACCGTCTTCAGCTTGCCAATCTCGCTTGCGTCAATCGTGAACCCCTCGGATGCGGCAATCGAGCGCAGCCCGGTCACGAGGAACTCGCGCCCGATCACAAGGATCGCGATCCACGGCGGAACCACGTGGGGATTGTAGGCGACCAGAATAATGTAGCCCGCTGCGACCAGCAGCTTATCCGCCAGCGGATCGAGCAGCATCCCGGTGGTCGTAATCTGTCCGCGTCGGCGCGCCAGGTAGCCATCCAAACCATCCGTGATCGAAGCGAGGATGAATAGCGCCGATGCGTACAGCTCCTGGTTGCCCTGGTCCGGAAACTTGGGCGACAGCACCCAGATCAGCAGCGGTACGCTGGCGATGCGACTTAGCGTGATGGAGTTTGGAAGGTTCACGGCAGCGGGCCTGCCGGCGCCTACGTCCCGCGCAACGGCTGTCACAGTCATTCTGCCACACCCTCTGGAGAGAGCGATATTCAGCCCTCAAAAGCCTTGAAACGGTGCCTGAAAAAAAGGCGTCCCAAAGGGTGCGAATCGGGCAAAAAGAGGTGTAGCCTCACTGGCAGACATCCAAGGACAGATTTCTGGCAACGGCTTTCACTGCAGCCGACGGCGTGCTGTCGAGCTTTTTACTGCATATATCTCCACAAATACAGGTCGCTGAATGTTCAAGTTGTTGCAAGTAAAGCTGCGAGAATCGACACCCTCGTCTCTATCCCGCCGGACGGTCTTGGCGGTGGTCGTTTTGCTGGGGCTGTTTCCGTTGCTGCCGCCCTCCGGCCTCGGCCAGGCCTGCACCACCACCATCACCGGCAAGGTGTATTCGCCCAACGGGGTGGATCCGCTGCCGAACATTCTGGTCTACGTACCCACCACCACGGTTCAGGCGCTGCCGACCGGCGTTTCAGACTGCACCGCAGCCTCGAACCTCGTGTCGGGTAATCCGCTTGTAAGCACGACGACCGCCGCAGACGGCTCCTTTTCGCTCACCAATCCCGGCCTTGCTGGCACGCAGACCCTCGTCATCCAGGCAGGGAAGTGGCGCCGCCAATATCCCGGCATCTCCGTAACCAGCTGCACCACAACCCCCGCTCCTCAGCTGGTGATGCCCCAGAACCAGAGCCAGGGCGACATCCCGCGTATAGCGATCTCAACCGGCTCTTCCGACGCGCTGGAGTGTGTCATCCGCAAGATCGGCATCTCCGACTCCGAGTTCACAGCTCCCTCTGGGACCGGCCGCATCAGCCTCTACGCTGGCTCCCAGTCGCCGGGCATCACTACAGACGCCTCCGGCACCACGCTGCCGTCGGAGACGACCCTCGTCAGCAGCCAGTCCGCGCTCAACGCCTATGACCTCGCCGTATTTGCCTGCCAGGGTACGGAAAACAATCCAGCAGCTGCCATGGTCGCCAACCAGCAGAATGTGGTCAACTTCGCCGATGCTGGCGGGCGCGTCTTCGCGACCCACTTCAGCTATGTGTGGCTGGACAACAGCACCATCTTTGCAAGCACGGCGAACTGGTCGCTGCCGGACCAGTCCATCTCCGGTTCCACCACCGTGCCGATCGACGCCACCATCGACCAGACCTACCCCGAAGGCGTCGTTCTGGCCAACTGGCTCTACAACATCGGAGCTACACCAACGAAGGGCCAGCTGCCGCTCTACGTGACGAAGAAGGACCAGAGCGGCGTGAACTCACCGACGCAATCGTGGGCGACGCTGAATGATCCGGCCTTTGGCAACCCGGTTATGCAGTTTACGTTCGATACTCCGATCAATGCCGCCACAACCACCGCGTTGACAGTGGGCTTTACCAACAGCCCGACTTTGTATGAACCGACCGCCGGAACAAGCGCTGGCAGCATTGCGATCAACGTCACGGATACGAGCTCCACAAATGCGGACGCGTCGCTGAACCTCTCCATCACGCTGCCCACGGGCGTCACAGCAACCTCGCTGGCAGGCACCAGCGCAACGACCGGCTGGGTATGTTCTGTGGCGACCCTCACCTGCAACCGTCTCACCGCGCTCCCGGCAGGAACCTCGGACAGTGTCACGCTGGGGATCAACGTTTCGACCAGTGCTCCGCTCGGGGCGCAGCTGGTATCGGTCGCTTTGGCCGGGGGCGGCCTTTCAGGAACGAACCAGTGCGGGCGCGTACTCTTCAACGAGTATCACGTCGAAACCACCTCCACCAACATCAAGGCCTTCCCCAGCGAATGCACTGCCACCGCGATGAGCCCGCAGGAGAAATTCCTCGAGTTTTCGCTCTATAACCTCTCGAACTTTGTGGCCCCCGTCTCCGCCGACACAATCGATATCGTCGCAACCCCGACGATCACCTGGGCAACGCCGACCTCGATTTACTACGGCACGCCCCTGGGCGCTACCCAACTGGACGCGACCGCGACCTACGCAGGCAACACGGTGCCTGGCACCTTTTCCTATACGCCAGCAGCAGGAACCGTTCTCCCGCTCGGCACAACCACGCTCAATGTGAGCTTCACCCCAACGGATCCGACCAGCTACACCTTAGCCACCGGCAGCACGACGATCACTGTCCTGCAGGACACCACCACAACCACCCTGACCTCGACGCCGAACTCCTCAGCCCTCGGCGCATCGGTGACCTTCACGGCTACCGTCACAGGCATTGCGGCGCCCCCCACTGGAGCAGTCTCCTTCTACAGCGGCACTACGCTCCTCGGCACAGGCACGCTGACAGCCTCCACCGGCGACAGCGCAGTCGCCACCTTCAGTACCTCGACGCTACCTCTCGGCGCGAGCAGCATCACCGCGAGCTACGCCACGACGACCGACTTCCTCGGCTCGGTGAGTGCGCCTCTCGTGCAGAACGTCTACGGCGTCTCCAGCATCGTCATCAATGGCCTCGTGACGCCAATCGACTACGGACAGATCATCGGAGACACCGCGCAGATCGTGGTCACAGGCTCCAGCTCCGGCGGCAACACCAAGGTCTACATCAATGGCGCGCTCGTCTGCACCCTGCCCGTAGCCCCAGGCCTTACCACCTCCTGCCCCGCAAGCACCGGAGCCAATCTTGGCGTCGGCACGTACACCATCTACGCCGTCTTCTCCGGCGACGCCGAATACGCCGGCTCGACCTCGCCCACATACACCGTCCAGATCGTCCCCGACCCCACCACAACCTCGTTGACGAGTTCGCTCAACCCCTCCTACCTCGGCAACTCGGTCACGTTCACGGCAGTCGTTGCGGCTCCCTATGCCACGCCCACCGGCAACGTCACCTTCCTCGACGGCACAACCTCGCTGGGCATCGGCACCCTGAACACCTCAGGTGTAGCGACCTACAGCACCACCGCTCTCGCCGTCGGTACGCACAACATCACCGCCAGCTACGCCGCGACCACCGACTTCACCGCCTCCGTCTCAACCCCCGTAGCGCAGGTCGTCAATCCTCCGCTACCCCTCGGCGGAGCTCCCGGCTACATCCTCACCGTCACCCCCACCACCATCGACAAGGCCCTGCTAGGCGTCGCCACCCCGATCACCGTCACCATCCAGGAAGTCAACGGCTACAGCGAACCCATCGCGCTCACCTGCACCGGCCTCACCAACGAAGCCACCTGCAGCTTCGCCCTCACAACGATCCCCGCAGGCGGCGGCACCACCACGCTCTCACTTACCCCCGCCGCCCCGCACAACTGCAACAGCAACACCGGAGACTTCGTAGCTTCGAACCGAGATCGCAGCATCGCCGAAGGCGGCCTCGGCTTCGCCGCCATCTTGTTGCTGCTCGGCATCACCACCCGACGCCGTCGCAAGCTCCTGCAAGCCGCACTGCTCGTCCTCGCTCTCTGCGCGATGCCCATGCTCAACGGCTGCGGCACCGTCGGCTGCACCGACCTCGGCACCAAGCCCGGCACCTACAGCTTCACCGTAACGGCAGCCCCCACAGCCGGCCCCAGCGGACAATACGAAGGCACGCAGTCCCAAACCGTAACGTACACCGCCACACTCTAGCCGCATTCCACCCAAAGCAGAGGCCGCCCACTTGAGGCGGCCTTTCGCTCTTCTAGTCCCTGCCTTTACGCATACATCCCGCGCTGCTTTGTCGTATACGCCACGCGGTCGATCGCCAGCATATACGCTGCCGTCCGGTTATTTACTCCGTGCGCCACCGAGTACTGCAGCACATCGTTGAAGCTGTCGATCATGATGCGTTCCAGCCGCTGGTTTACCTCATCCTCGGTCCAGAAGTAGCCCATGCGGTCCTGCACCCACTCGAAGTAGCTCGTCGTCACGCCGCCAGCATTCGCAAGAATGTCGGGAATCACGAAGATCCCCTTCTCCTCGAGAATCTTGTCCGCAACCGTCGTCGTTGGCCCATTTGCGCCTTCGCAAAGAATCCGGCATTGCAGCTTCGCAGCATTTCGGCTCGTAATCACATTCTCCGTCGCCGCCGGAATCAACACATCGCACTTGCTCACCAGGATCTCGTCCTTGTCCGCGGCCTGCGCTCCGGGAAAGCCATGGATCGTCCCCTTCTTCGCCTTGAACTCCAGCAGCTCGCTGATGTCGATACCGTCAGCGTTGAACAGCGCACCGTCATACTCGCCAATGCCGATCACCTTGTAGCCCTTGTCCCAAAGCAGCTTCGCAGAGTTGGAACCGACGTTGCCAAACCCCTGCACAATCACCGTCGTCTCCGCCGGAACCATGTTCAGGTGCTTCAGTGCCTGGTCGGTCACAATGCTGATGCCGCGCCCCGTAGCCTCGCGCCGTCCACGCGAACCGCCAAGGTTCACCGGCTTGCCCGTCACCACCGCGTTGATCGTCTGTCCCATGTGCATCGAGTACGTGTCCATGATCCACGCCATCGTCTGCTCATTCGTATTCATATCCGGCGCGGGCACGTCCTTCTCTGGTCCAATGAACTCGATCAGCGCCGCCGTATACCGCCGCGTCATCCGTTCCAGCTCGCCCTGCGACATCGACTTGGGATCGCAGATGATCCCACCCTTCGCTCCACCAAAGGGAATGTTCACCACCGCGCACTTCCACGTCATCCAGCTGGCCAGCGCGCGCACCTCGTCCAGGGAAACATCGGGCGCATAGCGGATGCCGCCCTTACCGGGACCGCGAGCCACCGAGTGCTGCACGCGATAGCCGGTAAAGACCTCGATGCGGCCATCGTCCATCTGTACCGGGATGTGTACGATGATCTCGCGCGCCGGATAGCGCAATACCTTCCATATGCCATCGTCCAACTTCAGGCGGTGTGCGGCTTCATCAAAACGGGCGGCCTGGGCCTCCCACGGGTTTGTCTCCTGCGCCAGCGTCAGCGCAGGTGCTGTTTCTTTCACTACGGATTGCATCGGTGTTTCCTTCTCTCGTCCGAGCGTGGGGTGCGCTGCCAGTGCCGCGTTGCTCGGGATCAATGTTTCGTCGGCCATGTGTCTTCCTCGATTCCGACTGCGGAGATTAGACGTCCGCAGAGGTCCGATGGCGTCACTTTATCGTGGCAACCTTCTTCGTTTCGTTACAGGCATCTGTAACCAAACTTGCAGAGTATAGGCCGATAAATCGACGACCCGCAAGCTACACCGTGTCCTCTTTGAGTCATAAAGATCACTCCGATCTGACTTGCGCAAGCACCTGCCGATGTGCGCAAGCCGCACCGCTTTGTGCGGTCTTCGCGCGCTGCGATCTTCGCGAACGCAATACCTTGCATCAGAGACAGTGGGGGCGATCACGGACGTTGTTGATAGCCCGTTCTCAGGAGAAACCTACATGACGTCCATTCGAAAGAGTTCGATCGCGACCATGGTGCTCACCAGCATCATGACGCTCGGTCTTGCAGGCTGCTATCACCGCCACCATCATGACGATCACTATCCCCCACCCCCGCCTCCGGGCGAGCATCACGATGATGGCGGACACCCCGATCATCCGTAGTCAGCTGTAAGTGGTGAGACGGGCATCGTCGCCGGTATCATAGACAGATGCCCGTCTCACGCGCTCTTACCACCCCGTCTCTTCGCGAATACCAAAAGCTCGCTCGCACGCATACCTTGGTGCCCGTAACCCGTGTGGTGACCGCTGACCTGGAAACTCCTGTGTCGGCGTTTTTGCATGTGGCCGCGCTTGAGCCGGAGGCGTTTCTGCTAGAGTCCGTTGAAGGCGGCGAGCACGTGGGTCGCTACACCTTCATGGGCATCCGTCCCTACAAGCGCATGACCGCCCGCGACGGCAAAATCTCGGCGACAGAGAGTGGTAAAGGCAAGGCCCGCACCTACACCGGCGACATCTTCACTGAACTGAAGCAGTCTCTTGAGGGCGAGACCCCCGCGAAGCTGCCCGGTATGCCACCCTTCACCGCAGGCGCCGTCGGCTTCTTCAGCTACGACATCGTGCGTTCGATCGAAAAGCTCCCAACCCTCGCTGCGGAAGAGCTCAACGTGCCCGACGCGCACCTGATGTTCTTCGACGAGGTGCTGGCCTTCGATCACGTCAAGAAGGCCATCCATCTCATCGTCACGGTAGGCACGCGCGGCCCTGTAGATACGGCGGCCTATGCGCAGGCTAACCGTCGCCTCGACCGGCTGGAAAAACTCCTCAGCTCCGCTATCCCGCTGCCCAAGCCGCGCCGCAGCGCGAAGGCCCTCGGCCCATTGAAGCTCACGCACCGCACCCCTGCGAAGCAGTTTTTGCGCGCTGTGGACAAGGTCAAGGACTACATCACCGCAGGCGACGTCTTTCAATGCGTGCTGTCGCAGCGCTTCGATTGCACCCCCGGCGTCGACGCCTTCGATATCTACCGTTCGCTGCGCATCGTCAACCCATCGCCGTACATGTACTTCATCCGCTCTCCCAAACTCAAATCGAAGAAGCGCGGTGGGAAGGCGAAGCAGGAGTTCCACCACATCGTTGGCTCTTCCCCCGAGATGCTGGTGCGTGTGAAGAACGGCACCATTGAGTACCGCCCCATCGCAGGCTCGCGCCCACGCGGTGCCGACGTAGAGATGGATCGCGCCATGGAGACGAGCCTCCGCGCTGACGCCAAAGAAGTGGCCGAGCACGTGATGCTGGTGGACCTCGGTCGCAACGACCTCGGCCGCGTCAGCGAGTTTGGCAGCGTGAAGGTGAAGGAACTGATGTTCGTGGAGCGCTACTCCCACATCATGCACCTGGTAAGCGCGCTGCAGGGCACCCTGCGCAAAGATCTCGCCCCACTCGACGCCCTGCGCGCCTGCTTCCCGGCAGGCACCCTGTCCGGTGCTCCCAAGATCCGCGCCATGGAGATCATCGAGGAACTCGAACCCTCCCGCCGCGGCGTCTACGGCGGAGCGATTATCTATGCAGACTTCTCCGGAAATTTGGATAGCTGCATCGCCATCCGCACCCTCTTCATGGACGGCGAACAGGGCCACATCCAGGCAGGCGCAGGCATCGTCGCCGACTCCGTGCCGCAAACCGAGTACGAAGAATGCGGCAACAAGGCAAAGGCCGTAGTCCGCGCCATCGAACGAGCGCGGAACATATCCTAACGCGGCGCAGAGATTTCGCCGAGCTTCGTAAGACTCTCGCGTTTGGAAGGGCGAAGATCGGTGGGGCTTAGCTTCAGCCATGCCAATGCAAGCCACTCTTTTCCCGGCTTTAGCCGCGGAGAGACTTCGTGCATGAAGACGGCCAGGGATGCTTTTGAGCTGCTAGTCCATTTCGTCTTGCTTTAGTGCCCAATAAATCCCGCCAGCGATCTGCGCAGCACCGATCACCCGCGTAAGGGTAGGCTTCCTCGAGAGGTGGTGCATGAAATTGCGCCACGGCTTCGGCCCTTTCTTCCAGGCCTTCGCGTCGCGTTCAGGGTTGATCATCGCCATAACGCCGTCGCCAATCATGACCATGGCGGCAAAATGCTTCGCACGAGTTGGACTTAGGAAGAACATACTCAAGTAGGAGCGCGCGCAGAGCAATTTCGTTGTCCCACCCACCTCAAGCTATTGACACGGCACTTATAATAGAAAGTAAGAAGAGATTGCGCGGCCTCCCCGGGCTCTCCTCCAAACGACTTAGCGTCGTCCGGCCCTTTTGACAAACGAAGACTACAGAAACGGCGACCCAAGTCCAGCCCTAACCGTTACGCCCTCAAGACTTTGACCCCAAAAGTATAGGGGGAGAGGGGGTAGGCAGTTAGAATGGCCCTATGGTCTTCGTTCTCGACAACTACGACAGCTTCACCTACAACCTGGTCCAATATCTCGGCGAGTTGGGCGAGGAAGTTGTCGTCCGCCGAAACGACGAGCTGTCGCCGGAAGAGATCGTAGCGCTGAAACCAGACCACATTCTGCTCTCGCCCGGACCTTGCACTCCGCAGGAAGCAGGAGTTCTTGTTCCGCTCGTCCAGCATTTGGCATCGCTGCCGAAGAAACAGCAGATTCCAACGCTCGGCGTCTGTTTAGGACATCAGGCAATCGGAGCTGCCTTCGGCGGAGACGTGATCCGCGCGCCGCACTTGATGCATGGCAAAACCAGCGAAGTCGCGCACGATGGCAAGACGATCTTCAAAGGCATCCCAAAGTCGATGACCTGCACGCGGTATCACTCGCTGATAGTGGATGAGAAGACGCTTCCCGCAGAACTCGAGGTCTCAGCCCGCGTCCGCGAAGGCGAAGGCGATGCCGGAATGATTATGGCGCTTCGTCACAAGACGCTGCCGATCGAAGGCGTACAGTTCCATCCTGAATCGGTTCTGACGGACCACGGAATGCGGTTGATTGCGAACTTCGTGAAAAAGTAGATCATGCAGCGACTCCTCCTCACACTCGCGATGTTGACGCCCGTTGCAGCCGCGCAGCAGGTCATGGGCACATTGTCCACGCAGGACGCTCAGGTAACAGGTGGTTTGCAGGTTTCTGGTGTGAAGGCAAGCCTGGTCTCGAACGCCGGCATCACGGCGCTCGATCACACTGCTCCAATTGCGCTGAGTCGTGGCGGCGAACTGCTGCTCTGTTCGACCAGCCAGTTTCACCTGCTCCACTCTGGCGGAGGTCCAGCGCTGCTGTTTGGGCTGGATCGCGGTGCGGTGGAACTGCATGGCGCGGCTGACATGCACGACGTGATGCTGACGCCGGACATACGGTTTGTGCTGGAAGCTCCGGGAATCTACGACCTGCGGGTGCGCGTCACGACGAACGGCGATACCTGCGTGCAGAACGCCGGTGCCAAAGCGCCAGTGCTGATCCTGAGCGATCCGTATTCGACGCGAACCTACCGCGTGATTCCGGGCCAACATGTGCTCTTCGAGCACGGCAGCCTGCGGGAGGTCGTCGATAACGAGCGGTCCGAATGTGGCTGCATGGTCGATAAGCCTTCCGGCAAAATGACGGCCGCGGAGAGGGAACATCCGTTCCCGGCCGCAGAGAGTGCGGGACTGGCGCCAGTGACGCCGCCGAACAACTCGACTCCGGATGGTGTTGTGCACACTCAGGTGAACGTCACGATGAGCTATAAGAACGACGACCCGAACGAGGCCGACGTGCGAAAGCCAGTGAGTTCCACAGCGGCGACCGCCACACCGAATAAGCCGTCGCATTCGGGGCCAGGCGCCTTTGTGCGCTCGATCGGGCGGTTCTTCCGCAAGATTTTCCATGCCGGGTATACGCCGGATGAATCGCCAGCGAAACAGTAGCGATTACGGCGAAATAGGGTCGCTCGGCTACAATAGGAAGGTTGGGCTGCAGCGTGCGCCCGCCAATCCACACCCAAGTTTTTCAGGAGTTTTCTCTTGTCTATTCCCGCCACACAGATGCGCCCCGGCATGGTCATCAAGTTCAAAGACGATCTGCACCTAGTCTTTGCCATCGAACACCGTACGCCCGGCAACCTGCGCGCCTTCATCCAGGCCAAGCTCAAGAACATCCGCACGGGCGCTATGTACACCGAGCGCTTCCGCTCGCCAGACCCCATTGATCGCGTCCACGTAGAGGCGATCAAGATGGAGTTCCTCTACAACGACGGCGACGAGTACTACTTTATGGACCAGAATACCTACGAGCAGACCGTGTTGAAGCACGAGACGCTCGGCGATGCGGTTGAATACCTGACGCCGAACCTCCTGATTGAAGTCAGCTTCCACGATGGCAAAGCTGTTGGTATTGAGTTGCCAACCTCGGTGGAGATGACTGTCACGGAGACGGAGCCGGGCATCAAGTCGGCGACGGCGAGCTCGGTAACTAAGCCTGCCAAGATGGAGACGGGTCTGGTTGTGCAGGTACCGCCGTTCATCAACGAGGGTGAAAAGATCCGCATCGATACAGCAGAAGGCACATACATGTCGCGCGCATAAATTTGCGTGGTAAGACACAAAGGGCGCAGCTATTGGCTGCGCCCTTTGGTTTGCGAACTGCTCGCTCTTCAGAACTTTACATACACGCCAGCGTACGGCTCCTCCGTCGACACCCAGGTAGAAGGGACGCTGCTAAGGGCATAGGTAGGCGCACGGTAGATCAGATCGCGCGCTCCGATTCTGAATCCAAGCCGCGAGTCTGTCTGCAAATCCACACCGAGGGTTACGAGGCCCGTTCCGCGCCACTGCGTTGTGCGAGCCGTGACTGGCGTAAAACACAACGCTCCGCCTCCGGCTGAAAGAAATGGATTCACCCTCTTATGGTGATAGAAGCGCAAGAGGTAGGCGGCTGTAACCTCCTGCATATTCGTGGGGATGTTGACTGCATCGCTGATCGCGGTATCTCCATCGGCCCCAACATAGCGCTCGGAGAACTTCGTGTACTGGTAATTCACCTCAACGCTGGCCCAAGGCAGGGGCCGGTCGCGAAAGCTGACCAACACTCCTGGGGAGTTGGTGGTGAGTGGCTGCATCGCATTGATAGGGTCGCTCTGCACCGCTGCGCAGGACCAAACTTCATGGTCGCTGTGGATTGCAGACTCTCCGCTTTGCCAGAGGCAGCTTTGCCCTTGTGCAGCGGTGGAGGATGTAATGGATGGAGTTGCCGAGGAGATGATGCTGGTGTATTGGCCAGTGGCAGCCACTCCCAGGTCAGCATCGTGCAACTTGTAAAACTGAGCACTTGAGGCAGCAGAAAGTAAGGTGAAGCAGGCAACGTGGAGTATGCGTTGTGAAAGGCGGCTCATCTCTATGGTTCTCCTGGTTTAGGTTTTAGAAACGCGCAAGTTCGCTTTCTCGGTGAGGTCACCAAGTTAGTCGACAATGCATATTTTTCTAAGGTTGATGTCGTCAGCAGCTCGCAGATCTCGCACGAGTGCCAGGGGGCCCGGGTCGGAAATTTCCTTTTAAACCAACAGCAGCAAACAAAGATGTGATCTCACAAGAGTTGGTTGTTAACTTTCTGAAGTCTTCTTTTTGTCCGATGCAACCTTTCCCATTAAGGCCTGACATAGGTAATAGATTGCCAATCAGCATGCACCCAACGGGGCACAGGGGGTCCCAACATCAGCGCGATGTTTCCGATTTCAGAATTTGCTTGAAGCATAAACACGAAGGGCGCAGCTTGTAGCTGCGCCCTTCGTGTCTGTTGCGAAATGAACTTTAGAACTTGATGTACACACCAGCGTAAGGCTCGGTGCTTGAAACCCAGCGGGACGAGGCGAGAGAGGTGTCAGTAAAGTTGGGAGCGCGGTAGAAGAGGCCGCGTCCGCCAAAGCGAAAGCCGAGTTTAGAACTGGTCTGTAGATCCAAGCCGACCTCAGCAAGGCCCGTAGCGCGCCACTGATTCGGTCGTGCGGTAGTGGGAGTGAAGTAGAGAGCTCCGCCGCCGATGCCTGCATACGGCTTCACTCGCTTCATCTTTGCGTGGTACAGATAAGCGGCAGTCGCTTCATGAACGCTGGTGGGCACAAAGACTGGGGTGTTGGCGCCCGCGTTGATAGGAGCATTGGCGGCACGGACAAAGTAGCGTTCTGAGAACTTGGTGTACTGGTAGTTCAACTCGATACCCGCCCACGAGAAGGGCTGATCGCGGACCGTGACGAGTACGCCAGGAGAATCAGTAGTGGCCTGGTGAGGCAGCGTCTGACCGGCAGAGCCGTAGTTTTGGCTGGTGATGGAATTGGTATATTGGCCGGTCGCTGCTACACCCACATCGAGATCGTTAATGTGGTACTTGGATGAGTTGGCATACATAGTGGGTGTTGCCTGGGCGGAGCAGAGAGCGGTGCCAGCTAGTACGAGAGCGCCAAACGATGCAGTTAAAAGGGTGGTGCGAACGCTGCGAATCATAATTCCTTGAGGTCTCCGGGAAGTTGGATCAGTTTGGACACAGAGGCGCAGGCCTGCGTCAGCGTGTGTACTCGCTGTGTTCGCACTTTCTGGCTTCGCTCTGGTCGATGGAGTCGGTTAGCAGCTTGCCCTGTTTTGGGCAGCTTTACTATCTAATAATGGACGCAGGGCAACCAGATGAGGTTGTATTCGGGGTCGATTTCGATTTGACCCCGACAAGTGGGAGGAAGCGTGTTGCAAGAGGTAGAGGGGTCTGCGAGACTAGAGATTCGGCGATGGTTCTCCATTTTCTTATTCGCGGTCGTGTGCAGGGCGTAGGCTTTCGATGGTTCGTTCATCGCGAGGCGGCGGAGCTTGGCCTGCGTGGCTGGGTGCGTAATACCGACGGCGGCGAAGTCGAAGTAGTGGCGGCTGGCAATCATGAGTCGCTAACGGAGCTGCGTGCGGAGTTACATAAGGGTTCGCGCGGCAGCCGCGTCGATAAGGTGATTGAGCACGAGCTGGATGAGGTAGAGGCCTCGTCGCTTGGCGAGTTCAAGATCGAGGGTGCCTGGTAGCACTCCGCAAAACACTATTCAACGTTTCTCTATATTCAAGGAGTTTGAAAGCAAGCCATGTCTCAATCTGTTCCGAACTGCGATCATCTTAAGGACCTTATTCGCTCTGTGCCCGACTTTCCAAAGCCGGGGATTTTGTTCTACGACATCACGACCGTGTTGAAAGACAAGACCGGCTTTGCGGAGCTGATCGATGCGTTCGCACAGTATTACATCGACAAGAAGGTCGACCTGGTGCTGGGTATCGAGGCGCGCGGCTTCATCTTCGGGCCAGCATTGTCATATCGCTTGAACGCGGGCTTCGTGCCAGTGCGCAAGCCAGGAAAGTTGCCCGCGGAGACGCTGACCGTGAAGTATGACCTCGAGTACGGATCGGACTCGCTGCAGATCCACAAGGACGCCGTGAAGCCGGGACAGCGCGTGATCATCGTCGATGACCTGCTGGCGACGGGTGGCACGATGTTGGCTACCAGCAACCTGGTGAAGGAACTTGGCGGCGAGATTGTCGGCGTGACTGTGGCGGTGGAGCTGGACTTTTTGAAGGGTCGCGAGAAGTTTCCGGAGATTGATGTGTTTAGCCTGATTCATTACGACGAATAAGAACGGCCCCGGTTGCAACTAGCAGCCGGGGTTAGTCTTTCTGCGTGTCGACTAACTAGCATCTCAACCGTCAGGAGAACCTCCCATGAAGTCGTTTGGATACGCAGCACAAGACAAGACCTCGCCACTTACACCGTTTCATTTTGAACGCCGCGAGCCGGGGCCGAAGGATGTGGTGGTGGCCATCGATTACTGCGGCATTTGTCACTCGGACATTCACCAAGCGCGTGATGAGTGGGGCGGTTCTATCTACCCGATGGTGCCGGGACATGAGATCGTCGGGCGGGTTACGGCGATAGGCAAAGAGGTAGAGAAGTTCAAGGTCGGCGATCTGGCTGGTGTGGGCGTGACCGTGCAGACCTGTATGCAATGCGACAACTGTAAAGCTGGTGCAGAGCCTTACTGCACCAAGGGCATGGTCGGCACATACAACGCGAAGGATTATGACGGTGAGCTGATGCAGGGTGGTTATGCAGACAACATCGTTGCTCCGGAGCATTACGTGCACAGCATCTCGCCTAAGCTGAACCTGGCGGCTGTAGCACCGCTTCTATGTGCGGGCATCACGACGTACTCGCCGCTGAAGCACTGGAAGATTGGCCCGAACATGAAGGTGGGCATCGTTGGTCTGGGCGGACTTGGGCACATGGGGCTGAAGTTTGCTTCGTCGTTTGGAGCCTACACGGTGCTCTTTACGACTTCTGCAGATAAGCAGAACGATGCGCTGAAGCTGGGAGCAAACGAAGTCGTGCTGAGCAAGGACCCCGCGCACATGGCCAAGCATACGGGTAGCTTCGACTTCATCCTGGACTGCGTTTCGGCTCCGCATGATCTGAATGCCTACCTGAATCTGCTGCGCCTGGATGGAACGCTCTGCCTGGTTGGCCTGCCGGAGACGCCGTTCACGGTATCGCCGTTTGGGATCATTACGAATCGGCGCTCCTTTGCAGGATCGATGATCGGCGGCATGGAGGAGACGCAGCAGATGCTCGACTACTGCGCGGAAAAGAACATCGTTTCCGATATCGAGCTGATCAGCTACGCGCGGCTGCCGGAGGCCTATGAACGTGTGCTGAAGTCCGACGTGAAGTATCGGTTCGTGCTGGATGGTAAGACGCTAAGGGGATAGGTAAAACGCATCGCAAAACAAGGGGAGCAGCCAATGAGGCTGCTCCCTTTGTTTGCTATGCGGTGTTCGTCGCGCTATTACACCCATTCGACGCACATGGGCGTGTCGGCTGGGAAGAGGGTTGGCTTGGGTGTGAGTTTGCCGGACTTGGGGTCGTGTCCGAAGACTGAGACGGTGGAAGAGCCCTGGTTCATGCAGAGCAGAAAGCGGCGCGAGGGGTCGAAGGCGATGAGGCGGGTGACGGTGCCACCAGTCTGTACGCGCTGCTGCTCGGTGAGGAAGCCGGTCTTCTCGTTCACTTTGTAGACGACGAGGGAGTTTTCGCCGCGGGTATTCGCATAGACGAAGCGGCCTTTGGGGTCGATGACGACCTCGCAGGCGGTCGCGCCTTTCGCGTCGGCGTCAGAGGCCAAAGTGGAGACGATGCTGCCGCCAAGCGGGGTAAGCGTGCCCTTATCCCAGCCGTAGACGCTGATGGTGCAGTCAAGCTCGTGGATGCAGTAGACGAACTTGCCGTTGGGATGGAAGACGACATGGCGCGGACCGGAGCCGGAGGGCGCGGCGAAGCGCTTCGGTGTGCCAAAGACTTCTTCTGGCCCCTTGCCCACAGGGTCGAAGCGGAAGACTTCAATGGCGTCTTCTCCGAGGTTGCAGCAGAGCAGATACTTATTGTCGGGAGAGATGACCGCGCAGTGCATGTGCGGGGCTTCCTGACGATCGGCGTTGGGGCCTAGTATGCCGCAGGCGGCGTTGTCCTTGCAGGCGAAGAGGTTCGTCTCGGTCTCGAAGCTGCCGTCGCCCTTGAGGCTGACAGCAGCAATGCTGCCCCCGCCGTAATTGGCGGCGAACGCCATATGCCCGGTGTCGTCGATGGAGAGGTAGCAGGGCGAGTTGCCCTTGGAGCTGATGGTAGCGAACTGCTCCAGATCGGCAGCCTTTCCGTCTACGCGGAAGGCAGAGAGGGAGCCATCACCCTGTGCGGACTCATTGGATGCATAAAGGATGGGTTTTTTAGGATGCATTGCGAAGTAGGTGGGACGGTCGCTGGGAGCAGCAAGAGACGGGGTACCGATCTGGCCGGTCACCGAGTCCCAGCTGGCGCGATAGATGCCCTTACCCTTGTCGGTGCCGAGCAGGATGAACTTTGGGTTGCGGACGGACTCAGCGCGCAGCGGCAGACGCGACGCAGCGACGGCAGCGGCGAGGGTGGTGAGGAAATGGCGGCGGTTCAGCGTTGCTACGGTCACGCGGGTCTCCTGAATATCGATATCGCTTTGATTCGATGCGTAAAGTGTTGCCGATGAGGTCTGTGTGTTCTTCGCGGTCGACCTATATGGAACTCATACGGCGCAACGAAAACTATGCCCCTTCGAGGTCTTGGTTCGATAGGGGCATTCGGGGTGCTTCTTATTCAATTAGGGAGTTTACTTGCCAGCCATGGACTGCGCCACTGTTTCGGGTTCGCCTGGGTTCACAAAGTCGAGTTCGGTGGGGTGGGCATCACGGTCAATGACGGGCAGAGAGGGAAGCTTACGGGTGTGGCCGATCTCGCGGACGACGGCGGCGGCATGCTCCAGTACCTCTGCGACGCTCATCGTGTACATTTCGCGACCGTTGTCATAGCCGGACTCGATGGCGGTTTTTAGGTAGCGGCCTGCGGCCTGCGCGGCGAGATAGTCGGTGATGACCTTATTGTTGAGCTTCTTCTGCTGAACCCAGGCGTCGTTGGGCATTGCGATCCAGAGGGGCTTGCCGTTGACGGCGAACCGTATGTCGGTGGCGTCGGCGTGGCGGGTGGCGATGGCAACGAGGGTGCCCTTCCAGACACAGTGCTGCGGCTCGGCGGTCCAGCGGTCTACGGCTACGAAGTCTTCATACATGGTGACTTCAGGGTAGCTGGGTGGACGGTGGGAAGCAAGTTGAGCAGATCGCAAGACGAAATATTTCCTCACGTTTTGCTAACGGATGGGCAGTTATCCTAGTCGAGTAACAATTCACCATGCGGCCCCGCCAGGAGTGGGTTGAAGCGTCCGTAGACGACTTGAACCCGCAAAGCTCGATCAGCCAGTATCTCGAACCTGTACGCCGGGGCCAGCACAACGGCCCGTAAGTCAAACGAAACGAAGGATATTTCTCCGTGCTCAAAAGCCTCCCTCTGTCTGCCGCCCTCGCTGTTCTTTTCGTCTCCGCGCTGGCCTATCTGCCTTCTATCTCTGCGCAGAGTGCCAAGCCCGGCGAGAAGCCGACCCCGGACGTGCTGGTTTTCACGAACGGCGACCAGCTGACCGGCCAGCTAAAGAGCGCGGCTGGCGGTAATGTAGTCTTTGCAAGCGACATGGCAGGCACTCTGACGATCTCGTTCGACAAGATCAAGGAGCTGCGATCAGGATCAAATCCGGCGCAGTTTGCGCTGCTGAAGAAGGGCGTTCCTGTGCTGAAGAGCAGTCCGGCACCGGAGGGCACGGCGACTATCGCAGAGGGCGATGTCTTGATTCATGCGGATGCTCCGGCGGGCAACAGCTCCTCGTCTTCGGAGCCTGCGAAGGTGCCGACTAAGGATGTGGACTACCTTGTGGCCAAGGCGGAGTTCGATAAGCAGATCGCTCACAAGGTAGGCTTCTTCCATGCGTGGACGGGCAGTGCGACGGCTGGAGCCACTCTGGTTCGCTCCACAACGACCGCCAACACGTTTACGGCGGCGCTGAACCTGATCCGCGCGCTGCCGACGGTGCCATGGCTGGCCCCGCGCAACCGCACTACGCTCAACGTGGTTGAGACGTACGGCAAGAACACCACGCCGACGTATATTCCCGCTCAGCCTGGTGTCGCAAACCCCAACATTGTCACGCTTTCGAGCATCTTCCACACCGATGCAGAACGGGACGAATACATCTCCCCACGGTTCTACGCTCTCGGTGATCTCTCATTCGACCACAACTATGCTCAAGGCCTGGGCTTCCAGCAGGTGTACGGCGGCGGTTTTGGCTGGACAGCGATCAAGGACGCGAAGCAGGAACTCGATCTGAAGGCTGATCTCCACTATGAAAAGCAGTCCTACATTACCAGCAGCATCAATGGGACGGTTCCCACAGTAGTGACACCTACGACGAACCTGATTGGATCCACCATCTTCCAGGGCTACCACCGTACCTTGCCCAAGAAGATGGTCTTCACGGAATCGCTGAATGTGCTGCCTGCCTTCAACGTTGCCAAGGATTACTCGGCAAACGCGAGTGCGTCGTTGGCCATTCCGGTATTCAAGCGGCTCAGTGCCAGCGTGACGACAACGGATAACTTCCTTAACGACCCGGCCGTTGGGTACAAGAAGAACTCGTACCAGTTCGTGACGGGCGTAACGTACGCCTTTCAGTAGAGCTGAAAGCACCTGGAAGTAGGTTTTTGGGGGCCTGATTCGAGAGAATCAGGCCCCCAATAGTGTTCTAATGAAAGAGTGCGAGTCTAAGACCTTACAAGCGTCTTTTCAGGCTTTCTCGCGAGTAACCCTCTCAGGAGTTCGGATTCGAATGTGTGATGTACGTAGGACAGCAGCGCGCGTAGTTTTGTTGGGTCTGGCAGCCGGTCTGCTTGCCACTGTCGCCACCCAGGCCAAGGCGCAGGTCGCCACCCAGGCCCAGATCAAACGCCGCCAAGAGGCGCATGCGCGCCGCGAGACGAATGCCAGCCGCCAGGCGCGTATCCAGCGCACCATTGATGCCACCTATGGACACCGCTGGGAGGTCACGGGCGGTGGTGGATATCTGCGCTGGCACAGTGGTGAGTATCTGAAATCGAACAATGAAATCAGCTGGGCGGTTTCGACCAATTACTTCATCGACCCGAAGCTTTTTGTCATCGCTGATGCGCGCGGCTCGTTTGGCAACGCTCATGCACTGACGAATAACACCTACGGTATCTACAACCCGCAGATCAACGAGTATTTCTTCACGGGGGGCGCGGGCTACCGCTTCTATCGCAAGGAGCGGGTGGCGATCTCGGCACAGGCTACGGGCGGAGAGTCGTGGGGCATCTTCTCGGGTGGTGCGAAGGGGTACAACTCCAACCAGACGGGGACTTGGAACGACGGCTTTGCCCCGGCGTTTACGCTGGGCGTGAACCTCGACTACAACATCTTCCCGAACCTTGCATTCCGTGTGGCACCTGCATATGTGGGCACCATGTTCCGCGCATCGACACCAAGTGGCAGTGGCGTGGAAAGCGGCACGGGCTCGCGCTCGCTTCAGAACAACGCCGGCTTCAATATGGGCGTGGTGTATCGGTTCGGCAAGTAAGGTGTCAGCATAAAACTAGAAGAGGCCCGGCGAAATGTGCCGGGCCTCTTCTAGTTGTGGCGTTCGCTGGTTTTGCACGACAGGCGTAGAATAGCGATATGTCTAAAGGCTGGGAGTCGAAGAACGTGGAAGAGCAACAAGCCGCCGCCGCAGGAACCGACCACAGAACTGTAGCCGCCGATAAGGACCTCGCCGCCAAGCGCGAGGAGGCTGATCGGAAGCGAAGGATCCAAGCATTGGAGATGCAGCGTGAGCGCATCCTCTCCGAGCGCACCTCAAGTCCGCATCGGCGCAACGCGCTGGAAGTGGCTTTGGGTGAGATCGAGCATCTGTTACAGGAACTTGGCTGGGCGTTAAAGCTCTAAGCTTTTGTAGCCGCCCGCACTAGCTCTTGCGAGTGACGACGTAGGCGCTTGCCTGCGCAGTGGGAGTAATCAACACACTTTGAATCGTGACGTGAGCTGGGCGCGTAGCGGCCCAGACGATCGTCTCTGCTATGTCTTCTGCTGTGAGTGGATCGATGTTCGCGTACGTTTTCGCAGCCCGCTCGCTGTCGCCGCGGAAGCGCACCAATGAAAACTCGGTTTCGACCATGCCGGGATCGACCGTAGTGACGCGTACAGGCGTTCCATTGAGGTCGATGCGCAGACCGTCGCTGATGAAGCGCTCTGCAGCCTTGGTGGCGCAGTAGACGCCACCATTAGGGTAAGCGGCGTGTCCCGCTATCGACCCGAGGTTAATGACGTGACCGCTTCCGCGCTCCACCATCCCGGGAACGATCGCTCGCGTGACATAAAGCAGACCCTTCACATTGGTATCGATCATCTCTTCCCAATTTTGAATGTCGTCCTCATACATTTTGGTGAGGCCTCGACTCAGGCCGGCATTGTTGACAAGGATCTCGACAGCCTTCCACTCATGGGGCAATCCTGCGATCGCGTTGGCGACGCCCTCGCGGCTCTGCACATCGAGTGCGAAGGTATGCACGTCGGCGGCACCAGCCTCGCGAAGCTGCGGTTCGACGGCGGAGAGTTTATCCGATCGGCGACCACAGATCATGATCTTTGCGCCGAGTTTTGCGAACTCCAGAGCAGTTGCCGTGCCGATGCCTGCGGTCGCGCCAGTGACGAAGACGATCTTGTTTTTGAGTGACAGTGCCATAGAGAGATGATGCCATAGCGGCGGAAAGGTCGCAGGGTTGGTCGCAAGGTTGTGATAGACGTAAAAAGGCCGCGGCAGTTTCGCCGCGGCCTTTTTACAATGTGGATGCGCTTACTGCTGCGCGTCCGGATTGCTCTGCTGCACTCCGATTGCATCGCCAGAGACCACGAGATTTACGCGGCGATTCTGCTGGCGGCCAGCGGCAGTGCCATTGTCTGCAACAGGGTGCGTCTTGCCATAACCATGGGCGGTGACGTTGCCTGTGGGTACACCATTCTGCGTGAGGAAGTCAGCGACTGCGTTGGCGCGATTCTCGCTGAGCTTCTGGTTGTAATCATCACCACCAACAGAGTCGGTATAGCCTTCGACCTGCACCTTCAGGCCCGGGTAGAGCTGCAGGATAGTCGCAACCTTTGCGAGCGAAACCTGTGTTGCGGGCTTGATGCTGTACTTGCCGGTATCGAAGAGTACGTCGCTCATGTTTACGATGAGGCCACGAGCGTTTTCTGTCGTAGCGAGGACTGAGTTAAGCTGTGCGCGCAGTTTCTCGCGAGTAGCCTGAGCGCTGTCTTCGCTGGCCTTAGCCTGCTTTGCAGCCTCAGCAGCCTGGGCACGAGCCTCTGCCGCTTCGGCATCAGCCTTAGCCTTAGCCGCCTCAGCCTGAGCCTGTGCGAGAGCCGCCTGCTGTGCCTGCTGCTGTGATGCAGCAGCCTGTGCCGCCGAAGCCGCTGCATCGGCTTGAGCCTGGTTCTTGGCTTCCTGAGCCAGGCGCTGACGTTCATCGGCCTGCTTACGCAGCGAGGTCAGGCGAGCATCCTCTGAACGTTGTACAGCCTGACGAGCGTACGTGATCTCCATCTTCTCGTCGCGGTGCTTGTTGCTGTCCATATCGTCAGCGTTCTTCAGGTCCGTGCGAACCTCCGCCATGATATCCGCAGCATACTTATCGGCACCGGCTGCAATCGCGATACGCGCGGCATTGTGCGCCTCGTACAGCTCAAGCGGCGAGTGTTCGTTGCGAGTGATCGGATCCATGATCGTCTTCGATCCTTCGGTGTTCGCGTACAGACCCTTGGGCAACAAGCTGTAATGAATGCTCACATGCTCGAGCACGCCCTGCGTCTTGTCGGAAAACATATTCTGCAGCACGATCACGTCGCTCGGCTGCGATACGGCGTAGTACGGCTCAGCTGTCACGATCATGCCGAAGGATTGGAAGGAGGTCGTAACCTCGATGTTGTTTTTTGTACCTGCGGGAAGCACTTCACCGAGATTCTGAGGGCGACCGTCAGCGGAGATAGCCCAGAGGACGTAGGTCAGATACTCGGGACCGAAGCCATTCGCAGGTGTGAGCCCTTTAAAGTTGGCCGAGATGTGAATGCCACCACGTTCGCTCTCAACCTTAGCCTCGCCCTTGCCACCAGGGAGCAGGTTGGTGCCTTCGAAGTTTACGTGTGTTGAACCGCTGCGATGAAAGTAATTGACCGCGTCGAGTTCGCGATCGACTACCTTCACGTGATAGATGAAGGTGCCGTCCTTGCCCTCTGCGACAACCTGCGCGGAACGCGCTCCTGGAGCGATAGTGGTGGGGTTAGGTTCCTGTGCAAATGCGGTTGTTGCGACGCCGCCAAGCAGACCCAGGGCCAATGCTGCGCGAACACTCTTGCGAACTTCGATCTTTCCGTACATGAACGTATCTCCTCTTGCTTGTCTGCCGCACACACACGCGTGCAGCATGACGCCGTAGTTGGCGTATCAGCTAGATGGATGCGTTCATGCGGTGGTAAGGGTGTCCGTCAGACGGCAAAGATAAAGGTTGTTTTGAGGCAACCCGATCGCGGTTTCCCTGAGCTTCTATTGCCCCAGAATGGGTACGCCAGCGACTTCCATGCTGCTGGCGATGCGCTGTTTCCACTCAGCGGGGCCGGTGATGTGGACGCTGGTTCCGAGTGTATCGACGGCCACGGTAACAGGCATATCTACGACGTCGAACTCGTAGATGGCCTCCATGCCGAGGTCTTCAAACGCGAGCAGTGTTGAGTGCTTGATGGCCTTCGAGACAAGGTAAGCCGCGCCCCCGATAGCGATGAGATAAACGGCTTTGTTATCGCGGATGGCGTCGATTGCAAGCTCACCACGCTCAGCCTTGCCGACCATGCCGAGAAGGCCTGTCTGTTCCAGCATTTGCCGCGTGAATTTATCCATGCGTGTAGCGGTGGTGGGTCCTGCGGGCCCAACGGCTTCATCGCGTACCGCATCGACGGGGCCGACGTAGTAGATGAGGCGGTTCGTGAAGTCGACGGGCAACTTTTCGCCGCGGCTCAGCATGTCGGTCATGCGTTTGTGCGCGGCGTCGCGACCGGTGAGCAACTTGCCGTTGAGCAGCAAGACGTCGCCGGGCTTCCAGGTGCTTACCTCTTCATGGGTAAGAGCATCAAGACTTATACGCTTGGCAGGTTGATCCCCGTGCAGAGGATCGTAGGTGAGCTTTGGCCAGCTTTCAAGGTTCGGCGGATCGAGGTAGACGGGGCCACTGCCATCCATGACGAAATGCGCATGGCGCGTTGCCGCGCAATTGGGGATCATCGCGACGGGAAGGTTCGCGGCATGCGTCGGGAAGTCATAAATCTTGACGTCGAGCACGGTGGTGAGACCGCCCAGTCCCTGAGCGCCGATGCCGAGAGCATTGACCTTGTCATAAATTTCGACACGCAGCTTCTCGATGTTAGTCTGCGGACCCCGTGCTTTCAACTCCTGCATGTCGATCGGGTCCATCAGCGACTGCTTGGCGAGCAGCATCGCCTTTTCTGCGGTGCCACCGATGCCGATGCCAAGCATTCCTGGAGGACACCAGCCGGCGCCCATGGTGGGAATCGTCTTCAGCACCCAGTCGACGATGGAGTCGGACGGGTTGAGCATGACAAACTTTGACTTTGCCTCGCTGCCGCCGCCCTTGGCTGCGACATTGATATCGACTTTGTTGCCGGGGACGAGTGCGACCTCGACGACACAAGGAGTGTTGTCCTTGGTGTTCTTGCGGCTGAACGCGGGGTCGGCAAGGATGCTTCCGCGCAGCTTATTATCGGGGTCGAGCCATGCCTGGCGCACGCCTTCGTCGCAGATCTCCTGCAGGCTCAGAGTTGCAGTGTTGCCATCAGCGGCGACGATGCGGCAGTCGAGTCCGAGCTTGATAAAAATAGTCACGATGCCGGTATCCTGGCAGATGGGACGATGGCCTTCCGCGCACATGCGCGAGTTGACGAGGATCTGCTTGATCGCATCCTTTGCGGCGGGGCCTTGTTCGAGGTCGTAGGCGCGCGCGAGGTTTTCAATGTAGTCGACGGGATGATAGAAGCTGATGTACTGCAGCGCCGCGCGGATGCTCTCGATGAGGTCGTTCTGAAGGATGTTCGTCATGTGCTGCTCCCACGTTGATGATACTTCCAGTGTCACCTGAAGTGAGATGTCCGGTGGGACGGCGACTCTGGCCGCGTCCTATAATCAGGTGCTAAGGAAGATGCATTGAACCAGGCTATCGTCAACATCAGTGGACTGCGCAAGGTCTACAACGGAAAGACTCCTGTCACAGCAGTCGACGGCATTGACCTCAACGTCGCGCCGGGATTGATCTACGGCTTGCTCGGTCCGAATGGCGCGGGGAAGACGACCACTATCTCAATCGCGACCACGCGAGCGATCCCAACAGCAGGTTCCGTACGAATTGATGGCATCGACGTCGTTGCACATCCGGCAGTAGCGCGGCGTTCCATTGGTGTTGTGCCGCAATACAACACGTTGGATCGCTCCTGCACGGTGACTGAAAATATCTACTTCCACTGCTTATTTTTCGGTATGAACGCCACCCAGGCCAAGGTGCGGACCGCGCAGTTACTGGAGCAGTTTCGCCTGAGCGACAGGGCCGCAATGTATCCGCAGGCGCTGAGCGGTGGCTTGGCACAAAGATTGCAGATCGCGCGCGCAATCGCGCATCATCCCAAGGTGCTCTTCCTGGACGAGCCCAGCGCGGGGCTTGATCCGCAGAGCCGCATTGCGATGTGGGAGGCGGTGCAGGCGCTGCGTGCCGAGGGCATAACAGTCGTTCTGACCACACACTACATGGAAGAAGCCGACGAGCTGTGCGACCGGCTGGCGATCATCGACCACGGAAAGATTCTGGTGGAAGATACGCCGGCAGTCCTAAAAGCAAGCATTGGAGGCGACAAGATCTTCGAGCTGCGCATGGGCGACAGCGATACAGTACAGCTACAGTCGCGGCTGCGCGAACTGTCCGGCGTAAATGTGGTGGAGCCTATCGGCGGAGGTCTGCGCGTGCTGGCCAAGGCGCAGGATGGCGTCCTGGCGAGCGTCGTGACCACGGCAAGCCAATACGGCCTGCGCGATGTCGTAACGACGGAGCCGAGCCTGGAGACGGTGTTTATCCGGCTGACGGGCCGCGATCTGCGGGAGTAGCTTTTTAGATACAGAGATTAGGGACAGGGCAATGAGCGAAGTAGTGGCAACGGGTAACGATGTGCGGATGGCGATCTACACCCGCGCCTTTCTGGGGCTGATGCGGCGTGACTTCCGCGTGCTGAGTCGCGAGCTTGTGCCGTTCGTGATCCGCGTCGCGATGAACCCATTGCTGTTTCTGTTCGTCTTCACCTACGTCATGCCACACATGAGCGGCGGTGCCGGGGCGATGGGGCCAGCATCGCAGATGGCAGGGGTTGCGGGCAGCGGTGGTTTCGGAACGGTGCTACTCCCGGGCTTGATGGCCGTGGCGATTATGTTTTCTGGCATCGCTGCGGTGGCGCTGCCACTGGCGACCGAGTTCGGCGTCACGCGCGAGATCGATGACCGCGTCATGTGTCCTCTGCCAGTCGCTGCGGTCGCGGCGGAGAAGATCGTGTTCTCGGCGATCCAGAGCGTGGTCGCTGCCGCGCTGGTCTTTCCGCTGGCGTACTACATTCCGTCGACGCCGGTGCACGTGCGAATCGACAGCTGGTTGTTCCTGATCGCGGTGGTGATTCTGGCTAGCCTCGTAGCAGGCGCTCTCGGGCTGACGATCGGCACAAGCGTTCAGCCGAAGCAGATCGGGTTGATCTTCGGCGTGGTCGTGGTGCCGATCACCTTCCTCGGCTGCGTGTATTATCCGTGGGCCGCGCTGGGCAAAGATCCGCACATACATTGGCTTCAGATTGCTGTGCTTGTAAATCCAATCGTATATATGAGCGAGGGCCTTCGCGCTGCGTTGACGCCTTCGGAGCATATGGCAGAATGGCAGATTCTTGCAATGCTGGTCTTCTTCCTCGCGCTGCTAACCTGGGTCGGAATGAAGGGCTTCGCTCGGCGTGTGCTTAGCTGAAGCAGCACTTTCTGAGACGTGGTCTTTGCCTTAGGATGTGGTGCTTTAGGGCTAAAGGCCCGTCCTATATCAGCCTAGGCCGAAGGCCTAGGTAAAGATGCATTTGAGTCCTAAAAGCGCTGTAAGCGCGACATAAGATCGCCGCCTAAAACCTCTAAGGCTTACATCTACGAATACATGGCGCTCTCAGACGTTGCGGAAGGTCTTCGCCGCTTTGTAGGTGAAGTAGATGAAGAAGACCAGCAGCAATATCTGACACACAGGCACCGCGATCGCCGGGAGCGCGTGCAGGAACGGAATCTTCTGGAAGCTCTGCACAATCAGCACCAGCGTATTGAAGAACTGCGCAACCATCGCAGACACCGCGTAAGTCCGCTTCCATCCACCTTCGAGCTTCTTTGCATAGAGCGCGATGAGCGCGACTGCCAAAATCAGCAGCGAGAGCACGCCGAGGATGATGCCTGGAGTGACCTTAGTGATTGGGTAAAAGAAGCCGGTGACACTGGTGAGGATTGTGGTGACGAGGAACAGCGTGTTCCAAAGGCTGGGCAGGCGATCTTTCAAAAGACTGAAAAGCACGATGAAGCCGGTCAGGATCCCGATAAGGCTGATAACGACGTGCAGAAGGGTAAAGGCGGCGGTGCTCATGCCGAGGATCATGGGCGCTCACTTTCCAGACTATGCGTTTATGACGGTGACGACATTGGCTGTCGTGGCCCTGTTATATCTGGAATCCAACTCCGCCGCAACGTGATTCTATCTTCATCATTCTGCGGCGTAGGTGTGTTGCGGGGCCTCCGGGGCCTCCACCGAGGCATTGCGAAGCTTGTTCGCGAGATCAGCAGCAATGACCGCGCCGTGGAAGCGACCGTTCTCGATGAAGACTTCATTGGTGCGTTCGCCCGCAACAATTACGCCAGCCAGATAAAGCCCCGGGACGTTCGATTCCAGCGTGGCCGGATCGCACACGGGGCAACGCGCGTTCTCCATATCCAGGCGGACGCCGAGCGACTCAAGAAAGCCGAAGTCTGGATGATAGCCCGTGAGCGCGAAGACAAATTGGTTCGGGATCGTCAGCGGTCCCCCGGGCGTCAGCAGCGTCACGCCGTCCTCGGTTATCTGGCTGACAGTGGTGTTGAAGTGCGCAACGATTTCGCCGTTCTTGATGCGATTCTCGATATCCGGCTTGATCCAGTACTTGATGTGGCGATGCAACTCCGCGCCGCGATGCACCATCGTTACGCGTGCACCGTGGCGGTACATCTCCAATGCAGCGATGGCGGCGGAGTTCTTGCCGCCGATCACCAGCACGTCCTGCCCGAAGTAAGGGTGCGGCTCGTCGTAGTAATGCTTCACCTTGGAAAGCTCTTCGCCGGTAATACCGAGGTAGTTCGGCAGATCGTAGTAGCCAGTGGAAACGATCAACTTGCGCGTGGTGTGCGTCTTCCTCCGGCCGAAGCGATCGGTGACGTGCACGCTGAAGTTGCCATCGCTGCCCGTCACGCTGTCGACGTTTTCGTACTGGCGTACGTCCATACGGTAGTGCTCGGAGACCTTTCGGTAGTACTCGAGTGCCTCCATACGCGTCGGCTTCTGGTTTGGCGAAGAAAACGGCATGTTGCCGATCTCCAGCAGCTCCGGCGTGGTGAAGAACGTCATGTTCGCCGGATAGTGGAAGAGGGAGTTCGTGAGGCAGCCCTTGTCGACTAGCACGGTCTTCAGCCCGGCATTCTGCGCAGCGATGGCACAGGCCAGCCCGGTAGGTCCTGCGCCGACAACGAGTACGTCGTACATTGGCTCTTCGCTCATACCCTCTATTGTAGGGAACCGCGCGATACGATGGGAGAGTGATGGCTGGTTTCGGATTCAAGACAGGCATAGCGCTACTGCTGGTGACAGCTGCGGTAAACGCACAGAGCGTCCCGCAGGGTGGTCCATCCGAGGGCAAGCAGGCACTCGCCAGCGGAGACTTCGCGAAGGCGAAAACAATCTATCAGGGGTACCTGAAGACCCACGCCGGCAGCGTTCCCGGCGAGCTGGGTCTGGCGGATGCGTTGCTCGGCCTGCATGAGTACGAAGCAGCGGAGCAGGAGTACCGGAGCATTACCGCCGCGCAGCCCGAACTTTGGATCGTCCATAAAAATCTGGTGTTGATCGAAGCCGCGCTGGGCCGCTGGGATGAGTTTGATCGTGAGCGCGCTGTGCTGCGTGCGGCACGGGAGCGCGGTGCGCCGGGCATCTCTGCACGAGAAAGCGACGTGATCGACAGCATCACCGTGCGCGGCAAGCGCTGGATCGTGCGGGAATACTATGAGCCGGTAGGGCGCTCACAGACCCGGTACAACTTCGAGCAGTTTTCGCCGGATGGCAAGGTGAAGGCCTTCATCTCGCTGGAGTCCGAGGCTGCTGCGAAGGCGGCCGCCGTGGGTGGAAGCGTCGCCATTGGCGGTGAGCCCAAGGTCAATGCCGATGTGCTCTCAAAGGGGCAGGCCTTGAACTGGTACACGGGCAAAGCGCACGGCACCATCGCCCGCTATCCCCGCGAGGAGCCGAAATACGAGACCCTGCGGGCAGCCGTTGTGCGCTGGTTACGCATCCAAACTCTCTAGTCACAAACCTTTGGGAGTAGCAGGATGGCACTCCGCACCTCATTTCGTTCGCTCGGTCTCCGCATAGGCTACGTCCTTGCGGGGATCTACGTCGTGGCGACGCTTGCGATGGGTATCGTGCTGGCAGAGTTCTTTCTGCATCTCCCCAAACGCCATGTCGAGGACGGAATGGTGTTCAGGACCCGCGTGTGGCATCAGTTTCACGCCAGCGTCGAAGATGTTTCGGTGAAGGCTGCGGACGGCGCAGTGCTGAAGGCATGGTACGTTCGGCCCCCGAAGCCGCGTGGCGAGGCCGTGCTGCTGCTGCATGGCATCACCGGCAACCGTGTCGATCCCTCCGGCTTTGGCGACATCTTCTTGAAGCAGGGATACTCTGTATTGCTCCCTGACTCGCGAGAGCATGGCGAATCCGGCGGCCGCATCGCGACCTACGGCATTCTGGAGCGCGAAGATGTTCGCCGCTGGGTTGGCTTCGCACGCAAACGCGATCCCGGCTGCACCTATCTGCTGGGTGAGTCCATGGGAGCTGCGATCGGCCTGCAGGCCACCTCTGTGACGCCGCAGTTGTGCGCCGTGGCCGTGGAGTCTCCCTATGCGAACTTTCGCGAGATCAGCTACGAGCGTCTCGGGAATGAGACGCACCTGGGGACATTGTTCTGGAAGACGCTCGGACGACCGGCTGTAGAGGTTGCGATCGTGTACGCTCGGATTCGCTATAAGGTCTATCTTCCGGATGCGGCTCCGGGTAAAGCGGTCGAAAACTCCCGCGTACCGACCCTGCTGATTGCAGGCACGGAAGATCGGGACATTCCCATGCACCACGCGCAGGAGTTACTGGCGCGCTGCGAAAAGCATTGCTGGCTGTGGATCATACCCGGCGCAAGCCATGGTGGCGCTTCCACCGTGGTGCCGGTGACCTTTGAGTTCAGTGTGCTGGACTTCTTCCAGAAACACGATCATGCGAAGCTGGTCCCGCGCTTAGCGAAGAGCGGAATCGACCTCGGCATAGTAGGTGGGAGCTTTCAGGATCTCGCGGGGCTTTGATCCATCTGCCGGACCGACAAGACCGTCGCGCTCCATCATGTCAATGAGGTGAGCGGCGCGACCGTAGCCGATGCGCAGACGACGTTGCAGCAGGGAAGTTGAAGCCTTGCCGAACTCAAAGACCAATCGGACTGCGTCGTCAAAGAGAGCGTCGTTGTCGTCGCCATCGTTCGCGCTGCCGCCCTCGGCGTTGCCCTTCTCATCCTTCGGACCTTCGAGGAAGCCTTCGACGTACTCGGCTTCGCCCTGTGCACGCCAGAAGGCAGTCACCGCTGCAATCTCTTTCTCCGTGACGAACGGAGCGTGTACGCGCTGCAACCGCGAGGTACCGGGCGGCAGGAAGAGCATGTCGCCGCGACCCAGCAGGCTCTCGGCACCATTGGAGTCGATGATGGTGCGTGAATCGACCTTGGTGGCGAGACGGAAGCTCATGCGCGTTGGCACGTTCGCTTTGATGAGACCCGTGATGACATCTACAGAGGGACGCTGCGTCGCGAGTACGAGGTGAATACCGACGGCGCGAGCCATCTGCGCGAGGCGTGTGATGGCCTCTTCCACGTTTGCACGGTCCAGCATCATCAGATCGGCAAGCTCGTCGATGACGATCATGATGTAGGGCAGCGGTTCCTGGTTTACGTCCTCGAAGAGGTACTCGCTGCCGTTGTCGAAGAGCTTGTTGAACTGGTCGATGTTGCGAACATGGTTCGCCGCGAGAAGCTTCAGGCGGCGCTCCATCTCGCGCACGGCGTTGCGCAGGGCGTTCGCAGCCAGTTTGGCCTCGGTGATGATCGGCGTGAAGAGATGGGGAATGCCTTCGTACATGCCAAGCTCGACCCGCTTGGGATCGACGAGGATCATGCGCACCTGCTCGGGTGTGGATTTGAACAACACGCTCATGATCATCGCGTTGATTGCTACCGACTTACCTGAACCTGTAGAGCCAGCGATGAGCACGTGCGGCATCGAGGCTAGATCGGCTGTGACGATGCGACCGCTGATGTCTTTGCCGAGAGCAATTGCCAGGCGCGACTTGCTCTGTGCGAAGCTTTCGCACTCGACTACATCACGTAACCAGATCGTCTCGCGATCGCGGTTCGGTACCTGAATGCCAACGGTGGACTTGCCGGGCATGCGCTCGATCAGGATGGACTCAGCTGCCATGGCGAGGCAGAGATCGTCGGCCAGGCCGGTGACGCGCGCATACTTCACACCGGCGTCGGGGCGGAACTCGAAGGTGGTGACAACGGGACCTGGATTGATCTGTTCGACATTGCCGTCAACGCCGAATTCGCCGCACTTCTCGACCAGGACCTTGGCTTCGGCACGAAGCTCGTCCTCGCGCACCTGCGCGTGTTCTTCCGAATGGAAGAGCAGATCGCTGGGTGGCAACTTGTAACCGCGGATGGACTTCGGCGTGATCGCGACGGAGCGCATGTCTGCGTCCGCTCGCTTGCCGAAGGCGATGTTCTGCTCGCGGATGTCGGCGGTTGGCGAGGGCATCGGCGGCAGGGCGGGAGCGGCGGGACGTTGCACCAGCTGCGGCTTCAGTGGTTGGAACGGCTGCGCTGGCTGCTGCTGAGGCTTGGACAGGATGGGCGCTGGTGCAGCGCGCTCAGGCGAGTTGAGCCAGTCGTCAGCTTCTTCTTCAGTCTCGTTGAAGGGAAGCGGGCGATTGGTGCTGGCGCTCAAAGGCATCGCTGCAGTCGCAAGCTCTGCTGCATACGGCGCAGCGGCTGCAGAAGCGACGTGAAGGCTTGTCGCTCCAACGGTGTCAACGTGCGTGCGGGGAATGGACTCCCACATCGACGGCGGCGCTGTAGATGCGGCTGCTTCGGCTTCGAGAGCTTCTTCGTCGGTCTGCTTGCGACGGCTGAACCAGCGGAAGAAGCTGCTGAGCAGGGAAGTGCTCGCTGGCGCGGCAGCTGGTTCTGCGGCTGTGGTGGCAACTGAGGGAGTCGGTTCAAAGGTGTCGAACCTGCCGTCAGCGTTGGCTTCTTTGTGTCGTTGGCGGCGGGCGGCAATGCCGTTGCCGATGCTGCTGAGGAACCCGAAGTGCGAACCGAACCATTCGCTGGCCGTAGACAGCGTGAAGCTTGTAGCGAGATAGAGCGAGAGCAGCACCATGAGGCAGCAGAGGATCGCTGTTCCGGGCAGATTAAGACTGTGAATCAGTGCGTCCGAGAGTAGACGACCTTCGACGCCGGAGATCGGAATTGCATGCTTGTAACGCAAGCTGAAAGGAAGCAGCGCGATGGTTGCAGGAGCGAAGACCAGCCACAGAACGAGGCCGCAAACGCGGGACATCGTGGAGCCGACAGGACGCGATCGCACCCAGGAGACGCCGATGCTTGCGAGCACTACAGGCAGGAACAGGACAGCGATACCGAGCGATTGCAGCAGGATGTCGGAGAGATAGGCGCCGAAGCTGCCGATCCAATTGTGAGCGACAGCCGACGTTGCAGCGGAGTTCAGCGATGGATCGGTTGGCGTGTAGGTGAGCAGCGAGAGGAGAAGCGCGCCAGCGGCGACCAGCACGACGATGCCGAGCATCTCGTTAAGTCTGCGGTTGCGGGTCGGGGCGATGGAAAGACGATTTGGCTTCATAAATGGGTGCGCGCGGTTGCAGGTTTCATGCTTCGCCTTTCAGACCCGAAAGCGGGCGTGCGAGGACGTGCGACGAACGACGTACAAACCGGGAACAACCAGAGCAGTTTCATTGTTCCACGCGAACAAGCGGTGAAAACGTGTGTTTGGCGGGGGAACCAGAGTGGTGACGGGGCGGTGAACTTGCGCCCGATCAAATCGCGTGGGCTACAGTGGCGTATGCGCGTTGGACGTCTGGTGATGGGGCTGCTGTATATCGGTGCAGGTACGGTGCACTTTGTCGCAACGAAGAACTACGTGCACATCATGCCTGCGTATCTGCCGGACCCTCGCGCGCTGGTGCTCATCAGTGGTGCGGCTGAGATCGCCGGGGGGCTTGGCGTGCTCGTTCCGCAGACGCGACGGTCGGCGGCGTGGGGGCTGGTGGCCCTGCTGGTGGCGGTGATGCCTGCGAACCTCTGGATGGCGCAGCATCCTGAGCTGGTGCCGAGCGTGCCGGTGTGGCTGCTATGGTTTCGGCTGCCGTTGCAGTTGCCGTTGATGTGGTGGGCTTACCGGTACACGAAAGCTGATGTGTAGCTCATGGCTGCAACAGAGTTGACTTCGTGTTGGAGGGCGGCGCTTCGTGCGATTCCCACCACGAACCAACGCCGAACAGAAGGCCCATCGCGACGAGTACGCATGATGATGCGGTACCGTCATTTTCTTCAATTTGCCAACCGGCGCTCGTTCCACTAAGAACCGCGAGCTTCAATAGGGAGTGGTCGTACTCGACCGTGCGAACTTGCACCCTTTCCCCGTCATAGATTTGCGTCCCGCTGTAGTGGGAATGAACCTGTGTCGCGGGACCTTCGGGCGGGCTCACATAGAAATTGGAACTCTGATACTTTCCATTCGACTGATGAAGGTTGGCTATCGTTCCTATCGTGCTCAGCCGAGGTGAAGTACGAATCAAGTAGAAGTCTGTAGCTCCGAAGAATAGAAATGCCAACCCTCCGATCGCCATGCCAAGTGAGAGAAATTTACGTCTCTTGATCGGAGACCTAGATTTCTGAGAGCCATAGATCATTAACACTAACCCAGCGACGATGAGACAGAAAAAGACCTTACCTACGATAGCTTCCATATCTCCTCCGTCGCCGAATTTAGTATCCGAGGTGATGCAGGTAGAACACGCCGCCGCTCGCGCACAGGCAGTAGATGCCGAAGAGGTGCCACTTGCCGCTTTCGAGCCAGCTTGAAAGCCAGCGCAGCGCGGCCAGGCCTGCGAGGAAGCTGAAGACCATGCCGAAGACGGCTGCGACGACGCTCGCGTGCAGGTCGAGCGGAAGACCAGCGGCTGCGGCTTCGTGCTTGGCATGAAGCAGGCGCAGGACCTCGCGGGCGACGACCGGCGGCGTCAGGATCACGGCGAGGGCGAAGCTGAAGCGTTCGGCGCGCTCGCGGTTAGCGCCGGTGAGCAGGCCGGTTGAGATCGTTGCGCCGGAGCGCGAGAAGCCGCGGAAGGGAAGGCAGAGGCCCTGCACCGCGCCCATCCATCCAGCCTGGGAGAAGGTGACGTTGTCGCCGGAGCGCGAGATGCTGCGCTCGTAGGCGTTGGTGGCGTGCGCTTCGGCATCGCGGCCTTTGAGCCCGGCCCACAGGATCAGCAGGCCGACAGCGAAGAGGGCAGCACCGACGATGTCGAGGCGGCCGAAGAGGTCTTCGATCTCAGCCTTCGGAGCTCCGGGGAAGGCGAGGTGCGCGACCAGCTTCTGTAGCGGGTAGCCGATGATGCCGGTGAGTGCTGTGGCCCAGATCGCGCGGATGGCGAAGCGCTTGAAGGCGTCTTCGGAGTAGAAGTAGGCGCGCTTCCACTGGTTCCAGAAGTAGACGATGACGGCAAACATGGTGCCGGTGTGGAGCATGACGAGGACCAGCGTCATCGCAGGCGAGGACGGGTCGAGGTGCATCAGCTTTTCTGCTACGACAACGTGTGCGGAGCTGGAGACAGGGAGCAGTTCGGCGAGGCCTTGGACGATCGCCAGGACGAGAACTTTCAACAGAGACATAGAGTGATTCTAAAGCGAAGCATGAGCGAAGCATTGTGAATTGCAAAGGCTGTGGCCGAGTGTCCACAGAGAGTCACTGTTTTGGTTCATCACAGATATTTGTCGGCTTATCGCAAAAGACTGATTGCGGAAGGGTAACGGAGTGCTGAGCGCGGATCGGCGGGACGCGAATCCCGCGGTTCTCTTTTGGCATCAGAAGCTGCATGACGAAGACGATCACTTTAGAAGAGCATTTTGTAACGCAGGATTTCCTGAAGGCTGCAGGCAGCTATGGACAGGATGGATCCAGCGCCATGATGGGCATGCGCGAGAAGCTGCTGGATCTCGGGGCGGGACGTATTGCGGCGATGGACGAGGGTGGGATCGATCTGCAAGTGCTGAGCCTTGCTGCGATGGGTGGGGACGAACTTGCTCCCGCGGAGCAGACGGCGGTCTTCCGTGGAGTGAACGATGAAGCTGCCGCCGCAGTGAAGGCGAACCCTGACCGGCTGGCGTCGTTTGCGACGGTGGCCCTGAAGCAACCGGCTGAGGCGGCCAAAGAGTTGGAGCGCTGCGTCACCAAGCTCGGCTGCAAGGGAGTGTTCGTCGATGGAACCACCTCTCTGAACGGCGAGGTCAAGTTTTTGGATGCGCCTGAGTTTCTGCCTGTGCTGGAGGCGGCGGTGGCGCTGCATGTGCCGGTGTATTTGCACCCTGCTCCGCCGCCGAAGGTGGTGGAGACTGCTTACTTCTCGGGCCTGCCGGCGGAGGCGGGGCACCTGCTGTCAATCGCCGGTTGGGGCTGGCATGCGGAGACGGGCCTGCATGTGTTGCGGATGATTGTGAGCGGCGTTTTCGACCGTCTGCCAACGCTACAATTGATCGTGGGCCACATGGGCGAGTTCATTCCCTACGCGCTGGCGCGTTCCAATCGGGGCCTGACTGCGGTGAGTCCGCATCTGAAGCGGAGTGTGACCGAGACGCTGCTGGAGCAGGTACACATCACCACGAGCGGCTACTTTACGCGACCTCCGTTTGAGTGCTGCCGCGAGGTGGTTGGCCTGGAGCGGATGATGTACTCGGTGGATTATCCCTTCAGCCCGAACACCCGCGGCAAGGAGTTTCTGGCATCGCTTGAACTGAGTGAGGCGGAGATGGACGCGCTGCGAGGTGGAAATGCGGCGAAGGTGCTGAAGCTCTAAGTCGATCATCATCGCTAATTTCTGTGACGTAGATTCATTAGTCGGCACTATGATGGAGGTCGTCTGCATACCGCTGCTTCAGCGGGAACGTCTAAGCAGGCAGTATCCATCCTTTGCAGGCAGGTGACCTTACGTGAATATGACGCACAAGCTGTTCCGTGGCGTGGCTGCGGTAGCCCTTCTTGGATCACCGATCTACTTTGGCGCTTGGAATTGTCCTCAGATATTTGCACAGGCGCCTGCCAAGTCTGGCATCGACGATACCTGGCAGGGAACGCTGCATGTGGGCAAGGACCTGCGTCTTGTGCTGAAGATCTCAAAGGCACCCGATGGATCGCTGAAGACCTCGTTCTACAGCATCGATCAGGGTGGGCAGGCCATCCCTGTGAAGACGACGACTTTTGTCGATGGCGAGTTGAAGCTCGATGTCGACGACATCGGTGGCACGTATGACGGCAAGATCTCGCCGGACAATAATACGATTCCGGGTGAATGGAAGCAGGGTGACAAACCGCTGCCGCTGATCCTGGTGCGAGCTACTCCGGAGAGCGCGTGGGAGATTCCTGAGCCCCCGCCAAAGATGAAGCCGATGGCGAAGGACGCTGATCCGAGCTTTGAGGTCGCCACGATCAAGCTGACGCCGCCTGACTTTCAGGGCAAGGGCTTCGGTGGGCCTCCGGGACACTTTGGAACCCGCGGCACCACGCTCAATGACCTGCTGATGTTTGCGTACAACGTGCATACCCGGCAGATTGCCAATGGACCCGACTGGCTGGGTACCGAGAAGTTCGACATTGAAGGAAAGTCCGATACACCGGGCGCACCTACCGACACGCAGGAACGCACCATGATGAAGAAGCTGCTGGTGTCGCGGTTCGGGCTGAAGTTCCACGTGGAGAAGCGGGAGATGTCGGCGTATGTCCTGACGGTCGCCAAGGGTGGACCGAGCCCGAAGATGACCAAGAGCACGGTCGATCCGACGGACAACAGCTCGTTCTACTTCACGAAGCTTGGGCGCCTGACGATCCGCAACATCACGATGGACGATTTTTCGCACTGGATGCAGACGGTGCTGGATCGGCCGGTGATCGACCGCACGAGCCTGCCCGGGCATTTCGACGGAAAGCTGAACTGGACGCCGGATGAGACGCAGTTCGCGGTGTTCGGGGCGCACATCACTCCAACGGAGGAGGCCGATGCGCCACCGGACCTTTACAAGGCGATTCAGGAGCAGCTTGGGTTGAAGCTAGAGTCGATGAAAGTGCCGGTGGAAGTGCTGGTGTTGGACCACGTGGAGAAGCCGAGCGAGAACTAGGCTTGTAGTCGGCTAGTCGCGGTCGCTGCCGTAGATGGGGATGCCCTGTGCCACGCGGAAGGCGATGCTGGTGGCGCGGGGGGCATAGTCGGATTTGGGGTAGTCGTGCAGGAGCTGGTCGGCGATGGACTGGCAGTTCTTTGCGGCGGCTGCGGAGCGCTTGGGGTCGTCGTCTAGCTTGTACATGGTGACGAGGACTCCCTGGCGATAGGCCGCGTTGTAGAGAGCTTCGGCCGTGCGCGGGCCGCCGGGGTACTGGCTCGCGTACTTCAGGTAGAGGTTCGATTCCTGATCGGGGCACTTGGGCAGGCCCTGCCAGTCGCCGCAGAGCCTGGCATCCAGCAGGTCATAGGCGGCGCGGGCGGCGTAGTCACTGTTCGGGAAGAACTTCATCACTTTTTTTAGTTCGCCGTCGTAGAGGCCGGGGCGAAGGAAGGCTTCCTGCTCGTGGGCTGAAGGCAGGGTGGAGATGTCGAACTTGTCGAGCTGCCAGCGGATGTCGGCGGCTCGGAAGAGAGCTTCGGGCGCGAGCGGGGATTCGGGGAAGTAGTCGAAGAGGCGCTGGTAGAGGCGATGCGCGGCGGCAGCGGCTCCGGCGGGAGGGTGAGGTTCACTGGCCTGGGCTTCGAGCTCGGCGGCGGCTCCGAAGAGGATGGTGTCGCCGTGCGGGGTCGTGGGGGAGACGATGCCCTTGTCGCGAATCCAGCCGGAGGAGGGGTCGGGGTTATCGTGCGGGTCCTCGAACTCGGGCTTGTTTTCGGCTTCTTCCTTGCTGTCAGTGTTGGCGAAGACGTTGACCCAGTCGCCGTTGTGCTGCTGCAAAACGACCTCGTGGCCGGGAGCGACGGTGGTGATGGGCGGGGAGGAGCTATCGGCGGTGACGTAGACGTTGGCGGTGTGGAGAACTGTGGCGCGGGCGGCGTTGTCGTAGCCGGAGGCGTTGGGGTTGCGTTTCTTCTGGGCGTGCAGAAGTGTAGGAATAAGCAGGAGAGTAATGAGGGTGGAGCAGGTTCGCATGGTTCTCAGTTGTCCGTTCTCAGTTGGTCGGGAGAAGCTTTCCGGCTATGCCTTATTGGGAAATTACAACTGAGAACGGACAACTGACAACTTCCTACAGGTTCGTGGTGAGAAGCTCGGCTTCAAGTTCGGCGCGGAGATTGGGGTCGATGTTGCCGCCGGAGACGATGGCGACGATGGTCTTTGCGGGGGGAAGCTCGTCGGCGTGGAAGAGGGCAGCGGCGAGGGTGATGGCTCCGCTGGGTTCGGCGACGATGTTGGTGGCGTCGAGGATGATGCGGGTGGTGAGACGGATTTCGGCTTCGGTGACGGTGACGATGCCGTCGGTGAAGGCGAGGATGTGTTCGAAGTTGAGCGCGCCGAGGGACTGGGTGCGGAGACCGTCGCAGAGCGTGCGGGTGGTTTCGGCGGCGGACCATTCGGTGAGGGTTTTGGTGTCGAAGGACTGCTTGGCGTCGGCGGCGACTTCGGGTTCGCAGCCGTAGACCTTGGGCGCGGCGATGTGCGCATCTTCGGCAGCGAGCTTGATGCCGATGGAGACGCCGGAGAGCAGGCCGCCGCCGGAGACGGGCGAGAGAACGAGGTCGACCTGCTGGCATTGCTGCAGGATTTCTATGCCGCAGGTGGCCTGTCCGGCGATGATGGCGGGGTCGTCGTAGGGCGGGACCATGGTGTAGCCGTGGGCAGCTTCTAGCTCTTCGGCCTTCAGTTTGCGGTCGCTGCTGGCGTTGCCGACGAGGACGATCTCAGCGCCGAGCGCCTCGGTTGCCTCGCGCTTCACCTGCGGGGCGTTCGACGGCATCACGATGACGGCCTTGGAGCCGAGGGCGCGGGCCGAGTAAGCGACGCCCTGCGCGTGGTTGCCGGAGCTGTAGGTGATGACGCCGCGCTGCAGCTGCTCCGGGGTGAGCTGCGCGATCTTGTTGTAGGCTCCGCGGAGCTTGAAGCTGCCGATGGGCTGCGCGGACTCGTCCTTGAGGAAGATGCGCGCAGCAGGCTGCTTGATTCCGAAGGGCTTCAGACGATCGAGGTCGAGCTCGATGAGCGGCGTACGGACAGCGGCGGGAGCGATGCGGGCGTGGGCGGCGCGGATGTCGGCGAGGGTGATGAGCATTGTAGACAGTATAGTGGCGCGGGTCGGCCGGTTAGAAAGGGAGGGAAGGTGTGGGTCAGTTAGAGCTCGTCGGGGTTCTTCGGCTGCGCGTCTGCGACGCTTCGCTCAGAATGACGGAGCTTAGCTGGTGTGAATCATTTCGATTCGGCGGCGTGCAGAACAAGCGCGAAGAAGTGGACTAAACGGAGTTCGTCCCAGGCGGTGGGACCAGTGCCGTCGAGGTCGAGGTGCGAGAGCACCGGTGAGATCAGCTCGGCCTTCAAACTGTGGTGGGGGAGTTCGTTTGCCATCCAGAGGGTTTCGGCGGCGGGGATGATGTTGTCGGCTTCGCCGTGGAGGAGGTAGACGGGGGTGTCGAGGTGTCCGATGTGGCCGGTGGGACTGACCGTGGCGGCGTAGTCGAGGTGCTGGCGCTCGGAGGCCAGCATGAGGGCGTGGGTGCTGTTGCTGGTGGTGGCCATCAAGTCTTGCGCGAGGGTCTTTTGCTCGGGCGTCAGCTTGGCCAAAGCAGCGCGCTCGGCGGGAGCATCCTCGTACAGGTGGGCGCGCAGCACTTCGCGGATGGCGGGTTGATCGGCGGTGTTGGGGACGAAGTCGTCGAGGTGCTGGTACTCGAGGACGAGCGCGCCGTACTCATGCGGCGGCAGGTACTCGATGGTGCCGTTGGGGCGGGCATCGTGGCCGGTGCGGTAGTAGTCGGCGACGCGGGCCATGGAGTTCTGCGAGCCGATGGTGACGACGAACTTGATGTAAGAGTGCCAGCGGGGATCAGCCGCAGCCAGAAGCGAAAGCCCGCCGGAGAAGCTGAGACCAAGGACGCCTACCGACGAGTGGTGCGAGCGCTGGGCAAGCCACTGGGCGGAGTCGCCGATGGTGGCGATGGAGTTGGCGTCGACGTGGTAGTCCTTGATGCCGGGCAGCTCCGGGGTGAGGACGCGGATGCCGCAGGCGGCGAGCGAGGACGCGAAGGCGATCATGCGCGGCTCGTCCATACCCTTGTAGTGGACACCGTGGAAGACGATGATCGCGGGGGCGTCCGCGTGGCCGACTGGGGTATACATCCGGGCGCGGACGGTGCCGCTGGGTAGTGGCAGTTGCAGCTCGGAGATGGCGACGTGGTCGGAGACGACGGGGCGCAGCGGCGCGGGGACGGCCTTATCGGCGATGAGGTCAAGCACCGCGACGGATTGCATGTGCGCATGGAGAAAAGGGATGGAGAGGCCGCCAAGGAGTAGCACGGCGGCGAGGAGGCTGGCGGTGACAATGCGAGGGCGCTCGGCGATGGCTTCGCGGCGTGCTCGGAGGCGCTCCGCGAGGCGGCTGGTGCCGAGGCGTCGAGCGCCGGGGATGCGTTGTCGCAGAGGAGGCATAGGCTAGTGCTGGCGGAGCAGAAGGACGACGAGAAGAATGATGGCCACTGCGACGAGAGCACAGAGCACCCGGAGCACGAGACCGCTGCGTCGCTGGGCTGCTTCGATCGCGGATATGCGGTGTTCGACGGAGGCGGTGGCGAGTCTTGTCTGACTGAACTCGGTGTTTAGGGCGTCGAGCTTCGCGTTCACGCCGGAGCTATGGAGAGCGAACGCTTCAGACTGTGAGGTGAGCTGCTGCGCGAGGCCGGAGTGGGCGGCAGAGATCTGCGTAAGGTCGGTATGCAGGGACTCGATATGCTTGAGGGCTTCTTTGCTATCGCCGCTTGTTGCGCCCATGGCTGAGGTTAGATGGGAGAGCAGCTCGATGACGATACCTACCCACTGCCCTTCAGGCAGAAACTTGATGGCGCCGGAGATGAGCTTGGTCCACTTGCTGGAGGTTTCGGCCATGGCTTACTCAGGGCTACCAAGGTAGGTGGAGGTAGGCGTGCTCTTCTGGAGGATGACCGCGACGATCGTGCAGAGCAGAATCGCCGTGATGATGCCCATTGAGTAGACGCAGTAGATGCACCACTTTTCCAGGATGTAGGCCTCCATGTAAGTAAGGAAGGCTGCGAAAGCGAAGCCAATCTCAGCAAAGTGCAGGGTGAGCCAGAAGCGCTTGAAGAATGCGGTGACCATGATGAGTCCATAACCGACGATGCCGAGCGCGGCAACCGGGATGTGGACCTTTCGCGAACCGGGGGCTTCATCAAAGCTGGTGGGCGGGAAGACGGAGAAGCGCGAGTGGTTCACTGCGCCGCAATCGAACTTTTCGGTGACAGCGCACGGGGGGGCGGCCGCAGGGTCCTGGTAATGGATGCGGAGCGCGAGGGCGGAGTCGATGAGGCCGGCGAGAGCGAGGATCGCAATGAGATAACGCATACACGAGTTATTGTAGGGGGTCGCATCGGGAAATGGGCTGGGGGTAGCGCAGTTGCAACGGTGTTCATGTGAGGAAAAGACGGACCTCGCCGTGAGTTGTAGGCTGGTAGAGAGAATGTTTGCCTTTGGCTAAGTGGGCAAACGCAAGGGAGACGGCATTGGATAGGTTGCACATCTGGAGTGAGTTGAGTGGGGGCGAGCAGGCTACGGCGTGGGTAGAGGCGCACCTGGCGGAGTCGCGGGCGAAGATTGCGGAGCTGCTGGCGGTCAAAGGCGAGCGTACGGTAGACAACACTCTGGTGCCCTATGACCGAGCCTGCTGGCATCTGCGGATGGCGGGAAGCCAGAGCGGCGTGATGTTCATGGTGCATCCGCTGGCGGAGGTGCGAGATGCAGCGCAGGAGTGCTCTGCGAGCATCAGTGCAGAGTCGACCTCGTTGAGCCTGAACCGCGAGGTGTATCAGGCATTGGCTGCGATTGACCCGTCTGGCGAAGACGATGCGACGAAGTACTACATCGAGCGAGCGCTGCTGGGATATCGGCTGAGTGGTGTGGACAAGGACGAGGCGACGCGGGACAAGATTCGCTCGCTGGCAGAGTCAATGACCGAGCTGAGCATGAACTTCAGCCGCACAGTGCAGGATGACGTGCGGAAGATCGAGGTCGGCGATGCGGAAGAATTGCGAGGGTTGCCAGAGGACTACCTCGTTCGGCATGGTGTGACTGAGGTTGAAGGGAAGCTGGTGGCAAAGGAGCCGGTGGTGGTGACGACCGATCCGCCGGAGATGTCGCCGGTGATGAGCTATGCGGCCAGCCGTGGACTGCGGCGGAAGATGTATCTGGCTTATAACGACCGCGGCTATCCGGCGAACAAGCAGGTGCTGCTGGACCTGCTGAAGGGGCGCGAGGAGATGGCGTCGTTGCTGGGCTTCCGTAGCTGGGCTGATCTGGCGACGGTAGACCAGATGATGGGGTCTGCGGAGAAGATGCGCGGGTTCCTGAACGAGGTGGAGGTTGCGGCTCGCGAGGTAGCGAAGGCTGAGTTTGCAGAGCTGACAAAGTTTGTCGGCGAGCGCGATGCGGCGGCGCTGCCGCTGACCTTGAGCGATGCTCGATTCTGGGAAGAGCAGTTCCGGCGGGCGCGGTATGATTTCGACTCACAGAGCGTGCGGCCGTATTTTCCGTATGAGCAGGTGGAGGCGGGCGTGCTCGCGATTGCGGGACGGCTGTTCCAGGTGAAGTTCGTGCTGAATGAGGGCGCGACGGTGTGGGGCGACGGTGTGAAGGCCTTTGATGTGGTGAATGCTCACGATGCAGAAATTGTGGGAAAGATTTATCTCGACATGCACCCGCGTGAGGGCAAGAGCAAGTGGTTCTCAGAGTGCTCACTGGTGGGTGGCGTCATCGGGCAGCAACTGCCGGAGGCTTCGCTGGTGTGCAATTTTCCGCAGCCGAAGGGCGACGATGCAGGGTTGATGCAGTACTCGGATGTGGTGACGTATTTCCACGAGTTCGGGCACCTGATGCATGAGGTGCTGGGTGGGCGGCAGCGGTGGTCGGCTCAGAGCGGCGTTGCGACGGAAGGCGACTTCGTCGAAGTGCCTAGCCAGATGCTGGAGGAGTTCTTTGAAGACGCCGACCTACTGCGGACCTTTGCGAAGCACTATCAGACGGGCGAGCCTATTCCATACGATGTCGTTGCGAAGATGACGAAGGCGAGTGCGCATGGTCGCGCGCTGAGTACGCTGACGCAGGTGATGTACGCGACGTATTCGCTGGAGACGCATGACCGCGTGGCGAGCGAGTTGGATCTGGATACGCTGTTGCGCGAAGGGTACGATCGGTTCTCGCGGTATGAATTTGTGGATGGCAACCGCATGTATGCGGCGTTCACGCATCTCGTCGGGTACACGTCGAACTACTACACTTATCTCTACGATAAGGTGATGGCGCTGGAGTTCTTTGAGGAGTTCGATAAGAAGAACCTGATCGATGGACCCGTGGCGATGCGGTATCGTCGCGCGGTGCTGGAGCCGGGTGGGTCGAAGCCTGCGAAGGACCTGGTGCAGGGTTTCCTTGGCCGAGAGGTAAGTATGGAAGCTCTTCGAAGTTGGATCGCCGCAGGAGTGTAGAACTCTGCGCAGTGGCAAAGGCCTCGTCGATGACGAGGCCTTTGTGGTGTCTAGGAAACTAGCGCTTCGCTTTTGGCTTTGGCTTCGCGGCAGCTTTCACGGCTTTTTTTGCCGCCTTGGTCGGAAGTAGGGCCTTCTTTGCGGCGGGTTTCGTTACTGGTTTCGCTGCTGACTTTGTTGGTGCCTTTGGAACTGGTTTCGTGGGAGCTTTTGACGCGGACTTGGCAGGAACCTTGACCGCGACTTTGGCGGGAACCGCCTTCACGGCTGCAGCTTTAGGCTCGGTCTTGATTGCGGCTGCCTTTACTGGATCCAGCTTGACTGGCTCAGCCTTAGCTACCGTTTTCACCGCAGATGGTTTCGCGGGTGCGGCTTTCTTCGCCGCTGGCTCTGGTGCGACATCTGGTTCAGTTTCGGGTTCTACCGCAGCTGCGGGTTGCGAAAAGGTCTTCAGCGACGGAGAAACGTTTGCTTCCGCAGGATCGGCACCCTGGCGCAGATTGTGAAGAACAACCTTCAGCATTTCTTCGGAAGGTGCGGGTTTCCCGGTCCAGATCTCGAACTGGCGTGCTCCCTGTTGTACGAACATCTCCACGCCGGAGATCACGTGGATACCCTTCTGGCGAGCCATGCGGAGCAGGGGTGTCTCGATCGGGTTGTATACGAGATCGAAGACATAACGAGCGACCAGATCTTCGGGGCCGAGAGGAAGCGGAGACTTATTGCCAGCCATGCCGACGGGGGTGGCGTTGATGATGACATCGAAGCCGGTCTTGGCGACGGCTTCGCGCTTGATGACCTTCGCTCCGGACTGTTTAGCAAGCTTCTGGGCGGTCTCGGGCGTGCGGTTGAGAATATGGACTTCTGCACCCTTGTCTCGACAGGCAAAGACGGCAGCGCGGGCAGCACCGCCAGCGCCGAGGACGAGCACCTTGGCGTCCTTGAGACTGAGACGTCGCTCCAATGGATTGATGATGCCAGGGACGTCGGTGTTGAAGCCGTAGAACTTGCCATCTTGCGCGCGGAGGATGGTGTTTACGGCGCCGATCTTCGTTGAAAGGGGATCGGTACGCTCGAGGAAGGGGATTACATCCTGCTTCAGAGGCATCGTTACGCTGAGGCCCTGAATGGGGATCTCTCGCATAAGTTTAAAGAGGTCGTCGGCTTTGCTGGTCTGCAGAGCAAGATAGACGGCGTTGACGGTTTCGCGGCGGAAGGCCGTGTTCATCATCAGCGGCGAAAGCGAGCTGCGGATGGGGTTACCGGCGACGCCGTAAACCTTGGTCGCGGCATCAACCTGATCGACACGGTATGTTTCGAGCAAGGTACGTGCAGTAATCTGGCCGGGGGCGGTCTCTTCGCCCGCCGTGGCGGCGGCGAAGGTGAAGGCAGAGCCTGCGCGGAGACCAAGGACGCGGGAGATAATGCCTGCGTCGCCCATGCAAATCCCAACGACGGACGAACCGGGCTGGTCTTCCATCTTCTCGAGGAACCGCATGAGAGTCAGGTTGTCCGAGAGCGACCGCGCGGTGGGAACAACCTTGACGAACTCTGGCGCGAAAGCTTCGGCGCGCTTGTAGATGGCGTCGAGGTCTTTGGTGGCCTGGAAGTCGTGATGGGAGACGATGACAGCGGCCCCTGCCTCCCGAATCTTGTCGACGGTATTCTTCGGGAGCTTCTCGATGGCTTCGAGCTCGATGTCGACAAGCTGGCAGCCGGCCTCGGCGGCCTTTAGCAGGATATCGAGTGCGGCCGTAGCGGAACCTGCAAAGTTACCACCATTGTCCTTGCAGCGACAGGTGGCGATTACGGTCGCGGCGGTATTGCCTTCGAGGAAGGCCTTGATCTGAGGCAGCGCAGTGAGCGGCTTGGAGAGGTAGTCGAGGCGGAACTCGAGGAAAGAAGTCTCTTTTAGGACTTCAGAGGCGCGATCAAGGAGTTCGTCAGGGGTGTTTCCCGTGATGGCGACGCAGATTTTTCCGATGCGCGAGCGAAGGAGATGAGAGGCGAGTTGGGTCGTAGTCTTCATGAAAGCAATCGGGGTATCGTAACGCCGAAGTCGTCCGGGCGCAAGCGGATGGGGCAAGGATTGGGGCGAGTCGGGCGAAAATCGCTCAAACTTGGGAGGAACATGTATCAGCCTTGATCTTTAAGACGCCTTCGCAAGGTGAAGGTTGCGGATTAACTCAAGAAAATGAACAGTTTGGCCCCCGTTATTCCAATGGGGAACTTGGTTAGTCAACTCCTTTTAAAATTATGAAGGAAAGGTGGCAACCTCAGGGCCGGAATGGAGTCTAATTGAGTAATCGAGAGGCTTTTCCACCTTTGTCCTATCTGTAACACCTTCCTAATTTTCACCCTATTTTTGGGTGACCTCAATTTTTCCTCATACCCTCCCCCTCCCCAATTAAGCCTCTCATGGCCCCGCCCGAAAGCGGGGCCTTTCTCGTTAACCTCACCGAACCGGTTTGCGGAATGGCGTGGAGAATCGCAGCGTAGGATTTTGGGATGAGTCGTGAGATGGTTTCGGTGGTGAAGGTTTCTGGATGGGAGAAGTACGTGTGGCTGCAAGCTGGCTTTAGCGGTCGATGGGGCGGTGTGACGGCGGTGTATGGCGCGCCGGGGCAGCTGAACGTTGGCTGGACGAAAGAGGACGATCCGGCGGCGGTCGGTGAGAATCGGCAGCGACTGGTGAGAGCTGTGGCCGGGGATGAAGATTTTGAGTTGGTTACCATGCGCCAGGTGCATGGAGTGGGGGTGCAGGTAGTGACGCGCAGTGGGATGCCTTTGGCGACGCCTGAAGGGAAGGCCGTGCTGGAAAGTGACGGGTTGATTACTTCCGAAGCCGGATGGATGCTGGGGGCTCAGACGGCTGACTGTGTGCCGGTGTTGGTAGCAGATACGCGGCAGCGGGCTGTCGGAGCGTTCCATGCAGGGTGGCGGGGGACGGTGGCTCGCATGACAGAGGTGGGCGTGGCGCACATGGCGGCGGAGTTCGGATCGAAACCTGAAGATCTGGTGGCTGCGGTTGGGCCCTCGATTCGGCAATGCTGCTTTGCTGTGGGTGAAGAGGTGCGGGAGCGATTCTCTCAGGAGTTTTCGTATGCGCAGGAGCTGTTTCGAGAAGAGGAGCAGCTGCATGTGGATCTGCAAGAGGCCAACCGGCGGCAACTGATGGCTGCTGGTGTGCGGGACGTAACGGTTGTAGCGGAGTGCTCTGCTTGTGCGCGGGATGCGCAAGGACGGCGGGCATACTTCAGCCATCGCGCGGAGCAAGGCGTTACCGGCAGGATGATGAGTCTTATTGGCGTGGTGAATTAGACAGCTTTGCAGAGTTCGGTAAAGAGCTCTTCCCGATGCATCAGAGCGTAGCGGTCGATGGAGCGGAGGCTGCGTTCGTAAAAGAAGGCAGCTGCGACGACGTAAAGCACCGCGAAGGGGACCAGTATCCAGGTGTGGTGGATGTAGTAAGCGATAGCCGCAGGGATGGCTGCGATCACCATCGAGCCGCTGAGAATGCCCATGCTGATGAGTGCGCTAAGTTGTGAGACCTGTTTGCTGGCCATCTTGCCCATGGCGACCTTCTTTGGTGCCACGATGGAACGACGGTTACCGACGAGCGTCGTTATCAGCAGAGTGGCGGTCGCCCAGAGGACCGTGGCGAGGGCAACGTCGAGTTGTGGGACGCCCGCGGCAAAGCTGACGACGAGGAAGATCAGAACGACTTCAATTAGCGCGGTGGCGAAGCTGGAGATGTTCTTCGCGAGCAGGACATCTCGCATACGGACGGGCGCGAGGAAGTAGAACTGGATGCCAGTGGCTTCGAGCCCAAAGGCGTTGTAGCTGAAGTTGCTGACAGCCAACATGCAGTAGGCGACTACGGCGGGAAAGACCCACGTGACATTGCCGTGGTTGGCGAATCGGAACGCGACGAACAGGACCACGACGATCGGCATGACGAGGCCGTACAGGATCCCGGTGTGCCGACGTGTGTAGAGAAACTCTTTTTCCAGGATGCCGATGACGGGTGAGGAAAGCCCGAAGGGGTTTCGGGCAGGAGTAGCACTTGTGCTGAAGGTGGTGGCGACTGCCGATCTAGGCTCGAGTTTCTTCGTGGGTTTGGAGACTGAGTTGGCAGCGTCAGAGAGGTTTTCACCTCGGAACTCGGTGCGTGTGCGGAGCGCGAAGACGATATAGAAGACGATGGCGTAGAGCAGGCAGGCGAGGGTGAGCTCCGAATAAAGACTGATGGAAGCGTTACTCGCGGCAACGAGTGCGCTGGCTACGAGCTGCGGCGGCAGCCAGGTGAGAAACGGCTGTACGTGGTGAACGATACTGAGTCCGAGCGCGAGCGTCTGTGGCGAGATGTGGCTGGCGTGTCCGTGGCTGTAAGCGGGATTGAAGGTGAAGTTGGCCCACTGCACTGCAATGGAGAAAGCAAAGATGAGACCCGTGAAGACCTCGCGGGCGCGGCGGGTGGCTAGCCAGCGATCGACCCACGCAAAGATCATTCGCGAAAACAGGACGTTTGCTGCCGCGAAGATGGCGAGCGCCACGATGGCATAAAGCCAGAGGCCAGGCGCTGAGACGATGATGCCGATCGCGATGGACGCGGACATGAGCGTGCCGATGACGTTGGCGGGGGAGAGCAGGCCAAAGCAGAGGCGAATCGAGATATAGTCGCGGACGCGCAGAGGGAAGCGGATAAGTTCGGTGGGGTCGAAGGTCGAACCCGGTTGGCCGAGCTGGATGTTGAGCAGCGTGCAGTAGGCGAAGGTTCCCCAGAGAAGCCAGGAGATGTGGTCGAGTTGCTGGATGTGAGTGAAATAGCCAGCGCCGCCGCCAACGAGAATGCTGGGGCCAATAGCGAAGCCGGCGAGAACCGGATAAAGGAAGATGCGCCCGATGAGCTCGCCAGTGCCGCCCTTGCGGCGGAAGCCGTTGACGAGGATGCGCCAGCGGAGCCAGGCGATGGCGAGGAACTGCTCGCGGGTCTGGGTGGCGGTCCAGCGGGGAGTTTTGGTGTCGGTGGTCATGGCGGTGATCCTGAGAACGCAGATTCCCTGCGGGAATGACAATGAAAGGGCGGCGGCGCTTAGCTAAGCCAGTTGAGTTCCTGTTCGGGGTTAGTCATGCCGGATTCGGTGCCAACGATATTGAGGAAGATCTGTTCGAGCGTGAGCACCTTCGCGGGGTCTGCGGGCGCGCCGTCTGCGGCGGGTGCCAGACGCGCCTGCACGCCTGCGCGGAGTTCATCGAGCGAGCCGTTGGCTACGATATGGCCGCGGTGGATGATGGCGATATGCGAGCAGAGCCGTTCAACGATCTCTAATACGTGCGAGGTGAGAAATATGGTGGCGCCACGAGCGATCATGCTCTGCAGCATGGTCTTCAGCGTGTTTGCGGCGATAGCGTCCACACCTTCAAAGGGTTCGTCGAGAAAGAGCACCTTGGGGCCGTGGATGACAGCGGCGGCCAGAGCGAGTTTCTTGCCCATCCCGTGCGAGTAATCGGCGATGAGCTTCTTCGGCTCGTTGGCGAGACCCATGAACTCCAGCAGCTCTGAGGTTCGTTGTGCGGTCGTGGGCTTGTCGAGCCCATACATGCGGCCTACAAAGTGCAGGTACTCAGTCGCGGTGAGCTTGCCAAAAAGGGCCATGCCTTCGGGCACGACGCCGATGTGGCGCTTCACCTCGACGGGATTGGTGAAGAGGTCCTGGCCCAAGACCTGCACCGTGCCAGCGGTGGGAGCGAGCAGGCCGGTGAGCATCTTGATGGTGGTGGACTTGCCTGCGCCGTTGGGGCCGAGGAAGCCGAAGAACTGCCCTGGTTCGACAGAGAGATCGACATGGTCGACGGCGGTGAATCCATTGAAGACGCGTGTAAGGCCCGAGGCGGCGATAGCAGGAGGCATGATTGGAAAGTGTACTGCAAACGCACGACGGGATCGTCCTTCGATCACTTCAATCATCTTTTCTGCTTGCAATCCTTACGCATTCACCGTAACGTAACCGAAACAGACGCACGCCGATCTTCACTCTGAACTGCACGGTTGACCTTGATGTCGACCCTCTGGGCGGTTCACGAGTCCCCTGGGAAATCTATCTGGTCGTTGAGAGGCTTCGGCATCTCGGCAGGGCCTACGTGTATCTCCCCGCCATGAAGCGGGCGAGAACTTGACTTGTAACACCCAACAATTTGTGAGGTGGACTTCTATGTTTCAGCTGCCAGGCAGAGGCCTTCGTGTCTTTGCAAGCTTAGTGTTTCTTCTTACCTTCACTTTCACCGCTCTTCATGCCCAGACCTACCGCGGTGCTATCAACGGCACAGTGACCGATGCGCAGGGCGCAGTCATCGCGAACGCAAGCGTTATAGCAACGGAGGTCAGCACAGCGGTTGCGCATAAGACTGTCAGTTCTTCGGGAGGCGAGTTCCTTTTTCAGGATCTCCCTCTGGGTACGTACTCGGTCAGCGTCGAGTTTTCAGGATTTGCAATTGCGAAGTACGACAAGATCCCAGTTGACGCGGGTGTTGTTTATTCCCTGCCGGTAAAGATGACTGTGTCTTCCACGGCACAGACTGTAGAGGTGGATGCTGCGGGGCTGGCGCTTGACACTACGACCGTGACGCAGACCACCGTCCTTTCAGCTAAGATTGTTGCTGACTTGCCGTTGAATGGCCGCGACTTTACACAGATGATTCAGCTGACGCCCGGTTATGGCGGATATTCAGGCGGTGGGTATGGTTCGCTGAATGGTACCCGTGCGAACCAGATGAACTGGCAGATCGACGGCGTTGACAACAACGACCTTTGGCATAACATTCCTGCCGTGAACCAGGGCGGTGTCTCTGGTATTGCCGGTATCATTTTGCCGCTGGATGCGGTGGACCAGTTTTCAGCACAGACGCAGGCGGGGCCTGAGGGTGGTCGCAACCCCGGCGGCACCATCAATCTCACCCTTCGCTCCGGTACCAATCAACTGCACGGCACGGTTTACTACTTCAACCGCAATGAACTGTTTGGCGCAAAGAGCCCGTTCTCACCCACGAAGCAGAAGGTCCGCAATTACAACACAGGCTTTTCAGTGGGCGGCCCGTTTATCAAGGACAAACTCTTTGGCTTCCTGACATTTGAGCACCAGCGTTTTGTGATCGGAGAATCGGGTACCGCGACGGAGCCTTCAGTCGGGTGGCAGAACCAGGCCAAGGCGATTCTTGCTGCAAAGAACATTCCTGTCCTCCCGGTGATGCAAAACCTGCTCAACACGCTTTGGGGGACCAGCGTCCTTGCACAAGACACTGTAGGTGTTGCGAACAACTTCCATTCCAGCGACCCTGAGTACGGCTATAGCTGGAACGGTCTGGCCAAGGTTGATTGGCATCCGACCTCCAAGGACAATATCAGCGCTCACTGGTTTACCGGACAGGGCAACCAGGTGGCTCCGGTGGGGTCGCAACTGCTTTCCTACTATGAAGTGGCTCCTTTGCATGTGCACAACATTGCGATCGTATACAACCGCCTTATCTCTTCGTCCATTTCAAACGAACTTCTAATCGGCGTGAATTACTTCAACCAGGTCTTCGATGACTTCAACACACACTACAACGTGCAGGCACTTGGCTTTGACACGGGTGCTCCCTACACGAATGCACCGAACATTACGATCGGGAGTACCGGTACAAAGTTTGACGTCGTCGGAGAGACGCCTCCTGAGGGACGTAATGACATCACAGGCCATCTCACCGATCAGCTTTCCTGGGTCGTTGGAAAGCACCAGATGCGCTTTGGTGGTGAATTCCGCCAAGCCCAGCTGGATGAGTTCTACAAGCGTCACTCTGTAGGATCATTCACGTTTGACGGCTCCCGCGTAGGAGGTGCAGGTTACGCAGGTGCACTCGCAGACTTCCTCGCCGGGCAGACAGCGGCTGCATCCATCGCCATCGGCGATCCGGAGCGCCAGGTCTTCGTCAACACATGGTTCATCAACGCTGGCGACGCCTGGCAGGTAACGCCGAAGCTCAACATCAATTATGGCGCTCGTTATGACTACGAGGGTCCATTCCACGAGCCCTATCACGATATCTCTGTGTTCCGGCCAGCGGACACCACAACGAACGGGCTTGCTTTCCTTGGTCAGCAGATCAACAGCATCTACAACCCGTATCACAAGGGTGTTAGCCCGCGTATCGGTGCGAGCTACTCCATTTCACCGACTACTGTGCTGCGGGCGGGTTTTGGTTTCTATCAGGACACGCCTAACCTCAACCCCTTCCTCGACAACCGCCCCGGCAACAGCGCGCCGAACGGTGTAGAGGGCAATCCTGGCGGACCCGATCCTGTGTATACGGTGTCGGCCAACGGTGGTTCGCAGACGCAGATCGTTCAAGGGCAAGCAATTTTTCCTTCCACAACCTCCTATCCGTGCAAGGCAACCTCGCCCTGTGGCGTCTTCTCGATCGACTCCAACTTCCGCCCCTCCTATAACGAGAACTACAACATCAACATCGAGCAGACACTCACGAACAATGTCGTTCTCCAACTCGGCTATGTCGGCTCCTCGGCACGTCATCTCCTAAGCCTGCTCGATATCAACCAAAACACGCCGGGTGCCTATGCAACCGCATTGGCACAACAGCAAGCACGTCCGTTCTTCGGAGCCTACCCCCAGTACAACAACATCAATCAGGTGGAGAGCGCGGGGACGTCTAACTACAACTCGTTGCAGGCCACACTTCGTATCAACAACTGGCACCATCTCTCCGCGTCGTCGGTCTACACCTGGTCGCACAATCTGGATGAAGTTTCTGCCTACCGCGGCGCTCTGCCGCAGGATAGCCGTAACTTCAAGGGCGACTACTCAAACTCGGACTTCGACACGCGTAATGCGTCCACCACTTTCATCAGCTATGAGATCCCCGGAAGCGCAAGTCATCGTGCTCTGACTCAGGGATGGCAGATCAACACTCTGATGAACTTCCACGGAGGCCAGCCTTTCACCGTCTACGCCTCTGGTGATATCAGCGGTACAACCGAGGGCACGGACCGTGCCGTGCAGATCAAACCGGCGCGCACGGGCTATCAGGGTCAAGGCGTGTCATCTGTGAGTGGGTCGCTTACAGGCACTAATTGGATTGATGTGAGCGCCTTCGCCGATCCGGCTCCTGGAACCTACGGCACCACCCGGCGTAACCAGTTCTATGCGCCGGGATTTAGTGACGTGGACATTTCGGTCTTCAAGAACACCCATATCACGGAGCGGGTCGTTTTCCAGCTTCGCGCCGAGATGTTCAACGCGTTCAACCGCATCAACTTTGCTCCTCCTTCGGTCTCCGTAGGCGGCAGCTCAGCGCTTTACGACACGATCGGCGATTACAACGGTGCTCCTGGCATCGGTGCAGGAGAGGCCTTCAACACTCAGTTCGGCGCGAAGATCATCTTCTAGCCCAAACGTATTGCCAACAACTAAAGCGGCCTCCTTCGGGAGGCCGCTCTTATTTGAGCTGGAGATTGTGACGACTCCCAGAGGGAATGCTGACCTACGCCTTGAGCTTCTTCAGCTCATCGCCGAGCAGAAGTGCTTCAGCGATCTCGCGCATGGAGCGTCTGCGCTGGCGGCTTTCGCGCTGCATCAGCATGTAAGACTCCGACTCCGACAGACCGAGGTCGCGCTGCAGGATGCCTTTGGCTCGCTCGACGGTCTTGCGGGTTTCGAGGCGGTCTGCCAACTGCACATTCTCGCTCTCAAGTCGGGCACGCTCAATCTCCGCGCCAACAAGGAATCCGATCGTGCTGAGGAGCTGTACCTCTGAAGCCTTGTGCTCGTAGCTGAGGCGGTGTTGAAGGTTGATGACGCCGACGATCTTGTTGGCGCAAAGAATCGGCGTGGAGAGGATAGCCTCAAAGGTATCTTCGGGCAGATTTTTGAAGGGCTTGAAGCGTGGATCTTCGGATGCCTTGGAGCTGATGGCCACGGGTTCGCGGTGCTCGGCTACCCAGCCGGTGATACCTTGGCCGACGGAGAGATCAAGCTGATCGACGATATCGGCGTGCGGGTTGCTGGAGGCACGCAGGACGAGCTTATCGGCGAGCTTTTTTCCTGCCTTATCCGCATCCTTCTCTGAGAACTTTTCGGTCTGAAGGATGTAAATGAAGCAGGAGTCGCAGGGGATCATGCCGGTGACAAAGCCGACGATGTGGTCGAGCACGGCGTGCAGGGGATCGGCGGAGGCGATGCGGCGGCTGATCTCGTGCAGGAACTCGAAGGAGCTTAGGCCATCGGTGAAACCGGCCATTGTGGGGGTGGATTCGGCTACACGGCGCACGGGACGTTTGGGTGCAGGCTCAGTGGTTTGTGGCTCTGGTGGAAACTCAGTCGGTAGCAGATCATAACCGATGGCGGAGGCGAGTTCGCGCTTTTGTTCCAGCACCTGTCCGGCATATTGCGCGGCTTCGTTAACGAGGAAGCCGAGTTTAGGCCGCGAAGGCTCGAAGTCTGGCTGGATGCCGTAGTGTTGCAATTCGAGAGTTGTTGTGGGGCCAATAGAGATGACCGCGATATGGCGCAGGCCTCGCATGAGATCGGGAACCGAGTTCATCTCCTGCGCAACCATCATCAGGTGGATGACCTGAACCGCTGTAGTGAACAGAATGATGTCGACCTGAGCGTGCGCGATGCCGTGGACTGTCTCACGCAAAGGCTGAAGGTTTTCTGGCAGCTCCCATTTGTAGACAGGCACCTTGAGAACGGAGCTACATCGCTCACTAAGTGCGGCGAGCAGCTCTGGGTTGGAGGCACCATACTCCTGCACCGCAATGCGAAGCTTTCCGAGTTCTGAGCCGAACGTTTTGTCCATCAGCGCGATGAGTTCACGCCAGGTGTTCGGTTCGGGCGCAATGGCGAGGGGCTTGATGCCGATCTCGCGGAGCGCTGCTTCGGGCTTGGGGCCGCGAGAGATGATGCGAACGGAGCCAAGAGCCTTGAGGAAGGCGTCGCGATTGCCCGCGGCAGTAACGATGTCCACGAGACCGCGCACGCCGACGCCTGTCAGGAAGATGACGACATCGATCTTGCCGGCGATCAGCTGGCTGGCGAACTCTAATACCGGAGCGTTGGAGTCGAGGGACACCTCGCGCATGGCGGGAACGACGAAAGGTTCGCCACCATAGGTGCGGATAAGCTTCTCGATCTCTTTTGCCCGTCGGGACTCAAGGGAGAGCACCCGAAGTCCTGCAAAGCTAGCGTGCGCCATCAGAATCCTTTGTTTCCAGTGCCGGGGAGAGACCTTCTGCGGCAGCAGCGTTGGTGTCGCAGGAATCAGTTGAGGCTTTCCCGGCCGTGATGAGTTATCGCTTAGGACAGTCTAATCTTCAAGTGGCGAACCGCAAAACTACGCCTTGGTTGACTATGCAGACACAGATGCGGCGTGGATGCTTCCGCTTAGACGGCGGCAGCGCGCGCGATGAGTACAGCGGTGTAGGCGGCACCGAAGCCGTTGTCAATGTTGACGACGGTCACGTTGGGGCTGCAGGAGTTCAACATGCCGAGCAGTGCACTGGTTCCACCGAAAGACGCTCCATAACCGACTGAAGTCGGGACAGCGATCACGGGTACGCCGACGAGGCCGCCGACGACCGAAGGCAACGCGCCCTCCATCCCTGCGCAGACGATGATGGCGTTAGCGCTGCTCAGTTGCTCGCGAACGGCTAGCAGGCGGTGCAAGCCAGCGACGCCGACATCGTAGAGCCGTGTCACGCGGGTATGAAAAGTCTCTGCGGTGATGGCGGCTTCTTCGGCAACGGAAAGGTCGCTGGTGCCTGCGCACAGGACCGCGATATGGCCGCGGAGTTCGAGTGAAGAGCTCTGCTTGAGCGTCAGTGTGCGTGCCGCATGGTTGTAGTTTGCAGAAGGGAAGTTCGCAATGACTGCGTCGGCGGTGGCCGCATCGGCGCGGGTGGCAAGCACGTCGACGCCGTCAGCCGCGAGCGCGGTGAAGATCTCGACGACCTGATGAGGAGTCTTTCCGGCAGCGTAGATGACTTCAGGCAGACCGGAGCGCAGGCTGCGGTGATGGTCGACGCGCGTGTGGCCGAGGTCTTCGAACGGCAGAGAGGCAAGGCGTGCGGACGCAGCCTCTGGGCTGAGTGTGCCTCGTTCGACTTCGGCGAGGAGCTGGAGAATGGCGTTGCGTGTCATGGGATCTGCTTGCTTTGGCCGTAGGCTGCAATGGCCGCTTGCTGGACTAGCTTGAGGGCTACGTTGTGGCTAAGAGCGGCGGCGCGGCAGTCCTCGAACTCGGGCGCCGCATTCAGTTCGATGCCGTCGCGGAGACCGAGCTTGATGCGGATGTCTCCGTAAGGGGTGGTGACGATGACGTGGCGGCGGTCGAGGATGGCACGGTTATCCTGCCGAACGCGAAGCCCGAGGGTGCTGGTTTCGGTCAGGAGCAGGGTCTCGAAGAGCGCCGCGTCGGCGGGCTTGCATAACAGCGTTAGCAGCGTGCCGGGACGGCCCTTCTTCATGATGACAGGAGTGAGCATTACATCGAGAGCGCCTTTTGCGAGGGCAAGGTCGGTAACGTGCGCGATTAACTGGGGTGACAGATCGTCGAGCGCTGTTTCAAGCACGGTGACGGTATCGGACGTTGCGTCTGACGAGGAGCCCAGCGTAAGGCGGAGGACATTGGGCAGGTCTTTCGGGTTGCGGGTGCCAGCGCCGTAGCCAATGGCGTCGACGATCATGGCTGGCTGAGGACCGAAGCTCGGGTTGAGAGCTTTGAGCAGCGCTGCACCGGTGGGGGTGACGAGCTCCTTCTGGAGGTGCGCAGAGTAGGTGGGCATACCGCGCAGCAGATCGGCGGTGGCGGGTGCAGGGACAGGGAATGTGCCGTGTGCGCAGACGACTGTACCTCCTCCGACATTCAGCGGAGACGAATGCCAGGCTGCGATGCCCAGGTGATGAATGCCTGCACTGGTGGCAACGATATCGACGATTGCATCGACAGCTCCCACCTCGTGGAAGTGAATGTCGTCGACGGAAACGTTGTGAATGCGGGCTTCTGCCTCTCCTAATAAATCGAAGGTGTGGAGCGCGAAACCCTTGATGGGTTCGGCGAGTGGCGCGGCATTGATTCGTGCTCGGATGTCGGTGAGAGAGCGACCTTGGATTGTTTCGCTGGTGTGGGGATGTATGTGCGGGGTTTCGGCGAGTTGGTCGGCCTCAAAGACGTGAGCCTTGATCGCAGAGATGCCAGAGCGATCGACGGTTTCAGTGCGTAGCGTGGCGTTCAGGCCAAGCGCGGCAGTGGCCTCTTGCAACACTTCGAGGGGAACACCCGCATGAAGCAAGGCGCCGAGAAACATGTCGCCGGAGATGCCTGCGAAGCAGTCGAGGTAGGCGATGCGCATATGGCTATTGTCTCGCGTCTGCAATCAGCTTGCAGGACTGATCGCGATGAGAGTCTCGCTCAGCGCGTCGTTCATGGAACCGGAGCGGTATCCCTGGGTGTCGAGTGTGATGTAGAGGAAGCCAAGGGGCCGCAGTGCTGCGGTGATCGCATCCAACGTTTCTAGGGCAAGCGCGCGCGGTAGGTCTTCACGGGCGATCTCGATACGGGCCAGGTCGCCATGGTGCCTCACGCGGACCTGGGGAAAGCCGAGGGCATGCAGCGCATCTTCGGCCTGCTCAACCTGAAGCAATCGCTGCGCGGTGACGGGGATTCCGTAGGCGAGGCGTGAGGATAGGCAGGCGCTTGCTGGTTTGTCGGCGAGTGTCAGGCCCGCATTTCGGGCGAGTTCACGGATTTCGGGCTTGGTGAGGTCCGCGGTGGCGAGCGGGGCGACGGCGTTGTGATCGGCGGCTGCCTGCTGCCCGGGGCGGAAGTCGGCCACGCCGGGGGCCTGATCGTCGCGGTTCATGCCGTAGGCGAGGTGCGCGAAGCCGAGGCGCTGGCGCTCCTGCTCCATCCGGGTGAAGAGCTCGTCCTTACAGTGGAAGCAGCGACGGCTGTCGTTGCGGATGTAGTCGGGGTCGTCGAGCTCGGCGGTCTGGAGGATCTCGACGGGGATGCCGTGGGTTTCGGCAAAGGTGAGGGCTGCGGCGAGTTCACGGCGGGGCAGCGAGGCCGAGTCGGCAATGACAGCCAGCATCCTGTCCCCGAGAACACGATGCGCGGTGTGGGCAAGGAACGCAGAGTCTGTACCGCCGGAGTAGGCGACCAGCACAGAGCCAAGAGCGGTCAGTGTGGACTCCAAATGTTTGAGCTTGTCGCCGACGGTGGGCATGGGGCCTCTGTGGAGATTATACGAGGGGCTTCTTACCCAGCCAATATCGCCAAAAAGCGCAACTGCATAGAAAAACGTTATCCTCCTGATAATGCTTGCGCTGTATACCTATCGCTGGCGTATGCTGTTCGACGGGTTCCAACCCACAGTTTGAAGGAGTTTTTCCGTGCAGTCTCGTAACACCCGGCAGAAAGAAGCGATCCGAACGGCGTTCCTCACTGAGGACAGGCCATTATCCCCCGAAGAGACGTTGAACTATGCCCAGGAGCAGGTGGAGGGCATCAGTATTGCGACGATTTATCGCAATATCAGCTCGCTGGTAGAAGAGCGTTGGCTGACGCCGGTCGAGATCCCCGGCGAGGCGGCTCGGTATGAGGTTGCCGGTAAGGGACATCACCACCACTTCCGCTGTAATACCTGCGGCAAAGTTTTTGAAATGCCGGGTTGTGGCATCGCCAGCAAGCCGAAGCTGCCGCGCGGGTTCCGGGCAACCGGGCACGAGTTTTTCATTTATGGGCTTTGCTCTGAGTGTAAGTAGCGCCGGGGACAGGGAGCAAGGAATAGGCAGAGCAGCTAAGCGAGGCATTCTGGGGTCATCTATGTTTTCTGTGGATGCCGATAAGCAGACCGGCGCTCATGCCAATCGATTGCTGACGACCAGCGGCGAAGCTGAAGTCGTAGGCTGGTTCCAGATACCAGCCAAAGCGATGCCTTCCGTTCGGCCAGAACATGAAATCGCCTGCAACCTCTCCCGCGATAGAGTTTGACGATCTTCCGTTCTGTTTGAGGTAAGCCCATTCGGGACCGACGCCCAGCATGAACTCCGCTTTCGGCGACAGGGTCCAAGGCTTCTTGAAGAGAAGATCGGTGTCCCATTCGGTGGAGTTTCGCGTGTAAAAGGGAGACACGCCTGCTTCGAGTTCGAGCCAGTTTTCGATAGGCGTGGTTTCAGCAGCGAGGTTTGAAGCAAAGGTTGCTGCGCCGCCTGTCGTGTTCCAGCTGGTGGCGGCTCCAAGCTCCAGGATCACGCTAGGATCGTCGGAGTCCACAGCATGGGTCTGTGCCTTGCCGGAAGAGCCGGAAGATAGAAGAAATAAGCAGACAGTGAGCGGCGCGAGCGGTTGTCGAAACATAGAGATCTCCAAAGAGAGCTATGAAAGATGAAAGCCGCAACTGCAAGCAGTTGCGGCTTTGTCCCGGGGAGGGGAACTGGTTAGAAGTGGAAGCCGATCTCGGCGTTCAGCGCGCGCGGGGTTACGTAGTGTGTGCCGCTGAAGGTTGAGAGGAAGTTGTAGAGAGCGTATTTGTTGGTGAGGTTGACGCCGGTGAGACGCAGGCTCCACTTGTAGCGTGCGCCCAGGAACAGGTTGTCGTCGCCAATGGAGGCGTCAAATAGGCTGCGCGGTGCGATGCGAGCCGGGTTCTTGTCGTCGTCCTCGGTGCCCGGAGCTGGGATGCTGAGTAGCTTTGAGGTCAGCTGCGAAGCAAGGCACTGCTGGAAGCCACCGTTGGCGATCGTGGCCTTGACGCCGTTGCAGGTAAGGCCTGCCTGGAACTGCTCGTCGGCGGTGAGACCGCTGAGGTCGATTCCCGGCTGACCGGCGATGCTGATGCCACCGCAGGAGCTATTGGGATCGGTGACGTTGTAGCAGGGCGCCGAACCGGCGACGAGGCCCGAGTCATAGCGCCAGTTGAATCCGAACCAGGGGGCGCGCTTGATCGGCAGCGTGTACTGCAGGTGCGTGGTCTGGTTGAACTTCTCATCATGATCGATACGGAAGGGGTAGTAAGGACCATTACCCGATGCAACGGTGGCTCCGGCTCCAGCGACCTGTGGTGGGAAAAATCGAGCTGCCACCGAGGACAATACGACATAAGCCGAGACGCCATGCACCTGCGGTACATCGAGACGCGCGGCGACTCCGGGAATCTTGGAGTTGTGCCAATCAATCGGGAAGGTGATCGGCGTATTGCCGAGTACGCTGAAGTCGAAGGAGTTGTGCGTGTACTTCCAGATATAGTCGCCCGAGAAGACGAAGTGCTTGCCGAAGGTCTGCTGCAGGCCGGCGTGAAACTCGTTCTTGAAGCCGGGCTGCAAGGTAGTAGAGACGCCAGGACTGCACGCGAGCAGCGGTGAGAGCACCGCGTTGCCGCAGCCTTCGCTCGAAAGAACCAGGTTTTCGTTGAACGGCGTTTCGAGCGTGCGGGCGTAGGAGGCGCGCAGCACGGTGCCGGTCTTCTTGATGGTGTAAGAGAGGCCGACACGCGGCTCAGCCTGACGAGCGATGGTGAGGCCGTTATAGAGGTCGCCACGGATGCCAACGTTGAAGAGCCAGTCTCCCGCTTTGATGGAATCTTCGGCGTAGAGGCCGATCTCCTTCACATCGGTGCGGCCTTTGAAGTTGTATTGAACACCTCCACGCGTGAGGTCATACGGCAGCAGAACGGAGTTGAAGCTGCCGCCGAGTGCTGGACCGTTCGAGACATAGCCCCCCGCAGCGCATTGGCTTGGATCGCTGAAGCCAGCGACGGCGGCTCCGGTTGTGTCGATGCAGGGAGCATTGAAGTAGGTGGAGACGATGCCGAGCGTGTCGTTTTCGCGCAGGAAGGTCTGCGAGTAGAGGCCACCGATCTTGATATTGTTGTGGCCCTTCACGTACGAGATGTCGGTATGGATGCCAGCATTGGTAAGTGAGCGCTGCTGCGCAATCGACTGGTTCTGTAGATTCGGTGCGGACTTGTCAGCCAGGGGGTCTCCGCTGGGATAGTAGTTGTAACCATCGCGGCGGATGTACGCGCCGAAGTTGAAGACGGAGACGCTGCCGAAGGTATGCGTGTATCCGGGAGCGATGTCGTAGGTGAGGATCTGCGAGCGCTGATCGGCGTTGCCGACGTTGCCGAAGACCGGATTCGCGGTAGCGCCAAGGCCGATGACATTCTGCACATTCAGGTTGTCGTAATCGTTGGGGGTCTGAAACCAGGAACGGCTGACACTGAGGTTGAGGTGAACGGAATCAGCGGGGGTAAGTTGGCGGTCGACGCGGTCGAAGACGTTGAATTCGTTGCCCTTGTCGTGGAAGACGGTGTGCTCGGGGGGATCGAGGAAGCGGCCGGTGTTGAGGGCGTCGATCTCGAAGAAGTTGCCCCAGTTCGCGCCGCCGTAGCTGATGTCGAAGGTGCCATTGGCGGAGCCGAAGGTGCCGTAGGACGCAGTGACGGAGCCAGTGGGCGTGTTAACGCCGAGACCCGAGCGCGTGGTGACATTGATGATGAGCGCAGTCTTGCCACCGTATTCCGCCGGGGGAGCGCCAGAGATGACTTCGAGCGATTGCACCGCGTTTGCTGGGAGCTGGTTAGAAAACACCTTGCTTTGCTGGTCAGTGATGGCCTGGCCGTCGACTGAGAAGGAGTTGGAGGCGTGGTCCCCGAGGCCGTGGAAGAGACCGTTGGAGTCGGCGGAGACACCCGGCGATGCCAGTGTCACGAGTGAGCTGAGCGCGGAAGACTGAGACTCCAGCGGGAGTTTGTCGAAGCTGCCGCGGTCGATGTCGGTGTGGAAGGTGGGATCGCTTTCGGTAAGGTCGCCGCCGGCGTCGACGTCAATGGTCTGCGAAGATGCGGAGACAGAGAGCGTGATGTCGAGGGCGACAGGGACAAAGGACTTCAGCACGACGTCCTTGTGCGAAACAGAGAAGCCCGGAACGGTAGTGATAAGGCTGTAGGGGTTGAGCGGGATGTTGGCGAACTGGTAGTGGCCTGCGGCGTCCGACCTGGTGCTGCGGCTGTAACCACTGACGGGGTTCTGGATGACGATGGCTGCGCCGGGAACCGCCGCGCCGGAAGGGTCCGTGACCGTACCAGAGACGGTCGCGGAGTTACCCGCAGACTGAGCCGAGGCTGAAACTGCCAGGATAAAAATAGATGCGATGAAGAAAGCCGCCACCTTTGTGGCGCGCTGAAGAGTTGTGTACATACACTGCCTTCCCGTGAGGGTTGTTGGAGCCGTTGCGTCTGGGGGTGATCGAACCGATCTATACGATGTGGACGCGAACAGGGGGAGGTCGAGTGAAGTAAGCCGTGAAGACAACCGTCCGGGGGCGGATGATCGGCGTAGGCGGTACGAGAAGCTCATAGGTCAGGAACGTGACAACTTCGACCGGAGCCGAGGCGATCTGGGCGACGGCATGGGCCGAAACGCAGAGGCTACAGGTTCCGTGGTCATCGATCGCATTCCCGTGAGAGTGCGTAACCGAAAGCGTTCCACTGACCAGCACCAGGACCATGCCGAGCACGCTGAGCAGTATCTGCCAGCGGCTGAGAGAGGTCGACTTGGATCGTAGTGATAACACTGCCTTAAATATAAAGCATTTCCCTTTTGAGATAGGAGTGGGTTCTCAATAAGACGTGGGTGAGCGGGTTTCAAAAAGCGTGGGTCATGCGGCGATTCGCTTTGGGTACCTTTCGGCGATACCCTAATACGTGAAAGTGTGGTCGGTTTCGGATTGGTCTACTGCCCGCGAATAGGGAAGAGGCCCAGGGCTTCTGTGAATCGATTGCGTGGTATGCAGGCTCTATTGATTTGAGGTGAGATTCGTGTCCTCTGTAGATGAAACGATCCAGCTGATTCGCATCGGCGAACAGCCAGGAGTAGTTGCAAAGATGTGTTCGTCCGCGCTAGCGGATGCCCCGTGGGAATTGGACGATAAGGCTGCAGGCTACGGGCCAGGCGCGTCGATGTGGGATGTGTTGCCGGGCGATGCTCCAAGGCAGGGTGGCTTGCCGCGCGAGTATAGAGAGGCCTCGCGTGAAGAACTTGATCGTCGTATCAACACGGCGAAAGCGACTCTGGGCGAAAAGCTTGTGGTGTTGGGCCACTTTTATCAGCGCGATGAGGTCGTAAAGTACGCAGACTTTGTCGGCGACTCCTTTCAGTTGGCGCAGGCGGCGAAGACGCGGCCGAAAGCGGAGGCGATCGTCTTCTGCGGCGTTCACTTCATGGCGGAGACGGCAGAGATGCTGTCTAAGCCTGAGCAGAGGGTAATTCTGCCGAACCTCGCGGCGGGGTGCTCGATGGCCGATATGGCCGATCTCGATTCGGTGATGGACTGCTGGGAGCAGCTTGAAGATCTTCTGGGCTCGGAGCCGGACGCTCAGGGACTACAGCCGGTTATTCCTGTGACGTATATGAACTCGTCCGCAGCCTTGAAGGGTTTCTGCGGGGAGCACGGTGGGATCGTCTGTACATCCTCGAATGCAAGCGCTGTCTTGCAATGGGCATTCGAGCGCGGACAGCGCGTCCTGTTCTTTCCCGATCAACATCTTGGACGTAACACGGGCAAAGCTATGGGCATTCCCATGGAGCAGATGCCGATGTGGAACCCGAACAAAGACCTCGGCGGTAACGACGCGCAGACGTTGCGCGACGCGCGCGTGCTGCTATGGCATGGGTTCTGCTCAGTACATAAGCGGTTCTCGGTGGAGCAGATCGCGCATGCACGTCAGCGGCATCCAGGTGTGCGCGTGATCGTGCATCCGGAGTGCCCGATGGAGGTCGTCGACGCGGCAGACGCCGCGGGTTCGACCGACTTCATCACCAAGGCGATTGCAGCGGCAACTGAGCCGACGGTGTTTGCGATTGGCACCGAAATTAACCTGGTACAGCGGCTGGCAAATCAATATCCGCAGCACACGATCTTCTGCCTCGACTCGATCGTGTGTCCCTGCTCGACGATGTACCGCATCCATCCAGGGTATCTGGCATGGGTACTGGAGGCGTTCGTTCGAGGTGAAACTTTGAATCAGATCAAGGTGCCGGAGAGCGTGGCTGTGCCAGCTCGTATCGCGCTCGAACGGATGCTCAGTGTGCTGCCCCCGGCGTCGAAGGTAAGTGCTCCGCCAGCGCGAGATCTGGTGATCGCATGAAGCAGATCATCATTGTCGGCAGTGGCATTGCGGGACTTGTTGCTGCCTTGGAACTGAGCCGTGAAAACGCCGTGACGCTTGTGACCAAAGCAGCTCTGGCTGATAGCAATACGCGGTGGGCGCAGGGTGGCATCGCTGCTGTGATGTTTGAGGATGACAGCATCGCGGAGCATATCGCCGATACGCTCAGTGCAGGCGCTGGCTTGTGCGATCCACTCGCGGTTGAAGTGCTGTGTGCGGAGGGCCCGCGGCGGATACGTGATCTCATTCAGCTCGGTGTAGCCTTCGACCAACACGACGGGGAACTGGCACGCGGTTTGGAGGCGGCGCATACCCATGCCCGCGTTCTTCATGCTGGCGGCGATGCCACCGGCTTGAACCTGGAGATGACGTTGGTGAAGGCGGTGCGCGCAGCGAACGTCCGTGTGATGGAACAGACGTTTGCGTGTGATCTCGTAGTAAAGGATGAGCGCGTGCGGGGCCTTCAGATACTGCAAGACGGGCGTCGCGAGACGCTTGCAGCCGATGCGCTGGTTCTTGCGTGTGGTGGGGCAGGGCAGCTTTATCGCCACACTACGAATCCCGCCGTGGCGACGGGCGATGGTGTCGCCCTGGCGATGCGCGCGGGCGCGCAGCTCGCGGACATCGAGTTCTATCAGTTTCATCCGACCGCGCTGGCCACGAAGGAGACGTTTTTGATCTCCGAAGCTGTGCGCGGTGAAGGGGCAGTGTTGTTCGATGCGGAGGGTAAGCGGTTTATGCAGGCCCTGCACAAGGATGCCGAGCTTGCCCCGCGCGACGTGGTAGCTCGCTCGATCGCTCGGCAGATGGCAAAGCAGGGTGGGCAGCCCGTGTTGCTTGATGCCACGCATCTCGGGTCGCCGGGATCAGTCGAAGAGTTCTTGAAGAAGCGATTTCCAACCATCGATGCGGCGGTGCGCGCGCGTGGCTATGACTGGTCGAAGACGCCGGTGCCGGTAACGCCTGCAGCGCACTATTGGATGGGCGGCGTGAAGACCGATATATGGGGCCGGACTTCGATTGCTGGCCTGTACGCGGTCGGAGAAGTCGCCTGTACGGGTGTTCACGGAGCGAACCGCCTCGCGAGTAACTCGCTACTGGAGAGCCTGGTGTTTGCGTGGCGCTGTGCCGAGCAGCTGCCGCAGGACGATGTGAGGCGTTGGCCGCAGTCGAGCTGCGGAATCCTTGCGTTAGAGCTGGAGACAGAACGTGGTGTCCGGCAGGTACACCGCGGGGAGTTGCAGACGCTGATGTGGAACCGCGTCGGTATCGAGCGCAGCAACGAGGGTCTTCGCGAGGCCGCAGAGCAATTGATGAGCTGGCGAGGGTGCGATCCATTTTGCACGGAGGTCGCTGAACTGGAGACTGCGAACCTGCTGGCGATTGCGAAGGCGATGGTAACAGTGGCGCTGGACCGGCGGGAGTCGCGCGGGGCCCACTACCGTACGGATTATCCTGAGACGCGGGTGGACATGCAGCACTCGATTGTGTGTGCGGAGAAGGTAGCGGTGGTGGTATGAGCGACTTTGCCAAGGTTCCGGCAGCGGTGATCGAAAAGGTGGTGCGAATGGCTCTAGAAGAGGACGCGCCGTGGGGCGACATCACCTCGCAGACGCTGATTCCAGCCGACGCCACGGTAACCGCCCAGTTGGTAGCGCGCGAGCCGGGAGTGCTATCTGGAGCGGATGTCTTTGCGGCTGCAATGCATTGGACTGATCCTGCGATCCAAACAACGTTTCATATAGAGGATGGAGCGACGTTTGCAGTCGGCGGGACGCTGGCGACTGTGCATGGCCCGGCCCGGAGCGTCCTGCAGGCTGAGCGAGTTGCACTGAATCTGGTACAGAGGCTCTCGGGCATCGCAACGGTGACGGCAAAGTACGTCGCTGCGGCGGAAGGTACGAAGGCGCGAATCGTGGACACGCGCAAGACGACTCCCGGTCTGCGGCTGCTGGAAAGATACGCCGTGCGCTGTGGAGGCGGACATAACCATCGGACCTCTCTCTCAGACGCTGTGATGGCGAAGGACAACCATCTGGCGATTCTGAAAAACAGCTATAGCGGCAGCCTTACGGACGCGTTGATCGCGGCGCGGGCAAAGCTGCCACACACAGTGCATATTGAAGTAGAAGTCGACCGGATGGACCAGATCGCCGACGTCTTGGCCGCAGGAGTCGACACGATCATGCTGGACAACTTCACTCCGGCACAACTTCGCGAGGGCGTGGCCCTGATCGCTGGCCGGGCGTTGGTAGAGGCAAGCGGCGGCGTCACGCTGACGTCCGTCTCCGCCGTCGCCGCCACGGGTGTCGATGTGATCTCGGTCGGAGCGCTCACGCACAGCGTGCGGTCGCTGGATTTGGGGCTGGATATTCAGGCCTAGACGTCTTCCAGAGAGCTCTGCTGTCTCAGAGTCGCGCGGATTCGCGATTGAAAAGCGATCTTTTTCAGGCGGATTATATCCTTGCGAATCAGGAGTATAGGCTTATGGGCGATTATCACAATCGGTGTTCCGATTGCGTGTACCATCTTGTCTAGAAACTGCTGAAGCGGATAGACCGAAACAGCTGCAGTGTTTGCTTATCTCCAGGCTGCAACTATTCAGGGGTGCTTGAACGTCATACCTCTGTCGCCACTGAAGCAATCTGCATCACCCCAAAATCCAGCGCACGAATAAGAGAGACATGTTGCCACCCGAATCGAATGGTTCCTCGCACACTGCCCCGGAGCATAGCTACCTGGAGCCAGAGCATCCGCCGGCTCAAAGTAAGACCGTCAAGGTAATCATCTGGGTCGTAGTCCTTTTGGTCTTTGCGGCAGCTTATATCCTGATTGAGCGGCACAAAAGCGTGCCATCGGACGGGGCAAGCGGCGGTGGACGCAAAGGCGCTGCGGGTGGAACCGTCGTGCTGACCCCTGCTACGGCAAAGGAGGGCGACATTGGTGTGTATGTTGACGCCATCGGCACCGTCACTCCGGTGTATACGGCTACGATCACGCCACAGGTAAGCGGGCCGATCATTGCGGTGCATTATGCCGAAGGCCAGATCGTGGGCAAGGGAACGCCACTGGTAGACATTGATCCTCGTCCCTATCAGGCGACCCTGATGGAAGCCGAAGGCACCCTGGAGCGCGACCAGAACCTGCTGGCCCAGGCCGAGATGGACGCTGAGCGGTATCGCACGGCATGGGCGAAGAATGCCATACCGAAGCAGACCCTGGACGATCAGGAGAAGCTGGTGCTCCAGGATAAGGGAACGGTCAAGATCGACGAAGGCACGGTCGCCTATGACAAGGTTCAGCTCGGTTACTGCCACATCGTTTCCCCGATCTCGGGCAAGGTAGGCCTGCGCCTAGTGGATCCGGGCAACGTCGTCACGGCCAACACTACTACGCTGGCCGTGGTGACGCAGATGCAACCGATTACGGTGATCTTCTCCATCCCTGAGGACAGCCTGTCAAAGGTTCAGCCGCGCTTGAAAGACCATGCGAAGCTGACCGTCGACGCACTCGACCGCAGCGACGCGAAGAAGATTGGCACGGGTACTCTTATCACCCTGGACAACCAGATTGATACGACGACAGGCACGGTGAAAGCTCGAGCGCTGTTCACGAATAGCGACAGCGCGCTCTATCCCAACGGATTTGTGAACGCTCGTCTGCTGGTGAACACCGAGCAGAATGTGACACTGGTCCCTAGCTCAGTCATCCAGCACAACGGCCCGGTAGCCTTCGTATACCTGCTACAAAATAACGTGGCGCATGTCCGGAACATCCAGGAGGGCGTCAATGATGGTGGCCTGACGGCCGTTACAGGTATCCAGGCTGGCGATGTGCTCGCGAACAGTGGCTTTGAGAAGCTGCAGGAAGGTTCGAAGGTTCAGATGGCTGGTACGGGCAAGGGTAGCAAGTCTGCTACCTCGGCTAATTCCACAGCTAGTGGGAGCACCGCCCCTTGAGTCCTTCACGCCCGTTTATTGAGCGCCCGGTAGCGACCTCGCTGTTGATGGCTGCCATCATGTTGGTCGGCATTGTCTGTTACAAGCAGTTGCCGGTTTCGGCGCTGCCGGAAGTGGCCTACCCGACGATCCAGGTCCTTACGTTCTACCCTGGCGCTAGCCCGGACGTGGTAGCGACCACGGTGACTGCTCCGCTGGAGCGCCAGTTCGGCCAACTGCAGGGACTCAGCCAGATGACCTCCACCAGCTCCGGTGGGACCTCAGTCATCGTGTTGCAGTTCAACCTGACCCTGGATATTGACGTAGCCGAAGAAGAGGTGCAGTCCGCCATCAATGCAGGTTCAAACCTCTTGCCTGCCAATCTTCCCGCCCCCCCTATCTACAACAAGACCAACCCGGCCGATGCGCCGGTCATGACGCTGGCGATTACGTCGAAGACAATGCCACTGTCACAGGTAGAAGACCTTGTGGATACGCGGCTTGCGCCAAAAATTTCGCAGCTCTCCGGTGTAGGCCTTGTGAGCATCAGTGGCGGCCAGAAGCCCGCTGTGCGCATCCAGGCAAACCCGCAGAAGTTGTCGTCTTATGGCTTGAATCTGGAAGATCTGCGCACTGCCCTAAGTAACGCCAGCGTAAACGCGGCGAAGGGTAATTTCGACGGTCCACGGCAGGACTTCCAGATTGATGCCAACGACCAGCTGGTCACAAGCGCGGACTATAAACAGGTCGTAGTCGCCTATCGTAACGGCGCGCCCGTCATGCTGACCGACGTAGCGACGGTCGTTGACGGCATCGAAAATTCCACGCAGGCAGCGTGGATGAACCTTACGCCGGCGGTCATTGTGAACGTGCAACGCCAGCCTGGCGGCAATACGATCACTGTCGTCCAAAGCATAAAGAATCTTCTGCCGCAGTTGAAGTCCAACCTCCCTGCAGGTATCGATGTGCAGGTGTTGACCGATCTCACTGTCTCCATTCAGGCTTCGGTTAAAGATGTAGAGTTCGAGCTGATGCTGACCATCGGCCTTGTTGTGCTGGTCATCTTCCTGTTCCTGCGCAATCTCTATGCGACGATCATTCCCAGCGTGGCTGTACCGCTGTCGCTTGTAGGCACCTTTGCGGCGATGTATGCGATGGGATTTAGCATCGATAACCTTTCGTTGATGGCACTCACCATCTCGACAGGATTCGTCGTAGATGACGCTATCGTGATGGTCGAGAACATCTCGCGATATCTGGAAGAGGGCGATCCTCCGATGGAGGCGGCGCTCAAGGGTGCCGAGCAGATCGGCTTCACCATCATCTCGCTGACTGTCTCGCTGATCGCTGTGCTGATCCCGCTGCTGTTCATGGGCGATGTCGTTGGCCGGCTCTTCCGCGAGTTTGCGCTGACGCTGGCGGTCACGATTGTCATCTCAGCCATCGTCTCGCTAACGCTGACACCGATGATGGCGGCTCGCATTCTGAAGCACGACCCGAAGGCGACTGAAGGTCGGTTCTATCAGGCCTCTGAGCGCGTTTTCGAACGCATGATCGATTTTTACGGCCGTACGTTGAAGGTAGTATTGCGGCACCAGGGCATTACTCTCATCGTCGCTCTCGTGACGCTGCTGCTGACGATCTTCCTTTACATCATCATCCCCAAGGGCTTCTTCCCCGTGCAGGATACGGGAGTGATCCAGGGCATCTCTCAGGCCGCTCAGACCATCGGCTCCCAGGACATGGCGAAACAGCAGCAGCAACTCGCGGCGGAGATACTCAAAGACCCTGCAGTGCTCAGCCTTTCCTCCTTCATCGGTGCCGACGGTACGAATACCACCATCAACAGCGGCCGCTTCTCCATCAACCTCGTGCCTCTGGAACAGCGCGATGCGAGCGCCTCAGATGTTATTCGCAGGCTACAGAAAAGGTTGCGCAACATCGATGGCATTCAGTTGTTCATGCAACCGGTTCAGAACATCACCATCGATGACCGCGTGAGCCGCACACAGTATCAATACACGCTCGAAGATCCCGATCCCGCCGAACTCAGCCTCTGGACGAACCGTTTCATCAAGAAGCTGAATGAGCTTCCGGAATTGGAAGATGTGGCAACGGACCAGCAGCTTGGCGGCAACGCGATCTATATGAACATCGATCGCGTAACAGCATCACGACTGGGAATTGCGCCCACCACGATCGACAACACGCTTTACGACGCCTTCGGTCAGCGCCAGATCAACACGATGTACACGCAGCTGAATCAGTACCACGTCATCCTGGAGGCTGACCCCGCATTCCAGACGACACCTGACAGCTTGAACAAGCTCTACATTCAGGCAAACTCTTCGGCCGGGACGACTGGCGCGGCGGCATCTTCGGCGTCGAGCTCGGGTTCTACTTCGGCGGGCTCCAATGCGCTGACGAGTTCAGTAAAGTACACGCCCAGTTCCGGCAATCTGACCCCGCCTACCAGCGCGCTGGCGTACACCGCCACCTCAAATACGACGACCAGCTCTGCCGTCGGCAGCGGCGTTCCGCTCAACGTTATCGCAAAGTTCCAGAAGACGACCGAGCCGCTTTCGATTACGCATCAGGGCCAGTTCCCAGCGATTACCGTGTCCTTCAACCTTGCCCCCGGCGCGGCGCTTGGCGGAGCAATTACTGCAGTAGATAAGGTGCATGACGACCTGCACATGCCTGCCAGTATGCAGGCAGATTTTGAGGGTACTGCAGCCTCTTTCCGCAACTCGCTCTCGAACATGCCGTTGCTGATTCTTGCTGCGCTGGTAACGGTTTACATCGTTCTGGGCGTGCTATACGAGAGTTTCATCCACCCCATCACGATTCTCTCCACGCTGCCCTCCGCCGGAGTGGGAGCGTTCATCTCGCTGATGATCTTCCACCAGGACCTCAGCGTAGTTGCCATTATCGGACTCGTTCTGCTGATCGGCATCGTAAAGAAGAACGGTATTATGATGGTCGACTTCGCGCTCGACGCAGAGCGCAATCACGGCATGGATTCGACCGAAGCTATTTATCAGGCCTGCCTGTTGCGCTTCCGGCCCATTATGATGACGACGATGGCTGCTCTGCTCGGCGGCCTTCCGCTAGCATTTGGCACGGGTATCGGTTCAGAACTGCGCCGTCCGCTCGGCATCACCATGGTCGGCGGCTTGCTCTTCAGTCAGGTCCTCACACTTTACACGACGCCGGTGATCTACATCTTCTTTGATAACCTCGGCAAGCGCTTTAGTTCTAAGAAGGATGGCGAGGAGAAGGGTCATGGCGCCGGCCACGATGCTGCTCAAGGAGAGGCGCCTTCCGGATATGACGCTCCACCTGCGGAGCCGCTATGAGTCTCTCTGCACCGTTCATCCACCGACCGGTGGCGACCACGCTGCTCACGGTTGCGATCTCCATCGCCGGTGCTATCGCCTTCAGCGTGTTACCCGTCTCACCGCTGCCGCAAGTTGACTTCCCGACGATCTCAGTCAACGCCAGCCTGCCCGGCGGCAGCGCGGAGATTATGGCGTCATCCGTCGCGACGCCCCTCGAGCGCCAGTTCGGTCATATTGCCGGCGTAACGGAGATGACGTCGTCCAGCAGCTTGGGCTCCACGTCGATCACCATCCAGTTCGACCTCAGCCGAGACATCGACGGTGCGGCTCGTGATGTGCAGGCAGCCATCAACGCTGCTCGTACCTATCTTCCAGCGAATCTGCCTTCGAACCCGACCTATCGCAAGGTTAATCCGGCGGACTCGCCGATCATGATTCTTGCGTTCACGTCGGATAAGTACGGTCCCGAGAAGATGTATGACGCGGCCTCGACGATCGTTGAGCAGAAGGTTTCACAGATTCAAGGCGTCGGTCAGGTCACGGCCGGTGGTGGCGCGCTTCCTTCTGTGCGTGTTGAGGTGAATCCAAATCAGCTGGCCGGCTACGGGCTGACCATGGCCAACCTGCAGCAGACTCTTAGCGTGCAGAACTCCGATCTGGCTAAGGGGCAGATCTCCGACGGCAATATGAGCTCGGATATTCTTGCCAACGATCAAAACTCGCACGCGGCAGATTACGCGCCGGTGATTATCGGCTACAACAAGGGCGCAGCTGTGCGTCTTTCCGATGTCGCGCAGGTCGTAGATTCAGTGCAAGATCTTCGCCAGACTGCCTTCATGGACGGCAAGCGGGCGGTCACGCTAATTATCTTCCGTCAGCCGGGCGCAAACATCATCGATACCGTCGACCGCATCAAGTCGGAGATGCCTTCCATCAAGGCATCGATTCCGAACGGTATCGACATCACGGTTGTTTCAGACCGCACGACAACGATCCGTGCGTCGGTCGTGGATGTAGAACGCACGCTCATTATTTCGATCGTGCTGGTCATCCTTGTCGTCTTCGTGTTTCTGCGCAACATCCGGGCAACGCTCATCCCCGCGGTCGCTGTGCCCGTCTCGTTGATCGGGACGTTCGCGGTGATGTATGCGCTGGGTTATAGCCTCGACAACCTCTCGTTGATGGCGCTGACCATATCAACCGGGTTCGTCGTCGATGATGCCATCGTCGTGATGGAGAACATCACCCGCCATCTTGAAGACGGCATGGAACCGTTCGCCGCAGCCATGCTCGGAGCCAAGGAGATCGGGTTTACAGTCGTTTCGATCAGCATCTCGCTGATCGCGGTCTTTATCCCCATCCTTTTGATGGGCGGCATCGTCGGCCGCCTCTTCCGCGAGTTCGCGGTCACGCTGTCGACGGCCATCCTTGTGTCGATGCTCATCTCGCTCACCACCACACCTATGATGTGCGCCTACGTGCTTCGCAGTGAGCACGGCAAGAAGCACAACAAGATCTACGAGTGGATGGAGGCGTTCTTCAACTGGAATGTCGCCGGTTACAGTCGCAGCCTTCGATGGATGCTTGACAATCCGGTTTTGGTACTCGTATCTCTGGCTCTGACGATCGCTCTGAACGTGATCCTGATTGTGAAGATCCCGAAGGGATTCTTTCCCCAGCAGGATACCGGGTCGCTTCAGGGTGGAATTCAGGGGCCGCAGGACGCCTCATTCGCAGTGATGAGCACATCGCTGAAGCAGATCGTCAACACGATCAAGAATGATAAGGCCGTCGAGCATGTGATGGGCTTTACGAATGGCGGCAATGCGGCTCGCATGTTCATTACGTTGAAGCCACTCGAAGACCGCCAAGGAGCTCCGCAAGTTATAAACGAACTGCGTCCGAAGCTGAATCGCCTCCCCGGTGCCTCGACGTTTCTGCAAGCGTCGCAGGACTTGCGTATCGGTGGTCGAAGCGGAAACGCGATGTATCAGTACACCATTCAGGCCGATACCCTCGATGATTTGAAGACCTGGGGACCAAAGCTACTGGCTGAGATGAAGAAGTTGCCGGGCCTGCAGGATGTGAACACCGACCAGCAGAACGGCGGCCTTGATGAGCGGCTGTTCTTTGATCGCGTCACCGCAGCCAAGCTTGGGCTCACAGCGAGCGGACTCGACGAGGGCCTTTACAGTGCCTTCGGTCAATCTGAGGTCTCGGTAATCTACACGCAGCTTAACCAGTACTACGTGGTGCTCGAATTCGCGCCGCAGTACTGGCAGTCACCCGACGGCCTCAAGAGCGTCTACTTCCACCCAACTGGTACGAGCAGCACTACTGCAAGCGGCAACACTCCCTTGATGACGATGTCGAAGGCAACGAAGGGAAACATTCCACTCTCTTTGAACCACACCGGCTTGTTCCCGTCGGTGACGGTCTCCTTCAATCTCGCGCCCGGATATGCGCTCAGCGACGCGACCCTGGCAATCACGCAGATGCAGGCAAGGCTGGGGACGCCACTCTCTGTTCACGGACAGTTTGCGGGTACGCTGCAGGCATATCAGGACTCCCTGAGCTCCGAACCGATTTTGGTGCTTACCGCGCTCCTCGCCGTCTACATCGTGCTGGGTGTGCTGTATGAGAGTCTCGTTCATCCACTCACCATTATCTCAACGCTGCCCTCCGCGAGCGTCGGAGCGATGCTCGCTTTGCTCTTCTTTGGCGTGGATCTCAACATCATCTCGATTATCGGCATCGTACTTCTTATCGGTATTGTGAAGAAGAATGCCATCATGATGATCGACTTCGCTTTGCAGGTAGAACGGGAGGAGGGTTTGTCGCCGGAGGAATCCATCTTCAAGGCCTGTGTTCTCCGCTTCCGCCCAATTCTGATGACCACCACTGCTGCACTCTTTGGAGCTCTGCCACTGGCCTTCGGCACAGGAACTGGCTCTGAGCTGCGCCGTCCTCTGGGGATTACCATCGTTGGCGGCCTTATCGTGAGCCAGCTCCTGACGCTGTACACGACGCCCGTCGTCTATCTCACTTTTGACCGCATTCGTCTATGGGTAGAGAGCAAGCGTGGGCACGGAAGCGATGAAGCACACGCACCGCACACAGAGGGGCCGACACCAGCACCGATCTCCTGATCTTTAGCGTTATGGATCTAGCACCATGGATACGAACCTTATGAAGAACCTTCGATATCAAACAGCAGTTCTTTTGGCAGTAGCGTCGCTCAGCCTCGCGGGCTGCCGTGTCGGCCCGCACTACAAGGTGCCGCCGGCGACAGCGCAGGCACCTCCGGTTGCCTACAAAGAGGCTCCCGCAGCCAACGATGAGTGGAAGATCGCCCAACCGCAGGATGCCATGCTGCGCGGCAAATGGTGGGAGATCTACAACGACCCCGACCTCAACACGCTCGAAGACAAACTGAATATCGATAATCAGAACATCAAAGTCTATTTCGAGAATTACATGGCTGCGCGTACCCTGATCGCCCAGGCCCGCGCCGGTCTGTATCCGACAGTCGGCACGACGCCCGCGTACACGCGTACCTCTACCTCGGCCAACGTGCGGAACTCCTCGGGGAGCTCGGTCGGCACCACCAGCGGAACGGGAACCACAACCACAACCTCCACAACCGGAAACACGCAGAGCCAGCTGTTCACGCTGCCGTTAACCGCATCCTGGGCGCCTGATCTCTGGGGCAAGGTTCGCAACGAAATTCGTAATGCTCAATACAACGCACAGGTCAGCGCCGCCGACCTCGAAAACGAGCGACTCTTGGAGCAGGCGAGCCTTGCGACATATTACTTTGAATTGCGTGGGCAGGATGCGTTGAGTGACCTTTACAAGCAGACTGTGGAGGCCGACCAGAAGTCGTTAGATTTGACGCAGGCCAGCTATGACGCAGGCGTTGGCGACTACATCTCCGTTGTAGAAGCGAAGAACACGCTGCAGACCGCGCAGGCGGCGGCGACCAACCTCGGCGTAGCGCGCGCGCAATATTTGCACGCGATTGCGATGCTGATCGGTACGAGTCCATCCACGTTCTCCCTCGACGCAAAGACCTTCGATACGAAGGTGCCTGTCATCCCGATTGGCCTGCCTTCGCAGCTGCTGGAGCGGCGTCCCGATGTTGCGGCTGCGGAGCGCACGATGGCCGCGGCAAACGCCGAAATCGGAGTGGCCTATGCTGCGTACTTCCCCACGCTTACGCTCAGCGCGGAAGGTGGCTTCGAAAGTTCTGCCATCTCTCAGTTGCTCGACTGGGGTAGCCGCTTCTGGTCGGTAGGTCCGTCGATCGACGAGACCATCTTCGATGCCGGTCTGCGTCGCGCTACCGTGCAGCAGTATACGGCGACCTACAACTCGGACGTTGCGACCTATCGCCAGACGGTGCTGACCGCTGTACAGAACGTCGAGGACAACCTCGCTGGCGAGCGCATTCTGACCACGCAGCTCGGTCAGCAGGATGAGGCGGTGAAGTCGGCGCAACAGTATCTCAGTCTTGAGAAGGGCCGCTATGAGACTGGCGTCGATCCCTATGTCGATGTGATGCTGGCGCAGCTCACGCTACTGAGCAGCCAGCAGGCGCAGGTCACTCTGCGCACCAGCCGCATGACGACCTCGGTGGCGCTAATAGAGGCGCTGGGTGGTGGTTGGGATGCATCGCAACTGCCAGGGCCGAAGGATGTGTCGAAGAAGCTCGGCAAAAAAGAAGTCGAAAAGGTCAACTAATTCCAAGGACTCGCCTTTAGGCGAGTTTCTTGTTAAAACCTTTTGAAAGCGGTTTCTTATTCCGATTGACGCTCTGCTGGACTGCAAGCTAGTGTCGTAAGAGTGTCTCAGTTTATGCAGCCGCGTCGCTGCCAAGAGGGTCTTGATGTCGATCGTTGCCGGAGTGGATTTTGGAACGCTGAGCGTTCGTGTCACATTGCTGGATAGTGAAAAAGGTCGGCTTGGCACGGCTTCGGCAAGCTATCCGCTGCATCGCAAGGCACACGACCCTGACTTCGCAACGCAGTCGCATCAGGATCAGATGCAGGCGCTGGCGAAGGCCACCCGCGAGGCTCTTGCACAGACCGGGGTTCCTGGCAGCGATGTCGTCGCGCTCGCGCTCGATACAACTGGTTCGAGCGTGATCCCTGTCGATGCGCAGCTGCAGCCGCTCGATGAATACATGCTGTGGTGCGATCATCGTGCCCACAAGGAAGCACAGCAGATAACGGAGCTTGCGCACGCCGAAGGTCTCGAGGCGATCGAGTGGTGTGGCGGCGTTTATTCGCATGAATGGGGCTTTGCGAAGCTGTTGTATTGGCTGCGCAACAACCCCGATAAGCGCGACCAGTTCGCCACCGCTCTCGAGCACTGCGACATGGTGGCTGCCACCTTGATCGGCATCACCGATCCGCAACAGGTTCCGCGCAGCATCTGCGCTATGGGCCATAAATGGATGTGGAATCCTCGCTGGGACGGCCTGCCCTCGCAGGAGTTCCTGTCCAAGCTTGATCCTCTATTCGACGGTATCCGCGCAAAGCTTATCGGCAAGTACAGCACCTCCGAGGTGGTTGCAGGCAAACTTAACGAGCATTGGGCAACCGAGCTTGGCCTCAATGCAGGAATTCCAATTCCCGTTGGTGCCTTCGACGCCCATTGGGATGCGATCGGCGCAGGCTGCAAGGAGGGCGATGTTGTAAACGTCGTCGGCACCTCCACCTGCATTATCGCGATGAGCAGGAAGACTGAGCTGATCCCGGGCGTCTGCGGTGTCGTACCGGGAAGCGTGCATCCCGAACGCACAGGAATTGAAGCCGGGCTCTCCGCTGTAGGCGACATCTTCGACGCCATCGCCAAACGAGCGGGAACGACCGTCCGCGAACTATCGGAAGGCCTCGGCGACTATAAGGCAGGACAGACCGCGCTCCTTCGTTTGAGCTGGGACAACGGTGATCGGACTGTGTTGGTAAACCCTGAGCTGGGGGGCGTGACGTTCGGCTGGAACCTTGTGCACACCGCAAAGGATGAGCTGTTCGCGGCCATCGAAGGAACCGCGATGCACACGCGCATCATTCTTGAGCGCATGGAAGAGCACGGCGTTCCGGTGGAGCGCGTTATTAACGCTGGCGGCATTCCGCAGCAGAATGAGACGCTTAATCAGGTTTATGCTGATGTGTTCAATAAGCCGGTGCTGGTTCCTGATGGCGTGCCGACGAGTCTTGGTTCGGGCATCTTCGCATTAATCGCTGCAGGCGTATTCAAGAGCGTGGAAGAAGCGCAGGAGAAGTTATGTCTGCCTTTCCGCACAGTGGAACCACGCCCTGAGGCCGTGGCGGTTTATAACGAACTCTTCGCGCTCTACAGGAAGGTCTACTTTGCCTTCGGTTTGAAGACGAGCGAGGCGGTGGCGCTGGGCGATGTGCTGCCTAAGCTGCGCACCATCGCCGCCGGCGTCCGCGCTACCCATTAGCTACAACAGATATGGAGACAGAATGCTACTGAAAACACTGCGGGAAGAGGTGCTCGAAGCCAACCTGGAGCTGGTTCGCAGAGGACTGGTGCTGTACACCTTCGGCAACGCCTCCGGCGTGGACCGCGAGGAGGGGCTGGTCGTGATCAAACCTTCTGGTGTGGACTATGACGACCTCAGGCCGGAGCACATGGTCGTGACCGATCTGCAGGGAAAGATCGTCGAAGGCTCTCTGCGGCCCTCGTCTGACCTCGACACGCATACGCTGCTATATCGCGAGTTCGCGGAGATCGGCGCTGTGGTACATACGCACTCCGAGTTTGCGACGAGCTTCGCGCAGGCGGGCATGGCGATCCCTGCGCTTGGAACCACACACGCGGATTACTTTCATGGGCCAGTTCCGGTGAGCGAGCCGTTGACCGATGCGGCCATTGAAGGCCGTTATGTATACGAGACTGGACTCGCCATAGTGGCCCGCTTCAAAGGCAAGGATCCCGTCGACCCGATGGCTGTTCCGGCGTGTCTGGTTGCCGGTCACGCGCCGTTCGTGTGGGGCAAGGACGCACATGATGCCGCACACAACGCGGTGGTGCTGGAGGCAGTGGCACGGATGGCGTTTCGTACTCTGACGCTGCGTGCGGAGTGTGCGGGCGTATCGCAGGCGCTGCTTGATCGCCATTACCTGCGCAAGCACGGCCAGAATGCGACCTACGGCCAGGCCTGACGCGGCCGCTATGCGATGCAAGGGACTGCGTTGACAGTCGCAATCAGCAGCCGTTACGGTTCATAAGACCGCGAAATCGGCGCGTAAACTTCTGCGTTCCCTCATCCGCTCGGAGCTAAGAGACATGAAGACCTTCCAGATACAGGCGCCCGGCGCTGCGACGCTGATCGACCAGCCTGCTCCGGCGCAGCAGTCGCAGCCTGACGTGCTTCTGCGCGTATCGCTGGTGGGCATGTGCGGGACAGACCTTACGACCTTTCGAGGCGGCAACGCGATGGTGCAGTTTCCGCGCGTGCCAGGGCATGAAGTCGCTGCCACGGTGGTGGAAGGTGGCGATCTGCGGCCAGGCACCGCGGTGACGCTTTCGCCCTACACCAGCTGCGGCCAATGTCCCAGCTGCAAGCGCGGTCGTGTCAACGCCTGTCAGTTCAACGAGACGATGGGTGTGCAGCGCGATGGCGCGATGACGGAGTACATCCGCGTGCCGCGCGAAAAGCTCTACACCGCAAACCTGACACTCAAGGAACTGGCATTGGTCGAGCCGCTGACCGTTGGCACGCATGCCGTCGCGCGCGGTCGAGTCACGGCTAACGATACCGTCGCGGTCTTCGGCTGCGGCGGCATTGGTTTAGGCGCAATCGCGGCTGCAGCCTTTCGCGGCGCGCGGACTATCGCCATCGACATGGACGATGCCAAGCTCGAGATTGCCCGCAAGGCTGGTGCGACCGACCTGATCCACAGCAAGAATGAAGACCTGCACACAAGGCTGGTCGAGATCACCGGCAGCGGCCCCGATGTGATGATCGAGGCGATCGGCCTTCCCGCGACCTTTCGCGCGGCGGTGGAAGAGGTCGCCTTCACGGGTCGCGTCGTCTACATCGGCTACGCGAAGGAGCCGGTCACCTACGAGACGCGGCTGTTCGTGCAGAAGGAACTGGACATCCTCGGCAGCCGCAACGCGCTTCCTGAGGACTTCCTCGAGGTTATCCGAATGCTGGAGGCCGGGCGCTTTCCTGTGGAGGATGCGGTCAGTCTCATTGTTACGCCCGAGCAGGCCGCTGAGACGCTCGCCGACTGGAGCGCGAACCCGCACAAGTTCACCAAGATCATGGTCCAATTCGCTTAGCTCAAACAGCTATACCTCGCCAGACAAACGACGGAGATGGAATGCAACTGGTCAGCACCGGCTCAAAGGACCCCTCGCAACAGCATGAGGGCGGATCGATCTTCCCTCGCGGGTACATGCTTGCGTTCTTCCTCACAACGACGATCTTCTTCGTGTGGGGCATGTCGAATAACCTCACCGACATTCTGGTACAGCAGTTCCGGAAGTCGTTCGAACTGAGCCTTCTGCAAGCCCAGTTGGTGCAGACGTCGGTGTTCCTCGCCTATGGCATCATGGCGACTCCGGCAGCGCTCTTGATGCGTCGCTTTGGCTATAAGGCTGGTCTGGTTGCGGGACTGATTACCTTCGGCGTCGGCACGCTGATGTTCTGGCCTGCTGCGGTGATCGGCAAGTATCTGCCGTTTTTGATAGCGCTTTTCGTGGTGGGCAGCGGGTCCTCGATCCTGGAGACGGCGGCGAACCCGCTGGTCGCGCAGTTCGGCACCTCCGAGACCTCAGAGCGGAGACTAAACTTCGCGCAGGCGTTCAATCCGCCGGGAACGATTGCGGGGGTTGTCGTGGGAACGCTGTTCATCTTCTCTGGCGTGGAGAAGAGTGCGACGCAGGTCACGGCGATGAAGGTTGCGGGGACGTACGAGGCCTATCTTCACAGCGAGATTTTGCGCGTGGTCCCAACATATGTTGTGTTGGGCGTGATTGTCCTGTTGCTGGCGCTGCTGCTGAGCCGGGCGAAGTTTCCGCAGAGCCTCGATTCCACGGACGATCATGGCCCAGCTTCGCTGCCGCAGAGCGGAGCGTATGGTCGGCTCTTCCGCAACGGCCGACTGATGTTCGCCGTTGTTGCGCAGTTCTTCTATGTGGGCGCGCAGGTGGGCATCTGGAGCACGCTGATTCCGTACCTCAAGGCGTACACGACAATCGGCGATCGCCCTGCTGGCTACTTCCTTACCGCGACGCTGGTGGCATTCGCGCTGGGCAGAATCATCTCAACGCCTCTGATGAAATTTATCAGCCCGGCGAAGATGATCGGCATCTATGCGCTGATCAACGTGGCGCTGCTTGGCTTCGTCGTCACGAAGCCGGGAATGAGCGGAGCGGTGGCGATCCTTGTGGTGAGCCTGTTCATGTCCGTGATGTATCCGACGATCTTTGCGCTCGGCGTAAAGGGCCTGGGCGACGATACAAAGTTGGCGGGCAGCCTGCTGGTCGTGGCGATTCTGGGTGGAGCGATCTTTCCGGTGGCAATGGGATTCGTCTCTCGTTCGACCGGAAGTGTGGCTTCCGGTTACGCGTTGCCAGCAGTTAGTTTTGTGGTGGTTGCGCTGTTCGCATTCCTGATGCCGAAGTTGACCGACCTCACGGTGAGTCGTCATTCGGTAGAGATTGCGCCGCAGACGCTGTAATTGAACCTGAACTTTGCAGGAGTGGCATGAGTATGGAGTACAGGCAGCTTGGGGCAACAGAGCTACAGGTTTCGACGATCGGCTTTGGCGCGGCCCCGCTCGGCGACGTGTATGGCAAGGTCGATGTAGCGGAGACGACAGCCGCGGTGCACGAGGCGATCGACAGCGGGATCACGCTGTTCGATGTGTCTCCGTATTACGGGTTGACGCTGGCCGAGAGCCGCCTGGGCGAAGCTCTTGTTGGCTATCGCGACAAGGTGGTGCTGGCGACCAAGTGCGGTCGCTACGGAGCGAGCGAGTTCGACTTCTCGGCGGCGAGCGTGACGAAGAGCTGTGAAGATTCACTGCAGCGGTTGAAGACCGATCGGCTTGATATCTTGCAGGCGCATGATGTCGAGTTCGGCGATGCGGATCAGGTGGTGAATGAGACGATTCCGGCGCTGCGCAGGCTGCAGGAGCAGGGCAAGGTTCGGGTGATCGGAATTACGGGGTTGTCGCTGAAGAACCTGGCGGCGATTGCGCGGCGGGCTCATGTGGACTGCATGATCACGTATTGCCGCTACAACCTGATGATCTCCGACATGGACGATGTGTTGTTGCCTGTGGCTGAGGAGCGGGGAATTGGCGTGATCAATGCTTCGCCGCTTCATATGGGCGTGCTGACGGAAGACGGAGTTCCTGAATGGCATCCTTCGTCGCTGGAGATTCGGGCGGTTGGAAGGCAGGTTGTGGAGCTTTGCAAGGCTCGCGGCGTGAGCGCGCCGCTTGTTGCGTTGCGGTATTGTCTGGATCATTCGTATGTGTCGAGCACGCTGGTTGGAATGGCTTCGCGCGAGCTGGTGCGGGCGAACCTGAAGGCGCTGGAGTTTTCGATTGATCCTGAGTTGCTGGTGGAGATTCAGCGGCTTGTTGCGCCGGTTCATAACCAGATCTGGGATTCGGGCCTGGCGGAGAATCGAGGGTAGGTACCCCCTCCCCCCTACTTAGAGGTCAAAGTATTCAAAAGGAGGCGGTTAGGTCTGGACTTGGGTGGCTGGAAGTTCAAACTTGCCGACCTCGCCGACCTGATCTTCTTTTTTTACCTTCTAATTCAATTATAGAGGATTGAGAGGGGTGAACATGCAATTGCATTTCCTTTCTTATGAATGGTTTGCGCGATTTTGGGCTTGACAGGAAACGACGAGGACGAAAGCGAAGACCCGGCTGGGGGAGCCGGGCCTTTGCTTGTTGCGTGGTCAGGAAAGTGACTTAGTGGGTGGGAGCCAGGGCCAGGGAGATCAGGGCCGGGTCAGTGGATTTGACGATGGTGACCGGGCTGGTTGCGGTGCCCTTCGGGGTGGTTGCGGAGACGGTGTAGTCGCCGGCGTCGAGCGGGGCGATGTAGGTGCCATTCTTGGCGGTGAGGCCGGAGACGACGACGGAGCCATCGCTGACGGCCACCTTGACGCGGACGCCGGGCTGGAGCTTGCCGTTGAGGGTGACGGTGACGCGGAGAAGTTGTCCGTTATCGCCACGGCCTACGCCGCCGGTGTTGGTGCCCTTCTGAGGGGGAGCCGCGAGGGCGCTGCCGCAGAGGTTCAGGGTGAGAAGGGTAAGCGCCAGTACAGCCGCCGACCTATGAAGCAGAGCTCGTAGTTTCATGGTGGTCCTCCCGGACGTTCTTATGGTGCAGGTGTAACTGGTGCTTCAGGTGACGCACTTCATGTCGCATGTCAAGGATGGCTTCCGTCACAGTATGGAGCAAGATCATCAGGATGGGAATGAAAAAGTCCAGGAAGATGCCGAGATTCTGCATGAGCGCATAGGTCATGACGACGCTGGCGAGAAAGCTGGCGACGAAGCCTCCCCACTTCCAGCCGACATGGATTTCGAGAGATCCGAGCAGAGCCAGAGCGAGTGCGAGCATCCACTCAAGCACCTCGGCCGTGTGGTCGGAGATGGGGGTAAACGTACTGACGGGGTCACGCATGGCTTCGACGTAGCCAGCGTGCAACATGGCGCCGGGCTCCTTGCCACCGGGGGAGTCTTCCACGTCCACCCAGGGGCCTTCATTCAAAGCGGCTATGTGAAAGTGACCGCCAACGATGACAATACGGTCGGCCAACGCCTGATGGAGTTGAAGGGGCGACATGCGCTGTAGATCGGCATCGCTGAAGACAAACTGGCGGCCGTCGCGCGTGCTGAAGTCTTCCATAGTGAGGAACTGGGCGAAGCGGTAGCCTTTGTCCTCGTTCTGGATGAGGTTGTTGTACGCGATGGGATCGGTGACGCGCGTGATGGCGAGCGAGAGCGAGTCAAGAGTACGGCCACCCTTGATGTCTACCTGTCCCGGCACCTTACGCATGTCGTCGGGAAGATCGACGTGTCCGTTGGTGACGCAAGGCAGGGACGGAAGATGACTGTCGTAGATGGAGTGTGCCTCGACTCGATCGTCACCTTCCCAAAAGAACTCGGTAGCGAGAACGACATGACGTCCCGCGGCGCACATGCGACCCAGGGACTGGAAGAAGACCTGGTCTTCTGCGCGATAGTCAGGGAAGTCATAGTCCGGAGACTCCTGGTGTGGGGAGTCCATAAAGACGTCGAAGGCCACGGTGTTGACGCCTGCGGCGTTGAGGCGGTCCAGGAGAGCGGCGAGCTTGTCGCGCTTGAGTTTGGAACGAGCCTGGTATTGCTCACTCCAGTAGTCCTCGTCGCTCAGAAGTACGAGAGCGGTGTACTTGGGATAGACGGCGCCGCGGCGCTGCCAACGCATCTGCTTTTGATACAGCCAGAGACGCCAGTCGGCGAAGCGGTCGCTTTCGGAGAGGATGTGGCCGATGTAGGAGCCGATGAGCAGGAGGACGGCGAAGCGCGCCCAGTGCATCCAGCCTTTGCGCACGATGGGATGCGTGGCTTTGCGGAAGAGGGCGGCGGCTCGCTGCGGGAAGGACATGGGCCTCGGGAGGTGAGTGGTTTGTATAGAGAGTAGAGCATGTTGGTGAGTCGTGGGGGCGTGTTTTAGGAGGAAGCGGCAGATTCAGAGAGATGCCTGACGGATCGATAGGGGCGTTGCTTTTGGGTTGCCGCTTGAGGACAGAAAGTATATCCCGGCGGCTGAAGCCCAGACCTATCCAAGAGCGAGAGCAAAAAACGGGGGTGCGGAGTTGTGGTGGCCCGCTCATCCGCGAGGAGGCTGCGTAGAAATGGGGGCACACGGCAGCGGGAAGAAGCAGATTCCCTGCGGGAATGACAAACGAAAAAAGCAAAGGCAAAAGCAGATTCCCTGCGGGAATGACAAAGAAAAAAGCAAAGGCGAAGGCAGATTCCCTGAGGGAATGACAAGGAAAAAAAGCAAAGGCAAAAGCAGATTCCCTGAGGGAATGACGAACAAGAAAGAAAGATCGCCGTCGAGGTTATTTAGCGGCGGGGACGAGCTTCATGAAGGGTTTGGCGTAGAGGACGTAGGCGAGGGCGGTGGGGTCGTTGGATTCGGCGTAGGTCTGCTGGCGGGCCTGGGTGACGAGATCGGCCATGGTCCAGGGGGTGTTGCTGGCGAGGTTGGCTTTGAGGCCGTCGTAGAAGTGGGCGGCGAAGCTGGAGGCGCTGGTGTCGCCTACTTCGTAGAGGGCTCCGAGATAACCTGCTGCGCCGGAGCGCATGAGGTCGGGTGCCCAGCCGGCGACGTAGGTAAGTTCCTTGTCGGACTGGCCGAGGTCGCAGGCGTTGAAGAAGTAGAAGGGGTGCGCGGAGTCGTTGCCTTCGGAACGGAAGGCGATGAAGGTGTCGGGGGTCATGTCGTAGTCTTCGAGCGCGATGGCTACGCTGGGGGCGAGAAGCGTGGGCGGAGGGACTGGCGATGCGACGGCAGGAGCCGGTGGCATGGACGCTGGAGTTGCCGCAGGAGTCGTGCTAGCTGCGGCTGTGGGGATGGGGGCTGGTGTGGAGGCGTCGACGCGCTTGCCGTGGCCGGTGAAGTGGATGATGCCCTGGGGGGCGGATTTGACCATGAGGGCTACGGAGTTCGCGTCGCCATCGACCTGATGCATGGCGGGGAACGCAGCCTTGATGGCTTTGAGTTCGGTGGCTGCTCCGGCGAGCGAGAGGGTGCCGGTGTAGTTGGGGGCGACTACGTCGATGGCGGAGATGGAGATGTCTGCGGGTTGCGCGAGTTGCGGGGCTGCGGAGTTTTCGCGGACGATGGCGGTGGTGAGGCCAAGCAGATTACAACCCTTACCAGTGGGTGAGGGGACGCACATCAGCTCCCAGGGGAGCAGCGGGTTGTTGGTGACGATGGTGATGCTGTGCAGGCGGGTGTGGGCGGCGAGCATCTGCTGGTAGATGGTGCGGAAGGATTCGGGCGCGTCGTGGGTGTAGAGGTCGGTGCCGATGCCTTCGATGAGGCCGCGGGCGAAGACACTGTCGGAGCAGCTGGCGTCGGTGTCGGAGCCGTTGTCGGCTGGCCTGGCGACGTGGGAGGCACGGTCGGCGGCGCAGGCGGCTCCGGTGCCTGCGGCGAGAAGGAGAGCTTGCGACTGTAGCTGGGCGTAGTCGGCTTGCACCTTGGCGGCGGTGGCTGCGGCGTTGGGGACAGCGACGGGGGAGGCGGGGTCGATGCCGGGGCCGATGATCTGGTACATCATGCTGTCGCCGACGAGGGTTTCGATGATGGTGAGATCGGATTGCTTGTCGGTGGGGTTGGGAACGATGGGTTGAGGCGTGGGTGGGGCGATGGGACGCGGGGGCAGCAGGGTGACGATGGGCGGTTTGGGGGCTGCGGGCTGCGTTGTGGTTCTCGACTGGATGTGCGGGCCGATGGGGGAGGTGTCGGAGCGGGTGAGCGCGGAGGTGTCGTTGGGAGGAACGGGTGGTGTGAGGCTGACGATAGGAGGCTGCGGGGCGGGACTGGCGATGTCTGTGGAGACGGCGGTGATGGTGATGCTGCGAGCGAGTTGTGCGAGGAAGGTCTGGTGGTAGGTGAGGGTCGCGATGAGCTGGGTGGCGATGGGAGCGGCGGGGGCTCGGACATGGAAGACGGCGGGTGTGGAGTTGGGGTTGGAAGCGTCGAGGGTGAGGGTGGAGGTGTTGGAGCCGTCGGTGAAGGTCATGCCGGGGGCGATGAGGGCGACGTCGATGGGCAGGGAGGTAAGACCGGCGGGGAGGGCGATTTTGAGCTTGCCGCTGTCCTGATCGCCGTTGAGGATCTGGGTGGAGGTGTCGAACTGGAAGGCGTTGAGTGAGACCTGGACGGCGAAGTCCTGGAGGGCGGGGACGGAGTCGGGTGCCTGGAGGTTGGGGTAGCGCTCGAGGATGGTGGGAGCGGGTGTGGCGGGAGTGACGACGACGGCGGTGGTTCCTTCGGCCGCTTCCCGGGGCGGCGGGGGAAGAAAGTGGGGCACCAGCTGCCGTGCGCGGAGAGGATTGGGTGGCGAGGCTTTGAGGTAAGCGTTGTGGAGTGCGGCGATGGTCGAGCGAGCTTGTGGGGAGGTGTCGGAGAGATAGGGATGGATGAGGGTGTAGGCGCGGTCGAGATCGACGGGGGTGCCGTGGCCGGTGATGAAGCGTTGTGCGAGTTCGAAGACGCCTTCGGTGTCGGCCAAGTGGGCGGCCTTGAGAAAGAGCGCCTGTGCGGCGTCGATGCCGGTGGGGCCGCGGGTTTCGTATTGCTGGCCGATGGCGATGTAGGTGGGGCCGATCTGGTCTGTGGAGTCGAGAATGCGGTTGTGGTTCTGGTCGTCGACGAACTTGTCGAGGGTTTTGGTGGCGAGGGCGAGGTTCCGGGTGCCGCCTTTAAGGAGATAGAGGTGGGTCTGCGCGAGGACGGCTGCGGAGGAGCCGAGGGTGGCTGCCCTGGCGTACCAGCGATTGGCGAGGGTGAGGCTGCGGGGGACGCCGTCGCCGTGCTCGTAGAGGGAGCCGAGGGTGGTTTCGCTGCTCATCATGTGGAGGAGTAGCTGGCGCCCGGCGGGGGTGTCGCTGGAGGGCTGCGGGTAGCTGGCGGCGAGGGTGAGAAGGTTTGCGCTGCGCGGGAGGTTGCGTGGGATGGGGCCGCCGGTGCGATAGAGATCGGCGAGGACGAGGGTGCCGCGGAGGTCGTGGGCGCGCTCGGCTTTCTCGTACCAGAAGAGGGCGTTGGGGGCGTCGGGCTTGCCGTTGCGAGGGTCGAGGTAGAAGTCTCCGATGTAGGAGGCGGCGCGGGGCTCGCCAGCGTGTGAGGCGGCTTCGAACCACTGGAGCGCGAGGACGCGATCGGGCGGTTGAGGATAGAGGCCGCTCAGGAAGGCGAGGCCGAGATCATATTTGGCGGCGGCATTGCCCTGGTCGGCGGCTTGCAGCAGGGTGGGCAGCGCGGTGGGGTCGCCGTAGGTGAAGCTCTGCTCAGCGGCGGCGAGTTGCGCAGGAGTGACTTTGGGTGTTTGCGCGTGGGTGGTGAGGGCAACAGAGGCGCAGAGGATTGCGCGGAGGAATGCGTACGGAGACGTGGCGCGGGCCTGAGCGCAGGGGGGCATAGGGATGGGTTCTCCCGGTAACTATCGCATAGGTGATCGAAGATTTACGGGAAAATCTATGAGGAACCGCCGCGGTCGCGCGATGCGCGATGCCCACCCTAGCGACTATGAAGCCGTCGCGAAGATGGGGAACCCGGTTTTCAACGAGGCGTGAGAGGGGGTAGTGTGGAGTGCGAAGAGATGCGGAGGCAATGCGAGTGCGAAGAGAGTGGACGCGGCGACAGTTTTTGAGTGATGCAGCAATGGCGGCTGCGGCGATGAGTGCTTCAGGGGCGATACATGCGGCCACACCAGTGGGGATGCGGGGTCGGTATCTGACGCATGTTTCGATTGTGCGGGTAAACCAGATTGAGGTGACACCGACGAAGAACATCGGGCTGGATGAGTCGGTGGACAACCGGCCGGAGCGGATTGTGTCGAGGCGGAATGCATTTGCTGAAGGATGTCCCGGCGGGAAAATGACGTGGGCGATCAGCTGGCTGGCGTTGAAGGATGATCGCAAGGAGTACAAAGAGGCGCGGCGGCTGCTGGCGTCCTTCCACGACAAGTATGGCGACGAGGTGACATTTATCCCGGGCGGCTACTTTGCGCCGATGTATGAGACGCGCGACCATGTGCGGCAGACGATCCATGATGCGCTGGGGCAGGTGTCGACGATAGTGGGTGGAGGGTATCGGCCGCAAAGTCTGGTGGCTGGGTTTATGGATGCGGAGAACCAGCGGCATCTGGCGCAGGATGAGGGCATCCATGTGTGCCAGGGGCAGATCTGGAGCCAGAAAGATATTGATAACGGCGATGGGGATGGTGGTATCTGCTATCCGTACTATCCGAGCCGCGAGCATTATCTGAAGCCGGCGCAGGGCAAGGCGGACTTCATCGATTGCGTGTGCCTGGACGGATGGACGTGCGACTTTCTTTCGGCGCGTCGCGATGGTTTCAAGGGCGGCTTCAACAGTCGCATGGGGGTGGGGCCGATCGAGACGGTGCAGAACCTGGGGACGACGGCCGGTCGCAAAGAGATGATGGATACGACCGCGATGCACTTCGATAGTGGCTATGCGCTGAACCAGTTCGGATTTGTGACCGGGATATGGGAGACATCTTTAGGGCATGACGAAGACCTGACGTACTGGCTGCAGGCGGTGCGCGAGCGTTGGCCGGATACGAAGGTGATGACCGAAGGAGAGTTTGGGCTGGAGTGGCGGCGGCAGACGCCGAACAACGACAAACTGAACTATCGCTTCGATGCGAAGGGAACGGGCGCGCCGGGGTCCGAGAAGAACCTGGAGATTCAATGGTTCATGAACAAGGAGTTCCGGCTGGCGCTGCTGCATGACTGGGAGAAGAAGACGCAGCCAATGGCGATTGACTTCACACGGTATGACCTGAAGGCGGAGGAGCCGCAGGGGCTGCAGCGGCAGTGGGACCTGATGAATGTGTTGAATGAGAAAGAGACGCGCCCGCAGGACCAGCCGAAGCGATTGAGCGAGCTTCCGATGGAGGATCAGCGGATCATCTTTCGGAGGTATCCGGAGTTGAGGCAGGTGGGGTGAGAGCGAGGGGTCATCGAGAAGAATTTGTGATGAGTGCGAGTGCAAAAGCAAATGCAAAAGCAAATGCAGATTCCTCCGCTGCGCTACGGAATGACAAAAGAGGGGGCGATGCGGATGCGCTACGGAATGACAAAAGGGGGCGATGCGGATCGTGATGGCTTAGTCGATCTGGAGGTCGTCAAAGCGCATCCATTTGTAGAACCAGATAGAGGCGGCCCAGCTTAGAGCGAAGATGGCGATGATGGCGTAGCCGAGGACGCCGAAGTGCTCGTTGAGGTGGGAGATCAGTGTCCAGAAGAGGCCCTGTAACTGGAACTGACTGCCGAGCAGACCGAGGGCCTCGATGCCACCGACGAGGATGGCGACGAGGACTGAGATCGAGGTGATGGTGAGGTTGTAGTAGAGCTTGCGGATGGGTTTGACGAAGGCCCAGCCGTAGGCGCCGAGCATCAAGATGTTGTCGGTGGTATCGACGAGAGACATGCCTGCTGCGAAGAGCACGGGGAAGACGAGCACGGCTGAGAGCGAGAGTCCCTTGGAGGCTTCGGCCGCGGAGATGCCGAGCAGGCCGATCTCGGTGGCGGTGTCGAAGCCGAGACCGAAGAGCACGCCGAGTGGATACATGTGCCAGCTGCGACGGATGAGGTTGAAGAGCGGGCGGAAGAGTCGCGAGAGAAAGCCGCGGCTGCCGAGCAGGAGATCGAAGTCTTCTTCGACATAGCGTTCGCCATTGCGTACGCGCTTGAAGGCGTTATAGACCGAGCGCAACACAACGAGATTGACGAAGGCGATGGCGAAGAGGAAGAGTGTGGACACGAGCGTGCCGACGATGCCGCCGATGTGCCGCACGGAGTCGATGCGATGCTGCAAGGAGAGCGCGGTGGCGGCGATGGCGATGGAGCCGATGACAACGATCGTCGAGTGACCAAGCGAGAACATGAGGCCGACGGAGACGGGGCGTTTGCCCTCCTGCATGAGCTTGCGGGTGACGTTGTCGATGGCAGCGATGTGGTCGGCGTCGACGGCGTGGCGAAGACCGAAGCTGTACGCGAGAAACGCAGTGCCGAGAAGAACGGGGAAGTGGCGGAAGGCAACGACGGCCCAGACCCAGGCACCGATGTTCGCGGCGATGAGGAAGGTGTAGATCGCAACAACCTTGCGGCGAGTATCGTGCGGTGCATCGTCGAAGAGAGTGCGTAGAGAAAGACTCATGGAGGGGAAGCTGCGGCGTTCATGCAAACGAGTAGCTAACTAGAGTGTACTTGCGGAACGACGGTGATGAACGGGTGTCATGGTTACAGTGAGCAAAAGTGAACATGCATTTTTATGGCGTTCGCTGCGGGTGGATTAAGCGATGAAATCTTCGTGACAATTCGTTACATAGAGACGTGCCCCGAAAGAAAAATCTGCGCGTCTATCGAAGCAGTGCTTGCAGGTAAGAGCGCGCTGAAGTGGATAACCTTTATGTATCTCGCACGACTGTCAATCTCTTTCTCTGCTCTGTTTGTTGTTCTGCTATTTGCCGCCGACGGACGGGCGCAAACCGCTGCCAAGTGGGACAAGCGTGGCCAGGATGCGGAGTCACGTGCAGATTACGATGCTGCGTTCGAGGCGTTTCGGCAGGCGCATACGTTGAAGCCGAAGGACCTCCGCTATCAGACTCACTATGAGCGGATGCGTTTTCAGGATTCGAATACGCATCTGGATCGCGGGCGCGTACTGCGGCAGTCCGGTGATCTGGGCGGCGCGCTGACGGAGTTTTCACGTGCGTTGAAGATCGATAACAGCAATCAGTCTGCAGCACAGGAGTTGCTGGCAACGCAGATGCCGTCGTCGGTGGGCGCATCCTCAGAGGTAGCGCGGAAAGCACTACAAACACCGCATCAGAGGCGCGTGCGGCGCGATGTGGATTCGCTGGAAGCTCCGGTGGAGCTGAAGCCGATGTCGAATGATCCGATCACGCTGCACATGGTGGAGGATTCGAAGACGGTGTATCAGGCCATCGGCAAGGCTGCTGGTTTGAATGTGCTTTTCGATGCGGACTACAGCTCAAAGCGCATGCCTGTCGACCTGACGAAGGTGTCTCTGTTCGATGCGCTGCGGATCGTGGGCAAACTGTCCGGAACCTTCTGGAGCCCGGTGACTGAGAACACAATCTTTGTGGCGCAGAACAGTCGAGCGAAGCATACGGACCTGGATGATCTTGCGATTGAGACGTTTTATCTGACGAACGTGACGCAACAGAATGATGCGAACGAGGTGCTGGTCGCGTTGCGCAATCTGTTCGATCCGAGCACGAAGCTTTATCTGGTTGCGAGTCAGAATGCCATTGTTGTGCGGGCGACACCAGCGGAGCTGATTCTTGCGGAGAAGCTGATCGACGACCTTGATCGCACGCGGTCTGAGGTGGTGGTGGATGTAGCGGTGTTGGAGGTGAGTCGCGATCTGGAGCGCAACCTTGGCATCACGTTGCCGACGAGCTTTGGGTTGACACCGCAGGCGAGTAACGCGAACGTGTCGAGCAGTTCTACGACGACAACTACATCTACGACGACGTCCGGGATTACGCTGAACACACTTGCGAATATGAATGCGACGAACTTCGCGGTGACGGTTGGCGGCGGGACGGTGAATGCGCTGCTGTCGGATTCGGATACGCGGGTGCTGCAGAATCCGCGGGTGCGAGCGACGGATGGGCAGCAGGCGACGCTGAAGATCGGATCGAAGATTCCGGTTGCGACGGGATCGACGACTTCGACGTTGACCTCGACGGCGACCTCGACGACGCAGTTCACGTATGTGGATGTGGGCGTGAATATCGATATGACGCCGACGGTTCATGCCGATGGGCAGGTGTCGCTGAAGATGAAGATCGAGATTTCATCGCAGACGGGCACGAGCACGATTGACGATGTAGCCGAGCCGATCATCTCGCAGCGGGTGGTGCAGCAAGTGATTCAGTTGAAGGATGGCGAGCCGTCGATTCTGGCGGGACTGTTGACGCAGCAGGATACGAAGAGTGTCAGCGGCACGCCTGGCTTGGGCGAGCTGCCGTTTTTGAAATACTTCTTCAGCAGCCAGGACAAGGTGCAGCAGACGGATGAGATTGTGTTTCTGTTGATTCCGCATATTGTGCGCGAGTCGATTATTGAAGATGCGAATACGCGGATCGTCGATACAGGAACGAGTCAGCAGATCGAGTTGAGGCGCGGCGATCCGAACCGCAAGAGTGTGGATGACGATGCGGTCGAGGAGAAGGTGCGGAGCGTTCCTGCAGTGCAGACGACTTCGGCAGCGAATGCGGCGTCGGCGATGTTGGCGCAGCTAGCATCGCAGGCGCGGGCGGAGACGCCGATGAGGAAGGAAGCAGCGGGGCCGCTGCGGCTGGGGGTTGTGGCTTCGGCTGCGGAGCAGCGCGTGGGGTCGACTTTTGCGGTGGCGGTGAATGCGGCGAATGCTCGCGATCTGTATGGTGTGCCGTTGCAGATTCAGTTCGATCCGAAGGTGCTGTCGCTTGTGGATGTTGGGGCTGGTGATCTGCTGAGTCGGGATGGGCAGGCGGCTGCGCTGGTGCAGCGCGATGAGGGACAGGGGTTGGTGACGGTTTCGGTGACGCGGCCGCCCCATGCCAATGGTGTAAGCGGCGATGGAGCGATCTGCGTGTTGACGTTCAAGGCTGTTGCGGCGGGATCGTCGCCGGTGACGCTGGTGAAAGCACTACCTGTCGATAGCAAACAGACGAGCGTGGAGGCTGTGGAAGGCGCGGCGGTGGTGCGTGTTCAGCCGTAGGTTTGGCGGGATGCTCGTTGCGGGTTGCATGTGGGCTGGGTGTGGGTGCCTTATGCTTCGTGCGCAGGTTCAGAGTAGTGTTGCTGTGCCGGTCTCTTCGCGAACGAGTCGGAAGGCAGAGGACATCTACCTCGATGGGACGAGGTTGTTTTCGGAGAAGAAGTTTGAGGCGTCGCAAAGGCGTTTCGAGCGAGCGTATCGGCTTGATCCGGGGCACGTTGAGTACAAGGAAGCGTTGCTGCTGGCGCGTGAGACGCGGATTCGCAGGTTGATAGCTGGTGCTGCAGTGGCGAAGGGGAGTGGTGATGGTGCGGGGGCGGCAGCGTTGCTGGAGCAGGCACGGGCGCTGGACCCGGCGAATCCGATGGTGGCGCAGCACTTCGATCAGCAGAGGCCACTGCATGTGGCGCCGAGCCTGGAAGGGCCACTGTCGCTGCAGCCGATAGCGGGGTTGCAGAGCTTCCGTCTGCGTGGCGATGCGCGGTCTCTAGCGAGTGCGGTCTATGGCGGCTTTGGTATCAAGGTGGACTTCGATCCGTCCGTGGGTTCGGGCGCGGAGCAGAGCTTTGATGTGGACAACGTCGACTTTGTTCGGGCGACGCGTGTGCTGGATAAGCTGATGGGTACCTTCGCGGTGCCGGTGCAAGAGAGGAGTGTGCTGATTGCGAAAGATACGAAGGAGCTTCGTGAGAGCCTGATGCCGTTAGTGGAGGAGACCGTCACGGTGCCTGGTGCCACGCCGGATGAGTTGAGAGAGATCGCAGAGCTGGGGCGCAGTCTGTTTGAACTGAACCAGGTGTCCGTTTCTTCGAATACAGGTTCGCTGGTGATACGCGGGAGAGAGAAAGCGGTGCGGCTCTTCGACCAGACCTATGCCGATCTGATCAATGATCGCAGTGATGTGCTGCTGGACCTTACGGTGTATGAGATCGATACGATGAAGGCACGGGACATTGGTTTTGCTCCGCCGACGACGGCGAGCGCTGTCGATGTCGCTTCGACTGCGCAGAGTCTGATCACGGCGAACCAGACACTGTTGAATGAGGCCATCTCTGCCGGAACGTTGAAGCTGACCGGCAGCACCTATACGAATGAGTTGGAGGAGGTGGCGTATCTGGTGGCTGCGGGTGTCTCCGGCAGCAGCGTGTTCACGGGAATGCTGGGCACGATTGGAACGTATGGTGGGGTTCCGCTGGGTGGAGTCTCGGTGGGGTCAGCGACGGTGAACCTGCTGCTGAGTTCCACGGATGTTCGCACGCTGGAGGCGTTGCAGCTGCGCACGAGCGATGTGGAGGAGGCGACGTTCCGTGTGGGTTCGCGCTATCCCATTCTTACGGCGCTGACGACGGCTTCCACCAGTAGCGCGCTGGCGGCAGAGCTGGCCGCTGCCGGCGTGAGCAGCGCGGCCATCGCAGCGGCAGGCGGCACGAGCAGCACGACGACGGTGCCGCAGATTCAGTTTGAAGATATCGGGATCACGCTGAAGATAACGCCACGGGTGTTGAGCGAAGGCCGTGTGCGGATGGCCATGGAGTTTAAACTGGAGAGCCTTGCCGGGACGGGTGTAGACGGCATTCCGATCCTAAGTAATCGGGCTCTCACGTCTACGGTGACGGTTGCTGCGGGGGAGACCTCGATGCTGGCGACGCTGGTCAGTTCGAATGAGACCAAGCTATTGGATGGCGTGCCTGATCTGAATGACATCCCGGGATTTCAGAGTACCAACCGAAATACCGATGGGACTCGCAATGAGCTGCTGATCACGATTACTCCGCACATCGTTCGCAACGGCGCGAGGTGACGGCATCAATGGCGATGGCCTCTTTGAAGGAAGGCTATCGTTGTCTGGTGCGGAGGAGTGACTCGCGGTTACAACTTCTTCCGGAACTTGCAGACGAGCTCGAAGTAGCCGTAGTGGTTGTACGTTAGCCGAGGCAATCCTGCAGCTTCGGGATGATCGGAGAAGGATTGCGTGGCGACCACATCAGCGTGAGCTGCGCCTGAAGACGGCTGTTGCGAATGGGGCGAATGACAACGCCTTCGCGCAAGATGTAGCGGACCGCAGCCGGAAGAATCGAGATTCCAAAGCCAGCGGAGACCAGACCGAGTGCCGTTTGTGCGTTTGATACCTCCTGAATGCGTCGTGGCTGAAAGCCTGCCTCGGCACATTCAGCCAGTACGGAACGGTAGAGGACTTCGGCGACTTCAATCGCAGGGAGGATGATGATCTCGTCCGAGATCTCCTTCAGGGCGATCGACTCGCGGCTGGCGAGCGGATGGTCTTCCGGAAGGACCATCACCAGAGACTCCGGCACGAGTTCGTGATGCACGAATTCGCGGTCTGGCAGTGTATACAGAATGGCCACATCGATCTCGCCTTTCCGCAGGGCGTTGCGTTGTGCGGTGCAGCCCATCTCATTTAGAAGTACCTTGATTTCGGGGTAACGCTGTCCGAGTTGACGCAGCATCCTTGGCACGACGGAAAGGCCCGCGGTGCTCTGGAAGCCGATGACGATCTCGCCTGCCTCGCCACGCGCGGCGCGTTTGGCGGCGAGTTGGGCTCCTTCAAAGACGTTCAGGCTCCTCTCGGCTTCTTCCACGAAGACGTTGCCTGCTTCGGTGAGCGCGATGCGGCGCCCCTGACGCTCCAAGAGCTGTACACCGAGCTCCTGCTCCAGGTGCTGGATGTTCTGCGTGAGCGCGGGTTGGGCGATGTGAAGGTTTTCAGCGGCGCGGGTAATGTGGAGGGTCTTTGCGACTTCCAGAAAATACCGCAGATGGCGGTTTTCGATCATGGTTCAAGCATAATCAAAAACAGCGTATTTTGGCTTGAAGCTTCACATAAGATTACGGATTAAGTGTAAAAATCCTCATAACATCATTTTTATTGATGATAAGTAACTCCAAATAGTATTGGATCCAATGAGTAGAACAATGGTCTAAAGGGATGTGAACATCCTTGCGACACTGTCGAAACCGCGTCACCAGTCGAAGATAGCTGGAGCTGCGACGTTGTTTGCGTTCACACTCGCGACGGGTATGGAGCAGTGGACTGGCAATGGCCTGAGTGTAATTTTGACCGACATCACGGGCGCGCTTGGCTCTTCGGCGGACGAGGCGAGCTGGGCGGTGACGTTGTACAGCACTGGATTTGCGACATCGGTGGCGCTGACGCACCGTATGGCAAGCCTGCTGGGCAACCGTCGCCTGCTGAGCTTCGCATGTCTGCTGTATGCCATCGCCTCACTGGGTTGTGCGGGCAGCACGACACTGGGGCCGTTTCTGGTCTTTCGTGTGATTCAGGGGTTTGCGGGCGGCGTGTTTCTGGCGCGTACGCTGGTGTTTATCACCCATCAGTATCCAAGAAGCGAGCGTGCCCTTGGACTCAGGATCTATGCGGTCGGCTTCTTTATCCTGGGACGCTTTGCCGCGCCGATTGCGGCGGGCTGGCTTGCTGATTTCGTGAGCTGGCGGCTTCTGTTTGTCGGGGCGGTCCCAGGCATGTTGATCGCCGGGGCAGTCTTCGATCGTTATGCAGCGAAACACTGGAGCGAGGATGTAGAAGAGCATAAGCCGGATCTTTTGGGAATCGGTCTGCTGCTCACGGGTGTGGCTGCGTTTCAGGCTGTGCTGAGTCGTGGTGAGATCGACGACTGGTTCGGTTCAAATCGGATTGTTGTGCTTGCGGTGGTGGGTATCGCCTGCAATCTTCTCTTTCCAGCGTGGCAGCTGGTGCCGGCGAATCGGAAGCCGCTGCTGAATTTACGTTTTCTGCACGACCGAGGACTGATGGCGGCGACGGTGCTGGGAACGGTGCTCGGAATGCAACTGGCGGGAAGCCTGTATGTGTTGCCGCAGTATCTGCGGCGTGTGGAGTCGCACTCGGCTCTCCAGACGGGTGTATTGATGTCGATCAGCGGTATCAGCGGAATTGCGATGCTGGCGGTCGTGCCGCATATGGCGCGGCTGATCGGGCGACTCGGCGGCAAGACGGTAATGGCGTTTGCCCTGTTTGTGCAGATGCTCTCGATGGGATGGCTCGGCTACATCATTACAGGGGATACGCCGGACAGGCAGCTATGGCTGCCACTGCTGCTGAACGGGATGTTCGTAGGCATATCGGTCCCGACGCTGGCGTTGGCTGCGTTCATCCGGATGGAGGATGCGCAAGCCTCCAGTGCGCGCGCGATCTACTATGGCGCTCGTCAACTCGGGGCCTCCCTGGGCGTGACGTTTGTGGTGGCACTTATTGACCGTCGCGCCACGCTGCATTCCTCGCGCCTGATCGAGTCATTGTTCAGCCGCAATCTCTCTACGCTCGGTGTCACGATCGATTCGAGCAATGCTGGACGCGTCGCAGCACTCGTCAGCAAGCAGAGCCTGGTGCTTACTTTCGCCGATGTCTTCTACGTCATGGCCGCTGTAGCGGCGGTGATGCTCCTGTTTCTCCCACTTCTTCCGAGCGCTCCGATGGCCGTTGTGCCAGCAGAGAGCGCGTCAACTGAGACACGTCCGCAGATGACGCTGTCTCCCATCGAGTCCAACGTATGAAATCTTCTAAACACATCTACGAAGTCGCAGTCGCCGTTGCGGGGTTGATGCTGACGCTACCAGCATTCGGTCAAAGCTCCAGCAGCTTCAGTCCGCTTTCGAACAGTATTGCCACGCCGCGTCCGTTCGATCCTGGCACCAACACGACGAACCCCAGTGCGCTGGCCGTTCAGGCGCAGAATCCTTACCTGGGCAGCGTACCTTCGAGCCCGCTGGTCCCGGGGAACCTGGATCTTTCGCTGGCGGACGTGGTGAGCCGAGGTCTGCGTGCCAACCTCGGCCTGATCGATAGTGAGCAGGACCATGCGCAGTCGCGGGCTGCGCGCATGCGAGCGCTGTCTACGTTGTTGCCGCAGCTGTCCGCGCAACTGACGGAAGACTTTCGGAACTTTCCCGTCAACACCATCGGCGGGCAGAAGCTGGACCTGCCGAACATCATTCCGAATTACAACTATCAACTGGCCTCGGTGTCGTATCGGCAGAACGTGGTGGACGTAGCCGCGTGGCATCAGGTGAAGGCGGCGAGTTCAGAGGAGGCGGTGAGCGAGGCGTCGCTTGCAGATGCGAAGAACATTGTGGTGCTGGCAGCGACGAGCGCTTATTTGCAGGTACTGGCGAGCCAGTCACGCGTAAAGGCAGCGGAGGCGGAGCAGGCTTCGGCGCAGGCGCTGGAAGCGTTGCTGCAAGATCGGGTGAAGCGTGAGGTATCTCCGGAGATTGACGCGATTCGAGCGACGGTGGCGCGTGAGAACGCGGAGCAGCGTCTCTCTCTGGCGCAGGTACGGCTGGAGAAGGACAAGCTTGGATTGACCCGCATCATCGGCTTGCCGGTGGAACAGGAGTTCACGCTGACGACGGACCTCGGATTTGAGGAGGCACCAACGCAGGATGTGGACTCACTGGTGCAGCAGGCTGTGGTCTCCAGGCAGGACCTGAAGGCGGCCGCAGCGCGAGTGGAGTTCGCTCGCCAGCATGTGAAGGCGGAGAGCGCGCAGAAACTGCCGACTGTGGATATTCAAGCCAACGGCGGCGAGGTCGGGGTGAACTTCGGTCATGCCTACGGTACGTATGAAGTGGAGGGAAAGTTGAGCGTTCCCATTTTTACGGGGCGTCGCATTCAGGCCGATGTGCAGTCGGCCGACGCGACGTTGCATCGCCGACAGGCAGAGTTCGAAGACCTTCAACAACGGACGAAATATGACGTACGCTCGGCGCTGCTGGACCTGCGCGCGGCGGACAAGAGCGTCGAGGTGGCGCGCACAAATTCATCTCTGGCGCAGGAGGGCCTGCGGCAGGCGAGGGACCGCTTCGATGCAGGCGTCTCCAACAGTCTCGAGTTAATCCAGGCGCAGCAGGCCGTAGCTGCCGCAGCAGACAACGATATCGCCAGTGTTTACGGCCACAATCTTGCCAAGCTCATGCTTGTGCGATCGCTTGGCACAGCCGAGCGCGATTACAAAACCTATCTCGGAGTTCGATAGCCATGTCCGACACTCAAATGAAATCTCATACGCGCGCGGCCGCGGTGCTCGCTATCGCCGCTCTTATCGTTTTATTAGTTGGCGGCTATGTGCTGCTGAGCCGTTCGTTCGGTTCGATCACGACTGACGATGCCCAGGTGGACGGGCATGTGCATCCTATCAACGCTCGTGTGGGGGGCACCGTGGTGTGGGTGAACCCGGACATCGATGACACCAAGTTCGTGAAGGCGGGCACTGTGCTGGCGCGGTTGGATACGAACGACTTTCAGCCCGCGGTGGACAGACTCGAAGGCGATGTGCAGGCGCAGCAGGCGCAGTTGCAGGCGGCGCAGCTGGCGGTGCCGATTACACAGACTACAAGCGCAAGCAAATTGACCTCCGCACGCGCGGCTTCGGTGGAAGCCGAAGCTGAACTGGCGAGCGCGAAGGCGGGTGTGCAGGCCTCGGCCGCGCAGGTGAAGCAGGCCGAGGCGAGTTCGCGTCGCGCGGAGGCTGACCGTGCGCGTTATGAGCAGCTGGTGAACTCGCATGAGATCTCGCGTTCCGAGTATGACTCGCGGATGACAGAGGCGAACGTTGCGGTGGCGCAGCTCTCGGCTGCGGAGGCGAATCTGCTGTCTGCCGAGCAGAAGGTGCAGGTTGCCGAGCAGCACATCGCCGAGCGCAGGCAGGATATAGCTGCTGCAGCGACTGCACCTGACCAGGTGGCTACTGCGCAGAGCAGCGTGGATCGTGTCTTCGGTGAGCTGAAGAAGTCCAAGGCTGTGCTTCGGGATGCGCAGTTGAACCTCAGCTATGCGGATATCGTGGCTCCTGTGAGCGGCATCATCGGTCGGCGCAGCCTCGAGACGGGCCAGCGTATTGCACCTGGACAGCTCCTGCTGAACATCGTACCTACCGACGACCTCTGGGTGACGGCGAACTACAAGGAGACGCAGCTGCGCCATGTAGAGCCGGGGGCTGCGGTCACGGTACATATCGACACCTTCGGCAGCGACCTGCAAGGACGTGTTGAGAGCATTGGGGGGGCTACGGGATCGAAGTACGCGCTGATCGCGCCGGACAATGCGACGGGCAACTATGTGAAGGTCGTGCAGCGTATCCCAGTGCGCATCCGGTTGGAGACGACGAGCGTCGGAGGCCGTTCGCTGCTGCCGGGCATGTCCGTCGAGACTCGGGTTCACCGATAGCGATAAAAGAGGTGAGTAAAAAAGTTTGCAGGCGTGAGGGGTTTCTCCGACAGCCTACGCAGTATGGGGTAAGAGCCCATAACTCGCGTGGATTCGTCGTTCAAAGGAGCCTTATGCCTGTTTCCTCATCTCGATCTACCGCCAATGCGAAGCTCAGCGTAAGCAAGCTGGCCGCGTCGGTCTTTTCTGCTGCTGTTTTCTCCGTGATAGCTGGCGTCGCGCCGGCTCAGAGCACCCCGACCGGTCCGAACGCAGCGAAGGTCAGCGCCGCGTATCAGAATCTTCCTATGCAGTTTGAGCCGAACCTGGGGCAGGCCGTGCCGCAGGCAAAGTTCCTTGCGCGAGGCTCTGGCTACAACCTTCTGCTATCACCGGACCGGGCGACGTTTGCGTTATATCGAGCGGCGGAGAAGCCTGCGCCAGGCAAGTCGCTCCCTTCGCAGGGAAAGGGTGAGCGGTATCTGCAGATGCAACTGCTGGGTGCGAATGCGAGTGCACCGATGTCGGCGGAACGGCCCCTGGGAAGCTATGTCAACTACCTGACGGGTAGCGATCGCTCGACGTGGAAGCTGGGCGTGCCAACCTATGCGCAGGCGCGCGTCACCGCCGCGTATCCGGGTATCGACGTGGTGTACTACGGCAACCAGAAGCAGCTGGAGTATGACTTCGTCGTCGCTCCAGGAGCGGATGCAGGCAAGATTCGCCTGTCGATTGCGGGCGCATCGCCGGTGCTGGCGTCAGACGGCCGCCTCCTGTTGCAGACCCGGCAGAAGGCATCCCCGGACGACCTGAGCTTTCAGAAGCCGGTGCTATACCAGGAGCGAGACGGCCAACGTGAGCCTGTCGAAGGCGACTACAGAATTGCGGCGAACGGAGACGTGAGCTTCCGGATTGGCAACTACGACCATACCCGCGAACTCGTCATCGACCCGATAATCAGCTATGCCAGCTACTTTGGTGGAACCGGTGGCAACAGCGAAGACAACGTCCTGGGCTCTGCAATCAACAGCAGTAATGAGCTGTATGCGGTCGGCACCAGTTACTCCACCGCTCTGCCTTCCAGCACCGGTGAGTTCCAGACATACAACTCGTCCTCCACCCCCAATGCTCCCGGCAGCCACGACGCCTTTGTGACGAAGTTCTCCGCGGACGGATCCACCATCCTGTGGTCCACCTTCATCGGCGGCACCTTCGATGACTTCGCCACCGCTGTCGCCGTCGCAACCGGCGATCAGCCCGTCGTCGTGGGCTATACAAACAGTTGCGGCGACGTCATCGGCAACTTCACGCCACGCGAGTTTCCCGTACCTGCCACAGGAGCGCAGTCCCTCTGCAATCCGGTCGGTGGCTCAGTGAACAACGTCCCAACCGAGATCAGCAGCAGCAGCAACTATGACGCGTACATGATCCGCCTCTCGTCCGACGGCAAGTCAATAGTCGCGGGTACGTTCCTTGGCGGGTCGCAGTATGACCAGGCCAATGCCGTCGCTATCGGCGCCAACGGCAACGTGTATGTCACGGGCGTAACCTACTCCACCCAGTATGCCGTCAGCAACCAGAGCCATAATCAGGACATTCCGGCATGGCCCACGGATTCGACAGGCGCGGCGGATGTGGGCGCGGCAAACTTCCCCACCACCAACACTGCCTTCTACACCAACACGACCGAGTCCATGCTGTATGCCACGAATAACCCCGGCTACTCCGTTGCGCGCGGCGGCCCACAGGATGAACAGGGTTTTCTGACCGTGCTGACGCCTGCCGGCGGCATCGTTTACTCCACACTCATCGGCGGCACGGGTATCGGCGGCTGCGGCAACGGCGATTGCAATACCAACAGCCTCTCCGTCGCGGTAGATGCCAACGGCATCGCCTACATCGGTGGCAACACTTCTTCCGCCCACTGGCCCGTCAGTGCCGGCGCGCTCGTCTCCACGTGCGCGAACGCCGGTGCAACCAGCAGCCAGTGCCCCATGACGGGTTGGGTCGCAGCATTCGATCCCACCAAGTCCGGCCCGGCATCGCTCCTGTTCACTACATACATGAACGGACAGAGCGCAGGCACCAGCGGCAGCGGAACCACGCTTTACCCCGCGTCCGATGTATTTGGCATGGCGACGGATACCACGGGCAACGTGGTGCTCACGGGCGATACCAACGCCATCGACTATCCAACCACCAGCGGCACACTGCAGCCCTCCTGCTTCAAGTTCAACGACGGCAACGGCAATACCGGCGTATGCGAATTTGGAGCGTTCCTGACCAAACTGTCGTCCACTGGCAGCCTGGTGTGGTCCACCTATCTGGGAGCCACGGCACAGGATATCTCCCCGGGCCAGGGCCGCGGTGTGGCGCTCGACGCAAACAACAATGTGTTCCTGCTGGCCAGCACCAACAGCTCAAACTATCCAGTGAAGAACTCCATCGCCCAGCCCGGCGGCAACGACGCGTATATCGCAGAACTCTCGCCCACCGCTTCGTCACTGCTGCTCGGTACCTATCTGGGGTCGGGTGGCGGTATCACGGTGAACAACAATGCGCTCGCACTCGACAGCAATCTGAACGCTTACTTCAGCGGCTCACAGGCACCTAATCCCTATGGGGGCACCTACCTGCCCGTGACCGCCAACGCAGCACAGAAGACGCTCGGCGGAAATGCAGACGGCTTTGTGGCGAAGATGATTACGCAGCAGCAGCCTTCGGCGACGGCGTTGACCGTGTCGCCTTCGGGTAATGCGACGCCCACTCAGACAGTGCAGCTGACCGCAACGGTGACGACGAGTTCCACGATCACGGGGGCGGTGCTGCCGACAGGGACGGTGACCTTCCTGAACGGCTCGACGACGATTGGCACGGGAACACTGAACGCAAACGGCGTGGCGACGTACTCTGGTTTGCTTTCCGGTGGAAGTTACAGTCTGACCGCGCAGTATGGCGGGGATACAGGCTTTAACGGCTCGACCTCCACGTCATCGGCACTTACGGTGTCTTCGGCGAACACGACGTCGACGGCGCTGACGGTGAGCCCTGCGAGTTCTGCCTACGGCGCTGGATCCACGTTGACGGCGACGGTGACCGCTGGAAGCACGGCTGCCACCTCTGGCACTGTCAGCTTCGCGGCTGGCTCGGTGAGCCTGGGCTCTGCGGTGGTGAATGCGCAGGGCGTGGCGACGCTGGTGGTGAAGCCGGTGGTCGGCAGCTACTCGGTCGTGGCGAGCTATGCGGGTACCTACAACGCCACGTCAAATCCGACGGGCTACGCGGCAAGCGTAAGCGCGGGTGTACCGCTGACGGTGACGAAGGCTGCAAGCAGCACATCGCTCGCAACTTCGGCGGCATCGGTTGGTACAGGCGCGAGCGTGATGCTGACCGCGACCGTGACCAGTGGAGCTACCGGCACGGTCACGTTCTACAGCGGCAGCACTACGCTGGGCACCGGCGCTATCGGAACGAACGGGACAGCGACGCTGACAACCTCGTTTGCAACGGCGAATACCTATAGCCTGACGGCGACGTATGGCGGCGATAGCAATTACCTGGGAAGCACGTCGACATCGGTAGCGGAAGCCGTTGTTGTGCCGAGCTTCTCCGTGACGGCCAGCCAGGCGAACCTGACGATCGCACGTGGCGCTACGGGTGCCACCACACTTACCTTCACGCCGGTCGGCGGGTACAGCGGAGCCATCACGCTTGCGTGCGGCACGTTGCCGTCGAAGGCGACGTGTACGTTCAGTCCGTCAACGGTGACACTGGCAGGTGCAGTGGTCACGGATACGTTGACGATCGGGACGGGCACGGTCACGACATCGCTGCTCACTGCACCGCAGAGAAGCGGGGGCAGCGGTACCTACTCTGCACAGATACTGTGGCTGCCGGCGTCCATGCTGGGCCTGCTCGGGCTCGCACGGCGACGGAAGCTCCAGATCGCACTTCCTAAAATGCTGCTGGCCGGGATCTTCGTTCTGAGCTTAGGAGCGGGTTTGGGAGCCATCACCGGCTGCAGCAGTGGCAGCAGTTCGACGTCGAACTACACGAATGCAACTCCGGTGGGCAGCTATTCAGTGCCGGTTACGATCACTGGACCTTCGGGATCGTCGCAGACGGTGGCGCTGACCGTTGTCGTTCAGTAACGAATGCTGGAAATAAGTCGGGCCGTCTTCGGGCGGCCCGACTTACTATGGGAGCACACTCTTATGGCCATGTCCCTCAGCTTCGCCGCACCTGCAACGATAGGACCGTTCCGCATCGTGCGACCTGTGGGGCAGGGCGCAATGGGAACGGTTTATTTCGCTGAGCGCATGGAGCAGTTCGCGCAACGCGTGGCGATCAAGATGCTGCATCCGCAGGTGGGGCTTGTGCTGGGCAGCAGATCACTGCAACACGAAGAGGCGGTGTTGACCTCGCTCGACCATCCTTCGATCGTGCGCCTTCTGGACACGGGTGAGTCAGAAGGCCATCGCTACATTGTGATGGAGTATGTTGAGGGTCTGCCGCTGGATGCGTACTGCCGCGAGCATAGCCTTGCGAAGGAAGCGCGTGTGCTGTTGCTGCTGCAGGCTGCCCGTGCGCTGGATTACGCACACCGGCGACTCGTGGTTCATGCCGATCTGAAACCCGAAAACATTCTAGTGATGGAAGGCGGTCACCTGAAGCTGCTTGACTTCGGTGTGGCGGTGCTGGTGGGGCCTTCAACTTCAGCGCAAGCGGGCGTCGAGAAATTTTTTACACCGGCGTTCGCTGCACCGGAACAGCTGGCGGGCGAACGTGCGACGGTGGCCACGGATGTGTACTCGCTGGGCAGGGTAAGCAGGCTTCTGCTGGGCGATGTGCCCGGCCGCGAACTGACGGCGGTGCTGGACAAGGCCACCCGCGATGAGCCTCAGCAGCGCTATGGCAGTGCGCGCGCGTTTGCGGACGATCTGCAAGCGGTGCTGGAACACCGGCCTGTCGCTGCTCGCAAGGGGCACTATGTGTATCGCCTGGGACGATGGGCGCGCAGACACTGGGCTATGACGACGATCGCTGGCGGCGTCGCGCTGGTAATGGCGGCCAGCGTTGCCGGTGTCGCGGTATCAACGATGCGAGCCACTCGCGAACGCACGCGTGCGCAGGCGCAGCTTGCGGATGTGGTGAAGCTAACGGGAGCTCTGGCGGGCGAGCTCTACGATTCAGCAAAGCCGCTGGCCCATGCGGGACAGCCCAGGGCGACGCTGCTGAAAGGGGCAACGCAGACGCTGGACAATCTGAGCGTCACGGTCGCAGATGAGCCACAGCTGGCGCTCGAGATGGCCCGGCAGTATGAGGTGTTGGCGCAATTGGAGCGCGATGAGAATCCAGGTGGACCGGGTATCGTTGCAGGGCAGCACGATCTCGATAAAGCGCGCGTTCTGCTGGGACGAACTCGCTGGCGCAACGCTGGGGTGAGCGCTGAACTACAGCGCGTGGCGCAGCTGCGCCACGCGTTTTATAGATAAACAATCAAGCTACAGAGCGCGTGCCTGCGCCAACTCGCTCGCGTAGCGCAGCCCGTGAGGCTGAGCTTCAATGAGCTGCAGGGCTTTGGCCGAGGTGACGGAGGCCTGGCCTATCTCTCCGCTCTGTCGCTGTGCAGCGGCAAGCGTCAGCAGGTGACTTGCCGAGGGAGTCGCGTCCATGGCAACCAGCCGTTTCGCAAAGGCGAGCGCTCGTGTCGAATCCTTGTGAAAGAGAATCATCGCATCCGCTGCGGTCTGCAAAGTGGCGGCATCGGCCTGAGGGCTTGCGGCGTCGCTCACAGCCGCGGGTAAAGCAGCCGTGGCGAGCGCGTTGGCTTCAGCGGTATGGTGCCGTTGCAACAGCAGCGTGGCAAGCCGAAGTTCTCCGCTTGTCTGCTGCGCGCGCCAAACAGCGTTGTCTGGATGAGCGTGGGTAAGGAAGCGCAGGTTATCGAGCGATTCGCGCAGCAGACTCTCCTGCTTTGCCTCGTCACCGAGTGCGGCGTAGCCATCGAGTGCGGTGCTATCGAGGTCTATGAGGTCGGTCCGCGCACGAATGTCGATGGGATCTGCAGCGATAGCCGCTCGCTCGCGTTCGAACTCCGGCAGTAGCAGGGCATCTCCCTGTGCCTTGCGATGCAAGATCAGATAGTCGGCGCCGAGGTGCATTCGCAGCGTACCGGTAAGACGAACGAAGCCTATGCTGGTCTGGTCCGCTGCGGGCAGAGACGCGATGACCGCGAGCCCTTGCTGATAGGAAGCAAGGGCCTGGGCGGCGTCACTGTCTTCGAGCAGCTCGCCCAGTGTTGCCTGCACGATCGTGAGTCCACGCTCGCAGCAATGAGGCTGCAGGACCAGCGCGCGCTGATAGTAAAGGCCGCTCTGTCGCAACGATGCGACTACCTTCGCAGGATCGCGCGTACTTGCGTCGCCATGTTCGCCATAGGTATCGGCAAGCGTCTTGTACACTGCCGCGGACTGAATCATCATCTTCGCCGTGACGTTAGGGTCATCTGCAATTCTTTTCACGAAGGCGGCTGCAGCGAGAAGATGTGGAAGCGCATGCCGACCGTCTCCCTGTCCGAGATAAACCTGCCCAAAGGCCGTCTCCAGCCCGGCTGAGGCGGTGAGATAGTCGAGGCTGTGGGCATCGCGCGCGAGGAGCTTCGCAGCGAGCGGTTGCCCCTGTTGAAGTGTCTTGAGGGCGGAGGGAGCGTCGCCCAGATTGGCCTCATAGGGGCTGCCGAGCAGCGACCCCAACGTGCGGTAGGCTTTGAGGCTTTCGAGCTGCAGGCCCGCGTCCGTCGCGCTGCGATTGAGCTGGTTCAGGTAGTCGACCGCTCGTGCAACAGCGAGAGTCTGTGCATGGGTCGACCCGGGGACCTCGCGAATCTGCGTGAAGTAATCGGAGAGCAGCAGGTGCGCGAGCTTTCGTTCTTCTTCCACACCTGCGGCGGCTCGGTGGCTCTGTGCATAGGCGATGCGTGCCTCGTGCCTCATACCGACAAGCCCTAACGCAACGGCGAGACAGGCTGCAGCGCCACCGACCACGAGCGGTCGGTTGCGGTACACAAAGCGCCGCAGACGATCACGCGAAGTGGGAGGCGTTGCGAGCAGAGGTCGTGATTCGAGCGCGCGCCGCAGGTCCTGCGCCATCGCATCTGCGTCCGTGTAGCGAGCGGCCGCTTCGAAGTGGATCGCTTTTGCAACGAGGATGTCGAGATCTTTCGCCAGCATCGGTTCGGCTTGTCTGCGTGCCGGGCTCATAAGCGTGCCTGGTGCCGGAAGGGTGCGTTCTTTTAGCAGCTGCAGGTATTGTGGAACTGACTGCTCAGGCATGTCAGGCAGACGCCCGGCGATCAGTCGATAAAGCGTCATGCCGAGTGAGAAGACGTCCATTGCCGTGGACGCGACCCCGCCGCGGATGTGTTCCGGGCTTGCATAGCGCAGCGTGACGGCACGCATACCTGCCTGGGTCATCGCAGAGTCGACCGCAGTCTGCGGTCCCATCGCCTTCAGCGTGCCAAAGTCGAGAAGCTTCACCGCGCCATCGCTGGTGACCAGAACGTTGCCGGGCTTGAGGTCGCGATGCAGTATCAGGTTGCGATGAACGTAGCTGACGGCATCGCACAGTTGCAGCATCCACACCACGATCTGCCTCAGGCTGACGGACGGATCGTCGCTGGCTTCATCGAGCCTTCGTCCCTCGATGTACTCCATCACGAGGAAGGGCAGCTGCTCTGGGGTGACACCGCCGCCCACCAGCCGTGCGATGTGCGGGTGTTGCAGCCTGACGAGAGCGTCGCGTTCGAGGAGGAACTGGCTCTGCGCCGGGGTGGACTGCAGATGCCGCGCCATCACCTTGATCGCGGCCTGTTGTGCGAGCAGGCCATCGGTGCGCACCCCGAGATAGACGACGCCCATGCCTCCCCTACCCAGCAGAGTTCGTATTTCAAAACCGTCAAGGGTCCGTCCCAGCCACGGATCGCTCGACGTTTCTCGCATCAGATGGTGGTCGCCGATCGTTATCGGTGTGGCCATCAGGTCACTGACGGCGGAATCTGAGCCGAGCAGGTCGATGACTTCATCGAGCATGGCCACGTCGATGCACTGACTCGCAAGGTAGGCTCGCCGCGCTTCTGAAGGTAGAGCTGAAGCAGCGTGAAAGAGCTCTTCCACGCGTTGCCAGCGCTCGTGTCCGTTGGAGAACGGTTGCGTATCAGGCATGCGCGCTTTCCTCTGGCAAGTCCGAGTGGAGCTCGCGATGGAGCCAGCTACGTGCGAACTTCAAGTCCCGCTCCACGGTCGCCAGGGAAAGCGACATCACCTCGGCGGCCTCTTCCATATTCAGCGCCAGAAAAAAACGCAGCTCCACGATGTGGGCTTTGCGGGCATCGAGTTTTTCTAATCGATCCAGAGCGCGGTGCAGGTCGAGGACCGCCTCGGGCGTAGACCCCACCCAGGCAAGCTCATCGGAGAGAGGCAGCCTCACCATCCCCAGGCCACCGCGCCTGTCCGCGAGGTGTGCGCGCGCATAGTCCTTCAGGATGTTGCGCATGATGCTGGCTGCGAAGATGTAGAAGTGGACGCGGTCGTTCCAAGTAGCTTTGCGTTGATTCAGCAGCCGCAGAAAGACTTCACTGACCAGCGCGGTGGGCTGGAGCGTGTGGTCGTCTCGCTCGCGGCGCATATAGCCTTGCGCGATGACATGCAGTTGGTCGTACACCAGCGGGGCAAGGCGATCGAGCACCTCAGCATCGCCGTCCCTCCATCGCTGCAGAAGGGTTGTTACTTCACCATTCGTGGGTTCCATAGCCTGCCAGAAGTACGCCTGCGCTGGCCTCATTCTACGGGCGGGGAGCTCTCTCCCGGCTGGAAAAATGACGCCGCAGGCCTGCCGTGCCGTGTGGTGAAACGCTGCTCCATGTTTCTCCACGGCGTTGCGCTCGCAGGATGAATTGAAAGCGCGCTCGCACCTTTTCAGGTGGGAGGTTTCCCTACGTTTCACGGTTGCGGCCGCGCAGCAACGGAGGATGTCACCTAAACTGCGTCGAGCTGTCCCTCGTTGGGCAGGTCAGGGTTTGCGAGGGGAGCGGCATCGCGGAAGCGGTAGCCTCCGTATGGCACGGTGAGGAGATACTGCGGATGTGCCGGGTCATCTTCGATCACCTTGCGCAGCTGGCGTACATAGGTCCGAAGATATTCAAGATGGTTCCGATACTCAGCCCCCCACACGGAGGTCAGCAGCGTTCGGTGGCTGACGGTCTGACCGGGGGTGCGCATAAGCAGCTCGACGATGTCGAACTGCGTGCGCGTGAGATGGATGGGCACGCCGCGTTTGATGAATGTGCGCTGTTCGCCGCAGAGGATAACGTCGTGGATCTTGACGACGGTATCGGGGACCTCCGGACGTCGCGACCGTCGCAGCAGCGCGTTGATGCGAGCGGTCAGTTCGCGAACGGCGAAAGGTTTTGTCATGTAATCGTCCGCGCCGGCATCGAGCGCCTCTACCTTGTCGTCTTCGGCATCGCGCACGGTGAGGATGAGTATCGGTACGTTCACGTTGATTTTGCGGATCGCTCGACAGACGGAGAGTCCGCTCAGTCCAGGCATATTCATATCGAGCACGATCGCATCGAAGGTAGAGAGCTTCACCAGGGAGATTGCCTCGTCCCCGCGCACCGACTCTACGATCTCAAACTCGGCTGGCGGTAATGTGGCCTTCAGGACCCTGCGAATTGCGTTCTCATCATCGACAATCAGGATTCTCGCTGCCATGGAGCACATCCTATCTTTTACGCCCTCTACCTTGAGGTACGCGGAAGTGAAATATTGAAGGTGGTGCCCTCTTCGAGGCTGCTGGTTACCCAGATTTGCCCTTTGTGGGCTTCGGCGACGCGCTGGGCCACGGACAGGCCGATGCCGGTGCCAGGTGCCAGATCGTGGTGGTCGAGCGAACGATAGAAGCGATCAAAGATGAGGTCGCGCTCTTGCAGATCGATGACCTTGCTCCAGCTATGCACGGAGATACGTGTCTCTTCGGAGCACTGCGCGGCCGAAAGAGAGATGGACTTTCCCTTGTCCGTATATTTAAGCGCGTTCTCCAAGAGCTCCAGCAGCGTGGTACGAAGTAAATCGTGATCGGCCGCAATGGGTGATACGTGGTCGGGTACATGAACGTGAATGGTAGAGGCGGGTGCAGTCTGAGTTAGATTGCTGGACCGCAGGCGCTGGCACTCTGCAACAATGCTGTTCAGAAGAGTTGAGATGTCAATCGTCTCGAACTCCAGACAAAGCTTCTCTTCACCAACTCTTGCGGTGGCCAGCAGGCGAGTTGTGAGGTCGTTGAGCCAGATCGACTGTTCATCGATCATGTCCATCAATTCACTTTGTGCCGGATCCAGTTTGCCACTCTCCAGCAGACCGGAGCTGGCAGCTCGAATGACCGTGAGTGGGGTTTTGAAGGCGTGGGCCAATCCGTCAAGGACGGTGGTTCGCAACTGCTCTGTCTGGCGGGAGGCTTCCGCGGCACCCTTTTCCAAAAAGGCCTGCTGTCTCTCCAGGATGAGCGCTGTGAGCGACGCCAGGGATTGAAGAGCAACTGGGCCGATGGTTCCTGCAACGACTAACGTTCCAAAGAGCTCTCCAGGCGTTCTGAAGACCGTAGACCTGGAGCCCTGAAAGAGGCGATTCTCTGGAAGTGTTCCCAATGCCAGGGTCTCCAGCAACTCTTCTTCGAAGTCCTGCCATGAGCCTGCGACACCAAGAGTGGTGGAGTAGGCGTTATAAATGGCCACCGACTCCAACTGGAACTCAGTCCGGATGAGATGTGCCATTTCTTTTTCAGGACCCTTGGCAGGGTCGAAGGTCAGGGCTCCGCAGCTAACTGCATAGAGTCTCTGGATCTTTATTCTCTGCCGCTGGAGCTCCTCAGAATACGCACGCTCCCGCGCTGAAAGGCGACTCACCAGAAGCGCAGTGAGCTCAAAGATGACGATCGCTATGGCGTTACGGGGATCGGCGATGCGAAAGCTGAAGGTAGGCGAAGTAAAGAAGTAGGTTTGACAAAGGATCGACGCCAAAGAGACTACGGAGGCTTGAAAGAAGCCGCAATGCACAGCCACCGAGACGACCAGCAATAGGTAAAGAAGGCTTGCTGTCGCAAGGTTTAGATGGACCGCTACTCCAATGGCGGCCACTAGCAATGTCATCAAAATACCCAGCAGGCACTGTATGCTGGCCGGCCGATTGACGTAGACCGCCTTCGTAAGAGATCGAACTGGTTCTAAAACCATGGAGGCAACAGTTCCTGGCGACGTTCGGCGCACACATTCCTTCAGCAGCGAACATCTGGGTTCGCTGTCGCGTGGATGGGCAGTTGAGCCGTGGAGAATCGTAAATCCTTTATACAGCGATCAAAAAAAAAAGCAATCTATATGTGTTCTTCATGCCCATGCGATTCAGATGAACTAACAAACTGATCGCAAACGCTGCGTTTTCCAATTCCTTGGAAACAGGACTTGTATCCTCTCCGCCTTCGCTTTCTCGAGGCGTCCGGGATCCCGTGTCTCTGCAGCAAAGGCCAAATCCATTTTCCCGTAGAGCGCTTTGACGTTCTCCGATGAAAGAGAGTGCATGATCCATACAGCCACGTTTCTCCAGAAAATATCCTTGACCCTGGCCGCCGGTCTGACCTTCAGCGCCCCCGTCTTCGGACAGACCCAGGTCGCCGCAGAGACGCCCGTTGCCATACCGCCGACTGCTGCGGGTTACTCCTCCTCGACAGCAGGGCAGGCGCAATCGAGCGACCAGTCGACTGCGCCGACCGCGGACGAGTTGAAGGCCATGAAGAAGCGCATCGAGGTGCTTGAGGCAGACCTGAAGACGCGCTCGATCGTCGCCCCGGGAGACGAAGACCCGAATAGCAACAAGGAGCCGATTGCGCCGTTCTCCGATCAGGACTGGACCTGGTTGATGGGTATGCCTCGCAACCATGACACGCCCCTGGCAACGAAGCACTTCATTCCCGAAATCCGCGCCGATATCAACTACAACCTCGACTTCAATCATCCTGCCGACGACACGATCAGCGGATCGAGTGAGATCTTCCGCGCGCAGGAGATCCAGATCGAGCAGCTTGGCATCGGTGGCGACTTCTATCTCTCTAACGTGCACGCGCGCTTCATGACCCAGTTTGGCGAGTATTCGGTTACCACGCCGCGTAACGACGCCAGCCAGGGACGCGGACAATGGAACCTCGCCAACGCCTATCGCTATCTCTCAGAAGCCTACGGTGGCTACCATATCAACCACCTCAAGGGCGTAAACATCGACGCCGGTATCTTCATGTCCTACGTCGGACTCTTCGGTTACTACAACTTCGACAACTGGGCCTATCAGCCCTCGTTTGTTTCCTCAAATACGCCCTGGTTCTTCAACGGCGTTCGTGGTCAGTTCTTCCCGACACCCCACCTCAAGATCGAGCCGTGGTTCACGAACGGCTGGCAGGCGTATGGCCGCTTCAACAGCAAGCCCGGACTCGGCGGACAGATCAAGTACAACCCCACCGGCAACTGGAACTTCATCTCCAACAACTACGGTTACGGTGAAGACGATCTGGGTGTTGCGAATCGCGCTCGCATTCACACCGATAACAGCGCGGAGTACAAGTGGTTCGAGCGGCCCACCAGCAAGCTGGATCGCATGGCAACCTCTCTTACCTTCGACGCCGGCTGCGAGTTCGGTGCGGGCTATCCCCAAGTCGTGAACCTCGGTACCGGTTACGTTCAGCAACTCAGCCAGACGCCCGTTGCCTGCCACGGCAACAAGACGCAGATCGTTGCTGGCTTAAAACAGGTCGCCGTCAAACAAAGCTTTCTTGGCTTCATGAGTTACACACGCCTCTGGTTCAATCACGATCGCCAGGGCTTCACCATCGGCGGGGGCATGATCAACAATCCGGGTCGCTATCTAGTGCTGACGCCGGTTATCAACGGAGCGACCGCACTTGCCGAATCGCCTTATTTTCCGCAGACCCCTGGCGATGCGTTTCGCGCCGCCGACTTCACCCTCACCTACGACTACATGCCGCGTCAGTACCTCACGTATCGCATGGAGTATGGTTACCGCCACGCCGATCAACCCTACTGGACGGGTCGCCGCGGCATGACGCCTCCCGGCGGTTCGCAGAACAGCGCGGTCGGCAACTCGGCTGACTATGTCTGCTCGAACGGTCAAACTTCGTTCGACTCTGGCCTCGGCCTCGGCGTAGCTGGCACCACCGGTGCGAAGAACACGAACCTTGATCAGACCTACATGAAGGGCTACTGCTCGAACCCGGCGAACATTCCGATTTCGACTGTGGTCGCCAGCTCCACCGGTACATCGGGTTTCACTCTGTGGCAGCCAGACCTTCGCAAGGATGAGCAGAAGCTGACTTTCGCTCTCATGGTGAAGTTTTAAGCTCGTTTCTGTCTGTTCGCGTAAAGGGCAGGGCGGCTCAGATCGAGCCGTCCTGCTCCCTGATAAGTCTTCCCTGAAGACTCAGTTGAGGCAACGAATTGCAAACTCTTTTCCCAACCCTTTCCAGGGTTGTACGACTCTCACGATGGACTCTCGCTCTCGGGCTGACGCTTGCTTGCTCTGCGCAGGAACCGGCCAGCCCAACGCGCTGTAGTTCCTCTGCCAACACGCTGCGCGCGGTGGCTTGGCCCTTGCCCGCACGGTCTAATCCTGCGGAGCCGCCACCATGCGTTTCTTCTGAAACCGCTACGTCTTCAGTGGCCCTGCCTGCTGTTACAGCGACTCCCTCCCAGATCGCTCCGTCTGAGCCGGCTCCGGCCAATCAAAGCCTCTTTGTCCGACTGGGCCATGCCTATCTTGCCGATTGGACTGGCAAACCCCCCGTCACTGTCACACCCGAACCGCGCCGTGACTATCCGGCACCCCTGGCCTCGCCCCCGTACCCTGCCTCCGATTGGCCCATGGGCGGAACCCCCACCATCGAAGTGCCTGACGGCCAAACCTACCCTCTGATGCAGGCCATCAACGAAAACAAATCACAGTTCAAAATGTATGGCTGGCTTGAGGTTGGAGCCAACGGCTCCACAAATAATAAGACTAACGCGTCGAAAGGTATCGCTTCCAACGCTCCTTCCGCGTACGATGTTTATGCAAACACAATACAACTTGACCAGGCTGCGTTTTACCTAGAACGCTACCCAAACACCGCGCAGACATCGCATGTGGATTGGGGATATCGGGCGACTCTGCTCTACGGAACGGATTATCGCTTCACTACGGCGAAGGGCATGCTCAGCCAGCAACTACTCCTGAAGAACTCCATGTATGGGTTCGATCCCGTCATGATGTACTTCGATCTTTATGTCCCGGAGGTGGGGCACGGAATGAACGTTCGCGTTGGTCGATATGTATCGCTACCGGATATCGAAGCCCAACTCGCGCCCAATAACTACAGCTATTCGCACTCCATCCTCTATACCTACGACTGCTACACCCAGACAGGTGTCAACGCCACGATCAAAGCGAATGACCACTGGACCATTCAAGGCGGAATCTCCACCGGCTGTGATGTCATGCCGTGGACCACGGATGCCAAGCTGACCGGCAACGTCTGCGCCACGTATACCTGGTCGCAGGGCGGCAATGCCATCAACACCTGCGCCAACAGCATCAACGACTCCAAGTACGCCTACAACAATCTCGCGGCGTACTACATGACCTGGTATCACCGCATCAACGCACAGTGGCATACCGATTCGGAAGCCTGGTACCAGTACGAGCGCGAGGTTCCCAATATGTACTGGTTCAACGCAGCCAATCAGAGCACCTCCACCGGCCAGTATCTACCTACAGCGAAGACCCCTTGGCCTGAAACCACGTTCCAGTACCTGCCTAACCTTGCAGCACATCCCAACGCGGCTTTACCGGTGAACCTCAACTTCGGTGCGGTCTGCACCGATCCCCGAGCTCCGGTAACTCGGCAGCAGGCCCGCTGTTTCGCTCCCGAATTCGCTTTCACCAACTATGTTGAGCACAACTTCTGGAACAACACAGCATCGCTCAATATCCGCAACGAGTTCGTAGATGACATCAAGGGCCAGCGCACGGGAACGCCCGCTATCTATGAAGAGCATATGGTTGGCTTCGACTTCTGGGCGGGCACCACGATCACCTTCCGCCCCGAGGTGAGCTATACCCATGCCTTCACTCAGTACGGTGTCTCTGGTCTTAACATTCAGCCCGGCGCCTCCATCTCCAATCTGGAAGGTGTCTCGCAGGGCGCGGCAACGAATCCTCTAGGTCTCGGAAAGAATCAGGCACTGACGGTTTCCGCAGATCTCATTTGGCATTTTTAGTGCTGCAATTTTCGTTGTGAATGCTCGTCCAAGGAAGTTAAAGAAGCTCAGTCTTGCGCAGTTCAAATATTTTATTGAAATGAGGAGCCACCATGTCCGATATGCCAACCGGCGAAATGAAAAAAACTCTGGGTCTTACAGGATTGACCAGTAATGCGATGGCGCTGATTGCCCCTGGCGCGTTCCTGTGGCTCACCTTTTTTATTCAGGCTACGACCGGGCAGACCGCTCCGGCGATGTGGTGGGGCGTTCTCGGCGCGCTCGTACTTTGTCTTTCAACCGCGGTTTGTTATGCCGAGATGGCAAAGCTGTACCCGGGTACAGGCAGCAGTTATTACTTTGCTGAACAGGCATTTCTGAACCGCGATCGTGCCTGGAAGTACGCACGCATCTCCAAGTTCATCGTGGGTTGGGCGTCGCATTTGTATTACTGGATCTATCCTGGCGTCATGGTCGGCACCATGGGTATTGTGAGCGGCTATCTTGTGGGTACGCTCTATCCCAATTTCATGAGCGCATCGAATCCGGGAATGCTCTTCATGATGGTGGTTGCGGTCGTCTTCGCCTTTGCGGTGGCCTACATCGCCTATCGCGGCGTGAACAGTTCCACCGCGATCAACCTTGGCATCAACGTGATTCAGATCACCGCTCTGCTGGTCTTCGCGGTCCTCGCGCTGGGTTACCGCAGCAGCCACCCCGCTGGGTCGGTGGCATGGCAGTTCGATTCGAGCTCCGGCGAGGCGTATACGTACGAGTTCAAGACCACCACCACCGTCGATAAGGGGGTGTCCACTGACACCATCGTCCGCGACTCAAGCGGAGTGCCCATGCCCAAGCTCGACGCCAACGGAAAGCCCGTACCCTTCCACATTAGTTATCCAGAACGTGACGCGACCGGCGCCTTCCTCACCCACGGCAGCGCTGCTTCCGTCGTCAGCCCACACCACTTCAGCTGGGTGTTTATTCAGGCCACTGTGGCGATTCTGATCCTGGTGGGTTTCGAATCCGTCACAGCGATGGGCGGCGAAGCGAAGAACGCAAAACGCGATGTGCCAATTGCTGTCATCACTTCGTTGCTCGTGCAGGGCGTGCTCTTCTACTTCTTCGAATACTTTGCCGCGAACTTCTTCCTGAACAGCGGATACACGATGGTCAGCGCGTCGGGCTCGGCTGCGCCGATCGGCGACATGATGATTATCGTCGGCGACGCACTCTTTGGGCAGGGCCATGGCCGAACGTTCATGCTGTTTGAGGCGGCGACGGTCGTTCTTGCGTTGATTGGAACGACCCTCTCCTGCATGAACACGGGCGCTCGTGTGACCTATGCGATGGGCAAAGACCAGGAGGTCACAAACCGCTTCGGCCTGCTGCACGACCAGAAGCTGACGCCGCACCGCGCTATCTGGACGCTGGCAGCTATTTCTGCCGTGGTTGGTTGTGTCGCTGTCCTGATGGTGTTCGGTGATGCGGGCGCTCCGACGGACGCGGCAATCGCGACCATACCGCACGGCATCTGGTCGAGCTTTGGGTATTCCAGCCACGCCAAGATGGCAGCTTTGCCCAACAGCCTGCTGACGGTCACGTTGGCGTCGAACTTTGGCACCTTTATTCTCTACGCTCTCAGCTGCACGCTCTGCATGGTGGCGTATCACAAGCATCCGAAGTTCAACGCTCTGCTGCATCTGTTTATTCCGGGCTTCGGGTTGATTGCAAACCTGGCTTGCATGGGCTTTTACCTCGTCGGGCCGGTGATGGGCTACGGCACAAGTAAAGAGCCGCTGCTGGCCTTGGCGATCGCTGCGGTCTGGGGTATCTATGGGGCACTTCACTTCGTGGGTAAGAGCAAGTCGTCAGGAAAATCTGTTCTGGTTGAAAGCCGACCTGTCACTGCTGAATAGTTTCGATACGATGATGAGGGATGCTAAACGGAGGGCGAGGTCATACTCGCCCTCCGCAGTTTGCCCGGAGAGGAATCCATGCTCAGTCTTGATTTCGCTGAACAGAGCGATACCGGCAAGGTCCGCGATCATAATGAAGACGCTCTAGGCCACGTTCTGCCCGTAACCGCCGCTGAGGTTCAATCTCGCGGATGGTTCTTTGCGCTGGCCGATGGCATGGGCGGCCATGACAGCGGCGAAGTGGCGTCCAACCTGGCAATCAAGACCGCGCTTGAGGGCTTTCAAAAAATACCTAAAGGTGTAATGCACGTCTCGCTGCTGCCGCGCCTGGTGCAGGAGGCAAACGCCTCCGTGTATGACGCCGGGCACGCAAGCGGCACCAGCCAGCGCGGTCGTCAGATGGGAACGACCTTTGTGGGATGTGCGCTGCGCTTCGATTCGGCGGTCATCTCTCACGTGGGTGATTCACGCTGCTATCAATATCGCAATGGCCATCTTACCTGTCTAACTCACGATCACACCCTTGCTGTGGAGCAGCTCCGGATGGGGTTGGTCACGAAAGAGGAAGCGGATGAAGGCGAGAGCCGCCATGTTCTTACGCGCTCGCTCGGCAGCGAGCTTTTCGTCGCCGCCGATACCATTACAGTCAACGTGCTGCCTCAGGATGTGTTGCTACTCTGCAGCGATGGTCTGCACGGGTATGTCCCCGATGCAGTGATCCAGCACACCCTCATGGTGAGCCGCGATCTGAAAACCGCGTCCAAGTCCTTGATAGATGCTGCACTTCAAGCGGGAGGTCATGATAATGTGAGCGTGCAGCTGATCCACATTCTCACGGTAGAGCGTATGGGGCTCTATCGGGGACGTCCCTACAGGTTGCTCTAAATGATCGCTCCAAACCTTACGCTGCGGCCCGGCGACACTCTTGATTCTTACAAGCTGGATGCCCTCGTTGCCACCAGCGGCATGGCATCGGTGTTCCGCGCACATGATCTCCGTTCAGGAGAGCAGGTCGCTATCAAAGTGCCGCATCCAGAGGTCGAGAGCGATCCGACCATGTATGAGCGTTTCAAGCGTGAGGAGGAGATCGGCACCCGGATCGATCATCCTGGCGTGATGAAAGTCTACCCTAATCCGAACCGCACCCAGGTTTACATGGTGATGGAATGGATTGAAGGTCGACTGCTGCGTCAGGTTTTAAACGAAGAAAAGAAGGTGCCGCTTGAGCGCACTCTGGCTCTGACGAAAAGCGTATGCGAAGCCCTGGCCTTTCTTCACACTAACGGTGTCGTGCATCGCGACCTGAAACCGGAGAACATCATTGTTGGACCGAACGATGAGATTCATCTCATTGACTTTGGCATCGCAGCGAACGCTGGTTCGCGGCGCCTGACTTTCGCTCATTTTTCCCAGAGCATGGGGACGCCCGACTATATCTCTCCGGAGCAGGTCCGCGGCAAGCGTGGAGACGCTCGCAGCGACATCTACGCCTTGGGAGTCATGCTGTATGAGATGCTGACCGGCGTCGTGCCCTTCAGTGGGCCGAACCCCTTCGCCGTGATGAACGATCGGCTGCTCAATCAACCGGTCCCGCCTTCAAAGCGTGAAGAGAGCATCACTCCGCAAGTACAGGAGATTATCTATCGCGCGCTCGAACGCGATCCGAAGAACCGCTATGCCAGCGCCCGCGAGATGGCGCATGATCTCGCAAATCCAGAGGAGGTTGGCGTTGTATCGAGGCCCGAAGCCGAGACGTGGGAGACCCATAAGTCTCCGGGCCTGCGGCGAACTCTTGGGCTTGCCGCTCTTGTGCTGATACCGCTCACGATCTTCCTGGTGTTAGTACTGGTCGCCCGTCATCACTGATCGTTGTATCACCCACGGTTATCGCGGTATCAGGTCATCCGCGTGGAGAACGAACTCAGGGTAGGCGCCCGCACCCAACTCGCGGATATCCATGCCCTGCAGATCGCCGTCGTCGTCCACTCGATAGGGCATGATCTTATTCAATAGAGCATTCGTCAGATAGATCAGCGGCAGCATCACGCCGAGAAGAGTTGCGACGCCCACCATCTGGCTCGAGAGTTGAGCGAGGTGCGCGGCATGACTCTTGGCGAAGAAGCCGCAGGCCAAGAGGCCCCAGACTCCCGCCACTGCGTGTACCGCGATCGAGCCTGCTGGATCGTCGACGAATAGCTTTAACTCCAGAGCCTCCACCACGAAGGTCATCAGTGCGCCTGCAACCAGCCCCGTAAAAATCGCGGCTCCAGGTGAGATCAAGCCGCAGGCCGCGCTGCCTGCAACTAAACCCGCGACCCAGCCGTTAGCGCTCAGGCTGGCGTCGACCTTGCGATAGCGAAGACGTGTCGTGGCTACGGCTGCAAGGCATCCGGCACTCGCGCAAAGCAGAGCGTTGAGAAAGACCAGCAGAAGTTCCTGGGGCAACGCATCGTGAAAGAGCAGCGATGCGGCCATGTTCAACCCCGTCCAGCCAACGAGCGCAAGCACGCAGCCGAAGAGAACCAGCACGATGTTATGTCCGGGGATGGCAGCCGCCATGCCATCGTCATACTTGCCTCGACGCGGACCCAGCAGCCACGCGATGCACAGTGCGGACAAACCTCCGACCACGTGGATCGTACCGGCACCTCCCACATCAAGCAGCGGCGGTAGACCGAGCGTGTTCTGCAATTGGCTGAGCCACCCGCCGCCCCAGAGCCAGTGAGCGAACAAGGGAAAGACTCCACAGGCAAGCAACGCACTGCTGGCGCAGATCGAGCGTAAACGCCAGCGATCATTGCCTGTGCTGACGGGAATCATGGCTGTGAGAGCGACCGAAAGCAACTGCAGGCAAAGCACCAGCGAGGCATACAGCCCGTCGTCCGTTGCGGCGTGGCCCCATCGAGGCGCTGCACCCAGCCAGTTCCATGTGATCCCACCCGCGAGAAAGGAATGATTGGGTCCGCCTGGGTACCCTGCCCAGCCCGATCCGATCAGCACGAAGGCGATCGCGGACACACTCAACGCGCAGATACCGCCCAACATGGCATGGGCAGCGCTACGGCTGCGGCCAAGACCCTGCTGAATTAGCGCGAGACCCGCAAAGGAAAAAGGCACTAGAAGAAGGCAGATGAGCGAGACAACAAAGTTCATTGACTCCTCCCGAAGCTATCTTTCAAATGGGCAGTCCGCTGTGGAATGAAACTGCGCGCCAGCAGTCCAAGCCCGAGACTTTGAACGAGAAGTCCTGCAACGATAAAGCTGAACCGCTCGCTTGGACTCACCAGCAAGACGAGCGCTGCCATGACGATGAACCAGCCAGAGACCAACAGGACGACGCTGACAATTCTCACAGGTAGGCTCCCGGCACAGGTAGATATAAGTTCAGGGTGTCTTCGAAGTGTATAGGATATGCGTCTTCGAGCCACTGCTATACTCAACGAAAAATTGAATCATGGGCAACAGAAAGGATCGTGCATGAAGACGCTGTTGAACCAATGGGTAGCAACGCCTCTCGGTGCCTTCGTCGTCCTGGCGCTTGCAGCCTCTCTCGAGGTTTTTGGCGACTCCTTCTTTCAGTCAGCCATGTACCGCTCCAGCGGGGCGACGCGGTCGTTCTGGTTCGTGCTGGGTATCGGAGTTCTGGCCTTCTACGGTTTCTTTGTGAATCTGCCGCAGTGGGATTTTGGGAAACTCCTCGGCGTCTATGTGGCTTTATTCTTTGTGGTTGCGCAGGTTGTCGCCAAGCTCCGCTTTCACCAGTCGCCGACACCACCCATTCTCCTGGGCGGTTCGTTCATCGTTATCGGCGGCTTGGTGATTACTTTCTGGAAATAAGCTGAGAGGTGTCCTGCGGCAAGGCTACGCAAACATCGCATGCTCTTTGTGCAGCGCGGCTGCCAAGGCGTCGCAGTCTGCAAACGTGCTGTAAAGCCCTGGAGTCACGCGGATGACAGGCCCCTTAGCCACACCTTTACGCCACACCGTGTGCACGCGGTATCTTTCGAAGAGTACCTTCTGCACTTGCTGAGCGTCTTCGTTTGACCGCATGCCCTTCAAGCGAAAGCTCGTGATCGCGCACGAGCGCGCAGGCTCGTCGGGAACACAGATCTCGACGTTGGACAGTTCGCGCACACGATCCACCCAGCGGTCTCGAAGACTACGCAGATGTTTTTCTTTAGCAGCACCACCCACAGCGTAGTGGAACTCCACCGCTGATGGAATGCTAAGAACTGCTGCGAAGTTCACGGTACCTGCGGGCACACGTGCTGTAATGTCATGCGCCGGCAGATCGTGATTGTCGTAGGCGATATCGATGTCGTCAATGCGGCTCTTGCGAATGTACATCGCGCCTGTACCCAACGGAGCGCTCGTCCACTTGTGGACTGACCATCCGGCAAAGTCGCAACCCAGATCGTCAATCTTGAAATCGAGGCACGCGACACCGTGGGCGATGTCCACAATCGTATCCACGCCGCGGGCGCGCGCCATCGTGACGATCTCCTTCACGGGCGTCACCAGCCCAGTGCGGTTGGATACCTGTGTCACCAGCAGTAGCTTCGCGTTCGGTGTCCGCTTCAGCACGTCCTCATATGCGGCCAGAATGTTCGCTGTCGTGGCAGGTTCGGGCATCGCAAACTTTACCACCTGCGCCCCGCGATGATCGCCGAGCCAATCCATCGACGCGATCATCGCGTCATAGTCGAGATCGCAGTAGATCACCGCATCTCCTGCCTTGACGTGTTTGTAGTTCGTAATCAACTGTTGCAGTGCGTCGGAGCCGCTGCGTGTAATCGCGATCTCCTCAGGCAACGCTCCCACCATCGCAGCGACCGACTCGCGTGCCTCGCGGCCGCCTGCGGAAAGACATGCTCCCCCGGGCAACACGTTGCGCGCCCATATCGAATTCGTCTTTGTCACAAAGGCAGTTTGCTCCGCATACACCTGCGCGACGGACCGAGGCATCACGCCCCAATAGCCGTTTTCAAGATTGTGGATGCCCGACTCGACATCGAAGTGCAAGGGAAGCGTCTCAACGGCAATCGAGTTCGGCGTTAGCTTCTTCGCCACCGGTGCGCCCGCCTGGCCGAGTATCCCGGAGCTGGCAAACACAGTTGCGGGCGCGCTGAGTAAGGCCGACTTCAAAAAGCTTCGGCGGTTCGCCATCGTAATTCTCCCTTGTCTAAGTGGATCTATGAGGACGACAGCTAACCCGCCTGTATCCTCTCGGAGAATACAGGTACCGACCGCGGCACGATCTTCGGTTTACGCGCAAACTGCTGTGCTGGAAGCAGGATCGCTGCAGCGCACTCCTCCGCAACGCTGCGAAAGAGATTCATTGCGCTCGACTCGTTCGAGGTCATCGCAGCCAGCCCCAGTTGCAGCGTCGGCAGCGTCTCGCGGAACGGCTTGGTCACAAGGTTTGAAAACGTGCCACTCTCCATCGCGCGCGTAGCAATCGCAATGCCTTCGCCTGCGGCAGCGTAGGCAAACTGTACCGTGCAGGATTGAGGCGATTCAATGATCCGCGGCGTGATGCCGAAGGGCTCCAGCAGATCGCGCAGAAACGGCTGATGAAACCGACAGTCCCGCAGTCGCGAGGCAATGATGGGATAGCTGCGCAGGCTCTCAACCGAGATATCTGCCTGCTGCGCGAGCACATGGTGGGAGGAGATCACCGCTACCAGCGTGTCTTCATACAAGGGGTCAAAGCGTACACCCGGAATAGGCAGCGATCCGACCATCAGCAAAGCGTCGACCTTGCCCTCGGGCAATCGGGTGATCTGTTGCTCGGTGGTCAGCTCGCTCACTTCCAGATCGAACTCCGGATGGCGTTCAGCAAGCATGCGTAGAATTGCCGGTAGCAGAATGAACTGGCCCACCGGCCCGCATGCCACACGTAGATGAAGCGGGCTGTGGATGCGGTTGAGTTTCTCATGGGCCGCATCGACGGTATCCATGATCGATTGCGCATAGTTGCGGAAGGTACTTCCTGCCTCGGTGAGACGCACCTGCTGACGATCGCGCTCAAACAGCCTTACCCCGAACGCCTCCTCAAGCGACTTGATCTGGAAGCTGATGGTGGGCTGACTCATGTAGAGCGCACGCGCCGTCTTGTTATAGCTGAGCAGCTCAGCGAGCGTAAGGAAGCATTGCAACTGCCGGATTCTGAAGTCCAAAAAGCGCCTCGAGGAAAAGGGAGTTCTTCGCGTTCAGAAGGGAGGGAACGCCTGACTGTGTCACTGCACAGCGAAGTCAGACTATGAAGTTGCCGGGGGATATCGCTTGGCGAAGTACTGATCGACACGGACCATACGTTGCCACCTGCGATGTACCTCACGTTAACATATTTCTATTACGCGCGAAAATCTTTTGATTAGACAGCCTTTCTGTGTGCGTCTATGCTCAACGCATTCAGTCACAAGGGCCTGCCCTTTCTTGAGTCGTATTTCTCCAGAGAAGGTCCCCTGCTGCAGTGCAAGCGCGATCATCCCCGCCGATGGAAGCCTGCACCCTCCTGCTCTCGAACTCCCTCTATCTTTGCACCGCGAACGCTGAGCCCTCGCGCGGTGAAGCCTCGTTGTACGCCGAAGACCTATGGTTCGCTCTCCGCCGCTGAGCGGCGTGCGCCGCCTTCGATTTGTTCCAACCGTACCTTTCGTGAGGATTCTTCTTGATGCGAGTTCGTCTCTTGTCTCTGCTTGTTCTTGCAGTATCTGTTAGTTTCGCGGTTCCAGCCTTTGGACAGCAGACCGGCCTCAGTGGCGTCGTTGCGGACAGCCAGGGTGGAGCGCTACCAAACGCCAAGGTAGAGGTGAAGCAGACCGGCGGAGCCAGCTTCTTTACGACGACCAACGCACAGGGCGTATATGTAGTGCCAAGCGTGACGGCTGCGGAGTACACCATCTCGGCCACCGCGCCAGGCTTTGCCACCGCACAGAAGAAGATACTCCTGCTGGTAGGCCAACTTGCACAGGTGGATCTCTCGCTGCCACTGGCTTCGACCACGACCGCCGTAGTTGTTGAAGCCAGCAACGATCTAGCAATTGACACGACATCATCTGCCGTGGCGGGCAATGTGACGCCGACTGAAATACAGGACGTGCCGATCAACGGTCGCAACTATGTAGAACTATCCGCGCTTGTGCCGGGTATCAAGGCGAATTCGTTTGGCAACACGCCAGCAGCTTCCGGGCAGTCCACGAACGCAGGCGATGCAGAGACAGGCAAGTTCCAGATCACCCTTGATGGCCTGCAGGTTTCGCAGGATTCGGTGGGCTCAAGCTTCGGCCAGCCGCACTTCTCGCAGGACGCCATCTCTCAGTTCCAGATCATCACGAACCGGTTCGATGCTACCTCCGGCCGTTCCGCGGGCATCTACGTTAATGTGCAGACCAAGACCGGTGCGAACCAGATGCACGGTGGGGCCTTCGGCTACTTCCGCAACTCTTACTTCAACGCAGCGGACCCTATTGCCAAGAAGGTTCTCGACTTTGCCGACCAGCAGTACGGTGGTACCCTCGGCGGCGCTATCAAGCGCAATCGCCTCTGGTATTTCGGTTCATATGAGGGGGAGCATAGCCCGAACACCACTACGCTCAATCCTTATGTGACCACGACTGCGGGTAGCCTCTTTACGCATCCCGTCATTGTGCTGAATAACGAATATCTCGGACGACTCGATTACCAGCGCAACGATAAGAACCACTTCTTCCTCCGCGGGGATGGCTATAAATCTTCTACGAGTTTTGTCGTGCAGGGCAACGATCCCAGCCAATCCTATTCATCGGCAGTTTCCTCGGCTGGCTACGTCTTCGACTGGAACCACAATGTAAACGACCATCTAGTGAACGATGTTCACGCAGGTTTCCACTACTTCCAGTTCGAGAATCTTCCGTACTACACCGACAACTCAATCGTGCTTACACTGCCTGCTTCGACGGTCGGGGAACCCTACAATCAGCCGGAGATCTTCAGCGAGTATCGCCAGCAATATCGAGACGATCTGTTCTGGCTCAAAGGTAAGCACAGCGTTCGATTAGGCGGCGAATATCTCTATACCTTCCACGGCGGCGCATTTCCGCAGTATCTTCGTGGCGGCGTAACCACCTGCACCGGCGGAGCCACCGCGACCCAGGCGCTGTACAACACCTTCTTCCCAAACGGGACGCTCGACCCCTCCACCTGGAACTACACGGCGATCAACAACTACTGCAGCAGCGAGATCTTTACGCAGGCCTTCGGTAGCTACAACATCGATATCAAGCGGAACGGTATCGGTACATGGGCGCAGGATGATTGGAAGATACTGCCGCGCCTCACACTCAATCTCGGTATCCGTTATGACAACGATCTCGGCGCCTACAACACCAGCTATGTGCCGACACCGGGCCTGCTGACGCCAAACACCAATCCCAACGCGAACTTTGCTCCCCGCGTCGGTTTCTCCTTCGATCCTGGCGGCAACGGCAAAACCTCCATTCGTGGTGGTGCAGGTATGTACTACGCCGACCAGGTCGCGAACGCCATCATTGACGAAGAGCTCTATAGCAGCACCGCGCGTGCTCTGCAAGCCACTGTCTCTGGCTCGCCTGCAGCTCCGCTCTCGCTGCCAACACCGTTCGCCGGTCAAAACCCCTCCGCGAATCCAACAGCATATGTGACCTCTCCGCAACCGGTCCGTCGCGGCTCGAAGACCCCGTATGCGTTTCAAGGGTCGTTTGGTATCGCCCGTGAACTACCGTTCAAAACCACGCTCACCGCGGACCTGGTCCACATGCGTGTCTATGATGACTTCATCGCTCTCAGCGGCAATCTGCTGGAAAATCCCGCCAATCCGCAGCAAAACTTGAATCCGACGGCTGCGATCTCATCGACCACCTACGGCCAGCGTGTCTGCGGCAACGGTGGCATCCTGCTCGACAACCTCTCCGGTAACCTCTCCGGCGCGGGCCCGGGCGGCGTCTCAGCCAAGCAGGTCTGCAACAATCTGTTCGGTGGCGCGACTCGAAACTTCACCACCTATCCGGGAGCGGGTGTGATTGCCGATGCCCTGCAGGTCGGCTTGAAGCACGCCACGATGCACGGCTTTACCGGAGCGATCGCCTACACATGGGGACGCACCAAGAACTCCACCGGCGGTGCGTTCTCGTACCCGAACAAGCCGTTCTACCAGGGCGTGCAACAGGAGTGGGCCAACGGCACCGACGATCAACGTCACACGCTGACCGTTAACGGCGAGTACCAGTGGAAGTATGGCCTCTCGCTCTCCGGTCTCTACCACTTCGGCTCAGGTCTTGCTTTCGCGGATACCTCCGGCTCGTCTGTCAACGGCTACGCCAACAGCACACGCACCTTCGGCTTTGCTGTCGCAGGTGGACAGAGTCTTGTGTCGCAGCCGATCGCTCCCGGACAGACCTGCCCGATCGCGCACTGCACCACGATCTATGCGCCGCTGTCCAAGACTTACTACGACGCGAATTATGGCTACTGGATTATTCAGCGCGACGGCTTCCGTGGCACTCCCTACAATCGTGTTGACTCTCGCTTGCAGGAGAGCTTCAAGATCAAGGGCCGCGTCAAAGCCATCGTCGCCGTCGAGGCGTTCAACCTTTTCAATCATTCCAACTACGGCAACTTTGCGGTAGGCGCCACCACCGGAACTGGAGCCAACGCTTATGGCGCTCCGATCGCTTCCTCCGGCGCACCTTTCGAGTATCAGGCGCGCTCGCTGCAATTCATCGGGCGTCTGTCGTTCTAATCATTGCCTCAACCGGCTGCACAGCGCACCATCGCGCTGCATAGCAAACTCGTTTCAACCGCTTCTGGAGATGATGTATGTCGATTGCAGTGCCCGTGGTCAAGCGTTTCGCCTTTCTGCTGCTGACTGGCAGCCTTCCCCTTACGGCGCAGATGCAGAAGAGCATCACTGTTACGCAGGGCACCAACATGCAAGTGACTATCTCGCCGGACCACAAGACAGTTTTGGCTGACATTCAGGGCATCATCTACTCCATCCCGTTCAGCGGCGGTAACGCAAAACCTCTTACCGATCCACTGCATGAGGAATCTCATCCTGACTGGTCGGCAAAGGGTGATCTCGTGGCGCTGCAGAGTTACTTCGGAGGCACCTTCCACATCTGGACGATGCATCCGGATGGCTCCGGCTTGAAACAGATCACCACAGGGCACGGCGACGACCGCGAACCGCGAGTCTCCCCTGACGGAAAAACTATCGCCTTCACCTCCGATCGAGCATTTGGTGGCTCCTACGACATCTGGACCGCGGATATAACCACTGGCACACTGAAGCGCATCACAAAGTCCGCAGCCGATGAGTTTGGGCCCAGCTGGTCGCCCGATGGCAAAGGTCTGGTCTTCATCAGCGGTACCGGCAATGCGGGAAAGTCGATCGAGTTCATCGACCTGGCAAGTGGACAGCAGCACACCATCGTCTCTGTCGATCCCGCGAAGGCGCGCGTGGAAGCACCCAGCTTCTCGCCCGGTGGCAAGCTGCTGTCCTACATCCTCTTTGAAGGTGCAGGCATGATGCTGGATGATGCACACCTGGTCGTCATCAAGGCCCAGGGCGGCGAGCCCGTCTACACCGGCAAAGGCCTCGATACCTTCCCGTTCCCCGCAGTGTGGCTATCGAACAGCGAACTTATCTACACCAGCGAAGGCCAGATCCTGCGCGCGGATGTGGGAGCGAAAACGGAGACGCCCCTCAAGTTCAGCGCAGCGATCCCCGCGTGGAGACCACAGTACACGCACAAGAAGTATGACTTTGATTCGACCGCAGCGAAGCCGGTGAAGGGCATCTATGCACCCGCGCTCTCACCCGATGGCAAGCAGGTAGCCTTCGTCGCTCTGAATCAGCTCTACGTCATGCCGGTGGGCGGCAAGCCTGTCGAGATCACGCAGGACGGATTCTATAAGCAGGGCCCAGCGTGGTCGCCGGATGGAAAGACGCTCGCTTATATCTCCGACAGAGACGGCATCGAAAACATCTATCTGCACGACATGGCAGCCGGCGACAGCCGCGGCGACAAGCGCGCCGCTCCTAGCGAATCCGCCCAGATCATGCCGGCGTGGTCGCCCGATGGAAAGAGCATCGCCTTCCAGGACCAGACGATGGCGACCCAAATCGCAGATCTCGCCACTGGTAAGATTCGACTGCTCGCAGCGACGACGTTCTTTCCCGGTCGCCCGTCGTTCTCGCCGAATGGCAAGACCGTCGCGATCGCCACCATCAAGCCGTATACCAGGCGTTATCGCGAAGGCACCAGCCAGATCGTAACTGTGGACGTTGCCACTGGCGCACAGCAGTCCTTCGAGCCTGCTCCATTTGAGTCGGTTACCACGCGCACCGAGGATGGCCCCATCTACTCGCCCAACGGCAAAGAGATGGCCTTCGTCATGGACGATGTGCTCTACACCATGCCCGTCGATAAGGACGGTCACCCGAGTGGCAAAGCCACGATGCTCGCCGAGGTCACGACCGATGCGCCTACCTGGAGCGGCGATTCGCAGCGTCTGCTCTTCCTTTCCAACGGCAAGCTGGAATTGATCGACCGCGCGACGAAGAAGATCACACCCGTCCCCGTCGATCTCACATGGCATCCTGCGAAACCCGAGCAGAAAATCCTCATCCACGCCGCCCGTTTCTGGAAGGGCTCCGGCCCTGACGAGATGACCGACGTCGATATCCTCATTACAAACAACCGCGTCACCAGCGTCACCCCCCATACAGCGCAGACACCCGCTGGTGTTACCCGCGTCATTGAGGCAAAGGACTCCACTGTGATGCCGGGCCTATGGGAAAGCCACGCGCATCCTGACTCAGACAACGGCATCTATTATGGCGATCGCATGGGCAGGCTCTGGCTGAGCTACGGCATCACCGAACTGAAGGGCGTCGCCGACAACGCCTATCGTGCCGTCGAGCACCATGAGTCCTACGCTGCTGGCCTAACCACGGGGCCGCGACTCTTCGATACCGGCGAGGCCGTCGATGGTGAGCGCGTCTACTACCCCATGATGATCCCCACGACCTCTGAGGCCCAGCTGCATCGCGAGTTCGATCGGCTGAAGGCGCTAGACTTCGACTTCGTCAAGCTTTACGTGCGACTGCCCTTCGCCTGGGCCAAGCAGGGTGCCGCCTTTGGGCATGAACAGATGGGCGTGCAGTCAGCAAGCCACTACCTGTTGCCTGCTGTCGATCTAGGCGAAGATGGTATGACGCATATTTCGGCGACCTCACGCTGGGGTTGGGCCTACTCGCGCTCGCTCACGGGCCGCAGCTATGAGGACGTGCACAAGCTGCTCGTCGATTCGAAGATGTGGACGATCACCACGACATTCTCTCAGGCGCCCTATGCGGACGACCCCGGCATGGCCACCGATCCGCGGCAAGGCATCGCTCCTCCATGGGAGAACAAGCGTCTCGTCACGGCCGTACAAACAGCACAGCATACCGATCAGACCCCTGCGCTCGAACACCTGAAGGAAGAGGAAAAGATAGTCGCCGATGACTACCGCAAAGGGGGATACATCCTCGCGGGCACCGACTCTCCGCTGGATATTCCGGCGACCAGTCTGCACTTGAATCTTCGCGCGCAGGTGAAGTTCGGCATGGCACCTTGGCAGTCGCTGGAGACGGCAACCATTCTTCCGGCCCGCGCTTTCGGTCTTGAAAAAGACCTCGGCACACTGGAACCCGGCCACCTCGCCGACCTCATCATTACGGCAGGAGACCCGCTCAGAAATATCGACGACACCATACGTGTTCAGTGTGTGATGAAGAACGGCCAACTTTGGAGTGTCGCACAGATATCGGCGCCCTTTGCGAAGGTGACTGCGGGTGCCATGATGTGTCCGGCTCATTGATCGAGTTTCATTGGGCGATGAACGTCGTCGATCACTTTTTCAGGATGCGGGTTGAAATGAGTTCGGAATCGAGAGGGGTTCCATTGGAACGAGAGCCGGAAGCGCTGACTGGTAGCAGAAGCCATATGAGGCGCAGTGAGTGTTCACGCCTGATGCCTCGCAACAGAAGGCTAAGTGCTTACCAGCGCAAGAGCTTCAGGCTGCTCTCTTTCTTGAATCCGACATAGCGGTAGCTTAGCCGTGATTCTAGCTCCTCCTTCGTTGCGGTTCGTTGCTGCCACCTGGCCTCCGTGCACACGAACCACAGCTTCTACAAAAGCCAGTCCAAGGCCGTGCCCCCGTGATGCGCGGCCTTTTACTCTCTGCTCAAAGAGGTGATGACCAACCTCCGCATCGAAACCGGGACCGTTGTCCTCCACAATAAGTGTCGCCATGTGCTCATCGCTTCGAAGGGATATGCAGATCAGGCATGAAGCAGGCAGGTGTTTGAGTTCGTTATCGAGCAGGTTGGCGATGACGCGATGAAGAAGCGCCGCGTCTGCAAGAACTCTCACCGGACCCTCGCTGTGGACTTCGAGCTGGAGTTCTCTGTCGCTCATGGAAGGCTCATAAAGGTCGCTCATGCTGCGTACCAGCTCGTCGAGGTCTACCTCTGTCCGGTTCAGCCGCAGTGCATCCGCTTTTGCCTCTGCCACATCGAGCGATGTGTTGAGGAACTCAGTCAGACGGTCGAGTTCATCGATGGAGGTGACAATAGCCTCCGTATGATCCGGTCTGAGATCCGTAGCCAACGTCGTCTCCAGCTTGCCGCGGATTGCCGTGAGGGGACTTCGCAAATCGTGGGCCAGAGAGTCCGTGATGGTGTGCAACTGATGAACAGTGTTCTCGATTCGGTCGAGCATGTGATTCAGCGTTCGAGCCAGATGGCCGATTTCGTCGTCTCCCTTTGTGTCGGGAACTCGGCTGCTCAGGTCGGACTGGCCTATGCGCGATGCTGCTTCTGTGATCTCGCTCACGCGTCCTAACATCTTTCGCGTTGCGTAGAAGACGATTGCAAAGCCGAGTAGTACCATCGCAACCCAGAGAGTGAAGAACCGCACGCGCAGGTTCTTTAATACGTGAATTTCATCACGTTCAGACAATCCCAGATAGATAGAGCTGCCGTCGTCGATTCGGACGGCCGCAACACGAAACGGAATGCGGAAGCCCTTAACCCGCAAGTCAAAAGGTACGTCGGGCGCCATGCGAGTAGAACGGATTGCCGCGAGATTCGATGCGCCATCTCCAGCACCCACCCACAACTTAGCCGGTCCGTTATCTCCCGCCTGAAGAAAGAAAACAGCGTCGTTCTCATTGCTGCTGGACTGCTGGTGATTCGGCACCTCGCGGCTGGCAAGTTCTGCCACTTCACCCACGACGCGCCTATACAAGCGATCCTTAGGAGTGCGTGTAGCGACGTCGCTCAACACCCCGACTTCGCCGGAGAGCCATGCGTCGCTTCGCCGCTGTATGTCGCTTGCTACGAATCGGTGCAGCATGCCGAATACCAGCATGGTTCCAATCGCAAACGCCAGACTTGCCCACAGCGAGATTCGCCAGGCTGCACTTCGCAGGATAGGATTAGCTGCCTTTGAGGACATATCCGATACCTCGCAACGTCTTGATCAACGGCTCACGGCCTTCTGTGTCAATCTTCCCACGAAGACGGTAGATGTGAACGTCGACCACATTTGTGTCCGGTTGAATCCGCATGCCCCAAACTTCAGTCAAGAGCATGGAGCGCGTAACAACTCGACCGGCGTGGCGGCAGAGGTACTCAAGCAAGACGAACTCCTGCGGACTCAGGTTCAGAACCTGGTCGCCTCTGGTCGCTCTGCGCTTAATCATGTCGAGATCCAGGTCATGAATGCGCAACCGGGTCGCGTCTTCTGTCGGCGGTGAGTTGCGGCGGAGAAGGTTCCGCATTCTGGCTAGCAATTCGGCGATCGCAAAGGGCTTGGTGAGGTAATCGTCACCGCCCAGTTCCAGCCCCTTCACTCGATCGTCTACCGAACGTCTCGCCGAGAGGATGAGGACCGGGCTCATCATGCCGGACTTCTTCAACTGAAGAATGAGATCGATGCCATCCTGATCAGGTAGCCCCAGGTCGATGATCATGCCTTGGTATACGTTCTTCGCTGCGAGGATGGCAGCAGTTTTCCCATCCTCTGCTGTGTGCACCTCGTAGCCCGCATCCGTCAAGGATTGCTTGACGAAGCTCTGTATCTCGAGTTCATCCTCGACCAACAAAAGTCGCATAATTCCATCCCGCTTGCACCGTGACGAGTGTGTGTCGACTTAAACTTCGCCACAAATCCCTCAGCACACCGTTCTTGAACAGTAAATGGTTCGAGAATCTGGCGCCAATGAGACTAGGTGCTGCCATCATAAAGCCAGCAGGAGCAGTGGACATGCAATTCCGGCGAGTAGTACGTAGCCAACCAAGGACTTTCTACGTGCATACTTCCACGACATGAAGAGCCCTGTGCAGGTCGACAGCACGAGGGCCAGAGCCGTTGCGGCAAAAAACACCTTCATCGGCAGTGGATTGGATACGGGCGGAGCTGGAGCTGGCGGCGGTGACTTCGGAGCATCAGGCTTCGCCCCATCGATCTTGGCGGAGGGGGAGGGAGGCGCTTTTTTGGACGATACATATAACGTCCCCTTTTTATGCAACTGCGCGAGATGAACCAATATGGCGGGCGGCGTATAGGTACTCCCGCGAGATGTCTCGTGCAGGCCGAACATCTGAAGGCCTCCGGTGATCGCGAAGAACAGGATCGTCGGTGCGAAGAACACGCCGATGTAGTGATGCGTGAGGCGTACAGTTTTGAGAGTGCTTGCGGACTTCATTTCGGCGGTCGACTCCAGTCATTTGGTGAGGACGCAGTGCTTGATCCGACGCTGGCTCTCTAGCCCGTCCACTTGCTTGACTGATGTAAAGTAGCATACCGTCGAGCGAAGCCTCTCGGGTCCTTGGCCGATTCCTCCGTCCATGAACAGATCGTCATGCCGGATGTGCCTTCAGAAGATAAAAGGACACGTCTAAATAGTTAGCGGCTAAATCGAGAGGTTAAAGCTTGTTTTTTGAACGCTTAGCGGCAGCAAAACAGAAGCCCGCCCGTCCAGGTCGTCGTGATCTGTCGTGTCGTCCAGGCCAGAGCTAACAGTAGAAACGATGCGCTTTATGTGGCCTAGTGTACAGATCGACTTCAGTAGACGAGTCTCTCCGCGTGATCTGCCGGAGCTGATGGATGGCGAGTGCAGTTATGAAGACTTTCGTGACTGTCTTCGCAGCCTGCAGGCTGTCAACCGTTGGCTGCTGGGTTATCGGCCAACGTTGGCATGGCTGCGACAACTGCCGCGAGGTCTAAGCAAGCCTCTTCACATCCTCGATGTAGGCTGTGGTGGTGGCGATCTTCTGCGACAGATTGCCGGCTGGGCAAGAAAAAGAGCCACTGAAGTGCAGCTAACAGGGATAGACTTGAACCCTTTTGCTGCGCGTGCCGCCGCAGAGTCAACGTCGAAAGAACTTGCTGTTTGTTGGATAGCAGGAAACGCGCTCGAATATCGACCGGATACGCCAGTAGATATCATTGTCAATTCTCTGATGGCCCATCACCTTGAAGATGAGCAGATCATCGCCCTGCTGCGTTGGATGGAAACTACGGCTCAGGTAGGCTGGTTCATCAATGACCTCGAGCGATCGGAGGGCGCGTACAGGATGTTCAAGTGGCTGGCAAGTCGAGTAGGCTGGCATCGGTTTGTCCTTCATGATGGGCCTGTTTCGTTCAGGCGAGCCTTTCGTAGAGACGATTGGGTGCGCTTATTAGCTGCGGCTGATATCCCGCAAGATGTCGTCACGTTGGAACATTGGCGGCCAGGACGTCTATGCGTCGGACGTTGGAAGTGAGGGCAATTCTTGTGCAGCCTGGAAACGTAAACGAGGCAATCAAGGTTATCGCTGCTGTGCGCAGCATCTCCCGCATAGTCATAAGAGGGAAATAATGTCAGCATCCACTCTGCCAACGCCCAGTATGCCCAGCTCTAAATTCAAGACCGTTCTTTGGGTCTCGCTGGGGCTCATTGTGCTCTTCGTCTTCATTACCTCGGAGCTATTGCTCGTCACCGACTATCCGATGTATCACGCCTACCGCCTGCAGGTCATTGCCGACCGACATCTCCTGATCCCGCATACAGTTGCAGGGACCCTGGCTCTCTTGATCGGTCCCATTAACTTCTCTTCGCGTATACGGAAGCGGCATCTCCCTCTCCATCGCAGTCTCGGCCTCGTCTATGTACTCTCTGTTTTTGTTGGTTCCTTCACGGGAATCGCTCTCGCGGCCGGCCGGCCGGGTCTTCCAGGCACATCCATGCAGGCGGCCGCCTGGATGGTCTGCACGACAGCAGCCTTTGTCACCGCGCGGAACCGTCACATCGTGCAGCATCGTCAATGGATGGCACGTTCGTATGCTGTGACTTTCACCTTTGTTTCGAGCAGGGTGCTCAATCTCTGGCCGCGTTACTGGAGCCATCTGGGAGACGTCTTGTCCGCGGTTGGAGTGATTGCCTTTACGCTCGCGTCTCTGTTGATCGTTGATCTTGGCCTCAACTGGCATGAACTCACTACCCGTCGTGACGCATAGGGCCTTCGTCAACCAGCGGCTCAACATCTTCAACATGACAATTTGTACAGATTGACGTGCCGAACTTCCATCCGGTCGTCTACTAAAACAACTAAGCCCACAAATTCAAGAAACATCCAGTACGTTGGGAGCGAATCTCTTGCAAGACGAAATACTGATCCTCGGTGGCGGCGTAGCTGGTTGTGCGGCCTCCATTGCTCTCGCACGAAAGGGACGAGTCGTAAGACTGATTGAACGAGAGACCGCCCCACGCCATAAGGTGTGCGGAGAATTTTTAAGTGGCGAAGCCCTCGAAGACCTTCATGCGCTCGGCATCGATGTAGCTTCCCTGGGCGCGGTCCCCATCGATTACGTTCGACTGGCCGCAGCCAGACGCGCCGCTCAGGCGCCGCTCCCATTTCCAGCCGCCTCCCTTACGCGCAAGGCGCTCGACACCGCCTTGCTCGCCGAGGCGACCGCCGCTGGAGTTCACATCGAACAAGGTCGCAGTGTGCGGTCGCTCAGCCGCACAACAGACAACCTCTGGCAGGCGACACTCGATGACGGTACCGTTCGCCAAGCTCCAACCGCCTTCCTCGCGACGGGCAAGCATGACCTCCGCGGCCACTCGCGGCCAAAAGACTCGGAGCAGTGGGTGGCCTTCAAGATGTATTACCGTCTCGCACCGTCGCAATCGGCGGACCTTGCAGATGCCTCCGAGTTGATGCTCTTTCCCGGAGGGTACGGCGGTATCCAGCCGGTGGAAGACGGCGTTGCCAATCTCTGTTGGGTCGTGAAAGGCCGATACCTGGCGAGTGCGGGCAATCGCCCCGAGAAGCTACTCGAAAAGATGCAGCAGGATTGTCCGCATCTGGACATGAGGCTCAAAGGAGCGGAGGCATTGTTGGCCAAGCCAATAGCCATCACGCATATCCCTTATGGATTTGTCCGGCGTACGACTGAGGAAGGCCTCTATTGCATTGGGGATCAGGCGGCAGTCATCCCGTCGTTCACCGGCGATGGCATCTCCATCGCTCTGCACACAGCCCGATGCGCGGCGTCTGCTTATCTCTTAGGGGAATCAGCTCCGGTCTTTCAGGCGAAACTACGCACGGCGATGTTGCCTCAGATGCGCCTTGCCGAGTTTGCCGCGAATGGACTGAACAACTCCCTGGCCCGAGCGGTATTGCCGTTCTGCCTTCGAGTGTGGCCCGGCGTGATGCGCGTGACAGCAAGGCTCACGCGCGTGACGCAGCCTGCCACCATGGCGCCACAGCCTGTCATCAACTGAAGCATCGTTCCGCAGTCAGAGTTCTCCAGGAGAGACGCTATGAAAGCCTTCTCAGTCTTAGCCGTCGCGATAGTACTTAGCCATGCTGGCTATGCTCAGCATCAGAGCTTCACCCTCAATCCCGATGCCAGCGAGGTCAAGATAAAGCTCAACACGACCCACGAGCTCGTTAATGGCATATTCCGCATACAGTCCGGCTCTATCGAGTTTGATCGCTCCACTTCCCATATATCTGGGCTGATCGTCGTCGCGGCGGGCAGCGGGAAGACGGGTAATGACAGCCGAGACAAAAAGATGAATAAGGACATTCTCAAGGTAGATCAGTTCACCACTGTCTCGTTTGTGCCTAAGACCTACAACGGAACGATTGCCGCTTCAGGTGATTCGACCATCCAGGTGAGCGGGGTATTCACACTATTGGGCAGCCCTCATGACCTGATAGTTCCGCTGCAGATACATATGGATGGCTCGAAGGCGACTGCGAAGGGACAGTTCGTCGTTCCCTACGTGCAATGGGGTCTCAAAAATCCTAGCTTCCTGATCTGGAAGGCTGAGAACACGGTGAACGTCGACCTGAGCCTGACAGGGACACTGAAAAATTGAGGCGTTCCCATTCATGGAAGTGCAGCGGTGAATCTTCTTCTGGCAATCGGGGTTTTACTCGCGATATACAGATGTAGCTGCGGGAGATACTGATAACAATGCGAACACAGACGTATCCACCTGCTTTGACTCGTAGGCGATTCACGCAACTTGCAGGTTTGGCTGCGGGCTCTCTCGCATTGCCAGGCACAGTTCATGCCGCGACGGCGCCGGACATTTCGCTCGAGATCGCCCCGTATCTCCTTGAAGCTTCGCCAAAACACCATATCAAGACCGTCGCGTATAACGGCCAGGTTCCAGGGCCACTGTTTCGTGTGCGGGAGGGCCAGCCACTTTCAGTGGAGATTCGCAATCGATCAGCCGATCCGGAAGTCGTTCACTGGCACGGCCTGTTTCTCCCGCCAAAGATCGACGGGGCGATGGAAGAGGGAACTCCAATGATCGCGCCCGGTGAGACTACGCAGTACATCATGACGCCGGAACCGAGCGGCTTTCGCTGGTACCACACGCACACCTTTGCAGGTAAGAACCTGACGAAGGCGCAGTACGGCGGGCTCCACGGGTTTCTGCTCATCGAGCCTCGCGATAACCCGGCGCCGTACGATCGCGAGGTGTTTCTCGGACTTCATGACTGGCGAGGACAGTTCTTAGGTAGTGACGACGGCTACATGAATCCGGTCTACGATGTCACTACCATCAACGGTAAGATGCTGGGCTCTGGCGATCCTGTCAAAGTAAAGCAGGGCCAGCGCGTGATGATGCACATCCTCAACAGCAGCCCGACCGAAGTGCATTGGATCTCCCTTTCAGGTCATAGCTTTCAGGTGATCGCACTGGATGGTAATGCCGTCCCACGGCCGCATTCCGTGCCAATGCTCCGGCTCGCTCCTGCGGAGCGCGTGTCGGCGATTGTCGAGATGAACAATCCGGGCGTTTGGATACTTGGAGAGGTGCGCAAGCATGTCCAAGCGACTGGCATGGGCATTGTCATCGAATATGAAAATGCTTCAGGCAAACCCACGTGGACGCAACCGAAAGAACTGGTGTGGGACTATCGGCAATTTGCGAATGTAGCGGATGCAGGTGCGGGCAGCACGGCCAAAACTATCGAACTGACCTTCGATTCGAAGTTCCAGGGGCATGGCAATGAAGAGCTGTGGAGGATTAACGGTCTTTCATACCCTCAGAACTCAACACCTGAGACCTCGCCGCTACTGCATGCGGGCGAACGCTATCGCCTCGTGATGATAAACAAGAGCATGGACGACCATCCCATGCACCTGCATCGGCACACGTTTGAAGTGAGGCGCCTTGAGGATGGGGCAGAGATAGCCGGTCTACGAAAGGATGTCGTTCTGGTACACGCCGGCAAGACGGTTGAGGTGGAATTTGTTGCGGACAATCCCGGCAAGACGCTCTTCCACTGTCATCAGCAGGATCATATGGACCGCGGTTTCATGATGGTGTTCGACTATGCGTAACGTTGGCACAAGATTCGCGATGAAGATCGTTCTGGCGATGGGAGTGTTCTTATCTGTAAAAGCCGCAGCGGCACAGGGGAACTACGAAATTCAGGTCTATGGTGCGGACACCGTTCCCCCGAAGACCTTGATGACCGAACTCCATTCGAACTACACCATTCAGGGTCAGCAGAACTATGTCGATGGCGTCATCCCGACGAACCATCAGGAGCACGAGACGCTTGAACTGACGGAAGGGATCACCAGTTGGTCTGAGGTCGGCTTCTATGTCTTCACGAGCGAGCAGGACGGGCACGGAGTGCAGTGGGTCGGCGATCACATCCGGCCAAGGGTACGGGCGCCCGACAGCTGGCATCTGCCCGTAGGGCTCAGCCTTTCCACAGAGGTCGGCTACCAGCGCGCTGTGTATTCGCCGGACACATGGACCTGGGAGCTGCGGCCCATCATCGATAAGACCGCCGGCCGGTGGTACTTTGCCTTTAACCCGGCACTGGAACGTACCTGGCATGGACCGGATGTAAAACAGGGGCTGGGCTTCTCGCCGGGCGTTAAGGTGAGTTATGACTTTACACGCGTGGTTAGCGCAGGACTCGAATACTATGCCGACTACGGTCGACTAGGCGCCTTTGACTCGCTGCACAATCAACAGCAACAGATCTTTGTCGTCACCGATCTCAACACGTCCCCCAAGTGGGAAATTAATCTGGGAATTGGAGTCGGCCCGACGGCCGGAACGGATCACCTGATCGTGAAAGGAATTTTGGGGAGGCGCTTCGACTGGGGCCACCATTCCGTGATTGAGTGAGTGCCATCGAAGAACAGGAGCACGCCTGCTTCAGACGGTAAGAAACCTCTCCACGCCACCATCGGGTTTGTGCGGACTCAGATTCTTGCTTAGATTCTCTGCCATCCTTGCCGTTCCGCGCCCCAACATAACGAAGCGATCGCGACCCTCTGTCTGCGAGCCAGAACGGGGACGCTGTTCAGGAATTTCGATATGGCTTCTGTGTGAATCCTGACGAACCTCGTCTCTCTTCTTCATCGCATCCCCACGGAGAAAGAGAGCCGCTTTGCTCTCGCAAAAAATACAACGTCACTGAACCGGCGGATTGTTGACGAGGAGAACGAATGGCGGGCATTGAGCAATACAGACCATTCAGCGCGGCCACTGTGGACTAGGGTCGGTATATGCGGCGAAGACCTTCGCAACTATATCGGTGATCGAAGATCATCATGAATGGTGGCAAGAATGCCCGGAACCAAAAAAGTGAAATTTGACCCCGCCCAGTATCTGTCGGCGTCCTCGCTCACACGAAAGACAGTCCATGTGTTAGCGGGCCACGTTTTCTATTCGCAGGGCGATCCCGCAAAATCTATCTATTACCTGGAGTCCGGAAGAGCAAAGCTCGTTGTCGTCTCTAAGCGTGGCAAAGAAGCTACCGTCTCTCTTATGGTGGCGCATGATTTCATTGGCGAGGAATCACTCGCAGGAGCCGCAGGGCTTCGTGCAGCTACGGCGATCGCAATCACTGCCTGCACCGCCCTCAAGCTCGACAGGGATGAGATGATCGATCTCCTCCATAACGAACATGAGTTTTCTGACATGTTCCTGAAGTTCGTTTTGGCCAGGGCCATTCGAACACAAGAAGATCTCGTGGATCAGCTGTTCAACAATAGTGAGAAACGTCTGGCGCGCACGCTTCTCCTGATGGCTCAGTTTGGCGACCCGGGAGAGCCGCAAACACTCATCCCTCCGATAACGCAGGAGTCACTCGCCGACATGATTGGTACCACCCGCTCCAGGGTGAGCAAATTCATGAACCGCTTCCGGAAGCTTGGCTATATCACCTACAACGGCCGCATCCATGTTCACAAGTCGCTGCTCAACGTCGTGCTGCATGACAAGCTGCCTGAACAACGAACCAAGAGGCCCGTGACTCTGGACACGAAATCGGGTCTTGCAAAGAGGGTGAAAATAGCTCCGAAGCCGTGATGGATAGTTCTCGCTCCAGCGACAATTGCCTGCTTTTGAGCAGGCAATTGTCATTTGCAGACACGTAGTGAGACTGGACAAGTCGTGAGCACAAGAGCGCAGACCGCTATCGCTGCCGATGCGATTCTGATCATGGACGTCGGTTGTACTAGGCCGAAGATAGGTCGTCTATGTACAGTCGTATGCTCTACTTCTCGTTGCTTCTTGCGTTGAGCTGTTGTGTTCTTCCACCGATGGCCTCCTCGCAAGCCCCGGACGGCCGGTCCCTCCCCGGTCCAGACGCGCATGACTCTCCGCAAGGTCTCAATGGGCATCTATCCGGTGACTGGGGTGGCGCACGCAGCAAGCTCAAGAAGCAAGGCGTGGACTTTGATTTTGAGTACATCAGCGATTCGCTATGGAACATCAAGAGCACGCAGAACGAACGCCTTGCCAGCTGGAATCGCGGACGCGGCACTGTAGATATCGATCTGGGCGCTCTCGCTCATAAGCCCGGCTGGTACTTTCACGCAACGGCTCTCTGGCAGGGTGGTGGGAACCTTGGTACGTATTTAGGAACAGAGACCAGCCCCAGCGGCATGTCGAGCTATAACCTGTTTCGCCTGGATTCATGGTGGTTTGAGAAGCAATGGCGGCATGATCGCGTCGCTATGCGTGTCGGCCAATTTGCAGGCCAGGACTTCTACGGCAATCAGCATTACGGCACGTCCTTCATCTTCGAGCCGATGGGATATGCGCTCAGCAACCTGAACACGACATACGAGACGGGCAGTCCTGGCTCGACACCGGCAGTAGAACTTACGGTCGCTCCCATCCACAACGTCTATCTCGCGTCGACTTTACTGGCCGGCGATCGCAAGGCCTTCTTCCACAACCCTACCGGCCTGGTTCCGCAGTTCCGGGGCAACGCGGTGAGTGTTTCGGAGATTGGATTTACTCCGGGTAAGAAGACACTTGCGATGCGGCCACCGGATGATGTTGAAAGCCGCAAGGGCTACTCCGGCGTTTATAAGTTTGGAGCATCGGTCAATCCTGGCAGCTTCACAACGTCCACCGGCAGCCTTCGATCGGGCAACTACCTTCTGTATGGAATGGCGAGCCAGGCATTGTGGCGGGTCGATCCACGCGAGGGCAAAGGCCTGGACGCTACAGCAGCCTATGACTGGAGCCCGGCCGATGTGAATAGCGACAATCGCGAGCTGACGGCCGGCTTGCGTTTCAACGAAGCGCTTCCTATTTCAATCCACAACACGTTTTCCGTTGGCTACATCCGGAACAAATTAAACCAGCGTTTTCTTCCGCAGGGTGCGCAGCCCTACAAGGCGGAGCAAGGGATTGAAGCCAACACGCTCTTCAATGTCCTGCCCATGATTCTGCTGCAGCCAACCTTCCAGTACTACGCCAACGTGGGCGGCGGTCCCCAGCGAGCCGTGGTGGCAGGCTTCCGCGCACGCGTTGAATTTTGAGAGCAAGTCTCGGCACGTACTTCCATGCTGGTTTCAACCCAGCGCCTTTCCATGCTTCATAACCAGAGCTACCAGGGAGTGACTTATGTCAGCACCAGTACCCCAATACGCAACAGAGACGATGGCGCAGCAGCTTGCGGCGTTTGTCGTAAAGGCACGGTATAAAGATCTTTCGGCAGAGGCCGTTCAACAACTCAAGATTCACACGCTCGATGCGATCGGCTGCGCGATCGGCGCGATGGGGGCCACGCCCCTCAAGGAGCTTCGCGCGCACCTCGAAGAGTTCGGCGGTAATCCGTTGGCAAGTCTGATCGGTGGAGGCAAGACCTCTCCCGTCCTCGCGGCGTTCTACAACTCGACGCTGGAACGTTATCTCGACTTTATGGACTCGTTCATCGCCAAGCACGAGACCTGCCATCCAGCCGATAACGTCATGTCAGTACTCGCAGCTACCGAATATTCGAAGAAGACTGGCAAAGACTTTCTCACCGCTCTAGCGGTCGCGTACCAGGTACAGTGTCGCCTCTCTGAGGTCGCCCCGGCTCGCCCCAAGGGTTTCGATCACACGGTGCAAGGGGCATATGGTGTTGCTGCTGGCGTTGCGAAGGCTTTAGGACTCGATGAGACGGGAACCGCAAATGCTGTCGCCATTAGCGGAGCGTCGTATCAAGGCCTGCGTGTCACGCGCTCTGGAAACCTCTCGAACTGGAAGGGCCTTGCCTATCCCAACATTGCATACGGAGCTACGGATGCGGCGTTCCTCGCGCAGCGCGGGATCACCGGCCCCATGGAAGTCTTTGAGGGGAAGGGCGGCTTGATGGATGCCATTACCGGAAAGTTTGAGATCGATTGGTCCAAAGAGAATCTTGAGATGGTCTTGAAGACCAATATCAAGAAGTACAACGCTGAGTTCCACGCACAGACCGCGATGGAAGCTGCTCTGGATCTCAGAAAGCAGCCAAAGTTCAAGGCCACCAACGTGAAGAGCATCCACCTGGCAATCTTCGATGTGGCGTTCAATATCATTGGCGGCGGCAACGACGGCAACAAGCAGCACGTAAAGACCAAGGAAGAGGCGGACCATAGCCTGCCTTACATGATTGCAGTCGCCTTGCTCGACGGCGCAGTAACGCCGGCTCAATACGACGCAAAACGGATTCTGAAGCAGGACGTTCAGGACCTGATGCAGAAGGTCGTGGTTGTGTCTGACAAACAAATGAGCGAGCGGTTCCCCGCGGAGATGCCCTGCCGTCTGGAAATTGAACTGAACGACGGAGCGAAGCTGGCCATAGAGAAACATGACTACGAGGGCTTTTATACGCGGCGTATGCCCTGGGATGTCGTGGTCTCAAAGTTCAACAGCATCGCTTCTCCTTTTGCAAGCGAGATACAGTGCGCGGCGATCGTGGATGCTGTTGCGAAGCTCGAGTTGAACGGCATCAAGCATCTTGCAGGAGTTCTGAACGAAGCGTTTACAGGAGATGCGGTTGCTGTCTAGCAAGCAAGAGTTCGTCATCGAAAGAAGAAATAAGCAAAGAGCGGAGTCCAGATGTATTGGACTCCGCTCTCTGCTTGGGTTGTGTTCGTTCTGAGTAAGAATGCTAGGCAGGCGCCTTTACTTTCTTCTGGCGGCTGCGCTCCAGCGACCACTTCAGCAAGGCCCCTGACCGGTAGATCCCATGTACGAAACGTCCATAGGGCATGGAGAGGAACAGCGTCATCACGAACGAGAGATGAATCAGCAGCAAGCTTCCCATGGCCGCTGTCTGACGCAGCACCAGCAGCAGCAAGCCTGAAATGCTGATGGCCACGAGCAGGACGATAAACGAGAGGTCCATTCCATTCTGGCTCTTGTCGACGATCTCCTCGTTGCGGCGCTGCATCATGATCCACAGACCGATCGGACCCACGATAAGACCGAGGCCACCGATCGTGCCAAAGATGACGGGCAAGCTGGTGAACGCGGGTGCCCCATGCTGACCGAGCACGAAGTAGTAAAAGGCTCCGAGCGTCGTCGCGATAAAGCACGATAAGAAGCCGTAGAACGTCGCATGGTGAAACCACTTCAACGCCTCTGAACTCTTCTCCTTCGGGTAGCTGCAACCGTCGCCCCCATTATCAAGGTTCACCAGGGTGAAGATATCCTTGGCTGCCGTAGCGATGGCTCCGGGGCTCGCGAGAGTCGAATGCGATTCGCCGACGTTACGCCAGAACCTTAGAAAACCTATCAGCAGGGCTAAGGCAGAGAAGGTTCCAACTACAGCAAAGGCAACTGACATCACCATATGCGGCACGATCTTATAGAAGTTGCCATCATGCACTGTCATAAAGAGTCGACCGCCGAGCAGGAAGCTCGCAGAGGACATGACGGCCACGAGGATCAACACCATCAGCAACGTGACCTTAAGCCCATTCTTGTGAAACGCCGTCGCCATGGGTCTTGGCCACGCATACAACTCGTAGGTATACGCACGCAGCCTGGCGAAGGTCTTTGGTGGATTGATAGCAAACTCATGCGGTGGCGAATACTGGCAGGAGTAGTAGCACTCGCTGCAGTTATGGCAGAGGTTCGCTAGATAGTTGAGATCCTTCTCCTCGAAGATGCTCCGAGTCTCCATCGACTGCCATACGGCGCAAAAGCCCTCGCAGTAGCGACAGGAGTTGCAGACCGCCATCAGATGTTGGCCTTCTTCTAAAAGCTCAGCGGGCAGCATGGATGGCCACCTCCTGTACTACAACCGAAGTGCCCTTGGGATGTAATGCCTGCATTGCTGCCTCGCGGCCGGCGATCCGGCCAAACACGGTTCCTATCGTTACGCCAATACCAGCCGCATAGCCCATACCCAGGATGTTTCCTGCCATGATCTCTCCAGCGGCGAAGATGTTCTTTGTGCGCTCACCGCCCTTCCTCAGCACCATCGCACGATCGTTCACCATCAGTCCCAGATACGTGAAGGTAAGACCTGGCTTCAGCGGATAGGCGTAGTAAGGAGGTTTATCAAGCTTCAGCGCCCAGTGGCTCTTGGCGGGCTTCAGCCCCGTCGTCGAACAGTCGTCGAGGATCTCGTGGTTAAAGGTGCCGGGCTGCACCGCGGCGTTATACGCTTGGATGGTCGCTTCAACCACGTCCACCGGCAGTTTAAGTTGCTGCGCCAGGTCTCCGATGGTGTTCGCTTCGTAGGGCTTGAAGAGTGTGGGCATGAACTTGCCCATGGCCTTCGAGTCGATGAATGAATAGCCGACTTGATCGGGTTGCTCGGCTACCAGCCTTCCCCAGATGGCATAACGCTTCGGCCAGAAGTCTTCGCCTTCGTCATAGAAGCGCTCGCCTTTGTTATTCACGACCACACCAAGAGACACACAATCAAGCCTCGTGACGATGCCGCCATCGAACTTCGGCGAGCGACCGTCGATGGCCACCATGTGTCCCTCTTTGGCATCGCTGATGGACTCCATTCCGAGATCGAGAAGGCACCTCAGTACTTTGCCCTTGTTATAGGCTGTACCTCTGATCAGGAAGTTGTCGGCCATCGGCCCCCATGCCTCTTTGAGCCATTCAAGGTTCGACTCGAAGCCGCCCGATGAAACCACGAGCGCCTTTGCACCCACCTCAGTCGAAACCCCATCGATGAGAGCGGTAACACTTTGGAACTCTCCATCCTTCACATTGAGAGCAATGACTTCGGCGTTATAGACAACGCGAATGCCTACTCGCTCGGCAGCGTCGTAATAGGCATTCATCATGGCCTTGCCACCGCCGAGAAAGAAGGCATTGGTGCGTCCAAGCTGCAGCGTCCCACCCAGAGCCTTCTGAAAGCGGACCCCGTAGGAGCCCATCCAATCCGTGCACTCCGTAGACGCGCGGATGGTCATCCTTGCCAGGTGTTCATTTGTCTTTCCCTGTGTGACGCTCAACACATCCTTGTAGAAATCCTCTTCTGTGTAGGCACCAGACATCACCCTGGTGGGCGCATCGTGCATGCAGCGCAGGTCCCTTGTATGCCGGCTGTTGCCTGCACGAAACCACTCGGGTGCGCTCTCTAGCAGGAGAACTTTGGCACCCCCTTCAATTGCGCTCAGAGCCGCAGCAAGTCCGGCGTTGCCACCCCCCACCACTAAGACATCGAATCCGGATAGATCACTCATGCTTTTCTCCAAATGTTTCATCTTGCTGACTCCTCACCTGCCGCCCTCGATCAGGCGAGCGTGCGGCCCTTCGTCTTGGGCCCGAAGACGGTCACAATAATCGCCACCATCAGCCATGTCAGCGCGATATAAACGAAGACGCTCTTATATCCGTAGTGGGTAAAAAGAAACGCAATCAGAAGAGGTCCAAATCCATTGGCCAGCCGTCCAGCACCGTATGCGACGCCGGAACCGGAGTTACGGATCTCGGTGGGAAAACACTCTGGCGTGTAGGCGTAAAGAAGAGGAGCGAAGGTCTGGATAAACATCGCCACGCAGAAGCCCAGAATAATAATCGGGATCATACCCGTACTCAGTCCGTACATCACACCGAACGCGCCGATAACGACAGCCGAAATCGCGATGAGATACTTCCGCTCCCATCGATCGGAGATCGCGACAGCGATCAGTGCCCCGACTGGTGCTCCGAAATACATCAAACAAACCCAAAGCAGTGACTTCGAAACAGGAAATCCGCGAGCTGCCAGAAGTGTCGGTACCCAGGCCATAAATCCGAACAAGCCCAGCGTCTGGAAGATGAAGACACCCACCAGCATCAGGGTGCGCGGAAGATAAGTTGCTGAGAACAGATCGCTGAACTTCCGGTGCAAAGTCGCTGTGGGTTCAGGGCCAGGTGGCGGAAGCTTCGTAGAGCCTGAATCCCTCATGCTGCGCGCTTCGATCCTGTCCAGAACAGCATCGGCTTCAGCGTCGCGGCCCTGTGTCTCAAACCAGCGAGGTGATTCCTCGAGCATCCCTGAAAACAAGGGCAGAAGAATCGCGAGTCCACCGAAGGCAAAAACAAATCGCCAGCCGTAGGTGGCGCGAGGGATCAACTCACCAGCGACCAGTGCCGACAACGGAATGCCAAACAGCCCAATGACCATCACCCAGGCCTGATAGGCCCCGCGCTTATTCGCAGGGAACATCTCTGTAATGTAGGTGATTGCTACCACCGTCATAGCGGAGAGTCCAATCCCTGTCAGAAACCGGCTTACCAGCAGACCTGTAACGTTCCATGCGCACGCATTCAGCAGAGAGAACACGGAAAAGCAAACGGTCGTTAGAAGCAGCGCCTTCTTCCTTCCGATCCTGTCTGAAATCCAACCTCCGCTAATAGCTCCCACGAACATTCCGAGAAACGCGGACGACGTAACAAGCCCAACCGTCGAGATCGACATGCCCCATTGCACCCTCAGCTCCGGAGCAACGAAGCCGAAGTTATTCAGATCGCCAAGCTCAAAAAAGTAGACGTAAGCTATCAGCCACATAATCCGCTTTTGAAAGGAGCCGATAGGAAGGCGGTCAAGCCGGGCGGCCGCCGAATGGCGGATCTGAGATCTTGCATTCGTAGCAATCGCTGCCAAAGTTCACCTCGAGGGCTGACTGCCATCTTCTCCACGTCTGCATTGGACCCAGGCTGATTGCCGGTCGCAAAACCTGTTTGATAAATCCTCAAATGCGGTGGGAGACAGTCATCAGCCTAGGCCAGAAGCTAACAGTTACCCCCGTCGCCATCTGTGTTCAATTGCTCATCAGCAGGTTGTCTCGGTCTACAGAAGCAAAGAGCGCTGCGTATCTAGCCTCTGAGCAATCGGGCTCAACGAGGTCGTTCGTAAGCTGGAAGACTGATACCAGAACGGAATGCAATTGCAACGGAGCGCTTCCATGAAGACCAACGCCATACTGCAGCAGGATGTAATCGCCGAACTGTCCTTTGAGCCGAGTATCGATGCCCGCAACATTGGCGTCGTCGCTACAGACGGCGTCATCACCTTGTCAGGCACAGTTCCAACGTTTCCAGATAAGCGAGGGGCAGAACAGGCTGCAGAGCGTGTTCGCGGAGTCAGAGCCGTCGCCGATGAAACCTCCGTCGACCTGCCATCTCTTCATAGGCGCAACGATCAGGAGATTGCAGCCGCAGCCGTTAACGCATTGAGCTGGCAGGTGACCGTGCCCGATGACTCCATCAAGGTGCAGGTCGAAGAGGGTTGGCTCACTCTCGACGGATCCGTCGAGCAGGAGTTTCAACGCCACGCAGCTTTGGAAGCAGTCCGACACCTGATGGGTGTACGAGGCGTAGAGAATTGCATCGCCATTAAACCTTTGATTGATGGCACCGATCTAAAGGTAAAGATCGAAGATGCCCTCAAACGGTCCGCAACCCTGGAGGCTGCGGCAATCGAAGTGAGCGTGACCGGGAATGAAGTCGATCTCTCTGGAAGCGTCAGAAGTTGGACCGAGCGTAATGATGCCGACCGTGCGGCATGGTCCGCCAGCGGAGTCAGAACAGTAAATAACAATCTCAAGGTCGTCACTGAATAGATTCGTATCCGCGCCTCTTGAAGGGCTTTATGACAAAACTTTTGACCGACCTGCTTCCGAGCCAGACCTTCGCTGCACCATCCGCACTTTCGGTCCCTCAGCTGCAACGAACGCTCGCTGCTGCCAATCTGATTTTGGACTCCTGGCCGAAGGTCGGCCCGGAGCTTGATTTCTCTTCGCTCTTGTTGACCGCGTCTAAAAGGAAGTGTTTATGCCTGTAGCAATGGACTTCGTGACACCTGTCACAGCAGAGAACTTCAATGAGTTAGTGCTCAGAACCAACATCCCCGTCGTCGCGGAATTCATGTCCTATGGCTGCGAGCACTGCCGTCTGCTGGAACCCGTACTCCAGAAAGTCGCAGAAAAGCTCGGCTCCCGCGAGCTCATCTTCAGAGTCAACATAGCCACCGAGCAGACCTTGGCTGATCGCTATCAGATCGAGGGTACGCCGACCCTCGTAATGTTCTGGAAGGGTGTCGAGATCGGACGCGCCATCGGTCCAGATCCGTCCATGCAGGCCCTGTGGGATGCAGTGACAAGTCCGTTCGAAGGGCTATCTCAAAATGGGTGAACCCCGGCACCTGCCGATCCTCTTATTCAATGACGAGTGTGCCGTTTGTCGTCTGATTGCAGGCTGGGTCTGTCGATCCTTGCAGTCCCAGGGAGACGCTGCGACTCTCATAGTCCAACCGATCGGCAACGATCCCGCCGCCCTGCGAGCTCTCAATCCCTCCCTCGACATCTGGGATGCCTATGCGAATATCCACCTCATCATGCCCGATGGGTCCATGAAGGTGAATGGAGAGGCTGTGGCCGAAACCCTCCGTCGTACTCCTGCCACAAGGTGGCTTGCACCCTGCTTCAACTGGCAGTTCTTTGGTCGGCGCCCCTTGCAGGCCATCCTGAACGTTGCCTACAGCGCACTTTCAGACATTCGTCCCCTGCTGGGCTGCGAAAGTTGTGGAATCCCTTCCCTGTGGCTGCGCCCCTTCCATTGGATGGCTCTGACATTGCGAGGTAAGACTGCGACGCGCAATCATTCGGCTGTGTCCTCCCAGACAATCAGGCGATAGAGAACGCGCACCCGGCGGACCTGCTGGAAATGAATTATGCACCGACGAGCTGGAGCTCAACTTCCGTGGCGCTCCAGCTCGCTTCGGTACGTGGACTATGCAGAAATAGCGTCCCCATGCACCGTGTAGGAGCTATGCTGCGTCCCTTCGATGATGGATTTCGCTTGGCTTACTTGTTCCGGTGTGCCGTGGACGATCAGCAGAAACTTGTCCGTCTTCAAAGCCGTGTCATATTCCAATACGCTGTCCTTCGGAATACCAATGCTGACAAGGCCTGCTCCCAGCGCGCTTGCTCCTCCAACAACGACAGCTCCCTCGAGTCCGGCGATGATCCAGCTCACAAGCGGACCAGCTACAAGGATCGGACCGATGCCTGGAATCGCAAACATCGCAGATCCAAACAGCAATCCCCAGAATCCACCCCAGAACGCTCCAAACTTCCCCCAGTACTTCATCCGGTCGCCAGCGTTGTAATAGCCCACGACATGCTCGTCGGTGTGGGTATCTTTCGCCGCAATCGACAGACTCTTCATATCGACACCAGCCTGCTGAAGTTCCTTGATTGCCGCTTCCGTCTGCTCATGTGTGTCATACACGGCAACTATTGAATTCGTCGTTGACATATTTATCTCCCATTTCAAACTCGTGGATCGCGGTCAAGATATCTGCTCGCGGCCATAGCCAAGTGTCCTCTCCGGCCTAGGACGATGTAGAGCCTTATGACTCACCCGCTGAAGACGTGCCGCTCATCGGGAGAAGGGCACTCTTGTATCCGAGTGCTCAGACGCTGTGGGGTCAGGCATGGGAATCTTTAAATTGAGGTGTCCCTTTGCTCCAGTTATTTAGCTTTGCCGTCGCCGCAGTCGGTGGAATCTCGCTGCTGTCGCTCATCGATCGTTCGCGCGTGAGGGTTCTCGTTGCCCGGTCGCCCCTCAATCGATCTGGAGCAACCAGTTATCGGGAGATCTCAGCTTTCCGTGGCAACGCTGTGCCGGTGCGGCGTAGTTCAAAGTAGCTCATTCACCTGAATACGCGGTTCCACATCGCGTACTTCTCGTCGACGACGAGGCGAGCCCTCGTCCCTCAGCCTGCAAGTCTCAGGAAGAGAAGCCGCCAAACTCACCGCCAGCAAACCATCCCCTGCAGAAGCAGAACCCGAACACGCACGTCCGCGCATAACCAAATCCGAACGCCCATATCGGTTCCGAGTGTTTGCGGCTACTAAGTTGTTGAAAAATATGGTGGGCACAGCAGGATTCGAACCTACGACTTCCACCGTGTGAAGGTGGCACTCTACCGCTGAGTTATGCGCCCTTGGCCTTGCGGCTCAGGCATCGGAGACGCGACCCACCGCGCTCCTCTTGCTGCTTCAGAATACCACTCCACCTCTCCGCGCGCCATCCGGTCTCGCGAATCCCTGCGTTTTTCGCTACATCCATCTCCTCGTTATCCCTGCCGTAAGTTCTGCGGATCGAACAGGTACAATTTCGACTGATGCCCACCCCTCCGAAGCCCAACCCGACTCGCCCCGCAGCCCCGGCTGCGCGGAAGACGCCGGGCACGGCGGAGACGCCCGAAACGTCCGAGCAGGACCCGCGCCCGGACGAGGATTTCGACGAAATCGATCCCGCCGCGCAACCTGAGGCCGAAGATGGGGTTTCAGAAGACATGGGTACCTTGGCGCTCCATCCCGGGTCGTTTGAAGTGGAAGGACGGCCCTCTGGCCGACTCGTCGAGTCGCCCCTCACGGTCGATCTCACGCCCGAACAGATTGAAGCCCGCCGTCTCGCCGTCGCCCGCGGAGATTTTTCGCTCCTCAACGACGCCGAGGTCATGATCGAACTCCGCAACGGCAACATGGCTGCCTTCGACGTTCTGTTGCAGAAGTACCGCAAGCCCATCGTGCACTTCATGTTCCGCATGGTGCATAACCAGGCCGTTGCGGAAGAGCTCGCCCAGGAGGTCTTCCTCCGCGTCTATCGCTCGCGTGAGACCTATCGTGCCGAGGCTCGCTTCAGCACCTGGCTCTACCGCATCGCCACCAACCTCGGCGTCAACCATGCGCGCGATACCCGGCACGAGCGCTCCGCCTCCACCGTCTATCTCGATGAGACCGACGCGGAGACCGGCACCACCCCGGACGTGGCCGACGCCACGCCCTCGGCTGAAGCCAACATGCTTCGCCGCGAGCGCATGAACGCCATCCGGCAGCATGTGATGTCCCTGCCAGAACGCCAGCAGACTGCCGTGCTGATGCATAAGTACGAAGGCATGGACTACAAGCAGATCGGCGAGGTCTTAAAACTCTCCGAATCTGCCACCAAATCGCTCCTCTTCCGCGCCTATCAGACGCTCCGGGAGAAGCTCAAGGACTTTGTTTAGATACACCTTATTTAGAAACTCCTGGCTTTTAGAAACTACCAGCGAAGAGTTTCCGTCATTAGGGATAGAGAAGGACCACCCGGAGAGGGGGAGAAGATGAACTCGACAAATACACATATCGACTGCAAGACTTGCCGCACTCACATGCCGGACCTGTTGCTGGACGATAGCTACGCCGCCGAACACCCGGAGCTGAGCACGCACCTGGCAAGCTGCACCGACTGCGCCACCGAGCTGCACGACCTGCGCGCCACCATGGAACTGATGGATGCCTGGACCGCGCCCGAGCCGTCGCCATACTTCGATTCGAAGATGCACGTCCTGCTGCGTGAGGAACAGGCCAAGCAGCCGGAAGGCCTCTGGGAGCGCGCCAAGTCGTTCCTGCTCTACAGCACGGGCCGCGGTCTGCGCCCGGCCATGAGCGGAGCTCTTGCCTGCGCCATGCTCATCGGTGGAGGAACCTTCGGCCTCTACGTACATCAGGCTCAGGCCACCTCGTCGGCAACCGTGAACGACCTCAGAATTCTCGACAACAACGCGCAGGCACTCCAGCAGATGGATCAGCTGCTGGACGACTCGGACGACGACGGCCCACCGCCGGTGTCCTAACCAGGAAACAAAGTTTTTGCTTTAGAGTCGCCGCTTTTCGCCTTAGAGTCTTTGCTTCTGCCTTTGCTCTGGGGTCTTTGCTTCTGGATAGGGACGGGCTTTAGCCCGTCCACCCAACAGCTTTTTCGCAATCCGGGCTTTTGCCCCTGAGGTACCCTGGCAGACTGTCCGCAGCCTGCAATCAAAGAGTTCCAACCCCATGGAGCAGCCACTTCGCTATCATGGGGCAAACGTCTGTTATCGAGGATTGAAAGCGGCACCATGCACGCCAAGAAACCAAGCCGGCTCAACAGCATCGCGCTCAGCGCGCTGGCCTCCTTTGGTTTTCTCTTCCTAGCGTCCGCGTCCGCTCAGTACCCGCAGCGTCAGGCTCCACCCCCTCGGATGGCGCCAATGCCGCGCAGATTAGGTCCCAATGGCGCTCCCATGGGCCAGAATCAGGACCGCGGCGGCCACCTCGCCGACTGGATGAACGCCCACCGCAATCTCACGCCCCAGCAGCAGCAGCAGGCTCTCCAGAACGAGCCCGGCTTCCGCCAGCTCCCGCCTCAAACCCAGGAGCGTTACCGCGAGCGTCTCTCCCAGCTCAACGCCATGAACCCCGTTCAGCGCGAGCGCATCCTCAATCGCAACGAACAGATGGAGCGGCTTTCACCCGACCAGCGCGGTCAGGTCCGCGGAGCCATGCAGCAACTCGGCTCGCTCCCGCCCGACCAGCGCCACGTGGTCGCCCGCAGCTTCAACGAGCTCCGCAATCTGCCCCCGAATCAGCGCGCCGCCGCCATGGGTGGCATCCCGTTGAACGATGCTCAGCGAGCAACGTTATACAACCTTATGCGCCTCGAACCGATGATCCCGCGCTAGCTCTTGAAGAAGTTCTTCGCCAGGAACAGCACATTCGCCGGCCGTTCCGCCAGCCGCCTCATAAAGTACGGATACCACTCCGCTCCAAACGGCAGGTACACCCGTACCCCGAACCCCTCGGCCACCAGCTTCCTCTGCAGGTCCCGCCGAATCCCATAGAGCATCTGGAACTCGAACGCCTTCTTGTCGATCTTCCGCTCCGCCACATACGCGCAGATCTCATCCACGATCCGCTCATCATGCGTCGCCAGCCCGCAGAACACGTCGCTCGTAATCAGGTGCTTTGCCAGCCGCACATAGTTCTCGTCCACCGCTGCCTTGATCGGGAAGGCAATCGAATCCGGCTCCTTGTAAGCCCCCTTGCACAGCCGTATCCGGATATGCTCCCGCAGCAGCCGGTTCGTATCGTCCGCCGTGCGCCGCAGATACGCCTGCAGCACCGTCCCCACCGCCCCCGGAAACCGCGCATGCAGCCGCTCCGTCATGTTCAGCGTCGCCTCCGTATACGGCGACCCCTCCATATCGATCCGCACAAAGCTCTCAATCGCCGCCGCATGCTCCACGATCCCTGCGACGATCTCCTCGGCAAACGCCGGGTCCATCTCCATGCCCATCTGGCTCAGCTTCACGCTCACATTCGCACGTAGCTTCTTCGCTGCAATCTCATCCAGCAGCCGATGATAGATCGCCGCACTGGCCTCCGCCTGCGCCCGCTCCGTCACACTCTCGCCCAGCGAATCGAGCGAGACATCGACGCCCTCGGCATTCAACTGCGCCGCCGCCGCAATCGCGCCCTCCACCGTCATCCCCGCCACAAACCGCCGCGACACCCGCTGCCCCATCGCCGACTGCTCTGAAAATCTCCGAAACGCCTTATTGGTCGAAAGCCCGATAAAAAATGAACGCAGCATAGGCTTCCAGCTTATGACATCTCCCGCTGCCTCGTCTCTGAGCTTGTTGTCCCATCGACAGCGCATGTTCATTCATGCAATGAGCGGGGAAGGGGACTACCACCTTCTACGCCGGCAACAGCCCCGCCTGCCGATAGCTCTCAATCAGCCCGTCATACAGCGCAATATCCGATCGGCTCCTCGCCATCAGCTGGGCCCCACCCACTGCCGCAAAGATCGCTCGCGCCCGCGCTTCGCTCTCCCCCGGCTTCACCAAACCCGCAGCCACCAGCACCTTGCTCAGCCAGGCGACATTCACATCCGCGAACGTCTGGACCTCTTTCTTCACCGCCTCCGGCAGGTCGTCATACTCGGCAGCCATAAACCCGCTCAGGCACATCCGGTTCTCATTCTGCAGAGCCCACCGAAACGTCTCCGGAAATCGCCGCAGCGCCTCCATCGGACTCGAAGCCTCCGCCAGAATCTTCTCCAGCGCCGTCGCATGGTCCTCCCAGTAACGCCTCGCTACCGCCTCCGCCAGCACCGCCTTGCTGGGGAAGTGATGATAAATACTCGCCGGTCGAATCCCCACGACCTCTGCCAGATCGCGAAAGTTCAAGCCGTTATACCCATGCGCCTGCGCCACCCGCATGGCTTCCACCAGCACCTTTTCCCGAGAATCTGAACTCACAGGTCTGCCTCATCTCGCCCCTAAGACGCAACAACCGGGCCCGACCTGAATTTTATTTGAAATTCCTGAATCTACCAAGTGGCCGGTAGCGTCTACTCTATAAACCGACCAAGTGGCCGGTAGACAAATCAGAACCACCCGAAACATCCATCCTGCGACCGAGCCCCATCGGCACCCTCGCTCACCCTTCACCCTCAACCGCACCTCAAGGAGATTGTCATGCCCTTCGCACGCATCGATCTAGCCAAAGGAAAGTCCGCCGAGTACCGCTCCACCGTCGCCGATGTCGTCTACCAGGGAATCGTTGGCGTTCTCAAGGCACCCGAGGGCGACCGCTTCATGGTCATCGGCGAGCACTCCACCGAAAACTTCATCTACGACCCCAACTTCCTCGACATCCAGCGCACCCCCGACGTCATCATCCTCCAGGTCACCAGCACTGTCGGCAACACCAAGGAGCAGAAGGTCGCCTTCTTCAAGCAGATCGCAGACGATCTCCACAGCCGCCTCGGCGTCCGCCGCGAAGACGTCTTCATCAGCCTCGTCTTCGTCGACCGCGAAGACTGGTCCTTCGGCAATGGCCTGCCCTGGTAAGTTGCTCGACGCATCATCCGCCGCAGCCCCAACCGGATGCCCCGTTCATGCGCAGCCCCATCGTGCATGAGCGGGACGCCGATACATCGGCACACCTATCCCGTATGAGCTGTCGTTTCGACCGGCACATCGCAATTCCAACGCGATGCGCAGCGGAGAAACCTGCAGTGTAGTGCCGCGGGACCAAAACCGCGAGCATACCCTGAGTCCACTCTCCGACAGCACACTCGGTCGGCCACGGCCTGCGCTTCTGAGATAGACCCGGACTTTAGTCCGGGCAATACTGACTCCTATGAATCAAGGGGCTTCAGCCCCTGAGGTACCCCATCGGTCTTGATAAGTGGATGGGGGCAAGGTGGATGATGGCGAACTGCAAGAATGGCGTCTCGTCCTATGAGATTCACCGTTCGCTTGGCGTCACACAGAAGACGGCATAGTTTATGCTCCAGCGTATTCGTCTCGCCATGCAGGAAGACGATTCCACGCAGCTAAAGGGAACCGTCGAAATGGATGAGACGTTCGTCGGCGGCAAGGCTAAGAACATGCACGCCAGCAAGCGTGCTAAGCTCTACAACACCCCCGGAACCGTCAAAGGTAAGACGGTAGTGGTCGGTATGCTAGAGCGCGGTGGCAAGGTTCGCGCTGGCGTCGTAGCAGAGCGCATCAAGGCTGTTCTGTTGGAGATTGCTCACACGCATATCGCCCCCGGTTCCACGCTTATGACGGATGAGCTTGGCGCATACAAGGGTGTCGATCTACAGCACGAGGTTATCAATCACGCTGAGGCTTGTGTGAACAGTCACATCCACACCAACGGTATTGAGAACTTCTGGAGCCTGTTGAAGCGTGGGCTTGGCGGCACGTACATTTCAGTCGAGCCGTTCCACCTGTTCCGCTACATCGACGAACAGATGTTTCGCTACAACAATCGCCGAGACTGCAATGACCGCATCCGGTTTGAGAATGTGATGGCTGGCATATTCGGCAAGCGTCTCACCTACGCCGATCTGACCGGCGCACAAGCGGCACACTAAGAAGCGGCAGGGGCGTGGTAAGCATAGACGCTAACCCCTGCCGGTGCCACAACGGTCTGCCTGGGTGTTGCTTTTGGACAGAATGCCCCGAATCAGGACTTGTCAGAGGTGCAACCATGAAATACTGTAATCACGTCTAAACGTTCTGTTTGGACTGCCGATCAAAGCCAATGGAGTGGCACTCATATGAGCGACAACTTGCACAGTTCATTGCCGATTGAATACAAGCTGAAGTACGGGACTGCCTGCGGGAATGCTGAGTTGGCGGACTTCGTGAACAAGTCCCCGCTGCAAAGCGTCTGCGGAGTTCAAAGTGATCTCACCGAGAAAGTATCCCTCGGCTTCGGCCTCGGTGATGTTCGATCTTTCGGTGTAGATGCCCTTGATGCGTGCTTGATCGGCCTGCACCGACGCTAGTTTTTCAGCCAAGTTGCGTTCGAAGAATGACGTCGCTGCCTGCGCTGTCATGGCTACACCGTGCAACATGAATGTAGTGTGTGGAGAGGCATACCGTTCCTCGCCCGCTAGATAGAGAACGGTTCCGATCGAATCGACATTTCCTATATTGTGCGTTACGAGCTTGATTGGCAAAGCGCGCAGGAAGTTGTACGCCGTAATTCCATGCATTACAGATCCGCCGGGCGACGACAATAAGAGATGAATCTCTGTATGACCCTGATTCACAAGGTTTGCAACTGCCCCCAAGAGAACCTCAATAGTCTGAGGAACTACCTCGGCTGAAAAAGATACATATGCGGGCGGCTTGATATCTAGAAGAACTTGCTGATTTGGCGCAGCGACTGGCTGAATGACTGGCGGAAGTCCCATCTAATCCAACTCTCCTTGATGTGGTCTGCCAATTCTATGCTTTACTTCGTCTTCCGGACACTGGTTTTAAGTTTAGGTGGGCTCTTGCCTACCAGAGATTCTTTAGGCGTTTTGAGAAGACGGGACATCCCTTGCTCGAAATTCTTTAGCGCCAACTTGCCTTCGTGGTATTCGTGTTTCATAGCCCTCCATGACTAAACAGCGGAACGCCCAAAATCCTGCCAAGAACAAGCGCCCACCCGATCACACCGCTCAACAAAGCAATCACCCGAACGTTAGTTTCGATGCCATTGCGGAGAGCATGATAACCAAAAAACATCACCGCGAAGAACAGAACTGCAAGCCCGATCAAACTCCTCTTCTTAAGCAGATTTTGGAAGCTGCTGCTCTCTGTGTAGCTGTCGGCGCTATATGGATTTATAAAGGCCAGTGGGATGAAGCTCAAAAAGCTAACAAGTTTAGTGCCGACAATCTTCGGGCCACACAAAGAGCATGGATAGCAGTCGGAGACCCGAACTTTCAGTTCGGCGACAATCAACCGTTTAGATCCAAAATCGTCATCATGGATACAGGTCTCAGTCCTGCTCGGAAGGTAGTCACCAAAACCGGATGGAAGATTTTGCCACATGGTCATCAACCTTCCATTTCCGATCTGACTCTTTCCGAAGGCTCTGAGGCTATTTACACCGGAGTAATATTTCCCAACTCTAAAGTTCCAATTTCGTCCAACACCAACGAACTTATTCCATCCCTGGCTCCCTACAAAGAGGGGACATTCGACATATATATGTTCGGGAAAATCACGTACGAGGACGTTTTCCAAAGAGTTCACTGGACTACGTTCTGCTACAAAATTCTGCCCACGCTGAATGACGTAAACAGTTGCCAAATTTACAACGAATCCAGCGACGACCAAGATAACTAACGCTGCCCTGTCACGGTGTCTGATTAGACACCCCCCCCGACGATTTGTGCGTCAAGTATGTTATGTCCAAAATATTTGACACCACTTTCCACCCCTGTTACCTTTCTCCATGTCAAACATTTTTGACATGGAGCCCACGATGCCCAGCCTCTCCTACCAGGAAAAATCGCTCTACGGCGCCCTCCTCGCCAACCTCGCCGTCTTCATCCCATACTTTGTCTTGATCCACAGAGACGCCCATCCGTCGCTCGGCCTTGTCGCTGGCGCCATCACGACCCTCATCCTCGCCCAGATCGTCCTGCAGGCCATCATCGCCATCGCCACCCGCAACCGCATGACGGACGAGCGCGACCGCCTCATCGTCCTCTATGGCTACCGCGCCGGATACGTCACCGTCATCGCCCTCATGATGTTGGGCATGGCCGCGCTCTGGCTGCACACCGCGCTCGGCCAACTCAACCCCGCCCACTTGGCGATGCACTTCCTCAGCGTCTTCTTCGCCGTCCTCATGCTCGCCGAGATCGTCAAAACCCTCACCCAGATCGTCGCCTACCGGAGACCCCTCTAATGCCCGGCATCAGCAACTCGATCCGAGACCTCCGCGCCGCCCACACCATGACCCAGCAGGACCTCGCCGACCGGATCGGCGTCACCCGCCAGACCGTCATTGCCATCGAGCAGGACAAATACTCCCCCTCGCTCGAGGTCGCCTTCCGCATCGCCCACGTCTTCGCCGTCCCCCTCGACCAGGTCTTCCAGTACGCCCCACCCCGCACCAAACAGAAATGACCCTCCGGAATGCCAGGTGCCCCGTCTTCGCGACGGTTTCATCATCGCTAAGGTGGGATGCAAATGTCGACTTCGCGAGGCAGGCCCTGAATACTTGTCAAGCCCCTGCAGCCCATCAAACTCGAAATCCCCAATAACCACGCACCCTTTCAAGCGAAAATCAATTGCATGTTCACCCGTTCCAACCCGCTATAATAGAAATAGAAGCAAAAAGCCGCCCAAGCCTCTCGAGGCTCCAGCGGCTTTTGTAGTATCTGGACCGCAATTGCGACCAGAGTTCAGACTTAAGCGATCTCGAATCAATACTTTGAATCTAAATTGCGGGGGGGGGGGAGAGGGGGGTTACTGGGCCTTCATCTCGGCGCGCTCGATCCGCTCCACGCGATCGATCTGCGGCGTAACCATCGTACTCGTATCCTTCATCGCCGCAATCGCTTCGTCATAACGCCCGCGCAGCGAGTTGGTCCGAATCTCTGCCATCTCCGACAGCATCTTCATGCCATCTTTCAGATAGCTGATGCGACTCCGCTCGTCGTGTCCCCAGGTCACAGGAACCTCGACGATCTTGTACCGTAACCGACGCGCAATGAACAGGATCTCCGGATCGAAGCCCCAACGCTCGATCGTCTGCAGCCGGAAGATCGTCTGCGCCGCCTCGCGCCGAAACGCCTTGAAGCCGCACTGCGTATCGCGATACGGAAGTCCCATCACTTTTCGTGTCACCCAGTTGAAACACCGCCCAAAGAACCGGCGATACATCGGCTGCGTGATCGTCTGCTTCTGCTTGTCCAGCCAGCGCGACCCAATCGCAACATCCGCTCCTTCGTCGAGCGCAGCGATCAGCAGCTCGGCCTCTTCGATCGGTGCCGAAAGATCGGCATCGGTAAACATCACCAGCTCGCCCGCCGATTGCAGCAGGCCATTCCGCACCGAATAGCCTTTGCCGCGGTTTCCAGGGTTGCGAATCAGGTGCAAACGGTCATGACGCTCCATCCAGCGACCGATGATCGCCACTGTATCGTCAGTCGAACCGTCGTCTACCACCAGGATTTCGGCATCCCAGCCGCGCTCCTGAACACAGCCGAGCACCCGCTCGAGTGCGTTCTCAATACGAGCGCTCTCGTTGTAAGCCGGGATAACAATGCTCAACCGTGGATGCGACATAGCCGAAAAAGCCTTCAAGCAAACCTTTGCGTCGTCCCCGGACAATTTCATCCGACCGAGGATAGGACGAGTCATTCTTTCAGATAAGGAGCAATCGAGGATAGACCGACCTAAGAATACGCTATGGGTTAGACAGGTCAAGGGGCGGTTTTAGCCGCAAAGTATTTTCACGCGCCGCTGTTGTCTCCACTTTGGCACCACCCACAGGCAACTCCTGCGCTTAGGCGATTCCCTCTATCCTCTTGCGCCGAACAGGTTTATCGTGAAAGGAGCAGCTGGGATTATTCCTTACAATTCGAATCGTTTCAGGGACTTCGACCGTCCCATTCTGTGTTCCTCTCGTCTGCTCTCCCGGTCGTCGGCATCTTTACAATCAACTCTCAAACCTTGTTTCGCCTGGGTTCGCCCATCGGCAAAATGAAACCGCACCGACTTTGCAACGTCCTACTTTTTCAAGGAGACTCCATGACGAAAGCCGATCTGGTAGACCAAGTTATCGCTCTGGGCGACCTCACCCGTCGCGATGGCGAGGTCATCGTCGAGACACTGTTCGACTCCGTTATCAGCGCCCTCAAGAGCAACGACAAGGTTGAAGTGCGGGGCTTCGGAAGCTTCCGCACCCGCCAGCGCAAGCCCCGTATCGGTCGCAACCCAAAGACCGGCGAATCTGTCGCGGTTCCGGCTAAGCGCGTCCCTTACTTCAAGCCCAGCAAAGAGTTGCGTGACCTCGTAAATCCAGGGGAGACAAAGCCAGCTGCAGTAACCGACGAGAACCCTGCCTGATCAGAACTCTCGACCTGCTCTTTTTTCTTCCACCCGATACTCTGGCGACGGCTTCCCCTTTGAGTTCAAGTCCGTCCGCTACGAGCGGCCCGCAATCCTACCCCCACACACAGCAGCATTGCCTGTACTCAAAAGAGCAACCTCGGCTCTTTTTCCTGCAATTAGCCGGTAAGCCTCATATAATAGCTAGTGGCATGATTGAAACCACTGTGGCACCTACCGAAGCTCCTGCGAAGCACGCACCCAAGTACACGCGCAACCAGCCTTACTCATCCAAGGTCCTGGTCAATGATCGCCTCACCGGCCCCGAGTCGGAAAAAGATACCATCCACATCGAGCTTGAGCTCGAAGAGGGCATGCACTATCTTCCAGGCGATGCTGTCGGCGTCCTCCCCACCAATCGCGATGAGCAGGTCGACACCGTTCTGAAGGCCCTGAACTGCACGGGCGAGGAGCGCGTGCTCGACCACTACAAGGTCGAGATTTCCTTCCGTGAGGCCCTTTCGAGCCGCCTCGCAATCGGCAAGCTCACCCGCAGCGCCGTCAATCAGCTCGGCAAGATCGCCGGCGACAAAGCTCCCGCTGCGCTGAAGGCTCATCTCGGCCCGGACAACAAGGCCATCGCCGAAGAGTACGTCTGGGGACGCGAGTTCATCGATCTGATCAACGATTTCCCCGGCCTCATCACTGAGCCGCAGCAACTCTTCCAGGTGCTGGCCCGCCTCACGCCGCGTATGTATTCCATCGCTTCGGCGTATGAGGCCCACCCCGGCCAGGTGCACACCACCGTGCGCGTCGTTCGCTACCACTCGCACAACCTCGATCGCCAGGGCGTTTGCTCGGGCTTCATGGGTGAGCGCATGCCGGTGGGCACGCAGATTCCGATCTTCCTGCACGAGAACAACAACTTCCGCCTGCCCGTCGACACCAATGCACCGGTCATCATGGTTGGCCCTGGAACTGGCATCGCTCCTTTCCGCTCGTTCCTGGAATACCGCCAGATCATGGGCCATAAGGGCGACAACTGGCTCTTCTTCGGCGAGCAGCGCTCGGTTTCGGACTACCTCTACAAGGACCAATTCCAGACGATGGAGAAGGATGGCTTCCTCACCCGCCTCGACACCGCCTTCTCGCGCGACCAGAAGAGCAAGGTGTACGTGCAGGATCGCATGCGCGAAAACTCGGCTGACCTCTACGCGTGGCTGGAGAGCGGCGCCTACTTCTACATCTGCGGCGACGCCGAGCGCATGGCCAAGGACGTAGAGCGCACCCTGCTCGACGCCATCGCCCTGGGTTCGAACAGCACCCTCGAATTCGCGGCCGAGTACCTGGCCACGATGAAGAAGGAAAAGCGTTACCAGCTCGATGTGTACTAAAGACCAGTGAGTAGACAGTAGTGAGTAGTGAACGACGAAGGCCGCCTCATTGAGGCGGCCTTTGCTTTGCACTACTGTCTATTCACTGCTGTCTAAACTCGATCGTTATCCGCCCGCCAGCTCTTGATGCTCTCCTTGATCTGCTTGCGGGTCAGCTTCTCACGAATGGCGCGCCGCGCCAGCTCTGGCAGCTCTGGATTGGAGGCGAACCGCAGACCCACATATTGGTCGATAGTCAGCGACTCCAGCTCAACCAGCTCCTCTGGCGAGCATAGCTGCAAAAGCCGCAGCTTCTCTTCCAGCCGAATCACGCGGTTCTGCGCCTTCAGCGCGTAGCCGCGTGTCTTCTCCATCAGAACGATGAGCGCGAGCGACATCACGATCCACCAGCCACCCAGCTTCGCGTGGTCGGGATAATGCCGCACGACATAGGTGATCGAGAAGGCGAAGTTCAGTACAAGAACCGGTGCCAGGAAGTAGTGAAACGGCGGGTCCCAGCGTGTGTGGTTCTTGAAGTCCTGTGTCGAAGCCATAGGCGAAAGTTTCCTCAATAGATTTGTCTGTACATCCTAGAACGTTTGAAGCCCTGCGGATATTGTTTGATTTCAGTGATTTCTGACCGCCATCGAACCTCAGCCTCAGCGTAGTCGTCACGCCAGACCCAAGGCATCCACACCGACGTCTGCGCTACCCTTTGGCTATGGCAAAGAAGCGAATTGGCGTTCACGTAGGCACCAGCGGCGGCATCCACACAGCGGTCACCCGCGCGGTCGAGGCCGGAGCGAACACCTTCCAGATCTTCTCAGCGAGCCCGCGCACCTGGAAGGCCGCGCCCGTAAAGCCCGCCGACGCTGAAAAGATGAACGCTCTCCGCGCGGAGCACGACGTGAACCCCGTCTGCGTCCACGCCAGCTATCTCATCAACCTCTGCTCGCAGACCGAATCGGTTCGCGACAACTCCATTGGAGCTTTCCGAGGTGAGTTCGAGCGCGCCCTGGATATGGGCGCCGAGTTCCTCGTCCTACACCCTGGCAGCTGGAAGGGCCTCACCCGCGACGAAGGTCTGAAGCTCGCGGCGCAGGGAATCGAGAAAGCCATCGACGGGATCAAGTGGCAGGATCGCAACCTGCGCATTCTCATCGAAAACACAGCGGGTGCAGAGTTCTCGCTCGGCGGCAGCTTCGACCAGGTCGCCGAACTCGTCGCCACGCTGCGCGCGTGCGCCCCCGTTGGCGTCTGTCTCGACACCTGCCACACGCACGTTGCGGGCTACGATCTTGTCTCGCCCGAAGGCTATGAGCAGACCATGAAGCAGATCGGCGATACCATCGGCTTCGACGCAGTCCGCGTCTGGCATTGCAACGACGCCAAAGCCGCGATGGGCAGCAAGCTCGATCGCCACGAACACATCGGCGAAGGCACCATCGGCTCCGCTGCCTTCAAGCGGTTGCTGCACGACGCCCGCTTCGACCACGCCGCCTTCATCGCTGAAACCCCAGTAGACGAGCCCGGCGATGAGATGCGCAATGTGATGGCCCTCCGCGCGCTTTCGGCTGGCTAGCCTCGCTGATCTTGTCATCCTGAGCGCAGCGAAGGATCTGTTTTTGACCCTCCGCTATGCTCAACTCTACTTTTCCCACACGCTCTCCAGAAATAGATACCGCTTCCGCAGCTCATCGCTCTTCGCCGCCGACTTCGCGTCCAGGTGCATCAGCATCCAGCCGTCCTTCGCGTCATACGCGGGCCACTTCGGCAGCCCCATACCATTCGGATCACCCGTCTTCGCAAAGTTCGTCCAGTACGTTTGAATCTGCTCGGACACCGCCCGGTCCACAGGCCGCCACGTCGCCTGCTGGCGGCTGTCCAGCGTGCCAAACACGTACTCGATGTCATCCGAATGGAACGCACCTGAACCCGCCGGATGGTACTTGTCCGTTGGTGGCACAAGGTCCAGCCGATAGCGATACACCGGGGCCTCACCCGTCTTCACCTGCGCCTCCAGCCAGCGCCATGTCGAGTACACAAGAAACTTGTCGCCCGCATAATCACCGGCAGACTCCTCCGCCTCCGCATTCGTCTTGGACGGATACACCGCCAGGAAGCTCTTCGCATCTGTGCCGAAATCCTTGTCCGCCGTCGCCGCAAAGCTCGCAGAGGTCGTCTTCACCTTCGCGTTCACCACGGTTCCGCGAATCTCATCCGCATTCCAGCCAGCCATCATCGGTATATGCGCCTGCTCGCCCACCGCATAGATCGCTGATACCGGCTTCGGCAGAAAATACCCGTCGATCACCGGAGGAAACGCCGATGCAGGCTGCAGTCGCTTCTCATCCGCAAACGACTCCGCAGGCATCTTCCGCAACGCCGCAAGATCGTCCGTGCCCAGCACTGTCTTCACCGTCTCGGCATCCTGCACCTCGCGGCCTGCCAGCGGCTTGAATGACAGCGTGCGGTTGTACAGCGGTGAGCCGCTTTCGCCAATCGCCTTCGCCAGCATCCCCTTGCTCACCGGCGACGCCATAAGCGCGCTCACCGAAAACGATCCCGCCGATTCGCCGAACAGCGTGATGTTCTCCGGATCTCCGCCGAAGGCCGCGATGTTCTGCTTTACCCAAGCCACGGCCGCTGCCTGGTCCATCAACCCATAATTACCTGCCGACTGGTGCTCGCTTTCTGCCTCCAGCCCCTTGTGCGTAAAGAAGCCCAGCATCCCCAGCCGGTAGTTCATCGAAACCACGATCACGCCATGCTTGGTCAGAAACTGCCCATCCTGTCGCGGCTCGGAGCTGCCGCCGTTCACGAATCCGCCGCCATGCACCCACACCATCACCGGCAGCTTCTCCGCCTTCGCCGGAGCCCACACATTCAAGGTCAAACAATCCTCACTCGGCCCCGCATCGCGAAACTGCATGTCGGGGCTCACGCCAAACTGCGTGCAGCGATGCCCGAACTGCGTCGCCTGTCGCACGCCCTCCCAGCCCACCACCGGCTGCGGAGCCTTCCAGCGGAGATCGCCCACTGGCGGCGCGGCATACGGTACGCCCAGGTATGCCTTCACGTCTGCAGCAAGGACGCTGCCTTGGATCGACCCGCCGCTTACCTTTACCACCGGAGCCGCTACTCCCTGAGCCAAAGCTCCAGCGCTACCCGCCGCCAACCAAAACGCCCCAGCCAAAACTCTTGTCACTCTACGCATCCTGTCACTCCTTCAGCAAACAAGGTCAATCTAACACTCGGCTATCGCCCATGGCATCCACCGCAGCCTCCACGCATAGCCAGCAGTCTTTACAATAGAGTTCTATGCCGGAACCTACGAACGACAACGCGCAGGGCACGATCCCCAACGGAACGCCGAACGACGCCGAGCGCGACATCAACCGCTACAACCCCGCCGAGCTTGAGCCCCGCTGGCAAGCCGTGTGGGATGCCGACCCGACGCTGTATGCTGCCGAGCCACACACCAGCTCCAAGCCCAAGTACTACTGCTTGGAGATGCTGCCCTATCCCAGCGGCCAGCTCCACATCGGCCACGTGCGCAACTACACCATCGGCGACGCGCTCGCCCGCTTCATGCGTATGAAGGGCTACAACGTCCTGCACCCCATGGGCTGGGACGCCTTCGGTCTGCCCGCAGAAAACGCCGCGCTCAAGAACAACACGCCGCCCCGCCAGTGGACGCTGAACAACATCGCCCAGATGAAGGTGCAGATGAAGCGCCTCGGCCTCAGCTACGACTGGGCTGGCACCGAGGTCACCACCTGCCTTCCCGACTATTACCGCTGGAACCAGTGGATCTTCCTCAAGATGGTCGAGAAGGGCCTCGCCTATCGCAAGTCCAGCAAGGTCAACTGGTGTCCACAGTGCGCGACCGTGCTCGCCAACGAGCAGGTCATCGGCGGCTACTGCTGGCGTCATGAAGATCAGCTCGTCGAGCAGCGCGAGCTTGAGCAGTGGTTCCTCCGCATCACCAAATACGCGGACGAACTGCTCGAAGGCCTCGACAACCTCCCGGGCTGGCCTGAGAAGGTGCGCACCATGCAGCGCAACTGGATCGGCAAGTCCGAAGGCACCGAGGTCACCTTCGCCGTCGACGGCTGCACCGATGGCCTGACCATCACCGTCTTCACTACGCGCGTGGACACCATCTACGGTGCCACCAGCATCCAGCTCGCGCCCGAGCATCCGCTCGTTAAACATTGGGCTGCCATGGACAATGCCTCCGATGCGAAGCTCGCCGCCGACGTCACCGAAATGGTCGCGCAGCAGAAGGCCGCGAAGGAAGCTGGCGACATCGGCTCCATTGAAAAGCACGGCGTGCCCACCAGCCGCAGCGCTGTCAATCCGTTCAACGGCGAGACGCTGCCCATCTGGGTCGCGAACTACATCCTCGCCGACTACGGCACCGGCGCGATCATGTCCGTGCCGGCGCACGATGAACGTGACTTCGAATTCGCCACGAAGTACAACCTGCCCATCAAGCGCGTGATCGCTCCGAATCTCGACACCAACGACCTCGCTCTGCCTTACACCGGCGAAGAAGAGGCCGTCCTCATCGACTCCGGCGACTTCACCGGCGAAGCCTGCCTCGAAGCGCAGGACAAGATGGCCGCGCTCGCAGAAGAGAAGGGCTTCGGCAAGAAGACCAACACCTACCGCCTCAAGGACTGGGGCGTCAGCCGCCAGCGCTACTGGGGCACGCCGATCCCGATGGTCTATTGTCCTGAGCACGGGATTCAGCCAGTTCCAGAAGCACAGCTCCCCGTGCTTCTGCCCGAGCAGATCACGATCACGCAGCAGGGCGGTTCGCCGCTCGCCAGCGTGCCCGAGTTCCTCAACACCACCTGCCCGGTCTGCGGCGGTCCCGCGCGTCGCGAAACCGACACGATGGACACCTTCGTCGACTCCAGCTGGTACTTCTACCGCTATACGGATGCGCACGACGCGACCGCTCCCTTCGACTCCGCCAAGGCCAACTACTGGTTCCCCATCGACCAGTACATCGGCGGTGTGGAGCATGCGATCCTGCACCTCATCTACTCACGTTTCTGGACGAAGGTGATGCGCGATCTGGGGTTGATCGAGAACTCCGAGCCCGCGACGCGCCTGTTCACGCAGGGCATGGTCATCAAAGACGGCGCGAAGATGTCCAAGTCCAAGGGCAACGTCGTCTCGCCCGATGAGATGACCGGCAAGTACGGCGTCGATGCCACGCGCATGTACGCTCTCTTCGCCGCGCCGCCCGACCGCGATCTCGACTGGCAGGAGGACGGCGTCGCTGGCGTCTATCGCTTCCTCGGCCGCGTCTACCGCGTCACCACGAAGTTCGCTCCGGTCGTGCGTTCGCTTGAGGCGAAGACCACCGGCGACGAGGTCACCGTCCACGCGCTCGAATCGGATACGCCCGCCGAGCTCGCGCTGCTACGCACGCTGCACCAGACCATCGCGAAGATCACCGAAGACTTCAGCGGTCGCTGGCACTTCAACACCTGCGTCTCGGCCATCATGATCCTCGTCAACGAGATCATCGCAGCCGACGCCGTGATGGAAGCCGGCGAGATCTCGCCGAACACCATCGCCGAGCTGCTGCGCAAGCTCACGCTGATGCTCGTCCCCTTCGCTCCCTTCCTCGCCGCGGAACTCTGGCAGGAGCTGGGAGAGCAGGGAAGCGTCTTCAAGCAGGCATGGCCCGTCGCCAATGCCGAGCTTGCCCGCGAATCCGAAGTGCAGGTGCCGGTGCAGATCAACGGCAAGCTCACCACCGTACTCACGCTCCCCGCAGACACCGCCGAGGACGCCATCAAGCTGGCCTCCCTCGCCGATGAAAAAGTGTCCACACGCCTCGTCGGAAAGACGATCGTGAAGCACCTCGTCATCAAGGGCAAGCTTGTCAACATCGTCGTCAAGTAATTAATGGCGATCTGGCTTTGAAGGGAACGGGCTTCGGCCCGTCCATCCCTGCCAGTGAAAGTAAGCGGGCTTCAGCCCCGGAGGGTGCTTCACCCATGCCAGACATGCCGCAAACGAACAGCGCGGGTAAGGCCCCCGTCCGAGGCACTCAATCCTTCGTCAGCATCATGGGTAAGGTTTGGAGTCGCCCCTCGCTCACCGGGCTTGAAATTCTGTGGCGCTGGCTTGTCGGAGTTTTAGTTTTTCTGGGAGTTGGATTGGCGACCCATTTCCAAACGCCGGTCTTTACAGATAGGACAGGATGGCTCAGCGGTCTTTCCGTCTTTCAACCAGTTCTTGCCGTTCACAACATCACGATCGTAATTGCTGACTTCTTCACAGGCGCATGGCCCCTAGCGCGATGGCTGCTTCCGCTTATTTTCTTCCTCTGGAACGTCATCGCCGCCGTCGGCCGGACCGCCGTCCTATGTCGCCTCGACCCCACACTTCACGCCCGTCGCATCACGCTCTTCCTCCTCGGAACCCTGCGCTCGTCCCTGCTCCTCGCCGTCTGGTTCCTCTACTTCCGTTACGTCGCCTTCAGTGCGCGCTACAGCATTCTCACGCCCGCAGCGAGCAACCAGGAGCCCAACGTCGTCCTCTTCGCCGCCATGATCATCTGCGGCACGCTGCTCCTCTACGTTCTCTGGGGTACCTTCAGCTGGTTTCTGCAACTCGCTCCGCTACTCGCGATGCGTAACAACCTCGGTGCTGTCGCCGCCCTGCGAGCCGCCCTCACCGCAGGCCCCGTCCGCGGCAAGCTCGTTGAAATCAACCTCGTCATGAACATCGTGCGCATTGCGCTCATTGTGCTGGCGATGGTCTTCTCCGCTTCGCCGCTGCCGTTCACAACAGTCGCTACCCAGCAGTTTCTCGAGTGCTGGTGGACTGGCGTCCTTCTGCTCTACCTCGCCGCCAACGACTACTTCCACGTCGTCCGCGCGGCCAGTTACCTCTCGCTCTATCGCGTCTACAATCCTCCGCCCGCTGTCTAGCCGCGTCGGGTCGCTTTTGCATCCAAGCCGTTAGCTCACTCAACGGAGAAGACCCCACATGTCCTCGTTTGGCATCTACCTCATCGGAACACTCATCGTCGTCATCGGCGTCGTCTACATCTGCCACATCGCCCACATGCCGCAGACCTGGACCCTTGGTATCGGCATCGTGCTCGCCGGAGCAGGCATCATGGGCGCGGTCAACAACACCCGCCAGCGCGATAAATCCTAGGTAAATCCTGGCCACCCGGCGCAGCCTTCCACCGCTTCCAGCCATTTAGACTGGAAGCGTGGACACTCCAGCAAACCTGACCCCCACCTCGTCGACGATCGTCATTCTCGACTTCGGCTCCCAGTACACGCAGCTCATCGCGCGCCGTATCCGCGAGTTCAACGTCTTCTCTGTCGTGCTGCCCTGCACCACGCCTCTGACGGAAGTCCTCGCACTCAACCCGAAGGGCATCATCCTCTCCGGCGGCCCGTCCAGCGTCTACGACGACTCCGCGCCTAAAGCAGATCCCGCCGTGCTCGCCACCGGCTTGCCCATCCTCGGCATCTGCTACGGCCTCCAGTTCATCACGCACCACCTCGGCGGCAAGGTCGTCCCCGGCTCCGCGCGCGAGTACGGCCACGCGGCCGTTACCGTCACTGAGCTCGACAATGTCTTCCACGGTCTGCCCAGTGAGCTCTCCGTCTGGATGTCGCACGGCGATCACGCCGAGTCGCTCGCTCCCGGCTTCCGCGTCACCGCCACCACCGCGAACGCCATCGCCGCCATCGCCAACGACGCCAGCAAAATCTGGGCCGTACAGTTCCACCCCGAGGTCGCCCACACCAAGGACGGCATGCGGCTCCTGCAGAACTTCGTCGTCAAGCTCTGCGGTGCCTCGCAGGACTGGACCCCCGAACACTTCATCGCCACCACCGTCGAAAAGATCAAGGCGCAGGTCGGCCCCACCGGTCACGCCATCTGCGGTCTCTCCGGCGGAGTCGATAGCTCGGTCGCCGCCGTGCTCGTAGCGAAAGCGATTGGCGACCGACTCACCTGCATATTCGTCAACAACGGCGTGCTGCGGAAGGACGAATTTGAGAAGGTCCAGAAGACCATGCGCGAAGACCTGCACCTCAACGTAGTCGCCGCAGACGCCTCCGAACGATTCCTCGCGAAGCTCGTCGGCGTCACCGACCCGGAGCAGAAGCGCAAGGCCATCGGCAACGAGTTCATCGCCGTCTTCGACGATGAGGCTAAGAAGATCTTCGACGCCGAGAAGTCCTCCGGTGAGGAAATTGCCTGGCTGGTGCAGGGAACGCTCTACCCCGACGTGATCGAATCAGCCAGTGTCCACGGCCCTTCGCACGTCATCAAGTCGCACCACAACGTCGGGGGCCTGCCTGCGGACATGAAGCTCAAGCTCATCGAGCCGCTGCGCGACCTCTTCAAGGACGAGGTCCGCCGCATCGGCCGCGACCTGCAGATGCCCGAAGAGATCCTCGAGCGTCAACCCTTCCCCGGCCCCGGCCTTGCCGTCCGCATCCTCGGCGAAGTCACACCCGACCGCGTGGCCATCCTCCAGGAAGCCGACGCCATCTGCGTCGAAGAGATCAAGCGCGCAGGCCTCTATCGCAAGGTGTGGCAGAGCTTCGCCGTCCTGCTCCCCATCAAAACCGTAGGCGTCATGGGCGATCAGCGCACCTACGCCTACACCTGCGCCATCCGCGCCGTAGAGTCCGAAGACGGCATGACCGCCGACTGGGCCGCACTGCCGTACGAAGTGCTCCGCACCATCTCCAGTCGCATCGTCAGCGAGGTCCGAGGCATCAACCGCGTCGTCTACGACATCACGAGCAAACCACCGGGGACGATTGAGTGGGAATAAGCAAAACAAAAGGCTCGTGCAATTCGCACGAGCCCTTTTTTGCTGCTGTACTTCTAATTCTTGACGTTCATTGCATCCGAGTCGACGGCCTTTTTCCCTGTAATGCCTTCGAGAGCTGCAAGAACTCCGCGGTAGTCGTTCTTGTCGCACTGCATCGCAAAGCCGCCTTTCTTATCGCCATCAGCCCAGGTGAGGCCGACAAAATGTTTCTTCGACTTGCTGAGCAGCATTAAGGCTCCAATACCCAGGCTGAAGACCGCTAAACCTATGGCCGTCCCCACACGGCGATGAACATCCTGGCCGTACGAAATCTCCGTCACCGCATCCGCAGGAATTGCCACGAGTTCGGCATCCTTCTTTACAAGTATCCGAATAGTCTTAGGCTCGATAACCAGCTTTGCCGAGTCGCCCGACTTTGCCCCAAGTAATGAACCACCATCGTAGGTGACTTTGTAGGAATTGGAAGGTTCAGCCGCAAATACAGTCACAGGGAATGCCACGCATAGGATCAGTGCAATCAAACGACGCATAAATTTCTCCTCAAAGGTGTCACCGTTATATCGGCTGGCACAGCATGCGGCAAGGAGCTTTGAGCTTCATCCCAAAAAAATGGTTTTGCCTTATGCCCAAATAGGCATTACCAGAGTTTGCTGACTACCGTCCCCCCGCCTTATAAAACGTAACCAGCACATCCACCGTATGCGCCGCAGGATCCGCCTGTGCTTTGAACGCCGCGCTATACGGTCTCAGCGCGGGCCTCGAAGGATCACTCTTCAGCGCCTGCAGCACGGAGTACGGGTTGTACACATCGCCTGCCTTCATCTGAAGGCTGCGATCCAACTCTGCCTTCGCTTGCGCATCGCCTTCAAGCCCCTGCGTCGTCACCTCGCGCAGCTTGTACGGCTCACCCGGCACGACCGACACCGCATAGTCCACCTTCAGCGCTGTCGTATCCAGTGTCGGCGCGGCACTTGCAATTACATCCATATAGCCCTTGCGTCGATACGCCGCATCGAGTGGCGCGAGCGTCTCCATCAGCAGCTTGTGCGAGGCCACATCGCCTGGGTGCACCTTCTCGCTCGCGGCAAACGCCTCCGCACTCATCAGCGGAGCCCCGGCAAAGCTGATCGTGCCCACGTGATACACCCCGCCTGCGCTCAGCGTCGAAGCCACCACCACCGTCACGTTGCTGTCGTCCACCGTCGTCGGCGTCAACGTCACATCCGACAAGATAGCACTCACATATCCCGCGTCCAGCAGAGGCTCCAGAATGCTGACCGCCGTCGACTTGCCGGCCAGCCCCGCGTTATAGCTCGTCTTCGCCGTCGCATTCACTGACTTCTGCAGGTACGGCACAAGCTCCTGTGTCACGCCGCTCAACTTCACATTCGATACCTTCACCGAAGGCTTCACAACGACAAACTCCACCACGCGCTCCGGATGGGAGAGACTTGGCTCGATCGTCTCGTGCTGCACCTGGGCTGTTACGCCCTTCGCCGCCAGCGCTGCCACCAGCACCTCGTCGGCCTTCTCCATCTGTCCGCCCACCTCCGGCAGATAGCCACGGTACAGCGGCATCTTGTCATGCAGCGCCGTCGTAATCTCCTGGGGAGTCAGCCAGATAAAGTTGTGAAACCCAGCATGCAGTAGCTCTTCGTGCGTCGAAGGCTTCAGCTCGATCGTCACCGTGATCTTGTTCGTCATCCCCTCCAACGCCCCACCAACGTTGTCGAAGTATCCGCTATCGCTCAGCCGTTGCGCGGCGGCATTCAGGTCATCCTGTTTGAAGTTCTCCCCTACATGCATCCCCAGCACGCTCTCCAGCTCAGCCTGCGAAAACTCGCCCGGATTCTTGAAGATGATCTTCCCAGCGGTGTAGGTACGTTGTGCAAACGAGGGAAGGGAAAAGGCAAGCAGACACACGCTCAGGCCAGCACGAAAAGCTCTAGGGGTGAAGGTCATTTGCACTGATCGTAATGCGAACAGCCGTCCTCTGCAAGAACCGGCGGTAAGCCTCCGCTCTGCCAGAAATGCACCTTCGTGTGTAAGATAGCTTCGCACTCTGTCAGACAGATTTTTACGAGGTATACCGCAATGCGTTGGTCAGGATTGGTCGTCGCTGCTGCTCTTATCGCCCCCCAGGCTCTTGTTTCTCAGGCCCATGCAGCCAAAATCTGCGATGTCCGCCACTTCGGCGCAAAAGGTGACGGCACCACAAAGGACACCGCCGCCATCCAGAGGGCCATCGACTCCTGCGCTGCGAACAAAGGCGGCGGTACCGTCACCCTCGCGGGCGGCACCTTCGTCTCCGGCCCCATTGAGCTCAAGTCCGGCATCACCTTCAGCGTCGCAAAAGACGCCACGCTACTCGGCTCGCCCGACCGCTCCGACTTCGGCACCTATACCTTCGCCGGTAAGACCACCGTCCTTCCGCTCGTCCGCACCAACCACGCCGAAAACGTCGTCATCACCGGCGGCGGCATCATCGACGGCAACGGCCACATTTGGTGGGACTACATCAAGGGCGTCAAGGACGCCGGCGTCCTCGGCACCGACCATCCGCGTCCCCTCGGAATAGTCTTCGACCACTCGAAGCACATCCGCATGGAAGACATCACCATGCAGAACGCAGGCATGTGGCAGATCGTCCCTTACTACTCCGATGACCTCAAGTTCCTCAACATGAAGGTGCTCGCCCCCAAGTCGCCGAACACCGACGCCATCGACCCCTTCAGCTCCTCGAACATCCTCATGGACCACGTTTTCTCCTCCGTCGGTGACGACAACGTCGCCATCAAGTCCGGCGCCATCGACTCTCCCGGCCCCGACGATCCCAGCCACGACATCCTCATCCGCGACTGCACCTTCGAGCAGGGCCACGGCCTCTCCATCGGCTCCGAAATCTCCGGCGGCGTCTATAACGTCCACGCCGAACGCATCCACTTCAAGGGCACCGACCAGGGCATCCGCATCAAGGCCAACCGCGACCGCGGCCACGACGTCCGCAACATTACCTTCAAGGACATCGACATGGTCGACGTCAAAACCGCCATCCTCATCACCGAGTATTACCCCCACCCCGCGCCCGAAGGCGAAGTTCCCGCCGAGCCCATCGGCCGTCTCACCCCCTTCTTTCACGACATCCGCATCGAAAACGTCCATGCCACCGGCGGAGCCAATGCAGGCACGATCGTCGGTCTGCCGGAGTCGCCGGTGAAGGACACCATCCTCACCAACGTCGACATCCAGGCGAAGACCGCCCTCCGTATCGCCTACGCCGAAGTCATCCTCGACCACGTCACCGTCAAGTCAGACGACGGCGCCAACATCATCATCGCCCCCACAGCAAAGGTCACGAAAAAACCGTAACGTAGCGCACGGGAAGTCGCGCCGCGATACTCTACCTACATGCTCTGGACGATCCGCGTCATCTTCCTGCTTACGGTCTTCTGCGTTGTCTTCTGGATGGCGGAGCACGTCATCATGCTGCACGCGCACGTCCGCACTGCTGGCTACGATCCGGAAACTGTACTCGCGGCGCACACCGCCGGGCTTTTCGCTGGCGGCGCGGCCACGGTCATCCTGCTCATCGCCATCCTGATGTTCGGCCCCAAGCCCCGCCGCTAAGCGTTTTCGCTCAGCAGCCGTACTTCGACCTCAACCACCGTCAATCCGACGATGCGCAGAGTCTTTGACCGGCTGCCCGCCCCGGTCAGCAGAGTCACCTGCGCCCGCGCCAAACCCAGCCGCTCCGCCACAAACGCAATCAGCGCCGCATTCGCTCGCCCATCCGTCGGTGGCGTCGTCAGCGACACCTTCAGCGCCCCATCATGCACGCCGCTCACCGCATCCCGCTTCGCCCCCGGATGCACCCGCACCGGCAGCGTGCAGCCATTGGGAGCCGCCTTGAACGCCAGCAGGCTCACGCCGGATACACGCGCTTTCCGAAGATCGCTGTCCCCACCCGCACACACGTCGAGCCCTCTTCAATCGCCACGCGAAAGTCGTTGCTCATCCCCATCGAAAGCTCCGTCAGCGTCGGATACGCGCCCACATTCTCGTCTCGCAGCCGTCGCAGTTGCTGGAAGAAGGGCCGCGCAGTCTCGGCATCTTCATCGAAAGGCGGAACCGTCATCAGCCCGCCCACCCGCAGGTTGCTCAGCGGATCCAGTGCCGCCAGCAGCGCTGGCAATTCCTCCGGCGCAACGCCGTGCTTGCTCTCCTCATGCGACAGCTTGACCTCGACTAGCACGCGCATCGTCTTGCCCAGTGCGGCCGCGGCGCTGTTCAGCCGCTCCGCCGTCTTCACCGAGTCCAGCGTGTCCACCGCCTGGAAGATCTCCGCTGCCTTGCTCGTCTTGTTGTTCTGCAGCGGACCGATCAGGTGCAGCTCCAGCCCGGCGTACCCGGCGATAACCGGAGCCTTGCCCTGCGCCTCCTGCACGCGGTTCTCGCCAAACAGTCGCTGTCCAGCCTCGTAGGCCTCGATCAGCACCTCGGCAGGATGCACCTTGCTCACGGCCATCAGCGCCACATTAGCGGTGTTGCGACCTGCACGTGCGCAGGCATCGGCGATCTCATTGCGAATACGTTCCAGATTGGCGGCGATCGAACTTGTTGCGTCAGACATGGGTACTAACAGTGTACGAGGTAACTGACGCCGCTCTCGTGGGTCTTATAGGATCAAAGTGGACACCGCATCCGGGTGCATCCACTTGTTACCTTTCCTCGTCCAACCAATCAAATAGGCGGGCTTCCTGACAAAACGAACGGCCTGCGCCAGCCAGTGAGCGCAACTAATGCCAGCCGTCAGGGTTCCTGCCAACGGATAAAACCGTATCAAAAACAGGAGTTGAATACATCATGGCTTTTTCTCGATTCCAGAATCGTCTTTCGGAGGCTTTCCGCCCGCTCGTCGCCCCCGCGCTGCGTTCGGCCACCCTCTTTGCAGTAGCTACCGCCGGTGCCGCTATCGCTCAGTCCGCTGCAGCTCCACAGTTTCCGGCTTTGGATACCTCCAGTTCCAGCGCGCAGCTCTTTTCTTCCAGCGCCGACCAGAACGCTCCGAGCACCGAAGCTTCGCTCAATCCGGCGGGCGGCGTCAACTTCGCGAACTATATGCAGTATGGTGGCGGCCAGCGCCGCCGCTACGGGGCTCCCCGCTATCGTGGCAACAACACCAACGCCGACGGCTCCAACAAGTGGACCGGCTACGCAGGCGTCGGCCTGGCTCAGCCCGTCGGTAACACCTGGAAGTACGACACTCCCAGCTGGGCCTTCCATGTCGGCTTCGGTCGCCAGTTCTCGAGCCACTTTGCTGTGCCGGTCGAATTCTCATGGGACAACTTCGGTCTCACTAAGCAGACCCTCGATAACCAGTTCGCTCTCTACAACAATCAGATCAACTACTACTGCACAGCGAATGCCGCCACCTGCAATGCGAACGGCATTACGCCGTTCACCAGCCTCGATGGCAACTCGCACATCTGGTCCTTCTCCTTCCAACCCACCTACACTATCTACAGCGGCAAGGGTGTCGGTGCCTACGTGCTGGCCGGTGCTGGTTTCTATCACAAGGTCACGAACTTCACGACCCCCGAGGTCGGCGAGTATTGCGACTACTACTACGGTTGCTACTCCTACCAGGCGAACCAGATTATCGATCACTACACCTCGAACGCTCCTGGCTTCGATGCAGGCATCGGCTTTACCTACAAGTTCTCGCGATTCTCCAACGAGCGCTTCTACGGGGAAGCTCGCTACGTCTACATTGTCAACTCACAGCGTACAGGCGTGACGGTCAACTCGCCGGTCAATGCCACCACGGTATCGGAAGCCGACGCGTATCCCGCCAACAGCAACCGCACCAGCTACTTCCCGATCAAGTTCGGTATTCGCTTCTAAACATCCCGATTAGATCCAACAAGGAAGAGGCCCGCATATGCGGGCCTCTTCTTGCTAGAGTCACCTCTTGGAGGGAACTAAGCGATGCCTCTAACTCGTCCTCATCGCCAACTACTCGTCCTCAAGCAACTTTTGGTTCGCTGAATTCAGGGCCCTAGGCCCGACCGCGCTGCTGTTGCGGCGGACTCGCCGCGTCCATCTCCTCTTTCCCTACACTGACTTATATCGAAAGCAAGCGATCCCTAAATCCCCACCGGATATGGCTTCTCGTGCAATTCTTCCCCCTGCGATCCTCTGCGCTCGAACAGTCCCTGGAAGATACTCAGGATGCCCGTATACCAGTAACCCAGCACAAACAGCAGCAGGAACGGCACCGTGAAGTAGTTCTCTGTCGAAAACGCATACCAGACCGTTGCCGCAAAGTAACAGCCAATTGCCAACTCGATCCACGGGATGATGCCCAGCCGCTTGCGGTACTTCTTCGCCTGCGACACCTCACCCTTCTTCTTTACCGCGTACTTCGGCGTGCGCGCAAACGCTGTCTTGTGGCCCACGAGCGCCTCCAGCACAGCCTTTGTATTCGTAATCGTCAGCCCCACACCAAGCGACATCAGGAACGGCACATACAGAAACGTCTTGTACCAGGTTTTCGGAAACAGCTCCTTCTGGCTGACCAAGTAAAACGTCGAAACCGACATCGTCGAAGCCATGAACAGCGGCAGGTCGATCAGCAGCATCTGCACTGGCCCCTGCCAGCTGCGAATGATCATCGCAGGCATCAGCAGTGTGCTCAGCACGATCATCAGCGGATAGCTGATGTTCGCCGTCAGGTGATACCAGGCCTCAAGCTTCTGATGCCATGAGATGTCGGACTTCAAAATGCGTGGCATCGATTTCATGCCCACCTGGATCAGACCCTTCGCCCAGCGCGCCTGCTGCGTCTTGAACGCCGTCATCTCGATCGGCAGTTCCGCAGGGCACTCCACGTCCTGCAGGTACTTGAACTTCCAGCCCTTCAACTGCGCGCGATAGCTCAGGTCGGTGTCTTCGGTAAGCGTGTCATGCTCCCAGCCGCCAGCTTCATCGATCGCCGCGCGTCGCCACATCCCCGCCGTGCCATTGAAGTTGAAGAACACACCCGCACGCGATCGGCCGCCATGCTCAAGCACGAAGTGGCCATCCAGCAGGATCGCCTCTACCTGCGTCAGGAAGCTGTAGTTGCGGTTCAGATGCGTCCAGCGGGTCTGCACCATGCCGACCTTCGGCTCGGCAAAGTGATGCACCACTTGGCGAATCCACTGCGGCGGCGGCACAAAGTCGGCATCGAAGATCGCGACCAGTTCACCTTTGGCGGTCTTCAGTCCCTCTTCCAGCGCGCCGGCCTTATAGCCATAACGGTTCGTGCGATGCAGGTAGTGCACCGGCTGCGGCCCCAGGCCCAGCGTTCCGGCAGCGAACCGCGCCACCATCGCACTCGCCACCTCGACCGTCTCATCGGTCGAATCGTCCAGCAGCTGTATCTCGAAGCGGTCGCGCGGATAGTCCAGCTTGCAGCACGCCTCCATCAGGCGATCAATCACAAACTGCTCATTGAAGATTGGCAGCTGGATCGTGACGAACGGCAGCTCTTCCTCGGGAAAGCGCGAAGGCGGCTCGTTGCTCTTCGCCTCGTTGCGCCGATTGCGGTAGTACAGCCACACCAGCTGATAGCGGTGTACGCCATAGAACGCCAGGATCACCATCACGATGAAGTACGGCACCAGCAGATAGATATCGAACGCATTCCACCGATACACACCCTTGAAGGTATGGTCGGCATAGTGCGTCTTCCAGTAGTGCCCAAGTCCATGCTGCGACACAAGATAAAGCGCTAGCGCATTGAGTTGGCTGATCAGAACTGGGTCTCCGTTGCGGTTCAGGTAGGTAGAACGCGGTATCTCGATTCTACCCGCAGGCTGGGGCGCTGTCCTCTGCCGAAATCACGCTTTGTGATCCTCTGGTAACTTGTCTCTCATGCGCAAATTTCCATGTTCCAGCCGGTTGGCCCTCTTCGTCGCTCTCACGCCTCTCGCCCTGCCCGTCGTGACCTTTGCGCAGACCACCCCAGCCACCACCAGGACAGTCGCCGAAAATGTCGCCGCCCAGAACGCCCTCTTTGATGAGATCTACCAGAACGGCCTCAAGAACAACCCCGAGCGTGCCACCTCCGTCGGCGACTACCGCTACAACGCTCTCCTCGGCGACGCCTCACTGGCACACATCCTCAAAGAGCACGCCGAGGGCCAGGCCTACCTCGCTCGCCTTCGCGCCATACCCACCACCGGCATGAACGATACGGACCTCCTCTCGCACCAGCTCATGGAGCGCCAGTACGTTCGCAGCGACGCCAGCTTCGATCTCAAGAACTACGAGATGCCGATCAACCAGCAGAACGGCATCCACAGCGGTCTCGCCGACCTGCCCAACGGCATGCCCTTCGACTCCGTCCAGCACTACGAGGACTACATCTCCCGCCTCCACCAGATTCCACGCGTCCTCAACCAGACCATTGAGGTCATGCGCGCCGGCGAAAAGGACGGCCTGATGCCGCCCAAGATGATCGTCGCCAAGGTCTCCCCGCAGGTCGATGGCATCATCAAGGCCGACCCCTTCCTCTCGCCGCTGAAGAAGTTTCCGGCCAGCTTTTCCGACGCCGACAAGCAGCGCCTCACCACCGAACTTACTGCCGCCGTCAACGATGACGTGCTCCCGGCCTACCGCAGTTTCTCCGCCTTCATCGCCGGCGAATACCTCGCCCACGGTCGCGACAACATCTCCATCGAAAGCCTCCCCGACGGCAAACGCCGCTACGCCGAAGCCGTAAAGATGATGACCACCACTGACCTCACGCCAGCACAGGTGCATGAGATCGGCCTCAGCGAGGTCAAGCGCATCACCGCCGAGATGACCGCGCTCGCGAAGTCGCAGGGTTTCAAGGACCTCGCTGCCTTCCGCGATTCCATCAACAAAGACCCGAAGTGGCAGCCCACCAGCGAAGCCCAGATCGTCGCCGACTTCCAGAAATACATCGACCAGATGGAACCGAAGCTGCCCACGCTCTTCAACCTGCTGCCCAAGGGCCCTGTCTACGTCGAACCCATTCCCGACTTCAACGCTGCCGTCGCCACGCACTACAACTCCGGCACACCGGACGGCCGCCGTCCGGGCCGCGTAGCCGTAGCAGTTGCCGACCCCACCCACCGGTCGCTCGTCGATGACGAAGCAGTCGCCTACCACGAAGGCGTCCCCGGCCATCACCTCCAGATCTCCGTCGCCCAGCAGCTCACCGGCCTGCCTAAGTTCCGTCTGCGCGGCGGCTACTCCGCCTACACCGAAGGCTGGGCGCTCTACGCCGAACAGCTCGGTAAAGAGATCGGCTTCTACAAGGACCCCGTTTCTGACTACGGTCGCCTCAACTCCGAGCTCTTCCGTGCCGTCCGCCTCGTCGTCGACACCGGTATCCACGACAAGGGCTGGACGCGCGACCAGGTCATCGCCTGTATGCACGAGAACGACGTCAACGACGTGCAGGCCCAGGCCGAAACCGACCGCTATATCGCCTGGCCAGGACAGGCCCTCGCCTACAAGATGGGCCAGCTCAAAATCCGCGAGCTCCGCGAACGCGCAAAGAAGGAACTAGGCCCAAAGTTCGACATCAAGGCCTTCCACGACGAAATCCTCAACGGCGGTGCCCTCCCCCTCGACCTTCTCGAAGCCCGCACCGACCGCTGGATCACAGCACAGAAGACGGGGAACTAGCTCAGCGTTTTGTCATTCCGCTGCTAATCTTTGTCACTCCGTCGCTAACCTTTGTCATTCCGCAGCGCAGCGGAGGAATCTGCATTTAGAATTTCCTCCGCTGTTGCCTGCATCACGGCTCCGCAAAATACCCATCCCGCACCATCACCCGCACCGGCTTATTCGGCGTATCCAGCTTCACTGCATGGAAGCTCCCATCGAGCTTCATCGTCTTCGGTCGATACACCACTGTGTAACGATCGCGCAGCTCCCTGTTGATCTGCAGAATCGACGCCGCCACACTCGCACCCGAAGCCTGCTCATAGAACACACTCCCGCCTGTGCGCTCCGCCATCTGTCGCAGCATCTGTTGCCCCTTGTCCATGTGCGCCTTATCGTCGATCACGAACGGATAGATCGGCGTCTGTCGCTGCGCGCACATATCCACCACATCCTGCGGCAGCGCGTGGCTCCAGTTGTCCACGCCATCGGTAAACAGCAGGATCGCATTCGCCGACACCTCTTCTCCCGGTGTCTGCGCTGGCACATGGTCGCGACACACGCGATACAGCGTGTCCCAGATAGCCGTGCCGCCCATCCGCGTTCCATTCTTGTCCGTGACCTTCGCCGCGCCGCGAATCAGCAGAGCCTCATCGCTTGTCCAGTCCTGCTGCACCTGTGTCTCGAAGTCGAACCGCACCACCATCGCCTGATCGCGCGTCGATTGAATCACCGTGCTCGCCAGCGCCTGCGCCACCCGTCGCGGCGAAATCGCACCCGCCATTGAGGCACTCTCATCGAACACAATCGCTACCCGCAGCGGCAGGTCCTTGTTATGCGTAAACCGGGTGATTTTCTCCGGCGCCTTCCCGTTGTCGCGAATCCGCAGATCGTCCGCCGAAAGATCGCTCACCACCCGCCCGCTCCCATCCTCTGCATGGAACGACAGCGCCACCTCCTGCGTGTGTACTTTCAGCGTGTACGGTTCCTGCGCCCATAGCACGGACGCAGCAAAAAGCGGTTGCAGCAGCAGGCATCCAACACCCGCCACAAGCAGCCGCTTGCGCCTATTCAACACCTTTAGTTCAAAAACATCGTGCGATACAGGGTATCCCGCTGCACTGGCTTGAAGCCGGCATCGCGAATAATCCGCCGCAGTTCTTCCTCGGTCGTGCAGTTCGCCGTGCCCGCGGCCTTCACCACGTTTTCCTCGAGCATCACGCTGCCCACATCGTTGCCGCCAAAGCGCAGCCCCATCTGCAGCACCTTCAGACCCTGCGTCACCCATGAGCTTTGGACGTTCTCAATGTTGTCTAGGTAGAGTCGCGAAACAGCCAGCGTCTTCAGGTACTCCACCGAGGTAGCCTCGTCCCAGCCACGACCGCCCAGTGCCGTGTTTCCCGGCTGGAAGCTCCACGGAATGAACGCCGTAAATCCGCCGGTCTCTTCCTGCAGCTTGCGCACTACCTCGAAGTGGTTCACGCGCTGTTCCATCGTCTCGCCCACGCCGAACATCATCGTCGCCGTCGTGCGCATCCCCAGCTCATGCGCCGTGCGATGCACGCTCACCCAATCCTCCGTACGGCACTTCAAACGTGCAATGCGCTTGCGCACATCATCGTCCAAAATCTCCGCGCCGCCACCTGGAATCGAATCAAGTCCCGCATCGCGCATCCGCGAGATCGTCTCCTTCAGGCTGATCTCGCTGTATTCCGCCACCGCCAGAATCTCCGAAGCCGACAGGCAGTGCAGCCATATCTGCGGAAACCGCTGCTTGATGCCCGAGAACAGCCGCTCGAACCAGTCGATCTTCAGCTCAGGATGAATGCCACCCTGCATCAGTACACCCGTGCCGCCCATCTCCACTGTCTCGCGGATCTTGTCGTAGATCGTGTCGAACTCCAGGATGTACCCTTCGCTCGCAAGCTTGCCCTTCAGCGGACGATAGAACGCACAGAACGTGCAGTACTCCGTGCAGAAGTTCGTATAGTTGATGTTGCGGTCGATGATGTAGCTGACCACGCCCTCTGGATGCAGCCGTCGACGCACCGCATCGGCTTCCATGCCGATACCGATCAAATCATCCGAAGCGAAACAATCAAGAGCCTGCTGGCGAGTAATACCCATACATCCAGTTTACTCCGCTTACTCGCTATCCTGAGCCAAAGGTCGATCCTGCTTTTCAGGCGCCGCCAAAAAACGCATGCCATCAATCAGCAACTCAACCATCCGTCGCGGATGTTCCGGGTCCCGTCCATAACCCGCGCTGCAAAGATTCGCCACCGCAGTCAGCAGGTCGTCCGGATCGACCCCCGGGCGTACGGCCTTCGCTGCCACCGCAGTCTCGATCAGGCCGATCAGCGCCGGTCGCAGCCGCTTGTTGAAGTACTCCGGCAGCGCCTGATAGGCCGGTTCTCCGCAGTGCAGCGCCTTCGAAAGCCCGCGCTTCGTGCTGATGAACTCCATGTAGGCCTGCAGCCATTGCGACAGCGCCTCAACCGGTGGGTACTCACTCGCAAGCCTCGGAGCCGCGTCCGCGCAGGCGTCGATCCGGCTCTGCATCACCGCCACAATCAAGTCTGACCTCTGCGGAAAGTGACGGTACACCGTACCCAGTCCAACGCGCGCCCGCTCCGCAATCTCCCGCACCGGCGCATCCACGCCCGACTCCGCAAAGACCGCAACCGCCGCGTCCAGCAGGGAACTCATCTTGCGCTGTGCATCCGCCCGCTTTGGCCGCGGGGCATCCCCAGCTGGCCCGATGCGGCCTTCAAGGATCTCGACGTTTGTCTGTTTTTTCATACGCAGCCGCTTGCAAACGGAACAAAGTTCCGCTTATTATCTGGAACATGGTTCCGGTGCCTCCAGCATATCGCAGCAGCGCCGTTGCCGAAAAGGAGTTCCACTCATGTCGGAAAATCGCGTAGCCCTGATCTCCGGGGCGAACAAGGGAATCGGACAGCAGATCGCCAAAGATCTTGCAGCCCAGGGCATTACTGTACTGATCGGTTCGCGCAAGCTCGAATCTGGAGAGATAGCCGCCAAGGCCATCGGCGAAAAAGCTCACGCCATCCAGCTCGATGTCACCGACGCAGACTCGGTGGCCGCTGCTGCCGAGCGTATTCGCAAAGAGTTCGGTCGGCTTGACATCCTCGTCAACAACGCAGGCACCGTCGGCGAATTTCCTCCCGGAACACCCTTCGCAGAGCGCCTCAAGTTCAATACGCCCAGCGTCGCTCCGCTCGAGTACATCCGCCAAGTCTTCGACACGAACGTCTTCGGCGTCATCTCCCTCACCCAGGCCGTCCTGCCTCTATTGCGCGAAGCCCCAGCCGGTCGCATCGTCAACGTCGGCAGCTCCATGGGCTCGCTCAAGCTGGCCTCCGATCCCGCCAACCCCTACCGTCCCATCTTCGGCGCCGCCTACAGCCCGTCCAAGACAGCCCTGAACGCCGTCACCATGGCCTTCTCCATCGAGCTTGAGAAGACCAATATCAAGGTCAACGTCGTCTGCCCCGGCTATGTCGCAACCGACCTCAACGACCACCAGGGTCACCGCACCGTTGAACAGGGCGCGAAGCAGGCCGTCAAGATGGCGCTGATTGGCCCCGAAGGCCCCACAGGCACCTACTCCGACGAAGACGGAACCATCGCCTGGTAGGTGCATCCCCCTTACAAGTCAGCCCCGAGTCGAATCGACTCGGGGCCATATTTCTTCTGACGGCATGGAGGAGACGCGCCGAACATCATCTCAGGAGGGATGAGGATTAGTATTCCGCCCGCACCGCCGCGCGCGAATCCCTAACCAGGTCCGGCACCCCGACACCCCTGTAAGCATTGCCCAGCAGCTTGATCCCGCCGAGCTCACCGACCAGCGTCTCCAGCTTCGCCATCCGCTCCAGATGTCCCACCGCATACTGCGGCAGGCTTCGCGGCCAGCGGCGCACCGTCGTCAGAGAAGCCTCAGGCTGCGGAAGTTCGCCAAAGATAGCCCTTAGCTGCTTCAAAGCAGCAGCCGTCACGGCTTCATCCGACTGCTCCATCAGCGCCGCCGCACTCGCTCCGCCAAAGAAGGCGCGGATGACCTTGCACCCCTCCGGCACTCGCCCCGGAAACTTCTGGTCGGCAAACGTCGCCGCCAGCAGCGACTCTGTCGCGCTCGCATCCGGCGGCACCAGAAATCCAAATCCGGTCGGCACCAAGAACTGACTCGCTGCCTCGGGCTTCCAGCAGAACGTCGCCAGCACCGCGGAACTCGCGTCGTTCGGAACCAGCGCAGCCGCCTCCGCACTCAGAGACTCCAGCAAAACCTTGGTCGCATCGATCGGAGTCGCCAGCAGCACACGCTGAAAATGCCGCTTGGCCTTGCCGGTGCCCTTCATCGTCTTCAGGCACCACAGCTTGCCCTCGCGCTTCAACGACATTGCAGGCTGGCTCAGGTGAATGCGCTCCGCAGGCAGCTTCGCCACGATCGCCTCCACCAGCGATCCCATGCCCCGCCGCAGCGACGTAAAGATCGGCGGATGCGGTTTGTTGCCGCGCGCCTTCAGCTTCGCCTGCACCGCCGCAATCAGCGATCCCTGCTCCCGCTCCATCGTCACGAACCCGGCCATCACCGCCTGTACGCTGAGCTTCGCGACATCGCCGCCAAACACGCCCGACAGCAGGGGCGCTCCAATCTTCTCCAGCACCTCTTCGCCAAAGTGCCTTCGCACAAAGCTCGATACGCTCTCGTCCTCGGTTGGTGCGCTCGCCTTCAATTCATCAGCCCGCGCTAACTCCGCCGCATACGCCGCGCGCGCAGCCTCGGTGAACAACGCACAGCCTTCCAGAGATTCCAGCGACTCCGGCACCATCATCCGCATGCCACCGGGCATCGCTTCCAATTTGCCATCGATCAGGATGTACGTCTTCCGCGTGGCATCGTTGCTGGAGATCAGCTCATCCTTCAGCCCCAGCTCGACAGCCAGATCCCGCGCCCACGGCTTCTCGGTCACCCACCCATCGGGCCCGTCTTCCAGCACGAAGCCCTCAATCCTCGTCGTTGAGACGGTGCCACCGAGCCGCTCGCTCGCCTCATACAGCTGCCAGTCGAGGTCCGCGCCCGCAAGCCGCTGCTTCTCCAGCTCATACGCCGCAGCCAGTCCCGCAATGCCGCCACCCACAATCGCTACACGCTTCATTCGGCCGCAACCGCCTCTGGTTTTGTCTCTTCCTTCTTCGCCGCTGCGGGTCGCCCCGGCCGTTGCGGAGCCGCTTCAGCCGCGCTCTCCGGCGTAGGCTCGCGCTTCAACGCCTCTTCCACCGCTCGCACCAGCGTCGGCGAATCGTTCAGGCTATCGGCGCGCCACAACGACATACCCAGCTCCGCAGCCTGCTGCTTGAAGTCGATATCGATGTCGTACAAAATCTCCACGTGGTCGCACAGGAAGCCCACCGGCTGCAGCACCACGCCCTTGTGTCCCATCTCGGCCAGCACCTTCAGCGTGTCCGGCACGGTCGGTCCAATCCACGGAGCCCCCGCGATCCCCTGGCTCTGGAACGCAAAGAACCAGTCCGCATCGCTCATGCCGACTACCTTCATCGCCTCCGCAATCCGGATCGCCGTCTGTTTGCACTCCACCGGATAAGGATCAGGAGCCGCCGCCGCGCCATAGTTTTGAATCCCGTTCTCGGGCACGGGCCCACCGGGCCTCGCCGCAGACGGACTCTCCGCGCTCACCACCGGAGCACTCATAATCGTCCGGCAGGGAACTGCATGCGCCGTAAACAACACCGGCAGGCGCTCACCTGTGCTCGCGCACACCTCAGCCCACACCGGCCAAAGCTTCTCTGCAAACGCCTGAGCCAGCAGCGGCTCGTCCGCCCAGCCAGCGATGAACTCCACTTCGAACGCCGCGCCTGTCTCAGTGTTGCGCACCGCCTGCATCAGCGCCCGCCGATACAGCCCCACACTCGTCCGCGAGTTCTGCGGCGCAAGACACAACACGCGCGCCTTCGTCACTCCGTCCGTCTTCATTTGTGCAACAACATCGGCGATGTACGGATGCCAGTTCCGCATCCCCACATACACCGGTCGCCCGAGCTTCTCGCTCAGCATCCTGCCCTGCAACAGCGTCCACTTTGTCAGCGGAGGCCCCTCCGGCAGCGGCTCCTCCCGCAGCCCGATCTCCGCATAGCGGTGTTGCAGCTCCTCCACGACATGCGTAGGCATCGGCCGCCCACCTGTCACCTTGTCCAGATATTCGGCCATTTCGCTCAGCCGGTCCGGTGTGCCATGCGCAAGCAGCAGGATTGCAGGAGAATCAGTCGTCATTGTCGTGCTCATACTTTCTTTCTACTCCCTATTTCCTACTCCCTACTGCCTGTTCTTCCCATACTTCTTTACCCACTCAACAGTTCGAATCACATTGTCGACCGGAGTTCCGGGCACAATCCCGTGTCCCAAATTGAAGATGTGTCCCGGCCGATTGCCCGCCAGTTCCAGCACCTCGCGCACGCGCTTCTCCAGCACATCCGCAGGCGCAAACAGCGTGATCGGATCAAGATTTCCCTGCACAGCGCAACCCGGTCCAGCCAGCTTCCAACCTTCATCCAGCGGCACCCGCCAGTCGAGCCCCAGCACATCCGCCGTCGTCTCGCGCATCGTTGTCAGCAGGCTCGCCGTGTCCACGCCAAAGTAGATCACCGGCACTCCCAGCGACTTCACGCGCTGCACCAGCTCCGTCGTCGCCGCCAGGCAGTACTCGCGATAATCCGCAACACTCAGAGCGCCGGCCCATGAATCGAAAATTTGGATCACATCGGCGCCGGCCTCAACCTGCTGCGAAGCATACGCCACCAGCACCGTCACCAGCTTCTCCGTCAACAGCTGCCAAGCAGCGCGATCGCCGTACATCAGCTTCTTCGTCTCGATGTAGTTGCGAGAGCTTCCACCCTCGATCATGTAGCTCGCCAGCGTAAACGGCGCGCCGATGAAACCGATGATCCCCAACCGGTCCCCATCCTCGCGCGGAGCAGAGAAGTGAGCCGCCACCTTCTCAATCGCCTTCGCCACATAATTCAGCTCATCCGCACGATCCGTCCGCAGCGACTCGATATGCTCACGCGAACGTACTGGCTGATGCACCACCGGACCTTCGCCATTCACAAACTCGAAGTCCAGTCCCATCGGCGTAAACGGCAACAACAGATCCGCAAAGATAATCGCCGCATCCACACCCAGCCGTTCCGCAGCCGTGATCGTCACCTCAGACGCAATCTCCGGCGTCCTGCAAATCTCCAGCAACGAGTGGTGCTTCCGCACCGCCATATACTCTGGCATATAGCGGCCAGCCTGACGCAGCAGCCACACCGGCGTACGGTCCACAGGCTGACGCAGACACGCCCTTACAAACCGGCTGCTGCCTGCCGGGTGAAGATCGTTCTCAAAGCTTTCTGTACTCAAAATAAAAGTAACTCCCACTCACCAGCCTAGCATCGACTCCGATGCGCGGCTGGCAAGCGGAGCCGCCCTACCGCAACTCCCGCTGTTTCCGTAGACCCGAGAACGGAATGTGATACGTCACACCGAACGTCAGCACACTCGGCGAAAGCGTGTAGTTCGAGCCGTCCGGCTGAAACGGAGGGTTCTTGCCTAGGTTCCAGTTCTGCTCCTGAAAGTCGACCTTCGCGGAGAAGTTTCTCGTTACGTCAAAGTCCACGCCGCCGCCGAAAGCAATGTTTCTGCCACTATCCTGATGATCGTCAGGAGAGAAGGTCGGGGCTGGATGATACGAGATCACACCCACGCCAAACAGAGCATCCACATAGGGGTGGAAGCGGCCGTAATCCTTCTGCACGCGCGGCCCCACCAGGAAGGCATTCTCAGAAATGATCGAGTTCGAGCTGTGGTTGAAGCGCACCTCTACGGAGGGGTCTACCCACCAATTCTTAAAGAGGGTGAAATTCGCACCGATCGTCTCGCCGTTATAGGAAGTTCCCCCGTAGTCGGGATGCGAGACGCTGTAGCCGCCAAAAGCCGTGATCTCCGCGCCTCGACGGGCGGTCGCCAGGGACTGGGCACGCAGAGTAGGAGCCAGCATCAGCCCGGCTACAAGGAATAAAAAAGCGGTAAGTGACGCAAGACGAACAAATTTCATGAAGGTTTGGCTCCGGCGGAATATTCCGGTGGTGACGCACCCACGCGGTTAGCTGGTTCTATGGAGGTTGAACCGGAACCACGAAAGTGGCCCGTCGACTCTACCGATTACCAGAGATGGACGCCCAACCAAGGGGTAGGGGTTACTTGGGCTCTCGATAAAAAAATGACATCCCTTTGGAATCAACTGCTTCGCTTTTTATCGTGTAGCGATAAGCACGTCAGGGAGTCCAGCGGCGCGGCTGGATCCGTACTTCTTTATAAGCAGACACCTTCTCTTATCGAAAGTCGCCCTGCCGATTCAACTTGCGAAATGGAATTGTGTACGTCACGCCCACCATCGCCATGCGTGGAGACAGCGTGTAGGTGCCTGCCGGCGTTACCCCTGGATTCGACCCGAGATTCCAGCTTCTCTGCTGAAACTCGAATTTTGCCCCAAAGTTCCTCCCCACATCAATATCGATGCCGCCACCATAGGCCAGCACACGGCTGCGGTCTCCCGTGTAATCCGGGTACGGCGAGATGTGGTAACCCAGCTCGCCGCCGCCAATCAGGAACTCCCCATAGGGATGCAGCCGGTTCCGCACGTCCATCTGCAGACGCGGTCCCACCAGAACATCCTTCTCCGTTACCAACCCGTTGTTGGCCAGGTCGCCACGCACCTCGATCGAGGGCTTCAGAAAAAACCGCGGATAGATCGTGAAATCCAACCCGGCGCCGTATCCATTCAGTGTCGACTTGCCATAATCCGTCTCGGTCGGCATGTAACCGGCGAAGACTGTAAATTGCGCGCCACGGCTGGCTGTAGCCACCGATTGACACCGTGCGTTCCCAGTAAGAAAACCAAGCCAGAGGACCAAGACAAATGTGGAAAGTACTACAGTGCGTGCAGAGCTCATCGAGCAAACCCCTAAGTGGCAAAGATAGATACGTACGTCTCTTTTGTGTAGTAGGGCTTTTATACAGGAGTAGGTGCATCTGACACGTAACAAATCGTCCTACCACTCCCCCGGGCTCCGCAACACCCTCAGCTGCAAAAGGCGATAGACTGTTCCCCGGCGGCTTTTTTTCGCGAGACACCTTCCACAGGTTGTTCCCAACCAGCCGACCTACCTTTGTAGCAGGAGAAGAGATACCCTCCGTATGCCGAACTACCTCGAGCTTCCCATTGGCTCCGACTCTCCCAGGCTGGTCAACGCCGTCATCGAAATTCCTCTCGACGGCATCAGCAAGTATGAGTACGACAAAGAGCTGCACGTCTTCCGTCTCGACCGCAACCTCTACTCCCCGGTCCACTATCCCGGTGACTACGGCTTCATCCCCAGCACCCTCGGCGACGACGGCGATCCTCTCGACGTCCTCGTGCTGGTCGATACCCCCAGCTTTCCCGGCTGCGTCCAGACCGTGCGTCCCATCGGCGTGCTCCTCATGACCGATCAGGGCGAAGGCGACGAGAAGATCATCGCCGTAGGCGACGACAATCCGCGCTACGCCCACATCAAGGACATCTCCGACATCTACCCGCACATCTGCAAGGAGATCACCCACTTCTTCTCCGTTTACAAGGATCTCGAAGGCAAATCCGTGCAGACCCACGGCTTCCGCGGCATCGACGAAGCCCACACCATCATCGAGAAGTCGCAGAAAGCCTTCATCGAAAAGAAGGCAGCCAAGTAGACTTCCGGAGCGTTTAGGCAAAGCCCCGGACGGTAGGTCACGGCTTTAGCCGTGACAACAAGTTCTTCTCCGACGAATCGGCTCTAGCCGCTGTGGTTTGTCTGTTGGCTTCCCTGGAACCACACAACTTGACTCAACAGAACGGCCCGCAGACGACAATCGTCCGCGGGCCGTTTCCTTTGCTTCCCCCAAATACCCTGTCATCTCGACCGAAGGCGCGCTTTTTGCGCCGCGGTGGAGAGACCTGCCGCTACAGCAGCGATGAGCGAAGCACAGACTTACCCATAAACATCCTCTATCGCCCGCATCACGCCAGCCCCCGTCCCGCACGCCAAACCTATACATTTCCTCTATACCGGATTTTTCAGGCTCGCCAGCGACTTCTTCGGAAGGCCGCTCGTCTCTACCCCAACGCACCCTAATTGAGGAAACACCTGCCCATGTGTAAAAACAGGCTCCAGACTCTGATCGCCTCGTCAGCCTTGCTGCTCGCTCTTGCGCCCGTCGCAATCGCCCAGCAGGGCTTTCCCGATAAAGCCAGCATCACCACGCCCAAGCAGGCCTTTGGCTTCAACATCGGTGACGACTACCAGCTCACCAACTACGTGCAGGCTGAGACCTACTGGAAAAAGCTAGCCGCCGAGTCCGACCGCATGAAGCTCGTCGACATGGGCAAGAGCTCAGAAGGCCGCACCCAGTGGATGGCGATCATCTCCTCGCCGGAGAACCTCAAGAACCTCGATCACTACCGCGAAATCTCTCATCAGCTCGCCACCGCTCGTGACCTTACTCCCGAGCACAAGGTCCTCAGCGACGAGCAGGGCCGCGCTCTCGCCCACGAAGGCAAGTCCATCGTCTGGATCGACGGCGGTCTCCACGCCACCGAGGTCGTCGGCGCGCAGCAGCTCGTCGAGCTCGTCTACGAGCTCAACGCCAAGACCGATCCCGAAACCATGCGCTTCCTCAACGACGACATCATCCTTGCCGTCTTCTGCAATCCCGACGGCATGGACCTCGTCTCCGACTGGTACAACCGCGAGTCCGATCCCGCCAAGCGCAAGCCCGGCGGCGTGCCCCGTCTGTGGAACCACTACGCCGGCCACGACGACAACCGCGACTTCTTCATGTCCAACCTCATCGAGACGACCAACATGGATCGCGTGCTCTTCCGCACCTGGAACCCGCAAATCGTCTACAACCACCACCAGACCGGACCTCCGGGCTCCGTCATCTTCGTCCCGCCCTTCCGCGATCCCTTCAACTACCACTACGATCCGCTCATCCCCATCGGCATCGAAAACGTAGGCATGGCCATCCACCAGCGCTTCATCGAGGAGAACAAGCCCGGCTCCACCATGCGTACCGGCGCCACCTACTCCACCTGGTACAACGGCGGTCTCCGCACCAGCACCTACTTCCACAACACCATTGGTATCCTCACCGAAATCATCGGCAACCCCACGCCGGAGCAGCTGCCCCTGGTCCCCGCCTCGCAGCTCCCGCACAACGATCTCCCGTTCCCCGTCCCGCCGCAGCTCTGGCACTTCTCGCAGTCCATCGCGTACGAGCAGACCGCCAACCGCGCCATCATGAACTACGCTTCCATCAACCGCGAGACGATGCTCTACGACTTCTTCAAGATGGGTAAAAACTCCATCCAGCGCGGCGAAGAAGACTCCTGGACGGTCACGCCCAAGCGTATCGCCGCCCTCGAAGCCGCTGCCGCTGCACCTGCTGCCGAAGGCGCTCCCGCCGGTCGCGGAGCCGGTCGCGCTGGACGCGGAGCCGTCGGTGCCGCTGCAACGCCCGCTCCCGACGCGATGGGCCCCGGCGGTCGCAGCGGTGGTGTCCCCGCCGACCTCTACGAGAAGGTGCTGCACGATCCCTCCAAGCGCGATCCCCGCGGCTACATCCTGCCCTCTGATCAGCCCGATTTCCCCACCGCTACCCGCTTCGTCAACACTCTGATGAAGAACGGCGTCACCATCCTGCAGGCCACTTCCGACTTCACCGTCGACGGCAAGCACTATCCCAAGAACTCCTACGTCGTGAAGGCCGATCAGGCCTTCCGTCCGCAGATCCTCGACATGTTCGAGCCGCAGGATCACCCCGACGACTTCAAGTACCCCGGTGGTCCCCCCATGCCGCCCTACGACGTCACCGGCTATAACCTCTCCTTCCAGATGGGCATCAAGTTCGATCGCGAGTTCGAAAAATTCGACGGCCCCTTCGCCGAAGTCTCCACCGATCTCGCCATCCCCGTCTCCGGCACCCTCACCGGCGTTGCCAAACCCGCTGGCTACCTCGTCAGCCACGAATACAACGACGCTTTCACCCTCACCAACCGCCTCCTGAAGGCTGGCTGCGATGTCTACTGGCTGAAGGACGTGCAGGCGGTCGACGGCAAAACGATGTCCGCCGGCGCGCTCTGGATTCCCGCCAGCCCCAAGGCTCGTCCCATAGTCGAAACCGCCGTCCACGATCTCGGCATCTCCGCCATCGGCGTAGCCAAAGCACCCCACGGCGACGCCCTCAAGCAGAAGTCCGTTCGCATCGGTCTCGCCGATGTTTACGGCGGCAACATGCCCACCGGCTGGATCCGCTTCATCCTCGAAAACTTCGAGTTCCCTTACGAACTCGTCTACCCGCAGGCCATCGATGCAGGCAAGCTCAAGGACAAGTACGACGTCATCATCTTCCCCGACGGCATCCTTCGTCTCGGCGCACCGGAAGGTGGCCGCGGCGGCGGTGGCGGCTTCGGCGGAGCCCCTCCCAAGCCTGAAACCATCCCCGCAGAGTTCCGTCCCTGGCTCGGCAGCTACACCAAAGAAAAGTCCGTCCCGGCGCTCAAAGAGTTCGCCGAGGCTGGCGGCTCCATCCTCACCATCGGCTCCTCCACATCGCTCAGCGAGCCCCTGAATCTACCCTTCGTCAACGGCCTCACCGAGATGAGCGGCGGCACCCCCAAGCCGCTCCCCAACGAGAAGTTCTACATCCCCGGCTCGCTCATCCGCGCGCAGGTCGATAACACGACCCCGCTCGCCTATGGCCTGCCAACCAGCCTTGATGTCTTCTTCGACAAGAGCCCTGCCTTCAAGCTTCTGCCCAGCGCCTCGCTCAACGGCGTCTCGGCTGTCTCCTGGTATCAGGGCGACAAGGTGCTCGACAGCGGCTGGGCCTGGGGCCAGCAGTACCTCAACGGCACCTCCGCCGTAGTCGAAGCCAAACTCGGCAAGGGCAAGGTCTTCTTCTTCGGTCCGGAGATCACCTTCCGCGGCCAGCCCCACGGAACCTTCAAGTTCCTCTTCAACGGCATCGGCTACGGAGCTTCCACCCCCACCAAACTGTAGCCCTCAACGAACAAAAAACCGCCGCTGCGTTCGCTCCACAACAGGAGCCAACCGCAGCGGCGGTTCTCTTTAAGTCATTCTCGTTACCGGGCCTCCACCAAAGGCAGTAGCAGAATCTTCTCAACCAGCCTTGAAAGCTGGCGTATCTCTTGGGACAGTCCCGCCCCCAGCGATTTCGGGTCTTCCGAAGTCCCCGACTCCACCATGTACGCCATGTTCGTCATGCTCTGCAGCGGATTATTGATCTGGTGGGCCAGCTCATTTGCCATCATCGCCGCCGCCGCGGCCCGCTCCTGCGCCACCAGCCGCTTCTGCTGCGCTTGCTGCTTGAAACCCATCGCCGCAAAGTTCGCCAGCATCTCCATCAGCCGCACATCGCTCTCATCGAACGCCTCTTTGCGGCCATGCGCCATCACGAAGATTGTGCCCCGCGTACCTTCGGCGTCCCACGGCAACAGAATCCCGTCCGTTACCAGCGGTGCCTCCACGTTCAAGATGTCGAAGAATCGCTTGTCCACCGTAAAGTGCTGGGCTTTGCCGCGCTCCAGGCACATCCCACAAGCACTCGGATAGCGGGGAAGTGTCGCACCCAGAAATCCCGAGTACTCTCCCGCCGTCGCTACCCAGCGATAAAACTCTCGATCCGTCCCATCTTCGATCTGGATACTGATCCCCGCGCTGTCCGCCCCGCAAAGCGTTACGGCGACATTTACAAGCTCTTGCAGCACCGTGTCCGGATGATTCAGCAGCGCCTGCGACAGTCGCTGCAACCCTTCCATTTGGGTCGCTATGTCGTGCACATGCAGACGACGGGCTGTAAACGCCACGTCTTCACGCGCCGTCACAACCTCCAAACCCGTATCTTCCACATTTGCAAACATACGTATTTAGTACCAGTCTGGAATGGGAGTGTCTAGCACCTTGCCTACGCGCGGCCTTCAACTTCCCGTTCTACAGCGTCCGCTCCGACTCCCCAATCGCCAGGTCATTAATGCTCGCCTCACGCCTTTGCATCAGCCCCGACTCCGCAAACGCCCACAACTCATTCCCATAGCTCCGATACCACTGGCCGTTCGCATCATGCCACTCATACTGAAACTTCACCGCCATCCGATTATTCCGAAACCCCCACAGCTCCTTCTTCAGCTTGTAGTCCAGTTCCTTCTCCCACTTCCGCTTCAGAAACGCCACCACCTCGGCGCGCCCCGTCAGAAACTCCGTCCGATTCCTCCACACCGTGTCCTCGGTGTACGCCAGCGCCACCCGCTCCGCATCGCGTGTATTCCAAAGGTCCTCGGCCATCTGCACCTTCTTCGCAGCCAGCTCGGGGTCGGTAAACGGGGGTGCAATCACTGTGCTCATCGGTGAACTCTCCTCCCGCTTATTCTAGGCCGAGACTTCAAGAATCAAAGGCCCGACCTCAAGACCAGCAAAAGTCTCCAGGTCGGGCCTTCCCGTGATCAACCGAAGTAGTGCGCGTCCATATCCGGCAGCAGCTCAATCTCCGTCGGTGTCCATCCCAGCTCCGCCCGCGTCCACTCACTCGACGAGGGCGCGCTCAGCGCAGCAAAGTGCCCAAACCACCCGTAATATTCCGCCGCCTGCTCCGCCGGTATCGACTCCACCGGCAAACCCAGCTTCTTGCCGATCATGTTTTCGATCTCCTTGAAGGTCACGCCCTGCTCCGCAATCGCGTGATAACTTGCACCCGCCTTGCCCTTCTCCAGCGCCAGCCGATACACCTGCGCCGCGTCGAACCGATGCGTCGCCGGCCACACATTCGCGCCCTCACCCACATACGCGGCCTTGCCCTTCGCCTTCGCCGTGTTGATCAGGATCTCCATAAAGCCGTGGTCGCCCTTGCCATGCGTCGTCGGCGGCAGCCGCACGGCCATCGCGCGCACGCCCTTCTCTATCTGCGCAAACGCCACCTTCTCTGAGACCCGCGGAAAGTTCGGCAACTCCGGCGCCTTCATCTCCTCCGTCGCCAGCCTGCCGGGAGCGATGATCGCCACGCCCGAGCTCACCACCAGCGGCTTGTCCGTTCCCGCCATCGCATCGCCCATCGCCGTGATCGCCGCAGCATCCACTGCACACACCTCCGGGAAACGCTGGAAGTCATGAATGAATCCGCAGTGAATCACGCCATCCGACTCCGCCGCGCCCTTCTTCAGGCTCTCCAGATCGGTCAAGTCGCCCGGCAACACCTCGGCACCCGCAGCCTTCAGCTTCGCTGCGTTCTCCTCCGACCGCGAAAGTCCCACAACCGTATGCCCGTGCTTCAACAGATCCTGCACCACCGCCGAACCGACAAATCCAGTTGCACCCGTCACAAATACACGCATCGTTGTTGCTCCTTTTGCTCCTCTGATCGTTCGTTGTTGTCTAAGCAGCGGCCAAAACCCGCGGCTCGCTAAACTTTGAGTGCGCGCTCCACCGCTTGCCTATAGCTGAGCAGCGGTCGCGGCAGCATCTGCCGTATTGGCATCGGATCGCCCACGGCATCTCCGCTTGCATCCACGAAGGCGCGAATCGCTCCCTTCGACGCTCCCGACGCCCGCTCCAGCAGCGGAGCCGTCGCCCGCAGCAGCCACGCCGGAACGTGCAGCTTCACCGGATGCCCGTGCCCCTGCACCTCCGCAGCCACATCCATCATCTGGTCATTGGTCAGCACGTCATCGCAGCCCACGTCATAGCAATGTCCGTACGACCGCGGCTCGTTCAGCACGCCGATCATGTAATACACCAGGTCCCCCACCGCAATGTTCCGGCAACGTTGCTTCCCATTCGCCAGGGAGATCGCCACAGCTCGCTTCGCATTCGCCGCCATCATGTCGAAGCCCATCCCGCCCTTGCCCACTATCTGATACGGTCGCAGCACCGTCACCTCCAGCCCCGTCTGCAGCAGCCACTGCTCCAGGCCCCATCGTCCGCGCACCCAGGCGCTCGGTGAATCAGGACGAATCCCAAGGAAGGTCACATAGATCAGCCGCCGCACTCCGCTCGCCTTGCAGGCCGTTACGATGTTCTCCATGCCCTGTCTCTCGACGTCCATGTACCCTTGACCACCGCCCGCAGGCTGTGCCGAAAGCGTCTGGATTGACACATACACCGCATTCACTGACTCCACCGCCCGCGCCATCGAAGCTGCATCGGAGATATCGCCCTGCACCACCTCGCACCCCGCCGCAGCCAGGTCGTTCACCTTCTCCGGGCTCCGCACCGAGCACCGCACGGCACACCCCTGCTCCAGCAGCCCCTTCGCCACATTCCGCCCCAGAAACCCCGACGCACCAATCACAAGAACCTTCGTCATACTCTTTTCCTCTCAACCCACCCAACTCACTTCCGGGTGCCCCATCCATACGCAGCCTCATCGCGGATGGGATGCGAACTGCCAACCTTACCCAACACCACCATAAGCCTCCCCATCCATACGATCTATGCTGCAAAATCCGTAATACCTTCGCCATCGTCCGAAGCGTTTCTGCCACCGTCCGCATCCAAAACGCCATGGATCCACTCTCCGACGTCCTCGCTCTGCTCAAACCTCGTAGCTACGTCGCCCGCGGCTTTGAAGTAGGTGGTGACTTCTCCATCCAGTTCCCAACGCACGACGGCATCAAGTGCTACGCCATCGAATTCGGCCAGGCCTGGCTCGTGATGGAGGGCATGCCGGAGCCGGTCCTGCTCACGGCAGGCGACTGCTTCATGCTGCCCAGTGGTCGCTCCTTCTGCCTCACGACCGACCCGGCATTGACGCCCGTGGATTACCGGGCCCTCATCCGCACGCCCGCCGACGGCAATGTCCTGGTCTTCAACGGCGGCGGTAAGGCAGCCGTCGTCGGAGGCCACTTCGCTCTCAGCGGCAACGCCCGCATCCTGCTCGATCTGCTGCCGCCCATCGTCCATCTGCGCTCCGATTCGGACAAAGCCACCCTGCGCTGGTCCATCGAGCGCATGATGGAGGAACTCCGCAACCCGCAGCCCGGCGGTGTCCTCGTCGCCCAGCAGCTGGCCTACATGATGCTCGTGCAGGCGCTACGCCTTCACCTCTCCGAAGGTCTCACCGGTGGCGTCGGCTGGCTCTTCGCTCTCGCCGACAAACAGATGTGCGCAGCCATCACAGCCATGCACAACAACCCGGCGCAGCGCTGGACGCTGCACGGCCTCGCCGAAATCGCAAGCATGTCCCGCTCCACCTTTGCCCTCCGCTTTAAGGAGACGGTAGGGAAGTCCCCCATGGACTACCTCACTCACTGGCGCATGCTGCTCGCCGCCGACCGCCTCACCCACACCGCCGACTCCGTCTCGGACATCGCCCTCTCGCTCGGCTACGAATCCGAAAGCGCCTTCAGCACTGCCTTCAAGCGCGTCATGGGCGCCTCTCCCCGCCAACACAGCCGCTCCATCTCGGACGCACCGGCCATCCCCGTCGCCCCACCCGAAGCCGCAGCCCTTACCGCAGTCTGAGCCTCTGGTCTTAGTGCCGAAGGCGCGTCTGATAAAAGCCCAGGCAACGCCCTGGCTAGGAACCAGGACACATCTGCGGGCTGTAAGCCCGCCCTTGGGAGGCCTCCAAAGGCTGTCAACCCCCGCAAGCCGTAAGTCGCACATTCCAGGAGGAATAGATTTGCATGTTCACCCTGTTCAATCTTTTATAATTGATAGATAGGGACAAAGAACTGGACGCGTCCCGCCTGTCGGCCGATCGCTCCACGAGTCAACACTCGGGACCGGAACTCCAGGCCTAACTGACCAATTTTGAATATTTTGAGCCATAAGTATGGGGGGGAGGGGGGGTGACATCCTCCGCACCAGACCATACACCGCCATTCCCAGAACTCCGACGCCGGCAGCAAAGAGCAGCGCATTCACGCCAGCCACTTTTTCCTGCCTCGCCGCATAAACAGCAAACAGAATCAGCAAGCCAGGTCCAATTCCAGCCGCAACCGCTCCGAACATGCCTCCCGGAACGCGGAACGGCCGCTCCAGTTCAGGCTCTTTCCGTCGCAGCACCACCAGCGCCACGAACTCCAGCATCAACGCCGCGCCATACAGCACGAGATCAATCGAGATCAGCCGCTCGAAGCTGAAGTTCAGCGCGAGCCCCCAGATGCAAGCGCAGAAAATAACGCTCACCCAGGGAACTCCCTTCGAGTTCCGCCGCAGCATCACCTTCGGCATTAGCCCATCTTCGGCCATCGCAAACGGCACACGCGTATAGCTCAGCATCAGCGCATTGAACATCCCGGAACCATTGATCAGGCCTCCAAGAACAACTGCCATCGCCAGCGCAGGTCCAGCGAGCGTCTTCGCCGCATCCGTCCAGGCTCCCGTTGAGAACGTGTCCGCACTCAACCCCGCGAGACCAACCGCAGCCAGCGGCAGAATATACGTCACAGCTACCAGCGCGGCGGCTCCGACCATCGCTCGCGGATAGTTGCGCTGCGGTTCTTCCACCTCCTGCGCAATCGTGCTCGCATTGTCCCAGCCCATGTAGTTCCAAAGCGCCACCGAGATCGCACCCGCCAGATCAGGCGCTGCACTCGACCGCATCAGCGCACCCGCTCCATGTCCATGCCAACGCGTTAGCGCATAGCCAATCAGCACCACGAACGGCGAAAGCAGCACGCAGAACAGCACCTCCGAACTGATGCCAACCACCTTTGCCCCACGCAGGTTCCACAGCGTGCAGCTGACCACCACCGCAACCGCCCAGATCACTCCACGATGTCCCGCTGTCCACGCGGGCGCAAAGCGGCTCAGGTAGTCCACAAAGATCACCGGATAGATCGCCATATCGAAGACGCTGGCTCCAAGCGAAAGCCACGCCTCTTGAAAGCCCCACATCGGTCCCAGCGCTCGCCGCACCCAGACGTAATAGCCGCCCTCAACCGGGATCGCACTCGCAAGCTCGCCCACCATCAGCGACGTTGGCAGGCTCCACACGATCGGAATAACCGCCAGCAGCACCAGCGCCCGCAGATACCCGGCCTTGCCGATGATGTCCTCAAGTCCATAGGGTCCACCGGCAACCATAAAGTAGGTCGCTCCAATGAGCGGCAGAAGACGCATCTTATTTTTTCGGCTGATGGAGCTATCGGCAAAACGTGCGATGGCTTGAAGGTTCCTCCGGATCGGGAATACGCATGACGTGTTCCTACGCAATATAACGCGGATTATCCCGCCTGCGGACAGCATCTGCACAACGCAATGGTGACGGGTCGCGCGCTCAGGCTATAATTCACGTAGCCCGGAATGGTTTGTCGATTCAGACCACACCCGAAGGAGAGTTGGCCGAGTGGCTGAAGGCGGCGGTTTGCTAAACCGTTATAGGACCAAAAGTTCTATCGGGGGTTCGAATCCCCCACTCTCCGCCACTATTTAGAATCAATAGTTTAGTATTCGAAGAAGCCGTGAGAGATGCCGAAGCACCGGCGTTTCCGCGGCTTTCTAAGTTGGCTTTCCGAAACAGGGAATGTGCCCAATAGATCTATCTCTAGCCCCGTTCTTTTATGAGCAACTTACGTCTCCAAATTTCCGGTGCGATGTAATGCCTCGGCGAGGAGTTGCCGAACATCTGCTCGAACTGTTCTCCTTCTCTGCATGAAAGCTCTGTTGCTGTCCGAGTATCTAAATCTGCAAGTGGAAGACGTTCCAACTCCCGCCCCGAACCACGGGGAGCTTCTCATTGAGGTGGCTGCGTGCGGTATCTGCGGCAGCGATGTTCATGGGTATGACGGTTCCAGCGGTCGACGTATTCCGCCCATCGTTATGGGACACGAGGCAGCTGGAATCGTGGCCGCGGTTGGCGAAGGAGTCACCGATTTCGCTCCCGGCGACCGCGTCACCTTCGACTCGACCGTTTTCTGCGGAGCGTGTGATTTCTGTCGCGCTGGCGATGTGAACCTTTGCGATGATCGTCAGGTCATTGGCGTCTCCTGCGGGGAGTATCGGCGCAACGGCGCCTTCGCTCAATTCCTCACGATCCCCGTTCGAGTCGTCTTTCCCCTGCCTGAGAATTTGTCCTTCTCTGAGGCGGCCATGCTTGAAGCTGTCTCCGTGGCGCTGCATGGCATTGCTGTCTCACACCTCGCAGGGGGAGAGACCGTTCTGGTTATAGGGGCCGGCATGATCGGCCTCCTGCTATTGCAGGCGGCTCGCGCGTCGAGCAGCGGTGTGAGTCGCGTCTTCGTCTCTGACGTCGACGCCACAAGGTTGAAACTGGCGGCAGAGCTTGGCGCCAACGAGACCTTCCTCGCATCCGGTGCAGTTTTAACGGATGAGATTCTTCGTCAGACAAACGGCCGCGGCGTCGATGTAGTGCTTGAGGCTGTCGGACGGGACGAAACGATTGCTACGGCGATTGACTGCGTCCGCAAGGGCGGCACCGTGACCCTTGTCGGTAATATCACGCCGCAGGTAAACCTACCTCTCCAGAAGGTCGTTTCGCGGCAGATTCGGCTGCAGGGATCCTGCGCCTCTGCGGGCGAATATCCCGAGGCCATGCGGCTCATCGCTGATGGATCAATGAATGTCACTCGTCTGATAACCGCCGTTGCGCCGCTCAGCGAAGGGCCTTCCTGGTTTGCGCGGCTGCATGCACGCGAACCGAACATAATGAAGGTCGTTCTGGACCCGCGTATGGATCATCCAACCGAGGTGCAATCCCATGTCCTCTAAGCTCTTCGACCTGACTGGACAGCTCGCGTTGGTAACGGGCGCAAGCAAAGGTCTCGGTCAGTACTTCGGTCGTGCGCTCGCTGGTGCGGGTGCCGACCTTATCGTCACAAGCCGCAACGCAGCGGACCTGCAGCCCTTTATCAAAGAGATCGAAGCGCTGGGAAGGAAAGCCTATCCGCTTTCACTCGATGTGAGAGATCACGCCAGCATCGAGGCCATGGCGCTGGCTGCCGCGAAGATAGGGCAGATCCATATCCTGGTAAACAATGCTGGCTGCAATGTACGTAAGCCAGCCAGTGACGTCTCATGGGACGACTGGAACCTTGTGCTTGACACGAACCTTCGCGGCAGTTTCTTCGTTGCTCAGCAAATCGCAAAGCAGATGGTCGAGCATCACTACGGACGCATCGTTAATATAGGTTCCGTCACGAGTGTGTTTGGTTATGCTGGTCTCGCTCCGTATACCGCGAGCCGTGGAGGCATCCGTCAACTCACGATGAGCCTCGCGGATGAGTGGGGGCGACATGGCATTACGGTTAACTGTCTCGCTCCCGGATGGTTTCACACGTCACAGAACACAGTTCTTTATCAAAATCAGGAGTGGGTCGATTACCTCATCGATCGCATCCCCTTGAAGCGGCCTGGAGAGCCGCATGATCTTGATGGAGCGATCGTCTTCCTTGCAGGTGAAGCGAGCCGCTATATCACTGGGCAGACGCTGCTGGTAGACGGGGGCATCTCAACAGGTGCGACTCGTGCAAGCGTTTCCAATCCTCAGAGGTGAAGGTATGACTTTGTTCCGTAAGGTGTTGCCGTTCGTCCTGCTTGCCACTTTCTCATTTGTCCCTATGTCCGCGCAGGTCGCCCGTGATTTGAAGATCGTCTTCGTAGATGTTGAAGGCGGTCAGGCGACGCTCTTCATCACTCCTGCGGGTCAATCCCTGCTGATCGATACGGGCTGGCCGGGAAACAAAGGTCGGGATGCTGATCGGATCGTCGCAGCGGCGAAGCATGAGGGTATAGCAAAGATCGACTACGTTTTGCTGACGCACTACCATGACGATCATGTGGGTGGGGTTCCCCAGCTGGTCTCAAGAATTCCGGTAGGCACATTCATTGATCACGGTCCAAATCGTGAGTTCGATCAGGGCATCACGGAGCATGGCTTTGCCGAGTATCAAAAGGCCATCTCGCAAGGGTCATTCAAGCGGTTGACCGTTCATCCTGGCGATGTCCTCCCGATTCAGGGAATGAAGGTCACAGTCGTCAGCGCTGATGGGGAACTCCTGAAACGGCCACTCGACGACGCTGGTCGGCCAAATGAGATCTGCAAGACAACACAGCAGCGCCCCGCAGATCAGACGGAGAACTCTCGATCGCTTGGAGTCGAGATTACCTTCGGTCGGCTGAGAGTGCTTGATCTTGGCGACCTGACCTGGGACAAAGAGGTGCAGCTTATGTGTCCTACGAATAGGCTGGGAGATGTAGACATCGATATCGTCTCGCATCACGGCTGGTATCAGAGTTCCAGCCCCGCGCTCGTCTACGCGATTCATCCGCGCATCGCGATCATGGATAACGGCGAAGCCAAGGGCGGATCTCCTGCAACGTTCGAAACTTATGCACATTCTGCAAGCCTCGAAACGCTATGGCAACTTCACTACTCGACCGAATCAGGGAATAAGAATAGTGCGCTGGCATATATAGCCAATCTGCCAGGGACTGACGCGGGTTATTCCCTGGAGCTAACGGCAAAATCAGATGGCAGTTTTGAGGTACTGAACACTCGCACCCACGCCGTGAAGCATTATGCGGCGGCTACAAGGACTCGCTGATTGGCTCAGGCGGCACAGGTTCAATCTTGCCGAGCAGGAAGATGTAACTCGCAATGCCGATCAGAAGATAGATCGCAGAGATCCCGAATGCCCACGTGTACGACTTGGTGATCGTCACCACATAGCCGGTAACGATCGGCGCAGCGATACCCGAAAGCTGATTCGAGAGGTTGATGATTCCTCCCACTGTGCCCGCTCGACCGCGCGGAGCAATCATTGAAGGCAAAGTCCATCCGATCGGGGAGGCCGCCGCGAGTCCGCCGATCGACATGCTGATCCAGAAGAGTGCCCTCAGAGCGGTGTGCGCTTCGGCTGCTCCAACAATGCCAAGCCCAAATGCCGTGCCGCAAATCAGGAACGTTCTGCGGACTTTGCTTGCGTCCCAACCTCGCTGAATCAGGGCGTCGGATGCGAGACCCGCGCCGAGGTCCGTGAAGGTCGCGAAGATCCAGGGAACGCCTGTGTAGAGAAACGAGTGTAAAAGATCGATGTGGAGGGCAGAGGAGAGGTAGCTTGGCAGCCATGTCAGCAGTAGATAGAAGACGTAGTTATAGGCTCCGAAGCCGATGGCCAAGCCAAGCACTTTTTTCTGCCGGATCAAGTATCCGAGCGAACCCCGTTCTTCGCTGGCCCCGTCAGTCGGATCTGCTGCGTCCGCAATATAGAGGCGCTCCTCCTGGCTAAGGTCCGGATCATCCTGGGGGTCGCGGTAGATCTTCGTAAAAAGTCCAAAATATAGAAGACTTAAAACTCCGGTCGCGGCGAAGCTCATCCGCCAGCCAATCTTCAGCAAAAGGATACCGATGAGCGGGACACCGATCGCGGAGGCCAGCTTAGCGGCGGCATCGAAAATCGAAGTGGCAAAGCTCCTTTCCTGCGACGGGAACCAAAGGCCAATGGCCTTCGCATTCCCTGGAAACGTTGGAGCCTCGCCGACCCCCAGAAGAAACCGCGCCCCGAAGAACCCGCCGATGTTCGGTGTGATTGCTGCAGCAAACGAAGCGATGCTCCATAGGAATGTGCTAAGCCTTCCTACTTTGCGTACCCCAAGACGATCGAGCAGCACGCCCACAGGCAGCTGGCACATGGCATAGGTCCAGTTGTAAGCGCCGGACAGATAGCCAAAGGTGATGTTGGAGATGCCAAAGGTCGCGTACAGCGCTGCGTGCGAAACCGACAGGTTCACTCGATCGAAATAATTCACCAAGACGCCGAAGCCAAGCAACCATGCGATGCGCCAACGGCGACGAGTCCGAGGCGGGCGTGTTTCAGGGTGGGATGTATTTTGCATGGTGGCCTTGCCGCTTGATGCCGCGGGAGTTTTTCGCTCTCCAATAAAACCACACTGAGACATTGACGCGAAAACGTGCGTAACATCGACAGCACTCTGAATCCGCCAGAAGGCTACACGTTCTGAATGGAAATAAATTTTCTATTGACAGTGCTGCGTCGAGTACCCTACCGTTCATGTCGCGCCTCGATAGACATTTGAAGGCGACACGGGCGAGAAACCCATGAATCTGAATTCCAATACGAACGCTGCTGGCCATGGAGACACGCAACTACGTCGACTATTCCGCTCCACCGCGTTCGTACATAAGCAACCATCGTCGACCAGCGTTACCGGGCTGTGAACGGCGGAAGAAACTGCTGGCGCTGCGACCCTTGCAGCGTGGGACGAAACCACCACAGAAAAGACGACAACCGGAAGCAACAGGTAGTCCATAAATATTTTCTGCGGACAACATCTTGATTTTAATGGTCCTTATCCAAAGGAATTCGAGACATTCGACACTCAATTTTTGGCCTTCTACTTCTCGCGTACTTCACTGCTACCCTGCATGCGCAGCGCACACACAGTAACTTCGATATGGGTTGGCTGCTTGCGACGGGTGACCCCGCGGGGGCAGCCGAACCTGGCTTCGATGATGCTGCGTGGAAGCATGTAACGCTTCCTCATGCATGGAACGAGGACTCTGCCTATCGCGTCTCCATCCACGATCAGCCGACCGGAATCGCCTGGTACCGCAAGCACTTTCGTCTGCCCCCAGCTCATGGGGAGCGAAAGGTCTTTGTGGAGTTCGAAGGCGTGCGCCAGGCCGCCAAGGTGTATCTGAACGGGCATCGGCTGGGGCTCAGCGAGAATGGCGTTGCGGCTTTTGGCTTCGACCTCACACCGTATCTTACAAATGGAGAAAACGTGCTCGCGGTGCGCACGGACAATCGCTGGGATTATCGCGAGAAGGCTACCAACGCCACTATCCAATGGAACAACAACAACTTCTATTCGAACTTCGGTGGAATCAACAAGCGAGTTTGGCTGCACATTACGACGCCTGTCTATCAGACGCTGCCGCTCTACTCTTCGTTAGGCACCACCGGCGTCTACGTCTGGGCTGATCACTTTGATCTCCCTGGGCATCGCGCCGACATTCACGTGGAGTCGCAAGTCCGCAACGATGGAAGCTCCGCAGCCAAGGTGAAGCTACTAGTGAAAGTGCTTGATGCTCAGGCTAAAGTGGTCGCTACGGCCACCTCGCCGGAAAGCGCTTTGCCGCCGGGGCAGACGCAGGTATTTACTACGCAGATGGCAGGGAAGGGGCTGCACTTCTGGAGCTGGGGATATGGTTATCTTTATCGCGTCGTAACGAGTGTTTTAATCGATGGCCATGTCGTGGACGATGTCAATACCCGCACAGGGTTCAGGCAGACGGAATTTCGCGACGGCATGGTCTTTTTGAATGGCCGTGTGCTGCAGGTGCATGGATACGCCGCACGCAGTACCAATGAGTGGCCGGGGCTCGGTACCGATGTGCCACCGTGGGTTTCGGACTTTTCAAACGGTTTGATGGTCGAAGATAACGCCGACCTTGTTCGCTGGATGCATGTAACTCCTTCCAAGCAGGACATCGAATCATTGGACCGTGTCGGGCTGCCGATGTCGATGCCTGCGGGCGATGCCGAGGGCGATCCCAAGGGGCGGCAGTGGCAGGCGCGCGTGGAGTTGATGCGCGACAGCATGGTCTACAACCGCAACAATCCTTCGATCTTCTTCTACGAGTCCGGCAATAAAGGAATTAGCGAAGAGCATATGAAGGACATGCTCGCTGTGCGCGAGCAGTTCGATCCGCATGGAGGTCGCGCGAGCGGATCGCGAGAGATGCTCGCCTCGCAGAAGGCGATGTATGGCGGCGAGATGCTCTATATCGATAAGTCCTCCACAAAGCCGCTGTGGGCGCACGAGTACAACCGCGATGAAGGAGCTCGCAAGTTCTGGAACGAACAGACCGAGCCCTTCCATGTGGATTCGCCGCTCTACAACCGCAATCAGGACAGCTTCACGCTCGAGGATGTCTATCGCTGGGATGATTACTATCGTGCACGCCCTGGCACAGGGAAGCGCGTCTCTGCTGGCGGCGTGAATATCAGCTGGATCGACGAGAACTCGCACTTCCGCGGAGACAACAACTATCGCCGTTCTGGTGAGGTCGATGCCATGCGCATTCCGAAGGACGCCTTCTTCGCGCATCAGGTAATGTGGGATGGATGGGTGCTTCCTGAGAAGCCGCGTGTGTTCATCACCGGGCACTGGAACTATGCGAAGGGTACGGTTCGCACGATGTACGTGATTGCGAATACGCCGGAGGTTGAGCTGAAGCTCAACGGCCAGTCATTGGGTCGCAAGCACGCTACGAACAACTTCCTATTTACGTTCCCGGATGTTGCGTATGAGCCCGGCGTGTTGCAGGCGATTGCTTACGACACAAGCGGCAAGGTGGCTGCTCATGCGGAACTTGAGACGGCAGGCAAGCCCGCGCGTTTGAAGCTGACCCCGCATCTAGCTCCCGGCGGTATGCATGCGGATGGATCGGACCTCGCCCTGGTGGATGTAGAAGTCGTGGATGTGCTGGGACGTCGCGTACCAACAGCGTTGAACATGGTGCATTTTCAACTCAAGGGGCCGGCAGAGTGGCGCGGCGGGATCGCGCAGGGATCGGCGAAGCCTGCGCCTGCAAATACACAGACCGTTGCGGCAGACGGCATGGCTGCTACGGAGGCCGCACCGTACCTTCATGAGGATAATTACATCCTCTCTCAGGACCTTCCGGTGGAAGGAGGCATCAACAGGGTCTCGGTGCGCTCTACGACGACGCCCGGCACTATTGAGCTTACTGCTCACGCCGAGGGCCTTTCGCCAGCGAGCATCACGGTCAAGAGCAGCGCTGTTGTCGAACACGACGGCTTGAGTAACTTCGATGCGGCGGCCGCGCTGCCGCTGCGTCTGGAGCGGGGTCCGACTCCTGCGGGCCCGTCGTACAAGGTTATCCGGCGATCGGTTGAGATCGCATCAGCGACGGCTGGCGCGAATGCTTCCGAAGCTGCGAGGTCCTATGATGACAACGAGACCACGGCCTGGACTAACGCTTCCACTACGTTGAAGGACATGGACACCGACGGCCTGCCCATCAAGCACGCTGCCGCTGACACGCGTCCTGTCGAGGCATCGTTGCAGACTGCGTGGATCGAGTACACGCTCGCCCAGCCGACGGAGCCCATGGAGATGGATTTGAAGCTCACCTCCTTCCGGCTTCGCCGCTACCCTTTGCGCGTCACGCTGGATGGCGAACTTGTTTACGAAGGGCTCACTCCCACCAGCCTCGGCTACATCAACCTGCCTCTTGCGGCGAAGCGTGCCGGGACAAAGCTGCGCATCGAGCTAACCGGTCTGCCGCTCGATCTGCATGAGACGCACCCGCTCGTCGAGGTGAATGGCAGGGTTGATCAGGCGGAGCCGAAGGGTAACCCGGCGAAACCGATTCTTGGCATTGTCGAAGCGGATATTTACGCGAAGACGCAGTAAATTCATCGCTGCGTAGAAGAGGCTTAGTATTGCAGCAATCCCTTGAGAACCTCGTCGCGCGGAAGTCGCTTAGTCGAAGTGGTATTTGGCAGATTTGAGCTAACGTCTGAGTGCAATTTCTGCGCTCGATTGCGAGATCGCGAGCGTTCTTCGGAAACTGTCAAAGAACGAGCCGGATAGGGTGTGCAATTACGTTCATGCACTTTCTCCCTGATGGCTTCACTATGTTGAGGCATCGGTGAAAGCAACGCAGGATTTTTACGGCACTCGTCGCCGGTCATGACTCTGGGCACTTACGCAAATCGGTAACGGCCGATAAGCGTAGCTCACAAGAGACGATGATGTATCACCAATCGGAATGAAAGGTGCGCCTCATCGCTTTTTTGCCTTTTGACTTCGAAAGCGAGGGAATATTTTTTGCATAAAGATGACTAAGAACGCGATTGAGTCTCAACGCCATTCGCATTGTGATTCCCAAAGAATACAACCTCGTTCTAGGTGAGAAGAGAGCGAAGATCGTGCACGGCTCTCATCTCCGCAGGCCTTGTCGCTGAGCGCCTGGTTTGTGTCAGTTAACGATTGAGACGTCGGTAGACTGTGCTGCGGTGGATACCGAGCTTGCGAGCTGCGGCTGCGATATTGCCGCGCTCAGACGTGACCGCCTGCCGAAGGGCCTCGTCCTTGACATCCTCCAAATGCTTTGGCCGCGCGTGCAGCGGTTCAGATGCCGCGATTCTTGCAGTCGCCCGGCAGGCGCGTGCAATGTTCGCGTACAGTAGGCCAGTGGTTGAGATGGGGTGTAATTCCTGTAGGCCCAGATGTGGCTCTTGCTGGAAGAGCTCACGCCATGTTGTCTTACGGATCGCCGCGCGAGCAAGGCCGAGGAAGGTCAGAGCTCGGCCGTTGGCGCCTATCAGCAGCCCATCCTCAAAGCTCAGCACACCTTCATCGGGGGTCCCCAGCCATGAGGGGTGCTGATGCAGGTGCACCAGCAGGTCTCGGGCCGACTCAGTGACCCAGCAATGCTCAATATGCGCCACAGCATGACGAACCAGCCGTGCCGCGGGGGCTACGGCCTCATGAGCATAGCCGGATATATCGAGAATGCCAGCAAGGGCTCCGCCCGGGGTGTGAATGGGCATTGCACTGCAGGCGAGAAAGCGATTTTCATCGAAGAAGTGCTGGCCACCGACGACTTGAACGAAGTGATCTTCGACGATGGCGGCGCCTATGGCATTGGTCCCAGCCACGGGCTCGCGCCACGATGCGCCGGGCGTGAGTGAGACCTGGCGGGCCTTCCCGAGGAAGGTATCATCGCCTTGCGCGTCGAGCACAACGCCTTCCGCGTCTGCCAGTAGCATGACTCTGCCGCTGCCGAAGAGCATCGGTGCGAGGAGATGCATTTCACGAAGAGCGAATAAACGAAGCTGTCGGCTGCGTTCCTGCTGCAGCTCAAGCGGGCGCCGCTCCAGCAGCAGCTGCTGAACATGCAGATGCGAGGAGAGCCCTTGCTGTCGGCATCGAAGCCAGGAAGCTGCGATCAATTCGGAGGCAGCCGTACGAGGCTGCAGAGCATGGTTCGTGACTCGCATCAACGGGCTGTCGCTCCCTCCCTCTCCGTCTCGTCGAAGAGAGCCTACGCCAGGTGAGTTGCGGTTGTCGACATTGTCGCAAATTGCGACGCTCGGCTGTGCTCCGCTTGGCAACTGTCTCCCGGCAGGCGCAGGATGTATCCGCGAGATAGCTCGGACGAATCAAGAAAGAACGCCGAGCGTTTTGGGGAGACAAAATGGCGACAGCAACAGTTCATATCGATCCGATGCACTTTGGGTTTGAGGTGCCGTTTCGTAAACGCTACGGTAACTTTATCGGTGGCCACTGGGTAGAGCCTGTGGATGGCCAGTACTTCGACAACATTACACCGGTGACTGGAAAGGTGCTCTGCCAGGTGCCGCGCTCCAACGATAAGGATGTGGAGAAGGCTCTCGACGCCGCGCATAAAGCGAAGGTGGCGTGGGCGAAGACGTCGGTCACGGAGCGATCCAATCTGCTGCTGCAGATCGCGCAGCGAATCGATGAAAATACTGCACTTCTGGCCGCTGCTGAGACGTGGGATAACGGCAAGCCTCTGCGCGAGACGACAGCAGCGGACGTACCGCTCTCCGCCGATCATTTTCGTTACTTCGCTGGCGCGATTCGTGCACAGCAGGGCGGTATTTCCGAGATCGATCACGACACAGTCGCCTATCACTTTCATGAACCGCTGGGTGTGATCGGGCAGATCATTCCCTGGAACTTTCCGCTGCTGATGGCTGCCTGGAAGGTGGCGCCCGCTCTAGCTGCCGGTAACTGCGTCGTGTTGAAGCCTGCGGAACAGACTCCAGTTTCTATCCTCATCCTGATGGAACTCATCGCGGATCTGCTGCCAGACGGCGTGCTCAACATCGTCAACGGATTTGGCCGTGAAGTGGGTCATTCGCTGGCGACGAATCCTCGCATCAATAAGGTTGCGTTCACTGGCTCGACTGTAACGGGCCGCATGATCATGCAGTATGCCTCGGAGAACATCATCCCCGTCACGCTTGAGCTGGGCGGCAAATCGCCGAACATCTTCTTCGAAGATGTAATGCAGCAGGGAGAGGATTACATCGATAAGGCGCTCGAGGGGCTGGCTCTCTTTGCTTTCAACCAGGGCGAGGTCTGCACCTGTCCATCCCGCGCCTTGATTCATGAGTCTATTTACGATCGGTTCATGGAGCGCGCACTAGAGAGAGTAAAGACCATCCGCCAGGGTAACCCGCTGGATATGTCCACGATGATCGGCGCGCAGGCTTCGAAGCAGCAATTTGAGAAGATCATGTCTTATCTCGACCTTGGTCAGAAAGAGGGCGCCGAGCTATTGATTGGTGGAAAGGCGACCAGCCTGGAAGGCGATCTCAGCGGAGGGTTTTACATCGAGCCGACTATCTTCAAGGGCAACAATAAAATGCGGATCTTTCAGGAGGAGATCTTTGGACCGGTGCTCTCCGTCACTACCTTCAAGAATGACGATGAGGCGCTGGAGATCGCGAACGATACGCTCTATGGCCTGGGTGCGGGCGTGTGGACACGCGATATGAACCGCGCCTATCGGTTTGGTCGCGGCATCGAAGCCGGCCGCGTGTGGACAAACTGCTATCACCACTATCCGGCTCATGCAGCATTCGGTGGGTATAAGCAGAGCGGTATTGGCCGAGAGAACCATCTGATGATGTTGGACCACTATCAGCAGACAAAGTGTCAGCTGATCAGCTACAGCACCACGAAGCTGGGTCTTTTCTAGACATGGAGACGCCCTTGCAGGTCATTGCAACCGAGGCGGCTTTGCGGCTCATACAAGAGCTCAAGGCCGCCCATGGTCCGCTGATGTTTTATCAGTCTGGCGGCTGCTGTGAGGGAAGTGCGCCCATGTGTTTTCCGCTCGGAGAGTTCCGCATCGGCAGCCGGGATGTGCAACTCGGCGACATTGGCGGTGCACCGTTTTACATCTCTGCACCGCAGTTCGAATACTGGAAACATACGCAGCTCATCATCGATGTGGTCCCTGGTTTTGGTGCAGCCTTCTCACTAGAAGGTCCCGGCGGGCTGCAGTTCCTGACGCGCTCGCACGTATTCACTCCGGAAGAAGTCGCAGCCTTGCGCTTTGCAGGGCGCCTTTAGAACCGCACATCTCGTGTGGAATCAGGCAGGTTATAAGCCCTGTCATGAAGATCATGTTGTTGACGAAACATTTTCACTTATGCAACGATGGGGTGAGTTATGACCCTAACCCGCAAGTCTGTTAACGCGAACTGTTGTTGCTCTTTCGAGCGACATGGTGGTGCGCGCAAATTTGCCTGTTGTAGCCTGACCTAGTTTGGTCCTACAAGCAAGAACGCCGCTCACCTTTTGGTGAGCTTTTTTTGCACCCCATTTCCCCTGACAACTTTTAAGGTCCTCCGCGTAAAGGCAGAGACGACTTGAGGGACTTCTGCGCTGGTTGCGAGGATGTGACTTCAGATGTCTGCAAACTGGACGGTCGGGCGGCCTAGAACAGATGACGCAATCATAGATATTTCGGAGCCCAGACTTGAACGTTTTGAATTCACATCGCCGCAAGCGAAGCACTGTTGCTTTCAGCTTTATCATGCTCTTCCTCACATCTCTATCAGGACGTCGCCTTACGGCGCAGACGGGCGGCGAAGGCGCGATCACCGGAACGATCACGGATGTCAGCGGTGCGCTCATACCCAATGCGCAGGTGACAGCAACAAACCCTGCGACAGGTGTTGCCTTCACGCGACCAAGCTCGGCGAGTGGTCTCTATCGAATCAGCCCTGTACCGGTTGGAACGTACACGGTGACGGCGACTGCAAGCGGATTTTCGAGCATCAAGCAAGAGGGAATTGTGATCAATGCGTCTCAAAGCTTCGGTCTCAATCTCTCGCTGCCGAATGGGACGGAGAGCCAGATTGTCACCGTCAGTGATGCTCCGCCAGCGCTCGACACCACGAACGCTACGCTCGGCGGAACGATCTCAAATAAGGAATACATGGACCTGCCGCTGTTGCTTGCGGGCAACCAGCAGCGAGACATTACGCAATTTTCAAACCTGCTACCAGGCGCACAACCGGGTGCTCGGTCATCGCTAGTTTCAGGTACAGCCAGCCGCGTAGAAGAGGTGTACCTCGACGGTATCCCCATCACGACGATCAGCCAGATAGGCGACAACCGTCCCATCTTCAACATCGTTCCGTCTGAAGCCATCGACCAGATTGGCGCAACGACGAGTGGACAGTCGGCAGATGCACAGGGTGCAGGTTCGGTGAACTATACCATGGCCTCGGGCGCTAATCAGATTCACGGAACGATCGCGGACTTCGTACGCAATACGATCTTCGACACATGGGGATTTACCGCGCCTGCCGCCACCGTACAAAAGCTCGTGGGCGGAAAGCTGGTCGCCGTTCCTGCAGGCAAGCCAGGAGATCATCAGAATGAGTTCACGGCTACCATCAGCGGACCGATCAGTATTCCTCATCTCTTCAGCGGTCATGACAAATTGTTCTTTTTTTCAGCTTACGATCGGACGCACGGGAGTACGGGACCTGCGTATGCGACCACAACGATTCCGACGACGTTGATGCGTACTGGCGACTTCACGGAGCTGCTCTCTGCGAACGGTGGTCCTGGCTATACGCTGTATGACCCCACGACGCTCACCTGCACTGCCGCTGGTAACTGCACACGTGCAGCCTTCAAGGGTTTGAAGAACGGCGTACCTACGGCGAACGTGATCCCTGCGAACCTTATCTCACCGATCTCCCAGGCCATGCAGGCGTTTCTGCCAGCACCCACCACGAGCGGTATCCAAGGCAACTACCTTGGCGGGAATGCGGAAGGTGTTGATAACTGGCTCTACTCGGGCCGTATCGACTACAACATCTCGCCACGCCATCGACTTTCCTTCGTCGTCACTGGCGGTGACACGCATCCGATTCCGTTTACAGCAAGCGCTCTGCTGCCTCTTCCGTATGCGGCGTCGAATTACACCGAAACGGGTGGTCACTGGGCCGATGCTCAGGATGTTTTTACCATTCGCCCGAACCTTGTGAACCAGCTCAAGTATGGTTTCAGCAACTTCGGCGGCCCTCCGTCAAGGAACGCGACGCAAGGTGTTCAGCAGTACGAGGCGACCACGCTGAGCATCACCTTCAGCGGTGTTCCCACGACTGCGAACTCACAGGCGACAAACCAGTTCCCAACCTCGACCTTCGGCGGCAGCAATCCGGTAGCTGGCTGGGGAGACGGCACACCCGGCACAGGCAAGACAACGGTCGATGAAAGCTACACCGTGCTCGATAACCTGAACTGGGTCAAGGGCAATCATTCGATGGTGTTTGGATTCCAGTATCAATGGCTGGAACTGAACCAGTCGGCACAGGACGGCCCGACCTCCGGCATTACGCTCGGATGGGGCATCAATGAGACAGCTGCGGTAAACGGAACGACTTACTCCAGCGGTACGGGCTACTCCTACGCGAGCTTCCTGCTTGGCGCAGTTGCGAACTCCGGTGTCAGTGTCCTCCCGTTCTCGGTGCTGGGCGGCCGTTTCCGTCCCTTCTCGCCATATTTTCAGGACAATTGGAAGGTCAACTCAAAGCTCACGCTCAACATCGGTCTGCGCTGGGACTACCTACCCACGTACAACGAGGTGCTGGATCGCTTCTCGTTCCTCAATCCGAATCTTACAAATGCCGCGACCGGCAACCTTGGGGCGCTGCAGTTTGCAGGCAACCGTGGAGGGCCCGGCGTAAGCTGCGAGTGCAACTCACCGGCAAAGAACTACCTGAAGAACTGGGGCCCGCGTGTTGGCTTCGCATATGCCTTGGACAGCAAGACTGTTGTTCGCGGCTCGTATGCGCTTGTGTATTCACACGGCGGAGGTACAGGCGGCGCAGGCGGTGCGTATCAGGGAACGGGTTCGCTTGGCCTCACGTCTTCGCCGACCTTCATTGACGGGGGCGCAGGCACAGGTGCTGGTCCGGCCTTCTATCTCAACAACAGCACAGGCTTTCAGGCTCTCGGTCTATCCAACACAAACTTCGGAGGTCCGGGTTACACCGTTCCTGCCATAACGACGCCAAGCGCGGCCAGCCAGATCCTGAATACCGGCAACTACGTCAACAGTGCTGGCACGTATGTCACACCGGGCGCGATCAGCTACCTTGATCCGTATGTATCCGGTCGTTCACCCGAGTTCGACTTCTGGAACTTCGGCGTGCAGCGAGAGATTCTTCCAAACCTCACTCTCATGGTGAACTACGCAGGTTCGCAAAGCCACTTCCTTGCAGGTGCCAGCAACATTCGTGGCCTGCAATCGGGTGAGCTCGATCCGAAGTACTTCGTGCTGGGGCAGTCGATCCTGACGTCTCCGGCAACACAGGCGAACATCGCCAAGGCTGCTGCAATCATCCCCGGCATCCAGGCGCCTTATGCCGGATACGTGACTGCGGCTGGGACGACTGCTGGCGCGGGACATGCGACCATCGCTCAGATGTTGACCTGGATGCCCCAGTACTCGGGCGTTACTGATACGTGGGGAAGCCAGACGGCGAACGCCTCGTATCACTCGCTGCAGGTGTCGCTTTCGAAGCGCCTCTCAAACGGTCTCACCTTCAACGTGAACTACACCTACGAAAAGCAGCTCGACGACACCGGCACGATCCGCACGGGATACGCAATTCCAGGAAGCGCCACGCTCAACGGCAACTCCTGGAAAGCGAATCGCATCGATCGCTCTCCGAGTGTCACCGACCTCCCGCAAAACCTTTCCATCTATGGTGTCTACAAAGTCCCAGCAGGCAGAGGTCACTTTGGTGGCGAACACTTGGTGACTCGTGTGTTGCTGAGTGGCTGGAATGTCTCCGGGATCTTCACCTATATCTCGGGCGCACCTCTGGCAGTTACATCGACAGCATGCACCACGTCGTCCGAGCCGGGACAGGGGCAGTGCATGCCTGACGTCAATCCAAACTTCAGCGGCAACGTTCGTCAGAACGGCAGTTGGGGTACAGGTGCTACGGCCGCGAACCTTGGAAAGCTCTCCTACATCAAGGGCGCGGTGAGTGGGACAACTCCCGGTGCGGGTGTAGGAGGAATCGCATGCTCCAGTACTGCCGGTCCATTCTGCAACTCTGGTTCTCTCATGATCGGCGATTCACCGCGTACTGCTGCGTACGGACTGCGTGCCCCCAGCGTCTATAACTTAAACATGGGCGTACGCCGTTCCTTTGACATCACGGAACGGTTCAAGTTCATCTTCGCGGTCGATTGCCAGAATGTGACGAACAAGGTCACCTTCGGCGGCATCAATACGGCGGTGAACAGCACCACCTTTGGCGATGTCACCACGGCCACCAGCAACTCCGGTAGTCGCGACTTCCAGTTTTCGGGACGCATCCGCTTCTAAAAGCAAGGACACTCTTTGATGAAGAAATCGAATCCAAAACCGCAGGCCTCGCGCCGCCAGTTCCTTACCGGGATGGCCGGGGTTGCTGCAGCCACCACTTTGCCATCCGTTGGCTCCGCTTCAAAGCCAGTACCGAAGCAGAAGCAACCGAATATCCTGTGGATTATGTCGGATGACATGGCCGCGGAGCTAAGCTGCTATGGCTCGCTCGCACGTGCAAAGACACCAAACCTTGATCGCCTTGCCAGCGAAGGCGTCCGCTTCGACCGTAACTATTGCCAGTTTCCCCTTTGCAATCCGTCACGCGCCTCGCTCTTCAATGGGCGCAAGCCAACGACGACTGGCGTCCTCGGCAATCGCACCGACTTCCGCACAGCACATCCTGACTGGGTGAGCCTGCCTCAGTTCTTTCGAGAGCATGGGTACGACACCTATCGTACGGGCAAGATCTTTCATGGTGGCATCGACGATCCCAAAGCATGGAATGAAGTCGGCTTCAACGAGCAGCAGCCTTTCGTGCCGCCATTCACAGCGGAGCACACGATGCATATCCCGGCGGAGCCGGTGCCCCCTCCACCGCCTGGCATTCCGGGTCCCCCGACAACCCCACCAGCTCCCTCTGCGGATCCAGACCATTCCGCGAGCTCCGATAGGATAGTAGTGGTCGAAAACGACGGTACCGGTCACCCTGAAAACCACTCGGCCGATCTTGCCATCGACTACCTGCGCAAACATCGTCACGGACAGAAGCCGTTCTTTCTCGCCGTGGGCTTCTCGCGTCCGCATAGCCCTCCCACCGCGCCACAGAAGTTCATCGACCTCTACGACCTGGACAAGATCGAACTGCCCGTAAACTTCGCACCTTGGCCTACCGTAACTCCGGATATTCCTGCTGCGGCTATACGCAAACAGAACGCCGACCTCTTCATCCGTCGTGGCGCCAGCGAGCGCGAGGCGAAGGAGGTGACGCGGGCCTATCTTGCTTCTATCACCTGGGCGGATTGGAACATCGGACGGGTTCTCGAAGAGCTCGATCATTCCGAGCTGCGCGAAAATACGATCGTTGTATTCGTCGCAGATCACGGGTATCAGCTCGGCGAACGTGGCAAATGGTCGAAGGCGGGCTCGCTCTTTGAGCTGGGAACGCGAGTACCCCTGTTGATCCGAGCCCCGGGTGCTGCGGGCAACGGTCGCGCTAGTTATCGAACAGTAGAGTCGCTGGATCTTTACCCAACGCTCGTAGAACTCGCGGGCTTCGCTCGTCCTGATGGCTTGGAGGGCGAAAGCCTCGCTCCTTTGCTGAAGCAGCCCGACTCTACCTGGGACCGACCTGCTTTCAGTATTTGGAGTGAGGACGGAAAGACCATCCATGGTACTGCTGTACGTACTGAGCGGTACCGCTATGTCGAGTTTGGCGCGGCGGGTGAAGGCGCGAAGCATGGTGCCATGCTCTTCGATGAACGAGCTGATCCGCTGGAACTCGTTAATCTCGCTGAGCATCCTGATCACGCTGAAACGCGACGTGCTCTTTCAGCAAAGATTGCCAGGTATAACGCCTCATAGGGCCACCGGGGAATGCTGGAACTTCCGTCTCCGAGTAAAGTGAAATGAGCAACCGCCCGCGAAAGCGGGCGGTTGCTCATTTCAGAAGAATGATTCTCGGTCTCGCTACTGCTTGGGGCCGTCTTCCTGTTCGACTTCTTTGCCTTCTCCAGGGAAGGGCCATTTGCGATTGAGAGGCTGCATCTCCTCACGGACATCCTTAGGCACTTTGTTGATCTTCAAGTTCTCAAGGAAGTGCACGCCGAGCTTGCCGGCACTGGCGAGATCGATATCTCCATCATGATCGAAGTCGGCTGCGACAAACTGCGTTCCGGCGCTTGCTGTGCCGTTGATGGAAAGCGTATAGCGGGTGAAGAGTGGATCATCTGCGCTGTTTGCAATCCGCATCGTGTTCATAGCGGGCTTCTCTGCGGACACACCCGAGCCTTGCGTGCGCTTGGTTTTGATAGCGGCGAAGGCTGCAGCATTCGGCAGCTTGTACGCATAGACGACAACTGGATCGTAGGAGCCGGGATCATTTCCGGAGTGACCACGATAACGCTTGCCCGTGATTAGCTCCGGTACACCGTCTCCATCAACATCTACCAGCGCTAGAGCATGGGACTGCGAGAAAGATTCGTCGATAGTATGGCGAATCCAGAGGCGATGCGTCGGTGTGCCTGCTTGTTCGAGCCAGTAAAGTCCATAGCCATGCCCCTGTCCATAGATCAGGTCGAGCTTGCCGTCATGGTTTACGTCGTAACCAAGGATAGGAAAGCCGGTGTCGTCGAGGTTCCAGTCCGGATGCCATGTCCATTTGTCATTGTTCGCGTCGATTTGCTCGAACCAGCCATGAGTGGTGAGGACATCGATCTTGCCATCGCCATTGATGTCCGCGACGCCGATGCCGTGGCCGTCCTGTTCGCGATCGCCGAGGTGATGCGTGCGAGGCTTCGCTCCGCTGAAGTCGACCCAGAGGATGCCGGACCGGTTGTAGTGCGCCAAAGCGACATCGGGCTTGCCATCGCCGTTGATGTCGGCAAAAGCGCCACCTTCCGTGTCGAAGCTGTCCGTGATCTTCTCGGCCTTCCACTGTTCACCTGCGGCAGTGGCCTTTGGACCAGGATTGCGATACCACCAAAGGCCATTCGAGATCCAGCCTGTCGTGACGAGATCGGGTAACCCATCGTGGTCCACATCAACGATCCACTCTCCACAGTCGCTGACAAACTCGTTGTGCGTGCCAACGGTTCGGAACTGGTGCTGCTTCCATTCGCCGCCGTTTGCGCCGGGGTTTTCGTACCAATAGGCACCACTGAGCAGGTCAGCGAAGCCATCACCGTTCATGTCGAGCACGGAGATACCCTCTGCATGATCGGTACCGAGCCGATGAGCGAGGAACGAGATGCGAGGTTCACCACCGGGGCCATTGCCCGGATGCTGCATACGAAACTGCGTGGCATGTTCTGGATCTTGCGCCTGTGCAAAGGGAACCGCAAGCAGCGGAAGAAGCAGGGCGAGAGGCTTGAGAGGTAGCTTCATAAAGTCTCCATCAAATTTGAAAAGCTAGACGACCTTCATCGTTTCAGGATTCCAGTGCACGACGCTGTCGCGATCGACGCTTAGATTGCAAAGCAGGGCAGCGCCTGCGGCACGGAAGCCAAAGGTGGCGTCTTCCACCGGCTGTTTGCGTGTGCGGACAGAGTCGAAGAAGTTCTGGAAGTGATCGTAGCTGTCTACGTAGCCGTCAGGTATGACATAGCTTTCGACGTTGCGGGGCGGAGGTCCGTCAGGGTGCGGCAGCGGATACTTCTTGCGATACTCTTCGATGTATTGACGCTGCATAGCGTCGGCGAAGGTGGAGACGGTGTAGCCGGGCTCCTTCGACATAGGGCTACGCGTGACGGTAACGGCCCTCGTGGTGATCTCCATCTGACCTTCGGAGCCAGTAAAGAGGAAGCCTTCGCTCTCTTCGCCCCCATCCACGAAGTTCACGCGCAGGCTGAGGTTGAAGCCTTCGGGGTAGTCGAGTAGACCGAGCAGCACGTCGTCTACGTCGCGACCATCTTTCCAGTAGCGCAGGCCACCGGTAGCGATGGCACGCGTGGGGCCGTGTGAACCAGTGATGAAGTGCGTGCCACTGAAGAGATGTACGAAGAGATCGCCAGCAACGCCAGAGCCGTAGTCCTTCCATTTGCGCCATTGGAAGAAGCGCTCGGCGTTCCATGGAATCTTTGGGGCCGATCCGAGAAAGCGCGGCCAGTCGCAAGTCTCGGTTGAAGCATCGAGAGGAATGGAGTAGTTCCACGCGCCCGTGGAAGAGTTCCGGTCCCAGCGAGCCGTGATCATGTTCAGCTTACCGATGGCTCCCGAGGCGAGTAGTTCCTTCGCCTTGGCGTAGAGGATGTTGCTCACGCGCTGACTGCCTACCTGGAGAATACGGTTCGTCGACTGCGCCGCTTCGATGATCTGCGGGCCATCGGAGTAGAGATGAATCATTGGCTTTTCGAGGTAGACATCTTTGCCCGCGTGCATGGCGTCGACGGCTGCCTGCTTATGCCAGTGGTCGGGTGTCGCGATCAGGACGGCATCTACGTCTTTGCGGGAGAGGATCTCGCGGTAATCGCGGGTGGTAAAGATATCAGCTCCCCAGAGCTCCTTTGCGTGAGTCAGACGACCGTCATAGCAGTCAGCTACTGCGACCAGCTTGACGCCCGGGACCTGAAGGGCAAACTTTGTGTCCCCCTGTCCCTGGATGCCTGCTCCGATCAAGGCAAGTTGGATATTGTCGTTCGGGGAACGTTTCGCAGCCTGGGCGAACAGGGTATCCAGGCGGGATACGGTTCCGGCGAGAGCTGCTGTTTTTGCAGCCGATTGGAGGAAGGTTCTGCGGTCGAAGGTGCGCATCGTCTGGTCACAATCTCCTGAGGTGGAAAGCTTTTCGATCCCGCTAACTATAGAGCAGTCGGTGCATTAATGGAAACGTTACCGTTAAGATTCGTACGCTGGGAAATCCCGTACCCAAGTGCCTCAAATGTTTGAAGTAACAATACCTACCGATTCTCTTGTTAGTTCAGGAAAGTTTAAGGTCGTTGCTACTACCCTTATGTCATGGCTCGTCGGCTCAGTTTTATCTCCAAAGACTTTCTTGCCTTTGCTCTCTTGTCCAGTTTGGGCGCGAGCGGACTCGCCCAGCAGGTGTTGGACGTGTCTCGGCCTTTGACTCTGGATGAGGCCATTAAGCGAGCTCAGGCCAACGAGCCCGCCTTCGCTGCAGCCGTGGCTGCCCAGAAGTCTGCGCACATCGATAGCTATCTCGCCAAGGCTGCGCTGCTTCCATCGGTGACGTATCACAACCAGATGCTCTACACCCAGCCGAATGGTCAGACCAATCAAGGGGGGCAGGTTGGTGCGCAGGCCTCGCCTGTCTTCATCGCCAATAATGCAGTGCGCGAGTACACTAGCCAGGGCGTCGTCAGCGAGACCATCGGCGTAAAACAATTCGCCGAGGCCAAGGTCGCAGCAGCGAATGCAGCACGTGCTACAGCTGAACTTGAGGTTGCACGGCGCGGCCTCGTGTCGGCGGTTGTTACGTTGTATTACTCGGTCTCCACTGCACAGGTAAAGGCGCAACTGCAGGCCGACGCGCTGGCAGAGGCTTCTGCGTTTGCACGAGTCACTCAACAGCGTGAGGCCGCACGTGAGGTCGCCCATGCAGACGCCATCAAGGCCCAACTGCAGATGCAGCAAAGGCAGCGTGACAGCAGCGATGCCTCGGTTGCAGCGGAGAAGGCACGATTGGAACTCGCCGTTCTGCTCTTTCCAGACCCGCGCACTTCGTACACAACAGAACCTCCCTCCTCTTCAGTGGTGCTCCCAACGCGGGAAGAGGTGAATCAACTTGCCGCGAAGAACAACCCCGAGATTCGCAGTGCGCTTGCGGATGTTGTTGCTGCCAACGCCAGTGTGAAATCCGCAAAGGCCGCCTATCTGCCAGACCTTGGCATGAATTTCGCCTACGGTATCGACGCGCCGCAGTTCGCGAAGCACGGTCCGGACGATGTGCGCAATCTTGGCTATTCCATCGGCGCCACGCTTGATATCCCCGTGTGGGACTGGTTCGCGACGCAGAAAAAGATCAAGCAGAGCGAGATCCAGCGGGACGCTGTCAAGGTAAGCCTGACCGCCGCCCAACGTCGCCTTATCGCCAACCTGGAAGAGGGTTACGCCGAAGCCGTCGCGGCGCGGGATCAACTCGATCTGCTGGAGGAGAGTGTGCGGACGGCAGACGAAAGCCTGAAGCTGACAAAACTTCGCTATGAGGCGGGTGAGTCCACGGCACTCGAAGTTGTGGATGCTCAAAACTCCGATCTTGCTACTCGCACTGCACGCGCTGACGGTCTGGTCCGCTTCGAGACGGCGCGCGCCGCCCTTCAAGTTCTTACAGGAAGCCTCTAATCCCATGACCTTTTGCTACAACCGCACACCGAAACTTCGCCGCAATCTCGCTCTCTTATTCGTATTGGTTGGCACAGCGGGCATGGACGGCTGCAAGAAGGCCGCTGACGAGACGCCTCAGCCGGTCGTCACGGTTGCAGCTGAGCATCCAGAGCTTGGCGAGATTTCCGAACGCATCATGGCGGATGCCACGCTCTCGCCGCTCGCGCAGGCAGCGATATCGCCGAAGATCAGCGCACCGGTACGTACGTTCTACGTCCAGCGTGGGGCAAAAGTGAAGGAGGGACAATTGCTGGCGGTGCTTGAGAACCGCGATCTCTCCGCGCAAGCTCTCGACAGCAAGGGACAGTACACGGCAGCTCAGGCCACCTTCGAGATGCAGACAAAGGCTCAGGTGCCTGAGGAATTTGCCAAGGCTCAACTTGATGTCGACCAGGCTAAGGCCCAGCTTCATCTGCAGCAAGAGATTGCGGCTTCGCGCGAAAAGCTTTTCCAGCAAGGGGCAATCGCTGGTCGGGACTACGATACTGCTGTTGCTGCTCTAGCCCAGGCGCAATCGGCTTACGATAACGCACGAAACCATCTTCAGGCGCTCAGCAACGTCAGCAACGAAGCCTCAAAGCAACTCGCGCAAGGCCAACTTTCTTCCGCGAAGGGTAAGTACGAGGCCTCCGAAGCAGAGGTTTCGTACTCGCAGATTCGTAGTCCGATCGCCGGTGTCGTCACGGACAGATCCTTGTTCCCTGGTGAGACCGCCACCGTTGGCTCGCCGCTCCTTACGGTCATGGATACCTCCTCGCTGCTCGCGAAGGTGCATCTCTCGCAGACGGTGGCACAGCGGCTCAGTCTCGGTGACGACGCATCGGTCAATATTCCCGGCATAGATCAACCCGTAGCAGGTAAGGTCTCTCTTATTAGCCCTGCTCTCGATCCTGGGAGTACCACGGTCGAAGTCTGGCTAAAGATCAACAACACTGCAGGCGCCTATAAGGCGGGCACGCCGGTTCGGGTCTCGATTGCTGGCCGGTCAGTTCCTCGCGCCGTGAAAGTCCCGCTGACCGCAATCCTCACCGCCGAGGACGGGTCGAAGTCGGTAATGAAGGTGAGCAATGATGGCACGGCGCATAAGGTCAGCGTGGAACTCGGCATCAACGATGGCGATGATGTGCAGATAACGAAAGGATTGAACGGTTCCGAGACAGTCATCACGCAAGGAGCCTACGGGCTGAGCGGTGGAAGCAAGGTAAAGATTAGCAAGCCAGGCGCCGAAGGAGACGAGAAGGAATGAAGCAGCCACTCGCAGTGCGCGACGACTCCTACTGGCTGGTGCGGTTCCGAGGCCCCATCTTTTTCTTCCTTATTGTTCTGTCGATCGCGGGCATCTTCGCCGCACAGAAGGTACCGATCTCGGTCTTCCCAGAGACGAACTTTCCCCGCGTCGTGATCGGCGTCGACAACGGTGTAATGCCCGTCGACCAGATGCAGGTCACGGTCACCAAGCCCATCGAAGATGCAGTGAATTCTGTGCCAGGTTTGACGACCGTACGTTCGACCACGAGCCGGGGCTCTGCCGAGGTGAGCCTCTTCTTCGATTGGAACGTGAACATGTTCCAGACCCTGCAGCTCGTCGATGCGGCCATCAGTAAGGCGAGGCAGACTCTGCCTGCAACTGCGGCGATCACCACCAATCGCCTCACCTTTGCGACGTTCCCCATCCTCGGCTACAGTCTCACCTCAGATCACCTGTCGCAGACGCAGTTGTGGGAACTCGCGACCTACCAGCTAAAGCCACCCATCAACCGTGTCGATGGCGTCAGCACCGTCACAATCCAGGGCGGCAAGGTGCCGGAGTTTCACATTGTGCCTAATATGGCGCGTATGCAGACCGCAGGCGTCACCATCCTCGACCTGATGAGCTCCGTGCAGGCATCGAACATCATCGATTCACCCGGTCTGTATGAGGCGAACCATCAGTTGGTGCTTGGCCTTGTAGGCGCGCAGGCACACGACGCTGCGGAGCTTGGTCAGCTCGTCGTCAAGACGACTGCCAGCGGAACCGCCATTCGCGTCTCCGACGTAGCTACGGTGCAACCCGGAGTCCTGCCTGTCTATACGGCTGTCACCTCTGGCGGTAAGCCTGCGGTGCTGCTCAACATCACGCGACAGCCTTCGAGTAACACTGTTGCGGTTGCCGATGCAGTCGCTGCACAGGTTGAACAGTTGAAGAAAAGTCTTCCAGCTGGTGTCGAACTGAAGCCGTATTACGATCAGTCCGAGTTGGTGCGGGAAAGCATCAGCAGCGTTCGCGATGCTATCCTCATCGGCCTCGCGCTCGCGTGCGTCATTCTTTTCCTGTTCCTTGGCGACTGGAGCTCGTCCCTCGTTGCAGGTCTTGTGATCCCTGTCACCGTCGCTATCACGGTGTTGGTCCTGTGGGGCATGGGACAAAGCTTCAATCTCATGACGCTTGGCGGTCTCGCGGCTGCCATCGGTCTAGTAATCGACGATGCCATCGTCGTCGTCGAAAATATTGTCCTCCATCGTGATGCAGGAGAGTCGCGTGCAGATGCTGCACGCCTTGCTTTGAAAGAGATCGCGGTGCCGCTGGTGGGGTCGACGATCACACCGGTTGTGGTCTTTCTTCCGCTGATCTCGGTTACGGGCGTGACTGGCAGCTTTTTCCGGGCGTTGGCCATTACGATGACCGTCGCGCTGCTCACCTCTCTGTTGCTTGCCGTTACATGGACGCCGGCTCTTAGCCTCATCCTTCTAAAGCAGCGTAAGACCACGCAGCCTGCCCAGGAAGAGCACGGACGCATGATGAAGAAGGTCCTTCATTGGCATGAGAAAGGTCTCACCTGGGCACTCTCCCGTCCGTTCCTTCTGCTTGGACTCTGCGGCCTCCTCGTCGTCGGCACCTACGTCGGCTATCAGTCGCTCGGCTCTGATCTCTTGCCAGAGATGGACGAAGGCGGCTTCATCCTCGACTACATCATGCCCGCAGGCAGCTCGCTCACGGAGACGAATCGTGTGATGGAGCATGTCGAACATATCCTCCATTCGATCCCCGAGGTCGATAGCACCTCACGCCGCACCGGTCTACAGATGGGCCTCGCAGCTGTCACGGAAGCGAACTATGGAGATATGACCGTCAAGCTCAAGAGCAAACGCAGTCGCGCGATCGACGACGTGATCGCGGACGCGCGCGCCGAGCTCAAGAAAACAGAGCCCGAGCTGGACGTCGAATTTACGCAGGTTTTGCAGGACAACATCAACGACCTATCGAATGCTCCAGAGCCGATCCAGATTAAGCTGTTCGCCAACGATCCGGCGCTGCTCTCGGATGTCGCACCTCGCGTCGGCGGTACCATCGGCAAGATACCCGGTGTTGTCAGTGTCGAAGATGGCATAGAAAATACCATCAGCGGCCCTGCGACTAACTTCCAGGTAAACCCCACCGTCGCCGGGCGCATGGGGTTCACTCCGCAGGAGGTCGCAGAAGATGCCACCTCCATCCTCGACGGTGTGACCACGTCCGAACCGCTTATCTCGAACGGGCGTCCCTACACGGTTCGCATTCGCCTGGGTGATGAGACACGACAGTCGCTGGACTCCATCGAGAATGTGGTCTTCAACAGCTCTAGCGGTAAGCTAGCCACGCTCGGCTCGTTAGCCCAGGTAACGCAACTGCCGCCGCGGAATGAGATCCGCCGAGAGAACCTGCAACGCATGATTGTAGTGACAGCGCAGCTGCAGGGTTCCGATCTCGGAACAGCCATCACGAAGGTGCAGCAGGCGGTTAGCAATATGCACCTGCCTTCCTCAGTCCGCGTCGTCTACGGAGGCACCTATCAGGAACAACAGAAATCCTTCCGCGAGCTCTTGCAGGTACTGCTGATATCGCTCGCGCTCGTCTTCGGAGTGCTGCTTATCGAGTTCCGCAATTTCTCCGCGCCGATTGCGATCCTTACTTCCTCTGTCTTATCGGTCGGTGGCGTCGTCTTCGCGCTGCTCATTACGGGGACAACATTCAACGTGGCATCGTTCATGGGCGTCATCATGGTCATCGGTATCGTTGCCAAAAACGGCATTCTTTTGCTTGATGCCGATGAGCGCTATCGCAGCGAAGGCACTTCGGCACGAGAAGCGATGCTGCACGCTGCCCAGCGCCGTCTTCGCCCTATCCTTATGACTGCGGCTGCGGCCATAAGCGGCATGTTGCCACTGGCGTTTGCTCTCGGGGCCGGGTCACAGATGCTTCAGCCGTTGGCAATCGCAGTTATCGGCGGCCTCGTGATCTCGATGGTGCTGAGTCTGATTGTCACGCCTGTCATCTACTACCTGCTGACCTCGCGAACGCATCAGCTTCAAACGGAAGACAAGGTTTACTCCTAACGCAGAAGAGGCCCGCAGAATGCGGGCCTCTTCTGCATTACCTTTCCCCTAACGTGATACGACCACGATCTCGAAGCTGCCCGGCAGCACTACCGGTCGAGGATGCGGGATAGCTGCCGTCGCCGCTGGCACCGGACCATACTTTGCGGCGGAGAGATAGGCGCGTCCCGTCGTTGCGTCGTACGCCATAGTGCGAGCGCCCTTCACGGTCGCTACTGTCTGCAGCACCGGAAACCCAGCTTTCTTGGTATCGACGATCGTCAGCGAGCCCTCACCGTTTGAGGAGAACGCCAGCTTGCTCTTTGGATCGAACGCCGCAGCATCCGGTGAATCGCCGATAGCAGCCAACGCGATGAGTTTGCCCGCCGCATAGTCGGATATGCCCATCTTGCCCCCATCGCAGACCGAGAACAATCGGTGCAGTTCGCGATCAATCGCCATTCCTGACGGAGATTCGCACCCATTCAGTGGCCAGCTTCGTACGATGGTCCTTGCCTTCGCATCGAGCTCGACGATTTCACTCTTGTCCTCTATATTCACGAAGACCTTGCCCTTGCCGTCAGCCTGTGGAAACTCGGGCTTACCCGGTAGCACGATGGTTGCGACGACCGTGTTGCTGGCTGCATTCATCACGGAGACACTCTTACTACGGCCATTGAAGGCCCAGACTGTCCCCGTTACAGGTTCGAATGTGATCCCATCAGGATTGGTTCCTGCCGTTACCGACTGCTTGATGCTTAGCGAACTTCGATCGAACACGACGATCTGATTCGCACCGCCATCGCTAATGTAACCCGTCCTGCCATCGGGATTCAGGGCGAAGCCGTGCGTCCCCTTGAGCCCGGTGATCGCACCCAGTGGCTTGCCGGTTGTCGTATCGAGCACCTCAACGCGCGGTCCGTGCGTTACATACAACCGATGGGCTGCGTCGTCGCTCAATAAATAGTCCCATCCGCCTTCGCCGCCGATCGTCCAATGATCGCTGACACGGTAACTTTGTCCCATAGCGGCCACCGCCACTGTTTGAAGACAAGCCATAAGACTAGCCACGATTCCTACCTTGATCGATCGCATCGCAACACTCCTCCTTGGGGGCCCATCGCAAACCGGCCATTTTCAGTGTTGTCTTCACGGATTAAACGACGCTTAAGAACCAGCATGATCGGGCGCAATGATCGGTAGCTTCATCTCCACAATGGCTCCGCCGTCGGCATGATTTGCAATGGAGATAGAGCCCCCCGCTCGTTCGCAGATTGCTTTACAGATGGACAGACCCAGTCCAGTACCACCTGTCCTCCGGCTGCGCGATGCATCGCTGCGATAGAAAGCGCCAAAAACGAACGGCAGGTCCTCGGGTTCAACGCCAGCGCCGTGGTCGCGAACCGCCAAGCTGACGACGCCGTTCTCACACGTCAGCGAGATCTCTACCGATTCCTTTGCGGACGAATGTTGCAGAGCGTTCATTAGCACGTTTGAACACAGCAGTAGCGCGTCATCTTTGCTAGCCACGACGAACAAATTCTCTTTAGTAATGCGTTCCTCCACCTGGACCTGTTTCAGCTCTGCAAATGGCTGGCTTTGCGCTATTGCCTCCAGCACAGCTTCTGCAAAGTTGCAGCTCTGGTTGTAATTTCTCGGCGCTTGTTCGAGACGTGCCAGAGTCAGCATTTTCTGCACGGTCGTCTCCAGACGGCCGATGTCATCTAGCCCCAGCAAAAGTCCTTGCTCATACTCCTCTACAGAGCGTCGCCTCATGTTCAACACTTGCAGCGATGATTTGACGATGGCGAGATCCGTCTTCAGTTCGTGTGCAGCGTCGCTGGTGAATCTTCGCTGCTGTTCAAACGAAGACTGAAGGCGAAGCACAGACTTTTCCATAGCAGAGGCTAAAGGGCGCAGTTCGATAAAGTGTTTGCTGCTCGGCGGGGCATCGAAGACCCAGCTATCGGAGTCGATCCGGTCGGCCTCCGTAGCGAGCTCTCGTATGGGAAACAAGAATCGCCGAATCAACCATGTAAGAAAGATTGCTGTAAGGCCAAGCAAAAGCAGCGTTGCAAGAGCGAAGAAGCGAATGGCCTCGAGGATCTCGTGCCAAACTCGGCCCATCGGCAGTCCATACGTGATCCGAATATGGTGATAGACCGCAAACGGCTTTCCTGGATCGATCGCACGCTCGCCAGTCAGCACGTAGAAGATATAGTGCTCATTACCTATGTACGCGTCCGTAAACGTTCCCGAGGCCGTCGAAAGTCTTGGAGCTTCGCCTTGTGCACCCAGCACGCGGCCATCCGCTTCGATCGCGCTGTACACCGCCTTGGATGGTTGCGGCAGACCGTTCAGGTCCAACACAATGCTTCCATCCCGCGCGTCGGCTTCCTGCAAAGCTCCGAACAATGTGTTTGCACTAGCGCGGAGATTTGTCTTGAATACCGTAAACTGCACGTGACGCTCATGATTTGCGACCGTTGCAATAAGCACCAGAGCCGCCACGCACTGCATGAGGAGTACAGCCAGCATAAGTCGTCGCGTGATCGACGCGCTGGTCTTCATAGCTCTCCCTCTGCGTATAGACGGTAACCTCGATGCCGCAATGTCTCGATGATGGGCTCGGCACCCGGTAGCGTCAGCTTCCGTCGCAGATTGGAGATGTGCGCTTCGATCACATTCGAGTGGTGTTCCCAGTCATAGTCGTACAGATGCTCGAGCAGCTCTTTTTTTGAAACCACAGCCCGCGGCCGGTGAGCCAGATATTCAAGTATCCGATACTCCGTCGGGGAGAGATCGATTGATTTCTTGCCCCGGGTCACCGTCTGTCGTACGGTGTCGATACTGAGATCCACCACGCGCAGTAGCGGAGAGGATGTTCCTTTGGAGCGGCGGATCAGCGCCTTTACCCGCGCGATCAGCTCGCCCAGATCGAACGGCTTTGCCAGGTAGTCGTCAGCACCCAGGTTCAGCAAGTCGATGACTGAGGTTTTGCCCTCCTGTGCCGTGAGGATAAGCACAGGGCTGTGCACACCCTTATTGCGAATCGCCTGCAGCACGCTCTTTCCATCGCGCCTCGGCAGCATCAGGTCCAGCAGGATCACATCGAATAGACCTTGCTCTGCATAGGCCAGCCCTTCGATGCCGTCGATCGCATGATCGACGGCAAACCCTGCCTCACGCAGGCCTGCCACAATATTTGTCGCGAGCCTAAGCTCATCTTCGACAACGAGAACTCTCATACACGCCATTCTCGCGCATCAGGCTTAACTTTTCCTGAAAGCGACTGCGGGCCTCCCAATACCGGCCCAATTCACACAGAAGGCAACATCTTGCCCGGCGTTGTGTCTAACCTAGAATAGGACCGCGTTTCACCGGCACGAAAGGTAAGCAGACATGTTGCAACCGCTCCAGCTCGAAGAGGTGTCCGTCCGCTGCGCAAGCGAGATTGCGGAGTTGTGCGATTTCTTCAACAAAGCCGGTGTGGCTCTTAACACCTCCGCGAGCTTTAGCTCTGTTGCCACGCGTGTCCGTACTGACCGTGCCTTCTCTCGCGACCTCACCTCGCATGTATGGGTCTTTCTTAATGCCAGCGATAAGCAGATCAGCTACTCTGATCTGCTTGGGATGCTGGCGATCGCCTCTGCCGGCCCGGCCTTTGCCGCCTCGGCAAGCGAGGCCGACGCCCACTTTTTGCTGCGTTTCCTAATGGATGCCCGGAACGCCTTCGATACCCCGGTTGCTCCGCGTACCGCTTTCGTGCCTCTTGTCGTGGCGCCGGTCGCCGCCCCTCTGGTAGAAGCTCCAGCCATCGTTCCGACAGCGGCTGTTGCACACGTCGCCAATGATGAGCGGGAAGACACTCCACTCATCTTTGAGATGCCGCAGGACGAAGATGCTCATCGTCCGTTGCTCTGGTTCGCTGTCGCTGCCTGCCTGCTACTGGCGCTGTTTGGCGGATTCTGGCTCTTCCGTCCTTCTCCGCCAAACAACCCGGGCACCAGCGCGACAACTGTTTCGCCAACACCCTTCGAAGCTCCTTCGGCAGCAGAAGCCAGCAAAAGCATGGCCAGTTCTTCTCAGAATCAAGAAGGGATCACTCCTGCAAAGGACAAAAGGCCTAGCCACACAATCTCCACTCCGCCTGTATCGCAGCCAAGCGGTTTCACGCCGCGTTCAAGGCCCACCGCTTCTAGGTTATCCGGCATCGCCTCACCACCTGCCGTTCCAAGCGGGCCGAACGGTAAACCTTCGCCATCCACACAGCTCACAGCTGTGGCGAGGTCTGCGCCGACTGAAGCTTCGAGCTCCCCTCGTCTTCTCCGCCATTCGCCCACGCCCTCATCCAGTGCTCTATCCTCCAGCCCGAACCTGACTCCTGCGCCTGTCTATGTCGCGCCGCTGGCTGGCCCAGGTAACAATAGCCCCATAGGCGGGGTCGTGCATAAGGCCACCGTCCGCGCTACCTCGCTTGGTTCCATGGCGGCCAATGTCACTTACAGCCCGGCTCCCGCATACCCTTCCGCGGCCTCCGCGCTGCATGTTCAGGGAGAGGTCAAGCTCGAAGCCGAGGTGGACCCGACGGGCTCTGTCATCTCCACCCGTATCATCAGCGGACCTCCACTCTTGCAGGCCGCCGCCGCCGATGCCTTGCAGCGTTGGCGCTATCGTCCCTACCTCTACAACGACAAACCGATTGGTATGAATGCTACCGTCGTCATGGACTTCCAGCTACCCTAAACAGCTCGCAAGCCTGAGGGTTCCGCCTGAATATTCATTTGAGGCTAAAACGCCATAGTTGATCAGCAAATTGGCTAGCTACCGGCGAACTGTAACGGGACTTTTATCGTCTAGCAACAATCTCCAGATAGTGTCACGCATGGACATCCTGACCTCACTCCCCATAGAGTTCTAGAGTTCGTCAGCTAACCCCTGCAAGACTTTTCTGGAGAACCATGCGCAATCTGCTACGTCTATCAATCTCGCTGCTCCTGCTCGTCGTCTGCCCGTTTCTGGCGATGGCGCAGTTTGAGACCGCCTCTGTGCTCGGGTACGTTCGAGACAGTTCCGGCGCCTTCGTTCCAAACGCGACCGTTACCCTCACCAATCAGGGCACCAAATCTAAGGTCACCGTGAAGACCAATGACCAGGGTGCCTACCAGTTCACCGATGTCAAAGTCGGCCAGTACAGTGTCTCGTCTGAGGCGAACGGCTTTACCCTGAGCAAGACCGAGAACTTCTCCGTACAGGTCGCCGCTCACCAGCGCGTGGATCTCACCATGCAGATCGGTTCGCAGAGCGATACCGTCACCGTCAGCGCCGCCGCCGCAATCCTTGAGACGGATGCGAGTGATCGCGGCCAGGTCATCGGCGCCCGCGAGGTCCAGAACATCCCCCTCAACGGTCGTGAGTACGCCGATCTCGCCGCGCTCGTTCCCGGCGTTCGCCGCAACATCCTCGAAAGCACCACATCCGATTCCAGCCGCGATGCCAGCTTCAACGTGAACGGCATGCGCAGCGAGTTCAATAACTTCCTCCTCGACGGTGTCGATAACAACTCGTACGGAACTTCGAATCAGGACTTCTCAAACCAGGCCATCCAGCCCTCGCCTGATGCGATCGACGAGTTCAAGGTGCAGACCGACAACTACAGCGCCGAGTACGGTCGTTCCGCCGGTGCCGTCATCAACGTATCGATCAAGAGCGGCACCAACCAGTTTCATGGCAACGTGTACGAATACATCCGCAACACATCGCTAAACGCGATTGGTCCTTTCCTGCCGCCGACCAACACCGTCACCGGCAAAGCCCAGAAGCCCACCCTGAACCGCAACCAGTTCGGTGCCACCTTCGGCGGTCCCATCATCAAGGACAAGCTCTTCTTCTTCGCGGACTATGAAGGCATGCGCCAGGTCACGCACCAGATCAATACGGCGACCGTACCTGACACCGATCAGAACGGCACCAGCGCGATTGCCGTTGCCAAGGGTGGCTACGTGTTCTACGCTGTGCCGACAGCAGCGATTCCCAATCCCGCTGCGATTAAGCTGACGAATCCGTACAATGGAACCGTCTACCAGGGCACCAGCAACACAACGGACCCCACGTTCATTCCGTTCACCGATCCCAGCATCTCCAGCTTCGCGAAGGGCGTTATCACTGCTCTTCCGAACCCGAACCTCGCGGGTATCGTTTCCAATAACTACGTTTCTCTGCCGTCCGACACCATCAAGGATGACAAGGGTGATGTGCGTGTGGACTACACAGCCAACCCGAAGACCACGGCGTTCGTTCGCTACAGCCACCACCTCAGCAATATCTTCTCGCCACCGGCCATTCAGGGTTCGGCCGGCGGTAACAGCAATGGCTACGTGCTCATCTTCAACCAGCAGATTGCTGGCGGCGTAACGCACAGCTTCAATGCCAATCACCTCATCGACGCGCGCTTTGCCTTTACGCGCACGGATGGCGGCAAGACCCCCTACGGTCACAGCCTCCCCAGCCTCGAAGGCGGCATCGTCGGTCTTCCCACCACGGGCCCTGAAGTCACCAGCCTCAACGCGCAGAATGTAAATAATTTTTCGCAATTTGGCTCGCTCACCAGCAATCCCCAGTTCCAGAACCCCTACGTCTACAACCCGAAGATCAACTACACGTGGACCAAGGGTCGCAGCACGTACAAGTTCGGCTATGAGTATCAAGCGATCTTTACCACCATCGACGACTTCAACCCGTCCTATGGTGCTGATACCTACGCCGGCTACTACAGCTCGACGAACGGTGCCACCACTACGGCCGCAGCCGATAACGGCACCAAAGAAGCTGTTGCACTTGCCGACTTCCTTTTCGGTGCTCGCAATACCTACCAGCTCAACAACTTTACGGTGGCTAACCTCAATCAGCGGATGCACTTCTTCTACGTACAGGATGATGTTCGTCTGACACCGAAGCTCACGGTCAACGCTGGTCTCCGCTATGAACTCGTGACGCCGCAGTGGGAGTCTGCGAACCATCTCGCCAACTACGATCCTTCCACTCAAACCATGATTACGGCTTCGAACGGTTCCATCTACAACCGTGCACTCGTAAACATGCCGAAGCTGGACTTTGCTCCTCGTGTCGGTGCTGCTTACCAGATCGATAACAAGACCGTAATTCGTGCGGGCTATGGCATCGGCTACGCGCAGTTCAACCGCGAAGGCGGCGAGAACCTGCTCGTTTACAACATTCCGTACGTCGTAAATACCTCCATCACGCAGACCCCTTCGCTTGGGCTCTGCACCACGGCCCAGGCTGCTGTTGCTTACAATCCCGCCAACCCAAACCCCTGCTTCCGCGCAAGCTACCAGGGCTACCCCACCAACTTCGCCAACCCTGCCAATGTCACTGCAGCTAGCACCCTTAACACCCAGGTCCGCTACTTGCCAAAGAATCTTCCGACAGGCTACGTACAGAGTTACCATCTCACTGTGCAACGTCAGCTTGGCAGCCACGACACCCTCGAGGTTGCCTATGTTGGCGAACATGGCGTGAAGCTTGAGACGTTGGCCGATCTGAACCAGGCCTCGCCGAATCCTGTAACAGCGACCTGCAATGCTACCGTTACCACAGGCTGCCTCTCGCTCGCGGCGCGTCGTCCCATTCAGACGTTCAACACGATCGAAGAGACGCTGCCTGCCGGCTACCTGCTCTACAGCGCTCTGCAGACCAAGTTCGAGCACCGTACCAGCCACGGCTTGTACCTGCTGAACTCCTTCACGTGGTCGCGTGCCATTGATAACGCCGGTGGTCATCTCGACACCAACGATGGCGATAACTCGCGCATCAATCTGGCGAACCCGCGCGGCGAGCGTGGACCTTCCGGCTACAATCAGCCGCTGAATGAAACGCTCTCCATCGTGTACGACCTTCCTTACGGAAAGGGCCGCACCTTTGGTGGCGACTCTCCCATCTGGATGCAGGAGATTCTCGGCGGATGGCAGGTCAACGCCATCAACAACATCAACAGTGGTTTGCCATTCAACGTGATCTACTCGCCCACCGCGGCCCAGCAGGTAAGCACGATTCTGAACCAGCGTCCGAACCAGACCGGCGTCGGCGTTCTACCGAAGTCGCAGCGCGTCAAGACGAACACGACGGAGCTGATTTTGAATTCGGCTTCGTTCAGCCTGCCCACGGCCAACCAGCCCTACGGCAATGCTGGCCGCAATAGTTTGCGTCTCGATCCTTACTACGACCTGGACTTTGCGCTGCACAAGCAGTTCGATCTGGTTCGCAACGTGAAGTTTGACTTCCGCGCTGAGGCCTTCAACCTTCTCAATAAAGTCAACTACGAAGGTCCTTCTTCGGAGACGGTTGGTTCCAGCAGCTTCGGACTCGCGTCCGGTGTGACTTCGGCCTTCCCGGCACGTGTTCTGCAGTTCGCCGGTAAGATCGTCTTCTAACGTTCGTCTCGAATCTGGAGATCAAACATGAATCGTCGCCAGTTCTCTGCACTTGGCGCTGCGTCGTTCGGCAACCTGCTCACCCGGCAACTCTGGGCTGAGCAGGTTCGCGCGGCCCACACCTCCAACAAGTTTTACTTCGCGCTTGTCGCCGATACGCACATCATTGACGACTTCTACGTAAAGGGCAGCGAGAACGGAGTGGAGGACAATGAGAGCATCCTACTCACCACGCCTCGTCTCATCTCTGCGCGCGACCTCATCAACTCGCTCAACCCTGGTATCGAGCAGGTCTTTCTGCTCGGCGACTACTTTCACAACTATCCGTCGATCGACTACGACTTCTATTTCGAGAACACCACAAGGCTCGATAACGCCAAAGCCATCACCGACAAGTTCAAGATGCCGGTGCATCTGGGCTTTGGCAATCACGACTACGACGTGAAGCGTGTGCCGCGTGAGCTGAGCCATCGCCTCTTCGAGGCCAAGTTCAACGCCAAGCCCTACTCGATGCTGGACTACAAGGGCTACAAGTTCATCCACCTCAATAACTTTCTCGGCTCCACGCAGGACAATACGGCGAGCAACTTCAACCCCGGACGCGGTTCTCTTGGTGAAGAGCAACTGCACTGGTTCGAAGCGCAACTGCAGCAGCACAAACCGACCTTTGTCTTTATTCACTATCCGCTCGATCTCGATGAGCCGACAGAGTTCGCTGACTATGGCCTCTATCCGCTGCTACAGAAATACAAGGACACGATCCAGCTCGTCATCTCCGGCCACAAGCACAAGTGGATCGACAACGGCCGTACCTATGGCCCTCAGCATTATGTGATGGCAGCGACTCGCTACGATCCCAACGCGTACATGCTTATGGAGGTCGACACGAAGCACGGCACCTGGCGCTTTATGAATGCGGATCTGGTCGAGTGGTCCACGCACTACGCCAAACCATACATCGGTTAGCCTTCAACGCAGCACCCGACGAACGAGACAGGAAAATCCTTTCCTGTCTCGTTTTGCTTTGTCTGGGGTATGCTGACAGTTCGCACAAACGAGCGTGTGCAACTGCTCTTCGAGGTGTCTCTTGTTTCAGCCGCAAGCGTACGGAACCGTTCTCGTCGTCATGCTCACCAGCATGTTGTGCTGGGGATCATGGGCCAATACCCGCAAGCTGACGCACGGTTACTCCTTCTCGCTCTTCTATTGGGACTACGTAATTGGCATAATCCTCGGCAGTCTCCTCTGGGGTTTCACACTCGGCAGCCTGAACGGCGGCCCGACAGCATTCCTCGCAAACCTGCACAAGAGCGACAGACATCACCTGCTCTATGCTCTGGCCGGTGGTGTTGTCTTCAACATTGCGAACCTGTTGCTGGTTGCAGCCATTGACGTCGCCGGTATGGCGGTGGCATTTCCTGTAGGCATTGGCTTGGCACTCATAGTTGGCGTTGTACTCAACTACATCCTTAACCCTGCGGGCAATCCACTGCTGATCTTCGGTGGAGTCGCGCTGGTGGGCGTCGCCATTCTGCTTGACGCTATGGCTTACAAGCGCCGCGAAGCGAGCGGCACTGTCAGTCGTCGGGGAGTTATGTTGAGCATCGTCAGCGGTGTGCTCATGGGGACGTTCTTTCCGCTGGTCGCCAAGTCCACACTTGGAGAACACGCGCTTGGACCGTATGTCGTAGCATTCATCTTCGCGCTTGGCGTAGCGATCTGTACGGTCCCGCTGAACAGTGTGTTGATGAAATATTCCTTAACCGGCGAGCGTTCAACGACGTTCTCGCAATATGCCGGCGCAAAGGGTTCGTGGCACTTCTGGGGAGCCGTCGGAGGCGCGATCTGGTGCACCGGGGCCGTCGCCAGCTTCGTCGCCTCCAAGGCGAATCTCGTGGGCCCTGCTGTGTCTTATGCCATTGGGCAAGGCGCAACGATGGTCTCAGCGATCTGGGGTGTCTTCGTGTGGAAGGAGTTCGCGACAGCGCCGCAGGCCTCGCGACGACTCATTCCCTGGATGTTTTTCTTTTTTCTCGCGGGCCTCGGTTGTATCGCGGCTGCTCCGCTCGTCTCGCACTAACCTGCTCGGAGATATCAATAGCATGAAGAGCATCGTAGTCGTCGGTAGTCTGAACCTTGATCTTGTCGCCTATCTTTCGCGCATGCCTCTTGAGGGTGAAACGCTTACGGGGAATGATTTCGCGACCTTTCCCGGTGGCAAGGGAGCCAATCAGGCCGTGGCCGCAGCTCGGCTTGGTGCCAATGTAGCGATGGTAGGACGCCTCGGCAGCGATGGCTTCGGCGATCAGTTGCGACAGGCGTTGCAGAAGGACAGTGTGGACGCGACCGCCGTGCTTTCTGTCGAGAAGCCTTCGGGCACAGCGGTGATTCTTGTCACCGAGACAGGTGGCAACTCCATCGTCGTCATCCCGGGTGCGAACCATGCGCTCACACCGGCAGAGCTGGAGAAACATGCCGACCTGCTGCGAAATGCCGCAGTCATTCTCGCGCAGCTTGAGGTGCCAATGAACACTATCGTTCGGCTCGGAGAGATGGCAACAGAGTACGGCATTCCGTTCATCCTCGATCCCGCACCCGCGCAGAGACTCCCCATTGAGTTGTTGACGAACGTCACCTGGCTGACGCCAAACGAGAGCGAAACGAAGTTGCTGCTAGGCTTCCTCGGAGAGCCTATCGAGAGCGAGATTGCGGAGGATGCGTCTGCAGCAGCAGCTGCGGATCGCTTGCTGGAAACAGGTGTTCGCAACGTCATTCTGAAGTTGGGCAGCCGCGGCGTTTACCTGAAGGGCCTGGATGTAGAGAGTGTGCGTATACAGCCTTTCCAGGTGCAGGCCGTCGATACGACCGCTGCGGGTGACGCTTTCAATGGTGGCTTTGCCTATGCCCTGACGCAAGGACAAGTGCCCGCTGAGGCGGCCCGATTTGCGTGCGCAGTTGCAGCGGTCTCGGTAACACGTGCGGGAGCGCAGCCGTCGATGCCAACGCTGGAGGAAGTGACGAAGCTACTCACCGCGTCGTCCGCCAGGTAAGCGGCGCGTTAGTATAGGGCGAAGATCCTCTAAAGGTGGAGAACGTTCCTATGCCGAAGCGCCTATCAGCGGTGTTGTCCGTGTTTCTTGTCGCCTCTTCCGCAGCCTGCGTGGCCCAGACCATGGACACCGACTTTGCCGCGAGCGTGAAGGATTGGACGACAAAGCCGGAGTTTCTGAGCCCGCTGGTGGACCATCTGCCTGCGAGTTCCCAAGTGCCTTCGCCGAAGGATGTGTTGGGTCATCATATTGGCGCGCCCAAGCAATTGACCTACTATGCCGACGTGCTCCGCTTCTACGACTCACTGGCAGCGCATACGGGTCGCGTGAAGGTGATGCGGATCGGCAAGACCGAGGAAGGTCGCGACTCGGTCATCGTCTTCGTAGGTTCCGAGGACTCGATAGCTCATCTGGAAGATAACCGCAAAAACCTGGCGCGGCTGGCAGATCCGCGTGGGCTGAGCGATGCGGAGGCTCATGCGCTCATTGCGAAGACGAAGCCGATCTACACACTATCGGGCGGTCTGCACAGCGCGGAGTTAGGACCTCCGGAGATGCTGATGGAACTGGCGTATCGACTGGTGACAGAGGATTCGCCGCTGATCCAGAAGATACGTTCGGAGGTCGTCGTGGCGATCCTGCCGGTGGCTGATCCCGATGGCCGTGACCGCTCGATTGATTGGTACTTCGCGCACAACGTGGATGTGACGAACTATGAAAAGATGTCCAGCGTTCCGTATTGGGGCAAGTACACAAAGCATGACGACAATCGTGACATCAACTATGCGGGAGCGGCGAACCAGAACTTTCTGAACTGGTATCTGCAATGGCATCCGCCGATCATTCACGATCTGCATGAATCTGTTCCGTTTCTTTATATCTACAGCGGGCAGGCACCGCAGAACCCGCTGTGGGATCCGATCGTCTATGGCGAGCTTCCGATGCTTTCCAACTGGGACATGTCGCAGCTGACGAAGTATGGAATGCCCGGCGTGTGGACGCATGGCTATGTCGATGCGTGGTCGCCGGGATACGTAGCGATCATGGCAACGAACCACAACGGGTTGATGCGCTTCTACGAGATTATGGGCAACGCTGGAGCGACGACGATGCAGCGGACCATCTCGAACCCAAATCCCGCGGTAACTGGTGGAGGCGGAGGAGCGGGCGGCGACGCGACGAAGCGGCAATGGTTCCGGCCCAATCCTCCATACAAAGAAGTGCTGTGGTCGATGCGGAACAACACGAACTATGCCGAGACGGGCGTGCTGACGTCGCTGCAGTTCGCGTCGGCGTTTCCGCAGGTGCTGCTTGAGGACTACTACGTAAAAAGCCGTAATGCGGTTACGGCCGGTACCAAAGATGCGCCTTACGGCTTTGTGATTCCGGCAGATCAGGAAGACCCGACGCGCGTGGCGTTCGTGTTGCACATTCTTCGGATGCAGGGCATCGAGGTGGGTCGCGCGAAGTCGGCGATCAAGTTGAGCGATGGTGAGTATCCTGCTGGTTCGTTGATTGTGAAGTCGAACCAGCCTTATGGACCGCTCGCGAAGACGCTGCTGGGCAAGCAGGTCGATCCTGATCCTGAGTTGACGACCTACGACGACAGCGCGTGGACGATGAGCCTGATGACGAACACGGTCATCAAGCCGACGAAGGACATTGCGGTACAGGCGGTCGCGGTGGATCTGGTGGAGGCGACAAAGCCGGTTGGAACCCTGAAAGATGCGGCTTCAGTTGCTGTTTACGCGGTTGCGGACCATGGTTCGCCGAACCTCGTGACTCTGAGATACGGATTGAAGGACGCAGCGGTGCAGATCGCCGAGAAGCCGTTTGCGGTGGATGGCACGACGTTTGCTGCGGGGACGTTCCTGGTTCCAGCCAGCGCTGGCGGTGCGTTGAAGCCGCTGGCGAAGGAGCTCGGGTTGAATGTGACTGCGCTTGCGGCGATGCCGAAGGTAGAGAAGCATGAGGCTCCGCTGCCGCGGCTGGCGATCTTCAGCACGTGGAGCGGAACGCAGGATGTTGGCTGGGTCCGTTATACGTTCGATCAGTACAAGGTGCCTTACGACCTGATCTTCAAGGAACGCGTATTGAAGGGCGATCTGGCGAAGGACTATGACGTGGTGCTGATTCCGAACCAGGTGCGGAATGCGAAGGCGATGGTCGTCGATATTCCCAAGGGCGATAAGCCGTTGCCTTATGTGAAGTCGGAGAAGTTCAAGTTTCTCGGCGACTACGGATCGTCGGAGGACATCTCCGGCGGAATGGGAGCTGCGGGCGTTGTGGAGCTGGAGAAGTTTACCGAGAGCGGTGGACTTCTGGTGACGCTGGGGACTTCGAGTGCGTTTCCTGTGGACTTCGGGATGACGCCGACGATCGACAGCGGAACTCCGGCTGGCAAGTTCTATGCTCCGGGACCGATTGTGGAGGCGGAGATTACGCATCCGGAGAATCCGATTTTTTATGGCTACTCGGAGAAGACGGTTCCCGTGCGTTATGCGAATGGGCCTTTGTTGCGAATGCCTGCCGAGATGAACCGTACGAATGTGCTGATGCGGTTTCCAGGCGGGGAGAAGTCGGTATTAAGCGGTCTGTTCAACGGCGCGGATGAGATCAAGGGCCGCGCTGCGGTGGTCGTTGCGCCTGTCGGAAAGGGCGAGGTTGTGATGTTTACGACGAATCCGGTGTGGCGCTGGCAGAACCTTGGCGAGTACCGAATGATGTTCAACACGCTGATGAACTTCCGGAATCTGGCTCAAGTAGAAGGGTCGGCGGAAAAGGCTGATACTCCCCCTCCCCCCTCTCCCCCCATACTTTCGAGGTCAAAGTATTGAAAGGGAGCCGGTTAGGTCTGGAAATAAGAGCCAAACTGGTGCAGATAAGTCCATCCAGAAGCGAAGAGGCCGGGGATCTGATCCCTGGCCTCTTCGCTTGCCTCTATAACTTAATGATAGCAGATTGGAAAAGGTAAACATGCAACTTTATTCCTTTTGCAATGAACAGGTTACAGTCGCGGGGGCTTGACAAGAATTGGCGGGAAAGAGGGACACCGGTGGGAAGTAGCGCGTGCCCAAGCTTTGACGTTTCTATACGGTTTGATACGTTATATAGAGTATTGGGTCGTATGTCGACATCTGCATAGGTCAATCCTGTCCTGTGGTTTGAACACACGCGAATGAAGGGAGTGCCCTTCTTTGTTCGAACCCGAAACTAAGCAAAAAAGCTCGAAACGACGACGCGGCGGGCGATGTTTGCCGGCCTGTCGACGGTCGTGACGAGTGGGTAGTTTTTCTGAGGAGCGCATGAAGCAGATTTCTGAGGTTGCAAAAGCTGGCTGTCGTTGGCGGTTGGCTCTGGTGGGGGGTGTTTGCCTGTTGTCGTTTGGTGGGGCGAAGGCATGGGCGCAGGCGAGTGTGAGTGGGACGGTGAGCGATCCCGACCAGTCAGCGGTCAGCCATGCGGTGGTGACGTTGTCGAGCGGGATGCGGTCGAGCGGTCTACGAACGACGACGGATGATGCGGGGCATTATCGGTTTGGCGGCGTGCCCGCTGGGACGTATCGGTTGGAGGCCCGCAAGGACGGGTTCGCGGTGGTCGATGTGGACGGCGTGGTGGTGGCGAGCCAGAGCGTGACGCGCGATGTGGCGTTGCAGGTTTCGGGTGCGAATGCTTCGGTGACGGTGACGGCGGGGATCTCGGGTACTGCTGCGAATGGGTATTCCGTGGCGCAGGTGGACCGCGGGGTGATGGGCAATGCGCCGATCGTGAACCAGCCGTATGTGATTACGGTGATGCCGGCGGACGAGATCCAGAACACGCAGGTGAAAAGCTTCAAGGACACAATGAAGTACCTTCCGCTGGTGTCGTACACGGAGCAGCAGGGTCCGGAGATTCTGCGACCCGCGACGCGCGGCGTGCAGGGCAGCATCGCGCAGAACACGCGCATGGATGGCATGGCGATCGCGATTACCGGTGGCAATGCGATGGAGCAGTACCAGGAGCTGCAGGTGGAAAACGGCCTGGGCGCTGCGATGTATGGCCCCGCGAACCCGTCGGGCATGTTCGACTTCGTGTTGAAGCGGCCGACGGAAGAGCGCACTAACAACATCTATCTCGAGCAGGACAGCAGCACGGTGGGCACGATCTATGGCGACTTCGGTGGCCGTCTGGGGCCGCATAAGATCCTGGGCTATCGCTCAAATCTGCTGTACGGGGATGGCACGCAGTTTGTAGAGGCGAGCCGGTTGCGTCGTCGGCTGGCGGAGTTCGCATTCGACCTGCGACCGACCGATCACACGACGATCGATGCGCACTACAGCGTGTATGACATTGTGCAGCGCGGCTGTCCGGGCTGGTTCAGCTACGGGCCTTCGTCGAAGACGAACGCGGCTGCGCCGGACTTCCTTCTGCCGAGTGCGCCAGACCCGACGGTCCGTGGCTATGGGCAGGCGTACGCGGGTGTGAACCTGACGACGCAGAGCACGAGCGTTCGGCTGCTGCATGACTTTACGCCAAACTGGCATGCGATGGCGGGTGGACTGGCGCAGCGGCTGGACCGCTTTATCGATACGCCGGTGAACACGATCAGCGATAACGCAGGCGATTACAACTCGTCGCTGGCGGCTGGCTTTGCGCCGCGCTTTGGCGTGGAGAGCGACCTGGGATACATCACGGGCGTGATCCAGAGGTGGGGCATCAAGCAGGATGTGGTTCTGGCGAGCGAGGGATACCGGTTCAACCAGTATGCGTATACCTCGCCTGCGGCGGCGACGCTGGCGCTGGGTTCGGCGAACGTGAATGCGCCGAAGATCTTCAACGCTCCGCTGGCAGGGCTGCCACAGAACCATGGGCTGTACCAGTCGGCTGTCGTGCATCAGCAGGGGTTCAACCTTGGCGATCTGCTTTCTTGGAAGAACCGTTTCCTGGTGCGGCTGGCGGCGAGCCAGGACTGGATCGGCGTGGACAACAACTCGGCGACGGCGCGGACGAGCGGATCGAACAAGCAGGGCATCAGTCCTTCGGCGAGCGTGATGTACAAGCCTACGAGCTGGTCCACGGTGTATGGCACGTATGCGAGCAGCTTGCAGCAGGGCGATATTGCGCCGGGCGGCACGATCGTGAATGGCGTGAATACACTGGTGAACGCGAACCAGTCGCTGGCTCCGTACCGCAGCAAGGAGTGGGAGATTGGCGTAAAGACCGAGGCCCGTCCGCTGGCGGTGACGGCGGCGCTGTTCCGGCTGCAGCGACCGTTTGCCGATACGCTGGCCTACAACGGCAGCGCGACGCAGACGATCTATACGATTGCCGGGCAGCAGGTGAACTATGGCGCGGAGATTTCGGCGCAGGGCACGGTGTTTCACCGGCTGCTGATCGATGGCGGCTTTACTGCACTGAATGCGCGGCTGAACGATACGAACGTGGCCTCGACGAACGGCAAGCGGTTCGTGGGTATCCCGGCGTACAAGTCGAACCTGCTAAGCGAGTACCGCGTGCCAGGTGTGGCGAACCTGAGCCTGACGGGGGACTGGCAGTTTGTGGGCAAGCGTCCTCAGGATGATCAGAACCTGCACACGACGACGGGCTACAACACGTTCGACTTCGGCGCACGATACCAGCATGCGCTGTTTACGAAGCTGGCCACGCTGCGGTTCACGTGCAACAACATTACGGACACGCGGTACTACTCGACGATTGCGGCGGGGGATATTACGGGTTCGAATGCAAGTGCGAACACGGCGCACCTGGGAGCGCCTCGGACGATCTCGACTTCGCTTCAGTTTGCTTTTTAGGGGAGGTGTTTCTGGAGAGAAGAGAGAGGCAGGGAGGTCGCCACGATGAGGTCTTTGGCGATTAGCCCTGCGGTGTAGGGATCGTCTGATCGTGAAGGGTGGGGAGCTGCTTCCAGGGGTTGGAGCGGAGGCGGGACTTCCAGTCGGCGAAGTTGGAGAGGTAGAAGAGCGGGCGCTCGGGGAGCTTGAGGTCGGACCACGGGAGCGGCAGAGAGACGGGCATGCCTGCGCGGGCGCGAGGGGAGAAGGCGGCGACGGCGGTGGCTCCGCGCTCGTTGCGGAGGTAGTCGAGATAGATGTGATCTTTGCGAGCGGCCTTCGACATCTTGGTGAGGTAGAGGCGGGGGTTATCTTTTTCGAGCTGCAGGACGAAGTTATGAGCGAAGGCTTTGACGGTGGGCCAGTCGTGGTCGGGTGCGATGGGAACGACGATGTGCAGGCCCTTGCCGCCGGTGGATTTGAGGAAGGATTCGAGGCCGAGTTTTTTGAGGCGGGCGCGGACCTCGGCGGCTGCGGCGGCGAGGGTGGGCCAGGAGATGGCGGCGTCGGGGTCGAGGTCGATGATGATGCGGTCCGGGTGCTCGAGGTCGTCGTTCTGCGAGCCCCAGGGGTGAACTTCGAGGACGCCGATCTGCGCGAGGCCGGCGAGGGCTTCGGGCGTGCGGACGGTGATATAGGCTTCGGGCTTGCCGGTCTTCTTGTCGGGGACGTCTATGGATTCGACGCCGGGAGGCAGCGTAGTGTTGGTGTGCTTCTGGAAGAAGCAGGGCTTGATAGAACCTTCGGGGCAGCGGACGATGGAGAGCGGGCGTCCTTCGATCTGCTGGAGCATGTAGGGCGCGATGGCCCAGTAGTAATCGGCGAGCTGCTGCTTGGTGGTACCGGATTCGGGGTCGATGATTTTGTCGGGGTGGGTGAGGCGGATGGGGGCGTGTTGGGTGGTGGGCTTGGCTGTGACTTTGGCTTCCTTGTGGGTTGCAAATGTTTTGGAGGCGTTCGGATTGAGTCTTTTCGGGGTGCGAAGATCCGTACCCTCCGGGGCTGAAGCCCCAGTCTTTTTGGGGACTTTTATGTACGGGCTGAAGCCCGTACCCTTCAAAGCTGCACCCTCCAAAGCCCCATCCTTGGAAGGCCTACCCTTCGAAGAGGATTGCTGGTGAGTTTTCGTCGGTGTTTTGGCGACGGGTTCTTCGCGGCCGACTTCTTTGGCGGGCTTGTCTTCGCGGAGACCCTGGAAGGAGGCCTGGCGGAGGAGGTTGTCGGAGGTCCAGGTGGCGAAGCGGACCTGGGCGACGAGCGTGGGCTTGACCCAGGCGGCTCCGCGGCGGGCTTCGGCGGGGGGATCGGTGAAGGGGGTAGTGGTCTGCTTGAGTTTTTCGAGCTGGGTGCGGAGGGAGTTGTGGAGCTTCTGGGTGAAGCCGGTGCCGGTGCGGCCCGCGTAGATGAGGTGGCCAGCGTCGTCGTAGTAGCCGAGCAGGAGAGCGCCGATGCCGTGGATGCCGGCGTGGCCTTTGGCCGGGAGGGTGAAGCCGCCGATGACGAACTCCTGCTCGCGGATGCACTTGAGCTTGAGCCAGGACGAGCTACGGCCAGAGATATAGCGGCTGTCGGCGCGCTTGGAGATGATGCCTTCGGCATGGAGTTCGCACGCCTTCTGGAACATGGCTGCACCGTCGGTATCGAGGTGTTCGCTGAGGCGGATCTCGGCAGGAGCGTTGGCGAGGAGCTGCTGCAGGGTCTTCTTGCGTTCGAGAAGCGGGAGGTCGCGGAGGTTGTGGTCGTCGAGATGAAGGAGGTCGAAGACAAAGTAGGTGAGCTGGGCTTTGCCACCGCTTTGGAAGGCGGCCTGCAAGTCGGCGAAGCTGGTGGTGCCGTTGTCGGCGAGGACGACGACCTCGCCATCGAGGAGGCAGTCGTGGGCGGGGAGCTTCGCGACGTCGGCGGCGAGGGCCTTCATGCGGTGCGTCCAGTCGAGGCCGGTGCGGGTGAGGAGTTCGACCTTGTCGCCTGACTTGCGTGCCTGGATGCGGTAGCCATCGAGCTTGAGTTCGTGCAGCCATGCGCCGGTGTCGGGTGGCGTGGTGGCCTGCGAGGCGAGCTGCGGCGGGATGAAGGCTGGGAGTTTCTCTTTGGGGGACTTGGGGACTTCGGTGGGGCTGGGTTTGGGGGCTGACTTCGCGGCTCTCGCCGCGGGCTTGGCTACGAGGCCCGGCGGTTCTTTCTGCTGCTTCGCGCGAGGGTCGTTCGAGTTCCAGGTGTGGTCCTGCTGGGCGGCGATCTGCTCGAGGGAGCGACCGGTGACGACGCTGTTCGGCTGGGAGTCGATGATGGGTATGTCGGTTTCGCTGTGTTCGAGGCCGTCGTGTTCCTTGACGAGGAGCCAGTTTGGTTTCTTCTCGTTCGCAGCCTTGCCGCCCATGCGGACGAGTGTCCAGTTGCCATTGAGTTTGGTCCCGCGGAGGGTGAACTTGAGCGAGCCATCGCGGAGACCGGCGTCGACGTCGGTGTGTCCGGGCTGCGGCTCCCAGGTGCCCTGGTCCCAGAGCATGACGGTGCCGCCGCCGTACTGGCCCTGCGGGATGATGCCTTCGAAGCCACCGTAGCCTATGGGGTGATCTTCGACTTGCACGGCGAGGCGGCGATCGCCGGGGAAGTAGCTGGGGCCTTTGGCGCAGGCCCAACTCTTGAGGACGCCGTTCCAGCCGAGGCGGAAGTCGTAGTGGAGGTGCGAGGCGGCGTGCTTCTGGATGACGAAGGGAAGCTTGCCTTTCGCAGTGAATGGCGTCTCTTTGCCGCTTGGTTCTGCGGTGATGCTGAAGTCGCGCATGGACTGGTAGAGAGCCAGCTGGCGATCAATCTCAGCCGACGGCGAAGCAGACTTCTTCGCAGCTTTCGTTTTCACGGATGTTTTCTTCGGCGCAGTCTTTTTTACGACGGCCTTCTTCGCCGAAGATTTTCTGGCAGTCGTCATGGGTAACCCTCAGGCGGATTTGCGCTGTCTGCTCGACTTTGCGGCCTTGGCCGCAGCCTTCGGTGTGGGTTTCACGAGGCGTGGGCCCTTTTTCTCTGCAGGCTTTTCTGCAACCTTCTTTGCTGGCGTAGAGGGCTTCGGCTCCGACGCGGGGGCGATGCTTTTGCGCAGGGCGTCCATAAGGTTGATGACTTTGCCGGACTTGGGAGCGGGCTCCTCGGCGGGCAGAGGAGCGTTGTTCACCTTGGCTTCGACCATCTGCTTCAGGGCGACTTCGTATTCGTCTTTGAACGCGTCGGGCTTGAAGGGTGAACTCTTGCGCTTGATGAGCTCTTTGGCAAGCGAGAGTTGGTCGTTGTCGACAGAAGTTTTCTTGATCTCGCCGAAATATTCTGCAGGATCGCGAAGTTCTTCGGCGTAGCGCAGGGTGTAGGCCATCATGCCGCGTTCTTCTGCTTTGTCGTCGGGTGCGGTGATAGCGACGAGGTGTTCGCGGCCACCGAAGGCAATCTTGCCGAGTGCGGCCTTGCCTTCGGTCTGCATGGCCGTGCGGACGACGGCGAAGGCTTCGGCCTGCTGGTCGTTTTCAGGCACAACGAAGTATGGCTTCTCGAAGAGCTCAGGGCGGAGTTCGGAGACGTTGACGAACTGCGCGACTTCGAGGGAATGGCGTGAGGGGATGCGAATGTGCTCGATATCGCTGGGCTCGACGGTGACGTATTCGCCCTTGCGATACTCGTAGCCTTTCACGATCTCGTCCTTTTCGACAGGGGTGGCGTCGTCGCTGCTGCTGACCTTCTGGTGGCGGATGCGCTCGCCGGTTTTGCGCGAGAGCTGATGGAAGTGGATCTCGCTCTTGGCTTCGGTGGCAGGGAAGAGCTTGACGCCGAAGGAAACGAGCGAGATTTGCATGTGGCCTGACCAGAAGGGACGCAGCATGTGGGGTATCTCCAATTGATATAGAGGATTGGCGGGGGTGCGGGGATGCCTAGGGGCAGGGAATAGGCAAAAGGGAGCAGCGACCAGGGGCCGTGGGAGGAAGAATTTTGCTGAGTTGTAACCACCGAGAGGTCGGTCTATCGTCCGACGCAGTGATATGCAAAACGTAATCGATGCCGCTATGATTTATGCGGGATGCCGGGTGGATACCAGTAGCGAACTGGAGGACATCGACGCGCTGGTGGCGACGTACTGGCCACGGGTGCTGCGGTATGTCTCGTTTTCAATTAATGACGACGATCTGGCCCAGACCATCACGCAGGACTGTTTTTTGAAGGCTTATAACGGTCGGGCGTCGTTCCGCGGCGATTGTGCGGTGAGTACATGGCTGATTGCGATTGCGAACAACCTGGTGCAGGACCAGGTACGGCTGAAGAAGTTTCAGTTCTGGCGCAAGGCGCACCGCACTTCGGTCGATGTACAGGAGATGGCATCATTTCTGCCATCCGCGGAGCGGTCAGCGGAGACGAAGCTGCTGGCGACCGAGCAGGTTGAGGGTGTGAAGGCAGCTTTGGAGGAACTTTCGGTGAACCAGCGGCGGGTGGTCTTGCTGCGGTTCTTCGAAGGAATGAATATAGAAGAGATTGCAGAGGCGACGGGCATGCCAGCGAACACGGTGAAGACGCATATGCACCGGGGGATCACGGCGATCCGGGCGAAGCTGGGAGCGAAGGCGCTGGGCGGTAAAGAGACGAAGGCGTCGACGGCAGGGAAGCAGGGAGCGAAGCGATGACGATGCAGGGCCAACACCATCTGACTGACGAGCAGTTCGCAGACTCGTTTCTGGGCGGCGTTGTGCCTGCGGAGGTGCAGGCGCATCTGGATGGGTGCGAGGCCTGCCGTCAGGAGTTGAACGGCTTTGCGCAGTCGATGGATAGCTTCAGCGAGGTCGCGATGGCGTGGAGTGAGGCTCAGCCGACGTTCAGCCCACGATCTCTGACGATTGGGCCGGTAAAGGTGGTAACCAGCCGACGGCATATTTTGGCCCATGCGGGGTGGGTGCTGGCTGGGGTGCTGGTGCTGGCGGTGAGCGTACCGGCGATCTGGCACCGGGAGCACCAGGCGGTGGCTGTGCGTCAGCCGGCTCCGCTCGCCGTGCAAGAGGATTCGGCGGAGCAGATTTTGCAGGATAACGACCTGATGCAATCAGTCGATGTCGCTCTGCAGGCTGACGATCCCTCGCCGTTCAGCGAGTATCGCATTGAAGATTTGACGGGCAAGCGGATGAAAGATCATCGGGGAGTGAGAGTTCAATGAAGGTGCGAACGTGGCACGGTTGGATGTTTGCGCTCCTGCTGGTGGTGGCAGGTGGAAGCTCACGCGCGCAGGCACCGGGTGGTCATGGCCCCGGCGGACAGGGGCCGGGCCGACCGCCGGGCATGGGTGGTGGCCCGGGTGGACCTCCTCCGACGGGCGGCGGCATGGGTAGTTCGACTGCGGGGACTGCACCGAACCGGCCTGCGACCGTAACGTCTAACGGCGTGAAGCTGGGGCCGACGGGGCGCTGGTGGGACGAGCGGTCGATGATGCAGACGATGAATATCAGCCGCGATCAGCAGCGACGGATGGATTCGATCTTCAACGCGAACAAGCCCGCGATCATCGAGACCTACAAGGATTGGCAGGCGCAGCAGGCGAAGGTAGAGGCTCTCAGCAAGGACCCGAACGCGGACAAGAGCCAGCTATTTGCGGCGATCGACTCGGTGAACCAAGCCCGGGCGGCGTTGCAGAAGGCGAATACGCAGATGCTGCTGCAGATTCGCGAACAGCTGACAAAAGAGCAGGTGGGGAAGCTGGAAAGTCTGCCTTAGAGCTTCTGCTGCTACTTCTTGACCATGGGGGTGGTGGTGGTCTCGCGTTCGGCTTCGCGCATGGCGCGGTCGATGAGGGAGTCGCTTTGACGACGGGTGCCGCGCAAGACCCAGGTGAGGCCGGTAGAGACGGTGTCTAGATGGAAGCGCAGGCTTCGGTTGTAGGAGCTCGACAGAGTGAGGTGTGAGCTCAGCGGGATGAAGACGGAGGTGTTGAAGCCGTTATCTTCGCTGACGCGCTGGCCGGTGACGACGGTTGTGGGCCGACCTTGTAGATAGTAGATGCCGTAGGTCTTCTGGTCGCCAATGGGGAGCTGCTCGTAGGCGACGGTTTCTGCGAAGACGCCATGGGTTAGCCACGTCTCCGCTCCAGCCTGGAACTGAGCCAGAGGGCCGAGGGAGTTGTCTTCCTGCGTGACGAAGCGGTTGATGAGGCCAGAGGAGTTGCCGCCGCCGATATTGACGAGAAGGCCAGTGTGGCCGAAGTAGCGCTCGGTGAGGTTGCTGATGTTGAAGGTGGCGCGACCGGTGCCGAGGCCATCGGCGCGATCGCCGGTGGGAGCGGTAACGGCCAAAGTTGAGGTATTGCGCAGGTGTTTCGTCGAGAAGACGGCGTGGCCTTCCAAGAGAACGTCGCCAACGTCACCGCCATCGAAGACGAGGCTGTTGCTGTAAGACGGAGGAGTGGCGTTGGCCTGGACGGTCGCGTAGTGGTACGGGTAGACCGATATGCTGGCGTCGAAGAGATAATGCTGCGAGAACGAGTAGCTGACGACGGGGGTGAGGACGTTGGTCCAGCCATTGGCGGAGTCATGGACTCCGGAGGCTGTGAGGGCGGCATTGAAGCTGTGGAAGTAGCTGCCGAAGTCTTTGAGTTCGTAGGAGTGATCAGGGGTGGTGGGGCTGGGCGGGACCTGGATGGTAGAGGCGCTGGTGCCCTGCGCCACAAGCAGGTGGCTGCCGGCGAGGCATGCGGTCAGGCAAAGGAAACGGGATAAAGCTGTGGCCAAACCTGGTCTCTCCGGTCAGTTCCCATTTTATCGGATTCGCCTTATGCCCATGGCGAGCGCGTGTAGACAAAACGCTTGGTAGACACGTCTTATAGCGAGAGTTCCGGCAGGATGAACAGGAAAGAGGTTGCAGCTTGAGTTCAGTCATAGGGCGGGTGGGGTGTGTACGCGGCGTAGGGCTGGCTCTGGTGGCTCTTATAGCGGCGAACTGTTTAGCTGGGTGCGGGAACTTCTTTATCAGCACGGATTCGAGCACAAAGCTGACGAGTTCCGCGGCAACCGCCATTGCGGGCACCTCGATTACGCTGACAGCGGCGGTGACGCCGACGGCTGCGACGGGGACGGTGACGTTTTACGACGGGACGACAAGTCTGGGGACTGGCACGCTGAGCACTGGTTCGACAACGCTAACGAACACAACGCTGGCTGCGGGAACGCATTCGCTGACGGCGGACTATGGTGGGGATTCGAACTACGATGGCAGTAACTCGGCTGCGGTGTCGGTGGTGATCAGCAGCGCGCTGACGGCAACGACGACGACTTTGACGGCTTCGCCGACGACGCAGAACGCGGGCAGTGCGGTGGTGCTGACGGCGACGATCTCACCGACGGCTGCGACGGGGATGGTGACGTTTTACAACGGGACGATCGTGGTGGGGACGGCCACGGTGGCCGTGGGAACGGCAACGTTGTCCACGACGGCGCTGCCGAGCGGGACGGACTCGCTGACGGCGGTCTATAGCGGCGACAGTACGTATGCCACGAGTACATCCACGGCGATTTCAGAGACGATTCAGTGAGGAGGATCGGTCTGTTGGCCGTTTTCGCATCCGCTCTATAGGCATGCGCTAATCCTTGTTGCACTTTTTCTGGATTGCGATAGTTTCTATGGCATGGGAAAACTTTCTTTGCACTCCAGTCGGGGCAGGTCTGCGCTTGCCTTCTGCCTTCTGCTCTCCTCGGTTGTGATGGCTCAGAAGCCGACGACGAAACAGGCTGACGATCCGGAGTACACCGCGAAGATCAAGGAGTACCTGACCGATCCGCGGTTCTCGACAGAGCTGGTGGATCATCTACCCGCGTCGACGAAGGTGCCGACGCCGCTGAAGTTCCTGGGGACGATGCCGGGGCAGCCGGGGGAGCTGTACTACAGCGAAGACATCAATCGATACTATGCGGAGCTGGCGAAGGTTTCACCGCGAGCGAAGTTCTGGAAGTTTCCGCTGAAGACGGAAGAGGGTCGCGAGATGGGCGTGATCGCGATCGGCAGCGAGCAGTCGATCAAGGACCTCGATAAGTACAAGGCGGACCTGGCTGCGCTGGCTGACCCACGCAAGACGACCGAGGAGCAGGCGCAGAAGATCATCCATACGTCGAAGCCGATCTACTGGATTACTTCGGGGATCCATTCACCGGAGACGGGCGGCCCGCAGATGCTGGTGGAGCTGGCATACCGGCTGATTGTGGAGGAGTCGCCGTTCATCCAGAACATCCGCAACAACGCGATCGTGTTTATCACGCCGGTGGTCGAGCCGGATGGTCGCGACAAGCAGGTGGACACGTACTACTACGGCAAGACTACGAAGAAGACAAAGCCGCCGATGATGTACTGGGGCAAATACGTGGCACACGACAACAACCGCGACGGCATGGGACAGTTACTGCACCTGACGCAGAACATCACGTCAGGCATGCTGGAGTGGCACCCGACGATTCTGCACGATCTGCACGAGGCGCAGTCGTATCTGTATACGTCGACGGGCACGGGGCCGTATAACCCTGCGATCGATCCGATTGCGGTGGACGAATGGTGGATGCTCGCCGAGACCGAGATCATGGAGATGACCAAGCGCGGCGTTCCGGGCGTGTGGACCTACGGCTACTACGATGGCTGGGTGCCGAACTACCTGTTCTGGATTGCGGAGTCGCACAACTCGTTCGGTCGATTCTACGAGGTGCAGTCGTATGGTCCGGACAACAACGATCATCTGCAGCTTGGAGCAACGCAGACGAGCCGCGAGTGGTATCGCCCGAATCCTCCACTGACGACGGTGAAGTGGGGACCGCGTGCGAATACGGACATCCAGGAGTCGGCGATCCTGATCGCACTGAACAAGGTGGCGACGGACCATCAGCTCTATCTCGAAAACTACTGGATGAAGACCAAGCGCACGGTGCAGAAGGGAACCGATGGACCGACGTTTGGCTGGGTGATTCCTGCGGCTCAGCTGCATCGCGTGAACGCGGCAGAGATGGTGAACGATCTGCGACATCAGGGTGTCGAGGTGCAGGTTGCGGCTAAGGATGCGACGTATGGTGCCGTGAAGGTCACGACGGGGGACTATGTGATCCGCGCAGACCAGCCGTATCGCACGCTGGTGGACCTTTATTTCAGCCTGCAGAACTACCCGGTGACGAACCCGATTCCGTATGACGATACCGGATGGACGATGCCGCTGATGCGCAATATCACGGTGCGTCCGATCATGGATAAAGCTGTGCTGGCAGATCCGTCCGCTCCAGTAAAGGCGGACATCTTTGTGCCGGGCGTGGTGAATGGGACTGGCGATACGCTGGTGGTCGAGAACACGACCGACAATGTGCTGGCGACGTTCCGCTTCAAGCATCCGACGGTGAAGATGGAAGCTGCGGAGGAGGACTTTGAGATCGACGGACACAAGCTGCGCGCGGGTGCGTTCGTGATTCACGACGCAGGCAATGCCGAGGTGAGGAAGTCGATCCAGGAGCTGGGGCTGACGGCGTATGCGACGGCTGCACCTGCGGTGAAGACGCATCCGTTGACGGTGCCGCGCATCGGGTATGTGCACTCGTGGGCACGCACGCAGGATGAGGGCTGGGTGCGCGCGGCGCTCGATCATTACGGGATTCCGTACACGTACTTTGCGGATCAGAAGCTGCGCGAGGGGCATCTGCGCGAGACGTACGATGTGATCCTGCTGCCTTCGACCGGCGGCACATCGGTGTCGCAGGTGAATGGCATTGCGAAGGTGCCGGGTGAGGCTGCGGTGCCGTATATGAAGACGAAGCTGACGCCGAATCTTGGAGCGGAGGATTCGTCGGAGGACATTCGCGGTGGGATGGGCATCGAAGGTCTCGCCGAGCTGGTGAAGTTTGTGCAGGCGGGTGGCACGCTGATCACGGAGGGCTCGACGTCGACGATCCTGCCGGACTATGGCATTACGACGAGTGTGACGGTGGAGCATCCGTCGAATCTGTATGCGAAGGGTGCGCTGATGCGCGGCATCATCGCGGATGGCAAGAGCCCGATTCTGTATGGCTACACAGGTAAGCAGCTGCCGGTGTACTTCAGCCAGGAACCAGTGCTGGCGGCTGCGAGCGGTCGCGGTGGTGTGGGCGGTTTTGGCGGCGGCGCGCGGTCGGTGCCGGGAGTGGGCGTGGACATTACGCCGAACGCTTCGCCGATTGCGCTGTCTCCGTATAACCCGGATGTGGATGCAGCGGTGGAGAGCAAGGGCCTGCCCTCGCTTGAGGCTGACGGCGCCGCGGCACGGGCAGCGATTGGCCGCGGCGGTCGTGGCGGCGGAGGTGGAACTGGCGGTGGGCAGGCAGGAGCGGCGACGGCGGAGGAGACGCCAAGAGTGGTGCTTGAGTTTCCGTCGAAGCCGGAGGACATTCTGCTCTCCGGTGAGTTAGCCGGAGGTTCGGCTCTAACGGGCAAGGCGATGATTGTGGATCAGCCTGTCGGCAATGGGCACGTGGTGATGTTTGCGATTCGTCCGTTCTGGCGCTGGCAGACGCAGGGAACGTTCGCTCTCGGCTTCAATACCATCGTCAACTGGGACCATCTGGATGCCGGCAAGGCGAAGCCCAAGGCAGCTCAGCCCGCTGATTGATTGCTCGATTCCCGGTGAGTTAAGGAGAAAAGGTACCTTCTGCGGAGGGTGCCTCTTTTTCAGGCCAAGATGTAAATGTCAGATTGGAAAGAGAACAAGCCCGATGCCGAATACTCTCAAGTCCGGGACGATATCGTTGCCATATTTTGAAGGGCGCGAAGTGAAGTAGTGCTAGTCATTGAGGCACTTCTGATGGCACATCACTCCATCGCGCCTTACTTGGCAACGTAGTCAGCAGATGTCATGATTCGGTGTCCGAGATTTCGGCTATTGGGGATGTTGCGATGAATCGGTTGACTTGCGGTGCTTGCTGGTTGCTCCTGCTTCTTGCTTCATCGGCAGAGGCTGTTGAAACCAAAACCCAATATCTTTCAGGCCTTGGCAAGGATGATCCAGTTTCATGGCAGATCAAGTGTGACAACGGTCAGAACGCCAACAAGTGGTCGACGATCGGCGTTCCCTCCAATTGGGAGCTTCAGGGGTTCGGGGTTTACACCTACGGGAGGGTAGCTCATCCGGAGGGATGGCCTCGCGTCCACTGCACCTACAAACGTTCCTTCACGACGCCTGCAACGTGGCGCGACGAGACTGTCTTCATCCACTTTGAAGGTGTGATGACGGATACCAAGGTGACCATCAATGGTCAGTCGGCTGGACCGGCACATCAGGGCGGTTACTATGCCTTCCGATACGACATCACTTCCATGTTGAAGCCCGCCGGTCAGCCCAACGAAATTCAGGTTGATGTGGACGATGAATCCAGCAATGAATCCGTCAATCATGCGGAGCGGCGAGGCGATTTCTGGAACTACGGCGGCATCTTTCGTCCGGTGTATCTGGATGCGGTGCCGCAAACCTTTATCGATCATGTAGCCATCGACGCGACTGCAAGCGGCGCGCTTGATGTGGATGTGAAGCTTGCTGACCGGCACATGGCGGCAGCCGGGAGCAGCCCGCGTGCTTCCGTCGAGATGCGCGTGCTCGAAGCGAACGGTAAGCCTGCTGGATATCCGGTAATCACTCTCAAGGACGTTGACCTCAACCAGGAAGCCCACCTGGCGGGCAAGATAGCGCATCCCCGACTCTGGACCGCAGAGACGCCGAATCTATATGTACTCGAAGTGCGGCTCAAGGTAGGCGACTCCGTGGTTCACACCGTTCACCAGAAATTCGGATTCCGAAGCATTGAACTTCGTCCTGGCGAAGGTCTCTTTGTGAATGGCAATCGCATCTTTCTGAAAGGGTTTGCGCGCCATTCGTTCTGGCCAGACTCCGGCCGAACCCTGTCTCCACAGCTCTCGCGGGACGATATCAATGTGATGAAGGAGATGAACGCGAACGCAGTGCGTTCCAGCCACTATCCGCCGGACCAGCACTTCCTCGATGCCTGCGATGAGCTTGGACTGTATGTCTTCGACGAACTCACCGGCTGGCAGGCCCATTACGACACCGAGGTCGGCAAAAAACTCGTGAAAGAGATGGTGGAGCACGACGTCAACCACCCATCGATTTTGTTCTGGGACAACGGCAACGAAGGTGGATTCAACTTCGATCTGGACGGCGAATACGCAAAGTACGACCCTGAGAAGCGGACCGTCCTGCATCCATGGGCGGCTTATCCTCCAGGCATCGCCGATACCAAGCACTATCCCACTTTTGAATTGCTGCAGCAAAAGCTCTCCGAGCCGGCCGTCTTTTTCCCTACCGAGATGCTGCATGGCCTCTATGATGGCGGCGTCGGTGCCGGGTTGCAGGACTACTGGGACGCCATTCTCAAAAGCAAGGCGGGTGCCGGCGGCATCATCTGGTCGTTTGTGGATGAAGATGTAAAGCGCGTCGACAAGGGCGGCATTCTCGACTCAGCGGGCAACAACGCTCCTGACGGTGTCGTTGGCCCGTATCGTGAGCGGGAAGGCAGCTTCTACACTGTGAAACAGATCTGGTCGCCCATTATCGTGACGCCGCCGACGGCCAGCTCGCATTCCTACATCGTCAGCAACCGTTACAGCTTCCTCAACGCCGATAGCTGCACCTATGAGTGGCAGACAATCGCGTTTTACCAACCCAGCGACGCAGATTCGGGATCGGTGGTGCTTTCATCGCGGACAGACCACGGCCGTTCGCTGGCTCCGGGGGAATCGGCCAGTTGGGACGATTGGGGACCGCCAACACTAACCTCAAGCGGCAGCGGAAAGAGGATGCCCGACGCTACACGGCTGATCATCAAGGACTCGACCGGTCGGGTGATTCAGACGTACGTATGGCCAATCGCTGGCCTTGATAAGCGGCTCGACCGCATGGATCAGGCGGCCGGCGGAGTAACACCCACCGTGACCGAGAGCGGCGATACGCTTACAGCAAGCGCGGGCGATCTGTCTCTTGCGTTTAGCAAGACGACCGGCCTGTTGCTCTCTGCTTCTCGGCATGGGATGTCCTTTCCTCTTGCCAATGGACCTCGTGTTCTATCTATGGGGCCGAGGCCCGCTCCGGTGCGGAGGCCTACTCCCCAAGCTCCGCAGACTCCGCCGCCAGCACCACCACCCGTGATGACTGCGGCTTCCAGACTTACGTCACTCACCCATCAAACTGAAGGAAACGATCTGTTGATCCACGCGGCCTTCGACGGCCCCATGGAGTCGCTGACCTACCGGTTGAAGCCCAACGGTTGGCTGTCGATCCAGTACACCTATGTCATCCACGGTGCGCAGGAATATTTCGGCATTGGATTCGACTATCCAGAGGCTGAGGTGACAGGCATGCGCTTCCTTGGTCAGGGTCCTTCGCCGGTGTATCAAGATCGACTGGCGGGCGACACGCTCGACGTCTGGAACCGGCGTTATAACAACACCATGGTCGGAAATCCCGACGACCTCAAGCCGGGAGAGCACTTCGACTATCCCACTTTCAAGGGGTTTTACGCCGGTATCCGCTGGCTCCAGCTCGATACGACCCAAGGCGCAATCACGGCTCGGATCGAACAGCGACAGGACTCTCCGATCTATGTGCAGATCCTGACTCCGAAGACCCCACCGCCAGCTCTGGTCGGGCAGGCCTACGTACCGTTCCCGCCCAGCGGACTCTCGTTCCTGCACGCCATTCCCGCCATCGGCACCAAATTCGTCGGACCGCTGACAATGGGCCCATCGGGACAACCGGCCCAAGGCCACGGGGACTATACAGGCCAGATCGAACTGTTCTTCGGAAAACTTCCGCTGCCCTGATTTGCCGAAGTGTCTAGTAAGAGACGTTGGTCATGATTCCAACTTCTTCAAGGCGGCGCCAGGAGTGTGAAGGCTGGAGGCTGACTCTACCAATGTGGCAAAGCAAGAGGAGACGAGTGGGGCAAATCCATCGACGACGGAGATCATCGGCTCCTCTCAGGGTTCCTAAAGTGGTGACAAATCGTCAATGCACTCAACGTATCTCCGGCAGAGGCTTGCCAGCCTCCGGCGTCTCCTTCACCCAGTCGCGTCCAAAGAGCTTCGCAACGGTAGCGGCTACCTGATTCTGCCGCATAGCCGGCGTTCCTGCACCCAGTTCGCCGCGAGCAGGCACGCCTGCTCCCATTGCTCCCAGAAAAATATACTTCGACTCCGGCAGGTCCTTGCCGTGACTTTGCCAGCCGGTAGGTGCAGATCCGCGACCATGGTCCGGCAGGAAGAAAATCGTCGTATGCCCGCGATACTCCGGATCGGACTGAACGAAATCCCAAAGCTGCTTGAGATAGCTATCGACACGGTTTGCCGATTCCAGGTAGAAGCCGTAGCGGTTCCCGTGTGCCCAGTCATCGGTCTCACCCAATGAGATGTAGAGCAGGCGTGGCTTCTGGGTCTTCAAATACTCCATCGCCGTGTAAAACGTGGGAGCGTCGAATGCCTCATCCGGCCAGATGCGCGGGCTCTCGAGCTTCCAGCGATTCAGGAGGTCCAGCTTCGGCGTCATGGGAATCGACGTCAGAGGATCGTAGCTGACGTTCACCGTGAAGCCGCACCGTTGCGCATTCAGTGCACCGCCTATCACCTCCCATGCGCCGAAACCCGCGGTCAGGTTGTGCGCCCCGGGTTCATTCTTCTTCCATCCGCGATCGAGCCATTCCATCACTGTGACATTTGGATTGGGAATGTTGTCGTTACTGCTGATACGTGGATCCGCATGGCCGGTCAAGGTTTCGTTATAGCCGGGATATGAAAAGTTCAGCCCGTTGGTCACATACGCGTCCGAACCCTTATCGCGGTTCCCGTAGATCTCGCCCTGTGGCACCATCACGCTCCAGAGGAACGGCATAAGTGCCTTACGGCTCTCGTCCAGAGTCGCGCGGACAAACCGCTTCGCATAGGAATCTATGGGCTGACCATCGTTGTTGGCTGGAATCAGGAGCGATGGGTCTGCCCCGCGAAAAACCTCCTGCCAGCGCAGGCCATCACTCATGACCCAGATCACGTGTTCCTTCGCAGGGTCGGCAGCGGCCGCCTCCTGCCGGGTTTGAGCAGAAGCAGGAGACAAAAGAGCACAACTCCAGCACAGGATCGCAGCGGACATCCACCTCATTACAGCTAAACCTCTTTTCACGTTGTTGATTCTCGAAGAGCTTGCATCTGGCATGGTTCCATGATGTCGCAGCTTTGTTAATTTTCGATGGCTTTGTCCGATTGTCGTCACGCGACCGGCAGAAATTTACTGTCTAGCAAAGACATCCCCGCACACTCTTCTCAAGATCGCTACGAACATTCGTCTCCAGTTGAGTTTCTCATTCGGTTACGGAAGGTTCTGGCAACATCAAAACAAAGCTCAGAAGGTCAAACTATGTTCATTCAAGGCCGCAAAGGCCACCTGCTGCGTCTCACAGCCGTCGTCCTACTTTCCTGCCTGCCTGGAGCTCTCCTCGCGCAGTCGACCCAGGGGACGATCCTGGGAACAGTGCTTGATGCGAGCGGCGCGGCGGTTCCTAACGCGATTGTCACGGTCACGAATGCGGACGAGGGTGTATCGCGTACGGTGAAGACGGACAAGTCCGGAAATTACGAGGTACTCAACCTCTCTGAAGGCCATTACTCGGTGAGCATCGCTGCTGCTGGTTTCGACGGCGAGAACGAGAAAAATCTTACCCTTGCGGCGCGTCAGCAGCTGCGCGCCAACGCGACACTGCATGTAGGCGCAGTCGCACAGCAGGTAGAGGTCAGTGCAGTTTCCGCTGGCGCGATCAACACGGAGACAGCCTCCATCGACGCGACACTTTCCGCTGTCGATGTCGAAAACCTGCCTGCGAACTATCGCGCTTCCATCAGCGGCACAAGTCCGCTAAACCTCATCCAGACGCTGCCGGGCGTTCAGGCCGATACCGGATCGTCCAATGGCACAGGCGTGCAGTTCTCCGTGCAGGGTGGTTTGCCTTCGCAGTCGGATACCACGGTGGACGGCGTGAGCGCACAGAGCACCACCGGCAACTCGCCCCTGGCAAACGCCTTTCCGTCGGGAGAATCGATCTCGCAGGTTCGCGTGGATGGTGTGCTCAACAACGCTGAGTACGGTCAGCCGGGTGAGGTCACCTTCATTAGCAAGAGTGGCACCAACAAGCTCCACGGGTCCGCTTTCCTCTACGACCAGAACTCTGCCTTGGACGCCACTCCGTTCGGATCTATTAAGCCACACATTCGAGGCAATGATTTTGGCGGCACGATCGGTGGCCCCGTCGTGATCCCCCACTTCTACAACGGCCACGACAAGAGCTTCTTCTTTGCCACGTATGAAGGCTTTCGTCTCCCCAGCACCATCACACAGCAGGCGCTCGTTCCCAGCACGCTGATGAAGCAGGGAATCTTCACCAATGTTGCAACGGTAGTCAATCCCTTCACTGGCGCTCCGTATGCGAATGACACGATCCCCGTCAACGCCGCCGCAAAGCCTTTCCTGCAGTTCTTCCCGGACCCAAACATCGGAGACCCGACCGTCTACAACCCGGCGACGACGCCTTACAACTACATCGTCAGCAAAGCGAACACATACAACTCGAATCAGTTCGACGTGCGCGGAGATCAGTACATTGGCCAGAAGGCGCTCGTCTTCGCCCGCTATACCTGGAAGAACATCAATCAGATTAATCCCGAGCCGCTTAATGTTCCCTCCGGTTCGTCCATTGGCCAGGATCGCGTCTTCGTCGCGGCGGCGAACTACTCTTTCACGCAGAATCTGGTGAACGAGTTTCGCTTCGGCTTCACGCTGGACACAACCGGCACCTCCAACGGCTTCAACGGTTCTTCCTTTGCCGCCAGCACAGGTCTTCAAGGATTGCAGAACCTGTTCTTCAACGGCATCTCCGAACTCGACTTCAAGACACTCAGCAGCTTGAATGCCGACCGGCTTGCTTCGACGACGAAGTCTCGCCTCTTTCAATACGCCGACTCTCTCACCTGGGCGAAGGGTGCCCACACCATGAAGTTCGGTGCCGATGTCCGCCATCTTGAGGCGCTCACGCCGCTCGGCTTCTACGGCGCTGACAACTATGGCACCTTCAACTATGCACAGGCACAGACCTTCACCGGCCAGGAGTTCGGCGACTTTCTCGCCGGTGTTCCACAGGCCACCGCGTACGACGTCGTCACGTCAGACAACGACGGCGTGGATATGCACTATTCCTTCTATGCCCAGGATCAGTGGAAGGCCTCACAGCGCCTCACACTCACCTTCGGACTTCGCTACGATTTGCAGCCCGGCTACCACGATAGCGGCCGCAACATCGGCAACTTCAATCCCGCGGTGCCCCTTTCCGCCCAAGTGATCTACCCCGATGGCGGCGAGCAGAACCTGAACGCGGGCTATCTTGCCTCGTTCAACGCCTGCGCGATCGGCACGACCACGGGCGCTTCGGCGAATGGCGCGCCTTGCACGCCGGTGCTCGATAATACGCAGGCCGGTCTCTCCTCCAGCCTGCGCACAACCGAGACAAAGCGCTTCATGCCGCGATTCGGTTTCGCTTACCGTCCGTTCAACGATGCGCGCACAGCCATTCGTGGCGGCTTCGCCATGTACAGCATCTCTAGCCTTGGTGGCAGCTTCTACTCGCTGACAGGCACTCTCCAGTCCGGTACAACGATCTATGCAAACAGCGAGACAGCAAAGGGTCCTGCCTACAGCTGGCCACAGATCTTTGCCGGTTCGGGTACCAGCTCCAACACCGCAACACTCGGCACAGCCTACTTCGGCACAGCCAACGACATCCACTGGAAGGACCCTTACTCGGAGCAGGCCACGCTCTCCATTGACCACGAGTTTGCCGGCGGCTACGGCACTCGGATCTCGTACATCGGGATGGAGTCGAACGATCTGGAGTGGGCTCCGAACTACAACGACCTCACCAGTGAGTCGAAGACGACCTCGGCCTACAACCAGCCGCTGAGCGCTCGCCCCTTCCCGAACTGGGGTATCGTCAACTCTCGCTCTACTGGTGCAAATGCCAACTATCAGTCCGTGCAGATCAATGTGAGTCATCACGCCTCACGCGGTCTCACCTTCGATTCCACTTACACCCTGGCCAAGAATCTCGCCGATAACCAGGGCCCGAACAGCGGTAGTTTCTCCGGCGAGACCGGCGGCGCTCGCGCCTCCTGGGCGTCCAATCGAGCCATCGACTTCGGACAGGTTTATGGCACACGCCGTCATCGTTGGAACACAACGGTGGTCTATCAACTTCCATATGGTCGGGGCCGGGATTTCGGCAACAATATCAACCGCTTTGAAGACGCGCTGCTCGGCGGCTGGCAGGTCAGTAGCATCTTCCTGCTGCAGACGGGCCCGTTCCTCACGCCCTACTTCAGCGGTGGACAAGGCGATCCCTCCGGTACCGGCTCAGGCTTGAGCTCGAACTTCCAGGGCGGAACCTACCCAGGCCGAGCTCAGCATGTGGACCGGGTAGGGGCGGCCAAACCTGCTAATCAGGGCCGCGCGAACTGGATCAACAAAGCTTCCTTCGTCTGCCCAGGCGATCCGAACTGGGAGCCCGGCAACCCCTGCATCACGGGTGCAGCGCCTGGCACCACGCAGAAGTTTGCCGATGGCAAGTCCGACACCGCACCGGCCCCTATCGGTCGCTTCGGCAACGCCCAGGTGGGCGACATCGTCGGTCCCGGCACTGTCAACCTCTCGGCGGGCCTGAGCAAGAGCTTTGCGATTACTGCGGGCGTCAAGCTGCGGGCCGAGGGCACCTTTACCAACGTTCTAAACCACACCAACCTCGCCGATCCGCAGCTGGATATCTCAAACCCCAACTTCGGGGTCATTACTTCAGCGCGAGGCTCGGACTTCGGTGGAGCTCGCACCGGACAGGTCTCCGTCCGTGTCGAGTTCTAAGGCTGTCCGCTCTAGAAAAAAGGGGCCCGGGCTACATCAGCTCGGGCCCTCGGGCAGGCGGCGATCGCGATGCGAAGCCAGATGGAAGCTGTAGCCGAATCCGCTGTGGATGCCTTTCTGGAAATTTATGGCAGGAATTAGGCGAACCGACTTTCAGTCGTGCAGATGGATCGCGACCACGCGTGCAGGTCCGGGGCCATCGCCGAGAGAGTCACTCTCCAACAGCATCTCGAAGTGAGGTAACGATCCATCCTTTCTTCGCATGCTGTTGAGTAAAGGAAGCAGCCTCTTATCATCCATCGCCAGATCGGTGGTTGCTTCGGTACCTACCATGGAGAGGCCTTCGAGGATGAGTACATTGCCTGATGTACCGAGGTTTGGTAGGAACGCGATGACGCCGTAAGCTTTCCCTTTCTTCCCGTCAGAGTCTGGACTGTATTCTCCGAGTTCTCCAGGTAAAGGACGGCGATTGATAAACGACGAATGCCGGTCTGGATGATCGATGCTAAAGACAAAGTTCATGTGATTCTCAAAGAGCTCGACCCACGGAACAGCTTCCTCCGCTCCAATCAAGATCAAATTATCACTACTAAAATCCTCGATGTGCATGTCGCGCGCATAGTGCACTAGCGTGCGCTCCGGGGCCGCTTCAGGTAGACGAACGAGATGCGCCAGTGTCAGTGCGTCCACCATCGACGTGTATCTGCGATGCCGAAGGAAGTCAGCAAATTCAGGATCGGTGTGCTGAACGTAGGGCATCTGCTTGCTGTAGTCGTTGCTCAAGTAGTCGTGCAGGCTTACATATTGCTTCGTGACCGCATGGAAGAGGACCAACCCCGAATCGCCAAGAACAATCTGCGTCGGCTGATCTTCATTGAAGAGTCTGCCCCAAAGGATATGCCGCCGGCTCTGTCGCAGGTGTGTTCTTAGGTGGAGAGCAAAGACAATAGTCACCACAAACGAAAATGCAACGAGGAAACCAGTGATTACTCTATATCGCCAAACGAGCGAGAGGCTTTTTCTGCTTCCGTTCGGCACCCCGACCCATGGAGCGATGGAAGCAGTTGGGCGGAGAGCTTCCGCCACTGGCTGGTCAGAGATGGATGGGGTTAGCGGCACGGCTTCGAGATCGCCTCTTTGAAACTCCGTTTCCGTGAGGCCTCGTTCTGATGATTGCGCATCGGGACTGTTCGAAGGCGGTGCCGGAACAAACAGAGGAGTGTAGCTACCCTTTGGAATGGTGAGGTGCAGGACTTCGTGCCGACCCGCTTTCTGAAAGTACTGTTCAAGGCGACGCCTTAGACGAAGCGCGTGAGAGCGAACGATTGTGTCTGCCGCGGAGTCGTAACCGGGTTCTCGTCCGAAGACCGTCACCCCGATATGTTGCTCAGTGAGTGGTTGCCTATTTTCTTCAAAAGCGATGGTGCAGATATAGAGAAGGAATTTGGCGAGTTGCGGCGAGCGAACGAAATCAGGGGTTGCAAGGATCCGCTGCGCTAGCTGATAGCGTGGGTCGCTCGCCCACAATGCGCTCATGTTTTCTTTCTGTTCGAGCGCCTCTGATGGGAACCCCGTATTCATTGCCTGTCGCCTTGTTGCTTCACTGTAACGGAGCTGCGGTTACAGATCTGTAAATCACCTCCGCTTCACCCCCCAAAACCTTGAGCTCTCGGATCGGCGAGTACTGTTTCTTTTCTGCAGGAAGCTTGCAACGACAGTAAATCTCGGAGAAATCACTGAACTTTACTTCGACACATCGACTACGTTCGCGATGGCGTCTGGAGATGACTTCAGGCACGAGTTTTTCGATTCGCTGATCGCTTTTGGCTAGTGGAGGCTACAAATATGAAATACCTCGATTCAGTTCGACTACGAATTCTGAGCGTGCTCTTCGTAGCGATATTCGCTCATGCAAGCTTTGGACAGGAGACGGGCGCAAGCCTCGTCGGTATCGTTAGAGACAGCGCTGGCGCCATGGTGCCGGGGGCGACTGTCTCTGCTACGGATGTAGGCACTAACGCGCGAACCACCCAGCAGGCCAACGGCAAAGGTGAGTATTCGCTTCTGAACCTTGCACCCGGAACCTATTCACTTCACATCGAGGCATCAGGCTTTCGGGGCTATGACCAGACCGGTATCCGGCTTGAACTGAACCAGCATGCAACCCAGGATGTCAGTCTTGCGCTAGGCCAGGTCTCTCAAACAATCAGCGTCAATGCGGACGTCTCGGGACTGGATACAGTGACTTCGGTCATCAGCGATGAGGTCAACGGCCAGTCCCTTCGTGACCTGCCGCTCAATGCTCGTAATCCGTTTGCACTACTGGAACTAATCCCGGGTTTCTCCGGCTCGGTCGGTGATGACTACAACTCAAATAGTTTTTCGCTCAGCGGTGGGCGCCAGGGTTACCACGACACCATCGTCGATGGAACGCCGGCAGGTTTTCCTACGGTCAATGGGAATGCGGGTATCGGCGTCTTTCCTTCCATCGACGCGATCGGCGAGTTTCATGTATTTGAGCAGAACTATCCTGCAGAATATGGCCGGTCTCTTGACGGCATCATTAATGTCGTCTTCAAGTCTGGAGCAAACCAGTTTCATGGTTCGCTTTTTGAGTTCATCCGCAACTCGGCTTTGGATTCAAACAGCTATTTCTCCAACCTTAACAAGGTTCCATTACCGCTCTTCCATCGCAACCAATACGGTGGCGAGTTGAGCGGACCCATTTATAAGAACAAAACCTTCTTCATGGTTTCGACGGAGTTGCTGCGCGCCAATCAGGAGAATGAAGGGTATTCCACGGTGCCGACAGCCCTGCAACGCACTGGTGACTTTTCTCAGACCCTGGCACCCAACGGCCAACCCATACAGATATATAACCCGTTCACCACTACCTGCATTGTCGCGGGACAGAACCCATGCACCAGCGGCTACACCCGCTCCCTCTTTGCAGGTGGAAAGATCAATATCCCACTGAATGCTGTTGCTCTGAAGGCGATCTCGTACTACCCATTACCAAACGTGCCGGGTGCAGGAGCGACCAATAACTATTTTGCGAATGGAGGCGAGCCAACACAGACGACAGCGTGGGACGTTCGCGTCGATCACACGATTAGCGAGAGGCAGAAAGTTTTCGCTCGTTACTCGAATCGATTCTATGAGTCCTATCCCGAAGCTCTTTGGCCGGCAGCAGACGCCGTCGCAGAAGGTCTGATCGATGGTCAGGATTTCTCGCGTGGTGTGACGATTGGATACACGGCTTTTCCGAAGGCGAACATGATCTACGACGCTCGCATCGGCTTTGCGCGCACACTCTACAACTATCTGAACAACAGCCTTGGGTTTCAGGACTCAACGCTGGGTCTGCCTTCGAATATTGACGCGGCAACCAGCACTCCGCTATTCCCGGTGTTGTCGCCGGCGGGCTATACGGGACTCGGAAATAATGGCAATCGCCACAATGCCTTCATGACCTACAGCCTTGTCTCCTCTCTCACGTGGGTACATGGCCCCCATTCGGTCAAAGTGGGATTTGATGGCCGGTTGATTCGCGTGAACGATCATGAGAGCGCGGACAGTGCGGGCAACTTCAGCTTTGGAACGAATTTTACTCAGCTTCCCAATATTGCCAATTCAACATCAGGTAACGGACTCGCAACGTTTCTGCTTGGCATCGGCACGGGCGACGTGATCCAGGAGTATAAGGATGACGCCTCGCAGAGCTACTACCTTGCAGGGTACGGTCAGGACGACTGGCGCGTGAACCCAAAGCTGACGTTGAATCTCGGTCTTCGGTATGACATTGACACGCCACGCACTGATCGCTTCAACCGGATGAATTATTTCAATCCAACAATTGCATCGCCCCTGGCAAGCTACGTTCCCGGTCTTCAAGGGGGCTGGTCTTTGTCGGTGTGAATGGCAACAGCCGTCATCAGTACCACATGGATGCAAACAACCTCGCCCCGCGTGTCGGATTCTCCTATGAGCCCATCAAGAACACGGTCATCCATGGTGGCGGAGCGATCGTGTACGGTCCTTCAGCGCAGGCAGCGGCTGGAACGGTAGGACCCTACGGCTTCCGCGTACAGACCAACTGGGTTAGCACGACGAATAATAACGGCATCACCCCCAACGGCACCTTGTTGGATAATCCGATTCCTCAGGGCTTCCAACCGCCACCGGGAGCCGCGAATGGTCTCTTGACCGGTATTGGCGGACAGATCGAAGGCGTATTGCAGAACACGCCGACACCGTATGTCATCCAATACAACCTCGATATCCAGCAGGCTCTTCCGTACGACACGACTGTCGATGTCGCCTATGTCGGAGATCGTGGTCGCAAACAACAACAGAGTAGGGAAGGTGGCATCGACTTTGATCAGCTGCCGGTTGCTGATCTCGCGCTGGGGTCACAACTTCAAGCGTCCGTCGCAAACCCCTTCTACGGTGCGATTACCAACGGAGCCGCTCTCACGGGACCGCAAACGACTCGTGCGCAACTGCTTACTCGTTATCCGCAATACACAAGCATGCTCCCACTGTTTCTTTCAGGCGGCGACAATCAATACGACGCGTTGCAGCTTCGCCTCAACAAGCGCTTTGCCGCAGGGTTACAGGTGCAGGCTTCCTATGTGCTCGGAAAGATCTATGACAACGGAACCAACCACCAAGACAGCTTCGATCCGCTGAAGGATTACGCTGTCGCCTCGTATGACATCCACCAGCGCTTCATTGTGAGCTATATCTACAATCTTCCTTTTGGACGAGGACGCATGTTCGGTAGCCATATCTCCAGGGCCGAAGACGCTGTACTGGGAGGATGGCAGGTCAACGGCATCACAACCGTGCAGGGAGGAACGCCTCTGCAGATATCTGCGAGCAATACGCTTTCCAACTTCGACTTCCAAACTCTCTTCGCGAACACCACAGGTCAGAACGCCACCCTGCACGGTGATATCCATCAAAGGCTGAAGAAGTACTTCAACACGGCAGTCTTCAGCCAGCCCGCACCCTTCACGCTGGGCAATGGTCCGGCTTATTATGACAACCTTCGTGGTCCCGGTTTGGACAGTACAGACCTCTCGCTATTCAAAGAGTTCAGTCCGGTCTGGAGACTCAAGGTGCAGTTCCGTGCAGAGACGTTCAATGTGTTCAACCATGTGCAGTTCGGCAATCCGGACACGGGTGTAACGGATACGGCTTTCGGGCAGATCACTTCCCAGGCCAACACACCCAGGCAGGTCCAGTTCGGATTGAAGCTCCTCTTCTAAAACTGCATCTTGGCGAGGAGCTGCCAAGAGGTGGCTCCTCAATTCCTCCATCAAATATCCATCGCGGCAGGAGGTTGCATGAGGGTGAGCCGCAGAAATGAGCAGTGTTGAAAAAAGGATTGTGTCTTTTCGCTTTAGCTTTGGTCACCAGCGCTGCAAGCATGTCTCAGAAAGTGTCAAAGCCTGACGCGCAGAAGTCCGTCGTCATTGTGATCACGTTGGATGGTTTTCCTGCACGAGCTCTTCTCGACCCGCGCCTCCCCATGCCGACGCTGCGGGCTCTAATTGCGAAAGGTACGGTGGCAAGCGGCATGCAGCCGATCAATCCCACCGTGACCTGGCCGAATCACACGACCTTGATTACAGGAGTGGATGCCAGCAAGCACCACGTAGTCGCCAATGGTCTGATTACATTTCCGGACGATCAAGGTCAGCCGACGATTGAACCCTGGACGGATAAGTCAAAGCTGGTCCACGCAGAGACACTCTATGAAGCTGCCGCTGCTAAGGGTTTGACCACAGGGCAGGTGGACTGGGTAGCCATCTATGGCGCGAAAGGCGTCAACTGGCAGTTTGGTGAGAAGCCGAATGCGGATAGCCCGATCGCGCGCGAACTGATCACGAGTGGGATGGTGACTCGCGAAGAGGTCTTGGAGTTTGGCGAAAAGAGCAGTCCCGCCTGGCGCGATCAGGTATGGACGGACGCGGCCGTGGATATGATCGAGCACCACACGCCAGATCTGCTTCTTCTTCATCTGCTGGAGACTGATTCCATTCAGCACGCATACGCGCCCCTGACGCCAGCTGCATACGCTGCGTACGCGTATGCCGATCACTGCCTGGAACGAGTAGTGGATGCCGTACGTGAGACGGGAGCGCTCGATCGCACCACCTTCTTTGTCCTGTCCGATCATGGTTTCTCGACGTACACGCACACGATCAGCCCGAACGCAGCCCTCGTAAAGATGGGACTGCTGCGCAAGAGCAACAGCGCATACTTCGGAGACGTCTGGGTCAAGGCCGAAGGTGGCGCGGCGGAGTTGTTCATTCGTAATGAAAAGCAACGCGCAGCACTCGTTCCGAAGCTCAAGTCATATTTTGAGAGAGTCGAAGGTATCCAACATGCCTACACGAACGAAGAAGCGCGCTCGATTGGCATGCCTTCCGAAAGAGATACGGATCAGGCACCTCAGCTGTACCTGACAGCCAAGCCGGATTTCGCATTCGGCGACAACGTAGACGGGGAGCTAATAACGACGCATCCACCGAAAGGAGCGCACGGTTACCTGAATTCAAACTCAGACATGCAAGCTTTATTTGTGGCCTCGGGAGCTGCTATTCGCCCCGGCGTCAAAATGGATGCAATCTCGAATTTGCGGGTGGCGCCCACGATTGCGAAAATACTAGGGATTCAGCTTCCCGAGGCTGAGTTACCGCCGTTGAACGAGATGCTTCGTTAGCTGATGAGACGTGCCCATCACATGGCTAGAGATCCAACGAAGGGGTAGAAGGCATTGCGCTGGGCGTATCGGCCTGTCACCAGATGACAGAGCCTGCGGATCGCTCCCCGGCAGCCGAAATTCCGTCAGCTAATCCGCCTGTCATCCTCGTGGCTTGAGATCGTTGCTCTTGTTCGAACACCCGCAGCAGACACCCGCAGTATGCCCTGTGAATCTGGAGCAGACACATCTCCTCATCGTTGATCTTGTCCTGTAAAAGAGCGGGATCAGCGCTGCCAGTTCAGCATGGAATCTGATACTCACTGCTCCCTTACTCTGTTTCTATGGAATACTCTTCGCAAAGCCATGGAAGACTTTCTGCTGTTCGTACTCGTCGTTGCGTTCGTCTGGGTATCTATCCGCGTCAGCCGTCTGAGCACCCGCGTCAAGGATCTCGAGCAAGAACTCTCGCGCACACCCAGACCTGCCGCACAGCGGACAGCGGCCTTCCCACCTCCCCCGCCTATCGCTCACTCGGCGCAGCCGGCCGCCGCGCACATCGCTTCGCCAGCCGCATCCCCGTACAAGCCTGCCTTCATCCCACCTGCCCCAACACCACCGCCTGCCGCTGCTCCTCTCCGCACAGCCACACCCTCTGAACAACCCTCTGCCGCTGCTCCCTCGCCAGAGGTGGAATCGCCGCGTCGCCCTGCGCCGCCACCTCCGACCTTCAACACACCGGTCTCTCCCAAGCCGCACCTCTCGCTCGAAGCGCGCCTCGGCCAGAACTGGCTCAACAAGCTCGGCATCACCGCGCTCGTCATCGGCCTCGCTCTTGGCCTGGGCAAACTCATCGTCAACATCGGCCCGGCAGGCAAAGACGCCATCGGCTTCGCGCTCGCCATTGGCATCCTTGGCCTCGGCATCTTCCTCGAACGCAAACCCGCGTACAAGCTCTTTGCGCGCGTGCTCATCGGCGGAGGCTGGGCGCTCACCTTCTTCCTCAGCTATGCGCTCTACAACGTCACGCTGCTTCAGGTGCTGCACTCCGAAACCCTCGACCTCGTCCTGATGTTTGCCGTCGCCGCTGCGATGGTCGCGCACTCTCTGCGCTACCACTCCCAGGTGGTCACCACCTTCGCGTTCCTGCTGGCCTTTATCACCGTCGGCCTCAGCAACGTCACGCTCTTCTCGCTTGTCGCCGGAGCGCTCCTCACTGCCGCACTCGCCTTCATCGTCTACCGCGAGCGCTGGTACGCGCTCGGCCTCGCCGGACTCATCGGCGTCTACACCAACCATTTCCTTTGGCTGCACCGAGTCCTGCCGGGCGGCGGCATCGCCTACCTGCATCAGTACGGTCACCCCTTTTCCGACTTCCTTCCAAGCACCCTGCTCCTGCTTGCCTACTGGCTCATCTTCCGCCTCATCTACGTCCTTCGCCCACCGCAGAACGACGCCTCGCACGACGCCAATCACACACTCGCAACGCTAGCCGCTCTGCTCAACTCCGCAGGCCTCCTCGGCCTCATGAAATACCAGTCCAGCCACCCCGAATGGGCTTTCTACGGGCTGATCGCTATCGGCCTTGCAGAATTGGCGCTCGCTCTCGTCGCTCGCGGCTCCCTCATGTCCGATGCCGAGGCGCAGCCCAACCGCATCGCCTTCATCACGCTTTCCACGCTTGCCAGCGTGCTGCTCCTCGCGGCCATCCCTTTTAAATTCCATGGCTCAAGCTGGATCCTCTTCTGGTTCCTTGAAGCCGAAGCCTTCTTTCTCACCGGCATCCGCATTCCAGAGGTCGTCTTCCGTCGCCTTGGCTTCGCCACCAGTCTCCTCGCGTCCCTCGCTGTCATCGCGGTCTCATCGGTCCTCCTCATCGACTCCGCCGCGGCTGCAACGTTCATCGGTCACAAGGTCGTTGTCCTCTTCGCCGCAGCCCTCCTCGTCTGGTTCAACGCCGAGTTCACCACACGCCGCTGGTCAACCTCCCACAACGTACTCGACCTCCGCGCTCTCCATCTCAGCGGCTACCTCGCTCCAATCCTCGCAGCGCTCGGCCTCGCCTTCCTGCTGCATCCTAACTCTGCATGGCTCGGCATCGCATGGATGCTGCTAGCGCTCGCTCTCAGCTTCACCGCAGATCGCTTGCGCTCTACCCACCTCGCAACGCAGGCCGACCTCCTCGCACTAGCCGCGATCGTGCGTTCCTGCGCCGTCAATCTCTTCCTCAACACCGAACACACACACGGCTTCTCCACGCGCCTGCTCACCGTCGGCATCCTCGCAGCGCTGCTCTATCTCTCCATGCGCCGAAAGGCCGCAAGCTACCTACTCACAACCAACGCCATCGCACCCGCCTATACATGGATCGCAGGCGCGCTCGCCGCTCTGCTTTGCTGGTATCAGCTCGAACCCGTGAGCGTCGCCGTCGCCTGGGGCATCTTCGGACTCGTTCTCTTTGAACTCGGCATCCTCTTCCGCAGAAGCTACCTGCGCCACCAGTCCTACGTGCTGCTCCTCGCGGCCTTCATCCGCATCTTCTTCGCAAACATGCAAGTCCCTGACACCAGTGGAGACCTCAGCCCCAGCCTCTACACGGTTCTTCCCCTCATCGCCGCCTTCGCTTACCTCTACGAACGCACGCAATCACTTGCTTCCGCCAACAGCTTGTCCTTTCAACCAGACGGCAGCGTAGCAGACAGTCCTACAGTTCGACACTCTACTCTCGATCTGTACGCAGGCACCCTCTTCAGCTGGTGCGCCCTCATCGCCGCAGGCACGCTTCTCTACTTCGAACTACGCCCCGGCTGGATCCTCTTAGCGTGGACACTGCTTTCCATCGCGGTCCTCGCACTCGCAGCCATCCTCAAGCGCACGATCTTCATCGCGCAATCACTCCTCACGCTCCTCTTCGTCACTGGCCGAGGCATCGCCTACCACCTCTTCTACCCCGCTCCACTCGCGACCACCTTCATCACCTCGCGCCTCTTCACCATCGGCCTCACCAGTGCACTCCTGCTGCTCGCGCTCCCCATCGCCTTCTACCTCCGCAACCATTTCACGACATTGCTGACATCTCGACCGGAGGCCGCAGGCCGCGGCGGAAAGATCCCTGCATTTGGGACCGTCTCCTCGCTCTCAACCATCCTCCACCACCCCGAACAGCCCTTCTTTTTCGCGCCACTGCTGCTTCTCACGCTCCTTCTCTACGTCCATTTCACGGGAGGAGCCATCACCATAGCGTGGGTCGCCCTCGGAGTTCTCACCTTCCTCTTTGCCCTCGCCGTCAAGGAACGCAGCTACCGCCTCTGCGGCCTCGCGCTCCTCCTCCTCGGCGTCGCCAAGGTCCTGCTATGGGACGTCTGGCACGTCCCCGCCAACGAGCGCTACCTTACCCTCATCATCATGGGAGCCGCCTTGCTCCTCGTCAGCTTTCTCTACTCCCGTTATCGCGAGACTCTCCTCAAGCTCCTCTGACCAACACCATGAACGAATCCCGCAAACGATTGCTCCCTCTCGCAATGATTCTGCTCACTGGCATCCTCGCCATCGTGCGCGTGCAGCGCCAGCACATCACCACGAAGCCCTCTCCACAAGCTCTTCTCTCCGCAGCAGCCGACGCGCAACACGAGCTCGTCCGCATCCCCACCCACTTTGATCTTATGTCCGACTCCGACGAGATCGCCCTCGGCAACACCCTCGCCGCGAATTACTCCAGCGAACTCGACACCATCAAAGACTCCGCCCGCAACAAGGCTATCGAGCAGTACCTGCGAACCGTCGGCCTTCGCGCTGCCACCCACACCCGGCGCACCCTACCCTGGCGCTTCCACTACATCCCCGACGACCACTTCATCAACGCCTTCGCTCTTCCCGGTGGACACGTCTTTGTCGGCGCTGGTCTGCTCACACTCATGCACTCCGAAGATGCGCTCGCCGCAGTGCTCGGTCACGAGATCGAACACATTGACCTCCGCCACTGCGCCGACCGCTATCAGACCGAAGCCCACCTCCGTCACCTCGACCCCACAGGCGGCTTATTCTCTCTCCCCGTGGATATCTTCATGGCTGGTTACAGCAAAGATCAGGAGTTGGAAGCCGACCGCGATGGCACCACACTCGCCGTCGAAGCTGGCTACTCTTCCCAGGGCATTCTGCAACTCTTCGCCGAGTTTGCAAGACTCGAGCGCACCGATGTTGCCTCACCCACTAATCCCCTTGACGAGGCAGCCCACCTTTCACTTGCTACTTTGGGCGGCTACTTTCGAAGCCACCCACCCGTCACTGAAAGAACCGAGCAGATCGCACATCTCATTGCCTCCAACCACTGGCAGAGCCCTCCTCTGGTTGCGTTGCGACTATTCCGTTCGCCTTGATACTTTGCTTGCGACCCCATCCCTACTCGGATTCACCCGAGACGGACGCGTGGCATGGGATCGCATGTCAAAGGGTAATGAGAAAGTGTATGAGAGCTGGATCGTCTTTACAATGGCATTTGCCTCGGCCTGGGTTCAACCGATCGACCACCGCCGCGGGCACCCGGGAAGACTTTGCGACCATTCCCGCTGATCGCTAGGCGGAAGCTACCGTAGGAGACACAAGGATATGTGGGAGTGGTGGCCAGAGACGGGATCGAACCGCCGACGCCGGCCTTTTCAGGGCCGCGCTCTACCACTGAGCTATCTGGCCTTGGGGAGAAACATGCGCAAGGGAAATCCCCCGAGCTACTTCACACGCAGCCAAGTCCGCCCGTGAAGCTCGTGCGTTTCGAAACGTCGCCTGCCTGTGGGGAGGGGAACTGGCTTTTGCGGGTCATACTCCGTCACCGCGCCGCCATCGAGAACGTCATACTTAGTATAGCAAGCCTTCGCCCTCGCGCCAAACCCATCCTTACTGACCTGTGCAAACCAGCCGCATTTCGCTCACCCTATCGATTGTCATCCTGAGGCGTAGCCGAAGGACCTGCTTTTGTCTCGGCGTGAATCTGCCGTCCACATCGCCGCAGCAGGTACGATGGAAGCCAACCCACCCGCCGCTCTCGGAGGCTTTACGATGTCTCTCCTCGCCCGCCGCATCTCTACGTCGCTCCTGCTTTTCGCCGCTTGCACTTCGCTCTGCGCGCAAGCTCCTTACGCCGAGCCGCGGACCTCTCTCGCCTTCGAAGCCGCGAAGAAGACCGGCACCCCCGCTCTCTATGCGTTTCTCGCGTCCATGCCCAAGGGGGCCGATCTCCACATGCATCTGTCCGGCGCCATCTACGCTGAGACCTTTCTGCGCGAAGCCGTCGATCAGGGCCTCTGCGTCAACCCCGCCACGCTCTCGCTAGACGTTGCGCAGAAGGATCATGACTGCGCGAAGGGTGAAATCGCTGCCAGCTTCGTCCTCAAAGACCAGCACCTATACGACGCGCTCATCGACAGCTTCTCCATGCGCGGCTTTGTTCCCACGCCCGGCGTGACCGGCCACGACCAGTTCTTCGCCACTTTCGCTCGCTTCGGCGCTGCGAAGAACCCCGGCCAATGGCTCGACGAGGTCGCCACCCGCGCCGCTGCCCAAAACGAGCAGTACCTCGAGATCATGCAGACTCCGCCCTTCGCGCACGCCGCTGGTCTCGGCTACAAACTCGGCTGGCCCGCGGGTGCCACCGAGCACATCTCACGCGAACAGCTCGCCGACCTGCGCAGCAAACTCCTCGCCGACGGCCTCAAAGAAGAAGTTCTCACCGACATCAACGACCTCCAGGCATCTCTCAACGCGCGCAATACCATTGAGCACTGTGGCGGCTCCATCCTGATGATTGATCCGGCTCATCCACACTTTGCGCCGTGCTCTATCCAGATCCACTTCCTCTACCAGATCCTCCGCGCCTTCCCACCCGAGCAGGTCTTCGCCCAGACGCTCCTCGGCTTCGAAGTTGCTGAAGCTGCTCTCAAGGCCAACCCCGCTAGCCCGATCGTCGTTGGCATCAACTTCGTGCAGCCAGAAGACGACCGCCGCGCCATGGCTGACTATCACCTGCAGATGCAGATGCTCGACTATCTGCACTCCGTCTATCCCGACGTAAAGCTCTCGCTGCACGCGGGCGAACTGGCTCCGGGCTTAGTACCCCCCGACGGCATGAGCTTCCACATCCGTGAGGCCATCGACCTCGGCCATGCCTCCCGCATCGGCCATGGCGTCGACGTTATGTACGAGACTGATCCTGCCGCGCTCCTCAAGCAGATGGCGGACCAGCACACTATGGTCGAGATCAACCTCACCTCCAACGACGGCATCCTCGGCGTGAAGGGCATCGACCATCCGCTGCACAGCTACATGGCCGCGCACGTTCCCTGGGCGCTCTCCACCGATGATGAAGGCGTCAACCGCAGTGATCTCACCCGCGAATACGTCAAGGGAGCCTTCGAGCAGAACCTCACCTACGCCGACCTCAAGCGCTCCGCTCGCACCGCGCTGGAGCACTCGTTCCTCGCCGGCGAAAGCCTTTGGGCGAAGCCGGACGACTTCGCCCATCGCAAGGCTGTCTGCGGCTCCGTTACCCCTGCACCCGCCAGTCACCTTACCGGCGCGTGTAAGGACTTCGTCATGGCCAATGAGAAAGCTCTCCAGGAACTGGAGCTCGAATTCCGTTTTGCCACCTTCGAGGCAGAGCAGCACTAAACTCAGCTAGGATTCTTTGCTTTGTCATTCCCGCAGGGAATCTGCTTTCCTGTCGCCACCACTACAGCTATTCAATTGCCCACATTTATACTGACCTCACCACGCCTGAAAGGCACCGACCATGAAGCGCATCCTCATCATCTTCTTTCAGTTCCTGCTGATGCTCGTCGTCTTCCTCGTCGGCTCCTTTTTGCCTGTCTTCCATATCCTGCCGCTGTGGTCTGTCACCACTAGCCCCTCGGGTCTATTTGTCCTCGACGGCGTATACCTTCTGATTTTCCTGTATATACTGCTCCTCGCTATCGGAGCAGCCCGTCGCCGCTTCCCGCGGGCCGCCATCAACTCCACCATCGCCTTGGTTCTCGCGCTAATTATCGGCTTGGCCTCGAAGTTTCCCTTCCGTAGCCTCTAACTGGCTCTCTTCAAACCACTTGAAAGATGCATCGCATCCCGCCATAGATGGCGGTCGGCCCCGCTGTGTGCTGAAATGCGACGCCGGTATCTCCCCGTCAAGAATGTCCGATAGCTCCCCACAAAAGGGGCACTCACCTATGCCCCTCACGAGCACCGATTAAGAGCTCTTTTGCTCTCAAACCTTGCTACATTGGTAAACATCAGGCAGGGCAGTCGGGCTTACAACAGATCCCGCCCCTGCGGCTGGCACATGGCACGAGTTCGAAGATTCACCGCACTACCTTGAACCGCCTGTAAGCATTTGCGAGACTAGCCGACTCAAAGGACTTCCTTAATCCATGACCTTTACCCCCGCCTCTTCCCCCTTCGACATTACAGAGCGCAAAATAGCCTATTTCTCTATGGAGATCGCCCTCTCCAAGAGCCTTCCCACGTACTCCGGTGGCCTTGGCATGCTGGCAGGCGATACCCTTCGCTCCGCAGCGGACATGGGCGCAAACCTCGTCGCAGTCTCCCTCGTGCATCGCCGGGGCTACTTTCAACAGCACCTCGATGCCGTTGGCCAGCAGACCGAAACCGACGTGCCCTGGCAGCCTGAGTCGCTGCCCTCTGCCGGGCAGACTATCGTCCTCCGCCTGCAGAGCCGGGACATCGCCATCCAGGCTTGGCGCTTCGATGTCGTTGGTGTCACGGGCCATGTCATCCCCGTCTTCCTGCTCGACTCTGATGTGGAAGGCAACGATCCCTGGGACCGTCGCCTCACCGACCACCTCTACGGTGGCGACACCTACTACCGTCTCTGCCAAGAAGCTATTCTCGGCCTCGGCGGCATCCACTTGCTGCACGCTCTCGGTTGTCAGCCCGAAGTCTGCCACATGAACGAAGGCCACGCCTCACTGCTGACCATCGGCCTGCTCGAAGCTCGCCTCGCTCCGTCGCCGCTATCTGCCGCAACGGATGCCGACGCCGAGGCCATCAAGCAGCAGTGCGTCTTCACCACCCACACGCCCGTCCCCGCCGGACATGACAAGTTCGGTGTCGACCAGATGGTCAACGTCCTCGGTCACGAGCGCGCTGCCACCATCGACCGCTTCGGCTGTCTGCACAACAACCTGCTCAACATGACCTACCTCGCCCTCCGCTTCGCCCGCTACATAAACGGCGTCGCCATGCAGCACGGCAAGGTCTCGCAGGCTATGTTCCCCGAGTACGATGTCCATGCCATCACCAACGGCGTTCACGCGGCGACCTGGCTCTCAGCGGACTTTCAGAAACTCTTCGACAAGCGCATCCCCGACTGGCGCACCGACAACAACTACTTCCGCTCGGTCTACGGCATCGAGCCACAGATTATCGAGCAGACCCATCAGCGCGGCCAGCAGCGCCTCTTTGCCACCATCAAGGAACGCACCGGCATCGAGCTCGACCCCAATGTGCTGACACTCGGCTTTGCCCGCCGCGTCGCCACCTACAAGCGCGCAACATTGCTCTTCCATACTCCGGAACGCTTGATCGAGATCGCCGAAAAACTCGGCGGCCTGCAGATTGTGTTTGCTGGCAAGGCACATCCCGCCGACAATGCTGGCAAAGCCTTCATCCGCGAGGTCTTCGCCGATGCAGCCAAGCTTAACAACTCCAAGCTGCGCATCCTTTACCTCGAAAACTATGACTGGGATCTCGGCGAACAACTCACCAACGGTGTAGACGTGTGGCTCAACACGCCGCTTCGTCCCTATGAGGCCTCCGGCACGAGTGGCATGAAGGCGGCACTGAATGGCGTACCTTCTCTCTCTGTACTCGATGGCTGGTGGATTGAGGGCTGTGCTGAAGGCGCCACTGGATGGGCAATCCCCGACCTCGACAACGAAGCTGACGAAGCCGACGCTCTCTACACAAAGCTAGAGCACTCCATTGCGCCCCTGTTCGCCGATCAAGCGGCCTGGGCCAAGATGCGGCGTCACTGCATCGGCATGAACGGCAGCTTCTTCAACACCAACCGTATGCTGGCGCAGTACATCGCCAACGCCTACTTCCCGCTCGAAGCCTCAAACCCGACGATCGATCGCAGCGCTATGCGTGAAGAGGTTTATCAGGCCGCATTGGTGTAAGGCCCGGCCTCAACATCGAGCGTTGCTTTCGTTTAAGAAAAGGCGGTCAGAGACTAATCTCTGGCCGCCTTTTCTCGTACCAAACTGATTGAGTTATTGAGTTATTTTGCGAGAGCATCGCGTGTGTCACGCACGTAGTTGTGCGCGTTTATCACGTGTGCCTGCTGCGTGGTCAGTAGCTCGCGAATCGGCAAAGGAAGGTCATGCTCCAGAGCATCCTTATAAGCCTTCTTGGCCTCATCCTCGCCTTGTTCCGCCGTCTCCAAAAGCGTGTGGTCGCCGCCACCCAACTTGGCCTTCAATTCACCCCAGGCGCGATGGAACGAACCCGCAGTGGAGCCGGACTCAGAAATATCAGCAATGCCTGCGCGATGCAGCTCACTTTCCAGTTCGCCGCGAAACTCTGCGCGCTTCAAGCTCTCAGCTAGGAAGTAACGCTTCAGCTTGTCATCCTTCAGGTGCTCACCGATATCGGAGAAACCTTTCTGGCCATCCTGAAGGCTCTTAATTACATCGAGCAAAACGCTCTCCATCTCTTTGTTCTTTGTCGATCCATCCAATGTATTCGCCATTCGAAATTCTCCTTGTTGATCGAGCCACTAACTAGAGTGCCGCGATCCGTTCTTTAGCTAGATGCCATCAACTCATCTACTGTTAGCTGCCCGCATTGTGAAGTTCCAGCCATCGCCGTATGAACTTTCATGAGATGGATTATTTGCGTCGCTCAGACCTGTTCTGATTCCCACCGCTCTGGTCGGCTGAGTCGATGCCGATTGTGAGCGTGTGGCGCATAGGATTCGCCAGCACTGGGAATCCCGCACAAAGAACGTATGTGACTTCCAGACAAGGTATCGAGTTATGCGTGAATCTCTACACACCACGGAGAAGTTCGGAGAGCTCAACTTTGAGACCGAGCGCTATCACATCGAGAAACACAAGTGAGATGGACTTTTTCCCTCGTTCAACATCCGAGATAAAGCTTCGGTCGATTCCGAAGTCCACTGCCATGCGAAGCTATGTCATATTTTGTGCGCGGCGTAGCTCACGGAGCCGTTGTCCGAAACGTGCTTCGAGGCTGATTCTGCGAAGTCCCATATCTTCGGAAGTCGGTGCCAACTTCGTCTGCTGAGACGTCATGCTCATGGATTGGTGCAATGTGAAGTTCCTCCGATTTCGTCAAGCTCAACAATCTGGCCCGTGTGCATTGCTCGTGTATATCCAGAGTTGAACAATTCGAGTCGCCGCAAGGTCGCGGGATCGCATCGGTGAAACTTTTCTTCTACCTCGAGTGTTCGCTCCTGCTTGGATCGAACCGCGGTGCAGAAGCAATGAAGGCAAATGGAATCGAATGTTCCATCAAGCTGGAGTCGATGCACGAACTGGCCAACTTGCTTAAGAGGCATAAATTTCCTTACTGGATTTCCGGAGTCCGGCGTTGAGTTGACATTATCCGAACGTGCGGAGCCGTCTCTGTGCTCATTTGCACACCGCGATCGTTTTATTTGAGACCGTCTTCACTGGCTACATCGACTGCCGCCCGCACCAGCTGTTCGCTATCGGCAGAGCTCAAACCACTCGCTATAATCTCTGCAGGAGACACCATGCAGCCCGGCGACCTCGTAGAAGACTTCACCCTCCCTGACCAGGATGGAAACTCGATCACCCTTTCCAGCTTCGCCGGCTCGCCCGTCGTTCTCTTCTTCTACCCTCGCGCCGACACTCCCGGCTGCACCATCGAAGCTTGTGGCTTTCGCGACCACTTCGCCAAGCTCAAGAAGGCAGGCGTCGTCGTCCTCGGCATCTCGCGAGACACCGTCGCGAAGCAGAAGAAGTTTGCCACCAAGTACGACATTCAATACCCGCTGCTCGCCGACGCCGAGATGGAACTCATCAAGCGCTTCGACCTTCTCAAAGAGAAGAAGATGTACGGCAAGCCCGTGACCGGTGTTGCCCGCACCACCTATCTCATCGGTCCCGACCAGAAATTGATTCACGTCTTCGAGAACGTGAAGCCGGAAGGCCACGCCGAAGAGGTTCTGGCGTTACTCAGCAAGTAGGCATTGCCTCAACACGGCCCAAGGCGATAGCCTTGGGCCGTTCTTCATCTCGGATATCCGTCACGAAGGAACTTTTTTGAGTCCCACTGAACAGCTTGCCATCGCCGCTGCTGCCACCGCCGCTGTCGCTTCCATCGGAGGCACGCTGACGTACGCAGCATTGCACCCGGGCTCGCAGCTCTTCGGTCGCACGATCATTGCCGGCAACAACCCACTCGAAGCCGCACTTACCTATGACGACGGCCCGAACGATGCCGTGACCGACGATCTGCTCGATCTCCTCGCAGCCCACAACGCCCGCGTGACCTTTTTCATGATCGGCAAATACGTCCGTCAGCAGCACGCGCTAGTCCGCCGCATTCACGCTTCTGGACACCTCATCGGCAACCATACCGAGACGCATCCCTGGCTCGCCTGGCAGTCCGACCGCGTCATCCGCGAAGAACTCCAGCGCTGCCAGCATGCCATCGAAGACACCCTTGGCTGCGCCGTGCACTACTTCCGCCCACCGCATGGGGCGCGTCGACCGGCCGTTTTCCGCGCGGCAGAGGAGCTTGAGCTGAAGGTGGTCCAGTGGAACGCGATGGGACTAGATTGGCGGCCCATCGGGGCCGAGCGCATAGTGGCAAACCTTGACCGCGGCATGGCACGTGCTCAGCAACGCGGCAGAGGCGCAAATCTTCTGCTGCACGACGGCGGAGACATCGCGATGGGCGCGGATCGCTCCGCCACTATCGCTGCCACTGCGACCCTGCTGCAGCGCTGGTCACAGCAGGGCATCAAGCCCGTCACGGTTGACGCCTGGGGTTGAACTCAGTTGTAAAAAAGGAAAATGGTGCACCCGAGAAGATTCGAACTTCTGACCTACAGCTTCGGAGGCTGCCGCTCTATCCAGCTGAGCTACGGGTGCCCTGCTTACTAGCCTAGCAGAAACGTTCCATCGGACGAAACGTCTACACCAAGAACCTACCTTGACCGGAGTAGCATAAGCCCATGAAGACACTCGCACGCTGTACCCTCCTCGCCGCCAGCCTCCTCGCCATTCCTACTGCGCTCTTCGCGCAGGATATGCCCATGACCGACCATGGCGTCTCCGAAAACGGCAAGCCGCTGGCCTCGCCCGCTGCCACCGCCGAGGTTCAGCTCGCCGGACAGACCATCACCGTCAAGTACAACTCTCCGCGGATGCGCGGCCGCAAGATCATGGGTGGCGTCGTCCCCTATGGCGAAGAGTGGCGTACGGGAGCAAACCCCGCCACCACGCTGATCACCCCGATTGATCTAATGATCGGCACGCTCAAGGTCCCGGCCGGTACCTACACGCTCTTCACGCTGCCAAGCGAGGGCGTCTGGCAGTTCATCGTCAGCACCAAGACTGGCGAGTGGGGCATCCCGTACCCCAAGGGCAGCGACCTCGGCCGCACACCGATGAAGAAAGAAAAGCTCTCTTCGCCGATGGAAGATATGACCGTCGCTTTCGAGAAGACGATGGGCAACAAGACCCAGCTACACATCAAATGGGAGACGACTGACGTCTACGTCCCCGTTGTGGCTACGAAGTAGCTTTTTTTAGGGCAAGCGAAAGGCCCGGCATCCATGCCGGGCCTTTCGCTATTGCTGCTTCCAAAAACTACCACTCCTTAGCGGCAGTCCCCAGCGTCAGACCATCCTCAGCGGGTCCCTTCCAGCGCAGTACAGGCTTGCGGGCAGCTGTCGTCTCATCCAGCCTCTGCAGGCGCGTCGTATGCGGCGCACTCTGCACCAGCTCCGGATTTTCCTCGGCTTCGCGCGCAATCTGTTTCAGCGCGTCGATGAGCAGGTCGAGCTCCTCGCGGCTCTCGCTCTCCGTCGGCTCGATCATCATCGCGCCCGATACGACCAGCGGGAAGCTCACCGTGTAGGCGTGGAAACCATAGTCGATCAGGCGCTTGCCCATATCGCCGGTCTTCACACCGTTCTTCGCCTGCAGCTTGTCACTGAAGACGACCTCATGCAGGGACGGCGACTTGAACGGCAGCTCGAAGGTGTCCAGCAGCTTGGCGCGGATGTAGTTCGCGTTCAGCACGGCATCTTCCGTCGTCAGGCGCAGGCCATCCGGACCGTTCGCAAGGATGTACGCCAGCGCGCGGATAAACATACCGAAGTTCCCGTACCAGGCGCGAACACGGCCTACCGTCTGCGGACGATCGAAGTCGAGCGCCAGCGAGCCATCGGCCTTCGTCACGACAACAGGCTTCGGCAGGAACGGCTCCAAGTGCTTTTTGCATGCCACCGGGCCCGAACCCGGGCCACCACCGCCGTGCGGGGTCGAGAAGGTCTTGTGCAGGTTGAGGTGCATTACGTCCACACCGAAGTCGCCCGGCCGCGTCTTGCCCACCAGCGCGTTCATGTTAGCGCCGTCCATGTACAGCAACGCGCCCTTCGCGTGCAGGATATCCGCGATCTTATGGATGTCGCTCTCGAACACACCGATGGTCGACGGGTTCGTGAGCATGAGCGCGGCGGTATCTTCATCCACCATGCGCTCGAGCTCGGCAAGGTCCACCATGCCCAGCGCGTTCGACTTGAGGTTCGCCACCTCATACCCACATATCACAGCTGTCGCGGGGTTCGTGCCATGCGCGGAGTCCGGCACGATGATCTTCTTGCGCGGGTTGCCGTTGGCCGTGTGATACGCGCGCGCCAGCAGGATGCCGGTGAACTCGCCCTGTGCGCCGGCAGCGGGCTGCAGCGTGATCGCGTCCATGCCGGTGATCTCGATCAGCGCCTCGCTCAGGATCTTCATGATGCCGAGCGCGCCCTGCGACAGCGACTCCGGCTGATAGGGATGCGCCTCGGCAAGACCTTCGAGGCGAGCAACGGCCTCGTTGATGCGCGGGTTGTACTTCATTGTGCAGCTGCCCAGCGGATACATGCCGAGATCGATGGCATAGTTCCACGTCGAAAGCCGCGTGAAGTGGCGCACGATCTCAATCTCGCTCAGTTCTGGCATCACGCCGAGGCCGTCGGTGCGCTTCGCTGCGCCCAGCAGGGAAGCGGCATCGACAGCGGGTACGTCCAGCTCTGCCAGACGGTAACCCTTTTTGCCTGCGGAAGACTTCTCAAACATCAGGTCTTCGTTCTGATTGACGTGCGTCGTCACCTTGCGCGGTGTGCCTACAAACTTCTCGTCTGCCATTGGAATCTCCAAACTTAAACCTTGCGCTCCGCAACTAGGCGGAGGAATGTGCTGCTAGAACTCTTCTTCGTCCTCGGTTCTGCCTGACTCTGAATAGCTTCCCGACTGAGGCCCTTCCAGATCTTCTTCGCGCAGACTAAGCGCGATGACCGTGCCTGTATCGAACTCGATCGTCAGGGCCTCGAACTCTTCGCATGAAGCCTTCGCGACCGTCTCGCCAATGAGCGAGCAGAGGGCATTCCTGTATTCCGGCTCACCGTACGCGACTGAAAACTCCTCGAACAGAAGGTGCGGCCAGGCGAAGAGTGTAAACGTCGGATCATCGAAGCACAGCCGCAGATGATCGCGCACAAACTCGACTGCCGTCAGCTCCCGTCCTTCGATTGCAGTTACATCCATCGTGTCTTCCTCTGCGTACGTTTGCGTTCTGCCTTTGCTTTAGAGAATCGCCGCTGCTGCGTCCATCTGCACCTTCGTCGTCAGCTCGGTCGCGCACCAAAGCGCAGCGCTCTCGCTCAACTCGGGGTACCACTGTTTTAATGCCACACCGCCGATGATCTGCTTCTCGAGCAACTTCGCATTCACCGCATCAGCAGCGGCGGGTAGAGCAATCGCGAACTCATTGAAGGTCGGTCCGCTGAACAGCGACTTGGCTCTAGCCTTGGCGAGCGCATCCTTCAGGTACTCTGACTTCGCAAGGTTCTGCTCCGCCAGGTCCTGCAGGCCTTGCTTGCCGTACACCGTCAGGTAGATCGTCACCATCATCGCGACGAGCGCCTGGTTCGTGCAAATGTTGCTGGTCGCCTTCTCTCGGCGAATGTGCTGCTCGCGAGTCGAGAGCGTCAGCACAAAGCCGCGCTTGCCGTTCTTGTCCTTGGTCTCGCCCACGAGCCGCCCCGGCATCTGGCGCAGGAACTTCTCCTTGCAGGCGATGACGCCGCAGTACGGTCCACCGTAGCCGACAGCAACGCCGTAGCTCTGTGCTTCGAGCGAGACGATATCCGCCTCAACCGGAGGCCTCACGATACCGAGCGAGATAGCCTCAGCGATCGAAACGATCAGCAGCGCGCCCTTCTTGTGGGCAATCTCTGCAATCGCGGCGACATCTTCAATCACGCCGAAGAAGTTCGGCGACTGGATCAGCACCGCAGCCGTCTCGTCGGTGATGGAAGCCTCCAGAGCAAACAGATCGACCTGGCCGGTCTTCGCGTCATAGCCGAACTCGGAGATGGGAATCCCCTGGTGCTGCGTGGCGGTCTTCATCACCTCGCGGTACTCCGGGTGGACAGTCTTCGCGACGACCGCGCCCAGGCGTCCGGTCACGCGGCAGGCCATCAGCATCGCTTCAGCCGCGCCAGTCGAGCCGTCGTACATGCTGGCATTCGCAATCTCCATGCCGGTCAGTTCGCAGATCATAGTCTGGAACTCGAACATCGCCTGCAGCGTTCCCTGCGAGATCTCCGGCTGGTACGGCGTGTAGCTGGTGAGGAACTCGCCGCGCTGCACCAGCGAATCGATGATGACCGGTCGGTAGTGGCGGTAGGCGCCTGCGCCAAGGAAGCTCGCATACGCCTTCGCGGCGGGCTTCGTCGCCAGCTCGGCGATGTCACCGCTCGCGACATTTCCTGCGAAGGCGCGGAAGCGGTCCAGCACCTCGCTCTCGCTGTGCTGACGCGGGATCTTCAGGTCTTCGGTCAGCCGGTACTCGGCGGGGATTGTCTCAAACAGGCTCTCGATCGACGGCACGCCGATCTCGGCCAGCATCGCCTCGCGGTCAGCGGGGGACTTGGGCAGGTAACGCATTTCTTGTACTCCCTCAAATCTGGGTACTGGGTCCGGGTGCCCCGGGTCCGGATTCTCGGACCCGGGCTACCAGTTCTTCTTAGTGGCCGGTCTCTTCCGAGACAAACTTCTCGTAGTCCGCAGCCGAAAGTAGCGAGCTCAGATCATCCGCGCCCTTGGTCTCGACCTTGATCATCCAGGTCGCGTTCGCGTCGCTGTTGATCGTGTCGGGCGCGTCGTTCAGGGGCTCATTGATCGCGGTGACTGTGCCTGTTACAGGCGAATACAGGTCGCTCACGGCCTTGACCGACTCAACCGAACCAAAGGTCGACCCGGCGGTCAGCTCCTGGCCCACCTTCGGCAGCTCGACAAACACAATGTCGCCCAGCGAGCTCTGGGCGTAGTCAGTAATGCCGATGGTTGCGGTGGCGCCATCCAGCTCCACCCACTCGTGCGACTTCGCGTAACGGTACTTTTCGGGATAGCTCATAACCCTAATTGTAGAGCGTCTTTTGAAGACGGGTTTTGCTCAGCCCAAAGCTTTCTTCCGAAGGCTGCGGGTGATAGGAAATCGGACTTTGAATCTTTTATTACGGTATCGAATCTTATTGAGTGAAAGTAATTCGCCAGCCCGCTCGAAAGGAGCACCCAACCCATGACGACCTCGACCTCAAACCCGATCCTTACCCCCATCGTCGGCCTGCACCACGTCACCGCCATCGCCTCCGACCCGCAGCGCAATCTCGACTTTTACACCGAGGTCCTGGGTCTCCGCTTCGTCAAGCGCACGGTGAACTTCGACGATCCCGGCACCTACCACTTCTACTTCGGCGACGACGCCGGTTCGCCCGGCACGATCATCACGTTCTTTCCCTGGCCGAGCGCCCGCCGCGGCCGCGCCGGTGCCGGAGAGACAACGCACACCGCCTATAGCGTGCCTGCTGGCTCGCTCGATTACTGGGAGAAGCGCCTCGCGGACAATGGCATCCTCGCCGAGCGCACCGGCAAGCGCTTCGACGAAGAGGTGCTGACGCTCGCCGATCCTGACGGCATGAAGCTTGAGTTAGTCGCCCATGTGAACGCTCCCGACATCAAGCCCGCGCGCTATGCCGATGTTCCACGCGAGTATGCTCTGCGCGGCTTCTTCGGCGTGACGATGCTGCACACCGCGCTTGCTCCGACGGAGAAAGCTCTGAATGTACTGGGCTTCCAGAAGGTCGCCGAAGAGGGCAACCGTGTTCGCTTCAGCTCTCCCGATGGAACGACGCTGGGCAACCACATCGATGTGGTCGTTGACCCAGGCGCGAACTACGGCAGCAGCGGCGCTGGATCGGTGCATCACATCGCCTTCCGCGCATCGGACGATGCAGCACAGGCGGCGTGGCGCGAGGAGATCGCCAAGCACCTCTCGGTGACGCCGGTGCAGGATCGCGACTATTTCCACTCGATCTACTTCCGTGAGCCCGGCGGCGTGCTCTTCGAACTCGCAACCGACAACCCTGGCTTCGACATCGACGAGCCAATCGAGACACTCGGCGAGGCGCTGCTCGTGCCGCAGTGGCTCGAAGCCAGCCGCTCGCTGATCGAGGCGCGTCTACTGCCGATCACTCTCAGCCAGAGCTCCACCTCGCAAAAGTAATCTGAGTGCCTGCGAGCCCATAGCCAGAGAAGTGGATATGGGCTCGCAGCGATCCCTGAAAGGAATGAAAATGACCAGCCCACACCTAGCTCAACCCGTCCGCTACGCAGGCGCGCCGCTCGCCTCCGCGAAGGGCGCCATCGTTCTGCTGCACGGCCGCGGAGCGTCTGCGGAAGACATCCTCTCACTTGGCGAAGCCTTCCAGCGGTCAGAACTCGCGCTCGTCGCACCGCAGGCCGCAGGGCACACCTGGTATCCCAATTCGTTCCTCGCGCCCCGCGCAGCCAACGAGCCCTTCCTGTCGTCTGCGCTTGCCAAGGTCGCGTCTGTCGTCGCGGACATCGAAGCCGCAGGTATCCCGCGCGACCGCATCGTGATCGCCGGTTTCTCACAAGGCGCATGCCTCACCACGGAGTTCGTCGCGGCCAACCCCGCGCGGTACGCAGGCCTGATCGCTTTCACCGGCGGCCTGATCGGCCCACCCGAGATGGATCTGCACCATGAAGGCCTGCTTGCCGGAACGCCGGCACTCCTACTCAGCGGAGACCCCGATCCGCACGTCCCATGGCAGCGCGTCGAAGACTCCGCCCGTGAGCTGAACCGCATGGGTGCAGTCGTCGAGGCGATCCGCTACCCCGGTCGCCCGCACACGGTGTCTATGCCCGAAGTCGAGCACGCTCGCAAGCTGCTACAGCAAGCCTTCGGCGCATGACGACGCGTACCATGATGCAGAGCGAGGGAACGATGGCGCAGGCGAACGATACGACCGGCAATGCAGGAAGCAGCGCAGCTCTATGGGTCGTGCTCGCCCGCGCCTACCGCGCGATGGAAAGCTTCGTCGAGCACTCCGTCGCCTCGCTGGGCATCGGCCTTAGCGACTTCATGATCCTCGAAGCACTGCTGCATAAGGGCCCCATGACGATGACCGCGCTATGCGACGCTGCGCTCCTGGCAAATGCCTCGATGACCTCGGCCATCGATCGCCTCGAAGAGAAGAAGTTCGTCGAACGCACGGCCGACAAGACCGACCGCCGCGTGCGACTCGTGCAACTCACGCCGGACGGCACAGCGCTCATCAAGCGCCTCTACCCGCGTCATCTGAAGGACCTCGACGAGGTGATGAAGGACGTGCCGCCAGCCGAACGTGCAGAACTGCGGCGAGGCCTCAAGACCATTGGCCTCGCGGCCCAGGCTGCTTCTCGAAACCGGTAGTAATTTCCAGCAGACATGCAAAAGGCCTCGCCATTGCACTGACGAGGCCTCTTCTGCTTGTACAAGCTATACAGCGGATGCTGGCTTTGGCTTCTTGTAGAAGGGGGTCGGCACCACCTTCGCCTTCACGCCCTGTCCGCGAATCTCTACCGCGACCTCGGTGCCCAGCTCTGTGTACTCCATCGGCACGTAGGCCAGCGCAATGTTCTTCTTGATGAAAGGTCCCGGCGAGCCGGAGGTCACTTCGCCGATCACCTTACCGTCGAGCGAGAGCACCGGATAGCCATCGCGTCCGATGCCGCGGTCGACCATCTCAAGCCCCACAAGACGGCGCTTCGGTCCGCCCTCTTCCTGAACCTTTAGCAGAGCCTCGCGGCCAACGAAGTCCGTGCCCTTGTCGAGCTTGCAATAGCGCCCGAGGTTCGCCTCGAAGACGTTGATCGTGTCCGAAATCTCGTGGCCATATAGTGCCATCGCTGACTCGAGTCGCAGCGTGTTGCGAGCGCCCAGCCCACACGGCATGATCCCGAATTCTTCGCCGGCTGCGAGGATCTCGCCCCACACCCGGGCACTCGTCGCCTCGTCGGCGGGGATATAAATCTCGAAGCCGTCTTCACCCGTATAGCCGGTGCGGGCGATCATGGTGTTGGCGCAGCCGCAGACCTCGCCCCAAGTAAACCAGTAGTTTTTGATCGGCGTAAGGTCGGTCTTGGTCAGCTTCTGCAGTACGTCTTTCGCCTTCGGCCCCTGGATCGCGATCTGCGTGTAGTAGTCGCTGACATCGGTGATGTGTAGGCCGCCCATCGAGCCGATCGTCTGCCGCACCCATTGCACGTCCTTCTCGCGCGTGCCTGCGTTGATCACGATGAGGTAATCATTCTCGCCCAGCTTGTGCAGCACCACGTCATCCACGAAGGTACCGTTCGGATACAGCATCGCCGAGTAGTGCGCCTGACCGATCTGCAGCTTGCTGGCATCGTTCATCAGCAGCTTCTGCACAGCGGCCAGCGAGTTCGGTCCACGCAGCTGAATGTCGCCCATGTGGCTCACATCGAAGATGCCGACGCCGGTGCGCACGGCCATGTGCTCTTCGATCAGGCCCTTGTACTGCACAGGCATGTCCCAGCCGCCAAAGTCGACCATACGGGCCTTATGGCCGTGGTGGGTTGCGTGAAGGGCTGTCTTGCGAAGAGGCAGGGCATCCATGATGTTGGCGGTTTCGGTCATAGGTCTCACTCACTTACAGCGCGGGTTGCGCGGCAGCTTCAAGTGTAACCGCCAGCTTCGCTACTTTGTGACCGCCTCAAACTGACTCAGTAAGGAGTCCAGTGCCGTATCAAAGTTTTTATCGTGGGTCTTCTGTAGGTTCGCCGGGTCGATCGTCTGCGAAATCGTCCAAAGCACGTAATGTGTGGGCCGATCGTAGATGGTCAGCTTGAAGGTCGGCAGCGGATCGGTGGTGCCTTTGCTCTTGTCGCCGCCAAGCGAGCCCAGCGGAGCGGCCAGTGCCAACTCAACGACAGCATCCGCCTGCGAAGGCTGGCTCACCAGCTGGTATCGCGTGTTGCCCGCCAAAGCTGCGTAGAAGTAGCCGTAAGCGCGGTCCTGCGTTCCTGTGAACGGGTGAGGGAACAGTCCAGCATCGGAACCGCCGTTCGAGAGGAACACTCGCTTCACCTGCGATAGTTGTCCCGGCAGCGGAGCGCTAGTCCCTTGCGGTCGGTCTGCTTCTTTTGTTGTCGAACCCGACCCGTGCGCCATGCGCACCTGCGCGCTCATTCCGGGTGCTGCGAGCACCGCCACCACTACCGCCAACAGCCAAGCCTTTCGCATCGAAAGCCTCCGTGAGAGTTCATTGCAATCGACGAGGGGCGCTGAGGAAAAGTCTCGGAAAAGTTAGCGCCGCTGACGCCGGGCGGCCCGGACGAAGTTGCTGATGGTGAAATAGAGAAACAGCGTCGCCAGCGCCGCGCAGAAATACAGCTTCAGCCGCTCGTTGTTGATGGCGGGCAGTTTCCACGCTCCGCGCAGCTTCCACACGGCGTCACACATCGCGAGAGCAACGAGCGCGAAGAACGTGCCCGTCACCTCCAGCCACAGGACGCTGGAAAACTTTGCCACCGGAGCCAGCGCGGACTTGCCTGCCATCTTCGCCGCGCCCCGGACGCGCGACTTCGTCTGCTGTACGCTCTGATGGGTCTGCATCACCGTCCGTGCAGCATCGGCGAGGTCCTGCCGAACGTCATGCCGCGGCGCCGTGGAAACGGGTTGCGTCGACGTTGGCCGCGAAGGAGCGGGAGCAGCACTCGGCGTTGTGGCGGCATCGACTGCCTGCGTCAGCGCCTTCGCGGCGTGGCGCGCTCCGTACCCCAGTGCTCGTCCAAACTTCACTCGATCCATGGTTCCTCCAGTGTACGGAGTGAAAGCTTCGTCGTGCACGCAGGGACATCAGAAGGCATCCCTCCGATCATTTGTGCATCAAAAAGTGCTGGCTGAGACGAGAATTTGACCAGCCCGGGAGCAATTGTATGAAGAACCTGTTTTGGCTTGTCGGCGGTGCCTGCGCAGCAGTGGTGGGCGTCCTGGTGTGGAACAGCAAGAGCCGTCCGGCGGTACCTGAGCTAGCCCATCGTCTCGAGGACGCCTGGGCTGACCATCACACGATCGCCTGATTTCTTTGATTTTGCGGAGCTCCAGCTGAAAGAATGGTTGCCCTCTGGAAAACTGGGTCTTGGCGGTATACCGCATCGGGTTTATCTTAAAACCATCGCATCTGCCGTTCCCAGGTCATACGGGAATACCCATTGCGGTGGTATACGGCAGCCCAGACGGTCGCGTCTCGCCTGGGTCTCCGGTGAACAAAGGGTTTCCGCGGAGAACGTGGGAGGTGGCATTGAACCAGCAGGTAAAAGAACTCATCCAGAAGTTAGGCGAAGCGATTCACGAGTCAGTGAGTGAGTCGGACCAGATCTCCGGCGTCGTTCGCGAAATCCGTGAACAGGGCTTTGACGTCCTCCTGATGCTGGAAGCCACAATTGGCCTCAACGAAGTAGCCGAGGACGCCGAAGTGGCAGATGCCGAGTCAGGCGAGGAGGTGGCCGATGGTCCCTTCACGAACAACGACCTCAACTTCTTACGCTCACTGCGCATTACTACGGAAGAGCATGACGTCCCCCGGCAGGGAGCGTTAGGCGACGGCAGCCAGTAACGATATCGTTGCCGCCTCCTCGCGCCTTGTTTCTTCTACGATCTGTATCGATAGGTCTTGCCCTTTCCATCTCTCCAGCATTTTCTTGCTGGACAGGCCAACACTTTCGGGTGCTACACTCGGGCGGCATAGTCGCGCAATCTGGCATCGTATGGCTTGGGTACATGGACTTCGGTGGGCCCGCCTTGCTCGGCCTGTTTGAGGTTGGCTTCAGTTCGGTAAGGATGGTGGATGATGAGAGACGTTCTTGGTGTGTTGCTCGCTGGTGGCGCGGGCGAAAGGCTCTTCCCGCTCACGCGCGATCGCGCTAAACCTGCAGTACCTTTCGCTGGGCAATATCGCATCATCGATATCACCCTCTCCAATTGCATCAACTCCGATCTTCGTCACGTTTACATCCTGACGCAGTACAAGGCTTTGTCCCTTAACCGACACATCCGTGAGGGATGGGGGCCAGTCGTCGCGAGTGAACTCGGCGAATTCATCGAAATTCTGCCACCCATGCAGCGCGTCTCGAAATCCTGGTATCAGGGCACAGCCGACGCGGTATACCAGAATATCTATTCCATCGGCTCGGAAGAACCGAAGTACGTGCTCATCCTCTCCGGCGACCACATCTACAAGATGAACTACGCCCTGATGGTGCAACAGCATAAAGACTCAGGCGCAGACGTCACCATCGCCACGCTGCCGATCGATCCCGACAAAGTCGCCGAGTTTGGCGTTGTCGAAGTATCTCGTCAGGGTGAGGTCGTCGGCTTCGTAGAAAAACCGAAGTCCACCGATATCCGCTCGCCCTTCAATCCTGAGATGGTTGATGCCTCCATGGGCATCTACCTCTTCAATACGGATGTTTTGCTGCCGGAGTTGGTCAAGGATGCGGAAGACCCCGATTCCAAGCATGACTTCGGCCATAACATCCTGCCCAAGCTACTCGGCCGCTACAAGGTCAACGCCTACAACTTCGTTGATGAGAACAAGCAGCGCGCGCTCTATTGGCGCGATGTCGGCACACTTGACGCTTACTTCAACGCCAATATGGACATCGCCTCCGTCTCGCCAGTCTTCAACCTTTACGACAAAGCCTGGCCGATGCGTACGCGCGCCTACCAGTACCCGCCGGCGAAGTTCGTCTTCGGCGAACCGGGCCGCACGGGCATGGGTATCAACTCCATCGTCTCTTCGGGCAGCATTATCTCGGGTTCGGTCGTTCGCAACTCGGTGCTCTCGCACGATGTGCGCGTCAATAGCTACTCCGATGTCGACTCCAGTGTGATCTTCTCGCACGTCAATATCGGTCGCCACTGCCACATCCGCAATGCGATCATCGACCGCGACGTCCACATCCCGGATGGCACGGTTATTGGCTACGACCCGGAGCAGGACAAGAAGAACTACTTCGTCTCCTCCGGCGGCCTCACTGTGGTTACACGCGATTACTCGATCTATGAGAACCCTGTGTCGCCAGCGTTTCTGCAGGATCAGAAGTAGTGAAGCGATAAGTAGAAAGTAGCAAGTGCGTCAAATGCAGAAGGCCGCCCTCCATGAGGGCGGCCATACTTTTACTGCTTTCTCTTTACTTTTTTGCTATTTCTTTCCAAATCGATACAGTGCGCCCATCGAAATCGAGAAGTACTCGCGTGTCTCTGTACCGAAATGTTCGAAGATCATGTCCGGTGACAGGCGCACGGCCCACTTCTTGCCTTGGTTGAAGTCGATGCTACCGCCAGCGGCGCCCCATGGAGTCGTCCGGTTGCTGTAGACGCCGATAGTGTCGACCGTGGGGGGAGTAACGCCCACACTGCTGGGCGGGTAGCCTGTGATTGCATGATCGAACACACCGTGAGAAGCGCCGGCAATGGCGTGCAGATCGATGGCGACGTAGCGGTTCTTCGGTCCGCGCAGGCTCACGCCGCCAGCGCCGATGGCCTGCTGCGCCAATACGCGGTTCAGGTTGTACTGGTTGGGTAGCACAGGCGTAGTACCGGCCTCAAACCGAACGTCGCCCGTTACGCCAAGGTGGCGCTTCAGGTAACCGCCGTTGCGAGGCGTACCGAGCCAGTACGTGGCCTCCAGTTCGCCGCCGCCCATGTTGTACCGCTTGGGCAGCTGCTGTCCGGCTTGGCCGTTCATAAAACTCAGACCGCCGTAAAAGTCCCAGCTGTTGTCGTAGCTTGGGCCTGTTCCCGGAGCCAGCGCCGCGGCCGAGCCTGGCTTCACTGCAATTGTGCCAGGCGCTGCTACTTGGGCGGAGGCATTGTTGCTAAAGATCGCAGCCAGCATCAGGCTGGCGCAAGTGGCAAAAAGGCGCAGGCTACGCCCTGCGGGCAAAATCATGGTCTTCATCGGTTGAAGCATCTTCCTCTTGGCGCGCAGTTTCCGCGCATGGGGTTGCAAATTGGATAGAACCAAACTCGGTGGTGCCCAAATCTCTGACGGTGGCGACTATCTGATTAGACGCACAACAGCCACAAGTGTCGGCAATCGCCATTTCACGATCCACCGTCTTTGTCGAAAATCCGAACCCCTTCAGGATATACCGCCAAAGCTCTCCCCGGCGCACTCAATGGCGCATCCAATCCCTCGCCGGGCGCGTATCCCCACAGACAGTCTCCGAACGTGCGACAATGGCAGTGTTCGGGACTCGGTCGTTTTAGCGGACTGTTCCGCAAGTTCTAAGTTTATGGACCGGCGCAGTCGGCCACGCAAGGAGAATCACCACCATGGAACTCTTTCAACCTTGGCACCTCATCATCGTCGCTGGTATCGCTGTTCTGCTGTTCGGTGGCCGCAAGCTGCCGGAGCTCGGCAAGGGTCTCGGCGAAGGTCTCCGCGGCTTCAAGGAAGGCATGAAGGGCGTCACCGACGAAGTGAAGGAAGCCTCTAAGCCTACCGACGCTCACGTCGTAACCCCGAAGCCCGGCGATGACATCAAGCCCCCTGTCGCCTAATCGCGACATCCATACTTTCTGCGAAGGACGAGCCAAGGGCTCGTCCTTTTGCTTTTGAATCTCAAAAACCTCAGCGATAATCGCCAACCATGTTCGCTGTATCAAAGTTCGTTGCATCCAAATCTCTATGAAGTTTTCGTCGCCTTATCTCGTAAAGCCCGGTAAGAAGGTTCGTCTCAGCGATTTCTCCACCACCACCACGGATGGCATCAAGGACAAAGCCGCCGGCGAGCTCATGATCGCGAAGCATACCGAGGAGCTCTCCGAACTACAGCAGCGGTTCTACGCGTCGCAAACCAAAGCCCTGTTGATCGTGTTGCAGGGCATGGACACCGCCGGCAAGGACGGCGTCATCCGCCACATCTTCTCCGGCATCAATCCGCAGGGCTGCAACGTCTCCAGCTTCAAGGTCCCTACACCCGAAGAGGCGCGCCACGACTTCCTCTGGCGTATCCAGTCGCAGACCCCCGCCCGTGGCATGATCGGCATCTTCAACCGTTCCCACTATGAGGACGTCCTCGCACCCTTCGTTCACGGAACCATCGACAAGAAGACCGTGAAAAAACGTCTGCACGACATCAACAAGTGGGAGCAGACTCTCGTCGACAATAACGTCGTCGTGTTGAAGTTTTATCTGAACGTCTCGCGCGCAGAACAGACCGCCCGCCTCCAGGCACGCATCGACGATCCGAACAAGCACTGGAAGCTCTCCGCCGCAGATCTGGTCGAACGGCAGTATTGGGACAAATACACGAACGCGTACGAGCATCTGCTCTCGAACAGCAGTTGCGAGGATGCGCCGTGGTTTGTCATCCCCGCCGACCACAAGTGGTATCGCAACGCAGCGGTCAGCACCATCGTCATTGAGGCGATGCGCTCACTCAAACTGACGTATCCCGAGCCCAGCTTCAACCCGAGTGGCATCGATCTGAACAAGCTTTCCGACAAGGCCGCTGCGGCGAGGGCGATGGAAAAGGAATCTGCCAAGGCAAGAAAGAAGAAGTAGACCTAGACAGTAATCATCACCACGGCCACCAGCGCGCTCACCATTCCTACCATCTGTCGCCGCGTTGGCCGCTCATGCAGCTGCCACGCGGCGAGCAGGATCGTCCCCGCCGGATACAGCCCCGCCAACACCGAAGCCACATCCAGCCGACCGATGCGGGTCGCGGCGATAAACAGCAGGTTGCCGCCGGTATCGAGCAGCGCCAGCCCCATCGCCCATCGCCAGCCTGCCGTCCAGCGCACGCCTGCGGGCTGATTGCGCGTGAAGATCAACGCAATGGCCAGTGAAACAATGCCACCGCTCCTCGCCAGAGCCACGGGCATCAGGGTGCCGAGCGGATTCGCCAGCTTCAGCGCGAGAAAATAGACGCCGAACGCAGCGCCCGCAAAGATCGCCAGTCCCATTGCTCCGCGTCCGCCAGTCGGGCTCTCGGGAGACTCTCCCGCTGCCACTAGCCAAATGGCGACGGCCGCAATCACAAACCCCGCCAGCTTCAACGCACCGGGAGCTCCATCCATTGCAATCGAAACTGCCGCCGGCAGCGCGGCAGCCAGCAACCCGCTGACTGCCGCAGGAGCTCCCATGCCCCCCCGGCTGAGAGCGTTGAAGAACGCCACCGAGCCGATACCACCGCAGACGCCCGCCAGCAGCGCCCACAGCATCGGTGCGCCATGCGGCAGCGCCGCGTGTTGCGCGATCAGCAGCCCCACCAGCACCGCAAGGCTCGATCCCTGTGCCAGCATGACCAGCCGCATCGTCGCGGACATGCCCCCGTCCACGGCCTTCGAGCTCATACCACCACAAAAGTCGCCGCCGCCCCATGAGGCGGCGGCGGCAAGCGCGATCAGCGCAGCTGGATCCAGTCCCGGCACTACGGGGCAGCCGAAGGCGTCACCGCAGCAGGCTTGCTGTCAGCCGCCGAAGGATAGTAGCCGTCGGGAGCGATGACCGTCAGGCCAGGACGCAGGACGCGGACCTCGACCTTGCGGAACTTCTCGTTGAAGGGAGACTCATGCGTGTAGTAGCCGATGGTGTACTGCGTACGTACCTCTTCGGTGATCTTGGCAAAGCTGGCCTGAATGCCCTTCAGGCGGAACTCGGGATCGGTCTGCCCGCCGGTCTGGGCCACAATGCGCGGCAGTTCGTCATCCCGCATCGTCATCGGAAGATGGATGCGATCCAGGAAACCGAGTCCCGGGACAGCCGAATCGCCCACCAACGTCGCGTACACCTCGACGTGGTTGGTCTGCGCATACTTGATCAGCTGTTTCTCGGTGATCTTGCTGCCATACTCCTTGCCGTCGGAGATCACATACACAAGGCGACGACGTTCACGACCAACCTTGTACGTGCTCTGCGCCGCAGCGAAGATAGCGTCGCGCAGCGTGTGGTACTCCTTCGGCGGATTCAGCTGCATGCCGTTCTGTTCCTGCCGGTTAAAGTTCGGGTCGATCTGGCGATTGTTGATCGTACCGGCACTCGCCAGCGGACCACCGCCAGGCATCATCGCCTCGCGGCCTACGCCCTTGCTCCGTTCCAGGATCACGCCCAGCCGAGCGCTCTGCGCAGCCGTAAAGTCGGTCTGCTTGGTCACGCCGTTGTTGTACGTGAACACCGCGACCTCGTCATACGGCGAAAACGCGCCCTGCAGAGAGCTCAGCGAGTCGTTGATCTTCTCCATCGTGTCCTGTGTCACGCTTTGATCGATGACGAGAGCAACGGAAAGAGGGAAGGGATCGGTTGTAAAGAACTTTGGCGACTGACGCAGTCCGTTCTCGTATATGCGTACATCGCGCCACGTCAGACCCGGGACCAGCTTGCCCTTGCTGTCCTTTACCGTGAAAGGGATCTGGACGAACTGAACGGTAACGGGAGCCAGCTTGAAGGCCTGGTAGCTATTGATGTCCGGTGCCTGCCCGTCATCCGGATGCTTTTCTTCTTCCTGAGGAGCCGGCTTGGTGCTCTGCAGTGAGCTGGGTACTGCGTTCGGATCAGCCGTGATCGGTGCCGCGGTCGGAGCATTCGGCAGCGCTGGAGCCACTCCCGTCAAGGTGTTCAGCTTGGGCAGCTGCTGCGGTGCCGGAGCATCGGGTACCTGCTGTTGCGCCTGTGCCCACAGGGCCCCGCTCATCACGCCGCACACCGCCATAGCAGCCAGCTTCATTCCCACGCGGTTTGCTCCTGCGTGTGTTCCCACTCGCTGTCTACTGAAGATCTCTTTGCCGAACACCATCCGTAATCCTCTTTCCTTCGCCTGTCCGCAGGCTTCTGCTTTGGGCGGAGGGGGGGCTGCTGCGAACCGCGCCGCCTCCCATCGAACCAAATGCGTATACCCTTTGAGACTACCAGCGCAGGACTTCCGTTGCATCAACACCGGTTCTTTATGGGCACCTCCTCCTATAGACGCACCTGTAGCGAAAACCGCACCGCTCGTCGTCTAATAGGTCAATATGACCCTGCTTCGCCGTCCCTTCAGCCTCGCCTTGCCGTTGGTCGTCCTGCTCGGCCTTGCTGCCGCGCCGCTCGCCGTGCGCGCCCAGGACTCCATCTCACCGGACGCTCCACCGCCGCCCAGCAAGGCCAAGCCGCAGGAAGAGGTCATCATCGACCCCTCGCAGACCCTCAAGGTCAGCGTCAACCTCGTCGATATCTACTTCTCCGCCAAGGACCACAATGGCTTCGTCACCGGACTAAGCAAAGACGAGTGCCAGCTCTATGAAGAGGGCAAGCTTCAGACCATCAAGAACCTCACCGCGGAAAAGAACCTGCCGCTCACCATCGGCATTCTGCTCGACACCTCCGGCTCGCAGCAGCATGTGCTGCCGCTGGAGCAGGAGTCCGGCAACCGTTTCCTGCGCGAGGTTATTACCCCCAAGGACGAGGCCTTCCTCATCTCCTTCGATGTGAACGTCGATCTCCTCGCCGACTTCACCAACTCGCCCCGCGAATTGGGTCGCGCCATCGACAAGGCCAGCATCAATACCGCCAGCTCCTCTGCCGGAATCCCAGGTATCGGTGGCGGCCCGCTGCCCACCAACAACCCACGCGGCACGCTGCTCTACGACGCCGTGTACCTCGCCTCACACGACAAACTCAGTGCCCAGACCGGTCGCAAGATCATCGTCATGCTGACCGACGGCGGCGATCAGGGCTCGCAGGAGACCCTGAAGTCTGCCACCGAGGCAGCGCAGAAGTCCAACGCCATCATCTACGTCATCCTCATCGCGGACCACCCGTTTTATGGCGGCATGGGCGGAGCCTTCAACGGTCGCTCGCAGATGGAATCCCTCGCCCACGACACCGGCGGCCGCGTCATCGACGTTGGCAACAACGGTCGCAAGCTCGAAGACGCCTTCGACCAGATCCAGGACGAACTGCGCACGCAATATCTTGCCAGCTACACGCCCGAAAACAAGAACGCCGACGGCAAGTTCCGCAAGATCAAGCTCGACTGCGGCAAGGGCCTCGATATCCAGGCCCGCAAGGGCTACTACGCCATTGCCGGCGATAACCTGGATCAGTAGGCTCCCAACCTGCGGGGATGTGTATCATTGCGGCAACCATGTCGCACACGACGCAGCCAGCCCCTGGCGACGAGCTTGAACCCCCGTCCGGCAAGCGCAAGCCGTCGTTGGGGTGTTTGGGTATCTCTCTTTTAGTGGGGTTCATCGCGCTATTCGGAGGCTGCTGTGCCGCGGGGATGATCTTTCTCATCTCGGCTGGCATGCGACACAGCGATGCCTATCGACTCGCCATGCAAGACGCCGAACTCTCGCCATGCGTAGTGCAAAGCCTCGGCTTACCGCTCAAAGCCGGGTGGTTTATCAACGGCGGGATGCGAACCACGAACGCCGAAGGTAGTGCCGATCTCGACTTCTCTGTCTCCGGCCCGAAGAACGCCGGCCGCATGCATGTAGTCGCAACCAGACTGGAAGGCACATGGTATTTGCAGGTACTCAACGTTCGTGTCGGCGGCGAACGCATAAACATTCTTCCAGAGCCTTCAGGTTGTGACTGAAGATGCAAACTGCCCGACTACGCCTCCATAGCCCCCGAATACACAGCCATCCCCGCCACTGCATCCACGCCCATGGCATCGAGTGCATCCACCTCGGCGCGTTCCTTGATGCCGCCCGCCACGATAAGTTGTCGCGCCGTGCAGGCCCGCAGAATCGCTGCCGCATCCATCGGAAATCCCTGCATCGTGCCTTCCGTATCGACGTGCGTGTACAGGAATGACGCGCAGTAATCTTCGAGCCAGGTCACAGCCTCTTCTGGCGTCAGGTCTACCGAATCCTTCCAGCCCTTTACCGCGACCCTGCCACCCTTGGTATCGACCGAGAAGCACAGAGCCTCTTCGCCCAACGCCTTCTTCAGGCCCGCAGCAAATGCCTTTTGCACGCCGCCCTCACCAAACAGCGAAGACCCATAGATCACTCGCTTCGCACCGGCATCGAGCAGCCGCTGTCCATCCTCGGCAGTCTTCAGCCCACCGCCCACCTGGCACGGCAGCCGCTTGCAGATCATCGCCACCAGCTCCGCGTTCGATCCCTGCCGCATCGCAGCGTCCAGGTCGATCAGCTGTACCAGCGGGTACTTCGAAAAGCGGTCAATCCAGTAATCAAAATCATCAAAGGCGAGCTTTAGCGTCTCACCCTGCACGAGTTGCACAATCCGCCCGCCCATCAGGTCAATCGAAGGAATCAGCATCCCTCTAGTTTACCGGGTCGGGCGCGTGTCTCCTACTTCAGCGGGTAAAGCCTCAGGTTGCGGTAGAACACTTCTGCGCCCTCCGACTGGAAGAGAATTTTGCCGTCAGCCGGGAAGGCGTCCTTGCCCTCGTTCGCGAGCTTGCCATTCACGTACTGCCAGATGTGTCCTCCCTGCGAGATCAGCTCCAGGTGGTTCCACTCGCCATGCGGTCTCTCCACCTCACCAGTCGGGTCGCGTACTCCCGTGACGTTCGGTGCCTGCCCCTTGTTGTACCGGGGAATATTCACCGCCGAACCCGCAGGCCCCGTCACATGCTGCAACACCGTGCCGTCCTTCGCGATGCCGGTCAGCGCCGCTCCGTCAGTAAGCCAGAAGTCGCCGGTCCCGCCTTCGGTGATCTGGAACTCGATCGAGCGCGGCCACACCTTCTGCTCGCCCTGCACGTTGAACAGGATGCCGGAGTCACGCGCCTGTCCATGGCGTTCGAGAAAGGTACCGTCACCCCACTTGAAGTCCGCCGTCAGATAAAAATCCTTGTACGACTCGCGCGTGATGAGGTAGCCAAAACCATTCCCTGAGACATGGATCAGACCCTTCTCCACGGTGAAGATATGGTTCGGATCGGAGTTGAGCCCTTCGCCGCGGATGTAGGTATCGAAGGTCGAGAGATCGTGGCCGTTGAACAGAACGCTGGCTGCTTTATGCGGTGGCACCTTCTGCGCCGGGCTCGAAAGAGCCGCAGAGAACACTACGAGAAGAAAGATGGCCTGCTGGATAGTCCTGAGCTTCGATTGAGACGACATGCGCCCTCCGGGATGGCGTGCGCAGCCATTCTAGGCCATCAAACAGAATCTCTGTTCGCTAAACGCCTGAGCTCTCGAGACTCGGTTCAGCCTCGGCACGCACCACCAGCGACACCGTAATGCCCCACGGATCGACCACAGACGGATTGCCATAGGCGCTCTCTACTCGCGCAAAGCCGCCCTCCAGCAGGTTCTGCAAAGCTCGCTCGCGTTCCTGCTCCGTCGGCAGAACCATCTCCCAGAACAGCAGCCGAGCGTCCTCGCTCGTTGCCGATGGAGAGCCCGCAGCCCACACGTTCAGCCCCACATGATGGTGATATCCACCAGCAGACGTAAACAACGCACCCGGATACCGCCACGTCACAATGTCCAGCCCGAGTCCCGCGTTATAAAAAGCCGCTGCTTGCTTCAGGTCGCCGATATAAAAATGCAGATGGCCGATCGTCGTCCCGGCAGGCGCTCCCTGCCAGCTATCTTCAGCGACCGGCGGCAGCGTCTCGAACCGAACCGGGTTCGTTGCACTCACAATCTCGCGGCCCTCATACTGCCAGTCTTTCTTCGGGCGGTCGACATACACCTCCACGCTCAGCCCATCCGGATCGGTCAGGTATAGCGCTTCGCTGTAGATGTGGTCTCCCGCGCCGAACTGCATACCCTGCGCCGCCAGATGCCGCACAAAGCTGCTCAGGTCCTCGCGGCTGGGCAGCAGGAACGCCGTGTGATACAGCCCCAGCCGCGACCGCCGCGTGATCGGCGTGACCTCCGCCATCTCTTCCAGCTCCAGGAGCACCTCGTCGCTACCCCGCGCCCCCAGCTGCGCAAACCTCGGCTCCTGCCGCAGGACGAAAAGCCCGATTACGCGCGAGTAAAACGCAATCGACTGCCCCAGGCTGGACACCGCCAGCCGCACCCGCCCAACATGGGTGCTTGCAGGTAGGCGATACTTCGGCGGATGAAGGCCGATGTCGTCAGAGATCGAGGGTGCGGATTGCGATGCAGGCATGGGGACCTCCGTGCTTCAACATCCATATGAGTGTTGTAACACGCTTCCGGATTCACTCTTTTCCAGAGTTCGCATCCCGCAGCACGCCGAGCCACTGGGTCGCCGCCCGCACCTCCGCCGCCGACAACTTTGCAAACTGGTCGGCGTGCAGCTTCAGCAGCGGCGCTTCCACCCGCGCCAGCAGATCCTTCCCCGCCTGGGTAATCGTCGTTGCGACCTGTCGCTTGTCTTCCTGGCCTCGCGTCCGCACCACCAGCCCGTCCCGCTCCATCCGGTCGAGCAGCCGCGTCATGTCCGGCGCAGCCGTAATCATGCGCTCCGAGATCTCGTTCCGCCCCAGCCCCTCCGGCGCGCTCCCCTGCAGGATGCGCAGCACGTTGTAGGCAATCTGCGTGATGCCATACGTCCGCATAAAGCGTTCAATCGACAGCGACAGCTCCGACGCGGTCTTCGCGATGCTGACGTACAACTCCTGCTGCGGAGATTTGAACGGTTTGCTCTGCTTGATGGCCGCAGCCAGCGACGATCGCTTCGACGAAGTCATAGCTAAAGTGTCCCGCAATTTCGGCTGCCGTAGAACAGGTTGCTCCGGGAAAGATCGCTGCTAATCCGCCAGCGGCTCCCAAAGCTCCACGCGGTTCCCATCGCAGTCCTTGATCCACGCAAACTTGCCATAGCCCTCGTCCTGCCGCTTCGGGTCCACCCACACACCTTTGGCCGTCAGCGATTCGAGCAGCGCATCCAGGTCATCCACGCGATAGTTCAGCATCACCGCCTGCTGACCTTCGCCAAAGTATTCGGTCTTCTCCGGGAACGCTGACCACACCGTCATGCCGGTGCCTTTCGGAACTTCGTCGCTCCACTGAAAGGCCGCGCCGTTGAAGTCGTTCAGCACCACACCGAGGTGTTCGGCATACCACTTCGCCATCGCACCGGGGTCTTTCGACCGCAGGAACACACCACCCACACCGGTTACTCGAGCCATTACAGCACCTCTGCGAGCAACTATACGCGCAGCGCTTCAACCAGCTTGGTCACAGCGCCGCTATCAACCGCCTCCGCCGCCGTGTGCACGCCATTCGCGATATCCTTCGCCAGCCCCGCGGTCACCAGCACCGCTGCCGCATTCAACAGCACGATGTCTCGCCGAGGTCCAGCTTCTCCGGCAAACACACTCGTTAGAATTCCCGCATTGAAGCTGGCATCTCCGCCTTCGAGTGCACTCACCGGCGCCCGCTGTAGACCAAACTGCTCGGGAGTCACCACGTAGCTGTTTACAGCACCGCTGCGCACCTCTGCCACCTCGCTCGGTCCGCTCAGCGCCAACTCATCCTGCCCTCCGTTCGGTCCGGCATCGCCATGCACGACAAAGGCGTGTTCCGTGCCTAGCAAAGTCATCGCCTCCGCTACCAGCGGGATCAGCCGCGAGCGATACACGCCCATCACCTGTCGCCGCGCTCCAGCAGGGTTCAGCAACGGCCCCAGCACATGCAGCACCGAGCGCACCTTGATCGCTCGCCGCACCGGCAGCACGGCCTTCATAGCTGGATGGTGCGAGGGTGCCAGCAGAAAACAGAACCGGTGCCGCCGCAGCGCCTCGGCTGCCTGATCGGGAGGCAGCAGAATGGGAATACCCAGTGCCTCTAGCACGTCGGCAGAGCCGCACGTCGAGGTGACAGCACGATTGCCGTGCTTGGCCACGGTCGCTCCGGCAGCAGCGCCCACCAGCGCGGCCCCGGTGGACACATTGAAGCTGCCGCTGGCATCGCCACCGGTTCCGCAGGTATCAACCAGCACCTCGCGCTCCGCGTCGGTCAGCGGCAGGGTTTGTGCCACCTCGCGCATCGCCAATACAAATCCGGCGACCTCCGCAGCGGTCTCCTTACGAGCAGCGAGCGCGCCCAGCAGGGTCGCCAGCTCCATATCGCTCGCCTCGCCCAGCAGAATGCTGCGCATCAGCGTCGAGGCTTCCTCTAACGTGAGGGTCTCGTGCCCCTCGACAATCCGACGCAACTCTAGCTGAATGGACATAACCCTCTGAGCCTATCAAAGCGCTTGGGGGCCTGCGTGTTTCAAAGCAGAATGCTGAGGTCTGAGGGTTCGAATGGAAAAGCGCGAAAGGCGTGAAGAGTAGCATTTCGCCCATCCCTGCCGATAATCGGAGAGCTCGCTTGCCGCACCTTGCAGCCACTCGCTACCATGACATCGCAAGCAGTCGCCTTCGCTACCATCGCACCAACACGGAGCCAGCATGAAGATCCACGAGTACCAAGCCAAAGAGATCCTTCGCAAATACGGCGTCACCGTCCCCAACGGCGAGATGGCCACCACCCTGGAACAGGCCGATCAGGCCGCCAAGGCGCTGTTCTCCGCTGGGAATAAGGTCGTCGTGGTCAAGGCGCAGATCCACGCCGGTGGCCGCGGCAAGGGCGGCGGAGTCAAGCTAGCCAAGACCATCGAAGAAGCCGATGCAGCCTCGAAGGCGATCCTCGGCATGCAGTTGATCACGCACCAGACCGGTGCCGAAGGCCAGAAAGTCCAGCGCCTGCTCATCGAAGAGGGATCTGCGATCGATCGCGAACTCTACCTCGGTCTCGTCCTTGACCGCGCCTCCTCCAAGGTCGTCTTCATGGCCTCGCAGGCCGGCGGCATGGAGATCGAAGAGGTAGCGCACGACACCCCCGAAAAGATCTTCAAGGAATACATCGATCCAGGCCTTGGTCTGCAGGCCTACCAGGCCCGCAAGCTCGCCTTCAAGCTCGAACTCACCAAGGAGCAGGTTGGCGAGGCGGTCAAGTTCATGATGGGCCTCTATAAAGCCTTCATCGAGACCGACTGCACGCTGATGGAGATCAACCCCTTCATCACCACCAAGGATGGCAAGCTGGTCGCGCTCGATTGCAAGATCAACTTCGACGACAACGCCATGTTCCGCCACAAGGACCTGAAGGAACTCCGCGACATCTCGGAAGAAGACCCGCTCGAAGTCGAAGCCTCGAAGTTCGCGCTCAACTACATCAAGCTCGACGGCTCGATCGCCTGCATGGTCAACGGCGCAGGTCTCGCCATGGCGACGATGGACATCATCGAATACGCCGGTGGCAAGGCAGCGAACTTCCTGGACGTAGGCGGCGGCGCCAACCAGGAGCAGATCGAAAACGCCTTCGGCATCCTGCTCTCCGACCCCAACGTGAAGGCCATCTTCATCAACATCTTCGGCGGCATCCTCCGCGTCGATGTGCTGGCAACGGCCGTCGTCGCAGCGGCTCGCAAGCTGGATGTTAAGCTGCCCATTATCCTCCGCCTCGAAGGCACGAATGTCGAAGAGGGAAGACAGATCATCGCGGATTCGGGACTTAAGGTTCAGATCGGCGCAACCATGAAGGAAGCCGCCGACTTGGCTGTGGCTGCCGCGAAGGGATAAGACAAATGCCAAGGTTCGCTACTTATGGGCCGTATCGAATCAAGCGGAGGGCTGCATTTGTAAGCCCGAGCGAGCTGAGCAAGTTCTGGAAGGACGTAGAGGTAGCCGATAAAGATATTTGTCGTGGGATAGGCGTTTACATCATCTCGGTCCAATCGGATGGTGACACTATCCCTTTATATGTCGGTAGAACTGACAAGGGTTTTGCAAAGCGCTTCGATCAGCATTACAACTCCAAAATAAAGAAGCCACTCTTCCGAAAGTTGGCAGACCTCTTTCCTGCTGGTGACGTCGAGATTTTGCTTATAGGAAGAGTGACCGACAAAGACAAACTTGTGCAACCCAAGAAGGTGAGGGGTGAGGCCGCAGCAAAGAAGAAACGTCGCAGTCGTAAGCCTGTGCCTTCTATTAAGGAACTCGAATTCGCTCTTATAGGAGCGTGCCGTGCCAAGAATCCGGATTTGCTCAATTCAAGTCACAAGCGGTTTTTTGAAAAGCTCCGTGTGCCTGGGTATACCGATCAGAAAAGCCGGAATGAGCCCGAGCCAAAACCGGCCGCAGCGCTCCGTAAGACGTTGCGCATCAAGGCCAAATAGCATTTCTGTAAAACACAGAGGGTAAAGACATATGTCAGTTCTCGTAGGCAAAGAAACACGACTCATTGTTCAAGGCATCACCGGCCGCGAAGGCACCTTCCACGCCAAGGGCTGCGATGAGTACGCGAAGCAGTTTGGAAACAAACTCGTCGTCGGCGGCGTGACCCCCGGTAAGGGCGGCACGACCCACGAAGGCTGGCCGGTCTTTAACACCGTCGAGGAAGCCGTCGCCGCCACCGGCGCAAACGCCACCGTCATCTTCGTCCCGCCCCCGGCAGCTGCCGATGGCATCCTCGAAGCCGTCGACGCGGGCATCCCGCTCGTCGTCTGCATCACGGAGGGCATCCCTGTGCTCGACATGGCGAAGGTCTACCCGGTGGTGAAAGCCTCGAAGTCCACGCTGATCGGCCCCAACTGCCCCGGCGTCATCTCGCCCGGCAAGGCCAAGATCGGCATCATGCCCGGCCGCATCCATCTTCAAGGCAAGGTAGGCATCGTCTCGAAGTCCGGCACGCTCACCTATGAGGCCGTCTACCAGCTCACGCAGCGCGGCATCGGCCAGTCCACCGCCATCGGCATCGGTGGCGACCCCATCATCGGCACCACGCACATCGATGCGCTCAAGCTCCTCAACGAAGACCCCGACACCGAAGCCATCATCATGATCGGTGAAATCGGCGGCTCCGCCGAAGAAGCCGCAGCCGAGTACATCAAGGCCCACGTCAAAAAGCCCGTCGTCGGCTTCATCGCCGGCCAGACGGCGCCTCCGGGCCGTCGCATGGGCCACGCCGGAGCCATCATCTCCGGCGGCGAAGGCACCGCCGCCAGCAAGATGGCCGCGATGGCCGCCGCCGGCATCACCGTCGTCAAATCCCCAGCTGAGATCGGCGACGCGATGGCAAAGCTCCTCGGCAAGTAGCCGTTTGCAGACAAGCGTTTCTACGCACCACAGCCTGCCCCTCAGGCAGGCTGTGGCATTTAAGCTCCCCCCGCGATTCCGCAGCGGCGCTCCAGTCCAGTTACACTGGTAGAGCTGTCCAAACGCAGGCGATCCCCTCTGTAAGTCGCCCGTATATCACCGACAGCCTCAGGAGAATCTCGTGTCACAACGCACCTTCAGCATCATCAAGCCGGACGCAGTCAAGAAGGGCTACGCCGCCGCCATCCTCGCCGACATCGAAAAGGCGGGCTTCAAGATCGTCTCCATCAAGAAAATCTCGCTCTCCAAGGCCCAGGCCGAGGGCTTCTACCATGTCCACGCCGCTCGCCCCTTCTTCGGCGAACTCACCGAGTTCATGGCCTCCGGCCCCATCTTCCCCATGGTTCTAGAGAAGGACAACGCCATCGCCGACCTCCGCACCCTCATGGGCGCGACCGATCCGGCTAAGGCGGACGAAGGCACCCTCCGCAAGAAGTACGCCTCCTCCATCGGCGAGAACGCCGTCCACGGCTCTGACGCCGAAGAGACCGCAGCCTTCGAGATCGGCTACTTCTTCGCCGGCCTCGAGCTCGCCTAAACTTCGCCGCAACAAACAACAGGCCCTGCGCTTCTCAGCGCAGGGCCTGTTTGCATTCGCATACCTTTCAAACTTGTCCTTCCGCAGCGCAGCGGAGGAATCTGCATTTCCATTCAGCCATCACCGACAAAAGATGGGCGACCGCCTGCCAGCGATCGCCCATGAGAGTTCCCAGGTTTGTCGAGGAGCGTCTGCCGCCTTCGGAGAGGAGGCCGCATTCGCCGTTGAACCTTCTATCGGCTACTTCGTGAACAACTTTAGGTCGACAGATTCGCCCATCGCCTTATAACCCGCGTCCTTCGGGTGCAAATGGTCGCCGCTGTCATACGCCGGCAGATACACCCCCGGATGCGCAGGATCCGTCGTCACCTTGTCGAAGTCGATCACGCCATCGAGATCCTTCGACGTCCGGATCCACTGGTTCACCGCCTGCCGCATCGCCTCGCCCTCATCGGACTGATACTTCGCTCCGACATACGGTGTCAGCGTGGCTCCATAGACCTTGATGCCGTGCGTATGCGCGCGCCGCGCCAGCTGCTCGAACCCGACGATCAGGTCCTGCGCCGTGATGATGTCGTAGCGCCTCTTCGGGTCAGGATCAGCCGCATGGCCAATGTCGTTGATGCTCTCCATAATCACCACGTACTTCACCCCGGTCTGCGCGATCACGTCGCGATCGAACCGTGCCAGCGCGCTCGGCCCCGTCGTATCATGCAGTACGCGGTTGCCGCCGATACCCTCGTTCAGCACGCCCACCTTCGCTGTCCGCTTATCCGCTGCCAGCCGCGCCGCCAGTACATCCGGCCACCGGGCGTTTTTGTCCAGCGTGCTCAGTGCGCCATCCGTAATGCTGTCGCCAAACAGCACCACCGACGCGCTCTTCGCATCCCCCTTCACATCGATGCCCTTCACATATTCCCACGAGGTAAAGGTCTTTGCCTCGGTCAGCTCCGCGCTCGAGGTCGCATCGCCGCTTACCCGGTAGTTCGTCTGGTCCGCGAATCCGTGACGAGTGACCAGCGTCTGCGGCTGCATCGGCAGAAACAGGCTCACCGCCACATCGCTCAGCGGCTTCACCGTTAGCGCGGCCGCATCGCTCACCACCAGCGCCCCCGCTGGGATCGTCACCGCAGGTCGCCCGCCAAACAGCAGCGGCACCGTTCCGCTCACCGTGCTCCCGCTCTGACGCACAGCGATCGAAGCAGCATTCACCGTCAACGGCTCCACGCCAAACTCGTTGCTCAGCGTCACCCGCACCGTCGACCCACCCACCGAGATATGTTCGATCTCCCGCAGCGTCGTCCCCTTATCGTCTCCCAGTGAGCCGCCCTTATTCGGAAATCCCATCGGCGAGGTCGCCCACGTTCCAACCCAGTGATCATCTCCTCCCTGGGCCTGCGCCATCGGCAACATCCCGGCCAGCAGAATACCGGTGGATACAACAGAAAGTAGCTGTTTGTGTAGCTGTCTGTGCTGAGCGAATCGCGAAAGGAACAAGGGAAACTCCTGCAAAGAAAAGATGCGCTGAACCTCGTGGAACGAAGGTCTTCAGCGCATCCATCCTATCGTGAAACAAGTGTCCTATTGCAATTCAGGTAGCTGTCTAACCGCTGGGTGCCCCATCTTCGCTGATAGTCTCATCGTCGGCGAAGGTGGAAGGAGGGATCTTATCTGGTAGATGCCTGTCGACCGTCACGTATCAGTTGACTAAAAGCAACCGAGCCTACTGCTGACTTGCGATCGCTGCGTCCAGCTTTATCACCTGGTCGGGATCAAGCTGCTGCCGTATCTGCAATTGCACGTGTGCAATTTCTTTCGCCAGCTCCCCTCGGGCCGTCTCTACGCGATTGATCGCCGCAAACACCTTCGTCTCGTCCTGCCGGTCCTGCTTGCTCATCGACGAAAGTGCGTTTTCTTCGTGCTTCAGATTGCCCAGCAGCGTTACCAGGGAGCCCTTATTGCTGGCAAACACCTCGTCCATCCGTTGCTTCTGATCGTCCCTCAGGTTCAGAGACTTGATCGTCTTCCGCTCGTCCCACCAGCGTCCCGAAAGTCCCAGATGAGCTCCCGGCGATGGATTGGAGGCATTGTTGCCCCGTAGGCCGCGGTTCATGTTCCCTATGCCGCCGCCCATGCGACCACCACCCATGCCGCCCATTCCACCCCCATGCTGAGAATGAGCCGCAGCCGCGCACGAAAGCGCGCCTGCCAGCACCATCAGCCGGGTTGTTCTGAACTGCCTCACAAGTGCCTTCCTGAAACTTCGCCGCCCTCTATCCCGGGAGCAGTCTTATCTCTATGTCGTAAACGAACCAGCTAGTCTCGAACCATGCGCGCCGACCCATGTCCGTCACCCTGGTCGCCGATCTCCTGCAACTCCATCGCCTCGGAACTCGTCCGGTTGGAGCTCAACTCCGTCTCAATCTCGTGCAGCATCTGGTTATCGCTGTCGATCTGCTCGGCGCTTGCCTCAGTCTGCAGCGACTGCGCAATTGGCGCAGCCGCCTGCGTCGAACTTTGCTCACGCACTCCATTCGCATGATGCATACCGAAAGGCAGCGCCACCATCAGCGCCAGCACAGCTACCGCTGCTGTCCCCCAGGCTCGTCGACGCGATCCGCTCGCGTTATGCAGCATCCGCTCCTGCAGAGAGGCAGGCATCGTCGCCGACCGACGCTCGCTCCACGCCAGGGTCACCGCCTTGAAGCTCTCCAGCGGCATCCGGGCCGCGATCAACTGCTGCTGGCACACGGCGCACGATGCCAGGTGCCCGGCAGCCTCCGCCGCCAGATCGCCCAGCAGGGCATCGTCTATCTGTTCATCCGTCAGGTGGTTCATCGTCGCACCTGTCATATCGTTTTCCCCGCCTGCGCGCGGACTGACTTCAGCGCGCGATGTAAATGCGTCTTGACCGTGTTCAGAGGCATGTTCGTCGCCGCAGCAATCTCGGACAACTCCATCTCCTCGATGAAACGCATCAGGAACACCGTCCGCTGCTTCTCGGAAAGTGCCAGCAACGAAGTCTGCACCTGCTGCGCCTTCTCCTGCACCAGCATCCGGTTCTCGGGTGAGCACTCCGCGCTTGGCAGAAAGCTCGCTGCGTCTGTAATGTCAATCGCCGTCGCCCGCGCCTGCCGCCAGAAACGAAATTTCTGCAGCCGCTGCTGGTCGCGGATCAGGTTCACCGCAATACTCGTCAGCCACGTATTGACCGAGCAATCGCCGCGAAAATTTGCCCGCCCGTTGTAAGCCTTCAGAAAGCAGTCCTGCGTGATCGATTCGGCCATGTCCTGGTCGCCGATCGAAAACGTCACAAACCGCAGCAGCCGCGGACGATACGTCCGCACCAGCGCGTCGATATCGTCCAGCTCTGAGCCGGTCCGTTCCGCGCCTTGAACACTCTGCATAGTTGCTTCGAGAGCTAGCTGCATATCTTGAATAGACGTGTGCTTAATATCTCAAGATTACATCGGATCACGCGGTATTTCCCGCCATTCTCAGGCAAATACCGCGTTTTCCTCTCAGCTGCCTCTACTCCTCTTTCATCGGTTCCGGCTCTTCACTCTGCACAAGGTACTCCTGCGCCAGCACCGCGACCAGAGCCGCCGTCGGCACCGCCACCAGCGCACCAACAATTCCCGCCAGTTCTGAACCCGCCAGCAGCGCGATCAGCACCGTCAGCCCCATCAGATTCACGCTGCTGCGCATGATCCGAGGCGTCAGAAATCCCGTCTCCACCTGCGTGTAGATCAGGTAGAAGATCAGCACCCCCGCCATCTTGCTCCACGAATCCAGCGCCGCCACCCCCGCCGCCAGCGCAATCGTAATCACTCCACCCGCAATCGGGATGATGTTGAAAAGTCCCATCAATACACCCAGCAACACGAAGTACCGCAGATGCAGTGCTCCAAACACGATCGTGCTGGTCACACCCAGCGTCAGCATCAACAACCCTTGCCCGATCAGCCACTTGCTCATCCGCAGCTCAGCCTTCAGCAGCGTCTTCGACAGCCGGTCCCGCGTCTCGTCACGGAACAGCGACAAGAAGAAGTAGTACGCAAACTCGCCTTCCATCATGAAGTAAAGGCACAGGATAAACGCTGTCACCAAGTCGAACACCTTGCCCAGCAGCTCCGGAGCCGCGCTCACCACATACTGCGCGAAGCTTGCCGCCATCCCCTCGGCCTTCATCGCAATCGAGTCCACGCCAATCTTGTTCGTCACCGGCACCTTCTGCTTCAACTTGCCGATCAGTTCCGGCACCCGCTGTGGAAGATCCTGTGCAAAATGCTGGATATCCTTCAGCACCGGCGGCAGCGCAATCACCAGGAACAGCGTCAGCCCCAGGAACACCCCTGCCACCAGCACCACAATCGCCACAGCCCGCGACGGGCTCCACCCGCGAATCCTCCAGCTCATAATGTGCTGCACCATGGGCATCAGCACCACGGCAAATAGAGCGCTCACATACACCAGCTCCAGCACCGGCCGCAGCCGCCAGGCCAGCGCCAACCCCAGCGCCACCGCAAACGCGAACAGGATCAAACTCCGTCCCTGCCTGATCTTGTCCTGCCACTCGTTCTCGTTCGTCGCGTTCATCGGTCCCCATTCTTGCTGCTGAGCTTTTATTTGCTTTCAGATGCACGAAACCCTAACGCCGGGTGCCCCAACTCGCCGACTGGTTTATGTCACACGAAGGCTCCACAAACTTATTCCGCCCCATGAACTCCCACACCTTTGGGTGCCCCATCTTCGCGGCGGCCTTATCGTCGCTAAGGTGGGCTGAACCATCTCAACCCCGCAGCGCCGCCACGACCGCCTCCGCCACCGCCTCCGCCGCCAGCTCCGTCGTCGTTACCTTATGCCGCGCCACCCGCTCATACAGCGGATGCCGCCGTTTGAACCGTGCCTCCGCCTCGCCCAGCAGAGGCCTCGCCGTCCCCTCATCCTTCGCGCACCGCTCCAGCAGCGTCTCCAGCGGAGCCTGCAGGTACACCACCGCCGTCCGAGGCGTCTGTTCCAGCAGCAGCCGGCTGCGCAGCTCCTCGATCGCGCCTCCACCCAGCGCGATCACCACCCGCCGCCTGCCGCACAGCGAAGCCAGCGCCCCCGCCTCCAGCCGACGGAAGGCCTCCTCACCGCTCTCGGCAAAGATCTGCGGCACCGTCCGCCCGTCCCGCCGTTCGATCTCGCGGTCCAGGTCGCGGAACTCCCACCCCAGCAACTCCGCCAGCAGCTTGCCGGTGGTCGTCTTGCCCGACCCCATGAACCCGGTCAGCACCACCCGATCCACCGTCGCCGGCAGGCTCACCTGCCCGCTCGCCCGTCCGCCCGTTTTCGTTATCTCCATCTCGTCCACAGCTTCCAGTGTTGCCCTTGCACTCATCGTCGTCTCTCCGTGCTGCCGGTTTTGCTGACAAAACTGAAAAAGCCGCAACCCTTGGGGGTGGCGGCTCGGTGTAGTGTGTGCTTACTTTGTCTCGGGGTACCTCTACGTCGTTCGGAGACGGGCACTGCTACGCGAAGCCGCTGGTTGCCACCAGTAGCCATAGGTAAATCGCGCGTAGCTCGAAAACATCGTCATCGCTAGCGAATGTACGCCTCGCCAATGGGAATTGCAACACTATTTACCTTGTTAGTTCGCTGATGGCTTTTCAACGTGATCGATGACATAGACGTCCTGTAGCGTCTTGCGCTTTTCCAGCTTTAACCCCATCGCCTCAAGCGACCGAAAGAGCGTGGAGGCGTCCTGCGGATCGGAGGGCGCTGCGCTAGCATCTGTGCCTGCGGACGATTGCCGTCTCACTGCCAAGGGGCAGTCCCACGCGACCTGATACATCCCCGTCAATCCGGTCTCATCTGCGACCTTCTGTTCACCACTGCCCAGGCAGGGGGTCAGAATCTGAGCCAGTTCTGCCATCGTCATTTTGCTGCGTTCCCAATGGGCGACCCACTTTTCCTGGTCGAACTTCACCGTTTGGGTTCCTCTTTTACCCATGTCGATGGTGCTGGAACCATCCGGGTTTCTGGTTGCCTTCGGTTTCGCGGATACCTCGCCAGCATTGTTGTCCCCTGACTTGAGAGGAGACTCGGCGTTAGGACTCACCGGATCAGGAGGCGACGGCCTCAACTTTTCGCCGTGCTTCCCAACAACCAAAGCGTAGCCTTCCAACTCTCTTTTCTCAATATGGAAAGCCAGTTTCATGCGGTCTTTCAGGAGGGCCAGCAGCATCTTGCGGTCGTCCTTCTGATCAGCTCCCTCCGGGAATCTGCCTTCAATGTCGAAGTGCTCGGTCTTCGCCCATTCCGGGCCGACGACCTGGAATGAATCTACATCGTAGACGTACGCAACAAGGGTGATGGGTGACATGTACCAATAAGCAGCGCCTCCCGGATTTACGTGAGCCCAGAAACGTGTGCCATCGAAATGATATGAGGGATCAACAGGCTTGATGGTTGCCACCTCAAAAGATAGACCGGGGGAGGGAGACGCGTTGTTTTGGTCCCGCGCAGATGGCGCTGCCATGCTCGTTGCGGAGGTTGGAAACACGCCAGCCATCGCCAAACAAAAAGCCAGAATTTTCATAATATTCAGTAGACGGTTCGAGTCCCGAAAAGTCGGATTATCGGCAAGTTCGATAAGACCCTCTCCGAAAACTCCTGATCCAAACTCGTTGGTCTACCTTTCAAACTGGAGTAGCATCGACTCGGAGCTGAGCCATAACCGCGATTCTCGTCGAGCTTACGTTCATTTCCGTCTTTATGGTGTTTGCCATCGCAGCAGCTAAGCGGCGAAGAGTCACACGGGCGAATGCAGGGAGGAAGAAATACGTTCCGCGATTGAAAGCTAAACAGGCTTGACGACTGACCATTTGACACCGGAGTTTTGGTATCGCTGATATGGCCCATCTTTCCTTCCCGACCCTCTCCATCGCATTATTCCTCGTGTGGTTGATTCGAAGATTCGTGGAGATCGAGAGCGGCCCATCCACTCTACAAATAAATTTGCAGAGCAAGGATGCCCCACCAGCGCGTCGGGCAAATTCGCCAGTAGCCTTACAAAAAAAACTCAAGGGTTTCGATAAGACAGCTCACCTGAGATTCATGACCGTGGCCGACGCCCGTGTAGGCACCTTCGGTGTCTTGATCGAGCTGAGGCAGGTCACTTTGCTTCGCGTCGAAGGATACTCCTGTGATGAGTGGGGAGCCATGATAGAAGTGACCCCCGTGATGCTCCCTGGCTTCCGAAAGAGCGATGCGAAAACCCATAAAATTAGTTCAGTCTGGGGCCACTTCCACACCGATCAAGGAAGATGGCAGGCCCGTTATTGCTGGAAAGTGCTCTTCGGAGCGACCTTCATACAAGCTGTCATCGCTGCCGGTGCGGAAGCGTCTGAGCGCAGCATGTTGCTGACCCAACATCAGATTTTCAAGATCCATCAATGGGCTCGATTCCCAGATGCAAAAAAAGCAGAACTCTATGGTTTTGCGGACTTGCCTGGCCTTATGAAGTATCTTTTTGATCAACCGCTGATAGCGCCGCTTCCTCGATCGAAACCAAAGGTTAGCTAACAAAACCGACTGTTTGGTTAGCTCTGCGCAACTTCGTTCAAATACAAAAGGCCCGCTCTCGCGGGGCCTTCTCAAAATCAAAACCCATTTCTCTAAATCAGGCTCATGCAGCTTTTCGCGTGCTGGTCTGTTCTGTCAAAGCAGTTACCAGAGCGGTCACCTGTTCAGCCGATAGATTGCTCACATCAATCGACTGATCTCCGATGGATACCCTAAGCTTCGAGGAACCCGCCCGCCCTCGATGCCGATCCATACTGTATTTCGCTACAGCTGCCAGTAGCGAGATAACTCCAGCGAAAAGAGCGAGATTAGGAATCATGAATCCTCCAACAGAATGGCGCCAAGACCGACACAGACAGTTCCTAAAAAGCACTTCAGGGAATCGCTGCCTATGGTGAGGCTGATCGGCTGATCTAGATACACCTGCCTCGCCACCAATCCGCACTCGATTGTACTCCAGCACAAAAGAAAGACAGTCACGATCATGAACAGGGTCGTCAGGACCTTTGTATTCCCTTTGTGATTGAATAGCCTGCCCGTCGCGTCGGCGCAAAGCGCCGTGGCGATCAGAAACAACTCACCTTTATCGTAGGTTTTGGCAAAGTTGAACCCTGCTTCGCCACGCACGAGAAGAAAGTTGATACCCAACGGTGCCAGTGACATGAGAACGCTGAAGCCGAGCCAGAGCAGCAATCGATTCCATCGCTCTGCGTCGCCATAGAAATGCGTCGTAGCCATCTTAAGCCACTTTGCTCATCAGGGTTGTGGTAGCCGGTAGTGTACCAACAATGTGACATTTGGCCAGATGTTTGTAAGGGGCAAACAAAGCAAAAAAGGCCCCGCTCTCGCGGGGCCTTTCCATCAACCAAACTAGTTCTCTTCTTCAGGCTCATGCAGCTTGCCAGCGATCTTGTTCCACAGATCATCGCTGGGCTCGTGCGTCGGCTCGAACAGGCTCTTGGCCGTCTCGGCGATCGTCTCCAGGTCATGCACCAGTTCGGCGCACACCGGATTGTTCTCCAGAAACTTCGCGAACCGCGGGTCCTTGCTGACGTTGCCGCCACCTTCGGCGAACAGCTCCGGCAGGTACTCCTGGAACTCGTCCGTCGTCATCGTGTCAAAGTTTGCAGTCGAGAGGTCTTTCATCGTTTCGCCTCCTTCATGGCTTCGAGCGCGACCAGGTTTTCGGGCTGGCGCAGCAGCTCGCGCAGCTTCAGGCGGGCCTTGTGCAGCTGCGACTTGCTGTTGCCAGTCGAGCACTCGAGCATCGTTGCGATCTCGTTGTGCTCAAATCCTTCTACGTCATGCAGCAGGAACACCATGCGGTATCCCGGCGGCAGGGAAGCCACCGCGCGCTCGAGCGTCACACGGTCCACTGATCCGGCAAGGCTCGGGTCGCGCGCGCCAAAATCACGCTTCGGAGCATCATCCTCGGAAGGATTGATCGTCTCTTCGAGCGAGACCAACTGCAGGCCCTTCTTGCGCAAGTGCATCAGCACAAGGTTCACCGTCAGGCGGTGAAGCCAGGTCGAAAACGCGCTCTCGCCGCGGAAGCTGCCGATCTTGCGGAAAAGGTGCAGGAAAGCCTCCTGCGTCATGTCCTCCGCCTCGGAGACGTTGCCCAGCATACGCAGGGTCAGGGTATATACGCGGCGCTTGTGCAACCCGTACAGGAACGAGAACGCCTCGGCGTCGCCATTTTTGGCGCGCTCGATGGCCTCTGCCTCGCCTTCGATCGGTGGGTTCCGCTTAAAGAACCCAGGTGCGGCTTTGGTCTGCATGCTTGTTGTGCCTTGTAGGTTCATGGAAATCGATTGCCTTGCGGAATGAAGCAAGATGAACCGCAACTTCACCATACCGAAATTATCGGAACAGTGCAGAGGGTGTCTATAAGGCTAAGAGGCAGCCTTTCCGCCGAAGGTTGCATCCTGCCTGTGGAACTCGGGTCCCCGCAACCCTGGATGCCCCTTCAGCGCGAACAGTTTTACCGTCAGCTAAGCTGGTGATTCGTCGCTCGCCAGCGCGAGAATTTGCTCGACTAAGACCGACCCCACTGCTAAAATAACAGCAGAGAGAAAGAACGGTGGGTTCAATCTCTCTGCACCTCCGGTCCAGACCTAAATCCAATCCTTAGAAGAGTTTAGCTCCAAAAGTATGGGAGGGAGAGGGGTATCTCAGCTGCCGATGAATCGCGCATACAGCGACCGCGCCAAACCAACATCAGTCGTTCCTTGAACTAAAGCTCTTCCATCCGGAAAAACTGTAATTGTGTAAGGCGAACGTTCAAACCGCAAAAGCATTCCATTCGCGCGAACAGTTCCCAAAGGTTCCAATCGCGCTCTCAAAGCCGCTAAATCTGTCGGCCGCGAATGCTCATGAATCTGCACCGAGTTCCGCCCGCAAAGCGTAATGTGAGGTCTTCCTTCGCCTGAAAGCGCCTTGAACACGCGCTTTCCGCAAACATCGCAATCCTTCCGCGGCTTTCCAGTCGCAATCTCAGATCGTTCGCCGCTCCAAAGATCAGCCGAGATCAGCGATCGCCGCATCAGCTTCGCTTGCCCAGTCAGAAACTTCATCGCCTCAGTCACTTGGATTGACGCTGCATAATTCACCGCAGTCGACAAAATCCCAGCTGTATCGCACGTTTCCACATTTCCGCTCGGCATCGCCGGAAAGATGCACGCAAGGCAAGCTGTCCGCTCTTCGCCCACAGGCAGAATATTCATTGTCACCGCGAAAGCGCCAACAGCTGCCGCATAAATCCACGGTTTTCCGTTGGCAACCGCGTAATCGTTCAGCAGATAGCGTGTTTCGAAGTTGTCGGTGCAGTCCAGAACCAGATCGCTCTCTGACAAAAGCGCCTCAATGTTCGCCGGAACGAGATCAGCGATCTGCGCGTTTACCGACACGCTCGAATTAATCCGTCCTAGCTGCCTCCGCGCTGCCTCAGCCTTTGGCAATGCATCCAGCGCATCTTGCTCATCGAACAACATCTGCCGCTGCAGGTTCGAAGGCTCTACGAAGTCGCGATCAATCAGTGTCAGCTGACCGACGCCTGCGCGCGCCAGGAGCCCCGCAGTCGCCGCTCCAGTCGCTCCAACGCCCACAATCGCGACGCGACCAGCTCTGAGCCGCTGCTGTCCCGCATCGCCGATCCCGGCAAACAGAACCTGGCGCGAATATCTCTCTCGATCGTCAATCACGGCGGGGTCATGAGCTGAAACAGGCATCGTCTAAAGTATAAGGTCGTCAACACCGCACAGTCGCGATCAGGCAACCTGCGAGACCGAACCTGTATCTGTAAGATTAGATACGAAGAATCTGACGCGGCTCATATTAGAAGCTGAAATTGTCCTCTCCGTCGGTTATGGGCAGCTCGCCTCTCACTACCGCAAACTGTAGATTGCACGCCAAAGTCTGAGAGGATTTCCCGGTGGCTCGTCCGGTATTTGCACTCTTTCAAAAAAACGGACATCATCTCTTCTCTCCCTGGGTGCTTGCACGCAAGGCGTATCGACTGCCTGCGCTCCTCTGTGCCGCGTCATTTGCGCTTTGCACGAATCTTGCTCTCGCTCAATCGCCTGATGCTGCCACGACACAGCCAGCAGCAGACACAGCTGTTCAAAATCCTCTGCCCGCGTTGTCTAGCAGCATCTGGTCACAGCAGGGAGTTCAGGTAGAAGCGGTTCGCTTCGAGGGTGTCACTTTCAGCGATACCGACCCCATCATCGGCGACCTGAAGCAGAAGGCTGGCACGCCGCTGAACGCCGAAGATGTTCGCGCTGATCTGCGGAAGCTTTTCGCCACGGGGAGATATCGCGACATCTCCGTTTACGGGCAGCCCGGTGCAAACAGCGGCAAGACGCTGGTGCTGGTCTTCTCCGGAACTCCGCGATACTTCGTGGGCCGTGTCACCATCATTGGCGTCAGGGAAGATCGTCTCTCCTCGCTGCTGGAGTCGTCGACAAAACTCGACCCCGGAGCACCATTCTCTGAGGCTGACCTTCCCGCCGCAGTCGACGGCATCAAGCAGGTGCTTGCGCAAAATGGCTATCAAGAGCCGGTCATCACACAGCAGACGAAAGTGGATGATCTAGGCTTCCAGGTCGATGCGACCTTTACCGTCAACGTTGGCGTGCAGGCACGCGTAGGCGATGTGAAGGTTGATGGTGCTGACGCGGGTATTTCGGTAACGGACTTCCGCAAGAAGGGCAGCCTGAACTGTGGCCGCATCGCGACCAAGCTGAACAAGACCTGCCATGCCAAGGTGACACGCAATACAGTTAGCAATGCCTTATCGGGCGTGCGTTCGTACTACCAGAAGAACCAGCGGCTTGAAGGCACGATCAGTCTGCAGGACTCGGCCTATAACCAGCCGCGCAGCCAGATGGATTATGACTTTGCCGCGAACCAGGGTCCGATTGTCGAGATCATAATCAACGGTGCCAAGCTTTCGAAGTCACGCATGAAGTTGCTGGTGCCGATCTATCAGGAAGGCACAGTCGATAACGACCTGCTGAACGAAGGGTCGTTCAACATCCGCGACTACTTGCAGCAGCGAGGGTACTTCGACGCGACGGTCACCGTCGCCATGACCGGCAAAGATACGAAGAAGGTCACTGTGCAGTACGACGTGACGCCGGGAACGACACATAAGGTCACGCAGGTTTCGATCGTCGGCAACAAGTACTTCGACCACGACACCCTTGAAGAGTTGCTTCGCGTGAAGAAGGGCGATAACTACCAGCGTAGTGGACGCTACAGCTCGACTCTTCTCAGCGCCGATGTCTCCTCCATCGAAGGTCTCTATCGCGCCAATGGCTTCGAAGATGTCAAGGTCACGCCGACGGTGAAGGACATGGACACCGCGTCCGATGGCCGGAAGTTGAAAACCGCGCAGATCCAGGTCACTTTCAAGGTCGCAGAAGGTAAGCAACGCAAATTTGGTATGGTACAGCTTGTGGGAGTCGATCCGGCTCGAATGGATGCGGTGAAGGCGTTGCTGAACTCGCAGACAGGTCAGCCATTTTCATTCGTAACTCTCTCAGGTGACCGCGATGCGGTTTTCAGCTACTACCTTTCCCTTGGCTACGATCACGCGCGTGTCGATATTGCTCGTGACAGCAACGTGGAAGGCAGCGATAAGACGGATGTATCGCTGAAGATCGTGGAAGGCCAGAAGGTCAACATCGACCGCGTGCTGCTGACGGGCATCGAGCACACGAAACCGTCAGTGGTGCAGAACCAGCTAAAGGTAAAAGCAGGTCAGCCGCTGGATCAGGCAGCACTGCTTCAGACGCAGCGCAACTTGTACAACCTGGCCGAGTTCAACGAGGTCAACGTCGCCACGCAGGACCCCGATGGTGTCGCTCCGTACAAGAACGTGTTGGTGCAGCTCTATGAGGCAAAGCGCTGGGACGTAACCTATGGCTTCGGCTTTGAGGCGCAGACGGGAACGCCTGCCGTTGTGCCGGGCGAGACGCGCGGCTCGACTGCGGCGCAAAATGGCAAGGCTGGCGTCAGTCCACGGGTTTCGCTGGATATATCCCGCATCAATGTGCGCGGAACGCAAGACTCGATCACGCTGCATACGACCTACGGTCTGCTGGAAGAGATTGCCAACCTGAGCTACAACAGCCCTCAGTTCTTTGGACGTCCGAAGCTCACGGCTACGCTTTCGGGCGGCTACTCCAACGTGCAGGACATCACGACCTTTTCCTCCAAGACGTTGCAGGGCGACTTCCGCATCACGGAGAAGGTAAAGCGCGCGGACACCTTTATCTACGACTTCCAATATCGGCGCGTGTCGATCGACCAGAACTCGCTGGAGATCACGCCGAACCTCATCAACCAGCTTTCGGAGCCGGTGATCGTAGGCGGTCCGGCATTCACATGGCTGCACGATACGCGCGATCCAAGCCCGCTGAATGCGGGCAAGGGGCAATTTTTTTCGTTGCAGGAGTTCTTCGCGTCGTCCAAGTTCGGTTCTGGAACGGACTTCAATAAGGTCGATCTGTCAGAGTCGACGTACTACACCTTTGGCAAGAAGAAGTATGTGTTTGCCCGCAACACGCGCATCGGATTTGAGAACAGCTGGGGGCCCAACCCCAACGCCGATAACGCCGGCGGACAGATTGGCGTCAGCTCCACCGCCTGCGCAGGCACGCTGCTCAACACCAACCCGACCTGCAACGCGATTCCCTTACCGGAGCGCCTCTACGCGGGCGGCGCAACCTCCCACCGCGGCTTCGGTATCAACGACGCCGGCCCCCGCGATCTTACGACGGGCTACCCGGTCGGTGGCTCTGCGGTAGTCGTAAATTCATTCGAACTGCGCCTGCCTCCGCCGACCTTGCCCATTGTCGGCGATAGCGTCTCCTTCGTTCTATTTCACGACATGGGAAATGCCTTCCAGAAGCCCGGGGACATGTTCAAGAGCATTAAAAACTTCCGCCAGCCCAATCGCGGGACCTGCCGTAATTTGACTATTGCAGGCGTAGCTCCAGGAACGACTCCTACCGCAACGCAGCAGGACAACGCTGTAGGAACCTGCAGCTTCAACTACTACTCCCATGCCCTCGGAGTTGGGCTTCGATACAACACACCGGTTGGGCCTCTACGTGCAGATTTCAGCTATAACCTCAATCCGCCGATCTATCCGGTCTTCGACGACTATACCGGCGCTCTGCCGTATGTAGGACAGGCCAGCCATTTCAACTTTTTCTTCAGCATCGGTCAGAGCTTCTAAGCGTATGAGCCGCATCTTTCCAACTCGTTTGCAAGCCCTCACGCTGTCGCCGGCTCTGGCGCTCTTGTTCCTGCTTCCTTGCGGTGCGCAGACATCGGCTGCTCCGAAGAAGCCGGTGGTGATAACGCCCGCTCGTTCGGTAGCGGATAGTTCGAATGGGTCGAACCAATTTGACCGCTCGGTGGCGGTGGTGAATGGCGATCTGATTCTCGATAGCGATGTCGACAAGGAATTGCGTTTCCAGGAATTGAACTTCGATCCCAACGCGGATAAAGAAGCTTCGCACACTGTGGCTTCCTCACGCGATGCGGCGATTGAGCGATTGATCAATCGGCAGCTCATTCTGCAGCAGATCCAATTACAGGACCAGCCTCCCATCGCGGATGACGAACTCGACAAACAGATTGGTTTGTTGCGGCAGACGATTCCAGCGTGTTCGCAACACCAATGCGACAGCGACACAAATTGGAATCAATACTTGAACACTCAGGGGTTTACCGCAGCTAGTTTTCGGGATCAATGGCGACTGCGCTTGCAGGTGCTTTCGTTCATCGAGGCGCGGTTCCGCAGCGGCGTTCGAGTCGACGACAAGACCGTTGCGGACTACTACGAGAAGACGATGTTGCCGCGTTATAAAGCCGCGAAGGCGCAGGCACCGCCGCTAGAGAAGGTGCAGGACCGTATCGCGCAAGTGCTCATCGAGCAGGAGGTTTCGAAGCTTCTGAACGACTGGCTGCAGACCCTGCGTGCTCAGGGCGGTGTCGTCATCTTTCACCCAGGACAGCCAGCGCCATGACTCAGACACCGGAGACTAACTCGAACGCGACTCCGCCCACGCATTCTGTAACTCGGCGTGTGCTGACCTTACTCGCGTGGGTGGTCGGAGGCATCGTGGTGCTTCTGGGAGCGGCGGCTCTCTATACCACCACAGATGATTTCCAGCGTCGCGTTGGAAAAGAGGTGACCAGCCTTCTGGAAGATTCACTGGGAGGCCACGTAGAACTTGGTCGCATCGAGTTCAGCCTGTGGCACCTTGCAATCGAAGCGGACAACCTCGTCGTCCACGGCAGCGAGCCCGCTGGTGAATCGCCCTACCTGTCGGTCGGCAAAATTCTTGTTCGCGTGAAGATCAACACCTTCATGAATCACGTTGCGGGCCAGACGGTGCATTCGCGCATCGGCTTAAATTTGCTTCGCGTAGAGCAGCCTCACTTCCACCTGATCGTGGATAAAGACGGGCACACGAACGCACCGGTACCGAAGCACCCCAGCGCCAGTACAGAGCCCATTCAAGACACGCTGCTCGATTTGCAGGCAACGAAGGTGGAGTTGGTCAACGGCATTACTGTGGTGAACGACAAGGCAATCCCACTAAACCTCGCCGCAAACGACCTGCAAGCGGAGGTAGCATACATCCGCAAGTCGGATCGCTATGGCATCACGGTGGATCTTGGCAACCTGCGCACGCAGATGGCAGTGAAGCCCGAGGTCCAGTCCAGATTGCATCTCTCTGCGGAAGTGGGTCGCGACGCGGCCGACTTGAAGACGCTCACCTTCGCTTCCGGCACGGATACGAAGCTGACGATCGCTGGGAGTTTGAACCACTTCAATAAACCAGCGTGGAAGGTGTTTGCGAAGGGCAAGGTCGACCTGAAGCAGGTGGGATATCTTGCGGACGTCGATGGATTAAACGGCGGCCTTGCAGACATCGACATGCAGGGACACACCTGCCTGGCGAGCCCGCCTGCGCCCGCAAAGAAGCCCCACTTTTGGCAAAAACGCAAAGCGACGATACCGGCGAGCAAGGTTCCAGCCGCCGCGCCTGATTGCAACACTGCCTACTTGGTGAGCGGGAACATCCTGCTGCATGGTGCCGATTATGTGACCGAGGATGTGCGACTGCACGGCATTAACGGTCATGCTGTCCTGCACATCACACCGGAGACCCTTGCGTTCCCGGATTTGCTTGGTGTGTTTCCAACGGGCGGTGAGGCACAGGGGTCGCTGCGTATCGAGAACTGGCTAGGTACGGCTCCAGTCGACGCAACGCATGGCTCACTCGAAGGCAAAGTGGTACCAGCGCCAAATCATGCCTATGTAAATGCGACGGTGACGAGGATCCCATTACGCACCATCATGGACGTCACAGCTCCGGAGCATTATGGTGACCTCGGCTTCGATACCTCGATCACTGGACCTGTGTCGGTTGAATGGATCGGTGCTGTGCCGAATGTTTCAACGACGGTGCAGGTGGGGGCCAATCTGGCTCTTTCGCCAACAGGGACGAGACGCAAAGGCGCGCTATCGAACATTCCTGTCTCCGGCTCCGTGATTGCCAAGTACCTCGGTAGAACGGAAGTCGTAAACATCCAGCAGGTGCTGTTTCAGACACCGCAGACTACGTTGAAGGCAAGCGGCGTTCTCGGTGTGAGTGACGGCGATCCTCTGACGAACTTGCAGGCCGATTTGCAGGCACGCGACCTGGGCGAGTTCGATCAGTTGCTGCAAACGCTGGGCTTCGAGGCGAACGGCAAGAAGGGATCGGCGGCTATCCCTGTTGTGCTCCACGGCACGATGAATTTTGCGGGCACTGCGAAAGGGCCGATCCGCAATCTTGATGTGAAGGGGCATCTTGGCGCGGACAACCTAGCCGTCAAGCTGGGCACAGAGGCTGACATTCATATCGACAACGTCATCGCCGATGCGGAGTACTCGCCCTTTGCAGGCATAGCTGTAGCGTCGTCTACTGTGACGCAGGGCAAGACCGTGCTCAATGTAGCCGGTTCGTACAAACCGCATAAGGTCGTGACGAGACGCCGCACAGTAGATTACGTGTGGGACGATCAGGGTGAGATGGACGTAACCGCAAAGCTGGCGAATGCGCAGGCCATCGACTTGTTGACGATGGCGGGCCAACAGCAGAAAATCCCGGTCACCGGAACTGTCAACCTGAACGCTCATGCGCAGGGTACGGTCAAAGATATTCACGGCACCGGAAGTGTGACGCTCGCCAACGGCGTGGCGTATGACGAGCCCTATCAACTGGTGTCGGTGGACCTGGGAATGGAAGGTCAACAGATCGATGTCAGTAAGCTCACCGTGCGCGCACACGACATGACCGTCACCGGCAGCGGCGGCTACAACCTCGATAGCAAGATCATCCGGGCGCAGCTATCGGGCAATCAGATTCAGCTTTCCAAGCTTGTTGCGTATAACAAACTAAATGCGAACGCCGATGGATCGCTGAGCTTTACAGTTTCAGCCAACGGAACCCTCGAGCAACCGGGACTGAAGGCAAACTTGAAACTCGACAATGTGGTGACGGACGGAAAAGCACTCGGCAACTTGACTGCGACAGCAACGAGCACAGGCTCGAATGTGAACTACGAGCTGCACTCGACCTTGATTGGCGCGCAGGTTGCAGCGACTGGTCAGACAAACGTGACCGGCGACTATCAGACGCAGGCGAAGTTAACGCTCAGCGGACTTAACATAGCGAACGCGATTGCAGTTTTCGCGCCGGATTCAATCAAAGGCAGCTCAGATCTCTCAGGTACCGTGACCGTAAGCGGTCCGCTGGCTAAGCCGCAGCAGCTCTCGGGTACAGCAGAGTTTCAGAACATCGATGTGACGCTGGCTGGCGTCGAGCTGAAATCGGCCGAACCCCTGCGCGCGAGCCTGAACAGCGGAACGCTGACCTTGAATGCACTGCACATCACCGGGCAGGATACGGACCTTCGCGCTTCAGGCACGGCGCATGTGTTTGGCGACACGAACCCCCAGGGTGGCGTGTTGAATATCAGCACCAGCGGCAACGTCAACACGGCGCTTGCGCACAGCTTCGACCCCGATCTGATTACGTCAGGCAAATTGACGTTCAAGATGGCAGTGCAGGGGCGCATGAAGAAGCCGCAGCTGACAGGCAACGTGCAGGTGCAGAATGTAAACCTGGCCGTTGACGGCGTCGCGAACGGCCTCAGCAATATGAACGGTACGCTCGCGTTCAACGAAGACCGCCTCAATGTGGAGAACCTCACGGCGACAACCGGCGGCGGACAATTAAAGATAGGTGGCTACCTCGCGTATCAAAAGGGATTGTTCGCAGACCTCACTGCGACGGGCGAAGCGGTGCGCGTTCGCCTCTATGGGCTCAGTTCTACCGCGACGGCGAACCTGCGGCTGCAGGGAACTCCGCAGTCCATGCAGCTCTCTGGCAACGTGCTTGTCACCCGCTTCGGCATTGGACCAGACGTTGACTTCTCTGCATTCAACTCCGGGCCGTCGATCCCGCCATCTCCCGACGCGGCGACCAACAAGATCCATCTCGACGTTCGAGTAAAGAGTGCGCCGCAACTCGACTTTCAAAACTCCTATGCGAAGCTGGCTGGTTCGGTTGACCTGACCGTGCGAGGAACCGTCGCGATCCCGTCGATCCTCGGCCGCATCCAGATCACCGAGGGTAAGGCGACCTTCGCAGGCACCAGCTATGAGCTGACGCGAGGCAGCATCACGTTCAGCAATCCCGTGCGCATCGATCCAGTGATCGATCTCGATGCGCAGGCCCGCGTCGAGACCTATGACATTACGATTGGTTTGCACGGAACGATGAACAGCCTGCATCCAACCTATCGCTCGCAGCCACCATTGACGGAAGCGGATATCTTCAACCTGCTGGCGCTGGGCCGCACGCAGGAAGAGGCGCAGATCTATCAGCAGCAACAGCAGCAGGCAGGTTCGGATTCAACAACAAACGCTGTGCTGGGCGGAGCGTTGAACGCGACAGTGTTGAGTCGGGTAAACAAGCTCTTCGGTGCAGGCTCGGTGAAGATCGATCCTACATATGTAGGCACTTTGGGCGGTTCGTCTGCGCGAATTACGGTGGTAGAGCCGATCTCCAAGCAGGTGACGCTGACGTTTGCGACCAATGTGAATCAGACGGCGCAGGAACTGATCCAGGTGGCATATCAGATCAACCAGAGCACCGCGCTGGTGCTGACCCGAGATGAAAATGGCGTCTTCTCTATCGTTTACAAGATTCGCAAACGGTACCGCTAGCGGCCTTTGCGCGCGGAAGCGCGTGCGGGGCTAACATAGAGGTATGGAAAGCGTTCTACGAAATACGCGCGTGACGCTGGAGATGATCAAGTGGGAGCACTCGATCTTCGCGTTGCCGTTCGCTCTTACTGGGGCTGTGCTTGCAGCGGGTGGCTGGCCTCGGCTGCCGGTATTAGGCTGGATTTTGGTGTGTATGGTCAGCGCGCGCTCAGCGGCGATGGCGTTCAATCGGTTGGTCGATGCAAAGATTGACGCGGCGAACCCGCGGACGGCGATGCGCGCAATCCCTGCGGGACAGCTTTCCTCCGGGTTCGTCGCAGCCTTCACCGCGCTTGCAGCAGCGATCTTCATTGGCTCAGCTGCAATGTTGAATCGGCTAACACTGGAATTGGCGCCGATCGCGCTACTGGTGGTGCTCGCTTACAGCTATATGAAGCGTTTGACACGCTGGTCGCATCTGGTGCTGGGGTTGGCTCTGGGTATCGCTCCATCGGCAGCGTGGATTGCTGTGCGCGGTAGTTACGATGTGCGGATGCTGCTTGTTACTGCGATCGTGATGCTGTGGGTTGGCGGCTTCGATGTGCTCTACGCGTGCCAGGATTTCGATTACGATCGCCGTGTCGGATTATTCAGTGTGCCAGCAACTTTCGGACTCGAGAGAGCGTTCTGGATTGCGCGTGTGATGCATCTGGCCGCAGTGGTGCTCATCTTCATCCTGATCCATGCGTTTGCTCTTGGGTCGATTGCACTTGCAGGTATGTGCATAGTGACCTTGCTCCTGGCATATGAACACTCGATCATCAGCCCGAAGGATCTGCGCAGAATGAATGCGGCCTTCTTCACGCTGAACGGAATCATCTCGGTGGTCTTCTTTCTTGCTGTGGCTGCGGATGTATTTATTAAAAGGTAGTGAGTACAGAGTTCAGGAATCACTACTAAAACCAAGGGCCCGCTATTCAGCGGGCCCTTCAATCGATAGGTAATAACAAGTTAGATCTTCGACTAAACGTCCTTATTGTCGGGGCTCACGGCGTGCTGGATCTTTTCCTTTACGTTTTGTGCGGTCGAAACGAGCTTCTCTCGAATGTCGTGACGTTCAGGTTCGTGGCGGTCGTGGGATTCCTTCACCGCTTCCTTGATCGAGCCCCACGCCTGCTCAACGTGACCCTTGATCTGTTGGGCCGCGCCTTCGTTCGCCAGCTTTTCGTTGCCGGACACCTCGCCAACGGTCTGCTTCAACTTGCCCGTGCCTTCATCAATCTTGCCGTGTACGGTAGTGGTGGTCGTCATGGAGTATCTCCTTGGGTTGATATATGAAGAAATGTCTTTAGTCGGCATCGCCGAAAGAGAGAGTGCAAGTTTGGATCACAGCTAAAAGTGCAACCGCGCAAACCTAAGTTGAGCTAAAGCTTCAACTGCCGCTATAGAGCTCTGCGCCCGCTCAAAAGATTGAAGATGAGTGAGACGATGGCCAGCACGAGCAGGATATGAATCCACATGCCGAGAGCGGGGAAGCCGACGAGGCCTACGAGCCAGAGCAGTACAAGAATGACGGTGATTGTCCAGAGCATTGCGTTCGATCTCCCTTAAGTTAGCCAACCTGAGACTGCGTGATGCGTAAACCCTTATGAAACGAGGTGCATGCCGATGCATCTTTGCGTATCGTTACGTGTAGATGCAATCTTCAGCAGGTACTGCACGTTTACACACAGTATGGTAAGTTGCCGACCCGAGTGGGTTGGTTGTCCTGCTTACAAGATATGGTTGTAAGTCCAAAAGGCGACGTATAGAAAGGCCAGACGAAGGATGAATATTGCTGAGGGGCAGGCAACCTTGCACGCAAAATCACTGCGCATCGCAATCCAGGGAGAGCGTGGATCGAACAGCCATATGGCGGCTCTGGAGATGCTCGGAACGGTAGAGATCATTCCATGCAGTGTCTCTGCTGAAGTGGTGGAGGCCGTGGTCACCGGGCGCGTTGATGCAGCGGTTCTGCCGATTGAAAACAGCCTGCACGGCTCGGTGGCCGAGCACTACGATCTGCTTATGGAGCAACCCGTGCGTATCGACCGCGAGAGCCTGCTCCGAATCCGGCACAATGTGATTGCCGCGCCAGGAGTGACGTTGGATGAGCTGCGCAATGTTCTTAGTCATCCGGTAGCGCTCAGTCAGTGTCGCCGTTATCTGACTGAATTGGCCGCAACTCGCAAAGTAAGGTCAATCCCGTTCTACGACACTGCAGGCAGCGTGAAGCATGTGATGTCGGAGGGTCTGCGCGATACTGCAGGCGTCGCGCCTGAACTCGCTGCCGAAGAGTATGGAGCAAACGTACTTGTCCGCGGCATCGAAGATCACGCTCAGAACTTCACACGCTTTCATCTGCTGCGCCGGGCAAGCGACCCGCGCGAGGCCGGGCTGCCTCAGCCGGACAAGATGAGCGTCTCCTTTGCGGTGGAGCATCGCCCTGGAACGCTGGTAGCCGCGTTGCAGGCGCTGGCGCAGGCCGGCGTCGATCTCACTCAGATTGAGTCGCGGCCAGTGCCGGGCAAGCCGTGGGAGTACGTGTTCTATGTCGATCTCAGGATCGCGGACAATGCGATGGCTGACACTGCCATCGCTGCTTTGCGGCCCCACTGCGGCATGGTGAAAGAGCTGGGACGTTATAAAGCAGCCTGAGCATCTCGGCGGTCCAAACGAAAGCGGCACCCTCTATAGAAGGTGCCGCTTTCGCTTGCCTCAGATTTAGCTAGGCGGGCTTTGACATCACATCCGCGAAGGCAGTCTGGAACGCTGCCATCTCGGCAGGCGTTCCTACGCTGACGCGCACATAGTTCGGCCACACCGGCCAGCTCCGACCGATGAAGACGTTTCGGTCTGCCATCGCCTTGATGACCTCTTTGCCGGGCCGGCCTACGTCGATCATGAAGCAGTTCGAAACCGATGGGATGAACTTATAGCCTTTGGCTGTGAGCCAGGCGAAGGTCTGATTGCGGGTATCGGCGATGATCTTGCGGCGCGTCGGGACAAGGTCCTTGTCCTTCAGGCTGGCGATAGCGGCTGCAATGCCGGTGATCGGCAGAGGGTTGTCGCCGCCGTATTGCTTCAGCTTTTCGAGCAGATCAGGGCGGCCGATTGCCGCGCCACAGCGGATACCAGCCATGCCGTAGACCTTGGAAAAGGTGCGCAGCACAATGACGTCTTGGTGCGCCTTCACGAGGTCGATGCAGCTCGGAGCCTCGGAGAGGTGAATATAGGCCTCGTCGACGATGATGATGGAACCCTTCGGCTTGTTCTGTACCGCCCACAGAATGTCTTCCTTCGGGGTAAGAGTGCCGGTCGGATTGTTTGGGTTACAGATATAGAGCAGACCCGCGTTGGGACTGGCGGCGACCATTGCCTTAACGTCATGCGCGTAGGTGCTTGTCAAAGGGACCAGCTTGATGGCGTGTCCGGCGGCCTTGGCACCCCAGTAACCGGCCTCATAGCTGGGATCGGCTGCGACAAAGGGCTTATCCGCGCTTGTGAAGGCGGCGGCGGAGAACTGAAGCGGGTCGCTGGAGCCGCCATAGATCGTCAGGTAGTTTTCGGGCAGACCGAGCTGCTTGGAGAAGACGGAGTAAAGCTCTGGGATGGAGTTGGAGGCGTCATATCGACCTCCGGTGGCGGCTGCGGCGCGGATGGCATTGAGCGCGGCTTCGCAGGGGCCGAGGGGATTCTCGTTGGCATTGATCATTACGGCTTTGGCGGGATCCAGCGCTGTGGCGGGAGAGACGTCGGCCATGGCGGCCCAGGCCAGACGGCTTTCGGTGAGCACCGGCAGGGAGGCGGCGAGCCCGGCTAAGCGAAGGAAGGAGCGGCGCGAGGTGGAACCGGTTGGAGGGCTACAGAGAGTGGATGCGTTCGGCATGGCTTGGTGGCTCCTGTGCTGGCGTGATTGAGGATACTGGGATTCTCGCATAGGCGGGACGCGCTGCGGCGATTTGTTGACGCGATGTCTTTACAGTCGCCGGTCTATGCAGGTAGGGTGTTGGCGCTTGAGGCAGAGCACCTTCCTGCGTGGTGAAAGCGCAGAGAGGCCGGGCAGTCTTCAGAATTCTGTCGCGAGACAAAACGCAACCACTTCAAATTCAAAGCCCGCCTGCGACTCACGCAGCTGTGGGCAGGAGACGAGAGCATGGCGGAAGCTACATGTGACATCGGTTTGATCGGCCTCGCAGTGATGGGCCAGAACCTTGTGCTGAATATGAACGATCACGGCTTCAAGGTGTGCGTCTTCAACCGCACGACGAGCAAGGTGGATGAGTTTCTCGCCGATGAGGCGAAGGGGACGCAGATCGAGGGGGCGCACTCGCTCGAAGAACTGTGCTCGAAGTTGAAGACGCCGCGCCGCGTGATGATCATGGTCAAGGCTGGAGACGTCGTCGATAAGACGATCGAAAGCCTGCTGCCATACCTCGAAAAGGGAGACATCGTCATCGACGGTGGCAACTCGTTGTTTACGGATTCCAACCGCCGCACGAAGGAGCTCGCCGAAAAGGGCCTGCATTACATCGGCACTGGAGTTTCGGGCGGCGAAGAGGGCGCGCGGTTCGGTCCGTCGATCATGCCCGGAGGAGATCCTGCGGCATGGCCAGCGGTGAAGCCAATTTTTCAGGCGATTGCGGCCAAGGTCGAGGACGGCACTCCCTGCTGCGATTGGGTTGGCGAAGGCGGCGCAGGCCACTACGTGAAGATGGTGCACAACGGTATCGAATATGGCGATATGCAGCTGATCGGCGAGGCCTACCAGCTGCTAAAGGACGGGCTCGGTCTGACGGCCGATGAGTTTGAGGCCGTGTTTGCTGAGTGGAATAAGGGTGAACTCGACAGCTACCTGATCGAGATCTCGACGACGATCTTTGGCAAGAAGGATGACGACGGTCAGCCGATCATCGACAAGATCCTCGATACCGCGGGACAGAAGGGCACCGGCAAATGGACTGCGATCGACGCGCTGGACAATGGCATGCCCGTAACGCTAATCGGTGAAAGCGTCTTCGCTCGCTGCCTGAGCGCGCTGAAAGACGAGCGCGTCGTGGCGAGTAAGGTATTGCACGGACCCAAGCAGGAGAAGATCCCGGCAGAGCACAAAGCCGAGTTCATTGAAGAAGTGCGCCGCGCGCTGTACTGCTCGAAGATGGTGAGCTATGCGCAGGGCTACATGCTGCTTCGCTCGGCCGAGAAGGTGCAGGGCTGGACGCTGAACATGGGCGGCGTCGCGTTGATGTGGCGCGGCGGCTGCATCATCCGTTCGGCGTTCCTGGGCGACATAAAAAAGGCCTTCGACAAGGATGAGAAGCTGACGAACCTCTTGCTCGACGACTTTTTCTCCGGCGCGCTGAACAAGTATCAGGCGAGCTGGCGCAAGGCGTTGATCCATGCGATTGAGCTCGGCGTGCCGACTCCGGCGTTCTCTACGGCGCTGGCGTTCTACGATGGCTATCGCACAGAGCGTCTGCCTGCAAATCTGCTTCAGGCGCAACGTGACTTCTTCGGAGCCCACACCTATGAACGCCTCGACAAACCACGCGGTGAGTTCTTCCACACCAACTGGACTGGGCGCGGTGGCAGGGTCTCGTCGACGACATATAACGCATAGCCGACCAAAGGCTCACAACGCCCGTCTCTCAGGAGACGGGCGTTGTGCATTGAGCAGAAAGGGAAAAGCAGGCAAACGTTCTTACTTTGGCAGGATGCTGGAAACCCACATACCCGCGACAGCCAGGGTAAGCAGAACAGTGACGCCACCCAGACTCTTGCACACTGGGGCAAGCGAGTTGAGTCGGCGGACAATTTCATCGTTCTCCTGATGGGTGGAGGAGACTGTCCCGACGTCGTTTAGAAAGAGTTGGTCTGTTTCGTGGTTAGCGAGGCTCGCGCGGTACACCATGACGATGATGAAGGCGACAGCGACGATGCCCCAGATAGTTGCAACGACGGTAAATGCATTCATGAGAAGCCCCCAGAGATCTAAAAATCTGCAAGAGGTCCCGGATACCGAGCGGGTCCGCGTTTGGCGCGGGCTCGGGGTAGGCTGGGCCAGTTGCGAAGAACTATACGCCGGGAGAATGCTGCGAGGGAAGATTTATTTGACAGCTCGCATAGGGTCAACGTCTATGCGCGTTCAGACAAAGCGATGCCCGCCCAAGAGGTGTGAGCGGGCCGAATTTGAATGAAACGAAGGTTCTAAGCGCCGCGGACGGCAAGCAGTTGCGAGAGCCAGATGCCGGCGATCGCGATCGAGAGCAGAGCCGCCGCTCCCCCGGTGCCTTTGCAGAGGGGCAAAAGAACGTCGAGCTGGTGAACGACGCGGTCGTTTTCCTGGTGGGTTGCCGAAACAGTCTCTTCGTCGTTGAGGAAAAGCTGATCGGTTTCATGGTTTGCCAGATTGGCTCGGTACACCATCAGGCCGACGAAGACCGCAGCGGTAAGGCTCCAGAGGACGGTGAGTACGGAAAGAGCGTTCATACGAATCTCCCAAAGATACGAGGTTGCAGCCGAAACATCTTCAGAGACCCTTTCAGAAGGGGTGGCAAAGTTGATTCAGGCTAGCGGTACAAAAGTACTCTGAGAAATCGAAAAGCGATAGCAAATTCGGGAAAAACTGAAGTAATGTACTCGCGACTGTCCCACACGGCGGGAATGCCGGGCAGATTTCGGGAATCAAGCCATAAAAACGAAGAGATTCGGGAGTTTAGAGGATGCGGAGCAGCAGGAAGCCAACAGCAAGCAAACCCGCAAATACGAGGACCAGCAGGCCAAGAATGAACCAGGCCACCTGCCTGCGAGTCTTTTCGGTCGGTTGGGTGATGCCAAAGGTGTTGATAAAAGCAGACGCAAGAGCTTCCAATAGCCGCATTTTCTGATGGTACTCCGTTGAATTCCAACCGCTTGCCGAATCGCTGAGGAACCGGTTGGCATCGAATGAAGAATCCCGCTTGCTGAGACCTTCGGTGAGGACTAGACTATTGAATATGCGACCTGCTCAGTCCGCAAGACTGAGGTGCAGGACGAAGGAGATTGAGACCATGGCTACTGCCGCAACGACCCCGAATGTTGAAGTTGTCAACGCGCCCGCAACCTCGACGGCACCCGTTGTTCTGACACCGGCTGCTGTTACAAAGGTGAAGGAAATTATGGCGACGCAGGAGCCGATTCCGGCCGGTCTGCGCATCGGTGTCGTGGGTGGTGGCTGTTCGGGCTTCCAGTACTCCATGAGCTTCGAGAACGCTGCGGGCATGATGGACAAGGTTGTCCGCGTGGGTGACCTGAAGGTGTTCGTCGACGCGACCAGCGCGATGTACCTGAACGGCTGCACGGTGGATTATGTGGAAACGCTCGAGGCTGCCGGCTTCAAGTTCGAGAATCCCCAGGTGAAGTCGACCTGCGGCTGCGGATCGAGCTTCAGCGTATAGATCTTTCCCGCTTTGAGCTTGCAAAAGGCCTCGCCTCGGCGAGGCCTTTCTGCATCTGCGGGAAAGAAGCGTGTTCGTGACAAAATAGAAGGGACATCATGCCTGAAGAGACCTTCGAACCCACCTCGCCCATCGTTGAAGAAGCTGCCACAGCTGCCACGGAATCCGCAACCAGCGCCACCGGGACCTCGCCCGAGGAGATCGAGTCGTTCGGGGATGCCTTTGCCGAGTTCGAACGCTCCAATAAGCGCAAGGCCGAAGATGGCAAGCAGATCGACGCCACAGTCGTGACTATCGACGCAGAGAATGTCGTGCTCGACATCGGCTTCAAGACTGAGGGAATCCTCGCACGCTCAACCTTCCCGAACAACGCGGAGGACGTAAAGGTTGGCGATCGCATGCTGGTCTCGGTCCGTGGCCGCAGCGAAGGCTACTACGAACTGTCGCGGATTCGTGTGGCGCAGCCGACCGACTGGACCTCACTTCAGCAGGCGTTTGCTGAGAAGACGCCTGTCTCCGGTGTGGTAACTGGCGTTGTGAAGGGTGGTATCACCGTTGACGTCGGAGTGCGCGCCTTCATGCCCGCTTCTCGTACGGGCACGCGCGATGCCGCAGAGATGGAGAAGCTCGTCGGCCAGACGATCACCTGCAACATCATCAAGCTCGATACCGAAGAGCAGGACGTCGTTGTCGACCGCCGCTCGATTGTAGAGGCTGAGGCCAAGGAGCACGAGGCGGCACGGTTTGCGACTCTGCGCGAAGGCGATATCGTCAGCGGTACGGTGCGCAGCCTCGCCACCTACGGCGCGTTCGTCGACCTCGGCGGCATGGACGGTCTGCTGCACGTGAGCGACATCTCCTGGACCCGTATCAACGCGCCTGAGGATGTGCTCGAGGTTGGCCAGCAACTGACGCTGAAGATTTTGAAGGTGGACGCAGACGCGAAGCGAGTCTCGCTCGGCCTGAAGCAGCTCGAAGCTGAACCGTGGGATGGCGCGGCAGATCGCTACATCGTCGGCCAGCGTGTCACTGGCACCGTCACCCGCCTGATGGACTTCGGCGCCTTCGTCGAGCTGGAGCCGGGCGTTGAGGGCATGATCCATGTCTCCGAGATGTCCTGGGTCAAGAAGGTTCGCAAGCCTGAAGACATCCTGAAGGTGGGCGAGCAGGTCGAGGTCGCCGTGCTGAAGGTGGATGTGGCAGAGAAGCGCATCTCGCTGGGCTTGAAGCAGACGCTGGGCGATCCGTGGAGCGATGTCGCACTGAAGTTCCCGGTCGGCTCGCAAATTGAAGGCCCCGTCACGCAGCTGATGAAGTTTGGCGCATTCGTGCAGGTAGCTGAGGGCATCGAAGGCCTCGTTCACATCAGCGAGATGGTCGCCGACAAGCGTGTCAATCATCCGTCGGACGAGGTCCGCATTGGCCAGGTCGTTAAAGCTCAGGTTTTGGCTATCGACAGCGAGAAGCGCCAGATCAAGCTGAGCATGAAGCAGCTGTTGCCCACGGGTCTGGGTGAGTACCTCGAAGAGCACAAGGTCGGCGATGCCGTTTCGGGTCGTGTGGTGGATGTTCGCGGCGATGTCGCATTCGTTGAGCTGGGTGAGGGAATTGTCGCGACCTGCAAGATCGTCGCGGCTGCACCTGCAGAAGCAAAACCTGCCACCGGAGGGCTCGATCTGTCGGCCCTAACCTCGATGCTGAACAACAAGTGGAAGACCGGAGCTGCTGCCCCAGGCAGTGCGCCGGAGCCGCTATCTGCCGGACAGATTCGCAGCTTCAAGATCAAAACACTCGATCTGGAAGCCAAGAAGATCGAGATTGAACTAGCTTAGGGCGGAGTGAAAGCGCTTTTCATCTTTACTCGTCTAACGGTCAGGTACAACCAGTAGAGTGCTATACCCGACCATTGGCGAGACAAGCTGTCATGACTGAATACACCGTAAAACTCGCCGACGAACGGGGACGCATCCAGGAGCAGATTCACGCCGCTGCGACAGCGGAAGAGCTGCATTCTCGTTTCACTCAGTCCGGGTATCTCGTTTATTCAGTCAAGGCGCGATCGGCGATTGGTGGCTCCAGCAAGAAAAAGATCAAGCTCGATGTCTTCCTGGTCTTCAACCAGCAGTTTCTTACGCTGATCAAGGCAGGTCTGCCGATCCTCGGGTCGCTGGACCTGCTGGCAAGGCGCCAGAAAGACCTTGGTTTCCGCGCGCAGTTGGAAGATGTGACCGTGCGTGTAAAGACAGGTCAATCGCTCTCCGAGGCCTTTGAAGCGCAGGGCACGATGCCTGTCGTTTACACCACGACCCTGCTGGCGGGCGAGCGCTCCGGCAATCTGGAAGAGGTGTTGCAGCGTTTCCTCGACTTCCAGCGCGTCTCGCTCACCTTTCGCAAGAAGCTGAAAGCCAGTCTCATCTATCCCGCGTTCCTGATCGTGATGGTGATCGGCCTCTTCATTTTCCTGATTACCTTCGTCGTCCCGCGCTTTGCCGACCTCTATAACCAGCTCGGCACCAAGCTGCCGACACTTACGGTGTGGCTGCTGCAACTCGGTCAGGACATGCAGCACTACGGCCTTTTCGTAGCTCCGGTGATCGCTGGTTTGATCTGGCTGTTGATGCGCTGGACGAAGACCGAAGCTGGCAACAGCTTTGTGGACCGCGTCCGAATCGCCACCCCTGTACTCGGTGGTGTGTGGCTCAAGTACCAGGTTGGGCTCTTCTCGCGAACCCTGGCGACGCTGCTGACCGGCGGTCTTCCTCTAGTGCCGAGTCTGGAGACGGCGGCCAAGTCCATCGAATCGAAGCAAATCGCGAAGGCCGTATATAACTCGGTTGAGACCGTGCGCGAAGGCAAGGGTCTTTCGGTCAGCCTGGACGAAACCAAGGTCTTCCCCGAGCTTGCCATTGAAATGATCGAAGTCGGCGAGAGCACCGGCGCGCTGCCGCAGATGCTAAATTCTGTCGCCGAGTTCTTCGAAGAAGACGTGCAGGCGTCTCTAGCGGCGATCATGAGCCTGATTGAGCCGTTGATCCTGATCGGCATGGGCCTGGTGGTGGTCGTCGTATTGATTGCACTGTATCTGCCGATCTTCAGCTTGAACGGCGTGGGTGGTAGCTAGACCGCGGACGTAGCGGATTTCAGATCGACTTCTGCAGAGGATGACTATGGCAAGTACAGTTCCGATGATTGTTCCGTACAGCGGCGATCCGCTCAACGAGACCGAGCGCGCGCAGATGCTGGCCCGCCGCTATCACGCAGAGTTCGTCGACCTCAAAAACTTCAAGATCCAGCACGAGCTCTTCAAGAGCGTGCCGGTGGACATGATGTTCCGCTATAACTTTGTGCCACTCGAACAAAGCGAAGGCAAGCTCGCCATCGCCGTTGCCGACCCCTCGAAGCTCATGGTGATCGACGAGATCGCTGGTCTGCTGGGTGCGCGCATTGTTACGCGCGTGGCCACGCTCAGCCAGATCACCGACCTGTTGAAGAAAAACGAGCAGTCGCAGCGCGTGCTCGATGAAGCCAGCGAAGGCCTCGCCTTTGACGTGCTCACGAACGAGGACAATCCTGACGAGACCCTCTCCATCCAGAAGCTGACTGCCGACGACGATATCTCGCCGATCATCCGCCTGGTGGATACCACGATTTTCACCGCACTCGAACGCCGCGCCTCGGATATTCACCTCGAAACCTTCGACGACTCGCTACTTGTGAAGTACCGTATCGACGGTGTGCTGCAGCAAGCGATGGCTCCTATCGCGCGTGAGCACCACCAGACAATCCTGTCGCGCATCAAGGTTATGAGCGAACTTGATATTGCTGAGCGTCGCGTACCGCAGGACGGTCGTTTCCGTGTGCGCTACAAAGGCCGTCTGATCGATTTCCGTGTCTCGATCATGCCGACCGTGCATGGCGAAAACGCTGTACTCCGCGTGCTCGATAAAGAATCTATGTCGGAGAAGTTCACCAAGCTCTCACTCGACGTGGTGGGCTTCGCCGCGAAGGACCTCGTGCGCTTCCGTCGCTACATCAAAGAGCCGTACGGCATGGTGCTCGTCACGGGACCGACGGGCTCAGGCAAGACAACGACGCTCTATGCCGCGCTGAACGAGATCAAGAGTGAAGAAGATAAGATCATCACCATCGAGGATCCGGTCGAGTACCAGATTCGCGGGATTACCCAGATTCCGGTGAACGAGAAGAAGGGCCTCACCTTTGCGCGTGGACTGCGCTCGATTCTGCGTCACGACCCCGATAAGATCCTCGTCGGCGAAATCCGTGACGCAGAAACGGCCCAGATTGCCATCAACTCCGCTCTCACGGGCCATCTCGTGTTCACCACCGTCCACGCCAACAACGTAGTCGACGTGCTCGGTCGCTTCTTGAACATGGGCGTCGAACCCTATAACTTCGTCTCCGCGCTTAATTGCATCCTTGCCCAGCGTCTCGTCCGCCAGGTGTGCGAGTTCTGCGTGCGCGATGTCTTCTACTCAGACGCAGAACTGGTCGAAAACGGATTGATCCCTTCCGAGTGGCAGGGCGTCGCCTTCAAAGAAGGCACAGGCTGCATCGAGTGCGGCGGCACCGGCTATCGCGGTCGTTCCGCAATCCACGAGTTGCTGGAACTGGACGACGAGATTCGCGAGATGCTCTTGGAGAAGCGTCCTGGCTCGGAAATCCGGAAAAAAGCCAAGGAAAAAGGTATGGCCTTCCTGCGCGATTCGGCGCTGGAGCGCGTACGCGATGGCATTACGACCTTGAAAGAGATCAACAAGGTCACGTTTATCGAGACAGGAAGATAAGCGGCGGCGTGCCCTAAACGACACGGGATCTGAAACGTCCAAGCACAAGGGCTGCCCTCATTTCCTTGCACAAGGTACTCTAGATAGAGCTTCATGAACCTACTTCCCACAGCCTCAGGAAACCGGCCGCGCGTGGCCTGCGAGATTACGCCGCAAGGTGTCGTCGCGGCGCGCTCCGCAGACGCTTCGTCACCCCTGGCGGCGGTGGCGCGCGTCGACCTCGCTGAGGGGGCGGTGGTTCCAAGCCTGCGTCCGGGCAATGTCGTGGACCGTGTGGCCGTAGCGGCAGCGGTGCGGCGTGCGCTCGAAAGCATCGACGCGAAGCCGAACTCGCGCAATGCGGACATCACGCTCGTCATTCCAGATCCGGCGGTGCGTGTGTTGCTGCTGGACTTCGATTCACTGACCACGAAGCAGGCTGAGGCACTCCCTCTCGTGCGCTTCCGGTTGAAGAAGTTGTTGCCTTTCGATGCCGATGAGGCCATGGTGAGCTACCAGATCATGAGCTCCAGCCGCGGCCTTGTCCGCGTGCTGGCCGTGGCAATTCCACGCGATGTGTTGAGCGAGTATGAAACAGCCGTGCGCGAGGCAGGCTTCGAGCCGGGATCGGTAATCCCCAGTACACTTGCCGCTCTCGCCGCGCTGGATGGCGAGGAGACCTCTCTGCTGGTGAATGCAAATAAGACAGGCGTGACCGCGGCAATTGTGCAGAGCGGTATCCTGCTGCTGCATCGCAGCGTGGACCTGCAGCACCACGAAGGTGAGATCCTCGAAGGCATTGAGGAGGTCTCTGCCGAAGAGGCAGCAAGAGATCTGCAGAAGGTGTCTTTGGGAACTGAGATTGCGCAGTCTGTGAGCGTGGCCGCTGCTTATTTCGAAGATACCCTGGCAAAGTCGCCCGCGCTCGTGCTGAGCGCCGGCCCGCTCGGTGCAGAGCGTCTGGGAAGGATGTTGCGCGAAGCTGGCGTCGGGCCAGAGGACGGACTTACGGTGCGTGAACTCGTCGATACCTCAGCCCTGCTGGCAGATGCGACCGCTGTATCGCGAGCGTGGCTGTCGAGTGTGACGGGGGCGCTGCGAGCTTAGATGAAGATTCAAGTCAATCTTGCGACACGCCCTTTTGTTGAGATGCGGCCCTACATCCTGCGGCTGCGCTGGATCATGGGGGGCCTTGCGATCGCCTCGGTGGCATTGATTGTGACCTCGCATGTGTTGCAAAAACAGTTTGACGACGCTCAGGCAAAGATGAACGCGATCCAATCGCGGACAAACGCCGCTGTCAGCGAAAAGCAGGCTAACGAGCGCCGAATGCGCCAGCCTGCCAACGCTGCTGTACTCGACCGCGCACACTTCCTTAACACGACCTTCCTGCGTAAGAGCTTCTCCTGGACGGCGGTCATGATGGATCTTGAGACGGTGCTGCCTAGTGGCGTGCAGGTCACCTCGATTGAACCCTCCGTCACAGCCGATGGAGATGTCATCATCCGTCTGCGCGTGGCCGGCGATCGTGATCGCGCCGTGCAGCTGGTGCGTAACCTTGAGCACTCGAAGCGCTTCCTGCAGCCTCGCTTGAACAGCGAAGCCGTGCAAGCCAAGGATCAGTCGCAGGCCAGCGCGGCGATGGCCGCAGGCAACGTCGAGTTCGAAATTCTAGCCAACTACAACCCCTTGCCGGAGGGTGAATCCTTTCCAAGAATCAAGGCGGCTGCTGAACTCGCAGATTCGCCGAAGTTGCTGACCCAGCCTAAGCCGGTGCAGCATACAAATGCTGCGCCCGCAGGTCGGCCGGGTGTAATCCTGCAGCAGATGCCGCCCATGCAGCCTCACCCTCCTGTCCAGCCGCATAAGCCAAGTCCGCAAACCCCGACCGGGCAAAGTCCTGCAGCCAGTTTGCAGATGCCCGCGTTCTACTTGATGCAAAGCGAGTTCCAGAGCGGAGGTGTGGCGTGAGCACGATTGTGACGACACCTTCTCCGGATAGCAATAACTCGTTGCTGCGACGCGTGCCGCAGATGACCGAGCGCGCCAAAGCACTGGTAACAGAGCTGAACCTTCATTTCGCCGGTGTGGCGGCGCTCGCCATCCTGACGCTCTATCTCGGCGCGCAGCTACTGTTTGTGTGGCAGGGATTGAACTCCCGTAACGACGCCGCGATGGACCAGGCTCGCGCGCAGATGAAAGCCGCGGAGATAGCAGCAAAGCCACTGCGTGGCCTCGACGGCAAACTTGCTGCCTCCACGGCTGACGCCGACAGGTTCTACCAGGACCGCCTGCCCTTCGCTTACTCACAGGTTTTGACAGAGCTCGGCCTCTTGACGAAGAAGTCGGGCGTGCGTCTGATGCACGTGCAGTATGCGCAGAGCCCGGTGCTCAAAGACAACTACGCGCTGACCGAGCTGCGGCTTGACGCAAACGTAACCGGCGACTATCGCCCGATCGTGCAGTTCATCAACGCAGTGGAACGCGACAAGCTCTTCTTTGTTATCCGCGGTATCAATCTCTCGGGCCAGCAGACAGGGCAGGTCAACCTGAGGCTGACGATGACCACCTACCTCCGCACGCAGACTGTGCGGGAGAGCATGTCGGACACCGCCTCCGGGCCCGCCACGGATGGCGACGCGAAGGGAGGTGCCCGATGAGCAGTCCTCAGCAGCAGGAAGAGCGCAAGAAGCTGATCGCGTACGTTGCCTTCGGTCTGGTGTTCCTCGGCGTCGGCATCTACGAGTACGAGACGAACTTTGCCGATAATTCACCGGCTCCACAAACGACGGTGCAGCGTCCGATCGACCCGGCGGAGGCAAACAAGCCTGTCGTGGCGACAAGAAGCCAGACGGGAACTCCCAACAGCGGTCCGGGCGTGGCCGCTGGCGTCGCTGCTACGAAAATGGCGAGCACCTCAAGCAGTCTCGACCCTACGCTCGACGAGCGCGCCATGCTGCGCACCGAAAGCCTCGTCTACGCCGGTAATGGTCGCAATATCTTCTCGCAGGCAGCCTATGTGCCGGTCGCTGAGCAGCCCAAAAACCTGCCAAATCCGCGCAACACCGCTCCGGCAGGACCTCCTCTGCCACCCCCACCTCCGCCAACCTGCCCGCCAACCTGCGCTCCAATCAACCTGAAGTACTTTGGCACGGTTGTGCAGTCTAACGGACAGCGACAGGCGTTCCTTCTGCATGACGACGACGTATACATGGCGTCGGAAGGTGATATAGTCGCTCGACGATATAAAATTGTCAGCATCACAGCGAGCGGCGTCAAGGTCGAAGACCTCTCGAACACGAACACCCAGACGCTCCCGCTTCAGACGAACTAAGAGCAAGGAACAGGGAGTAGAAGGACCCTGAAAATGCGATCACACGCACAGACCGAAAAACCGGTTCTTAACCCATCTACTGGTGAAGAGGGCTACATGCTGCTTGCTGTGGTGGTGATGGTTGCTCTGGTCCTTGTAGCCCTGGCAATCGCCGCACCGGAGATTGCCAAGGATCTGCGCCGCGACAAGGAGCTGGAAAGTCAGCGTCGGGCCAACCAGTACGTGCGGGCCATCCAGCTCTACTACCGCAAGGTGGGCAGCTATCCAGGGTCGCTTAAGGCTCTGGAGAAGACGAACAACGTTCGCTTCCTGCGTCAGAAGTACGTCGATCCGTTGACAGGCAAGTCGGACTGGAAACTCATACATCAAGGCGAGCAGAAAACTAAAATTCACGTCTTCTTTGGCAAGGAGCTTGCCGAGGTCTCTGCTGGGCTTGGCTCGGCCGCGGGAATCGCCTCTCCAGCCGCCGGTGCCAGCGGCTTTGGCTCGTCCACCGTCAGCAGCACGAATGCGCTCAACGCGGGCTTTGGCGGTGCAACCACAGTCGGAGCTTCGGGAGCCAGTGGAACGACAGGTACAGCTGGGTCGACGGGTAGTACAGGCAGCACCGGCAGTTCTGACAGCGGCACCGGCATGTTCGGCGATAGCGGCGCGGGTGGCATCATCGTCGGCGTCGACACCGCGCGCAGCGGCAACTCCATCACCAACCCGAATCAGCAGACGACCTATGACACCTGGGAGTTCTGGTACGACCCTCGCATCGAACTGCTACGGAAGTCCGTCAACATCACCGGTGGCGGCATATCCTCGCAGGCTGCAAGTAGCTTCGGCGTCGGGCTGAACGGCCAGTCGAACTCAACCAGCGGTGCCTTCGGTTCAACAGGCAGCACGGGCTCAACAGGGATTATGGGCTCGACCGGAAGCACCGGATCGACCAACCCGTTCCCATAAGCGTCATCTAGCTGAAGTCGTAATTGCTTAGTGCTTGATGGCCCACATCAGCCAGCTGATCACGATGACGCTGCCCACGAACAGCGCAAAGCAGTAGGCTCCAAAGCGGATCATCATCTTGGGTTCAGCGCGTTGCGTGATGCCAAAGACCACCGAGATGCAGAGAGCGAAGAGCAGGACAGCAGGAAAGTGCGTCATTAGAACGAAGCCTTTCTGCCGTTAGCCAGCGAGTGCGCATCCACCGCGGTGATGACATTGAGCAGCCCCGCAATGAGCAGCGCCTTGGTGCCATAGTCGCCAATCGTGCTCACGGCAGCGGCAGCTCCGAGGCCGAAGGCGCGGGCAATAACGTACAGCAGGCCAAGCCCCAACTGCCCGACGAAACCTAGCAGATCGAGATAATCGCCGGTGCTCGGCGTGTAGACCTTGCCCGCCAGCGAGATACCGATGATGTACATCAGCACGATTGCGGCGAAGAGTAGCAACGCACGAATCTTTTTCCCAACAAGCAGATGACCGAGGCCGGGTACAAGCCATCCGGCAAGCAGTACTATCATCGGGAAGGACGAGTTCTTCTTCGTGGCGAGCGGTTTCGCGGTGAGGGGAGCTGGAGTGGCCATCGAGGATGATTCTATCAGTGCGAACGGTGGAGCTTCAGATGCGAAGCAGCGCAGACTGCGCCGGACCGGTCACAACCGCTTTCCCGGGCCGCGTAATCATGTCGACCTCACTCCTCACGCCGAAGGCATTGGGATCGCCTGCGGCACCTGGAAAATAGAGTCCCGGTTCGACCGAAAAGCAGGTGTTCGGCAGCAGCAGCCGCTCGTCGTGCGTCTCCAGGTTATCTAGGTGAGCTCCGTTGCCGTGCAGCGAAACCTCAATGTTATGACCCGTTCGATGCGTGAAGGCATCCGCAAAACCAGCGTTGCGGATGACGTTGCGTGCCGCGTCATCCGCCTGCCAGCCAGCAATGGCCTTGCCTGCGGCATAGGCTTCCTGCACGGTAGTGATGGCTGCATCGCGGGCATCACGCACGGTGTTGAAGATCAGGTGCTCGCGTTCGGAGGGCTCGCGGCCGACTACGCCCGTCCAGGTGATGTCGTACCAGATGGCCTCGGGCGAGCTGATCTTCGCCCAGATGTCGATGAGGACGAAGTCGCCTGCCTTGATCAGGCGGGATGTCTCCTTCGTTGGCTCATAATGCGAATCCGCCGAATTGTTGCCCACCGAGCAGTTCGGGCCGTGATCGGTGAACAAGCCTTCACGCTGGAAGCTGTCGAGGAAGAAGTTCACCACGTCGATCTCGCCAATAGCAGTGCCTGCGCGGACGCTGTCGCCGATACGTCGCCAGCCGGCGGCAAGAATCGCGTCGACCTTCTGCTGTGCGGCGTAATGCGAATCGATCTGTTCCTCCGTCAGAACAGCCTCGAAGAGGCTAACCAGATCAGCAGAGCTGACCACCGTCTTGCCGAATCCGCGCACTAGCTCAACCGTACCCGCGTCGACCATGGCGACGTACATAATGGCGTTCCGGGGCGAATACTGCATCGCGATCGTCGTCGACCCGCCAAGCATCGCTTCGAGCTTGCTCTCGAGCTCCTGCCAGCTGGAGTAAGCATCTTTACTCCCGGGCAGTGTGTCGAGCTTGCTCGATTCGATGCGATGGACAAGCTTCTTCGGCTCGCCCGTAAGAGGCACAAAATAGAACCAGCGCCGCGAAACGAAGCTATTTTCGTCCAGGCCGAGTACACGGTACGCAATGGGGTCGCGGTGATGGTGGTCGTAAAAAAGCCAGCCGTCGAGGTTGGCGTCACGCAGAGCGGTTTGCAGGGCTTCGAGGTTCATCGGTTTCGATTGTACCGGCGCAAGGGGTGACCAGTGAGGTTCCCTGTTCGGTTCTGGAAATGACAGCGATGAGATTGGGCGAAGATGCATCTAAGAGTTGTAGGTAGTAGAAGGTTTAGCGAGGTGTTGTTGGATGAATTGGTTGCGCGGGATTGCAATTGCGACGGTATTGGTTCAGGGATGTAGCGCTGCACTTTATGGGCAGTTTTCTGACAAGATGAAGAACCCCAAAGAACCGCAGTACGCGTTCAAGAACCCACAGACCCTGCAGACCAGCATCGACGTCCGCGACGCCTTCATCGATCGTATCGGTGAGGACGGCTTCTACTGTCGCCTCCCTGCGCCGGGAATTGTGGTCGCCGATACACCGCTCTTCGGCGAATACGAAAAAGTTACGGACACCCTTGTGACCCCCGATTGGAAGCAGTTGAAGCCTGAGGAGTCCGCGGTGTTTTATAACCTGGCCGGAGCTGGAGCCACCGAGGCGCAGGCCAGGGAACTCTTCGATGTTTACGCGCACCAGTGGATCGTCGTTGCCGAAACCGTGCACTGGTGGGAGAACTGCAAGAACCTTACCCTGAAGTTGACGCCCTACCAGCGCGAGCTCGCGGGCGTTCGCGTGGCGCTGGCCTACTGGAAAGAGCACGATCCCGAGGTCGTTGCGAAGCTCACAATCATCGCGGCCGCGCTCGATAAGGAGCCGAGTCCCGTACCCGAAGGGCAGGATGTGCCGACCTACTTCAACCAGCATTATCAGAAAGATTCCACTGGCAAAGATTACCTATGGATGCAGGCGCAAATCCTCAAGGTCGCTCTCGGAGAAACTCCCGAACGCACCGTGATCGAGACCATGAATCAGTTGAAGTAGGGTGGAGGAAGTGGAGACAGGTGCGTCCGGTCTCCCTTCTTTCTGGTGCGTGGCATCCAAGGGTGGTGTAGTCTCCGAATGTCCGATGTTCGGCGGGTCCTCACTTACTAGGGCACGTTTCATAGGTAGTCTCTGTTGCAGTTATCGTCTTGAACGGATGGAAGCGGCATCCTGACCGCAGGGTAGGACCTGCTGTCCGTTCCTGGTTGCATGACTCTCAGCGTCTATGATTCAGCTCTACCAATACAGAGAACGGGAGGTTTCATCATGGCGACAAAGGTGGCGGCGAAGAAGTCTGTGAAGACGAGTGCAGCGAAGAAAAGCCCAGCGAAAAAGGCAGCGGCAGCAAGCTTTGCGACACAGGCGAAGGTAGCAATCGAAGGCAGCGACAAGCCAGCATTTGGCGGGATCAGCCCCAAAGTCGCGAAAATTTCAGGCAGCATCACGGTATCGCTGGTGCTGAACCCCAAAGACCAGCTGAAGCTGAAGAAGGGAACTCCTTCCGAACGCATGTCGCGCGCGGCGTTCGCGAAGAATTACGGCGCTGATCCGGCTTCGGTCAAGCTCGTGAAGTCCTTCGCGAAAGAGTTTGGGCTCACAGCAACCAATGGCCCTGGACCTTGTATCGTGCAGGTGAAGGGCACTGCTGCCAACATCCAGAAAGCCTTCGGTGTCACGCTGTCGCAAGTGTCGACGAACGAGGGAACCTTTCGTGTCCGCGAAGGTGTCGTGTACGTTCCGCAGTCGCTCGACGGCCTCGTGCTGGCTGTCCTTGGTCTGGACAACCGTCCGCAGGCGAAACCGCACTTTCGACAGGCCGGCAAAAAGGCGACCAATAACTCGTTTACTCCCGTCCAGATCGCGCAGCTCTACGGCTTCCCCGCCGGAGCCTCCGCGAAAGGGCAGACCATCGGCCTGATTGAGCTGGGCGGCGGCTATAAGACGGCTGACCTCACCGCCTACTTCAAGACCCTAGGGCAGACGGCGCCCTCGGTTGTTGCTATCTCCGTTGATGGTGGCAAGAACTCCCCCAGCACCGCCAGCGGAGCCGACGGTGAGGTGATGCTCGACATCGAAGTCTCCGCTGCCGTCGCTCCGGGGGCCAACCTTGCCGTCTACTTCGCTCCCAACACGGACCAGGGCTTTATCGACGCCATCACTACCGCCGTGCATGACACGACCAACAAGCCCAGCGTCATCTCCATCAGCTGGGGAGGCCCTGAAGCCAGCTGGACGTCGCAATCCATCCAGTCACTGAACGCCGCCTGCCAGGCAGCCGCAGCCTTGGGGGTCACGATTACAGTGGCCGCCGGTGATGACGGCTCTACTGATGGTGGCACCGGCAACAACGTAGACTTCCCGGCGTCCAGCCCGAATGTCCTGGCCTGCGGTGGCACTAAAATCGCCGGCTCAGGTTCCACGATTACCAGCGAGGTCGTTTGGAACGAGCTCGCTTCCAACGAAGGCGCAACGGGCGGCGGTGTCAGCACCATCTTTCCACTGCCCGCGTGGCAAGCGAACGCAGGAGTGCCGGCGGCTTCCGCAGCTGGTGGCGGCCGCGGTGTGCCGGATGTTGCCGGAGATGCCGATCCTGCCTCAGGTTACGTGGTCCGTGTAGACGGTTCTACCACCGTTATCGGCGGCACCAGCGCTGTGGCCCCGCTCTGGGCGGGGCTCATCGCCTTAGCGAACGCCCAGAGCAAGACCCCCGTCGGTTTTGTGAATCCTGTGCTCTACGCGGCGAGCGCTAAGAAAGCTTTTCGTGACATCACCTCGGGTAACAATGGCGCGTTCAGCGCTGGCCCCGGCTGGGACGCCTGCACCGGCCTCGGCACACCCATCGGTACAGGAATCATCGCGGCGCTCGTAGCCGCGGTCGCTCCGGCAAAGAAGAAAAAAAGCTAAATAGCCTGACGAGTCGGAGCTGCTCGCTTGCATTGGAGCAGCCGCCGCCCGGACATCTCTAGACCCTCTGAAATTCGTGTGGGTCGCCAACCAGGGCAACTCGTCCATGACGGAGGTCACCGGCGCCCCCCAATCCTGTTTCCACGCCGCTGTTCACGCCAAAGCCAGGCGTGATGCCATAAACCCAGCAATACTCTGATCCTCGAGATCTTCGAAGTTGCTGTTATCTTTGCTTCCGAAGAGGGCTGAGTCCACAAGAGCGCCCTTGGCCGCGACGCAAACAGGAAGGGCCGGGAGAGTATCCCGGCCCTTCCTGTTATGTAGTTGTGATGCTTTAGGCGTTGGCAGTCTCTTCCGCGGCCCTGGCTGCCTCGTTGGCTGCATCCTTCGCAGCCTTGAGCGCCTCGGCATCGCGTTCCTTCTTGGCTTCCGCGGAGTTGCGACCGAGCTCGTCGGCCAGCTTCTCCGTGGTGTAGGCCTCGATGACGTCGCCTGCCTTGATGTCCTTGAAGCCGGCGAGATCGATACCGCACTCGACGCCCTGACGGACTTCGGACACATCTTCCTTGACGCGCTTGAGGCTGGAGATCTTGCCCTTCCAGACTTCCGTGCCATCGCGGAGAACGCGTACCTGCGCGTCGCGCTTGATGAGACCATCGCGAACGATGCAACCTGCGATCTGACCGACCTTGGTGATCTTGAAGACCTGCAGGACTTCTGCACGGCCCGCATAGTTCTCCTTGTAGACGGCATCGAGCAGGCCGTACATCGCCTTCGTGATCTCGTCCTGCAGCTCGTAGATAATCGAGTGCAGACGAATCTCGACGTTCTCGCGGGCAGCCACTTCCGCAGCGTTGCGGTCGGGGCGGACGTTGAAGCCTATGATGACAGCGTTCGAAGCCGTCGCCAGCAGCACGTCGGATTCTGTGATGGCACCCACACCGGAGTGCAGCACCTTGACGCGTACCTTTTCGGTCGACATGCGCTGCAGCGAATCGGCCAGCACTTCGACCGAGCCCTGCACGTCGCCCTTGAGGATGAGGTTGAGGTCCTTGACGCCCGCCTGTTTGATCTGTTCGGCGAGGCCTTCGAGCGAAACACGAGAGGACTTGGCGAGCATAGCTTCGCGTTCCTTCATGCTGCGGTACTTGGCAATCTCCTTGGCACGATCGCGATCGGCCATGACGAGGAAGGTATCGCCCGCATCCGGGATGGACTCGAGGCCGAGGATCTCGACGGGGGTCGAGGGTCCGGCTTCCTTGATCTCCTTACCGCGATCGTCGAACATGGCGCGGATCTTGCCGAAGGTGTTGCCGACGATGAAGCTGTCTCCCAGGCGAAGAGTTCCGTTCTGCACAAGGATCGACGCAACTGCACCGCGACCACGATCGAGCTTGGCTTCGATGACCGTTCCGACTGCGGGACGATCCGGCGTAGCCTTCTGCTCATTCGTATCGGCAACGAGACAGATCATCTCTTCCAGTCCGTCGAGATTGAGACGCTTCTTCGCGGAGACTTCGACAAACTCGATGTCGCCACCCATGCTGGTAGCCTGCACACCGCGAGCGGCCAGTTGCTGCATCACGCGGGAGGCATCGGCTTCGGGCTTATCGATCTTGTTCACGGCGACGATCATGGGGACTTTCGCAGCGCGAGCGTGATCGATGGCCTCGAGCGTCTGGGGCATCACGCCGTCATCGGCAGCGACCACGACCACGACGATGTCGGTGATCTTCGCTCCGCGAGCACGCATGCGGGTGAAGGCCTCGTGACCCGGTGTATCGAGGAAGACGATCTCGCGACCGAAGGCCGGCGAATCGGGTTTCGTCACGTGGACCTTGTAGGCACCGATGTGCTGGGTGATGCCTCCGGCTTCGCCAGCGGCGACGTCGGTGGAACGAATGGCATCGAGCAGCGAGGTCTTACCGTGATCGACGTGACCCATGATGGTGACCACAGGCGCGCGCACAACCTCGACGAGGCCGGTGGTGTCCTGCAGAAGACCTTCGAGAGCTTCGTTCTCGAGCTGATCTTCTACGGAGATGACGGTAGCGTCGGCGCCGAACTGGCGGGCGACTTCCTTCACCAGTTCGCCGTCAAGCGACTGGTTCACCGTGACCATGACACCCTTCATAAGAAGAGTGGCGATTAGGTCCTTACCGCGAACTTCCAACTTCTCGGCGAGATCCTTTACCGAAATGCCTTCCGTGACAGTGATGGTCTTGGTGATAGGCACTTCGCCCATCGGGATGTGCGCAGCACCGCGGCTCGGGGCATAGCCCTTGAGCGCGACTTCCTTGTTCTTTTCGTAGCGTGGTGCTCCACGACCGCCACGGCCTGGGCCGGGACGAGCGGGACGACCGGGTGCCGGAGCTCCTTCGGTCGGCGGTAGCAGGCCACCTGGGCCTCCAGGACGCGGACCACCGAAGCCGGGGCGCGGCGGGAAGCCGGGACGACCGCCGGGCGCGAAGCCAGGACGTGCACCGGGACCTCCAGGACCAGCACCAGGGCCGCCCGGGAAGGTACGTGTGGGGTGCATGGGGCGGCGAGCGCCGGGAGCCATGCTGCCGCCCATTCCAGGACGTGCACCGGGACCGCCGGGTCCGCCAGGACCACCTGCAAAGCCGGGGCGCGGACGCTGAAAGATCGGCGTGCGCGGACCACCCGGAGGCGGCGGGGGAGCGTTATAAGAGGGGCGCGGGCCGGTTTGCGGCATGATGACGCGACGGACAGGCGCTGCGGGTGCGACCGGAGCCGCAGGGGCTGCGGCAGCGGGTTCAGCCGCCGGCGTCGATGGGGCCACAGGCGCAGCCGGAGCTGCGGGAGCAGATGTCCCTGCTGCTGCGACGGAGGGAACGACCGCCGGAGCTGCGCTTGCGACCGGAGCTGTCGGTGCGGGAGCCGCTGGCTTCACGACGACAGGTGCCGTGGGAGTGGTCGAAGCGACCGCCGGAGCGGCAGGCCGAACCACAACAGCAGGGGGCCGAGGCGGCGCAACGGTATAGACCGGCGCAGGTGGACGCGGAATGGGAACGATACGCCGCGGCGGCGGTGGGCCATCGGGCGTCTGCGTGGAACCTGCGGGCGGCGGAGCCACCGAAACTACAGGCCGAGCGGTCTGAGATGTTGCGGCAGCAGCGGGCACGGAAGCTGGAGGAACGACAGCGACAGGAGGCCTGCCGGGAGCGACGACAGCGACGGACGGCCGCGGCGGTGGGGCATTCTTTGCGGCCTCTGCCTGCTGCTTGCGCTCAAGGATGGCGCGCGCAATGTCGCCGGGCTTGGAAGCGGCAGAGAGGTCAAGCTTCTTGGGCTCGGCAGGTGCCCGATTGGCCGTCTGGCGATATCCGCCTTTGAAGTAGCCACGCACCTTCTCGGCCTCATCAGCCTCGATGGAGCTGGAGTGCGTCTTCTTTTCCGTGACGCCTACCGCTTTGAGTGCATCGAGAATGGCGTTGCTTTTTTCTTCCAGCTCTCGTGCAAGATCGTTGATGCGAACTTTGCTCATTCAATCCTTCTGGTTCCGGCGTTAGCCGGGCGATGTCTGTTCCTGCGGCACTTAGCTATTCATAGAGCCTCAATCGAGCAGAAGTTGGGTTCAAGGCTATTATCCCTTGAAATGATTAAGATTTCAGCCAATTAAGGCCGGGAATCCGGGTCTGCCCCACGCTTTCAGGGCATGAAAGGGACGAACCGAAGTCCGTCCCCTTCAAATACTGGGTTAGTCGATGCCTTCGTTCGAGTTTTCCTGCGCCTCGTCGACCAGCGTATCGATCGTGTCGTTGTCCTGCTCGATGCGCTCTTCGCGCGCATCGTTCTCGTCGTTCGCGTCGGAGAGGGATTCGCGGTCCTCTTCGTCGGCAATATCTTCCGACGAAACGGTATCGATCTCTTCGAGCGTGCCCTCACCGGCGTGCGAGGCGAGGATCTCTTCGGGCGTGTGTGTCATGGAATGCACCTCAGGGCTATCAGATGCGACTTCACCGTCAGAAGCTGCGGCGGCAATCGCCTCCTCACCGGCTGCGAGCGTCGGCTCAACCAGCGGAGTCGGAGCTGCCGGACGCTCTTCGCCCTCTTCGTATTGACCGAAGTAGTGGCGAACAGCAACAGCAATCTTCTCGACCGTCTTCTCACCGATGCCCGGGATCTCTCCCAGCTCTTCGGCAGTCATGTCGGCGAGGCTCTCGACCGTGGTGATACCCGCCGCGATCAGCTTCTCCATTACAGACTCGCCCAGCTCGACGACCTGCTCGATGGGCGTCGAAGGTCCGCCGCCCATGCCGGACATCTGCTGTTCGACCTCCTGGCGCTTCTCTTCTTCGCTCTTGATGTCGATCTTCCACTGCAGCAGCTTGGCAGCAAGACGGACGTTCTGCCCCTTCTTGCCGATGGCCAGCGAAAGCTGCGTATCATCGACGATCACTTCGAGCTGCTTCTCCGCCAGGTCAGTGATGCTGACGCGGCTGACCTTTGCAGGCTGCAGAGCCTTCTCGGCGAACGTCGTAATCTCTTCCGAGAATTCGATGATGTCGATCTTCTCGCCACGCAACTCGCGGATAATGGACTGCACTCGCATACCCTTCATACCCACGCAGGCGCCGACCGGGTCGACGTCCTTATCGCGGCTCTGGACAGCGATCTTCGTACGCTCGCCGGCCTCACGTGCGATGGCACGCACGCTGACGGTGCCGTCGTAGATCTCGGGCACTTCGCTCTGGAAGAGCGATTGCACCAGCGCCGGCGCGGCACGGGAGACGATCACCTGCGGTCCCTTGGCCGCGCGATCGACGCGCAGCAGCACCACGCGAACGCGCTCGCCGATAGCGAACTGCTCCAGGCGCGACTGCTCGCGCTTGGGCATGCGTGCCTCCGCCTTACCAATATCGAAGATCACGTCCATCGGCTCAAGGCGCTTGACGGTCGCATTCAGAATCTCGCCCGTACGGCTGCCGTACTCGTTGAATACGGTATCGCGCTCTGCCTCGCGGACCTTCTGGAAGATCACCTGCTTCGCCATCTGGGCAGCGATGCGGCCAAGCGGAGTGGTGTCCTTGTAAAAACGCAGTTCGCTGCCGACTTCAACTTCGGGCGCAATCTCGCGCGCCTGCTCCAGCGTCAGCTGGTTGTCAGGATCTTCGACCAGCTCCGGCGTTTCAACGACGGTCTTGTAGACGTAGGCGCGGATCTCGCCGGTTTCCTTATCGAGCTCGCCGCGCATGTTTTCGACGGTCTTGTAAAACTTGCGCGTGGCCAGGGCCATTGCATCTTCAACGGCGGTGACGACGATCTCGGGATCGATGCTCTTCTCGCGGCTCAGGAGCTCGATGGACTGGTATAGCGGACTTGCCATAATGTGTTCTCGTTTCTGTGGTGCGGCTATGAAATTGTGTGATGCGGTGTTCCGATAGTCAGTTCTCAGTTGCTAGTTCTCAGTGTTGAATTGCTTTCTTGGGAACTGAGAATAGACAACTCGTTCTAAATTTCAGCGACCAGGTTGGCCTTCTCGATGTTGGCGAGAGGCAGATTAACCAAATGCTGGGCGGGCGCCTTCTTGTTCTTGCCCTTTTGCTTGACCGCACTCAGGTCGAGCGTAACGGTCTGATCCGCGAAGGCGGTAATGCGGCCGGTGAAGTGGCGATTATTCTCCACTGCCGTGAAGGTCTGCAGCTTCGCGATCGAACCGATAAACCGGGTGTAATCTGCGGGCTTCAACAGCTTTCGTTCGAGGCCCGGGGAACTCACCTCGAGCGTGTACTCCGCGCCTGGAATCAGGTCTTCCACGTCAAGCACTGTGCCAAAGTCGCGAGCGAAATCAGCGCAGTCCTCATGGGTAACGAACGAAAGCTGCTCGACCGGCACGCCTTTGGGCAAACCAGCCTCTTCGCTCGCTGCGGCTTCAGCAGCAAACTTGGCCCGCGCCTCGGCGTCCTTCTCGAGGAACACGCGGAGTGTGCGGTGCTTGCTGCCGCCGGTGAACTCGATGTCGACGACGTCGAGGTGGAAGGATGCCGCTACGCGGTCGGCGGTGGCGCGAATTGTCTCTATCTGCAGGGCCATGGGTCGTCTTGTGGTGCGGGTGCTTGCCGATTTGTTCGAACTCTCCGGCATCGGCAGCCGGAATGAAAACAGTCTTTAGAGCAAACAAAAAGTGAGCTTTCGCTCACTCATCTACTCCGCCGTTTTTGCCGGTGCGTTCACGGCTATGTCGCCGATACTTTGGACGACTGCGGCAGAACAAACTCGTCTGCTAGTAACAGTCTAGGCCTGCGGCGGAGAAAATTCAACCCTAGCCTGTGATTGTCAGGCGTAGTGCTGCGCCACCGCCCCCAGAACCAGCGCGATCAACCCGGCAGCCACATCATCGAGCATAATCCCGGTCCCATCCGGCAGCGCCTCGAAACGGCGTATCGGCCACGGCTTGAAGATGTCCAGAAGCCGAAACAACAGCAGCCCGATCAGCGCATGCCGCCAGTCTGCGTGCATCGGGATCAGCGCAATAAGCTGCCCCGCCACCTCGTCCACGACCACAAAGCCAGGATCCTCGCGCCCCGATTCCCGGGCGACGATCGTCGAAGCCGGAATCCCGATCAGCGTCACCACCACAGCAGAAATTGCCGTCGCGATCGAAAGCGCCGTCGCGCTCGACGGAATCGCGTGCGCCGCCGCATACCAGAGCAGCATCGCGGCGACGCTGCCATAGGTGCCCGGCCCAGGCTTCAGATAGCCCGCGCCAAAGAATGTCCCCGTGAGCCATGCCCAGCGAGTCTTACGACCGATTGCGACCGGGGTAGCCACTAATTCTTCCACTTCGAATCGTCCGAAAACGGGTGGTTCTGCTGCTGCGCATGCTCCAGATCTTCTAGAAGGTCGGGATCGAGGATCGGCGAGCTGATTTTGTAGTCTCCGGAGGCCCATTTGCCCAGATCGATCACGCGGCATCGGTCGGAGCAGAACGGAAAGTCCTCGTTCGTTGGCTCAACGAGTTTTCGGCAAATGGGGCAAAAGATAGGCTTAGTAGCTGGCATGGCGATTTCCTAAGGTCGCAGGAGGGAGGCACCCGCGACGGCATCTACAAGGATAATCCACGTCGCCCAGATCGGAATAGAGTCCAGCCGCAATCGCTAAATCGCATCGCGAGACGATTACTGCGAAGCCTTTTGCATTAAAAGAGTGTTTCTTACTGAGATTCCACTTGCAAATGGCAACTCTGCGGGCGTATCTTTCGTCTGTTTGATTGTGCAGATCACCGCCCAGCAACAAGCCTCGACCACGACGTCGACGGTATCAATGCAGTAAAAGGCAAGACCCATGAAGATGATGACCCGTATCGCTACGTCACTGATGGCAGTGACGATGATGACCGCCCCGATGATGATGGCGGCCCAGAGCTCTCAGAACCAGACACAGGCAGCGGCCCAGGAAGACTGGATGACGCCCCCCGCAGGTTCAGAGCAGGCACAGGCTTACAAGGACGGCATCGAAGCCGCCAAGCTGGACACGGTTGCCAAGCGCCCCGTCGAAGCCTCCAAGAGCTACCTCTACAACCACCCGCCCGTAAAGGGAGCTGACAAGGATGCATACCGCAGCACCTTCACCCAGGGCTACAAGGCAGCTGTAGCTCACAACACCGGCAACGGTGGCATGTAATTTCGCTGCAAAGCGAAGTTGAGATGTGAGAAAGGCCCCCCCAAATGGGGGCCTTTCTTTTCCACTTTGTGAAGAGTGAAAGCTGACTTCCTCCTCTTCCCATAAGCCTGTCATTTCGACCGAAGCATCGCAGCTTCATCGCGATGCGCAGTGGAGAAACCTCAGTATTTGCAGTAGCGATGTGCGAAGCACGAGCCTGTCCCCAAAACCTCACCGCTGGATCGGTATCCAAATCTCAAACGGCCCGCGCGTCACCGGATCGAACCGCTCGTCATAGCGCTCGAAGTTGGGCGTATCGGCAGGCTGATGACCCGATGCCGGCAGCCACTCCTCAAAAAACTGCTGCCAGAACGGCCGAACCTCCGCCACCGTCGCGATCTCGAAGACTGCATAGTGCGCCGCTGGGACGATCATGCGTGCATCCACCGGAATGTTCTCGAAGTCCAGCACCTCGTACCCTGCAAGATATTCCAGCCGCTGGTTCGGCATATCCACCTGGCACGTAGCGCCATAGGTGACGGTCGCGTCAGCCAGCCCGGGCAGTCCACTCGCGTGCAGGTCGTGCCATTGATCGGGAATCGTCGCAGGCGCAGTCGCCAGATCGTGGAAACGGCGAATCCCCGCAAGCCGAAACATAGGAAGATCGCGAAAGCTCGAAGAGAGGTCAGCCATGGTCTGCTCAGCTTACTCCGAATCGCCTACTCGATGATGCGAGCCACAACATCGTAATCATGCGACTCAGTGATCTCGGCGCGGTAGAACGTGCCGGGTACCAGCACCTCATGCGGCCCAAAATCGTTGATCAGCACCTTGCCATCGATCTCCGGTGCCTGATCGAGCGAGCGGCCCTGCCACAGCAGCTCCGTCTCTTCGCTCTCGCCCTCAACAAGGATGTCGAGCTCACGCCCAATCCACTGCTTGCGTGCCTTCTTACTGATCTTCTGCTGCAACTTCATCAACTTGCGGCGGCGCGATTCAATCGTCCGTTTCGGCACCTTCTGGTCCAACTCGAACGCGCCCGCACCTTCTTCATCCGAGTAGCTGAACACGCCAAGCCAGTCGATCTTCGCTGCCTGAATAAACGCCATCAGTTCTTCGAAGTCGTCTTCGGTCTCGCCTGGGAAGCCGACGATAAAGCTCGTCCGTAGCACCAGGCCTGGCACGATCGAACGCGCCTTCTCGATGATCTGCAGAAAGCGATCCGCAGAGCCTCCGCGCTTCATGCGACGCAGCACATTCGCGCTCGCATGCTGCAGCGGCACATCCAGATACTTCGCGACACTGTCGTGCTTCGCAATCGATTCCAGCAGGCGCGTGGTGACTTTGTTCGGATACGCGTACAAGAAGCGCAGCCACTTCAGCCCCGGCAGCGGCGCCAGCGCGTCGAGCAGGTCCGCCAGCTCCGGCCGCTTCCCGGTAGTCTCACTCTTCGGCAGGTCCTCGCCGTAGCAGGTCGTATCCTGACCGATCAGCGTAATCTCGCGAACGCCCTGCGCAATCAGCGACTTTGCTTCAGCAACGATCGAGGCAAGCGGCCGCGATCGGAACTTCCCGCGTAGCTGCGGGATGATACAGAAGCTGCACGGATGATCGCAGCCCTCCGCGATCTTTATGTACGCCGAAGCGCGCGGCGTGGTCAAAATACGCGGCGTCTCGTCTGAGTACAGGTAGCTCGGCAGGGCCGCCGTCGCACCATCCCAAGCCTCGCGAGAGAAGCGGCCAGCCTGTTCGCGGGCATCGCCCTCGGGCCGGCTGGAGGTCTCGTTGACGATCTGGTCGCCGGTGCCTTCAGGCCGCGAATGTTGATTCACCGCAGAAGCATGGCGCTCAATTTGAGCGGTCGTCAAAATCGCGAAAGGCGAGTTGTTCTCGGCAGCCGTTGGCCGGTTCAACCCTGCAGCCTCCAGGATCGCCTCCAGCTCGCCGGTGCCCACCACCGCATCGACCTCGGGAATGTTCTTGCGGATCTCGTCGCGGTAGCGCTCGACCAGGCAGCCTGCAACGATCAGCTTCTGCGCCTTGCCGCCATTCCCAATCTTGTGCTGCACCATCTCCAGGATGGTGTCGACGGACTCCTGCTTGGCAGAGTCGATGAAGGAGCAGGTGTTCACCACCAGAATCTCGGCATCCTCCGCACGCGGCGTCAGTTCCGCGCCACCGCGATGGAGCAGGCCCATCATGACCTCGGAGTCGACGAGGTTCTTGGGGCAGCCGAGGGAGACGAAGCCGACCTTGGGGCGGGCTTTCTGCTCAGACTCTGCGACTGGGATTTCGAGGGTGGGGGTAAGGCTCACAGAGGTTTATTTTAGCAGGTTTTATATGGGTTTCGTGTTCGAACGATCCCTGCGGACGGGTGCCTCCGTCCCGATAAGAGACCGATGCCGCTCCTGCGCGTCTTAGAGTAGAAGTGAGGTGTGCGGATGCGGATGATGTTGTTGGCGTTGACGTTGACTCTTGGCGGAAGTGCCGTAGCCCAACAGTCTGCGACAGCTGCGGCTGGACCCACCATTGAGGTCGCAACGATTCGTTAGACACTTCCTGATCCAACACCCTACATCACCCGCCGAGGCATCGGTGGCAGTTCGATCTTCTCTGGCACATGCCGAACCACCGTCACGCCATTCGTCTCGAAGTGCGTCACGCGATGATCGAGTTCGTGACCCATCATCACAGCCTTCTTCAGAATCGAAAGATGCCGCCGAGTCTCCTGCTCGAAGAATCGGTTCACCGAGGCCTCATAGTCGGCATGCAGCAGGTAATACACGCTGCACTTCGGGCAGTAAATCGCCTCATCAAGCTGACGCGTAAAGGCTCCCGGCGGAAGCGGCGCAACAGGATCGGTTCCGGATTTGATAGCGGCAATAATGTGATGCATAAGCGGAAACAGGGCGTAGCAAACAAGAAGCATGCAATAGAGGTCTGCTTCCTGCCTTCTGCATTTCTACCAGATTCTGGCAGCCTAAGGCAGCTTCGCCGCCGCAGCAACGGCGTCCCACTTGTCGCTGCCACGAAGAAATACCCGCGGCTCGAAAGCAGCCGCCTCCTTCGCAGTCAGCATGTGCTCCCAGCTCACGCGTTTCTCCGGCTGCCACCCATCGCCAGAGTTCTGATACTCCGCGTAATACGCCTGCGGAGGCTCCGCATCGCCACGCTTCCACACCGTATACCCTGCCGGATTCAGTTGCGCTGGCAGCTCCGTATGCATCACCACCACCCTCGAAAATGGTCGCCACGGTCTACCCAGTGCCGTCATGTTTTTCGCCGCAGCAGTAGACGCCGCACCAGCCTCTCCTGCAGCCGGAGGAGGCGTCGCCTCAAGCGAGGTCGTCACCCGAGAGTGCGTAATCACATACCCCGTTGACTGCTTGTCATCGGTGCGAGACTGCGCCGTCAGATACCCTGGGCCGTTCGCATGAATCTCGCAGCGATCGAATACCGCAGCCGCATTGCCGAAGATAAAATCCACCCCACCCTCGATGTAGCTGTCCACGTAATACTGCCGCCCATAGTCGGCGAACAGCGTGTCCTGGTGCCCCAGAAAGCGCACATGCTTGAACACTGCACGATCACTCCGCACGGCAATCGCCACCGCCTGCCCGGTGTTCCCCGCAGCGTTCTCGAACGTCAAATTATCCGCCTCGAACGCCGTGCCATTGATCTCGGCCGTCTCCGTCACATACGTGCCGCCAGCCGTCTTCGCATTCAGCGAATTCGTAATCACCACATCCTCCGGCGACCTCCCAAGACCGATCAGCGTGATGTCGCTATGGTTCTGCGTCACAACGATGCGCTCGTGATACACCCCCGGCGCAATCGAGATGACCACGCGATACCCCGGCGGCGCAAACGGATGATGATCGAGTGCATTCTGAATCGTAGGGAAGTTATCCGTGCTGGCAATGCTGCCGCCGCCGTTCGGATCGACTTTCACGTGGACATCCTGAGCAAGCGCAGACGTTGCGCAAAGGGCCAGCGGTAAGAGGAACAATCGCATGGCGCAAGGGTATGTGTTTCCTCTCGAAACAGGCAAGCGTTCCCGGCGCTCTTGCCCTCGCTTTTTGTTTGTCATCTTTGCTCGTCATCCCCGAAGGGGGTTCTGCGTTTGCATCTGTCTTCGCCATAAAGGCTATCCTGAGCACATGGCAGAACAGATCGTTGGTGAGTACGAGCGGCGCAGGTCGGCTGCGAACGGAGAGTTTGCGCGGCTTAAGACCCGAGGTGATATGTATGGCTTCGGCGTAGCGATACTCGTAGCGATGGCCTGCCGACAGGGCTACCTTGCGATCTTCGCGCACGGCAGTTACTGGGCCGTTCTCGCGGTCCTCGTACCATTAGCGGCCGTGGGCATCTACTGGCGCATGCTCCGCGCGCAGGAGCAGAAGGCCATGCGCCTCTCGAGCCTCTACGGAACCGCGCTCGACCGCGTCAACGAAGTCGAAACCCAGAGCGGACATACTGGCGAAGCTCTCGTCTCCTACGACCATCTCTGCGCCTGGGATCTCGATGTCGTCGGCCCCGAGTCTCTCGTAGGTCTGCTGGCAACGACACGCACCGCCATCGGCCAGAAGGCGCTCGTCGGTCTGCTGCTCGATTCCACCACCGCAGCGGAGACGCGCCGCCGACAAGAAGCCGTCAAAGAACTAACCCCTGCGCTCGATCTACGCGAGCGCGTCGCCCTGCTCGGTGCCTCGAAGTTCGAAGAGATCCCCGCAGAGACCTACGAGCAGTGGCTCGACGTAGAAACCCCCGCTCCCGCGCCATGGATTCGCCCATTGCTGGTCGCCGTCAACATCGCCTGGATCTCGCTTCTCCTGCTCGGCGAACTTCGCTATGGAGCCTTCACAAAGTATCTCCGCTTCATCGAATCGCTGCTGCTGGCGCAGGGCATGTTGTGCCTCTGGCTCAAGCCCGACGTCGTCAAGGAACTCAAGGCAGCCAAGAAACTCCTCGGACAAACCGCCATCCTTCGCCGTGGCCTTAAGATTCTGCAGGAAGCCAGGTTCGAATCGGACCTGCTCCTCGAACTGCAACGCGCCTGCGTCAATCAGGACGAGGTGCTCCGCTACCTCGAACGCTGGCTGATGGTCGTCGAGCATCGCGACAAGGAATGGTTCTCCACGCTATCCGTCATCCTCTGCGGAGGCACGCACGCCGCCTACGCGCTTCGCCACTGGAAGGCACGCTACGGCGAACCGATGCGGCAATGGGTCGCAGCGTGGTCTCAATTCGAAGCCCTGCTCGCCCTCGCAACCTACGCCGCAGAACACGATCAAAACGTCTACCCCGAAATCGTCGAAGGCTCTGCTGTCTTCGACGCCGTCGCTATGCGGCACCCTCTGCTGCCGCGTGGTAAGGCGGTGGCAAACAGCGTCCGTCTCAGCGGCGACACGCAATTCCTGCTCATCTCAGGCTCCAACATGGCAGGCAAATCCACCTTGCTCCGCACCGTGGGCATCAATACGGTGCTAGGCCTCGCAGGCGCTCCAGTCCCTGCAAAAAAGCTGCGCCTCAGTGTCCTGCGCGTAGGAGCTTCCCTCGCCGTTCGCGACTCGCTCGCCGAAGGCAAATCCAAGTTCCTCGCCGAGGTCGAACGCCTTCGCTCTCTGCTTACTCTCGCTCGCGAGAACCCCTCGCAATGTCTCTTCCTGATCGATGAAATCCTGAGTGGCACCAACTCTGCCGACCGGCGCGAAGCAGCTGGAGCCGTCGTTCGCGGCCTGCTCCACACTGGAGCTATCGGCGCTCTCTCCACGCACGATCTCGCCCTGGCAGAACTCGCCGAGATCAAAGAACTGCGCGGCAGCAACGTCCACATGGCAAGCCCCAACGAGGACGACCCGCTGGGCTTCGACTACCTGCTCAAACCCGGCGTCAACCGCACTACCAACGCTCTGGCGATAGTGCGCCTGCTGGGTCTGATGGAATAGCCCATGCTCGACGAGTCGGATTTTTTTGTTTAGCGCCAACGGCGCGGTCACATAACAACCCAGGCCGCAGGCCTGGGTTCAGAGTCGCAACGGAACCAGAGGGCCGAAGGTCCGACCCAAAATGCAAATACTCTACCGACGCGACGCTAGAACTCCCAGCGCAGCAGCGTCGACCCGATCGTGTATCCGCCACCAAAGCTGGCCAGCAGCACAAGGCTGCCCTTCTTCAGGCGGCCTTCCTTGATCGCCGTATCCATCGCGAGAGGAATCGTCGCCGCCGTTGTGTTGCCGTAGCGGTCGATGTTGATCACCACCCGCTCCAGCGGCATCCCCAGCCGGTCTGCAGTCGCCTCGATGATGCGGCGGTTCGCCTGGTGCGGTATAAAGCAGTCGATGTCTGAGCCCGTAATCTCGTTCCGCTTCAGCACGCCTTCAGCCAGCTCCGCCATCTTGCGCACCGCCACCTTGTATACCGAGCCGCCATCCTGATGCACAAAGTGCTGCTTGGCATCGATCGTCGCATGCGTCGCCGGATGCAGACTGCCGCCACCCGGCATATTCAGCGCGCTCGCGCCGGAGCCATCCACCTCGTGCAGGTAATCGATCAAGCCGACCTCACCCTCTTCGCACGGCTCAATCAGAGTCGCTCCCGCACCGTCGCCGAACAGAATGCACGTGGATCGGTCCGTATAGTCGATGATCGAGCTCATCACGTCCGCTCCGATCACCAGCACCTTCTTGTGTGCGCCCGACTCCACCAGCTTCGCCCCCATCTGCAGCGCGTACAGGTACCCCGAGCACGCCGCCGACAGATCGAAACCCCAGGCCTTCGTAGCTCCCAGCTTCGCCTGCACCAGGCAGGCCGTAGCCGGAAACATCATGTCCGGCGTCACCGTCGCCACGATGATTGCATCCACCTCTTCCGCCCCAATCCCGCGGTTCGCCAGGCAGATCTTCGCCGCCTCCGTCGCCAGATCGCTCGTCGGCGTTCCCGGCTCGACGATGTGCCGCTCCCGGATGCCGGTCCGCTCAGTAATCCACTGATCGTTGGTGGCCACCATCTTCTCCAGGTCCGCATTGGTGAGCAGGCGAGGCGGAACATACGCTCCGACAGCTGAAATCTTGGCACGGACCGAGTGGCGGGGCTTCAACGACAGACTCAAAACTTCAACCTCCAGGTACAAACAGCATTAGGCAAAAGAACAACAATGTGAATGGTATCGCGTTCCGACCACTCAACGCTGCTCAACAAGGACCACACAGCCTCATCCTGTCGATAACCCCGAGGCACCGAAACGGCATGAAAGCTGAAATTGTAGTTGGGGGAAGTGTACCGGGTTTCCCTACTGCACCCATATTGGCCCGTTGCCGTTGCTTCCTTCCGGACCTGGCGGGGTTGGCGGGAATACGTCGCGTAGGACCCGGCACATGGACAAGTTTAGCATTGCCCACGTTTGTGGATATAGTGTCTGCAGACAGCCGCACACCGAACACCCGAGGTGAACCATGGCATCCGATCCACTCTGGATGAAGACCTTGCTAGCCATACACATCGCCTGCGGCTTCGGCTCCTTCCTGCTCGCACCCGTCGCGCTGGCCACCGCCAAAGGCGGCAAGCTGCATAAGCGCTGGGGCATGGTCTATCTCTGGGCGATGGGCGGCGTCGCCATCACCGCGCTCCCCATGGCGCTCTATCGTCCTGTGCTCTTCCTTGCGATGGTTGCGGTCTTCAGCTTCTATGCCGCGTTCTCCGGCTATCGCGTGCTCAAGCTCAAAGACCTCACCCGCGGCGGCCACGCCAAACCTATCGACTGGATCGCCGGCGGCCTCACCTTTGCCTCCAGCTTCCTGCTCGCCTATCTCGGAGCCTTCCACAACGCCGTCGTCCAGAACATGGGCCCCGTTGCCATCGTCTTCGGCCTGCTCGGCATGCGCCTCGCCTTCGTCCAGATGAAAAGCTTTCTCCGCAAACCCACCGAAAAGATGTTCTGGTGGTACACCCACCTCGGCAACTTTATCGGCAGCTACATCGCAGCGTGGACAGCCTTCAGCGTCGTCACGCTGCCTCGCCTCTTCGGAAACCATCTGTGGTTGTGGCTCTGGCCCACCGCCCTCGGAGTCCCCGCCATCGTCCTCACCACCGCCTACTACAAGCGCAAGTTCGCCCCCCGAACCCCTATGCCTGCTGCGGCTTAGCTCCCTGAGACTTCGCTCCTTGCGAACCGGCTCCACTCGAAGCCCCACCCTGCTTCAAATCCCGCGACGTCTTATACAGCTGCCAGATCGCAATCGCCGTAAACAGAATGATCGTCGTCCACAGCACCACCAGAATCGTCACGCCCCACTTTGCCGAAAACTGGTTCCACAGATGGATCACATGCCGCCCATAATGCACGCCGATCCACGCCGCCAGGCAGTGCCGCACAAAGCGGCTGATCGTAAACGCCGTCATGAACTTCCTGCGCGACATATGCGCCGCCCCCGCCACCAGCACAAACGGCGATAGCGGCATCGGCGGCGGCAGCAGCGCCGGCAGAGCCACCGCCAGGATCGCGTGCTTGTCCATCCATTCCGTCACCCGCTTCAATATCGCGGGTGACACATGCTTCTCCAGGAACGCCAGCCCACCGGCCCGCCCCGCCGCATGGGAAAACAGCCCACCCGCCGCCGACCCGATCGTCGCGAGCGCCACCAGTAGGAACAGGTTTGCCTTGCTCGCCGCATACACGATGATCAAGATATCCGTCACACCCGGAATCGGCAGCGGCACAAACGAGCTGTCCACCGCCGAAATCAACGGCAACCCGAACAGCCCAAACCGAAACAGAAAATGCACAAAAGAATTGCCGCCATGGTGCGCCGCAGAAGCATGAGCCGCCGGTGCGGCGAGTAGGAAAGCGAGCGCGTGAGGGGCCAGGATCATAGCTAATGGATATGACGCTACCTGAACGCGAAGAGTCTCGGGGAAGTTTTTGCCATCCGTTGCACTGATAAACTTAATCTCTATGCGCAACTTGAGCGGCAACCAGATTCGTGAAGAGTTTTTGAGGTTTTTCGAAACCAAGCAGCACCGCCGCGTGCACTCGTCCTCCCTCGTTCCCACCAACGACCCGACGCTGCTGTTCACCAACGCTGGCATGAACCAGTTCAAAGACGTCTTCCTCGGCGCCGAGGTCCGCCCCTACTCCCGCGCCGCCACCAGCCAGAAGTGCGTCCGCGCCGGCGGCAAGCATAACGATCTCGAAAACGTCGGCTTCACCCGCCGCCACCACACCTTCTTCGAGATGCTCGGCAACTTCAGCTTCGGCGACTACTTCAAGCGCGACGCCATCGCCTTCGCCTGGGAGCTCCTCACCTCGCCCGACTGGTTCGCCATCGACAAGGACCGCCTCTACGTCACCATCTTCGAAGGCACAGACTCTGTCCCGCGCGACAACGAGGCCGAGCAGTTCTGGATCGAAATCGGCGTCCCCAAGGAACGCATCTTCGAGATGTCCGCCAAGGACAACTTCTGGCAGATGGGCGACACCGGCCCCTGCGGCCCCTGCAGCGAAATCTTCTACGACCTCGGCTTCGCTGCCAGCGAAACAGGTGAAGACAAACCCTTCCCGCAGGACGACCAGCGCTACGTCGAAATCTGGAACCTCGTCTTCATGCAGTTCGACCGCAGCTCCGACGGCACCCTCACCCCACTGCCCAAGCCCAGCATCGACACCGGCATGGGCCTCGAACGCCTCAGCGCCGTTCTCCAGGGCAAGCTCTCCAACTACGAGTCTGACCTCTTCACCCCCCTCATCGCCGCCGCCGCCCGCCTCACCCACTCCGGCGCAGGTAACGGGACTTCGCCCGCTTTGAAGGGGACGGGCTTCAGCCCGTCCGTTACTGCGCAACCTGAAGGAGGGGCTTTAGCCCCTGAGGGACTTTCCCCTGCCGACACCCCCACGAATGCCGTCATTCTGGGCGAAGCGTCACAGCTTCATCGTGACGCGCAGTCGAAGAACCCCGACGCTCATGACCGCGCCGCCACCACCCAACCGCTTTCTGCCACCCTCACCCCCGCCGACATCGCCCACCTCGCCGTCTCCGACGACAAGCACGCAGCCTCGCTCCGCATCATCGCCGACCACGCCCGTGCCAGCACCTTCCTCATCTCCGACGGCGTGCTCCCCGCCAACGAAGGCCGCGGCTACGTCCTGCGCAAGATCCTCCGCCGCGGCATCCGCCACGGTCGCCTCCTCGGTCAGGAAAAGCCCTTCATGCACGAGATGGTCTACGCCGTCCGCGATGAGATGGCTGCGGCGTATCCGGAGTTGAAGGAATCAGCAGAGCGCGTGGCCAAGGTCGTCCTCGCAGAAGAGCAGCAGTTCGCGCGGGTGATTGCATCTGCTCTTGGAAAACTCGATGAGCAATTAGAGGCATTGATCGAGCGCAAGAAACTATTTGATGAGTTCAAGCGCGCCGAAGCGGCTCACGAAGCGGGACCTCACCCGAAACCGGGAGAGGATTCATCTCAAGAGCAGGTTGCAAAAGTAAGCGCGCTGAATAAGGCCTATTACAACATTCAAGAGAAGTACCAACCGGACTTCAACGGTGAATATTGGGGCGATGAAGGAGGCACGAATCACATCCTGCGTGAGCCCGTTGTTTATGCAGGTAAAGACGCCTTCAATCTCTACGAAACGTTCGGGCTTCCCCTTGACTTCATTCAGGATGCCGCACGTGACGCGGGTCTTGACTTCGACCTCGAAGGCTTCGAGCGCGCCAAAGAAGAAGAACAAGCCCGTGCCCGCGCCTCCTGGAAAGGCGGCAATCAAAAGTCCGCAGCCCCCGTCTACCGCGAACTCCCCAAGACCGAATTCGAAGGCTACTCCGCCCTCCGCGTCGATGGCGCGAAGGTCCTCGCTCTCGTCAAAGAAGGCGTCGGTGTCGCCACCCTCCAGCCCGGCGAAACCGGCGAGGTCGTCCTCGACGCCACCAGCTTTTACGCCGACTCCGGCGGTCAGGTCGGCGATGTCGGCTGGCTCTACTCCGGCGACCACAACACCATCGTCGCCGAGGTCACCGGCTGCAAAAAGCCCGTCCAGGGCGTCTTTGCCCACGCTGTCATCGCCAAGCAGACCATCGCCGTCGGCGACACCGTCGACACCCAGGTCAACGGCGAGGTCCGCTCCGCCGTCATGCGCAACCATACCGGCACCCATCTCCTGCACGCCGCTCTGCGTCAGGTGCTCGGCACCCACGTCAAGCAGGCTGGCTCGCTCAACGACCCCAATCGTCTCCGCTTCGACTTCTCGCACTTCACCGGCGTCGCCGAAGAAGAGCTGCGCGAGATCGAAGAAATCGTGAACGCTCAGATCCTCAAAAACTCCACCGTGCAGACCTTTGTCGATGTTCCAATCGACGAAGCCATTCACGAGTACGGAGCGATGGCCCTCTTCGGCGAAAAGTACGGCGACCGTGTCCGCGTCGTCAAGATCGGCGACTTCTCCACCGAACTCTGCGGCGGCACCCATCTCTCCGCCACCGGCGAGATCGGTCTCATCAAGCTGGTAGGCGAAGGTGCCGTCGCCTCTGGCGTCCGTCGCGTCGAAGCCGTCAGCGGTACCGGTGCTCTCGATCTCTTCCGTCGCGATGCCGAAGTCTCAAAGGTCGCCAGCCAGTTCGTCGGCGGCAGTGATCTCAGCGCCGAAGCTCTTCGCTCCCGCGTCAACGCGCAGGAAGAAGAGATGAAGAAGCTCCGCCGCGAGCTGGAGCAGCTCAAGATGAAGAGCGCCTCCGCCGCAACCGCTGACGCTGCAGGCTCAGCCGTTGAGGTCAAGGGCATCAAGGTCCTCGCCCAGCGCGTCGACGGCCTCGACAAGTCCCAGATGCGCAACCTCGTCGACGAACTGCGCGGCAAGCTCGGCTCCGGCGTAGTCATCCTCGGTGCCGCAAACGAAGGCAAGGTCTCGCTCATCGTCGGCGTCTCCAAGGACCTCACTGGCAAGCTGCAGGCCGGCAAGATCGTCGGCGCTCTCGCCGCCAAGGTAGGCGGCAAAGGCGGCGGTCGTCCCGACCTCGCCGAAGCCGGCGGCAGCGATACCTCTGCCCTCGACGCCACCCTCTCGGCAGCCAAAGACATCGTCAGCGACCTCCTCGGCTAAGCCAACCACTCGGGTGCCCCACGTCTCGCTTCTGAGACGTGGGCGACGAACCCATCCCTCGCCCCCCTCTTTGTTGTCCTTCGGTAGCAGCTTTGTCGTCCTTCCGTAGCGAAGCTTTGTTGTCCTTCGGTAGCGCAGCTTTTTTGTTGTCATTCCGTAGCGAAGCGGAGGAATCTGCATCTCGACCCGCCGCTACCTCCAAACGCTGTCAACCCCCGCAAAACTCGGAAAACTCGAAATCCCCAGCAACCATGCGGCTTTTCGCGCCCAAAAGTAATTGCATGTTCACCCTCTCCCGCTCGCTATAATAGAAATAGAGCAACAGAGCAGCCGCCGGCCTCCACGACCTGGCGGCTTTCTTACGCGCACAACTCTCCAGACCTATCCTGCCCCGAATCAAGACTTTGGGCCACTAAGTAGGGGGGGGGAGGGGGGATACCTGTTTGGAGATCGGTACGAAGCCGCGCCGCGTACTCATCTATCGCCTCGGAAGCCTCGGCGATATGGTCGTTGCGCTCCCCAGCCTGCACCTCATCGCGCGCGCATTTCCTGACGCCGATCGTCGCCTGCTGACCAACCTTCCCGTCCATTCGAAGGCTCCCGCAGCCGAAGCCGTCCTCGGTGGAATCGGCCTCATCGGCGGCTACTTCGGCTATCCCGCAGGCACGCGCAGCTGGTTCGAGCTCGCGAAGCTGGTCTGGTCGATCCGCCGCTGGAAACCGGAGGTCGTGATCTACCTCGGCCCCGCGCGCGGCCTCGAAACAGTCGAGCGCGACGCAAAGTTCTTCGATTGGTGCGGCGTAAAGCAGATCATCGGACTTCCCTCAACCGAAGCCACGCAGCGCAACTTCTACGGCGCCGACACCGACGCCGAATGCGTCGACAACTGGGAACCCGAAGCCGAGCGCCTCGCCCGCTGCATCCGCGAGCTCGGCGACGCCCGCGTCGACAATATCTCCAGCTGGGACCTTCACCTCGACGACAAGGAAAACGCCGAAGCGCGCCGCCAGATCGGCGCAGAGGCTCTCGAAAAGCGTCCCCTCGCCGTCTGCGTTGGCACCAAAGTCCAGGCAAAGGATTGGGGCGTAGAGAACTGGCGCACGCTGGTCGGACGCATCGCAGACGAATACCCGCGCCGCACGCTGCTGCTAGTTGGCGCTCCCGAAGAGTCTGCCGCAAGCGAGTTCGCCGCCACAGCGTGGCGATTGAACGGCGGCGGTCCAGTCGTCAACCTCTGCGGCCGCCTCAGCCCGCGCCAGAGCGCAGCTGCTCTGCAGTTGGCGCAGATCTTCGTCGGCCACGACAGCGGCCCAATGCATCTCGCCGCCGCCGTTGGCACGCCCTGCGTCGCTCTGTTCGCAGCTAGAAACATCCCGGGCCAATGGTTTCCAATGGGCGCGCAGCATCGCGTGATCTATCACAAGGTCGAGTGCGCAGGCTGCGGTCTGGAGACCTGCGTCGACGAAGGCAAGCGTTGCCTGCTCTCGATCACGGTGGACGAGGTAATGGATCAGGTGCGCGTCGCTCTGGAGATGGTCGCGCCAAAGCACTAGGAATCCTCGCAGATGCGATGATGGTGAACGGAGACGGATCGAATGCTGAAGGACGTTCATGCAGTGCTCGGGTTGCTGGAATCTGGCTTCAGCCACCTGAAGGTGCTGGTCGTCGGCGACCTCATGCTCGACCGCTACATTCTCGGTGAAGTCGATCGTATCTCGCCTGAAGCGCCAGTTCCTGTCCTGCGCCACGCACAGCGCTACGAGCGCGCAGGCGGAGCCGCAAACGTCGCCATGAACCTCGCAGGTCTCGGCTGCCAGGCGATGCTGGCCGGCTTCTGGGGCGACGACGGTGAACAACATGAACTCGCAGCCATCCTCGAAGAAGCCAAGGTCGACACTGTCGGCGTCGTAACAACCTCACTGCCGACGATCTCGAAGACCCGCATCGTAGGCCGCAGACAGCAGCTGTTGCGGCTGGATATCGAAAGCCGCGAGCAGCCCGCCGTGCAGGATCGTCGACGCTTGTGGGAGCGACTGAATCCGCTGCTCGAAAAGGTTGACGCCGTCATCTTGTCTGATTACGCCAAGGGCGTTCTGACGCGTGAGCTGTGCGCGGGCATCATCGAAAAAGCTCGCGAGCTGAAAGTCCCGGTTTTTGCTGACCCGAAGACGCCAGATCTCGGCAAGTACGCAGGTGCGACGATGGTCTGCCCCAACCTCGGCGAACTTGCGCTGGCGACCGACGTGGACGCGCACCGCCTCGATGCCCTCATGGTGGCTGGTGAAATCCAGCGACTCAATCATGGCATTGAGTACCTCACCGTGACGATGAGCGAGAAGGGCATTCGCGTGCTGTCGGAATCTGGTGTGCATCAATCGCCAGCCCGCGCGCGCGAGGTCTTCGATGTCTCCGGCGCGGGCGATACGGTGATCGCAACTCTGGCAGCAGCGATGGCTGGCGGTCTGCCGATGGAGTCGGCAGTCGAGCTTGCCAACCTTGCCGCAGGCATCGTCGTCGGCAAGGTCGGCACCGTTCCGATTGCCAGTCATGAACTGGTGGCTGCGCTGACGCCTTCGAGCGGCATTCGCAGCGGTGAAAAGGTGTTGACGATCGATCAGGCGTCGCGTCGCGTGGCTGAGTGGCGCGCAGCGGGCGAGACCATCGTCTTCACCAACGGTTGCTTCGACCTCCTGCATGTCGGTCATGTGACGTTACTTGAAGAATGTCGCGGCTTTGGATCGAAGCTGGTCCTTGGGCTGAATACGGATGCTTCGGTGCAGAGGCTAAAAGGGCCGACGCGACCAGTTGTTGGTGAACGCGAAAGGGCACGCGTGATGTCCGCTTTAGCCGCGGTCGATGCCGTGGTATTGTTCGACGAAGATACTCCGCTGGAGCTGATCGCAGCGCTGAAGCCGGACGTCCTCGTAAAGGGCGGCGACTACAGCGTGGAGACGGTGGTCGGCCATGAGCTTGTGATTGCCGCGGGTGGTCGTGTCGCGATTGTCCCAACTGTACAGGGCTTTTCGACGACCAGTATCGTGAAAAAGATGACGGAGAATACGTAAACAACTTCGGAGGCGTTGCGATGGTGGAAGAGCAGAAGCAGCCGGGAATTCTTTGCATTAGTACCTACGAAAAAGGACAGGCGTTTCTTCGCGCCGCAGCGCAGACAGGTGTACCTGTGACACTGTTGACAGTGGAGAAACTGCGCCACGCGGACTGGCCGTGGGATTCGCTGAGCCAGGTCCACTTCATGCCAGACAATTTCGAGCATCTGGATGAGGCACTTGCCTTTGTCACGCGGCTGTTTCGGCATAACAACTATGGGCGCGTGGTGGCGCTCGATGAGTTCGACCTGGAGCTGGCCGCGCTGGTACGCGAGCATCTGCGGCTGCCGGGCATGGGACAGACGGCGACGAGGTTCTTTCGCGACAAGCTGGCGATGCGCGAGGGCGCCCTGCGCGGAGGCATCGCAGTGCCGGCGTTTTCGTCCGTGGCCAATCATCATGCGTTGTGGGCGTTCATGGAGAAAGTGCGCGGCCCATGGTTATTGAAGCCACGCTCGAGCGCTTCGGCCATCGGCATCAAGAAGATCGCCAGCCAAGCGGAGATCTGGCCGGTGCTGGAGCAGCTTGGTGATGAGGCAAGCCATCACCTGCTGGAAAGCTTTGTGCCAGGTGAGGTCTTCCACGTAGACGCCATCTGGTGGCATGGCGAGCTGAAGTTTGCCGCTGCTCATAAGTACGGGCGACCTCCGATGCAGACGATGCACGAAGGCGGTGTGTTCACCACGCGTACGCTCGACCGTGAAGGCGAAGAGGCGAAGGCTTTGTTTGCGATTCATGCTCAGACGATTGCTGCTCTTGGCGCTGTCACAGGTATTACGCATACCGAGTTCATCCGAGCTCATACCGACGGCAGGTTTTACTTCCTGGAGACAGCTGCCCGCGTGGGCGGGGCCTACATTGCCGAGGTCGTGGAGTTTGCGGCAGGCGTCAATCCCTGGGCAGAGTGGGCGAAGATCGAGGTCGCTGAGCTGCGCGGCGAGGTCTATCAGCTGCCACTCCTGAGCGCCGACTACGCGGGCAGCGTGATTTGTCTTGCTAAGCAGGAAACGCCGGATATTTCGAGCTACGATGCGCTGGAGGTGGTGTTGCGGATGCACAAACACCATCACGCTGGTCTGATCGTAAAGTCATCGTCGGCAGAGAAAGTCCAGGCGCTGCTAGACGCGTACAGCCAGCGATTTCTGGACGAGTTCTGCACGCGAATGGACGTGCCGGACAAGCCGACGTCCTGATCCGCTTTGCGGGTTTAATTGGAAATGGGAAAGTGGTGAGCGGGCTGGGGTTCGAACCCAGGACCAGCGCCTTAAAAGGACGAAAATTGGTGACAGCACTCTGTTGCACCCGTCGGCAATCAATGCAAATAACCCTATATTAATCAATGGTATATGACAATTCTTCTGTCGCCTCGTGTCGCACAGCGTCGCCGGAACTACCTGCAAAAAGTGACTCAATTGTGACACAGTTTCATGCCACAATTAAGGAGCATGGAGGCGTCGGAGAACAATGGCGAGAGGTCGGAAGCACCTGAAAGTGAAAGGGGTCTATGAGAGGCCTGAGGGAAGCGGCAACTGGTATGCCCGCTACCGCGTAGATGGGAAATGGGTCCGCAAATCCTTCGGCGAGGATCATGCTGCTGCTGTCTCCTATGCGGAGAAAGCTCGAACTATCAGGCGATCTGGCGAGGGCGTTCTCCCTCGCAGCGCCAAGAAACATGTTCTGACCTTCACAGAGCTGAACCGCCACGCCACCGGGATTACGTTAGGCAAACTCTGTGATGACTTCCTTGCCTATGTGAAGGCCCATCCTGAGGAGTACCGCGATCAGAAGAACCCTCCCCGACGCATTCGGGAAATCAAGGATGAGTTTGGGGATCGGCCAGCCGCAAGCATCAAGTCTAGCGAAATTGAGGACTGGCTCGATGCGGTTCAGGAGGACAGGGAACTCGCAAACGCCACGATAAATAAACTGCGCGGCACATTCTCCAAGATTTATAGGCATGGCAGACGTAAGGACCAGGTTGATGTGAATCCGGCGGTTGACGTACCGCTGAAGCATGTAGGGAATGGCGTTGAACGATTCCTGTCAGCTGATGAAGAAGAGCGCCTTCGGGCGGTCCTGAATGGCTGGATAGAGCAGTATGATCCAGAACAACATCCCCAGCTTCGTAAAGAGGCGATCCAGCGTCTTCTGGAGTTCGAAGTTTCCGTCAAGTCAGGTATTCGTAAGAGTGAGCAATACAACCTAGTCTGGCCCGATATCGACTTCAATCGGCGTGTGATGCGACTGCGGGTGACGAAGAATGGGAAGCCCAGGAACGCATACATCATTGACGATGTAGCAAAGGCGCTAAATGAACTATTGCTATTGAGCCTTGAACGTCGGGGGCGATCCAGAGAACAGCCTAGTACAGCACCAAAGGATTCAGTCTTTGCCAAGGGTGAGAATAAGAAGTGGTGGGCTGAGGCTCTAAGACAGGCGAAGATCGAGAACTACCGCTGGCATGACAATCGGCATACATTCTGCTCGCGGCTGGTCCAAGCTGGGGTTCATCTGAAGGTCGTACAAGAGGCAGCGGGCCACAGCAGCATCGCCTCTACGATGCGGTACGCTCACTTTGCGCCGTCTCAGGTCTTGGACGCTATGGCTGTGTTGAACCATAAGGCAGCTTGAGTCGGTATGATCTCTGCAACTAGCGTAGGAGCGTAGAGATGGCAAATTGTACCTACTGTCGCGAGAAAGCAGGACTGTTTAAGAGTGAACACACGGCGTGCGCCGCAGAGGCTGAAGCTGCGCGTAGGCAAATTGCAGACGCTGTGAAAATGGCAGTAGCCACAGGGAAGCAACCGGCGAAGATAGCGCCCGTTATAGCGAGGCTTCAGTTCGAAGGTCGTCTCCTCGAAGAGGAGGTTCGCAAGTTGATGCTTCGTTCATCGGATGCAGCGATTCTGGAAGCTGTCTTATCGAAACCCATCAGTGATGACGAACTTGAACGGCTAGGAAGCTACTACAGCGCAGCAGATTCAAAGTGGTCAGAGCGGGACATTAAGGAACGAGCAAACTTCCCCGGTTTCCTTTCGGCACTACATGCGAACACTCTTTATCAGGTACTTCACGGTCAGGTTCCATACGCGCAACCCGGCGGTTTTGATGACTTCAATTTCCAGCATGATGAGTTTCCTATCCTTCGCCGCTACGCCACCTTGGCTGAATATCGATCTATACCTACTGGACGAAGCTTCCAGTCGGTAGGTCTCCCCATTGGCGGAGGCCTCTACTATCGTGTAGGAATGTCACAGCCGCGAACGTCCCAGACAGGCCTTGTGCCGATTGATGATGGCTTGATGGTGATCACAACGAAGTCCATCATTTACAGCGGCCAGCACAGAAATTTTCGTCTCCCCTACCCTTCCATCTTGCGCTTTGAGTCGTTTGTTGACGGCTTCGGAATACATGGAAACCACGGCCCTGGGAAGGTGTTCATTCCGAGCAAGCTAGGAATGATGGACGAAGGCTGGTATTTTTACAACCTCGTCTCAGCATTGTCGAAATGGTAAAGCAGCTTCCCAGACCCGACACACACGCTCAGCAACGCTGAGATTGTGTGAATGTGCATAGTGGCTCAACTATGCTGTGTTGTAATGACAACGAGTACATAGAGGGTAAGAATGGCAACGGAAGATTTGAAGGGTTTTGATCCACTACTATCTCATGGGGATGAAACGATCAGTGGCGGCTCTGCGATCTTCGAGGACGCAACGAAGCGAGTAGTCCACAACATTCTAAGAAGCTATACGGGCTTCTACGATCTATTTTCTGAAGCCATTCAGAATTCTCTCGATGCCGTGGAGATCGCTTCTAGGGAGAGAGGCGAACGCTACTCCCCGAAGATTTGGATCACCATTGACATACCAGGCTCTAGTTTCCGCATCGTCGACAATGGTGTGGGAATGGATTTGGATCAGTTTAAGTACTGCTTTCGACCGAACGTGAGCTTTAAGAAACAAGCCAATGTTCGCGGCGAGAAGGGCGTCGGAGCAACCTTCTTGGCTTATGGATTCTCATTCATTTCTCTTCAAAGCAAGAAGAACGGCTCTGAGTTGGCTGCAATTTTGCGTCAGGGACGACAATGGGCAGAGGACGAGAGAGGCGTAATACCACGCCCCACATTTGAGTCTCAAGGCTTTGCCGTACCAGAACTCGTCAACGAGCCGTCAGGAACTTGTCTCGAAATCATTTGCGGCAAGGCCCCTGGTGAGCGCCCCAGAGATTTCACCTGGATCGGTGCTTATTCAGCTAAGCAGTGGCTTGATGTGCTCAGAATCAAGACTCCACTTGGCGGGGTGTACCTTTCCGGTATCGCTTTTGCTCCTCAAATTGAGATCAAAGTGATAGCGTCGAAAGCCGAACCCACGGTGGTTCAAACGAACAGAGCCGAGTACTACTATCCTCACGAAATTCCGGACATGAAAGTCCAACAGTTGGAAGACATCATCCGATCACAGAATCTTGTTAAAGGAGACGCCAGCACCAAATTCAAGAGTCTTCCGCAAGAATTTAAACGACTTGATTGTATCTGGGAAATTTGGGACAAAGATGCACTCCTTGCAGACGACTCCGATTTCGGCTCAGCTATAGACGAGAAAGGTCGCGAACTCATCGAGAAGCATAACGTGGCGATTTACGGTGCATTCCTGAGCACTGCGAAGACGTGGAATCGGCTTAACGACGAAGTACTCGGGTTGAGAAAAGCACTTAGAATCATGCACGGGGGAATGCAATTAGCTTCGGACAACATGGCTCAAGGTGAAGTGAGTGTGATCCCGTTGACAAGCGCGATTGGATATCAAAACAACTCTCACATCATTGTCCATTTTCAGGACGGAAGTCCAGATATGGGAAGAAAGGTATTCCAACCAGAGCTTACTGATCTCGCTGAAGAACTTGCCAAACGTGTAGTGACAATCTTTCGAAGATTTATATCGCATCTTCGGGCAGATTCTGGAGCACAATCAATAACGCCCGATAAAGCTCTTTACGATTGGAAGAGAGAGCAAGAAAGATTTCGCGATGAGCACCCTCTTGTTAGAAGGTCTACCGATACCGCTATCAGCCTCTTATCGACGCCGCAGCAAGAGCAAGATGTGATTGCCTTGTTTCATGAATTGGTAGGAGCGCAAACGCTAAGAGGCTTTAGGTTCTTCGCAACATCTCCAATCGATAGATATGACTCACTTTTCATGATGGACTACAGGAAAGAAGACTCAATCTACTGGGAAAGTCAGTCCCAGCGTCTTGGTATCAGCCGTGATTTCCCAGAAGGCCAAACTGAACCAAAGACTCTCGAATATAAATTCTCCCTTGATGGACTAGTGGCGGACTTCGGTAAAGAGTTGAAGTTCGTGCAACACATCAATTTCGTTGTGTGCTGGACCGCTGGTAAAGCATACCGAGAACGATTCACGCTTGAATCTCTGTTGGTTGGAGATGAGGGATCGACTCGTCAAATCTTTGGATCAACACATAAAGCGTTCGTTGATGGATCTTCTCAACCTATTTTCGAAGTACTCGTTCTCGAAGATCTAATGAATTGGATGATCGACCCGCAGTCAGAAGAGGCTCGACAAAAGCAGGCATATCGAGGTTGATTCCAACTCAACTATTTTTCTATTTCTGCTTGCCCGTTCTGATGTCTTGCTCAACCATGCGTATCCGATCCTCAGTGGCTCTGAGCCGTGATTCCACTTCGTTGCGGGGAACACTGCTGGCGATTGCCTGACCATACTGTTCTAGCAATGTCAGGATGCGCGGCAGCTGTTTGAGATCGGCTTTGATCTCCGAGAACTGCTCATCGGTGCGTTCACGTAACGCCGAGATCTCGGTGATCGCTTCCTCCAGGAGGATCAACTTGCGGTCAGAGGCTTTGTCCGATTCTTGGAGGGCCTTCACCTCCTGGCGCATGGATATGAACTGATCCTCAAGAATGGTGAACTGGTCGAGGAGATGGACGAGCTTCTGGACGGCCCAAACAATGAGAGGGCAGAGAACTGTTGTGACGGCGGTGCTGATGATGCTCATCAGTGATGGGGGAGCGAATAGCATGATGTGTCCATTGGTGGCTGGGCCTTTCTGAGAGGTCATGTGAAGTGGAATGAAGGGGTTGCAGGTGCGGAAAACGTTGTTGATGACTTTCGCCTTATATTCTCCTATGCTGTTCGCAGGATGGTGAGCCATGAAGGTCGGCGGATACAACAGAGAGATCGACCTTGAGAGGTTAGGCCCCACCCTGATGATCTCGGCCAGCATCATCCTTGCGATACGTACTGCCAAGCGTCCGCCTGAGTACAGTGAGAATCTTTCGAACAGAGATTGGGAGGCAGAGCTTGATTTTGCGGTAAAGATCGCTAGTCGATTGCTCGACGCAGCGACTCGACGTAAGCCAGAATTCTTTAGACACAAGGACATTGCTTGGCACATGCCAACAGATGAGGACACTGTGCCATGACACCGACGCTTTGTTCGCGATAGCATTTCAGTCTCAAAAGGAGGACCTCGATCCATGTGTGGACGATATGCAACCCGACGACAGAAGCAGCAGATCGCTGAGGCCTTCCACGTAGGGAAGATCTTCGAGGAACCATTCACAGCGAACTACAACATTGCGCCATCCACGTTCCAGCCGGTCATCCGTGAGGAGCGAGACTCTACCGAGCGGGAGATGGTGAAACTGCGATGGGGATTGGTTCCGTTCTTCGCTAAGTCGCTAGCTGAGTGGAAAGGCTTCAGCACGATCAATGCCAAGGCCGAGACCATTACCAGCAGTGCAACATGGCGCGGCCCATTTAAGTCTCGCCGCTGTATTGTTCCGGCTGATCTCTTCTATGAGTGGAAGACCCTCGATACAGGTGCGAAGAAGCCGGTGAAGCAGCCTTATGCGATCAGCCTGAAGAGCGGTGAGCCGTTCGCCTTCGCTGGCCTATGGGACGCATGGAAGGAACCGAAGCCAGCCGGTTCCACGCTGCACACGCCGGACACATGGCTGCAATCCTTTAGCATCATCACGACGGAAGCGAATGAGTTGATGAGCGAGATTCACACCCGTATGCCGGTGATACTCCATGAGAGGGATTGGGCGCGGTGGCTAGACCGCACGGTGACAGAGCAGCCACCTATCGACCTACTCAGACCTTACGAGTCAGACCTGATGGAGATGAACCCTTGCAATCCACTGGTGGGCAATGTGAAGAACAATGGGCCGGAGATGCTGGAATGTCCGCAGCCGATTCCAGGGCTACCGCTGAATAGTGCCTAAAACCCTCCAGCCGATGTAGACTGACTTCTCCCTATCCTAAAGGTCATTAAGATGATTGTTTACGTAAGAATCACCGCCGCAATTGCGTTCATTATTTCGTTAGCATGGGTTCATCAGCGACCCGGATATGACTCAGTCTTCGCGGCGTTCGCCGCGCTCGCTACCTTTGCCACCACTTTCGTTGGAGTCAAACGTCGAACTGAACGCACGCAGCAACGTCAAAAGGTGGCTAAGTCTGCAATCGGCGTTCAAGCAGGGGGAGATGTAAGAGTCGGGAATATAACAAGGGGACGAGATGGCGAATAGCGATCAAAATCAAAAGGTCGCGGCTGGCGGCCTCGCTATCCAATCAGGAGGCAATGTAACAATTGAAAGCGGCCTGTCATATTCTGAAGTACGTGACATCGCGCTTGACACGTTTCATGCGAACTTCTACAAACTCGCGAATAAAGCGGGAGAGATCGCGTCTGCTCGCGCAGAAGAGATTACAGATCAGTTTTTAGAAAAGCTTCAGAAGGACAATCCGGCAGGAATAGGGGAGTCTCAGGATCCTGACTTTCAGTACGCGCTGCTGACTGTCCAAAAAGAGTACGCTCGTAGCGGAAATAAAGAGTTAGGAGATTTGCTGGTAGAACTGTTGGTAGATCGAAGTAAGCAAGAGAAGCGAGAAATCATTCAGATTGTTTTGAATGAAGCTCTTAACACTGCTCCGAAGCTTACCGAAAGCCAACTTGCCGCCCTCGCGCTAGTCTTTCTTTTCCGCAATACGATGAACCATGCGAGTACTAACCACGCTAATTTCGGCCTTTATCTGGACGATCATGTACTGCCGTTCATTCCTAAGATTGTGCGAAGTGATGCTTGCTATCAGCACATCGCGTTCACGGGGTGCGCATCCATCAACGGCTTGATGGACAACTCACTCTCTAATCAAATTGCCGTGACATACCAAGGCCTGTTCTGCAAAGGGTTCGACAACAGCGATATACCTTCGGGACTCTCGGCTATCGCTAAGAAAATGTTTTTCATCCAATGCCTAAATGATCCGACAAAGATCCAAGTGAATGCACTAAATGGAGTGTCGCTGACCGCCGAACTATCAACTCAATCTATCCCTCATGAAGTCGCTGCTCAAATCAAGACTTTATTCGACAAGAACAAGATGAGTGGACCGGAGATAAGAACAAAATGCGAAAGTGTGCGTCCATACTTGAAAGATCTTTTTGAAGTTTGGACAGCGTCAATTATCGGCAAGATGACTCTCACGAGTGTAGGCATCGCGATTGGTCATGCGAATGTTCAGCGCGTGCTCGGTAGGAAGTTTGCCGAGCTTTCCCAATGGATTAATTGATCATTTTGTCGGCGCGTTAAACGCAAAGCTGTGGCAAGAATGTCAATGAAAGGCTCCGGCTCATCACCGGAGTCTCATCGTTTCTTTTCACTTGCGTTCTACGCAGCAGCCGTACCTTCAATCAGCCGCTCCTCCGCCAGCCTCCGACGAAACCGACCAGCCACCACCTTACCCGAGACCTTATCCCACGCCTCGAACTGCGCCTCGGCCTCGACGATCTTGCCAGCTTTAAGATCCTTCAGCCGAGTGGAGCCCAAGAAGGCCCCAATATCAGCATTCAAGGCGAAGTCCACCAGCCTGTCAAACTCAGCTTGGGTTAGCTCTAGCTCTGCACGTAAATCTCGTAGACCCGCAGAGAGCAGGTCGCACTCGTCCCTGTCGGGCTATCAGCCGAAGCCGAGCACTCGACAGTGAGAGTGCTGAGGTCAACACCAGCCGCGACGGATAGCGTGTACGTTGCTTGTGCGGTAGTAGTTGTGAGATCGGCCATGATGGTTGTGCTGTTGCCGACCAAAGCCGTGATCGTTAGCTCACCACCGTTGAAGACAGTGGCCGCAGCAACAACCGTCAGCGTAGATGCTGCGGTGAGGGTCATAGTCGGCCACCCTGACCATGTGCAGTCGCCAGTCGTATACGTGGGTGTATCAGTCGGAGAAGACTCGACCTGTGCGGAAATGCCGTCGGAGCTTGGCTCGTCCGGCTGAGTCGGAGTGGTTGTGGGTCTCTGGATATAAGAACCAGAGACACTCGCAAACGTGTTCAAGTCGCCATCGAACGCACTGTCAGGAGTCAGCGTGGTACGTGTCCCAAAGTCGTTTGAGGTCGTCGGGTAATACAACGAACCACTTGAGCTTGAACCAGCCTTCGCCGCGTATGGTGTCACCGTCGAATCAATCAAGAAGTAACCGAGCTTGCCGAGATAGTCCGACTGATTCGTCGTCGCTATCGGTGTGAGGTTGCCGCCTGTGATGTTTGGGTCGACCACATACACGTAATAGAGCGTCTGTTGAGTCAGCCCATACAGCGGAACCGGGCCAGAGGGGAAGTACGATACTGACGCATTGCCAAGCATTGCCGTGAACGGGTTGCACTCGATACCAGCCGTGCCATCCGTATAGGCTTCACCAACGATGGAGCCGATACCAATACCCGAAGTGGTTGTAATCGACAGAACCAAACCAGCGGTGCTGCCGTCTACCTCGACCCAAGCGGACGTTGTGCCAGCAGCACGAACGGAACGAATGCGGACGTTGTACTGCTGACCGGCAACGACCGGGCCGATAAAGGCAGCATTCAGGCTCACGTCAGCGGTGCCACCATCGAGCCACGCGCCGGAACCGACCAACTGATATTGAAGCTGGATGCCGGTAACGCGGATGTCCAAAGGCGTATCCCAGGACACCTGCAAGCGGGGAGTCACGATGCCATCCGCTCCCACTAAGGCAGTTGCTGAGGAGGAAGTGACGACCATGTTTGTAGGCGGAGCCGGGGTGTACGGAGCCTGAGTGGATAGAGCTGGAACGTCATAGATCGTAAGCTCTTCAGCCGCGCTCCACTCATACACTGAGGCGTCCGTTTCGTTGACGCCTACCGTGAGAGAGATTTGCGGGGCTTGGCCGCTCTGCGAGTCCACCTTGAACTGAACAGATGAGACCTCCAGCAGCTTGCCAGCCCAACCATTCTGCGCGAACGTCATGTTGAACGTGTCGCAAGGCTGAAGTTGGAAAGCTGCCAGAGACATCTGAAAGGTTCCGGTGCCTTGCTGACGGTTCCGAAGCAGCGTGATCTTCGCGAGACGTTGTGCCTGCGCCACAGACAGAACGCATTGCAGACCCATCTCATGCGGTAGCTCAACACCACCGTCCTGCGTCAGATATTCGTCAGCAGCATAGCCGTGGAGAACGTCGGCAGCATACTGCGGGAAGTTAGTAGGTTGGAAAGCCAAATTAAACGTGCTGGCGATTGTGCCGTCATACCAGCCGTTCGCGTCGTAGAGATTGCCCGCCGTGTTGTATGGATAGTTCGGTGCAACGTAGGTTCCGGTCACCCGGTTGATGAGTTCGTGGAAGGAGCGAGTCGGCATCCACTGAACAGCAGCGGTGAGGGAGCTTTCATCAAACGAGGCCGTCGGGCCTTGATAGTAAGCAGGCCAGATATACCACTCGCCACCGATGCGCGAGAGTCTTCCGGCTGCGGCAGACATGATGGTGTTGAGAACGTCGCCGGGTGCCTGTGATGTGTCGTAGTGGTAATGACAGCCGTAGCGGGCTTCTGTTCCACCAGCAGCTAGGGTCACGAGTTCGTCGCATACGTTGGCAGCAGCGATAAGCTGATCCTGATTGACGCTGGAGTCACCTAGACCAAAGACAGGATCGGTCAAAACATCGTTGACGATGAGTGCCCAGTTCGACGAGTAGGCAGTCCTCTGAGTGCGGGGATCGTATACGGGCTTGCCCAGCACGTCGAAACGTATCTCTGGTTCACCCGGAAACAGGGTGGTGTTGTACTCGATCTTCAGATATACATACGTGCAGCCACCGAGGTACGGAGTACCCGCTGACGTTGGTGACCAAGTGGGGTCATTGGCCTGTAAACCGGTAGAGAAGCCGCCACCCGAAGTAGTGTTCGGTGCGCTGGTCTGAGTACCGTAGTAGGCTTCGCAGTAGACAGCCCCGCCGAAGTTGTACTGTGCGCCATTCGGCCCGGTGTAGGTGTTCGAGTCGGCATTGCCGCCAAAAGTTACGCCACCAGAGCTAGTGGTAGTCCCATGGTTCGTATCGTTGACGAAGTTGACCTTGCGTCCATCGAGATAGAGACCGGTGATGCCAGCCACTTCATGCGTCGCCAGAACGATGACGTAATTGAACTGATCCTTATGGCTTCCCGTTGTGGAGCGATAGACCTCAACACCACCAATACGCTGAGTTCCATAGACGATCTGTCTGAAGGACGCTGGCTGACGCGTGGTGATGTTCATGCCACGGTTTGCCGTGAGAGCGCCTGCGATAGCACCAGCTTCCATCGACACGCCCATCAGCACCATCGACTCAAGAGCGTGGTCAAACAGAGGTGAAGTGAAGAAGAGTGCGGGGTCATAGATCGCAGCGGCAGTTGCAGCGATGAGTGCTCCTCCGAGGAGCGCAGCTCCCTCTATGGCTTTTGACATGGGGTGATCCTTAAAAGAAAAAGCCGCCCGGATAGGCGGCTTGGTGAAGATTGATAGAGGGAGGGCTTAGACCTTCCAAGCGCGAGTGACGTTGCGGATGGACAATCTCTTGAGACCGCCCGCACCGATGCTGATGACGTGGCGACCATTCAGATGAACGATTCCAGCGATGAGCTGATCTCCGTCCTGAATCACAACGAGGTCGCCTCGCTGAGCTAGAAGTGGCGACGACCATTCCGTGAGGCCATGCTTTGTAGCGCAGTGCGCTGCGGCATCAGCTACCGTGGCACCGCCGGTGAGACTCTTTATCAGCGCGAATGCCTGAGCCTGTGTGTTGTATTTGCCCCGGAAGTCGTCAGCAATATCTACGCCGGTCATGGCCTCGATTGAGTTCGCAGCGAACAAGCAGCAATCCTGTACACCCCACCGAAACTCGTCCTTTGCATGGTCGCGGAGATACTGATCTAGCTCGCGGGTAGCCCAATGTTCTGTTCGTTTGATTGGCATGGTTAGGAACCCCACAGCAAAGCGATGTCATTGAGCATTTCGACCCAGCCGAAACCGGTATCGCCGGGATACTTGATGTGCTGATCGGCGGACGTATAACGCTGTTGGGACGCTCGCTGAAGATTGGTCATGCGGCTTTCCAGCGCGAGAGAGATGCTGATGGCGTCGGGGCCAGCACTAATGGTGGGTTTGTCTACAAGTCCCTTGAACAGCACGTAGGGAGCGCCGATGATGGTGCCTTGCGTAAGTAGCGCCAACCGAATCACAGCAGGCGCGCCGAGCTGAATCTCGCTCAGACAGTCTGCATACAAGGTCGGGTCGATACCTGATAGGCCAACGCTGGTACCATCGGCTCTAATTGCGGTGCCTTCAGTGATGGTGCCGAGGGAGGCCAGTGTGCCGACTCCCTTGTAGGTGAAGGTGTTATAGAGAAGGTCGCCGACGCCAGTCCACACATACTGAGTGCCGGTAGAGAACGTGAGATCGGCCAGAATCGCAGGCTGAATGACGCCAGCGGACAGAGCCGCTTGCATGTTGCTATCGAGTGCTCTTGGCATGGTTATCGTGCCTCGACAGCCTTGAAGCTGATACCACTCAAGCGGGTCTCTGTGGTGAGGGAGGAGCGGCGATTCTCTGCGAGGCGGAACAGACCCTGCGGATTGTTGAGGATGATTGCCTGTCCGTCTGTAGTCGCTTCGCGGATCGAAGGCCAGATAGAGATAGAGGCGTCTCCATTGGCGTCGGCATTTACCGCGTCCAGCACCCGATGAAGACGCACACCTATCTGCAACATGTCACCGGGTAGCAGCAATCCAGTTGAGTTGGCCGTCCAGCCACGTGTGTTCAGCGTGGTAGCCATCGCAGCGTTTACGCCATTCACGACAGGGGAACCTAGTGCTGAGCCGCTGGGCTGCACGCGAAGAGGGTCGCCAAGATAGAAAGAGTTCATCATGCCGCGCAACTCGGATAAGAAAGCTGTCCAGACCATCGCATCCGACTCCACCATCTGAGGCAGGGTGATATTTGCTTCCCACCAGTCGGCACCGGGCCAGACTTGCAACTGCGTTGCACCGGAGAAGGGTGAGCGCGAGGCCGATACGGTGTCGTTCATCGCGAGTTCGATCTGCTTGATGCTGGGCTTAATCGGAAGCGCGACTATTTGCGCGCCGTTGAAGGTGCCTGTGATTGCCATATTGCGATTGCCTTAAAAGAGGAAGCCCCCGCCGAAACAGGGGCTAAGTGTTGATTGAGTTACCGTGCCATCGAGGGACGACGTTGCGCGTGATTCTTATTCGCTGCAACCGAATCCTTCATCACAGTGCCGTGGTACTGCTGGAGCACCGTCTGCATGTGCATGTTCATCTGCTCAGGCGTTACGCCGTTTGCAACCTGAACGTTGTAGTAGGCATTGCCGCCACTCAGTGCATGGTTTGGGATGATGGTGCCAGAGGTGCCAGGGCTAAACAGTTCCGGGCCAGCTTCACCTACTAGATAGGTTGTGCCACTGCTCACGCCTCCGCCAATAGCTCGACCACCACCAAAGAGATGAGCGATGAAACCACCGATACCACCCAGCGCGCTTTGAGTTGTAGAGGAGCTTGACGACTGGCTAAACAGACTGCCCAAGCCACTAGCTGCACCCGTCATGCTCCCTACGATTCTCACGTTGAAGGGCTTTGACGCTGAGCCGTCAGGCTTGCCAGCGGAGATACCAAACTTGCCAAGCAGAGATGACTCTCCCTGCTGTAACGCGTCGTTCCCTAGACTCTTACCGAGTCCTTGGAACATCCCGGCAAAGTTGGCTCTCTTGCCGACTATCAGGTTTGATAGGTTGTCATTGAGGCCGTCTATCGCTTGGTGGTAGATGGACACGACTTGTGCAGCGGTGTCCTGTGCGTTCTGCACCCACATAGCATTCGCATTCGTTAGGGCGGTTTGCCATGATTGACCGGCGATGTCAGCAGCTGACTTCATAGCGTCGACGGTCGCAGATGCCTGTTCCTTCACCATCTGACTCTGGAGTGAGTTCGCCTGTTGCTGATCTCTATCCGAGCCGAACATACCCGTCACGCTGTTGTATGTACCGGAGTTCTGCTGCAAGTCGTGCAATTGCGTATTGAGGTCTGCTAGACGTTTGGCGTGTAGCTCAGCTTCTATAGCTGCAAGGCGTTGGTCCGCAGTCAGCTTAGAAATTGAGCCTGAAGCAAGTTCGATAGAGATCCTGGTCTTATCAATCGTGGCCTGCGCCTCAGCATCGCCGAGTGCGTTGGTGAGTCCAGCACGATTGAGCGACCGAGCGGATTCAGCCGTGTTCCCGAGGAAGTCAACGTTGCGGTCGATACCCGCAGGAGTACCGGTGGAGTCTTGCTTGAGTGACTGGCGCAGCTTCTGCATCTGCTCGTGAGCAGCACGAGCGCCTGCCTCTGCGAGGTCAGCTTGCTTCGCAACGATGGAGTTGAACTCACTAGACTTTGATGAGAAAGTGGACTTCTGCAACTCCCAATAATCGTTGATGGCCTTTGCGGTAACAGGTGCATTTGTCTTCCACTGGTTGACCGTCGCTTCCATCGCCTTTAGGCGAGCTTCAGCCGCCTTGTTCGCAGCCTCGGAAGCGGAATGATCCGCAACACCCTGTTCGTGCTGATCACGCGCAGTCTGTGTAGCAGCCTCCTGCTTTTGAAGGTCTATAGTCTTCTGGATGTTCTGCTGTTCCTGACCCTGCCACTTCATCAACTGCTGGACGGCTTTGATTTCCTCGTCGTAGCGAGTAAGGATCGCTGTACCACCGGAGCCAGATTCTGCTGCGGAGACCTGCGTATCTTCATTGGTCTTCTTCATCCGCTGCAACTCAGCAAGACGGGTTTGAAGAGCGCGGGCATAGCTTGTGGATTCGTTGAACTGATCCTGTACGCTACCGGCTTGTTGGACATAGCGATTATGCTCGCCCAGCATCACCTTGGCCTGCCCGAGCTTTTGAACCATCTTGCGTGTTAGTGTAGCGCAGCTATCTCTGTGTTCAGATAACCGCCATTAGGGGTGTGGGGAGGCGGGATGAGCGTAGCGATTCCCGCCTCCCCACACCCC
>NZ_JAGSYC010000024.1 GCF_025685545.1 Granulicella paludicola | reverse complement strand
CAGCCGTCCATAGAGCCGTCCGCCTCATCCATACTGGCCGCCGTTCTCCATCGCGCGTCACCAGCAACGCCCAAACCCCTATGTTTATTGACGCCAGCGAGGTATAGCACTATGTCACTGCTTTCTGCCGTGCAATCTCAATGATATTGCCGAAACTGTAATTGTGAAAACGTCCCATTGCCGTGAGGTATGCGGTGAGTCCTTCTGAGTGTCCCTGCTCCAACTGCTCGATGAGCGCTTGGACGTTGGCGGCGATAGCCTCTTTCGCTGTCTGTTGCTTTGGCTGCTGCGTCTTGAGATTTTGGGCTAATGGGGTAATGTTTGACGGGGCTGCGATGGTGGCGGTGGTCATGGGTATTCTCTCCTTGGGCTGTTGCCGTTGCTTTTCATGCCATGCGTGGCATGTACCTACATGCCGAACGCCTCCTGGCGAAGGCGGGGTAGCAAGGTGCAAGGGAGGGGTCTCCCCACCCTTGGAGAGGGAGCCGAAGGCGGAACGGAAAGGGCGGAGCGCGGCGGAGGTCTGCACAAGCGAAGCGCGGAAGATTGGGGAAGCCCTTGCGCCGCGCGAGGGCAGCGCCCTTAGTAGGTACCGAGGACATGGTTTACACGAAAGACCGGAAACATCGTTTACAGATACGGAGGTCAGATGGCTCTCTGAGCATTGGTTGAACGCAAGAAGATACGTTCATGCCTTGGAAAGAGATACGTGCCGTGGATCAACGCCTGCAGTTCTTATCGAGTTATCAGAAGGAAGAGATGTCCTTGACGGACTTGTGTCATGAGTACGGCATCTCTCGCCCAACCGCATATAAGTGGATCAAGCGCTATAACGAAGTCGGGCCGGAAGGCTTGTTGGATATTTCGCGCAGACCGCACGGTTGTTCGCATGCAACCTCGTTGAAGTTGGAGAACGAGATTCTTGCATTGCGTAAGCGCTTCCCGTCCTGGGGAGCACGGAAGCTAAAGGCTCGTCTGGAGAAGAAGAACCCGAACGTCGCGTGGCCAGCGGCAAGCACTATTGGTCAGATCCTCCGCCGCGCAGGCCTCACCAACCCTGTTCGCAAGAGACGCAGGACAACCCCATACTCAGAGCCCTTTGCCGAAGTCACCGCACCGAACCAGCTCTGGTGCATGGACTTCAAGGGGTGGTTCCGCACTGGAAACGGTCACCGATGCGATCCCTTCACGATCACTGATGCGTATAGTCGCTATCTGATCCGTTGTCAGGCTGTGACCCGCATGGATACTGCGCAGGTCCTCGCGATCTGCGAGGATGCCATGCGCGAGTACGGTGTTCCCGACCGGATTCGTACAGACAACGGAAACCCCTTTTCTGGAACTGGCGTGTTGGGGCTTTCCCGGTTGTCGCTCAACTGGGTGCGGCTCGGCATCGTCCATGAGCGCATTCAGCCAGGGAAACCACAGCAGAACGGCCGCCATGAGCGCATGCATCGAACACTCAAGCAGGACACGACCAACCCGTCAGCGAAGACACTCCCTGCACAGCAGAAGCGGTTCGATGAGTTCGTTCGCGTCTATAACCATGAGCGTCCTCATGAAGCGCTGCGGAACGAAACACCAGGCAGCGTCTATGTCCCCAGTACGAGACTTCTGCCACGATATACAAAAGCCCATCGGTACCCAGACTCTTTCCAAACGCGGCGCGTAAACGATGCTGGCGACATCAGTTGGCATAAGAACAGAGTCTTCATAAGCCAGGTATTTCGAGGTGAGGATATTGCGCTAGAGAAGATCGAAGAGAACCTCTACCGAGTCCACTTCTGTTCTTTGGAAGTCGGTACGTTCGATGTCAACGACATGCGATTCATTCCAGGTCTTCGCACGTGAAAAGCAAGCGTTGGAAATGCCGAGGAGTGGAAAGCATGGAAAACCATAAAGCCGGTTTTCCACCCTTCCCACTCCTCTTGGAAATCCCTTCGGGATTCCCACATTCCCAACGCTTCGACGGCGACCAGATATCTTATTAAGACCGGGCCTAGCCAGCCATAACCCAGAACTAGAGCCACTTCCTCCGCAAGGGGCTTGTAAACCATCTCCCCGGTCTAAAACGTAAACAGTGTCCCGCTTCGCTCACCTCAGCGAGGTTTGGTTTCCTTATTTGCGCGCAAAGCGCGCCTGATTGGCCCTCTACGCTGTTGCTTGGCGTCCTGGCAGAAGTACCGATTCGAGGCCATAGCTAGTACATTGGGCTAAGCCCGCTGGCGCTCGATGGAAGGAATCGACTCCTATGAAGAGCTACTACCGCGTCATGCTTGGACGCAAAAGCATTTACGCTCCGGAATCTTTGGCCGGAAAGTTTATCGGAGCCGGATTTGATATCAACCAAGACCTGACGAGCAAGCTCCCCGACGAATGGCGAATGTTCAATCAGGAATTTATTCCGATCTATCTAGCAAATCACCCTGATAAATCCAAGATCGGTGCGGGGCTCGCTTGCGGTGCTTTATGGACGGTCGCCAAGGGAATTCAAAAAGGCGACATCGTCCTTTGTCCCGACGGTTCCGGCCAGTATCGTGTTGGCGAGGTGAGTGGAGATTACTACTACCAGCCGGGGGAAATCCTCCCTCATCGCCGCCCTGTTCAATGGTTGAGTGTAAGCATTGATCGAGCCGCATTGAGTGAGGCTTTGAAAAATTCTGCCGGATCGATCGGTACCGTAAGCAATATCTCTCGATACGCCGAAGAGATTGAGAAGCTCATTGGCGACGTCTCGGCTCCGAAGCTGATCTCGACGGATGCCACAGTCGAGGATGCTTCGGCCTTCGCGCTCGAAGCTCACCTTGAAGAGTTCTTAGTAAAGAATTGGGCACAGACAGATTTGGGCAAAGAGTATGACATTTACGAAGAAGATGGAGAGCCAGCACAACAGTATCAGACCGATACCGGTCCTCTCGACATTTTGGCAATCAGCAAAGACAAGACGCGACTCTTGGTGGTGGAACTGAAGAAGGGCCGGGCTAGCGACGCTGTCGTTGGACAAACGCTACGGTATATGAGTTTCGTTCAGGAGGTGTTGGCCGAAAAGGATCAAGTAGTGAAAGGGATCATCATTGCTCTCGAAGATGACCAGAGGATACGACGGGCGCTATCGATGGTTCCGAGCATTGACTTCTACCGCTATCAAATCAGTTTCAAGTTGGTTAAGAACTGAGACTTATATTGGCTAACGAAACACGCTGTATGCATGAAAATCAAGGTTGTCCGAGTGAGGCCTGTAACTCGACTGTGCGGGCTCGCGTATGCGCTCACCGTGTAACTTGTAATACTCCTTGCCGTTGTCGAACTCGTCGCGTATTCGTCTGCTGACCTGAATTCGCCTATCCATAGGATCGATGGTGATGTACCCGTCGTCAAACAGTCGATGTAGATCGCTGCGCATAAGAATGCCATTCGAGACTTCATGGCGCTGCAGAACAGCATAAGGTTTGATGTGGGCGGCGTCGAGGACAGGTAATGTCCGTTCGCCGGACAATGCACAGCGTCGCTCATAAGCATCCGTAATGACGATCCGGAACGAACCTTGCCCAAGCCTTGGTAAAAGGATCTGCGGCTTGCCGACTCCGTGTGATTTGATTGCGGCCAGCGTGGCCGTTTCTTCTTGCAACATTTCTGTGGGCTGTAGCCGCAGCCTCTGTTCAACCTCATTCCAGAGATCACGACCAGTCCCGATCTCGCCGTCATAGCCTTTGCCCTGCACCGTCTGCGATTTGAAATCCGGAGGAGAAGGTATCCACTGTTCCTTTGGCCAGAAAAAAGGCTCAGCAAGTAGCACACAGCCGATAGTGGGGTTATCGGCGGGTTGAATGACCGCACGGCGGTATTTACCGATACGGCGTCGCATCTCAGTCAAAGAGGAAACGCCATTACCTTCACGAAAAGCGTCCCAAGCCAGATTGACCGGCAACTGCTGGAACTTGGTAAAGAAACCACCGCCGACTATGAAATTGTCGGGTGCGTGCAGTTTGAACAAGAGCAGTTCGCCAGGCTCAAGGGCTTTGAAAGTGGCCGTAGGCGATGGCCGCCAAAAGTTCACCTCGTCCACGTTGACGCGTGAGGCGTGGAGGTCGAACCATTCTTTATCAGTAACGCCGACGAATATCCGCATGTTCGTAGTTGAACGGCATTTTACAGGGGGCACTACACCTGTCCGAGCGGTTGGTACTTCAGCAGCGCGCAAACCGGAACTGCGAGTAGAGCAAAAGCAAGGGCTACAAAACTACTCGCCTGGATGTCCTGCGAGGTCCCGAGCCCTCAACGCCTCGTAGAGCTGTGCCGGGCCTAGAAGGACTTCCTTAAGCCCACTTCGGATATGCTCAGACTCAAGCGCCTGCTTGCTGAGAGACGACAGTGCCGAAGAAGCATCCATGATGGCGTTGATAAGTTCGTGATTCAGATCGGGTGAACTGGCGAACTGCTCCTTGCTGTTGCTCACCGCTTGTTGCCTCAATGTATCCGACTCCATCAACTTGCCCTTGAGCACATCGTTCACATAGACGAGCTTGTCGCCTTCGGTGGTATCGGCTCCGAAGAGGTCATTGACCTTCGCGATAATCTCACCGAGACGCGCCTTTTCCTTCTCCTGCACCGCGCCGGAGCCTGCGTCGGTTAGTGGCTTCAACGTCGGCGAATCCCCTTCGCCAAGAGGCAAAGCGCGGTTTCCGCGATCACGCAGTATGTGGTGCGTGAGCACGACCTGCGATAGATCAACTCCGTCCCGCTCGCGGCCAAACTCCAACAGTGGCGTAAGCCGCTTGTAAAAGATGGCTCGCTTCTCCAGCCCTGTATTGCCGTAGTCGAAGATCTGCGACAGGAACGTATAGGCATGACCGAAGCTGCCCATGTCACGCTTGAAGAGCATCAGCGTTTCCATCTCAGCGTGAGCGTCTTCGACCGCACTTTCATCAGATTCAGCCTTCGCGACCTTCCAACGTTCATGAGCTGCTTTGAACTGGCGCACCAGCCTATCCGCCACCGGCTCCAGAGCGCGCACTAGATCGCCTTGCTTCGATTGTGGGTTCAACTCAACCGTCGCCACCCGCTCTACCTCGAACTCGTCATAGTGTCCGGCTGCGTCCAGCTTTGCACGCAGGTTGTAGACGAGGTTTGGATCGGTCACGTCCTCAAGCGTGGCGGTGGTGTAGTAAGTACGGAAGGCTTCCAAGACTTCTTCGGCTTCATTTACAAAGTCCAGGACAAATGTCGTGTCCTTGATACCAAACGCGCCGGAGTAGGAGCGGTTCAAGCGCGATAGCGTCTGTACTGCTTGAATACCGCCGAGCCGTTTATCTACATACATCCCGCATAGCAGCGGCTGGTCGAAGCCAGTCTGGAACTTGTTCGCTACCAGTAGGATTTGGTATTCGTCCGTCTTGAAGGCTTCGCGGATGTCTCGCCCGCGCAGATTCGGATTCAGCACCTGACTGTTCTCGGTGAATGGGTCTTCGCCTGACGCCTTATCGTTTACCTCACCGGAGAACGCGACTAACGCGCTCAAACGATAGCCACGCGACTGAATGTACTTCTGCATGGCTAGCTGCCAGCGCACTGCCTCTAGCCGACTACCGACAACGACCATCGCCTTTGCGTGACCTTCAAGCAGCGGTTGGACATTCTCAAGGTAGTGTTCCACCACCACTTGCACCTTCTGCGAGATGTTGTACGGGTGCAGTCGCACCCAACGCATAATGCCCTTCATCGCAGTGGCACGTTCGACCTCTGTCTCGTCGTACTCCTTGCCGTCATGGGCGAGCCTGAAGGCGAGCTTGTAGGTCGTGTAGTTTTCCAACACATCGAGGATGAAACCCTCCTCGATAGCTTGCCTCATGCTGTAAACATGGAATGCCTCGGGCACGTTCGTCGGTCCTGCTGGCTGATCTGGCTCTGGCTTGCGGCCAAACAACTCCAAAGTCTTTGCCTTCGGTGTCGCCGTGAACGCAACGTAGGTGATGCCCGTATCGGCGGTGCGAGCCGTCATCTGCGCCCGTAGCACGTCATCGAAGCCAACTTCGCCGCCGTCCTCAATCTCCTGCCACTCTTCCGCGCTGAGCACCTGTTTCAGCTTCGCGGCTGCCTCGCCTGTCTGCGAACTATGCGCCTCGTCGGCGATCACAGCGAAGCGTTTGCCTTCCGACGCTGCAAGCTCACGAACCTTCTCCAAGGCGAATGGGAAAGTCTGAATGGTGCAAACGACGATCTTCTTATCACCGGAGAGCGCCTCTGCAAGTTCCTTGCTCTTGCTACCACTGACACCCTTGATACTGGTCACGACACCCGTCGTGCGCTGAAAGTCGAAGATGGCATCCTGCAACTGCTGGTCGATTACATTACGGTCGCTCACCACGATTACTGAGTCGAAGACCTTCTTGTGGTCGGCATCATGCAGGTCTGCGAAGAAATGCGCCGTCCATGCAATCGAGTTCGTCTTGCCCGAACCTGCTGAATGCTGAATCAAATACTTGCCGCCCGCACCCTCCGCCTTAACGGCATTCAATAGCTTCCGCGTAGCGTCAAGCTGGTGGTAGCGCGGGAACAGATAGCGTGTCAGCTTTTTCTTGTCGTCTTTTTCGGTGACGAGGTATCGACCAAGGATGTCGAGAAAGCTCTCGCGCTCCCAGACCTCTTCCCACAGATAGCTCGTTCGATGGCCTGACGGCGATGGCGGATTGCCGGCCCCGCCGTTGTCCCCCTTGTTGAATGGCAAGAAGCGAGTCGCTGGCCCTGCCAGTCGGGTCGTCATCTGGGCCTCGGAGTTGCTGACGGCGAAGTGAACCAGCGCGCCACCGGGAAAGCTCAACAGCGGCTCGGCCTTTTGGCCCTTCTGCTGCGGATGCCGGTCGAAGCGGTACTGGTCTACCGCGTCCTTCACGCTCTGGGTAAAGTCCGACTTCAACTCCACCGTGGCGACGGGAAGGCCATTCAGAAAGAAGACGAGGTCAAGGCAGTTCTCATTGCCTTCGGAGTAGCGCACCTGACGGACCACGCGCAGACGGTTGGCCGCGTATAGGGTGGTGATCGCGATATTGATGCCGGAGGCAGGGCGAAACTGCGCCAGGGCAATCTTGCTCTTCACCGGGAATAGCTCAATGCCGTTCCGCAGAACGTCGAGTGTTCCGCGCGTATCTAAATTCTGCCGGAGCTGTTCGAGTAGCCGGGTGTCGGCTCCAAGTCCGTGTCCCTTCGCCAGTGCTTGCCATGCCTCCGGCTGCGACTCCTGCACCCACGCAATCACGTCCTCTGGGAATAGCGCCCTCGTCCGGTCGTACTGAGCGGAGACGCCCTCTTCATAAAGCCAGCCATGCTGCCCCAGATACTCGGCGATCTCTACCTCGAAGTGAATCTCTTTGTGTAGGCTCATGCGGCCTCTTTCGGGGTGTACTTGCGGACATCGATCTTGCCGGTGACGGCAGCGGAGATGAGGGCGCTCCGACGTTCTTGAAAAAGATCGATAGCACGTTGCGCCGCACTGATAAGGGAATTGAACCGGCTTGTCTGTTCGTCTAAGAACTCCGCGATGCCTGATTGCTCTTCATATTGCGGAAACGCGAATCGGTAACGACGTAATTTTTCGGCGGGCAAATGCTCGATGGTCGCCTCGTTACCTCCTGCGGTAAAGACTCCGGTATGCAAGGCCCAGAACATTAGGTAGAAGAAATATCGCGGGTGATCTGTGTCTGCGGCTCGCGGCCTGAGGCGATGCAGTGCCTTCTGGTAGTAGCACTCAAGATCAGACGACCAAATTGCCGTTCGTCCTGGATAGCTTCCGCCTTCGTTGATGAGCAAGTCACCCGCACGAAGACGAAACTTGCAACGTGCGTCCTCATCAAAGTCCATCAGTGGGAGGTCATCGACATTGATGCTATCCCACTGAACGTCGACTACCCGAAGATATGGCCTTAGATTTTCCCCGGTGATCTTCAAGGTATCCAACATCTTTCCCAGTTGTACGTCATACCGATACGCGACAGGTACAACGGTCCAATGATGCGGGACATCACCAACCCAGTCAATCCTTGAATCCTTCATCTGGACATCGGGGTTGAGGCCCTTTGTGACAGCGTGCGAGATGACAGCCTGACGCTTATTCTTTAGCAACTCGATCAGTCGCAGCTGTTCCTCCTTCAGCGCATCGATCTTCGCTGTCTCGTAATCGAGGAACCTGGCAATCGCGGTTTGTTCACACACGCTAGGGAACGGGAGGGGCAGTCCTCCGAATTGCGCATAGCTGATGCTGCGCCCTTCACGAATTCCATCCGTAACGGACGATAACGCATCAATATAGGGTGGACTTTTTAACAAGTATTCCCAATACTTGGCATCGATATTCTTGGTGTTTCTTAGCACAGTGTATGCGGTACTGACACATCCTCGATAATGGCTCTTCTCGATCCCTCCCTGAAAGCTCCTCAAACTGATGATGAAGTCGTCGATCTCAACGTGTTTGAATGCGTCTGTTCCTTTCAAAGCGAGAACAACTTTTTGTTGCTCAAGTTCCATGAACAGTGTCTGCGGTATTACCCCATATTTTTGCGTTGCCGACAATTGAGGATCATCGGGCAGGGAGGCAGTCCGCTTCTGGGCAAATACCCGTCTTCCATCGAGAACGTCCCAATGCGATGGCACTTTGCCGAACCATGTAGGCCCGCTGTCCTTGTATCGCTCATAGCGCGGGAAACTCATTCAGCGTCACCTTCCCGCGAGTCTTGCATGTAAAACTCATGAAGCTTGGCCTGGAGCAGCTTTCTGTCGGGAAGCGCCGTCTGATACTCGGCGATGAGTGCAGGTGACAGAGTGCGGCTCAATGCGTATTCCACCACCTTATCTTCCTTGCTGGCGCAGAGCAGGACACCGATGGAGGGCTGTTCGTGCGGCTTACGCACGTCGCGGTCCAGCGCCTCCAAATAGAAAGTCAGCTTGCCGAGATGTTCAGGCTCGAACCGCTGCACCTTGAGTTCAAACGCAACCAGGCAGTTGAGGCCACGATGAAAGAAGAGCAGGTCGAGCGCAAAGTCCCTTGTCCCCACCTGCACGGGAAACTCCGAGCCGATGAAGCAGAAATCCCGGCCAAGCTCCAGCAGAAAATCCTTCATCCGGTTAAGCAATGCGCGGTGAAGGTCATTCTCAGTGTGTTCGCGCGGCAAGCCGAGGAACTCGACGTTATAGGCGTCCCTGAAAACATCTACTGCCTCTGGGTGCATTTGTCTCACCACTGCCGAGACTTTTGGCGGCGACAGCACAACGCGCTCAAACAGAGCTGCGTTGAACTGGCGTTCCAACTGGCGGCTTGACCAGCGTTCCTTCGCTGCCATGCGGACGTAGAACTCGCGCTCTTCGGGCCGCTTGCTCTGGCCAAGGATGATGAGGTGATGGGTCCAGGGTAATTGTCTCAGCAGTGCCGAGACAATTGCTTCATCCCTATATGCCTCGTAAAACTGCTTCATTCTGAATAGGTTGGGACGGGAGAAGCCGCGTAGTCCTGGATGCGAATGGGCGATGAACCGAGCCAGGTTCTCGACCGTCCCAGAGCCCCATTGGGCAGCTTCAATCTTGCGGCTAATGTACTCGCCTACCTGCCAGTAGAGGTCGATGAGCGCAGTGTTTACGGCGCGGTAGGCGTTTTGCTGAGACGTTGCGATCAATGCAACGATCTCGGTAAACCCGTCGGGATCGGGCTGCGGCACCGCCATCGCGGACTTCTGTCGTTTCGGCTTTGTCGTCATGCGCTCAACCCCGCAATCATCGTCAGGATACGGTCGGTGACGACCTTGAGGTCGGCGTCGATCTCCGCAAGCTCCCGTGGTGGCTTGAAGACATAGAAGTGCCGGTTGAACGGGATCTCATACCCTACCTTCGTCTTTTCATGGTCGATCCAAGCGTCCGGCGCATGAGGCAACACCTCCCGCTCGAAGTAAACCTCCACATCCTCACTGAGCGGAACATTCTCGGTGTCGCGGAGGTCGGCATCGGGCATCGGCTTTCCCTTCATCTTGCCCTTCGTGCCGAGGACAACCTTGCCCTCAGCGTCGCGCAAAGGTCGCTCAACCGTGATCGTCCGATAGCCAAAGCTCTCGTTCGGGAAGATAAGCGAGATCGGCACACCGTCGCGCCGAACTTCCTTGAACTCGCAGAAGATGCGCGTGATTTCGTCGATGTGGTCCGGGCTAAGCTCTTTACGCTTGTCGCCCAGGCTCTTCCGCATCCGCTGCCAAAAGCTGGAGGCGTCGATCAACTGCAGCTTGCCCTTGCGGTGCGGCAGCTTGTGGTTCGTCACAACCCACAGGTAGGTCGAGATGCCGGTGTTATAGAACATCTCCGTAGGCAACGCGACGATGGCCTCAACAAGGTCACTCTCCAAGAGATATTGCCTGATATTGCTCTCACCTGAACCGGCCCCACCCGTAAACAGCGGCGAACCGTTCTGAACAATGCAGAACCGCGCCCCGCCATCGGCAAGCGGGCGCATCTTCTTTACCAGATGAAGCATGAACAAAAGCGAGCCATCCGAGATGCGAGGAAGTCCCGGCCCAAATCGCCCATTGAAGCCTTGCTCCTCGTACTCTTTGCGGACGGCCTTCTCGGACTGCTTCCACTCAACACCGAACGGTGGATTGGAAAGCATATAGTCGAACACCTGATGCGCGTGGCCGTCATTGGCGAGCGTGTCACCCGGCTTAATATTCGCCACATCCTGCCCTTTGATGAGCATGTCGGCTTTACAGATGGCGTAGGACTCATCATTCAACTCTTGACCGGATACAGTCAGCCGCGCCTTCGGGTTGTGCTCATGCACCCATTCGCCTGCCACAGAGAGCATTCCACCGGTGCCGGCTGTCGGGTCGTAGATCGTCCTGACGACGCCGGGTTTGGAAAGAACATCGTCATCCTCGGCAAAGATGAGGTTGACCATGAGGCGAATGACCTCGCGGGGAGTGAAGTGCTCACCAGCCGTCTCATTAGAGAGTTCGGCAAACTTGCGAATCAACTCCTCGAAGATGGTGCCCATGTCCGCATTGCTCACCTTGTCCGGGTGCAGGTCGATCTTGCTGAACTTTTCTGTGACGAGGTAGAGCAGGTCGGCGTTGGCAAGCCGGTCGATCTGCGCCTCCAGCTTGAAGCGGGAGAAGATGTCTTTGACGTTCGGCGAAAAGCCATGGAGGTAAGCCGCAAGGTTCATCGCGACGTTATCCTGATCGCCAACGATGGCCTTCAAGTCCATCGGCGAAGTGTTGTAAAAGGTGTTGCCGGACGCCCGAGTCAGATAATGATTGACGCCGTCCCCAGAGACATCACGCTTGGCAGTCTCCTTCAGAACAGCTTGCTTCGTTGGCTCTAGGACACAGTCCATCCGACGCAAAACTGTAAACGGCAGAATCACTTGGCCATATTCATGGGGCTTGTACTTGCCACGCAGCAAGTCCGCCACTGACCAGATGAAAGAGGAAAGATTCATACCGAATCTTACCGTGTCAGCCATGCGGGGAGCATTAGCCGCCAATATATCGGCCAACCGGTACCGTTCAAGGCACAACTTTCAAATTCAGCCGTTCAATCTCAGTTCCAGCCCAATTGCATGGGAGCGGACAGGCTGAGGATCTATTTTTTCTGCCATCGCTTCCGGCTGCAGCGCCATCGATTTGGAAACATCTCGACTCAGCTCCTGTCCAAGCGTCTTGGCATCGTTCGTATACATCTGAACGTCATACTGAGCCCGTGAGACAGATACATACGTCATACGGCTGTTAAGCAGCTCTGAATGTGCCTGGGCAGAGTCCACATGGATCAGCACCCGATCCGCTGTCTGCCCTTGACTGCTATGGCTAGTGACGGCGTATCCGTAGTCCAGATGAGGATGCTGTAGCGCATTGAATTCGACCTCTCGGCCTGAGTCCATCCGAAGCTTAAGATTGCCTCCACCGTCTATACTCTCGACCTTGCCGAGCTCTCGGTTTGCGAGCTTTTGTTCGTGGTACGGAGCCGTCATCTGTACACGCTCGCCCTCTGCAAAGGTGCGCCAACCCTCTTGGTATACCGTGACACCTTGCAAGCGACGTGGATCGTAGACGACCTGTTCGCCATTCTTCCGTTCGACGGTTAGTGCGTTCTCTTTGGGTTCGATCCGGACGACCTTTGTGTACTGTCCTGCTTCGATGCCGAGCGATTTACTGCCTTTGGAATATCGGATCACGTCACCAACTTGGTAATTCTGAGCGTGCTGCCTATCCGCACCGGTCAGGTCCTGACGGGTGAAGAGCAGGCGCAACCCGTGTTCCTCTCGGCGGACCTGCCCCTTGTCTTGCATGGAACGATGGATATTCTGATTGATCTCGCGGCGCGATTCATTGTCTGGTGACACCACAAGCGTTCTATCTGGGGAACGTACATACTCTCGGGAGATTTCCCGAATTCGCTCAGCTCGATCACCGATCTCATGGACCCGCCCTTGGCTATTGAGATTTCCGATAGCCTCTCGAACATCGCCTCGTGCAAGCTTCTCCACTACCTCTCTAAGCGCGGGATCTTTTTGCCTAATGATTTCGTCAAGCTGCGCCGTCCTCAAACCGGCATCCTGCAACTGGGCATAGGGCCTTCCCGCTTCGACAGCTTCATGCTGGCGCGAGTCCCCAACAAAGAGTACCCGGTCATGGTCATTCAAGCGCTCGACAAACGTATGCAACTGCTTCGTACTGGCCATACTCGATTCGTCAATTACGTAAACTCGCTTTTGTCCATCCTCCGGCTGTTCACCTCTGGCAAGGTGGCGCTGCAAAGTCTGGGTCTCCATACCTGCTTCGCCCAACTTCTGAGCCGCACGAGATGTCGGCGCAAGTCCCTCCACCCGGTATCCAGCCGCTTCGGCGGCCTCACGAACAGCCGCCAGAGATGTTGTTTTCCCCGCCCCGGCGACTCCCTCCAGTGCCATCATCTGGTCGCGATTGGTCAATATCGTCTCGACTGCGCTGCGCTGGCTCACGCTCAAATGAGAATGATGTTCCATCGTTTGCTGCCGCACGGTGCCATCCACAAACACTTCACGATTTCCCTGGCCCCGCTTCATTCGGTCGATCACTTCTCGTTCATACCCTTGCATCTCTACTGTCGTAAAAGCCCGCCCCGCATAACCCACTCGATGCGGAACTTCGATCAACTCACGTGATTCAACCCTCTTCGAGAACTCAGCCCTGATCTCTGGCAATCGAGATTCGCCCATGGTGTGCTTCAACGCATCTCGTAAAATCGAACGCTCGTCAGAGACAGCCTCGCGCTCCATGCCACGCTCTCTCGCGTAGTTGATTCCACTCTGCGCAGCGACCTGCGAGCCGTCCGGCTTCAATTCTGTTCCTGGGCGTTGGGATGCTTCAGCAAGGACACGCTGCGGCTGATTACCGTGCTCGACAGCCATCGTTTGGTGGCGGACTAGCACCTCTTCACGCGATAGCGCCTGCTTCGCATCGCGGGTCTGGTGGGCGGCGATCTGCGCCGCCCCCGCGCCCTCCCGACCCTGCGCCTCCAGGTGTTCTTTGATCTGTTGCCGTCTGGGGCTTGATGCTTCCAGATACTCTTTCGAATAGCCCTTTATCTCCGGCTGCCCATGCTCTCCCCGTTCGATTTCATAACCGAACCGCTGCAACTTTAGAGCAAGCTCTGAACGATAGACCGCCGTCGCATACTGCTGCGTTTTATAAAGCTCCTGAGGCTGAAGGGCCCGCGTGGTGCCATCCACAGTTTCCGTTACGTTGAAGACGACTGCATGTGTATGGAGCTGCGGTGCAGCATAGCCATTCACTGGGCGGCTGCTATCGTGTTCGAATTTGGCGACCGCCCACGCGCCTGTCGTCTGGGCGGGATAGTTACCTCCAATCCGGGCCTGAACGTACCGCTCCATTTCATCAAGTGCCGTACGCACGCTCTGGCGATGGGCTTCACGAACACGCTCATCGCCCCCGACCAAAGCGGTTAGCGAAACCGATTTTGGGGCACTGAACGTCGCATCCCACCCGGCGCGATGCTCCATCGAATGCACCTTTCCGCCCCGGCTGTCGGTGTATTCCCTGGCTACCTGATGCCTGACGAGCTGCTCACCGCTCTCGGGATGCTGTCCTTCTGAGAGCCTTATGAATTGCCGCTCCTGAACGTCTCCAGATAAGCCCCAACGTTCAGCAAGCTGCCCTTGCCACTCTCCAAGCACTCTTTCGCCCTCGGTGTAATAGTTCTCACGAGCGTTCGCGAATTCCTCGCGGTGGTACAACTGCGCCTGTCCCGCGCTGACCGGTTTGGAGATCGTCACCATATCGCAATCACTCGAAGTGTGGGCCTTGTTCGTTCACAACCTCACGGCGTTTCTCAGAGACTTTCACAGAGGTTGGCGGTTTCTTTGAGACTTCCACCTTCATCGCCTCCTCCTGTTCCTCAGAACCGACTACTTCTGGTTTCGGAGAGGTCGTTGACGGCATCGGCGGGCTAAGCTTTCGTTCAACGAATTTCGCCACGTTGCTCTGCAGACTCAAATAAGGAAAGCGCATCGGAAGAACCAAATTTCCATGCTTCATGTACCCATGCAAAGGGTCCAAGCCACCAACTTCAGACGCCATGACGAGGGGCTCCCTCGTGATGTCTCGTTGTTCACTTTCTGAGTTCTGAGGAAACTTTCCGTGCGTTCTCGACTCCCGGAAACGTTCGATCTCGATCTCTCCAATGGCCTTTGAAATCCACTCCGAAGCTCCGGGTTCACTCGTCTTGAGAAAGATCTTCGTGGCGGGCTGCGACAGCATGGCCTCGGAGACATGCCCGTAGAGCGCCTCAACTTGGGCCTTCCCTTGGAAGCCGAGGACCATGGGGTTGTTGGACTTTCGATTCTCCGTGACCGCCGTCGTAAGCTGCGGAAGCCGCTGCAAACTCGCAAGCTCATCCAATACGAACCAGGTCTTCCGCTTCACCTCTGATTCATCATTCATCATCCGTAGAACAAGCAAATCCAACCACAGACTCATCAGAGGACGCATTCGCTCGCGCATCGTGGGTTTGGACGTGAGGAAGATCCAACCCTTGCGTTGCTTTGACCATTCCACAGTGTTCCACCGGCGCTGTGTCTCGATCTCCTCTGGCAGCAATTTGAAGGCGTCCGCCACCATATTTAGCGAGCCCAAAACACCCGACCTTTGGGCTGCTGCGGAGCGGTCGATCATAGCCTCCATCTCTGTACCCTCGACGCGTTTGTCGATCTCTTCTGCATGGCACATCCAGTAAGTAAGCTCTTCTGGCGTGGGCTTCAAGTTGAGCAGATGGGCGAAGATTTTCCTCGGCGCTTCAACGAAGAAACGGTTTTCGCGGCCCTGATCTGGAAAGAGCGAAGCGGAAAGCGTGAGCGCCTCGGCTTCGTGCGGGACCTCGTCGCCAGGGCTCCAGTACGGACATCTGCCGTCGAGCGGATTCAGGATCACATCACCGCGCGCTTCGCTGTAAAACTGCGGCAGATACTCCAGCGCTGGGTCATATACGATGGCAGCTTCCCCACGTTCCCAAACCTGGGCGAGTATCTGCCGGATCGCTGCCGACTTGCCGGTCCCTGAATCACCGACGATCAGGAAGTGCATCGCCTCCCGATCACGTGGAACACGCGCCCATTGGCTGGCCTTCTTCCTGAAAAGCCTATCGGCCAAAGTTCGTTCTTCGTTGATGAATGAAACACCGTCAGGCAATCGCAATGAGAAGACACTCGATACGCCCAACTTCTCGTTGAACTCTGCCGTCGTGACCAATTCTGGCCCACGCAGTCTCCGCCCATGTTTATAGAGCAACTGTCGTGCGCGATCCTTGGGAATTGCGAAGCAAAGCCCCAGTGCGAAAACGAAGATTGAAAGGTAAAGCGGTCTTTGTGCATGATCCCAGAAACCCTGATCTTGGTAGATCCAATGACTCATGAACTCGTGAATTAAGTGGTCGTTGAAAGTCCCCGTGTACCAACGAAGCCCGACCAGTCCGTGGTCAGTTCCTTCACGAGTCAGCCGATACAGAATGCGCCCGTCGGCTTGGACTTCCTTCTCGGCCTCATCGCCCAGAATGAATCTCAGTTGTCCTTTTGCGGTCACTCCTTCAAGCAGCTCATACCGCCCCCGTGCTGTTGCAGATGCCGCACCACGCACCCCACTTTTAAGATAGCTGCCGAGATAGATTTTCTGCGCGAAACCCCAACTGTTGGCGTATTCGGTCACCATTGTTCCTGCGAAGAAGAAAAGTGCAGCGAAGACCGCTGTCCATGTCCATAGTGGCTTCCTACTCGGCCACTTCGCGTAGGTTTTTCGTCCCCATTCTGGCATCTCAACCTCCTCGTTTGCGCCGCCGTTACCGTGTCATTTCATATCCAAATCTGCTAAACGCGCACCCGCCAAACGCTCCATTGCGCGCATCATCTTGTCGGCGTCCGTGCGATCGATAAGTGCCTGTGTCGACTCCGCCGTAACCGGCTTTCCCTGGGAGACGGAGAAGATCAGGTTGATAAGAATTGTTCGAAGGGCCAACACCTCGGCCAACGCGACTTCGCCGACATTCGACGTTGCTTCAACCGGCGTGGCAAGAAGGGATCTTCTCACCCACGTAGAAAGTGTGAGCCCGGTGTTCTTGGCGCGCGCCTCCAAAAGAGCGAGTTCAGCCTCGCTGACTTTGGTGCCAACCGACTTTGTGAGAATGGCCTGTCGCTTCACATGGCCTCCCGTAGCTGAGGGATGACGTGCTACACAAACGTGCTGCGAATGAGGATTTTGAGCGAAAAAACCAAAGGTTCCTCGCAGAAACCTCAAATCGCCAAGTCCTTGTCTATGAACTCGTTACTCCGGAGAAACCCAGGTTGCTACGCAGCAACCATTCTGGGGTGACGTGTCATCTACTGCCGGTGCGAAGCACCGTTTGCCTTACAGCTCGCCATACTGAAGCACAAGGCCATCCCATAAGCGGCTGACTTCGGGTGATTCCCAGGCGAGGCGAAACAGCTCCTTGACCGATTTCCACTGGGCTTGCGTGAAACTGAACGTAATGCCGTTATCGTTGGCGCGGAACGCTGCCGTAATGGAACCGTCTTCCTGTTCGCTCGTGTACCCGGCGAAGTAATAGCCAGTCCAATAGGAAGCCTTCTTGGAGACATCGAACTCGTTCAACATCGAACGAAACTCAGATATCCTCGGATACCGACTCAATGGATAGAGCGGAGCCAAGTCGCCGGGGAAGTTCAAACAGAAAGAGAACTCCCCTCCGTCCACTCTCACGAACGTCAAGATATAGCCGTCATATTCGATCCACGGCAATGGAAGTTGCACGACATTACCCAAGTCTTCGTCAGAGGAAAGCCGGTCTCGCAATGGCTCCTTCGCATGGAAGTAATGACCGCGCGCGCACACCCTCCAGAGCACATCCCAATGCGGCCACAACATGTCATTCAACTGCTCGATGTTGGGAAACTTCTCTTCTTCCAAAATCACGTAGAGATTTCGCGCCAGGAGCGTCGGCTTCCACTGGTTCTTTCGGGGATTCTTCAGAGTCAAAATGGTGGCCTTAATGGCGCGTCGAAGCAACGCCGAATCTGCCTCTCGCAATTCCTTTTCGATACCCACTTCACGGACCGGAAGATTGCTGAGGTAATACTGATCTCGCGAGCTCGGGGACGCCGTTTGCATGTCGTATAGGGCACCAAACGCTTCAAGGATTCCTGCAAGGGAAGCGTAGGAGATCTTGTTCGGGGTCGTGTTCGCAAATGCCTCTGCCCCTTGGTGGCAGTAGTACGCCACGAGGGTCCACTCCGCCTGTGATAGCAGGTGTCTTCCCTCCGCCTTATGACGGATTCGCAGGAGAGACTCTGTCGGATCACCGAGCAGCTCTACAAGCTCAAGACGATCTTCCCTGGCAGACTCAAGAAGCTGCTTCGCAACCTCTGATGTCGAGACGGTATTACCGCTCTTGGAGTAGATGATTTCCTTCAGGCGCTCAAGTCGACCACGCAGAGCCTCAGAAACGCGCACTGAGATAACCGGCTGTTGTAGATTTGGTTTTTCTGCCATGACGACACCTCGCAGATACGAAAAATATGTATCGTTACAACTTGACAATAGGTATTTGATTCATTATTGTCAAGTGATGTTCGACCTCTAGGGGTAGAAAATGCGTCTTGGGCCATCCATCCAGCAACGACTAATCCGCACTCGGCAAGCCGCTGAGTATCTCTGTATGAGCGAGTGGAAACTACGCCGGCTCATCCAAGACGGACTGCTCCCCCACCTGCACGACGGCGAGGGCTCTCCCTTCCTTCTCGACATCCGAGATCTGGACGCGTACGTCGAAAAGCACAAACACCACGGCACCGACGATCCGATCTTTCGCCCGCTGCCAGTTCATGAACCCTCAACCTCATCGAAACTGAAGGGAGACGACTATGCCGCGTCCTCGGGGAACAGGAAGCCTGTATCTGCAGAAAGACAGCGCGGTCTGGTGGATCAAATACCATCGCAACGGAAGATCGTTTCGTGAATCCACCCGGACGACGGACAAACGTGTAGCCAATCGCATCCTCGGAAAGCGCCTGGCAGAGATCACCACGAGCACCTTTGTCGGACCCGTACATGAGCGCATTACCGTAGCTGAATTAGCAGAAGATCTATTTCGCGACTACCGCATCAACGGGCGCAAGACGACCGACGATGTGCAGACCCGTTGGCGGCTGCATATTGAACCCTTCTTTGGACCCAAGCGTGTCTCCGATGTGACAAGCGATCTCGTAGCGAAGTACATCGATCACCGTCAGACAGAGAGTGCGTCAAACGCGACGATTAACCGCGAAATGGCCGCGCTCAAGCGGATGTTCCGTATCGGCATGTACGCCACCCCACCAAAGGTCTTCCGACTGCCAAAATTCCCCAAGCTAATGGAGGACAACATCCGCACTGGCTTCCTCGAAGACGCTCAATATAGGAAGCTCATCGCGTACTGTCCCGATCTTTGGTTCCAAGCAGTCGTAGAGATGGGCCGGACCTACGGCTGGCGCATCAGCGAACTCATTAATCTCAAGGTTGGTCAGGTTGACGTGGAAGCTAGAACGATTCGATTGGAACCAGGAACGACGAAGAACAAAGACGGAAGAGAGGTCACGATGACGACCACCATCCACAACCTGCTCACACAGTGTGTAGCGGGCAAGTCCTCAGCCGATTCCGTTCTCACTCGCCCCGACGGAAAGCCTGTCAGAGACTTCCGTGAGACGTGGGCTAACGCCTGCCAATGCGCCGGAGTACCCGGCCTGCTCTTCCACGATCTTCGCCGCACAGCAGCTCGCAATTTGCGGCGCGCCGGCATCGCGGAGGGTGTCATCATGAAAATTGGCGGCTGGCGAACCAGGAGCGTCTTTGAGCGTTACGCGATTGTTTCGCAGACAGATATAGCAGAGGCTTTGAAGAAGTTGGAGGCGACTAACTAGAGGTCTAGATGCCTGCTGATTCGCCACCGGCAAGTAGGCCTGCCCACTGTTTAGCGGATGATCGTGCATCGATGGTCCCCTAGCGTGCATGGTCACGATTCCATTTTTCGCAGCTGGCGATATGTCCTTCTACCCGAAATTTTTAACGGAGACCATTCAGAAAGCATGCGAATGGCCGCAGGACGTTCACGCCGTTAATTTATATTTCCTCCGCCCTGTTGACCCGATCCGAGACATGCTGATCGCCCTTAAGCAGTAATGCAGTCGCGAAGAAGACGCTTCTGTTACCCTGCAACTATGGCGGGATTTCGCTTAGCTGACATCGAAGAAGTGACGGTAGCCCGAGACGTAGTCGCTGCAACCCTGGAAACTCTCCAGGCGTATGGCAAACACGGCTTTGAAGGTCTCGTGCTGTGGCTTGGCGAAGTTTCGGGCCGCACAGCCTTTGTTACACGAGCGTTGGTCCCTGATCAGGAACCGACCAAGAGCGAAGATGGGGTAGGCTATTTCGTTGACGGAGAAACGCTCTTTCGCTTGAACCGTGTTCTCGCTTCGTCGGGGCTCCGTCTGCTGGCGCAGGTCCACAGTCACCCGACAAATGCATATCACTCCGAAGCCGATGACCGATATGCAATCGTGACAGCGGAGGGTGGCCTTTCACTGGTCGTTCCAAATTTCGGCAAAGCTCCTTTCGAACCTTGTGCTTGGGCGGTCTACAGACTTTCGGGTGGTCAGTGGAAACACATGGAACATTCGCAGGCCCAGAATCTAATCCGGGTTGGCATTTCATCATGAGTCTTTTATCGGTGCGTCTTGAGAATTTTCGTGGCTTTAGCGATGCGTCCATTGACACGAAACCACTCACAGTACTCGTGGGCGCGAACAGCTCAGGAAAATCTTCTTTCAGCCATGCACTTTCTGCAATGGCGCATGCTCAACGACTGTATTCCAATTCACCCACTCTCACGCTCACTCCAGTGTCCAATCTGGAAGATTGGCCCGCAGATCTTGGCGATCTCGCCGATTTGCGGAAAGCAGGCTCGGACGGGTCTGTATGCATCTCGATACGGACGGACGAAGGGACTATCCGGTGGGGCTTTGGCTTGAGCATAAAAGATGAACGTGAACGTTCTCTGGAAATTAGTCTCGTTGAGCAGCCTGTCGGAGTCGGCATGGGAAGTCACGAAGGGACTATCGCCCTACCTTCTCAGTTCAGCCCCATCGCTGTAAGCGGAGCCAACTTCACAGGAATGAACACGCCTGATCGGAACATGCAAACTCAATCATTTCGGAAGGTTAGTTTGCGTCAATGGCAAGAAGCTCCAGACGAGACTGAATCGTTTGTCGACCTGAGGGGTCTCACGGTTAACAGCGTCACCCATGAGCGTGGGACGCATGTGCAGCTGAACAATTTGATAACGAGAGAAGTGAAGTCCATCTTTGAAGGTCTCACCTATCTCCGCGCGATACGTGTACGTCCTAGTCGGAACTACCAAAGGCGAGTTTCTAATGCGCAGCTGCCCATCGGCTATGGAGGCGAAGGTTTCGCAGATGTTTTGCACGACCGAGCCGGTGAAATTATCAAGTTCGTCGAACCTCCCATAGAAGAGCAGATGTCCAAAGGACCGCATCAGTTTTTGCGAAGTAAATGGACAGCCTCAAGCGATACCCTTCTCGAGGCTGTGAATTCTTGGCTGCGGCACATGGGTCTCGCGACGGAGGTTGAAGCCCGCCAAAATCCGGCTCAACCCTCTCTGTTGCAAATACGGATTAAGATAGGCAGCGGAAGCCCACATGACATCTCAGAAGTGGGTTTTGGGTTGAGCCAGATCTTGCCGATAGTCATTTCTGGTCTCTTACAATCGTCCAATGCTCCCTTTATCGTCGATCTTCCCGAGGCGCATCTACATCCTCGTCCGCAAGCTGCGGTAGCCGATTTCTTTTGTGGGATGGCGCTTGGTGGAAAGCGCTGTATAGTCGAAACTCACTCTGAAATGTTTGTGAACCAGTTGCGCCTGCGCGCCGAGATGGACCCGGAACTCTCGGAGATGATCGCCATATATTTTTTAGACGAACCTTCTGACGGACACTGCAACCAGCCGCGTCCGATTGGTCTCGGGGAGAAAGATCAGATTAGATGGCCTCAGGGGTTTTTAGAAGAGGCCTGGGATATCGAATCAAAGATCAGCAACATCCGCATTGCTAGGCGGGCTCAAGCGTGAATGTATTGGTAGACATGGGTCTCACCGACGGTGTTCGACCTGACTGGGATAAGATCTCGAATTCGCTGAAGGCTTTAAGCGATGTCACCCGCCGTGAGCTGCTAGAGCCAGTTCCCTGCATTGAGCAGGCCAACTTTTTCGCCGCTCGTGAAGCACCCGAAATGAGAGGCCCCAAACGACAGCTTATTGAACGGACATTGAGTCAACTCGTGTGTTGGGAAATCCCATCTTCCCTATGCGAGGCCAAAATCGTTGACGGACCGCGCGATTTGGGCCCTCTTTGGATGCAATGCCTCAGAGAGTCGCTATCTGGTACCGACGATTGGAGAAGCCCGCAAATTCTTGTCGTTAATGAGCGTAGATCGTCTTGGCCCATGTCCCACACGGTGGGACTTCTAGCGGAGGCCTGCTCTGACCTCGTTGCGATCGCCCAGCGTGACGTTCCACTGATACATATAGATGAATATGCGGAGCATCCATATGCAAGGTCAGACCGGGATCCATGGGATCTACGAGCCCATCACCCGCCCCAACAGGAAGCAGCAAGCCACCAAAACCAGCCATGCATATTACCCAAACCTCCTGAATGCATCGCAGTCGAGGTCATTGATCTCACTGAAAAACTGAAAGCCTGCTCCTCAAGCATGACCGGAGAATGCTGCTACTACATTCCTCCAAATGATTGGGATCCCCTGACTATATCGAGCACGCAATGGCGTAATGGACGTGCTTTCCCGAACGGTGTCACTGACCACAACAGATCCGGACCGAAAGATTGCGACGGTCGAGTTTGGCAGTGGGATCGCACCGAACGTCACTGGGATGTTCAATTTGGTGACGATCCACACATCAAAATTAACCACGAAGGCAGGCGGTCTAATTAGACGTTTCTCCACCGCTCACGGTAAACCTCTTGATAGACCGGATCGCCACAGATGCAACCCAGCTCTCGAGGTCTCGGCCTCAGCCAGCTTTTTGGGGGAGCTTGCAGAACATCATCCCAACTGATCAGTGGTTCCTTTTGCGCTAGATCAGACAATGCGGGCTGGGTGCGCTTTAAGAGCTCTGCTGCCATTAGGGCACCTGCGAGTACAGATTGATGGGCTAGAGGCACAACCTCTACGTTTTTCACTCCTGGAAGATCGATGGGCACAGCGCCGCATACAACGTCGGTATAGAGCTCAGCAAGCGGTCTATCTTTCCAAGCAACGAGAGCGTTTGGTGGGACTCCCAGCTTTTTTGCCGCATGCCTTCGTTCCTCACCACTCAATGGGCTGCGTGTCAGCCAGAGTTGAACTGCTCTCTCCTCCTTGAGACCAAAAGCCATGGCAGCTTGCTGAACTGCAGAGAGACCCTGCCCGTGCGGATGATATAAGCACGCTAAGCAGGCCTGTCCATTGTCGAAAGCATGCCACGAAGCACCGAGCGAGCCGTCGCCGGTCCATCCGTTCACCAAAAGACGTGGCAGAAGCGCTTGGCCTGTTCTCCGACCGTCCACATTATCCAGCGAGATGCATGTCGTAGGTAACTGATGGCCATTCGCAACGTATCCTTGCAGCGTACTTTGGATCGATTTGACACTGAAATGGGAACTTCTCAGAATCCGTTCTGCCAAAACCACTTTCGGTTCGTCTACGTCCGAAGTCTCAGCTAATGTATAGCGCTGGAGATTGGAAAGCGAAACTGTCTCGTGATCAACCAGAGTCAAGGATCCTGAGGTCACTTCATCCCGCGACATTGCCCAAATGGCAGCGTTCCCAACTGCACCGACTCCAACAAACAGAACTTCTCCAATTGATGCAGCTGACAATGGAAGATTCTTGCCAGAACTCTCGGTGAAATCCAGCAAAGAAAGGCTCACGTCGCGATCAGCTGAACGCTGGAGAAAGACGCGTCGAAAGACTTCCGACCACGCCAAGGCTGCTGCTGCGGTCGCCGCGTAAGGATTTACAGGTCCTTCCTCAGCTTGGAAGACACTTCGCAATTCCGCGACCCAACCTGAAGCAGAAACGTTGATTGAGCGAGGCGGCCCACTGATCCCAACTGCGACAGTGAGTTCCCCAGGAGATTCATCGCAAAACTCGATTTTGGGATTGATTGCCCGAGCAATCTCTTGCAGTCGTACTCGCTGGGGTTCACTCGCAGTGATGGCAATGATTGGATATAACCGAGCAGCCAGATTTATCGACATCTCCGCGATCATCTGCGAGTTCCGGGACAGATGATCGCCACAGATTAGGCCAACGCGCGTGGCCGATAATGCCTTCGAAAGGCCATCACGTGTAGCCGAGACGTGCTTCCCAACTGCACTGTAAATACGACCGAAAAAGGGTGCAAGTGCCATCTATTGTTTTGCCTCCGGCACTACCCATCCGATATGTATAGCGAGTTGACCAGATGTTTGAATTGGCGAGATTTGACTGCGTACCAAATCAACGGTGACGCGCCATACAGCAATTATGAGAGTAAATAGACTCATCTGTTCGCGATAAAGTAGCCAGTCGTCCCCGACATGCTGAGGATGTTCATGGTATTCGCGTATACCTCTAAGACAAAGAAAAGGCCGGTTCGTATTCGGATGAGAAGGCAAGAGAACTTCATGAGCTCCACGTTGCTTCTCGAACTCAAATGCGCGAAACATTGTTTCGTATTTGAGTGCCTGATTTGTTACCGGATCTAAAAATTCAAGTGAAGGTGCAACGAGATCATAGTCAGTCAGATCAAATCTTGCTTTGAAGCCGGCGGCAGCCAGACTGGGTACCTCAAACATGGCCATCGCACCGGGAGGTGTCGGCATACCTGGAGGCGGCGGCAGAAGTACACGTAAAGGGCCGCGAGGAGCGTAGAAAACCTCCACGTAGGGAAAGGTGGAAGCAGCAAGAACGAAGATGCCACGCTTCTCAAGGAGGCCACGCTGTTCGGTAAGCTTATTATGCTCAAGAGCAAATTTTCTTCGGCTTAGCTCCGGATCAACGCGCATGCGTTCCGCCCGCACCAACCTTTAGACTGAGGAACAAGCGAGCGTTATCTTGTAACTCAAGTTTCTCGATTTCACGCCCCATTTCAAGCAGAACTCCATCTTCATTTCTCACTTCCCACTCTGCAACATCTCTGCGACCTGTATTCCCACTCTCGTGCAAGGCTTTTTCTACGGCCACACGGAGCAATTCCTTTGGTGAACAAGCTACCCGGAAGTCTTCACCGTTGATGATAAAAACCAAGAAGAACTCATGTTTGCGATGATGCTCACGCTCACGTTCGAGCTCTTTTTCAGTTCGCTCTTCGCGCTTATGGAGCTCTTCAAGGGCTTCTTCAAGCCGCTCTTCCTCGCGGTGCTCCTCATTCAATTCTTCTTTGAGATATCGCTCGTTTTCCGTCTCTTCATGCTCGTCGTCGCGACGCAAACTCTCGCTCATAGATACCCTCGTAGTACGCCTTTTCAATCGTATTCTATTGCGACTTCAATGGCGAAAGCAGATTAGTCAGCATCGTAAGCCATCGACTTGATGGAGTCGTGGTTTGCCGGCAAGGAACTGCGTATAGGGATTCCAAAAGATCGATTACGCTCGATAAACGAACTCCAGGACGCCTCCGCAAAAATTCTTTACGTTGGTTTGGTGGAGGCTAAGTCGCCTCGTGCATTTCTTTGGCCATAGTTTGGGCATAGAAAAACGAATCCGAAGATGGGTTTCTTCCTTCAAACCACTGATTCTATTGGTGCCGGGAGGGGGAATCGAACCCCCATGGAGTTGCCTCCGGCGGATTTTGAGTCCGCTGCGTCTACCAGTTCCACCATCCCGGCCAGTGGTCATGCTGACACCTCCAGTATCGCATGCTCGCCAGCTTTACTCCAGCGGCTTCAGATCCTCCAGCATCGTCGGTATCAGCTCGGCCACCGTGGGATGAATATGCACCGACCGCCGCAACAGCTCCGCCGGCTTCTTCGCGTACATCGCCGTCAGCAGGCAGTGGATCGCCTCATCGCCGCCGACGCCGAAGATCGTCGCGCCCAGGATCTCATCCGTCTCGGCATCCACCAGCACCTTCATCAGCCCGCGCGATTCGCCCTTCTCCAGCGCGCGTGCCACCCTCGTCATCGGCCTCACGCCGATCTTCGCTTGGCGCCCGCTCTTTCGCACGGCCTTCTCATTCATGCCAATCTGCGCCAGCGGAGGATCGATGTACGTCGCATGGCACGAGATCCGATCCGACACCTTCCGCGGATCCTTATCCAGCAGGTTCGCCGCCACAATCTCGTAGTCGTTGTAAGAAGTATGCGTGAACCCACCCTTGCCGTTGCAATCGCCCATCGCCCACACACCGGCAACATTCGTCTGCAACTCATCATTCACGCCGATGTAGCCCTTCTCATCGGCAGCAATCCCAGCCGCCTGCAAGCCGAGATCATCCGTATTCGGCTGCCGCCCCACGGCCAGCAGCACATGCGATCCCACCACCTCAGGACTATCCACGGCACACGTCAGATGAACCGCCACACCCTCTGCTCGCTTCTCCAGGTGGATGCATTCAGCGTTCATACGGAACGCAATTCCCTCGGCCTCCAGCGTCTCCTGCACGGCCGCGCAAATGTCTTCATCCTCATGTCCCAGCAGATTTGCCGCACGCTCTACCACCGTCACGCGAGAGCCAAATCGCCGAAACATCTGCGCAAACTCCAGCCCTACATAACTACCACCCACCACTACGAGGTGCTCCGGAAGTTCATCCAGCTCCAGGATCGACGAACTCGTCAGATACGGCACACCCTCCGGCACCATCTCCTTCGGCGCCCGAGGGCGCTCGCCCACGTTCACGAAGATATGCTTCGCCTCAAGCAGATCATCGCCCACACGCACACGGTTCGCAGCTTCAAAGACTCCAGTCCCGCGAAACAAGGTGCAACCTTCCATGCCACCAAGCCACTTCTCCAGGCCGTCATGCGAAGCCGCCACAATCTTGTCCTTGCGAGCCTTCACGGCGCGCATATCGACAGAGACCTCACCTGCATTCACACCGAACTCATTCGCTCGTCGCGCCTGGAACGCAACCTTCGCACTTGCCACCATCGCCTTCGTAGGTGTGCAGCCGCGATTCACGCACGTGCCACCGACAAGATCACGCTCGACAATCGCGACCTTCCAGCCGGCCTTCGTGAGTCGTCCCGCAAGCGGAGGTCCCGCCTGCCCTGTTCCTATAATCACTGCATCGAATGTCTGTTGCATCACGCCTCGTCCACAAATTGGGTCAACAGCCTTTGGATGCACACAGCAACTACAGCGTTACGCGCGCGCAAACCGCCGTTGCCAGGAGTACGCCAGCCGCGCCAGCACGCCGCTCATCAGGTAGCCAAGCGCCATCACCATCAGCGCGTAGCGGTGCCACTCGAACATCACCGCGATCACTACCGCCAGCAGCACCAGCAACCGCACCGGCTTGCGTGCACTCATGTCGATCTCTTTGCCGCTCCAGAAACGCCAGCTGCTCACCATCAGAAAGCCTGTAAAGGCCACCAGTCCGAGCCACAGCGTCGACATCCACAAGCTGCCTACCGGCGATCCACCTTCAAAGTGGATCACCGCACCGATCACGCCTGCGCCGGCCGGAATCGGCATGCCCACAAAATACTTCCGTCCTGGCCTGCCCGGGTTCTTCGGCTTCGGATTCACCGAGATATTGAAACGCGCCAGTCGGCACGCTCCGCAGATCAGGAACAGGAAGCAGATCACCAGGCCAAAATGCAGCACCCGTTCCTGCACCCCAGGATACGTGCCCATCTGCACCTGCCGTACGCCCCACAGGTACGCCAGCAAGCTTGGTGCCACACCGAACGTGATCACATCCGCCAGCGAGTCCAGTTCACGCCCAAACTCGCTCGCCGTGTTCGTCATCCTCGCAATGCGCCCATCCAAACCATCGAAGATGATCGCAAAAGCAATACCCAGCGCTGCGCGATCGAAGTATGGCTGGTTCAGCGGGTCCGCAAGCCCCGAGCCGCGGATCGCCTGCATGATGATGTAATAGCCGATCGCGATGTTGCCCGCCGTGAACAGCGACGGCAGCACATACATGCCCCGCTTCGCAGGCGGGCGCTGTATCTTATGCTCTTCCATCGCCGATTCGGCCATAGGTTACTTCTTCCCTGTCGGCATCGCAGCCAGAACGCTGCTGCCGCCCTTCACACGCTGGCCCACCTTCACCCGCAACTCGACCTCTGCCGGCATCAGCACATCCACACGTGATCCAAACTTGATCAATCCCATCAGCTGCCCGCGCTCCACGTGATCGCCAGTCTTCAGGTTGCATACAATCCGTCGTGCCAGCAGTCCGGCAATCTGTTTGAAGCTCACCGAGTAGCTACCCGCATCAATCGTAATCAGCGTCTGCTCGTTATGCACCGCAGAGTCCGGCCGCATCGCATTCAGGAACAGACCCTCGCGATGCTCTACCAGCGTCACCGTCCCACCGACGGGGACGCGGTTCACATGCACATCGAACACGCTCAGAAAAATCGTCACACGCAGCCGCGTACCGCTCGTCGTCTCGATCCAGTCGGCCTCTTCGACCTTGCCGTCACCCGGAGAGACAATCAATCCCTCACCCACCGGAATCTTGCGCGAAGGATTGCGAAAGAACCACAGAAAAAACACCGCCAGCAGCACCGGCACAGCCGTCAACACGCTGATGTGCGTGGTAAACCAAACGATCGCAGCTACGGCCAGCAATGCCAGCCCATAAAAATATCCGTCCCGAACCATACCGGCGATTATACCTTTCGCACCTGCAAGATCCGTCCACTACTCGCAGCCCGATCTATCGTGGAGTCAACACAGCTGCCATCAGCACCGCATCCTCAACCGGCCCCGCATAATACCCTTTGCGCATCCCCTGCTCCACGAACCCCAGCCCCGCGTACATCCGTCGAGCCATAACATTCGAAGCCCTCACCTCAAGCTCCATCGCCACAGCCCCACGCTCCTCGGCCCACCGCATGGCCGCAAGACACAACGACTTGCCAATCCCCTGCCCGCGGGCCTCCACTTCGACCGCAACACTCTCAATCTCGGCAACCCCCGCCACCCCGCCAATCACCACGAACCCCACGACACCAAGCTCGCTCTTAGCCACCATCACGCACCGCAACTCCCCTCCTTCGGTAAGCAGCCCCGACCACACACGCTCCCCCCACTGCGGAGCCTCCTCACACCCCCGCTCCACCCGCAGAATCCCCGCAACATCCTCAGCCTCACCAACCCGAATCATCAAAGCTCTGTTCTCTCAAAATCTCTTGTCTCTTATCTGAGCAGCAGCCCTTCGCAGCCACATCGTCCAATCCCTACTCCCTATTCCCTACTCCCTGTTCCCTTGCCTTTATAAATATCGCTCTCGCGCCGAACATAGTTCGCATCGCCCAGCGTCATCGAGCCGCCATCCGCCGCCATCCGCAGCAGCGGCGCAACCGCATCTCCCACCGAAAGCCCCCGAACCCGCACCGCAACCCCTTCCTCCCGCAGTCGCTCTGCCACTCGCTCTTCTGCGACTACCACCTCGCGACCTCCAGCCACCGCCCGCAACTCCTCAGTCGTCGCCAGCCACTCACGCCCATCGGCATCGCGCAGATAGCACTCGCCACGCCCTGCATCGAGCGCTACGACCCCCTCCGCAGCCGCAGCCTCCCACAACACCGCCAGCCGAGACACCGTCAACATCCTCACCTGCGCCGCCTCGCTCAGCCCCTTCCCCGCGGCCATCCCCACGCGCACGCCCGTAAACGATCCCGGCCCACTCACCACCCCAATCGCCGTCATCTCCTGCAACGAGCACCCAGCCCGCGACAGCACCCGCTGCACCGCCTCGACAATCTCCGCCGACCCACCACCCCGCGACAGCTCCTCACTCGCCATGACCAATCCATCCGCACTCACAGCCACGCCCGCACACTCGCCGCACGTGTCCATCACCAGCATTCGAACTTCCTTCTTCATCGCATCATTCACGCTCTCCAGCATACCGTCTGCACCCATAGGAACACCGCCTCTCGTACCCCTTACACACACCCAAATCCGGTTGCCTGCACCTCCATTTACAGATAAAGTCTGGTCTATGTCCTCCCTTTGCAGCTGCAGCAAACCTCTCACTCTTGGCCTCGTCGCACTGACTCTCTGCCTTTGTGGTTCCACGCTGCCAACGCGCGCTCAGGACACCAGCACCACCCCTTCGCCGGACACCACGACCCCAAACTCCGTCGTCCTGCCCCCCACCAGCACGCGTCCCACCACGCCGCTGGCCATGCCGCCCGCTGCCCCCAAGCCGCACGCCATCATCCTCCCTCCACCACCGGATGACCCCACACCAGCACTCAAGACCGTCGCCAAAAAGCCAGCAGTCAAAAAGCCCGCTCCTGCCGCAGCAAAGCCCGCATCCACATCAGCTCCTGTAGTCGCCACAAAGCCCGTTGTCGTTATTCCAGCAACACCTGCGCCCGTACCAGCCTCTCCTGCTGCTACCCAGCAATCAGCCGCACAGCCAGTCCCACAGGATGTCTCCCCCATCGCTCCTGCAGCCACACCGCAGGCCGACGCCGACGCCCTCAACAAAGGCGCTGGCACCTTCGGCTTCTACGCAGGAGAAACCCGCGAACAGATCATCGCCGCCATCGGCAAAGATAACGTCCTCAAGCAGTCCGGGGACATCCTCGAAGTCGCCGCCTCCCCCAAGCCCGACCCCAACTTCGAAACCTTCCTCCTCATCGTCGGCCCGCAACAGGGACTCGTAAAGCTCATCGCCACCGGCAAGGACATCGACGGCGACCCCGCAGGTCACGCCATGAAGGAGCAGTTCACCGCCCTCAAGACGAGCCTGGGCGCAGGCTACGGCGAGCCCTCCGACAACTTCGACTTCCTGGACGTCAAAGCCAAGCACCGCGCACCCGGCCAGTTCATGCTCTCCCTCACCGATACCGAGCGCACCCTCGCCGTCTACTGGACCAAGAAAGACTTCGGCAACCAGATCACCAGCATCTCGCTCAACGGCAACGGCCTCGGCAACGAAAAGGGCTACCTTTCCCTCGAGTACGAGTTCGCCGGCTACCACGCCTACCTGCTGGCCAAGAAGTAGCCACAGCGGCTCTGATATGCCAAAGTAAAAAGCCACGACCGGCATCCCGGTCGTGGCTTTTCACAGCTCAGCACCAACCCCTTTACGGCTTGGCACCCAGCTTGGCGTTCTTGATGCCGAGCGAGTACGGCGTCACCACCGGCGTCGCCGCGCCGACAACCTCGATCAGCGAACCGGCACTGTACTCCACAACCCAGACATTGCCTGAGCTGTCGACCTGCGCGCCACGCGTTCCATTCTGCCCAGGGAACGCGAAGTTGCCGATGTACACGCCATTGTTGTTGAACTCCGCCAACGAACTCGTCGCCGCAGACGTACCTGAGAAGCCGACCCAGATATTCCCGGCTCCATCCACGCCAATGCCTTCCGGGTTCGTGCCATTGCCGCCCGGCACCGTGAAGCCGGCCGTACCCGAAAGAAAGTTACCCGTGCTGCTGATCTCCACCAGGTTATTGTTCGCCGAGCTCACAAACCACGCATTGTCGCTGCCGTCCACCGCCACGCGGGTTGAAGCGTTCAGCCCGTTCCCGGTCAGGTTGTACGTCACCGTGTTGTTCGCGGTCGGCACCTTCTGCACGTTGCTCGAAGAGAAGTCAGCCGCCCAGAACGACCCCTTGCTATCGATCGCTGAACCCTCAATCGACTGGAAGGCGGCGTTCGTATTGGTGCTCATTACTGTGCCTGCATTGTTCAGCTTCACCAGGCTGGTACCGTTCACGCTGCCGACCCACACATCGTTGTTGCCATCGACTGCAACCGAGTACGGTCCGTTGAAGCCCGTCGCCGTGATGCCAGCCTGCACCGTCCCGCCAGCCGAGTTGAACTCCTGCAGCGTGCTGGTCGTCTGACTCGTCACCCACACGTTGTCGTTCAGATCGATCGCCAGCGAGGTGCCTCCGGCAACGCCCGTCGGAGCATATTGAATCACGCCGAGATTGTTGAACTTCGTCGCGTTCGTCGTGTTCGCCACCCAGATGTTTCCCTGACTGTCGATCGCCGCGCGGTACGGCAACCAAAGCGGGTTCAGAAGGGTCGAACCAGCATTGTTCGAGTACACAATCGGCACAACCCAGCTGTTCGGCGCCGCCGTAAGGCTGGGGCTGAACGGTACGTTCCCCGTCGGCAGGTTATACAGCGCTGAAGAGAAGTTGCTCGCGCTCGTCGCCGACAACGGCGTTACCGTCTGCACACCCGAGCTGTTCGTCGTACCCGTACCTTCACCCTGCCCAAAGCTCGCGATGTTGAACGCCGCCTGCGCAATATTGAACGCCTGGTGCCCTGTCTTGAGCGACGAGTTATACGTCGTCGTGTCATACACGCCGTTGTCCGATGCGTACTGGAATAGATTCTGGCAGGTCGTCGAAAGAGTTCCGCTGAACGTCACTGGCGTCACGCCCGTAGCCGACGTAATGCGGTACGTGTTCTGCGAATCCACGCACGCCGCCAGAATGTTACCCAGGCTGTCGAGCGTCGTCTGCGGCACAACGCCATTACCACCCGCCGTTACCGTATTCGCCAAATGGCCTTCACCGGCAAACGTAGTCGACACCGGTCCACCTTGGATGTTGTACAGGTTCGCCGCCGTCAACGCCGCATTCGCAATACCCTGCAGCGCCTGCGTCGTTCCCGACGATCCGATGTGGAACTCGTCGTTGCCCGCCTGCGAGGTAGCCGACGAGTTCACGAAGCCCGCCAGCGCATACGCCGTAGCCACCGTCGAAACCTCGTTCATGTACACATAGTTGATCACACCCTGGAATGTGCCTGAACTCGGGCAGATGCCCAGCATCGCCATGTTCACCGCGCTCGGATTGAACGTCGGCAGGAGCGCCGCCGTCATACCGGCTGGCGTATAGGTCCCGGCTGTTCCCGTCGTCGAAGACAGCGAAAACTGCGTCGTCGAAAGCGCTGTCGCTCCCGAACCCGCGATCACGCCTGTACCCGTCGGCGTGAACGTCGTTCCGCTAAACGCACCTGAAATCGTCACTCCCTCACCGATATACGCCAGCTCCGGGGGAACACTCACCGTGAACGTATACGTGTAATTGCTACCCGACCCCGTCACCACCACCTTGGAGATGGCATACGTATAGTTTGCCGCCGAAGGAAAGCTCGGATCGCCGCCGTACGCGATCAGATACACCGGAACGCCCGCATCGCAGGTATAGTCACCGGAGATGTTGAAAGCTCCCGTCAAATCCGTCTGTACGCCGTAAAAAGGCTTGCCTGCCGCATCGGTCGCAGGCACAAACTCATCGCTGGGATTACCGGAGTTCGTCCACGAACCGTTCTTCGTCGTGGCGCCGGTGGTGTTCAGCAGACCCTTGACCACCGATCCATAGCCGGAGGTGCCAGGCTCCACGAGGTACACATGGGCACCTACGAGCGGAGCGTGACCACCATAGTTGCTTCCAGTGATGGAGCCAACTTGCGTGGCCGTCGGATTTACCGAAGCATCAGGGAAGCTGAAGCTGCCGCCGGAGCAACCGGTCAGACCGGTCGCAAGAAGGACAGAGAGAGAGAGGGAAAGGGAAAGCGAACGCACGTTTAACAACGAAATTCTCCAGAAAACTACAAATCTTAGGGGCCTGTCTAGGGGCTTTACTAATAGTACGGTCCAATTCCCATTTCGGACTTCGTAAACCGCGCTACTTGATACCACACAAGGGGTATAAAAACTTTGCGACCCCGGAACCTCTTGCCCTCCAGCAATTGCCCCAAACCCGCATAGGCCGCTTTCGATTCCACAAGAAAAATAGCCCTCGGCCCAACCCTATAAATACGTTGCACCTCCCAAATCTGGGCACAGCTGTCAGCGTCACTCCAAAAGCAAAGGCCCCGGATCTCTCCGGGGCCTGCGTACTTTCCTCACAACCACTACTCGGCAGCAACGAGAATCTCTTCCCGCACAGCCTCGTCTTGATGGGCCTCGACTGCACCCTTCGGCAGAGCTACCGCCAGTACATCTTCGATGCGAGTTGCATAGTGAATTCGTACCCCGGCTATCTGCTCGGCCGTCAAGTCTTCCTCCACATTCGTCTTCACATCGATCGGCAGGATCACATCCAGCACCCCGGCGCGCTTGGCCGCAAGGAACTTCTCCTTGATGCCACCCACCGGCAGTACATTGCCGCTCAGCGTGATCTCACCCGTCATCGCCAGCAGCGGATGCACCGGCCTGTCAGTCAGCAATGACACCAGTGCCGTCGCCATCGTCACGCCAGCACTTGGACCGTCCTTCGGGATCGCTCCCGCCGGCACGTGGATGTGCAGATCGATATCCTTCAGCACATCCTCATCCAGTCCCAGGGCCGAAGCATTCGACCGCACCCACGTCAGCGCAGCCTGCATAGACTCCTTCATCACGTCGCCGATCTGCCCGGTCATCGTGAAGCCGCCCTTGCCCTTCATCTTGTTGGCCTCGATGAACAACACATCGCCGCCAGCAGGAGTCCACGCTAGTCCGACCGCAACGCCCGGCCGCTTCGTGCGCTCGGCAATCTCCGTATCCACGCGCACCTTGATGCCGCCAAGGAACTCGTGCACCACCTCAGGCGTAATCACCAGCTTCGGCATCCTGGCGTTGTCATTTTCAGGCAATTCTTTGTCATTCCGCAGCGAAGCGGAGGAATCTGCATTTGGAAGCACCTCTGCCTCAATCGGCACATACTCCGCCACCTTGCGCGCCGTCTTCCGGCAGATCGTTCCAATCTGCTGCTCCAGCTTTCTCACGCCAGCCTCGCGCGTGTAATGCCGAGCCACCAGGCCAACAGACTCCGTCGGAAACTCGATCGTCTCCTCCGTAATCCCGTTCTCCTTGATCTGCCGAGGCACCAGGTATCGCTCCGCAATGTTGACCTTCTCCTCTTCGGTGTAACCCGTGAGCTCGATGATCTCCATGCGGTCCAGCAGGGGCGCCGGAATCGTGTCCAACTGGTTCGCCGTGCAGATAAACAGCACCTTACTCAAATCGAACGGCTGATCCAGATAGTTGTCGCGGAACGTGTTGTTCTGCTCCGGATCAAGCGTCTCCAGCAGAGCGCTCGCCGGATCGCCACGGAAGTCGCGACCAAGCTTGTCAATCTCATCCAGCATGAACACCGGATCGTTCACGCCGACCCTCTTCAGGTGCTGAATGATCTGTCCCGGCAGCGCGCCGATATACGTCCGGCGATGTCCGCGGATCTCCGCCTCATCATGCATACCGCCCAGCGAGATGCGGCTGAACTTACGGTCCAGCGCCCGGGCGATCGACCGTCCCAGCGAGGTCTTACCCACGCCCGGAGGCCCGACAAAGCAAAGAATCGGCCCTTTCATATCCGGCTTCAACCGCCGGACACTCAAGTAGTCCAGAATGCGGTCCTTCACCTTCTTCAGGCCGTAGTGGTCCTCATCCAGAAACTCCTTCGCCTTCTTGATGTCCACCTCGCCAGCCGAGCCCTTCGACCACGGCAGCACCGCCAGCCACTCCACATAATTCCGAGTCAGCGAGTAATCCGCCGCCGCAGGATTCATCCGGCTCAACCGGCTCAGCTCCTTCAGCGCGTCCTTCTTCACATCCTCCGGCATCCCGGCCGCCTCGATCTTCTCCTTCAGGTCAGCCACATCCTTCTGACCTTCGTCGAGATCGCCCAGCTCCTTTTGAATCGCCTTCATCTGCTCACGCAGATAAAAATCGCGCTGGCTCTGCTGTACCGAGTCCTGTACCTCGCTCTGGATCTTGTTGCGCAACTGCTGCACCTCAAGCTCCTTCGCCAGCTGCCCATTGATCATCTCTAGCCGCGACCGGACATCCGTCTTCTCCAGCAGATCCTGCTTCTCGATCGTCGTCAGAAACGGCAGACTCGCCGCAATAAAATCCGCCAGCCGCGACGGCTCATCGATGTTCAGCGCAATCGTTTGCAGATCATCCGACAGCGTCGAAGACGCGCTTACAATCTCCTGAAACTGCTCAAGCACACTGCGCTGCAACGCCTCCAGCTCAGACGACTCCGCCGCCAGCGTCTCGCCCAGCGGCTCATATTCCGCCGCCAAGAACGGCTGCGTCTGTGTGAATGCCCCCAGCTTCACCCGCTCCGTACCCTCCGTAAACACAAAGAGGCTCTGGTTCGGCATCTTAACAACCTTATGTACGGTAGCGAGCGTTCCCACCTCATACAGGTCGCCTCCATCCGGAGCATCCTGGCGGGCATCCCGCTGCGCCACCACAAGGATGGTCTTCTCTTCACCCAGCGACTGAATCAGCTGGATGGAACTCTCTCGTCCCACCGTCAGCGGCAGCACCGCGTGCGGAAAAAGTACCGTATCCCTCACGGGCAAAACAGGATACGACCGCGCACGACCTTCGCTCTCGCCCGGTTTATCGGTGCTCGGCTTGATGACGCTTACAAATTCATTTGGCATGTTGAGTGTCCCTTTATCAACTTTCTTGTATAGGATGCACTACAACCCGCATCCGTCGCAAACTCACCCTCAGTCCATCCCCACTTCATCGGCCATCCGCGCCCTCCAAATAGGATGCTGCTCCCACCTTTCCACGCCTATTCCCAGCGCCCTATTCCCTACACCCTGCTTTGTTGATAGCCTAGACCCATTGCGGGAGTGGTGAAATGGCAGACACGCAGGTCTTAGAAGCCTGTGCTCCGGCGTGGGGGTTCGAGTCCCCCCTCCCGCACCAACCTCTTAAAGCCCAGGAAACCCAAGCTCATGAGCCAGGCACGTCCCGAACCGCGCATCACTCTTTCCAAAACTCCCGACTACCGCGACTCCTACGCCAACAGCGTCCAGGTCCGCCTCTCCGTCTGGGACTTCATGCTCGTCTTCGGAACGCTCAGCAGTCAATCTCCTGAAGAGGTTTCTGTCGAAAATTTTCAGGGCATCTATCTCAGCCCGCAGCAGGCCAAGGCCTTGCACAACATCCTCTCCCACAACCTGGCCCAGTACGAGGAAACCTTCGGCCCCATCTCGCTCGACACCCCGCAGCCGAATGCCCCCCTCCAGATCATCCCCGGCGGCCCCATCCACTAACTCTCTTCATCCACCGCGCTCACACAGCCCGACCGAACAAGGTCGGGCTTTCTCGTTCTCACAACCGACGTCCACTCCTCGCTCACACACTCTTAGCTTTACGCTGAACAAAACCCGGTCCCGCCTTAACGCCCGGGTGCCGGGTGCCCCATCCATACGCAGCTTCCTCGCGGATGGGTGGGATGAACACCGTCCACACCTCCACAAACCCTCACTCTTCTTACCCTCCACTAAAATGGAGCTTTCCCTCGAGGTCAGCCCCACGTGCTCCACCGCGCCGCAACCCGCCTTGTCTCAGTTCGCTCTTCGTTCCTCTTCCCCCTGTTCTTCATTGCGGTCGCGCTCACCCACCTCACCCTCCTCCGCCTCCCCTACTTCTGGGACGAAGGTGGCTACTACATCCCAGCCGCCCTCGACTTCTACCACCACGGCTGGCTCGTCCCGCACTTCACCAACGCCCACCCGCCGCTGCCGAACGTCGTCCTCGGCACCCTCTGGCACCTCACCGGCTTCCACATCCTCGCGACGCGCCTCATCGTCTGCGCCTTCGCCGCCGCCGCCCTCCTCGCCGTACTTCGCCTCACCCAGAGTCTTCTCGGCCCCACCGCCGCCTGCACCGTCACCCTCCTCACCGCCGTCTACCCCATCTGGTACACCCAATCCACCCTCGCCCACGCCGACATCTTCGCCGCAGCCTTCACCCTCTGGGCCTTCGCCCTCTACCTTCCGCAAGCTGTGTGGTTCACCTCCCCTCTCGAACCTTGTCATCCTGAGCGCAGCGCGCAGCGCGAAGTCGAAGGACCTGCTCCAGCAATCCCCACAGATAGGTCATCTCGACCGGACCCTGAGCAAGCGAAGCGCGCCGAAGGGAAAGTGGAGAGACCTGCAGTTGCAGCAGCAAGCGCCGCAAGCGGAAGCGTACTCCCTACTCCCTACTCCCTTCTCCCTGTCGCCCTCCTCTTCGCCCTCGCCGCCCTCTCCAAAGAAACCGCCATCCTCGAGCCAGCCACCCTGGCCGCGCTCGAGCTCTATCTCCTCTTCCGCAACCCCTCCCAGCGCCGGACACACCTCCGCTGGCTCGCCGCCCTCAGCTTCCCGCTGCTCCCGCTGGTTCTCTGGTACGCCTTCCACCACCACATGACCGGCTTCACCTTCGGCAATCCCGAATATCTCCGCTACAACGCCACCGCCAACTTCACCGCCGCCCACATCTTCCAGGCCATCCGCTACCGCTTCGTCCACCTCTTCTGGCAGCGCAACATCTGGCTCCCCATCCTCCTCGCCCTCGCCTGCCTCTTCCTCCCAAAACGCCCCACCCGCTCCAGTGGAAATAAGCTGTCATCTCAACCGGAGGCCGCAGGCCATAGTGGAGGGCCCCCCGCACTTGCAAGAGCGAGCGCCGAAGGCGCGAGCGCACTCCCTTCTCCCTACTCCCTATTCCCCGTTCCCTGCCTCCTCATCCTCTCCAACTGGCTCGCCTTTTCCATCCTCGGCGGAGCCCTCCTCACGCGCTATCTCCTCCCCATCTACCCGCTGATCCTGCTCCTCTGCGTCTACCTCTGGCAGCAGCGCACGCACTACGCCGCAGCCTTCACCGCCGTCACAGCTCTGGCCTTCATCTCCGCCTGGTGGATCAACCCGCCCACCGCCTTCGCCCCCGAAGACAGCCTCACCTACCGCGACATGATCGTCGCCCACCAGCAGGCCATCGACTACGTCGCTCAGCACTACCCCACCGCGACCGTCCTCACCGCCTGGCCCGTCACCACCGACCTCTTCAAACCCGAACTCGGCTACGTCCAGCACCCCATCAAGGCCGTCGCCCTCGAAGACTTCACCCGCCCCTCGCTGCAGCCCTTCGTCGCCGAGACAGCCAACACCGGCATCGCCAGCTACGATACCGCCATCGTCTTCACCACCCACTTCGTCGACCCCAACCTCCGCCGCTACCTCATCGCCCACCCCAACACCCCCCGAGGCCGAGCCTTCGCCACCAGCCACGACCTCACCCCGCAGGAGATCGCCACCCTCCTCGGCGGCACCGTCGTAGCCAACTTCGACCAGCACGGCGAATGGGCCGCCGTCCTCCGCTTCAACCGAAGCTACGAAGCCCGCCTCATCCACTGACCTCGAGTCACTGTCGTTAGCCTCATTTTTCCTTGTCATTCCCGAAGGGAATCTGCGTCTACGTTTCCCTTGCGAGATGTGGGTCCGCAGGATGCCACCCACACCGCCACCATCGAAGGGGCACGGCTTCAGCCGTGCCATCAACGCCCCACCCAACGCGTGTTTCCTTGCTGCCGCAGGCCGGAGTGTAGCGAAGCGAAACGACTGACTTGCCTTCCTCGACACTGCCACCACCCTCACCGCCAGCTAAACTAAACCCGATGCGCTCCCTCGACCGCTGGCTTCAGGGGCATGAGTTCGCTGCCAGTCGCGACGCCCGCCGCCCAAATTGCTGTCAAGCCCCCAACCTCCGCCACCACACCTCAAACCATTGACTTTAGACCACTTACACCCCTAAAAACAAATGCATATTCGCTGGCTCAGCGAGCTATACTTAAATTAGAGCTTGAGAAAAAGGGCGCAACGCCGCCTTTGGACTCGCCAATCTCGATGCACCCTTAGGCCACCGAAAGCCAGACCTAACCACCCTGCAATGAAAACTTTGACCCCAAAAGTATGGGGGGAGGGGTAGCTACCCCAGCATCTTCACCAGCACCAGCGCATCACGACCTTCGCCATAGAATGCAGCTTCGGTCCGTGAATACGCAAACCCGATTCGCTCATAAAACCGAACAGCAGCCGCATTGTCGGTCCAAACGTGAAGTCCCAGCAACTCGCATCCAGCTTCCCCCGCAAGTCGCTCGACTTCAGCCATCATCAAGCTAGCCAGACCGCGACGACGAAACGCCAAAGCCACATCGAGCGTCACCACATAACCGACGCGAGGAACGCCTCGCTCCACATGAACGATGCAGAAGCCAGCAATCTCGCCGTCTTCCTCAGCAATGACAACGCGAGCCTTCTGCACCTCGGCAAATCGCCGCATCGACGACCGCGAGAATCGAAACTCCGCCTCGAAGCACACGTCATCGAGAGCAACCATCGCATCCAGGTCGCTCGGAAGATAAGCTCTCAACTTCAATGAATTGTCATCCTGAGCGCAGCGAAGCACCTGCTTTTGGGACCAACTACGAACGCCAGCTAAACTGCAACCGTAAAGCTGTCCTCGCTGCGCGTCACCTCGCGATACAGCGTATCGCGCTCGAACGGCACGCGGCCAGCTTCGGTGATCAGTCGCACCAGATCCTGCCTTCGCAGTCCTTGCGGCGTCTTCGCTCCGGCATCGTGATATATCTTCTCTTCCACCACGGTTCCGTCGATATCGTCCGCTCCAAATCGCAGCGAGATCTGCGCCATCTTCGGCGTCACCATCTGCCAGTAGCTCTTGATGTGCGAGAAGTTATCCAGCAGCAAACGGCTCACAGCAATCTGCCGAATGTCTGTCATCCCAGTCGACTTCGGCAGATGACTCAGCGCCGTGTGATCCGGATGAAAGCTCAGCGGAATGAACGTCTGAAAACCGCCAGTCTCGTCCTGCAAGTCACGCAGCTTCATCATGTGGTCTACGCGGTCTTCGTCGTTTTCGATGTGTCCGTAAAGCATTGTCGCATTCGACCGCAGCCCAGCTTTGTGCACCAGCCGAGCCGTATCGATCCACTCCGAGCCGTCGATCTTGTGGTCACAGATGATGTGCCGAACGCGGTCAGCAAAGATCTCAGCTCCGCCACCCGGACAGGAATCGACGCCTGCCGCAACCATCATGTCGATAGCCTCGGCAATCGACACCTTCGCCTTCTTCGCATAGAACGCGATCTCCACCATCGTGAACGCCTTCACATGCACCTGCGGATAGCGCTGCTTCAAACCCTTCACGAGATCGAGGTAGTATTCGTACGGAAGATCAGGATGAAGACCGCCCACAATATGGAACTCGGTCACCGCTTCGGTCAGTCCTTTACCAGCAGTCTCCCAGGCCTCTTCGAGCGCCATCGTGTACGTGTCCGCTTCGCCCTTCTTGCGGCCAAAGGCGCAGAGACGGCAGCTCGCAACACAGATGTTCGTGGGATTGATGTGGCGGTTGACGTTGAAGTACGTCATGTCGCCATGCAAGCGCTCGCGCACCAGGTTCGCCATCCAGCCAACCGCAAGAATGTCGCCCGTTCGATACAGCGCAAGGCCGTCGTCGAAGGTCAGGCGTTCACCGTTCTCCACCTTGCGAGCAATCGGCTCAAGCGCGGGATCATCGGTCTGGAAGCTGTGGCGAGGGCTGGTTATTACGGACGTTGCGGCCATGCCTCTATTCTACCGCCGCGACAGGTGCGCATCGCAACCGACGCGCACCTGTTACCGCGCAATGCTACGGCTGTGCAGAAATTGCAGTCGCAGCAACAGCCGAAGCGGGAGATGTTCCAGGATTCAGCGGTGCCACTGCAGAATCGACCATCCGCGGCTGCACGACAACGCCATCGAACAACGTCGCTGCCACGAGATGATCGCCAACCGGACGGGCAAACCGCAGCTTCCAGCCACTATTCCAGTAGTTCACCTTGTAGTCCGGAACATGCACTGCAAACACGAAGCTCGACTGCGCCGTCGTTACTAGCAGTCGCTGATTTGGAGCGTCGAAGTAGATGGAATCCACATCGTTCAACGCCAGTCCAGTCGTCGGCTGCCACGACTCACCCTGGTTCGACGACCGGAAGAGCCCTTCGCGTCCACCTACCCAGATTGTCTTCGTATCGTCGATCGCCAGCGCCGAAACCTGCGTCAAGCCAGCAGGAAGCTCCACCGGCTTCCAGCTCTGCCCTGCGTTGCTGGAGACCTGCATCTGCTTTAGCCCCGCAGCCAGCAGCGTGTGGCCGTCGATCGCTACATATCGGACCTCGTCCATCTTTAGTGACGAGACACGCGTCCATCCATTGCCGAACGCGTCGCCGCGCAGCAAACCGTTCGATGTGCCTGCATAGATCGCATTCACCTCGGGCGTGATGGTATAGATCAGGTCATCAAGATGTTCCGCCGCAGCCGCTTTCTTCGCGCCTGCGGATTTTTCGCCCCGCGGCCGAACAGCTACGCCCTTCGCTCCCACGACGACGACCGGGGGTTTCTCGCTACTCGCATGGAGAACGCCTGTGTCCAGCCAGTTGTCGTCCTGCAGGCGAAAGATGCCTCGGTTCGTTCCAGCGAGGATCACGCCATCCTGCGTCGCGGCAAGGCTGAAAACATCGCGACCGCCGAGGCCGGAGCTCTTCTGCTGCCAGCTAAGGCCCGCGTTGGAGCTGGTGAAGACACCGCCAACCTCCTTATCGTTCACAACTCCCACATAGAGACGCGCAGGATTGTGCGGATCGGAGGCATACGCAATGATCTGTCGCGCGGAGAACCCGCCATTTGAACTATGAAAGCTCTCGCCAGCGTTTTCGCTCGCGAGAACGCCGCCACGATCGGTCGCGAGCAGTACGTGGTCAGGGTTTTCGGGATCGATATACACGTCGTTGACGATAAGCTCCGGGCCGGTGAGACGGCTCCAGTGCTCTCCACCGTCGAGCGTGCGATACAGGCCTTCCGTGGTGCCAGCGTAGACCGTGTTCAGATGCTTGGGGTCCTGCGCCAGCTTGCGCGTGCGGCGCGCCGTCGATGGAATCCCTTGAACCTTCTTAAATTCGCCCGCAGCGTTCAGACTCTTGTAGATGCCTGAACATGCGCTTGCGTAGACGACCTTAGGCTGCGTCGGGTCGATGATGATCGAGAACACATCCGAATCGTCGATGATGCCATTCTTGATGTTTTCCCAATGCGCTCCGCCATCTATGGTCTTCCAAGGCAGATGCCAGGTCCCCGCATAGATCACCTCGGGATTAGTCGGATCAATGGCGATCGACTCCACCTCATGAATTTCGGTGCTGGCCGGAGGGCTGATTTGGCTCCAGTGTGTGCCATTGTCCTTTGAGCGGAAGACGCCACGAAGCGTACCTGCAATCAAGATCTGGGGATCGCTCGCCGAGCGTGCGAGGGACAGGACGGCCTGGCCGTGCATCTCCGCCTGCGCGTACCAGTTCTGGCCACCATCTTCGCTGATCCAGAGACCTCCATCAGGATGTTCCGGCGTGAATCCGCCAACGATCAGGCGAAGCGGATCCTTTGTGTCGGCGAGGATGTGGTCGATCACAAGGTCGTTGCGATGGGCGATCTGGGCCACGCGCTTCCAGGTAATTCCCCCATCATGCGAGTCATAAACCCAGCCCGTCGCTGTGCCGAGATAGATATGCTTTGCGTCGCGGGGATCCGCCGCGAACGCGCGGGCATCGCCGCCGAACGGCCCGAGGGGAAACCAACTGACCTCAGCATAAAGCGACGCCGAGACAGATAAAAACAGTGAGGCAACAGCCGATAGACGAAAAGCGCGCACGTTCAACAAGATTCTCCCAACAAACAGGCTATCGCAAGCCAGCCCTCCAGAGGTGCGGAGTTGTACAGATTCCGGTACATCGGCGAGCGAGGCCATCCACAAAAGAAGAAGGCCGGCTGGGAGAGTCCCAGCCGGCCTTCGGTTGCAGCTTCGTTTACTTCTTGTGCTTCATGCCCATACCCGAGCGGGGGATGGCCTTGACAGCGCTCTCATCGACCGGCGTGATGCCCGTCATGTCAAGCGTTGCGCCAGCCGGGATCAGCATGGTCGAAGCAGAGTTGGTGCCTGCGGTGCCGGTGTAGACAGAGATGCGCGAAGCATCGATGCCCTTCTCGCCAACCAGGTAAGCCTTCTCATTGACAGCGCGCTCAGCAGCCTTCTTGGTCGCTTCCTTCGTTGCCATCTCTTCCTTACGCGGGGTGCTCTTGCCCATGATCTTTACGGGCTCGGAGTTACCGGTAATGGCGAGCTTGGCATCTGCCTGACGCTGAGCCGTGAGAGCGATGTCATCGAGGCAAGCCTTAGCCTCGTTGTCAACGCGCGTCGGGCGGCGCTTGTCGCGGTCGAAGTTGATGCTGCACAAAGCTGTTGCCTGCGGTGCCGGGGGAGCCGGAGGAGCCTCAACCGTTACCGTAGTCTGCTGCGAAGCGGTCATACCCTTGCTGTCTACGACGTTGCAGGTGACCGTGATGGTACCCGGCGCTGCGCCAGAGGTAGAGAGCGTAGCCGACGACGTGTTGCCGTTGATGGTGCCGGCAGTCGACGAATAGCTGTAGGTCAGCGGGTAGCCTTCGGGGCTGCTGCCGCTTGCCGTGATAGTGGACGAATCGCCAGGCTTCACGGTCGACGGATTAGCCGAGCAGGAGACCGTCGGAGGCAGCGGAGCGCTGATGGTTACAGGAACCGAGCAGTCAGCCATTGCGTACGGCTTCTTGCCATATTCCACGTGACCCTTGACTGCGTAGGTACCCGGCGCGAGGCCAGCGGTATCGACAGCAGCCACACTGGAGGTGCCAGAGACCTTAGCACCGCCATCAGCCGTCCATGCGTAGGTGGCAGGCTTCTTGGGATCCAGGTTCGCAGCCGTTCCCGTTACCGTGACAGGGTCACCCGGGTAGATAGCACCGGTCGGAGCCGTCACAGCGCAGGTGTAGGTGACCTGCGGCGGAGGAAGGATGCTACCGAAGTGCAAGAGAAGACCGGAGCTCAACTCAGCTGCGCCGATGTTTGCACGGCCGCCAAGAACGCCGCCGGTCGGGATCGTGCCTGCAGGACCGAAGTCAGCGTGGATGTAGCGGTAGTCAGCCTCAAACAGGCGCAGACCGAGGCGGTGATGAAAGAAGGGCAGGTCATAGTCCATACCGCCGCCCACCAGCAGTCCAGGGCCCCAGGTGTAGGGCTCGTGCTCAAACAGAGCAGCACTGGTGCTGTTGTTCGGTCCGGCGATCTTTACGCCGCCAGCGAGGCCGTGCGCGAAGAGCGTGAAGTTCTGCATCGGAGCGCGGAAGATGGGACCGGCATAAGCGCCATACAGGCCGTCGTTGTTGCCGTTCGGGTTCGCGATGAAGGCAACTTCGCCGCCGACGTACTTGTTAAAGTAGTAAGCACCGCTGCCGATTGCACCCTCATCGACCGAGGAGTAAGGCAGGCCAAAAGGCTTGACCTGACCGTGCGCGCCGAAGTACGAGTAGCCCATAAAGATGTCTACACGCGAAGGATTGGGGCCAGTCATGGCAGTGCTGGGCGCGGTTTGCGCAGTGAGGCTGGTGGCACCTAGGGTAACCGCACAAGCAGCCAGAACAAACCGACTGATATTGCGTAACGGGCGATAAGACATTCGACAATCCTCCACGAAATTAGTACTAAAGTTACAAAGGCCGGACAAAGAGTTGACTTTTTGTGAGATGGCAGTCCGGTCCAAGAGGTTTCCCACAAAGTTTACAGCAGTTGACTTCTGTGTCCAGAAGAAAATCCGCAGGTGACGAGTTTCGCAATAGCTACCTGCTCACCGGCCGATGTATGACGAAAGAAGCGTCAAACGTCGAGCAAGTGACAGGGGTTGGGTCCTAACCCAGGTTGAGGGTCTCCTTAATAGAGCCCTTGCTAGCCTGAATCTTCTCCTGCAACAGGGTGATCGCGTAGAGCAGTTGCTCGGGTCGCGGTGGGCAGCCCGGGACATAAACGTCCACTGGAATGACCTGATTCACTCCCTGCAGCAGGGCGTAGTTGTTAAAGACTCCGCCTGAGGTCGCACAAGCGCCCATCGAAATAACCCACTTCGGCTCCGGCATCTGCTCGTATAGACGTCGGATGACCGGAGCCATCTTCTGTGACACGCGACCAGCAATGATCATCAGGTCGCTCTGGCGTGGCGAGGGTCGAAACACCTCAGCTCCGAAGCGGGCGATATCGTAACGCGAACCGCCCATGGACATCATCTCAATTGCGCAGCAGGCCAAACCGAAGGTCATAGGCCAGACGGAGTTTTTGCGAACCCAGTTAATGGCTGCGTCTAACGAGGCGAGCACGACGCCTTCGGGTTGTTCATCACCCCAGTTCACCTCATCCAGCTTGTCGCGGTTTTTGCCGAAGCTGTCGAGCGTGCCGAAGATGTATCGGTCGTTTCGCTGCGGTATTTGCGCCTTGGAAGTGGTGGTGGAGTCGGTATCTTGAATCATAAGTCTTAGTATACGGTGTGATGCGCTTCAAGCGAAGCTAGTTGGCTGGAAGCGTCACCAGCCACAGGTATTGGTCAGTGCAGCTAACTAAGTAGCTTCGGCGTTCTCTGCGATGGCCTTCAACAGCGCCGTCCGGAGCTCGGCTTCCTGTAAACCGTCGAGCTTATCCCCGTCGGAGGTGATGTAGAAGACGTCGATCGCGGTTTCGCCTTCGGTGTCGATTAAAGCCACTTCCAGGTTGTGGCCCAGCGTTCCAAAGGTGGCACTGACGGCACGCAGCAGCCCTGGAACATCCTGCGCGATGATCTGCACCAGAGTGCTGTGCGAGGAGGCAGTGTTGTCGATCTCAACGCGCGTCTCGGCCACGACGCGGGGAGCCTTGCGGCGGACGCGGCGCCGACTACTGAGGAGCTTTTCCACAGAGGCTTTACCGGAAACCAGCTCGCGAACGCTCGAGACAAACCTCTCTCGCTCTGATTGGTTTAGCTCAAGCGTGAGGAAGGTATCGGTGAAGCGGAAGGTATCGACGATGACGCCGGCAGAGTTCGCAAAGGCGTCAGCCGTCACCACATTCATTCCCCAGGCAGCCAGCGCCGCTGCCATCCCAGCGAAGAGGCGGGGGCGGTCCTGTGTAACCAGCGTGATCTCACTCACCGCTCCATGCTGAAAGGCGATCTGAAAGGGCTCCACGGCGAAGTTATGGGTCATCTGGAAGTGCTGCGCGATGACCTCAGGCGAACGCGTGTTGACGTAGCGCTCCGGGAAGCCTTCAAGGAACTCACGCACTGCAGACTCATGCCCGCGGTTGAGCGAGAGGACGCGGGTCAGTTTGTCGCGTGTCTCTGTGCTCACCGGAGCCGCGTCTTCCGCAGCACCCGTAGCGTGAAAACGGTCCTCGTCGACGTTGCGGTCGAGATGATTCGCCGCGGCCATGGAAAGTCGCCACAGATTTTCGGCCTTCCAGGGGGTTAGCGCATCCGGATGCACCGCCGCAATATCTGCATAGGTAAAGAGCGTCAACATGCGCAGGGCCTCATGCGTTTGCACTTTGGCTGCGAAGTTGCGAACGGTTTCGGTGTCGAAGATATCCCGGCGCAGCGCGGCAGACATATCGAGATGGCTTTCGATCAGATGTAGAACCAGTGCTGCATCATAGGAGTCCATCTCCAGCCGCGTCAGCACATCGCGTGCCATGCGGGCACTCTCACTCGCGTGGCTGTCTCCGGAGTGGCCCTTGCCGGTGTCGTGAAGAAGCGCGGCAAGATAGAGCAGCGCAGGGTTTTGAAGTTCGCGCACCATGGAGCCGAACTTAACACGCCAGTCGGGCGCTCCCGTGGGCGGCTCAGTCTCAAGGTCGTGGAGCGTGTCAATCAGCACGAAGGTGTGCTCATCGACCGTGTAGCGGTGGTAGGCGTCGCGGATCACAAGCGCATCGATGCCATGGAATTCAGGCAGGATCAACTCCAACATGCCAAGCGCGTGCATCGTGCGAAGGGCCACACCGGCTCGTTCGCCGGTGAGGATGGCCGAAAGCTGCTGCCACAGGCCGGGACCTTCTTCGAGGTTCGCTGAGAGCAGCGGGATGGCATCGCCGATACGCTCCTCGCTCTCCGGGCTGAAGCGAGCGGCAGTGCGGGCCATCGCGGCAAAGGCCGCCAGCACAATCTCTGGATCGCGTGCTGGATCGAAGCCGCCAGCGCTGCGCGGTGCCAGTTCAATACGGCCGCCCTCCAGCCTGAAGCCGGGCGTCGGTGGCAGCTTGAGGCGGCGCGAGGAGGGTCCGCTCTCGAGGCGGACCTCCGAGGTTTCGGCCTCGCGGATAAGGCTGCGCTCGATAATGCGGGCGTGGCGAAAGTACGCGCGCATCCAGTAAGCAGCGTCGACACGGTGCGCTCCGACAGCGGACCGGCCGAGCCCAATGCCCTGCTCGGCTGCGGCATCTTGTGCCAGCCAATCGAGCGTATTGTCGTCGCGCTGATGACGGTAGTGCAGGAAGCATCGCACCGAAGCCAGGAAGGCAAGCGCGCTATGGAATTCGCTTTCCGAGTCTTCCAAAGCGTCCTTGCGCAGCGAACGCAGCCATTCGCAGACGTTCACATCGCGCAAGCCTCCGGGGCACTCCTTGATATTGGGTTCCAGATGGAAAAGAGTGTTGCCGTATTTGCCGTGGCGCTCCAGCGTTAGTCGCGCGAGCTCCGCGGCGATCGATTTGGCGTCCTTGGTGCGCAGCTTGGCAACGGTCTTATCCTGCAGCCGCGCGAACAATTCGACATCGCCACCAATGGAGCGAAGGTCGAGCAGGGAGATCGCGAACTCAGGATTGCCCGGCTCAAAGCGTTCGCAGTCGGATGTCATCCTCGTGCTCATGGAGACCTGCAGACCGCAGTCCCACAGCTGCTGGGAGAGCTGGCGAATCGGTTGTTTGGCGAGCGCGCCTACCGATTTTTCGACACAAAACAAAATGTCTACGTCAGAGTAGGGGAATAGCAGACCCCGACCGAAGCCGCCGACAGCGGCGATAGCAACGCCTTTTAGAAGCCGGGGCTGAGCCGCGGTCTCGGTTGCCCAAAGCCGCAGGATGATCTGATTAACGAAGGCAGCGCGCGCGGCGGCAGCACGCAAACCATCCCCGGTCAGCTCAAAACCGCGACGAATCTCGGCGAGCTGCCGCTCGTACTCTCCACGAAGTCCTGCACCACTATGGCTCTGGTCGCTGATCGCTGCTCCCCCTTACAGCGCAATCTCCCCGCGCTCGTCGTTGCGAATCCGAATGGCCTCGTCGATCTTCGAAACGAAGATTTTGCCGTCACCGATACGTCCGGTGCGGGCTGAGGTGATGATGGCCTGAATGGCCTTTTCTGCGAGGTCGTCCGTAACAACAAGCTCCAGCTTGATCTTAGGCAGGAGATCGACGGCGTACTCGCGGCCTCGGTAAAACTCCGTGTGGCCCTTCTGGCGGCCGTGGCCGCGGGCCTCAAAGATGGTGATTCCCGAGATGCCCGCTTCGACCAGAGCGTCCTTGACGGCGTCCAGCTTGGAGGGTTGGATGACTGCTTCAATCTTTTGCATTCGACTCACTCTTCCGTTTCCGGTGGTTGTTGGATTTCTTTAGGCATGCTCCCAGTCATAGCCCTCTTCGCCATGCTGGGTGATATCCAGACCTTCGCGCTCGTCATCCTCGCTAAGGCGCAGCCCAATGAGCTTATCAACAATGAACAGAATTATCAGGGTTCCGATGATGGAGATAGTCCACGCGAGGCCGACACCTACAAACTGGTTCAGCAGCTGCCTGGCGTTTCCGGCGAACAGGCCATTAATGTTCACCCCCGGATTGATGAAGGCACGAGCGAACAGTCCGGTGAGGATCGCACCGAGCGTTCCGCCTGCGCCGTGGACGCCAAAGGCATCGAGCGAATCGTCGTAGCCAAAAATATTCTTGACCTTGACGACCATGAAGAAGCAGAAGACGCCGACGATGAGGCCGATCCAGAGCGCTCCCATCGGGGTAACAAAACCGGCAGCCGGGGTGATTCCGACGAGCCCAGCCACGGCGCCTGAGATACCACCCAGCGCGGAGGGCTTACCGTTGCGAACCCACTCCGCAGCCAGCCAGCCGATAGCCGCAGCGGCGGCGCCAAAGTGCGTCGCAACAAAGGCCGAAGTCGCCAGCGAGCCGGAACCAAGCGCCGAACCGGCGTTGAACCCGAACCAGCCTACCCAGAGAAGGCAGGCACCGATAAAGCTGAGAACCACCGAGTGCGGCGGCATCGCCTTCTGGGGATATCCGAGACGCTTCCCCAGATAGAGAGCCGTTACGAGCGCGGAGACACCGGAAGTGACGTGGACTACCGTGCCGCCAGCGAAGTCGAGGCAGGGAAATTTGCCGCCAGTGACGTTCAGGAAACCGCCAATGCCCCAGACCATATGCGCCATGGGGCTGTAAACGAAGATGGCCCAGAGCGTAAGAAAGGCCAGCATCGCAGAAAACTTCATGCGCTCGGCAAATGCGCCAGTGATGAGAGCGGGCGTGATGATCGCAAACATTAACTGGTAGATCATGAAGGTCTGCTCAGGAATCGTCGGCGCATAGCCAGCGTTGGGAGCGAGACCGACGCCGTGAAGAAAGACATGGCTGAAGCCGCCGATGAAGGCATTGCCCGGAGCGAACGCCAGCGAATAGGTGAGAAACGCCCAGAGAACCGTGACGATCGCCATCATGGCAAAGGTCTGCATCATGGTGCCGAGGATGTTCTTCTTGCGCACTAGGCCGCCATAGAACAGCGCCAGGCCGGGACCGCTCATCATCAGCACCAGCGCCGCGCTCACCAGCATCCAGGCATTGTCGGCATTGGACTGCGCTGCAGCGGTAGCCTTCTCCAAGGCGGCCAGGCGATCCACCGTAACGACAGGGGTCTGTGCAAACAGCGTTCCCGCTGTACCCAGAAACGGAACTACAGCAAAGGGCATGATTCGACAGAGGCGGCGAAAGAACTTCGCCGAACCACTCTGTTCAGCGGCGGGGAGCTGGTGAAACCAAACCATCAAAATAGCGCCTTTCGCGAGTGCCTTACACCTCTCCCACAGGATCAAAAGGGCGAACGCCGGGCGTCGAGGGCAGCAGCTTTTAAAGTTGTTATGACTACTTTACAACACGTTCTCACGAGCCCTTCATCCCGATCGCAGGGTGTTCCCTGAAAAACGGAAGCTTGTCGACTAGACAGCCTGTAAGCTGAGTCGATGACAAACGATCTGCAACACACAAGCTGGAGCGAGATTCCCGAAGAACCGATGAATGACCTGCTGACCCGGCAGTTTGTGGCCGGCGAGCAGTCGATGCTGGCACGGATTGTGCTGAAGAAGGGCTGCGTGGTGCCGAGGCATAGCCACCCAAACGAGCAGATTTCGTTTATCGAGAGTGGAGCCCTGCGATTTCTGCTGGGCGATGAGCACGCGCCCGTAGAGAAGACAGTTCGAGCCGGCGAGGTACTCGTCATCCCCGGCCACCTTCCCCACTCTGCCGAAGCGATGGAAGATACAGTCGACTTCGACGTATTTGCTCCTCCGCGGCAGGACTGGATCACTCGCGACGACAGCTACCTGCGCTGACGTTGCAACGCTCTGCGCCAATATCCTCAACGCAACCGAAACGTCAGGTCTGGAATCCGCGTCAAATGGCACGGATAACTGATTGATTCACCTCGCTTTGGTAGACACCCCGAGAGATTCCCTGTAAGAATCCGAGAGTCGGTAAGCCGTGGTCGAAGACACTTTCGCTTTTTGATTGGCGGGACCACAGCAGTAGCCAAATACAGTCAACAGAATGCAACAACCTGGACGGCTAGAGCCAGGGATGGAGACCTTCATGAGCAGCAGCGTTACCCTTGGCAAGAAGCAGCTCGGCGCAGAGCACCCCTGTTATGTCATCGCGGAGATCGGCATTAATCACAACGGCGATGTCGACCTGGCCAAGCGCCTGATCTCGGTAGCCGTGGCCGCAGGCTGCGACGCCGTGAAGTTCCAAAAGCGCACCATCGACGTGGTCTACACCGCCGCCGAACTCGCGACGCCGCGACCCAATCCCTTCGGCGACACCAACGGTGACCTGAAACACGGTCTCGAGTTCGACGCTGAGGATTATGCCGAGATCGACAACTTCTGTAAACAGGTCAAGATCGACTGGTTCGTCTCTCCCTGGGACGAGGCCAGTGTCGACTTCATCGAGAAGTTCGATACCCCGGTATACAAGATCGCCTCCGCGTCGCTGACCGATGACGCGCTTCTTCGCCATGTGCGCAAGACCGGAAAGCCGATCATCGCATCCACCGGTATGAGCACCTATGCCGAGATCGACCATGCGGTTGAGGTGCTGGGCAAAGAAAACCTCATCCTGATGCACACGACATCTACCTATCCGGCCAAGTACGAACAGCTTAACTTGAAGGCCATCCCCAGCATGATCGAGCGTTATGGCATTCCGGTTGGCTACTCCGGCCATGAGACAGGCATTCCGACCTCGGTTGCCGCCCGCGTCCTCGGCGCCTGCTGTGTCGAGCGACACATCACAATGGATCGCGCCATGTGGGGCTCAGACCAGGCAGCCTCACTTGAACCGAACGGCATCTCCCGCCTCGTGCGCGACATTCGTCTCTGCGAGCAGTCGATGGGCGATGGCATCAAGCGCGTCTACGAAGAAGAGATCCCCGTCATGAAGAAGCTGCGCCGCGTGGGTGCCGCAGTCTAATGGCTACGACCGAATCGCTGACGAATGGCCTGCGCACCTTGCAGGCCATTGCGTTTGATGTCGACGGAGTCCTCACCGACGGCCGACTCACGTGGTCGCCGTCCGGCGAGGAGCTTAAGACCTTTTCCTTCACCGACATCATGGGCATCAGCTTGCTGCGTCGACTTGGGCTGAAGATGGCGCTGATCTCTGGCGAGGCCACACCGCAGGTGGACCTATTCGCAAAGAAGATGCATATTCCCTTTGTAGCCAAAGGCACCCGCGATAAGGCCACCGCTCTGCGCGAGTTCGCAGAGAAGTTCGGTCTCCAGCTCGATCAAATCTGTTTCTTCGGCGACGACGTGAACGACCTTTTCGCGATGGAAATTGCGGGGATGTCTGCATGCCCCGCAAACGCCGCCGACGAGGTGGTCCGCTATGTAAGCGACCGCGCAAAGACCGGCAGCGGCTTTGTCTCGACTGAGAATGGCGGCATCGGCGCGGTGCGGACGTTTGCCGATGCGGTGCTCGCAGCTCGCGATCAAAGCGGACGCGACGTGTTCCTGATGAAGGCCCCGGAGTAGCCGCGCATGAATGACACCCTGCGCGAAGAAACCGTCATGAAGAAGTCCCGGCTTGAGCGAGTCGCAGCACTCTTCCCTGCCGGTCAGATCGTCCGCTATCTCTGCGTGGGCATCTTCAACACAGCTTTTGCGTATGTCACCTTCGCCGTCGCACTGACCCTGCTGAACGACGCGTTGCCACAGCGTTTTCTCTATCTGACGGTTGTGCTGTCGTCGGTTATCGTGACCCCGCTCAACATTACCGTCGCCTTCCTCGGCTACAAGTTCTTCGTCTTCCGCACAAAAGGTAACTTCGTGCGTGAGTGGCTGAAGTGTTTCGCCGTCTACGGGACCGGCATGATCCCAGGCCTCATTGCGCTCTCCGCCCTGACAAAGCTGCTACAGGCCACATTCCATCGCGACAGCGTACCTCTGCACGCGATGCTACATACGTTTGAGCAGCACCTGAGCGGAGCGCCTCTGCGCTGGGTGACGCATATCGCAACAGGCAAAGCCATGGCTGGCTACATCGCCGGTGCGCTGATGATCCTTTTCACGACCATCTACAGCTTCATGGGCCACAAACACGTCACCTTCAAGGCAAAGGCATAACAATCCTTCAGATAGACTTACTTAGCTGGAGAGCTTCAGGAGAGCACCAACCTTTGAGCGCAAAGACCATCTCGATCATTACGCCCTGCTACAACGAAGAGGCGAATGTACTGAATCTCTATAACCAGGTGCGCGCCGTGATGGCGCAGATCGGCCGCTACCAGTACGAGCACATCTTCATCGACAACGCCTCCAGGGACAACACCGTTGCGATTCTCAAGATGATCGCTGCCGAAGATCCGAACGTAAAGATCATCGTGAACGCGCGCAACTTCGGACACATCCGCTCACCTATCCATGCGCTCTTTCAGGCCCGCGGCGACGCAATGATCGGCATCGTTGCCGACCTGCAGGACCCACCGCCGATGATCGTCGATCTGATCGCCGAATGGGAAAAAGGCGCCTACTGCGTGCTCGGCATCAAGAGAACCAGCGAAGAAAGTTCGGTAATGTTTTGGCTGCGCAAGCAGTATTACAAGGTGGCCGAGCGGCTCAGTTCCTTGGAGACAATCCAGAACTACACCGGTTTCGGCCTCTATGATCGCAAGGTCGTCGATCTGGTGAAGAGCTTCGACGATCCCTATCCTTACTTCCGCGGCATGATTGCCGAGATCGGCCTTCCAACCGTCAAGCTTGAATACGACCAGCCTGCACGGAAGTTCGGTGTCACCAAGAACAACTGGTACACGCTGTACGACATCGGCATGTTGGGCATCATCAACCATTCGAAGGTGCCGTTGCGGCTCGCGACCTTCGCGGGTTTCGCGGGAGCAGCCCTGTCGTTGATGGCAGCGTTCGGATATCTGTTGGCCAAGCTCATCTTCTGGTACACGTTCTCGGTCGGCGTGGCTCCGATGATTATCGGCCTGTTCTTCCTGCAATCCATCATGCTGGTATTCCTCGGCATCATGGGCGAATATGTCGGCGCAATTTACACGCAGCTTCAGCATCGCCCATATGCGGTTGAGCTCGAGCGCCTCAACTTTGACACTCCTGCAGCAAGTCCTCGGCAGGAGCCGGTGACGCTGCCATGACAGACAGAATGAAACAGTTAGTAAAGACGCAGCTCGTACAATCCATTGCGACGATGACCCGCGTGCTGGAAGACGACCAGATCCATGCAGCAGTCGTAGAAGCGGGCCGCATTACGGCTGATGCAATGAGAAACGGCCGCAAGCTCATGGTCTGCGGCAATGGCGGTTCCGCTGCCGACGCACAGCACCTCGTTGCAGAGTTCGTCTCACGGCTCACTGTCGACAGGCCTGCGCTGCGCGCCATTGCTTTGACCACCGACACCAGCATTCTCACCGCCATCGGGAATGACTACAGCTACGACAACGTCTTCGAGCGTCAGATCGAGGCGCTGGCGATGCCGGGCGACGTGCTGCTGGCTATCTCCACCAGCGGTAACTCAAAGAACTGTGTGAAGGCTCTCGCGCAGGCGCAAAAGCTGAATGTCCACACGATTGCATTCACCGGCAACAACGGAGGATCAATGGCCGCGCTCGCCGAGATCAACATCATCATCCCGTCAGACACCACGATGAACATCCAGGAATCGCATCTCGCGCTGGAGCACATCTATTGCATGGTGGTCGAACGGTATATCTTTGGAATTGACTTTGGGACGAAGCCCCAGGAACTGGCGGAGTAATGGCAATTTCTTATCGTGCAGCACAGACAATCATCAAGCGTGGAGACGAAGCGGCGCTGCGCAAGGCGCTCGCTGAGGGTCTGAACGCCAATCTCACCAACGAGAATGGTTGGACGCTGCTGATGCTTGCAGCAGTCGAGGGAAGTATCTCCGTCGGACAGGCGCTTCTCGAAGCGAGCGCTAATAAGGCCGCCACGAACGCCAAGGGTGACACCGCCGAGAGCATCGCCACCAGGCGCGGCTTCACAGAATTCGTCTCGCTGCTCAACGGATAGATCGCGAGCTAACAACAATGCTCTCAAAGCCGCTGCCCTCCGAAGACCTTGAGCGAGTACTGACGCTTGCGGGCGAGAGCTTCGTGGCCCTGCGTGGTGCGCGCATCTTTCTCACCGGCGGCACAGGCTTCTTCGGGCATTGGCTGCTGGAGTCGCTGCTCCACGCCAACCGCGCAACGAACATAGACCTGCAAGTCACAGTCCTCACACGCAACGCTGCTCGCTTTCGCACAGCCTCACCATGGATCGCCGAAGCTCCAGCCGTTACGCTCCTTGAAGGCGATGTCCGCAACTTCGACCTCCCTGCCACCAGCCACTCGCATATACTCCATGCCGCGACAGATTCCGGCGGTCAACAGGATGAACATTCGCTGGCCGACGAGATCATCGAAGGCACGCGGCATGTGCTTCACTTTGCAAAGCAGACAGAAGCGCGACGTCTGCTTTATGTCTCGAGCGGCGCTGTCTATGGCCGCGGCATCACCGACATCACACAAATAGCCGAGACATATCCAGGCTCTCCAGACCCCACCAGCAGCGCCTATGACACTGCCAAGAAGGCTGCGGAAGATCTGTGCCTGCAAAGCGGGATCGACAGCGTTCTTGCGCGCTGTTTTGCCTTCGTTGGCCCACGTCTGCCGCTCGATGCACACTTCGCTCTCGGCAACTTCATCGGCGATGCGATGGCCGGGCGCCGCATCCACATAAAGGGTGACGGCACACCACTGCGGTCTTATCTCTATATGAGCGACCTCGCCGCATGGCTATGGACGCTGCTCGCCAAAGGCCAGCCAGACCGCGCCTACAACGTCGGCTCGGATGCAGCCATTTCGATCGCAGCGCTGGCAAAACTGACGGCAGAGACGCTGCGACCTAGCCTTGAAATACAGATCGACGGCATCGCTCTATCTGACACACGATCCGCAACGTACGTCCCTTCCATCGAACGCGCACGCTCTGAGCTAGGTTTGCATGTCACCGTCGAGCTGAGAGAGGCCATTACAAAGACCGCTGCGTGGTATCGCGGTTAGACGATCTTCAGTCCTGCCTTCGCATGCGCTACAAAGCTCAACATCGTTGCGACGATGTGATCGAGCATCTCCGTACTCAAGCCTGGATATACGCCGATCCAAAAGACGTGGTTCATCACATAGTCCGTATTCGGCAGCTCGCCGATCTGGCGATACTCCCAGCCCTCGTATGCAGGCTGACGCAGTAAGTTTCCTGCGAAGAGAAGGCGTGTGCCGATCTTCTGCGCTTCGAGCGCGGCCGTTAGCTGATCGCGTGTAAATGGCGCTCCCGCCTTGATGCCGATTGGAAAACCGAACCAGCTTGGATCGGAGTTCTCGGATGCTACAGGCAGCTTTAACACATTCTCCAGCGGCTGCAGCGCAGCCTTGAGGTATGCGAAGTTCTCTTTGCGCCGAGCGATGAAGTGCGGCAGCTTGTCTATCTGTGAGCAGCCAAGAGCTGCTTGCATGTCCGTCGCCTTCAGGTTGTAGCCAACGTGCGAATACGTATATTTGTGGTCGTATCCGCAAGGCAACGTACCCAGCTGCCAGTCGAAACGCTTACCGCAGGTATTGTCCACACCCGGTTCACACCAGCAGTCGCGGCCCCAGTCGCGGAAGCTGTCGATCAGTAACTGCAGCTGCGGCTTATCCGTCAACACCGCTCCGCCCTCGCCCATCGTGATGTGGTGCGCGGGATAGAAGCTGATCGTCGCAATATCGCCGAATGTGCCCACATGGCGGCCCTTGTAGGTCGAGCCGAGAGCGTCGCAACAGTCCTCAATCAACCATAAGTTGTGCTGCTTGCAGAACGCTGAGATTGCGTCAAGATCGAACACGTTCCCAAGCGTGTGTGCGATCATCACCGCCTTCGTCTTCTCGGTACGTGCAGCTTCCAACTGGGTCACATCAATCTCGTACGTCGGCAGTGTCACGTCGAGAAAAACCGGCACGAGGCGGTTCTGAAAGATCGGATTCACCGTCGTCGGAAAACCAGCGGCAACAGTGATGACCTCGTCACCAGCCTTGAGAGCGCGGTCTCCGAGTTTCGGACTGGTAAGCGCCGAGAGCGCCACGAGGTTCGCAGATGATCCTGAGTTCACCAGCGAAGCCGAACGAAGTCCCACAAAGCGGGCCAGCTTGCGCTCGAAATCCTTGGCCCAGCGACCCGTGGTAAACCATCCGTCGAGCGCAGAGTCAACCACCGCGGCCATATCCGCAGCGTCGATCACTTTGCCCGAGACGGGCACGGCGGAGCTGCCCGGCGTAAACTCACGGGGCGCAAAGGCTTCGGCATGATATTCAGCGGTTAGTTGGAGGATCTGTTGCCGAAGCTGTTCGGACCGTTCACTCATAGATGAATCAAGGATAACAAAGCGCTGCGCGGGCTAAGTTATGACCGCGATATGATGAGCGAGTGCGACTGCACAACGATTTGAGGACGTGAAGCAATGAAGGCAATCATTCTTGCAGGCGGTTTAGGAACGCGCATATCTGAGGAAACCTCGCTGCGACCCAAGCCGATGGTAGAGATCGGCGGCCGGCCGATCCTGTGGCACATCCTCAAGCTCTACTCGCAGCATGGCATAAACGACTTTGTGATCTGCTGCGGCTACAAAGGCTATGTCATCAAGGAGTTCTTCGCGAACTACTTCCTGCACACGTCCGACGTCACCTTCGACATGAAGGAAAACAAGATGATCGTGCACAACAGTGTCGCCGAGCCCTGGCGCGTCACACTGGTGGACACCGGCGAAAGTTCCGGCACGGGAGGCCGTCTGCGCCGCGTAAAGCCATATCTCGAAGGCGAAGAGGCCTTCTGCATGACCTATGGCGACGGCCTTGCCGATGTCGATATCACCGCGTCGATTGCCTTCCACAAAGAGCACGGCAAGCTTGTGACGCTGACAAGCGTACAGCCACCGGCACGCTTCGGCGCGCTGGGGCTAAAAGACACGCAGATCTATTCCTTCCAGGAAAAGCCACAGGATGAAGGCGGCTGGATCAATGGCGGCTTTTTCGTGCTGAGTCCTAAGGCCATTGACTCGGTGACCGATGATGCGCAAATGTTCGAGCGCGAGCCCATCGAGACGCTCGTGACGCAGGGACAGGTCCATGCGTTCTTTCACCATGGCTTCTGGCAGGCTATGGATACGCTGCGCGATAAGCAGCAGCTTGAAGCGATGTGGAGTGCTGGGAAGGCTCCCTGGAAAACATGGTGAGGCCGTAATGAGTACAGATTTCTGGAGCGGCAGGCGCGTCTTTCTTACTGGCCACACCGGCTTCAAGGGCGGCTGGACCGCACTATGGCTCGCGCAGAAGGGAGCGGTCGTCCGTGGCTACGCTCTTGATCCGGCAACGCAGCCAAGCCTGTTTATCGAGGCAAAGGTCGGCAGCATAGTCGAAGACATTCGTGGCGACATCCGCGACAGCGCAAGGCTTAATGAGGCAATGACCAGCTTCGCTCCTGAGATTGTTCTGCACATGGCCGCGCAGCCGCTGGTCCGGTACAGCTACGTCGATCCGATCGGCACCTATGAGACCAACGTGATAGGTACCGCACGCGTGCTGGAAGCAGTTCGCAAGACGGAGAGCGTCCGAGCCGTTGTTAGCGTGACGACGGACAAGTGCTACGAGAACCATGAGACGCTGCGCGGCTACAAAGAGACCGACGCTCTGGGTGGCTATGATCCCTACTCCAGCTCGAAGGCATGCGCGGAGATTGTGAGTGCTGCGTATCGGCAGAGCTATCTGGCGGAGCGCGGCATTGCGCTGGCGACAGCTCGTGCAGGCAACGTGATCGGTGGAGGCGATTGGTCCGAGGATAGGTTGATTCCTGACCTCATCCAAGGTTTCCTTGCTCATAAGACGGTGAAGATTCGGAGGCCGCGCGCGATTCGCCCATGGCAGCACGTGTTGGAACCAGTGATGGGCTATCTGCAGCTTGCCGAGAAGCTGCTGAGCAAAGATGAGAAGTATGCTTCGGCATTCAACTTCGGCCCCGCAGAAGAAGATGCTCAGCCAGTTCAGTGGATCGTCGAGCGCATGGTCTCGCTGTGGGGTGAAGATGCGCAGTGGGAGCTCGATGCGGATGAAGGTGTGCATGAAGCGAGGTATCTGAAGCTCGATGCCAGCAAGGCACGGACGGAGCTTGGCTGGCAGCCGAAGCTATCGCTCGAAAAGGCGTTGGAGTGGCTCGTGGAATGGTACAAGGCATGGCAGTCAGGCGCCGATTTGCAACCGTTGACCCTGGAACAGATTGCGCGCTACGAGGGACTGGCTACTCGATAGTCAGCGTCACCGTGGTGGTGTGGACAACGACCGCCCCTGCCAGATTTGTGCCTGTAGCGCTTACGATGATCGGGTAGCTGGCTGCAGCGGGTGTTGGCGGCTGATTAATGCGGGTGCCGCAGCCAGCAATCACGATGAGTCCACAGATCGGCAGGAGACGCCGTGAACGCCGGCGCAGCAGAAGTAGTGGGAGACACAGCAGAGCGTAAAGACTGCCCGGAGTGCTCCTCAGCTGAACTATAGAAGTCAGTGTCTGGATGGACATTGTAGAAGTCGCGGAGGACGCACCCGGAACGAGCTGCGGCGGTGAGAAACTAACGGTCGCTCCGAAGGGAAGTCCACTGGCGCTGAGTGAGACGGCGCCCGTGAAAGCGCCGCTTTGCGGAGTGACGCTTAGCGTGTAGATTGCGATGGAGCCTGCGGCGATCGTCTGGGAAGTGCTTCCGGTGGTGGCAAGAGTAAAGTCTGGCATGGGCTTGACAGTAGCGATGACCGCAGGCGCCGCGCTTGGCGAAAAGTTGTTGTCGCCAAGATAGCTCGCGATGATCGTATGTGTCCCCGCCGCGGGAGCGAGATAGACCCCTGAGGCGATGCCTGCGGCGAGCTGCGCTGCCGCAACAGTCGTGCCCGCTTCGATGAAGTTGACGGTACCTGTAGGAGTGCCTTTTGTGACGGATGTGACATTGGCGTTCAGCAGCAAAGGCATCCCGGCAAAGTCGTTCGACGAAGGCGGCGCTGTCACTACCGCTGTCGTAGCTTTTGCCGTGGAAAGCGTGAGTGCCGTGCTGCTGGCTGCGGGGTTGAGGCCGTCACCTGCGTAAAAGGCGGTAATTGTGTGGCTGCCAGGAGTGAGCGCCGTCAGCGGGACGGTCGCGGTACCTGAGGTGAGCGTGACGGTCGCGAAGGTCGCACCGTCAGCGAGGAGTTGTACAACTCCTTGTGGGATTGCAGCTTGTCCTGCGACGGCGATGGTCGCGTTCGATGCTGCTGTGAGCGCGACGGTCGAGATTCGATTGGTGAAAGCATCTGGAAGATACAACTTGCCGTCTGCAGCCAGAACGCGAACGACGTGATTGGGAGCGTCGGCGATGGCGAGGTAGCCAAAACTGTTGATGGCCAGCGATCGCGGGGTGTTGAGAGCGGCGGCCAGCGCGATGGTTCCATCGGCAGCTGAGCCCTGCGTTGCGTTGCCAGCGAGTGTGCTGATGACGGATTGAGAGTTGATGCTCCGGATGCGCTGGTTGTTCGCGTCAGCGATGAGGAGCACGCCTGCGTTCGCGATCGCGAGTCCCTTTGGGGAGTCGAGCTGCGCTGCGGCAGAAGGCCCGTTATCACCGGAGAATCCCGGCTTTCCGGTTCCTGCGAAGGTATTCATGATGCCGGTGCTGTCGACGACACGGATGCGATGGTTATGCGTGTCTGAGATGAAGAGGCTTCCACTGGCACCAATGGTGATCCCTGAAGGCGTATCGAGCTGGGCTGCCTTTGCGATGAATCCGTCGCCGGAGAATCCTTGCGTGCCGTTGCCTGCGATCGTGGTGATGATGCCGTTCGAGACGCGACGGATGCAATGGTTACCGCTGTCGGCGATCAACAGAGCGCCGGAGCTGTCGAGCGCGAGCGCGTTCGGCTCAGCGAGAGAGGCTGCGATCGCTGGACCGCCATCACCCGAGAAGGCCGCTTTGCCGGTTCCAGCGATCGTGGTGATGACGCCGTTTGAGACGGCGCGGATGACGTTGTTGCCTGTATCTGCGAGGTAGATCGTGCCGTCTGCGCCGATAGCGAGCGCTTGCGGTGCGTTCAGCCGGGCTGCGGTTGCTGCGGCTCCATCGCCGGCGAAACCTTGCGTTCCGCTACCTGCCAGGACCAGAAGCTGGCCGCCGAGCGTGGCTTCGAAGATCTGATGGCGGTTCGCGTCGGCGAAGTAGAGGTTGCCAGCCGCATCGTATGCGAGCGCGACAGGCAGCTGGATCGAGTTGGCGGCGATCTGTGCAGGCAGCGATGCGATGGAGAAGAACAGCATCGCCGTGAGTCTGACGAACGACAAACGAATCCTCCTCTGTGTGTGCGGGCCCGATTGCACTGTGCGGATTCGTCCTTATGATAGCGCGCCCTCAGCGGCGATACGCGGTAAGCTCAAAGGTGATGCGATTCGTTCCCAAGTTCCTGCTTTCTGCGATGGCGCCTGCTCACTTTCCGGGTACGGCGAAGACCTATGATGCTCCTGAAGTTGCTTTTCTGGGAAGATCGAACGTTGGCAAGTCGTCGCTGATCAATGCGTTGCTTGGTTCGAAGGAGGCGAAGGTCTCTTCGACGCCGGGAAGAACGCGGGCGATCAACTTCTTCGCGCTGCATGAGGGAACGACGCAGAAGTTTTCACAGCGGCCTTCGCTGATCTTCGCCGATCTTCCAGGTTATGGTTATGCGAAGATTTCGAAGTCGATCTCAGCGGAATGGCCGACGTTTATTGAGCCTTATCTGAATGAGCGCGATCAACTGGCGCTTTGCGTTTGTCTGGTGGATACGAACATTCCGCCGCAGGCAAATGACACGCAGCTGATTACGGCGCTGCGACAGATGCAGCGACCTCATGTTGTGGTTGGAACGAAGGCTGATCGTTTGGGTGGAAATCAGCTGACGAAGTCGATTGCTGCACTAAAGAAAGCGCATGGCGAAGATCGGATTATTCCCGTTTCATCGAAGACGGAAGATGGAATGAAGGCTCTCTGGGCGGAGATCGTCAGTCTCGTTCAGTAGCCCCCCTCCCCCCTGTACTTTTGATCTAAAGTCTTGACCGGATTGGGTTTAGATTCGGACTGGTACGCCGCGAGCCGCGAGGTCAATCGGCTCAGCTGCCGTTGTTTTCCTTCTCTTCTTTAATTATAGCTAGCTGTACCTGCGAACATGCATTTTTATTCGCGGGCGTAAACCTATTTATTACATACAGATAGCTTCACTCTCGAGCGTCGAGGGGCTTGACAGCATCTCAGATCAAAACTGTCCACAGGTGGGGCTTTTAACGGCAGGCGTCGATGAACTTTCCGTCATAGAGGCTTTGCGACAGGCGTTTGTAGGCTGGAGCCGCTTTCTTCCCTAGCGAAGGGGGAGATTCTTAGTCCGCGTCGCACTACGATAGATGGCCCCTGCACGCATTGGAGCTTCCCGCATGAGCAACACAGTTGCCGTATCTTCTGCCCTGATTCCACCTGCGCTTCTGCCTGCGGGGGTCGACGAAGAGCTCGCTGGCCCCCCTCGCGTGGGCCTCAGCCCAGTTCTGCCGTCAGAGCGCATCTCCTCGGTGGACGTGCTGCGCGGCTTCTGCCTGATGGGCATTCTGCTTGCCAACATTACGGACTTTGCGCTCCCGGGCTGGAATTATGTCTTTCCGCTCGAGACTATCAAGCCTGTCTTCAACGGGCCTCACTGGAAGATCAATACCTTGTGCTGGTTCCTGCGGTGGATCTTCGCCGAGGGCAAGATGCGCTCGTTGTTTTCGATGCTCTTCGGAGCGGGCATCATCCTGCTGACGCGGCGAGCGGAGGAACGAGGCGCCGGGATTTATGCGGCTGACATCTACCTGCGACGCAACATCTGGCTCGCGGTCTTTGGCTTTCTGCATTGCCTGTTTATCTGGAGCGGCGACATCCTGTTCTTCTACGGGGTCTCCGCGTGGCTGTTTCTTTTCCTGTTCCGCAATTTGAAACCGAAGACGCTGATTCCCCTTGGCATTGCTGTGCTGATGGCGAACACGCTCATCGTGCCGGTGAAGCAGACGATCCGCGCGGAACGGTATCAACGCGAAGCCACGCAGGCTAGTCTTGTTCTTGCACACGGTCAGGTACTGACGGAAGCGCAGATTACGGCTCTCGAAGACTGGGATGCGGAGCAGGCCCGCTGGCGTCCCAGTGACGCGAAGCTCCAGGCGGACATCGCCGCACATCAGCATGGCTACATAGCAGCGCAGCGGGCGGACGCTCACGACGCGATCCTGAGCGAGGTGAGGAGCGCACACACCTTCGGCGACTGGATCAGCACTATGCTCATCGGCATGGCGCTCTTCAAACTCGGTTTCTTTTCTCTGAAATGGACCTCCCGCAGCTATGCGGTGACGGCCGTTGTGGGACTCGGGATCTCCCTGCCACTAACGCTGTGGGGATGCCTGCGAGCGTGGCACAGCGGCTTCGATATGTTCGTGACCGCGCATTCCCTGCTCTATCCTGCCGACCTGACACGGGTTACAGGAGCGCTAGGCTATGCGGCTGTTCTGCTGCTCCTCGTGCGCTCTGGAAGTCTTCGCTGGTTGCTTGCTCGCTTCGCTGCGGTCGGGCAAATGGCATTTTCCAACTACATCCTCAATAGTCTGGTGATGAAGACGGTGTTTGTGTGGAGTTCCCTGCACTGGTATGGCTACGTGGACTACTACAAGCTGTACTTTGCAGTCGGCGCGGAATGGATCGTGAACATGATCTTCTCCACGCTCTGGCTGCGCAAATTCCGCTTTGGACCTTTGGAGTGGTGCTGGAGGTCGCTGACCTACTGGCAGCGTCAACCGATGCGACTTCCACCGACACGTTGACACGAGACTATGCGGTCTGGATATGGACGGTCAGCTTTACTTGTTCAGGATTGAGTTGGGGTTTGCCTTCGTAGATGTAGGTGACGCGCCGGACGAGGCGTGGCTCCTGACCTGAAAAGACAGCGAGTTCCCCCTCGCGAGGGACGACGAGGGGAACTTCGCTGGGCCACACGAATGTTTCCGCCTGGTCTGGCGACCGCTTGCGACTTATCGACACATATATTTGCATCGCTATAGGCACTCGCCGCTTGACTGGGGGTCAAGATGATTGAGATTCGCACTGAAGTTGACGAATGAGGCGACAAATCTGTTTCGTGGCGCGAATGACGAAAGGGTCATCAAACAGAGCGCTCTCAATCGAGCAGGCAACTGACGAGATCTTTGAGTCGCGCCACGATAGCTTCCACTTCAGCAAGGGTTCTGCTGTATTCGGCGGCTTGCGGGTCCCGCAAGGATTGAAGGCGTTCGGACGAACGGTTGAGCAGTTCGGCGATCAACGCCATATGGCAGACAGAGTTGATTGATTCAGAAGATGCAGACATGGATCCTCCCGTACTGGCGGGCTCCGCATTTGTCTTCGGGCCCGGTTCTGCGAGGAAGGTAAAGACCCGAGGCGTATGTTGTATGTGACGGCCATCACATAACGAGACTTTCTTTGCAATCTGAGCGGGAGTCTCCAGAGCGATCCTGCGATTCAGTTATGCTTAACGGGTTGCGACTATGGGCCAAGGAGAGAGTGAATGTCAGCAGTGACCCTATATCGATGCGAGATTTGCGGCACGGAGAGTTCCAACCCGATTCACTGGTTTCTGATCGAGTGCAACTCGGATGAGCTGAAAGTGAAGAAGTGGGATGACGAGGCGGCGAATGCGAAGGGGGCTCGGCATTACTGCGGTGAGGCCCATGCGGGGGTGTATGTGAGCCGCTGGCTGGAGGCCTCATGCTCGCCTGCGCTGCCGGATTTCAATAAGGCTTCGGCGAGTTAGGGCAGGGGGCTGAAGCCCCGGTTTTCTGGGGGTTGTGTCGTAGTGTCCGGGCTAAAGCCCGGATCTCTCCAGAGGCAACGGCAAGAAGAAAGACAGAGGCAAATACAGGGGTCTCTCGACTCCGGTCGAGATGACAGGTGGGGCAGGGCCGAGATGCAGATTCCTCCGCTCCGCTGCGGAATGACAAAAAAGATGTAGGTTGCGCCCTGTATTGCGGAATGACAAAAGGAGATGCAGGATCATCCCCTGCGCTGCGGGAGGACAAATAGTAGGCCCTGCGATCCGTAAAGATCGCAGGGCCTTCCTTTTCCCCGGGAGAAGTGGGGCTCGCTGGAGTGGCCTATTCGCCGTAGTAGTCCAGACCGAGGTGGGTGATGAGGGGTTCGCCCATGATGTGGCGGAGGGTGTTTTTTAGTTTCATGGACTGGATGAAGAGGTCATGCTCGGGGTAGATGCCGGGTGCGGTATCGGGGTCTTTGAAGTAGAAGCTGAGCCACTCCTGGATGCCGAGGCCGCGGAGAGCGGGTGTGCGGGCGGCGAGATCCATGAAGAGGCAGAGGTCGAGGGCGAGCGGGGCGGCGAGGATGGAGTCGCGGCAGAGGAAGTCGACCTTGATCTGCATCGGGTAGCCGAGCCAGCCGAAGATGTCGATGTTGTCCCAGCCTTCCTTGTTATCGCCGCGCGGGGGGTAGTAGTTGATGCGGACCTTGTGGAAGATGTCGCCGTAGAGGGCCTTGTTCTTTTCGGGCTGGAAGATGTGCTCGAGGACGCCGAGCTTGGAGACTTCCTTGGTCTTGAAGTTGTCGGGATCGTCGAGGACTTCGCCGTCGCGGTTGCCGAGGATGTTGGTGGAGTACCAGCCGGAGACGCCGAGCTGGCGGGCCTTGAAGCCGGGGGCGAGGACGGTCTTGATGAAGGTCTGGCCGGTCTTGAAGTCCTTGCCGCAGATGGGGGCGTTCATCTTCTTCGACAGCTCCTGCAGGGCGGGGATGTCGACGGTGAGATTGGGAGCGCCGTTCGCGAAGGGGATGCCTTCTTTGAGGGCGGCCCAAGCGTAGAGCATGGAGGGAGCGATGTCGGGATCGTCTTCGACGAGGCCGCGCTCGAAGGCTTCGAGGGTCTGATGGACGGCTTTGGGTTCGTGGTAGATCTCCGTCGAGCCGCACCAGATCATGACCTGACGATCTGTTTTGGTTTTGAACTCGGCGATGTCGTTGCGGATCTGGTTGGCAAGGTCGCACTTGTTCTTGCCGACCTTCTTATCCTTGGCGTTGAGGCGCTTGACGTAGCGCTCTTCGAAGGCGGCGGGCATGGGCTCGATGGATTCGAGGAAGGGCTTCATGGACTCGAGCTGGTCGCGGTCGAGGACGGCGGCGGTCTTGGCGGCGTCGTAAAGATTGCCGCCGAAGATGTCCCAACCGGTGAAGACGAGGTCATCGAGGGGGGCGAGCGGGGCGAAGTCCTTGATGAGCGGGGTGCGGTCGTCGGTGCGTTTGCCGAGGCGGATGGTGCCCATCTGGGTCATGGAGCCGATGGGCTGGGCGAAGCCACGGCGGACGGCTTCGACGCCGGCAATGAGGGTGGTGGCGACGGCTCCCATGCCGGGGATCATGATGCCGAGCTTGCCTTTGTGCGGGGTGATGTCGGCTGCGGTGGGCAGCACGGCGTCGGGTGTGGACATGTTCTGGACGTACCCTTCTGAATCTGGATTCACGGGGCGGGTGAAATGGTCGCTCGCCGTTAGGGCAAATAGTACGCAGAAATGGCAGGTTTTGAAGATACCGCTAACTTAGCGGGATACTCGCAGAAAGGCCTCTACCTGACGCAGGTAGAGGCCTTTGTTTGCAGTGAGTTATGGAGTTACTGTACTTCTTCGGGGGAGCCTGCGCGGTTCTTCCAGTGCGTCCAGAGAAACCAGACGGCGGCGATCACGATAATGAGCTCAACCCCAAGCTGGAAGCGGTGAAAGATGGCTTTGAAGCGGGGATCGGAGTCCCATTTTGCGCCGAGCTTCATGCCTACGTAAGCGAGAGCGAAGCACCAGGGCCAGGAGCCGATGAAGGTGTAGAGATGGAAGCGGAGCTGGTTCATCTTGGCGATGCCCGCCGGGAAGGCGATGAAGGTTCGGACGATGGGAAGCATGCGGCCGATGAGGACAGCGAGCGAACCGAAGCGAGCAAAGAAGCGGTCGGCGAGGTCGAGGTCGTGGCGGTTGAGGAGGATGTAGCGGCCGTAGCGTTCGATCATGGGACGACCGCCGACGGAACCGAGCCAGTAGGCAGGGATGGAGCCGAGGTTCGAGGCGAGCGAGGCGACGGTCGCGAGGATGACGATGTCGGTGAGCGAGTGGCCGAGGCGGTAGCCCGCGAAGGGCATGATGACCTCAGATGGGATGGGGATACAGGCCGACTGCAGCATCATCAGCAGAAAGGTGACAGTGTAGGCCGCTCCGGTGGATAGGCCGAGGAGGAAGACGGTTAGCTTGGTGATCATCGGGTTCCAGTATATGGGCGCTACGCTAACGTGCCTTCAAACCACTGCGCCGCGTTGGCTGCAGGGACGCGGACGGACAGGAAGAACTGTCCGAAGGTGGCGTAGACGGCGCTGACCTTGTCGAAGCGCATCTCGTAGATGAGCTTCTTGAAAATAACCGGCTCATCTGCAAAGAGGTCGACTCCCCATTCCCAGTCATCGAGGCCGATGGAGCCGGTGATGATCTGGCGGACGGAGTCGGCGTAGCGGCGACCGATAAGCATGTGCTCGTGCATCATGGCGCGGCGGTCGGCCATGGTTTCGGCGTACCAGTTGACGGTCTCTCCGCGCTTGCGGTCCATGGGATAGAAGCAGAGGTACTTTGCCGGAGGGATGGTCGGGTAGAGGCGCGAGGCCAGCGAACCGGCGGTGCGGGCCGTGCCTTCTGTGAGCCCTGCGTTCCACTCCGGGGTGCCGGGTTCGAGACCCTTCTCGGCGAGCTGGGTGTAAAGCTTTTCGGAGGACTCGTAGAGTCCCAGCTCGACGACCGAGAGGTAGGAGTGGACAAGTTGCAGGTAGGGATAGATGCCGGTCTGAGCCAGTTCGAGTTCGACGCGGTTCAGGTCTTCCATGGAGTCGCGGAAGTGGATCAGCGTGAGATCGCCCTTGTGGCCGATCTGCGAAAAGAGCGCGGACTGGTTCGGATGCCCCTCACTTGAGCCACGCTCCCAGCGGGCCAGCATCTCGGTGAAAGCGTTCGCGAGCGCGGCGCGGTCGGTGGCAGGAAGCTTGTTCCAGGCGGTCCAGTCGAAGCGGAACATCTGGTGCAGGACGCTGGAACCTTCGAGGGTGATGGGGACTTGTGGCAGTTCTGGCAAGGCTGTATCTCCGTTCAGGAACCATTATCAACCCTGTGGCGGATCGGTTGGCGCTTGGAGAAGCAGTGCGAGGGCGAGTATCGCTCGAGTCTGATCGTGGTTGCCGATAACACCGACTTCACGGGAGCTTGCCGATCAGAATAGGGGTGCCCCATTTGTCGATTTCAGTTCCACATTGCTGGCAAGTCCATCCACCCCACATTGCCTGCGTGGACGACGCTGGTTTTCGTACTAGCGGTAGTGGGGCGCCGCAGTGCGGGCAAGATCTTGGCGGGTTGAAGTTGATTCCCCAGCGGTTCCGACGAATGGTGCCAATCGCCACAAGCACCACGCCCACGGACATCAAGACGAAGAAGGTTTCTAAGAAGACCATGTCGTATCACCACGCATTGAGTTCAAGCAGCAAAGAGAGAATACGCTGACAGCCATCGCAACAAGGACGGCGTTTGCTGATGTCCAAGCGAAGTTGCCGAAAACCCGACTTTAGGGAATGTCCTTGCGTAGGTGACGTGAAGAGCGTTTATGAGGACCTATAGCTCTTATTCATTTCCGGCGCAAAAAAGTAACTCGCCGTCGGCCTAATTTTAGACTGCTACGCAGCCACTGGGGTGCCCTAGCACCCACAGCACAGCAGGCCGAGAAGCCTGTCAACTAGAACGGTATGCCGCCGAAATTCTCAGGGTGCTCGAGCAGCCTGAACTCGTACTCATCCACCGGGTATTTGTTTCCGCGCAAATCGACAAAGGTGAGTTTTGCTTTCAACGGCACGTCGTCTTTGGGCTTCATTCCCTTGAACTTCACGCTGATGCCGGTGAAATACGGTTCGCTTGGCTTCAATGTGAACCCGTCGAAAACATCCGATACCTCAGCGCCTTCTACCTTCACTCCGGTGAACATTATGTCCTCTTTGACGTTGTCGAGGACGAGTGTACCGTCACCCGTAATCATGACTTCATCCACGTCAGTCCAGCACCAGCCGACGAAACGCCAAGCGAGATGCAGCTTCGGTTCGTCAGTCGGCACAGGAAATTGTTGCTGTCCAGCAGTTGAATGAAAAGCCTGATGAGGGAGTTCGTACTTGCGATTGAACTGGTCCTCGACGACGATTGTCGTCTCAAGTGGTTCACCATTTTTCACCTCAAGAGGCGGCCAGAAAAACAGGAACACTTGGGACTTATTGACGAAACCAGGTTTGATGGTGAGGTTACTGAAAATTTGCGCGCGTCTCCCGTTTATGTATCCAGCGAGCAGGATGATGTTCTCTTTGGTATTCGAGCTGGTCAAGTCCATCCAGCCGACAACCTGAGTTGCGGGTTGATTCCCATGCCCACCCAATGCCCAATAAGTTTGTGTCGGAATCCAGACGCCGTGAAGTTTAGGTTCTTTACTTTTCAGTGCAGCGAGCTCGGTCTGATGGTCACGTCGTATGCGCTTGATTTGGTCCTGAAAGATTCCTGCATCGTCTCGAAGCAGTGCAACATGCGCCTTCTCTTCTTCAGCTCTGGCGAGTGCATTTCGATAGAGGAAGGCTACGAACCCGACAGCCAGAATCGCAAACAACACCGTCCAAGCGCTGACCGGGGCGAACCACAGGTTCTTAAGGCCAGCGAACGTCAGGACTGACCGCATGGGCTGATTCAGCGCCCACGCCGTAATGGGTATACCGGCAAGCATGATAATGGTGCCGAGAACCCCCGGTTTCACCCACTCGTTCACGAACTTTTGATTCACGCGCCAATTGTAGTCCGGTTGGGGGTAACCCAAACGAAGACCGCCTGCAAGGGGAAAAAGCGGAGAGTATTTTCATGGATTTTGGAGAAACTGCGAGCGCCCAACCTTGAGGTCATCATTTCGAAGTATCAGGACTCTTCACCCGGAGCGGTTCCTTAGCGCGTTGCGTCCAGCCGTCAGGGAAGTTAATTTGATAACGAGCGTTGTCATCCATCAGCACCAGCCCGTCAATGTTCGAAAGGTTCTCAACGATGTATTTTGCAAGCTTGGTTTCGTTGTCATGTCTCACATCTACCGGAGCGTCCGAATCGTCCTTCACTGGTATTGGATACTCCAAGAGGATCGGGAACCGGACGCGACTATGCGCCGGAACGTAAATCGGATAATCGGTCTTCAGCCGACCTGAATCATCGAAGCTCAGAGCATTCGAACGACGTAGATGTGCAGCTATATGAACCCCGGTCGCATCGGTCAGGTGATAGTCATGGTCCGTGTTGTTGACGAGGGTGTAGTCGAACGCCAGTGTATTGTTATCCCCTTGAGTTCGCACATCCTCATACTGAGCAGTGATTGCACCGGTATTCCAAGGCTTTGGCTTTGGCGGTCGTGATGACCACCAGACACACACGCCAAGGATGATTGCCCCGACTAGGGCCAATCCTCCACCGAACCCGGCAGCCTTCAAAACAATTCTCTTCCAATTTTCCATTCAGCAAGACGCTAACACATGGAACAAATGCAACCAGACACAAAATACCGTCGGGTCTAATCCCCTCGCGAGCCGACGGTGCAGGGCATCCAACCAAGAGCCGAACCTACGACCGAACAACTACCGCTTCTAGGCGTTGGTCGATGACCTCAAATCAATCAGCCTCGAGTTGGTCCAGAGCGCCATCCTTAGAAAATGGTCTGAAGCCACCATGTGGGTTATCGAGAACGGTTACTACTGATATGTCGGCATATCGTTAGTATCAGTCACTCCCGAAAACGGCGTTTCAGAAACTACGAAGTCTCTGTTTTCGTTCGATCAGTGACGTGACCCGGCATTCGTCGCCGTGGATATCAGGTTCACAGAATCCGCGAACAATTATCAGGAATTGGCAATTAGCGGTTGACTTCTGGCGGAAATCCACTACCATTTGGTTGTGGATAGATTGAATACAACCTTCTCGGCACTGTCCGATCCGACACGGCGGGCGATGATCGAGCGGCTCTCCCTGGGGCCGGCGTCCGTAAGTGGATTGACGGAGCCGTTTGCGCTGTCGCAGCAGATGATTTCAAAACATATTGCCTACCTGGTGCGGGCGCGCCTTGTGGTGAAGACGAAGCGTGGGCGGGAGAGCGTGTGTACGCTTCGGCCGGAGGCGATCAAGACGGTCAGCGACTGGGCGACCCGGTATCGCCGGTTCTGGGAAGAGCATTTCGACAAGCTGGATGTGGTTCTAAATCAAATGAAGAAAGAGGAGGCAGGTGATGACGGAAAAGATAGCGAATGAAGTGGAACGGATGACCGTGACAAGAGTGTTCGATGCTCCACGCGAGCTGGTTTGGAAGGCGTGGACGGAGCCGAAGTACGTGATGCAGTGGTGGGGGCCGACTGGCTTTTCGGCTCCGGTATGCAAGATGGATTTTCGCGTTGGCGGGAAGTCGCTGCTCTGCATGAAGTCGCCGGAGGGGCAGGAGTTCTGGAACGCGGTGGAGTACATCGAGATCGTTCCGTTGGAGAAGATCGTGTCGTTGATGTACTTTGCGGACGCGCAGGGGAACAAGATTGAGCCGGAGGACCTGGGCATCGAGCATGAGTCCATCGAGGGCGCGTACGACGTGACGCTCTTTGAGGACCTGGGCAACGGCAAGACGAGGCTCACCCAGATTGGCAATGAACCGATGGAGAGCGCGAAGGAGAGCGGCCAGGTCGAGGGCTGGAACCAGATCCTCGACAAGGTGGCTGCGGTGGTTGCGGAGCTGGTGCGAGAGAAGTAGAAGCTAGATGAGGTTAGCGGCGAGGGACCGGTTCGACCGGGCTCCTCGCCGCCGATATCCATCCGGGCAGGCGGACGCATTCTCAGCTTGATCGGGTATCCTCAAGCTCACGCTATGCCGATCTCCAAACAGCCAGCCAAAGCTCTCACCCCTCCGCAGAAACTGACTCCTGCCAAGCGCAAGCTTGCTATCGAGGGCGTACCTTCAGCTCGAGCGAAGAAGATCGCTGCGAGTGAACCAGTTTCTGCCAAAATGCGTCGGGGGCGCACGGCTAAGCCCCTTTCTCCTGAACGTATCCAGGGGATTCTGGATGCGTTACGTCGACTGTACCCGGGCGTTGTCTGCGCGCTGACGCATAAGAATGCGTTTGAGCTGACGATTGCTACAATCCTGTCGGCGCAGACGACCGACGTGGGCGTGAATAAGTGCACGCCGGAGTTATTCAAGATGTTTCCGACGCCGAGGCGCCTAGCTGACGCGCCGGTGCTGGAGGTGGAGCGGATCATCCACGGCACGGGATTTTACCGGGCGAAGGCTAAGAACACTATCGCGGCAGCTAAAGTGTTGGTTGAACGTTTTAGGGGCAAAGTGCCTGAGACAGTGGAAGAGATGATCGAGCTGCCGGGGGTGGCTCGGAAGACAGCGAATGTGGTGCTGGGGAGCTGGTACGGGATTGCGTCCGGGGTGGTGGTGGATACGCATGTGCTGCGGCTGAGCTTGCGGCTGGAGCTGACGAAGCATACGGAGCCGGTGAAGGTGGAGCTAGACCTGCAGAAGGTGATTCCGCGCGACCGGTGGATCCAGTTCAGCCATGAACTGATTCATCACGGGCGGCAAGTGTGTATTGCACGGAAGCCGCGGTGTGCGGATTGCGGGCTGGAGACGCTTTGCAATGCGAAAGACAAGACATGGAGCTCGCATTAGAATTCGGGCTTGTCGGCTTGTATTCAATTGATTACGGGATCTTCTGCATCTAATGGATTGTGCTTTTCGAGCATTTTTGAATGGCTATGCTCGAACTGCGCAGGTTGCTACTGCAGATACAGGGGTTTCTCCACTACGTCCTGCGATGAAGCTGCGATACTCCGGTCGAAATGACAGAGATCAAGGGTCTGCGCTTAAGAGCCGATAGTAGAGACGGCTCGGCGAACAGCGTCCGCCAGGGCGGGGATGGTGGGTTCGCTGGCCTCGGTGTGTGGCGAGAGGTTCAGGTCGGTGAGAGTTTTAGAGGTAATGGGGCCGATAGAGATGCGTGGTATGCCAAATGGCAGACTAAGGCTAGATACTTCAAGTAAGGCTAGAAGGTTTGTCACTGTAGAGCTGCTGGTAAATGTGATGGCGTCTGGATAGGAGCTGGGATCGGAGAAAAGGTGTTGGATGGCGGCGATCGAGTCGGCAGGGGTGATGGTGCGGTAGGCCGGGGCGATGGTGACGACGGCTCCGGCGGCGCGGAGGGTGTCGGGGAGGTGATCGCGGGCGGACTCCGCGCGGATGAGGAGGAAGCGAGTGGGGGTGCCGTCGGGCTGGAGCGCGTGGGGGAGGAGGGATTCGGCGAGGGATTCGGCGATGGCCTTTTCGGGGATGAGGTCGGGGTTCAGACCGAGGGGTTCGAGAGCGCGGGCGGTGGCGGGGCCGATAGCGGCGACACGGAGGTTTAGGGGGAGAAAGGTTTCAGCGGTTGTGGTAGGGGCGGCGGCTTCGAGGTCCCTCGGCTGCGGGCTTCTCCCTCCGCTCAGGATGACAGCGGTGAGGTGAATATAGCGCTCGGCGAAAGCTTCGACGGCGTTGGCGCTGGTGAAGAGGAGCCAATGGAAGGTGTCGAGGGTGGCGATGGCTTCGTCGAGGGGGGCGAAGGTGGTCGGTGGGGCGAGTTCGATGGTGGGGATGAGGATGGGTTCGAGGCCGAGGGCACGGAGGGCGTCAGCCAGCGGAGAGGCCTGATGGGGCGAACGAGTGACGAGGATACGGGGGGCGGCCACGGATTGATTGTAGCGGGCGGGGCTGAAAGCCCCGCCCATCCTTTGAGGGAAGGTTATGAGACCCAACGCTGAAGCGTCGGGGTACGTGACTTTCTCCGCTGAAGACTTCAGACTTGGGGCTTCGAGAATCAGATGAGAGTTTGGCGGAGGGTTTGCGTGGCGGCACACATGTTTTCGAGGGCGGCGACGGTTTCGGTCCAGCGGCGGGTTTTGAGGCCGCAGTCGGGATTGACCCAGAGCTGTTCGGGTTTGAGGACCTGGAGAGCGAGGGTAAGGAGTTCGCCCATCTCGGAAACCGAGGGGACGCGCGGCGAGTGGATGTCGTAGACGCCGGGGCCGATCTGGTTGGGGTAGCCGAAGGTGCGGAAGGCGTGGAGGAGTTCCATGCGGGAGCGGGCGGTCTCCATGGAGATTACGTCGGCGTCGAGGGCGGCGATGGAGGGGAGGATGTCGTCGAACTCGCAGTAGCACATGTGGGTATGGATTTGGGTGCCGTCGGCGACGGAGCTGGTGGCGAGTTTGAAGGCGTTGACGGCCCAATCGAGGTAGGCGGGGCGGTCGGCAGGATGGAGCGGCAAGCCTTCGCGCAGGGCGGGTTCGTCGACCTGGATGATGCGGATGCCAGAGCGTTCTAGGTCGGCAACCTCTTCGCGGAGGGCAAGGGCGATCTGCCAGGCGGTGAGCTGCCGAGGGATGTCATTGCGGACGAAGGACCACTGGAGCATAGTGATTGGGCCGGTGAGCATGCCCTTCATCGGACGAGCCGTGAGGGAGCGGGCGAAGCTAGTCCACTTGAGAGTCATCGGTTCGGGACGGGAGACGTCGCCGAAGATGACGGGCGGTTTGACGCATCGGGAGCCGTAGCTCTGGACCCAGCCGTTTTCGGTGAAGGCGAAGCCTTCGAGGAAGTCGGCGAAGTACTCGACCATGTCGTTGCGCTCGAACTCGCCGTGGACGAGGACATCGAGGCCGATGCGCTCCTGCTCACGGATGCAATCGGTGATGGCGTCACGGAGGAAGGCATCATACTGCGCGTCGGTGGAGTGGCCGTGCTTGTGGGCGGCGCGCTGCTGGCGGACTTCTGCGGTCTGGGGGAACGAGCCGATAGTGGTGGTCGGCAGCGGCGGCAGATTCAGTTCCCTGCTCTGGATCTTGACGCGCGCGGGGAAGCTGGACTGGCGGGCGAAGTGTTTCGGCTCCAGCGCATTGAGTTGGGAACGGACGAAAGGGTTGGTGGAGGAGTCAGCCGCCTTGCGGTCGGCGAGGGTGGAGGCATTGGCGAGGGCGGCGGCTGGGTCGTGATGAGCGAGAGCGACGATCTCGGCGAGCTTCTCTTCCGCGAAGCGCAGCCAGGATTTGAGGCGGGCGGGGAGTTTGGTTTCGCTGCGGAGATCGTGCGGGACGTGGAGCAGCGAGCAAGAGGGGGCGATGAGGACGCGGCGGGGACCGAGGCAGAAGGTGGCCTGGTCAATGAGTTTTTGCGTCTCTGCGAAGTCGGTGAGCCAGATGTTGCGACCTTCGACGACGCCGAGGCTAAGGGTCTGGCCTGGCTGTAGGTCGGCAAGTACGTGCGTTAGCTGCTCGGGAGCGCGGACGAGGTCGATGTGCAGGCCTGCAGTATTGAGCTCGATGGCGAGGGGGAGGTTTTCTCCGAGAGCGCCGAAATAGGTGGCGAGCATGAGGTTGACGGGAATTTTTACCAGCTCGGCGTAAACGTTGCGGTAGGCGGCGGCGGTTTCTGAGGTGATCCGCGTGACGAGCAGGGGTTCGTCTATCTGGACGGAGATGACGCCTTCGGCTGCAAGCGCTTCGAGAACCTTCACATAGGCCGCGGTGAGTTTCGGCAGGAGTGTGAAGGGGTCGAAGTCGTCGACGCCTTTGCCGAGGAGAAGCAGCGTGAGCGGACCGATTAGGACGGGGCGCGGCTCGAAGCCGAGGGCACGGGCTTCGCGAAGTTCGGCGAGGAGCTTCGAGGTGTCCGGTGCGAAGGCGAGACCGGCGGACCATTCGGGGACGAGGTAGTGGTAGTTGGTGTCGAACCACTTGGTCATCTCCATGGCGGTTTGCTCACCGCTGTTGCGGGCCATGGCGAAGTAGCGCGCGAGGGTGACGGGGCCTGAGCCGAATCGTTCGGGCGTGGCGCCGACGAGGACGAGGGTGTCGAGGACCTGATCGTAGAGGGAGAAGTCGTTGCAGGGAACGATGTCGATGCCGGCGTTGTGCTGGAGCTGCCAGTGCTGCTGGCGAAGCGTGCGGGCGACGGTCAGAAGATCCTCCTCGGTGGCCTTGCCGGACCAGAAGGCTTCGAGGGCGAACTTGAGCTCGCGCTGGCGGCCCATACGCGGGAATCCGAGGTTTGCAGTGATGAGTTGTGCAGGGGTAGAGGAAGACGATGAAGCGAGGGGCGATGAAACTTTAGACACGGTTCTCTCCTTGGTACGAAAGAACCACCCATGCGCAGGCATGCGACGCGTGCAGGCGCACGGAGACATGCAGTAGTGACCGTTCCAATCCACGAGAGCGGCGACTTCAAGCGCACCCACGGTCGGCGCAAAGGGCGCTTCCATGGCGGTGGCGGCAGGCCGGTCTTCGGACTCTGGGCGACCTACCGGATTGCCGCTTCCCGTCTCTGTGAGACAGTGCGTTGGCTTGCGCCGCGCAATCTTTCGTTCCCATCACCGCTGCGGGACAGCGCCGGAGTTACACCGGCTTCCCGTTTAACAAAGCCTTGAGAGGCTTTGACCTGCACATCACTACTTTATATTGCCTGTAAACATCAGTGGCCTTCGGGGACCTTGCCGCCGACTTTGAACGGCTTGGTGAGAAGAACCAGAGGTGCGGCTACGAGGGTGACGACGCCGATGATGTGGAAGCAGTCCATGAAAGCGAGGAGCTGCGTCTGAGCGTGGAGCTGCTCGTAGTAGCGGGCTGTGGCGGCGGCGACGGAGTCTGCCGCGGAGTAGCCGTGCTGCGTGAGGTAGGTGGCGGTCTGCTGAATCTGCGTCTGGAGGCCGAGCGAGGTGTGGCTGAGGTGGCTGCCGACGCGCTCCTGATGGAAGTCCTGGCGGCGTTCGGACATGGTGGTGATGAAGGCGATGCCGAAGCTGCCTCCCCAGTTACGGAAGAAGTTGGTGAGCGAGGATGCCTTGTTGTTCTGATCTGGCTTGAGCTGCGAGTAAGTGATGACCGAGAGCGGCACGAAGAAGAAGGCGTAGCCGAGTCCCTGCAGGGCGCGGGCGAGGGCGTAGTGGTTGTAGTCGGTCTGCAGATTGAAATGGCTGTAGTGGATCATGGAGATGCCGACGATGATGACGGCTCCGAAGAGGAGTACACGTGGGTGCACGATGCCGCGCTGCACGAGTTGCGCTCCGACGGGGGCGAGCAGGGTGATGACGAAGGCTCCGGGTCCGAGGACGAGGCCGGCGTCGATGGCGCGGTAGCCGTAGAGCGACTGCAGCAGCTGGGGGATCATGGTGGTGGTGCCGAAGAGACCGAAGCCGAAGACGAAGTAGAAGACATTGGCAATGGCGAAGTTGCGGATCTTAAGCAGGCGGAAGTCGATGACGGGGTCTTTGACGTGAAGCTCCCAGAAGACGGCGGCGGTGAGAGCGCCGACGGCGATGACGAAGAGCCAGCAGATGGTGGGCGAGCCGAACCAATCGTCGATCTGGCCGCGATCGAGGACGATCTCGAGGGCGCCGGAGCCGACGGCGATGAGGGCGATGCCGAGGGCGTCGACGTTGAGCTTGCCTGCGGCGTTGCGGACGGTCTTGCGCTCTTCGGCGAAGGAGTCTGGATCGTGTACGTACTTGTTGGTGAAGTAGAGCGAAATGAACCCGATCGGGATGTTGATGAGGAAGACCCAACGCCAGTTGTAGTTGTCGGTGATCCAGCCGCCGAGGACGGGGCCGATGGCGGGGGCGGTGACGATGGCGACGGTGTAGAGCGCAAAGGCCGAGGCACGCTTGGCGGGTTCGAAGGTATCGACGAGGATGGCCTGTTCGACCGGGGCGAGACCTCCGCCTCCGATGCCCTGCAGGACGCGGGCGATGAGCATGATGCCGAGCGTAGGAGCGATGCCGCACATCAGCGAGGTGATGGTGAAGAGAGCGACGCAGGCCATGTAGTAGTTCTTGCGGCCAAAGACGCGGGAGAGCCACGCTGACATGGGCAGAACGACGGCGTTGGCGACGAGGTAGGTGGTTAGAATCCAGGTGACCTCGTCGTAGGAGCGACCAAGACCTCCGGCGATATACGGCAGAGAGACGTTGGCGATGGAGGTATCGAGGAGCTCCATGAAGGTGGCCAGCGTGACGGTGAGGGCGACGACCCAAGGATTGATGATGGGGCGCGGACGCGCGTTGGTCTGTGCGGGCATGGGGGCTACGGCGGTCGCCATGGGTGTCGTCCTCTGGGGGTGGAGTAAAAAGAAACCATTCGGTCTCTTTTTGGATCAGATGAAGTAGAAAAGAGACCGATGCGTCTTTTTTTCGGTAGGCTGTGGATGCGAGGGTTAGCGGCGATGACGAAGGGTGAGGCAACGAAGCTGATGATTCTGGAGCACGCTGCGCCGATCTTCAATCGGCGAGGGTATGCGGCGTGCTCGATTCAGGAGCTGATGGACGCGACCGGACTGGAAAAGGGCGGGATCTACCGGCACTTTACGAATAAAGAAGAGCTCGCTGCGGAGGCGTTGAAGTTTGCGCTATCGAAGAGCGTGAAAACGCGGACTGAGCATCTGGAGAACATTCCGAATGCGGTAGATAAGTTGCTGAAGGCGGTGGCGATCTTTGTGGAGACGCCTTCGATTATTCCCGGGGGATGCGCGCTGATGAATGCGGCGATCGATTCCGACGATGGCAACGAGCGGTTGCGGAAGATTGCAGAAGAGGCCATGCACGGATGGCAGACGCGGCTGACGAAGGTAGTGCTGGCGGGAATGCGTGCTGGGGAGATTCGGAGTGGCGTGAAGCCGCGTGCGCTGGCGAATACGATTATCGCGACGCTGGAAGGCGCGCAGATGATGAGCCGGTTGCGGCGGACGTCGCGGCCGTTGAAAGATGCTCAGGAGATGTTGAACGGGGTGATCGAAGGGGTGCGATGCCCGAAAGGGCGGTTAGGTAGACACAAAGGGGCCGCTGGGTAAAAGCCAGCGGCCCCTTTTTTGCTGTCTGTTACTTTGCGGGGTACGAGACCTCGATCGTGCGGATCTCCCATGGCTTGATGGGGAGGGTGATGGTTTCGCCACTGAGGTGAGTGGCGGAAGCTCCTGCGATGGGTGCCTCCATCAGATTGACCTCGGTGGCTGAGGTTGCGCCTGCGGGGATGTGGAGGTGGAGGTCAGTTCCCTTGCCTGTGGCCTCGTACACGCGGAAGATGAGGGAGTTCGAGTCCTCGGCCTTCTTGACGGCGGAGAGAATCACATTCGGCTCATCGACAGCGATGAAAGAGTGAGTGGCCGGGAGAGAACCGGTGTGGGCGAAGGTCTGCTGCGCCATGAGAGGCGTATTGAGTTCGTAGCCGCGGTGGACCGTCTGCGCATACTGCCACGAACCGGTGTGCGGGTAGATCTCGTAGACGAAGTGCTGGTGACCCTGGTCGGCCTTGTCGTCGGGCCAAGTGGCCGAACGCAGCAGGGTGAGGCGCAGCATGTTGCCGACGGCGTCGTAGCCGTATTTGCTGTCATTAAGGATGGAGACACCCTGCTTGGCGTCTCCAAGATCGGCCCAGCGTTGGGCGGGGACCTCGAACTGCGCCTTCTCCCAAGTGTTGTTGCGGGTGGTGGGGCGCTCGATGGCTCCGTAGGGGATCTCGTAGGTGGCCTTCTGCGAAGACGCTGCGAGCGAGAAGGCTGCCTTCAGCAGGATGTGCTCTTCGTGCCATTCGACATCGTTCGACACGCGGACAGCATCGGCCCCGGCGTCGAGAGAGATGTCCTGAATGAAGTGCGACTTGCTCCAGGTGCGCTCTATGCGGATGGTCTTACGGAGCGGACCATCTTCGAGGACCTTGATGGAGTCGACCTTGTCGATGGGCGTGTAGGGGACATCGAAGGTGCCGGGGTCGACGTTCCAGGCGTCGTACTGCTTGGGCTTGTCGACGTAGGTCTGTAGCTGGTTGCCGCAGGCGTTGGGAGCGATGTACTCGTCACTGCCGGTGAGCTTAAGGCTGGTGATGCAGCCGTTTTGCTTATTGATTGTGAACTTCAGCTTCGAGTTCGAAAGAATATAGCTTTCGGACTCATTGGCTAGGTTGGGCTCATCATCGTGTTCAATATAGCCCCCACCAATCGCTCCGATTGCATGGATCACCTCGTACCCAAGCGCGGGGACATTCCTAACCTGGGCTAGGACCTCGAACGTATTATCGGCCAAGTTGTGCGAAATAACTTGCGTGTTTAGTTCATGGTCTTTCGAATCTTCAAGCCGGATGGTGGAGGTGCCTTCAGGAAGCTGCACCGAGAGTCGGATGGCTTCCGTGCGGGGCCATGCCATCGAGTTGAAGACCACGATAGGGGTATTGTTGTATCGGAGGTCGCTCTTGTTGACGCGGGTGTCGATCTGCGAGCCGATAGTCTTGAGCGAGGCTTCGTCGATGTTGTGATCGTTGTTGAAGACCTGCGCGTAGTCATCGGCTGCGTCGCGGTAGATGACGGCGATGCCTGAGCCTGCGGCGAGATCGTGGAACTGGTTGAAGGTGATCTTTTTCCAGTTATCGGTGAAGAGGTCGTTGGGGTACTTCTCGCCGTTGAGCCATGCGAGCGAAGCCAGCTCTTCGGAGTCGAGGGTTGCGGTTTCGCTGCGGCGCATGCCTTCTTTATGCTTGGCCTGCGTCGTCATGATGCCGCGGTGGTATTCGAAGTAGAGTTCGCTATCCCAGGTAGGGATGCCGACGCTGCCGTCTGCGCCCGCTGCGGGAGCGGTCCAGCCCTTGGCGATCTTGTCGTAGTCCCAGGTGGGCGAGGTTGGGTTGATGTGGGTCTGCACGTCGTCGAAGAAGTGCTGGGCGGTGCTGTAGTGAATGCTGGGCACGGCCTGCTGCGGGTCTTTGCTGGCGGCGATCCAATGGTCGGCCTGGTCAAGCATGTCGCGCGTGGGGCCGCCGCCGTGGTCGCCGAGACCGTAGAGGTCCATGTGCTCGAAGGTGCCGGGGTTGCGCTCGGCAGACTCGGCGAAGTCAGCCGAGATGCGTGTGGGGTTTACGTTGTCGTGCGTGTAGTCGGTCGGGAAGTACGTGAGGACCTTGGAGCCGTCGGGGGACTCCCACCAGAAGAGGCGGAAGGGCAACTGGTTGGTGTCGTTCCAGTGCATCTTCTGGGTGACAAAGTAGTCCATGCCGCTGCGCTTATAGATCTGCGGAAGCTGCCAGTTGTAGCCGAAGCTGTCAGGGTTCCAGCCGATGCGGGCGGTAACGCCGTAGAGGCTCTTGAAGGCGCGCTGGCCGACGAGGAGCTGGCGCACGAGCGATTCGCCACCGGGGAGGTTCAGGTCAGGCTCGACCCACATGCCGCCGACGATCTCCCAGCGGCCTTCCTTTACGCGCTGTGCGATCTGCTTGTTGAGCTCGGGGTATTTGTCGGCCATCCACTGCGAGTACTGCGAGGCGGACTGCGAGTAGGTGTAGTCGGGGTACTCGTTCATGAGCTGCAGCGCAGTGGTGAAGGTGCGCTTGACGACGTCGATGGTTTCGGAACGCGGCCAGAGCCAGGCGGCGTCGATGTGGGCGTTGCCGGTGAGGTCGATCTTGGCGGTGGCGAGGGCAGAGTGGAGCGGGGCAAGGATGGACTGCGCTTTGACGAGAGAGGCGTCGAAGGCCTTCTGGTTCCCTGCTTCGAGTGCCTTGGTGTCGATGGCGGCAACGGCTTTTTCTACCGTGGGAAGAAGGTCTTTGCGCGGGGTGGGCAGCGCGGGTAGAAGGTTGGCGGCGGTGATGCACTCGACGCGGATGTCGTCGGGATTCGGGCGGCCCTGCTTCGAAGCTGAGTCGATTGGCTCAATCTTCATGTTGACGCCGCGGAAGCTCTTGTCGTCCACGGTGGCAAGGAGCTTCACGGCGACGAGAATCTTTTCGCCGGGGTGGGCGGGCTCGAAGAGGATGATGGGTTCGAGATCGTCACCGAGGGCGACGCGGCGGCCGTTGAAGTAGATGATCTGCGGCATGGGGCCGTTGGCGTCGGCGCGGAACTGGAACCAGATGCGGGTGCCGGAGAGATCGTAGCCGTGGAGGGTCTTGGGGACTTCGATGGTCTGGCGATACCAGACAGCTTCCTTTGGAGCCTTTACGGACTTGCGCTCAGGGGGCGTGGGGATGGATTGCCAGCTGGAGTCGTCGAGGGTGACGGACTCGCCGTGCGGGATGTCTCCGGCATGGAAGCGCCAGGTGCCGCCGGGGAGGGTGTTCAGAGTTTCGAGTGTGTGCAGCTTTTCGATCGCTGCGGGGGAGAGGTTCTTCAGCTCGCGGACCGGAGCGAAAGACTGAGCGAAGGCGAGCGAGGAGCTGAGGAGCAGAGCGAGCGAAAGGCTACGAATACGCATGGTGGAAAGGTTACCAAACTTGAGGCACGGCTGGAACGAATTGAGATGAAATGCTCATCCATTCAACGTCCAGATTTGCCCTGATGCCCAAGATTTGGCCCAAGAATGATCTAGCGGCTGCTTCCGCGACGGAGGGCAAAGATGAGGATGACCAGGCCGACCAGAGCTGTCGCTGCGCCGCGGTAGGCCCAGACCATCTGCCCGGTCATGAAGCTGCCGGGAAGGACGTTGATACCCTGAAGGATCCAGACGGTCCCCATACCCATCATCACTACACCTAAAACTCTCAGAACCAACCGCATCGGCTTCCTCGTTTCGTCAACAGCGCCATGATAGCGCAGCAGAGACTCTCCGTTACGGCGCACACTAAGAGGCCGAGACGCGATGCTCGAAGAAGTTGGTGAGTTATTGAACGTCCCGAAGACGCTTGCTGATACTCTCTTACCAATCTTGACGGTCGGCCATTTTCATTTCACGAGAGACGAACTCTATGAGTGATCCCACACTTGCGAGCGGCGGAGCGCCGACACCTGTTTCAGGACATGAAACAGCCTCCAGCGGCGGCTGGAGGCGCATCTTTGTGGGGGCAGACGGACTACGCGCTGGATGGAGCCTGATCCTCTTCTATGTATGTATCGCGGCCTTACGGTTCGTGGTGAAAGCGCTCTTCAAGGCCCTGCATCAGCTCGATCCCGACCAACTAATTCATGTGAGGAAGTATCCGATTGAGGTCATCGTCAGCGATGGCATCCCGTTTCTGGTGGTGATGCTGGCGTTGTGGCTGATGTCTCGCGTGGAGCGCCGCTCGATTTCGTCCTATGGTATCGGCGCGACGCCGGGGTCACTGCGACAGTTCGTTGAAGGACTGGTTTGGGGCGCCGGACTGCTGAGTCTGCTGGTGCTGATCCTGTGGCGACTGCATCTGCTGGTATTCGACGGACTGCAGATGGCTGGGCTGGATGTGTTGCGTTACTCCGTGGAGTGGGCGCTTGGTTTTCTGTGCGTGGGATTGCTGGAAGAGGCGGTCTCGCGTGGCTATCTGCAGTTCACGCTGTCGCGTGGCATTGCCGGACCGCTCTTACATACGCGCGCTGCACCGCACGCTCGGGCTATCGGCTTCTGGGGAACGGCTGTACTGACGTCTATTCTGTTTGGGTTGGGGCATCTCGGAAACAACGGCGAAAGTCCGGTGGGACTCTTTCTGGCCGGCCTGATGGGCTTTGCGTATACGCTCTCGCTTTGGCGCACGGGATCTTTATGGTGGGCCATTGGGATGCATGCAGCGTGGGACTGGGCGCAGTCGTTTGTGTTCGGCGTGGCCGACAGTGGGCACGTGGTGGCGTTCAACCTGCTGCATTCGCATCCGCAGGGGAGCCTGCTGCTTTCCGGCGGACCGACCGGACCGGAGGGCAGCGTGTACGCCTTACCGATCGCAGCTTTAGCCTTCGCGGCGATTCTGTGGACGCAGCGGCCCGGAGGATGGCCACCGGCTGGCAGCCATCTTTCCGAACGCAGCGACCGTGATCGTTAGAAGTCTTCGGTGAACTCGACCTCGCCCTGTACCGCGCTCTGGTAAGCGGAGACGCGGCGTTCAAAGAAGTTGGTGAGTTCCTGAACGTCCTGAAGGTCCATGAAGGCGAAAGGGTTTTTGGTGTTGAAGGCGGGAGCGATGCCGAGACGCTGCAGGCGGGAGTCAGCAACGTAGCCGAGGTAGGCGCGCATGTCGCGGATGCTGAGGCCGGCGACTCCACCGGCGAGAAGGTCTTCAGAGAACTGCGCTTCGGCGTCGACGGCCTCGTGCAGCATGGTGACAATGTCCTTCTCAAGCTGCTCGTCCCAGAGATCGGGCTCCTGCGCGCGAACGACGTTGACGACCTCGAAGGCGAACTCGAGGTGGCAGGACTCATCGCGGAAGACCCAGTTCGTGCCCGCAGCGAGGCCATGCAACAGGCCCTTCGAGCGGAAGAAATAGACATAGGCGAAGGCGGCGAAGAAGAAGAGGCCTTCGATGCAGGCGGCGAAGCAGATGAGGTTGAGCAGAAACTGGCGGCGATGCTCTTTGGTCTCCAGTTGCTCCAGCTGCTGGATGGAGTCCATCCACTTCATGCAGAAGTCAGCCTTCTTGCTGATGGAGGGGATGTTTTCGACTGCGGCGAAGGCGGCGTTGCGCTCTTCGGGGTCGGGCACGTAGTTGTCGAGCAACGTCAGATAGAACTGCACATGCACTGCTTCTTCAAACAACTGGCGCGAGAGATAGAGGCGTGCCTCAGGGGAGTTGATGTGCTTGTAGAGATTCAGCACGAGGTTGTTGGAGACGATGCTGTCGCCAGTGGCGAAGAAGGCGACGAGGCGCTGAACGACGTGAATTTCGGCCGATGAGAGCTTGCCCTTGAGGTCGGTGAGGTCGGTCTGGAAGTCGATCTCTTCAACGGTCCAGGTGTTCTTAATGCCGTCGCGGAACATGTCGTAGAAGACGGGGAACTTCATGGGACGGAGCGTGAGGCAGAGGCCGGGGTCGAGGATGTGCTCGGGGGCGGCGACGGAGGACTGGGTTTCAGTGGTGGACATAGGGTGGTCCTTTCGGGAGAACGGTGGGGCTACGAGCGAAGACAACTACAGAAGTCTCTCCACTACGCTGCGCTTCGGTCGAGATGACAGATTTAAGAGGGGGCTGGAAGGAAAGCTGTAGAGCTTCGCTCGGTGCCCACCTTAGCGACGATGATGCTGTAGCCAAGATGGGCATGCGGGTTGTAGTGAGTCGAGAAGTAGATTCCCTGCGGGAATGACAAACAAGAAACTACTGGCAGGCTTCGCAGGATTCGGGATTTTCGAGGCTGCAGGCCAGAGCTGCGGTGTCGTCGGGCTTCGGCGTGGTGAGGGCGTTGGAGGCCGCCGCGCCGACGCGGGTGCTGGCGTTGGCGACCGTGGTCTTCGCGATCTTGGTGGCCGGGCGAGAGCGCAGGTAGTAGGTGGTCTTGAGGCCCTGCTTCCACGCGTACATATACATGCTGGAGAGCTTGCCGATGTTGGGCGACTCGGCGAAGAGGTTCAGCGACTGCGACTGGTCGATGTAGGCGTTGCGAGCGGCGGCCATGTCGATGAGGCTCCGCATCGGGATCTCCCATACGGTGCGGTAGAGGAGTTTGAGATCGTCTGGCAGGCCGTCGATGTTCTGCACGGAGCCTTCGGACATCTTGAGGCGCATGCGCATCTCTTCATGCCAGAGGCCGCGGGTCTGCAGCTCTTCAATGAGATAGCGGTTGACCTGCAGAAACTCGCCGGAGAGTGTTTCGCGTTTGAAGAGGTTGGAGATCTGCGGCTCGATGCACTCATAGCAGCCAACGATGCTGGCGATGGTGGCCGTCGGTGCGATGGCGATGACGAGCGAGTTGCGGACACCCGACTTGAGGATGCGCTCACGCAGGATGTCCCAGCGGGTGGTGTCGGAGGGCGTGATGTTCCAGAGATCGAACTGGAAGTGCCCCTTGGCGAGGCGCGTGTCCGCGAAGGTGGCATGCGGTCCGTTGGCCTCGGCTAGTTCGCAGGAGGCAACGAGTGCGTAGTAGTAGATCTCTTCCTGAATCTTGGTGGAAAGAGCATGGGCTTCGACGCTGTCGAAGGGAAAGTGGAGCTGGAAGAAAACATCCTGCAAACCCATAAGGCCAAGGCCTACGGGTCGCCATGCGGCGTTGCTGGTGGCTGCCTGGTTGATGGGGTAGAAGTTGATGTCGATCACGCGGTCGAGCATCGGGATCGCGGTGCGCACGGTGGCGGCCAGCTTCTCGAAGTCGAAGGCTGCGGTGCCGTTTGCGTCGGTGGTGATGTGGCGCGCGAGGTTGATGGAGCCGAGGTTGCAGACGGCGGTCTGGTCCTTGCTGGTGACCTCGGTGATTTCAGTGCAGAGGTTGGAGAGATGCACCACGTTGCCGGGAGCGCCGGTCTGGTTGCACTTGAGGTTGGTGGCGTCTTTGAAGGTCATCCAGCCGTTGCCGGTCTCGGCGAGCGAGCGCATCATGCGCAGGTAGAGCTCGCGCGCCTTGATCTGGCGGTGATACTTCTTCGCGGCCTCGGCCTCTTCGTAGGCAGCGGTAAACTCCGGGCCGTATAAGTCGGGTAGCTGCGGCACGTCCTTGGGATCGAAGAGCGACCACAGGCCGTCCGCTTCGACGCGCTGCATGAAGAGGTCGGGAATCCAGTTGGCGAGGTTGAGGTTGTAGGTTCGGCGCGCTCCGTCGCCGGTGTTTTCGCGCAGCTCGAGAAAGGCTTCGATATCCGCATGCCAAGGCTCGAGATAAACGCAGCACGCACCTTTGCGCTTGCCACCCTGGTTCACGGCTGCAACGGAGCTATCGAGCGTGCGCAGCCACGGGATGATGCCGTTGCTCAGCCCGTTCGTTGCGCGGATGAGCGAGCCTTCGCTGCGGACGCGATGAAAGGCTAGGCCGATGCCGCCAGAGAACTTCGAAAGCAGCGCGACGTTCTTGTAGGTGTCGTAGATGCTGTCGAGCGAGTCGCCGGGACTGTCGTGCAGATAGCACGAGGACATCTGCGGGTGCTTGGTGCCGGCGTTGAAGAGTGTTGGCGAGGAGGGCATGTAGTCGAGCGAGGCGATGAGACGGTAGAAGTTGATGGCCTCATGCGGAGCGACGGCGAGTCCGCAGGCGACTCGCAGGAAGAAGTGCTGCGGAGTTTCGATGACGGCGCGGGAGATGGGGTCGCGCAGCAGGTAGCGGTCGTAGACGGTGCGCAGGCCGAAGTATTCGAAGCGGTCGGAGAACTCGTCGTCGATGGCGTGGTTGAGCTTGCGCGCGTGCGTGGCGACGAACTCGGCCGTAGCCTTACCGACGACGCCTTCGGCGTGACCGTAGGCGATGGATTGCGAGAAGCTGTGCAGGTTGAGTGCGGAAACTTCCTTGATGATGGTGGCCAGCAACAAGCGGGCCGCGAGCTTGGAGTATTGCGGCTCCTCTGCAATGAGCGAGGCGGCGGTGTCGATGGAGATGGTATCGAGTTCGCGCGTGGTGGCGCCGTCGTAGAGGCCACCGATGGTCTTCGAAGCGACGCGGATGGCATCGACGTGCGAGAGCCCGTGTGCTGAGCGCTGCACAGCTCGGACGATCTTGTTGACGTCGACGGGCTCAAGCGCTCCATTGCGCTTGCGGACGTGCATAACGGGGGTCTCTTCGCGCATAGGGAAACCGGGCGCGATGTCGGCAAGAGTGGTCTGAGTTTGGATCGAGTCGGCCATGGATGGATCTCCTTGGCCCCTGGGGTTTTGCGAAGAAACAACGGCAGGTCGTCGCTGAGCGCGAGGGGACGAGACGTTGCCACCTCGCCTCTCCTCGGAGGCGCGTGCGAATATTTCCATGGCAGGTCTTCGGACTCTGCAGGCTCGTACCTATTAGTCTGGACTTCCCAGAGCAACGCTCCAGTGTCATCGTCGACGTTCGTACCTGCTTACCGCTGCGGGACAGTTCCGGGATTTCACCGGATTCCCTTTTCACTCTCCTTACGGAGAGACCGTGGAATGACCTGACTATAGATTGTGGTGGTGGCCGATACAAGGCCACAGGTTGTGGATATGTCGAGATTTTCCGATACGGGCAGGACCGAAGGTGCTACACCTAATGAAGGGCGCAGGAGGAATGAGAACGATGCTTACCCCACGAGAAGCCGCACGGATGCTTGGCATTAGCTATCCATCGATCAAGCAGTGGATTCTTTCCGGCAAGCTAAAGACTGCGCAGACGCCGGGCGGGCATCATCGCATCTCCGAGGCTTCGCTGAAGCCGTTCCTAGCGAAGGACAACACAAAACCTGCGGCGAGTTCGCGAGCACGGTTCCGCAAGGTGAGTGGTCGTAACCAGATCGCGGGCAAAGTGATCAGCATCCGCATCGAAGGGCTGATGGCCGAGGTGGTGATGGCCTGTGAGTCGTCGCAGATTACGGCGATCATTACGGCGTCTGCTGCGAAGGAGTTGCAGTTGAAGAAAGGCGACGCAGTGGCTGCACTGATCAAGTCGACGGATGTGATGGTAGAGCGTTTGGACGACATAAGTTAGGGCGGAATAAGACATTTACTCCATCGCAGTGGCGTCTCTGCGACACATTGACCCATTCGATTCGATACGTATAAAGTCGTGAAGATCATCACGGCTGGACTTTCTGCGTATTGAAGCAGCTCAATACATCTTTCTAAGCGAACTGTGCCCAGGCATTGACCGGCGCCGCGCAAAGTCGCGCCTGGAGGAGTTACACCATGAGACTGAACTGGCGACTGACCGCCTGCCTGTTTTCACTGCTCGGAGTTTCCACAACCTATGCGCAGATCGCGTCGGAGATGCAGGGACGAGTCATCGATTCGTCTGGTGCAGGCATACCGAATGCGCGCATTGAACTGACGGAGACAACCAAGAATATTCATCGCGAGACGGTGAGCACGAGCTCAGGCAACTACCATTTCGGCCAGCTTGTGCCAGGGATTTATCGTGTGGAGGTCGTCGCACCGGGGTTTGAGAGGCTGAGCCGCACGGGCCTTACAGCGTTGGTGGGAGATACGGTGAACGTCGACCTGACGCTGACGGTGGGCTCGGATGCGCAGACGGTGAGTGTGGATGCTGCGGCTCCGCTGCTGCAGGCAAGTGTGGCAGATATCGAGACGCATTTGTCGGGTGCGGTGGTGGTGGGTATCCCGCTGAACAGCCGCAACTTCATCAACCTGACGCAGCTTGCACCCGGCGTGGCTCTGCCGCCCGGAACGCTGTTGCCGCGCATCAATGGTGGACGTCCGCGCACCAACGAGTATCTGTATGACGGCATCTCTGCGCTGCAGCCAGAGCCGGGACAGGTGGCGTTCTTCCCTATCGTGGATGACATCCAGGAGTTCACCGTCGAGGCGGACAATGTGCCTGCTGAGTTCGGGCGCTTCAATGGTGGCGTGGTGAACGTGGCAACGCGCTCGGGCTCGAACGCATTCCACGGCAGCCTGTATGAGTTCTTTCGCAACGAAGACCTGAACGCTTGCAACTACTTTGCGGCGGTGGGTAAGAAGCCGGAGTATCGGCGCAATGTGTACGGAGGCACGCTGGGAGGGCCAGTGCTGAAGGACAAATTGTTCTTCTTCGGCGACTACCAGGGAATCAAAGCGCTGATTGGCAAGCCGATCATCTCGACGATCCCGACGCTGGCGGAGCGGCAGGGCATCTTTACGGGTGTGTCGAAGATTTATAACCCTGCGACGACGACGCTGGTGGGTGGCAGGTACATTCGATCGGAGTTTCCGAACGATGTCATCGATCCGGCAGTGACGCCGTTCGATCCTTCGGCCGTTGCACTGCTGGCACGCTTCCCTACCCCGACGAACCTGACGGCGGCCGCAAATAACTACACGCGCACAGCAAACGATGCCGACCATCAGAACCAGTTCGACTTCCGCATGGATGGTGCGCTGCGCAACAGGGACCGAGCGTTTGCACGTTATTCGTACTTCAGCGATGTGGAGCAGCCGATCACGGCGCTGCCGGATGGCAGTGGACCGACGGCAGGGGCAGTGATCGGTACGGGCAACGTGGCGGGACTGTCCCATGTGCTTGGGCAGCAGGCGGTGTTCGATGAGACCCATACGTTTACGGCGAGACTTCTGAATGATGTCCATGTGGGATACACGCGGCGCGGCAACACGATCACGGGGCCCACGCTAAACAACACGGGTTCGAATGCGCTCGGAATCCCAGGGATCCCGACGAATGCAGCGTTCAATAACGCGCTGCCGCTGTTTACATTCACCGGCTTCCAGCAGCTAGGACCTGCAGCGAGCACATTCTCTCAGTATCAGACTGCGGTGTGGCAGATGGAGGAGACGCTGGCCTATGTGCGTGGACGGCACTCGTTCAAAATGGGTGCGGACGTTCGCTGGTACCAGCTGAACGCGGTGTCTCCACCGAATCCGACGGGCTCGTTTGCGTTTACGACGACCGGCACCGATACGCAGACGACCGCTGCGACAACGACTACGGGGGGCAATGCGCTGGCGAGCTTTCTCCTTGGGCAGGTCGATACGTTCTCGATCGACCTGCAGACCTCGAAGTTGCGACCGCGCGATCACATCCAGGAGTATTTCGTGCAGGACGATTGGCGCGCTACCGACAAATTGACACTCAACATTGGTGCCCGCTGGTCGCTGCATTCGCCTTCGACGGAGAAGAACAATCAGGGTGCTGTGTTCAACCTGACGACGCAGCAGCTTGCCTATGCGGGAGTGAATGGAAACCCGAAGAGCGCGCGCGAGCTGCACTATGACAACGTCGCGCCGCGGGTTGGCTTCACCTATCAGCTGACACCGAAGACGGTAGTTCGTTCTGGCTTCGGTATCGTGTTTATCGACCAGTCGGGTATCACGACGCCGTTCACGCTGCCGCAGTTTCCGTTCATCCAGAACGTGCAGCAGAAGACGCAGGACAGCATTAACTCTGCGTTCAAACTGTCGAATGGACCGACAGTCGCTCCCATTGCCCTGACGCCCGATGCGGGCCTGGGGCAGAGCGTGTACACCGCGAATCGCACCGCTGGTTCGGGTTACTCAGAGCAGTGGAACCTGGCGTTTCAACGGGCGATCACGAACGGCCTATCGGTCGATGTTGCGTACGTGGGCACGCACATAGTGCATGTGGGCATTCCAGATTCGAACCTGAACCAGTTGACGGCGGCGCAGCTTGCGCAGGGGCTGACGAACCCGACTTCGCTGACAGGGGCGGTGGCGAATCCGTACTACGGGCAGATTCCGACGTCGAGCAGCATTGGTGGCAAAACGATATCAGCAGCGCAGCTGCTGAAGCCGTACCCACGGTTCCAGAATGTGGCGACATACCGCAACAATAGCGGCGAGACCAACTACAACGCGATCGAGGCGAAGGTGGAGCAGCGCGTGACGCGTGGACTCTTCTTCCTGCTCGCATATACGCATTCGAAGCTGATTGACGATGCGTCGTCTGTGTTCTCGTCGACGGTGCTTTCCTCGCCGAACTCGAGCAGCCTGATTGCAGCGGACACCTTCCGGCCGTATCTTGAGCGCGACTCCTCGAACGGCGATATGCCGAATGTGACGACACTCGCTGCGACCTACGATCTGCCTGCGGGACGCGGCCACAACTTTGCTTCGCACGGTGTTCTCAACGCACTCCTTGGAGGCTGGGCGTTAAACACGATCATGACGCTGCAGTCGGGTATGCCGGTAACCGTGACTCAAGCGACCAACAACAATGCCTTCGCGGGCATTGCGTTGCAAAGGCCGAACATCGTGGCCAATCCTTCGCTGAGCCCGGAGTTGCGTACGCCTGCGAGGTTCTTCAACACTGCAGCTTTCGCGACAGCGCCACAGTTCACCTTCGGCAACGCGTCTCGTAACCCCGTGCGCGGGCCTGCGTATCGCGATCTCGACGCTGCGCTGGTAAAGCATACGCAGCTTGGCGAAAAGACCGACGCAGAGTTCCGCGCCGAGGTGTTCAATGTAACGAATACACCGGCGTTTGCGCAGCCCAATGGTAGCTTTGGGGCAGCCGCGTTTGGAAGCATCACGGCGACTTCAACGGAGCAGCGCGTTGTGCAGTTTGCGCTGAAGCTAAGCCGGTAAGAAAGAAAGCAGATTCCCTGCGGGAATGACAAGAATAAGTGCGACCAGACCGAGCGCTATTTGGGCTTCTTCAATGACTTCTTGAAGGTGGCCCAGTAGCGTTCGGTCTGGTCGGAGTAGTTGTGCGCGAAGCTGAGGATGGCGTCGTCGAACCGGCAGGAGTCGCCGAGGTAGGCGGCGATGGCGACAGGGTCTCCAGCGCGCGCGTGGCTCCGGGCTAAGAGCTCCCCGCAGAGATCGGCGTAGCCCAGCAGTGAGTCTGCGGTGAGGGTGGTGAGATCGAGCGTGGCCTTGTGATCGTTGAGCTGGCGCACGAGGTAGTCACGGCCCTCGATGGCGGTGTAGCCCAGGAAGGGATCGCTGGTAAGCTGCATGGCGCGCTGGCCGTCCATCACGCGATGGCCCTGGTGCGAGTGCTGCGAGCCCTCCGGCAGATAGGGCGCGTAGGCCGAGGCAGGCTCTTCCTTGATCTGCAGAAAGAGAGGATCGGACTTGCAGGCATGTGTGCCTTCGAGATAGACCACGTAATCGCGTAGACCGACGGAGCCGGTGCCGACCACTTTGAAGCCGACATCGACGGGGCTGTACTGATCGAGGAAGTGGCGACGCTCCGGCTGTAGCGTGCGCGAGTAGGGTCCCAGCGCGGCGAGTACGAGGTCGTGCTCTTTGCCACCAATGCGCCGGAGCAAGGGCGGCTCCGATTTGAAGACGCGATTGCTTTCGCCTTTGGTGGTGAGCGATTTCAGCGTCTTCGCTGCGGTAGAGCGTTCCGCCTGCGCGAAGATGGAGGGCATCGGTTCGATGTGAGCGAGGCGGTGGATCTGGTAGCGAGCAAGCTCGAGGATAGGTAGGGCGGCAAACGCACGCATCAGCTTGCGGTATTGCGCGGTGAAGTGCGCGACGGCCTCGTGACGGGCTGCGAGCTTCACGCCTGCTTCGCGACCGCCGAGGATGAGGCTGGTAGCGAGGCGCTTGATGTCGAACTCGAAGGGCCCGCGGATGGTCTCATCGAAGTCGTTGATGTCGAACATAAGGTTGCCATCGGGAGAGGCGTAGGCACCGAGGTTGGAGATGTGCGCGTCTCCGCAGAGCTGCGTGATGAGACCGGTGTTTGGCTGCGCGGCGAGGTCTGCCGCCATGATCGGAACCGCGCCGCGAAAGAAGCCAAACGCCGAAGCGGCCATACGCTCGTGCTTGATGACAACGAGCGATTTGATGCGGTCTTTTTCAGCGGCCCGCAGCAGCGCGATGGGATCGTCCGCAACGGCCTTGAGCGACAGGCTGGCGTGGGCTCCGCGGCTGAGTTGCTTGCGGGCGGCACGGCCGAGGGCGGCGCGTTCTTTGGACGATAAGGGTGGCGTGAGCGTGGACATTGCGGAACTCCTCGTGCTGAACATCAACGCTAGTAAGCGTACAGGCAACAGGGCTGCGGGTATACACTTTTGCTTTGGCATCTGATGGACGCCGCCAACGGATTTAGGTGTGACGATGAATGTAAAACAGAGTGAACATGAAGAAATAAAGCAGGCCGCGCCGGTGACGCTGTATGGTCGCGAGCTGACGCCGAACCGGCGCATCGATCTGAATCTGGACTGGGTGGATGAGATCCAGGTGAATACGAGCGCGGTGGAGCGCCGCGCTGCGACGATCGGTACGCGGCGCACGGTGAAGAAGGAATGGCAAGCGGCGTGGCTGCTGCGCGCGATCGCGTGCATGGACCTGACGACGCTCTCGGGCGATGACTCGGCCGAGCGTGTGAAGCGGCTGTGCGCGAAGGCACGGCGACCGCTGCAGGACCACCTGGTGAAGGCTCTAGGTATCGAGGAGCTTCATCTGACGACCGGCGCGGTGTGCGTCTACCACGCGTTTGTGGAGACGGCGGTGAAGGCGCTCGAAGGCTCTGGGATTCCGGTGGCCGCGGTGTCGACCGGCTTCCCTGCTGGTTTGAGTCCGCTGGCGGAGCGTGTGAATGAGATTCGGCGGAGCGTTGAGGCGGGGGCGAGCGAGATCGATATCGTGATTACGCGGGCGCATGTTTTCAATGGCGAGTGGGGCGCTTTGTACGACGAGGTTGCAGCCTTCAAAGATGCGTGTGGAGCGGCGCACATGAAAGCGATTCTTGGGACGGGCGATCTGCTGACTCTGCGGAATGTGGCGCGGGCGAGTTGGGTGGCGATGATGGCGGGGAGTGACTTCATCAAGACGTCGACGGGCAAGGAAGCGGTGAATGCTACGCTGCCGGTTTCGCTGGTGATGGTGCGGGCGATTCGTGATTACGCGGAGCGGACGGGGATGTATGTCGGGTATAAGCCTGCTGGCGGGATCAAGACGGCGAAGCAGAGTCTGGATTGGCTGGCGTTGATGAAGGATGAGTTGGGGCGGCCCTGGCTGGAGCCGAGTCTGTTTCGGTTTGGGGCGAGTTCGATGCTGGCGGATATCGAGCGGCAGTTGGAGCACTTTGTTACGGGTAGGTATAGCGCGGTATCGAGGCATCCGATCGCATGAGGTCGAGAATGGTCCGGAAACGCTTGAACTCGGTCAGCCTGCGGAACTACTGGTTTGCCTTCATATTTTGTGGAGTCATGTGGACGGTGGATAGTCACGCGCAGACAACATACTTTCCGCCGAAGACTTTTTCCGAAAACCGTCAGCTCGATCAGCTAGTGATCTCCTCATATTCCCGCCAGTTAGCCGCTCTGAAAGAAGCACCTCTATGGCATGTCTCATCCAATGTGCGCACCTACCGCTTTCTGTGGTTGCGAACGTTCCATCATCCGATTGCTGTTCGACTCGATATCCGTCCTAACGGTGCCGGAGCGTTGACAACGAAAATCACTGACGGGGCAGGTGGCTATGCGCCGGGAAAGCTTATTACCGACAAGACGATCAATTTGAGCAAAGATGATGTCGATACTGTTCTCGATAATATCCAGCGAACGAAGTTCTGGTCACTGCCGACATCTGAGAAATCTTATGGAGACGATGGTGCCCAATGGGTGATCGAGGCTGCTGACGGCGGCAGATATCACATCGTTGATCGCTGGACGCCAACCAAAGGCCCTATCTACGACTTAGGCAAAATGCTGGCGATTGATCTAGCGAAGATCAATGTACCTGCGAACGAGTTTTACTGAAATATTGAGCGCGGTGAAGACTGCCGCTGGAGCAAACAATGGCAAGCAGCGTAGTGGAGAAGTTTTATTCGATGGAGTATGGACCGGCGCCGGAGGATGCGAGCGAGGTTACGAAGTGGCTCGACGCGCATCGTCGTGCGTTTGGGCACTATGTCGACGGCAAGTGGACCGCGGTGGGGGCGGAGAGTTTTGAGACGAAGAATCCGGCTACGGGTGAGGTGTTAGCTCGGGTTGCGACGGCCAGTGCGGAGGATGTTGATGCGGCGGTGAAGGCTGCGCGGGCGGCGCTGCCTGCGTGGCAGGCATTGAGTGGTCATGCGCGGGCGAAGTATCTATATGCGCTGGCGCGGCAGGTGCAGAAGCATGCACGGCGGCTGGCGGTGTTAGAAACGCTCGATAACGGCAAGTCGATCCGCGAGTCGCGGGACATCGATATTCCGCTGGTGGCGCGGCACTTTTATCACCATGCGGGCTGGGCTCAACTGCGCGATGAAGAGTTTCCGTGCTATGCGCCGATGGGCGTAGTGGGGCAGATTATTCCGTGGAACTTTCCGCTGCTGATGTTTGCGTGGAAGGTTGCGCCTGCGCTGGCTGCTGGGAACACCGTCGTGATCAAGCCTGCCGAGTACGCGCCGCTGAGTGCGCTGGCGTTCGCGGAGATTGCGCATGAGATCGGTCTGCCTGCGGGTGTGTTGAACGTGGTGAACGGCGCGGGTGAGACGGGCGCTGCGATTACGGCGCATCCGGGGATCGACAAGATCGCGTTTACGGGTTCGACCGAGGTGGGACGCATCATTCGCAAGGCCACGGCGGGGACGACGAAGAAGCTGTCGCTGGAGCTTGGCGGCAAGTCGCCGTTCATCGTCTTCGATGATGCCGATCTGGACTCGGCTGTCGAGGGGCTGGTCGATGGCATCTGGTTCAACCAGGGGCAGGTGTGTTGCGCGGGTTCGCGACTGCTGGTGCAGGAGCGCGTGGCCGAGCGGCTGTACGACAAGATTCGCGCGCGCATGAGCACGCTGCGGGTTGGGTCGCCGCTGGATAAGGCTGTCGATATCGGGGCAATCGTCGACAAGGTGCAGTATGAGCGCATCGCTGGGTTGGTCAAGCAAGGCATTGCCGAGGGCGCGACGTGCTATCAGCCTGATCTGACCATGCCAGAGAAGGGACTGTTCTATAAACCGACGCTGTTGACGGGCATATCTCCGGCTGCGACGGTGGCGCAGGAGGAGATCTTCGGGCCGGTGCTGGTAGCGATGACCTTCCGCACTCCGGCAGAGGCTGTGGAGTTGGCAAATAACACGACCTATGGTTTGGCCGCGAGCATCTGGAGCGAGAACATCAATGTTGCGCTCGATGTGGCTGCGCAGGTAAAGGCTGGCGTTGTGTGGGTGAATGCAACGAATCTGTTCGATGCCGCGTGTGGATTTGGCGGATATCGCGAGAGTGGCTACGGACGCGAGGGCGGCAAAGAAGGGATGTACGAGTACCTTGAGCCGACGTGGGTGAAGGATGCTCCTGCGGTGGTTCCAGAGAAGCAGGTCCTTCGCTCCGCTCAGGATGACAAGGGTGAGAGTGCAGATGCATTCGGCATCGATCGCACGGTGAAGATGTACATCGGTGGCAAGCAGGCTCGGCCGGATTCGGGCTACAGCTATTCCGTGTATGGAGCGAACGGCAAGTTCATTGGCGAGGCTCCTTCAGGCAGCCGCAAGGATATTCGCAATGCGGTTGAGGCAGCTCGAAATGTGAGTGCGAAGTGGGCGAAGACGGCGGCGCATGGTCGCGCGCAGGTGCTGTACTTCATGGCAGAGAACCTGTCGCAGCGCCGGACTGAGTTGATCGCGAAGCTGGGCGAGTTTGTAGGGCCAGATCAGGCTGCGGTGGAGTTCGATGCCAGCGTGGAGCGCATCTTTGCGTACGCGGCGTGGTGCGATAAGTACGATGGCAGTGTTCATAATCCTCCGATGAAGATGGTTGCGCTTGCCATGCACGAAGCCGTTGGGACGATCGGCGTGCTGTGTCCTGACGATGCTCCGCTGCTGGGTTTCGTGTCGCTGGTGCTGCCTGCCATTGCGATGGGCAACGCGGTGATCGCCGTGCCGAGCGAGCGTAGCGCTACGTTGATGGGCGAGATATACCAAGTGCTCGATACGAGCGATCTGCCCGGAGGCGTAGTGAACATCGTGACAGGCAAAGCGATAGAGCTGGGCAAGACGCTCGCGGAGCACGACGATGTCGATGCGATCTGGAGCTTCCGCGATGAGGCTGCGTCGACGATGGTGAAGGCGGCTTCGATCGGCAACCTGAAGCAGGTGTTCTCGAACGATGGTCGTCAGTTTGACTGGTTCGATCCAGCACAGGCTGAAGGTAGATACTTTCTGCGCCATGCGACGCAGGTGAAGAACATCTGGGTGCCTTACGGCGAATGACGCAACGACTGACTAGACAACAAAGAGCGAGGCTTACGAGTCTCGCTCTTTCGTTTGCGGGAAGTATCGGATGGAGAGGCTATGATCTTTAACGGCGCACAATTGCGCGCATGATTGGGGACTCGGATGGATCAGCAACCCTCAGACGCTCTGGTTTTCTTTGGTGCAACTGGCGATTTGGCCTACAAGAAGATCTTTCCTTCGCTGCAGGCGATGGTGAAGCGCGGCAACCTGAACGTGCCAGTGATCGGTGTGGCAAAGGCTGGATGGAATCTTGACCAGCTGAAAGAGCGGGCGCATGACAGCCTGGAGAAGCATGGTGGCGTGGACGAAGCTGCGTGGACAAAGCTGAGTTCCCTGCTGCGCTACGTTGATGGCGATTACGCGGACATTGCTACGTTCGAGGCCGTGAAGAAGGAGTTGGGCGATTGTAAGCGGCCCGCGCATTACCTGGCGATTCCGCCGGTGATGTTTGAGAAGGTTGTAGAGCAACTAGTCGCTTCTGGCTGCGCGAAGGACGCGCGGATGATTGTGGAGAAGCCGTTCGGACACGACCTGGCTTCGGCGCAGGAGTTGGATCGGATTCTACTTGCGGCGTTTCCTGAGACGCAGATCTTCCGTATCGATCATTACCTTGCGAAGGGGCCTGTTCACAACATGGTGTCGTTCCGGTTCGCGAACTCGCTGCTGGAGCCGATCTGGAATCGCAATCACATTGAGAGCGTGCAGATTACGATGGCGGAGAACTTCGGCATCCAAGGGCGCGGCTCGTTTTATGATCCGACTGGCGCGATTCGCGACGTGGTGCAGAACCATATCTTCCAGCTGATGTGTAATCTGGCGATGGAATGTCCTGCGGATAACAAGAGCGAATCTGTGCGTGACGAGAAGGTGAAGGTGCTGCGGGCGATCCCTCCGATCGAGGCGAAGGACCTGGTGCGCGGACAATTCAAGGGTTATCTGGATGAGAAGGGCGTTGCTCCGAACTCGACGACTGAGACGTATGCGGCGCTGAAGCTGCAGGTGAACTCGTGGCGATGGGATGGAGTTCCGTTCTACATTCGTGCGGGCAAGAATCTGCCGGTGACCTGCACGGAAGTGATTGCTCGGCTGAAACCTGCGCCGGTGACGAACTTTCTTCCAGCTGGCAGTCCGCAGAACTATGTGCGGTTCCGGATTTCGCCGGAGATGACGATTGCCATTGCAGTTTCTGTGGCGGCGTTTGGCGAAGCTGGACCGAGGCAAGAGGTTGAGCTGGTGGCGACTCGGAATGCGCGGCCGGAGGAGATGGAAGCTTATGAGCGCGTGCTGACCGATGCGATGGCCGGCGATCCGACAAACTTTGCTCGGCAGGATTATGTGGAAGAGGCCTGGAGAATTGTCGATCCGGTGCTGAAGGCGCAGACGCCGGTGACGGTTTATGAGCCAAATACCTGGGGGCCGGAAGGTGATGTTGTTCCGCCCGGAGGCTGGGATGTTCCGGTTCCGGAGCAGGCGGAGGATTTTCGGGTGGTGAAGTAGATCCCCTCCCCCTCCCCCATACTTTGGGGCTAAAGTTTTGAACGAATGAGACTTAAGTCTGGACCAAATATGTTTGCAAGATGCAGAAGGCCCGGAGGGTATCCGAGCCTTCTGCTTTTCTCTTCTATATCCAGTTTAACAAACGGCGTAGGGTAAACATGCAAAAACTTTTCGCCGCTATCGTGTTTCGATGCAGAGAGTTACCGGAAAAGTTCTGTCAGGAGGGGTTGACAGCAATTTGCAGCTATTCGGTGGAGAAGGAGCTGCTGGTCTGCTTACCTGCGGCGCGGAGCGCGCCTGAGAGCCGGTTGCGGATGTTGGCGGCGACGCGGATGGCATCGTCCAGCGTGAGGGACGCCTTCGCCAGCATGGCGGAGCCGTGAAGCGAGGCTGCCTGCGCGAGAGAGATTTCCTCTTCGAGATTGGTGAGTTTGCGGTTTAAGGCGTCATGGTCCATGGTTTACAGCTCCCTTATTAGACATGACGTTTGGGATGCCGACTTGGAGGGGTGTGGATTGTAAGGGTTTTGTAATGTTTGACTGTGTCGGGGCGCGATCAGATCTGAGAGCAAGCCAGCGGGCTGAGGTAGAGGTTGGAGATGTTGCTAACGATGTCGGCGTCGGTGTTGCCGGGCTGGTGGGAGAGTTCCTTCCACTCGGGGTCGGCGGAAAACTTTGCCCAGTGCTCGGTGAGGTCGGCGAGGCTGGGGAAGGTGAGCATATAAGTGAGGGCGGGCATGCGGGTGCCGATGAGGGTGTCGGCGAAAAAGACCGGGGTGAGGCCGCTGCGGGTGAAGATTTTGATCTCGGCATCGTTGAACATCTGCATCTTGCGCTGGTGCGCGGCCTGGCTGGGGCTTTCGTAGGTGCGGAGCTGGAAGATGCGTTTGCCGGGTTTGGGCGCGGTGAGCTTCGGCCAACCGGAGAAGGCGGCGAGGATGGAACGCTCGGAGCGTTCGTAGGCTGGGGCGGAAGCTGGAGCGTCGCGAAAGCCAGCGGCGGCTTTGAGGTAAGCGGCGTCGCTGGCGAGGAGGGTGTCGAGGTTGACAAGCGACTCGGCTGAGTTCGAGGGGATGAGGACGTAGTAGGTGGGGGTTTCGGGGCCGATGTCGAGCTTGAAGGCTCCGATGGGAGACATCTGCAGGCGGTTGAGCGCGGGGATGAGCGCGTGCTCGAAGTAGTTCTGCGTGAGGGGGAGCTGCGGGCCGTTACGGAGGGTGTACTTGCGCAGCTGGTAGAACTCGCGAGCGGGCTGCGATGGGGATTGTGATTCTGCGGAGAAGGCTGTGGCTGAAGCGGTGGCGAGAGCGGATTTTACGAAGGCGCGACGTTGCATGGAGACTCCGGAGGAACGCTTCCAGAGTACGACAGGTCGCTCCCATCTCGTCCTCCGGCATATCGCGGACGGAGATGGGAGACGCGTAGCTAGCGTGAGCGGAGGTGGAAGGTGACGCCTGTGAGCGTTTCTGTCTCTGACCAGAGACGCTTTGCGAGAGCTTCGTCTTTGGCAGAAGGAGCGATCTTTGCGGGAACGGGATGCCCTTTGATTTCCTGAAATCCGCTGGGGCCGTAGTAGCCGCCAGGCGTGGCGTCGGGTGAGGTGGCGGCGAAGAGGGTGGGCAGAGCGCCGTGGTGGGCGTCCTGCGAAGCCAGAGGTTTGAGGATCGCGGTTGCAAGACGCATCGGGAACGGCATCTTGCCCTGTGGACCGCTGATCTGCAGGTTGGTGATCGCGTACCCAGGATGAGCGCCTGTGCTGAGGATGGGTGAGCCTGTAGAGGTGAGGCGGCGTTGGAGCTCCTGCTGGAAGATGAGGTCGGCAAGTTTGGATTGTGAGTAGGCGCCAAACATGGGGTTGTACTTCTTCTCACTCTGCAGGTTGTCGAACTCGATCTTGCTTTGATTGCTGACACCGCTGGAAACGGTGACGATGCGAGTTCCCTGCTGCTGTTTGAGATGGGGATAGAGCAGAGCGGTAAGCGCGAAGGGGCCGAGGTAGTTGGTGGCGAACTGGCGCTCGTAGCCGTCGACGGTGAGTTCGCGCTGAGGTACGGCCATGACTCCGGCGTTGTTGATGAGGAGGTCGAGCGACTGGCCGGGGAAGGTGGCGTCGATGAAGTCGGCGAAGGCGTGGATGCTGGCGAGCGAGGCGAGGTCGAGCATGGCTGGAGTGAGCTTCGCGTGAGGGACTTCGCGGAGGATGCGGGTGATGGCGTCGTTGGCTTTGTCGAGCGAACGCGCGGGAAGAATGACCTCGGCTCCGCGGCGAGCGAGTTCGAGTGCGGTTTCGAAACCGATGCCGGAGTTTGCGCCCGTGATGAGAACGCGGCGGCCCTGCTGCGAGGGGATGTTGCTAGCGGTGAAGTGCGTGTTTGTGTTCGTCATTCCTGGAGTATGCTTCCATTAGTATCCAATGGCAATAAGGCACCTTTTCGTGCTGTAGGTACCTCGAGGTAACAAATGAAGAAAACAGGGATCGACTGGGGAGAAGTAAATGCGACGTGCGATGCGATGAGTCCGGAGGAGGACTCGCTGGCGCGGACGATCGTGACGCAGATGGCGGAGAAGTGGACGCTGTGGACGATGGCGGTGCTCGCTGAGGCGGGCGGGCCAATGCGGTTTTCGCGGGTGCTGGAGCAGGTGGAGGGCGTGAGTCAGAAGTCGCTGACCAAGACGCTGCGGCAGCTGGAGCGCGATGGGCTGGTGACGCGGGAGGCGTTTGCGGAGGTGCCTCCGCGGGTGGAGTACGCGATCACGGAGCTGGGGATGGAGATGCTGGCCCAGGTGCATCCGCTGTGGGTGTGGGCGAGCGCGAATGTGAAGCGGTTTGTGGAGGCGCGAGAGAGGTACGACGGGTGACGGGGGCCAATTTCCAGGCGGCCACGAGTCCTTGACGAATTTTCCCGGGGCGTCGGAGGCGGCGTAAACCTCGGCAGGGGAGCTGGAAGACGGCTTGAGCTGCTTGCGTTGGAAAGAGGTTGGCGGCTTGGGTGGGGTAAGGACTTTCGGGGTTCTTCGGCTGCGGCCCTTTGGGCCTTCGCTCAGAATGACGGGTTTTGAAGTGGGTCTGGAACCATAAGAAGGGCTGCCTTTCGGCAGCCCTTGAGGGTTGGTGCGGGTTGGGTGAGTGACTACTTCTGGATGTCGAAGCGGTCGAGGTTCATGACCTTGGTCCAGGCGGCTACGAAGTCCTTGACGAATTTTTCCTTGGCGTCGGAGGCGGCGTAGACCTCGGAGAGGGCACGGAGTTGGGAGTTGGCACCGAAGATGAGGTCGATGCGGGTGGCGGTGTACTTGACGTCGCCGGTGGAGCGCGAGATGCCGTCGAAGAGACCTTCGGTGGTGGAGGATGCCTTCCATTCGGTGGCCATGTCGAGCAGGTTTACGAAGAAGTCGTTGGTGAGGGTTCCGGGGGTGTCGGTGAAGACGCCGTGTTTGCTGCCCTGGAAGTTGGCACCGAGGACGCGGAGTCCGCCGATGAGGACGGTCATCTCAGGTGCGGTGAGGGTGAGGAGCTGGGCGCGGTCGATGAGGAGCTCTTCTGCGCGGAGCTTGTGGCCGAGGCGGAGGTAGTTGCGGAAGCCGTCTGCGGTCTGCTCGAGGGGAGCGAAGGAGACGGTGTCGGTCTGGGCCTGGGTGGCGTCGGTACGGCCGGGCGTGAAGGGCACGGTGAGATCGAAGCCAGCCTTCTTGGCAGCGTCTTCGACGGCAGCGGTGCCGGCGAGGACGATGAGGTCAGCGAGGGAGACGGGCTTGCCGAAGGACTGCTTGATGCCTTCGAGCGCGGAGAGGACCCTGGCGAGCTGCTGCGGCTGATTGACTTCCCAGTTCTTCTGGGGCTCGAGGGCGATGCGAGCGCCGTTGGCGCCGCCGCGCTTGTCCGAACCACGGAAGGAGGCTGCTGCCGACCATGCGGTGTAGACGAGCTGCGCGGTGGTGAGGCCGGAGCCGAGGATGGTGGACTTCAGCTCGGCGATGTCGGCGTCGGAGAGCGTGTAGCCGTTGGCGGCGGGCACGCGGTCCTGCCAGAGGAGCTCTTCCTGCGGAACCAGAGGACCGAGGTAGCGCTGGATGGGCCCCATGTCGCGGTGGGTGAGCTTGAACCAGGCGCGGTTGAAGGCGTCGGCGAAGGCTGCGGGATCCTTCTGGAAGCGCTTGCCGATCTGCTCGTAAATGGGATCGAACTTGAGGGCGAGATCGGAGGTGAACATCATGGGCAGGTGCTTCTTGTCCTTGATGTGGGCGTCGGGAATGGACTCAGCCTCGGCGGTGGCGTACCACTGCCAGCCACCACCGGGTCCCTTGCGGAGCGACCAGTCGAAGTTGTAGAGGTTGTCGAGGTACTCGTTGTCCCACTTGATGGGGTTGGTGGTCCAGGCGCCTTCGAGGCCGGAGGAGATGGTGTCCTCGGCGTTGCCCTTGCCGGCGGAGTTCTTCCAGCCGAAGCCCTGCTGCTCGATGGGAGCGCCTTCGGGCTCGGGACCAACGAACTTACTGGGGTCGTGGGCGCCGTGCGCCTTGCCGAAGGTGTGACCGCCAGCGACGAGCGCAAAGGTCTCTTCGTCGTTCATGGCCATGCGACCGAAGGTTTCGCGGATGTCGCGCGCGGAGCCGACGGGGTCGGGCTTGCCGTCGGGGCCTTCGGGGTTGACATAGATGAGGCCCATCTGCACGGCGGCGAGGGGGCCGTCGAGTTCGCGGTCACCCTGGTAGCGCTTGTCGGAGCCGAGCCAGGTGTTTTCAGAGCCCCAGAAGATGTCTTCCTGCGGGACCCAGACGTCGGCGCGGCCACCGGCGTAGCCGAACATCTTGAGGCCCATGTCGTCGATGGCGGTGGTTCCGGCGAGGATCATGAGGTCGGCCCAGGAGATCTTCTTGCCGTACTTCTGCTTGATGGGCCAGAGGAGGCGACGCGCCTTATCAAGCGAGACGTTGTCGGGCCAGCTGTTGAGGGGAGCGAAGCGCTGCGTGCCCATGCCTGCGCCGCCGCGACCGTCGTAAGTGCGGTAGGTACCGGCGGAGTGCCAGGCCATGCGGATGAAGAAGGGGCCGTAGTGGCCGAAGTCGGCGGGCCACCAGGGCTGCGAGTCCGTCATGAGCGCGCGGAGATCGGCGATGACGGCCTGGAGGTCGAGGGACTTGAACTCTGCGGCGTAGTCGAAGGAGGGATCGGGGTCGGCGAGCTTGTTGTTCTGGTGGAGAACGGCGAGGTCGAGGCGATCGGGCCACCAGTGCTCATTGCGCTGGATGTTGCGCGAGTTGGTGGTGACGGCACCGTGCATGGGCGAGGAGGTTTCGGTGGCAGTGGTTTCTGCGGAGGGCTGACCGTGAGGGACGGGGCATTTCATTTCGGACATCGTTTGCTCCTAAAGATAGCGGTTAGTGGGAAGTGAGAAGTGGTCAGGAATTTTGAGCTTGAGAACGTCTGCGCGGAGCGCATTGCGTGCATAGGCCACGGACGATGAGTTCGGTGTCGCGAACGACGCGGCGGCCGAGGGAGGCCAATGCCGGCTGCGGGAGTTCGTACCAGTCGAGGTCTTCGACGTTACCGCAGCGATCGCAGATGAAGTGGTGGTGCTGCTCGCCTCTGGCGTCGTAGCGGGCGGCACGGCCTTCGGAGGCGACCTGGCGAACGAGACCAGCTTCGACGAGGTCGTTGAGATTGTTGTAGGTGGTAGCGCGGGAGGAGCGAGGGTCGACTCGGTTGACGGCTTCGTAGATTTCAGCTGCGGTGGGGTGCTCGTGGTGGTCCATGAGGAAGGACATGACGGCGTAGCGCTGCGTGGTGCAACGCAGGCCGCTATCTTCGAGTTTCTGGCGAATCTCCTGCACGTCCATCGAAGATTAGATTATGTCTAAGGTGAGAGGGAGTCAAGACTAGGGTGTTGAAGAGAGGATGAATTTATGGGTTGAGGCGATGATGCTCCGATCGAAATGAGAGTTCTTATGGAGATCAAGCTGTGTGCAAAGTCGGGCACCCAGAGAAGCAGATTCCCTTCGGGAATGACAAACAAAAGGCACGAGGCAAATGCAGAATTAATTCCCTTCGGGAATGGCAAGCAAAAAAAACAATTTCTGCGGAGCTACGCGGTTTGCTGCAGAAGTTCCATGGCGCCGCGGGCTTTGAGGGCTTCGGCCACGGATTCGCCGAGGTCGGTCGCGGCGATGCCGCAGGGGGCTTTCTGGATGAGGTGGGCTACCTGTTCACCGTCGGGGGAGACGACCATCGCGTGGAGGTGCCACTCTTCGCCAGTGTTGTGGCAGTAGGCTCCGAGAGGGAGTGAGCAGCCTCCGCCGAGGGAGTTGAGGACGGTGCGTTCGGCGGTGACGGCGTATTCCGTGGTGGCGCAGTTGAGGGCGCGGATGGCGTCGTAGATGGCGCGGTCGCGGGCGTGGTTTCCCTCAGGGGCTGAAGCCCCTTCTTTGCGGGGCGATGCAACGGACGGGCTGAAGCCCGTCCCCTTCAAAGGATTGCCCGCACCATCAAGAAGCAGGTCCTTCGACTCCGCTGCGCTCCGCTCAGGATGACAATTTTTAGCTTGCTCAGAATGACGGACATTTGTGGAGGGGTCTGGACATCGGACCTCGAGGCCGAGGGCTCCCTGGCCGGGGGCCGGGGTGAGTTCGTCGATGGAGAAGCGCTGATGGACGTGCTCGGTGCGGCCGAGGCGGTCGAGACCGGCGGACGCGAGGATGAGAGCGTCGCATTGGCCTTCTTCCCACTTGCGAAGGCGGGTGTCGATGTTGCCGCGCATCTCTACAAACTGCAGATCGGGGCGGAGGGCGGAGATCATGGCCTGACGCCGTGGGCTGGTGGTGGCAACGCGCGAGCCGGAGGGCAGCATGTGCAGGCCCCAGTGGTCTTCGCAGACGAAGGCGTCGCGGGCGTCGGCGCGCGGTGGGATGGCGGCGAGGGTGAAGCGCGGGTCCAGTTGCGTGGGCAGGTCTTTGAGGGAGTGCACGGCGAGGTCGATGCGACCGGCGAGGAGGGCGTCTTCGATCTCCTTGATGAAGATGCCTTTGGCGTCAAGAGGCGAGCCATCGGGGAAGGTGGCCGGGACGACGAAGTTGGGGTCCTGCATGCGGTCGCCGACGGTGCGGATGATCTCGATTTCAACGGTGTGGCCGAGTGCGCGGAGGTCCGCGGCGATGTGGTTGGCCTGCCAGAGCGCGAGCTGAGAGCCGCGCGAGCCGATACGAATGGTTTGAGTGCTCACAGTGCTTAGGATACGGCCTGGCGATGGGAGACGGGGTGGAAATTGAGGAGTGCGGTGGCGGGAGGAGGTGAGGGTGTTGATGGTTGGAAAGGTGCGGATGGTTTGGGTGGAATGGAGAGCTTCGGGGTTCTTCGGCTGCGGCCTGCGGCCTTCGCTCAGAATGACGGGGAGTTGTGGTGGGGGTGGGCGATGAGCGGACTTCGGGGTGCGTGTCTGTCGTGATGCGAGCGTAGGATTTGAATATGAGATTTCGTTGGTGCTTGCTGGGGTTTGCGATGGCGGTGCAGGTGGCGGGGGCGCAGGGGTATTCGGCGGACAAGCCACTGGGGGCGACGGCTCAGCAGCGGCCGGCTTATCTGGAACATGCGGGGATTGTGCAGCGGCTGGGGGAGTCGCTGCCGATGCAGGCGCAGATGACCGATGAGAGTGGAAAGACGGGGCCGCTGCAGAGCTGGTTCGACGGCAGACCCTGGGTGATGGCTGAGGTGTATTACAAGTGCGCGATGCTGTGTCCGCAGGTGCTGCGCGGGCTGGCGCAGGGGTTGAAGGACACGACGCTGAAGGCGGGCAAGGACTACGAGGTGCTGGTGTTCAGCATCGATCCGACGGATAAGCCCGCGGATGCGGTGATGCAGAAGCAGATGTTTCTGAAGGATGTGGGAGACCAGTTCCCTGCCGATGCCGTGCATTTTCTGACGAGCAATGAGGCGTCGATCAAGGCGGTGAGTGACGCGACGGGGTTTCAGTTTGTGATGGTGCCGGGGCCGGACGGGAAGATGGACCAATTCGCACATTCGAGCGTGGTGATGTTTGCGACGCCGGATGGGAGGATGTCGAAGTACCTGGCGGGGGTGGAGTATGCACCGCGGGACCTGCGGATGGCGCTGCTGGACGCGAGCGAGAAGAAGATCAGCAATCCGGTGGACCTGCTGATTCTCTACTGTTGCAACTACAGTCCGGCGGCGGGCAAGTACTCGGTGTCGGTGATGCGGATACTGGGACTTGCGGGGATGGTGAGCGTGCTGGTGGTGATCGGGATGCTGGTGCTGCTGACGCGGAAGCCGAAGGGTACGACGGCGTAAGCGAACTTCGGGAAGTTCGGATCATACCTATTCAGGCACGAAACATCCGCCGCCTCCGGGGCTAAAGCCATTGATGGTATGGAGCATTCTATGCACGGGCTGAAGCCCGTATCCTTCAAAGCGGGCGTGTGCAGAACTTAGTTAGTTGAAAGCGGTGGCGCGGGAGGGCTGTTGCTCGTGCGCTGCGGTGGGGAGGTTCATGACGACGACTTTTTCAGAGCGCTGGAGGAGCAGCTCGGCGCCGTGGCGCTCGGTGACATCGAGGGTGACGCCGCGCCAGCGGGGGGCGCGACCGGGGAGCCGGGTGGCGCGCATCTCGAGCCAGTGCAGTTCGCCGTTCGGCCAGATACAGCGGAACTCGAAGACGATGGGGTCGGAGGTGAGGTGGAGGTCGCGCTCGAGGGCCTCGAAGCGAGGCTGGTCGTCGGGGTGGCTGAAGGGGATGAGCGAGGAGAGCTCCTGAACCTCGGAGTAGTGGCGGCCGAAGATGGGGAAGCTGCCGCTGTACCAGCGGACGGACGGGTCAGTTGCGTAGTCGAGGGTCCAGCTGGCGCACTTGCTGGTGTGGAGCGAATCGACGAGGGCGTCGGTGCGCTCGTGCAACTCGGCGAGGGCGATGGCGAGCTTGTTTTCCGAGGTGAGGCGGCGCTGGCTGATGATGCCGACGATGAGGCTGGTGAGGGTGAGGAATACGTAGCGATAGCGATCGGGGTTGGCGATCTCCGAGGGTTCGACGCCCTGGCCTACGATGCCGCTGTAAAAGAGTACGGTGATGACCAGACCGACAAGTGTGGGCCAGAGACCGCCGATGGTGGCGATGAGTCCCATGGAGATGAAGTAAGGAGCAAAGGGAAAGGGACGGAAGATCGAGACCTTACCAGCAAGGATAGTGCCGAGCATGGGCAACAGGAGGGCAAGGATATACGCCAAGGTGCGGCGATTCAAAGCCGAGTGTCGCAGCGATTCTTTGAAGCCCATACGGATAGGTCTCCCCTTAAACTTATATCTAAGCGCGACTTAGTCAACCTGCTTTTTGGCCGCTGATAGGACTGACGAGGGAGGGGTGCATAAGGATTCAGCTTGGGAGCGATAAACAAGACTGTCTTGGCTTGCAGATGATCGTTGCGCGACGAGAAGGCTGCTTGCAGGCGAGGGTGAGACGTTTTGGCTGGGTCGGATTTCGGTTGGGAGACGAGAGGCGTTCTGTAGTCTTGACGCAACACAAGGCAGTTCTGCGTCGCGTATGACCGAGGGCACGGATTGCGATGCGGCACGATTTTGTTCAAAGGAAAGACGGATTCGAGAGACCCGAGGTGTAATGACGATGAAGGTGATTCTGTTTGGTGGCAGTGGCATGGTGGGACAAGGGGTGCTGCACGAGTGCGTGCTGGATGCTCGCGTGGAAGAGGTGCTGATGGTGGTGCGCAAGAACGTTGCGGTGGAATCAGCAAAGGTGAAGCAGGTAGTGCGGGAGGACTTCTACGAGTGGGCTGGAAGTGAGGCGATGTTCGCTGGCTACGATGCGTGCTTCTTCTGCCTGGGGATGTCGGCGCTGGGGATGAGCGAAGCTGCGTATCGGCACGGGACGTATGAGCTGACGGTGGCTGCAGGTGAGGCTTTGCAGGAGGCGGGAGTGAAGACGTTTGTGTATGTCTCCGGTGCAGGGACGAACGCGAGTGGCAGCGCGATGTGGGCTCGGGTGAAGGGCGAGACGGAGAATGCGCTGCTGCAGATGGGATTTGAGGAGACGTTTCTCTTCAGGCCGGGATTCATTCAGCCGCTGCATGGGATTCGATCGAGGACGGGCTGGTACAACTTGCTTTACACGGTGCTGGGATGGCTGCGGCCGTTGATTCCGAGACGGTATGTGCTGACGACGGAAGAGGTCGGCAAGGCGATGCTCTCGGTGGCAGAGCATGGGTATGCCAAGCATGTGATGGAGGTGGTGGATATTCAAGAGGCTGCGGGGGTGGCGTAGCGGCGTGGGCAGAAGCTGACTTGGAATTGAGGATGTGCAGGAAGACTGCAGGTCTCTCCACTCCGCAGAACGATGAAGCCGTCCTGCTTCGGTTCGAGATGACAAATCTATCTCGGCAGGGGTGGCGTGGTGACGGCTAGTCTTCGTCGGGGGCTGAGGCGGCACGGAGGGCGGCGATCTGTGAGTGGAGCAGCTTGGCGGTGATGGATTTGGTGAGGCGGTCGATGGCGGCGAGCTGGGCGGAGGTCAGCGGCTCGGGGGTATTCTCCGAGACGGCGAGCTGCTGGCGAACGCGGGCGACCTCGTGCTGACGGATGGTCTCAGCGTCGGCGAGGAGCTGCTTGATGGCCTCAGTTGTGGGTGCCTGCGAGAGGCGAGCGTTGTAGCGGGCGACCTCTTCGGTGACGATGGATTCGGCAGACTCGGCCTCTTTGCTGCGAACGGCCTGATTCTGAACGGCGGTCTGCTGGAGGTCGTCGATGTCATAGACGAAGCAGCCTTCGAGATCGTTGACCTCGGGCGCGACGTCGCGGGGAACGGCGATGTCGATGAAGAAGACGGGCTGGTTCTTGCGGCGCTGCAGAAGAGCGCGTGCCTGGGCGGGTTGAAAGACATGCGCTTGTCCCATAGAGGCGGCACCTGTGCTGGTGATAATGATATCGGCACGATGGGACTGTTCATGCAGTTGCGTAAAAGGGATGACGCCGGTGGTGATGGTGGGGGTGCGCAGCGAATCGGCGATGGCTTCGGCGCGGGCCTCGGTGCGGTTGGAGACGAGCAGCGTGGTGCAGCCCTGCTGGATGAGATGGCGTGCGGTGAGGTCGGACATCTTCCCTGCACCGACGAGCAGGACGGTCTTGCCGTCGAGGGCTCCGAAGATCTTGCGCGCGAGTTCGGCGGCGACGGAGGCGATGGAGACGGAGGAGCTGCCGATGCGGGTCTCGGTGCGGACGCGCTTGGCGACGGAGAAGGCGCGTTGCAGAAGCGGGTCGAGTGTGGAGCCGTTGGATTCGGTTGAGCGGATTGCGCCGACTTCGCGGGCGATCGTCCAGGACTGTTTGACCTGGCCGAGGATCTGGGCTTCGCCGACGACCATGGAGTCGAGCGAGCTGGCGACGCGGAAGAGATGGCGAATGGCCTCGCGTTCGCGGAACTCGTAGAGGTGCGGCTGCACGTCGGTGACGGGGATGTTGAGGTAGTTGTGCAGAAACTCGATGGCGCTGGGGGTGGTATCGCCTGCAGAATCGGCGACGGTAAGGAGTTCGACGCGGTTGCAGGTGGAGACGATGAGGGCCTCGCGGATGCCGGGCTGGTGCGCGAGCGTGCGTGTGGCGTCGGCGAGACGGGCGACGGGGATGGCGAGACGCTCACGCACCGAGATTGGCGCGGTGGTGTGATTCACACCAAGGAGCAGCAGCCTGGAGTGGGCTGGCATCTGTGTCGGGTTGGGCCTGGTCTCGGACATGGAAAAGACAGTGAGTAGTGAGAAGTGAGAAGCGGGTTCTTCGCTGCGGTCAGGATGACAATTTTAAGAGGCTGAATGAATAAGGTTGAGAGTTGCGGTCAAGGCACCTTGAAGCTGTGGACGGTGGAGAGTGAGTTCGCTGCCCAGACGGCGAGGACAACGAGGAAGACGAAGCTGGAGAGGTAGACGGCACGGCGTCCGCGAAGACCGCTGTGGCGACGGATGAAGATCATGAGCACGTAGGCGACCCACATGGCGATGGAGAGCAGCACCTTGGGGTCGGCGAAGAAGCGGGGGCCGGTGGTCTGGAGCGCAAGTACCGAGCCGATGAGCAGGCCGGCGGTCATGCAGGGCAGGCCGAAGCGGAGGGCGTTGAGGGCGATCTGGTCGGTGGTGGCGAGGGGCGGCAGCCAGGTGAAACGCGGGGATTTCTTCTGCTTGAGGCGGCGCTCCTGGATGAGGTAGAGCACGCTGGCGACGAGCGAGAGGAAGAGCGCGGCGTAGGCCATGAGGAGCAGCGCGATGTGGAGCATCAGCCAACCGGTTCGGATGAACGGGTAGGCGATGGTCTCGTGCCCGGGGCGGAAAGCAGGCACGATGGTGAGCAGGACGGCGATGGGCAGAAGGAAGATGCCGAAGGCGACGGTCTTATAACGCAGTGCGAGCAGGACGAAGGAGGCGGCCAACAGAAGGCCGAGCAGCGAGAGGGTTTCGTGGGTGTCGACTGGAAGGGCGCGATGGGCAGCGGCGAGGGTTTCGGCGAGTGAGACGAAGTGGAAGAAGGCACCGGCGAGGGCAGCCGGGATGGCGAGATGTCGCCAGCGGGGACGGTCGAACAACGCAGCGGGTAACACCGCAAGTGCGGCGATGCCGTAGAGGAAGACCGCGACTCGGAGCCAAAGCAGAGACATAGATACCGGTTCACGCGATGAAAGTGCGCGAATGGACAGTATATCGTCTATGCCTGCAGGAATGTTGAGGCTGGACGGTTAGCGGTTCGCCAGGCGGAACCAGGAGGTACGGCTGCGACGGCGGAGGCGCGATTGCGGAAGATCGTCGCTGGCAGTGACGATGAGTCGATCGGCTTCAGCGGGAGTCACCGCGGTGGCGGTGCCGATCGCCAGCTGAATGAATCCGTTTTCGCCTATCATGCCGAGCGCTTCGATACTGGTGCGGATCTGTTCAGCCAGCTGCTTTGTGCTGCGATGACTGGCAGACGGGAGCAGCATGGCGAAGGCGGAGTCGCCGAAGTAGTAGATGCTGGAGTGAGCTGGCCGCCACTGCGAGAGGTGTCGAGCGATGTGGATGAGGTTCTGGGTTTCGAAGTCGGCTTCGACGAGTACGAGTCCGTCGGCGACCTCTTCGACTTTGAGGAGCAGTAGCGAGAGTGGAGTGTCGCGGCTGACATGGGCGCGTGCGAGCCAGACGGAGGGGCCGAAGCTGGCTTCGGGCTCTACCTTGTCGAGTGGATCGGGACCCTGCTGCCAGTTCTGATTGCGAAGGGCGTTGCGCAGCGACCGTTCGGTGAGGTCCTGGTGACGAGCCAGCAGAGCTACTCTGACGAAGAACGCGGCTGCGGCGAAGACCATGCCCAGTTTGGCGATGTAGGGATGTGCCTGCACAAGGGTGGCGGAGAGAATGACGATGAGCAGGGTCATCGCAAAGGGCAGCAGGCTGCGCAAGAGAGGTTTCTGGGATTCCGTGACCTGAATGCGCGACTGCGATTGTGTGCTGGTGAGCGTGCCGAGGAGAAAGACGCCTCCAGCCAGCGGGATCAGGGTCCCCGTGAGAGTCCATGGACTTGCAGTGTGCTGCTGCAGCCAGAGATAGCCGACCTGATTGACGCAAAAACTAGCGAAGAGGTCGGCGGCGAGGTAGAACGCGATGTTTCTGTAGAACTTTTTCTTGGCCCATGGACTGACAGAGAGCGCGATCAGGGCAAGCGCCACCCGGATCAAGGGATCGAAGGTGTAGTGGCCGAGAACTGAGGAGATGGGCATTGCCGGGGAAGAAAGCATGACCAGATGAAGGAAGCGAAGCGCGCAGAAGACGATCGCGACCGTAGCGTCGAGAAGATGCAATCTGGCGACGCGTTCACCGGAAGGCAGGGTGAGGGCGAGCAGCACCAGCGTTGCGGCGATCGCTATTAACAAAGAGTCGAATCCGGGGGCTTGGATACTGGTGAGCTGACTAACCATGGCTCGTACGTCGTTCGCGCCATAGAAGAGCAGCGAAAGGGCGAAGAGCAGCCAGCGGAGGGCCAACATTCCAGAGGCAGAGCGGACCTGTACGAAGACAACTCCGGCATAGGTGAAGATGGCGATCGCCCACAGACCATAGATCAGGGCGTCGGCGACAGGTGGAGCGAAGGAGACCACGAGCAGGTGGGAGGCGACGAGGCCGGCGCAGAGAAAGAAGAATAGTCTTAAGGGAAGGCTGGAGGCAGGAGGTCTTTCCACGCTGGGCGCGAGCGTAGGGCTGGCATGCAAGCCCGCAGCGCTATACGCGCCGGGAGAGCGGGAAGTCTCTGCGAAGTGATTCATGCGACCTCTCTGAATAGCCCCGTGCATGATCTCGGGACACGAGAAGCCGCCTCGCTACGATGAAAGAGGCAGGTCCACAGTCCCCGGGGTTGATTTAGAGGATAAAGGCGCAAATGAACAAACTGCACATTTAGTTTGATCTTCCGTAATGCCTATTTCCCAAAAAGTCAGAACTTTGGTCACACTGTGGCGAGTTCTAACTGATTTCACGGGAGGCGTCGTAGGCGACGGATTGCTCGAGATAGGACTGAAGCTTGGCTTCGACGAGGGCGAGCGGGTAGTAGGAGGGTCGGTCGGTGATCTCGATGGTGAGCCTTTCGTCGGCGTAGTTGTAGTTCGCGGTGACGCCGTCTTTAGTGAGGGTGCCGGAGCGGCCGGGGAGTTCGATGCCGTTGCTGCGGAGACGGGTGGTGGCGGAGACGAACTGGGCTTCGGACATCGGTATCTGGATCATCGAGGGACAGTGTAGCGCGGTTTGTGGGTGGCGTGGGTTCTGGTTGCATCGAACAGCGTTGCGGCAAAAAAGTAGGTCCTTCGCTACGCTCAGGATGACAAGCAACAGAAGTGGTTCAGAATGGTTTCAGCCCTGATTTCATCAGGTTGGGGCGGTATTCTGGCCGTTGGTGACGAAGTGCGAGGGCGATGGCGACCGGAATCAAGGATGCAGGGAGTGAAGACGGGCTGACACCGGCGATGCGGCAGTACCGTGCCGCCAAGGATGCGCACCCCGATGCCCTGCTCTTCTTCCGCATGGGCGACTTCTATGAGTTGTTTTATGACGATGCGGTAATCGCTGCGCGGGAGCTGCAGTTGACGCTGACGGCCCGCGATAAGGCCCGTAGCGTGCCGATGTGCGGGGTGCCGTACCACGCGGCGGGGACGTATCTGCAGCGGCTGCTGCGCAAGGGGTTTCGCGTCGCGATCTGCGAGCAGATGGAAGACCCCAAGCTCGCGAAGGGCGTGGTGAAGCGTGAGGTTACGCGGGTACTGACACCGGGAACCTCGGTAGATTCGACGCTCGATGCGAGCGAGAGCCAGTGGCTATCGAGCGTGGCGGCGGTGGGAGCGGCGACGGTGGGAGTCGCGGCGATTGATCTGTCTACAGGCGAGTTTCGTGCGACGGAGTTTAGCGGCGCTGCGGCGTGGGCGCTTGCGCTGGATGAGCTGGCGCGGCTGCGACCGGCTGAGGTGATCTTTTCAAAGGGCACGGGGTTTGGTGGGACGAGCCAGAGTGTTCGGCAGGGTGTTCTGCCTGCCGGCGAAGAAAAGCAGGTTGATCGCGAAGAGGCTTCGCAGGCGGAGATCAGCGGGGCGCGGACCGAGGTGGAGGAGTGGGCATTTACCGAGGACTATGCACTGCCGTTGCTGCGGCAACAGCTGAAGGTACATTCTCTGGATGGCATGGGATTGGCGGGACATGCGGCGGCGGCGGTGGCGGCGGGCGCGATTGTGCATTATCTGCGCGCGACCAAGCAGGGGGCGCTGGAGCATCTGGATGGGCTGCGGTACTACGAGCGGCGCGATTGTCTTGAGCTGGATGCGGTGAGTGTTCGCAACCTGGAGCTGGTGGAGCCTCTATTCAACGCAGAGGGGCCGCAGACGACGCTGTTCTGGACGCTCGATGCGTGCTGCACGCCGATGGGTAAGCGGGCGCTGCGAGCGCAACTGTTGCGGCCGATGCAGTCGCTGGATGCGATCAACGCGCGGCTGAAGGCGGTGGGGCTGGCGGCTGCGGATATTCGTCGGCGCGAGGGTGTAAGGCGCGGGATGGATGGGGTGCTGGACCTGGAGCGGCTGCTGGGGCGCGTGGCGATGGAGACGGCGGGGCCGCGTGAGGTGGTTTCGCTGGGAGCGACGCTGGCGCGGTTGCCGAGGTTACGCAAAGCTTTGACGGAGTTTGCCGCTGAGGGTGGCAGGTGGGCGGAGATTGCGACGGGCTTCAACACACTGAACGACCTGCAGGAGATGATTGCGCGAACGCTGGTGGAGGAACCGCCGGTGTCGTTGAGCGATGGCGGGTCGGTGCGTGCGGGCGTCGATGCAGAGCTGGATGAACTGCGCGACCTATCGCAGAGCGGGCGGCAGCGCATTGCGGCGATTGAAGAACGCGAGCGGGAGCGGACGGGGATCTCGTCGTTGAAGGTGCGGTTCAATAACGTCTTTGGCTACTACCTCGAGGTGACGAAGGCGAATGCGAAGAGCGTGCCGGCGGACTACGAGCGCAAGCAGACGCTGGTGAATGCGGAACGATTTACGACGCCAGAGTTGAAGGAGCTGGAGACCAAGATCCTGACGGCGCAGGAGCGCAGCGGTGAGATCGAGCGCAAGATCTTTCTCGAGTTGCGGCGACAGTTGCTGAGCCAGGCAGGGCGCGTACGGGAGAGCTCGCGGCAGGTGGCGGAGATCGATCTGCTGGCGAACTTTGCGCATATGGCGGCGATGCGAGGATGGACGCGACCGACGGTGGATGCGAGTGGCGTGCTGGAGTTTGTAGCAGCGCGACATCCGGTGGTGGAGAGACGATTGGAAGAGCAAGGCGGCGGAAGGTTTGTGCCGAACTCGCTGAGTCTGTGCAGTGGAGAGAACTCGCACCCCACCCATGTCGACGATGAAACTGTCGCCATGAATGGGGCACCCGAATGTGTAAAGACGCCTTCCCTGCTGCTGATTACAGGGCCGAACATGGGTGGTAAGAGTACGTATCTGCGACAGGCTGCGCTGCTGACCGTGATGGCCCAGTGTGGATGTTTTGTGCCAGCGGAGCGGATGCGGCTGGGGCTGGTAGATAGGATTTACACGCGCATCGGAGCGAGTGACAATGTGGCACGCGGGCGGTCGACGTTCATGGTGGAGATGACGGAGACGGCGGCGATTTTGAATACAGCCACGGCGCGGTCGCTGGTGCTGCTGGATGAGATGGGGCGCGGCACAGCTACGTATGACGGGCTTAGTCTGGCGTGGGCGACGGTCGAACATCTGCACGATGCGGTAGGGGCGCGGACGCTGTTTGCGACGCATTATCACGAGCTGACGTTGCTGGCGGATCGGCTGATGCGGTTGAAGAATGTGCGCGTGACGGTGAAGGAAGGCGCGGCCGGGATTGTGTTTCTGCATACGGTGGAGGCGGGCGCGGCGAACAAGAGCTACGGTATCGAGGTAGCGCGTCTGGCGGGATTGCCGCAGGCGGTGATCGAGCGGGCGCGCGCAGTGCTGAAGGTGCATGAGAAGGCGGAGACGCAGCAGGTGCGCGAGGCGGTGCCGGAGAAGTCGAGTTTGCAGATGACGATGTTTACGCCGCTGTCGCAGCGGATTGTGGACCGGATTGAAGAAGTGGATGTGGATGGACTGACTCCGCGAGAGGCTTTGCAGTTGCTGGCCGAGTTGCAGCGAGAGTTGAAGGGCGGTGCAGCATGATAGACAACAGCAGATTCCCTGCGGGAATGACAAGCAAAGCGGCAGGTGCAGCAACAAAGGCGATGGTGGTCGCCGGTGTAATGAGTGGAACGTCGGCGGACGGTGTGGATGTGGCGATCTGTCGCGTGTCGCTGGGGCGTAGTGGTGTGGCTCCGGTGAAGGTGCTGGGGCATAGCAAATTTGCATATGGCAAGAAGCTGCGCGCGATGGTGCTGGCGGCTGCGAGTGGACAGAAGATGACGGCGGCGAAGCTGGCGACGTTGAGCTGGAAGCTGGGCGAAGAGTATGCGGCGTGCGTGGAGAAGACGGCGAAGCAGTTCAAGCTAAGCCCGCAGCTGGTGGCGGTGCATGGGCAGACGATCTTTCATGATGCGGATGAGGGGATGACGTGGCAGATCGGTGAGTCCGCGGTGATTGCCGAGCGGCTGCAGCTGCCGGTGGTGAGTGACTTTCGACCGGCGGATATGGCTGCGGGCGGACAGGGGGCTCCGCTGGTGCCGATGCTGGACTGGCACCTGTTCTGCCATGCAACGAAGAACCGGTTGCTGCTGAATCTGGGCGGCATTGCGAACGTGACGGCGCTGCCTGCCGACTGCGATGTGAAGGATGCGATGGCGTTCGACACAGGCCCGGCGAACATGGTGATCGATGCAGTGATGCAGCGGCTGTTTGGTAAGGAGTATGACAGCAGCGGACGCACGGCGGCGAAGGGTATGGCACTGACCGAGGTGGTGAAGAAGATGTCGGCGATGAAGTATCTGCAGGCAAAGCCGCCGAAGTCTTGCGGGCGCGAGGAGTTTGGCAAGGAGTTTGTCGATAAGCTGATCGCGTTGTGCGAGAAGGCGGGAGCGACGAAGGAAGATATTGTGGCGACGGCGACGGGGCTGACGGTGTCGACGATCGTTGAGGCGTACGGCAAGTTCTGCTGGCCGCACCTGGGGCAGATTGCTCCGGGGGCGAAGGCGACGGAGATGCTGATCGCGGGAGGTGGCGCGAAGAACAAGACGCTAATGCGTGGATTGACGGAAAAGTTTGCAGCTCTGGGTGTGAAGGTGGGGACGACGGAGAGCGCGGGGCTGGCTGTCGAGGCCAAGGAGGCCGCAGCGTTTGCGCTGCTCGGGTGGCTGACGTGGCATGGACTGCCGGGCAATGTCCCGAGTGCTACGGGTGCGAAGCGGGCTGTGGTGCTGGGGAAGGTTTCGTATGGCGGGTAGCGATGATGCGTTGAGATTTGTCGCCCATGCTGGCAAGAAGCAGGTCCTTCGCTGCGCTCAGGATGACAAAGTCAAACGGTTCGTGGCGGTGGTTTTTTGCTGTACCTTGGTTTGCTTAAGTGCTTGCTCTCCTCCTTCTAACGACATGCACACATTGAAGTTTTTGATTGAGAGCTCGCCGAACAATCTGGATCTGCGGCAAGGGACGGATTCGCAGAGTGAGCGGGTAGGTGGGCTGATCTACGACCCGCTGGTGCGGAAGGATGACCACTTCAATCTGCAACCGTGGCTGGCTACGAGTTGGGAGCGGCCTGATGCATTGACCTGGGTGTTTCATCTGCGCGACGGCGTGAAGTTTCATGATGGCAAGACGCTTAGTGCGGACGATGTTGCGTGGTCGTTGCAGAGCATGACGAATGGGGCGCTGGTCACGGCGAAGGGTGGGGCGTTTGCAAATGTGGCGGCGGTGGAGGTGCGTGATCCGCTGACGCTGGTGGTGAAGACGAAGAAGCCGGATGAGAGTTTGCTGTTCAATCTGAGCGACGGTTTGTTCGGCGTGGTGGAGCGCGGGGCGGGGCGGGATGAAGGGCAGCATCCGGTGGGAACAGGGCCGTTCAAGTTTGTATCGCAGGTGCAGGACAAGGAAGTGGTGGTGGAGCGGAACGCTGCGTACTGGGCGGGTATGCCGAAGATCGAGCGCGTTCGGTTCGAGGTGGTGCCGGACAACATTACAGTTGCGCTGGAGATGAAGAAGGGTTCGGCTGACGTGGAGAGCAACGTCCTGACGCAGGACATGGTTCATGCGTTACGCGATGTGCCGGGGCTGGTGACCGAGACCGGGCCGGGCGCGCGGGTGGACTATGCGAACTTCAACGTGAATGATCCTGCGCTGCGCGACAAGCGGGTGCGACAGGCGATTGCGTGCGCGATCGATAAGGATGCGTTGATTGCGGCGTTGTGGCGCGGCCATGCGGAAAAGGCGCAGACGCTGTTGCCGCGTGGGCATTGGGCCGCGGCGAGTGAGGGTGATCTGCCGCAGTATCCGCATGATCTGGAACGTGCGAAGCGATTGCTGGACGAAGCGGGGTTGAAGCCGGACAAGGAGGGCGTGCGGCTGCGGTTCACGCTGAAGACTTCGACCGATGAGACGACACGGCTGGAGGCGCAGGCGATCCAGGCGCAGCTGCGCGAGGCAGGGATTGCGCTGTCGTTGCGGCCTGCGGAGTTTGGGACGTTCTACTCGGATATTACGAAGGGCGCGTTCCAGATGTACATGCTGCGATGGATCGGATCGAATGAGGACCCGGACATCTTTCGGTATACGCTGGCGACCGCGAGCTTTCCACCGAAGGGCGCGAACCGTGGACGGTTCAGCGATGCGGCGATGGATTCGTTGCTGACGCAGGCGAGCGTGGCGACGGATGAGGGTGAGCGGCGCGCGCTGTATGTGCAGGTTCAGCAAAGGTTGGCGGATGCGTTGCCAGTGATTCCGCTGTGGTATCCGGACAATGTGGTGGTGCATTCCGCGCGGCTGCATGGTGTGGTGCTGAATGCGGGTGGGAGCTTTGATTTTCTGCGGACTGCGGAGCTGCGGTAGGGCTAGCCCCGGCCGTTGGCCTGAGCTTTTGTCGGGCCGCACCTTCGGTGTTAGACCATCGCAGCGTCAAAATGCAGGGATCTCTCCGCGTCGGTCGAGATGACAGAGTTGGGGGTTAGTTCGAGAAGCAGGTCCTTCGTCGCCATGCTCCTCAGGATGACAACGGTGAGGAAGTTATGGTGATGGTGGATTGGAAATCCTGCGACCCCACGTCTCAGAAGCGAGACGTGGGGCCCCATTGTGTCGTTAGTTCCCTGTTGGCACGTCCATGAGTTTGCGTGTGAGGTAGATGTAGGTTTCGGACCAGGTACGGGCTTCTTCTTTGAGATCGGCACCGGCGCCGTGGCCGCCTTCGATGAGTTCGTCGTAGAGAAAGGGCAGATGGAACTCTTCCATCTTCGCGGCGAATTTGCGGGCGTGCTGCGGGCCTACGCGATCGTCCTTGGTGGTGGTGAAGATGAAGGGCTCGGGGTACTTCACGTTGGGCTTGAGCTGGTTATAGGGCGAGATGCCGGCGAGGAATTCGCGCTCGGCGGGAACACTAACGGAGCCGTACTCGCCGACCCAGCTGGCACCGGCGGCGATGTGCTCGAAGCGCAGCATGTCGAGCAGCGGCACCTGGATGACGACGGCGTTCCAGAGGTCGGGGCGCTGGGTCATTTCGACGCCCATGAGGAGACCTCCATTGGAGCCGCCGATGATGCCGAGGTGCTGGGGCGAGGTGATCTTACGAGCGATGAGGTCTTCGCCGACGGAAGCGAAGTCGTCGTAGATGCGTTGGCGGTGGGTCTTCAGGCCAGCCTCGTGCCAGGCGGGACCAAACTCTCCACCGCCCCGAATGTTGGCGAGGACGTAGACGCCGCCGTGCTCAAGCCAGAGTTTGCCGATGAGGCCAGAGTAGCTGGGGGTCTCGGAGACTTCGAAGCCACCGTAGGCGTTTAGCAGCGTGGGGTTGGTGCCGTTGTAGACGACGTCCTTGCGGTGGACGACAAAGTACGGGACCTTGGTGCCGTCCTTTGAGGTGGACTCCAGCTGCTCGACGACGTCTTTGGAGGCGTCGAACTGTGCGGGCGCGGTCTTCTCAAGCTTCAGGGCAGAGGTCACTGCGTCTCCGAACCAGAGCGAGGAGGGCGTGAGGAAGCCGGTGACGGAGAGGAAGTAGTTGTCGTTGTTGTCATTGGTGGTGACGATGCCGACGCTGATGTTTTCAGGCAGCGAGAGCGGCTTCTTCGACCAGCCCTTGCTGGTGGGTGAGTAGATGTAGGCGCGGCCGCGAACGTGGTTGAGAGTGGTGACGATGAGGCGGTTCTTCGTGGTCGATGCGCCTTCGAGGAACTCCTGCGTGGTGGGCGTGAAGACCGCCATGGGCTTGAGGTGTGCGGGGTCGGCGACGATATCCTTGAGGTCCATCTGCAGGAGCGAGCCTTGCGGGAAAGCAGACTTACTGCCCGCGGGTGTCCAGTCTTCGCGGGTCTGCAGCAACACGCGGCCGTCGATCATGCCGCTGATATCTGCCTTCTTCGGGATGGCGAGGGGTTGGATATTGCCATCGGCGTAGATGTAGTCTTCGCTTTCGAAGAAGGTGACGCCGCGATGGATGAGGGTGACCTTGTGGCCCTGCGCGTCGTCGAGGGTGTAAGCAGAGACGCTGATGTCGGTGGGGCGGCCACGGAAGACTTCGGTGGCGGAGTCGAGCGGTGTGCCGCGCTTCCAGAGTTTGACGATGTAGGGATAGCCAGATTCTGTCATGCTGTCCGGGCCCCAGTTGCGCGCAACGAGCAGGGTGTCCTTATCGAGCCAGCCGATATTCTGCTTGCTATGCGGCAGAGTAAAACCGCCGTCGACGAACTTGTTGGTCTTGAGGTCAAACTCGCGCTCGGTCGTGGCGTCTTCACCGCCAGCAGAGAGAGCGACCATGCAGTATTGATCGCCGGGATACAGGCAGTTGAGGCCGTGGTTGACCCAGCTGACCTTTTCGGCTTTGCCGAGGGCGTCGAAATCGAGCACAGTCTGCCACTCAGGCGAGGCAGTGCGATAGCTGGCGAGCGTGGTCTTGCGATAAATGCCGTGCGGATGCGCGGCATCGCGCCAGAAGTTGTAGACATCGTCTCCGCGAAGGCCGGGGTAAGCAAGACGGTTGGGGTCTTCGAGGATCTTGAGGGCGTCCGCCTGATAGGTGGCGAAGCGTGGATCAGCTTCAAGGACCTTGGCGGTGCGGGCGTTTTCGGCTTTGACCCAGTCCATGGACTTTGCGCTGGAGACGTCTTCGAGCCAGATGTATTTGTCGTCGGTGCTGCTATCGGAGTGCTGCGCCTGGAGCGCAAGCGGGGCGAGGGCGAGAGCGGCGGTGACGAGAAGATGGCGATGGAGCGAGAGACGCATGGAGCCTCCTGAGCGATGGGTCGAGATCAGTTTAGTCTCATGCCTTCCGGCGTGGGATGGCGATGGCAAGGGTTCTTGAGGCTAAGGAGCGGAAGGGCGCCATCCGCTGGCCCACTTCGAGGGCTTCGGACCCATGACGAAGTGCAGCGTCGCGCCGGACTGAATCTGTTCCCACGTGATGACGGGGACATTGAGAGGCTTGGTATCGAGTGTGGCCGACTGGATGTAGATGTTGCTGGAAGAGTTGTGGTCGGCGAGGACGCTGAAGGTCTTGCCGTTCGCGAGTTTGATGGACATGCGGCTGTAGAGTGGGCTACCGATCATGTAATCGCCACTGGCGGGATTGACGGGGTAGAAACCCATGGCGGTGAAGAGCAACCATGCGGACATCTGACCACAGTCGTCGTCGCCATCGAGACCACCCTGATCGTAGCCGTACTCCGCTGCGGCGATCTCACGGACCTTTGCCTGTGTCTTCCACGGCTGCCCGCCGAAGTCGTATAGGTAGCCATAGTGATGGCTGGGTTCGTTGCTGTGCACGTTGTGTCTGCCGCTGAAGTGGAGGTCGAGCTTCGCGTCGTAGGCCTGGGCGCCGCCCATCAGCTGTAGGAGACCTGCCTGATCGTGAAAGGGCGACCAGGTGTAGACCCAGGCATCGCCTTCGGTCCAGCCGGAGATGGAGCGGTTGCCGGGGTTGTCACGACTGCCTCCGATCGGGGCCCATTTGCCATCGGAGGTTCTGCCGTTCATGAGGCCGAGCGCGGGGTTATAGAGCTTGCGATCGTTGAGCGAGCGCGTATGGAAGAACTCGTAGTCCTGCTGACGTCCGAGCGCCTTCGCCACCTGAGCGACACACCAATCGTCATAGCTGTCCTCAAGAGTGTTAGAAGCGGCTTCGTCGGTCTTGTCGGTCGGGACATAGCCGAGTTGCTTGTAGTACGTGAGGCCTTCACGTGCCTCGTAGGGTGTGTGCTCTTCACGGTCTAGCCAGCGGTGCGTTGTATCTTCGTCAGGCGGCACCATCGCGTCTTTGTAGATAGCCTGCCATGCGAGCTGGCGGTCGAAGCCGTGAAAGCCTTTGCGCACAGCCTCAGCTACCAGTGAGTCGGCGTGGGTGGCGATCATGATGTTGGTGTAGCTGGGGTTGGGCCACTTCGGCATCCAGCCGCCTTCTTTGTAGTTCTGTAAGAGGGCCGTGATCATGCCGTCGACGCGTTCGGGTGCGAAGAGGGTCAGCAGGCTGTTTTCTGCGCGGAAGGTGTCCCAGATGGAGTAGGCCGTATAGCTCTCGCCTGCGTGGACCTGATCGTCGAACGCGCTGTAGTAGTGGCCGTACTCCGAGAAGATGCGTGGATAGAGCAGCGCGTGATACAGCGCGGTGTAGAGGCGAGTCTTTTCGGGATCGGTGGCTCCCGCGATCTGCAATCTGTCGAGCTTGTCGCTCCAGGTGCGATGCAGATGCTGGCGCGCAACCTCGAAGTTCCAGAGAGGCATCTCGTGCTTGAGATTTTCGCGCGCCTGGTCGATGCTGAGGAATGAGGTGCCAACACGAACGAGGACGGTGTCGCCTGGTGTGAATTCGGCGTAGGCGCCTCGGCTGGACTTCGCGGTTGCATCGGTCATGCCGTAGGTAGCGAGGCGCTGCGGGAGGTGCTGAAACTGGACGACGAAGTAGCCCTTGAAATGAGGGAGCTTCAGCGGGCCCAGATGAGCGTCCATGCGGTCGGGGTTGTAGCCGGAGATCTCGCCGGTGTGGCTATCCACGGCAGCGAAGCCAGCGATGCCCGGTCGCGAGGCCTCCATCAAGACGCGCGCCGTGCCGGACTTGGGAAAGTGAAACTGCATCATGGCGCAACGCTCGCTGGCAGTGAGTTCGACGCCAATGGTGCCGTGCTCGCCTGCGTCGAGCGAGACCCGGTAGAGATCGGGGGACGCTGACTCTTTGGCGTGGCTGAAGGGCAGACGGCGATCTTCTGGAGAGGTTCTGAGAGCACCGACCTGCGGCATCAAGGTGACGTAGCCGTAGTCGCCCATCCAGATAGCAGGCTGGTGAGTGCCGATGAAGCCGGAGATGGTGGTGTCGTCGTAGTTATAGGACGTGACGCTGATCTTGTTCTGGCGGGTCTGCGGTGTCCAGTCGGTCATGCCGAAGGGTGTGGTCACAAACGGCATGGTGCCACCGTAGCCGATCGCGCTTCGCTGCGAGCCGATGAGCGGGTTCACGTAGCTGACTGCGTTTTTTTGGGCAGCATGGGCAGAGGCTGAGAGCAGCACGATATTCAATAGCAAACATGCGCTTCGAGTGATCGAGTTCAAGAAAATCCCCCTGGGGCTTGAGCACCGATCGACAAGTCAACAGTGCACTCAAGAACGCTCCCATCCTATAGCGCGACGGACACGTTGAGGTAGTGCCCGCGGAGAGTGGAGGCTGTTGCGAGTCATCGCAATGTGAAATAAAAGCGCCCCCTTGCAGGAGGCGCTTTTCGCTAGCGGAGTTGGTGGCAAGAATCAGATGGACTGATTGAGAACACGGTTGAGGCGCTGCACGAAGGTAGCTGGATCTTTCAGCGGCACACCTTCGAGGAGCAACGCCTGATCGAACAGCAGCCACGCGGCATCGGCCACCTTGGCGTCGTCCGAGTGGGCGAGGAGCTTCTTGACGATCTCGTGATCGGGATTGATCTCGAGCGTGGGCTGCAGTTCGGGCATGCCCTTTTGACCCATCGCCTGCATCATTTGCCGCATGCGGGCGCTGGGTTCGTCTTCGTCGGAGACGATGACGGAGGGGCTATCGGCGAGACGCGTAGAGGCGCGAACGTCTTTAACAGCATCACCAAGCGCTGCCTTGATCTTTTCGAGAAGCGGCTTCAGCTCTTCGGCCTGCTCGGGCGTGGACTCGTCCTTGAGGTCGTCGCTGGCGTTGGATTTGTTGACGGCCTTGAGGTCGACTTCTCCGTACTTGGGAACGGAGGAGAAGACGATCTCGTCGATATCGTCGTCAAGGATGAGGACTTCGATGCCCTTCTTCTTATAGATCTCGAGCAGCGGCGAGTTGCGGAGCATGGACTCAGCACCGCCGGTGATGTAGTAGAGCGCCTTCTGGTCGGACTGCATCCGCTCCTTCGCTTCGGCGAGCGAGGTGAGGCCATCGACCTTCGTCGACTTGAAGCGCACAAGTTCGAGCAGCGTATCGCGGTTCGCAAAGTCCCCGTAAACACCTTCCTTGAGCGGACGGTTGTACTCGGCGATGAACAGCGCGTACTTGTCCTTGTCGTTGGCTGCGATGTGCTTCAGCTCGGAGAGGATCTTCTTGACGCTGGCGGTCTTGATGCTGTTGAGCACCTTGTTCTGCTGGAGGATCTCGCGCGAGACGTTGAGGGGCAGGTCTTCGGAGTCGATGATGCCGCGAACGAAGCGGAGATACTGCGGCAGCAGCTCGCGCGAATCGTCCATGATGAAGACGCGCTTGACGTAGAGCTTGATGCCACCCTTGTACTCGGCCTGGTAAAGATCAAGGGGTGCCTTAGCCGGAATGTAGAAGAGGGTGGTGTATTCGAGGGTGCCTTCCGCGCGGGTATGGAACCAGAAGAGCGGGTCTTCGTAGTCACCGGTGATGGACTTGTAGAACTCCTTGTAGTCCTCATCGGAGAGCTCGGACTTGGAACGCTGCCACATGGCGGAGGCGGCGTTTACCTGCTCGGTGACGCGAGTCTTGTCGGACTCCTTCTTCTCCGCGTTCCACTCGCTCTTGTCGTAGGTGAGGAAGATGGGGAAAGCGATGTGGTCGGAATACTTCTTGACGATCTCCTGCAGACGCCAGCTGTTGGCATACTGCGCGCCCTCTTCGTTCAGGTGAATGAGGACGGTCGTGCCTGCGGTGGCGCGGGCTTCGTCGCCAGTGACTTCAGCGATTTCGAAGCCGGTCTTGCCATCGGAGGTCCACTTGAAGGTCTTCTCTTCCCCGGCCTTGCGCGAAAAGACTTCGACCTTATCCGAGACCATGAAGACGGAGTAGAAGCCGACACCGAACTGACCGATGAGGTTGGAGTCCTTCTTGGCATCGCCTGAAAGTTGCGAGAGGAAGTTCTTCGTTCCCGAGCGAGCGATGGTGCCGAGATGAGCGATGAGGTCTTCTTCGTTCATGCCGATACCGGTGTCGGAGAGGGTGAGTATCTTGGCGGCTTCATCGAGCACGAGGTCGATCCGCGGCGGAGCGATGCTGCTGCCGACGAGCGACTTGAGATGCTCATCGGTGAGTGAGAGATGACGCAGCTTATCGAGCGCGTCGGAGGAGTTCGAAACCAGTTCGCGGAGGAAGATCTCCGGATGTGAGTAGAGCGAATGGACGATGAGCTGGAGGAGCTGGCTGACTTCAGTTTGAAATTGTTGCTTAGACATAGCATCCCTATTATGGCGAAAAAAGAAGTTGGAGTGAAGATGTTACGAAGCACACAGACTACTGCGACGAAGGAGATTAGACTGGCGCGCCGGGCCCGCGATAGATGGACCCTGCGGTGCAGGTTTCGCGAATGACGACTTGACTAAGGCCGGGCAGCGAGGGCTGCAGACGATTCCAGATCCAGCGGGCGATTTCTTCGCTGGTGGGGTTTTCGAGACCGGTGATGTCGTTGAGGTAGTTGTGGTCGAGAACGTCGTAGAGAGGCTTGAAGGCGGCCTTGATTTCGGCGAAGTCCATGACCCAGCCGGTGTGCGGATCGACGTGACCAGCGACGTGGATTTCGGCCCGGAAGGAGTGCCCGTGCAGGCGAGCGCACTTGTGCCCTTCCGGCACGTGGGGGAGCCGATGAGCGGCCTCGAATGTGAATTCTTTGAAGATTTCCATCACCTTCTAGTTTACCGGCTTTTGGTGACGGCGATGCAGGCGGATCGTGCGGCAGGGGATAGCGTGCCCGTTACGCTAAACTTGAGGTTGAGGTTAGGACGAAGTGATGGAAAGAAAAGCCGTAGTGTTGCTGAGCGGCGGGCTGGATTCGACGACGGTGCTGGCGATTGCCGGAACGCAGGGCTACGCGGCCTATGCGCTGAGCTTCGACTATGGACAGAATCACAAAGTGGAGCTGGAGGCAGCGAGCCGCGTGGCGAAGCAGCTGGGAGCGAAGCAGCATGTGATCGCGAAGGTGGACCTGCGATCGTTTGGCGGCTCAGCGTTGACGACGGATGAGCCAGTGCCGAAGAACCGGACGGATGAGGCGATAGGTCACGGGATTCCATCGACCTATGTTCCGGCGCGCAATACGGTGTTTCTTTCGCTGGCTCTTGCCTGGGCGGAGACGCTGGGGGCGACCGACATCTTTATTGGCGTGAACGCGCTCGACTATAGCGGGTATCCGGATTGCAGGCCGGAGTTCATTGAGGCTTTCGAGACGATGGCGAACCTGGGCACCAAAATCGGCATCGAGGGTAGCGACAGAATTAGGATTCACACGCCGCTGATGACGATGAACAAGAAAGAGATCGTCGAGACCGGGATGAAGCTTGGCCTGGATTATGGGATGACGATTACCTGCTATGACCCTTCCGCGACGGGCGAGGCGTGTGGTGCATGCGATGCCTGCCATCTGCGTTTGAAGGGTTTTGCCGAGGCGGGTGTAAGCGATCCGACGAAGTATCGTCGGTAAGAGAGGCAACGGATGCCGTACGCAGTGAAAGAGATCTTCTACACGCTTCAGGGCGAAGGCGTACACGCCGGCCGAGCTGCGGTGTTCTGCCGGTTCGCTGGCTGCAATCTTTGGAGTGGCCGTGAGGCGGACCGGGCCGAGGCTGTCTGCCAGTTCTGCGATACCGATTTTATAGGTACGGATGGCGATGGCGGCGGTAAATTTGCGGATGCAGAGCTATTGGCGGAGGCCATTGCAGCCAAGTGGCCGCAGAGCGATTCCGAAAATCGGTTTGTGGTGTGCACCGGGGGTGAGCCGCTGCTTCAACTTGACGCGGCACTGATCCAGGCGTTGCACAAACTGGGATTTCAGATTGCGATTGAGACGAATGGCACGCTCCCGGTGCCGGAGGGCGTGGATTGGGTCTGCGTCAGTCCCAAGGCAGGCGCTCCGCTGGTGGTGACCAAGGGCAACGAGCTGAAGGTCGTGTATCCGCAGGAGACCGATCCGCTTGTGTACACGGAGCTGGAGTTTGCGAACTTCTTTATCCAGCCGAAAGACGGGCCCGATGCGAAAAACTCGCTGCAGGCGGCGATTCAGTTTTGTGGCGATAATCCGCGCTGGCGGCTAAGTCTCCAGACGCATAAGCTGATTGGGATTCGCTAGAGCCCCCGCTGCCTTTTGGGTGAAGACAGTGGGATAGTCATCACAGGGTACCGGGTTCTCTTTTGCTCTTTCTCATCTCCGAGCCGGATGCGATCCAGCCTATCGACGCTCAGTTTGTTGCAGAAGAATCATGGCCGCACCCGCGCGACCGAGCAAAGCGAGACAGTAATCCCGTCGAGCGAGTCGAAGAATGGAATCAGCAAAGTTGGGATTGGAGCAATCTTGAAAGCTGCCGTCTACGATCCGAAACGCTCCAGCCCTTTCCGGCTGGTCGAGGTCATCGAGGTTCCGCGACCGCAGTTGGTGCCGGGGCATGTACTTCTACGGGTGATGGCTTGTGGGGTTTGTCGGACAGACCTGCATATTACAGAGGGCGATCTGCCGCCGCTTTTGCCGAGCGTAATTCCGGGGCATCAAATCGTCGGAGAGGTCATTGAAGGAGCGAGTGCTCGCATACCGATGGGTACCCGTGTTGGTGTTTCCTGGATGGGAGGGACCGACGGCGACTGCTGGTATTGCCAGGCGAAGATGGAAAATCTCTGCAATCATCCTGTCTTCACGGGCTACTCCTTGAATGGTGGATATGCAGAGTACGTACTTGCTCGTGAAGACTTTGTGTATCCACTGCCCGGCAACTTAGACGACGCCCAAGTCGCTCCTCTGCTATGTGCTGGCATTATCGGTTTCCGGAGCCTCCGTGTTGCTGGCGTTCTTCCAGGAGAGAAGGTGGGACTGTTCGGCTTCGGGAGTTCAGCCGCTCTAGCTATTCGCATCCTCCAGTTTTGGAGGTGTCAGGTGTATGTAGTGACTCGAGGACAGGCCCATCGAGAGATGGCTACATCGCTCGGTGCAAGCTGGGTTGGTGACGAGGATGCTATTCCTCCCGTTGCCCTGGACAGGGCGATCACCTTTGCCCCGAGCGGCAAGGTGGTGGTGAACGCACTGAGCTCTTTGCGTAAGGGCGGAGTTGTGGCTGTCAACGCGATTCACCTGGACCAGATGCCGTCATTCGACTATGACAAATTACTTTGGGGAGAGCGGCAAATTCGAAGCGTGGCGAATATGACGCGAGACGATGCTCGAGACTTTCTAGAGCTTGCTCGGCAATTGCAGTTCCGTCCGGAGGTCACGATCTTCTCTCTGGACAATGCGCATGACGCGCTCCTCGCAGTAAAGAACGAGGACAAATCCGGGTCGATCGTGATCGTGCCCTAGTTTCCTTGGAAACACAACCTGTCCGATGTCAGCGGGGCGGCAAGGCGAATTCGGTGGCCTGCCGACTCTCTTTCTGCCGCCCGAGCAAGCATATCGACCTAGTTAAACAACGGCAGACCTGTGCCGCTTAGCAATCGCTTCAATCTCCGGTTCGGTCAATGCGGAGAGATCTGCATTTTCCGTCGCGATGACGTGGCTCGAAATATCGTGGTGGCTCTTTTTCAAATACTCAAACAGGTGGTCAGCCGCATTGCTCTTGCCAGTGCCATGTCCTATGAGAACGATCTCGTCTGCCGGAAGCAGATCCTGTGCAACCTCTTCGTAAAACGACTTCTCTTCCGGCACACGCTCACCCTGATAGTGAGCTTCTTTTTTATGGATGAGGTGATGGTGAAAGCCGAATGGGTCGTAGGGATGCACGGAGTGTTCTGATTCCGGAACCTTTTCGTTGAGGTCCTGGTAGACGCGAGCGACGTGATGATCAATGACAACGATCATGCGGCAGGGCTGCGACGCCGTCTCCGCAGCCACCTCCGGTCCAGCCTCGCGAAGAAACTTTCTCAGGCGGGCGACTTCTTCCACGCCAAGGTCGTGGGTATGCGGGTGCTTGAAGAAAGCTCGCTGCGTTCCCACGGTAAATACGAACTCATCACTACCGTGCGGCTCCACTTGGCCGAGCCTACCGATGAGATCAAGGGTGTCAGACCAACTGAGGTTGCGGGGCAGCTTTCCCTTGAGCAGGCTTGCATGGAGCAGGTCCAGATCATGGCGAACATGTGTACTCATCCTTTGAGGATGTCATCTACGAATCGACAAAACTGTATCGGTTTGCTCACTTAGCGGCGGCGCTTCAGCTGATGTTGAGATGTCTTCAGGTATCTGCGCTCCGCGCATGCCCCAGACTTTCCGCGCTATCGCAATCTTGACGTTCGCGGAGTAAGAAGAAGCTTCTTCAGCCCACTCAGCGGACAGGACATATCCTCCGTGCTGCACCCCGGGATAAAGACGGGAACTCGCTGCGGCGGATTATTCAGCGACAGTCTCTCCCCGTTCCGCATCTGGTCGAGCGTTTGTGCTGTATAGAAGAGTCGCACGTAGCTCCGATGCGTAGCGCGTGCCTGCCAAAGCTCGAAGACGAGAGCTCCTCCAGGCGGGGTGTCGTCGCGTCGACCGTCGATGATCCATGTGAGATTGAGGGTGCCCGCTATGTTTTCGATGTTCGTATCATGACCGACAAGAAATAAAGCGTGGTCGGTTGGCTTACCTTTGGCACCCCGGATCGCCCTGCCACTGGCCGCTTGCTCCAGGGATAGACCAATCAAATCAAGCAGGTTCGATGCTTGCGCATGGGCTGTCACGGCAGTGCGCTGTGTAAAGTCGACGGCTGCTGCATGGATCTGCAAAAGCGATTCGAGTTCGGGTTTGTGAACGCATCCCCAGCCTACGTCCGAATCATTCATTCCTTCTGTATATTCGAGCAGCAGGTTTTCGGAGAGCGTCGATGATGTGTACAGCGGTCCCCTCAAGTCAGCAAGATGATCGCCAGAGCCCGTCGTCAAGGTTGCAGGAATATCGAACAGCGAAGTACGAGATGGTTTCCCAGGCGATGCAGTGCCGCAGGTTTCGAGAATGTGGTCGAGATAGCCGATCTGCTGCCGATACGCTTCGGTAATGTTGGCGGGATCATTGCCAATACGACCGGCGATGGCTGCTACAGCAAGCGAGGCTTCAGAGTTCGCCGATCCTTCGGGATGCGTATGAAAGACTGGATCGTTGGTGCCCTCCGGCAGAGCCATCACTTGCACGCCACAGCCCGGCATCAGACCTTCAGCCAGCGCTTTGCCTGTTTCACGAGTGCGCTGATCCGAGTCCGCATAGATGGTGATGTTTCCTGCATCGCTGCAACCTTCAGCTTTCAAGATCCCTTGCGAGGCAAATTGTGCGCGGTCGAATGCCCCGAAGATCTGCATGAGCTGGAAGCCGTGCGGGGTGAGATAGCCCGGCTCCACCGGCCACTTAGGCCACTCACCAGTCGAGTAGCGATCATACTGCGGAGCTTTCCCGGTGGGCGAACGGACTCCGTGGCGGCTGAGCACCAGCACATAACGAAGTTCCGAATCCTGTTGAGCCTTCACGTGCCGGTCTGTTGTTGCTGCTTGTGCAGAGGCAAGCAGCGAAAAAGGCAGCAGGCAAGCAAGCGATAAGAACCTGAGTGTCATGAGTATCTCGGATGTTGAGGTTGGGAGAGCGCAGACCAAAGGTTGACTCCAGTCTGCGCGGTATTGAAACGCGGTAAACCTTAGTGCGTGCCGAGCGTGTACCGCACTCCGCCGGTGTAGGTCGGCTTGTAGTACTCACGCTGATTCACAAAGTTGGCGTTGCCCTGGTAATAGCCGAAGACCTCATTATTGAGGTTGAGACCAGAGACCACCGCGGTGAACCCTTTATAGAAGCGATAGCTCGCCTGCGCATCCACTTGGAAGTGCGTGAGTGTGAACACATCGCCCGACGGCCCCTTCGTACCGAGTCCGCTGGGGTCTGCTCCGCTTACGTAGCTGGGTGAGACATAGTTGTAGGTAAAAAGACTCGCCTGGTCGTATGCCAAACCTACGCGCGCCGAGAAGCGCTTGGTGTCATAGGTTGGATTGATCTTCCAGGTATTCGGCGACTGGTCGATCGTTGTGGGGTGGTCGTTACGCAACGGCAGACCCTTTTCGCGCGACGCCGTGTAGCTGTAGTTTGCTTGCAGGCCAAGACCCTTGAGGATACCCGGCAGGTAGTTGAAGTGTTGTTGGAAGCTGAGCTCCAGACCATAGATATACGCATTCTGACCATTTGTGTACTGGGTGATCGCATCGCCCGGATACTGCGCGAGTACCGACTGCACCGAGGTCGGAAAGTAGTTTGCTGGAAAGTTTGCGAGGTTCAGGCCGCTTGGCAAAGTCGTCACCACCTGCGGCGCCTGGAGTTGTTTGAAGAAGAAGCCCGCCTGCACCAGACCGAGAGGTTGCAGGTAGTCCTCGTACAACACGTCGTAGTTGTTGGCATGTTCGGGACGAAGGCTCGGATTACCGATGCTCACAGCGATGGGGCTCGCAGTCGAGTCTTCCGTGACATAGGGTACAAGCTGATACGGATCAGGCCGAGCAACACCGCGTGAGACGACGCCGCGCAAAGCCGAGTTCGTGGTGAGGGAGTAGCGCGCTTCAACGCTTGGCAGCACATCGACGTAAGACGGGTTGTTGTTCGTACCAACTGCGGTGTAGCAGCTCGTTCCCACGGCTGGAGCATTGGGAGAGGAAGCACACGGCGCTCCGGCCTTGCCGCTCGTTCCGTAGAACGTGAGGTTATAACCGAAGGTCATCGTGCGAGTGCTCTCGATGCGGATGCCTGTATTGATATGGAGCTTGCCGAGGTCAACGGTGTTCATAAGATAGCCCGCAGTGATCTGCTCTACCGTATGAAAGAGATTCGGGTAACGATCGGCGACGGTCTTCTGCGCATCGACGTAACCTGTGTAGTTGTTCAACGTATAGGCCTGCGCGGAGCTAAAATTCGACACCTTGCCGTACTGGCCGCCGAAGTACGTGCCATTGAAGTAATCCGTATTGTTGAACGTATCCAGCAACGCACTCATCAAAGGGGCCGAGGCCGTTGGGAAGCCGTCATAGACGGTCTCAGTCGAATCCTGGCTTTGGTGCGCGTTTGAGAACTTGAGTCCAGCCTCGAAGGTGCCGAAGTGACCCCACCAGCTGTAGTTCTTGGCGTAGGAGGTCTGCGCTGTGAGATTGAGTTGCGCATTCTGTCCCGTCGAGATCGTAATGTCCTTGAACTGCCAGTTGGATGCATTCAGCAACGGAGACGTGTTGCTGTTATCGCAATTCCCAAAGTGTGGGTGATACAGGTCGGTCTGTTGTGCAGGAATATAGTTGCAATAATTCGTGGCGCCCACCCAGGAAAAGTCAGCCTTGGGATTGCCAGCCGAGTCCTTTTCATAAGAGCGCGAAGCTGAGACTTGGTATGTGAAGAGAGAGTCCTTATGTACAGTGCGACCGCCGAGGATGATCGTGCCCACCGAAGCATTCGGGCGCTTGCTCGAGGTGTAGAACTTTGGCGCGGAACCCTTCGAAGTGGCAGTGGGGTAGACCGTATTCGAAGCTGTGCCGGTAAGCGCTGCAGAGACCGGTTCGTAGTACCACTTGTCGCCATAGTCCTTCAGATCCGAGTAGAAGCCGTGCGCATAAAATCCAGTGCTGTCGCTTAGGCGATAGTCAGCGCTTCCATCGAATCCATAGCGTGTACGGTAGTAGCGATACTCGCGGATGGTGTTGTTGTCGTAGAACGGAGTCGCATACGTTGACAGCGGATCGAGCGCGGGCTGAATGTTATCGATACCGCGGCCGTTGTAGTCGAACACCGCGTTGCCGAGCAAGCCAAAGCGTTTGCTTGCACCGAAGCGCTTGCCGCTGGTGCCGCCGAAGTCATATGAGCCGCGGCCATTCATAATATTGGTATGCCCGCCGTCGCCGTAGAGGTCGAGCGTTGGGCGGTCGCTGGCTTCCTTGCTCTTGAGGTTGACACTTGCACCGATGCCGTTTCCGTCCATGTTCGCGAGCAGCGTCTTGTTCATCTGAATCGAGTCGACCATGCCGGAAGGGATGATATCTAGGCGGACCTGGCGAACGGTAGGCTCAGGCGCTGGGATCGTGATGCCGTCGACTGTCACGTTCGTCAGGCGCGGTTCGGTTCCGCGCACCTGAATGTACACACCCTCACCTTCGATGCGATAGAGTGTGACCGACGGGAAGCGGCCGATAGCATCGGCGACGTTGGCATTCGGCAGACTCGTGATGACCTCGGACGGCATGACTTGCATGATGTTGTCGGCCGTGCGCGTTTCGTTAATAGACTCGGCTTCGCCATGAGCGCGCGAGGCGGTGACGAGAATCTCCTGGCTGGCGTTCGCGACCTTTAAGGTCAAATCCAGATTCACCGTCTGTCCCGAGAGGACCGTGACGTCCGAGGTCAGCGGTGCGAAACCCACGTAAGAGACGGTAAGCGTGTACATACCAGCCGGAACGTTCGTCATGCGGTACATGCCATGATCGTCCGAAACCACAGTAAGAGGCACGGGGGCGAGCTTTAGCTGTGCGCCGGGTACAGCAGCGCCGCCAGCATCCAGGACGTTGCCCTGGATGGTGGCCCTCGCGTCGGCTGCCTGCGCGAGAACACGTGATGTTGTAACCAATGCAAGGAAGCCAACAAAGAAAGTCAGGGCAATATGCCGGCGAGTCCAATGGCGAAGATGGATGAACACAATACTCTCCTGCGTCCGGCGCGCTCCTGCAGAGCAACAATGGCAAGGGTAAGGCGCGGGACAAGATGGAGTGTGGCAGCTGAATCTAAGCACAACCTAAGGAAGTGACTAAGCTCAAACCCATTTCATCGAATATTGATCTTGCCTACATAGGCTTAGAGATCAAATGCGCATTTTGATCGCAGAAGACAAGCGCAGCCTAGCAAACCACATGGGGCGCGCGCTCGAAAACGAAGGGCATACAGTGTCGGTTGCCTATGATGGCGATCAGGCATTGCGACTCGGTCGAACAGCCGTCTACGATTTGATGCTGCTGGACGTGATGCTCCCGAAGATGGACGGCTTCACGGTGATCCGCTCTCTTCGCGAAGAGCGGCTGCGCACTCAGACGATCCTCGTCTCTGCACGGGACTCCATGGAAGACATCATCTACGGACTCGACGCGGGTGCGGACGACTACCTCACAAAGCCATTCGTGCTGGATGTGCTGCTCGCCAAGGTACGGGCAACGGAGCGGCGAATCCCTCACGTCGAGCCTCAGACCGTGCAGTTCGAGGATCTGACACTGCGGACGCATCTGTGCGAGCTGCAGCGGGGCGAGCGGATCGAAGCGCTCACCCGCACGGAATGTGCTCTGCTCGATGTGCTGATTCGACGCGCCGGAACGATCGTGCCCCACGATGTCCTGATCGACGAGGGTTGGGGGCCGGGCGCAGATGTGAGTTTCGACAGCCTCTACGTGTTCATCCGTGCGCTGCGGGCCAAGATCAGCATTCCCTCGGAGGGTTCCCTGCTACATACCGTCCGAGGCGTGGGATATACGCTGCGCAGCGAGCAACCCTGAAGATGCTTATGCTACAGAATCGTGCGTCCATCTCGCTTCGCCTTACGCTATGGTTCGGCAGCGTATTTTTTGCGGGTTTTATCCTCTTCGGCATCAGCATGTGGGCAAACCTGCGCTCCACGTTGACGAGTGAACGCCGTCAGACATTAGTCCGACGCTTAGACCGACTCGAAGAGGTACTCACGCGCGACCAGGCAGCTGCCCCCTCTGACCGCGACCAGGATTTTGCGGACTTCGCACACGCGACAGGCAACGGTCTGATGGAAGCCTTCCACAGGGACGGAACACAAGCGTTCTCTTCCCCCTCGGCAGCAGCGCAGAGTTTTTGTTGGCCTCGAGTCACGCAAGATTCTTTGGCCTCGTTTGTGTCTGTTTCATCAGCAGGGCAAAGCTTCTGGGTCTTAGCAAAGCCATTTGACTTGAATGACCAACACTACATACTGATGGCGGCCGCACCGGATGCCGGCAACGTGCTCGTCATGAACAGCTTCCTTTGGGGCTTACTCGCCGCATGCCCTCTGCTGCTGCTGATTTCATCAGGAAGCGGCTATTGGGTGAGCCGTCGCGCTCTCAAGCCCGTCGGGGCCATTGCTGAGACCGCGCGCTCTATCAGCATCGGCAACATCTCTGAGCGCATTCCTGTCTCCCCCACAGGCGATGAACTTCAGCGCCTCGCCGAGACATGCAATGCCATGCTGGACCGGCTCGAATCTTCAGTAAATCAAATCAAACGCTTCACCGCGGATGCATCGCATGAACTCCGCGGCCCTCTCTCCTTCACGCGCACCGTGGCCGAAATCGCACTTCGCAATCCCAGAACCGATCCAGAGAGCCGTCAGGCTCTGGAGGATATAGTCGAAGAGGTGGCCAAGGCGACAGTGCTGCTCGAAGACATGCTCTCACTCGCGCGCGCGGACTCCCTGCCACAGACTCTGACTCGCGTGCCCGTGAGCCTTACCGCCCTCGCCGAAGAGGTTTGCGACATGGCACGCCCACTCGTAGCTGAGAGCGGTCTCACGCTATTCAATCACGCTCAGCAGCTAGAAGACATCGTCCTGGGAGACGCCGCCTACCTGAAACGCCTCCTATGGATCCTGATAGATAACGCGATCAAATACTCCAAGCCAAAAGGCATGATCGACATAACCCTGCACCTCGTGGATGGTCAGCTGGCCCTGGCGGTCTGCGATGACGGGATTGGCATATCCGAAGCAGAAGTTCCCTTTATCTTCAATCGTTTTTATCGGGCAGATCCGTCACGTTGCGTTGTGGAGGGAAGCGGACTCGGTCTGGCAATTGCCAAGTGGATCGCGAACGCACACGAAGCTCAAATCTCTGTCAGGAGCGCAGTGGCACGAGGCACTTCCCTCACGGTGCATTTCCCGCGGAGCACTCAAAACACTAGCCCGCGGCCGTTGGTCGGTTAGGGAGAGCGTATTCCAGTCTGCAAAAAATGCGACTGCGGCACCTCATAGTTGTCAGGTCACGAAGGTCACTTGAGCCATCATGACGTGGCGTATTACGAGATACGCGCAACGTCACGGGCAGCCTTCAGTTGCCCATTCGGGTGGTCGGTAACATCCTGGCTTTCAGGAAGAATTGGCGCCATTGCCAAATCATCCATCGCCTGCGCAGCGGGAGTATGCAAACAAGAGGCCCCAAAAAGACGATGAGCCATAGTGACCTGCTGATTGGCAGCCATTCATGAAAAGGTCTAAATATGCACGGACGATCATCGCGAGGCCCAGCGTGAAAACAGAAGCGAAGAAGACGGTGAATGATCAAGTACTGAGCACAGAGAGTGGTCCACTACTAGCTTTGATCCGGAGACGACATTCAAGTAGAGGCATGTTCAATCCTGAGCGAAGAATTTCGGGCGCGAACCTGGCAAAGGTACTTGAAGCTGCTCGATGGGCTCCAACACCTAATAACATGCAGAACTTCGAGATTATTGTCGTTGACGACGCAATAACGCTGGCCTCGATCGAGCAGCTCCCAGCTGAAATGTCTGAGGCTTATCTCAAAGAAAACTATGCCCTGCTATCGACGAGCGAAGCGGAGTTGCGCGAGAGAAAGATCGGAACCATGGCCTCCCTTTATCCTCGCGCCTGGGTTGATCCGGAGGCCTGGAATCCTGAGTCTGAGTATCGGTCGCAGCTGACTTATTTAGGCAAATCATTCCTGCAACCTAGTCTCTTGCTCATTGTGCTATACGATGCCGGAACACGCGCACCTGGTTCGGAGGGCGACACCCTCGGTCTCATGGGGCTCGGATGCGTGATGGAGAATATGTGGCTGATGGCGGAGTCACTTGCTCTCGGTATGCATGTATTGACCGTATTTAGCGATAGCCGCGTAGAGGTTGAGGTGGCACGAATCCTGAAGATTGCGCCGCCGATGAAGATTGCGTTTGCCTGCGGCCTGGGCTACCCCGTAGAGCCTGCAGTCGAAGGTGTTCGCGTCAGACGGGATCTGAGAGATTTCGTTCATCACAACATGTTCGGTGGAAAAGATCTGGGTTGGATTGGCGAGTTAGAGGAAGTTCCTAAAGATAGACGTCAAGCCAAATCACTGACGGTGGAGTAACTATCGAAATGAAGGTTGCTGGATCCAGGTGCGAGCACGATAGAGCAAGACAACTCAGCTTGATATCGGAAGCGTGCCCACAATCTATCCAGAATGATATTGAACGCACGGCCAAAGTGAAGACGGCTGGGACAGAGACGCTCTACCCAAGTCGTTATGATTTCGAAATGAGGAACTGCAGATGAGTGAACCCTTCTCTGAAAAAGCTTCAGCGCTTCGAATGAGCGCAAATGCGCTTTTGGTGTCAAAGCCTAAGAGGAAGCAGATGAACGCAGCGGTCGTTGAGGCATTTGGAAAGCCACTTGTCTTGCGGGAGTGGGAAATACCTACAGCTGGGGCTGGGCAGATTGTCGTCAAGACGGAAGCCTGCGGAGTCTGCCATACAGACCTTCACGCCGCGAATGGTGACTGGCCATTGAAACCTAGGCCTCCGTTCATTCCGGGTCATGAGGCGGTCGGTATTATTTGCGAGGTCGGTCCTGGAGTCACACTCGTCAAGGAAGGCGATCGCGTAGGCGTTCCCTGGCTCTATTCGGCTTGCGGGCACTGTGAGTACTGCCTCAGCGCATGGGAGACTGTCTGCCCAGAAGCACGCTTCGGGGGATACTCCGTCAACGGTGGTTTCGCAGAATACATCCTTGCCGACCCGAACTATGTCGCCCACATTCCCAAAGGGCTCTCGCCAACGCAAGTTGCACCGCTCATCTGTGCCGGCATCACCACCTACAAGGGCATAAAGGAGACACAAGCGAAGCCCGGGCAGTGGATCGCAATATCCGGTTGTGGCGGTCTCGGTCACCTTGCCATCCAATATGCGAAGGCGATGGGTTTGCTGGTGTGTGCGGTGGACATCGATGATCAAAAACTGGCACTAGCAAAAACACTTGGTGCAGACCTGGTTTTCAATGCGAAGGAAAGCGATCCGGCTATCGAATTAAAGAGGGAGACTGGCGGCGGAGCGCATGGCGTGTTAATTACTGCACCTTCGCTAATCGCATTTAAGCAAGGGATTGGGATGACGCGCAGACGCGGCACTTGTGCGCTCGTGGGGCTGCCGCCAGGAGACTTCCCCGTGCCGCTATTCGATGTCGTCGCGAACTGCATCACGATTCGCGGATCTTTTGTTGGGACTCGCGCGGACATGGCTGAAGCGCTAGACTTTGCCGCGAAAGGCAAGGTCAAAGCGGATATTGAACTCCAACCGCTGTCCGAGATCAACAATATCTTCAAGCGTCTCGAGCATGGGGATGTAGCTGCGCGGGTTGTGCTTACCTTCGACTAATTCATACCGAGATCGGTCAGCACTTTGGGGTGCGCTTCGTTTGATACCACCAGGTTGTGGCAAATGGAGCAGTCGTTCGTGATCGTCTTCCCAGCCGTACTCGTGTGGTTTCCGTCATGACAACGAAAACAGCCGAGCGAATCGGTGTGACCAATGTTATTGGGATGCGTACCCCAGCGAACATTCATCGCGGGGAACACATTGCTCATATAGATCTTGACGAGAGTATCGGCCGAAGTTTGAACGGCCGGTCGCTGCTGATTCCAAACGGACGGATACTGTGAGCGATAGAAAGTGACGAGGCTGGAGGCGATACGCGCCTTCGCTTCGCTTTGGGATACATATTTTCCATTCAAGAGGAGTAGCCCTTCTTTGTGAAGGAATGGCAAAGATGAGCTTGGACTTCCCTGCGCCATCATCTTGTTGAGAGCGCCTTCAGCTGTATCGAAGGAGTGGGCCGCGCGATTGTGACAGCCAATGCAATCCATGAGCCGCGGGCTCGCGGTGTTAGGTGTTGGTGCGCCAGCAACGACAAATTCCGTCGTGGACCCGTCAGAATTGGTCTTGCGGACCCACGGGATATTCTGATCTTCATTATCCGTGGAGACGTATTCGATCTTGCCCAGATGGGCGCCGTGGATGCCGCTGAGATGACCCAGCGCATCTTTTCCACCAACGTGGAGGACGGTCACGCTGGAGGTCTGAGTATTTACCGCGTCATCGGCAAAAGACTGGGTCACAACAAGTTTGTCTCCCAACTCTGCATTCGCATTGTGGCAGTTGAGACATGTTGAGCTCGCCACAGGCACTTTGTGGTTCGCCATGATCGGCCTGGGGTAGTGATCCACCAGGACCATGAAAAGCTGCTTGGTGCCGTTGACCTTGGCGTGAATATAGCCAGCGGTTCCTGGCGCAACATGACACTCAGTGCAGGCGACACCTGCATGCGATGAGACGTGGTACGCGGCATTTTCTGGTGCCATGACGTGGCAGGTGTTCCCGCAGAACGACACCGTGTCCATGTAGGCGACGCCACGATAGCAACAGATACCGACGATGATGAAGTTGATAAAGGTCGCGGCTACGGCGATGTCGAGTCCGTGCCTGAAGACAGGATCATGAATGCTGACTTCGGGGAAAAATGAAGGAACCTGATCTGTAGAAAGAAGGAAACTCCGCCTTAGAAGAATCCCAACAAGAATCAGGATCAGGCCCAGAATGAATACTCCTGGGAGGAGAAGATCGAAGAGTATTCCCAGGTATGGATTCGATGATCCGCCATGGCCAAAGACAGCCACCACCCAGAAGCCGACCAGCACCATTGCGGAGGCGGTTGTAATACCCCCACCGATCAGGCTCAGCCAGTTGTTTCCGTAGAAGAAGAAGGGACGGAGCCAGCTCTCGCGGAACGATCCTGCACTCGGCATCGAACCTCACCTATTTTTGCAGTGTATGTATGTATGCGATAGCCCCGGCGATCTGGGGTGCGGTCAGCTGACTCTTATAAGCCGGCATCTTGCCTTTGCCGTTGGTGGTAGCTGCGATGAGATCTGCGTCGGATGCCCGAAGGATTGCGGGGGAGCTAAAGGGGATAGCCGCCATCGACTTGCCCGCCGGGGTGTTACCTGAGCCATCGGCGGCATGACACATCATGCATTTTGCCTTGTAGGTGGCGGCTCCGGCCTGAGAGTGTGCGGGCGTTGCGATAAAAGCGAATGCGCTGAGCATCACTGCTATTGCGAATTGACGAATCACGGGAAGCTCCTTCGAGAGAGTTTGCATGGCAGATATGACTGCTGGTTAGAACTCATCCCTTTCGGAGTATGGTCGAGCTCGGTTTACCAGACTGTGTAATATTGCACACTGTCTACCGTGTTGCGAGAGATCCGGAGAGTGAGCAATAGGACACAGTTGAGTTGTAGAGCGTCGGGGTAGCCTAGAGCCTCATGCACGAGAAAAGGCGGCGAAATGCTCGGTGCTCTGGTGCAATCTGCGGCAAAGCTTGAGACGATAGATGAACGTCTGAAGCAGTGCCGTATCAGCCGCAGGTCGTTTCTTGTCTTTTGTACGAGTCTGATGGTCGCCGCGCCCTACGGCCTGGCGCTAACCGACAAAGCGAGCCCCGAGGCTGTCGCTGCAGTATTAGGGAAGGTTGTTCGACCACCCGTCATCTGGCTACATTTCCAAGACTGCACGGGCTGCACGGAGTCTCTATTGCAGACGTCACATCCGGGCTTCGCCGATTTGATCCTCAACGTCATCTCACTCGAATACCACGAAACACTGATGGCGGGCTCAGGTCTGCAGGCTAAGCAAGCACTCGACGAGGCCATGCAAAAGTACGCGGGCAAATACATCGTTGTGGTCGAAGGTTCGATTCCGACGGGCGCTCATGGAACATACATGAAGACCGGCGGACGTACTGCGATGGAGGTGCTTGCCGATGTCGGGTCCAAAGCCGCAGCCATCATCGCAATCGGCTCCTGTGCATCCTGGGGTGGTATACCTTCCGCAGATCCGGATCCTACCGGCGCGGTCGGGGTTGCCGATCTATTGCCGGATCACTCAATCATCAATATTCCCGGATGCCCGCCAAATCCTTACACCATGCTGGGCGTGATCCTGCAATACGCTGCAGATGGGACGTTCCCTGAGACGGACGAGCAGCGACGACCGAAGTTCGCATTCGATCGCGACATACACGAGCACTGTCCTCGCCGAGCTCACTTCGACGCCGGCAATTTTGTGAAGGTCTATGGAGACGATGGGCATCGCGAAGGCTGGTGTCTTTATGAGATGGGCTGCAAGGGACCCGACACACACGCAGGCTGCTCAACTCGCCACTTCAATGAGATCCCGGATGTTTGGCCGATTGGGATTGGGGCTCCCTGCATCGGATGCACGGAGAAGGCGATTGCGTTCAAGGTTCCGATGTTTCAGGTGGTGCAACTTCACACCATTGCGGCTCCGCCGACTAGCTTCGCTCCGATCACGACAACTCGAGGAACGGTAAGCCCGCTCGCAACTGGCCTGGTTGGCCTTGGCGTCGGTGCCCTCGTCACAGGCGGGTACGTTGCCTCACGGCAGTTTTCGAAGAGACAAGACGATGACAACGCGCCGGGACGACATACCGACAAGGACCTGGGCGCGTGAATATTCTCACAGTTCCCATTACGCGACGCCAAGCATTCAAGGCCATGCTCGGGATTGGCGGAAGTGTCGCAAGTGCGGTCTTGCCGATGTCTGCAGAGGCTTCCGTTGAAGAGCATCCTGAATTTCCTGTTGCCTCCCCGGATGCCGTCGCCATGCTCTATGACAGTACAATCTGTACCGGCTGCAAGGCCTGTATGCCGGCATGTAATGAAGCAAACAATTTGCCAGCGGATACGCAGCTCTCTGGCGGAATCTGGGACATGCCGACAGGTCTCAATGCGCAGACTAAGAACATCATCGAGCTCTACCAGGATCCGAAGTCGGATGAATTTGCGTTCGTCAAGAAGCAATGCATGCATTGCCTTGATCCGGCCTGTGTGACGGGCTGCCCTTTTGGTTCGCTCAAGAAGGTTGACTTCGGCGCAGTCACCTGGAACAGCTCTCTCTGCATCGGTTGCCGCTACTGTGAGGTTGCGTGTCCGTTCGAAGTACCTCAATTCGAGTGGAAAGCGTTAAACCCGAAGATCGTGAAATGCGAGTTCTGCTATGACCAGCGCCTTAAGGAAGATCTGCAACCAGCCTGCACCGCTGCTTGTCCAACCGGCGCAGTCATCTTCGGCAAGCGCGACGTCCTGCTGGTTCAGGCGAAGGACCGCATAGCTGCAACGCCTGACAAATATTACGAAAATCGTGTTTACGGTGAGCACGAGGCCGGTGGCACCCAGGTGCTTTATCTCTCAAGTGTGTCGTTCCAGAAGATAGGCTTGCCGAAACTTGGCAATGCGTCCTTAGGACATTACGCAACCAAGGTAACGTCAGTCATCTACAAGTGGCTCGGAGGGCCGATCCTGATGGCTGGGGTCCTTGGCTTTGCGATCCGACGCAATTGGCGGCGGCACGAGTTGGAACGCCTGGATCACGAGAAGAAGACAGGATTTCCGGATCAGCTATGAGCTTCCCTTCGATTCCAAACCCAGTCGAGACTACGACTCCCGCAAGTTCGGATGAGCGAGGAGCCACGCTCATCAACCACTGGCAATCCGGTGTACCTGTCACAGTTGGACCAGTGCTGACACCTCTTCTGGTGCTCTTGATGATGCTGGCTTCGCTCGGTCTAGTGCTTGCCGGTATGCGGCTGGTGTCACCGCTTGGACCTTTCTCCGCGATGAACTCTGTCTATGCCTGGGGGATTTGGAAGACATTTAATGTGATGACGCTCACCGCGCTTGGCTCTGGGCCTCTGGCACTCGGAATGGCAGCGTGGGTTTTCAACCGACAGAAACTGCATGTCGTCATGCGCACGGCGCTCGTTTCTGGCTTCCTCTTCTATGCAACGGGTCTCATCGCTCTGGGTTTCGATGTAGGCCGCCCCTGGAACTTCTATAGTGCGCTGATGCCCTGGCGGTGGAACAGCGAGTCGGCCATGCTCGAAATATCCATCTGCATGCCGCTCTATTGTGCTCTCTTTCTCTCGTTCGAGATTTTGCCGCTTTTCCTCGAACGGCTCTATTACACGGGAAACGAAAAGGCCCGGGCGTTCCTGCGCCACATTTCGCCGCGCATACGCAAGGCTTATCCCTTTGTGATTATTGGAGCGTATGTCATCCCTCTTATGCATCAGTCTTCGCTTGGAGGTCTTTTGCTCCTAGCTGGGGATAAGATCGACCCACTCTGGCAGTCACCCGCCATGCCGTGGCTGTACCTGATAGCCGCTGCTCTTTGCGGCTTTGCTTTCACCCTCTTCTTGCTGCTCATTGTTTGCCTGCGGTACTCGCGCAAGTTGGACGGGGATGTGCTGTCAGAGCTCGCGAATCTCCTATCTGGGATGTGCTTTTTCTTTTTGTTGGTGCGTGCGGTTGACCTCACCTTGCGAGGCCAGCTTCATGCGGCTTTTGCCTTCAACAAGATGAGCATTCTCTTTCTGCTCGAGACTTCACTCATCCTGGTGCCTGCAGTTGTATTCCGTTTCAGGCGAGCTCGCCGGACACCGCGAGTTCTGCTGAATATGTCAGCTCTCGCTTGCCTCGGGGGGATGCTGTATCGCTTTATTCCCACGTCCATCGCCTATGCACCTATGCGCAGTACCAGTTACTTCCCTTCCGTTCCTGAGTTGCTCATGGCAGGCGGATACATCTCGCTAGGGATTGTGGCCTTTGTCTTCGCGATCAACTACTTCGCGGTGCTGCCTGGGGAGTCCAGCACCTGGGACCACAGCTTCCGACCCTTCGGCTGGCACACCGCCACTGCAGCTCCGACAACATCCCTGAGCAAACCGTTAGAAAGAGGAGCTTGATGGCCCGTATTACGATCGACCCCGTTACCCGCATCGAAGGACATCTGCGCGTCGATGTCGAGGTGGAAGGCGGCATAGTAAATAAAGCATGGGCAAGCTGCACCATGTGGCGCGGCCTCGAAACTATCTTGCGAGGACGTGATGCAAGGGAAGGCTGGGTCTTTGCACAGCGATTTTGTGGTGTCTGTACGACGGTTCATGCGGTCGCCTCGGTGCGGGCGGTGGAGGATGCTCTTTCACTCGAAATTCCAACGAACGCTCAATATATTCGCAACCTGATCCTGATAGGCCATGCGCTGCATGATCATATTGTCCACTTCTACCATCTATCTGCACTCGACTTTGTCGACATCCTTCAGATACCCAAGGCTGACCCTGCCAAAGCGGCCTCGATAGCAGAAGGTTCAAGTTCATGGACGGGCAATTCGCGACAGGAACTTGCAGCTGTGCAATCAAAGGTTAAGGGATTGATCGCAAGTGGGCAGTTAGGTATTTTCTCGCATGGCTATTGGGGACACCCAGCGATGAAATTGAGCCCTGAAGTAAATCTAATTCTGTTTTCACATTATCTACAGGCTCTGGACTTTCAGCGCAAGTCCTGCCAAGTGGTCGCAATCCTTGGAGGGAAAACACCGCACATTCAAAATCTTGCTGTTGGTGGCGTTATGAACGCAATCAACTTGAACAGCCTTGCCACTATGAATATGGATCGGCTGGGCATGTTGAAGTCCATTCTCGAGGACCTGATTCCCTTCGTCCAACAGGTCTTTCTAGCCGACACATGCCTTCTCGCAGCCTACTACCCGGAGTATCTGCACCTCGGGCGTGGAGTGGCGAATTATCTTGCCGTGCCCGATCTGCCGCTCGATGCCAAGGCAACCAAGTTTGATCTGCCAGGCGGCGTGATCATGGGCGGCGATCTAAGCCGTGTGAGACCGATCGTCAACTGGCAGGACGCAGAGTTTCGCAAGGCTGTGACCGAAGACTCCACCCATGCCTGGTATCAGGGTGGTGGTCCACTGCAACCGTATAAGGGTGAGCAGACTCCTGACTACACTGATTTCAAAGAAGAAGCGAAATACACCTGGGTTAAGGCGCCGCGCTACAACGGTAGCCCCATGCAGGCGGGCCCGCTTGCAAACGTATTGGTTGGATATGCCTCAGGTCATGCACTCACACGTAGGTGGACCGACACCGCCTTCCAACGCATCGCCGCAGTCAACGGATTGAAAGTGACGCCGAACGATCTGCAGTCGACGATGGGTCGTTATCTTGCACGTTCGATCCGGTCCGCGATGCTCTCAGACTTGGCGTTGAAACATCTGGAGCTCTTGACCACAAACATCCTTGACGGCGACGACACCACTTATAACGCCCCTAACTTCCCTTCTGGCGAGATCATGGGAATGGGTATGCACGAAGCACCGCGGGGCGCACTCTCGCACTGGGTTGTCATCGACAAAGGTGTTTTTACGAACTATCAAGCTGTCGTACCAACTACCTGGAACGCGAGTCCGCGGGACGAGAAGGGCGTGCCCGGTCCCTATGAGACATCTCTCATCGGAAGCCCCGTAGTCGATGCGGAAAAGCCCCTCGAAGTGCTTCGTACTGTTCATTCCTTTGATCCGTGTATGGCCTGCTCCTGTCACACCCTGGACACCAGCGGAAAGGAAATCGCCGAGGTGAAAGTTCAATGAGTCCTCTCTGCGTGATTGGCCTAGGCAATGTTTTTCTTGGCGATGATGGCTTCGGACCTCTCGCCATTGAGACGTTTCGTTGCGAGTATGAATACCCAGCGAGCGTTGAGGTTCTCGACCTTGGAACGCCTGGTCTCGACCTTGCGCCCTACCTCTACGATAAGAAAATCGTCATCGTGGTCGATGCTGTACATTCTGATGCTTCGCCCGGAACCCTCTCCATCTTTCACGAGGAAGACTTCCTCTCCCTCAAGGCGAAGCTTCGCATCACGGGCCACGATCCAGGGCTTTGGGACTCTCTAGCGCACCTTCGACTGGCAGGTCATGCACCCGAAGAATTGATCATCGTCGGAGTAAACCCGATTACGTGTGAGTTTGGTGAACAGGTGAGTTTCTTGATTCAAGATACCGCTTCTCGCGCCGCTGAGATGATTGCGACTTCGCTGGCGGGACATGGGATTCCTTGTCCTCCGCGGGATTCTCCAACCGAGCCAGACTTGTGGTGGTTTCGCATGGGCTGTCTTGAACGTGCGACCGCAATGTAAAGAGATGATCCAAGGTGCATGAGATCGCCATTGCTGAGAGCATCGTACAAATCGCTGAAGAGAAGGCGCGTAGTCAGAATGCGCGATCCGTTCGAGTGGTCAAACTTCGCCTTGGGACATTCACGACGATTGTTGCAGAAGCACTCCAGTTCGCGTTTGAGATTGCACAACAGGGAACGTCATGCAGCGAGGCTCAGCTCGAGATTGAGATAGTGCCAATGATTGTCCGTTGCGTTGTCTGTGAAGAGTCTAGCGAGCCTGTCCGTGGTATCTGCCTGATCTGCGGGCAGTGTGGCTTTCCTCTACAGATTGTTTCAGGCGAAGAGTTACAGATCGACTACATCGAAGTGGACTAAAGAAAGAGGGACAACCATGGAGCCAGTCATCGAGCGGATCTCAGTCAAAACAAATGTTCTGAACGCTAATCAACAGACTGCCCTCGCAAATCGTGAGCTCTTCCACAAAGAGGGTCTGCTCGTGATGAATTTGATGTCGGCGCCCGGTGCGGGTAAAACAACATTGCTTGAAGCGACGATCTGTGCGCTGCAAGGGAAGCTTCGAGTAGCCGTTATTGAAGGTGATTTACAAACCGATCTGGACGCTCAACGAATCGAAGCTTTAGGCGTTCGGGCCTTTCAGATCACAACTGGGACTGTGTGCCATCTTGACGCCCGCATGATCTCTCGTGCGCTCGAGTCTTTCCCGATCAGTGACCTTGACCTCTTAGTCATCGAGAATGTCGGCAATCTTATCTGCCCAAGCTCCTTCGATTTGGGTGAAAGCCTGCGCGTCGTAGTCTGTAGTGTGGCCGAAGGTCCGGAGAAACCGAAGAAATATCCAGTAATGTTCAATAAAGCAGATCTAGTGCTTATTAATAAGGTTGACCTCGCCGAGCCATCCGGCGCTGACCTGCAGGAGCTTATGAACAATGTCGCGGAGGTCAGTCCCAATGCCACCATCCTGGCCTTATCCGCGAGAACGGGCGAGGGTATGCCCCCCTGGATCAATTGGCTTCAGTATGCGGTTGATAGCCACGCGTCATCCAGCCGCATGCTGAACGTGAGCCTCTAAGTGATCACCTCTCCGGCGCAGAAAAGTGAGCGCCTTCGGATCGCTCTTCATGGCGCAGTCCAAGGCGCAGGTTTTCGTCCGACTGTTTATCGTCTTGCTGAAAAGATGCGGCTAACGGGATGGGTTAGAAATACGAATGCCGGCCTGGAGATCGAAATCGAAGGTGACGGAGAACGGCTCACGGAATTTCTTCTCCAACTGGAAACTTCTGCGCCGACAGCAGTGATGATCACGATGCAAGAGGTGTTCCGGGTTGCGCCCACCGGAAGTGTTGGCTTCGAGATTCTTCCGAGTACCGAGCAGACAACCTCAGGAAGGCCCAAAGTCGCTGCGATCCTCCCAGATCTTGCAACCTGCTCGTCGTGTCTGAACGAAATCTTCGACCAACAAAATCGCCGGTTTGCTTACCCCTTCACGAACTGCACGCAATGCGGTCCGCGCTACACAATTGCCCTAGACATACCCTATGACCGTCCAAACACCACGATGCAGAACTTTGCTATGTGTCAGTCGTGTCAGCGCGAATATGATTCGATAAACGACCGCCGATTTCACGCGCAACCAAATGCTTGTGGCAATTGCGGACCACAGCTCTGGTTGTGCCCTCCCGGATCTAAACCTGCCAACATACTCGCAGAGGTCGCCAACGCGCTCCAGCGAGGATGCATTGTTGCAATTAAGGGTATCGGAGGTTTTCAGTTGTTGGTGGACGCGCTCAGTCCGTCAGCGGTTAGCCGTCTGCGCGCTCGCAAGCAGAGAGAGCATAAATCGTTTGCTTTGCTGATGCCCACAATGGAATGTGTTCGCCGTTACTGCGAGGCGAGCGACGAAGAAGAGAGCGTCCTTCGATCCTCAGCTGCCCCTATCGTTCTTCTTCAGCCGACAACCGCAGCTGGGCTTGCGCCTGGAATCGCTCCTTTCTCTTCGAGTCTCGGTGTGATGCTGCCGAGTTCGCCCCTTCACCACCTTATGATGGCGGCCCACCCCTTTCCTCTTGTCGCCACAAGTGGAAACCTCACGGGTGAACCGATCGCTATCGAGAATGATGAAGCACTCGAACGTCTGAAAAATATTGCTGACGTCTTCGTTCTTCACGATCGACCGATTGCACGCCCCTGCGACGACTCTGTGGTCCGGCTAGTGAGCGGACCACAGATCCTTCGACGAGCCCGCGGTTACGCCCCCCTGCCTATCCAGGTGTCGCACGAGTTGCGTCCCGTCTTAGCTGTCGGCGGTCACCTGAAAAACACTATAGCCATCGGATTCGGACGCCAGGTCTGGCTCAGTCAACATATAGGCGATCTTGATTCACCGGAGACGAGGGACGCCTTTGAGAAGACGATCGAGGATATGTGCAAGCTCTATCGCTTTAAGCCTGAAGTAATTGTCAGTGATCTGCACCCGGACTATGCTTCTACCCTTTGGGCTCAAACGTATGCAGCAGTCAATAGTGTTTCTCTAGTGAAGGTTCAGCATCATCACGCTCACGTCACTTCGTGCGCTGCTGAGAACGGTGTAACCGAGCCCTACCTTGGAGTGGCATGGGATGGCGCAGGCCTGGGACTTGATGGAACGATCTGGGGGGGCGAGTTTCTGATTGCAGATCAAGGCTGCCTGGTGAGGATCGCCTCACTTCAGCCTTTCGCATTGCCCGGAGGGGAGGCCGCCATGCACGATTGTTCACGGTCGGCTGCGGGGCTTCTCTGGACGACGTACGGCGCGGGGAACGCTCGGAAGCAAATCAAGCCAGAGTTCGCAGCGATGCTAGAACATGAAATCAATGCTCCCCAGACTTCAAGCGTTGGCAGACTCTTCGATGGGGTGGCTTATCTAACCGGGGTTGGGCGACAGAACTTCTTCGAAGGGCTGGCCGCTATGCGTCTTGAGAGCTCCATAGGTCAGATACAAACGGACGATGCCTATGTAATCGCCGAAGGAGGCGGTATCGGTGAGTGGATGTCACTGGTGAAAGACATCCAGAAGGACACTGGTTCAGGTGTACATCCTGGTGTCATCTCTGCAAAATTTCACAATGCTCTTGCCAATTGGATTGTTGCTGTCGCAAGCACTACGAAGATTCGCAATGTCGTGCTCAGTGGAGGCGTCTTTCAGAATGCTTATCTTTTGCGTAGGTCCCGGCGACTGCTTGAGGATCGTGGATTCGAAGTCTTTTCTCACCGGCAGGCCCCCACAAACGATGGCGGTTTAGCGCTCGGCCAAGCTGTTCTCGCGGGCAAGATCCACTAAGGAGGAACTCATGTGCTTAGCTGTGCCTGGAAAAATCATCACGATTGTCGTCGACAAGCACTTGGGACTGCGTCGAGGGAAGGTCGATTTCGGAGGTATTCGCAAGGAGATTTGTCTTGACTACACTCCAGATGCACGCGTCGGCGAGTACGTGATGGTCCACGTCGGGTTTGCGTTGTCCATAGTGAATGAAGAAGAGGCTCAACGTGTCTTCGACGCTTTGCGAGATCTCGACATGCTCGAGGACCTAGAAGCAGAGGTCGGACAAACTCAATGAAATTCCTCGATGAATATAGGCAGTACGACTCCGTCCAGCGCATGGCTCTGGAGATCCGCCGCAAAACTACGCGGCCCTGGACGATCATGGAGGTGTGTGGTGGCCAAACATACACCATCGTGAAGAGCGGCCTGCAAGAACTCCTCCCGCCACTCGTCTCTCTAGTCCACGGACCCGGCTGTCCTGTCTGTGTGACACCGATTGCAATGATCGATCGAGCTGTCGCAACGGCACTATTGCCCCTAGTCATTCTATGTTCCTTCGGCGACATGCTTCGCGTACCCGGTTCCACACAAAGTTTGTTGGACGCAAAATCCTTGGGCGCTGACGTGCGTATTGTGTATTCCCCTCTGGATGCATTGCAAATAGCTCGTGCCAATCCTACTCGAGAGACTGTGTTCTTCGCCGTGGGCTTTGAGACGACAGCGCCAGCCAATGCCATGGCCGTCTGGCAGGCTGCCAAAGAGAACCTCGCGAATTTCTCCATGCTTGTGTCGCATGTGCTCGTGCCGCCGGCAATGAAGGCGGTCCTTGCGTCACCAGACTGCCAGGTGCAAGCGTTCCTGGCGGCCGGCCACGCCTGCATGGTGACGGGGTACGAAGAATATGTCGACATCGCTCAGAGATATCGAATACCCATCGTTGTAACGGGGTTCGAGCCGCTCGATCTTCTCGAAGGAGTACTGATGCTGATCTCGCAGCTCGAGGAAGGTCTTACGATTGTTGAGAACCAGTACACGCGTGCTGTTCAAAAAGTTGGCAATCTTCAGGCCCAGGCGCGTGTCTCGGAGGTATTTGAAATAACACATCGTGCCTGGCGTGGCATCGGGGAGATTCCTGACAGTGGTTTGCGACTACGGGACCAATACCGCAGCATGGATGCTGAATTTAAATTCGGCATTCAGCTGGCAGACGCTAAAGAGTCGACGGAGTGCATAGCTGGCCTCGTGCTGCAGGGACTGCGCAAACCTTATGACTGTCCTGCGTTCGCCTCAAGCTGTACGCCAGACCGCCCCCTTGGAGCACCTATGGTTTCGTCAGAAGGTGCATGCGCTGCCTATTTTCACTTTGGAAGAAGGAAAGAAGATGTCCATTCTCTCGTGTCCCTTGCCTCAAAGAACCAGTGAACGGATCCTGCTGGGCCACGGTGGAGGCGGCAGGCTTACCAATCAGTTGATCGAAGATATTTTCCTTCCCGCATTTGCGAGCACCGCGCGACATGCGCATCATGATGGAGCGCTACTCAATGTCGGAGGTGGCCGCCTTGCCATGACGACTGACACTTACGTCGTCCATCCGCTCATCTTTCCGGGCGGGACGATCGGAGACCTAGCGGTCAACGGCACGGTCAACGATCTCGCGATGTGTGGTGCGCAGCCGATTGCCCTTAGTGCTGGCTTTGTCCTGGAAGAAGGACTTCCAATGGAGACGCTTGTTTGCGTGGTTAACTCCATGCGAGACGCAGCCTTGGTTGCCCATGTCCCTATCGTGACTGGCGATACCAAAGTCGTGGACAATGGAAAGGGCGACGGAATCTTTATCAACACAACGGGCATAGGCAGGGTGATTGCTCCGAACGTAATCGGTCCGGAGTCTGTCCGTGCGGGCGATGTGGTCATAATCAGTGGCAATCTCGGGGATCACGGAATCGCGATCCTGTCCGTGCGTGCAGGGCTGGAGTTCGAGGGTCCCGTGAGCAGCGACACTGCTTCCCTCTGGCCATCTGTAGAAGCTCTACTGGAAGCCGGGATTGAGATTCACTGCATGCGCGATCTAACGCGAGGTGGCCTATCTTCTGCTTTGAACGAGATCGCCACCGTAGCGGGCCTCCGAATCACGGTCGAGGAAGCTCTCATCCCTGTTTCAGATATCGTCCGCGGAGCCTGCGAACTTCTGGGTTTGGATCCGCTATATGTTGCGAACGAGGGCCGCTTTGCAATCTTCGTCGCAGAAGCGGATGCCGAACGGGCAATCACCGTTTTACGTGGTCAAAGTGTATCGAACGGGGCGGTAAACGTTGGGGCTGTCCACGAGCACCGGTCTGGAATCGTCACGGTACGCAGTCGCATCGGAGGCAATCGAGTACTCGATATGATGTCTGGAGAGCAGCTTCCGAGAATCTGCTGAAGCCTAGGTTAGAACTCGTAGTGGATCGTCAGTGTCAATACGTTCGCGTGCATATTTCTGGGCGCGGTCAAGCCTGAGGACGGCTCTTTCAATCCCGTCGGCCCCAGCAGCACTGAAGATCCGCAAGGTAGGACAACTGAAGTCAAAGAAGTTGAGCTGCTGCAGAAAGGAGCTCCCGAAGGGCCACCTTCGCCATAGCCAAAGTAGTCGTAGTTTGCCTTCCATATAAGGCCAGGGTGTAACGTCCACGCCACGTTGAAATAAGGAGATTGATATGCCGACTGCAGAGAACCGTTGACCTGCTGCGCGTTGGCAAAAAACTGATTCCCGCTCACCGCGCTGATACGATATCCCGCGGACGTCCGAATTTTCTTGTTCGGTGAAAAATCGAAGCCCACCGAGGCATACTGCGTAGGCGCATCCATGAAGTCTCGGGTTGGTCCCCAGTCTGACAGCACCGTAGTCGATCCCCGTGAAAAGACACCCGGACAGAGATTGGGAGATCCGCTGCTGGTCGTTGACGCAGTTCCGGGAAGCGTAGAGGTAGCGCCGTTCAGGTAGCAGACGTTCGTCGATATATAAATGTCCGAGTAGTCGTAGTTCACATCGAACCCGTAGTGCTCGTTCGGTGCCACGATTACACCGACGCCGACATTACGAGTATGGTCAACATGCTGCAGCGGCCCGTCGATCGGGGTTACGCCGGTATTGAAGGTATTGTTATGGCGTTCGAGATCGTTGAGTGCGCCCGATAACGTCGCCCATGGCCTAAGTTTGTAGAGTGTATGAATTCTGTAGTGTTTCGTCTGCCTTGGGCCGATAGGCGTCAGAGCGTTATCGTCGTAGAGCATCTCCGCTGTGCCATTGATCCTCCATTGAGTGGTCGGATGAAGTGCCACATTGAAGATTCCCCCATTTTCATGAATCGTGACAAGGACACTGGAAGCGCCTGTTCCTGCGGTTTGCACGATGCTGTGCGTCCTGTAACGATACGTGAAGGTCAACGATGTCTTCGGCGATGCGTCCCAGGTTACGGTTGCATTGTTGGTTAGAAACCTCTGGCCAAAGTAACCATAGAGTGGCACGCCAGCAGGATTGCCTTCGATGCTGTAGGCCGTTCCCGCCGCGAGTGGGCCCACATAGCTAATTGTTTCGTTGCCGGGAGTGGTAGGAGCATTGTGAGTCACTCCCGTTGTAATATTTGCGCTGCCGGGCTGACGAACGTTGGAGAAATCGAGCTGGTCCGAAACTGAAATCGTTTTCGAGCTCTGCCACGTAACACCCAGATCAGAGCTCACTACGCGCCGCTGCACCTTCGCGTTTCCGGTCAGGCTGTAATTCCGGATGGCTCCATCGAGCCCCTGGAAGGCCTCATAGTAATTGGCGAGGCTGCTGTTTGCCCTTGTGTATCGCAGGTCGCCATTGACAGCCAGACCTCTCATTCTAGAACTTTGAAAGCGCAGCATCTCTGTGGGATAAATAGCCCGGGTTGGTTGCGCGCGCAGGTAATTTGTAGTGACGTTGCAGGCGGGATTGACGATCGGTCGGCCACCAGCGGTCTGGGGAGCAGAAAAAATTGTGTAATTGGTAGCGTTGGTATACGCGCTGCCCATGCTCGAAGTGTTGCATGAAGCGATGGAATACGGTGCAGCCGTCGCATCCCAGTTGCCCGTCGCGGCGGGCGTACCATCTGCCTCCTGAACATTCAATTGGCCCGGTGCAAGCGTGAAATAGGAATCTGCCTTGTAGTGGTCTATCTGTTCTTCGAACGTGATGCTGGTCAGGGCCAGCGGCTTCCACGTCATCGAGGCTAAGAAATCGTCGCTGCTGTTACGTTGATACTCACGAAGCAGCTGATCGGAGGCACCTATCAAATAACCAGGACTCAAACTGGGCCCCTGAAAGATGTTCTGCGAGTAGCCCGCGCGGAAAGAGATATTGGAGAGCGGCAGGAGAGTCAGCGAAGTGTCTGTCATCCTACGCACGGTGTTGAACATCACAGGCGATTGCGTGAGCTGTTGATGAGACAGCGACGCTGCTGTCGGCTGGCCTGCAACCATGCCGTACGGGGTAGAGATACCCAGCGGGATACTGGGATTGCCTAAAAGGTCGTAGTCAAAGTACTGCCGGTCGCGACGGAAGGTTCCTGTGAACTCGTAAAGCTTACCCTTAAAGAAAGAGAGTCTCGCAAAATTGATGGGGTCCCCACCAAAGCCGTTACCAAAGGCCGACAGAGAATCCAGGAGGAGAGGTTTCGCGTCTGGGAGCGCGTGCATCGTATACGTTTGGCCCAGGACGCGAGGACCCGAATGCAGATTGACCAGAGTGTCATACATCGCGCCGCTACCGGAAACTCCAACGATACGACCACCTATATCGGCCGTCTGCCGAATTACATAGCGGCTCATCTGTTCCTGCCCTGAAGTCGCTGGCGGTTCGGCTACGGGTGCCTCTGGCAGAGCAGACGATGCAGGTGCATCAGGCACAGCGGAAGTTACAGTGATGGCAGTCCCCTGCGCGACGATCCTTCCTGCAGTCAGCAGCAGTGCTCCAATCAGAATGACGCGCACAATCCTGCTGGCTTCGGAGAGGAAAGTCTGGTTGTTGTGCCACCGGGTGATGCAGCTGAACGTCGTCATCTCAAGCCTCGTCTGCCATGAAGCAATGTCTATTCTGCGCACCAAGCTGTTCCTCGGAGCGACCCGGTCGTACGATTCGACCGTCATCGGATGAATGCAGGATTGACGTTTGAGCCGTGAATCATTGTGTGGCAGCTGATGCACTGCTGGACTTCCGCTGACCCGGCACCCATCCCGTGAACAGTGCCCATCGCAACCGGGCTATGGCACTGGTTACAAAGCTGGTTGATATTCGGAACGTTCAGCAATCGCGCGTTCTGCGAACCATGCGGTGAATGGCAGCCGACACAGCCTTCAGACTTCACCGCTGCATGTTCGAAGACAAAGGGTCCACGCGTCTCCGTATGGCACTTTGTGCAGATCATGTTCTGGTCAGCAGTCGAGCGCAGTTGATTGTTGCCAAATGTCCCGTGAGGATCGTGACAGTCGGAACACTTCACCAGCCCCTCGTTGACTTTGTGATGGAACGGCTGACTGAAAGCAGGCTTGATATCACTGTGGCAGCTGAAACAGAGCTGTGGCTGCGGGGCCTTGAGCAGGTTTGGATTCTGCCCGGGCATTTCGGCTGAAGCTGCGGCCCAATGCAACGGGTCCCCAGTGGTTGCATCCGGCTTCATCACGCTGAACAAGCGGCTGGCCAACCGTGACTTCTTGTCAGGCGCGGCAGCAGATAGAACGATAGCCGACGGAATCGCCGCAGCGGCCACGCCGTGAATGCTATGGCAACTAGTACACCCAACACCGGCCTTGCCATGGTCCGAACGTAGAAAGTTCGGATGAGCACCTGCATGGCAACCGAGACAAGTCTTGTCGATCTGGTTTGCCGACATCTTGCTTAGCTGCAGAATCTTGGTTGGATCTCCACCGGATGCAACGTGGGCTTGCCCAGGCCCGTGGCAACTCTCGCAGGTGACGCCTTTGCCGCCATGCATTAGCGCCAATTCAGAATGCGGATTCGAAGAGAATTTTTTGGCGATGTCCGCATGGCACAAAGCACAAGTCTCGGAGCCGGCAAACGCTGAGGAGGTTTCGGTCGCAGCAGGCTGGCTCACACCTGCCGAAGCCTGGGGCGCGGCAGTCGCCATTCCCGGCCAACCCAAACAGCAAAGCGATGTGCACAGCACAAGCACCAGAAGCGGACGCCGCATCTATTCTCCTCAAGAGCTATACAGACCAACACATTCGGCCAGTCAGCGCCTTTAGAACGCTAACTAAGAGCTACGTGGTAAGGACGCCTTCAGCGAGTATGGGCGAGAGTGAAAGATGAGGCTGTGTCGTATTGCTCTCTCACGAGAAGGCTCTTTGAACTTGTCTACCGGAATACGAAGGCGCGCGCGATGAATTGGGACCGTTCTGCCGATAAGACTGGACGCGCAATGTGCAGGTGGATGAGAGCTACAGATGCGGAGTCGACCAGTACCAAACGCCAGTGAGATCAACTCGCTCGACGCTTCCCACGGTCGACACGCGCGGGACATAGGGAGTGTCCTTTCTTAGATTCTCAATTACTCAGTCAGTGTGTACATGTCGGTCTTATGAAACTTGCCATCTACGCATGGGCTCCCGGTTCCAGGCTGCCCCCGCTCACGCTTACGCGGTCCCACCTCGGCGATGATTGGTGAGCCGAGGCCTGTGAATATGCCGAGATCGCACGGGTTGAGGTGGATGCACTCTACGCCTCGAAGAGCAAACGTCGGCGCTCCCTTGACGTCAGGAAACTTTCAGGTAAAGCTCCACGACTTCATCACACAAGCTTTCCTGTGTTGGCACAAGGACCTCGGCTTCCGTGGGTTGTCAGGCGGCAAAGGTTGAAGAGGAAAGCAAGAGGTTCCGGTAGTTGAGCTGCTGCAAAATAAAGTGGCTCGGATCGTAGAGCAAATTGCATCGCGGGTGTTCATCGACCAGCCAAAAACCACTCAAAAGTGGCGCCTTCGTGCAGGTCTTCGCCTGGATGAACTTCGTAGCAGAGATCAACATCATTCCGATCAAAGACGTCGAGGATGGGCCGCCAGCGCTTCGCCAGCTCAGCAAACGCAGTCTCCACGAGCCCGGCAGGACGTTGCGGCCGGGGATACATGTAAGGCCACGCCAGTGCGCCAGAAAAACTTGGCATGCACCTTTAGTCTGAGGTTTTTGGACTCCTTCGCCGCAAACCCAAGCTGCTCTAATGCCATGCCTGGCGTGCCACTGGAGTTCCCTGCACGACCTTAGGCGCAAACATAAAATAGGGCATCGTAAGCCGGATGCACGGCGACCGTCTTCATCGCTACACTCGTCAACAACTCAGAATGGTGGACGCGGGACTCGAGGGGCAGTTGCGCAGGTACTCCATTTCAGCCCTTCAAAGGCGTCTCCCACCTACCCGTTGCTGCTGAAGCGAAGATGGCTTCGATGACAGCCATATTCCGAATTCCGTCTTCCAATGTGACAGGCACCTCGGTGTTTTCAATGATCGATCGCGAAAATGCATCGCCTTGCAACGTGTACTGATCGCAGAGGGGAAAGGTCTCTGTCGCTGCGCCCGTACAGAAGATATCCCTCCCGTCGTCGACAAAGATTCGTGTTGGCCGATCAGGTGGTGCGTTGAAGGGTATCTCAATTTCAATACGTCCCTTCGTGCCAAAGAACTGCACCCGCTGATAAGGCACCACTTGGGTGCTACAGGTGAAGATAGACTGTCCGCCGGGAAATTCCAGAATGGACGATGTGAGTCGATCCGTATGCATCTGTCGATCACGCTCCATACATGCAACGACACGGGTCGGTTCCTGTTCGAAGGCGTAACGAGAAGCGTGGATCAGATAGCAGCCGATATCCATGAGGCCGCCACCTCCGCAGTCCAACTGATTGCGAATGTTAGCAGGATCGATATTGAAGTAGCTGAAGAATCCCATGATGCTGCGAAGCTCCCCAATGCGGCCTTGCGCCAGAAGTTCCCTCACCCGAAGCCATTGTGGGTGGCTCCGGATCATGAAAGCCTCGCCGATCTTTACGCCGGTGCGATCTTGCACTTCCAATAGCGATCGTGCTTCCGCGACGCTGAGGCTTAGTGGCTTTTCGCAAAGAACATGCTTCCCGGCCTCCGCCGCCCTGATGGTCCACGGCATATGAAGTTGGTTAGGAAGAGGGTTGTAAATGACATCGATCTCTGGGTCGGCGATCAGCTCCTCATACGATCCGTAAGCGCTACGAATACTTAGAGAATCAGCGGCTTCCCGAGCTCTGCCGAAGTCGCGCGAGCCGATGGCAGTCACGGAACAGAACTGACATAGCTGCATGGCGGGAATCACCTTCTTGATCCCGATGGCAGCCGTACTGAGAACTCCCCAACGAAGCTTTTTGCTCATGAAGGCATAATACTGCGGGCGCTGGAGGGATGAGGCTCGATGCCAACACGTCGAGCGACATCCCAGTTCAAGCGGGTGACGCAGCGTCGGATTCGAAGTTTAAGCAGCTGATTCGAGATGCGGTCTAAAACGGCAGGCTGCGTGTCGATGACCGCGTGGTTCCTGCACGTTTGCTCGTTGAACGGGGCCACCCGTCCCTGGCTCAGACAAACGAGGACATCGATAACGATGCTCCGTTACCCTACTCCAACGTGTCATCTCTCGTACGACACCGGTATCGAGATTCGTGAGTTCTCTTTCCTGCTAAAGAGACAGCCAAGCTCAAATCACCGCGAATTATGGCTTGGTGTAGGTCGTAGAGGATTAAGTTACCGGCAAGAAAACGGTAGAGCGTGAGGGACGCGATGGGCTGAACCCTGACCCTACGCCTCATATCGCCAAAGTGCTCCCCGATTAAGGATTGGATACTATCCTTATGTAGCTGACATCGCGTCTGCCATTGGGAAGGATCAGAAACCCGTGAATCCACTCCGAGCTTGTGCTTTGACAGGACTCATTTCCGCATTTGCGGTTTTCGGTGCTGTGTACTTTCACGCTCCGTTTTCTTCCCTCCTTGTTGCCTCGATGATCACAAGCTACTTTGCTGGTAGAAAAGCCGGGTTGTTCGTCATTGCTCTATCGGCCCTAGCGTTCTACCTTCTCTTTTTAGAGCCAGGAAAAGGACCCGCTATAACGGCGATTGCAGTTGGCAGACCTGCTTTCTTTATAGGAGCTATGATCTGCTTTACCGAGCTGATCCACGCCAGGAGACGTTCAGAACGTTCCAAGATGCAGTCTGAGGTCGAGTTTCAGGCCTTGGTAGCTACATGCCCTGATTGCATCCTCATCCTGGATGCACAGCAAATCATCCGGTTCTCAAATCCAGCTGTCGCAAGACTATTTGGCTACTCGATAGAGGAGGTCATCGGCAAGCCTGCATCGCTTCTCCTTCCTGAGGCCTCCTCCGGTCAACTGCTGTCCGGTGAACTCCTGGGCATCCATAAGAGAGGACAGCCAATCTACGTCGAGTCCAGTTGCGGTCGGTTTTCTGATAAGACTACTGTCTCCCTGCGAGATATCAGTGACCGTAAACGCACCCAAGCACAACTGGAAGCAAGTGCGGCCAACTTGCGCCTTACGCTCGACACGATTCCAGGCCTTGTTTACAGTCGCCCACCAGACGGAGAACTCGACTACGCGAATCGCCATTTAATGGGATTTTTTGGTTATACGCTAGAGGGTGTTCGAAACGGTGTATGGAGGGACGGCCTTCACCCCGACGAAAGAGAATCGGTACTCGAGAAGATGACGTTGGGCTCAGCCCTTGGCAAGCCATACTCATTTGAATGCCGACACCGGTTGGACGACGGCACCTATGGATGGATTCATTCTGCGGTGGAACCTCTCATCGGTCCAGACGGACAGGTCATCCGTTGGTATGGACTCATAACGGACATCGATGATCGGAAGAAAGTGGAACAGTCCCTGCGCGAGACGCAGACCAAATTAACAGTAGCCTCCCGAATTGCGGTGGCCTCCGAATTGACAGCTTCGATCGTCCATGAGATCAGTCAACCAATCGCGGCCATGGTTGCAAACGGCCAGTCCTGCCTCCGCTGGCTAGGGACTGACCCACCCAACCATGACAATGCGAAAGCGGCCGTTGCGAGGATCGTCCGAGACGGTAGGGACGCGAGCGAAATCATCAAGGGACTTCGAAATCTCTTTAAGCGGGCCGAAACACAGAAATCATCGGTCAAACTTCGGGCGATCGTAGACGAGGTTTTCATGCTTCTCCAGCCCAGAACGCAAAGGGAAGGTGTCCACATAGAGCTGCACATCGCATCTGACCTCCCGCCGTTATCTGGTGATCCAATCCAACTGCAGCAAGTCCTGCTAAACCTCGTGTCGAATGCGATGGATGCGATGCGCCTAATTACAGGGCGACCGAAGATCCTCGTGATGCGCGCTTATCAACTCCCCGACAACTCTGTTCTAACAGAGATCGAAGACTCCGGGACTGGAGTCCTTGACCACGAGAAGATCTTTGAAGCCTTCTTCACAACGAAAGAGAGCGGGATGGGAATGGGCCTTTCCGTCTGCAAGACCATCGTCACGGCGCATGGAGGCCGTCTATGGGCGTACCCGGCGCATCCATTCGGAACTGTCTTCTCGTTTACAATTCCGACTGAAACAACGGCAACTGAAAACCCCGAACAGTAACATCCCCGCCTCCGTTGTTCGCGCAGTCCAACCTCGAGAGTTCTTCAATGATGTGCACAGTATTTCTGTACGGCAGCATCAACGATCTCAAGAAGTTCTTCTCCATCGAACGGCTTGTATAAGAGTGCGACGGCACCCAATTCCATAGCGCGTCTGCGGGCTTCATCATCTTTGTGCGCTGTAATAAAGACAACTGGCAGTCTCGGAACTTTCTCACACGCGAGGCTTTGCAGCTCCCACCCATCCATACCGGGCATCCGTACGTCAGTGATCAGACAACAGGACACTTCGAGACCGCTCGTATTCATGAAATCTTCTGCTGAACAGAAGAGCTTTGTCTCGAACCCTGCTGATGCGAGCAAATCACTGACCGATTCACGGATTCTGGCATCATCATCAACGACTGCTATGACACACGGCTCGGCTTGATTAACCACTACGATTCCTCCCACGCACAAGATGATCGTAGCCCGGTCAGGAGCCGTTGCCAATTATCGGATTGTATAGATTGAAATCGCCTAGAGGCCGGGGATAGCTGCGATTCGATTCTGAGATGTGCCTACGGCAAACAGTGGGAGACACTTCGATATGCCAGTTGGCATTTGTATGGCCCATATGCCAAAGTTGACGGACGAACTTCTCGGGAAGTGAATGGTTCCGTTTCTCGCACATTTGATAGTTCTGGCTCTTAGCTCGCGCAAGTTGAGGAAAGGTGATCTTCGATGCAAGCTCTTCGACCAACGGTCTACATCCTCGATGATGACTACCGAATTCGTGAAGCTCTTTCAGACCTGCTCCACGCAAGCGGTTACACGACGGTTACCTTTGAAAGCGCCCAGAAATACCTCGCCCATGAGAAGGCAAATGTGATGTCTTGTCTCATCCTTGATATGGACATGCCTGGGATGACAGGCTTGGAACTACAGCGCGAGATCTCCGGCACGAACTCGCCGCCCATCATCTTTCTTACCGGGCATGGAGACGTACCATCGTCAGTAAAGGCTATGAAAGCTGGGGCTTCAGAGTTTTTGCTAAAGCCGTTCGATGAAGCTGAACTCTTACGAGCTGTTGAAGCTGCTCTCAAGTTTGATAGTGCAGACCGAGCCAAGCGCATCGAACTGGAAGAGTTGAAGAAGCGTTATGAACTTCTATCCCCTCGCGAACGCGAAGTTCTTCCTTTTGTGGTGTCCGGGCTATTGAATAAGCAGACGGCCGGCGAACTCGGGAAGAGTGAGATCACCATTCGCGTGCAGCGAGGCCAGATCATGAAGAAAATGGCCGCCGAATCTCTTGCCGATCTCGTAAAGATGGCCACGAAGCTCGGTATTCAATAGCAATTTATAGACATGTGATGTGCCGAGGACCATCACACTTTACTCGAATCGAATCTTCGCCATCATGCCCTTATCTTCATGTTTAAGGAGGTGGCAATGGAATACCGAGATTCCGCGGATGATTGGGTCAGTAAAGTCCATGATGAGGTCTAGAGACTGACCCGGTTCTAAATTAACCGTGTCCATCCACTTCGGGTCACGGATGGAAACACCACCCTTTCCGTAGACAAGAAAGTGCACCTGGTGGATGTGGAAAGGGTGAATTTCGTGGGTTCGGTTCACCACCTGCCAGCGTACATAACTACCCGTTTTCACGGTCACCATCGGATCATCTGTGGGCTTGTACTTCTTGCCATTGATGTAAAACCCCTTCTTATCCTCGGTGAAGTTGACGACAAAGGCCGCATCACGCTTCTTCAATTTCTGAATTGTGCGAGAAGGCAGAGGCTCAAAAATAGCTTCTTGAAAATCGGCAACGCTCGTCTGTCTGCGCGTCCGAATCTCCTGGTGCCTAGTGGGATCAAGGTCCGCGATCACCATCGCCGGGTTTGGATCACCGTCTGCACCAGTATCGACGCAAAGGCTACGTAGAGATGACTGTGTGCCTAACTCAGGACCCATCACGATCGCCTCCAATCGCCCTCCCGGCGCCAGCAGAACATGCTGAACAGACTCAGTGGCGTGACCCGGATTGTGGTAAGCAAGAGGCATTCCGTCCAGCGCTACCATGATCATTTTCTCTGAGTCGATCGTCAGATCCGCATATAGATCGGGAGATGCGTTGACGATGCGCCAAAACTGCTTCTCCCTGGGCGCAATCGAGATCCTTGGTCGCACTACTCCATTGACAGTGAATATTCTGCCCACCCGTCCGACTGCTTCTCCACAGGGAGACTTCGAGATCGCTACGGCCGTTTTGAGGAGCCTCGAAGCCTCATCATCCTGGTCGACCTCCGCGTCGCGTAGGACCAAGATGCGTTCGGTGAGTCCGCGAAGTTCGGGCACATAACGCTCTATCCCCTCGACGACGATGGCACCTGACATGCCATCTAGATCCTGTTGGTAGCTCTCGCCGTGAGGGTGAGTGTGATACCAGTAGAGTCCAGACGGTTGATTCAGGGGTATATCGACTGTATAACGAAGTGATTCGCCAGGCATCGCCATCATCGATATGACGTCATCTTGCGGAGAATCGGGAGATACATGCAATCCATGAAAATGAAGATTGGTCATGTTCATGCACGGACCGTCCACGCAAACTTCGCTTGATGAGACCTTCATCCGGTTCAGGTACGTGATCTGAAGTTTTTGACCCGGTGATACGCGAATAACTGGAGGGACTTCACGGCCTTCAAAGGAGAAGGCCCCGCGCCCTGAAACTTCATCATTCACGGCGCTCAATACGAATGGTATCCGCACAGTAGGCACTTCGGGCAAGGGGTTGCTCATTTGGGGCATAACCACTTGAGCCGATGAATTTGCGATACCGAGCCCTAGAGCAAACACAACAATTACCGATATTTGCAGGACATTTCTGGAGGGGTACATCTTTATCGTGTTCTTCGCACCAGTTGAATGGCACAAACGCATATGAACCATTTCTTTGCGTGTAGATAGCATCTTGATCACAACTCCACGGACCTGCATCGCTTGGCGCAGGCGGCACTGAGAACGACTCTGATGGTAGCGTGAGGATCGGGAGCAGACAATTATCTCTTTGTATAAATGGCCCTATGCTGCCCTGAAGTGCCCACCACGCCAGTACGGCAAGCGAAGCTTCATTGACATCCGAACGAGGTCAGCCAAGGACTCGGCCTTCATCTTTCGCAAAGCAAGTGCACCGCACATTCAGACCGTATGGATACACACTTTACACCCGCAAGTGACCTGAAGACCTATAGATAACAGCAGGTTTTTCTCTGTAGTTTCTGAGGTTTTTGGCCGCACATCTGCCGGCTAGACTCCAAACAAGCCTTTGCCGCAGCAGGCGTCACCTCCCCCTCTCAGAGTGACGTGGCCATGTGTTTTCAAATCAGGTTCTACGCTTCACCGCGAAAGGATAGTGTCATGGCCAATCGTCCCCCTCTTCCACCCTTCACGCTCGCTACCGCTGTCGAGAAAGTTCGCTTAGCAGAAGACGGCTGGAATAGCCGTGATCCGGAAAAGGTCTCCCTTGCTTACTCGGTAAATTCACGTTGGCGCAATCGGGCCGAGTTCGCGAATGGACGTCAAGAGATCGTCGCGTTGCTTACGCGGAAGTGGAACCGTGAATTGGACTACCGACTCGTGAAGGAGATCTGGGCGTTTCTAGACAACAGGATTGCCGTCCGATTTTCCTACGAGTATCACGATGACTCGGGCAATTGGTTCCGCGCATACGGCAACGAGAATTGGGAGTTTGACGCGGAAGGGCTGATGCATACAAGGCACGCAAGCATCAACGAGCTCCGGATTACCGAGGTTGAACGAAAGCTTCATTGGCCGCTCGGACGACGTCCCGATGAATACCCAGGATTGACCGACTTGGGTTTGTGACAACGTGGCTAAAGCATTCGTGTCGCTTGTCAAGAGTTCCAGGAGTTCATTTCTCAATGGAACCTATGCTTTGAGTGTGTGGAGTATTAAAAGCCAGAACAGGTTAGACGGATTGCAATGACGAACGAGCTAGACCAACCACCAATTCCATAGCCGGTGCTAAAACCGCTCGCACGAGCTGCATTTTCCTCCTCGTCACGATCAATTCCAATACCAACAGCTATGAGACTGTGCGTTCGTTCTGTGGTGACCTCGCCGGTTTGATTGGTGCGGTAGAGGCCCGAGATAGGGATGCTGGGCTGATCTGTGTCGCAGAATTCGGTTCGGATGCATGGAATCCACTTTTCGGGAGTAATCGACCAGCCGAGCTGCACCGCTTCCGGGAGTCCATTCAGGCAACCGCCATGCAGTCGCGACTCCAGGCGATGTGCTGTTCCACATCCGTGCCGGACGGCTGGCTATGTGCTTCGAGTTGGCCACGCAGATCGTGGAGCGTATCAGAGACTTCATTGCAATCACTGATGAGGTTCAATGCCTTCGATGCTTCGAAGACCGGGACCTCAACGGTTTCGTCGATGTGACAGAGAATCCTAGAGGTGCAGCCGCTCTTGAGACAGCGCTCGTTGGCGCGGAGGACACAGCCTTCGCCGGCGACAGCTAGCTCCCTCCATGAGAACGAGTGTCCGCGATGATCTATACAAAGTGATAATTGCGCCCGCGTTTAGCGATCTCTATGGTTCTCGTTAGCAAGAGAGCACTGGCCGATCATGGTCGATTCATCATCGTCCTGTGCACATCTTCACGTCATCAAGGAGAAAGACAATGCAGGCATTCAAGTACGTTCGCAGGGCTTTTGTGGCATGTGCCGCCCTGCTCGCAGTCACTATCGGTGCCGTGAAGGCAACGGCACAAGCCCCGTCTCCATCAGGGGTCAAGACAGTGCTCCTCGTTCATGGTGCGTGGGCTGACGGCTCGAGCTGGGCGAAGGTGATTCCATTGTTGGAGGCGAAGGGCCTGCATGTTGTTTCGGTGCAGATTCCTCTGACGTCCTTCGCGGACGATGTAGCCGCAACGCAGCGCGCTGTCGATCTCGAGAACGGACCACTCTTACTGGTTGGACACTCGTACGGCGGAGCCGTGATCACCGAAGCCGGGAATGATCCGAAGGTCACTGGACTGGTTTATGTGTCAGCTGTTGCTCCGGATAAAGGGGAGTCCACTCTCGGCCTCATCATGAGTGTGCCAACGCCCATCGGCGCGGAGCTGCGCCCTGACAAGAGTGGCTTCCTCAAACTGACGCCAAAGGGTATCTCCGAGGACTTTGCGCAGGATCTCTCCGCTAAAGAGATAGCGGTTTTGACCGCAACCCAGGTGCCCGCCAATATCGCTGCGATGAAGGGTGAAGTGACGAATCCCGCCTGGAAATCGAAGCCGTCGTGGTACATCGTGGGCGCAAATGATCGGGCGATTTCACCCGTCCTCGAAGCTTCGTTGGCAAAGAAAATAGGCGCTACAACGATCACCGTTCCATCCAGCCACGTGATCATGCTTTCCAAGCCGAAAGAGGTAGCGGACGTGATCATCGGAGCGGCATCCAAGGTCAATTCGAAATAGCGGGGCATACATCATCTTCCACTCCAGGTATTCGTAGCCGTCGAAGAAGCCGATGCGGACCTGTTGTAAGCACCAAGCAGCTCTTCTAAATGGCCTTGTGCCCTCAACCCGGCGATTCACCGAGTCGCCAATATAAGGAGAATTATATGTCCGTCTTGATTGCAGCTTTTGTGTTGGGTGTTGTATGTGGACTTCGTTCCATGGTTGGTCTTGCCGCCGCAAGTTGGGCGGCTAGGGGGCAGCAAGTTCCGCTTGAGGGAACATGGCTCGCTTTCCTTGGATTTCGCTTCACCCCCTATATAACGAGCTTGTTCGCAGTCGGGGAAATCGTAAACGATAAGCTACCAAAGACTCCCAGCCGCCTCGTTCCGCCTCAATTCGCCGGTCGTGTCGTGATGGGTGCGCTCACAGGTTCCGCGATCGGTCTTTCGCAACAACACTTCGTCATCGGGGCACTATCCGGAATCATCGGTAGCGTAGTTGGAACGCTTGGTGGATCCAAGGCGAGAGCTTTTGCTGCAAAACTCTTCGGTCGCGACTTGCCCGCAGCTCTGCTCGAAGACGTTATAGCAATCGTTCTGGCCGTTGCTGTCATTGTCACGCTCGGATAGGGAGACTCCTCGCTCGTGTCACTTCATCCCACGAGAGAGACCACCGTGCTCTCTCACTAATCGCCAATGTTCATGAAAGAACACCAACTGAAAGGATCACTCGCATGTTCACTTCCTCTTGGCTCAAGAAATCATTTTTCATCATTAGCTCGCTCACCATTGCCCTTACAGGCTGCACGTCCCAGCAAGGGGTTCAGACTGTGCATGCTGCAGGCCCAACCGGCGTCCAAAATGTCTTGCTCGTGCATGGAGCATGGGCCGATGGATCCTGTTGGAACCAGGTTATTACCAACCTCGTCGCCGACGGGTATAACGTAACCGCTGTGCAACTCCCGCTCACCTCTCTAGCCGACGATGTGGCAGTCGTTCAGCGAGCTCTGGCCCGGGAAAACGGTAAAGTCATCCTTGTGGGTCACTCATATGGAGGTATGGTAATCACTCAGGCAGGCATCGACCCAAAAGTCGCCGGCCTGGTCTATGTATCCGCATACGCGCCTGCAGTGGGTGAATCAGCATTGTCCTTGAACAATACCGTTTCACCCACTCCCATCGATGGGGATCTTCAAGCGGACGCTTCTGGGTTCCTCACGCTTACAAATGCTGGTGTCGTTGCAGACTTTGCACAAGACCTGCCGGCCGCGGAACAAACGACGATTGCGGCGACGCAGGGACCCATCTCCGCAGCAAACGCCTTCAGCGCGCCCGTAACGCAGGTTGCGTGGAATAACGTTCCTTCCTGGTACATCGTTGCGAGCAACGATAGAGCAATCTCTCCCGCGCTCGAAGCGACAATGGCAAAACGAATGAACGCTACAACTCTCACCCTGCAGTCAGGTCATCTGTCCATGCTCAGCCATCCCACCGACGTCACCACGTTTATAGAGGGGGCTGCCGCTTCACTCAAGCCGTAGGGATTGGATTTGAGATTGTCGTACTTGCTCACTGCTCAGAGATTTCAAGAAGTGGTCAGAAGAGCACCCAGCCATTTTCGCTGGCAGATAGCCCTGGCAGATGTTTTGAAGCGTTTTTACCAGTCTGAATAACCACGGAAGTCTTCCTTTGTGGGGGCGTTGCTACCGCATCTAGCCGGGTGCGCAGGCCCCGGTCTTCATGCGTAGTGGCCGACCCGAGAACTGTCAGAACGGTTATCGGCCGCTGCGGATCCTAGCTCGCTCTCGATACATTAGGGGGCCGAGCCTAAAGGGAAATACACAGCACAATTTTCCCTTCTTCCCACTAGGACACGGATCATAATCCCGAAATTAGAGAGGCTTTAGAATGAAAAACTTCTTTAGATTCATTGCGCCCGCGACCACATTCATGGTCGTCCTCGTAAGCGCTCCGCCGCATTTGAACTCTCAGGTCGCGGAGCATCGTGTTCACAATATCGTCCTGGTCCATGGTGCATGGGCCGATGGTTCTGGGTGGAAGGGCGTATACGACATACTTACCAAGGATGGGTACAAGGTAAGCATTGTTCAGGAACCAGAAACGTCCTTCAAAGATGACGTGGCAGCGACCAGACGCATGCTTGCACTCCAGGACGGGCCGACTATTCTCGTCGGCCACAGCTATGGCGGCGCTGTCATCACAGAGGCAGGTACAGAACCCTCCGTTGCGGGCTTGGTATATGTCGCTGCGCACATGCCGGATGCCGGCGAAGATGAGGCCGACGATGGCAAACGCTTCCCAAGTGACTTGAGCAAGTCAACGGCGATCAAGAGAACTCCGGACGGCTTCACCTATCTTGACCCCGCACAGTTTCGTGAATACTTTGCTGCGGATTTATCCAGTCAACAAGCTGACCTCATGGCGCGGTCGCAGGTCTTCAACTTCGCTGACAACTTCAAGGCTGTTATCACCACTGCTGCATGGCGCACGAAACCTAGCTGGATGATCGTCTCAGCCAAAGATAGGACTATCAATCCGGATCTTGAAAGATGGTATGCAGCGCGGGCAAAGAGCCACACCACAGAGATTGCAGGTGCGAGCCACTGTGTTTACGTTTCCCACCCTAAAGACGTCGCCAATGTCATCGAAGAAGCTGCGACTCACGCCCAACAGCCTTAGGGCTCGGGTGTTCTACCCCTCGTGTACTCGTTCGACGCGCCATCCCCAGCAATTTGCGCCGGAGCTGACTTTGTTAACTGCAAAAAACAGGGGACGACATGTCGCCGACCTCTGTCATTCCTTCATTGAAGCTCGACACTGAAGTATCCTTAACAACACGCAACCCCGTTCGACCTTTTCAGTCGTCGCTGATGAATCGCAATGATATTTAGCTTGGCATAAAGTCCGTTGAGACACTCAGTTCCTTCCAGTCTCGGTCGGACTTTGCTTTCACAAGATCACTCTGTTCTATAGCCCGGTACGCATCGCTACCAAGAATAAGCCTGAGAGGCGGGTTGTCGACCGTCGTTATCTGGATGAAAGCGGCTGCTGCTCTTTCGGGATCTCCTGGCTGCTTCCCGTTGAACTCACGTTGAAAGCGCGCAATCTTGCCAACAGTCTCGTCGTATTCGGGGCGCCCCTCGCGGATAGCGGTGGACGAACCTGCAAAGTCAGTGCGAAATCCACCGGGCTCAATGATCGTTACTTTTAGACCGAGGGGAGCCACCTCTTTTGACAGAACTTCCGAGAAACCTTCGACGCCCCATTTTGCAGCAGCATAGGCAGAACGTCCAATTGGACCAATGCGACCCGCGACCGACGAGAATTGAAGAAAGTGACCGCTCCCCTGCTCTCGCATGAATGGGAGAGCCGCCTTCGTGACGTGAATGACTCCGAAAAGGTTTGTTTCTAGTTGGGCTCGAAATTCGGCCATGCTCATGTCTTCAACCGGGCAAACGTCGCCATAGCCGGCGTTGTTCGCAACAACATCCAATCGTCCGAAGGCCTTGATTGCTTCGGCTACTCCAGTGATCGCCGCCTGCTCGCTTGTTACGTCAAGAGCTATGGCACGAACTTGATCTCCGTAGCGTTCAACCAAATCCTCGAGTTGTGCAGGATTGCGTCCGGTTGCTACAAGTCTGTACCCGGAAGCGAGGACAGCTTCCGCAAGTGCCCGCCCAAGTCCTCGGGTACTTCCAGTGATTAGCCAAACCTTTGACTCAGATTTTTCGTTATTAGACATATGCGACGCTCCTTCCTACATCGTTTACTGTTTTGCGAATTCTCTCTCCACCGAATACATTTGGCGTTGCGAATAACTCAATCCATTTCCAACACGATTTTTCCCGGTCCCTTGCCACCGTTTATCAATGTCAACTGCGCCTGTGCGGCCGCTTCAAGCGGATATACGGCGGCAACTGGGACGATTAGTAATCCTGCTTCGACAAGTTCAACAAGTTGAAGCAAGTCCGCTTGGTCCATACGCGCAAACACTGTTGTCACCCCAGGTGCGCTGTCTGCGACCGAGCAAACACGTACACCGGTACTACCCAGACGCGCATTCAGCGCAAGAGCTCCGCGCCCACCGCAGTGAAGAATCGCGTCCACTCCGTTAGGCACCAACGAGCGCACCTCGCCGACCAAACCTTCTCCATACAAGACGGGCTCCACGGCAATGGAACGCAGATAGCTGTGAGTGAGCACTGATCCCGAGCCGATGACACGCGCACCCTGCGCAATCGCAATCTGTGCGGCGAGAGAGCCCACCCCACCCGAAGCTCCGTGAATGAGAACAGTCTCACCCTTCGTCACGTGTAGCGAGTGAACAATTGCTTGATATGCCGTTAGTCCAGCCAGCGGCAGACCGGCTGCTTGCGCCCATGTCGCGTTGTTTGGCTTGCGAACAAGGGTGGACGCGGGGACGGAAACCATCTCAGCATAAGTGCCATGATGAAGAATCTCCTCACGCACAAAGCCGATCACTTCGTCTCCGACAGCAAACTCCGTCACGCCAGCACCCACTCGCTCGACGATGCCCGCAACATCCCAACCCGGGATTACCGGAAACCACGCATCCATGATCGAGTCTCCAAGACCCGCCTGTAAAACATGATCCGCTGGGTTAAGTGCTGCCGCCTTCACCCGAATCAGTACACTGTTCTGGGCGACCTTCGGCTCCGAGACTTCCGCAAACTCAAGAACCTCAGGCCCACCATACCTCCGATAGATAATCGCTTTCACGGATAGCTCCTTATTGCCCCGGGAATGCCAAAGGTAGATTCATAACAATCCGCAGCGTATCGATCTTCCACACCCCGTCGACCCGGCGTAAGGTAGGCCGATAATACCCTGCCTCGATGGGAGTAACCGTCCCCTGAGCTCCGAATGCGCCCTCTGGCCATCCCGTGACTGGCCGCTCTTTCCCACGCACCTCGAAGACCACAAACTGAGCATCAAGCGTGGCGATTTCGCCGTCCACTTCAATGATGTGGTCGTGAGTTGTGTGATGACTCCAGCCGTATGCCGGGTGCGGCTTCATCATCTGCGATACCGCCGCAGTGATAGCGTCCTTCCCCACCAACTCGCCAACAGGCTCCAACTTGCCCAGTTTGTTATAAGAGATTTCAACACGACCCGTCTCTGTAAACAACGCAGCGACCGCTGCACCATCCCGCTTGTCCGTTCCGCGCACATATTTTGCCAGCACCTGCTGTATAGCCCTCTCCTCACTCATTGCTGTCTTCTCCTCCATTCTGGAATGTCCCTCATCAGGCACAAAGGGGATCTTTGCAACACACTTACCCGTTGCTTCGAAATGCGTCTGTCACTGCTAGATTCTTGGATCGGTCAAGCCACTGCTCCCTGCGAATTTGTGGACAGCGATTTGATGGTCCAGTCGACCGAACCTCGAAACTCGTATCTGCGAATGCACCAATTCCGATAGGCATTATCGTAGGAGGATGCGGAGTGGGCCGCAATTATACGTTTGTATATGGGCGCTCGCGAGGCGTTGTGTTTCAAGCCGACTCGATCACGTGATGACACTGATCAATGTGAAAAATATTCACAAATATCTCCATGCTGATAGAGTCCCCGGCATTTTTCTGAACCAGATTCTATGCGAGAGACTTTGTCTCAAGGAGCTCGTTATGTCGAGAAGGAAGAAGCACGCAGCTTTGAGCCGTAGCATGACAGTATCTGCGCGTCTGGGAGACTTGCCAATGGACCACCACTCTCACCAGAGCGTGGCCACGTTTTGTAAGCTGTTCTCAGCTTCACGCTGAAGCGTCCTGGTTTCCTCTCGCTTTGCTTCGGCCTCTGCATTGCGTTCGCCCATTGGATTGATGCCGTCGGCAAGCAGTTTCTCCGTAGCGAAATGAAGTTCCCGTGCATCCCTGGGTTGACGAGAGGGTACTCGTCGAAGGTCGTGTTCTGTTCGCCGCCATCGAACCGATAGCGCCAAAGTCAGAGCTTCGTACCCGTCGGCAGGACGAGAAGACTGAGGCCTCCTCCGTCGAGCATCTCGTACTTCTCAGCTTTCGGTTTCGCATTCTCGATTTCGGTGATGGTGAGTAGCGAGGTGGGTACGGAAGAGGAAACGTCCATTCCCCAAACTTTGGCTCATCGTACCCCAAACTAATCCCCAGCCGAAGCCGGCTGCGTACGAACGGTCTCGGACGTTGTCAGACGCCATTTCCTCGCAGATCGTTCTAAGACAACAACATCCTCGCGCGCGAGGATGTATGGGGACGTGCAAAGAAGCTTGATTTTGCAAGAAATGGTTGCCCCCCAGGGATTCGAACCCCGATCGAGCGAGTCAGAGTCGCTAGTCCTACCATTGAACGAGAGGGCAATACAGGTTGTAAGCGTCAACCGCAGGCTCGGTGAGGTGCCACAATCAGCTGACTTCTCAAGTGTACGAAGGAAAGCGTTGGCGGTCAACCTTTTGCCTGTGCAAAGACTGCCCACCTCCTACTCTTCGCGAAGCACCTCAAGGGGTTTCTGACCCAGCACGCGATGACTTGCGAGCCATCCTGCAGCTACCGTCAACGCCGCCACGCAAAGCGCTGCAGAAATATTTAGCCACGGCTGAAAGTGGTAATCGAAGTGGAACTGGCGCAGCAGAAGGAGTCGGCCCATGATGTTCGCGAAGATGAGTCCGGTGATGCCCGCAATCAGGCCCAGCACGGCGAACTCCACCGAGAAGATGGTGGCGATGCGCGCACGAGTCGCGCCGAGTGTTTTGAGCACCACCACTTCGCGGATACGACGATAGCGCGTACCGGCTATCGCGCTGGCGAGGATGACGATGCCGGCGAAGATGCTGAACGCTGCCAGGAACTGGATGACGTAGGTGATCTGCAGAAGCACCTGCCGCACGGTCTCGAGCGTGGCCGCCACATCGATCACGGTGACAGTGGGAAAGCGTTCGTAAAGAGCGCGCCGTAGCTGAGCTGTGGACGCTGGATCGCAATGAACGCCACCGTACCAGACGGCGGGCAAACCTGCGAGCACCGGTTGCGGAAAGACAAAGTCGGCGCGGGAGTAGGCATGACGACTGTCCGCCTCGAACAGCGCGGAGACCGTAGCGGTGAAAGCCTCGTCCTGCGCGCTGAAGGTCAGCGTGTCGCCAGGCCGAACATTCAGCCGAGCTGCGCGGTTCTTGTCGATGGCGACCAGCGGGTGCAGCTTGGAGTCCATTGCCTGCTTCGCCGTCCACCACTGGCCGGAGCTCACTTTGTCACCTGGCGGGGGCGCGTCTGCAGTCGGCGACCAGGTCAGACTGAGTCCTTGCAGGGAGCGGCCGAAGCCGCGTTTCTTCTCCAGCTGGGCCGCAGGAATTCTATTGATGGCCACCAGTCGCGCGGCTACGACGGGCAACAGCTCTGGCGTGCCGCGAACCGTAGGTTGCTGTGCCAGCAGGGTACGCACGCCGCCGACCTCATCGGTCGTCATGTCGACGAGAAAGATATTGGGCAGGTTCTCCGACACTGCGACGTGCATCTCGCTCACGATCGAGCGCTGCACGATGTAGACCGCCGCGATCTGCATGACGCCCAGCCCCAACGCGGCCAGCAAGGCAGCAGAAGGATTGCCAGGGCGATAGAGATTCGCAAGACCGTGCCGCAGCGAGGACGGCAGATGAAGGCGCGTTGCCGAGAGGAAGAGTCGCAGCGCGTACATCAGCAACCGCGCGACGAGATATAGCAGGACCAGAGCCGCAATTAGACCGCCACCAAAGACGAGGCCGACGGTGCTGGAATCGGAGACACGCGCGGCGAGCGCCACCAGCGCTCCCACAATGACGACGCCTGCGAGCAACTGCAGCAGATAGGACGAGAGGTTGCGGCTAAGGCGCTCGAAGAACGTGCCATCCCCTGAATCGACAGCGCGGCGGAGGATCAGGATGGGGCGAATGTTTCGCACCGAAAGCAGTGTCGGCACGGTGAACAGCAGTGTGGTCAGCAGGCCAGCGGTAAGACCCATTGCTATGGCGTGGCTGTTGATCTGAAAGCTCGGCGTTAGGTGCAGCAACTTCGCGAGAAACAGCGGAAACGCCAGCTGCACGCCCAGCCCCAGCAACACGCCCAGAACGCCACCGGCCAGTCCGAGCAGGACCGTCTGCAGCAGGTAGATCTTCATGATCTGCGACGAGCCTGCGCCGAGCGACTTCATGATGGCAATCGAATCGAGCCTCTGCTGCAGGTGCGCGCGCATGGCCATCGCTACTCCGACCGCGCCGAGCACGAGGGCGACCAGCGACATCAGCGAGAGAAGACCGGTTGCGCCATCCAGAGCGCGGGTAAGGGCGGGATTGGCTTCGCGATAGTCTGAGACTTGGGCTTCGGGTAGCAGCGAATCAACCTTTGCCTTGAGTGCCGCCACGGCATCATCTGATAGCGCCTGCCCAGGCTTTGCGGGCGGCAGCTTGAAGAGGTAGCGGCGCGAGACCCGCGCAGCCGGAGAAACGAGGCCCGTGGAATCCAGCGCGGTCTGTGTCAGCAATACCCGGGGACCGGCTGCGAACGAGCCGGAGAGACGATCCGGTTCGTCCACCACAGCAGCAGCGATGCGGAAGATCTGCGTACCGAGCTTGATCGAATCACCCACCTTGAGGTGCAGGCGCAGCAAAAGGTCTTCACCGACTGCCACCGTGTGATCCGAGAGTGCCTGCGTGAGCGGCATCGCAGGGTCAAGCACGACATCGCCATAGAAGGGATATTTCGCGGGGTCGATCGCCTTGAGCGAGACGAGCAACGGATCAAGCGAGGTCGCGCTGGAGGCCATCGACAGCGACTCCGTCACTGTCGTCTCCGAGGCGCCACTGCTGGTGAGGTCGCTCAGCGCACTCTGCTGATACGGCGTCAGCGGGACGTTCGTCCGGGCCGACAGGTCCGCTGCCATGATGCTGCGAGCTCGCAGCAGCAGCGTCGCACGGAAGGCAGACGAGAAGCCGCGAACGCCCGTTAGTGCAGCGACGCCGATTGCAACGGAAAGGATGACAAAGGTGAACTTGCCGCGTGACGAATGCAGTTCCCTGCTGGCAATACGAGCTGCGGTGGGGTAGGAGAGGGAGGGCAACGGCTACGCTCCTGCCGGGGTGTGCTGCGCGGGAACCTGCGTCTCGTCGCTGATCACCAGGCCATCGCGCAGGGTGATGCGGCGGCCTGCATAGGTGGCCAGCACGGGATCGTGCGTCACCAGGACGAGTGTCGTACCTTCGACTCGATTGAGATGGAGTAGGAGGTCGAGCACATGGCTGCCATTGGCGGTGTCGAGATTGCCGGTGGGCTCATCGGCCAGGACGATGGGCGGTCGGAGAATGAAGGCCCGAGCCAGAGCCACACGCTGCTGCTCGCCGCCGGAGAGCTGCACGGGATAGTGGTCCACGCGCGAGTCGAGACCCACAGCGCTAAGCAGTTGCCGGGCGCGGGCCATACCGTTCGCTTCACCCGCTACGTTGGGGGAGCCGTTGAGTTCATACGGCAGCATCACATTCTCTAGTGCTGTCAGCGTAGGGATCAGTTGATAGCTCTGGAAGACGAAGCCGATGGTGCGGCCGCGAAGCTGGGCCAGCTTGTCTTCAGCCAGGTTGCTGATTGCGGTGCCGTTCAGCGTTACGGTGCCAGAGGTTGGGTTATCGAGTCCTGCCAGAAGCCCCAGCAGCGTCGATTTGCCTGAGCCGGAGGCTCCCATGATCGCCGCGAACTCGCCGCGGGCGATCGTGAAGTCGATGCCCTTGAGAATCTCAACCGTGGTCGAACCGGTGCGAAGAGATTTGCGGATACCGGAGACGACAATCATGCCGTTTCCGTCGGTAGGAGTTGGTGAGATCAAAAGAGTCGAGGCCTTTGGCTACAGTAAGATGAGAGACGATTGCGTGATCGTTCTTTAGAAAGACGCGAAGGGCTCTGTGAATATTGTGATTCTAGCGCGGAAGCGAACATTTGTATGGGGCTGCCTATGGATTGCAGCCACTTCCGGAGTGATTGGCTGCAAGTCGGACGCGCCACCGGTTGAAACTTCGAACCCGCCCGTCGCTGTGACGACCCAGCCAGCTGCGCCCGCGCCGGTCGACGCAGTGGCTCCAGAGGATGATCGCCCGCTGATTGTTTGCTTCGGCGACAGCCTGACGGCAGGCTACGGTACCGACCCCGGCCAAAGTTATCCTGACGCACTGCAGAAGCGGCTTGACGGGCAGGGCTATCACTATCGCGTGATCAATGCGGGCATCAGCGGCGAGACAACCAAGGATGGCCTTGAGCGCGTGGACCGCATCGCGGCTCGCCACGCGAAGATCGTGGTGCTGGAGTTTGGCGGCAATGACGGCCTGCGGGGGCTGCCGCTGGAACAGACGCAGAGCAACCTCGCCTCCATGATCGAGCAGCTGCAGAAGAGCGGTGCCGAGGTCGCGCTGGCGGGCATCACGTTGCCACCCGAGTACGGCCCCGACTACATCGCGAAGATCAATGCGATCTATCCCGCACTGGCGAAGAAGTACCATGTACGCCTGTTGCCCTTCCTGCTAAAGGATGTGTACGGCATCGCAGGCGATATGCAGGATGACGGGCATCACGCAACGGCAAAGGGCAACATCGGCGTAGCCGCTACGGTAGAAAAGCTAATTCAGCCGATGCTGAAGAAGTAGGCCCTCAGCCCATCACAACGATGGGCTGCACCAGGGTGCCTGCCACGCGTTGCGCAATAGCGAGCAGCTCGCGTGGGCTGCTAAAGACCTTCAGCAGAGGCGCGTCGGAGAACTCTGCCACGTTGACCTGCATTCCATTACGAATACGCCCAGCCGTCTGCTCATCGACGATGACCGAAGGCATCTCTGGCAGCAACGTGCGAGGATGCGGCAGGCGCTGCTCGATCTCCGCCGGTGTCAATGCCTTCAACTCCTTAACGGTAATGGAATGCCCCAGGTCGAAATCCCCAGCCTGAGTGCGACGCAGCGACGCCAGGTGCGCTCCGCAACCAGCCGCTTCGCCTAGCTCATGCGCGACGGAGCGCACATAGCCGCCCGCTGAAACGTGCATCACAAATTCGGCGAGATCGCCGTCGAGCGAGGTCAGCTCAAAGTTGTGAATGGTGATTCTTGCAGGCTTTACGGGGACATCTTTGCCTGCACGCGCCAGCTTGTGCGCGGGCACGCCGTTGATTTTTTTGGCTGAATACACGGGAGGCACCTGGTCGATCTGCCCACTGAAGCGTGTCGCAAGAGCACGCAGGTCTTCAAGCGACTGCGTCAGCGCAGCAGGCGCTGACGCAGGTTCGCCCTCTGCATCGAAGGTGTCCGTCGCGAAGCCGAAACGAATGCTGCCGGTGTAGCGTTTCTCGGCTTTGCCGAAGAACTGCGCCAGCCGCGTGTGTTTGCCGAGCAGCAACGGCAGCACGCCCGTAGCCATAGGATCGAGCGTGCCGAGATGTCCGATCGAGCGTTCGCCCGTGGCGCGGCGAACGATGGAGACGACATCATGAGAGGTGAGACCGGAGGGTTTATCGAGAATAAGAAGACCGTTCATGCAGAGATCATTGTCTCGCACATGAACGGTCTGTGTTTGTCACTGGTTTTCCAGAGAGGCTAACTAGCTGCGTCGAACAAGCGAAAGAAACTCGTTCCGCGTCTGCAGTTGCGATTTGAAGACCCCCAGCATGGAGCTCGTCACGGTGCTGGAACCTTGTTTCTCCACGCCGCGCATCATCATGCAAAGGTGCTGTGCCTCGATCACGACCCCTACACCCTGGGGATGCACGGCTTCATTGATTGCCTCGGCAACCTCTTGCGTCAGGCGCTCCTGCACCTGCAAACGACGAGCGAAGACATCGACAATGCGCGGAATCTTACTCAGACCGACGACTTTGCCGTTCGGCACATACGCTACATGGGCCTTGCCAAAGAACGGGATCATGTGGTGCTCACACATCGAGAAGAACTCGATGTCCTTCACGATCACCATCTCGTCGTAGTCCACATCGAAGAGCGCTTCGTGAAGCACATCTTCGATGGATTGATGATAGCCCCGCGTTAGGAAGTCGAAGGACTTTGCGACACGCTTCGGCGTGGAAAGCAGGCCGTCGCGCGTTGGGTCTTCGCCTATGCGTCCTAGAATTTCGGTATAGATCTGCTCCAGGCTCGCATCGGCGAGGCTAGTGGAAGCAGAAACGGTTTCAATTGCGGGCTTTGTCGACATAACCTCGTGAAGCCTTTCGTGAACTTACACAATCATTTGATGCCTGCGTCTCAATCCAGATGCGAAATTGGCGCGCCGTCTCCGTAGTAATCGAAGGAATTGTTGCCGGTCTCCTCAATGTGCACGCGCCGAAGGATCGCATGAGGATACTCGCAGAACATTCGCCAAACCTCTACACATAGATTCTCAGTTGTCGACACCTGATCGCGAAAGAGGTCCAACGTATTGAGATTTGCGTGGTCGAAGAGATCGAGCATCTTGCGCTGTGCGAATGAATCGAGGTCGGCGAGGTTCGTCACCATGCCCGTTGCCGCATCAACGGGACCCGACAATGTCACTTGCACGACATAGTTGTGACCATGGCCAAAAGGGTTGTTGCACTTGCCGAAGGTGTCGCGATTTTGGTCAGGGCTCAGCGCATCGACGTGGAGACGATGCGAGGCAGAGAAGTGATAGCGGCGCGAGAAGTGCACGACGGGGGTGCTCATGCGCTTTCACCGTAGTAATCCGCAAAAAGGTCCGGCATCTCGTAGACGCGTACACGGAGCACCTTTGCATTCGGCACCTTACCGTCCAGCCGCTTCCAGATCGCGACTGCAATATTCTCGGTAGTCGGAATGGTATTGGCGAACTCAGGCACTTCGTGGTTCAGGTGGCGATGATCGTACACAGAGACGACCTCGCGCTCGAGAATATCCTTCAGCTGTTTCAGGTCGACAACAAAGCCGGAGACCGGGTCTATCTCGCCCGCAACCGTGACCTCCAACGTGTAGTTATGCCCATGCCCGTTTCGATTGGCGCACTTGCCGAAGATGCGCTCATTCTCCGCCTGAGAGAGCGAAGGGTTGTAGTAGAAGTGAGCGGAGGAGAAGTCGGCTTTGCGAGTGAGAAGGATCATAGAGTAGTTTGCGCGTTCAATGCTAAGAGATGCTTTGAGTCTAGAGCCCGATGCGAGCACTCAGCGGCCCGGGCGGTACTCCCTGCCCTTCCATGCGACCTGATGAAAGAGTTTGTGGTTCATCCAGCTTCGCACCAAAAGGTAGATGAATAGAGGAAGAGCCAACGGCGAGATCGCACAGTCGACAAAGCTGAAGTTCGAGCGTGAGACGCGGCTGTAAAAGCGCCAGATAGTGCGCAGCCACACCAGGGCGAGCAGACCGTACTGCATCTGGGTGAGGTGCGGAAACAGGAAGTAGGCCAGCGGCAGCAGCAGCAGAACGATGTCGAGCAACCGCCACGCTGCGAGGGTGAGCGCGTGGGGAAACAGCAGCACAAGGTTCTTCGTCCAGCCCTCCATCATGTCGCTGACGCCGCGATACATGGTGGTGCTGAGCGCATCGGGCGCGTAACGGAAGCGTAGTCCACGTCCGTTGTGCCGCGGCGCCGCACGCTTTACGTTCCATGCCAGGTCCACGTCTTCCAGCACCGAACGCCCTACAGCGCGATGCCCTCCCAGCGCGAAGTAGACATCGCGATCGACCATCAAAAACTGTCCATTCGCCGCGGCGGTACGACGACCCGGATCGTTTACCTGGGCTGGAGGGTAGACCGTCGCCAACTCAGAGAAGATCAACGGCATCAGCGCCTGTTGCACAATGCCATGCACGATCTGCCGAGGCGAGTACGAGAGCAGCGCAGCGTTGTGCTTTACAGCCTCGTGCATAGCGCGAGTCAGATCGCCGGGCTCGTGCTGTGTATCTGCATCGGTAAAAAGAAGCCAAGCGCCCTGCGCCTCCTGCGCTCCGAGCCAGCAGGCCTGCGTCTTACCGGTGAAGGCGCGCTGCGTGTCGCGCAGTTCCAGCTCCGGCGCGTGAATGACTCGCAACCCCTCGTGCTTTGCAGCTAAATCCGTCGCGATGGCACGCGTACTGTCCGTGGAGTTGTCGTCGACCACGATCACTTCCCAGTCGCGCCCCAGCAAAAAGAACTCGTCCGACTGCGACAGCAAGGACGCAAGACACGCAGGCAGATTCAGCTCTTCGTTGCGGGCCGGCACGATGACCGTCAACTGCAGCGTGGCGTTGGGGCGAGCGAACTCGGCAGGAAGCGTGACCGGGGCATCATCCATGGGGAGCCCCAGGACAGGGCTGAACTTTTTCGGCGAGTTGGGAGTGTCAGACACAGGCCACTATTATAGGGAGTGGACGATCCTGTGATGAAACGGATGAAGCTCTATGCGTAGTAAGACAAAATCGGGTGGGGGACGACTGCTGGCCGCATGCCTGCTCGCAAGCCTGTTTGCGGTTGGCTGCGACCGTGGCGACCATCCAGAGCAGATTGGCAAGGTCGCGCACCAGTTCGTCGTCAAAGACTCCGACCGCACCGTTGATCTCTCAAAATTGCGCGGCAAAGTCGTGGTGCTCAATTTCTGGGCTAGCTGGTGCGCACCGTGCCTGGAAGAGTTGCCGAGCCTTGAGGCACTGCAACGCACGCTGCCACAGGTGACGGTCCTGGCGGTTTCTACCGACGAAGACACCACTGCCTATAAGAACTTCCTCCTGCAGCATCACGTGAACCTGCTGACCGTCCAGGACGCAGCGCAGACGTCGAATCCACTGTATGGAACGTATCGCTATCCCGAGACCTACATCATCGACAAAAACGGCATGATTCGGCGCAAGTACATTGGTCCGCAGGACTTCATGAGCAAAGAGATCGTCGATTCCCTCAAGCGGCTTTCGCAGTAGCTGCCTCGCCGGGGAAACAGTCGCTGATAAAATAGGAGACATATGACACAGCTTGACGTGATGTATCGGTACGGCGCGGCTCCCAGCGAGGCGACGATGATGGCCCTTGGGCGTATTCGCGAGGTGTACGGCGTACGCCGCCTAACCTTCAGCGAAGCCGAAAAAACCGTGCGCGTGGAGTATGACGCGACCCGCCTGACCGAGCCCGTAGTTCACAAGCTGCTGCGTGGCACCGGCCTCGACGTGCAGGGTCTGGTCTCGCTGCTGCCGCCGCAGCCCAAGTCTGAAGTGGCCGCGCCCGCAGCCTGAGTTTTCCGCAGCAGGTCGGTTGCTTCGATAGCGAATCTCCGGTATTCTGTCTTAGTTGCAGTTCTGCAATGTGCGCCCGTAGCTCAGCTGGATAGAGCGTTTGGCTACGAACCAAAAGGTCGGAGGTTCGACTCCTTCCGGGCGCACCATAAAACCCCTTGAGTCAACAATTTAGAGGCACACGGTCCGGAACGAATCAACACGTGAGAACAAACAGCTTCGGTGACAGCCGAAGCCTTTTTCTTGCCCTCACATGCTGACCTCCGGAGCATCTCAACGACCGTTGCATTGGCGGGCCTCGACTCCTTCTGCTGCATCTGCGCGCCGCAGGCCCAAGGTAGTCGGCCAACAACGAATCGCGGTGATAGGGTCTGCCGGTGCTAGGCGATCCGAACGCCCAGCCATTGACCGGAGTCACGGCTTTCTTCCAAGCCGCTAGCTCTGCAGCAAGATCGGGATGCAGCGGGGGATTTCATTCGAGGCGTCCGTCTTGGTCTCCTCTTTCTGATACTTCCCTACCACTGATCGGGTGAGGTTGACGCTCAGACCTTCGAGGTCGATCTCCATCCACTTCAGCGCCAGCAATTCACGGGCGCGAAGCCCCAAGCACATGGCCACTTGCACCATCATGCGGACATGTAAAGCATCCCTGAGTTGGTCCAACAGAGCGTGATAACGATCTATCGGAACAAGAATCAGCTTGCGAACCCGCTTGTTTGAGCCCATGATCTTGCTCAGTGCGATTGGATTTCGCTGAACGTCCAACAGTCCCCAGCGCATCGCACACTCAATGATTCTGTGGCACAGTATCTTGAAATGTCCCTTTGTTCTGCGAGAGACCGGCCGACCTGGACGATTTTGGTAGGGAGCGTGTGGAGTCCGTTCAGCCAATTCTCCAAACCTTGAATGTCCTCAACAAAATCCGCAATTCGCATCTGCGCGAATTGGCTGCGAATGCGCTTGAGAATCGATCTGTAAGGTCCCTGTGAACTCTTCCGTTCGGGTAAGCCCTCACGTTTGTAGCGATCACAGAGCTTCTTATATCTACTGGGTCTTCATCACACCGACGATGACGATCTCCGATAGTCCGGGCGTTAATCCATCTGCTGCGCGGAATCTGATCCGTACGCGCCGCCCCTGCAGATGCCGGGTGGTGATCACGCGCACCCGTTGGGAATTCGTCCTGACTGCCTCGCTGGCAATCTCCTCCCAGGCACCATCCGCCTTTTCGATCTCCGCAACAAACCCATAGCCGGCGGCTTGCGGAAACGTAAGCAGCAAGCGTCGGTACTCGATCACTCGCTCCGGATCGACCAACACCCATGGATCGGCATCTCCCGGCTGAGGACTCCAGTAGGTGGATGAATCGCCGTCGTTGACGAGCGGCGACGAATGACCGGCTGCGCTTGAACTTGCAGCAGTCGGATTGCTTGTCCCGAAGCTTTCTTCTGCGGTGGCCTTCTCCGTTGTAGATTCTGCTGCGGGTAAATAAGGACGGTCGCGAACAACGGGGGTGACACCGGCCACAAAAGCCGGTCCTTCGATAGTGCGGATCTGCAGCTCCCCGTCTCTTAGCCCGGGAGACGTAGCCCGCAAACGGGTAACTCCAGACTGCCAGCTCCGCATCGCGATAGCCGCCTGCCCGTCGAGGATCTCGATATCGCTGTCGGGAGCGAACGTAATTGCACGACCCGTGGGTAGTTCTCCGGGACCCGACTCGATCGCGAGTCGCACTGGCGGCGTGTTGCTAATCGCGCGTCCCTGCGCATCGACGACGGTGACAACCAGCTGGACGTCATCCGTTCCGTCTGCCCGCTCAATCACGGGAGAACTCGAGCTCAATCGAAGAGCAGCCGCGATCCCCGGCTTCGCCCACTCCGGTGGTGCGATTCCCCTGTAAGCGTTCCGATACCAAAACCACTGACGCTTTGGCAAACGGAAATAATCGACCATCCCCATTCCCCCAAACTTGCGCCCCGCAATCGAACCGTGATCGAAGCCCGCCCAGATCGCCTCGCCCGAGCGCCACGGTAGACGCCACGCATAAGTCTCGCCGGTGTTCTTGTCCGCGCCGGGAGTCCGCGCAAGGTCTGTGCCCCACCCCGGATCGTACTGGCCCGGTCGGTCGGCCATGGTGGATCCATACTCCGCAACGAAGCTCGGAATCCCTGGCTTTGCGAATAGAAACGCACCGTCTCCGTTGTAGCCGACGATATCGCCAATGTGGTCGATGTTGCCCCGTTGCGCGCCATCAATGGAGGCCGGCCGGGTAGGGTCCAGTTCATGGCTCAGCGCCACCTCGTCCGCAAGCAGCTTCCGAACTTGAGACATAGTGTCTTTGGCGGAGAAGAAAACCTCGTTGTCCATGCCCCAGGCAACAATTGAAGGATGATTGCGATTGATGCGAATCATCTCCGCAAGCTGTTGCTTCACGTTCGCTTCGAACGCTGGTTCCTGCGCTGGATCAGTGGGATACGCCGAAGCCGCCCATGGACTTTTGAAGCCGGCCGTTCCCCAAAATGGCACCTCGGAAAGAAACATGACTCCGATCTTGTCGGTCGCTTCAGCAAAATGAGGGTCATGAGGGTAATGGGAGCCGCGGATGAAATCGAACCCCGCATCTTTCATGAGTTGAACATCGCGATCGATAGCTCTGTTGGTCACCGCATCGCCCCAACCCGCCTGGTCCTGATGAGCGTTTGCCCCCAGAAAGTAGCGATGCTTGCCGTTAAGAAAGAAACCTTTGTCTGCCGTCCATAAGATCCAGCGAAACCCAAACTCCGTTTCGAATCGATCGACCAATCTTCCTGATACCAACACGCTCGTGACAGCCCGGTAGAGGACGGGAGTCTCGGGACTCCAGAGACGCGGCTTGGGAATAGGATTCGATTTCTGCTTTCCGATGGTTGCTTCCCCGGCGGCAACTGTCACATTTTCATCGGGCAGCGTGCTTACAACCGCTCCACGATCGTCGAGAATCTGTGTATGGACTACCACGTCCGCGGGGTGGGCACTATCGTTGCGCACCTCTGTTTCCACTGCCGCGCGCCCGGACGCGTTAGATAGGTCGGGCGTGGTGATATGCGTCCCCGTCCACGCCACATGCACGCCATTTGTAACCGTCAGCCAGACATCGCGATACAAGCCGCCGCTGAAGACGTGCTCGCCCGCGCGCGGAGCCAACGTCGCGTCCCATTTGTTATTCACGCGAACCGCGATCACATTCTTGCCCGGGTGCAAACGGCTGGTGATGTCCACGGGAAAGCCGGTATAGCCGCCTCTATGATGTCCTGCAGCGGAGCCGTTCACAAAGACTTCGGCTTCCTGAAACGCGCCTTCAAACTCCAGTGAAAAGCGGCGCCCAGCTGGGACCGCTGCGAGCGATAGAGTCTTTCTATACCAGCCATATCCAACGTAGAACGAGGGTGCCCGGAAATACGGAAGGCTAAAGCTGTGCGGCAACCCGATCGCATTCCACTTCGTGTCGTCAAACTCAGGACTCTGAGCACCAGGGACGTCGCCCAGTTTGAATCGCCAGTCCGCATTGAAATTTATCCGGACGCGGCTGTTGCCCGCCACTGCGGACGCAGAGATAGGAGTTGCAATGGCCAGATGCCCCTGAGCCATGCCGGCGAGCACAAAGAAGCCTATGATCCATCGAAGCATAATTGCGACTATAGTTGTTGCGACGAATCTTGCGATCGTGATCTCAAGCTCCGAAGGGCAGTAATTACCAGCCCGCGCGCCAGAACAACTTTATCGCCTGCTTCCGAAAACGAAAGCAGCCCGGCCGGAAGCTTTTCCGTGCCGGGCTGATAGTCGGCAGGGCTAGTAAACGATATGAAGTCCGACCTGCAGCGTGCGAGGATTGCTGGTTGACTTACCCGTAACCTCGCCAAACTGACCTGACGTCGGATTCAGGTTCGGTCCCGACCAGTTCGGATGGTTGATGAAGTTGTACGCGTCAGCCGTGAACTCTGCATTGGCAGTGTCTGTGATGCCAAACTTCTTCTTCAATGAAAGGTTCCAATCCTGGAAGCCAGGCTGATAGATCGAATTTCTTACGCCCTGTTGATGATTGAAGGTTCCAAGCGCAGGAGCTGTAAAAATCGGAGTGCCATCGCTGTTTGTCGTTGAAAAGTACTTTCCAGTGCCGCCGTACCCGGCAAATTGGTGAAGAATCTTCGGCTTGCCATTCATTGTCCAGAACTCGCCCTGTGATCCGCATCCGAAACTGCCTACCTCGCCTACGCCTGCATAGTCGTTTGTTGCGCCGACTCCACAGGGCGCACCGGTTTGGAACTGGGCCACACCCGCGATCCTCCAACCGCCGAGCAACTTGCTGGTCAGCGTGTGCTGCTCACGGAAGAACGGCAGCGCGTATACATAGTTCACGACGAGCATATGCCGTGCATCGAACTCCGAAGGCCCATACAGATTACTGACGTCGTACGTATCAGGAACGATATCGCGATAGTTCGAACTGTCGTCCGTGCTCTTGGAGAGCGTATACGCCACACCCAGCGTAAGATTCCGAGCGTTTGTGTGCTGAAACGATAACTGCAGAGAGTTATACCGCCCGCGGCCATTGCTCTGTTCCTGCTGAATTGCGGCATACCCCTGGTACGGACGCAGAGCATTGATGTTATAGCTTGTGCCTCCGTGCGCCGCAGCAGAAACCTGCTGTGCTCCTACAGTCGGCTGATTGATGTCATACACGCGCCAGTTGTGTAATCCGCGACCACCAACATACGCTGCCGTAAACATCGACGACCAAGGCAGTTCGCGCTGGATTGCGCCGTTCCAGTTGTACCGTATGGGTGCCTGCAGATTTTTGTTCAGCGTCGTTACGGTCAGTGCCGGCGCAGTCGTGCTGGTAAGCGAGTACCCGGGGTTGTCGACTTGCTTGTCGGTCAAATCGCCAGCAATCGCATTCACCGTGACGAACGGCTGGAACGGCGGGTTGCCGCCGGGGAAGATGTTGTCGAGCAAACCCATTCGAGTTGCAAAGGATCCAAATCCTCCACGGACGACCGTCTTCGGAGTCAGTTCGTAGGCAATACCGACACGTGGCTGCCAGACTTGTGAGGTGTTGACATATCCGTTCTTCAAGTTTGGCGCGAACAGAGCCGAGCAGGGGCCGCCGTCGCAAGCGGTGTTGGCCGTTGTAGCCGTCGCTCCAACAACGCCGTGTGCCACAGCCGAAGACGGAAACTTCGAGATACCCGGGATCACCATACCGTCGTAAGGATTTCCCACTCCCAGCGTCACATTGCCTGTGGTGGTGCTGACCGGCGGTGCCGCAGATGTCGTGTACGATGCCGGGTCGAAGAACGCAGCATTCCCCCACGCAGCCTTGTAGGGCGTAAGAGCGGTATAGCGCAGACCGTAATCAAGGTGCAGCTTTGCGTTCACTTTCCACGAGTCCTGTGCGAACCCCTCAAACACTTGGCCACGCCAGACCGTGTACGATTTTGGCCCGATCTCGGTGTAACTATCCGAAATGCCCGAAGCCAGATTCGCCAACCCGACACCGGTCGTACCGCCAAGATTAGTTCTGGTATCGCTGAAGACAAAGTTACCGTTCTGATTGTTCGCTCCGCCCGGAACGGTCGACACATTGATTTGGTCGTTGTCATTTTCGCCCGAATTTTGAAACTGGAAGCCCACTTTCATCGTGTGGTTTCCCAATACCTTCGTAAAGCTATCTGAAAACGTGTAGATAGGGCCGCCGGAGTGCGACGGATACGGTCCTCCAGCCAGACCGTAGAAATTCCCAAGGCCGCTAACCGTTGGAATCTTATTCTCCGCCGCCTTCTGCCCCGGAATGATGTACGGGAAGTTGATGCCCAACGTACCGCGGTTGAAGCCGGCGAGCGCAAGATTCACAGGGATATATACCTGGTCGAGGCTATAGGTCACGCGGGCTTCGTTGATCGTGCTCTGATTGATGATCCATGTCCACGTCAGCCCATTCGTCTGATTTGGCCGGTTGAAGTAGCGCCCCGTAAGCCCCGATCCTTGATCGAACGGAAGATACTCGTTGTAGGTCACGTTCTGACGACGGAACGAGATGTGATGGTGATCGTTCGGTACGATGTCAAAACTGATGGACTGCTTGCGTTGGTTGATCGGATGAGCCGCGCCAGCTATCCAGTTTTGGGTGCCGTTCAAGTATCCCGGTGTAGGCGCAGGATAAGCATTGATGATCGCCATGCCGTTCGCGCTTTGAGCAGTCAGCGGAATCGTATTGTTGGTGTATTGAACGCAGGTCGATGCTTTATTTACCGGGCACGTTGCTGGGTTATAGACGAGCGTCGGCGCTGTGTACCAGGGGTTCGTCTGAAGCAATTCACTGAAGTTGCCCTGCCGCATCAGATTCGTGGGCACGGCCTGAGTCTGCGTATCGGTGAAGCGATAACGGATCCAGTCCTCACTTACGAAGAAGAATAGCTTTTGCCGGTACTTCTCGGTCCAATGCACGCCAGGGATGTAAACCGGTCCGCCGAACGTGAAGCCAAAGTTGTTGTAACGGAACGGCGACGGAAACTTCGTCGTCGCGCTCTGGTTGCGCTGCCAGGTGTTCGCGTTCATCGCCGAGTTACGGAGATACTCATAGGCGGACGCATGGAAGTCCTTCGTGCCACTCTTCGATACGATACGCATCTGACCGCCAGCGGAGCTTCCATACTCCGCCTGGTAATCCGAGGTCAGGATCTGCATCTCCTCGATGGCATCCGGATTCGCTACGCCGATAATTTGAGACGAGCCTCGAGTGCGCACACCGGGAGCGCCATCGAAGGTCACCATGGTGTCCTGCGTGCGCGCGCCGTTCACGTTGAACGGCACACCCCCGCCGATCGCAAAGTTGAAATCACCCAGCGTACCGCCGCCGCGCATACCGGGAATGAGAGCACCGATGTAAAGTGGGTTGCGCCCGTTGAGCTGTTGATCCGTGATCGTCCTACCGCTGATCTCGCTTTGCAGCGAACCAGACTCTGTTTGCAATACCACCGCAGTCGCTGTCACCTCGACAGTTTCGCTCACCGAACCCGTCGCCAGTGTCGCATCGACAGCCAATGCCGTGCTCGCGCCAAGGGGATTGTGCACACTCACAAATTTGCTGAATCCATTCGCTACAGCAGAGATGCTGTACGTTGCTGGGGCCAGATTTGGCACCGAGTAATGTCCTCCCGGATCCGATGTCACGGTGTGCGATTCATCCGTTCCTTCATTACGAACGGTCACACTTGCGTTGGGCACAACAGCTCCAGACTTGTCTCTTACGAATCCGCTGATGCTGCCTACGTCCGACTGTGAATACCCGGTAGCGCATACGAGAAAGAGCGCGAAAACGACCGCCCGGAGGCGCAGGTTCTTCAAAGATATGACGTTCTTCATGAGGCTCTCCTGAAAAGTGAGTCAGAAATAGATGAAGCTGTTTCCAAGTCAGAAAAAACTGTGTTGTCAGAGCGGGTGAGCTTATACGCCCCGCGAAAATCTCCTGTCAAGCACTTTAGCGGTAACGGAAATCTGCTGGCTAAGCGAATCCACTTCAACAGGAGGAGCCGATAAATCACATGAATTGCCTCTATTTAGAGCGTACTTGTTTGGTCGCTTACCCCACATGCGTCCGCGTTAGCGCAGAAAGGCTTCGCTCCGCAGTAGCTCAAGGGAGCTAAGTGAGAACGCAACGAACTGAGTGAATCTCGTCCCGTCGCAAACGGGATAAACGTCCCTAGTGGCGGCCACGAGAAATCTACTCGCGCCGTTTAGCTGGCACAAGTAAATTTCGGGTGAATCCAGCGGCGAAGAGACTCCAACAGAAAATCCTTCGCACTGGCGCGCGCTTCAACGGGATTAGGCGGAAGCGAGTCCTATGGCCGGACCTTCCGAAAGTGGCTGCTACTTCTCGCTGTCCGAAAGACCCGCCTCAACAGCTTTGGGCCGCCAGTCTATGGCCCACTTCGAGGGATTTGCACCCATCACAAAGCGAACAGGTTCACCTTTCTGAATCTGCTCCCACGTGATCACAGGAATAGTCAGCGGCTTTCCATTGATCGTTGCACTTTAGATATACATATTCTTCGCTGAGTTATTCTCGGCATCCACGATGAACGTATTTCCATTCGCCAATCGAAGTGACATCCTTGCATAGAGCGGACTGCCAATCATGTAGTTACCGCTCGCTGGGTTTACCGGATAAAGGCCGGAGGCTGTAAATAGCAGCCAGGCGGACATCTGCCCACAATCATCATCGCCATCAAGACCACCGTCATCAAAACCGTACTCCTTCGCCGAAATCGCACATTCGCCTGCGTCTTCCAAGGTTCGCCGGCAAAATCGTAGAGATAGGGATGATGGTGGTTCGGCTCATTGCTATGTACGTTGTGGCCGCCATACCCGATCGCGCTCCGCTGGCTGCCGATCAAAAGATTCACGTAGGCCGTCGCCTTGCGCCTCTTCCCCTGCGCAGACGAAAAGGCAAAAGCTGCAAGCATCATCGAATAAGTTGAGTTTATACAAGCCGAATTTGTAGGTCGGGGCATACGGCCGGGTCGCTGAGGGCAGCGGTCTACAATGGCGACCAGGGCTATCAGCAGCTTGCTGTCTGCAGAACCCTGAGGAAGACGCAGAGCCTCAAGGAGAGATCATGCTTGAACGCAAGTGGAGCCTATGGTGTGTGGCGGTTGCTGTATGTCTATCCGTGCTGCCGTTCAGCTACGGAGATGCTCAGCCACAGCAGAATGCCGTGTTCGTAAAAGACCCTGCTGCGCTTGTAAATCCTCTAATCGGCACCACCAACGGTGGCAATGATTATCCCGGCGCGACGCTGCCACTGGGAATGCTGGCATGGAGCCCTGAGGAGCCACGGAATCTTCCGCGCAAACCTGTCGAAGGCATCCCGGGATCGAAGCGCGATCAACCTGGACGCCCCGCAGCGCCCGGTGGCTATGAATACTCCTCCAACCGCATCAGCGGTTTCTCCCTGACTCATCTCATGGGGACAGGTTGCGCGGGAGCCAGCGGCGATATCCCTTTCATGCCCTACACAGGCGAAATCACCTCATCGCCTGCAGAGGATCAAAGCGCGGAAGTCTATGGCAGTACGTTCTCCCACTCAAACGAAACAGCGAAGGCCGGCTTCTATCGGGTCAGGCTCGACAATGGCGTCATCGCAGAGCTGACATCCACGCTGCGCGCCGGCTCAGCACAGTTCACCTATCCTGAGGACAAGCCTGCCGTCATGCTTATTCGGTCGGCGAACTCCGAAACCGGCAGCACCGACGCCAGCGTGAAAATCGACGCCGAGAACCGTACCGTCTCCGGCTCCGTCACCAGTGGAAACTTCTGCGGCTATATCGGCACCGAGGACCGCCGAAGCTACTACACCCTCTACTTCGTAGCTCATTTTGACGCCTCGATCACAGCTACGGGGACTTGGCAGGATGCAGCCGTGCGTCCCGGCACAACAGAGGCAAGCGGTGGAACTACATATGGATCTAAAGGCTTTGTGCCGCAAGGTAAAGGCTCGGGTGCCTGGTTACAGCTTGATACGTCGAAGTCGAAGACAGTGGGTGTACGCGTCGGCATCTCCTACGTAAGCGAACAAAATGCAGAAGCCAACCTGCGCGCCGAAGACCCCAAAGGTACACCGTTTGAAACCGTGTACGAGAGAGCACACGCCGAATGGAATCGTGCCCTGAGTCAGGTCGAGATCGGCGGCGGCACGCACGATGAACAGGTGGTCTTCTACACCGCTCTCTATCACTCGCTGATGGGGGAAAATCTTGCCAGTGATGTCGATGGCCGCTACGTAGGCATGGACAGCAAGGTGCATGCCGTCGCTGCGCCTCAAAAGGCTCAGTACGGTACATTTTCCGGTTGGGATGTCTACCGTTCGCAGCTGCAGTTGCTCGCCTTGCTGGAGCCTCAAGTCGCAAGTGACCTCGCACAGTCTCTTCTGAATCAGGCAAATCAGAACGGAGGCGAGTGGGATCGCTGGACGCACAACTCTGGCATCACGCATGTGATGAACGGCGATCCGGCCGCGCCTGCCATCGCTGACATACTCGCCTTCGGTGGCAGGAATTTTGATTTGAAAGCCGCCTATCGATCCCTGCGTGTAGCAGCCACCGTTCCCTCGGCGCATGATCTCAGCAACGCAGGATGCGAGGTTTCGTGTATCGGCCAGAGACCGGCGTTGGATCAGTGGCTCAAGCTGCATTACATCCCCGTCGGTTCACCCGCCTGGGGTCCTGCTGCGGACACGCTCGAGGACTCGACAGCGGACTTCGCAATCGCCGAACTGGCACGTCGTATGGGAGACAAGGTAACGACCCGTCAGTTCCTCGAGAGAGCCCAGTACTGGAAGAACATCTTCAACCCTCAGGCTACACCGCAAGCTGGATACATCCAGAACCGCAACGCCGATGGCTCATGGCCCAAGTTCGATCCTGCCTCGGACGACGGCTTCGTGGAAGGGAGTGCCGCGCAATATCTCTGGATGGTCCCGTTCAACGTAAAAGGCCTGTTCACAATGCTGGGCGGTGCCGAGAAGGCCAGTCAACGCCTGAACGCTTTCTTTTACAACCCGGATGGCAGCCTCGCGGTTACGCAGTCGGGTGGCCTGCACGCTGAATTGAACAATGAGCCTTCTATCGAGACACCGTGGCTGTTCGACTTCCTCGGGCAGCCGTGGAAGACGCAAGAGGCCGTCCGTAAGGTGCTCAATACCATCTGGACGAACTCCCCCAAAGGTATGCCCGGCAATGACGATCTCGGCGAAATGTCATCGTGGTATGTGTGGTCAGCCCTCGGCATGTATCCCGAGATTCCAGGCCGCGCCGAGCTGGTGCTGGGCAGCCCGCTCTTCCCTCTCATCAAAATTCATCGCGCAGCCGGAGACATCACAGTAGTGGCACACGGCGCTGCGACGGACGCCCCCTACGTGCATGGCCTAGAAGTCAATCGGAAAACTGAAAGCAAGACCTGGCTGCCGGAAAGCTTTGTAGAACACGGCGGCACAATCACCTTTGAGCTAAGCGCAACGCCAGACAAAAAGTGGGGAACGGATACGAAGGATGCCCCGCCCTCCTTCGAGCCATAGCAATGCCAGAAACGCACCGCCAACCCCGGGTATTTATTCACCTTTCCGCAGAGCCGGAAGCCCGCATCCGAACCGAGGGTGGCGGCATCGCCACTCCGCAGGTCTCGGACGGCGCTGAGCCCATTTGTAGTTCAAACACAGAAGGCGACCTCGATCATGCCGAGCATGACTTCACGCAGGAGTTGGCGGTGCAGCCCGACTCTCAGTTGGCGGTAGCTTAGTTAGGGAGGTCCGTTACCGCGAACAGCGCTGGGAGGATGCAGCGAGCCAGTTTGTGAAGTCGAGAAATGTCTCGCCTCCGTTGCTCTGCATTCTGAGTGATTCCTACTTCCATCTAAGCATAGTGAAGGAAGCTGATCTCATAGCTGAGCTTGCCGTGGGCTATGCGAAAGACGATCCGACCAGAGTGCCACGTATTGTGGATCTCTTGCACCGCAATACGCAGAGGGAGCTTGCGCAGCGACTCTCTCTCTCCGGTTAGCCCGGTAGAGGCTCCCCTTCCCGAGCGATCCGGATGAAGTGATTTGTAAAGTCTCCATGTATGGTCGCTATGGTGACCTTCTGCATATGGCACGAAACACACTTAGATGTGGCTTTCGAACATGCCATCGCGGGGTGAGTCATCGACAGATCACCAGAACTATGGCAACTAAGGCATTTCTTGTCATAAGTGACCAGATCACGATTCAACGGCTGATGCGGGTTATGGCACGCAACACACGTCAGGCGTTCATCCTTCATGGTGCGCCAGCACATGCTCTCTTCCAATGGATACGGCTGAAATCGGACAACTGCCGTGTCTGCGCCCTGGCCGGTTGACAGACTGGCATCTGCAAAAAAGCGATGACACGAGCCACAAAAATCGATGGAGTCGGATGACGATCGCGACCCTCTTTGTCAAAGAAGAAGCTCAGCTTCGTAAACGAGTCCTCTCGCGCTACCCTCAGAAGTGGCAACACTTCACCGACCTTGCGGAACAGCTAGACGAGATCCCGCGGGACGTCAATCGAACTTGCCGGCATCTTGCGTTAGAGAGCCACTTACTGCTCGAAGGGTCTGATGAGTTCGAGTGTCAGTTCAAACTGGCTAAATAGTCCGTCAAATAAACACCGCACGGAATCGGTTACGGTCTCGCAGACGTCGTTCTCAGTGAGCGGCTTATTCTCCCCAGATCTGGATGTGGATTGGCGAGAACAGGCCAATGCACGTTTCCACTCCGCGCGTTGCTCGTCGAGCGCATTAGCGATTAAGCGTCACTCCATTGGTATCGGATAGATCGCGCGCCCTGTGCTCCAGGCTCAATTGGGAACAGCCTCATCCCAGTAAGATCTGTGCAACCGGCCCGCACTGGCCCGTCGCGGCGATTACGGTCTGCTCACAGAAGGGATCTGCTGTCGCGTATGAGTGGACGTAGGATCCTCGTTAGTCGACCATTAAAAGTTGATGACATCTCGAATGATGTTCGAGATGGGAAAACGAACAACCTCTTTTCGCTTTTTTACGGTCTCAATCATCCCAGTCGGCGCGGCGCATCTACCTGAAAGTCATATGCAGCCTTTCCCCACAGTGCAGTACGCGGGCATATTCGTGTCGGCTACCTTCGGGTAACAGCGTTTTCTGAGACTAGAAAAGCCCGCTCTTGGAGAGCGGGCTTTGACGCATCGTAGCGACTATGGCTTCAGCGCAGACTCGATCGCCGAGATCACCTCTGGCGAATCCGGCGTCACGGCAGACTCAAAGCGAGCGATCGGCTGTCCGTTGCGTGCGATAAGGAACTTGGTGAAGTTCCACCTAATCTCGCCACCAACGTTGGGTGCCGACGTAAGGTATTGGTAGAGCGGCGTCTTATCGTCGCCCTTTACCGAGACTTTCGCCATCATCGGGAACTTCACATGGAACTTGCCGCTGCAGAACTCCCGTATCTCTTTGTTGGTGCCGGATTCCTGATTGCCGAAGTTGTTCGCAGGTACGCCGACGATGACGAGGCCCTTGTCCTTGTACCTCTCATAAACGGCCTCGAGCGCGGTATATTGCGGCGTAAAACCGCAGGCGCTGGCGACGTTGACCACCAGCAGCACCTTGCCCTTGTAAGCACCGAGCGTGGTGGGGTCACCATCTATGGTGCTCAGTTTGAACTTGTAGACGGGCGCGCCAGCATCGGCCACGGCCACGCCGCTGAGGAACAACACCATCAACATCAGGTAGATCTTTCGCACGGGCGACTCCAGAAAATCGTGATGCGCCTAGTGTAACTGTGCGGCTCACTCTTATGCAGCGTAGAGCCGATAGGTTCACGGAAGGGCTCTGCAGCAATCTGCTCGTAACACACTTCCAGCACCTTCAGAGCTCATTGCCGCCCGGTGCTTCCAGAACGACGCTGTCTCCCTCGGTGGATTGCATCGACGCGCGACCCAGAGGCGACACCCAATTGATGTGGTTGCGGTCGAGGTCGCCCTCGTCGGTGCCGACTGGATTGACGCGATATCGCCGATGCACCCACCGAGCTACTTGTAGATCCATTCCAGGCCTCCCGCAAGACTGTCCGAAAAGCGCACCGAGCGTGGTTACCGCAGCCCGCTGAAAACAGGATCAGAGATAACAAACGGCGCTGTTTGGTTGGGTGCGGTTGTGGGACAGTAAGGTAAAGGGACGGCGTTAGTTCCATAAAGCCTGGTTCACAATTGCAGCACCGGAATGTCTAAGGTATCTAGGTACCATTGTCGGCGCTGTCTCAATCGAGATTGCCGACAATATACTTCTGTCAGCGCTTCGCGGCTGCTTGGTGTAGATTCATTCTGATTTGCCTGATAATGGTTGCTTATGGGCATCATTCTGGTGATCGAAGACGACATTCGCATTCAAAAGACGCTGCGCCGTTTGTTTGAAGGGGAGAACTACGAAGTTCAAATTCTCCATGACGGAGTGAATGCAAAGAAGGCAGCGAGCGCGCTAGGGGTAGAGGCCGTGGTGCTCGACCTGATGCTGCCGAAGATCTCGGGGCGTGAGGTGTGCCGCAACCTCAAAGAGCAGCAACCGAATCTACCTGTCGTCATTTTAAGCGCGGTAAGCGAGGTAGCGGACAAGGTGCTGCTGCTGGAACTTGGAGCGGATGACTACATGACTAAGCCGTTTAGCCCGCGCGAGCTGCTGGCGAGAGTCCAGGCCGCGATTCGCCGGAGCAACCGCATGGGGGCGAAGGTAAAGGTGCCGAAGGGTTTTGGAGATGTCATCATCGATCTGGATCAGATGGAAGTAGTGCGGGGGGGAGTGCCAATGAGCCTTACCGCGCAGGAGTTCAAGCTGCTGCGATACTTCTTCGAGAATCCCATGCGGGTCCTTTCGCGGCAACAGCTTTTGACAGAAGTTTGGGGGTATGAGGTCTACCCGACGACAAGAACTGTGGATAATCAAATCTTGAAGTTGCGGCAGAAGCTGGAACCAAACCCGACAGAGCCTCGTTATCTAAGAACGGTCCACGGTGCTGGCTACAAGTTTGTTCCCGAAGGTTAGACCAAGGGATCCATTGGCGATGCGAACAGGAGCGAGATGAGACGCGGAAGACTCGGGATTAGGCAAAGTCTGTTCTTCGTCCTGCTGGCTATCGTCATCTCCATGACATCGTTGTTCCTATTGTTGGCCGGCTTTACGGTCAACCGGCAGGTCAGCCGTACGTCCTTGGCCGAGATGCTGCGTTCGCGCAATACCTTTCAGGCAATGGAACAGCAACGGCAAGACCTGCTGCTTCGTCAGACAGCCCTACTGTCCGAGCTTCCCAGCCTGAAGGCGTTGATGACCACCAACCATCAGCCGACCATCATGGACGCAGGTAAGACGTTCTGGCAGACAAGTGGCAGCGACATTTTTGCGCTGATGCGCACGGACGGAACTCTGCTGGCGGTCTACTCCAACGGTCGTTCAGTAGCTGTCAACGATTGTGCACTGGCGCTGGCCCGCTCTCGCGATACACCCTACCGGACCACACTTATGGTCATCTCAGGACGTCTCTTTGAGGTGGCAACCGAGCCTATCTCCTTCGCCGCTGGAGAGCAGCGCCGGGTGCTGGGGTATATCAGTACAGGGTATGAGTTGAACGATCAAATGGCGAGCATGGTGGGGCGTTCCCCCGCAGGACAGGTGGTCTTCGCAACCCACGAAAGGGTTATCGCATCCACGCTCGACGCCAGCCAGAGGCGAAAGCTAATACCTGCAATCACAGCGGGGATGCCTGGAAGGGAGTTCGCGCGTGCTTTGAAGCTCGGGGACGAAACCTATATGGCGTCCTCCGTTTTGCTTCAGGGCGCAACGGGGACAACACCTTCGATCTACCTTGTCCTTTTGCAATCGGACAAAGAGAAAACCGCCCTGCTAAGGGAACTCAATGGCGGGATTTTGGGCATCGGTGTGTTGCTTCTGCTGATAGGCGGCGTCGTTGCATTCGCACTTGCTGGGACTGTCACTCGACCGCTGGACGCCCTGCTGCAAAGTACCCGGCAGATGGAGCGCGGAGAAGTCATCGCTCCGGTGCCTGCGACGGGCCTACAGGAGTTGCGCGAGCTAAGTGAGGCGTTTGAGAAGATGCATGCCGAGGTGTTGTCCAGCCAAGCCAAACTCGTTGAAGGAGAACGTCAAGCCACCATCGGCCGCCTGGCCAGTTCCATCTCACATGACCTGCGCCACTATCTCTCACCCATCTATGCGAATGCGGAGTTTCTCGCTTCCAGTGCGTTATCCAGTGAGGAGCGGACTGAGCTGCTCAACGAGATTACCGAGGCGTCCCGGGGCATGACGGAGTTGCTCGATGCCATTCTCACCTTCAGCAAGACGGGCATCGCTGTGCAGCTTGCGCCGGATTCGGTTACGGCCGCTGTACAGCGTGCGCTGGCGATGATTCAACCGCACCCGGACGCGCGTGGAGTGGTGATTAAGACGGGCGGTTTCGTCGAGTTGGTTGGGCGCATCGACGGGAAGGGACTTCAGCGTGCGGTCTATAACCTGCTTCTCAACGCGTGTCAGGCAGCAAGGCGTTCGCCGTCGCCGGCGGCGATCAGCATCCTGCTTCAACAGGAGACCGACTTGAACGGCAACGCGGTCGCGGCCATCCGCATCCGCGACAATGGCGAAGGTGTCCGCGAGGAGATAGCTCTTCGTCTTTTTGAGCCGTTCGTCAGCGCAGGTAAGGAGAGTGGCATTGGCCTTGGGCTGGCGCTGGTGAAACGCATCGTCGAAGCCCATGGAGGAAGTGCCGGAATGCGGCGGGTCGAAAACGACGCTGCTGGCTGGCAGACAGAGTTTTTCCTGCTCATTCCCTCTGACCCCTCCATGCCCGCTGCCGTTGAGAGCGAAGCTTCTTTGAGGGTAACGCCTTGATCCGCATCCCAAGAAGGCGCTATTTCCGCCAAGTGTCGCCAATCGTCCTGGCTTCATTGCTCTGTATCGTGGCCGCACTCCCTGCCAAGGCACAGACGGAGGGGAGTGCCGATACCTCGGTATCGCAGCAGTTGGAAAAGCTGGCTGCTGCATTGCGCGCAACGCAACAACAGGTGGAGCGGTCCCAGAAGCAGATGCAGCAGATGCAAGCGGAGATTGACCGTCTGCGCTTGCTGCTGGCTGCCAAGGATGCGCTACCGAAATCGGGTGCGACTACGGCAACTCCGACTGCGTCGGCGGCGGCAACCGAGCCCTCTGAGCGCAGCTCAGACAAATCGGAAGATATCGACATTCTCAAGTCCGCATCGGCCCAGCAGCAACAGAGCAAGGTCGAAAGCTCGTCGAGATTTCCGGTGCGGTTGACCGGGTTGGTACTGTTCAACTCCTTCGTCAACCAAGGAACGGTCGATCAGATCGACCTGCCAAGCAGCGCGCTGCTTCCCAGCTCGACCAGCAGCAACGCGAGTACGGGCGCAAGCCTGCGGCAGACGATCCTGGGGCTGGAAGGAACCGGGCCCGTACTGGGTGGAGCCCAGACGAGCGCCCGCGTCAGCATGGACTTCTTTGGGGGAGTTACGGGCTCGGCGACCAGCGGACCAGCGGGGACGGTCCGCCTGCGCACAGCAGCGATCACAGCCGCGTGGACGCATGACTCGCTCGAAGCCAACTATGACACGCCGCTGATCTCTCCTCGTTCACCAGACTCGTTTGCTACGGTCGCGCAGCCTTCGCTGGCATGGTCGGGCAATCTGTGGACATGGGCGCCTCAGTTCATCTGGACGCATTCCTTCACCCTCCAAAACCCCGACCGGGCGCTGTCGTTTCAGCTAGGCTTGCTCGATACGCAGACGCTCAATGCTGCAAGCAACCTGACCCAGCGGTCTATCGGAGCTGGCGAGGCATCCGGCCAGCCCAGCTACGAAACACGTGTCGCCTACAGCTCTGGCAAGGATCAGCATCGCTTTGAATTAGGCATCGGAGGCCTGTACGGTAGGCAGGAATACAAAGGTGACCAGCGGGTAGATACCTGGGTGACTACAGCGGACTGGATGGTCCCCTTGGGTACACGGCTACGTATCGCAGGAGAACTTTACCGAGGTCGAGGCCTTGGCGATCTCGGCGGCGGGGCCTATCGCAACACCGTGACTTACAACTTCCCGAACAGCACGGCGACCTATCTGCGTGCGCTGGACGCAGAAGGCGGCTGGCTGCAGTGGGGCTACAAGCTCTCCGCTACACTGGACGCAAATGCTTCCATCGGTCAGGATTCCGCCTCGGGCAACGAGCTGCGCAACTCGGTACCGTTGTCGGGTGCCAGCCCCGTCTTCTTCTACGCCCGGAACCGCAGCAGCGTAGGCAACCTGGTCTTCCGTCCGTGGTCGTCCATCATCCTTTCGCCCGAGTACCGTCGTTTGCAGAGCTGGCCTATTCTCGGCAGCGTCAACACGGCCAACATCTATACGCTTACGTTTGGGTACCAGTTTTAGTCTTGGATCAGACCAACCATGGAACACATTTGCAGAACAGCGAACATCTATCGCCAAAGCGGACAGGTACTGTTCGCAGTGCTCGTGATGGGCTGCGGCCTTGTGCATCGTGCGTCCGCTCAGACGGATGCAGATGTTAGCGTCCACCTGACAGTGAAAGCCGCTGACGGCAAGTCGCGCGTCCCTTCAGCCAACGCTCCGGTCGTCGTCTGGCTCTCTCCCATTGGTGCTGACGGCCAAACCGATCTCACCGTTAAACCGGGTACCGGCAAAAGCTTCCAGATGGTGCAGAAGGACAAGATGTTCCAACCGCATCTGCTTGTGGTCCCCACAGGGAGTCTGGTTGCCTTCCCGAACCGCGACCCGTTCTTCCACAACGTGTTCTCGCTTTTCAACGGCCGGCGGTTCGATCTTGGCCTCTACGAGACAGGAACATCGCACTCGGTTCCGTTCAACCGTGAAGGCGTCTCCTACATCTTCTGCAACATTCATCCCGACATGGGGGCGGTCATCGTCTCGGTAGCTACACCTTATTTCGCGGTGGCGACGCAAAGCTCCGCTCAACTGCACCAGGTTCCACCGGGCACGTATCTGCTGAAGGTGTGGGCAGAGGACGCGACAGAAGCGAGTCTTGAAAAGGCAACGCGCCGCATCCAAGTGGGTGCAGAGAATACCGATGCGGGCGCGATGGACATCATGCTACAGACGCCACAGCCGCACACCGACAAGTTCGGCAAGCCCTATTCGCAGCATCCGGAAGGCTCGCCTTACTAATGCGGAACAAATGACAACATAGAGACATCTTCCTGACAACTCCCCGCAGCGGCAGTTTTACGTTGAGAGTCGAGCCAAAAGCCAGCGCAGCCCCGCCTGGCGAAATCGCTCCAGGAGGACTCTCAATGACCAACCAACCAAGCATGCCGGCAAGGTCCCGCAGCCTTGCCACGCTCCTTGTCAAAGGCGCAGCCGCTCTTACCCTCACTCTGGCAACTTCCGTTGGCATGGCCCAGACAGCCGGCAGCTATAGCCTCACGAATATCATCTCCGATGGCTACGTTCCCGCAACCGTCACCGACCCCGGCTTCGTCGACCCGTGGGGCATCTCCGGGCCGTCCGACTTCTGGATTGATACCGCCATTACCGGCTACTCCTACGTCAACTTCGCCAATGGGGCGATCCAGTTCAAGACCTCCATTCCCGCGGCCAGCGGCACTGGCACTGGTCAGCCCACCGGCACAGTCTTTAACAGCACCACCGGCTTTCTGCTCTCCAACGGATCAAAGGCCAGCTTTATGTTCGCGTCACTGGACGGCTCCATCTGGGGCTGGAACGGCAAGCTCGGCACCACCGGCAGCATCTCGCTGAAGGCCATTGACAACTCTGCAGCGAAGGCTGTTTACACTGCCATCGCACTCGACCCGAGCGCTGGCGGTACTGTACTGCTGGCTGCGAACTTCGGTGCCGGTGCCAAGGTCGAGGCTTATGACCAGACCTTCAAGCCCACCACGCTAGCCGGTTCGTTCACCGATCCCAACGTCCCTGCCGGATACGCGACATATGCCATCCACGTGATCTCCAACCAGGTGTACGTCACTTATATGTTGCGCTCCACCAGCACCTACAGCGAGACCCTTGGCCCCAATACGGGCTTCATCAGCGTCTTTGACGTCAACGGCAACTTCCTCAAGCGCGCCGTCACCGGCGGCAACCTGAACGCCCCCTGGGGCATGGCACTGGCTCCTGCCGGCTTCGGCATCTACGGCGGCAACCTGCTCGTCGGCAACCTCGGCGACGGCGTCATCAACGTATATGATCCCAACAGCTATGCCTACCTGGGCCAGATCACCGATGCTACCGGCGCTCCCATTCTCTCCAAGTATCCTGGCGCAGGTGTGGCCAGCAGTTACGTTGGCCTTTGGGAGATCGTCTTCGGCAACGGCGTTGTAAATGGCACTCCCTCCACGACGAACGCCGGCGATCCGAACACGTTGTACTTCGCGGCTGGCCTTGATGCAGAGACACACGGTGTCTTCGGCGCGATCAGCCAGAACGCGGCGACAGGAGGCACCACCAACTTCGGCTTCAGCACCTCAAGCTCCGTCGCAACGGTTGCGAATAATGCCGGTGCCTCGCTTACTCTCGCGGTCGCTCCCATCAATGGCTTCAGCGGCCCTGTCACTTTCGCCTGCAGTGGACTGCCTGCGAACTCAACTTGCACCTTCAGTTCGCCAACGCTGACCGTCACGCCGAACGCGAGCGCAACGGAGACTCTTACCATCTCTACAGGCGGCTATAAGGCGAGCAACGAGACTACCCCGTTCCATCACTCCGGCGGCGGAGGCTCCTACACGGTCCTCGCGTTTATGCCCTTTGCCGGCATCTTGCTCTTCGCTGGTCGCAAGAAACTTGGAATCAACCCCAGGGTTCTACTTGTGCTGGTCGGCGCTGCGGTGGGTGCTGCAACCCTTGCTGGTTGCGGCTCATACACCAATACGACGACTCCAGCAGGGACTTCAGCTATCACAGTCACCGCAACATCAGGAACAACGAGCCACACGTCCACAGTCAACCTGACCGTTCAGTAGGTCGTCACTTGATCAAGCAACCCGTAGTCCGTAGTCATCGGAACGGGTTCAAAATTGGGCTTGGGGATGTCCAGCTTTCAGGGCACCCCAGGCTCGATTCTTTTTCAAGGTTATCTTCGGATGGTTTACACGCCCCGAAACGTCTGTGGGATGGACCACAGGCCCCTATTCGTCACAAAACCAGTGGGTTCTGACGTTGGCGGATCCAGAAACTGTTGCCGCCAAGCATAGTGCCAATGGGGCCTCGCGTTGGAAGGGTGCGCTCTGGCACCGAGCATTCATTTATTTGGCTCTTCGTCGAAAGTGTTACCCCATGAACCCAAGAAGCGGGTTGCTGCCGAAGTTCGCCAGATTCGGAAATGCAGAATTAAGTTGCGTCTGACTCAGGCCCAACCACTTTCCGAGCGTGCCAGCATATTGCTCAACGGAGATGCCGGGGATCAGCCGACCGTAGCCGACGTCGTTCTGCTGGTCTGACCCAATGATCGGCCACTGGCCATAGATGTCGCCGCCTTTCACGGCGCCGCCCATCACGATGTGGTGATTGCCCCAGCCGTGATCCGTGCCGTCGCTGTTTGAGGTGAGAGTGCGACCAAAATCGGAACTGGTGAAAGTGGTCACATCGTTCTCGAGACCCATGGTCGTGAGCACTTGGTCGAAGTAGGTGAGAGCAAGGTTCAGCTCGTTCATGCGCGCGCGGTGGGTGGTTACCTCTCCATCATGCGTATCGTATCCATTGTGAAAGACGAAGAAGATCTGGCGCGTCATGCCGAGGCTTGTACGGGCACCGATGATGCGGGCAACTGTCTGCAGACTTGTGGCGAGCGTAGTGTCAATCGCTTTGAATGGAGCCACGGAATCGAGCGAGGCGGGAGGATTTGCGACACCGCCTGGCCCGGCCGGCAGTATGGCGCTGGCCAGCTGCGTCTGAACCTTTACCGATCTTTGCAGGACCGCTTCATATTCCTTCGCGAAGAGATTCGCTTCGCTGGTCTCCAGGACCGATGCAAGCGAGCTGCTTGCCCCGGTCTGTCCATAGATGTCGTTGTAGAGGCCGCTGATCGGTGTAAGGCCGTTCTGCGATACGCTGACCTGCGTGGTCGACTCACCTGCGAGGAAGAGCGCATTGCCTCCGGTGGAGATGCAGGTAAGGACGGGGGTGCTGTTCTGGCCCTGCAACTGATCGGCAAACGATCCGCCCCATCCACGGTAGTCGGTGAGATTGCCATTCGCGGCGATGGACTGCCACTCGTTTGACTGATTCGCGTGGGAGAAGAGTGAGAGAGGCAGGGGAACTGAGTTGGCGTTGTACTGGGTCTTCGTTGTCGGCGCGATCAACGTTCCGGCATTCGCGATAAAAGCGAGCTTACCGTTTTCAAACAGACTCTGCAGGCCAGACAGATACGGATTGAGGCCAAAGGTGTGGCCGAATTGCGGTGTCTTTGGCGAAACGGAAAGCAATTGGCCCGAGGAGAATGCAAGTCCGGGCGCTGCGGCACGGGCCTGCGTGTAGGCGTTGAAGGAGGTCTGATCCGTAGCCACGAGCAGGTTGTGCCCATCGTTTCCTCCTCCCTGAAAGATGCAGACAAGAGCACGATACCCCGAAGCCGGCTGAGGAGTCTGCGCAGCGAGTGCCTGCATACGCAGCAGGAAAGGGCTGGCCGACATGCCAGCCAGGGAAGTATAGGAGAACGACCGGAGAAAGGCCCTTCGTGATCGATCAAACTTGTTCATGCTACCGCTCCTGGTGAGGGTGTAACGCTTCGACGGGTGCGAAGACGGCGTCGGTTATATCTGTGCAGCAAATTCTGGAGAGCTTACGGTGAGGAAGACAGCGAGTCTGACGCGGGTGATAAGAGCGTAGTTCAGATCGTTCTGAACTCCATTGTTCGGTATGACGACGCTGTTGATTGCCGTAAGTATCCTCTGCTGCAGGTCAGCGCTCATGGAGCCAGCCAGCAGGAGAAGATTGATATGGTCGAGGAGCTTTTGCGGATCGCTTGCCAGCGGCAACTCCGCAGAGTAGGTAGAGAAGACGTCAAGGCCGTAGTTGTTGAAGGACGAGCTATCGGCGCCTACAGCGTCTTCCATGTAATTGATGTAGCCGACGACCGAGACGACATCGGTCATCTGCAGCTCAGGCGAGACAAGGCCCGCCGCTGAGATTGAGGTGTTCGGTGGGACGTAACCAGGCTGGAACCAGTTGAAGACTGAAGGAGAACGCAGAGCCATCTCTCCCAGCCCATACTGCCTACCTTCGGGCGAGCCGATTTCGAATCCGCCCGTGTAGGACTGCGCGCTGAAAGCCCTGGCCCATTCAAGATACCGGATGAGACTCTCCCGCACTTTGCCAGCTTGCGGATTGCTGTAGGCCGCGGCAGCGTTCGTGGCTTCGGGATCGAGGAGTATCGCAGAGATAACTGCCTGCATATTTCCACGCACCCCGGTACCGTCGTCCTGAAAGACCTTTGTGACACGCGCAACGTAAGCAGGACTTGGGTTGCTGGTGACCATGTGCTGGATGAGCTGCTTGCAGACGAAGGGTGGCAGATTGGGATGATTAAAGAGCGTGTCCAATGCGATTTTGAGATCGCCATTCGGATCGCTGGAAGAGGACGCCGGTATGGTGACTCCAAGGAAGCTCTTGGCTGACGTCGCATGGTGGCTGGCATAACTCTTCATGGGTAACAACTCAAAGCCGACCATAGAGCCTACGTTGCTCGAACCGTTGCTCCAGTCAACGCTATCGTTTGGAGTGTAATTATCTGGCGCGCCCGCGGGCACGTTGTAGCTGAAGCCGGTAAAGACACTGGCGAGACCTTCGACGTCGGCATTTCCAAAGGTAGGAATTAGATTGCCGCTTCCATCCAGCTTGTTGGTGCCGTCGGCGTTGAGCTGATATAGCCCGATGGTGAAAAGCTGCATCACCTCGCGAGCGTAATTTTCATCGGCGTGCGCGGCCGCATTCTGTCCTTCGTTACCCAGCGTCGAGAGAAACTGTCCCATCTGCGCGTTAAGGGTGACGTCCTCCAGAAGCTTGCGGAAGTTGCCGAAGGAGTCATTTTCCAGAACGTCGAGATAAGTCCCGAAACCGCGGGGCTGCTGCATCGTAGCGCTTCCGTTGTTATTTGAAATTACAAGGAACTGACTGAGCGAATAGGCAACGCGCTGACGGAGTTGATCCTGACCCGTGACCGCCTGGATAAAGAAGCTTTGCGCGATGCCATCGTTATCATTCGTTGTCTGATACAGCGCGGTGTTGCACTTCACATCGTTAGCGGCACAGATGGGCGGCACATCGACTTGCAACTCTTGATCGATGTAAGGCACATGCGAAACGTTGGGCAACGCGAACTGCTCGTTGAGCCACGCTTGATAACCGATGTTCGAAAGATGCTGGATATCACCTGAGGTCGTTCCAAATGTAGCCTGATCGAGGAAGCGCGAGGCGGCCTGCGGCGTAAGCGGAGTTGCTGGCGGCGTGCCATTGACCATCAGGTCCACCTCCCCGGTCGCCGAATACCCAGGATCAGGATTGGCTACCTGCAGCAGGTAGTTGCCGGGAGTGTTCAAGCTCAGACTGGCAGTCAACTGTGTGGGGCTTACCCAGGTGACGGGCGTAGCTGTCCCGTTCACATAGAACAGAGCAGTCGGAAGAAAGTTCAGTCCGGTGAGGTTCACCGTGACGCTGCCAGGATTCGTCGTTTGTGGCGTGATCCCAGTCAAGGTAGGGATCGGATTCAACACAACGATCTCGCGACTATCGGTTGCCACGGGACTTGTCGCACTGGTCGCTGTGAGTATAAGAACATTATTAGGAGTCGGCACAACCGCTGGTGCGGTGTAAGTGATGCTGCCATCGCTGTTCGGTGTGATGGTGCCCAGCTGTGCGTTACCGTTCAAGACGCCGTTGAGTGTCCAGTTGATGCTCGAACTTGGAGCCCCGGTGATGGTCGCACTGAACTTGGACGAGTTCGTGACACGGATTCGTATGCCTCTCTGATTGTCTATCGTCAGGGAAACCGGCCCGTTCGTGCTCGATAGCGTGACGACACTCGTGGAGGGGTTGCCGAGAGACCCACCACCTGTCGTGTCGCCGAGAATCACGGCAAAGTTTTCGGTGCCGGTAAACGGGGTCTGTGCGAGCAGCGGGACAGTGATGGTCTTGCTGGCGCCGTCGCCGTCAGCCCAGTTCAGGTTGCCGGTTGTGGCTCTATATACGCTTCCGGCAGCAGCGGTTCCGTCCACGGTTCGATACTGAACAGAGATAGCGCCACTGGTGCCGTTCGTTCTCGTGACGGTGAGAGCCACGCTGGCAGCGGTTGCGCTCGCACTGTACGAAGATGACGCGAACTGAACAAAACCGGCGGGGTTTCCAGAACTGTTGCCCGAAGAAGCGTCGTTATCGAGAATCGTGACGATGGCGCTGCTTACGGTGCCAAGCGTCGCGATGCCCACAGGACTGTTCAATGTGACAGTGAACGCCTGGCTACCCTGGGTAAGCTGCTGGTCTGTGATCGCGATCGTTATCGTTTTGGCAGCGCCGTCGCCGTCCGCCCAGCTAAGCGTACCTGTAGTCCCGGTAAAAGCGGTTCCACTGACTGCGGTGCTGTTGCTTGTGGAGTATGCCACAGACGTTGCGCCGACCGATCCTCCAACGCGCGTGACAGTAAGAACAACACTATTGGCTGATTCTGCAACGCTGTAAGTTGCACTCTGCATCTGGATCGTCTGCGATGTGGCGACTGGCGTAATGCCAGAAGGACAAGTGCTCGAAGCACCACACTGCAGAAATCTTCCTGCTCCGCATCCTGAAAGGGATGCAAGTGAAAAAACCATCGCCAGAAGGAGTGGAAAACGCAAGACAGGCAACGACGGAAAGTTCAGCCAAAGTGATCCGTGAGCGTAGCCGCTTCGACGTGACTTATACATATGCGGGCTCCGTGGTCACGCGTAACACACGAGTGCCCGTAGATTGGGAGAGATGTAGAGCCTCGCTTGGGCTCTCTGAGAGAGGTTCGCCAACCAGTCGACCTGGGGTTGCAACTTTGCCGTAGTCTACACGATGGGTCTGTAGTTCATCTAGACGGCGCGGACAAGTGATACAAGGTGCATCGTAAGGCGACAACAAGAGGCGCATCAGAGCCGAATGTTTTGACCGCAGGTTAGAACATGATCCCGATATGACGGTGCATACTGCGCTGAACCGTGCGGCCACACAAATTAGCGGGAAGTTCGATCGGGAGCCGCAGGTCGAAGCGGCCATTCGCGACACGATCGGCCGAACCTACATGGACCTCAGACAACTTCTCATTGTTTGAGAAGTATCCGCACTATCTTTTCAACTTCAGCGGCGCTAACCGTTACCGCATGATGAAGGAGTATTATCCGGCTGATTACGAAAAGGTAAAGCAATATGTGGCCGCAGGTCGATGGTTCCCGGCAGGTTCGTCGATGGAAGACAACGACGTGAATGATCCATCGGCTGAATCCATCATCCGCCAGATTCTCTATGGCAAGGAGTACTTCCGCAAAGACTTTGGCAAGACCAGCTCTGGGTACATGCGCAACTGCATCCTTATCGGCGACTGTGCAGTAACTCCTGAGCTGCGCTTCGAGTGCGGTTGGTTGAGCCCACAGTGATTTGATTGTTGACGAGTGTGATTTCGAGGGCAGGACTGTCGATTGTGAGGGTGTCCGTGGCCACGCTGGCAATATCAGCAACGTGCAGGGTTACGACCGCGATCTTCGGAATCAGATCAAGGGGCGCCTTTAGCGCTGGGATGGGGGCGGTAGTGAGTATCCTACCTGCGGCGTCGCGGAGGGTAAGCTTCGAATCCGGAGCGTCGACGGCGCCGAGCGAATGGATGGTGACTTTCATGGTGTGGCCTTCCAGGCTGACGTCGTCGGAGCTGATGCCAAGGTCGGGGCGCTCCCAGTAGGGCGTACCCTTTTCTTTTAGGTTGAGTTCCACTTCAGTGTAGGCGTGGGGTGGGAAGGTAATGGGAAGCGCCGAGCTTCGCTCGAATTCGACCGTCTTCGGTGCCGAGGAGCTGGCGACATCATCACCTGAGTTGGTGTATTTCATCTCCCACTTCCCGGGGCTGATTTCCGCACCAATCATTTTCGCTTTGATGGGAGTGTCACTGAGGTTGTAGGCAACGACCTTGATGTGATCGTCAGTGGCGATGGGAACCAGGATACCGACGGAGGTTTCGGGAGTCGGATTATCAGCAGTGGGTTCGAAGCTCCAACTGATAACGTTTCCTGGAAAGTCCTGATTGCGCATCAGAGCGACGCCACCAAGCCGAGCACGTTGCAGCTCACCGTTGTTGAAGTAAATGCGATCGATCCAAAGACTGCCTTCACGGTTGATGAACTGTCGATCGGAGGCAGTGTGGAGCTGCGCGGTATAGACCTTATCGAGATAGGCGGTATCACCCGTGAGCTGCCAAGCGAAGTGATTGTTGGTCTCGGAAGGTGTGCCATTATCCGTGCGGCGTGAGGCGTCATTCCCCTTCCTTGAAGCGGCGAGCACACTATTCCCCCAAGTATTCCGAACGTTCAGTACATCAAGAGTGTCAGCATTGATAACGCGGAGGGCAGTCGCTGGGTCATCGTTGAAAGGAGCTAAATATTTCTTATCTCCGGTAAAGCGATAGGCCCCCCAAAGGACGAACCACGGTGCGAGTCCTGGCGTGACCTTGTCTTCATTGGTATGGAAATTGACGGTGAAATGCATCTGCATCTTACCGTTTGCATCGGGGCGACGATGCGCCAGGAAACCATCGGCGGTTTCGGTAATCATCCTTTTTGCCTCGGGGTTGCCGTTATAGTCCACAAGGAGAAGTGCAGGGTGATAGACAAAGTAACTCTGTGCCTTGCCCCAACCCCATACCCCACCTTCGGCCATCTTGGTGCCGCTATAGTACGAAGACTTGATCTGACGCTGGCCAGCGGAGTTATATCCGGTAAGCCACTCGGCTTCGCGCTTGGCGGTCAGCATGGCGCGCTCAATCTCCTTGGGGTTGCCATAGTCGATCATCATGGCTTCGCCGACCATATTGATTCCGTCTTCATAGGCATGGAGTTCGTCGTACTGCGCGGTGGCGAGACCGTTGGTGAACATCCCATTGTTGTAGATAGCTTCAAGACCCCGATTGAGCGAGACTCGCAGTTTGTCCGGGTTCGCGCCCATAAGCGCGAGGCCGGGCCACCACTCAAAAAAGTCCGAATCGTCGGAGAGACCTCCACCCATTTCGCCATCAGAGATCTGACGATTGTCGACCCACCAATTGATGAGTCTGCTGTATTCCTCAAGGTCGCGGGTCTGGAGCCACGCCCAGGAAGGAACGCCTGCAGGCGCAGGTGGCGGTGCGTATACACTGGCAGGCTGTTCTGGGCTTTTTTCATGCCAGTACGCCAGGCCAAGCTTATTCGTCGGATCGACGCGGAGCAGATCGGTGATGTCTGCTTCGAAGCGGTTATAGAGGTTAAGCTTGCGCGAGTTTACCGATTCTTCGGTCATATTCGCGAAGTTGTCGCGTACCTGGTTGAGGCGGTCGGCAACATGTTCTGTAAGGGCTTCTGCATAGGGCTTGAATACAAGGCGTAGCTGCGCGCCTTCGAGCGAGGCTGGAGAGAACTCCGGCGAAGCGGACGCTATGGTGAGATAAAGACTTGCGTCGGGAGGCAGAATGCGGTCGCGGAGATCAAGCCAGAGAGTATGCGCCTCTCCGGGCTTTACCGAAAAGCTGAAGTCGAGCATGTCTCGCATAGGCCAGAGAGGGTCTTTCACCCGGATGCTCATCGGGATGTATGGGCCGTTGGTTGGCTTGAGATTGAGCGCGGGGATATCCAAGGAGATGCCGTCGAGGCCTGCGTGCAGGTTTCGCCAGCTATAACCCGTGCCGTGTCCTTCATCGGCCTGAAGATCACGGAAGTCTGAGGGGATAAGAATGTGGACGAGCGGAAGCTGAAGCGTGCAGGTTTCGGCTGGCACGAGTCCCTCGTTTGGCTTTGGATGACAATCAGACGAAGTGGTTGGAGTATTTCGAACTCTCGCAGGGGTAGAACCGGGGCTAGCAACGATCGTCGCGCGTTCGTCAGAGGGATAACGGCCTTTGATGAAGTGCTCAAGAGAGATAAGTGCGGGGTTGTCGACGGCACCAGAGGCCGTGAGCGTATAGCGCAGCGTGGCAAAGCCTTCGGGAGCTTTGCCTGGGTGGACATAGTAGGCCGACAACTCCTGAATGGGCCACTCGATCTGCTCGTTGGTGAAGCGAACAAGCTGGCCGGTCAAAGGTATAGCGAAGTCGTGTGAGGTATGCTGTTGGCCGCGAGGCCGATCAAAGAGTGTCTTGGCTAGCAGAGGCTCGGTGTCGTACTGATCAGGATTGACTGCGGACCCAGGGTCGTTGCTCGGCGTCAAGAGAGCAGCCCTGCCCCATGCGCCACCTTCGATCTCAAGATGGTTCCACTTCTCATCCGGCATGTGGAAGACGATGGACTTGCCAGAAAGCGCGTAGCAATCCCAGTCGGGTAGCTGGAAATAGTCATAGCGGTTAGGCAGTCGAGACCGGTTGTAGACGCCCGGCCAGGTGGTTTCGCGAATGCCGTCTATGCCCTTATACCACCAGCGCTTGAGGTCGTAAGCGTCGTTGATCTGTACCTTGCGCACAGTAGTTTCGGCGGTGGGAAGAGGCGCGGGGATATCGTCCGGACGATTCCAGCCATTGTCGAAGAGCCATTCAGACTGCCAGTTACGGTGGGCTAGATCGCGCGATAGAGATGGAATCTCGGTTGGAGTTTCGTGCTTGGAGAGTTGAGTGATGTTGGTGTCCGATAGGGCGCGGTCGTAGATGCGGAGTTCATCAAGGTCGCCGCCGCGATCGTAGTTGTAACTGGACTCCACACCATCGGGGGCGATGACACGCGAATGAGGGCCAAACTGGTCGAGTGCTGCATCGAACATGCCGGTTGCGGCAGCGGAGCCGATGAGCCTGCCATTCAGGTAGAGGCTAATACCGGTGGTCTCATCCCACGTGATCGCGATGTGCTGCCAGGACATGGGATCAAGTGGCGCGAGGAGCGTATAGCTGACGCGGGTGCGGCCGAGGTTAACATCTGTGACGAAGGCATCAAAGCCGTGGCCGTTGTAGTCGATGCGAAGCCAGACCATGTCCCACGACGAGTGGTCGCCGTAACCGACACGAAAAATTGGAAAAGCGGTATCGTCTACCGAGCTGCGTGCGCGCCAATCGAAAGCCAACGTTCCGCGCTGCGCGTAAATGTTGCCGGGAGCCCAATAGCTAAGGAGCTGCGTATCTCCGCATTGGAGGTAGCTACCCTTAGAGCCATTGGGGAGGATCTTGACGTCCTTGAGGAAGTTGGGATCGGCGAGCCCGCTGGCGGCAAAGTCGGCTTGGAAGCCATGATCCCCGGATAGATAGAAGAGCAGCCCAGGCTCTGGCGTGGGCGGTGAGGAAATTGGTGTTCCGCCCGGCTGCTGAGCAGCAAACTTGAATGTGAAGCAATAGGCCGAGGCAAGCAGCAGGATGCGGAGAAGGCGCGAAGGACGCAAAGATTACTCCCGGAGACTGCAGATCGCGTGCAACTTCATAGAGAGTGAAGACCTGTCGATGAAGTCGGACGAATTATCTACCTGTCAGACAGATCATGGCAAGTCATCGTCACCGCCACGGGCTTCACAGGCCCGCTCCTGAGCACCAATAACACGCACGGCCACGGACTTACTGGGGCAGTGGCGCTTGAAGCGCCAAAGGAACACGTCGCCGCTAACGCACCAGCAGATCCCTACGCTCTAAAGTAGAGCGCAAGAAAGAGGGATGGCCTCCCTAGAGAGAAGGCTACTCAGGCAGTGCATATGTGCCGGTCACGCTGAACTTGCCGGATGCGCCAGGACTCCCAGTTCCAGGCTGCCCGCCTCCCACGCTCACGCTGTAGTCCCCCTCGGAGACGATTGGCGAGCCGAGTTCTGTGACCATGCCGAGATCGCGCGGAGTGAGGTGAAAGTGTACTTTCTGGCTCGCACCGGGATCAAGGTGGATGCGCTCGAAGCTGCGAAGAGCGACCTTCGGAGCTCCCTTGACGTCAGGAAACTTCAGGTAAAGCTGCACGACCTCATCCCCCGCAAGTTTTCCTGAGTTGGTCACGAGGACATCGACGTCTACGGGTTGCCCGGCGGCAATGGTTGATTGGGAAAGCGAGAGGTTGCTGTAGCCGAAGGTGGTGTAGCTGAGGCCGTAGCCGAAGGGGTAGAGCGGCTTGCCCGTGAAATAGCGATACGTGCGGTTCGCCATGCCATAGTCTTCAAAGTTTGGTAGTCCTTCCACGCCTTTGTAGAAGGTGACCGGCAGCCGACCGGCGGGGTTGCTCTTCCCGCTCAATGTTTCGGCCACGGCCGCGCCACCTTCTTCACCGGGATACCAGGCCTCAAGAATCGCGTTTGCGTGGTCGTTGATCCAGTTCACGGCTAATGCGCTGCCGTTCACGAGCACCACAGCAAGGGGCTTGCCTGTCGCTGCGACTGCCTCCACCAAGTTCTCTTCAGGCTGCGGCAGATCGATGCTGGTGCGGTCGCCACCTAGAAAGCCTGGTTCGGTCACGGGCATTTCTTCTCCTTCAAGCTGACTGGTGATGCCCACGACGGCAATCACCGCATCCGCATTGCGCGCAGCGGCGATGGCTTCAGGTGCGACTGCAGGATCGTATTTGCTCCAGATCAGCTCAGCATAGGCGTTGCCGTCCTGTGTGCCTCCGGAGACTTCAAGCGCCACCTTGCGCCCTTTCTCAAGCTTCACGCGGCCCATGACGGGCACAGGGTCATGACCACCGCCATAAGATGAAGCCACCTGTTTACCGTCGACGCTCACGCGAACGGAACCCTGGCTGCGCACACCGAGCAGATACTCCCCTGTATCGGTGGGCGTGAGAGAGCCGGTCCACTCTACGCCGAAGCGCTTGCGGTTCTCGACCTGTTTCGGCATGGTCGATTTGGAAAGATTGATGTTTGGCTCTGTTCGCTCCACCAGCTTCTTGGGCACATCGTCGAAGCCTCGACGGCCTTCGTTGTATTCGGCATGTAGACCAGGCTTACCGTCACTAGTGGTCAGCAGACTGTTGGGGACGGGGGTTCCGTCGAAATGCAGAAACTGTGTGCCGGGCACGTAGGTAATTGTGACACCTGGGAACTGCGCGCGCAGCCCTTCAAGAATGGAGACGATATGAGTTGGGTGCCCCGCATAATTGCCGATGAGCGGCTCAGTCTGCTCCGCCAGTGGTCCCACCACGGCAATCTTGTGGATCTCCGGGTTGAGAGGCAGCAGGCCATCGTTCTTGAGCAGCACCATCGACTCTTCCGCCAACTTGCGCGCGTGGGAGCGGTGCTCAGCGCTATCCAGTTCTTTCTCCTCGATGCTCGTGTAGGGCACCATCGAAGGCGGGTCAAATATACCAAGCTTGATGCGTGCGGTGAACAAACGGACCAGCGCGGTATCGAGCGTGCTTTCTGGCAGGTAGCCCTGCTGCACGGCATCGATGTAAGCCTTCTCGACAGGCTCGCCAAAGCGAGTGGAGAAGGTTACGCACTCGTTATCCATGCCTCGGATAACCGAGATGGCCGCACCCTGTGCTTGCGTGGGCCGATAGCGATGATTCGCTGCGACGTCGCGCACCGCGTCACAGTCGGAGACGACGTAACCTTGAAAGCCCCACTTCCCCCTCAGCTGATCCTGCAGGAGATACTGGTTGGCACAGGCTGGCTCACCGTTTATGGCGTTGTATGCGCACATCACTGAGGCTGCCTTACCCTCGACGATGGCCGCGCGAAAGGCCGGCTCGTAAGTATCGACCTCGTCATGCTTGCTCACGTCGACATCGGCGAAGTGGCGGGTCGGCTCAGGGCCACTGTGAACGGCGAAATGCTTCGGGGTAGCGATACCCAGGTAGTACTTTGGGTTGTCGCCTTGCAGTCCCGTTACATAGGCTACTCCCATGCGCCCCGTCAGAAATGGATCTTCACCGTACGTCTCCTGTCCACGGCCCCAGCGTGGATCGCGAAAGATGTTCAGGTTGGGCGACCAAAAATCGAGTCCTCCCATGATGCCGACGTGGCCTTCGCGAAGGTTCTGCACATGCTTGATGCGGCCTTCGACCCCTATCTGTCCTGCCATGGCGTGTATGCCTGCGGGGTCAAAGGTCGCCGCCAGTCCCACCGGTTCTGGGTACTCGGTGACGCCATCATTGATCACGCCGTGAAGAGCCTCGCTCCACCACTGATAGGCGGGGATATTGAGGCGCGGCACGGCGGCGGAGTTGTTCTGCATCTCCGATGCTTTTTCCGCCAACGTCATGCGATGCACCAGGTCCGTGGCGCGCTCCTCCGGGGCGAGTTGCGGATTCATGAACGGCATGTGCGCTGTCTCCTGCTGCGCGAAAGACGGCATAAGCGGCGCCGTGCACAAGGCGGCGACAGCGAGAGTCCATTTCAGATGATGGGTCATGACATTCTCCAAAGTGTTGCTGGATCTTAGTGACAGGGGTCCGTAAAGCAGAGGTTTTTGCTGAAAAACGGCATGACAAAGTTCTGGAAGCGGTCCGCCACAGCGCTGGTGTGCGTCCCGGGATAAATCGTAAAAGCGTTGACGATGCCGTAGCGGTCAAGCACCGCGTGAAGTTTCGCCGCGTCCAAGCGCAACCCGTCCTGGTCGCCCACGTCCATCGCGATGGCGCGGTACTGCTTAAGACTGCCGATGTACTGGTCCACAAAGGCCAGAGGTGCATTGGCTGCAAGCTTGGCGATGATCTCCGGTTGCGGAATACCATCTTTGGTGGGGAGGTCAAAATAAAGAGGCGGATTCTTTGGGTTGGGTGCCCACGCGGCTGCGGTGGCGTAGGGCGAGGCAGCGAAACCGGGCGATGCGGCAGCGAGTTCTGCTGGCGACCTCGCGGTGATGGCTCTCTTCTCGCTATCGATTGCGCGTTGCTTCGCATCGCCGACCGGCGCCGGGCCGCCGTCCATCAGGGGTGATAGACAGCAGGGACTCATGATGTACAGAGCGCCAAACACATCGGGATGCTTCATCCCAATACGAGAAGCGCCGTATCCACCCATAGAATGGCCTACTAAGCCACGGCTTTCACGCGTCGGCAGGGTACGGTAGTGCGCGTCGATATAGTCCACCAGGTCATGGGAGATAAAACGCTCGAAGTCGCCAGTGGTTACCGAACTGGAATAGAACGATCCCAGATAGACGGTCTTAGAGTCGGGCAGGACAACGATCATCTCCCTTGCGCCCTGCGCAAAAGCACCCTCGATCGTCTGCGGCACGTGGATCTCACCACTCCATTGTTGGGCACCGATGAAGTACCCATGCAGTGCGTACAACACCGGATAGTGGCGTCCGGTGTCGTGCTTATAGCTGGGCGGCAGAAAGACGATCACATCGCGATCGGCTGGCTCGCCTTCAAGGTTGCCCTCGATGGCCGCGCTATGCACCTTGATGTGTTCCACCGTAGCTGGCTTCGCGCCTGGTATCAAAGGCGGGACGATGGTTTGCACCTGCGCTCCGAGCGATGCGCCGCTTGCCAGAGCGATGAAAATGGTGACGCGGTGGAAGAGCTTGCGAGCTTGGAGCATGGCTTTGGACGGGCCTCTATTGAACGGGGTAGGAGTAGATGTTGACGCTGTAGGGGCGAAGTGTGACCACGGCTGGCAGTGTGCCGAGTGACTGTTCTTCGACCTTCACCTCCGCAGGCGAACCAGCCTTGACCGTGGCATCGATGGAGTTGGGCGCCATACGCCACAGTTTGCCCGCGGAGGCTAGAGCTGCACCGTGGATGTCCAGATGAAGACTCTGTTCGACATCAGACGGGTTGAGCACTGCAATAGCGAGGGTCTTACGGTCCACACTGAGAGCGGCGCTTACGTCCAGCGGATACGTCGGGCTGCCGGGGTTGATCGCAGGCTGATCTCCGCCCGCAGGGAAGCGGGGCTTCGGCTGCGGCGAATTGCCGCTAACCTCCACTGGAATGACACCAAAGTGGTCGCGGTACATCTTGAACAGCAGTCCCGTCGGATTGAGCACAGCCTCGGCGCCGTTGGAACTGAAAGTCGAGGTAGCAAAAGTGAGGTTCGCCATCTGGAAGATTTCGGAGTGGCGGAACATCTCGTGGAAGGCCCAGGCGTAGGCAGGAACGGTCGAATAGGAGTCGCGCTTGCCAGGCAGGAAGTAGGCCCACTCGTCGATAGCGATGGGCACCGGCTTGGCCCTGAGCGCTGGAATCAGTTCCAAGTACCTCTCGTAGTGCTCGTACTTGGCGCGCACTTGTACCGCGGCGGCACGCTGCAACTCGATCGAGGAGAGTGGAGGCTCAATAGGCACCTTTTTGCCCAATCTCATGTCGGTGTGCACGCTGCCAGAGGCATAGTAATGCTCACTCACCATGTCGATGTTCGGCAAACAGTGCAAAAGCAGTTGACCGGTCCAGTCGGCTGAGGAAAGATAATCCGGCACATACTGCCCGTTGATGCGGCGGGCCTGATCGGCGCCTTCCATCACGTCCGGCATGGCGCCACCGGCAATCAGTGTGATGGTAGGATCGATCTTCTTCATCTCTTTAGCGAAAAGACTGTGCTTCAGTTCGTACTGCGGCAGCGCCATCGCACCCATCTGATAGTCACCCCAGGGCTCGTTGCCGATGCCCCACAGCTTGACGTTGTAGGGTGCCGGATGACCGTTCTGCGTGCGCCACCTGCCCATGGGCGTGGTGGCAGCGCCGTTCGTATACTCCACCAACTCGCGCGCTGACCAAGCATCACCAAAGCCGGCGTTAACCGTGATATATGGGTCAACGCCTACCAGTCTGCATAATGTCAGGAACTCATCCGTGCCAACGTCATTCGGCTGCAAAGCGTGCCACACAGGATCAAAGATGGGCGGCCGCGTGTCGATGCTCCCCACCCCATCTCGCCACTCGTAGGAAGAAACAAAGTTGCCACCGGGGAAGCGAAGAACGCCGAAGCGCAGTTGCCTGAGCACGGCGATGATTTCCGGGCGAAACCCGCTAACGTTGTCCGCCGGCATCAACGAGACCGCGCCGACGTGGAACTGGCCGCGACCAGTGCCTGTAATCTCGAGCACGGCGTTGTCGCTGTCGGCGTCGGCGATGTAACGCAAGGCATAGGTACGATAGCCCCGGCTCAGAGAGTGGACGGTAATGGTTTGGCGACCATGAGCGCCGTCGTTCCAGATCAGAGCGATCCTGACAACCGTGCCCGGAGTGCCAGCGAGAATAATGCGGCCGGTGTACGCTTTCCTAGCCCGGATGACGAGCCCCGACTGTTTGATACCATGCGGCTCAGCCCCGCCAAGGCGCACCTTCGGCGATTGGTCGCCAGTGTAGGGAGCTTTATTGTCCATCGTAACGACGCTGTCTCCGCCCACAGGGCTCCACCAGCGCTTCGGGATATTCGCGAAACGCGGATTTCCGGCAGCATTGCCAATCGCAGGGGGTGGTGTCGGCGCGGTCGTCTCTATCGGGTAGAAGAATTTCCGATCGACAAGCATCTCCGACCAGAGGCCCTCATTGACGATATCTCCGCCATGTTCTAAAAATTGCCCATACATGTTCTTGGAGATAGTTGCGCCTGTTTTCGAAATGTCGATGGCCGCTGTAATGTCAGGTGTCTGAGACAAGGCTCCAGCGGCTAAATAGGAGAAGCCGAGAACAAGTAGCCCTCTGAAAAAGGGAGTTCGCTTATGTAGAACGGCACTCAGCATTGGGCGCATAATTTTGACCGCCCAAATATATTCAAGCAAGGCGACTTTACGCAAGGGGCCTGCGTAGATTAAGTTCCGTGCTGAAAAGATAATCTTGTGTTGCGTGGTGAATTCGAATTCTGAGCATATCTTTCGTTGGCTGCAATATATGCTTAATCAGCTAACATCCAAGCACTGAGTATTCGAAATATGATAATCGTATCTGCTACCTTGCAATCCATTCGGCCTTGCAAGGGGACACCAATCCGATGAGACCCCAGCAGTTCCCTACCGCGGTTCCGAAAGAAGACAGGCGGCCCAAGTGTGGGCCTGTCGATTGGTTGCGACGCTTTACCTTGGCAGGTCACGCATGCACTCTAGCGCTTGCAAAGTGCATCGTTTTTTCTTTTCTGATGCCCGCTGTTGTTGCACAAACTCAAACAACTCCTTCGCCAGACCACCCTCCGGTGAAAGGATCGCCTCCCGGCAAGAGGGCGGCAGTTATCTTGGACGACATAACGGCCGGCACGGGCGTTCATTTCGCACACCTATCCTCAATAGATAAACGCTACATCGTTGAATCCATGAGCGGCGGTGTAGCCCTGATCGACTTCGATCGGGATGGGTGGCCTGATATTTTCTTCACCAACGCGCCGGATGTCGCCATGTCTCTAGCTGGGACAAAAGCCAGGAGCGCACTTTATCGCAGTAATCGGGATGGAACCTTTACCGACGTGACCGACAAGGCAGGCGTTGGATATCCATGCTGGGCAATGGGTGCAGCCGTCGGCGACTACAACAATGATGGCTGGCCCGATCTCCTCGTTTCATGTTTCGGCGGCGTCGTTTTGTATCGCAACAATGGTGATGGCACGTTTACGGATGTGACGAAGGTCTCGGGACTGAGCAGAGACCAGGGCTGGGCAACCGGCGCAGTCTTTGGCGACTACGATGGCGACGGAAATGTCGATTTGTTCGTGCCTCACTATGTCGACCTCGACCTGAATGATCTGCCCACTTTAGGCTCGAAGAAGACCTGCACCTATCACGATATTGCGGTGCAGTGCGGACCTCGCGGATTGAGAGGCTCGCCCGATTCCCTGTATCACAACAATGGAGACGGCACCTTCGCAGAGGTATCGAAGGAAGCTGGAGTTGACGACCCTCAGAGATATTTTGGATTGTCCGCCGTTTGGTCTGATTTCAACGGCGACGGCAAGCTCGATCTATTTGTTGCAAACGATGGAGAGCCAAATTACTTGTATCGCAACGACGGTGGGGGACGCTTTACGGACGTCGCCTATTCATCAGGTCTAGCAGTCAATAAGGATGGATATGAGCAAGCCAATATGGGCGTAGCCGTTGGCGATGACCTGCATACCGGGCGCTTCTCTCTTGCGCTTTCGCATTTCAGCGAGGAGTATACGACGCTCTTTCGAAATGATGGCAATCTGAGCTTCAGTGACGTATCTTCCGAGGCTGGACTCGTTCGAGCAACCGCTCCGTACGTGGGATGGGGTGATGCATTTTTCGATGCCGACAATGATGGTTGGGTCGATCTTCTCCAGGTGAATGGCCATGTCTATCCGCAGGTCGATTCGAAGGAGGTTGGCACAAAGTACCGCGAGCCAAAGTTGCTCTTCCTCAATAACCACGATGGAACATTTCGCGATGCAAGCAAAGCCGCCGGACCTGCTCTTCAAGTAGCTCAAGTGAGCCGAGGATTGGCGGTCGGAGATCTCTTCAACGATGGACACCTTGAATTAGTCGTAGAGAACATTGAAGGCGGACCGATGATTTTGAGGTCTGAGAATACCGAGCACAACCACTGGATAGGTTTTGAGCTGGCGGGTACGAAGAGTAACCGCCTCGCACTCAACGCACGCGTACGCGTTTTGGCTGGAGACCTTATACAGGTAGGTGAGGTGTTGAGCGGAGGAGGCTACCTGTCACAGAATGACCTTCGCCTGCACTTCGGATTGGGCAGCCACGAAAAGGTCGACTTGATTGAGATTACCTGGCCTTCTGGCAAGAAGGATCTGGTCAAGAATCTTCAGGCCGATCGGATCTATTCGCTCTTAGAGGGCACCGGCGTCACTTCTCCAGAAAGAATCAAACCAGGTCAACCAAATCGATAATTCTTACTTCCCTAGGGGCCGTTCCGATTTCCTTCCAGCTGCCGCGTATGCCTCAACCAACGCGGACGAAACCTCCGGCACCTCCGGGCTGTTCTTTCGCAATGACTCCAAGAGAGGAATAGCGGCAGAGGCATCGCCAGTCCGGAGCAGGGAGTCCGCGTAGGCGAACTGAATTTTCGGTGACTCTTCGCGATTCAACGCAAGTGACGCAAGAGTTTCGCGTGCGCCTCCGTAGTCTTTGATCATAAATTCGCTCAAGCCGAGAACGCGTCGCGCACCATCCTCATGTGGATGAGCAAGAAGATAGCGACGGAGCGGAGCTACTGCCTGATCGTATTTAGCGGCTGCAAAGGCAGCTCGTCCCCAGTTAAAATCGAGGCCAGGAGTCGACGGGTCCCACACGCGTGCACGCTGAAAGTAAGTGAGTGCTACACCATAATCCTCTGTGCTGGCCGCGACGGCGCCTAGATTGTTGTAGCTGTCCGCGATGGCAGGCTTCAGACGAGTCTCGAAGGCGTCCACAGCGCCTGTCGATTGAAGATGATTTGCAGAGATCTGACCAGGAGCCTGCATCGACTGTTTGAATTCAGCCGCAACTCCGGATCTCCCTTTCTCACCGAGATACTCCGAGAGCCGTCCTTGGTCTCGTGAGAGATTCTGTTTCAGCAGTGCTTGCGATACAGCGAATTCTTTTTCGGCTTCGACTTTATCTCCTGTTTGCATCAACAGACGTGCAAGAAGATAATGGGCTTTCTGAACCTGAAACGCATTCCGCGAAACATCGGGGGTGAGCGCGATGGATCTGCGCAGAGCCCCTTCTGCTTCGGGCAACCGCTTTTGATCGGCATAGAACTGCCCCAGATAGAGAAAGCTGTCCGGATTCATCGAATCGAGCTCTGTCGATTTCTTCAGATTGAATTCGGCTTGAGCTCGATCCGCTGCACCCTCGCCATGTGTTGCAAGCAGATGTCCAAGCGCAGAATACGCCAGGGCATCACTTGGCGAAATTGATATTTCTTCCCGCAACTGCGATTCCGCCGCTGCCAGCTTTGAGTCGCCTTCTGCAGCGAGGTATGCGACAGCAAGCGAATAATGGACGCCGCGTAGATGCGGTTCCTTCTCAAGTGCTTTTTGGAACTCGGCGACCGCTTCAGACTGAAAGTCAGAGTTTCCATACGCCTGACCAAAGTACATGTGCAGCGCAGCCGTATCGCCGAAAGACGAGAGCATCTCTGCGAAAACCTTCCTTGCAGCTTCCAGATCGCCAAGATTAAGTTCGGCTACTGCCAGTTCATAACCATTAGCGAAGCTCGCGTCTAAAAGCACGGCGGCTTCAAACTGAACTTTAGCCTCTGCGTTCCTATCTCCAGCCAGAAACGCTTCGCCAAGGATTCGATGTGCCTCAGTCTCGACTTTCACCTGGCCAGCATATTTCTGTAGTAGTTCGTTCGCCAGCATCTCAGCATGATCGGTGTCTCCTGATCTCAAAGCAGCATGGGCGTATTCCAATTGCAGTACCGGAAAGTCGGGCACTAAGCGAAGAGCTTCGTCGAAATCATCCTTTGCTGCGGCATATTGGCCGGCTTGTGCCCATCCAGAAGCAATCTCACCCAGAGCGTCGGCTAGGAAGATACGGTACTGCTCGGCTGCGTGGGAAAGATCTCCAGAAGCCTGAAAACGCTGCGCGCCACTATAGCGTTTTTGCAGAATTGATTCGCCAGTCGAACTCGGCGTTGGGGTGTGCTGAGCGCCTGCTATATCAGTCATAAAAATGAGGATCAGGCACCGATAGAAGAGATGAGCCCGAGTTCTAGATCCAGTCTTCATCATGTTTCAATCCGTCTGCAGCATAGAGGTTCGTAGCGGTAGATGTCGATAGACAAAGGTGATAGGCAAAAGACAGCCGGAGCGCGCTGAATGCGCACTCCGGCTGGGAGGAGTCTAACGTTAGAAAAGGTATTTGATGTTCAGCTCGATGATGCGCTCGTACGGACCTTGAGTCTTCGAATCGAGGAATCCGAAGGTAGGGCTGGTACCACCGCAGTTCGGGCTGCCAACAGGACATTGGTTGAGCGTGATCGCTTTGGAGTTGTAGTCAACGTTGTATTTGAGCGTGACCTGGTTAGCGGAGCTGAACTGCGGTAATGGATGATTGAGCCAGTTGAAGGCAGAAAAGCGAACCTGTACGCTCTGTGCCTTCACTACATGGAAAGACTTGTAGATAGCCAGATCATTGTCAAAAAACGAGGCCATGCTCATATAGGGGTAAGCTTGTCCGCCATTGGTGCCCACGGCTGGAGCCGAGAAGCACTTGAGCTGAAGCCTCTGGTAGTAAGCAAGTCCTTTGTTCGGGTTACAAGTAAGAACTGGTTGGATGGCGATTGGAGCATCGGTTCCGAAGTACGTTGCCGTTCCGATTCCAGAGGTCACTCCATTAGCGGCAGCTGCCGCAGGAATGTTCTGATAGGTTTCGGTAAGGCCGTAGTTCGGCACGCCATTACCTAGCAGTGCAAGCAAACTACCACCCGCCTGCCATGTCGAAATACCAGAGATAGTCCATCCACTGAGAGCTCCACGTACCAGTTCGTTCCCGTGGTTGAACTTACCAACCTGATACGTATAGGAAGAGTTGAAGACAAAAGGACGATCGATCGCCTCTACGCCGTAATTATGGCGCAGCACGAAAGGATCTGCCTGCAGAGCTGTGCCCAGCGTCTTCGACCACGTGAAGTTGAAATCGAACGTCAACTTACCTGAAGTCTTTAGGTAAGCCACTTGCAGGCCGTTGTAGTTCGAGTAGTCTGTGCTTTGTGGCTGATAGACGCTGTTGGTTCCATACGCATATCCGTAGGGACGATAGTCGGCTGCAGCGTTGCCCGTCTTCGTTCCATCTGGATTGGTCCCAAGGTTCTCTGGGTTCAGAGAGATGACACCCGTGATGGGATCGGGCTTGAAGTACGCGCCAACGGGCGTCTTATTCTTATCGGCTAAAGCGTTGAAGTTGCTGCCTTCAATCGTTTCACCGGCATCAAGAATCTGGCTACTTGTATTGCCAACATAGGCGACGTCGAGCAACGTGTTCCATTTGAACCGGTGATCGATTGTCAGGTTATAGGCATACGTTATCGGCACGCCATAATCATTAGCGTCCAGGCCGGTCTGCGTGCCTGTAATCCCGCAGGGTGCCTTGGTGCAGGTTGGTACCGCCAACTGAGAGATCTGCGACAGCAGAACGCTGCGCTGGCCGGGTAGATTGTAGGTCTTCACCGCCTGCGCTGTCGTGAGCGCAGAAGCATAGTCGTTGTACTGACCGGCAAAGCGGTACACACCCCATCCTCCATGAATGACCGTGTTGCCATTTCCGGACACATCGTAGGACATGCCGAGACGAGGCGACACGAACGCGAAGCGGTTCGGCTGACCACCTAGAGGAATTGACGGATCGATTCCGTGCCAGTAGAAGCCTGGGTCGATCTTGCCGGAGGTGTAATCGGAAAAGACGCGGCTCGGGATAAAGACAGCCATACCTGTCCCCTGCCGATCGTACCAATGACCGACATGTTCGAAGCGCGCACCAACTTCAATGCTGAGCCGTCGGCTCGCCTTCCATGAGTCATCGATATAGACCGCCGTGTTCTGGTAGGCCATATCGCTTACCGGAGCAGAATTGCTCTCTGAGTAGCCGGTGACATCGCCGATGACAAAGTTAGCGACAGGGTTCTGCGGTGAACCCACCTGTCGACCCGTGATGATATTTGGCTGCTGGCCGCTGAAGCTTGAAATGCTGCCATTCGGACTTACACCATCGTTGCCTTGGAGATTGCCCGTATTTTGCGTGTAGGCGCCGATCTTGATCGTGTGGGATCTGAACACCTTAGTAAAGTTATCCGTGAAGCTTGGAACTTCTTTACGAACAAGGTAATAACCATTCGGCTCGAACCAGTCTCCCTGCGAAAAATCAGGGAAAGTCTGGTTTCCGGCCGAGCTGTAAGACGGAATCAACTGCGACGCATTGAACACAGAACCATAGGTGTAACCAAGAGTGCTCTTATCCGCAGCTGCTTGGTTCGGAGGGCCGAAGGGAAAGCTGCCGAAGCCCCACGCAGCGATGAATTCGTTGGTCGTAGAAGCATTGAAGGTGTGAACAAAGTGTCCGGAGATCTGCTTGGTATACACCTTGCCGACAAGTCCGCCGCCTGGGGCCGGAATCGAGTTGCCAGGTGTCCAATAGATATGCGCTCCATTGCCCTGGGCGAGCTCCTGACTGTACGCCTGCTGGTAAGCAACGTAAAACTTATCGTTATCGCTCAGGTTGTAATCCATCCGAGCGCGATAGATCCAGCCATTATTGGTGTTATTGATTGGCTGGACGTAGTTGTATCCGCTTCCGTTGGACGCCGGATTCGTATTCGCCTTCGGCCAGAAAGCGGCGAGGGCCTTGGCACCGGGATCAAGATACTGAGAAGGAATGATGCCATTCGTGACAGTCGTTCCATCGGGCAGAATTGTCCCATTCAGGTTGTTGCACCAGTTCGTTGCCGTAGATGTAAATCCGCCGGGGCAGAGAGCGCGGTTGTCTGCGTTGTCACTTGTAAAGTCGCCGCTCAGCATCTCGGGAGAAGGAATGAAGGATTGCAGAATGCTCCCGCTACCAGTGTTCTGCAGGAAGCGTTCATAACCACCCCAAAGGAACAGTTTGTTGTGGGTGAAAGGCACGGGGCCACCTACGTTGCCGCCAGGGTAATAGTAGTGCGCTCCGGCTTTGGCAATACCCTGGTGATTGTTGTACCAGTTGTTTGCATTCAGGGCATCGTTACGTGCATCGAAGTAACCTTCCCCGTGGAGATGAGAGGTTCCAGACTTACTGATCGCGCTTACAACGACTGGACCGTTCTGCTGATACGCTCCGAAGTTGGAGGTTTGGACGCTGACCTCCTGCGTCATCTCCGGGCTGATGATTCCAAGAGAGCCAGCCATGTCGCCCGGGTCAAGCACGCTCACGCCGTCTGAGAGTAGAGCTGTGCCACCGCGGTTCGGAACGCCGTTGATGTTGAGACCGCCACCGATTGAACTCTCATTCGCTGAAACATTAAGATCACTGAACGACGGGCTGTTCTGGGTCAGGCCGCCAGACGTCGTCGTGGCGCCGGGAAGAACCTTTAGCAGCTCCGTCGTATCGCGGCCTTGAAGCGCCAGATTCTCGATATCCTTGGCGCTGAGAACAGCTTCACGCTGGCCGTTGTCGACGGGAATCATCTCACTGGATGCTTCGACCGATACAACCTGAGTATCGGTGCCGAGAGTGAGAGTAAACGCGGTTACGGTCCGCTGATCGCCGGCGTGGAGTTCGATGCCGGTCAGGTTTTTCGGATCGAAGCCCTTCGCAGAAACCTGAAGCGTGTATGTCGAAGGCAAAAGCGCAGGAAACGCATAGACTCCCGCGCTATTCGTTGTTACGACACGTGTATCCTGCGTAGCTTCGTTGACAAGTACCACCTTGGCTCCCGGAACGAACGCGCCGGAAGGATCGGTCACCGTGCCGGACAGTTGGGCCGTGGTCTGGCCGTGCATACTCGCCACACAGAAAATCATCGCGAGGAGCGCAAGGAAAGGTACCGGAAGGCGGAAAAGTCTTCCTCTTAGAAAACCTGGTTGACGGTGCGTATATAAAGTCTTGCGGAACACTTGGCCAATTGCAATGTCGAGTCGATTCGTGTGCATGCCATCTCCTGAATCATTTCTTCGCTCTTTGAGTCAGCAGGCGTTTCCAGGACTTCGCCGGGATAACGCGTGCTGGGTTCGAACGCTCGATTTCCGGATCAGAATGGGCTCAAGGCAAAGTCCATTAGAGAACGACGAAAAACAAGGAAGGTAACCGGGACAAGTATTTACATACGGCGAAGGGTTGTTGTCAATACTTATTCTTGTGAGCGAAAAATATATTCGAGGAGCATTGGCAACGGTCTTTCTTTCCTTCAAGACGGTGCCTCAACCATCTGATTGAGGCTGTTAACATATTCATTTTATATGTACTTAGCTTTCCCTCTAGAGTTTCGGCCTGATATCCATTCCTTTTGCAAACTCCTGCAGATACTCATGCCTTGCCGTTTGGCAGACATAAAGTTTGGTCTGCGAAACAAATAAAAGTTCGGGGAAAAGAATGCATGTCCAGCAAAACCAACATCTATCTGCCTTCTGAATCCTTCAACAAGAAGTGCGATATCTTTGAACTCACGGAAGTTTGATCCGAAGATGCACGCAAGGTGCCAGTGAAAGCGAAAGAACAACGAAAAGCGCCGACTGAACGACCCGAAAAAAATCAGCGGGCGCCGATGCGCGCGATCAGAGAACTGGCGTACGTCGAGGTAGCGTCCAGCGAACTGACCCGAGACATCAATCGCGATTTGATACTCGAGCAGATACGGGCTGCCCAACCCATCTCTCGCGTTGATTTGGCCAGGCGATCAGGCCTTCAGCCAAGTACGGTCTCTTCGATCGTCGAGCAGTTGAAAGAGGAGCGATGGATAAGAGAAAGCGCAACGGTTCGAACCGCGCGTGGACGCCGCCCTACCCAACTGCTGTTGAATGATGACTTGCTTATGCTGGTGGCCGATGTGCGACCAACGCAGGCGGTGCTTGCCGTCGTCGACCTGAACGGTCGCTTCCTCTCTCGCCTGCTTGTGCCACTCGCGTCAAGTGTCAAGTCGAGCGTAGAGGCCATCGCCGTCGGTATGAACCAGCTACGCTCACAGCACCCCGGCAAAAGTTTTGAAGGTGTCGGGCTTAGCGTACCGGGAAGAGTAGATCCGCAGACGAACCGACTGGTGCTGGTGCCAAACCTGAAATGGATCGACTATGACATCAGCGGTGAACTCTCCAAGAAGCTAAAGCTTCGTGTCGAGCTGGAGAATGATGCCAACGCGTGTCTGCTCTCAGAGCTGTGGTTCGGACATCTTGATGGGATGCGCGATGTTGTCCTAATCGCGATCTCCGAGGGTCTTGGAACATCTGTGTTGGCTGGCGGACGCCTTATCACCGGTCGCAATGGCCTCGCGGGTGAATTTGGACACGTTTGCGTAGACGCAAACGGCCCGCTTTGCGGCTGCGGGAAGCACGGGTGTTGGGAGATGTTCGCGTCGTCCAGTGCTGCGCTCAGATACTACAGTGAACTGAGACCGGAAAGCGGCAAGATCACGATGAACGAACTGATCACGCTGGCCCTCAATCAGGATGAGGCTGCACTTGGAGCTCTGCATCGGCAGGCGGAGGCCATTGGTCGAGGCCTGCGCATGGTAGACGCAGCCCTCTCGCCCGAAGCCATCCTCTTCGCGGGCGACGTGACCATGTTCTGGAACATTGCCCGCGAAATCATCGAGCGCGAATGCACTGCTGGACTTCTAACGAAGGGTGGCCCCCGCTTGATGTCGACCGGCGATGGCGAACTTGCTCTGCTCCGGGGCGCGGCCGCCGTCGTTCTTCAACGCCACTCAGGATATTACCGGTCAGCACATGGAAAGCAACGCAAGTAAAAGCAGCCCATCATTTAGATTCCCTATGGTGCCAACGGCCGCGAAACGCTCTCCCCCGCGCGCGCACTCTCAGGACGCCCCAGATACTCCGTAGGACGTGTTGACCCATAAAGCTGGAAGCGCTCAAGGACAACGCCGGGATCGACTCGGCAGACATGTAGGGTATGCTTCCCCGCGAAGACGTCGCCTAGGGGAATCTCCACTTTTTGCACACCATCCCCAACCATCGCCTCCCAGGCTTTGGTTGTATCGCGCATCCCAGCATCCACCACTCTTTCAGTCCCCTCGTCGAGACTCACTGCGAACCTTAGCCCGTGGTCGGGCGCGAACGGTAAGGTAGGAGCCAGGACGACTTCAAGAGTGCGTCGGCCATCTTTAAGCAAGGTTATTTCATAGTCGAGACAAGGCTTCGCTTGGCCGGTGGTTGGCTTGGCGGTAACCGGGAAAGCTTCCACCCCGGACATCGTCTCGCCAAAGCCTGGCAAAACTTGCCAACCAATGTCATTGACTACTCGATTCCGGGTCGCGTGCTCGGCCTCGATGGCCACGACCCCATCATCTTCTACAAAACCAGTCACGCTCGCAGCCAGACGTCTGGCTTCGATCGTGAAGGAAAACTCCTGACTATTGCTCGAGGAGACCACGAGGGTGCCCTGATTGAGACCCACCAATACCTTCGACCAGTCGATAGAAACGGCTAAGGGCGTATCCCGTGTGATCACACCTGAATGACTACTTACAAGAATCCACGGAGCATTCGTACTAACGGCGTAGGACACTGGACTGCTACTCATCGGAGCCAGATCAAGCATGCGCTGCTGCCGATTGACACTGTCAAACTCCCCCAGTGCCATGGGCGGATCGCCTTGACGGGGCTCCCGATCGCCGACGAAGACGCCGATCTTTGACTCCGCCGGCACCTGTACCTCTTGTACGGCTGGCATTGCATTTACTGGCGGCTCCTGCCAGTAGGTATAGCCGATATGGGTTTGATCCATCATGTGATTCCACTTGCCGTTGAGAAGATGGTTGTACTCCGACGAAAGAGCTGCATCTTCGGTAAAAAGCCGCCGCGTTTCTTCCGCCCAGAAGTTGGCACTGGCGCGTCCTTCGCGAGCATAGAGGTTGTTCCGCCCTGCGGCAATGTACATTTCACCCACGGTCGCCGATGCTTTGATCGGATAGAGGACTAATTCTAAGAACGAGGCGCGTTGTTCCTGTGGCAAGACAGAGTTGATCCGCTCGGCACGCTCAGCCAGACTCTTCCAATCCTTCTCTATCCGATCCGCCTCACCGCCGGGGTTCAACTTGTAGGTGGTTGGTTCAAGCATCTCTGGCTTGCGACGAGCGTTGTACTTCGTGTAGAGCGTAACGAGGCGCGCAATCTCATCGGCGTGTTCAGAACCGAACTCTCGTGTCGCCCAGGATCGCGTATATTCGTCAAGATTATCTTTGTTCCATCGGTCGGGGTCGCGCGCGATCGACAGAAAAAACTCGATGGGGAACTCCATCGGTTTGAGATCGCCTACATTGACGATCCAAACGCGATCAGCACCATACTCGACGGCAAGATGCATCTGCTCCCATATCTTCGGCAGATCGTAGGTAAGGAGCCACTTGTAGTTGCGCGGGTCGCCGACATAGTCGAAGTGATAATAGATCCCGGCACCACCCGCGCGTTTTCGCTCCTGCTCCGTGGGCAGTCTGCGAAGGTTGCCCCAGTTGTCGTCGCACCATAAAAGGGTCACATCGTCTGGCACGCGCATACCTTGTTCGTAATAGCTCTGCACCTCTTTATAGAGTGCCCAGATCTGCGGATTTCGTATCGCGGGATCGGCCTTAGCGGCAATGATCTCTCGTTGCCTTGCGACGATCTTCTCCAGCAACGCTGTGTTGGCGGTGGCACTCATGGCCATATCACCATCTCCACGCATGCCGAGTGTGATTGAGCTTTCAAACTCACGATTGCGTTCGATTCCCTTACCCCAGAAGTCATCGAGAACAGCTGCATTGGTGGAGTAATCCCATGGTCCTGTCCCGTGACGTTTCCATTCCTGTTGGGCGCGCAACATAGGTTCATGGTGGCTCGTGCCCATCACGATGCCATATTCATCGGCCAGCTTCGGATCGATGGGATCATCCTCATTGAAGGCGTTGTCCCACATGGCCGGCCAAAGATAGTTAGCGCGAAGCCGTAGCAATAGCTCAAACACGTGCTCGTAGAAGAGGTGGTTGATCCCTCCAAACTTTTCCTTCGCCCAGCCGCTGAGCGCCGGTGCTTCGTCGTTCAGAAAGATGCCGCGGTACTTCACGCGAGGCTCCTTCGCGATATCACGACCAGGGGACACGGAAAGTACGTCGTGATGTGGAATGCGGACGTCGGCCCACCAACTCCACGGCGAAACGCCTATCTGCTCAGAGAGAGAATAGACGCCGAAGATCGTTCCACGCTTATCGGCGCCCGCGATGACCAGAGCATGATGTACTCCCGGACACGGATCGGTAACTACCTGCGTGATGGACGTCTCCCAACGACCACGAATAGCAGAGACGTCGAGCTTGCCCTTCGCAACCAGCTGGTCTATCAGAGCGCTATGACCAAGCGTGCCGACAAGCAGGAAGTCTTCCGTTGGGTATGCGTGAACAATGGCTGGAGTCCCGCCGGTGACAGCATGAAGATCGTCCGCGAAACTCGCGACAGCCCGAGAAACGCCAGGCCAGTCTGCTTGATCGACATACAGTGGCGCTAAATGGGAACCATCTGCGAGAGCAAATGCACCGGGGTGTTCAGTAAAGAAGACACGATGCGGCTCACCGAGCGCATAGGCGGTTGCATGGGCCATGCCAAACGCCAGACACGCCGTGAGAAACCGGTGCATCATCGCGCATGGCCTTCCCGCTGCTTCGCTATTACCGGTCCCCAGACGCGGAACTGACCCGAGGTATGAAGCAAGCTCATCATATACAGCAGGCCATCGTAGTAGCGCTGCTCGCCGCTCGGAACCGGGGTGTTCCAAAGTTCATCAACGAAAGCGCTGGCAATAGGTCCAGACGTAGCCGCGAGGCTACCCACTGCGTTCGTCGCAACCATTCCTGTCGAGTGACGAGTTGAGAGCGGTTTGCCATCCAGCGTGTACTGATCGGAGAAGGTATCAATCCCCTGCTTGAACAGAAACCCCTGAATATGGTCGCTCAACGCACGTGCTTGCGGATCGGATGCCCACCAACTCTGGTCTACCGACCAGTTGCTGACAACACGCCAAGAATCGTACGAGAAGTCGCCCGAGTGCGGGTTGAATGGAGTCAGCTTGGGCGATCCATCGAAGTTGCTATAGTCCGGAGAAAGTCCCGTAGCAGCATTTGTTACCAAGGCGAAATACTGGCGACTTGCTTTAGCAGCACGTGCCCAAAACACACGATCCTCCACAGGCCCCCATCGAGCCCACAATTCGTAAAACGCGGGTAGATGGTAGCTCGGGTCGCTGAAGCCGTTGGCAGGAAAAGATGGGACGAAATCGATCATGGAAAACTCTTCATTCACCATAGGACCGACCTTGGCTATCCGCACAGAAGTGCGCGTGGTTGGATCGACTCGGCGCTTCGGCTCAAAGGGCTCATCCTGAGGATGAATCCGGAATGGCGCCGTGCCAGTCTGCACCTTATGATGACGCATCTCGTGGAGGATGCGATCAGCCTGCGCACGATAGTCATAGATCCCCTTGCCATTGCCCCAACGATTTGCCGCAAAGTAGAGGCTCATCGCAAAGTATTCTTCTCCATCTGGCGCGGGCGAATCGGATCGAGGCGTTCCATCGACATTCATAGACCAGGCGAAATAGCCCACCGATGGATTATTCGGGTCGGTGATGAGCATGTAGGTATTGGCCCAGTTCCAAAGAGCATCAAACTCAGCTTTGTGGTTCGTCTGAACCGCGACCATCATGCCGTAACTCATGCCCTCTGTACGTGCGTCATGGTTAGCCACATCCGTCACATAAGCAAGTGCGCCATTCTGATTGGAACCCACGCCATAGTAGATGGCCTGCGTCTGCGGGTCTCCATGAAAGAGCTGCTGAAAAGTGGTCGTCAGCCGCGCATCAATCTCTGCATAGCTGTGTCCGCGCTCTTTCAAAAGATTGCGATACACGCCAGTGAAAGCAGCACCCCTACGGCTCAGGACTTCGTCGACACCTTGAGCTTTCAAAAGAGGGCAGAGCGCTACTGTCACCAGCAGCAGCGCTCCCGTTTGCGTAATTCTCCGCAAATCCTGTCTGTTCACGTCAAACCTCGTTGTTTGAACATTGGCGCTAAAGTTTCGCCGAATAAATGGAACGCATCAACAGATTTTCTATCTGTTCCTGCTTGCCCGATCGCGGCTGCGGATCAATCTCGTCCTTCTCCGCCCTGGCTGAGATTTCCTCAAGCGTCATCGACTTCAGCATGGCTTTTGCCTCCGGCCTCTGCCAGCCGGCGTAACGTTCAGCCAGCAATGCATCATAGTTGCCGTCATCGATCAGCTCTGCCGCGGTCAGAAATGCCCGCGCGCACAGATCCATGCCGCCGACATGTGCATGGATCATGTCCTCGGGCGTGAAGCTCTGGCGCCGCACCTTTGCATCGAAGTTGCAACCTCCCTTGCCGAGACCTCCGGCCTTGATGACGTGATACATGCTCATGGTCATGGTCCAAAGGTCGTTCGGAAACTGATCGGTATCCCAACCCAGCAGCGCGTCGCCACGGTTGATGTCCAGAGACCCCAAAATACCGAGCGCCCCAGCCGTTGCAATCTCATGCTCGAAGCTATGCCCTGCAAGGGTAGCGTGATTGGCTTCGAGATTGACGCGCACCTCGTTTTCTAGCCCGTAGCGCTTCAAGAAACCGTACACCGTAGCCGTATCAAAGTCATACTGATGCGAGGTTGGTTCCTTCGGCTTTGGTTCGATCAGGATCTGGCCGTCAAACCCGATCTTGTGTTTGTACTCCACCACCAAGGACAGAAAGCGGCCCATGTGGTCTAACTCCTGCTTCATATCGGTGTTCAGCAACGTTTCGTAACCTTCACGACCGCCCCACAACACGTAATTCTGGCCACCCAGTTGCTTAGTTACATCCATGCAATGCTTCACAGTGGCTGCCGACCAAGCAAACACCTCTGGATCAGGATTGGTGGAAGCGCCAGCCATAAAACGAGGTGCAGAGAAAAGATTAGCTGTACCCCACAAGAGCTTCGTCTTCGATGTCTGCATCTTGTCGCCAAGGTAATCCGCCATCGCATGAAAGTTCTTCAACGTTTCTGCAAGCGTGGCGCCCGCAGGTGCCATGTCCGCATCATGAAAACAGAAGAAAGGTACGTCTAACACCCGGAAGAGTTCAAACGCGGCATCTGCTTTCATCTTTGCCTGCGAGATTGGGTCACCTGTGCTCATCCAGTTGCGATGGATCGTCGGACCACCAAACGGGTCGCCGCCAGTCATCGCCAGGGAATGCCAGTACGCGACAGCAAAACGCAGGTGATCTTTGAGCGGCCTACCCATTACGATCTTTTCTGCGTTGTAGAACTGGTAGGCCAGAGCCTTTGTGCTATCCGGCCCTTCAAACTTAACTACATCGAACTCGCTAAACTCAGTCGCCACAATCTTCCTCCATTTATCTGTTGCCGTAAGCGGCATGCTCTCTGCCGTGCGATCACGGACGCTGTACCGCAAATTAGTGCTGTAAAGTCTGACTTCCCACGATGCGGAAAGTTGCCGTCTGCGCCGGTGTCACTGCTTGCGGGTCATGCGGTTGTGCACCGCCAACCGCCAGCTGGTACTCGCCGGGTTGCACTTCGCGCTCCCCCTTTGCATCCACCTGAGAGAGCTGTCGAGCTGTCAGTGTAAAGTCCACCTCACGGGTCTCACCCCGCTTCAGTGAGATGCGCTTGAAGCCTTCCAACTGCAGTTGAGGCGACAGGCCGCCATTGCCTGTCGCTGGCGGCACTAAGTAAAGCTGTGCGACCTCATCGCCCGCCACCGCGCCTGTATTTTCAACCGACACGGTAACCGTGAGCGGTTCTCCTGCTTTGAGAATGGGCTTCTTCACGCGAAGGTTTTTGTAGCTGAACTTCGTGTAACTGAGCCCGTAACCAAACCCGTACTCAGGTTTGCCTTTGAAGTAGCGGTACGTGCGGTTTTGCATCGAGTAATCGCTGAACGCAGGAAGATCGTCGACGCTCCGATAGAACGTGACAGGTAAACGTCCGCCGGGATTGTTTTCCCCCTTGAGTGTCCGCGCGATGGCCTTACCGCCAAACTCGCCCGGATACCAGGCTTCGAGAATTGCGTTCGCATGCGCCTCTGCAAACGGTACGGCGACTGCCGATCCATTAAGCAGCACAGCTACCACAGGCTTGCCGAGGGCAGCTACCTGCTCCAGCATCTGCTCCTGACTTGCAGGTAGTTTGATGTCAGTGCGGTCGCCTCCTGAAAAGCCTTCCACCTGCACCTTCATCTCTTCTCCTTCAAGCTCCGGTGAAAGGCCAATCATCGCAACAATGAGGTCAGCCTGCTGCGCGGCCTTGAGGGCTTCAGCCTGCAAAATTCCTGGCGGAGGTACCCATTCCAGCGTGATCCCGGCTCCAAAGAGAGGCGCATGATGCGTGTAATCCACCTCGATGGCGTGCGGCTTTGTATCGGCGAAGTTCACATGGAAGCGCGGCGTTGTACTCTCTCGACCCTCTGCACCTTCAGTTGCAAAGGTGCTCACGTCCCGGCCATCGACTTTCACGACAAAGTGCTCGTGGTCTCCGCATGGATAGCAGTGCGCAAGCCGCATGTTGAACTCAAGATCTCCCACACGCGGTGGCACAATGTAGCCCTTCCAGCGGACAGCGAAAGACTCCTGAGAAAGACCCTCCACCGGAGCGGCCGAGTTCCAGTCGAAGTCCACCTGGGCATCTGTGCGCGTCGCAACCGGCTTACCCTCAAAACTCGCCGCCATATTCTCTGCGTGGCCGACGAAGTACTCGGCCGCGAGGCCAGTCGTGCTGGCATCGGGACTGGGACGAAGCATAGTCGTCGGAACGGCAAGCGGGACACCATCGGCATAGGGTGCACCTTCCGAATAGATCACCCGAGACCCTGGAAATGCCGCACGCAGAGCTTCCACCGGCATCTGGGGATCTTTAGGCACTGCGTTGTAGTTTCCTTCGAGTGCGGAAAGCGAAGCAGCGTTTGGTCCGATGACAGCGATGGTCTTATACCTACCCGCAGATAGCGGCAGTATGCCATCATTCTTCAGCAATACCATCGACTCTTCTGAGGCCTTCAACGAAAGGGCCAGGTGCGCGGCAGAACGATCTTCGCTAAACGGAATATGAGCGTACGGAACCGCCGCGGCATCGTCGAACAGACCAAGCTTGAAGCGTGCCACAAAGAGTCGCTCGACCGCCTTATTTAGATCTGCCTCGGTCAACAAACCCTGCCTGACGGCCGTCGGTAGCGCCTTATACGTTGACCCGCAATTTGTGTCTACTCCCATGAGCACCGCCGTCGCCGACGCATGCTCCTTATCAGCCGAATAGCGGTGTGCCGACTTTTCAAAGAAGTCGTCGATGGCTCCGCAATCAGAGGTCACAAAACCATTGAATTTCCACTCGCCCCGCAGAATGGTCTTAAGTAGCAGATCGCTGGCACAAGCAGGCTTACCGTCTATAGCGTTGTAAGCGCACATGATCGAGTCGGCCTTAGCATCCACGATCGCAGTCCGAAATTGCGGAAGATAAGTCTCCCAGAGGTCGTGCGGCGTAGGGTCCACATCGAACCGATGCCGATCACTTTCAGGCCCACTATGCACCGCAAAATGCTTCGGTGTTGCGACTACGCGGGGTCTTTCAGGATCAGGTCCTTGCAATCCCTGAATGAAATGCAGCCCAAGCTCACTAGTCAGATACGGGTCTTCGCCGTACGTCTCCTGGCCTCGCCCCCACCGCGGATCGCGAAAGATGTTGACGTTCGGCGACCAGATCGTGAGGCCGAAGTAAATGCTGTGCACATTGTGGCGTATAGCCTCGTTGTACTTGGCGCGAGCTTCCGTAGAGACCACCTCGCCAATTTCACCCAGCAGTGGAGCATCCCACGTTGCCGCCATGCCGATGGCCTGCGGAAACAGGGTCGAATAGCCAGAACGCGCTACGCCATGCAGACCTTCGTTCCAATAGTCATAAGCAGGGACGTTGAGTCTGGCAATGGCTGGTGCGGTATTCAGGGTCTGGGCCGCCTTTTCTTCCAGAGTCATCCGAGCGACCAAGTCATGCGCACGCTGCTCCGGCGTTCGTGCCGGGTTCATGTAGTCCAGCGTTGTCGTCTGGGCTGATGCCGCCAGACCTAGATTCAAAATAACGATCGAAAGAAAGACGCGCATCTCAGAACCCCTGCAAAATCAAATTTTCTTCACCTGAAACATTTACTTCGTAAAAGACCACGGGCTCACTCATTGCAGGCCCGCGCTGGCGTAAGTGGACCTTTACCGGTCTCAAGACTTTGTCTAGCCTCAGTCAAAGCGGGATACATGCGATTAAGCCACCCCTGATACACGGCACGGGCTGCGTCATATTTAGCGCGCAGCTGCGGCCTGGGTTCGCAGCTATCCTTCGGCCGTACGCGCACAATCGCATCGGCAATTGAACCGAAATCCTTCGGATGTCCATCCGCAATGCTTTGTGCAACCATAGCCTGCATGGCAGCGCCCAGACAGCCTGCCTCCTCTTCCTGAGGCACCTGAATTGTCACCCCAGTGGCATCGGCCAGCAGCTGTCGCCATGCACGCGACCGAGCCCCTCCACCGATTACCTGAATCACCCTTGGCCTCTTTCCCTCCAAAACTAGATCAAGGCCGTTCAAAATCCCGAAGCTCACTCCTTCCACGGCCGCTCGAATGAGATAAACAGGAGCGAAATTAGTCGCCGAAAGACCATGCAGCGATCCGCGCGCTGTCGGCAGGTCTGGGGTTCTTTCTCCATTGAGGAACGGGAGCAGGACGAGGCCATCCGCGCCGGGCTCCGTTGTTTCGAGTGCCTCTTCAATATCAGCTACGGTTCGTCCAAGCAGCTCGACCGTTCCGGTAACGACGTTGGTCGCGTTCATAGTGCAGACCAAAGGAAGCCACCCTCCGGAGGACGAACAGAAGGGCGCCACGCTGCCAGCCGGATCGTGCGCCGGAAGGTCGCTGTAAGAGTAGACAGTCGAAGACGTGCCGAGCGACAAAGTGACCACTCCTTGTCGCACATTGCCTGTGCCGATTGCACCCATCATGTTGTCCCCGCCTCCGGCCGAGACCTTGCAAGCCGAAGTCAGTCCCAGCTCTTCCGCTACTTCGGTGCGCAAGCTACCGACGAACTCATCCGAGTTCACGAGGGTCGGTAGCGCACGGTAGAGCTGGCCTATCCCACCGTCGATTGCATCGAGCACGTCCTTGCACCACGTCCGGGTTCTCACATCAAAGAAACCCGTTCCAGAAGCATCGCCAGGCTCAGCCTTCAGCTCACCTGTCAGCCAGAAATTCAGATACTCGTGTGGCAATAAAATGTGACGGATGCGCGCAAAATTCGCGGGCTCGTTTTCAGCCATCCACAGGAGCTTCGAGACGGTGTAGCCAGTCATGGGAATGATCCCGAAGCGCTCGAGGAACGTGTCCCGGCCACCCAGCCGCTTGATGATTTCGCTGTTCTGAGGCGCAGTCTCGGTGTCGTTCCACAGCTTTGCAGGACGAATCACTCTCATGTCCTCATCCAGCACCACTAGACCGTGCTGTTGCCCACTGACACCAATCGCCTGAACCGCAGAGAGGCCATCCCACGTACTCATCGCCTGTTTTACCGAAACGCGCAACGCGTCAACCCACCATTGCGGGTCTTGCTCGCGAGCTCCACTGGGTCGCTCGATCAGCTGATGGCGCGCATAACCTCCGCCCATGACTGTTCCATCGGAACCCAACAACAGCGCCTTGGTTCCCTGCGTCCCGCAGTCAATTCCAAGAAACATATTTAACCCCATTTCTTTCCCCATATGCAGCAGGAATTCGCTGCTCGTTACGGGAGAGCGGCTAACGGCACAGTCTCGCCCATACGCTTATATCCAGCGGGTCCCGGGTGAAGATGATCGCCCGAGTCATATGCCGGTAACATGAGGCTGGGATGGGCCGGGTCACGCAGTACCTCATCAAAATCCACCACACCATCGAACGTTCCAGAATGGCGAATCCAATCGTTCAGCTTCACGCGATCCGCTTCAGACATCTCGCTCGGATGGTAGTAGTCGGACCCGACGTAAGGCGTCAGCGTTGCTCCCAGTACCCTGATACCGTGCGCGTGAGCTCTCGTCACCATCTGGCCAAATGCTGCCATCAGCTCGGAGACCAGCGCGTCGTGAGCCACCTGCTTATGCGCCACCACACGATCGAGGCCGCCCAGATCATTGATGCCTTCCATCACAATCAAGGTGCGAGCACCCGTGACTGACAGCACATCGCGATCAAACCGTGCCAGCGCGTTGGGACCCAGCCCGTCCGTGAGAATGTGATTCCCGCCGATACCTTCATTCACGACGCCCATGCCGCGCGTTGGCTCGCTTGAAGACATCCTCCTTGCAAGCACATCGGGCCAACGATCATTACCATCCGTAGTCGATCCGTGTCCATCGGTAATGGAGTCTCCAAAAGTTACGACGGACGTAGCCATGCCACCTGCCTGAGAGGTCTCCACGCCAGCCAGAAAATACCAGCGCGTACATGTCTGTGGCGAATCCAAGTGTTCATCAGACACATGCTGGCCCTTCACGTAAAACGACGTTGCCCGTGCTCCCGCGTGTAGAGTCAGGATGGCAGGCGCGTGTGTCACAAATACGGTGACGACGAGATCGGCTTGAGGGGCCAATGGCATAGGAACAGGATCGGACCAGTACTCTGCTCCCGCCGGCACCGACACCTCCGCTTTTCCAGCGAACGTTACCGCATAATCCACCGAGGTCGTGATCGGGCCTGCACCTTCACTACCCTCCGGCAGGGACACGTGCAGAGTCTGCAACTGCAAGGGCTCCTGACCGAAAGCATTCGAAAGATGCAGTCGCAGCTTTGTTCCTCCGACGGAAAGATGAACAATCTGCCGCAAGGTTGCGCCTTCAAGCGCACCGTCAGGCAGAAGTTCTGTTCCGTAAGGTTGCATTTGGGCGGCACCCCAACTCGTCGTCCAACCCCCATCCTGCTGAGCCTCGGAGGAAACTCCCGTGAGCATGGCTGCCATAAGCGTGACGCTGAGCTTCCACCAGATAGAAGAGCTTCCAGCCCACGCTGAAAACTTGCTGAATTCTATCGGCGTGAATTCATTCATCCGCACAATAATATGTCCTCGATCTGCTTCGTATGGAGCTTTCGTGTGAACCATACAGAAAGCGATCAAGCGTGGTCAAGCGCGAAAACGACCGATAATCTCTGCGATCCTGTAATTTCGTCGTCCACCCTGAGCTACAAATCCTATAATTTTGGTGCATCGAAATAAATTACGCTGGGCAAGCGTGCGAGATTAGGGGCGCCAGCGACAAGCCTCCTTGGATTCAGAAGCATTTGGCTGGACTCCGTGTATCCGAAGGGAGCCTCGAAGACCCTGACAATCTCCCGGCGAAGCTACAGAATGCCGTGAGTGTCCTGGAAGGGAGTTCATTTGTACTTGTCCGCTCAGGCTCAATGAATATGCCGAGATTGTGGTCACGCTGGTAAATCATAAGCATGGGGCGGAGCCTACCACTGAGCTAGTGAAAAGCAACTCAAAGGAGATCCGGGAGCTCATCAATCTGACTCGGCACACTCGTCGGCTCCCTCTGCACATAGTGAAGTTCCAGTTGCCCGATCGCAGACCTGTATCAGTGGATGCTTACCTCAGTGACGAGGTCATCCGATATACCGGAGCCGCCGCTCTTCGCATCCCCGTGAGATCGCTTGGAAAGACTTAATCCAACCGCCCCCCATCTGGAGCTTCCTGTGCTTGGCAAACAGGCAGGTCTTGGGCCGCTGGGCCAACTTCCAGGGACGGACTGCCGGAGCGATCCCGCCGTGCTGCGCTAACAGGAACTGCATCGGGCCATGATCCTTGCCGAAGCGCGGCCAATCTCATACAACGAATCGCCCACCTTCCAACGCTGCCATGTATCGGCCTTCTGCTCCGCAGTTAGACCTTATCTTATCCCCTGTCTCGTCAACACCACCTCCAAATCAGGTAGTGTTGCGTCGACCCGTTGAGACCGCCGGCGTTACCGGAGGGTTCGGGCGAAGTCACCGGAAAATCCGACAACTTCCGGAGTGTCGCGTGAAGGCTCCGCGGTTGTAGAGGAGCGACTAGGCAATTTCGCACCAACACTGCTCAGCGTCTTGAAAATCAAATCACCACTGCAAGAAAATATCTACAAACCGGTCGCCTTGTAGCGCTGATAACCACAAAACAACGCCTAGCTCATCGTTGACGGTCGCACCAAGCTTTAAAGATTCAATTGACGAGGATGACTCGCAGATCACGCAAGTTGTTACCGGTCGGTCCGCAAACGATCGCATCTCCCAGACTCTCGAACAGAGGGTAGGCGTTAAATGCCTCTAGTGCCTCCAGGCCGCTAAGGCCCAGTTCGGCAACGCGACTCCACGTAGAGCCATCTACAACCGCACCGGCAGCAGGGCTGTTGCCATCCACGCCATCCGAGCCAGCGCTTAGGGCTACGAAACCTTCTTTCCCGTCGAGGTACCGTGCCAGCTCGAGTGACCATTGCTGGTTGCGACCTCCAATGCCAGCTTCACCAGTAACGGCAACAGTGACCTCCCCGGCGGAGAGGATACATACCGGGGTACCAACCTCCGCTTCAGCGACGGCACGTTGGTAGAGGTAGTTCGCCGCATCACGATAATCCCAGTCATCGCAGGTGTTATCGATCACAACACGGTAGCCTGCATCCCGCACGATCTGTGCTGCAGCTTGTATTAGCGAGTCGCTTGTGAGCGCAGCACAACATATCGATGGTTCGATGCCTTCGGGTAAGACCTTTGGCGTTTCCGGCATCATGTCGAAGAAAGCCTGCACGCCTGGCGATAACGGCAAAAGTGATGGCGTTTCTGTGATGATCCGACGGCACTCGGCCACAGTACTGACATCGGGGAGAGACAGTCCAGATCCTACTACGTCCAATTTTCCTGGTGGAACGTCGGAGAGCAGCACCGTGCAGCGTGTGGCATAGCCGCAAGCCGTCGCCAGCCGCCCACCTTTGATCGCGGAAAAGTGTTTTCGCACCGTGTTCAGCTTTTCTATGGATAGACCCGAATGCAACAGCCTGAGGTAAAACGCGGAAAGCTCTTCTGAAGAAATGATCGGGCTGAGAGGCGCTTCCGCCATCGCGGATGCTCCACCACTGATGAGGAAGACGACCAGTGTCTCACTGTTGGACGTACTCAATAGGTCTAATAGGGCTCTGGCGGCATCGAAGGATTGCGCATCCGGGACCGGATGACTTCCTTTGAGATACTGCACGCCTGTCGCGCCTTGCCAGGATCCCACGCCGACCACCACTCCTCGAACCGGCAGGATGAGACGTAACGATGCAAGGACGTGATCTGCCATGGGCACGGCAGCTTTTCCGATAGCCGCAATGAATATCTGTTTGAAGTGACGAAGCTCCATCTGTCGGTCGCCCACGAGAAGGTAACTACCCTCGACCCGGAAGACCGAGCGCATCGCGTCTGGAACGTTCACACTGGCCAGAACCTGCCGAAGAAGCGAAAGCGCAAAGCGACGCGGCTCCGCTGAGATATTCACCTCGACCGAATTCGAAGGCGTTGGCACCGTTGCGCTCCCCAGCATTAGTCTCAAGAGGCTGGATGAGGGATGTCAACTTCGAGGAGCGCAGAGTCCACTAATCAGACCCCAGCCCTAACAACTGAAACTCGCCTTCAACCTCGTCTCCGTCCTGGAGTTCTGGCTGCGACTGCCTCCGCAACGATCCTGCTCCTCGCCGCATGATCGGGATCAAGAGCAAGCCTGCAACAAGCCACCATGGTTTGCGCTCCAGCCACAAGGACAAACGCTCCATACCCACAACGAACACAGGCAGCACACCAATAAAAAGTGTCAACAAGAGTGGCAAGCTTGTTTTCCCAGGAGCGCGTGGCTGTGCGAAGGGGATACCCCGATCTGCAAATAATAGCGTCTCCACTATCAGGACGCTGACAGTCATCCCGCATAGAGCCTGGACGAGCAGGACTCGCGCAGGAGTTCCGAGACAACCAAGAACTACCAGCACCAGGGTCAGAACAGCGAGCGCACAGGCGAGCGTCCAGAGTCGGCCCGCGTCAATGCAAGCCTCCCGGTTCGAACCGGTGACCCGGAAAATCCAGCGTGCGGACAGACTCACGGGTAAAGCAAAAGCGATGCGCAAGCCAGCGATTGTCCAGAAGACGAGTAGCGGCACGACAGCGTGCGTGCCAAGTGTCGACAGCGCAAGGCGTGGTCCACTCAGCGAAGGCTGCAAGGTGAAAGCACAGGCGACCGCAAATGCCAGCCCGATCCCGCAATACATCGCGAGATAGACCTGGTAGCGGCTATTGCGCATGATCGTTTGTCCGATGAAGGGAAGAACCGCACGCCGACCGCCGAGGTTTATCCATTGTGCGAGACGGGCGTAAACGAAGCTGCCAGATTTGCCGCCAGGTCCGCCATTATTCTCCAGGGCCATTCGCTTCATGCGGAGCCACGCCAGAGGATACGTAATGAGAGCAATGACCACAGTGATCATCAGTGCCCACAGGCCACGCGCAGCCATAGACGCTACAAAACCAGCCTCAGAAGCGCCGTGCAATAACTGTTCATACAGGCCGAGATACCAGAACGTTGGCACGCAGTTCGCCCAGCGGGTTGGGCCATCAAGGGTCTGATCGAGTCCATCCCCAAAGCGAACATAGTGAACTACCAATAGACCCAGGATCGCCACAACGAACATGCGCAGGAAAGGAGAGATGAGGCGAAAGACTGGAGACGGCAACACGCAAATTAGTAATCCGCCGGAGGCGATCACGAGAAGCGCTCCGAAGGCGCCGGCTGCGGTGACCGCTACAGCGTGCGCAAAGAATTGTCGGGCAACCCCCTCATGGCTTACAGCAGGAAGCATCCACGTACCGAAGAAGTTCGCCGCAATTAGAAAGGTTCCAAGGAAGCAGCCAAGCGAAGTAAGCTTCGCCGCAAGCATCGTCCGCCTCTTCAGAGGCAAGGGGCTCAACACCAGCAGGTCGAGACGATCAGGGAAAAGCATCTCCCATTCAAAGATCGCCACTCCAGCCATCACCACGAACGAATAGAGCACAAAGAAATAGCGATCCTCGATCCTCCCCCACATCGTGCGCTGCGGATATTGGTTTTGTAAGAAGAACGCAATCATCATTCCTGGCGCCGCAGCCATCGCGAGAGCGCGCACCGCAGTGGTCAGGGTGTCTCCGTTTGCTTCAAGCAGATCATTCTCAAAAAAGCGGCTGAAAAAGTAGCGACTTAGTGTCTTGAACACGGCGGGGTCACGCATGTTGCACCTTCATCACGTCGACAAGGTCGCGTGCGACCTGTTCGGTATCGGTCTGCTGTACAAGTTGTGCGAAGACGCTTTCCAATGTAGGAAGAGCCATCAGTTTTGTCAGTTCGCGAGGTGCAGCGTCGGCCACAACCTGACCTTTTGCCAGAACGATCACCCGGTCGCAGACACGCTCCACGACTTCCAGCACATGCGAAATGTAGAGGATCGCCTTCCCTTCTCTTGCGAGCAGAACGAGCAGCTCTTTGAAAAGAATCGCCGAAACAGCATCAAGTCCAGATAGCGGTTCGTCGAAGACGATGAGTTGCGGATCGTGCAGAATCGCTGCGGAGAGAAGTACTCGCTGGCGCATACCTTTGGAATAGTTCACCATCTGCGAGTACTGCGCGTGTTCCAACCCGAACAGTGCCAGCAGTCCACGCGCTTTTGTGTCCAGCAAGCGCTCCGGAATACCCCGCAACCGTCCTACAAGTTGCAGGTACTCCAACCCGGAGAGATGCGTATAGACCTGCGCCTCCTCGGGTACGTATCCGAGTTGCGTTCTATACGTGGCGAGATCTTCGCGGATGTCTTGCCCTCGGAAGAGGATCTTCCCGCGCGATGGCTGAATGAGGCCTGTCACCATCTTCACCGTTGTGGATTTACCGCTGCCATTCGGACCGAGGTAGCCGAGCACCTCGCCCGGGTTGAGTGTGAAGCTGACATCCTGGACCGCAGGAATGCTGCGGTAGGTCTTGGAGACATTTCGGACTTCGAGCATGGCCATCACCCTATGTAGCAAACTACACTGGTGTAGCATACTACATAGCCGAATGCAACGACTATCCCATACCGCCGCCCTTATTCTCAAAGCTCTCAGCCTTGGGTATCGCTTCGGCTTCGAGATTATGGAGGTGTCCGGTCTGCCGAGTGGAACGGTCTATCCGGCGTTGCGGCGGCTGGAGCGCGACGGTCTTGTGGAGTCGAACTGGGAACCGGAGGACGAGGCCACGCAGAACGCCCGACCGCCCCGTCGTTATCATCAGATAACGATCGCCGGAAAAGCCGCAGCTCTGGCAGTCTCCGAGCGCTATCCCCTGCTGACGCGTCTCATTCCGGAGAAGCAGGCATGAACCATAGCCTTCCGACGCCATTGCCTGTCCTTGACCGCCTACTGCTGCGCGCCGTAAGTCACATCACCCCCGTCTCTGAGCGCGCGGACTGGTTTCGTTGCTGGCACGCCGAACTGTGGCATCGCCGTCATCCCTATTCGGACCGCGTTCATGGCGCTATCGATCTTTATCCGGGACTCCTTAGCGATGCCGTCTGGCTGCGCGTCGAGTGTTGGCGTCGCGCCACCACAGGCACTGCAGTGCTCTGCCTTGCCGTGCTTGCGAGCATGAGCCTGATCGCAATGCTTCCTTTGCTCGCGCTGTTCTCCAGGGTGGAGCTAACGATTGCATTCCTGTCGACGCAAATGCCACGCCTCGTCATCGAAGCGTCACTCACCACCGTCGTGGGCTTTGCTCTTGCGTCGCGACCGGTCGAGTCATCCACCCCGTTCGAGGGCCTGCGATTCATGAAAGCGAAGCTCTTTCACGCCTCGAAGTTGGTTCTCGTACAGATCATTGCCTACGAGCTCAGCCTTGCGCTGACGCAGCCTTTTCATTCTGTGCACGCGTTGGCTATGGTGATTGTGCAAGCTCAGCTATTCACGCTGCTTGCTTTGTTAGGTCTGCGCTGGAACTTCCTTGATCAGGATGCGCGCTGCCGACACTGCCTGCGCACACTCGCGTCTCCATCTCGAGTAGGGCGACCTTCCTGGAACTTTCTCGAAAGCAACGGGACGCATCTGACATGCCCTGACGGTCACGGCTTGCTGAGTATTCCTGAGATAGAAACAAGCTGGCGACAGAACAGCGAGTGGATTGCTCAATAGTCGACCCGTTCCATCCCTTGCTCCCGCCCATCCGTCCGACCGAGGTAAAAGGAAGTTTTCATCGCTCGTGAATCTTCATTTATCCAACCTCGCTCGAACGAAGGCAGTGCTCCAAAGCAAGTTCGATTGTTGCATCCTCAAAGCTAGATCCCTCAGCGAGCAGCTTTGCGGAACGATGAAAAGAAAGTAGCGAATACAAGTATTTCCGTCAGCATCGCTCGCAACCGACGCCGGAGCGCTCGATTTGAGCCAGGGTCACGCCGGATTTGAAACAGGTGATCTTGGCGATCGAGGTTCGACTCCTTCCGGGCGCACCATAACCCCCCTTCAAACATCTAAACGTGGTCATCGCAACGAACATTAGTTTGCGGTTGGTCTGCGTTCAGATGTGCACCCGCGACGGTCGCATTTATCGTATAGTAATAAGGACTGGCTTGGTCGCATATAGGGTGAGATGGACGTCACAGCACTAAGTAACGCGAAGGTGGGAAGCGCAGGCGTCGTCGAACGCATCGATCTCCCCGAAGATGTTTGCCATTACCTGGCTCACCTCGGCTTTCTGCCGGGAACGCGTATAGAGGTCTTGCGCAGCGCGCCCGCCGGCGATCCTCGCGTCTACCGCCTGGATGGGGTTGAAGTCGGATTGCGATTTGAGACCGCGAAGCACATTTATCTGCAGGTGGCGGAAGTGGGAGACGCAGTATGAGCAGTTGTCACGCACCTGTTGTCGATCTCACACACAATGATGCGCCCGTTCAGATCGGGCCGAAGCCTCTGCGCACGGTTGCCCTTGTAGGCCCGCCGAACTGCGGCAAGTCCACGCTTTTCAACCGGATGACAGGCTTGCGGCAAAAAGTCGCGAACTATCCCGGCGTCACGGTAGAACACCACTCCGGCCGCATGAAGGCGATCGGCCGCAACGACCTTACGCTGATCGATCTGCCCGGCATCTACAGCCTTGCGACGTATTCCGAGGATGCGCGTGTTGCCGTCGAGGTGCTGACTGGCAAGATGGCGGGCGTGCCCAAGCCGGATTGCGTACTGCTGGTGCTCGATGCCACGCACATGAACCGCCAGCTGATGCTTGCGGCGCCTGTGTTTTCGATTGGGCTACCGACGCTCGTGCTGCTGAATATGTCGGACCAGTTGGAGACGCGCGGTGGCAAGATCGATACGCTGGCGCTGGCGCATGCGCTGGGACATCCTGTAGCCCTGATTTCAGCCGCAAATGGCACCGGCCTTGATGTCATCCCCGAGTTTTTGCTTCGCATGGGTAATCGTCCAGACGACGGTTCGCGCCCGGTGCAGCTGCCTGTGCTGCAGAGCGCGGCGAGCTGCCGCAGCTGGGCAACGCAGGTGACGGCGCGCACAAAGTATGAAGCTCCGCAGGCGGCTCTGTGGACGCGTCGGCTGGACAGTGTGCTGCTCCATCGCATCTGGGGGCCGCTGTTCTTTCTGGCTGTTGTGATCGGCGTGTTCCAGGTCGTCTTTGCGGCTGGTCAGCCGCTGAGCGACTGGCTGACCGAGTTGATGACGCGAGGCGGTCAACACGTTGCGATGTTGTTGCCTGACAACTGGCTGCGACCGCTGCTGCTGGATGGCCTTTGGAGCGGCGTTCAGAGCGTGCTGGTGTTCCTGCCCCAGATTCTGCTGCTGTTCCTGTTCATCGGCATCCTTGAAGATTCGGGCTATCTTGCCCGCGCTGCGCTCATCGCTGACCGTGTGATGCGCGCCATTGGTTTGAACGGTAAGGCGTTTATCCCCCTTCTCAGTGCTTACGCGTGTGCAGTTCCCGCGATCATGGCGACGCGCACGATCGAGAACAAGCGCGAGCGGATTGCGACGATCATGATTGCGCCGTTCATGACCTGCTCGGCGCGGTTGCCGATCTATACGCTAATCATCGCGGCGTTTATTCCGAACCAGAAGTTTCTTGGCGGCGTGATCGGCCTGCGCGCGCTGGTGATGTTGAGCCTGTATGCGCTGGGCTTCTCTGCTGCGATGCTGACGGCGAAGCTGATGAACTCGTCGGTGATGAAGGCGAGCACCGCGCCGTTCGTTCTGGAGCTGCCGCAATACCGCTGGCCGACAGTGCAGTCGCTGTCCTTGCGGCTTTATGATCGCGGCAAGCTGTTTCTGAAGAAGGCTGGAACGATCATTCTGGCCTGCACGTTCACTGTGTGGGTGCTGAGTGTTCTGCCGATCCATGCAGGACAGTTTTCCCTGCTGAGTTCGAGTGTGATTGGACATCTGGGGCACTTCATCGAGCCGGTGATTCGACCGCTTGGCTTCAACTGGAAGATCGGGATTGGTCTGCTCAGTTCCATCGTTGCCCGCGAGGTGATCGTGGGAACGCTGGGAACGCTTTATGGTGTTGATCCTGCGACGCATTCAGTTGGGCTTCAGGCTGCACTGCGCGGTGATATGACGATCGGTGGAGCGATTGCGCTAGTCGTGTTCTTCGCCTTCGCGATGCAGTGTACTTCGACGCTTGCGGTGGTTCGGCGCGAGACGAATAGTTGGAAACTGCCGGCGATCCAGTTTCTGTACATGAGCGGCTTCGCTTACATCGCGGCGCTGGTGACCAATCAGGTGATTTCGAGGTTCTTTTAGGTACTCCCCCTCCCCCCCCGGTACTTAGGCGTCAAGGTCTTCATTCGAGGAGAGTTAGGCTTGGACTTCGAAACCCGAGGTCTTTCTAAGAGGCGACTTAGGTCTGGACCTGGTTGGGAATAAGAAAGGGCTGCCACGGTTTATGCCGTGGCAGGCCTTTCCGGCCCCTATTTAAAGAATAGCAGCTGGGGACTGCGAACATGCAATTCATTTTTCGGGCGCAAGTGTTTTGCTTCTTAGGGCTTACGCGGAGACGAAGGAGCCGGGGGGCTTGACAACGTTTTGGGATTCGGCGGCCTCTGGATAGGTCTGGGCTGAAGCCCAGACCTATCCAGAGGCAAAACAGAGGCAAGAGCAAAAGCAGATTCCCTGCGGGAATGACAAAGGGAAAAAGCAAGGGCAAAAAGCAGATTCCCTGCGGGAATGACAAACAAAGAAGTTGCCTCTCGGCTTTGCCCGAGGTCAGCATGACGGGGTTGGGGTCGGGGAGCCTGAGCTGTAAACTTGGAAGTTATGAAGAAGATTGGATTTCTATCGTTTGGACACTGGACGCCTTCGCCGCAGTCGGGGACGCGGTCGGCGTCGGAGGTGCTGCTTCAGTCGATTGACCTGGCGGTGGAGGCGGAGCGGTTGGGTGTCGATGGAGCCTACTATCGCGTTCATCATTTTGCACGGCAGCTGTCATCGCCGTTTCCTCTGCTGGCTGCGATAGGCGCGCGGACGAAGACGATTGAGATTGGTACCGGCGTGATCGACATGCGGTATGAGAACCCGCAGTACATGGTGGAGGATGCGAGTTCGGCTGACCTGATCTCGGGTGGACGGTTGCAGCTGGGCATCAGCCGCGGATCGCCGGAGCAGGTGATCGAGGGGTACAAGTACTTCGGCTATACGCCGAGGGATGGCGAAGATGATGCGGCGATGGGCCGTCGGCACACTGTGGAGTTTCTGGAGCTGTTGCGCGGCAAAGGCTTTGCCCAGCCGAACCCGCGACCGATGTTTGCGAACCCTCCGGGGCTGCTGCGGCTGGAGCCAACGTCCGAGGGTCTGCGCGACCGCCTGTGGTGGGGAGCGGGATCGAATGCGACAGCGGTGTGGGCGGCGAAGCTGGGGATGAACCTGCAGAGCTCGACGCTGAAGTTCGATGAGACAGGTGAGCCGTTCCATATTCAGCAAGCGGACCAGATTCGCGCGTTTCGGGCAGCGTGGAATGAGGCTGGACACACGCGGACGCCGCGGGTCTCGGTGAGCCGCAGCATTTTTGCGATCACGAACGATCTCGACCGGTCGTACTTTGGACGAGGCGGTAAGGAGCAAGACCAGATCGGGTCTATCGATGGAGCGACGCGGGCTGTGTTCGGGCGCGGGTATACGGGAGAGCCGGATGAGTTGATTGCGCAGCTTCGCGAGGATGAAGCGATTGCCGAGGCCGACACGCTGCTGCTAACCGTGCCGAACCAGCTGGGCGTGGAGTACAACGTGCATGTGCTGGAGTCGATATTGACGATGGTGGCTCCGGCGCTGGGGTGGCGGTAGGGTCGCGAAACCGGGAGGAGAGAGCGAACCTCCGGGCTGAAGCCCAATTTCCTGGCCGGCCTGTCAGACCCAACGCTAAAGCGTTGGGGTACCTGGGTTGTGGCTGGAGGAAAAGAGACAAAAGCAGAAGCGGATTCCCCTTTGACTTCGCTCAGAGGAATGAAAAAAGTAGAAAGGGTGTCCGCTTGAGCGGACACCCTTTGTTGTTGCGGTTCGGTGACAGCTAAACGACGGGGTGCTTGAGGATTTCGGCGAGATCGTGCAGGCGCTTTGCGTCTGCTGGCTTGGCTGAGGCCGCGCTGCTGTCGAGCCCGTCGGCCATTCCGCTTAGCTTGGCGGTGCTCGCAGCGTTGAGATGCGAAGACTCTGCGCTGTGGATCGCCTTGTGAAGGTCAGCAAGCTTATCTGCGGGGAGTGCCTGCGAACGCTCGAGCTGATCAACGTAGGCCTTGGCGACAACGAGGTTCGAGGGCCACACGATCTTCTGCTGGTTCTGCACGTTCAGCTCGGCGACCTGCACAGCCTTGGCTGCTTCGATCTCGTTTTCGGTGAGGAACTTCGTCGGCGTGAGCTCGAAGACGTCGAGGCCACGGGCGATCTCCGAACCGTAGATGCGACCGTTGTACCAGTACGCGGACCAGTAGCCACCGAGAACAAGGGTCTTGGCGTTGATGGGGCCGCGGTCGAAGTAGGCGATCTCGTAGGGGTGCGAGGGATCGGTGAAGTCCATGACCGACAGGCCGCCCTGATACCAGGCCTGCACCTCGATATCGCGGCCGGGGATGGGGATGAGCGAGCCGTTGTGAGCTACGCAGTTTTCAGTGTCACCCTGCGCGGCGGGGAGCTTGTAATAGCTCTGGAGCGAGAGCTTGTCGTCCTTGAGGTCGAAGATTGCATCTGCACCCCACTTGTTGGGATCGTTCGGGCGGCAGCGAGCGCCGAGTCCCCCGCCCCACTCGTCGGTGAAGACGACCTTCGAGCCGTCATTTGAGAACGACGCGGAGTGCCAGTAGGCGTAGTTGGGATCGTTGACGGCGTCGACGCGCTTGGGGTGGATGGGGTCCTTGATATCGAGCAGGATGCCGTTGCCGGAGCACGCGCCTGCGGCGAGGCCGATGGCGGAATACACCGTGATGTCGTGGCACTGGTTGGTGTCGGCTGGCTTCGCGCCGGGCTTATCGTCGTGGTTGCCGCCGTTGTTCAGACCGTTGAGAGCGCCGCTGCGGGCATCCATGAAGACGCGCGGATTGGAGACGATCTTTGCATCCTGCGGAGAGGCCACCGGGACCTGGATGACATCGATGCGGAAGAGCGCGGTGTTGGGGTCCTTGTCGGGCGCATCCCCGGAGCAGCCAGCGAGTTCTTCGCCGGGGCGAACGAACGAGGTGCCGGAGACATAGATGTAGACGTTGTCCTTATCGTTGGGATCGACGACGAGGGTGTGAGTGTGCGAGCCACGGCACGTCTGGATCGCGGCTACCTGTTTCGGGTGCTCGACGTCGGAGATATCGAAGATGCGAACGCCGCGGAAGCGGTCTTTTTCTGCCGGAGGAACATGCTTCTTCAACGCCTCTGCGAGCACGGCGGGTGGAGGCACGGGGAAGCCCTGACCGCCGCAATCGATACGGCCGTTCGGCATCTCGACGGACATGAAGAGCAGATGGCCGTAGACGGAGACATCGCCCTGACCGCCGGGGCAGATGAGCGTGGTGAGCAACTTGACCTTCGCTGGGTTGGCGATGTCGTAGATGCTGATGCCGGAGAAGTTGCCCTGAAAGAGATGCGAGCCCTGGAAGGCGAAGTCGGAGTTTGAATAGGCCAGCTGTGCGATGACGGGCTGCAGCGATTTAGGCATCTTCGAGGCATCAACCTCGAGGTTGACGAGTGTCTTCTGCACCTTGGGATCGTCGGCGGAGGTGGCCTCCATACGGAACGGATCGGCCTTCTTGAGGAAGCCGATGTGTTTGACGCCCATGGCGGCCTCGCCTGCGTCGTAGAGGCCGGGCTTGAGGGTGTAACGCGGGTCGTTGGTGTTGGAGCCAGTCATGCCGGCGGGCAGCGGCGGAGCGGGCTTGGGCTTGAACTCGTCGAGCTCGTCGGTGGCGGCTGGTTTGGCAGCGGCCTTGGGGTCGGGAGCGGCGGCTTGCGCGTGCAGGCGCACGGTGGTGGTGGCTGTAAGGAGAGCCAGAGCGAGGCCTGAGAGTCGGAGCGTGTTGCGGGTGAGGTTCATGGGTCTCCTTGTTACTTCTTTTCTTTGGCGAGCATGGACTGCATGATCTTGATCTCGGCGCGCTGGGTGTTGTCGGCGTCGGTGGCGAAGTTGAAGAGGTCGGCGTCCTGCCCGGCCCCGGGGGAGTTGAAGAGGTCTTTCACCATGATGAGCGCGCCGTTGTGGTGCTGGATCATGCCGGTGAGAAAGAGGTGGTCGAACTGCGCGCCATGGGCTGCGCGGAGAGCGGTCATCTGGGCGGGCGTCAACATGCCGGGCATGGGGGCCATGGGCTTGCCGGACATGTCCATGTCGGGCATGCCGGGCATGGACATCGAAGTGGCTTTGCCGCGAGCGGCGAGCCAGCGCTTCATGAAGAGCATCTCGTCCGACTGCGAGCTGCTGATCTTGGCGCCGAGGGAGCGGACGCCGGCGTTGGTGGTGTGCGAGGGGATGAGGGCGGTCATCGCGACGGCCTGCGAGTGGTGCATGATCATGCCCTGCATGAAGTCGACGTCCGGGGCGGCGACGGGCGGAACGGAGGCGTGGGCGTCAGCGGAGAGCGTGCGGGTGGGCTGACCGGGGGCTCCGGGCTGGACGACGGTCTGCGCATGGACCCCAGCTGCGAAGAGCAGGCATGCGGCGAGAAGGACAGTGGCCGATTTAAGGTGATGGAGCAACATTTCGATGCTTCAACGCTACCACGATGGCCGGAGGGGAGAGGGGAGAGAGTTTTAGCGTTCGCCCCAGCTGAGTTTGCTGCGGAGGACGTTGAAGAGGCCGTTGGGGTGGAGACGGACCAGGTTCACTTTGCGGTTGGACTTGCGGCACTGGATGCGATCGCTGAGGTTGAGCTCAACCGCTTCCTGTCCATCAACGGTGAGGTACGTCTCGTGGGGCACGACGTCGACGGTAACGGCGATCTCGCTGTCGCCCGGGAAGACGATGGGGCGGATAGTGAGCAGGTGCGGACAGATCGCGGTGAGGACCATGGCATCGAGCGAGGGCAGAAGGATGGGGCCGTTGGCTGCGAGGTTATAGGCCGTGGAGCCGGTGGGGGTGGCGACGATGACACCGTCGGCGCGGAAGCTGGCGACGAACTGACCGTCGAGCTCGACGGCGAACTCGCCCATGCGGGCGATCGCGCCTTTGGAGATGACGATGTCGTTGAGGGCGTCCCACTCGCGGAAGAGCTTGCCGTCGCGGAAGAGGCCCGCGTGCATGAGGCTGCGGGTGTCGACGATGGCGGTGTTGCGCTCCCAGGCTTCGAGCGTGTCATAGAGTTCGGCGAGAGGGACTTCGGTGAGGAAGCCGAGGGAACCGAGATTGACGCCGAGGATGGGTGTCTCCGTCGAGGCGAAGGCGCGGGCAGCGGAGAGCAACGTGCCGTCGCCGCCGAGCGAGATGACGACGTTGGGAGCATGCTTGGGCAGGTCGCAGCGCTCGACGCCGAGGTGAGGCGTCTTGAGGTAAGCGGCGGACTCGGTGTCGAGGATGCAGTCGTAGTTGTGCGCCAGCAGCCAGCTGGTGAGCTCGGGGAGGATGGTCTCCATCTCTGGTTTCAAGGGCTTGGAGATGAGGGCTGCTAGGCGCATATAAGCCAGTGTAAGTCAGGGGACGGAGGACGGAAGGCGGTAGCCGCTAGAACTTTGCGTGGAGAAGGAACTCTTTGTTCCCTTCGGTGCCGAGGATGGGCGAGTCGATGAGGGCGACGGGGGTTCCGCCATTGTCGAGGACGCTGTTCTGGATACGCTTGATCGCGAGCTGATGGGCTGCGGGGTCGCGGACGATGCCGCCTTTGCCGACGTGCTCGCGGCCTGCTTCGAACTGCGGCTTGACCAGAATGACGGCCTCACCCTGCCAGCGGTCGCCCGCAGGAACGAGTGCGGAGAGCACGGCCGGGATGACGAGCGTCGCGGAGATGAAGCTGACATCCATTGCAAAGAAGGTGACTGGTGAAGGTGCGAGAGGGAGAAGCTGTCCGGGGGTGAGCAGGCGAGCGTTGGTGCGTTCGAGGAGCGTGACGCGGGGATCGACGCGGAGGGAGTGGGCGATCTGTCCATAGCCAGTGTCGACGGCGAGGACGGAGGTAGCGCCCTGCTGCAACATGCAGTCGGTGAAGCCGCCGGTGGAGGCGCCGATGTCGGCGCAGGCGAGACCAGCGACGGCGATGCCGAAGTCGCGGAGAGCGCCTTCGAGCTTGAGGCCGCCACGGCTGACGTATTTGAGGTCATCGCCGAGGATGCGGAGCGCGACATCGTCCGGGACGGAGGCGCCGGGTTTGTCGATCTTCTGTTCGGCGACCATGACACGGCCGGCGAGGATGAGAGCCTGGGCGCGTTCGCGCGAGGTGACCAGAGCGCGGTCGACCAGGAGTTTATCGAGACGAATCTTTGAAACAGGCATGAATGCGGGTACCTGCAGGTCGCGGCCGGAGATGGACAGAAGAGCGCGAGGTGCGGCGGCTGGTGGAGAGCTGCTGCTGTAAGGATAACGGAGAGGTTTGATGGGACGAAGGAACCTTCAAGTCGCTTGTTCTAAAAGCGTACTGGTCGGGTACATTCCGTAGGAATTGATCTGCCTTAAGGCCTGCGGGAGTTGTACGATGGCGTACACTTGGCCGTAAGCTGATTGGAAGCCAGCTGTCACCCAATTTTCGCAAGGCCGTCCATATCGGCTATTGCCTGTTTTACTGGTATATCTTGCCAAATCCGAAGCCCCCGCAGGTGCGTTCTATGAATGAGAGATTGGAAGGGTCTGAAGCAACGCCGGAGATAGCGCCCAGTATGGACGCCGCGCTTTTGGCTGGCCTTCAGAACGGCGACGAGCAGGCTATGGCCCAGCTCTACGACCGTTACTCCAAGATTGTGTATTCCGTTGCGTTGCGCGTGTTGCGAGACACGGCAGCGGCAGAGGATGTCATGCAGGAGATTTTCATGCAGATCTGGCGGACACCGGGCAGCTTTGTAGCAACCAAGGGAAGTCTTGGCGGCTGGCTGGCAGTGGTCGCGAGGAACAGGGCAATCGATACGCTGCGGCGAAAGAGGCCGAGCGAGGACATTGAGGATGTTTCCCTGGCTGCCTCCTTCAATCTTGCTGAGGACTCCGAAAGGAACCTTCTGATGGAACGGGCCCGCGCAGCCGTTGTATTGCTCCCAGCAGAGCAGCGCAAGATGCTGGAGATGGCGTTCTTCGACGGGCTTACGCACGCCGAGATCGCCGAGATGACGGGTGACCCGTTAGGCACTGTGAAGACACGTATACGCAGTGCCCTGATGACGGTGAGAAAGGCTTTCCAGGCATGAACACCACTAACCACATTTCGCAGGATGACCTTCTCCTCTTCGCGCTGCAGTTCATGAGCGCGCCCGAGGCAGCGAAGGCGCACGAACACGTACTGACTTGTGACGATTGTCACCGGCAGCTGGCCTGGATACAGGGCGATCTGGCGACATATGCGATGACGGCCGAGGTGCATATGCCCCCGGTGGCAGCGCGCGAGCGCTTGATGCGCAGTATTGCGCAGGACAAACTTCAAAGCAGCAAGACGCAGGATGAGGCTCCAGGCAAGCGTACAAACGGCAGCAGCAAGCTAATGACGATGCCTGCGGCAGAGACGGCAGCTACGGCTGAGGTCGTTTCGGGGGCGGAGGACGCGCAGCGTGAGAATGTGCGCTCGTTTGATAGCGCTCCAGTGAGGCGCAAGATCGGCGTGATCGGTTGGGCTGGCTGGGCTGTGGCGGCAACGGCCATTGTTGCCGGCGGATTGCAATATCAGCGGTCCGAAAATCTCAGAGACCAGCTGGCTGCGAACCAGGCGGAGTTGACACAGGTTTCGAAGCAAGCTGCGCAAGCGAGCCTGGTCATGGAGACGCTGACCGACACCAACACAAAGCAGGTGTCGTTAGCTCTACCGAGCACAACCGCTCCGACGGCGGTGCCAGAGGCCCATGCCTCTTACCTCGGACGCAAGGGGTCGCTGGTGTTTGTCGCCAACCACCTGAACCAGCTGACAGCAGACAAGACGTATGAGCTATGGCTGATTCCAACGGGTAAGGGCGCGGCTCCGATACCGGCGGGAACGTTCCGTCCGGATGCGGATGGACGCGCTCACCTGGTGATGGCTTCGCTACCCAAGGGTGTCGATGTCGCAGCGTTCGGTGTAACGGTTGAGCCAGACGGTGGATCGTCCGCGCCGACTATGCCGATTGTCCTGGTGGGTGGGTAAGCCGCAGCGATCAGCATAACTGCAGCGAACAGCAACAAGAGAGGCCGCCCTTTGGGCGGCCTCTCTTGTTGAGTCGAGGAAGAGTTTGCCTCCGGTCATGGCGCGGTGAGATTGCGAAACGGACGGGCACCCTTGATGAAGATGATGCTGACGGATAGAGGCAGCGGCTACGGAGATCACGGCTGCCTAAACGACGAATCGCCAGACCGATGTCTGGCGATTCGTGAGGATGCGGGCAACCGGGCCGAGAACTATGGGGAGGTGACCAGAACTCGAAGACCGAGGCCCTGCAGGTTCACGTGCTCCTGGATTGTGTTGGTGTTGGTGTAGAGGATGCTGAGGTACTGGCTGTCGCCTGAGGTGACGTAGACCTTGCCAGTGGGTGTGCCGACGGTGGCCGAAACGGAGTTCGGGTGGCCAAAGACGTAGCCGGCCGAGCTCGCGGTCGTGGGGGTAGCCGCAGCGGTCGACAGAGCCGGGATGGTCGCCGTCACGACTCCATTGACGAGGCTAACGACAGAGATCGAGCCTTCGACACCGTTCGGATACGCGGCATTGACACCCGCCTTGATGCCTGCGTTGACGACATAGGCTGCCGTACCGTCCTGCAGCACCGAGACCATGACCGGATTGACGCCGACGTTCACCGTATTGGTGATGGTGCCGAAGCCGGTGGCATCGGTGGGATTGGTCGAGCTGCACAACGGATTCGAGGGCTGGGTGATGCTGGAGCAGAGCGGAATGCCGATGATGCTGAGCGATCCCGGGTGGACGCCATCGCCCTGATTGAGGACGACAAGCTGGTCGCTCGTGGTGGAGATATCAGCCCAGACCGGGTTCGGTGCCGAGGTGCCTGCCGCGTAGGCTACGCCTGCATTGCTTCCTGCCGGATAGCTGATGGTGGGCAGCGTAATGGTCGGCGTCGTGGCATCGAGCGCATTGTTCACCACGTTGAGTACGGAGACGGTGCCCGAACCCTTGTTCATGATGTAGGCACGCCTATCGTCGGAGGTCATGACACCGTAGACCGGCGAGGCGCCTACGGGGATCGTGGTGGAGATGCTGAGCGACGAGGTCGAGGTGGCCTCGATGGCCGCGACCGAACCGTTGCCGCCTGCGCCCTGACTGATGGCATAGACGCGGGGGGTGTTATCGGCTCCGACGACGTAGACCGGGTTCGCGGCGACGGTGAGCTGCTGCAACAGCGAACTGGTCGCCGTGCTGAGGACCGCTATGCTGGAGGTCGCCGTCTGCGGAACAAAGATCGATGAAGTTCCGTTGTATGGCGTAATAGCCGAGATGCTGACCGGCGCGGAGCTCGCGGGCAGAGTCGTCTGCACGATTTCGCTGGTGATAAGCGCCGTCGGGTTGCTGGTCGCAAAGTCATTGAGCGAACCGGAGGCGTTGATGACGAAGCCTTCGTTGCCGCCGTTATTCAGCGCGAAGTAGTTGGGATTGGCAAGGATCGACGGTGTGGACAGGACGGTATCGCCAGAGAAGTCGACGAAGGTAGCCAGGCCCGCAGTGGTGGTACTCGGGCTGGAAACGGCAACGGCGTATTTCGTGGGCTGGCCGGCTGGTCCGACCGGATTGATGGCGCTGACCACTGGACGATACTGGTTACCGCAACCAGCGAGAGCCAGAATGGAGGCGAGGCCGGCGGCGGTGGCGAGATGAAGTACAGTCGATCCGCGAAGAGCGCGGGACTGAAGGACTCGCTGCGATGCCTGGGGCGAGATACGCGTGGCTGCTGATTGTTGCTGTGTCTGATGCAAATCTCGGTACAAAACTGCTCCCAAATCGGCTGCCGCTGGACGGCTTCGAAGTTACTGATGATTGTAAATGAATCTGCTGCCTGAAACTGCAAAGGGATAGGGCTGTGGAATGGACGCACGGAGCAAGGTTCCGGTAGCGGGCATTTGGAAAGAGCCTGCGGAAAGAGGAGCGTACGAGGATATCCCGATCGGAAACACGCCTCTACAATAAGGGGATGAAGATAACGGGTCGTAACTGGGCGGGTTTGCGGGCGATTGTGTGGGCGATGGGGTCGATGCTGGCTGCTGGTCAGTGGGCGCAGGCACAGCTGGTGACGGTCGGCAATGGTGGCCCGGGTCCCGTGAAGGCCGAACACCTGACCGTTGAACTGACGCAGCTAAGCCCGCAGATCGCCGCCGGTGGCACGGCGAAGCTGGGCCTGGTCATGACGATCGAGGAGCACTGGCACGTTTACTGGGTGAATGCCGGGTATGCAGGCGGACCGCCAACGATCAAGTGGACACTGCCTGCAGGCATCTCGGCAGGGCCGTTGCAGTTCCCTGCTCCGGTCCGGCTACCGCTGGGGCCTTACATGGATTACGGCTACGAGGACCAGGTGGCGTTCCCTGTGACCTTGACGGCCGCTCCTTCGACGAAGCCAGGAAAGGTGCATCTGGATGCGCAGGTGAGCTGGCTGGTGTGCAGTAGCCAATGCTTCCCCGGTAAGGCGCATCTGGGTATCGATGTAGATGTCGTAAAGGGACCGCTTGCTGAGCCGCCGCTGGTGGGCGCGCTGGGTGAGGCGTTGAAAAGCCTGCCCCAGCCACTGCCTGCGAACATGAGCGCCAGCGCGATCGCTGACGAGAAGCAGATTCTGATTACGTTGAAGACGGGTACGAAGGAAGAGGATGCGGAGCTGTATCCGTTCGACCAGGATGTGATTGCGGACGCAGCGGAGCAGGAGGTGGAGTCGCTTCCGGACGGGGTGCAGATTCGTGTGGACCGTGCGACCGACCCCGAGCATCCGGGACAGAGCCCGGCCCTGCCAAAGAGTCTGCACATGCTGGTAAAGCTAAGTTCGACAGAGTCCTACGACTTTACGACCGACGTGAAGCCGGGCACTCTGCCCGCTTCCGCACCAACGGCAAAGAAGTCCTCGGCTGCGCAAACCACGGACGTGACGGTGTTCACGGCCGTGCTGCTAGCGCTGCTGGGCGGTATGCTGCTGAACCTGATGCCCTGCGTCTTTCCAGTGCTGTTCCTGAAGGGACTGGCACTGGTGCACAGTTCAGGCGAAGAGAAGGCTCGGCAGCGGGCGCATGGCCTGATGTACACGGTTGGCATCCTGGTGAGCTTCTGGGCACTGGTGGCGGTACTGTTGGTGCTACGCGCAGGCGGGCAACAGCTTGGGTGGGGCTTCCAGCTGCAATCACCGGGATTCGTCGCAGTGCTGGCGTCACTGGTGTTCTTCCTTGGCCTGTCGCTGGCGGGGCAGTTTGAGTTTGGGCTGTCGATGACGAGCGCCGGTGGCGATCTCGCACAGAAGCAGGGCTTGACGGGCAGCTTTTTTACGGGCGTGCTGGCGACTGTTGTGGCGACGCCGTGCATGGGGCCGCTGATGGGGACCGCTGTAGGCTTCGCGCTCGCGCAGCCTGCCTGGGCGACGTTCCTTGTGTTCACCGCTGTAGGGCTTGGACTCGCTCTGCCGTATCTGGTGCTGACGATTCAACCGCAATGGACAAAGCTGCTGCCGAAGCCCGGCGCGTGGATGGAGACTCTGAAGCAACTGACGGCTGTGCCGCTGTTCGGCACAGCGATCTGGCTGGTATGGGTCTTCGGCCAGCTTTCTACAACGACAGGTGGGGATGCGGGCATCGATAAGATGGCGTGGCTGCTGAGCGGCTTCCTTGTGCTGGCGATCGCTGGCTGGGCTCTCGGCAAGTGGCCGGGACAGTGGAAGGGGACCATCGTGGCGGTGGTGCTCATCGCGATTGCGATCTATCTGCCGATCCGCAAGCCTGCGGTCGATACGTTGACCTGGAAGCCGTACACGCAGGCAAACTTCGATGCCGCACGTGCGACGGGCGATCCGGTATTCATCGACTTCACCGCGGCGTGGTGCCTGAGCTGCAAGTACAACGAGGGAGCGGTGCTGAAGTCCACTGAGGTGGAGAAGCAGTTTGGCAGCAAGCACTTTCAACTGCTGAAGGCCGACTGGACGCAGTACGATCCGATCATCACACAGCAGCTGGCATCGATTGGACGCAGCGGCGTGCCGACGTACGTGATCTATCCGCCGGGCAAGGTGAGCAACGCGGATGTGCTGCCGGAGTTGCTGACGAAGGATATTGTGCTGACGGCGATTGCGAAGGACTCGAAGCCGATGGGAGCGAACTAACGCGAGAGTAGAGGAGAGCGACGTTGGTTCCGTCGTTGCTCTACCCCTGCTGCTGCTCCTCAGTTCCTGCCGAATCGAGAGCACGACAGGAGTATAGGGAGATCGTTCAAAGTGAGGGTGCACGAAATTCGTGCTCTGCGAACGATTTATGCGAAGGGGCTTGTTATTGTCAGCCCGCCGATTTGCTGGCCGCCCTGCATATCTTCCGAGTAAACGACTTCACAGCCCGCCTCGATGGCCGAAGCGAGGATGGAAGAATCGTAGATGCGATAGCCGTAACGCTCAGCAATCTTTACAGCGGCTTCATGCGTCGTCACGGTGAGCGGCTGTGGCGGTCCGCAGAGGTTACGAATCGATGTCAGCATAAGACTGATCTCTTCCCATGACATCTTGAGTTTGCATCGCGCAACCGCCGTAATCTCATTCAATACCTGCACACTGATGAATCCTCCTTCTTCCAGGAGGGCCTCCACGATCTCAGCTTTGCGTTGTTCGTTTGAGAGGGTGTAAAGCAGAATATTAGTATCGAAAAACACACGCTTCACGTTCTTCTCCAGAATCACTTTTATCGCTCATTTGCCTCGTCGCGGTCGAACTTGTAGTTGGGAGGAAAAGGGCGCCGCAAAGAACGCAGTGTCTGGATCGCATGCTCTCGAGTGTGATCTTTGCGAAGACCTAGCTTCTGACTTCCATGGGCTTCAAGTTGGACATCGTCTCCAACCTTCAGATCCAGCTCTTCCGCTAAGGCGGCTGGGATTCGAATGGCTAGACTATTTCCCCACTTCGCGACCTGCATAAGCACCTCATGGATATACATTACATATGTATATCCATGATAGTTTATGTCGACTTGCGCAGCTTTGCAATCTCTTCCATGCGTTGTGCGAGTAGCTTTTCCCTGCCCTCATTCGTCGGCCGGTAGTAACGCCGTTCGCGCAGGTTGTCGGGCAGGCAGTGCATGTTAGCTACCTTGCCGTCGACATCGTGGGCATACTGGTAGTCCTTGCCGTAATCCAACTCTTTCATCAGCTTTGTCGGCGCGTTGCGTAGGTGCAGCGGGACGGGTTCGGCAGGGCGGGATTCGATGTCGGCGAGGACGTCTGCGTAGGCTGTGTAGACGGCGTTCGACTTCGGTGCCAGCGCCAGATAAACCACGGCCTGCGCCAGCGCGAGGTCGCCTTCGGGGTGTCCTAAAAAATGCATGGCATCGCGTGCGGAGAGGCAAAGATTGAGCGCTTCAGGAGCAGCGAGGCCGATGTCTTCGACCGCCATGCGGACGACGCGGCGGGCGACGTACATGGGATCTTCGCCTGCCGCCAGCATACGGCCCAGCCAGTAGAGCGCGGCGTCGGCGTCGGAGTTGCGCACGGACTTGTGCAGCGCGGAGATGAGGTCGTAGTGCTGCTCGCCCTTTTTGTCGTAGAGCAGGATGCGTTGCTGCAACGCCTCCCCAACAATGGTTTTAGATAGCAACGTTTCGCCTCGGCCTGTGGCGAGTTTGGCTGCGACTTCGAGGGCGTTGAGCGAGTTGCGGGCGTCGCCGCTGGAGTAGCTGGCGATGGTCTCGAGTGCGCCTTCTTCCGGCGTGAGGTTCAGATTGCCAAGACCTCGTTCGCTGTCGTTGAGCGCGCGCGTGAGCAACGCGAGGACCTCGTCCTGCGAGAGCGCGCGCAGCGTGTAGACGCGGCAGCGAGAGAGCAGCGCGGCGTTGATCTCAAAGCTGGGGTTCTCGGTCGTGGCGCCGATGAGGCGAATGCTGCCGCGCTCGACATACGGCAGGAAGGCGTCCTGCTGCGCCTTATTGAAGCGATGAATCTCATCGACGAAGAGAATCGTGCGTGAGCCGAAGTCGGCGGCCTTCTCGGCCTCCACCATCACCTGCTTGATCTCCTTGATGCCGGAGAGCACGGCGGAGAACTCGATGAAGCTGGCCGAGGTGACGTTGGCGATGATCTTGGCGAGTGTGGTCTTGCCGACGCCCGGTGGCCCCCAGAAGATGAGGCTCGCGCTGTCGGCTACGGATTCCAGAGTTCCGTTTGTTTCACCTTCGATCTGCAAGCGCAGCGGCTTGCCTGCGGCGAGCAGATGCGTCTGCCCGAAGAACTCGTCGAGCGAACGCGGCCTCATTCGCTCGGCAAGCGGCGCACGTTGGCGGCCACCGTGGTTTGCAGGAGTTGTGCCGAAGAGACTCATGCGGGGTCAGGCACCGTGGCAAGCAGGTTCTGGCGCGAGGCCTCGTACATCAGCGTGGAGCCGGCAATGGCTGCATTGAGCGATTCCACTGCGCAGGGAATGTGAACGAGAGAGGTAGCCAGTCGCAGAGCTTCTTGCGTGAGGCCGGCGCCCTCGTTGCCAACCATCAGCGCGCAGGGTGCGACCAGGTAGGCGTCCATCGCAGGCGTGGCATCGGCGGAACGCGCAACCGCAGCGAAGAGGCGAACGTCAGCAGTCTTCAGCGCAGCGGCGATGTTCGCGATGTTATCGCGCACGATGGGCATGCGGAAGACTGAGCCAGCAGAGGCGCGGACAGCCTTAGGGTTCCAGGCGCTGACGCAGTCGGGCGTGAGCCACGCCTGCGCGATGCCGAAGGCCTCTGCTGAGCGGAGCAGTGTGCCGAGATTGCCGGGGTCTTGGAGGGATTCGATGACGAGATGCAGACAGGGCTGCGCCACGGGATGCGGCTTCAGGTCAGGAATCGTCAGTGTTGCCGCGATCCCCTGCGGAGATGCGGTATCGACGGCACTGGTGAAGACCTCGCGACTGAGGACAACGACCGAGCGCGCGGTAACGCCTGCGAGACCGGGGCGGTCGAGGACGGACTCGTTGCCCTCGCGCAGATAGAGTGTGTCGAGCGGCAGGCCCGACCGCAGAGCCTCTGCGAGCAGATGTTCGCCTTCGACGCTGAGGAGTTCGCCGGGTTTCGTGGCTTCGCCGCTAAAGCCCGCGCGCAGCAGTTTGACGCGCGCGTTGGTGCGGCTCGTGATGGGCGGAGGAAGTTGCATCCAGGGGTTAGTGTACGCGGTGGGAAATATCCGAGAGAAGATGCGGTAGAGTTTGTGTGTAAGGACGGAGAGCACTTGATAGCTGATCTGATGAGGATGAATCCGGATGAACCGGAGCCGCACCTTGTGAGCCAGGTGGTGGAATCGCTGCAACGCGGCGACGTGGTGGCTCTGCCGACAGACACGTTCTACGGGCTTGCTGTCGATCCCATCAACCTGCGTGCGGTCGAACGCATCTACGAGTTGAAGGCGCGTGCGAAGCATAAGCCGCTGTCTCTGCTGATTGCGGATGTATCGCAGGCATACGATCTGGCGCGCAATATCGACAGCACCTTCGATCGCCTGGCCGAGAAGTTCTGGCCAGGACCGCTGACGATTGTCGTGAAAGCCGGCACAAAGCTTCCGCTGCGCGTGACCGCGAACACCGGCAACGTGGCTCTGCGTGTGCCCGAAGCGCCGATCTGCAGGGCTGTCGTGCGGGAGCTGGGGCTGCCGATCACGGCGACCTCTGCGAACCTGCGAGGTTTGCCGGAGTGCATGCACGCCGGATGCGTGCGCGACCAGTTCGGCGACCTGCTGCCGATGATCGTGGATGGCGGACCGACGGCGCGGAATATCCCCACAACGATTGTGGATTTAAGCGGTGGTGGGAACTCCTGGATGATTCTGCGCGAAGGCGCGATTCCAACGCATGAGATTGCCCTGGCTCTGCAACGCTAAGTTGCTTTGTCAGGTGAGGATGACTGGATTGTTTGTGGATGCGCCTTCATACTAGAGGGACGCATCTCATAGCTATGAGCCAAGACCGCACAACAGCCAAAGGTGAGAAGAGGCGCCCCGGATTTTTCAGGCGCGCTCTGCGCTGGCTGCTGGCGCTGGTGGTGCTGGCACTTGTGGGCTGGACGTTGTGGGTACGCCACCAGATACTGGCGGTCGCAGAGCAGGACCATGCGCAGCGTGCCGATGCAATCGCGGTGTTCGGTGCGGCTGAATATGCGGGCAGGCCATCGCCTGTGCTTCACGCGCGGCTGGATAAAGCGGTGTCGCTCTATAACCGCGATATTGCACCTGTGATCGTAACGCTCGGTGGCGGCTCGGATAAAGATTCTGGGCGAACCGAGGGCGGTGTGGGTCGCGACTATCTGTTGGCGAACGGCGTTCCGTTCGACAGAATCATCGCTGAGACACAGTCGTTCGATACCGAACAACAGGTACAGCGCCTGAGCACGATTGCCGCAGAGAATAACTTCCATACGATTGTGGTGGTGAGCGATGGAACGCACCTGTTCCGCATCGCCCTACTATGTAAGCGTGCGGGGCTGACGGTCTACACCTCGCCCAGACAGCCGCTGGGACACATCGATGACCTGGACGCAGCGCAGCGCATGATGCACGAGATACTCAGCTATACCTCGGTGCGTCTGGACCTGCACCTGAGCTGGTTGCATCGCTGGTTGGAGAGCCACAACAACTAGTTGCAGTTGTAGATTTCCTTTGCCTGCGAAGGCTACTCGTCGTCTTCTACGATCGGCGCCGGGATGTTGCCTTCCCTGCGCATGCGCAGGTAGCCGCGGATAAACGGATCGAGCTCGCCATCGAGGACCTTATCCACATCCCCAACTTCAACTCGCGTGCGAAGGTCCTTCGCCATGCGGTACGGCTGAAGCACGTAGCTGCGAATCTGCGAGCCGAACTTGATATCGAGCTTGGAGTCTTCGAGCTTGCGGCTGATGGCCTTCTTCTTATCGAGCTCGTATTCATAGAGCTTGGAGCGCATCATTTTCATGGCGCGCTCCTTGTTTTTGTGCTGCGAACGCTCGTTCTGGCAGCCCGTCACGAGGCCAGTGGGAAGATGGGTGATGCGCACGGCGGAGTCTGTTGTGTTGACGTGCTGGCCGCCCTTACCGCCGGAACGATAGGTATCGATGCGCAAATCCTCCACCTTGATATCGATGACGATGGTGTCGTCGATCTCAGGCGAGACAAACACCGAGGCGAAGCTGGTGTGGCGACGCTTGGCGGAGTCGAACGGCGAGATGCGAACGAGACGATGCACGCCGGTTTCACCGGAGAGCAGCCCGAAGGCGAACTCGCCGCTGATGGTGAAGGTGGCAGACTTGATGCCCGCCTCGTCTCCGTCCTGAATTTCGTTGATCTCGACCTTGTAGCCCTGACGCTCGCCCCAGCGGATATACATGCGCATCAGCATCTCAGCCCAGTCCTGGCTTTCGGTGCCGCCAGCGCCGGGGTGGACGGTGACGATCGCATTCAGCGGGTCGGTCTCGCCGGAAAGCATGGTCTTCGATTCAAGGGCTTCGGAGAAGGCCACCAGCGCGGGTATCTCGCGAGTCAGATCGGGCTCGGTGTTTTCGCCTTCGCGGGCCAGTTCAAAGTAAGCTTCGATGTCGTCCGAGCGGCGACCGAGTTCTGCGTCATCGGCGAGCAGCGTTTCAAGCCGTTTGCGTTCGCGCATCAGCGGCTGCGAACGCGCGGCATCGGCCCAGACCGAGGGGTCGGAGATCTTCTCTTCTACAACGGCTAGCTCAGCTTTAAGTCGGGAGGCGTCAAAGATACTCCCGCAGATCGCGAACCTTCTCGCGAACCGGGGAGTACGTAAATTCGAGGTCAGACAACATAGATACAGTTTATCCGTTTATGCGAGGGTGCGCACGTCAGGCAGCAGCGCGTGTCTGGCGGCGATTGACGCCTACGATGAGCAAGCCCACTACCACTCCCGCACAGAGCCACGCGAACCAGTCCCCGTGCTGCGAGTAGAAGCTGATGTCGTCACGATAGCCGAAGGCTACCTGCATCGACGAGCGAATGTGACGTGGCAACGTGTCGATGACGCGACCCCGCGGATCGATGGAGACGGTGATTCCCGTATTTGTGGCGCGCACGATCCAGCGGCGATTCTCAATGGCTCGCATACGCACCATGTCGAGGTGCTCCCATGGAGCACTGGTGTCGCCGTACCAGCCGTCGTCGGAGATGTTGACAAGCACCTGCGCCCCGCTCTGCGCGAAGCGGCGCATATCGTCACCGAAGATGGACTCGTAACAGATGAAGACGCCGAAGGTCCTGCCGTCGGCGTTCAGCAGCGTGCGCTGTGTGCCGGGAATAAAGTTCAGGCCATCGAGTAGGTGTCCTACGAAAAAGAAGAGCGGCTTGTAAGGCGTGTATTCGCCAAAGGGGACGAGATGCATCTTGTCATAGTGGCCCGCATAACTCCCGTCGGCGAGAAAAAAGCTGGCCGAGTTATACAGATCGGGGTGACCATTATCGTTGATCGCTGCAATGGCCACATCGTTCACGATGACAGGAGCCTGAGCCTTCATGGCAAGCTGGCTCATCTGCTGACGAAGGTATGGGTCCGAGTCGATGAAGTCGGTGGGTCCCTCCGGCCATGCGATGAGCTGCGAGCGAGCGTCGATGGAATGATTCAGCAGATCGCGGTCGCGAGAAGACAACGGTACTGCGGGATGCAGGCTGAGATCTGAAAACGATTGCAGCATGTGCTCTTTCGTCTCGGGCACGGCTTCGCGGCCGACGCCAAGGTTCTCCTGCAGCAGGGTGGCGATGCCGGTCTTCGTCTCCGTCGTTGCTGCGGGGTGATGCATGGAGGCTGCGGCTACAAAAAGAACAACAGCGGCTGCGATGACCGGAGCAAAGTAGGTCCTTTTACGACCCGCAAAAGAGATACGCAGCATCCATAACGCGTTGATGGCGACAACGACAAACGATAATCCCATAACGCCTGTAAGTGGCGCGAGCTTCGTAAGTGTGAGGCTATCTACCTGTGTGTATCCAAGCAGATCCCAGGGAAATCCGGTGATGCGGGCGCGCGCTAACTCAACAGCAACCCAGATAAAAGGAGCAGCGATCAATGTTTTATTGCGGGACGTAAGATTGCGGATCACACCGATCAGCAGACCAAAAAGCGCATGATAGAGGCCGACATAGAGAGCGAACAGAAAGAGGATGCCTGCAGATGCGGCGGCCGGAATACTTTCATAAACATGCATAGTCCGGTAGATCCAGTAGCAGTTGCCGATATACCAAATAACTCCCGCAAGATACGCTATCAGCGCCGCTTGCAGAGGCCGCAGAGGCTTCTCGTGACGATCTTCATGCAGCAGAGCATAGAGGAGCGGGACCAGACAAAACCACGCGAAAAACCGCGCCCATAGAGGTGTCGGCCCAGTTATGGGGAATGGCAATAGCTGCAAAAGAGCAGAGAGTATCGACAGCGCCCACAACCGTAAAGCGATAGATTTCATCTCACTTAAGTCTAGCATTGCAGGTGCTAGAGGCTCTTTTTACGACGATATTCATGTTTGCAACGTGTTTGCGATCTTTATCTCGAGAGGGATAGAGTAAAAGAGTAAGTTCGACCACGCTATCTGCTGAGCTACGGGGAAGATAGAAAGGAACACTGAATTATGGATGTGAGCAGTATTCTTGCCGAAATCGATGCAAAGATCACTTCTTTGCAAGAAGCACGCGCAGCGATTGTGTCTTTAGAGACAGAATCAACACCGAAGGCTAAGCGAGGCAGGCCGAAGGGCAGCACCAATACAATCAAGCCCGCAAAAGTTGCGAAGAAGCGTAATCTGTCTCCCGAAGGACGCGCCCGGATTGCAGCAGCGATGCAGCGGCGCTGGGCAAAGCAGCGTAAGGCGGCCAAGGCCGCAGTCCCGAAGAAGGAAGTTGCTGCTAAACCAGTGGCCCCGAAGAAGGAATTATCCGCCAAGGCGGAAGCAGCCAGGAAGTAATCTTTGAAAGAGCGAAAGCTGAACAAAGTAGGGGGAGCCAAAGGCTCCCCCTACTTTGTTCAGGCTATGTGTTTTAACGAACTGCGATGACCTCGCGTACATTGTCCTTCCCCAGGAAGAAGCGAACGTTGCTGAAGCCTTCGAGAAAGCGTTCTACCTGACGCGTCTGGTAGACCTGACGGACGGGAAACTCACCGCCGTCAAGCACAACGAGATCGTCGCTGTCGGAGAGTTGATAGCGTGAGAAGGCAGTCTCCGGTCCAGTGAGCTTCCCATGAAAGAAGGCAAGCAGACGGCCTTCTGGACGAAGCACCTCGCGAAGACGAGCAAACAGCGCGGGCACCATCGACGAAGGAAGATAGTTTGCCGTATCCCAAAGCAATATCACATCGAAGTCGCGGCCGGAGAAGTCCAGATTTGCTGCGATGAAACGCTCCACGTCGAAGTTGGCATCAAGATCCGTTGTAGCGGGCGCGCCGTCTTCCGCAGGCTTCAGCCATTCGGGGCGGGTGGCGTCCTGCACGATATTCGCCATGTAGACGCTGTGACCGAGCGAGGTGAGGTAGTTGATATTTGCCGGCGAGGTCAGACCGAAGTCCAGCACCCGCAGTGAATCGGTCTCCTGCAGATGGCGTCGCACATCTCCCCAACCGCGGGAGTGGCGCGCGGGGCGCTCAGACGGGGTGGAGGACCCGGGTTCTCTTTTCGACCTGTTGAACATGCAAACCGCCTCCGCAGCTGAACGAACGTGACCGACGCTTAGGGCCTAACGATGGACGGCAGCACATCGAACGAACCACCTGAGACGGAGAGCGGCTCCGAGGAGCGTGAGGGGTCGAGATTACCACGCAGACTGGCGCCATCTTCAATGGATAACCGCGCCGCGAAGACATCGCCCTGCACTACGGCGGAGCCGCGAAGCTGAAGCAGACCGGAGGCGCGAATTTCGCCTTCGAGACGGCCCAGGACGATGACATCCTGCGCGATCACGGTGGCGCGCACCTGGCCGTCGGGACGAATCGTAAGGCAGCCGCCTTCCAGCCGGATGACACCTTCGACCTTGCCGTCGACGGTAAGGTTTTCAGTGCCGGAGATTTCGCCGCTGATTTTTGTGTGGGGGCCGATGACTGTCTTGCTGTCGGTAGAGGTCATAAGAAGATTTCTATACTCCTGTGCAACCGAGGCGCTCGTCCGCAGGTGGTGCAAGCTCGACTATACGCAACCGCCGAGAGAGAAACAATCGCTGCGGGCAGGCAGCTTGCAGGGAGAACCACTCGTCTAACAGGTGACAATGGATTTGAACTAACGTTGCGGGGAAGCTAAGGGGCGGAACGAGCCGATGGGGTGGAAGATGCATGGGAAGAAACACAGAAGGCCCCGGGGGATCCAAGCGGGCGCTTACGCACTCGTAGCACTGATCAGTGTAAGTTGCTGCGCGGCGACGCCATCTGAACCAGCAGGGGCTGCCTCCGCGTGGGTGCAGGCAGCGGTGCACAACGAGGTGCAGATCCTGCAGCAGCAAGGCACCTTTTCCGTGCAATATCGTGAACGCAAGATCGACGCGAAACGCGATACCACCCGGTTAATGATCGAGGCGAAAGAAGGCGGCGTAGCCCGCCTGATCGAACGCGACGGGAAGCCGATCTCCGCTGCGGACGATGCAGCCGAACGCGCTCGCCTGCAGGACGCACTGCAGCACCCGGAAGAGTTTGTGCGTCACCATCGTCGCGATGCCAGCACCCGCAATGATGCGATCGAACTAGTGAAGCTCATGCCGAAGGCCATGCTCTACACCTACACACCGGGGCAGCCGCAGCTACCCGATGTGAAGGCACAGCAGATCGTGCTGGACTACACACCCGATCCCAAATTCCATCCGCCGACGATGCTCTCGCAATCCCTTACCGGACTTGCCGGTCGCGTGTGGGTCGATGAAGAGACGAAGCATGTCACGCGTATCGAAGGCCATGTGTTACATCCAGTCAATTTTGGCTTCGGCATCCTCGCACGACTTTACCCCGGCGGGACAGTTGCGCTCGAGCAAGTCAATGCTGGCGACGGCCACTGGATCTACTCGCATGTGGAAGACCATCTGGTGGTGCGCGCCATGATGATAAAGACCGTCAACAACAATGTTGATATGCGCTCGTCGCACATCGAACCGCTTCCCGCGCTGGTGGGCTATCAGGAAGCGATTCGCATGTTGCTGGCCGCACCGGTTCCGTTGCTCTAGGCCGTTGGTCGCGTGAAACTCTGGCGACGGACAGTGATCGCTTCAACGCGTTCGCGCATCACTTCATAACCCCTGCCAACGCTTGTCGGCACCGTGATCGTGCCTTCCGAACTGACGGTGACCTCCGGCTCGATCACATCCTGCGACCAGTAGCGCTTCGACGCGGAGACGTCGCCCGGCAGAGAGAAGTTAGGCAGAGAGGAAAGTGCGATGTTGTGCGCGCGACCGATGCCCGTCTCCAGCATGCCGCCGCACCAAACCGCGATGCCAAAGCTCTGCGCCACATCGTGGATCGCAATCGCCTCCGTGAATCCACCTACGCGACCGACCTTGATGTTGATGATGCGACCGCTGCCCAACTCGAGCGCGGCGAGGGCATCGCGCTGATTGCGAATGCACTCGTCCAGACAGATGTCGGTCTTGATGCGGCGCTGCAGCTCAGCATGGAAGAAGAAGTCGTCATACCAGAGTGGCTGCTCGATCATTAGCAGCTTGAACTTGTCCCAGCCGGCAATGTGCTCGGCATCCGAAAGCTGATACGCGGAGTTGGCATCGCAGCTCAACAAAATATCAGGCCAGCGCTCGCGCACCATCTCAAAGATGTTCGTATCCCAGCCAGGCTTGCACTTCAGCTTGATGCGCTGATAGCCAGCGGCGACCTCGGTCGCGATCTTTTCCATCAGCTTCTCCGGCGTGGGCTGAATGCCAATAGAGACACCGCACGGAATGACCTCGCGCGTACCGCCCAGCAGCTTCGAAAGCGAGACCTTCTGTTTCTGTGCATCAAGATCCCAGATCGCGTTTTCGAGCGCGGCCTTCGCCATGCGGTGCCCGCGCACCTGCGCAAAAAGCTCAGGGCAGTCGCGACCGGAAGCGATGTCCGCCTTCAGCAGGCGAGGCACGAGTTCGGTCTCCGTAATGATCCAGGCTGTATCGATCATCTCGTCGGAGAAGTAGGGATGCTCACCCGCTACACACTCGCCCCACGCAGTGAAGCCTTCGCTCTCAATCTCAACAACAAGGATGCGGCGGCTCGTGGTGACGCCAAAGCTGGTCTCAAACGGATGGGCGAGCGGCATGTTCAACTCGCGCAGATGGATGGCTTCAATCTTCATTTTGATCTTCCTTTCGTAACTTAATAGCCGAGCGGCTCGTCCCATTGGCCCAGCAGAAAGCGGCCATCGCCCTGCGGAGTACGTTCATATCCAATCACAGCCAGACCGCGAGCGAACGCCGATTCCAGCGCATCGGCATTCGCCGCCTGGACTGCGCGAGCCTTGGGGCGATCCTCATCTGACGATTTCCAGTCAGCAAGCTCTGCAGGCACCTCGACATGCTCCGTCGGCAGAATCACTGGACTCTCCCCCGCCAGCACGCGACAAACACGATCGGAGTTCAGCCACCACTCCGCAAAGATGCGGTCGGTCGGCAGGCCGCCATGCAGCGGCGAACTGGAGTTGCCGTAAAAATCATGTTTGTACCGCCGTGTAATGGCACCAAGCTTCGCAAAATTCAGATAGGAGTTCTTGATCTCCAACGGATCGAAGGTCCACTCCATCAAATCGATACCCCGAGCGATAGCATCGTCGCGCTGCGCCAGCTTCAAGCGGCGACCCACGCCAGCATTCCGCCACTCCGGCAGCACCGCCAGATGGTGCGAGTGCAGATACGCATGGCCGTTGCGCACGCCAGGCAGACCCATCGCGTAGCCAACGAGCGTATCGCCCTCGTAGGCGCCGAGCACCTGCCCACCGATCTGCGAGGCCAGCAGGAAGACCTTCTGCGTCATCATGCCCGAGAGGTCGTACCCCCACACCGCATCTTGCAGGACCACGCACTGATCGAACTGGTCGAACTCCGTCAACGCCTCGATGCGGATCGCATCGGGTTTTGTTTGCGTGCCGCTCAAACCTTCTCCTCCGTCTGCTTGGCCTTCGACCATAACTCTTCCAACTCATCCGGCTGCAGCGCGCCGAGAGCCACCGAGCCACCGGCACTCTTCTCCATCGCAGCGAACCGCGCGCGAAACTTGGCATTTGTCCGGCGCAGCGCGGTCTCCGTATCGACCTTCAAATGCCGTGCAAGGTTCATCGCCGTAAACAATAAATCGCCGAACTCGGCCTCGACGTTATTGTTGTGCTTCGCCTCTACCTCAACCATCAACTCGGCGATCTCTTCATCGAGCTTCGCGAAGAGTCCGCTGGCATCGGGCCAGTCGAAGCCGATCTTCGCCGCCTTTGAACCGAGCTTGTAGGCTTCGAGTGTCGCAGGCATGGACCGAGGAACGTCGTCCAGCATCGACTCCGCGGCGGGCTTCGCCTTCTTCTCTTCGAGCTTGATCTGCTCCCAGTTGCGCAGCACCGCTCCGCTGTCAGAAGCGGCCACTGTGGTCCCATCTTCCGCCGGAAAGATGTGCGGATGGCGCCGCACCAGCTTCGCACTCAGGTTTTCGGCGACATCCTTCAGGTCGAAGTAGCCAGCCTCTTTCGCCATCTGAGAGTAGAACAACACCTGCAGCAGCAGGTCGCCAAGCTCATCCTTGAGATCTGGCCACGCGCGGCGTTCGATGGCGTCGAAGACCTCATAGGTTTCTTCGAGCGTGTGCCGCTTGATGCTGTCGAAGGTCTGCTCGCGGTCCCACGGACAGCCGTTGGGAGCACGCAATTTTGCCATGATCTCCGCAGCGCGCTGCAGGGCTTTGCCAGCATCCACCTTCGAATCGAGTTGTTCTCGCTCCACTTCGGACATACCTCAAGCTTAGGGCTTCCTCGCGCGAAGGGCAAAGTCCGCACCGCCGCATGGAGCATCAACCGCATGAAATGGTACGATTTGCCCATGGAGACTCCGCAAAAGAGCAAACGCCGCATGAGCTGGCAGGTGTGGGTGATGCTCGCGCTTCCCTACCTCGCTCTGTGCTTCCCTGCCCTCTATGTGCGGACGACGCCCACCCTCTTCGGTTTCCCGTTCTTCTACTGGTACCAGTTTGCCTGGGTTGTGATCACGTCGTTGCTGCTCTTCGCGGTGTACCGCAAGCTGAAGTCCAGCTAGCTCAGCCGAAACACGCTCCGCCCGGCCGCGTTCTACACTGGTAGTTGCGGCATGGATCTCTTCGAGAAAATTCGCACGCTCCCCACCGGCCCCGGTTGCTACCTCTACAAAAACGCAGAGGGAGAGATCATCTACGTCGGCAAGGCCAAGAACCTGCGCTCGCGGGTTCGCTCGTACTTCCTGAAGGCCAACCAGCTCTCCAACCGCAAGACCGGCTCGCTCATGCGCGAGGCTGTGGACATCGAGTACATCACCGTCGCGAACGAGCGCGAGGCCCTGGCACTCGAAAACAACCTCATCAAGCAGCGCAAGCCACGCTTCAACATCCTGTTGCGCGACGACAAGACCTACCCCTACATCAAGCTCACGATGGGCGACAAGCATCCCAAGGTTTTCGTCACCCGCAAGCTGCGCAAGGACGGCGGCGCGTACTTCGGCCCCTACTTCCCCGGCAACCTCGCGCACCGGCTCGTCGATGTCATCCATCGCAGCTTCCTCATTCCCAGCTGCAAGGTCGACCTCAATCGCTATCATCCGCGAGCCTGCCTGCAGTACTACATCAAGCGCTGCCTCGGCCCCTGCGTCGAAGGCTTCGTCTCACCCGAGGACTACCGTCAAGCCATCAACGATGTGCAGCTCTTCCTGCAGGGCAAGACCGACGAGCTCGAAAAGCAGTTGACCCTTCGCATGGAGCAGGCCGCCGAAGCGATGCAGTTCGAGCTTGCTGCGCGGCTCCGCGATCAGCTCGTCACCGTCAGCCAGTCTCTCGATCGCCAGCGTATGGCCTCTACTGGCGACGAGGACGCAGATGTCTTCGGCTTCCACTTTGAGAAGGACATGCTCGCTGTCAACCTCTTCCACATGCGCGGCGGCAAGATGGTCGATCGCCGCGATATGTTCTGGGAAGACCTCACCGACCTAGCCTTCGACGTGTCCGCAAGTGACGAGGCTGAAATCTCCGAGACGCTCGAGCCTTCGCCCGGATCGTCGGCCCCTGAGGTCGAGGCGGACGACGCAATCTCCGACCAGCACTCCGTTCTCTCCACGCCGGAAGAGCCCGCGGCTTTCTCGCCGGCGGCCTTCTTCTCCGCTCTGTTGAAACAGCTCTATCTCGATCAGGGCTACGTCCCGCGCAGCATCTACGTGCCCGTTGACTTCCCCGACCGCCAGCTTCTTGCCGACGAACTGCGCGAACGCAGCGGCCACAAGATCGAGATCGCCGCGCCCCAGCGCGGAGACAAGCGTTCGCTTGTTGACCTCGTCTGCCAGAACGCCAAGCAGAGCTACGATCAGCGTTTCCGCGTGCTGCAGCCTAGCATCCAGAACATGCAGGAGGCGTTGCAGGAAGCTCTCACACTCGCCGAACCACCCGAGCGCATCGAATGCTTCGACATCTCGCACATCCAGGGCGCGGAGACGGTCGCCTCGATGGTCGTGTGGGAAAAGGGCGGCATGAAGAAGGCTGACTACCGCAAATTCCAGGTGAAGACCGTCAGTGGCGTCGACGACTTCGCCTCCATGCGCGAGATCATTCACCGGCGCTACAAACGCCTGCAGGACGATAAGAAGCCGATGCCCTCACTCATTCTCATCGACGGCGGCTTGGGTCAACTGCACGCTGCTGCTGCTGCGCTCGAAGAGATCGGCCTCACCACGCAGCCGCTCGCCTCCATCGCCAAGCGCGAGGAGATCATCTACGTCCACGGGCAGGAGGACGATCCCGTCGTGCTCGATCGCCGCTCACCCGTGCTGCACGTGATCCAGAAGATTCGCGACGAATCTCACAGATTTGCCGTCACGTACCATCGCAAACGCCGCCAGATGCGCGACCTCACCAGCGAGCTCGACGAGATTCCAGGCGTAGGAGCTATCACCCGCCAGCGCCTGTTGGAACACTTCGGCAGTGTTCGAGCATTGAAGCAAGCAGCGGAGAAGAACTCCGACGCCCTGCTCGCTGTCGTGAACAAAGCCACCGCCGCGAAGATCCAAAAGTTCTTCAACGGCGAAGCTGAGATTGGAAAGAACGAAGACCTCGTCCAGATCGCAACGAAGAGTTAGTTCAGTCCGGCAAAGGTGTTGCAGCTAGCCGGATCGCCACTATTGAAACCCTCATTGAACCAGTGCTCACGCTGAGCCGACGAGCCGTGCGTCCAGCTCTCCGGACTTTCCGCGCGGCCAGACATCTTCTGCAGATGATCGTCTCCCACAGCAGCCGCAGCCGAAAGCGCATTCGCAATATCGCCGTTCTGCACAATGCCGCGCTGTTGCGCCGAGTGTGCCCAGACACCCGCGTAACAGTCCGCCTGCAGCTCCAGAGCCACCGAGTTACGGTTCTTCTGCGAAGGGTGCTCCGCGTCCAGCTGCTGCAGCTTCGCCTCGGTGCCCATCAGGTCCTGCACATGATGGCCCAGTTCGTGCGCCAGCACATACGCCTGCGCAAAGTCCGCCGTGCTTCCACCGAAGCGTCGCAGGTCATCCCAGAAGCTGAGATCGATGAACACCTTCTTGTCCGCCGGGCAATAAAACGGTCCCGTTGCCGACTGCGCCAGGCCGCAGCCATCCGCATTCGTTCTTCCGCGAAACAGTACAAGCGTCGAATGAGTATAGGTACGCCCCTCTTTCTGAAAGATCGCCGTCCATGTCTTCTGCACGTCGTGCAGCGTGAACTCGATCAACTGCACATCGCGTTTTTCCGCCGCGGACTGCTGCACAGGTGCGCCCGGCTCTCTCATTCCGGGTTGCATGGGCTGCATCTGTTGCGTGGGAGCCACACCGCCGCCATGCAGAAACGCTCCAATAAAATTCCTGCCCGTGAGCAGCGAGATCACAACGAGGATGATGATGCCTACGATGCCAATGCCACCGCCCCCGAAGCCGCCAAATCCACCGCCGCCAAATCCATCACCACCACCACCTCCCGAGTCTCCTCGGCGGTCTTCCACATCGCTACTGTCGTTATCCGGCGTCCATTCCATCGTCGCTGCTCCTTACCCATCGTTTGCGTAGTTGGATGCCGCCTGGCATCTCTGTGTCACTTGCAAGAAGGACCGCGCTATCTTTCTAACATGTGACGCCGATTCCTTCACGGAACCGGATAGCCTGTAGCGACGTACTTCCAGGTATATCCATGACCACGACGATCGTTCGCCCCTCCGACCCCACGTTGCGCTCCGCATTGCGACTCGCGCTGATCTTCGGCACGATCAAGCTGCTCTTCCAGTTCGCGCTTACGCTCTACACCCAGCACATCGGCTACGGCTACTTCCGCGACGAGTTCTACTACATCGCCTGTGGTCGCCACCTGGCCTGGGGCTTCGTCGACCACGGCCCCATCGTAGCCATCCAGGCCCGGCTCGGTGAACTGCTCTTCGGTGACTCCCTCTTCGGCATCCGCATCCTCTCCGCTGTCGCCGGAGCCATCACCGTCTTTCTCACCGGCATCATTGCCTGGGCCATGAACGGTCATCGTTCCGCCCAGGCGCTCGCCATGTTCGCCATCCTGCTCACGCCCCAGTACATCGGCGTCGACGGCTTCCTTTCCATGAACTCGTATGAGCCCGTTTTCTGGATGCTCTGCGCGCTCGCCGTCCTGATGCTGCTGCGCGGAGCCTCCGCCTCCGTCTGGTGGACAGCCTTCGGCCTGTCCGCAGGCATCGGCCTGCTCAACAAGCCGTCGATGACCTTCTTCCTCATCGCCGTAGGCGTCGGCGTGCTCTGCACCTCGGCTCGCCGCGTCCTCTGGTCCCGCTGGGCTATCGTCGGTATCGTCCTGATGTTCGCTATCGCGCTGCCGAACCTGCTCTGGCAGATCCACAATCACTGGCCCACACTGGAGTTTCTGCAAAATGGCCGGGCGCGCGGCAAGAACACAATTCTGAACCCGCTTCAGTTCTTCCTTGCGCAGTTCGTCATGCTCGCGCCGCACAATGCGCTCCTCTGGATCACCGGCATCGTCGCTCTGTTGCGCGCAAAGTCCACCCGCCTCTCAAAAGATCAAGATGCTCGCTGGTTCGGCATCACCTTCCTCGTCTTCTACGTCATGATGGACGCGATCCACGCTAAGGACTACTACCTCGAAGGCATCTACCCCGCGCTGTTCGCCGCCGGAGCCATCGCCTGGGAGCATCGCTACCGACTCTCTCGCCGCGTCTTCGAAGGTCGCATCGTCGCCTTCCCCATCCTCGAAACAGTCTTCCTCGTACTGAGCCTCATGATTCTCCCCATGGCCTCGCCAGTGCTCCCGCCCGCGCAATGGGTTCGCTACACAAACGCGCTGCATCTGCATCACGCCGAATCCGAAACCAGCGAAACCGGCCCACTGCCGCAGTTCTTCGCGGACCGCTTCGGCTGGCAGCAGCAGGTCGATCTCGTCACCCAGGCCTATCGCTCGCTCACGCCCACCGAGCAGCAGCACGTCTGCCTCTTCGGCTCGAACTACGGCGAAGCCGGCGCGATCGACTTCTTCAACGGCACCGAGCACCTCGGCCTGCCGCCCGCCATCAGCGGCCAGAACAGCTACTGGGGCTGGGGCATGCACGGCTGCGATACGAACATTGTCATCGCCGTCGTTGGCGACACCCGGCAGCAGCTCGCAACAAAGTACGAACACGTCGACCTGATCGGCCAGATCGACTCCCCCTACGCAATGCCCTTCGAACGCCACCATCACATCTGGCTTCTCCGAGGCGACAAACGGCCGCCGCCGTTCGACTGGCGCGACGAGCGCTTCTATTTCTAACTCCCACAAGTCTGGTGCCCCATGTCCCGCTTCTGGGACATGGGTTTGCAGAATTCCCCTTCCCCGCCACGCTCGTTCGCACTTCACTCCTGTCTTCTCACTGCCTCTCTGATACCCTCGCTGCAATGACCTCGCCCTCGCAGCCCATCAAGCACGAGCTTCCGCGCGTCCTTAGCGCTACGAACGCGCTCGCCATCGTCGTCGGCATCATCATCGGCTCGGGCATCTTCCTGGTGCCGCGCGAGATGATGGCCGCCGTCGGCTCCTCACGCATGGTCTACGCCGTCTGGATCACCGGCGGTCTGCTCTCGCTCTTCGGCGCCATGAGCTACGCCGAGCTTGCCGCCATGAAGCCCCGCGTCGGCGGCGAATACGCCTTCCTGCACGACGCCTACGGTCCGCTCACCGCCTTCCTCTACACCTGGACGTGGACTACCGTCGCCAAGCCCGCCTCCATCGCGACCATCGCCGCCGGGCTGATGCGCGTACTCGGCACATTTCAGAGCTTCGCCTTCCTGCACACCGAAGCCGTCGCCCACCTGCTCTGGAGCCAGGTGCTCGCCATCGCCGCGACCTGGCTCATCACCGGCCTCAACATCGTCAGCACGGTCGACTCCGCCAACGTGCAGACCGCGCTCACCTGGCTCAAGGTGTTGATGATCGTCGTCATCGCGGGCTTCTGCTTCACCAGCCTCCAGCACGGCAGCTTCCACAACCTCACCACCAGCTTCACCGGGGCTCGTGGTGGTATCGCAGGCTTCATGGTCGCGCTGATCGCCGCGCTGTGGGCCTACGACGGCTGGAGCGACGTCTCGCAGATGGCAGGCGAAGTCAAAGATCCGCAGCGCTCCATGCCCCTCGCGCTTGTCGGCGGAGTCGCCATCGTCGGTGGCCTTTATATGCTCACCAACGCGGCCATTCAGTACGTCCTCCCCGCCGCGACCATCGCCCACGCCGAACGCCCCGCAGCCGACGCGATGCGGCTCGTCGCTGGCAACGCCGGAGCCGCGCTCGTCTCCATCGGCATGGCCGTCAGCATCTGCGCCACCTTCGTCGGCAGCTCCCTCTCCGGCGCGCGGGTCCCCTTCGCCGCGGCGCAGGATCGCCTCTTCCCTTCGGTCCTCGCAAAGATCCACCCGCGCTTCCACACGCCGTACGCCAGCCTTATCATGCAGGCCGTCCTGAGCACACTCCTGCTGCTTGCCATCGGCAAATTTCAGGCGCTCTTCTCGCTCGCCATCTTCTCCGAGTGGCTGTTCTACGCGCTCACCACCGCCAGCGTCTTCATCTTCCGCGCCCGCGAGCCCGAGACACCGCGCCCCTATCGCGTCACCGGCTATCCCGTCGTCCCCGCTCTCTTCGTTCTCGCTGCTCTAGCACTGCTCGTCTTCAGCTTCATGGACCAGCCGCGAAACTCCGCTCTGGGCACGGTCGTCATCCTCTGCGGCATCCCCGTGCACTACCTCTTCCAACGCAGGCAGCAGCGGCAACAGGCACAATAGAGGTTGTGAGCAAGAAACCCAAGCTAGGACAAAACTTCCTCGTCGACGAGAACGCCTGCCTCCGCATCGCCGACGCCCTCGGCGACATCAGCCAACGCACCGTCGTCGAGATTGGCCCCGGCCACGGAGCCATCACCGGTCTCCTGGCTCCTCGCTGCGCGCGCCTCCACTGCATCGAGTTCGACCCCGCTCTCGCACGCGAACTCACCTTCCGCTTCCGCAACGACCCCCACGTCACCATCCACCACGCCGACATCCTCGAGACCGACCTCTTGCAACTGAGAACGGACAACGGAGAACTCACAACTGGCCCCCTCGACGTCGTCGGCAACCTGCCCTACTACATCACCTCGGACATCCTGCTGCACCTCTTCGCCGTCGCCCGTCAGGGCCTGCTCGCACGTGCTGTCGTCATGATGCAGCGCGAGGTCGCCGACCGCATCGCCGCGCCACCCGGCGTCAGCGACTACGGCCCACTGAGCGCCTTCACCCAGCTGCACGCACAGGTCACCAACCTCTTCACGCTGCCACCGAGCGCCTTCAACCCACCGCCTGATGTCTACTCCACCGTGGTGCGCCTCGAGTTCGCCTCCCGCTTCACCGAACTTGGCGTCGAACCCGAAGCCTTCAACAAGTTCCTCCGCGCCAGCTTCGCGCAGAAGCGTAAGACGCTCTCCAACAACCTGCGCAACGCAGGCTACACCCCCACGCAGCTAGCTGAGGCCTGGCCGCAAGACCTAGCCCCGCAGGTCCGCTCAGAAGCGGTACCACTCGAACAGATGGCAACGCTCTTCAGGTCACTCAATAAAACCGTTTGACGTTGTCATCCTGAGCGCAGCGAAGGACCTGTTTGTGGATCACCACGACTCCGGGTGCCCCATGTCCCGATTCTGGGACGTGGGTTCGCAGAATGATTGACTCACCATAACTGCGACTCCATAGCTAACCAAAGCAGATCCTTCGCTGCGCTCAGGATGACAAAGATAGAGAGTTAGCGCTCCCTACCGCCGCAGATTCGCTTCCGTCTGCGCATGATGAATGTGGCAGATCGCGATCGCCAGCGCGTCCGCCGCGTCCGCAGGCTTCGGAGCCTCTTCCAGCTCCAGCAGCCGCGCCACCATAAACTGCACCTGCTCCTTCGCCGCCAGCCCGTAGCCCACCACTGCGCTCTTGATACTCAACGGAGCATACTCAGCCACAGGCAGCCCACAGTTCGCCGCGGCCAGCATCGCCACCCCGCGCACCTGTCCCAGCTTCAGCGCGCTCTTCGCATTGGCGGAGAAGAACACCTCTTCGATCGCCACCACCTCCGGCTGCCAATGCTGCAGCAGCGCCGTCAGCTCCGAGTACACCTGCGCCAACCGCAGCGGCGTGCGGTCCTTCTTGCTCAGCTTCACCGCGCCCGCGCACAGGTAGTTCAGCCGCTGGCCACGCGTCGTCTCCGACACCTCGACCACACCATAGCCGGTGAACTCCGTCCCGCAGTCGATCCCGAACACGCGCATGGGTTGAGTCTACCTCCGTGACCCTGGAACCTTTTCATCTCCCCCAGACATTGTCATCCTGAGCCGCTGGCGAAGGACCTGCTTCTGTTGCTGCAACAACTGCCAACCCTCCTCCCACAACCCAGCCGGTACAATCAACCGGTAGACAGACCTTGACCACTCCATTCACCTCCGGCCGTCTCACCCTCGCCTGCGCTCTACTGCTTGCAGCCTCCGCGCGAGCCCAGACCGCCGACCCGGTCGTCGTCGCCCACACCCCCGAAGATGCGGCCACCACGCTACTCCCCGGGGTTATGAATCGCACCACCATCGTCCTCGATGCCTCGCACGGCGGCACCGATAGCGGCGCCCTTATCGGCGAGGCTGGCAGCAACTCCGTGCAGGAAAAAAACGTTACCCTGGCCCTCGCGCTTAAGCTTCAGACGCTGCTTACCGCGCGCGGCTTCACCGTCGTGATGACCCGCACCGGCGATGCCGCCATCAAACCTAGCTCCCCCGGCGCAGGCATGACCCTCGACGACCGCGCTGGGATCGCCAACCACGCCCGCGCCGCCGCTTGCCTGCTGATCCACGCCGCCGCCAGCGGTCACGGCGTTCACCTCTACACCTCCGAACTCGACGGCGTCTCCGCCGAAGCTCCTCTACTGCAGTGGTCCACCGCGCAGGCAGCCTGGATCTCCAGTAGTGCTCAGCTTGAAAAGCAGCTAGGCGACTCGCTCCAGCTCGCCGGCGTTCCGCGCACACTCAGCCGCGCCTCTGTCCGCCCCGTTGATTCCCTCACCTGCCCAGCCATCGCCATCGAGCTCGCACCCGAAAGCGAAAGCGCACTCTCCGTCAGCGACAGTGGCTACCAGCAGCGTGTCGCACAGGGCATTGCCTCCGCGCTGGAGCAGTGGTCCAAGCAGGTGCAACCGCCTCCGCGCGTCGCTCCGGCCCCCAAGCCCAAACCGGCCTCAATCCCCACTCCGGCCCCCGCAGCGACGCCGCACCCCATCCAGATTCCGGGAGCCCAGCCATGATCCAGCGCCATCAGCGCATCGTCTTCTGGTGCCTCATCGCCTGCATCGTCGGCATGACCGCGCTGCTCGTAGTCGAACGCCAGCGTGGCCGCGACCGCGTCTCCCGCCTCGCCGACCAGACACCCCTCGACGCCCCCACCGGCCCCACCGAATCTGTCACCCTTGAGTTCGCCAACGATAACGATGGCAGCCTCCACCCCGGCAAGCGCGATATCGCGCTTCCCATCGACGAGACCTCCCGCGCCCGCGCCCTGATCGACCACCTCATCACCCAGTACGCTCAGCCCGGCTCTGCCCATCCACTGCCACCCAACTCCGCCGTGAACGAGGTCTTCCTCCTTCCGCTGCCCGTCGTCGGCTACGAGCCTTCCAACACTCCGTCCGCCCTGCATCCCGACCGCAAGGCCACCACCCTCGTCGGCTCTAAAGACCCCAATGCCCTTAAGCCGAAAACCGTCGGCGGAGAGCTCGCTGTGGTCGACCTGCGCAGCAGCTTCGCCGACGGCCATCCCTCCGGCGTCGAAGTCGAGTCGCTCACCCTTCTCTCCATCGTCGGCACGCTCCATGCCAACCTGCCGCAGATCGAACAGGTCCGCTTCCTCGTCGACGGCATGCCCCGCGAGACCCTCGCAGGCCACGCCGACCTCACCCGCATCTATCCCGCGCGTGATCTGTCTGACGCAACCCCCGCCACCGACGAGGGCAGCCACTAGCCCATGTCCGCCCCCGGCACTCCCTCTGCGCACGGCCCTGTCATCGGCGTCTTCGACTCCGGCTTTGGCGGCCTCACCGTCCTGCGCGCCCTGCTGCCACGCATCCCCGGCGCGCACTATCTCTATGTAGGCGACACCGCCCGTCTACCCTACGGCGCAAAGTCGCAGGCCACCATCGCGCGCTACGCCGTCGAAAGCGCCCGCCTCCTCGAGCAGCGCGGAGCCGAATACCTCGTCATCGCCTGCAACACCGCCACCGCTCTCGCCCTGCCCGAGATTCGCGCCGCCGTCTCCATCCCTGTCATCGGCGTCATCGAACCCGTCGTGCAGGCCGCGCAGCAGAAGCACCCCGGCGGCAACGTCCTCGTCCTCGCCACCGCTGCCACGGTGCAATCTCGCGCCTATGCCCACGCCTGCGACGCTCACGGTCTCCACGCCACCGAAAAGGCCTGCCCGCTTCTCGTGCCGCTGGTCGAAGAGGGCTGGATCGATCACCCCGTCACCCAGGACGTCCTCCGCATCTACCTCAGCGAAGCTCTCGCAGACGCTACCCCGCAGGCCGTGCTTCTCGGCTGCACGCACTACCCTCTGATTGCCAAGCAGATCACCGCCATGCTCTGCTCCCTCGGCTCCACCGCCGAGGTCATCGACTCCGCCGAAGCCACCGCCGCCGAGGTCGAGCGCGTCGTCAACGCTCCCAAAAACTCCACCGCTCCCGCAGCCACCTTCGAGTGCTTCGCCACCGACTCCGTCGAAAAGTTCCAGCGCCTCGGCAGCCTCTTTCTTAGCCGCCCCATCGCCACCGTCCACCTCCTCGACCTCGGCGGCTGAGTCCAGCTTGGCAGCGAAGCCAGCGCCAAAGCCCGTGATCGCGAAAGCACGTCATTCTGAGCGAAGGCCGCAGGCCGAAGTCGAAGAACCCCGACGCTCTCAGCCCCGCCCAAACCTTCGCCTTTTTCCAACCGGCGCTCCTTTCTCCACCCTCCTCTCTCCTCTAAACTCTTCCTATGCCCTATCTCCTCAAGTCCGAACCCGAAAAGTACTCCTTCGACGACCTCCTCCGCGACGGCGAAACCATCTGGGACGGCATCAAGAACCCCCAGGCGCTCATCACCCTACGCAACATGAAAAAGGGCGAAGACTGCGTCATCTATCACTCGAACGAAGGCAAGGCCGCCATCGGTCTCGCCAAGGTCGTCTCCGTCGAGCTGGCCCCGCCCGAGCCGCCCTCCAAGATGACCACCCCCCTCGTCAGGATCAAGGCTGGCAAACGACTCAAGCGCGAAAAGCCCCTCGCCGAAATCCGCGACGCCGCTGTCTTCCACGGCTCCATCATGTTCCGCCAGTTCCGGCTTTCCGTCGTCCCCCTTACCGACGAGCAATTCGACTGGCTCGTCCACGGTTAGAAGCGCGGCGACTCCGGGTGCGGGTGCCCCATGTCCCGCTTCTCGGACGTGGGTTCGCAGGATTCATCCCTCCACCGTCACTCCTCTAAGCTAAAACTGCTATCCTTACCCTCGTTTGCATAACGGCGTTCATCGCCCAGGAGTTCGCACCATGATTGATATGAAGGGCAAAGTCGCCGTCATCCTCGGCGTCGCCAACAAGCGCAGCATCGCCTACGCCATCGCCGAAAAGCTTGCCGCCGCCGGTGCGACACTCGTGCTCAGCTACCAGAGCGACCGCCTCAAGAAGGCCTCGGAAGAGCTGCTCGAATCCCTCGGCCAGGCCAGCACTGGCCTGCTCGTCGAGTGCGACGTGGCCAGCGACGACGCCATCTCCGCTGCCTTCGCCCACATCCAGACGAAGTTCCCCGAGATCCACACCCTCGTCCACTCCGTCGGCTTCGCTCCCAACATCAAGAACGCCGTGCTCGACACCGCGCGCGCCGACTTCGCCGTCGCCAACGACATCAGCGTCTACTCGCTCATCGCCATCGCCCGCGTCGCCGTGCCCAAGATGCCCGAAGGCTCCTCCATCCTCACGCTCACCTACTACGGCGCGGACAAGGTCTTCCCCAACTACAACATCATGGGCGTCTGCAAGGCCGGTCTCGAGGCCGCCGTCCGCTACCTCGCCGCCGAGCTCGGCCCCAAGAAGATCCGCGTCAACGCCATCTCCGCCGGCCCCATCAACACGCTCGCCGCACGCGGCATCGGCGACTTCGCCACCATCCTCGACACCGTCACCAAGCGCGCCCCACTTCACCGCAACGTCGAGCAGGACGAGGTCGGCAACACCGCCCTTTTCCTCTCCAGCGACCTTGCCAGCGGCATCACCGGCGAAATCACCTTCGTCGACTGCGGCTTCAACGTCACGGGTATCTAGTTCTACCCTCAGAGATTGTCATCCTGAGCGCAGCGAAGGACCTGCTGTTTCCCTGGAGCGGCACAAGTGTTCGAACGACGGCCACAACTGCTCCGCGATCTCGCACTCTATGTGCTAATCAGCCTCGCCGTTGTGGCCGTCGTTATTGTTTGCGCGGAAAACAGGTGGGGAGCCGGATGGGGCCGTTGGCTACTTCTCATCCTCACAACCGTACTCATCTTTTATCACTGGATCAGGTCCGGTCGCCGCCTCTGGCGGCAGCGATCCTTCTGGTACGTCTCATCTGCACTTTTCATAGGGCATATGCTTCTTTGGCTTGCAGCCATGCGGCACTTTGCTAACTTCCAACCCAATCTTCTTCTCACTCTCTTGGAGTTCGTGGCAATCTGGTTTGTAGCTGACTGGCTGCATCCACGGTTCGCCCGTTACAAAATGAAGGGAGTACCGCGTTTATGACCATCGCTGAAATGCTGTTGCAGGACTTCGACACCGAAATCTCCAACACGCGGCGCACCCTGGAGCGCGTCCCCGAAGGTCAGAATGAGTGGACGCCCCACGAAAAATCGATGAAGATCGGCAAGCTCGCCACGCACTGCGCCACGCTGCCCATGTTCGGCGTCTATATCGTCGAGGACGAAGGCATGGACATGGCGAACTCCACACGCCCACACATGGACTTCAACTTCACCACGCGTGAGGCTTGTCTCAAAGCAGCAGACGAGGCAGCAGAGAAGTGCCGCGCGGCCATCGCCTCGGCCAGCGATGAGCACTTCGCCGAACTCTGGCCTTTCCGCTTCGGCGAGCAGTTCATCTCCAACGAGAACCGCCTGAAGACCTTCCGCCTGATATGCCTCAACCACCTCATCCACCACACCGCGCAGCTCGGTGTTTACCTCCGCCTCAACGGCATCCCCGTCCCCGCCCTCTACGGCCCCTCCGCCGACGAGCAGTGGTAACCACAAGGCTGGGTGCCCTCTCTTCGCGACAACTTCATCGTCGCTAAGGTGAGATGAACCATCGCCACGCCGCGCCTGCTACACCTTCCGAAACCGCACCGCCTGATACGGTCGCCCACTCAACTCGATGTCGCTCTTCCCCGTAAACGTCCCCGGCAGCGCCAACACCGTCATCGCCCACGGATCAATCAGCTCACCGCGAAACGTCACGCCCTCCGGCAGCGGAAACACGTAGCTCGCAGGCCGGTGAAAGTCGAAGTAGTACAGATACAGCTCGCCCTTCTTCCCCGCCGAGCGATAGTACGCATCCTCATACTGCTCCATTCCAATCGCGTCCTCGTACACCAGTTTCCGCAGAAACGCGATCCGCTCCGGACTCTCGCCCAGCAGCACCGCGCCATCCGCCGATAGCCCATCCTTCGCTCCCTTGCGCGCGATCACCTCGCCATGCGTGCAGTACGCTCCCGCCGTCACCACCAGCCAGAACCGCCGCGTCAGCTCTTCGCCCGTCAGGTTGCCCCAGCGTCGCGCCAGGTTGCCCTCGTACATCACCTCGTCGAACACCACGGGCTTGCCCCACGCCTTCTTCCACTCCGGCACATGATCGAAGTCGTACACCTGCAGGCTCGCATGCGTCACCCACGGCTTCGCATAGTCGTACATCGGCCCACTGTGATGGATCGACCGCAGATGCCCCGCAACATCCGCCTCCTGCACCACGCGGAACAGATGGTCCCACTCCTCCATGGTCCACGTCTTCAGCAGGTCATACTCATTCGCCAACGACCACCACACATTGCGCAGCGATCCCAGCCGCGCAATCACATACCGCAGATAGCGCTCGTTCACCTCCTGCGGCATCTGATCGTATCCCCACGGCTTGCCGTACGGATGAAACAGGATCACATCCGCCTCAGCGCCCAGCTTGCCCAGGTCTGCAATCCGCTGCTCGAAGTGCCGGAAGAACTCCGGATCGAACCGTGTGAAATCCAGCTTGCCCGCCACCATCGGAAACGGATGCCGCTCCGGCTCGCCCGCATCGAAGGTCTTCGGCATCACGCACATCCGCACCTTGTTGAACCCAACACGCTTCAGGTTCGCCAGCGTCATCTCCTGCAGCCGTTCACTTTCGAACACCCACGCATAGCAGGTCGTCCCAAACGGAAAATACCGCGTCCCATCCGCATAGCGAAAATGAAACCGCTCCGTCACGCCCACCGGCCCATGATTGCCTTCGGTCGGAGCCACGCACTCGAACTCCCCATGCGCTCCATTGAGCTCCTTCTCCGCGCTGCGACTCACCCACCGCCACACGCCCGGCTCATCCGGCATCCACCGCACGCGGTACACGCCGTCACCGTCATAGAACCCGGCCACGCGCACCGTACGCACTCCCTGCGTGTACTCTGCTGCCACCTCAACATCCACAAACGGATTCCCCGCCATCGACCCATGCAGCACAATCTCATGCACGCCCCAGCGCTCCACCGTTGCTGCCGCACTCACCGCGCGCGGAGCCGCCATCGACCCACCACTCACAGCCCCCAGAGTCCCCGTTACCGCCAGCTTCAACGCTTCCCGTCGATCCATCAAAACTTCTCAGCCTCTCTTTCAGCAGAGCCGCGCTTGCAGTATCCTCGCAGCACATGACCAACCTGTGCCGCCTCGCCACCTTGTGCTTCTTCGCAGCCTTCACAGCCGCCCGCGCGCAACAATCCGACGCGAAGCCCATCGTACTCCACGCCGCGCGCCTCCTCGATGTCGTCGAAGGCAAGACACTCTCGCCCGGCGAAGTCCTCGTGGTCGGCACTCGCATCGTCGCTGCAGGCACGCATGTCGATCATCCCGCCAACGCACAGGTCATCGACCTCGGTGACACCACGCTGATGCCCGGCCTCATCGACGTACATACCCACCTCTTCCTGCATCCCGGAGCCGAAGACCTGCAGACCGTGCAGGAGTCCGTCCCCTCCCGCACACTCTCCGCTGCGGCCGCAGCCAAAGCCGACGTCCTCGCAGGCTTCACCGCCGAACGCGACATGGGCACCGAGGGTGCGAAGTGCGCCGACGTAGCCGTGCGCGACGCCATCAATCGCGGCGACATCCCCGGACCCCGTATGCGCGTTAGCTGCAACGCCATCGACATTCTCGGCGGCCACGAGGACGCCATTGGCTACAACCCCGACCAGCACGTCCTCTCCAACGCCGACTACGCCAACAACGCCGACGAGATCGTCGCCGTCATGCGTCAGCAGCGTAAAGAAGGCGCCGACTTCACCAAGATCTACGAGAGTGGCAAAGACCGCCTGAACAATGGTGTTTTCTCCGCCCCCTACCAGTACACCGAAGTGGAACTCGCAGCAGCCGTCACCGAAGCCCACCGCGTCGACTCCTTCGTCGCAGTCCATTGCACCTCAGACCCCGGCGCACTCTATGCCGCGCAGGCAGGCGTCGAAACCATCGACCACGCCAATAAACTCTCGCCCGAAACCATGAAGCTGATGCGCGACAAACAGATCTTCGCCGTACCGACCTTCACCATCTCGCAATACAACGTGCGGCACTCCCAGCAAAATGCTGAGAAAGCCCGCACGGCCTACGACCTGCATGTCGCCGAGTTCAAGAAGCAGCTCGCCGCAGGCGTCCCCTTCGCCGTTGGCTCCGACGTTGGTCCGTTCCCACACGGCACCCAGGCACACGAGTACGAACTCATGGTCGAGTACGGCATGAGCCCAGCCGACGTACTCCGCGCAGGCCTGATCAACGGCGCCAAGGTCCTCCACTGGCAGGACAGCATCGGTCAGCTCAGGCCCACCTTCTTCGCCGACATTATCGCCGTCCCCGGCGACCCTCTCAAAGACATCTCCGTGCTCACCACACCCCGCTTTGTCATGAAGAACGGCGAAGTGCTCTTGCTGAAATAGTCTTCGCAAACACGATTGCTTTTGGAAGTCATCCTGAGCGTAGTGAAGGAGCTGCTTCTTTCCATGCCCTTGCAAACAAGATAGGCGAGCGCCAGACTTAGCGCTCGCCTCTCGTAATTACCTGAGAGGTAGCCAGCTACCCGCCAGCCTTCTCCGTCAGCTCCGCCCACCGAGCATACACAGCATCATGCTCATGCTGCGCGGCCTCCATCTCAGCCAGAGCCTCCGTCAGCAGCGTCGGATTGCTCGTCACCTCAGAGTCTTCCAGCCGATCATGCGCCGCCGACATCCGCGTATCCGCCTTATCCACAAGCGCTTCAATGCCATCGAACTCGCGCTGCTCCATGTACGACAGCTTCTTTTTGCTGCCCGCACTCTTCGCGTCGCCGGTCGCCTTCGCGCTGTTCGCCGCCGCCTGCTGGGCCGCCGCATAGCCGCTGTCGCTGCCCTTCCACTCTTCCCACTGAGCGTAGTCCGCAAACGTCCGCGCGTGGCCCTTGCCATCCAGACCCAGCACAATGTTCGACACGCGATCCAGCATGTACCGATCATGCGTCACCAGCACCAGCGCGCCCTTGAACTCCAGCAGCGACTCTTCCAAAATCTCCAGCGTCGGAATATCCAGATCGTTCGTCGGCTCATCCAGCATCAGAACATCTGCCGGCTGCAGCATCAGCCGGGCAATCAGCACACGTGCTCGCTCGCCACCGCTCAACCGCTCTACAGGCTGATTCAACTGCTCGCTCGTAAACAGAAACTTCGTCGCATAGCTCGCCACATGCACCACGCGGTCCTGGTACATCACCGAGTCCGAATCCGGTGCCAGCGCCCTGCGCAGCGTCAGCGTCGGATCGATCTCACGCATCTGTGAGAAGTACACGATCCGCAGGCTGTTCGCCCGCTTCACGGTACCCGAAGTCGGCTCCAACTCGCCCGACATCGCCCGCAGAATCGTCGTCTTGCCGCTACCGTTCGGTCCCACCAGACCGAGCTTCATGCCGTTCGTCAGCCCAAAGCTCACGCCCCCCAGAATCTCGCGACCACCCAGCGAAATCGACACATCCTCAAACTCGATCAGCCGCTTTGTCTGTCGGTCCGTCGCCGCAAACTCGATGCCCGCACTCGCCGTCCGCGTGCGTGCATCCACCTCGGCCAGCTTGCCGATCAGCTCATGCGCATTATCGATCCTCGCCTTCGCCTTCGTCGCGCGAGCCTTCGGTCCGCGCCGCAGCCAGTCAATCTCCGTCTTCACGCGATTCCGCAGGCCCTCCTGCATCTTCGTCTGGGCCTCCATGTAAAGCTCGCGCCCCTCAAGAAACTTCGAGTACGTTCCCCGCACCCGCAGCACGCCCTCGGCGTACACGCGGCTCAGCTCCACCACCTCGCTCGCCACGTTCTCCAGGAAGTAACGATCATGCGTGACGACCACGCACGCAAACCGCGCCGACCGCAGCGCGCCCTCAAGCCACTCAATGCCCTCAAGGTCCAGATGGTTCGTCGGCTCATCCAGCAACAGCACATCGGGGTTGGTCACCATCGCCTCAGCGATCGCCAACCGCTTGCGCCACCCACCCGAAAGGCTCGCCGCCTCCGCATCCATGCGAATTGACGTATCCGCGCCATCGTCCGCAAAGCCAGCGCGGCCCAGCGTCTCACGCAGCCGCTGCTCATGCTCGTTCTGCGGCACACCCGTGCGATCGAGCGCCGCTTCCAGCACGCTGCGCACCGTGTCGCCCTTCTCGTACTCGGACACCTGCTTCACATACCCGACCCGCGCACGCTTGCGCACCGCCACATCGCCCGTGTCCGGGTCCTGCTCGCCCGCCAGCACAGCCAGCAGCGTCGACTTGCCCGCACCATTCGGGCCAATCAGCCCGACGCGGTCGCCTTCATTTACAGCGAAAGAAATATTTTGGAAGAGGGGCGTTACACCAAAGCGCTTGCTCACGCCTTGTGCATTCAGAATAGGAGGCATCCCTTATAGTGTAACGGAGCAGGGCACTGTTCTTTTGCTTGTCATCCCGTAGTGATCTGCATTGGCCTTTGCTTGCCATTCACACCACTAGCAGGACCGGGTAGACGCACCGTCTACTCCAGATCAAAATCCCGCAGCGGCTTACCCGTCATCGGTGATTCCTTCGCCTTCTTCACCGCTTCAGCGAACTTCTTCGCCATCAGGTCGTCGCGGTTCTTCTCCGCAGCCACCGACTGCGCAAACAGCGACTCGCGCCGTGCATCGGACTCCTTCAGCGCCTTCGCCGCCGCTCCAAAGTCTTCGAAGGTCTTCTTGCGCGGCGGCGCCGTATGCGCAATCACGCCGCGCGAGACCGGATCGATGGTCAGCATTCCCCCGCACTCGGGGCACATCACGTCAAACGGCTGGTCGCTCAATCCCATGGCTGCAAATCCTCAGCAGCCATTCTAGTACCGGCGATAAGGCGCGTACACATATTGCAACTTCGGCTCACTGGTCGCAGCCCACAGCAGCGCGACAAACCAGCCAATCACCGTCCAGCCGAGGAACAGATTCAGGAAAAAGATGCCGACCGTGCTCCGCGAATGACGCAGAACAGCAACGACCGTCGGTAAAAAGTGGATGAGGCAAACTGCGAACAGAAAATGCATGGCGTACAACCTCCAAAAAACAATACGCAGAAACAAACGCCCAAGTTCCAACTATCCACGGCGACCAGGGGGCAGTACACTCGACGCCTATGCAAAAACCTGTTGGCATCACAGTGACGGCCACCCTGATCTGCATCTCCCTGGTAACCAACACCGTTTTGGTTTTTGCGAAGTCCCCCATAACCGGAAAGGCCAAATCAACATCCGATTTGCTCATTGGCTTGGCCATTCAGGCTCTTACGGCAGTTATCGTCTGGTTCTACTATCGGGGACAAAACTGGGCGCGCTGGCTCGTAATTCTACAAGCTGCAGTCTCGATCGTAACGGGTCTCAGCTCCTCCAAAGAGTGGCAGAGGTCCCACTTTGGAGGAGCGGTCTATATCTACGACGCGTTGCTCGGCGTCTTCTTGCTCGTCTATCTCAATACCATGCAGATTCGTAGCTGGTTCAATAGACCCACTATAGAAAAATGACCCGATGCCCCGGACACTCCTGCGCGGCATTCTCCACCAGCAGCGCCGGCAGCGCCTCGCCAAACTTCGCCAGAAACAGCACTCCCGCCAGCAGCCGCTCCTGCAGATGCCCCTCGGGATACAGGTTCAGCACAATCGCTGTCGCATGCTTCGTGAGCGACGCTTCCTTCTGCAGCTCGAACCTCGCAGCCATCCGTCGCAGCCGGTTCATCTGGTAGCGCATCTTGCTCGCCGAAACCCCCGCAGACCGCCCCAGATCGGCATCCATCGCCGCCATGTACTCCGTCAGCGCGGTCAACTCCGTGTCCATCGCGTTGCCCGCCGCCGCAATCTTCCGCTTGCCTTCGATCGGCATCGCGCGCGCACCCATGCCCATTGCAAGGCCTTCCGCCGTCTTCGCCTCAACTACTTGTAGGTAGGACACCTCATGCGCCGCCATCGTCTGCGCAATCGCAGGCTCGATCAGCGTAGCCGATAGCCGCGGCAGCACCGCCGTAATCCGCCCCAGAATCTTCTCGTACACCACCGCCGACTGCGCGAAGTACGCCACCTCAGCCGGTCCGCCCACATACGCCGCCGTCGGCAGAATCGTGTCCTGGAACACCGGTCGTAGCAGCGCGTTCGGGCTCAATCGTTCCGGCTCCGTCGCCAGTATCTCCAGCAGCTCCGCCGACGTGTACGTCCGCGCTCCCGCCTTCCACTGCCCGTCCGCCGTTCGCCGCAGCGGCTGCCGAATCCCCGCCCGCAGCTCATCCGGCTTTTCCGTCTCCGCCGCATCGATCAGGAACAGCAGCGAATGTCCTTCCGTCACCAGCACCTGCGCGTGATACCCCGCAGCTTCCAGCTCCTTCGACCGAGCGATCAGCGCCGTCTCCAGCTCGTCCGCGTTCTCAATCGCAGCCTTCAGCGCCGAAGCTCCCAGCGCATGGAAGTCCCGCGACGCGGCATCCATCACGATCAGCCCAAACGCTTCAAACGTCTTCGTAATCAACCGGCCGAACGCTCCCGCCAGCGTCGCTCCCGGCATGTAGCACTCGCGCAGCAGCTCCGTAATCGGAGCCCAGCCCAGCAGCTCGCTCGCCTGCTCCAGAGCCTCCTGCAGCCGCTGATGCCCCTCATCGCCATGCTCGCCCAGCACCCGTGCTCCCACCGGCAGCGCGCGCTCATCATTCAATCCCAGCCGCAGCGTCTCCACCGCCGTCTTGCTCAGCAGCGACACCTGATCGACCTCTGCCAGATCATGGTCCTCGCTCGCCAGCCAGAACACCGGCACATGGTCCTTCCCACTCAGCCGAGTCGCCTCCTGCGCCTTACGAATCGCCGTCGCCGCCTTCAGCAGCGTCAGCAGCGGCCCACCGAACAGTCCAACCTGCTGCCCCGTCACCACCGCCGCCGCTCCGTTCCGCAGCCGCTCGATGTTCGCGATCACCGCCCCACCCGCGTTGAACCGGTCCGTCTGCCGCAGCAGCGCATCCGTCAACTTGCTCCGATGTCCTTCATCCAGCGCAGGCACCTTGCCCGCCCATGCCATCGAAAACGGGTCCGTCGGATACCACCGGCGCAGCGCAGCCACACCCGCAGGCGTGGGCTCAACAAACTCCCGAAAGAGCGCAGTGCTGCCGGGCAGCGTCGAGATGGGGTGACACTCAGAGTTCATACTTGCTTCCAGTCTCTCATCTTGATAGGTCCAGAGCGGCCTCCATTTGGATGCGTCCCCCGCCCCTCTGATTCAACAGATTCAGCTTCACCCAGCCCCGACCAGCAAACCTCCCCACTTCCTCTGCCCTCTTCTCGTATCTCTTGTCTGAACAAGCACCCCTCTTTGCTAACGTAATTACATGGCCACCACGAAGAAGTCCGCCCCCGCAAAGAAGCCTGCCACCGCCAGCAGGAAGCCCGCGAAGAAAGCCCCCGCGAAGTCCGCAGCCAAGTCCGCTCCCCTCAAGCTCACCGGCAAAGGCCGCACCCTCTCCTCCAAGACCGTCTTCACCAGCCGCGTCTTCTGGATCACCCGCGACGAGGTCTCCGAGCCCGGCAACGCCACCATTGTCTCCCGCGACGTCATCCGTCACAACGGCTCCGTCGTCATCCTCGCCGTCGACACCAAGACCAACCCCGCCGATCCGAACATCCTTCTCATTCGCCAGTATCGCCACGCCGCCGGCAAGCTCCTCCTCGAACTCCCCGCAGGCCGCATCGAGCCCGGCGAAAAGCTCATCCCCGCAGCCAAACGCGAGCTCATCGAAGAGACCGGCTACCGCGCAAAGAAGTGGTCCAAACACACCCGCTACTACGCCAGCCCCGGCTTCCTCACTGAAGCCATGAACATTCTCCTCGCCGAAGACCTCACCCTCGGCGAAGCCGCGCCCGAGGACGACGAGAAGATCGAGATCCACATGACCCCACTCTCCGAAGTTCTCAAGCTCATCCACGCAGGCAAAATTGAAGACGGCAAAACCCTCATCGGCGTCCTCCTCTACGCCTCGCAGTTCCATCGCAAGGCGTTGTAAAAGCATAGTTTTTCGGATACTTACCGTCCGATAAACAACTTTTTACCTGGCTGCAAATACTGCAAGGAAAACGCTTACCTAAAGCACAAGGCGCTCCAAATACTTTCCAGACGTTTTCAACAGAAGATCAGGCAGCGTAGGCCCCACCCACTGCGTCATATGAACTTATGACTTTCTGTCGCCACCAGACAGTAAGAACGGCAATACAAGTTTGCGGATGGGAATAGGGACTTATGGCACAGTACAAAGGCACCGTGAAGTGGTTCAACAACGCAAAGGGTTATGGCTTCCTCGGTCGTGAGGATGGTCCTGACGTATTCGTTCATTACAGCTCGATCCAGCTGGACGGCTATAAAAGCCTGAAAGAAGGAGACGAGGTTGAATTCGACGTCATCCAGGGCAGCAAAGGCCCGCAGGCTGACGCCGTAACACGTACCAAGGCTGTCTAGCGCAGTCTCCTCCATCGGAGTTTTATAACCACCGAGATGCCCCGAGGACCCCGCTCGTTTGAGCCTGCGTCTTCGGGGCCTACTCGTCTCTAAACCAAAGTTCCTCTCAAAATAAAGCTGTCATCTCGACCGGAGCAGCGCAGTCTTATAGCGATGCGAAGAGGAGAAACCCTGTATTTACGCGAGCGACCTGAGAGGCACGAGCTCGTCCACCCCACCGACAGCTACAATCTCCCCAAGCCGTACCTCACGAGCCAAGCCGTACCTCACGAGACAGAACGACCCTATGGACAACATCACGATCGCCCGGCTGCTCGACGAGACAGCGGCGCTGCTCGAAATCGACGCCGCTGACGCCTTCCGCATCCGCTCCTATCGCCGCGCCGCCGAGACCATCGAGCAGCAGACAACCCAGCTCTCCACTTTTTGCGGCCCCGACTGCGACCCCAAACTTCTCCTCGCTATTCCCGGCATTGGCAAAGGCATGGCCGCTAACATCCGCGACCTTGTCGCCACCGGCACCATGCCCCTGCGCGAAGAGCTGCTGAAAAAGTACAAGGCCTCCATGCTGGAGCTGCTGCGTCTCCCAGGCATGGGCCCCAAGACCGTATCGATGCTCTACTCCGCTCTGCAGATTGGTGACATCGAAGCTCTCGAAGAGGCCGCCAAACGCGGCGATCTGCTACCACTCCCACGCCTCGGCCAGAAGTTCACCGACAAGCTGCTCAAAGGCATCGAAGATTACCGCAAGAACTCCTCGCGCTTCCGCATCGACGTCGCCACCGAGTACGCCGACCGCATCAGCAAACTCATCTTCAACTTCCCCGGCATCGAGACCATCACCCCCGCAGGCTCCCTCCGTCGTGGCCGCGAAACCTGCGGTGATCTTGACCTCCTCGTCACCGGCCCGGCCTGCGAGCCCGACGTTGTAGCCGCCGCCGTCGAGCACGTCGCCACGCTGCCGCTCATCGACAAGCTCCTCGCCAAAGGCCAGAACAAGGTCAGCTTCACGCTACGGAACAACCTCCAAGTGGATGTCCGTCTGCTGCCGCGCGCCAGCTACGGCGCTGCCTTGCAGTACTTCACCGGCAGCAAGCACCACAACGTCGCGCTGCGTCAGCGAGCGATCAAGCGCGGCCTCACGCTCTCGGAATACGCTCTGCTCCGCCTCGAAGACAACAAGATCATCGCTGCCGCCACCGAAGCCGAGATCTACAACGCGCTCGATCTCGACTACATTCCACCCGAACTCCGCGAAAACAACGGCGAGCTCGAAGCCGCCGCCAACCACACCCTTCCCGTGCTCATCGAGCGCGCCGATATCCGCGGCGACCTCCACATGCACACCACCGAAACCGACGGCTCCAACTCCATCCTCGAGATGGCCGAAGCAGCCATCGAACGCGGCCTCGAATACATCGCCATCACCGATCACTCCAAGGCGCTCGCCATGGCCAGTGGCATGAACGATGAACGCGCCCTCGCCCACGCCGCCCGCATCCGCTCCGTCAGCGACGAACTAGCCTCAGCCTTTGCCGATAAGCGCGGCCCGCAATGGGATCGTTACGAGCGCCTCAAGAGCGAAGGCAAGCCAGTCGAACCGCCGACCGTCCCGTTCCGCATCCTCGCAGGCGTCGAAGTCGACATCCTCCTCGATGGCTCGCTCGATCTCACCGACGACACCCTGGCTCAACTCGACATCGTCGTAGCCAGCGTCCACTCCGGCTTCAGTCAGCTCTTGGAAGAGATCACGGCCCGCGTTCTGCGCGCCGCAGAAAACCCGCACGTCCACATCCTCGGCCATCCCACCGGTCGCAAGGTCCTCGGTCGCGAACCGTATAAAGTCGATCTCTCCGTGCTCCTGCCTGCGGCTGCCCGCCTCGGAGTCGCTGTCGAACACAACGCCTCCCCCGCGCGCTCCGATCTCAACGACGTCAACCTCCGCCTCGCCAAACAGACCGGCTGCAAAATCGTCGTTAATACCGACGCCCACTCCATCGACGACTTCGACAAACTGAAGTTCGGCATCATCCAGCTACGCCGCGCCTGGCTCACCGCCCCCGACGTGCTCAATACCCTGCCCGTCGACCAGCTCCTCGCCGCCCTCAAACGCGGGTAAGTCCCGTCCCGCCCTTCGCAGCAGCCATTTTCCGTGTCCCCGAGCGGCTTCACACTCTTCCCTCATCTACTCTTAGCTCTAAGCTGGGCAAAAACCTTAAGCACCACGATCTGCAGGCAGAGCCCGTTCACTCCCTCTTCCTCCTCCCTGCCTCTACACCTTTCTTAATGCCAAGCTGGCGACTTCACGGTATGCTCTTCCCATGGCCTACGATCTGAAACTTGCTCCCGAACCCGATCACGGAGTTATGCCCGCGATCGCGATCTCCGTTCTGGTGCTCATCGTCGTCGCAGTCATCGTCTTCCTCGTCAACCCGCGTGAGACCGCCGTCCTCAAACTGGACCGCGTGAACGTCTACGCTCCGCACACCGAGTACAAGCAGGCGCCCGGTGCCATGCACGTCGCCGGCCTCGCGAACACCACCGAGGACGATCTCTACGTCGTCGCCACCGTCAGCATGACCGACAAGATCCGCCTCCCGCTCTTCATCTCCGGCACCACCGTTACGCTCACCAACGCGGACGGCACAGCCGTCGAGGCCACCGGTGTCGCCCCGCAGTACTACGGTCGCCTCACCAGCACCTTCCCCCCGCTCGGTGGCTTCCTCGGCAAGCCCCTCTACGACGGCGACCAGATCAATCCCAACGAAAGCAAGACGGGCAACATCCTGGTCCTCTTCCCCGGACTTACCGAGCAGGCCTGGCACGCCAAGAAGTCCGCAGTCCTCACCATCAGCCTGCGCAACCAGTCCCCCCAGACCATCACCCTTCCGTAGCCCTTCCCTTTTGTCATTTCGTAGCGAAGCGTAGGAATCTTCACTCTGCCTGAACCTGTAGGCAACATTCCGCAGCCAACAACCTGCAATCCACCAAATCCTGTCAACCCCCAAAAGCCCCTATCTCCTACATTCCGCGCGAGATAGAATTTGCATACTTATCCCTTCCCATTTGCTAGAATTAAGTAAAGGGGCAAAGAAAAGGTCAGCCGCCAAAGCAGCCGACCCTTTCTTTTCAATACTTTGCGTCTAAGCCATTCAAAATTAGAAGCTTAGGACAAAAGAACCGCCCAAACCCCAGGCTAACCCCATACACATCAAGACTTTACTTGAGAATAGGGGGGTAGGGGTGAGTCAGGGAAGCATGGGCTTCGGAGCATCGTTCGGAACGCTCAGATAGCCAGCAATCATCTTCTTGCTGATTCCGTTCACGACGACCTCGAACAACTGAGGATCTTTGCCCGAGTAGAACGTGATCGCCTGGTTCAGCGACTGATCGCGCTTCTCGATCCGCTTGTCGTCTGAGCTGATAATCAGCGTGAACTTGTTGTTCTTCACATCGACCTTCGACGCGCTCAGCTTGATCGTTCCAAGGTTGATCGGAGCAGCGCCGCGCTCGATAGCGAACTGATAGAACGTGCGTTCGCCTTTATGCTTCAACACGTTCAGCTCATGGCTGTTGGTCGCGATCTTTTCGCCCAACTCATCCTGTCCGCTCGCAACCTTCGCCACGGACTTCTTGATGGCCATCTGCTCGGCCTGCGTACTCGCGACATCGGTCTTCATCGCGCTCACATCGGTCTTCACACCCTGAACATCGGTCTGAACGGCAGCAACCTGCTGCTCGGTGTAAGCCTGACGTTGCTGCTGCTGCTTCGCAGCAAGTGCAATGGCAGCCTTGTCTTCAGCAACCAACTTCGCGGACTTGTCCTCGAGCTGCTTCTGCGTCAAGCCGACCTTGTCGCCGAGAGCGCGGCCCTGCGCCTTCAGCCGCAGATTCGTGTCCTCCAATGAGTCCTTCAGCTGCGCATTCTCGGAGTTGGCCTGAGCCAGCTTGGTTTCGGTCGCCGCAATGTGGCTCTGCAGCATATACACCCAAGCCACAGTCACGAGCGCCAGGAGAAATGCGATGGTCGCCAGCGCGCCCATCCAGGCGGGAACCTTGTGTATCTCGATAATTTCGGGGGCGCGTTCGCCCTTCGGCTCTGTCGTCACTTGCTTCACCACCTGTGCCATAACTTGGGATTCCCTCCAAACTTCATTGATTTGCTGTCGATGGATCGGTCGTTCGGGTGCTGCTCTGCGCTGCAAACACTAGTTCAAGGAGAAGTCTGTTGTAGGTAAACCAGTATCATCTTACAGCGCAACCGTGCATTTGCATCCTTTTCTGTGCAGAGGCTGGCTTACTATGGAGGCACATGTATTCGTCGTCTGCAGCGCGCTTCACCCCCTTCTTCCCCACTTCAGTCCATTCTTTGCAATCCGTCGTCATCAGCGGAGCCGGCCTTATTGGCTTATCGATTGCACTGGAGTTGCATCATCGTGGAGTCGCCGTCTCGGTGGTGGATGTCGGCGGCGCACTGCAGCAGGCATCCACCGCCGCCGCCGGGATGTTGGCCGTAGAAGATCCCCACAATCCGCCGGAGATTCTGGAGCTGTCGCGCTATAGCCACTCGCTCTACCCTGAGTTTTTGTCTCGGGTCGAAGCCCTCAGCGGCCTGAAGGTGCCTCTACAGACGGAGGTCTGCATCCAGTACCTTCCCAACGGCGAACGCCTGCAACTCGATGAGCAATCGCTCGACCCGAGGCAGCTGGCTACCGCGCTGCTCGCTGCCATTCGCGCTGCAAGGATCGAGGTGCACGAAGGCTGTTCAGCGCGGGCGAAAGCTCCGTTTCAGGGACGAAAGCTGATTGTCGCCGCAGGAGCGTGGTCCGGGGCGCCGATCCAGCCACGTAAGGGACAGATGCTGCGCGTAGCGCTACCACACTCGCTGCGTGATCTGCGCCAGGTAACCCGCGCGGAGCACATTTATATAGTGCCGCGCACACAGGGACCGCAGGCCGGATCTGTACTGATCGGAGCAACTGTCGAGGACGCAGGCTTCGACAAGACGGTACACGAGGCGGACCTCAAACACCTCCGCGCACGGGCTGCGGAGTTCCTGCCTGCGCTGATCTCCGAAGTTGACGCCCCCGGACTTGAAGCCTGGGCAGGGCTTCGGCCCGCAGTGCCCGATTCACTGCCCCTGCTCGGCAGCTATGACGGCATGCTCTTCGCCACGGGACACTACCGCAACGGCATCCTGCTGGCGCCGGCCACCGCCGCAGTGATTGCGGACCTGCTAGAGGACAAACGGCCAGCGATCGATCTCTCCTCCTTCAGGCCGCAGCGATTCTCCAGCTAGAACAGGACATCGCACAAAGCTGCCGATATTCGCACTCGCTGCATGACAATCGTTCAAGTGAGGTTCGATAATCAAGTCGCAATTGATTTCTGTATCGGAGAATGCCGCAATGTCTACCGCCGCTCCTAAAGGTTTGCAGGACGTAGTCGCCAACGAATCCTCCATCTGTTTTATCGATGGCGGCAAGGGCATTCTGTCTTACCGTGGTATCGACATCCACGAGCTTGCAGAGAAGTCTACGTTTGAAGAGATTACGTATCTGCTTTGGAACGGTGCCCTGCCGACGGCTGCGGAGTTGAACGACTTTTCGCACCAGCTGGCAGCGGCGCGCAACTTGCCAGATGATGTGATCGCCTTCCTGCGCAGCGTGCCAAAGACTGCCGCTCCGATGGAGGTCCTGCGTACGACTGTTTCCCTGCTCTCGATCTACGATCCCGATGAGAAGTCTGTGCTGCACACGGCAAACATCCGCAAGAGCTTCCGTTTGACGGCGCAGATCGCGATGATCATTGCCAACTTCGATCGCATTCGCAAGGGCAAAGAGCTCGTCGCGCCCGATACCTCACTTTCACACGCGGCAAACTTCCTGTGGATGCTGAACGGTGTGAAGCCCACCGAGACGGCGACGAAGGCGCTCGACGTAGCGCTGATCCTGCACGCAGACCACGAGCTGAATGCCAGCACGTTTGCTGCTCGCGTGATCGCTGCAACGCTCTCCGATATGCACTCCGCTGTGACCGGAGCAATCGGCGCGCTGAAGGGACCGTTGCATGGTGGCGCGAACGAAGCCGTGATGCATCTTCTGTACGACATCGACAAGGCTGGCGAAGATCCAGTCGAGCACGTTCGTGCGATGCTGGCGAACAAGGAGAAGATTTCCGGTTTCGGCCATCGTGTGTATACCACCGAAGACCCACGCGCCACTCACCTACGCAAGATGTCAGAAGATCTGGGCAAGGACGCAAACCCCAAGTGGTACACGATGTCTCGGGCGATCGAGCTATTTGTGCGGGACGAGAAGAAGCTGAACGCGAATGTGGACTTCTACTCCGCCAGCACATACACCACGCTGGGCATCGACATCGATCTGTTCACACCGATCTTCGCGCTCTCGCGCATCTCTGGCTGGTGTGCGCACATTATCGAGCAGCACGACGACAACCGCCTGATCCGTCCGCGCGCTGACTACACTGGTCCCGCCTGGCCCGAGCCTTATGTTCCGATGGCGGAGCGGACCTCCAAGACAGTTCCCTACCCGCCGAAACCGAGTGCGTAGGTCAAGACCAAGATGGCTCCGATGCATCATCGCATCGGAGCCATTTCCTCTTGCACACCTATCTTTTCTACACTGCTGTTCTGAGAACGGAATCGAGACAGTCTGACCCGATTCTTCATCGTACGGAGCACCTCATGCTTCTCGATCTTGGCAAAGCGCTATCTTTCCTGATCAGCCTGCTCTCACTCTATCCACTGTTCTTCGCGGCGTTCTTTGTACCGGGGACTCACTGGCAAGACCGCCTGCTACTCGCATCCGACAAGGTTGTGCTTTCGGCCCTTTGCTGCTTTGTCAGTGGCATTCTCTTTTCAACATCTGAGCATCGCCAGTCGACCTTAACAGCCCAAGAGGTATTCGCAACTCTTCCCGTCCGCCTTTATGTACTTGCGCTGGGCGGAATGGCGGTGCTGTTTTTATCTTCGTGGTTCATCGACACCTACTACATGCCCCTCTTCTGGAAGAATCTGCCACATTAGCGTTCTACTTCGCTTAGAACTCGAGTCGCACGGCGAGTTGCAAACGGAATGGATCGTGCGCGGAGCGGATGGTCCCAAACTCGGGGTTGTAGTGGACGCCATCCTTGGAGATCTCGCTGATGGGATTGTAGAAGTTCGCACGGTTGAACGCGTTGTATGCCTCTGCGCGAATAATGAAGGCCTGCGACTCGTTGAAGCCGCGTGTGGCCTTCTGGAAAGCGATGTCCTGATCAAAGTAGGCGGGGCCGGTGAAGCGATTGCGACTGCTGTTGCCAAGGCAGGCAGCGGGCGTCGAACTGGGCACGTAGAGATTAGGCTGGGCGTAGATGTTGGGGCAGGCAGCGTTGTCGACCGAGGGTAGGAAGCTGCCGAGGTTGTTGGAATTGAAGCCTGAGATGTAGTTCGAGGTGTTGCCGCCGTGTGTGCTGACGCCTGTGGAAGGAATATTCACGAGTTGCGTGATCTGACCGTAGGAGGGGCCAGAGAAGACCGTAAAAGGCTGGCCGGTCTGAACCACGGTGATCCCTGAAAGGGTAAATCCAGAGTTGTACCAGTGGCCTTTGAAGGGCAGGTTGTAGACGAAGTCCGCTACGCCGCGCTGGCGAACATCGAAATCGGACGGACCATAGTCCACACCTGCAGTGGCGCCCTTCGAACTGAAGGCGAGCGGATTCTGCGGAAGGCTGTAGTGGCTCGTATTAATGGTGCTGGTGCCGGTGGTCGTGAGGGCGGATTGAATGGCATCGAAGGACGGAACATTTGCCGACTGTAGAACGCTGGTGGCGAGTGCTGTGGGTAGAGTCTTCGATGTGGGGATCAACTGGTTGCCGCGGAGTCCTCCGTTGCTGCCGAAGGCCGTAGGGCTGATGCCGAGCGCCGAGGCTGCGGGATTTCCTTCACCGTAGAGTTGGCGACCGAAGAGCTGCGTAAACAGCGAGTCTGTCGAGCCGGGGAAGCTGCTACTTGCAATATTGTCGAGCGATTTGGAGAAGGTGTACGAGGCGTGCATCGAGAGACCATGCCAGAGGCGGCCTTCGACGCGGGCCACCACTGAATGGTAGTTGGCGTTGCCGATGTGCGACTCGGTGAAGACCGGGAAGTACGCATCGTTGTTGCAGCCTGTCGTGTTTTGAGTGCAGTAGAACTCGTTAGCGAAGTTGCTGTCGTAGACAAGTGGCAGGTCGCTCGAGATGGACCCGACGTAACCAAACTCGCCGCTCCACGAACCAGTGAAACGGTGCTGGACGCTGGTGCTGATCTGGATAGAGTAAGGCGTCTGCAGAGCGTTGGGATCGCGCTCGTAAAGGATGCTGGCCCCGCTCGAAGCCTGATAGTTCTGAAAGGTGGATTGCGCGGTAGATTCAGTGGGAAAGGACGCGTAGTTGAGGGTACTGAGGCCGAAACCGCATTGCGTCTGGGCCTGGCAAGTGGATGAGCTGTAGCTCGAGTAAAAATTCTGGCCGTAGATCGAGCTCGGATTCTGAACGTTATAGGGGCTGGGTCGGTTCAATAGCAGCTTCTGGTTATAGCTGGCTGGAAGATGGTCGTAGTAACCGCCGACCGCCGCTCGAATCACGTTGCGATAGCTGTTATCGGGGGAGAAGGAGGCACCGAACATTCCGGTGAGATTGTGCTTTTGCGTGGGTAGCTGGAAGGTCCCGCCCGTGTTGCAGTTCCAGCCAGTGACTGGCGTGCTGGCGCGCAGTGAGCCGTAGACGGAATCGAAGAAGGTGGTGCCGCCGCCGCACTGATAGTCAAATGCGTCGAAGGTACCTTTGGCTGTCTGGCGATTCAGGCCCTGATTGGTGACGTTGTAGTTCCACAGTCGGCCCTGGGTATCGAGCGGCTGGCCGAAGTACTCGTAGCGAGCTCCGAACTGAAGGGTTACGCGCTCGATGGGCTGGAACTTGTGTTCCGCAAAGACGCCGAAGGACGAGCTACGCAGATCCCCTGTGTACCCGGTGGGCTGACGGAGTTCGTAGTCGAATGACGGGTGGTGGAAGGCGTTGCCGCAGCTGACGCAGGTCTCGCTATCGTGGGTAAACTCACCGATGTTGTTGGAGACGATGAGCCCGCGCGTCGCGCCACCGTCGTAGCTGAAGTTCTGCTGGTAACGATACTCGCCGCCGACGGTGAGGAAGTTACGGCTGCCGAGGTGAATCTCGAGGGCATCTGAGAGGAAGGCTTCGGTATCACGACGCTTGGAGGGCGCGGAGAGCGGAGCCCCGATGCGGGCGAGAGGGAAGGTGCCATCCAGTGAGGGAGTGATCGGCGAGGGCGATCGCGAACCAGGAGTGGCGGCGGAGCAACTTGCGCTGGCGGCATCGGTGCAGTTCGCCTGCCAGAAAGAGTCGTACCACCCCCCAATGGCGCCCGCCTGACCTATCTTCGCGCCGGACGCGCTGGTGTCGATGCCGCTGAGCACAATGGTGGGTAAGGCTCCGGCAGGCAGACCAAGCGAGCTCCCATTGACGCTGTGGTCTTGCGCGACCTCATCGACACGGTACTGTGTGAAGGCGAGGTTCAACAGATTGCGATTGTGCCCGTCGCCAAAGGGAAAGTTGTATGTGACAGCGGCGCTCTGATTCTGCGCGCGCCGATTGGCTCCGTTACCAGGATAAGCGGAGCTGGCGGGTAGCGTATCGTCGTGCAGTTGATCGAGGAGCTGCCCGTTGTAACGGAAACTGAGAGTGCCGAGACCCTGCAGCGAATAGTCCGGACGCAACTCCACGTTGTGGACGTTGGTGTAATTGGGCGCAGTACCACGGTAAAAGCCGAGGATGCCGGTGTTGGTCTGTGCGATCGAATTGCTTGTCTGGCCGACGTTGGCGTTGGGGAACAAGCTGAGCACACTCTGCGCGATCTGCTGATCGCTGCTCAGTGTTCCGGTCTCCTGGTCGAGGGGCGTGGGCACACGCTCGAAGATGGGGTTGGGGTTGTTGATTAGGGTGCCTTCGTAGCTCGCGAAGAAGAAGAGCCGATCACCGAGAGGTCCACCGATGCTGCCACCAAACTGTTTGGAGCTGAAGGGCTGCGTATGACTGTCCTGCGTGGCGAGGATGCTTGACGGGTTGAAGGCTCCCGCCCCGCAGATCTGCGAGGCGCAGCCGCTATCGATGCCAAGACCTGCGGCAGAGCCGAAGAGACCGAAGAGCTCGTTATAAGACTGCGGGCTGTAGCCGCAGAATGCACTACCGTTACCGCCATTGCAGTTGTCGCCCGTTACCGGGGGAGCCACGCCGTTCGAGCCATTCAGATTAGCCGCAATGATGTGCAGCGGAGTCGTGGTGCTGGCAGACAGATTATTTGCGTAAGCGGCCGCGCTTGCGAAGCCCGAGTTTGAATACACAGAGAGGGGCGTGCCGGCGTTTAGAGAGTCCGAGTTAAAGTAGCCGAAGAGGGAGCCGTGCCAAGCGTGCCCCTTGCTACCGGTCGCGCCGTTGCTGGTGATGATATCGACGACACCGCCACTGCCCTGCCCGTAGCGCAGGCTGGGATCGGCATAGGTGACGCGAAACTCGCGCACAGCTTCGTTAATCTGGAACGGAATCGCCTGATTGGTGCTCGACGCCACATTATCGACGCCATCGAGAAGGAAGTTGGTGGAAGTGCTTCGTGAACCGTCGATGCTGAAGGCCGCACCCTGAAGCGGTGAACCTTGTTCCACGTCGTGGACCTCAGGCTGGATCAGTCCGAGCGCGAGGAAGTTTCGATTGAAGAGCGGGAGCACGCGGATCTGCTCGTTGCTGATGTTCGCTCCGGGTGAGACGCCGCGATCGTTTTCGATGAGGCCGCCGGACTTCTGCACGAGCTGTGCGGTGACACCCTTAGAGATATCGATATCGGGCACGGCGGTATGCTTTGACTCTGCCGCGACATCGAAGTGCGGGTCGGTGCCGATCAGCTTGCCCGTTGCATCGTAGACGTCGACCGCGTACCCTTCGCCAGCCACCACGTTATCGAAGCTGTAACGACCGTCTGGAGCAGTGTTCATCGGGGCATCTACGTTCAGCGCCTTATTGACGAGATGCACCTCCACCCCGGCGACCGGCTTGAAGACGTTGCCGTTGATGATGCGTCCATCGACCAGGGCCTGGCCGATTGCGCCGGAGCAGACGAGGAACACGACAAGACTGAGGAGGCTAATGCGCAGACGCATATCCGAATCCTTATGAGGGCACTCGCGTGTCCAACCGCACAAGATGGTGTAAGGGGCCCGGGTATTCGGCGGCTACAAACAGGTAGGTGGTGAATTGAGTTAGTAGTACCACACGGAGGTTGACGTGAATACCAAAAAATGTCCGAAATACTTACGATTCAACTGCTTTGCCGCCTCGCTACGGGCTGCCGCTTGAGCTTCGCCACGCGTCCAGGATAAGCGGCGAAACATAGCGCTCGACAGGCTTGTACTGCTCGCTTCTTGACTGCTTGAAGAGCCGCTGTACCTCAGGATTGTGAAGGGCCGCCTGCACGCTCTGCGGCGACGCGGGGCGATCGAGCAGAGAACGAGAGAGCCGGGTGGCCGCGAGATAGAAGTGCGCGACGCCGCGCGACTTTACATTCGTCGAGGAAAGATAGGACGAAAGCTCGTCTTCAGCATCAGAGTACTTCGTCGCGTAGAAGTCGCGAATCGCCTGGGTGAGCGTCTTTGCCTGCTCTGCAGGATCGCTGCTGATGATGGCCTGTACAGCGTTTCTACCCGTGGTAGCGGCGACGTTGCCCGGTTGGATACGGATGGCGGCCTCGTATAGCTTCAGGGCATCCTGAAGCTTGCCGGCAGCTTTGGCCTTGTCTGCATCATCCAGCAGATGCGCCGCCGTGACTGCCGGATCTTCCACGGGCTTGGCGGGCTGATTTTTTGGATTGGCCGGTGGGGGTTGTCCCTTCGCAACCTGCGTTGCCGCCGGATGAAGTTTATTCTCGAGCTCCTGCAGATGTGCCGCCGTCCCATCGGGAACGTGAGCGTTGATGCCAAGAGCAACCTGATAGCCCTTGATGGCGCCGTCGATGTCACCGTTTGCCTCGTGTTGTTTCGCAGCCATCAGATCAGCCTGATACCGCGAGATGCTCGCGAGAATATCGTTGGCCATCGACTTGAGCGCGGGATCAGTGACCTGCCCCGCCGCGGAGCGCGCCGCATCGAAGCTGCCTGCGTCGAATGCATCCTTCGCCTGCTTGAGGAACGTGCTGCTCTGATCGGCCTTCGCCACGACTGCAGGGGCGGCAGGAGCAGGCGCTACCGCCGTTACGGGAGCGGGCGGTGCCAGCGCCTTCTGCACATCCTTCACGATCTGCTGCGCCTCTGCATACTGCTCTGCGTTGGCTTTGCAGACGTAATTCGCATAGCGCGTGGCCTGCGGAAACTTGCTGGAGTCGAAGGCATCGTGCGCCTTCTTAAGGCTGTCGCGATCGCTGGCCACCAGCGAAGCTCGGCTGGCATCGCAAGCCTGGCGATAGTCTTTTTTCTTTGTGTCCATTTCGGAAGCTTTGCAGACATACTGCATCTGGAGGCATTGATCACTTGTGGTCTGTGCCTTCTCAAAGAAACTCTTGGCATCCTGCGCGCGCAGGGAGAGCGAACTGGAGACGAGCAGCAGCAGAACGAGGATACGGTTCGCGCGTTGCAAGAAAGCCGCCATTATTGGGCTCCCTTGACGATGGCGTCGATGTCTGAATCGCTAAGCGGCGTGGACTGCATCGAGCAAAGATGAGAGTCGTCACTGACGACGCAGGTCTCGGTGTGACTGCTTCCATCTGCACCGCGGAAGACAACGCTGTAAGTTCCGAGGGCGACAGCATCCATGCGAAGCGGTGTCATGTGGCTGCCTTCTCCGAGCTTGAGCGCAGAGCCCTTGGACGGTGTGATGCTGACAACCTCAGCGTAGGGCGTCGCGTTCATTTGCAGATAGCTCGTGCCCACGGGTGGGGGTTGGCGGAGAAAGAGTACCGCAGCGATGACAACGGCGACAACGCCAGCGACGGCGACCGCAATCCATTTTCCGGCGATGCCGGTACCTTTGACAACGATGGGCAGATTTGCCGTGTCGCCACGCTTCAGCTTCGCTGCACGTGTGGCCTCTTCCAGGAGACGCGTCCAGTCTGCCTGCAGATCTTTCTCGCAGAACTCTGCTGAGGGGCCAACCTTGCTGAGAATATCGATGGCTCGTCGAGCCTCCTGTGCCAGCAGCGCCTGCCTTCCCGATGTGATCGCCTGACCTAACGTGTCTTTTGCGAGGGCAGCGCGCTGGATTTTGTAATCTGCAATTGCGTTCGCAAGTTGAGGAAAATCTCCATAGGCCTGGCGAACGGCTTCAAGCGTATCGAGACCTTCGCGATACTGCAGTTGCTTCAGCTGCTCGCCAGAACGACTGATGGCTGTCTTTGTCGTTTGTTCCTGCTCGCTGCGCGCATCGAGCTTCGAGCGCAGCGCGCGCATTTGCGGATGCTGCTGGATTGCCTGAGGCTGACTGAGAAGAAGTTGCAAAGCTTGTGCCGGATCTGTCGCGCTCAGTGTCTGGATGCGACCGAGGACGGCATCGACACGACGACCGACCTCATCGAACCTCTCCTGCGCCTGCCGCAGCATCTGCAGAATGGCAGGATCGTTGGTCTCCTGAGTGGCGCGTGTCAAGACCTCGATGGCTTCCTTCAGATCGCCTTCGCCAATAAGTTGCTGCGCCTTCTGGATGGCCTCGCCCGTGGTGCGACGATGCTCGCTGGACTTCTTTTCCGCCTGCGCGTAGTCGTAGAGACCGCGGACCTCGGGGCTCTCTCCGCAGTCGAGCATCGCCGTTTCCAGGGTCTGGATCGCCTGCGAGTAATCTGTTTCGTCGAGTGCGGCCTGGGCGCGCTTCAGGTACTGCGCTCGAAGGCCGTCGAGGTTAGCCTTTTTCAGTTGCGTGACGACGCGCTCCTGCATCTCCAGCAGGTAGGGCTCGCCGGGCATCTTATCCAGCGCCTGTTGCACACAGGCCAAGGCCTCCTGTGGATCAGTAAGGAAGAGGCTCTGCACCTTGATGGAGGTTTCTTCAACCAGCTTTTGAGCGAGCGACTCCTCTTGTTTTTTACGGGTTTCGGCGCGCAGACGGAGTAGCTGCGATTCGCCCGGCAGCTTCTCGAGGGAACGGTTGATGAGCTCAAGAGCGCGATCGTATTCTCCGCGGAAGATCTGGTCCTGAATCTCCACCACGATCTGCTCGATGATTTTGCGACGTCGGTTCTCCTCTTGCAGCGCGATCGCGTCCTGATAGAGCTGCTGCGTCTCAGCATCTTTAGGATCGAGCTCGAGGGCTGAGTGGAGAATTTGCACGGCCTGCGTGAACTGATGGTCGCCGAGCTGCTGGCGGCCCTGCTCTTTGAGCTTGCGAAGTGTGCCCGCCCTGGCGGCTCGTTCCTGCTCCTGCAGGATACCGGCGTGCTCATTGCGAAGATCGGTGCTGCTGGAGTCAAGCGTGATGGCCTCGCTGATGGCCTGCGCAGCGCTATGGAAGTCGTTGCGGGATCTGGCCTCGCGAGCCTGATTCTTTAGTGTCTCGACGCGATCGAAGCGATCTTTGAGTTCGCGGACATTGTTTGCCTTGTTCGCGAGATCGGTATTGGTCGGATCGAGCTTGCTGGCCTGGCGATACAGCTCCATTGCATCGAGGAAGTTGCGGGCTTCGACGGCTTTATCGCCCTGAACCACCATTTGCCGAATCTGTTCGGATTTCTGCTGACGCGAGAGCTTGTCCTGTACCTCACGCAAGAGCCGCTTGACTTCGGTGTTCTGCGGGTCAAGTCGCTGCAAATCCATCAGCATGGGACGAGCTTCGGTGAGCTCTTCTCGGTCGAGAAGGCTCTTGACTTGAATCAGAACCTCGCCGACGCGCGAACGTTTCAGGCCTTCATTGATGGCTTCAAGATCACCCGCCATCTCCTCGGCTACGTCGTAGCGATCGTCCGGGTTCTTCTCCAGTGCGCGCTGCACGACGGCTTCCACCGAAGCAGGCACGTTGGAGACAAAGTTCGAGATCGGTTCAAACGGCTCGTTCACCACACGATGCGATGCGGAGATGTCTTCCCCAGGGAACGGCAGCCTTCCCGTAAGCATGAAGTACAACATCACGCCGCAGGCCCAGATGTCAGCACGCCCGTCAGAGGGTTCGCCCTTCAATCGCTCGGGAGAGATGTAATGGAAGGTGCCTATGACGGCACCAGTCTGTGTATGGCCTTTTTCCTTTTCCAGGCGCGCGATGCCGAAGTCCACGATCTTGGCGTGGCCGTTTGGTTGCACCATCACGTTGCCGGGCTTGATGTCACGATGCACGACGCCCTTGGAATGGGCATAGCCCAGGCCTTCGCAGACCTGGCGAACAATATCGAGGATCTCGACCAGCTGCATAGTGCGGCCGGACTTCAAGATGCGCTCCAGAGAATCGCCGCGCAAGAACTCCATCACGATGTACGGGCTGTTGTCCTGCTCGCCAAAATCGTAGACCGTGACAATATTCTGGTGGTTCAGTACACCGGAGCGAGCTTCTATGAGAAAGCGCTCACGCAGTTCGGGTGTCGCTTCCGTCAAGGTCTTGATCGCGACCTCGCGACCAATCATCTGGTCTTCTGCGCGATAGACCACACCCATGCCGCCCCTGCCCAACTCGGCGAGGACTGCGTATTTTCCAATCTGCGTTACAGGCTTCGAGGGGTCCATTTCCTACTTAACATCCAAATTCGGGAGACGAAGGGAACATGAGTGGTGGCCCTGCGTTGGGCTGCCGGGGCGCGGTTCAATTGGCGGGTTGTACGACAACCTCAAACACAGCGGAGTAGACCGCAGCAGGGCTGGTGGTCGTCGAAGTGGCGGTGGCTGTTACCTGGAAATAATAGGTGCCTGTGGGGGTGACGTTCGTCGAGGTCGGCTGCATATTGCCGGATGATCCGCAGCCGGTGAGCATGGGAACGGTTGCCAGCGATAACAGCATCACCGTGAGCACCATCCCTCTGCGAAGACGGCGCCGCAAGGCAATAATCGGCAGCAGCATGGCAAGGCTAAACAGACCGCCTATCTGCTTGCTAACTGGCGAAGTGAGTTTGGCAAAGAGGTTGCCAGTGGTTGTGACATAAATAGTAGGCGCGTAGTTGGCGGCATTCGAAGCGAAGGTCTGCGGCGAGAGCGCGTTTGGGTCAGAGGTGGAGATGCCGCAAGTGGTTCCCGCGGGCAGAGATACCGGCGTGACATTGGATAGCGAGGTGACTGCGGTGCAGGCAAGTGTGTAGTTGTATTTGGAGGCCTGCGGTATCGAATTTGGACTTTGCTCGACCGAACCGTTCAGCCAGTTCCAGATGAAGCCGGCAGTCTGACCCGGTGTGACGTAGGCGATAGCTGGGGCGAGCGTTGTCGAAGTCGACGACGCCGTTGGATTTACAGGGACCTGCGCAAACGGTGTTGACGGAGACGCAGGATACGGCAACGTAATCAAGCCGGTACCACCTGAAGAGCCTGTAACCTGCGCTGCGCCGACATTGCCGATGGTGTAGCTCGTTGCAGAGCCGGCCGCGAGATAGAGTTCCGATGGAACCACGGTGGTGGCGGCCGGCACCATGACGGAACAGGCCTTCGTCGTAATTACGTAGTAGCCGGAGGCTACGCCAGGGTCGCAGACCGTGTAGCCTCCGGCAGCATTTGAGGTGAGGAAGTTGCCCTGCGTGGTGAAGGGATTAGCCGTGTAAGCGCCCGAGGCAACGACTTTGTCGTCGAAAGTATCGGCACCGGTGACTTGGTCAGCCACTGCAACATAGGCCTCCGAGCCTGCCGAAAGGTTTGCCTGCAACAGATTCCTGCCATTCGGGCATGCGGACCCAGAGTTGCAGTTCTGTTCGGTAAGCAGAGACGACACCAGTAGAGGTGTGGGGAGCGTGCCGGTGTTGCCGCCGCCGAAGACGAACGCGTACAGGTAGGGATTATCGTTGCAGGTACTGCGTGTGCCTGCGATGTAGCAGGGATCGCTGTCGTTGAAGTCGTGCGTCTGTGAGTTGCTGACTTGAAGGAAGATGTCAGTCTGCGCAGCAGTCGATCCCTTACCTTGCTGCGCGGAGACGCTGGTCGTGGCCGCCACAACATAGGGTGCAAAGTTGACTGGCTCAAGCACAGCGAATGTTGCAGGCTTGACCGTTGACGTTGTGAATCCATTGACCTGGCCGCAGAGCTGCGAGGGCTGAGCCTGCGGCGACTGTGGGAAGGTGATGGTGTTCGGCACGGCCGCGTAGGGCGTAAGTCCGCTGGGCGTGACGCTGACGGTGATGTCTCCGGGTGCAGGAGCCGCTGCGCTCGTTGAGATCGTTAGCGGTGTTGGCATCGGGTTATAGGTGGTTCCCCCGGGAACGTTCTGCAGCGCCCAGAGCAGGGTGCGCTCGGGCTTTGCAAAGAGGTCCGGCAGGCTGCCGGCAAGCGCCGTGATGCAGACAGATGTGGGGTTGGAACCGACGGTGGGAACCAGCGCAGTTGTTGGCACCATGTATACGCGGGGATTCTGTCCGACCTGATACAGCGGCTTGACCGCACTGGCATCTGGCGGATACGGCGACTTACCTGCAGGCAACGGGCCCGCCGTGAGAGAGGAGGTTGAGACTACAGAAGAGGTGATGCCTGGTGCCGTGACGTTGGTGAAGATCAGCTTGACGGCGGGCGTGGTGCCCGTGGGCGTAAGTGTGAATCCGCCCACTGTGGTGTTGGTGACAGGAGTATTAACAACTTCCACCGATTTGGCCGCAAGATAGTCCTTCGCGTTGGTTCCATTGATGTCGCTATCCTTGTAGTCCTGTTGGGTGAAAGCAGCAGTTTGGAAAGCCGAGATCGCGCTGTTGACGCCGACCAGCGCAGACACACCGAAGTAGCCATCTAATACCAGCGTCTGTGTACCGTTTCCGTAGGGAACCGGGCCGATCGCCAGTGTCTGCGTAGCCGAAGCTGGCACAAGTGCACCGAAAGCACCGCCGATCGCGCAGTTGACCGGCCCCTGCGTCGTCGCTGCGCCTACCGTCTGGAGTGCGGTTGTGAACGGCGCCTGCGTGATCGCGTAATTCAACGTCGGCGTATTCGTATAGTTGGGACCTTCGTTGACGACCGTAACCGTATAGCGGATGCAGTTGTAGACTGTTCCACCGATAACCGCCTGCGTGAGGGCGTTCGCTCGATACGCAGCCTGACCGATCATCGGGGTCGCTCCATCCAGAGTCAGAGCGCTGTTGTCTGTGTACGTCGTGGCGATTGGGTTGGTCGTGGCAAGGCGTAGATGCGCCGCGCGCTGTACGTTGAAGGCTGTGGGTATGTTCGGCGTATTGTTTGTGTTTGAGTCGGAGAACATACCCGTGACCGCCGCAGCCGAGGGAGTAACCAATGCCGTTGGGTTATTACCTACGATCGTTGCAGCGGTGCTGGCGTCTACAAACTTCGCAGTAAACGTGGCATAGAAGCATTGTGCTGTTATGGCAGCGGCGCAGGTACCCGCGTACTGCAGGACGCCAGCGACAGGATTCGGCGTGATCGCGGTCGATGCGGGCGGAACGCAGTTGAGAGAGCCACCATTCGCACCCGTAAAGTACGGGGCCACAGCCGTTGGAATCGTGGAGGAAGCTCCCGTAATCGTGCAGCCCGTTGGCAGGCTGAAAAGCTCCAGGTAAGCCGGCAGCGGGAGGACCACCGAAGTAGATAGCGCGTAGTTGACACCCGTATTGGAAGTCGACGAGGTGAAGAGAACCACATCGTTTACTCCGGCGGCGTTGTTGGCTACGTGCTCATCAAGATTGATGTCGGTTATATCGCTGAAGGTAGCGGGTGCGTGGACCTGCGGAACGATGGTATAGGTCTCGAGCAGGTGAGCGGCGCGCTGCACACCGAAGGGAGCTGAGCCGGTCGACGATCCCGTGTCGACGTTATTGCCTGACACGATGCCCGAGAAGGCCGGCACTGTCGCTCGGATGTTGCTGCCGACTATCGTCGGATTAGTGACAACTGTAGCGCTGCCGACGAGGGTCGCTGTCGGCGGGGCATCAGCAAACTTCGCCAGGAAGCTGACGTAGATGCAGGCTGCGGAGTTCAAAGCACAGGAGGTACCTGACGCGGTGAGTTGCTGGCTGGCGGTACCTGCGGGCGTCGTGGCGCTTGCCGAGGAGCAGACCAGAGTGATCCCGGAAGCCCCCGTGTTGTAGGGAGGCGCAAAAGCCGCACTCGCGGCGGAGACACCGTTGATAGTGCAGGTGGCGGGCAGAGCCGATAAAACCAGCAAATAGGGTGGCACCGGAATGCTGATGCTGACTCCGGCTGCATCGTTTACGCCCGCGTTGTATGCGACCGAGGTGAAGGTGATCGAATCGTTGTTCCCCGCAACATTACCCACCGTATGCTCGTCAAGGTTCAGATCCGACGTGTCAAGGTAGCCCGCGGGTGGGTGAATGGATGGGGACAGAGACTCAACCTGCACAATCTTGGTTGAACGCTGAACGGTAATCACTGTGGGGTTGCCATTGCTGAAGCTGGGGCTATTCAGACCCGAGGCCGCAGCCATGTACGTACTGCCGCTCTGTGAGACAGTCGTCATACCGGAGGTGGTCGTCAGAGGAACGGTGGTTTCCGGGAACGTGGCGTTGAAGCTCACCGTATAGGTGAGATTGCTGGGCGTTACGACGGGCGTCGTCGCGACAGTCTGCAGGTCAGCTTCATAACAGGTGACGAGCGACGTGGCAGAGGAGCAGATAAGTTGGTTGGCTGGGTTGACCGGACTCGAATAGGACGCTGTGAGGTTGGAGATCGTTGCGGTGGTTCCCGTCGCGGAGACGGGAAGCGGGAAGGTGAAGAAGACGCCGCGCGCCACCGACGGACCAAGGTTGGACAGAGTCGCTGTGTAGACGACCGTGTCGGCTATGTTGCCGGAGTTGACTTCATTGACGGTATTGCTTGGCAGCGGTGGAGTCGCTGCGGGGATGGTCGCCCCCAGGGAGAATGTAAGACCGTTTGAGCGGGAGACGGTGAAGCCGCTCGTTGTTCCGGTGGCGGGAAGGTTTACATAGGTTCCCACGGCCGGCACCGTGATGCCTCCGACAGGAACTGAGGCGCTGACCGAACCCGAGGTGGCAGAACTCGCTACCGTCGCAGCCGAGGGGGTGGCCGAAGTTAAGGGCGGGGCGACGGCATCGGCAGCAGTGCCTGTATCGCTGAAACTGCCTATGACGGTGAAGACAGCGCTATTCTTGCCAACCGTTATATTCGTGAAGGTGCAGGACGTAAAGGGCGCCTGAGCGCAGGCAGCGGAGCCCGTGCCAGCGGTGAAAGACGATGAGCTTGCGACGAAACCCTTGGGGAGGGTGAGCGTGACCGTGGCTGAACCAGCCGTGTTGACACCGGTGTTGGAGAGGCTCGCTGTGATCGCCACGTTCGTGTCGCCCAGGCGGAAGCCGGTGGGAGATGTAAACGCGCTGGTGGTAAGCGCCACGGCCAGCGTGGCGTTGCCATAGATGTTGACCGAGAGCGCGGTGCCTGTGACCGGCGCAGCATGTGATGCGTTGACCGCCGGAGCGCTGGTGTTCGATGTGTAGGTGGTGGCCGATTGGTTGGTGAACTGGGAGCCGATATAGTAGCCGGTCGCGGTATACGTCAGCGTCTTACCAGCGGGAAGATCGCAACCCGAGGAGGCGGTCTCCGGGTTGCAACCGGTCGACGAGGTCCACGAGGTCATGCTGAACGTTGACGAAGAGGTGCTCAGGTTCGTCACCAGCTTCACGTCCTGGGCATCCACGCTAGAGGTGTTCGTAATTATGTAGGAGTAGGTGACAGCGCTGTTCGGCGTTGACGTATCGGGCGCACTCACAGCTGCGTTCACGGTGGCAGTCTGTGCTCCGTTCACCGTATCTGTAATGGTGAACGTGGGCCCTAGAGCGATAGGCAACGTCTGCGTAAGATCGAGGCTGTCTCCCTGCGCGTCGAAGGCTGCCGCCGAGATCGTCACGCTGGTCTGGGCGGCGGTCGCGGCGTTGAAGACCGCATTGGTAAGGGTGTCGTTGAGAGTGAAGGTGCCAACGCTTCCGGAAGCCAGATTGGGTATGACGCAGGTGATGCCTGGAGCCGCGCTGGCGAGCGTGGAGGTGCCGAGCGTGCATTGAGTGCCTGTAACGGCATCTCCGTTGTAGGTCAACATGCTCAGCGTATACGGGGTCAGATACGTGCTGAAGGGCAGATTGAAGACTACCGGGGACCCACCACCGGTGGTGCCTGCGCCATTGATATTCCAGACAAGCGTCTCGTTATCTGTAAGTGGCAAAGTGAAGACGGCGGTACCGGGATTTTGGGTATTACCGCCAGCTACGATGGACCCGGTTGATGCCGCGGCGAAGACAAGCTTGGCCACGTAACCGGAGGTCGTAGTTCCGTCGGTCACCTGCGGACCGGGCTGGGCTGCCGAGGCTGTCACAAAGTCCGAGCCGCCCGCAGCAGGTGTATCGATGACGGCGACATAGGCATTGGCCGTATTGTCCACGGCAACAGACACTGCTGCAGCAGTGCCATTCGATGGCCCCACGTAGGCGAGGCCCGACACTGTTGCGATCGCCGGGGCGAGCTGCATCACGTATCCGCGCTGAATCAGGGTGGGCGGCGCGCTGTCCTGAGTGAGGTCCTGAGGCACGGGCGAGCCAGGGAGCAAGGGAGAGACAACCGCAAGCGCACTTGTCTGTGATGGGAAGGATGCCTTCTGTCCGTTCGTACCACCCGCGAGGTAGAGTTTGCCCTGGGCGTCTACTGCCACCGAGTTGAGCGAAGTGCTTGATCCGGTGGTCGATGCGCCAATGAAGGTCGATGTGAGAAGACTGCCAGTTGCATCAATTTCAGCGAGAAAACCTGACTGCGTAGCTCCAGTCGGGTAAAGCGTGTTCAGTGGCGTGATGACGTTGCCGCTTGCAGTGTAGGTAGTCGAGGCGACGCCGTTGGCGACGAGGTCGGTAGAGCTGGTATTTCCTGAGACGTATAGCGTGCCAGCACCATCAAGAGTCACACCGGTGGCAACGTCATTCTTGCCACCTCCGGTCCAGTAACTAAAACCGAGCGTGGTGGTCGAACCTCCGGGCACGAGCTGCGCCGCAAATCCGTTCTGGTCGCCGCCGCCCGTGGGTGGCGGATAAATCGCAGTCAGCAAGGCGGGACCGTATGTGCCAGCTTTAGGGAAATCGCCAAAGGTGGAACCGCTCACATAAAAATTGCCGACGGCATCGATCGCTATACCCGTAAGGGTGGTACCGAGATCCATGTCGCCGCCAAGGTAGGTCCCATACTTTTGGGTCTTCAGCGAGCTATCCAGCTGCAGGACAATGGCCTTTGTAGTGGCTGTATCCGCAATAGCAGCGATCAGACCTGTGCTTACAAGAGCGTTCGTGGTCACGGGAAACGCTGCGCCGGTGGTGACACCACCAATTGCGAGGCTCGTGCCATCCGGCGAAGCTGCAATGCTGTTGACCAGAGTAAGACCGGCCGTGAGTTGCGCATGCGTACCTTCTACGTAGGTCGTCGCAACGAGAGCGCCGCTGGCGGTATCAAACCGGGACACGAAGCCAAACTGGCTGTGGTTGTGCGTCGGGTTCGTCTGAAAGGTCGTACCGCCCGGTGTTGGGAGATCGGTTGCCCACGTATACCCACCGATGTAAAGGACCTTACCTGTCTGCGGAGTCGCAAGGGCCGCCGTTGCACCTGTTGTAGCTCCGGTTGCACCACCGATATAGCTAAGCCACGCGATAGAAGAGCCGTTCGCGGTCGAAGAGAGCTCGGCAACAAAGGCGTCCGAATTCCCGCCGGCTGGACTGCTCGATCCAGAAGTGGTGGTCGCCGCCCAGCTCGCAATGGAAGAGCCTGTGTACCCTGTGAGGTAAACGTTGCCGCTGGCATCGGAAACGATGGCGCTCGAAACCGATCCGGCAGAGCCCGAAGCATACGTGGCGTAGGTGATGACAGGATCAATCACTAGCTGACGTGAAGGGTCGTAGCTGCCCAGCAGAAAAGTCAGGTCTGCGGTCCCTTGTGCTTTGCGAGAAAGACTAAAGTTCGCTGCGACGTTATGATGCGATCCATCCGCCAGAACCTGGTATGCCTGCGGTTTGTGCAGGCGCAGGTAGCCATCATCCGCGTCGAGTATGAGATCGCCGTTCTCCGCAAGCCGCACGCCGCTCGCACCCGAAAGGTGCATGGAAAGCAACGAAGCGTCCGCATGCGGAGCCAGCAGGAAGTCATGCTCGATCACACTATTGTGCGAGTAGAACTCCGCGTCGATTCCAGTATAGAGACCTCGCAACGCGATGCGATCGAAGTTGCGTACTCCCGTGTGCCAGTTCTGCGGATCGTTCCCGATGTAATAGTTTGTCCTGAAAGCTGCTTGGTCCATGCCCACCGGCTGGGCCGGCTGCGCTCCGTTGAAATCGATGTCGATCCTGCGTGAGCTGTACTTGCCAGTCATCGCAAAGCTCAGCGAAGAGGGCTTTACCTGAATGCTGTAGGCCTGTGCGCGCCCGGCAAAGAGCGTGCCCGCGGGCAGCTGGCCGACGTTCTCCTCAAACACGACCGGAATCCCATTTTGCGAAAGGCTGCTGGGGCGAAGCTTCGATGTCTTAGGGGTAGAACTGTCGACTGCCGCGAATGCAGATGTCGTCAATACAGAAGACAACAGAACGACAGGAAGGAAGATCGACCGCGCGAGAGCGCCACGTGACAAAGACATTGGGTCCCTTCAAGGTGCAGATTGCAGGCGTCCAAGGGGGCCCGACGTCACGTACGCGCGACGCCTGCAAAAGATTCAGGTGGATGTGAAAACAAGGCGATCATACAAAACGACCCATATCGCGTCAAACGAATTATCGGAGATCTCTTTTGAGCGCATCCCAAAGAGAAGTAACTCCAGTTCGAGCTAGCCTTCTACGAAACTTACCGCGGGGTTCATTCCTTCGCTACCTCTCCATGCGACAAATGCCGCAAGACTTCAGAGGTTTCCCGTTTGCGACAAAGCGCTCATGCTTTGTCGCTTCATCTCTGGAGATTCGTCTAGACCAAGTTGAAGCCATCACGATGCGATCACGCAGGCCGCCCTGAAAGACGGTCGACTCAACTGCGCCAGCCGCTGTTGAGCGACTAGTTTGTCAGGAACATCGAGAACAAGACTGATATCGCGTCTCACGTGGCCTGGTTCAGGAACTTCTAAAGCGCAATTTACTGGGGATGAGCCTTCTTCCACTCTTTATCGAAGGCTTCAATCGCTGCTGGCGGTGATACGGAGGTAGGCAGAAAGTGAGTGCTTCCATCCTGGCGAAGAACGATCACGGGACCGGCTCCCAAAACCATATCCCGGGGGTCCTGGGTCTCCAAATAGCGGCGCGGTGCATAGAAGAATACCCAGCCAAAGTCTCGCTCGACCGTGTGTTCGGTGAGGATGATGAAATTCGCATCCGGCATAAGCGTATAGATAGCATGGCTTGCAATAGTTAACGCTTCGCTTTGGTTCACTGGATGGGACATAGTCACCTTCTTCTTGGACTGTGCGGCTTCGCCGCTTGCGTTTGACAGAAATACCAGGATGATCGCCGTCAGGGCAAAGATAGTAATCCGATGACGGTTTCGAGAGCTCCGTGCCCATTGGCAAATAGATAACTGGCTAGGGTACAAGGCCATAACCGATACTGCTTTTCCCATCAGGGTTATACCTCTGGTTTGCTGCAGACACATCGGTAATCACTTCTTTTGGCTGTCCGGGACCCCAGTCCTGACCTTCCACAATACCAACCACACCGCCATCATTGCTCAAGGCTACAACATGCCCCCCGGAACCAGGCGGTGGCCAAAGGATAACGACAATAGCCACAGTACCGTTCCCGCCTTGCTTAACTGCATCGAACGCCTCGTTTAGTGTCTTACCAAAAGTGATGTGTGTATTATTCCGCTGCTCCATGAACGACACACCCACCGGTCCCTTATCAGGCGCCGTCTCGCTGGGATCCGTGCCCTTGATACGGTCTACAACAGCATTCGTAATGTAACCGCAGTTCTTCTGGCTGTTCGTAGGGTTGACCTCGGCAACAGCTTTTTTCTGCGTTCCTCCGGGAGCCCAATCGGGGGGTAATGCATTTGGCATACCCATCGCCGCAGCAGCTTTGGAGAGAAAAGCTTTCAGGCCGCCACCCCCTAATTGCGAATCTCCGGCAGCAGCCACCAGTCCGGCTGCAATACCTCCCATGCCACCGGCCCCTGGTGCGGGTGAGCCGATCTCACCGATCATCACGGTAGGTTCGCCCAGAACAATCACGCCACCATGCGCTGTTGGATCGCCCATGCGCGCCGCTGGGAGAAAGTCGATAAATACACCTGTCGAGCCCATGATGATGATGTCCGGCGGTCCAACGCAGGTGAGCATATCTGTCACCCTGGCGGCGGGTAAGAACCCTACCAGCACGGTTGGCGCGCAGGGAGGCAGAATAGGGCCACCCACATGGGGCACGATGCCGGTGACCATCGGACAGACGTGCATGTCGGTGACGCGAGCTGCTGGGGGCATCGTCTTCTCCTCTCTGCCTCAGGTCTGTAAAGGAGCCGCAGGCCGCGGCTCTAAATCGGTCGAATCGGGGGCTGGCAACACGCGCAGCCCCTTGGTGAACTGGTCCGAGTACGGTCGCACACTCTGCAATTGCTGCTGCGAGGCTGTCAGCGTAATGATGCCAACCCATAACCCGATCCGGACATAGGTTTGAACATGAATGACTGTGTCCGCTTCGGGCGTATGCAGCACAATCATCATTCGCGCCTCGTCGCAGTCAGGAAACGAGGTAGGTTGCGGGCCCGCGATCTTCGGCTCGATAAGGTTGGACTGGATCATCTTCGCCTGAGCTGCCAGGTACGTATCGAACTCTTCCGCCGACTGAAGATCGTCCTGCCCCAAGGCGACATTGGCCAGGAGTGCTTCCTGGCCTGAAGCGATTTGGCGAATACCGAATCCGTAAATCACCGCCCATCCCTGAGGCAAAATCGTCATCATCCATCTGCCGACGGTGGGAAAGTTCGAAGCTCCTCCGGATTGATCTGCGGGCTCTATCAAGGGTCACCATGCAGCGTGGCAGGTTCTCTGCGAAGTAAGAATCGAAGCAAGAGCGACTAGGAGTTCTCTCGCCAAGAGCCTCCCGGGGGGGGCGTCGGGTCGACTGGGTCCTGTGGGTCTGTGACAACCGCTGGCGTTCCAGGTACGGCTGCACCACCGCTATTGATAAGCACCATCGTCCCAGAGATAGCGACGCCTGCCGGGCCGATCGTAATAAACCCGCCCGCTCCCTGCAGGCAAAGTTCCATGCCGCTTTCAATGACGACTTTCATGCCGCCTTTGATGTGGACCTCCTGCCCGGAGTCGACGACGTAAACCGAACCGACCTTCTCGTTATGATTGCCTCCGACGTTCATGGCATAGTCTCCGCCGGTCTTCTCGGTCAGCTTGCCGCCGTACGCGATGTCGGTATCGCCCTCGATTTTTTCCTTGAGGGCCCCGCTGATTTTTAGGCTGGTGTCACCAGTTATGGCCTCGTTCAGCGTTCCTTTCACCACGGTCGTCTGGTTCATATCGACTGTCATCCATCTCGACTGCTTCACCTCGACGACCTCGTTATTGCCGACGTTGCGATAGTTGTCATTTTCTACGTTGACGTTCATGTCCTTTTCGGCGTTGATGTAAATTTCTTCCGAGCCCTTCTTATCCTCAAAACGGAGCTCGTTCGCATTGGAAGCGCCACCGCCCTTGGAACTGCGAGTCAGCACTCCAGTCATGGTGCTCATATCCGGCAGCTTGTACTTCGGCATGTTTACGGCGTTGTAGACCGAACCAATCACCACAGGAGCATCCGGGTCGCCATTCAGGAACTGGATCAGCACCTCATCGTTCTTGCGCGGCCAGAAATACGTGCCCCAGCCGCTGCCAGCCCATGGCTGGGCCACTCGTACCCAGGTGTTATCGATGGTGTCTGCCTGTCGCTCGCGGTCCCAAAAGAACTGCACGCATACTCGGCCCTGCTCGTCGACGTACAGGTCTTCGCCGGATGGGGTAACGACGATGCCAGATTGAGGGCCGGCTACACGCGGCTTTGGAGTGCGCGCTGCGGGACGAAAGAGTCTTTCACTTTCGATAGCCGCAAAGCGTGCGCTGTAAGGCGCCAAGGCTGCGTCCTCACTACCGAGATAACTCGGCACTTGAACGGCGTAGTGCGCTACCTCCGTGAGCAAGTAACTGCTGTTCCATGCATCTCTGGGATGCATGGCCATCTCAAAGACGCCGCCCGGGAACATGGTACGTGCGGTGCTGACACCGTGAAACGTGTTGTAGTTCACGTCGCTCGCATCGAGCTGATACTTAAGGATCGGATCGCTGTAGGCGTCGGACTTCCGGGATCCATCTTTCGATAGCTTTTTGACCGCACTTGTTCCTGGCGATGGAAACTCGTAACGCTCCAGCGCGTTCTTCCCTGCCGGTTGCGCGCTTTCGACAGGATCCCCGACGATGGCGACACGGCCGTGGGGATCGTAGTCGCGGTAGCTGTGTCTGCCGGTGACCATTGCAGCGGTCGCGCGAATATCGTTGATGACCGGCTGGTAGAGGTCCTGGTTTCCGTCTGCCTGCGGAGCATAGTTAAGCGTCTGTGAGTTCGAGTCGTATCCTTCACGACTGTTGCCGAAGACGACGACGTTGTCTCCGTCCTTGTGCTCAAACCAGTAGAAGATCCCATATTGCTCCGCGACGCGACTGATGAAGTTGAAGTCCGTCTCGTTGTATTGCGTGCAGTAGTCGAGCGTCTGTCCCGTGGACTCCGTCTTATCGGAGACAGTGAGCGCATAGGGCGCGATCACATCTTTAATGATGTCCATCGGTGTCTTATCCTGAAAGACCCGGCAGTTGACACTCAAGGTCAACTGCCAAAGCGAAGGAACGATATGGGCTCGGTATACATCGAAGTTATCGTCCCCGGAGGTCTGCTCCAAAGCGGCGATCACACCATGGACATAGCGCGAACCCTGAGAGCTGAGCAGCGCAATTGCGACAGTCGCCTTCGTAGCGATCAGAGTGGACGGGTCGATATCGGTGCCTATCTCTGCCAGCAGCTCCACCTGGAAGTCGAAGAGACGCGATAGTCCCTCCACCCCTTCCAGTGATTGGATCAGCAGCAGGTCCTTCTCCAGCACCGTCGTGATCTGCATCAACCTGTCAGCTTGTTTGTACGTCGGCATAATCTGTACCTCTTTCACCTGCTCTACTTACACCGCGACGAGTTGCGCGCTGCCCCACTCATAACTCAACTTGCCATCTTTCACTGTGATCGAAACATTTTCCGCGGTCTTACCCTCCGCGAGCCGACCGAGGATCTGGCGCGACATCTCTGGCAGCAGCGTGTTGGAGAGAATGTTGTCGACGTTGCGTGCGCCACTCTCAACCTCGGTGCAACGGCTGGCGATCTCATTCAGCATCGCCTCGTCATAGATGAGATCAACGTGGTGCGTCTCCTTAAGCCTGCGCACGATCTTGCTGAGCTTCAGCTTGATGATCTTCTTCAGGTTCTCGTCGCGGATGGGATAGAAGGGAACGATCATCATGCGCCCCAGAAACGCAGGCTTGAAGATCTTATCCAGCTCCGGCTTCATGGCCTTCAGCAAAGCTTCATCGGTGGGTGCCGTCTCAGGATCGGCCGTCAACTTCATCAGCGTATCCGTCGCGGCATTACTGGTCAGGATGATAATCGTGTTGCGGAAGTCGATCTCGCGACCCTCCGCATCATCCATACGCCCCTTGTCCAGCACCTGAAAGAACAATTCCAGCACATCCGGGTGAGCCTTCTCGACCTCGTCCAGCAGCACCACCGAATAAGGCCTGCGACGCACAGCTTCCGTAAGCACACCGCCTTCGCCGTAGCCGACATAACCCGCAGGCGAACCCTTCAACGTGGAGACCGTGTGCGCCTCCTGGAACTCCGACATGTTGATGGTGATCATGTTCTTCTCACCGCCGTAGAGCAAATCAGCAAGACTGATTGCGGTCTCCGTCTTGCCAACACCCGATGGGCCAACGAGCATAAATACGCCCACCGGCTTGACCGGGTCATCCATTTGCGCGCGCGATGTGATGATGCGCGTCGAGATCGCCTCCTGCGCATGGTCCTGTCCGATGACCCGCTTCTTCAACTGATCGGCCAGCGTTAGAACTGTGTTGATCTCGTCCTTTACCATCTTGCCCAGCGGAATACCCGTCCACGCCGAGATTACCTCGCCCACAATCTGCGAATCGACAGCGACGCCGATCATCCCCTTTTCGCCCTGCATATCAATCAACTCTTTCTCGAGCGAGGTAAGCTTTTCCCTCGTCCCGGCAGGAAGTTCCGTCTTGTTGGCCTGCGCCTCTTCTAGCTGCTTCTGCAGCTCACGTATCTCTCCGACGACGCCCTTCTCCTTCTCCCACTGCGCCTGCAGCTCGTTCAGCTCATGGGTGGACGTATCCACGTCCCGGTCAATGGCCGCGATTTTCTCGGCATGGTTTGCGCCAATCGCTACCTCGCGCTCCAAGATGCGCTTCTGGACATGCAGGCTGTCGATGCGGCGCTGCACATCTTCGAGCGACGCAGGCTGCGAGTTCTGGTTCAAAGCCAGCCGTGCACACGCTGTATCGAGCACACTGACAGCCTTGTCCGGAAGCTGCCGACCGGCGAGATAGCGGTGCGAGAGCTTCACTGTCGACGTGATCGCCTCATCGAGAATGCGCAGCCCGTGATGCTTCTCCAGCGCTCCTACAATGCCACGCAGCATCGTGCAGCAAACCTCTTCCGTCGGCTCTTCCACCTTCACCACCTGAAAACGACGAGAGAGCGCCGGGTCCTTCTCGAAGTACTTCTTGAACTCCGCCCATGTCGTCGCCGCAATTGTGCGAAGTTCGCCGCGGGCCAGCGCCGGTTTCAGCAGATTGGCCGCATCGTTCTGTCCTGCCTGCCCTCCTGCGCCGATCATCGTATGCGCCTCGTCGATAAACAGAATGATCGGCTCGGTCGATGACTTTACCTCATTGATAAGCCCTTTGAGACGGTTCTCAAACTCACCCTTCACGCTCGCGCCGGCCTGTAAGAGTGCAAGGTCCAGTGAGTGAATATGCACGCCTTGCAATGCCGGAGGCACATCGCCCTGCGCCACACGGTTCGCGAATCCTTCCACGACAGCCGTCTTACCGACCCCCGCTTCACCGGTAAGGATTGGATTGTTCTGCCGCCGCCGCATGAGGATGTCAATCATCTGCCGGACCTCAGCATCACGACCAAGCACAGGGTCAATCTTGCCAGCCTTCGCGTTCGCCGTCAGGTTGACGGTGTACTGATCGAGATGTGGCGTTTTTCCTCCTGAAGGCGATGGCGTGCCGCTGCGCTCTGGTCCGTCAGAGACGGTTCCCGCAGTAAGCGGCGCCTGCTTCTCACGTGAGTTCGCAACGATATCGTAGAACGCCACGCGCAGACCTTCGGGATCGACCTTGCGGAGTTCGCCCGTGATCTCTCGCAGCACGCGCGCGAGTTCCTCATTCTGCAGAAGCGCCAACAGCGTAAAGCCGGTACGCACGCTGCCCGCATCGAACTCTATCGACGCTAAAGTCCATGCTTCGCTCAACATCTTCACCAGCGTAGGGCTGAATGCAGGCGAGCGAGCGTTGCCGCTCTTCAATTTGTCCAGGCTCTTCTGCAGGTCTGCCGTAAAGCGCGACTTGTCGACGTTGAAGTGTTTCAGAATCGCGGCAATGTCGTTGTCGCTCGCGTCCAGCGTCTTGAATAGATAGTGCTCGATCTCGATGTCGTAATGTGCGCGGGATACACACAGGCCCGCTGCGGCTTCGAGCGAGCTCCGGGTCGAATCGTTTAGCTTGGCGATCAGGGACTTCAGGTTCAGGCTCATGCCGATATCTCCTCATGCAACGTGGGGTTCGAATGTGGAACTTGAGGGCCCGAACGCGATTCCTGACTCACCTGCAGACTTACGACAACAAGAACACCGCATCTCCCGGATCGCGAGGCTGTAACCGCGTCTTCAACCAACTGGTCAATCCGAGCTTGGGCTCCTGCCTTCCACGAAGGCCAAGCTCACACATAGGCGCTTCTTCACGGAGCAGGATCAGTTGCACCTCGGCTTCATACTGCCCAGCAGAGTAAAACCGTACCCAGTCGGTCAGCTCCCGATGCGCGTCATTGCCAGGTAGAAAGCTGACGTACCGCTCGAAGGACATCGGTCCGATAGAGATTCGGATTCTGCCATGATGATCCCAGACCTCCCCACCGACGATCGTGCCGATGCCAAGATTTTCGCTTGCGCGCCGCCTGCCTTCGAGAAAGGAAAGGTTCTCCGACGAAAGCGAACGCCATGTTCCGGCGAATTGCATCACCTCGACCGAGACCTCAAAGTAATCGGAAAGAATCTGCTGCAACCCGTCCGCCGTTCGAACGTGCCTGCCCAGCAAGCCACAGTAGGCCAGATACGCTTCGTCGCGCAGCTGACTGCGCTGGCGCATCTCCATCGTGCCTAGGCCCAGCAGGTCCAGCATCCGTGGCGTTACACTATCTTCCGCCCGAGCCTCGAAGCCGATGTAAAAACGGTACTTCTCCCAGCCGCGATAGAACAGTGAGATCAATCGATGATTGAACAGGTCGAAGAACTCGGTCATGGCCGTGTCCTTTTCCTTGTTCAGAGACAGCAGGTACTCGGTGTAAATCTGCGGCATGATTGTGACCGCCGCCGACAGACCAAAGAACTGCACGACCAGCCTTAGCTGCCCGTCCTGCTGCCGCTCGAGCTCAAATAACTGGCTGGGTGGATAGAGAAGAGATGGCAGCGCGGAAAATCGAATCGCCTCCATATGTGGCGCAGAAAAATAACCGACCGCGCTGCGGTTCCCTTCCATGCGATGCAGCAGGCGCACGGCCTGAAAAAACTCCACGCGAAATGGCTCCTGCTCCAGAAGGGCACGGATCTGCTCGAACGGATCGTACCCGCTCGTTACCACTGCCAACTGGGCTGGGTCTTCTACAGCAGCACCTGATTCCCGGATCGCGGAGGCCATGTGTTCATCGGCTCCTTTCTCAGATTCGTCCTGGCTGTGAGTTGCGTAAAGCTGTTGATGGACGCGTATCCTGCGAGGAAGCGATCAACCACGGAGGCGAACAGATAGGCACTCGCTCCCGTGAACTGCTGCTCGTCTAACTCCATCTCCACGGCCATGCCTCGTGCCGGTGAAAGCCCATAGTCTGAAACCACCATCGCGAAGTGCGGCGACACTGCCATTCGTGTCAGCGCGCCAATCTGGTTCTCCAGATAATTGAAGTCCGTGAAGTTATGCAGCCGCAGTATCTCCTGCAGCGCACCTCGACCATCCTCACTCAGCGAGAGATAGTTCAACGAAAGATGTGAGACCAGCCGCCAAAGCTGTCCTTGGCCATCTGGTGCATCGTAACTTCGCGTGGGCCTGCGTAACGACGTGATCTGCTTCGCCGCGGCAAAGCCCGGCACCTCGAAGTCTCCTCCCGGCGCGCCGAAAGTCACACGTGAAGGCAGGTCGAAGTTCGTGCAGGTGCACTTCACCGTCAGCACGTCAGCTTGGGGATTGGTGATGCGACCGTTCACGTCCACAACCGAAATATGCATTGCCGATGGCTGACGCTCGCCCAGCTCGTTCATTCTGCGCGTCGCGCTCCAGTAGGCGATATTGCTCTCTGTGCGCGTTTGGTGCCGATAGCTGTGAATCGGCTCCAGGCGCGTGGTCTCGCGCATAAGAGGATTGCTGCAAACCACGTCGTCGATGCTGTAAATCTCCATCGCCTCGGACTGCCGCTGGTCTGGGACAATGATGTACGACGAGCGTTGCTGCGACAACAGGATGGGCTCCGCCGTCTGCGAAAACAGATTCACGGCAGGCGTGCAGCTCAGGCGGAAGGTTCGATCGTTTACGCCCTGCTCCAGAACCTGTTGACGCTCCGGCCGCTCAAAGCGAGAGAACAGCAGGATGATGTCGACCTCGCTACCGAAGTCGCTGCCTGCCAGTTGGTCGAGACCTTCCAGGTCGAAGAAGAGAAACTTCTCTGGCAGAGTGAAGTACTCCTGCATCAGCCGGTAGCCATCCATTGAGCGTCGATTGAACGGCAGCACGCTCTCTTCAGGATCAAAGCCGACTGGCTTCAGATACTCAGGCCCTAGCAGCAGTGTGCGTTTGGAGCCGCCAAGCTCATGCACTTGGATCTCGATACAGTTCTGCGCCATCAATTCGTACAGTGGATACACCACTGCGGCATCGCCTGCCAGATAGAGCCGTAGCTTTTGGATTGGCAACCCATCGAAGCTGACATCCGGCAGGCACGTCAATCGCAGCCGCGCCGCCGCAACGGCTTGCTGTCCAGTGGACGCGCGGGGTTGCCCCGGCAATCTCTCCGGCTGACGCCACTCCGCTTCCGAGACCCGGAACGGCCACAGGTCCACGTCGTAGCTGGTGCGAAAGCGGACCGCCAGCTTGTCTACAGTAGATTTGCTCGCCATCTGCGTGCCGCGTGGAAGTGTCATGCCTGCGGTCTTCTTTCCCAGAGCGGGATCGGCGATACATTCCACAATCGTCATCGCCGGGATCGGCCGCAGATAACTCGGGTAGAGGAGATTCAGCAAAGCCTCGCACAACTGCGGGAAGTCGTCATCGATGCGGCGATGCACGCGCGCTGCCATAAACGCAAAGCCTTCCAGCAGCCGTTCCACGTGCGGGTCTTCGCAGTTGTCCTCAGTCAACAGAAGGCGCCCTGCCACGCGGGGATACTTGCGCGCGAACTCGCCGCCCATCTGTCGCAGATAGGTGAGTTCACGTTCGTAGTACTCCAGCATCTCCTCGCGCATCGTGCTACTTGACCTCGTACTCTCCTGTAATGACCTTCAGCATGGTGTCAAAACTGATGTCCTCTTCGCTGTTCTCGACAAGGATGTGTCCATCTACGTGAAACTGGATACTGCGCTTCAACGTGTCTGACCGGACCACCGAGACCCGCGGATCGTGTATGCGTGGCTCGTGTGATCGCAGTGTCTGGAGGATAATCTGCAGTACCCGCGCGCTATCAGTGGACGAAGCACCCAGCTCATTCACATCCGGCAGGCCATAGTTGAACACCGAGTTTCCTGCAAGCGGATACTCTTCGATCTGCTTACACGGGGTGCGGCGCGTGTTCAACAGCCACTCCACATCTCGCTTGATGCCGTTCTTGTACATCTGGATCGAGGCCGCCCGCGTTGAAGGAAGATCGACGGACGAGGTCAGGCGATCGAGTAATGACTGCGTTACCGGCGCATCGGATTTCGATCGAGCCATACTGCCTCTCCCTCACAAACTCCAGCTCATTCACTTGCACGTAAGACTTCGGCGTCGAGCCACTGCTGCGTCTCAGGATTTGCCGCGGAGGTATCGTCGCTCAAGGTCATTGTTCTCAGCGTGGGCAGGTCTGTCAGCAGCGATCGAACCGTGCTGACTACGATCTTTGCGAGCGTCTCGTTGCCTGCCCCCTGTGCCGCTCTCCAGGTGTAACGCTGCAGGTCCAGCCAAACGCGGCCACAAGGCTCCGGCAGCGTACGAATGCAGAGCTTCATCAGCTCAGTCCAGTTAGATTCCCCCGCCAGCTTGCGCATCGCCTGACGGACCTCCGTCGGCGGAGCGACCGCGAAGCTGAAGTTCGTGAGATCGGCGCCGCGCGTCTCTCCCAATCGCAGCGCAGTGCAAAGCAGATACGGCACCGCAGATGCAGGACTCTTTCCACTGAGATACTCCGCACAAGCCGCCACCTGCAGGTACGCATCCTCCACGCCACCTGGAGCTCCTGCCGGTACGGTGCGTCGTGCCGGAAGCGATGTGCCCGCTTCGGGGCTCGCCTCTTCTCCACCTTCAACGGCTTGGTCTGTCTCTTCCGAGGCCTCTTCGGGAATGACCTCGACCGGATCCGGGTCAGTTTTGCGCTTCTCATTCAGGACGCCGTTGATGATCGTCTTGACCTCTACCACCGTCGATTTCAGCTTGGTAAAGCTCGGATAGTCCGAGCCATATTTCTCCTCGTGAAAGATATCGAGAGCTTCAATGGCTTCAAGTGTGGCCGCCAGCTGCGCATCGGCCGCAGCGTAAAAAGCCTTGGGTGTCGCATCAATTGACCGCTGAAGGTCTTCGCCGGTCATCTTGCCCCGGGCGATCGCATCGTTGCGAATCGCGAGCTTCGCATCGTTCATCGAGTCGCCTTCGAAGCCCAGCGCTCGCGCGTCCTGATACTGCACCCAGGGAATCCCGTCCCGCGTCAGACCCGTCGCCTTCACCGAGGCCGCCAGCATATTCGCCGCGCCTTCCATCGCCCCAATCCGTAAATCAGCGTTACCGTCCTCGTCCCGCTCTGGATGTACTGTCTCCCAGAACTGGTCCTGCAGTGCCTGTAGAAACTCGATGCCAGGCTGCAGAACGGCAAAGCCCTCTTTTCGGGCGATGGACTCGAGATACCAGCTCGCCAGACGCAAGTCTTTACTGCGCGTCGCCAGAGCCTCCCCTGCCAGCTTGACGACGAGCGCACGGTCCGCCTTTTTGGGCGCGCGTCCCCACTCTCCTGTCGGGAGCGAGTCGTCCTCCTCTATCCGCGCTTCCTTGATCTGGTCGAAGACTTTGTCATACTGAAGGCTCGGGCCAGAGGGATTCTCCCCTGCGATTGGTTCCAGGAGGTCGTCACGCAGTGGCATCGGTCAATTCTCCAGCCGGTTCCACCCCGGTACCCCACACGATGCTCCGAACCTCGATCAATGGAATCTCTTCCCCGTCGACCAGAAGAAACTTCAGTCCTTTCGGTCGCTCGTTGCCTTCCGCATCTTCGTCCCAGTCATTCGCTCGGCCCAGCTTAACCGCCTCATCTGTGGAGAGATACGACAGCGGCGAGAGAACCGGCAGCAAAATTTCACCGAGTTCTTGCAGCCGGAACTTAGGACTGCAATCGATCCTCGCGCGCGCCCATAGCAGATCGCGCAGGTCCTTCGGTGCCTCGATCTCGAGGCGCTCAATATACTTCGTCGGAATCCACGTATAAGTGCCCGCGATGAAGATCTCAAGATGATCCCCAATGCGGGGGTCTGCATCGCTTAGATGGGTGAAGGTTCTACCATCCAGGCTACCGCCTGCAGCAGGAGCCTCATCGTCCTCGGCCGCCGGGGTTTCGCCCTTCAAAAACATCTCCTGCCGTGTACGCTCAGCATAAAGGGCACTACGGTAAAGCAATGTGGCCGGACCCGACTTCGGGTTCTGGTCCGCAAGCACATCCAGTTGCTTTTCGGCACGATCATATTCGCCAGCAAAACACAGAAGCTCGAACAGGAACGTACGGCGCTTGGCGTCGAGCGGATTCGACCGCAGCTCTTCGCCAAGCGCCCTGATTGCCTGTCCCAACTCCCCAGCTCGATAGAGTTCCTGTGGAGTCATAGTCCCCTGTTAGCTAACCTTGTTGGCCTTCAGGTCATAAGTGACCGCACCGGTGCTCGTCAGATTGCCTGTCTCGTTTTGCTTGCTGTAATCAATCTTGATGGTGTTGTAGCTGAAAGAGATCGATTCGGTCGGTATCTCACTCGACCCACTGAGCTGCTGGCTCGTGACAAATACTTCGCCCAGGTCAATCTTAAGGAAGGGAGTTCCCGTCGCGCTTCCTGAGGACTTGGATGCCGTCAGGGTCGCCGTCTTGATGTGGGTTCCCATCAGCAATGCCTTGTAGATCAGCGGACTCGCAGCGTCGAAATCCTTCATGATGCTCATATCGCTTAGGGACGCCTTGCCTGCACCTGAGCCGCCGGAACCGGACACCGAAGTGACCTGGTTCGCGCCCCAGCTCCACGAGAGGAGACGAATCTCGTTCTTGTGGTTCTCGTCCATTGCCTCACCATTGATACCGTCTAACTTCAGAAAAAAATCTACTGCCATGGTCCTTCTCCTTTTCTCTGCCTTGCACTTCGGAATGGAGCGGCGACTGGCCGCTGGCTGACGTTGGGCGAAGGGCCATCATGGCCTCGCTTCGATCTTTGAATCCAGTTGCCGCAGCTCCGGATCCTGGAGATCCAAGGGGTGCGGGATACTACTTTGCGGGGGCCGGTAGATCGGCGACGAGCCGAAGCGAAACAGTCAATTCATCCAACTGAAAATGCGGTTTGAGGAATGCCACGGCACGCAGGGCACCGGCGTTGCCCGGAACCTCCATGACCTCGATACGCGCCTCGCGCAAAGGCTTCTCAGCCTTGGCAGCCTGCGAAGCGTTATCGCTCGCAACCACGTAGTTCGAAACCCATTGGTTCAAATATTGCTCCGCCTGAGAGCGACTCATGGCGCTGCCAAGTTTGTCGCGCATCATCGCCTTGAGATAGTGCGCGAAGCGGGACATCGCAAGAATGTACGGAAGCTGCGCCGAGAGCTTGGCATTGGCGTTCGCCTCATCCTTGTCGTACGTCTTCGGTTTGTTGCAGGTCTGCGCGCTGAAGAACGCCGCGTAGTCCGTACCTTTGCAGTGCACCAGCGGCACGAACCCCTGGTCCGCCAGCTCCTTCTCGCGACGGTCCGTGATCTGGACCTCTGTTGGGCACTTCAAGGCGATATCGCCCTCATCGGTTTTGAAGTTGTGAGCCGTTAGACCTTCGACGAGTCCACCGCCTTCCACACCGCGAATCGCAGCGCACCAGCCATACTTCGCGAAGGAGTTCGTCAGTCGTGCGCCCAGACCGTAGGCAGCATTGCCCCACAGATACTTGTGGTGGTCGCGTCCGTCAACATCCTCTTCGAAGTCGAATGCTTCTACCGGCCGCGTCTCCTTGCCGTACGGATCACGCATCAGGATATGCGGCAGCGTCAGAGCTACATAGCGAGAGTCATCCGACTGGCGGAAAGCCTTCCACTTCGCATACTCGGTGCTGTCGAAGATCTTCGACATATCACGAGGCGCGCCGAGCTGTGTGTAGTCTGAAAGGTTCATCAGCTCCGGCGACGCCGCTGACAGGAACGGTGCGTGAGCCGCCGAGGCAACCTGGCTTACCTTTTCCAGCAGCTCCATGTCCTCCGGCCCACGACCGAACTCGTAGTCGCCCAGCAGCGCTGCGAAAGGCGCGCCGCCAAAGACGCCGAATTCTTCTTCGTAAACCTTCTTGAACATCGCGCTCTGATCGAACTCGGGCGCACGCTGCAGATCGCGCAGCAGGTCCTTCTTCGATACGTTAAGAACCTTGATCTTTAGGTTGTCGTTGGTCTCGCTCTGGTCCATCAGGTACTTGATGCCACGCCACGTCGCCTCAAGCTTCTGAAACGACGGGTGATGAATCACCTCGTTCAACTGCAGAGAGATCAGGCGATCGATCTGGGCCAGACGCGCACCGATGCTGGCCTCAGCATCGCGCGATAGCGTCATCTGTCCGTCGAGGACCTGGCTGACGAACTCCTTGACCATGTCGCGGCCACGTGCCTGACTGCCTGCGTCTGCGCTGAAGCGACCCTGCGCTACAAGCGAATCGAGCAGAGAGGGAGCGGCTGTCGTTTCCTCCGTGGTGGTTGCCGCTGCAAGCGGACTCGTTGAGCTACTCATGGGCTTCTCCCTTCGAGCCAATCTCGGACTTCAGCTTTTCGCGCGCTTCCGTGCTAGACACAGCCTCAAAGAGCATTTCATCCAGTTTGTCGTTGCCCTGAAGCGTGCCACGCAGATCCGAAAGGCGTGTGCGCAGATCGAGCAGGTCCTTCAACGGCTTCACCTGCTTGGCGACGTTTTCAGGTGAGAAATCATCCATGCTCTCAAAGCGCAGATCGACCTTCACCTGGCCGGCATCGGGATCGTCGCTGAGCTTGTTCGCGACAGAGTAGGCGAGATGCGGCTGCATCCCCTTCATCACGCTGTCGAAGTTGTCAGGGTTGATTTCGATAAACTTGCGGTCCTTCAGGGCGGCAAGCGGTTTTTCGGGTTGACCGGTCAGATCGCCTAGAACACCCATCACAAAGGGCAGTTCCTTCATCTCGATCGCCGACCCGACCTCTACGTCATACGTGATCTGGACGCGCGGCGAACGCACCCGATCCAACTTATGCTGCGTGCTTTCCCTAGCCATTGAATAGCTCCAAGACGATGCAAGTTATAAGGGGGGCCCGACAGCAGGTAGGAATGTACTCATCACAAGACCACAAGAAATGGGTCCATGTAAAGTTTTTTCTGACGATTAAATCTGTATCGCCGCAGGATAGAGTTACACCTACGCGCGGAAGTATCACGCTCCGTGCAATCCCGTGTCCAGTTAAATCTCGAATAACCTAACTTTCAAATTGCCTACGCGCGAACTCTCACCGCATCTGTGATCAGGCTTGATTTACAGTAGGCTTCAAAGTCAACACACATAATCGCGCGGCAAGGCAGCGCTCCTGCGAGCGCGTCGCCCCGAGCACGGAGCCTGCAACATGCGACAGCTTCAACCCGTCATCTGGTCCAAGGGCACCTTTCTCTCGCCTCAGCATCTGCAAGCGCAAGAGCGCTTCGTTGAAGACTCAGTGCGCTTTTATCTCGAATCGCTCAGTAGTAATGGCTGGGGGTTCATGAATCTACAGCTCGACGTAAGAGGGCTTACCGAAGGCACGCTGGCCCTCGCTGTGGCATCGGGAGTCTTTCCTGATGCTCTTCCCTTTGACATTCCTTCCGCCGATCTTGCGCCGCGAGGCCGCGCGCTTGAGAAGTGTTTCGCACCTGGACAGGATAGTTGCGACTTTTATCTCGCCATCCCGGAATATCGTCGTGGTGCCATCAACGTATCCATCGGCAGCGCCACTGCCAGCACACGCTTCACCGCGCACATGCAGATGACCCGCGACGAGAACGGTGGAGGCAATCGCGACAAACCCGTACAGCTCGCGCACAAAAATCTTCGCCTTATCGCATCCGGAGAAAACCAGGAAGGCTCCGTTCTCCTGCCCTGCGCACGCATCCTCAAAACCGATACCGGCACCTTCCTCGCCGACCCCACCTTCGTTCCTCCGCTCATCAACGCCCAGGCCAGCGAGCTCATCCGAAGCACACTGCGCAGCCTCGTCGAACTGCTGGTTACCCGCAGCACGCAGCTGGCAGGCAGCCGACGCCAGAAGAACCAATCACTCGCCGATTTCAGTGCCTCGGACGTAGCAAACTTCTGGCTCCTCTACACGATTAACACACGCCTGCCGGGACTGCGCCACCTGCTTCAATCGGAGCAAGTGGCACCTGCACAGCTTTTCAGCCAGATGTCAGATCTCGCCGGCGCGCTGACCTCCTTCTCCTCCACCATCGATCCGCGCGATCTCCCGTCCTACCTACATGAACAGCCAGGGCCTTGCTTCCAAAAGCTCGATCTCATGATCCGCACCATGCTTGAAACAGTCGTCCCCAGCAGCTTCGTCTCCCTGCCACTCAAGCATCTGCGCGACACCATCTACGCAACCTCGATCGACAAGGATTCCTATCTCGAGAACACGCGACTGTACCTCGCCGTCTCTGCCGACATGCGAGACGCAGACATCATCGACCGCGCACCGAAGCTCATGAAGGTCAGCGCCGCAGCGCAGCTGGAAAACCTGATCCGCCATGCACTGCCAGGGCTGCGGCTTACGCACGTTTCGAACCCGCCACGCGCCATTCCCGTGAAGCTCGGCCACCAGTACTTCTCTATCGAGCAGAGTGGCCAGTTCTGGGAGGCTCTCGTGCGCGCACGCAACTTTGCCGTCTACGCCCCATCAGACTTCCTGCGTCCGGAGATGGAGTTGGTGATCCTGCTGCCCACACCTGGTCGTAATTGAATAAGCGCGACGCTGCTCCTGGAAAAGGCCGAAGTTCAGTCCTGCTACAAAACCGTTCAGAAAAAAAGCTTCAACCACTTACAGAGCGAATTGCGGCTTTCGGCGGACGCCTTCCGGCTGTCCCTAGTGCTTCATCATCAGCACTACAGCCAGCAGAATCGCGACCAGCAACACAATCACGATGATCAGCAGAATGGGCAGATACTTCGATGAGCCACTCACAGCCACAGTAGGACTAGGGGGCGTCGGTATCGCAGGAGCCTGCATCGTGGGCACCTGTAGATGCGGCATTGCAAACCCACCACCACCGCCGCCGTGAGGTATTTGCGGTGCATGGGGGATTTGCGGTGCATGGGGGATTTGCGGCGCTTGATGCATCTGCGGCATCGCCCACTGTGGCATCGCGGCAGCAGCCGGTGGAGCAGCAGCCACTGGCGCGGGTGGAGCCGCAGCACTGCTTCCCTTCGCGAGGCTCTCACGCAATGCCGATGAGTGAATGATGCGAGTAAACTCCCCCGGCCCCGAAGACATCGGTTGCGCCTGTATCGCCTGCGGTGTCGGCGAAGTGTTGAAGACCGTCGTAGCTCCTGAATGCATTATCGGCGACTGACCTGCGAACTCCTTGTTCGGCATCGCAGCAGCCGGCAACGGTTGTAGCGATTGTGGCGCCGATGCTACAGGCGGAGCACTGCCCATCGTCTGCAGCATCGAAGTAATCGACTCCCCTCCGTACGCCGGAGTAGCAGGAGCCATGGGCGGGGCAGCACTGACGGCGGGCGCAACACTTGCAGGTGCCGGGTTCGGCGACTCCAGCGTGCGCAGCATCTGCGTCAATCCACCGGCAGAAGGCGGGCTGCTCGGCGACGGCAGCGGCGAAAGAGCAGCGCTAGAATACGCTGGCGAATCATAGGAGCCAACGCCGTAAGGCCTCGGCTGCTCTTGCGGAGGTGCCGAATAGGTAGGCGCAGGTGACGCCTCTCGCCCGATCGGTGGAAATGCATCCGCCTGGCTTTCACCAGCTCGAGGCTGTGACGGCAACGCCTGAAATAGCTGCGTAAAACTGCCCGGCGCGCTTGGAGCAGTTGGTGGTGATGAAGCATGAGGAGGCTCTGTTGTCTTGAAGAACTCAGTCAGCGACCCGGCAGACGGAACACTCGGAGCGGCAGCAGGCGCAATGAACACTGATGTCGACGCAGCCGGCTTCGTATCCAACGCCTGAAAGAGTTGGGTGAACGAACTCGCGGCCGGAGCCGCGCTCGGAGTTGGTGTCGACGCGGCCGGAGCGGGAGGGGTACTCGGAGCAGGCGTGGATCCGAGAGCTTCGAAGATTTGCGTAAACCCGCCTGATGATCCAGTGGGCATCACGGGCGCAGCCAAAGATGGGGCTGATGGCGCGACAGGAGCCGAAAACACTGGTGCTGATGGCGCAGCAGCAGGCGCTACAGGCACAGCGGCAGGCTTGGCGTTCAATGTCTCGAACAGCTGTGTGAAGCCTCCAGCGACCGATGCCGATAGTGCCGGCGCAACGGGAGCAGGCGCGGAGAACACAGGGGCTGCGGGTATGACTGGTGCCGATGCCGGAGTCGGCGCGAGCGTCTCGAACATTTGAGTGAAGCCACCCGCAGAAGGGTCCGCTGCCGGAACAGGCGGAGGCGTTACCGCTGTAGGCTCTGCCACCGGCGGCTTAAAGCTCAACGTGCTAAGCAGCTGTGTAAACCCCATCGAGTTCGCCGCTGGCGGCGCGGGTAGCGTTGGGTTCACCCCCGCTGCTGGAGCGTTCGCATTCAGTACACGTTTCAGCGGATCCATCTCTCCGCTCTCATCTGCCTGAAACACGACCTCATGAACGTGAGGTACAGGAGAGGTCATCACCACTGGAGGGATAGGCTCAGCCACCGCGGCTACAGGTGCAGACTCCACGGTCCCAAAGATACCCGTTGCCCCGCTCATCGGGGATTCTCCCTGCGCCTGCCGCAACAAATCCTCTGCGTCAAAATCCTTCATCGCAACTCCTCTTGGGGGCCCGTTGGATAATATCGAGAATCTTTTCACGCAGACGTCATCGTGACGAGACTTCATCACTTGACAGTCGACAGTATTGTTCCTAGCATAGCCGCTATAGGTCAAACGAAAACTTCAAACGCTTCAGTATTCGTACTGAATCTACGACGTTGCCGCGCGAAGCAACCTCGTCATTTGATCTGTAGACGACAGTGTAAAACGACCCGATGCTGGGTCGGCGCAACCGGGCCCCTGGACTGAATATCCTCAGCATAGGTTGTGCCCATGAAATTCCTGTCGCGCGTCGTCTGGTCGGAGGGCATGCACCTCAGCCCGCAACACTTCCAGATGCAGAGCCGCTACTTCGAAGATTCCCTCTGGTTTCTCTCGGGCAGCCTGCGCAACCATCCCTGGGGACTTCTCAGCTTCGCACTCGACGCCGATGCCGTGCGCAATGGCCGCGCCACCCTTCGATACGCCTCCGGCATCTTTCCCGATGGCCTCGTATTCGAGGTTCCCGACAGCGATCCCATCCCCGAACCGCTTTCGCTTTCCGATCTATTCTCCCCCACCGACAGCGAACTCCTCCTCCATCTCGCCGTCCCGGGCCGCAGTGCCCAAGGCCTCGATACCGACCTCACCAACTCTGCAAACTCGCGCTACGGTACTATCGAGCACGTACTCCGCGACGAGACTATCTCCACCGAGGAATATCCCGTCACCCTCGGCCGCAAAAACCTTCTCCTCTGCAGCGCCGCTCAACTCACCCCCAACTCCGTCTCCTTCCCCGTCGCACGCATCCTCCGCGACGGCAAAGGTGGCTTCATCGCAGATGAGACCTTCCTTCCACCTCTGCTTCACATCGGTGTCGTCGAAGACCTGCTGCGACGCGTGAAGCGTCTCTCCATCGCCATTGAAGACAAGATCGCCGTCACGCGACGCGGCCAGAAGCGCTCCGGTCAGTTCGAGGCAGGCAGCTCCGCGCTCGATGTCGCCAACTACTGGTTCCTGCACGCACTCTGCTCGGTTGCGCCCGCGCTCAACCAGCAGCTTGTCAGCCGTAAAGGACATCCTGAGGAGCTCTACAGCATCCTCGCCGAGATGTCCGGCTCACTCTGCACCTTCTCTTTCGATTCGACGCCCGACTCCATCCCCGCCTACGACCATCTCCATCTCAATCGCACCTTCTCCGAGCTCGAAGATCACATCCTCCGCCACCTCGAGATCATCGTTCCCTCGAACGTTGTCACTCTCGACTTCCGCCCTGCCGAGCAATATGTCCACATAGCAACCATCGCCGATGAGCGCTGCTTTCGCCGCGCGCGCTGGATCTTGGGCGTCCGCTCCAACATCGGCGACTCCACACTTCTCAGACTCGTCCCCAACCTCGTCAAGTGCTGCTCCGCTGAAGGCGTCGTCAAGCTCGTACAGCGCGCGCTCCCTGGTCTCGATCTCGTTCACCTCCCCATCCCGCCTTCCGCACTCGCCGCACAGGTTGACATGCACTACTTCAGCATCGACACCCGCGGTCCCTGCTGGGAACACACTCTCGCCACCAAACAATTCGGCGTCTACCTGCCCGGCGATCTGGGCAATGCAACCTTCGAAGTCACCATCCTCGTTGAGGCAACCGCATGACCTCCCCCGTTCAACTTCCTCCGCTGCGTACCGGCAGTCTCGCCTTCGACTTCCAGGACGTCATCACCGTCATCCTTCGCGTGCGTTATCGCACGCAGCGCGTCTCCGATGCCGTCGGCTTCCGCAACAACATCCGCCAGATGATCGCCACCGCCGCGCAGCAGGCACGCCGCTCCGGCTACTCCGATCAGGCTTCGCAGATGGCGCTCTACGCCATCGTCGGCTTCCTCGATGAGAGTGTTCTCAACTCCCAGGATCCCACCTTCGCCGACTGGTCGCGCCGCCCCTTGCAGGAGGAGATGTTCGGCGGCCACTTCGCCGGCGAGTACTTCTTCCGGCACGTCGCCGATCTTCTGCAACAACCCGACACGCCCGAGGTCGCCGACGTCCTCGAACTCCACGAAGTCTGTCTGTTGCTCGGCTATCGCGGCAAGTTCGCCTTCAGTGAAGCAGGCGAGATCCAGAACATCCAACGTCGCATCCGTGAAAAAATCCTGCGCATCCGCGGCGGCGTCTCTCTCTTTCGCGTCAGCGAAGCCCCCGCCGTCGTCTCCACCGCAAAGCGCGACCCGTGGATCAGACGTCTCACCATTCTCACCGGCGCCGTCGCCTTCCTCCTTGTCATCGCCTTCCTTAGCTATTACCTACTGCTCAGCGGCGGTCTCAGCCGCGTCACCACCAGCTCTCTTCAGCACACGTTCTCTGCAGAGGTGGCGCTGTGAAACGCAGTTATCTCATCGGCACGCTTATCTTCGTTCTTTTCATGGTCCTCATCGTCGTCGTGGCGTTGGCCCTGCATCTCGATGGCATCCGGCTCATCCTCTTCGTCGGCGTCATGGCCCTCGTCGGTGTCGGCGCCATCATCGCCGTGATCATGATGCGCCGCAAGGAAGCCACCCTTCACGATCCCGCCGAGCCGCAGACCGCCGACACCGTCAACCTCGACGCGCTCGTCCGCTCCGCCGAAGCACGCCTCAAAGCCTCACCCGGTGGAGCCAAATCACTCGCGGGCATCCCTCTCGTTTACGTACTCGGCGATGAGAACTCCGCCAAGACACAGACCATCCTCCAGTCCGGCCTCGACGCTGAACTCCTCGCAGGAGAGGTCTACCGCGACAACCTCGTCGCTCCCACGCAGCTTGCCAACATCTGGTACACCGGCTCCGGCGCGATGGTCGAAGCAGGCAGTCCGCTTCTGCGCCAACCCGCTCTGTGGCGACGCCTCATTCGCCTCACGCAACCTCACAAGCTCACCACAGCGCTCAAGCGCGGCGGCCTTCAACCCACCCGCGCAGCTGTACTTTGCATCAGCATCGAGCGCCTCACCACCGCCACCTCGCCCGACGCCATCCGTATCCTCGGACAGACCCTCAACGAGCGTCTTCGCCTGCTCTCCGAAACCCTCGGCATCTCGCTCCCCGTCTACGTTCTCTTCACCAAGCTCGATACCATCCCCTCCTTCGCCGACTACGCCGCCAACCTCACCGAAGAAGAAGTCCGCCAGCCCCTCGGCGCTCTCCTCGCCCGCATTGATGCAGGCGCTGGCCTCTACTCCGAGCGCGCCACCCAACAGACCGCTGCGCGCTTCGATGAACTCGCCTACTCGCTCTCCGAGTTCCGCACAGAGATCCTCTCGCGCGGCAATCAGCCTGAAAGCAATGCCCGCTCCTACGAGTTCCCCCGTGAACTTCGCAAGCTTCGCGCCCTCATCGTCGACTTCCTCGTCGAAGCCGGTCGCCCCAGCCGCCTCGGCGTCAATCCCTTCCTGCGTGGATTCTACTTCTCGGGCATCCGCGCCCATGTCATCGAGGAGATGTCCGCTCCATCCGTCGCGCCAGCAACTCCTCCTGCAGCGCAGGACGCCGGTGCCACCCGCATCTTCTCCTTCAATGCCGCTACGATGCCAGCGGCTCAGCCACAAGCACCCCAGCGCACCACTCGGCGCGTCCCGCAGTGGGTCTTTCTCCCTCATCTGCTCCCGCGGATCGTCATGGCCGACCGCAGCGCCCTCGACACCAGCCGCGCCAGCACCAAGGTCAACCTCGTCAAGCGCGCACTCATCATCGGTGCAGCCTCCTGCCTCGCTCTCTATCTCATCTGCCTAACCATCTCCTACGCAAAAAACGCCGCGCTCGAAGATCGCCTTCGCGCCGCAGCCAGCATGTCCACCCAATCCGTCAGCCACGGCGATCTCGCCTCGCTCACCGATCTGCAGAACCTCGAAAAACTCCGCGTCGTCTTCGCCCAAATCGCTGACTACCAGCAGAACGGCGCTCCCCTCTTCTACAAGTTCGGCCTCTACCCCGGCGACAAGCTCTACGCCACCGCGTGTTCCGCCTACGGCAACCGCTTCCGCACCCTGCTGCTCTCACCCACGCAGGCAAACCTCGTGCAAACCTTCGCGACCCTGCCGCCCGACCGTCGCCCCACGGACGAATACACCGCCACCTATCGCCCTCTACGCGCCTACCTTATCAGCACCTCAAACCCCGAGAAAAGCTCCTCCGATACCGCTGGCGATCTTGAGAAAGCCTGGGTCGGCAGCAACACATTGCCCACAGCCGCCACCGATCTCTCCACCGCGCAGTTCCAGACCTACACCGCCACGCTGCCACTGCCAAACTCCTGCATGGCCCAGCTCGGTGGAGCTCCGCGTATGCCCGTTGTGCAGCAGGCCCGCTCCTTCCTCAGCCACTTCCAGGGCATCGAGCAGGTCTACATCAGCATGAAGGCCGCAGCCGATCGCAAGTTCCGCTCCATTCGCTTCAACGATCTCTACCCCGGCTCCGCCGCCTACGTCGTCGATAGCTACGAGGTCGAAGGCGCCTTCACCAAAGGCGGCTACTCCTTTATGCAGGACGCCATCCTGCACCCCGAGCCCTACACCAGCGGCGAAGAATGGGTGCTCGGCCCCGCCACCGGTCCCGGCGTCGAGCGAGTCCAGCTCAACGCACAGCTTCCGCCCCGTTACCTCACCGACTTCCTCAACGCCTGGCGCAGTTATCTCAAGGCGGCGCACATCGTCAACGGCGGCAGCTTCCCCGAAGCGCAAAAGAAGATCCACGCCCTGTCCGGCCCCGGCTCGCCCATGACCGAGCTCTTCCAGCTCATCTCCGACAACACCACCGTCGCCAACGATGCCTTCAGCAAACCCTTCCAAGCGCCTCAGTCCGTCGTTCCCCCCAAAGGCACCGCGTTGCCGCAGGGCTACGTCACCGGCCTCGGCGGACTCGATACCGCACTCTCCAGCCTCGGTGCTCCCGGCACCACGCCTAGCGGAGCTGCGCTCAGCGCCATCGACACGGCCGCCACCGCCGCGCGTTCCGCCGTCAATGCCGTGCGCTCGGGCTTCGTTCCACCCGACCCCGCAGGTGGCATGGACACCACCTCCGAAGCCATCCTGCTCGCCCCCATTAAGAACGCCGAAGACCTCTCTGGTGCAGGCAAAGCGGCCGCGGCTGGCGGCGGTGCCAAGGCTCTCTGCGCCCAAGTCGACGCGCTCACCAAAAAGTTCCCCTTCAGCCCTGACTCCCATGAGGACGCGACGCCCGCCGAGGTCGCTGCCGTCTTCGGTCCCGGCCAGGGAGCCATCGCCCAGTTCGCCCAGACGCAGACCTCTAACATCACGCTTCTCGGTCAGCGCTACATCCAGGCCCAGGGCTCGAACGTCGCCATCAACCCGGGCTTTCTCAACTTCATGAACGCCGCTCAGACCATCACCGCGACCTTCTTCCCCACCACCAAACTCGACTTCTCCCTCACCCAGGAAGCCGTCAAGAACCTTCCGCCGGCTACCGTCGATATCGACGGCAATAAGCTCGATTCGGCTGGTCCCGCAAAATCCTTCACCTGGATCTCTGCCCCCACCGGCAAGGTCCATGTCACAGCAGGTCAGCAGACCAGCCCCGACTACACCGGTCCCTGGTCGCTCTTCCACTTCGCCTACGGCGCCAAGCACCCCGCAGCCAACAAACTCGAGTTCATCTTCGCGATGAACGGACAGACCGTCAACAGCCAGAGCGGCGTTCCCCTCGACTTCACCTTCGACGTCGGCGGTCCCGGAGCGGCGATGCTCAACCCGGCCTTCATGCACCAGCTGCACTGCACCATCAAGGTAGCCACCAAATGACGATTAATGCCATCGAGGTAGCCGCGCTCAGCGACATGGGCTGCGTGCGCACCAACAACGAAGATAACTTCGGCTACGATCCCACCCACCAGCTTTACGTTGTGTGCGACGGCATGGGCGGTATGGCCGCCGGTGAGGTCGCCAGCTCCATCGCCTGCAGCACCGTCATCAGCACCTTCGCAGCGCAACCACTTGAGACCCCCATCGAGATCCGTCTCTCGCTCGCCATCCGTGCCGCCAACAAAGCCGTCTGCGAGGCAGGCGAATACGAAGGCCAGAAAGGCATGGGCACCACGCTCGTCGCCGCCGCCTACGATGGCTCCAAGCTCCTCATCGGCAACGTTGGCGACAGCCGCGCCTATATGCTGCAAGGCGGCAATGCCATGCAGCTTACCCTCGATCACTCCTACGTCAACGAACTCGTCCGCTCCGGACAGGTCAAGATCGAAGACGTTCCAAACCTCGACCTCGAGGGTTTCGCCTCCACCATCACCCGCGCCATCGGCGCTTCCCGCGAAGTCGAACCCGATTTCTTCTTCATCGACCTGAAGGACGGTGACACGGTGCTCCTCGCCAGCGATGGCCTCACCCGCTATTGCAACGCCCCCCGCATCGCAGAGCTCGTCGATCCATTACAGCTTGAGACCTCCTGCCAGAAGCTCATCGACGAAGCCAAATCACTCGGCGGCGCGGACAATGTCACCTGTCTTCTCCTTCGCTACAACGCTTGAGCCTGCGTGTCACCTCGCAGTCCCGTTCATTTTGAAGATACTGGCGCCTCCCCGGGGGGTCACTGCAACCGCCAAATCCCGGGCGTCACCCCAATGCGTTGCCGAAACGCCCGCACAAAGTTCACAGCCGAGCCGAACCCACTCTGTTCAGCAATCTCCTGCATCGACCAGTTCGTCTCTCGCAGCAACTGCTTCGCTCGCCCCATCCGCTGATCGAGTACATATTGATATGGAGTTTGTCCCGCGCTCTCCCGAAAAGCATGGGCAAAATGGAACGCGCTCAGTCCAAGAACCTCCGCAACCGCATCCAGTCGCAGATCGCGGCTCTGGTTCTCCCGCATAAACTCCATCGCGCGTCGCAACCGAGGCATAGTTAGACCTCCGCGCAGCGCGGGCAGCACTAAGCGCTCCGTCGCGTAGCGGCTCAACAACTGCTTCGACAGGCTCATCGCCAGCAGGTCTGCGTATAGCCCGCCAAGCGGCCACCCCTCCGCAGCTTCGCGACCCATCTCGGCAATCAAAGGACGCAACGAAGAGCTTTGCAGCCGCCAGTTCGCCGCGAAGCGCGGCGACTCGTCTCGGCCCAGTTCGCAACCCAGGCTCTGCAACAAATAAGGTGCGATCGAGATTACGATCCGCTCCGAATTCCCCTGCCAGAGCAAACGGTCCCGCGTCCCGGCGGGCAGCAAAATCAGCGATCCCGGCGCAGTCTTCTCGATCCGGTTCCGCCCCTCGGACCACCACTCGAAGTCAGAGTCACCTCGTATCTGCAGATGCAGGCAGAGTTCGCGATGCTCATGTTCAGGAATCTCAGTCGCTGAGACTTCGTGCTGTTCAAGCAGCAGTCCTTTCCAGGGCTGCGACTTCACGGCCTTTCGTCCAGGCTTCGCAAACAGCGGCACCAGCTGGTCTTTTCGCAACACCGAGATTCTGCCCTGTTCCTGCTCCATCTCTCTACGATGTGCAGAACTTGCGAAATATGCAAGTTTTTACCGCAGGATTTGCATATCCAAAGATGCGCCCACCTTCATTCTTGAATAGAGGTGACAGGAGGATGAGGATGACAAAGGTTACGGATATCGTCAGCGAAGGTTTCATCTGGAGCGTCGGCATCACGCGTCCGAAGCCGGGCAAAGAGCGTCAGGCAGCCATCTACATCAGCGTGCTCGTGGGCGGTGTCGCCGCAGTTTTTATCGGGTTCTTCCTATATCTTGCTCTTCGATAGACCGCAACTTCGGCTATCGCTCAGATTGCTCGCAAGAGTTAATTTCTGTCGCTAAGACCGTGCTAAGCTTTCGTCATCTTCATCACCGACTTCGGTGCGAGATGGGGGAATGCAGTCGCAATGAACTACCCGCACGCCGCTGGCGGAGACGCAAAGGCCAAGCGCCTCTGGCTTGTGGCCATTCCTCTCGTCTTGATCCTCGTCTTCGCTGGAGCAGTCGTATTTCGCGTTCACCGCGCGCTCACGCGAGCGTCACAAACCATCTCCAGCCAAGATAAACTCGCCTTCACGCTTCGCACGCTCGACACGCAACACACATCAAACGCGACCTCTGAGCTTCTGGGCTCGCAGCCGCATTACACCAGCGGCGCTTTCCTTGCAGGCAATCTGTATCTCACTGGACCGACAGGTCTCTCTATCGTCGCTGCGGATGGAACTTCTAGGCTCGCATTGCGCACCGGCTTCGAACTTCCAGTCTCGCCCATCGTCAATGCCGCCAGCGGTCATCTGCGCGGAACCAGCGGGCCTCAACTCCTCTTCGCCACCAGCGGAGCAGGCCTGCTTCTGCTGGAAACAAACGCAGACGGCGCGCCAACGCTTCGTCAACTGCTGCCCGATAACCCTGAAGCTCGCGATCTCACCTCCATAGCCGCTCTACCCACTGGAGATCTGCTCCTCGGCACACGAAACCACGGGGTTCTGCTCTATAACGGAAACTCTCTCGTACCGCTGCGCTTCTCTCTGCCTGCCATCAATCCGTCATCCTTGCAGATTACTGCCCTCGCTGCCATCGACGCCTCTTCGTTCCTCATCGGCACCCGCAACGCCGGCGTTTTCTACAGCCATGCGGGCACGGTCGAGCAGATCACAACTGCCAGCGGTTTGCCCGATAACGAGATCGAATCCATCGTCCTCTCACCAAAATCGCTGCACTCTTTCGTGGGAACACCCGTAGGCACCGCCGAGCTCGACCTATCGGCGCAGCCTGTCCGAGCGCTGCGCACATTGGGCAAAGGCCTATTCAGCCACACTCTTGCAGTCGACGACCAGCAGCTTTTCATCGGCACTCTCGATCAAGGCATCCAGCCGATCCCGCTCGACAATCGACCGCACCTCCACAATATCTCGCTCTCTCTCGGTTCTGCAGCAACTGTCCCGCAACGAATCGACGCCTTACTTGCAGCACCGGGTTCGCTCTATGCGCTCTCCGACGGTCAACTCCTCCGCAATTCAGACAATGGCTGGACGATAGCGCTGACTGCGACCTCGCCAGCATTGACCGACCGCAACATCTCCGCTCTGGCCTTCGCTCCCGACGGCACTCTATATATCGGCTACTTCGATCACGGTATCGACCTGCTGAGTTCAAAGGGCTCGATCCGTCACCTTGAAGACGATCACCTCTTCTGTATCAACCGCCTCGCTCTCGATCCTGCGCGCCAGACCATAGCCGCCGCGACAGCGGACGGACTCGTCCTCTTCGACAGCCATGGAACTCCTCGACAGACGCTGATGCGGCGCGATGGTCTCATCTCCGACCACGTCACCGACGTAGCGTTTACCAACTCAGGTACGGTGCTCGCAACACCAGCAGGCATCACCTTCCTCGGACCCGCAGGTGCCGAGAGTCTGTACGCCTTCCAGGGACTAGTCAACAACCACGTCTACGCTCTGGCCTCCTCCGGGCAGCTTCTCGCAGGAACGCTCGGCGGACTCTCCATCCTCAACGGGGGCAAGATCCAGCGCAACCTTACCGTCAGCAATTCGGCACTGAAGCATAACTGGATAACCGCGCTGCTTCCGCTGCCCGACCACAAGTTTCTCGTCGGCACCTACGGCGCGGGTCTCACCACGCTCGACAGCCAGGACCATTTTTCTTCCATTGAACTCCCTGCCAACACTCCAAGGAATCTGGTGATCAATCCCAACGCGCTCTTTGCCACCGCAACGCACCTCTACGCAGGCACACTGGGTCACGGAATGCTGGTGTACTCCAATACAACTGGTCGCTGGAGCGCCATCAACGCGGGCTTGCCCTCACTCAACGTGACAGCCTTCGCAGCCCGCGACGGACAGGTCTACATCGGCACAGAAAATGGTCTCGTCCGTATGGCGGAGGCCAACCTGCCATGAAGACCGCAATGTTCGCGCTGCTTTTGTTCCTCTGCATGGCTGGTCACGCAGCGACAGGTACGCTTATCCCTGCAGATAAGCAGTCACCCGATCCCTCCATCCTGTCGCTCGAAGAGATGCGCGTGAACGTCACGATCGATAACGGCGATGCTCATGTTTCGATCGTCCAGATCTTCAGCAACCACACCGACAAGGTGCAGGAAGGGACTTATCGCTTCGCCCTCCCGAGCGGCTCGACAGTCTCCGACTTCGCGGTCTGGGATGGCCCGGTGCGCATCCCTGCCGTCATCCTCGAACGCAAGCGAGCCGAGCAGGTCTACGACGAGGCGCGGATGCAGGCCATCGATCCCGGCCTGCTCGAAGCCAGCGAGCGCGACGACAGCAACCCGCAGGAAAGTTCTCTGTTTACAGCCAAGATCGTACCCATTCCTGCGTATGGCACCAAACGACTGGAGATCGATTACCATCAGCGTTTATCGACCTCCAACTTCAAGCAGGCCTTCTTTCTGTCTCTAAAACCGGATGCCGGGGAGCAGCAGGCAGTTCATACGTTCTCGCTTCGCTACACCCTGCACTCAGCCCATGGTTTTGAGGCCTTCACCGCTCCCTCGAAGCTCTATCCGCTGGCACTCAACACGAACGATCCTCACACCATCGAGGCCACCTTCAGCGCGACCAACCTGTCGCTCGATGAAGACTTCTCGGCAAACTGGCTTCTATCGCACACATCTGCCGACACGCTGGAGGTCATCACCCATCGCGATCCCCACCAGCCACTGCCAGGCAACAGCGAACCCGTTGCAACTAAGCATCCAACTGCCCCGGAACCAGGCTTCTTCAAGGCGCAGTTGTTGGTCGCCGACCCCGGCAGCAAAGACACCACCTCGCAGCCACGCACCGTCATCCTGCTATTCGATAACTCTCTGTCCATGCAGTGGGACAAGCTGGAGCGAAGCTACGCCGCCTTCGAAACCACACTGCGCACGCTGCATCCCGGCGATCGCTTCAACGTCATCCTCTTCAATCAGGATGTCACGCTCTATAAGCCGGAGCCGTTCGCAGCCACAGCAGACTCGATCCACGACGCGCTTGAGTTTGTCCGCTCCAGCAGACTGCGCGGTGGAACCGACCTACTCAAAGCACTTACTGCAGCTCTCAAGCAATCGACGCAAGCGGGCACATCCATAGCCCTCTTTACCGACGGTGGCTCCGACCGCGGAGAGACTGTCCTGGACAGCAAAATCGCCGCGCGCTACACCGCACTCTGGAAACAATCGCCACACTCACCGCAGACCGATGTCTTCGCTGTCGGTGACGACGCCAATACATCACTCCTTCGCAAGCTCGCCCAAAACGGCGGCTTTCTTGAAGCAGTGCTCTCGACCGAACCCGTCGATGTTCACCTGCAGTCCTGGGCCTCGAAGCTCACGCGCAATCCCCTCACCGGCGTTACGCTCAATCCAATCAACGCCGCAGAGACCTCACTGATCTACCCACTCGATGACGCTGTCTATCCCGGCTCTCTCGCCCAATGGGTCGGCCAGTATCGTCCGGCCTCAAAGCCTGTTGGCTTCACGGTAAGAGCCACACGCGATGGCGCACCCGTCACCGCATCCGCGCAGATCGCACTGCCCGAGACAGATCTCTCTCATCCTCAACTGCCTCGGCTGTGGGCGCAGGCCCGTGTCAATGCGCTGCTCGCGGAGATCGACAGCGAAGGCGAATCCGCGGCTGCCATCGATGAGATCATTCGACTCTCGCGTCGCTACAAGTTCGTAACACCCTACACCAGCTTTCTGGCCGTGCCGCGCTCATTGCTGCGCCCGCGTGTGATTCGTCCCGGCGATCCTGTCCTTCGCGTCCGTACCGATGTAGCCATCGACTCTGTCATTGCGATCTTCCCTTTCGGCCTCATCAAGCCGCTTCGTCATCTCTCCAGCGAAGACTTGAAGGCCCCAGGCGACAGCGCCAATCGCCTCTGGGAGACCCGCTTCCTCGCTCCACCCGAGATGAAAGACGGCACTTACAACGTGCGGCTGGTCCTTCGCGACACACACGGTAACACCTACACCGAAGCCAAGACCTTCGTCATCGCCAGCACACCTCCCACAGTGAAGGTCCAGCTGCCGCGCAGCAGCGTGCATCGCGGTGAGTCCATCGAAATCCGCGCCTCAGCCTCTGCTTCAACGCGCAACCTCACAGCGCACATGGAAGGCATCGCACCAGCCAGCCTGCATTGGAATGCGCGCGCTCAAACTAACACGGGCGTCCTCTCTGTACCCTCTGATCTAGCTATAGGTCGCTACACCCTTACGGTTACAGCGGAAGATGTTGCCCACAACCTCGGCAGTCAGGAGGTATCGCTCGATGTCATCCCCTGATGCAACAAGCCGAGTGCGCCGATTCGCCATCGGTTCGGCAGTCCTCTGCACAGTCTTTGCGGGCGCCAAAGCCGACGCCACGCTGCCACCATGGATGCAGCACATCGTCGGTGCATCCACAATCGAGTCCGCACTCTATCGCGTGATGCAACTTCCTGCCGCGAAGATAACTTACCCTCGGCCTCCGAAAGAAGCACAGTCCGAGCTCGCGCAACAGATCAGCGCACACCCGGACGAGGCCGAGTTGTACGAACTGAAGGCGCGCGCCGAGGAACAGGCCCTCAACTCCAATGCTGCTGAGGCCGACTGGAAGCTCAATGTAACTCACGCTCACGACCCCATCGCAGCGCGGCTCGAGCTGGCAGACTTCTACGAACGTCGCTTAATGAGCGTACAAGAAATAGCCACGCTGACCGAAGTAGCAACTGCTCCGCCCGTTGCCTCTGAGGAGTATCTCAAGCCCGGCGATCAACGTTCCTGGAAAGCCTTCGAGCGAATCCTCGGAACCATCTATCGGCAGAATCTCCCTGCAACACAAACCGCCTCCACCTTCGACACTTTCCTCGCGCGTTACCCGGATCAACCTGCCGTGTACGCGGCGGATATACGCTTTCAGCTGGACGAGAAGGATTGGAATGGCGCATCTACTCTAATCGCGCGCTACGAGCGCCAGTTCCCGACTGACAACATCTTTCCCATGCGCGCCCGCGCTCTATTGGGATTGCGCCGCAACAACGCCGCAGCGGCGCTCGCGCTATACGACACGTCGTTCCAGCCGCTTTGGCCTGCTGAGCTTGTGCAATCCTATTTCGCTCTGCTCGAACAGACGCATCAGCAACGTGCATTCCTAGCCGCAGCGCGAGAAAGACTTGCGACTCATTTTGATGGGCCGGAAGCCCTGAATGCACTCGCTCGCATCTTCTACTATGAGCAGCAGGCCGGACGCACCGATGACGCACAGCAGGCCGTCGAGACCTTTCGCATCGACCGTGATGCTCGCCACGGCACCTGGACGGCCGTCGATCTCGATACCCTTGCCAAGCTCAGCAGCCTGGTTCACAGCTACTCTGAAACAGCGCGCTACGACTATGCTCTCGCGTCGACAGCAGGAAACCTTCCTGACGGCGAGCCAGCGGCGCAGGTTGGCCTGGCGGGTCTTATCGAGGTACTGCTCGACGCACCCGATCAGCCGCTGGCTATCGGTGCACAAAACCTTACGCTCTATAAAGACATTGCTACGCTCGATCAAGGCCCCGGCTATTGGAACGGCATTCTTTCACTGTGGCTCAACGGCGAGGATCCCGCCAGCGAGTACCGCGCCGAGAATGCCAAGGCTCAAAGTTACTTCCATCGCTCTAAAGCAGCCGAGCTATTGGCACAACTGGATCAACGTTTCCCCAATGCTCCTCAACGTGCAGCCCTTCACGCGAAACTGGTGCAAGCGATCGCGCAGTATGGCGAGCCCAACCTCGTTTTATCGCAGGGCAAGACATACCTCGCTGCGTTTTCATCGATGGCCGAGCGTCAGGATGTAGTCATGCTCATGGCCGACGCCTACGCACGAGAGAATGATACCGAGGACGAGTTCTCGCTCTACGAATCGCAGTTGAACGATCTCGCGGCAAAGACCCACGGGCTTCCTCTCACGTCCTCCTCAACCACGCCTCCGACTCAATCCGTGCCTGGATCGATCGACGTCACCATAGGCGTGCAGGACCCTGAATCTGTCGACGCTAACGCTGGTGCTTCGCGCACGATCCAGGCGCAACCTCTGGCCGAGTTGCCGTCTCGCAAGTCTCTTCCTGAAGGCGCGGCATACGCTGCTGTGCTCGACCGCTATCTTGGTCGCCTCGCATCCACCGGACAGCTCCCACGGGCACTTGCAGTCCTGCGAACGCAGCTTGATCACAATCCAAATGACCCGCTCCTGTATGAACGGCTAGCCAACTTAATGCAGCAGAACAATCTTTCTGCCGAGCAGGAACGGGTCTATCAGCAGGCCATCGCGAAGTTCCAGCAAACTGGACTCTATGACAAGCTCGCTCGCGCGTACCTTCGCGAGCGCAAACGAGAAGACTTCGCCTCCCTCACAAGAAAGGTCACGGACATCTTCTCCGGCACTGACCTCGACGCGTTCTTCGCAAACGTAAACACTGCGGAGCCCATCGGGCCGCAACTCGCTTTCCAACTGAATCTCTACGCAGCCAAGCGATTCCCTCACGACCTCGTCTTCACACGAAACCTTCTGACCGCCTATCAGGCCCCAGTCACGCGCGACAACGCTGCGTATGAATCGCTCCTGCGTAATCAGTGGTGGACATCCACTGAGCTGCGCGACGAGTTCGTCACGTATCTCAGCCGCACCGGCAAACTTCAGACTGAACTCTCGCAGCTGGAAGCCCTCCATCCAACCGAAGCAGCGAGAAACAACCCAGCCGCGCTTCGCGAACTTGCCGAGCTCTATATCTTCACCTCGCACTTCGAGCAGGCCACACCTCTCCTCAGCTCTGTCGCTGATCTCTATCCCGGTGACGCTGACATCGGCGACCGCGCCATCTCGCTGTATCGCTCTCAGGCCTATCTCGACCCCACGACCTCCTCTACGTCACGTGCCGTCACGCTGGAGAAGAACCTTCTGTCATTTACCCCCGATAGCCCCGATCGCCTCGCCACGCTTGGCGATCTCTACGCCGAAGCCACCAGCAATGGAGGAGAGGATCTCGCGGCCGCCGCGCCTTTCTGGCATCGCATTCCCGAACTTCATCCCGGCTCCACGCAAGGTTTTCTCACTAGCTCCACCATCTTTTGGGATTATTTCCAGTTCGATGCTGCGCTCAACGACGTCACCACAGCACGCGCACGTTTCCATGCACCGAGCCTCTTCGGCTATGAGGCGGGAGCCATCGAAGAGAATCGTCATAACCTCGCGGCTGCGATCAACGAGTACACCAACGCCTTCATCCACCCCATTGAAATCAATCAACACTTCGATTCAGGTTTCGGAACAGTCGAGGCTTGGCTCAAACCTCCATCCGATGCTGCCGACAGTAACCTCCGCTCTGCCGCACAAAGCTTTTTCGGCTCCGAGGAATCGCACGCACGTCTGATTCAACTGGCGACTCGCACTTCGACTCGCGGAAGTGTAGATGCGGCGACGGCGAAGGCCGTTGCCGATAACCCCTCGAACACCGCCGCGCTCACGCTCCGCGCTGACGTCCTCGCCGCACAGCATCATGAGCCAGAGTTAGGACCACAGCTCAGTAGCCTCTTCGACCAGGCTCTCGGTCACACATCTACACTTGACGAGGCCGCTGCCATCGGCGTGCTTGCACAGGGGCGAAACTTGACCGCTGTCTACGAGCGCGCGCTCACCAAGGAAGTCCAGCTAACGCCTGACCCCGTGCAGAAAATGCAGCTTCAGTACACGCTCGCGCGCTCCCTCGAATCTCACAACGACATGGCTGCCTCCGGTCGCATCATCGAGATTGTCCATGCAGCCAACCCGCGCATCCTCGGAGTCGTGCGCGCGACCACCGACTTCTATACGCGTACGAACCAGCAAAGCCGAGCCATCGCCACCCTGCTCGGAGCTGCGAAGCTCGCTACCCTCACACTCGCCCGCGACTTCACGCTCGAAGCCGCCGTGCATGCCAACGAAGCCAACGATACCGCGCAGGCACGTTCGCTCGCCCTGGGTTTGCTCGCCAGCACTCCATACGATGCGCGCGTACTCGATGTCATCGCCACCAGCTACGCGCGTGCTCACGACGATCAGGGGCTCAAACAGTTCTATCTCGCCCAACTCGATGCCGCGCATAAAACACCGGGCGTGACTGCAGAGGCGCGCAAACAGAACATCGCTCTGCTTCGACGCGGACTCATCCCCGCGCTCGGCCGCCTCAACGACTTCGAAGGTGCCACCGATCAATACATCGCGTTGCTCTCTGCATTCCCTGAAGACTCCGGTCTTGAACAGGAAGCGGCACTCTACGCCTTGCAACACAACCGTCAGTCACAGCTCATCGACTTCCTCAATACCACCATCAAGCAGTCGCCGCGTGACTCCCGTTTCATGATCCTCCTGGCTCGCGCACAAGCCACCTTCGGCGATCTCCCCGCAGCCGAAGCCGCCTACGCGCTTGCGATCAACATTCGCAAGGACCGTATCGATCTCTACTCAGCCCACGCCGAGATCGCCCTGCAGCTAAGTCAATCCAACCCTTCCGAATTGGACCACGCCGCTGCGGACTTCGAGCGCCTCTACGTCCTCAGCTATCACGACCCCGCATGGATGGTGCGTCTCGCCGAATTGCGCGCGCGCCAAAATCGTCATGCCGATGCCGTAAAAGCTCTACAAGCCGCGTACCTCGACGGACACACGCGCAGCGCCGCCGACCTCTTCATCGTTGCCGCGAAATTAAATCAATGGAACATGCTTGCAGAGGCCCGAACCTTCGCCGATCAAGGGGCGGCTGTCGCAGGCTCTGACCTGCTTACGCCACCCTCCGTCTCTGTTTATCCTGAGCCTCAACTCGGTGCTGCCATATACGCGCGCATCTACACGCGAGCTGGACACGCGGATCTGGCGCTTGCCACGCTGACCAGAGCGCGCAAAGATGCGGAGCTGTCCGCCGTCTCGCCTTCCGTACTGATAGCCGAGTTGGCACGCCAGAATATCTCAGAGGACGAGGCCGCTGACTTCCGAAAGAATTTTGTAAAGCAACATCGTGAGGCGGCCGAACGCAATTTGCGCGTCGCCGTCATCGCGCTTGGGCAAGCCGTTCAGACCTACTACACGCCGGAGCAGAAGCAGACCTTCGCTACGCTACTCGACGCACTTCACGAACCAGCGAAGCCCGGTGCTAACCCGGAGCTTGCCCTACAAGTCGCTACGGCCTCAGGCCTTGTAGACCGCGAGGCCGCCTGGCGCAAACAGCGCCTTATCACAGGCAATCTTGCGCGTGCGGATTTCCAGTCCTACGTCGCGCTGCAAAGCCATCGCCTTCAATTCGACGATCTCGGCTCTACGCTCGAAGCCTACTCGCTGCGTCTACACCCTAAGCTGCGTCTGCCCGTGCAAACCCAGGCTGCGCAGGCCTACCGCGATGCCGGCGATATCGTAAACGAAACTCGGCTCGATCGATCGCTCGTTCTCGGCAACGTGACCCAGCTGCGCGAACGCCTCTTCTCCCTATTACTGCACCACAGCACAGACGCGTTGCTTGCGGTCGCAGCCAATAAGGATACTGGACTAGCTGACGCCGCTCTCAACTACGCCGTGGCTCACGGCACAGAAGCGCAAGCTCTCGCTGCCGTCACGCGTCGCGGCCAAACCCTCGAGCCCGTCTGGACACCTGCTTCGGCATCTCTCGTCCATACGTACTTCGCTGGTCCGTCCACCTCGCCCGCGGCTCTCAACGACTTCGACAATGCGCTCGACACCGAAACTACCATCGCCGCTCGGCTCGTCGCTCCTGCTGATCCAAAGCAGCAACTTACCGGTGATCTCTTCTTCTACTATGCCAGCCGCTTCGGCATCTATCTCGCCACGGCTTCCAATGGCAACGGCCCCCACCGCGATGCCGAAGACCTTCTCTCTGCGGAGCTTGAAGGCTCGCCTCAGGCAGCACAGCCGTACCTCGAACTGGCACGCACCTACATCGACCTTGGTCACATCGACTCCGCCATCGCCGAGTACAACCACGCACTCGAAATTGAGCCCGCCAATGCGGCGATCGAAGACGAACTCGCCACAAATCTCGTTCAGGCTAACCGTAGAGAAGAAGCTCTTCTTCATTGGCACAATGCGCTCTCCATACTCTCCGCCATGCAACAGCATGCAGAGTACCCGGAGTCCTGGTTCACCTCCCTCGAATCCGTCACACGACATCTCGGTCAAATGCACCTCATCTCAACTGTGCAACCTGCGCTCAGCGGTATCGTCGCGCTCTATCTCGCAAAAAACGGCACCTATCGCTCGAACGAAATTCTCAAGGCACTCTATCAAGCCTCCGATTCTCAAGGGACGGGCATCCAGCATATCTTCACTGTCACGAACTCCGCCGCCGACACTGAAGAGGTGCTCCGCGATCTGGAAGGCGCGAGCTGGCTTGGTGACGAGTCAGCTGAACAGCTCCTGCTTCATCTGCTTCAGCTTGAGCGTACGCATCCTCAGAATGCTTCAAGCTCTGAGAATCCTCTTCTACACAATCAACTGAAGCTCATCGACCTCTACGTGGCACACAATCAGATCGCGAAGGCGCAGAGTCTATTCGACACTCTTGCAGACAAAGACTCCAGCAGCGCAGCCATAGATCGCGTCGTACTGGCAACGCGCTCGGGTCATTTGCCTGCTCTCCTTGACATCTGGCGCTCGAACCCCGACTCTGCGCCGAAGGAAGCTCTCGATTCCGCTCTGCACGAACTGCTGACCGCAACCCAAAGCTACAAACCCGAACCTGCCGCGATCCTTCCTTTGCAGGAGTTTGTCTTCAATTACAAGCGACAGAACGACAGCCTCACCTCCACCGATTTCCTGGCTCTCGCCTTGCTGAGACTCGACACCGCCGATCTACCTGGCGCGCTCACTCTGCTGCATCAACTCACCCTCTTCCGCGACGACAATGCGGGCAGCGCGACGAGCGCCTTCAACCAGGAGCAAACAGATGAAGCCACATTGAATCCCTCGGACCCTGCGGACGCTGCAGCCTCTCTACTTGAGAAGAATGATCACCCTGCCGAGGCTGTGCCGTTCCTGCAATCGCTCGTGAGCTCAACGCCGTGGAACGCCGCCTATCGTCTTCGTCTGGCCAAGGCTTTGCTCGCCTCCAACGCGCGCGAGCAGGCCCTGGCGACCCTGATCGGTATCGCGCGTGACGCCACCGCTCCGTATGACCTTCGTGCGCAAGCCGCAGCCGCCATCTCACCCCTGACCTCGCAGGCCACCGATCTCGGTAGCAAAGAGCTCCATCTCCTCGCACGCCACACAACCAAGGAAGCCGCTCGCCAGCCCTACTTCTTCCAGGCCCGCATCGCAATCGCAACTATGTCTTCGACCTCTGCAGCCGATCGCTCACTGCTCTTGCGTGAGGCCATAGCAATTCAGCCAATTGGCTACGCAAGCGATCACGCCCGTATCGATCTGCTAATCCTTCCATCAGGCTCTGCTGCTTCACCATCCACACTCGCCGTGTTCGACTCAATCCAGGGTGGAGTCAGCAACACCAACTCGTCCTTGCCTGCTGAAGACCGCGATGCCACTCCAGTCCCCGACGAGACACGCGCGCCGAGCTATGTTGCAAACTCCGAATCTTCCGGCGACGTTCCGCTTGTAGCCGCCACCTTCCCATCATTCATCGAAACTCTCGACCTGCCCACGCGCCTTCGCGTCGCCCTGGTAGTTGCCTCCGCTCATCAACGCGACGGCGACATCGAGCAAGCTCTTGCCTACACCGAGCTTGCGCTCAAACTCACCAAAGACGCCCCTCCGCCCGACCTGCTTCAGCGCCGCGATGAGCTCAAGACGCAAGTCCTGCTCACGCTTCGCAACAGACTTCGACAGCCGGACCTGCACGAGTCTCTCGGCCAGCCAAATCAGGTACGACCTCGCCTCACAGCCGCCACGCTTCATCAGGAGACACCTCGATGAGAGCTCGTATCGCAATTGCGCTCCTGCTTGTTACCTCACTCAGTGCCATCGCCTATCAGATCAAAACAGGGCAGCGTTCGAAGGCTGCCCCTTCGCTCACCGCCTACGTGCCCCAGGATGCACTTCTCACTATCGAGTCGCCAGACTTCGCGTCACTCCTCAAGCGTTGGTCAGACTCCGCCGAGAGTAAGTCCTGGCTCGCCTCCGATAACTATGCCGTCTTCCAGAACTCGCGACTCCTCGGCAGACTTGGTGATGCACAAACCAGCTTCGAAACCGCGGCTGGCATCCCGGTAGACGGCGATTTGCTCCACGAAGTCGCAGGCAAGGAATCCGTCTTCGCCTGGTACGACATCGGTAAGCTTGAGTTCCTTTACATCACTCACATCCCAGCGCAGCAAGCCGAAAAGTCGCAGCTACTCCAGGCACGCGGCAGCTTTCAACGACGTCATGCAGGCAACTCCGATTTCTACATCCGCAACTCAGGTAGCGATTACAGTACTGTTGCGTTTGCACTCGTTCCCTCACCATCGGGAGATCTTCTCCTGCTTTCCACACGCGAAGATCTCATCGCCAACGCCCTAACGCTGCTCGCCGCGACGTCGCCGGCAAACTCTATTCAACAAGAGCCTTGGTTTCACGATGCCACCGCCGCTCTGCCCGCTGAAAAGATCTCCCCGGCCCTCCACATGGTGCTCAACCTGGATCGCATCGTTCCCGATCCGCACTTCCGCAGTTACTGGATACAGCGCAATGTCACCTGGATGAAACAGTTTCGTGCCGCCGCGTCCGACCTCTATCTGGAATCCAGTCGCTTCCGCGAAGAGCGCGTCCTGCTTCCTAAGTCTCCCGAAGCCACCAAGTCACAGACCTTCGATATCACTGCCCTCGCTGACCTCGCGCCGGCCACCGCTGGCGTCATGCACGTGATTGCAACCCAGGACTCTTCGGCCGCGGTTGTTACGATTCAACAGAAACTCCTCGGAGCAACCGACAGCATTGCAGGCGAATCGAAATCCGCCCCCAATCCAGATCTCGCTACTCTTGGCGATGGCTCCGCCGCAGACCTTGAAACACGCATCGATGCTCTACCGCCCGCTTCGCCCACGGCGTCCACGTCAGAGCTTGAGGACGTCCTGCGCTCCGCAGGTCTGGACGCCACTCTCTCACTCACAACAGCAAAGTCCTCCCCTGTAAGCGACGCACTCTGGCTACCCATGCAATCCGCCCTCGCTTTACATACGGCCAGTACAGCAGACCCGAAGCTGTTAGTGTCCGCGCTCCAGCAGTTAATGCAGGGCACGCTCACCGTATCTGGTATCGGAGTCGGTTTTCAATCCTCAAAGCAGCAAGGTGCCACGATCTACGCGCTGACGGGAGCGCGCTCCTTGTTTTTTGCGGTGGCTCCGCTACCCACGGAAGGCAGCATCATCCTGTTGGCTGATGATCAACCTCTTCTCATGGAGCTTCTTCACCGCGCCAACAAGTGGCCGCAAGCATCGCTCTCCACCGGCATTACCTCCATCGCCACCTTCAATCACGCCACGCAGCGAGACCCTTATCTCCGCGTCACCTCGCTTATCGACGGCACCAACAACCTGTCACAGACTCCGGCGACCCAAAGCGCCATAGCTTCTGGCGGCAGCGCCGACGTCACTTCTGCACCCACCTTCTTTTCACAAAACGTCGGATCACTCTCAAAGACTTTCGGCTCCTTTCAAACCGAACGGGTGATCGAGCGTACCGTAGAACAAAATCTGCATCAGACCGTCACATACGCTTGGGGACCGCAGTAATGACACGACAACCCATCGTCGCGCCGCTCTACTCCGTTGTTGACTTGATTTCGGTCAGCCTCACTCTATTCCAGTCTGGAGGTTCCACGCCAAGCAGATGGTGCACGAAGTAGTCGTCGCGATAATGCTCGTCTGACAGGACACCGACACCGTGGTTCTGCCCCGGAATATAGAGCATGTCGAAATGCTTGTGGGCCTTGACCAGTGCATTGACCACCTGCAGCGATGAGGCCGGGTCCACATTGCTATCCAGCTCACCTGCGATGATCAGCACATGCCCCTGCAACCTCGATGCATTATCCACATTGGATGACGCTGCATACTGCGGCCCCACCGGGTAACCCATCCACTGTTCGTTCCACCACATCTTGTCCATGCGGTTGTCCTGGCATCCACTGTTCGTGACAGCGACCTTATAGAACTCAGGGTGAAATAGCATCGCGCCCATGGAGCTTTGACCTCCGGCGGAGGTACCGAAGATGCCCACACGACTGATGTCGTAGTAGGGATACTTCGCCGCCGCTGACTTGTGCCAGAGAATGCGATCGGGAAGACCTGCATCCGCAAGATTCTTCCAAGCCACGTCATGGAAAGCTTTGGACCGATTGCTGGTGCCCATGCCGTCGATATGCACGACGACGAAACCCAGTTCCGCGAGTGCCTGATCGGGTGCCAAAGCACTGAACGTCTTCGGCACGAAGGACCCCTGCGGGCCAGCGTAAATATTTTCGATGACGGGATATTTCTTCTTCGGGTCGAAGTTCAACGGTCGCGTGATAGTGCCCCATATATCCGTCTTGCCATCTCGTCCCTTCGCTACAAAAACTTCAGGAGCTTTGAATCCTGCTGCCCGCAACGCTGAGGTGTCTCCCTTCTCGAGCTCGAGTGCGATCTTCTGATCTTCACTGCGACGTAGCTGCGCTACTGGAGCCAGGTCAACACGCTGCCAGGCATCTACATAGAACTTGCGGTCTTTGGAGAAAACCGCAGTGTGCATTCCGTCCGCATCCGTGAGCCGTGTCAAGCCGGTGCCATCGAAGTTGATGCGATAGTACTGCGTAAAGTAAGGATCCTGATTCGCAATGGAGCCGCCCGCGGTAAACCATATCTTGCGCTTCGCTTCATCCACATAAACGACCTCGCGAACCAGCCAGTCCCCTTTCGTGATCTGGTTCTTCAGCTTGCCGGTGTGGCCGTCATACAGATACAGGTGCTCCCATCCATCACGCTCGGAGGCCCAAATAACTTCGTTGCCATCGTTGACGTCATAGCGGAACTTGCGCCCCGCTGACAGACCGGGGCCAAGGTCGCTATAGTAGAAGAACGTCGGTGACTCTTCGTCGATCAGTGCTCGCGGCTGGGCCGTATTTGCATCCACCTCGATCACCCTGTAGGTCTGATGTCCACGCTGGTTGTATTCGAAAGTGAAGCCACGACCGTCCTTCCACCAGACGGGAGGCGACAGGTCATACGGGTTCGGGAACAGCGCGTGGTCAATCTCCTTTGCAGCACGAGTTGCGACGTCGAAGAGCACTGGTGAGGCAACGTCAACCGGATCACCGGGCTTCGCGTATTCAATCGTCATATGCTTCGGTTGTATCTGGTCAGCAGGCGACGATTCGATATAGGTAATCTCGCGATCAAAGCCCGGGCGCGTGTGATACGCAGCGAGCTTCTTCGAGTCTGGCGACCACGCAAGGCTACGCAGCGAGTAGTAATTGTTCTCCGTGCCATCGAAGCTCAGACGGACCGCGTCCCCTTTGCCAACAGGCTTGAGATAGACATTGAAGTCCTGAATAAACGCCTCCCACTTCCCGTCAAAGGACGCACAGACCTCTGGCGGCCGCGGGGGAGCCTGCCCCGGAAACTGTGCGCCCATACCAAGATGCTCCGCACGCAACTCCGACCTGTCGTCCATGTCATCGGCACGGGGAGCACACGGTTGCGCTTCACGATGGAGTTCCGAGTCATCCTTGCCCGCGGCCGGCTGCCACGCAAGACCATCGTGAGGATCACCGCCGGGACCTTCCGAGTCGATAGCCTTTGGACTCTGCAAGGCGGGATCTTCGCTGGCCCGGCGATGCTCACCATTCACGTCATCGATCAGGCCGGTCTTGCCACACGTATACGCCTGAAGATCACACCGATAGAGTGACCCTGCGAGACCAAACTGCAGCGCCTTCTCATCGTCGAGAAAAGTAAGAGGCGCAGTCTGTCCTTCCCCTTCGCGAGACCTTCCAGGAGCGTGAGGTAGCCCTGACTGAAACGGAAGCGTCACCGGCGTGTACTGTTTCCCTGTAGCCTTCGAAACTGCATCAGATAACCGCTGATGATCGAAGGCCACCGTCTTCGCAGCAGCATCGGCATCGACGAGCATGTACTCCGTTCCGCCTTTTACGCTGCGGGCATACCAGAAGTGATGCGAGTCTCCGATCCAATGAGCAGGCCCAGGTACGTTCACTACTAGATCTTTCACCCTGTTCTGAAGATCATGAGCGCGCTGGTAGTCAGCGAGCGTGCCTTGCGCATGGAGCGCGGCTCCGACAGGCAGCGTCAGCAAAAGGTTCAAGATGAAACGGCGGCGTTGCGTCATCGTCAGGATGCTCCTTGCAGGAATATTGTTTGCTTCACTGAGCAGTACACGGGTTAGCGTTCGTCGGAGCTTCGCCGCCCGTCGAAGGCAACATCGGTTTAGGACTGAGGGCTTCCCACTCTTCAACAGCCACCGCGGCAAAGTGACCATCTCCTCCAGAAGCTTTGAAGACAGCGCGGAGGCATTGCGTCCGGATCCTCGGAAACTTCACCTCAAGAAACGTCCCAGTCGGACCTGTGGGATAGTCATCGGCTCTCGGGACCGGAACCCAGGTACCCTCTTTCCAGTACTCGAGATGCCAGCTTGCAGGCGGCGCGACTCCCTCGGAGGAGCCTGCTGGATGATCGCTCCAGAAGACGATCCGAGTGCCGTTCAAAGTAACCGGCTGCGCCCAGGTGTACTGAATCCATTGGCTCGAAGGATTATGGCCAGACCAGCTGCCCCACATATCGGGCGGCAGCGGGTTCGGCCGCACGATGCCATCGTTCAGAGCCTTGATCCAATACTGTAACGGCACCGGCTCATTCGAAGCGGAAGCATGTGCTGCCATGGCGATATTGCGTGTGGGCTTCGCTTCCGGCTGCGGCTCATGTGTCGGCTTGACCTTCAGGATGCGCGCGGGCTTCACGCTGTCGTCCCAATCCATCTCGTCGATCGCGACACTGCGACGAAAGTGATTACCGCCCTTCGCGTCTGCGGTGTGATACACGAGATACCACTTGCCTTTGAACTCGATGGCTCCCGGATGGGATGTGGTCGACGAGACGGGATCAAGAATCACGCCCTGATAGGTCCATGGCCCAAGAGGCGAGCTCGCCGTCCCATACCCAATGCAGGCGTGGTAAACAGCAGGCGTACACGGTGAGTCTGGTCCAGTCTGGTTATCGGCATAGATCATGTAATACGTATCGTTGCGTCGCATCAACCACGCTGCTTCAAAGAATCCCTTCAACGACCGCACCTTCACCACAGGCCCTTTGGGCGTGACCATATCGCGCTCAAGCTCGACTCCACGCAGTTGGCCGAAGGTCCCCCAGTACAGATACACCCGTCCATCCTTGTCGACCATGACGGTAGGATCGATGTTCTGAATGTCGTTCGACTCAGGCAGAGACTGCGAAACGATCGGCCCTGCAGGATGCGCATCCTTCCACGGCCCCAGTGGGCTATCCGCAACAGCAACGCCAATCACAAAAGGATCTCGATGTTCCGGCTTGCCCTCCTGCACCGGCGCGTAGAGATAGAAACGCTTATCCGGTCCCTGCACGATCTGCCCCGCGTACGCATGCCCAGGCTTCGACCACGCAAAGATGTTCTCCGGCCGAGCGAAGTTCGCGTAATGCTGCCACACGTGTGACTCAACATTCTTCGTTGCGAACACCTGCCACTCGTTCATCACGAAATCGTTCTGATCTGGCGCAGCCTCATCGCGCCCCGCGAGGATATATAGCGTGTCGCCTGCCACCATCGGCGCAGGATCGGCAGAGTAATACGAGCCGTCCGACAGGATGGGGTTGCCGGAACTATGAATCACCTGTGGCCGCGGAAGGCCCTGACCCGATGCTGTCGGCACCACCAGCGAAACGCCGAATGCCAGCATCGCAAGAGTCATAGCTGATCTGCGGCGATGAGTGTTCCAACACATTGCAAAATGCGGCAACGTCGATCCTTTCACGTGGCGCGAGCATTAAACCCTCAGTGCCGAGGCAGGGTTGAAGGCGCGCTGACCTGGTCCAGCAGACACACGAAATAGAATACATTTTCGTATATATCATAGCTGGCTGCAAGACAAGAAACTTATTAGGGGCTCCCCGATACGCCACACCTCAAAAAAGACGGCAGCAGGCAAATTGCCTGCTGCCGTCTTCAGCTGCCTATTGATAAGCCGCTACCAGCTACCGCGCTCGCCAAAGATGTCGATCACATGGCCCAACCGATCGGCGCCGCGCAGCCAGTTCGCCTGCAGAGCCGTATCGACCGCGTCCGAATCGCCTGATTCAACCGCCCGGATGATCGTCTCGTGCTCCTGCACCGAGGTGTGCAAATCCTTGATGATCGAGCTCGCATAGAGGCGCCAATAGCGCTCAGTCTGAGGTTCTATACCGCCGTGCAGCGTGGTCAAACGCGGACCAGCGCCATACTTGATGATGAGGCGATGGAAGTCCCGGTCAATTTCGAAGATCTCCCCCGGATGACCACTCTGGCCGCTCGCTATATGAGAAAGCCGTTCATTCAACGCACGCAGTTGCGTGGTGATCGGCTTGCGCTGGCCCTCTGGTAGTTGAGTTACTCCTCGGCCAGCGATCCCTTCGAGACTGCCGATAATCCTGTACAGCTCATTCGCATCTTCCTTCGTAAGAGGCGCCACAATCATCCGCGATTTGCTGACATTCCGGTGCTCGAGCACATAGCCTTCGCGCTGCAGCCAGTGAATCGCACCGCGCACGGGAGTGCGACTCATATTCAGTCGTTCGGCAAGGTCGGCTTCCAATATCCAGGTTCCCGGGGATAGACGACCGTGGACGATCAGTTCACGAATCTCGCGGAAGGCTGTGATCAGGCTGGTGCCATGCTCAGCCTTCGCCTTTCCATTCTTTGCGGCGGCGGGTTTCTTACTCTTTGCTGTAGCCATGAGGAATCAATAGGTTCTCGAAAGACAACCTCATTATCACACGGCAGTAAACGCAGAACTGTATGCAAACGCACCTCGGTCTCACGTACTTACCGTTCCCGGATTTTTAATACATCGCGGCGCAGCCCCATCCTTTCAGGCAGATAGCGCTGCTGCTGTCTGGGCGCCCTTCGCTTCACCGTGGCGGCGCAAAAACCAGTACACAGGCAGCCCGCTCACGATAATCAAGAGCCCAGGCCATGTGGTGGCTGTGCGATAGCAGAAGAGCACCACGAGCGTAATCGAAGCTCCCAAGATGTAAAGCGCCGGCAGCCACGGGTATCCCCAGCACCGGTAGGGCCGCGGCATCTCAGGCCGCGTCCGGCGAAGACGAAAGATCCCGTAAACCGTGAGGATGTAGAAGATCAACGCCGCCGAGATAACGTAATCGAGAAGGTTACTGTAGAGATTTCCATACGTCTTTGTGGCAACGTCATACGTGCGCGGCAGTACCAGCAAGAGCGCCCATGCACACTGCATCATCAGCGCCGACGCTGGCACACCCTGTCGGTTGAGCCGGCCTGCGCGGCGGAAGAAGAGCCCGTCTTGTGCCATGGCATAACAGGCGCGACCACCGGCGAGCGTGATGCCATTCACCGTACCGAACGTGGACACCATAATGAGTACGGCCATCGCAAAGGTGCCTGTGCCATGCATCACCGTGTTCACCATCTGCGTAGCCACGCGGTCTGAGGGCGAGGTCTGGATCGCGTGCATTGGAAGCACCGCCAGGTAGCAAAGGTTGCAGAGCAGATACAGCACGATCACCAGAGAGGTGCCGATCGCCAGCGATAGCGGAAGATTGCGCTTTGGGTTGCGGACCTCGCCCGCAACAAAGGTGATGTCATGCCAGCTATCTGCGGAGAACAGCGAACCCGTCTGCGACACACACAGCGCAACCATCATTCCGAAGGCCGTGAAAATATCGGTCTTCCCGATCGCCACGGTTCCCTGCGGACGCCAAGCATGTGCGAAGTTCGCATGGAACACCGCCGGCGTATGGAGAAACGCAAACAGTCCCAGCCCCAGCAACAGCACCATGCCCAGCAGCTTCGCGACCGTAAAGACATTCTGGATCAGCTTTCCCCACCGCACCCCGTAACAGTTAATGACCGCGACCAGAAGAATCACAAACAGCGCGAGCATCTGCGCCGTCGACAGCGAGACCGCGTAACCAGGCAGCACCTTGAGGGGAGAGATCAGGTAGTTCGTCTCACTGACCACAGGAAACACCACGCCTGAGAAGCGAGCAAACGCAATGGCAACGGCGGCGATCGTACCCGTTTGGATCACCGTCAGCAGCGTCCAGCCGTAAAGAAAACCCACCAGCGGAGATAAGGCCTCGCGAAGGTAAACATACATGCCGCCCGCAGCGGGCATCATCGCAGCCAGTTCCCCATAGCTGAGAGCTCCCGCAACCGTCAGCACTCCCGTGATGAGCCACGCCACCAGCAGCCAGCCAGCCGAGCCCACCTGTCGCGAGATCTCCGCGCTGACGATGAAGATGCCCGAGCCCACCATAATTCCCGAGACGATCATCACCGAGTCAAACAGACCAAGCGCCTTGCGGAACTCTCCATCGTGCTCTGCCCCGGACTCTCCCTGCAACGATTGCTTGTCTGCGTTCAACCTTGTTCCTCCGTCGTTCACTTACGGGTGCGTAGGGTGTGGTCCGTAGTACGCCCAATTCGTCTTGTAGTCGCGCGTCAGCTTCAGGCCTTCCATGTCTGCCCGCAGCAATTCAATCGGCATCGCGTTCTCGTGCAGGATCGTGTCATGGAACTGGCGCTCGCTCATCTTCTTTGAGTCGACCAGTTCATGCCGCAGCGCGCGCAGTTGCAGAGCACCCATCAGATACGCACTCTGATAAAGAGGACCAACGGAGCCATCGAACGAACGGCGAACCTCGGCTGTCGCATTGTCCGGCTCGAAGCCCACGGCATCAATGAGGAACTGTACACACTGCTGCGGAGTCCACTTGCCAAGATGGAAATTCATGGTGAAGATCACGCGTGCAGACCGATGCATTCGCCACACCAGCGCGCCGACGCGCTCCTCCGGCGTATGCTCGAAGCCCTTGTCCCAGAACAGCATCTCCCAATAAAGCGAGTTACCTTCCACCCAGAAGGGTGTCTCGAACGGCTGGCGATACACGTTGTAACGCTCTGACATGTAGAACTGCAGAAAGTGGCCGGGAATCATCTCATGGAACGCCGTCGCTCGCGCGAAAGGAATGTTGTTACCGCGCATGCTCATCTCGCGCTGATCGAAGGTCATCGTGTCCGTCGGATACGACACGCTGATCTCATCGCCCCCGGTAAAGAACGGATTCACCAGCTGACGCTCAGGAGTCATCATGATCATGCGCCAGGTCTCGTCAGCCAATGGCGGAACGGTGACGAGATCGTTCTTCTTCACAAAGTCGCTGCCCTCCACCACGAGTTTGCGAATCAGTTCAGGCTGCTCCCCGGGGGCGACATGCATCGTCTTCACCTTCTCCACAGCGGCGTGCCAGTTATCGCCATAGCCCATCTCGTGCGACGCCTTCAGCATCTCCTTCATGCACCAGTCATATTCGGTCTGGGCGATAGCTGTTAATTCTTCTGGCGTGTAAGGGATCAGGTTATCTTGCAGGTCCGCAAGCAACGCATCGCGGCCCACAGGATCGCCAATGATAGTCGTCTTGTCGTCCGGAGCAATCCCGATCAGCTTCTCTTTCAGGAACGCCGAGTAGTCTTTCAGCGACTTGTCTAGATCCTTATACGGCTGCTCCACCCACCAGGTGAACGTGGGGTCATAGCCGTCGTACTGGCCGAACCAATCATGCAGCGCCTCGCTGATCTCTCGCGTGGCATGGACGGCACGGTTGGCAACGACAGGATCAATTTTCCTTGCTCCCTGCGTTCCAGGGTCAAGCTGCTTGCGAGCAGCCGCAATCTGCTTCGTCATCTCCACCAGCAAAGCCGCGGACTTTTCACCCTCCGGCCTCTGCATCAGCCGCTTTGCATCGAGCAAAGTCTCGACGTTCTTTTCGAAGGGCAGCAGCGGTTGCATCTCATCAATCTGTCTCTGCCGAATGGTCCACTGATGCTGCTTTGACATCAGCAGATTACGCAACAGCAAATAGTCGACCTGATCTTCATGGTTCAGACGATCGAAGTCGATCTTTGACAGCGACTCCAGTTCACTCGCATAGAAGACCTTGAAGCGCTGCATGTGCGATCGCGATAAGTCGAAGGAATACGTCTGCTCCAAAGCAGCATTGTCAGCACTGTATTGCTCGATCACAGGACGCATCGTGGAAGCACGAGACCCGTCAGACTCACCCATCGCAGGCGACGCCACCATCAGCGCTACAGCAGCAACACCAAGCCCAATCACCCAAGGAAACCGCATGTATCGCTCCTGAAATTCGATCTTCGAATATGTAGCCTGGCTAGCTTATGGACGCCGCCGCATCGGCCTTCTGCGTGAACAGCTGTACTCCAAAGACCGGCCCGGCCGTGGAGTGATTATGCGGCACAAACCGCACGCGAATACTGGACTTCCCTCTTGTTAGCGCCTCTGGCACAGGGTACTCCACATCGAAAAACTTGCCCGGCTTGTTGTCCTTCAACTGCTGAGTCGCCACCAGCACGTTGTCTACAAGAATGTCGAAATTCTGTCCGCGCTCGCCGCCCCAGTACGTAGCCATCAACACAAGTGGACCGGGCTTCGTATGCATCTTGAACTCGAAGTAACCGCCCGAGCGAGCGTCACGTCCCTGCTTGCCTCGATACTCAACCGGGTACGAAGTCTCAGACACAAGATTGTGATCTCGCTCCGGCTGCATCTCGCCGAGATGCATCACATCGACCGAGCGCGCGGCGATGTCACGGAGACGTGCCTGCTCTGTCAGGAACGCCGCCTCTTCCACCTTCCATTGTTCATTGCTGAAGCGTTTGAAGTACACCGCACTGCGACGCTGATACTGGCTATAGAACGGCACAAACGTAAGGTCCGCAGGACGTATCACGCCATGCGTCTCATAGCTGACTCGCTCCAGTCCAGTCCCCTGTTTGAATCCGCCAAGCAAATCTGCACCGACCATCGCGGGATCCGGACTGTCCCACTTCGTTGCAACATCGCCAAGGTCAGCAGCCATCACCATGGGTCCACGCAACACGGCAATTGTGTTTGCATCGCCCGGAGTGGCCTCAAGGCGAAGCTCCAGCGGCAACTCAATCGAAACCACATCGCTCTGCTTCCAACGACGTGACACCATCGCATAGCCCCTGCAGATCGCCGGCGTGAACGGCTTGTCGTTCACCATGATCCTGGCGCGGCCCTCAGCCCACGCAGGCACACGCAGCGCAATGCTGAAAGTCGTGGGCTTGCGCAGACTGGTAAACGTCAGTCGCGACTCCGGTTGCATCGGATACTTTGTCTCAAGCGCCACCTTCGCACCACGTGCCGCCCATGTCGCTTCCGCAGGGATGTAGAGATTGACCAGCAACATACCATCTCCTTCCCAGAAGATGCATTCGCCATGCTTGGAGTGACTTTCCATCCCGCTGCCTACGCAGCACCAGAACGCATCTTCGTTCGGCTCGGAGTAGCCACGCGGCGCCCCGGTCATCAGCGGAGTCATGTAGGTAAAGCCACCGGTCTTCGGATTCTGCGCAGCCATCACATGGTTTAGGTGTGCCCGCTCGTAGTAGTCGAAGTACGCTGCATCCGGCTTCCAGCTGTAAAGATGACGCGTCAGCTTCAGCATGTTGTACGTGTTGCAGTGCTCACAGGTCTGCTCGGTGATGTGGTCCGCAATTGTGTCCGGCTCAGAGAAGTATTCCCGATCGGCGTTGCCGCCAATCACATAGCTGTGATGCTTCGTCACCGCAGTCCAGAAGAAGCTTGCTGCGTTCGCAGGTTCAAGCTTCCCGTTGAGCTCATGGATGCGCGCTAGCCCGATCAGTTTCGGCACCTGCGTGTTGGCGTGGAAGTTCGCAAGCTTATCCTGCCCCGCCGCCAGCGGATCAAGCACCTTGCGATCGTAGATGCGCTGCGCTACCTCGAGCCATCGCTTATCACCAGTCTGCGCATATAGCTCCGCAAAACTCTCGTTCAATCCGCCGTACTCGGTGTTCAACATCTGCTGCATCTGCGCGTCATCCAGTGCCGCAAAGACACGCGCGAAGTAGTCCGCCAATCCAAGCTCCACCTTCAGAGCAGTCGGATTGCCCCACGCGGCATGCACATCCAGCAGACCCGCCATCAACTTGTGTACGGTGTACAGCGGTGACCACGAACCGTTGAGATCGAAGCCGCCGGAGTGGATGTCCCCCCGCATCACCTCTGGAAAAATCGCCTCGCCATCGACGATGGCGCCATCCTTCTGCTTCCTCCCCAGGGCTCCCACATAGCCACTGCCGCGCGCCGCCTGCGCTCTGGCAAGCTCAGCGACAATGTAATCTGCGCGCTCGCGGCAAGCCACATCGCCCGTCTGCTCGTAGGTATTCACCAGAGCCGTAAGGTAGTGGCCTACGGTATGACCGGCGATCGTGTCGCTCTCCCAGCCGCCGTAGATCGCTCCCTTCGGCGGCAGCCCTGCGTACAGCATGAAGTTATGCAGCAGTCGATCGGCGCTCAAATTGAGAAGGAAGGTCTTGTTCACCTCAACCGCAGTCGCGTAGTCGGAAGGTTTCAGTCGCACGGCCGACAACGGCAACGACTTCACCGAAGCAGGCAACGCCGCAGTCGTCGCGGCGCCTAACGGCGACGGAGTTGCACTCACTGCAGCGACTGCAGCCGCTCCAAAGACAAACTCCCGCCGATTCGGCTTCATGTCTAGATTCCTTTTTCGTTGACCCAGTCCATTGCAGGATTTCCCGGCATCCGACAGCAACAGCCCTGTTTAAACGTGCGATTGTTAGCTTTGTATCCAATTGCGTATGCAATGTCAATGGAACTCAGCCTCAGACCAGCACTCGCCATCGCATGCCAGCGTACCCTTCAAGCTACGATCAAATTCCCCCCATCGCAGATCGCGCCTGTGCCAGAACGCCATTTCATGAACAAATAGCCGATTCCGCCCCACACCAGTCCAAGTGCACATCACTGGACAATCTCAAAAATAATTGAGTACATTAACGTATACAAATAGCGGTTTAGATCCTTGCATGCCGCGACCAATGCATGACCTGATACGTCCTACCAATGACCCCTCTGCGGGCAATGCATCACTCGACCGCAGGGCCCAGCGCATCGTCGCGCTGAAAGGAAACGAAGATGAAGAACGCTAACGCAGCGATCAACCGCAGACACTTTCTCGCCGCAGCCGCCGGCACCGCCCTGCTCTCTGCCGTGGATCGTTCCCGAGCTCTCGCGTCCGTAGTTCAGAGCGTCACGGTCAATCTTGCGAAGGTCGCCACGCCCTCTGCGTCCTACATCTCGGGAGACACACGACTCACCGCACTCAACGACGGCTTCGACCCCACCGGCTCCGACGACGACAGCCGCGGCAGCTACGGCAACTGGCCGCACACCGACGCCCAGTGGGTGCAATACGACTGGGCGCGTCCCGTCACCACCAACCGCGTGGACATTTACTGGTGGGCCGATGGCCAGGGCGTTGGCCTGCCCGCCTCCTACACCATCACCTACTGGAACGGCTCAGCGTTCATACCCGTGTCGAATCCGAAGGGACTCAGCGTCTCATCCAATGGCTTCAACAGCACCACCTTCGATGAAGTCAAGACGGACAAACTGCGTGTCGAGATGGCCTCAGACGGCAAGCACTCTACCGGCATCCTTGAGTGGAAGGTCTACAGCAGCGGTGCTGTTCCGCTCTTCCCGCCGACCGTCGAAGCCGGTGTCGATCGCGCTGTTGTGCTCGGAGGCAAGACGTATCTCTCCGGTTCGGCAACTTGGCTGAACCCGGCCTCGACACAACGCGCTCGCTGGGCTAAGACATCAGGCCCCGGCCAGGTAGTCTTCGCCGACGCGACTGCACAAAACACCACCGCCACGTTCTCTGAGCCCGGCGAATATGTGCTGCAGTTGACCGCCTTCGGCGAGAAGGAGAACACGCACTCCACGCTGATCGTTCATGCAGAACACGCTCCTCCGAAGCAGCGGCTGGATGTCGTCTACACAACGCGCTATGCCATCGATAACCCCATGTGGAACGAGCGCGCAAAGACGCTGATCGTCGACTGGATTCCTCACTGCGTTGCGCAGTGCGAGCGCACCGACCTGACAGAGGGCCAGGGCGGCCTCGACAACTTTATCGAAGCCGGAAAGGCTCTGCGCGGCGAACCGCACGGTCGCCACAAGGGATACGTCTTCGCCAACGCCTGGGTCCATCAGACCGTGGAATCCATGTGCATCGCGCTCATGGTCGATCCGCAAGGAGATGCGGATATCGCTGCCGCACAGAAGCAGATGAAGGTCACACTCGAGCGCTGGATACCGATCATCCTCGCCGCGCAAGAGCACGACGGCTACCTGCAAACCGCCTACACGCTCGCCGACCGCAAGGTCTGGCCCGCGCGGTGGTCGCCAGAGCAGCGTGGCAACCACGAAGGTTATGTCGCGGGCTACTTCATCGAATCCGCCATCAATCATTACACCCTTACCGACGGCCAGGACTTGCGACTCTATAACGCCGCAAAAAAGCTCGCCGACTGCTGGGTCGCCAACATCGGGCCCAGCAAAAAAGCCTGGTTCGATGGCCACCAGGAGATGGAACAGGCGCTCGTGCGCTTCGGTCGTTTCGTCAATGACACCGAAGGCAATCATCGCGGCGATGCCTACATCGTGCTCGCCAAATTTCTGCTCGACTCCCGTCGCGGAGGCCAGGAGTACGACCAGAGCCACCTGCCTCCCATCCGCCAGTACGAGGCCGTCGGCCACGCCGTGCGCGCCACCTACTTCTACTCCGGCATGGCCGACATCGCCGCTGAAACAGGCGATCAGGATTACCAGAGCGCGGTGCTTTCGCTCTGGGACAACATGGTCAACAAGAAGTACTACGTAACCGGCGGCATCGGCAGCGGCGATACCTCGGAAGGCTTTGGCCCCAACTACTCGCTGCACAACGACGCCTACTGCGAGTCGTGCTCAAGCTGCGGCCTCATCTTCTTTCAATACAAGATGAACCTCGCCTACCACGACGCGAAGTACGCCGACCTCTACGAACAGACGATGTACAACGCTCTGTTCGGTGCGGTTGATATGGCCGGCAAGAACTTCTGCTACACCAATCCGCTGGTAAACACGCAGCGCAACCCGTGGCATGTCTGCCCCTGTTGCGTCGGCAACATTCCGCGCACGCTGTTGATGGTACCCACGTGGAGCTACACCAAGAGCGCTGATGCTCTTCACGTAAACCTCTTCATCGGTGGCCGCGTCCACGTCGGCAAGATCGCCGGCAAAAAGCTTGAAGTCGTGCAGAAAACCGAGTACCCCTGGAAGGGGGCCGTCGCCATCACGCTGCACCCCGAAGAGGCTGCAACCTTCAGCCTGCATATCCGCGTGCCGGATCGTACCACCTCAAAGCTCTACACCACCACGCCAGAGGTCAGCGGCCTCAAGCGGCTCGCAGTCAACGGCACGCCGGTAACGCCCCGCGTCGTCAAAGGCTACGCGGTCATCACACGTCGCTGGGAGCCGGGCGACACCGTCGAACTCGAGCTGCCGATGGAAGTCCAGCGCATCAAGGCAGACCCGCGCATCAGGGCGGACGTCAATCAGCTGGCTCTGCAATATGGCCCGTTGATCTACAACGTAGAAACCGCCGACCAGCATGACCTCGATCTCGCTTTGAGCAACGAGACGCTACAGGCCGAGTGGCGACCGGACCTGCTCGGTGGCGTCATGGTCATCACGGGCAAGTGGCAGGATGGTTCGCCAATGCTCGCGATACCAAACTACGCTCGCATGAACCGCGTGCCGCAGGAACATCACGAGATCGGCGGCGACAGCTCAGTGAACTACGCGCCTGGCGCGACTAATAGTGTGAGCACAGCGGCTGCCGAAGCACCCAAGCCTCGCCGCCGTCGCACGGTCGAATCCAAGGTCTGGATGCAATCGGCTACGTGATCGAATCTGAAAAGAAAAGGCCACGCTAGCAATAGCGCGGCCCTTTTCATGCTCCATCGAAGGACACTTATATCGCGAGCACCCCATCGCGCAGCTGCGGCACCTTCCGTGGATTCGCATCCTGCAACTCTGGCGGCAGAGCGAACTGCGGCATGCCCTGGAATGCAACGGGGCGAGCAAAGCGCAGAATCGCAAGACTCCCTACCGAGGTCGATCGCCCATCAGAAGTCGCAGGATACGGCCCACCATGCACCATCGCGTGGTTCACCTCAACACCTGTAGGAAAGGCATTGAAGATCACCCGCCCGGCCTTCTGCTCCAGAATGCGAATCAACTCCGCGTGCTCTGCCAGGTCCTCCGGCGTACCCAGGATCGTAGCCGTAAGATGCCCTTCCAGTCCACGCGCCGCCGCCATCATCTGTTCCTTCGAATCGCACTGGACCAGCAAAGTCGTCGGTCCGAAGACCTCTTCCGAGAGACGCTTATCCTCAAAGAACTTCTCAGCCGAGACCTCAAACAGCACACTCTGCGCCGCATGGCCCTCGCCCCGCTCTGCACCCAGCGTCTTTGCCAACGACCTGCGCTCTGCGAGCTCATGCTCAAACTGCTTCGCAATACCTGCGGTCAATAGAGAGAAGGCTCCGCCCGCCGCAACCTTACTGCGCAACGTCTCTACGAACGCTCTGCCATGCTGCTCTTCGACAAACACCATGCCCGGCTTCGTGCAGAACTGACCACCACCCAGCGTGAACGAAGCCTGTAGATCGGCAGCGAGTGCAGCAGATCGCTCCGCCAAGGCCTTCGGCAACACAAACACCGGATTCGTGCTGCCCATCTCGGCATACACCGGGATCGGCACCTCACGCTTCGCAGCCAGGTCCATCAGCGCGCGTCCCCCGCGAAACGAACCAGTGAAGCCGACAGCTTTTATCTCGGGGTGTTGCACCAGCGCCGCTCCAACCTCATAACCGGCATCGAACAGCAACGCAAACGTTCCAGCTGGAAAACCCTCGCGCGCTACAGCAGCGTTCACGATATGCCCCACCAGCTCGCCCGTTCCAGGATGAGCAGGATGCGCCTTCACGATCACAGGATTCCCCGCCGCAAGTGCCGAAGCAGTATCGCCACCAGCTACTGAAAACGCCAATGGAAAGTTACTCGCACCAAACACCACAACCGGCCCTAGCGGACGCAGTACCGAGCGAACATCGGGCTTCGGCGGCGTGCGGCTCGGGTCCGCCATGTCGATGCGCGCGTTCAGCCACGCGCCCTCTTCAGCAACCCTGGCGAACAACCGCAGTTGCCCGCTTGTGCGTGCGACCTCGCCTGTCAATCGTGGGCGCGTCAAAGCTGTCTCCAGCATCGCGCGCTCAATCAAGCTTTCTGCTGCCGCATCGAGACCGTCGGCAAATGCACGCAGCAACCTGGCACGATCCGCACCAGAACTAGCCGCAAGAAACTCCGCAGCCTTCACCGCAGCAGCCACAGCATGTTCAACGTCGGTCACACTTGCCGAAGTGTAGAAAGGCTCCAACGCGTTACCATCCGTTGGGTTGTAGCCAGAAAAGGTCGCGCCACCACCCTTCGTGGCGACGCCCTCAATCAATGAAAGTCCTGCAAGCTGCTCGACTGCCATTACGCCTCCTGCAATGCCTTGAACACCGTGGAGGTGACCGTGGGACGCGCCGCAAGAGCCTTGCTCAGCACAGCCTTCGCCTCTGCCAACTCAGCACCCACAAGTTCCAGACGCGGAGCGCGAACACGTGCGATGCCAGTGTTCGTCTCTTCCTGCACCCACTTGATCAGCTGTACAAACTTCGGCACGGTGTCCATACGCAGCAGCGGCAGAAACCACTCGTACAACGCATAAGCCTCTTTGCGCTTGCCCGCAAGAGCCAGTTCGAACAGCTCCACCGACTCACGCGGAAACGCATTGACCAGTCCAGCAACCCAGCCTGTCGCACCCGCGTCGACTGCTTCTACCAGCACATCATCGACGCCGACGAAGATCTTCAGACGATCACCAGCCACCTCGCGAATCGCCATCACGCGCCGGACATCCGCACTCGACTCCTTCACAGCCTGCAGGTTAGGGCACTCCGCAGCAAGCTCCGCGATCTGGACAGCAAGGAAGTCCGTCTTATACGCAACAGGGTTGTTGTAAAGCATGCAGGGCAGCTTTGTTGCGTTGATCACCGCAGCCACGTGCTCCTTCATCTCGCGCCAGTCCGACGTGTACACATACGGCGGCAGCACCATGAGCCCGCTGCAGCCAGCCTGCTCTGCCTCTTTCGCGAGCGCCACCGCGCTCTTGGTCGAAAGCGCAGAGATCGCCGCCACGACAGGCGTCCCCTTCGCAGTCGAAGCCTTCACTGCAGTCTTCAAAATCGCGATCTTTTCGTCGTGCTCCAACGTCGCGCCTTCGCCAAGCGAACCAAGCATCACCAGGCCGTGGCAACCATTCTCAAGCAGCCACTCTGCATGGTGAGCCAGCATCTCATGATCGACCGAAAGATCAGGGTGGAAGGGTGTTGTCATCGCGGGCATTACGCCAAACCAGTTCATTATCAGTTCTCCTGTGTAACTAAAGTCGTTGCGTCATCTGTTGCAAGCGGCGAAGAGCATAACGCCGCTATCGGTAGAGGAAAGAGAGGCGCGCGCACCGAGGTATTCTTCCATCCAAACAGCGCGTTCAACGCAGGCCCGCATATGCGTCCCTGACACGGCCCCATGCCGCAACGCGTCTGCAACTTCGCGTTAGTCCATCCATTGCCCGGCGCAGCGGCCTGTGAAATCTGGCTGAAGCGTACATCCTCACAACGGCACACGATCGTATCGGGCATAGCCAGTGTGAGCATTTCCTTCCGCAAAGCGAAGGCGCGATCCATGCGTCTCCCAAACGAACGTTCCGCATCCCGCTGCATATGCAGTGTCCTTGCTTCAGAAGCTCTACCCGCGGCGGCCAATCCTGCAATGCGCCCCTGCAAGAGCGCAGCATCGACACCCGCGATCGCAGTCGTCTCCCCCACGCAGTAAACACTCGCTACCGACGTCTGCTGGTCTGCATCGACTACCACACCGTGGTCGCCGACCTCACAGCCAAGCAACGTCGCTAACTCTGTGTTCGGAACAAGATGAAAGCCGCATGCCAGCAGATCGCAAGCCTCGGTCCATGTGCGCGAACCATCACTCAAGCGCACACCGGTCACCGTGCCATCGCCCAGCGCCGCAACAGGCCAGCATCCAGTGCGATACTGCGCATTCGCCAACTGCGCTCGCAGACTCAAGCCCTGCACGATCTTGCCGGGCCGCGTTATCAGGCTCAAGCCAAACTGCATCAGCTGCGAAAGGGGCGCCTGCTCCGCGACCAGAACAACCCTAGCTCCATCCTGCTTCAGGTGCGCCGCCACAGCCAGCAGCAGCGGTCCCGTGCCTACAACCACCACGCGCTTTCCGCGAATGTCATAGCCGCTTCGCACCAAGGCCTGCAGGCCGCCTGCACCGAACACACCCGGTAACGTCCACCCGGGGAACGGCAGAAAGCGTTCGCGAGCGCCCGTCGCCAGAATGAGCCGTTCAAAGCTGAAAGTCTCAAGGCTCTGCGTCGCAGCAACCCACGACTCCAAAGCGCCGGCCGCATCGCCATCGACAATCTGGTGGCCGCTAAACAACTTCGCACCAGAAGCCTCGAAACGTGCAACAGCTCTTTCTTTACTACGATCGCGAGCCACTTTACTCAAGCTCGCTCGCCATATCTGTCCGCCCACGCGTGGATTTTCGTCCAGCACAGCGACACGACGCCCCGCCTCTGCCACAGCCGTAGCCGCCGCCAACCCTGCCGGGCCTGCTCCCACCACAACGATGTCAAAGGAGTGTTTCATCGCTGCGTCTCCACCACCATGCCGTCGCGGCATTCCATCTGGCACGTCCGCTGTTGGGCGATCCCATCCACCGTGGCGCGACACTCAAAGCACACGCCCATACCGCACACAGCCGTGCGCGGCTCTCCACTCTCCGAAATCCTGCAAGCCGTCGCAGCGTTTAGCAGTGCAGCCGCCACCGTGCTTCCACGCCGCACCTGCAAAGCCTCTCCATTCACGATCAACCCGATCATCGCCGCGTTCACAGCCGTCCCGTCACGCATGGACCGCCTCCGCTCTCGCCACACGGCTCGGCAGGAACGCCATAGGGTCCATCGGCACCGCGGCACCGGTCAGATGATGCAGCACCAGCTTCGCTGCTCCCGGCGCGTTCGTAATGCCAAGCCCTTCAAAGCCCATCGCCACCAACACCGTCGAATCCGGCGTAGGTCCAATCAGCGGTAGCTTATCCGGAGTCGCCGCTCGGAACCCGGTCCACACCCGCACCACGGAGAGCTGCTTCAACGAAGGCATATATTCCACCGCGCGATCGAGCATCCTCCGCAACATCTCTGGATCGGCCTTACGCTTCAACTCGCCATACTGCCGCGACGAGCCAATCAGCAACTGGCCCGTCTTGCGTGGCTGCACATTGAATGCGACAGAGTCCGTAGAGACACTGTGCGCGCTCTTCAAATATCCCAGCTCCACCAGTTGATGCCGCACAACCCCCGGATAGCGGTCGGTAATCACCAGATGCCCCTTGCGCGGCTGTATCTTCAACCACGGACACAAGCTCGTATCGGTGCCGGTCGCGATCACAATCCATCCAGCGCTCAAACGCGAGCCATCTTCAAAAACGACCTCGCCCTCAGCCGCACGCACCGGACGCTTCCCCTGTATCAACTGCGCGCCCCGTTGCTGTGCGACGGAAAGAAAGTAACCAGCGGCGGTCGGTGGATAGATCACTCCATCCTGCGGCACCCTCAATCCTCCGGCAAGCCCATGCCTCAGCCCCGGCTCGGCCTCGAGCAGGGCCCTCTCATCCAGCATCTCGGAGGCGATGCCGCTGTTCGCATATCGTTGCTGCTTAGCTAGTACCTCTTCCATCTCCTCAGCATCCGCTGCAACCCATAGCGTGCCGCACTCCTCGTACTCAACCGTCTGCGGCAGCGCTTCGCGAAGCTCGCGCCATAGCTCACGCGAGAAGTGCGAGAGAGCCAGTTGCGCCTCCGAGTCATCCATCACTACCAGGTGCCCCATCCCCGCCGCACTCGCAGCTCCTGCGGGAACAGCCGGCTCCACCACCGCGACACGCATCCCCGCCAGCGCGCACTCATAGGCACACGCCGATCCCACAATCCCGGCCCCGAGAATGACCACATCGAACGGTTTCATCAGAACTCGATACCACCAACGAACGGATCGTCATCTTCAAACACCAGCACGGACTTCCCGGTGATCCAGGCACGACCTTCGATGGTCGGAAGTATAGCCTCCCCGCGTGCCTCGATTGAGCCCGAAAAGTGGGTCCCGAGAAATCCTTCCTGACGCCACACCTCGCCCTCCGCAAGCTTGCCATCCGCATACAGGCACGCCATCTTGGCGCTGGTGCCTGTGCCGCAGGGCGAGCGGTCGAACGAAGCTCCAGGACACAACACAAAGTTCCGGCTTGAATTCTCCGCATGCTCCGGCTTACCGAACAACTCGATGTGATCGATCAACGCTCCATCAGCGCCGGTGATGCCACTGGCCGACAACGCAGCACGAATCGCATGCGTCGCAGCAATCAACTCTGCGCGACGCTCCATCGTCAACTCAAAAGGATGCTCGCCAATCAGGAAGAACCAGTTCCCTGCCCACGCAATGTCGCCCGTAAGCGTCCCCAACCCCGGCACCTCTACCGGCACAGCAGTACGATAGCGGTAGCTCAAAACATTGCTCACCGACACACGCCCACCCGCCTTCAGCTCGACCCCAACCTCACCCACAGGCGTCTCGATGCGGTGCTTGCCAGGCTTGATCCGCCCGAGATACTCCAGCGACCGCACAAGCCCAATCGTGCCGTGACCGCACATCCCCAGATAGCCCACATCGTTGAAGAAGATGACACCCGCAGCGCATTCAGGATTGCTCGGTTCGCAAAGCAGAGCTCCGACCACAACCTCCGACCCACGAGGTTCGCAGGTCACCCCGGAACGAAAGCCGTCATAGCGATCACGAAACACCTGCAACCGCTCCGCCAACGTGCCTTGGCCAAGGTCAGGCCCACCCTCGACAACAACGCGCGTAGGCTCGCCCTCGGTGTGTGAGTCCAGCACCTGAACTTGTTTGCTTCTCTCAGCCGAAACCATATCGATAATTGTAGACCATTTTGGATACAAAAGAGTTTATGTTCGTCGAATTACGTTGCCAAAATAACACCTGCGCTTGCCAGCATATGCCATTGACTCTCAAACTGCCCGGGCCGCCTGCATTTGCAAGCGACCCGGCAATTCCAACCCATTGCGACATCAGAACTGCAGGTTCGCGCGAAGCTCGATCTGACGAGCTCCTCCGTTCACTCCATTGGAAGGGTTATAGGTGGAGGACGTCGAACCAAACGTCGAATCCTGTACGCCCGTATCCATACCCGTCCACTGCGTATGGTTGAAAGCATTCAGAAAGACTCCCTGCACCTTCAAGTTGATGGATCCGCGAATCGGCACCAGCTTCGTCAGCGACAAGTCCGTGTTGAAGAACTTCGGATCATGCAGCCACAACAGCTGGCCGAACTGGCCCGGCGTCGATGCAGGCTGAATATACGCCGAGTTTGCCTGGCCGTTCGCCTGGTTGATGTACTTCGGATCGAACAGGCTCACATACGGCTTGCCGGGCAGGAACCGCGGATGAATCTGCTTCTGCAGCTGCGCCGCCGTTACGCCGACAAGCGTAATGCCCGAGTCATTTCCATTGAAAGTCTGCGTGCCGCCCGAGAAGAGGTGCGGCTCGCCGCTCTGCCAAAGCACAATCGCTCCGATCGTCCATCCGCCAACGATGGCGTTCTCGATATAGTTCTTGTTCAGGAACGCCTTGTTCTTCCCAAACGGAAAGTCATACGTTCCGCTGGCATGGAAGACGTTCCGCACATCGAACGCACTTGGGAAGTAGTTCAATCCCTGATTGCGCAGCGTATAGAACCCCGGCGCGCTGTTCGACCGGCCACCGTAATAGCCCGGAGCCGTGCTTCCCTGCACGCTCGTGCCTAGCGACTTCGAGAGCGTGTAGTTCGCGTCAAACTGCATCCCGTGGACGTTGTTCTGCCGGAACTCCACTTGCAGCGCGTTGTAGTTCGAGAACCCTGCGTTGGTTAGCTCGGAGTTCCCGGCACCGGCAGCATACGGATTCTCCTGGAAGAAGTTGATCGGGTACGTACCATTGCCCGCATACCCGCCCGCCGCACAGGGGCTGAACGTCTGCCCTACCAGCGAGCAGAGATACGTTGGATTGCCCGCCAGCTGCGTCGCCAGTGCTCCCGCCTGCCCCGTCTTCACCATGTTCAGGAAGCTGCCGTTCGTGAAGTTTGCCGCCAGCCCGGAAGAGGCAAACGCGGTATTCAAAATCGGTGTCGGTGCCGCGCCCTGGAAGGTCGTTCCACCCGAAGCCGCATAGTTCAGCTGCGCATTCTTGAACTCCGCGAGGAAACCATTCTCGAAGATGTTCACCTCGTTATAGTTCTTCAGCAGCCACTGGTCCTTCGCTACATTGCCCACATACCGCAGCTCGAGCACACTGCTCTGCGTCAACTGACGCTGTATACCCAGCGTCCACGACTCCACATAGGGCTGCTTGATGTGCGGATTGAACGTCGCATACGATGTGCCGCTGAACGTCGCAAACGAGTACGGAATCACCGACTGGAACGGCGATGGCGAGGTCGACGTCAGCGCCGGTAGAGGTCCACCCAGCACGACCGAACCTGCGTTATAGAACCCGGCCGGCGGCGTCACATTCGGTGTCGGCGTCACCGGATCGGCATAGTAATAGGTGTTGAAGTTTGCTCCGCTGTTCGACCCGATGCTCCAGAAGTTCTGTGCCCCTTCGGTGTAGTTCTTGAGGGTGAAGCTGCCCCGGACGACCGTCTTGCGGTCTCCCATCAAACGGCCCAGCACAGAGTCTTTCGCTTCCACAGGATTCCACGCAAAACCAACCGTCGGCTCCGGATGAACATACGTCGGCGCATAGCTCTCCGAACGCGGTCCCTCCACCGGATTCTGAATCCCTGTCAGTGTGCCCGGCTTGAAGATGTTGCCCACTCCAGAAGGCCCCCAGAGATTCGCGATGTCCGGGTTCGTATAGAAGCCCGTCTCATCCTTTGACGCCCCCGTAAAGTCCCAGCGCAGACCATAGTTCAGCGTGAACGTCGGCGTCGCGCGCCACGAATCCTGGAAGAACGCCGCCGCCTGCGTCAGCTTCTCATGCAGGTTGAACGAGATGTTCTGCTGATACTGCTTCGTGTGGATGTTCACAAACTCGCCCAGGCTGTAGTAGTTCAAATGGCCTGCAAGCGTCGAATATAGCCCCTCCGCGTCGCTGGTAGCGTTCGTCGGACCATCGGCCACCGCCGCGTCGATCGGAGCCTGCGCCGGATCGCCCTCCTGCAGAGCGCTCACGCCCACATACGGCACGAACTCGCCGTTATAGTAGTGATCGATCTCCGTAGCCGCCGAACCGCCGAACGTGATGTTATGCCGACCGTGCGTCCAGGTCATATCGTCCTTGATGCTCGTCACCGGATACAGGAATCCACCCTTGAGCGATGTGAAGTAATTGATGCCGCTGTTCAGGCCAAACCCGAACGCGAGATCTCCCTGCTCCAGCATGTTCGCATCCGGCGATTGCTGCCCCTGCGAATCGAACACCGCTCCCGAATACAGATACCCCACGCGAAACGCATTCACGAGGTTCGACTTCACCGTCCAGTCGAAGCCCGCCACCACCTGGTAGTTGCGATACTTCGTGCTCGTCGCCTGGTTCGCAAACAGCGGCCCCGGATACGGCGCGGCACCCGTGTGATTGTAGTAATAGTTCGACTCATTCACCGATCCCGTCAGGCGAAACCGCTGCGTCAGGTTGTAGTCCATGCGCAGCGTCGGAAAGCGTTCGATCGTCGAAGCCTTGTTCGTAAAGTTCAGCAGGTTGTGGTTCAAATCCAGAGAGCTGATCGTCGCTCCCCCCTGCGACTCCGCCGAAACGATATTCGCCAGGTCCTTCGCAATCACCGCATTCACCGTGCTCTGGCACGCCGAGCACCCCGCCGCTCCCGCTGCCTGCAACAGGTTTTTCGTCTCTACCAGATTCGTCGTCGCGTTGATGTACGTGTAGTTTCCCGCAAGCACCGATGCCGTCGGTATCTCCGTCTGCACCAGGTTCTGCGACGGCTGCCGATAATTGCCCAGGCTCACAAAGAAAAACAGCTTGTCCTTGATGATCGGCCCACCAACGTTGCCTCCGAAATCATTGATGATCAGCAGCTGCCGAGGCAACAAAGAGTTATTCGAAAGCCAGCCATTCGCGTTCATCGACTCGCTGCGATAGTCCTCGAACAGCTGCCCATGAAACTGGTTCGTTCCACGCTTTGTCAGGAACCCAATGTCCATCGTCGCAGTACCGCCCTTGGAGGCATCGAGCTGATCGGTCTCCACCGTCATCTCCTGCGTCGTCTCCAGCCGCTGCGTCGTCGCCGGTCCATTCGTATCGAAGCCGCCGCTCTTGTTGCGGTTCGTAATCGTCGAGAACCCGTTCGTACTCGTATTCACGGCGCCGCCCGGCAGGTTGTTGAAGTTATCGTCCACCGCACCCGGCACCAGAAACGCCAACGAAAACACATCGCGGGCCGCGGTCGGCAGGTCTTCCACCTGCTTCAGGTCAATCGAGGTCGAGAGCGTATTCTGCGTCGTATTCAGCAGAGCGTTTGTATCGCTGCTCACCGTCACCGTCTCGTTCGATCCACCCACCTTCAGCTTCGCCGTGATGTTCGTCACCTGATTCGTCGTGATCGTGACCTTCTCATACTCACTCGAGCTGAAGCCAGCCTTCGTCACGCTCAGGCTGTAGACCGCCGGATTCAGAAATGGAATCACCGAAACCCCGGTCGACCGCGTCGTCGCCTTATGAATGTCGTTCGTTCCCAGATCCTTCAGCACCAGGCTCGCTCCCGGAACCAGCGCGCCCTGCTCATCTACGACCGTGACATTCAGCGAGCCCGTGGAGAGGTCCTGCGCCCGGCCGACCGTAGTCAGCGCAACGAGCGCACAACAAAGCAGAAACAGAGTGCCCGCGCTACGAAAGCGCCGAGAGACCATCGATCTCAAGTCATAACCCAAGTGCCGCATAAACCTACCCTCCAGGCGTCGAATGAATCATCGAGGTCAAAAATGGAGCTTTCACCCCAGTTTTTCGATGAGTTTCTGTATTTAAGAATGCATGTGAAGTTGTATTTCTTATTGTCGCCAAAGTCAATTGATATTTACGCGACATTCATTGCCCTATGACGTATACGCAGACAGAACTCCAAGGCGCGCCACTCCGTTTTCTATCGAGCGACACGACGCAGAAAGTCCTTCAAACCCCAATTCAGGCCTTTGGAGTCTTCGCTTTACATAAAATTGTTTTCCAAGGGTTCGACGGCTTCAGAAGCGGCACAGCAGCGCCTGCTTCGTATGACTCCAATCGGGCGATCGGGCAAAGGAACAGGCACTTCCACCCAATCAGCTACTCAGTCTAAGCATGGTGCCCGGAGGGGGACTTGAACCCCCACGACCGTTTCCGGTCTGCGGATTTTAAGTCCGCTGTGTCTGCCGATTTCACCATCCGGGCGCGATTGCAGGACAACCGCACCCTCATCCTATCGCGCCAGCCTCTTGAAAGTCCTCTCCCCCGGGAACCGCGGACCGCCTCCGCGCGTATCGATTGCTGTAACCAGATCTCGCCACCTTTCGCCACTTCACAAAAGCCAGCCGGAATCCACAATGCCCCTTCTCGAGATCTTTCGCCAAACCCTCGCTGCCCTCTGGGACTCAAAACTCCGCAGCTTCCTCACTATGTTCGGCATTCTCTGGGGCATCACCTCCGTCATCCTCCTCGTCGGCCTCGGCATTGGCTTCGGCATCGACCAGCACCAGCGCCTCAAGTCCATCGGCACAGACATCGCCATCTGCTTTGGCGGCAAATCCGCCATGCCCTCCGGCGGGTACGCCTCCGGTCGCGACATACACCTTACTCTCGGCGACGCCATCGCCATCCAGCAACTCGCCCCGCTCGTCAAAACCGTCTCACCCGAACTGCGCCGCACCGTCTCCGAGGTCAGCCCCTTCAACGCCGCCAGCCGCGCCGTCCGCGGCGTCTGGCCGCAGTATCAAAATTTCCGTTCCCTCAAGGTCGAGCAGGGCCGCCTCATGACCGACGAAGACGAAGCCACCGCCGCCCGCGTCGTCCTCCTCGGTTACGACTCCAACCGACAGCTCTTCCCCGGCAAAACCGCCATCGGCCAGCCCCTCATGATCGAAGGCTACCCCTACACCGTCATCGGCGTCATGGGCAAAAAGCAGCAGAATGGCAGCTACGGCTCCGGCCCCGACAACTCCCAGCTCTTCGTCCCCTTCTCCTCCATGGAACGCGACTTCCCTCCCAGCTTCGGCACCGCCGACAAACTCCTTGGCACCGTCTCCGACACCCGCGGCACCGTCAACAATATCGTCGTCATGCCCGTCAGCCCCGAAAAGCACGTCGCCGCCCTTCGTCAGGTCCGCCAGGTCCTCGCCGACCGCCATCACTTCGACCCGCAGGACCTCGACGCCCTCTGGGTCTGGGACACCCTTGAAGGCGCGCAGTTCACCGACAACATCTTCCGCGCGATGACCATCTTCTTCGCCGCCGTCGCTCTTCTTACCTTGCTCCTCGGCGGCATCGGCGTCATGAACATCATGCTCGTCGCCGTCACCGAACGCACCCGCGAGATCGGCGTCCGCAAAGCCCTCGGCGCTACCGCCCGCGACATCCGCCGCCAGTTTCTCGCCGAGTCTGCCATCATCACCCTCGTCAGCGGAGCCTCCGGCCTCGTCTGCGGCGTCGGCATCTGCCTTCTCCTCAAACTCATTCCTCTCCCCGACGTGATGCCCCACCCCGTCATCTCACCGATCGCCATCATCGCCTCCCTTATCACCCTCGGCCTCATCACCGTCTCAGCCGGAACCTACCCAGCCCTAAGAGCCGCCAACATGACCCCCATCGAGTGCCTCCGAACCGACTAATGAACCTACCCCAGACATGGTCATCCTGAGCGAAGCGCAGCGAAGTCGAAGGACCCCGAAGAAGTTTTTACAGCCACAAGAGCCGGAACCTTTTCAACCACCACCCACTCCTATGAACCTTCGCGAAATCCTCCTCGAGTCCCTGCAGTCCCTCAACCGCAACCGCGTGCGGTCCGGCCTCACCATGCTCGGCATCGTCTGGGGGCTCGTCACCGTCGTCCTTCTGCTCAGCTACGGCAAAGGTGTCGGCGACGCCGTCATGCAGGGCTTCATGGGCATCGGTAACAACGTCATCATGATCTGGGGTGGCCAGACCTCCATGCAGGCCGGCGGCGAGCGCTCTGGCCAAAAGGTCAAACTCCGCGATGGCGACATGGAAGCCGTCCGCGACGCACTCCCCTTTCTCTCCGCCGTCTCCCGTGAAACCGACGACGGCTTCAGCGTCAAGTACGGACCCAAGTCCGTCAACATCCAGAGCAAGGCCATCGACCTTCCCTACGCTCGCATGAGAAGGCTCGACGTCGAGGACGGTCGCTACTTCGAACCTGCCGACTTCGCCGAGCATCGCCAGGTCGTCATCTTCGGCCCCCACGCCGCCACCAAGCTCTTCAACGGCTATCCGCCCGTCGGCGAAATCGTCCAGATCGAAGGCCAGCCCTTCACCGTCATCGGCGTCCTTCGCAATAAGATTCAGGACTCCAGCAACAACGGCCCCGACAACGAAAATATCTTCGTCCCCTTTGACACCATGCGCACCCTGCGCCAGCAGCGCGACCCCGACTCGATCGTCTTCCAGCCCTCTACTCCTGCCATGCACCTGCAGGCCATCCAGGCTGTCCGCACCGTCCTCGCCCAGCGCCACAACTTTGACCCCCGCGACGACAAAGCCATCGGAGCCTGGGATACCATCGAAGACGGCAAGAGCATGGTCCAGTTCTCCATCGCTTTACAGGTCCTGCTCGGCATCATCGGAGCCATGACCCTCGCCGTCGGTGGCGTCGGCGTTATGAACATCATGCTCGTCTCCGTCACAGAGCGTACCCGCGAGATCGGTCTCATGAAAGCCCTCGGAGCCCGCCGCCGCGACATCCTGGCGCACTTTCTGCTCGAAAGCCTCGTCCTCACCTTCATCGCCGGCGTTATCGGCATGGCTGTCGCCTTCGTCGCCGCCTACCTCATCCCACCCATGCCGCTCTACTCCGCGATGTACAAAACGGCAAACCACGAAGGCGACATCATCCTCCGCGCCTCCGGCACCATCATGCTGACGTCCTTCATCATCCTCGCTCTGGTCGGCATCGTCTCAGGCTTCCTGCCCGCCTGGCGTGCCTCCCGCATGGACGCCGTCGTAGCCCTCCGGCACGAGTAATTCGGCGCTTGAGCTGTCAAGCCCCGAACCCGCTCAAACCTATGATTCTAAATAGGATAAAACTTGCATGTTTACCCTATGCCGCTTGATAAAATAGAAGTAGAAGCAAGAAAGTAGCTGATAGGCGCTCTGCAAACATGGTTCTCACTAAATTTGAACCACAGGCACTGGAAGGGTGACAAGCACTTTGGCGACCAACTCCGGTTTGAGCGTTGCGGCTTCAATCGCTTCTGCGCACTTTACGCCACTAAGACGCACAGCATCGTTAACGGTCTGGAAGTAGAGCGCCACAGTTTCCGACATCTCAGGAGAGATGTGTTTTCCAATAGCACCGAGGGCCTCGAGGGTAGCATTCACGCTCAGCAGAGCTTGTGTGCGGTCGTCAAGTTCATCCATTTTGATCATGCTTGTCTAGTTAGGCAAAAGCTATCACGCGCTGAAAGCGATTGTCGGCCAATAGCGGACAAGAGAACGCCCGACTCCAGAAAACTGGAACCGGGCGTCTGGAAGTGTTGAACTCCATTCTGATGCGGAAGGCATCCTTGCTTTCCGAACAACTTAAGTCCAGCCCTTAGTCTCGCTTTCCCCATACTTTAGATCGAAAGTATGGGGGGAGGGGGTACCTACCGTCCCGCATAAATCGCCCGATACATCTCCCGATTCCTCATAATTCCCTGCACATATTCACGTGTCTCGGTATAAGGAATCGACTCGACCCACTCAGGAACATCCTTGTAGTTGTTGAGCGCAATCCAGTTGCGAATCGGCGTATCGCCAGCGTTATAAGCCGCCAGCGCATACTCGACTTGACCGCTGTACTTATTGATCGAGTTTTTCAAATCAACCGTTCCGAGCCGCAGGTTCGTCGTCGGATCCAACAGTTCGCTCGTCGTAAAGTGTCTGTCTCCGCCCCGCTTCGCCAGCATCTTCCCTGTCGAAGGCAACAGCTGCATCAATCCATAGGCATTCGCGCGACTCACAGCGCCGGGATTGAACTCAGACTCCTGCCGAATTAGCGCCGCTACAAGATACGGATCAAGTCCGTTCAACTCAGCATTCGACTTCAACTGGCTCCAAAAAGGACGCGGAAACACCAGCTGCCAGTAAGCCATCGGAACTTCCTGCACTGGCAGCGAGAAGAACGGCAGCTTGGCTCGCTTCATCGCTTGTAGCGCGCGTGTATCTTCACCGAAGCTCTGGTAGATTTCAGCTTCGGCCAGAACGCCCCAGCTGCGCGACGTTTCGCTCAGCTGAATCTCGGGCCGAATGTACTCGTTCAGCGCAGCGTTCGCCAGCAACCGCGCCTTGATCAGATGCGGATCGTTCTCAGGAAGTACATCGGTCAAATGCGGATCGTCGATCGCTCGCACCGAAGCCAGCGCGGGCGCAGGCGCAACCGCTTCGCGTGTGCCGATCACCGCGATGCGGCCACGACCAAGAATCGCGTAATAACTGTTCGGATACGCATTGCTCAGCGCTTTGTAGTAGTTCAGCGCCTGCGGCAGATTCTGCTCGATGTCCTCGTACAGACGTCCGCGCCAGTACAGCGCTCCGGGAATCTCCTGTCCTCCCGGATAGTTCACGATCTGCTCATCCATCAGCTTCGCAGCCTCTGGATAACGCCGGAGACGATAGTTCAGCCACGTCGCGTGCCAGTGCGAGTTCGGCGCATACGTACTGCGCGGAAACCGCTCGCACAGCGCCGTGTAGTCAGCAATCGCCCGCTCGCTGTCATGCTTCAGCAGGTACATATTGCCGCCCGAGTACAACGCCTCCTCCAGCCATCGGCTCTGCGGATAGCTAGTCATCAGCTGCTGCACAATCGCGTCCTGCTCGTCGTTGCGGCCCGCACTGCGAGCCAGCTCCGCCCGCATGTACAGCTTCAGCGCAGCCGTATCGTCACCCGTCTGCGGAAGACTGTTCACTTCTCCGCTACCCAGCTTCTTCAGCCTCAGATCGCACACCGCAATGTAAATCTCCAACGCATCGCGATCCGCCTGACTCAAGCCGTTTTCATCCTTCTGCAGCGCGCGATACTCTCCCGCTGCTTCAACATACTGCTTCGCGTTGAACAACGAATCCGCGTGCTGCTTCTTCTCGCCCGGCGTCAGCGGAACATTCATCGCCACGAGCTGCGCCTTGGCAAGCGCAGCCTCAGGCGCCAGCGGATTGCCGAGATACAAGCCGCGGTACAACGACGACGCCTTATCCACATTCCCCGAGGCCTGATACGCCTTCGCCAGCGCCATGCGATAGTCCACATGGCTCGACGTGCTCGCATCGGCAAGTGGCTGAAGTGCCTTCAGCGCACTCGTCGGATCGCCCTGCGCCAGATACGCACTCGACAGCAGCACCGGCGCCTGATCCACGAACAAGCTTCCCGGATGCTTCTCTGCAAAGCCTGTGAGCAGCGTAATCGCCTGCGAAGCGTTATTGCCCTGAACCGCAGCCTGCGCGCCGAGGTAGTCTGCATAATCCGCCAGCGGCGAGTCGCCCTCAGCCGCGCGCCGGAACGTCATCTGCGCGTCGCTGTATCGCTTGTCCAGGAGATAGGCATGTCCGAGCGCCAGGTTGGCCGCAGCCGATCCATCGCCAGGATGAGACGCCGCATACGATGCAACGCCCGCATACGCCGCTGCGCTGCGCGAGGTCACCAACTGTTGCGCCATCGGTCGCAGCTGCGCCGAAGCCGAAAACGCGTGGTTCAGCCGAACGCTTTCAGCCGAAACCGTAGGCTCCTCCACGCGTCTGCCCTTAGCCTTGCCACCCTTCGCGACCACGCGCGAGCTCTTCCCCGAACTCTTGTGTGCGCTTTTGCTGCTCGAACTCTTGGCATGCGCCGTCGCAGGCTTGTGCTTCTTGGAACTCTGACCCGCTGCCATAAACACGGACGCCGCGCATACGATCGCCGCGATCCGCTGCCACCTTCTTGCTACTGGACTCATCCCAACCTCATTCCTTCTTGAGACTAACGTTGGATGCCCCCGTTTCAGTCGCTGTCCTACAGCAGGGAACCACCGGAGGTTACTGCCCGATTCCGTCAGGACACTCGCAAATCCCGCCTCTTAGCAATGGTTTCCGCCCGACGGCTCAAGTACACTAGTCAGGGAGCTTAACTATGGCCGCAACGCAAGCAACTGTCGCCCAAACCGAGGCTCAAGACCCCTTCGATCCAACCCAGGCGATTCCGCCCGAAGTGCTCGCCAGCGTTCTTCCCGCAGATGTTGCCGCCGAAGACGCCGCACCGATCGAGATCCACCCGGACATCGCTCTTGTCGAGCGCGCCAAAGCCGGCGATACCGCCGCCTTCGAGGTTCTCGTACGCCAGTATGAGCGCCAGATCTTCCGCACTGCCCAGCACATCACGCAGAACCGCGAGGACGCTGAGGACATCACCCAGGACGTCTTCTTCAAAGCGTTCCAGAAGCTGGAGCAGTTTCAGGGCAACTCCAAGTTCTCTACCTGGCTTGTCCGCATCGCCGTGAACGAAAGCCTGATGCGCCTGCGCAAGCGCAAAACCTCTAAAACGGTGTCCATGGACCAGGATGTGGAGACGGATGAAGGCTCCATCCCCCGCGATTTCGCCGAATGGCGACCCAATCCGGAGCAGAATTACTCACAATCGGAGCTTGCGGAGATTCTTCGTAAGACAATTGCGGGTCTTCCCCCAGGTTTTCGAACCGTTTTCACACTCCGGGACATCGAAAACTTGTCGACGGAAGAGACGGCCGAAGCCCTCGGGCTGAGCGTACCGGCAGTCAAGTCGAGGTTGTTGCGCGCGCGTTTACAATTACGCGAACGTCTCAGCCGGTACTTTCGGCAAAGCAAAGAGGCAACTAAGTGAACTGCACCGATTTTCTGGCCAAACTAACCGACTACTTTGATGGGCAGATCGACCCTACCCTTCTGGTCGAGGTAAAAGAACACCTCGGAACCTGCCACCACTGCGAAGTGGTCGTAGACACGACTCGCAAGACCATCGATGTCTATCGGGGCGCCCAGACCTACGAGTTCCCGGACGAACTCGCCAACCGCCTTCGTGCAGCGGTGATGGATCGATGTAAAACAGTCGGTAAGTATCCAGACGTAGAAAAGAGAGCCTCTGAGCCCGTCGCGAAACACTCGTAGATGTCATCGGACTCTGAGCTTGTGAGTCTACAGAATCACCCCGATTTCAAACAAAAGAGGCGACCCCGAGGGTCGCCTCTTCCGCTTTCTGTCTAAAAGGAACGATTACTTGACCACAACCTGCTGGAACAGCGGCGAGGTCAAGAGACCTGCGAACTCCGAATCCGAAGACGAGTAAGTCACCATCAGCGTGCCCGAGTTCGAGTCGATCGTCGTGTCATCCACAGCCGACTTCTCGAGCGGCGATCCGCCAGTCTTCTTCATCAACGCAACACCCTTCATCAGGGTCGCTGCGGTCGCCGCCGTGATCGTGTCGGAGGTCGTCACCGCCATATCAAACTTCACGCCATTCGAGAAGTCCATGGTGTAACGTGCATTGCGGAAGCGGTTCTTGACGGTGTCGTAATCGGCCAACGCCGAAGCGTCGCCGAGCACACCCTTCATCATGGTCTGCGTACCCTTCGAATCCAGAATGCTCCAGACCGGACGCGCGTCCACGATCGCCATCTCATTCATCATGTCGCTGTTCTGCAGGAAGTTCGGCTGCAGACCATCGCGTGCATCGAGGGCAGCCTTCACGGCATCGCGGTCGCCGAAGATCATGGTCGTCTGGTTCAGGAACGCCACGCTCATGCCGGCGTTGCCCATGGGCCAGATCGAGTTCTGTCGGTAGGGAGTCGCTTTAGTCTTCGACTTGGCGAAGTTTGCCATGATGCCCGCCGTATCGAACTGTCCCTGAGCCACGCCCAGAACCCTCGTCCCGGTTCCCCCTCCTGAGGCGCGGAAGGCAGCAAACGCCAGCGTGTCGGCGTCGCGATCGACCTTCAGACCAGAGGTCTTCAAGGCCGTCTCCAGGCGCTTGAGCTCCGGCGGAAGAACGCGGTCTTTCAACTGCATGGCTGCGGGCGAGCTCTGCATCACTTTGTAGTCCACCACAATGATCTGCTGCACATCCTTCGGGATGGAGCTGCGCGCATCGCCGCTAAGCTGTGCCGCCTGTGCGGTTGCCGAAATCATCGCCATTACCAGCGCCGAAGTCACGCCTAGAGTTACCCGTTGCTGCAAGCTCTTCAATGTCATCACCTTTTACTCCTGCTGTACGCGCCCGAAACCTCTTCAGGGCAACATCTTATGATTGTTTCCGAATCGACCCTCCTGAGCAAGCCTAAAAAGCTCCCATCGCGAGGTTTTACGGCGGTGTCACATACCTACGGCCAGTCCAACGGATGGCTAAGCCTGCGCTCAAGGACCTTCTCTTCAGGGTCGAACTGGGGTATTTGACGAATCCAATCGGCGTTTGGCTCATACGCCGCCTCAGGAATCAGCCCAATCAGCTCTCCATCCCCAATTTGGGCTCCATGACGAGCTGCGATCTGCGCAACCGCCGCATGAATGCGGGCAACAGGGGTTTTATGGAAGTCCGTGACGTTCATACTCACCTGCGGTCGACCGTTTACAAGCACGCCCATCGCCTTCACGCCCAGCATGCCTCCGCTGGAAGCGCGCACTTCCTTCGCGATGGTCCGCGCAAGACCTACATCGGCAGCACCGGAAGACGAGATGAGCGCCGAGTCCATGCCCGCCGCCTCAATGTCTGCATTGGATACGCCGCTGCCCGCCAGATAGATGTTGTACGCAATCAGAAAGGTACGAGCTCCGACAATCGAGGCCCCAGCCGTCGGGTGCAGCTCCGGTCCTCCGATATCAGGACGCCGCGCCGAATCGCGCATCGTGTCCTTCATTAGGCCTTCGAACTGGCCTCGGCGAACGTCTTCCAGCAGTACGCGGTCCGGACGAGTCGCCGCCCCGGCATAGAAGTACACCGGCACGCCGTAGCGGTTCCAGATCTCCTTCCCCGCCTGCCGCGCAAGCAAAGCACATTGCATCAGGGAGATACCACTCACCGGCACGAACGGTACAACATCCGCCGCACCGACGCGTGGATGCTCGCCTTTCTGCTGTGTGAGGTCGATCAACTTGGCCGCCATGCCCACACCGCGGACAGCCGACTCCAGCACTGCATCAGGAGCCCCAGCAATCGTCACCACGGACCGATTGTGATCAGGGTCAAGCGAGTAATCGAGCAGGTGCACGCCGTCGACGCGCATCGCGCCAACAATTGCGTGCACCTTCTCAAGGTCTCTGCCCTCTGAGAAGTTCGGAACACACTCTACAATCTGCTCACTGATCCCGTTCTCGCTCATTGCACCAAGGCTGCTTCCAACTATTTATTCCGAATCTCTGAATTCCGTTCCAGGCCCTACTTCTTCCACCACGTGTAGCCTACTGATACTTGCAGACTCACATTAACACCAGGGTTCTTATCGCCGAGGCTCGAGCTTGAAATATGCACCGCGTTCACGCTCATATCCACCGAGCGCTGCGGCTTCACAAAGTAGTGTGCACCAATTCCGCCCTGCGGGGTAAAGTTCCACACACTTGTGTCGGCCGCTGGACCCGTCTGTGTCGGGTCGGCGACATTGAGGTTGCCAACGCCAGGATACTTGCGGGTCGTGTACACCATTCCACCTGCAGCCTGCGCCCACGGCATGAATTTGCGACCGTGCGTGAGGTTCCAGCGCAGCTGAATCGGCGTAATGCTGACGCCACGATACGTGCCACCACTGGTGGTCGGGCCATAGCACTGGCTGGCCAGCGTAGCACCCGTCGGGCAGTTCAGACGCTGAAACTTCGGCGTGTACGACTGCCAGATCGGAAACACCTCAACCGAGTACTCGAAGTTGCCTTTGAACAGCCCCGTACCCAACTCCGGCGTGATGACCTTGCCCAGATGGGCACCCGCGAGGAAGAACGAGTAGTCCGTGCGCTCTTCAAGGCCAACGCCGCCCTGTGCCAGTACGCCGTACTCCCACGGAGTGGAGTTCGCGACCTTTGCCACCGGCGACTCATGAACATCCTGCGCGTTGACAACACCGCAAGCAAGCAACGCCGAAGCACAAAGACCCAACCAGACGGAACGCTTCATCAACTCTTCTCCTCACAATCGAAAGCCGCCATCGAGTGGCGGCTTTCTTCGCACTACACTCTTCTAGCTACTGATTTTTCTCTAGGCCGGTACGGACTCTTCGTCCATTTCGAAGTTCGAGTACACGTTCTGTGTATCGTCGAGATCGTCGATCGCTTCCAGCAGGCGCGACATCTGAGCTGCCTGTGCGCCCTCAAGCTTCGTGTAGGTCGAAGCAAGCATCGTTACTTCAGCCTGCACAGTATCGATCTTCGCCGCCTTCACGGCATCGAGTACGGCGTTGAAGTCAGCAGGGGCGGTGATAATCTCCCAAACTTCGCCTTCATCGCTCAGATCCTCCGCACCCGCATCGAGAACGATCTCCGTCAGCTTGTCTTCGCTGGCCGCATCTTTCTCGACAACAATCAGGCCCTTCTTCGAGAACATGTGAGCCACGGATCCAGGAGCACCAAGATTGCCGCCCTGCTTCGAGAACGCGTGACGAATCTCGCTTGCTGCGCGGTTCTTGTTATCCGTCAAAACGTCGACGATGATCGCAACGCCACCAGGACCATAACCCTCATAGGTCAACTCCTCGTAGCTAGCTCCTTCGAGCTCGCCGGTTCCCTTCTGGATGGCGCGCTTGATGTTGTCGGCGGGCATGTTCTCCGCCTTCGCCGCTGCAATCGCTCCACGCAGGCGAGGGTTACCGTCCGGGTCGCCACCGCCGCCCTTGGCTGCGATGGTGATTTCCTTGATGAGGCGGGTGAAGATCTTGCCGCGCTTGGCGTCGAGGGCGCCCTTCTTATGCTTGATTGTTGCCCATTTTGAATGGCCGGACATGGGTGGAACCTCTGCTGCTTTGGAGTCGTGGATCGGTGGTTCTGGAGGGCGGAAATGGCCTGAAATCATGGCCTCTCGCACACCCTCGTCGCTCAGAAGTGTAGCACGTAGCCCGCTGTGATTGGAGTCAGACGATCTCCGCCGCCATGAGCTCATCCAGCGTTTCGCGACGGCGAATCAGCCGTGCGGAGCTGTTCTCGACCAGTACCTCTGCGGGATGAACTCGAGTGTTGTAGTGCGAAGCCAGACTCATTCCATAGGCACCTGCATCCAGCAGCGCAACCAGATCGCCGGAACGCAGCTCTGTAGTCTCTCGATCCCGTGCAAAAAAGTCACCGGACTCGCAGACCGGACCCACGATATCGGATGTCTGCTGTGCCCGTTCCGACTTCTGCACAGGCCAGATCTCGTGATGGGCCTGGTATAGCGCGGGACGAATCAGATCATTCATAGCCGCATCCGTGATGACAAAGTGCTTGTCGCCGTTCTGCTTCGTGTAAAGCACATTTGTAATCAGCGCGCCTGCCTGCGCCACAAGGAACCGTCCTGGCTCCAACAGTAACGTTGCATCCAGTCCCTGCATCACGCGACTCAATTCAGCTGCATAGCTGGCGACGCTCGCGGCAGGGTCAAAATCCCCATTGCCATACTCAATGCCAAAGCCACCACCCGCGTCCACGTGCTGAATATCGATGCCATCCGAGCGCAGCTCCTCGACCAGTGCCCGCACCCGCTGTAACGCCTGCCCGAACGGCTCGACAGCTCGAATCTGCGAGCCTATATGAACGCTGACGCCTTCAGGGCTAAGCCCGGGCAATGACGCCGCATGCTTGTACACCTCACGCGCCCGCGCAATCGCGATACCGAACTTGTGCGCGCTGAGCCCTGTCGAGATATACGGATGCGTCTCTGCAAAGACATCTGGATTCACACGCAGCGCAATGCGCGCAGTCTTCTGCAACGCCACCGCGCGCGCGCTCAACAGTTCGAGCTCGGCCTCGCTCTCCACGTTGAATAGCAGTATGCCTGCTTCGAGCGCTGCGTCCATCTCCCACGCCTGCTTACCCACGCCGGAAAAAACCACGCGTCCGAGCGCCTTGGGAGCAGCACGGCGAACGCGCTCCAGTTCACCGCCAGAGACGATGTCGAAGCCGCATCCCATTCCTGCAAGCAGCTTCAAGATCGCCAGCGACGAGTTGGCCTTCACCGCGTAGCAGAGGGTCGTAGAAAGCGCGGGTGCAGCGGCAGCGAACGCCTGCTGCAGCATCTGGGCGCGCTCGCGAATCGCGTCAGCCGAGTACACATAAAGCGGCGTGCCGTACTCGGCAGCGAGGGCTGTAAGGTCTACACCGGATACGGCAAGACGGTCCTGAACATAAACGAAGGGGCGCGGCGATGAAGTCGTACTCACCTCTTCATCGTACCGCGCCCTTTGCTTTAGCCGATTAGACCTGCGGCTGAACTGGCTCTGGAATCACTGGAGTCGGAATCGCGAAGGCAAGCGGCTCCTTCGGCATCACGATCCAGGCCGCGAAATAAAGCAGGAACGGCATTCCGCAGCCAGCCAGTACGGTCAGCACTACAAGCAGGCGAACAATCGTCACATCCCAACCATAGCGACGAGCGAACCCGGCGCACACACCGGCGATCACACGACCTTCACGAGCGCGATAAAGCCCTTCGCGGGCTGCTGCATTTTCTACGGGAACATAGGCAGGCGCAATCCGTATTCCACAGGCGCTGCAAAAACGAGAACCTACCTGAACTTCGCTACTGCAATTTGTGCAAATCATATCGAAACCTCCTTAGCAACATCGTTGCGCACTTAGTAATACGCAGCGTTTTCGCAGTAGTTCCGTGATTCTTCGGCCAGCTCCACCTTTTGCATCCCGGAGCGGCTTCGGTGGATTACGTCCCACAGAAAGTCTGCTGCACTTGCTCCTCCGGCCGCGCCGGAACAGTAAATCGCACCAGTTCCGGCCGGTCCTCATACGGTCGAGACGTCGCATCCAGCAGCTCCTCGAACGGCCGAAAATCCTGTCGCTCCATCGCCGCCTGAATCACCGCCTCCACCAGATGATTGCGCGGAATGAATATCGGATTCACCCGACGCATCGCTGCCGCCCGTTCTGCCGCAGAGCCGCTCTCCCTATCCAGCCGCTTATGCCACGCAGACGCCCACACATCGAAGCTCGCGGGATCGGCGAACAGCAAGCGTACCTCGCTGTCACCCGCAGGTGAAGCCGCCGCCTCGCAAAGCCGCCGGAAGGTCAGCGTGAAGTCCGCATTGTTCGCAGCCATGCGGTCCAGTAGGTCCTGCGCTAGAGCAGCATCCCCTTCCTGCTCCGTAAACAAACCGAGCTTACTCTGCAGCCCGGCATCTCTCGCCGCTTCGAACTCCGTGGCAAAGACAGCCAGTGCTTCCTGAGCTGCAAGGACACCCGCCTCTTCGCTGCCCTCTTCTTCTGTCAGCAGCGGTAGCAGCGCCTCCGCCAGCCGCGTCAGGTTCCAGTGCGCCGCGTGGGGCTGATTGTTGTAGGCGTAGCGTCCCCGCGCGTCGATCGAACTAAAGACCTGGTTGGGATCAAAGGCCTCCATGAAGGCGCATGGCCCATAGTCGATCGTCTCGCCCGAGATCGAACTATTATCCGTGTTCATCACGCCGTGGATAAACCCAAGCGACATCCACTGCGCAATCAGCCGTGCCTGCCGTCCAATCACACCGTCCAGAAGCGCGCGGTAGGGCTTTGCCTCTTTCGCGACCTCAGGATAGTGCTGGGCGATCGCGTAATTCGCGAGCGTCCGCAAACCTTCCTTGTCCTCCAGCGCAGCGAAATACTGAAACGTGCCCACGCGCAGATGGCTCGCTGCAACGCGCGTAAACACGCCACCTGGCAAGTAACGCTCTCTCACCACGCGTTCGCCAGTCTCAACAGCTGCCAGCGCGCGTGTTGTCGGTACACCCAGAGCGTGCATCGCTTCGCTCAGGATGTACTCACGCAGCACCGGTCCCAGCGCGGCGCGTCCGTCGCCTCGGCGCGAAAACGGCGTTGGTCCGGAACCCTTCAGCTGCACGTCATAAAGGTGCCCGTCTTCGCCACGCAGCTCTCCAAGCAGGTTCGCTCGACCATCTCCAAGCTGCGGCACGAAGTGCCCGAACTGATGCCCTGCATATGCAAGCGCCAACGGTTCCGAGCCTGCCGCTATACGATTGCCCGCAAGGACCTGCACACCCTCTTCAGTCGACAGCGCTGCGGGATCGAGCCCCAGAAACCGCGCCAGCTCTTCATTCACCTTAATCAGCCGCGGCGCCGCCACCGGCGTTGGATTCACCCGCGCATGGAACCGCGCAGGTAGCTTTACATAGGTGTTTTCGAAGTCGAAGGTCGTCTGTTGTGTTTCCATACTGTGTTTCCTCTTCCTCTATCTGAACAGAAACCACAAACAGGAGCACGTTCGCAGAAGAGAGCTGAGCAAGGACGTAGAAGACGTCAGCAGATCTTCTCCAAAGCGTGAACTCTGCAGCGACCTCCCGCGATGCGCTTTACTTCTTCGGGGTGTCGAAGATCGGGGCGACAGTGGTCGTCAGGATATCCGTCGAGTCGCCCATCAGGTCGAAGAAGTGAACCGCATTCTTGCCTGCATGAAGCCACGGCCCCGGCGTATACAGGGCATACTGCGGCCCAACCGACCAGAAGCGACCGAGCGGGCGTTCGCCGAGCCACACCATGCCTTTGTGCAGCTCGCTCGTGTTGAGGTAGGTATCCACCGGCATCTGCACATCCATCTGCACCTGGTAGAAGCACGGGCCGCTGCAAGGCTCAGCGTTGAACGGTAGGGACGCCACGTGGTCCATCGCCAGCGAGTAGATCTGCCATCCCACAGGCTCCTTGCCGTCGAGCGTTACTGTACCGGTAAGCCCCGTGCGTTCTGTGCGGATCACCTTGGTATAGTTCACGCGGCCCGAGTTCTCCACCAGAACATCCAGCGTTGCAGCCCGGGCGACCGCTGGGAGCTCGACCGTATCCGTACCTAGTCTGCGGTCCGCCGTGCCTACAAGTTTCTGGTCAACATAAACCTGCGCGTAATCATGCAGGCCGCCCAACACCAACTTTCCGCCGTCGCCCGCCCTAAGCTGCGTGCGGTACAGCACATAACCATAGGGTTGATCGAGGTCTTCAAACGTCAGCAGCTTTTTCGAGGTCACCGGCTTAGGCAGGTTCTTCCATAGCGAGGCCGACAGCATCTTCGGCTCGATCGGAAACGCCTGAAGGGTGACTGGCTTCGGTAGAGGAGGAGGCGTTGTCTTCGTCACTTCGGAGATAGCTTTACGGAACGCGAAGAACTTCGCAGTCGGCGTGCCCTTCTCGTCGAGCGGAGCGTTGTAGTCGTAGCTGGTGGTATCGGGCTGATAGTTCTTGCCGTTGGAGTTTGCGCCATTCATCCAGCCGAAACTCGTGCCGCCGTGGAACATGTACATGCTCACCGAGTAGCCGTGTTCAATCATCCAGCGATATTCGGCGGCCTCTTTGTTGCCGTCCGTCACCTGGTGCTTCTCACCCCAGTGATCGAACCATCCTGCCCAGTACTCGCCTGACATCTTCGGCCCGTCCGGGCGTTCCTTTGCGAGTGTCGCAAAAGCCTTCTCCGCATCACCCGTCCCAAAGTTGATCACCGCCGGCAATTCCGGCAACGAGCCCTTTGGCAACTGCTCCGGACCGTCCGCCGTATAGATCAGCGAATCGCCCATGCCGCTCTCATGCAGCTCCTTCTTCAACTCTTCGAGATACGCCTTGTCGTCGCCAAACGAGCCATACTCGTTCTCGAGCTGGACCGCGATGATCGGCCCGCCGTTCTTCAGCAGCAGCGGCTTGATCTCCTTCCCCAGCCGCATCAGCCAGGTGTGCACCTCAGCCGTGTACTTCGGATCATCCGAGCGCAGCACAAGGTTTGGATCCTTCAGCAGCCACGACGGATAACCACCCAGCTCCCACTCGCCGCAGATGTACGGGCCCGGTCGCAGGATCACGTTCAAACCCTCCTGCTGCGCCTCGCGTATGTACTCAGCAATATCGTTCTGCCCACTGAAGTCGTACACGCCCTTCTTCGCCTCATGCGCGTTCCAGAAGACATATACCGTAATCGTATTCAGGCCCATCGCCCGCGCCTTCTGAAAGCGATCCCGCCAGTATGCCCGTGGCACGCGCGGATAGTGCATCTCGCCAGAGAGGATCTGGTACGGCTTACCGTCCATCAGGAACTGATTGCCACTCACCGCAAACGTATGCGTTGGCGTCTGTGCCTTTAACAACGTGGCGGGAAGAGTTGAGGCAAACAAGGCTGCCAGCAGCAGGGGCTTCCGCAGATTCGAACAGGGCATAAATAAGATCCTTCGCGCAGAGAAATTGGTAGGACAATCGTCGATGACGATCGTATATGGGCAGCCTCAAGCTTGGCGACTGAGCTATTTCCCTGTGAACGGCTTCTCCATGTGGTCCTTCGCCGCCGAAGCCTGCGATTGGTCCCCACCCGGCTTTAGCACCTGCTGATAGTCCGCAATCGCCGCCTGCCGATTGTGCAGCAGGTCCTGCATCTCACCTGCTGAAAGCCACGCCCTCTTCCTCAACCAGTCGCTGCAGTTCGGCTGTTGTGCTGCTTGCGTGTATCCTTCGGCAGCTTCCTTGATGAAGTTGTAACCGCGTTGTGTATCGGCCATGCCGAAGTACGCCATCTGCAGGCGCACATCCGTGAAGTACCCTGGCTTCTGAGCATCCGCGATCACCTGCTTATACGCTGCGATCGCCTCCAACCCATGCCCCTCGTCCTTGGTGAGGTTCGCCACCTCGAGCCGGAACAGATAGTCATGAGGAAACTCACGAGCCAGCCCGCGTTGTACGTCCAGCGCCTCTGGATAGCGCCCGTCGTGCCGCAGAAACAGACTCAACGCCGTTCGCGACTCCACCGCTGTCACCACACCATGCGCCGCAGCATTCCGCAGCATCGCCAGCCCCTTCTCCTTGTTGCCACCCACCCCCGCCATGATCCCCACAATCATCCGCACCCAGCCTGGCAGACTCGCGACCGCAAATTGCTGAATCCCAACCGCCATATCCGCGTCTGCATACTGCGGATCGAGCTTCAGCACTTGCTCACTGTCGTTCCTCGCAGCTAACCCCTGCCGCGCTCCCTGCGCGAACGAATGGTCCACTAGCACGATGAACGCCGCATGCATCCCCTTCGCATATCCGCGCTCGAAGTAGGCATCCTTGTCATTCGGGTTCGCTTTGATCGCCGCGTCGCACATGCCGACGACCTTGTTCGTCAACCCTTCGATCTGCTCTCGCGTGGGCGCTGGAACCTCGACATTCCGCTTGGTCGACAGGAAGCTGTTGCGTGCGTAGTAGGTCGTGTCCAACAGGTCCTGGTGATACAGCTCGCGAAAGATCACCGTGAATAGGATGTAATTCCAGGCCATGGGATCATTGGGGTGCTCTTGCGAAACATGCGTAAACACCTTGTATGCGCCATCAAAATCAAGGCTGTAAAAGCGCTCGAACCCCTGCCGCACCTCGGGATCGAGGTTCAATTGCACCGTATGCGGATTCGGCTGAGCTGCGGCCGTTCCGGCCGCCACCAGCAGCATAAACATCGCCTTTACAAGCACTTGCCTCAATCTAAACCTCCAGCCCGCCCGCTATCTATCCATCTTAGACGCCGTCTCTACCCCTAAAGCGGAGTGTCAAACTCAACGCTAACGAATACAATCTTTCATAGATGACGCGGAGCCTGCCCCGATTCGTTTTCTGATTCGGTAGTTGGCTCAAGCGTGAAGGCTGCTTTGTTTAAAGGAAACCATCGATGGACCTGCAGACGATTCTGCCCCCTGCTTTACTGACGATTGGCTGCTTTGCCTATATCCTCTGGCCGCAACAGAAGATCGCCGTCCAGACCGAGAAGACCCGCCTCGACTATCTTCGCGAGCGCAAAGACTCCATCTACGACAACCTCCGCGACCTGAACTTCGAGTTCCGCGCTGGCAAATACCCAGAAGAGGACTACGCCCGTCAGCGCGAGTCTCTCGAAGCCGAAGCCACCCGCGTCGTCACCGAGATGGAAGCACTCGGAGCCTGAGTCTCCCTCCAAAAGCACGTCGATAAACGCGCCGAGTCGTGCAGTATCCTTAGAGGGTGCTCGCCAACGTAAAATTTCTCCGCTCGTTCGTCGTCCTCGCGCTCCTGTCGCCGCTTGCCGCCTTCGCTGCGACGCCCATCACCGGCACCGTGACCAACCGCACCACCGGCAAGCCGTCCGCCGGCGACGACGTGACCCTCATCCGTCTCGCCGCCGGTATGCAGGAGTCCACCAAGACCAAGACCGACGCCCGCGGTCACTACTCCCTCGACGTGCCCGACGACGGCCTGCACCTTGTCCGCGTCACCCACGATAAGGCGAACTACTTCCAGCCCGCGCAGCCCGGCACAACCACCGTCGATCTAGACGTTTACAACGCCGCGGCGAGCGTGAAGGGCGTGTCGACCGAGGCCATTGTCATGCGCCTCCAGACCGACGCCTCCGGCAACTCCCTCAAGGTCGTCGAAAACTTCTTCGTCAAGAACGACTCCAAGCCCGCGATGACGCAGTTCTCCAATGAGCCCTTCGACTTCTATCTTCCCGAAGGCGCCGTCGTCGAAGGCTCCGCCGCGCTCGCACCCGGCGGTATGCCCGTCCAAGCCGCGCCAGTTCCTCTGGCCGATAAGGGCAAGTACACCTTCCTTTTCCCCATCCGTCCCGGCGAGACGCGCTTTCAAGTCAGCTACCACGTCCCGTACTCCGGCACCTTCAAGTTCGATCCGCACGTCACGGCTATGACGGACACGGTTGCAGTCATGATGCCGAAGTCTATGACCTTCACCCCCGCTGCCGGCTCGCCTTTCAGCGCCGTCAACGATGAGGTGAACGCTCAGACATTCGTCGCTCGCAGCGTCGCCGTTGGCCAGCCTCTTGCCTTCACCCTCACAGGCAAGGGCGAACTTCCGCGCGACTCTCAGGATCCAGCCCAGAACGGACAGGGAGGGCAAGCCGGAGCCGCAGGCGCACAGTCCGGCGGCAGCCAGGCCGCGACCGATAACACCGCTCCCGGCAAGGGCCTCGACAATCCTCTCGATCCCGAGAACTCCCGCGATCCCTGGGGCAAGTACAAATGGTGGATTCTCTCCGGGCTCGCGCTTATTCTCGCCGTCGCTGCAGCTTTGCTCCTGAAGAAGCCAGCTGCGACCACGGGAGCCGGAGCTCTTGGAACGCCTGCTTCCCCTGTGCTCGTAAGCAGCCCGCTGGTCCACGCATCGCAGCTCCTGACGGTGCTCAAAGAGGAGATGTTCGCCCTCGAAACCGACAAGCTTCAAGGCAAGGTCTCCGACGCGGAATACGCCGAAACCAAAGCCGCGCTGGAGCTCATCCTTCGTCGCGCGCTAAAGAAGAGCGCCTAATTCCATGAAAACAATCCTCGCCGCCGTCCGGATCCTCCGCCTCTACGCGATCGCTTTGTGGGTCGGCGGCTTGGTCTTCTTCGTCGTCGTCGCCGCGGTCGCGTTCGGGAACCTGCCTTCGACGCACGAGGCAGGCATTGTCGTTCGCGGCTGCCTTCTTGCGCTGCACACCCTCGGCACCTATGCAGGCTTCATCTATCTGTTGCTGACACTCACGCTGCTGGCTCTCGGAGATCGCCACTGGCGTCACGGCGCCGAGATCGCCCTCATCGTTCTGATGCTCGCCCTCACCGGCTACTCGCAGCTCAGCATCATCCCCCGCATGGAGCGCGACCGCACCTCGCTGCAGCAACAATTCGCCGCCGAGGTGGATCAAACGCCCAAGGACGCCCCAGCTCACGCCGAATTCGACCGACTGCATGGTCAATCCACGCATGTAGAAGGAACGGTATTGCTGGCAGGGTTAATCGTGCTGGCGATGGCAGCGTTCAAGGAAGACTAGGAATTCCAAGCAAAGGCCCGTCACTCAATAGAGTGGCGGGCCTTTGTCCTTTAGATTCCCTGCCTTCCTCACTCCACCGGCAGCTTCGCCTTATATCCATCCTTCGCAATTACCGAGTACTTCACAGGCCTGCCCTTCTCGTCCTGCATCCGGAGCGGCTTCCCCTCGTTATCTACGAGATAAACCTTTACCTTCCGATAGCTGCCATCGTTCTTCGTATTCGTCGGCTTGTAGGTCAATACATACTGGTTGCGAATGCTCTCGTTGATCTGCCCGAAGATATCCGGAAGTTCTCCCTGGAACGTCGGCTGAAAATGCAATCCGCCGGTCATCGCCGCGATGGTCTTCATCTCGTTGTCGGCCTGCAGATAGTCCATATGCCGCGGCCCGCTGCCAGAGGACATGGCTCGGACAAGCCCACCGGTGCTGATCGTAAAGATCGTCACATCGGGCGTCGCTGCGATCTTCTTCATCATCTGGTCCCACGTTAGCTTGCTGAACGTGTCCCTGCCTGACGAAATCAACACAATGTACTTCCGGCCCTCCACGCGCGTCAGCCGATCCAGCGTCTCGTACAAGGCGTCGAACTCGTTTGTTTCGCTGAAACCCGGAATCATCAGAGAGTCCAGTGATTCCCTAATTACGTCCTTGTTATTCGTAAAGTCGCAAAGAATGCTCGTCCGCATATCATAGGTCGCCACCGCAACATAATCCTCTGGCTGCAGCGTCCTGTAAAAGCTCTGCGAAGCGTTCCGCATGTCCTGGATGAACGGCCACGAGGTCGACGCGAACTCCAGCAGCATCACCGCCGTAATCGGAGTCTTTGTCATCCGCAGGCTCGTGACATCCTGCTCCTTGCCGTCCTCCACCACCAGGAAGTTTGGTGCTTTCAAACCTGGAACAAACTGGTGGTTTTTGTCGAGCACCACGCTGACGTCAAGGTTCACAATCGGCACATCTACTCGCAGCGAGTACGTCGCCCCGGGGTTCGCAACCTTCTCCTCCGAAGGAGCAGGCGGTGGTGCAGCCTCTTCCTTCTTCTTCGGCAAGTCGATCTGGTTGCTGTTCTGCGGTCCGGCATCGTCGGTCGTCGCGGGTACAGGCTTTTGCTGCGTGTCCTGAGCCAAGAGACAACTGCCGCACAACGTCATTAGCGTGAACGTGAGGAAAATGCGCTTCATCATGGATAGAGCCCCAACAAAGATCCTGCAAGAGTGACGTTACTACGATAGACGGAAGCGATGACGCGGGAGGGTTCACACTTGCCACACCGGCTTTTCATCCAGGAGAAAAGCTCAACACCCAAACTTACCCAGGTAAGTGCGCTTCTAGAATTTGGCCTGTCGGCTTAAGCACAAAGGGCCGCCGGGGGGTGCCAGCGAGCCCTTTGCTTTCAAATCGCGCCACCTATCAAGGGATGCAACCGGTGGGGGGTTGTCCCGACCAGTGGCGCAACCAAATTATCGCACAATCGTGCTATCAGACCATCAAAATTCCGTGGAAATGTACCGCGCATTTCCCGCTCCAAAACGCTTTTGATGTCACCACTTGCCCGGCATTTTCCCTGTTGTAAGCTTGACGAGTATCACTTTTGGGGCCGGGCTTACGCAGGGGTTCAAGGATAAGAGGAACGACAGATGGTTGAGATTCAAGGTTGGGCCGCGCACGCGGCCGGAGCAGAGCTTTCTAACTTCAAATACAAGGTCGATGAGCTCGGCGCCAACGAGGTCGAGGTCAAAATCTCGCATTGCGGCGTCTGCCACTCCGACGTCCACCTGATAAATAACGATTGGCAGATCAGCAAATATCCCTTCATCCCCGGTCACGAGATCGTCGGCAAGGTGACCGCTATCGGCTCAGGCGTCAAGGACCGCAAAGTTGGCGAGCGCGTCGGTATCGGCTGGCAGTCTGACTCCTGCGGCATCTGCGAGTGGTGCCGTAAGGGCGAAGAGCAACTCTGTCCCAAGGCACAGCCCACCTGCGTGGGTCGAAACGGAGGCTATGCCGCGGCTATCCGTGTCAACTCCCGCTTCGCCATCCCGGTACCCGAGTCGCTCGACAGCGAGAACGTCGCGCCCCTGCTTTGCGGTGGCATCACCGTCTACAGCCCCCTGCGCAACTGGCTCGCTCGACCCTCATCGCGAGTGGGCGTCGTGGGCATCGGTGGCCTCGGCCACATGGGCATCCAGTTCGCCCGTGCCTTCGGCAGCGAAGTGACAGCCTTCTCCACCAGTGCAGACAAAGCTGACGAAGCCAAAGGGCTCGGCGCGCATCACTTCGTCAACACCCGCGACACCGGCGCTGTGAAGAAGCTCGCAGGCAGCTTTGACCTCATCCTTTCCACCGTCTCGGCGGATCAGGACTTCCAGAGCTTCGTAGGCGCGCTGCGTCCCAAAGGCACGCTCGTCGTCCTCGGTGCCTCACCGTCGCCGATGCAGATCTCCGCGTTCAGCCTGCTCTCAGGTCAAAAAGCTGTCGCAGGCAGCCCAACCGGCAGTCCCACAGATCTGCACGAGATGCTCGACGTAGCCGCCCGCCATGGCATCAAAGCCATCACGGAATCTTTCGCGATGAAGGACTGCAACCTCGCTGTCGAGAAGGTCAAAAAGAACCAGGTCCGTTACCGCGCTGTGCTGAAGGCATAGGCGCACAGCACATGCTGTATGAACTGCCGGAGATTCTCCGGCAGTTTTTATTGCCGCTGAAACAAGTTGAGACCAGTCTCCTTCGCAATTTCACTTACGTTCGGCGCGAGGCTCTCATACAATCTCGCTTATGCTTCCGCGAATTCTTCTTGCACTTTCTCTCTCTCCGCTGATGCTGGCTGCGCCACAACAGGTCGAACCCGGCCTGCGGCTGACCAGCGCGCTCACAGTGATTGAACACCCCGCGAGCGGCGATCCAATCGTTTCTGCCATGCACGCCACAAAGGTTGGCTCCAACGCCCACACCGGTAGCAATTTCGCTCGCGGCCTGGTGTACTCCGGTCAGCAGAACACGGTCGAAATCGATGGAGTCACCTCATCTCTTATTCTCCAAACGACGACACCCACCTTCTACGTACACGTTGATCCGGAAGATCCGAGCGATCAGCGTGCAATGTTCACGCTCGTCCGCCTGAAGCCGTCGAAGGACACACGCGTCGCTATCACTTTCACTGCGAACACCTTCGGAGGAGGCAGAAAACGCCATATCGACGAAGTGCCCGTCGCCAAATCGGACGCGGGGAACGATGTCCTGAAGGTGACGCCGCAATCGCCTCTGACTGCTGGGGAGTACGGCCTGCTAATGCTGCCAGCAGACAGCAAAACTTTCCCTGATCGTGTCTACGCCTTCACCGTTCCACTCCGGGAGAAATAGGTCTGCTGCCGTGTTGTACGGTAGATGCTGATGCGTTTCGAACTATTCATCGCCGCAAGATACCTGCGCGCCCGCCGCAGACAGGCCGTCGTCGGGCTGATTACAGCGATCTCCGTCATCGGCGTTGCTGCCGGAGTCGCTGCCCTGATCGTCGCTCTCGCCATCACCAATGGCATGCGCCGCGACCTGCAGGACCGCCTCGTCGGCTCGACCGCGCACGTAGAGTTGCTGCGCGTCGCCGGTGACGGCATCCGTGACTGGCGTCCCCTGATGCAGCGCCTGCAAACCGTGCCGCATGTGCAGGCCATCTCGCCGGGACTCTACGGACAGGTCCTCATCTCGCGCGGAGCACGCAGCGGCGGCGCACTCATCAAAGGCATCGTTCCAGCCGACGAGCTGAAGATCGGCGACCTCCTCCAGAGCGTGCATAAGGGCTCCATCAAAGAATTGTCACCATGCGCACAACCAAGCGATCAAGCTAGTTGGCAGTGCGCCGACCCTCCGTTACCACCATTCGAGGTTCAAGGCAGCATCCCACCCATCGTCATCGGCGGCGACCTCGCCACAACGCTAGGCGCACAGGTCGGCGATTCCATCCTCGTCACCAGCCCGCAGGGCGAACTCACCCCACTCGGCCTCGTGCCCAAGTACCAGCGTTTCCGCGTCGTCGGCATCTTCGAATCCGGCTTCTACCAGTACGACTCCGCCTACGCCTTCATGCGTCTCAGCGACGCGCAAAAGCTCTTCATCGAACCCGACCTCATCAGCGTAATGAGCTTCCGCATCGACGACCTCTACAAAGCACAGGAGGTCGGCAAGGCTCTCGAACAGGCCGCTGGTCCCGGCTTCCAGGCCACCAACTGGATGGAGCAGAACCGCGAGCTCTTTCGCGCTATGAAACTCGAGCAGGTCGTTACCTTCATCGTGCTCGCGCTCATCGTCGTCGTCGCCGCCCTGAACATCCTCATCGCGCTCACCATGATGGTGATGGAGAAAACCCGCGACATCGCCGTCATGATGAGCTTCGGCGTCACCGCCGAACAGGTTCGCCGCATCTTCCTGCTGCAAGGCTTGCTCATCTCCGCCATCGGCACCACGCTCGGCCTCATTATCGGATACATCGCCAGCATCCTCGGCTCTCACTATCACTTCATCCACCTCGACGCGAGCGTCTACTCCATCGACACACTGCCCTTTGCCCCACGCATCGTGGATGCCCTCATTGTCGGAGGAGTATCCCTCGGCATGGCACTGCTCGCTACGCTGTATCCCTCAAGCTCAGCCGCCAGCGTGTTACCCGCCGAAGCGCTCCGCTACGAGTAACGCCTCATTTTTCGTCATTCCCGCAGGGAATCTGCGTTTGTTTTCGCCAGGAAGCGACACTGATTTAAGCTGGAGGACATCATGCGTCTGCCCTACCCAAAACTCGCTCCTGAGGCCTACGCGGCGATGCTCGCCGCAGGCCACGCCCTTAACACGACGACCGGGCTGGATCTCGCTCTTCTCGAACTGGTTAAGCTCCGCGCCTCCATCGTCAACGGCTGCGGTTTTTGCATCGGACTCCACAAAGCAGATCTGAAAAAGCACAACGAACCAGACACCCGCCTCGAAGCCGTCGCCAGCTATGAAACCTCCGACGCCTTCACCCCACGGGAGAAAGCCGCCCTTCGCTGGGCCGATGTCCTCACCAACATTCAGCAGGGCCACGCTCCTGACGCGGAATACGCCGCTGTCGACGAGTTCTTTCAGGGCAAAGACCTCGTCGACCTGACCCTCGCCATCGCCCAGATCAACGCCTGGAACCGCCTCGGCATCGCCTTCGCCGCCGAATGGATTCCGCCAAAGACGAAGCAAGCGGACACGAAGGCGACAACAGCCTGATGCCCGTCCTCCGCGCCATCGCTCTCGACAAGACTTACCCGCCTCTCAAGCCCGGAGGCGAATCGCTGCGCCTCTTCCACAACCTATCTTTCGAGGTCGAAGCTGGCGAAATGGTCGCCATTGTCGGCGATAGCGGCGCCGGCAAGAGCTCCCTGCTCCACCTGCTTGCCGCGCTCGACACCCCCACTGCGGGCGAGGTCTGGTGCGGTGATACCAACGTCACCAAACTTACCCCTCAGCAGGCCGGAGCCTACCGCAACCGCGAGATGGGCTATGTATGGCAGTTCCACTACCTGCTGCCCGAATTCACCGCCATCGAAAACGTCGCCATGCCCCTGCTCGCCCGCGGTGTCGCTAACGCGACTGCGCTGGCCGAGGCCGCTATTTGGCTCCAGCGCGTCGGCCTCGCAGACCGCGCCGAAAACCGCTCGGGCGAACTCTCCGGCGGCGAGCAGCAGCGGCTTTCTATTGCTCGCGCTTTGATCACCAAACCCAAGCTGCTGCTCGCAGACGAGCCAACCGGAGACCTCGACACCGGCACAGCTGAGCGCGTCTTCGAACTACTCCAGACGCTGCACCGCGAAAATCAGCTCGCCGGCGTCATGGTCACGCACAACCTTGAGTTCGCCGCACGATGTGATCGCACGCTCCGCCTCCGCGAGGGTCGCTTGGTTCCCGCGTCCTGACCTGTTCGTAAAACCGCCATTTGCGACCGATTTCCCACAGCCTCATCCAATCAGATTGAACCGGAGCTGCACGAACCTCTGTGCAACCGGCAGGAGACGGACTACACTATCTCCAACTCACTGGTTTGAAGAAGATCTCAATCAGTCCTCTCCGTCGCAACTGACCGCGACGGTGGCTACTAATCGTCATCGCAGACCGCGCCCTCGTTTCCCAGGTAACAAACCCCAAAGCGCGGGCGACGGTTCGAAGGGGGAGCATGTTCGAACGCTATACAGAAAAGGCGCGGCGCGTCATATTCTTTGCGCGCTACGAGGCGAGTCAGTTTGGCTCGCCCTACATCGAAACCGAACATCTCTTGCTGGGCCTGCTGCGCGAAGATAAAGCACTCACCAATCGCTTTCTGCGCTCGCACGCTTCAGTCGAATCCATCCGCAAACAGATTGAGCAGCACACCACCGTCCGAGAGAAGGTCTCGACCTCCGTCGACCTGCCGCTCTCGAACGAGTGCAAGCGTGTGCTCGCCTACGCGGCCGAAGAAGCCGAGCGGCTCTCGCACAAGCACATCGGCACCGAGCACCTGCTGCTCGGCCTGCTGCGCGAAGAAAAGTGCTTCGCCGCAGAGATCCTGACCGAACGCGGCCTGCGCCTCACCGCGATCCGCGAGGAGCTGCAGCGCACCACGCAGGAAAAGCCTGCCCAGCAGAGCGGTAGCACCGGCGGCAAGCAGCGCGGCAACCAGCAGGAGCAGTCCATGCTGGCCGAGTTTTCCCGCGATCTCACCCAGGCAGCTACCGATCAGCAGCTCGATCCGCTCGTCGGCCGCGACTTCGAGGTCGAGCGCGTCATCCAGATCCTCTGCCGCCGCACTAAAAACAACCCTGTGCTCATCGGTGAACCCGGTGTTGGTAAGACGGCAATCGTTGAAGGCCTCGCGCAGAAGATCGCCGACGGTGAAGTCCCGAGCTTCCTCGCCGATAAGCGCGTCCTCTCGCTCGACCTCAGCCTTATCGTCGCTGGCACCAAGTACCGTGGCCAGTTCGAAGAGCGGTTGAAGACCATCATGAAGGAGTTGCAGGAGAACCAGAACTGCATCGTCTTCATCGACGAGCTGCATACGCTGGTGGGCGCTGGTTCGGCGGAAGGCTCGCTCGATGCTGCGAACATCCTTAAGCCAGCCCTGAGCCGCGGCGAGATCCAGTGCATCGGCGCAACCACACCTGCGGAGTTCCGCAAGTCGATCGAGAAGGACCGTTCGCTCGAGCGTCGTTTTCAGGCTGTGAAGGTTCCGCCGCCGAACGAGGAAGATGCCATCAAGATCATGATGGGCATCCGCGAGAAGTACGAGAAATTTCACGCCGTCAGCTACACCGACGACGCGATCACCTTCTCCGTCTCGCACTCTAACCGCTACATTCCGGACCGCTTCCTACCGGACAAGGCTATTGATCTGATCGACGAGGCTGGCGCCCGCGTGAAGCTGCGGCAGACGACTCTGCCCGAGGAACTGACCGAGGTCCAGAAGCGCATCAAGTTCATCGTGCATCGCATGGAAAACGCCATCGCGAACCACGAGTTCGAGAAGGCGCGCTTCTACTCCGACGAGGAACGCAAGGAGCGCGAGAATCTTCGCGTGCTGCGCGACAAGTACCACCTCGACGAGTCGAGCTCGGGCATCGTCACTCGTGAGGACATCGAAGACGTCGTCTCGCGCTGGACTGGCGTTCCGATCACGTCCATCAAGGAAGAAGAGACGCAAAAGCTACTGCGCGTGGAAGAAGAGCTCCACAAGCGTGTCATCTCGCAGGATAAGGCGATCTCTGCTTTGTCCCGTGCGATTCGCCGCTCGCGAGCTGGCCTCAAGAACCCGGCTCGTCCTATCGGCAGCTTCCTGTTCCTTGGACCTACCGGCGTCGGCAAGACGGAGATGGCGCGCACCTTGGCGCAGTTCCTCTTCGGCTCGGAGAAGTCACTGATCCGCTTCGATATGTCGGAGTTCATGGAGAAGCACTCCGTCAGCAAGCTGATCGGTTCGCCTCCGGGCTATGTCGGTTATGAGGAGGGCGGCCAGCTCACCGAGCGCGTCAAGCGTTCGCCGTACTCGGTTGTTCTGCTGGACGAGGTTGAAAAGGCTCATCCCGATGTATTCAACCTGCTGCTGCAGGTCTTTGAAGACGGCCAGCTCACCGATGGTCTCGGCAACACGGTCGACTTCAAGAACACGATCATCATCATGACCTCGAACATCGGTGCCAAGCACCTGATGAAGCGCGAAGGTCTCGGCTTCCAATCGAGCAAGGACGAAGTTGTGCTCGAGAAGATGCAGGAGATGGTGATGAGCGAGGTGAAGCGGACCTTTAACCCCGAGTTCCTCAACCGTCTCGACGAGGTCATCGTCTTCACGGCGCTGTCGGATGCAGACCTGATGCAGATCCTCGAACTGCTCGTTCAGGGCCTGAATACGAACCTGGTACACAAGGCCATCACGCTCTCGGTTCAGGACGATGCCAAGCGCTGGATTCTCGAAAAGACGCTCACCGATCGCAGCTACGGCGCGCGACCGCTGCGTCGCGCTCTGCAACGGTTTATCGAAGATCCTCTGTCAGAGGCTTTGATCGCCGGTCAGATCGCCGAGCGGCCTGCATTCCTTGAGGTCTATCTCGATAACAACCAGCTCTTCTATCGCCCTGTTGCAGCCGAGGGCGAAGAGAAGCTTGCAGGTCTCCAGCTCACCACGGTCTAGCAGGAAAACGATTCACAGCAGATACGCCCCGATGATCTTCGTCGGGGCGTATCGTTTTGAGCGGAGGTTGTTCTGCTTATGGATCGTCGTGAGTTCTCTGTCCTGCTGCCTGCGTTGTTTGCTGCTCTCTTGCCTGAAGGTGCTGCAGCTCAAGAAACAAGCCTGCCTGAGATCGTCTCCGGCGTTTATCCGCCGGGAAAGCAGAGCGGATCGAACGGACATACTTCGCACCGCTATCTCGCGGGGATGTTGAAGGCTGGGAATATTCAGCTGGAGATGCATGAGTCGACGCAAGAGCCCGGAGCCGTCCATGAGCCGGTCGGAAAGCATCTGCACAACGAGATCTGGCTGGTGCGCGAAGGACTCTGCGAGCTAACGACGAACGGCGTATCGCGAATGATGCATCCGGGAGATGTCGGCATCTGCTGCGCGGGCGATCTGCATTACATTCGCAACGCAGGAGACACACAATGCAGCTATTTCGTGGTGACGGTTGGACCACCGGAGCAAAAATAAACCCGCTACTTCCGTAGCGGGCTTCTTGGAAATTCCATGAACCTGTTTGTCGGTTCTGGAATGTCAGATGAGTTTGGATACTTGGCGAGTTGCCTTGGTGGCGCTTTTTACTACGCCATTGGCTACGTCGACGACGCCGTCGAACTGGTCCTTGCTGGCTTCGATAAAGCGTTCTGCTTCCTTGCCGAGGCGCTCAGCCTGATCCTTGAGATACTCCGCTGCGTCCTCTAGCGTATCGCCGAAGTCTTCGAAGTTGCGCTTGAGCTTCTTGCGGGTTACGGTTCCGGTTTGCGGGGCATAAAGCAACGCGATCGCACCACCTGCTGCTGCTCCAATCGCCAACGCTGTCCAAAAGTGCTTGCTTCGCATAGAACTTTCCTCCTTCGCTTTCATGACATAGGACTCAGATGGGAGCGTTGAGGTTTTCTGAGGGGACGCAGAAATCCGGACCGAGTTCCCCAATTCACCCATAGGTCAGCCCTGCGGTATTAATTGACAAGTCGATACTATCGCCTCCTGTGACCCAGCCCCTTCCGGAGACTAAGTAGACACAGAACCGAGCAAACTCCAAAAACAGCAATTCCTTCCCAGCCTTTCTCTTTGTTGATATGCCGGATCATCAGGAGGTACGCTGCGCAGCTAACCATCAAGAGGGATAGCAACAGGGCAAGGACGCCCCACACCACCTTCAAGGCTCTTATCATGCCGAATATGCTATCGCACGATGGAGTCGTCCGACTTTGATTGAGATAAAACAAGTCGGCGAGATGAGGGGTTAACCAAGACCGGCGAGTTCCAAAGCGCGGACGAAGATCTTCGCAAACATGGGCCGATTCAGCCGCCCGGTGTTCGTGTTGCGGGCGGAGGGATGATAGCTGCCCAGCAGGAAGGTGCCGTCGGGGAGTCTGTATTCCGCGCCGTGGGTGAAGTGGTAGGCCGAGCGACGCTCAATCGTTCCAGCGGCGACCAGGTGAGCGAGAAAGCCGTCCCAGGCGATCTTGCCGAGGCAGACGATGACGCGGATGTGGGGCATGGCGGCGATCTCAGCCGTGAGGTGCGAGGCACAGTTGCGGATCTCCTCGGGGGTAGGCTTGTCGCCAGGAGGAGCGCAGCGAACGACGGAGCCGATCCAGGCTTTGCGCAGCTTGAGGCCGTCGTCGCGGCTGATGGCTTTGGGTTGGGAGGCGAGGCCCAGTTCGTGGAGGACGTCGTACATGAAGTTGCCAGCGGCATCGCCGGTGAAGGGGCGGCCGGTTCGGTTGGCTCCATGGGCTCCCGGCGCGAGGCCGACGATGCGGATACGAGCGCGGGGGTCGCCGAAGCCAGGGACGGGTTTGGACCAATACTCCTGATCGCGGTAGGAGGCACGTTTCACCACGCCAAGGTTCTCGCCGTAGGCGCGGAGACGCGGGCAGCGGGTGCAGGCGACGATGTTCTCGTGGACCTGCTGGAGGACGGGGAGAGCAAGTTTTGCGGGTTCGGTGCGTTTGCTGGGTCTTTTGGTCTGGAGGGTCGAAGCCATAGGTTCCTGAGAACGATGATACGGGGAACGCGGTCCCTGCACGACGGAGTGGAGGGGACGGGATTTGAAGGGGGTAGGGCAGGTTCCCTGCGGGAAGGATAGATAGAAGAGGCAAGGGGAAAGGCGAAGGCGAAGGAGAAGGCAAAGGCAAAGGCGAAGACAGAAGCAGATTCCCTGCGGGAATGACAAACAAGAGAGGCAAAGACAAAAGCAATGGCAAAGACAAAGACAAAGACAAAGACAGAAGCAGATTCCCTGCGGGAATGACAAAGAAAAAGAGGCAAGGGCGAGAGCGAATGCAGATTCCTTCGCTGCGCTACGGAATGACAAAGAAAAAATGCGAGCGCGGTGGTATAGTTCGGGCATCGATTTGCTGCGTGGCTGACGCCCCGAACGTGTGTTTGCTCCGGGCATGTTTCAGGAAGCTCTCGAGCGTGTGTTTGCTCCGGGCGTGGCTTAGAAGGCTCCCGAACGAGGTGAGCTCCGGTGATCGATCTTCGGGCCAGATTTCAATTTCAGACACTTTTCAATTCTGAGAAGGCGGTCCCCATGCCCCCTGGAATCGACGCTTTGAAGCATGTCGTCGTGCTGATGCTCGAGAACCGTTCCTTCGACCACATGCTCGGATGCCTGAAGGCGAAGCATCCGAACATCGATGGTCTGAACGGGAACGAAGCCATTCCGGACTCGACGGGAGCGATGATCCCGGTGCAGGAGCTTGCCGAGTTTCGCGGCCAGCTGCTACCGGACCCGCATCATGATTTCGCCTCCGTGGACGCTCAGCTGTTCAATGGGGTGCGGGGGACGAATCGTACGCCCACGATGGACGGCTTTATACGGATCTACCAGAAGCAGCAGCAGCCGGATGTGCCTTCGTCGCACCGGATTGTGTATACGTTCAGTGAGGATGGAGCGAACAACCTGCCAGTGCTGCACACGCTGGCGCGAGAGTTCATGGTGTTCAACCGCTGGTTCGCATCGATCCCAGGGCCGACGCTCTGCAATCGGGCGTTCGCGCACTATGGGTCGTCGTTCAACAACGTGGCGATGAACGTCTTCTATGTGAACCCGAAGTTCAAGAGCATCTATGAGCGGTTGGTGGCAGGCGGACGCACCTCGAAGCTGTTTTATTTCGACGCGAACAGTTCCACGCTGGAGGTGGTGAACCTGCTGCAGAATGAGCAGATTCTGTTTGGGACCTTCGACGATTTTCTCAACGCCTGCGACACGAACACGCTGCCGGATTACAGCTTCATCGAGCCGAACTACAAGGACCATCCGTCAGCTGATGGCACAGGCCAGATCCTGGCGACGGACCAACATCCTGACAATGACGTGCGTGCAGGCGAGAGCTTTATCGCTGATGTTTATAACCGCATCCGCTCCAACCCCAAGCTATGGCCCAACACGGCGCTGCTGGTGGTGTACGACGAGCATGGTGGGATCTACGATCATGTGCCGCCACCGAACCTTGACCCTTCGCGAGTGGATAAAGAGTTCACCGCGCAGCCGGATGCGACCGGCACGCCGGAGCCGTTCCACTTCGATCGGCTGGGAGTGCGGGTGCCTGCGATTTTGGTAAGCCCGTGGGTGCAGGCAGGTTCGGTCTGCAACGAGATCTTCGAACATGCTTCGATTCCAGCGACGCTGACGGAGCGATTGCTTCCCGGGTTCGACAACTCGCAGCGTTCCGTGCGGGAGGCCACGGCGAACACGTTTCTGCAATACCTGACGCTGGATACGATGCGCACGGACTGCCCGGACTTCGGGTGATCAAGGCAGCGACGTAAAAGGAGGCACATATCGATGGCGACAATTCTGCGGCACCCAGTTCCTCCCGAGTTTTACGACCCAGACCGACCTCTCAACGATCTGGGGCGCGACCAGTTGAGGCACTTCGTGCATGTGTTCAGCCGAATGCCGGAGAGCCAGCGTGCCGGGCTTGTCGAACCTTCGCCGGAGGATGGCATGGCTTCGAGCCGGTTTATCGCGGAGATCACGACGCGGATTCTGGCGGCACAAAAGAAGCCGGCTAAACCGATCGTGATGCTTCAGAAGCAGAAGCAGAAACCAAAGCCGGCGGCCGGGCTCGCACTTGCGGCAGCCGGGACAAAGAGCAAAGCGAAGAAGGCCGCGAAGAAGGTTGTGAAGCCTGCCGCGAAGCTGAAGGGGCCCAAGTCAAGGTAAGGAGCCAGACGCGATGAAGATGCTCCCGTATGCCCGTCGCATTGCCGCGAGCTTATACCTCTGTTTGCTGCCGTGCGTGTATGCGCAGACTGTCCCGCTGCCCGACGCGCCGCAGCCGGTCGCTGCGGATAACCGCAATCCCAATTTATGGCATAACCTCCAGCGCGACTGGGTGCAGGAGCGCGTGAACCTGGGCGCGTGCAAGGAGGGATTGAAGGGGATTTCAGGTTGCGGAGAGACGCTGCTGACGGGGACACCGTTTCACATTGCTGTGGGCAGCCTGGCTCCTCAGAACGGGATTGCGGCGGGGCTGGCGTTTGGTGATGTGTATCACCCGACCTATTGCGCGTCGTTGCTTGACTTCACCGATCCGCCCGCTGCTGGTACGCGCAACGCGTGTCATTGGTCGTTAAATATGAGCGCGCAGGGGAGCGCGAGCGGGAACGGGTCGTGGCGGGCAGGCGGGTATGTGACGGCTGCGCGTATCTCGAGTCATCGGCCGGTGGCGACGGCAGGCGGACCGCAGCGCGGACTCTGCGGGGTGCCGCGCCTGTTTACGCGGCCTTCGCCGACGGTCGGGCTGTACTCGGAGGGTGACTCGCTTAACCGGGTGTACTTCTACGGGCTGGGACCGGGAACGCTTCCCGCAGGGCAGACGGTGTTTGGATTGACGGAGAATGTCACGGGGATCGATGCAGTGATTCCGATCTCTTCGGGATGGCTGGGCGATTGTGGCGTGACGCTGCAGGGCGCGGTGAACGGACGCTATGTGGCGACACGCGGTGGATACGGCCAGACGAGTCCGTCCATTGAAACGCTCTATACCCCGGCCAACGCACCGGGGATTGCGTCGGCGGATGGGTTTGTGCAGACCGAGGAGGGTATGCATCTGATCCCTCCGTTTCCGGCTGCGTTTCCGCTCAAGATCGACTACCTGACGAAGTTTCAGCAGTTCGTGGCGGCTTCGGATTCGCGGTATACGTTGCGGCGGTACACGGCGGACCTGAACCACCGGCTGACTTTGTATAGCAAGGATGTCGGCAAACCGCCGAGGCCGCCGCTGCCGGGGATGGGGCCGATGCGGACGATACCGCCGATTGCGCCGACGCGGGATGTGACGGGCTCGATTACAGCGCGGCTGCTGATTGAGGGCTCGGTGGCGAACGCGGGGCACGTGGTTCCCTTCTACTTCGATCCGACGATTGGGGGGTCGGATTTAAATGGGCAGTCGCTGCTTGCGAGCTATCCGGACTATCGGTTTCGCGCTCCGAATCTGCTGCTGATCCATGGGGCCTTCGAGCATAGTTTGGGGCGCGTTCCTGTGGGTGTGCTGCTGGCGGTGGATGAAGGAAAAGTCGGCCTGCAACGGAACGACATCAGCTTTACGCACCTGCGGCACAGTTATTCTGCGGGGATTACACTGCACGCGGGCGGGCTGCCGGTGGTGAACCTGCTGTTTGCGTGGGGTGGGAAGGAAGGGCATCACACGATTGTGGGGATTGATCCGAACCTGCTGGGGGTTTCTACGCGGCCGTCGCTGTTTTGAGCGGGAACGAGCAGCAGTGGCTCGGGTGACGACGTTGGTGATGGGCTGAAACGAGGGAGATCCGTAACTCTGTCCGGTAGCGGACGAGCGTATGATCAGGCTGTCTGCGGTTTTCAGATCTGATACGCACAGACATAGCTTTCATCCCTCTGGGAGATCGCCCGTCAATGGGCCCAGTGATCCTGCATAAGGAGCCTGGGCATTCCATGGCTGTACATCTCATTAATCCTAGCGATAATTCTTTTGGAACAGCGGTGATTACGCCGCGGTGGCTTTTCGTGCTGGCGGCGGCTACGCCTGCGTCCTTTGGCGATCCGATCCTGGTGGATGAATCGATCGAGGCGCTCGATCCTGCGACGATCGCTCCGGGCGATGTGGTGGGCATCAGTGTCCACACAGGCAATGCCCTTCGAGGGTACGAGGTCGGACGGCTGGCGCATGAACGTGGAGCTACCGTTGCGTATGGCGGCATCCATGCGACGTTGTTTCCAGAGGAGCCGTTCGATCGTGGCTTTGCGGACCATGTGGTGAAGGGCGATGGCGATATCGCGTGGGGCCGGCTGCTGGTCGACTTGCAGGGCGGCATGGCGGAACGGATCTATGAGGGCGGCAAGATCGAGGGCGATGAGTTTCTTTCTGCGCGCTGGGACCTGATGCAGTCGGACAAGTACATGTGGGCTTCCGTGCAGACGATTCGCGGATGTCCGAAGCACTGTTCGTTCTGCTCGGTGTGGCGAACGGATGGGCAGAAGCCGAGGCAGCGTTCGTTTGAGCGGGTGATCGACGAGATCATCGACCTGCGGCGCAAGGGGTTTCGGTTTATCGCACTGGCGGATGACAACTTCTATCCGGTGACGCTGACGGACCTGCGGCTGGCGCGGGAGCAAGGCAATGCAGAGAAGCTCGAAAGCCTGATGGCTACGCGCAACGAGCGCTTTCTCCTGATGGCGGAGCTGGCAAAACTACCGAAGGACATGGTGTTCTTTACGCAGATCACGATGGAGTCGGCCGAGGATGGCGAGTACCTGGATGCGATGCGCCGCGCTAACATCAAGGGTGCGTTGGTGGGTGTGGAGGCCGTGACGCCAGAGGGATTGAAGGCTGTTTATAAGGACTTCAATTATTCCGGCGACCGCCTGATCGAGCAGTTGCAGATGTTCCGCAAACACGGGCTGCATGTGCTTGGATCATTCATCTTTGGACTGCCGACAGACAAGCCGAGCACCTTCGATGCCACGGTGGAGCTGGCGATGAAGGCGGATGTCACGTTCGCGCAGTTTGTGATGATGACGCCTTTCCCAGGCACTGTGGACTTCGGCCGATGGGAGAAGGCGCAGGAAGAGAAGGAAGTCATCGAGGGTGTCGGCGGTGTGCCACTGACGCGCTACTGGCTCATTCCGACAGCGGTGCGACCGAAGATGTTTACGCCGCACCCGACGATGGAGGCGGCGGACATCAGCCGTCGCACGCAGGCTGTGTGGGACCGCTTCTATGAGTTTGGAGCGATCTGGAAGCGGTCAGCCTGTACGCCGACGTTGAAGGCACGATTGGCATTTGTGCTGCTGTCGAAGCTGTACCGGCAGATGTATGCAGGCACAGGCATTTCGACGGATAGCGCACGCCGCAAGAAGGCGAAGGTTTCGGCACGCTGGCTGGCGAAGCAGACGCGGAGGATCTTCCAGGCAAAGCCGATGCCCGAGTTGATGTATCCGGAGTGGACACCGCGAGCGAAGGCTCAGCCGGTGTTGGTGCAGCTGAATCCTGCGGGGTAAGTTCGTATCATTCAAAATAGAAAGCCCCTCGTGGACGCGAGGGGCTTTCTGTTTCAGAGGTAGCGCTGAGCCTCTTCGCGAGCATTGCGGAGTGTGGCGACGGGATCGTGCGTGGGGTAGAACTCCATCGCTAGATAGCGGCTGTAGTGGAGGCGGGCGAGTTCACGATAGATGTTGGCGAAGTTGATCTCGCCGGTGCCGGGTTCGTTGCGGCCGGGGACGTCGGCGATGTGGATGAGGCCGATGAGGTCGATGTTCTTCGTAAGCTTTTCGAGGAGGTTACCGTGATCGCGCTGCTCGTGAAATAGGTCGTAGAGGACCTTGAGATTGGGGCGGGCGGCAGAGCGGACGATATCGAAGGCGTCGGCGACGGTGCTGAGGTAGATGGTGGGGTTTTCGAGCCGGTCGATGGGTTCGATGACGATCTCGATGTTGTGTTCGGCGGCGAGCTCGGAGGCTCGTTTGAGATTATCGATCGAGGCCTGGCGTTGCGCGGCTGGCGATACCGAATCGAGGAGTTTGCCGGAGAGCAGGATGATCTGCGGGCAATTGAGTGCGCGCGCCCAGCGCAGCTGCTCGGTGAACTGCTGCAGAAAGAGAGTGGACTGGTCGGGGAGAGCGAAGCCGGTGTCGACGCCGCTCATGGAGTCGACGGTGAGGTGGAGTTCCTGGAGGCGGGCGTTGAAGCGTTGCGTATCGGTGGGTGACCACTTGTGGAACTCGCCGACTAGTTCGACGCTCTGATAGCCAGCCTGGGAGACGATCTCAAGGCAGCGATCGAAGGGCAGCTGGCGGGCCAAGGCCCAAAGCATGACAGAGAAGCGCGGCTTTGGTGATTGCGCGAAGGTTGTGGGGGCGAGCGCGGCGGCGGTGAGGAGCTGCGCGAAGGTGCGGCGATTCATGCGAGATTTCTCCGCAAGCATTGTCGCATCGCGGCGTATCAGCTGGCGGCGTCGAAGGGGAGGAAGAGGGTGAAGACGGTGCCGTGAGCGGTCGGGTTCTGCGAGCTGCGAACGTGGATGGTGCCGTTGTGGCGGTCGATGATTTCTTTGCTGAGCCAGAGACCGAGGCCGGTGCCGTTGATACCCTTGGTGCTGAAAAAGGCTTCGAAGAGGCGCTTGAGGACCTGGGGGGAAATGCCGGAGCCGGTATCGGCGACGGTGAGGAGGAGGCCGTGCTGGCCGGTCTTCCACCGTGTGGCCTCGCGGCTGCGCAGGAGGAGGCGACCACCGTCGGGATGCATGGCATCGATGGCATTGGCGACGAGATTGCTGAGCACCTGGCGGATTTCGCCTTCGAAACAGATAGTGGGGCGGTCGGCACGTTTACGCTTTTCGACCTGGATGTTGGAGTTGATGAGCTTGCCCTGATAGAGCATGAGGGTTTCGCTGAAGAGCTCCGTGCAGGTGACGAGCGAAGGTCGCGTGGTCTGACGATGGAAGCGGAGCGTCTGATTCGTGATGGCGGAGACACGTCTAAGTTCGCGTTCGGCCTGCTGCAGATAGCTGTCGAGACAGCTGGGCTCTGAGGTATGGCGCGCGAGGTAAAGTAGATTCGTGACGGCTTCGAGTGGGTTGTTTATCTCGTGCGCGATGGAGGAGGCGAGGCGACCGACAGCGGCAAGCTTTTCATTCTGCAGGACGGCAGCCTTGGCGTGTCTGAGCTTGGTGACATCACGAGCGAAGGTGACGATGCCGTCGGCGCTGGGGTATACCTCGATCCCGATGGTGAAGTTGAGCGGGTCCGGGTAGTCGGCCTCAAAGGCGCCGGAGATGCCTTCATACATGGCGCGGTTATAGTACTCGACGAAGGGCGAGCCTTCGTAGACGGCATCGGGAAAGGCCTCCCACAGATTGCGACCGAGGAGATCCTTTGAGGAGCCGAAGAGGCGCTCGGCGACGGGGTTGAGATAGCTGAAGACCCAGTCGCGATTGACGCTGACGACGGCATCGCTGGTGGCGGTGAGTACGCGATTGAGGATGGCCTCATTCGACTGCAGGGAGATGCGGGTGCGCTCGAGTTCGTCGATTTCGGTGTTGGTGCCGGACCAATGGAGAACGGTGCCAGCTTCGTCGCGAATGGGGACGACACGGGTCATGAAGGAGCGAAAGATGCCGTCCGCGCCGCGAAGAGGAAAGACCATTTCGAAGGGCATGTGTGTCTTGATGGAGTAGGTCCAGCGCTCGACGACAGTGGGAAGAACGGCGGGGTCGTGGACGGACTGCCAGCCCCAGCCCTGCATGTCTTCGTGTGTGGTACCGGTGTACTCATACCAGCGGCGGTTATACCAGGTGATGTAACCGTCGGCGTTGGCGATCCAGGCAAGGGCTGGAAACGTGTCGACGAAGCTCTGGAGCAGGTGTTCGCCTTCGCGACGCAACCGATCGGCGGTCTCTGTCTGCGCGATGGAGGATTCGAGGCGGGAGATGGTCTTGCGCTGGTCGAGAAGAATGAGGACCTGGCGGGCCAGGGCTTCGAGCGCGGAGACCTGGGCTGCCGAAATATGACGAGGCTCCGTATCGATGACGCAGACGGTGCCGAGGACATGGCCATCCCGCTCGATGATCGGAGCGCCTGCGTAGAAGCGGATGTTGGGATCGCCGAGGACGAGCGGATTATCGCGAAAGCGGTCGTCCTGGGTAGCGTCTTCGACGACGAGCGTCTGCCCTGTGACCAAGGTGTTGGCGCAGAAGCTCTGCGAGATGGGGGTTTCGCTGACTCCGAGGCCGCGTACAGATTTGAACCACTGCCGATCGCGATCTACAAGAGCGATGAGAGACATGGGGGTGCCACAGATAAACGAGGCAAGCTCAGTGATGTCGTCGTAGTTCTGCTCAGGGAGCGTATCGAGGATTTGGTATTCGTGGAGCGCACGGAGACGTTGCTCTTCGCTTTCGGGCGAGAGGGTGGCTTCGCTCACACCGAAGAGAGGGCCGGAGGACATAACAGATTATTTTCTCACGCGAATATTGATGCGATGAAGAAAAGGTTTGACGGGTAGGAGGTCAGGGTAGAGCGAGACTAATAGGGCTTCTGGCCCATGTAGTTGCCGGGTGGGTCGTACTCGGCAACGATGACGACGCGGCCGCTGGGGCAGGTGGCTCGGCCCATGCCGATCTTTGTGGTGTTACGCCAGACCATCTGGGTGTAGTGACCTGCGTCGTACCAAGAGTTTTCGGCGAGCGGACCGTAGTGGAACTTGGAGATTTCGCTGTACCAGTCCTGCGAGGCGTCGACAGCGGTGAAGGCGCGACCGGAGCCGCCGAAGAGGTTTTCGCCGTAGTGGCCACCGACGGTGTGGACGAGGTCGCAATCCTGATCAGCGGCGAGGTGGTCGGCCCAGCGCTGGGCCACTGCGGCGAGATCGGTGGACCAGGTGAGCGGTGGCGCGCCAACGTCTTGGCGCTTGGCGTTGTGGAAGGCGAGAGCTTGTTGCGCGTCCTGGATGTTGACGTGCGAACCGGTCGCGGGGATTGTGGGCTGCTGCGCGGAGAGTGGCAGAGCGAGAATAGCGAGAGCAAAGAACGTACGTGGACCCATGACTTCGATTAGACGCCAAACTGGCGGAGGTGGTGGTCAAGGTGTTTGTACATCCATGCTGACCACTCTTCGGGGGTGAGCGCACCGAAGAAGGCATGAGGATGGTCGGTGCAGCCAGCAGGGCCGGCTGCGGCGAAGCGGTCAATAAGCTGGAGGAGCTGCGCGCGCTCGGCGTTGAAGTCGCGAGGGTCCTCGATGGCGAGGCCGGGGATCGTCGGTGAATTGCGGCGCATCGGGACTTCGTCGAAGAAGGCTTTGGACTTAATGAACCGGCCGAGGAGTCGACCGATGGCCATACGCTTCGGCTTGCGGTCGCCGAGCGCGAGTTCCATGCTGGCGGCGCAGTGGGCGAGCATCTGTGCCGCGTTCATCTTTCCCCAGAGACGCGGCATGTCGGGCTGCAGATGGTCGAGGCGCGGCTTAAGCTCTTCTACGTGGGTTAAGTCGAAGAGATTTTTCATGTCGATCCAGCCTAGTGTGCCGAAGCGAGAATGGGAAGCGGACCGTGGATGAAACTGTGCTGACCCCGAGATGCAGATCCTTCGCTGCGCTCAGGAGGACAAGGCAAAGTCAGGAGGACAAGACAAAGATTGGATATCAGGTGCGGAGACCGGAGACGGCGGAGACGTAGTTGAGGCAGGTGTGATCGGCGAGATCGCGGGTGGGGACGGTGCCGGGATGGCCAAAGTAGCGCTTGAGGTAGTCGGCTACGGCGGCGAGGCGGTCCGCTTCGATGACGGTGGCTGAGGGGTTGGGTGCGATGCTTCCGTGGCGGTCGATGTAGAGCGGGTCGCCGATGTGCTGGTAGTCCATGAGCCCGAGGGGGATGCGGGTGATCACGTCGCAGCAGTCGACATAGCGATGGCTGAGGGCGATGGGGATGGTGGCGGCGAAGGCGGCGTCTCCGCAGCGGGGCGAGCCGAAGGTGTACAGCTCGGTGTTGGGGCGGGTGACAGCTAGGTCGCTGGCGAGCAGGGTGGCGAGGCCTGCTCCGAGGCTGTGGCCGGTGAGGAGGAGTCGGCAGTTGACGCTGGCGAGGGCTGCGTCAATCGCGGGGCGCACGTTGGCGAGGGCCTCTGAAAAGCCGCTGTGGACGTGACCGCCGCGAGGCCAGGGGGTGAGGTGGAATTTGATGTCGGTGAGGATGTCGGAGGGGTCGAGGGCGTCGGTGCCACGGAAGGACAGGATGGCGAGGCTGTGGTCGTCCTTGATGGCGAGGAAGCAGTGGGTTCCGCGATTGTTGGGCAGCCCCTGGGTTTCGAAGAAGCTGACGTGAGAGAAGCCGATGCGGGTGAGAATCTGAGTGATGCTGGCTTGCGGCAGGGCGTAGTCGGGCGGGGTGTGGCAGTAGGCGAGGCGGGTCATCTCGGCGCAGAGAGCGGCTTCGGTCGCGGGGTAGCCGAGGGGGAAAAAGTTGCCGCGCTGGCAGGGATAGATGAGGTCGATGCGGGTGGGGGTGTAGGGGATGGACATAGGGGCCTCGCACTGTGATCAGGGGCCCGGGAAGATGGTGAGTGTAGCAGAGCGAGGCGGGGATTGAGGAGATATTTCCACCGAAAGGTGCGGAGAGGCTGAAACGGTCGCGCGTCTTAACGCGTGATACCCACCTTAACCGACGATAAAACTGTCGGCGAAGATGGGGCACACAGCGGAAAGATTTCGCTACTTGTATTCGGCGGCGAAGGCGTCGGCTTCATGGTTCATGGTGGCGGCGTCTACGGTGTGGTCGAAGATCTCAATGCGGTAGCGGAAGGTGATGGAGTTCCCTTTCGCGATCGAGAGTTTGAAGGGCTGCTGCTTGGGGTCGAAGATGCTGCGGCCCAGCGGATTGGCTGCAAAGAGGCCGTAGCCACGGGCGTGCCAATAGGTGGGGTAGCCGGGATTCTTTGGGTTGTCGATGACGGCGATGGTGTCGGTGTGGTTCGCGGGATTGTGGCCGGAGAGGATGCACCAACGGCCTCGGGTAGCCCAGACCTTGGGCCCTTCGATGCCTTCGCTGGTGAGGTAGACGCCGGTGGCGTCGGGGCTGGCGGCCTTGGTGTTGGTGGGAACGCCGTTGGCGTCCATGAAGGTGCCGGACTTTTCTTCCGGCGACTCGAGCCAGCTAGCGACGCGCATGCCGAGCAGGCCTTCCTTGTCGTCGTTGAAGGTGACATCTTCAAGCGCCTTCAGCGTGATGAGAAGGTCGATAGTACGGACACCCTTATTTGCCGAGAAGACGTAGTGCGCTGTTTCGTCGAGGATGCGGGTGCCCTTGCCGGTCGTCCAGTGCGAGGTGGCGATAAGGTCGCCCTTCTTGCCGGATTTGGCCGAGACGATCTCGTCAGGGATGACGGTGCCCATCTTCTCTACGTTGGCGGCGGGGATGGCGTCGGAGTTATTCCAGAAGTCGAAGCCGTTGGCGTTGCCGTAGTTGAACCAGAGGCCAGCGTGGTGAGGATGATCGACGCGCTCGTTGGGCCGCGGCTGCAGCGGATAGCCGCGGGTGACGGTGACGCCGTCGGAGTCGATAAGCGGGTAGAGAACGGGCTTCTTCAGCGCCTTGGGATCGGAGAGATCGGGCCAGAGGTAGCTGGTGAAAGGTTTGCCATCGACGGTGATGTCGACGCGGCGGTGAGATTTGTCTTCGGTGAGCTTGACGGACTGAGCTGTGGCGATGGTCGCAGTCAGGACGAGGAGAGTGGCTGCGGCGAAAAGCCAGAGCGCAGCGCGTTCCAGTTCGCGTCGGCTGCGCTCAGGGTTGGGCGTGAAGGAAGCTTCGTTCAGAGTACGAGCAGGCGAAGACAGGGGTCTCTCCCCTGCCGCTTCGTGGCGCTTCGCTTGCTCGGGGTTCGGTCGAGAGGACAAATGCGGGGTAGTTTCAGAAGCAGGTCCTTCGCTGCGCTCAGGATGACAACTGCTGAGGGACGTGGCGAGATCAGGCATAGACCTTGCCTCCGACCATCACCTGCTGCGTTTTATCGTCGAAGGTGACCTTCTGGCCAGTCTGGATGGCAGCCACGTTCATGCACAGCGCGATGGAGTGGCTGTAGCCTGCTTCGATGCTGGCGTTGGGCGTTTTGCGGCTGCGGACGCACTCCATCCAGTTCAACATGTTGGCGCCGGTCTGCGGGTCCTTGCCGGTGTTGGCATCGTTGGAGGTGGCAGCAGCTTCGCCGAGCGACATGCTCTTGAGTTTGTTCTCCTTCATGCCCATGGCGGCGGCTTCCTTGGCGGAGAGGCCACCTGTGTCAGTGACGGTCTGCTTGTCCATGTCGATCATGCCGCCGTTGGAGTAGTAGAGCTCCTTGACGCCGTTCGCCGAGTTGGTGAAGCGCGAGGTGTACTGCACCTGGAACCCCTTGGTGAGATCGTCGAGCGGGCCGTAGTCGAAGACAGCGGTCATCGTGTCCCAGTTGGTGCGTCCGTCCTTCCAGTGGTAGATGCCGCCGTTGGCGACGACCGAGCGCGGGTGTGGCAGGCCAGTGAACCAGTGGACGGTGTCGATCTGGTGGACGAGCCACTGGTCGGGGATACCGGAGGAGTAGGGCCAGAAGAGGCGGAACTCTAGGTACTTGCGGGCATCGAACTTGTCCTTGATGACGCCCATGCAGTAACGGTGCCAGTCGGTATCCTGTTCTTTGAGGAGCGGCACGACGTCGGGGCGACGCCAGCGGCCGGGCTGGTTGACGTTCCAGCACATCTCGACCATGACGATATCGCCGAACGCGCCGGACTTGATGTACTCGGCTGCCTTCATGTAGCTGGGCGTGGAGCGGCGCTGGGTGCCCACCTGCACGATCTTGCCGGTCTTGTGTACGGCGGCGCGGAAGTTGCGGGCGTCTTCCATAAAGTGCGCGGTCGGCTTTTCAACGTAGGCATCGCGACCGGCGTTGACGGCTTCGATGCCGCAGCGGGCGTGCTGGAAGTCGGCAGTAGCAATGACGACGGCGTCGATGTCTTTGCGTGCGTAGAGCTTGTCGGTGTTTTCGACAGGTTCTACGTCAAAGCCCGCGACCTTCTTGATGTAGTCCTTGCCTTCTTCGCGGCGCTTGTTCCAGATGTCGCAGACGGCGACGAACTCGAAGTTCTGGGCTTTGGCGTGCTCGGCGAAGGCGGGAATGAGGGACTGCTTCATGCGGTCGCCGCAGCCGACGACGGCGGTGCGGACGCGATCGTTGGCGCCGGGGATGGCGGCGTAGCTGCGGGCGGTCCAGAGCGTGCTGGCAGAGATGGCGGTGGCAGCGAGCGCGGCGGTGGAGGTCTTCAGGAACTCGCGACGATTGGTTGGTTCGGGTGCCATGGTGGGGTCTCCGTGGGAGGTAGCCGCAATCGGGCTGCTCGAAGTTCGAACAATTTGCTGGCGGCAACTTATAGCACCGGGCTGCAATGGATGACAAGTGCTGAGAGCGGTCTGACCGGATCTGCGCGTGAATCCGGGCGGAGATCGCTACAATTGGTAAGACTTCCCTGCTTCGACAATGAAACGAGCTTTGCCCATCACGGTTGCTGCGCTGATCCTGCTGATCTACATGGGAGCGATCGGGCTCGGGCTGCTGTTGCGCAACCAGACGCTGCCGTGGACGCGACCGGACGCGGTGAAGGGGCGAGCGTGGCGGATGGGCAGACTGGGTGATCTCGACGACGGGCAGCGTGCGGATGTTGAGTATGGGCGACGGCTGTTCAATGAGACACCGGTGTACGGCGCGGCCTACACGAAGTCGCGGATTGCCTGCGGGAGTTGCCACCTGGGCGGCGGAACTGCCCCGTATGCGGCACCAGTGGTGGGATCGGAACAGGCGTATCCGCAGTTCAGCAAGCGGGCCGGGCGGAAGGTGACGCTGCAGGATCGCATAGAAGAGTGCATGACGCGGAGCGAGGATGGGACGCCGCTGCCGGCTGATAGCGCGGAGATGAAGGGGTTGCTGGCATATATTCGCTGGCTGTCCGAACCGCATGTGGACGAGGCAAAGTTTTCGGGACGCGGACTGTGGTTGCTGCCCGTGCTGACGCCCGATCCGGAGCATGGAGCGGAGATCTATGCCGTGCAATGCGCGGGGTGCCATGGAGCGAATGGCGAAGGCGCAAGCAGACCGTATCCTCCACTGTGGGGAGCGGACTCGTTCAATGACGGCGCGGGGATGGATACGGTTCCGAAGCTGGCGGCGTTTGTTCATGCCAATATGCCGGAGACGCGCAAGGGAACGCTGAGCGCGCAGGAGGCTACGGATGTGGCAGCGTTTATCAAGGCGCAGCAGCGACCGAAGTTCAATGAGGCGTATGCGAAGTTCTAGGTTCGGTGGATGAGGGTGCATCCTGCGAATCCACGTCCGAGAATCCGGACATAGGGCACCCAGAGTGCGGTGTGGTCGCGTGATGTAGGCTAGTGGGATTCCAGCCGAAGGTTTCCAAGGAGAACGACGATGAAGAGACGGAGTTTGCTGCTCGCGGTTTGCATGATGTTGGTGGTCGGCCTGGTGCCCTCGTTGAAGGCACAGAGCACCGGCAAGACGCACAAGGTGGTGTTTGGCGTGACCTCCGGGGATGTGGCTGACTGGAACCTGACGCTGGGGAACGCGCGCAACCTGATCAATGGCGTGAAGCCGGACGCGACCGAGGTGGAGATCGTGGCATTTGGGCCGGGGATCAACATGATCAAGGGCGATTCCGCCGTGGCCGAGGACATCAAGAAGCTGCAGGAGATGGGCGTGAAGTTCATGGCCTGCCAGAACGCGATGCGGGCTCACAAGCTGGAGTTGAAGGACCTGCTGCCTGATATGGTTCCGGTGCCTGCCGGGATCGTTGAGGTGGTGGAGAAGCAGGAAGCTGGCTGGGTTTATATCAAGGGTGGTCGGTAGGTAAGCATCCTGCGAAAGATGCAGATTCCTCCGCTTCGCTACGGAATGACAAGATTAGAGTTTGTCATTCTGCAGCGAAGCGGAGGAATCTGCATTTAGTCACCATCGGGCTCCGTTTGACCCATGCCTCATGGCCTCGTATCCTTATTGTTGGCGCAGTGCAGACCCTGGCTGGCTTCTTCTGAAGAGGAGAGCCTCAGCGGACAGGGATCGGCGCAAATTCCTAGTCGCCCACGACCTTTGGAAGGCATCACATTGACCCCCACCGAGACAGTTAACGAAGAGACTTTGGCAACGACGACCGAGCACACGCAGGACCATGACCATGCCGGTCACGATCACGACCACGCCGGGCATGACCACGAGCACCATCACCATGGACCAGTGCTGAACCCTGAGCTGACGAAGACCATCAGCGTCGAGGCTCCCGAGGAAGAGGTCGCCAAGGCCTTCCAGCAGGTGACCAAGCGCTATACGAAGATGGCCCGCATTCCGGGTTTCCGCGCTGGCAAGGTTCCCCCGACGTTGATCAAGAGCCGCTTTGCGCGCGAGCTTCGCCAGGAGGTTCTCGAGTCGCTGGTGAGCGAGAAGTTCCGCAAGGCCCTGCAGGAGCAGAACGTGCAGCCGGTGAGCGAGCCCCAGCTGAGCGAGCTGCAACTGGCAGAGGGTCTGCCACTGAAGTTTACGGCGACGTTCGAAGTGCTGCCAACGTTCGAGGTTCCGGGCTATGACACAATTTCGGTCGAGAAGCCGGATACCGCGCTGACCGATGAGGATTTTGAAGCCGAGTTGAACAATGTGCTCGACCACCACGCGACAGTGGAGACGGTAGAAGAGGACCGCCCGCTGGTCGATGGCGACTGGGCAGAGATCGGCTTCAAGGGCCAGCTCCAGGAGCTGGCATCGGTTGTCGGCGAAGAGCAGGCACCGAAGCCCGAAAACGAGATCACCGGCGAGGATGTCATGATCCAGGTCGGCGGCAAGAACACGCTGCAGGCGTTCACGGAAGCTCTGCGCGGAGCGAAGGTTGGCCAGGAGCTGAGCTTCGAGGCGACCTACCCCGCTGAGTTCGGCGATGACCGCCTGGCTGGCAAGACCGTGGCCTACGACGTGACAGTGAAGGCGATCAAGTCGAAGAGCTTCCCGGAGCGCGACGAGGAGTTTGCCAAGCAGCTTGGACCGTACAGCGACTGGAACGACTTCGAAACGAAGCTGCGTGAGCGCGCCCAGAGCCGCAAGGCCGACGCGATCAAGTCGCAGGCCCGCGACAAGATGCTCGACGAGCTGGTGGCGAAGTACAGCTTCCCGGTTCCCGAGACGTTTGTGCAGCAGCAGGTGGATGCTCGCCTGGAGCGCGGTCTGCGTGCGCTGGCACAGCAGGGCATGAGCTCGGATGCGATGCGTCAGTTGGACTTCGGACGTCTGCGCGAGGCGCAGCGCGATCAGGCCGTCAACGAGGTGAAGATCTCGATGATTCTGGACAAGGTGGCGAAGGCCGAGAACATCGAGCTGTCGGACGAGGAGTTCGAGCAGGAGCTGCTGATGATTTCGCTGCAGGCCCGCGAGCCGATGGAGCAGCTGTACAAGCGGCTAAAGGATGAGGGCTCGCTGCCGCGGATTCGTGAGCAGCTGCTGCGCGAGAAGACCGGCGCGGCGCTGTACGAGAAGCTGGCTGGCTAGGTACGACACGAAAACTGAAGACCTGAGGGCAATTTATCCACCGCGGAGAAATTGCCCTCAGCGGCTTAAGCCGTATTCTTGTGGCAGGCATATATGGCACGGCTGAAGCCGTGCCCCTTCAAGCAGGTGCAAAGCAGATTCCCTGCGGGAATGACAACAAGAAAGACAACGGCAACAGCGTTGCAAGAAAGAGAGAGCCAATGGGACTGATACCGATGGTGCTGGAGCAGACGAGCCGTGGCGAGCGGTCGTACGACATCTACAGCCGTCTGCTGCGCGACAACATCATCTTCCTGGGAACGCCGATCGACGATAACGTCGCGAACCTGATCATCGCGCAGATGCTCTTTCTCTCTGGCGAAGACCCAGAGAAGGACATCCAGCTGTACATCAACTCGCCGGGCGGATCGATCAGCGCCGGACTTGCGATCTACGACACGATGAACTACATCAAGAACGATGTGGTGACGTTCTGCATCGGACAGGCGGCGTCGATGGGCGCGTTCCTGCTGATGGCGGGCAAGAAGGGCAAGCGGTTCACGCTGCCGAACTCGCGCATCCTGATCCACCAGCCGTCGATGGGCGGCCTTGGCGGACAGGCGACGGACATCGACATTCACGCGCGCGAGATTCTGCGTATTCGTGAGCTGACCAACAAGTTGATGAGCCAAAGCACCGGCCAGCCGCTCGAGCGCATAGAGCGCGATGTGGAACGCGATTTCATCATGACCGCTCCGCAGGCCAAGGAGTACGGCATTATCGACGACATTATCGATCGGCCGCGCGTTTAGTAACCCACGGGCCCTGCATCGACCGCTCTGGCGGATCGGTGCAGGGCTTTTTGCTGCCATTTTCGAGCCAGGTATCACCCGCGATACGGTACTGCCTTGATCTGTGCCGCATTACTTTCGTACATCCGTAAGGGTTGACTGCGGGTGTAAACTTGTCTTGTTTCTGCCGTATGACTCCGTTTATGCGGCAGCGGCCACAAAGGAGTTCAATTGTCTATGAAGACCTCCAGGGGCCCGGAAGAATCTCTCCGCTGCTCGTTCTGCCACAAGTCTCAAGATGCGGTCGCGAAGCTGATCTCGTCACCCTCAGATTACCCACGCGCGTATATCTGCGACGAGTGCGTTGCCGTCTGTAATTCGATCCTTGAAGATGACAAGGGAGACTCGCAGCCAGGAGCAGCTCCCGCGCATCTGCCGAAGCCTGCTGAGGTAAAGACGTTTCTCGATGAGTACGTCATTGGGCAGGACCAGACCAAGAAGAAGCTCGCGGTGGCGGTGTACAACCACTACAAGCGGATCCAGATGAACCGCACACGCGGTAACGACGTGGAGATGGCGAAGTCGAACATCCTGCTCGTTGGGCCGACCGGTTCGGGCAAGACATTGTTGGCGCAGACGCTGGCTAAGATGCTCGATGTGCCGTTTGCGATTGTGGATGCGACGACGCTGACTGAGGCCGGCTACGTAGGCGAAGATGTGGAAAACATCATCCTGAAGCTGCTGCAGGCTGCGGATGGCGACGTGACACGTGCCCAATCGGGAATTATCTACATCGACGAGATCGACAAGATCGGCCGCAAGGACGAGAACCCGTCGATTACCCGCGATGTGAGCGGTGAAGGCGTACAGCAGGCGCTGCTGAAGCTGCTGGAAGGCACGATTGCGAATGTTCCGCCGCAGGGTGGACGCAAGCACCCGCACCAGGAGTTCACGATCGTCGACACGACGAACATTCTGTTCATCTGTGGCGGAGCGTTTGTGGGACTCGAAAAGGTAATTGGACGTCGCGTCGGCAAGAAGGCGATGGGCTTCAAGGCCATCGGCGAGGTGCAGGAGGGCGAGACCGTTACCCCGATCCGTGCCCAGCGCGATACCGAACTGCTGCGCAAGGCTGAACCTCAGGACCTGCTGAAGTACGGTCTGATCCCGGAGTTCGTGGGACGTCTTCCGGTGCTGGGTATCCTCGATGAGCTGGATGAGGCTGCGCTGATCGACATTCTAACGCGACCTAAGAATGCGCTGCTGAAGCAGTACGCCCGGCTGTTCGAATATGAGGGTGTTAAGGTTACGTGGACCGATGACGCGGCTCGTGAGATTGCTCGTGAGGCTCTGCTGCGCAAGGTTGGCGCTCGCGGCCTGCGCATGATTCTGGAAGAGCTGATGCTGGATTTGATGTACACCATCCCTGGGAACACGAAGAAGGTGAAGGAACTGGTGATCACCGAAGAGATGGTGAAGAACCGCGAGATCACGATTCCGGTGGTTCTCGAAAAGGCCGGCTAAGACAAACGTTAGCGCAAAGCAGTGAGAGTAAAGCGGGTGGCCTGAAATGGTCACCCGTTTTTCGTTGCGCGCAAAACAGTGCAGTCTGCGGCGCGTTTCCCTGCCCTGCGACGGGTACAATTTCGTTCAAGCCATGACCGCGCATCGTAGAGCTGTAACGCGCGTCTAATCTTGGGAGACATAATGACCAACGACGAACGCGATCTACTGACTGGCGCCCAGCGCAAGCTCCCGATGATGCCCATCCGCGAGATGGTGATCTTTCCGCACATGATGGCCCCGTTTGTGGTGGGTCGAGAATCGAGCGTCCGCGCGCTGGAAGAGGCGCTGAACGGCGACCGCAAGATCTTCCTCGCAGCTCAGCACGATGCGTCTGTCGACGAGCCGACGGGGGACGACATCTACACGGTCGGTGTGATCGGCAACATTGTGCAGTCTGTGCGTATGCCCGACGGCAACATCAAGGTGCTGGTGGAAGGTGTGGAGCGCGCAAGTGCGACCGACATTAACGACGACGATGGCTTCTTTGTCGCTACGGTGCGGGTGTCGCAGGTGGAGCTCGTATCGACGCCACAGACCGACCAGCTGGTCGCGCGCGTGCACCAGTTATTTGAGCAGTACGGCAAGCTTCAGCAGAGCCTGAATCAGGAGAGTGCAGCGGCCTTGCGTACGGATGACCCGGCGAAGCTGGCCGATGTGATCGCCGCCAACCTGCCACTGTCGATCGAAGAGAAGCAGCAGATACTCGAAGTGTTCGATCCCGAGATTCGCCTATCGCGGATTGCGGACACGCTGGACATTGCCATTGAGAAGCTGAACATGGACCGCAGCATCCAGAGCCGCGTGAAGCGGCAGATGGAGCGCGCGCAGAAGGAGTACTACCTCAACGAGAAGATCAAGGCGATCCAGAAGGAGCTTGGTCGCGGTGAGCGCAGCGAGTTCGACGATCTGAAAAAGAAGATTGAAGAGGCCGGGATGACGGCCGAGGTGAAGGAGAAGGCTTTGCAGGAGCTGAAGAAGCTCGAAGCGATGCCCCCGATGTCGGCCGAATCGACAGTGAGCCGCAACTACCTCGACTGGCTGCTGGCCGTGCCGTGGAAGAAGAAGTCGAAGGAGATTCGTTCGATCGAGAACGCCGAAACGGTGTTGAACGAAGACCACTACGGGCTGGAGAAGATCAAGGACCGCATCCTCGAATTTCTCGCGGTGCGCCAGCTCGTGAAGAATCCCAAGGGTTCGATTCTCTGCTTTGTCGGACCTCCGGGCGTTGGTAAGACCTCGCTGGGCATGAGCATCGCGAAGGCGACGGGCCGCAAGTTTGTGCGCATGTCGCTGGGCGGCGTGCGTGACGAGGCTGAGATTCGCGGACATCGCCGTACATACATCGGAGCACTGCCTGGCCAGATTATCCAAAGCATGAAGAAGGCCGGCACGAAGAATCCGGTGATCATGCTGGACGAGATCGACAAGATGGCCTCGGACTTCCGTGGCGACCCTGCGAGCGCGCTGTTGGAGGTGCTGGACCCGGAGCAAAATAACAGTTTCCAGGACCACTATCTCGATGTGGAGTACGACCTGAGTCAGGTGTTGTTTGTGGCGACAGCGAACGTGCTGCACACGATCCCCGGCCCCCTGCAGGACCGCATGGAGATTCTGCGCCTGACCGGCTATACCGAAGTCGAGAAGCTCGAGATAGCGAAGCAGTATCTGGTGAAGAAGCAGCTGGAAGGCACAGGCCTGAACGGCGAGCAGATCAGCTTTACCGACGATGCGCTGCGCGACGTGATCCGCTACTACACGCGTGAGGCTGGCGTTCGTAACCTCGAGCGCGAGATCGGGAACCTCTGCCGCAAGATCGCGCGCAAGGTGGTGAAAGACGGCAAGTACGTTGAAGCCGTCACCAGTGAATCGCTTGAAGGACTTCTGGGTGTGGCACGGTATCGCGACAGCCAGGTGCAGGAGAAGAGCGAGATCGGCCTCGTCACCGGGCTGGCCTGGACGGAGATGGGCGGATCGATCCTGCAGACCGAAGTGCAGGTGCTGGACGGCAAGGGCAAGATGACGCCGACCGGGCAGCTGGGTGATGTGATGCAGGAGAGCGCGCAGGCGGCGCTGACTTGGATTCGTTCGCGGTCGCAGCACCTGGGACTTCCCAAGGACTTCTACCGCAACATCGACATCCATATCCATGTGCCGGAGGGAGCGATCCCGAAGGACGGACCTTCTGCTGGCATCACGATGGCGACGGCGCTGGCGAGTGCTTTGACGCGCATCGAGGTTCGTCGCGATATCGCGATGACGGGTGAGATCACGCTACGCGGCAAGGTGCTACCGATCGGGGGCTTGAAGGAAAAGCTGCTGGCGGCTCATCGCGCCGGAATCCGCGAGGCGATTCTGCCAGCGGACAACAAGAAGGATCTTGCCGATCTTCCCGACCTGATCAAGAACGAGATGAAGCTGAACTGGGTGGAGCAGATGGATGAGGTGCTGGAGATTGCGCTGGTCCGGAAGCTGCCCAAGCTGGCGGAGGAGACGCCTGAGGTTCTAGCTTCCGCGACGATTCCCCCAGTGGCGCAGCCAGCTGCGACGAACGTAGCCCATCAGTAAGGACACATGGGTATTAAAACGACGAGGCCGAGCCAGCAATGGCTCGGCCTTTTGTCGATTGGACCTGATCAAGCTCTGCGGCCGCTGACGAAATTCATGATCAGCGAGATCACCGCGAAGACGATCAGGATGTGAATGAGGAAGCCTGTGACGTGAAAGGCAAAGAAAGAACCGCCCCAAACGAGAAGCAGAATCAACGCGAGCAAAAGCCACATAACGATCACCTGTGCGAAAAATTGGAAATACGTAAACCATCACATGAGAGACCTTCGGGGCTGCCTGCGTTGTATGGATCTCAAAATATGTCGCGCCCAGGTTGGAATATCAAGAGTTGAGGCTGTTCGCATACACTATGGGACACAGCGCAGACAGACGTTTTCTGCTATAGGCACCTTGATTTATGACTATGACGACAGCTATTGCCAGTAATCTTCGTGTGAGTGACCTTGCGCCCAATCAGGTGCAGTCGGAAATCCGCGCCATGAGCGTCGCGTGTGCCGCGGTCAACGGCATCAACCTTGCGCAGGGAGTCTGCGATACGGACACCCCGCATCCAGTTGTTGAGGCGGCGATTGAGGCGATCCATGCGGGGCACAACATCTACACCCGGGCGGATGGGATTGAATCGCTGCGAGAGGCGATTGCGCAGAAGTTTGCGCGCTTTAATCAGCTCGAGGTAGATCCCGATACACAGGTGCTGGTGACCAGCGGAGCGACGGGGGCGATGCAGGCGACCTGCATGGCGCTGCTGAACGCAGGGGATGAGTGCATCGTGTTCGAGCCGTTCTACGGCTATCACCTGAGCACGCTGCGGTCGATGCGAATTACGCCGGTAATTGTGCCGCTGGAGGCGCCGGAGTGGGCCTTCGACGCGGACAGACTGCGAACTGCGATTACGCCGCGGACACGGGCGATCATTCTGAACTCACCGTCGAATCCATCGGGTAAGGTGTTCTCGCAGAATGAACTGGAAGCACTTGCGGCGTTTGCGATCGAGCATGATCTGTTTGTGATTACCGACGAGATGTACGAATACTTCGTCTACGACGGCGTGGAGCATTTCAGCATAGCGCGGCTGCCGGGGATGGCGGAACGGACGATCACCATCTCTGGATTTTCGAAGACGTTTTCGGTGACGGGATGGCGGCTCGGGTATCTAGCAGCGAGCGAGCGCTGGATGCCAGCGATCAGCTACTTCCATGACCTGGTGTACGTGTGTGCGCCCGCTCCGCTGCAGCATGGCGTGACGACGGGGCTGCTCGCGCTACCGGGGGACTTCTATACGAGCGTGGCGGCGGATCATCAGAAGAAGCGTGACGTGTTGTGCGGGGCCCTGCGGACGGCTGGGCTGACGCCCTCGGTTCCGACTGGCGCGTACTACGTGCTGGCTGATACGAAGAATATTCCAGGTAAGGATGGACGCGAGCGAGCGAGACGCTTGTTGAAGGAGACGGGCGTAGCTGCCGTGGCGGGATCCGCGTTCTTTGGGAGTGATGCCAGCGGCGTGAATCGGGGCGAAGATCTTCTGCGGTTCTGCTTCGCGAAGAAGGACGCAGAACTGGCCGAGGCAGCGCAACGGATTGCGGCTTTCCGTATCTGACATCCAGAGAGGCTCAGGGGCTCGTACTCCTTATGATGAGACACCTCAAGAGACTCGGGTTGTGGATAACGCTGGCGGTTGCGGGCCCTGCGTGTCTCGCGCAGAAAACGGCTGTGAACGAGGCGTTGAAATGGCAGCCATGGTCGCAGGATGTCTTTACGCAGGCAAAGCAGCAGCACAAGTTTGTGCTACTCGATCTTGAAGCCGTGTGGTGCCACTGGTGCCACGTGATGGATGCCGAAACCTACAGCAACCCTGCGGTAATCAAGCTGTTGAATGACAAGTACCTGTTGATCCGCGTAGATCAGGATGCGCGACCGGACATCTCCAATCGCTACCAGGACTACGGCTGGCCAGCAACGGTGGTCTTTGCTGCGGATGGCAGCGAGATTGTGAAGCGGCAGGGATACATTGAGCCGAAGCAGATGGCTTCGATGCTGCGGGCGATCATCAAGGACCCATCGCCGGGGCCGAGCATCGAGAGAGAGACGCGGCTGCAGACAGCGGCGGATGCTACGATCTCCCCTGCTCTACTGGCTGTGGTGAAGAAGAACTTCGAAGCGCAGTACGACAAGCAAGAAGCTGGGTGGGCCTTCGGGCATAAGTACCTCGATGTGGATAGCTACCTGCTGGGGCTGAGGTTCGCGGCGGCTGGTGATGCGACGTACAAACAGCGCATGGCGCTGAGCCTAAAGCAGGGGCAGGCGCTCATTGATCCTGCATGGGGTGGGGCGTATCAATACTCGGTCGATGGGGTCTGGAATGAGCCTCATTTTGAGAAGCTGATCTTTATTCAAGACTCCTACCTGCGAGCGTATGCGCTGGCCTATGGGCAGACGCACGATGCTTCCCTGCTGGCGACGGCGCAGGCTGTACATAAATACGTGCGCAGGTTTCTAACCGATGAGGCGACAGGCGCGGTGTTTGTATCGCAGGATGCCGACCTGCATGACGATGGCACGGAGAATGCTCCCTACTTCGCGCTGAATGATGCTGGCCGCATGGCACAGGGCGTGCCGCGCGTAGACAAGCACGTGTATGCACGCGAGAACGGGTGGACGATTCAGGCGCTAGCTGAAATGTATGCAGTCAGCGGCGATGCGTCTGCGTTGAAGGATGCGCGCAGAGCCGCGGACTGGATCGTGATGCATCGCAGCCTTCCGGGCGGAGGCTATCGGCATGACGATCGTGACCCCGCCGGGCCGTATCTCGCTGACACGCTATCCATGGGGCAGGCGTTCCTCACACTGTACCTGGTCGATGGCGACCGGCGCGACCTGGATCGAGCGCAAGGAGCGGCAAGCTTTATCGCGGGACACTTCAAGCCGCTGGCTGCCGGGACAGGATTCATCACGTCAGCGACGGCGACCGATACGGCGTTCAAGCCCCACGCCGATCGCGAAGAGAATGTGGCGCTGGTGCAGTTTGCGTCTCTGCTGAGTGCGGCGAACGGCAATGATGGGGATCGCAAGCTCGCGGAAGAGGCGATGCGCTATCTCGCTGCTCCCAGCGTGGCGAAGCAGTGGCTATCGGCGGGTACGCTGCTGGCGCACGACGATCTGCAGACGGCACCGCTGCATGTCACGATTCTCGGCGGGAAGAACGATGCCGCCGCGATGGGCCTGCATACAGCTGCGCTGCGAGCATTCACGCAGCACGAGGTGATCGAGTGGCGCGATCCGAGCGATCCGCATCCGCTGCCGACGAGTGTGCAGTATCCGCAGCTACCGCGAGCGGCGATGTTTCTGTGTACGGCGACCTCTTGTTCCTCGCCTGTGTTCGATCCTGCCCAGGTAGCTGCGCGGGTCGCGCACGCGCAGCTACCTCAGCAGCACTAGATCTAGCGCGACCCGCCTGCGATAGAGGGGATCAGCATGACTTCGTCACCATCTTCAAAGGCGTGTGTGTCGCCGCCGAGGAAGCGGATGTCTTCATCGTTGACGTAGACGTTGATGAACTTGCGCAACTTGCCATGCTCATCCTTCACGTTCTCAGAGAGTGCGGGGAACTTTGCGTCGAACTCCGTGAGCAGCGCAGTGAGATTGGCTGCTTCGGAGTGGAAGGTCTTCTGTCCGTCGGTGTGGCGGGCGAGTGCGGTGGGGATGACTACTTTTACGCTCAAGGTCTTGCTCCTGCTTGTTCCGGGGCTAAAGCCCCTCCGTCTTTCAGGTGATTCCAAGGGTATGGCTAAAGCCATGCCCTATCTAAACCGTGGCGAGCTCTTCTTCAGCAGCGATTTCAGGGGTGCCGTCGAGCGAGCGGAGGTATTCGTCGAACGCGGCGAGCTTGGGCTTCACGGCTGGCTCAGCGATAAAGCGACCTTCGAGAGCATCCGTGGTCTTGAGGCCGTTGCCGGTGATGACCGTTACGGTGAGCTCATCGGGCGAGATGCGGCCGTGTGCGTAGAGCCGCGCAGTGACGGAGGTGGTGACGCCGCCAGCAGTCTCGGTGAAGATGCCTTCGGTCTCGGCAAGCTCCTGGATGCCGGAGACGATTTCGATGTCGGACACATCCTCAGCCCAGCCGCCTGTTTCCTGAATCATCTTGGCTGCAGCCGGGCCATCAGCGGGATTGCCGATAGCGAGCGAGCGGGCGATGGTGTTGGGCTTCTGCGGCTCAATGTAGTCCCAGCCATTTTTTACAGCCTGCGAGATCGGCGAGCAACCGGTAGCCTGCGCTCCGAAGAAGCGCACTTCTTTTGGCTCGACGAGGCCGAGCGCGATGAGCTCCTTGAAGGCCTTGCGGATCTTGCGAATCAGCGAGCCGCCGGCCATGGGGCAGACGATGTTGTCGGGGAGCTTCCAGCCAAGCTGTTCAGCGATCTCATAGCCCACGGTCTTCGAGCCTTCCGCGTAGTAGGGGCGGAGGTTTACGTTGACGAAGCCCCAGTTGTACTCATCGGCGATCTGCGTGCAAAGGCGGTTGACGTGGTCGTAGTTGCCGTCGATGCGCACGAGGCGCGCGCCGTAGACCTGCGTGTTGAGGATCTTCGCGGCTTCAAGATCGGCGGGCACGAGGATCGTGGCCTTGAGGCCGAGGCGAGCGGCCTGCGCGGCAACTGAGTTCGCGAGGTTGCCAGTCGAGGAGCAGCCGACCGTCGCAAATCCGAAGGCCTGCGCGTTGGCAAGGGCGACCGAGACGACGCGGTCCTTGAAGGAAAGCGTGGGGAAGCACACGGAGTCATTCTTGATGAAGAGATTGTTTGCACCGATGCGCTTGCCGAGGTTCTTCGCGCGTATGAGCGGCGTGAAGCCTACGGGAAGATCGGGCTGATAGCCGGCCGGAATGGGCAGCAGTTCCTTGTAACGCCAGATGTTTGCCGGGCCTGCGGCGATGGATTCACGGGTAAAGCGGCCACGGACGGACTCGAGGTCGTAGTGGACTTCGAGGGGAGCCAGGCAATCCTCGCACGCCGAAAGGGGGCGGTTGCCAAAGCTCTTGCCGCACTCGTTACAGCGCAGCTCATACACGGTTTGGGACAAGTTCTCAGAAACGGAAGACGCCATCGATCAACTCCGATGGTTGCGGGGTCCTGCTCTGTGAGAGCCACTCTCTAGTTGTCTGGGGGTCTCAGGATACGGAGAGTCACGCGGATGAGGCCTAGCCTGGATAGATACGGCTCTGCTTCCACTGAATCTCATGTACCCTGCGACTTCCAGGAGAGAGTTGACACCGGTACTGTGTTTTGTCCGGTTGTCGTGGCGTCACAGGGCTCGTCCCTCAACCACTCTGCATGAAATCCGACCCGCCGAAGCGAGAGGAATGGATTAACACTAGCACCGTTGATGGTGGGGTGCAAGAGAGAGCGGTATCGAGATGCGTCTACGCTCGTTCCTCCGGCACATCGCCACACAGAGGCAGAACGCGGAGGGCGCAGAGGTGACGCAAAGGGTCGCGAAGGATGGCCGCGAACTATACTTGCGGAAGAGTCCTTGGAATGATGACGGTTTCTGAGATGCGCGAAGAGGTGGCTGGTACCGATGCGGCGATAGCTGTGCGGCTGCACCGTGTGTCGAAGCTATATGGAAGCTTCGTGGCGCTGCGCAATGTTTCGCTCACCTTGCCCGCAGGCAGCAGCGTGGTGTTGCTGGGCGAAAACGGCGCAGGCAAATCGACGGTGCTGAAGCTGGTGTCCGGGCTGGCATCACCCACCTATGGTGGGGTGACCGTATTTGGAGAACGGCCACAGAGCCAGCGTGGCGCCATCGGAACCATGGGCCATGCAACGATGCTGTACGACGAGCTGACGGCTATGGAGAACCTTACCTACTTCGCGCAGATGAATGGCCTGGGCGAGAGCCGCAGCGAACTTGAGCATATAGCTGCCAGCGCGATGCGCGAGGTTGGGCTTGACCCTGCACTGACGCGCCACGTGAGCGAGTTTTCGCAAGGAATGCGGCAGCGCGCCTCACTCGCTCGTGTGCTGATGGCGAAGCCCCAACTGCTGCTGCTGGACGAGCCGTTCTCGAACCTCGATATCGGTTCGGCGCGCGGGATGGTCGAGCGATTGATTGCATACTTGTCAGAGCCGGGAGAAGACGGCTTGGCTCGGACGCTGCTGCTGACGACGCACCAGCACGAACTGGCGCGGCCGCTGGCAAAAACAACCGTGACGTTAAGTGGTGGGCAGATATCTTTGATCGAAGGCGACGATGCCGTCGTTGCGGGCACAGAGGTAACGGCATGAGCCACGCGAAGGTAAGCAAGACGAACGCGGCGCGACTGCTGGATGGACTCGGCATCACCTACGAACTGCGAGCGTACGAGGTCGACCCCGACGATCTGACGGCTATTAGCGTGGCTCGCAAGATTGGACTGCCATCGGAACAGGTCTTCAAGACGCTACTGACGAAGACCTCTGACAACGAACATGTATTTGGCGTGGTGCCGGGCGATGCAGAGCTTGACCTGAAGAAGCTCGCCGCAGCCGCTGGAGCACGCAAAGTCGAGATGGCATCGCTGAAAGACGTTGAGCCGCTGACCGGGTACATTCGCGGTGGCGTGACGGTGCTCGCTGCAAAAAAGCCCTTCCCTGCTTTCGCGGACGAGACGATCGAGCTATTCGATGTGATCTCGATCTCAGCAGGACAACGTGGATTGCAGCTGCTCATGTCGCCGGCCGACTATCTCCGCGCAGTCTCTTCTGCGGGCGAAGCGACACTCGCAGACATCACCAAATCGGTGACCGCATGAGCTACGCGAGCATCGTGTGGGGGCATCTGCGCAAGGATCTGCGGCTGGAGTTACGCACCAAGGACTCCATCAACGGGATGCTGTTCTTTTCCCTGCTCGTAGTGGTGGTGTTCGCGCTGGCCTTCGACCCAACGTCGTTCCCGACGATTGCCCGGCAGATCAGCGGTGGTCTGATGTGCGTGGCCGTACTGTTTGCTTCGATGACGGCGCTCAACCAGAGCTGGGCGCGCGAGCTGAACAACCATGTGCTCGACGCGCATCGACTCTCACCTTCCCCGGCGTCGGCACTTTTCGTCGGCAAGGCGATTGCGAACTTTCTATCAGTGATGGTGGTGGAGCTGGTGCTCGCCCCAGTGTTCATTATCTTTTACAACCTGCACCCGCTGGGCGATAGCTGGAAGCTCCTGCTGATTCTGCCGTTGGGCACATGGTCGCTCGTAGTGAACGGCACGTTCTTTGCCGCACTGAGCCTGCGCACGCGCAATCGCGAGACACTGCTGCCGCTGGTATTACTGCCCATTACGATGCCTTCGCTGCTGGCCATGATCCAAGCGACGACGGCGGTGCTCACCGGCGACTTCGAACCCACGCTATGGCTTAAGGTTTTGGTGGCGTATGTGGTTGTGTTTACAACCATATGCGTTCTGCTCTTCGAAACAATTCTGAACGCCGATTAGCGGACTTTTGCGACGCAGGTGTCGCACCTAAAGCGATAAAATCGAGGTATCGTGATGAACGCTTCCAGTACGAATGCCCGGCCGAACGGGTCCCTGCCCGTATGGGCTTACCTCTATATCGCAGCGACGCTGGCGGTGATGGCGATTGGCTTTGATAAGGCGATGACCGCGCCGACCGAAGCGACGATGGGCAACCTGTATCGAGTCTTCTTCTACCACCTGCCGCACGCGATCCTTAGCTTTATTCCGCCCTACCTGAACTGCATCGCGTCGCTGCTCTACCTCTACTGGCGTAGCCGCAACATCGAGCGGGCACAGGCCGCAGATGCGTTCGCGCTGGCCTCGGCTGAGATCACCGTACTGTACGCGAGCATTGGCCTGGCCACCGGTTCGCTGTGGGGACGTGCAGCGTGGGGCATCTGGTGGGCGTGGGATGCGCGCATGACCACCTATCTGCTGCTGTGGCTGCTGTACGTGAGCTACGTGCTCTTGCGCCGCTTCGCCGCGCCGGGACAGACCGCGATCATCTCAGCCGTACTCGGCATCTTTGCTGCGGTGGACGTGCCCATCTGCTACATGTCGATCCATTGGTGGCGCACGCAGCATCCAGCGCCGGTGTTTGGCGGCGGCGCAGATTCGGGCATCGATCCCAGCATGTATCCGGCCGTTCTTTGGAATATGCTCGCCTGGGCTATGTGGGGTGGGCTCGTGCTTGGCATTCGATATGTGATCGAACGCAGACGACAGCAAAAGGCAGCAGCCATCGCGCTCGGCTTTCTGGGCAACGAACCGCAGGAGGCACTATGATTCCCTTCCATACGCTCTCGCAACGGCACCTGGTCTACGCATATGTCGCGGTGTTCGTGCTGCAGTTTGGCTACGCGGCATGGCTGATGGTCGCGTGGCGCAAGTCCAAGCAGTAACGACAACGTTGCATAGGCGACAGTTCCTCCCTACACTCCATTAAGCGTGTCCAAAGCATTTCCTATCTTCGTCTCTCGCCCACGAGCCTTCGCAGGCGCGGCGCTTTTGCTGCCTGCGCTGCTGGGCGGCTGTCACCGCTATCGTTTCCCTGTGTACCCCGCTAGCTATCACGAATTCGCTTACGTCTCGGATGGCGCGGATAACACCGTGACGGTGTTAGACCTGGTGTATCTGCGCCGCGACCGCACATTGCCCGTGGGTCGTCAGCCTACGGGCATGGCCGTGAATCCGGTGCGCAACGAGGTCTACGTCGCGAACATGGGCAGCGATTCCGTGTCGGTGATTGATGCGGAGAAGAACGAAGTCGTGCGGACCATCGGCGTCCATCGCACGCCTTACTCGATCGATGTCGCGCCCGATGGCAAGCGCGCTTACGTGGCAAACTCGGGTTCGAATACGGTCAGTGTTCTGGATCTGGATACGCGCCGCGAGATCAGCGTCAGCGCAACGGGCGAGGCACCGGGCGTGGTGAGGGTCTCCCCGGACAACCGTACGCTCGTGGTGAGCAATCGCGTGGCTGGCAGCATCTCGGTCTATACGATTCATGCAGAGGACTCAGCGCGACCGCTGGAACTGCGCGAGGCATTCTCGGGCTGCAAAGGCGCGACCGATGTTTCGGTCATTCCGAACTCGGCGCAGGACCTCGACTCGGGTTCGAAGGCTTTTGTCGCATGCTCCGGCGCGCACAATGTGATGGTAGTGTGGCTGGCGGCGACAGCAGACTCGTGGCGCGGCAAGCAGGATGCCACCCTACAACACGACCAGATGCTCTGCCTGCTGGACGTAGGCAAGACACCGACACATCTTGCGGTGAAGCCCGACGGCGGCGAAGTATTTTCGACGAACTTCGATTCCGACAGCATCTCCGAGATCGACACGTGGAACAACAACGTGAGCGGCACCTACGTAGTCGGCTCCAAGCCGTCGCGCGCCGTGATCAGCCAGGACAATTCGAGCGTGTGGGTCACAGACTTCGGTTCGGACTCTGCGACCTTGTACTCCATCGACGATGGCCGCCCAGAGGCAAGCGTTCACACGGGATCAAAGCCGGATGCGCTCGCGTTCTCTGCCGATGAGCACCTGTTGCTGGTGGCAGATTCTGGTTCGGCGGACGTGTCGGTGATACGCATGCAGGCGCAGAATGGACCAGCACTATTCACGCTGCTGCCGGGCGGCGGTCAACCGAACGACATCGTCGTAAAGTCTTTCCACGCGAAGCTGCCGAGCCGGTAGAACAAACAATTAGGATTCAGACTCGCGTTCCAGGTCAGCCTTGCGCGTCTCGCGCAGGGCTTGGCGCGTCGCTGAGACATAGGCACCTCCGAGCAGCAACAGGCCGGAGATGAAAGCCCACATCATGAGCCCTACAGACACCTCGAACGGCCCGTATACCGAACGGAAATCGAGCTTCGGCAGCGCGAGGATGTAGAGATACTTCGCGACCTCCCACAGGATACCCATGACGATCGCCGTGGGGAGCACCGCGCGTGCAGGGATCTTCCGATTAGGCAGTCCCCAGTAGATGAGGAAGAAAAGACCCACGCTGGCGATGCCCGCGCAGATCTTCAGGAAGCTGTTGCCAATAAAGGTGAAGAAGATATTGTTCGTATGCCCCATGAACAGCAGCGCCAGCACGCTGCGTTGCGCGGCAGAGAGAGCGACGGAGGCCATCGCCAGCAACGCCACTCCCAGCGCAAGTCCGAGCGATACGATCTGGTTCATGAGGTACGAGCGGTTCTTAGTGACGCCCCAGACGCTGTTGAGTGCGACCTCCAGCGGAAGGAAAACACCCGTGGTCGTCACTAGCAACATCACTACGGAGAAGATGCGCGTCTGCGTATGCGCGAAGGCAAGGACGCGCATGTTGCGCATCACGAAGTCCTGATTATTCGGCAGGAAGTTCGACATCATCTGGCCGACCACATCAACCATGCGCGTGGAATGGAACACACGCTGCGAAATCGTCAGCAGCAGCACGATAAACGGGAACAGCGAAAGAATGACCTGCGCAGCCACCGAGAAAGCATAGGTGTGGACCTCGGTGCGCGCCATGTAATGCGCAAGCGCCTTGACCTGCTCGAAGGTGCCGCTGGTGGGTACCGGCCGCGCCGGGGAAGCGACCAGACTCGGCGATATCGCTTCCTTACCCGACTCGACGGAGGAGGTCACCACGACGGCGGTTTCGCGAGAATCGTTTGGAGAGAGGCGGCTCTCTTCGACTGACATACGGATAGTTTACTTGTCGGCGGCGCGAAGGCGCGCAGCCGCCCATGCAGCCGCTTCGGCAAGCGTAGGATCCTCGCCAGCGGCCCAGCCATCGAGCTTTGGCAGAAACTTAGCCTCGCCGCTGTTGCCCATGGCAATGGCGACGTTGCGGCGAAAGAACTTACGCCGCGAGGTTTGGCGCCGCGTGCGTTCGACCGGCGACCCTCGGAAGACGCGGGTAAACTCTGGGCCTTCAAGTGAGGCGAGCCATTCCAGTGACGGATTGATGAGGTCCTGCCGCGGTGGCAGAGCACTGCTTGTCTTGATCGGCGCCCTGCGGTTCCAAGGGCAGACGTCCTGGCAGATATCGCAGCCGAAGACCTGCCGCCCCATCGGCTCTCGAAGTTCTTCGGGAATGCTTCCCTTCTTCTCGATAGTCAGGTACGCAATGCAGCGGGTGGCGTCCATTTGGCGATGACCGTCGAGACCGGGAGGGATCAACGCATCCGTGGGGCAGGCGTCGATGCAACGGGTGCAACTGCCACAGCGGTCTGCGGCAGGCAAGCTTGCGGATGCAGTCTCGAGTTCAAGCGAGGTCACAATCACGCCGAGCAGCAGCCATGAGCCTTGCTGCTGGTTGATTACGCAGGTATTCTTGCCAATCCACCCGATGCCCGCACGCGTGGCATAGCCGCGTTCGAGGATAGGGCCAGTATCGACGTAGCAGTTGGTGTCACACTCGAAGCGCTGTTTGAGTCGCGCTTCAAGCGTGCGCAGCTGTTTTAGCAGTACATCGTGGTAGTCGCTGCCTGCGTTGCCATTCGCGTTCGGCTCACGACCACTCCACGCATAACGCGCGACCCAGCCGGTGTCCTTCGCGGCTGGCGCGATGGACAGCGGCGTCTTCGAGCTGTAGTTCACCGCACACGTGATGACAGATCGCGCCCATGGAATCGCGCGGCGGAGATCCCCCCGCACTAGCTGCCCCGCGTCATCCTCACGCTTGAGATACTCCATCTCGCCAGCGTGACCAGCGGAAATCCATGCAGAGAAGCGCTCGTTGGTAGCGGCGTGCTCTTCGCTCGCCTCCGTCGGCACAGCAGCAATACCCGCAAGATCGAAGCCAACGCCAAGCGACTGCTGCTCGATCCAATTACGGTCTGTGGAGGTGAGAGTCATCCTTCGCCATCATCTCACTACGCGGAGTGGAGGCGCGACCGCTACTTGCTGCGCAAAAGGAAACGGCGTATTCGCAAGATGTCTCCTGCGAACACGCCGTACCTGCTTGTCTACTCTACTCGTGGCGATGCATCGACCAGCCGAGATACTTGCTCGCGGCCTCTTCGACAGCGCCAGCCACGTTCGCGAAGTTGGCTGCAACGTGGTGCTCGAAACCATTCTCGCAGATGTAGCGGAGCAGCTTCTGCATGTTGGGAATCTCGACCACGCCAGCGCCACCAAAGGTGTTCAGCGGGTCGTTGGTAAAGCGCCCTTCGCCGACATAGCCGGTGATGCGGCCGCCAAAGTCATCAGTTGAGAAGCGCGCAAAACTCATCGCTCCCGCCTTCACCGTGCCGTCGAGTGTGCCGTGCGTGTTTTCCTTGCCGACCGTGCCCGCGATGATCAATTGGTAGTCCATCTTCACGCCTTCGTTGAAGAAGTGCTTCGGCAGGTTCGAGCAGTGGAAGCAGACGGCCTTATTCGGGTCGTCGCCGTAGTTGTTGTTCCAGTCCAGCAGCGCCGACGGCGTCTCGCTCGCAAGCGTCAGCGCGTACATCGAGAGTGTCCCAAGCACATCGACCTCACACGCAGAAGGAATCAGCTGCTCGCTCATCATCGACATCACCGTGCATGGCACAATGCCGAGGTACTCTTCAATCGAGGTCCAGCACTGCACAGCCGAAACCGTCAGCTCTGACGCCGTCATCCAGCCATCGATCACCGCGCCGAGCTTCGCCATCTTCATCAGCGCCGCTTCTGGCGTTTGTCCCACAGGGATGTACTTCTTGATCGCCGCGAGCTTGGCCTGCGCTGCGTCGTCATTGTCCTTCATGCGGTCGATGCGGCCCATCACCTCGGAGAGATCGAGCGTCTCGACAGTGATGCCGCTGCGCTCGAGTAGCTTCTCGGAATAACGCACAGTGTTGAACGCCGTGGGCCGAGCTCCGATGGCTCCGAAGCGCACATTGCGCAGCCCTCGCACGATGCGACAGACCGCAGAAAACTGTGCGAGATCGGTCTTGAACTCATCCGAATCCGGCGCCTCGGTGTGCAGCGTGGTCAGCGTGTACGGAATGCCGTACTGCTTGAGGTTATTGCAGATCGACATCTTGCCGCAGAAGCTGTCGCGGCGAAAGGCAATCCCCATCTTGCCGGCGTGATCGGGCGTTGCCTGGATCAGCACGGGCACATTCAAATTCGCGAGTCGGATGGCATCGGCCAGACCGCGCTCTTCGCCGAAGTTCGGCAGCGTGATGATGATGCCGTCGATCTCGTTTGCGTGCTTCTTGAAGAGCTCGGCGCACTTCTTCGCCTCGGCGTATGTCTCAACCGCGCCGTACGCGCTCTCTTCGGGGGTAAGCACGATCGGCTTGATGCCCGCAGCTTCAAGCGCTGCAATGATCTCGCGGCGACCGCTCTCGGCAAGGTGGCTGGGGAAGAAGCCGCGATTACCGACGATTACTCCCATGGTCATTTGTCTGGCCATTTGAATCTCCTGTTTCTGTGGTGATGGTTAGGGCTTGGTTGCATCGCCGGAGTGCGGGCGAAAGCGCAGCGTATAGAAACCGCCGAAGAGAGTGAGCAGCATTCCCCACCAAAACGTGGGATGAAGCTGGTTGAGCACGGTGTTGGCCTCGTGGTGGGCGAACCACTCCCACGCGCCGTAGGGCAGCAGCACCACGCCGTACGCGAGTGTCATGATGCCGACAAAGAACCAAATGGAGAGCATCTCTCCGCGTCCTGTTCCTTCTGCCATGGTAAAACTCCCTCTCACGCCAGCGCATGAGCGTTTGAAGATTTTAGAAGAAGAGTAAGTTCAATCCGATGAATACGACCGCAACGACGCAGGCCCAGAAGACCGGCTTCTGGAAAAGTCCAACTGATCCGTCGTGCGGAATCACCGTGGCGCCGTAGACGAGCCCATCGAGTTCTGCATCGGTCTTCGGCTTTGTCATATAGCTCACGATGACGGTGACAAACACACAGATCAGCCAGCTCCACAGCGCGCGGAACATGTTCTCCGCCTGCGGCTGCGCGTAGGGCGACAGCGCAATGTGTGCCAGCGCCTGTGCCTTATGCGCAGCGGTGCCGGTGCTCGTGTAGATGAACATGCTGATAGACGAAACCGTACCCGCCAGCAGGCCGAGGAAGCCGCCGGTGCCCGTAGCTCGCTTCCACAACATGCCAAGAATGACCGTGCCAAACAGCGGCGCAATGAAGAAGCTGAACAGCGCCTGCACGTAGTCCATGATGGACGCCGCGTTCATCACGAGATAGGCAGTTGCGATCGAGACCAGCATACCAACTACTGTCGACCAACGTCCCATCGCAACGTAGTGCCTGTCCGGAGCGTTCTTCTTGATGTAGGCACCGTAGATGTCGTAGGTCCACACGGTCGAGAACGCCGAGACGTTACCCGCCATACCCGACATGAAGCCCGCCACCAGCGCCGTGATGCCAAGACCCAGCAGACCTGGGCCGCAGTAGCGAATCAGCATCAGCGGCAACACCTGATCGTACGAGTGCAGCGCAGGATTGCCCTTCGCAATGTCTGCGGGGACCAGGTGGAACAGCGGATGACCATCTTGCATCAGGCCGAGGCAGATGAGCCCTGGGAGAATGACGATCAGCGGCACCGCCATCTTGAAGGCAGCACCGATAACTGGAGCCATCTTCGCTGCACGCAGGTTGTTCGCCGACAGCACGCGCTGGACTACAAGGAAATCGGTCGTCCAGTAACCGAAGCTGACAATGGCACCAAGTCCGAAGATGATGCCGAACCAGTTGATGCCCATCGGGTTGTCCTGAAAATGCCCGAGCGTGGACCAGAGGTGTGTATAGCTGCTGTTGCCGACGTTGATGGCAATGTTGGCCTTTAGGTTTGTCCAGCCGCCTGCCTCAATCAGGCCGAGGATCGGGATCAGCGCCGCGCCCGCCCAGATCAGAATGAACTGCAGCACCTCGTTGATGATGGCCGAACGCAGTCCGCCGAGCATGACGTAGACCGCGACCGTCGCCGCGCCCACCCAGATCGAGAAGGTCATGTTCCAGCCGAGCACCGTCTGCATCACGACAGCCATGGCGTACATATTCACGCCCGACATCAAGATGGTCATCAGGCCAAAGCTGACGGCCGAAAGCCCGCGTGCCGCTTCGCCGAAGCGCAGCTGCAGGTAGCCGGGCACCGAGTGAGTCTTCGAGATGTAATAGAACGGCATCATCACAATGCCGAGGAACAGCATCGCGGGGATCGCGCCGATCCAGTACCAGTGCATCGCGAGGATGCCGTACTGGTAGGCCGACCCGGCCCAGCCCATCAGCTCCAGCGAGCCGAGGTTCGCCGAGACGAAGCTGAGGCCTGCAATCCAGGCCGACATCTCGCGGCCCGCAAGGAAGAACTCTTCGCTGGTGTTGGTCGAGCCCTTCACATAAAAGCCGATGAAGATCACGACGGCGAAGTAGAGAACGAGGATCAGGATGTCGACCGGAGCGAGATGCGTGAGCTGTCCGCTGAGGGTAAACAGGGCGAGAAGCGAGGCTGGGTTCATAGAGTGCGCGTCACCGGCTTGAGATGTTTCGAAAGCGTGCTGCTTCGAGAGTTACAGGCATGAAACCGTTTACCTGACATAGAGACTGTACTATCAAACGACCATCTTTGGCAGCAGGCGAAAGCCGCTGCCGCCGGGTTTCTATCGCGCAGGCAAACTTCGTTGCAGGATCGTCACATCGTACTGTCCGAGCGACACCGACCGCGTCTCGCCGCCCTTCAATACATCGGTAAACGAACCGGGCAGAGCGACCTGCTGACCCTTCTCTCCAAAGTTGATCAGAATCCACACCTCGTGGTCGCCATTGTCGCGAACGTACAGGTCGACGCCCTCGGGCAGCGCCCCAAACTCCGGCTTCACCTCGCTCTTGGTCAGCATCCAGCGCACCGCAGAGTTCAGCGTCTCGCCATCGAGCGCCGCCCCGATGTAGGTTATGCTTCCCTTGCCCACATCATGCGTGATCACCGCAGGCTGACCGTCAAGCCAGCCGTTGCTCTTGCCGTAGCGCATCAGCACCTTGGTCGCGGGATCGGTCGTGGAAAGCTGCTCCGCCCACACGGTCGTCGCTTCAGATCCGAACTCGCCCGTAACCGGCACCGGCTTGTCGAGCGCGTAAAACTGCTCTACGCGCCCACCCAATAGAGCGGCGAAGGGGCCGGGCTGCCGTTCGGGCTGCAGGCCGTTATCTTCGTTCTTCATCGCCGACCGCTGACCGAAGACGAGATGTCCGCCGTGCCGCACATAGTCGAGCAGGTTCTTTGCGGTCTCCGGCGTGATGACGTTGAGCGCAGGAGCCACGACCAGCTTGTACTGCGACAGAGGCGCCGTCGGGCTGACGATGTCCACCGAGTGCGCCTGCGCACGGAGAGCTCCGTAGTAGGTGACGAGGTTCGCGACCGGATCAAACGCCTTGTTGTGGCGCTGCCAGTTGATCGCCCAGCGGCTGTCATAGCTGTGCAGAATGGCAACCTCGGAATGCACGGAGGTGCCCTTCAGCGCCGGCCCCGCCTTGGCGAACTCCTTGCCCACCTGCGCGACCTCCGCATACAGCGGCACCGGCGTGCCATCGGCACCTACGAGCGTGCCGTGATACTCCTCCTGCCCGTTCAGCGCGCTGCGCCACTGCCAGTAACTGACCGCGTCGGCACCGTGACCGATGTCGTGCCACGCCATCGCGCGGACCGCACCCTTATTTAGCGCGTTATTGTCAGGCGACCAGTTCACAAAGCCGGGCTGCGTCTCCATCACCCAGAAGTTCTTGCGCAGAAATCCGCGCGTCAGGTCATGCGCGGCACCGTTGCGAACAGGATCCAGCTGGCCTGTGCCAACGTAGTCATCCCAGGAGGCCAGGTCGAGGTCCTGCGAGACGGTGTAGTGATCGTAGGCGTCGAAGAAGCCCATCATATTCGTCGTAATGAACTGCCTTTTGTCCGCATTCGCTCGAATCACATCGAGCTGGTTCTTCTGGTAGCTGCGCCACGTATCGCTCACAAACCGGCGCCAGCTGAGTAGCAGCCCGGGGTTGCCGTACGTCGTCTCGATCGGAATCTGGCTCCAGTCGGAGTATGTCTCGCTCCAGTAACTCGTCGTCCATCGAGTGTTCAAATTATCGAGCGTGCCGTAGCGCTGATGCACCCAATCCTGAAACTGCTTCTTCGCAATCGGACTCTCCGACTCATTCGCATACTCGTTGTCGATCTGCCAGCCGATGACATTCGGATCATGGCCAAAGCGCTTCGCCATCTGCTCGGCCACGGCCCGGGCCAGCACCCGATACTTCGGATCGGCCCAGTCGAACTGCTGGCGATTGCCGTGCTCATCACGTCGGCCATCTTCCATTACGCGCAGCGTCTCCGGGTACTTGGTCGTCAGCCACGCAGGCGGAGCTGCGCTGGGCGTGCCCAGCACCACGGCAATGTGATGTTTCTCAGCCGCCCGCACGGCATGATCCAGCCAGTCCAGGTCATATTTACCTTCGCTCGGCTCTATCCGGCTCCATGCAAACTCGCCGATGCGAACGAAACGCACATGAGCGTCCTCCATCAGCTTCAGGTCGGCATCCCAACGGGCCTCAGGCCACTGCTCCGGGTACCATGCCGTGCCCAGGTACAGCGGTGGCTGCGCTTCGGGCTGCTGCGCGAGAGAACGCAAGTGCGGAGCGAAGGCAAAGGTCGCAGCGAAGGCAAACAACATCGAGCGGGACAGCAAGGAGCGGCGCAGCAGGGTAGGCATCATCAGGGTCCGTTGCATTGGGATTACGTCACCCGTATTGAAGCCCCTGGCGATAGGTTTAGGCAAGTCTTATGCCGGGCTGCTATAGTTTTGCGGAACCGTTTCGCACCTCAGATAAACGATTAACCACGCAGCATTCCAGCCAAAGGAATCTTCCTATGAACGTCCTCCGCCCCGCCTCCGCTTTCTCGCTTTGCATGGCCGCTTTACTCACGCTGCAAAGCCCCGCCCAAAAGCCGACCGCTGCCTCGGTAAGGCCGACGGAGATGAACACCTCGAAGCCCGACATCAAAAAACAGCCGTGGCTGAACCCCGCGCTCGACCCGGACCAGCGCGCCGACCTCATCGTCCATGAGATGACGCTCGATGAGAAGATCCAGCTGGTCCACGGCGACGGCTGGGGCGTCCTCCGTGTTGGTGCAGAGGTAGCGCCCGGCCATAACGGAGGCGCAGGCTTCGTTCCCGGCATTCCAAGGCTCGGGCTACCCGACATCAACCTCGCTGACTCCGCAGTAGGCGCCCGCATGGCTGCCCGCGAGAGCCGCTATGCCACGCTGCTCCCTTCCGTCATCGGCATGGCCTCCAGCTGGGACCCCGAAGCAGCGCGGCTCTACGGGTCTGTGATCGGCAGAGAGTTGCGTGATCAGGGATACAACATGTCCATCGGCGGAGGCATGGACCTCATCCGCGAACCTCGCAACGGTCGCAACTTCGAGTACGCCAGCGAAGACCCTATCCTCTCCGGCATCATGGTCGGCCAGCTCGCCATGGGCGTGCAGGACAACCACATCATGGGCGACATCAAGCACTACGTCCTCAACGACCAGGAGACCGGCCGCAACACCCTCAACGCCATCCTCGACAAACGCTCCATGCAGGAAACCGATCTGCTCTCCTTCCAGATCGGCATCAAGATGGCCAAGCCCGCCGGCGTGATGTGCAGCTACAACCGTGTGAACGGCGACTACGCCTGCGAGAACAACTACACGCTAAACGAAGTCCTGAAGCGCGACTGGGGCTTCAAAGGCTTCGTCCTCTCCGACTGGGAAGGCACGCACAGCACCGAAAAGGCCGCCCTCGCTGGACTCGATATGGAGCAACCCGGAACCAACTGGTTCGGCGAAGGCCTGAAGAAGGCCGTCGTCGAAGGCCGCGTACCGCAGACACGGCTTGACGACATGGTTCACCGCATCGTGCGCAGCATGTTTGCAACCGGCGTCGTGGACGAGCCGCCCGTACGCCGCGTCGTCGATCCATTCCGCGGACGCGACGATGCGCAGCACATCGAAGAAGAGAGCATCGTCCTCCTCAAGAACGCAGACAACATCCTGCCGCTCGCTCCAGGGCAGATCAAGAGCATCGCGATTATCGGCGACCATGCCGACAGCGGCGTGCTCTCCGGCGGCGGCTCCGCGCAGGTGGATGCTCCGGGTGGTCGTCCCGGCGGCTCTGCCTGGGGAACGCCAGTGTACTTTCCTTCCTCGCCTCTGAAGTACGTTAAAGAACATGCAGGCGCAACCGCGGAGATCAGCTTCGATGCTGGCACCGATCCCAAGGCAGCCGCCAAACTGGCCAAGTCGGCGCAGGTTGCCATCGTTTTCGTCACGCAGTGGATGAGCGAGGGCAAGGACAATGCCACGCTGAGTCTCCCCAACAATCAGGATGTTCTGGTCGCAAACGTCGCCGCAGCCAACCCCAATACGATCGTCGTACTCGAAACAGGCGGACCTGTCTCCATGCCGTGGGCAAACAACGTCAAGGGCATCGTCGAGACGTGGTATCCCGGCATCGGCGGCGCGCAGGCCATCGCCAACGTGCTCTTCGGCACAGTGAACGCCACCGGCAAACTACCCGTCACCTTTGCAGCCACCGAGTCCGACCTGCCACATCCGCAGGTGCCCGGCCTCACCGCAGACACGCGCAACAATGGCATGAGCGGCAACGCAGGCCGTCGCCAGCCGCACGACTTCCCCGTCGACTACAACGTCGAAGGCATGATGGTCGGCTACAAGTGGTTCCAGGCCAAGGACAAGCAGCCGCTTTTCCCCTTCGGCTACGGCCTCAGCTACACCACATATGCCTACTCCGGCCTCAAGCTCGATCGCGCCGCAAAAAGCGCGACCTTCGCAGTCAAGAACACCGGCACGCGCGATGGCGTCGAGATCGCGCAGGTGTACGTGACGCTGCCCAATGCAGCAGGCGAACCCTTCCGCAAGCTCGTCGGCTGGAAGCGCCTCGCTCTCGCGGCAGGCGCAGAGCAAACGGTCACCGTCGACATCGATCCGCTCTACCTGGAGATCTTCGACACCGAGAAGAACGACTGGCAGCGGCTCGCAGGCGACTACCGGTTCGAAGTCGGCGGCTCATCGGCAGAGCTGCCACTGCATGAGGCCGTAACCTTGAGCTCGCGTTAGCTTCGGCATACACCAGCTTTGAACGCGAAGAACGCCAAGGAGAACGCAAAGGCCGCCACGGAATCCGTGGCGGCCTTTGCCTTTTATCCTTTGGGTTCTGAGCTGGTGCTTACTTCTGCACGCCAAACGTAAACACCGTCTCCGAGTGCATCGTCTCGCCCGGCTTCAGCAGCGTCGAAGGAAAGTTCGGATGGTTAGGGCTGTCTGGAAAGTGCTGCGTCTCCAGGCAGAAGCCGAAGTGCTTCTCATACTTCTTGCCGGAAACACCGGTATACAGCCCGGCAAGGAAGTTACCAGAGTAGAACTGCACCCCCGGCTGCGTCGTCGTCACCGTCAGCGTGCGTCCGCTGGACGGATCGACGACCTTCGCCGCCAGATGCAGCCCTGTGCCCTTCGCATCCAGCACCCAGTTATGGTCGTAGCCGCCCGCAAGCTTCAGCTGCTCGTTGTCATCGTTGATGCGCTTACCGATAGCCGTCGACTTCAGGAAGTCCAGCGGCGTGCCCACCACCGTCGGCGTCGTGCCCAGCGGAATCAGCCCGGCATCGACAGGCGTGTAATGGCTCCCGGCGATCATGATCTCCTGGTCGAGAATTGTGCCGGTCCCCTCGCCTGCAAGGTTGAAGTAGGCATGGTTCGTCAGGTTCACCACGGTCGGCTTCGTCGTCGTCGCGCTGTAGTTGATCTTCAGCGCATCGCCTTCGAGCGTGTACTTCACATGGGCCGTCAGCTCGCCGGGAAAGCCCATGTCGCCATCCGGACTCACCAGCGTGAACTCGACGCCGCCCGGGATTTCGCGGGCCGTCCAAACCTTGCGGTCGAAGCCCGTGGTGCCGCCATGCAACGCGTTGCCATTGTTGTTCAGCGGAATGTGATATTCGTGCCCATCGATAGAGAACGTGCCCTTGCTGATGCGGTTACCGTAGCGTCCCACCACCGAGCCGACATAGGTATCCTTGTCCGCCTCATACCCTGCCACGCTGTCATAGCCAAGGGCAACATCGGTCTTCTTGCCGTTACGGTCAGGAGCCTCGATGCTAATGATTCGTGCGCCATAGGTTGCGACCTTTACCGTCAGGTCCTTGCTGGTAAGCGTGTAGACATCCACCGGCTTGCCATCCGCCGTACTTCCCCAGGCGGCCTTTGTCACCGCCCCATGTGCTGCTGCTGAACCTGCTGCCAAAATGATTGCTCCTGTGACGGAATAGAAAAGCGTGGATAGAGATGCGCGAGACAACTTCATAGTTTCTCCGGATGCAAACGTTTACCGAACGAAAGTTATCCTAGCGTATCCGATAGAGAACTCGCACTCTCCAGTTCACTGCGCGGCCAAACTCCACTACAAGACTCATTTGAAATAGTTTGCTATTTGACATTCCTTGTCTGCACTTCTTACAGTTTCCCTGCCGCCCGATCTTTCCGTCATCACGTGCTGGCGTGCCTTTCAAGGAGATATCATGAGTTTTCGAAGCACCTCCCAGCTTCTTGCGCTTGGCACCTGGACAGTGCTCGCATCCAGCGCGCTGGCGCAGACCGCGCCTGCTAAGCCGAACTTTCCGCTGCCGAATGCGACGCAGCAGGCTGGCATCAACAAGGACAACGGTCGGCACTTCGGAGACTCCCCCGCGGACGGTGGCCCGCTCGCTGACGCCTCTCCTTCGACAGCCCTTTCGCCCGCAGTCACGGTTGCGGCCATCGACAAGGTCACAAAGAAGGTCGCCGACTGGCAGCTCGCCCGCTCGCAGCCTTACTGGGATCAGATCTGGACCTCCAGCGTCATGTACTCCGGCTTCATGGCTGTCTCCGACGCCACCGGTGACCCGAAGTACCGCGATGCGATGGCCGACATGGCCAAGGGCTTCCACTACACCCTGCGCAACAAGATCGCCAACGCCGACGACCAGAGCATCGGGCAGACCTACCTCGAGCTCTACCTCGAAGGCGGCAAGAAAGACCCCGACCTCATTACGCCACTGCGCGAAAACATGGACTCCGTCATCGACCTGCCCACGCTCAAGCCGGGCGACTCCAAGATTCCCTGGTGGTGGTGCGATGCCCTGTTCATGGCGCCGCCCGTCTGGGCACGTATGTACGCCGCGACCGGTGAGCACAAGTACATCGACTACCTCAACCTCAACTGGCAGCGCAGCTACGACCTGCTCTGGGATAAGGACGCTCACCTCTACGCGCGCGATGCCACCTTCGTCGGCAAGCTCGGCCCCACGGGCAAGAAAATCTTCTGGTCGCGAGGCGAAGGCTGGGTACTCGGCGGTCTGGCCCGCACCCTTCAATACCTGCCCAAGGACGATCTGCGTCGTCCCTTTTATATCCAGAACATGAAGGAAATGGCAGCCGCACTCGCCAAGCTGCAGGAAACCAAGGGCGATGCCGCCGGTCTATGGCACTCTAGCCTGCTCGATCCCGAAGACTTCCCTCTGCCTGAAAACTCTGGCTCCGCGCTAATCGTCTTTGGCATGGCCTACGGCGTGAATGAAGGAATCCTCGACCGCGCCACCTACATGCCGGTGATCGAGAAGGGCTGGGCGGGTCTGCTCCACCACATCTACGCTGATGGCCGCCTCGGAGACATCCAGCAGACCGGCGCAGAGCCGACCCCCTACTATCCGACCTCCAGCTACAACTACGGCGTAGGCGGCTTCATGCTCGCCGGAGCCGAGCTGCATCGGATGGCTACGATGGGAGCGCAGACAGCCGGACATCCCGATCAGGCAGCCGTCACAGACCCCTCCGTCTATGCGAAGATACACCTGCCCTCGCCCGCCAACCCCAGGCTGCGCAACCTCATCCTCGTCGGCGACTCCACCGTGCGCAACGGCAACGGCGACGGTGCGCACAACCAGATGGGCTGGGGCGACGAACTCGCTCCCTACTTCGACACCAGCAAGATCAACGTCGTGAACCGCGCCATCGGTGGCCGCAGTTCGCGCACCTACATCACCGAAGGCCACTGGGGCGAAACACTGAAGCTCATCAAGCGCGGCGACGTCGTGCTCTTTCAGTTCGGCCATAATGACGACGGCCCCTACGACGATCCAGCCCGCGCCCGCGGCAGCATCCACGGCGTCGGCGACGAGACCGCCGAGATCGAAAACCCCATCCAGCATCGCCACGAAACCGTCCACACCTTCGGCTGGTACATGAACAAGTACGTCGAAGACACCAAGGCGGCTGGCGGCATCCCCATCATCTGCTCACTGATCCCGCGCAAGACCTGGAAGGACGGCCACATCGTCCGCCAGACCGACACCTACCGCGGGTGGGCCAAGGCCATCGCCGACCGCGATCACGTCGGTTATATCGACCTCAACGAGATCATCGCCCGCAAGTACGACGCCCTCGGCGAAGCCGCCGTCGAACCCCTCTTCGGCGACCCCCACACCCACACCAGCGCCGCCGGAGCCATCCTCAACGCCGAAAGCGTAGTTGAAGGTTTGAAAGCCCTCCCCAAAGACCCCGTCGCCAAAGATTTTTCCGCCAAAGGCAAAGCGATCAAGCCCTACAAGGCAAACTAAGCGAGCACCCACCACCGAGGCAGTGATGACCATCCAGAAACTCGGCGCTACGGCAGGCCTCTCCCGCCGACGCTTCCTCCACAGCGCCGCAGCCACCGCCGCAGCCGCCGCGATCCATCCCCTCGCCTTCGCCCAGACCGGAGCCCCCGCGGGCGCTCCCGACGCCTACGCCAAACCCAAGCCTCTGCCCGCAGGCCCCTACCAGCCCACCTGGGAGTCCCTCCGCGACCACTACCGCGTCCCAACCTGGTTCAACGAGGCCAAGTTCGGCATCTTCATCCATTGGGGCCTCTACTCCATTCCTGCGCACATCAACGAGTGGTACGAGCGCCACATGTATACCACCGACTCAGCCTGGCACACCCAGCACTACGGCCCGCCCGACAAGTTCGGCTACAAAGACTTCATCCCACTCTTCACCGCAAAGAGATATCAGCCCGCCGACTGGGCCGATCTCTTCGCCCGCTCCGGCGCAAAATACGTCGTCCCCGTCGCCGAGCACCACGACGGCTTCGCCATGTACGACAGCGACCTCACTCCTTGGTGCGCTGGCAAGATGGGCCCGAAGCGCGACCTCATGGGCGAGCTCGCCAAAGCCGTCCGTGCAAAAAACCTCATCTTCGGCTGCTCCAGCCATCGCATGGAGCACGACGCCTTCGCCTACCCCGCCCCCGGCGTCCCCAACGACGAGGTCGACCCGAAGTACGCAGGCTTTTACGGGCCGCCTATCCAGGGCGAGTTTAATAACTCCAACGCCTCGCCAGCCTTTCAGGCCGACTGGCTCGCGCGTGTGCAGGAGCTCGTCGACAAATATCAGCCACAGCTCATCTACTTCGACAACGGCGTCAACACCCGCGCCTATGACGACGTAAAGCTCCGCGCCGCCGCGTACTTCTACAACCGCGCCACCGAGTGGCACAAGGAAGTCACCCTCGCCACCAAGGACGAGGCCTACCTCTTCGGCACCGTCAAAGACTTCGAAAAGCAGCAGCGCTCCCCTCTCTGGATCTACAGCGGCGGCTGGCAGTGCGACGACGCCATCGGCAGCACCTGGGGTTACACCGACGGCATGACCGTTCGGTCCGCCAACAGCATCCTTCGCGAACTCATCGAGATGGCCAGCATGGGCGGCAACCTCCTGCTCAACATCTCTCCCATGGGAGATGGCTCCATCCCCGACGTTCAGCAGAAAGCCCTGCTCGAAATCGGCGAGTGGCTCAAGCTGAATGGCGAAGCCATCTACGGCTCACACCCGTGGATTCGCATGGGCGAAGGCCCTCTTATCCCCAACGAAGCCCCCGGCAACTGGAAGGGCGGCTCCACCGCGATCGAGGGCCCCCGCATCCAGTCTCCCCACACGCCCGCTCCCACCGAAGCCGATTTCCGCTTCACGACCGCCAGGGGCAATCTCTACGCCTTCGGCTACGTATTTCCGGCCCAGCACGCGAAGCTCGTCAGCCTTCGCTCCGGAGCCGCCAGGGTCGAGCGCGTCACACTGCCTGGCTCTTCTGCTCCTCTCAAGTTCCAGCAAACGCCTGAGGCCCTTGTCATCACGCTCCCTGCAAACTCCCAGCCTTCATCTCTGCCCTACGTCCTTCGCATCGAAGGCTCCACGCCTCTAGGAAGCTGAGGAACCTCTAATTTGAAGGCACGTACGCTTAATTTGGAGCCACGTACGGTAGGTCACGGCTTCAGTCGTGACAATAGGCGTTGCTAAATCGACGCGGCTTTAGCCGCTGAGGTACGTTTACGGGCCTTGATCCAAGTCCACCAGACACGAGAAAGCCGTGAAGGATAACCCCTCACGGCCTTGTTCGCAGGCAAATCAATCTCGTTTAGTTAGCAGGAGCAGCCGCGCCGCGACGTGGCTTCACAGCCTCCGCAGCCTTCTCGCCACCATCTTCTGGAGCCGCCGGAATCTCCGCAATATCCGAAGCCGTAATACCCAGCTTCTTGCGCAGCTCCACATCCATGCGAGCGGTCACAGATTTGTTCTCCTTCAGGAAGGTGCGAACGTTCTCACGACCCTGCCCAATGCGCTCGCCCTGGTAGCTATACCACGCACCCGACTTGTCCACAATGTTATGCAATACGGACAGATCGAGCAGATCGCCTTCCTTGGAGATGCCTTCGCCATACATAATGTCGAACTCGGCATCGCGGAACGGCGCCGCTACCTTGTTCTTCACGATCTTGACCTTGGTACGCGAGCCGACGACGACGTCGCCCTCCTTCACCGCACCAATACGGCGGATGTCGATGCGCACCGACGAGTAGAACTTCAGAGCCTTGCCGCCGGTCGTCGTCTCCGGGTTTCCAAACATGACGCCGATCTTGTCACGAATCTGGTTGATGAAGATCAGGCAGGTACGCGACTTTGCAACCGTGCCGGTCAGCTTGCGCAGCGCCTGCGACATCAAACGCGCCTGCAGGCCCATGTGGCTGTCGCCCATCTCGCCGTCAAGCTCCGCCTTCGGCACCAGCGCAGCGACCGAATCGACCACCAGCACGTCCACAGCGTTCGTGCGAACCAGCGCCTCCACAATCTCCAACGCCTGCTCGCCGTAATCCGGCTGCGACACCAGCAGATTGTCGGTATCGACGCCCAGCTTCTTCGCATAGGCCGGATCAAGTGCGTGCTCAGCATCGACGAACGCTGCCAGCCCGCCCGCCTTTTGTGCCTCGGCAATCACTTGCAGGGTGATGGTCGTCTTACCCGAAGATTCCGGTCCAAAGATCTCCACCACACGTCCGCGCGGGAAGCCACCCACCCCGAGTGCGGCATCGAACGAAATCGAGCCCGTCGAGATCACAGCGATCGGCTCAACCGCCTTCGATCCGAGCCGCATGATCGACCCCTTGCCAAACTGTTTCTCGAGCTGCGAGAGTGCGCTTTCAATGGCCTTGCTGCGATCGTCTGCCACGTAGATGTCTCCTCGGCGGTGTGCCTGATAGAACCAGAGTCTAGCACCACCCCTCCCCAAAAAGCAAAATAAAAGCGAAAGTGTCTGTGCAGAACTGGTAACTTTTCCCAACCTCCTGAGATAGCCTTATCTCATGCGCCGCTTCCGCTACCTTGATGCCATCACGACGGCCTTCGTGGTGATCCTGCTTGTCGCCAATCTTGTCGCCCAGAAGATCTTCCGTGTCGGCCCGTTCCACCTGTTCGGACCTGTCTCAATCCCGGCCTTCACGACCTCCGGCGCCATCGTCCTCTTCCCTATCACCTACATCTTCGGCGACGTCTTCACCGAAATCTATGGCTACGCTGCCAGCCGCCGTGCCATCTGGCTTGGCTTCTTCGGCACCGCCCTGCTCTATGCCGTGTCGGCAGTGGTAATCGCCCTTCCCGCCGACCCGCAGTTCCACAACCAGGCCGCCTTTATCGCTGTCTTCGGCATTCTGCCGCGCATCCTCATCGCAAGCCTCATTGCCTTCTGGGCAGGCGAGTTTGCCAACTCCTACACCATGGCTAAACTCAAGCTCATCACCAAAGGTCGGTGGCTCTGGACGCGCACGGTCGGCTCCACCGTCGTCGGCCAGCTCGTCGATACCTCGCTCGTCATCTTCCTTACCTTTGCTGGCACCTTCTCCGGCGGCAAGATGGTCGAAATCATCCTTACCGGCTACGTGCTCAAGGTCATCTACGAGGTTCTCGCCACACCGCTCACCTATCTTGTCGTAAACTTCCTGAAACGCGCAGAGCATCTGGATACGTTCGACACCCACACAAACTTCAACCCCTTCCGCTTCGCGGACAGCAAGGGCGCTGAGGTCAAGCAAGTGTAGCTATACCCTATCCATCTCCCAGGAGACCCCGATGTTTCGCGGACTGCCCTGCACGATCGCTCGATGTATCGCGCCTCTCGCTCTGCTTGCATCCTGGTCGACGCACGCTCAGGTACCCGCCCAATCACCTCTGACCGTGCAGCTGGACTGGAAGCCCACCGCACAGTTCGCCGGCATCCTCGCCGCCAAACAGCAGGGATACTATGCAGCCGAAGGCCTGAACGTCACTATCGTCTCGGATCGTGGCAACGCTGGCGATCAGCCGAGCGTGAGAATCGTCGCCGCGCACGCGAAAGACACCGTTCCCTGGGTCGGCATCACCGAAGCCGACGAGCTTCTCTCGGGCCGCGCCGCCGGTCTGCCGCTGCAGGCCTTCGCCACCATCTTTCAGACCACGCCCTTTGCCCTGCTTACCCTGAAGACCTCCGGCCTCACCAGCATCAAGAGCCTGCGCGGCAAGACCATCGGCCTCCACGATGATGGAGAGAAAGCTCTCGATGTTCTGCTGAAGTTCAACGGCATGACCCGCCAGGATGTCCACGTCATCCGCATCCCCTACACGCTGGAACCGCTCATCAATGGACAGGCCGATGCTATCCAGGGCTACACCATCGACGAAGCCGTGCGTCTGGAGATGGAAAAGCACCCCATCAACATCATCCCCATGGCAGCCAACGGCTACGTCTCCTACGCCGAGGTACTCTTCACGCCAACCGCAGTCCTGCACGAGCACCCGCAAGAGCTCACGCGGTTCCTTCGCGCTTCCGCCAAAGGCTGGCGCTACGCCGCCGACCACCCCGACGAAACGGCGCAAATGATCGTCACCCGGTACATGCCGGAGAGTTCCTTTGCCGAGCAGGAGGCGTCCCTGCTGGCGGTCCTGAAGCTGCTTTATACCGAAAGCCCGCAGTTCGGCATGATGCAATCCGACACCTGGATGAAGTCGATCCAGATGTTCGAAACCTACAGGCTGGTTGATAAGAAATTGAGTGAGCGGGAAGCAGTAAGCTATGCCGTACTAGATGACCTCTACGGAAAGTAGTTTTTAGACTACAATCAACCATGTTTGACATCCTCCAGACAGAAACTTTTGCGAAGTGGAGATCGAAGCTGAAAGACGACGTCGCTCGAGCGGCGATCGCCCTCCGAATTGCCCGGCTTGAACTTGGACAATTCGGAGACACCAAGCCTGTCGGCGACGGTATCAGTGAATTACGTATTCACTACGGACCTGGATATCGCATCTATTTTCATCGTTGAGGACAAACGATCATCGTCCTATCTCTGCGGCGGCAATAAAACCACACAGGCCAAGGACATCCAGAAAGCAAAGTTACTGGCCAAAGAAGGGACCGAATAGATATGGCTGAGAAACTTACAACCTATGACCCCGCAGAGGACCTGACCTCCGACAAGGGCATCGCCTACTTCATGAGCGAGGCCTTCAAGACACAAGACCCGACGTTCATCGCACATGCGCTCGGCGTCGTAGCCCGCGCGAAGGGAATGACACAGATCGCAAAGGAGACCGGACTCTCTCGCGAACAGCTTTACCGCTCGTTTAGCAAGAACGGCAATCCTTCGCTAAAGAGCACCTTCGCCGTAATGAAAGCATTAGGAATTGATTGGACGACGAAGATAAAGTCTGCCGCTTAGTCGCGATTCTTTCGGCTAGCTAGGGTTAGCTCTGCAGTCCTAATGCGGGGAGACTGTGATTGCCCGGCCTGCGACAAACCGTTGGTTGCAAGAACCAAAGGCTGCTCTACATCGCTAATAGTCATTTTTCGAGTCGTTGTTGCCACTCGTCGATAGCTGGTGCTCATCGCTTCAGCAGGTCCACCGGCACATGCACGTCCTCAATCCGGAACATGCCCTTCAGCGCCGGATGCCGTGCCGCGATCGCGCGATACATCTCCCATGCCACCAGCCTGTAGCTGAAGTGCCCGGCGATCCCGCTGCGCAGCTCTGAGATATACAGCGCCTCCGCAAAGTCCATCTTGAACATCGCGCGGCACCGCATCCCCAATGGCAGCAGATACTGCGCACTCTGCGCGGCTTCAGCCTCTCCGCTATCTTTTAGTGAGCGGTAAGCAGCCACAGCCGCAGCCATCGCCGCTTGATACGCATCCTCCAGCCCAGCCTCTGCCAGCGTCGGCTGGCCAGGGCAGATGGGTTCATCGTAGCCGTGCAGATCGGTGAACTCCTGGATCAGCTGCACGCAACGGCGATGCCGGTGCATGTCGCGGAAGCCGCCGATGTCCATCAGGATGTCGAAGCGGAAACCATGCCCGGAGTGGAAGCTCCGCAACAGCTCATCGTGGCGACCCCGGTTCGCCGTGCCAATCTTCAACAGCTCATCGCGACGCACCTCTGGCAACGCGGCCACCGCCCCTCGCAGCTGGCGATAGCTGTAGTGGCAGTGCGGATAAAGCAGCGACGTAACCAGCTCCACCTCGAGGTCTTCATCGTCATCCAGCAGATCGACGATGGGCGCAGGATAGATCGGGCGCGAGACGCCATCGGCTCCTCTCATCAGTTCGGCGGCTGCCTGCGTGAGCTCTTTGCGGGTCGTGATCTGATACGCACTTGGCTCGGCGTACTTCACCAGCGTAGGGGCTGTCCGCACCGGCGGCATCAGATCATTCAAAATCTCTGCCGTGGCCGCAGCGTCGACGACGCCTTCGCCAGCCATCTCTTCCAGCTTGTCGCGCTGCACGTTCCATGCGGGCTCGCTCGCAGCGGCGCGCAGCTTCGTGCCGAGGTCGCGAATTTCGGCGAACTCGCTCGAGAGCAGCCGTGAGACTTGAGTCTCCAGCGTGCGTGCGTTCACAATCTGTCCCAGCGAGGTGTTGGTTGCCAGCGGCAGCAGATAGCGAGCCGCATCGAAGGCCCGCGCTTTCAGCGTCCGCGCGTAGGCTTCCTGCTTCATCTCTTCGGGCTTTGGGATCGCCGCCGTCAGCGCCTCAAACATGCCGGAACTCAACGCATCGTACGAAGCGAAGAGACCTTCAACCGCCTTGGTGTAGGCGGCCTTCCGCTCTTCACTCAGAGCAGGCGTGTACCAGCCACTGCGACGGAAGTCCTGGTAACGCGTCGACCGCTCCTGCCCATCCCAGCGCGTTTCGTCGACGAGGTCGATGGCCGCGAGCAAGCTCAGCCGTTCGATCGCAAACGGAATGTGCGCCAGGTCGGCAATGGACCGATGTCCATACTGAAAATAGAAGGTGTTCAGAAACTGCTCGGCCCGCTGCGAACTGATCTCGGTCAGCGACTCGCGCATCGTTAGCGCCGACCGCGAGTACTTGGCCATCGCATACGCGAGGACCTCTGGCTCAGCGCCATGAATGGCGTAGACTTCGGTGGTGTTGGGCGAGGGGTGCTTCTGCGGGCTATCAGACATGACTCGGACAAGGATATCGCGACCCCCTCTGGGGAAGTGATTTAATACGTAAAGACATTTGGAGGAAACATTGAGTCACCTGACAGGAAGAATTGCGTTAGTTACTGGCGCTTCGCAGGGCATTGGACGCGCCTGCGCTCTCGAACTCGCCAAGGCGGGCGCCACCGTCGCCCTCGCCGCCCGTAACGTCGAAAAGCTCGAGGCCGTCGCGGCTGAGATCACAGCCGCTGGCGGCACCGCCAAGGCCTACGCGCTCGATATCTCCAGCGAAGATTCCATCAAGGCTGGCGCAAAGGCCGTGCTGGCCGACCACGGAGCCGTGCATATCCTCGTCAATAACGCCGGCATCACCAAGGACGGGCTCGTGATGCGCATGAAGCTTGCCGACTTCGAGGACGTGCTTCGCACCAATCTCACGGGCAGTTTCCTGCTCACCCAGGCGCTGATATCGCCTATGATGAAGGCCCGCTGGGGCCGCATCCTGAACATCACCTCGGTCGTCGGCGAGACCGGCGCGGCAGGCCAGGCTAACTACGCAGCGTCCAAAGCGGGCATGATCGGCCTCACCAAGTCACTCGCCCGTGAGTTTGCCTCCCGCGGCATCACCGTGAACGCCATTGCTCCGGGCTTCATCCAGACGCCCATGACCGACGTGCTGACCGACGACCAGAAGACAGGCATCCTCAGCCAGATTCCGCTGGCTCGCTATGGAGCCGACTCCGACATCGCTGCGGCAGTGGTTTACCTGGCCTCAGAGAACGCTGGGTACATCACCGGCCACACCCTGGACGTCAACGGCGGCATGTACATGGGCTGATGTGGGTCTATTGAGATCCCTGTTTTCCGAAGCTGCTGAAGGTTTTGCTCTGTTTGGGCAAGGTTTTCAGCAGCTTTTCCGCGTCTCTACCTCGACACGAATCTCCAAAGGTACGAGATCGAACGAGAATCGGTCGTTTAACGCTTGCTACCGTCCATCTGTATCGGTAGCTTACGGCTAATGGCTTCTATGCAAACACTCGTTCCGGAGCAGGCAAGGCCCTCGCCGGAGGTCACGCCGATCAATATCGGTGTCACGATCCGCAGCTTCCGCCTGCAACGCGGAATGTCGCAGGGTGATATCGAAAAGCGCACCGGGCTTCTGCGCTGCTATCTCTCCCGCGTAGAAAACGGCCACACGGTTCCGTCGCTGGACACATTGCAGAAGATCGCAGGCGCGCTGGATCTGCCTCTCAGCCAGTTCTTCGCCGAGGACACCGATCGCGAGCTGCAGGGTGCAGCCCTGAGCGGTGAAGAGATTCGCTTCCTTACGCAGGTACAGCGCTACTCCTCGCAGCTGACAGAGAACGACCGTCGTCTGCTGCTTGCAATGGTCCGCAAGTTCGCTGCGACCGCCTCCACATCCATGAGCTAGGTAGAGCACTAAAACCGATCGCACGACAATAGAAAAGCGTCCCGGCTTCCGGGGCGCTCATTTTTTGCCAGGTTCCATGTGGAGAGCTAGTTGATCGGTCGCACGAACGTCGCCAAAGCATAGGCATAGAGGCACAGCAGCAGCGCCGAAACTGCGTAGGTAATCCGCTGCCTCCGCCGGTAACTTGATCGTCCTGTGGTCATCTTGGGAAACAGCGGCAGTCCCAGCGCGAGGCCACTTAGAAAGCCGCCCAGATGAGCGGAGTTATCGATCCGTGGCATCATCGCAGAAAACTGCGACGAACCTAGCGCCACGAGCTTTGGCGCCACGCCCAGCACCAGGTTGACCACAGCAAAAAAGATCACCTGCTGCCGCAGCTTCTTCAACTCGTTCCACGGTACTGAAAGCTTTCGGTTGGATAGCAGCACGATCAGGATGCCCGCGATGCCAAATACAGATCCCGACGCTCCAGCCACGATTCCAGGCTCCCCGGAATACAGGGTCAGGGTGTAGGAAAGCAGCATCCCTGCCGTTCCTGTCAGCAGGTACACCGCAATCAACCCGCGCTTACCCAGCAAGGGCTCGCCGAAGAGTCCAAGGTTCCACAGGCACCACATATTCAGCAGGATGTGCAGCAGCGTTACGTGCACAAACGTGCCTGTTATCAGCCTCCACCACTGCCCCTGCTGGATCAGGTACGAGCCCGTAGCTCCAAACCGCTCGAGCACGGGTATGTCGAACGGTGCGGTAAGCACACTCCCTAAGGCATGGCTGCGGAGCAGCGCCGGGATCGGCCCATAGCCAAACATCACCGCATATACGGCGATATTGATTCCGATAAGGGTGTAGGTAGCCGGATAATTCCACAGAGACGTCCGCGCGTCGTTCTCCGCAGAGGTCGCAGAGGCGGCTTCGCCCATTGAGGCCTCAACAGCCGCGAGGCTCTCTCCGCTGGAATGTGAGCGAGGTTCGAGGCCGTCTGTGTAAGGGATGTCGCTCAAGAATTTCCGGAGAAGGCCTGAACCGGCAGGCGCTACTAAACTTCCTGCTTGCGCAGCAACTCGCGCAGCTCGGGGGAGATACGCTCGCGCATCATCGAAACGGCGATGCCGAAGATGGGCGTCGCCATCGCAACGAGAATCCACAGCAACATCGAAACGACCACACCCGCAATCGCCACCGTCTCCAGGCCGACCGTGATGCTGTCGGGAATCCGTGCCAGCGCGGTCACGCTATCAGGATGGAGATGCAGATGAACATTCGTGATATGGCTGATGGCTTCGACGCGGTGCATGACCAGCGCAGCGAGTAAAAACGCAGCAAACGAGAGAGATGTCGCGGCCAGGAGCAGCACGTCAACCGTGCGATGAATTCGCTGACGGTGACGGCAGTGGCCACACTCGCTCAGGTGCGCCTCGTATTCAAGGCGCAGATCCGGGGAGTTTCCAGTAATGTCATACCGCCAGCCCGAAAGGATAGCCCCGACGACTGGGTCCGTGCACAGGCTGTTCTTATTGGCGCGGGTCTCTTTGCGACTTGGGCGTGACTGATTTGGCATATTTGGGTTCACGTTTCTACAAGTTTATCCCAACCGATACGACGGCAGGAAGCGCATTGTTCCACACACCTTATTTAGACGTTTCAGCCTTGCCCCGGATTCATCGAAATGCGATTCAAAGCAGGATTGGCGGCATCGGCTCTGCCTGACGTGCAAGCACAACGCGATTCCCTAAGAGGCTCATTCGATTGCCGATAGCCTGTTCCGCCGCTAGCAGCGCAAGCTCCGGCAGGTTGTTCTGTTCCGACAAGTGCCCGAGAACTATGGTGTGGGCTCCACCGTCGTAATCGCGGCTCAAAAATTCAGCGGTCGCTGTGTTCGATAGGTGACCAACCCGGCTAAGTACGCGCTGCTTGACGCTCCATGGGTATGGTCCGTCCTTCAACATCTCCAGATCGTGGTTCGATTCCATCAGAAGAACATCGATGTTCTTCAACGCCATCTTCACATTTGGTGGCACATAACCCAGGTCGGTGGCCACCGCCATACGAAGGCTCTCTTTGCGGGCGTGGAAGACGAAACCACAGGGGTCAGCCGCGTCGTGCGGGATGGTAAACGGATTGACGTCGATATCGCCGATAGAGAACGCTTGCCCCGCCCGGAAAAACTCCACAGCCGGCAGAGCCGCAGGGTTTGCCTTAACCTTGGGCGCGCACTCCTCTTCGCCTTCGGGATCGACCGGAATCTGAGCCTCTTCGCTGCCCAGATCTTCTTCCTCAGCGGCGGCCAGCAACGTGTGCGCTGGAGCCTCTTTCGCCGCTGCAGCCTCACGCTCGCGCAGCTCCAGCCACTTGGCGTAGCTCATCGTTGTCTTTGGCGTCAGCATTCGCACCCACGCGCGATGCGTCTGCTCGGTGAAGTACACGGGCACGCCCAGCCGCCGAGCCAGCACCGCCAGCCCTGCTACGTGATCAATATGCTCATGGGTTACAAGAATCGCGCTGATCGTCGTGGGGTCTTCCCCGGCGACCGCCATGCGGCGCAGCAACTCGCGGCAGCTGAGTCCGGCGTCGACCAGCAGAGAGGTCTTTCCGGCAGCAACAATCGTTGCATTGCCCTTGGAACCCGATGCCAGTACCGTCATCCGCATTGCTTTAACGATACGCTCGCCCCCTGTGCAAGCACGAGGGGGGTAGCTCGAGGCGCTACCTACTCGCCGCTTCCAGCCTGCTTTAAAGGAGCCAGGAAGTTCACGACGGAGCGCATCACCACCTCGCCCCGCTGGTTGAACACCGTCGTCCGCGAGCGCACCACGCCGTACTTCGGACGCGACGCCGAGGCGCGCACATTCAGGATCTCCGCCTCGGTGCGGAGGGAGTCGCCCGGACGAACCGCCTGCGTCCAGCGCATCTCTTCCACGCCCGCGCCGATCATGCCGCCCGCCACATGGATCGACTCCACACGCAGTCGCATCACGATCGCGGCTGTAAGCCAGCCCGAGGCTGCCAGGCCTTTGAAGAACGAGCTCTCGCCGGCGGCCTCATCCAGATGGAACGGTTGCGGATCGTACTGTTCAGCAAACTGCTTGATCTCTTCGGCTGTCACCTTGTAGCTGCGGCCGGAGACGAACTTCAGCCCCGGATAAAAATCTTCGAAATAAAGCTCCGTTTGCACGACCCTGTCTCCTCGTTCTTCGGCGAAAAGCCCTCTGCCGCCTGGCCCACTAGTATTGGCGCACGCGGATCCCACTTGTCCTGATATCCACGGAATGCGCCGCCGTTACACCCTATCTGATTCTGACTATCCGATAATAGACTCACCCGAAGCGCACGCACTATCCGAGAGCGGCTATGAACAGAATCATTCGACAGGAAAACCTCGCCGCGCTCCGCAAGCTGCCTTCCGCCAGTGTGCCGCTGATCTATATCGATCCGCCGTTCAACACCGGCGTGCGGCAGAAGCGAACCCGCATCCGCGCCGTCCGCGACGTAACCGGCGACCGCACCGGCTTCGGCGGCCATCGCTACCGCACAGAGATTCTCAAAACTGCACCTACCTACATCGACATCTTCGACGACTATCTGGGCTTTCTGCGCCCGCGCCTGCTCGAAGCGCACCGCCTGCTTACGCCCACCGGCTCGCTCTTCTTCCACATCGACCCGCGCGAGGTCCATTACTGCAAGGTGCTGCTCGATGAGATCTTCACCACGCCGGGGGTCTCGGGCCGCGACTGCTTCCAGAACGAGATCATCTGGGCCTACGACTATGGCGCTCGCCCGACCAAGCGCTGGCCCGCCAAGCATGACAACATCCTCTGGTACACGAAAGACCCGAAGCTATACACCTTCAATCTTGAGGGAACGGACCGCATTCCCTACATGGCGCCCGGTCTTGTAGGAGCAACGAAGGCAGCGCGCGGTAAGACGCCCACGGATGTCTGGTGGCACACGATCGTCTCGCCCACCGGCAAGGAGAAGACGGGCTACCCGACTCAGAAGCCGCTGGGCATTCTGGAACGCATCATCCGGGTGCATTCGAACCCTGGCGACACGGTGCTGGACTTCTTCGCAGGCAGCGGGACAGCAGGGGTAGCTGCCGCTCGCAACGGTCGAGAGTACATCCTGATCGACCAGAACCCTGAGGCTGTCAAGCTGATGCGTAAGCGCCTGAAGGTTGTCAGCCCCCTCAAGGTTGTCAGCCCATAGAGGAGTTGCTCTGCGGCTCCGGCTTCCAACTCTGTATTCTCTGTTCCCGATTAATGACAACAGGGGTGACGATGCTGAGCATCGTCACCCCCAGGGGCCCATAGAAGTCCGCGATTCCCGAATGACTGATCGCGTTGAGAATAGTACGCTGGCGATCCGACTTGACCGGACCGACCTCGCATTAGAGGAGCGAAGATACCTTGGTGGCCTACTTCACACTCAGGTTCGTTCAAAGCTCTTGCGAAGGCGACTATCGTTCGATGTTCACCGAAAGGATTCGGAGGTCATCACGTACAGCAGAGAAAATGAAGCAGAGAAGCGAAAGTAGAAAGAGTTAAGCAGCCGACTGCGAGACAGTGGTGGTCGAGACTGGGGTCGTGACGGTGGTCGTGGAACCGCAGGTGTGGTGGCAGCAGCTAACGGAAGCGAAGTTAAAGAGAGAGAAGAAGCAGCAAAACATGGTATTTCCTCCTGAAATGTTGTTACTAAAAAGACAGTATCTTCCAAACATAAACGGGTCAATGGTTTACACGCTTTTCGGAGGGGGAGAGACTACCCCTTTAGGGGCATAACCAGAGGAGATGCAGAGGGACTATCTGCCTTGGCAAGACTGACTATGCTGGTAGGTCTCCTCTGAAAGCTCACGCATTCGCTGCGTTGGTACGTGAGCGCCGGTTTCCATTTCGCACTCAGAACGGTACACTCGACCCACCCTATCCAAAGCAGTTTATGGAGACGGCAGCGCGCATCCTGAGTCCTCTCGTGCATGGCTTTACCTGACGGCGTTTTTTGCCTGTGAGCTATCTCGCGGGGTTGAAATAGCGTCCTACTGCACTTGAGGTGTATCTCGCCGCCTTGGACTCAAGGCTGCCACCTCGGCAACATCACCCGCAATCCCCTGGAAAACCCGCAAGGAGGAAGAACGAATATGAGTGATCTCGACCACGAGGAAGTACACACCAAATCCGCGCCCGTGTGGCTGTCCGGCGTATCTGTTGTCGCGTTGCTGGCAGGTCTTGGCGCGCTGGCCTGGAACATCGGCTTGCAGAGCCATCTGAGCAATGCCGAGCAGCAGCTTAGCGCGGCTACTCAGCAGAACTCCGTGCTGACGCAGAAGCTGGAAGACACGAATGAACGCCTCAAGGCACAGGGCGAGGCACTTGGCCAAAGCGTGGGCCTGACTCAGAAGCAGCTCGAAGACCGTTCGCAGCAGCTTGTTGCGGTGGAGCGTGCCGATGCCTCTCGCCTGGCACGCGAGCAGAAGGCGACGGCTGCGCAGGTTGGTGCGGTTCAGACCGATGTCGCTTCCGTGAAGACCGATGTTGGCGGTGTAAAGACCGATGTGGCGAACACGCAGGCTGATCTGGCGGACACCAAGTCGCAGCTGACGCGCGTGGTTGGCGATGCGGGCGTGATGAGCGGCTTGATTGCGACGAACCATTCCGAGCTGGAGGAGCTGAAGCACCGAGGCGATCGCAACTACTACGAGTTCACGCTGCATAAGGGCGGCGGAGCGCAGAACGTTGGCACGATCAAGGTGGCGTTGAATAAGGTCGATCCGAAGCGCTCGAAGTACACGCTGACGGTTAGCTCGGACGACAAGAGCATCCAGAAGAAGGACAAGAACCTGGATGAGCCTGTGCAGTTTTACTCGGGTAAGTCGCCTGCTTTGTTTGAGATCGTGGTGAACGATATCAACAAGAACCAGGTAACTGGTTACCTGAGCACGCCGAAGAGCGTACCCGGACCGATCGCTGTACCGTAACCCCCTCCCCCCTTACTTTAAGGTCTAAAGTACTGAATTTATAGGGCTTAAGTCCGAATCTAGTGTTTGTGAAGTCTAAAACAAAGAAAGAGCGACACGCGGAGAGTTCCGCTGTCGCTCTTTTTTCCTTCTATTTCAATTATAACGGATTGAGATATGTAAACATGCAACTCTATTCCATTTTAAATCAAAGACTTACAGGATTATGGGCTTGACAGTAATTCAATATTCCGAGTTTCGCCCTTCGCAACTGCGGCCGCTCTATTTAGCGCCCCCTGTTGGGACGTGACCCACCGGATATGGCTCATCTAACGTCTTCTCTGAGGTCTTTTCACTGGGTTCAGCCGGAGCAGCGGCTTTCTTCTGGACCCTCGATGACTTTTTCTCTGCGCTTAACAACTTCCGGAAGCTCTCCACCTTGTAGCCCGCATTTTCAGCGTCCGACAAAATGGGCTGTATGGAAGCTGGTTTTTCTTCCGCTGCAGGCCTATTCTGCCGCTCAAGCCACTCCATCAAACTCGCGAACTTATCGCGATCAAGGTACGTGATTCCTTCCGATTCGTTGACGCCGGTGAGCCAGCGAACGTCGGGATCGCTCCAAAAGGCATTGTCTTTGATCGACTTCAGAAGATCACCCTTATAAGCAAGCAGGACACGAACGCGCGCGCTTGCCAGCCACGAGTCCTGGCCCCAGATACCGAGTGTTGCGAAGATATCGGCGATTGGGCGTCTCAGCCCAAGTTCGTCGAAGAGCGCTACTCTGCCGACGGAGTCAGGAAAAGATTCCAGCACGACCTGAAGCAGGTACGTTGCCCACATCTCGGAGGTTATGTCGACGAGCGTCGTCTCAGCGATCGACTTACGTACAGAGATCGCTTGTTCGAGCAGGCTCTCGCCGTAGTCCGAAGCGGACACAGGCAGCGGCACGACCTGCGAGATCTCGTGGCGCAGGCGTTCGCCTGAGCTGAGGAATTGCTCAAACTTGGAGTCCTGTTCGACGAGGGCTGACTCTATGACAGACTCGATCGGCGCTTCGGCGACGGCGTCGTCCAAAACTTCTTCGGCGTTGGGTAAACCGGCGTCTGCCGACTCCGTGATCTCTTCCACCTCAACAAGCGCCGCGGAGGGACGAGGCAAAGCCTTCACGGCTTCGACGAACGACTGGAGGTGCTGAGGGCTGGCAAGATCGCGTAACGCGCCGTGAACCTTTTTGAGGCGAAGCTCACGGAGTGCCTGATCGAGATTCGGAACACCGGCTCCGTTCAGCGAGTCGCAAAGGTCGTGCCAGGGATACTCTTCGGAGGACCTCAACTCGCGCCAGTTCTGCAGGACGACATACTGATAGCCGCGGAGGCGCAGCGTGAGACCTTCGTCACGCAGTTCGGAGCCGCGACGCAGATACTCGGTGCCTTCGTTGCTGTCCTTGTAGGCGATGAGCACATCATTGTCGAAGGGCAGCGCGAGCGCTTCCATCAGCGTTCTGTGGCGCAGGTGGCCGCTGCCCTTGTCGATGGAGCCGACGGAGGTTTTGATAGTCCCCCAGGTGCTCTCGTAGATGTTGTTGTAGAGGATGACGGCGCGCTCATCGCCCAGGCGGTTGGAGTACGCCATGACGTTCTCGTCGACAGAGCCAAAACTTGTCCAGAAGTCGTAGAGCACGAAGTTGGTGCTTTCAGCGAAAAGCTTGCGGTTCTTGAGCAGTGGGGTGATCTCTCGCTGATAGCGCTGCATGAGGCGCTCATCCGGAGTTTCGTCCATGCGCGCCTGCTTGAAGTCCATGCCGTAGCGCTCGGAGAAGCCTTCGATCTGACCGTGCGCAAACATGGGCAGGCCGGGCAGCGTGGCCAGCAGGGTGCAGGTGCCGAAGTGCTTGTCTCCGTCTCCGAACTGCTCCGCTGCTGTCTTCTCGTCAGGGTTGCTCATGAAGTTGACGTAGCGCTTGAGGATGTCTGGATCGAATTCGAGCGTCTTCTTCAGGTAGGAGCGATACTTGGCATTCTCTTCGTCGCGCAGCATGTTCATGAAGGCGCTGTTGTAGACGCGATGCATGCCGAGGGTGCGGACGAAGTAGCCTTCGAGGAGCCAGAACGCCTCAGCGAGTAGCAGGGTGCCGGGGACTTCGACGGCGACACGATCGACGACCTCACGCCAGAACTCGTTCGGCATCAGGGCGTCGAACTCCTCCTGCGACATGGCGTTTTCAGCACGAGAAGGAATAGAACCGCCAACGCCGGGGAGCGGGAACCAGAGGCGCTGCACATGGCGCTTGGCGAGCACCATGGCGGCGTCGAAGCGGATGATCGGGAAGAGTCGCGCAACGTGCAGGATGACCTGCATGACGTGCTCACGGACGAAGGCCTTGGAGTAGTCGAGCTGCGCGGTATCGTTCCAGGCAAAGGTGGTGCCGTCGTTGCCGTGATACATGAAGTGTGTCTGACCATCGCCATAGGTGCGGAGGCGAAAGGCCACGGCGGCGTCGGTCTGATCGTAGTAGTGGTCTTCGATCTTGATCTCGGCGCGGCTGTCGGTGGAGAGATCGGGGCCTTCGAAGCTGTAGACCGGGAACGGGCTGTCCTTGCGAGTGATGAACCACTCAGGGTGCTCGATGACCCAGGGCGAATCGATGCCCATGTGGTTGGGCACCATGTCGCTGGCGAGGCGTAGACCGTACGCTGCCGCGCGATCGCGCAGGCGTTCGTAGGCTGCGTTGCCACCGAGATCTTCCGCAATGTTGTAGTCCTTGAGCGAGTAAGCGGAGGCGACGGCATCGGCCTGCCCTCGCAGTCGCTTAATGGTGCGCGACGCGATGCTGCGCTCCCAGAGACCAATGAGCCAGAGCGCGGTCATACCGCGGTCGGCGAGGGCCTTCAACTCTTCGTCGGGGATCTGGTCGAGGCGATAGATATGGCGCTGATATTTCTTGGAGAGCTGTTCGAGCCAGACATAGGTGCTCTTGGCCATCATGACGACGGTCGGCATCCAGGCGTAGTCCGCGCTGAAGGCTTCGTACTCGACGAGCGGGGCCTGGTGGTCGGTAGCGTACTGCTTGCGGCGGCGGACACCGTCAGAGCCGGTGACGTACTCGTCTTCCCAGCCGACGTACTCGTCACCGACGTAGCCTTCGGGGGACCAGCCGTCGCCGCCATGCATGGGGCGCAGGCCGCCGTGGTTGGGGTGGAACTGCATCCAGATGGCAACGTCTTCTTCGCGCACGACGTCGATGGCGAGCAGCGCGCGCTTGAGATCTTCGCCGAGGAACGGTGTCCAACGTTCGCGCATGAACTCAAGTTGACCGGTCAGCGAATCAGGCGAAGCCAGCATGGGAGCGCGGAGGGCCTGGATGAGCGTGCCGGCTTCTTTGGAGAGTGGTGGACGGGTTTCGAAGTAGCCGGGCAGGCCCGCGGTGAGGTCGGGGTAGGAGGTCTGCTTGCGCAGATCGTCGTCGGCGAAGAGCTCGCGGAAACGGAGGAAGGCAGGGTTCTGGTTGGCGAGCCAGAGGAGCAGAAGCTCTTCCATCTCCGATTCGCGATGGGGCATGCCTTCGGTGCTGCGTTTAAGCCATTCCGCGGCTGTCACCTCCCCGCGAAAGACGGCGGTGCCCGGGAATTTTTCAGCGAAGGTGAGCAGGAGCTTGTCGAGATTTCGGCTGCCGATGCGCTGCGCGAACCACTTCAGGGCTTCGGTGAGCACGGCGGCGTCGACGGTCTGGCGATAGTGCGCCACCATGGCGTGGCTGAGCTCGTCGATGAGGCCCATGGCGAAGAGCGCGGCGCCGTGGATGCTCTGCGGAGTCTCGGCGGATTCGCCGCGAAGCCTGTTCAGGCCGAGGGCAAGTTTGCGCGCCGCCGCCACGTTCGCGAAGATGGCGTTGCCGTTATAGCTGAACAGAACCTCGTCTATATTGAGTCGCTCTCGCAGAGAACGGGCGATATGAAATTCCATGAGACCTTGCTCCAAGAGACCTTGCTCCAAATGCGACGGCGGTGCGCCGTACCCACATGTTAGACACCAGACAGATAGATAGATGCAGGGAAGACGACATGCATCGCTTTGCTGCCAACGGAAGACCATTCTAGGCTCGCACCGATGGCTGTGCGGAGGGAGTTGCGGCGAATCGATGCAGGGATTTGGCTATTCATACGGGCCACAGGCTCCCATAAGCACTAACGAACGCTGTGCAAAAGGTGAGTAGACGAGAATCGCGGTGCAGGCCAGGGCGAGGCCCGCGCTGATGTGATGGATGAGAAGGAAGGGCGAGAGCGACCAGAGGAGGTCAGCAGGGAGAAGAAACGGCCACATCTTCAGGAACTTTTCGCGGGCACGTGGTGCGTGGAAGAGCGTAGCCGAGAGAACGAACGCCCGGACGGGGATCATGACCGCAGCCGTTGCGATCAAGAGGCTGAGAAGCTGGGAGGAGCGCTGGAGCGAGGAGAGGATGTCGGAGATCTCGGCGAGGTTTGCCAGGGCGCCTACATAGAAGGCCAGATACATGCCCTGCAGCGAGAGGAAGAGCGTTTGTACGACTTTGTGCGAAGCGGCCGGGAGTTCGTCCGGAGAGGCGAGCACTCGATCGAGGAGGCCGATCTCGCTGGGGTTGGGGGAGGTGGTTTCGGGTGCCGGGTTGGGCGTGGGGGCGCCGATCTGCTCCACGGGGGCGACGAACCGGTAGCCACGGCGGGCGAGGGTTTCGACGAAGCGAGGGTTGCTGGCGGTGTCGCCGAGGGCCTCGCGGATGCGGTTGATGGCGGAGTTGACGCCGTGCTCGTAGTCGACGAAGGTGCCGTCGGGCCACAGCTCGCGGGAGATCTCTTCGCGGGAGAGGATTTGTCCAGGGTGCTCCAGCAGCAGAGAGAGGAGCTGGAAGGGCTGAGCGGTGAGCTTGACGCGAATTCCCTTGCGGCGGAGTTCGCCTGCGGACGCATCGGCTTCGAAGATGCCAAAGCGATAGCGTCGGGCTGGCTGGGGAGCGGTCATGTCTTCAGGCCAGTGTATCCGAACAGGGGCGGGACTTCAGGGATGGGCATCAGCGAGGACTCTGCGTAAGATGCTGTGCCGCAAAGGGTTGGGCGGTGAGAAACAATCCTGCTCAGGTGAGGGCCGATCTATTGCTTCGTGCGCGGCGGCAAGGCAGAGTACAGACATGAAGCGACGTTATTCGTTGGTATATCGGCTCGGAGTCTTATTTGGCGGAGTTGCGTTGATCCTGAGCGCGGCTGGTCGCAGTTTGGCGGAAGCGCCGTCGGCAGCCAATGCAGCTTTCAGTAGCTACGCCGCTATCGTCGAGGCACGGCTGGCTCGGCAACATCAGGCGGCTGCGAGTTTTCTGGTGCCGGCATCGCCAGAGGTGCGCCGAGGGGTTCCGGAGATCGAGTCGATCGCGACTCCGGCGGTGCCTGGCGCTTTGTTGCATCACTGGCGAGGGACGGCGTTTGTGCCGGGGGCTTCGGCTGCAGACTTTGAGCGGCTTCTGAGGAACTTCGGCGCCTATCCACAGATATATGCTCCTCAGGTGTTGCGAGCCGGGGTGCTGCGCCAGGATGGGGATCATCTGACGGCCTTTATGCGCGTCCGGCAGAAGCATGTGATCGCCGTGGTGATGGATACGAGCTATGACGTGACGTTGGCTCGGCTTGATCCGCAGCACGGCTACAGTATGTCGCGCAGCACTCATATCGCGGAGATCGACTCACCGGGAAGTGCTTCAGAACATGCGCTTTCACCCGCACAAGAGCATGGCTTTTTATGGCGACTCAACACCTACTGGAGCTATGAGGAACGGGATGGCGGCCTCTCTATACAGATCGAGTCGATCACGTTGACGCGATCGATTCCACATGGGCTGGCGTGGGTGGTGCAACCGTTCGTCGAGAGCATTCCGCGCGAATCGCTGGAGTTTACGCTTCGCGCTACAGCCAACGCACTCCACAAGTAACGACCCGAGGACATCAAGATGACGACAACGACCGCTGCAAGTACATTTACGTCCGCGCAACGCATCCACCAGTCGCTAACGGCCGCTGGAGAAAAGCGACTGCTGATGTGGCTGGCTCAACACGCGCCCGCATGGCTCACCTCCGATCAACTCACGCTGCTTGGATTCTGCGCGCAGATGGCTGCCGGGGTGTTCTACGCTCTGTCGCGATTCGACTCTCGCGCGCTGATGGTGGTGATCGTGTGCATCCTTCTGAACTGGCTGGGCGACTCACTGGATGGGACACTGGCCCGCGTGCGTAACCAGCAGCGCCCGCGCTATGGATTTTATGTCGACCATATCGTCGACAGCTTCGGCTCGATTGCGTTGATGAGCGGCCTCGCGCTCTCAGGATTTCTGCACTGGCAGACGGCTATAGCGATGCTCGTCGCCTTTCTGCTGCTCTCCAGCGAGAGCTATCTGGCGACCTATACCCTTTCTCGCTTCGAGTTGTCGCAAGGGTTCTTCGGCCCTACGGAGATTCGCATCCTGCTCATCGCTGGCAATCTTGCTTTGCTGCGGAGTCCTTACTCAACGGTCCTCGGACATCGCATCCTGCTCTTCGATCTCGGTGGAGTGATCGCGACAATCGGCATGTTTGCGATGGCGATTATCACCACCGCGCGGCACACGGCACAGCTTTATCGCGAGGAGCCACTGCCATGAAGGGGTTCGGTGGGTAACTTCGGTGGGGCAAAAGCTGAGCGTTTGCGGACGGAGATTGGCGTCTCCTGATCCGTTACACTCGTCTCACCGTTATCTTTCCTACCGAGGGTCCAACGTTGCGCGTATCGTTTGCCGCCTTTCTTTTCGCTCTTCTTCCCATCGCCGCCCAGTCGCAGTCTGCCAAGCCGACATTTGCCAATCCGGCACTGTCGCCCGATGGCAAGGAGGTTGCGTTTGCTTCGGGTGGCGACATCTGGACCGCGCCCCTCGGAGGCGGTGACGCGCATCTGCTGATATCGAATCCGGCAGAGGAGTCGCGCCCGTTATATTCGCCCGATGGCTCGAAGCTGGCGTTCCAGTCCACGCGCACCGGAGCGAACGATATCTACGTACTGACGTTTGCGACGGGGTCGCTGCAACGCATTACGTATACCGATGCGCCGGTGACGCTCGATGCCTGGTCGCGCGATGGGCGATGGCTGTACTTCACATCGTCGGCGACTGACGTTGCGGGTCAAGGCGATATCTTCCGCGTGCAGGCGACAGGCGGAACGCCGCTGGAGGTTTCTGCGGAGCGTTATCTGAACGAGTTTGAGTCGTCGCCTTCGCCCGATGGCAAATCCATTGTGCTGGTGGCAAAGGGCATCTCGAGTTCGCAGTGGTGGCGCAAGGGCCACTCGCACATCGATGAGACAGAGTTGTGGATCAAGCCTGTCTTGGCACCTTCTGCGACAGACGCGGGCTACAAGAAGCTCGTTCCGGCCGATGCAAAGCACGCGTGGCCGATGTGGTCTGCGGATGGGCGCACGCTCTACTTCATAAGCGACAAATCGGGCGCGGAAAATATCTGGTCGGCAGACGCGGCAACGGGAACGGCGAAGGAGGTTACGCACTTCACCTCGGGACGCTGCCTGTGGCCCACGATCTCTTATGACGGCAAAACGATTCTCTTCGAGCGCAACTTCGCGATCTGGTCACTGAACGTCGCGACCGGCAAGACGGAGGAGTTGCACCTCGCTCTGCGCGGCGTGCCAAGTTCTCCAGGCGTAGTGCATGAGCACCTTGCTTCGTGGTCGAACCTCAATCTTTCGCCCGATGGCAAGAAGATCGCCGTCGTGGCGCACGGCGAAGTGTTTGCTGCGAGCGCGAAGGACGGCGGCGAACCGCAGCGGCTTACGACGACCGACTCTGCTGAGACCGATCCGCAGTGGTCACCGGATTCGACGAAGGTGCTTTACCTCTCCGAGCGCGATGGCGGCTCCAGTCTTTACGAATACGACTTTGCCACCAACAGCGAGCACCCGCTGACGCACTCGACGGCCATCGATCTATCTCCGACGTGGTCGCCGGATGGCAAGTCCATCGCGTACCTGCGGAATCGCAAAGAGCTGCACATCCTGACGCTGGCCGATGCCAAGGCGAAGACGGAGATGAAGGACAAGGTGATTGCGCGTGCTGAGATCAACAGCTATGGAGGGTCTGCAATTGCGTGGTCGCCGGATTCGCACTGGGTTGTGTTCGTGCCGACAGGCATTGATGGCTTTAGCAACTTGTACGCCGTGCCTGCCGATGGCAGCAAGCCTGCGCAGGCGCTGACCTTCCTTGCGAATGGGCAGACGGCGTCACATCTCGCGTGGTCGCCCGATGGCAAATACATTCTGTTCGATACAGCGCAGCGTGCGGAGACGCCTCAACTCGCGCGTGTCGATCTGGTGCCGCATGTGCCGGTGTATCGCGAAGACCAGTTTACGGATCTGTTCCGCAAGCAGTCTTCGCCGGGCGCTCCGGATACACCCTCACACACGGAGACAACGCCGGGCACGGAGCCTGCTGCGCCTGCCAGCGAGCCGAGTCCTGAGCCGGCAGATTCGAAGCCAGAGGCCAAGGCAGACGCGAAGGCGGAGGCTAAGCCTGCGGCGAAGAAGAAGCCTGAGCCGACGCTGATTGTCTTTGAGGGGATTCGCTCGCGGCTAACGCTGCTGCCGATCGATCTGGAGCTGCGCTTCCCTGTTATCAGCCCGGATGGCAAAACGCTCGCGTTTCTCGCGGATGTTTCGGGTACGCAGAATATCTACACGTACTCGCTCGATGAGCTTTCGCGTGAGCCGGCGACGCCGCGCCAGCTGACCTCGACTGCGGGGTCGAAGTCGAACATCGCATTCACGCCCGACTCCAAGAGCCTGTACTATCTCGAAGGCTCTGGCCCGGGTGGAGAAGGCGGTGCAGGCGTTCGCAGCATCGCTATCGAGACGCGCACGCCGAAGCCTTTGACGCTCGCGACGTCAATCGACGTCGACTTCGACAAAGAGAAGATGGTGGTCTTTGACGAGGCGTGGACGACACTCGATCACCGCTTCTGGAACGGGGAGTTCAATGGAGCGAACTGGCCCGCGCTGCGCGAGCAGTGGAAACCCTATATTGAGGGAGCGCGCTCAGGCCCCGAGCTTCGACGCGATATTAGTTTGCTGATCGGCGAGTTGAACAGCTCGCACTCCGGCATCAGCAAGCCTGCTATGCCTGCAGTTCGAACAGGACGTCTGGGGCTGCGCTTCGAACGGCTGCCGTATGAGAACGACGGCAAGCTGATCGTGCGCGAGGTCGTGCCGCTGTCGCCTGCGGCGCTGGCTACCAGCGATGGAAAGCCAGCAGCGCTGCAGGTGGGCGATCAGCTGGCTGCTATTGATGGCGTGCCTGTGAATGCGACCACCAATCTCGATGCTCTGCTCGAGGACAAAGCTGGCAAGCGGGTCGTGCTTTCCGTTGCTCCTAAGGGCGACGTGGCGAAGAAGCATGATGTCGTTGTTCGTCCGGTGACGCTGCAGGTGGAGTCCGGTCTGCTCTATCGCGACTGGGTCGATTCGCGGCGAGCCTATGTCGAGAAGATCTCGGGTGGCAAGCTCGGGTATGTCCACATCGCAGCGATGGGTGATAGCGATCTCGCGCAGCTGTATCTCGATCTCGACGCGCAAAACCAGGAGAAGCAGGGCGTCATCGTCGATGTGCGTAACAACAATGGCGGCTACGTGAATGGTCGCGTGATCGACGTATTTGCACGGCGCAACTACCTGCTGATGACGCCGCGTGACGGCGGCACGGTGCCCAGCCGACAGGCGTTGGGCCAGCGCTCGCTGGGACTGCCGACGGCGCTGGTCACGAATGAATCGACGCTGTCTGATGGCGAAGATTTCACTGAAGGCTATCGCACGCTGGGTCTCGGCAAGGTGGTGGGCACGCCGACGGCTGGCTGGATCATCTTCACCGGAGCGCAGCGGCTGATCGATGGCTCCAGCGTGCGCGTGCCGGGCGAGCGGATTCAGACGCTGGAGAACAAGGACATGGAGATGCATCCGCGACCGGTGGACATCGAGCAGCTTCGACCGCTCGGTGAGACGGAGACGGGTGAAGACATCCAACTGAAGACCGCGGTGACGACACTGCTGGATCAACTGAAGAAGTAGCTTTACGGTGACAGGAGAAGGACGATGAGCATTGCGACGAAACAGGGAGACGGTGGCCAGACGGCGCTGGTGGGCGGGGCGCGCGTCTCCAAGGCAGACCTGCGGGTGGAGTCGTACGGCTGCGTGGATGAACTGAACTCGGTGCTGGGTTTTGCGCGCAGCATTTGTGAGGACAAGGAGATTGCCGGGTGGACTGAGACGATTCAGCGAACACTGTTTCGTGTTGGCGGTGCGCTGGCGACGCCGGTGCAGAAAGAGGGTCAATCAGCGGCGATCGTTGCCGAGGACATCGACATGCTCACCGAACTTGTTACGAAGATGGAGACGACGGAAGGTATCCTGTCAGACTGGTCGCTGCCGGGAGCGCATACGCAGTCCGCGGCATACGAGGTGGCACGCACTGTGTGTCGGCGAGCGGAACGCGCGGTGGTCCGACTGGCCGAGTCTGGTGAAGCGGTGCCGCCGACGGTGATTGCGTATCTGAACCGGCTCTCCGATGTAGTCTGGCTCTTCGGCCGCTGGATCGAGTTCCACGCCGGGGTGGAGTCGCGGCTGCGGCCGGAGACCGAGGGTGGACCTCGCTGGTCGCGCGCCTGGTAGGAGTTTAACACAGAAAAATAGCGTGAAAAGCTTTAGGAACACGATGCGAGACCTCGATTCGCGATAAGCTGCGGAAACAGAGCAATGAGCGATCTTAAGAAAAAATCATCCGTGTGCAACCTGTGTTCGGGACAGACGATGCGGCGGTTGAGCCGACATGGTTTCCTGGAAAACAGCATTCTGTCTCGACTGGGCTATTATCCGTGGGAGTGCGCGACCTGCCGCAGACGACAGTATCTGCCGGAACGCGGCGGCTCTCACACGAAGAGCGACTTAGTGCAATCACGCAGCGATCATTGAGGCTGAAGGTGGAGCGTGGCCGATCTGCCATCGGCGAGAGAGACGCTGCCGGAACGTGGGCCGACAGTAACGCGCAACATCGTGGTAGTAACGCGCAACATCGTGGTCTGGTGCGTCGGCTCGGAGGCGGTTACAGTGATACCACCGGGCAGGCGACGGACCAGCAACATTGAGGGTTTGTCCACGGAGATATCACCGAGCGGGCTGTGGGCTGCGCCAGCGGTGTAGAAGATCAACGCGACAACGTGTTCGGCGGGGTTGTACACGCTCTGCAACGTCTCGGTATTGGAAAGTACTGCGAGCGGTGGAGCAGAGGCGGCGGCGTTCATCTGCTCTACGCTGGTATCCGGAAAGACAGCGTACGTGTAGGTGCCGCTGGCGGGACGCGGACCGTGGTCGATCCAGAGATTGAAGACCTGGTGGCTGACGGGGGTTCGAGGGCCGGTGCCGATATCCGACCAGGCGCCAACCTGCGATTGACTAGAGACGACAAAGTGCGCGCCGGGCCAAAGTAGATAGCCGACATGATCGTGCAGCACGAAGCGGGAGGCGGCGTCAGCGATGCCCTTGCGGAGGCCGACAACGAATTGCCGCTGAGGCCCGATCTGAACGGAGCCACGCGCAAGGGTCTGATTGATATCGGTCGCTATGTCGTCGTCGCTCGCCTGCGGTCCAACGGCGCGGATGCCAGCTCCGAGACAAAGATAGACGCCATCAAAGAAGAACCAGGCCTTGCGTGCCTGCAGCGGACCACGCCGCAGGTCCATGGCAGCGGCGGAGGTGTGTCCGTCCGTGGCTGCGCCAACGAAGGCCGTCGCTCCGGTCTGCATGATGTTGTTGACCTCGAAGGTCTGCGGAACGCCATTGGGCATGGAGGTGTGGAGGGCGGTGGTGCCGGGGATCAGCGTCCAGTCCCACACGGGAAAGATGTCGAGGTATTCATTGCCGGAGCGATAGAGAAGGTTCATGCCATCGGCAAGGTGCACGGAACGAAGCCCCTGACCACCAACGAGCTCAGAGTTGCGCGTGCGTGTGGAGAACATGCGCAGCGAGGCGAGATACCCGCTGCGGCGAGAGACGAGGTAGTCGGAGTGCCAGAAGAACCTGTCGCCGTTTACAGGCGAGTCAGGCGATGCGACGCTGTCGCCGAGGAGAAGGCGATCGGCGAAGGCCTTCATCTCGGCCTGGCGCGGAACGGGCTTCGCAGCTAACTGCTGCACGAGCCGCTGGAAGGTGGAGTTGGCGCCGACACGCGGCAGATACGGCCAGGTGATTTCGCGGCCAGCCGTGGCGTGATCGAAGGTGTCGCCACGGATCATCCACTGATCGCCATCGAGAAGAAAGGCGATGAAGGTGTGGAGCTTGTCGGGTGCGATCTGGAACGGCGTGTGCCAGGAGATGAGGATCATCTGCATCACGTCCTGCGCGAAGGTAAGCCCATAGCCGCCGGAGTACAGCAGAGCTCCATGCTGGTGGAAGGAGTTATCGCTCATGATTCCCTCCCCGCGCTGGTTGCCGGACAGGAGGTCTTCGGTGTACCCAGCGTCGGCGAAGAGACCATGGAAGCCCTCGACAACGTTTGGTTCGTTACCTTGCAGAATGCCTGCGAGGATCTCGATCTGCCGCGCCCAGACGAGGTTTTCGCCGGTGTAGGTCCCGAAGTCGCCGGTGCGTGCCATGAGCTTTGTCACGGCCTGGTTGTCCTGCGGCGTCAGGCTGGGTTGCAGCAGCAATGCAGTCTTGCCGATCTCCTGCGGGATCCAAAGAGTTCCCCACCACCAGTTGGAGTTTTGAAAATCGTTCTTGAGCCAGAAGCGCAGAGCTGAGATGGCTTTGCCGTCCAGCTTCGGGTCGGGATGGCCTGTGTCGCGCGCGGCATACGCGGCAGCGGCCAGCAGTTCCATGCGATGGAGATGGTCCTGCAAAGGCCAGTTCATGTCGGCCTTGCTCTGATAGGGGATGTCTGACCAGCTGCCATCGGAGGTCTCAGTCGCCGCGAGGCTGTAGGCCTTCGCCACCAGGGCCGCGCCACCGTTCTGCGCCACGATCGACCGAGAAAAGTTCTTCGCTATCTGACTTGGAGCTGCTGCGGTTTGCGCATGTGCCGCATATAGCGATGGAAAGAAGAACGCGATGGCGAGCATAGCAGGATGAGAACGCTTCACGAACGGCTCCTCATGACAGATCTCAACGCAGACGATGAGCTGCAGGGCGGAAATGACGCTCTGGCCGCAGCATCAACAACCGAGTGATTTCGTTGCGCGACGAAGTGGATCATTATGGTCCGGGGATCGTAAGTAAGTTTTTCCAAGGCGTACGCGCGATCATGATTTCTCTGCATACTTTGATTGCGAGCGCGTGATTCCCTGTTCCTGCAGAGCTGCGATCGCTAACCTGCGAAGGGACGGACTAGAGTGCCTGGGATGCAGCCGATAGCGCAGATGCCTTTGGTGAGTGTGGTGATACCGACGCGGAATCGACCGCACCTGGTATGCCGGGCGGTGCGCTGCGCGTTGGAGCAGACCTATCCCAACGTCGAGGTGATTGTGGTGATAGACGGTCCCGATACGGCGACGGAGCGGGCGCTGCAATCGCTGGAGGAGTCGCGGGTGCGCGTGCTCGCGCTTGAGGAACATGTAGGCGGCTCGGAGGCGCGCAATCTTGGAGCACGCGCGGCAAAGGGCGAATGGGTCGCTCTGCTTGACGATGACGACGAGTGGATGCCGGAGAAGATCGAGCAGCAGATGCTGTTGGCCGCGACACTCGAAGATAGGAACGCCTTTATCGCGTGCCGCTTTTACAACGAAGCTCTGGGTAAGGGTGCCACCTCGCCTTCGCGGTTGCCACGGGCGGGGGAGCCGATCAGCGAATACTTCTACTGGCCTGAGGGCGTGCGCGGAGGCGAAGGGTTTCTCCAGACCTCGACGCTGCTGATCCCGCGTGAGCTGCTGCTGCGGGTGCCGATGTTGAAGGGGCTGCGACGCGGTCAGGAGCTTTCGCTCCATGTGCGTCGACGCCGAGACGCGACTGCAGCAGCACCTGACCGACGACGAACGCGCCCGCTCCGAGTGGGCCTGCAGTCACAAGCTAAAGCAGGATCCGCGCACCACGCGCGTCGGACGCCTCCTCCGGCGCACCAGCCTCGACGAGTTGCCTCAGTTCTTCAACGTGCTCTCAGGAGACATGAGCATCGTCGGTCCACGCCCCATCGTGCAGGCGGAGGTAGCGCGTTACGGCCCGCACTTCTCCGACTACTGCACCGTCAAGCCTGGCCTTACCGGGCTATGGCAGATCTCCGGTCGCAGCCGCCTCACCTTCGAGCAACGCGTGCTGCTTGATCGCGAATATGCACTCGCCTGCTCTCTGAGAGGAGACCTGAAGATACTCTCCCAGACCTTCAGCGCCGTCTTGCGTCGCGACGGCGCCTACTGACATACTCTGCACCTCCCCGCTGCAAACGGCCCATAGCTAGTATTCTGGTAGGCGGCCATGACATATCCCACAAACAACCTCAGGATCGTATCCAGCAAAGTCGTCATCCCTCCCATCTTTCTTGAAGAGGAGCTGCCACTTACGGACAGCGCTTCGCGCACCGTCTTCGAAGCTCGCCGTCAGGTCGTCGACCTGCTCAACGGCGAAGACGACCGTCTGCTGGTCGTCGTGGGCCCTTGCTCTATCCACGATCCCATCGCTGCCACGGAATATGCAGGCCTGTTGAAGCAGGCCATCTCCGACTTTTCGAGCGATCTCATCCTTGTTATGCGCGTCTACTTCGAAAAGCCGCGCACCACTCTCGGCTGGAAGGGCCTCATCAACGATCCGTACTTTGACGAGTCGTTTCGCATCAGCGACGGCCTGCGCATCGCGCGGCGCCTGCTGCTTGAACTCGCCGAGATGGGTGTCCCCGCGGGCACTGAGTTCCTCGATATGATCTCTCCGCAATACGTGGCCGACCTCGTAAGCTGGGGCGCCATTGGAGCGCGCACCACCGAAAGCCAGGTCCACCGTCAGCTCGCCTCCGGTCTCTCCTGCCCGATTGGCTTCAAGAACGGCACCTCCGGCAACGTGCAGATTGCTATTGAAGCGATCCTCTCCGCAAGCCATCCGCACACCTTCCTTGGCACCACAGAAACCGCTCAGTCCGCCATCCTTCTCACCTCGGGTAACCCCGACTGCCACGTCATCCTCCGCGGCGGCCGCCAGATCACCAACTTCGACGCTGCCTCCATCGCATCCACAGCCGAACAGATGGAAAAAGCGGGCGTGAAACCTCGCATCATGATCGACTTCAGCCACGCCAACAGTGGCAAAGATCATCGCCGCCAGGCAGTGGTCTCCCACGATGTAGCCCAGCAACTCGCCGCAGGCGACCATCGCATCATGGGCGTCATGATCGAAAGCAACCTCGTCGCTGGCTCGCAGCCGCTGCTTGACGGGAAGGCCCCTGTCTACGGCCAGAGCATCACTGATGCCTGCATCGACTGGTCCGAGACGCGAACCCTCCTGCAGGAGCTCGCCACAGCCACGCAGCAACGCCGCGCCACATCGAAGCGGTAGCTCTCAAAGACTCAAGTTGGAAGGAAACGGTCGGGGCTACGGCGGTTTGTTTCACCGCATACGCCAAGACCTTCTCCTGATCGCAGGTCGGATCGGTGCAGGCAGACTGGACCCGTTCCCGACCTGCCCATGCGAGCGCACGCACAATCTCCGCGGCTGGCTCCTTGGCGAAGACGAGTTGCCACTCGGGATATAGATCCTCCTCGCCTGCACAGGCGAGCGCGCCCCGCCACTGCCACTCAAATCTTTCTCAGCCATCTCCTCGCTTAACGAAAAGCAGCCAGTCTGAGATAAGCGGAAGTTTGTACCTCATGGAAGTTCCCTGCCCTGCCGATAGCGTCTACGAGAACGACGTCGGGTAGCAACCCCGGGTATCGAGGGCAAGGTATGAATATTTTGCTGGTGGATGACAGCAAGGCTATGAGGCTTTTGGTGAAGCGTGCGCTTCGCGAAGCCGGATACGGCACGGGAACAGTGCTGGAAGCTTCGAACGGTGAAGAAGCGCTTCAGATTGCCAGGCAGAATGTGCTCGATCTACTGCTGTCGGACTGGAACATGCCGGGCACCACGGGGATTGAATTGCTGAATCAGCTGCGGGCCATCGGCAGCGTGGTCAAGTTCGGATTTATTACGTCAGAATCGGCCCCCGAGATGCGAGCACGCGCTATCGCTGCCGGTGCGCAGTTCATGATTACCAAGCCCTTTACCTCGAACGATCTGAAGCTGGCACTGGCCGGGGAGTTCGGGCAATGAGCACAAGATTGCCTGCTGCAGAGACGATCTCCCGACTCCTGTGCGGAACCTTGAATCGCGCCATCGATCTCAAGCCCGCCAAGCCATTCGATCTATCTGCCAAAGGCAAGCGGGTCTACAGCGTCTACCGCGATGCGGATGAGATTCAAACGTGTCTGCTGATATGCGATTTCCCACTGCTGGTCTATGTGGCGGGCGCTCTCTTGAGCTTTCCCGCTTGTGCGATGCTCGATTCCATCAAAGCTGGGGCGATGGAAGATAGCCTCGCTGACTCTGCAAAAGAAGTGCTGAACATCTGCGCGCAGTTGTTTCGAGGCCTCGGACACCAGGTGTTCCAACGGCTGGTAATGCCTCCACCGGTGGTGCCAGTGGATATCGACCAAACCATCAAAACGCCAACAGAGCGCGTGGATTTTGCCGTAGACATTGCGGGCTACGGCACCGGGCAACTCACTCTTCTCTACGGACCGGGCCGCAACAGCTAACCGCTTGAAGCAACTGCAGAGGAACACGTGGACGATCAGGAAATCATTAACGAGTTTTTGATTGAGAGCAACGAGAATCTGTCGCGCCTCGAGCAGGAGATTGTCGATCTCGAAAAGCATCCCGATGACGCTCTGCTGCTGGGTAGCATCTTCCGCACGATTCACAGTATCAAGGGTGCATGCGGATTTCTGGGATTCGGCAATCTCGAATCTGTAACGCACCTTGCTGAAAATATTCTCTCGCAGCTGCGTACCGGCGAGAAGCAGCTTACAGCCGAACTGATCTCTCTGGTGCTCGAATCTACGGACGCCATCAAGAATGAGCTTTCCAGCATCGAGAAGACATCGCAGGAGAGTGGTGAAACGTATGAGGACCTGCGACAGCGGCTTTCTGCAGCAAGTGTAAAAGGCACGTCCGATGGAAGTCTCGCAGCAACCGTCGAAATTACTGAGACGGTGCGATTGGAAGCGGTTGAGGCTGAAACGAAAGCAGCAAGCGCGCCTGCGCAAGCTCAGTTGCAGTCGGCAACGACAACGGCTCCGCCGTCGGAAGCAATCATGTCGGTCCCCGTACAGGAAGCCCTGCTCACTTCTCCGGGTGAGGATGCGGACAAGATCACAGCAAACAAGGCAGGCCCTATTGCTGATTCGACGATCCGCGTCGATGTCGGTCATCTGGATAAGGTGATGAACCTCGTGGGCGAGCTGGTGCTGGCGCGCAATCAGATTCTGCAATACACCACGCAGCAGGATGATCCGATGTTGAATGCGACGGCACAACGCCTCAACCTCATCACGTCGCAACTGCAGGAGGACGTGATGAAGGCGCGGATGCAGCCAATTGGTGTGGTCTGGAATAAGCTGCCGCGCGTAGTGCGTGACCTGGCGTCCTCCTGTGGCAAGCAGATCCGCCTGGAGATGGACGGCGCCGAAACCGAGTTGGACAAGAGCATCATCGAAGCCATCAAAGATCCATTGACCCACATTATTCGAAACTGCTGCGATCACGGCATTGAAGCTCCGGCAGAGCGGACACGTCGGGGCAAAGCGGCAACAGGCACTCTTACCCTGCGGGCCTATCACGAGGGTGGCAAGGTCAACATTGAGATCGCAGACGACGGAGGTGGCATCGACGTCAACCGCGTGAAGCGTAAAGCGCTCGACCGTGGATTGATGAATCCCGAGCAGATCGCGAAACTAAGCGATCGCGAGGCGGTCAACCTTGTATTCCTTCCCGGCTTCTCTACAGCCGAGCAGGTCACAAGCATCTCCGGTCGTGGTGTGGGGATGGACGTCGTCAAGACAAACATCGAGAAGATCGGCGGTGTTGTGGATATGAGCAGCACCACGGGTCACGGCACGACCATCAAGATCAAGATCCCTCTGACCCTCGCCATCATTCCCGGCCTGATTATCGAGAGCGGTGGCGAGCAGTTTGTGATCCCACAGGCGAGCCTGCGTGAGCTGCTTCGGCTGGAGAACAACCCCGGATCCGGACAGATCGAGATGGTGTATGGCACGCCGGTATACCGTCGTCGCGGAAAGCTACTCCCGATAGTCTCCCTGCGCGACATTCTCAAGCTTCCTGCCAGCGGTGAAGACTCCGAGGTGCTGAACATCGTCATCCTGCAATCGGACGAGCAGCTCTTCGGCCTGATTGTGGATTCCATTCGCGACACGCAGGAGATCGTCGTCAAGCCGCTTGGAAATCAATTGAAAGGTCTCCGTCCCTTCGCAGGTGCCACCATCATGGGCGATGGCAGTGTGGCGCTCATCCTGGATGTCGTCGGCCTGGGTCAGATTGCGAATGTCGTTGCCGACAGCCCCCTGAAGACCAGGCATGACGCAGACGAACGCGAGGACGCGTATGAAGATCAGCAGACATATCTGCTTTTCCGCTCCGGGGCCCACGCCCGGGTGGCGGTTCCCATTTCGATCGTCGCAAGGCTTGAGGAGTTCTCACGCAAGAGTGTCCAGCAAAGCAACGGCTCGCTCGTCGTCCAATATAGAGACGAGATACTCGATCTGGTTTGTCTCTCCGAATTGCTCGATGGCCAGCCATCCGTTCATGAAGAACAGAATGATTCCCTCCCAGTCATCGTATTCTCAGAAGCCAATCGCCATGTAGGACTGATCGTGGATCAGATACTCGACATTCATTCAGAGACCTTGCGAATCTCTAAAGAAGGTCGGCGCGCCGGTATCTCCGGGCACGCCGTGATCGACGGCGAGATTACGGAGTTTCTGGATCTGGCCGCCGTATTGCAGCTCGCCGGCACCGCTTGGGCACCGCACCTGGCGCCGAGTAAGCAACCCGTACTCCTGCTGGATGACAACGGCTTCTCCCGCGGCCTGGTGCGAAATTATCTAGAGCTGGCTGGTCACCCTGTGCTTGAGGCTCAAGACACAAACGACGCACTGCAGAAGATCGCGAGAAAGCTGCCGAAAGCCATTGTGCTTACTGGAAAACTTCGGTCGCAACTGCACGCGGGTCTCACTCGCATTCTTGCAGAGCAGAAAGGCGCAGAGTCGCTGCCTCTCATTCTTCTTTGCGAGCGCAAAGACGAGATCCCTGAATACAGTGAGGCTGCATCGGAGATATGGCTTGAGCGATTTGATCGGGATGGACTGATTCGGTCTCTCCTCCATCTGGAGAAGACTACATCTGTGCCAACGGACCGTGACGCCGGATCTTCGAAGGTGGCCGCATGAGCGAGAGATCACAACCCTTGAGTGCGTGCGACTCAAAATTGGCAGATATCAATCGCTATTCGACCTTCTATGTGGACGGTCATTTCTTTGGCATTGCCGTTCTGCGTGTACAGGAGGTCCTTCGTTCCCCGGAGATCACCAGGGTTCCGCTAGCCCCACCGGTTATTGAAGGATTGATGAACCTGCGGGGGCAGATTGTAACGGCCGTCGATATGCGTAGACGGTTGAACGTCCCCACGGGACAGCTCGGGCAGGCGCCTATCAGCATTGTGGTGAGGACGAACGATGGCGTTGTCAGTCTGCTGGTGGATGAGATTGGTGATGTGCTCGATGCACCTGCCGACGCGTTCGAACGGCTACCCGAAAGCCTCACGCTGGAAGAGAGCGAAATTATCGAAGGCGTCTACAAACTGGATGGCAAGCTCATGCTGGTACTCGATCTCGATCGAGCGCTTGAGATAGCGGCGTAAGACATCGGCCCTTTATCGGTTCTGAAGTAATCACCTATCGAGTTTTGAAAAGAGGATTCATCATGGCAAGGAACGGAAGTAAGGCACACAGCGACGTCGCTCTCGAAGAACCCATGTCTGAAGCTACGAGTGGTCTAGCGGACATCTCCCTCGCGATGGAAAACATTGGCGTAAACGTCTTTGTTGCGGACAGAGATCTCCGACTCGTCTACTTGAATCGTAAAGCCCGTGAAACCATGCGCAAGCTGGATGGGACCCTCAAGAAGCAGTTCGGTGTCACTCACGAAGACCTGGTTGGCATGAAGATTGATGCCTTCCACGGCAACCGTGCCGACCAGATACGCAAGATGTTAGAGGATGTGCGCTCACTGCCTATTCGCAAAGATATCAGGATCGGCAATCTGTGGCTCGACCTCAATATTAATGCCGTCCTCGACAAGGAGGGCGAATATGTCGGCACGGTTGTGAACTGGGATGAGATCACAGAAGTAAGAAGCCGTAACGAAGCGCTGAATAAGGTCCAAGGCATCATCGAGTTTGACCTGTCGGGAAACATCCTGACAGCCAACGAAGCCTTCCTTAGGCTCGTCGATTTCCGCCTGGACGAGATCGTAGGTAAGCACCACAGCATCTTTGTAGATGAATTGGAACGAAGCCTTCCGATCTATCGAGAGTTCTGGCAACACCTCGGCCTTGGCGAAGCGCAGACCGGCGAGTTTCATCGCTATGGCAAGGCTGGTAAATCGATCTGGTTGCAAGCTTCCTATTGTCCTCTTCTTGATGGAGACGGCCGTCCCTATCGCATCGTGAAGTATGCGACCGATTCCACCGCAGCGCGTCAAGCGATGCTCAGAGGAAGAGGATTTATTGAGTTCCTCATGGATGGAACCATCATTACGGCGAACGAGACGCTGTTACACCTCTTTGGTTACTCCCTTGAAGAAGTCAAAGGGAAAAACCACCGGGTGCTTTGCAGTCCCTCGTTCGCGCAGAGCCCGGAATATAAGGACTTGTGGAGACGTTTGAATCTGGGTGAGCAGGTGGCAGGAGCATTTCAGCGACTCGCCAAGGGGGGCCGCGAGGTATGGATCGATGCGACCTATTCCCTGCTGTCGGATCAGAGCGGTAAGCCATTTCGCGTCTTGAAGTATCTGACCGATATCACACCACGCAGGGAACTGGAAGACAGAATCGAGCAGACGGCCTCGTCCGTGTCGTCTTCCTCAGAAGAACTCACCTCCATCAGTCAGCAGATGGCGGGCAACGCAGAGGAGACAGCGACTCAGGCAAATGTGGTGTCTGATGCGAGTTCCGAGGTCTCCACAAACGTCACCGTCGTGGCAGCAGGCTCGGAGGAGATGCAGGTCTCGATCCGCGAAATCTCCAAGAATGCAAACGAAGCGGCACGGGTCGCGAAGAATGCTGTGACTGTAGCTGAATCGACGAACACGATCATGGGCAAACTCGGTGATTCGAGTAAGGAGATCGGCAAGGTCATCAAGGTCATCACATCCATCGCGCAGCAGACGAATCTCCTCGCGCTGAACGCAACGATTGAAGCTGCGCGTGCAGGCGAGGCGGGCAAAGGCTTCGCCGTTGTCGCGAACGAGGTGAAGGAGCTGGCAAAGCAAACAGCGACAGCGACCGAAGACATCGGTCAAAAGATCGACGCGATCCAGACAGACACACGTGGAGCGGTTGACGCCATCGGCGAAATCAGCAACATCATCAACCAGATCAGCGACATCTCCAACAGCATCGCGTCCGCTGTTGAAGAGCAGTCGGTGACCACAAACGAAATCGGCAGAAACGTTGCCGAAGCAGCCAAAGGTGTCGGCGATATTGCGAAAAACATCTCCGGTGTTGCATCGGCGGCCTTGGAAACGACGCAGGCTGCGAACGACACGCAGAAGGCAGCGCAGGAACTGAGTCATCTCGCATTGCAGCTGCAGGGGTTTGTGGCTCAGTCCCGACAGCTGCAGTAACTCGACGAACCAGCGGGATGATCGACGACCTGGTCTTCGATCATCCTGTGCATGCTGTCTGTAAAGAAGAACACTTGAACATGGAACGATGAGGAGCCGAGGCTAAGCTCATGAATAAGGCAATGGTGATCGACGATTCCCGGCCTGTGCGAATGATCCTGACAAGAATGTTGACCGAGCTTGGCTATGAGGTAAGCCAGGCAGGGAACGGGCGAGAGGCTCTGGATCTGGTAGAGCAGACAGAGGGCACGCCCTCACTCATTCTTGTGGACTGGAACATGCCGGAGATGAATGGACTGGAGTTTATCCGCCACTTCCGGGCACAACAACGTTTCTCGCGCGTTCCCTTGATCATGGTCACGACCGAAACCGAGATAGGGCATGTTCAACTGGCACTCGAAGCTGGAGCAAATGAGTACGTGATGAAACCCTTCACCAAAGAGGCAGTTCTGGAAAAGATCCAGATGATGTCGCAGCAAGGCTGAGTCCGAGGCGCTATGAACGTACTTTACAAAAAGTCCATGCCGAAGGGCTCCCGCATCCGAGTTCTCATCGTGGACGACTCCGTCGTCATCCGCCGACTCGTCACCCTTGCGCTTGAAGAAGAGCCAACGGTCGAGATCGTGGGCACGGCCTCAAATGGTGCCGTCGCCCTGAAGATGCTGGCGCAGTCAAGGCCAGACTTGATTACGCTGGACATCGAGATGGCAGAGATGGATGGGCTGCAGATGTTGTGCGAGCTGCGCAAAACCCACAGCTACAAAGATGTGCGCGTCATCATGTTCAGCACGCTCACGGAACGAGGAGCAACAGCAACCTTCGAAGCCTTATCAAACGGTGCTGACGACTATGTAAGCAAAGCTTCGAATGAAGGCTCGCTGGATAAGTCGATGCTGAGCCTGCGTCGTGAACTGATTCCAAAGATCAAGCAATTCTTCGATCTGCAAGGCGAGGTCAGTCCACCGCGGTTGATAAGCGCACCTTTGCCCCCTTTGGCCATGACAAAAAGTGTCTCGCGATCGAACGCTCAGGTCGTGGTCATAGGGGTTTCGACAGGTGGCCCCAGCGCGTTGAACGAGGTTATTCCACTCTTCCCAGCTACGTTCCCACTTCCAATTTTAATCGTGCAACACATGCCTCCCGTGTTCACTCGGTTGTTGGCGGAGAGATTACAGAGTAGGTCGATGCTCAAAGTTCATGAGGCCACGGAAGGCATGGTGGTGCGCGCGGGGAGCGTATTGATCGCGCCCGGGGACTATCACATGCACGTTGTGCGAGAAGGAACCGAGGTCAAGGTCCGCCTCGACCAGGGCGCAATGGAAAATTCGTGTAGGCCCGCGGTGGACGTGCTCTTCCGCTCCGCAGCGCAACTCTATGGCCATTCCACGTTGGCGATCATGTTGACAGGGATGGGCTTCGATGGTCTGAAAGGCACTGAGCTACTGAAGAAGCAAGGAGCTCACATCATTGCGCAGGACGAAGCGAGCAGTGTCGTCTGGGGAATGCCGGGCGCTGTAGTCACTGCCGGTCTCGCCAACGAAGTCTTACCGCTAAGTGAAATCGTGCCCTCCGTCCTGCTGCGTTACGGAGCTCACCGAGCACCCGCAGGAGTCAATCAATCCGGATCGAAGGTGAGGCTATGATCGCTGGCAAGCTAACACCACCCATTCGGCTCGAAGACTTCCATTTTCTGACCGACTATATCCGTCGCGAGTCGGGGATCAACCTTGACGACGAAAAACAATATCTAGTAGAAGCTCGCCTTGTTCCGATTCTTCAAGCAAGTCACATAGAGTCCTTCGACCTGCTTTGCGCGAAACTAAGAAGTGGAAACGGCGGTCCGTTGCAGCAGCAGATCGTGGAAGCGATGACAACGCACGAAACCCTCTTCTTCCGCGATAGCGCTCCTTTCGATGCACTGAAGACCCATATCCTTCCTCCATTGATTGAACAGAGGAGATCCCTGAAGAAACTCACTTTCTGGTCGGCCGCAGCCTCCTCAGGCCAGGAGGCCTACAGCCTCGCGATGCTCCTGCTGGAGATGGGCCTTGGTGACTGGAATATCAAAATTCTCGGTACCGATCTTTCAGAAAAGATTCTCGACAAGGCACGCGAGGGACGATATCTGCAGATTGAAGTCAACCGAGGTCTGCCTGCGAGTTATCTGGTGAAGTATTTTGAGCGGTGCGGCTTCGATTGGCAACTCCGGGAACGCGTTCGAAAAATGGTGCACTTCGAGAAGTTCGACCTTCGCCAAAGCATGCGCACAAAAGGGCCTTTCGATGTAATCTTTTGCCGAAATGTGCTGATCTACTTCGACATTGAGACAAAGAAAAAAATCCTTACTGAGTTACGCGGGACCTTATTTTCAGGCGGTTATCTCTGCCTTGGCGGCACTGAGTCCACGCTGAATCTAAACGATCAATTCAAACGCGTGGCGTTCGGAAGACCAGTTTTCTATCAGGCACCCTAAGAGGAATGTGAACGATGAGCAATCTAATCGAGATGTCTACCTGCAGAAGCACCGTGGCTGAGGTTGCCAGTGAAGTGTTTCGCACGATGCTGGAACTTGAGCTGCTTCCAAAAGCGGAAGAGGTCAACGAATCCCTTAGCGGCCTCACGGCTACGGTGCAGTTTCTAGGAGAACTTCGCGGCTCTGTTCTTATTCACTGCCAGGAAGCGCAGGCTATCGCTTTTGCCAGTCGGATGTTGGGTGAACCTCTAAATCACGTCAATGACGATGTGCGCGATGTGCTCGCTGAGCTTGCGAATGTCGTAGGAGGCAACCTCAAGTCGATCTTCTCTCCTCGCGGAATTCTCTCTCTGCCATTAGTTGCCGAAGGAGAGAACTACGTCTTGCATCTGAGCGATGCAAGTTCCAGCACCACAGTGGGCTTCGATTGCGAAGATGGGCCGTTCTACATCACTTTTACGCAGGCGCAGAACTGACCGCGACGCAGCCCGTATCTAGCCACTGCACCCGTCATGCCCAAGTTGTTGATTTGAATGGTCGGGGCGGAGAGATTCGAACTCCCGACCCTCTGCTCCCAAAGCAGATGCGCTACCAGGCTGCGCTACGCCCCGACTTCCTTCATTATTGCATCTTCGCTATCCACATGAAAGCATCAATATCCCGGCGCATGAAGCCCCTTTAGTAGACCATTTCCGATCCACAGCAGCAGCAGAAACGGCACCATCGCCAGCGCCAGCAATCCCAGCGCCAGCACGCCCATAAACAGCCAGTCGCTCGCCGTATTGCGCACCGGCCCTTCCAGGCTGCTCTCCAGCAGATGATAGTTCCGCCGGTTCGCTCTCCAGCCAATATCGAACAGGTTCCCTACGATCGGCACCAGTCCCACACCGACCTCGATCACCAGGTTCATCACCATGCGCGCAATCGTAATCATCGGTACGCCGCGAAAGAACGCTGCCAGCACGATGATGCAGCTCGCCGCGCCGCCGATAAAATCTCCCACGCCCGGGAAGAAACCGACGATGCCGTCCAGCCCAAACCGTATCTGCGTGCCCGGCACGCGGAACCATGTGTCTAAGACCTTCGATAGAAAATCCAGGTTCTCATCGCGGAACGCGCCGCCCCCGCCACCCAGTCGCGATCTCCCCTTATCCCCTGGCAACAAAATCTCTGGTGTCACAGCCATCACATTCCTCATTTCCACCGCGCATTTCGCTTCTTCTACGTTGGATGCTACAATTGAACTCGATACGGCGGCTATAGTTCAGTGGCAGAACGCCGCTCTGTGGCAGCGGATGTCGTGGGTTCGAACCCCACTAGCCGCCCCAATCTCCCTCCTGCAATCTCCATCTCAACCGCACTGGTCATCGGACCGTGCGCCGTGAAGGAAAATCGATTGCCGCGCGCGACACCCCCCCAGCCCGTATCCGTCGCCGCACCTCATCCGCGCAACCTCTTTGTCGGCACCTCCGGCTGGGCCTACCCCACCTGGAAGCCTGGCTTCTATCCCGCGAAGACACCGGCGCGCAGTTTCCTCAGCTACTATGCCTCGCAGCTCTCCTCGGTTGAGGTCAATTACACCTTCCGCACCCTGCCCACGGAAAAGCAACTCAACGGCTGGCTCGAATCCACCCCCGCGGACTTCCGCTTCGCCTTCAAAGCTCCCCAGCGCATCACGCACTTCCAGCGACTCGCCGGCAGCGAAGCCACTCTCACCGAGTTCATCGCCTCCCTCGCGCCTGCCCGCGCCGCGAACAATCTTGGTCCACTGCTCTTTCAGCTGCCGCCCAACTTCGCCGCCGACAAGAACGATCATCAGCAGCGCCTCGCAGACTTCCTCGCAACCCCCGCGCTCGCCGATGCCTCCCTCAAGATCGCCTTCGAGTTCCGCCACGCCTCCTGGTTCACCGACGCCACCTACGCAACGCTCCGCCAGCACAAGGCCGCCCTCTGCGTAGCGGAAAGCGACGACCTCGAAACCCCCGACGTCGTCACCGCAAACTTCCGCTGTTATCGCCTGCGTCGCAACGGTGGCTACTCTCCTGCCGAAATCAAATCCTTCGCCACCCGCTTCACCGACCTCGCCAGGCACTCCGAGGTCTACGCCTACCTGAAGCACGAAGACGAGCCCACCGGCGCTCTCAACGCAGCATCTCTCTTGCAGCAGGCAGGTTCGCTCTAACTATGTCCGAAGCTCTTCCCACGCAGCCACTTCCTTCCTGGCCCTCAGGCTTTCCTCGCTTCATACCGCGCAGATGGCTCAGCAATCCGCACCTCCAGACCATCGTCGGCAACTTCCTGCCGCGCAAGAACACGCTCCCCAGGCCCGTTCCCGAGCTCATCGAAGTTACGCCCGCCCACAACCGGCAAATCGCAACCCAGATCCTCTGCGAATGTCACTGGCAACCCGCCTCCGTTCGCGCACGCCGCACCACCGTCATCCTTCTGCACGGACTCGAAGGCTCTTCGAACTCGCAGTACGTTATCGGCAACGCTAACAAGCTCTGGGCCGCTGGTTGCAACGTCGTTCGCATGAACATGCGCAACTGCGGCGGCACCGAAAAGCTCACCCCTACGCTCTACCACTCCGGCCTCTCCGGAGACGTCGACGCCGTCCTCCGTCATTGCATCGAAGTCCACGGCTCGCAGTCCGTCGCCCTCATCGGCTATTCCATGGGCGGCAACCTCGTGCTCAAACTCACCGGCGAACTCGGCACCGATGCCCCGCCTCAGCTCCGCTGCGTCGTCGGAGTCTCCCCTGCTGTCGATCTCGCCGCGTCAGCCGACGCCCTGCACGAGCCCCAGAACCGACTCTACGAGCAGAAGTTTCTCCGCGCACTGCTCAAGCGCTTTCGCCGCAAGTCCATGCTCTTCCCCCGCGCCTACGATCCCCAGATGGCCGCCGCCATCGGCAGCCTCCGCGACTTCGACGACCGCATTACGGCTCTATACTCCGGCTTCAAATCAGCCGATGACTACTACTACCGAGCCGCCGCCGCCCGCGTGCTTGACCACATCGCCGTTCCCACGCTGCTCATCCACGCAGCCGACGATCCCTTCATCCGCTTCCCCACAGAAGCCCGCGCCGACATCGCCGCCAATCCCCACATCACCTGGCTCGAAACCGAGCACGGCGGCCACTGCGCCTTCCTCGCTACCTCCACCCCCATCAACGACGGTTACTGGGCCGAACACATCGCCCTCCGCTTCATCCTCGACCACACCTGAAACCCATCAGCCACTCCCGCAGACTCTACATTCGCACTTGCCTTTTGCGTTTGCTTCTCATCCCGTAGGAATCTACATTCGCACTTGCTTTTTTCCCTTTGCTTGTCATCCCGTAGGGATCTGCATTTGCCTTTGCACTTGCTTTTTCGTTGCCATCCTGCCAGCCTTTTCCTCTGCCTCTTCTTTTCCTGTCAAGCCCCCAGGCTTCCCCGAAAACGCGAAACACCGCATAAACAAAGGCGATTACAGCCAAAAAACTTTTGCATGTTTACCCTCTCCCATTTGCTAAGCTTAAAGAAGAAACAAAAGAAGGCCGCGCAAGCGGCCTTTTTCCTTTGCCCACCATGGCGACCTCAAGTCCCGACCGATCCGTAGCCTTGTCAAGACTTTAGGACCTAAGTATGGGGGGAGGGGGGGTACCCCCACCTCCGCAAACAAGTTACTCTACATAGATGCTCTCTGAGTGGAATGCCGAGTGCTCGCCAGACTCTCCCACGCTCGTCGTCCCCTGGGCCGACGCGAACAGCACAGCTCGCTTCATCGATCTCCGCGCCGAACCCTACGACATCGCCGAGATCCCCGAAGCCGAGCTGCAGCCAACACTCGGCCGCGCTCTCCGCTCGCTCAACGCAACTCGCTCGCCTCTGCTCACCGCCAAATGCGACGCCTGGACTCTCACTGCAGCCGACGACACAGAGACTCTCGAAGCCCTTCGCCTCGAACTCATGCTCGCTGAGGAAGATGCTCTCTACGGCTTCGCCAGCTACATCGATCTCATCTGGCGCGAGCGTTCCGTCTTCGCTTCAGCGCACCAGCAGCAGGACCGCCTCGATCGCATCGTTCGGCGCGCTCAGAAGCTGCCTCACAACGAAGCTGCCCTCGAGTGCGTTCTACGCCCCGCATTCCTCGACCTCAATAGCCCACTCGAAGGCTTCGCCGTCACGCTCTACGTCACCGCTCTCGGCCCGGAGCCAGAGATCGCCCATCGCCGCTGGGAACTCGCTCTCGAAGACATCGTGACGCTCCTCCGCAGTAAAGAGCTTGAACCGCAGCGCGGCTCCGCTACAATCGATGCAGTGGCCAGATCGTAAGTGCGGTCAGCGCATCTCACATCTCCCAGCACGGGCGAGTAGCTCAATTGGATAGAGCACGGACCTTCTAAGTCCGGGGTTACAGGTTCGATCCCTGTCTCGCCTACCACTTCAAAATTCAAGCTTCACAAATGACAAAGCCCCTCCTTTTGGAAGGGCTTTGTCGTTCGGAGCGGTTGATGAACTAGAACGAGTAACGCAACATGAACTGCATCTGGCGAGCCGAAGAGTAAGTCTGTCCCTTAGACGTCACCTGACCGAACGAGCTGTCGGTCGGCGTCGCATCCACGTTATCCAGGTTTGGATGGTTCGTGAAGTTGAACGCCTCGGCGCGGAACGTCAGCAGGTTGCCAGGATGGCCTGGAATCACGTGGAACGGCTTCTCCAGCGCGATGTTCCAGCTCTGGAAGCCCGGCTCGTTCACGGCGTTGCGGCTGCCGCGTGGAGCGAACGTTCCAGTCAACGGAGCAGCAAACGAGCTCGTATCGAACCAGCCCGCTGAACCGAAGTGCTTCAGCGTGCGCACCGGCTTCACCAGTCGGTACAGCTGCGAGCCCGCCCCCGGTCCAACACCGGCGTAATCCTGACCATCGGTGATGTTGAACGGCTGTCCTGTCTGCGCCTGCGTCACGCCTGAAAGCTGCCAGTCGCCGAGAGCATTCCGCACGAACCAGTTGTTCGCATGATCTGCATACGGCATGTTCCACAGGTAGTTCAGAACCAGCACATTGCGCAGATCGAAGTCAGCCGGTCCGTAGTTGCTCTTCGGGTTGTAGTAATTCGGCAGCTCGTAGCCTTTGCTCGAACCGTAGTCCAACAGCTTGGCCCACGTGTAAGCAGCGCCAAACGAAACGTTCTTCGTCAAACGGCGCTTCAGGTCGACCTGCATGCCGTTATAGTTCGAGCTGCCGCGATCGGACTGCTCGATGATGTCCGAGTAACCCTTGTATGGACGCAGAGCATCAGGAGCTACGCCCGGGTTCGCCTGGATCGTTCCCGGCTGCAATTCGTTCTGGTTGCCGAGCTGGCCGAGGTGAATGCCCCTCCGACCTACATAGGAGATGGTAAGGTTGGCGAACTTCAGGTCCTGTTCCAGGCTCGCACTCCACGCCCACGCCTCCGGGTTCGGGAAGTTGTAAGCCTGCGACGAGATCTGCAGCGGATACAGGTTGCTCGTTGTACCACCAGGGTTATCCACGTTGCCGTTCGTCACCGACTCAGCCGCTTGGAACGGCGCGTTGCCGCCGAGCTGCAAAGCATCGCTTATGCCAGTGCGCTGGATAAACCGTCCACCGCCTGCGCGGAATACCGTGGTCGATGAGATCTGCTGCGTGATGCCGAGGCGCGGTTGAACCGTGTTCTTCTGCGTCGGCGAGTAGCTTGGGCTGAAGTTATGGAACAGCACGTTGTATGCACCACCCAGAAGCGCCGCCGGTACGTGTCCGTTGGCCTTGCTGGGGAACCCGCTACCCGGAATCACCATGCCGTCGTAGATGCTGGCAACACCATTTGCCGTCTCTACGCCCGTCGTCGGATTCACCGTCGGTGCAATGCTGGGGTTGTAAAGACCGGCGTTGAACATCGACTGATTGCCCCACAGTGCATAGTACGGCTGGAACAAGCTGTACCGAATGCCGTATTCGATCACGGTCTTCGGCGTTGCATGCCAGCTGTCCTGTGCAAAGAACTCACCCGCATTGCCGCGGAAGAGCGTATACGACTTCTGCCCGATCTCGCCATAGGTATCGAACAAGCCCAGCGCCGTATTCGCGATGGCCACGTTCGACGTGGGTGCGGAGTAGGCATTGCGCTGGTTCGTAAAGCCGAACTGGCCGTTCTGGTTGTTGGTTGCGCCAGGCGTCGTGCTGCTTACGTCGATTTGATCGAAGTTGTTCTCACCCGAATACGAGTACACACCGCCGACGGTGATCGTGTGCCGGCCGAGGATCTTCGTCAAATTATCTGCAGCGGAGATGACGATACCGCCCGAGTGCGAAGGATAGGGTCCGCCGTCGAGAGTGGTGAAGTTTTGGATCTCGATCGTCGGGATCTTGGTTGGCAGCAGCTTGTCAGCAGCCGGGAAGAGATAGGGGAAGTTGATCCCGTAGTTCGTGCGGTCGTACAGTCCGCTCGACAGATCGTCGGTAATGGTTACGTGATCGGTTGAACCCGAAACCGTCAAGTCATTCACGAGAGTCGGTCGGATCGTCGAAGTCCAGTGAACGACACCTACCTCGTCCGGCCAATGCCAGATCTGCGGCGTGCGGTTGAAGTTTCCAGCAAACGGACTGTCCTGGTAGTAGTCATAGTGCAGGAAGGAGAACCGAATCTGGTTGTTTGATGTGGGCAGGTAGTCCAACGTGACGGTGTCCTTGCGCTGGTTCTGCGGGTAGGGAGACTGCGCCTCCCAGTTGTATTGCGGCTGGTTCTGGTTTGCCGCTGGGAACGCGTTCAGCAGTGCGAGACCGTTCGCACTCAATGACGCCGTCGGGATCACGTTGTTTTGATATGGCGTACCCGTCACAGCGCCGGTCGTCGGATTCACAACCGTGGTTCCGGGGATGTAGACCTGGTTATTGGCACAAGCGGCTGCGCCCGTTCCGGTGCCTGTGCAAGCGCTGTAGATGTTGCCGGGGACCAGCAGTTCGCTGAAGTTGCCCTGGCGCATGAGCGCTGAAGGCACCTTACCGGTCTGAGTTGGCGACTGGCGATAACGCAGATACTCCTGACCCACGAGGAAGAACAGTTTGTTGCGTGCTCCCTCCCACAGATGCGGAATGGCGACAGGACCATTCAGGTTCCAGCCGAACTGGTTGTAACGGAAGGGCGACGGGTGGTCCGCCACTTGCGGATCGGTGGACTGCTTGTTCACCCATGTGTTCGCGTTGAAAAAAGAGTTGCGCAGGTATTCGAAGACCGTGCCATGGAACTCGCGCCCGCCCGTCTTCGGAACCTGTGCCAGGATACCGCCGGAGGTCCCGCCGTACTGCGCAGGATACGTAGTTGAAAGAATCTGCATCGACGACACGCTGTCGACGTCGGCGACACCAGTGGTGGTGCCGTTGCCGCGTGTGCGGATCATCGGGGCGCCATCCAGCGTGACGGAGATCTCGTCGTTACGCGCTCCGCTGATCTGCGGACCGCCAAAGTCGGGCGTGAAGTTGAAGGAGGTCAGCGGAGAGTTACGCGTCACACCGGGCTCAAGCTGAGATAGGTAGATCGGGTTGCGGCCATTCAGTGCAATGGACTTCACCTGGTCACTCGTCACCAACTGGCCTACAGAAGCGGACTCCGTCTGCAGCGCATTCGCATCGGCGTCTACCGTGATGCTCGTGCTCGAACTGCCGGTTTTGAGAGCGACGTTCACTTGGCGACCGATGTTCGGGTCGACCGTGATGCCCTTCTGCGTCTCCGCCTGGAAGCCTTCGGCAGACACGCTCAGCGTGTAATTGCCGGGCTGAATATTGGTCAGCGTATAACTGCCGTGCGCGTCGGTCGTGACCGATAAGGCCTGCCCTGTCCCGTCGTTATGTACGTTGATCTTTGCATTCGGAACCACCGCACCCGTAGCGTCGGAGATTGTGCCGGAAATAGAAGACGTAACGTTCTGAGATAGTCCTGTGCTACCGCTCAGGAAGATAACGATGGCCACGATAAATGTGGAGATGGAAGCTAGAGATGATTTGAAAGGGTTCAATCCAACTGGTTGGAAACGTTTCCATTGCGTGGCCCGGTACTCCGAAATAAGTTGATGCATTCTCTGTGACCCTCTTTTGGTATCAACCCGCAGGCGCAGGTCTGGGGTTGGGCGTTCAAGTGATTAGCTGTAGGGAGTTTGAATCGGGTATTGCGCGCGATCAGTCAAGCCGACCATCTGGTTTATCGTTCGCGAACGTCGTTGGGCGATCCTTGCGAGCCCAATCGGTATATCGAGATCGACTGACCGTTGTCAATCCGACGCGAATCTCCATTGAAGTGATAACAAAACGTCTTTACCCAACCTGTGAAGTGGTATCTGCACTTCGCCAACAGATGCCCACCTCATGCGGTGGGTTGCCCTCTTGCGCTCATAAGTAGAATCAGACGCCCAGAGTGTTTTGACACAGGCAACAAGTACCTCGCCAATGACTCAACTGGCGTAAGGGCAGGGGCACATTTGAAGATGATTCAAAGCCGAAGCCATCGCCATCGGATAGTCTAGGCGGGCTCTTGCTCTACAACCGGGATATGCACCGCGGCCTCTTTGTGCCTCCGGCTATACCCTGTCGCGTGGCGCAGCCCTGCAAGCCCAACCAACCCCAGTGCCAGCACGCAGACCCCGTCCCAGCCCCACCGCGACCAGGCCACTCCTGCCAGCGCCGAACCCATCGCTCCACCAGCGAAGTACACCGTCATGTAGATCGTGTTCAATCGGCTCCGCGCCTCGGACCCCAGACCAAAGATGCGGGTCTGATTTCCCACCTGCATCATCTGCGCCCCGACATCGAGCACCACCACGCCGACGACTAGCGCCGCCATGTGCCATGGCGTCGAGACATGCAGTCGGTCCCCAACCCACAGCACCAAGTACGAGAGCGTCAACACGCCACCGGCAATCCCGAGCACATACCGCGTCCCCCTGCGGTCCGCCATGCGCCCTGCCAGCGAAGCTGTCAACGCACCCGCAGCGCCCACTACACCAAAGGTACCCGCCACATCCGGGCCCATGCCGTAGTGCGTGTGCAGCATAAAAGCGAGGGTCGTCCAGAAGCAGCTAAACGACGCAAAACAAAGAGCCCCCATCGCGCAAGATTCTCGTAGTAGAGGCTCCGTGCGGAACAGCGTCCAGAGCGATTGCATCGTCTGCCCGTAGCTCAGCGACTGGCGCGGCTCCATCCGCGGCATGATGCGGAAGATTACCGGCACAAACGCCAGGTTCATCAGCGCGGCCACAACATACACCGTGCGCCATCCGCTGATTGGTGCAAGCACACCCGTAAAGTGGCTCAGCTTCGCCACCCAGCCAGCAAAGCTCCGAGCCAACAGGATACCCAACAGCAGCCCCGTCATCACCGTTCCGATCGCCCGACCGCGACGCTCGTGAGGTACAAGATCAGGAGCCATCGGGAGCGCCACATGCGTCACCGAAGCTAGTAGACCGATCAGCGCGCTGGCAGCAATCATCCACCCCAGCCCACGTGCGAACGCGCACATCAGCAGCGCCACGCTTACGCCTGCGTACATCCGCATCATCAAGGCGCGGCGCTCCGCTACGTCACCCAGTGGCACGAAGAAAAGGATTCCCAGGGCGTAACCCACCTGCGTCGCCACCGCGACAAACCCCATAGCCCGTGCACCGGCGCCAAAGTCTTTCCCCATAACCAGCAGCAGGGGCTGGTTGTAATAAATCGACGCCACGCCCACCGCGCACGCCAGCCCGAGGAACGCGAGGACCCACTGCCTCTGACGGATTGGAAACTCTTTCTCCATTGGAATTATGTTTGGCCGAGTCTACCTTACGAGGCAGCCGATTGTCTCCACCGGTCAAACAGCTTTCCCTGCCTACCTACCGGAGACTATCATCTCTGTAGACGGAGTTTCCCTCCGCTCCCGCGACCGGTACATCCACCGGGCTAGTCGGGTTGACGCTTTTTTCGAAACCCTATGTCTGACTTCAATGAAACCGTAGCCGTAGCCATGTCCGGCGGCGTCGACTCCTCCGCCGTTGCAGCCCTGCTGCACGCGCAGGGACTTTCGCTCGTCGGCCTCACCCTCCAGCTCTGGAACCAGCGCCGGCTCGCCGGCAAGCCCGGCATTCCGGAGACCTCGCAGGGCCGCTGCTGCTCCATCGACGACGTCTACGATGCTCGCCGCGTCGCCGAGCACCTTGGCATTCCTTACTACCTCATCAACGCTCAGGACCGCTTCGAGGCCGAGGTCGTCCGTCCCTTTGTCTCCGAGTACCTCGCCGGTCGCACGCCTATTCCCTGCACCCTCTGCAACAACCATCTCAAGTTCGATCAACTGCTGCTCACGGCCCGCCAGATCGGTGCCGACCGCATCGCCACCGGCCATTACGCCCGCAACCACTTCGAAGAGGGGCGCCAGCGCTGGGTGCTGTCGCGCCCCGCCGATCGCAGCAAGGACCAGACCTACTTCCTCTTCGGTCTTACCCAGGAGCAGCTCTCGCGCACCCTTTTTCCGCTCGGCGAGATGCAGAAGCCTGCCGTCCGCGAGATGGCCGCCGACCACGGCCTCGCCCTCGCTCAGAAGCCTGACTCCCAGGAGATCTGCTTCATACCGGGCGGCAGCTACTCCGACTTTCTCAAGGCCTACCTCGACGAGCAGGGTGAAGCTCTCCCCGATTCCTCGGGCGAGCTCGTCACCGCAGGACCCAATGGCGAAACTGCCGTCGTCGGTCGCCACGGAGGCATTCACAGCTTCACCGTCGGCCAGCGCAAGGGACTCGGTCTTAGCTCGCCTGACCCGCTTTACGTGTTGAAGATCCACCCTGACAGCCACGCCGTCGAGGTCGGCCCTGACACCGCCCTGCTCTCGCGCACGCTCATCGCCGACCGGCTCAACTGGGTCTCGATCCCCGAACCCGATGCCCCCATCCGCGTCGACATCAAGATACGCCATCGCCACGAACCCGCACCCGCCACACTCCGCGTCCTCGGCCCCGGCCCCAACGGAGACACCCAGATCGAAGCCACCTTCGACGAGCCGCAGCGTGCCATCACGCCCGGCCAGTCCGCCGTCTTCTACCAGGGCGATGAGGTTGCTGGGGGCGGCTGGATCGTTTAATCGCGGAACGCACCTGTTACAGCAACTCCCATTCCTCACAATGCGCTACCCTTAACGAACATCTTTTTAAGGAGCTCGCGCACCATCATGGAAGAATTTCGCCGCCTCACTCGCCTCCCCGCCTACGTCTTTAACATCACAGGCGAGTTGAAGGCAGCAGCACGCAAGCGCGGCGAAGACATCATCGACTTCGGCATGGGCAATCCCGACGGCGCGACCCCCAAGTTCATCGTCGACAAGCTCATCGAAGCCGCACAGCGCACCACCACGCACCGCTACTCGCTCTCCAAAGGCATCCCGCGCTTGCGCAAAGCTATCTGCGACTGGTACAAGCGTCGCTACGACGTCGACCTGAACCCCGACACCGAAGCCATCGTCACCATCGGCAGCAAGGAAGGCATCGCCCATCTCTGTCTCGCCCTGCTCGACGATAAAGACACCGTCGCCGTCCCGAATCCCAGCTATCCGATTCACATCTTCGGACCCGTCATCGCCGGTTCGCAGGTGCAGTCCCTGCAGCTTGATCCCAACGCTGATTCCGATGCCCTGTTCGAGCAGTTTGCCTACCAGCTCCCACGCCTCGAGCCGCGGCCCAAGATCCTCATCCTCAACTTCCCGGCGAACCCCACAACGCAGTGCGTCGATCTCAGCTTCTTTGAAAAGCTCGTGCCGCTCTGCAAAGAGCTCGGCATCTTTATCGTCCACGACCTCGCCTACGCCGACATCGTCTTTGACGGGTACCGCGCCCCCAGCGTCCTTGAAGTCACCGGCGCGAAAGACATCGCCGTCGAGTTCTTCACGCTTTCCAAGTCCTACAACATGCCCGGCTGGCGCGTCGGCTTCATGGTCGGCTGCCCAAAACTCGTCTACGCTCTCGGGCGCATCAAGAGCTACTTCGACTACGGCACCTTCACGCCGATTCAAGTCGCCTCGATCGCCGCGCTTGAAGGCCCTCAGCAATGTGTCGCCGACATCGTCGACGTCTACAAGCGTCGTCGCGACGTCCTCGTCCCCGGCCTGAATAAACTCGGCTGGCACGTCGACATGCCGAAGGCCACCATGTTCGTCTGGGCAAAGATCCCTGATCAATTCAAAGCGCTCGGCTCCATCGAGTTCTCCAAGAAACTCCTCGCCGAAGCCCACACCGCCGTCAGCCCCGGCGTTGGCTTCGGAGACCTCGGAGACACCCACGTTCGCTTCTCGCTCATCGAAAACGAAGAGCGCACGCGCCAGGCGCTTCGCGGCATCCGCCAGATGTTCAAGAACGCCGAATAGTGAAAGGGAGCTTGTCGCTACGCCAGCAGGCTTAGCGACGAGCTCGCACTATTCGTCGTCAGGCTCTGCAATAGCTGGCTCACCTGGCTCGTCGCAGAACCGCTCGCACTCGATGCAACCGAACCCCCACTCATCGAAGCCAGCACACTCGCTCCCTCAGAGCTCGACGAAGACGCTGCAAGTTGAGAGAGGCCGGTGCTCACCAGCGAAGTATCACCTGCCCCCATGGCCTTCACAATCGCCGCGATCAATACTTCGTTGTCCGTAGTCTTTGCAATCGTGCTTGGCGTCGCTACACTCGTGCCGCTACTCGTCGAAGCTGGCGAAGCTCCCATCACCGTCGCATCCACGGCCAGCATATCGCCTTGGGCTGAGCTCAAGTCGCCGTTCTGCAAATCAGTTCCAACCTGATTCAGTTCGCTTACAAACGTACTCGTCGCGCTTGCGCTACCGCCAGATTGCTCAACACGTCCGCACTGATCCCACTGGCCGAAGTCGTCGCGCTTGTCGCCGACGCTCCATTCAAAGCATCCGATGACAACGTCACCCAGTCCTGCTGAGCGGCCGATAGATTGCCGCTTTGCAGGTCTTGCGTCAGTTGACTAAGGTCGGTGGCAAAAACATTCTCAGTGCCGGACGAACCGGCCATCTGCGAAAACAAACTGTTGCTCAGGGCTACGCTGGTCATACTCTTCGGCTCCGATAGAGCGATGGAAGTCTGCACTTCCCACTCCCTATCGGCGCCGAATCTGAAACTCTTCATGTCGCGAAACGGAACATCCCCCACGAGCAGACCCGCAGTCTCCCCGCCTACCCGCGACCGAATGGTGATAGCTGGATCAGTTTTTCCACTCCGGCCCGAACGCCAGCCACTACTCCGATCACTTGCCGCAGCGGAGCCTTGATCTGCTGTTGCACGGTGTACGAAATATCCTCAGCTGCATCCAAGGCGTCCTTCACAATGTCATCCGCATGAGCCACATGTACCTGGGCACGAGCATTCAGGTTCTGCGCCGTCGCATTTAATTGTGTTACCGTCACCGAAAGCTCATCGACCTTTGCGCGAACCGTCGAACTGACATGCTCCGCATTCGTCGTAAAGCTGCTGATCTTCGGAGCAATTTCAGAGACCAGCATATGGGTCTTCTGTAGCAGCGGCGCCGTATTCTCCTTCACCTCTTTCGCCATGCCATTTACGGTCAAAAGAAGCTTCGCTGCATAGCCCGCGATCAGCACCATCGCGCCCGCAGCCACTCCCAGAGCGATCGCAATGATCCACACCGCGTACATCATCATGTGAACATCATGTGCAGCGGCAGCATCCGTGCCCTGAAACATTGCAAGCGCTGCGATAGATACAGTCATCGTCTTCCTCAATCCAAGAATTTGTTCAAAACATAATAGCCCCCGCCGTGCACGAGCAAATCGCCAGCGTGCAACGGCAGGGGCCTATCCAAGAGAAAGCTAAACCAACGGAGGATTGGTGGTCGTCTTTTCCACATAGGCGCTCTTACCCGCCTCGACGGCAGCCTTCGCGGCATCCGCCTGGTTCTGGATCAGATCCTTGCCCTTGTCCACATAATCGTTGAACTGCGAGCGGCCCTTCTCGTAGTACTCGCGGCCCTTGTCGACGTAGTCGTTGGCGACATCCTTGCCTTGGCGCACGTAGCCGGTCACTTGATCCGTCGTCTCGACGTACAGCTTAGCAGCGCGATCCTTCGCATCCAGAGCACTGGCCTTCAAGTCGTCGCGCGTCTCCTTACCAGACTTCGGCGCATACAAAACACCCACAAGGGCACCAATGCCTAGGCCAGCCAGAAACCATCCAAATCCACCGTTCTCGTTATCTGCCATTGCTATCACTCCTTCTGGCGTTTACGCCGCTTAACACTAAATCCATAAACTTTTACTAGCCCCGATCACATCGGTTCCATCAGCGTGCCATCTCTATCTATTTGCATAGAAGGACGCGTATGGAGTAGATGATAGAAGCACTCCGCCGGGTTGCAACCTCAACGTTGCATTTACTTCTGCTGACGACCCATTGGAAGTTGTGTAAATCCTTCCACCCAAAGCTCTTTGTCGCGCATCCAACATAGCCATTGAGCTCGTTTCTCAGCTCAGAGATACAACATAGCAACTCCCTCCAATTACGAGGTTATCCCAGTATGAAGCACACATCTGATCTACATCGGTTCTCGACCCGCACGCGTGTTGGGATGTCCGCCGCCGTAGCCGCTCTCGCTCTGCTGTCCTTCGCAGGCTGCAAGAAGACGGTCGATGACGCAACCCTGAACAACAACGTCAAGGCTGCTCTCTCGGGAGACTCCGTCATCGCACAGCAGCCCATCCAGGTTGCAACGCAGGCTGGTGTTGTGACGCTCACAGGCAATGTGACCGACGAGACCGCCAGTTCCCTCGCCGCCCAGGACACCGCCAAGGTAGACGGCGTCAAAGAGGTCGTCAACAACCTCACCATCGCAGGTCTAGCCGTCGCCCCGACCATTACGCAGCCCTCGGCACCTGCTGCCCCACGCCTCGCCACCAAGACTGAGCGCGTCGCCATCCAGCAGCATCAGCCGCTGCCTCCGCCGCCTGCACCTACGGCAGCCGCTCCCGCACCGCCTGCACCGATCGTGCATAACATCACGCTGGCTTCGGGGACCAACCTCTCCATCCGCATCACCGAGAGCCTCAGCAGCGAAACCACTCAGCCCGGCACGCCGTTCTCCGGCGTCGTCTCTCGCCCCATCATCCGAGATGGCTATGTCGTCATCCCTGCAGGCGCGTCCGTTCAGGGGACCGTGACCGACGCGAAGGACGCAGGCCACTTCAAGGGCAATTCCTTGCTGGTCCTTCGGCTTGACTCCGTGCGTCGCCATGGCGAGCGCATTCCCATCCAGGCTGAGCCCTACGTCCTCGAGGGTAAGGGTCGCGGCAAGAACACCGCAGAGAAGATTGGCGGCGGCGCCGCGATCGGCGCAGTCCTCGGCGGCATCTTCGGTGGCGGCAAGGGAGCAGCCATCGGTGCTGGAGCCGGTGCCGGCGGCGGCACGATCCTGCAGGGCGCAACCCGCGGCCAGCAGGTGGGCATTAGCTCTGAGTCCGTCATTCCCTTCCGCCTCACCAACTCGATTACCGTGCAGACCACCGAACAGGCGGCCGACGTCGATGACGAAAACCCCGGTTTGCAGCAGCGTTAAGAACCTGTGAAAACCTCAGTCAGTCCTTAAGCATCCAATTTCAACGAGCAGCACAGCCCAACGGGCGAAGCCTCAAGCTTCGCCCGTTCTGTTTGCTCCCCCGACCTTTACCGCAAAGACTCGCTGCTACACTTGGCGCAGGGAACAGCCCGCCAGCTCGTCATCGTTACATACAACCGCAAGGGGAACGCACTTTGACCGCACCTGCCGCGAAGCCGACCGGTTTTCTCACCTTTACCCTGCACGCGCACCTGCCCTATGTGGTGAATCACGGCACCTGGCCTCACGGTATGGAGTGGCTACACGAAGCTGCCGCCGAAACCTACCTCCCCCTCCTTCGCGTGTTCGGCCGCCTCGAAGCCGATGGCATCGCACTCCACTGTAACCTCAATATCTCGCCGATCCTGCTCGAGCAGCTCGCACACCCGGTCTTCAAGACCGAGTTCCCTCATTACCTCGAGCGCAAGATCGCCGCCGCCCGAGAAGACGAAGCCTTCTTCGTCTCCATCAACGAGCATCAGTACGCCGAGACCGCCCGCTTCTGGCACCGCTTTTTCTCCGAAGCGCTCGTCGACTTCCGCGCACTTGACAGCGACATCATCCGCGGCTTCCGCTACTTCAACGACAAGGGTCTCATCGAGATCATCACCTGCGCCGCCACCCACGGCTACATGCCATTGCTCGGCACCGACGAGAGCGTTCGCGCGCAGGTCCGCACCGGCGTCAACGCCCACAAGCGTCACATTGGCAAAGCTCCGCGTGGCATCTGGTCACCTGAATGCGGTTATCGCCCCTCCGGCCTATGGAGCTACCCCGTCCCCAACGCCGACGGCTCCACCAACGCCGACTTCGAACGCATCGGGGTTGAACAAGCGCTCTCCGAAAGCGATCTCGAATACTTCTTCGTCGATACCCACCTCATCGAGCAGGCCTCCGCTGCGAACTCGCCGTATGACCTCATGGCGGGTAAGGTAGCGCATGTCCTCGGCGATCCCAGCAGCAACACGCGCGCCCTTTATCAGCCTTACTTCGTCGACGGCCCCTACGATAAGCAGCACGCTACCACCGTCTTCCCGCGCGATCCGCGCACCGGCGTGCAGGTCTGGTCCGGCGACTCCGGCTATCCCGGAGACAGCAACTACCTCGACTTCCACAAAAAGCGCTGGCCCGGCGGCCATCGCTACTGGCGCGTCACCGGCCATGGCGTCGACATGGGCGACAAGGAACCCTACTACCCGCAGGACGCCGCTGTCCGCGTCCGCGGCCACGCAGCCCACTTCGTGCACCTCGTCTGGGAAGCCCTTCAGCACAATCTCAATGACCCCATCCCGCCAATCCTCTGCTCGCCCTTCGATGCCGAGCTCTTTGGTCACTGGTGGTTCGAAGGTCCGCTCTGGCTCGAAGCCGTCGCCCGCATCCTGCATGAGTTCCCCGGCGATCTCAAGCTCATCTCGTGCTCGGACTACCTGGACAAATTCCCGCGCGCCGGCCTGATCTCCATGAAGGAAGGCTCGTGGGGAGCCGAAGGTAATAACCAGGTCTGGCTCAACCCGGATACCTCCTGGACCTACACGCACCTCTATCCAGCGGAGCTCTTCACCCGCGAGGTCTGCTCCACGGACAAGTGGCGCGATGGCGGTCTCGGCGAGCGCATCATCAAGCAGCTCTGCCGTGAACTCCTGCTCCTCGAATCCTCCGACTGGCAGTTCCTCATCACTACCGGCGCCGCCCGCGACTACGCCGAGCTTCGCTTCAACAGCCACAACGATCAGTTCAACGAGCTCAAGAAGATCTGGCACGACTTCGACCACTACGGCTCCATCCTGCCGGAGCACGAAGCCCGCGTCGCCGCCATCGAGCACCGCGACAGCATCTTCCCCGACATCGATCCCACCTTCTGGGCCACCGGCTCACGCCAACATCGCGAAGGCGGAACCCCCACCGCCAGCAGCAACCGCTCACAGGAGCCGCCAGCCCGCTCGAACATTCCGGCCTCGCAGGCTCCCTCCAACACATAGGTCGCCAAGTTCCTCCCCAGCTCCCTCGCCTAACGTCGAATACCCAAAGGATGTGCCCCGGCTCTGGATCTCGGAGCTGGGTTTGCAGACTCTCCCTACCAAACACTCTCCCTGAGCATCCAATCCAAATAGACTTGTTCAGGGACAGCCGTTTGCCAAGCCACCCACATCTCGCCCCGCAAGACCTTGGCTCCCGTCCGTACCTTGTCCCACCCCGACCAAGACGCCACACCCCCCTCGCACTCTGGCACCTGCTCTCGCTCGACGCCCCCAGCGTCGCTGCCCTCTGGACCTGGTTCATCGCCCACTCCCTAGGCCTCGCGTTGCCATGGCAGGCCATCGCCGCCATGTTCACCGCCGTCTGGATGATCTACGCCGCCGACCGACTCCTTGATGCCCGTCTTCTCGACGCCCGTCAGCTCGACACCGAGTTCTCCTCGAGAGACCTCGAAGAGCGCCACCGCTTCCACCACCGCCATCGCTCGCGCTTCCTCTCCGTCATCGTCCTCGCCTCACTCGCACTCACAGCTCTCCTGCTCAACATCCATCACCGGGCCCTCGAGCTCTATATGCTCCTCGCCACCCTGCTCGGCACCTGGCTGCTGCTCATTCACGTGCGGCCTCAACCGCACAAAGGAGCCCAGCGCCTTCCCAAAGAACTCGCCGTCGGCATCTTCTTCCCGGCAGCCATCTTCATTCCCACAGTCGCGCGCGTCCCACAGCTTCAACTCCAGTTGCTCCCCATCGCCGCGCTCTTCGCCGCCGCCTGCACCCTCAACTGCCTCTTTCTCTACGCATGGGAGCACCCACCCCAGCCACACTCCCAACCCAACGCCCACTGGACGACGCTCTGGGCCATTCGCCATCTCCCACAGCTTAGTCTCGGTCTCCTCGCTCTTAGCATCGCTGTCATCCTCCGCACGCCCATCGCCGTCGCTCCTGCGATCGCCTGCGCTCTCAGCATCGCCCTACTCTTCCTGCTTCACATCCAGCGCCGTCGCCTCACGCCGCTCCACCTCCGCGCCGCCGCCGATCTCGTGCTGCTCACTCCGCTGCTCTTTCTCTTCACTCGATGACGCAGCGCTGCCCCAACTTCGACCGCGTCGCCCACATCTATCGCTGGGCGGAATATCTCTCCCTCGGTCCCCTGCTCGAACGCACCCGCGAGCATCACCTGCCTGCCCTTACCGATCGCCGCCACGCCCTCATCCTCGGCGACGGAGACGGTCGCTTCCTCGCCCGTCTCCTCCACCAGAACTCTACCCTGCAAGCCCTCGCCATCGACACCAGCGCCACCATGCTGCAACTCCTCCGCACGCGCTGCACCTTCGCCTCAGACCGCCTTCACACGCAGCAGACCTCCGCTCTCACCCTCCATCCCCCACCCGGCACCGACCTCATCACCACACATTTCCTACTCGACTGCTTCACCCAGCCCGAGGTCGACGCGCTCACCCAGCGCCTCGCCGCACAACTCGCTCCCGGCACACTCTGGCTCGTCTCGGACTTCGCGATCCCCGCTCACCCATTCCTGAGGCCTCTTGCCAGCCTCTACATCCGAGCGCTCTATTTCGCCTTCGCCCTCCTCACAGGTCTCCACACCTCGCACCTGCCCGACCCGCAATCCGCCCTCACCCGCGCTGGCTTTACCCGCATAGCTCACCACCAGCGGCTCTTCGGCCTGCTTTACACAGAGCTTTGGCTGCTCCCATAAGCGAATTGTTAACATCCGGTAAAATAACAAGAGTGCCGATAGTCCCGCACACCAGAAAACCAAGGGAAGTCAGACACACCGATGAATCTTTACGTACTCCGTCACGCCAGCGCAGGTCTGCGCCGACTCAATCCCACACTCGATACGAAGCGTCCCCTCGATAAAGACGGCAAGAGCCACTGCCTGCAGCTAGCGCATGTGCTTAACGCCATGAAGATCAACTTCGACCTCGTCGTCTCCAGCCCGCTCAAGCGCAGCCTGCAGACCGCCCAACTCGTCGCCACCGAAACCGGCTTCGAGCAGAACATCGTCATCTCCAACGGCCTGTCGCCTGCGGCCACATTCGCCGACTTCCAGAAGCTGCTTCGTGACTGTTCCAACTATGAGAACGTTCTCGTCGTCGGTCACAACCCTAATTTGACGCAGTTCCTCGGCCAACTCCTCGCGGCCCCTGGCGAAACCACTATCCCCGGCGTCCGGCTCCGCAAGGGATCACTCGCCCGTGTCAGCCTTATGCGCGGCCCCGCTGTATTGCAGAGCCTGCTCGACCCACGCATCGTCCGCGCTCTCTATTCCACGTCGACCAAGAGCTCCCGCCGGAAGACCTCGCGGAAATAATCCGCCTCTTTCTTCAGCGCCCACACCTCAAGATCGGCGCGCCCACGCGCAGGCAGCAACTGCAATAACACGCGCTTCGGATACACCTTCGTGTGCAGCTTCACCGCATCCGTCGCCCGATCCTGATTCAGCGCCTGCGCCAGCCGCAGCAGCACCACGGCGCGCTGCACATGGATATGCTCGTCCACCGGCACCATGCGCATCGTGCGGTCCATCGGATCCGGCCGGCTGCGCCCTAGGTATCGTGCAATCGCAGCCACAATCGCCCGCTGCGACGGCGAAAATCCAAAGATCTCCGAGTGCGCAATGATGTACTGCGAGTGGCGATGGTGCCCCTGGTGATTCAGGAACTTGCCCACTCCCTGCATCATCGCCGCTGACTCCAGCCACAGCCGATACTCCGGCGGCAGTTCATGCACTCTCTGCAGTTGATCGAAGAGCTGCCCCGCATGCACCCGTTCCGGCTCTGCCATCCGCGGGTTTACACCATATCGGCGGCAGACCTCGTGTATACCCTCCCAGCGCTCTGCCTCCATCGTCTGGTGAGCGCTCGCCCGCACATCCGAGTCCGCCAGCATCTGCGCCAGCACACCATCCCGCAACCCCAGCGGAGAATACCGGAAACCCTTCAGTCCGAACCGCTCCAGCAGCGCCGCATATACCTGCGCTCCGCCTGAGATGATCTCCGAACGCTTCGGCCCGATGCCCGGCACCGCCGCCCGCTGCGCGTTGTTCATCTTCAGCAGCCGTTCCGCCAGCCAGCGCACCGCCTTCGTCTCCGCCGACAGTACCACATAGCCTGCCTTCGCGCGCGTCCGCACCGTCCGCGTCGCCTTCAACGGCTTCTTAGCCGCGACGATCTCCTCCACGCCCACACTAGCCAGCGCCGCCGCTGTACCCGACGTCGCAATCACCAACCCCACCTTCGGCTGTCCCAGCTTGCGCTCGCCGCGCTTCAACTCGCGGTCGATAAACTTCTTCAGCCGCGCAATATCATCCTTGCCCGGAGGATCGTTGCGCAGAAACTCCTGCTGCAATCGCACCGCGCCCAGCGGCAGGCTCACCATCTCCTTGATGCGGCCGTTCTCCGACACCGTGACCTCGCAGCTGCCTCCGCCAAGATCGATCAGCATACATTTGCCGCGCGCTCCAGCCTCATGCGTCACGACGCCGAGGTGAATCAGCCGACCTTCTTCGAGACCTGAAATCACCTCCATGTCCCAACCGGTCGTCGATTTCACCCACGCCTTGAACGCCGCTGAGTTCCGCGCATCGCGCGTCGCGCTCGTCGCCACCACCCGCACCTTGTCCACCACATGCGCTTGCACCGCCTTCTGGAATCGCTTCAGCGCATCCACCGTCGCGGCCATTGCCTCTGGAGAGATTACCCCGGCATCGAAGACACTCTCGCCCAGCCGCGTCACCTCGCGATCCTCATGCAGAATCTTCAGCTTGTGCTGCTGCACCGACGCAATCGCCAGGCGGCATGAGTTCGAACCAATATCGATCGCTGCAAACGTAGGCATAGGTAACACTTCCCCTTCAACCAGAAACGCTCTTTCGATCACGATACATGCTGAGAAAGCACCTCGCACCGGCCTGCAATCCACAACCGTCCGATATCCTTACTACAGAGCATTCTGCAGTACATCGCCGAATCTCAAAGCAGCTATGGGAACCACGACAGCCACAGACATCGGACAGCAAACAGACCGCAACCCTGCGATCTCCGCCTCCCCTTCTGCCGTGCTAGCCGGACGCTGGCGCGCCCCCCACCTCTGCATCCTCCTCACGCTGTGGCTGGCGATCTTCACCTCCGCCCTCGCAGGCCCAACGCTGCTTGACGATGCCGACGCCACCCACGCACAGGCCGCACAGGCCATGCTCTCTACCGGCGACTGGGTCACCCTGCACGTCGACGGCATCCGTTACCTTGAAAAACCGCCACTCCCCTATTGGATCGCGGCTGTCAGCCTTCGTCTCTTCAGCGCACACCCGGCCTTCGCCATCCATCTGCCGCTCGCGCTCACCATCCTCGGACTCGCGCTGCTCGGCTACGCCTGGTCCCGCCGCGCCTTCAACGAAACAGCCGCGCTCCTCACCGCCATCTTCCTCCTCACCTCCGCAGGCACCTTCCTCTTCACACGCGTCTTCATCCCCGACGCCCTGCTCTCCCTGCTGCTTGCCTTCGCGCTCTATCTTTTCCAACGAATCCTCGACGACACCCAGACAACAAAATTGTCATCTCGACCGAAGTCCGCGCAATTTGCGGACGCAGTGGAGAGATCTGCATCGCAAACTGCCACCGCTCTTGCCATGTGGGCCACCCTCGCCCTCGCCACCCTCACCAAGGGCCTCATCGCCCCCGTCTTTTTTCTCGCCACCGTCGCACTCTATCTCGCAATCACGAAGCAGCTCTCCCGCTGGCGCGAGCTGAGACCCTTCACCGGCACGCTGCTCTTCCTCGCCATCGCCGCCCCGTGGCACATCCTCGCCGGCCTTCGCAACACCGGCAGCCTCGGCGGCTTCGGCTTCGCTCCCGGCCACGGCTTCTTCTGGTTCTACTTCGTCAACGAGCACCTACTGCGCTTCCTCGGCCAGCGTCTGCCCCGCGACTACAACAAGCTCCCCTTCGCGCTGTACTGGTCGTTGCACCTCGTCTGGCTCTTCCCCTGGAGCCTCTTCGCTCCCGCCGCCATCTTCACAGCATGGCGTCGCCGCACGGAACTCCTCGCCCCCGCCCGCGCATCCCGCACCATCTTGCTGCTCGGCATCTTCTCCGCGCTGGTCCTCTGTTTCTTCTCGCTCTCGACCAATCAGGAATACTACACCTTCCCCGTCTATCTCCCGCTCCTGATGCTCCTGGCTGCCGCGCTCTCACCTCGAACTACCAATCTGGGTGCCCCATGTCCCGCCGCTGGGACATGGGCTGAATCCCCTCAAACCTCGACCAGCGCCACCACCTTCGCCTTCGCCGCCTACACCGTCCTCGGGCTCCTTATCACCACCGCCCTCACCGTTGGCCTCTGGTCCTCCCGCGCCCTCCCCTACAACCCCGACATCGGTTCCGCCCTCGCCCATCGCGGCGTCGGCGACTACACCCTATCGATGTCCCATTTTTTCGACCTCACCGACACCTCCTTCGCCGCCCTGCGCCTTCCCGCCATCCTCGCCGCCCTGGCCTTCCTCGTCGGTCCCAGCCTCGCCTGGCTGCTACACACTCGGCGCAAAGAACTCGCCGCGATGCTGACCATCGCCGCCACCAGCGCCGTCTTCTTCGTCGCCGCGCACCTCGCCCTGCTCCGCTTCGCCCCGATGCTCTCCTCCGCCAGCTTCGCGCAGACCATCGAATCCCTCGAAGCCACGCACCGCATCGCGCCCGGTTCGCAAATCCTTCTCTTCGGAGATCAGGCCTACGGCTCCTCCATCCCCTTCTACCTCCATCGTCATGTCTCTCTGGTCGACGGCCGCACCACCTCCATGCTCTTCGGCAGCACCTTCCCAGACGCCCCATCCCTCTTCCTCACCCATCAGCAACTCCTCGCCGCATGGGGCACCGGCCCCCGTAAAATCCTCTTCGTCCCCCTCGAGCTCCGCGATCAGGTTGACCACCTCCTCGGCTCACGCAAAATCCTGATCACCGAAGCCTCCGGCAAAGCCCTCTTCACCGACCGCCCCCTCGATCCAACCTCTTCCATGAAAGACCTTCAGTGAACGCAACCCACAGCATCACGCACCACGCGCCCGCAAAGTCCTGGCGCCTCTCTTCGCTTGCCCTCATCACCCTGCCCTGGCTCGTCCTCCAGATCGGTTGCCTCTTCACGCCCGGCCTGCTCGACGACGTCGACTCCGTCTACATCCAGATCGCCCGCGAGATGCTGCAGCGGCACGACTTCGTCACCCCCACCATCGACGGCATCCGTTTCTTCGACAAGCCGCCCCTCATGTACTGGATGGCCGCCGGCTCCATGCGTCTCTTCGGCCCGCACGACTGGGCTGCTCGGCTCCCACTCGCCCTCGGCGTGCTCGCTCTCCTCTTCGCCACCTACGCGCTCGGTATCCGCCTCTTCCGTGCTGTCTCGCCCGCGTCAGCCCCCGATCGCGGAGGTCTCTACGCCGCCCTCGCCATGGCCACCGCCCTCGGCCCCTACCTCTACACCCGGTTCTACATCCCCGACATCCTCATCGCGCTGTGGATGACGCTTTCCATCCATCTCTTCCTCATCGCGCTCGATCATATCCGCGAAGGCCGCTCCGCGCTTCTGCCCATGCACGGCTTCGCCGCCGTCCTCGCTCTCGACGTCCTCACTAAAGGACTCATCGGCGTCGTCTTTCCGCTACTCTTCGTCTTCCTCTATCTCGCCATCACCAGCAGCCTTCGCCTGCTCGCCAAACTCCAGATCCCCGCAGCCACCGTCTTCTTCCTGCTCATCGCCGCTCCCTGGCACATCCTCGCCGCGCTACGAAACCCCGCCATCGCCATGCCCGCCGAAGCCCAAGCCGCAGGCTTGCCCGCCCACGCTGGCTGGGCCTGGTTCTACCTCTACAACGAGCACATCGCCCGCTTCCTCGGCAAGCGCGTCCCCCACGACTACGGCCAGGTTCCCATCCCTCTCTTCTGGCTCCTGCTCCTGCTCTGGCTCTTCCCCTGGGTCGCCTTCCTCGTCGGAGCCCTCATCGACGCCGTGCGCGAGCTCCGCAGCAACCGCAGCAACTCACGCCGCTTCGACTCCGACATCTTCTCCGGCCTTGACACCATCAGCCTCATGCAGGCCACCGCTCGCCGCTACGAGGCCGCGCTCGCCCTCCTGCTCTGGGCTGGTATCATCCTCGGCTTCTTCACCCTCAGCTCACGACAGGAGTACTACCACCTGCCCGCGCTGCCCGCCCTCGCGCTTCTCGTCGGAGGACTCCTTGCCGCCGCCGATGCCGCCCCCGGCGCCAGCACCTCCAGCGGACCCACCCTCCGGCCTCGCGTTAACGCACGTTTGCAGGCGCTGCGCGGTTCGTTCTACTTCCTCGTTCCGCTCGGCACGCTGCTCTTCCTCGTCTGCGGTTACTTCGCTGTCACCGCCCCCACACCTCACCCCGGCGAAACCCTCAGCTCGCTACTCAGCAGTAATCCCTACTTCTACAACCTCTCGCTCGGCCACGTCTTCGACATCACTGGTCGCGCCATGGGACTCTTCCGCGGTCCACTCCTCACCGTCGCCCTCGGCATGCTGACGCTTGGCCCCATCGCTTACCTTGTCCGCCGCAAAGGACATACCTTTCTCGCGAACCTGCTCATCACCGCCGCGATGTCCGCCGTCCTGCTCGCCGCGCACGAAGGCCTGGTCCGCTTCTATCCCATCCTCGGTTCAAAAGATCTCGCTCTGCAGATCGACGCCGTGCGCCAGCCCGGCGACCTTGTCCTCATCGATGGAGAGCTTACCGCAGGCTCCACCCTGCTCTTCTACAGCCGCACTCCCGCCCCCAACACGCTGCTCGTCAACGGCCACGAGAACGGTCCCTGGTTCGGCAGCTTCTGGCCGAACTCACCCCACATCTTCACCGATGACTCGCAGCTTCACCAGCTCTGGCAAGGCTCCCACCGCATCTTCCTGCTCACTTATCACCCCGACAAGCGCATCCCCGACCTCACCCCGTTCGGCGGAGTCCACATCTTCGCGGACTCCGGAGGCAAGACCATCCTCACCAACCGATAAAAGAATCCATTACGGCTCCTGCAAAAGAACCATAATGTCCAGCGGATGACACCGGTGTATTTGCTCGGCTTCGGCAAGAGGCTGCTCGGTCGAAGCGAAGATGGCCACTCGGCAAATCGTACATACCGATTCGCCGTGATCTCCCTTCCGCGAAATGAACTGTGGCATAGGCATAGCTCAAGTCAATGCCTGACTTGAGCAACCGTCCGTCCGGTAGATCACATAGCTTGTACCAAACGAAAGAAGCCCGCCCGTTTCGGGCGGGCTCTGTCATTTCGCAATCCCTATCCTACTCGGGCGCCTCGACCCGACCGCCCTCTTTCAGCTTGTACACCTTGCCCCGGTAGTAGAAGTTTTCACCACCATAGCTCCCTACCCACAGAATCCCGCCCAGCAGGTCCCGCAGCGGATAGATCGCCGTGTAGTACACCCAGTCCGGATCGCCCAGCACATTCAGGATCGCCCCGGCCTGCAGCCAGCGATTCACCGCCATCGCCACCAGCCACGCCAGCCCCAGCAGCGCATGTCCGCTCAGCAAGCCCCACAGCAGTCCAAGCACGCCGAACGGCATCGCAAACGTAAGCCCCGACCCAAAGTGTCCCCACGGCCGCGACCGCCGCGTGCTCTGCATCCACCGCAACTGGTTGCGGAAGCTCAGCCAGAACGGCGAGTCCTGCACCATCAGCCGGATGATATGCGTCGCCATCCGTACTCCCTTGCCTTGTCCCGCGAGCCGGTTGCCGATCACGAAGTCATCAGCATAGAACTGCCCCAGCTCGTCGAACCCACCCACATCCTGAAAGCTCTTCTTTGGCAGCGCCATCGTCGCGCCCAGTGCAAACTTCGTGCCTTCCAGCATCGTCGCCACCAGCACGCCGCTGCTCATCTCCACGCTCTTGCCCACCGCATCCAGCTTCGACGAAAACCCCGCGCCCTGGTGCGCCGTGCCCAGGTACACGCAGCTCGCTATCGCAATCTTCGGGTCCTTCAGCGTCTGCACCATGCGCTGCAGGTAGTTCTTCTCCACACGCACATCCGCATCCGCGGTGATGTACGTGTCATACCTCGCAATCGAGTCCAGCTTCGCCAACGAGTACACCTTCGCATTGTGAAACTTCGGCATCGGCTCGCCGCACGTCACATATTTCGCAGGCACCTGCGGATACCGCTGCCCCACCCGCTCCGCCAGCAGCAACCCCTCATCGGTCGCGTGACGCGCGCAGAACAGCAGTTCGAACTCCGGATAGTCCTGCTCAAAGAACGTCTCGAGATTCCGCTCCATGCCATCTTCAGTCCCATGCAGCGGCTTCAACACGCTGATCGGCGGCAGGTAATCGATTGCTTCATTTTGCTCGCGCCGCTTGATCAGCCCGAACCGCGTCGCCGCAGCCAGCACCATAAAGCAATAAATGGTCGAGGTCACTGACCCCAACGCCGCCACCCAGAACAAAATGTGAAGCAAGACCTTCATCGCACCGCGCCAACTCGGAATATGCCCAGCCGCAACAACGACCTGACGCCGCCCGCAGCCAAACTAGATAAGTCTACGCGACCGCTCCGCCCAACGCCTTAACCTTCGTCGTTCCGCACGACTTCAACCCTTTGTCATTCCGTAGTGAAGCGAAGGAATCTGCATCTTGATGGAGATACCCTCGATCCCCGATATAAGCCACAATTTCGGATATCAGCCACAACTCGGGGACCCCGAGCTTTGAGGCTCGGGTCTCATAGCCTCGAAAGAGAAATTGGGCTTTAGCCCAAAGATATGCCTTCCCTACCCCTTGCTCTTCCCCACCTTCGTTTCTTTCACCGGCTTCGCCACCACCTTCACCACCGGACGAATCGTCCGCCGCACCGGCACCAGCCCCGCCATCGGTGCCTGCTCCTGCATTCGCGCCAGCATCTCCACTCGCACGTAGTCTACGAACCCCTGCATCTGCCGGTTCATCTCCTCCATGCGCTCGCGCATCTGCAGCACAATCGCGATCCCCGCCATATTCACGCCAAGGTCCCGCGCCAGGTTCAAAATAAACTCCAGCCGCTCCAGGTCCTCATCCGTATACAGCCGCGTATTGCCGTCCGACCGCGACGGCCGCAACAACCCCTCGCGCTCATACAAACGCAGTGTCTGCGGATGAATCTGGTACATCTCCGCCACCGCAGAGATCATGTACGCGCCCTTGCTTTTACGCTTCGTTGCCATTGGTTACTTGGATACCTGCCACAAGAATACCGCGTCCACCCTATCGCATCAAAGAACTTGCAGGCCACCCATGTAATCTCGAAGTCGACAGGACTCTCTCATGCACACCCCGCTCTACTGGATCACACTCGCCGCCGTCATCTTCGCCCTGCTTCTCCTCTCGATCGGCATTACCCGCGCGCTCAGCTCCGTGCGCCTGCCCGCAGGGGCTGTCATCGTCGTCACCGGAGGCTCACGCGGCCTCGGCTTCGCCATCGCCTCCCGCTTCGCCCAGAGACTCTCCGCCCGCCTCGTCCTCGCCGCACGTCACCTTGACGAACTTGAGCAGGCGAAAGCAAAGCTTCTCACCCACTACGCTCACCTCAAGCCCGAAGACATCCACCTCGTCGAAGCCGATCTCGCCAAGCCAGCCGAATGCCAGCGCCTCATCGCCGAAGCCTTCGCCCGCTTCGGCCGCATCGACGTCCTCGTCAACAACGCCGGCATCATGGAGGTCGGGCCCGCCGAAATCCAACCCACCGAAGCCTTCGAGCGCGCGTTGCAGATCAACTTCCTCGCAGCCTTCCACGCCACCTGGGCGGCGCTTCCGCGCCTGCTTCAGCAGGCCCCCATCGCAGGCCCGCGCCGCGCCGCCATCGTCAACATCGCCAGCATCGGCGGCAAGATCGCCGTCCCCCACATGCTTCCTTACACCACCGCCAAGTTCGCGCTCGTCGGCTTCTCCGAAGGTCTCCACGCCGAGCTCCACGGCAAGAAGGTGCTCGTCACCACCGTCTGCCCCGGTCTCATGCGCACCGGCGGCGAGGCCCACGCCAAGTTCATAGGCAATGTTGAAGGAGAGAAACGCTGGTTCAATTTCGCTGCCAAGAGCCACATCTTCGCCACCAGCGTCGAACACGCCGCCAATAAGGTCTTCCGCGCCGTCGAATCCAACCGCGCCGAGATCACCATCACCCCGCAGGCCTGGCTCGCCGCTCGCTTCGGTGGCCTCTGCCCCGAAACCCTGCAGTTCGCCAACGCCGTCAGCAATGAACTTATCTTGCCCAAAGCACCGCCATAAAGCTAGACCCCTTCCAGCAGCTCCGCCCGCGGGTCCTCCGGATTCAGCTTCTGCAGCTCACGCAGAATCTCCTTCGACCGCTCATCCTGCACCTTCGGCACCACGATCTTCACCTCGACGATCTGGTCGCCGCGCACGCCCTCGCGCGTCGCGCTGGTCACGCCCTTCTCGCGCATCCGCAGCTTCTGCCCCGTCTGCGTTCCCGGCGGAATCTTCAGCTGCGATTGCCCAACCTGCGTGCCCACACCGTCAATGGTCGGCACATCAATCTTCGCTCCCAGCGCAGCCTCCATCACCGTCACCGGCACCGTCACATGAATGTCGTCTCCTACACGCCGGAAAAGCTTGTTCCCCGTCACCGCGATGATCAGGTACAGATCGCCCGCAGGCGCTCCCTCGGTCCCGGCATTGCCCTTGCCCGCCAGCCGAATCCGTTGCCCGTCGCGCGTTCCTGCCTTCACACGAAACTCCAGCGGCTCACGCTTCGAAACCACGCCCGCACCATCGCAGGTGCGGCAGGCATTCTGCACCTGTCCGCTGCCACCGCAGCGTGGGCACTGGATGTTGAACTTCATGCGTCCGCCCATCTGCGTAACCTGGCCTGAACCCTCGCACTCCGGACACGTCATTGCCCCACCCGTAACGGCACGTCCTTTGCACGTCGGGCACTGTTCCTGCCGCTGAATCTCCAGCCGCGTCACGCCGCCCCGGATCGCCGTCCAGAAGTCGATCTCCACCTTGTACTCAACGTCTGTTCCCGGCTGCGGTCCACGGGCCTGTCTGCCACCGCCTCCGTTGAACATCCCGGTGAACACATCCTTGAAGCTCGATCCAAAGCCTTCGTCGCCGCGAGCCCCGCGCGCGCCGCCACCTTGAAAGCCCGAAAAATCAAAGCCCTCAAAATCCACGGGCCCACCGCGCTGACCTCTCGGCCCCGCTCCGCCTCCGAAGCCACCAGCTCCGGGAGCACCACCGCCACGCGCATAGGCCTCCGCCGTTGCCGCGTCGATGTTGTCCGAATAGAAGCCGACCTGGTCAAAGATCTTCCGCTTCTTTTCATCGCTCAACACATCGTTCGCCTCGGAGATTTCTTTAAACTTCTCCTCAGCCTTCTTGTCCCCCGGATTCACATCCGGGTGATACTTCCGCGCCAGCTTGCGAAACGCCTTGCGAATCTCATCCGCCGTCGCCGTCTTCTTCACGCCCAGCGTGCCGTAATAGTCCTTCGTTTGTGTCGATGCCATCTTGAACCCTTCTAAGCGCTGCGTGCCAGCAGCATTCCACTTTCATCAACAGGAGCCGGCTCTATCTTTCCGATGCCTGCAGCGTCGTGAGCATCCCTGGCCAGTTCCAGTTCATACCGGCCTTGTAAGTTGATCCAGAACTCCGGCCCTGTCCGAAAATACTCGCCTAAACGAATCGCGGTATCCCCCGTGATCCCTCGACGTTCATTCACAATCTCGCCAATCCTCGTAGCAGGAACAGAAATTGCCAGAGCCAACGCGTTCGCACTCAAACCCAGCGGGACGAGAAACTCCTCGCGCAACATCTCACCGGGATGCACAGGCGGCATCCGCTTCAAAGCGCTTTTGGAAGACACCCGTTTAGTGGTAGTCCGTGACTTCAATGTCGTAGGCATGTCCATCTCTCCATTCAAAACAGATGCGGAATTGGTCGTTGACCCGAATGCTGTGTTGCCCTGCCCGATCTGCCCGCAACGCTTCCAGTCGATTTCCCGGTGGAGATCGTAGCTTGTCGACGGTGATAGCAGCATCGATCTCCAATAATTTTCGATAGATCACCCGGGCCAGCAGACCAAAGCGCCTGCTGGGTTCACGCTGGAAGATACGGCGAGTCTCTTCGTTCTTGAAACTACCTATCACGCCACAATCCTATCACGTCTCGCGTTATACGCTAAGCGTTATACACCCTCCGCCTGACACATCGGGCACCAGAACAAATTCCTTCCGCCAAATCCTTCCTGCTTCATCACCTTCGTTTCACACACAAGACACGGCTGCCCATTTCGCCGATAGACGTAATGCTCCTCGCCCACCTGCGCCTTTCCCGTCTTGTGCTGCCTGTCCTTCGCAAGCGTCGTCACAATTCGCCGATCGACCATACCCGCGCGCATCAGCGGTCCCATGTCCTTCCACATCTTCTGCATCACCGCCGGAGCCACATCCCTGCCCGCAGTAAACGGACTCTGTCGCGCTCGAAACAACAACTCCGCTCGATAGATATTGCCAACTCCCGCAAACACGTCCTGATCCATCAGCAGCAGTCCAATCGACTTCTTGCTCTTCGCCACCTTCGCAAACGCCTTCTCCGGCCCATCGCCATTCAGCGGGTCGACACCCAGCCGCGCCACCAGCGTCTCCCACTGCTCCTCGCTCCATACTGAACAGTCCGTCGGCCCCCGCAACTCCACCCACGCCACCTGAGCCGGATCAAGATGCCCCGTTCCATCATCGGACGAGTACCACGCGTGCCGCTTACTCTCACCCGGTACGGCGGGCAGCTTCACCTTCGCCGCGCTCCACAGACGCAGCCGCAACGCTCCCTTCACCGGTGGCAACGGCCCGGAGCCCTCCGTAAAATCTCCCTGCAGCCCAAGGTGCACATGCAGAATCAGGTCTTTTCCAAAGTCATACCCAAGATGCTTTCCCTGCGCCCGTACCCGCACCAGCTTGCGGCCGCTCAGCATCTCCCCATCTGTAAACCGCCCCTGCGGTCCATCCACCATCACCGGCTTCCCTGCAAAAGCAGCCTCATGCCGCTCCGCCCAGCGATGTATCTCATTTCCTTCAGGCATCCAAATCTCCTCAAACCCTCGCAGAAAGGCCGGAGACGAAACTCCATCCCCGGCCCAATCAAATTACTAATAGCTAGTCGCTCTTCCTCAATCCCTGCCTTAGTTCCACATGGTGCTGGCCTGCACGCTCTCCACCTGGAACATCTGGTCCGGCTCTTTCTCCTGCATCCGAGCCACGAATTGGCGCGCCTCTTCCTGGCTGCCGAACAGGTTGCGCGTGTACAACTTCCCCGCCCTCAGCGCGTCACAGCGCCACACCAACTCGCCGATGTACCCGTGCGCCGCTCCCAGGTCCCATTGCACCTGTCCCGGCCAAGCCTCATCCCGGTCCTGCTTAGCGCGGTCCGCGACCTCCACCTCGTAGTCGTTTCTATCGTTCTTCATGGCCGTTACCCCCTTTTTTGCTTCTTCTATAGGACGCTTGATCTGCCCTATTTCGGTTCACTTTCTTCAACCCACATTCATCTCACTTGATGCGGTGTCTGCATTCCGGCATGTCATCCTTTTCAGACGCTGACCCGAATAGACAACTGCTTCTTGTGCAAGAAGGAGGAGCCGCGGCCCCTCCTTCTCTGTACGCACCCTACGAATCGGCGGTTCTTACGGATTAACTCTTTTTTGATCCGCCTGTACCGTTCTGGTCATTACTTCTCGTTATCGACATACTCCGCGTCGATCACGCCTTCGTCCTTCTTGTGCTCGTCAGCAGTTCCCGCAGCGGCAGCTTCGCCACCTTCAGGAGCGCCACCGGCAGCGTTCGCCTTGTATAGCGCCTCGGCCAGCTTGTGGCTTGCCTCGGTCAGCTTCTCCCGCGCTGCGTTCAAAGCAGCCGTGTCCGCATCGCCGCTCAGCGTGGTCTTCGCCTCAGCCAGGGCCGATTCAACATCGCCCTTATCCGAGCCTTCGATCTTCTCGCCGCCGTCCTTCAGCATCTTCTCGACGTTGTAGACCATGGAATCGAGCTGGTTCTTCGCCTCGATCTTCTCCTTGGCTTCCTTGTCCTCGGCCGCGTGCGCCTCGGCGTCCTTCGCCATGCGCTCAACCTCTTCTTTGCTCAAACCAGAAGAGCTCGTGATCTGGATCTTCGCGTCCTTGCCCGTCGCATTGTCCTTCGCCGAAACGTTCAAAATGCCGTTGGCATCGATGTCGAACGTCACCTCAATCTGAGGCACGCCACGCGGAGCCGGCATGATGCCGCCCAGCTTGAACTTGCCCAGTGTGCGGTTTTGCGTCGCCATCGGGCGCTCGCCCTGCATCACGTGAACCTCAACTTCGGTCTGGTTATCAGCCGCCGTCGAGAATGTCTCCGACTTCTTCGTCGGAATTGTCGTGTTGCGAGGAATCATCGCGGTCGCCACACCACCCTGCGTCTCGATCGAGAGCGTCAGCGGCGTTACGTCGAGCAGTAGCAGGTCCTTCACATCGCCGGCCAGAACACCAGCCTGCACCGCGGCACCGATCGCCACAACCTCATCCGGGTTCACACCCTTATGCGGTTCCTTGCCGAACAGTTCCTTCACCAGCTTCTGAATCGCCGGCATGCGCGTCTGTCCACCGACCAGCACAACCTCATCGATCTTGCTCATATCGATGCCTGCATCCTTCAGCGCCTGCTTGCAGGGTCCAACCGACTTCTGCAGCAGATCGTCGACCAGCGACTCCAGCTTGGCACGGCTCAGCGTCCGCACGAGGTGCTTCGGTCCGCTTGCATCGGCCGTGATAAACGGCAGGTTGATCTCCGTCTCCTGCGCCGTCGACAGCTCGATCTTCGCGCGCTCGGCAGCATCCTTCAGGCGCTGCAGGGCCATCTCATTGCCCTTCGCCGTCAGGTCCAGACCGCTCTCGTTCTTGAACTCGCTGATGAGCCAGTCCACGATGCGCTGGTCAAGATTGTCGCCACCCAGGTGCGTATCGCCATTGGTCGACTTCACCTCGATCACGCCATCGCCAACCTCGAGGATCGACACATCGAACGTACCGCCGCCGAAATCATACACAGCGATCGTCTCGTCCTTCTTCTTGTCCAGGCCGTACGCCAGAGCAGCAGCCGTCGGCTCGTTCACGATGCGCTTCACATCGAGACCCGCGATCTTGCCCGCATCCTTCGTCGCCTGACGCTGCGCGTCGTTGAAGTACGCCGGAACCGTGATGACGGCCTCGGTTACGTTCTGACCCAGATAGTCCTCAGCAGCCTTCTTCAGCTTCTGCAGGATCATCGCCGACACCTCAGGCGCGGTGTACTCCTTGCCCTGTGCCACGATCGCAACGTTGTCGCCATGCGCCACAACCTTGTACGGCACCATCTTCATCTCGTCGTTTACTTCGTTCTGACGACGTCCCATGAAGCGCTTTACCGAGTAGATCGTGTTCTCCGGGTTCGTGATCGCCTGGCGCTTTGCCACCTGACCCACCAGACGCTCGCCACCCTTAGTGAACGCAACGATCGACGGCGTTGTGCGACCACCCTCTTCGTTCGGAATTACCTTCGGCTCGCCGCCTTCCATCACCGCGACGCAGCTGTTCGTCGTTCCGAGATCGATACCAATAATCTTGCCCATCTTGTCCTCACCTCTCCCGGCCTCGCCGGGGCGTCTATCTACACCTTTGATTGGAGATTCGCCCCTCGGTATGGCTGACGACTCTCGAAAATCCTTAACTAGAATCACATGTGAGTGACTTTATGTCAAGTAAACCAGATAATAAGTCACTCACTTCCGCCCTCTTCGCCCCAATCCCTCTCAATCCATTACATTTGTAGCCACCCTCAGTACATTCGTCCCCTTGCCACAATCGCGCTTTCCCGATATACCTCAACCTCATGCGCCCCTGTTTTACTGGTTCTCTCACTTCTTTTTTTGCGCTGCCCCTTCTCGCAGCGACTCTGGCGGCCTCGCCGCTACGCGCCCAGACCGCTCCTGCGGTTGCTGACCAAAACGCCGGACAGGCCCCCGTCACGGCCTCCGCCATGACCCCCGCCCAGCTCGCTGACGTCGCCGCCCGCGGCATCCAGGCCACCAATCTCTTCACCGAGAAGTACACCTATACCGAGACCGAGCACATCCAGAACTACATCGACGGCCAGCTCCAGGTCGATCACACCACCGTCTTCGAAAACATCTTCATCCACAACCTTCCCTACATGCGGAAGACCTCGGTCGACGGCAAGCCCCTCGCCGGCAAAGACCTCAAGCACGAGACCGCCCTTTATGACGAAGCCGTCAAGAAGCGCACCTCGCTCGACCTCGCCACCCGCGCCAACCTCGAGCGCCACGCCCTCCGCACCAGCTCCCGCACCGACCTCGACAAGCTCGCCGCCAACTTCGACCTCTCCATCCTCGGCCATGAGGACGTCGACGGCCACGACTGCGTCATCCTCGACGCCGTCCCCAAGCCCGGCAGCACCGCCCCCGTGAATGCCCGCCACATCAGAATCGACATCGAGAACAGCTCCCAGGTCGTCCTCGACATCCGCATCGAGTTCCTCGCCGACGACTCCGGCTTCTCCAAAGGCAGCGTCCTCGACACCCACTACACCCTCATCAACGGCGTCCCCCTCGCCAGCCACCAGACCTGGGACACGACGGTTCGCTTCGCCGAGCTGATGAATAAAGCGATCCGCATCCACCGCGACATCACCTACACCAACTACCGCCGCTTCCACGCTACCGTCACCCTCCACATGATCTCCGAAGCCCCCGCCGACCTGCCCGCCGAAACGGCGGCTCCGGCCAAGGTCGTTAAGCCCAACGAGACCTCCTTCGACAAGGAAGAAGACAAGCGCCTCGCCCGTGAGGCCAAGGCCAAAGCAAAGGCGGACAAGAAGGCAAAGGACGACGCGAAGAAGAACCCGCCACCACCCCCTCAACCCAGCTTTACCCCAGCCCCAACCACAAACTAAGAGCTCACTCGACCGCCACCTGACACTCAGGCGCCGGTGCAATGACGACCGCCACGCTCAGACACTCCAACGCTTCAGCGTCGGGTCTCATATTGTCTCGCGCAGAATCGGGCTTTGGTTCGTATCCCCTATACCCTTTGCCCCGCGTCATTGACTCCACCCGATTTCCCTTCTACGCTTCGCCCATGCACGCCTCCACGACCAGGGCTCCCTCACCGTCGCGCGACCCCGCTCTCGACGGCCTGCGTGGACTTGCCGTGCTTCTCGTCTTCTGCTTCCACTTCGGCGGTGGCCTTTCCTCACCGAACCCCTTCGTGCACGCTTTGGGCGTACTCGTCCAAGCCGGCTGGATCGGCGTCGTCCTCTTCTTCGCCCTCTCCGGCTTCCTCATAACCGGCTCCCTCTTCGACTCCCTCTCCGAGCCCCATCTCCTCCGCAACTTTTACGCACGACGCGCCCTCCGCACCCTCCCTCTCTACTACTTCGTTCTCCTGCTAGCGCTTATCGGCGCCGTCCTGCACGGCGCCTCTCTGCACCAGCTCCAACGCCTCACCCTCTTCGCTTTCTTTCTCCAAAACCTGCCCGTCATCTGGGTCCGCGCGCTCGATAACCCTTCCCCTTTCCCGCTCTATCACCTCTGGTCGCTCGCCGTCGAAGAGCAGTTCTACCTCATCTGGCCCCTCGTTCTGCTCTTCGCCGCGCAGCGCAGCCACAGCCCTCGCCGCGGACTTCTCCAGCTCACCCTCACCCTCTTCGCTTTCACCCTCGTCTTCCTGCTCGCCGTCTACGGAAATCCCTGGGTCTTCCCATTCCGCCATCATTTTGACTATTTCCTCTTCACTCAATGCGGCGCTCTTCTCTTAGGTGCCGCGCTAGCCCTCCGTTCGCGCTCCCGAGGTACGAAAACCCACGCCGAACTCAACAAGTGGGCCCTCCCAGCCCTGTTCCTCGGCGGAAGCCTGTACCTTATTGCCAGCCTCCTCGCCCATACCTTCAACTCCGGCTCGCCCGCCCAGTTCGTCATCGGACTTCCTGGCATCTCCCTCGCCTCCGCCGCGCTGATCCTCATCGCCCTCCGCCCAGGCTCCCCTCGGATCCTGCTCTCCACTTCCGTTCTGCGCTTCGTCGGACGCATCGGCTATGGCGTCTACCTCTCTCAGCTCGTTTTGCAACCAACCATCCATAGACTCACTCTGACGCTGATACCGACCGGCCACGGCCTGCTCTACTTCGCCGTCCGCTTCCTGCTCGCGCTATCCCTCACCTTGGCCACCGCCTGGCTCTCTTTCCAGCTGATCGAAAAACCCTTCCTCCGCCTCAAATACCGATTCCCCATGCATCAACCTCTCCCCTAGCACCCGGTCCAGAGCCCTTTCCCCCCAGAATCCTCCCCCACCCTTCTGCTATCCTCGACAACGATACGGAGACATACTCATGGCAAAAGGCGTTAACAAAGTTCTGCTCCTCGGCAACCTCGGCAAGGACCCTGAAATCCGCACCACCCCTAACGGCATGACCGTTGCCACTTTCTCGCTCGCTACCGCCGAGCGCGCCAAGGACTCCACAGGAAACTGGGTCGACAAGACCGAATGGCACAACCTCGTAGCCTTCCAACGCACCGCTGAGATCATCCGCGACTACGTCAAGAAGGGCTCGCAGGTCTTCATCGAAGGCAAGCTCCAGACCCGCTCCTGGGACGATAAGACCTCCGGCGAGAAGAAGTACCGCACCGAGATCCTCGTCAACGAGCTCACCCTGCTCGGCGGTCGTGGTGAAGGCGGCGGTAGCAGCAGTGGCTCCGGCTCCTACAGCGGCTCACGCTCCTCGTCCGCTCCGGCGACGAGCAGCAGTGCCAGCTACGCCTCCACGCCCGACTACGGCGATCAGCAGATCACCGACGACGACATCCCCTTCTAGCCACTCGACGCCGCAAGGACTGCAGCCCTCATGTGCCGCCTGCCTCACTCGCTGCCAACGAGATCGACATTCGTGCCTTGCCTGCTCGCGTCCGCGCTCGCGCTGTTTGCAGCTGTGTTTACCCCAGCTGCAAACGGGCAGCGCCACAACGGTCTTTCCTCGCCGCCAACCCCACCACCCCAAAAGCCAGGCAACAACACGCAGGCCATCGTCCCGGTAAGCTCCGGCCTCGGCGCTCTGCAAATCGCCATCGTCGACTACGGTGTCCCGGCGCCGCAATCCCTGACCCGCCAGCTGCAGGCCGATGACGACCGGACCCGCATCGCAGCGCTCTCCGCTCTCGGCACGCCCGGCCAGTATCTCTCACGCGGACACGTCCCTTATCCGCATTCGATCCAGCTCGACCTCATCGCCCTCGGCCTCACCGACGATCTCGACGCCATCGTCACCATCGAGCTCGACCAGCACATGGTCAGCGCCATCCTCGTGCCCGAAGGCGACAGCTGGCACCGCATCGCTACAGTCGTCTACGCAACGCCCTTCAGCGACCCAAACACCACGCCCGCGACCTTCCTGCATCTTGCTCGCTCACTGATGCAGCACGAGCGTTACCGAGCCGTCTATCGAGCCACGCAGAACAACCCGAACGGCGACTTCACCGAAAACGAAGCGCACCTTCGCGTGCTGAACAACAAACTCACGACCCTCATCAGCTTCGTCTCCAGCGCCCGCGCCTGCAACATCGCCAAGCGTCCCGGCTGCGATCTCACCCGTCGCTGGCTGCAGCCCGATCCCGCCGATCCAACGCAGCACTCGCTGCTCGTCACGGCCACCGGCCATCTCGCACCCCGCGAAGCTCTCGATCCCCTCGCAAACTCGGCGACCTATCAGCAGTCGCACCTGCGCACCTTCGCCTGCCAGCCCTACGCCTTCTCCGAAACGACGCAGCGCTACGAACCCACCGCGAACTCCGGCCCCTGCCCGCCAGCCGCACTCGCCGCCAGCCACTAATCTCGTCCACTCCGCTTACACTGGTAGAGACATGATCGATGAAGCTACCTTCCGCAACGTATCCGACAAAGCTCTCGAAGCCTTGAAGCAGTCCCTCATCCGCGCCGAAGAGCTTGGTGATGAGCCCATCTTCGAGACCGAAGAGAAGAATGGCGTACTCAATGTTCTCTTTGAAGACGGCTCAGCAAAGTTCGTCTTCACGCCAAACACGCCCGTCCGACAGGTCTGGATCTCTGCGCTCTCCACCAGCTACAAGCTCGAGTGGGACGAGGCAAAGAATGCCTTCACGCTGCCAAAGTCCGGCGAAGACCTTCGCACCCTCACCGAGCGCCTGCTCCGCGAGCAGATCGGCGACGACTCGATCTCGCTCACCTAGCCTTAGCCAAACTTTGAAGCATTGTCATCCTCAGAAACACTGTCATCCTGCGAAACATTGTCATCCTGAGCGAAGCGAAGGATCTGCATTCTTTTCTGAGCCATAATCCTCACCATGCCCACACTCTCGGTCGCGATCGTTACCCACAACGAAGAGGCCAACCTCGCACGCACGCTGGCCAGCGTCACCTGGGCTGACCAAATCGTCGTGGTCGACTCCCACTCCACCGACCGCACCGTTGAGATCGCCCGCAGCTTTAACACCACTGTCATCGAGCGAGCCTGGCCTGGCTTCGCCGAGCAGAAGAACTTCGCCCTCGCCCAATGCACCGGCGATTGGCTGCTCTCGCTCGATGCCGACGAAGAACTTACGTCTGAACTGCAGCAGGAAATCCAGTCTCTCCTCACCAAGCAGCCCGCAGCCGAAGGCTTCTACCTCAAGCGTCGTAACCTCTTCCTTGGCCGCTGGATCAAGCGTGGCGGTTTTTATCCCGACGCCAAGCTGCGCCTCTTCCGTCGCAGCGCCGAAGCCACACCAAGCTTCACCGTCCGCCCTGTGCATGAGGTGATTCACTTCACCGGCAGCACTGCAACGCTCCACGGCGATCTGATCCACCATGCCTATCCCACGCTCTCCGACTACATCGAGCACATGGACCGCTACAGCTCCCTTGGCGCTGATGTCCTCGTCGCTAAAGGTCGCACCAGCCGATCGCTGCTCACATTCATCACCACTACAGCGCTCATCCCCGCGCTGACGTTCGTGAAGAACTACCTCTTCCGCTTCGGCTTCTCAGATGGCCGCGAGGGCTTCCTGCTGCATCTCTACCACGCTGCCTACACCAGCTGGAAGTACGCAAAAGCATGGGAAAAAGATAGACAGTAGTGACAAGACAAGAGTGAAGAAACAAAGGAAGAATTCACTCTGGTCTTTTCACTCTTGTCTTCTCACTTGATGCCTACCAGGCGATCTCCTTGCCGTTATGGAAGAATCCGCCCGTCGGTCCATCCTCACCGAGCGTCGCAAGTTCCACCTCGGTCTTCGCTCCATCCACCACATTCATCGGCGCCGCATCGCCGCCAAGGTCCGTCTTCACCCAGCCCGGATGTGCCGAGTTCACCTTGATCTTCGTGCTTCGCAGTTCATGCGCTAGCGAGATCGTCAGCACATTCAGCGCAGCCTTCGAGGCGTTATACGCAAACAGCTTGGTCGAATACGTCGGCGAACCCTTCGTCGCCTGCAAGCTCACCGATCCCAGGATGCTCGACACATTCACGATTCTGCCCGCCTCGCTCTTCTTCAGAGCAGGCAGCAAAGATTTCGTCAGCGCAAAGACCGCGAACAAGTTCGCCTCAAACGTAGCGCGCAGATTTTCCAGCGTCGTCTCGCTGGTCGTGTTCTTCGTCCAGCCCTTCTCGATCATCACGCCCGCGTTGTTCACGAGCACATCGAGCTTGCCGAACTCTGCCTCGACCATCGCTGCAGCCGCATCGATGTCGCCCTGCTTCGTTACGTCGAGCTTCACCACACGCGCGTCGATCTTCTCGTCGCGCAACACTCGCGCGGCAACCTCGCCCTTCAGCGCATCGCGCGACCCCAGCAGCACCGTATACCCGAGCTTGCCAAGTTGCCGAGCCGTCTCCAACCCGATGCCTTTGTTCGCTCCGCTGATCAGCGCAATCTTTGTCTCGCTCATGACTCTCGCTCCCGGCAGAGCTACTCTGCCTTCACCATCCTAAGGATCAGTGACCCAAACTTCTCTACATATTTCTCCGGCATCGTGCGGCGTTTCATGTCCCGTCCAACAACCAGGTGAACTGTTTCACCCTCGCACAACAAAGCCTCATCGCTGACCCGCAGCACCTCATATTTGAAGCGCAGCACCGCCGCGCGCGCACTCGCGATCCGCGTCCGGATAATCAGTTCATCGTCATAGCGTGCTGGAGCTTTATAGCGAGCCGTCGCCTCAACCACCGCGATCAGCGCACCCTCTTCGCGCTCCATCTCGCGATACTCCAGACCGATCTGGCGCATCATCTCCACGCGGCCCACCTCGAACCACACCAGATAGTTCGCGTGATACACCACACCCATCTGGTCAGTCTCTGCATACCGCACACGCACCCGCGTGTCGGCGTACCCCTGCTCCAAAACCTTATCCCGCTGATTCATGCAATTGTCTCCACCTATATAGCGTTCAAATGTGTGAGCATGAATCATTTACTTTACTGCACGACCGCAGCGTAGCGTTTCTCCAGCGCGCGGCTCGTCATCACGAGCCTGTCCAGTGACTCCAGCTCCGGCATCTCCGCGCCCAACTTCCGCAGCGTCTCCACCAGCAACTCGGTCGGCAGATTTACCACGGCATCGGCCTCAAACCCCGCCGCAATCGGGGGTCCACCCACGCCACCCAGCGTCGCGTCGAAACGTCGGCAACCCGCCTCAAACGCGGCGCGAATCTTCTCGGCTCCATCCTTTGCGGTGACGCGCAGCTTCACGCCTATCTCCACATCCTCATGCACTCCCAGTACGCATGCGATCACGTTGCTCAACAACGCCGGCGTCGCCGTGCCAGAAGTATCCGACAACACCACCTGCGCCACGCCGTTATCGACAAGCAGATCTACAGCACTCACCACCTCATCGATGTCCCATGGATCACCGAACGGATTGCCAAACGCCATCGCGACATAGGCCACCACGTCCTGCCCGTTCTTGTAAGCAATCTCGCCGATCTGCTCGAGCTGGTCCAGAGCCTCCTGCGGCGTCTGTCGTTGGTTGCGATCCAGAAACAGCGGCGAGATCGAATACGGAAACGCCATCGTCGTCACTCGCTCGCTCTCCACAGCGCGCTCCGCTCCCTTCGCATTCGCCACCATCGCAATGATCTCTGTGTCTTCCGGAGCATCCAGGTACTCCAGCACCAGCTCCGCGTCAGCCATCTGCGGCATCGCCTGTTTTGACACCAGGCTCATCGCATCGAGATGCGTAAACCCCGCAGCCACCACCGCCCGCAGATACTCCGCCTTGATCTCCGTCGGCACCACCTTCGCCAACGACTGCCACGCACTCCGCGTGCTCTCCACAATCTTTACCATCCGCTTGTTCGCCTTCCCAATCTCTATAAGCCTACGGCTTCGGATCAATCACCTTCATCCCCGACGCATCATCCGGCCTCTTCGCCAGCCCCATAGGATACGCTGTCACAAAAACCTCCAGCGTCGGATTCACATTCAGCTCAAATACATGCCCGCCCGTGACCGTTCCATCCGGGCGCCCGATCGTAGCGTGCATATGCACCACTGGCTTGCCGTTGAACAACGCGATATCACCGATCAAGCTCAGCACCTCAGCCTGGCTCGTCACCGGAATCCGTTTATAGCTCTTCTTCGACAGATCAAGCGCCGCCAGCGTAGCGCTACTCACAGCTCCAATGCCAGTGAAATGCGCGTCCTTCACATTGTTCGCAATCGCAAAGTCCGTCAGTCCGCTCAGCGCTTCATCCCCCTTGTAGAAGATGACCGCGTAAACCTTCTCTCCGGGCGTATCCTTCACCAGCTGCCACTTCATACCCGGTGCCTTGCCCACCGGCACTGGCTGCGATGGCGAGATCATGCCCGCCTCTGCCTGGTTCGAAACCTGCGCGCCCGCGGCCACACATCCCACCATCAAAACCGCCATCAGCAACCCTCTGCGCATGATGCACCTCCAGCTAACAGGCTACGCCTACGGTGTGCTCTTCTGCTTCTTGCCCTTGGTCGTAACGTGGTTCAGGACAAACTCCTGCACGAGGTTATTGACCGCGTCGGATAAAACCGTGAGAGCCCCAAGCCCTAGCGTCAGCCCCGCACCGTTGCGGTTCTGCGGCGGGTAATAAGCGTTCGCAATCGCAGTCGCACTAAAGTCTCCAAGAATGCTCGAATACGCGGGCTGCCACTTGCCGTTGTCGCCCTTCTGGCGCACGGCAGTCGAAAGCGCATATAACGCCCGTTGGCGAATCGTGCCCGTGCCCTTGTAGAAGTAGCGCGGGTCCTGGTGAAACAGCGATGGATATATGGCTCCCCCAAGATACGTTCCGATCGCCAGGTTGGCCGCGCCCGCGCCAAACCGCTCGCCATAGGCAGGCATATCGCTGCCATAGCCTGAGAAAGTACCGTCAATCTGCTCCACGCCCGCGACCAGCGCAACCACCCCGATGTTTACCGGGTCCAGCGCGTTATGTGTCGCCAGCTTGAACTTCTGTTTACTCGTCAGCGGCACGGCATTGTGATCGTAGGTCACGAAGAAGTTTGGCAGAATTCCCAGCAACCGCTGCTGCTCCTCTTGCTTCAGCTGAATTTCCGCCATCTGCACCTGCGAGATCGCATTCACCTCGAAGTGTGCCGCCACCAGCTTCAGTGAAAACTCATCGACAGTCTTCTGCTCGTTGGCCTCGACCGCCACCTTCGCAGAACTCTCGGCCAGACCCTCGGCCTTAACGGTCAGCACGAACTCGCCCACCGGCACGCCCTCAAACCGGTACTCGCCATCCTCATCCGTCGTCGTCGAACGCGCAAACCCGCCGGGTCCGACAACGTTCACGGTCGCATCGGCGACCGGCGTTCCACCGACGTCCTTCACCGCTCCACTCAAGCTCTGGTTCTGCGCCAGCACAGCCGACGGAGAATCGGGTAACGTCTGCTGCGCCAGCGCTCCATGCACCGACAGCAACAGCAGATAACCCAGCACCCCACCACGTACCCAGCCAGTGGGTAACCTATCTCGCATCAAGAACACTTTCCGAGCATAGCGGGTAACCATGAAAAAACAGAAACTTTCGCTCCCTGCCCGCATCTCGGCCAACCCAGCCGTCTCCAGCCAGCATCGCCGTACAATCGAATGCATGAGCGCAGAGGTCCACACCCTCCCACCCGTCACCCTCACCGACCACGACGCCCTGCTAGTCATCGATATGCAGGACGACTTTGTCAGCCCCACAGGTTCACTCTCGGTGCCTGGAGGCGAAGGGATCGTTCCCGGCATCAACGCTCTCGCTGCTCATTTCACCCACGTCATCCTCACGCAGGACTGGCACCCGGCAGGCCATATCTCCCTCGCCAGCACGCACGGCCTCAAGCCCTTCACCGACACAGTCCAGGCTCCGTACGGCATCCAGCATCTTTGGCCCGACCACTGCCTGCAGGGCTCACCCGGCGCCGAGTTGTACTCTGCGCTCTCCATCCCCCACGCCGAGCTCATCCTCCGCAAAGGCTTCCGCCGCGACATTGACAGCTACTCCGCCTTCACCGAAAACGACCGCACCACTACCACGGGGCTCGCCGCCTATCTGCAGGCCCGCGGTTTGCATCGCCTGTTCTTCTGCGGCCTCGCCTACGACTATTGCGTAGGCTTCTCCGCCATTGCCGCCGCCCAGCTTGGATTCGATACCTGGGTCATCGAAGACCTCTGCCGGGGCATCGCCACCGCCAGCATCGAGGCCACAAATAAGACTTTTGCCGACCTCAACGTTCGTCGCATCTCATCAGAAGAAGTGCTAGCCCTCGAACCCTATGCCCGTTAGCCCCGCCGAAAACCCGACCACTCCCGAGGCTTGGCCCGAAGCCCTGGCCACCGTGCTCTCGTGCAAATACGACTTCGGCGCAGGCCGCGCCCTCGTCGGCATTCCGACGACGAAGCACTTCCGCATCACCTACAACTACTGGGCCCCCAACGAAGACGGCGTCGACACAATCCACAGAGGCGAATTCGTCTCCGACCACTATCTAGCCCAGAACACTCTCTTCCCCATCCGCTACAACCCCGACACCCCGAGCGACCACCTGCACGCCTACTCCTCGGTCACCGTCTCGAGCCCCCGCAACTCCCTGCTCATATTCGGCATCCTCGGCTCGATCGTGCTCTCGATCGTCTGGTTCGCAATGCTGCGCGGTTGCCGCTAGTCAGCGCTGGTCCCCGCCAACCCCAGCTCTGCCGCATGCGCCTGCAACGCCACCAGACAATTCCCGATGTGCTCCTCGATCGGAATCGCCAGCAACTCCGCCCCACGCGTCATATCCTCACGCTTCACCGCCCGCGCAAATGCCTTATCCTTCATCTTCTTCTTCACGCCAGCGACTTCTACATCCGCGATTGACTTCGTCGGCTTCACCAACGCACAAGCCGTCAGAAACCCTGACAGCTCATCGCACGCAAACAACGCCCGCTGCAGGTGCGTCTCCGGCACTACGCCCGAGTAGTCAGCATGGGCCAGGATGGCCTGCAAAATCTCCTCCGGCCAACCGTTCTCCCGCAGATACGCCACGCCGACAAACGGGTGCTCCTCGACCGACGGATGCCGCTCATAGTCCATGTCATGCAGCAGCCCGGCGCAGCGATACATCTCCGCAAATCTCTCCGCCTCCGCACCCTCCAACCCGAGCCGTGCTGCCTCACGCTGCCCATAGCCCTCGGTGCTTCGAGCCACACTCAGACCATGCTTCACCAGCGATTCACCCTGCGTCCACTCCCGCAGCAACCTCTCCGCTTCCACCGCACTCCACTCTGCCATCGCTCAGCCTTTCTGATGCCTGTTAACTAGTTGGGTTCTCGTACCCTTCATACCACGTTTCTTGCCAGAATCTTCGGGCTTCCTCTTGACTCACACGATACCCCAGTGTCACTCTATGTTCATCGGTGGCCTCCTTTGGGACGTCTCCGTACGGTGCCCCGCTCTGGCAGCCGTCCGCATCACACAACATGGCAACCATGATCGCGCCCGTCAGCAACCCTGTCGGACCTATGGAAGCATCGCAGCTGCAGGCTGCCCCCCAGCGAGAGGTCGTTCGCTGTGAGCACTGCAAGCTCAACCAGTTCCGCTCGGCCGTCGACCATTGCCGCCGCTGCAAGAAGTCCCTGCTCCCCGAGCCCCCCAAAGCCCAGTCGGCCATCGCTCTCGTCACTGAAGCCGTCGTCGCCATCAAGGGCGAAGGTATCTCCGTAGCGACCGCCGTCCGCGATCTGCGCCATGTTCGCAACCTCTCGCAGCGTCAGCTCGCCGCCCGCATGAGCGTGCCACGCACCTACATCTCCAAGATCGAGAACGGCAAGGCCATGCCCACGCTGTCCTCGCTTGAGCGCCTCGCCCGCGCCCTGCAGGTGGACATCTCCGCCCTGCTCCGTGACGCCCCCACCCGTCACCAGGACGAGACGGCCATGCTCACCGCCGATCCCTTCCTGGCTGAGCTAGCCCGCTACAGCGCTCACCTCACCTCCACGCAGAAGTCCATCTTTCTGAACCATGTACGCGAGATGGCTCAGGCTGCCAACCAGACCCGCACCCGCCGCTCCGCCTAGTCAGCGAAGCAGCAAACACCTCCTCTCCAAGCACCGCGGCAGCTCCGCTCGTTCGTCGAGCCGCTGCGGTGCCTCTCCCCCTCCCGCGCCTCCTCTGCCTGGTTTGTCATTCCCGCAGCAGGGAATCTAAGTTTATTTTTGGCGTTCCAAAACACGTTGTCCTATCGACCGAAGGCAGGCTTTATGCGCTGCAGCGGAGAGATCTGCATCTTAGCGGCCGCGGGCCCAAACCAGAGCAACCGCACCACCCTCGTCATCACTATTCCCTACTTCCTATTCCCTACTTCCTGCTTTTGAGCTATCGTCATTGTTGCGAGACACCATTGCGCGACACCAATAACATTCGCGGTTTCCAACCATCCGACAGAGCTCACGAGCTCTCAGTAGACGAGCGCGCAATCTATGCCACGCTCGACCCCACCCGCATCCCGCAGCATGTCGCCATCATCATGGACGGCAACGGTCGCTGGGCTGGCAAACGTGCCCTCAAGCGCTTCCTCGGCCACCAACAGGGTGCCGAATCCGTCCAGTTCGTCGTCGAGACCGCCTCGCGCATCAACCTTCCCTGGCTGACCCTCTACGCCTTCTCGCTCGAAAACAACCTGCGACGGCCAAAGACCGAAGTCAACTTCCTGATGAAGCTCCTCAAGAGCTACCTCATCTCGAACGTCAAGCGGATGAACGACAACAACATCCGCATGGCCTACATCGGCCGCACCCACGAACTGCCCTCCGAGGTGCAGGACACCATGCAGTGGGCCACCGAGCAGACCTCCAAAAACACCGGCACCACGCTCACCCTCGCCCTCAACTATGGCTCGCGGTCGGAGATAGTCGACGCCACCCGCAAGCTCGTCCATAACATGCTGGCCGAAGCCCACCGCCGCGGCATCTCCGTCGAGGACATGCTCGCCACCGAAGGCGTCGACGACGCCATCAACGCCCGCCTCGACGAACAGCAGCTCTCCTCCGCGCTCTACACCGCGCACATGCCTGACCCGGACCTCATCGTCCGTACCTCGGGCGAGCAGCGCATCTCCAACTTCCTGCTCTGGCAGATCGCCTACGCCGAAATCTTCGTTACCGAACGCCTCTGGCCCGACTTCCGCGGCCTCCACCTGCTCGAAGCCATCGCCGACTACCAGCAGCGCGAGCGCCGCTTCGGCGGCCTCGGTGAATCCTCCGACGAAGACCTCTCCGACACCCTCCCCACCGAAGCCGAACTCGCCCGCAGCTAACTCCCGCAGCACGAGCCGAACTGGCTTAAGGCACTCATTCTGACTGCGCCTTCTGTACCCCCGCGTCTCTCCTATACTTGGCTTGATCTAAATCAACAAAATCTATAGCCAAGAAGACCCTGTCTCACTTTGATGAAGACCTTCTCGCTCGCCCTTGCACTCCTTTGCGTCTCGGCTCCCGCCCTTCACGCCCAGCTCGACGACACCGACCCGCAATATCGCGCGGTCTGTCGAGAAGCTCTGGCAAAGACCTTCACGCCTCCCGCAGCCACTCCCAATCTCAAGCCCGACTGCGACTCCACCGTCACCTACTTCGGCATTGGTCAGGCGGTCGATTACAAAGCGGCCCTCGCTTGCGCCGCCGTCGAATACACTCATCCCGATCCCGCAGCTAACCCCTCCAATCCGTTTCCCGGCGCAGGCATTCTCAGCATGATCTACGCCAATGGCCAGGGCACCGCGCAGAATCTCGACCTCGCCACGCGCTACACCTGCGAAAATTGGGCTGCACCCTCGGAGATCGAGGCCCGCCTTGACCACCTCGCCGCAGCCCGCGAAACGCCATCCGCACAACCACTCGACCTCTGCGCGACCGCCGACACCGCCAACACCCGCGACTGGTGTACCAGCATCGAGGCTCGCCAGTCCGCCGCCGAGCGTAACCGCGGCTTCGACACTCTCCGCGCCAACCTAACCGAAGCGGCACGGGTTCCCTTCAACGACCTACTCGCCGCCGAGAAGGACTTCGAAGACGCACACATCCAGAACGAACTCGACCTCACCGGAGCAACGCCCGTCTTCGCCGGCTTCCACACAGCAGAGAAGACGTTCCAGATCACGCATATCTTCGATCGTCCCGCATCGGACGCCGCAGCCCCTGCTCCTCCTGTCGCCGCGACACCTTTTCTCAGCTCCGCGCAGCTCGAAGAGCAGAACAACCTCGCCGACCGATTCCTCGAAGACCTCAAACGCGTCACCGCTCCCAGCTTCACCGAAACGTACGACCTCAAGAAAGCCGAAAAGTCCCTGGACGCGTCCCTCAAGACCGCACGCGTCGCCATCCCTAAAAAACTCGCAGGCACCACCATCACCTACAAAGGCGTCGAAGACACAGAACAGATCTGGCTCAATCTCCGCGACCACTGGCGCGCCTTCATCTCTCTGACCAACGCTTCGCCCACTATCGCCGATCAGACCGCCGCCTACGTCACCCTCGAACGCTCGCGGCAGCTCAGCGAACTCATTACCAACCCGCGGTAGCGTCGGTTCGGAAAAGAACCCGCGTTACCGCTACCGTAAAAATATTTACATCGACGAGCGACTTTCCTTTATGTATCAACGTTTTCACCTACAGGTTGACTGGCACATCTTCTAGCCGCCTAACCTGAGGCCACTCCCGTGCAGAACGTCGCTCGCCGTGCAATTCGCCGTCTCTCTTCCCTCCCCGTCGTCGCCCTCTTCCTCACCGTCACGCTTCTCTCCCATCGGGCACTCGCCCAGATAGACCCCGGCACGCAAGCCGCGCAGGACGCCATGCAGGCCAGCCAGCAGGCGGCACAGGCTGCCCAACAAGCAAACCAGCAGGCCATGCAGGCAGCACAGCAAGCCATGCAGAACGCACAGGACAATGCCACGTCCGCGCCGATATACAGTTCCTCACGACCACAGTACCCCGTCGCTCCCATGGATCCGAATACGCCTGTGCCCAGCCAGCTTCGCACCGCGCACACCATCTTCTTCACGAACGCCGGAGCCGACCCCAACTTCCCCATCGACTCCACGCAGGTCTACAACCAGGTCTATGCCGCCCTGCAAAGCTGGGGCCGCTACCAACTTGTCAGCGCCCCTGCCCAGGCTGAACTGATCTTCCGCCTTCGCAACATCATCACCACCACCAACGTCACCGGAGCGCGAGGTAGCGTCACCCCCATCGTCTCGCCCGCCTTCCAGCTGACCATCGTCGATACGCAAACCATGGTCCCGCTCTGGACCGTCACCTCGCCCATCCTGCTCAAAGGCAGAGGTGACACACTCACCCGCTGGGAAAACCTCTCCGTCACCAACCTTTTGAGCCGCCTGAAGGTCCTCGCAGGCCAGCCCCTCTCCAACACTGAAACAGCGGAACTCACAACCTACCCCAACTACCACTTCGCGCGTACCGCCCTCATCATCACCGGCAGCGTGGTGGCTGCAGGCGTAGCCGGCGGACTCATCCTTCACCATGAGTTCGAAAACAGCCTGGCCAACCAGAAGGCCTCGCAGGACGCCTTCTGCGAAGCCAACCACATCCCGCTTTCGGAATGCGCCGGCGGCTGAAGAGTATGAACCGGTGCCCCATCTTTGCGACGGCTCTATCGTCGCTAAGGTGGGCATCGCGCGTTAAGACACACGACAGCTCCCGCCTATCTCTCTTCCGCCTAAGTCATCCGCAGATACGTCGCATACTCCGCATCGCCAACATCCGTATAAGGCACCAGCTTCAACGACCCACTCGCCGTATCCACTACCCACACCCCTCTCGAAACCCGCCGCGCTCCCAGCGCCTGCTCCTTCGTAATCTTCGGCTGCTCCTTCGTCTGCGCAAACAGCACCAGCGGCCCATACATCACCGCCACCACCTCTGGATGCGTCGCGAAGCTCTGCTCAAGCCGTACCTTCGCAGGCAGCTCCAACTCCACGCGATCGCCATCCCGCCACACCTGCTGCACCGTCGCGAACCCCAGCACCGGCTGAACCGGCACCTTCGCTCCATTCACATAGATCGTCGCCTTCTCGCACCACACAGGGATGCGCAGCTTCAATGCAAACCGCGTCGGCTTCTCTACGCTCACGCGAAACTCCACCGTATCCCCCAGCGGATACGCCGCCTGCCCTTGGGGCGCTCGCTGCTCCAGCAATACCGGCGACCCATCCTCCTGCCACCGCAGCTCCGACTCAAAGTACTGACTCACCCACACCGCGCTGTGACCGTGCGCTGCGGCGCTCTCGCGGAAGTAACTACAGATGCCATAGTCGTTCGCCACCTGCGGCAGCGTCCCCGAGCAGCAGGGCCACACACTGTCTGAATACTTCTTCGTCCCTTTGAAGTTCAAATCCTGGTAATAAAACGCCGTGCCGTCCGCACGCAGAGGCAGTGCTCCCAGCACCGTGTTCCAAAGCACACGCTCCAGGCTGTCGCCGTAGTGACCATCGCGCGTCACGCGCAGCAGGTAACGCGTCAGCTTCATATGCCCATAGGCGCCACACGGAGTCTCAAAGCTGTTGTGCGACTTCGTCAGACTTTCGAACACATCCTCCGAACCCGGCTTACGCAGCAACTCATCCGGCCCCCAGCCACCCGTTGCAAAGCTTTGCGCCTGCACCATCGCAAAGCCATTCTTCGCTGCACGCAGATGTTTATCGCTCCCTTCCACCAGATAAGCCTGCATCGCCGACGACATGGCATTCACATGGCTATACGCATGTTTGCCTGCAATCACTGGCTCGTTCTTCGCCAGCAGATCGAAGTACAGCGGATCGTCCAGATACTGCGCGGCCATCTGCCGATACCGCGCTCCTGCCCCTGCGCCATACGCGCGATACAGGTTCTCCGGCAGCGTATAGCTCTCATCCCACGAGTAGCTGTCGTCCTTGCCTGCGCGCCAATGTGTGCCATACTCCACCGCATGTCCCGGCAAAGCCTTCATTGCCTGATCGGTCGTCGCTCCCAGGATCTTCCATGCATCCGGGTCCTTCACGAGCGTCGCCGAATCCACCAGCCCGCACGTCAGCTTGTCATACGTATAAGCTATGAATCGAGTCTTCGCATAAAACTGCGCAGCCTCCGCAGAACACATTCCCGTCAACGCATACAGTTTGTTGATCGCCAGCACTTTGTCTCGTGTGGCCACATCACCCGTCGTCGCGTAGTACCGCGACAGCGCCGACACCCACTGCCCCAGCGTATGTCCTGGACAAAATCCCGTCTTCTGCCAGACTCTGTAGTTGAAGTCCGCGTTGTACGTATACCAGCCGCCGAGGTCTTCACCCGGCGCGTCCTTCATCCCACACATCACGCGATACGGCTTCACCAGGTCGACATTGTCCAGCCCCATCAGCACCGCGTGCGAGCTCTCACGCTGAGAAACCAGCAGCGGGCTCTTCATCGTCACCTGCCCATAACCCACCTCCTCCAGCGGCTTCGCTCCCGCCAACGCACCCCACGCCATTCGAGGCAACGCCATCGCCGCTCCCGCCTGTACGCCACCACGCAGCATCGACCGTCTGGAAATTCGACCAGCCATAAGCACCTCAGACATCAGGATTGAAAACGCCCATCGATTGTAACGACCCGGCAATACATTGCGCCTTACCTCTCCTGCTCTATCCCGTATCCCTTATCCCTTCATAGAACCTCCCTACCCCCTCTCCTCTTCCCCCTGCCTTCCACCCCCTGTATCCTCAACATTGACTTATGAAGCGAATCCTTACAGCCATCGTTCTGATCGCCCTCGTCGGCGCGCTCATCTTCTTCGGCAAGCCTTGGATGATTACTCTCCTCGCCGCCATCGTCGCCGGCCTCGCCGCGTGGGAGTTCCGCGGCTTCACCGTCGCCGGTGGCTGCCCCCTTCCCATCTGGTGGACCTTCGGAGCCATCGCCGCCTTCTTCCTCGCCGTCTTCTATCAGCCCGACGACACCATCACCGTCGTCTCTACCGTCACGCTGATCCTCTTCGCCGTCGCCGCCTTCAGAACCTCACTCGAACGCGTCCTCTGGGAAACCTCCGCGGGCGTGCTGATGCTCATTTACGTCGCCTACCCGCTCACGCTCATCCCCAAGATCTACAACGAAGAGAACGGCATCGCTCTGCTGCTCTTTCTCTTCCTCTGCGTGTGGTCCGGAGACATCGCCGCCCTCTACATCGGCAAGCGTTTCGGCAAGAGCAAGCTCGCCCCGCATCTCTCTCCCAACAAAACCTGGGCAGGCTCCATCGCCTCGGTCGTCGCCAGCATCGTGTTCGGCATGGCGATCGTACTGCTCGGCGACTGGTTCAGTCAGCAGGGCTCCAGCTTTACCAGCCTGCATACCTCTGATCCCTGGTGGGTCTTCGTCCTGCTCGCGTTGCTGCTCAACGTCGCCGCTCAGTTCGGCGATCTCCTGGAATCCGCCCTCAAGCGTGGTGCCGGTATCAAGGACTCCGGCACCCTGCTCCCCGGCCACGGCGGCGTCCTCGACCGCATCGACGCCCTGCTGATGGCTGCGCCCGTACTCTGGCTCGTCATCGCCCTTCTGCATACGTTTTCGCTCGGGAATTTATAGCTCCGGTATAGGAGCTCCCTCAGGCCGTTACCGCGATGAAAACGGAGAGCAGCATCGACTCGGTACGAGAGATTGTTCAGGACTTCCTTGTCCCTGAACCTAAAGCGATTAAGGTCGAGGTTGCGTCTCTTCGCAGCGAGATGAATACCAGTTTTGATTTGATTCGCACAGAGATGCGGCGCCGAGATGAAAAACAGGTGCAGGCCACCAAGTCCATCGACGATAAGCTGACCCAATCGGTGCAACACTTGTCCGATAACCTTCGACAACTATCAGACAAAATCGACAGAGCTTCGAGAACGCTTGGCTGCCCTCGAAGCGAAAAGTGCGCGCGGCTGACTCTATTTCAGTGCAGCCCCTGCGCGGCATCAACCAGCCTTATTGCCCGCTGTGCGTCGTCACCTTGTTCAGCAAAAACTCCTGCGCCAGCGCACTCAGCATCCGCCCGGCTGTGTCAATCAACGCGCCATTCACCACCAGATGCGCCCCTCGATCCACCGGCGGATAGTACACATTCTCCAATGAGCTCGAGAGAACGTCACCCCCGATACTCGAGAAGTTAAACTGCTGCTTCCCGTTATCGCCTCTCGCGATGAATGGAGCAGACAACGCATGCAGCGCCCTTTGCTTCTTCGTGCCTGTGCCCTTGTAAAAATATCGTGGGTCTTGGTGCAGCAACGAAGGCAGAATCGCGCCGCCGATCATCACATCCGTAGCTGCATTCGCATACGCTGCGCCCACGCGCTGCCCATAGCCCTTTGCACCCTGCACATAACCCGGCGTATCGGATGCCTGGTAAATCGCACCCACAAACACTGCGCTCGCCAGCGTTACCGAATCCGTAGCCGCACGAAACGCCAGCTGAAACTTCAGCTTCGTCGACAACGGCTGCGGATCAGGCGCATAACTCACGAAAAAGTTTGGCACAATGCCCAATACGCGCTGATGCTCCTCTGCATGTACCTGCTCTATCGCAATCTGCTCTGACGTCTCCGCCGAAACAGACGTCTCCACTACGGACACCTTCAACGCGACATCCTTTAGTTCGAAGTGCTCGCCCGGCTGCACCTGCACCGTAGAGGTCCACGAACCAAACCCGTTCGCACTCACGGACACCGCATAGGAAACCGTTGGCCTCACACCATCAACGTGGAACGCACCACCATCATCCGAACGCACAATCCAGCGGTCCTCCGGTGTTGCTCCTTGCAACATGACCGTCGCACCAGGAATCGCTGCTCCATCGATGTCCGTAACTATCCCTGTCACCACGCCGGTCTGCGGTGTCGGTGCCGATACCATCAAGGCTGCTGTCGACTCAGTTTTCGCATGCGGAGAAGGGACTTCCTGGGCCCCTGCGGACACACAAGTCCCCAGCAGCAGAAACAAGCAAAATTGTCTTTGGTTCATAGGCCTTTCAACTACGCGATGCACTCGCGAGGAGCGTTCACCGCCAGTTGGCAGCTCCCGTAATAGACGGTCGCAGATGCATTAGGGGTGCAAAATGTTGCCTGTGCCTCGTGTTCCGATGAACCCCACCCGTAACGGCTCTATCTTCTGCGAAAATACTTATGTGAAGAAGATAGCCCTCCTCGGCTCGACCGGCTCCATCGGTCAGAGCACGCTCAGCCTCTGCGAGTCCTACCCCGACCGCTTTCATCCCGTCGCCCTTGCCGCTGGCACCAACCTCGACGTCGCCTTCGCGCAATGCGAACGCTGGCGTCCGCAGGTCATCTCCATAGCCACCAAAGAGCTCGCCCACCAGCTCGCCACGCGCCTCAGGGAAAAAGGCATCACCGGCGTCGAAGTCGTCTACGGTACCGCAGGCACCGTCCGCGTCGCAACATTACCCGACGCCGACTTCGTCGTCTCAGCCATCGTCGGCGTCGCTGGACTCGAAGCCACCTACGCCGCCGTGCTCTCCGGCAAGACCATCGGTCTCGCCAACAAGGAGTGCCTCGTCGCCGCAGGCGATCTCATCCTCGCCGCCGCCCGCGAGCAAAGCGTCGATCTCCTGCCCATCGATTCCGAGCACAACGCCATCCATCAATGCCTTCGTGGCGGAGCCTCCAACGAGGTCAAGCAGATCTGGCTCACTGCCTCCGGTGGTCCGTTCCGCAACACGCCGCTCGCAGACTTCGAGCACATCACCCCGGCACAAGCCCTCAAACATCCCACCTGGGTCATGGGCCAGCGCATCACCGTCGACTCGGCCACCATGCTCAACAAGGGTCTCGAGATCATCGAAGCCTGCCGCCTCTTCAATCTACCGCCCTCGGCCGTCAAGGTCACCGTGCATCCGCAGTCCACCATCCACTCGCTCGTCGAGTACATCGATGGCTCCATCCTCGCGCAGATCTCCGTCACCGACATGCGCCTGCCCATTCTCTACGCGCTCTCCTACCCTGAACGCATCGCCGTTGAAGGCAAGACCCCGCTCACCTTCGACATGGCCGCCCTCGCGCATCTCGACTTCCAGCAGCCCGACTTCGAGCGCTTCCCCTGCCTGCGCCTCGCTTACGAGGCCGCCGCAGCCAGCCAGAACCACTGCATCGCGCTCAACGCCGCCGACGAGATCGCCGTCGACGCGTTCCTCAACGGAAAGCTGCCCTTCCTCGGCATACCGCGTACAATCGAAAAGGTTCTGGCGGACACCCCCACCGGTTCCCCTGCGTCTATCCAGGAGGTGCTTGCAGCCGACCTCCGCGCGCGCGAAAGCGCCCGCAGTTTCATCGGAAATTAGTGTCTTGATTTTGACTTTGCCCTGCAGGCATTGTCATCCTGAGCGCAGCGAAAGACCTGCTTCTTGCTTCGGTTGGCAATCCCCGTTTACCGCTGGGACCATTGAACGCACCTTTGAGACAAAGACGTAGCCGCACCCGTATCGACTGACCTCTCCAAACTATGCACTCTTTCCTTCACACTCTCTTCGTCGACGCCCGTATCGTTGTCCTCTTCGCCATCGTGCTCGGCATCATGGTGCTCATCCATGAGTTCGGCCACTTCATCGTCGCCAAGATGTGCGGCGTCCGCGTCGAGGTCTTCTCCATCGGCTTCGGCAAACGGCTCTTCGGCTACACCCACAACGGCACCGACTACCGCATCGCCGCGCTCCCCCTCGGCGGCTACGTCAAGATGGCCGGGGAAATGGGTGGCGAATCCAACACCGGTGCTCCCGATGAGTTCACCTCCAAGACCCGTTTCCAGCGCATCCTCATTGCGCTCGCAGGCCCGGCTGCGAACTTTGTGCTGTCGTTCTTCCTGCTCGCATTCGCAGGCCACTACCATCATGAGGTCGATCAGTACCTCAACGGCCCGGCTGTCGTCGATTACGTCCCCACCAACACACCTGCCGCAAAGATCGGCCTCGTCGCTGGAGACACCCTCACGCACTTCGGCACCGCCGACAATCCCACCTGGGAGCAGGTGCTCGACGAGTCCGCTCTCAACCTGAACCAGTCGCTGCCCATCACCTTTACCCACGAAGGTAAGCCGACCTCAGCCACGCTGCCCATCACCCCCGACGCAGACGGCGAACTCTCGCTCGACTCCTTCGCCACCATCGGCCTCATCCCGCAGATGCAGGCCAACGCCATCGGCGTCTCCAGCGTCTCCGCTGGCACGCCCGCCGATCACGCAGGCCTCAAGGTCGGCGACCAGATTCTGCGCGTGGACAACATCCAGCCGCACTCTGTCCAGACGCTGCACGCCTACTTCAACGACCGCAACGGCGCACCCGCAACCATCCTCGTCAACCGTTCCGGCCAGCAGGTTACGCTCAGCATGGTGCCCGAGCAGGTCAGCGTCGACGCCAAGACCAAGCAGTATCAAATAGGGTTCCTGCCCAAGGCTGCACCCGTCGATGTCGTGCAATTGCCCTGGGGCAAGGCCATCGCTCAGTCCATCAAGGACAACAAAGCGAAGTCGCTTCTCCTCGTCCGCATCCTGCAGGGCCTCTTCACCCGCCACGTCTCCGTCAAGCAGATGTCCGGCCCCGTCGGCATCGCTCAGCAGATCGACCTCGCCTTCCAGATCGGCCCGTGGTCCTTAGTTGAAATGACGAGCTTCATCTCCATCAACCTCGCCATCTTCAACCTGCTGCCCTTCCCTCCACTCGACGGCGGCATGATCTTCTTCCTCCTGGTCGAAAGCATCATCCGGCGCGACGTAAACCAGCAGTTCAAGGAGCGCATCTACCAGATCGCCTTCGTCTGCATCATCTGCATGTTTGTCTTCGTCATGTTCAACGACATCTCGCGACTACACATAGGCCGATGAATTAGCTGACCGCTTCACCTAAGGCTTCAAGCGACTGCCACACACTCTCAGGGTGTGGCAGTTCTCTTTCCACCCTCACCATCGCGCGCTTCCAGCAAGGCACAGCCGCCTTCAGATCGCGGACACCCTGCGAACTCAACCGATACTCCACGCGCCGCGCATCGGCCTTCGACACATCGCTCACCACGCGCCCCTGCTCCATCAGCAGCTTCAGATTCCGCGACAGCGTCGTCTGATCGATATCGACAGACACCGCCAGCGATCCTTGGCTGCTCCCCGGCCGCGCCTTCAAGTGACTCATCAACTCATACTGCGCCGCATTCATTCCCGCCGCCGACAACTCCTGCTCATACATCTTCGTCAGCCGCCGGGACAACCGCCGCACCGTCGCACAATAGCACCGCATGACAACACCCTTTATCTGCTCCGGGAAAATCGAGCATAGCTTTGAAGGGTACGAGCTTCAGCTCGTACATCCATCCCGCCTAAATTGAGAAGGGGCTTTAGCCCCTGAGGCCTGCGCTTCAGGATTTATGGCTTTGCCGCAGGCTCAGCCAGCAAAATCGACAGCGGGCGGAGCGGCCCCAGCGGCATCAGGTCAAACTCCATCATCTTGTTCACCCCTAAAGGCAGCTTCTCCAGAAGCGCATGAGCTTCCTCAACCGAAGTCACATTCATCACAAACACCACGCCCTTGCCGTCCTGCCGCACATACCACTGGTCAATCTTGCCGCCCAGATACAGCTTCACCGTCTCCCGCACCTCGCTCGGCATCACGCCACCGATGGCTCCGCGCTCCACCGTCAGATGCCCGATCGCCAGCACCTTCGTCGTTGGCACACTCTGCATCATCGGAGCCTGCGCCCTCATGCCAGCAGCTCCCGCACAAATTCCAAAAGCCAGAACACTCGTTAGTAAAGAACGCATAAAACCTCCATTCGCATTTCCATGTATATACATGGAAATGCGAAGGAAAGCCATAGCCCCACTCCTGGCTGTCTTTACTCCTGGCTCTACGCTGAACACTTACCCTTCGCAGGAGTCCTCTCATCCCAGCAAAGCCAGCTCCTCCGCAATCACCTTCGCCGCGGCTTTCGCCTCCTCCGCAGCCTCCACCGGAAAGCTGATCGCTCCCACCCGCGCATGTCCCCCACCACCAAACCGCTCGCAGATCGCCGCTATATTCGCCAGTTCACTCGCTGGCTTTTTCGTCCAGGGGTTCGTCCCCACCGACACTTTGTTCCGAAAGCTCGACCGCGACAGCCCCACGTTGTACGTCCCTTCCGGATGCAGGTAATACGGGATGAACTTGTTGTATCCCTCCGTCGGATGGTCCGTAATATCGAAGCGAATCACGCCACGCTCGCACACCGCGCGCTCTCCAATCAGCTTCACCAGCGCATGATGCCGCCCCATCAGAGGTCCCAGCGCCCCCTGCACAAATGGCTGCCCCAGCACCGCATCAAGCGGCATCTCCGTCAGCAGCGGAATCATCTGCCGCGACATCGACACACCATCGACATCGCTCGCACTCTCCACCACCATCGTCAGCTTCATCGCGGCAGCTTCCATCTCCACCGCAGACTTCGCGCTCTCATACTTCGCTCCATCCACGATGTCCGCCCAGTACAACAGCTCCTTCAACCTCGAAATATCCATGCCAAATTTCGTGCTCGCGATGTTCGCGATCCAGCTGGTGCAGCTGATATAACTCGGGTCAAAGAATTGCCGCATCGCCAATGGCCCCGGCGTGCCCTCCGTTCCCTGCCCCGCGCGAAACGCCGCCTCATCCTCCGCGCTCGCAAACGCCGACTGATGATGATCGAACCACCACGTCAACCGCGGCGAAGCCGAGTATTTGAAATCCACAATCGCATTCTCACCCGCGCCCCACCAGGCATCGTCCATCAGCTGTCCCGCACGATGCACCAACCCCTGATACGCAAACTCCGTCGCCGTCCCCACACACTCGCGATGGAACTTCGTGAACAGCGCGGCCGAACACGCCCCATCAAAACATTTGTCGTGATAAAAAACCTTGCAAGCAGACACGCGTCACCCTTTTAAACCTTTATCCTTTTAGGATAACGGTCGCACGGAATCTCTGCACATACGCGCGTTGAAGGGTACGGGCTTTAGCCCGTACGTCTAGAGTCAAATGAAGTTCAGGGCTTTAGCCCCGGAGTGAGCGGACGTCGGTACTTCGCCGTTCCTGTCCGAATTGCCTCACGAGTTCGCCGTATCCAGCCGCGTCTCCATCAGGTCCAGCTCACGCTCCACCGCACGCATCGCCTCGTCCCCCACGCGACCTTCAGCACGCAGCCGCAGCAGCGCATGTCGCTGCTGCCGCGCCGCTCCACGCACCAGTTCCTGCACCTTGGCCGTCTGCGTCCCACTCTCGCCCGGCTCTGCCTTGCACAAGACTTTCAGACGGCTCTCATACGTCTTCAGCATGTTGTCGAAGATCGGCCACGACGCCATCTCCGCCTTCGCGCGCTCCTCGTTCAACCACGCGACTGCAGCCTCCAGAGCAGTACCACGAGCCAGCTTCTTCTCTTCTGCTACCTCGGTATCTACACCCGCCATGCCCAGCGCGCGAATCAACATCGGCAGCGTCAGCCCCTGTCCCACCAGCGTCACAAGGATCACACAAAACGCCAGAAACACAATCAGGTCGCGCTGCTCAAACGGCCGCCCATCCGCCAGCTGGTACGGCAGTCCAATCGCTGCAGCGAGCGTCACCACGCCACGCATCCCCGTCCATCCCACAACGAAGGTCCCCTTCACCGACGGCTGCGCATGCTGTTGTTTTAGCCACCGTGTTCGAATCGCATACGCCACCCACGCCGCCGGATACATCCACAACAGCCGCAGAACGATCAGCACCGCGCTGAACCCCAGCCCATACTTCACCAGCGTCACCCACGAGTAGCCACGCACCATCCCCGAAAGCACATACGGCAACTGCAGTCCGATCAGGCAGAACACCAGCCCGTTCAGCACAAAATCCAGCGACTGCCACACCGCACTCAACTGCATGCGCGCAGCCGGCGAATACAGCTGGCTCCCTTTGCGACTCACCAGCAGCCCGCATGCCACCACACTCAATACACCTGAAGCCCCGATGCGCTCGCCGATCAGATACGCCGCATACGGCGTCACCAGGCTGATCACAATCTCCACCGGAGCATCGTCGATAAAACGCTCCAGCCACACCACCAGCGCGCCCAGCACCAGCCCCACACCCACGCCACCGACGATCAACCACAGGAACCTGCCCACCGCCATGCCCACGGTTGGCGTCTGCCCCTGCACCACGATCAGCACGCCGAACTCCAGCGCCAGCAGGCCCGTCGCATCGTTCAGCAGGCTCTCGCCTTCCAGCAGATCCATCACTCCCTTCGGAAGACCAATACGTTTGCCGATCGCCGTCGCCGCAATCGCGTCCGTCGTCGCCACGACTGCTCCCAGCACCAGCCCCGACTTCCAATCCAGCGCCGCGATCACATGGTCAGAAAACAGCGCAATCCCCACCACCGTAAACGTCACCAGCCCCACCGCCAGCATCACGATTGATACCATGTTCCGCTGAAACTCACGCCAGCTCGTCAGCCACGCCGAGTGATACAGCAGCGGCGGCAGAAACACCAGGAACACAATCTCCGGCTTCAACGGCACCCGCGGCACATGCGGCACAAAGCTCAAACCCAGCCCTGCCACCAGCAGCACAATCGGATACGGCACCTTCACGCGCTCCGCCAGCAGCGCACAAGCGGCCACCAGCACCAGCAGCATCAGCAGAATTCCCTGCATTGCGGAAAGGGTCAAAGCCATTCCTCCTCCTCAACACCCTAACCCACAACGTCTCCGGGTGCCCCGTGTCCGGATCTTCGGACATGGTTTTGCAGGATACTTATCTCATCACGAATGCCTTTGCACGTATCATCAGTAGCAATCGCAAAGGACCCCCATGGAACCGTACTCCGAGCAGCCCCTCGCAGCAGAGCCCCTGACATTCCCACCGCCGCCTGCGCCGCCTGCTGCAAACCCGCTCTTCTTCGGTCGCTTCGGTCTTCGCGCCGGCTACGGCATCGCCATCTGGATCCTCGGCTACATCATCTTCTCCGCCATCGGCGGCCTCTTCGCCGTCGGTGCCACCGGCCAGGCAAAGCAGATCATGCAGGCCCGCCTTCAAGCCAGCGCCAGCCCTGGCGCTCCCAAGCCTCATATCCACATCGACTTCGTTCCCGTGCTCGTCACCGTACAGGACGGCATCAGCTTTCTCGGCCTCTTCGCCCTCGCCTGGTTCTTCTCGCGCGGCGAACGCCGCCCGCTCGCCTCCTACGGCATCGGTCGCAATCGCCTCGCTGACATCCTCCCCGGTGCCTTCTGGGGACTCGTCATGCTCAGCCTCGTCATCCTCGTTCTGCACCTCGGTCACTTCATCGTCTTCGACGGCCAGAACCTCCACGGCGTAGCCATCTACCTCTATGGCATCAAGTGGCTGCTCGCCTTCCTGTGCGTCGGCTTCTCAGAGGAGTACTCCTTCCGCGGCTACATGCAGTTCACCCTCATGCGCGGCGTCTGGGGCTGGGCTGAGCGACTCTCTCCGGGCAACCCTCGCGCCGCAGCCTTCTGGATTGCCGCCACCCTCCTCTCGCTGCTCTTCGCCTGCGCTCACCTCGGTAACGGTGGCGAAAACCTCTTCGGCCTCGTGCAGGTTTTTCTCGCCGGCATGGTCTTCGCCTACGCCCTCTGGCGCACCGGCTCGCTCTGGTGGGGCATCGGCTTCCACGCCACCTGGGACTGGGCACAGTCCTACCTCTTCGGTGTAGCTGACAGCGGCAACATCAGCATCGGCCGCCTCTTCATCACGCACTCGCAAGGCAAAGCCATCCTCTCCGGCGGAGCCGACGGCCCTGAAGGCAGCATCTTCGCCAGCATCGCCCTGCTGCTCACGCTAGGCGCCATCCACCTTGCCAGCCTAGGCTCACAGCCCGCCATCGAGCAACAACCCGAGGAGGCCAACACCGCTCCCACCATCAGCCCAACCTATTAGTGAGACCGTGAGCCACAGCTCAGATAGCCCGACCCTTCAAGGTCGGGTCTCATACCTTCCGACTAAAATCAGGGGCTTCAGCCCCGTAGCCTCCCGCTAGAATCTCCCTAGCGCATGAGCACAGCCACTCCCACCACCAGCACCACCTCTCGCCTCCGCACCCACACGGCGAAGCGCCTCGTCCTCGCCACAGAGATCCTTCTGCTCCTCCTCGTCCTCGCGGCCCTCGTTACCACGATCTACCTGCGCCACACGCTGCATACGAACCTCGCGCAGCTCGACGGCGAGGTCCACATCGCTGGCCTCAGCGCCCCCGTCACGATCACGCGCGACCCGCACGGCGTCCCTTCGATCGATGCCAACAGCCTCGACGACTTACTCTTCGCCCAGGGCTATCTCACAGCCACCGACCGCCTCTGGCAGATGGACGCCCTCCGCCGACACGGCGCGGGCGAGCTCGCCGAAATCCTCGGCCCGTCCATGGTCGACCACGATCGCCAGCAGCGCTACCTCCAACTCCGCAACGCCGCCGAACGAGCGGTCAATGCTCTCCCAGCAGACCAGCTGCACCAGCTCAACGCCTACGCCCGCGGCATCAACGCCTACATTGACACCCATGCCAACTCCCTGCCCGTCGAGTTCCACGTACTCCATTACACGCCCGCCCCCTGGACACCTCGCGACACGCTGCTCATCGCTCTCGTTATGAGCCAGGACCTCAGCACTAGCTTCCCCACCAAGCTCAATCGCGAAGCCCTCGCCGCACATCTCCCAGCCAACCTCATCGCCGACATGTACCCCGTCGGATCCTGGCGTGATCATCCACCCATGCAGCCGCCCGTCGACCTCACCGCCCCGGTCGACGTCCCCCAAATCCCCCTCGACAACTCACAGTCCTCGCTACGACCCACCGCCACGCCCCACGACCTCCTTACCACCAACACCGCCCTCTCCCGCGAGACCTGCGAAGGCTGCCGTGCAGGCTCGAATAACTGGGTCGTCGCCGGCAACCGCTCCGCCACCGGCGCGCCCCTGCTCTCCGACGACATGCACCTCTCGCTCACAGCCCCCGGCATCTGGTACGAAGCCGCCTTACACATCAACGATCACTCTCTCGACGTAGAAGGCTTCACCTTGCCCGGCGTCCCCTTCGTCATCGTCGGTCGCAACCAGCACGTTGCCTGGGGACTCACCAACACCGGCTCCGACGTGCAGGACCTCTACATCGAGCACCTGCAAGGCTCCGGCTCCGACACCCAGTTCCAGCAACTCGACGGCTCCTGGGCACCCGTCACCCACCACCCCGAGAATATCCACGTCCGCGGCGGACGCGACCTCACCCTCGACGTCCTCACCACCACCCACAGCATCGGCACCTCCACCATCCAGACACCCGTCATCTCACCGCTCTACAAATCCGAGCGCCGCGCCCTCGCCCTCGCCTGGAACATCTACGACCCCACCGCCATCACCTCGCCCTTCCTCGCCATCAACTCCGCGCAGGACGCCGCCTCGCTCGTCAACGCCTTCAGCACCTTCGGCGGTCCCTCGCAAAACCTCGTCTACGCCGACGCGCAACACATCGGCTACCACACCCTTGGCCGTATCCCCATTCGCGGCGCGCTCGATCATCGCCAGCGCGCCCTGCCCTCACTCATCGCCGCGCCCGTCTCACCCGATACCGACGAAGACCCCACGCAGCTCACCGTCAAACCCTCACCCGAGCAGACCCCCGCCGCTCCCGTCATCGACTACACCATCGGCTCTCCGCTCGCCAACACTCCCGTCGACGCCCTCGACCCCACGCACCAGTGGGCAGGCTACATCCCCTACAACGAGCTGCCCTCCATCATCGACCCACCCTTCGGAGTCCTCGCAACCGCCAACGCCCGCATCACCCCCGACAATTACCCCTACACCATCACCAACAACTGGGTCGATCCCTACCGCGTCGAGCGCATCCGGCATCTCCTCGACAACCGCACCAACCTCACCCCAGCCGACATGCTCCACGTCCAGACAGATGTCCACTCCGACGTCGACCTCGTCATCGCGCAGCGCCTCGCCTACGCCCTCGACCACGCATCACCCTCTGCTCTCCACGCCGACAAGCGCCTCCACGACGCCGCCAATCTTCTGCGCGCCTGGCACGGCGATCTCACCACTGACTCCGCCGCAGCCACCATCACCGTAGCCACACGCACCGAGCTCTGGCCCATGCTCCTCAGCGCGCAACTCCGCGCCCACGGCGTCACCGATGACAAACAGAACGCCGACCTCACCGCCCTTTATCTCTGGGGAGAGAAAGGCACAGCGCTCGAACGCCTCATCGCGCACCAGCCCAAACGCTGGCTCCCCGCAAACTTCCCCAACTGGAACGACCTCCTCACCGGCGCCGTCGCTCGCGCCCTCAAGCAGGCACCCGGCAACCTCGCCACATGGAAGTACGGCGTCTATCATCCGGTCGAGATCGCTCACCCTGTCTTCGGCAGCGAGTCCTTCCTCAGCCGCCTCATAGGCGCACGCACCGGTACCGGCCTCCAACCCCTCGGCGGAGACAACACCACCGTCCACGCCGCTGGCCTGCACTTCGGCCCCAGCGAACGCTTCACCGCCGACCTCGCCAACCCCGACCACACCTTCGCCAACATCACCACCGGCGAATCCGGCAACCCCGCCAGCCCCTTCTACCTCGATCAGTTTCCCCTATGGCAGGCAGGCACAACCCTCCTCATGCCCCTCAACCAACCCACCACCTCGCACACGCTGAAGCTGCTCCCCCAATGACCTCACCCACCATCATCGCCCTCGCCTGCAGCTCCCGCCACGGCTTCTCCAAGCAGCCACAACTCTCTCTGCGCCTCATCGCTGGCGAAGGCATCGAAGGCGACGCCCACCGCGGCACCACCACCCAGCACCTCTACCTCAAACGGAAGAACCCCACCCAGCCAAACCTCGCGCAAGTCCATCTCTTCGCCGCCGAGATGCTCGACGAACTCGCCGCCAAGGGCTTCCCTCTCCAGCCCGGAGACATCGGCGAAAACCTCCTCACCCGCCACCTCGATCTCCTCACCCTCCCGCGCTCCACGCGCCTCCACATCGGACCTGAAGCAATCCTCGAGGTCACCGGCCTCCGCACACCCTGCTCGCAAGTCGACAAGCACGCCAGCGGCCTGCAACAACTCCTCTGGGGTGACCGCGACGCCACCGGCCAGCGCACCCGCCGTGCGGGCATCATGAGCATCGTCCTCACCGGCGGCCTCATCCATCCGGATGACCCCATCCGCGTCGAACTCCCACCCGAGCCCCACGAACCCCTCGGCCCCGTCTAGGTGCGAGAGGCGAGGTTCTAGGTGCCAGATACGAGGTACGACCTCTTCCCATTGTCATCCTGAGCGCAGCAAAGGTCTGCTTCTGGCGCAGGCATCCATACCTCACCGGCAGAAAGTAGGTCCTTCGCTGCGCTCAGGATGACAACTTGTAAAGGACCACTCAACCCCTGAACACCTGGAACCTCGCATCTCGCATCGCAATGGCACAATAGCTCCATGCCGCGCACCACCAAACTCCCCTTGTTCCTGCTGCCGATCGCGGCCCTCCTCGCCATCCTGCCGCTGCTCCTGCACGGCATCTCCTGCGGGCAGGACATGTCCTTCCATCTCCAGAGCTGGCTCGACGCCGCCCACCAACTCGGCCAGGGCGACTACCCCCGCTGGGCCATCACGCCCGCATGGAACGCCGGCGAACCCCGCTTCCTCTTCTATCCGCCGCTCTCCTGGCTCTTCGGCGCAGCGCTCACCAGCGTCCTCCCCATCACCGCCGCTCCCATCGCGTACATCTTCCTCGCGCTCCTCGCCTCGGGCTTCGCGATGTACCACCTCGCCAGGCAGTACACCTCCACCACCGCAGCCTTCATCGCCGCAGCCTTCTATCTCGCCAACCCCTACATCCTCTTCTGCGCCTACGAGCGCACCGCCTTCGCCGAACTCCTCGCCGCCGCCTGGATCCCGCTCCTCTTCGCAGGCCTCTTCAAACCACGCCCCACCGTCCGTGGCCTCGCGATCCCCCTCGCCCTGCTCTGGCTCACCAACGCCCCTGCCGCCGTCATGGCCAGCTACGCCTTCGCCCTGCTAGCCCTCCTCCGCATACTGTTCGTCATCCTGAGCGGAGCGCAGCGCAGCCGAAGGACCCCGACAGAGCTGGACGCCCCCACACTCTCCGGAGCTTTCCAACCTGCAAGCCCCAGCCCCTTCCGCCTCACCCAAACCTTCCTCTACGCCACCCTCCTCGGACTCACCCTCCCCGCCTTCTACCTCATCCCCGCCGCGTACGAACGCCAGTTCGTACAGGTCGCCATGGCCGTCATCCCCAACATGCGCGTGCAGGACAACTACCTCTTCACCACCACCGCCGACGCCGCGCATAACGCCGTCAACCACACCGCAAGCACCCTCGCTCTCACCCTCCTCGCGCTGACTATCTTCACCCTCGTTGGCCTCTTCCTCTTCGCACCGTCACCTCTCGAAGACGCCGCCGACACGACCGACCGCGACCTCGCCTCAGCCGAGTCCACCCGCACCCTCGCCACCACGCTCACCATCCTCACCGTGGTCATCGGCCTGCTGCTCACACCCGCCTCGTCGCTCCTCTGGCAGCACCTGCCCAACCTCCAATACCTCCAGTTCCCCTGGCGACTCCTCACCCTCCTCTCCGCAGTCCTCGCCTTCGCCCTGGCCCTCCTGATCCACCGTCTCACTCACCATCCCACCAAGGACGCTGTCATCTCGACCGAAGACGAAGCAGAGCGCAGACGCAGTGGAGAGCCCCCTGCATTTGTCTTTTTGTCCGCAGCCACAGCTCTTGCCCTGCCACTCCTCCTCACCTTCCTCGGCTATCACCTCTACGCGCAGGCCTGCGACACCCCCGACCAACCCAACACCATCACCACCCTCTACACCACGCACCACGGCGCTCCCCCCACCGACGAGTACACACCCATCGCCGCCGACAACGACACCCTCCGCTCCAACAACCCCGGCTGGTGGCTCGCAACCAGCCCTAACGCACAGGCGCTGCACACCACGCCCACCGCCGCCGAGCTCGACCCCAGCATCACCACCGACGACACTCCCATCCCCGACTCCCAGACCCTCTCCACCCCAGCCCCGCACAGCATCACCGTGCATACCAACCGCCCCGGCTACCTCATTCTCAATCTCCGCGACTACCCCAGCTGGCGCGTCACCGAGCGCGGCGAAGCCGACCCGGTACCCTTCGCACCCAAACACCTGCAGCGCGACGACGGCCTGCTCGTCATCCCGATCACCGCCGCTGGCTCCACGCTCGTCAACATCGACTGGCACTATAGCGAAGACCAGATCCTCGGCCTCTGCCTTTCCGGCCTTGCCCTCATGCTCCTCCTCTGGAACCCAGAACCAACCTACAGGTCCTAAGCTGGCCGGGCGCCAAGCACTTGCACAAAGGCCCGAAGCCATAAGCGAGTCCCCTCTTCGCTCAATCACTCGAAGCTCCAGGCTGAACAGAAACCTGCCCATCCGCCACTCTCGCAGTCCCAACAGCTCTCCTATTCCCTACTCCTAACTCCCTGTTCCCTGCCTTCCCGTAGAATCAGAACTGCCCATGAACACCGACGTCAAAACCATCCTCACCTCTGGCGCAGCCCTCACCGACGCCGCTCTGGAGCGCCTGCTCCCTTCTGCCACCACAATGCCTCACTCTATCCACCGCGCCATGCGCCACAGCACCTTCGCCGGTGGCAAACGCCTCCGCCCCGTGCTCTGCATGGAAGCCGCACGCATGGTCGCCGGCACTCTCCCTGAAGGTGCAGCCGACCTTGGCGCCGCGCTCGAGATGGTGCACACCTACTCGCTCATCCACGACGACCTCCCCGCGCTCGACAACGACGATCTCCGTCGCGGCCAGCCCACCTGCCACGTCGTCTACGGCGAAGCCATCGCCATCCTCGCTGGAGACGCCCTGCAGACCCTCGCCTTCCAGACCCTCGCGCAGCTTCCCGCTCCCGCCGCGACCATCGTCGCCATCCTGCATGACTTCTCTCTCGCCATCGGCACCGGCGTCGGCCGCTTCAAGGAAGACCAGGACACGGGCATCCCCTCCGGCATGATCGGCGGACAGGTCATGGATATCGAAGGCGAGGGCCAGAAGCCCACCGCCGACCTCGTCGAGCGCATCCACCGCGCCAAGACCGGCGCCCTTATCACCACCAGCATCGTCTCGGGCGGCCTCCTCGGCCTTACGTCAGCCGCGCACGTTGGCTTTATAACCCCAAAGGACGCCACCCCCGAGGAGGCAGTTCGTATTCGGAAGGAAGCCACAGAGACGCAGCTAGCGGAGCAACATGCAAAGCGTATCGACACCATCGCCCGCCTCCGCACCTTCGGCGAAAAAGCCGGTCTCGCCTTCCAGATCGTCGACGACATCCTTGATATGACCCAATCCTCCGAGCAGCTCGGTAAGACCGCAGGCAAAGACACCGCCTCCGACAAGGCCACCTGGCCCGCCGTCTACGGCATCGAGCAGTCCGAAAAAGACGCCGCCCAGCTTATCGCGGACGCCTTCGCCGCCCTCGAACCCTTCGGCGAAGCCGCCGCCCCACTCAAGGCCCTCGCCAGCTACCTCGTCGAACGCAAAAACTAGCGGATAGTCCTGAATGCCCCATCTCTTGTCATTCTGAGCGAAGCCCGGCGCGTTCTTTGCGCCGGGCGAAGTCGAAGAACCCCGAAACCGATCGCCGCGCCTACGCTCTAAACCTCTTTTCACGTACGAACGCCTTGCCAAGCTTCCCGATGGATTTCCCTTGCAGACCACCCATCCGCACTTCACCTTCGCGCTTGACGTCGCAGACAAGATCATCAAGCTTGCCGCCGTCCTGCTCGGAGGCGTCTGGACCTACTGGAACTACCAAAAGGGTCGCACCTACGAGCAGAAGCTCGAGCTGGACATCGTCGGCACCGTCTTCACGCGCGGCAACCTCTATTGCGACATCAAGTTGACCGTCAAGAACATTGGCAATACGCAGCACGTGGTAGAGCACGAAGACACATCCTGCGAACTCTCCATCGTTCGTGAAGACCTCTCAGAAGAGATCATTCGTGTCTTCGATATCTTTACCGAAGACGATACCCTCGAACCCGGTGAGGCCATGGCCGACACCCTGTGCTGGAGCGTCCCCGAGACAGCCGAACGCATCGTATGGATGAAGGTGACCCTGCTCGTTGTCTCGGACGGAGTACAATGGTCTCGGACGGACTTGGTTCGAACAGCCGTCAATCCTTAGCCTCGGAGAGAAGCCGTTCATGGTCGTTCATTTCAAAAACACCAGCATCGTCAGCGGCAAGCCGGTCAATAAGGAAAAGCTTGCCGAGTTGAAACGCCGCCGCCTCGAACAGCAAGCTGAAGACGCGAAGAACCCCGATAAGCCAAAGTTTATTCTCCGCAGGGTCTCGTAAAGATCGTGTCTCTCAAGCCGCGCCACTTCGTCCTCATCGCCGTGATCTTCGCTCTCTTCGCCTTCAATATCTACAGGCACCGCCACGCAGCCATTCCCACTGAAGGCTCCGGTCGCGTCGTCACCACCACGCACCCGGCCCCTGTCCAGACACCCGTCTGGACCGCCTTCGATCAGGCAGCCGCCAAGCGCGATGCGCCGAACGACCAATTCGATCCCCTCATGCAGGCGTTCCAAAAACAGCTTGACGCCACCCACGACACCACCACCGGCGACCTCAACGGCTGCCTCACCTGGCTCCAGTTCTACCGCCAGGGCGTCAACCACCCCTCGAGGGACACCTCCTGGAAGGACCGCAGCACCCGTCACCTCGATGGCTGCAGCAAATACCACCTCGACACCACCAACTAGCTCCCTTCAAACATTGTCATCCTCAGCAAAGTGAAGGGGAAGGACCTGCTGTCTTCCGGAATCACCTCTGCACCCCTCATGATCGAAGCCGACCTCCTCACCCTCCTCCGCGACTGCTACACCGCACTCGGCCGCAACGTCGTCGAAGCGAACCTCATCAAGTCCGCCACCCTCACTTTCGACACCGAAGCCCCCGGCGCAGGCATCCCCGGCGTACCTCCGCGCTACCGAGCCGCCATCACCCTGCTCGCCCCCACCTCCGACGAGACCGCCACCGCGCAACTCGCCGCCCAGATCGAAAACCGCCTCCTCGGCACCCCGGCCATCTCCGCCGTCTCTCTCGCCATCCTTCCCGCCCTCTTCTCCATCCTCTAATCCACAGAAAATGTGTCATCTCGACCGGAGAAGGATAGCTTCATCGTCCCACGTAGCGGAGCCCCCTGCAGTTCTCCTCCCTCTTCTCTCCTCTACCCCCTTCTGCCTACGCTATGCTCACGTTAGTGCCCCGCAAGAAGCCCCAACCCGCCATCCACCCCTTCGACCAGCTCCACGGCACCGACACCTCCGGTCTCATCCCCGGCTCCGTCATCGCCGACGGCACCGGCGTCCCCGTCGACGAGCTCACCGCCTACTACGGCATCGCTCCCAGCATCCTTCAGGGCATCATCGACCTCTGGATGCAGCACGCAGCCCCCCAAAGCCCCATCGAGCGCACCGTCTTCCTCGACGTCGGCGCCGGCAAAGGCCGCGCCCTGCTCCTCGCCTCGCAACACCCCTTTCTCCGTGTTGAAGGCGTCGAGCTCAACGCCGAACTCGTCCGCATCGCCACCGCCAACATCGCCCTTTGGCAGCACGATCCCACCGCCAACGCCCTCGCCCCCCTCTCACTCCACCACGCCGACGCCACCAGGCACCCACTGCCCTCCGCGCCCACCCTCGCCTTCCTCTTCCACCCCTTCGAGCTGCCCATCCTCAAACGCTTCCTCCGTCACGTCGAAACCTCGCAGGCCGCAGCCTCCCACCCCTTCGACCTCGTCTACGCCAACTCCGAGCACGACTCCTACCTCGACCGCCACCCCGCCTTCACCCGCCTCTGGAAGGGCTCCATCGCGATGTCCCCCGCCGACCACGTCGCCGACCTGGAAGCCATCGCCGAGCAAAAAGAATACGGCTCCACCGGCGACGAACTCTGCGCCATCTACCGCTTCACCGGCCGCCACAAGGACTAGTGCCTTTGAAATTGTCATCCTGACCCTGAGCGAAGTCGAAGGGGAAGGACCTGCTTCTCCAGGCCCACCTGGTACGTTGTCATCTCGACTGAAGTCCGCGCTCTTGCGGACATAGCGGAGATGCAACTGCATTTCCGCCAAAAACATTTTCAAAATAAACGGAACCAATCCTACCCCACCCCCGTATCCACAACAGACGATATTTGAACCGCCGCTCAAACGAGCCTCGATCCGAATACCGCCCAGGGTGAACGATAAAAGGTTGAAACCTTTCGCGGTTTCTGACATCCTAATAGACGAGTAAAGAGTGCAGTCGCTGGAGCGTCCTGACGGATCAGGACGGGTGACGAGCCCCACAGGGTCAACCAACAAGGGACCCGAACTTTACGACAGGGAACGCGACGGCTGAGTCTTGATCTCAAGTCCGCCATCCCTGAAAAATACCCCAAGCATCACTAGCAGTAGTAGAGCGCCGCTATCCCGGCACGTCCGGCCGCGCGCGCCACAGGAGAAAGAACCATGTACCTCGCACTCATCGCAACCGTCTTCGCTTCCACCGTCTTCGTCCCCAGCTTCATCGGTATCCGTGCCCGCACCAACGGCAACTGGCGCAACCTGTAAGCTTCGGCCCGTTAGACTCGGATCGAATAAGCCGCGACCTCCCCGTCGCGGCTTTAGTGTTTAAGCCTGCTTTGTCATTCCCGCAGGGAACCTGCTTCTGCTCTTGCTTTGTCATTCCCGCAGGGAGTCTGCTTCTGATTTTGCTTTGTCATTCCCGCAGGGAATCTGCTTCTGAACCACCCCAGAATCTAATCCGAACCAAAAAGCAAAGGCTGCGTCGAACGCAGCCTTTTCCACTCAACACTTCTCACTCTTGTCTTCTCACTTCTCAGCCCTATCTCCACACCACATGCAGCAGCCGCTCATTCTCCACCTCGCCCTGCTCCATCGACACGACCGCGTCCGCCCGCTCCATCACGCTTGCAAACTTTTCACCCCACTCCACCATCACCAGCGCATCGCCGGCATCGGCCATCTCCCACAGCCCGGTCGTCTCCACCTCGGCCTCGTTCTCCAGCCGATACAGATCCAGATGAATCAGCCGCGTCTTCCGCCCTCTATACTCATGCACCAGCGTGAAGGTCGGGCTTGTCACCTCGCTCGCGTCTGCTCCCAGCGCGGCAGCCATCCCGCGCACTAACGTCGTCTTCCCCATCCCCAGGTCGCCCCGCAGCACCACAAGCTTCGGAGCCACCAGCAGCTCGGTCATAATCTCGCCTAACCCCAGCGTCCCATTCTCACTGCGAGTCCGCAGCCGCTTCTCTCGTGTCCACTCTCTCATCATCGCCCTTCTACTTTTCCCAACCTATGCTGTATATTCTCGACCGGAGACGCGCCTTTGCGCCGCGGCAGAGAGACTCCTATTTTTACTGTAGCGAGAGCCGCGGGCACACTCCAACCTCAAACACTCTAAGCTCAAACACTCCAAGCTCTAAGCTGAACAAAGCCCGACGCTTCAGCTGATTCCCGGCCCCCGGCCTCTCCCCACCACCCGCACAAACCCATCCTCATCCCGCACCCGCGCCTTGAACGCATCCTTCAGATGCGCCACCGTATCGGTCGCCAGCACCGTGTGCTCATCCTGCGCCGCCGTCGCGAAATCCCCGGCCAGTCCATGCAGATACACCGCTGCCTCTACCGCCTTCGCCACGTCCGTAGCCTCACCCGACCGCGCATACTGCGCCAGCATCGCGGCCACAATCCCCGTCAGAATATCTCCGCTCCCACCCTTCGACATCCCCGGATTCCCGGTCGTATTCACGCCAATGCTTCCATCCGGATGCGCAATCAGCGTCCGCCACCCCTTTAGCACCAGCGTCACCTGATGCTCGGTCGCAAAGCGCCGAGCCAGCCCGATCCGGTCAGCCTCGACCTCTTTCACCGTCATCCCCACCAGCCGCGCCATCTCGCCTGGATGCGGCGTCAGCACCACTACGCGCCCATCCTTCGCCGCCTTGCCCAGGAGTCCAGCCTTCCCCGCAAACGCATTCAGAGCATCGGCATCGATCACCATCGGCACCGTCACCCTTTCCACAAAGCTGCGCACAAACTCCGGCGTCGTCCCTTCCTGCCCCAGCCCCGGTCCAATCGCCACCACCGAAATGCCCTTCATCAACGCGGGCAGCTGCTCCTCGCTCAGATGGTCCAGCGCGATTCCACCCACCAGCCCATCCACACCCTGTTCCCTGCTCCCGACTCCCTGCTCACGGAGCGGCGTCAGCATCAGCTCCGGAGCCACCGCCGCCACCGTCGGCAGTACCTCCGCCGGAACCGCAGCCGTCACCAGCCCCGCTCCCGTGCGCATCGCTGAAAGACTTGCCATCGACGGAGCTCCCGCCTTGCCTAGCGCTCCACCCAGCACCAGCACGTGCCCATACTTGCCCTTGTTGCTGTTCGAATCCCGCGGCTTTTCCGCAATCACCTTCTGCGACCCCGCCCACCGCAGACGCGACGCCGTCACAATCGCCACCGATGGCGTGCCAATCGCAGCCACCAGCACCTGCTTCGCCATGTCTCCAAACACATGCGCCAGCTTCGGAGCCGCAAACGTCACCACCGCATCCGCCCGAAACGCTCCTTCCGCCTTCTGCTCGATCGAATCCGCATCCCATCCACTCGGCATATCCACCGCGACCACCGGCACCGACATCCCCGCCAGCAACTCCCCTGCCTTGGCTCCCAAACCCCTCAAAGGAGGTTTGAACCCGGTCCCTACCACGGCATCCACCACAAGCTCCGCTCCCTCCATACACTCCGGCAGGTGCGCCTCGTCCATCACCTCGCGTACCTCCAGCTTCGCCGCTCCCTGCGCTGTATGAAGCCCCATCGCCGTCATCACCGCAGCCACAAACGCCTTCTTCGGCTCTGCCGTCAGCTGGTCTGAGGACACCAGCAGCAACACCCGGACCTTCCGGCCCGCCTCCGCCATGTGCCGCGCCGCCACCAGCCCGTCTCCGCCGTTGTTGCCCTTTCCGCACAACACCACCACCAGCCCGTCTCCCGGATACTCCCGAAGACAGAACAGGGCGACTGCCCGGCCCGCATTCTCCATCAACACCGATATCGGAACCCCGGCTTCCACCGACCTGCGGTCCGCCGCTCCCATCTCTGCTGCCGTAAGAATCTTCATGGCCCTCTTCGATCTCTTCCTTGTTCTGATGCCCTGCGGCGTACACACGCACGGACATCGCTGTCACAAATTCCTGTCAACCCCTTTCGAGGCCACAGAAACCTGTAAACCCAACAAACCAATAAGCTAAGAGCCGGAAAAAGAATTGCACATGTACTACATCCCACTCGCTATAATGGAAGTAGGGATCAACTTAGAACCGCTTGTGGTGGGCCGGTTCTACACGTATTCCTTGCAAACTTAGACCTAAACCCTTCTAAGTCAGACCAAACTGCTGTGCTTTCAAGACTTTGAGACTGAAGTACGGGGGGAGGGGTACCCTATCGCCCGTTGCTTCCGCCCATGGAATCCTTCGGCGAAAAATATCCGCCCTCATACATCGCTCGATAAAACGCCCCGGTAAGTTCAGCAGCCTTCGGTCCAAACGTCGGTCGTCCTCCCTCAAGGAAGATCACCGTGACAATCCGCCCCTTCGGCGTGTCCGCATACGAGACAAACCAGCCGAAGCGCGTTCCATTATTCGAGCATGTTCCCGTCTTTCCGAATACGGGAAACTGCGCGAAATTGGTCCGAAGCGAGCGCGCTGTCCCATTTCGGAAGTCGACCGCGCCTTGCATGCCTGGCAGAATCTGCGGGATCACGTTGGCAATATCCAGCTGTCGCTTCACCTGAGGCTGCAGATTCGATACCTCCGCCTGCGAGGTCGGATGTTGCAGATAATAAAGCGTTCCGCCATTGGCAATCGCGCTCACCAACGCTCCCAGCTGCAGCGGAGTCATGCTGATGCTTTCGCCAAACGAGCACATGCGTCCAACACCGCCGCTCGCCTGCGGCAGCTCTGTATCCGGATAAACGCCCAGATGTTCACCCTGAATGTGATATCCAGCAAGCTCTCCAAGACCAAACTGGTTCGCATAGTACTTCACCCGATCGAAGCCCATCGCGCGACCGAGCACCTCGAAGTAAAGGTTCACGCTCTTCGCCAGAGCATGCGTGAGATCGAGCGTGTAATGTCCGCCCAGGTTCACCGGCGTATCGGCGGTGATGATGCCTTCCTTCAGCGCCGCCAGCGCAACTGCCACCTTGATCGTCGAGCACGGCTCAGCGCCAGCGCTCAACGCCAGCTTCTGATTCACCATCGCCAGAATGCGTCCAGTCGATGGATCGATCGCCATCGCGGTCCCGTTCATGCCAGCAAGCGCTTGAATCGCAGCCTGCCGCACGATCGGATCTTCACCTGCAGTGACATCGCCAAACGTGACATCGTCAGCGAAGCTGCTGGCCGTAAACCGCTCACCATACCGAGCGCGTCTACCCACAACAACTCGGCCACGCACCACGCGGCCACGAACCACGCGGGTCGCACCAGACTCATGAACTGCCGAGCGGACGGAGCGGCCACGAATCGGGCGTGCATGCTCCGCATGATGCGCCGCAGCCCTCCTTACAGGCTTTCTCGCTGTACCCGCAGCAGCACCTGCAACCGCGACTACTCCAACCAGCAACGCCGCTCCAACCTTTAGCCCAAACTTCATCCGCACTTCCTAATCCCTGTTCCCTGCCTTTAGGGCTTTTTCCGCAGAAACGCCGGAATATCGAGCTCATCGCTTTCCGCCGCCGAGTGGCTATCGCCGCCAGCATAGCCGGAGAACGAAGGCACCCGCGCCTGCGGCCATAGATTCCCTGGCTCCGCGACCGCCGCCGGCGACGAGAAGACAGGCTCCGCCGGAGCGACAGCGACCACAGGCTCAGGCGTCCGCTGCGGCAACGGCTCATGCACAGGCGTTGGCTCCGAAGATGCCGGTACTGCAGACTTCGGCTCGCGGAAAAAATCATCGTCGAACACGGACGACTTCACCGGCACCAGCTGCGCCTGCTCATGTACGGGCACATCCAACCGTTCGATCACCTCGGGCTCCGATACCGATGTCTCCTGTACTGGCGCAGAGATGACCGGCACAACCTCCTGCCGAGCCTGCTGGCGCGCCGCCTCGTAGTAGCTTGAGGTCGTTGGTGTACCTGACTCGGTCGCAACCTCGCTGGCAAAGCGAGGCATCGGCGGCGTGTAGGGCGCCTGCGCGGGCTCAGCCTCGTTCGCAAATCGCACCACCGGCTCTGGCGCCATCACCGGCGGAGCAAACGTCTCAGCACGCGGCTGCACCGGAACAGGCGGAGCCTCCCGATGCGCGGTCGGCATTGCGGGTTCTGCCAGCATGCGCTCGCGACGCTCCGGCTTGTTGTCCTCGCGGAAGCCTGTAGCGATCACGGTCAGCTTGATCTCGTCGCCCATCTTCTCGTCCATCACGGCACCGAAGATGATGTTCGCGTCCTCATGCGCCGCGTTCTGGATGATGGTCGAAGCCTCGTTCACTTCGCTCAGCTTCAGGTTGCTGGAACCCGTGATGTTGATCAGGATGCCGCGCGCTCCATCGATGGCTCCGGCCTCCAGCAGCGGGCTCGCCATCGCAGCCATTGCGGCCTCGCGAGCACGGTCCGGACCCGAGCGAACCGCCGTTCCCATCACTGCGTAGCCCATCCCCGCCATCGTGGTCTTCACGTCGGCGAAGTCGCGATTGATCACACCGGGAATCGTGATAATGTCCGAGATGCCCTGGACGCCCTGGCGCAGCACATCATCCGCAATGCGGAAGCTCTCAAAGAAGCCAGCGTCCTTTGCGACAGCCAACAGCTTCTCGTTCGGAATCACAATCAGCGTGTCGACAGCATCGAGCAGCTCCTGCATCCCGCGCTCAGCCTGCAGCGTGCGGCGCTTGCCTTCGAAGCCGAACGGCCGCGTGACCACAGCAACGGTTAGCGCACCCATCTCACTGGCGAGAGAAGCGATCACCGGCGCCGCGCCTGTGCCCGTTCCGCCGCCCATGCCTGCGGTGACGAAGACCATGTCCGCGCCTTCGAGCGCTTCGATGATCTTGTCCGAATCCTCCAGCGCCGCGCGGCGCCCGATGTCCGGGTTCGCGCCTGCTCCAAGGCCACTGGTCAGCTTGACGCCGAGCTGCAGCTTCACCGGCGCGCTCGAGCTCTCCAGGGCCTGCGCATCCGTGTTTGCAGCGATGAACTCTACGCCCACAACGCCGGCTGCAATCATGCGGTTGACGGCATTACCGCCGCCGCCGCCGACGCCGATCACCTTGATCCGCGCTGTGCTCTGAATCTCGTCGTGGTAGTGGATACGCAGCGGTCCGCCAGCGTTGTCTACTTCTGCTCCGTCGTTGGGGGGAAAGGACATGGCTCAAATCTCCTGATGCACCTGCGATCTAGCGCCTGCGCGTACTGCTCTCATCCTCATTTTGCGCCGCAAATCGGGAGAAGGCCTCACCAATTCGTTCGTCGCGCATCTACTTCGCTACACCTTTTTATGCCGTACAGCTTTTTGAACGATAGAGAGCAGCACGCCTCGTATCCCAACCCCGAGACATACTGCTCCGTATCCACTCGTACTGAGGTCCTGCCTACGGCAGATGAAGCACAATGCCCGCGCCCAGCGAGCGAACACCGACCGAGGAGTTACCGTCATAGACCGAGCTGCTGCCGATACGGTTCATGTTACCCAGACCGACTTCGACCGCGCGCCAGTCGATGAACGACGCGATACGGATGTCCGCACCGACGAAGCCCTCATACTGCAGGAAGTTGTCATAGTTGCGAGCCGGTGTCGTCGTGACCTGGCCATTCTGGCACTGCAGCGTTCCACCGTTCAGCGTGGAGCAGCTTGGCTCTGTCACGTTGGACCGGTTGTAGCCCACAGAGATCTGAGCGTAGGGCTTCACCCAGGAGATCGGTGTCTTGACCGAACCGCGCAGGCCGACGAGCACGTAGTTGGAACGCGTGCTGTTGGTGCCGCCCGTTGAATCCGACGCCGACTTGTTCGAGTGAGCATCGCCACCACGAACATCGACACCGAAGCGCACCGGGCCGTACGTCTTGAAGTCGTAGAAGACGCCGCCTGAAAGTCCCTGCGGATTGACGTGGCCCGTCGACGGCGAGCCGTACACCGTGCCGGACGCACTGGTCGCGCTTGTGCGCCCCGCTACGCCGTTCGAGCAGGTATTCGGAGAATCCACGAGGCACTGCACACCTGTGTTCTGGTTGACCGAGTACATGCCGTACACACCCAGCTGGGCGTGCGCTGCCGCGCTCAGACCAAGCCCTAGAAAAATAACACCAAAAAGATTGCGAAAACTCATATCTGTAAGTCTACCGTCTCTCCCGTCCCGGAACCGAAACTTGCCTCGGTCATTTTCCTCAGGCGTTTCGCTTGAATTTTGCCCTGCGGCACGATGCTCGTTTGACCTTCGCGGCGGCCATTTGTAAGCCGCCGGCTTGGACAAGGCCTAATAACTGCCTGCAAACATAGACAAGAGCTTTTGTTTTAGGCCCTGTTCGTCAGCTGCGCGCTTGGCCTGCGTGCGCTGTGTATAGAGCAGAAGTCCGATGGCGGCTGAAAACTCCGGCTTTGCCAGCTCCGGCGGCATGCGGCTCAGTGGCACCGGGTAGCCGATGCGTGCGGGAACGCGCAACGTGCTCTCGGCGTTATCCAGCAAGCCGGCCAGATGCGCTCCGCCGCCCGTGAAGACGCAGCCCGAGCCCATAGCCTCCAACACGCCGCCGTGACGCAGGTTGTCGCGCAACATGGTAAGCATCTCGCGGGCACGCGGTTCAAGAATCTCTGCCAGAAACCGCTGGCGCACCATGCGGGCCTGCTGTCCCCCGGTCGCGAGGTTGCCGCCTACTTCGATCTCATTCAACTGCGGAATCGAGGTGACGACACAGCTGCCGTACATCCGCTTCAGCTGCTCCGCCTCTTCCACGCTCACCTGCAGGCCGACGGCAAGATCGTTCGTGAAGTGGTCGCCACCGATGGGCAACACCGCCGTATGCGCGACCGCGCCTTCGAAGTACACGGCAATCTCCGTCGAGTGCGCGCCGATGTCGGCGAGGCAGACACCCAGTTCGCGTTCATCCGCCGAAAGCACAGCCTCGGCTGCGGCAATGCCTTCGAAGACCGTATCCAGCACTTCAAGTCCAGCGCGGTTGGCGCAGGTGACCACGTTTTGCGAGGCGCTACCGGAGCAGGTGACAAGATGCAGCCCGACCTCAAGCCGGTTGCCGACCATGCCGACCGGGTCGTGGATACCGCCCTGGTCGTCGAGGATGAACTGCTGGGGCAGCAGGTGTAGGACCTCGCGGTCCGGAGCAAGGCTGATGGAGCGGGCGCGGTCGATCGCGGCGCGGACGTCTTCCTTGGTGATCTCCTTCATGCGGCTGCCCATGTTGATGCCGCCCTGCGAGTTCATGCCGCGCATGTGAGGGCCGCCGACGCCAACGACAGCGGTTTCAATGGGAGCCTTGGTCGTCTTCTCCGCGCGCAGAGCAGCTGCGTCTATGGCCTCAGCCGCCGGGCCGAGGTCGCTGATAACACCGCGGCGCATGCCCTTCGAGGTCTCCACACCGTGGCCGCGGTAACGCAGCACACCGTCGACGAGTTCGGCCACCAGCACGCAGCTCTTGGAGCTGCCTGCATCGAGCACTGTAATCAGGTTGTCGGTCTTCGCATTCATCGTCTTCCCTCAAACCGTGCATTGCTTTCTACTTATGGCTTGCCTTGTGCGCGACAGCGGGCCTGCCCACAACCTTCTTCGGCTTGCCCGCAACCTTCTTCGCAACAGGCTTGCCGGACTTCTTCTTAGCGGCCTTCGCAGCCTTTGCCGGAACGATCTTGGCTTTGGGTATAGGCTTGGCCGCCGGCAACTTAGCCAGCGGCGCCGGGGCTAGAGGCTTAGTTGCCTCGGCTGCAGCTTCGGCAGCGAGTGATGTCGGAGCAGGAGGTCCGACATTGTCGCCATCCTTGTGCATCTCGAGCACGATCTGCCCCTGATATCTCATATCGGCAGAAGCGAGCTTGGGATACTGCTGCTTCCACTCAGGCAGCAGCTTCTGAAACTGGCTATAGCGGCTGAGAAACTGGTCGTCGCCAAAATGGACCAGAATCTCCGGTCCGCCGGTGGCAAGCATCGCCTTCAGGTCATCAGGCTCGGTGACATCGACCTCGCTGACCGACTTGGTAAGGTGCTGGCCGTTGCTGTCGAGCTCCTGCATGAACTTCTGGTAGACAGCCATGCGGGCTGCGCGTGTCGGCGCGGGATCGTTGGGCAAAATACCGGTGAGCACAGGGAAGGAGTAATGGGCATCGCTGGCGGTGTTCGCTCCCATATCGAGCAGCACGCCGCTGGCGTCGACGAGGCCGATCTGCGTGCCCTGCCGCGAGAAGGCGACCGGAGTCCGCTCCGTAATCTGCACGGCGAGTCGGTTCGGCAGCAGTCGCATCACGCTGGCATGGCTAACCCAGGGCAGACGCTCCAGGTCGGCCTGGCGATCTGTGAGCGAGATGCGGAAGACGTTCCGCTCCAAATCGCCACCGAAGACGTCCAGTAGCTGGGCGCGGGTCATGTGGGTGTTGCCGGTGATCTGGATGTCATCACTGGAAGCCACGAGGAAATGAGGATCGTGCAGCAGATAGAAGCGGACTGCAGCAGCGGCCAGAACGAGCCCGCCGACCAGCACGAGTAGGACGACTCCAAGCGCAATGCGGCCAGCAGTGCTGCGCAGCATGGTCCTAAGGCTCGGTCGCAGCGCGCCGCGACGCGGGCGATACTCCTCTTCCTCTGTGCCGTAACCGTTAGGCTGCGAGGAATCGCCAGCATAGCCGCGCTGCAGCGCACCCGCCGGAGCAGGCTCCTGCCCACGCCACGCCGGTTCACTCGCAGAGGTATATCCCGAGGCATAAGCCGTCTCCGGCGTCTCGAGCACCGCTGCGGAACCAGCTCCGCGCTGCTTTCCCATCTTCATCTCCGCATGCCCGAGCAAGGCCGCGGAAGAATCGCCAACCTTCACTATAAGGCGGAATGGGCTGGCGGGAGGTTCCCTTTTTCGCCGGGTATCGCCGCAGCAACCTGCATGCGCCGCAAAACTGCCTTACAAGAAAGAGCGCCCGTCACCTAACTCCCTGCCAGGGCCTCCAGAAGCATCGGCCCAGCCTGCGAGACGCTGCCTGCGCCCAGCGTCAGGATCATCTCGCCGGGTCGGGCGTCGGCGGCGATGCGCTCTACCGCCTCTGCCATGGACGCCGCATAGTTCACGCGGCCGCCGCCCTGCTCGCGGATCGCCGCGGCAAGTGACTCGCCGCTGATGCCCTCGATGGGCTGCTCACTGGCGGCGTAGATGTCCAGCACCTGCACCGCATCCGCATCGCCGAAGGAGGTCGCAAAGTCGCTCATCAGATCGCGGGTGCGGGTGTAACGGTGCGGCTGGAAGAGCACCAGCACGCGGCCATAGCCACACTCGCGCGCGGCCTGCAGCGTGGCCTTGATCTCGGTGGGATGATGGCCGTAGTCATCGACCACGGTGATGCCCTTCACAACCCCGCGAATCTGGAACCGGCGGTCGACCCCGCTGAAGCTGGCCAGCCCCTCTGCGATCTTTTCAGGGGAGATGCCGAGCTGCACGCCGATGGCTACCGCCGCCGTCGCATTCAGTACGTTGTGCTTACCGGGCACATTGAGCGAAAACGGCCCCAGCAGCAGCCCCTTGGCGTTGACCTCAAACCGCGCGTGCGATCCGGTACCCGCAGCGGGAAGCATTCTCAGACGAAAGTCCGCATCGGCGCTTTCGCCATAGGTGTAGACCTTGCGCTTCACGCGCGGCAGGATCGCGCGCAGCATCGCGTTATCCACGCAGGCTGTGACCGCTCCATAAAACGGCACCTTATCCATGAACTCGACGAAACAGTTCTCCACGTCGGCCATGCCGCTGTAGCTTTCCATATGCTCGCGGTCAAGGTTGGTCACGATCGCCAGCACGGGTGGCAACTTCAGGAAGCTACGATCGCTTTCGTCGGCCTCCGCTACGAGGTACTGCGATTTACCCAGCCGCGCATTGGACCCCATGGCGTCGACGCGACCGCCAACCACCACCGTCGGATCGAGCTCTCCGCCTGCGAGCACTGCCGCGACCATGCTGGTGGTGGTCGTTTTGCCATGCATGCCGGCGACGGCGATACCGTACTTCAGCCGCATCAACTCAGCCAGCATCTCCGCACGTGGGATCACCGGAATCTTGCGAGAGCGCGCTTCAAGCACCTCGGGATTGTCCTTCGCCACCGCGGAGCTGGTCACAACGACGTCGGTCGCGGCAGCGTTGGCCGCCGCATGGCCTATGAAGACAGTCGCGCCGAGCCCAACCAGGCGCTCGGTCGAAGCGGAGGCGCGCATATCCGAGCCGGAGACGGCATACCCCATCGTTAACAGGATTTCAGCGATCCCACTCATCCCAATACCGCCGATCCCGATAAAGTGGACCCGCTGCGACGGCGCAAATAAAGCATGTGCTGGCAAACTCATTCCGCTATTCTCTCGCACATTGCGAAGAAGCTTGCCAACTTTCAGCTCTCTACAGTTCGATCGACATACGCACAGCGCGGGCCTTTGCAATTTCCAGGAAGAACGCCTCAGGCTTAGGAGACGCCATCGTACGCCGCTGCTCCGTAACGGCCCTGGCAAGCACTTGTCCGGACACGAAATCGAGCTTGTGTGGATACAACGCGTTCAATCGATCCATGATCTGCTTTTCGGTCGCAATCATCCAGTTCATGTTCACGGGATCGGGCGCCGCAATGACCACTGGCGGCAGCAGGCCTGTCATCATGCTTGCGGAACGGGTAGCACAGGAGGAGCAAGGCAACATATAGGCGCCGTGTCCAGCCGCTCGATCGTCGTTATTCTGACCGTAGATGAAGAGTTTCTGCGAAAAATCTCTGTGCTCGGTGTAGCTGTACCAGAACGCCAGTTGGCCCTGCAGAGAACCATACTGAAGATCGTTAATCGCGAGAATGCTGGATTGCCGCGCGTAACGCAGTCCCTTTGGCTCGGCACAAAAGCGACCCAGCGCATTGGCTCCCCATGCCTCGACGACCGACTTCTGTACAGCCGCAATCGACTTTTCGGCATAGACCTGGGTTGCCAACAACAAGGTGCTCTGACCTTCTGGGTCGTTTACCGTGCGAGACATCAGCAGGTCTTCGAGGAACTTCGCCAACTCCTGATAGCGTTGCGACTCTTCAACAGCTGCAGGGGGAGCTTTGATGCTTTTGAGGTCCGCGCGAATAAACCTGCGTACCGAGGTCACCACAGCGGCCTCATCGCCTGGTGCCAGAACGCCCAGTCGAATGGCCAGCCCGATTGCTCCCAAAGGCATCAGCTTCTTACCGAACTGCGAAAACAACTGCAGCCTCGGTCCAAGTCCTACCTGCTTTGGCGGCAACCAGATCAGGTTCTTGAAAGTCGTGAGCTGTGTATTCACGTCAGTCGCAGTTATGTTCTCGTGCTTGCGGAACGCCCGCCTAAGAAACTCCTGCGTGGTGACATGCATGGGGTGATATGCAAGATCTGCTGTGTTTGAGTACGAGACCCTCGCGCGATGGGCAAGCGGATGTACATCTTCAGCCAGGTCCAGATTAAGCAGATGCGTGGTATCGGCTCGATTTGGAAGGCAGTCGGGATGATGGCCGGAGAAGGCGACGATGAAGTTACTCTGGCCGCTCCGCTGGCTGTGGACGTGCGAGACGCTCACGGCAAAGGTGCCGCCGTAGGCCGTCTTTTCCAACATCATTCGAACGATCTCAGCAGCGAATACGGTCGCATCATCGGGTGTGGGAAAGTGACCACACTCCGCCCTCTTTCCTTCGTGCGCGGAAACGACGGCTTCTACCTTGGCTTTACTTACACGCATGTGCAGTTCTCCCTGGCGAGGTTTGGAAATGCCTGAGTTGTCTTGGGGAGCCCGAGATATAGATTGTAGCGCCACTCAGTATGGGTTGAATCAATTCTTCGCAGTCCCAGCTAAGATCGACAGATGCAACGAGAACTCGCTTCGACGATCGCTCTGCTCTCCTCGACACCAGCTGCGATGACTGCCCTACTAGGGAATTTGCCTGACGAGTTGCTCCATACGACCGAGGGCGAAGGCACCTGGACGATTTCCCAGGTATTGGCGCACCTCATCCACGGCGAGCGCACGGACTGGCTGCCGCGCATCCAGATCATCCTGCGGGCAGGCGAATCCGAAACCTTCCCGGTGTTTCAGCGCGAGGCGCACCTGAGCGATACGCGCCCTGTCCACGAACTTCTTGCCGATTTCTCCTCACTACGCTCCTCCGGACTTGCCCGTCTGCAGGCTCTGAACCTGACGCCGCAAGACCTCGAACGCCGAGGGACGCACCCGGCCTTCGGGGCCGTCACGCTTTCTCAGCTGCTTGCCACATGGTCTACCCACGATTTGACTCACCTGCATCAAATCTCGCGCATCCTCGCCGCACAGTACCGTGATGCCGTCGGCCCGTGGAGCCGGTTCCTTGGCGTACTGCATTGCGATGGACATAGCGGCAAGGCGTAACCTGTTGATAGCAAATAGTCGGCAACCAAGGTCAGGAGGCGGCGATGATGGTCACAGAGTTCAGGGTCGTACCTGTCTATGGCCGATTATTGAGCTCGACAGCAGAGCACTCCAGAAAACGCAACAAAGACTAAGGAGACGTGTCTATTCTGTACGAGAGCCTGACCCGCCATCCCAGGGCTGGAAAATCTCTCCGCTTCATGAACCACAATCCCTGCATCAGATGGGAGTGGACCGAAGCGGACAAGGAGATGTCATGAATTACACCCGCGCACTTCGTACGACCGCAGCAAGCACCACCGTTTTGCTCGGGCTTCTCGCAGCCACCACGGCGCGGGCTCAGGCTGCTTATCAGAACAACTACCCCGACCCGAACCAAAATCCCGGTCAGTATCAGAATCAAGCTCCGCCTCCTCCCCAGGGTCAGTATCAGGACCAAGGGCAGTACCAGAATCAGGCTCCTCCACAGGGCCAATATCAAGATCAAGGCCAATATCAGGACCAAGGCCAGGGACAGTATCAGGATCAGGCACCGCCTCCGGGAGCGATCACGGCAGACATCGCACCTCCTGCAATCCCCGATTATCAACAGCCCGAATGCCCCGGTGACGGCTACCTCTGGACTCCCGGCTACTGGGCATGGGGTCCTGGCGGTTACTACTGGGTAGGCGGCGCGTGGGTTGAGCCTCCCTATATCGGCGCTCTTTGGACCCCGGGTTATTGGGGTTGGGGCGGCGGCCGCTACTTCTGGCGCGGCGGCTATTGGGGCCGCAGCATCGGCTACTATGGCGGCATCAACTACGGCTTCGGTTACTTCGGTATTGGCTTCTATGGCGGTTACTGGAACGGCGGACACTTCTGGTACAACCGTGCCTACGGCCACTTCGGCGGAGGCTTCCGTGGCAACTTCTATAACCGGAGCTACGCAGGATTCAATGGTCGCCCCGGCGGCAACTCCTTCTCTCGCGGAGGCTACAACGCAGGTTTCCGTGGCGGCAATGGAGGCAACTTCAATCGCGGCGGTGGCGGTCAGAACTTCAACCATGGCGGCGGAGCTCAGAACTTCAATCGCGGTGGCGGTAACGTTGGCGGAGCTCAGAACTTCAATCGCGGCGGCGGTAACGTTGGCGGCGGTCAGAACTTCAACCGCGGCGGAAATGCTGGCGGAGGCGCCCAAAGCTTTCGCGGCGGTGGTGGTGGGGCAGCACCGAACGTAAGCCGCGGCGGCGGTAATGCTGGCGGTGGTGGCGGCTTCCACGGCGGTGGCGGTGGTGGTGGCTCTCACGGCGGCGGAGGCGGCGGCTCCCACGGTGGTGGAGGCGGCGGTCATCGCTAATCAAAATCGAGATAATCGAGATATAAGAAGGGCTGAGGATCACTCCTCAGCCCTTCTTGTCTGGGATCTCAGATGAGTGTCGAACACAACCTCACGGCCTAGCCAATTTCAGCACCATCTCTGCGATGCGATCGAGCGCACCAGGTTTGGCGAGAGCGCGAGCGTTTTGAGCCATAGCGTCTCGACGCGGAGCATCTGTGAGCAGTCCCACGAGAGCCGAGCGCAGTGACTGTGGCGTGACGTCCTTCTGCAACAGCATCTCTGCGGCACCTGCTGCGACGAGCACCTCGGCATTCTTGCGCTGGTGATCATCGGCCGCAGCCGCAAACGGGACGAGGAGCGAGGGCCGCCCAGCAGCGCACAACTCAGCAACCGTGCTTCCCGAGCGAGCCAGCACCAGGTCGGCAGCCGCGTACTGCGCGGGCATGTCGGTCAGGAATGCTTCGACACTCCATCGCGCAGGGTTAGCACCGCTCTCTGAAAACGCGGTACGAGTCTCATCCAGCTTGCGAGGCCCGGACTGGTGCACGATGGTCAGGTCTGGAACGTCAACCAGCAATTGCGCCACGATCTTCGGCATCGTCTCATTGAAGACCAGCGCCCCATTACTGCCTGCCGTAACCAGAAGGCGTGGAGCTCCGCTTGTCTTCGGTGCAATCTCAAAGATCTCCGGCCGCACCGGCACGCCCGTGACCTCGGCGTGGTTGAAGTACTGCGTGGTTTGTGCGAAGTTTACTGCCGCCGAACGAACCCGTTTGCCAAGCACGCGGTTCGTCAACCCCGGCACGGCATTCGGCTCGTACACCAGTGTGGGAACGCGCAGCAGCACAGCGGCCAGCATGGCGGGCCCGCTCGCATACCCACCCACACCCACCACCACCTGTGGCTTGAACGCCCGAATCAACGACATGCAATGCAGCACACCCAATGGAACATCCATCGCCGTACGCAACCGCGTCATCAGGCTCACGTTCTTCAACTGACCTGACCGCACCAGTTCAAGCCTGAAGCCCGCTTCCGGAATCAGCTTTGTCTCAATACCGCGCGCTGTGCCGACAAACACGACGTCTGCGTTATGATCATCGCGTAGCCTTCGGCCAATCGCCAGCGCTGGTACTACGTGCCCGCCGGTCCCACCACCAGCGATCATTACCCTCAAAGACTTATCTGCTGCCGCCTGCATCAGTCGATCTCTCTCGTTACGTTCAACAGCACTCCCATGCAAGCCAGTGTGACGAACACGCTGGTTCCACCCGATGAGATAAGCGGCAGCGGAATGCCCTTCGTGGGCAGCAGTGCCACCACCACACTAATGTTGAAGAACGCCTGCACCAATAAGGCCATCGTGAGACCGAACGCAAGGAAGCGCGCGAACGGATCCGTCGATAAGAACGCAGCACGCAGTCCGCGATAACCGAGTATGCAAAATGCTGCCACCACGCAGAGCGCGCCGATCAGTCCCAGCTCTTCGCAGATGTTTGCGAAGATGAAGTCCGTATGCGGCTCCGGAAGGTAGAAGAGTTTCTGCAGGCCTTCCATCAAGCCTCGGCCATACAGTCCACCCGAACCCACCGCGATCAGTGATTGCAGGATATGAAAGCCTGCACCCTTCGGATCAGCTTCGGGATTGAAGAAGACCATCATGCGCTTGGCGCGCCAAGCCACATGAAAGAGCATCCAGTACATCACGGGCGCCGCGCAAGCCAGCGCCACAGCAATCCAGCGCATGGGCAGTCCCGCGAGGAACAGCATAAGCATGAGAACAGCCGCGCAGACGAGCGCCGTGCCCAGGTCGGGCTCTTTCAAAATCAGTGCAATGTACACAAGCGGAGGAATCACGGCTGGCAGGATCGTCTGCTTGATGTCGTCGATCTGATGAATGCGCGTCTGCAGAAACCACGCAAGAAACAGCACGATCACCGGCTTCGCCAGCTCAGAGGGCTGTAGCGATGCAGGACCGAGATGCAGCCAGCGATGCGCACCATTCATGGAACGCCAGGCGAAGACTCCAAGCAGCATCACGGCGGTGGCAATCATGGCCGGAAAGATGATCGCTGGATTGTTGTATTTGCGATAGTCAACGCGCATCAGGATAAACAGCGCAACCAGACCCAGCAGCGCCCACGCGGCCTGCTTGCTGACGTACGCATACGGCGAGCCCAGCGTTGCCTTAGCCAGCACGGCCGAAGCCGAGAACACCATCACCAGACCGAACAGCATCAGCAACAGCACCGTGCCGAACATCCACTTGTCTACACCAACGCGCTTCGCCATCTTTGCCGCCTTACTGCAAGCTCGCTACCAATTCCTTGAACACCCTGCCACGGTGCTCGTAGTTTTCAAACTGGTCAAAGCTTGCGCATGCGGGAGCCAGCAAAACGGTATCGCCTGCGACCGCAATCTCCTGCGCCTTAGCAACCGCCCGTGCCAATGTCTCCGCACTCTCTATCTTCGCGATACCCGCGAGCTGGCGCTCAATCTTTTCTGCAGCCGAACCAATGGTGATAACCGTCTTGACGCGCTCGCACAGCAGCGGTTCCAGCGTGGCGTAGTCCGAGTCCTTGTCCTTGCCGCCGAGAATCAAGTGAATGCCGCCAGGAAAGGCAGCAATCGCCTTCTCGGTTGCATCGACATTCGTGGCCTTCGAGTCGTTGTAGTAGCGCACACCGCCAAGTTCACGCACGAACTCCAGGCGGTGTTCAACGGCCTTGAATGACGCCACTGCGGCACGGATGGTCTCGCTATCGATACCCGCTAGTCGCGCCGCACACACCGCCGCCAGCACATTCTCTACATTGTGGCTGCCAGCCAGCGGAATCTCCGCCACCGGCATCACAGGCTCTGCCACGCCACCTTCCTTTGCGAGAAAGAGCACCGACTCACCATGCACGAACGCGCCCTGCTTGATAGGCCTGCGCGGGCTAAACCAGTAGATCTTTGCACTTGTCTTTGCAGCGACCATTTGTGCGGCCTTGTTCTCCGCGTTCAGAATGAGAAAGTCCTCTACGGTCTGATTCTCTGTGATGCGCGCCTTCGCCGCGGCGTAGGCCTCAAAGCTGCCGTGCCGATCCAGGTGGTCTGGCGTGATATTCAACACCATCGCGATACGCGGCTTGAAGCTTTCAATCGTTTCCAGCTGAAAGCTCGAAACCTCCAGCACACTCCACGAATCCGGTGTACTCTCCGCAACCAGCGCCGTCACCGGGGTTCCTATGTTGCCACCCACCAGCGTCGGCCTGCCCGCAGCGTTCAGAATCTCGCCCATCAGCGTCGTCGTGGTCGTCTTGCCATTGGAACCGGTGATCGCAATCATCTCGCCTTGCAGGTACTGCGAGCCAAGCTCCATCTCCCCGATGACACGCATCCCCAGGGCCTTCACCTGCATCAGCTCAGGCGTCGACATCGGCACGCCGGGGCTCACCACGATCAGGTCCTGGCGGCGAAACGTCAGCAGGCCATGGCTACCTGTCTCGACAGCAAAGCCCTGCTCCAGCAGACTCGGCAGCTCCTTGATCAGCGTCGCCGGGCGAGCATCGCTCACAGTCACCGTCGCACCGCGCTCCTTGAGAAACCGCGCTGCTGCAAGCCCGCTCTTACCGAGACCGACAACGAGTACGCGCTTGTTCTTGAGTTCCAGAGTCATCGTTAGTTCCTGTCCATTGCTACCTCAGCTTCAGCGTCGTCAGCGCAAACAGCGCAAACACTAGCGCCAGAATCCAGAACCTCGCAATCACTTTACTCTCGCTCCAGCCGAGCAACTCGAAGTGGTGATGAATCGGTGCCATCTTGAAGATGCGCTTGCCACCTCGCAGCTTGTAGCTGCCTACCTGCAGGATCACGCTCAGAGCCTCCATGATGAACACGCCGCCGATGAACGGCAGCAACAGTTCTTGCTTGATCGCTACTGCGACCGTCGCAATCGCGCCGCCTAGCATCAGCGAGCCCACGTCGCCCATAAAGATCTCCGCCGGATGCGCGTTGTACCAGAGGAAGCCGATGCTCGCGCCCACCATCGCGCCGCAGTAAATCGTCAGCTCACTCACCATAGGCATGCGCTGCAACTCGAGGTAGTCGCTGAAGACCGCATGTCCACTCACATAGGTCAGCGCCGTCAACGCACCCGCTGCAATAATCGTGCAACCGATGGCAAGGCCGTCAAGACCATCCGTAAGGTTCACCGCATTGCTTGATCCCGTGATGACGAGCATAACGAATAGCACGAATGGAATAAACGCCAAAGGCCAGAGGTGCGTCTTGAGAAGACTGTCGATGATCAGGTTCGGCCGATAGCCTTTAAGGAAGGGCACCACCAGCCGCGTTGAGTACTCGCCCCGCCTATCCAACCAAATTAGCGCAATCGCAACTGCAGCACTCGCAGTAAATTGCAGTGCCAGCTTCTGGCGCGAGGTCAGTCCCAGGCTCCGCTTCTTTACCACCTTGATGTAATCATCTGTAAACCCGATAGCAGCAAATGCTAGCGTTGACAGGACGACGAGCCACACGAGCGGGTCGCTCAGATCGCTCCATAGCAGTGCGGGTACCACGATCGCAATGCAGATCAGTACGCCACCCATGGTCGGCGTGCCGCCTTTCTTCAAGTGGCTCTGCGGCCCATCCTCGCGCACATACTGGCCGATTTGAAACTCGCGCAACCGCTCGATCACGAACGGTCCGATCAGTAACCCGATCAGCAGCGCCGTAACGCTCGCCAGTACACAGCGCAGCGTTACGTAACGAAAGATGCGGAACAATCGGAAGTACGGAAACAGCTTCTGATACAACAGCCAATAGAGCAAAGGATGTGCCTCACACGTGCATTTTTGCTGCGTCTCACACGCAACCCATCGTCATCTTACGCTGCCCAGGCCCTGTGAATCAGCCGTTTCCAGCCAGATCAGCACTGCAGCAATCAAGCTTCCAGCGCTGCCAGCGCGCGCTCCAATCGCACACCACGTGAGGCCTTCAGCAACACAACATCCCCCTCACGCAGATTCTCTTTCATCCATGCGCCGGCCTGCTCTGCGCTGTCGACAAACTCTGCGGCGATGCCCCGCGCTCCAGCGGCTTTTACAAGTTCGCTCGCGAGCCCACGCACGCCGACAACCACGTCAATCTTGGCAGTCGCCGCCGCCGCTCCGCACTCTGCATGGAGCCGAGGTCCTTCTGCGCCAAGCTCCAGCATCTCACCTACGATTAGCACCCGACGCTTCGCATCGGTCTTCTTCAACGCCTCAATCATCGACAGGAGAGCCGTGGGGTTTGAGTTATATGTGTCATTCACAATCTCTGCACCATGCCAGCTGAGAAGGTTGCCACGCTTGTCTGTCGGTCGCATCTGCTCCAACGCAGCCATCGCAGCGAGCATTGGCACACCGCTGCGGCTGGCGACAGCAAACGCGGCCAGCGCATTCAAGACATTGTGCCTTCCAGGCAAACGCAGCACGACGCGCAGCGCAGGACGAGTCGAATCGTCACCGTATGCACCTTCGACGTGCAGATCGAACTCAGTCCCATTCAATCCAAGGTCCTCAATGCTCCTCGCGGAAACAGCACAGCCCTCGCTCGTGCCGTACAGTACGGTGCAGTCTTCTCGACCGTTGGAGAAAGCGCGCACGCGTGCATCATCGCCATTCAAAATAGCAAGGCCACGTTCTGGTAGCGCTTCTATCAGCTCCCGCTTCGCACGAGCGATACCCTCTATCCCGTCAGGAAAAAATTCCGCATGAGCCATCCCGACGTTCGACACCACGCCCCAATCCGGCTCTGCGATCTTCGCGAGCGCAGCAATCTCACCAGCGTGGTTCATGCCCATCTCGAGCACCAGCACTTCGTGCTCTGGCTCCAGTCGCAACAGTGTCAGCGGCACGCCAAAATGGTTATTGAAGTTGCCCTCTGTCTTAAGAACCGAGAACCGAGAACTGAGGGCGGTGGCGATACACTCCTTCGTGGTCGTCTTACCTGCGGAGCCCGTCACCCCGATCACGCGCTTGCCCCAACGCCTTCTGACGGCATGGGCCAGGTTCTGCATCGCCACCAGCACGCAGTCATCGCAATCATCCGGGACCCGCAGCAGCTTTGCTTCATCGAAGTTCGCTGGAGGCAGCCAGCGCTGGCTCACTACTGCAGCCACCGCACCGTTGGCAATCGCTATCTCCACATAGTCGTGACCGTTGACTCGCTCGCCAGTGACGGAAAAAAACAGCTCGCCCGCTCCGATCGTACGTGTATCGATCGAATACCCCACCGCCTCCGCATTCGTATCGAAGATACCTTCAGCGTGAATCCAGTCCGCGATCTGCCCCAGCGCCAACTTCATTTGCCACCCTCTCGCAATACGCGCGCAGCCTCTTCTACATCGTCGAAAGGTACTGGACCACCGGCGAAGATCTGCACCTTCTCATGCCCTTTGCCTGCGAGCAGCACGATGTCCCCAGACTTCGCTGCACCTATCGCAGCAGCAATAGCAGCAGCGCGATCTGGCTCAACTACAAATGTCACACCGGTTTCGCGCACACCAACGAGCACCTCATCAATGATGGCCAAAGGCTTTTCACTGCGTGGGTTATCACTAGTTACAACAACGAAGTCACTGCCATTGCCAGCGGCACGGCCCATCTTCGGACGCTTGGTTCGATCACGATCACCGCCACAGCCGAACAGCGTAATCACGCGACCACGCTGCTCCTTCACGAGATCGCGAGCCAGCGCAATCAAATTGATCAGAGCGTCATCCGTGTGTGCATAGTCCACCACAACAGTGAAACCAGCCACGTCGGAGCCCGGTACCACCTCAAATCGTCCCGGCACCTGGCGAAGACCTTTCGCTCCCGCCGCAATATCATCGACCGACAATCCGCGTGCGAACGCCGCACATCCTGCTGCCAACAGGTTGTACACATTTACTCGGCCAGTAAGCGGTGACGAGATAGCGACTGCCCCATGAGGCGTCTGCCAATTGAATTGAGTCTGCCCGGCCCGCAGCGTGACCTCCGTTGCTCGCCATTTACCAGAGTCGATGCCATACGTCATCAATATCTCACCACAAAACTCGCGGCACATATCATCGCCGCGCGGATCATCAAGGTTGATCACCGCAACCCGGGGCGACGCTGCTCCCACCCCCGCAAATAAACGCGCCTTCGCTGCAGCATACCTCTCCATCGTCCCGTGATAGTCGAGGTGGTCCTGCGTCAGGTTCGTGAACATCGCCACGTCCACCGGCAGTCCCCACACGCGCTCCTGATCCAGCGCATGGCTGCTCATCTCCATCACAGCTTCCGTGCAACCCGTGCGAACACCTTCCGCAAATAACGCCAGCACATCGCGGCTCTCGGGAGTTGTGTGTTCACTCTCGCGCACTTCGCCGGCTACATGCGTCTCGATGGTGCCGAGCAACACGCACTTGCGCCCTGCACTTTGCAGCAATTGCTCCAATAGGAACGCTGTCGTAGTCTTGCCGTTCGTGCCTGTCACGGCACTCAGCTTCAGCACCTTTTGTGGATCACCAAAGACTCTCGCACTCACCTCAGCCAACGCACGTCGACCATGCTCCACAAGAGCCAGAGCAAGCTCCGGCTGCTGCGAACGCAGATCTACAAAAACCTCGAGCGAGTCCGTCACGACGGCAGAGGCACCCTTTTGAAGTGCTACATCGATATACTTGTTACCATCGGTCGTCCCACCGCGCATAGCGACAAACACATCGCCCGCACTCACACGTCGTGAGTCATATTGAACGCCATGCACGTCCACATCGCCGCGACCGGACGTGTGTACCGCCTGCATCGCCGCAATCACTTCACTCCATCTCATACGACGATCCTAGCTCATCAATCTTCTAGTTTTTAGCGTGCAAATCGCACAACGACCTCAGTGCCCATCGGTACCATCGTGCCTGCTACCGGAGCCTGTTCGTGCGCCACACCACTGCCCACTGTCTGCACATGCAGTCCCGCGATCCCAGCCTTTTCCACCACATCGCGCAATGCTGCCCCGCTGAAGTCCGGCACCGCTACACGCTTGCCGCTATCGACATACACAGAACCCTTGGGCTGCGCCTGCACTGCTGGCTTCACATCTGGCGGCTGCACCTTTGCCTCGCGCGTGTTCGCATCCGGCATCACCGAAGTTGTATCGCCATTCGCATGGAACGCGGCGAGCACTTTGTCCGGCAGATTTGTCCATGCGTGTTTTGGCGCGGGGGACTGCTGGGCAACAGCTTCCTTCTCCGCTGCGGCCTGTGCGTTCTGTGCCATGGCTGCTGCGTTTGCGGGCTGGCGCAACGGATCATCTGCCGGCAGACTGTTCACTTCGTCGAACAGCGCATTCAGATCACCCACCTGCGCATCCTGCGTGTCATCCGTGTCCGCCGTCTTGGCAGCTTCCATCATCTGCTGAGGAGTCTTCACTGCCTGATCATGAGGCACACCGAGATACTCAAGCACCTGTTGCGCCACGTCATGAAACACCGGCGCGCTCACAGCAGCTCCGTACAAGCTGCCGACCGTCGGCGTATCGATGACCACCGTCACGCTGATCGCCGGATTATTCACTGGGGCGAACCCTGCAAAACTCGCAACCAGTTTCGTGTGTGAGTAAGCGTGTGTCGCTGGGTCTACCTTGTTTGCCGTGCCCGTCTTACCCGCGGAGCTGTAGCCGTTCAGCTGTGCAGCCTTGCCCGTGCCTTCTTCCACGATGCCCTGCATCATCGCCCGCATCTTCGCTGCCGAGGTCTCCTTGATGACACGATGCGCTCCCTCCGGCAGCTGCGCAGGCAGGTGATCTGTAGGCCGGAAAGGCTCAGCCTGCAACTTAGCTTCGCTCTTCATTCCATCGCTCTCTTGCAGAAGGACGTGCGGTGGCATATAGACGCCACCGTTCGCAATCGTCGACACCATCGTCACAAGCTGCACAGGTGTCACCGCAATCTCCTGCCCAATCGCGAGCGAACCGATGCTGGTCGCGGTCCAGCGCTTCGGCTTCTGCAGTAGACCGCGCGTCTCACTCGGCAGTTCGATGCCCGACCTATCGCCGAAACCATACGACCGCATGTAGTCGTAGAATTTCTGTGGCCCAAGCTTCAGCGCGAGCTTTACCGCTGCCACGTCGCTCGACTTCTCCAACGCCTTCTGCACCGTCACACGGCCCATACCGGCATCGCTCTTGTCGTCGTGGATCAGACGCCCATACAGATTGATCACACCACCCTGGCAGTCGACAATTTCCGTGGGCTCGACGCCAGCAGCATCGACGGCAGCGGAATAGGTCACAAGCTTGAACGTCGACCCAGGCTCATAGACATCGCTCACCGCAAGATTTGTCAGAACGCTCGCATCCATATGCCGCTTGTCGTTGGGGTTGAAGCGCGGACTGATCGCCAGTGCAAGGATTTGTCCAGTGTGCGGGTCCTGCACAACGACCGTTCCATGCGCCGCCTTCACCTTCGCCATCTGCGCATCCAACGCCTGCTCCGCCATGTATTGGATGTTCGAATCGATGCTCAGCATCAGGTTCGCACCCGGCTCCGGATCGCTCTGCACTGACCCCATCACATGCCGTTTCGCATCGATGGCCGTCAGCACATGCCCGGGCTGCCCGTGCAGCTCTTCATCGAACTTCAACTCCATGCCGCCGAGGCCATTGTCATCCGTGCCAACATAGCCCAGCATCTGCGCGCCTTCTTCTCCGTTCGGATAGAAGCGTTTGAATTCTTTTTGAAAATAGATGCCCTTCAGATTCAGTTCTCGCACGCGTGTCGCTGTATCCGCATCCACCTTACGGGCGATCCATGCAAAGTTGCGCTGCGCGTTCAGCCGACCTTGTATCTGCGACTCGCTCGTAAACTTCTCTGCAGGGTCTATGTGTACGATCTTCGCCAGCAACTGGGCGTCGCTGTCTTTGTTGTCACCCAATTCACTCGGCACGGCGTAGATGCTGTCCACCAGCACCGTCATCGCCATCTCGCGCAGGTTGCGGTCGTAAAGTACACCTCGCCGTGGAGCTACCTCGAAGGTCCGTTGCTGCTGCTTTTCAGCGCGCTCCGCAAACTCAGAGTGCCGCCAGATCTGCAGCCACGTTAAGCGAGCGCCAATGACGCCTGCCCATACGCAAAAGAAAAACGCCACCCAGACAAAGCGCACTCTGCGGATCGGTGCGGTCAGTGTCTTGCGTGGCGGCGTCTTCATTGTTACTTCCTATTGGGTCTTTGTGATAACACTCCGATTAGCGCTAGTTCGCCGACATTACGGGCACGTGCGCCTGTGCCAGTACGGGCTGCCCATCGAGTGGGCCTTCCTGGCGAACAACCTGCCCCGGCATCGGCTGCTGCATTCCCAGTTGCCGAGCCAGCGCATCGATGCGGCCCGGATCGCTAAGTTCTGCCTGCTGCAATCGCAGTTGACGATTGTCCTCACGCATCTGCTCAACCTGCTGCTTCTGCGCCTCGACGTTGTAGCCAACCTCGATCGCGGAGAAGTGCTGCCAGACGTACACCATGGTCAGCGCGAAGAACAGGCTCATCACCAGGGTGAAGCGCTTCATCTCGGCACGGCGATCGGGATCGTCCGCCTTCACCAAGCGGCTATTGTCCAAGTGCTTGGTGAAGAACATCTCGGGCGTAGGTCCACGACGGCGAGCCTGCTGCTGCTCAAAGAGTTCGCGGTTGCGCTCCGCCACGCTCAACGCGCGGCGAACAGCACTGGCCGACTGGCGGCGTCCCTGCATCTGCTCCATCTCTTGTCCCATCACCATCGTCGCCATGCCTACCGCCTCCGGTATTTGTTGCTTGTTCTTTGCTGACTACTGCTTACCTTGCCTTGCTTCACTTCCAACTTTTCAGCCGCACGCAGCTTCGCGCTTCTCGACCGCGGATTCCGCAGCGACTCCTGTTCCGTCGCCACTACCGGCTTCCGCGTCAGCACATCAAGGCGTCCATCCGCTGCTGCCTCTTTGAACTTGTCCTTCACCAGCCGGTCTTCCAACGAGTGAAAGCTGATCAGCACCACTCGACCACCCGGCTTCAACAGAGACTCCGCGCTCTTCAGCAGCGATTGAATCTCGCCCAACTCATCATTCACGCGAATACGAAGTGCCTGGAAGGTCCTGGTCGCCGGATGAATCTTCTCGCCTTTTATTGGCGGGGCGCAGGCCGAGACGATTCGAGCAAGTTCTGCTGTCGTCGTCACCGGCCGCGCCCGCACAATAGCTCTGGCGATTCTCCGCGACCTCCTTTCCTCTCCGTATTCGTAAATCAGATTGGCGAGGTCTTCCTCGTCAACCTGATTTACCACTTGTTCGGCCGTCAGCTCGCTGCGCGGATCCATCCGCATGTCCAGCGGCCCATCGGCCCGAAAACTAAAACCTCTGTGCGCCTGATCCAGCTGCATGCTGCTCACACCAAAATCAGCAAGCAGACCATCCAGCGACTCCGGCTTCAGCACCTCGGCAATATCCGAGAACGGCCGCGGCACAAACTCAACCGTCGGCATCTCTCCGCCAAGCTCTTCGGCAAGCTCTGCCAGCCTTACCTTGGCCTTCGCCATCGCCTGCTCATCGCGGTCGAACGCGATCAGCTTGCCTTGCGGTCCCAGCCTGCGAGCGATCGCTGAGCTGTGTCCCGCAAATCCGAGGGTCGCGTCACAAACCACGCCGCCGCGGCGCACATTCAAATACTCCAAACTCTCCTCTAAAAGAACCGGTACATGTTGCGGTTCAGCCATATCGTCCGCCTCATGCGCTTCACTAAGAAGCTGTCCATCAAAACTTGAACTTGGGATTCGTGTCGTTCTGAACCCGTCGTGCTGCCGGGATCGTGCCTGCTTACATTCCCGGAATAGCCAGTGCCGCAAAGTCCGCGCCCGTCAGCGGAGCCGATTTCAGCTTCGCCAGTTGTTGCTCGTCGTTCACCGCTGCAATTCGGTTCTGCAGTCCCAGCACGGCAAGCTCGCCTTCAAGCCCGGCCTTCTCGCGCAGGTTCTGCGGAAGTAGCAATCGTCCCTGAGAATCCATCTCGACCACTCCACCGAAATAGTTGGTGAAGTTCAGGAACCGCGTCTTTTCGTCGCTCGATGGCCGTTCCGCCATCGTCGCCTCTATCTTTTCCCACTCCGGCATCGGGAAAATCTCCGCCCGCTCACCGTCGAAACTCGTAATAAAGAAGCTTTGTCCGTACTTCTCGTCAAACAGGCGCTTGAACTCGGCAGGAACCTTGAGTCGGCCCTTCTCGTCCACGCGCGCTAGATGGCTTCCACGAAGCACCTCAAAACCTCCGAAGGTACCTAGCCGAAGACTCGCTTTTCGTAGTCTGCTGCCGTACCATCGCTACAGATGGTTAGATTTTGTGGCCTGCTCCAACTTTCGCCACTTTCTACCACTTGCTTCCACTTCAGAATCGCTGGGATTCCTCTCGCTGGCAAGCGAAAACTTGACAGTTCGGAACTCTTTTTCCACTGAAAATGTGGAAAAGACAAAATGTAGACGTAGCCTAGCCCCACACCACTACAGCTAGTGTTATCTCCTCTGAGTCGTCCCTACTTGCTCAATTGCCAGAGCTGCGACCTTCTGCTAAGGCGATGAAAAAGCGAAAGTCGAGGCCTGTTTCAGAATTTAGTATCGAATGACCTTATCGTCTTGATTGTGACGGGCGTGCCCACTGCACGCGCAACCCCGGCTACTGGCGAGCCAGTTCGGCATCTTGGGTGCGCTTCAGCTTCAGCACCCATAACAGGTAGCCAAGCACAGCCAAGTTGATCGCCATCACGCCCACCTTCAGCCACGTGAAATGATCCATCAGCTCGTACACCTCAATTGGAATCCCCAGCAAAGTAACGAAGACCGTAAAGTATTCGGCCCACACCCGTCGCATCACGAGCCCTGTACCTTCGATCAGGCACAGCAGAGCGTAACCAATCGTCAGCATGCTGAACTGCCGCAGCTGATGGCTCTGCACCAGGTCAGCTTTGTCCATCAGAATGCTGGCCAGATGACTTTCGGGGTCGATGATTCGCTGCGCATCGATCAGTTGCGCTACAAACTCGCCAAAGTTGTGATGAAGAAACCGTAACGCGCCGATCCCGATCACGCCGAAGAATACAGTCTTGCTCAGCTTATACAGGCCCACCAGCCACAGGCCGCGTGCATGCTCATCACGACTTCCCAATTGGGAAAGCTCTTCTTTGAGCATCTCGCACCCCATCTCCGCCGGTAGCACTTCCTGCTGATTCAAGGCCCGCGTCTCCATCGAAACTCCGCTCCTGAACTCTAGTTGAAGTGGCTGCCTCGGCTTTGTCAACAGTACCAGCGGTTAACGTTCTCTCCGAACTCATACACTCACCACACAAAAGGCCACATCAGTAAGACGTCCAATCATTGCTAACTGTTACCTGACTTGGATCGACCCATGGCACGCAGGTAAGTCGGCATACGTTCGCTGTTGTCCGATTCCGCTTCTGATGACATCATTGCAATCCCCCATTCCGTTGCGCCCGACAACAACATCGCGAACGCCGCAATCCAGATCGGCATAGACTCCGTTCTGTCCATGTGTGCCTTTGCATCCGGAGCGAAGGCAACCAAGCGGATGATTCATGACCGCAAATCTGCTCCTCGAAGGAAAACACTATGAAGAAGTCTCTGCTTACATTGATGGCCGCTGCTACGCTCGCCATTACCTCCTTCGGCGCCTCTGCTCAGAAGGCCGACCCCACCGTCGGCGGCGCTGAGATGTTCCCCACCAAGACCATCGTCGAGAACGCAGTCAATTCGCCGATCCACAAGACCCTCGTCGCAGCCGTCAAGGCAGCGGGCCTGGTCGACACGCTCAACAGCCCCGGGCCCTTTACCGTTTTCGCACCGACTGATGATGCCTTCGCCAAGCTCCCGGCTGGCACCGTCGATACACTCGTGAAGCCTGAGAACAAGGCGACACTCGTCAAGATCCTCACCTACCACGTTGTCCCCGGCAAGATCTCTTCGAAGGAACTCATCAAGATGATCAAGAAGGGTGGCGGCACCTACTCCGCAAAGACTGTTGAGGGTGGCATGCTCACCTTCACACTCGACATGGGTAAGGTCAAGATCACCGATGAAAAGGGTGGCTCTGCTTATGTCACCACTGCGGATGTATTCCAGTCCAACGGCGTGATCCACGTGATCGACTCCGTTCTGATGCCCAACTAACAACGCCTGTAAGACTGAGCGACTAAGCCTCCCTGGCAAAAGCGGCGTCCCTTGCGGACGCCGCTTTTATTTGTTTCGCCACAACTTCAGACCGCATCGTCTCTTCTGAATAAATCTCCACAAAAGTCGCCCCGCATCAACAGGCTCGCAAAGCGTTCGGCTTGCACCGCACTCTATCCTCTACACTCGGTCTCATATGCGATTCCACTTCAAGGCCGAGCAGCAACTCAACTATCCGCTCGAGACGGTCTTCGCATTCTTCGCGGACCCCGATAACCTGCCACGTCTGATGCCTGCATGGCAGGACGCCCGGATTGAGGCCGCTACCTTTATCGCTCCGCCACCATCGCCGGAAGCGTTCCCGGGCTCTGACAGGATCATTGCAGGCACTGGCACGCGCCTCACGCTCACCATCAGACCGATTCCCTTCTCACCCATCCGCACAAAATGGGAAGCCTCTATCGAAAACTTCACTTGGTTGCGCGGCTTCTGCGACACGCAACTCAGAGGCCCATTCAAGTACTGGCGCCATTGCCACACTCTGACGGCCAACACATCGGGTACGCACCTGATCGACGCCGTGGAGTACGAACTTCCCTTGGGCCCCCTCGGCTCTCTCGCGAACAGTCTCTTCATCCGCCGACAGCTCGCCGCGACCTTCGCCTATCGTCAAAAGCGCACCCTCGAACTTCTCGCTGCAAATTGATCTCAAGTCAAGGTAAAGGCCCGCATCATTTCGATGCGGGCCTTTACTTGCGGTGCTTCTAACTCACCACAGCGTGCTTCAAATGCGGTCGCACTCTTACCAGCGCAGCCTCAGGCGTCAGCCCATACTTCGCGCGCAGATCTTCAGCTTTGCCGTGTTCGATGAACTGGTCTGGCCATCCAACGCGCACAACCGGCACCTCGAGTTCTGCTCCACTCAGAGCCTCCAGGACCGCCGAACCAAACCCGCCCGCCAGCACATGATCTTCCATCGTCACCAGGACGCCGCACTTGCGCGCGTACTTCGCCACGCAGTCCACGTCGAGTGGCTTCGCAAACCGAGCATTGATCACCGCCGCGCTCTGCCCTTCCGCAGCGAGGAGCTTCGCAAGCTTCGTCGCCTCTGCCACCATGTTGCCGAGCGCGAAGATCGCGATATCGCTGCCGTCCTGCAGCACCTCGGCCTTGCCAATCTCCAACGCCACCGGAACGTCCTTCAGCACCGACCCCGGACCAATCCCACGCGGATAACGGATTGCGCTCGGCCCCTTGTGCTCCAACGCTGTCTGCATCATGTCCTGCAGCTCATCCTCGTCCTTCGGATCCATGTGGATGATGTTTGGAATCCCGCGTAGATAGCTAATGTCGAACAGACCATGATGTGTCGGCCCATCATCGCCGCTCAGGCCACCGCGGTCCATGCAGAAGACCACCTGCAGCTCCTGCAGTGCCACATCGTGCACGATCTGATCGAATGCCCTCTGCAGGAACGTCGAGTAGATCGCGCAGAACGGCTTATATCCCTTGGTCGCCATACCAGCCGCAAACAGCACAGCATGCTCCTCTGCGATACCCACATCAAAATACCGCTTTGGATGCATCGGACGGAACAGATCGAGAGCCGTGCCATTCGGCATCGCCGCCGTGATCGCGACGACCTTATCGTCCACGTTGGCTAGCTTGGTCAACGTCTCAGCAAACACTTCCGAGTAGGTCTTCTGAGGCGCAGGCTTCGTCGCTCCCGTCTCAGGATCGAACGAGCCGAGGCCATGAAACTTCTTCTGCTGCTCCATCGCCGGAGCAAATCCACGACCCTTCTGCGTCAGTGCGTGAAGGATCACTGGCTTGTTCTGCGTCTTAAGAAATTTGAACGTCTCAATCAGCATCGGCAGATTGTGTCCGTCAACCGGCCCGTAGTAATTCAGCCCAAACTCTTCAAACAACATGCCGCGACCCACGATGCCCTTCGCAGCCTCTTCCGCCTTGCGTGCAAGATGCGCAGCCGCGCGTCCACCGAATTTTTCGATCAGCCCCGTCGCGCGATCGTGCAGATTCACGTATGTCGGGTTCGTCGCAATCTTGTGGAAGTACTCCGCAATCGCCCCGACATTCTTATCGATCGACCACTCGTTATCGTTCAGAATGATGAGCATCTGTTTCGTCGAGGCCACGTTGTTCAACGCCTCGAAGCTGATGCCATTGGTGAACGCCGCGTCACCTGCGAGCGCAACAATCTTCTCCGTGCCGCCGCTCATGTCGCGCGCGACCGCCATGCCCAGCGCAGCGCTCAGAGCTGTGCCTGCATGCCCCGCACCGAACGAATCATGCTCACTCTCCGTGCGCAGCATAAAGCCGTTCAAACCACCCGGCTGTCGAATCGTATCAAATCTGTCTTCGCGTCCCGTAAGCAGCTTGTGGACGTAGCTCTGGTGGCTCACATCGAACACAAAGCTGTCCCGCGGCGTATCGAAAACGTAGTGCATCGCGATGGTCAGCTCCACGACCCCGAGGTTCGGACCGATATGTCCGCCCGTCTTCGCGACGTCCTGGATCAGACGATCGCGAATCTCCTCAGCCAGCCGTTCCAGCTCAACCATCCCCAGCTTCTTTACATCTGCCGGCGATTTAATCTTCCGTAAATACTCACTCATTATGATCAGAGGTCCCAGCTCAGTCGCGGCGCGTCAACAGCGTCGCTCGCAGCATCCAACCAGTGTATCAATCCTGCCTGACCTGGAACTGTCCAGCTTTGGCGATATCAAACGGATTGGCCTATAGGACATAAGACGATCTCTCTTCAGCGTGCGATTACTTCGGCAGCTCAAACCCCACCGCCAGCATCCCCTTCAGCGTTGCCCATGGCGCAGTCACCGGTTCTGCCGGGTCCATCCGTGGCGTCACTGAGTACTCAGGGAAACTGATCGTCATCCCCGTCCCATCCATCGTCCAGTTCTCTGGATTCAATACAACCTCATCCAGCGTCTTCTGGAATTCCTTTCCCACGTACTCCTCATAGTCCTTCCCGATCTGGATCTTCAACGAAGCGCGGCACCGCCTCTCCAGAGCACTCTCCCACCCTGTCCCCGGAAGAAACACATCGGAAGTCTTTAGCTTGCGGCCATCCTTCAGCAACCAGTGAAACTCATGCGTTGCCTCCCCCGGATGAGCAGCCCCATGGCCCATACCTTCGATCGACACCTGCGTCGACACAATCCCTCCGCTGATCGCATCCACTGTCGCCGTCACCTCGGTTTCGGAGTCCGCAGCCCACTCCTTCTTCCATGGCTGATCAAGCTCGCCCGTGCCGCCGGCCTCCTTCTGCGTCTCCGCCAGCACCTCGGCATTCCAGGCCTTCCACTCCGGCGCATCCGTCAGCGCCTGCGGCCAGCTCACGTGCAGAGTCCCGAACCCCGGGTTCTCTTCGATGTCCTTATTGCCTATGTCGTCCGCGCTGTCCCTGGTTAGCAGCGTCTTCTCCAGCATCACGAACTTGACGCCGCCTTTACTCACCACCATCTTCTGCAGCGTGACTGTCCGCTCCTTGTACATCCGCTTCAGGCACGTCGTGAAGTTCTCCTGAAACGCCGGCTTATGCGCGCAGGCATTCTCCAGCGACCGCAGCCAGCTCGCCTCACCCTCGCGGATCGTCACCTTCGCATCCGGCGGCAGAGCACTCATCACCTGCTTATAAGCCGCCGCCAGTCGATCGTCAGCGAGACTCAGCGACGAATCCGCACACACAGCCTTCTCCACATTTGTAGCGGCCTTTTCGCAATCGAAGCTCTGTGCCCCACCTGCCGCGCTCAACACAATCCATACAGACAGAAAAACTACATACCTGCAGCCCATCAACGATCTCCCGCACTCAAACTCGCAGCCTTTATGACGTTCCTTTGTACGCTCTATTTGGCGACGCTGGCTCCTGCGTCCATTATTCCCTACGCTCTATTCCTCACTCCCGGGCTATGCCTATTCCCTACTCCTCGCTTTTCCCATACGATGTACCGCATGACAACTCGGGTCACCTCTCTCTTCATCGCCATCTTCGGCGCTACGCTCCTCGTTGCCACCGCCCACGCACAGCAGACGGTTCTGCCGCTCTGGCCGCACGGCGCACCTGAGCCGCCGATGACCAGCGACGCGGAGGTCGACGTCACCAAGCCCACCGACGGTCTCTTCAATGGCAAGCGCTCGCAGCGGCTCACCAACGTCTCCAAGCCGACCCTCACCGTTTACTCTCCGGTGCCCTCGAAGGACGCTCACGTTGCCGCGCTCGTCTTTCCCGGCGGCGGTTACGTTCGACTCGCGTGGAATGGTGAAGGCACGGACACCTGTGACTGGCTCACCTCGATCGGCGTCACGTGCCTGCTCGTGAAATATCGAGTGCCACAGCCTGAAGGTTCCGCAGGCCACTACCCGACCGACCCCGCCGACCTCGAAGACGCGCAGCAGGCCATGCGCATCGCCCGCGCTCATGCCTCCGAGTGGCACTTCTCGCCTGACCGCATCGGCGTCGTCGGTTACTCCGCTGGCGGCAACCTCGCCGTCCTGCTCAGCACCCACCCGGACGATGCGCACATCTTGTCCACCGCTGCAGCTCCAGACGTACCCACCGTGAACGGTACGCCTCGGGATGCTCGCCCTAACTTCGCCATCGTCGCCTACCCGGCCTATCTCACCGACGATCCCACCGAAAAAGAGCTCAACCCCGTCTACACGCCGAACAAGTTCACGCCGCCTACCTTTGTCTTCCAGGCAGAGAACGATAAGACCTACGGCCGCAACGCCATCGTCTATTACCGCGCGCTTATGGACGCTCACATCCCCGCTGAGCTTCACTACTTCGCCTCAGGCGGTCACGGCTTCGGCGTCCACCCTATAGGAACTCCTGCAGAGCACTGGACCCGCATGGCCACCTTCTGGATGCACACCAGCGGCATCCTCCCCAGTGAGAACACGAAGCCCGGTCCCGTCAGCAGTAGTAGCCCGAACGCTCCCACCAGCACCGGCGGATCCCCCTGCACGCTGGAGTCACTGCCCACCACAAACACCACCCCCGCAGGCGGCAACCCGGCCAAACCAGGCTCCGTCAACAACCACACCTCCGACCCAACAAACCCCTGCCCGCAGTAGTACCGTGAGACGAAGAAGGCCCGGTCTGTAAAGACCGGGCCTTCTTCGTTATCTAACGACTGTCTCGCAAATCAGATGACTCTCTAAGCCTCAACACCCTCCAGCACAGCCTCACTCGGTAGCTCCGTCCCGAACTCACCCTCCCACTTAGCCACCACTGCACTGGCCAGGCAATTCCCAATCACGTTCACCATCGTGCGCGCCATATCCATCAGCACATCTACGCCGAGAATCATCGCCACCGGCTCCAGGGGCAGATGGAACGTCGCAGCCGTCGCCAGAATCACCACCATCGTTGCGCGCGGCACTCCTGCTACACCCTTGCTGGTCAGCAGCAGTGTCAGCATCATCGCCAGCTGCTCGCCAATCGACATATGAATTCCGCCAGCCTGCGCCACAAATATCCCCGCCACCGCGAGGTACAGCGTCGAACCATCGAGATTGAAGCTGTAACCCGCCGGAATCACGAACGCCACTATGCGCCGAGGCACACCCAGCGCCTCCATATTCTCCATCGCCGTCGGCAGCGCAGCTTCACTCGTTGCCGTCCCGAAGGCAATCGTCGCGGGTTCTGCAATCGCCTGGATAAACCGCATCACCGGTATGCGGAACAGCAGCATGATTGGCAGCAGCACCAGCAGCAGAAAAGCGATCAAAGCCCCATACAACGTCAGCAGCAGTTTGCCCAGGTTCACCAGAACGCCAAGCCCGCTGTGACCGACGGTATATGCAATCGCCGCGCACACCGCCAGCGGTGAAAGATACATCACCACATTCGTGAACTTGAACATCACCTCGCTCACGCTCTCGAACAGCTTCACCACCGGCTCGCGCTTCTCCTCCTTCAATTGAGATAACGCAATGCCAAAGAACACCGCAAACACCGCGACCTGGAGAATCTGCCCTTCCGCCACGCTCTTCGCAATGTTCTCGGGAAACACATGCAGCAGAAAGTCATCCCAGTGCATCGGAGGAGCGGCGATGACGCCTGCAACGGGAGAAGCAGCCGTGCCAGCATCGACACCCACACCTGCCTTGCTCACATTGATCGCAATCAGTCCGATCGCAAGCGCCAGCGTCGTCACCACCTCGAAGTAGATCAGCGACTTGATCCCAATGCGCCCAACACTCTTCAAGTCGCCATGCCCGGCGATGCCCACCACCAGCGTTGCGAGAATCAGCGGAGCCACAATCGTCTTGATCAGCCGCAGAAAGATGTCTGAAAACACACGCAGCTGCACCGCGACATGCGGTAGATCGCAGCCGAGCTCAAGCCCTACCACCATGCCCACAAATATCCACGGTGTAAGGCTCTTCCGTCGCCAGGCGAACGCAGCCAGTACCGCAATGGCAATGCAACGAAGCACAACCCACAAAACATGACTCATGCGCGAAGCATAACAGCTTACGCCGTGCCGCACTGCTCCAGAAACGCCGCGAGTAGCTTAGGTCCGCCAGCCTCAAAGCTGTCTCCAGGCCGCGCTCCCATCTTCATCCACGCCATCAGAAACACGAGAGGAATCCAGCCATTCACCTCGCCCGGCAGCATCCTGCCCGCGCGGTACAGAGCACTGCTCAGGGTCACCGGCATTGGCACAATCTTCACCGTCTCCGGCGTCGGATGCGAGCAGCACTCCGCAGGAGACGTCACTAGGTATTCACGGCAGATCAGCGGGCGATTGGGATGGATGCTGCACGACTCATCCTGTAAAAAAGGACACGCCACCCCTTGTCGCACATACTCCTGTCCCATGACTTTTCGCTCCTCAAGACTCAAATCTTTCAGCTTCGCCGGATCGAGTTGCTCCAGGAACCCCGTCGACGCGAACGTCCGCAAGGCATGATCAAATCGCTGTTGCAGTCCTACCTGCTGCTCTTGCGACAGGCTTCGAATCCACTCTGCCATCGCCTCTGCTTCGAACAAGCTGATCGGCACCAGCTGTCGGCAACACGCTCCACAACCGGCTTTGCAGGAGATCGCATGGCCCTCCTCCTCTACTTGCCCCACCACCGCCCCAATGATGCTTGACGACAAGCCCTGCAGCACCGGCAGCAGCTGCGTCAGCGTCACCTTCGCCGTGGGCACAATGGCCTCGGCATGGACCTTGCCTTCGCCCAGCGCAAGAGTGAACTCGACATGCACCTCATCCGGCTGACTCCCTGCGTCAGACATCTCGGTGGAAGCGTTCATGATGCGGAAGTATAGCCGGATTTGCCGCTCACTTACATCACAAACCACAGCCTCGATACAATCGCCAGCATGAAGCCTTTCGCGATCCAGCGCGTTCCCACCTTCGCTGTTCTACTTCTGATCGTGACGGCGCCGACGTCTCTCGCCGACGCTGCACAGAACCAGGCCACGCTGCCCGGCATCAGCGCCGCTCCGCTAGGCAAGGGTCCCACGCTGAGTCCGCTCACCATGCCCACCCTCTCGCCCGGCGAGATCGAACTCGTCAAGCTCGAAGGTCAGTTCTCCGACGCCACCATCGCTGGAGGCGGCAAAGCCTTCGCCGCCTGGTTCGCCGAGGACGGCGTCACGCTGCAGAACGGCAAGCCGCCTGTCCGGGGCCGCGCAGCCATCGCCGCTGCTGCCGTCTGGGACCCAAAGGATTACCAACTCGCCTGGTACGCCGAAGGCGCCCAGATGTCCCCCGGTGGCAACAGTGGCTTCACTTGGGGACATTACACCGCCACCGCCAAAGACAAGAACGGCCAGCCCGTCACACTCTCCGGCCGCAATATCACCGTCTGGAAGAAGGTCGCCGGACAGTGGAAGGTCGCGCTCGAAGCCAGCGCTGACGACGCGCCCGGCTTTCTACCCACACCCTAGATATCTCTCCGAGGTTCCCCATGCGCCTGCTCTATGCCGCAGCTCTAACACTGTGCTTTTCGCCCGTCCTTCAGGCAGAAGTCCGCCTTCCCAACGCCATCTCCGACCACGCTGTGCTGCAGCGCGGTGGCCCCATTCACCTCTGGGGATGGGCCACACCGGGAGCGCATCTGACGGCGCACTTTCACCAGCAGACCCTCGCCGCTGAAGCGAACGCGCTCGGTAAGTGGAGTCTCTATCTCAATCCCGAATCGGCGGGCGGACCGTACACACTCACGATCACTGGCGACGGCCCTGAAAAGACCGTCTCCGATCTCCTCGTGGGCGATGTCTGGCTCGCCTCCGGTCAAAGCAATATGGAGTTTCCTCTTGCCGGTTTCTTCAACGCGGTCATGAACGACAGCGAGAAAGAGATCGCTGCAGCGACCAACCCTAAGCTGCGACTCCTCCTCATCACTCGCAAGAGCTCCGACTTCCCGCTCAACGACGTCGGTGGAACCTGGACGCAATGCACACCGGCCACCGCCAAGGAGTTCTCCGCCGTCGCCTACTTCTTCGGTCGCGAGATCGCCGCCCACGAGAACGTACCCATAGGTCTCATCGACAGCACCTGGGGAGGAACACCCGCCGATTCGTGGACCAGCCTCGACACACTCGGCAGCGATCCCGCTCTGCTGCCCGCCTTCGCCAGCCGTGCTACTTTCGCCGCATCCATCGCAGACTCCAACGCCATCAATGCCGCCGAAACACGCGAAAACGACGAAGCCAAGTCCAGTGGCAAGCCCGCGCCTAAACACCCCTGGCACCCCGACCCGACTTCATGGTTACCCGCCGGCCTCTACAACGGCATGATCGCGCCGCTGACGCCGATGAGCCTCAAAGGCTTTCTCTGGTATCAGGGTGAGACCAACTCGGCGCACGATCGCGCCCCCTACTACGGTCGACTTTTCAGCTCCATGATCGGCGACTGGCGCGCCCACTTCGCGCAAGGTGATCTGCCGTTCCTCTATGTGCAGATCGCCAGCTTCAACTCACCCGAGGAAGACTGGGGCACCGTTCGCGACCAGCAGCGCCGATCGCTCGCCGTCGCCAACACAGCAATGGCCGTCACACTCGATGTCGGCCAGTTCGACAACGTCCACCCGCCAGACAAGAAAACCGTAGCCGCACGCCTTGCCTTGGCCGCTCGCACACTCGTCTACGGAGATCACGTAAACTACCTCGGCCCGACGTTGCACCAGGCCACCCCTGAGTCACAGCGCGACGGCGGCGCCGCGATGCGCGTCTGGTTCGATCACGCCGAAGGCCTCATGACCCACAGCAAATCGCTCAACAGCTTCGAGATCGCCGGAGCCGACCACCACTTCGTCCCCGCACAAGCCACCATCCAGGGCACCACCGTCCTCGTCCACGCAAAGTCTGTCGCGGCTCCCATGTACGTCCGCTTTGGCTGGCAGGGCTATGTCGCCGACAACCTCTACAACGCCGATGGTCTGCCCGCCTCCACCTTTACGTCTGAACAGTTTCTGCCTCGCTAATGCGTTGACTCTGCTTTTTCTCGCTGCTACGCTTGAGCTATCAAATCAAGGCGATGGGGTTCGCCGCAGACGCCCGACCTCACGGTCGGTGCTGATGACTCCTACATCTCAAAGGAGACCCATTGCCCAAAACCTCCCTCCGCAACTCCCTTCGCGAACAGTCGCTGATGCTCGTCGAGCTCGGTCGCTGGATCCCCATTGCGTCCCTCGTTGGCCTCATGGCCGGAGCCGCCTCCGCGCTCCTGCTCTGGTCCCTTGACCTCGCCACGCGACTCCGCGAAGCTCACACTTGGCTCATCCTCCTGCTCGCGCCCGCTGGCTGGCTGGTTGGCCTCATGTACGCACGCTTCGGCGCATCCGTCGTCGCAGGCAACAATCTGCTCCTCGAAGAGATTCACAAGCCGAAGGACACGATCCCCGCCCGCATGACGCCGCTGATCCTCATCGGCACCTTTATGACGCATCTCTTCGGCGGCTCCGCGGGCCGCGAAGGCACCGCCCTCCAGACCGGTGCCTCGCTCGCTGACCAACTCTCAAAGCCGCTCCGTCTCGCTCCGCATGAACGCCGCACGCTACTGATGGCAGGTATCGCCGCTGGCTTCGGCTCCGTCTTCGGAACTCCGCTTGCCGGCGCTGTCTTCGGCCTCGAAGTCCTCGCCTTCGGCCGCATCGACTACACCGCCATCGCTCCGTGTTTCCTCGCAGCCGTCGTCGGAGACCTCGTCACCCACCAGATCCTCACCCGCATTCACATGGGCCACACCCACTACCCCGTCTCCGATATCCCGCCCATCACCGCGCTAGGAATCCTCTACGCGGTCCTCGCAGGCATCGTCTTCGGCCTGGTCGCAATGATCTTCGCCAAGCTCACCCACGCCATCGCGCACTTCGCCAAGAACCACATCCCCAGCGCCCCGCTGCGTCCCTTCATCGGAGGCCTGCTGATCACCACAGTCGTCTTCGCTCTCGGCACAGCCCACACGCTCAAGTACCTTGGCCTCGGCATCCCTACCATCGTCGGCTCGTTCACCGGCAAGGTAGCTCCATGGGACTTCGCTGCAAAAACCCTCTTCACCGCCGTCACGCTCGGCTTCGGCTTCAAAGGCGGCGAGGTCACGCCTCTCTTCTACATCGGCGCCACGCTTGGCAACGCCCTCTCACATCTCATCCCGCTCTCTCCCTCGCTGCTCGCTGCGATGGGCTTCGTAGCCGTCTTCGCCGGAGCCGCCAACACGCCCATCGCCTCTACGCTGATGGCCGTAGAACTCTTCGGCGCAGAAGCCGGAGCCTATGCAGGCATCGCCTGTGTCATCGCCTACCTCTTCTCAGGCCACGCAGGCATCTACACCTCGCAGCGTGTCGGCAGCAGCAAGTTCATCGCCCAAAAGCACGAAGAAGGCCTCGCACTCGCAAGCCTCACCCAGCAGCGCGAGGTCGCCGCCTCTGAGAATTTATCGAACTGATTCCGCGCCATCCTCCCATTTGCATCTGAGTAGAGTGAATGCGGAAAAGCCGCGCGGAGGCAGGGATACATGAAACTCGTAGGTGCGGGATTAGCCATCATGCTGGCGGCAGGGGCAGCCCATAGCGAACCAATCACCGTAAAGCACACGCTGGGAGCAGAGCGCGGTTTCCTCGTGGTCCGTTCCGAGACAGGCAAGCAGCTCGGCGATGGTGAACTCATCCAGTACGCAACAGGCGACGAAGTCCACACCACACTCACCTTCCGCTTTCTGGACGGCTCCGTGGATGAAGAGACCACCGTCTTCCGTCAGCACGGCACCTTCCAGCTAGTGCGCGATCGCCACGTACAGCACGGACCCTTCTTCAAGGAAGACACCGACATCACCGTCGAAGCGGCAACCGGCATGGTCACCGTGAAGACCACCAACAAAAAGGGCGAGACCAAGACCGAGTCCAACCACATGGATCTGCCCAACGACGTCGCTAACGGCATGGTCGGCAGCCTCGTTCTCAACGTGAGCCGAGACGCTGCCTTCAGCGTGGGCATGGTAGCGACCACAGATAAGGGCCGTCTCATCAAACTCGACTTCACCAGCACGGGCGAGCAGTCCTTCCGCATCGCAGGCCGCACACGAAAGGCCACCGTCTTCCGCATCCACCCAAACCTCGGCGGAGTCGCCGCAGTGATCGCCCCCATCATCGATAAACAGCCCAAAGACATCATGCTGTGGGTCTTGGAAGGCGACGTCCCAGCCTTCATCCGAGAGGTAGGCCAACTCTCCCAGGGCGGCCCCGTCGTAAGCATCGAGTTCGCCGGAACAAGCTTCGGACATTCAGCCACGAAGAAGTAACCTGTAGATCCGTAAGGTATCCGCTGAAACACATAGGCTATGCTTGCGATCGGTGAACCAGATCTTCACGCAAAAACGGGCGGACTCTCTCGAGTCCGCCCGTTCGTAGTTTCGATTGTGATAGCGCCTATTCGGCAGCCATCTCTTCCTGTTCGCCTTCCATGCGCATCTGTTCCAGCTCGCGCTCTTCGGCTTCGATCGCCGCAGTGACCTCCTGCTGCACCTGAGCTGCCGCCTCTTCCAGCTCGGGGGAGAGCTGGATGTTGCGGTAGTACAGCATGCCCGTACCGGCAGGGATCAGGCGACCCACGATGACGTTCTCCTTCAGGCCGCGCAGTGTATCGACAGAGCCATTGATCGAAGCCTCTGTAAGAACACGCGTGGTCTCCTGGAAGCTCGCAGCCGAGATGAAGCTATCGGTCGAGAGCGACGCCTTCGTGATACCCAGCAACAGCGGACGGCCGATGGCCGGACGGCCACCTTCGATCAGCACGCGCTGGTTCTCAGCGTTGAAGCGGAAGCGGTCGATCTGCTGCTCGAGCAGGAAGTTGGAATCGCCAACCTCTTCGACCTTCACCCAGCGCAGCATCTGGCGGACGATTGTCTCGATATGCTTGTCCGAAATGGACACGCCCTGGAGACGGTAGACCTCCTGGATCTGGTCGACGAGATACATCTGCAGCTCGCGCTCGCCCAGCACCTCAAGGATGTCGTGCGGGTTACGAGGTCCGTCGATCAGCGCATCACCGGCACGAAGGCGCTCGCCTTCCTGCACGTTGACGTACACACCGCGAGGAACGCTGTACTCCTCTTCCTGGCCGTTGTCCGCAGTGACGTACACCTTACGTTGTCCCTTGCTGACATCGCCGAAGCGAACCACACCGTCGATCTTCGAGATGATCGCCGGATCACGCGGCTTACGTGCCTCGAAGAGCTCGACCACGCGCGGCAGACCGCCCGTGATGTCCTTCGTACGAGTCGTTTCACGCGGGATCTTCGCGAGGATATCGCCCGGGTTGACCTCATCGCCGTCCTGCACCATAAGGTGAGCACGCGACGGCATCAGGTAACGCTTTGTACCCTTTGCCGACTTGATGATGATCATCGGCTGGCGCTTTTCATCGCTGGACTCGCCGACGACGAGACGCGAAAGGCCTGTGACCTCGTCGATCTCTTCGTTCAGCGTGACGCCTTCCTGCAGGTCCTTGAACTGGATCGTGCCGGCGATTTCCGTCAGGATCGAGAACGTGTAGGGGTCCCACTCGCCGATCACCTGGCCGAGTTTGACTGCCTCACCGTCTTCTACCTTCAGCTTCGCGCCGTACACAATCGCGTAGCGCTCTTTCTCACGGCCCTTCGCATCGATAACGGCGATTGAGCCGTTACGGTTGAAGGCCACCAGGCCACCTTCCTTGCTGCGGACGGTGACGAGGTTGATGAAGACGACCTTACCGTCGTTCTTCACCTCGAGGTGAGAAGCATCCGCCGAACGCGAAGCCGTTCCACCTACGTGGAAGGTACGCATCGTCAGCTGGGTGCCAGGCTCGCCGATGGACTGCGCTGCGATAACGCCGACAGCCTCGCCCATCTCGACCATCTTGCCAGAACCGAGGTTACGGCCGTAGCACAGAATGCAGCATCCGCGCTTCGATTCGCAGGTCAGCACCGAGCGGATCTTCACCTTCTCGATACCCGCAGCCTGCACAGCCGACGCCTTCTCTTCGTCGATCTCTTCGTTGATCTCGACGATCGTCTTGCCCTCGAAGTCCTTGAGCTTCTCGAGCGAGACGCGGCCGATGATACGGTCACGCAACGGCTCGATGGTCTCACCGGCTTCGATGATCGGCATCACGTAGATGCCTTCGACCGTGCCGCAATCCAGCTCCGAGATGATCACGTCCTGCGCGACGTCGACAAGACGACGCGTGAGGTAACCCGAGTCAGCGGTCTTCAGCGCCGTATCCGCGAGGCCCTTACGAGCACCGTGGGTCGAGATGAAGTACTGCAGAACGGTGAGACCTTCGCGGAAGTTTGCAGTGATCGGCGTCTCGATGATCTCGCCCGAGGGCTTGGCCATCAGTCCGCGCATACCGCTCAGCTGACGAATCTGCTGCTTCGAACCACGCGCACCGGAATCGGCCATGATGTAAATCGGGTTCATGGTCCCTTCCTTGTCCGCGCGCTTCATGTTGTTGAACATGTCGTCGGCGACCTTCTCGGTCACACCCGACCACATCTGCGTCACCTTGTTCGAACGCTCAAGGTTCGTGATGGAGCCGTCGAGGTACTGCTGCTGCATCGCGATGACCTGCTTCTCAGCCTCATGTACAACGGTGTACTTCGAAGCCGGGATGACCATGTCATCCAGGCCGACCGACAGACCCGAGCGCGTGGCGTACTGGAAGCCAAGCTCCTTGATGTTGTCGAGCGAGTGCACCGTAACCTCGAGACCGAGGTTCAGGTACAGGTAGTTGATCAGCTGACCGATGCCCTTCTTCTTCAGCAGGCCGTTCACATACGGCATGCCCTCAGGCAGACGGTCGTTCAGGATCGCGCGACCGACGGTCGTGTTGATGAACTGCTTGTTGAACTCCACAGCCTCGGTGTGCAGAATGTCCTGATCGTCATAAGCGACGGTCATGTCGAGCACGGGGCCGGTGTAGCGCAGACGGATCGGCGTGAGCGTCTCGACCTGCTTGGCCTCGAGCGCCATCAGCACTTCCTCGATGTTCGCGAACACGCGGCCTTCGCCCTTGGCGTTGACCTTGGCCTTCGTGAGGTAGTACAGACCCAGCACGAGATCCTGTGTGGGCACCGTGATCGGGTTACCGCTCGCGGGCGAAAGGATGTTGTGCGAAGCCAGCATCAGCACGGACGCTTCAATCTGCGCCTCCGGGCTCAGCGGGATGTGCACTGCCATCTGATCACCGTCGAAGTCGGCATTGAACGCCGTGCAGACGAGCGGGTGGATCTTGATGGCCTTACCTTCAACCAGCACCGGCTCAAACGCCTGAATACCCAGGCGATGCAGTGTCGGGGCGCGGTTCAACAATACGGGATGGTCCTTGATGACCTCTTCGAGGATGTCCCAAACGATCGAATCCTGCTGCTCCACCATCTCCTTGGCCTGCTTGATGGTCGTGCAGTGACCCGTCTGTTCCAAACGGTGATAGATGAACGGCTTGAAGAGCTCGAGCGCCATCTTCTTGGGAAGACCGCACTGGTGCAGCTTCAGCTCGGGTCCAACCACGATCACCGAACGACCGGAGTAATCCACGCGCTTACCGAGAAGGTTCTGGCGGAAACGACCCTGCTTGCCCTTGAGCGTATCCGAGAGCGACTTCAGCGGACGGTTGTTCGCACCACGGAGAACGCGGCCACGGCGACCGTTATCGAACAGAGCGTCGACGGCCTCCTGCAGCATGCGCTTTTCGTTACGCACGATGACCTCAGGTGCGTGCAGGTCCATCAGCTTCTTCAGGCGGTTGTTACGGTTGATCACGCGGCGGTACAGATCGTTCAGATCCGACGTAGCGAAACGGCCACCGTCCAGCGGCACCAGCGGGCGCAGCTCAGGCGGGATCACGGGGATCACGTCGAGGATCATCCACTGGGGCTTGTTGTCCGAACGCTTGAACGCCTCTACAACCTTCAGACGCTTCGCATACTTCAGCTTCTTCTGCAGCGAGGTCTCAGTCTTCATGCGCTCGCGAAGCTCAATCGACAGCTCAGCAATCTCAACGCGCTTGAGCAGTTCCTTGATCGCTTCGGCACCCATCATCGCCTTGAAGCCAGAGGGGCGATACTGCTGGTCGAGCTCGCGGAAGCGGTTCTCGTCCTTGATGACCTCGCGCTCCTTCACGGGCGCGTCGCCTGGATCGACCACGACGTAGCTCTCGAAGTAGAGAACTGCCTCGAGCTCGCGGAGCGAGATGTCTAGCAGATGGCCGATACGCGAGGGCAAGCCCTTGAAGAACCACACGTGCGAGCAGGGCGAAGCCAGCTCGATGTGGCCCAGGCGCTCACGGCGAACCTTGGACAGGGTGACCTCAACGCCGCACTTGTCGCAGATCACGCCGCGGTGCTTCATGCGCTTGTACTTGCCGCAGAGGCACTCCCAGTCGGTGATCGGTCCAAAGATGCGCGCGCAGAACAAACCATCGCGTTCAGGCTTGAAGGTGCGGTAGTTGATGGTCTCCGGCTTGGTGACCTCACCATGCGACCACGAGCGGATCTTCTCGGGGCTGGCGAGCTGAATCTTGATTGAGTCGAAGTCCGTGATCGGACCCGTTGCTTCAAAGGGACTGGAGCGGAACATGTATTTTCTCTCCGTTGCAGTGCTTAGCTCGATGCCAACTTTTTGTTTCGCCCTGTCGGTACTCTAAGGGCCTGTTGCGAGCTTCGCTGCTGTTCTACTGCTTCTACGTTTCTTCTGTCGTGCCTGCTTTTTGACTGCAGGCGCTTCTTCAATCTCTGCTTCGCCTCCGCTGCTAGCTCAAGCCGTTACACAAGCTAGGAGCTAGCAGCTGGAGGCTAAAAGCTAATCGGCGACTGCGAGCTCCGGCATAGCTTCAACCTCTACCGCAACGTCGGACTTCTTCTTGACCAGCTCGACGTCGAGGCAAAGCGATTGCAGCTCGCGGATAAGTACGTTGAACGACTCCGGTACACCCGGCTCGATCGCAGCCTCACCCTTGACGATGGCCTCGTAGATCTTCGTACGGCCGAACACATCGTCAGACTTCGCAGTGAGGAGCTCCTGCAGAATGTAAGCCGCGCCATATGCTTCAAGCGCCCACACTTCCATCTCACCGAAGCGCTGTCCGCCGAACTGCGCCTTGCCACCCAGCGGCTGCTGCGTGATCAGCGAGTACGGTCCGATCGAACGAGCGTGGATCTTGTCGTCGACAAGGTGGGAGAGCTTCAACATGTAGATGTAGCCGACCGTGACAGGCTGCTCGAAAGCCTCACCCGTCATGCCGTCAAACATCTCGCTCTTACCCGAGCTCGGAAGTCCGGCCGCTGCGAGCAGCGCCTTGATCTCCGACTCCTGCGCGCCATCGAACACTGCCGTGCCGAACCAGATGCCGCGACGCATACCAGCCGCCACGCGCATCGTCTGCTCGTCATCGAGCGCCAGCAGCTGATGCAACGCTGCCGTGTTCTTGAACGCTTCCTTGAAGATCTCCTTCACCTCACCAGCTTCCTGGTGCTTCGCAGCGAGTTCCGCCACCTTCTGTCCGAGCGTGTGTGCTGCCCAGCCAAGGTGCGTCTCGAGGATCTGTCCGACGTTCATACGCGAAGGTACGCCCAGCGGATTCAGCACGATCTCTACCGGCGTTCCATCCGGCAGGTACGGCATGTCTTCTTCCGGCAGAATGCGCGCGATCACACCCTTGTTACCGTGGCGTCCGGCCATCTTGTCGCCGACCGAAAGCTTGCGCTTCATCGCGATGTACACCTTCACCATCTTGATCACGCCCGGCGACAACTCATCGCCCTTGGACATCTTGCCGATCTTCTCGTTGGTGATCTTGCGGAGTACGTCGATCTGACGCGAAGTCATCTCTTCGATCTCGTCGATCTGCTCGTTGACGCGCGGATCCTTGTCCGTATAACGAATACGCTTCAGGTTACGCGTCGAGATCAGCTCGATCATCTCGCGCGTCAGGATGTCGCCCTTCGAGAGCAGCTTCTTGTTTGTGCGCTCGTCGTGCAGATCAGCCAGCACCTCCTTCGCGCCCAGGATGTCGTCGAGACGCTTGAGGCGCTCGTCCGTCAGGATTCGAATCTCGTCCGCAAGGTTGCGCTCGAGCTTCTCCACCATCTCCTGTTCGATCAGCAGTGCACGCTGGTCCTTTTCCTGTCCCTTGCGGCTGAAGATACGAACATCCACGACCGTGCCTTCGATGCCCGGAGGGCACGTCAGTGAAGCATCGCGTACGTCGCCGGCCTTCTCACCGAAGATGGCGCGCAGCAGCTTCTCTTCCGGCGTCAGCTGGGTCTCGCCCTTGGGCGTGACCTTTCCGACCAGGATGTCGTTATGGCCGATCTTGGCGCCGATGCGGATGATGCCCGACTCGTCCAGGTCACGCAGAGCGTGCTCGGAAACGTTCGGGATATCGCGCGTGATCTCTTCCGGTCCAAGCTTCGTGTCGCGCGCTTCGATCTCGAACTCCTCGATGTGGATCGAGGTGTAGTAGTCCTCGCGGACCAGCTTCTCCGAGATGAGGATCGCGTCCTCGAAGTTGTAACCGCGCCACGGCATGAACGCTACGAGAACGTTACGACCGAGGCCGAGCTCACCCTGTTCCGTGCAAGGACCATCTGCAATCACCTGGCCCTTGATCACACGGTCGCCGTGGCGAACGATGGGCTTCTGGTTGATGCAGGTGTTCTGGTTCGAGCGCTTGAACTTAGTCAGCTGATAGATGTCCGAACCAACCTCGCGCGACAGCTGTGTTGGGTGGTGCTCACCCTCCACACGCACGATGATGCGCTCAGAATCGACCGAGTCGACGATACCGTTACGCTTGGCCAGGATCACAGCGCCCGAATCGCGCGCCGTTACGCCTTCCATACCCGTTCCGACGAACGGCGCTTCAGCTACAAGCAGCGGCACCGACTGGCGCTGCATGTTCGCACCCATCAGCGCGCGGTTCGCATCGTCATGCTCAAGGAACGGCACGAGCGAAGCTGCAACCGACACCAGCTGCTTCGGCGAAACGTCGACGTAGTCGACCTCGGCCTTCGGCACCAGCACGAAGTTGCCCTGCTTACGAGCGTTGACCAGATCGTCGACGATGTTCAGCTCGGCATCGAGCGTGATGTTCGCCTGCGCGATCGTGTGACGGTCCTCTTCCCATGCCGACAGATAGAAGCTGAACGGCTCCAGATCCATCGTCCGCTTACCGTCCTTCTTCAACTGCTTGTTCAGCTTGACGGAATCGGAGATCTCGAGCGAATCACCCTGGCGAAGCCCGGACTCACCGGCATTCGTCACAGCAACGTAGTCCAGCACCACGCCGTCCTTCACCTTGCGGTAGGGCGATTCGATGAAACCATACTCATTGATGCGCGCAAAGCACGACAGCGACGAGATAAGACCGATGTTCGGTCCTTCCGGCGTCTCGATCGGGCAGATGCGGCCGTAGTGGGTCGGGTGAACGTCGCGGACTTCGAAGCCAGCGCGCTCACGCGACAGACCACCAGGTCCAAGGGCCGACAGGCGGCGCTTGTGCGTGATCTCGGAGAGCGGGTTCGTCTGATCCATGAACTGCGACAGCTGTGACGATCCGAAGAACTCGCGGATCGCGGCCATCACCGGCTTCGCGTTGATCAGGTCGTGCGGCATCGCCGTCGACATCTCCTGATACACGCTCATCTTCTCCTTGATCGCGCGCTCCATGCGAACAAGTCCGATGCGGAACTGGTTCTCCATGAGCTCGCCTACAGCGCGGACGCGGCGGTTGCCAAGGTGATCGATGTCGTCAACGTTGCCGATATTCTTGCGCAGCTTCAGCAGGTAACGGATCGTGCCGTAGAAGTCCTCAGGCGTCAGCGTGCGGTGATCGAGGCCCGCCGGGTCCTGGTTCTCATACAGCTTGATGTTGAACTTCAGGCGGCCTACGCGCGAGAAGTCATACTTGCGCGGATCGAAGAACATACCTTCGAACAGGGCGGTCGCCGTATCGAGCGTCGGTGGGTCGCCGGGACGCAGCTTGCGGTAGATCTCAATCAGCGCTTCCTCGGGCTTGCGCACCGAGTCGCGGCGCAGCGTGTTGGCAATGATGTTGCCTACGTCGTCGCGCTCAGGGAAGAAGACCTGGAAGGTCGTCACACCCGACTGGAGGATCTTATGCAGCTTGTCCGCGGTCAGCTCGGCGTTGGCCTCGTACATCAGCTCGCCGGTGGTCATGTCGATCACGTCGGCGGCGATCATCGCGCCTTCCAGCTCGCTGGTCTCCACCTCAACCGAGGTCACGCCTGCAGCACGAAGCTGCTTCAGCGCGTTGTTACCGATCTTCTTGCCCGCAGCAACAATCTCTTCCTTCTTGCTGTTGTGCAGAGCCGCAGTTGTACGGCTGCCCAGCAGGTTCGTCGGGACCTCGTCGGTCGCCAGCGTCCAGCTCAGCTTGCCTTCAGCCACATTGAGGGTATCGACCGTGTAGAAGGTCTTGAGGATCTCCTCATCCGTACGCAGGCCGAGAGCGCGCAGGAAGATCGTTCCCAGGAACTTGCGCTTGCGATCGATGCGGACATACAGCGTGTTCTTCTGGTCGTACTCGAACTCCACCCACGAGCCGCGGTACGGAATGATCTTGCCCAGGAAGTAGGTGCGGTTGTTCGCCGTCTCGAAGAAGACGCCGGGCGAACGGTGCAGCTGCGAAACGATGACGCGCTCGGTGCCGTTGACGATGAACGTGCCGTTAGCCGACATCAGCGGAATATCGCCGAAGAAGACTTCCTGCTCCTTCATATCGCGCAGGGTCTTGACGCCAGTCTCCTGATCCTTGTCGTAGATCTTCAGACGGATCGTCACCTTCAGCGGGGCGCTGTAGGTCATCGAGCGCTCTTCGCATTCAGCCTGGTCATACTTCAACTGCAGGCCCACCGGGTCACCGCACTTGGTGCAGAAGTCAGGGGTGTTCTTGTTGTACGTGCCGCAGAACTTGCACAGTACATCGCCGGGATGGAACGGATCGGTGATGACCATGTGGCCGCAGCTGGTGCAGGCAGTGCGCAGGTGGTTCAGCCCCTTCAGGTAGCCACACTTGCACTCCCAGTTGCCGATCGAGTAATCGACAAACTCAAGCTCCGAAACGTTGCGGAAGTCCGTGATCGGGAACACCGAGGTGAACACGGACTGAAGTCCGTTGTCCTCGCGCTCCTGCGGCAGTTTGTCCATCTGGAGGAAGCGCTCATACGAGCGGCGCTGCACCTCAATCAGGTTCGGGATCTGGATCGACGTTGGGATCTTGGAAAAGTCGAGTCGCTGGCGGATGGCCCGCATTGCGATGTTCGTGTCGCGGTTGTTTGGATTCGACATGCTCTCTCCTTGCCGGTCGCGGGTGAGGCGGCGGCTGCTTGGTTCGAGGCCCTGAGATCGTCCACCCACCGTGCGGGCTTATCTCTCAAGGGAGAAGGCCTCCGCAGTTTGCGGCGCCCCCTCATTGGACTCAGTGTGCGCCTGTTCCGGTCATGGCTCCCCTCGCGGAGACACAACCTGAAGCGCTTGCTACTAGAACCCCAGCGAAGCATTCTGCGGGGCATAAACTTTTTCCGTGCCTTCGCCCTTGATCTTCACAAGGCGCGAACTGTTACAACGTTTCAAGCGGGTACAGCGTCGCAACATGCGGCATCTCCCTGAAAAATCAGGCAGATGAAGAATCTAAGGCAGTTAGTGCTTGGAAACTCTGGCAGAGACGACGAAAGCGCCCTTCGGGACAGCTCGCCCGGAGAGCGCAAATGCGCAAATCTTGGAAATCTCACCACAACAAAAACGATGAATAGTCGCCGCCCTTTGATCCCTTGGCCAAGGGATCAAGAGTTTGCCGCTTGTCACACGTTTCACCCTGCGGACCCGCCGCTCGAACCACAAGGTGGCCGGCTCCATAACCTGCTTCGCATTGCCAGGATGAACCGGAAAACTACTACCAAAACTTAAGCTCAGTTCAAGTTGGCAGCCATAAAGACTGCAATCTCTGGGAGCCCACCGCCTGCAAACCGGCTGCACTTACACACCAAGGCAGAGGCGGATATCCCCACTCAAGAGGATACCGCACTCTGCCTTTCCGTGCAAGCCAGATAAACTGGCCGGTACATAACTACTTGATTTCGACCGTCGCGATTCCGTCGAACTTCTTGGCAATAGCAGCCGCGTCGTCCTTCGAAATGTTCTCCTTCAGAGGCTTCGGAGCGCCGTCGACCAGGTCCTTGGCTTCCTTCAGACCAAGAGCGGTCACTTCGCGTACAGCCTTGATGGTGTTGATCTTGTTCGCGCCGGCATCCTTCAGGATGACGGTGAACTCGGTCTTCTCTTCTGCTGCCGGAGCAGCTGCGCCGCCGCCTGCTGCAGGAGCTGCAGCAACCGCTGCCGCTGCCGAAACGCCGAGACGCTCTTCGAGCTTCTTCACCAACTCAGAAGCCTCGAGGAGGCTGAGAGCAACGATCTGATCTTCCAACTGCTGAATGTCTGCCATGATGTTCTCCAGTGATTACTAAAAATTGGGTACTGCGTATTTGGTTCTCCTGCGGCGCTCGTCTGCCTCAGGCTGCCGCCGCTCTTCAGGTTTCCGTTGCGCCCAGACTGCGCACCTGAAAAACTAGCGACGAAACTTGGTTAGCCTTCGACCGGCTCGGCCGAGTGAGGCGTCGTCGCCTCGGGCTCAGCAGCAACAGCCTCAGCCGCCGGAGCTTCTGCAACCGGTGCCTCTGCAGCAGCCTCTGCGGCCGGAGCCTCAGGTGCAGCTTCCGCAGCGGGTGCCTCTGCAGCCGGAGCCTCAGCCTTCGCTTCGGCAGCCGGAGCGCCGAACTTGCCCTGCTCTGCGGCCATGTTCACCACGACAGCCAGATTGCGGCCGGTCGCGTTGATAACCGTAGCCAGGCGCTGTGCCGGCGACTGGATGAGGAACAGCAGCTTCGAGAACAGCTCTTCCTTGCCCGGGAGCTTCGAGAGCGAGTCAATCTCGGCAACGTTGATCACCTTGCCGTCGACGATGCCCAGCTTGAAGGTGAACTCTGCGTTGTCCTTGATCCAGGTGGTCAGCGCCTTTGCCAGCGCCACCGGGTCACCTGAGGTGTACGCAACCGACGACACACCCTTCAGCCCCTTGAGAGCCTCTTCTACCTTCGTGCCCTCAGCCGACTTCGCAGCCAGCTTGTTCTTCACGACGTGGTAGTTACCGCCCGCCGCGCGGACAACCTTGCGCAGCTCAAAATCCTTCGCGGCCGTCATGCCCTTGAAGGTGCCGATGATGGCCGAAGTCGAGTGCTCGAGCTCCGTCGCCATCATTTGTACTTTTGCGTTCTTCTTCGCCTTGGTCAATGCCATGGTAAAAACCTAACCTTCACTGCCGGACTTCCAATCTCTCCGGCTAATCTCTATATCGCTCGAAAGCTGCATCGGGAACGGGGCGTCACGACTCCCTACTCCCTACTTCCTATTCCCTGCTCTTAGGCCTTTGCCGCGACTTCCGCCGTTGCCGCATCCAGCTCAACGCCGGGGCCCATCGTCGAGCTCAGAATGATGCGCTTCACGTACTTGCCCTTGGCCGCCGAAGGCTTCGCCTTCATCACAGCCGAGATCACGGTCATCGCGTTCTGCTCGATCTTCTCAATCGGGAACGACAACTTACCAACCGGAACATGAACCAGAGCCGTCTTGTCCGCGCGGAACTCGACCTTACCGGCCTTGATCTCAGCGATCGCCGCAGCTACATCCGTGGTCACGGTACCGGTCTTCGGGTTCGGCATCAAGCCGCGCGGTCCGAGGACCTTACCCAGCTTACCGACCGAGCGCATCATGTCAGGCGTGGCGATCAGGGCGTCGAAACCGGTCCAGTTCTCTTTCTGGATCTTCTCAACCAGCTCCTCACCACCGAAGAACTCCGCACCTGCGGCCTCAGCCTCACGCACCTTGTCGCCCGAAGCGATTACAGCCACGATCTTCGACTTGCCGCCGAGACCATGGGGAAGAACCACCGTGCCGCGGACCATCTGGTCAGCGTGGCGGGTATCGACACCCAGGCGCAGCGTCAGATCGACGGTCTCGTCGAACTTGGCCCACTTGGCCTTCTGCAACAGGGGAATGGCCTCGCCGATGGCATACGGACGCTGCTCCACAAGGGCGCGCGCCTTCGCAATATTCTTGGAAACTTTCTTGGACATCATTACCTCGTCTCCCACCCCATACATGCGCTGTTCCGCAAGGGCGTGGTCTCGACTAGCCTGCACGGGAGTGCAGACAACCCTCTAAGTATGCCGGAAACGGTGGCTCAGGTCAATAATTCGGCTCGCTTTTTCGAAAGATGCGCTTGAGTATCATTGAATGACGCTCAGCCTCAATCTAAAAATACCCGGCGGCAACGATGACCATCTTCTTGCGCACAAACACTCATGGCGAAACCGAGTCGAAATCGAAGCCAGCGTGTCTTGTGGGTGCTTCTATTGCTTGTCTATTTTCGCTCCAGCTGAGATTGTCTTATGGGTGGACGACAACCAAACGGCATTATGTCCAAAATGCCCGGTAGATTCAGTAATAGGGTCTGCATCGGGCTATCCGATTACAACCGCTTTCTTGCAACGCATGCACGACCATTGGTTTTAGCTCGTGCGATCGCCGGGTGCCCCGTTCATAAGCAGCATAATCGCGGATGAACGGGTTGACGAACCAGTCCCGCGCCCAAACATTACAAGCGCCACCACCCAGGAGGGCCCGGCTTCAGCCGACCCAATAACCGCCGCGCCGCAGGCGCTACCGCTCTGCCCTGAGCAACGTCGAAGGGCCGGAGCAAAGGCAGCCGTAGCGACTGAATTGCCTTCCTCAACCTCGCCGCCACACTCGACACCTACCCCCAAACCTTCCCCAACTCCAGCACAAACCCAGCTATCGGCCCCTCGCCACACATCGTCGCCGGCTCATGCCGCTCCTCCATCGCTCGCCCCGCACGATAAACCTCGACCGTCTTCCGCGATGGATCGAACAGCCACCCAAGTTCAACGCCGTTCTCCATCCAAATTTCCATGCGCTCACGCCACTCCTGCGGCGTCCGTTGCAAGGAGACGACCTCGATCACAAACGGAGGCGCCCCGCGAAGAAAGCCATCTCCTTCCCGCTCTTTATGCACCGCGTATGTCGCTTCCGTAACCCACGACACCCGAGGACCACGCATCGAACCATCGCTCAAGAAATAGCCCACATTCGGCAGCACCCGGCCTACGCCCGCATCATCACTCCACGCATACAACTCACACATGAGGTCCGTGGCGACGGCACCGGCTATCGTGCCTCCAACGAGCCTAACCTCCAGCTCGCCATTCGGTTCCCTCTCAATATGGAGGACATCTTGCCGCGCAGAAAGCCGCTCCAACTCCTCATCCGTCAATGGCCGTAAGGGCCGCATACGAAAAGGAACTTCCGGCATCTCCAAAGTCATGCGGAACCATGGGCTTTCCATGGAGCGAGTCTACCCACTTTCCGATCGAATAAACTACTCGAAATGCCCAGCACGACCCCACCCGCCGACGCCGCGTCCAGAACCGCCGACCGCCACATCACCCTCAACATCCTCCCGGCCGTCTTCTTCACCTTCATCACCTATCTCTGCATCGGCGTCTTCCTCGCCACGCTGCCGACCTTCGTCCACCAGCAGCTCGGCCTCAGCGCCATCCTCGCCGGCCTCTTCGTCAGCTTGCAGTACATCGCCACCTTCGCCTCGCGTGGCTACGCGGGCCGCATGGCAGACACCCTCGGCCCCCGCCAGACCGTTCGCCGCGCCCTCATCTTCACCGGAGCCAGCGGCCTCATCCTCGTCCTCGCCGGCCTCTTCCAGCACACCCTCTGGATCGCCCTCACCGCGCTCGTCATCAGCCGCCTCTCTCTCGGCGTCGGAGAAAGCCTCGGTGCCGTCGGAGCCATCATGTGGGGCATCGGCCGCGTCGGCCCTACCAACACTGCCCGCGTCATCGCCTGGAACGGCGTCGCCACCTACACCCCCATCGCCGTCGGAGCTCCCGTAGGCATCCTCATCGCCTCGAAGTTCGGCATCGCCTCCCTCGGCCTCTTCGTCGCCCTCCTCTGCGTCATCGCCTTCGTCGCCGCCACCCGCATGGCCTCCACTGCCGCGCAGGAAGGCGAGCAGCTCGGCATCCGACACATCCTCCGCGGCGTCACCCCCTATGGCCTAGCGCTCGCCCTCGGCGGCATGGGCTTCGGTGTCATCGCCGCCTTCGTCACCCTCTACTTCGCCCACCAGCACTGGGAAGGCGCCGCGCTCTCGCTCACCATCTACGGGTCGGCCTTCGTCTGCGCCCGCCTGCTCTTCGCCGGCCTCATCGACCGCTTCGGCGGCTTCCCCATCGCCGCCATCTCCTTTGCCATCGAAGCCCTCGGTCTCGCCCTGCTCGCCTTCAACCACTCCCGCGAACTCGCCTATATCGGCTGCGGCCTCACCGGCCTCGGCTTCTCCCTCGTCTTCCCTGCCCTTGGCGTCGAAGTCTCCAACAACTTCCCGCCCGCCTCCCGAGGCTCCGTCCTCGCCGTCTACTCCGCCTTCGTCGACCTGGCGCTCTTCCTCACCGGCCCCATCGCTGGCCTCGTCATCAGCTACTACGGCTACCCTGCGATTTTCCTTGGCATCGCCGGACTCGTCCTCCTCGCCCTCGCCCTCACCTTGTGGCTAGCCTCAACCGTGCGCGCCCACCGTCAACCGGCCTCCTGACTCTTTCCTCTTTTAGGCGAACTTCCGCACTCTTCTCACGCACAACTCCCTGCCGCTCAAGCAGCAATCGGTTAGACTCGCTCCACTGAATCAATCCATTCCTGGCCGTTCTGTGACACGGAGTTCTCTTTGCCTGGCAGCTATGATCCATGGACCATCCTCGGCTCGTTTCTGATCGCCTGTTTCGCGGGATACGTCGCGTTCGAATGCATCGATCACACTCAGTTCAGCGATAAGCCCCGCCAGTGGGCCACGCTCGGCGGCTTCGCTCTCGGTCTCGGCATCTGGTCCATGCACTTCGTCGGCATGGTCGCCTGGAAGCCCGACTTCCCCCTCTATTACTCCATCGACAGAACCCTGCTCTCCGTCCTCATCGCCATCGCCGCGTCCGTCTTCGCCATGCACCGCGTCGTCCGCAATCAACTTAAAGGCAAGCCAGACTCGAACTTCTTTGAGGCCGTCCTCGTCGGCTGCGGCATCTGCGCCATGCACTACGTCGGTATGTCCGCGCTCAAGTTCGACAAGGGCGTCATGTGGCACGCCAATCTCGTCGTCCTCTCTCTCGTCATCGCCATCGCCGCATCCTCTTCTGCCATGCAGCTCCTCGCCCGCAGCCGCACCGGCGTCGCCAGCCCCAGCCGCAGACTCCTTGCCTCCATCGCCATCGCTCTCGCCATCTGCGGTATGCATTACGTCGGCATGGCCGCCTTTATGCCCAACGAAGGCAGCGTCTGCCTCCGGCAACCACTCTCCTTCAGTGGCCTGGCCTTGGCCCGCATCGGTGTCGGCAACGCTCTCCTCTTCACCATCGCCCTGCTCATCGCCTCCTATCGCGAAAAGTCCGTCTGGGTCGAGATGGTCAGCAAGTCTCAGCTCGAGGCCCTCGAAGCTGCCCGCAAGCTCGAAAATATGGCCGCCATCGAGAAGATCACCGCGTCCGTCGCCCACGAGATCAATAGCCCCCTCGAATCCGTCATGAACCTCCTCTACCTCATCGGCATGGGAGCGATTGGTCCCGACGAACGACAGTATCTCGGCATGGCGCAGACCGAACTCGGCCGCATCGCCAGCATCACCTCGCACACCCTCAAGTTCTATCGCCACGACACCGGTCCCACCGCCACCTCCATCCCTGAACTCTTCGAGTCCGCCCTCGCCCTCCTTCAGGTTCCGCTGCGCTCCTCCAATATCAAGGTGGAGACCTGCTGGCCCGAGAACCTCGCCACCGTCCTCTGCCACGAAGGCGAAATCCGCCAGGTCATCGCCAACCTGGTCAGCAACGCTATTGATGCCATGCCCAACGGCGGTACCCTGCGACTCTCCATCCAGCCGGACAGCGAAGGCCTCACCGCCTCGATCACCGACTCCGGCAGAGGCATCCCCGACGATCTCCGCGACAAGATCCTGAAACCCTTCTTCACCACCAAAGGACGCAAAGGCAGAGGCCTCGGTCTCTCCATCAGCTCCGAGATCGTCCAACGCCATCACGGCACCTTCACCTTCGCCAGCCCCGCCCCCGGCAGCAATACCGGCACCCAATTCGTCTTCTTCCTTCCCTTCGCCCCCACCTCCCGCCGTTAACTTCTCGGATTCCCTAAAAAACTCGCGTTTTGCCACTCGCCAATCATTTCTACAACTTAGCCGCCCCACGCTCAAAAAGCGAAACTAAGGCGAAATTATCTCTTGACATCGACCTCGTTCGAACCTAACCTCAGCATCATTGAGAGGCGAAGATATGGCGAAACAGACAACGACCCCCCAGCTCTTTCCCATCGTCGGCCAGGCCGTCGCTCCCAAAGGTCTCTCCCGCCTCGCCGCGCTGGCCACGCACGCAGACGACGGGCACCTCATCGAGTTCAAGTCCCTCACCGCCCGCTCCATCCTCAACAAGTCCGTCTCCAAACGCCAGCTCTCCCTCGCGTGGTCCATCAACCCCTATCGCGGCTGCGAGTTCGCGTGCAAATACTGCTACGCCCGCTACACCCACGAGTTCCTCCAGCCCGCCCCTATCGCCGAGATCCCCATCGGCACCTACGAAGGTCCGCAGCAGCCCTGGGCACTCGCCTTCGAACGCGAGATCTACCTCAAGGAGAACGCCGCCTGGCTCCTCGAACAGGAGCTCCGCGCCATCGGCCCCAACCTCGCTAAACATCAGGACGAGATCGCCATCGGCACCGCCACCGACCCCTATCAGCCGATCGAGCGCCGCGTCGGCATCACCCGCTCCTTGCTCGAAGTCTTCGCGAAACACGAAGGCCTTCGCATCGGCCTCATCACCAAGTCGAACCTCATCACGCGCGACATCGAACTCCTCAAGCAGATCGCCGCGAAGAACACACTCGTCATCCACATCACCATCACCACCACGGACAGCGCGCTCGCCCGCCAGCTCGAACCCCGCGCTCCCCGCCCCGAGCTCCGCTTCGATGCCGTCCGCAAACTGCGCGAAGCCGGTCTCACCGCCGGGGTGCTCTGCTCCCCTCTGCTTCCCGGCATCAACGATAGTTTGCAGTCGCTCGACGCCGTCGCGAACCGTGCTGCCGCAGCGGGTGCCAGCTTTCTGGGAGCTCACCCGCTGTTCCTCAAATCGTGCTCGCGTCCTACCTGGCTGAGCTTCGTTCGCGACACGTTCCCCCACCTCGCCGCCGACTACGAACGCCGCTACGCTACCATGGACTTCGCCGGCACCGACTACCGCAACAAGATGGCCAACCTCGTGCGCCAGGTCTGCCACATCCACCGCCTCGGCGAACGCTCCTCCGACGCGCTCCTCACCCGCGCCACCGGAACCCCCATAAACACCCGCAAGCAGCCCGCCGCCGCGGGCCGCCCCACACCAGCCCAGGCCATGCTCTTCGCCGCCAGCTGAGAGCCTCTGATTCAGTCCGCTTCACCTTCCAGCCAAACCTCTTTCCATGTCATTTCCGCAGGCTTGTCATTCCCGCAGGGTGAATACCATTTCAGAAATTACTCATCCGAAATGGGTTAATCCGGCTAATCGTGGCTGTGTAGGAACTGTGTAGACCGTTTGTGCAGAATTCGGTGTGAATGACAGCTTTCGTGGCGCCGGAAGAGGGCCGGGAGAACCCCGCAGGGTGTCTCCCGCGCCGCCAAAAAGGTAGACGGGAGTGCCTGCATCCCGTCTACCCAGTCTCGTGTAGCGAGAGGATTGTTACTTGCTCGCGCGCACGGTATTCATGCTGCGACCGCCGCAAGTTCCTCGTCTGTCAGTTCGTCCGCGTCGCGCCGCTCCAGTCCGGCAAGGATGATGCTAGCGGTCTGCTGAATGACTTCCAAGCTCTCGGCCAAGAGTAAGGCATTGCCATTATAGAGCTGGATGTAGTCGGCAGACGCCGAACCGGTCACGAGCCCCAGGGCTTTCCCCACAACGAACGCCACGGCCTCGGCTTCCGTCTCGCGCACGGTCTTCGTCGTTGCCGTGCGGCGTTCGTTGCGGTGCAGGAGTTCGTGTCCTGCCTCATGGACAAGCGTGCTGAAGGCTTCAGCCTTCGACTGTCCCGGTAGCAACACGATGTGTCCGCCATAGCTGATGCCAAGGGCTGGCGCAATCTTCTCGCTGTAGCTCACTGCAATCCCTTTGCTGGTGAGGAACGCGGTCAGGAGCTCGATGTTCTCGCCGGGGTCGCCGTTGACGCTCTCCATCTCTGGCAACTCAACACCGTTGGTCTGTGAGATATCGAAGACGTAGGCGTTGCGGAAACCCAACAGCATCGGCTCGTTCTGCCCGGTGAGGTCCTTCTCGGCACTAGTGTCCCTCTTCCGGCGAACGCCCAGGACCGGCGCAAGAATGCGGATGCCTTTGGCTCCGGCATTGACGCTTCGTCCAAGCTTCTTCCACGTCCAGAACCCAGCAACACGGGTGGCCTTGGGCATCTGCGAAGCACTCACACACTACCCATGTTTCTCTGACGATTCACTATCCTCATCATCCTCAGTTTGGCCAAGCGGTGACGCTGGTTCGGCGGGTTTCGTTTTCCGGTCAGCCTCGGGACC
>NZ_JAGSYC010000025.1 GCF_025685545.1 Granulicella paludicola | reverse complement strand
CGCCCGATGCGATCCTGACGCTGAAGAACAGCGCGACGGTCGCTGTCTTCGAGACGCTGCAGAAGCACGGCGTGAAGGTGCCGGAGACCCTCGCGCTGGTGGGCTACGACGACTTCGAGATGGCTGCGGTTTTGCGGCCCTCGATCAGTGTCATCCGCCAACCAATCGAAGCCATCGGTCACGCCGCAGCTGAACTCCTCTTCGAGCGCCTGCTGAGTCCCGGTACTGCGCGGCGCAGTGTCCCACAGCAGGTTGTGTTGGAGACACAACTCGTGGTGCGCAGGTCCTGCGGCTGCTGCGACGCATAAGCCAGATCTTCTCCAAAAGAGTGGCGCACGAACCATAGTTCGTGCACCAAAACTCAGCGGTAAGGCATTATTGGGTGGGCTCGACCGTCAGGATCGCGGTGGTGGTGTGGGTCGTCGATAGCCCCGTAGCGCTGACCGTGAAGTTATAGTTCACCGGGGTCGCTTTCATGCTGCCACTACTGCAGCCGATCACACAGGTAGCAGCGCCGAGACCCGTAAGTAGTAGCAGCACGCTGAGTGCATAACGGCCTCGCCTGTAGCGGCTTCCAAACAGCAGACAGAAGGGAAGAGCGAGCGCCATCAGCCAGCCGCGGCCACTGTTAGTGGTCTGCGGTGTCGACCGCGCAATGGTGGCGGGCGCCACGATAGTGAGTGTGCTGGTGTTCGCCGCTCCACCCACGAGTGAGGATGGTGAGAAGCTGATATTGTAGTTGCTTGGCAGACCGATCTCTGTAAGCGTGACCGGACCGTAGAGTGTGCCGCTCACGCCTGTTGCAGTGATAGTGTAAGCCGTGCTGCCGCCAGCATTCGCGGTCTGCAACGCAGGCGTCAAGGTGAGGGTAAAGTCTGTGGAAGCCGCAGATAATGTGAGACTGGCAGTACTCGGCGAGTGATTGGCGTCCCCCTGGTACTGTGCCGTTAGGCTCAGGCTTCCAGCCGCCGCAGGAGTGAAGCTGCAGGTGGCTATGCCCACGCCACTGACGGCCGCCGTGCAGAGGGTTGTGGTGCCATTGCTGAAAGCCACATTGCCGGTGAGGGTGCCCGCGCCGGTAACGGTTGCCGAGAGCACGTCGGCGAGACCGGCGACGGGGACCGCCGGGTTCGAGCTGAGTGTGACGCCGCTGGTCGCTTTGGTGACGGTAAAGGTGGTCGCCGTCATCGTCGAGGCAGCCGGGTAACCGTTGCTGCTGGTGAAACTCGCAGAGACGCTATGCATACCTGCTGCAAGCCCATTGAGCGTGGCCATAGCGACGCCGCTGGTGAGAGTGGCTGTTGTGGCCACGCCATCCACGGAGAAGGTGACTGAGCCGGCTGGAGCCAGCGCCGCAACGCCGGTGACGGTAGCGCTGATCGTCACCGCCTGTCCGTAGACCGGCGAGGCAGGGGAGGGCGCGTTCAGCGACAGGCTATCGGTAAGCACCGTGACCGGGCCTGTAAGGCTTAGCTGCACAGTGGAAGGCGACGACTGCGCGGCGTTGGAGAGGTTGCCGTTGAAGGTCGCCGTATCGCTCGGCGTAGGTGGAGCAGGCGATCCTGGCGTGTACGTTGCGCTGAGGCTGCAGGCCCCGCCGACCGCAAGCGAAGAAGGCAGCGTTCCGGTGACGACACAGTCTGTTGATGCCGTCGCTGTAAGCGTGAAGTCCGTCATGTCGGTCTGGCTGACGCTGGTCAACTGCAGGGACTGATTGCCCGACTCAAGTAGCGTCGCAGTCTGTGCCGCAGACGCTGCGCTGGCGAACTGTAGCAGGCTCTGCGTGCGTTGGAGCTTGATAACCCCGCTGCCCGCACCCGCAAAGACATCGCCGGCGGCATCGGTCGCAATGGACGTCGGCGTGATGCTTGCAACGGTGAACGAGCTGCTGTTTGCACTGGCAGGAACGGCGAAGATCGCTGCTGTATCGGCGATCAGCAGATTTCCCGCAGCGTCTGTGGTTACGCCTACCGGGGCGGTCGCAGGGGACTTGACGGTGGCGAGCGCGGCGGTCGAGGGGTTGTAGCTGTAGAGCGTGGCCGCGCCAGTATCTGCGATGAGCAGGTTTCCGGACGGAGCAATGGTGAGGCCCGCAGGTGCTGTCAGGCCAGAAGCAATCAGCGTGCGGCTCGCGCCTGTGATGGCATCAATCTCGTACACCGCCTTCGCCGCGGAGTCGGAGACATACAGATTATTGAGACTGTCGACGGCAAGACCGGACGGTGTCTTGAAGGTTGTTGCCAGAGTCGTTTTGGTGCCCGAGGGGGCGACCTGTGTGACGAGGCCCGTGGCGGTGTCGGCGACGTAGACGAAGCCGCGTGGATCGACCGTCACAGCTCCAGGCGCGGTCAGCGTGGCAAGCGTCGTCGCAGTTGCGCTGGTGCCGAGTGCCTGGGATGACGGAGAAAAGAGAAGCAGGTTCTTGCTCTTGAGGTCCGACACATAGACGTTACCCGCGCCTGTGACGGCGACGCCCGCTACCTGCAGACCTGTGCCGAAGCTGACACTCTTCGCTGGGTCGAGCGTCGCTCCTGAACCGAGCGCTGTACCCAGTAGAGCGAGAGCTGCTTTGCTTCCGGCTGAGCCATTGATGGTGAGTGGCGTCGATCTTACGCCGGGAACCGCCGGGGCGAACATAGCGCTAAATAGGCAGTCACTGGTGCTATCGGCGTTGGTAATGCAGGTAGGCGTGCTCAGCGACCATTCGTTCGAGCTATACGCCACGGCGTTGCTGCCGGCCAGGCTGTCGCCTGCATTGAAGTGAATCTGGACAGGCAGAGTTTGCGTCGAGCCCACTGCGGTAGACGTAGCTGTGAGCCCGGTAATCACCTTGCGCACAAGCAGGTTTGTGGTGTCACCGATATAGACATTGCCGAAGACATCCACGCCTGCGCCGAACCCATTCCCTCCATTGCTGCCGAACTTTGCCTGCGTTGCGGGGCAACTGTCGCCGAAGGCGTCTGTGGCCGCAGCGCATACAGAGCTTGCAGCACTTGCGATCGCTCGGATGTAGCCAGTGTGAAAGTCCAGGAACCAGACGAAACCATTGCTGTCAGATATGTAGAGATTGCCGCCGATGTCGATAGCGAGCTTCTGCACAGACATCGAGACGTTCGTCGAGAGTGTCGGTAGCGTACCTGTGAATGTTGACGTAGCGCCACTGCCCGCGATGGTGTAAATGTCGCCGTTCACGGGTGAAGTCACGCCGAGCTTCGCAAGGACGGTATCGAGAGGCGATCCTGTGCCGCATGTGACACAGATGACACGGACCTTTCCTGCGTCGGCCACGTAGACGTTCAGGTTGGCATCGGTGGTAATGCCTTGCGGATTGCTGATCGTGGCTGCGGTGGCGAGGCCGCCATCGCCGGTGGAACTGGAAGTGCCGGTACCGGCGAAGGTGTGGATATTACCGGCTGTATCGACGACACGAACCTTGTTGGCGCTCGTATCGGCGATGTAGATGTCGCCGACGGCATCGCTCCAGGCGCTGCGCGGAGCGTCGACCTGCGCCGCAACCGCAGGGCCACCATCGCCGAGGGTGCCAGCGGTGCCGGTGCCGGCGACGAGATACATCAGGCCGTCGGCGACGCGAACCTCGTACACCTTGTTGCCACTGTAGTCGGCGATAAAGATGTTGCCGGCGGAATCGGCAGAGACGCCGCGCGGCTTGCTGAGCGAGGCGGTGGTAGGCACGCAGCCAGTGCCGTTGGCTGCGGTGCTGGCGGGAGGTGTGCAGGTGGAGCCGCCACCTGCGAAGGTGGTGATGATGCCGTTGGGAGAGATGCGCCGTATGCGGGTCGCACTGATGTCGGTGATATAGACGTTGCCGAAGGGGTCGGGGGAGACTCCGCGTAGATCGTCCGCAGCGGTGAAGGCTATCGTGGTGGCAAGGCAGCCGTCGCCGTATTTGTCCGTAGCACCGGCACAGGCCATGTTGCCGGTACTGGGCACGGCAGCGCCGCCACCGGCGAGGTTGGTGATGGTGTATGCCAGAGGGACAGGGTTGGTGGAGAGCTGCGTGATCGTAGCAGCGCCGACGGTGACGCTCATCGACGAAGAGACCGAGCCGGCAAAGCTGCCGCTGGCCGCATAGGTCGCAGTGATCTGATCGACGCCGATGGGGAGATCGGCGGCGACGGTAGCTACACCACCGGACAGTGTTGCGGATCCGAGCGAGACCGCCGTGCTGCTGGTCGCTGTCGTATAGCTAAGCGAAACCGTGCCGACCGGGGTACCCGCGACGGCCTGCACCGGCGAGACGGTGACGGTCGCCAGGACCGGATGTCCGAGCGGCGTGGAGTTGGTGCTGAGCGAGAGCAGCGTGATCGTCTGAGCAGCAGTGATGCTGACGTTTGCAGCCAAAGAGGTTGATCCGGCGGTGGCGACATCGCCGCTGTAGATGGCGGTGACGGTGTAGCCGCTGGCGCTGAAGGGCAGGGCGAGCGTAGCTGAGGCTGAGCCTGCAATGACGCTGGATGTGGCATAGGTGTAGCTGCCGGTAGCTCCACCGCCAGCCACGACGAACTGCACGGTGCCCGAAGGCGAGCTGCCCGTAACGGTTGCGGTGGCGGTGAAGTTGGTGCCGAAGGACGCGGCCGCCGGTACGCCGCTGAGCGTGGTCGTAGTGCTGCTGAGCGCGCCGGAGTTGACGACGATGGTGTAGGGGTTGGTGGCAGCGTAATACGTCGCTCCCGTAGGCAGCACGTAGTTGCTATCGCCGGAGTACGTGGCCGTGAAAGTGTGCGTGCCAACGGAGAGAGCAGGAAGCGGCACGGAGATCGTGTCGCCTGTGCCCAGTAGCGTGGCGGTGTAGGTAGAGCTGGTGAGCGCGTCGGTCAGTGTGACTGTACCGGTGGGATACGCTGCTCCGCCAACGGCCGGGGTAAGGATGACGACGGCGGTGGCGTTCTGTCCCTGGGTGAGGGTCTGGGGTAGGCCGTTGGGGCCGGTGAGCTCGGGCGCAAGGTACGTGAAGACACACACCGGAGCGGCCAGGCTGGCAGCCGTGATGTTGTTGGTTACAGTGTTGCCATTGGCGCCGACGAAGGCATTCCACGCGGTGACGAAGTTCGATGAAACCTGCCCCGGACCATACGTGAGCTGCGCGTTGGTCTCCGTGCCGGCGGTGCCCGAATTGACGAAGCTCGTTGCACTGAGCGCGCTGGAGAAGGTGGCGTTATCGAGCGTGACCTGCAGCGGGTTGGTCGTCGCGCCATTGGACGCGCCGGTGAATTGCACCGTGCCTGTGCCGGCGTCGTCGTTCACAAAGACGATATTCTGCATCAGGATATTCTTGAAGTTCGGCGTCAGCGTGCCGGTATTGGTGTTGTACAGCGGCGTGAACTGGATGTCGGTAGCGTGGTCGAGCAGGCACTCGTTGGAGTACTGCACGTTCGTCACCAAACCACCGCGATCGTTAGCGGATTTGATACGAATGCCTGTGGAGTTGCCATCGTTGGCTCCGCCAGCGAAGGTTCCGGTAGAGCTGACGGCACTACCGTGGCCTGCAAATCCATTGCCCGCAGCGATGTTGCCGTCCCACAGGATGTTGCTGACGCCGGCCTCTGTGATGCTACCAATGGATTGACCATGCCCAGCGAAGAAGTGGTTGTTGGTGATGGTCATGTTCGCGCCCTGGTCCGCTGCACCCGAGCCGGAGGCACCCACCGCGATATTGTCATCGCCATCGGAGATCCAGGAGCGCGTAATCGTGGCGTTCTGCACGTCGCCAGGGTCGATACCGTCGGTGTTGCGCGAGGTCGTCGGTGTCACGATCTTGATGTCCCAGGCGGTAAAGCCCGTTTCAGTGCCCTTGAAGGCAACGTGGAAGAGCGGCGAGTTGCGAAGCGTGATCTTATACAGCGTAAGATTGCTGGCTCCGCCCGCGACCTGCACGAAGATCGGATTCTGCTGGCTGTTAGGGCTGGCATACGCAGCTGAGAGTCCCCACCAGGTGAAACCTTGGTAGGGCGCAATCGCATTGATCAGCGTATCGCCACCGCGGCCGTCGAGCTTTCCATACCCCATGATGCCGACGTTCGTAGACGTAGAAGGAACCAGGATCAGCGGCTGGCAGGAGCTCGTTGCTGAACTGGTGTCAATAGTGCCGCACGTGTGCGTACCGGCGACAGTGTCATAGTCCTGCGCGTTGCGCGAGAAGAACAGCGTGACCGCCGGATCGACCAGCAACGTCACATTCGATGGCATCGATAAAGGCCCGCTGAGGAAGGCATTGTGACCGGTGTTATCGACCGAGAGCCGCACCGCCTGGCTTGTGCCGGCACAGGCATTGAGCGCGGCCTGGATCCGCGCCTGGTCGGGATTCGTGCTGACGCCGGGAGTGGTCGCAGGGTTGTCGACCGCATCGGGAATATCGTTGTTCACAGAAGCGATGGAAGCCGTAAGCGTTTGGCAGACACCAGGGAATACGGGTTCAGTTACGGTGCGTGTATCGCCGGTGGCGACCGCTGCAGCTTGTCCTACTGCAGCAATATGCAGGTAGCCGCCGGTGAAGGTGAAGTTGTAGTTTGCAGACGCGAGGCTGCCGGTGGTGATCGCGATGGGATAAACACCTGGCGATGCGGTGCTGGTGGCTGTGGTCGTCAACGTTGGTGCGCCGGTCGTCGCGGTCGCCTGCGTGTCCGTACCGATAAAGCCGGAGATGGTGTAGGTCAGTGCAGGCAACGTACCGCCCACAGTCGTGTTCGCGTTGCTGGCGACGACCTGCAGAAGAGCACGCGCTACTTGAAGCGTGGCGCTGGACGAATCGCTCGTGGCATACGTGCTGCTGCCGCCATACACAGCGGTCAGTGCCTGTGTACCCGCGGGCGCTCCGGTTACGGCAAAGGTGCAGGAACCCGCGGAGAGTATGCAGGAGCCAAGAGTGTTTGTACCAGCCATCAACGTCACATTTCCAGTAACGGTTCCGCCGCCGGTCTGCGCCGTGACAGTCACACTGCCATTGATTGTGCCGCCGTAGGCTGTGCTCGGCGTGGTGACCGTAAGCGAGGTCGTCGTAGAGATAAGCGACGCGGCCGGAACTGTGATCGTGAACGGCGCAGAGGTCCCCCCGCTGAAGTTCGTATCGCCGTTGTAGACCGCCGTGATGGTGTGCACGCCTGAGCCGAGAGCGCTGGTTGTGAGGTACGCTTCACCGCTCGCGTCCAGCGTGCCGCTTGCCAGAACTGTCGCGGTGGCGCTGTTCAGGGAGTCCATGACGGTGTACGTGCCGGTCGGAATCAATCCAGCTCCTGGCGTCTGCGGACGGCTCAGGATGGTGACGCTGGCGCCTGGAGCGCTAAGAGTGACATTTCCAGCAGGCGCGAAGGCATTCACCGCGTTGGCCAGCGCGGTCGTCGGATTCCAGTTGGCTGTGAAGCCCGGATAAGCCTGCGTGGGCACCGCAGCCGAGAGGAACGTTACAGGGAAGTACTGTGCGGCCTCAGCAGCCGTCAAACTGGTCTTGATGGTGTTGCTGGCCTGGAGTGTGCCGGGCGCCTGCGAGCTCGTCTCACGAGCGCCGCTGACACCCGCGCCCAGGTTGCCGCCGGTAGGCGTGACCGAGCCGCCGAAGAGTGTTGCAGGGTAAGGCGCGGTGCCGACTGTGGGATCGGTGTAGGGCTGCGTGTTGTACTCAGCGTAGGTCGACGTTGGCAGGTTGTTGTCGCCGGAGAACTCGATCCAGCCAACTGGGTTCACCTGATCGACGAATGAGTTGAGCATGATCCACGTGGAGTAGCTGCCATACGGGCGGCCATAGTAGAGGTTCGTCATGCCGGTGCTCTGCGAGAGCAGAGTGCAGCCATTGCAGATGTACCCGCTGAGGTAGTCGTTGCTGCTGCCGGTCTGGAACTTCTTGTTCTGCGCCTCGATCGTCTCTGTACCCGTGGCGCTGGTGCCGTGCCAGGTTGTAAAGAAGTTGGTGTGGTCGAACGCAAGTGCTGCGTCGCCGAACACGTAGTCGACGTCGCCGGTGATGTTGCCCTTCCACATATACTGCCGTGCAGGCGTGCATGTGCTGCCGCATCCCTGGCTGCCGGCATAGAGGGTGTCCTGCTGGCTGATGAGGTTGACGTTGTTCAGAACCGCCTGATCGGACTCGATCCACAACGCGAGCGCCTGTGAATTGCACTGTGTGCCTGCGTTGTACAGGGAGCTAAGCGGCGTCGCTGTGCCCGTATTGGTACAAAGGCCGCTGCTCGAGCTATAGGTATAGGTCGAGGTCGCAGCTGCGTCAGTATTGTAAGTATTTTGAATGGTGAGATATTCAGCGTAGAAGTTATTCGGCGTGTACTGTGTGCTGTTGGTGACGCCAATGGGTGAGGATGTACTGCCGCTGGTCTGACCCATGTACGCGCTCTTGGTCACATCGAGCGTAGACGAGCCCTGATCGCCGCTGGCACTCGCATTACCGGAACCCGTACCTGTTCCGAGATAACCCGTGAACGGGCTGGAGAAAGCACCATCCTCTGCAGTGAGAATCACCTTGGTCGCATCACCGCCGAGACCTCGCAGAGAGACATTCGGGTAGCTGATGGCGTTCTGTCCAGTATAGGTACCCGGCTTCAGATAGATTGCGCCGCCGGTAACAGGCAGCGCTGCCAGTGCTGCGGAAAGGCTCGTGTAGTTCCCAGTGCCGTCCGCTGCAACGACGTTGGTCGATGCACCCGCGCTTGGCGTCGCCGTCGCTTTCGTTACGGAGAAGCTGGTGATGGTCGCCGTGGACGGGGCGTAGTCGACAGAGTCGTTCGGGTAGAACGTGACCGCAAGCGCATAGCTCCCGATGCCGAGGTAACTTGATGCGTCGATGCCGGTCGCGGAACCACCTGCAGGAGTTGCGGTATAGACGTAGCTGCCTGCGATGGCCGGCATCACAGTAGCATCCAGCACACCGGTGCCGATGGCCTGGCTGACTTGCTGCGTCGTCGCGCTTGGCGTCCACGCCACAGAGGTCGGCACGGTCGCGATGGTAAAGCTCTGGGCTGTGCCAGAGTTCGAACCTGTGAAACTGCCGCTAGTGGCATACACCGCAGAGATGGTGTGGGAACCTGCAGTAAGCCCAGATAGAGTGACAGTCGCAACGCCATTGCTTCCGGAGGTCACCAATGTCGGGTTCGTCGTCGTAGAATCCACGGTGATGGCTACCGTTCCAGCAGGTGCAGCCGTACCGCTCGTGGGAGCGACTGTGACGGTGAATGTCACCTCCGTGCCGGTCGACGCATAGACGGGCACGGACGGGCTAGGAACGCTGACAGAGGTCGACGTCGCGACCGCGATACCCGAAAGGGTACCGGTCAAGGAAAGACTACCGAGTGTGGAAGACGACGGCAGAAAGCTGAGTGCATCGGTGACGCTACCGGAACCTCCGCCGACAAGCGTAGCTGAGAGTGTGCAGGCATCGCTGGCCGCAACCGCACCCAGAACGCTGTTTGTGAACGAGCAGCCATTAGATAAGCCCGCGACGACCGCGAAGTTTGTGGTGTTCGTCACCGGGTTCGAACCACTGGCGGCCTGATTGCCGACATCAGTCAGCGTGCCGGCGAAGGCTGTGCTTTCATCGGTGCCGAAGTTGTAGTTGACGGAGTTCCGCACCACCTCGGTCACGCTTGTGTTGTGCGCATCCGCGCTAAAGACGTCTCCCTTGCCATCCACTGCCAGGCCCACTGGAGTTGTAAGCCCGGTGAGGACGCTTACCGTCGTCGGGCCAGCGGTAGGTACCTCGATCACCGAAGCGCTAGCCTGATCTTGTACATAAACATCGCCCGCTGGATCGACAGCGACAGCGACGGGCGTGATGCCAGACAGCAACGTACTCTGCGTGTAGGCTCCAGTGACGCCGGGCGTCAGTTTATAGACAGCGCCTGCCGTCTTGTCCGCAACGTAGACGTTGCCGAGGCCATCAACCGCCAGCGAAACCGGATTGCTCAACCCAGTCACTACTGTTGTCTGGAACTGTGCCGTGTTTGCCACCTGCGAAAGGCGATATACGCTGGAGCCGCTTGCCTGGGAATCGGCGACGAAGAGATTCCCCGCCAGATCCACAGCAATTGCCTGTGGAGCCGCAGTACCTATGCCAGGTGTGTACGCAACCGTGGTCGCCGTCAGCGTCGAAGGCGCCGCTGCGGATGCCGGCGGGCCACTCACCTTCAACTCCTCGATAGTCGTCGTCCCCTTGCCAACGGCGAACACATCGCCAACCGCATCTACCGCAATTTGGCCAGGGTTTGTCGGCAGCGCTGTTGAGAGCGTATATGCAGCGCCACTGATCGATTCCACGATAGAGCCTGCCTGGCTGTCCATCGCGTAAACATTGCCCGCGCCATCCAGCGCTACGCCTGCAGGCACGATCGAACTGAAGACCGAGTTCGTCAACGGCGCAACCGCCGTGGCAACCCCTGCCTTCGTCGTCGAGGCATTGTCCAGCGCCAGTACGGAACCGGTCGCTGTACCGTTGAGCGCGACGTTGGCTATAGGGTTAGCCCAGGTGCCTGCAGGCAGCGCGATTGTCAACGTCGCCGACCGCGCACCAGCGGCAGAGGGAGTCGTCGTCACCGCAACGGTGCAATCGACCGAGAAGTCGCCGTTCTGCGCACAGGCAGGCGTCGCTGCTGTGAGATCTGCATTAGCCGAAAGCGTGGCCGTCGAGCCGGCTACCGTACCCGCTGCAGTCTGAGGCAGGTGGACCTGAAGCGTTTGGATCAGCGGCGTGCCCACGGTCTGTGCTGCAAGTCCCTGTGCCAGTATCTTGCGCACCAGCATGCCAGAGGTGTTGCTCGAAGCGTCATACAGATAGAGATTTCCCGAGCCGTCCGTCGCAATGCCAAGACCGTTATTGTTGGAGAACAGCGACTTCGCTGCCGGACACGCATCACTGTAAGCGCTGAGAGATTTCTGCCCACTGCTACCACTGCAGTAGCTACCAGCCGCAACATTCGTGCCCGAACTCAGCAGCAGACGAATGTACCCCGTATTGATGTCGTAAAACAGCACCTTGCTGGAATCGCCGATATAGACGTTGCCTTGCGGGCTGACGTCGAGCTTCGTCGTCGTGGTGTCCGAAACCGCCGTGTTCGTTCCCAGTGTCGGCGTCGCGCTAAGCGCAGTCGCTCCGCCACCGGCAAGCATGTAGATAAAACCTGGCTGAGGTGTCACACCCGTATTGTTGGTGCTGATCGCCTTCGCCATTGCTGCACCTGCCGTGCCTGCATTGGTGACGAAGAACACCCGCAGACCGTGAACCGGATCTGTGAAAAGCATGTTGCCCGCAGCATCAACACTCACGCCGCTGGTGTAGCCCGAAGATGCACTCACAGAGCTGAACTCGAATGGGCAGCCATCGCCGAGCGTATCAAGCGCCGTCCCCGTGTAAGCTGCGCCGTTCGTCGTGACCGAGCAGGACTGTGCCAGGGAAGTCGCGGTGCCACCCGTTCCCGTACCCGTTCCTGATGTGTTGACTACGGAGTACGCATAGCCCTGCGTCACTGACGCATAGTAAACACCCAGCGCCGCATACAGCGGATTCGTCCCGGTGAAATAGCTCGAGGTCTTAGGCCCGGCTACAACACGCGTCCTCGAAGAAGATGTATCCGCGAAGTAGACGTTGCCGTAGATATCTCCCCACGCACCCCGCGGAGCATCCACCTCGCCGCCGGCCGGCGAACAAGTGCCGACGCCAACCTGCGCCGCCTGGACATTGTCTGCACCGACTCCAGCCGTTGCGCCACCGCCGCTCGTGCCTACGCATCCCGCCACCAGTTCCATATAACCGATCTGCGCCGCCGAGCAGAGCGGGGAAGCCGTGCGGCACACAACGTGAACCAGGTTGTCGCTATACCCAGCCAGAAGCACGTTGCCATAGGGATCAATACCGATTCCGCGCTGTCCCTTGGTTACCGTCTGCGTCGCGGCAAGGCAGCCATCGCCTGCGGAGTCCTTCTTCGCCGAGCAGACTGCCCCATTGCCCGCCAGCGTCGTCATGATACCCGTGCTGCCATTCACCATGTGGATGATCGCATCCACATCATCGGCCACAAACACATTGCCGAACGCGTCCGCTACCACACCCCCGCGACCCGCTGCTCCAAAGATGCCATTCGTCGCAAGGCAGCCGTCACCGTAGGCATCGGTGGAGCGAACACCTGTCGCGAGGCCGGGGCACTGCGTACCGGAGGCCGCAGTCATCGGTGCGGACCCGGCGAGCGTAGTCATCGTGTACGGCAGCGCGATGGGAGATTGCGCCTCACCGGACAAAACAGCGATCAGCAGCAAGGACAAGATGGAAAAAACGCGGCGCGAAGTCAGCAGGAACATGGAAAACTCCAGACGCTCTTGTTGGTCATAGCTCAGTCCAAGACCACCCGCAGGAGAGAAGCCCCAGCGGAGATTTTGGCATTGCTGTAAAACAAGAATCGTGATCGGTCTGGCATCCTCCATGAACTCGCGAGGACTTGTCAAGCCATTTCCATGATCTGTATGACAGCTGTTTTTGCTGAAATAAGTTCTCTATAGGTATCAAATACGCCTTTATTTGGGGCGAAGACAAGGAGCTACAGCGACTCGGCCAGCTATGGCGGCCGCGCGTCTACCCTTTCGTTCTGACCGGACCTGCGTCGCATGCAGATGGCGCTGTTGGATAGCGATCAGATCAGGAAAGACGGGAGACAGCAGAAAGAGCCAGGGCGATTTCGCCCTGGCTCCCCGTCTACACCCGCCGCAACTCAACGCTAGAAGATGTACTTGCCCGAGAATTGCATCTGTCGCGGCTGCAAAAGTAATGCAGGAGTCGTGTTGCTGTTTAGATAGACCCCGAAATTCGGGCTCACACCGCTCGTCTGGACACTCGCAAAACGGTTCGTATTCAACACGTTGAACACCTCTGCCGAGATACGGAATTCCTGCTCTTTGAACGTGCGGAAACTCTTCGACAACCCATCGTCGATAGACAGGTAGCCGTCGGAACGGAAGTTGTTGCGCTGGCCGGATTCACCCACATATGCGGGCCGCAGGTTCGCGTTGGCCTGCGCCGAAGTGATGCCTTTCAGGGCTGTCTCCGTCTGTTCGGCCGCGATATAACGATGTCCGCCGGTTGGAATCGGTCCCGTCTGGACCATATTGCTGTTGAAGGCAAAGTTCGTGCCCCAGTTGTTCGAGTCAACCGCGCTGAACGGAAAACCCGAGCTGTAATGTACGACGCCATTCAGCTGGAAGCCATCAATCAGGCGATCCATCCAGGAGCCCGCATTGCTGAAGAACGGTTTGCCGCGACCAAACGGCAGAGGTGCAGTGTAGTTCGCTGTAATGTTATGCCGCACGTCGAAGTCCGATGGCGCGTACCACTGGTTCGGCGAAAAGGTGTTGATCACCGGGCTGCCGCCAGAACCATTTCGCTCAGGATCGGAACCTTCGTCGAGCGACTTCGAGAATGTATAGTTCACGTCATACTCAAGACCATAATGCAGTACCTGCCGCACCGAAAGTTGCAGTGCGTTATAGCTGCTGGTGCCGATCGTTGACTGCGCATAGACAGACGAAGTCTGCGGGAAAAAGAAGCGGAAGCTCTGTCCATTCGGCGACGCCGTCGGATCGGTGTCCGCCTGGAACAGGGCATTCGTCTCGTTTCCGCGGTTCGCAGCAAACACATCGTAATAAGCCTGAGCACCCGTGTAGTTCACACCCGAGACCGGGTCCTGATACGCAAAGTGCGGAAACACATTTTGGAAGAAGCCGCTGTTCTGAATCGCACCTACGGTCGTTCCCGCATCCACCATCTTGTCAAAGGCGGTTGCCGCTGCAAAGTATGTCTGGTTGCTGCCTGGGTCGTAGAAGTTGGTCGGCATCGCAACGTCGAGGTTCTGTACCAGGTGGCGGCCGAGGCGGCCCACATAGGAGGCCACGATATCGACGCTATGCGGTAGCTGGCGCTCCACAGTCAAGTTAAACGTCTCGGCGTAGGGCGTCTTCTGCTTATCGTTAATGCTGTAGTCGAAGGTGAAGGGGCTCTCCGCCGGCGTGAACGGCAGTGGCAATGCGCTTGTGGCTCCCTGCACGGAAGGTACATTGTGGTAGCCGGTGAAACGTGGGTTGGAGTTGATGTCCGTATACGTAGCCAGGTTCGTCTGCCCCAGTGAAAGCAGAGACTGTTGATTCGACTGGTAGGCATCGATCACACCGGCACCGAAGTGATCGTAGGAGATCGCAAAGCCGCCGCGAATCGATGTCTTGGCATCCGGGAACGCATAAGCAAAAGCGAGGCGCGGCGCGAAGTTGTACTTTTGCGGCGTCCAGAAGTTCGGCTGTCCGTTGGGCGAACCGGAGGCGCGGAAGCTGATGTCAGTGTCGTACGCAGAGCCCTTGGCCGCCGCACTAATACGGTCCGCGAGGAATGTGTTCAGTGATATGGTCGGTGCAATCTGCTGCCCGTCCTTCTCGTACGGCACGCCCAGATGCACATAGCGCAGACCGCCCGTTAGCGTCAGATGCGGGGTGACCTTCCACTGGTCTTGAACGTAGTATTCCTGCTCGACATTTTTATACGTGTGAGTCGGAATAACGCCAACGCCTTGCGGCACCAGCGAGTTGTTTTGCACCTTGAACTCTGTACCGGAGGTCGCCGTTTCCATCGCTCCGATGTTGGCGATGATGGCGTTGTTATACGAGCTGGCATAGGCATTTGCCACCTGGCCGCAATCCGCGCAGGAAAACGCACCGGGATCGTAGCTGCCGCCCTGGTTGGCAATCGCTGCCGTTGCCAGCAGATTCGGGCTCACTTGCGCCTCCGCCAGCAAGGGTGCATCGAAGTATTGGCCGTTAGAGAGCAGTGTGATGTTCACACCCGCCTGCACAATGTGGCGTCCATGAACATACGTAAAGTCATCGACGAAATTGCTCGTCTGCACCTTATACACCGTGCTGGTCGTCGCCGCCGTCAACGTGCTGAACGCTCCGAAGTTGACGAAGGGCTGGCTACCCGTTCCGCGACTCGCACTACCGAGGCTGGTGAAGCCATAGCGTGCGTTGTTCGTCATTCGGTCGTTGATGTTCCAGGTGTGCCCTGCGCTGATGCCCTTGTTGTTGCCGAAGACATTTGACGCAGCGGGCAGGCCAGGGAACTGCAGCGGCGTCGCCTGATTGTCACTCTGCAGGTTGCCGCGCACAAACAAAAGTTGCTTAGACGTGATGTTGTAATCGAGACGAACGATGTTCGTAATCTGATGAATGGGCGAAGGAGAGGTGAAGTTGTAGATGCCAGTGTTGTAGGGATCAGCCGCACCGGGAGCGTTCGCGAGAGGGAACTGCTTGAAGTACGCGATCGCGGCCGCATTCGTCGCCGGCGCATAGCAGGTCGTAGTAGCGCAGTTTGAGTCCGACGCACGCCCGTCGAGTTGGGCAATGTCCGTTGGCGTCAGCGTCTTCAATATCGTGCTGTTCTGGCAGCCGGGAGAAGTCGTCGGGCAGGCCTCATACACCACATTTCCCGTGTAGAGACCGCCGCCGCCGAACACCGAAGGAACGGTTTCACTCACCGGCACATCGCTCGCCTGCTTGAAGCCTTCATACGCACCGAAGAAGAACAGCTTGTCCTTCTTGATAGGCAGACCCAGCGAAGCGCCATAGGTGTGCTGCAACACCTTCGCCGCGATGTTGGGCGTTCCAGAGTTCAGCTGTCCCTGCTTGATGAACCAATTATTCGCCGTTGTCCCCGGATCTCGATAGTACTCATATGCGCTGCCATGAAAGTTGTTCGTACCGCTTCGCGTCACCAGCGAAACCTGCGCGCCGGAGGAACGACCCGCATCAGCGTTAGCATTCGTCGTCGTCACACGAAACTCTTCTACCGAGTCACGCGTGGACCGCAGCGCTCCGTTGAAAGCGTAGCCGAATACCTGATCGTTGTTATCTACACCATCCAGCGTAATGTTCGTCTGGTCCTGCCGAGCTCCATTAACAACGCCCGTACGGGGATCTGTATTCAGACCACCCGTCTGCGCTCCGCTATCGATTGCCAGAACACCCGGCTGAAGCGAGAGCAGGTAGGTCACATTGTTCGCCAGGTAGGGCAGATTCTGGACCTGCGCACTGTCGAAGGCCTTGCCCAGAGTCGCGTCGGTGGAGTTTAACTGCGCCAGCGTTGTCTCGACGTTCACGACCTCCGTAGTTCCGGCCTTCAGCTTGAAGTTCAAGATGCGCGGTGTCGCCACCAACAACTCTACCTTCTCCACCTCAGGCGAAAAGGCTGCGGCACTTACCGTCACGGTGTAACTGCCGGGGGTGACCTGATCAAAGCTGTACGCGCCACCCGAATCGGACTTCACCACCTTCACAAACCCGATGTCAGGCTTGCTCAACTCCACCGCCACCTCGGGAATTAACGCTCCCGTCGGATCGGTCACGATACCACTCAGGCGCGTCGTATTCGTCTGGGCAACGATCGTCGCGGGAACAAGAACCGCCAGTATAAGAGCGAAGATCAGAGGACAATACTGCCGAATCGGTCGAACGTGCATGGGATCTCCTGGAGATGAAGGACGAGGTGAAAATTGGTGGCGCTCGAATGGCATCGAGTCGGGAATCTCGTTATGTCAGAACGCCCGGCCTGCAATCGGGGGAGGCCGTCCGGTCTGCAAGAAGGCGCAGAAGCGTCACGCTTGGTCGATGTTCGAGGCAATTCCGCTGGATTCACGGGGAATCCAGGAATAAAGAGCTCACTCTCGCTTCTATCGTGGTTCGATTATGAGCACACGATCCTGACAAATCAACAGAACCGCCGCTCTCCTATGGGTTGCATAAGCAATCTCCATACCGGCCCCTTATCCGTTGACGGATCCTGCGCCAGGAGGGGTTGTGGGCTCATGTTTCGAGGGTCTCCGCCGATAGACACTCTTCAGACGAGAGCACTCCCCGACTAGGCTCAGTGGAAACTTTCGTCATGGATGGAAAGGGAAGTGTCTACTCGCGGGTCACGTTAGGTCGCCGAAACCCATGTCTTTCAGAAATCGCTCAGAGGAGAAGAATGACGAGCCCACGCTCTACGATCGAAAGGAAGACTCTGCGTCGAGATATCTAAAAATGCGAGCCCAAAATGGGCACGCGTTTTTATAGCTGTGGGCGTCGGTCATTTTCCAATGAAATTGATCTGAATCAATTTCTATAGTTCACAGATTGAGTACTGTCAGTTTTGCCAACCAGGAATAACGTGTAACACCTTCATAGGGATAACCCTTATGGGCATTTTTAGTAAGTTATTTTTTTATTCGTAAATCCAGAAGGTACAGGTACACGTTTCGACAATAGATTTTGCGAATAGTTTTTTTGGCTCAGATTCGAATGCTAGCGCCCTTTATCTCGCGATAAATAGTTGAGTTGGTTCACGCCTTTTCGAGCTTAGCCCGGTTGTTATACGTGGATTTATTTTACGTAGTTCTGACGTTGTATTTTGCACTTTCTTACATCGTTATGTTTGGACGCTTCAGCTATTAATTCGTTTCGCAAAAGTAAGTCGGTATTACTTTCGCAGGTGGGTGTCTAAGTCTAAAAACTGAATTCCTTGTTGTTCTTTTTGCCGTACTGCCGATCTGGAGATATCTACGCCATGCGGATTGCGCACTCTCTCAAGTCTCTTGCGTCTTATATCGATGCCCTGCTGGTCTCCTCGTTGACGACGAAACAGAGAGACATCTCACCTCTGGCGCTACCCCTTTCGGCACACAGCCTCGAACGTCCATCGCGCCATCCACAGCAGAACTGCGCCTTATGGGCGGACTCGTGCAGGACCGCGCTTCCGGAACCCGCGCCCCAGAACCTCGCCGCACGCGTCCTTCTATGGACCCTCTGCACCGGGCTGCTGATCGCATCGCTTCCACCGGCTGTTCTGGCGCAGAACATCGTCGTCGTGCCCACCATCCATACCATCGCTGGAAGCGGCACCACAGGCAACGGAGCCGATGGCATCCAGGCCACCCAGACGCAGATCAATAACGCGCAGGAGACGGCCATCGATCGCGCCGGCAATGTCTTCTTCAATGATTTCGGAACCAGCCGTGTGCGTCGCGTCGATGCCATCACCGGCATCGTAACCACCGTCGCGGCAACGGCACTTCTGGATATAACGGTGATAACAAGGCCGCTACATCTGCTGAGCTAAACTTTCCCGAGGGTCTTTCGATCGACTCCTCCGGCAACCTTTACGTCGCAGATAAGCAGAACTGCCGTATTCGAGAGGTTGTTGCTGCAACCGGCCTCATCAAGACCGTAGCTGGCAACGGCACCTGCGGGTATACCGGGGACGGCGCGGCCGCCACGTCCGCCCAGATCAACTTCGCCACCGGAGTCGCCATTGACTCGGTCGGCAATATCTACATTGCGGACCAGGGCAACGATCGCATTCGCAAGGTCACCCTTGCTACCGGGGTCATCAGTACGATTGCTGGAACAGGGACTGCGGGGTATAACGGCGACAATATCGCCGCTACCAGCGCTCAGCTTGAGTATCCCTTCGGCGTTCGGGTCGACCCCAAGAACAATATTACTTCTCGGATGAGGCTGGCTTCCGGATCCGTCGTATCGATGCCACTACCGGGACCATCACCACCGTAGCCGGAAATGGGACACAGGGGTTCACCGGTGATGGCGGCGCCGCAACCAGCGCTGAGATCAATACCGCCACCGCCAAAGGGGCAACCGGAGGCGCTTCGATCGATGTCGACCCTGTCGACGACCTCATCATCGCTGACAAATATAACGAGCGCATCCGCATCGTAAAGTCATCTACTGGAGTGATACAAAGCTCAGCCGGCAATGGCACCGCAGGATATACCGGAGACGGCGGACCCGCCATTCAGGCCGAGTTGAATCTGCCGCAAAAGCTGACCTATCTGCGAAAAACAGGTAGCTATCTCGAGTCGGAGTTCAGCGCGAGCGTCGTTCGAGAAATCGATCTGAATTTTCCCGTCTTTCCCACCACAGCTGTGGGTTCCACCAGCGCTGCGGTCACTTTATATATTCAGACGACGGCAGCAGTCGCAATCAACAGTGTTTCTGTCCCCACCTCACAGGGTGGGATACAGGAGTTTACAGTTGGAACCGTAGCAAACTGCACGCTGAGCACCACCGTCACCACACCCAACAACACGATTTGCCAGGTGCCAGTAACCTTCTCCCCCGAATACACGGGTGAGCGCGTGGCACGGCTACGGGTCGTTACGAGCACCGGCACGATAACCTTTCCCATAAGCGGCTACGCCACGGGTCCGCAGGTTGCGATCTCTCCTGGAACAACCTCCGCCTACGCAGGCACAGGGGCCTCCGGAAATTCGGGCAACGCTGCCGCGGCGACCGCGGCGACGCTTGCAACCCCCACAAAGTCAGCGATCGACTTCCAGGGCAATTTTTACATCGCCGATACGGCGAACAATGTCATCCGTAAGGTCACGGCTACTACGGGCGTCATCACCACCGTAGCGGGCAACGGCACCAAATGCGCGACGACAACGGCCGCTTGCGGAGACGGAGCTGCGGCAACCTCAGCCAACCTGAACGCACCGCTGGGCGTGGCCGTGGATGGCCTCGGGAATATTTACATCGCCGATACCGGCGACAACCGCATTCGTGTGGTGAACCAAATCACTGGCTTTATAAGCACCTTTGCGGGTACAGGCACAGCTTCCTATACGGGAGATCTGGGTCTGGCTGCAGCCGCGACCTTGAATGCCCCTGCTGGCGTGACCGTAGATGCCTTCGAAAACGTCTTCATTGTGGATACGGGCAACAACGCCATCCGACAAGTGGACACAGGTACGACCTTTATTAGCACTATCGCCGGTACAGGTACAAAGTGCACCTCTACAACAGCCACCTGCGGCGATGGCGGGGCTGCAACGGCTGCGACACTCAACGCACCTCAGTCGGTCGCAGCGGACCCATCCGATAACCTCTTCATCGCCGACACCGGCGACAACAGGATCCGCCTTCTTACCGCTTCTACCGGTATCTTGACGACCGTCGTGGGTACCGGAACCGCTGGTTATTCAGGTGATAAGGGAGTCGCCACCTCGGCGACTCTGAACACCCCCACCGACATCGACACAGACAGCGCGGACAATCTCTACATCGCGGATTCCGGTAACAACGCGATTCGTGTGGTCAGCGCTACCGCAAAGACGATCACCACCATCGCCGGCTCTGCTACTGCATGCAGTGCAGGCACCTCTGCCTGCGGTGATGGGAGTGCCTCGAGCCTCGCCACCTTCAACGCGCCCACCGGCATTATTCTCGACGGTGCAGACAATCTGTACATTACAGATTCCAAGGACAATCGTGTCCGCAAGATCAGCAGTACGGCCTCCACGCTGACCTTCGCCTCAACCACGATCGGCACCACCAGCTCAGACAGTCCGCGCACGATCAACGTCTTCAGCACAGGCACCACGACTGCCACCTTCCCCGTACCGTCTGCAGGCACCGATCCTTCTATCAGTACCGGGTTCAGTGTCTCGAATACCAGCACCTGCCCAAATCTCACTACCTCGAGCTCCACAGCTGGAACGCTCGCCTCCGGCTCCACCTGCGCCTACGGGATCAGCTTTGCACCCACGCAGATCGGCACCGTCACCGGCTCGATGAACGTTCAGGACAATAGCCTGAATGCCAGCCCTGCGACTCAGGTGGTCACGCTTAATGGCGTAGGTACCCAGGCCACCGCCTCGGTCGCGCTCACCTCCAGCGTGAACCCGAGCACCTACGGCCAGAGCACGACCTTCACCGTAACGCTTACCGGTGCCGATGGAACGCCGACCGCCGCGAGTGGAGTCCCGCTGACCTACACTCCGTCCGGTTCCACCACCGCCGTCTCGCTCGGCACAGCGACGGCGACCTCGACCGCAGGCGTCTACACCTTCACCACCTCGACACTCCCGGTGGGTACGGATAGCGTCGTCGCGACCTACGGCGGCAATACAAACTACGTTTCAGGCACGACCTCGAACACCGTGGCTCAGGTCGTCAACAAGGCCGTCGGCACCAACGACACACTCACCCTAAATCCGACGACCTCGACCTTCGGAGCGCCTGTTACTCTCACCGAGACCGTGTCCGCCGTCAACGGTGCTTGCCCCACCTCTACCGCCACGGCCACCTTCGTGGCCGGTGGTGTGACACTCGGCACCGCCACCTTCGTCGGATCTCCTGCTGGAAACCCCACCACCTGCGTCGCCACCATCACCACCACCGCGCTGCCGGTCGGTACCGACACCGTCACCGTGACCGCGCCCGCCGCGGGCAGCTTCGGTGCGATCTCCTCTACGACAACGGAGACGGTTGGAAGCGCCTCTGGCGCCGCCGACACTCTCACAGCGAACCCGACCAGCTCCACCTTCGGTTCGCCTGTCCAGTTGACCTTCACCGTACCGACGGTCGCCGGAGCCTCCGCTTCGCCGACGGGCACGGTTACCTTTACCAGTGGCGGCGTCACCCTTGGCACAGCGACGCTCTCCACCGTCGGTAGCGGCGCAAACGCCACCACTACCGCTACGTTGAGCACGTCGTCTCTACCTGTCGGCACCGACACGATCACCGCCACGTATCCTGGCAATGCCAACTACGCGGCTGCCAGCCCCTCACCCACCGCGACCGAAACAGTGACACCCGCCTCAGCCACCGGCACGCTCTCTGCAACGCCTGCCACCGGTGATACCTACGGTGCTCCGGTCACGCTTACCGAGACGATCGCTCCGATCAACGGCGTCTGCCCGACCTCTACGGTCACCTTCGCCAGCGGCGGCACGACGCTAGGCACGGGCACCTTCACGGGTATGCCTTCCACGAACCCGACCTCGTGTGTTGCGACCACGACGACGACGGTTCTGCCCGTCGGCACGGACTCCATCACGGCGACAGCTCCGGCGGGCGGCAGCTTCGGTGCCATCTCCTCTACGGCGAGTGAGGTTGTGGCAGCAGCGTCCGGCGCGAACGATACGCTGACCGCCAACCCGACGACCTCCGCCTACGGTTCCTCCGTCGTCCTCACCTTCACCGTACCGACCGTCGCCGGAGCCTCCGCCTCGCCGACCGGTACCGTCACCTTCACCAGTGGTGGCGTGACGCTCGGCACGGGCACGCTCTCGACCACCGGCACCGGCGCAAGCGCGGTCACCACCGCGACGCTCAGCACCTCGGCGCTGCCCGTTGGCACGGACACCATCACCGCAACCTATCCTGGCAACGCCAACTACGGGGCCGCCTCACCCGCTCCCACAGCCACTGAAACCGTGCTGCAGGGAACTGCGACCGGCACACTGACTGCGTCACCTGCGACGGGTGACACCTTCGGCGGGACTGTCACACTGACTGAAACCGTCGCTCCCATCAACGGTACCTGCCCGACCTCCACGGTGACCTTCGCGAGCGGTGGATCCACGCTCGGCACCGCCACCTTCACCGGCTCACCTGCCGCAAACCCGACCTCCTGCACCGCCACCACCTCGACGACAGCTCTGCCGGTCGGCACCAATACCATCACCGCCACCGCTCCGGCCGCTGGAAGCTTCAGCGCCGTCTCCTCCTCGACCTCGGAGACAGTCGGCGTGATCCCAAGCACCGGCGACAGCCTGGTCGCCAACCCGACCAGCTCCACCTTCGGCACCTCGGTGACGCTGACCTTCACCGTACCCACCGTCTCCGGAGCCACCGCTCCCACCGGCACCGTCACCTTCACCAGCGGCGGCGTTACGCTCGGCACGGGAACGCTCTCCACTACCGGCACCGGCGCGAGCGCCGTCACCACCGCCACGCTAAACACCTCGACTCTCCCCGTCGGCACCGACACCATCACCGCCAGCTACCCGGGTAACGCCAACTACGCCTCCGGCTCGGCTACGGCCACCGAGACAGTGACTCCCGCCAGTGGCTCCGGTACACTCACAGCCTCGCCTGCCACCGGTGACACCTTCGGTACGACCGTCACGCTCACCGAGACGGTTGCTCCCATCAACGGTGCCTGCCCCACAGCTACGGTGACCTTCGCTAGCGGAGGCACAACGCTCGGCACCGCAACCTTCACCGGAACGCCCGCCGCCAGCCCCACCTCCTGCGTAGCGACCGCGACGACGTCGGCTCTGCCCGTCGGAACTGACACCATCACCGCCACCGCACCGGCTGGCGGCAGCTTCGCAGCCATCTCGTCCTCCACCTCGGAGACGGTCGCTGCAGCTCCCAGCACCGGTGACAGCCTCACTCTCAACCCAACCAGCTCCACGTACGGAACCTCGGTCACGCTGACCTTCAGTATCCCGACCGTGACAGGCGCCACCGCCTCGCCGACCGGCATCGTCACCTTCACCAGCGGCGGCGTCACCCTGGGCACCGGCACACTCTCCACCACCGGCACCGGAGCCAGCGCCGTCACCACCGCCACGCTGAATACCTCAGTGCTGCCGGTCGGCACCGACACCGTCACCGCGACCTACCCCGGCAACGCGAACTACGCCTCCGGATCGGCCACGGCGACAGAAACCGTCGCTCCGGCCAGCGCCGCAGGTACCCTCACCGCGTCGCCAGCAACGGGCGTCACCTTTGGCTCAACCGTCACGCTGACTGAGACCATCGCTCCCATCAATGGCATGTGCCCGACGGCAGCAATCACCTTCGCCAGCAGCGGCACCACGCTCGGTACGGCCTCCTTCATCGGCTCGCCTGCCGGCAACCCGACTACTTGCACGGCCACCACCATCACCACCGCGCTCCCGGTAGGTACGGACGCCATCACCGCGATCGCTCCGGCCTCCGGAAGCTTCGACTCGATCTCGTCCTCCACGTCTGAGACCGTCGCTGCTGCACCTGGGGCAGGGGACACGCTCGTAGCCAACCCGACCAGCTCCACCTTCGGGACTTCGGTGTTGCTCACCTTCACCGTCCCGACCGTCTCTGGAGCTTCCGCTTCGCCGACCGGAACGGTGACCTTCACCAGCGGTGGAGTCACCCTCGGCACCGGTACGCTCTCCACCACCGGCACCGGCTCCAGTGCCGTCACCACCGCCACCCTTAACACCTCTGCACTGCCGGTAGGAACTGACACCGTCACCGCCAGCTACCCGGGTAACGCCAACTACGCCGCAGGTTCCGCCACGGCGACCGAGACCGTCACCCCTGCCAGCGCCACCGGAACGCTCATTGCCTCGCCAGCAACAGGTGATACCTTCGGTGCCTCTGTCACACTGACGGAGACGATCGCTCCCATCAACGGTGTCTGCCCCACCGCGACAGCAACGTTCGCGACCGGCGGCACCACCCTGGGTACCAGCGCCTTTAGCGGTGTACCTGCGACCAACCCGACAAGCTGCGTCGCCACCCTCACCACCACGGCGCTGCCGGTGGGCACAGATACCATTACCGCAACCGCTCCAGCTGCGGGCAGCTTCAGTGCGATCTCCTCCACCACCAACGAGACCGTCGCCGCCGCCTCTGGCGCGAGCGACACGCTCACAGCGAACCCGACCACCTCGGCTTACGGTTCCTCTGTAGCGCTCACCTTCACCGTGCCCACCGTCGCCGGAGCCTCCGCTTCGCCGACCGGCACCGTCACCTTCACCAACGGTTCCACCACGCTTGGTACCGCAAGCCTTACCACCACCGGTACGGGTGCCAGCGCTGTCACGACCGCAACGCTGAACACCTCAGTACTGCCGGTGGGCACGGATACCGTCAGCGCCAGCTACCCTGGCAACGCCAACTACGCGGCAGGCACCGCCACCGCCTCGGAGACAGTCACTCCGTCCACCCAGTCCGGTACGCTCACGGCCTCACCCGCTACCGGCGACACCTACGGCACCACGGTCACGCTCACCGAGACAATAGCGCCGGTCAATGGCATGTGCCCAACTGCCCCAGTCACCTTCTCGAGCGGTGGTGTCAGCCTTGGCACGAGCGTGTTCACTGGATCGCCTGCCGCGAACCCGACGACCTGCGTCGCATCACTTAGCACCTCCGCGCTGCCGGTCGGCACGGATACCATCACCGCTTCGGCTCCGGCGGCTGGCAGCTTCAGCGCCATCTCCTCCTCGGTCTCCGAGACGGTCGCGCTCGCTCCGAGCTCAGCCGATACCCTCACCGCTAACCCGGCAAGCTCTGTCTTCGGCTCTCCGGTCCTGCTCACCTTCACCGTCCCGACCATTGCCGGAGCCTCCGCCTCGCCGACTGGCACCGTGACCTTCTCGAACGGCTCCACCACACTCGGCACCGGAACTCTGAGCACCGCCGGCACCGGGGCAAACGCCATCACCACCGCCACGTTGACGACCTCCACCCTGCCTGTCGGTACGGACACCATTACGGCGACCTACCCTGGCAATGCCAACTATGCAGCCGGTTCTGCCACCGCGACCGAAACCGTCACCCCTGCCACGGCTAGCGGCACGCTCTCCGCTTCACCGGCAACGGGCGACACCTATGGCACCACCGTCACGCTGACGGAGTCCATCGCTCCGATCAACAACGTCTGCCCAACTTCAACTGTGACCTTCAGTAGTGGCGGCACCACGCTGGGCACAGGCAGCTTCACGCCGGACCCGGCAACTGGCACGCCGTTAGCCTGCATCGCGACGATTACCACCAACGTGCTGCCGGTAGGGACCGACACCATCAACGCGACGGCCCCGGCCAGTGGCAGCTTCAACGCGATCTCCTCCTCCACCACGGAGACCGTCGGTGTCGTCTCCGGTTCGACTGACTCGCTGACCGCGAACCCGGCGACCTCCAGCTTCGGCTCCCCGGTCCTGCTCACCTTCACGGTGCCGACCGTCGCGGGAGCTTCCACGCCGGCTACCGGAACGGTGACCTTCACCAGCGGCGGCGTCACCCTCGGCACCGGCAATCTCGGCACCGCCAACGGCATTACGACGGCGACACTGTCGACCTCCGTCCTGCCCGTCGGCACCGACAGCATCACAGCCACCTACCCCGGCAACGCCAACTACGCTGCCGGTTCGGCCACCGCGACTGAGACGGTCACAGCCGTCGCCGCGAATGGCACCCTGACCGCCTCACCGGCCACGGGTGACACCTTCGGCGCGACCGTTACGCTCACCGAAACCATCGCTCCCATCAACGGCGTCTGCCCCACCGCTACCGTGACCTTCGCTAGCGGCGGCATCACCCTCGGCACGGGCATCTTCTCAGCGATACCCGCTGGAGCTCCCACCGCCTGCGTCGCGACGACGACCACTTCCGCGCTGCCCGTAGGCACCGACACGATCACTGCTACCGCGCCTGCCGTCGGTAACTTCGGCGCCATCTCCTCCACCACCACCGAGCCGGTCGCCAGCGTCAGTGGCGCCACGGACACCCTCACGGCTAATCCGACGACCTCGGTCTTTGGCTCGCCTGTCCTCTTGACCTTCACCGTCCCAACCATCTCCGGAGCCTCTGCCCCGGCCACGGGTACGGTCACCTTCAGCAACGGCCCCACGACCCTGGGTACAGGAACCCTCAGCACAACCGGTGGCATCACCACCGCCACACTGAGCACCTCCGCGCTGCCCATCGGTCCTGATACCGTCACCGCCAGCTACCTTGGCAACGGCAACTACGGCGCATCAAGCCCGACCGCCGCGGTTACCGTAACCCCAGCCACCGCGACCGGTAGCCTGGCGATCTCCCCCGCTACGGGCGACACCTTCGGCATGACCGTCACACTCACCGAAACGATCGCTCCCATCAACGGCGTCTGCCCCACCGCTACCGTGTCCTTCGCCAGTGGCGGCGTCACCCTCGGCACGGGCACCTTCTCGCCAATGCCTGCCACGGGTACACCCACCTCCTGCGTCGCCGCTATCACCACAACGGCCCTGCCGGTAGGAACCGACACCGTCACCGCAACCGCTCCGGCCGCCGGGAACTTCACCGCCATTAGCTCCACGGCATCAGTGACCGTCGGCGCCGCCTCCGGCTCGGCAGACACGCTGACGCTCAACCCGACGAGCTCGGTCTTCGGCTCACCCGTCCTGCTCACCTTCACCGTGCCCCCCGTCACCGGAGCCTCCACCCCAGCGACCGGGACGGTCACCTTTACCAGCGGTGGCGTCACTCTCGGCACAGGAGCCCTCAGCACCTCTGGCGGAGTCACCACCGCTACGCTGACAACCTCCACCCTGCCTGTCGGAACGGACACCGTCACGGCCTCCTACCCCGGCAACGCCAGTTACGGTGCAGGCACCGCAACGGCGACTGAGGTCGTCAGCGCCGCCACCTCCACCGGCACACTCGCTGAGACCTCCACGGCTGGCAGCAGCTACGGCAGTCCGGTCACGCTCACCGAAACCATCGCTCCTATCAACGGAGTCTGCCCGACGGGCACGGTGACGTTCACCAGCGGCGGCGTCACTCTGGGTACCGGCGCCATCGCAGCGGTTCCCGCGACCGGCGCCCCAACCTCATGCGTCGCGACTACCGTCACCTCGGCGCTGCCCGTCGGCACCTCGACGGTAACCGCGACCTACCCTGGTAACGGCAACTTCGTCGCCATCACATCCACCACCAGCGTGACCGTCGCTGCCGCCTCGGGCGCAGCCGATACCCTCACCGCATCACCGACGACCGCACCCTTCGGTACGCCGATCACCCTGACCTTCACCATCCCGCCGATCTCCGGAGTCTCTTTCCTTCCGACCGGCATGGTGACCTTCACCAGCGGTGGCGTTACCCTCGGCACCGCGAACGTCTCCACAAACAATGGTGTCTCTACTGCCACCGTCACAACGACCGTGCTGCCTGTCGGTACAGACACCATCACAGCTACCTACGCGGGCTCTGCTAACTACGGAGCGTCCACCCTCACCACCACCGTTACGGTGACGACGAACGACTTCCAGATCGCTGCGACTCCGGCAAGTCAGACCGTCTACTCTGGCGGCACGGCGATCTACACCGTCTCGCTCTCAGAACTGACGACGCCATTCAACTCGCCCGTCACCCTCACGGCAACCGGCCTGCCTCCGGGCGCGACCGTAACGTTTGCCAACCCGACGTATGCACCGGGAGTTGGCCCAACCTCCACCACCATGACCATCGTGACGGCTCCGGTCCAGGCGCGCTCGCTCGTACCCGCCCAGCCCGGCAGCGCTGGTCGCACCCTGGGGATCTCCGTAGCCACGCTGTTTGGCTGCCTCCTCTTCGGTATGCGCAAGCGCCGCCTGCCAAGACTCCTCGCCCTGTGCCTCTTCGCACTCTTCAGTGCGGCGGCCTTCTCCACCATGGGTTGCGGTGTCAATACCGGCTTCGAGCTTCCTCCGAAGACGTACACGATCGTCGTCACCGGTACCAGCGGTGCGCTCACCCACTCAACCTCCGTCACGCTGACGATCAAGTAAGGGAGAACTTCAATGCAGAGCCTTCAGCAACGTCTCAAAATGATTCTTCCGCTTGTTCTGTTCGCCACGACCGGGCTCACCTCAAGAGCCCAGGTGGTGGAGCCTTTCAAGTCCGGGCATCCGATCGATGTTGGCGTGAACTACACCTACATCCACACCAACATCCTGTCTGGCTGCCAGTGCTTCTCCTTGAACGGCGGCGGTGCCGTCCTGCAGATCGGCCTGGCGCCGCACTGGTCGGGTATTGTCGACTTCACTGGCACCAGCCGTAGTGGCATCACGCAGGACAACTACAACCTCACCCAGTTCACCTATACCTTCGGTCTACGGTATGAGCCGCCCATCGAGCGCTATCGCGTTCGCCTCTTCGGCGACGCCCTCGCCGGCAGCTCCTACACATCAGGCAGCCTCTCACCTCAGAACGCTATCGGCGCCACCTCGACCGTCTTCGCTCTGCAGACGGGTGGAGGTTTGCTCGTCAGGCTCACCCCTCGGTTGCAGATCATGCCGGCCCAGGTCGAATACCTGCGCACGAACTTCCACAATCAGGCCGCCAATCATCAGAACGACGTCCGCGCCTCCGCCGGCATCCTCGTTCGCCTCGGCCACTCGCGGTAGGCGGCGAGCGCGGCTCTCCTCGTAGCAGGGAAGCAGATGACCAGCGAAAATACGCGTTAAAGCAGAAATGTCCCCACTGTGAGGTGGGGACATTTGACGTGTAAGTAAAATTTATTGGTGGAGGCGGTGGGAGTCGAACCCACGTCCGAAGAAACCAATAACAGAGAGCATTCATGCTTTTCCCGTATCATCTTTGTCTCGTGGTCGTTACTTAGAACGGGCGAAGACGTAAAAACCACCAGCCTGATTGATCTCGTCCTTGGCGCTCAGGCGGAGCCCCGCGGACCAGCCTACTGTGCGACGATTGGTATCCGCCCGTAGGCGAAGCGGAAGCAATCGGCTACTTATTTAATTAAGCAGCAAGCGCGAATTGAGGTTCGGCACTTATAGTTTTGTGAGCGATTACGGGTGTTCACACCCCGGCATGCCTCTCTGCCACAAGCAACCCCGTCGAAACCGTGACGCCCCCACTGAGGGAACTGGCACCAACATTGCCTTAGGCACTCAAAGAACTACCCTTAGTATACGCCCGCCAAATGAAGAGCGACTATTTTCATCCTGAGCGCAGCGAAGGACTTGCTATTGCTCGTTCCGACAAGTGCTACCGATGCACGGCACCGCACCCTACGCGAACGCCATCACCAATGCCCCAGCCGTAATCAGCCCTGCACCGACCACCTTCGCGGGCGTCATGCTCTCTCCAAAAAACACCCACCCAGCAATCACCACCAGCGCCACGCTCAGCTTGTCGATCGGCGCCACTCCACTCACTGGCCCCATCTGCAGCGCTCGAAAATAACACAGCCAGCTCAGCCCCGTACATATTCCAGACAGCACCAGAAATACCCAGCTCCGACGTCCGATCACAGGCAGCCCGCGATGCAGGTCCTGAGCCGCAACGATCGCCCACGTAAACACCAGAATCACACTCGTCCGAATAGCCGTTGCCAGATTGCTATCGATCTTCTCGACGCCCACCTTCGCCAGCAGGGCCGTCCCTGCCGCAAACAACGCCGACAACATCGCCCAGGCAATCCAACTCATGCTGCCTCCTTACTTCGCAGGCAGCGTGATCGTCTCGAGGTCGACCTTCATGAACTCCCCGCGCTCGATGCCCGCGCGAATCTGTGCTGGCGATTCTCCCCGCATCGTCTCGCGGTAGGTGTAGACGCCTTCCTTCATACACGTCTCACACACCGCACCATGCGTTCCTTCAAAGCAGCTATGCAGGCTGTTGTGTCCCATTGCACGGTCGCACCGGCAATAGCAGGGTTCCTGGTGCAGCACCGCCGGAACCTTCGCTGCCATCTTATAGGCAATCACCTGGTACCCATGTGTGAAGTAAGGCCCGGTCAACTCCTCACCATGCAGCAGGTGCGGCAATGCCCCCTTTGGAGGAGCCGTATTGAAGGCAGGCACATCGCTCCCAAGATCGGAGAACTGTGCCGAAGCCATCCCCACCGCCGCCAACGCCAACACCACACATCCGACTAAACGTCTCATCGCTGCACTCCTGATCCCTCCGATGATACGTCGCCACCCTTATGCTTGGCTGAAGACTCCGCAGGGAGCGGTGGTGCCACCGCAAAGTAGATGCGCATCTTCCCGCGTCCCAGCAGCGCCAGCCCGTTCCCCTTCACATCCCACGGCACCCAGCCCACCTCCTGCGCTACGCTGAAGCCCGCCCCATCCAGATGCTGAATCAGCCGGTCCTCCTGCGTTGCCACGACCACCATCTCCCTTCGTTTCTCAGCCCGCATCTGCGCCAGCAGGGAAGCCACTGGTACATCCTCGCCCACTGTCCAGACACTGTCTCGCAGCTCCCCTTGCCGCCCACCCCGCAGAGCCCACGCCAGCAGCCGGTCATCCACCACGACCTTCTCGCCGGGAGCCAGCGACTGCTCCACAGCCTCCCGCATCCCGCGCAGAGCCCCTTGCTGCTTTCGAAACTCGCGCATTCCCACCCAGCGCGCTAAAGCTCCTGTCACCAGCAGCAATCCGGCCAGCATCACCCACGCCAGCAGAGGAGTCGATCTCATCTCGATTTCGGAAGGGAACTGAACCTGCGCCTGCGTGGGTTCAAAAGGGAGGGTGCTGTTGCTGTCGCTCATGCCATCCATCATGACTTAAAAAAAAGGACGGCATGAACGGTCTTTTGTCCATGCCGGGAGGCCAGTGACGCAACTTGCTCTCGGCAGGTCGTGCCCGAGGAATCTTCGCTATAACCCACTTCCATAAAGTGGATCACCGCTAGAACTGTTATACCAGAATCCGGAGAAAAGTCCAACGCCCTGTGGAAAATATATCCATAACCCTCAATAACGTCCCATTTCTACTGTGAAACCGACCGATAGGTACTTCAAACTAACCAAATCTCATAGACTTGCCCGAATGAAACTCCATTTTGGAGGCGTCAGGAAGTCGAACCTAGGCTGCCACCTGCAGCACAGCCGTAAAATCGCCATCCGCATTCATCGGGTCGACGGCAATGGTTCCGCTCATCTTCGTTGCCGTCGGATCGACCGTCCCGGTCAGTCCGACCGTGATCGGCGTGCCTTGATAGTCCGAATTGAACGACCAGCTCAGGGTCTGATCCTTTACCGTGCCCGTCACGGGATGCGGCGTTGAGGTGCTGCCCGTGTTGTCCGTGCAAGTACCCGTAATCGCCTTATCGGCACCCAGTGTCAACGCGCAGGTCATCGCTACGGAAACACCCTGCACATCCCCCGTCACCTTCCAGGTGCCATTGGTCGGAATCACCGCCGTCGGGGGAGCCTGCGTCACCGGAGCCTGGCTCGTCGGAGCCGGAACTGCCGGAGTCGCCGCCTGCCCAAACGCCGTCATCGAAGCCGCCAGAAAAATGCTGCCTGCCACAAGATTCCTGATCATCTCTTCTATCCTCTCGATCTCAAGACTTCGTCTCTAACTCCTGTAGCAACGTACTGATCTTTCCCGCCATCTCGAGGTCCTTCTCGGTCACAGCGTTGAAAGCATCATGGGTTACCAGCGCGAGTCGTACCTTGTTATACCGGATATCGATGTCCGGGTGGTGAGCCTCTGCCTCTGCGAGTTCGCCCACTCGGTTCACAAAAGCCATCGCCGCCAGAAAGTCGGCAAAGGTAGCCAACCGTACCAGCTCATTGTTCTCGATGCCCCAGCCCGGCAACTTCGTCACCGCGTCTTCCAGTTCCTGCCCTTGAATCGGATTCATCACTACCTCACGCCTTTCTGCTTCGACCCTTTAGCTACGACCTTCGCCTTCACCGGTGAAGTCTTCTTCGCAGCTTTCTTCGCCGTGGACTTCTTCCCCACAGCCTTCGTCTTCGTGCCTGCCTTCGGAGTCACCACAATCGACGTCGCCGTTCCAGCCGCCGCCTTCTTGCGAGTCACCCACTCCGGCTTCGTCACCTGTCGGCTACGACCCAACGCAAGCGCCTCCGCTGGTACATCCTCTGTGATGCACGAACCCGCCGCAATGTACGCTCCCGCACCCACCGTCAGCGGAGCCACCAACGTCGAATCTGACCCCACAAACACTCCATCCCCAATCGTCGTCAAATGTTTGTTGACGCCGTCATAATTGCAGGTAATCGCCCCGGCCCCGACATTCACGCCCGCCCCAATCACGGCATCGCCCAGGTAGCTCAGATGGTTGGCCTTCGACCCCTTACCCATCTTCACCTTCTTCGTCTCCACAAAGTTCCCAACATGCGCCGCCTCGCCAATCTCCGACCCAGGCCGCAGATGCGCATACGGTCCCAGCAGAGCTCCATCGTCCACCTTCGCATCCTCCAGAATGCAGCCATGCCGCACCAGCACATTCTTCCCCAGCGTCGAACTCTGGATCACCGAGTAACTCCGCACCCGGCAGTCCTCGCCAATCACGGTCTTGCCCAGCAGCTGCACATACGGCTCGATCACCGTGTCCGGGCCCACAAACACCTGCGCATCGATCACGCACGTCTCCGGACGGAAGATCGTCACTCCCTGCGCCATCAGCTTCTCCGCCGTCGCCAGCCGCATCGCCGCATCCAGATGCATCATCTCCGCAATCGTATTCGCGCCCAGCACCTCATCTACGCTCTCGGCCTTCAGCGCAAACACCCGCTGCCCACCCTCCACAAGCAGGGCGGCAACATCGGTCAAATAAAACTCACCGCTGGCATTCTCATTCTTCAGCTTGTCGAGGTTCTCAAACAAAGCCGCCGTCTTGAAGCAATAGATCCCCGAATTGATCTCCGGCGACCCCGCATCTCCCGGCTTCAAATCCTTCTGCTCCACAATCGCAGCCACCTCATCCGACCCCGGGCTCATCCGGTTCACACGCCCATAGCCCTTCGGACTCGGCGGCACCGCCGTCAGAATCGTCATCGCCGCCTGCCGCTCCAGATGCATCTTCTTCAGCGCCGCCAGGGTCTCCGGCTTGATCAGCGGCACATCTCCCGACAGCACCAGCAGGTTCTCCGGCATCTCGTCTTCCCACCGGTCGCCAAAGTTCACCATCTGCTGCGCCTTCAGCATCTGCAACGCATGGCCGGTCCCGAGCTGCTTCGTCTGGTGTACGAACTGCACACCCGTCTCCTTCACCGCGTCGATGACCTTGTCCGACTCATGCCCCACGATGCAGTAAATCTCGCTCGGCTCCGCCACCGACCGCGCCGCCTCAATCACATGCATCAGCAGCGACTGCCCGCCGATCTCATGCAGCACCTTCGGCCTCTTGCTCTTCAGCCGAGTCCCTTTACCCGCCGCCAGAATCGCTACACCAAACTCACTCTTCGCCATTCCAAACCTTTCCTCGAAACCAATCTCTTCACCACAAGTAAGATGTGTCATCTAGACGGAGCGTAGCGCAGCGGAGAGACCTGCATCTTGCCGACCCGGCACCATGCCAACCCCTCCCAGCTCGTTCACTCTACGCTCCAAGGTGAACAGAACTGCGAGTTTCACTTGAACTACCCCACCCGGCAAGCCCCCGCATACGCCCGCACCAGAACGCGCAGCTCCTCCCGCGTTGCATCAAACTCCTTCACCGGATCAGCCGCCTCCAGCAGTCTCCGACTCGCCCCGGACATCGTCGCAAGAATCATCGAAGCCACCATGCCCGGCTCGCGCATCAACCCATCGCTCGCCGACTCCAGCATCGCCGTAATCGCCGCGCGCGATCGTCCACTCATCTCCTGCACAATCCGAACGCCATCAATATCTGAGCTCACCGCGTACAGCGCGACGCTCTCTTTGCCATCCCTCATCTTCGCCACCAAGAACGCATCCACCAACGCAACCGACATCTCCGCCAGCGTCGCCCCGCGCTGCTCCTGGCACACCTGCTCCACCGCGCCAAAGACCTCTTCCATGTGTCGCCGCAGCACAGCCTGCAGCAGGGAACTCTTATTTGGGAAATACTGGTACAGCGTTCCGACCGACACCCCGGCCCGCGCCGCCACCTTCGTCGTCGTCAGTTGCTCCTTGCCCACCGCCAGCAGAACCTGAAGGGTCGCCTGCAGAATCGCATCCACGCTCGCCGTCGATCGCGCCTGTACAGGCGATTTACGCGGCTCCAACACCTCTTGCATCGCTCGCGCCAAATGCGAACTCCTAACCTGAAGCTTCCTTCATCTAACCACAGGTACGGCAGTTAACATTGTCATCCTAAGGCGCAGCCGAAGGACATGCTTCACCGAACCACCACGAATCTAAGCAACAGGAGCACACATTGACCACCCACCTCGGCGGCACCTTCACCTTCCCGCAAACCTCCATCACGGTCAACCGCATGGGCTACGGAGCCATGCAGCTTGCCGGACCCCACGTCTTCGGCCCGCCCAAGGATCGCCCCGCCGCCCTCGCCGTCCTGCGCGAAGCCCTCGCCGCTGGCGTCGACCACATCGACACCTCCGACTTCTACGGCCCCCACGTCACGAACCAGATCATCAAGGAAGCCCTGCACCCCTACCCGAAGAACCTCACCATCGTCACCAAGGTGGGCGCCCGCCGCGGCGACGACGGCTCCTGGATCATGGATCGTACCCCCGAAGGTCTCACCCAGGGCATCCACGACAACCTCAAGAACCTCGGCCTCGAAGCCCTCGATATCGTCAATCTCCGCATGGGTGCCGTCGAAAAACCCGCTCCCGGCTCCATCGCCGAGCAGGTCCACGTCCTCGCCGACCTCAAAAAGCAGGGCCTCATCCGCCACATCGGCCTCAGCACCGTCAACGCTGAACAGCTCGCCGAGGCCCAGGCGATCACCCCCATCGTCTGCATCCAGAACATGTACAACGTCGCGAATCGCGAAGACGACGCCTTCATCGACTCGCTAGCAAAGCAGGGAATCGCTTACGTACCCTACTTCCCACTCGGAGGCTTCACCCCGCTCCAGTCCGGCGCTCTCGACAAGGTCGCCGCCGAACTGAGCGCCACCCCCATGCAGGTCGCCCTCGCCTGGCTGCTCCACCGCTCGCCGAACATCCTGCTCATCCCCGGCACCTCTTCGGTAGCCCACCTCAAGGAAAACCTGGCCGCCGCCTCCCTCCAACTGCCCCAGGATGCCCTCGCCGAGCTAGATGCCATCGGCACTACCGGCAAGTAGACAGGTTTCCCGCAAAGTACGAAAAGAAGAAGCCAAGTTTCGCTACGGTTGTCGTCGCGAAACTTGGCTCACTTTGCGCTCTTTGCGGGAGGTTTTCCGGACTTACAACCGGCAGATCCCAACCACCGCCGCCCCAAACTTATCCACCTTCTCGCTCCCCACTCCGCGAACCTCTTTCAACTCCCCGATCGTCTGAGGCTCCGCCACCGCAATCTCCCGCAGTACCGTATCGCTCAGCACAAAGAAGCTCGGCAGCCCCAACCGCTGAGCCTCCTCCTTCCGCCACACCTTCAGCTTCTCCTCCAGCGCGACCTGGTCCGCACTCAAGCTCAACACCACTGGAGCCGGCACACGAGGTACAGGAGCCGCCACAGCTCTGGGTCCCCCGTAGCCTGCCCTGAGCCCGTCGAAGGGTTTCGCTTCTGAGACATGGGATGGACTACCCCCACTCTTCACCGTAGCCGCAGCCGTCACGACCTTCTTGGCCACAGGGTTTGCCGCAACACTCTCCCCACGAATCGCCGCCAAGATCTCCGCCCCAAACCGATCCACCTTCGCCGGCCCCAGCCCCTTCACGCGATACAACTCTTCCATATTCTTTGGCTGTTCCATCGCCAGCGACCGCATCGTGCTGTCCGCAAACACCGTAAACGCAGGTGCATTGTTCTTCTTTGCCACCCCGCTCCGCCAGTGCCGCAGCCGAGTCTCGACCTCTTCCTCGTCCTTGCTCAGCCCGCGCTCCTGAACCGCGACCTTCTTCACCGCAGGAGCCGCCGCCTTCTTCTTGCTCCCCGAAGAGCGCCCACCCTCAAACGACTCCCGAATCCAAACCGTCGCCAGTGCCGCATCATCCGGATCGCGCCCCTCGAACGTCAGAGACGCCTTGCGATACGAGATCTCCTTGCCCTCATCATTCGTAAACGAATCCACCGCAATTGACACAAACCCAGCCCGCGCCAACCCCTCCAGCAGCTTGTCGAAGTAGCCGCGATCACTCGAGATTCTCAGGTCGGTAAACAGCTTCCCAACCGACTGGCCACGCCCTTCCAGCGCCTTCAGAATCCTTCGCAACTCCCCCAGCTCCGTCTTGCCCGGAGCATGTCCATCCGCCCCCGCACCCGACCCCGGCTGGCACACATCGCAGCGCCCGCATGGCCCCATCTTGTCCGTCGTATCGCCAAAGTGACGCACCAGCGCCACCATTCGGCACTGATGTCCCTCCGCAAACGCCACCATCCGATCGATCTGCGTCCGCCGCGCCTCCACCTGCGCGTCGTAGCCACTCTTCCACGTCGCCAGCCCGCGCTTGCCATCGCCCGCACGCACCAGCCCGCTCATATCCACCTCGGCCATGCCCAGTCCGTACAGCTTCTCGATCACCCGTTCCAGCGTCTCGCGCTCCATCGCGATCTTCTTCTTTCCTAGCTCGCGCTGCACCACCTCGACTTCGGTGAACTCTTCACCCAACACTGCAGCTACCTTCTCCAGGTCGCTCACCGCCGGATAGTTCTTGTCCAGAAAGAACTCCTGTGTCTTTCGATCCGCAAAGCTGTACATCAGCACCGTCCGCGAAGGCTTGCCATCGCGCCCGGCGCGTCCAATCTCCTGGTAGTACGCCTCGACGCTCCCCGGCAGCGCCACATGCACCACCGTCCGCACGTCGGCCTTATCGATGCCCATGCCGAACGCCACCGTCGCCACCACCACATCCAGCTTCCCGCCCTGGAAAGCCGTCTGTACGCGCTCACGCATGTCCGGCATCAGCCCCGCATGGTACGGAGCGGCAGAGAAGTGCTTCCCCAGCTTCCCGGCAATCTCCTCCGCATCCTTCCGTGACGACGCATACACAATCGCCGGACGGTTCGCAGCATCCTTCAGCAGCTTCGCCGTAAACTCCGCCCGCTGCGGCTTCGATAGCTCAACCGCCTCGACCGCCAGATTGTTCCGCCGAAACCCCGTAATAAAAATTGAAGGCGTCTGCAGGTTCAACTGCGCCGCAATGTCCTTCTGCACCGTCGGAGTCGCCGTCGCCGTCAGCGCAATGATCGGAGCCGGTCGCAGCTGCGGCAGATACTGCCCCAGCGTTCTGTAGTCCGGCCGAAAATCATGGCCCCACGCCGAGATGCAGTGGGCCTCATCGATCGCCACCAGCGCAGGCTTCCGCTTCGCAAGCATCTCTGGAAACCCCGGAACCCGCATACGCTCCGGCGCAATAAACAGAAAGTCCAGCTCGCCCGCAAGGTAGTCCCTGCACGCCTGCCGAGCCACATCCCGCCCCAGCCCCGAGTGCACCCGAGCTACCCGGCATCCCAGCGCACTCAGCTTCGTGGCCTGGTCATCCATCAGCGCAATCAGCGGAGAGATCACCAGCGCCGTTCCTCCTCGCGCCAGTGCCGGAAGCTGATAACACAAGCTCTTGCCCGCACCCGTCGGCATCACCAGCAGCACATCGTTCCCCGCCGCCGCAGCCTCGCAAACCTGCTGCTGATGCGGTCGAAACTCCCTGTGCCCAAACACACGGTGCAGTATCTCGGAAAGGCTCTCGGTTGGCGCAGGAAGGCTCATAGGACAATCGCTATCTTCGCACAACCTTCGCCCGCAGTTCTCACACAAAGGCTACCTCGCCACCAACCAGATACCCCGACCCTTCAGGGTCGGGTCTTATAGCCACATAGAAAGAATGGGCTTTAGCCCGAAGGTTTGCCTCTCTTCCTGAAACAACCATCAACTTTTCGCGTCTTATGCGCCACCTCTTGCGTCTACCCTCTCATCACCAACAGCTTTACTGGAGGAACTTCTCTTGGACCTACGCGCCCGCCTCGTCGCCGCTTCTGCGCTTGCATCCCTGTCACTCGGCTCACTGATGCTGCCCCTCACCCTCCGCGCACAGGAGACGCCCGCACCAGCCGCCGCTCGTCCTGACGCCGCAGCCGCCACTCCCCGCCAGCGCCCCGGCAACGGTGGAGGTGCCGCCGCCAACACCCCCGAGGGCGAACTTCCCATCCCGGCTGAGACCACCTCCGTCACGCATCATGACTGGTCAGCTGGAGGTCGCACCGTCCACTACACCGCTACCGCCGGCACTCTGTACGTCTACGGCGAAGGCCAGGACGCCAAGCCCATCGGCACCATGTTCTACACCGCCTACACCGAGGACGGCGCGCCCGCAAAGTCCCGCCCCGTCACCTTCCTCTACAACGGCGGCCCCGGCTCTGCCACCATCTGGCTGCACATGGGCTCCGTCGGCCCTATCCGCGTCGTCACCAAAAGCCCCGAAGCTTCCGGCGCTCCTCCCTATGAGTGGGTCCAGAACCAGTACAGCCTCATCGACAAGTCCGACCTCGTCTTCATCGACGCTCCGCTCACCGGCTACGGTCGCCTCGTCGGCAAGGGCAAAGCCACCGACTTCCAGGGCGTCGATCAGGACGTCCGCGCCTTCAACAAGTTCATCACCCGCTACATCACCCTCAACCAGCGCTGGTCCTCGCCCAAGTACCTCTTCGGCGAAAGCTATGGCACCCCGCGCTCCGCAGCCCTCGTCGCCTCGCTCAACAACGACGGCATCGCCTTCAACGGCGTCACGCTGCTCTCGTCGGTGCTCAACTACTTTGTCAACTCCCCCGGCTACGACCTTGATACCAAGCGCTATATCCCCAGCTACGCCGCCATCGCCTGGTACTACAAGAAGGTGCCGCAAACCGGCAGCATGAAGGACTTCGTCCAGAAGGCCCGCGAGTTCTCACGTGGCGAATACTCCACTGCTCTCGATCAGGGCGATATGCTTCCGCCCGCAGAGTTCGACGCCGTCGCCGCCAAGCTCGCCAGCTTCACCGGCCTCTCCGTCGAGTACTGCAAGCAGTCCAAGCTCCGCATCGAACCCACACGCTTCCGCAAGGAACTTCTCCGCGACAAGGGCGAGATCCTCGGCCGCTACGACGCCCGCTTCGACGGCGTAGATACCGACAACGTCGGCGAAACCCCCGGCTACGATCCCTCCGACACGGGCATCAACGGCGTCTACGTCGGCGCCTTCCACGAGTACCTCCAGACCGAGCTGAAGTACAACCCCAACACCGAGTACGATCTCCGCGCCCCCGGCGGCAACTGGGACTGGCACCACCGTCCCTCCGGCGCGCGCATGGGCGGCGGCGGTGGCGGCAACACCGGTCCCAACGAGCCCGACACCGTCCTCGATCTCTCCGACGCCATGCGCAAAAACCCCAGCCTCCGCGTCTTCTCAGCTAACGGCTGGTTCGATCTCGCCACCCCGTTCTTTGGCACAGAGCACGACCTCGCCCAGCTCATGCTCCCACCCGCGCAGCTAGGCAACGTCAAGTTCGGCTACTACCCCGCAGGCCACATGGTCTACCTCAACGTAGACGCCCTCAAGGAAATGCACGCAGACCTCGAAAAGTGGTACTCCGAAAAGTAATCTTCAACGCAACCCACAACTAACTACAGGGGCCGCAAGGCCCCTGTAGTTTGCTTTCCACCAATATCATCCAGGAATACTCATCCGTTGAAATTGTCCTGCCCCTGAGCGAAGTCGAAGGGGAAGGACCTGCTGTTTGCTCATAGCGGCACGCCTCTTCAAGGTTTATGAAATAAGCCAGATCTCAGCTCCTAATTCTCCGAAGGCTTCTCCAGTCTCTCCACCACCAGCACCTTCGCCATCCCTTTATCCGCACTCAGCTTCAATCCAAGCTGCTCCTGCACCGCCGTAAACAGGTCCACCAAATCCGCCTCGTCCGCCGCCACATCCGTCTTCCACTTCAGCGTGAAGTCGTACTTGCCGGCCAGCCCCGTCTTGTCCACTACCGGCCGGTCCTGCGAGTTCTGCATCGCCTTCGCAAACTTGTCCATCGACTCGTTCGTGTACTTCCAGAACTCGGACTTGCTGTTTACGCTGCCCGTCTCATCGTTGATCGCATCCGGATCGCCCTTGCTCTTTTCCAGCTTTGGCCCGCCCTTCGCCACCGTCAGCGTATAGATCGGCATCTCCCGCTGGTCCTCGTGGAACTTCAGCCCGAAGCGCTCCGCCAGCAGCTTCTGCACCATCTCCTGCAGCTGCGTAAAGTCAGGAGCCGCCGCAATGTCCGGCGTTCCATGAATGTCGAACCGCTCCGACATCCACGCAGGCCCATCCACGATCTGCTTCGCCTGCAGCCCATAGGCAAACATCAGCAGGTCCGTCACGCGCTCATTCTCGATAAAAATCCGATGTCCCTCCAGATGAAACCCTGCGCTCTGATCGTCAGGATTCGCCGGCCGAATCGTCGCCACCTCGAACACAGGGTGCGCTCCCTTCGGCATCCGCTCCGGCTCCTGAGCCCGCAGTCCCACCCCAGTCAACGCACCCAATACCGCCACCGCAACAAAGCTCTTCATCTCTGTTCTCCACCCTTCCTCAAAAGCCTGTTCTGTTATCTGCTCTTATCTCTTAGCTATTATCGGAACAAATACCGGACCGGCACCGGCACCCGCTCAATTCTCAGTTGGCTGCTCAAGATGGTCGATCACCATCACCTCGACCGCCGCCTTCACCGGCTCAAACTTCAATCCGAGCTGTTCTTTGATCGCGGTAAACATCGGCGGTGCGGCATTCGCATCTAGGCTCGGCGCGTCACCAAAGGTATAGGTCAGCTTAAAGTCGTACCGCCCCGTCAGCCCCGTCTGGTCCACCAAGGGTCGATCCATAAATAATTGTTTGATGACGAGGAAGTCCGCGACCGTACTGCTCGTATAGCTCTCCGTCCTTTCGGAGTCATTTCCGGAGGTCCGCTCTATCGGCTGCGCTCCTATATCTGCAGCAGCAATCAGCTTCGGGCCGCCTTTCAGCACCTGCAAGGCGTACGCCGGCATCTCCCGCGCCTCACGATGAAACTTCAATCCAAATCGCTCCGTCAGCAACTGACGCACCAGTTGCTGTTCCTGCGGTCTCGTCGCGTCCGTAGTCAGGTTCGTCGTGCCACTCATATCGAAGTGCTTCTCCAGCAGAGAGCCAGGCCCTTCCACAATCTGCCGTGGATTCACCGAGTAGGCGAAAGCAATCAGCTTGCCCACTGGCTGATCTTCCAGCTCAAACCTGTTCTTCTGGAAGCTGAAGTTGTTATGCATGACCGAAGCTGGATGCGGCCGCACCACCGCCACATCAATCGAGGCTCCGCTAGCCGCGATGGCCTGCGCGTTGGCTCCCAGGCTGGAAACCACGAGCAGGGAAGTCACAAGAAGTTCTTTACCGAGACAACCTTCGCGCATCGAACACCTCATTTCGCATGTTTTCCGGCTTAATAAAGAATACGAGGCCAGCAGGAAAAAGTTCCCGCTGGCCTCATCGAAGGGTCTTAGGCTGCTATGGCCACACTCTCGCGGGCCAATCCATGAAACAGCAAGCAACTCAAGCGAAACAGTAATACTTGTTCTTTACTGCACCGTAAGCGGAATCGTTGTCGTTACCGTCTGCGTAGCACCAGCCGCGGTCACCGTCACGCTGTAGGACCCCAGAGTTGTAGTGGACACTGAAGACTTGCTCCCGCTCCCGCCACACCCCGCAATTCCACCTGCTGCCAGCAGGCAGAGCACGCTTAAGAACAGAACTTTTCTCCGCCGTGGCACCAGCAGGAAGCCCAGCAACGCAGCAAATGCAATCAACGATGTAGGCAACCTGCTCCGTAGTTCCGCAACCGTCTTCGGCGTCGTCGTCACCGTTAATGTGCTCGTCGCTGCGGTAGAGCCTGATAGCTGCACCTGCGTAGGTGTCAGCGAACACGTCGGAGGATCGTTAGGCGTTGTGCCTGCCGTGCTGTAGGTCACAGCGCACGTAAGGTTTACCGCTCCGCTGAATCCTCCCGCACCTGACAGGCTGAGCGCCGTGCTGGTGGAACCTCCGGAAGCTGGCAGCGTGAGCGAGCTGCTGCCCGAACTCACCGCAAAAGAAACTCCTGTTCCACTCAGTGTCAGCGACTGCGTCGTTCCTGCTGTGGCATTGTCACTGACGGTCAGACTCCCGGTAGCTGCCCCGGTCACCGTCGGCGAGAACGTGACTGAGATCGTGCAGGATGATCCACCGGCCACGCTGTTGCCGCAGTTGTTTGTCTCGGCGAATCCGGCGCTTGCCGTGATGGACGTGATCGAAAGCGCCGCCTGCCCTCCGTTCGACAACATCACCATCTGGGCGGTGCTGGTCGTGCCGACCGTTGTGGCTGCAAAGGCGAGGCTCGACGCAGAGAGTACAGCCGTCGGGCCGGTTGGGGCCGTTCCCGTCAGGCTCGTCGTCGCAGACGCGCTGGCAGTAAACACCGCGTTCCCGGTGTAACTCGCCTCTACCAGATGACTGCCGCTGCCCGACGGGGCGATGCCGGTCGCAGTAGCTGTGGCCCTTTGACTGAGTTGAGAAAGCAGGACCGTAGCCGCACTGTTGCTCGCACTGGACAGGGGATTTTCATCCGCCACGACGATATCTGAAGTCGTGCTTCCATTCAGCGCGCCGACAGCCAGAGAGACAGGTGTCGTTCCGGTATTCAGCGCCGTTTGCGCTGTGAACCCTCCGTTGCCATTCCCAAACAACAGGCTCACCGTGTTGGAGCCGCCGTTCGTCACAGCAAGATCGGCGTTGCCATCTCCATTGAAATCCCCAACAGCAATCGCTGTCGGAGATGAGCCGGTCGGCGCGCTCGCGCTCGCGGTAAAGGTGCCGTCGCCTGCTCCCATCAGAATGGAGACAGTCGACGTCGCCGTATCGGTCACAGCAAGATCGGCGTTGCCGTCCCCATTGAAGTCGCCGATAGCGATGGCAGTAGGTGTCGTGCCTGCGTGCGTTCCAGCGTTCGGATAGAAATCGCCAACGCCGTCTTGCAGAAAGATGTCTATGGTGCCGTCGGAGTGTGCCACGGCTAGATCGAGCGCGCCGTGGCCGTTGAAGTCGCCCGCAGCGAGCGCTGTGATCGAAACGTTGCTGGTCGCATTCAGCGTGCCGCTGTTGAACGTACCGTCCCCGTTCCCAAGGAAGACGTTGAAGGCAGGTACGCCAAACGCTAGTCCCGCCACGATGAAATCCTGTTTCCCATCGTTATTAAAGTCGCCCGTGATTAGAGCGCTGATCTGTCCAATTCCAGCGGACATAGGACTTGCTGCCGTAAAGGTGCCACTGCCGTTGCCCTTATAGAGCAGAAGGTTGTTCGTTGTGGCACTGGTGTTGCTGACCGCGAGGATGTCTCCAGTGCCTCCGTTAGTAAATGTGTTCGCGACAATCAACTGGTTTCCTGTGAGCCCCGCATAGGTCTGCGTCGTTTGAAACGTTCCATCGCCTTTGCCGACCAGCACGTTGAGCGATCCCACTCCGCCACTCGCGGTAGTGCCGTTCGTGCCCACAGCGACGTCGAGAACTCCGTCTCCGTTCAAATCGCGCATAACGATGGATTGCGGCTGCGCTGCAGTGACAATCGATTGCGCGGTGCCCCACACGAGAGATGTAGTGGGAGTTCCAAGGGACGCGGTTCCCAGTGAAGTGTTCTGATTGCTGGTGTCGAGAAAGGAGACTGTGCCGGCTAGACCGCTCGTCAGACCGCTTCCGGTGACCGTCGCCTGAAGGGTATAGGCACCTGTGTTGCCGCTCTGCGAGATCGTGGTCGTCGTGGGCGCGCCGCTGACTGTGAGAGGCTGCGCCGTCGAGACGCTGCCTGCGTTCGTGGAGTTTCCGACAAATGCTGCTGTGTAACTGTGGGTACCCGGACCGGGAACGAACTTGAAGGTGGCTACACCGCTAGTGCTGAGCGAGGCCTCTCCCAGGCGATTGATGTCGGTGCAATGCGCCGCCGTGGCAACGCAGAACCGTACCAGGCCGCTCGATACAGGCACCGTGGACGCCGTGACGGTCGCGGTCAACGTGACAGCTGTACCGGAACTCACCGTGGTAACAGCTCCCGTACTGGCAGTGATCGCAAGAGTGCTCGTAGTGGGGGAGACGGTTACGGCGAGTGCCGGAGTAGCGGCGATCGCCACGCAGGCGAATGCCAGAGCGATCCGGGTGAACCCGGTAACACGGCGGGAAACCTGAGAGGGGGTCATATTCCTCCTTGGAGCTAAATGCTGTCTATATGGAATGGCGTGATCACACAGCAAAGTGCCTCATGGTGGCAAGACATTTAATTGGAAATCTTGAACTTGCGCCGCCAGCTACGGGGCAGGACACCCTTTCGTCGCCGGAACACCTGCAAAACAGTGGTAAACTAGAGTGTCGCGGCTAACAGCCGCCGGAATAGCGAGGAACTCCCTAACATGGCAAAGCGCCGCGGAAATCCCAACTGGGGTAAGCCCGAGCCCATCGGGCCGGTCGTCCCCACCATCACGTCTTTCGAGCAGGTCGTCAAAGAGTACAAGCTGACTCCCGACCAATACATCCGCTCCACGCGCCTCCGTGAGTGGGCCCGCCGCAACAAGAACTCCAAGTACATCCCCGAGGCTCTCCTCGAGGCCTGGGGCTTCGAGATCGAATCCACCCTCTAGGAAACACCCAAGGCGCTCTGAGACCCTCAGAGCGCCATTTTTACCCATATCGCTGGATGCCCCATGTCCCGTATCTGGGACATGGGTTAGCAGGATGTCCACGTAGCAAGCGTGGTGACCGAAACGACAAAAGCTACGGATCACAACAGGAAAGAGCCCGGCCGCCGAAACTGCTGTCAACCCCTCCGGCCCCATCGCAAACTCGCAAGCAACTCAAAACACGCCACATCCACACCAGAAAATAACTGGATGTTTGCCCCTTCCAACTGTCTAAAATAGAAGTAGAGGCAAAGTGACGGCAGAGTGTTATGTCACAGTCGCCAAAATACTTAGGGTGCTTTCGCTTCGAGACTTTGGGCGTAAGTTCTTTCCTTTCAAGATCCCCCGCCTCCAGTCTGAATCTAAGTCCTCTGTTTTCGAGACTATCGTCGAAAGCATGGGGGGTGGGGGAGGGGTGCAGCACAGGAGCACAGAATGTCCGAAGTGAAGACAGGATTCGTCACCGTCGAAGAAGCCATCGCAGAGTTCAAAGCTGGCCGCATGATCGTCGTCATCGACGATGAAGACCGCGAGAACGAAGGCGACCTTACGCTCGCCGCCGAGTTCTGCACCCCCGAAGCGATCAACTTCATGGCCAAGTTCGGCCGCGGCCTCATCTGCCTCACGCTCACCGAAGAGCGCGCCGACTATCTCCGCCTCGGCCCAATGACGCAGGACAACACCTCGCGCTTCGGCACCGCCTTCACCGAGTCCATCGAAGCCCGCGAAGGCGTTACGACAGGCATCTCGGCTGCCGATCGCGCTCACACGATCCAGGTCGCGATACGCCCGAACTCCAGCCCCAACGATCTAGCGCGTCCCGGCCATGTCTTCCCGCTTCGTGCCCGCAAGGGCGGAGTTCTCGTTCGTGCCGGACAGACCGAAGCCTCCGTCGATCTCGCCCGCATCGCAGGCCTCATTCCCGCCGGCGTCATCTGCGAGATCATGAACGAAGACGGCACCATGGCTCGGGTCGCTGACCTCATCGAGTTCTGCAAGACCCACTCGCTCAAGATGGTCACCGTCGCAGACCTGATTCGCTACCGCCTGCAGACGGAGCGTTACGTCCATCGCATCGGAGAAGCCCAGCTGCCCACGCAGCATGGAGACTTCCGCATGATCGCCTACGAGACGCAGCCAGGCATCGGCGACGAAACAGCCGGATCACACTCCGCACTCGTCTTCGGCGACCTCAGCGGCTCGGACGAACCCGTGCTCGTGCGCGTCCACACACATTGCCTCACCGGCGGCATCTTCCACTCCACGCTCTGCAACTGCGCCGCCACAGTCGACGCCTCGCTCCGCGCCATCGCGGCGGCAGGTCGCGGCGCGCTGGTTTATCTGCACCAGACCACGCGCGGCTTTGGCATCTCGCGCACTGGGCCGAGCACGCGCCTCGTCTTCCATCGCAGCGAGCCTTCGGCCGATAAGGACGGAACCTGCCCACCGAAAGATCCGCAACGCATCCTCCGCGAGGTCGGTCTCGGGGGCCAGATTCTCTCCGATCTCGGCATCACCAAGATCCGCCTGCTCACCAACCAGCCCACGCACGTTCCAGCGCTGCAGGGTTTCGGCATCGAGATCGTAGAGCGAGTCCCCATCGATATCGCAGCCACACAAGCGAAGTAACGACGCGATCAGGTCTACTGCACCACCAGATTCAACGTCACCGTAGAGCTGATCGCCGCTCCACCCGTCGCACTCGCGGTCACTTGGTATTGATACGTGCCAGCAGGCGTGTTCACCGTCGTGCTGCTTCCAGAGCCGGTAGTCGAGCCGCTTCCGCAACCGATCAGACTCGCCGAAGCGATCAGCAGCATCGCTCGCCGCCGCGGTCGTCGCCACAGCAGCAGCGGAAGCAACAACACCGGCGTCATCCCCGCTATCCGCAAGGCGGCGCTCACCGTAGAGATCGTCGCTGTCGTCCCCACTGCACCTCCGTTCACCGTCAGCAGCGGCGATAGCAGCGAGCAGCTGGCATAACTGCCCGCATGCACCGCAACACAGGTCAACGCCACATTGCCTGCAAACCCGTTCAGTGGACCTAACAGCAGCGCATAGCTCGCTGGCTGACCACTTGCCACGGTCACCGTCGCCACGCTGCCACCGTTCACCGTCAACACAAACGTCCCCACCGCTGCTCCGGTCCCGTTCAGCGCAACCACCAGCGGCCCCGCAGGATCGGAGCTGCCGACAGTCAGGCTGGCTGCGCGAGCGCCCGTAGCGGCCGGTGTAAACGTCAAAGTCTCCACGCAGCTAGTACCCGCTGCGAGCGTCGCGGCGCAGGGGACATTCACTACAAAATCGCCAGCGTTCAAGCCGCTCAGCGTGTTCGTCAGACCTGTCAGCGCGGAGGTTCCGACGTTGGAAACCGTCAGCGTAAGGCTGCTGGAAGCTCCGACTGTCACGCTGCCATAATTCAGCGTCGCGGGTGCTGCCTGCAACGAAGGTGCAAGTCCTGTACCAGCAAGCGCAACCGTCAACGGCAGCTGGGTCGTGTCGTTCGTCAGGCTCAGCGTTCCATTCTGCAGACCACTCGCAACGGGAGCGAATGTCACCGACAAGACGCACGAGGCACCCGCAGCCAGGGTCGAACCGAGCGGCGGACAGGTTCCAGTCGTCACACTGAACGCACCACCCGCGCTCAACCCTGTGAAGGTCACCGGAGACGGAGCGTCATTCGTCACACTCACCGTCAGCGTTGCCGAAACACCGACGAGCACCGTGCCAAAATTCAACGATGTCGCCCCAAGACTCAGCGGCGACGCGATCGAGGTGCCCAGCAGGCTCACGTACTCCAGCGAATCCGTAGCATCCGTCTGAATCTCCAACGCTCCCGTTCGCAGCTGCGCCTCACTCGTTGTCGGGGCAAACCGGACACTCAGACTGCAACCGCTTCCTGGCAACAACGTTCCGCACGTGGAACTCGTCGTGAAGTCCGCAGGAGATAGCACGCCCAGCACATGGAGTCTCGTCATGCCGGTGTTCGTCAGCGTCAAGGTCTGCGCGGTGGAGGCACTTCCCACCTGTGTATTCGCAAACGTAAGCGCGCGGTTGCTCAACGCATACGTGGCGAGTACCGCTGAGCTTGCCGGGTTACTGGAAATCACCGGCAGTACCAGCCCCGTCATCGCCACAAGATCCGGGCTGGTGATCGCATCGCTTTCAATGCTTAACGACTCCGCATCGTTGCGCGTTCCCCCTGCAGCCGAACCAATGCTCAACTCATAGATTGGCGCATAAGTGATCGTCACGGTGCAGCTCGCCGCCGCCGCCAACGTTCCTCCGCAGTTAGTCGTGGAAAGAAATGGCGGGGCGCTCGATATGCGGCGAATCGTCAGCGGTCCTGTTCCACTATTGGTCAGCGTCAACACCTGCTGCGCACTCTGGCCCGAGGTCACCTGCCCAAACATCAGCGGCGAGTAGGGAATCGTCCCTCCCGTGATGGTCAGCGCACCGCTGCCACTGCCGTAGCCCTGCAGATAGGCCAGAGCCTGTGTGGTCGTCAGGCCGTCGATGGAGACGCCTTGTGCGAGGACCGTACCTGTCTGCAAGCCGGTTTCCACTGGAGCGAAGCTAGCTGAAAAATTACAGCTTGCGCCAATGGAGAGCGTCGCGCATGACGCAGCGGACGCCAGCGGGAACTGTCGCGCCATCGCCAGCGTGATATTGAGCTGCTTGCCCGAGAGGTTATTCAGCGTGTACTCGATCGTCTGTCCTACGCTTCCAATCGAGGTGGCTCCGTAGTTTGTCTCCGCAGGTAAGAGCTCCAAGCCAGCGTTCTGCGCGGTGTAGGCCCCAAACAATGGAACGGTGTATGTGGCGCTCAATGACTGACCGTTGAGGATCATGCTCGTCGGGATCGACAATACGGCGGAGACTGTTGCCGTGACGGGGGTGAAGCTCGCGATAACGCTGCAGGTTGCTCCCACGGCGAGCGTAGAGCAATCGGAGCTGATCGCGAAGCTGGGGTCGGAGACTGACAAAGCTCCAATCGAGATTGAGCTACTGCTCAGGTTACTCAGCGTAATTGTCTGCATCGTTGCAGAGCTGTTGGGTACGCTGGCAAAGTTCAACGCGCTTGGGCTGATAGCAAGGCCAGTGCTGGCGACGCCGTATCCGCTGAGTTTTGCTGTCGAGGTGCCAGCGGAGGTCGTAACGATCAGTTCACCATTTCGATCCCCGATAGTTGTCGGACTGAAGTTCACCTGCACGAAGCAGCTCGCCGTCGCCAGCAGCTGTCCAGCGCAAGGGGTACCGCCGGTAGTGTTGGTCGCAAGAGTAAAGTCTCCACTCACGCTGACAGACTGGATCGTTGCAGTCGTCGCAGGAGCGATCAGATTGGAGAGCGTGAAGGTCATTGCGCCAGAACTGCTGCCAACCATCGTCGCTCCGGCGTTCAGCGTGCCAGGCGTGAATACCAGGCCCTGAACCGGCGAGGACGTGGCTGTTACCGCCAACACGTACGGATTGCCACCGTTGACAGAAGTTATCGACACGACGCCGCTGGCAGACTGCGCCGCAGGTGAAAGGTACTGCACGCCGAGCCAGCAACTACCGCAACTCAGCGTTGCGGTGGAAGCGAACGCCTGCGGTGGCAGGCTGCCGTGGCCACTGCCGGTATCGGTCACCAGGGCCACGCCGAAGCCCGAACCCACTACGTTTATCGACAGGGAAGGAACTGAGAGCTGCACCTTGTACCAAGCCAGTGGTTCCCCGACGAAGGTCTGCCCCAGGCTGAGGATGCCGTTGCTCGCTGGCAGGATTGCAGTACCTGTGCCACTGAGGGCAACATACTGCGGAGTGAAGCCACTGCCTGCAGTGATGCTGAGCAGCCCTTGACGCAGCCCAGGCTGCGAAGGCGTAAAGCTGATAAGCGCCGTGCAGGATGCCGCAGCGGCGAGTACGGCAGGGCAGTTGCTAGTCTCGTTGAAGTCTCCGGCGAGAGCTATGGAAAGCGGAAAAGCACTGCTGCCAGTGTTGCTCAGCAGGACAGGCTGTGTGGTGCTGGAGATGCCAGTGACAGCCACTGCCGTTGCAAACGTGAGCTGCGTTGCTGATACAGAGAGACTGGGGTTGACGACTGCCGCTCCAATGCTCTGCATCGGCAAGGCATTACCGGTCAGCAGCACAGTCAGACCTTGATCGAGCGTAAACACTTGCGAGTCGGTGGCGGTCGTGCTCTGCGGGACGTAGCCGATGACCAACTGGCAGACGCTCTTCGGCTGCAGCGTTGCAGGGCAGCCATCCTCGATGTTGAACGGAGAGGTGGAGGGAAGCGTTGCTATGGCGTGCTCGACCGATGACATCGTGTTATTGGAGAGGTAGAGGTATCGCGGCAGGCGTACCCCATCCGCAATGTAGGTGCCGAAGTCTATCTCGCTGGCGGACAGGTTAAGCGCTGCAGCTTGGGTAAAACCAGTAATGCGCAGGTCACGGGGGCCAATCGTCCAGGCGGTCAGCACGGCGCCGTCGTCGGAGGCATTGCCAGACGCTGTAAGTCCGAGCGTGATCGTGCATGTCGCTCCGGCAGCAAGCAAGTGCTGGCCTGCGGAGGGGCCTGCGGCACAGGTAGTTGCGGTTTCGGCCATAGTGTATGCCGAGATGCTGCCGTCCTTCGTTGAAAGAAAAGTCTGCTGCTGTGAACTGAGGTTGGAGACTGTGACGGTCTGCGTGGCAACTCCGCTCGCGGCACTTACGATGCCGAAGTCTAGTTCCTCTGTACTGACAACGAGCGCATCCGGGGTAACTGTGGTTGAGGATAGCGGGAGGGTCTGCAACGCAGCATTGTTTGCGGATACGGAGAGCGTGCCGGGACCGGTGCCGCTTAGCGCGAGGTTGCAGAGGTTCGACGGTAAGAGCACGGTGCCGCAGTTGGTATTGATGGTGTAGCCCGTGGCCGTGATCGTCAGGCCGGTAGCTGAAACCGAGGAGAGATTGCGCAGCGTCAGGTTAGGCAGATCGCCTGCAGAGATGGCAGGTGCGGCTGCCGACATGGCGGTAGATATCTGCGCAAGGAAGGCTCCGTTGCCTGTGCAGCGGCTGTTGGTGCCGCACGCTGCGGCAGTGGGAAGCAAATCAGTCAGCGTGTTCGGCAAGAGAGCGTCGGGCGTTTGCACCAACGGGAACTCAACTATCTGCGTAGCGAGCAAGGACGCACTTAGGGAAGCTGTGAGTGTACCGGCGAGTGTGACGGTCGTTCCAGAGATCGCAGGTGCGGTAACGCTGCTCGTGAGGGAAGCATAGTTGAAGCTGTTCTTCGGCAAGCCACCAAAACGCATTGTCTGGTCGATGGTTCCGTTGCCCGTGACGTGAAGCAGATAACTATCGCCTGCGTTATAGTCAGGCGGTGTGACGCCGGGGAACAGCGGTACCGAGCTGGTCCCGGAGACCCAGGCATCGCCACTGACACCCGCTCGTATGGAGCTGCTGGAACCAGCGGTGAGCAGTACGCTCTGCGTGACGGACTGGCCGTCGGTCGGAATACGAAGCAGGGTCTGGTAGGTCGCCGAGGTCAGGGGCATCTCCACCGTGGCGATAGGGAACTGCCCTGAGGCCACGTTGCCCGTCAGCAGCAGCGAGCTGCTGGCGGCATCGAGATCCATGCCTGTCATGCCGCTACCTGCCAAAAAGGTGGAGAAGCTGAATGCACTGCCTGCGGGATTGAGCCGGCAGAGAAAACCCGAGCTGGAGTGGCCCGCTATGGGCAGAAGTTCAGGCTGAAGTGCATTGAGCGTGGGGAAGCCGTTGGCAGAGGTCGCCCCTGTGACGTATGCGTCGTCGGCCGAATCGGCCACGATCGCCGCAGGGAGAGTGCTGCCACCTGCGCCGGTGAGATATGTGGCATATTGCAGGGTCGTACCATCGGCACTGAAGCGCTCGACAAATCCGTTTTCTGTGGTGCCATTGGCGGGCGCTTGCTGAATCCCGGCAGCCGAAACGGGGAATGCATTATTGAATGTGATACCGGTGACGAAGACGCTATCTGCCGTAACGGCGAGGCTAACAGCGGAGGTGCGGCCCGCACCCAGGAAGCTGAGGAAGAGCAGGTTCAAGTTCGCGTCAAACTTCGCAAGGAACGAGTTGGTGGAGGTGTCGGCGGTGCTGGGGTAGGGAACAGCGCTTGTGCCATGCAACGCACCGCTGCTGCTCGTGCCGACGACGTATATCGAGCCATCCGCGGCAACAGACATCGCTACGCCGACATCGCCAGCAGCACCCGCGCTTGATTGCGCGAGTATGCTGGTAGCCGCTGCGTCGGTCTTCAGCAGGCGCAGGCCGTCGTGCTGATCGAGGAGCAAGTACAAGCTTCCATCGGGCGCATAGGCAGATGCGGTAAAACTTCCCTCGCCGGCAGAGGTTCGCAACCCCTGCCGCAAAACCTGTTGAGAGGTGTTCACCGGCTGGCCGACCATTTGAGCGAGCAGTTGGACTCCGCTGACGGAGAGCAGAGCGAAGGCCAGGATAAACGTTCTTCTTCTCATGAGTAAGGGCAAGGAGGGGCGCGTCCGGCTCTGTTGCTCCCCCTCCTCGTCCCATACAAATTGAAGATGACAGTTTCTCCTCTTCAAATCGAAGACGGATTGCATTGATCTCAGTCAAGCTGTGCCGAATTGGAACACCGCGGGCCAGATGCTTGCTCGTGAGCAAACATGGCTCGGCGCCAACGCGGCCTGCCTTCAGTGTCACAAGATCTGCCGGGTGGCGAATGCAGTGAGCTTTAGAGGGTCAGCAGATCACTGTAGCCTGCTGACTCCATCACAGCGAGGAAGCTTGGATAATCGACATACTGAATTGCCGCCATGCCTGCAGCTCTGGCTGCGGCGATATTCTCGGCTCGATCGTCGATGAAAAGTACCTCTGCGGGCGCTAAGCCGAGCCCAACCGCCGCGTGGCGATAGATCGCAGCATCCGGCTTTGCCATGCCCAGTCGATGCGAGAAGGTATGGTGATTGAAGTCGGCAAGCCAGGCAAAGCGCCGGAGGATGCCGGCCTCCATCTCGTCCCCGAGGTTGGAGAGTACACCTGTTTTGAAGCCTGCCCTCTGCAACCGTGCAGCCCAGGCGATCATCGGCTCGTTCGGCTCAGTCCACACGGCGGTGTCTGCGGCAATCAATTCGGCAAGCGTGGTGTCGTCCAGGTCTTCGCCAAGCGCTGCAGCGACGCGCTGCCAGTAGGCCACGCCTGAAAGGACGCCGCGATCATAGGCATCGCGCGAGGCCCAGTAGGCTGCGTGAAAGCTCTCGGCATCCGCATGGAGCAGCGTTTCCATCTGCTTCCAGGCAGCACCTACGGGAGGCCCGCTCAGCACCATGCCGTAATCGAAGAGGACTGCTTGAATAGGAGTCATTACTTGCTAGTCTATGCGCAGGCTTTCACCGCCGCTCGGCGGGTAGGATAAAGGTCTACTCATGAACTTCTCCGATCGCACCGCCTGGAACCTCACGGAAAACGAACTGACGCGGGCTGTCCGCGAGGCACGTCAGCAGGGGCGCATTCTGCTGGACCTGACAGTATCGAACCCAACGGCGTGCGGCTTCACGCGGACCGAAGATCTGCTTGCGCCACTCTCTGAGCCTGCGGCTGCATCGTATACGCCAGAGGCCTTCGGCATGGTCTCTGCGCGCGCAGCCGCGGCAGACTACTACCGCGATCATGGCGTGGCTATACCCCTGGAGCACATCTGCCTGACAACCTCCACGAGCGAGGCGTACAGCTATCTGTTTCGCTTGCTCTGCAACCCGGGAGACGAAGTGCTGGTAGCACGACCAAGCTATCCGCTGTTCGATTACATCGCTCAGCTGGACGACGTAGTGCTGCGGGAGTTTCCTCTGCAACATGATCCCAACGCGACGACGGACGATCACGCTGCATGGTCGATCGATCTGCAGATGCTGGAGCGCGGGATTGGACCGCGCACGCGCGCGATTATCCTGGTGCACCCTAACAATCCGACCGGCAGCTTCATCCTGGCGGAGGAGCGCGAGGCCGTGCAGCAGCTCTGCGATCGACATGGACTCGCGCTGATCGTGGATGAAGTGTTTCTTGACTACATGGTGACAACACCGCAGCCGACCTTTGCAGCGGAGACCTCAACTTGCTTGACGTTTGTGCTGAGTGGCCTGAGCAAGGTGTGCGCGCTGCCGCAGATGAAGTGTTCGTGGATCGTCAGCAGCGGGCCGGTTGCGATGCTGCGCGAGGCGCTGGCGCGGCTGGAGGTCATCGCTGACACGTTCCTTTCGATGAACGCTCCTATTCAAAACGCACTTCCGTTCTGGCTGGGTCAGCGTGAGGATATTCAGCGACAGATCCGAGCACGCATGCGTGAGAACCTGGGCACACTCGACCGGCTACTGCTCGGCACGTCGTCGCATCGCCTTTCGCTGCAGGGTGGATGGACAGCGATCCTGAGAGTCCCTCGAACGGTGGAAGGTGTGCCGTTTGTTGAGGCGGCGCTGGCGCAGGATGTGCTGGTCCAGCCGGGAGACTTCTATGGACTTCCAGAAGGTCGCGCGGTGCTCAGCTTGTTGACGCCGGCGGATGTCTGGCTGCGTGGGCTGCAAGCCCTACCGCTGGGCTAGATCTCAACGCAAGAATGGATTGTGTGCACGTTCGATGCCTATGGTCGTCTCCGGGCCATGGCCTGCGATGACTACAGTGTTCGCAGGCAAAGGAAGCAGTCGCTCCTTGATGCTCGCGATCAGCTTCGGAGCGCTGCCACCGGGGAAGTCAGTGCGGCCAACGCCTCCGGCGAACAACGTGTCGCCTGCGATCAGCAGGTCTTGTGTGGGTAGATGCAAACACAGGCTTCCTTCACTATGGCCCGGCGTGTGCAACACCGTGGCCTCAACACCTTTGATCGACACGACCTCGCCGTCAGCAGGGGAGTGGTCGGGCGGTTGCACGGTCGGCACTTCGAGGTTAAAAAGCGCAGCTTGCCAGTCCATGAGCGCGACCAGCGGCAGATCGTCCTGGTTGTAAAGGATAGGCGCCCCGGTGATCTGCTTGAGACTCTGTGCGCTGGCGATATGGTCGATGTGCGCGTGCGTGACGACGATCGTTTTTACCGTGAGTTGATGCTTGGCCAGCGTCGCCAGGATGCGGGGAATCTCGTAACCGGGATCGACGATGATGGCTTCTCGCGAAACCTCATCGCCCAGGATTGTGCAGTTACAGCCGAGCAGACCGACGACCAGGGTTTCACGAATCACGGAAGTACCTCTTACCCAAAGCAAAAGCGCAGGCTCGATGCCTGCGCTTCAGATGTTTCTAAACTGGATGACTACTTCTTTGCAGGAGTCGACTGAGAGGACATACCTGAGAGAACCGAACGGTGCGAGGAGTTCTTCGACATCACAACCGTCAAGCCGATGGAGGTGAGCATGAAGATGATGGCAGACCAGGTCGTGAGCTTCGTGAGGAGGTTGGACGCGCCGCGCGGACCGAAAGCCGTCTGCGAACCCTGACCACCAAATGCGCCGGCGAGATCAGCCGACTTGCCCTGCTGCAAAAGCACGACACCAATCAGGAAGAGGCACACAACCACGTGCACGATTACAAGGAGAATCATCATGACTTGCGAACAACCTTCACGCCGCCGAAGCGGCTAAACTCTAAAATTTTGGTGCGGAGGAGGGGACTTGAACCCCTATGCCTTGCGGCGCTAGCACCTCAAGCTAGTGCGTCTGCCAATTTCGCCACCTCCGCATGGAGCCTGACGAACAAATGTCTGCCAGGTGTGACGAGCAATCTGTTTTTGAGTATAGCATCACTCCGTTGTTGATAAAAGAGTGCTCTACACTGAGGCCTATGTCGAAGAAATTTGGGGCCTTCTGCCTCGCGCTCGGCCTTACACTTCCATCGTACTTTACCGCATCCGCACAAGCTGATTCTGCCTCTCCTACGACGGCACAACAAGCACCTCCTGGCAAATGGGTCATCCTGCTTCACGGGCGTGCCACTTCGCTACAACATGGCTCCCTCACCCCTGAGAAAGAGAAGTCTTACCGCGCTGCACTTGAGCTTGCCACGCAGGCCGCCGCACGCGTTCTGAACGCAAACGGCTCAGCAATCTCAGCGGTGGAGGCTGGTCTGCTTGTGCTTGAAGACGACCCGCAGTTTGCCGCGACAAGAACAAGTGGTCTTGAGGCGTCAATCATGGATGGCTCAACAACAAAGTCTGGCTCTGTGATCGGTGTGAAGACTACGAAACACCCGATCTCTCTGGCGAAGGCAGTCCTGTCTAAGTCGCAGAACCGCTCACTCAGCGGAGAAGAAGCAGATCAGTTCGCTACGAAGCAGGGTCTGACGCAGATACCAGCCTCAAGCTTTGTCGAAGACACATCAGACGGCGGCACTCTAGGCATGGTCGTTCGTGACCGAATGGGCGACCTGGCTGCTGGAACGACTGGCAAGAGTGCAGCGTCGGCGGCAAACGATCTGCCGCTGCTGACCGAGGAAACCTACGCATCGAATCGTTCCTGCGCGGTATCTTCAACCGGAACAGGCGAGGCGTTTCTCAAACTTCAGGTCGCGCGCAGCATCTGCGCGCTCGTGCAGTACACCGGGCTGAATCTGCAGCAGGCTGAGGATGAAGTGGTTCAGCGCCAGCTCAGCGGACTAAAGGGCGAGGGCGGCGTGATTGCCATCACTGCGGATGGCCAGCTCGCCTGGTCGTTCAATACGCAGGCGATGTTTCGCGTGCGGCTCGTAGAAGGCCGCGCCGAGCAGATCGGGATCTACAAGAACGAACCCTAATTCCAGATTCAACTAGAAATGGCCGAGCAGCTCAACGAAGCTTCCGAGTTCAAGCAGGCGTGACTCTCCGCGTGGCTGCTCGACGACCTCGTGCTCCAGCACCCACGTAAAGTCGTGTGGAATAAAGATGGCGTTCAGTCCGATAGCGAGTGACGGATTGATATCGGACTTTGGCGAGTTGCCGATCATCCACGTTTTTGCCGTTTCGAGCTTGTGACGGCTCACCAGCTCTGCGTACGCCGCTGGATTCTTCTCGGCGAGCACTTCCACCCCCGCAAAGTAGGGAGCAAGTCCGGAGCGCTCGAGCTTGTCCGTCTGCTCTTCGAGGTTGCCCTTGGTGACAAGGTAGAGCGTATGGCGCGACTTCAAGGCACGTAGTGTCTCATCCACAGATGGCAGTAGCTCGATCTCGCGGTCCGCAATCGAGCGCGCGAAGCTGACAATGCGTTCATGTTTCTCCGCCGTCATCGGTCCGTCACTGAGCTGCTCGAAGCATGCCACGAGCGAGCGCTGAAAGCTCTTCAGGCCGTAGCCAAACTCCGCAATCGTTGCGCGTTCGCAGTGGTTCAAATGCTCGCGCACCTCTTCGGAGGTGTGTACGCGGTGATCCAGATATGAAATGAAGGCGGTAATGGCCTGCTCAAAGTAGATGTTGTTCTCCCAAAGGGTGTCATCCGCGTCAAACAGCAGTGTCTGTTCCGTGTGCATTTTCGATGGTATCTCCTCTGTTTCATTGCTCATTCTAAGTCTTTACATCCGAATCCAGCCTTTACGCGTCTGATAAGAGATACCCGGCTCCGGCCACATGGAGAAACTGTCCACATGAAGAACGTCGCACTTCGCCTGGCTCTTGCCACTGCCATCTTTTCAAGTTTGTTCCCGTCTGCGCTTTCTGCGCAGACGCTGGAGGCAGCTACGCCAATGGAGTCGAGTTCGCTCCCGGAGGCACCCTCTGCCTCCATGGCCATCGGTGGCGATCCCCAGGCGACAACGAATGCCTCAGCGCAGGCTGGCCCTCAGCAGACCAAGCGCATCCTCGGCATCATCCCCAACTTCCGCTCTGTCAGCGCCGACGTGAAGCTACCGCCGCAGACGCCCGCGCAGAAATTCAAGACCGGTCTACAGGACAGCTTCGACTACTCGGCATTTATCTTTGTCGCCGCGCAGGCCGGTGTGGCGGATGCGGAAGGTTCCACGCATGAATTCAGCGATACAGGTGCATCCGGTGGAGTCGTGTATGGTCGCTACTTCTGGCACACCTTTGCCGACAACACCGGCGAGAACATGATGGTAGAGTCGGTCGTCCCAACTCTGACGCACGAAGATAGCCGTTACTACACTTTGGGTCACGGAAGCTATATCAAGCGGGCTGGCTACGCGTTGACGCGCGGCTTCGTGACGCGGACCGACAGCGGTAATGCAACCTTCAACGCGTCCGAGATCGTTGGAGCAGGCGCTGCCTCAGGCATCTCGTCGCTCTACTATCCTGGTTCCGATCGCACCTTCACCAAGGTGTATCAGCGTTGGATCACCGACGTAGCAATCGACAGCTTTACCTTCGCCGTGAAGGAGTTCTGGCCCGACGTAAATCACTCCCTGTTTCACCAGAAGACCGGCGACTAGCGCGTCGTCTTCGCAGTGACAACATCGATTGATTCAGCGGCCCCGGTGAAGTCTACCGGGGCTCCGCTGTGTGTGAGCTTGTGATCAGCGTCTGACCAGTGGAGATGCGTAAGCTCATAGGCTCCATGTTCGTAGGCGTAGGTCTTGCCATCATCACGGTAAAGTTCGAAGTCTCCGTTTGCTCCAGGATATACGCGAAGAGCCGCGATCTTCTGCACCTCGTTCGTACTCTCCACTGAAGAACCCATCGGCAGAATAGACCCGGCGCGAACGAAGAGCGGAATCGTGTCGATAGGTGCATCTACTGTGACGGACTGCCCTCCATGAACGCGCTCGTTCGTCCAGAAGTTGTACCAGTCGGTTCCCGCTGGCAGATAGACCTTGCGTGAGGTGCGACCCTGCTCCGTGACCGGAGCAACCAGCAGCGCTGGGCCAAACATGTATTCATCGCCGATGTCGGCCGTCTTCGGATCGTTTCCGAAGTCCATAAACAGTCCGCGCATAAACGGCGCACCTGTCTGGTTTGCGCGATAGCCCAAAGAGTAGATGTAAGGCATCAGCTGGTAGCGCAGCCGCAGATACTTCGCAAGAATCGGCTCAGCCTGTTTGCCGTACGACCACACTTCATTCTCAGGTCGGCTGCCGTGGGAGCGGAAGTTCGGCTGGAAGGCTCCGTACTCGAACCAGCGCACATAGAGCTCGGGGTAGTCATCATAACCACCAACCTCCGCCCGTGCGTCGGAGGGGTCGATGAGCACCGGGCGCTCCGGCTTATGAACGTTCGGCAGAAATTGCCAGCCGCCAATGTCCGTGCTCCAGTACGGCATGCCCGAAGCCACGAAGTTGATACCGGTCGAGACCTGCCGCTGCAGTACATCCCAACTGGGACCTATATCCGATGACCAGAAGATCGTACCGTTGTGCTGTGCGCCAAGATAGCTGTCTCGCGCTAAAATCAGAGCGCGCTCTGGCATATCCTTCCTCATGCCGTTGTAAAACGCCGCCGTGTGGAAGAGCGGATAGGTGTTGAAGAACTCCGTGCCGGGACCAACGTGAAAGTAGCTGCCATTGGGCGGAAGATCGGGCTCGGTCTCATCGGCCCAGAAGGCGTCGAAGCCTTTGGCAACATAGTTCTGCTTGATGATGCTCCAGTACCACTTCGCTGCGTCAGGGTTGGTGGTGTCGATGTCTGCTCCCGCGCGATCGTAGGGCAGACCGTTTGTCGCCGTGCCATCCGCTAGGTGCTCGAACCATCCATTCTTCAGGATTGTTGCGTAGTAGCGGTCCTCCGGCACGAACCGCGGCCATACGCTAATCATCGTGTGAAAGTTCATCGCGTGGAGTTGCTGGTTCATCGCGACAGGGTCGGGCCACTTTGTAGGGTCCATGTCCATCTCGCCCATCTTCGTGTAATGGAACCAGTCAATCACCAGATCGTCGATAGGCAGATGACGATCGCGATAGCCCTTCGCTACAGCCATCAGCTCCGCTTGGCTCGAGTACCGCTGTTTGCACTGGATGTAGCCATACGCTGACTTTGGCAACATGGGTACATCGCCGGTGAGCTTGCGATAGCCTTCGTAGATCTCGTCATAGGTGCTGCCAGCGATGACAAAGAACGACACGCGCTGGCCAACATCAGAGGTCCAACGTGTCTGGTCGCCCAGCGCAAAAGAAACTGTCGTACGCGAAGGATTGTCCCACACGATGCCATACCCCTTGTTCGTCACAACGAAGGGCACGCAGACGCTCTGGCCACCGGGAGCATCGTAGTCATGCGCGCAACGAACGACGTGGCCTCGGCGATCGAGATACCCTTCCTGATTCTGTCCAAGGCCGTAATAGTGCTCATCCTTCGGCGCTGCAAAGCTCGCCCCGACGCGATAGAACTCGTGGTCGGTCGGCCGCCGGTCGTACAGGATGTCATGATTGCCATCTTTATAATTCGGCACAGACATCTGCCAGCCCTGCATGTCCAGAAGTGTCCTGCCATCGGGCGTGGCAATGCTGATGCCGACATATGGCGTGGAACCGTTGAAAAACTTTGCGATATCCGCGCCTGTGCCTGTAGGTGCAGACGGACGGTTTTGCGGAGAGACTTCAACACGCATCCGCGAGGACTGCAATGTGTCGACGGCAGAGCCACTTACCACGTTCCAGCCGGAAACATCGTTATGCGCAAGGATCCCGTAGCCGGGTGCGGCGAGTGCCGACGCGCGATCGAGACTGAGCGATACATGCACGATGTTCGCGGCGTACGGTTCCACGACGACCGTAGCCTTATCGCGTGTAAGATCAAGCCTTTGCGCGCTTGCCGCAGGGAGGCTTACGAGGCTAAAAGCAACCAGAAGACGGAAAGTTCGGAGGAGGTTCATTCGCACGAACTATAGCAGGAAGGGAAGCTGCCAGTCCGAAACTGCAACCTCTATTGGTTCTTACTGTTTCGAAACCACACGGCTCAGTCGATGGGTGATGAAGAACCACATCGCCTGAACGGTTTCGGAAAGCCGAGCTCGCCGAAAGTTCATAGGCGTGTGGAAACCAGAGCGTCGGAGAGCGTCGTAATACTCCTGCCGGTAGGGGCTACGCAGTCCGCTCTTCCATGGCTTAGAGCCAGCGAAGTGAAGAATCCGTGGTGCCTGTATCAGCGCAGCCGCCCTTTCCAGCACCTCAGGATAGATGCGCTCCTGTGGCACGACCGGAATGGACCGCAAAGCTCCCAGCTGAACGCGTCGTCTCCCGTGAAAGTGTACAGCCCACCCGCCTGCCAACCGCAGAGGGGCTCACAAAGTCTTGTGTCTTAGTTTGATAACTCGGGGGGAAGTTGCGGGAGGGTGTATGGCGGAGAGACAGGGATTCGAACCCTGGATACCTTGCGGTATACACGCTTTCCAAGCGTGCGCCTTCAGCCACTCGGCCATCTCTCCGCTCAGGTACGGATGCAACTTCTTGATCTTACTACAAGCCTTCCAAGCCGTCATCCGCAGGACCTTTTACGACGTAAGATGAGTAGTTTCAGCAATAACGACGGGCGCTCGAGCCAACAGAAAGAGGCGCAGGTCTGATATCCCGGTCAGTGGTTACACACAGGCAAGATTAGAAAGTATGGACACAGCAGCACTTCAACTACGTCCGATAACACATATTCTGTACAGTGAAGATTGTGTAGCTGCTGAGCATCAATGTTCTCTCGCTCTACCCTCCATGTAAAGCTGCCCCGATGCCCAAGTCATTTTCCCGAATGAGCTTAGCCAGTCGCCCGGCGGCCTCGGCGAGATTGCTGTCTTCAGCTACAGTTACGTTTTCGTAGATGTGATGTTCGTGGGTCGTCGAAAACAATGTCATCGTGCCGGGGTGTTGGTCCAAGCTCGCTCGCAACAGCAGCCGCGACACCACAGAAGGCTCCTGCAGGTCCGCACCCACCATCTCTGACCACCACCATGCAAGTTGCGGTTCTGTCTTAAGTCGCTGGAGTAGCGTCGCTGCCGGTCGAACGAACGTCCGATAATGTATCCGCCTCGCATCCGGTAGCGACAGCTCCGGGCTGAAGATCGAATGTTCGAATTGCAGCACTGGAGCGTACGCCCGGCGTGTGCCATGCAGCTCAGCCACGCGCGCGGCCTCGCCACCGATGCCGAAGCCTCCAATCTTCCCTGCTGTCCGCGCGTCGTCTAGAAACCGCAGCAGATCGTCGTGTACCAGCTCCAGCCGCTCGGGCTCGTGCAAAAGAAACAGTTCGATCCGTTCCCTGCCCAGCGCGCGCAGGCTACGCTCCAGCGATGCTCGCGCGTTGGCGGAATTGAACTTTACCATGCCTGAGCCGCGTAGCAGCCTTGCTGCACCCGCGAGCGCACTCACACGTCGTCCGGCTGCGGTCATCGCTCGCTGCGCCAAATTCGGTGGCTCGATGCCAAACTTGGTCGTTACCGTCGCTTCGGGATGCTCGCGCAAAAACTCACCCAGCAGCCGCTCGCATTCGCCCTGACCATAGAGCCTGGCCGTATCGAAGTGCCGGATGCCCGCATCGTAGGCCGCAGCCAGCAATCGTAACGAAGTTGACCGGTCTGCCCCGGGGCCCAGGAGGTACGAGCAGCCGAAGCCCAGCTGCGGCGATGGCTTTGCAGACTTAACCAGACCAGCAACCGGAATCTCCACGCGGCGCATCGGCTCGCGCCGTTCAAGCGGCTGTGGCAGCCAGACTCCCTCACCCACTGCTTTCGCCCGAAGATGGTCGCCCAGCCTCGTCGCCAGCGCGAGGATCGTCAGCGTCGGGTTTGAAAAGCCGCCCGTCGGAAATACCGAGCTCGAACAGACGTATAGATTCTCTACTCCATGCACCTTCAGGTTGACATCGACGATTCCCAATCGCGGATCACTCGACATGCGCGTGCCGCCCATGTGGTGGTAGCTGTCCGAACACATGGAGCGAACCAGTTCGTCGTCCTCGAAGAAGCCCTTCGGAGGCGCCACCTTTGCGAAACGCCGAGCTGCAAAGACGGTCATCGCCCGCTTCACATACGTCCGGAGTGTCAGCAGCTCCAGTTCGGAGATCTGCCAGTCCACCTTCGCCCGTAACATTCCCAGCGCGTCGCGCTCCTCCGTGAGCGTGATGGCGCTGGCGGATCGCGGTGACTGCTCTGAATGAACGGACAGCATCAATCGCTTCCACCCTGGTCCGCCATCCGGTCGGTCGCCGAGCAGGCGCTGTTCAATAGCCTCCCATCCGATCCCCGGAAAGTACCGTGCAGCCTTCGCCCACTCGGCCACGCTCGGCCGTCTTCCCTTGCGGACAATCTCGCGTAGCATCACCATCGCCGCGTCACGTTCGGGATCATCCTTTCGCCACGGTCCGATCGTTCCCGCTACATTCAGCGAGCGAGCCTTCACCTGTTCTTGAAGACTTAGCCGAATCTTGTTGTGATAACGAAAGTTATCCAGACTCACATGGCCAAAGTAGCGCGCTACGGGCTGCGTCGACACTTCTCTAATTGGAATGCCGTTCAATGAGATGTGATCCTGAAAGTGCTGCCCCAGCAGGCCATTCCTCTGCCATGGTGCCTCACCTCCATCGACCGGTTGCAGTAGCAGACGGTTTGTCTCGATCCCGCCCAACGCCATCGCGTAGCGGTCCGCAGTCAGGACGACCTCAGTGCCTTCGTAGCCGCGAACCCGTACACCCACAACTGCGCTTTGCGTATCGTTCAGTACGAATCCCACAGCGTTCGCGTGATAGAGCCCTTGCAGTGCGCGAGAATCTCGCAGCTCCGACCGTCGCAGCACAGAAAAATCGCGCTCCGGACACCAGCGCGAGTACTCCATATGAAACTCTGGCCCTAGATCGCAGATCGAAAGCCCTAACCCGGCCCACACGCGATGATCTTCCCGCTCCACCCGTCGCAGGCCCGCGAACTGCAGGGCGCGCTCATAGTAAGGGGTGAGATCGGACTTCCTGATCGGCCAGCCGCTGCCCTTCAAATGCTTGCGCGGCTCGAAGTCGAAGTCTTCCAGTTCCAGCAGCTGTCCACCCCACTGCGTTGTGCTGCCCCCTAACGTGCGGAAGCGCCCCCGCGTCGTCCCTATGTAGCTATGCCCTGCCAGTTCCGTTCGGTAAAGCTCCTGGGATCGTGCCTCCAGATCAAGCCCACCCGCTTCAAGTAGAAGCACGCTCAACCCTTGTTCCGCAAGCTGCGTCGCCAGCAGAATCCCTGCGGCACCCGCGCCGATGATGCACACATTGGCCCTTCCCTGTCCCGGCAAACCCGGTACAGGGCTCTCGATACGCTCAAAGTCCTGAAGCATAGGAACGATTTTGACATACGCCGCCGCAACCTCTAAGTGACGGTAGGCACAGGCCAGCTTGTTACCATGCACAAGTGAAGATCACGCAGGCTGTCTTTGGAGTGTTCCATCACTTTGCGCTGGCGCGCGAGATGGAGCGGCGCGGCCATCTGCAGAAGATCTACTCCACCTGGCCGTGGGCGCGGCTGAAGCGCGAAGGCATCGTGCGCGAGAAGGTCGAGACCTTTCCCTGGCTACACACGCCGGAGACGATCCTGAATCGCACCGGCCTGCTGCCCCGGCGGCTTTCGGACGATCTAGGCGTGCAGAACGCGCTCCGCTTTGACGACTGGACCTATCGCCGCATCCCCGAGGACACAGACGCCCTGATCGCCATCGCCGGCGCCGCGTTGAAGACCGGGCAGATTGTGCAGCAACGCGGAGGCCAGTTTATCTGCGATCGCGGTTCAACTCATCAGCGCTACCAGGAGCAGCTCGTCAGCGACGAATATCGGCGCTGGGGAGTCAACTTACCTGTCTCCGACATCCGCGATACCCTGCGCGAAGAGGAGATCTACGCGGTCGCTGACGCCGTTACCGTGCCGTCCAGCTTCGCGCTGCAGTCGTATCTGGAGATGGGCGTGCCGCGCGGGAAGCTGCACGTCATCCCCTATGGCGCCGAACTCCGCGAGCTTCGAATGCCAGCCGACGCTCCACAGCGTAGCTCCAAGAACGGCTTCCATATCGTCTTCGCCGGAGCGGTCAGCCTTCGCAAGGGGGTGCCTTACCTGCTGCAAGCGTTCGCGCAATTGAAGGTGCCTGGCAAGAAGCTGCGGCTGGCCGGCTACATCGACCCGGATATCAAGCAGGTGCTGGGACGCTTACCAACCGACGACGTCGAGATCCTCGGCCCGCTACCACGTCCCCAGTTGATCGCCCTCATGCATGCGAGCGATGTGCTGGTACTTCCCTCCATCGAAGACGGCTTTGGGTTGGTGATGGCCGAGGCCATGGCCTGTGGCTGCGCCATCATCAGTTCCACGAATACCGGAGGCAGCGACCTCTATACCGATGGAGTCGAAGGCTATATCGTTCCTATCCGAGACCCCAAAGCCCTTGCAGATCGCCTTCAGCAGCTAGTCGAAAACCGCGATCTGCTGGCACGTATGCGACGCGCAGCCAAAGCGAAGGTCGCGCAGATTGGTGGCTGGAGCGATTACGGCGACCGCTGGGCCTCGCTACTTCAGGAACTGACCGGAAAAGGCTAAACCATGCCGCCACCCACAAAGTGGACGACTTCAATCTTGTCACCCTCCGCGACTGTCAATTCGGGCCATTGGGTCCGGGGCGCAATATCGCCATTCAACTCAACCGCGATGCGATCGGCCTTCAACTCCAGTTTCGCAAGCAGCTCGGCAAGCGGCGTCGGTGCCGAAAGATCTGGAAAGCTGCGGCTTTTGCCGTTGATCTGTAGTGTGAGTCCGGATTGCATGAGCTCTAGTCTACCGAAGCGGCCATAGAAGGTTTATGGGACCACGCCCACCACCAAGACCGGGCGCTCGACGCAAAGCCTCAGCGACATATGTTTTTGCAGCGCGGGCTGCGTCCAGAGCGGGTTTTCGAAGAATTAAGTTTGACAAAAAAGCTGTGGAAAAAGCACACCCTGTACCGTGTGTGGAGCGCGTCTCGATGTGCTCTCCCGGCAGGTGGTGAACTTCCCCGTTCGAGCTGTAAAAGAGGTCGATCGGTTGAGACTGATCGCCACCGGTAACTATCAGATTCAGAGAGGGATACATCCGCTGTAGTGCCCCTGCTGCCATCTCTGCTTCGGTCATGGATTGCACCTCCTGCGCGACCAGCAGGGCCAGTTCCGACCAGTTCGGGGTGATCCAGTCGACCCGAGGCAGCAGGCTCTCCTTGAACGCTTCGAGGGCCTCGGGCGCCAGAAGCGAAGCCCCGGAGCTGGATCGAATCACAGGGTCTAACACAATTGGAATGTGTGGCTTAGTAACGTGACCTGTCCTCATGTTCTCGAGGAAGTTTGCGACGGCAGCTACGCCCTCAATTCCTCCGAGCATTCCTATCTTGATCCCCATGGCGGGAAGGTCAAAATGCAGTGTTTCGAGGGTTTCAGAAATCAGCTCTTTTGAGAGAACTTGGACCGCCCCCACCCCTACGGTCGACTGAACTGTCAGCGCGGTAATCGCCGAAGTCCCGAATATCCCATGCGCCTGAAACACCAGTAAATCCGCAGTGATCCCCGCGCCCGAAGACGGGTCGTAGCCAGCGATGGTCAATCCGATAGGGGGAGAAACGGGTAAAGTACCGGCGGTTTGGGGCTCCACTTAAAACCTTTTCGTGTGTAAAAAACCTAGCACAGATCAACAAAGCAATGCAAGCATTTTCCAGCGCGTCAATCCTTTGCTTTGTTTGACTTAGGTCTGCACCACCCGGACAATAGTCATATGAGTAATCCCACGATGAAAGTCGTCGGTGAGCTGCAGGGTAAGACCAGACGGATTCTGAAGCATAGTAGCGTTCTGGCTCTAACCCTGGGATTGTCAGCCTCCGGCGTCGCAAGTCCAACAGTTAAGCGAGGGCCTCTGGCAGAGGCGGAGAAACATCCCACCACTGCTTCCAAGCGACACTGGTTCCAGATCGGCAAGGCATCCTGGTATGGTCCAGGCTTCCATGGCCGAACTACAGCAAATGGGGAAACCTTCGATATGTACGCTCTCACCTGTGCACATCGGACGATTCCTCTCGGTTCCTGGGTTCGCGTGACGAACCTCTTTAACAAGAAGTATGTTTTCCTTCGGGTTAACGACCGTGGACCGATGGCACCAAGCCTGATCGTCGATCTCTCCTATGCAGCCAGCAAGAAGCTGGCGATGAGTGGATTGGCGAAGGTCAAGATCGAGGTGGTCTCACCGAAGGATACGCCGCTGGCCCAGCAGTTGGTCGCGCAGCTCTCTATGAGCAATGATCCGACGGTCCTGAGTCCGGTTCCGGCCTTCGAGCCGAACCTGAACCTGGTATCGATGGTCGAGGACCGCTAACCGCGGCACCCTCCAAAGGGCCCCAAAACTAGTAACATTGTTCTAGCTAAGGCCATCAGGCCCTGTCTTCCCTCGTGGAATGCGGGGCCTTTTCTCTGTCCCGATTGCGCCATTCGCCGCAAGACAAAACCCCAGCAGTCCGCTGGGGCTTTGCTGCTAGGCTCTTGAAGAGCTTTAGGGGTGAAGGACACCGTGAGTCACCGGCAGATCGCTCAGGCGAAGCGCCAGAGACTTGGCGCCACCACCGCTGTTGATGAACTCACTCAGCTCCAGCTGCACGACGTCGAAACCGCAGTCGAAGAGCCGGGCAGCTAGGTCCTTGCTGATCTCGCCGGTAAACACCATCCGGCCGAGGTTCAGAGCACAGGAGGCCATGCGGGTCGCGTCTGCCTCGGTGACGGCAATCCGCTTCTCTGCGGGATACGCCGCTTCAATCGCCGCGAGGGACGCCGAATCGAACGCCCCGGGGTAATAAAGCAGGTAGCCGCCATGCAGCGGCGTGAAGCAGGTATCCAGATGGTAGAAGCGCGGGTCGATCAAGTGCAGCGACTGCACCGGCACGTGCCAGGCATCCGCCACATGGCGATGCGCGGACTTGCAGGTGCGAACGCCGTGGGCCGCCCAGAGGCGCTTACCCGTGTCGTCGAAGCTAAGATCGCCTTCTCCTTCGAAGGCGGTCTCACGCGGCGTCTCCCATAGAAGGAAGCCGCTGCTGACAAGCCAGCGACGCAGGTAAGCGCTCTCCGCGCGACGCTCCGTGTGGAAGAAGCTCGAGACGGCCGCAACCCCATGGTGAACCAGCGCGGTGTGTCCCAGGAAAACCATGTCTGGACAGCCAGGTTCTGGATGCAGCAGACGAACGTCAGCGACGGAGCGGAGAACGTTATGCAAGCCCCTCCACTGCGCAAAGGCCAGATCGCGTGAGGTTCGATGAACATTGCCGGCCATCCAGGGATTCAGGACAGACTCAACTCCGAACCATTCGGGGGGACACATCAGAAAGGTAGGGCGGGTGAAGAGAGGCGTGGAGGCGAAGACTTCAGGGGAGGTGGAGACAATGGTGCTTGTAGCCATGATGAAGTAGTTCCTAAGTTCCGTCAGGGAGTTTCCTCCCACGAGATAACGATCGTCAAGTGGCTGCACCCTGATTGGTACATCGACCAGAACGGAACTTATGGTGAGACGCTTTGCCCCTGCGAAACGTTCCTGTGGGTCACCGACATTTCATCTCACTATCTCCATGCCGTGAAGGTTGTCCTTCGCACGACAAAGGGCGCGACCGAAGTCGCGCCCTTTGTCGTGCAATAGCTGGAAAACTAGAGCTTTTCGAAGAACTCGCATGCCGAGCAGGAGATATAAACCCCGCCAGGAATGCCGCGCTCACGGTCCTTGACGCGCTTCACGATGCGCGTCGGCTTCGAGCACTTGGGGCAATCGGTGCTCTTCTGTGTGTCCATAACTTTCTTGCGGTCGCCGGTCTTGGCAATCTTTGCCATCTTTGTGTCTCCCTACAGAACAGATATTTGGCTTGCCTGGCTTCGCAGGCGGCCTCCGCGTACCCACGCGGGCCATCCTTGCTCGATCCTGTCGTCTATTTGGCTGCTTGTAGGCTGGGCCGAAACGAGGAGCTTGCGAGGCGAAGACCTTTGGTAAACGCTCGTCTTCGAGTCTACATGATTAAACCGTGGATTTCCACGGCCTTGCTAGTCTTCCGTGCCATCCAGCGGCGCACCTTGCTCTTTACGCAGGTGCTCCTCGATCGCAGGCATGGTCGATGGTCTTGAGGAGGTTGTCGAAAGGATCTGCACCAGCGGCGCTGGCCTGGCCGCAGCAGCATCTTCCATCTCCGTGTGCGCCGCCGGGGGAGCAATCACCACCGGAACGCCCCCGGGCAGTATCTCCATATGCGTGTAGCGCCACGCGTAGTCGCGGGTGAAGTAATACAGCGGCACAATCGCCAGCAGATGGATCGCCAGCGTCAGGAATGCTCCATCAGGACCATACGGGCCGCCAGTGAGCCAGTTAGCACCCTCAGCCGACGTCGTAATGATCGTACAGAGACTCGCATCACCCGCCGTTGGCAGACCCAAAAGCACAGCCGTGGTCGCAGCCCAGCCAAAGTGAATTCCCCAGCTTACCCAGAGAGCGTTCGTGCGCTGAAACGCGACGCAGAGCAACACGCTCGCAGAGAATGCCACTGCCATGCTGAGCCAGTTGCTATTGGGATGAATGATCGAGGCTAGCGCATAGATCAGCGAAACCACGATCGTCGCCACGACTACGCCGGTACCGGCGATGAGCCGCTTATAGAGAAACCCGCGAAATGCGATCTCGGAGGCGAGAGTGCCAATCGCAATAGCAACAACCGAAAGGATCGCCGGAGCCCAATTGCGGGGTCCCAACCAGAACTCAGGATGAAGGGCACCGACCAGCATCATCGGCACTACTGCGACTAGCGCAATCAGCCAGCCGAGTGAGATCCCACGCAGCCACTCTTCCCTGCTGCTGACGCGCTGCGGCAGGCCATCCACAAGATGGGCTTCGCCACCACGGTTGCCCATCCGTGCAATTGCGGACAGCCCAAGGTAGAGCAAGAAGAGCAGGAACACCGGTTCGAGCAAGGGCTGCAGCAACACAGGCACATGCCCGCCGATGCCATTAGCTGCGGAGTCAGCCAGCCTGTTGGCCACCAGAATCCAAAGCCCTGCCAGCAGGAAGAGGCTGATATTCAACGGTCGCGAAGGAGCGGAGCTGGTCTGCAACGTAGGTCTGTCCTGTTCGTTTGGTGCTACGCGCTGGCTGCGACGCCTGCAACGGTATAAAACTGCGCAATGTTTCGGAACTTGGCGTAACGCGCCGCCAGCAGATCCTCGATCGACTGCGATTGCAGCGCGGCCAAATGCTGGGTGAGCTTCTTATTCACCATCTCAAAAGCCAGCGCAGGATCGTTGTGTGTTCCGCCCTGCGGCTCGTCGATCACGTCGTCCACACAGCCGAGGCGCTTCACATCGGTCGCCGTATAGCGAAGCGCAGCCGCGGCCTGCTGCTTCTTGCTCGCATCCTTCCACATAATCGACGCACAGCCTTCGGGTGAGATCACCGAATAAATGGTGTTCTCGAGCATCAGGACGCGATCCGCAACGGCAAGCGCGAGCGCCCCACCGGAACCACCTTCGCCCGTCACAGTCGCAATGGTCGGCACGCGCAGACGGGACATCTCCAGCAGGTTGCGGGCAATCGCCTCACCCTGCCCGCGCTCTTCTGCTCCAAGTCCCGGGTTCGCTCCCGCCAGGTCGATAAAGGTGAAGATCGGATGGCCGTACTTCTCGGCGAACTTCATCACACGGAGCGCTTTGCGATAGCCTTCAGGGTCGGGCGAACCAAACTTGCGCGCCACACGCTCCTTCAGGCTGCGACCCTTAAGATTGCCGATGACAGCCACAGGCTGACCATGGAACCGAGCCATACCCGCAGCCATCGCCGGATCATCGCCAAACTGGCGGTCGCCGTGAATCTCGCTGAAGTCGGTGAACAGGGCTTCGATGTAATCCATCGGATAAGGGCGCTGCGGATGCCGGGCTAACTCGGTTTTGACCCAGGCCTCTGGGACGGGAGGTGCTACGGAGGGAGCGGATTTCGGTGCTGTATTTTCTGCCATCGGAAGTACCCCCATGATTGTAAGCGATCACAAGGCCTATTGCTGACGGAAGCGACTAAACACAGCCTGCCACGAAAGATCGAACCGGTCGCGACCGAACAGCAGCGCAGCCAGCACCAGCCCATACAGCAGCTGCTGCCCGGCGACGTTCCAATCCTGCTTCAGCGTGACGCCAAACATCAGCACCAGCATCAAGAGTAGTGCGAGTGTCAACGCATACCGCGTGGCCACGCCAAGCAATAACAGCAAGCCAATCAGCAACTCAACACATGGGATGACATACCCCGTCGCCAGGGATAGCGACGGCGGCAGCGGCGTGTCTGCCATGCTCTTCACCATGCCATGCGCAAAGCCGGAAAGGTGCGTGCCTGTAAAGATGCGAGCGAAGCCATGCCCGAAGAAGTTTATTCCGGTAAGTAGACGCAGCAAGGTATACGCGTGACGCTGCTCCTGTGATGCTCCCATCCGAAAAGGCACGACGGGAGCGTTGTTCGTTGAACCATCCATGCGGAGTTAGACGCGAAAAGTCGCAAAGTTGGTCAATCTGCAGTGCAATTCGCTACCGTCGCGCGAATAGAAGTGAGATGCGGAGCACCTGTGCGTCCTTCGAAAGGGATACAGCCTCGTTGGACGCTAGCCACAGGACGTCCCCAACCTGCAGGCTGCGGACCGCCCCGCCTGCAACGATCGCATCCACCGGGGTGATCGCCACTAGCAGTGACCGATCCGGCTTCTCCGCCGCGATGCAGCCCGTATCCGGGGGGCACAGAACCCGTTCGATCTGTAGCGCCGAGTCTCTGAACTCGGTACTCGTACCCGGTTCAGGGTCAGCGGGCACAGGCCCACGAATCGCATCTTTGATGTCGTCCGCCGGAATTCTCTTCAGTTCTACTCGCAGGAAATCTGACGGCTTGTCGTCGAGGTTTTTCACGCTATGCCGCTCCGCAACGCCGGGGCTGATGCGGAACGCGCCTGTGTGTGTCGGAGGCCTATTCACAGAGGGCTCGCTCCCGGCTTCGTGATCGATCCTCACAACACCAGAATCATTCAAATACACATACACCGTCGTAAACGCCGAGTGATCATGCATCGGCACGAACTCCTGCGGCCCATAATGGACACGCATAACCAGCAGGTCAGGGTTCTCGAAGATCGTCTTATAGTTCGACGGCAACGGTAGTGTGGACTGCGCTGCCATCGCCGCCGTGCCGAGCATCGCAGTCAACGCAATGATCATCCGCTTCGCCATCGATTCCTCACTTTCGCTACTGAATCACCTGCACGGCACCGCGGCCGACGAGTGCTTCCACCTGTTCGATAAACGCGATATCGGCTGAGACATTCATCCCATGCGTCTCCAGGTCCGCAGCGAACTGATTCGGCTCTTCGAGCCTCAACATAAGCTTGCCAGTACCCGGACATGCCTGAAAGATCGCTCGCAGCTTGCTCAGCAACTCCGCATCCGGGCTATGTAGGGGCACCTTGATGCGCAAAGCCTCCGGCAGCTTAATCTTCACGTCTTCAAGCGCCTGGATGCCGCTGATAGCAAGCTTCGGTGCTGAATCTTCTTCGCCGCGCAGCGAACCGCGCACGATCACCGGCACCTCGATCTTGAGTTTCTCCGCGAGCTTCAGATAGCTCGCCGGAAATGCAATCAGATCGATCTTGCCTACCGTATCTTCCAGGCACGCCGAGGCGTACATCTCACCTGAGCGCTTCGACTTCGCCACCTTAAGTCCTGTGATCACGCCCGCAATCTGGATCTCGGTTTGCTGCTCGGCCTTGCCACGATTGAAGACGACAGGCTCTGGCTTCATCTCACACGCCGTCACGGTGTCGAGGACCTTCAGATTGCGCAGCTTCTCGCGGTACCTGTCCATCGGATGCCCGGAGACGAAGAAGCCAAGCACATCTTTCTCATTCTGCAGGCGTGTATGCTCATCCCACTCTGGAGCTGCCGGCAGAGCGTCTTCGCTCGCAGAGTTATTCGCAGGGCCGGGATCGTCGAACATGCCAAATAGCCCATGCTGTCCCGCCGCTGCATCCTTCTGTGACTTCTGCGCACGCTCCATCGCCTTGTCCAATGCGGCGAAGACGCGGCCACGCGGTCCAAACGCATCGAGCGCGCCAGCCTTGCACAGCGACTCAAGCACCCGCTTGTTCATCAGGCGGAGGTCAACCTTCTCGCAGAACTCCCAGAGGTTCGCAAACCCCTTCTTGCCCTCTCCAATCAACGCCTCACGCGCGCTGATGATCGAATCAATAGCATTGTGGCCGACATTCTTGATTGCCGCCATGCCGAAGACAATGCTGTCACCCGCAGGCGTAAAGCTGGCGGCGGAGAGCTGTACATCCGGCGGAACCACGGCGATACCCAGCTCGCGGCACTCGCCAATGTACTTCACCACGTTCTCAGGCTTCGAGGTTTCCGAAGTCAGCAGTGCGGCCATGAACTCCACCGGATAGTGCGTCTTGAGCCACGCCGTGTGATACGCCAGCAGCGCATACGCAGCCGAGTGCGACTTGTTGAAGCCATACCCCGCAAACTGCTCCATCAGGTCGAACAGCGCCCCGGCCTTCTCCTTGTTGAACTTCAACTCCGCAGCGCCAGCCATGAAGGTCGTGCGCTGCTTCGCCATCTCCTCCGGGTTCTTTTTACCCATCGCGCGGCGCAGCAGATCGGCGCCTCCTAGCGAGTAGCCGCCCACCGCGGAGCTGATCTGCATGACCTGCTCCTGGTAGACGATGACGCCCAGCGTCTCGCGAAGAATGTCTTCGATCTCCGGGAAGGTGTACTCAACCGCGCGCCTTCCCCACTTGCGCTCGATGAAGTCATCGATCATGCCGCCCTGGATAGGACCCGGACGATAGAGCGCGTTAAGAGCCGTGAGGTCCTCAACAGTGGTGGGCTTATAGCGGCGCAGCACGTCACGCATGCCTCCGGATTCAAACTGAAAGACACCGCTGGTCAGTGCGCGATGAAATACACGCTCGTAAGTCGCCTCGTCATCGAGCGCGATAGTCGCAAGATCTACGTGGTCCCCACGATTGGACTTGATGAGCTTCAGACAGTCGTCGATGACGGTCAACGTTGTCAGGCCCAAAAAGTCCATCTTCAGCAGGCCCATCTTTTCGACGGCCTTCATGTCATAGCTGGTGACGATGGCATCGTCCTTCGTGCGCGTGACCGGCACAAGCTCGGTCAACGGCTGGGGCGCGATGACAACGCCCGCAGCATGAACTCCAGCACCACGTACAAGGCCTTCCAGGCGTAGCGCGGCGTCGATGACCTCTTTGATCTTCGGATCAGACTCATACGCTGCTGCAAGCTGAGGTGAATCCTTGAGCGCCTGGTCAATCGTGATGCCGATCGTCGGAGGGATGAGCTTCGCGATGCGGTCGACCTCGCCATAAGGCATGTCGAGCGCTCGCCCGACGTCCTTGATAGCCGCCTTTGCAGCCATCGTGTTGAACGTGATGATCTGCGCGACCTGATCGACGCCATACTTCCGCTTGACGTATTCGATGACCTCGCCGCGACGGTTCATCTCGAAGTCGATATCGATATCAGGCATCGAGACGCGCTCAGGATTGAGAAAACGTTCGAAGAGCAACCCGTTCTGCAATGGATCGATGTCCGTGATCTCCATCACGTACGCTACCAGCGAGCCAGCTGCCGACCCACGGCCCGGGCCTACAGGAATGTTGACCGACTTCGCGTAACGGATGAAGTCCCAGACTATCATGAAGTAGCCAGGGAACTTCATCGACTTGATGCAGTCGATCTCGCGGGTCAGCCGCTCTTCGTATTCCGCAATCGTGCGACGAATCTTGCCGGTGTCCTGCAGATGCTTCACTGCCGTATCGCGGCGCATCGCCCAACCCTCGCGGCAGACCTTCTCAAAGTATTCGTCCAGATCCATCCCATCCGGGCAGTCGAACTTCGGAAACGGATTCTTGACGGCCTTCATCTCAAGGTTGCAACGCTCCGGGAACTCCATGGTGCGTGTGCAGACCTCGGGGCGTTCGGCGAAGAGACGATGCATCTCGTCCGCCGTCTTGATATAGAACTCCTGCGTGTCGAAGCGGAAGCGCTTCGGATCATTCATGCTCGCGGCCGTTTGAACACAAAGCAGAATTTCGTGGGCACGGGAGTCCTGATCCTCAATGTAATGCGAATCGTTCGTCGCGATCAGCGGAATGTCGAGTTCTTTCTCCAGCCGAAACATCGCCTTCACGACCTCGGCGTCCGGAGCGAGCTTGTGGTCCTGCGTCTCGAGAAAATAGTTGCCGCGACCGAACATCGTCTCGTACTCGCCCGCGGTCTTCTTCGCGGCCTCGTAGTTCCCTTCCATCAGGTGTTGCTGCAACTCGCCCGCGAGGCAGCCAGAGAACGCGATCAAACCTTCTGTATGCTTGGCGAGGAAGTTCTTCGAGACACGCGGCTTTTTGTAAAAGCCGTGGAGCGCCGCCTCAGAGGTAAGCCGGACAAGGTTTTTGTAGCCTGCCTCGTTCTCGGCCAGAATGAGCAGATGATTGTACTTCGACTGCGGATCGGCGAACTCGCGCCGATGGTCTTCTTCCTTGCAGACGTATAACTCGCAGCCAAGGATCGGCTTCAGATTCTTCTTCTTCATCGCGTCGAAGAAGTGGACAGCGCCGAAGATGTTCCCGTGGTCCGTGATCGCGGCTGACTTCTGCCCGATCTTGGTCAGGTGAGCGGCGAGTTTATCGACATCGCAGGCTCCATCGAGAAGCGAATAATCCGTGTGGAGGTGAAGATGGGTAAACTCAGCAGCCATGGAATGAGTTTACTGCTGAGTCCACGGAGGAAATCGAGTTCGAGAATGCTCCCGGCGGCTATTCAAGCCCATCGGTCCTACTGACAACCGTTGTGGTTCCTCGCTAAAATCCACGCTATGACTCTTCTTCTGGGTAGCATCTCGAAGATGATGCGGCGACGAAGGCGAGACCAGAAGCTCGCCGCCGCCGCACAATGGCCGACGACGACCGCCAAGCTGCTAAAGGGCGCACTCGTAGATAAAGACGAACTTGCCGAGGGCACGCTCGCGCAGGACCGCCAGCTGGAGTTCCCCTACTACTTCGCGCTGACCGAGGGTTTCGCCACTGGCTACTTTAGCGGCTACCTCCGTAGCGCTCCCGGCTCTGAAGGTGAGATCCGCCGGCTGCAGAAAGTTGTAGACGAAGGCACTCCCATAACAGTGCGCTATGACCGGTCGAATCCGGACGAAGGTTGCGTCCTCGCCCGAGATAATACCGGCCTCAGCTTCGGCGTCTGGGAAGGCTAGCCCAAATAGAAAGAGGCAGCCCCGGAAACCGGGGCTGCCTCATAAAACGTCGGGTTACTCTACCGTGACGCTCAGGTTTACATCCATGGGAATCGCTTCACCGTTCAGCGTGGCCGGCTTGTACACGTACTCGTTGATCGAGCTGAGTACCTGGTAGTCGGTCAGATCGCCGGCGGACTTTACCACCTTCACAGCGGTGGGCTTGCCGTCTTTGCCAACGGTTAGCGACAGACCTACCGTACGGTTGTGCATATAACCCGCAGGAAGAACGGAGCTCTGCGTGAGCTGCGCTGCGTGTACGAGAACCGGTGGAACAACTCCGGTCGAAACGCGAGCGGTGGTGCGGGTGGAGGCAGTCGCTGCAGCCACGCGCTTGCCAGCCTCAGAAAACTCAGGCTGAACATTTGCGGACTGAAGAACTGGCGTAGATTGGGGCTGAGCAGGCACCTTCGACTGTGCAACAGCAAGCACGGGCGAAAGCGCAAGGATGGCCAACATAGTACGCTTCATGGAATATTCCTCATTGGGTTAGAGTACCCGTTATTACGTTAACCTTGAAGTCATACGATTGTCAACAAAAAGTATTCTCCACTAGAAACGCACTTGCAAAGCAGCTTTCTTCAAACGCGCCAGGTCAGCATCCGCTAACGCTCAACATCCCGCGTCCGACGCCGAATTGCAATGACTTCGCGAATTCGATAGTTTTGAGCCATCGCACCATCCATCGAAACCTAAGAGCTATCGCGCGGGCTAAGCTGGCCTCGCGTCTGCGACCTACCGCATCACTGACTTTCGAAAGCGAGAACTCTTCATGACTCTGCTCCGCTTGAAGCACGCCGCCGTGGCTGCCGTCGCCCTGTTCCTCCTTCCAATCGCACGCGCCCAGGAACAGGCAGGTGACAAGGTCGATCTTGCCACCCTCACGCAGATCAAAACTGAAGCCTACGACCACTCCCAAGTGATGGAGACCCTCTATAACCTTTCCGAGGTCTACGGCCCGCGCGTCAACAACAGCCGGAACCATCGCGCCGCCGCCGAGTGGGCGATGAAGCAGATGAAAGACTGGGGCCTGAAAAACGTCCACCTCGAAAAGTGGGGCCCTTTCGGCTACGGCTGGCAGATCAAGAAGTATTACGGCGCGCTCGAGTCGCCTGCCTACGCTCCTCTCATCGGCTTCCCTCTCGCATGGACGCCCGGCACCAACGGCCCCGTCACCGCTGACGCTGTTTGGGCTCCGCTACATTCCAAGGAAGATTTCGCGAAGTACAAGGGCAAACTGAAAGGCAAGATCGTCCTGATCTTCGATCCTCGCGAGCTCAAGATGCATACCGAAGTCGAAGCAAAGCGCCTGACCGATGAAGAGGTCGCGGCCCGCGCCAACGGCGGTGGTTTCGGAGGTCCCGGAGGACGCCCCGGCGCACCTGCAGCACCCAAGCCCGGCGAGTACACGCCGACCACCCTTTCGACAGCCGCTCCCATCGGCATGGTCAATCGCAACGAGGTCAACACCTTCCTCAAGGAAGAAGGCGCACTCGTCGCCATCACCCCCGGCTACAACGGCGACGGCGGCACCATCTTCGCCTCCTACGGCGGCTCCGAGAAACCCACGGATCCAGTAGGCCCGCCGATGGCCGCCATCACCCCGGAGCAGTACAACCGCATCGTTCGCCTCATTCAGCACGGCAACACTCCAAAGCTCACCTTCGATATCCAGGTCGAATACCAGAAGGACGACCTGATGGGCTTCAACGTCATCGGCGAAATCCCCGGCACAACCAAGCCGGACGAGGTCGTTATGGTCGGCGGTCACTTCGACAGCTGGCAAGGTGGCACCGGCGCCACCGACAATGGCACTGGCTCCTCTGTCGCCATGGAAGCTGTGCGCATCCTCGCCACTCTGCACAAGCCGATGGCCCGCACCGTCCGCGTCGCTCTCTGGGGCGGCGAAGAAGAAGGTCTCTACGGCTCGCTTGCCTACGTGCAATCGCACTTTGCTCCGCGCGACACTATGAAGCAGACACCCGAGTATCCCAAGCTCGATGTCTACTTCAACGACGACTCCGGCTCCGGCAAGTTCCGCGGCGTCTCAGCTTTGGGAGATCCCAAGCTCGCCGCGATCTTCAGTTCATGGATCGCGCCCGCGACCATCAAGGACTCCGGTCTGATCGCCGTCACCGGAGGCACGACCTTCCGGCCTACCACTGCTCCTGGCGGAACGGACTCGACCAGCTTCTCCTGGATCGGTCTCGACGGTATCGGCTTCATGCAGGACGGTTTGGAATACGGCTCACGCACCCATCACTCCAACATGGACTTATACGACCGCGTGCAGAAGGACGACGTCATGCAGGGCTCCATGATCGAAGCGTGGTTCGCGTACAACGCCGCGACCCGCAAGCAGATGCTGCCGAAGATTCCGACACCAGAACCAACAACGAAGTAGGTCTGCAGTGGCAACAACAAACAGGTGAGGCAACAGCCTCACCTGTTTGTTGTTGAAGGAAAGCTAAACAACCCGGCTTTTGAACGCCGCGCGGGCAGCCTCTACCTTCTTATGGTTCTTCTCCGCCCAGATCCAGACCCCGCAGAACGCTTCACTGAGCGTGTACCCGAGGTTTGTGATCTCGTACTCTACACGCGGCGGAATCACCGGATAGACCGTGCGCTCCACCAGACCATCGGACTCCATCTGTCGCACCGTCTTCGTCAGCATCTTCTGGCTGATCCCCGGGATATGCCTGCCCAGCTCCGTAAACCGTAGGCGGCCATGCTCTACCAACGCTTCGAGCACCAGCATCGTCCACGTATCGGCCACGCGGCTAATCACTTCCTGCACGAGCACCTCCACCTCAGGACTGGACGCAGGGTAGGGCTCATGCACAGGCTTTGACGGCTTTGTACTCGCTGTTTGTTTGGCTGAAGCCTTTTTCGAAGCCATATCGCTCACCTTTGGGTAAGTATAGAACGAAAAGGTGCCTACTTCCCAAAAGAGAGCGATAGGCTTATGTTCGTTTTCAGAGGAGATTCACCATGAAGATGACAGGCAACACAATTCTCATTACTGGCGGCGGCTCCGGCATAGGCCGCGGTCTCGCTGAGGCGTTTCACAATTTGGGCAATGAGGTAATCATCGCAGGTCGCCGCAAAGAGGTCCTGGAGTTCACTGCGACCGCAAACCCCGGCATGAAGTTCGTAGTCGCCGACGTCGATTCGCCAAACGCGGTGAAGGTCTTCGCCGAAAAGATCGCAGCCGACTTCCCTGCCTTGAACGTGCTGCTGAATAACGCTGGCATCATGCGACCAGAAGACTTTGCTGCAGATATCGTAGACGTCAGCACCGCCGAAGCCGAGATCACCACCAACATCCTTGGCCCTATTCGCCTCACGGCAGCGCTGCTGCCCCTGTTGAAGAAACAGAAAGAATCCGCAGTCTTAATGGTGACCTCAGGCCTCGCCTTCACTCCGCTGGCAGGTGCACCGACGTATTGCGCAACCAAGGCAGCAATGCACTCCTTCAGCCAGAGTCTTCGCTACCAGCTGCGTGAAACCAGCGTGCAGGTCCTCGAGCTGGCTCCGCCCTATGTGCAGACCGAGCTCGGTGGTGCATCCCAGGCCTCCGATCCGCGCGCTATGCCGCTGGCGGAATACATCAGCGAAACCATGTCTCTGCTGGCAGCCCCGCCAGCTTCAGGAGAGATCCTGGTCAAGCGAGTGGAACCGCTTCGCTGGAGTGAGAAAAACGGCAACTTCGAGCAGGTCTTCGGCATGCTCGCCACGATGCACTAGAGAGCCGCGCAAGGAAGTGGAACAGAAGCTCTTCGCTTCTGCTCCACATTCTTGCGCTTGCCTAGTTTGAAGCGGTCGCAGCAGCTTGCGGAAATGGCGCGTTCGGCGGGAAGCCATGCGTATGAATCCGGCGAGTCTGCTTGATCTCGCTAATGTAGATAGCGAGGATGCGCGCAAAGCTGTACTCACCCGGCCACTCCGAAGCATGCGTGCGCCACAGGATGGGATAGTGCTGCAGGATCAACGCGGCGCGCCGCAGATGCGACGGCGAGCTGATGACCTCTGCCGAGTTCCAGCCTTGCGACTGCATGATCTTGTAGCTGTCGTAGACGTTTTGCAGCGTATCCTTCGCTGTACCCTCTTCGATCACATCGTCAGCAGGCACACCGACGGCCACAGCCAGAGTTTTCATCGCATGCGCTTCTATGCAAGCATTGTGGGCCGCGCCACCCGACATGATGATGTGCGACGCCACTCCGTTCTTGAACTCCCGTACCGACTCGAGCACGCGCTCGCGCTGCTCCGGGCTTGAGCTCCCATCGGTATTGCATGGATAGCCGAGCACCAGCAGCGTGTCGAAGTGCTTCAACTGCGTGTTCGACGCAGGCAGTTCGAAGTAATACATAAGCGGGCGCAGAATCAGCGCGCTGCCGAAAGCAAGAATAAAGAAAAAAGTAAGGAAGATAGTAGACAGGCGGGGCATCGTCTTGCTCCATGGTCGCATTGAGCGGGGTTGGGGCGGAAGGATTTCTGCGCTGAGATCAGTAGCATCGCTGGTTGGTCGACGCTGGTGAGAGTGTAGCAGTCAGATTGTGAGTCTGGCCGCCAGCAAAATCACCCAGCCACCAAAATGGGCTGCACCCATTCCTCACAACATGACCAAAATGTCGCCTCTCGACTAGGCTGTCAGCGCCTTTGCCAGTTTCACGTAAAGCTCAACGCAGTCCAGAAGTTCCTGCTTGTTGATCTTCTCGTCCGGCGTGTGCGCGACGTGGATGCTTCCTGGTCCCAATAGGAACGGCTCACCCCACGCAGTCAACGCGGGGATGTCCGTGGTGAACTTCGCCACCATTGTGTCGAAGCCCTCAAACGAGCGCATGCGGACAAACGGCAACTCCAGCGAAAACACTACCTCGCAGCGGCCAGCGGCAGCCTTCACAATCGCGGCCTTCGTCTCCTCGGCAGGTCCTACCAGTCGCACAAGAATGTGTGCCTCCGCCTTATCGGCAATCACATTCGGAGCGCGGCCACCGTGGATCAACCCCACGTTCAGCGTCGAATCCCCAATGCCCTCGATGACCGGCAGCGGCAGCGATTGGATATCGTGCAGCGCCTCCAGCAGCTTATCGATCGCCGACTCTCCCAGTTCTGGATACGCAGAGTGTGCAGCCCGACCGTGAGCAAAAAGCTCCACACGCAGCGCACCCTTGCTGGCCAGCGCGAGCCGATTATCCGTCGGCTCCCCGTTGATCAAAAACCGCGACCCACGCGGATTCTCATTGGCCACCTTGGCTCCAGCCGAGTCCCGCTCCTCACCCACAACAAACAGCAATCCTATCGGCATGCCCGTCACGCGGAGCTTCTCGGCTGCCGCAATCTGGGCAGCGATAATACCCTTGGCATCGCACGTGCCGCGACCGTACAGATGCGTCTCGTCCTCGCGGCAGGCACCAAGAAACGGTGGCACCGTATCCATGTGCGTCGAAAACACGACATCGGGTACTATGCCCTTGTCTACCATCTCCTGTGGCAGTGCAAACACATTGAAGCGCGGCCCGGTTCCCGCACCGGGAGTGCGCGCAAGGTCCGGCTGCTGCACCGGCTGCCGTTCGACGTGATAGCCGAGCGAGGCCAGGTACGTTGCAAGAAACTCGCCGGCGGGTGCCTCGTGATACGTGGTCGATTCAATATCGACGAGCTGACGTGTGAGCTGAATAGGATCGACCATGCGCCAAGGATAAACGACCTACACCCGTGGAAGATCGAACAGGCTGGCAAAGTAGACTGAGGGTATGAGCGAGTTCCAATCGAAGGTGATGGCCGTTGACGATCTGCAAGGTCCCGCGGGCCGACTCGAAGGCATACTGAACACCGGCCGCGAAGACGCGCTATACGCCGTTCTAATCGCCCATCCGCATCCCCTGGGCGGCGGCACGATGCACAACAAGGTCGTCTACCACGCGGCCAAAGCCTTCTCCAGCTTCGGCCTGCCTGTGTTGCGTTTCAACTTTCGTGGCGTCGGCCTCAGCGAAGGCTCGCACGATGGCGGTCCCGGTGAAATTGACGATGTCCACGCCGCGCTCGACTGGCTCGATGCAAAATATCGTCTGCCCATCCTCTTCGCAGGCTTCTCCTTCGGCGCGAATATTGGTCTCCGCGCCTGCTGCGGTGACAGTAGTGTGAAAGGTCTCGTCGGTCTCGGCCTCCCCGTACAGGCCGAAGGCCGGAACTACACCTACGAGTTCCTCCCCGCCTGCGGACGCACGCCTAAGCTATTCATCTGCGGAGACAGTGATGAATACGCTCCCATGGGAACGCTGGAAGGTGTTCTGGTCTCAGCGCCGATGCCACGCAAGATTGTCTGGGTTGAAGGAGCGGATCACTTCTTTGCCGGAACAGCTCAATCGCCGACTTCGAAGTTGGACGTCATGAGCGGTGCGATACGGCTATGGATCGCCGAAGAGTTCGGGCTATAACCTGCGGCTTCCGCCGAGTAGGCCAGCACCATCTGCTGGATCAACTCCGCGACCTTCGCCGGAGTTTCTTCGGCTGGTCGATGTCCCACCCCAGGCAGTACATGCAGCTCAGACTGCTGGAGATGCGAGCAAAGCTCCGTGGCCGTGTAGACAGGTACAGCCCGATCGCAGGCTCCCCACAACACCAGGGTTGGCGTCGACAGCGGCTTCCGCAGCAGCTTACCGAGCGAAGCCATATCGTCATGCCAGGTGCGAATCAGCTTCAGCAGGTGAGCAATCGTTCCCGGCACACGCAGATTTTCCCGATACGGCGCAAGGCGCTCAGGGGTATCCCAGCTTTGCGGCCCTGCCATGCGGCGTAACCCCATCATCTGAATCCACTGAGGAAACCACGGCATCGTGTGCGCGAAAATCCGCCCCGGCAGCGACAGGTAGAAGCGAATCACCTCAGTCGCCTCGTCGAAAAACGGATGCGCGGGCGCAAGCAGCGCTATCGAAGTCAGCCGCTCCGGATACTTTGCCGCAAGCCGCAGCGCAATAGCCCCTCCATGCGAGTGACCCAGCACAATCGGCTTCTTCAGCTCTAGCGCATCCAGCACACCGGCGACACACAAAGTAGTCGACTTCAGATCCGCCGCAAGATCGGCGCGACGTTCCGACAGACCCGCCCCCGGCAGATCAAGCGCGATCACATGCAGATTCGAGTCCAGCTCATTCATGAACGGAAGGAAGGTCGCCGCCGAACCCATAAGGCCATGCAGCAAAACCAGTGTTGGCCTCCCTTCCATCGCAGCCCCGGTTTCGAGGTACGAGAGTTGAAGGCCGTCAAGATTCAAATAACGGCGTTCTGACACGGCGCGGATAGCTCTTTTCGGACAAGTCTTTAGGGATTGAAGCCCTCTGTTAATAGTATGTAAATTTCGTCGAAACTCAAAGCGAAATGCTCGGAAGCTATCCTGTTGGAACCAAATGGTTGATGTTGTCGTATACAGGACATCCTTGAAATAGAAACAGGTTATGATTTTATGGATCGCAAATGAACATTCCACGCTTCCCCTGCAATGCAGTCTCTAGCAATAGGCTGTTCAAAGCGTTTTACCCGTTTGGCCTGTAACTTGCATCACCAATTAGAGAAAGCCCTTGGACGAGGCGAGATCTCCGTGAAGAGTGAATCGCAAACCCGACTACTTGCCCTTATTCTCGCCGTGTTCACACTAGGCGCGGTAGGTCTGGCCGTTGCGAATTACGTTCAGGAAGGCGGCTACAACCAGCCCACGGATGGAGCCCGCCTCACCGAAGCCGACGGCGGTCTGCGGGTTTACATGGTCCCCCCCGACAGTCCCGCCGAAAAAGCAGGTATCCGCACCGGCGATGTCCTCATTGCTATCAACGACATCCAGACCCCTCGGTTGGCCAGCGCCGAGCGCGAGATGGAGCACACCGGCATCTTCGGTACGGCCACCTACACCCTGCGCCGCACCATCGTCCGCGACGGCAAGGCGACGGTCCACACCATCCCCGCCGCTGTTGTTCTGCTCCCCACCGATCGCACAGATTACCAGGTGCTACGCCTCATCGCGCTGGTTTACCTCTGTATCGGGCTCTACGTGCTGCTTCGCCGGTGGACCGCGCCCAAGTCCACCCATTTTTATGTCTTCTGTCTGACTTCGTTCATCCTCTACGCCTTCCAGTACACCGGCATCCTCGACGGCCTGGACGACACGATCCTCGCCGGAAACATCCTCGCGATGTCCCTGCAGCCGGCACTCTTCCTCCACTTTGCGCTGAGCTTCACCGTCGACCGCTCCAGCCGTGCCCGCCGCGCAGCCTACTCCCTGGTCTACATCCCGGGCATCGTCCTCGTCGGCCTGCGCGCCATGTGGATCTTCCACTGGTCCTCAACCGAACTCCTGAAGCACCGCCTCGACCAGATCGACTACGTCTATCTCGTCACCTACTACACCATCGCCGCCGTCATCTTCTGGGTGCGTTATCGCGCCGAAGAGCAGCCTCTACAGCGCCAACAGCTCAAGTGGCTCTCCCGCGGAACTGTATTGACGGTGCTTCCCTTCACCGCGCTCTACGTCATCCCGTTCGTGTTGAACTGGAGCGCCCCGGAATCGCTCGCCAAGGTCGCCTCTCTCTCGCTCATCCTTCTGCCATTGACCTTCAGCTGGGCCATCGTCCGTTATCGCCTGATGGACGTCGACCTGATCTTCAAGCGCGGCGTCACCTACACGCTCGCTACCGGCGCTCTCGTCGGCCTTTACTTCGGCATCATCGCCCTCTTTGCCGAGATGGTGCACACCCGCATGAAGGGCCTCGGCACCTGGGGACTCGTCGCTGCGGTCATCGTCACCGGCCTGCTCTTCGATCCCCTCAAGCGGACGATTCAGGGCTGGGTCGATCGCTTCTTCGACCAAAAGGAGATCGACTACCGCGAGACCCTCGTCGAGTTCGGCAGCGAGTTGAATGCTCAAACCGACCTCCGCGCCCTCGTCACCTCCATCGTCGAGCGTCTCCCCGAAACACTGCTCGTTACGCGCGTTGCCGTCTTCCTCGCCGATGAAGATGTCACTGGCCGTCGCGAGACCTTCTCCCTGGTCGCCGCTCACGGCCTCAGTGCCCAGGTGATGGCCGAGGGCAGCAAGCTCGACCTCGGCTTCCTCGACTTCGATCACCGCGACAGCAACAGTCATCTCTTCTTCGAGACCCCGCAAGCCGTCCTCCGTCTGCCCGAAGAACAGAAGCAAACCGCCGCAGCCCTCGACCTCAACTACTATGTCCCGTGTCGCGCTGCCCGCCACGGGGGCAGCGGTCGCACCACATTAGCTGTCCTCGGCCTCGGACGCACCGGCGACGGCGACTTCCTCTCCAGCGAGGACATGGTGCTGCTCGAATCGCTCGCCGGCTACATCGGCATCGCCATCCAGAACGCTCAGCTTTACCGCAAGCTCGAGCAGAAGATCACTGACTTCGAACGTCTTCGCGACTTCAACGAAAACATCGTTGAATCCATCAACATCGGCGTCTTCGCCGTCGACCTCGGCGACCATATCGAAAGCTGGAACGCGCAGATGGAGGTTATGTACGCGACCCCCCGTGCCGACGCGCTCCGCCGTCCCATGCGGGAAGTCCTCCCGCCCGAATTCCTCCAGGAGTTCGATCGTCTGCGCAGCGAGACCGGCGTCAGCACCCTTTACAAGTTCCGCCTCCAGACCCCCACCGGCGAGGCACGCACCGCCAACATCACCGTCGCTCCCCTGCTCAATCGCGACTTCAAAACTGTCGGCCGCATCATCATCGTCGACGACATCTCCGACCGCATCAGCATGGAAACGCAGCTTACCCAGGCAGAGAAACTCTCCTCGATCGGCCTGCTTGCCGCAGGCGTAGCGCACGAAGTCAACACCCCGCTCGCCGTCATCTCCAGCTACACGCAGATGCTCGGCAAGCAGCTCCGCGCGGACGAAGCCACCCATGCGCGCCTCCTGCCGGTCATCGAGAAAATCACGCAGCAGACCTTCCGCGCCTCCGAGATCGCCAGCGGTCTACTGAACTTCTCACGTATGGGCAGCGTCGAGTTCTCCAGAGTCGACATCAACGCCATGGTGCGCGACACCGTGCTCCTGCTGGAACACCAGATGCGCAGCGCCAGCGTCACGGTAACCACCGACCTGGCCGAGTCGCTCCCCGCAGTGCTCGGCAATCGCGGCAAACTCCAACAGGTCCTGGTCAACCTTGTACTCAATGCCAAGGACGCGCTGCAGGACAAGAAGGACGGCCACGTCAGCATCCGCACCGAAAGCGCCAACGGACGCCTGTCGCTCATCGTCGAGGACGACGGTGTCGGCATGAGCCAGGAAGTCCTCCGCAAAATCTACGATCCCTTCTTCACTACGCGCAGCAATCCGCAAGAGGGTCATCGCAAGGGCACTGGACTCGGGCTCTCCGTCACCTACGGAATTATTCAGGAACATTCGGGAACCATTGAGGTATCCAGCAACGTAGGAGTAGGTACAACGTTCAGGCTGGAGTTCCCCGCAGCTGAAGGAGCATCTTCGGCGGGGTCCGGGCGTCTAAACGAAAAGAGTGAAGTTGGAAAGGTAGTACATGTCTAATGCTTTGATGACGGAACCGGTGGGCGTCGACGCTGGCGGTGGTAGCTCGCAGCGCGGTCAACGAATTCTGATTGTGGACGATGAAGCCGGAATCCGCGACTCTCTGGAGACGCTGCTCACACTCGAAGGGTTCCACGTCGATCTCGCCGTGGATGGCAACCAGGGTCTCGATCAACTCACCCGCAAGACCTACGATCTTCTTCTGCTCGACCTCGCTCTGCCGGGCGAAAGCGGCATCGATCTTCTACCCCGCATCAAGACCCTCGTACCCGAGATGCCGGTCATCCTCATCACCGCCTACGGCACCGTCGGCAATGTCGTCGACGCGATCCGCGCAGGTGCTTCCAACTTCGTTCAAAAGCCGTGGGACAACGAAAAGCTTCTCGCTGATATTCGCTCCGCGATCGGCAAGAACAAAGCCGAGCAAGAGGTCGTGCTGCTTAAGCGCACGCTCAAGCAGCGCGTCTCCTTTGAAAACATCGTTGGCAAGAGCGAGCCCATGCTCAAGCTCTTCGACCTCGTTGCACAGGTCGCGCCCAGCCGCTCCACCGTACTCATCCAGGGCGAAAGCGGAACAGGCAAAGAACTCATCGCAAAGGCCATCCATCAGCATTCGACGCGCAGAGACAAGCCCTTCATCCCCGTCAACACCGGCGCGGTTCCAAGCGAGCTCCTCGAGTCCACACTCTTCGGCCACGAGCGCGGTGCCTTCACCTCCGCCGTCGCCGCAAAGAAGGGCCTCTTTGAGGTCGCTGATGGCGGCACGCTCTTCCTGGACGAAATCGGCACCATGCAGATGGACATGCAGGCCAAAATCCTGCGCGTCCTGCAGGATAAGCGCTTCATGCACGTCGGCGGCACCTCCGAGATTCAGGTCGACGTCCGCATCGTCGCCGCGACCAATGTGAACCTTGAGCAGGCGGTCAAAGAAGGCCGCTTTCGCGAGGACCTCTTCTATCGCCTCAACGTCATCAGCCTTCATCTGCCGCCGCTGCGCACCCGCAAGGAAGACATCCCGCTGCTCGCCAACCACTACCTCAAGTACTACGCGGAGGAGAACGGCTTCTCGCAGCTTGAGCTTTCTGGCGAGGCCCTGCGCGTCATGATGGACTACGAGTGGCCCGGTAACGTCCGGGAGCTTGAAAACGCGATGGAGCGCGGCGTCGTCCTCGCCAACGGTCCGCAGATCACGCCGGAGCTTCTGCCCACGCAGATTCGCGGCAACACCTACTCGACCAACCTGTTGGAACAGCGCCCCGACGCCTCCCTCTTCGACGTCATCGAAGACATAGAGCGCCGCATCATCGCTGATCGGCTGGAGCGCTGCAATTGGAATCAGACGGAGGCTGCCGAATTCTTCCGTGTGCCGCTTTCGACACTGAACCAGAAGATCAAGCGCCTGAACATTGAAGTTAAGAAGCGTGGACGCGATTAGTTCACTCGAAGCTGAGACAAGGAAAGGCCCGGCTTAGCGCCGGGCCTTCTTTGCTGCAGGCTTCTTCTTCGCAACTGGCTTCGGTGCAGCCTTCTTTGCGGCCGCCTTGGCAGGCGCTTTCTTCGCAACCGGCTTAGGCGCGGGCTTTGCTGCCTTCTTCGCCGGACTCACCTTCCTTGCGACTGGTTTCGGCGTAGGCTTTTTGGCGGCAGGCTTCGCGGGTGACTTCTTCGCAACCGTCTTCGGTGCGGACTTCGCGGCCTTCTTTGCTGCGGGCTTAGCAGGAGCCACAGCCTTCTTCGCAGGTGCTGAAGCTTTGACTGCAGGTTTCGGAGCGGACTTAGTTGCCGTCTTTGCAGCGACCTTCACCGGAGCCTTCACGGCCGCCGGCTTGTCAGCCTTAGCGGGTGCCACAGCCTTTACCGGCACCACCTTCGCAGCCACCGGCTTCACCGTTTCAGAGGCCTCGATTGTCGGCTCCACACCTTCGACCGCCTCCTCCTCACTCTTCTTCGCTACCTTCTTGGCGCGCTTCGAAGGCTTCGCCTCGCGCTTGACGGCGCGCCGACGCAGATTGACCGGCGGCGGAGGTGCGGGCGGAGAGTAGGGCTCCAGGAATGCACGCGCAGCCTCAGAAGTATCCAGCAGCCCGTCCATGATCGCAAAAGTCAGCTTCTCGATCAGCTCCTTATAAACAGGCAGCTCGGGAACAATACGCATCTCCTGCATAAGCTGGTACGGAATCTTGGTGTGAGCCTGCGGCCATTCCGTGAAGAAAGCCTTGAACTTGTTCTGAATACCAGCGGCCTTGCCCGTATGGGCCAGCCACAGAATCGGCTCCGGTGCGTAAGAGTAAAGCAGCTTCCAAGCATCCGAAGGAGCCGCCGCAGCCTTGCTCGTAAAGATTGTGCTGAAGGTCTTCGTCTCCGCATCGAGCGATTCGATCTGCGTCACAAAACCGGGACGCGCAAACGCCGCCTTCAAAGCCGTTACATCCTTCGGTCCGAGCTTTGCCGTCAGCAGTGGGAACAGCGCAGGCGAGGAATCAGGATGCAAACCGAGCAACTCCAGCTGCCCCACCGTGTCGCGGAGGCGTTCCAGCTCCGCCTCGTTTACATGCTTCGATGTCCACGCCGGGAACAGCACCTTTAGCCAGCCTTCGGACTCCAGGCTGTGCAGCACGTGCATCGGATCTTCCTCATGGAAGATCTCTTCCAACTCATAGCCGCTGGCCGTCGGATTCAGCGCCGAGATATAACCCTCAGTCTTGGCCGTCTCGTAGCGCTGCTTGGTCTTCTCTTCAAGCTGCCAGCCCAGACGCGCAGCCAGACGAGTCGCCCGGATCAGCAGGCTCGGGTCTTCGATAAAGCCGTAGTTCGAAACCAGCCGCAGCTCGCGATTCTCGAGATCGGCGATGCCGTTCAAAGGATCCATCAGCAGGCCATAAGATCCCTCATTCAACGAGATCGCCATGGCATTTGCTGTAAAGTCGCGGCGGCGCAGGTCTTCGAGGATGTTTGCAGGTTTGTACACCGGCTTGCCCGGCTTCGGATACGTCGCGGTCAGCGTGGCGCCAACTTCCAGCCGGACGCCGCCGGGGAAGTTGAAGTACAGCTTCTGGGCAGCATCGTCTTCACCGATAAGCGTGCCACCGGCTTTCTCCAGGTCCTTCTTCAGCTTGGTCGCGTTGCCCTGCACGGCAAGGTCGAGGTCGCGGATCGGCGAGCCCGTGGTCAGGTCTCGAACGGCGCCTCCGACCAGGAAAACGGTCATGCTGCGAGAGCGGGCGGCGGTGCGGACGTGTTCCAGGGAGGCGAGCTGAGCTGCGTTCAGGCGAGTCTGCAGCAGGTAGATGTAATCGGCCATGTTGGGTAAGGGGGCTCCGGACGTGTAAGGCGTTGCGGTGCGTTGTGGCGATTCTTTGCAAAGGCTAATTCGTTCAAAATCAGAGGCTTAGGTGTCTTCTAAACCCCGCCACAACTCCCAATTTTACATCAGCAATGCTCATTTGGCTACCTGATTGCACTATTTTCGTTGCGGTTCTGGCCGACAGTGCGACAATCCGGTCAAGTTTCTGAAGGGATTTCTCCATGGCGGCGGCACAGAAGAAGGTCGTTGTAAGAATGAACGGAGGCGCTCTCGCCTGGGGTTATCTACCTCAGAGTGACTTTCTTGCCGACGGAAACGTCGATCTTATCGAGGTGGATGCGCGTGCTAAACATCTACCCATCAGCGAGATAGTCGCCATTTTTTACGTGAAGGATTTCAATCTGAACGACCACGCAGACCCGGAACGTCTCGGTCGCCGAAGCTTCCCTATCCGCCCTCGAGGCGAGGGCCTCTGGGTCCGCCTTGAGTTCCACGAAATGCCGCCCCTCGAAGGCCTGCTTCATCTCGACCTCTCTTTCCTCGACGACCTGCTCCAGACCTCGGGCCTGTTCCTCACCCCGCCCGATCGCCACTCCAATACCCTTCGGCTTTTTGTACCGAGAAGTTCCATTCGCACCTTCGAGGTCGTCGGCTGGGTCAGCTCTCCCACCAGAACGCTCGCCGCGAAGACCGCCAAGCAGGCAGCACTCGCCCTCCAGGCAGGCCTGTTCGAGCAGCAGGACTAGTTCCGGATAAAATGGCGGGCATGACGTTAGGCGAGTTGGCAGCACGGATCGGCGCAGAACTGGTGGCAGGCACAGACGCCAGCGGAGTCGTAGTTACCGGCGTCGCCGGAATCGAAACCGCAGGCCCCCAGCAGATCACCTTCGTAGCGAACCCGAAGTACGCAGCGATGGCCAAAACCACCTCCGCCGGGGCACTCATCGTCGAACCCGAGTTCGCCGAAGTCTCCGTCCCCACCCTCCGCGTCAAAAATCCTTACCTCGCCTGGTCCAGGGCCATCGAAGCCTTCCATCCCCCATTGAAGTACGCGCCGGGTATTCACCCCACCGCTGTCGTTGCCCCCACCGCCACCCTCGGTGAGCGCGCACACATCGGCGCTTATGTTGTCGTTGGCGACGGCTGCGTCCTCGGCGATGACGCCGTACTCCTTCCCCACGTCGTCCTTTACCCTGGCGTCCAGACTGGCGCCCGCTTCCTCGCCCACGCCCACGCCGTCGTCCGCGAAGGCTGCCTCCTCGGCGACGACGTCGTCCTCCAGAACGGCGCCATCATCGGTGCCGACGGCTTTGGCTTCGCCAAAGGCAACGATGGCCGCTGGGTCAAGATCGTGCAGGCTGGTCCCGCCATCCTCGAAGACGCCGTCGAGGTCCAGGCCAACGCCTGCATCGACCGCGCCAGCGTCGGCGAAACCCGCGTCAAAATCGGCGCCAAGATCGACAACCTCGTGCAAGTTGGCCACGGTTCCACCGTCGGCGAAAACACCCTGCTCTGTGCGCAGGTCGGCCTCGCCGGCTCCAGCCACATCGGCAAGAACGTCATCCTCGCCGGACAGGTCGGCGTCGCCGGCCACCTCAACATCGGCGACGGCGCCATCGCCACCGCACAAACCGGCATCCCCAACGACGTAGCCCCAGGCGCCGTCGTCAGTGGCTATCCCGCCATGGACAATCGCGACTGGCTCCGCATGGTCGCTGCAGTCCGCCGCCTCCCCGATCTCGTGCGCAAGCTGCGAAGCAACACGGACCCCAGTTCGAAGTAAGACACTGATACCCTTTACAAATGGTCTTGAAGAGCTTGGTGCGGTGTGTCGGTGTCGCGATGGTGCTGGTCAGTGTCAGTGGGTGCCACTCGGCCTACGTCGAAGCCGACGTGAAGAACGCAACCGCCTCGACCATCAGTCTCGTCGAAGTCGACTACCCCAGCGCCAGCTTCGGCAAAGAGACCCTCGCCGCCGGTGAGACCTATCACTACCGCTTCAAGATCCTCGGCGACGGTGACACCAAGGTCATCTGGACCGACGCCGCGCGGCACGAGCACACCGTCAAAGGTCCCGCCCTCCGCGAAGGTCAGGAAGGTCCACTCGTCGTCACCATCGGCGACGATACCGCGCATTGGGATCTTCGATTGAAGCCATAACCACCCACCCCGCGCCACTCAATACGCGACCCGCCGGATGATATCGTTTCGACATATCTACAGCTTCGTCCGCGAGGGTCCCATGAGAGTCGTCCGCCGTCTGCTTACCGCTTCCCTGTTCATTCTCCCCGCTCTCCTGAGCGTGCCCACGCAAGCGCAGGCGCCGAAGCGGCTCATCACGGACAAAGACCTCTTCGACTTCGTCTGGATCGGCGACACGCAGCTCTCGCCCAAGGACACCCGCGTCGTCTTCGTCCAGACCACCGTCTCTGCAGATCGCTCCGGCTACGACACCTCGCTCTATCTGCTCGACACCGCCGTTCCCGGCGCGACGCCCCAGAAGCTCACCGCTGGCCCGAAAGACTCCTCGCCTCGCTGGTCGCCCGATGGCACCCACATCGCCTTCGTCCGCTCTGGCAGCGTCGACGGCAAGCCCGGCCCCGCGCAGCTCTACCTCATGGCAGCCAGGCCCGGCAGCAAGATCCTCAAGATCACCGATCTCCCCAAAGGCGCAGGCTCGCCCCAGTGGTCTCCCGACGGCCAGGCCATTCTCGTCACCTCCTCGACCCCGCAGGATCAGGCCGCCGCTAAAGCCGACGCCGCAAAGAAGTCGCACCTCACCGGCGATGACGCACACGTCTCCGATATCAAAATCATCGACCGCGCCACGTGGCGCTCCAACGGCGAAGGTTATCTCGATCCCACCTTCGTCTCCCAGCTCTATCTCGTCTATCTGCCCAAGGCCGATGGCACGCAAGCCCCCGCGTGGCAGCTCACCAGCGGCCGCTTCGGCGTGCAGGACCCTCTCTGGTCGCCCGACTCCAAGTGGATCTTCTACACGCAATCGCGCGTGGATGAGTCGATCTACGAGGAGAAGCCCCACAATGCTATCTACGGCATCAAGGTCACCACCGGCACCGAGCATCCGAAGGACACACCCGTCGTCTCCTTCTCGGACGAGCTCAAGCTCAGCGCCCGCGGCCTCGCCATCTCTCCGGACGGTCACCACTTCGCCTTCCACGCCTCCGGCCCTGAACCTAAACCGATGACCCACAAGCAGGACGATCTCTGGGTAATGGACCTCAAGGGATCAGGCGACATGGCCCTCATCGCAGGCGAGCCGCGCAACCTTACCGCCAGGCTGTCCTATGAGATGGGCGGCGGCGTAGGCGGCGACAACACCGCTCCTCGCGGCGGCGGTCGTGGCGGCCTCGCCTGGACCTCGGACAGCAAATCCATCCTCGATCTCGCTGGCTATCGCGGGAGCGCCCTGCTCGTCAGCGTAGACACAACCTCCGGCAAAGTAACGGAACTGACCCAGCAGAAGCAGGCCGTCCTCAGCTTCAATGCCACCCCGGACGCAAAGACCATCATCGCCCTCATCTCCAACCCCGTCCTCATCGGCGATCTCTTCGCTCTTCACGCCGGATCGAAAGAGCAGACGCAGCTGACGAAGGTGAACGACGCGCTGTTCTCGCAGCTCGATCTCCAGATGCCGCTCGATATCCAGGTCAAGCCGACGCATCACGCCGAAGACATCAAGGGCGAAACCATCGACACCTTCATCATGATGCCGCCAGGCATCACCGGTAAGCCCGCAAAGCCTCTGCCGACCATCCTCAACATCCACGGTGGCCCGCACTCCGCCTACGGCTGGGTCTTCGACCACGAGATGCTCTGGATGGCCGCAAAAGGCTACGTCGTCATCTATCCCAACCCGCGCGGCTCCACCACCTACGGCGAAAACTTCGCCAACATCATCCTCAACAACTACCCCGGCGACGACTTTCACGACCTCATGGACACTGTCGACGAGACCATCAAACTCGGCTACGCAGATCCCACAAAACTCGGGGTCACCGGCGGCTCCGGTGGTGGCTTGCTCACCGACTGGGTTGTCACGCAGACCGATCGATTCAAAGCTGCCGTCGCGCAGCGCGATATCACCGACTGGGCCAACTGGTGGTACATCGCCGACATGGCAGGCTTCCATCAGTCCTTCTATCCCACCAGCCCGCCGTGGGAGCACATCGAGCTCTACCGCGCTCACTCCCCCATCACCTTCGTCGGCAACCTCAAGACACCGATGATGTTTATCCTCGGCGATGCGGACTTCCGCACTCCCACCGGCGCAGGCGGCGAAGAGTTCTTCCGCGCCCTGAAGTACAAGAAGATCCCCACCGTCATGGTGCGCTTCCCGCGTGAGAGCCACGAACTCTCCCGCTCCGGCGAACCCTGGCACCGCGTCGAACGCCTCGACAACATCATGAACTGGATGGACCGCTTCCTGATGGGCACCTGCGAACCGCAGTACGACATCACTCCAACCTGCAAGGCTGAGTCCGTGCAGTAAACTCAACGCTGTGTCCGGACTATTCATCACCTTCGAAGGCCTTGACGGCTCAGGCAAGACCACGCAACTGCAACGCCTCGCAGCCTCACTCGCAGCGGACGGCCACCGCGTCGTCACTCTCCGTCAACCCGGAGGCACGGCGCTCGGCGACCGCATCCGTTCCGTCCTGCTCGACTCCAAAAGCGAAGCCGAACTCGGAGCCATCGCCCCCGAAGCCGAACTCGCTCTGATGTTCGCGGACCGCGCGCAGTCGCTCAAGCAGGTCATCCTGCCCGCGCTCGACGAAGGCTCCATCGTCCTCTGCGATCGCTACACCGACTCCAGCGAAGCCTATCAGGGCGCTGGCCGCGAACTCGGTGCCGACCGCGTCCTCGCGCTGCATCAGGCCGTCTGCAACGGCATCCAGCCGCAGTTGACCGTGCTCCTCCTGCCGCCTCTCGAAAAGTCACTCGCCCGCGCGCGCCGCCGCAACGAACGCCACATCCGCAAGACCGGATCAGACGAAAACCGATTCGAGCGCGAAGGCGAAATCTTTTACCGTCGAGTCCATGAACAATACGAGACCATTGCTCGACGCGAGCCACAGCGCGTAGAGGTCTTCGCCGAAGAGGCCAGCATCGAGTCCATCGCCGAGCGGATACTGGATGTAGTCCATAAACGCCTCGAGCGGTAAATGTTTTGAAGGGGCTAGGCTTCAGCTCAGCCATCACCTAAACCTTGAGGATCGGGGCTTCAGCCCCTGAGGGAACTCGGACTCGCTATGAGAGACTTTGACCGCGACTACGACTACATCCCCGCCCGCACCCACGGTGAGTGGCGTCTGCCCCCCGGCCTCAAGCGCGCGCTGCCCTTCTACGCGCGCCGCAAATGGGTCAGCTTCGGCGAACCCATTCCGCTATTCGAGCACCTGCACAAGATCTTCGGCCGCATCGCGCACTATCGCTTCCTCGGCACCACCATCGTCTTCATCAACGACCCCGAGTTCATCCACGAAATCCTCGTCAATCAGGCAGGCAGCTTCGTCCGTGAACGCACCCTGAAGCGCATGAAGATCCTCCTCGGCGAAGGTCTCATCACCTCCGACGACCCCATCCACATGCGCCAGCGCCGCATCGCAGCGCCCGCCTTCCATCGTCAGCGCATCGCCGGCTACGCCAGCCAGATCGTCGCCAATGCCACCACCACCCGCGACAGCTGGCACGCCGACTCCGAGATCGACATCGCCGACGAGATGATGCAGCTCAGCCTGCACATCGTCGCCCGCACCCTCTTCGACAGCGAAGTCACCCCCGACGTTCTCAGTGTCCGTGACGAGGTCAACACCATCATGGGTCTCTACAACTTCCTCGTCGCCTTCCCCATGATCGAAAAGGTCCTGCACCTCCCCATCCCCGGCGTCGTGCAGTTCCGCCGCGCCCGCAGGCGCCTCGACGAGGTCGTAGCCACCATGATCGCCAGCCGCCGCAAGCTCGGCCGCGAAGAGCTCGAATCCCGCACCGACCTCCTCTCCCTCCTCATGGCCGCCCGCGACGAAGGCGACGGCAGCGGCATGACCGATGTGCAGCTACGCGACGAGGTCCTCACCATCTTCCTCGCAGGATACGAAACCGTCGCCAACGCCCTCACCTGGACCTGGTATCTCCTCAGCCAAAACCCCGACGTTGCCGACAAGATGTACGCCGAGGTCGCTGCTGTCCTCGGCACCGGCGACGACGCCCGCACCGCCACCCTCGCCGACTACCCCCAGCTCAAATACACCGAGATGGTCTTCGCCGAATCCATGCGCCTCTACCCGCCCGCCTGGGCCATGGGTCGCCAGTCCACCAAACCCGTCACCCTCGGCGAGTTCCGCATCCCGCCCAACGCCCACTTCTTCATGAGCCAGTACGTCATCCAGCGCTCGGAAGAGTTCTGGCCCGACCCTCTCGCCTTCCGCCCCGAGCGCCACACCCCCGAAGCCAAAGCCGGTCGCCCGCGCTTCGTCTACTTCCCCTTCGGCGGCGGTGGCCGCCAGTGCATCGGCGAAGCCTTCGCCTGGATGGAAGGCGTCCTCTCGCTCGCCACCATCGCCCAGCGCTGGCGTCTCCGATTCGTCCCGACCTATCCCGTCATCGCGCAGGCCAAGATCACACTGCGACCGAAACACCCAATGATGATGCGGGTCAATCGCGTCTGACGACGATAGTTAAAACCCTGATATTTCGCAGGCACTCACGCCGGGACACCTATACACTCCTCACACAAGGAGCAACCCCATGGCACTGAACGCCTACATGACCATCAAGGGCCAGAAGCAAGGAAACATCAGCGGATCGGTAACGCAGAAGGGACGCGAAAACACGATCCTCGTCCACTCCTACAGCCACGAAATCATCAGCCCGCGCGACCCCCAGTCGGGATTACCCACCGGCCAACGCATGCACAAGCCCTTCGTCATCGTGAAGCAGATCGACAAAAGCTCCCCGCTGCTCTGGATGGCTCTCATCAATAAAGAAAACCTCACCAGCTGTCAGCTCCAGTTCTTCACCACTGCGATCGCGGCCTCCGGCACAGCCGCAGCGGAGCAACAGACCTACACGATCACCCTCACCAACGCCAGCATCTCCGACATCCACGAGTCGATGCCCAGCAACGTCGACCCCTCCCAGGTCCGGCTCCCTCTGCAGGAGGAGGTCTCCTTCACCTACCAGAAAATTCAGTGGACCTGGACCGAAGGCGGCATCACCGCAGGCGACGACTGGGAAGCTCCGGTAACCTAGTACAAGAGGTTTTTTGGCTTGGTCACCTTTGAAGAATTTGTAGGAAACTCCCACACGGTCGAAGGTCTGCGCGCCGCCATCGCCGCAGGCCGTCTACCGCGCTCCATGATCCTCCTCGGCCCCCGCGGCGCAGGCAAGTACACCCTCGCCATCATGCTCACCATGGCGCTCGAATGCCAGCTCCAGCCCCGCGAGCTTTCATCTGAAGGTCGTGAGCTCGCCAGCTTCTGCGGCACCTGCCGCAACTGCACCCGCATCGCCGAAGCCGCCGACCTCGATGCCCGCATCGAAGAAGCCGTTACCGTCCGCGAGGACATGCGCGAGACCGACAAAAAAGACACTCGCGTCCTCGTCCAGACCCACCCCGACGTCCTCGTCATTCCGCCCGACCCGCCGCAGCTCCTCATCAAGCTCGGCCAGATCCGCACCATGATCCAGCGCGCGCAATACCTGCCCACCGAGGCCCCCGCCAAGGTCTTCATCCTCACCTCCGCCGCCTTCATGAAAGAAGCCGCCAACTCGCTGCTCAAGCTTCTCGAGGAGCCCCCGAATTACGTCCACATGATCCTGCTCGCTGAAAACCTCGGCGAACTTCTCCCCACCATCCGCTCCCGCTGCGGCGTCTCCCACCTTGGAGCCCTGCCGATGGAAGAGATCTCCTCCATGCTCGCCAAGCGCCGTCCCGAGATGAACCGTAGCGAGCGCGATCTCACCGCCCGTCTCAGCGAAGGTGCCTTTGGTCGCGCCCTCGGCTTCAACCTCTCCGAGTACGCCGCCGCCCGTGCCGATGCTCTCACGATTCTGCAGGGTGCCGAGCGTGGCGGCGACCACTCTGCCCTCTTCAAGATGACAGAAAGTTATCGCGCCGGAGCCGAAGGCCAGGTCAAAACAACCTCGCTCCTCCGCGCCTTTTCGAGCGTCCTCGAAGACATGCTTTTGCTCCAGTCCGGCGCAGGTGACCGCATTCGCAATATCGATAAACGCGCAGACCTTCAGCGCATGGCCGATACCTTCAGCTTTGACTGGATCGAATCCGCTGTTCGCGCCATGGATGCCGTTCAGAGCGGCCTCCGACGCAACCTCTTGCGCTCCTTGAGCTTGGACGCGCTCGCTGTAGAATTAGAAGGCGCAGGCCGATAGACCTGCCCTCTCGGCCCATTTTGAGACATTTCGGGCGGCTGGGCAGTCTAACCATACAAATCAAACGCCACAGAGCGTCTTTGCATCCTACACTCAGGCAAAGAAATCACACAGCTGAAGATTCAGGAACACAAGGTAGGTCGCAATCGTACTGGTGTGTGTGCCATACAGGCCGCCACAGTACATTCGCGCATCCCGCAACATGCGGTAGAAACGCTAGCGACGGAAAGAGCAAGGGGGACAAATTTGATCGAGACTAAGGGACCGGCAACGAAGACAGCAGCCAGCCGCAAGGAAGACAACACGTTCAACGGAACGCGGAAGCTGATTCGCCCGCATCTTTCGCTGATCGAGCGCAAGCGCGATCCCGTGCATGTAGAAGATCCGCTGACGCACGCGAACATCGACGGCTACTCCACGCTGGAGGCCTCACACGCCGAGGCGTTCTACTTCCAGAAACAGATGCAGCAGCAGACCGAGATGCTCGTCGTGATGGACGACGGCGAAGAGCTTCGCGGCATCATCCAGTGGTACGACAAGGGTGCCATTAAGCTACTCGTCGGCCGCAACCGCGTACTCATCTACAAGAATGGCATCAAGTACCTCTTCAAGGCCAGCGAGGCCTACCCCGCCGGCAACATCATGAAGTAGCCGCACCACCCCTTGTTGTCAGTCCATAACGCACCATCGGCCCATAGCGCACCACCCGCTTCTTTTTCACTCCGTAGCACGTCCCCTATTTGTCCTTCCGTAAGCGCATCCCCCTTTTTGTCATTCCGTAGCGCAGCGGAGGAATCTGCATTTCGTCCCAGGACCCCCACAAATCCGGGTGCCCCATCTTCGCGGCAGTTTCGTCGCAGCTAAGCCGGGGCCCCCGGCGAACGTCCTTTGTTCGTTGGGGTGGAACGTGGGCATCGCGCCCCGCGCGACGTTTCACCCGACGCTACTTCGCCATCGCGGCCTTCCGCAACCTATCCCGCAGCGCATCCCCCACCCCGCCCGCCGCAGGCAGCGGACAAACAATCACATCCACTCCGCGATCATCCAACTCCCGCAGCCCGGCAAACAACCGCGCAGCGAGCGTATCCAAATCCTCCCACCGTCCCCACTGATACACGTCTGCCCCGGCAGGCGCCTGCCATCCCTCCGGCAGCATCACGCCAGTCTTCGCACCCACCTCCGGCGCCTCCACCCAAGGCTCCACCAGCATCAGCGTAGCCCGCGGCGCATAGTGCCGAATCCCGACTCCCGGCGACGGCAATGACTCAGGAGCCGCCACCACCCGCGCAGGCTCGTACACCGTTACCTCAACCCCAGTCGCCGCCGTCAGCTGCTCCGCCGTCACCGCCCCCGGTCGGTACAGCACCATCGGCGTCTGCGTCGGATCGAGCACCGTAGACTCAACCCCCACCGAGGTCGGTCCCGCGTCCAGCACCGCATCGATCCGTCCCTCCAGATCGGCCAGCACATGTGCCGCCGTCGTCGGGCTCGTATGCCCGAAGCGGTTCGCGCTCGGTGCGGCGATGGGCAGATTCGCCTCTCGCAACAAAGCCAGCGCCGCCGGATGCGAAGGAATCCGCACCCCCACCAACTCCCGCCCCGCCGTTACAGCATCCGGAATCGCCGCACTGCGTGGCAACAACAGCGTCAGCGGCCCCGGCCAGAAAGCTGAAGCCAGCGCCAGCAGCCGATTCGCAAACTGCGGTGGGACCACCGCAACCTGGCGCAGCTGCGCGACACTCGCGATGTGAACGATCAGCGGGTCCCACGAGGGCCGCTGTTTCGCCTCAAATATCCCTGCAACAGCCTCCGTCGAAAGAGCATTCGCGCCCAACCCGTAGACGGTCTCGGTAGCAAACGCCACCAACCGTCCCGAACGAAGCAGCTCAGCCCCCTGAATGATCTGTTCCGGCTTCTCCGCCGACAAATGAAGCGTTTGTTTCATACCTCCGTTCATCCTAGCCGAAGCCTGCAACAAGAGCGCTTCCAAACTCTTAGCTCATACACTCATAGCTCTAAGCTGAACAGAAACCGCGCCACGACTTCTGCGTTCTTCCTCTGCGTTCAAGCCCTTGCCACAGCGACATGCGAAGCACGAGCCCGTCCCCTTACAACCACGACCTTTTCCCAAAATCTCACAACCCAAGCCATTTCCCGGCATTCCACAGCGATCTCCCCAGGACAGGCGTAGACTTCACCGTATGCAGGCTGCGGAGATCGAGCTGAAGTTTCCCGTGGCGGATGTGCGCAGACTACGCGCCTCCGCTCTAGCGCTTGGGTTCGAGGTTCTGACCGAGCGGACGTTCGAAAGCAACACTCTGTACGACTCTACCGACCGTGCGCTGCGCGTGAAAAAGCAGATTCTCCGCCTTCGCAACTACGGCGGCATCTGCACCCTCACCCACAAACGCAAAGCCGACATGAACGACACCGACGTTCATTACAAGACCCGCATCGAAACCGAAAGTGAAGTCCAGGACTGCGAGGCTATGGCCGAGGTCTTCGCCCAGCTCGGCTACCTGCCGGTCTTCAAATACGAGAAGTTCCGCACAGAACTCGCCCACAATGGCGGCAAGCTCGTCCTCGATGAAACCCCCATCGGCATTTGGGCCGAACTCGAAGGCGAGCCCGCCTGGATCGACTCGATGCTCGCCGGCCTCGGCATCGCCGAAAGCGACTGCATCACCGACAGTTATGGCAAGCTCTTTACCAACTGGAAGGAAGAGACCCGCAGCCCAGCTGAAAACCTCACCTTCGATGAAGTAGCCATCGCTGTAGCTGGATAGCTCTGCAAAGCAACAAACCTCTATCAGTAGATGAAGAGTCAGCTATATCTACAGCTGTTGAGCGACTTGACAACCACCCCTATTGACAGCCTTGATAAACTACGTACAGAAGAAGAAGAAAAGGCCCGGAGCTTATCCGGGCCTTTTCTTCAAGTTCCAATGGGTCATCCAGCATCCGACCTAACCCATCTTGAATGAATGCTTTGAGTACTAAGTATGGGGGGAGGGGGGGTACCCGACCCCGTTAGAAGATCTGGAAGTTTACGTCGATGGAAAGCTCAACCTTCACAGGTTTTCCGTCCTTGGTCGCAGGCTTGAACTTGTACTGACGAACAGCTTCGACAGCCTTCTCATCAAGTCCCATTCCAACTCCCCGCGCAACACGAACATGCGACGGATTTCCCTGCTCGTCGACGATCAGATCGACCACGACGTTTCCAGAGAACTTGGCCTTGCGAGCCTCTTCCGAAAACTCGGGATCGACCTGCGACAGAATGCTCGGAGGCCGAACTCCGCCGCCGATGTGATAAACACCGCCACCAGTATTTCCGCCCGAACCTGGCCCGATCCCATTGCCATTTCCCGATCCGATTCCGCCGCCACTGCCGGTTCCAAGCGAGCCAACCGCAGCAGAAGGAGCATTCGGCATCCCGAGATTTGGCATGTTGTTGGTCGCCATCTTCAGGTCAGGCTGAACGACAACAGTCGGCTCGACAGCGAGCTTGGGCGGAATCGTCGGAGGAGCTTTGGGAGGAACAATCTGCTTTGTGTCTAGCTTTGGCAAAGCGCCCTTGGTGACGGGAGCAAGATCATGCGCACCACCGCCGCCGCCAATCTGATCCTTCGCTGGCGGAAGAGGCGGCGGAGGCGCGGTCAGAACGGTGACATTGACCTTTGCGGGCGCCGCAATCTGAACGCCCTTGCGAATCAGGAGCGCAATAAGAAGAATCAGCAGCGCATAAAAACCGATGGAGAGGCCGACGGATTGCGGACTCATCTTCGTTGCCATGCGGTCGGGCACAGCGATAGGAGTCGACTCAAGGACGAGAGGCGGAAGTTTCTCCGGGAAGAAGGCGTCGCGAACGTTTGAGATAAGGGAGGCGAAGATGCCTTCTTCCTTGATCTCGCCGCTGATGCTCAAGCCGGTGCCTGGGTTTCTGATAGTTCCGATCGTATCTTTTTCAGCCATAGGATTGAGTACGAGGGTGATGCGCAGAGCTTATAGGGTGCGAATTCACTTGCAACATTCTACAAACATTGAAACAGGATTTGTCTGCGAAGGCCTGCTGGCTCCTCAAGGTTAGACGCAAAGAGTGTGGAAGATGTCTCTTTGCGAGTTTTGGTGAGGTCAAGATGGGGAGCTTTCGGAGGTTCGGGTGGAAGACCCGGGGACCAATCCGGTACGAAGAGCCTAAGCGATTTACAATAAAGGTTTGCGCGGTAAGCCGCTGGGGCTGCCTGCCTGCACCTGCACGATGAGATGGAGCCTGGATGTCGGAAGAGACGAAGGTACAAGTTAAGAGCGCCGAAAAAACTGGCCTGAAGAGCACCCTGAACCTGCCGAAGACTGAGTTCGCCATGAAGGCGAACCTTCCGCAGAATGAGCCGGCGAGGCTGGCGGCGTGGGACGCGGCCGGGCTGTATGAACAGATTCGCGAGGCACGCAAGGATGCGCCGAAGTACATCCTGCACGACGGCCCTCCGTATGCCAACGGAGCGATTCACCTGGGTCATGCGCTGAACAAGTGCATCAAGGACTTCGTGGTGAAGACGAAGACGATGGCCGGGTTTGACGCTCCGTATGTGCCGGGCTGGGACTGCCACGGGCTGCCGATCGAGATCAAAGTAGACGAGAAGCTGGGCGGCAAGAAGCTGGAGATGGATCCGGTTGAGGTTCGCCAGGCCTGCCGCGAGTACGCGTCGAAGTTCATCGACCTGCAGCGCTCGCAGTTCAAGCGTTTGGGAGTGCTGGGTCGCTGGGAAAAGCCATACCAGACGATGGACTTCGAGTATGAGTCGAAGATCCTGGAGACGTTTTATGGGTTCTACGAGAAAGGCTTCGTCTACAAGGGACTGAAGCCGGTGTACTGGTGCTCGCACGACCGCACGGCGCTGGCCGAGGCCGAGGTGGAGTACGAGATGCACACCTCGCCGAGCGTGTACGTGCGCTACAAGCTGACGAGCGATGCATCAGCGATCGATCCGAAACTGAAGGGCCGCGAGGTCTGGACGATCATCTGGACGACGACTCCGTGGACGCTGCCGGCGAGCATGGCTGTGGCGTTCGGGCCTGAGGTCGATTACGTTGCGCTGGATGACGGCCAGAATGTGTATGTAGTCGCCGAAGCGCTGGCCGCGCAAGTGATCGAGAAATGCACGCTGATGGGCGATCTGAAGAATGCGAAAGAGATTGCAAAGTTCGCGGGAGCGAAGCTGGACCGCGTCACCTTTCAGCATCCATTCCTCGATCGTTCGATCCTCGGTGTGAATGCCGATTATGTGACGACGGATCAAGGTACAGGCGCAGTGCATACGGCACCTTCGCACGGTCCAGATGACTTTGCGACAGGTGTGAAGTACGAGCTTCCGCTAACGTGCAACGTGGATGCTCAGGGCAAGCTGCGGAACTACGAAGGGCAGCCGTTCGACGGGCTGTTTGTGCAGAAGGCGAACTCCGTCATCAAGCAGGTGGTGCAGGAAAAGGGCGCGCTGATGGGCGAGTTTGATCTGCATCATAGCTATCCGCACTGCTGGCGCTGCCACAAGCCGCTGATCTTCCGGGCGACGGAGCAGTGGTTTATCGGCATGGAGACGCCGGTGCTTTCGCCGAAGGCGGACGGTAAGAATGTGACCTTCCGAGAGCGCGCGCTCGATGAGATCAGCCGCGTGACCTGGGACCCTTCGTGGGGTGAAGAACGGATCAGCAATATGATTGCGACGCGGCCTGACTGGTGCATCAGCCGTCAACGCATCTGGGGTGTGCCAATCGCGGTGTTCCTCTGCGAGAAGTGTCATGAGCCGCTGAACGACGGCGCGATCAACAAGAGTGTCGTGAAGTTATTCGCGAAGGACGGAGCGGATGCGTGGTACTCGCGCTCGGCGGAGAGCCTTCTGCCGAAAGGAACGAAGTGCCCGAACTGCAGCGGCACGGAGTTCCGCAAGGAGATGGACATTCTCGACGTATGGTTCGAGAGCGGCGCGAGTTGGCACGCGGTGCTCGAGGTTGAACCGGAGTTGAGCTTCCCTGCCGATCTCTACACAGAGGGCGGCGATCAGCATCGCGGATGGTTCCATTCGTCGCTGCTTTGCGCTGTAGGACTGAAAGACGCTGCGCCCTACCGGATGGTGGCGACGAGCGGATGGACGCTCGATGAGCAGGGTCGCGCGTTCTCGAAGTCGCTGGGCAATGGTGTCGATCCTGTGGATGTGGCGAACCGGCTGGGCGGCGAGATCATTCGGTTGTGGGTTGCAAGCGTCGACTTCCGCGAGGATGTCGCTGCGAGCGAAAACCTGATGCAGCGCGTGAGTGAGAACTATCGCAAGCTGCGCAACACGCTGCGATTCCTGCTGTCGAATTTGGACGGCTTCGATCCGGCGACGGACGCTGTTGCGTGGAGCGAGATGCAGCCGTTGGATCAGTACATTCTGGCCCGCACAGCGGAGCTGGACGCGGCGATTCGCAAAGCGTACGACGAGTTCGAGTTCCATCGCGCGTATCAGGCGCTGAACGAGTTCACGAACACCGATCTGAGTGCGCTATACGCGGATGTGGTGAAGGACAGGCTGTACACACTGGCTCCGAAGAGCGTGGGCCGGCGGAGCGCGCAGACGGCCATGTGGCGGATTGCGGAGGCGATGACGCGGCTGATTGCGCCGATTCTTTCGTTCACCGCGGATGAAGTATGGCAGCATCTGCCGAAGACGGCGGACCGCGCTAGCAGTGTGCATGTGGCGCTGTTTCCGACGGTGATGGAGATTGTTCCCGGTAGCGTTGCGGGGATCGAGCGCGAGTGGGAACAGTTGTTGCAGGTGCGGTCGTTAGTGATGCTCGAGCTGGAAGCGATGCGCGCGGCGAAGACGATCGGCAAGAGCCTCGAGGCGAGCGTGACAGTGATTGCGACGGAAGGTTCCGATGAGGCGATCGTGCTGCGCAAGTATGAGTCATCGTTGGCGGAGTTTTTTAATGTGTCGCAGGCGACGGTGCAGCTGGTCGGAGCAAGCAAGCAGCAGAAGACTGTCATCATTGAGGCCGGTGTTGCTGACGGCTCGAAGTGCGGCCGTTGCTGGCGCGTGGTTCCGGATGTGGGTAGCGATGATCGCTGGCCCGAGGTTTGTGCGCGTTGTAGCGAGGCGCTGGAAGCGATTGGTTTTGCACCGACGCAGGGAGATGGTAAGTAATGCGGGATAAGCGTTGGTTGATGCTGCTGATTGCAGCGCTGGTTGTGGTGGCAGATCGTCTGTCGAAGATCTGGGTGGTGCAGCACATCAAGATGGGTGCTGCGATCACGGTTTGGCCGAAGGTGTTTCGGATCACGCATGTGCTAAATTCCGGCGCGGCTTTCAGCATGTTTGAGGGTGCGAAGCATCCCGAGATGGTGCGAAACACGCTCATCGGTTTCTCAGTGCTGGCGGTGGTTGTGGTGCTGGTGATGATCTGGCGCATGGGGCCGAGGCTTTCGGCGACGTCGGTTGCGCTGGCGTTGATTATGGGTGGGGCGATCGGGAACATGTACGACCGCATCAAGCTGCACTACGTCGTGGATTTTCTCGAGGTGCATATTTATCACTACCACTGGCCGGACTTCAATGTTGCGGACTCAGCGATTGTGGTGGGAGCTTGTTTATTGCTGCTGGAGATGCTGAAGCCGCAGAGGAGTCACTAGAGCATGGCAGTAGCGACGGCGAACGACAGCATCATCATTCGTGGGGCTCGGACGCATAACCTAAAGGGCATCGATGTGGAGATTCCACACAATGCGCTGACGGTGGTGAGCGGCGTCTCGGGTTCGGGCAAATCGTCGCTCGCGTTCGATACGGTGTATGCCGAGGGTCAGCGACGGTATGTCGAGAGCCTGTCGGCGTATGCGCGGCAGTTTCTTGAGCGCATCGAGAAGCCGGATGTCGACTTCATGGATGGGCTGGCGCCAGCGATCGCGATCAAGCAGAAGAACCAGACGCGAAATCCGAGATCGACGGTGGCCACGGCTACGGAGATCTTCGATTATCTGCGGCTGTTGTTTGCGCGGTGCGGAACGGTGACGTGCCTGCACTGCGGCGGCGTAGTACGACGCGACTCGGTCGATGAGATTGTGACGCGCGTGCTGGCGGCGCTCGATGGGCAGCGGGTGTATGCGCTGTTTCCGATTGTGCGGACTGAGGTGAAGCTCGAAGCGCTGCAAGGGCCGATGGATGCTGAGGGGGGCGAAGCTGCGATCGTGGCTGCTCCAAAAAAGCCGGCGAAGAAGATCATCGCCTCAAAAGGTAAGAAACAGGTCCTTCGCTCCGCTCAGGATGACAATTTCAATAGTCTGACCGAGAGTTTGAAGGAGCGGCTCGGAGAGCTGCGTAGGCGTGGGTATAACCGGCTGTGGCAGGCGGAAGGCGAAGGTGCTGGAAAGATCGTGGAGTTCTCTACGCCTGAGAGCCTGCTGGAGCTGGATTTTTCGAAGCCGATTTATATTCTGGCTGATCGTCTGGCGTTGAGTGCTGAGGTGCGGTCGCGACTGGTGGACGCGATCGAGACCGGCTATCGCGAAGGCGGCGAGATCGTGTTTCGCACTGTGCCACGTGAGGATGGGGGAGAGGCGAGAACGCTGCGGTTTTCAGCGGCGTTCGAATGCGAGACGTGTCATCGAGCGTATCGCGAACCGGAGCCTCGACTGTTCAGCTTCAACAATCCGTTTGGGGCTTGCCCTCGCTGCCAGGGATTTGGGAACACGATTGACTTCGATCCGAACCTGATTGTGCCGGACCGCTCGAAGACGCTTGATGATGGAGCGGTCGATCCGTGGACGAAGCCGAAGTATCGTGCGATGCATGGCGAGATGAAGCGCGCTGCGAAGAGCGAAGGCGTGCCGACAAATGTTCCGTGGTTTGACTTGACCGATGCGCAGCGGATCTTTATTGAAGAAGGCCGCGGCAGCTGGATGGGGATCCGCGGATTCTTCGCGGACCTGGAGCGGAAGAAGTACAAGCTGCATGTGCGCGTGTTCCTGTCGAAGTATCGCGGCTATGCAACGTGTCCGGATTGCCGTGGACAGCGGCTGCGAGCTGAGGCTCGCGCGGTGCTGCTTGAGGGCAAAAACATCTGCGAGCTGTGCGCGCTGACGATTACGGAAGCAGAGGCATTCTTCGATGAGCTAAAGCTGAGTACTTCTCAGATGGAAATTGCGGGCAAGATTCTGGAAGAGGTGCGTCAACGGGTTCACTTCCTCGAACAGGTGGGGCTTGAATATCTGACGCTAGACCGTTTGAGCTCGACGTTGAGCGGCGGTGAGTCGCAGCGGATTCAGCTGGCGACGAGTCTTGGATCGCGGCTTGTGGGCGCGTTGTATGTGCTAGATGAACCCTCGATTGGGCTGCATACGCGTGACACAGCCAAGCTGATCACTATCATGGAAGAGTTGCGCGATCTGGGCAATACGATCCTTGTGGTGGAGCATGATCCCGATGTGATTCGGGCGGCGGATCATCTGCTCGATCTGGGCCCGGGTGCCGGTGAGTTGGGTGGACAGCTACTGGCTGCTGGCACGGTGGAAGAGGTTAGCAAAAATAAGAACTCGATTACGGGCAAGTACCTGAGCGGACGCGCGAAGATTGCCGTGCCCAAGCTGCGGCGTGAACTGGGGCGCGAGAAACTGTTATTGAAGGGTGCGCGTATTCATAACCTGCGTGGTGTCGATGTTGAGATTCCGCTCGGTGTGCTTTGCTGCGTGACGGGTGTTTCGGGTTCGGGCAAGTCGACGATGGTGCACCAGGTGTTGTATCGAGCGCTGATGCAGGCGCTTGGACAAGCTGAGGGTTCGGAACGTGGACAGCAGGAGACGAGTGGGCTGTATCGCGAGCTTTCGGGAACGCAGTACCTGACCGATGTCGTACTGGTGGATCAGTCGCCGATTGGACGCACACCGCGCTCGAATCCTGTGACGTACATCAAAGCGTTCGATGCGATTCGAGAGCTGTTTGCGGCGCAGCCGGATTCTCGGCGCAAGTCACTAACGGCTGGATCGTTCAGCTTCAACGTTCCGGGTGGCCGCTGCAATGTTTGCGAAGGAGACGGCACGGTGACGGTGGAGATGCAGTTCCTTGCTGATGTAGAGCTGCCATGCGAAGAATGCAACGGAACGCGTTACAAAACGTCCATCCTTGAGGTGAAGTACAAGGGCAAGAATATCCACGAGGTGCTGGGCATGACCGTCCGCGAGGCGCTGGTGTACTTTGCCGGTCATGCAAAGATCGTGGACAAGCTGGCAGTGTTAGATGAGGTTGGACTGGGTTATGTGCGGCTGGGACAGAGTGCCACGACGTTAAGCGGAGGTGAGGCCCAGCGCGTAAAGCTGGCTCAGCATCTGGCGACGGTGCGTTCAGGTTCGGATATGAGCGCTGCTCGCCTGGAGGCTCGCAGGGCTACGAATCGGGTCCTGTACATCCTGGATGAGCCTACGACCGGCCTGCACTTTGAGGACGTGGCGACGTTGCTGGCCGCATTCAACAAGCTGATTGATGGCGGCGCCTCTCTGCTGGTGATCGAACACAATCTTGACGTGATCAAGTGCGCGGACTGGGTAATCGATATGGGGCCGGAGGGCGGTTCGGGTGGCGGCAAAGTTGTGGCTGTGGGCACTCCGGAAGAGGTCGCGAAGGTGAAGGAGTCTTACACAGGACACTGGCTTGGGCCAGTGTTGAAGCAGTGAGTAGATAGTAAGGAGTAGTGCGTAGTGAAAACGGTAAAACTGACAGCGGCGGTAGGGGTGGTGATGTTTGCCGCTGTGGTGGGGTTTGCGCAGGACCTGCCGCCGGGGACGCATAGCGTCGATGACCACTCGGCTGAAAACGCGGCGAGTGCGCAGATTGCAGAGGCAGAAAAGCTGCTGGAGCATGGGGACTTTGCGGGGGCTGAGGCGAAGCTGACAATCCTTGCAGGCAATCATCCGAAGGATGCTCGCGTTCAATATGACCTGGGCTTTGCGGCGGACCACAACGAGCATGATGAGGTTGCAGCGAAGGCATACGCGGCTGCGATTGCGGCCGACGACAGCCTTGCGGAACCGAAGGTTGCTCTGGGCCTGTTGGATGCTCGTGCGGGCAGAAGTCAAAAGGCGAAGGATGAGTTGCTGGCCGCTGCGAATACACAGATGGCACCAGCGGAGCTGCGTGGGCGAGCATTTCGAGCATTGGCTAGTTTAGACGATGGTGAAGATCCTATCGGAGCGCAAAATGCGCTGTTTGCCGCGCTGAAGCTGACACCGGAGACGCCTGCAGATGTGTTGCTCGGGGCTGAGTTGAGTGAACAGATGGGGGAGCCTGCGCTGGCTGAGACGGCGTTTCGGCGGGCACTTACACTGACTCCTGAAGATACGGAGGCAACGGCTGGGCTGGCGCATACCCTGGCGCAGCAGAAGAAGCTGGATGAGGCAGATACGGTGGTGACGCAGGGGTTGAAGGAGCATCCGGGCGATCCGCGACTGGTGGCGCAGGCTGTGCCAATCTATGCGGCAGAGAATAAGGCCTCCGCTGCGATTCCGATGATGGTCGAGCTACGTGCGAGCGATGCCAAGTTTGCGGCGAATGCCGAGATGACCAAGGTGCTGGCGCATCTGTATGAGACGCAGAACGACGAGGCGAGTGCGGAGAAGCTGTACCTCGAGCTTGCCGCAAAGACGCCGAATGATCCGGCGTTGCTGGATGATCTGGGCTCGGCTGAGGTGCGTCTTGAGAAGTATGCGCAGGCGCAGGCCGTGCTGGCAAAGGCATTCGCTATGCGCAAGGAGTTTGACGACGACGATGCGTGGGGAGAGACGGCTGAGCATCTGGCGTTCTCGGCTTCGAAGAACAAGGACCCGAAGACGAGTCTGATGGCGCTTGCGGCCCGGTCGACGGTGCTGCCGGATTCCCCTTCGTCTCTGTTTCTGGAGGCGATCTCTCATGATGCTCTGCATCAGGTGAAGGAGGCGCGGGCGAGCTATAAGGCGTTTCTGGCGGTGGCTGGCGGGAAGTTTCCGGACCAGGAGTTCGAGGCGAAGCATCGTCTTGTAGCGTTGGAGCATGAGCACTAATAGCGGAGGCCCGGATGTACATTCCCAAGGCGAATGAAGAGACGCGGCTGCCGGTGCTGCATGAACTGATGCGGAGCCATCCGCTGGCGAGTCTTGTGACATTGAACGCGGGCGAACTGTTCGCTACGCATCTGCCGATGGTGCTGCATAAGGGTGATTTGGAGTTCGGCGTGCTGCGCGGGCATGTAGCGCGAGCGAATGGGCAGTGGAAGAACGCTGATGCTTCGTTGGATGCGCTGGCGATTTTTGCGGGGCCGGAATATTACATTACGCCCACCTGGTACCCCAGCAAGCATGAAACTGGTAAGGAGGTTCCGACGTGGAACTATGTTGTGATCCATGCCTATGGGCCTCTGAAGGTGGTGCAGGATGCGGAGTGGCTGCTGGCACACCTGGAATCGCTAACGGATGCGAATGAGGCTGGACGTGCGATGCCCTGGAAGGTAAGCGATGCTCCTGCGGAGTATGTGCGACAGCTTGTGAATGGGATCGTTGGATTTGAGATCGTGATTCGGCGGCTCGAGGGCAAGTGGAAGGTCAGCCAGAACAAGCGCGAGCCAGAGAAACGTGGCGTGATTGAGGGACTGGCGGTGCTGGGAACCGATCAGAGCAATACGATGAGTGTGCTGGTGGCAGAGCGCGCCGACTTCGCTACGGAGTAGGCTGAGGAAAGCCGCAGGCTGCATGGTGATAGCGTTAAAGAGTGGCGCGCACTTCCCTTCCTATCGTTCCTGAGTCAGTACACACGGTCTTCGCAGAGGAGTACCGGGGTCTGAGGCCGCGCGCTCCGATGCCTGCGCTTGAGATCAAGTTTCGACGTTTCACAAGTTTGAATACGACAATCCGCTTGCGTGATGGGCAGTTGATCGTGCGATTGAGCGATTTGCTGGAGTCAGCGCCTGAGAGCGTGCATCGTGCGATTGCGCACATCCTGCTGGCGAAGCTGTACCGGAAGCCGATTGAGCCGGTATTTGCGGATCGGTATCGGCGGTATACGCAGTCGGAGGCGGTGTCGAGGCAGGCGGAACGGATTCGAAAGGACCGCGGGCGCAAGGTGCTGACCTCACCGCAGGGACATCTCTACGATCTGGATGAGGTGTTCGAGTCGGTGAATACGCGCTTCTTCTTTGGCTTGCTTGGAAGGCCTACGTTAACGTGGAGCGCGCATGTGGCTAAGCGGATGCTTGGCCATTACGACGCTGCCCACAACACGATCGTGGTGAGTCGCGTGTTCGACAGGCCAGGGACGCCGAGGTATGCAATCGAATATCTGCTGTACCACGAGATGCTGCACCTGAAGCATCCGGTGACGGTGCGGGCAGGTCGACGGTGTGTGCATTCGCGGGCGTTCCAGGCTGAGGAGAGGCTGTTTCCTGAGCTGGAGCAGGCGAGGGCGTTTTTGCGGCGGTTGTAGGAGACACTGGGGGCGCGAACCCCATCTCCCAGAGTCAGGGCATGTGGAACCCAGATGGTGGTGGTTCCAGAAGCAGGTCCTTCGCTGCGCTCAGGGTGACAATACTTGAGGGTATTGTTATTCGGTGCGGAGGTAAGGTGGCCACTGCTTGTTGGCCCTTGCGGACCATAGCATGACAATGCCGCCGAGGATGATGCTGCCGAGAGCAGCTACCTGTGCGTTCGACATGCCCCAGTAGAGGCGCGGATTGACGCGGACGAACTCAACGAGGAAGCGACCGATGCCAGCAAGAATGAGATAGAGGCCGGTGAGCCAGCCGACAGGCTTGTGCTTACTGCCGAGTTTCCAGAGAATCCAGAAGACGACGAGCGAGAAGAGAAGCTCGTAGAGTGGCGTGGGCTGCACGAGGGCGTCGGGCGGAGTGGGAGGGACGAGGGCGTCCTTCGCCATGTGAACTCCCCAGGGGAGCGTGGTGTTGATGCCGTAGTCTCCGTCGCCGGAGGTGAGGCAGCCGATGCGGCCAATGCCATAACCGAGAGCAGCCGCCGGAGCTGCGAGGTCTAGCATACGAATTCCGCCGAGGCGTGGGCCGGGAACGCCTTCTGCAGGGCCTTTGAATCGACCGATAGCGCCCTGCCAGTAAAGCGTGATGATGCCTGCGACAAGGCCTCCGTACCAAGCGAATCCAGCCGCAAACCAATGCAGGAAGCCGATCAGAACGGGGCCGGGCTGGCTGAGGCCGGGGAGCAGGATCTGGTGCCAGGCCATGGCGAGTTCCCGGGGGTTTTCGAGTTCGTGCCAGAGCTTAGCTCCGACGATACCGGCGAGGACGACCATGGTGACGACGTTCAGAGCGTCGGTGTCAACGCCGTTGCGCTCGAAGTTACGGAACATGACGACGGTCGCGAAGACGGCAGCCAGCCAGAGTAAGAGGCCGAAGGTGCCGACGTGGAACGAGCCAAGATGGATATATGGGTACATGCAGTCTTTCAGTATAGGGGTTATGGCGTTGGATAAGGACTGCGAGGGGCTGGGACAGGTTTTCCTCATGGCGGTGGAGGCGGGTTTCGCGCTACTCTGTGCCAATGGCTACTTCTTTGCCCCCTTACGTCGATCCCCTCTCCATGGAAGTCCTGTTCTCTGTCGATCAGATTGCCGAACGTGTGCAGTCGATTGGCAAGCAGATCTCCGAAGACTACGCAGGACAGACGGTTGTGCTGATCGGCGTGCTGAAGGGCGCGGCAATCTTTCTCGCCGACCTTGCGCGTTCGATCTCGGTAGATAACACATTCGACTTTGTTGCGGTGTCGAGTTATGGGCGCGCGCGCGTGTCATCGGGCGCGGTGAAGCTCATCAAGGATATCGACAACCCAATCGAAGGCAAGCACGTGATCCTCGTGGAGGACATTCTTGATACGGGTCTGACGCTGAGCTATTTGCGAGGACTGATGTTGCAGCACAAGCCAGCTTCGCTGAAAATTGCGACCTGCCTGGACAAGCCGGAACGGCGCCTCGTGCCGATCGAATCGGACTACACCTGCTTCCAGATTCCAAACCGCTTTGTGATTGGCTATGGCATGGACTATGCCGAGCGTTACCGTGGTGTGGCGGATATCCGCATCTTCCCGGAGACCGTTCCGGGACACTAGCGGCAGGCGAAAGAGCGGCCACGGCGAGATGTCGTGGCCGCATTTTTGTGTCCGACCGTATGGCCAAAGAACATAGCTGCTGCCAGTTTTTCCGTCATGAAAGCGCGGATTACTTTCGCCTTGTGTTCTCTCCCAGAGATGGCGTTGAATAGGGATATGGCGATGCTGAGTGTGCAAAACAAACTCGAAATACTAGCGGACGCAGCGAAGTACGATGCTTCCTGCGCGAGCTCGGGAGCTAAGCGAGCCGGCAATAGCAAAGGCGTAGGACACACCGACGGCATGGGGATATGCCATAGCTATACGCCGGATGGTCGATGCGTTTCACTGCTGAAGATACTGTTGACAAACTATTGCACGTACGACTGCGTGTTCTGCGTAAACCGGGTGTCGAGTGACATTCGCAGAGCGCGGTTCAGTCCGCAAGAAGTCGTGGGGCTGACGCTTGATTTTTACAAGCGGAACTACATCGAAGGGCTGTTTCTCTCTTCAGGGATCATTCAGTCTCCGGATTACACGATGGAACAATTGATCGAGGTTGCAAAGACATTACGGAGCGTCCATCACTTTGGCGGATACATACATCTGAAGACGATTGCGGGATGCGATGAGCGGCTGGTGCAGGAGGCTGGAAGATGGGCTGATCGACTGAGCGTGAATATCGAGCTACCGAGCCAGAGCGATCTGGTGCAGCTTGCACCGGAGAAGAAGGCTGTAGTCATCGAAGGCACGATGGGACAGATTCGCGCGAAGAAAGACGCTGCGGAGGACGAGGGGAAGGCGCTTCGAAGTGCGCCGAAGTTCGCGCCTGCAGGACAGTCGACGCAAATGGTGGTGGGCGCAACGGAAACGACGGACCGGCAGATCATTCTGCGCGCCAGCACTTTGTATGGCGGATATAAGCTGCGGCGAATCTATTACACGGGGTTCAGCCCCTATCCGGAGGCGGATGCTCGGTTGCCGTTGAAGGCAACTCCGCTGATGAGAGAGCACCGGCTCTACCAAGCGGATTGGTTGATGCGCTTCTACGGCTTCAGCGCGGAGGAGATTACGACAGAGAGCGCGCCGCAGTTGTCGCTCGACGAAGATCCGAAGACGACATGGGCCAAAGCCCACCCGGAGTTTTATCCTGTCGACGTGAACGCCGCGCCGAGAGAGGCTTTGTTGCGTGTGCCGGGGATAGGTCATCGCAATGTCGAGAGGATTCTGCGCATACGAACGTATCACCGGATGTCGATGGAAGACCTGCGGAAGCTGCATGTGCGGGTGAAGAGCGTCGCGGGCTATGTGGTTGCGGCAGATCATCTCCCGACGGCTCCAGCTGCAGGGGCGATGCCCACGGCTCAGATGGAGCTCTTTGCAGCCTCAAGTGCGCTTTCGGGGCAGGTCTAATTGTGCGCCGCGTAGAGGTCGCCCCCACGTTTGAAGCGTGGCGCGAGGTGGCGCGGGAGGCTTTGAAGGATGGATACAGGCCGGAGGAGATCAATCTCGCAGATGCGACGGTGCCGGTATCTGGCTTGCTTACGCTGCAAGCTGAAGACGAGCCACAAGGGGCAATGGTGGCGCGGCCTCATGTGCCTAAGGAGTTCCTCGAGCGCGCACGCTCTGTGGCGGCGCATAGGGAGGCGCGAAGATGGAACCTTCTGTATCGGGTGCTGTGGCGTTTGCAGTCTGAACGACGGTTGCTGCGCATGGAGTTGGATGCGGATGTCGCTGAGTTTGGAAGGCTGGAGCAACAGGTGCGGCGAGACCTGCACAAGATGCACGCGTTCGTGCGCTTTCGCAGGATTGTGGACGAGGATGGCGAACAGTTTGTCGCCTGGCATGAACCAGACCATCGGATCGTTCCTTTGGCGGCGCCATTTTTTGCGGAGCGATTTGCGGTGATGCGGTGGGCGATCCTGACTCCCGACGAGTGCGTGAGTTGGCGGCCGGAGACGAAGGAGTTGATCTTTGGGCCAGGTGTTCCACGAGAGACAGCGCCGCAGGCCGATGAACTCGAAGGCCTCTGGCGCAGTTACTATGGTGCGATCTTCAATCCTGCCCGAGTGAACCCAAAGGCAATGCGAGCTGAGATGCCGGTGAGGTACTGGAAGAATCTACCCGAACTCACGCAGCTGCCAAACCTTATGCAGAAGGCCGAGAGCCGAGTGCAGTCGATGATGATACGACAATCACGGCAGCCGACGGCAGCACCTTTCGTCCCAGAGGAGCACACACTTACCGTCCTACGAGAAGCTCTGCCGCGCTGCGAAGGCTGCGATCTGTTTCGACATGCAACGCAGGTAGTGCCGGGTGCCGGAGCTGCCCACGCCGCTCTCATGCTGGTAGGGGAGCAGCCGGGCGACCAGGAGGACTTGCAGGGCGAGCCCTTTATTGGACCGGCAGGAGCTATCCTGCGGCGGGCGATGGAGGAGTTGGGCATCGATGCTGAACAGGTGTATGTGACGAATGCGGTGAAGCACTTCAAGTTTGTATCGAGGGGGAAGTTTCGGCTGCATCAGAACCCCAAGATGAGCGAGATTAGTGCGTGTAGACCGTGGCTGCTGGCGGAGATCGACGCGGTGAAGCCGTCGGTGATTCTGTGTCTCGGCGCGTCGGCAGCGAAGTCGCTGCTGGGTGGCACCTTTGCTTTGATGAAGCAACGCGGAGAGCCTCAGGAGAGCACACACGCGAGGCATGTATACGCAACGGTGCATCCGTCGGCGGTTCTGAGAGGCGCGGATGAAGAAGGCCGGGCGCAGCTTTATGCCTATTTGAAGGCGGATTTAGCCACGGCCTGGGCGCAAGTTTTGAAATGTGAATAAGAGCGGACAGCGCCGGACAAGCGCTCCAAGGGCGTTGCATTTACGATATAGGTATGGCTTCTACGCACGACGCTTCGACCTCCAAGACTCAGATTGTTTCTCCCGCCCGCGGCTTCCGCGGCTCTCTTATGCTGCCCGGAGACAAGTCCATCTCTCATCGTTATGCCATGCTGGCTGGCTTTGCAGAGGGCACTTCGCGTATCGCGAATTTTTCAACCGGTGCTGATCCGCATAGCTCGCTGGCTTGCATGGAGGCAATGGGTGCAAAGGTAAGCACCGAGGGCAGCGTGCTCTCGGTGACAGGCACGGGCGGCGCTCTTGCTCAGCCAAAGGGTGATCTGGACTGCGGCAATTCTGGCTCGACGATGCGCATGTTAGCGGGGTTGGTTGCTGCGCAAGAGGGTAACTTCCGCTTTGTGGGTGACGAGTCGCTGACGGTGCGACCGATGGAGCGGATTCGCAAGCCTCTGGAGTTGATGGGTGCGCAGATCGAACTGACCGAGGGTCATGCTCCCATTACGGTACGCGGCACTGAGTTGAAGGCGATCCACTTCGAGGTTCCTATTGCGAGCGCGCAGGTAAAGACGGCGGTGCTTTTTGCAGGACTGCAAGCGAAGGGGGTGACTTCGATTGCAGAGAAGATTCGAACTCGTGACCATAGCGAACACGCGCTACGGGCCTTCGGAGCGACGCTGACGCGGCATGACGATCGGCTGTCGATCGAGGGCGGGCAAAAGCTGCGTGCGATCGATATGACCGTGCCGGGCGACATGTCGTCGGCGGCGTTCTTTTTGTGCGGCGCGCTGCTGTTTGAAGACAGCAATCTGGTGCTGGATTCTCTGGGCATGAACCCAACGCGCGCTTCCCTGCTGGATGTCATTACGGGGATGGGCGGCAAGATCAAGGTGCTGAATGTCGAAGAGATCCATGGTGAGATGGTGGGCACAATCCAGGTGCAGCGCAGCGCGCAGTTGCGCGGGATGGACATCTCCGGTGCGCTGGCGGCGCAGTTGATTGATGAGCTACCGGTGATCGCTGCGATTGCTCCTTACACTGAGAATGGCGTGAAGATTCGCGATGCGAAGGAGCTACGTGTGAAGGAGAGCGATCGCATCGCGCTGGTGGTGAAAAACCTTCGAGCGATGGGTGCCGAGGTCGTAGAGTACGAGGACGGCATGGATATTCCCGGCGGGCAGACGCTGCGTGGCGGCATCGTGGACTCCGGACTGGACCACCGCATCACCATGGCGTTTTCGATTGCTGCGCTACGGGCGCAAGGAGAGACCGAGATTCACGGCGCTGAGGCGGCCGCGGTTTCGTTCCCCGAGTTTTATACGTGGCTGGATGAGTTGGCGATTCGCTAAGCGCGAGTGTTTGAGAGCAAGCGGGCAATGCGCTGCTCTCGAGCGGAGCCTAGAGGTGGGTGCGTGTTCGTGAGCTGTGCGAAGGCGTTGATAGCTGACTCTGTAGATATTTCATCAAGCTGATAGTCCGAAGGAATGTCATTGCGATCTTCGCCGCGTAGAACGAGAGCGCGGGTGTCGTTGATCGGAAGCCATTCGATCGCAGGCTGCCAGCTAGGTGCGAGCACCAGCATAGGTACACCTGCAGCCCGGCCCACGTGCAACGTACCGGTATCCACGGTAATCAGTGTGTCGCATGAGCAGAGCAAAGCTGCGAGCTGCGGGATGCTTGTACGCCCGGCCAAGCTAGTTCCACGGGAAACCGAAAGAGCGCGAATACGGTTGATCGCCGGGGCTTCGTCAAGTGTGCCGAGAAAGATCGTCCTGTGTCCTAGTGCTTCGACCTGACGGATGAGAGCTGCGAAGCGCTCTTCATGCCAATTATTGCGTTGCGCACCGCTGCCCTGGACGACGATAGCGGTGAGTTGTTGGCCCTCCGCATTGACCTCATGTAGCAGAGACTGCGCAACGGTGAGATCTTCGGTTGTGAAGTAGACAGCGGGCTCATGGTGTGGCGTTCCATCGCCGACGAGCCGGAGGTTGTTGGCAATGAGGCTGATGGATTTGTCGTAAAGGATGGGCTCGTCGTAGAGTTGCGGGATCTGAGCGAAGCCTCGCGTGGGGGCGAGACGCAGCAGCAGGGCAAACAGTGCGAGTTTGCCGCGACGATTAGAAGCATCCTGCAGAATCCGCGTGGGGCGAAGGCCGCGGGTTTGAAGGCGATCGCGCAGCTGTGTGGCGTGCAGCAGGAGATCGCGGAAGGAACTTCCCGGATCGGGGGTATCGAACAAATGGTCTACGTGAGGGTTGTGCTGAAGGAGGGCGAAGCCCAAGCTTCGTGTGGCTACGATAATTGTGCAGTCAGGGTGCGCAGCCTTGAGGGCGGCGTATATGGGAGTGCCATGAACGCAGCAGCCGAGCGGAATCCGGTATTGCAGAATGAGGAATACAGGGGGTGAGCCGCCGACGCGAGGTCGGGAGTAGCGCATGAGTTGAAAGAAGAGACGTAGCAGCGTGTTGCGCATCTTTAGAAGAGACTACACGGACTGAGACTACATTTTGTAACGACCCATCTCATCGTCGTTGAGGCTTTCGAGCCAACGACGGAGATCTTCGGGGCTAAGGTTGCTCGTGCCTAAAGAGGCGCGGCGGGCGTGGTCAAAGACCTGTTGCGACACGAAGATGGGGCAGTCTGCGCGCAGGGCGAGCGCTATAGCGTCGGAGGGGCGTGCATCGAGGGCAACGGGTTCCCCGCCTTGGTCCATCCAAATAGTGGCGTGAAAGGTGTCCTCGCGTAAGGAGCCGACGACGACGCGCGTGACACGGGCATTGAGGCCGTGGATGGCTGCACGCATTAAATCATGCGTCATGGGGCGAGGTGTCGTGGCTTTTTCGATTTCGAGCGCGATGGCGTTCGCTTCAAAGAGACCGACCCAGATCGGTAGCACTACTTCGCCAGTGAGGTCGTTGAGGACAACGATGGGCTGGCGAGTGGAGGGGTCCATCATCAGGCCGCGGATGCGTACCTCAACCTCCTGCTCGGCGAGCTTCTCTTCGGTCTCGGGTTTGAAGCCGGGCAAATGCATAAACGTAGTGTACTGCTTCTATCTGAGAACCGGCACGCGGGCATTGAGAGCCTGTTGAGCCAGTAGTGCGGGCGAGGGAGCGGCGGGAGCCGTAATGGCTTCGCCAACAAGTGAGCTTGGGAAGACCTGCGTGATGCGCACGTCAACGTAACTACCGATCACCGGCACGATCTCGCAGCTAAAGTTGACAGTCTTATTCTGGCTGCTGCGACCGGTAATCTGGCCTCGAGAGTTTGCTCCGTGTTCAACCATTACAGTCATTGTCTGATCGAGATGGCGCGCGTAGTTCCTGCGCTGGATCTCGCGCTGGCGTGCGTTAAGGATGGCAAGGCGTTCGACCTTCGCCTCTTCCGGGATCGAATCGACCATGTGAATAGCAGGGGTGTTGGGGCGCGGCGAGTACTTGAAGCCGTAGATGGCGTCGTAGCCTACCTCGTCGAGTAGCGTGATGGTGTCTTCGAAGTCGCGATCGGTCTCGCCGGGGAAACCGACGATGATGTCACTCGTAAGCGAGATGTCGCGCTTGGCAGCCTTAGTCCAACCGATCCGCTCCAGGTACCACTCGCGAGAATACTCGCGGGACATAGCCTTCAGGACGCTGGTGGAGCCGGACTGGACGGGCAAATGGATGTGGTCGCAGAGCGCTGGCATCGCGTCGATGGCGTCGACGATGTCCTTCGTGAACTGTCGCGGATGCGAGGTGGTGAAGCGTACGCGTTGGATGCCGTTCACCTCACCTACTGCGGAGAGTAGCTCGGCGAAGGAGCGTCTCCCGCTGGGATCAACGTAGCTGTTGACGTTTTGACCGAGCAGCTGAATTTCGGTGTAGCCTTGGCCTGCGATGCGCTGGGCTTCGGCGAGTACGGAGGCCGAGGTGCGGCTGCGCTCCTTGCCACGCGTGTAGGGCACGACACAGTAGGCGCAGAACTTGTCGCAGCCTTCAATGATGGTGATGTAGCCGCGGTGTGGGTTGGAACGCGCGGTGAATTCGGTATCGAAGGTCTCGTCGGTCTGGCGGTCATCGAGGCCGGTAATTCGATTTTCTCCTGCTTCGAGGCGCGCGAGCATCTCCGGCAGGTTGCGATAGGACGAAGAGCCAGCCACGATGGAGACGTAGGGTGCCTTCTCGAAGATCTTTTCCCCCTCCTGCTGGGCAACGCAGCCGATCACGGCGAAGCGCTTACCTTCCCCCTGGAGCTTCTTGTATTCGTTCAGGCGATGGAATACCTTCTGCTCGGCTTTATCGCGGATGGAGCAGGTGTTGTAGAGGATAAGGCCGGCGTCAGCTTCGTCCGGTACCTGCTGGTAGCCTTCGCGCACGAGGGTTCCGACGACTTTTTCAGAGTCGTGCGCGTTCATCTGGCAGCCGAAGGTTTCAATGTAGAAGGTTTTCATGATTCTCGAATTCGCGGGTGTTGATGCGGCGTAGTGCCTACTTCCCTGATCCTATTGTAGCGGTTTCGGGGGTGGGAGACTTGCTCCTGACAAGCTGGAGTGTCATGCTCGAAAGATGAAGTTTTCACGAGTTCTGTCGGTCGTCGTCTCTGGTTGGCTTGGTTGCTGTGCACTTGGTATGGCACAGGAGGGCGGGCAATGGCGCGCGTCAAATACTACGGCCAAGCAGATCACCGGTGATATCGCATTCAGTGACGTTAAGCTGTACATCAACTTCACCGGCTTTACGCTAGCTCAGATTCGCGATCTGAAGGCCGAAGAGGTGAGCATCCTGTTCGATGGGACCGATGGCACGACCGGACGCGGCAACCTGTTTCGGCTGGATATTCCCGCAGCTAAGACTTTCAATCACAAGAGCCACATTTGTGGCTCGGAGAACGCGGAGTATGCCGCGACGTTCGTCACTGGCAGAAAGCTGCAGGTTGCGTTCTTTTCAGGCACGGCCATGCCAGTTCTGACGGGCGAGGCAATGGCGAATGCTACGAACCTTTGTGGAACGTTCGAATACGTCCGCTAGATTTCGTTACGGCTCAGGATGCAAGTGCAGTTTGAGGAAGTCGACGTAGATGGCCCAGTCCGACGGGACCATGCCGTGGCCCCCATCGTGCATGTAGTAGCCAAGATCGTGCAGGATCGGCTGCTTTGCCGCGGGCCACGTTTCTGTATCCAGCGGGTCTTTACCAAGTAGCTTGTAAACCGGCGCTGCGGCTACTTCTGCAAGGAATTCTCCCTTGGGATCGGACCAGTAATCGGTGTTCCCTGTTTGTAGCAGCAATGGGCGTGGCGCGATGAGGTCAATGAGCATGTGCGCGTCCATGGGAGCGATATCTGGAAAGCCGCCATACTTTGACCAGTTGGTGGCGAACTGGTAACTGTAGCGTGTGGGATCGGTTAGGTGCGCGATGGTCTCGCCGTAGTTGCGGTGGCTCAGGGCGGCGCCGCCTTCTCCTGAACAGCTTGCAATGACGAGGGCAAAGCGCTGATCGTGCGCACCTGCCCACATGACAGTCTTGCCCAGCCGTGAGACCCCCTGGATGGCGACGCGCCTGGCGTCTACGCGGGGATCAGTCTCGAGGTAGTCTTCAACGCGACTCATGCCCCAAGCCCATGCGGCTATGGTTCCCCATTCGTCGGGCGCCGGCTTGGTCTGACCAGTCTTCAGATAACGCGACTGAATTCCGTCATTGAAGCCTTCGGGATAGTCGGGAACGACATCACCATAATAGAAAGTAGCGACACCAATGTTGGCTGCAAGCAGGGCCGCAGCATCGACGCCCACAACGAATGCGCGGCGTTCTACCTTCTTACCTTGCTCGTCGGTGGTGATGCTTTGCGCTAATTGCTGCGCTTTCGTGTGGGTCTTTGGGTCCCAAACCATTTGTGGCGTAATGCCTGGGTCATCTATAGCGTTCTGGTTCGCGCCAAAGTTGATAGCGAGCAGCAGCGGCACGGGCTTTTTCGCTGCCGTGGGCAGGTACTCAAGCAAATGAATTGCTGGACCGTTGCTATCGCTGGTGAGGTGAATCGTGATCTGCCTGCGGATTGCCGCACCGTGGAGTGCAGGCGTTCCCTTGTCGGTAATCTCAAAATTCGAAGCGGTCAGGTGAGTCGGAGCTCCCGTGGGGACACGACCAAACTGCTGCGTTTCGAAGATCTGAATGATCTCAGGACGGCGACGCTGCGTCCAAGTTTTGGCGTCGGTTACGAACCTGCCATCATTGAGACGCATTGCGTCGGGTAGCGTGAAGATTCCGACCTTAGCCTCGTCGTAGTTGAGTGGAATGCCTGCAACGACAGGGGGCGGCTCTTTTGCGGGAGCAGTTTGTTGGGCGTGAAGACCGAAGACGGATACGCCGAAAAGTGCGAGAGACAAAGCGGAACGCAGACACATGGAGAGTCCCCGATAACGCTGTCCATGCTAGCACCGCGACCGCGTGCTCCGCAGCCGCAAGAGCCTATCTGTGAAATCAAATCGGTTACTGTATAGCAGACTACGTGAAGGCGGACCAGAAAGCTTGGCACGCGACGCGGATGGAGAGCTTTATCAGTATGCCGGTGGTGGCTTCGGCACGATAGATTGTAAGAAGCAAGAGGAACGGGGCGAGCTCAGGCTGAAACAGCTGAGATCGCCCCGTTTTTCTGCAGTGACTACGGATATGAGTAACAATTCCTTCGAGGATGACAACGATCGGAAGGATGAAACGCTAGCTGAGCCTGCCATCGACGTTGTGCTTCGTAGTCGGCCAGGTCTCTGCGCTCTTGTGAGAGCGGCGGAGGAGACGGCTCAGATGCTCCGGCGTGATGCTGAGCAGCTGTGCGAGCTCCATCTGTTTGAGCATAGGCAAGGCGTCCAAGGTTCTGATCTGCGGATGTTTGACACTGCGTTCGCGCATGAAGCTGTCCAATCGCTGCTCGGCGCTATCGCTCATCAAGCGCACCTGGGCGGAGGTCTGCGCGATAAGTTCGAGGCAGAGGGAAGAGACGAAGTAGCGCATCAGACGGGCGTTTTGCGTAAGCCGCTGATTGAAATCCAGCGCGCTGATGCGTGAGACTACGCAGGGTGTGACAGCCTTCACGGAGCAGACGCTTGGGGTGTGCATCACAAGGCAGGCCGCTCCGCCGAACCAGCCCGCCGCGCGCAGGCCCAGTGTCGTCTCGCGTCCCTCTGGGCTAACGTAACTGAGTCGAACTAGCCCGTCACGAATCAGCCAAACCGTCTTACAAATCTCTCCCTGCTCCAACATTAGTGTCCCCGGGGGAACCTCTACGGGCTCAGGTAAGTCCTTCAGATTTTCGAACGCATCGGACAGAATGGGGGCAAACGCGGGGAAGGTCGATCCTTCGACATCGTTCGTATATTGGCCCGACTCTGTAAAGGGATAGGCATCAGTCCATTTCACAGGGCACATCTCCAGGTTAGGTTAATCTCGACTCTTTGCTCGCTTCGCGGATAACAAACTATCTGTGTCTCGCTTACGAGGTAGATCGCAGGAAGGATTGGTAAAAACCTTCTAAGTTTTTTCTAGCCTCTGAAACTTCCCGTTGTGGGAAATGAAGATGGGTTTGGCTGCTGTCATGTGATTCGTTTGGGCAAGATTTGCGCAGATGCCAGGCAGTCGCACAACAACTCTTGAACTTGGTGCGAATCAAGTTTTTAAGTTTTTTAATCTGCCAGAAGCATTGCTGCAAATCTCTGGTTTTCAATGGAGAAAGTATTTCTCACTTACGGGTTCGACAATGTATAAAACTCTGGGAGATTTACGATTGAAGCCATACGCTCGCAACACTGCCGCGATTCTATTCTGTGCCTTGAACCTGATAGAGTCACTGGCCATAAGTGCGCAACAGCCGTGGCAAAAGCTGCAAATGCCCACAGCTGCAGCGATGGCGAAGGCGTGGCTCGCGCCCCCTTCGGAGTATGGGCCAGAACCTTATTATGGACTCAACGGACCGGTGACTCTCGAGAGCGCGCGGCGCGACCTGGATGTCATAAAGGCTCTTGGTTTTCGTGCGGTCACGGTGCAGGCTGGCGGTGGCATGGTGCAGCCGTACCTGTCTCCGGAGTATTTCGCCTTCTTCAAGCAATTTGTGCAGGAAGCAAAGAAGCGTGATCTGCGCGTGTGGATCGTCGACGATATCGGCTATCCTAGCGGATTTGCAGGCGGCAGGTTCTCAAGCGAGAAGCCTACGCTGCGGATGCAGGCCCTGTCGATCGAAAGGCGGTTACCAGTGCATGGCGGCGAGACGCTAACCGTGCCGATCAAGGCGGAGACGGTGGCTGTCGTTGCACAAAGTTCTTCGGGAGAACGGATAGCCGTCACTATCCCTGGCGACGGCCAACTTCACTGGACCGCGCCGACGGGGCAAGACTGGACAGTGCTGGTAGTCGAGCACGTCTTTCGCACCTCGCCGACGAGGAGCGACACCAATCCGACGCACCAGAAGGACCAGTCGCAATCGCTGGAGGATTATCTAAATCCGGCTGCCACGCAGGCATACCTCCAGTTCGTCCATCAGCAATACTACGACGCAATGTCGGAGGCGTTCGGCACGACGATCCTTGGCTTTCGCGGCGATGAACCGGACTATTCCATCTCCGGCCTGCCTTGGACGCCTGCGTTCTTCGAACGATTTAAGCGGTTGAAAGGCTATGATGTCCGGCCCTATGTAGCCGCTTTGATCGCTGCGCAGACCAGCCGCGGGCAGGTGCCCGCAACGTTGACGGCAGAGGAGGTGCGGGCCAAAGGCGATTACTACGACGTCTTCTCGCAGATGTTTCGCGACGGCTTCTTCAAACCACAGGCTGAGTGGTGTGCCGCGCATCGCGTCGAATATCAGGTCCATCTGAATCATGAAGAGATGGAACTGGCACTTGTGAAATCAGAAGGCGAGTTCATGCGCGACATGAAATACGTTCAGGTGCCAGGGATCGATTCAATCTGGCATCAGATTTGGACGGACACGATCTCCGACTTCCCCAGATTGGCGGCAAGCGCAGCGCATGTGTACGGACATCCGAGGGCCTTCACCGAGAGCTTTGCCGCATATCGCCCTGCGCCCGACATCACGATGGCGCGCTACATTCTGAATGAGCAAATCGTTCGCGGCGTGAACCTTGTGGAGACGATGTACTATCCTGCAACACCGCCCCAGAAAGCCGAGAATATCTCTGCCCGACAAGAGCGCCAGGGAGGACCGCCGGAGGTAATGCGTGATCCCGGCTGGCCCGCTCTGATGCAGTATGTGCAGCGACTTAGCTATGTGATGAGCATGGGGCGACCCGCAGCGGAGGTAGCGCTCTATCTTCCTTCAAGTTCGATGTGGCTTGGCGACGCGGCCAGCGATACGGCCTTTGTGGCGACGGAGCAGATGCTTTCGGAGCGGCAGATCGACTTCGACATCATCAATAACGACGCGCTCGCGAGCGACCTAAAGTCCGGCAAAGGAGGCTTCGAAACGCTTAGCGGTAACCGCTATCGTACGGTGATCGTTCCCTCTCCACTGGTGATAAGCGAGACCGAACTCGAACGCCTAAGAGGGTTCGCAAAGGGTGGCGGTAAGGTTCTCTTTCTCGGTCGCGCACCTTCGATGATCTACAACAGAACGATCCTCGATGCTCGCGCAGCTGCGTCGCGGGAGTTTGCGTTCGCGACGATTGAGACATCGGCGCAACTACCGGCGACACCAACACCGCCAGCGCAGCCACCAGTAGAGCCCTTGAAGCCTCAGATTGTGCCCACAGCTATTGAGGCTGCCGTGACGGGTGTCATCCGCGCCCACACCGTAGCGCTTGATAGTCCCGATACGGCGCTGAAGGTGATGGCGAGAAGGCTAGCGGATGCCGACGTGTATCTGATCTTCAATGAAGGCGCAGAAGCGAAGGCCCCTTCCGCAACCTTTCACTCGAAAGGAACGAGGGCCGAACTTTGGTCGCCGCAGGATGGCACCGTGAGCCCACTGCCGTCGACTCACAGCAGTGGAGCGGTCACGATCAAGCTCAACCTGAAGCCATATGAGACCGAGCTGATCGTGATTCGCTAGGCTGAATCTGCGGCCTGCATTTACCTGCCTGCTAAGGCACGATGGAGTCCGGCGCCGCGCGTGATAGTAGGATGCGCGTGTCTGTGGAGCTATTCAACGAGAACGCAGGCACATTGCTGGGGGCTGTGATGAAGTAGAAGTCGGCGCGGTGGACGTTGTCTGTGTAGATAGCGGGGCGGGCATCGGGCACCTTCGGTTGTATCTCAACGTGGCTCATCTCGAGTCGGTTGACGTGCCGGAAAAAGAAACCGTGCGCCGGCAACGTGCCGAGCATCCCGGGCTCCGGATAACCGTCTTCCTTCTCAGGTACTTGAATCTTCGCCTGCTCCGCCGTTCCGCCACCCACATGCTCGACGTAGACATCGGTGATCTTCAGGTCTTCGATCGGATAGCCGGGGATGCCGGTAATGTTCGATCCGTACTTGCCTGCGGTGTTGTAGCTGGTCACGTTTGAAATAAGAACGCGCCGCAGCGTGCCGACGACGGTCGACTGATCGCCAGTTCCCTTCGGCCCGCGCAAGCGCGAACCCAGCCGCAAGAAGATCGGGCAGGAGATCACATCGCGCATGGTGATGTTCGTAACGGCGATATCTTCGAGCAGCGCACCGTCGACGGTCTCCAACGCGAGCCCCTGGCAGCCCTCAAAAACACAGTTCGAGATGGTGATGTTAATGAAGCCGCCGTTCGATTCAGTGCCGCACTTGATGCGACCGGTGCCGCCGACCTTGCCATAGTCCGCTGGCGAACCGTCAAACTTTTTGAAGGTTCCATCGAGTACGCTACCAAGGCGATAGGCGCCGGTGACGTAGCAGTTGGTGATGTTTACGTTTTCGGTGGGGCGATTGTAACCAAGCGCGAAGCTAGATTTGGGACAGATGCCGTCGTCCCACGGTGAGTTGACGGTGCAGTTGGAGACACGAACATTTTTGCAACAGTCGATGTCCATGCCGTCGCGATCGGTGTCAATTTTGAGGTTGTCGATGGTGAGATTGTCCACGCCGGTGAGTAGCAATCCGAAGTGACCACCTTTGAGTATGGAGAAATCGCGGAAGATGACGTTGCGGCAGTTCTTCAGCGCGATAGCCTTGTTGCCGACACCGGGCTGTTCAGCTTGAAACATTGGATAGTCTCCGCGGGGCGGCCGGTTGCGCTCTACAGCCTGCGCAGGTGCGGGGGTTCCGACGTGCTCCGGGCCGAAGCCACGGCCCGAGGACCCAGCCGCAGCCGGTGGACGACCCGGCCCCGCACCGAAGCTCAGTCCTCTGCCCCAGATGAGGCCGGGACCGGTGATGGAGAGATCGGAGAGGCCCTCGCCCCAGAAAAGCGAGTTGTGCCAGTGATTGTGCCCGTAATCCTGGTAGGCGTCATAGCTCGTCTTTGGTTCGGCCGCGTCGTAGGTTCCGCCCATGTAGCCGGTCGTTTCGCCGGGTTTCGGTGAGTCGGCAGCGATGACCGTGCAGCCCTGCGACAAATAGAGATCTACCTTGCTCTTGAGGTGGATAGAGAAACTAAGATACACGCCTGCAGAAAAGTAAACCGTCCCACCTCCGGCGGCTGCGGCGGCATCAATCGCGGCGTTGATCGCAGGCGAATCGACGGCGTGACCATCGCCCTTTGCGCCAAAGGCGCGCACATCGAAGATCATTGGAGTTGCGGACTTCGAGGCGTTGTTGCGTGCCTCACCCGCAGCAAGGGTGGGGACGACAGCGGCAGCGGAGGCGGCGAAGCTCAAGCTACCAAGCTTCAGGAGGTTACGGCGGGCGGAGTCGAAGGGATCCATGTCGCCGGTGATGCTAGCAGAGTTCTAGTACGTTTGAAAATCATTCCCCATAGGAATCTTCGCAGCAACTGCGGAGAGAGCAACCAGACGCTCGGCCTGTACGCTTTATCGCTTTAAGCTCCTGCAGGCATCGAGTCACCTCCGCGAACGCACGCCCCGCCGTCCCGGTTCGCTTCCCTACTCGTTGTCCATCTTCGTTGCTGTGACGATGACGATATCGACCCTGCGATTCGATTGGCGCCCCAATGGTGTGTCATTCGTGGTGACGGGATGATATTGACCGTAGCCAGCAATGGAAAGACGCGCTGGATTGAAGTGTCCGTCATCTATTAACATCATCGCAACGTTAGTTGCGCGCGCGATCGAAAGGTCCCAATTGGAGTTAAACTCAAGCGTGTGGATCGGGAGGTTGTCAGTGTGACCTTCCACACGCATATCGAGCCCGTACTTCATCAGGACGGAAGCTATGCGCTGCATCTTTCCCGTCGCGTCCGCGAGTAGCGTCGCCTCTCCGCTCCTGAAGAAACCGAGTTCATGCAGGCTGATGACGAAGCCGTCCGGAGTCATCCTCAGCACAACCTCATTACGCGCAATCTCTTTCCCGAGTGCAGAGGTCAAGTCCCGCTGCAGTGCAATCACATCGACCCCCGCGCTTCGATTCACTAAAACAGGACCTGCATCAGAAGTCCTTGCTGCGCTGTTTACACCGGCGGCGGGAAAAGCGCCGAGTTGCTGGAAGCCCTGCTTCACGGCAGAGGATACCTGCTGAATATCGTGCTTCTCATGGTGGGAGGATGCGAAAAGAACGACAAAGAGCGCAAAGAGAAGCGTCATGAAATCAGCGTAGGAAACCGTCCAGCGCTCTGTGGAGGATTCACTCTCATGCTCCTGCAGGCTCATCGGGTCACCAATGAAGGGCGCTGCTTCGCCGACGCCGGCCCCACATAAACGAACGGTCTAAGTCGCTGCTCGACGGCGCCAGCGCTGAGACTTTCGGCGATGCCTGCGGTGCCTTCGACGATCATCTCGCGCAGAGCCTGACGCCGGGAATTGAGAACACGGATGCGACCGGCGCAAGGCAATAAAAAGAGGTTGGCCGCACCCACACCGTAAATGGTTGCGACAAAAGCGACGGCGATCCCCCGGCCGACTTCGGCGATATTTTCCATTTGCTGCATTACCTGATCGACATCGAATGCCACTCACACCCCCGGTGATGCCCATCCGCAGCGTATCGCACACAAAGTCCCGCGCGTGATGGTCTTTTAGGAAGCCCGGATACTTCGCAAAGATCTGGCTCTTGTCCGGATCCTCCACATCAGCCTCGATTGCAACCGACCCTTCCTTGCGAGCCTTGCTCAGCACGTCGAACATCATCTTCAGCGTCTCCGTATAGCGTTTCTTCGTATACGGCGATCCTTTCAGCACCCCAAGCACGCTGCTGATTGTTTTCTTCAAAATATGGATAGGGTTTGCAGTAAGAACAGTTCCAATCGCAGCTCCCCCGATGGTCACCAATTCTGATGGCTGGATCAGAACGGCTAGCTTGCCCTTCTCCATCAAGAACCCAGTAATCACGCAGCCAAAGACGACCAGTATTCCCACGATAGAAAACATTCGTTGTGACCCCGTTGTAGTGTTTAGCCGGGACGGCGATAAGCCGTCTGGCAAAGCAGAGTGGCTGATGGTGCCCGTGCTGTATCTGCATGGTCATCATCGGCAACCGGGGTAATTATTTAAATCGAAGGAGCGCGGACACGCACTCAGGCAGCGATGCCGATGCTCTGGCTCAGAACGCGCCGCAAATCCTCGAGTCCCTGCGGTCGGGGCAAAGTCTGCTCATTCGTCGCGAAGAACGCGATTGAATCCTCATGCGCAGGGTCGAACCCATGCATCCCCGCATAGCGATAGCGCCCCATGAAGCTGGGGTTCAGCAGAATCCCCGGCTTCAGTAAATAGATGCGGTCGCCATAACGCCCGTCCGGAAAGTCGCAGCCCCATGAGCGGAGAGTCTCGTCGTCGAGCCACTGCCCATCGGAGAGATACAGCAGAGCATCGCCGATCAGCCGCTCCGCCTCTTTGGTGTGAAACCAGAAGCGGGCCATCGTCGCATCGTAGACCGCGAAATAGTCTTCGCCAAACTCCAGCGGCAGAGAGCTCACGATCTGCATTAGCGCACACTCCTTGCGGATGTCCGTCATGCCGTGGTCGGAGAACGCAGCCACCTTCACTTCGTCGTAGTGCTCGCGGGCCAGCGCAATCAGGTCGCGAATCTCCTGCTCATACCAGCCCAGCTTGCAGATGATCTTCTGTGACGATGTGCCTTCATACTGCTGCAAAATATCTAGCTGCGGCAGAAAGATGTATGCCAGACGCAGCTTACCGGTGGCAATCTCTTTACGCGCGGCTGCCAGGTTCTCTTCCTCGTCCAGCCGCCAGTCCGATACATGGAATGGCACATTCTGCCTGCGCAGGTCGTCGAACAGAGTTGCCTGTGCACCGTTCGGCTCATAGAGGTCGCGGTTGTCGTTATAACCCAGTTGCCGCAGCAGGTTGAACGGCGTGTCACGTACCTCGAAGTCGCCGTTGCCACCCACATAGCGGCTTAGTTTCTTGCCGAACCAGCGCCGCACGCGGCCACGCCGCGTTAGAAACTGTGGCAGCAGCCGCGGCCACAGGACCTTGCGGAACGGCGAGTTGCTCGGGTCGTACGTAAATAACGCAAAGTGGCCGTGATCGCGTGGCTTCAGGCCCGTCAGGATCGTTGGATCGCCTGTCGCTCCTGGCCCGAAGATCGTTGCCAGCGGACCACGATATGGAAGCTCCTCGCGAAGGAAGCCGTGCTCGTGGGCCAGCCGCCAGCCCAGAGCATCGATGAACACCGCGATAGTGATGGAGGTTTTAGGCATCTTCACAGGACGAAACGGGTCGTACGAGCAGTTGTCCAATGAAGACATTCTCCAGAGAGAGGCCCGCAATTTGCTTGACAACAGTACTCAACCCATTGCAAGTCAACCTGTGACAAGCATAGGTTTGCCCGTGCCTTTCAGCACTTCCTCAAAAGGGGCAGAGCTTACCTCCACACCCATGTTTGCGACTTACCTGTTCCGAAGCGGGACACGTCACGACACGCGCGCTGGCACCAAACGCACAAATTCGTATATTTCTGTGGAAATCCTCGATAGCCCCAGAACTCGGTAACGTGACTGTAAATTCTTACTCCTCCTGCCACTCCCATCGATCAAGATCAACTAAATCGAGTCATCGATTGACAGATTCCGCTGGAGTCGCCTTCACGCTTGCAATAGATTATGGTGTACGACCGAAACACAACGAGACGCGTGCTGAAAGTCTGTTGCCGCGCCTTGGCCAGGCTTCGAACTTCACCAACGCTGGAACGATGAGGTAGTGGATGCAAACGGCACCAAGACAGATAGACGACCTGAAACGCGCGGAGTCTCTGCTACGCAGCGTACTTAACGGCTCTATCGATGGCATTCTCATCATGGATGCGGATGGACGCGTAGAGCTCGCCAATCCGGCCGCCGAAGCACTCCTCGGCTACGCCTCAGGTCAACTACCCGGCAAGAGCGTTGTCGATCTCCTTACCGTTCCCGAGCATCAGAATGTCGAAGAATTCCTCACCCATAGGGCGCAGGAACAGGAGCACTCCACCGAAAAGATCAGCACGCCCATCGACGGACGCAAACGCAATGGCAGCTCTATTCCGCTTTCTCTCTCGCTGAGCTCCACAGTCAACGAGGACACACCCGGATACATCTGCTGCCTCCGCTTCACACCGCCACAGAACGACTCTCACCATCAGGTCGAACTTGCGCTTAAGAACGCAAGGGACGTCGCTGAAGCAGCCAACCGTGCGAAAGGCGAGTTCGTCGCCACGGTCAGCCATGAGATCCGCACGCCGATGAACGCTGTCATCGGCATGACAGGTCTACTCCTCGAAACGCCTCTCACTCGCGAGCAGCGCGAGTATGCCGAGACCGTTCGCTCCTCCGGCGAAAATCTTCTTGAGATCATCAACGACATTCTCGACTTCTCTAAAATCGAGTCTCTTCGCCTTGAGCTCGAAGAACTGGAGTTCAATCTTGCCGAATGTGTCGAGGATGCGCTCGACCTCGTTGCTCCTGCCGCTGCAGCCAAAGGACTCGAGATCGGATACCTTCTCGACGAAAACCTGCCTTCGCTGGTCGTCGCCGACATCACCCGCGTGCGACAGGTCCTCGTCAACCTGCTTTCCAATGCCGTCAAGTTCACTGCTGCCGGTGAGGTCCTCGTCACGGTTTCGGCCGACAATAAGCGCGGCAACCAACTTCGACTACTTTTCGCGGTAAAGGATACCGGTACCGGCATTGCGAAGGATCGTCTCGATCGCCTTTTCCAGCCTTTTACTCAGGCCGACAGCTCCATCACGCGCCACTTCGGAGGCACGGGCTTAGGCCTCGCCATCAGCCAGCGGCTCGCCATCCTCATGGGCGGAACCCTGCGCGTTGAAAGCGTTCCCGGCGAAGGTGCAACCTTCTTCTTCACCATGCAGGCGCGATCACGCCCCTCTGCGGCCACGCACCATCTTTTCAAAGGAAAGACAGTCGTTCTGATCGATGCCAGCCCTCTGAGCGCACGTACCATTGAGGCTCAGGCGAAACGCCTTGGTCTCAAGCTGCTCCAGGCCGCTACTGCGGCCCAAGCCCAGACGTTACTTGAAAACAACGACGTCGACGCCGTCCTGCTCGCCAACACCGTGGCAAGCAAAGAGGGCGCAGCCGTCCGCTCCGCGCTGGCGTCTAGTAGACGGAAGAAGTTACCGCTCGTCATGCTCACCTCGCTCGGGGCCCGCAACACGGAACTCCACGCAGGCATCGTCCCCGCAGGCTGGCTCAGCAAACCGATCCGCTCGCAGGGCCTCGAATCCATGTTGTCCGAGCTCTTCGCCGGAGGCATCCCCGTTTCCGCTCCCATCGCCAGCGCGCAGAGTGGACCGACCGTCAAGCGCAGCATCCGCATCCTCGTCGCCGAAGACAACCCGATCAACCAGAAGGTTGCGATGAAGATGATTAAAAGCCTGGGCTATCGCGCCGATGTCGCCGGGAATGGGCTGGAAGTGCTCGATGCTCTCAACCGACAGCCTTATGACGTGGTGCTGATGGACGTGCAGATGCCGGAGATGGACGGTCTCGACGCGACGCGCAGGATTCGGCAGCGCTCGCCCGCCGAAGACGGCCCGTATGTCATCGCGATGACCGCGAATGCTATGCAGGGAGATGAGGAGATCTGTCTCGCCGCTGGCATGAATGAGTACCTCACCAAGCCGATCCGGATGGCCGACCTCAAGCTTGCGCTGGATCGCTGGGCGGAGATGAATCCAGATCAGGAGCGCACCGTCGTCACCTCCGCCGAGACCGCCGCGAAGTCCGCGCTGAGCGGCCAGCTGGCAGAGCTGCAGAGCATCGGCGGCGATGAGCTCGTCGCCGAGGTGATGAATGAGTTCCAGCTCCAGGTCGAGTCGGACCTCGCCGAGATCGTGGTTGCTGCCAAAGCCTGCGACTATGCAGAGCTACAGCGGCTCGGACACCGCTTGAAGGGCGGAAGCACGACTGTTGGCATTACGACTGTGACTGCGATCTGCACTGAGCTGGAAGCGGCGGCGGCGGACAAAGACGATCGCCGCATCGCGCTCATCGTCGAGCGGCTGAACCGCGAGGTGATCCGAACTCGGACGCTTTATGGAGCGAATGACGCTTCGAAGAACGTTCGCATTCTGATTGCGGACGATCATCCAGTTGTGCGTTTTGGCGTGCGAAGGATGCTACAAAGTCACGCTGAGTATGTTGTCGTTGGCGAGGCTTCAGATGGCAAGGAAGCGATTCGCGAGATGCGCGAGATGCAGCCTGACATTCTACTGCTCGACCTGAACATGCCGGAACTTCCAGGGTTGGAGACGCTGCGCGAGCTCACGACGATTCAGGTGCCGACAAAGACGATCCTGCTGACTTCAGCGATCAGCCAGCGCGAGATTCTGGAGGCTTTGCAGCTCGGCGCTCGCGGCGTTGTGCTGAAGGATGCGCTGACGACCGATCTGGCGATGTGCATTTCTACTGTGATGCAAGGTCATTATTGGCTGGGACGAAAGCCAGTTCAGAACCTGGTGCAGGTTCTGAACGATCTGATGGAGGAGATTAAACAGCCTCCGAAGAACACGTTTGGTCTGACTGTGCGCGAGCTGGAGATTGTGCGACTGATTGCGCAGGGAATGACGAACAAGGACATTGCGCGCGAGTGCGATATTGCCGAAGAGACGGTGAAGCGTCATTTGAAGAACATCTTCGACAAGGTTGGTGTCTGGAATCGGTTGGAACTGGCGTTGTTTGCGATCAACAACCATCTTGTTGGGGATGGTGCGGCGCAAGCATGAAGGCCCTCCCCCCATACTTTGCAGCTAAAGTGTTGACAGAATGCGGCTTACGGTGAGAGTTCGACACCTGAAGTCTGGGGTCCAGGACTAGGTCTGGACAGACAGCTGAGGATGTTCTCAAACCTTTCAGGATCTCGTCTGCCTCTACTTCCTATTTTAACAAACCGACCCAGGAAACATCCATTTATTTTTCAGCTCCTAAGCTGTTTCTTGTCAGCGAGTTCCCTGTCTAGGGCTGGCGCTGGGGGCTTGACACCAATTCACAGGAGCAGAGGAAACGCCAAACGCTGCCGCGAGACTTCGCGGCAGCGTCTGGTATCAGCAAGAGAGTTCAAGAGAGAGTGAAGGGCGGGACAGGCTTACCTGCCCTGCGCTTGCAAACAAGTGAAGAATTGGTACAAGTTCGAACGGTATAAGGGCAGAGAGAGATTTCTACGAATCTTTGTGCAGTGGTCCCCGTGATCCGGTCTGGATCAGGAGACCGGGAGAAGCTTGTTGACCCCACATGTGCGCTCGTTTTGGCGCCGCTTGTTTCCTGTATCCAAGATGCTGCCAAGGGGCGGAGTGCGGATATACCCCGATGGAGGTTGGGATGGTGCTTTGGGGGCAGAGGGCCGAGCCGAGGTCAGACAGCGTCCAAAGAGTCGATATCGGCGTTGATTTGGAAATGCCGGGCTGAGGAGAAGGGATGTGCCAGGGACTGAAGCCCGATTCCCGGACGATTCCAGATGCCTTGGCTTAAGCCCAAAGCTATCCTGAAGCGAATTTGGCGTAAGGCGTTGATGCTAATGCGTTTGCATCAAGGAATTCGGATGCAGGCTATTCAAGTCTGTCGATGCCAACAAAATAACTGTGGGAAACAAGAGATTTTTCGCGTTCGAGATGTGTTTTTCCATGAATTTCGCGTTACCGTGGAATCACCGAACGATTCATCGCGTTCGTAGCTGGTCTTATCAGGCCGGACTACGAACAAGGGTCCCCGCTACTGCTTTCGATTCTTCCAGGACGAAGATCAGGCAGCCACGACGATTCCCAAGACAGAGCCTTGCAGTGACCATTGCCTGCGGTCTGCCGTCGTGCATTCCAAGTTTCCCCAACAACTTCATTCCTACATCCAACTTCAACCAGCACGAGGAGAAGACTTATGACGACCGAGAACAGCAACTGTAATGTCAGTGGAGTATCGCGCCGCAACTTCCTGCGTACTCTGGGTGCAGCCAGCGCGGCTGCGGCAGCACTTCCGGCAGCGGCTGCGTTTGCGCAGCAGGCAGCGCCCCAGGCGGCTGTAGGCCAGGCACGTCGTCGCGACTTCGGATCGGACATGGGCGAGACCCGCGTGATGAACCCGAACACGGTCATCATCAGCTCGAACGAGAATCCTCTCGGACCCGCGTCTTCTTCGCTCGAAGCGATCTCGAAGACGGCCTCGCTGGGTGGACGTTATCACCAGGAGATCAGCGCGCAGACGGTGGCTGCGTTCAACGAGATCTACGGCCTGAAGCGTGGCTACTCTGCCCTGTTCCCCGGATCGGGTGGACCGCTGGACCTGGCGCTGATGTCAAACATCGGCCCCGACAAGCCGCTCGTGATGGCTGACCCCAGCTATGAGCAGGGCACGCGCGCTGCGCAGGCGATGAAGGCTCCCCTGTTTGCCGTGAAGCTGACCCCGACCTATGCGCACGATGTGAAGGCGATGCTCGCCGCTCATCCCTCGCCCGGTGCGTACTACATCGTGAACCCGAACAACCCGACCGGCACGATGACCCCGAAGGCCGACATTATGTGGCTGCTGAAGAACAAGCCCAAGGGTTCGGTGGTGATTGTGGATGAGGCTTACTTCCACTTCTCGACCGACGATTCGATGCTGGACCAAGTGGCTGCCGATCAGGACCTGATCGTGATGCGGACGTTCTCGAAGATCTACGGCATGGCCGGCCTGCGTGCTGGTTTTGCTGCTGGTCGTCCTGACCTGCTGATGAAGTTTGCGACTGTGGCCCAGCCGGCCCGCAGCCTTGCGAGCATCTCGATCACCAGCGCTGCCGGTGCGAAGGCTGCCCTGCAGGACAAGGACCTGATCGCGACTCGCCGCAAGATCAATGCGGACAACCGTTCGGAGACGCTCGAGTTCCTCTCGAAGAAGGGCTACACGGTTCTGCCCGGATCGCAGGCGAACTTCTTCATGGTCGACGTAAAGCGTCCGGGTCACGACTTCCAGCAGCAGATGATGAAGGAAGAGGTCGCTATCGGCCGTACCTGGGCTGCGATGCCGACCTATGTCCGCGTCACTGTGGGCACGAAGGACGAGATGGCGAAGTTCCAGACGGCGTTTGTGAAGTGCATGGACACGGCTCCGACCCCGGGACCGGTCAATGGCGCTTCGCTGTATCTGCCGACCCACTACACGCCGAGCGAGCTGTTCCGCGGCGAGTTCCACGGCTAAACGAACCTCTCAACCACGTTGCGAAAGCCCCGGCAAAACAGCCGGGGCTTTTTGCGTGTGATTATAGATGGCCACTTCTAGAGCTGAGAGATCGGGCCAGCTCTACCTCTGGGGCTAAAGCCCCCCTGATTGATTGGGCAATCGACGTACGGGCTAAAGCCCGTACCCTTCGAAGCCATATTTTCAGCAACCGCTGAAGCACCTACCCTTCTAGGCAAAACTTTCAGCAACCGCTGAAGCACATCCCCTTCAAGGCCAAATTTTCTTCGCCGAGCATTTCGTACACTTTGGGTGGAGGGTTGGATGATCGCGATAAAGAAAGAAGAAAAGGCGGAGGCCGTGGCGTCGCTGCAGCGTTATTTTGAGATGGAGATGCCGGAACCGCTGGGGACTCTGCCTGCGACGTTGCTGCTGGATTACTTTCTGGAGGAGATTGGACCGGTGATTTATAACCAGGCGATCGCGGATGCTCAGTCGCGGGTGATGCAGCGGGTGGGGGATTTGAATGGAGAGCTGTTTGAGGACGCGTTTACGTATTGGGCGAAGAAGGAGAAGAAGCGGCGGCGTTAGACGCGGGTCGCGAGGACAGATTTCGGCGGGGTGGCGGAGGGCAAACCTTAGGGCTGAAGCCCTTACTTCTTCTGCAGGCTGTGAGACCCAAGGCTGAAGCCTCGGGGTTACCTGAGTTGTGGCAGGGCTGGAGAGAGTACCCTCAGCGGCTGAATTCGTGCCCCAGAAGGGACGTTACGGCATAGCTGAAGCGATGCCCTTCACGAGACTGCGGGGCGGGAGGGTTGTGGCGTCCCCGACGGGATTCGAACCTCGTGTTTACGTCGTGAGTGCGACGTCGTCCTGGGCCACTAGACGACGGGGACTTCCCTGCCTGCGGGCTGATGGTGCATAGCCTTCCTTGTCTATTGTAGGCGAGGGCGGGCGGTGGAGTTGCGGATGAGGAGGGTGGGTTGGATGAGGTGGGCCTGGCTGCGAGGGCGCGGGGTGTCGGGGGTGGTGGCGTCGGTGCGGTGGAAGAGGCTGCGGAAGGCGGTGGCGGCTAGCTCGGCTCGGGGGACGTGGATGGTGGTGAGGGCGGGCTGGGTGTAGGCGCTGAGCTGGATGTCGTCGAAGCCGATGATGGAGATGTCGTGGGGAATGGAGAGGCCGGCTTCGTGGATGGCTCCCATGGCTCCGATGGCGGTGAGGTCGTTGGAGCCGAGGATGGCGGTGGGTGGGGCTGCGGCGGCGAGTAGGTGGGCCATGGCCCGGTGGCCGCCTTCGATGCGGTGGTTGGCTTCGATCAGGTGCTCGGGGGCGAGGGAAAGGCCGTGGGCGTGGAGGGCGGCGATGAAGGCTTGGGTGCGGGAGCGGGCGGAGCTGAGGGCTGCGGGGCCGCTGATAAAGCCGATGCGGGTGTGGCCGAGGGTGACGAGGTGGGCGATGGCCTGGTGGATGCCTGCGGCGTAGTCGACGGAGACGACGCTGGCTCCGGGGACGGCGGTGGAGGTGTCCATGAAGATGGTGGGGATGCGGCGCTCGCTGAAGGTGTGGATGAGGCGCTCTTCCATTTCGGAAGTCATGATGGCGACGCCGTCGACTTTGCGCTGGAGCATGCGGATGACGCAGCGCTCCATGCGGGCGGGGTCGTAGTCGGTGTTGGAGATGAGGACGTCCTGGCCGTGGGATTCGGCGATCTCTTCGAAGGCTTTGACGAGCTCGGGGAAATACGGGTTGGTAATGTCGGAGATGATGAGGCCGTAGAGATGGCTGCGGCCGGAGCCGAGGGTGCGGGCGCTGGTGTCGGGGTAGAAATCGAGTTCTTTGATGGAGGCACGGACGCGGTCGGCGGTGGCAGGGATGACGTGGGCGGTGCCGTTGATGACGCGGGAGACGGTGGCCTTGGAGACGCCAGCGTGTTTTGCCACAGCAGAGATGTTCATGCGCTCGATCATTCGATGCTTGAGTGTAGCGAGTGTGGCGCAGTCTTGACCAATGCGTTACGGTACCATCGCTTTGGATGCTGACAGGAGGCGATGTGGCAGGGCGAGTTTTGTTGACGGGTGTAGGCGGTCAGGTGGGTGGGGCGGTGGTTCCGCTATTGAAGAGGTTTGCGGAGGAGCGCGGGCTTGAGGTGGTGGCTCCGGTGCGGGGTGAGCTGGATTTGAGCGATGCTGCCGCTGTTCGAAGGTATGTACGCGAGGTGGTACCGCGGTGGATTGTGAATCCGGCGGCGTATACGGCAGTGGACAAGGCTGAGAAAGAGCCTGAGCTGGCGTATGCGATCAATGCAGAGGCGGTGAAGGTGCTAGGCGAAGAGGCGAAGGCGCTGGGGGCGGCGGTGATCTCGTTTTCTACGGACTATGTGTTTCCGGGCGACGGCGAACGTCCTTGGGTCGAGACGGATGCGACGGGACCGCTCGGGGTGTATGGAGCTTCGAAGCTGGCGGGCGAGAGGGCGCTGGCGGAGAGTGGGGCTGCATACTTCGTGTTTCGGACGAGCTGGGTATATGGGGCGACGGGAAATAACTTTCTGCGGACGATTCTGCGGTTTGCGCGAGAGCGTGAGGAGATGAAGGTGGTGGCCGATCAGCATGGTGCGCCGACGTGGTCGGAGTCGCTAGCGCGGCTGGTGGTGCATACGATGGCGAGGATGGAGGATGCGACCTGCAAAACCACGTCCCAAAGGCGGGACATGGGGCACCCGGATTCGAGCAGATCCCTGGCGGAGGCTGTGCGCGAGGTGGGCGGGGTGTATCACGCTTGCGATGCCGGGGAGACGACGTGGTTCGGGTTTGCGGAGGAGTTCGTAAGGCTGGCGAAGGTGGCGGAGCCGGAACAGAGGTTTGCGCGGCTGCTGCCGATCGCGACGAGTGACTATCCGACGCCGGCGAAGCGACCGCTGAACTCGCGGATGAGTTGCGAGAGGCTTCGCGCACAGCTGGGGTTCACGATGCCGAAGTGGGAGGACTCTGTGGCGCAGGTGATGGCGGCGATTGCGACCGGGTCTACCGCCAGCTGAAGGCGAGATGCCAGCGCAGGCCACTTTCGGCGGTGCGCTTTAAGACCTGCTCGTACTCGTGGAGTTCTGCCAGTATCTCGGCGCTGTGTTCGCCCAGCCGTTTCGGATCGGTCTCCAGCGCAGCTACCAGCGCGCTCACGGTATGCAGACCCTCTGCCGCGTCGAACCACTGTGGAGGCGGCAGCCTAGGGAGCAGATCGGGATTGCCTGCGCCTTCTTCGATCAGCAACGCCATTGAGTTCTCATCAGCGGAGAAGTACGTCAGCAGCGGAGGTACGCCGAGCCGCAGCGCCAGCTCCTCCACGGCGCTCTCATGACGGGCCAGTTCCCGGCCATTCACGTAGATGTTGAACCCAGGATCTTCGCCCTCAACGACGATGTACATCGTGGCTGCCATGTCGAAGAGTGTATCGCCAGAAGCGGCTATGAAAACAACCACGAAACTACCTTGGCACCACGCCGGAGTTGCGTTCGGCATCCTCAGACGATGGCAGGAGCAGGTAGACGCCCGCGAGCACCAGCAGCGCCAACCCTACGACGCCACGTAGCGTCATCGGCGGACGCGTGAGCACGATTCCCTCCAGCGCGATCAACAACGGCAGCAACGTGAACTGCGCGGACCACCGTGTGGCCCCGACACGCTGTAGAGCATAGACGCTTAGCAACGCAAGTAGACCGTCGCAGGAGACAGCCAGCAGGGAGACCGTAGGCCGGGTGTGCGTGGCCAGCGATTCCGCTGTGAGTGCGAGGCTGAAGATGAGGGTTCCGCCCAGCAGAGCGGTCGTGGGTCGCCAGCGTGTGGCGCTGCCGCGGAGGCAGAAGAGTGCGGCGCCGACACCTGTCATGACTGGCGCAAGCACCAGCGCTACATTGCTACGGACGTTGCCGAGGTTTGGTTCTACCAGCAACAGCAATAAGCCACCGACGGCAGCAAGTCCCGGCCAGATGCGACCCGCAGCGCCATCCAAGCCGCCTGCTCCCATCGCAGCAGCGGCAATGCCAACCGCCACGGGGGTGAGCGCCAAGGACATCGTCAGTGCCGGGCCATCGAGACCGCGCGCGTTCAAGAGGGCTCCTACGGCGGGACCGGCAAAGAGTAGCGCGCCGGAGAGCAGGCCGACCCACGAGCCTCTCAGCGTCACTTTTGCAGGGCCGCGACGCAGAAGGCTCAGGCTGACCAGCGTCGCCCACCCGCAACCCACGGCCAGCGATGACAGCGTTGGCTCGGCTTCAGGATGCGCCTCCGTGACGATCCAGCGGCTCGCGCCTGCCAACACAAGCAGCACAAACGGCGCCCAATGGGCTAAGCGAACTCTAGTCGTGCTCTTCAGCCCAGCCTCCGTGATGCGCAACAGGTCACACTTGGTAGACGCACCCTTGCAGGCCTACGGATTCAAAATGTGTTGAAGCGGTCTTGCGAGACCCATGCGGACTCTACGCTACCAGCGAAAAGCAGATGCTTCGGTTGCACCCCAACGAACGAGAAACATTCGTCGGGGACCTCGCCTGCGCTCAGGATCACAAGCAAGAAGGATGGGCCTAGACACCGAAGGCCGCGCTGTTTGCGCGGCCTTCGGTGTCTGTTTCTGGGTGGAAATGGGTTACTGAGCTCCGCCAGCCGGAGCACCACCCTGCGGTGTGCCACCCGGACGACGACCACGGCGACGGCGGCCACGGCGCTGTCCAGCAGGACGCGGCGTGCCGTCTGCAGGCGCATCGCCAGCGGGCTGAGAGTTCTCTTCGCCCTCTGCTCCCTCGTCGGTACCCTCATCCTCTCCGTCGAACTCCTCGTCGTCGAACTCTTCGTCATCGTCCGTCGGGTTGGATTCCTGAACCGGAGGAGCTACGGGACGATCGGCGCCACGGCCACGATCACCACGCTCACCACGATCACGGTCGCGCTCGCGTCCGCCTTCACGCCCGCCGCGCTCACCGCGGTCCGAACGCTCGCCACCACCAGCCGCTTCGGCTACCGGCGGCAGACCAAGCTTCTCGCGCTGCTCACGCAGCACAGCCTTGCGGCTGAGCTTGATGCGGTTGCCTTCGATCGCCAGGACCTTCACGAGGATCTGATCGCCCTCGCGGAGTTCGTCCTTCACTTCCTTCACGCGGTGCTCAGCGATCTCGGAGACGTGCAGCAGGCCGTCGGTGCCCTGGAAGATTTCGACAAAAGCGCCGAACTCTGCGAGGCGAACGACCTTGCCGAGGTAGGTCTTGCCGACCTCAGGCACGGCGGTGATGTCGGAGATCATCTGGATCGCCTTGGCGAGACCTTCTGCATCCGAGCTGGCCACGTTGACACGGCCCGTATCGTCGACGTCGATCTTGACGCCGGTTGCATCCACGATTCCGCGGATGACCTTACCGCCGGGTCCGATGAGGTCGCGGATCTTGTCGGTGGGGATCTGGATGGTGTGGATGCGAGGAGCAAATGCGCTCTTCTCTTCCGACGCCTTCGAGATCACCGCGTCCATCTTGTCGAGCAGGAACATGCGGCCCTCGCGAGCCTGCGCCATCGCCTCACGCATGATCTGCGGAGTGATGCCCATGATCTTGATGTCCATCTGCAGGGCGGTGATGCCGTTGCGCGTACCAGCGACCTTGAAGTCCATGTCACCGTAGTGATCTTCTGCGCCTGCGATGTCGGTCAGAATGGCGTACTTGTCGCCTTCCTTGACGAGGCCCATTGCGACGCCGGCAACTGCACCCTTGATCGGGATACCCGCAGCCATCAGCGAGAGCGAAGCGCCACAGACGGTGGCCATCGAGGAGGAACCGTTCGACTCGAGGATGTCCGAGACGACGCGGAGCGTGTACGGGGACTCCGACTCGTCAGGCAGAACAGCTTCAATTGCGCGCCAAGCGAGCGCGCCGTGACCGATCTCGCGACGGCCCACGCCGGACATACGTCCAACCTCACCTACCGAGAACGGCGGGAAGTTATAGTGCAGCATAAACTTGCGCTTGATCTCGCCTTCATAGCTCTCCATGCGCTGCGCGTCGTCGGTGGTGCCGAGCGTTGCGGAGACCAGAGCCTGCGTCTCGCCGCGCTGGAACAGGGCCGAACCGTGCACACGGGGTAGCACGCCGGTCTCGATAGCGATCGCGCGGATCTCGTCGAAGGCGCGGTGATCGGGACGGATGCGGTCGTTGAGCACCTGCTCGCGGAAGATGGTCTCGCGGAGACCTTCGAAGTACTTGCTCAGCTTCTTACCCGCGTTCGGGTCGTCAGCCGGGAGTTCCTTTTTGAGCTCGTCCTTGATCTCCTTCACCTTGGCGTAGCTCTCGAACTTGGGGTACTTCTGCGTGTTGAGCGCGTCAGCGAGCTTATCGCCGATCTTCGCCTTGAGAGCAGCCGCGTACTCGGTGTCGTTCTCCAGCGGAGTGACGGAGCGCTTGGTCTTACCTGCAACCTTCACCAGCTCGTCGATACCAGCAACGATCTTCTTGATCTCGACGTGAGCGAACTCGATGGCTCCGACGACGACCTCTTCGGAGACTTCCTTTGCGCCGGACTCAACCATCACGATGCCGTCAGCGGTGCCGACGACCATGATGTTCAGCTTCGAGGCGAGGCGCTCGGTGTAGGTCGGGTTCACGATGTACTGCTCTGCACCGGGCTCACCGATATAGCCAACGCGCACAGCGCCGACAGGGCCGTGGAACGGAATGTCGGAGAGAGCGAGAGCGCAGCTTGCGCCGTTGATGCCGAGGACGTCGGGATCGTTTTCCTTGTCAGCCGAATACACAAATGCGACGACCTGCGTCTCGTTGCGGAAGGCCTCAGGGAACAGAGGGCGGATCGGGCGGTCGATCTGACGGCTGGTCAGGATCTCCTTCTCCGACGGGCGGCCTTCACGCTTGATGAAGCCGCCGGGGATGCGGCCACCGGCATAGGTGAACTCGCGGTACTCGACGGTCAGCGGGAAGAAGTCTATGCCTTCCTTGGGGTCGGGCGAGGCTACAGCCGTCGCGAGGACCGCGTTGTCGCCGCTGGTGGTGAAGGCTGCGCCGGATGCCTGCTTGGCGATGCGGCCGGTCTCAAACTTGATGTGTTTGCCGCCTGCGAGTTCTACGGTTACTTCTTGCTTCATATGTATTTCTTCCTCTTCTTCTCTGTCGTCAGTTTGTCTCTAAGCTTGTGGGTCGCGGCGCGCGGAGGCTCGGTGTCTGCGCAGCTCTACGACAAAAGCCCCGCCGAAGAGTTGGCTTCGGTCGGGGCTATGTGTCTTTCATACCTTTGGCAAGAAGTGTGGATGGAGAGCATGGGCACTCGCGAGTACGTACGGGGCATAAAAGCGGTGAAGGCTGCGAAGTGAGCCTCCATCCGTACTTGTGCCGCAAACCCGCGGGTGGCACCATGCAAAGTCAATCGTCCTACACTCCTGGCACTTGTAAACCCAGACGTCGTAACCATGGAGGTTGTTGACTCTGGTCTTCCAGGCCCGGGTCTTGTGAACCCGGCCAGTCCGTTGGGCGCAAGAGCCGCAACAGCCAGCCATAAGGCCTGCTCGATCGCAGTTACTTGCGAATACCCAGCTTGCCGATCACTTCGCGATAGCGATCCGAGTCCGTCTTCTTCAGGTAATCGAGAAGGCTACGGCGCTTGGATACCAGCATCAAGAGTCCGCGGCGCGAGCCATGGTCCTTCTTGTGCATCTTGAAGTGCTCAGTCAGCTCACCAATGCGCTCCGAGAGGATGGCAATCTGCACCTCGGGGCTACCGGTGTCCGTATCGTGAGTACGGAATTTGCTGATGATGTCTGTTTTCTTTTCAGTTGCTAACACGAGTTTGTCTTGCTCCTGATTCTTAGTACTCTAGTCCACCAAATTTCCAGTGGCCTCGTTAAAGATAGCACGCTGGCGGACATAAACTGCCCAGCCAGTGTGGTTTATGGGGTCCAAGTGGACCGTTTCGGCCCGCACCTCGCTCGCCTGATGGCGAGCGAGGTGCGGAGTAGACAGGGGCCACTTGCCTTGGCTGGGCTGAAGCCCAGCCATATGGAGAAAGAGACGAAAACAACGAAGACTGCGATTACCCGAGGTGCTTGTGCAGGAAGGCCAGCGAGCGCTCATCGGCTGTCTCTGCGGCAGCTGGAACAAAGCTGGGACGGGCAGGGTTGGCGAAGGCATGGCCTGCACCTTCATACAGATAGATCGTCACGTCGGGATGGGCGGAGCGGACGGCGTCGACCTGGTCATTGCCGATGTGGTCGTCGTCCGCGCCGAAGTGCAGCAGCACGGGGCAGACGGGTGTCTCGGTCGCGACGCTGCCGATACCGCCAGCGTAGTAGCCGACGGTGGCGGCCGGGGTGATGCCCAGGGACTTGGCGCGGGTGGCGCTCAGCCAGGACATCAGGCCGCCATAGCAGAAGCCGAGGACGGCGGTCTTGCCAGCGGATTCGATGTGCTTGAAAGCTGCCGCCACGTCGAGCAGTGCGGTCTCGGGCTTGAGCTTGCCGTACAACTCGAAGGCCTTCTTCATGTCTTCCGGGCCGTAGCCGAGCTGCAGGTCGCGCTCATAGCGGTCGAAGAGAGCAGGGGCCGCGGCGAGGTAGCCATGCTTCGCGTAGTGGTCGGCCACGCCCTGGATGGACGGGTTGACGCCGAAGATCTCCTGCACGATGACGACCGCGCCTTTGGCGGTGCCTTCGGGTTTGGCTACATACGCCGAAAGTCCGTGACCATCGCTTGCCTTTACCGATACAAACTCACCCATGTTGTTTCACTCCTGATGTCTGTTGTGACACGCCTCTGCGACGAAAAGGTCGCTGGACGATTGTCTCCTAAGAGAGATGCAGGAAGTGTGAAGGAGGGTGCTGATCAGGAGTTGTCTTTGTCCGGATGAAGAGAATCTGGCCCGGCGATGTGCTCGATCATCTTTTCGGCAAGGGCCTCGGCCGTGACGGAGTAGGAGCCATCGGCGAGAGCGGCGCGCAGGCGCTCGATCTTCGCGCGGCGCAGTGTCTCCTCGCGCCGCAGTTCCTCCGGAGCGGCTGCGGTCGTCTGCAGCAGAACAGAGTGCAGCGTCTCATCGTCCTTGGAAGCCTTTGCGTGGGCCAAGCGGTCCGTCCCCTTCGTCAACGCCACGGTAGCGCGGCCCGCCTCGGTTGGGAGTGCGAGGCAGCGCCCCTGCGGCAACGTGTTCCTGATCTGCGGCACAACCGTGCTTTCTGAGGTCCTCTCTCAGAAAGCGCCATCGGCAACCGATGAGAAAACTTTAGCTTAAATCTAACTTCTTCCTAACCTAAACATTCACGATGAGGATCAGGGCGGCCAGTACGAAGAGCGTGCCCAGGGTGTGCTGCATCAAGGCGCGGACCTCATTCCGGCGACGGGTGATGTAACGCGGATGCAGAGCTGTGGCGCTGTTGATGGTCGATTCGATCATGCGGTGCCTCCCTGGTGTGGTGCGGGTTGGATGATGCGTTGAGGTCAAGCTGCATTGCGGATGCGCGTCTTTTTTACCGATCGTCCCGCACCCATCGCGGAGCGAAGGCGAAGGACCGCCGAGGTGTGAATCTGCGAGACGCGCGACTCTACGACGCTGAGCGTGAGACCTATCTCCTTCATCGTCAATTCCTCGTAGTAATAGAGGGTGAGGACGAGTCTTTCTTTTTCCGGCAGCTTTTCGATCGCGTCTATGAGCAATTGCTTACGCTCGCTCTTGAGGCATTGGAAGAGGGGGTCTTCCTCAGGCGAGGTGGGAAGAAACGACAGCTCCTCTTCGCCTGAGTCTTCACTGCGCTCGGCGTGCAGGCTACCGATCTCGAGACCTTTAAGCTCGCCGAGCAAGTGCTGAAAGTCGCCGAGCTGCAGGCCGAGTTCGCGGGCGATTTCAGACTCCTGCGGAGCGCGGCCGCAGCGCTGTGTAAGCGCTCGAATCGCCTCTTCGATGGCGCGACCTTTGCGGCGCAGCTCGCGGGGGCTCCAGTCCAGTTCGCGCAGCGAATCGAGGATGGCACCGCGGATGCGGAACTGCGCGTAACTCTTGAACTGCACCATCTTGCTCTGATCGAACTTGTTGAAGGCGTCCATCAGGCCGAAGACGCCGGCGGAGACCAGGTCTTCGATCTCGACGTGTTGCGGCAGCCGTTCATGCACACGGCGAGCGATGTAGCGGACCATCGGCAGATGTTCGATGAGGCGGCGCTCGCGCTCGTGCTCATCCATGGCCAGCGGCGGGAGCGGCGGAATACCGCAGAGACCAACGGAGAACAAGGCGTCGGTGTTCAATCCATTCATGTCAGTGGGGCCCAGGGTCTTCGTCGTGTTGCTCTGCATGCTCGTCATCGGATGGACTCCTCAAGAGATGTGGATTGTGCAAAGTGCCCTGGCTGGGATCGTTGCGCCTCGGTGGCTCTGCACTTGCAACAGGTAAATGCAACCTGCGTGCCAAACCCGGGAGCTCGAATATGAGAGTTCTCCAAGATAGGGATGGCCGATTCTTAGAGTTCTCTCAGATTGATCCGGTCCGAGGAGAGGCAGGTTTTGTCAACGGCGGCCACCGCGCAGGCGAATCTCCTCCACGCGCAGCACGGCGCTGTCTCCAGCGAGAATGGTGCCTCGTTCCAGCACGTGAGCAAGCTCGCGCACGTTGCCGGGCCAGTTGTGGCTCTTCAAGACCTCAAGCGCCGAGGCCGAGAGGCGCTTGCGAGGAGCGTCGCGGCCGAGCAGCTCCAGGAAGTGTTCGGCGAGCAGAGCGATGTCGTCGCAGCGATCGCGCAGAGCGGGGACCTCCAGCGGAAAGACGGCGAGCCGATGATAGAGATCGAGGCGGAATGCGCCCTCGGCGGCGCGTTTTTCAAGATGCTGGTGCGTCGCTGCGATGATGCGGACGTTGACATGGATGAGCTCGTTTTCGCCGACGCGCTGCAGCTCGCCGCTCTGCAGGAAACGGAGCATCTTGGCCTGCAGACCAAGCGGCATCTCGCCGATCTCGTCGAGAAAGAGCGTGCCTCCATCGGCGGCTTCGATGCGGCCGGTGCGCGACTGGACGGCTCCGGTGAACGCGCCGCGAGCATGACCGAAGAGCTCGGCTTCAAGTAAAGCTTCAGGAATTGCGGCGCAGTTCAGGACAACGAGAGGTTTCTTTGCGCGTGGACTGAGCCGATGCAGGGCCTGCGCGACGAGCTCCTTGCCGGTGCCGGTCTCTCCTTCGATCAATACCGTGGTGGAACGGGGAGCGACGAGCCGAATCAGCCTGGCGAGCTCTTTGATAGGTGTGCTCTCGCCGATCATGTCATCCACCGCGGCGGTCGGACCGGCGGCGTCGACAGGAAGGGGCTGGACGACTGGCGTCAGCGTGCTCTGCGAGGGTGTGACGGCAGCGACGGCGGAGGCGTGTGCCTTTGCCGCGCCCGGTCGGACGGAGGGCAGACTCTGGGCCTCGCGCAGGGAGTGCAGAAGCTCCTGACGGTGAGAGCTCCGCACCTGTCGCAATGCCTGCACGCCGGAGGTCTGCACCAGGGGCTGCCCATCGACGCGCAGTACCTCGAGGCCGGGATAGAGCATGGCGAGATTCCCGGCGAACTCACCGACCTCCAAGTCGGGCAACCACTCATCGAGCAGCAGCGCATCCTGCGTGTGCTCTTCCAGCACACTGATGGCCTCAGCACCTCCGCTGGCCTCGCGTACCACCCAGCGCATGGCGTTGAGGCTGGAGACCAGTTTTTGTCTCAGGACACCATCCGCGCTGGCGATGACCACTCGCCTGCCCTCTCCTGCGCTGCGTGCATCGAGGTGTTCGATTGCGTTCATATCCCCTCACCGTCCTTGCATAGGAACAAGGGTTTGCTTATGGCCTCAGCTTCATCTCAACGAGCAGCGATTGCCGCAGCGACTCAACACACTCGAAGATGAGCCGGATATCGTCAAGGCCCCCCCGCACTGCCTCCCGCAGGCTCTCCGGCTCGGCTTCGGCTGGATCGACCTGCATCATCGCCAGCTCCAGGCGGCAACGCAGCGTCGTAAGCGGCTGGCAGAGATCATGGAGCGCCGAACGCATCTCTTCGTGAAACTCATTGGAGACTCTCTCAGCTGCCATACGCCACCTCGGCAGGAGCTGCGGCGCGGCGCAGCCGGTAGCCTGCTCCGCGCACGGTCTCGATTACCTGGGCCACCGCGACGACCTCACCTTGCAGGCGCTGCGCGTCGGCGAACTTACGCCGCAGATAGGTGATGTAAACATCGACGACGTTGAGGCCGCTCTCGGACGAGCCGGGCCATACCTCACCCAACATCTCGGCACGCGTGATGCATTCGCCGCGACGGCGGACGAGGACCTCGAGCACCATGAACTCCTTCGCCGTGAGATCGACTGCCGTATCGCCATAGCGAACAGAGCGCTCCATGAGGTTCATGGTGATGCCGTTGAACTCAAGGAGTGGGCTGGCGAAGCGTGAGCGACGGCGCAGGATGGCGCGACAACGGGCGGTGAGTTCGTGAAAGCTGAACGGCTTCTGCAGATAGTCATCCGCTCCGGCGTTCAAGCAGTAGACTCGATGCTCAAGCTCGACGCGCCCCGTGAGCACAACGACAGCGGTGTCCGGACAGCGTTCTCGCACGACCTTCAATACCTCCAGGCCATCGCGCCGCGGCAGGCTGAGATCGAGCACCATCAGGTCGACGCAGCGCTCCTGCACATACTCAATCGCTGCGTCCCCGTCCCCAGCGCAGTCGACCTCGTGGCCCTCAATCTTCAGTCCCTTTTGCAGGAACAGGGCGAGAGCGGTATCGTCTTCGACCACGAGTACATGCATCTATAAGTCCTCACTGGGGCGGCGCTGCCGTTTGACATTCCTCTTACGCTCTTGGGAAGGCTATCGGCACCTGAGGTATCTTTTTTTATTCCCTCGCGTTGCAGTTCGCTTTTTATTCGCTAGAATGGACGGCATGGCGATTACGCGTCGGCAAAAAGAAGTTATCGATTTCCTCTCGGGTTTCACGCAGCGCAACGGCTACTCTCCGTCATACGAGGAGATTGCAGCGGGGCTTGGCCTCAATTCGCTTGCGACCGTACACAAGCATGTGACAAACCTGCAGAACAAAGGGCTTTTGCAGCGCGCTCATAACCGCAGCCGCTCCATAGACGTTCTGCCACAGCGTAAGGCGCGCTCGGCGATGGATCGACTGCCTTTGATGGGGCGTATCGCCGCCGGTCGACCGGTCGAGGCAATTGAGCAGGCCGAGACAATCTCTCTGGGAGATATCCTGGGCAATCGTGAATGCTATGCGCTGGAGGTTCGCGGCGATTCGATGCGCGATGAGCACATCATGTCCGGCGACTACGTTTTGGTAGAACGCACCCGCACAGCTCGCGAGGGTGAGATCGTTGTCGCGCTGATCGACGGTGCGGACGCCACGCTGAAGCGCTTCTATCGCGAGGGCAACCTGATCCGCCTTCAGCCTTCGAATACCGAGATGGCCCCCATCTACGCGCCTGCCGCGAATGTAGCGATTCAAGGCAAGGTACTGGGCATCCTTCGCAAGTACGCTTAAATAGGGATCGACAGCAGGGATAGAGCGAACGGCTACGGCCCTTCTCCCCTGTCGTCCAGCTCCCTTGCTATACTCAGTTCGTTCGGGCTGCATTCGCACTATGCGAAGTGGCACTGGAGAGACGATGAGCCTTACTACCCCCACGAGCGTGGCAAAAGTCACGCCGCAAAGTCTGCTGGCACAGAAACAAGCCGGCGCCGCTATCACCGCCATTACAGCTTACGACTACCCCACCGCCCGTCTTGCCGACGAGGCTGGGATCGACCTGCTTCTTGTAGGCGATTCCCTTGCCATGGCCGTCCTGGGACATCCCGACACTCTGTCCGTGACTTTGGACGAGATGATCCATCACGCGAAGGCTGTTCGCCGCGCTACGCAGCGCGCCCTGCTGATCGTCGATATGCCCTTCGGCAGCTATCACGTCAGTCGCGAAGAGACGTTGCGCAACGGTATCCGTGTCACGAAAGAAGCCGGGGCCGAAGCGATCAAAATCGAAGGCGGAGCAGAGCAGGTTGTGAACGTTCGCACGCTGACGGCAGCGCAGATTCCCGTCGTCGCCCACATCGGACTTACTCCACAATCGCTTCGTCGTATGGGCGGCTATCGCGTTCAGGGGCGAACCGAAGCCGCTGCACTACAGCTTGCAGACGACGCGGTTGCGCTGCAGGATGCCGGTGCGATCGCGATCGTGCTCGAGGGGGTTCCCCGCGAGTTGGCGACGCATATCACTTCGCTGCTGGCGATACCCACGATCGGCATCGGTGCCGGTCCCGATTGCGACGGACAGATCCTCGTCTTCCACGATCTCTTTCGACTCACCTTTCGCCAGCCTGCGAAGTTTGTCCGGTCCTTCGGCGATGCGGGCGAGTTGATGCGACAGGGGCTCGACGAATTCCGTAATGCTGTCGAGTCGCGGAGCTTCCCTGATGACAGCGAAAGCTATCACCTGCCCACTAGCGTATCGCTCGAAGTCGCTGTTAGCCGGGGGTAACGAGTGCAGATCATCAGCAGCATCTCTGCCATGCACGAACTACGCCGTGCACTACGCCGGGGATCTTCGATGGAGACACTCGGGCTCGTGCCGACGATGGGCGCTCTCCACGAAGGCCATCTCTCGCTCGTGCGCGCGGCTCTTGAGGGTTGTGATCGCGTCGCTGCAAGTATTTTCGTCAACCCAACGCAGTTCGCTCCAGGCGAAGACTTTGCCAAGTATCCACGCACGTTTGAGGCGGATTGCGCTCTGCTGGAGCAGGCCGGGGTTCACTACCTCTTTGCACCGACGACTGAAGAGATGTACCCACCTGCGGCAGAGACCTTCGTCGATGTGCCCAAGATCGGATCGCGGTTGGATGGCGCCTCCCGGCCGGGTCACTTTCGCGGCGTCACGACAGTTGTCAGCAAGCTATTCCACATCGTGCAGCCAGATCGTGCGTATTTTGGGCAGAAGGATGCGGCGCAGGTAGCCGTGCTGCAGGCGATGGTACGCGACCTCAATTTCGATATCGAACTGGTCGTATGCCCGACGCGGCGCGATGCGGATGGCCTCGCGCTCAGTTCGCGCAATCGCTATCTCTCCGAAGCAGAGCGCGAACAAGCCCTGGCGATTCCACAAGCCCTCTGTGATGCGGCGGAATCGATCGGCCAAGGCGACAGTTCCTCGGCGATCGTACGAGCTACGCTAAGGCATGATCTTGATGCCGCTGGCGTTCGCGTGGACTATACGTGCGTTGTGGATGCCAGGAGCCTCGAACCCGTCACTGAAGTCAGGGCCGGTTCACTTATCGCCATCGCCGCCTTCATCGGGAGTACCCGTCTCATCGACAACTTCGTGGTTCCCATAGACGAAGAGGTAGCAGAATGAAGATCCTTTTGGGAGTGACCGGCGGCATTGCCGCCTACAAAGCGGCCGAGCTTACACGTGAGTTGCAGCGGCGCGGCGCGGAGGTGCAGGTTGCCATGACGGCGGGAGCCGAGCGGTTCATCACGCCGCTTACCTTCGCCTCTCTCAGTGGTCGCCAGGTGCTGACCTCGTTATGGCAGCCGCACGCTGAGGCCACCTCTGGAGAGCCAGCACCTTTTGCCATCGAGCATATCTCGGTGGCGCAGCAGATCGACGCACTGGTGATTGCGCCTGCGACAGCGAATAAGCTCGCTAAGCTCGCGCATGGCATCGCTGACGACCTGCTTACAACGATCGCGCTGGCAACAATAGCACCGATCGTCATCGCGCCTGCCATGAATGTAAACATGTGGCACCACCCGGCGACGCAGCAAAACCTGGCGACGCTGCGTTCTCGTGGCGTGCATATCGTCGAACCGGGCAGCGGTTCCCTCGCCTGCGGCATGGTCGGCGAAGGCCGCCTTGCTGATCCGGTTGAGATAGCGGATGCTGTCCTCGCAGTCGCGACACCCATCCGCGACCTCGAAGGGGAGACGATTCTTATCACGGCTGGCGGCACACGCGAGGCGATCGATCCTGTGCGATTTCTCGGTAATCGCAGCAGCGGACGCATGGGCTTTGCGCTCGCAGAACAGGCGTCGAACCGAGGGGCGCGAGTCGTGCTCGTCACAGCAGCGAAGGCAACTGAACCTCTCGACTGCGAGATGCATTCTGTCACGACTGCCGCTGAGATGCAGGCCGCCGTGCTGGAAGCGTTGCCACGAGCAACGACCGTTATCATGGCGGCCGCTGTCTCGGACTATCGGGTAGTGTCGCCCTCGCTGCAGAAGTTGAAGAAGGCTGCGGCCATGACGCTGAAACTGGTTCAAAACGACGACATCCTGAAGCAGATCATCAGCCACCGCCGGCCAGGCACCGTCGTCATCGGTTTCGCCGCCGAGACAGAAAACCTGCGCGCAGAGGCTCGCCGCAAGCTGCTGGCGAAAAATCTCGACGCCATCGTGGCAAACGATGTCTCCGGTGCCGACAGCGGCTTCGAGGTCGACCGCAACGCCGGATTGTTCCTGACACATGACTCGGAGATCGCTCTGCCACCATCTTCCAAGCTGGCGATGGCCGGTCGCATCCTCGATCAGTTGACCGCTCTTCGCCTCTCGCGCTCAGCCCTCGTATACTAGAGCTAATTAGCTGTTGCTGCGAAGCGCAGACATAGTATAGAGCCGTTTTCTCTGGGAGAAAACGGCGTCAATACCTAAGCCACACGAGATACCCACAGCTAATTAGCTCGAGGGAGCGAAAGAGAGAGTTTATGGCCACACTGCTCGAAGCTATCAACGTAAAACGCAAGATGCTGTTTGAGTTCGAGAACGAACCCTATGTCTGCCTGGACTCCGACATCAGCACACCGACTGCACGCGGCGGCCAGACGCTCGTGCGTCTGAAGATGCGTAACCTGCTGACCAACGCGGTGTTCGATAAGACCTTCAAGGCTCAGGATCGGTTCAAAGAGCCGGACGTAGTGTTCGTCCCTGCCTCCTACCTCTATAGCGATGGTGAGGGTTCACACTTCCTCGACCAGGAGAGTTTCGAGACGCATACGCTGACGCCCGACATGCTTGGCGATGCGCTGGATTGGCTGCTTGAAGGCACCATGCTGCAGATCCGCAAGTACAACGGCAACCCCATCGGCCTGCAGCTGCCGATCTTCGTCGAGCTCGATGTAAAGTACACCGAGCCCGCCGTTCGTGGAGATTCCTCCAGCGGCAGCGTCACCAAGGATGCCGAGCTCGAGACGGGCCGCGTCATCAAGGTGCCGCTCTTCATCAAGGAAGGCGAAAAGATCAAGGTCACCACCGAAACGGGTGAGTTCTCCAGCCGCGCCTGATCCTTATTAGCGAAAGATCTGAAGCGCCCGGGAGCCAAGTATTGGCCTCCGGGCGCTTTTGCGTTCGATCCATCTAATGTAATGAAATAGAAGACACTTACCTTGAGTCAGCGAACAATCCAACATCTCCGGGAACCAACCTCACACCACCTGCGTATCTCCTTCCGAAGCAACACTTGACTCTTGCAATTCGACCTCGGAGGTCCTACAACGGTGAGCACTTTGAATCGGTCCCGCAAGCGGCTATGGATCATCCTCGGGGTGGTCGCTGTGGCTCTCATCTCCGGTGGCGTCGTTGCGGCGAAGACGTTAGGCGGATCGACCGCCATCGACCCCACGCAGATCGCTACAGCGGAGACAGGCGACATTGCACGCTCGGTCGTCGCGACCGGGAAGATCTGGCCGATCACTCAGGTTGAGGTCAAGTCCAAGGCCAGCGGCATTGTCACCAAGCTTGACACGGACATCAATCACAGCGTCCGCAAGGGTGAGGTGCTCGCGCAGTTGGATCAGCAGGAGATTCTGGACCAGGTCGCCGCCCAGAAAGCACAGCTCGCCGCCGCCGAGGCGAATGCAAGTTCTGCCAAGGCTGCCGTCGAGTATGATCGCGTCGCCGCGGAGTCTCCCGACCTGCCCATGGTGGAGCACTCGTATCAGCGCCAGCTTGAGATGCAGAAGGATGGCGTCGTCTCGAAGCAGTCGCTCGATGACGCCGAGCAGAAGTACCGCGCTGCAGCCAACACGCGTGATCGTTACACAGCACAGATCATCGTCGATCAGGCGAAGCTGAAGCAGTCCAACGCACAGGTGCAGCAGGCGCAGGCTTCTCTAAAGCAGCTCGAAGAGCAGCTGAGCTACACGACGGTCACCTCTCCCATCGACGGCGTCGTACTCTCACGTGACGTGCAGGTCGGTGATGCCGTCAGCTCGATCCTGGTGCTGGGTTCGACTGCAACGTTGGTCATGACGCTCGGCGATACGCATGAGGTCTACGTCAAGGGCAAGGTAGACGAGTCCGATATCGCGAAGGTGTATCTTGGCCAGCCAGCACGCATCAAGGTGCAGAGCTTCCGCGACAAGACCTTCGCCGGACGTGTCACCAAGATTGCACCTCTTGGCGTCGAAAAGGATAATGTCACGACGTTCGAGGTCCAGATCTCCATCGACAATCCCGGCGGCGAACTGAAGGCCAACATGACTGCAAACGGCGAGATCGTTCTGGAGGAGCATAAGAACGTGCTCACGATTCCGGAGCAGGCGGTGATCTACGATAAGGATCGCAACGCCACCGTATGGGTTCCGGATGCGCATGGCAAAGACGGCCACCGTGCTGTACCGGTCAAGGTCGGGCTCTCCAACGGCAGCCGCATCGAAGTGACAGCGGGTCTACACAGCGGCGACAAGGTCGTCCTGCAGCAGACTTCCTGAGGATTTTGAAACAGCATTTGTAGCAGCATCCATGAACCATCACGTCATACCTGGAAGGTAAACGCCCATGAAACTCCAACTCGTCACCGCTGCCGCCGTACTGGCCATCAGCACAGCCGCCTTCGCCGACGGACACTTCGAGCGCACGCTCAACGTGTCGTCGACTCCCGATCTCTACGTCAACAATGGCTCTGGCAACATTCAGATTCACGCCGGCTCCGGCTCGGAGATTCACATCTCTGCCCGCATTCGTACCAGCTGGGGCATGTTCGGGGGTGGTGGAGACTCGAGCAACGCCATCCGCGAGATTGAAGACCATCCGCCGATCGCGCAGGAAGGCAACAGCGTCCGCGTGGGCTTCGTCACCAATCACAGCGAGTACAACCATGTCTCGATCGACTACGACATCACCGCGCCTGCAGGCGTCGCACTCAACCTGCATAGTGGTTCGGGCGACGTGACAACTGCGGATGTTGGCCGATTTATCACTGCAAGCACCGGGTCAGGGAACATCCGCGCACAAGGTGTTTCGGGACCTGCCGACCTTCAATCCGGATCCGGCGACATCACCCTCGACCAGCGCAACGGTGGCGACATCAAGGCACGCACGGGTTCGGGCAACGTCCATATCCACGGCTTCAATGGCAGTCTCGTGGCTCGCTCGGGTTCCGGCGATATCGACGCCGAAGGTCATCTCACTGGGACCGCCACACTCGACAGCGGCTCGGGGAATGTGAAGCTGCACCTCGGCAACGATGCGCACTTCAATCTCGAGGCCTCCACAGGCTCTGGCGACATCCGCGTTCGCTATCCAAACGCGCCCGAGCAGGACGAGCACTCGCGCCATCACATGACGGCTCCAATCAATGGCGGTGGACCTCCGCTACAGGTTCGCACCGGCTCCGGCAACGTAGAGATCAGCAGCTAGGCTGACATCGGCAACACACAAGCAGTGCGGCACCGCCATGTATTCTTAATCCCATGGCTGTGCCGCGTTTTCTTGTCTTCGACCTTGATGGAACGCTCATCGACTCTTCTCTCGACCTCTGCAACTCGGTCAACATGGCGCTGCAGGATGTTGGCAAGCCCACGTTGCAGAATGAGTTGATTGCCAGTTACATCGGCGATGGCGCGGCCATGCTGGTGAGGCGCGCTCTGGGTGATCAGGGAGATGTTGACTCCCTCGCACCCGATGATGAACTCGTCCAGCGCACCTATCGCAGCTTTATCGAGCACTATCACCTGCACAAACTCGACAACACACGTTGTTATGAGGGAGTTCTCGATGCACTGACTGCGATACGAAGGCGGCATCGCGATCTGCCGATGGCTGTGCTGACAAACAAGCCTGTGCATCCCTCACGAGAAATTTGTGAGCAACTCGGCATGGCACAATTCTTTTTCCAGAACTACGGTGGCAACTCCTTCCCCACCAAGAAGCCCGACCCCACCGGTTTACTGACGCTGATCACCGAGGCGCAACAGTTTTCCAAAGAGATCGTTGCAGAGAACACCGTGATGATTGGCGATTCGAGCGTCGACATCTACACAGCAAAGAGAGCTGGCACGCGTTCCCTGGGATGCAGCTTTGGCATCGCACCGCATACGCTTGCGGATGCGAGGCCGGACGCGATCGTCTCTCACCCATCTGAGTGGCTCGTCGCGCTCGGCCTCTAGTTACTTCTTCCAGGCGCCCAGCAGGCGGCGCAACACGATCAGTTCGCCCACATGATAACCAGCGTGGTCGATGATCAACAGGGCCTCGCGGAAGAGCGTTTGTCCTTCGCCCCACTCGAACGGAGCTACTAGCTGTTCATCTGTCGCGGCTTCAATCAAAGCTTCAAAGCTCTTGCGGTCTTCGAGCACAGACTTAATCGCTGCGTCCCAGGCTTCGCTGCTCGGCGGCGAAACGTCCTTTGGCCAATAGGCATCGGGCCACTTCATCGGCTTGTATTTGCCGTCATGGTTATCGCTGAACTCCAGGATGTCCCGTTGCGCGATGCGAATGTGCTCCAGAATCTGCCATGCCGAGTACGGCAGACCTTCTGGCGCAGTGCCACGCAGCTTCTCCGGAAACGCTTTTACAGCGTCCTCGAAGGTAGCGTGCGCCTGGCTGCCATCGAGCATCTTCAGCAGCTCACTCTTTACCGATGTTGCCGATACGTTCTTCGTCATGGCTGCTTGGATGCTACTTAGTGCTTCGCGGTTTCAGGTTCCGGCCACAACCATGCCGCGCCACGCACACCACTGGAGTCACCGTGAACGTTCTTTACGATGGGAGTCGTCACGCCACCGCCAAAGGATGCATCGCTCAGGAGCCGCGAGAGTTCTCCATCGTACAGGCGATCCAGGTTGGAAAGTCCGCCGCCGAGCACAATGATGTCTGGATCGAAGACATTCACGATCGTCGACAGTCCTCTGGCCACGCGCGAAATCAGCCGCTGCAGTGAAGCCTGCGCTGCAGGCTCGCCTGCCGCCGCCGCCGCGACAATCGCTGACCCGCGCAGGTTGCTGCTGGTCGCGCGCGCATAGTCCCACTCCAGGCCAGTGCCGGAGATCCATGTCTCCAAGCAGCCCTGCTTACCGCAATAGCAGGCTGGACCGGGAAACTCTTCGCCCGTCATCCAGGGCAACGGCGTGTGCCCCCACTCGCCCGCCAGACCATTCGGACCGGCGTGGACGCGCCCGTCGATCGAAATTCCACCGCCACAGCCAGTGCCCATAATCACGCCAAACACCGCGTGATAACCCTTTGCGGCTCCATCGGTCGCCTCACTCACCGTAAAGCAGTTGGCATCGTTCGCGCAGCGCACCTCGCGGTTGAGCGCGGTACTCAAGTCCCGCTCGAACGGCATACCGTTAAGCCAGATAGAGTTGGCGTTCTTGACCAGTCCGGTCGCAGCGGTCACCGTACCCGGGATGCCCACACCGACGGTACCGCTCTCGCCCAACTCCGCTTCCATGTCGAGAGCGAGGTCACGGATCGCGTTCACTGTGCCCTCGTATTCGCCCTTCGGTGTTGCTACACGAACGCGGCGTAACTCTTTGCCTGCTGCATCCAGTGCGATCGCTTCAATCTTTGTGCCACCCAGGTCAATTCCAATTCGCATTGCTCTCCTACGCTCCTCGCATCTGCGTCAGCCCAAGGGCCAGCAGTACGCCGACAATCAAACAAAGAATCTGCCCGAACACCGCTTTAGGCTTGTCTTCTGCCTGCAGCTCCGGGAGCAAGTCTACTAGAGAAATGTATAGGAAGCTGCCTGCACTTACCGGCAACAACCACGCTACACGGGCGGAACCACTTCCGCCCAGCGCTACCACCAGCAGCCAACCAAGCAAACTCGAAGCGCCTGCGCCGATAGCCAGCCACGCAGCCCGGTTGCGCTCGATGCCCATGTGAACCAGCAGAGCAAAGTCTCCCATACGATGAGGAATCTCATGCAGTCCAACGGCCAGCGCTGTCACCCACCCCACACGGCGGTCCAGCGCAAAGGCCGCGGCTACACTGGTGCCGTCCACGAGGCTATGTGTTACGGCTCCGAGCAGGAGGGTCGTCGACCGCGATCCATGGTGGTGGTGATGATGCTCTCCGGGCTCATGCACCTCGGTGCAGTCGACCTCGGGTGAAGGTTCAGCACTCACCCCTGACAGGACATGGAATGCGCGTTCAAACGTATAGAGTGTAAGCATGGTCATCACCAACACCACCCATAAGGCGGTGCGGTTACCCAACGCCTCAATCGCCTCTGGCAGCAGGTGCGCCGCTCCCGTGGTCAGCAATACGCCGACAGCTACGCTAATGACATACGGCAACGCGCGACGAAGCCATGCATCGAAGCGATGAAGACCCGTGACCGCAGCAGCAGCCAGCAGCTGAACACCCACCACGGCAAGCAGCGAGATCAGGTCTTCGTGAGATAAAGATGAGCCGAGCAAAATTCCTCCGCTCCTTATCCTACCTGCCCTTTTGCGGATTTCGCTCGAAGCGAAAACTATCCCTGCAGCAAGGCAAGCATTGCATCGCGGCTAATCGGCCACGCGTGGCTTTCAGGGTCGACCACGTCGAAGTGGTCTGCCCCCGGCACGATCTTCACCTCCACAGAATCGCCCTGGCGCCTTGCATTCTCTGCCCAGCGTTGCGGCAGCTCCGCGGGTATCTGATCGTCGTAACTTCCCTGCACCAGAATCTGCCGCACGCCCAGCGGTAAGAGCAACCCGGGGTCGGCGGCACTGTACCGTGCTGGCACCTGCTTCGGATCACCGCCCATCAGGCTGCGAACGGCAGAACCGCCGTTACTGAAGGCGAAGAAACCACCGAGATCAATCGTCAGCCGCAGATCGACCGCGCCCGCCAACCCCACGAGCCCTTTTAGCGCTATCCTCGGTTGCGGCTCAGCCAGTTCGCTCGTATGCGGAACGTGATGTCGACCCGCGAGCCAGAACGCGAGCTGTCCCCCCGCCGAGTGCCCCGCTGCGATCACTCGCTGCAGGTCCAGCGGATACGCCTGCGCCAGCTTCGCCACATGGTCGAACCCCGCAGCTACATCGTGCATCGTTCCCGGCCAGCCGCCGCCGTCTTCGCCCACGCGACGGTACTCAAGCGACCACACGGCGACACTCTGAGAGCGCATCGCGTCACAAAGAAAGCCCGCATAGCCGAGATCGTACTGCGCCTTCCACCAGCCGCCATGAATGAAGACCACCAAGGGCCAACGCTGTTTGTTGCTTGCGAGAGTCTTTGGTAGCCAGAGGTCGCCAAACTGCAAAGGCAGTGACCCATACGGCAGTCGCAGGTCGCATTTTGGAGGATTTCGTTCGAGAACGCTCATACTGAACTAACGCACCGAAGCGACCATCAGATGCGGCGTTAGTGCTTTGCAGAGGCGTCGGTATTGGTGGGTAGCGTGTAGATCACTTCCCCATTGCGGGTGTAGTGGAGCTGCGCGCGAGCCTCGTGCTCAATAGCGCTGGGATCGCTCTGCAGACGCTCGACGTGACCGCGCAGGCGCTCGTTCTCGGTCTTCAACACCTGCATCTGCTGCTGCAGGTCCTTGGCCTCTTCGCGCTTTTTCGCAAAAGCCGTCAGGCCGTTATGACCGAACACTACGCCATATCCCATCCCAAGCGCGAGCACGCCGACAGCGATCGTCGCTCCGCGGCGACGCCAGATATAGATGTGACCCCGCGCCGCTTCGGCGAGCGCCGGAAGCCGCGAGCTGGGCATCGTCTTTTTCTGACCTAACGGCACAAGACTTTTCCTGACTTAAGTATCGCCCACAAAAACCGCGTGTTGTGCGGGCTTTCGTTGGGTGGAACCATACTTGTCGACAGCAGACAACTTATTTAGCGTGCTGATTGCTTCGATGCAGGATCGCACCGAGGCGTCGCCCCCTCCACCTCGCCTTTTGCTATCCTTTACAGGTACACATGCTTGTTCTGATTGCCATCTCGATTCTGTCGTTCCTCACCCTGCTTGTGACAAGTCTCGTGATAGCCCGCCACATCTCCCGCGTTCGCAAGAGCCGCACCCCTGCGGTCCCTGCAGAAGCCCCAAGAAATCTTTCCAACTCGCTTTAGGCTTCACCCATCTCCCAACAACGGGGACATACATGCCGACCATCACCGCCCTCTCTTCGCGCAATGCCAATCTCGCCACCGCCGCTAACACCCTTCCGGGCAAGATCGCCATTGGCATCGCAGCGACTGCTGTCGTTGCTGCCGCTGCGCACATCGCGATCCCGCTGCCGTTCACGCCGGTGCCGCTTACGCTGCAGCCTCTGGCCGTGCTCGCCGTCGGTCTCACGCTCGGACCCGTGATGGGCTTCTTCACCATGCTCGGCTATCTGGCAGAGGCCGCCATTGGACTGCCCGTACTCAGCCCCGCAGGCCCCGGTGGTATCGCGCAGATCCTCGGCCCTTCAGGCGGCTTCCTCATGTCTTATCCGCTGGTAGCCGCCGTCATCGGCGGCGTCGCACGCACTCTCTCCGTGCGCCTATCCAGCTTCGCCTCTGTTGTTATCGCTGGATTCTGCGCAATCGCCGTGCTCTTCACCTTCGGGGCTGCCTGGTTCGCGAACTACACCCACCACTCTCTCTATGCCACTTGGATCGGCGCTGTCGCTCCGTTCCTTCCCGGCGAGATCGTCAAGGTCTTCGTCGCAGCTGGTATGTACAGCGCCTTCACCAACACGCCCAACCGTACCCGCAACAACGCATAACTTCGGGCGGAGCTCAGCACGCGCACTCCGCTCGACCAGCACAAGGAACCAATGACTACTGCAGCAACCGACGTACGCGAGATCAAGATAGCCCACAGCCCCGACTCCGATGACGCCTTCATGTTTTACGGCCTCGCCACCAACAAGGTTCGGGTCCCCGGCTACAAGTTCACCCACACCCTTACGGACATCGAAGCACTGAACCATCGCGCACGCACCGACCAGTTCTACGATGTCACTGCGATCAGCTTCCACGCCTACCCCTACGTGCAGGAGCACTACACCATCATGTCCTGCGGCGGCTCCATGGGCGACAGCTACGGTCCCATGATCGTCGCTCCGAAGAAGTACACGCTCGACGAGGTCAAGAAGCTTCGCATCGCCGTCCCCGGCGAGATGACCAGCGCCTACCTCGCGCTGAAGCTATTCGCTCCCGAGATCGAAACCGTCACCGTTCCCTTCGACAAGATCATCCCGGCGGTCGTCGCTGGCGAGTTCGATGCCGGCCTCATCATCCACGAAGGCCAGCTGACCTACGCACACGATGGCCTGAAGAAGATCATCGACCTCGGCGTATGGTGGCACGATCAAACTGGGCTTCCCTTGCCTTTGGGCGGCAACGCCATTCGCCGATCGCTTGGGCCTGAGGTCCAGGAGATCGTTGTCAACGCCCTGCGCGACAGCATTCAGCATGCCCTCGATAACCGCGAGGCAGCGCTGGACTACGCCATGCAGTTCGCTCGCGATCTCGATACCAGCCTGGCCAACCGTTTCGTCGGCATGTACGTCAACGAGCGCACGCTGGACTACGGCGACGACGGCCGCGAGGCTATTCGCAAATTCCTTGACATGGGCTACGAGCGCGGCATCATTCCGATCAAGTCCAATGTGGACTTCGTTGGATAGAGTTTTCCTCATGGTTCGGCGTAGCAAAATCACGCCGGACCATGCTATATTTATTCAAGTGCGGTGAATGCCCCCTGCACTTCCCTTAGCGAAACTTATTGCTTCGCTCCTGACTCTCCCCGAGACAGGTTTCAAGGAATGGACGCGTAGCTCAGCTGGTAGAGCATTCGACTCTTAATCGACTGGTCGTAGGTTCGATCCCTACCGCGTCCACCACTTCTCCCTCAAATGCAATACCGTACAGATGAACGTCAAGTAGTGCTTCGCCCGCTCCACGCGGATTGGTTGTTTGTCATGTCGCAGGATCGCTTCACTTGCTCCCATTTCTTCCAGCAGATGAACCCTGAAAACGCACCTGCCGACGTCGAGAGATGGACCGCGTGTGTCCGGAAAACCTGTGACACGGACACACAAACTTCATCCTGAAGCCTCTCGCATAACTGGGAGTTGCTAATGATTTTCTCGCACACGTTCAAAAGTGGGCGTGCCTTCCGCACCGCGCCGGTTGACTCACTGCTTCCAGCTTCCACATCTCTTCCCTATTAGAGAGCCGACGCATGACTGCCTAGGTGAACGTCTTTAGACGATTGAAATAGTTTGTGCGTTTCAACAAATCGTTACACGGATGACATTTATTTTGGCTATCTTGTCTTCATGTCTTCTTTTTTTCGGTGTTCTTCGGCCCGTAGTCGTGTTCTTTTTGTTCTTTTTCTGACGCTGATGTTCGGCTCCCAGGCCTGGGCAGGGTCAACCACCGTCGTCATCAGTCAGATCTACGGCGCAGGTGGGAACTCAGGCGCGGTGCTCGACTCGGATTTTGTGGAGCTCTTCAATCTCAGCTCCCAGCCGGTCAGTTTGAATGGCTGGTCTATTCAATACGTGTCTTCTGGTGGTACGGCGGCGACTTCTGGCACGGCATATTCGCTGCCCAACGTGACGCTGCAACCGGGCCAGCACTTCATCATGAAAGGCGCCACGGGCACAACTTGCACCGCCTCTTCGACACCCGCCTGCCCTACCTTTACCGCCGATGGCACCAGCGCGATCAACCTTTCCGGCACTATCGGCAAGGTCTTTCTCGTCAATACGACGACTCTGCTGACGGGGGTGACGCCGACAGGCACCTCCGGTGCCTCATCTTGCACCGGACCGACCTCTGTGGTGGACTATGTGGGGTTTGGCAACTCCGCTACATGCGCAGAAGGTGGCAAATACACCACGCCAAATGCCACAGCAACGCAGGCCATCATCAGGACGAATCCCTGCGTCGATACCGACAACAATGCGGCTGACTTCAGCAACGGAACACCGGTGCCGCACAACATGTCATCGACGTTCACTCCCTGCTCAACGTCGTCGAGCCCGACGGCTCCGACGCTGACCGCTTCCGTTACACCGGCCTCGCAGACGTCGGGTCTGTCCGTGCTTCTCACTGGTGCGGGCACGCCAGGTTCTTCCCCGGCGTCGACAGGCCTCGCGGTCACTGCCGATCTCAGCGCTCTTGGCGGCAGCGCAACCCAGCCGCTGAACGATGCAGGTACGAACGGAGATGTGACCGCAGGCGACGGAACGTACAGCTACAGCTTCACCATCCCCTCCGGTCAGGCCGCGAATCTCTACAAGTTGCCCTTCACCGTCAGCGACAGCCAGCTTCGTAGCAGCACGACAAGCGCAAATCTCACGGTTACGGCACCGGTGTCGTACACCCCGATCCACACCATTCAGGGCAGCATGGGCAACGGTATGACGGCCCCGACTGCTTCGAGTTATGTGGGGCAGGTGGTGCAGACCTCCGGGATCGTGACCGGCGTCTTGTACAACGGCTTCTACCTTCAATCCCGCGATAATGCTACGGACTCGGATCCCACTACGCCAGAGGGCCTCTTCGTCTACACGGGATCAGCTTCTACCTCGACCACTCCCGTTCCCGCCTTGGGATCCGAGGTTCAGGTCACCGGCACAGCGACTTTGTACCCAAGCGGCGCGACCCTTGCAGGTCTTGAACTCAAGGGCATCACGGGCTACTCCGTGCTCAGCACAGGCAATCCTCTGCCTGCGCCGATCACGCTGACCACCAGTATGCCTAGTCCGAACGGCGGCCCGTACCAGCTCCTGCGCTATCAGTCGATGCGTGTGACGGTACCGAGCTTTACGGCGACCGAAGGCACCCAGGGCACGCTCACCGAATCGGACGAAACGTATGTTTCCAACGGCCAGTTCTACGGAACGGTAACGGGTATCACGCGACCGGTGCGCGGACCCGGTCTTGAAGTCCTTGACCCTCTCACGCCAAGCTATCCGAACATCCCACAGTTCGATGACAACCCCGAGGTCATCGCGGTAGATTCAACCGACAGCGGCGGCGCTGCGATCGACCTCGCTACAGGCTCTGTGCTGACGAACATGACCGGCGTGATGGACTTCTCCGGCATCGAGTACAACGCGAACAGCGGTTCGGGACCGCAGCTCGGAGCAGGCCCGGTCTTCATGCTCGACGCCGCTACACGCCCGACGGTCACGGGTGGCATGACAGTCGTCTCGGTTCCTGCAGCCAAAGCGAACGAACTCACCATCGGCGACCAGAACATGGAGCGATTCTACAACGCAACGGCCGATACCGCCGGTGCTGTCGTGCTGACGTCCGCGGCTTACCAGCACCGGCTGGCGAAGGCCTCGCTTGCCATTCGCAATGTGTTGGGAACTCCCGATATTCTCTGCCTGGAGGAGATGGAAAACCTGGCCACACTGACCGATCTGAGCAACAAGATCAGTGCGGATGCTCTTGCTGCCGGCCAGATCGACCCGCTCTATGTGCCGTATCTCACCCAGGGTAACGACTCCAGCGCCATCAACGTCGCTTTCCTTGTAAAGCCCTCAAAGGTCGACGTGACCGACGTGACGCAGTTCGGTAAGGGCACGACCTACACCAACAGCACCGGCGCACAGGCCGTCCTGAATGATCGCCCGCCGCTGGTGATGCACGCAGGTATCAAGCGCTCGGGTGTGGCCGACTATCCGTTGACGATCATCGTGAACCACCTGCGCTCCCTCAATGGCGTGACCGATGCCACCAGCTCCGGTCAAAGCGTTAGATTGAAGCGCGAAGCGCAGGCCGAGTTCCTCGCGAGCCTCATTCAGGGCTATCAGGCAAATGGCGAGCATGTCATCTCGGTCGGCGATTACAACGCCTTCGAGTTCAACGACGGCCTCGTCGACACGCTGGATATCGTCCGCGGTGTGGCGACGAATGCGAACCAGGATGTTGTGCCTGGCCCAGCGACGCCCATCGTCACCCCGGCCCTGGTGGACTTGGCTCCTACCAACGTTGCCAACGGAACATACTCCTACGTCTACGTCGGCGACGCGCAGAGCATCGATCACTTCTTCGCCACGTCGGATATCGCAAGCCTCATCCATACCGCTCCCGCGCACTTCGATGCTGACTTCCCCGTGGTCTACCGCAACGATGCCGCGCGGCCCGAGGCGAGTTCGGACCATGACGGTATCGTCGGCTACTTGTCCGTTCCCTCGGGCACCGTCATCACGGTTGCGCCGTCGTCGTTGACCTACGCCAACAGCCAGCCGCTGAATACTCCTTCGGCCTCGCAGCCAGTGACGGTCACCAATACCGGAACCTCTGCCATCACAATCAGCAGCATCGTCACCAGCACCGGCTTCACGCAAACCAACAACTGTGGCACGTCGCTTGCTGGTGGAGCCAACTGCATCGTGAACGTAGTCTTCCAGCCAACTGTGACAAGTCCGCAAACCGGAACTCTCACGCTCAATGACAGCGATGCGAACAAGATGCAGACGATCGCACTGAGCGGTACCGGTGCCGGCATCTACAGCACGATTTCGCTGAGTGTAGCGCCGCCGACGGCAGTTGCTGGAGCGAACGTTGTGCTGACGGCGACACTCTCTGGCAACAGCACGAACCTGCCTTCGGGCAACGTGAACTTCTCAAGCAACGGAACAGTCCTCGGCACAGCGGCGATCACCTCGGGTGTGGCATCGCTTACGACCAAGTCACTTCCCGTTGGTTCGGACGCTATTACCGCAAGCTACACCGGCGACGCAGTTTACCCAACAGTCTCAACCACCGCTCCGGTGACGGTCACGATCACGCCTGCTCCTATTCCGGACTTCACCTTCTCGATCTCCAACACGGCCATCAATGTAAGCGGCTCTACAACCAGCGGGAGCTCCACAATGAACGTCGCGATGGTGAATGGCTTCAGCTCATCAGTCACCTTCAGCTGCTCGGGACTGCCTTCTAACAGCCACTGCAGCTTCGCCCCGGCGACGCTGACCACCAGCGGGAGTTCAGTGCTGACCGTCGTCATCGATAAAGCGGCGCTGGCTCCTGCAGGCGTGAACCCCATGGAGCGGAACGAAGGTATCGCGGTCGCCATGCTGCTTGGTCTTCCCTTGCTGCTGCGTCGTTCGTTGCGTACAAAGCTGGGTGGTCGCGGCAGCTTTCTGGCGGCGCTCCTATTCGCGCTTACGATCTCGGCAATCACCGGCTGCGGTAGTGCCACCACGAATAAAGGTACGAGCACGGTCGTAGTCACAGCGACGGGAGGGAACACCTCGCACACGGCGAGCGTCACTCTTAACGTCCAGTAGTTGTAGCGAACAAGTGAAGGCGCAGGCCCGCGCCGGTTCCCCCCGGAACTGCGCGGGCTGCGCTAAGGGTCGCATGGTGTCGAGGTCGAGTTGCTACCCAAAGCCGGCCAGCACGCGAAGATCAGGAAGTAACCACGGTCGCCGCGACGAGCCAGCAGGTCCTCAGACTCCACTCCATCGCAAAAGACACTCGTTGACGTGGGATCGAGGAGGAGAGCTGGTGGGTCACAAAAACTTAGCTGTCGTGACGAGGGTAAATATCTACTGCTGCGATCCACAGACTCTAAGACAGCTGGGCTATTTGTTCGGCGATGCAACTAATATGTCAAAGCTGCTATATTCGCTCTCGCAGAAATTTCTGCCTAGATCTTTGCACGCAAGGTGAAGACATCAGGAGAGCGAGATGAATCGTTTGTATTCGGGCATAAAGCTGGGCTTCATCCTTTGCATCAGCTCGCTCATGCTTGCCACCACTGCGTGGGCTCAGTCGCCCTCAACGGTGGTCAAACCACAACCCAAACCCGTCGACCGCGAGGCCAGCGGCGATGCGCCCACCGATCCCGGCCCCCTTGCGGACGGTCTCTCCGGCAAGCTCTACCCCCGAGACATTCAGGTGGCCATGCGTAAAGTTGCCGACTGGCAGATCGCTTATGCCGGTGCGAAGTTCAACCAGCAATGGACGTACGCTCCTCTCTACGAAGGACTCATCATGGCTTCTCGTTCCATGCATGATCCCACTTATGAGTCCGTCGTCGAGAAGACCGCGAAGGGCTTTGACTGGCAGCTCGTCGACGATCGCTTCCCTCACGCGGACGACGAAGCTCTCGGCCGCGTCTACCTCGAGCTTTATCAGGCGCACCCCGACCCGAAGAAGATCGCTTCCGTCAAGACGATTTTAGATCGCCTCGTGGCTCGGCCCGACGACCCCAACAAGCCCGTCTGGTGGTGGTGCGATGCTCTTTATATGGCTCCGCCTGTGCTGATGCGGATGTACGCTGTCACCGGCGACCGGAAGTATATCGACTACATGGACCGTGAGTGGTGGATCACCTACAACCTGCTCTACGACAAGAACGAGCAGCTATACTTCCGCGATGCGAGCTTTCTACAGCGCAAAGAAAAGAACGGCAAGCCTCTCTTCTGGGCACGGGGGAACGGATGGGTGCTTGCCGGACTCGCACAGTTGCTTGAGCTGATGCCAAGGGATTACCCGACGCGTCCGAAGTACATTGCAGAGTACAAGGAGATGTCCGCGAAAATCGCATCGCTGCAGCAACCCGATGGCTTATGGAAGACCGGACTGCTCGACCCGGAAAACTACTCCATGTCCGAGGTATCGGGTTCTGCCTTCTACACCTATGGCCTGGCCTGGGGCATCCACCGCAAGCTACTCGACGCGAAGCTCTTTCAGCCTGTCGTAGCAAAAAGCTGGGCAGGCATGGTCTCGCACATCTACGCGAGTGGTCGGCTCGGTTCGATTCAGCCAGTAGGAGCTGCACCCGACGCCTTCACAGCATCCTCCAGCTATGTCTTCGGAGTCGGAGGCTTTCTGCTCGCAGGCAGCGAACTCAACAAGAAATAGAAAGGCTGTTGAATCCGCTAAAGTTTCGTGAAATGCGGGTTGGAAGCTTTAACTTCCCATTCTTGAAGTTCACCACACATGAGCGGCGAGAATCGTCGGGGCACCCGTCTTACCATCAATGACATTGACGCGGAGGACGACCTCCACATTGCGGTTCGCGAAGTCGCTGCCCAGACGCTCCTGAAGCAGTTTCATATACCGAGGGCTCGTCGCGAACTGCGCAGCCGCTTCTGTGCCGTTGCGGCCGAGACCAGCCAGAACAACAACCCAGCTATCTGTCACCGTGTTGCGGAAGCGTGCAATCAGGGCGAAGTCATCGGCGCTGGAGTACGGCAGTGAATGATCGCGCCTCCACAGAACCCCTGGTTGCGCGCCATCAACGATAGCGGACGAGGGATCGTTGTCAGGCGAGAAGTGAAAGCGGAGTGGCTGCACCAGCCGAGTTGTCCACTGATTGTTATACCCGCCGACAAGGATGACCGATCGGTCGCGAAGTTCGTTGAGTGGAGTAGAGGCAGCCACCTGGAGATGCGGGACAGAGCCGCTAACCTCGATCAGGCCACTAAGCTGCGCGATGGCTGAGGCCGACTGCATGGAAACGAAGGGATATTCGATATCCTTTCCCGCTGTTTCCACGCCGGAGAAGTCGTTTTGTCCAAAGACGGATCCTCCGGTGCAGACGAGCACGGACGGTTGATCACGCAGTACGGGAGCCCAGAAGCTGGAAACTGGCGTAGGAAGAGCGTTCCTGCGAGAGGCCCAGCTCCAGCCCGCAAAGGCTCCGAGGATGGCGACACAGGCAACAACGCTGAGGACAACACTGCGACGCGAGAGCAGCGCGGACGATTCGACAGGAAACGTCGCGGGTAACAAAACCTGCTGCGGCGAGGCTGGAATAGGATCGTTCGACGGTGCCAATAGCTGGGATTGCGGGTGGAACTCCAACTCATCCTCCGGAACATGGACGAATTCGGGAACGTAAGAGCCAGCCGGAAGCGAAATTTGGATGGCTGGTTTCTTATGGAGCTCGTGATAGTAGAGCGAAAGTCGCTTGCGCACCTCTCCGGCTGTATAGCGGACAACGGTGTCGGTATTGGTGTCGTAGGAGGCTGGCCGGTCGAAGACCTCAACGCCAAGAGTCCGCTCCTTCAATGAGTCTGATTGCCCGTCGAGGGTCTTCTCTACAACGTATTGAAGAAGGGCTGGGTAACGCTTGCTGTTACAAAAATGCGGGCTGGCAAGGATCTCCTGCAGCTCACGCAGGATGGCTTCGCGGTCGAGACGCGTCTGAGGATGCCAGGCGTCCCTCGAGATGGTGGTGAGACTCATGATCAATCACGAATCCTACTCGCCCTTGCTTCGGCCCCGCAAGGCACGTTTGTCACAAGTTCAAACTAGGGCAGAGACAATTCATTCTAAAAGGGATAGGCGCGGGCACCTGAGCCAAACGGTGAGTCACTTGCCGGAGTGACTTCTTAAGGCGGAGTGTGGCGCTGCTTGAAAAAGGAAACCGTCTCCGCGCTGAACCTCAAGATGCGCTGGGACATGGATGGCCCTGATCCTGCCGAACATCGGGGTATTAAGTTTCAACCCCGGTCTAAAGCGACTCAATTCTTCCAAGAATCTGAAGCGAATTTGAGAGAGTTCCACCCACAGATAACAGAACTTAACAACTTTTGGAGGCAGTACAGATGAACCCGCAAAACCAACTCACCAGCATGCAACGGATTGGATTCGGCAGAACCAGAGTTGTGATTGCAGCCGCCATTCTTATGACCGGCACCTATGCTCTCTTTCCGGAGCTTACCCCCAGCAACTTGATTGCTCATGCGCAGAACACGAATGCTACGATCCGCGGCCAGGTACTCGATCCGACCGGCGCTCTCGTTCCGAGCGCTTCCATCCTGATCGTCAACAAAGAGACCGGAGTTACAGTGTTCAACGGTAAGACCGATTCCGCCGGAACCTTTGTTGCACCGCAGGTTATTCCCGGCATCTATAAGGTGACCGTCACCGCCCCGGACCTTAAGCAGTCCGTCACCGATAACCTTCAGGCGACCGTAGCGCAGATCGCGGATGTGACGGTCAAGCTTGAGCTCGGCGAGAGCACGGAGGTCGTGACTGTTGAATCTAAAGGCGAGCAGCTCGACAGCAGCACCTCAGACGTGTCCACGCTGATCACGCCCGCTGACGTTCAGAATCTGCCCATCCAGGGCCGCACGACGGAGAACCTTCTCGCATTCATTCCCGGCGTCGCGCACGGTGGCGGCGGCACCACGCCGAGCACCTCTCAACTTTCCATCAACGGCAGTCGAACGCTCAATACCGAGGTGCTGCTCAACGGCGTCTCCACGATTGTAGCCTCCACCGGTACACCCCTCACGCTTCCCTCACCCGATGGGGTTGATTCGTTTCGTGCCCTCACGACGAACGCGCCTGCAGAGTATGGCCGCACCTCAGGCGCTGTTATTTCAGTCAACACCCGCTCAGGTGCGAACGCCTATCATGGCAGCCTCTATTTCCTTATGAAGAACGAGGACTTCGACGCCAACACGTACTTCCATAAACTGACCAGCCCGGTGTTGCCGCGCAACAAGGACCGTTTCTTCCAGATGGGAGGATCACTCGGCGGTCCTATCCGCGTACCCTGGCTCTTCAATGGGCACGACAAGGCCTTCTTCTTCTTCAACTACGACCGCACATTGCAGCCCAGTTCCACGACAATCACCGAGACTGTCCCGACAGCCGACATGCGCGCCGGGCATTTCTCCTATGCGCTTGCGCCGGTGGATGCCACGGGCAAGGCGCGCGCTCCCCAGCAGCTCTTCTATCCGGGCCCGCGTGGAGCGGCAGGAGGCACGACGACGGTCGCCATTCCCAACAATGATGTCAGCGCTCTGCTCGATCCTGCATCCGTAGCCATCATGAACCTGCTTCCGCTACCGAATGCAGCGGGCACATACGACCCCGTCAACAATCGCTACACCAGCAACTGGCAGTCCCTGCAGAATCTCAGCGGCCACTATCAACGCATCGTGGGTCGCGTCGACCTGACGCCCACGCTGAAGGATCGCTTCAGCATCAACATCTACCGTTACACCACGGCGACTCCGAATGCTGTTACCTACAACAGTCAACTGCTCAACACCACCTGGGACTGCACCTGCAACAATGCCTGGCTCCCTTCGATCGACTGGACGCGTAGCTGGTCATCTTCCCTCGTGAGCGACTTGAACATGGGCTTCTTCCGCAACGTCGTCCTTCGTAATCCTCCGGGCCAGGTCGGCAACGTATCGCAGACGACCGGCATCGCGTCGTTACCCATCAACCAGTTCCCCGAACTCACCGATCCGGGATTCAGCAATATCGGCTCAGACACCAACACCAACCAGGTCAACATCACCAATACATTCACGCCCTTCGGTACGGTCACGAAGACCTTTGGCCCACATACCTTCAAAATGGGTGGCTCGCTGCGCAAGAACCAGTTCAACTCCTACAATCCCGCGGCAAGCCCTGAAGGCTCTATCGCATTCGACGGTTCCATCACCAATCACGGCGCATCCGGCACGGCCACCTCTGGTGTTGCCGATTTCATGCTGGGAGAGATCAAGACTGCCAGCTATGAACAGCCGATGCCCGAGACGGGACGTCGCAACTACAACCTCGGCCTATTCTTCCAGGACGACTACCGCGTCACGCCAAAGCTGACCCTGAATTTGGGTCTGCGTTACGAGATCGAGGGATCGCTCTACATTGCGACGAATGTCTATAGCCGCTTTGACCCTAACACCGGCGCGCTGCTGGTAGCCGGGCAGAACGGCGTGTCCCGCTCCCTAAATGTCACCGAGCCCAAAGCTGATTTTTCTCCGCGCATCGGCCTCGCCTACAGCGTCAACGACAAGACGGTGATCCGCGCGGCGTTTGGCACCTTCTATGGAACGATCTTCCAGAACCTCGGTGGCCAACTTGCCTATCCCGGATATGACAATTCACCCTCGTACAACAATCTGGGCACTGGTATCGCGCAACCTTTCAGCCTTTCGCAGGGGCTACCACTCGTCGCTCCCGTGCCATTGAGCAATCCAGGCCTCGCGATCGCCAATGCCACGGTCTCCAATCCCTACTCGCCAAGCGGTGTCTCCTTCAACGAGCTGAATCCGATGGCACTCGTCCAGCAGTGGAATCTTGGGTTCCAGCGCAAGCTGCCGCTTGCGATGACACTCGAGGTGAACTACATCGGCAACCATGCACTGCACCTTGCCTACGTTATTCCAGCGAACATCGTCCCACTCACGTCTGTGGATGCAGTCACGCTGGCCAACAACACTACGGCCACGCAGAATGCAGTTCCCTTCCACACCATCAAGTCGTTCTCTGTTGTCGATGGCGTCGGCAACTCGAACTACAACTCTCTGCAAGCCACGTTGAAACGCGACTTCAACCGAAGCCTCGCGGTGCTATCCAACTACACCTACGCTAAGGAAGAGGATGACGGGAGCACAATCTACAACTTCGCTGCACCCAACGGCACGGCGAACGCACAGTACACGGCAACAGGTGCTTACCGGTCTATGGATTTCACTGTCGGTAATATAGACGCGAAGCACACGCTAAACATTGCGATGATCTACACCACACCAGGTCCCTGGTGGCTGCGCGACTGGCATATTTCCCCGGTCTTTGTCGGTCGTACAGGGCTCCCGGTCAACGTCACGCAGACCAACGAGATTTCAAACGTGTCGCAGCAGCGCCCTAACGGCAATCCGCAACTGGTCAAACTGGCTCATCCCTACGTAAATGGCAGCAGCATTCAGTACTGGGACTCGCCGCAGACCGACACCACCAGCTTCGCTCTCACGCCCTCGGGGCCGGTGTACAACACCATCGGAGGCGTTCGAACGCGCATTGTGAACACAGGCTTCGGCAACGTTCCTCGCGACTCCAATCGCGCGCCAGGCGAGGTAGACTTTGACGCATCTGTGGCGAAGGACTTCCCCATCTACGGCCGCTTCAAGTTCCAGATCCGGTTCGATGCCTTCAACGTCATCAACCACACCAACTTCAGTGCGCCGAGCGGGTCTCTCAGCGTGGGCGAACAAAGCACCGCGCCTACTGTGGCCAACTTCCAGGGATCTACCGCGTTCGGAAAGATCACGGGAACTGGAGCAGCAAGAACCATGCAAGCATCCACACGCATCTTCTTCTAAGAATGCTTTGACCTGACCCGCTGCGAGTGACCGCCGCTGGAGGTGGTCACTCGCCTAAAGATCCAAAACCTCTCACTCGAGAAACTATGACCTTTCTAAGACATGATTCGTCCCACATCGTTGGCTTTGTCCTCGTCGGCGTCGCTCTCTGCGGCCTGCCTCGCCTGGCTGCATCCCAGACACTTCGATCTCCATGGGATGGTAAGCACGTCGCTGCGACCGACGTGCCGTATGCCTGCACGCCAATCACGCACATTGCACCTGACCTGACCACCGACGGATTTTATCGTCTCGATGACCCGACGCACTCGATCATCGACCCCGTTCGCCAGAAGGCTTACAACGAGTCCAGCAACCCGGTGAAGGCCGCCGGAATGAACATCGTCATAGCTGCCGACGCGTACCGCACCACTGGATCGAAGCAAGCACTGAAATGCGCCGTGGAAGGAATTCTCACCATGGCGAAAGACCGCTCTCTGTCGGGTCATATGTCTTCAAGTCAGGCTTACTATGTCCAAGGTTGGGTCGTGGGTGCCATTGCCATCGCGTATCTCAAGGTGAGAGACGGTGTGCGCGTCACGCCAGAGCAGAACGATCTGGTCGGCAACTGGCTCGTAGCAGTTGGAGCACAAACGAAACGCTATTACGACGATCGCCGCAAACCCGGGACGGGGGACGCGGGCAACAATCATCTCTATTGGGCAGGTGTCGAGCTGGTAGCGATCGGAGTAGCGGCGAATGATCGTAAAGACTTTGACTGGGGAATCGCAACCTACGACAACGGTGTCAACCAGATCCGACCGGACGGCACGTTACCCCTTGAGATGGCTCGCGGCAGCAAAGCGCTTCACTATCACCTCTATGCCTTAGCGCCTCTCGTCCTCATCGCAGAGTTCGGCCAAGCCAACAACATCAACCTCTATGCGCACGCGCATGGCGCCATTCATAAACTCGCGGACATATCGGTTGCAGGCCTCGAAGACCCGCAACTCTTCGTCAAGGGCACAGGGGTCAAACAGGAGGTTCCCAACGTACCTAGCGGAGACCAGATCGGCTGGGCCCCTCCCTATGTTCGCCGGTTCCCAAATCCGGATTTGACGCGGCTTATCCAGAAAGCCCCAAGTCTGAGCGTCTATTACCTTGGTGGCCTACCACCCGCGTGACGCCAAAACCCACTCACGCGCCATAGCTCATTCATGCGCATTACACTGACGCATCCCATCCCCTGGATCGCAATACTTTTCAACGTCAAGTACGAAAGGCTCCTTTACACAACTTCACAAAAGCCCATCCCATAGCAGAAGTTCGGCCTGTTGGGGATGCTCCGCAACCTTACTTGGGATGTTGAGCAACATCGTCGAGCGCACTTCCTGCGTGAACTGGGGCCACACAGGAAGACCTGCGGCAGCAGGTGGTTCACCCTTTAGGAAATTGAGCCACGCTGCATGCATCTGCTCTGCCAGTGCAGTCTCCCCAGCTTCGGGAGAAGCTTTGGTCCGATCCCAAACCAAGTCTATGTCTTCGGAATGGAACGCCAGCCCCTTCATTCTGCCTTTGGTTGGAGCGTAATCCAGCCGGTACATCCATGCAGATCCACCTCCGTTGACGAACGCCTCTGCCACACGTTCACTTGGTATCCAATACTCCTCCGCCGTAACCGCGCGGATTCTGCGAAGTTCATCACTCATGTCCGGATACAACGAGGCGTACTTCGCAAATACTTCGTTAAAACGCGGTAATTGAACATTGCCTAGATCCTGCGCCGTCGGATCGTGTTCAGGACGAGGCCCGATAAAAAGAGCGCTCTCATCGCGGTTCGTGCCAATCAGCAGCCGTTTCGATCCTTCCGATTTGCCGATAGATTTGATGGGTAACCGCGGTAACAGATCTACATCGATCTGAGGCCGTAGTGGGAAGTGCTGCGGCCAGCTCTTCAGAAACTTGGTCTGTACATCCAGCAGCGCGGAAGCAGGTGCATCGAGCATCGCAGCCACAGCTGTTTGGGTTTCATCCTTCCATAACTTGCCGAATCCCTCGGCCACGTCGGCTGATGCTTCCTTTGACCACACGCGCTCCGCGCCACCGCTTTCCGAGATTGCCTGCGAAAATAAAGGCTGAGCGCGTGGCGTGCCGAGCAGTATATCTGTCAGCTTTGCGCCAGCGCTCTCACCACCCACCGTAATACGTGCGGGATCACCTCCGAAGACACTGATATTTCTCTGAAGCCACTCCAAAGCCGCGACCAGATCACTCAACGCATTATTAGCAGTCCCCTCGTATGCTGCACCGAGCAGCGGCTCCCAGTTCAGAAAACCAAAGACGCCAAGCCGATACCCCACCGTCACAAGCACCACACCTTCATGCGCAAACTGTGAACCGTCGTAAGTAGCCTCAAAGGCATGACCGTTTGTGAAGCCTCCGCCATGGATCCATACGAAGACCGGCCACGGGCCTTTGCCTTGAACACCACCCGGAGTCGGCGTCCAAAGATTGAGGTATAGGCAGTCTTCGCTATGTTTCACACCGGGTTCGCCGGTCTGAACTGGCGAGTCTGCGAACGAGCGCGCATCCCTCACCCCGATCCATGGCTTTTTCTTCCCGGCGGGACGGAAGCGCAGTTCGCCCACGGGCGGTTCTGCATATGGAACGCCCCGAAAGATATGCACACCGTCAATAGTTTCCCCACGGAGCATGCCGAGGTCTGTCTTCACCACCGCCGTCGAATCCTGCGCCCAGATGCGGCGAGGCAGAACAGCAACTCCCGCCGCCAGGAACCCCTGCTGCACTATAGCTCTACGTGACCAAACTTGCTTCTTCATCCCACCAGCCTAAACTTTTTTGCCGGGTTAGGACCGCTCATCAGATGTACGTTGCTACATCACCGGCCCCAAGTTTCGCAGTAAATACCTTGTCATGAAAACCGACGTGGAAGAAAATCGACACCCACATCGGACTGCCAAGCGTCTACTAAAGGCCCATCAGAGCAAAAAACCACACCAAGCGCCATCGTTCTGCACATAAGAGTCCTCACGGGGCTTATTGAAAGCGAAGGTTTCGCCTTCGACACTGCCTCTGATCGCGATGCGCCCCAGGGTTTGATAATCTGGGTTGATGCGGTAATGGAAAAGGCTCTTATCGATTGCTTATTGCTCTGAGTCGACTATGCCTTCAAGACCGTAAGAGCGGCACACTTGGATAACCGAATAGGGCGTATAGTCCAATCGACCTTTCCAGTGACCGCGTCTGGAATCGCTAACTTGGTACAGACTTGTCGGATATTGGCGCCGCGTTGAGACGCTACCCAGTTTGGCTTATCTGAAGTGGGTGCCTCCACACCTGGAAACATCGAGCGAACGTGCCACCGAATCGCTCGAGTGGTTACGCGAAACGCAGGAGAAAGTTTGGAACAGGAACCTCAGGTTGTGGGGATAGACTTTGGAACGACGAACAGCTCCGTTGCTCTACTACGGCAGGGCAAGGTCATAGAGGTTCCGTTCGAATCCAGAGCTGAGAGTAGCCGATCCTCGCGGTCCCTTCTCTATCTTGAACGTGACCGTGAAAGAAACGGACCTTCTGCCATTCGCTCATGGACTGGCGCCGAAGCGGTTGAACAGTATCTTGAGGCCAATGAAGAGGAGGTACAAAAGCGACTCATACAGTCCTTGAAGAGTCACTTGGCAGCTCGTAATCTCACGGGCACCGAGATATTTAGCCGACAATATCGTTTCGAAGAGCTTGTTGCGCGCATCCTTCGGGATCTGAGGCGACGGTCTAGTGAAGTGTTCGGCTTCGAAGTGACGAAGGCCGTGGTGGGCCGCCCGGTGATGTTTGTTAATGCAGCAAACGAAAGCGATAATGCGTTTGCAGAGCAGCGACTTCGAACTGCCTTGAGCGACGCCGGATTCAGCGACATCACGTTCGCCATGGAACCGATTGCGGCGGCGCGGGCCTATCAAGCAGCGCACGCGATCCAAGGCATTACCCTCATAGGGGACTTCGGGGGTGGTACTACCGACTTTTCTCTACTGAATGTCACGCGAGGAAAGTCCAGAGTCTTGGCGAGTACAGGTGTCGCGTTAGCAGGAGATGCCTTCGATGCGCGCATTGTCAGGCGACTCATCTCTCCCGCGCTCGGCTCGGACTCTTTTTCACTTTCTTTCGGCAAAGAATTATCCGCGCTTCCAGCATGGGTTTATCGCCGCCTCGAGAACTGGCACACGCTGTCCTTCCTGCGGACCAGAGAGGTGCGAGACATGCTTCGCGTCGCGGAAAGACGCTCGACAGAACCAGAAAAAATTCACGCCTTGCGGGAGGTAGTGGAAGACGATCTTGGATATCTTTTGCATCGCGCGGTTCAGCGCGTAAAGGCCGAGCTATCAGAGGCAACAGAGGCGACGTTCCTCTTGGATACAGGCAATCTGCGGTTGCAGCAGCAGGTTGCGCGCTCGGACTTTGAGACATGGATTGCTCCGGAGCTGGAACAGATGACCCGTGGCATCACCGCACTCCTGGAGGAAGCGGGTATTCCTGCGACAGAGGTAGATCAGGTTTTCCTGACTGGAGGCACGTCGCTGGTGCCGGCAGTGAAGCGAATTTTCCGAGAACGTTTTGCGAATGCTGAGTTTAAATCTGGCGACGTCTTCACATCCGTTGCACAGGGGCTGGCACGGATAGCTCAGGACATATCTTAAGAACGCGACATGCACATCCAGATAGGGACTTGCGGGACAAATGAACGCACCGCCAAAATCGGCCTTACCCCATGCGATTAGTTCATAAGTTCCGCTAAACCGATGCTGGCCGGAACTTCTAGTTCTCGCCGTTCGAATACGCCACCGCAGTGGATATAAACTGACGACAGTCTTATCCCGATACGACCTGCTTTCGTTCAAATATCTTGAGGTTCTGACATCATGACGCGAATTTCGCGAGTGGTTCTGAGTGGACTGGCCTTCGCCAGCCTGACGTTTTCTTGTTTCTCCGCCGCTGCGCAGGTTGATCCAAGCCTCTACGCCGGTCTCAGATGGCGCAACGTGGGCCCCTTTCACGGCGGCCGCATCTCTTCGGTCACCGGAGTCATCGGTCAGAGCGGCACGTTCTATGTGGGCACTCCTCTTGGCGGGATCTGGAAGACCACCAGCGGCGGCGTGACGTGGTTCCCTGTCTCCGATCAGCAGACGAGCTTTAATAGTGTGGGTGCAATTGAGGTCGCGCCATCGAATCCGAACATCATTTATGCCGGTACTGGCGATCCCATCAGCGGCAGCCTGGGCAACGGCATGTGGAAGTCCACCGATGCCGGGATGACGTGGAAGCACATCGGGCTTGAGGACACCGTCAAGATCGGCAGCATGGTGGTCGACCCCTCCGATCCTAACGTGGTGCTTGTCTCTGCGCTTGGCGACAGCACGCATTCCGGAGGCGGTATCTATCGCACCACTGATGGCGGCGATACCTGGACCAATGTCCTGAAGACTCCGGACTACGATGGCGTGCGGGACTTGCAAGCCGCTTACGACGAGCCGAAGGTGATGCTGGCGGCGACACAAGGCACAGGCGGCGGACGTGGCCCCGCTACAGGCAAGGTCAAGCCGCCGTTGACCTTCAAGTCCACGGATGAAGGCAAGACGTGGAAGCAGATCAAGATTCCGCCGTTCGAGGGCCGCATCGCGGTGGCTGTTGCCATGCACACCAAAGGTAAGCGGATGTACATCGTTGGCAACGTCATTGAGCACGGATCTGGCCTCTATCGCTCCGACGATGGCGGTGATACCTGGAAACACATGGCGGGCAACGACACCCGCATCGCCAACGGTCAGGGTGCTTACAGCAGCGGTGTCTTTGTGGACTCGGAAAACCCGGACGTTCTTTACACCATGAGCACCGCCATGTACCGTTCGACCGACGGTGGCGAAACATTCGAAGCCTTCAAGGGCGCTCCCGGCGGCGAAGACTATCACAAGCTCTGGGTCGATCCGACTATCGGCGGCCGCATGCTGGTTGGGTCCGATCAAGGTGCCAGCGTGACGCTCGATAACGGTCGCACCTGGAGCCTCTGGTATACAGAAGCCATCTCGCAGGTCTACCACATCGCCACCGATAATCAGTATCCGTACTGGATCATGGCGGCACAGCAGGATACCGGCGCGGTGATGATCAGCAGCCGCGGCACCTTCGGCCAGGTGAACTTCACCGACTGGAGCCCGCTGCCTTCTTCAGAGTTCGGCGTTGTCACGCCCGATCCAAAGAATCCTCAGATTATTTACGGCGTTGGCTACGGACCCGGCGGTGGCGGCAGCGGCCTGATCAAGATCGACATGAAGACCGGGCAGTGGCAGAACGTCGCGCCGAACTTCGGTACCGACGCAGCGAAGTTCACAGCAGGCCGCGACTTCCAGAAGAAGTTCGATCTCGCCTTTGATCCCAGCGCCCTCTATGTCGCGTACCAATGTTTGGTGGTCACACGAGACGGCGCTCACAGCTTCTCCATCGCCAGCCCTGATCTCACAACAGCCAAGGGATCGCCGAAAAAGTCCTGCGGCGCCGCTCCGGTTACGCCTCCCGCCAAGGGAACGCCGCCCTCCTCCGTAGCCGGTACATTCACGCCGGAGCCGAGCTTTGAGCAGCGTGTGGCTGTGCCTGAGCCTTCCATCAACGACTTCTCCATCTCGACAGTCAAGCGCGGTGTGATGTGGAGCGTCAGCAGCAACGGCCAGATCTACAACACGATGGACCACGGTAAGACCTGGAACAATGTCAGCAACATTACCGACGCTCCTGCACGCACGAACTTCAGCACGATCGAAGCCGGAGACAACGTGAACACAGCGTTTGTCGTCGGCCGCATCGCCCTTGGACCGGCGGCGGCGATGAACGCTTCCTCCGCTGCGAACACCCCGGCTACCCCAGTAGACGTGGACGTTCCACTGATGTGGCGCACGATCGACGGCGGCAAGACCTGGCTGAAGATTATCGACGGTCTACCCGCCGACGAGCGAACCGGCAGCTGGATCAACAGCATGCGTGCTGATCCGCAGCAGCCGGGCCTGCTCTTTGCTGGCAGCGAAACGACCGTCTACGTCAGCTTCGACAACGGCGATCACTGGCAGCCGTTGCGCCAGAACCTTCCCAGCACGTCTATCCGCGATCTTACGGTGCACACCGATCATCACCAGAATGATCTGGTGATCGGTACGTACGGTCGTGGCTTCTGGGTTCTCGACGACATCACGCCACTGCGGCAGCTTGCCGCGCACGCGCAGACCATTGCCTCTTCCTCGGTGTATTTCTTCGAGCCCGAGCAGGCGATTCGCGCTCGCAACAACAGCAACTGGGATCAGCCCTTCTCCATCGAAGTACCCCATGTCGCAAATGCGCCGTATGGCGCCATCGTGGACTATTACCTCAGCAAGGTACCGACCGGCCCGATCCAGTTACAGATCTTCGATGGCCACGACAACCTCGTTCGCACAATCACCAGCACGCCGCCCCCGCCGATCACCGGCGAAGAGTATCCGCACTACTGGCTCGCTTCGCCGGAGTCGCGCGCACTCAGCACGCATATCGGCCTTAATCGCATCAATTGGAACCTCTACTACGATGACCCGCCAGCCCTGCGTCACGATCTCGAAAACGAGATGAACATGACCGAAGGCTCCGTTACCCCCGGCCCGCATGGACCGCAGGTGATCCCTGGGATCTACAAACTGAAGCTCACCGTCGACGGTCAGGTCTATACCCGCGAAGTCACCGTGATCAATGATCCGCGCGTCGGACAAAGCCCGGAATTGATGACCGCTCTGAATAATCAAAACAAGCTGACGCTGCTGTCGGTCCAGGGCATGCAGCAGAGCTTCGACGGCAACGCTGAAGTGGATGCGGTGAGAAATCAGACTGCGACCTTGATGCAGAGCAAGCTGCCTGAGGATGTCGCCACTCAGGCCAAGGCACTCGATGCCTCACTCCTCAAGATCGGTGGTGCCCTGCCGACCGGTGGCGGTGGTGGTCGTCGCGGTCCTGTGGACCCGAAAGCGATGCAATCGTTCATGGACCTGAACAACACCTACAACACCATGGTCAGCATGATGCAGGTGGGTATGGATATGGCACCCACACCTTCGCAGATTGCGACCTGGGAGAGCGATTGCAAGAGCTTCGATCAGACCGTCGAGGCCTGGAAGGCAGCACAGAAACAGATCGCCGACTTCAACGCGCTGGTGATCAAAAATAATCTGAAGCCGCTCACCGTAGTACCGAGCAAACTGGCCGAGCCGACGTGCAGCTTCATCCCTGCAGCGAGTGTAAGGGCAAAGAAGTAATCCTCCCGATTCCAGGTGCAGGAGAAAACGCAGGCAGAGCGGTCGCCCTCACAGCGGCTTCTTTGCGTACTCGCAACTACCAAAAGGCACCTATACTCAGTCCCGCTATTCATCACTTCAACCAGGAGAGCTCTTCGGAGAGGAATGACTTTACTCGATCTGTGTTCGTACCTAGGGCTGGGCGCGGCGGGGGCGGCGACGTTGAATCTGCTGCTGGGCCTGCTGATGTCGATGCGTTACAGCCCAGTACGAATGTGGCCGCACCGTCGTATTAACGTGTTCATGCTGCATCAGTGGACAGCGTACCTCACGGTGGCGCTGACTGTAACGCATCCGCTGGTGCTTCTGTTTCAGTCGACACGAGTGTTCCGCGTCGTCGACCTGATCTGGCCGCTGCACTCCCCACTGCAGCCGACACTGAACACAGTAGGCGCGCTGGCCGCGTACCTGGTGCTGTTGATTGTGGGCTCTTCTCTCCTCCGGACACAAATCGGACGACCTGTGTGGAGACGTCTCCACTACCTTGCGTTTCCAATGATGTTGCTTCTCTTCATCCATAGCATCCTTACCGATCCGGAGTTGAAGGACGGGCATCCTGACCTGCTGGATGGCGGGAAGATATTTCTCGAGATCGCTTGCGTAGTGAGCATCGCTGCGGTCGTCGCGCGCCTGTGGCGGCGCGGTCGCGGACTCCGACCGGTCACAAAATCAACGTGGGAGTCTTTCAACGGGCCAACGTCGTCTGAATGATTACACTGCAGTTAGAAAATGTTGAGAGGGAGCTGTAAATTGGTGATTAGCTCCCGCACGCCACAATCTACGTTTCGAGGAACCACTGTGAAAAGATTCGGTCGATCTCTTTCCGTCTGCCGTGTTTCGGCCAAGCGCGGCTTTGCCAGTAAAACAGCGTCATCTTTGCTGGTCTTCCTTGGAATGAGTGTGGCGGCCGCTTACGCCCAGAGTGCGCCAGTGTCCACCTTCAACGACATGAAGTGGCGGCAGATTGGGCCGATGCGAGCAGGTAGAACCCGAGCGCTGGCGGGTGTCGCAAGCCAGCCTGCCACCTTCTATATCGGCGGAGTGAATGGTGGCGTCTGGAAGACGACCGACGGCGGTGCGACCTGGCATAGCCTCTGGGACGCGCAGCCTTCGGGCTCGATCGGCACGATTGCCGTGGCAGACTCGAACCCCGATATTGTCTGGGTAGGCAGCGGAGAAGGCCTGCAGAGGCCAGATCTTTCGACTGGCGACGGTGTGTACAAATCTACGGACGCGGGCAAGACATGGACGCATCTTCCACAGCTCCGCGATGGACAGCAGATCGGGCAGATTGCGATCGACCCTAAGAATCCCGACAAAGTGTTTGTCGCGGTGACGGGACACCCGTATGGCCCGAATAAGGAGCGCGGACTGTATCGCACGCTTGACGGTGGCAAGACCTGGAAGAACGTCCTCTACATCGACGAGCAGACAGGCGCGTCCGACGTAGAGATCGACCCAAACAATCCGCAGATTGTTTACGCAGGCATGTGGCAGCGGCAGGAAGGTCCGTGGGAAAACGGCGCCTTCATTGGCGATCGCGGCGGTATGTTCCGCTCGACCGACGGCGGCGAGACGTTCGCGAAAGTGACAGGCGGAGGTCTGCCCGACGACCAGCTGCAGGTGAATATCGCGATCGCCCCTTCCGATTCGAACCGCATCTACGCTGAAGTTGCACGGCTTCGCGGCGGCGTGCTGCTCATGCGCTCCGATGACGGTGGCAAGACATGGATCCATGCCCCAGTCAATGATTCTCGACCCGAAGGTCGCATCGGCGGCGGGGACGTGCCGGTTCCCCGCGTCGATCCCAAGGATCCGAACACCGTCATCGTTGCAAGTGTCGTAACCTGGCGATCGACCGACGCAGGTAAGACCTGGTTCGGTCTGCGAGGAGCGCCCGGCGGCGACGACTACCAGAACGTCTACATCAATCCCAACAACACGGACATCATCGCGCTTGCCAGCGATCAGGGCGTCATCGTCTCGATGAACCGCGGAGAGTCCTGGACAAGCTGGTACAACCAGCCCACCGCGCAGATGTACCACGCGACGGCAGACAATTCGTTCCCGTATCGCGTCTGCGGCGGACAGCAGGATTCTGGCAGCGCCTGCGTCGGTAGCCGTAGCAACGACGGACGCATCACCTTCCACGACTGGCACCCGGTCGGCATCGAAGAGTACGGCTACGCCGCTCCCGATCCGGATAATCCCGACATCGTCTATGGCGGCAAGGTCACCAGGTACGACCGCAAGACCGGGCAGATACAGAACGTGGAGCCGAAGGCAACGCGCGGCATCCGCACAGTGCGCACCGAGCCGCTCCAGTTCTCACCCATAGATCATCACAAGTTGTACTTTGGAGCCAATACTCTTTGGCTTACAGAGAATGGCGGGCAGGACTGGAAGGAAATCAGCCCGGACCTGAGTCGCGAGACTTACGACATTCCCGACGTCATTGGAACGTATAAGGACAACCCGGCGGCCAAGCCAACCCGACGCGGAGTCATATACTCTCTCGGCCTTTCGCCGCTCGATGTGAACCGCCTCTGGGCCGGCACGGACGACGGTCTGATCTGGACGACGGCGGATGGCGGAGCCAACTGGTCCAACGTAACGCCGCCTGCCATGAAGCCGTTCTGGAAGGTGTTCAACATGGACGCCGGCCACTTCGACAAGCTGACGGCGTACGCCGCCGTGAATACGCTTCGGCTCGACGATATGCGACCTCACCTCTTCCGCACGCACGACGGCGGCAAGACGTGGAAGGAGATCAATAACGGCATTCCTGACGGTGCAGCCACGAGCGCAATCCGCGAAGATCCGAAGCGTAAAGGTCTGCTCTATGCAGGTTCTGAGACGCAGGTATATGTCTCCTTCGACGACGGCGATCACTGGCAGTCACTGCGGCTGAATATGGCTGCGGTTTCGATCCGCGATCTCGAGGTGAAGGAGGACGATCTCATCGCAGCGACGCATGGCCGTGGCTATCTGATCCTGGACGACGTGACACCATTGCGGCAGTTCAGCGAAAAGCTCGAAGCCGAGAGCGCTCACCTGTACACACCGCAGGTAGCCATCCGTATCCGCGGAGATATGAACCCGCCGACGCCGTGGCCGCCAGACATGGCAACGGGAGAAAATCCGCCCGACGGGGCGATCCTCGATTATTACCTGGGCTCCAAGTTCAACGGTACCGTCTCACTCGAAATTACGGACAGCAAGGGTGAGGTCGTCAACAAGTTCAGCAGCACCGATCCCGTGACGCCGCTCGACCCGCGTTATCCCGACCCTACCGTCTGGGCACAGATGCCGCGCATCGTGCAGACTTCGGCCGGACATCATCGCTTCCTGTGGGACCTGCGCTACGCAGAAGTTCCGGGCATGGCCACCGGCCCTGATGCTTCACAGGCTGTGCCCCACAATACCCCTCCGGTTCCTTCGTCTCCCTTTGTGATGCCGGGTGAGTACACGCTCAAGATGGTCGCGGGCGGCAAAACGTTCAGCACAAAGATGACAGTCGTGATGGATCCGCGAGTAAAAACTACATTTGCTGATCTAGAGAAGCAGTTCGAAGTTTCAAAGAAGATGTACGACCAGATGATGCGCGCGACAGCAGCGATTCACGAAGCAACCGTGCTGCGGCACCAGATGGAGGCCGACGGCTACAAGGGTCCGAGTGGCGCCTCCTCTAATCTGGAGAGCAAGCTGGAGACGATCGTCGGCGTGGAGCGCGGAGAAGAGCGTGGTGGCGGTGGCCGTCGCGGTGGTGGCCCTGCACCTCCACCGACGCTGGGCTCTGCCCGCACCGCACTCGCCCGTCTGGAGCACGAGATACAGAACGCAGACGCTGCTCCTACGACGACACAAGTACAGGCCGCGGAAGAAACAGGCAAACCGCTTGAGGACCTTCTGCAGAAGTGGGACGATCTAAAGAAGACGGACCTGAAGTCTCTGAACGAGTCACTCCGCCAGAAGAGCCTGCCGCTGCTCTCACTCGATACACACATCATCGATCACGATGTCGAAGATCAAATTGAGTTGGGCGACGAAGACGAGCCATAGCGCAACGAGGTAGGGAGGGCACAGCCTTCCCTGCCCGTCAGTTTCACAGTACAAACTTACAAACAAGAGCGTGGTGCATTGTTCCGCGACAAGGGAGCGTTGCACCTTCATAGATGACAGCGCATTCATCTGCAAGACGATTACAAGAGGACATCAAGTGACAAGCAATTTCAGGAGACGTTTTCTCGCGCTGTTTGCAGCCATGACGATAAGCGGTTCGCTGCACGCCCAGACGCCCGATACCGTAACCTTGACCGGCGTGGTGCAGGACACCACGCATGCGCAGATTCCCGGCGCGACCATCACGGTGACCAACGCTCTCACCGGCCTGTCACTCTCCGTGATCTCAGATAGCCACGGCGACTTCACCCTCAACGGTTTACCCGCCGCAGGTAGTTACAACGTCCGCAGTGAGAAGAATGGCTTTGCGCCCGCGACGGTGCAGCACATCTCGGTCGCAGGCGGCAGCACGGCGAAGGTGACGGTAACGCTGAGCGTCGAGCCAGCTACAACGCGGGTGGATGTAGCAGGATTCGCAACAGACGTTCATCTTGACCAGCCGCAACTGGGCGACTTCTTGAGCGCAACGCAAATCCAGGAGACGCCGCTGTTGAACCGCCGCATCACCTATCTGCCGCTGCTTAACGCGGCGAACCGCCCAGCCATCAATCAGGGCGACGTTTTTATGAATCAGGACCTCTTCACAACCAACGGCTCGGGACGCCGACAGACGTGGTTCGAGATCGACGGAGCGAACGGCAACGATGGCTGGGGGCGGCAGACGATCTTTACCAATATTCCTGAAGATGCTGTCGAAGAGGTCTCCGTTCTGACCAACGCCTTCAGTGCGCAGTACGGATATGGCACAGGCAGCGTGGTGAATATCGTGACGAAGAGCGGCGGTAATAGGCTGCACGGCGATTTGCTCGCGCTCTATCGTCCATCCGGCACGGAAGCCAGGCTTTCCGGCTTTACGACCGCGAATGCAGCCAGCGGAAATGACATCGTGAACGACAGCATGGACCAGTTTGCGGCCTCGCTCGGCGGCCGGGTGGGCAAAGGCGATGCCACACACTTCTTCGGGGCCGTAGAAGAGACGCAGCAGAACCGTGCGAGTCCTATCACCTCGCCGCTTGCGCCAGGCAACTTCATCGGCCACTATCACGACCTCATGGGCACCCTTCGCCTCGACCACCAGTTGGGCGAGAAGAACAATACTTTTTTCCGCTTTGCTGGCGACGGATTCTACGACACCAATCCTAATGGCACCGTTGGCGGATCGACGCTGGCAAACGTGGCACGCACTTTCCGTCGTCGCACCTACACTACGGAGATCGGTGACACAACGCAGCTGAGCTCGCACCTGGTGAACAACCTGCGTGCAGAGTTTCAGCTTGGCTCGCCCATTACCGAGTTCGATCCGGTCGTATTCTCCACTCAGTTCAGCGTGCCTATCTCCGGCGGCGGATCGTCCTCCACATTCACCAGCGGCACTAGCCAGAGTGCCCTGCTGATGAACCATCAGTACGAGGTCAACGATGTCGTGTCCGCTTCTCTGCACCGGCATCAGCTCTCGTTCGGCACAGAACTGATCTTCGCGCACACTGGCGGCAACAGTAAAGAGTTCGGTGGCCCCGTCTATCTCGGCAAGTTCACCTACAACACCTGCACTCTTGCAGGTGCGACTGCAGCCCAGGTCGATGCCTACTGCGAGAGCTCCGCATACTTGAACAACATCGCCAATGTCGCAAACTACTCGCAGAGTTATGGCAACGCGAACTATACCGTGAACGATGCACTCTATGCAGTCTTCGCGCAGGACGACTATCGCCTCAGCAACAGACTCACCCTAAACCTCGGCCTGCGCTACGAGGGGCAGACCTTTACCGACGCGCACAAGAACTTCGCCCCACGCGTAGGCTTCGATCTCGATGTCTTCGGCAGAGGCAAGACCATCATCCGTGGTGGCTTCGGCATCTACTACTCGCAGATCGTAGACAACGAAGAAGCGAGCTATGCGCTTACCGGGCCCACCGGCGTCTTCAGTTACACCGCGACGCCCGGACAGGTCGGATTCCCCACCAGCATTGCTGCAGCCCCTCTGCCATCGTTCCCTACGGGTGCAGTCGCCCCCCTCCGCAGCCTCTATATCCGCCCCGGCGAGAGTGCGTACCTGAACCAGTTCTTTCCCACTTCCACGCTGGTTGGCTACCCAAGCAAGCTGCTGAACCCGTACTCCGAGCAAGACACCTTGAGCGTCGAACAGCGCCTGGCGCGCGAGACCGTGCTGAGCGTGGATTACGTTGGCACCCACGGACTGCGCATTCTGCGACCGCTCGACGTGGACGCGCCCGCCTCCTTCGTACGCACCGACAACATCACCGTTCGCTCGGCGATCGCAACGAACTGCAGTCGACCTTACTGGGTCTACTACTTCGCGCAGAAGGGTACGAGTTGCACCGCGTCGACAGCGGCCACGCAGCCTCCGTACAGCGTCATCCAGAGCGACGTGAACAATGGCTTTCTGCACTATGACGCTCTCGATGTAAACCTGCGCAAGAGTTTCGGCGATAGGGGCGTTCTGCTTGCGAGCTACACCTGGTCTCACACCTTGGATAACGTCGATCCCGACGCGACAAGCCAGAACCCCAACGATCCACTCAAGACTGGCCCAGCTGAGTACGGCAACGCACTTTACGACCAGCGCAACCGATTCGTCCTGAGCGGCTTTTATACCGCTCCGCTGAAGATCAAAATCGGTGGGATCGCGACAATGGCCGGCGGCTTGCCCTATAACCTGACCACTGGATTGACCAACAGCGGAGATACGGGTGCGACGACCGACCGGCCCATCATCAATGGCGTGCTTGTAGGGCGCAACACCGGTCGCGGTCGAGCTATGTACTACGTCGACCCCTTCGTCGAACGCTCGTTCCCCATCTATCAACGAGTGCATCTCGACCTGCGCGCCGAGGCCTTCAACGTCAACAACCATCCCAACTTCGTCACGTTCAACGGCGTGTACGGAACCGGCACCTCGCCGTCGCCGACACTGGGCGTTCCGAGCGCAGGTGCTACAGCACAGCTACCCGCGCGTGAATTGCAGTTCTCGGCAAAGGTAAGTTTCTGATGCGTCGGCTATCTGCCTTATTCGTACTCCTGTTCTGCGCGGGCACTTTGCTCGCGCAGAACAGCACCGGCTCCATCTTCGGCAAGGTTACCGATCCACAAGGACTCGCCATTCCGCAAGCGACGATCACGATTCGTAGTACGGATCTGGCAACCATTCGTGTCGTTCGGTCGGATGCAGTTGGCGAATTTCGTATCAATGGTCTCGTTCCGGGTGCATACACCCTCGATGCGCAAACGAAGTCGCTCAAGCTGCGCAAACCCACGAAGCTCACGGTCGGTCTGGGCAGCAGCATAGACATTGCGATCAAGCTGGACATCACCGACGTGAAACAGAAAACGACCGTGTCGGCACGCGCTGGCACCTCCGAAGGAAACACGACGGCCCCGCCGATCAACCAGAGCGAAGCCTCCGTCAGCACCTTCTTCGCAGGCCTTACCGAGACGTACTTACCGAATCGCGATCGAGATGTGACACAGTTCGATCAATTCACCGCGGACTCCCATGACAACGACGACGGCACGAGCGTCGATGGACAGAGAACCAATGCGCTCATCACTCAGGTCGACGATGTCGCCTTCTCTAGCCCGCTTTTCGGTTCCGCGCGCACCGCCGAGGATCATCCTTTTTTCTTGCCGCAGACAGTCGTACGCGAGTTTCAGCTCGTGACTGCCGGCGCCTCTGCCGAGGTCGGCTTCACAAGCGCAGGCTTCGTCAACGTCGCGACAAAAGAAGGCTCGAATCGTCTTCACGGCGAAGCCTTCTACACGGCAAGGCCAGCCACACTTACATCCTCGGACGCCTTCGGCAATAGCCCGAGCAATACGATGAACAACTTCGGTCTCTCCGACGGCGGCCCCATCGTGAAGAACAAACTTTTCTTCTACGCCGGCATCGAGCAGAACCTTCTACACGCGCCTCGATTCACCGAGTTCGCGCCCCAAGCACCAACGTTCGCAACTCCCACAAACCTGCTCGCGCTGCAGGGGCAGATCAAAGAACGCGACAAACCTCTTGCCATTTCGGGCCGCCTCGATGCCATTCTCGGCACGAGAAACACGTTGAACCTGGAGATCGCTGGGACGCGCGTTCGCTCCGCGCGTATGGAAGATCTCAGCGGCGATGGCGAAGAGCGCACACTTGGAGCCGCATCCACCGCAGCGAACGAGAGCGGACAGAGTCTCTTCGCGAAGGTGGGTCTCTCGACTGTTCTAAGTGCAACAAGCGTCAACCGCGCTCTGGTTGCGTGGTCCAGCGATCACCGTGCGATCACGCCGCTCTCGACGGCTCCTGCGTTCGTCATCAACGGATTCGGCACGCTCGGTGGCAGCACCCTCGGCACTCATCTCTACACCGCCCAGCAATGGCAGATCACGGACGACGTTACGCTCTCGCGAGGTCGTTCGCTGCTGAGTTTTGGAGGAGCGTTTTTCTACGATCCGTCCTACGAGCAGCGCGAAGAAAACCTCAACGGGCGCTTCGACTACAGCTCTCTGGCTGACTATCTAGACAATGCTCCTCGGCGCTTCCAGCAGACCTTCGTGACCGGCAATGTGCGTTACAACGAGGCGGTAAAGAGTCTCGGCTTGTATGCGAACGAGCGTGTCGAACTGCATCGCGGCTTGACCCTTACGGCAGGCCTTCGCTGGGCAGGCCAGTGGAACCCACAGCCCTTCAACGCCAACACGCTCATCGCCCAGTCACAACGCGTCCCCAATGATTTAGCGCAGTGGCAACCCCGCGTCGGACTGGCCTGGCGCGCAAATGACCGCACCGTGGTACGCGTATCTAGCGGGCTATACGACGCGCCCACTCCGGCAACGATCTTCCATCGTGTCTTCGCAGATAATGGCACACAGACGGTCACTGCGGATAGCTACTTCGATCCCGCCCTGCTTACCCTCACCAACGCAAGAACCACGACGCCTATCGCGTTGGGCACAGTGCCCAGTGGGCTGACCACTCCCCAGTCTCTCGTTGAAGCCATCGATCCCCTCTTCCGCAATCCCCGCTCGTTCCAGAGCGCGGCAAGTGTGGATGAGACCGTGGACTCGAAGCTCATCATGCGCGCAGAGTATCTGCACGCCTCCACGTGGAAGCTACAGCGCACCGTTGACGAAAATCTGAACGCACCAACGATCAACGCGCAAGGGGTGCCGATCTTCCCTGCTCTGCGACCAATCCTCGCAATCGGCAGAGAGATGGTGAACCAGTCAAGCGCGCATGCCCATTATGACGGTCTCACTCTGTCCGCCCTCGCGAAGCTATCCACGCGCTCGCAGATCAGCCTGAACTACACCCTATCGCAGACGAAAGACGGCGACTCCAGCGATGGCCCGTACAGCATCAGCTCTGCCCTGAACCCTTTCGATCTCCGAGCAGAAAATGCATACTCGAACCTCGACGTGCGGCATGTGCTGAACATAGCGGGAATCTTCAATCTTCCGCTAGGCTTCAAACTCAATCCGTTGATAGTGGCGCAGTCAGGTTCTCCGTACTCTGCTCTCGTTGGCTTCGATACACAAAACGACGCAAACGACTTCAATGATCGTGCCGTCGTGAACGGAGTTGTAACGCCTCGCAATATCTATCGCGGCCCTGTCTTCGGTGATGGGGACGTTCGCGTAGTGAAGGATTTCACCCTCAAAGGCGAAGGTCATCACCTCGATCTCTTTATGGATATCTTCAACGTGACAGGCGCCAGCAATCGTAGCTTCGGCCCGCAGCAGGTGAGCCTTTTCGGCTCGCCAGGAAGCCCGCTCTTCTCCGCAGGGCAGGCGCTCTACGCACCAGGCACCACACGCATCGGCGGTCCGCGTGGATTCCAATTCACAGCCCGCCTGGTAGGGTTTTGATCGCTGTCCAAAGCAAAGCTGAATCTCTTGTTTTGGATCGTTGCAGTACAAGTCTTGGCTCCTGTAACGGCCATCATATGCGCGGTCACAAGCCACGAAAACCGACCCGTTATCCGAACGAAGATGTTGCCGCACTCCCTTCAACACCATCACAAATTCAAGATATCGCCAACGATGGCTCTTCTCGTGGCCTTGCTATACCCTTCCGTCTGCAGGTTCCTCAAATAAGATCGGTTTCTTCGCCTTCAGCGCGTTTGAAGGCTTCACGCCCATTCACGCGTAGTTTTGCGCTTACTGCAAAGATCGGAAGCCCTTTGCGTTCCAACTTTCGCGCGTGACGTTGCCCGTCAGCGTATTAGTGGACGCAACAGATGCCACTCTTGGGATGGCGCTCAAAGACTCCACGAACAGGTTGGCAGCCTCCCTGCCACGCCTCGCTGGCGGCTCAGGAGATACCCTGGTGCTACATTTCGATCAATAAACATATACGTTTCCGCCAGAACCTTAAGGTTAGCTTCATATTCCACAGACCCCTCCGCCATTAACACTCCTGTCACCAAGCTTTCACGAGTCCGTTACGAGAACGGCGTCCTTCCCTGACAAAGTGATACCAAGCCAGTAAGCCATTTGCTCTGCGGCCAGTCGCGGATTTCACCTCGAAATCCAGCTTCGCCATGACCTCTCATGGAGTACCTCACGGAAACGCAGACAGTGTTGCGCCAGGCTAAGAACTCTCCCTCAGGGAAGGACAAACAATGTTGATTGAAATCTCTCGTGTGCAGCTGCGGTTCAGCGCCTCGCGCAGTCTGCGGCTCTTCGTGGTCGCAAGCCTCTGCACGCTCTCGACCAAACTGATGCTTGCCGCCCCGGCGATGCGTCCCTATGCCACCGGCATCCACACGCACAGCGGCCAGGCGACAGCCACTCTCCAGGGCACCGTACAAGACGCCAAGGGTGGACTCATCGCTAACGCGACCGTCACCCTGCACGAGACCTCCACCAAACGCAACAAGACCGTGACCACCGACGCCAAGGGGCACTACTCCATCAGCAATCTGCCCACCGGCACCTACGATCTCGTTGCTGTGGCGCCCGGTTTCAGCGCCGTTATGAAGAACGGCATCGTGCTCAGCGAGAGCGGCACAGAAATCACCTTCTCACTCCCCATCGGCAGCGCAACCACGGACATCACCGTCGACGCCGACCAGACGCACTCCGTTGCGGCCTCTCTTGCTCCCATGGACGCTGTGCTCTCGGAGACCTCCGCTCGCACCGAGATCACCTCGACCATGATTAAGGACTTCATGTCGCCCGTGGCCGATTACGGTGAGGCCGTCGAGATGGCGCCCGGCACCTTTACCACCAACAGCAACGGCGTCGGCCTCGGTCAGTCCAGCACCTACTTCCGCGGCTTCCCCGACGGCGACTACGACATCGACTTCGATGGCATCCCCTTCTACGACACCAACACCCCTACCCATCACTCATGGGCGTTCTTCCCTGCTCAATTTCTCGGCGGTATCGACTTTGATCGTTCCCCCGGCTCGGCATCGACCATCGGACCTGCCCCTTTCGGCGGCTCCATCCACCTGCTCTCCAAGCGTTTCTCCCCCATCGACAATCTGCGTGCCACTTTCTCCGGCGGATCGTTCAATACCTTTCTCTACGACGCGCAGTATGACTCCGGCAACTTTGGCCCGGGACAGAAGTTCAACCTCAACCTCGACATCCACCACCTGCAGTCGCATGGCTATCAGAGCCTGAACAACCAGCAGCGCAACGGCGGCGATATCCAGTTCCAATACCGCCTCAGCAACAAGACAACTCTCACCGGCTTCTCCGCCGTCATCTGGCTCGATGCCAACACGCCGAACTTCAGCGCGACCCGCTGCCAGATGTACGGCGTCAGCTCGACCAGCGCTTATAGCTGTGCTCTCACCGGCGGACCTGGCGGTCTTTATCCGTTCACTGGCGCCGGTCTCAACTTCCTGCTGACCAACAACTCCGATCCGCTTTTGTATCTCGACGATAAATACAACTACTACCATGTGCCCACCGACTTCGAATACGTCGGCGTGCACTCGGACCTCGGTAAGGGCTTCATCTTCGATATCAAGCCTTACACCTACAACTACGACAACTCGGAGTACTACTCGAAGGCCACTACCATCACCGACGCTACCAGCATCAATGGATCGAAGACGTACCTCGGATTAAAGATCGCTCCGTGCAATGTCGGCACGGTCAGCACCGTCAATGGAATCTCTGTCTCGGCTTATCCCTGTGCGGTCGACAAGTACAACAGCTACCGCAAGTACGGTGAGACCTCGGAGCTCTCGCAGGTATCGAAGCATGGCATCCTGCGCGCCGGTCTCTGGTATGAGTGGGCGAACACCAACCGCCACCAGTATCCTTCCGATCCAACCAGCTCATCGCACGCAGATTCGACGCTGCCCAACTTCTCGGAGACCTACGTCACTAACTCTTATCAGCCTTTCGCAGAGTATGAGTTTCACTTCGGCTCGAAGCTGACCATGACACCCGGAGTCAAATGGGCCTACTACACCATCGGCACCAAGCAGTATGCCGACAACGGTGGCAAGATTGGCCCGCTCAATGGCAACCCGTCCACCTTCATCACCAACGGTGGCAGCTACCTGTCGACCTTGCCCTCGGGCTCTGTCAACTACCGCATTCGTAATAACTGGTCGGCCTACTTCCAGGGAGCAACGGGCAGCGTCGTGCCTCCTTCCGCAGTCTTTGACTTCAGCCAGGGTGCAAGCGGTGTGCCTGTTGCGACACTTCCTAAGCAGCAAAAGAACCTGACGTACCAGGGCGGCACTGTGCTGAAGCTCAAGCGCGTCACCTTCGATGCCGATCTCTTTCACATTCACTTCGACAACACATACTCTTCGTTCACACCGCTCTCCACCGGCGAGCCCGTCTACTTCCTTACGCCCAGCACGAACACGGTTGGCTTTGAGGCGGAAGGCAACATCTATCTCGTAGCAGGCCTCAGCCTCTACCTCAACGGCAGCTACGATAGTGCCACCTACAATGGAACGCTGGCGGGAAGCTGCACCACGGGTACCACCGGCTGCACCACCACGACAGCGCAGTACACCTTCACCGCACCGTCAGGTCAACATGTTGCGAACACTCCCTCAGACATCGAAACCGAGGGTCTGACTTACCAGAAGAAGTCCTGGGATGTCGGCATCTTCAACAAGCGCGTCGGAACGCAGTATCAGGATGTTAGCTCCTATCACAATCAGTACACAGTGAACCCCTTCACCCTAACCAACGCAAACGTCAACTACACCGTCCGCTCAGGCCGTTTCACAAACACGACGTTAGCTCTGTCCCTAAACAATATCTTCGACAACCACAACATCACCAGTGCTTCACTGGCAGGTAAACCGATCACGCAGAGCGTCATAGTGAACGGCATCACCTACGTCGACCCGTTCAACACAGTGGGGCAGACGCCCATTAATGGACAGGACGCCATCAGTATCCTGCCAGCGCGTAGCATCATGCTCTCCGTCACCTTCGGACTCACACCTAAGGGCCGGTAAGTTGCAACCGATATGCCTCCACTTCTCAAGAAGTGGAGGCATTTGTCTTTGCATAACGCCTGACTCCAGTCAGGCCACTACCTCCTAGCCCTGCAACGCCCCTTTAGCCTCAGGTAAAACGTCTACGCACACCTGCGTACTCTGTATGAAGGAGAATCTCGCTCGTGAATCTACTTCGCCTAAGCTCACACATCGCAGTGATCTCTTGCGTCCTGAACACTCTTGCGCTCGTCGTCCCGGTTAGCGCGTTGACCGCGCAGCAACCAGCACAAGCCCCCGTCGTCATGCTGAGCGATCTGCACTTCGACCCCCTGCACGATCCAGATAAGGTCGCTCGCCTGCAGAAGGCACCTCTCTCCGAGTGGACCTCTATCCTTGAGTCCCCTGCCTCGCCTAACCAGCCCGCGCGCTTCGCAGCCTTGCAGGACGAATGCAGCGGGAAGGCCGGCATCGACACGCCCTATGCCCTTCTGCAAAGCAGCCTATCTGCAGCGAAAGCTAGTTCCCACTCCGCAGCCTTCGTAACGGTAAGCGGCGATCTCCTCGTGCATGACCTCGATTGCCGCTACCGCGCCGCCATCGGCATGCCCTCGAGCCAGGCGGACGACCAATCCGCCTCCGCTGCCTTCGCTGAAAAAACGACGGTCTTCGTCATGAGCAGGGTGGAGTCGACATTTCCGGACATCCCCGTCTATCTCGCGCTCGGCAACAACGATTCGCGCTGCAATCACAACCGTCTCGACACGCAAGACGAATACCTGAAGGCTTCGACCTCGACCGTCATCGCAGGCCTGCGCGGCATCAGCGTGGCAGACAAAGCCTTGGCAGCCCGCACCTATGCGTCCGCAGGCTATTACGCCCTCACCATGCCCGCGCCGATGATGAACACCCGCCTGATCGTCATCGACGACATCTACATGATGCCCAAGTTCGCCAACTGCGAAGCAAACGCCGGAGACAAGAAAGGCGAGCAGGAACAAGTCACCTGGCTCCAGCAACAACTCACCGAGGCTCGAACCGCTCATCAGCGCGTCTGGCTGCTCGGCCATCTGCCGCCCATCGTCAACGCCGACGCTTCGCTTTCCGGAAAGAACTCCTCCTGCCCCACGCTGAAGGTCGTGCGCTACCAGGACAATGAGGATCTAGCCAATGTAGTGGCCGCCAACGCCAGCACCATCACGCTCGGCATCTTCGGCCATACCCACATGGACGAGTTCTTCCTGCTCCCCTCAACGACCGGTGGCGTGCCCGTCAAGGTCATTAGCTCCGTCTCGCCGGTCAGCGGCAACCTGCCCTCGTTCACCGTTGCTACCGTGAATCCTGCCTCCGCCCAGCTCGCCGACTACGCCGTCTACAAAGCCTCAAACGCCACGGGCGAAGCCACCGTCTGGTCGAAAGAGTACGCCTTCGGCTCCACCTATAACGCGACGGCGTTCACGCCAAAATCTTTGGCAGACGTGATCGCTACCCTTCAGGCAGACACCTCTGGAACAGGCAAGGAGAGCCGCGCCTATCAGGAACACTTCCTCAAAGGTGCAGGCGGCAAGAAGCTGTCCCCCAGCTGGCCCGGCTATGCCTGCAGCCTGAATCATCCAACCGCAGAGGCCTTCACGGCCTGCGCATGCGCCTCGCGATAGTCCACGCTACCGCCACAAACAAAGTTGTATCGTTACATCAAACAATTAACTCCGCTCAGCGCCATGCTTCAGCGGTCAAAAAGAGGTTGCTCATGCGCCGGACTCGTCTCTTCTCTCATTGCGCAACAGGCTTCACCGCCGTATGCGTGTCCATGACTTCGGCATTGGCTCTCAGTCAGACGCCCCAATCACAGCCAAGCAACTCCGGCTTCAGCGTGGCCGCTCCCAAAGACGAAATCATGGGCAAGGAGGCGGCCCAAAAGCAGTCAACGAAGTCCAGGGTCGACAGCCCGAACCGCACCGTCGGCCCGCAGCAGGATGGCTCGATCGTCGCATCCGACAACCAGACACTCACACCCGCCGGAAAGATCATCGAACTCGGCTCTCCCGTACGAGCCAAAGCCATCGCACTCAATCCCGATCAGTCCAGCCACACAGCGGCCGTGCTTCTGATGGGCTCCCCGCAGCCAGTCATCGTCATCAATACGGAGACGGGTCAGGTCCTCCAACGCTTCATCCCCGAAGACCCAGGCGCCGCCTCCGTCAAAGATCGCAGCGCTGGCTCGTTCACGGGCATCACCTACTCGTCTAAAGGATCGAAGCTGCTCTTCAGCCAGGACAACAACTACGTAGTCATCGCCACCGTGAACAAGCGCACCGGCCTGCTCAGCCACGAGCAGCGAGTGGCCCTTCCAGAACCGCCCGCAGACGGTCGCCTCTATCACAACGCGAAGGCCATCAACCCCGGTGGTATCGCGCTCTCCGCGGACGGCAAGCGAGCCTATGTTGCCTTGAACGCAGCAAACACGCTCGGTGTCATCGACCTCGCCGCATCCCCTGCCAGGCTCATCGCCCAGATCCCCGTCGGCAACGCCCCCAACAGCGTGTTGCTTCGCGGCAACTACGCCTACATCAGCAACGAAGGCGGCCGCCCCGCGACCAGCGCGGACTTCACCAACCTCTCCGATGGCACCCCCATCGTGGTCGATCGCACCGATGCCTTCACCCTCACCGGCACCGTCTCCGTCGTCGACCTCGCCGCGGGCAAAGTGATCAAGTCGATCCCCGTCGGCCTCCATCCGGCAGGCATGACCCTCTCCGGCTCCAGTCTCTATGTCGCGAACGCCTACAGCGACAGCCTCTCCATCATCGACCTCAGCACAGACACCGTTACCCGCACCATCTCGCTCAGCGTTCCCATCGCTGGCGGTGTCTTCGGCTCAGGCCCCAACGATGTCGCCGTCACAGGCGATGGCAAGGCCTACGTGACCCTCGGCCAGGCGAACGCCGTCGCGGTCGTCAATCTCCAGGGCCGCGAGCCCAACCCAGTCATCGGTTACATTCCAACCGCGTACTTCCCCACATCCATCACTTACGACAAAGCGCAAAAACAGCTCGTCATCGCAGACGACAAAGGCCTCGGCTCTCGCGGCAACTCCACCACAACCAAAGGTGTCGTCGGCTACAACACCCATGCCGACATGGGCGTCGTAAATCTTATCTCCGAACCCAACGCGGTTGAGCTTGGTCGATTGAGCAAGCAGGTCTTCAACAACAATCACTGGGATCTCACCACAAACATCGAAGTCGGCAAAGAGTACATCGACCCCGCTGCCAAGCCTGTTGCCGTGCCTCTCCACATCGGCGAACCCTCGCTCATCAAACACGTCTTTCTCATCATCAAAGAGAACCGCACCTACGACCAGATGCTCGGCGACGTAGCCTGGGGCAACGGAGCTCCCGAGCTCGCCGTCTTCGCCTCCGCTCTGCCCAATCAGCATGCCTTCGTAAAGCGCTTCCCTCTGCTCGACAACGTCTACGCACCCAGCCGACAGTCTGCCGATGGCCATCCGTGGATCGGCATGTCCGGCTCCTTCTACTCCAACGACATCCTCTCGCCCGACTGGATTCGCTCTTACCCCGGCGGCGAAGCAGAGGACGCCCTCACCAACACTCCCCAAGGTTTTCTCTGGACAGCCGTCGAAGCCCGCGGCCTCAACGCGAGTCTCTATGGTGAGTGGAGCAGCGGCACCACCGTCGCGAAGAAGCCTAACGGCGCAGCCTACACCTGGACCGACTTCTACAACACCTCACTCTGCAAAGAAGGCCGTGCGCCCGCCGCAAGCTGCGTCGTCCCCGATGACGCCATACACGTAACCTCCGCGATCCCTTCGGCCGCGAAGATCATGGACCCACACTTCCCTCCCTTCAATCTCGATATTCCAGACCAGTACCGCGCGGATTACTGGATCAAAGACTTCCAACGCATCGATGCCGCCAATCAGGTGCCGAACCTGACCATCCTCTGGCTACCCGACGACCACACCGCAGGTACCTCTACCGGCCATCCTCTACCCATCAACTATCAGGCCGATAACGACCTCGCCCTCGGACGCATCGTCGACGTCATCAGCCACAGCAAGGTCTGGGCGCAGTCGGCCATCTTTGTGGAAGAGGACGACTCCCAGGCAGGCACAGATCACGTCGACGGCCATCGTCAGCCCATCTACATCATCAGCCCCTACACCGCCGCCCCGCAGGCACCCGGCCAGGGCAAGGTCATTCACACCACATACACCGCTGAAAACATCAATCGCACCATCGAGAACATCCTCGGCACGCAACCCCTCACGCAGTTCGACCTGGTCGCTTCGCCCATGTTCGATGCCTTTCAGGACACGCCGGACCTCACCCCTTACAACCACCTCGCCGCCGTCATTCCTCTAGACAAAGGTCCCGGCCTTACTGGAGACGCCTCCGCCGCTACCAACGCCATGGAAAAAGCCTGGCTCAAAGCCACGGAAAAAGTCATGAAGGGCAAGTACGATAAGGCCGACTCCGTCGATCCGAACTTCCTGAATCACGTCACCTGGTACGTCACCACCGGCTGGAGTCGCCCTTACCCCGGTGAGGACAAAATCCTTTCGCCTGAGCCCCTCGTCAAAGCCGCGATGAAGTACAAAGACGACGATGACGACTAGAACACAGTAGCCTTGGTCACACAGAAAAGCGCGAAGAGCCTCCGCTCCTCGCGCTTTTCCTTCTTCTTTAGCTTCCTACTTCGTGACAGAGTACGTGTGCACTCCGCTGCCAACACTCTCAGTCCGCCCATCCGGCAGCGACACCTTCGCCGTCGTATTCGCAGGAATCTTCAGCGTGAACTGGTGCCTCGCCTCCGACCAATCCGACACGATTGTGCCATAGGCAGAGTCATACTCCACATGTAGCTTAGGCAGGCTCGGATCGAAGTGCGGCTGCACCACGATCTCGTGATACCCAGGCCCAGTCGCATCCGTATCGATGCCCGCAGCCCTGCGATACACCCAGGCCATCACCGAACCGAACGCATAGTGGTTGTACGAGTTCATGCCCGGATCGCCAGTATCGCCGTTCCAGCGCTCCCACCAAGTCGTCGCACCCTTCTTCACCATGTAGCCCCACGATGGATACGTGTCCGAGAGCAGCAGCTTGAACGCAAGGTCCGTCTGCTTGTTCTCATCCAGCACAAACATCAGGAACGGCGTTCCCAGGAAGCCCGTCGATAGATGATTGCCATGCGCCTGTATATCTTTCACCAGTCGCGACACCATCTCCTCGCGCTGGCTCTCAGGAGCGATCCCCGTGAACAGCGTCGCAAGATAGCCCGTCTGCGTATTGCCCTCAACAGAACCGTCCGCCTTCACATACGCTTTGCGATAAGCCGCAGCAATACTCTCATACTGTTGCTGATACTTCGCCGCATCCTCCGTCTTCCCAAGCGCTCTTGCCATCTCCGTCATCTCACGCGCCACCAACGCCCAATAGGCCGTGCCAATCAGGTTCGGCGGCGTGTGCTGATCCGGCGCAAGCCAGTCGCCATAGTTTTCCGAAGTCGCCTTCGTTCGCAGATAGTCAGGGTTGTTCCGCAGGATGAAGTCCATCCAACGCTCCATCGCAGGCCATGAGTTCTCCACCGTTACCTTGTCGCCGTACTGCAGCCACGCAGCATACGGTATGAAAATTCCTGCATCGCCCCATCCCGGCGCGCCCGGCTCCGACAGCACATCCGGCGAAACATTTGTGAACGCACCATCCGGCTTCTGCGCGTCGATCACATCCAGCATGAACTTATGCGTGAACGCATCGATATCGAAGTTGTAGCTTCCCGTGCGCCAGAACACTCCGGCATCGCCCATCCAGCCCAGTCGCTCATCGCGCTGCGGGCAGTCCGTCGGAATCGAAACGAAGTTGCCGCGCTGGCCCCATTCGCCGAGCTCATTCATCTTGTTCAGCGTCTCGTTAGAACTCGTGAGGCGAATCGTCGGCTTCTCTGGAAGACTGTTGTACACCAGCCCCTCAATCGTTCCAAGCGTCGCCATCATCGTATGCTTCGCATTCATCACATCGAGCTCCACATAGCGGAAGCCATGGAACGTAAACGCCGGCGTCCACACCTCTTCGCCCTGCCCGGAGAGCACATACGTATCCGTAGCATCCGCGTTGCGCAGGTTCTCCGTATAGATGCTGCCATCCGGATTCAGCCGCTCCGCATACCGCAGCTTGATGACCGTCCCGCGCTCGCCATGCACATGGATGCGCACGTTGCCCACCATGTTCTGACCCATGTCGTAGATGTACGGATGAACGGCACTCGCCGCATCCAGCTTCACAGGCTTCACACTCTGCGTCGTCGTGATCGGCAGATCCGGCTGGGCCATCAACTTCATGTCCGCGTCTGGCGGCGTGCCCGCCACGGCCGCAGTCCAGTTCGAAGCCTTGAAGCCAACCTTGTCCCATCCTGCCTGCGTCAGCTGCGCATCGTAGGACTCGCCACCATAGATCTCCGCAAACGTAATCGGCGAGGACGAGGTGCTCCACGTCGGATCGGTCACGACGCTCTCATGCCGTCCGTCAGCAAACGTAATGTCGAGCTGCGCGCGCAGCAGCGTCGGCCCCGGCGTAAAGCGAAAGCCCGACCACGTCATCGGCGAACTGTACCAGCCCGCGCCCAGCATCACGCCCATCGCATTCTGCCCGGCCTTCACCAGCGACGACACATCGTACGTCTGATACTCCGCACGCTTATGGAAGTCCGTCCATCCCGGCGACAGCAACGTCTTCGGCGCAACCGGCTCCCCATTCAGAAACACCTTGTACGCACCTAGCGCGGTAATGCTCAACCGTGCCGTCTTCACCGGCGTCGCCACCTTGAACTCTTTGCGCAGCAGCGAAGCTCCAACCGCAATCGACGTCGGCCCATGAATCGGCTTATCGCGATCGAGTCCAATACCGAAGTCCATCGACAGCGGTCCCACCACCGCTACCGGCTGCCAATTGTCCGTCGGCTTCAACCGCTCCTGCCATCCACCATCCGTCGACTCGCCACCCGTAACGATCCGCTCCTCATGTCCATCCGCGTGCGTCAGCCGAATCGACGCAGCGATCGCCGTCGGCGCATCCTTCCGTGCGCGGTGCGAGGTCACATCCAGCAGAATCTCGTTGTCGCCCTCATGCAGATACCCCGCAATCTCCTCGCGATCAAACGCTCCCCAGCCATCGTGATGCCCCGTCACATGCCCATTCACACTCGCGGTAAATTCACCGCGCACATACACATGCAGGCTCGCCGCCTCGAGCTTCTCGTGCAGCGGCAGATGATACGCAAACTGCACCTTCGTCGCAGACGGCACATGCTCGGCATCCATCTTCGGAATCCACACCAGCCGGATCGCATCGAGCTCCTTCTCGTCCGCAACATCCTTATGCCGGATCCACTGCGCCTTCCAGTCATTCTCCTGCAGTATCCCGGTCTCGAACCACGTCGGCAGCGACGAGCTGCGCACGCCCTTCGTATCCCAGCTGATCACCTTCCACACATACCTGTGCTGCGGCTTCAACGTCGCTCCCGCATACGCCACATCCACCGATGAGGACGAATCCACCTTGCCCGAATCCCACGCATCCGCCTTGCCCGGCAGTAGGTCGCTCGCTCGCGTCGCCACCAGCACCTCATACGCCGCCTGCATCCAGTTTGGGGTCTTCGCATCACTCTGCCAGCTAAACGTCGGATGCGGCGTATCGATCCCCAGCGGTGTCGTCAATCCATTCGAACGAAGCCGCACCGGGCTTGCCTGGGCCGTAATCACCACCGTAAAGAGCACAAGAATCAGCTTTCGCATTTGGACCATCTCTCCCTCAACATCGATACTTGCCGTTCGCCAATCCCAGCCATCATAGCCCCCACTCGCAGGTGGAAACCATTCCATCCCGGAAATCGACCAAAGGACAATACTCCTAAACAGACCAGCTGTCGCGATCAGGTAGCATCTTCCTAGCTCGCATTCGAGCCCAAGGCCATCCTCTCTTTATGCGTCGCGCCCTGCTCTCTCTCTGCTTTTACTGTTCCGCTTTTGTTCCTCAGACCATCCAGGCACAGCACGCGCCACTCGAGACCGAGCACGGCATCTACGCCGTTCATCTCATCCTCCACACCATCGGCACAGAGGAATACCGCGTCACCGACACAGGCAAACAGCAGCAACTCTCCATCACCACCAACACCGCCGACCGCGGCATGAAGCGCACCACCACCGCGACCCTCGACCTGCTCCCCGGCTTCATCCCCACGCGCTTCGAACTTCACACCCTCACGCCAGCAACCGACACCGCACCCGGCGTCGACACCTCCTCGCTCACCGAGATCACCGGCAATAAAGTCTCCGTGCGCGAAGGCGATCTCAACCGCACACTCCTCAAGCCGCCCGTCGCCTTTACCGGCTTCGCCAACATGCCCGCTGCTGCGCAGATGATGATGATGCGTTACTGGCTGCACCACCAGCACCCCGCGCAACTCCCCCTGCTCCGCGCCTCCGCACAGGCGCTGCCCGTCGTTATCCGTCCCGTCGGCCACGACGTCTTTACCGTCAAAGGCCAGATCGTTCGCCTCACCCGCTACACCATCTCCAATCTCATCTTCGGTCGTGAAGTCCTCTGGATGAACGACAGCGAACGCGTCGCCGCGCTCATGACCTTCGCTGGCGGCCTGCCACAGGAAGAAGTCCTCGACGAGTACAGCTCCGCCTTCGACGCCCTCATCCAGAGCGGCATCCGTCAGGAGATGCTCGACCTAGCCGACCTCACCCGCGCCACGCGCCCCACAGCCTCCATCAACTTCGCCATCGTCGGCGCTCGTCTCATCGACGCCACCGGCGCGCCCGCCGTCGAAAACTCCACCGTCCTCATCCGCAACAATCGCATCGCCGCCGTTGGTTCCGCAGCCTCTGTCCACATTCCCCCCGGCACCCGCATCGTCCACGCCGACGGCCAGTCCATCCTGCCCGGCCTGTGGGAGATGCACTCGCACTACTCCGGCATCGAGTTCGGCCCCGCACTCCTCGCCGCTGGCATCACCACCGCGCGCGACTGCGGCGGTGAATTCGAGTTCCTCATCACCCTCCGGCACGCCCTCGAAGCCCAGCATCAACTCGGCCCGCGTCTCCTGCTCGCTGGCCTCATCGACGGCGGAGGTCCACTCAACTTCGGCGCCTTCACCGCCGACACACCCGGCGAAGGCGTCGTCGCCGTCGACCTCTACGCCGATCAGCACTTCGACCAGATCAAGGTCTACTCGCAGCTCAAACCCTTCGTCCTGCGCTCCATCGCAGAAGAAGCCCACAAGCGCGGTCTCACCGTCACCGGCCATGTGCCCAGCGCTATGGACGCCTTCGAAGGCATCGCCGATGGCATGGACCAGATCAATCATCTGCAATACATCACCAACGCGATGAAGCCCCTCGGCTCAACCGCCCCATTCACTCCCGCCGACCTCCAGTCCGATAGAGCAAAGAAACTCATCGCGCTTCTCGTTGAAAAACACATCGTCGTAGACCCCACGCTCGGCTGGGGAGAGATGGCGAACCATCCTGCCAGCATCCCCACCTCAAGCCTCGAACCCGGCGTCAACGCCGCACCCTATCCCCTCGCGCTTCGCTTCAACAACATCGGCAAGCCCAACATGGACGAAACGAAGTTTCACGCCACGATGAACGCCAACCTCCAGGCCGTTGCCGCACTGTTCAAGGCAGGCGTCCCCATCGTCGCAGGCAGCGATACCAACCTCGTCGGCTACGGCCTCGACCGCGAACTCGAACTCTACGTACAGGCCGGCATGACGCCCCTGCAAGCTATCCAGTCCGCCACCATCGTTCCCGCCCGCGCCATGCACCATGACGCCGACTCCGGCACCATCGAAGTCGGCAAGCGCGCCGACCTCGTCCTCGTCAGCGGCGATCCCCTCACCAACATCAGCGCCCTCCGGAACGTCGTCAGCGTCGTCACCGATGGCCGCCTCTATGACAGCAAGCGCTTAGCCGCCACCGTTGGCTTCCACCGATAACCTCTCGCCAACATCCTTACTCACGAGCGACAATGGAGCGCACCTAAGAGGACTCCATGACTCGTCGCCTGCCCCTCGCCATCGCTCTTCTCAGCACTATCGCCACCGCGCAGACCCCGCGCCCCACACCGCCCACACCGCCCACACGCGATCCCGCCACCGCAGGCTACGTCAAAGCCACAAGCCTCGCCGACGACACCAACGCCCCCGCTGCCACCGACGGCAACTTCATCCTTGGCCCCACGCACACCGCCGCACCCGAAACCTCAACCAATCCCAGCGTCCCACAAGGCACCGTCTACGAGTTCACCATGAACTCCTCCGACAGCAAGCTCTACCCCGGCATCGCGCGCGACGCTGGCACCTTCGGCACACCTGACCCCACCGACCCGGCCAAGCTCATCGTCACCACCAGCCACCACGCGCCCTACACCCGCAAGGTCGCCGTCTACGTCCCCGCGCAATACGTTCCCGGCACCGTCGCTCCCTTCATCATCGGAACCGATGGCCCCGACCGCACCCTCTTCACCACGCTCGATAACCTCATCGCCGCCCACCGCGTCCCCGTCATGATCGCCATCTCCCTCGCCAATGGCAGCGGCGATGCGCAAGGCAGCGAGCGCGGCCTCGAATACGACACCATGTCCCCGCGCTATGCCGACTTCGTCGAGACCGAAGTCCTCCCCCGCATCGAAAGCCAGTACCACCTTCGTCTCAGCAAAGACCCCAACGCCCGCGCCACCATGGGCGGCAGCTCTGGCGGCTCCTGCGCTCTCATCATGGCCTGGTATCGCCCCAACCTCTATCACCGCGTGCTCACCTACTCCGGCACCTACGTCAACCAGCAGTGGCCACCCAACCCGCAAACCCCGCACGGTGCATGGGAGTTCCACGAGCACCTCATTCCCTCATCGCCCACCAAGCCCTTGCGCATCTGGATGGAAGTCGGTGACCGCGATCTCCTTAACCCCAACATCATGCGCGACAACCTGCACGACTGGGTCCTCGCCAACGAGAACATGGCCAACGTCCTCGCCGCGAAGGGCTACCACTACCAATTTGTCTTCGCCAAGAACGCAGGCCACACCGACCACGCCGTCAAACTCCAGACGCTCCCCGAAGCACTCGAGTACCTCTGGCAGGACTACCAACACTAATCCTCAGGATTCAGCCGCGTATACCACCGGCCAATCGCCTCGCGCTCACTCGCCGCAAACGTGATGTGCCCCACCTTGCGCCCCGCACGCGCTTCCTTGCCATAGTCATGCCGATGCAGCGCAGCCGTGCTGGCCGTCTCGACCTCGCTCGGCATCTCGCCAATGCAGTTCAACATCACCGTCGGCTCGCTCGTCGTCGCTCCCAGCTCCATGCCTGCAATCGCTCGCAGATGGTTCTCGAACTGCGACGTGGCCGAGCCCTCAATCGTCCAATGCCCCGAGTTATGCACCCGCGGTGCCATCTCGTTCGCCAGCAGCCCGCGGTTCACCACGAAGAACTCCACCGCCAGCACGCCCACATATTCCAGCGCTTCCAGGATCTTCCGCAGATACGTCTCCGCCAGCTCCTGCAACTCCGCCGTCGCACCAGCAAACGGTACCGTCGATCGACGCAGAATCCCCTCGCGATGCACATTCTCAATCAGCGGATAGAACACAATCTCGCCGGTCGTCCCACGCGCCGCGATCAGCGAAACCTCCGCCCTGAACCGCACCATGCCCTCAAGAATGCACGGCACATTGCCGACCTCCGCCAGCGCCGTGGCGATGTCGCCACTGCTCTCCAGCCGCACCTGCCCCTTGCCGTCGTACCCCATACGCCGCGTCTTCAGAATCGAAGGCAGCCCCAGCTCCGCCACCGCGCGCTGCAAATCCTCCGTGCTGTCCACCTGCGCAAACGGAGCGCATCCAATGCCATTCTCGTTGAAGAACCGCTTCTCCAATAACCGATCCTGAGCAATTCCGATCGCCCGCGCATTCGGATGCACGTTCAATCCCTCCAACACGAACATCTCGGTGTTCTCGCTCTCGATCGTCACCACGTCCACCTGCTTCGCAAACGCGGCCACCTGCTCCGCATCGTTCAGGTCCACTACCACCAGAGTGGCCACCTGCTCTGCGCAGTCACCCGGCTGCCCGGCGCAGATCACCTCCACGCCCAGCCGCTTGCCAGCCTCGGCCAGCATCAGCGCCAGCTGCCCGGCGCCCAGCACTCCCACTCGTGAGGTCTTTACGTCACTCATACGCGCGGATCAGGTCCCTTCAATACCGTCTTTGTCTGCTTCGCTCGGAACGCATCGAGCGCCTTCGCAATCTTCGCATCCTCATGCGCCAGCACCGCCGCCGCAAACAGCCCAGCGTTCTTCGCTCCAGCCTCGCCAATCGCAAACGTCGCCACCGGAATTCCCGCAGGCATCTGTGCAATCGATAGCAGCGAATCCAGCCCATTCAGCGCGCGGCTCTTCACCGGAACTCCCAGCACCGGCACACTCGTCTTCGCCGCCACCATGCCCGGCAGATGCGCCGCGCCACCAGCGCCCGCGATGATCAGCCGCAGCCCGCGATCCTTAGCGCTCTCCGCATACCGCATCATCTTGTCCGGCGTGCGATGCGCGCTAACCACCTCAACCTCGTACCCAATGCCGAACTCATCCAGCATCTTCGCAGCGTTCTCCATCGTGGGCCAGTCCGACTTCGACCCCATGATGATGCCCACCACCACCTTCTTCGCAGCCTTCTTCATCCGCGTCTCCAATCCTTCAGCACCTCGACGAACGCCTGCTGTTCCAGCGCCTGCACGCGCTCCTTCAGCATCTCCGCCGTATCGCCCGGCAGCACCTCGCAGCGCTTCTGCAACACGATCGGCCCTGCGTCCACCTCTTCCGTCACCTGGTGGATCGTGCATCCCGTCTGCTTCACACCTGCCGCGATCACCGCCTCGTGCACACTCATATTCATCATGCCGCCAAACGCAGGCAGCAGCGAAGGATGCACATTCAGTAACCGCCCTCGCCACGCATCTACAAACGCTGTCGTGACGATCCGCATGTATCCGATCAGCAACACCAGCTCGACGCCAGCCTCCTGCAGCGCAGCCGACACGCGCTCATCGTACTCCGCGCGCTTCAGTCCCGTCGCGTCGATGTGCAGCGTCTTCACGCCATACTTCGCAGCGCGCTCCAGGATCTGCGCCTCCGCCTTGTTCGAGATCACCACCGCAATCTCAACATCGAGCGAACCATCCGCAATCGCATCCAGCACGCCCTGCAGCGCCGTCCCGCGCGTCGATCCAAGTACCCCTACCCGCAGACTCATACCGACCTCAGCTTCTGCATATGCTCCATACGCCGCTCGATCGCAGCCGCCGTTCCAATGTCCGTGCGATAGAAGAACGGCCCCGGCACCTGCTTCGCAGCCTCGCCACAAATCGCCTCTGCCTCGGCCAGCGTCTCACCCACACCCACAAACGCCACCGTGCGCGACCCCATAGCCACCAGCGTTCCATCCACCATATCGACAGCGCTCAAATACGCGCTCACACCCGCAGGCAACTGCTCCGGCATCACCACCGCATCGCCCTTGCGCGGAGTGTCAGGATATCCCTCCGGCACGATGTACCGGCACACGCTCGCCTTCTTCGCAAACGTGACATCCACCGCATCGAGAGTTCCATCCGCAATCGCCACACACACCGCAACGAAATCGCTCTCCAGCAGCGTCAGCAGATTCAACGACTCCGGATCGCCGAACCGCGCGTTGTACTCAATCAAACGCACACCATCGCGAGTCGCCATGAACCCGCCATACAGTATCCCTTGATACAGCGCGCCGCATTCCTCCGCCAGCGCCGCAGCCACGCGCTCATTGATCGCCTGCGCCTCGGCCACATCGCTCTCAAGCAGGAACGGCAGCTTGTGGTCCGCATCGCTGTACGTTCCCATACCACCCGTATTCGGTCCCTTGTCGCCATCGTAGGCGCGCTTATGGTCCTGCACCGCAGGCATGTGTCGCAGCGTCTTCCCATCACAGAAGCTCATCAGCGAAAACTCCTCGCCCTCCAGCTTCTCTTCCACCACAAACGGATGTCCCTGCTCTACAAGCTCCTTGCAGAAGGCCACGCTCTCAGCCTGCGACAGCAGATGATCGCCACACACCTTTACACCCTTGCCACCGGCCAGTCCATCGTCCTTGATCACATGCTGCATCGGAAACCGCGCCAGCACCTCGTCCACGCCATCCATCGACTCGAAGCGCTGAAAGAAAGGATTGCCCGGAATCGCATACTTTGCCAGCAACTCCCGCGTGAACGCCTTGCTCGACTCCACACGCGCCAGGCTCTGCGTCGGTCCCACCACACGCACCTTCGCCGCCCATAACGCATCCGCAACACCAGCAGCCAGCGGAGCCTCCGGCCCGAGCACAGCCAGCGTCGCACCATGCTCCGCAGCAAACGCCACAACCTCTGCAGGCGCAGTGATGCTGCCCAGCCCATACACTTCACACAACCCATCGATTCCAGGGTTCTTCGCTCCACTGAAGCAAAGCAGCGCAGGCTTCTGCGGCGAACGCGCCAGTGCCACAGCGATCGCATGTTCGCGAGCGCCCGACCCTACAATCAGAATCCGTTCAGTCATCTTGCGTTTCCTATCGCCGCAAGCACCGTAGCCTCAAGCGGTCGTGCATCCGGTACAAACTCCTCACCGGTAATCTTTTCGAACAGCAGGATGTATCGCGACGCCAGCTCCGCAATCAGATCCTCCGGCGGCGTCGGCAGCACCGCATCCTTGTACGGATCGCAGCGCTCCCGGAACCACAGCCGGAAAAATTCCTTGTCGATCATGTCCGGCTCCTTGCCCGCAGCCACGCGCTCCGCATAGCTGTCCGCAAGCCAGTAGCGGCTCGAATCCGGCGTGTGTACCTCGTCGATCAGCACGATCGCTCCGGCATCATCCACACCAAACTCATACTTCGTATCGACAAGAATCAGCCCACGCTCTGCCGCCAGCTTTTGTCCAAACGCAAAAAGCTCCAGCGCCTTCGCCGAAACGAAATCCCACTCGTCCTGCGTCAGCCACTTCTCCGCGACAATCTCTTCCGCCGTGATCGGCCGATCATGCGTGGCCTCCTTCGTCGTCGGCGTCACCAGGTTCTCATGCAGCGGCACATTCTTCGTCATGCCCTCAGGCAGCGTATGTCCGCAGAAGCTCCTCACGCCCTTTGCATACTGCGTCCAGATCGAAGTGTCCGTCGACCCCGTCATGTACCCGCGCACCACAAACTCAATCGGCAGCACGCGGCACTTCTTCGCCAGCAACGCATTCGCATGCGGGCTCGCGATCACATGGTTCGCAACGATATGCTTCGTCTGCTCAAACCAGTACAGCGATGTGCGGTTCAACACTTGCCCCTTGTACGGAATCGCGCCCAGCATCCGATCAAACCCGCTCTGCCGGTCCGTCGTCACTAACAACATGCGGCCGTCACTGAGCTCGAACGTGTCACGCACCTTGCCAACATAGTGCTTCACACCTTCACCCAGCGCGAGCTCCGTCTTCGTCACGCAATCAGGAATCGCCGCAATCAGCTGCTCTCTTGTCACAGTGCTCATCGCGCTTACACTCCACCAAATCGCACGCCCGTGCCCGGTTCAACGCGGCCCATCTCCCACACGCGCAGCTTCGGATACGCCACAATCGCAGCCGCAATCTCCTGCTGCAAACCAGCCGGTGCCACAATCACCAGGCCCACACCCATGTTGAACGTGCGGTACATCTCGATCTCTTCGATCTGTCCCAGCTTGCGCATCCACTCGAACACCGGCTGCGGCTTCCACGTTGCGCGGTCGATCACGCAACCCAAGCCCTCAGGCAACACCCGCGGAGTATTTTCCACCAGCCCGCCGCCCGTCACATGCACCATGCCCTTCACCGCAACGCCCGCGTTCAGTATGTTCCGAATCGGCGCCACGTAGTTCGCATGCGGCTCCAGCAGCACATCGGCCAGCGACTCTCCCTGCAGCTCTGCAGGCTTGTCATCGATCGAATGCCCTGCCATCTCAAAAATCAACTTGCGCGCGAGCGAAAAGCCATTCGTATGCAGGCCGCTTGAGTTCACTGCGTACAGCACATCCCCCGCAACAATGCTGGAGCCGTCGATCAGCTTCTCGCGCTCGACCACGCCCGTCACAAAGCCCACAACATCCAGCTCACCCGGCGCGTACACAGCAGGCATCTCCGCCGTCTCGCCGCCCACCAACGCAATGCCAGCCTCGGCACAGGCATCGCTCATGCCCTTCACCAGCTGCTCCACAATCGCAGGCTCTGTCTTGTGCAGGCCAAGGTAGTCGAGAAACGTCAGTGGCGTCGCGCCCATCACCGCGATATCACCAGCCACCGCCGACACCAGGTCATGACCCAGCGCCTCATAACGCCCCGCCATCACCGTCACCTTCGTCTTCGTGCCCACGCCATCGGTGCTCTGCACCATCACCGGATCGCTCATTCCGGCAAGCGCATCCTTCAGGCTGAACAGCGTGCCAAACGATCCCAGTCCCGTTAGCACCGCCTTCGAATGCGTCTTCGCTACATGCGACTTCATCCGTCGCACGGCCTCGTTGCCCGCCTCGATATCTACACCCGCCGCTTTGTAATCAACCTTCGAACTCACGCGCTCACCCAATCCGTGATCGTCTTCATCACTCTTGTCTTCTCAATACTGTCTGTTTCTACCCAACCCACTTGCGTGCGTTGTCAAACATCCTCTGCCACGGACTCTGCTTCAGCGCCCGCGTCCACGTATGCTGCACGCCCAGCGAAATCCGCTCCGGATGCGGCATCAGAATCAGCGCCCGCCCATCCTCACTCGTCACACCGGCAACACCCTGCACCGACCCGTTCGGATTCAGCGGATAGTGCTGCGTCACCGAGCCACCATTGTCGATATACCGCAACCCAACCACAGCATCGCCCGCAATCTCCGGCACAAACCCTTCTCCATGCGCAACCGCAATCGGAGCCCGCGCTCCCGCCATGCCCTGCAGCATCAGCGAGGGCGAATCCTCAATCTCCACCATGCACAGCCGCGCTTCAAACCGCGACGACACATTGCGCTCGAACCTCGGCCACGCCGCCGCTCCCGGAATGATCCCACGCAGCTGAGACATCATCTGGCAGCCATTGCACACGCCCAGCGAGAACGTATTCTTGCGCTCGAAGAACTCCGTAAACATTGCCTTCAGCCGCTCATTGAACAGGATCGTCTTCGCCCAGCCACTGCCTGCGCCCAGCACATCCCCATACGAGAACCCACCGCACGCCGCCAGTCCCACAAACTCATCCAAAGTATGACGACCCGCCAGCAAATCACTCATATGCACATCGACAGGCGTGAATCCAGCGCGATCGAACGCTGTCGCCATCTCCACCTGTCCATTCACGCCTTGCTCACGCAGCACCGCAACCCGCGGCGTCTTCACATGCACAAACGGGGCATTCACCCGCTCGCCAAGATCGAACGGCACACTCACCGAAAGCCCAGGCCGACGCGCATCATCCAGCAGCGCATACTCCTGCGCCGCCGTCTCCGGATTATCCCGCAGACTCTGGATGTAGAAACTCGTCTCCGCCCAGATCTTCTGCAGCGCACTCCGCGAGTCCTCGTACACAATCTTCTCGGTCGTGCGGAAGATCACCTCGTTCGATGCCTTACTGAACCCGATCACGCTCGCCGCAACGCCGACCTTGGCAAACGTCGTCAGCACTGCATCCACGTTCTCCCAAGCAACCTGCACCACGCCGCCAAGCTCTTCGCTGAACAGCGTAGCCAGATCACACACCCGCAGCTGAGCTTCAAACCCGCTCTGCCCCGCGAACGCCATCTCCACCAGCGTCACAAACAACCCACCATCGCTGCGATCGTGATACGCCAGCAGTTTCTTCTCGCGATTCAACTCCTGCATCGCGGCAAAGAAACCCTTCATCACCTCAGCCGTAGGCGCATCGACAGCCTCGCCGCCGCTGCGACCATACACCTGCGCCAGGCAAGATCCGCCCAGCCGATTCTTCCCTTCACCCAGATCGATCAGGATCAGCGCCGCATCGATCGCGCTCATCTCAGGCGTCAGCGTGCGCGTCACATCGCTCACCGGCGCAAAGCCGCTCACAATCAACGACAGCGGCGACACCAGACTCTTCGTCGCTCCATCCTCCTGCCAGCGCATCCGCATCGACATCGAATCTTTGCCCACCGGAATCGTCATGCCCAGCGCCGGACAGAACTCCATCCCCACAGCCTTCACCGCGTCGAAGAGCTTCTCATCCTCGCCCGTCTCACCAGCCGCAGCCATCCAGTTCGCCGAAAGCTTCACATCGCCAAGCTTCTCAATCGCCGTGCCCGCAAGGTTCGTGATCACCTCGCCCACAGCCATTCGAGCCGAGGCCGCAGCATTCATCACCGCCAGCGGCGTGCGCTCGCCAATCGCCATCGCCTCGCCATGCTCGGTGTCATACGCACTCAGCGTCACCGCGCAATCAGCGACCGGCACCTGCCACGGGCCCACCATCTGGTCCTGCACCACCATGCCCGTGATGCTGCGGTCACCAATCGTAATCAGAAAGCTCTTCGATGCGATCGCGGGCAGCCGCAGCAACCGCTCCACCGCCTCATCAATCGTAATGCCACTCAGATCGAGCGTCGCACTCTGCGCAGCAGCGCGGCTAAAACTCCGCTCCATCTTCGGAGCCTTCCCAAACAACACGCTCATCGGCAGATCGATCGACTTCTCCGCGCCATCCTCCAACGTCAGGTGCTGCTGCTTCTCAGCAACACCCACCACCGCAAACGGACACCGCTCCCGCGCACAGATCGCCTCGAACTCCGCCATCTGCTCCGGAGCAATCGCAATCACATACCGCTCCTGCGACTCGTTACACCACGCCTCCAGCGGACTCAACCCTTCTTCGCCACGAGGGATCGCACTCAGCTGAAACGTGCCACCCGTGCCGCCATCCTTCACCAGCTCAGGAAACGCATTCGACAATCCACCTGCACCCACGTCATGGATAAACGCAATCGGATTCTCCTCGCCACGTTGCCAGCAGCGGTCGATCACCTCCTGCGCGCGACGCTCCATCTCCGCGTTATCGCGCTGCACCGAAGCAAAGTCCAACTCCGCATTCGCAGCGCCTGCACTACTCGAAGCCGCACCACCACCCAGCCCAATCAGCATCGCCGGCCCACCCAGCGCCACCAGCTTGTAACCCGGCTTGATCTCGCCCTTCTCCACATGCTCCGTGCGAATGTTGCCGAGTCCGCCAGCCAGCATGATCGGCTTGTGATATCCGAACGCCACTCCTTCGCTCGTCTGTTCAAAAGTCCTGAAGTAGCCGCAAAGATTCGGCCGCCCAAACTCGTTGTTGAACGCCGCCGCGCCCAACGGCCCTTCGATCATGATGTCCAGTGGCGAAGCGATATGCGCAGGCCGACCAATCGTCTGCTCCCACGGCTGCGGCGCCTGCGGCAGCTGCAGATTCGAAACCGTAAATCCGCTCAGCCCCGCCTTCGGCTTACCGCCGCGCCCCGTCGCACCTTCATCGCGAATCTCACCACCCGAACCCGTCGCCGCTCCCGGCCACGGCGAGATCGCCGTTGGATGATTGTGCGTCTCCACCTTCAGCAGAATGTCGATCGCCTCTTCATGCGCGCGATACACCCCATCCTTCGCATCCGGAAAGTATCGACCCCCGCGCCAGCCACGAATCACCGCAGCGTTATCGCGATACGCCGAGAGTACATTCTCGCTCGACATCTCATGCGTATTCCGAATCATCCCGAACAGCGACTTCGGCTGCTTCTCGCCATCCACCGTCCACGTCGCGTTGAAGATCTTATGCCGGCAGTGCTCACTGTTCGCCTGCGCAAACATGTACAGCTCCACATCGGTCGGGTTTCGCTTCAGCCGCGTAAACTCCTGCACCAGGTACTCAATCTCATCCGCCGCCAGCGACAAGCCAAGCTCGCGGTCAGCTCTCTCAATCGCCGCGCCACCTTCACCCAGCACATCGATGTACGCCAGCGGCTTCTGCTCCCGCGGTGCAAACAACATCTTCAACTCATCGGCGCTCGCGAAGAACACACTCTCCGTCATGCGATCGTGCAGTGCCGCCGCCACTGCATGAAGATCGCTCGCCCCACTCACCGTAATCTCGCGAGCCCGCTCTACGCGCAGCACACTCGTAAAGCCAGTGTTGTGCAGAATCTCCGTCGCCTTGCTCGACCACGGCGACTGCGTACCTGCGCGCGGCCCCACCCACATCCGCGCCCCGCTTGCCTCCACCGCCTCGCTGTCCACCACACCCAGCAGCTCGAACAGCCGTGCCTCATCCAGCACCGCATCCTCGTTCACAACCTGCAGCACAAACAGGTAGTCGCTCGCGACCACCTGTGCGCCTGCATCGATTGTCTGGAGTCGCGTCGTCAACCGTTCCCGCTCGAACGGTGTCAGCGCCGCAGGTCCGCGCAGGATGCGCACGACCGGCAGTTTAGATATGGGCTGCGAGGTTTCTCGAAATATGGCTTGCGACATCTTCTGTTTGTTTGGCCGTGTCGTTTCGCTGGCGCTCCAGCAGGTTGAGATACTCTTCGGTGATGTCTCCGGTCACATAAATGCCATCGAAGACAGACGTATCGAAGTGCGTCAGCCCAGGCGCCGCCTCGGTGATCGCAGCCTTCAAGTCATCCAGGTCCTGAAAGATCAGCTCGTCCGCGCCAATCTCCTTCGCCAGCTGCTGCACATCCTTGCCCGTCGCAATCAGCTCTGATCGCGCTGGCATATCGATGCCGTACACATTCGGAAACCGCACCGGTGGCGCAGCCGAGCACACATACACCTTCGCAGCTCCCTGCTCGCGCACCATCGCGATAATCTCTTTGATCGTCGTTCCGCGCACGATCGAATCGTCCACCAGCATCACGTTCTTGCCGCGGAACGCATTCGGAATCGGGTTTAGCTTCCGCCGAATCGACTGCTTGCGCAGCGCCTGTCCCGGCATGATGAACGTGCGTCCCACATAGCGATTTCTCACCAGCGCATCGCGATACGGCAGGTTCAGTCGCGTAGCAATCTCCTGCGCCGCTATCCGGCTCGTCGAAGGAATCGGCACCACAACATCGATCGGCACATGCGCCCACTCGCGCTTGATCTTCGCTGCCAGCTTCGTACCCATGTTGATGCGCGCCTCATACACCGACACACCATCCAGCACCGAATCCGGCCGCGCCAGATACACATACTCAAACAGACACGGGGCCTTCTCATGCGCCAGCAGACTTACATGCCGATGCACCTCGCCCTCCATGTCGATAAAGATCACTTCGCCCGGCTCGAGATCGTGATGCAGCTCAAAGCCGCCCACCTGCAGCGCAACGCTCTCACTCGCAATCATGTACTCCGTCGCGCTCGGCATGTCCTTGAACTTGCCCGTATCGCGCGTGCCGAACACCAGCGGCCGAATCCCATGCAGATCGCGGAATGCCACCATGCCTACACCAGCGATCATCGTGATCACCGCATAGCCGCCCTTGCAGCGACGATGCACTTCCTCGACCGCAGCAAACACATCGAACTCATTCGGCTTCACCGCACCGCGACGGCTCAACGCATGCGCGAACACGTTCAGCATCACCTCGCTGTCCGAACGCGTATTCAGATGTCGCATGTCCGTCTCGAACAGGCCGCCCACAATCTCAGCCACATTCGTCAGGTTACCGTTATGCGCAAACACCACGCCATACGGAGAGTTCACATAAAACGGCTGGGCCTCTGCCACCGATGAACATCCCGCCGTCGGGTACCGCACATGCCCCACACCAACGTTCCCCAGCAGCCGAGCCATGTTGCTCTTGTTGAACACATCCGTGATCAGGCCTTCCCCCTTCTCGAGGTAGAACCGTCCCTGGTAGTTCGTAACAATGCCCGCTGCGTCCTGCCCACGATGCTGCAGCATGGAGAGTGAGTCGTAGATTACCTGGCTTACCGGACTATGTCCGAAGACGCCAACGATACCGCACATATGTCCTCACTGCCGTTCGGGTCACTGGGAAGTGGTTACTGGGGCGAAAATCGCCACCCTCCCATTATCCCTCATTCCCGGGTGGAAAATCCCTACAACTCCCTACCTCTATTGTCATCCTGAGCGCAGCGAAGGACCTGCTTCTTATCCGTCAGCAACTTCGCCGCAACTGCCGGGTGCCCCATCTTAGCGACGGTCTTATCGTGGCTAAGACGAGCATCGCGCAAAGCGCGACCGCCCCGCCCACTCTACCCATGTACACTACCTCCAAGTGCGCCGTCTCATCACCCTCGTTCTGCTGCTGGCCTTCGGTCTTCCGACCGCTGCGCCCGCCTTCGGCCTCACCGCCGATGCAGACACGTCGCTGCCGGCATGCTGTCGTCGCAACGGCATGCACCACTGCGCGATGTCCCCGGCCGAGCGCGAAGCCCTCACCCACGGCACCAAGGTCAGCCTGCTCACCGCTAAGTGCCCCTGCTGCCCGGCGCCCGCCTCGCAACTCCAGCACCTCGACGTAGCCTTCGCTCTTAACACCCCCAGCCTCTTCAACCTCATCGCTGCGCCCACCCCGGCCAGCCAGATCGCCGCCTGGGCTCGCGCTGCCGAAGCCGGTGCCCGTCACAAACGCGGCCCCCCTGCCGTTCGTCTCTCCTAAATGGTGATGTTCAGTCTCGAAGGGGCACGGCTTCAGCCGTGCCGCATGTGACCTCCTAGGCAAGGGGCTTTAGCCTCTGAGGCACGTCTTCTTTCAAGCTGCAATACCATCTCCTGGCTAGCTCCCTCACATCCTTGAGCCGCAACAGCACGCGACCTGCCGCGTGCAGCCGTCCGTAGGAGGACAACTTGTACCGAAGCCTCTCCCTAGCGCTCCTTGCGCTTTCAGCATCCCTGCCTGCAATCCGCGCCCAGGAGACCATCAACAACGCCTCCCTCGCCGGTCGCGTCACCGACACCTCCGGAGCCGTCATCCGCGACGCCGCCATCTCCGCCCGGGCCCTCAACACCGGCCTCAACGCCAGCACCACCACCGACGCCGCCGGCCGCTTCCGCTTCCCTTACCTCGCCGTCGGCCCCTACGAAGTCACCATCCACCAACCCGGCTTCTCCGACGTCCGACGCTCCCTCACTCTCACCATCGGCGCCGCCTTCGATCTCCCGATAACCCTCACCATCGGCAGCGTCCAGACCGGCGTCACCGTCGAATCCGCCGCCCCCGTCCTCGAAGCCAGCCGCTCCCAGATCACCTCCACCGTCTCTCAGAATGAAGTCGCCAACCTCCCGTTCAACGGTCGCAACTTCCTCGATCTCGCTCTGCTCGTCCCCGGCGTCAGCCCCACCAACACCGCCGCCAACCAGCTCTTCGCCGAAACCTCCGCCGTCCCCGGCCAGGGTCTCTCCGTCGGCAGCCAGCACAACTTCTCCAACTCCTTCATCGTCGACGGCCTCTCCGCCAACGACGACGCCGCCGGTCTCGTCCAGACCGACTTCGGCCTCGACGTCGTCCAGGAGATGCAGGTCGTCACCAACGGCGGTCAGGCCGAGTACGGCCGCGCCCTCGCCGGTTACTTCAACTACGTCTCCAAATCCGGCGGCAACCACTTCCACGGAGACATCTACTCCTACCTCCGCGACAAACACCTCAACGCCAAGAACGCCTACAGCGGTCTCCTGCTGCCCTACACCCAGACCCAGTCCGGCGCCTCCCTCGGCGGCCCCATCATCAAAGCCCGCACCTTCTTCTTCGGCAACTACGAGTACCGCCAGCTCAACCAGACCAACTTCCTCACCATCACCCCGGCCAACGCCGCCGCCATCAACTCCGTGCTCACCGCCAGCAAATACCCCGGTCAGCTGCTCAACATCGACCCCTCCGGCATCACCGTCTACGCCAACCCCGTCCGCTTCAATAACCTCTTCTTCAAGATCGACCACAAGCTCAGCGACAAGGACCAGCTCACCGCCCGCTACAGCCTCTACCACGTCTCCAGCATCAACTCCCGCAACGCCGGCGGCCTCACCTACACCTCAGGCGGAGCCAACCTCAACGACCTCGACCAGACCGTCGCCGTCTCGAACATCTACACCATCAACTCCCGCACCGTAAACGAAACCCGCGGCCAGTTCACCAACTCCAACCTCAAGGCTCCCGTCGTCGATCAGGTCGGCCCCGCCGTCAGCATCACCAACGCAGCCACCTTCGGCACCGCCTCCGGCTCCCCCACAGGTCGCTACGATCGCCTCTACGAGGTAGTCGATAACCTCTCCCGCCAGATCGGAGCCCACTCCGTCCGCGTCGGTGCCGACTTCCTCTTCAACGACCTCACCATCACCTTCCCCATGTCCAACCGAGGCAGCTACTCCTTCTCCTCCCTCGCCAACTTCCAAAAGGGCATCTACTCCACCTACGCTCAGACCTTCGGCAACTTCGTCGTCCCCCAAACCAACCCCAACTTCGGCATGTACGCGCAGGACGAGTGGAAGGTCAGCCCCTCGCTCACCCTCAACGCCGGGGTACGCTACGACCTCCAGTGGCTCAAGGCAATCAACCTTGACACCAAAAACGTCTCGCCGCGCGTAGGCTTCGCTTACCAGCCCTTCCGCGGACGCGGCACCATCATCCGCGGCAGCTTCGGCCTCTTCTACGATCGCGTTCCCCTCCGCGCCCTCTCCAACGCACTTGAGTCCGATGGCAACGGCACCTCCATCAACGCCAGCACCCTCGCCTCGCTCTCCCTCTCCTACGGCCAGACGAACGCGCCCGTCTTCCCTAACATAGTCACCGGCTACACCGCACTAACCCTTCCACCCACGCTGCGCCTCAGCCTCAGCACCATGGACCCCGACATGAAGAACGCCCGGGCCATCCAGAACAGCCTCGAGGTCGATCAGCAGATCAGCCCCACCAGCAACCTCGCTATCGCCTATCAGCACATCCGCGGCGAAGACATCCTCATCGACGTCAACCTCAACACCCCCACCTGCAGCTCGACGGTCGACCCCACCGACCTCTGCCGTCCCAACCAGGCCATCGCCAATAACAAGCAGTACTACCCCGGCGCCGACTCCTACTTCGACGCCCTCACCGTTTCCTACAATCTCCGCCCCGTCGCCCTGCCCTTCGGAACCGGCGGCAGCTTCCGCCTCTCCTACACCTGGTCCAAAGCCATCGACGACGTCAGCTACGCCTTCTTCTCCGGCCCCGTCAACAACTACGACCCCGGCATGGACCGCAGCATCTCCGACGACAACCAGAAGCACCGCGTCGTCGTCGACGGCACCCTCCACACCTCGCTCGACCACGGCGAAAACCTCTCCGCTAAACTCACCCACGGCTTCGAGCTCGGCGGCACCCTCACCTACTACTCCGGCTTCCCCTTCAACATCACCAACGGCGTCACCGACATCCAGACCACCACCGAGCGTCCCTGCCTCGTCGTCGCCTCCCTCTGTGCCACCGCAGCGCCCGGCACCATGATCAGCCGCAACGCTGGCCTCGGCTTCCCGAGCTTCACCATCAACACCCGCCTCTCCCGCACCTTCAACCTCGGCGACCGCTTCAAGCTCCAGGGCCTCGCCCAGGCCTTCAACCTCGTCAACACGCGCAACGACCTCTTCCCCTCCGGCAGCCTCGGCAGCAGCTGCAGCTACCCATCACTTACCCCCACCCCGGGCAACACCACCTGCGTCGTGCCCTCCACCTTCGGCAAACCCACCAACTCTGCAGACCCGCGCAGCATCGAGTTCGCAGCCAAACTGATCTTCTGAAATCCTTCGCCATTTGGCCTGTCCCTTCTGATTTGACTTTTTTCGTTTGTCATTCCCGAAGGGAATCTGCTGTTGCTTTCCGCCGGGTGCCCCATCTTCGCCGCAGCTTCATCGCGGCGAAGGTGGGCATCGCGCAAAGCGCGACCGCCCCACCACCAGCGCACCATAAAGGACACCGCCATGACCACCACCGCCCTCGACCACCGCACCGTCTGGCGCTGGCACTTCTACGCCGGGCTCTTCTGCATCCCCTTCGTCCTCTGGCTCTGCGTCACTGGCACCGTCTTCCTCTTCCACCCGCAGATCCAGCACTGGCTCGACCGCCCCTTCGACCACCTCAACATCTCCCAGCGCGCCTCCGCCAACGCGCAGGTCCAGGCCGCCCTCGCCGTCGTCTCCGGCACCACGCTCGACTCCTACCAGCTTCCCTATACCCCCACCTCCGCCTCCGAGGTCCTCGTCGATAAAGGCACCGCGCAGTTCCGCGTCTACATCCACCCGCAGACCCTCGCCGTCCTCCACATCGATAACGAAGATCACCGCATCGACATCTTCACCTCACGCCTCCACGGCGAACTCCTCCTCGGCAAGTACGGCTCCTGGATCACCGAGCTCGCCGCCTCATGGGCCGTCGTCATGGTGCTTACCGGTCTCTTCCTCTGGTGGCCGCGCCATGCCAGCGGCCTCGCCGGCGTGCTCTATCCCCGCCTCCGCGCCGGGGGCCGCACCTTCTGGAAAGACATCCACGCCGTCACAGGCATCTACGTCTCGTTCTTCGCTCTGTTCCTGCTCTTCACCGGCCTACCCTGGGCCAAAGCCTGGGGAGGTTACCTCAAAGCCATCCGCCACTTCAGCGCAGGCCACGCCGTCCAGCAGGACTGGACCACCAGCAGCGCCGACACCCTCGCCGCCCGCAGCAAACGATTCTCCGCCGCTTACCCCGCACCACCTATGGACATGAGCGGCATGTCCACCATGCACACCATGCCCGGCACGCCCTCTGCTCATCACATGGAAGGCATGCCGAACATGTCTTCTATGGAGCCTGCCGCCGCCGAACACGCCCAGCACCTCGGCTTCGGTCGCCACGCAACCAACCTCTCCGGCCCCGACGCCTTCCGCGATCTCGATAAGATGGTCGCCACCGTCGCCCCGCTCGGTCTCCCCAACCCCGTCCTCATCGCCCCGCCCATGCACTCCGGCGGCAACTGGACAGCCAAATCCGACACCCGCGACCGCCCTCTTCGCGTCGACCTCGTCCTCGACGGCCACTCCGGCGCCCTCCTCAAGCGCACCGACTTCAGCTCCAAGCCCTGGCTCGATCGCGTCATCGGCACCGGCATCGCTGCCCACGAAGGCCAACTCTTCGGCCCGCTCAACCAGCTCCTCAGCCTCTTCACCACCGCGGGACTCTTCCTGCTCAGCATCAGCGGCCTCATCATGTGGTGGAAGCGTAAACCCGGGTCCGTCCTCGGCGCTCCCACTCCCCTCCACCCCATCCGTTTCTCCGCCGCCCTCCTCGCCCTGCTCGTCGCGCTCGGCCTCTACTTCCCCTTCCTGGGCGGCTCCATGCTCCTGGTCCTCCTCACCGAGCGCCTCATCCTCCGCCACCTCCCCACAACCCGCCACTGGCTGGGCCTCCGCACATAAGAACAGCCACTCGACAGACCAGCGTCAATCTTTCCGCCGGGTGCCCCATCTTCGCGACGGCTTTATCGTCGCTAAGATGGGGCACCCAGCGAACGTTCTTTGCTCGTTGCGGTGAAACGTGGGCATCGCGCAAAGCGCGACCGCCTGGCCTTACTCCTCTTGCTTGTCACGCTCTTTTGTTTGTCATTCCCGAAGGGAATCTGCTGTTGCCGTTGCTCTTGCTGTTGCTCTTCCTTCTGAATAGGTCCGAACTTCGCCATCCCATAAGAACTAAAATATCAATCAGACCTCAGGCCACCCCGATGCCTCTGCACTACCTCCGCCGCCTCACCTCCGTAAATCGCTCCGAACGCGCCGACAGGCACCTCGCCCGCTATCTCGCCTTTGTTGCCGGCGCCGTCAACGCCGGAGGCTTCCTCGCCGTTCGTCAATACACCTCGCATATGTCGGGAATCGTCGCCGCCATGGCCGACAACTTCGCCATCGGCGCCTACGCTCTCGCCGTCCGCGGTCTCGCTGCCCTCACACTGTTCTTCCTTGGAGCCCTCACCACCACCCTGATCGTGCGCTGGGGCCGTTCTCACAATCTAAGCAGCGAATACGCCCTTCCGCTGCTCGTAGAGGCTGCTCTCTTGGTAGCCTTCGGTGTCACCGGAAAGGTCTTTGTGGTGGAACCGGTCATTGGAACGATTCTGCTTCTGTGCTTCACCATGGGCCTGCAGAATGCCATCGTCACCAAGATCTCCACGTCTGTCATTCGAACCACTCACATCACAGGCATGGTCACCGACGTGGGCATAGCCGTCGGTCGCATACTCTGGGCGTACGCCAGCAGAACCGGGGATGCAACCACCCATCACTGGTCCAGCCTCCGCCTGCTCACATCCCTCATCGCCCTGTTCTTCATCGGCGGAGTCATCGGTGCGATCGGCTTCAAAAGCTTCGGCTTTCTCTTCACACTCCCCTTGGCTCTCCTGATCGTCATCCTCGCAATCCTGCCCGTAATCGACGACCTGAGGCAGCAATCCGCTGCCTCACCCGAACACAAATGAACCCTTCACCCCACAAACAAAACTGTCATCCTGAGCGAAGTCTCGCAGCCTCATCGCGAGGCGCAGCCGAAGGACTCCGAAGAAGCCCCACCCACCCGTACTTTCGACACCTTCTTGCCCAAAACCCCTTGCAGTAGGCCCACCCGCTTCGCCAAAATCCTGTCAAGCCCTGATAGCTCTAACCCACACATTCCAAAACAAATAGAGTTGCATGTTCGCTGTGTGCCATTCGCTATAATTAAGTAAAGGGGCAAAACAAAGCGGCCGACTCACCGCTGTCTACCCAATGTGGCTGGATGTCATCAAAAGTCCAAAAGTATCCCATTCCGAATCAAGACTTTGGACACTGAAGTCAGGGGGGAGGGGGGTTACTCTAGAAGTTGAAAGCTAGCCCAGCCTGAATCCCGCGCGGAACCTGCGCCAGAAACAGCGTGTGTCCATCCGGAGCCAGCACAGGCTGGTAGCCCTGTTCCAGCAGATTCGTAGCTTCTACCACAGCATCGACGCCCTTCGGCAACATCCGCCCGCCCCACAAACGCTGCCGGACGAAGAAGCTCAGATAAGCCTCTTCCGGCGTCGTGTTGTAGCTGTTCACCTGCGTCAACGTCCGGTTCGGCTGCCAGCGATATTCAGCCTTCAGCGAAGTGCCCGTGTGCAGAATCTTCCCGCGTAGCGACACACTCGCTGCTGACGTAACTTGCTTCGACAGGCTCTGCTGCAACGCCGCAATCGAAACCAATCCCTGCTGACTCACGAGCGCGGTTCCCAGATCGTATTCGCCCCACGCTGAAAGCGCAGGCGTAATCGAATGCATCACCGACGCACTCAAACCGTGGCTCTCATAACCCTGAGCCGCGACCTGGAAAGTTCCCGTCGTCGGGTCCTGCACGATCCCGGTCTGCTGCAGATCGCTCCGCACCAGAATCCCGCTGCCGCCAATCGCCGTATACGAAACCCGGTCAATAAACCCAGCAACAGTCAACACATCCTTGTCGCCGAGCTTATGGCTCACGGAAAGCTCGTTGTGGCTTCCCTGATTTCCCAGCGGTCGTCCATTCGCATCGGCCACAGCCGTAATCGAAGGCTTCAGCCGATCAAGATCCTCTGAGCTTTGCGCCTCGTGTCCGCTGGCAAAGCGATACTCGACGACGAAGTCTTCATCCGGATGAACCATCACCCGCACATAAGGCTGCGTCCGCAGCCGCGTCTCTTCGAGCTTTTCCGCTTCCAGCAGCGTACCTGCGTCGATCACCACCAGATCACCTAGCGCCAACCGTTGCGCGCTGGCGACCTGCATCACCTCAAAACCAGGTCCATAACCCGGCAGCGACCCATTCGCCAGCTCTGGATGCGACTGGAAACCCGTCACCAGCCGCGTGCTTCCGCCCAGCAGTGTCTGCCGCTGATAACCAGCAGTCACAGCAACCGAAGGTCCTGGCGAATCGATGCTCGACGAGTTGCCGACATCCGCCCGCAACACCGCAGCATCTCCGTCGCCCATCGTGCGGCTCAGCACCAGCGACTGGTGCATACCGCCCTCGCCGAACGTGCCATCACCGTTGGTCATGGTCACGCGGCCTTCATTCACAGATCTCTGGCTAGACTCGGAGCTCGACGAAACAGAGATGCCATCCTCGGGATCGACCAGCCGCAGCAATGGCCGATTTGCTGTCGACCTCAGCGCCCACTTCCAGTCATCGGCAGGCTCGTCCGCGCGACGCCGCTGCGTCGGCAGCCAGTTCGCCGCTTCAAAGATAGTGCTCATGGTGAGGTTGACGATGGTCTGCGAACCAGACACCAGCCGCAGGTTGTTCTTCAAAGTCGGCATGAAAAACGCGGCGGAGGCTCGAATCTGGTATTTGCCCGCATCGACCGCAGGAATCAGGAAGCGACCATGATCGTCGCTGAAGGCTGTCGCTACTATGGTGAGATTGGCTCCGACCAACTCCACTAGAGCGCCCATCTGAGGAGTGCCCTGCGCATCGCGCACGACACCGGACACCGCCGCCGAAGTGGCAGAGCCGTTATGTGTGGCCGCTGCGCAGATCTGGGAGATTCCCAGCAGCGATGCCAACATCATCAGACCCGGTACGAATCGTCTCACCGCGCTCCAATACCTCGTGTGCGCGCCTACGGCTCTCCAAAACGTCCGCGGCTCGTGCAACCAGCCGGTTGTCGCCCTCGGAAGGATTCGATCAGGACCTACGTGTCTGCCTGACGTCTTTCCCTGCTGCCAGCTTGCGGCGGCACTCCAAAGTACGACATCTGTCCTAAAGACTATCGCGAAACCGCCTGAAGGCTCAACTCGCGGCTTCGCTGTCCTCGTTCTCTCAACTCAGTCTTACTGCTCGACGATGAAAGGAGCGCTCGAAGCAATTGCCTGCTTCGTCACACCGTCGTTGATCTTGATGGTCACCTGGTAACGACCCGGCTGCAGGCTCGCCAGCGGCATCGTCTTCTCCAGCGTGAGCTGATCGGCGTTCGGGTTCAGCTTCGCAGCCGACTCCGAAGATGAAAGAATCTGCTTGTTCGTCGCCAGATCCAATACCTGGTACTCGATCGTCGCATCATTCTTCTTGTTGTCGCCGATGCCCAGGTTATAGACCTGCATCCAGAAGTTCAGGTTCTGCGCGCGGTGGAAGACCACCGGAGTCGAGAACGTCGCCGGAACGCGAGGACGGATCTTGGTGTTGCCGATGACGAAGTTACCCGCGCCTACATCCTTCGAGGGCACCCTCTCCATCTGATCAGCGAGGATCAGCGACGAAGCCGCCAGGCGGTCGTCGTCAAATTTCGGCACGTCCACACTGCGACGCCACACGCCAAAGTGGTCCTTGTTATTGACGTCCTTGATCGCGATCTCAACCTTGTACCGGCCCGGAGGTAGTGGAATTGCCTTCCAGTACACCGACTGGTTGTTCTTGGTGCGCTGCAGCAGGTCGCTCGGCGTCTCCACCTTCACGGTGTCCTCGAACGTCTGGACCACGCGGTGGTTGATATTGCTGACGCGGCCAAGGATATTGACCGTACCGACCGAATCGCCGTCCTTCGTGTTGTACGTGATGTCACCATTACGAATCTGCAGAGTCACCGGCACCATAACGGTGTCGTTCGTCAGCTTCACATAGTCCGTGCGCACATCGAACAGGAAAGGAGGTCCGGTCAGGATCTTCTCGGTCGCCAGGAACTGGTCCAGGTCGGCGAACTTTACCGGCGGCGGAGCGAACAGCTTCGCAAACTGATCGAGACGATCGAACTGCTTGCTCTGCTGCATAGAAGACATCGGGCCATTACCGAGCTGCTCGAGACCTCCACCCGCGAAACGGTCCTTCTTATCGGCCTGACCGTTCTGCTCATACTGCGTCAAGCCGGCGCCCGGAACGTGCTTCAGGGCATCTTTCTCGGAACGGTCGATCGTCGCATGGTAATCGCCGCACATGCAGGTGTCCACGAACTCGATGTCGATGTTGTCGCCAACACCGGCGAGATAGCGGTAGTGCCACGTCTCGAACGGGAAGGTCGAGGTGTTGCCACCGCCCTCTTCCATCGGACGGTCATAGCTGCCGCCCGAAGGGTGCGAGTCGATCGAATCAGGCTTGCCGTAAGCGATATAGATGTGACCGCGGTCTGTCATCCAGCCAGGCTTACCTGCAGCAAAGTGCTCATTCGCGTAGGCGATGCGGGCGTAGTGCTCGTCCTTGAACTCGTTATCGTTGGAGTCCGGGTTCGGGTTGCGGCGCAGCCAAAACTGCTCGATGAACTGATCGCGCTCCTCATCGTTGGCGAGGCTCTTGAACGCCTTCTGCTCTTCGTCGGTGATGATCCAGCGAACGTCCTCATCCAGCCACTTCTTGTACTCGCCCTTCAACTCGGCGACGGTGGCCTTACGACGGGCGCGTTCTTCGCGATCGCTCAGGCGACGCTTCAGCGGATCGGGCTTTTCAGTGGTTGCGGGTGCCTTGACTACGCCACCATTGTCCTGCACCGTCTGCTCCTGCCCCGGCTGCTGCTCGGGCGCGGTCTGGGCATGCGCCGCCAGGCCGGCAAAGGATACAGTGACCAGCGCCAGGCTGGTGAAAAAAGACGAGATCTTCGGTGAGTTCATGGGTAGCTGCCACTCCTGTTACTAGACGTGATTCATTCTAGTCTTCGCAGCCTCTGCATACAAGACGATCCGCGGGCCCGCTGCTATCATTCGGTGTGGATCGTTTGACTGGTTAGCTGCTTCTGAGTGTTTCGACTCATCCGCAGCGAAAAGGTCACCGACCGAAGCCTTCCGTCTTTAGGGTCAATGTAAGCTATCTCCGATTCATGCTAAGTACAGTTGGAACAAACTCTGTATCTTCTTCGTATCCCCTTCAGCCTCTGAGTCCCTCGCGTGTCCAACCTGAGCAACATCCCTGGAAAGTAAGCATTTGATGAGCGGAAAAAAGGTATTCTTCGTCATCCTGGCCCTGATCGCCCTTGTTGGCATCGTCTATGGCAGCATCCTCTATAGCCGCACAGACGTGCTGGCCGTCACGACGGCCAAGGCGGTACGCCAGGATCTGGACGCCAATGTCAGCGGCACAGGGCAGATCAAGCCCAAGACCTACGTCAACGTAGGTGCGACCGCCTTCGGTCGCATCACGCACCTTTATGTGAAGGAAGGCGACCACGTAAAGAAGGGCGACCTGCTCGCCCGCGTCGAAAGCGTGCAGCCCGAGGCGACCGTCTCGGCCCAGAGCGCCGCGATCGCCGCTTCCAAAACCGACATCAACTCCTACATCGCTGCCGAACGCACCGCCGTTGCGAACGTCTCGCAGGCTAAGGCCGACCTCGAACAGAAGCAGCTCGATTACAGCCGCGCCAAGCAGCTCTACAACGACCAGCTGATCTCCAAGCAGGACTACGACGCCAAGGTGGCCGCCTTCGACATGTCCAAAGCCACGCTGGAGCAGCGTGATGCCTCCGTGGCACAGGCGAAGGCCCAGACTGCTTCCGCTCGCGGTCATATGAGCCAGGCCGTTGCAACGCAGACATCCAACTTCGACGCCCTGGATAAGACGATCAGCCGCGCGCCTTATGACGCTCTGGTCACCAACGTTCCTGTCCGCGAGGGCGAGACCGTCGTTGTCGGCATCCAGAACGCCGGCGGCTCGACCATCATGACGCTCGCAGATATGTCCGTTATCACCGCTGAGGTGAAGGTCGACGAAACGGACATTGTGAACGTGCAGATGGGCCAGTCCGCAGACGTCACCGTAGATGCCCTGCCCGGCAAAATCTTTAAGGGCCACGTGACCGAGGTTGGAGATCAGGCTCTGCTGCGCACGACCGGCCTATCCACCACGCAGTCGACCACCGGCACGGAAGAGGCGAAAGACTTCAAGGTTGTCGTGACACTGGATCAACTGCCTGGCGGTGGTTCTCAGATGCCCGACTCGCTGCGGCCTGGCCTCTCCTGCACGGCAAAACTGACCACCGCGCACAAAAACGATGCGCTCACCATCCCCATTCAGGCGCTGGTAGAACGCGATGCAGACACGGAAGCGAAGTTCTTCAAGAACAAGGGTAAGACGCCTCCCACCGGCGATGTCGCTCCGACCAAGGCGAAGCCGCTCACGCAGGGCGTCTACATCCTTGTGATGGATGACAACCGTACTCGCGTGAAGTTCGTTCCGGTTTCGACCGGCGTCACGGGCACTACAGACATCGAGGTGATCGCCGGCCTGAAGGCAGGCGACGAGATTGTTACCGGCCGCTATAAGACACTGCGCATCCTCAAGAGTGGCACTGCCGTCAAACGCGATAATTCAGTCGCCGCAGCAGCGCCCTCGGACGACAGCTCCAGCTAACCCGCTATGCGGCGGTCGCTCGTCGCATAAACGTTATCCCTCTTTGAAGCTTTATCGGAGATCTTCATGGCCTACACCATCGACCCGCCTGAACAAGACCGCATCGGCGCCAACGCATCCGGCCCCCGCGAAGGCGACGTCATCGTCACCGACAATCTGTGGAAGACCTACGAGATGGGTGATCAGATCGTAAATGCCCTGAGCGGTATCGATATCCGCATCCGCCACAACGAGTACGTCGCCATCATGGGCCCATCAGGCTCGGGCAAGTCAACGTTGATGAATCTACTCGGATGCCTCGATTCGCCGAGCAAGGGACAGTATTGGTTGAACGGGCATGACGTTTCAAAGCTGAACGACGATGAACTCGCCCGCATCCGCAATAAGGAAATCGGCTTCGTCTTCCAGACCTTCAATCTGCTGGCCCGTGCCACAGCTCTGCACAACGTGGAGCTGCCGCTGATCTACAACGGCACGCCTGCAGCCGAGCGCATCGAGCGCGCTAAGTTCGTGCTGGAATCGGTAAATCTCGGTAGCCGTATGCACCACAAGCCGAACGAGCTTTCGGGCGGTCAGCGTCAACGCGTGGCCATTGCTCGGGCCCTGGTGAATAAGCCTTCTATCATCCTCGCCGACGAACCCACCGGCAACCTCGACTCGAAGACCTCGGTCGAGATCATGGCCCTCTTCGATGAACTACAGGCGCAGGGCAACACCATCATTCTCGTGACGCATGAACCGGACATCGCTGACTTCGCTCATCGCGTCATCAGCATCCGCGACGGTTCGGTTGAGTCCGACGGGCCCAGCCGCCGCGTCCGCTAGATTCATTATGGAGTCACCGGAGGCGTCGTAGCCGCCGTTCCTCCGGCTATCAGCTTGGCCATGTCGGCGGAGAGCGTCGCGTTCTTCATCACGAAGAACATGCCACCGCGGCCATTCTGGCTGCTGTCGCAGGTTCCGTCCGGGCCGTCCAGCGTTCCCTGCTGGTTCTCGTCCCCGAAGATCGCCAACCCATCACCCGGTCTGGTCGAAACACCGATCTTCGCATGATTGCCATCCGTGCCGGATTCCCCCTTCAGGTTGAACACCGGACCTCCGTTCCAGCTGCCAGAGGTCGCAATCTCCACCGCACCTGGAGCGGTTGGCAAAGAGCTGTCCCAGCAAGCCGGAGGAGCTCCGCCCGTCGTTGAAGGAATATACGGCGTGGCCCACCACGTCGCGGCACGCAGCGGCACGCCGCCCAGCACAGAGGACACCATCTGCCACGGCGGAACATGCAGCCCTGAGGGTTTTGCAATCAGGCGCACTCCCGTTGAAAGCGTCACGGGCATCGCCGGGTCGAGCACCGTCTGCGTCGACTTTACTCCAAGCTTCAATTGCTTCAGGAGGTCGATCACATCGGCGGGCCCGCCGATGTTCGCCACCTGCGGATTGTTCGGATCGGTCGCCACACTGGCCTGACTCAACGAGGTCAGCACCACCTTCAAGTCCGTCTCGTTCAGCTTCAGCGCGAAGAAGTGCTGACTCACCTCAACGTCGTCGTCACCGTTGATACAGCCGAGCGTGTTCCCTGTCGCCTGCACCGACTTCAGGTTGCCCGCGTTCGGCCACGAGGGCGTACTGACCTGCATCACGAAGCCTTCACCCGCATCGTTCCACGCCACCATGCCCTTGGAATGACCCCAGGGCGATCCGCAGTCGCCCTTCGAGCAGCCAAGAACCGCCGGACTCACATCATGAAACTGATCGTTCCAGATCAGGTAGTGATACCCGCCGTTGAAGACCTCGTCAAAAGTAGCTCCTACAGGATCGCTCGTTGTGGTACCCAGACACTCCTGCGCGCTCTTTGCCAGCGCCGGCGCCTCACTGCTCGCATACACAAACTGCTGGCCGCCAGCATAGGTCTGCTTGCTGCCACCGAACGGACAGGTGATATCGCCTCCGCCACAGTTCGGGTATGCCTTCGCATCGAGCTTGAAGACGAACCACCAGTCCACCGGATGCCCCTTCGCCAACAGAGGCATCGGTGGTGCACTAGGCGTCGCGGCGCCCATCACCATCTGGGTGGTGGAAGCCTCGGGCACAGCCTGCGGTGCCTTGCCGGTACCGCTCAGCGATCCGCAAGCCAGCGCAATGGCTAACGGAATCGCCGGACCGATCGTGCGCACAAGACTGCCCTTCTTTGGCGCTGCGGGCGTCGTAGTCGTGGTGGTTACCGTCGTGGTCGTTTTCTTAGCCGGCATCGTCTTTCTCCTCAGCAATCGCGCCCGACAACGTTCTAGTTGTTGGTGTTTGCAGGAGAAGGATCAGCACCCGATGACACCACGTTTGAGGCGTCGGCGGCGACCGCTGCACCCGTATTCGACATCTGCTGAGCGCTATTTCGCACGGCAGCGCGCTCCTCCGGCGTGGTCACACCTTCATCGCGGCTGTAGGAGATTCCTTTGCCGACCGCATAGGTGCTCGCACTGATCCCCAGCAGCGTCAGTATGCCGTCAGGAATCGCCGGAAACACATGATTGGTCTCCACCATCATGAAGAGGCTGATCGCGACCACGAGGGTAAAGATCAGCAACTGCAGGCGCGAGATGCTTGCGGAGCCGTTCGCCTCCGACAACACCTTCGAAAGGTCGATCTTGTCGGTCCAGATAAACCACAGCAAGGTCGCGCAAAGCAGCCCCATGAACAGGCACACACCGTAACCGCAGATCGTCTGCATCAAACCCATCGTCATCTCTCCTTAGATCGTCTTTAGCAACCACATCTTGGCGGCCTTCACAGACATGTACACGCCGCTACTGGCCCCAAACACCACAAGCTCCTGCGTTGATACCGTTGGAAACACCGTGCTGCCGTGCGCTGCCTGGCCGACAATCCGAGCACTCACCGCGATCGTTGAAATCAAAAGCTGCACCCGCTCCGGGCTCACGGGCTGGTTGCGCGTCTTGTCCGCAAACAGTCCGGCCAGCGACAGTCGCCCGGTCAACATGCGATAGGCGAACGTCGCTGCAAGCAGCGCGAGAAAACCTCGAAACTCCAGGCCCAGGATCACAGCAGGTGACATATAGATTTGGTTTGTAGGAACGCGCCGATGCTAGCACCAGTCTTTGTCAGTAGCAACAATATCTTTCTCTCCAACCACTTTTCTCTGTTGCATTCGGATGGCCCCCCTTCGATTTGGTCTGCATGAGATCCTCCACAGCAACAATCTCGGCGAGGTCGCATCTAAACTAAGACCTATGGGGTATTTCACCCGCAAGACGGTTACGCTCCTCTCGCTGCTCCTCACCTTTGGCCTGCCGCATGCGCAGGCGCAGGCCACCGCGCGCTTTGACCTCGTCGGTCCCAAGATCGATGTGCGCGTTACCCGCAACGGCGTCACGTTGCCAATCGCCCAGGTTCCCACACTGAAGCCCGGCGACAAGCTTTGGATTCACCCCGACCTGCCACCCACCCAGTCGGTCAAGTATCTGCTGATCGTTACGTTCTTGCGAGGCACCACCAACCCTCCGCCCCCGGAATGGTTTACCCGTGTTGAGACCTGGGACCATCACGTCCGCGCCGAAGGCGTCTTTATCACCGTGCCCGCCGAAGCCCAGCAGGCGCTGATCTTCATGGCGCCCGAAACCGGCGGTGATTTCTCTACGCTACGTTCCGCAGTCCAAGGTCGTCCAGGCTCCTTTGTCCGCGCCTCCCAGGATCTGATCGAGGCTGGCTTCGAAGAGGCACGCATCGAAAAGTACATCGCCGACATTCGCCGCGTACCTCCAGCCGATCCGGCCGACCTGCAAAAGCACTCCGATCTGCTGGCGCGCACTCTCGCCTTGAAGCCCAATGCAGACTGCTTCAAGCGCCCAGTCGATACACAATTCAGCTGTCTGACGCAGACCGGCACCCAGGTCGTGCTGGACGATGGCCATGGGCAGACCGTCATCAATGCACTTTCGAATGGACCAGGTTCCGATCTCATCCAGCAGGCCAGCTACACGCAGGCTTTGGGCGCTGGCGTCTACTCCGCCTACGTGGGCGCCATTGTCGACGTGATTCGCATTATGGGCAGCCTGCACACGGCGCAGTTCCAATACATCCCCGCCATCAGCTTCCCACAGGCCGAGCAGATGAACCTGCGCCTGAACACACCACCCTCCTTCCATAATCCGAAGTCTGTGCTGGTCATAGCTCTGCCCGCCGTGCAGGCGGCAACTCCTCCACCTTTGCGCGCCGCCGACCCCAACCACGTTAGCTGCCTCATTCAACCCTCGGTCGTACTCCCTACCGAGGGCGCTCCGCTGGTCTTCTCCGCCGACTTCGCGCATAATCTCGTGTTGCACCTGAACACACCCCCCGGAGCTCCCACTCAACCGGACATCCCTCTGGTGCCTGATGCCTACTTCGGCGGCCTTGTACTGCAGCAGACGCCCGAGCACCACGTTCTCCTGCCGCAGCCGCAACCCCTGGCGTCCGCCGATACTGGACCCGCAGCGCCAGTCACCCGAACTCCGGCGCCTGTGGCGACTCAGCCCAAGCCGGTCCTGCTGACAGGCACCGTCATGGGCCGATGGGGCTTCGACAGCTTTACTGGACCGACCATGCCCCTGCAGCAACTCCCCGGCTCCGGTTGGCACATTGTCGCCCGCGGAGATGCCAATCCCGACCTGATCGCTGGCCGTAACGTACAGTTGCTGCTCGCCTCTTCAGGTACCTCGTGCGTGCATACGATCACGGCTAGGCCCAACGGCGTGCGGGCCAACATCAACATCGCCTTCAAACCCGAGCCTCTGACCCCACCCTCGGATACGCCAGAGGCAACGCCTGCCCCTGAAGCTCAACCTCTTGACCAGGTGCTGGCGCTCACTCTGCCGCTCGATCACAACATCACGCCAGGTGACCTAAACCTCGACATCCAGCAGTTCGATCAGCCGAAGCCCGATAAACTCGCCGCGCGTACCTTCGCGGAGCCTGCAAATATCACCGGCGTCGAACTTCATGCCGGAGATCGCTCACTCCAGCTGATGGGGTCGCACCTGAACGAAGTTTCGCAGCTGATGCTCGGAGACCTCGTCTTTTCGCCGACACCGGACGGCCTTACCTCTTCCGATGGAAAAGACACGCTTCGCCTCGCTCTGCCTGCAACGCTGCCGCCGCCCTCGATCCACGATGGCGACCACCTCTCTGCGAAATTAAACCTGCACGACGGACGATCGATCACCGTACCTGTGACGGTCGGCTCCCCCCGACCTTCGCTTTCACTACTCAGCAAGACCGCTGCGCCGACCAACTCTCTCATTGCTCTGCCCAATCCAGACGACCTGCCACTCAGCACAAGCCTCACCTTCACCGTAAAGAGCCAGAGCAACTTTCCACGCAACGGACAGATCGAGATCGAGACTCTCGACGGTACCCTGCGCACGGTATTGACGCTTGCGCCCTCGGGCGGTCTACTCCTGCAGGATCCTCACACCGTGGTGGCCACGCTTGACCCGCTGCGCTCCTTCGGACCCAGTGCCTTTGGAGCGTTGCACCTGCGCGCTGTCTTCCCGGGAGACAAAGCTGCCACGAGCGACTGGCTTCCCTTTGTCACCTTGGTGCGACTGCCGACGCTAACGCAACTGCAATGCCCAGAAGCGGAATCCCAGCCCTGCACCCTGACTGGCAGCAACCTCTTCCTCGTGCAGGCCATATCGACGGACCCGACTTTTACGGTCTCGACGCCGGTACCTGATGGCTATACCGGCAACGCTCTCACGGTGCCTCACCCCGCGGCGTACACAGTCTTCCTGAAGTTGCGCGACGATCCTGCGACGGTCGATTCAGTCATCTTCCCGGCCCCGCCCTCGAATCGCACGCATCGCGCGGGCAGGTCGACCTCCGAGAAGGAAAAGTCTTCCGGAGAAGGACAGCAGTCGGAGAAACAACCTGCGAGCGAGGGCTCCTCGAAGAAATCTGCTCCTGCTACGCCCACACAAACGCAGAAGAGCCCGGCAGCATCGCCGGGCTCCCCTACGAACCAACCTTCGTGAGGCTTACGCTCCGGGGCTATCCGCACCAGGATCAAGTTCGCCCGGCAGCAGGTTCTGCTGCACCCGGCTGTGCTTCTGCCCATAGGTGAAGTACACCACCAGACCAATGATGAGCCAGATAATGAGACGGGCCCAGTTCAACCAACCCAGCTTGATCATCATGTAGCCGTTGAAAAGCACTCCGAGAATCGGCACCAGCGGTACCCACGGCGTGCGGAACGGACGAGCCTTGTCAGGGTCAGTGCGGCGCAACACGATGATCGAGATGCACACGATCACGAACGCCAGCAGCGTTCCGATGTTCACCATCTTGCCGATATCGTCGATCGGCGTCAGAGCGCCCACGATCGCAGCGATAAGCCCGACCAGATAGGTGTTCTTGAACGGTGTCCGGAACTTCGGATGCACCTCAGCGAAGAACTTCTTCGGCAGCAAGCCATCGTTTGCCATCGCGTACAGCACGCGGGTCTGACCAAGAAGCATGACCAACATCACACTCGTCAATCCAGCCAGGGCACCCGCAGTGATAATGTCACTCGCCCAGGGCAGGCCGCGATCGAGGAATGCGCGCGCAATCGGAGCTTCAATGCTCACCTGCTGCCACGGCACCATGCCCGTCAGTACAGCAGCTACGCCGATATACAGCAGCGTACAGACAGCCAGCGAGACGATGATGCCGATCGGCAGATCGCGCTGCGGGTTCTTCGCCTCCTGCGCCGTCGTCGAAACAGCATCGAAGCCGATGTACGCGAAGAAGATATACGCCGCTCCAGCGCCGATGCCCGCAAATCCGAACGGAGCAAACTGGTGCCAGTTCGCGCCCCAGTTAGCCGGATGCACATAGTGTGAACCGAGGCCCAACACGAACAGCACGACCGCCACCTTCAACACCACGATGCCGGAGTTGAACTTCGCCGACTCCTGAATACCGATCGCGAGAATCGACGTGACCAGCATGGCGATGATGAACGCGGGGAGGTTAAGACCGATCTCGTGGCCGAAGAGAACAGGAGCGCCCAGCAGCACATGCGCGCGCGCAATCACGTCCGCAGTCGGAGCTGCTTTCAGCGCACCCAGCTGCGTAATGTACTCCTGCGAACCGGCGATCAGCGACGGATAGTTCGTCGCCATCACCTGACGGCAAACATTTTCGACAGCAACGCCCAGCGCCGTCCAGTGGTCATACGCCAGCCACAGCGGAAAATTGATATGGAAGATCTGCATCAGCTCAATAAAATGGTTCGACCAGCCCGAGCTAACGGTGCTGGCGCCCATCGCATACTCGAGCGTCAGGTCCCAACCGATGATCCATGCCACCAGCTCGCCCAGCGTAGCGTAGGCATAGGTGTAAGCCGATCCAGCCAGCGGAATCATTGCGGCGAACTCGGCATAGCAGAGCCCGGCAAACGCGCAACCCAGTCCACTCAGCACGAACGAGAGCATCAGGCCGGGGCCAGCGTAATGAGCGCCCAGACCAGCCAGCACAAAGATGCCCGCTCCGATCACAGCTCCTACACCCAGCGCGGTCAGCTGGAATGGTCCAAGCGATCGCTTCAACGTGCCTTCGCCTGTGGCCTCCGATTCGGCCATCAGAACTGCCATCGACTTCGTTGCAAAAAGTTTCGCCATTGCCTAGAGTCTTCTCCTGTTTCCTATCTTACGAATCACAAACCACTACTCGCCAATCAGTGCCTTCTTCGCTTGTCGCTGCCAGATCGCGTACACCGGCAATCCCAACAGCACGAGGATCAACCCAGGCCACGTGTACTGAGGCTTGTATCGCAACAGTACACCACAAATCCAGGTCGCCATCACGATATACAGCGCCGGAAGCACCGGATAGCCGAACGCTTTATAGGGTCGCGGTGCATCCGGCTGCGTGCGTCGCAGGCGGAACAACGCCACGATCGTCAGCACGTAAAACACCAGCACAGCGAAGATCACGTAGTCCAGCAGGTTGCCATACTGGCCGCTCAGGCACAGCAGGCACGCCCAAGCGCACTGCATCCATAAAGAGTTTACCGGCGCGTTCGACTTCCGATCGAGTTTGCCTACCGTCTTGAAGAACAGCCCATCGCGGCTCATCGCGTAATAGACGCGAGCACCCGCGAGCAGCATCCCATTCACGCAGCCGAAGGTACTGACAAGGATAGCCGCCGCCATCAGCTTCGCACCGATGGCGCCGAAGGCAGCCTGCAAGACGGCAGTAGCAACGCGGTCCTGTTTCGCACCGGCTATCCCAAGTTCCATCAGACTTTGAGGATGAAACGTGGAAGTGTTGAACATGCTATTCATCGGTAGCACACTCAAATACACAAGATTGCAGGCAATGTAGAGAAGAAGTACAACTCCAGTGCCGATGGCGAGCGAGAGTGGAAGGTTTCGTTTTGGATTGGAAATCTCACCTGCAGTAAAGGTCACGTTATTCCAAGCATCCGAAGAGAAAAGCGACCCCACTTGCACGATGGCGAGGGCAATAGCGACGTTCAAAACAATTTCCGAGATCCCAGCACGAAGCATTGGTCCTGAGTGCCCTTGACTACTGGAAAAGCCTTGGTACTTTGTAAACGCGAGTGACCAGAAGTTATGGCCAAAGTTTGCAGCGAGTCCCTCTGCGTCTTTGTGCTCAAAAAATAAAAGCAGCCCGACACCAATCACCGCCAGCAGCGCCAGCACCTTCGCGCTGGTAAACACATTCTGAATCGCCGCCCCGGTCTTCACCCCGCGCGTGTTCGTAAACGTCAGCAGCACAATAATCACAATCGCCGCAAAGTTCGCCGTGCTCAGTCCGACGTTGCCGCTGCCGATGTGAACGATCCAGTTCGTCTGGCTCACGCTGGGGAAGAAAACTCCGAGAAACTTCCCAAACGCCACACCCACCGCGGCGATCGTTCCTGTCTGGATGACGAGAAACAGCGTCCACCCATACAGAAAGCCCCAGATCGACCCCAGACCTTCGCGGAGGTACACATATTGCCCGCCCGCCTTGGGCATCATCGCCGCGAGTTCGCCATAGCTCAGCGCTCCGATGATCGTGAGCGCCGCCGTCACCAGCCATGCGGCAATCAGCAATGCGGGCGAACCCAGGGTGCGGCTCATATCCGCAGGCACGATGAAGATGCCTGACCCAATCATCGAGCCCATCACGATGGCCGTCGCCGAAAACAGCCCCATGCCCTGCACAAAGTGCGGCTGGGTTGCAGCGCCGGAGACCTTGTCATCCTGAGCCGTAGGCGAAGGACCTGCTTCTTGACCAGCCATGGGTTTGAGAGGATTCACGTTCCTTCAACCTACCGTAAACGCTGCAGAAAGTCTTCCACCACCGCCGCTACGGTCATCCCCGGCACAAAAAGCCCGCTGATCACGGCCACCGAGTCCGCACCGGCATGGATCACACTCTGCGCATTCTCCCGCGTAATGCCGCCAATGGCCACCAGGGGCTTTTGGGTCAGCGACCTCGCCCGACGCACGCCCTCAAGCCCCACAACAGGCTCGGCATCCTTCTTCGTTCCCGTCGCAAAGACCGGCCCCGTGGCGATGTAGTCCCACGACCCAGCCAAAGCCGCCGCACCGTCCGCCTCGCAGGCCTCGAACGCAGCATCCGCCTCCAGCACCTGCGTCCCATTGTGCGTGGAGACGCCGACAGCCCCCACGAGCAGCTTAGCCGAGCGCACCGGCAGGTCTCCCTGCCCGACATGCACCGCGTTCCAGCCAGCCAGCTTCGCCAGATCAGCGCGGTCATTCATCACCAGCATGGCCTCTCGCCCTGCAAACGCCGCCGAAATCTCCGCAGCAGCCCGCAAGACCTCCTGCGGGCCATTTTCTTTATCGCGATACTGCACCAGCCGCACACCTGCCTGCGCCAGCTCCGTAGCGAATGCAGCAACGCTCACCCTGCGTGCGTTTAGCGTTGCGCGGTCGGCGATCACATACAGTTTTGGTATATCCATCAACCTACATCCCACGTCCTGCGTTGAAATGGCGGAGCTTTCGCTCCGCCATCGCTCTTATGACACCCGCGCACTTTCCAAATCGGGTCTACGCGGTCTTCTCCGCTTCCTTCGCGCGAGCTTCCTTTTCGCGCTCCAGGAACCTCTCCATGAACTTCGTATCGAAGTCGCCGGACCGGAAGCCCTCATCGGCAAAGATCCGCTGATGTAACGGGATCGACGTGAAGATTCCCTGCACCACGAACTGGCTCAACGCGCGCTGCATCTTGTCCATCGCCTCTTCGCGATCTTTGCCATGGCAGATCAGCTTCGCAATCAGCGAATCGTAATACTGCGGCACCACACCTTCGGCATACTGTGCTGTATCCACGCGCACACCATTGCCGCCGGGCAGGTTGAAGACTTTGATCTTGCCGGGGCTCGGCGTGAACTTCTCCGGATGCTCTGCATTGATACGGCATTCGATCGCATGGCCGGTGATGATCGGCACCTCCGGCACGATGTCCGAGAGCTTCTCGCCCGCCGCAATGCGCAGCTGCGCCTTCACGAGATCGACGCCAGTCACCATCTCGGTGACACAGTGCTCCACCTGGATACGCGTGTTCATCTCGATGAAGTAGATCTCGCCATCTTCATCCATCAGAAACTCAATCGTTCCAGCATTCCAATAACCAATCGCCTTCAGCGACTTCTTGATGACCGCCGCGATGTCCTCACGCTGCTTCTGCGTGATCTGCAGGCTCGGAGCCTCTTCAATCAGCTTCTGATGCCGCCGCTGAATCGAGCACTCACGCTCGCCAAGAGACATCACATTGCCATGCTCATCGGCCAGCACCTGAAACTCGATGTGGCGTGGACGCTCGATGAACTTCTCCATGTACAGGTCGCCGTTCGAGAACGCATTTAACGCTTCGGTAGACGCGCTCTGGTAAAGCGCAGGCAGCTCTTCTTTGGTGCGCACGATGCGCATACCGCGACCGCCACCACCGGCGACTGCCTTCAGGATCACCGGATACTTGATTTTCTCCGCGATCTTCAGCGCCTCTTGCTCGCTGGACAGAATGCCGTCGGAACCCGGCAGAATCGGCACCTTCGCGTCCTTCATCGTTTGGCGCGCCGTCGACTTCTCACCCATCATCTGAATCACTTCAGGCGGGGGTCCGATAAACTTGATGTTGCTTGCGCGGCACACCTCAGCAAAGCTAGCGTTCTCGCTGAGCAGCCCGTAGCCCGGATGAATCGCATCCGCGCCCGTGATCTCCGCTGCGGAGATCACAGCCGGAACGTTGAGGTAGCTGTCCTTCGAAGGCGGTGGCCCGATGCAGATCGCCTCATCCGCAAACTTCACATGCAGGCTGTTGCGGTCCGCCTCCGAGTACACCGCAACCGTGCGGACACCCATTTCCTTGCACGCATTGATGACGCGCAGCGCAATCTCACCACGGTTTGCAATCAAAACTTTACGAAACATCCAGCACCCTTACTCGAACATTCTTGCTTCTTAGTTTGTCATTCCGCAGCGCAACGGAAGAATCTGCTTCACCATTGCGCCACGAGACCCTACTTGATCGCGAACAGCGGCTGCCCATACTCCACCGGTTGACCAGGCGTGACGAATACCTTCACGATCTTGCCAGCGGCATCGCTCTCAATCTCATTCATCAGCTTCATGGCCTCGACGATACAGAGCACCTTGCCCACGCTCACCGTGTCACCCTCCTGCACGAAAGCAGGCGCATCGGGAGAAGGCGAAGCATAAAAAGTGCCCACGATCGGCGACTTCACAATGTGCGCGCCCTCATGCGGATCAGCCGCAGGCGCCGCCGGAGCTGCCGCCGCAGCGACAGGAGCAGCTGCCATGGGAGTAACCGCTGGAGCCGAGCCACGTGACGCAGACATCAACGCCGCCAGCTGCGCCGCATCAATGCCACTCGACGGAGCCGCTGTGCCCACAAACTTCAGGCCCACCTTCAGGTCCGGGCGCTCCATCTCAAACTCGGCAATCCCGCTGGCCTTCAAAAACTCAACCAGCTCCTGCAACTCCTTCAAATCCTTCTGATCCATCTCATCTCCTATTTGTATTTCTAATCCCTAATCCTTGTTTCCTAATCCCTGCCCTTACAACTCAATCCACGCCTTCGGGCTTGCGGCGGTCAAGACCTCGCCACCCTTCGGCGTTACCAGCACCATATCTTCGATGCGCACGCCGAACTTGCCGGGGAGATACGCCCCAGGTTCAATCGTAATCATCATCCCCGGCTCCAGCACCTGCTCCTGCTTCGCCGCCACCCGGGGTCCTTCATGAATCTCCAGCCCTACGCCGTGCCCGGTGGAGTGACTGAAAGCCTTCTCCAGCCCAGCCGCTCGCAGCACCGATCGCGCTGCCTCATCCACATCGCCACAGCTCACACCTGGACGCACCGCAGCCACTGCTGCCTTCTGTGCTTCCAGCACCGAATGATACACGTCCCACTCTTCTTCACTCGCCTTGCCCATGTGTACCGTGCGCGTCATGTCCGAGCAGTATCCATCCAATACAACTCCAAAATCCAGGGTCACGAAGCCACGCCTCGGCAGCTTAGCCCGCGTCGCGCGTCCGTGCGGCAGCGCGCTGCGCACACCGCTCGCCACAATCGTCTCGAAGCTCATCGCTTCCGCGCCGCCCCGACGAGCCAGCAACTCCAACTGAGCAGCTACCTCCATCTCCGTGGCGCCGACCACCATGTGCTCCAATACACCCTCAAAGAGATGGCACCCCAAGGCAGCAGCCTTCTTCATTAGCTTGATCTCGCCGGCATCCTTGATCTCGCGGATCTTCGCAACCAGTCCATCTGCCGCTACAAAGAAGCTTCGCCGCACCCTCCCCGGTACAGCCTTCTTCAGCGCCTCGAAATCAGCTACTGAGGTCTGTCCTGCGTCGAAAGCGCAGGTCGCCACACCCAGACCCGCCAGCCACTCCACCGCACGCACCGCAGCGGAGCCTTTTTCTACGTTTACCCTGAGCCCGGGAGCTTCGTCCCTTGCCTGCGTCGTGTACCGTCCATCTGTAAATAAGGCAGCGCGCCCACCCGCGATCCCTACCGCTCCGTTCGAGCCAGTAAATCCAGTGAGATACCGCACGTCTGGCAGATGTGTCACCAGCAACGCCGCTGCCCCAGCCTTTGCCGCAGCTTTCGCGGCTTGCTTACGTCGTTCAGAATGCTGGGACCCGGGCTTCTTCGTTCCTGCCTGTTGCATCCGTTGATTTTACCTGTAGAGGGTCTTGAAATGGACGATAGCCGACGATCAAGGTTCCCAGTACCTAACAGACGACCAGACCAGCTATCATGATGTATGCGTTATGATTCCGGCCTCCGCCGTTATCCAAAGACGGTGTCCCCAATCACCCGCCGGGCTTTCATCGGTGGAGGCGCCGCCTTCGCAGCGGGACTCGCCGCCTACTCTGGAACCATCGGTCGGCATCAGCTTGAAACCTCACACCACGTCTTCGCCCTGAAGAACCTGCCTGACACCTTCGTCGGCTTCCGCATCGTCCAGATCAGTGACATCCACCTGAAGGAGTACACCGAGGCCTGGTTCCTCGAAAAGGTGGTTGCCGAGGTCAACGCCCTTAACCCTGACCTTGTACTCCTTACTGGCGACTTCATCAGCCGCGGCCCTCTGCCGGCCTCCTATGCCTTCAAATATGCAGGGGTCGCCGCCGAAATCCTCTCTGGCCTCCAGGCACCCCAGCGTTACGCCATTCTCGGCAACCATGAAGCCGCCGTCGGCCCCCGGCGAATCGTGGACGTCCTCCGCACCCACGGAACGCCCTTCCTTATCGACAGCTACGTCCCCATCGAGCGCGGCTATGAGCGCATCTGGCTCGGCGGGACTGACGACGCCTCGTTCAACAAGCCGGACCTGGCCACCACACTCCCTCACGACCCAAAAGTACCCATCATCCTGATGTGCCACGAACCCGATTACATCGACACTCTTGCGCTCGATCCGCGCTTTGCCAAAGTCGACCTGATGCTCTCAGGCCACAGCCATGGCGGACAGGTACGCCTGCCCATCGCAGGTCCACTGATCCTGCCTCCGCTTGGCCGCAAGTATGTGCAGGGTCTCTACCAGGTAGGCGATACCAAACTGTATGTGAACCGTGGCATCGGCACCGTCGGCCTGCCCTTCCGCTTTCATTGCCCCTCGGAGATCTCGCACTTCACCCTGATGCGCGACGACACTTAGTCATGCCCAGAGATCGGGTGCCCCATCTTCGCCGCAGCTAAGGTGGGCATCACGCGAAGCGCCGCCTTCGAAAATATGTAAGAGCGCCGTACTCTTTGGAGATTTTTATTCGGAGCAGCGAGTCTGCTCACGGTAGGACAGATGAAGGCCAGCTACCGTGCCCGCGCCACCGGCTTCTTCACCGCCGGGTCCACCGACGCCGAAACCACACCGCTCTTCTCATCCATCCAGTTATCGAGCAGGCTCTTGCGAAACCGCCACCGGTTCCCCAGTTTGAACGCCGGCACAAAGCCTTCGGACGCGTACCGATACAGCGTGTCGCCGCTGATGCCCAGGTACTCCGCCGCCTGACGGATATCCATCACCTCGCGAACCGCTACCTGCTGCCCCTGCGCTACTGCTGCCATGGCTTTCGTCTCCAGACCTCCGGAATCTTCCGCGTTCTTTCCGGTAGTTGCTGTTGTACCGGATTTTCCACAGGCATACAAGAGTTTTCTCAGGCACGTTCCTGCTTTAGGAACTGCATCCGGCAAGAGTAACTAAGTCATTACTAACGAAGGAGTTAGGAATCTCGCAAGTCAACACATTCTCAAGCTACAAGTTAGGTTTATCTTGCAACTGCCTGAAGCAAGAACACTTAGCCTCGTTGCTGCCACCAGGACGACCACAAACCATCGCCGCGTACGACCTCCGTCGGCTCCCCTGGTCGCGGAGACCATAGTTTGACGCCGCGCTCCGCCGCCAGCTCGATCATTCGCTCCATTGGCTGGCGCCACCCATGCAGTGCCAGATTGAAGAGTCCCCAGTGAATCGGCATCAGCACGCCACCACCCGTCAGCCCACCCATCGCCTCATACGCTGCGACGGCAGCATCTGGTCCCAGGTGAATGGTCGGCCAATAGGGCGAAGACGCCCCAATCTCCAGCATGACTACGTCGAAACCGTCGTACTGAGCACCGATCTCCGCGTAACCTTCCCAGGGGCCCGAATCCGCCCCGTAATACAAACGGTGCTGCGGCGTCTCCAGCACGTAGGAGCCTCATAGCGTCGTAAACCGGTCACCGAGACCGCGCCCGGAAAAGTGACGCGAAGGCCACATCGTTAGCTTCAAGGCTCCAACCTCGACGCTCTCCGTCCAGTCCAGCTCTGTGATCTGTGCAGCAGCGACACCAAACTTGCGTAGCCACGCACCAACACCCAGCGCCGTCACCCACTTCGCCTGCGGCTGCAACTTTGCCAAACGCTTCACTGTCTTAGCGCCGAGGTGGTCGTAATGATCGTGGGAAATAAGCACCACATCCAGCTTTGGCATGGCCTCCAGCGCCAGCGTCGGCGCATAAAAGCGCTTCGGCCCCATAAAAGAGAAGGGGCTGGCCCGCTGCTCCCACACGGGATCGATCAGCACCCGCACGCCGTCGATCTCCACCAGGGACGAGGAGTGCCCGAACCATGTCACCCGCAGCCCGCTTGCTGGGTTCTTCGCATACACTGACGCATCCGTCGTGAAAGGTCCCAGCGGCGTCTTCGGCTCTGCCTCCTGGCGGTTAAACAGGAACTCGGGCAGCACCTTCCACATCGTGCTGAACCCGCCAACCTGCGTTGGAACGGGATTCTGATAGGTTTTCCCTACTTTGGTCGATCGTCGTAACAGGGTCATCTATCTAATAGGATGCACCATCCCACCGAACGTTTCGTCCTACGAAAAAAAGCTCCGATTCCCAGTCGATTCCTCGGCTGAGACTCGGAGCTTTTCATTTCGATGCCCCTTCTATTCGTGATACATCCCTGCAATTTCATCCTTGTACTTCTCGAGGATCACACGGCGCTTCAGCTTCATGCTGGGCGTCAGTTCGCCGGAGTCCACATTCCACTCTTCCGACACCACTGTCACCTTCTTGATGGTCTCGTGATGCTCCAGACCGCTGTTCACCTTCTTCACGATCTCTTCGTACAGCTTCTGCACCTTCGGATCCTTCACCATCGCGGCATGGTCGCCTGCCGCGACACCATTCTGTCCCGCCCACTTCTCCAGTGCCGGAATGTTCGGAGAGATCAAGACGCTCGCGTACTTACGGTTGTCGCCGATCAGCGCAGCATTGCTGATGAGGCCATCGGCCTTCAGCTTGCCTTCAATCGGTTGCGGCGCGATGTACTTGCCGCCACTGGTCTTAAGCAACTCCTTTTTGCGATCCGTGATTGAGAGGAAATTATCTTCCAGCTTGCCAATGTCACCGGTCTTGAACCACCCATCTTCGGTGAACTCAGCCTTCGTTGCCTCTTCACGCCGCCAGTAGCCCGCGAACACCGAAGTGCCCTTCACCTCGATCTCACCGTCGGCTGCGGTACGAATCTCAATATTCGGTATCACTTCACCGACTGTACCCAACCGATAGGAATCAAAAGTGTTGCGCGACAGCACCGGCGATGTCTCCGTCAGGCCATAGCCTTCAAAGATGCGCACGTTCATATCGAGGAACCAGTTCGCGGAATCCATACCCAGCGGGGCTCCACCCGAGACGAACAGCCGCACGTTGCCGCCCAGAGCCTCGCGCAGCTTCGAATACACCAGCTTGTTCGCAAGCTTCCACAGCGGCGATCCCGGCTCCTCACCCTTGGCGACTGTCGCGCGATTGCTCTTACCCACGCCCAGCGCCCAGTTGAAGATCTTCTTGCGGAAGCCCTGCGGCTTCGACTCCGTCCCCTGCCGCACCTTCTCAAACACACGCGGCACTGCCAGAAAGATCGTCGGCTTCACAGCCTTTGTGGCGCCTACGAGATCATCGAACTTCGGCAGGTAAGCGATCTGCCCACCATTGCCATAGATCGCATAGTCCAGATGTCGTGCGAGACAGTGGCTCAGCGGCAGGAACGAGATCGACGAATCCTTCTCGTCAATGTAGAGCCCGTCTGTCGAATGCTTCAGGTTATCCGCCAGATTTTGGTGCGTCAGCATCACGCCCTTGGGATCGCCTGTGGTCCCCGACGTGTACACAATCGTCGCCAGCTCCTCTGGCTTTACCTGCGTCAAGAGTGAATCGAATCCCTCATCCGGGGATTCCAACGCCGGCGCGCCCTTCATCGGTTCGCTGAAGTTCAAAGCATTGTCGAACTGCCCATCGTCGAGCACGCACACATGCTCCAGCGCAGGAACCTCGCCTGCGTCCACCAGCTTCTTGAACTGCTGCTTGGTTGAAAGAAAGAAGGCTCGCGCGCCTGAGTCGCGAAGGATATAACCCATCTGCTCCGGCGTCAGCGTCTGATACAGCGGCACGCTCACCGCGCCCATGCCGAGAATTGCGAAATCCAGCACAGGCCATTCCAGCGGTTCTCACATACCATCGCAACACGATCGCCGCGTTGAATTCCCCACGACTGCAACAGTGCCACCGCAGCCCGCACCCGTCCATACATTTGCTGCGACGTGATGGGCTTCCACTCGCTGCCGTCCTTCCACTGAGCAACCGTTTTCGAGCCCTTGTGGCTCATCGTAAGGAACAACTCGTTGATCGTCGAAAATTCCAGCATCCGGTCTGTTCTCCCGCAGTGGCCCAGCCACTGCAAACCCGAACCATCTTATCCCGATGAGGCTAAGTCCGGTCAGGCTCTTGGCTTGGATGCAGATTCAGACGAATGCGATTTCCTCTTCGCGCGAAAGCAATAACCACGGTCCAAACAAATTGAAGGCCCGAGACTGATGGCTCCTTCGACATATCGTGCCGGCAGATCAGGTTATTGGGGCTTAGCTACCTTCGGGAAGTACCCGGCACGTGTACGTACCGTCAGCGCATGGAAGCCCTTTTCCTTGGCCTCTACATGAATCTGGCGGTAGCCGCCTTGCGAGATCGGCTTCGTTGAGCGGTACTCAATGGTGTACTGCGTGCGAACATCAGCAGCGACCTCCTGCGCAATCTCGTCCACATCCTTCAGCGCCTTCGGGAAATAGGCAACTCCACCCGTCTGCGCAGCCAGCTCGCTGAGAACCTCTCTGGAGTGCTTCGCCTCGCTACGGCTCGTGTCATCGCCGAAGAGCAGGCCGATGCAATAGATAGCAGGACCGTCCAGCTCCTGCACACGCCGAATTGCCTGCTCCAGCGTGGCGCTCGACGCATTATCGTCGCCGTCCGTCACGATCAGCAGCACCTGCTTCGGTCGATGCGCGTTCTTTGACAGATAATCCGCCGAAGCAATCACCGCGTCATATAACGCCGTGCCACCGCTCGAGCGGATGAAGCTCAAACCCTGTTGCAGCTTCGGAATGCTGTTCGTGAAGTCCTGATCGATATAAGCCTCAGAACTGAAATCGACAAGAAAAGCCTCATCCTGCGAATTCGACAGCCGCACCAAATTCAAGCTGGCAGTGTCCACCGCCGCTCGCTTGTCGTACATCGAGCCCGAACTATCGATCAGGATGCCGATCGACACCGGCACATCCTCATGCTTGAAACCCACGATTTGCTGCGGAACACCATCTTCATACACATGAAAACTCGAAGCTCCGAGCGTATCTACGGCCTTGCCCGAGCCATCGAATACCGAAGCATTCAACCGCACCTCAAAAGCATCGGTGTGCAGAACATATTTGCCGTTCTCTTTGGAGATCGCATTGTCCTGAGGCTCCTGTTTCTGAGCTGGGGCTGCCGGAGAGGCGCCATCAGGCGTGGGCACCGGGTCGGCATCATGCGTCAGGTCCGGAACCTGTGCGGGTTGCGTAGAGTTCTGCGCCACGGCGGACTGTGGTCCAGTCAGCAGCCCCGCTAACAAAATCGAGCCGATCATCCAAGTCTTGCAAGTACTGCGAACGTGCATAAAACCCCTTGCAACAACGCGCCGCAGGTGCATTCCAACGCGGCAGCGAGAAAGTCGCCTCTTCAATGTACGATAGCTCGCCGCTCTTCGGCGATACCTCAGCAGAGCCAACCGTTAGAACCTACGACGGAGAACCAGCGCCTGGGGTTGCAGGAATCCGAAAACTCCCTGTGGTTCAAACCTCCTAAATCGCGCGGCGCTGAAGAATCTGCTGCTCACCTGCGCCCACATCTCCTATACTGGCCGCGCCTGCATTTGCAATTTTGAGGGAGCTACAGCCATGTCCTCCGTCCGACTGTTGGTTGGAACTAGAAAAGGTGCGTTCGTCCTCACTGCCGACGGCGCACGCAAGAACTGGACCGTCTCTCAACCTCACTTCCCGGGCTGGGAGCTCTATCACCTCAAGGGCTCGCCCGCCGATCCCAATCGCCTTTACGCCTCACAGTCCAGTGGCTGGTTCGGCCAGCAGATTCAGCGCTCCGACGATGGTGGCCTCACCTGGAACCCGGTCGGCAATAAATTCGCCTACGACGGCACTCCCGGCACACACCAGTGGTACGACGGCACAGCGCACCCCTGGGAGTTCAAACGCGTCTGGCACCTCGAGCCCTCGCTCACCGATCCCGATACCTGCTACGCGGGCGTTGAAGATGCCGCACTCTTTCGCACCACCGACGCAGGCCTCTCCTGGCACGAGCTTCCCGGCCTTCGCAGCAGCGCCACCGGCCCAGCCTGGCAGCCTGGCGCAGGCGGTCTCTGTCTCCACACCATCATCCTCGACAAGGCCAACCCCGATCGCATGGTCATCGCCATCTCCGCCGCCGGAGCCTTCCGCACCGACGATGGCGGGAAGACATGGAAGCCCATCAACAAAGGTCTCTATTCCAAGTACATTCCCAACCCCACCGCCGAGGTCGGCCACTGCGTCCACCACGTGGCCATGAACCCAGCCCGACCCAACACGCTCTTCATGCAAAAGCACTGGGACGTCATGCGCTCAGACGATGCCGGAGATCAGTGGACGAAGATCAGCGGCAATCTTCCCACCGACTTCGGTTTCGTCATCGACACCCACGCCCACCAGCCCGACACCGTCTACGTCGTCCCCATCAAGTCCGACTCCGAACACTTCCCCCTCGACGGCGAGCTCAAGGTCTATCGCTCGCGCTGCGGCGGCAATGATTGGGAACCCCTGACGAAAGGCCTCCCGCAGAAAGATTGTTACGTCAACGTTCTGCGCGATGCCATGTCCGTCGATCAGCTCGACGACTGCGGCATCTACTTCGGCACCACCGGCGGCCAGGTCTACTGCTCGCCCGACGGCGGCGATACCTGGAGCGCCATCACTCAGAACCTTCCAGCGGTTCTCTCCATCGAAGCCCAGACACTCCCTTAGACCGCGCTCTCATGCTCATCCGCGTCGAACTTCCCCAACATCTCCGACAGCTCGCAGGCATACCCACCCACGAGCTTTCGCTGCCCCTCGCCCCTCCCATTACTTTGAACGCAATCCTCGACGCCATCGAAGCGGCCTACCCTGCACTTCGCGGCACCATCCGCGACCATCACACGCAGCAACGCCGCCCCTTTCTGCGCTTCTTCGCAGAGATGGAAGACATCTCCCAGCTCCCGCTCGACGCTCCACTCCCGACCAGCGTCGCAGAAGGCCGCGAGCCGCTGCTCATCATCGCGGGGATCGCAGGCGGCTAAGCAATCGCCCGCTCCATCACCACAAAGTACAGATCGTCCCGCAGCGGCGTCCCAAACCGCTCGTCCCCATACGGAAACTCCTCGCGCTCGCCGGTCAGCGCATACCCACGCCGCTCGTACCAGGCGATCAGCCCTGCGCGAACATTGAGCACGGTCATCCGCACTCGGCTTGCTCCACGCTCACGCAGGTCGGACTCTGCAGCCGCCAGCAACTGCCGCCCCTTTCCCTGGTTCTGCAATCCCGGCCGCACCGTCAACAGCCCCAGATACCACGTCTCCGCGGACTTTGGCTCCAGCCAGACCGTCCCCAACAATTCACCTGAAGCCTCATCGCGCCATAGCATCAGCCTCGCCTTCGGCTTCGCGGCCACATCTTCACGCAACGCCTCTTCGGTCGTTCGCACACCCGCGATAATCCCTGTCTCCGAGTTCCAGCTGGCACCGTCGCCCGCACTCCGATAGGCCACATTTGCCAGCGCCGCCACTTCGCTCAAATCTGCGTCGACCGCCTCGATCAGCACCATCGACCCAGTCTACAACCCCAACTCCAGCGCTTCAGGCGACTCCAAAGCCTGCTCAAAGCGCTCTACGAACTGGGCTACATGCGACCCGTCCGCAAGCCCATGATGCACATGAATCGACACCGGCATCGTGCTCCGACCGCCAGCCTCCGTGATCTTGCCAAACGTAATCTTCGGCGCGGAATCAGGCTTTGAAAGATTCATCGCATGTGAGATCGACGTGAAGTCGAACCATGGCAACACCGAGTAGCGGATCAAATTTTGATGGGACGACCGCTCCAGATCATCGCGGCTCTTTACGCGCTCCACCTCAGCCGAGGCGGCACGCACAAACGGCACAAGCTCTCGCTGATAGACATAGTCGCCAAAACCAATCGTCCCGTTTGCGCGACCCACAGCGCTGCCGCCATGGATCGTGCCGTACTCCCACACAGCTCCATCGACCACACGAGTTCTGAAGTTTTCAACCGCGTTCGCCGCCACCAGCGATCGATGCAGCAGCGTAAGAAATACTGAGAGCCCGCTGTCCTTCGCAAAACGAAACGACTCTGTGCAATCCACACGGATACAGACCCCGTGGTAGGGGTCTGTAAATCCGCTGAATAACCCAAAAAGCGGTCCACGCTCCCACGTCTTCAAATCGATCTGGACAGCATCCGCCCTGAACTTCTCATCCATGGCTTCATCGTATCGCCTCCGCAATCTCCATGGCAGAGGCCCCCGCTTACAGCTTGCCCAGCAGAATCTGCCCGCTCGCTGCGCCTTCAACCGTTCCGGAGATCGTCCCCGAGTCGCCCATTCCCGTCACATCCAGAATCAGTTCATTTGGCTTGCCCGGCACCTTCTTCAGCATCTTCGGCTGCGGCGCTCCGCCCAGCATCAGCGCAACATCGCTGATCCCCGTCACCGCACCTTCGCTCGCCACCAGCCGCAGACGATACTGCGCCGCCTCCTTGGTATGCCCATGCAGATCCAGATCGAAGTGGCCACCCTTCCAGCCGCCCACCAGGTCTGGCGCCCACAGCGACGAAGCCGCATTCCAATCCGACGGCGGCGCCATGCCCGTATCGAACACGGCCAGCCGCCGCAGCGTCATCGTGCCGACAGACTTCGTAGCCACCACACGCAATGCCTCCACGGTCACCGGCTTCACCGGCTGAATCCGTTTCTGCCCAATCGCCGAGCCTTCACCCAGTGCCACCCACGCCCTCTCAACTCGGCCTTCCAACCGATAACCGCGTACCCGCTCCCCCTTCATCGTGTCTTCCTGCAGCATGACCGTATCGATCCGCACAGGCGCCTTCAACATCAACGTCACAGCACGTCCTTCGCCAGACGTCTCTGCCACAGACTTACCAAACCGGCGCTTCACCTCAGCGCCCAGCTTCGCCGCGGCCTCTGCATCCGCTGCATCGAAGCGTCCCGTCGGATTGGGCGGCAGGTTCAACAACAGCTGACCTCCGCGCCCCACCGAACGGTAGTAGATCGAGAGCAGCTGCTCCTCCGTCAGCACCTTGTTCGCATCCGTCGGCGTCCAGAACCAGTCCGGCCGACGAATTGACACATCCACCTCGTTCGGCAACCATACGTCGCCGTCCGGAGTTCCATCCAGCGCCGTCGCCGTTCCGTGTACCGCATCGCGACGCTCAATGCCGTTCCAGCAGGGATACGGGGCAAAGCCATCCTCATTGCCCACCCATCGAATCGTCGCGTTCGGCCCCTGAAACACAGCCACATGCGGCTGATACTTCTTCAGGATATCGCCCACCGGCGTCGCGGTCGCTCCATCGAACCAAACCTCGACCAGCTCTCCATACTCGCTCAACAACTCCGTCAGTTGTTCGCGATAGATCGCGTCATACTTCTTCTGCTCCTCCGGCGTCTTGCAGATGCCGCCAGTCGCCGCCCCAAAGTGATCGTCCCGCGGCGATAGATAGACCCCAAGCCCCAGCCCGAACTTCTTGCACGAAGCCTGCAGCTCACGCATGATGTCGCCCTTGCCGTTCTTCCACGGCGAACTCTTTAAACCGAAATCCGTCGTCTTCGTCTGCCAGCAGCAAAATCCATACTGATGCTTCGCCACAAACACGATGTACCGCGCCCCAGCAGCCAGCGCGGTCTTCGCCCATTCATCCGTATCGAGATTCACCGGGTTCACCTCAGACGGCTGCACCGTGTACGAACCCGGTCGGCCGTTCTGATAGGTCTCATTCCCAAAGTGAATGAACATGCCCATCTCGAGGTCCTGCCACCGCGCCTGATCCGGCGTAGGCCGCGCCACGGCGCGCCCCTCTGCAACAGCAGGAGCAGCCAAAGCCAGTCGAGGAAGAGCAGCCACAAGTCCGGCACGAGCAGAGAGGGAGAGCAGAGTCCGTCGATTCATAAGCAGCATTCTACGACTATCAATCATAAAAATGAACATTCACCCGTAATAAATACAAAATAGATGTCAAGGGGTCGGTGACCTTCGCAGGCGACCAAACTACCTGGGATACCCCTCTGCACAGCCATCAAAAGTACAATCATCCATATGGCTCGCCTTTATCCGTTCCGCGCCCTCCGTTACGATCCAGCCCGCGTCAACATGACCGACGTCGTTACCCAGCCGTATGACAAGATCTCCCCGGCCATGCAGGACGCCTACTATGCGGCGAGCCCCTACAACCTGATCCGCGTCATCCTCGGTAAGCACCTGCCCGGCGACAATGACACCGAGAACGTCTACACCCGCGCCGCCGCCACCCTCAACGACTTTCGTAAGGAGGGCATCCTCAAGGAAGAGTCCGAGCCCGCGCTCTACGGCTACTCCCAGACTTACAAGGTCCCCGGCACCGAAGAGGTCCGCGAACGCCGCGGCTTCATCGCCCTCGCCCAGCTCTCCGACTACGCCGACAAGGTCGTCTATCGCCACGAGCAGACCTTCCCCAAGCACAAGTCCGATCGCCTCTCGCTCTTCAAGGCCACCCGCGCTTACTGCGAGCAGATCTACATGCTCTACTCCGACCCTACCTTCACGGCCGAGAAGATCATCTTCGCCGACGGTGCCGCGCCGGAGCTCGAAATCACCGACGAGTACGACGTCATCCACCGCGTCTGGAAGCTCACCGACCCCGCGCTGATCCAGAAGGTCCTCGCCACAATGGAGGACAAGTGGCTGCTCATCGCCGACGGCCACCACCGCTATGAGACCTCAACGACCTACATGTTCGAGCGCGCCGCCGAGCTCGGCGTCGACCCGAAGGCCGCACCAAAGACCACGCCCGAAGGCCTGCCGGCACCCGCCTTCCCTGAGCAGGCCATGATGATGACCTTCGTCAACGCCGACGCCCCGGGCATCACCATCCTGCCCACGCACCGCGTCGCCTTCGGCCTGCCCGACTTCAGCGGCCACGCCTTCGCGGACAAGGCGGAGAAGTTCTTCACCGTCGAAGAGATTCACGCCACCCCCGACGGTCATCTGCCCGGCGCACCTGGCCTGCTCCAGCACCTGAACGAGACACCCGGCATCGCCTTCATAGCAGCCACCCGCGACGGCGATTTCCTGCTTACTCCCAAGCCCGAGGCCATCGCTCCGCTGCTCGCGCATCTTTCCCCCCGTCAGCAGCAGCTCGACGTCGTCCAGCTGCACAAGGTCGTACTCGAAAACCTCCTCGGCCTGAACGAAGAGAAGGTCCGTGCCGGTAATAACGTCCGCTACCTCCGCGAAGCCACCGAAGCCCTGCAACAGGTCGGCAGCGGCAACGCAGATGTGGCCTTCCTCATCAAGCCGGTAACGCTGGAGCAGATGAAGGAAGTCTCCCTCAACCTCGAAGTGATGCCGCAGAAGTCGACGGACTTCTACCCCAAACTCCTCAGCGGTCTTGCGATGTACACGCTCGACTAAAGCAACCTGAATCTTCCTCCAAGACAGTCTCTCTTTTGGTTTGTCATTCCCGAAGAGCCTGCCCTGAGCGAAGTTGAACGGGGAATCTGCGTTTGTCTTTGTTTAGCGCCAGCGGCGCGGCCACATACCAGCCCAGGGCGTAGCCCTGGGTTCGGTGGCAAAAAGCAATCTGAGGGCTGAAGGCCCGACACAATCTTGTCAACCGCTCAAATGTGTTCAAGCGATTGGATTTTACTGAGGTTGCGTGGCCGCGCCTCACGCTTGTTGACGCGCCACCGGAAAAACAGCCCGAACAAAGTCATAACAATGGCGGCAATTCCAAACCCTATGGAAAAGCCCCATGTTTGGCCGAAGCTATTGATCGCCGCATCAGACGGATCATCTGGCTCGTAACGGACGGGGACCTTCTGACCCACTTCAAAAGGCGACGAGTTCGAACCTACGTTTGATACGACCGCCTGCTGATTGCCATCTTTTAGCGAAAACGTGAAGGCCGGCTCGTACGTCACACTGCCTTCATCGTCTTGCTTCTCTCGAAGCTCGACGATCGTTCCAGTGGTCGTGATGGATCGCGCTATAAAGATGAGCGTGTGGGCAGCAAACCCCAAGGTGAGCAGAGTCCAGATTATTCCCTGAACCAGTCCGATCCACATTAGGAGTTTCAACACTACTAACCAGATATCACGTCGAGACATGAAGATATTATGCCTATCAAAACACGGCCTCGACTGACGATCACCGCGAAATCCCCTCCAGCGGCGAACTGGCCGTCGCATACAGCTTCTTCGGCATCCTCCCCGCCAGAAACGCCTCACGCCCCGCTTCGACACCCTTCTTCATTGCGCTCGACATCAGCACAGGGTTCTTCGAAGCCGCCATCGCCGTATTCAGCAGCACGGCATCGAAGCCCAGCTCCATCGCCAGCGCCGCATCGCTCGCCGTTCCCAAGCCCGCATCCACCACCAGCGGTACCTCCGTGATCAGCTCGCGCATCATCCGCAGCGTATACGTATTTGCCATGCCCAGCCCTGTCCCAATCGGAGCTCCCAGCGGCATCACCGCAGCCGCGCCTACATCGATCAGCCGCTTCGCAAACACAATATCGTCGGTCGTATACGGCAGAACGGTGAAGCCTTCCTTCACCAGCACCTTCGTCGCCTCCACCGTCGCCTGCACATCGGGATACAGCGTTGCCTGATCGCCGATCACCTCGATCTTCACCCAGTCAGAAAGCCCCACCTCACGCCCCAGCCGAGCCGCGCGGATCGCCTCCTCCGCCGTGTAGCAGCCTGCCGTATTCGGCAGTAAAAAATACTTCTTCGGATCGATGAAATCCAGCAGCGACTCCTTGCTGCGATCCAGATTCACGCGCCGCACCGCGACCGTCACCATCTCCGCGCCGGAGGCCTCAATGGCGGCCTTCGTCTCCGCGCCATCCTTGTACTTCCCTGTGCCAACAATCAGCCGCGACCGAAACGTTCTTCCTGCAATGACCAATTCATCCATCCCTCTATCCTAAATCCGCCGCCGCAAACACAATCGGCCCGTCCCGAAGGACGAGCCGATATGCGGTGATCTGTTTGGGTTGACCTGAGGCATCCGTTACGGATGGGCCTCGGCAGGACTTATGGTCGTTCGACGAAAAGCCGCCAGGACTAGAGCAACGGATGCTCTAAGCCTCAGTCACCTCACGTGTTGTGGTGCTACATGTACTGTCAATTTTCATAAGGTTTGGACCATCCTCCTTTCCCGTGTAGCTCGAAAGTAAAACCGACGGAGAAGAAAGTCAAACGCGATGTTAACCTCAATTTGCATCTCACGAAACGACTGACATTTCAGCACGGAGTTTTCTACACCATGAAACCAGCAACCATCATCGGCGCGATCCTCATCCTCGTCGGCATCGTCGGCTTTGCCCTCGGCGGCTTCAGCTTCACGCATGAGAAGAAGGACGTCGACCTCGGCCCGCTGCAGGTCTCGCACGAGCAGAAGAAGACCGTACCCATCCCGCCCGCGGCAAGCCTCATCTGCCTAGTCGGCGGCGTCGTGCTCGTCGGCGTCGGCATCACCCGCAAGTAGACGCTACTTCATATACGCCCGCACCAGATCAATCAACTCTTCCCCAAGCTCAGGCGTCAGCGCCTGGGCCTTCGGCCCCACAAGATGAAGGCGGATGTGATCTTCCAACACCTCCGCCATCAATCCATCGATCCCGCCGCGCACCGCCGCCAGCAGCATCAGCACATCCGAACACTCCCGCCCCTCAATCAAACTGCGCTCCACTGACTCCACCTGCCCATGAATTCGCTTGGCTCGGTTGATCAGTTTTGTCCGCTCGCGACTCGTCTCCATCATTCCCTCCATATACCCTACTGGGGTATACTATATCCACGACGCAGCCGAACCGCGCCGAAACATCTGAGGCACCCCGTGCCGGAAAGGAGATTCCCCATGACCCTCTTTCGCAATCCGCTTCGCAGGAAGGAAACCATCCCAACCCCGACCCGTCCGATCCGCACCATGCTGATCACCCGTCGCTTTGTAGAAACCGGCGACGAACGCTGCCCCCTCGCCGGTATCTGGATGCCGCTCAACGACAGCTCCGCTGTCTCTGAAGACTCTGAATTACTCCGGCCCGTCATCGGGAAACTCCTCCTTGGCGGGCCATTCATCTCACTCTTACATTCGCTCCGTACAGTCACAGAAAGCCTCCACGACCGATGCCTCAGACACCTGGCCGTCTCTCACCTCTCGTCCTCCTTCTCTGCGCTCTCTGCGTAACGCCCTCCCGCGCCCAGCAGGACGCCGCCGCAACCGCCCCTGTCCCAACTCCGGAAGCTCCAGCGCCGCAGCTCACCGTCTTTCCGCATCCTGACACCGCGCGCTACCTGCTCTCCGGGCAGGCCAATATCGTCTTCCAGTCGCATCCCGGCTTCCACTCGCCGTATGAAGGCACCAACTCCTTCCTGGCGCGCGGTGAATACAAAACCTCGCTCGTCGGCACGATCTACGGTGGCTTTCAGCTGATCGCCGATCCTCGCTTCGAGCTCGACGGCATCTTCGACATCGAATCCGCAGGCGGTCGCGGCATGTCCGAAGCCCTCGGTCTCGCTGGTTTCAGCAACCTCGACGTCGTGCGCAACCCTACGCTCGGCTCCAAGCCCTACATCGCCCGCGTACAGCTGCACCAGACCATCGGCTTCACCAGCAAGATGGTCGACCAGCCACGTACGCAGTTCTCGCTTGCCACCAAAGTCCCGGAGCGCCGCCTTGACCTCCGCGTTGGCAAGCTCAGCATGCCCGACGTCATGGACATCAGCGGCCCCGGCTCCGACTCGCACCTGCAGTTCCTAAACTGGACCGCCGACAACAATGGCGCCTGGGACTACGCCGCCGACACGCGCGGCTACACCTACGCCGCCGTCGCCGAGTATGACGACAAGCTTTGGTCCGCGCGCTACGTTCTTGGCCTCATGCCCACCGTCGCTAATGGCATCGACCTGCAATGGAACCTGCACCGCGCCAGCGGTCAGAACGTCGAGCTCGAATACCGCAAGACGCCCTTCGCCTTCCTGCCCGAACGCCTGATTGCTGCCGATCGCAAGGGCACGGTACGCCTGCTCGGCTTCGTCAATCATGCCAACATGGGCGACTACCGCGATCAGAACAAGATCGCTATCTTCGAACGCTCCATCGGCCAGACCAGCGCGACACCCAGCATCACGCAACACGCCGAACAGGTCACCATGAAGTACGGTATCGGCCTGAACTTCGAGCAGGAACTCACGCAGGACGTCCGCGTGTTCGGCCGCTTCGGTTGGAACGAAGGCCAGCACGAAAGCTACGCCTACACCGAGGTCGATCAGACCTTCGAACTCGGCGGCGACATCTCCGGCGCCCACTGGGGACGTACCAACGACAAGGTCGGCCTCGTCGGCATCTCCAACGCCATCAAGCGCGACCACCAGCAGTACCTCGCGCTCGGTGGACTCGGCTTCATCCTCGGCGACGGCGCTCTAAGCTACGCGCGCGAAGACATCCTCGAGACGTACTACACCGCTCACAACTGGCGCGGACTCTTCACTGCCTTCGATCTCCAGCTCGTCGCGCACCCCGGCTACAACCAGGCCCGTGGCCCGGTCGAAATCTTCACCGTCCGCACCCACGTTGACTTCTAGGCGCGCACAGTCCTCTTGCGAACGCGCCCCAGAATCAAGCCGACATCAGCCAGAACGATGCCGATAATTCCGAACACACAAGCCACAAAATAGAGTCGCCACACCGTAGCTACCTGCGCGGACTCGGGCGATTGAGCCGGATAGATCACAGGCACAACCTCGCCCGTAGCGAAGCTGGGATCGTCACTGCGGACGGGGTCGATGAAGTTCACGATCCTTCCGCCCGGCAGCTGAAACCGCAGATGGGTGACCGACACCACCTCTCCCTGCGCATTCTGCGTCGAAACATTCTCCGTCACAGTTGCCGAGATCCGCGCGAAGGACCGGAACGTCCACCAGGTGTGGGCCGCAAAGACCGCGCACAACACCAGCGACAGCAAGCCAAAGGGCAACGTAATCCTCGCAACAGGGGGTGCCGTGGCCGAAAAGTACGCGCCCCACGTTCGACGCAGTGCAACCAGATCCATCTCTCCACTCTATGCGAATGCGCGCCTCACCGTTGCGGCCCAGCCTCATGCCAGCGACAACCGTCCACCCAGCCCTCTACAATCTTCACCGGAGAGTGCCCAACCACGATGCTGAATCGCCGCCGTCTCACCGCTTCCCTTCTCAGTCTCTTCGTTCTGCCGCTCGCAGCCCGCGCCCAGCAGCCTGCCGTAACTCCCTCGGCCGATCTCGCAGGCATCGCCCATGTTGCCATCCGCGTCCACGATCTCGACGCCTCCGTCGCGTACTACGAAAAGCTCGGCTTCATCCGCGCCTTTGCGCTCTCGCGCGAGGGCAAAGTCTACGAGGCCTTCATTAAGATCGACGATCAGCAGTACCTCGAGCTTTACCCGGTCGAGGACAAGAACACGCAGATCGGGTTCCTGCACGTCTGCTTCTACGGCAGAGACCTGCCCGCCGTGCACGACTACTACGTAGCCCACGGCCTCACTCCGAACAACGTTCGCACCGCTGGCGCAGGCAATCTGCTATTCACCATGCCCGGCCCCGCCACCCTTACCGGCCCCCAAAACATGGAGTACACGCAGTACATGCCTGCCTCTATGCACTCCAAGGCCATCGGCCAGTTCCTCGGCCCCGATCGCATCTCGACCCACCTCATCGGCGTGGAAATCGGTTTCACCAATCCCGCCGAGGCAGCCGCTTTCTACAAAGACAAGGCAGGCTTCATACCGCAGGCGCCCACCAGAATGCCCTCACGCGGCCCGCAGACCACCTTCGCCCTTCCCGGCAATCCCTCCGAGTTCATCAAGCTCGTCTCGTCCGCCGAACTCGGCTTCCGCTCCCGCATCGTTCTAGCCGCCGATACTTCCACCGCCGCAGCGAAACTGAAGCAGCAAGGGGTTGAGTTCAAGCAGGGTGGAGGCGAACTGGATAGTCACGACCTTCTGCTCACCGATCCCGATGGCAATCAGATCATCCTCAAAGCCACAAAATAGTTCTTCGCCGACAAAAGAAAGACGGCTGCCATGCAGGCAACCGTCTTTTGTTTCTGTTTGGGTAGAGGATTAGCGATGTCCGCCGCCGCCGCCACCGTGGAAGCCGCCGCCACCACCGTGGAAGCCACCACCGCCGCCGCCGCGGAAGCCACCACCAACATTGCCGTGGAAACCGCCACCAGCATAACCTCCGCGATAGCCACCACCGTAACCGCCACGGTATCCACCACGATAGCCGTAGCCACCAACACCGCGGTAACCGTAGCCGCCACGATAGCCGTAGCCGCCGCGACCATACCAACCGCCGCGATACCACGGGCCTGCGCCGATAAAGAGGCCGCCGTTGAACCACTCAGGGCCGTAGTACCCATACGGAGCGCACGCATACGGCGCGTAGTCGTAGTAGCCATAGCTGCAGGCCGGAGCCGCGTACGGATAGCCGCCAACACCGATGCCCACCGAAACCTGAGCGTTCGCCTTAGGCGCCGTCGTAAAGAAAAAACCGAGTACTGCGAGAAAAGCGAAATAGCGTAAATAACGCATGATGCAACTCCCTCTAACCTCGCTCGAGCGTGCTTTCTCGCTACGAGGTCTGGGTTCAGGACGTTTTCAATGTTGCCGTCCGTTCCCTATTGTTAGAACACAGCCTCCCCCGCAAAGTTGCACACAATTCCAAGCAGAACAGAACGATAACCGCGCCCGCCTGAATCGCGTCCCCAGGCAACCATTCGCCACAACCTATACTTGAGACTCATGATGTCTCCGCTCGTGTTCGAGATCGTCGCCTTCGTCCTTGGTCTGCTCTTCGGCAGCTTTCTGAACGTCTGCATCGCGCGCCTGCCGCGACACGAGAGCCTTTGGCACCCCCGCTCCCACTGCCCCCATTGCAGCAAAACGATCCGCTGGTACGACAACATCCCTGTTCTCAGTTGGATACTGCTGCGCGGAAGGTGCCGGGATTGCGGCGAGAGCATCTCTTGGCGCTATCCGGCGGTGGAACTCGCCACCGCGATCTGGTTCACATTGGTAGCCGCCGTCTTCAACGCCCGTTTGCTCAACGTACTCCACGAGCAAGTGCCAGCCTTTCAAACTGAACACCTCGCCGATCAATCTATCGCAGGCATCGCCGCTCTCATTCTCGGCTTCCTTCTCATCGGTCTGCTCGTCATGGACTGGCGCACCCACACGCTTCCCAACGCCTTCACCACACCCGGCATAGCGATAGGCTTCTTCCTCACCTGCTGTCAAATCATCTTCCTCGGCCCCAAGGAAGGCGATGTCATGCTGCACGGCAAGAACCCGATCACCAGCGCGGGCAGCACCGTCGACAAGGGCAATCTCATCCTCACCGGCCCCGAGCACATCGTCCTCGGCTGGCTCGCCTCCGTCGCCGCCGCAGCCTGCCTCCTGCTGCTGATCCGCTTCCTCTATCAGAAGCTACGCGGCCGCGAAGGCCTCGGGCTGGGCGATGTGAAACTCATCGCGATGATCGCCGCCTTCCTCAGCTTCTGGCCAGCGATGCTCTCCCTCTTCGTCGGCGTGGTCCTCTGCTCGCTATTTGCCGTGACGCTGATGGCTCGCGGAAAAGCCAATGCCACCACGCAGCTACCGCTTGGCACCTTCCTCTGCATCGGAGGGCTCGTCGCAACCCTCTTCGGCGCTCCGCTTATCGCCTGGTACAGCACTTTGCTCTAGCTTTTCCGTCGGACGCTATCCCCTGTGGATGCCGTCCCTTGATTCTTGACCGCTACGCTCCTACACTCAAGACTGGCCATGCAAACTCACTACATCTGGCAATACATCCCTCTCGTGCTGCAGATCCTGGTCGCTCTGGCTATGGCCGGCGGCATGGTCGCTGCGTCCTTCTTCATCGGCAAACACAAGCGCACCAAGGTCAAGCTCGGCGCGTACGAGTGCGGTATGGATCCCGTGGGCGACGCCCGCGGACGCTTCTCCGTCAAGTTCTACATGGTCGCCATGTTGTTCATTCTGTTCGACGTCGAAGCCGTCTTCATAATGCCCTGGGCCGTCATCTACCGCCAGCTCCACACCATCACCGGCCAGCGTCTCTTCGGCTTCTGGGAGATGGTTGTGTACCTCGGCTTCGTCGCCGTCGGTCTTTTCTATGTCTGGAAGAAGGGCATCCTCGACTGGACCAACACAAGCAGCCGCGGCGATCTGTAAGCCGCACAACCTCATCGATTTGTCATTCTCCTGAGCGAAGTCGAAGGGGAATCTGCTTTCAGAGAAGAGAAGATATGTCTGACCCGATCATCAACCCTGCGACTCCCGAGGCCTGTTTCGGCAAAGAGGCCGTCACCGCTGCGCTCGCCGACCACGCCGCTATCCAGGGCCTCGCCGATCTCATCGTTGACGCCAAGTGGGATCGCAAGGAACTCACCCTCACCGTCGCGCCTGAGACCATCGTCGCCGCCTGCAAGGCCGCCCAGGCCGCCAGCTATGTCTTCTTCGAGGACGTCACCGCCGTCGACTGGTACCCCGCCGAGCCCCGCTTCCAGCTCAGCTACTCGCTGCTTTCGTACAAGCTCAAGCAGCGCATCCGCGTCGTCGCCCGCCTCAACGAAGGCCAGTCCATCGCCTCGGTTACCGGCGTCTGGCCCTCCGCCAACTTCTACGAACGCGAGGTCTTCGACCTCTTCGGCGTTCCCTTCACCGGCCACCCCGGCCTCACCCGCATCATGATGCCGGAGAACTGGGAAGGTCATCCGCTGCGCAAGGACTACCCCGTGGAGGGCTACCGCTAATATGTCTCCTATCGAACAGCTTGACGAAATCACAGCAGAAGACATGTTGATCCCCGGCGTTGAAGACGTCGTCCGCGAGTCCACCTCGCATCACCGTCCCGAAGGCTCCGACCCGGTGAGCGAAAGCACGATGATCCTGAACATGGGTCCGCAGCACCCGTCCACGCACGGCGTTCTTCGCCTCGTGCTGGAGATCGACGGCGAAACCATCGTCTCCCTCGCGCCCGACATCGGCTACCTGCACACCGGCATCGAAAAGACCTGCGAGGCCAAGTTCTACAACCAGGTCACGCCGATGACCGACCGCATCGACTACCTGTGTCCGATGACGAACAACACGGCCTACGCCCTGGCCGTGGAAAAGCTCCTCGAACTCGAAGTCCCCGAACGCGCGCAGTACATTCGCGTCCTCTTCAACGAGCTCACGCGCATCCAGTCGCACCTCGTCTGGCTCGGCACGCACGCCATGGATATCGGCGCGCTCACCGTCTTCCTCTACTGCTTCCGCGAGCGCGAAGCCCTGCTGCGCATCTTCGAGGCTGTCAGCGGCCAGCGCATGATGACCAGCTACGTCCGCATCGGCGGCGTCGCCCTTGAAATGCCATCCGGCATGATCAAGGACATCCGCGCCTTCCTCGCCGACTTCCCCTCCAAGATCGCCGAGTACGAAGGCCTCCTCAACAACAACCCCATCTGGAAGTCGCGCCTCCAGGGCGTCGGCAAACTCACCGCGGAGCAGGCGATCGCTCTCGGCGTCAGCGGCCCGCCCATGCGCGCCTCCGGCATCGACTTCGACGTCCGCCGCGACATGCCCTACTCGGGCTACGAGAAGTTCAAGTTCAACGTCCCCGTCTCCAACGGCTGCGACGTCTGGGCCCGCTACCTCGTCCGCATGGACGAGATGCGCGAGAGCGTCAAGATCTGCCTCCAGGCGCTCGACGGCATGCCCGAAGGCCGCATCGTCGCCGACGCGCCGAAGATCATCCTTCCCGACCGCGAGCAGATGAAGACCCAGATGGAATCCCTCATCCATCACTTCAAGATCGTCACCGAAGGCTTCGCAGTCCCGGCAGGCGAAGCCACCAGCTCGGTCGAAGCTCCGCACGGCATGATGAACTACTACGTCGTCTCGGACGGCACCACCAAGCCCTACCGCGTCCACATGCGCAACGCCGACTTTGCCAACCTCCAGGCATTGGAGACCATGTGCAAGGGACAGCTGATCGCGGACGTAGTCGCAGTCATCGGCTCAATTGACGTAGTGCTCGGAGCTATCGATCGGTAGTCCGGTGAAACCTTTTGCCCTACTCTGCTGATTTGCCCGATCAACACCGAGATGCGTTAGTAGCGCTCTGGAATGAGCTGGTGGCTAAGTTGCGCTCTCGCCTTAGTGATCTGGAGGCTAGTGGCTTTTTGAAACGGCCCATGGTCGAAGAGATTTTGCCGCAGGAGTTCATTGCCACAACAGAGGGTGGTGATTGGGGCGGATATTTGAGTGTCTGGCTAGATCCTCACTCCGGCGAAGGAAGCTGGAATCAAATCGCACCTGAAGATAAGTGCGAGCCCTGGAGGATGTCGCCAGATGGCATCGCATCAATCAGTGGAGAGCAGGTCTCGGTGCACGGGCTTGCAGAACGTTTCGCCACCAAATTGATCACGAAACGATGAATCATGACCTCCACACCGAACTCTGGGTTTCCTGAGTACCAAGCTGCGCCTCTGCCGACGGTTGCAACAAAACCCAACGAAGTTCATCTAGACTAAACGCATGAGCCGCGACGAGGTTCTCGCCAAACTCCGCCAGCACGCGCCTGAGCTACAGGCCGAAGGCATCCTGCACCTCGCGCTCTTCGGCTCAACGGCGCGCAATGAGGCCGACGAGGCCTCCGATGTGGATTTAATGGCTGACTATGACCCGGAGAAGAAGCTCAGTTTGCTGGACATCGCCGGTCTGCATCTACAACTTGAAGACCTGCTGGGCGCGAAGGTCGACCTCTGTACGCGCAATCTCATCAAGCCCATCCTGAAACCCTATGTAGAAGCGGACGCCGTCGATGCGTTCTAATCGCACCCCTGCAGTCTACTTCGACGACATCCTACGGGCCATCGCGCTTCTGCGGGCTTACTGTGCCGAGTTGGACTTAGCGACCTTCGAAGAACAGCAAGGGAAGCAGGATGCGATCCTCTATCGTCTGCTGGTTCTCACCGAGGCCGCTCACCGTCTTCGTGAGGACGAACTGGCACTCTGCCCGGGACCGAACTGGCGCAAGATTCGAGACTTGGGAAACGTGATTCGGCATGCCTACGACGCGATTGATCGTGCGACCATCTGGGAGATCATCCACAGCGATCTGCCGCCGCTCAAGGAAGCCTTGGAGCTTACGATGCGGAAGCATTTCCCGGATGTACCGCTGCCATGACCTCTCAACTCCACACCGAACTCTGGACCTCCTGGGCATCCGTACTGCGTAGCTACGCAGCCGCGCACGGCCTGAACGCTAAGCAACACGCCGTGGTCGAGGTCAGCGCCGACTCCATCATCCTCCGCGTCGGCAGCCAGTGGATGGAGTTCACCGCAACCGAGCAGCGGTTGAGCGACGGCCCCCCTGTCCCGTTCGCACTCCTCGAAGACGGCACCGTCACCCTGAACCACGCCCCAGCCGAAGAGATGGACATGGCCGCCGAACGCCTCGCCCGCGAAATGCTCTTCCCTTCGCTCTAACGAACTTCTCTGGCGCCACATTCTCTGTTTTCAAGTACTCTAATCACCATCGGGCCCCCATATCTTCGCCAGGATGGATATGACTGCACCGCTAGGCTCCAAGCTCGCTCAACTCGCGAACGCCCGGAAGAAGGCCGAAGAGACTCTCGTTGTCTCGGCAGATGAACTCGCCCGTCGCGAGGCAGAAGCCATCGCTGGCAAAGCACGCGCGATTCAACAGCTGCTCACGCCGCATGTGGATGCCTTCAATGAAGCTGTCGAGGCTGTTGACCGCATCACGGTTGAAGTGGCTTCGCCCGTCGTAAAGATCAAGCAGAACCATGTGAACCTCATCTCGATCGAGGTCAAGGTCGCGGGTGCCACCTTCAAGCGAACAGGCGGACGGTATACCTCGGAGGATTACTTCACCTTCGGCACCGACGAAAGTGGAGCGATAACTTTTCGCAACTTTGACGCGACCGTCAAGAAGCCGCTCAGTGGCGATCAGTACGCCGAGATCGTGCTGATGGAAGCGCTCGGTCTCAACGAATAATGCGGAGTGATTCGCTTGTGACGAGGGCGATCTCCCATCAAACAACTGCGGCCACTTTTGTCGCATATCGTTTTTCGAACAGATACAAGCAGCTTTCCTCAACCGACTGTGACTTGAGTGGCTTAGCGATAGTAGACTAGGTTTCGACGCCTCATTTTCGAGAACCCGAAACTCTATGAGCACCATTCCGAATTCGATCTTTACGCCTGCAACTGCGGCCCGCTTCGATAAGCTGGCCACCATCTATCCCGTGAAGCGTTCGGCCCTCGTTCCGATGCTGCTCTATGCGCAGGACGACCTCGGCTATGTCAGCGACGCGGCCATCTCCGAGATCGCCAAACGTCTCGACCTGCTCGAACTCGACGTCCGCAACGTGCTCAGCTACTACTCCATGCTCCGCACCGCCCCTGTCGGCAAGTACAACGTGCAGGTCTGCACCAATATCAGCTGCATGCTGCGCGGCGGCTTCGAGCTGCTGGACCACTGCAAGAAGACCCTGCACATCGGCCACAAGGAAACCACCGCCGACGGCATGTTCTCGCTCGAAGAAGTCGAATGTATCGGCGCTTGTTGCTGGGCTCCGGCCGTGCAGGTGAACTATGACTTCCACGAAGACCTGACCCCCGCAAAGATGGACGCCGTCCTGGCTGACTATCGCGAAGGCCGCGGAAAGGACGTGAAATAGATGCCAACCCTCGTCTCGCATCCTGATGAAGTCAAAGTCGTCTCTCGCCGCTTTGGCATGGGCGCAACCGACATCGACAAATACATCGAACTCGACGGATACAAGGCCGTCCAGAAGGCCATCGAAAATGGTCCTGAGTGGATCGTCAATGAGATGAAGGCCTCCGGCCTGCGCGGTCGCGGCGGAGCAGGCTTCCCCACCGGCATGAAGTGGAGCTTCGTTCCCAAGGTCTCCGAGAAGCCCAAATACGTCCTCGTCAACGGCGACGAATCCGAGCCCGGCACCTGTAAAGACCACGTCCTCTTCCTGCACGATCCCCACTCCGTCATCGAAGGCACCATGATCGCGGGCCTCGCCATCGGCTCCAAGGTCGGCTTCATCTATCTCCGCGGCGAGTATCGCTATCTCCTCAAGATCGTCGAAAAGGCCGTCGCGGACGCTTATGCCAAGGGTTACCTCGGCAAGAACATCTTCGGCAAAGAAGGCGTCGACTTCGACATCATCACGCAGACCGGCGCCGGTGCGTATGAGGTCGGCGAAGAGTCAGCCCTCATGGAGTCCCTCGAAGGCAAACGCGGCGTGCCGCGCATCAAGCCTCCCTTCCCAGCGGTCGTCGGCCTCTACGGCGGCCCCACGGTAATCAACAACGCAGAGACCATCGCCAACGCTCCGCACATCCTCCTCATGGGTGGCGAGGCCTACGCCAAGCTCGGCAGCGAACGCAACGGCGGCACGCGCCTCTTCGGCATCAGCGGCCACGTCGAACGCCCCGGCGTCTACGAACTCCCCATGGGCTACTCCATGCGCGACGCCATCTACAAGGTCGCAGGCGGCATCAAGGACGGCAAGAAGCTCAAAGCCGTCGTGCCCGGCGGCAGCTCCTGCCCCGTCCTCAAAGCCGATGAGATCGATGTCGGCCTCGACTTCGACCAGATGGCGAAAGCTGGCACCATGCTCGGCTCCGGAGGCATCGTGGTGCTCGACGAGTCTGTCTCCATCGTCGAGTTCGCCCTCCGCACCATCCGCTTCTACCAGCACGAGAGCTGCGGCTGGTGCATCCCCTGCCGCGAAGGAACCGACTGGATCAAGAAGACCCTCACCCGCTTCCACGCAGGCGGCGGCAACAAGAAGGACATCGACAACATCCAGTACCTCGCCGAAAACATGATGGGCCGCACCTTTTGCCCACTCGGGGACGCCGCTGCGATGCCCACGCTCGGCTTCGTCAAGAAGTTCCGCTCGGAGTTCGAAGAGTACCTCGAAGGCAAGCGCGTCGAGCACCCGCTGATCCAGATCACGCCCATCGGCGAGCCCGCGCTCGCAGGAGCCCACTAGACCTTATGCCAGACGTAAATTTCATCGTAGACGGCAAGAAGCTTACCGCCCCGGCGGGCACGCTCCTCATCGACGCCTGCAAGTCCGCAGGCATCGAGATCCCGGCCTTCTGTTACTACCCCGGCCTCTCGCTCCAGGCAGCCTGCCGCATGTGCGTCGTCCGTATTGAGAAAGCCCCCAAGCTGGGGACCGCCTGCACCACCACCGTCGCCGAGGGCATGAACGTCACCACCGAATCCCCCGAGATCGCACAGGCCCGCAAGGCCACCCTGCAACTCCTGCTCGGCAATCATCCGCTGGACTGCCCCGTCTGCGACGCCGGCGGCGAGTGCGAGCTGCAGGACATGACCTTCAAGTACGGTGCAGCCGACAGCTTCTACGCCGAACCCAAGAACCATCGCGAAGAGCAGAAGTGGTCGCCGGTCGTCTACTTCGATCGCCCCCGCTGCATCCTCTGCTATCGCTGCGTCCGCATGTGCGGCGAGGGTATGGACATCTTCGCGCTCGGCGTCCAGAACCGCGGCAGCAGCTCCATCATCGCTCCGAACGTCGCTCCGTCCGAGTCGCCCGATCACATGGCCGCGCTCGACTGCGAGCAGTGCGGCATGTGCATCGACGCCTGCCCCGTAGGCGCGCTCACCTCCGGCACCTACCGCTACAAGACCCGCCCCTGGGAGATGAACCACGTCGCCACCGTCTGCACCCACTGCGGCGACGGCTGCAAGACCACCCTCGGCGTCCGCTCCGTCAACGAAGGCTCCGAGATCGTCCGCGGCGACAACCGCGACAAGAGCGGCATGAACGGCGACTTCCTCTGCAACAAGGGTCGCTACGCCTTCGACTTCGCCAACAACATCGAACGCCTCAGCTCGCCGCTCGTCCGCCAGTCCGATGGCAAGCTCAAGCCCGTCAGCTGGGAAGAAGCTCTCACCTTCGCAGGCAAGAAACTTCGCGAGCTGCGCGATGCCAAGGGTGCCAACAGCATCGGCGTCATCGGCTCCAACCGCACCACCAACGAAGAGAGCTACCTGCTGCAGAAGTTCGCGCGCACGGTCATCGGCACCAATAACATCGATCACCACCGCACCGCCGACTTCGTCACTCTCGCGACCGCCCTGCAAGGCACCACCACTGCAGACGGCAAACCCCGCTTCGCCTCGCAGCGTTGCGTCGAGAAGTCGCCCGCCATCCTGCTCATTGGTGGCGACCCGACCAACGAAGCTCCGCTGACCGCCTGGAACATCCGCACCAACGTTCGCCTCAACAAGGCGCGCCTCTACGTTGCGAACCACCAGGACATCAAGCTCAAGCGTCAGGCCAAAGCCTTCGCTCCTGTAGCCGAGTTCGGCTATGCCGCCTTCATCGACTCCCTCGCCTCTGCCAACGACTTCAGCACCGCCGTTAAGGCCGAAGAGAAGCTCGTCGTCGTCGTCGGCAACGAACTCCGCGGCGGCGAACTCGCCAAGCTGATCGCCGCCCTGCCCCACGCCAAGTTCGCTCTGCTGGCCGACTATGCCAATTCGCGCGGCGCGTCGGACATGGGCGTTCTTCCCGACGTCCTCCCCGGCTATCAGTCGCTCAAGGGCTCCACCCTCGCCAGCGAATACGGCGCAGCCGGCCAATCCCAGGTCGCTGACGCCCCCGGCCTCGACCTGCTCGGCATGTTCGACGCAGCCAGCGCCGGCCATCTCTCCGCGCTCTACGTCGTCGGTTCGAACCCCATCAAGCGCTTCGGCATCGACGCCTCCGCACTCAAGAACACCTTCGTCATCGTGCAGGACATGTTCCTCACCGAGACGGCCGTGCTCGCCGACGTCGTCTTCCCCGCCGCTAACCTCTACGAGAAGGCCGGTTCTGTCACCAACAGCTACGGCGATCTGCAGCTCGTCGCCAAGGCGGCCGACAAGGCTGGCGTCCGCTCGGACTTCGAGCTGATCGTTCGCCTCGCCGACAAGTTCGGCCACGACGTCAAGACCCTCGTTCCCTTCGGCAAGGGCCTCCGCGCGGCCGGTATGTCTGGAGACATGGGTCAGACCCGCGGCGCTCAGTCCGGCGAAGCCGACCGCCACAGCGTCTGGCTCACCGCCAACAACCTCGAGCCCAAGCTCTCGCCCTTCGATCCCTTCGCCATCCTCGACGAGATCCAGCGCGTGGTTCCCGGCTACGACAAGCTTCTCCGCCTGCAGCTGCTCAGCGGCAACGACCAGCACATCGCGCCCGCAGCCTCCGGCCTCGTGCAGATCCAGACCGGCCGCAAGGACCTCGTCCTTCCCGCAGCGGACACCCTCTTTACCTCGGGATCGCTCACGCGCTTCTCGCCCATGCTGCAGGATGTGCAGCGCCATCAAGCTTCCGAACACACTGACCACCTGGCCTCTGCCGACTGAGAGCACTAAAGCCCGATGATTCATCTGTCCGCATTTCAAATCTTCCTGCTGCTCACGGTCCTCAAGATCGCGGTGGTGCTGGTCATCACGCTTACCGCAGTGGCCTACACCGTGCTGCTGGAACGCAAGGTGCTCGGCCGCATGCAGAACCGCTGGGGACCCAGCCGCGTAGGCCCGTTCGGCCTGCTACAGCCCCTCGCTGACGGCATCAAGCTCTTCCTCAAGGAAGACCTCATGCCGCTCGCCGTCGAGCGCCCGCTCTTCGTCGCAGCCCCCGTCATCGCCCTCGCCTGCGCCCTCATCTCCATCTCCATGGTGCCCTTCGGTGCGGAGACCACCTACCAGGGCGTCGATCTGTTCCAGATTGCCAACATCAACGTAGGCCTGCTCATCATCCTCGGCGTCACCAGTATCGGCGTCTACGGCATCGCGCTCTCCGGCTGGAGCTCCAACAACAAGTACTCGCTCTTCGGCTCACTGCGGTCCACCGCGCAGGTCATCAGCTACGAGCTCGCCCTCGGCCTCTCGCTCGTCGGCGTCATTCTCCGCGCCGGTTCCCTTTCGCTTCGCGATATCGTGAACTCGCAGTCGGCCCACGGTGCCCGCTCCTGGAACATCTTCGGCGGCCTCCAGATCGTTGGCTTCTTCATCTACCTGATGGCCGCCTATGCCGAAACCAACCGCTCGCCCTTCGATCTCCCTGAAGCCGAGTCCGAGCTCGTCGCGGGCTACCACACCGAATACTCCTCGATGAAGTTCGCCATGTTCTTCATGGCCGAATACGCCAACATGATCACCGTAGCCTGCGTCGCGACCCTGCTCTTCTTCGGCGGCGCGTCCTCACCCTTCGGTCACCTCACCGACCACCTCTTCGCCACCGGCTTCATCCACGCCGTACTGCCGATCTTCTGGTTTGTCTTCAAGGTCTTCTCGTTCATTCTTCTCTACATCTGGGTGCGCGCTACGCTGCCGCGCTTCCGCTATGACCAGCTCATGGGCTTCGGTTGGAAGTTCCTTCTGCCGCTCGCCATGGTTAACATTCTCGCAACCGCTCTCGTGCTCGCGTTCCGCAGCTAATACATCTCACGACGCAGTTACAATCGAAGTAAACCGACACGCTGAAACACGAAAGATTGAAGCAACAATGCAAATTGCCCTCTTCACCATCTTCGGACTGCTGGCCGTCATCGCAGCACTCAACATGCTGCTGCAGCGCCATCCGATCAACTCGGCGCTCTCGTTGGTCGTCGTGATGATGTCGCTGGCCGTGCTCTACTGGTCGCTTGGCGCGGAGTTCCTCGCCGCCGCCCAGATCATCGTCTACGCCGGCGCCGTCATGGTGCTCTTCGTCTTCGTCGTCATGCTGCTCAACGCAGGCGAAGAACAACGCACCAAGGGCTCGAAGATCGCCTCCATCGCTGGCTTCCCCGGCGCGGCCGCCATCTTCTGCCTGCTGACCTTCATCTTCCTCAAGAACCGCGCAGCCCTCGGCAACACGCAGCTCTCCGGCCTCTACAACGGAGCCGAAAGCAACCTTACCCGCATCGCACACGCGCTCTTCACGAACCTGCTGCTGCCCTTCGAGGTCACCTCCGTTCTCGTCCTCGTGGCCATCCTCGGCGCAGTCGTGCTGGCAAGGAAGGAGCTCTAATCATGGTGCCCACCTCCTACTACCTCATCCTCGGCGCAGTCCTCTTCTGCATCGGCATCGCGTCCTTCCTCATCCGGCGCAACATCATCACCATCTTCATGTCGATCGAGCTCATGCTAAACGCCGTCAACCTCACCTTCGTCGCCTTCGCGCACATGTGGGGCCAGGTCGCGGGCCAAATCTTCGTCTTCTTCGTGATGGTCGTCGCCGCAGCCGAGGCCGCCGTCGGCCTCGCCATCATCATCGCGCTCTTCCGCGTTCGGCAGACGCTCAACGTCGACCAGGTCAACCTGCTCAAGAACTAGCTTTGTAACTGTTTCGGTTTGTCATTCCCGTAGGGAATCTGCTTCTCGCTTTTGTTCTTGCTTTCGTTTTTGTACTTGCTTTTGTTTGTCATTCCCGAAGGGAATCTGCTTTTCGCTTCTCGCGCCACCGAATCAATCATGGACAACACGAACCTGCTCTGGCTCATCCCGACCCTTCCCTTCGCCGGCTTCCTGATCAACGGAACGCTGGGCCGCAAGCTGCCGCGCGCCGCTGTCTCGGCCATTGCGCTGCTCTTCACGGTCCTGCCCGCGCTCATCGTGGCAAAGCTCTGGCTCATCCTCAAGGCCGACGGCGCCCCGCTCGCCCTGCAAGCCGTCAGCCGCCCCTGGATCGCCGTCTCCGGCTTCCATGTCGACTTCGCCTTCACCGTCGACCACCTCACCCTGATCATGCTCAGCATCATCACCGGCGTAGGCTTCCTCATCCATATCTACTCGGTCGGCTACATGGCCTACGAGGAAGGTTTCTGGCGCTTCTTCGCCTACCTCAACCTCTTCATGTTCTTCATGCTCGTCCTGGTACTCTCGTCGAGCTTCCTCCTGCTCTTCGTCGGCTGGGAAGGCGTCGGTCTCGCCTCCTACCTGCTCATCGGCTTCTACTTCACCAAGGACTCCGCCGCCAACGCAGGCAAAAAAGCCTTCATCGTCAACCGCATCGGCGACTTCGGCTTCCTGCTCGCGATGTTCCTCCTCATCGCTCACTTCGGCTCGCTCGACTTCAACACCGTCTTCTCGCACGCCGCGACGACAGCAGCTCCCTTCACCGCCATTTGCCTCCTGCTCGCTCTCGGAGCCACCGGCAAGTCCGCCCAGATCCCGCTTTACGTTTGGCTCCCCGACGCGATGGAAGGCCCCACGCCCGTCTCCGCGCTCATTCACGCCGCGACCATGGTCACCGCCGGCATCTACATGGTCGCCCGCTGCCATGTGCTCTTCAACCTCTCGCCGACCGCCCTGGCCGTCGTCGCCTGCATTGGCGCCGCCACCGCACTTCTCGCCGCCACCATCGGCATGGTGCAGAACGACATCAAGCGCGTCCTCGCCTACTCCACCGTCTCGCAGCTCGGTTACATGTTCATGGCCTGCGGCGTCGGAGCGTACTCCGCCGGCATCTTCCACGTCATGACGCACGCCTTCTTTAAGGCCCTGCTCTTCCTCGCCGCAGGCTCCGTCATCCACGCCCTCGGCGGCGAGCAGGACATGCGCAAGATGGGCGCCCTCCGCAAGCGCATCCCCATCACCTTCTGGACCATGTCCGCTGGTGTCTTCGCCATCGCCGGCTTCCCGTTCCTCTCTGGCTTCTTCTCCAAGGACGAGATCCTCTTCCAGGCCTTCACCGCCGGCACCGCTGTCGGCAAGTTCGCCTGGGCGATCGGCGTCTTCACCGCCTTCCTCACCAGCTTCTACATGTTCCGCCTCTGGTTCAAAACCTTCTTTGGCGCCTCCCACGTGGTCGAGCACAACACCCACGATCATCACGCGGCTCACGATAGTCACGGTTCGCATGGTGTGCACGAGTCGCCTCTGGTCATGACGGCTCCCCTCATGATTCTCGCAGTCCTCGCCATCATCGGCGGCATCGTTGGCGTCCCAACAGCCTTCGGTGGACACAACGAGTTCGAGCACTTCCTCGATCCCGTCCTCTCCAGCGGTCACGAGGTCGTCGCCGCCTCCAGCGGAACAGCCATCGCGCTTTCGACCGTGGCAACTCTCGCCTTCGCGCTCGGTCTCGGCCTGGCCTATCAGCTCTACATCCGCAAGCCCGGCACCTCCCGCGAGATCGCCAAAAAGTTGCAGCCGATCTACTCCCTCCTCGACCACAAATATTGGGTCGACGAGGTCTACAACTTCGCCATCGTCGGCTCCCTGTTGAACGTCTCGCGCATCGCCCTTAGCGGCATCGTCGACACCGGCATTGTGCAGGGCTCCATCGGCCTGCTCTCCAGCGGCACCGGCGCCCTCGCTTCCGTCACCCGTCGCATGCAGTCGGGCAACATTCGTTCCTACGCCGGCTGGCTCGCCCTTGGAGCCGCCGCCGTCATCGCCATCACTATCTTTATTCACTAACCGTTTTGTTTGTCATCCTGACCTTGAGCGTAGCCGAAAGGGATGGACCTGCTTCACTCGCTTTTTGCTTGTCATTCCCGAAGGGAATCTGCTTCACCGAACGACCGCGACCTTTATGAATCCAGACCACTCCATTCTGACGCTCCTCCTGCTAACGCCGCTGGTCGGCGCGGTGGTGCTCGCCCTGATCCCGGAGCGCGAAGCCGACATCCCCGGGCAGTCCGGCAGCAAGATCCACGCCATCGGCGCGCTCGTCGTCACGCTGCTCACCTTCCTCTTCACGCTGCATCTCCCCGCGCACTTCAACTACGCCGCAGCCCCCGGCAGCTTCCAGTTCGAAGAGAACTACAGCTGGATCACCTCGCCTGCCATCCGTTACCACCTCGGCGTCGACGGCCTCTCCATGTGGCTCATCGTCCTCGCGGGCTTCCTCGCCCCCATCGGCGTCCTCGCCTCCTGGAACACCATCAAGCAGCGCAGCAAGCTCTTCTACATCCTCTTCCTGCTGCAGCAGGTCGCCATGCTCGGCATATTCGTCGCGCTCGACCTCTTTCTCTACTACGGCTTCTGGGAGTTCTCGCTCGTCCCCCTCACCCTCCTGATCGCCACCTTCGGCCGCACCGAAAACCGCCGCCGCGCCGCCATCAAGTTCTTCCTCTACGCCTTTATCCCCTCGGCCATCCTGCTCATCGCGATCATCTGGCTCTACGTGCAGACCAACACCTTCCAGCTGAATGAACTCCACGGCATGGCTCTCGCCAAAGCCATCTCGCCAAACTCAAAGGCCATGCTGCTCTGCTCCATCGCCTTCCTCGTGGCCTTCGGCGTCAAGGTACCCATCTTCCCACTCCACGGCTGGCTGCAGGACGCCGTCTCAGAAGCTCCCACCGCCGCCGTCATGGTGCTCGCCGGCAAGCTCGGCCTCTACTCCATCCTGCGCTTCAGCTTCGGCATCTTCCCCGACCAGTCCCACTACGTCGCCCCGCTGCTCATCGCACTCGGTGCCGTCGGCATCGCCTACGGCTCGCTCATCGCGCTCATCAAGACCGACCTCAAGAAGCTCGCCGCCTTCTCCACCCTGGCGCACGCCTCTTTCGTGGTCCTCGGCATCTTCACCTTCACCGTCGCCGGTCTCGATGGCGGCGTCTTCCAGATCCTCAACGAAAGCCTCGTTGGCGCCGCCTTCTTCATCCTTCTTGGCCTGCTCTACGAGCGCTACGGCACCTACGAACTCCGCGACTACGGCGGCCTCGCCGCGCGCCATCCCTGGATGGTCACCATGTTCGTCATCATGACGCTCGCAGCTGTCGGCCTGCCCATGCTGAACGGCTTCGTCGGCGAGTTCCTTATCCTCTCTGGCTCCATGCAGTCGCTCATCGCGCACCACATCCTCTGGACCGTCGTCGGCACCACCGGCGTCATCTTCGGAGCCGGCTACATGCTCTGGATGATCCAGCGCATCTTTTATGGTTCTTTGGGCCACAGACCCAAAGAGGTTACGGGCTGGGACCTCACCGCTCGGGAACACCTCGAACTCTGGCCCTTCGCCGCTCTCTTCCTCGTCATGGGCGTCGCCTCCCCGCTCTGGATGAAGGCCATCGACACCTTCGGCGCGCCCACGGTCGACATCAACACCGATATCACCATGAACATGTCGCCGCGACCGGCGACTCAACCAACCTTCGTCGACCCCACCCTCGCCTCCGCCGCTCTTGGCAAACCGGCCCCAACCACTGACAAGGGGGCGCGCTACTAATGTCCACCAACCTCCTCGCCCTGCTTCCTGAACTCGTTCTCACCATCACCGGCGTCCTCGTGATGGTCCTGGAACCCGTCATCCCCGCTGGCAAGTCGCGCAAGCCGCTCGGCTGGCTCGCGATCCTCGGCTCCCTGCTCTCCGGCTTAGCCGCTTTCTATCAGCTGCAGATCGTCAACGCTCAGGGCACCCTCACCGCCTTCTATTCCACGATCCAGATCGATCCCTTCTCGATCTTCTTCCACCTCCTCATCGCCGCCGTCGTGCTTGTAACGCTGCTCGGTTCGCTCGACTACTTCGAGTCCCCCATCACCCACGCAGGCGAGTACTTCGCCCTCGTCCTCTTCGGCGCCGTCGGCATGATGTTCATGACCAGCTCCGTCGAGCTCCTGATGGTCTTCATCGGTCTCGAAATCTCCTCGATCTCCACCTACATCCTCGCTGGCTTCCGCAAGGGCCGTGCCACCGCCTCCGAGTCCTCCATCAAGTACTTCCTGCTCGGCAGCTTCGCCACCGCCTTCTTCCTCTATGGCGTAGCCCTCATCTACGGAGCCACCGGCTCCACCAGCATCGGCCCCATCGCCGCTGGCCTCGCCATCACCAGGACCCCCACCATGGCCATCCTCGCCGTCGCCATGGTCCTCATCGGCCTCGGCTTCAAGGTCTCCGCGGCTCCCTTCCATGTCTGGACGCCCGACGTCTACCAGGGTGCTCCCGCCCCGGTCGTTGGCCTTATGTCTACCGCACCCAAGGCCGCTGCCTTCGCCGTGTTGCTCCGCTTCCTCTTCAATGGAACACCCATGCTCCACGGCCACTGGATTCTCCTCATCGAGATCCTCGCCGTCGCCTCCATGTGCCTCGGCAACCTCGGCGCGCTCAAACAGCACGACGTCAAGCGCCTGCTGGCCTACTCCTCCATCGCCCACGCCGGCTACCTGCTCGTCGCCTTCACCGGCACCCACCAGAACGCCGTCGCCGGTGCCTGCTTCTACACCGCTACCTACGCTGCGATGAACGTCGGAGCCTTCCTCGTTCTCTCGCAGCTCTCCGGCTTCTCTGAGCGCATCCGTTCCATCGAAGACTTCACCGGCCTCGCCCTCAAGCGGCCCGGTATGTCCGCTCTGCTCGGCTTCTTCCTGCTCTCGCTCATCGGAATCCCCTTCACCGGCGGCTTCTTCGGCAAGTTCTACGTCTTCTCGGGAGCGCTCCAGAACGGCCACGTCTGGCTCGGCATCGTCGGCCTCGCCAACTCCGGCGTAGCCTGCTTCTACTACCTCCGCCTGCTGGCCGCCATCTACTCGCGTCCCACCAGCGACAGCGTTGCCTACATCCCCGTCCGCAAGGTGACGGCTCCGGCAGCGGTCGCTCTCGCAGCCACCGCCCTAGCCACCCTCGGCCTAGGCATCCTGCCCAACAAGCTGGTCCACCTGGTAGAACGAGCGACCCCCACCACCACGGCAGCGGTCGCAGTTCAACCCACCCAGCAATAAGCCCCGCTACCCCAGGCGAAAGAAAGGCCCTCGCAATCGCGAGGGCCTTTCTACTTCTGCTCTTGCTTTGACCCTTGCATTCGCCTCTTTTGTTTGTCATTCCGCAGCGAAGCGGAGGAATCTGCATTTGCCTCTGCTTTTAGCTTGCCATTCCCGCCGCGAATCCTCTTCCGCCTTTCGCGAAACACCATTCCCCACTCAGTCGCCTCGCAAACGCCACAAAGCCAAACCACCCGCCGCTCCTTTTGCTGTCAAGCCCTTGCGGCCTCCACAATTCCGCTAACTCCATGCAAACAATAGACATCCCCACCGAAAAACAATTGCATGTTTACCCTTCCCTACTTGCTATCCTTAAATAAGAGAAGAAGTCGCAGCGAAGGCATCGCTCCTTCTCACTCTTTCGAGCACCCCAGACTTCCGCACCAAAGAACACACCTAAACCCCCCGCAATCAATACTTTGACACAATAAGTAGGGGGGAGGAGGGGGATACCCACAAACACAACGGCCCCCGCCGAAGCGGAGGCCGTCGCCGTCTACAGACGTCGTTTACTTCACGTACAGGAAGATGATGACGAACGTGAATAGAGCGAGCGATTCGATGAACGCCAGGCCGAGAATCAGGAAGGTGAAGATGCCAGGACGAGCGCCCGGGTTACGAGCCAGAGCCTCGGTTGCCGAAGCAGTTGCCTTGCCCTGAGCCAGACCGCAGAGACCAGCAGCGAGCGCCATGCCGATGCCTGCGCCGATCGGAGTCCACGGGCTGACAGCATCCGCACCCTGTGCGAACGCGGGGGTTGCGAGGAACAGAGCGGCCAGAGCCGAGAAGAGGTATTGAAGCTTACGCATTGTTGTTACTCCATGCTCCCGTAAATGTCGCTGCCAGTGGGTGGTTGAGGTTCACCGTGCTGACCCCCTCACGCTGTACAACGTTGTAACTCTCCTCGAACAGGGAGCGCCCAATTCGAAGAATCTTGCTGGCCGGGGGGAATTTCCCCGACCAAAAGCTCTCTAATGGTCGTGCGAAACCGCAAGCGACAGATAAATCATCGCCAGCAGCACGAACACATAGGCCTGAACAATGGCCACACCAAGATGCAAACCAAGGAACAGCAGCGGAATTCCCAGCGGCACCAGCGAGAAGAAAGCCAGCGTCAGCAGGTCACCTGCGAACATGTTCGCGTACAAACGAACCGTCAGCGACAAAATACGCGCCAGGTGCGAGATGATCTCGATCGGCAGCATCAGCGGATAGAGCCACCAGACCGGTCCCAGGAACTGCTTCACGTAGCCGAAGCCGTTCGCCTTGATACCGTAGATGTGGTAATACACAAACGTCACGAGCGCGAGCCCGAGAGGCACCCTCGGGTTCGCTGTTGGCGACTCAAGCCAAGGCGAAGCTAGACCCAATAGGTTGCACATCACAATGAAGAGACCCAGCGCAGTCAGATAGCCAGTGAACTTCTCGTGACCATGCCCGATGATCGACTCACCCTGGTCATTGATGAACCCGTGCGTCATCTCCGCGAGATGCTGCACCGGTCCCGGCGTCTCCACGCTCAGCGTCGCGCGGATCGAGATGAAGTACACAACCAGTACCAGGAAAACCAGCACTTCCATCGCGAACGTGTTCGTGATGGGCGCATCGAGATGCTTCGGCGTCTGGTGAGCCATCGCCAGCAGAGCATCCACCGGGCGCGCAAAAAGGTCGTTCAGAATCTTCGTAAAAAACAATTGATGTGGCATAAGTCTCTTAGATCTTTAGCTCTGTGGCCGCAGAAACCGTCTACAGCGTCCATTCCCTGGCCATCTTCAAGGCCTCGAACGTCAGCGCAGCGATCCCCAATCCGAGACCTACGGCGAGCGCGATCACGGAACCATGCAGATACTTAACGCTAACATAAAGCACCGCAATCGCTAAGCCCAGCCTGAGGAAGAACCCACTCAGGATCAGCCCCATCGGCCTCGCCTTCCCACCCGCATCCATCCGCGCCATCACCGCAGACATCAGCTTCATCCACTCCCACAGCCCAGACCCCGAGATCACCGCACCGACCAGCAGCAGCAGCGCGCTCGCCCAGCCCAGCTTCCAGCCAATCGCCACCATCCCGACCGCCGTCATCGCCGCCAGCAGCTTCAGCGTGCGCACCAGCGTCGAGCGAACATCGTCCTCGGTAAAACCTTCCAGCCCTGCCATCAGTCTCCCCGCTTCATGTAGCCTGAGGCCGTCTTGTAGATCTGCACGAAACCCGCGACAGCTCCCAAAATGATTCCAGCCACCGCGATCCAGCTCGTATGAAAGTGCTTATCCAGCCACATCCCGGCCAGCGCGCCGATCAGACATCCCGCAGGCAGCGCCAGCGCCAGCTGAATCATCGACTCAGCCTTCACCAGGTCCTTCAACGAACCGTTGTCCTTTTTGCCGTCATCAGCCATCGCTCTAAACCGTAACACCTCAGTCGTTCAAACCGGTAGCCACCAGCTTCAAACTTTGTCATCCTGACCCTGAGCGAAGCCGAAGGGGAAGGATCTGCTTTTTGCTTGCCACGTCACCAACGCCGATATACTGGACATCACGAATCTGCACGAAACGAGCCTCAAACTTTGTCCTTGCCTGAAAACCAATCCGCTACGCCTCTCCCCGACCAGTTCGAAGCCCAGTTCGAGTCCGCCTTCGAACAGCGGTTCTACAACGAGCGCCTGGAAAAGCTCGAAAAGATCGCCGCCCTCGGCGCCGCCAACGGCCTCAAGCCGCTCGAAGCCACCTATCCGAACAGCTTCCGCTTCGTGCCAGAAGGCATCGACGTCCCCCAGATCCGCTCGCTCTACGCGAACGCCACGGCCGAAGAGCTCGAAGCCCAGAAGGCTGAGATCGCCGTCGCGGGCCGGATCGTCGCCATCCGCCTGCAGGGCAAGGCCGGCTTCGCCACGCTGCTCCAGAACGGCGAGCGCCTCCAGCTCTACGTCCGCAAGGACGACGTTGGCGAACCCACCTTTGAGCTGTACAAGCTGCTTGACCTCGGCGATCACATCGGCGTCAGCGGCTCGCTCATGCGCACCCGCACCGGCGAGCTTACCCTCAAGGTCGGTCCGGCCACGCCGGAGAAGCCCACCCTCACCTTCCTCTCGAAGGCCATGCTCCCGCTGCCCGACAAGTTCAGCGGCCTCGGCGACATCGAACTCCGCTACCGCCGCCGCTACCTCGACCTCTTCACCGACACCGGCGAAACCGCCGAAGCCAGCTCTGAACCTGCCACAAACCCCGTCATTCTGAGCGAAGCGCAAAGCGCGCAGCCGAAGAACCCCGAAGCCTCTGGCCCCGCCACAACCGCCGAAACCATCTCCACCACATCACCCGAACCTGCGACAATCACCCGCCGCCCCGCCCGCGAGGTCTTCGTCAAGCGCGCCGCCATCCTCCGCGCCCTGCGCCACTTCTTCGATAGCCGCGGCTACCTCGAAGTCGAAACTCCCATGCTGCACACCGTCGCCGGTGGCGCCGCCGCGCGCCCCTTCGGCACGCACCACAACGCGCTCGACATCCCGCTGAACCTCCGCATCGCCCCGGAGCTCTACCTCAAGCGCCTCGTCGTCGGCGGCTTCGACCGCGTCTACGAGATCAACCGCAACTTCCGCAACGAGGGCGTCAGCACGCAGCACAACCCCGAGTTCACCATGCTCGAGTTCTACCAGGCCTACGCCAACTACCACGACCTGATGGACCTCACCGAAGAGCTCATCAAGTTCGTAGCCACGGAAGTGAACGACACCACGATTACTTTCTTTACTCACCCCAATAAGCGCTTCTCTCAACAAATCCTCGAAAGTCTAGCTCCAGTTCGTATCGATCTTTCGAAATGGCAACGCTTATCCATGCGACAAGCGATCATTCAGTTTTGGCACGGAGAGTTTTGCCAAGCTCCTGAAATGGAGGACTTTGGAAGCGCCCAAAACTTATTTGATTTTTTGGTTCGTGCTGAGAAAGAAGCTCGAGAAGCACGTCATCCAGACGCTCCGGATTTGTTCCATGAAGTGTCTGAAGCTTCTTTGACAGAATCTAAGCGGCAGTGGTTTCAAAGCGTCATAGCTCATGGGCTTCACGCATGGGAAGATGACAAGCAGTATGGGAAAATCATCGCGACGCTCTTTGAAGATATTGCCGAAGAGCACCTCATCCAGCCCACGATCATCTACGACTTCCCACTAGCCGTCTCACCTCTCAGCAAGGTCAAGCCCGACGAGCCTGAGTGGGTCGAGCGCTTCGAGTTCTACATCGGCGGCTTCGAGATCGGCAACGCCTTCTCCGAGCTCAACGACGCAGCCGACCAGCTCCGCCGCTTCGAATCGCAGCTCGAGGACCGCAAGAACGGCGACGACGAGGCCATGGCCGAAATCGACCACGACTACGTCCGCGCCCTCGGTTACGGCCTGCCTCCCACCGGCGGCGAAGGCATCGGCATCGACCGCCTCACCATGCTCCTCACCGGCTCCCGCTCCATCCGCGACGTCATCCTCTTCCCCCTGATGCGCCCCCAAACCAAGGCCACCGCACAGGAAGAGCACACCCACGGCGAGTCCGCGGAGTAGCAGCCACAACAGTACCCCCATGAATTGTCATCTCGACCGAAGTCCGCGCTTTCTGCGGACGTAGCGGAGAGACCCCTGTATTTGTGGTAGCGATGTGCGAAGCACGAGCGTACCTTTCCGTCACGCTGCCAAAAATACAGGGGTCTCTCCGCTACGCACGGCGATAAAGCTGCCATGCTTCGGTCGAGATGACAACTTCTAGCAGTTGTATCCGCTCCAGATGCGAATTTCAGACATCGTCATCCTGAGCGCAGCGAAGGACCTGTTTTCTGCTCCGAGTCTCGAAGGATGGCCCGCGAGTAAAGCTCTAGAATGTTTCGATAGCGCCCCGGGTCCGTTGGCTAAACAAGCGAAAACAGGTCTTTCGCTGCGCTCAGGATGACAATATTAAAGGGCGTTGCATTAGACTTTCGGTGCCTCGACACTCAACTCCCCACCACCTCACCCACGACCTTTACCCCTTCCATCACCCGCTCAAACTCCACCTCACCCCCCAGAGCCACGCGCATCCCGCGAGCCACCACACCCGGCGCAGCAAACCCGTGCCCTCCACTCACCAGCACACCGCGTTCCGCGCACAGCCGCTGAGCCTCTACCGCCTCCATCCCGTCGGGCAACAACACCCAGAGATGCCATCCAGTCTTCGCCCCCGGAGCGACCCGCACAGCCGCAGCCGCCAGCACCTCGCGCGCCGCAGCATTCCGCCGAGCACCCTCCACCAGCTTCCGCTCGATCAACTCCTGCATCGAGCCATCCGCAATCAGAGACACCGCCGCCGCATTATGAATCAGCGAGGTCCCTGAAGCCGTATTCATCATCGCCAGATCAATCGCGCCCTTATATCGCTCCGGTGCCACAAGAAACCCCGTCCGCGTCGCTGGACAATAGATCTTGCTTAGCCCGCGCACATAGAACGTCCGCTCCGGCGCGAGCACGCGATACCCCACAGGCGCATCCGGCTGCATGTAGCCATACGCATCGTCCTCGAGGATCACCAGGTCGAACTCCCGCGCCACGGCGACAATCGCCTCGCGCCGTGCCAGCCCAGCCGTGAACCCGACAGGGTTCTGCACGGTCGGCATCACAAACACCGCCGCCACCTCCTGCGCCTCGCACACGCTGCGCAGCGACTCCGGCGTCATTCCCTCATCATCGAACTCCACCGCCGCCACCGGGCATCCGAGAAACTTCGCCTGGTGCAGAATCCCGCCATACGTGATCCCCTCGGCAGCAATCGTCTTGCCAGCCAGCCCGGCGGCCATCAGCGACACCAGCACGCCATGATGTCCGCTACAGACGATCCAAGTCGTCTCCGACGGCGATCCGATCCACTTTGCCGCCACCGCACGCAGCGCCATCTGGTCGTTGCGATACGTCGGGCGCAGCTGATTCGCATCGTTCACATGCAAGTCATCCACGGCCGCGCGCAAACGCTGCTGCCACTGCTCACCCTGCCCCGGAAGCAGAGGAAAGTTGTACTGCATCTCGATCATGCGTTGAGTGTAATGCCGCGGAACAAGAGACGCAGATTCCCTTGCGGGAATGACAAACAAAAAAACGGTAAACTCATACAGTGAACATTCTTTTCGTCGGCGATGTCTTTGGCTCGCCTGGCCGGCACATCGTCCGCGAACATCTTCCCCACGTCCTCGAATCCAACGACGTCGATCTCCTCGTCATCAACGGTGAAAACGCCGCGGGCGGCTTCGGCATCACGCCCTCCATCGCAGAAGACCTCTTCGATCTAGGCGCGCACGTCATCACCACCGGCAATCACATCTGGGACAAGAAAGAGATCTTCGAATACATGACCGTATTCGAGAACTCGCACGAGCGAGGTCGCCGCGTGCTCCGCCCCGCCAACTATGCCATCGGAACGCCGGGCTTCGGCGTCTACGAAGGAGAGCTGCCGAACGGCACGAAGTATGCGGTGATGAACATGCAGGGCCGCGTCTTCATGTCCTCCTGCGACGACCCGTTTCGCAAGGCCGACGAGCTGCTCGCAGGCATCGAGCGCAACTCCGGCGCGAAGATCATCCTGCTCGACTTCCACGGCGAAGCCAGCAGCGAAAAGGTCGCGCTCGGCTGGTATCTCGATGGCCGCGTCACAGCCGTCCTTGGCACGCACACCCACATTCCCACCGCTGACGAGCGCATCCTGCCCAACGGCACCGCCTACCAGACCGATGTCGGCATGTCCGGCCCCTACGACTCCGTCATCGGCGTCGAAACCGAGCTCGTCCTCAAGCGCTTCCTCTCAGGTATGCCCGGCAAGTTCGAAGCCGCCAAGGGCAATCCGAAAATGTGCGCGACGTTGATCGGTTGCGATGGCGGCACAGGCCGCGCCTACAGCATCCAGCGCATCATGCTCGGCGAATAAACCTACGGCAGCAAGGCTGTCTCCGCGTACACTTGGCTCCATCCAGCGGAGACAGCCATGCCCCTGCCCATCAAAATCCCCGGCGTCTACATCAACGAGCTCACAGGCCTCACACATACCATCACCGGCGTGGCCACCAGCATCACCGCCTTCATCGGACGAGCAGCCTTCGGGCCGGTAAATACAGCAACTCCCATCGCCAGCTTCTCCGATTTCACCCGCCTCTTCGGTGGCCTCAAACCAGGTCTTCCCCTCGGCTATGCGGTCAACGACTTCTACGTGAACGGCGGTGGTCAAGCCATCGTTATACGGCTGGCTCCAGGAGCCATCGCATCTGTCGCGACCACCCAGCCCTTCGGCGTTACCTTCTCCGCAATCACTCCAGGCACGTGGGGAAACACTCTCAGTACCCCCACGCCCGACCCGTCACCGGGACACCCCGCAACAGCGCCCACCGGACTCAGTCTGCGCATCGACCCCGGCACCACGCCCACGACCTTCCACGTAACCATCTCGCTCAATGGCTCCACGGAAAGCTACCAGGACGTTCTTCTCGCGGGTGCCGCGTCGTCCACGCGCATCGACATACTGCTGGCCCGCCAGTCGCAACTTGTTCACGCTAGCCTTCCGCCGGTCGCATCGCCCACCCCCTCTACCGGCTGGCTCACCTTCGCAGGAGGCCTCGACGGGACGCCTCTCACCTCGAAGGACATCATTGGCGACGCATCCGCGCACACGGGCATCTACCAACTCAACCAAGTCGGCCTCTTCAACACCCTCTGCATCCCGCCCGACACCTTCGACACCGATATCGACCCAACCGTCTGGGCCGCCGCAGCCGACCTCTGCCAGCAAAACCGCGCCATGCTCATCGTCGATCCCCCCATCGCCTGGAGCGCCGCGCTGGAGGCTGACACGCTCAACGCGATCTCCCTCAATCACTTTGGCATTGCAGCAGCAAGCGCACAAAACGCGGCCGTCTATCTTCCCCGCATCGTCTCGCCGGATCCGCTCGCGGCCAACGCCACACTCACCCGCGCCCCCAGCGGAGCCATCGCCGGAGTCTGGGCGCAGACCGACACCCAACGCGGCGTCTGGAAGTCGCCAGCCGGTGTAACGGCTCCTCTGCTCGGTGTGACCGGCCTGGAGTCCGTGCTCACCGATGCTCAGAACGGCGTACTCAATCCCCTAGGCATCAACTGCCTTCGCACCTTTTCCGCCTATGGCACCGTAGTCTGGGGAGCGCGCACTATGGCAGGCGCCGATACCCTTGGCGACACCTACCAATACATCCCCGTCCGCCGTCTTGCACTCTTCCTCGAGACCAGCCTCTTCGAAGGCCTCAAGTGGGCCGTCTTCGAACCCAACGGAGAACCTCTCTGGGCAGAACTCCGCCTGTCCATCGGCAGCTTTCTTCAAACTCTCTTTACCCAGGGCGCGTTTCAAGGCAGCACTCCAACGCAGGCATACTTCGTCAAATGCGACGCAGAGACAACGACACAAACCGACATCGACAACGGCGTAGTCAAATTCACCGTAGGCTTCGCTCCGCTGAGGCCCGCAGAGTTTGTCATTCTTCAGATCCAACAAGCTGTCTCACCGCCAGCCTAAGCTTGCACCTACTGATCGCTCGTAGCCCCCGGCGGCGTAATCCGCACCGAGTTTGCCCTGCACGTCTTCACGCTGCCGCAGCTCACAGCCGTCAGGCTCTTCGAGAGACAAACCTCGATCGCTGTCAGCCGATTGTTTCCGCAGGCCAGCACCACATCGCCGCTCGGATCACTCGGATTCGCCGCAGAGAAATCCGCGAGAATCGCCCCCGGCGTCAGCGAGATCGCGTTCTTCAACCCGTTGAGCTGCGACGGCACCTTCACCGCATCGAACGCCTTCCGCTCCGCCTGGAAATACGCATCCGGCGCCAGCCCAGAGCACGTGCCATGCGTCGACCACTCGTGCTGCAGTAGCCCCTGGTCCGGATAGATATCGCTATACTGCCCTGGGTTCGCAGGCCCCGGCGCATTCGAGCAGTTCTCCGGATACGTCCCATCGCTGTTCTCCGGCCATAACCCATGAAGCTCAAACGCCGGATGCGCCGCGCACTCCGTCGCCGTCGGATGCGTGACGCAATACTCCGGCGACCACGACAGCGTCAGCAGATAAAAATCGAACGTCCCCGGCGCAGCCGCAACACCACGATTCCCTCGCCGCTGGCTGCGCGGCTGCGACACACTCTCGCTCCGCACACTGTAGACGCCCGGCCCCGTCTGCGTCCGCTGCGTGTTCGTCACCGTCGTCTCATCCGCGACCGGTGCCTTACACCCCACCACGAACAACACGAACGCCAACACCATCGAACTCCGAATCATCGCTCTCTCCTTCTCAGTTCAGATGCATCTCGCATCCTACACGCCACTCTGCCTTTGTTTGTCATTCCCGAAGGGAATCTGCTTCTCGCCCTGATCATCAAAGGCTCCATCGTCAACCCGCTCTATAAACCTTGCGATGCCGCAGCGCACCTTTGTCATTCCTCTCTCACCTTTGTCATTCCGCAGCGTAGCGAAGGAATCTGCATCTCTTCCACCCATACCCTGTCCTCTCGACCGAACGCTGATCTAGCGAAGCGCGCCGAAGAGGCAGCGAAGAGACCTGTATCTGCAACAGCCAACCTCATCCACCGCAACCTGCCTGACAGCTTTCCGCTCCTTCCGGTAGACTTCCCACCTATGGACTCTCTCTCCCGCCGCCGCTTCCTGCAATCTGCTGCCCTCGCCTCCGCCGCCACGCAGATCATCCCAGTTCTTAGCGCCTCGCCCACCGCAGCGACTCCGGCATGGCCCGAGAACGGCACCCTCGTCCCCGACACCGGCTGGCGACTCTGGCTCGACCCGAAAGCGGACTGGCAGAACGACGACCTCTTCCTCCCCGAAGACGTTAGCTGGGTCGGAGAAGGTAAAGACGCGAAGCTCTGCGGCAAAGGCAAGCCGCTGCCCATCAACGCACCCACCGGCGGCTGGTCCATCCTCACCGCCACCGCAGGCAAAGAAGTCATCCTCCCCACCACCGTCGAGCAGCACTTCTGGGGCAAGTTCGGCGCAGGCACCGACGGCAAACCCCGCCCCTACACCCCCGAAGAGTACCGCTACGCGGCTACCACCCCTCCCGTCGCTCCGGCCGACGACAACATCCCGCAGAACGGAGCGTACTTCGGCGTCTCCTGGTGGTATCGCGAGATCGACATCCCCACCGCCATGCAGGACAAGCGCATCTTCCTGCACATCCGCGGCGCACGCCTCCGCGCAGAGGTCTACCTCAACCAGCAGCTCGTCGGCTACTCCATCATGGAAGAGCTCCCCTTCGAGTGCGACCTCACCCACGCCGCCAACCCCGGCGGCCCCAACATCCTCTCCATCCGCCTCACCAACCCCTTTGGCCGCTTCGACTGGGTCGACGGCGCCAACGCCAAGTGGGGACACCTCAGCCTCTATCGCTCACACGGATTTGCAGGGCTTGATCGCGGCATGACGATCAGCGAATGTCCACGCACTCATAGACTCACAAATGCGTATGTGCTCAATACTCCTTTGCCAAACACGATTTTGGTGCGAGGGACCTACGAAACCAAAACATCCGCACATCAAGACATGCTCGACCCAGTGCTGGACTTGATTGATCCAGAAACAGGTAGAACGGTATGGACCAACGCGAATGCCGAGGATTTTTTCCCCGGGCAAGCGCCTTCAAAGAGCGGCATAAGCAATCAATTCGACTTCGAAATTAAAGCAATGATTCCGAAGCCTAGTCTTTGGGACTTGAATGGAGGCAAACTTTACCACGCTCGCCTCACGGTCAAAGGGAAAGACAATACTACCGACACCCGCACCATCGCCTTCGGCTTTCGCTCCTTCACCGTAGACGGCATCGGCACCATCCCCTCGAAAGACAAGCCCGGCTCCGGCACCAACGCCCTCTTCCGCCTCAACGGTCGCCGCATCCGCATCTACACCTCCATCTCCTGGGGCTTCTGGGGACTCAACGGCCTCTTCCCCGTCCCCGAGCTCGCAGAAAAAGAAGTCACCGCCGCCAAAACCCTCGGCCTCAACTGCCTCAACTTCCACCGCAATCTCCCCAAGGAAGACGTTCTCCGCAAGCACGACGAACTCGGTGTCCTCCGCTACATGGAACCCGGCGCAGGCAAGCTCGCCATCGGCAAACTCCCCGCAGGCGTCGCCACCAACGCCGCTGGCACCGTCATGGAAAAGCCTCACACCGAGGCCGAAAAGTTCGCGCAGCGCTTCATGTTCGTCAAGTGCGTGGAGATGGTGAAGGCCAACCGCTCGCACCCCTCCGTCATCGAGTACTGCCTGCAAAACGAGATCGGTGCTGACCTCAAAAACCCCGACACCCTCGCCATCCTCAAGGCCATGCATGACGAGGACCCCAGCCGCTGCGTCGTCCTCAACGACGGCTTCGTCGCCCGCGGCGCCGCACAAGCATGGTACGAGCCATGGTCCGCCGACCTCAAAGAAGGCAAGCTCCACCGCTCCGACGAAGAGCCGTGGGGCGACTGGTGGAACAACCATCAAGGCGCGGGCGATCAGTGGTACGACAGCTTCTACAAATCACCCACCGACTACACCTACAAGGCTCCCTACAAAGAAATCCTCACCGAGTACGGCGAGATGGAAGGCTGCGCCCGCCCCGACAATCACCCGCTGATGGTCCACCAGATCAAGGAGACCTACAAGAGATACGGCGGCGACTCGTACGATCTTCTCGACCACGAAGAGATCATCGCTGGCTACGAAAGCTTCATCGCCAAATGGGGCTTCCGCAAAGCCTTTCCCACGGCCGAAAGCTTCTTCCTCGCCTGCGGCCGCACGGAGTACGAGTCCTGGCAGAACTATATGGAGAACGCCCGCATCAGCGACGAGCTCGACTTCGCCGCGATCTCCGGCTGGGAGTCGACCGCGATCGAGAACCACTCTGGCATCGTCGACAACCTCCGCAACTTCAAATCCGACCCCGAACTGATTCGAAGCTCCCTGCTGCCGGTGCGACCCTGCGCGAAGCAGCGCAGCACCGTTATTTCGCTCGGACCTCAAATGACTGGTCACGCCATCTTCGATCTATACCTCTTCAATGACACCGGCAAAGCCGTGACTGGCACTCTGACCTTCGAGATGATTACCCCAAATGGACGACGAGCCACTCTTGTGACTTTTCCCGTTCCGAAGAACCAGCTAGCGGACCAATTTAGCTATCTAATCCAAGAAGCTTTCACTACCCCACCGCTGAGAGAAGAAGGACTGTACCAGTTTAGGTTTTCAGTCTCCTCCCTTCCGCTAGCGACACAAACAAAAGAAATCTGGGCTAGTTGCATCGTTGAGACGGAGTTTGCAAAAGAATATGGAATGTCCATCGGCTATTGGCTAAAGTGCGACCAAAATCGACGGCTTGCGGTCTCGGGCATCAGTGAAGCTTTGCGGAAGCAAATCGCTGAGGTCGGAGAATATACATGTCACAACATTCTTGACTTCAAACCTGGCGAACACTACGACCTCATCATCACCTCCGGCATCACCGCCCACACCTCCAAAGACGGCCAGATCGGCGAAACCACCGGCGAATCCATGCCCGTCATGAAGCCCGGCCACGTCGCTGAACCTGGCGAAGTCCCCGAGACCAAACAGCTCGGCCACATCGACCCCGCCATCCTCGAAGCCGCAAAGGTAGGCACGCCGCTCCTCGTCATCCCGCAGGCCGACACGCTTTCCGACGGCTGTGCCCAGCAGCTCGCCGCCGCCGGAGCCTTCACCTACCACGGCAACGTCGGCGACTTCCGCGCCCCGTGGATGGGCAACTGGTACGTCGGCCGCGAGCACCCACTCTTCGCAGGCATGCCCACCAACGCCGCCCTCGGAGGCTTCTACCAGATCCCCGGCCGCCAATCGAACGGTCTGCTCATCGAGCAAGCTCCCAACGGCTCGCCCGTCGAGATCGTAGTAGCCTACTCCCGCGACCACGACCGCAGGATCGGCGCAGGCACCTTCACCACGCGCCTCGGTAAAGGCAAGCTCCTATACCACCGCGTCCCCCCGATGCACCCGGTCATGCAGCAACGCTTCCTCGCCAACGCCATCCGCTGGCTCACCACCTAACCCAAAACGCTTGTCATCAAAACGCCTGTCATTCTGAGCGGAGCGCAGCGAAGTCGAAGAACCCCGAAGCCCATCACTCACCACCAGGGCTCTGACCTTTCCACCCGAGCCCACCCACACCCTCACGCGCTACCATAACAACGTGTTCACCCCAGCCATCCTCGACGAACTCCGCGCCGCCGTCGACGCGCGCGGACTCATCGTCGACCGCAACCAGCTGCAGACCTACGAGTGCGACGGCCTCACCGCCTACCGCACCCTGCCCTCAGCCGTAGTCCTCCCACGCACCACCGCCGAAGTCTCCGCCGTCATCAGGATCTGCGCCGCGCACAGCATCCCTTTCGTCGCCCGCGGCGCAGGTACCGGCCTCAGCGGAGGCTCGCTCCCCGCAGAAAACTCGCTCGTCATCTGCCTCGCCCGCATGAACAAGGTCCTTTCCGTCGATCTCGAAAACGCGCGCATCACCGTCGAACCCGGCGTGACCAACACGCAAGTCACTGAGCGCGTGAAATCCGCAGGCTACTTCTACGCTCCAGATCCCTCCTCCCAAACTGTCTGCACCATCGGCGGCAACCTCGCCGAAAACGCAGGCGGCGCGCACTGCCTCAAGTACGGCTTCACCACCACGCACGTCCTCGGCTGCGAGGTCGTGTTGCCCAACGGAGACATCCGCTGGTTCGGCTCTGAGCACGGCCTCGTCGACAGCCCCGGCTACGATCTCCCCGGCGTGTTCATCGGCTCCGAAGGCACCCTCGGCATCGCCACCAAAGCCGTCCTCCGCATCACGCGCCGCCCTGAGACCGTGCAGACCCTCCTCGCCGCCTTCGACTCCGCCACCGATGCCGCGCAGACCGTCTCCGACATCATCGCCGCCGGCATGCTGCCCTCGGCGATGGAGATGATGGACCGGACGTCGATCTTTGCGGCGGAAGCCGCCGTCCACGCGGGCTATCCCGACTGCGACGCCCTGCTGCTGGTCGAACTCGACGGCCCCACCGCCGAGGTCCAAGCCCAGATGGCGCAAGTCCGTTCCCTCTGCTCTACAAACAAAGCCTGGGAGCAGCGCCTCGCCCAAACCGACACTGAACGCGCCCTTGTCTGGAAGGGTCGCAAAGCCGCCTTCGCCGCTATGGGCAGAGTCTCGCCCAACTACATCGTGCAGGACGGCGTCATCCCGCGCACCGCCCTACCCGCCGTGCTCACACGCATGAAGCAGATGTCCGAGGAGACCGGCCTGCGAATCGCCAACGTCTTCCACGCAGGCGACGGCAACCTGCATCCCATGGTGCTCTACGACGCCGCTAACCCCGGCGAAGAGGACCGCGCCCTCATCCTCTCTTACGACATCCTCCGCATGTGTGTCGACGCAGGCGGCTCCATCAGCGGCGAGCACGGCATTGGCCGCGAGAAGCAGTGCGTCATGAGCTACATGCACGCTGAGCCCGACCTCGCCACCATGCAGCGCGTGCGCCGCGCCTTCGACCCCAACAACCTCGCCAACCCCGAAAAGCTCTTCCCAACGCCACGTCTCTGCGGCGAACGCCGCCACGGCGCCTATATCCCCCACCCCATCGAAGCCGCCGGTATCGCGGAGGTCTACTAAAACGAACTTCATACCTGCAATAGAATTGTCATCCTGAGCGGAGCCTCTCGCGGCTTCATCGCAAGAGGCATAGTCGAAGGACCTGCTGTTAGCTCGTAGTTACAAGATGTTGATCCATTTCAGCCCATGCCCACCAAGACGCACTCCCCCGCTACCACCGAAGAACTCTCCGCCATCCTCCGCGAAGCCTCCGCGCTGGGCCGCACCATCACGCCCACCGGCGCTGGCACCAAGCTCGCCTGGGGCAACGCCATCACCACCGACGACACCATCTCCCTCGCCAACCTCTCCGGCGTACGCGAGCACTCCTGGCAGGACCTCACAGCCACGGTCGGCGCAGGCACAACCTGGTCGGCCCTCCAGTCGCAGCTCGCCAGGCACCACCAGCGCGTCGCCCTTGACCCACTCTTTCCCGAGCGCGCCACCGTCGGCGGCATCCTCGCCACCAACGACTCCGGCCTGCTTCGCATGCGCTACGGAGGTCTCCGCGATCTCGTTCTCGGCATGACCGTCGTGCTCGCCGACGGCACCATCGCGCGCACCGGCGGCAAGGTCGTCAAGAACGTCGCAGGCTACGATCTCCCCAAGCTCCTCACCGGCTCCTTCGGCACGCTTGGCATCATCACCGAGGCCACCTTCCGTCTCCACCCTCTGCCCGCGCATACCTCGACTTTCACCGCGCGCTCTGCCGACATCGCAGCCCTTGCCGACCTCATGCAGCACCTCGTCACCTCCGCCATGAGCCTCGAGGCCATGCAGCTGCGCAATGAACCCGACGCCTTCGCGCTCGACATCCAGTTTGCCGCCGTCCCCGAAGCCCTCGACGACCACGAACAGCGCCTCCGCCGACTCGCCTCGAAGCTCTCCCTCGAACCCACCACGGTCGACATCTACACCACACGCGAACAACTCTTCGCCATCCCCAACGCCACCATCCTCAAACTCACTACACTGCCAACCAAGCTTTCCGCTCTCATCGCAGGCTTCGCGCAACTCGCAGCCCACGGCATCACCGCCCAGGCCGTAGCCGACCCCTCAGGCATCGTCACCGTCGCTCTCGTCGCGCCCGCCGCAGGCCTCGCCACCATCCTCGAAGACCTCCGCGCCCGTCTTGCACCCATCGGCGGCACCGCCGTCATCCTGCAGCGCGGCGCACTTCCCACAGACATTGACCCATGGAACAACCCCGCGCACCCGCCCGCCGCCCTCGACGTCATGCGAGCTATCAAGAACGAGTTCGACTCCCACCGCCTCCTCAACCCCGGCAGGTTCGTTGGAGGCCTCTAGTGCTTCGCCAGCCCTGCTAAACTCTGTCATTCTGAGCGGAGCGTAGCGCAGCCGAAGAACCCCGTCACATCGAAATTCGTCACAACCGCCCGAACCGTTCCGCCACGACTCGTACCACCACAGACTCCATGCCCGAACCCCTCACCCAAATCCAACCCGCCGTCACCCTACCGCTCTCACTACTCGACAAGTGCGTCCACTGCGGTTTCTGCCTCCCCGCCTGCCCCACCTATGTCCTCTGGGGCAATGAGATGGACTCCCCGCGCGGTCGCATCTGGATGATGCGCAAGTCCACCATCGGCGAAGCCAACGAAGACGAACACCTCGACCACAACCTCCGCACCCACATCGACAACTGCCTCGGCTGCATGTCCTGCATGACCGCCTGCCCCTCCGGCGTCGAGTACAACAAGCTCATCGAAGACACCCGCGCACAGATCGAAGCCCACACCGTCCGTCCTCTATCCGAACGTCTCTTCCGCTGGATGCTCTTCAGCACCTTCCCGCACCCCACACGCCTCAAGCTCCTCGGCCTTCCCATCGCACTCTACCAGCGCTTCGGCATCCAAGCCCTTGCCCGCAAATCAGGCCTCCTCAACCTGCTGCCCCGCCGCCTCCATGCGATGGAAGCTCTGCTCCCCACCGTCCCTCTCAACCCTTTCCGCAAACTTCCGAAACTCATCCCTGCACAAACCCGTTGGTCAGAATCACCACAAGACCGGGTGCCCCATGTCCCGCTTCTGGGAAGTGGGTTCGCAGAATCCGTCCCCGTCACCAACACCCTCGGCCGCGTCGCCATGCTCACCGGCTGCGTGCAGGACGCCTACTTCAAGCACGTCAACGAAGCCACCGCCCGCGTCCTCTCCGCCGTCGGCTACGACGTCGTCATTCCTCCCGCGCAAGGCTGCTGTGGAGCTCTCATGGTCCACTCCGGCCTCGAACACGAGGCCATGGACTACGCACGCCGCATGATCGCCATCTTCGAGCGCGCACAGGCCGACACCATCGTCATCAACGCCGCAGGCTGCGGCAGCACCATGAAGGAGTACGCCCACCTCCTCCGCAACGACCCCGCCTGGTCCGGCCGCGCCGCGCGTTTCTCCAAACGCTGCAAGGACATCTCCGAACTCCTCGCCGCTGCTCCCATCACGGCGCAGCTCTCACCGCTCCCCCTTCGGGCCGCTTACCACGATGCCTGCCACCTCCGCCATGCGCAGGGCATCTACGCCGAACCCCGCGCTCTGCTCGCACATATCCCCGGCCTCACCATCGCCGAGCTCGCCGAATCGAACATCTGCTGCGGCTCCGCTGGCGTCTACAACCTGCTGCATCCCGAAACAGCCGATGAACTCGGAGACCGCAAAGTCCAGCACCTGCTCGAAACCAAGGCCGAAGCCCTCATCAGCGCCAACCCCGGCTGCCTGCTGCAACTGCAAGCCGCTCTCCGTCGCAACGGACACGCCGAGCTCCCCACCTTCCACATGGTCGAGCTCCTCGACGCCTCCCTGCGCAGTCTCACAGTAGACAACCTGCTGAAGCGTCACTAAATCTCAAATATTGTCATTCTGAGCGCAGGCGGGGTCCCTAGCGAACGTTCTTTGTTCGTTGGGGTGGCAAGCGAAGGACCTGCTGTTGCCCTCTGCACACTCGCCACAGCTCGGGTACCCCGAGGCTTGAGCCTCGAGTCTCATAAAACGTAGCGAACGGAGGGCTTTAGCCCCAAGGTTTGCTTTTGCACGACGAAGCATGACGCACACCACGTCTCTGAGGCACACTGACTATATGACCGGAACCCGCGAAGACATCCTGCTCACCACCGTCGACACCCTGCTCGAAGCCCGCCGCACCGGCAAGACGCTCACCGACCTGCCCGCCGAGCTCATCCCCGCCGACATCCCCGAAGTCTACTTCGTGCAGGACGCCGTCGCCGCAGCCTTCGGCCCCATCGGCGGCTGGAAGATCGGCGCCCCCACCCCCGAAGCCACACCCGTCTTCGCGCCCATGCCCGCCGCCTGGATGGCTCCCTCCGGAAGCACCCTCACCGATCCCCGCCACCTCTACCGGGGCCTCGAAGCCGAGATCGCCTTCCTCATCGGCGAAGATTTGCCGCCACGCGACACCCCCTACACCCGCGAAGAAGCCCTCGCCGCCATGGCCTCCTGCCATCCGGTCATCGAGGTCCTCGAGTCAGCCTTCACCGACCCCGCCGCCGCCTCCAAGTTCGCCTCCCTTGCCGACCTCCAGATGCACGGCGGCTTCGTCTACGGCCCTGCCTTCGACGCTTGGCATGGTTTCGACTTCAACACGGAAAAAGTCAACCTCTCCATCGACGGCGTCATCCGCGTCGAGCGCACCGGCTCCAACACGTCCGGCGACCTCCTCAAGCTCATCCCGTGGCTCGCCAACGAAGGTGCCACCCGCACCGGCGGCCTCAAGAAAGGCCAGTGGATCACCACCGGCTCCTGGACCGGCAACACCCTTGCCAACAAGAACGCCAGCGTCGACGTCGAGTTCGCCACCGCAGGCCGCGTCCAGATCCGCTTCGCCTAGATTCCACGAAATCGCGACTCCAGCTCTGGCACCTTCCTCGCCAGAGGTGAAATTGCACCGTGCGACCATCCACCCTATTGTCTCGCTTCTATCTCTTCGCTCTTATCTGAACAGGATCCTTGAGTATCTCGACCGGAGGTAGCTTTATCACCGAAGCGGAGAAAACCCGCGTCAAGAGCATCGTCCATACTCGCGTAGCCCTTGATTCAGGGCCGGAGGTCCGTTCGATACCAGCGTAGGGCGAAGCCCTACGAGCTTTGGGGGGAAAGTCCGAGGGCCGGAGGCCCGATCTATAAAGCTGCATCTGAAGGGAAATATTCTGTGTTGGCGACCCCCGTGCCCCTGTTATCTCGCTTCTAACTGTTGTCTGTCACCGGAACAGCAAGCCTACAGCGCATGATCCGCCACAACATCCTCCCCACCCCACACCTTCTGCGCCGTCCACTTCGCGCTCGCATCCTTCCAGAACGGCTTGTCTGCACCCAGCCCAAGCGGCAGAAACGCCTCCAGGCACAGGTACAGACTCCCCGTAGAGATGTAGGTCTCCCCCAGCGCAGGCTGATGCCCCGCCAGTCCAATCGCCAGCCATCCATCCTCGTCGTACGACCCCGCCGCTCCCAGCGAAACCTCCATCGCTGCCGTTAGCGCTCCACGCACCTGCGCGGGCTTCACTCCCTCCGGCAGCTCCTCGCGTAAAGCCGAATCCGCCAGCAGATGAAACGCTCCACACCGGTACGTAATCGACCGTCCCACCACCGGCCAGGTCCCATCGCAAGCGATCATCCGTTCTTGGATCGCCGCATACCGCATAGCGCGTTCGCCTTCCACCTTCGCCAGCTCCGGCCCCACGCCAACCTTCCCCACCGGAGTCTCAAGGACCGCGCGCAGGAGCGGATGGATCACGAAGCTGTCGTAATAGTCCGCATGAAACTGCGGCCCATCGCCATACACGCCATCGCCGACATACCAGTCCTTATGCTTCTGCAACGCCACCTCCACCGGCCCACGTTCCCACTCAGCACCTAACCGCTCCAGCGTCGCCTCCACTGTAGCCGCAAACAGCAGCCAGTTGTTCACGGGAGGCTTGATCACACGCGTCTTCTTCAGTCCCTCGATCAACTGCGCCTTCACCTTCGCAGGCAGCTTGTCCGCCAGCTCCTTCGGAGCCCGCAAAATCCCCAGCCCCAGAAACGCCGCATCCACGACCGTCTGCGAAGTCGCTCCGAACGGCATGGCGTCTGCCGAAGCAGGATCGACCCCGGCAGCGATCGCCTCCCGCGCCAGCCCGCAATACCGCTTACGCAGGTCAGTTTCACTCCCACTCTCCAGCCAGGGAGCAATGCCGCTCAGCGTTCTCCCCAGCGCCTCCAGATAGGTACACTGTCGCCGACTCGCCTCCTGCCCCGGCTTGCTCTCCACCGGCATCACCACCTTCAGCCTGCGCTCACTCAGCGCCGTCAACACAGGCCCGGCAGTCTTCTCCAGGTACATCACCCAGCGTCGACGAACATCCCCAACCGAATCAACGATCGGCGACGCCTCCATCCTCGGCACCCCCGCCGCCATCAGCAGCCCGCTCCCCTGCAAAAACCTCCTGCGGTCCATGTCGCCTCCCCCCGGAATCCTAACGCACACGCTCGCTCTGCCGTATCCTGAACAAGCCATGATCGAACTTCCCGGAGTCACCCTCCAAGCCGCCGTCCCCTCTGCCTACGCCGACATCCTCTCGCCCGAAGCCCTCGCCTTCGCCGTCGCCCTCCAGCGCGAGTTCAATCCCCGTCGCAAGGAGCTCCTCGCCGCCCGCGTCACCCGCCAGCAGCGGCTCGACGCCGGCGAACGCCCTGACTTCCTTCCCGAGACCGCCCTCGTCCGCGCCTCCAACTGGGTCGTCGCTCCGCTTCCCTCCGATCTCCTCGATCGCCGCGTCGAGATCACCGGCCCCGTCGATCGCAAGATGATCATCAACGCCCTCAACTCCGGCGCCCGCGTCTTCATGGCCGACTTCGAGGACTCCACCACCCCCACCTGGCACAACGTCCTCGACGGCCAGTTCAACCTCCGCGACGCCGTCCGCCGCACCATCACTTTCGACGACCCCAACTCCGGCAAGCACTACGAACTCATTCCCAACCCCGCCGTCCTCTTCGTGCGCGCTCGCGGCTGGCACCTAGAAGAAAAGCACATCCTCGTCGACGGCGACCCCATGTCCGGCTCCATCTTCGACTTCGCACTCTACTTCTTCCATAACGCGAAGGAGCTCCTCGCCCGCGGCTCCGGCCCCTACTTCTATCTGCCCAAGATGGAGTCCCACCTCGAAGCCCGCCTCTGGAACGACATCTTCGTCCGCGCGCAGTCGCTGCTCAACGTCCCACAGGGCAGCATCAAGGCCACCGTCCTCATCGAAACCATCCTCGCCACCTTCGAGATGGACGAGATCCTCTACGAACTCCGCGAGCACTCCGCAGGCCTAAACTGCGGCCGCTGGGACTACATCTTCTCCTTCATCAAGAAGCTCGCCGCCGACCAGTCCATGCTGCTCCCCGACCGCTCCCAGGTCACCATGGCCTCGCCCTTCATGCTGGCCTACTCCAAGCTCTGCATCAAGACCTGCCACCGCCGCAACGTCTCCGCCATGGGAGGCATGTCCGCCCTCATCCCCATCAAGTCCGACCCCGAAGCCAACGCCCGCGCCATCGCAGGCGTCAAGATCGACAAAGAACGCGAAGCCACCAACGGACACGACGGCACCTGGGTCGCTCACCCCGGCCTCGTTCCCATCGCGCTCGAAGTCTTCGACCGCATCATGCCGCAGCCCAACCAAATCTCCCGGCAGCTCCCCGACTACGACTGCACCGCCGCCGAACTCCTCGCCGTCCCCACCGGCACCATCACCGAAGCCGGCCTAAACCAGAACGTCGCCGTCGGCCTCGGCTATCTCGAAGCCTGGCTGCGCGGCATCGGCTGCGTCCCGCTCTTCAACCTCATGGAAGACGCCGCCACCGCCGAAATCTCCCGCGCCCAGCTCTGGCAGTGGGTCCACCACCACGCCATCCTTACCGACGGCCGCCCCGTCACCGAAGCCCTCGTCAACGCCGCCATCGACGCCGAACTCACCCGCGCGAAAGCCACCGTCGACCCCAACCGCTTTGCCGCATACGAGCAAGCCGCAAAGCTTACCCGCGACCTCATCGCCGCCCCACGCTTCCCCGACTTCCTCACCCTGCCTGCCTACGAGCAGGTCTTAGCCCACGAGACCCTGTAAACCCTCGCAAAATAGAACCTTCAGGCAGCTTTCCATGCCCTCAAACGCATCCATCTTTACTGTAACTTGTTGAATCGCGGAAGTCGGCTACCCGACAGACTCGCTATCGGCAGTTACGAGTTACTGGAGACATCATGGCAAGAACCACAATCACGAGCGAATCTGTCACCACTGAAGAAGGCGGCATCCTCGCCGTTGATCCCAACTCGGCTGAAAACCTGCTCGCCTCCGCACATCTTGGCGAACGCATCAAGCGCCTCCGCCTCAAGCGCTCCATGGGACTCGTCGAGCTCGGTCGCAAAACCGGCCTCTCCGCCAGCTTCCTTTCGCAGCTTGAGACTGGCCGCGTTGTCCCGACCCTGCGCAACCTCGCACGCGTAGCGCTCGTCTTCGGCAAGGATCTTTCGCACTTCTTTGACTCCGCAGATCCGAACTCGCAGCGTATCTTCCGCATCCAGCGCAAGAAGGATCGTGTCCGGCTTCCCCACGGCTCCAGTCGCGCCGACTATATCTCAGAAAGCTTCGGCATCCTCGTCCCCGAAGGCGGCCTGCGTCCCTGCAAAGCAGAGTTCTTCCCAGGCGACGAATTCCAGCCGTTCCATCCTCATATTTACCCCGGCGTCGAGATGGTGTACGTCCTTGACGGCACCCTCGAAGTCAACCGTCGCGGCGAGCCCCACGTCCTCGAATCCCGCGACGTCCTCTACATCTCCGGCGAGACTCAGCGCACCTACAAAGCCACCGGCGATAAGCCAGCGCAGGCTCTCATCATCAGCTTCGATGCCGAAACCGGAGACCTCCGCCGCAATCGCCGCAAGCTGGTCCCCACCGAAGCGGCATAAACTCCCATCATGTCGGGTGCCCCATCTTTGCGACGGTCTCATCATCGCTAAGGTGGGGCATAGCGCTTTAAGACGCGCGACCTTCCCCTCTCACTTCTCACTTCTCACTTCTCACTTCTCACTTCTCACTTCTCACTTCTCACTTCTCACTTCTCACTTCTCACTTCTCACTTCTCCTGCGTTACCATAGCTCCTTCACCCGAAGGAGCCGCATGCACATCCTCACCCACTGGATCGACAACGCCCCCACCGCAGGCACCTCCGGCCACTCCTCCGACGTCTTCCACCCTGCCACCGGCACCGTCCAGGCCCAGGTCCCGCTAGCCTCCGCAGCCGAGGTCAACGCCGCCGTCGCCTCCGCCAAAGCCGCCTTCCCCGACTGGTCTGCGCAACCGCCTCTGCGCCGCGCCCGCGTGCTCTTCCGCTTCCGCGAAATCTTCGAGCGCCGCCTCGACGAGGTCGCCACCCTCATCAACCGCGAACACGGCAAGGTCTTCTCCGACGCCAAAGGCGAAGCCACCCGCGGCCTCGAGGTCGTCGAGTTCGCCACCGGCATCCCACAGCTGCTCAAAGGCGAGTTCACCGAACAGGTCGGCACCGGCGTCGACTCCTGGTCCATGCGCCAGCCCCTCGGCGTCGTCGCCGGCATCACCCCCTTCAACTTCCCCGCCATGGTTCCCATGTGGATGTTTCCCGTCGCCATCGCCTGCGGCAACACCTTCATCCTCAAGCCCAGCGAACGCGACCCCAGCGCCGCGATCCTCATCGCCGAGATGCTCAAGGAAGCCGGCCTCCCCGACGGCGTCTTCAACGTCATCCACGGTGACAAACTCGCCGTCGACACCCTCCTCCAGCACCCCGACATCGCCGCCGTCAGCTTCGTCGGCTCCACGCCCATCGCCGAGTACGTCTATACCCAGGGCACGAAGGCAGGCAAACGCATCCAGGCCCTCGGCGGCGCCAAGAACCACATGGTCGTGATGCCCGACGCCGACCTCGACCAGGCCGCCGACGCCCTCGTCGGTGCCGCCTACGGCTCCGCAGGCGAACGTTGCATGGCCATCAGCATCGCGGTCACGGTCGGCGCAGAGACAGCCGACAACCTGATCTCGCGCCTCACCTCCCGCATCGCCAACCTGAAACTCGGCAGCGGGGCCCCCGGCACTTCTCCCGAAGCCGACCTCGGCCCTGTCGTCACCCAGGCCCACCTCGACAAGGTCACCAGCTACGTCGCCATCGGCCTCGAGGAAGGCGCCGAACTCGTCGTCGACGGCCGCAACCCGAGACTGACAACTGAGAACGGACAACTCACAACTGAGAACGGCTTCTACCTCGGCGCCTGCCTCTTCGACCACGTCAAGCCAGACATGCGCATCTACAAGGAAGAGATCTTCGGACCCGTCCTCGGCATCGTCCGCGCCAGCAACTTCGAGACAGCCCTCCAGCTCATCAACGACCACGAGTTCGGCAACGGCACCTCCCTCTTCACCCGCGACGGCGACACCGCCCGCGACTTCACCCGCCGCGTCCAGGCCGGCATGGTAGGCATTAATGTCCCCATCCCCGTCCCCATGGCCTTCCACAGCTTCGGCGGCTGGAAGCGTTCCCTCTTCGGCGATCACGCCGTCCACGGCCCCGAGGGCGTCCGCTTCTACACCCGCATCAAGACCGTCACCAGCCGCTGGCCCACTGGCATCCGCACCGGCGTAGACACCAAGATGCCCACCCTCGGCTAACCCCAAAACCCCGCATAAATCGCTATCCAGCCCCTTGAACGCTCCCTTGGACTCCGTCGAAAGGGGCTGACCTTGCCTTTGCTTTTGCCCTCGCCCTCCCCCTCTCCTTTGCCCTCGCCCTCGCCCTCGCCCTCGCCCTCGCCCTCGCCCTCGCCCTCGCCCTCGCCCTCGCCCTTGCCCTTGCCCTTGCCCTTGCCCTTTGGCTTGTCATTCCCGAAGGGAATCTGCTTTTGCTTTTGCTTTTGCCTTTGCCTTTGCCTTTGCCTTTGCTTTTGCCTTTGCCTTTGCCTTTGCTTTTGCCTTTGCCTTTGCTGTCTTGGTTTGTCATTCCGCAGCGCAGCGAAGGAATCTGCATCTGCCTTTGCCTTCGCCTTTTTGCGTTGCCCTTCCCAAAGGGAATCTGCTACTTGCCCTGCTTCCCGTCCCCACCCCCCTAGCCTGTCCTCCTTCGCCTCTCCCTGTCGCTAAATAATCCAGAAACATTACCTTCGTACCCCCTCCACCTATGCAAGAATGGGTCAACGTTAGTACCTCCTGACGTATCCACCTTTGCAAAGGGGCAACACTATGAGGACTGCAGCACTTTTACCGGTATTACTTGCAATGACTTCCGCGGCGTCCAGCTTATCCGCCGCTCAACCCAAGCCCATCTTCCAGGACGCTCAGAATCCCTCCTGTGCCGTGCACTTCTCCGGCATGGCCGTCCATAACAATCGCATCGACTTCGCCTTCGCCAATACCTCGGACCGCACCATCCAGAGCATCGAGTTCGGCGCAGCTATGTACGACAGCAGCCAGCAACTTCATCGAGTGCAGGTCATCGGCGACGTCCACAAACACCTTCGCATCGGCCAGCAAGCTACCTATGACTTGAATATCAAGCCTTGGAAGAACACCAACTACGCCGCCTGGATGCTTTACCCCTCGAAGGTCGAGTTCACCGACGGAACCTCGTGGGATATGACACCCGCCCACGCCTCCTGCGAAGTCGAGCAGTGGCTCAGGACACCCTCAGGCAACCCAGCCAGCCCGCTTCAGGCTGTCAACCAGGCTCCGGAACTAGGCTCCACGAACTAAGCCCTGCAGGGCGCGAGACAAGAAAACGCTGCACCGGACCCTCCGGTGCAGCGTTTTCACTTCCTGTCAAAGCCTAAATCCTGTCAAGCCCCCATCAAGCCTAACCTCATCATTCAAAAGGAGATAATAATTGCATGTTTACCCTTTGTGGTTTGGTAAAATTAAGTAAAGGGACAAATAAGAGAAGGAACACCGCATCTTCCTCTCTTCGTACCGCGCGCACTTAGTGCAGTCTCGGTGCAAACTTAGTGCAGACATAACTCCCTGCTGCTCAAGACTTTAGGACCTGAAGTATGGGGGAGGGGGTCACCCCCCGCATGCCTCATCCGCAATCGACAGATACTTGTCCAGCATGTCGATCCCGCGCTCGATCTCTTCCTTCTCTACGATCAGCGGCGGAGCGATCACAAAGTGCGAAACCCAAGCCTGCATGATCACGCCTTCCGACAGCATCTTGCCCGCAATCTGATCCACCAGCAGCGGCTTGCCTGAAACCTTGTCGGTATACGTGTTGAACGGCTCCTTCGTCGCCTGGTTCTTCACCAGATCGACAGCCCAGAAGAGCCCTTTGCCGCGCACGTCGCCAACACTCTTGTGCTTTGCTTTCAGCGCCTGCAGTTTGGCCTCGACAAACGGCCCAAGCTCGCGAGCCCGCTCCACCAGCCCAAGTCGCTTCATCTCCTGGATCGTCGCCACCGCAGGCAGCAGCGTCATCGGATGCGCCTCGTACGTGTGCCCATGCGCGAAGTAGTGGTCCTGAAAGAAGTCGCCGATCTTCTCGCTCGTCGCACAAAGTCCCAGCGGAACATAAGCACTCGTAATTCCCTTCGCCGTCGTCAGAATGTCCGGCGTTACGCCCCAAAGATTCATAGCGAACCACTCACCCGCGCGTCCCCAGCCGCTCATCACCTCGTCGGCGATCAGCAGCACGCCCGTCTCGTCGCAGACCTTCCGCAGCTTCGGCATGTACTCCGCTGGCGGCACGATCACGCCGTTCGTGCCCACAATCGGCTCGACCAGCACCGCAGCCACATCGCTCTCGTTGCGGATCATGTGCTCCAGATAATCCACGCACGCAATCCCGCACTCAGGATATGTATGCTTGATCGGACACTTGTAGCAATGCACCTCAGGCCCAAAAATAATTCCCGGGCCCTTGCCGCGGGGCTCCATCGCCCAGCGTCGCGGATCACCGGTCGCAGCAATCGAACCCGCAGTTGAACCGTGGTAACTCCTGTAGCGAGCGATCACCTTCGACTTGCCCGTATACATGCGCGCAATCTTGAAAGCCGCCTCGTTCGCGTCCGTTCCGGATGTCGTAAAGAAGAACTTGTTCAGCCCCTTCGGCAGCACCTCCAACAGCAGCTTGCTCAACTCCGCACGTGCAGTCGTCGCATATCCCGGCATCGCGTACGCGAGGTCTTCTGCCTGCTTCTTGATCGCATCGATCACCGCCGCGTTCTTGTGGCCGAGGTTCATGCACATCAACTGCGAAGAAAAGTCGAGATACTTCTTCCCGTTCGCATCCGTGATGTAGCAACCTTCGGCATCGACGATGTGCATCGGGTTCCAACCCTTCTGGAACCGCCATGTGCCATAGTTCGTGTCCTTCGTGATCTGCACAACCTCATCTGAGGTCAACGTCGTCAACTGCTCACTCATAGTCCATCCACTTCTGCCGCGCGCACGCGCTGGCTGAACATCATCCCGTAATAGATTGCTCCCGAAAGGAAGAACCCGACGAACCAGGCATAGTCATACAGAAACGCCACCTGCGGCACAAACCGCCCGACCAGCGCGACAAACACACCCGTCACCAGCGCCACAATCGCCGCTGGATTCAAGCCCCTTCGATACTCGTAGATTCCATCCCGCCGATACAAAGAGTAGCTATCCAGCCGCGTGCCTCGAATCAGAAAATAGTCCACGACCATGATCCCCGCAACCGGACCGAGCAACCCAGAATAGCCGACAAGCCAACCAAACACGTAATTACCAAACGTCGACATCCAATACCACGGACACATCAGTAAGCCGAGGAACCCCGTAATCAACCCCGCCGTGCGGAAGCTTATGACACGCGGTGCAAGATTCGAGATGTCGTTCGAAGGCGAAACCACATTCGCAGCGATGTTTACATTCAAGGTCGACACCAACAGAGCAACAAGCCCGAGAAACGCCACCCAGGGATTGTGGAACCGACCCAGCAACTCAACCGGATTCCAGATCGCATGTCCAAACACCACCGCCGAAGCGGACGTCACCGCAATACCCAACGCGGAGTAAAAGACCATCCCGAGCGGAAGCCCAAGCGCCTGCCCGACAAGCTGCGACTCTTGATTTTTCGCATAGCGGGTAAAGTCAGGAATGTTCAAGCTCAGCGTCGCCCAATAGCCCACCATCGCCGTCAGCGAAGGCACGAAGAACTTCAAAAAGCTCCCAGTGGAAGTGAACCTGCTCGGCGCAGAAAAGACAGGGCCAAGTCCTCCCGCGCGATGCACCATGTAGCCCAGCAGCGCAAGACTCATCACCAGCATGAAAGGGGCCGCGAAGCTTTGCAGAAATCGGATCGACTCAACGCCACGCCACACCACAGCCATATTCAACAGCCAGAACCCGAGGAAGCACACCCACGTCACCATCGGAATTCCCAGCGTGTGCGGCCACAACACACCAACCATCGCGGCAATCGCCTGCCCGCCAATCCAGCTCTGAATGCCAAACCAGCCGCACGCCACAATCGCCCGCAGAATCGCAGGAATGTTCGCTCCAACCGGCCCGAACGACGCTCGCACAAACACAGGAAACGGTATGCCATACTTCGCACCAGCATGAGCGTTCAGTAGCATCGGCACCAGCACAATCAAGTTACCTAGAAGGATCGTGCCGATCGCCTGCTTCCAGTTCATGCCACCCGCGATCAGGCTCGCCGCCAGCATGTACGTCGTGACCTCCATGCACATGGAGAACCACAGAGCGAAGTAGTTATACATCGACCAAGTGCGCTGCGAAGGCATCGTCGGCGCAAGATCATCGTTGTATAGTCGCGCGTCCGGCGCGAATGCGCCCGCCATCACATCGCTGTCCATCACCACATTCGGCTTCGGAAGAATCAACCGATACCTCCAGCATTCGCCTCGCGCCGCACAAACCTGCCGCGGCCCGTCGTTCCGAGAAACTCTCCCGGCTTCGCCACGTTATCGACCACCAGTTCACCGCGAGAATAAACCTTCGCGGCGTTGCCCTTCACCTTCCAGCCCTCAAACATCGAGTAGTCCGTGGCCATCTTCTGCGTCTTCGCAGAGATCGTGTACTCCGCAGTCGGGTCCCACAGCAGCACATCTGCATCGAGGCCCACAGCAACCGCGCCCTTCTGCTTTTCCATGCCGAAGATGCGTGCAGGCGCCGTTGCAGCAAGTTCAACGAACCTCTCCGGCGTGATCCTTCCAACGTTCACTCCGAAGTGCCACAGGATCTGCAGCCGGTTCTCAACACCCGGACCTCCATTCGGAATCTTGCGAAAGTCGCCGCGCCCAAGTTCCTTCTGATCCGCAAACCGGAACGGGCAGTGATCGGTCGACACCACCGACATGGCTCCATCAGCAAGAGCTTCCCACAACGGCTCCTGATTCTTCTTCTCGCGCAGTGGCGGCGTAAAGACATACTTCGCTTCCTCCCAGCTCTTGCCCGGCATCTGATCTTCGATCGACAGCACAAGGTACTGAATACAAGTCTCAGCAAGCGCCTTCGCTCCACGCCCCTGCATAAACTTCAACGCTGCCAGCGCATCTTCATTCGACAGATGCACGATGTACACCGCTGCCCCTGCGATATCCGCCAGAGCAATCGCGCGATGCGTCGCTTCAGCTTCAGCCTTCGGCGAACGCGAGAGCGCGTGATAATGCGGCTCCGTCTTCCCTTCCGCAATCATCTGCGCAACCACAACATCGATCGCGCTGCCATTCTCTGCATGGATAAGACAAAGCGCATTCAACTCCGCAGCCTTCTGCATCACGCGGAACATCAGCTCGTCATTCACCATCAACACGTTCGGATACGCCATGAACAACTTGAAGCTGGAGATACCCGCCGCAACCATCTCGTCCATCTCCGCCAGCGTCTCCGCGCCCTCTGGCCCATGCAGATTCGTCACGGCCATGTGCAGCGAGAAGTCCACGCAGGCCTTATTATCCGATTTCTTCAGCCACGTATCGAGCGCATCCTTCAACGTGCTCGACTGGTTTTGCAACGCAAAATCGATCACCGTTGTCGTGCCACCAACCGCCGCTGCCTGCGTGCCTGTCGTGTAATCATCCGCAGAGGTCGTTCCACCAAACGGCATATCGAGATGCGTATGCACGTCGATGCCCCCAGGCATTACCAGCAATCCCGTCGCATCGACAACCTCATGCCCTTCCGCAGAGATGTTCGCCGCAACCTCGGCGATCCTCTCACCGACGATCAACACATCGAGCTTCTGCGAATCTTTCGCGCTAACGACCGTTCCGTTCTTTATAAGTGTTCCCATGCGACGACTCCTACAAATTCGGATTCCCTGTTGCAGCCACGCTTTCAGCCGCCTCACGCTTCGCCACTCGCTGCTCCCATGTCTCCGGCGGCAAGCCCGTATCGCGACGCTCCATCGTGATGCACTCCGGCACAGGGCAGACCAGCGAGCACAAATTGCAACCAACGCATTCGTCCTCATCCACACGCGGAACGCGGTGCAGCGGAGTGCCCTCGCCCGAAGCGACAGAACTCATATCCAGCTTCGGGATCGGCGTCGTCGTAATCACCATCGCCGACTTCGCCAGCACCATCGCTGGCGTAGGCATTCCATGCGGATTCGGCTCGCCATGCTCATAGCGCGGATCGGTGCCCTTCACTAGGGTCTGCATGCCTCCGTCCGCGCGGTCCAGATGGATGCACTGGTGCGCTCCATCCCAGCAGGCCGTGTAGCAAAGCTGACAGCCGATGCACTTGTCCGCATGGATCTCCGCGACCACGCGAAAGTTCAGGTTCAGGTTCTTCCACTCACGCACGTTCGGCAGTGAAAGCCCGCGAAAGTCGTCGATCGTCTCGTAGCCCTTGCGGCGCATCCATGCGAGCAGCCCATCACTCATGTCCTCCACGATGCGATAGCCGTAGTGCATCGCAGCCGTGCACACCTGCACCGTGCCGGAGCCCAGCAGGATGAACTCCGCCGCGTCCTGCCAGCTCCCAATGCCCCCAATCCCTGACATCGGCAAAGCAGCCAGCGGGTCGCTCATCACCTGCTGGACCATGTTCAACGCGATCGGTTTTACCGCAGGTCCACAATAGCCACCGTGCGAGCTCTTGCCATCGACGTTCGGCCGCGGCTGTAGCGTCTCAAGGTCGATGCTCGTGATGGAGTTGATCGTATTGATCGCAGAGAGCGCATCGGCACCACCGCGCTTCGCCGCGCGCGCAGGCATACGTATGTCCGAAATGTTAGGCGTAAGCTTCACGACGACCGGCGTGCGCGCTTTCTCCTTCACCCAGCCCGTGATCTCCTCGCAATACTCAGGCACCTGCCCCACCGCCGACCCCATGCCACGCTCGCTCATGCCGTGCGGACATCCGAAGTTCAACTCCAGCCCATCCGCGCCAGCATCTTCGACGCGTTGCACAATGTCATGCCATGTCTCGCGCTTCGATTCCACCATCAGTGACGCAATAACGACATGCTTCGGATAGCGTTTCTTCACCTCCGCAATCTCGCGAAGGTTCACCTCGGTGGGCCGGTCGGAGATCAGCTCGATGTTATTGAAGCCCATCATTCGCTGGTTGCTCCAGTCAATCGACGAGTAGCGCGAACTCACGTTCGTAACCGGCGCTCCAATCGTCTTCCACACCGCGCCGCCCCAGCCAGCATCGAAGGCCCGCATGATCTGCTCGCCGCAGTTCGTCGGGGGAGCGCTCGCCAGCCAGAAAGGATTCAGACACTTGATGCCGGCAAAGGTCGTCTCAAGCGTTGGCATGGGCTACCTCCAGATAGTTAGCGATCCCGATGCCTGCGCGTTTGCCGTCGGCGACAGCATCGACGACCTCGCGACCTCCATTCGCGCAGTCTCCTCCCGCAAAGTACTTCGCGTTTGAAGTCTGTCCGGTGGCGCGGCTCACCACAATGCGACCTCGCTCCAGCTCCACCTTGCCACCATCAAGGAACTCGGTGTGCGTACCTTGGCCGATCGCGAGCACCAAGAGGTCCACAGCTACCTCGCAGGCGTTTTCCGATCTGTGTGCGGGCGGGCCCAGGTTGGGTGCAAGCCGCAGCGACGTTATGCTTTCTTCACCTATCAGCTCCGAAGGTACGACGTGCCACAGAAAACGAACGCCTTCCTGCTTTGCATGTTCGTACTCAAAGGTGAACGCAGACATGCTTTCAGGCCCACGACGATAGATCATCGTGACCTCCGTCGCTCCGAGCCGCACCGCTGCGATGGCTGCGTCGATGGCGGTATTGCCGGCGCCGATGACTGCGACCCTCGCAGGCACTGAGGTCATCGTGCCACTCTTATACTCAGCGATCATGTCCAGCGCGTTCGTCACACCAGCGCGCTCCTCGCCCGCTATACCAAGTTTGCGGATCGCGCCCAGGCCCACACCGAGAAAGACCGCATCGTAACGGGCTTCAAGATCGTCGAGCGCCCTCGCATCGATGACCGTATTGAAGTGGAAGTCCACTCCGAGTTGCGTGAGCATATCGATCTCGCGCAGGCTCTCCACCAGGGGCAGCTTGTACTCCGCAATACCGTAGGTATTGAGTCCCCCGGGGAGTGCGCGGGCATCGAAGAGATCGGCCTGGATACCGCGGCGTCGAAGCTCTGCCGCGCAGGCGAGCGATGCCGGACCCGCACCGATCAGCGCCACTCTCTTGCCTGTGTCTTTGCCTGGTTCAAAGGGGAGAGGCGCTCCGCTCGCATGTAACGCGTCCATCGCAAAACGCTGCAGCCGACCAATCTCGATCGGTCGGCTATTGTGATGGTTCAAGACGCATGAACCTTCACACAACACTTCTACTGGACAGGCACGCGAACAACTCGCACCGAGGATATTCGCATCGAGGATCGTTCGTGCTGAGCCTTCGAGATTGTCACTCGCTATCTTCTTTATGAACTTCGGCACGTCGATATGCGTTGGGCATGCCGCCATACAAGGCGCATCGAAGCAGTAAAGACATCGGTTCGCCTCAATCATCGCGGCCACAGGCGTAAGCGGAGGATGCAGATCAGCAAAGCGCTCCGCAATCTCCGGCGAGCCGGGTGCCTTCTCAAAAAAGCCAGTAGACGTACTCACAATGAGCAGAACTCCTTGAGCTTGAGAGTGAAAGATTGATTATCCACCATTCTTCGCGTTTGCGGGAGCCGCCCGGCCAGGAATCAATAGCAGCAACTTAACCTGTAATCCACCCAACCGTCTTCTCCGCAAGAGACGCGAACGCGGAAACAGCCTGTTCCAGATGCTCGCGCTTTGTATCTTCAGCGGAGTTGTGACTCAGGCCGTTCAGGCTCTGCACGAACATCATCACCGTTGGAATACCGGCGCGCGCCACCTCCGCTGCATCATGAAGTGGACCACTGGGTAGCGTCTCCGTCACGCCAACAGTCTCAACGACAGCCTCTTCGCAGAGCTCAATCAGCCGTAGGTGAAACGGTATCGGCTCAATCGACCAGACCTTTGACCACTCCACAGTGCAGCGCTCTTCTGCAGCAAAGCGTTCACTCGCCGCGCGAGCCTCCCCTAGCATCTGCGCCAGCACCTCTGCATCGAGGTCGCGGATGTCGAGTGTCGTCTCACAACGGCCAACCACGGCCGTCACGATGCCGGGAAAGGTCTTGACGCTGCCCATCGTGGCAACCGCTTGCGGATGCTTCATCGCAATCGGTCGAATCTCCAGCGCGAGCTTCGCAGCAGCGGCAAGTGCGTCGCGACGCACAGCCATCGGCGTAGAACCTGAGTGCGCCTCCTGACCATGAAACGTGATCGCCCAGCGCTCCACGCCCTTGGTCCCGAGCACAACGCCGAGTGGCTTACCTTGTGCTTCAAGAATCGGTCCCTGCTCAATATGCAGCTCCAGATACGCTGCGAGGTCCTTCTGCTCTGCCACAGCATCGCCCACCCGATCGATAGCGACTCCACATGCAGCCAGCGCAACTTCCAGGGTCGTGCCCTCGCGATCGGTCCGGTTACGGTCCGCCTCTATCGTCGCTTTACCAGCGAACGCGGAGGAGCCGAACAAGCTGCGACCGAAGCGCGCGCCCTCCTCATCCGCAAAGTCAACAAGCTTGATCGTAATTGGCGGACGTCCGTCGTAGCGTTCCGAAAAATGCGTGAGCACCTCCAGCGCAGCCAGCACGCCAAGGCATCCATCGAGCCACCCGCCGTTCGGCACCGAATCCAGATGGCTGCCAACTAGAAGGGCTTTCGGGCTCACACCCTGCAGCGTGACCCAGTGATTCCCAGCTGCATCGTAATGATGCTCGACAGGCAGCGACTTCAGCTTCTCTTCAAACCAAGCGCGCGCCCTCAGCCAGACCGGCGACCACGCGAGACGCTGCGCTCCGTGTTCGTCCGCAGTCAACGCCCGCAGTTCGTCGAGGTTGTTCAGTACCCTGCTTGCATTCACCATCGTTTTCTCCCGTACCCGTTCGAATAAAGCAAGAGGGCCGCCGACAAAGGGCAGCCCTGCTAACCTCACCTCCCGGCGACTACTTGCTGCCCGGAGGGATGACGCCATTCATACGCAGATACTCGACCATCTGGCCGTAGTGATCATAGCCATGCGCTACGCTGAAGGCCGCAAGCGAAGCGCGGGTCTTCATACCGTCAACCGGCTTGATAGGAAGGAACGCATTCTGCGTGGTGATCGTCGCGATGGACCTGTGCCCGAAAGCAAAAGACTTCGCCAGGACCGCGACGATATCTTCCTTCTTCGTCATTGTCTCAATCGTCTTTACATCCACGTCCGGCTTCAGACCGCTGATGCTGGAGAAGAAGTAGTAGTTCGCTTCGGCGACGTGCGTGGCCTCGGCGGCAAATGTCCGCACTCCCTCAAACTTGGCGCCCTGTCCTGCCGCAAACGTCCCTGCTGCGGGAGCGAAGCCAAACTTTTCGGCCGGCATGGAATTCACCACGCCCATCATCTCTTGCTCAAAGAGTTTGAGAGGCTCATCCAGTGCCACCGAGGGCGACTCCGCCGCAGTCGACGAGACACTCTGCGCTTTGTCCATGCCACCCATCTGGGCGCTAAGTCGCACAGTCAAAAAAATCGTACAAACAACCAGCGCCATCCTTACGAACCTGTCACGCACGACCATCTCCATCACCTCCAGCAGTGGTTTGAACAGGATCAGCCTATCAGATACATACGTCCCAGCCGACAAACCGCGACAGGAGGTCTCGCCGTCCAGTCGTGTACGCTTCCATGCAAGACCGCCATCACTTCGTGAGAAAGGTTGAAAATCAACCGAGCGAATTTCAAACCCGCCCGTCTGTACCAGTAGAAGGCCATTTATGAATGCGCTTGAGGGATTCAGCTTGGGGATGTCGTCCATGCAGGCGGTACGATCGGAGATCGATCTGGCCGTACTGGTGGAAACCTACTCCGCACTCCTCTTCCGCGTCGCACACTCTATCCTGCGCAGTCAGACCGAGGCCGAGGACGTCGTGCAGGATGCCTTCGTGCGCGTCATCGAGCATGGCCGCAAGCTCAATGAAGTCCGCGACATGCGCGTTTGGCTCGTTCGCATCGCGTGGAACCTGGCTCTCGATCGCAAACGTCGCATCAAGCCGCAGCAGTTCGATGTAGGCTTTGCTGAATCCCTCGCAGCACAGACGGTCGCCGCCGATCAGGCTCTTAGCGAAGCTCGCCAGATGCATGCCGTATTGCAGGCCATAGACCACCTGCCCAAAGCTGAGCGCGCCGTCCTCCTGCTCTCCGCCATGGATGAGTTACAGACCTCGCAGATAGCGGAGATACTTCACAAAAGCGAGTCTGCCGTCCGCGCCCTGCTCTTCCGGGCCAGAACCCACCTTCGTCAACGCCTACAGAAAGGAGTACGTGTATGAACCCCACAGATCAGCGCATCGACCAGCTTCTGCACGCTCTGGGCTCTACTACCGCTCCAGCAGGAATCGAGCAGCGCGTCAACGCGCGCCTCGCTCAACGCGAGGTTGTCGCCGAGTACAGAGCGTCTCTCTCAATTCGCACTATCGGCTTCAGCTTGAACTCCCGCTTTCCGCGCCTGACGTTAGGATCAGGCGCCATCCTGGCGATAGCGCTTGCAGGGATCGGTGTCGGTTTTACGATTCACTGGAGGTATACGCAAACGCAGTCCATCGCAACCACCACACAATCAGCCTCGTCTGTACCTGCAATCGGCCTTCACCATAAGCCCGTTGCGCCTCCGAGCGAAACCGCAGCAGGCAAACATAGAGCCTCCAACGTGCCTTCACAGACGCCCTCTCCGTCAAACGACGCCACCGATGCAATTGACGCCCTCGCGCTGGCCGAGACGCTGGCTCCCAGCCATCCGCCTCCGGCGCTCGCGCTGACAGACCAGGAGACGCTTCTGATCCACTCCACCCGCCCCGGTCAACCACTCGAGATCGCAACGCTCGATCTTCTGCGCGAGTCCGCACTCAGCGCCGTTGCCGAAGCCCGCGAACGTGCGAGCATCCGCGAGTACGTGCATGGCCTGCTCGGTCCATTGGCAACTGCCCAGGTCCTTACCCCTGCTTCTCCACCGTCGGAGGAGATACTGCCTGCCACCGACATCGAACCTCCTTCCTCTCACTAGCCTCAACTTCATGATCGGAGCCTTCAGCATGACTCTCTCCCGCCTCACATTGCGCAGCCTATGCCTCTTCGCCGCATTGCCTGTCAGTCTCGCAGCTCGCGCACAATCGGCAGACTCAAACGCCACTACCGACTGCAATAAGCTTTCAAGCCATACAGCAGAGGGTGACTGCCGACGCCTTCACTCTGTGACAAAGACTATTTATCTTGCGAACGTGACCACGCAGAACGATGCCAACGAGATCCTCGTCGCCGTGCGCAATATGTTCTCTCCTGAACTGAAGGTTTATCTCATCGCAAGCCAGGATGCTATTTCCATCAGTAGCTATCCAGAGGAGATCGGCAGGATTGAAGCTTTCATTCACGAACTTGATCGGCCTCGCAAACTGTACCGGCTGACATACACCGTTGCAGTTTCTGAAAATGGCAAGAATATCGGAACGCAGCATTATTCGCTGGTGGCTTCCGACGGAAACCGGAGCACAATGAAAGAAGGCGATAAGATCCCTGTAGCTACCGGCTCGTTCTCAACAGACAACGCAGCCTCGCAGACCCAATTCACGTACTTAGATGTGGGTATGAGTTTCGATGCAACCGTGATTTCGATGGCGAACGGCGTCAGCCTGAAGTCAAAGGTCGAACAGTCCAGCATCGGTTCAACGAACACCATCGCTGGTGTAACGGAGCCGGTTGTCCGCCAGAGCGTACTCGAAGGCTCCAGCATTGCGACGTTGGGCAAGCCCTTGATGCTCGGCTCCATCGATATCCCGAACAGCACCAGGCATCTCGATATCGACGTGATGGTGGAGCAGATCAAGTAGGAGAGAGCTGCTGCATGACTCTACAATCGAGACATGCAGCAGCGCATCTATCTCGACGCCAACGCGACGACTCCAGTTTTGCCTGAAGTGGTTGCGGCAATGCTTCCCTACTTCACGGTCGGTTCCGGCAATCCCAGTTCGGCGCACCAGGCAGGTCAGCGCACGCGCGCCGCAGTGGAACGGGCTCGTAACGCGGTCGCAAAGTTGCTTAAAGCCTCCACCAAAGAGATCGTGTTCACCTCCGGCGGCACCGAAGGCGACAATCTTGCCCTGATGGGCGTAATGCAGCCGTGGCTGCATGCAGGCGAACCAGCTCACCTCATCACCACTCAGATCGAACATCACGCCGTGCTATACGCTGCCGAAGCGCTCGAGAGGCGCGGCGTCCGCGTCACTTATCTCGCACCCAATCGCGAAGGTGTCATCGATCCGGCAAGCCTCGAGGATGCACTCACGCCGCAAACCAAGCTGATCTCCGTAATGCTGGCGAACAACGAGACGGGTGCCGTACAGCCTGTCGGCAAACTCGCTCGTATCGCTAAGTCTTTCAACACGGAGATCGTCTTTCATACCGATGCTGTGCAGGCTGCAGGCAAGCTGCCGCTCGATCTGAGCGGTGAATTCAAGAATGTTGACCTGCTCACCATCTCCGGCCACAAGATGTACGCGCCCCAGGGCACTGGCGTACTGTTCGTCCGCAGCGGCCTGCATCTGACGCCCTTGCAATACGGCGGACCTCAGGAGCGACAGAGGCGGGCGGGGACAGAGAATGTGCCAGGCATTGTGGCACTCGGCCGGGCAGCTGAACTCGCCCAAGTTTGGCTGCAAGCAGATAACAACGCCGCCGCTCTCGGTGCTCTCCGCGATCGGTTGGAAGAGGGACTGCTCTCGGCGATTCCAGGCACAAGTGTGAACGGCACAACGAGCCACCGAGCACCCAACACCACAAATCTGCGTTTTGAAGGTGTCGATGCGGAGTCGCTGCTGATTGCGCTCGATATGCAGGGCATCGCCGCAAGCTTCGGCGCCGCCTGTCAGTCGGGAGCAACCGAGCCCTCGCACGTCCTCGTCGCGATGGGTCTCACGCCTGGAGAGGCAAGCGGCAGCTTGCGGCTTTCGCTTTCGCGCCTCACCAGCTCCGAGGAGATAGATCTTGCGCTTGCAATCATTCCTCAAGTCATTGCTCGCCTGCGAAGCCTGATCTAGACGCGTCAAGCAGAAACAGCAATGCCACCCATCACAGGCGGCATTACTGAAAGGCTTCTATTCGTTGCGTTATAGGTACCAGGGGATGTTAACAACCACCAGCCGCTGGTTGCCCTTCAACAGAAGCAGCAGCTTCAGCAGTTGAACGCGCTGATTGTGCAGCAGATTCTCCCACCAGTGGCGAACTACCAACTCAGGCAGAAGTACCGCGATTTTTCGACCAGGGTTGTCGTCTTCCAGTTGCAGGACGTAATCCATCAATGGAGAAAGGATCGTGCGATAGTTGCTACGGACCGTAATCAACTCAGGCTCCGGCATGTTCGATTCTCGGATCGGCCTTAGCACCATCTCTTCCCACACCTGGCCTAGCGCATCGGCGTCATCCGAATCTACGTGGACTACCTTGACTACAGTACTCATCGTCATGCCAAAGCGCATCGCTTTTTCGGTAATCTTGTCCCAGCGAGCCATTGGGATCACAACGATCGGCGGCTCGAGCCCGGTAAGCCGCAGTGGCGTAGGATCTTCTGTCTCGCGCTTCACGCGCATGTAGTGACGTTTCACCATCAGCATCACGCCGATAAGGAATGGCACCAGCAGCACCGTCACCCAGGCTCCGTACAGGAATTTCGTCACCAGGATAATGAGCAGCGAAATACCCGTTGCGACGGAGCCGAGGCCATTGATAAACATTTTCAGGTGGCGATGGCTCGCGTCGAGCGTTTTATGCCAATGGCGCACCATGCCAGCCTGGCTCAACGTAAACGCCAGGAACGCGCCGATAGCGTATAGCGGGATCAGGCGATCGGTTACGCCATCGAACAGAATCAGGATGAGCGCGGTGAAGCCGGTGAGCGCGTAGATGCCGTGCGAGAACAGCAAACGACGTCCACGCAGCAGAAAGACGTGCGGCAGATAATCTTTGCCGGCGATCGCTCGAGCCATACGCGGGAAGTCCGCGAACGCTGTATTTACGCTGAACGACAGTGCAGCGAGCACCGCACCCATGGTGACATAGTAGAACCAGCCACGCCCAAACACCGCGGCTACCTCAATCGAAAGCACGCTCTGATAGTTGCTCGCATTGGGGTCCATCGCGGTCACGCCATACGACTTCGCAACATAGCTCAGACCGTAAAGCAGAACAATCAGGATGAAGATAATGACCGTCAGCGTGCCGTTCGCGTTCTTGCTGCGCGGCTCTTTGAAGGCGGTCACACCGTTCGATACCGCTTCCACACCGGTCATGGCTGCGCAACCGTTGGAGAATGCCTTCATCAGCAGCCAAAGCATCAGCATCGGCGTGAACTTCTGCATTTGCGTTACGTCGATCGGCGGTGCCGCGAGAGCCACCGGGTGACCATGGGCAATCAGCGAGTGGTAGACTCCAACGCCGATAGTGGTCAGCAGCGTTCCCACAAACAGAAACGTCGGCAGCATAAACACTGCCCCGGCCTCCTTCACACCGCGCATATTAACGATGGCAATCACCACCAGCAGGAACAGGCACATCTCCAACTGGAAGCGATGCAACGCCGGCACCGCGCTCACCAGCGCAGTGATACCTGCAGAAAGCCCTACGGCCGCCGTCAAAATGTAATCGATCATCAGGGCAGCTGCCGCCAGAAGCCCCGCATGGTCCCCTAGGTTCTCACTCGCGACGGTGAACGAGCCGCCACCGTTCGGGTACGCCTCGATCGTCTGCCTGTAGCTGAAGTAGAGAATCACCAACAGCGAAAGGATGAAGCCAAAGATTGGCAGCAGATAATGCTGCACTCCCCACAGCCCCAGAGGGATCAGCAGCGTCATCGCTGCTTCAGGCCCGTAAGCCGCACTTGTTAGTCCATCAAGCCCGAAGATCGGGATACCCGCTGCAATACCGATATGTTCGGCATGCGCCTCGTTCGAAGCCAGCGGCTTACCAAACAGCACATCAAAGAACTTCATACCCTTACAGAATCCTCAATGGCGTGGGAGGGCGCCGATAGGTATCCTACTGCAAAACTGTCAAGTATCCACACAGAAAACGTAGGGTCTCTTTACGGAGCCTTTACAACTTTTTAATGCATTCCGTATTGCAAGATGATGACTGCACTCGACTTAGGAGAATTTGAGACGGGAATGCATCGTGAATCGCGCAGTTGCCTTGTGGATATTGAGAAAGCCTTACCTATTTAGGCTGCACAATCTGACTATAGATGCTGCATCATCCAACTGATTTCGCAAGTCTGCGCGGGATACTCTTCGTTCCGAGCGTCCTGATGCAACTTGCTAGACTGGCAGTATGGCAAGCATCTACGACATCCCCCTGACCACGATCTCCGGCACCCCCGCCACTCTCGCCGACTATGCAGGCAAGGCACTGCTCATCGTCAATGTGGCCTCGAAATGCGGTCTTACGCCGCAGTACACAGCGCTCGAGCAGCTCTATCAGAACTACAAGGATAAAGGTCTCATCGTTCTTGGCTTCCCTGCGAACGATTTCGCAGGCCAGGAGCCTGGCACGAACGAGGAAATCGCCACCTTCTGCTCCACCGAATATCCCGTAAGCTTTCCTTTGTTCGCGAAGATCGCCGTTACAGGTGAGGACACGCATCCGCTCTACAAGGAACTGATCGCCGAAGAGCCAGAGGCCATTGTGAACGGCCCTTGGCGCGAAGGCTTGGAAAAGTACTCCGCCGCGCATGGATTCCCACCACCCAACCCGGCGCCCGGCATTCTCTGGAACTTCGAGAAATTCCTTATCGGCAAGGACGGTAAGGTCGCAGCTCGGTTTGCTCCCGACATGCCGCCTGAAGACCCTCGCGTGACTGAGGCTGTCGAAAAGGCCATTGCCTAAACCGTAGCTCAAAGGAGACTGCGATGAAGTGGCCACTGATTCCAGTACTGCTCGTGACACCCGTCTTTGCTCAAACAATGAGCACTCCACCCATCGCGGCTCCTCTCGTTGCGAGCACGATGAAGTACGACGGCGCTCCCGGCGACTACATCGCAAGGGACTTCCGCTTTGGCTCAGGTGAGACCCTGCCCGAGCTGAAGCTCCATTACCTAACGCTCGGCCAGCCGCATCGCAACGCGGCTGGCCACGTGGACAACGCTGTTCTGCTGCTGCACGGTACCGGCGGTGACGCCCACACCTTATTCGCTCCACAATTTTCTTCCGTCCTGTTTGGCCCCGGGCAGCCGCTCGATATCACAAAGTTCTACCTCATCTTTCCTGATGACATAGGACACGGCGTTTCTGCCAGGCCCTCCGATGGTCTGCACATGCGTTTCCCTCACTACGACTACGACGATATGGTCCGCTCGCAACATCAGATGCTGCTGGAGGCGCTGCACGTCGATCATCTCCGGCTCATCCTCGGCACCTCGATGGGCTGCATGCAGAGTTTCGTCTGGGGTGAGACGTATCCTGGCTTCGCGGACGCGCTGATGCCGCTGGCCTGCAACGCCATACCTCTCGCCGGACGCAACCGCATGACACGCTACATGGCAATTGAGAACATCGAACGTGATCCTGCGTGGAAGAACGGCGAGTATACCGCCGAGCCCGTCGAAGGTCTTCGCGGGGCAAATGAGATGTTGCTCATCATGGGTTCAGCGCCACTACAGATGCAGAAGCTATATCCCACGCGAGCGGAAGCTGAAGCCTATGTAGACAAGTATCTTGATCGCACTGTGGCTGCAACCGATGCGAACAATCTCGTCTATTACATGGATGCTTCGCGTAACTACGACCCCAGTAAGAACCTCGCGAAGATCACGGTTCCGGTCATGTGGGTGAACTCCGCTGACGACTTCATCAATCCGCCAGAACTGGACATCGCGCAAAAGCAGGTGAAGGATATGCCCCGGGCACACTTCATCGTGGTCCCGATCTCCGATGCGACTCGCGGCCACGGCACTCACACGCAGGCCGCGGTCTGGAAGGAATATCTGGTTCAGCTTTTGCAGGAGTCCGAGCCGAAACACTAGCTCTCGTCGCGAAGTCCGGCATCTGCGCGCTCGATAAGGGGCATCAGTTCGCGCGCATCGCTCTCAACCGCAAACAGCGGTTCCATTGCTCGTCCCACCAGCAAAAGGAGTGGTGCTGGTCCGCAAACCAGAGTGCTCAGACCTTCGAGTCGTGCCGTAACAAAGCTCTGCCGCGGAGTCGCAGCATGAGAAATCGCGCAGCACGGCATATCTGACGGAAGACCGGCCGCCGCAAGCTCTGCCGCAATTCTCGCCGTGTCGCGCCCCGGCATGTATAGCGCCACCGTCGCATCCTCAGGCAATGTGCCTGTCCACAGCGGCGTGGTCGACTGCTTTTCAGCGGCATGGTGCCCTGTGCAGAGGATCAACTTCGACGCACTCTTGCGATCCGTTAAAGGCAGCGAGAGGGCGGCTCCCGCAGCGAACGCAGCCGTCACCCCTGGCACAACCTCAAACTGGATCTTCGCTGCCCGCAGCGCGGCAATCTCTTCTCCCGCGCGACCGAAAACGAGCGGATCGCCACTCTTCAACCGAACGACCGACTGCCCTGCCTGCGCGGAATTCACCATCAGTGTATGTATCTCAGCCTGCGTAATGCGCGGACGGCCACAACGCTTGCCGACGCTTGTGATGAGCGCGCGACGGTTCGCAAGTGCCAGCACCTCATCCGGCACAAGATCGTCGTGAAAGATGACATCGGCGGATTCGAGCAGCCGGAGCGCACGCAAGGTCAGTAGCTCAGGATCGCCGGGACCTGCACCGACGAGATAGACGCGTCCCTTCTCCGCCCGTGTGACGACGCTCATGCAGTCTCCTTCGGCAGGAAACCCAGCTCGCGAGCGTGCTGGCGCGCGCGCATGCGTGAGGGGCACTCGGCAAATCCGCAGACTTCGCGCTGTGCCAGCTCATGCAGCAGTTGCTTACGCGGTTCACCGATGGGCTCGACAGCCGTCACCTCGCGCCGCAAACGGCCAAGCTCCATAAGCCACTCGCCGGTATCGAGCGGCAAAGCCGCATTCAGCTCCTTACGCAGGCGCTGTGCCAGCGCAGGACTCTCGCCTGCGGTGGAGATCGCGATCTGCAACTCGCCACGGCGCACCACAGACGGAAAGTAGTAATCGCAGAACGGCGGATCATCGACGGCATTGCAAAGAATGTCTGCAGACGTCGCCTCAGCATAGACAGCGCGGTTCACGCTCGCCGTCGCCGTGGCAGCGACGACAAGAAACGCTCCAGCGAGGTCACCCTGGGCATACTCGCGGCGATGCCAGGTGAGCGCCCCGCTCTCGGCCCACTCCCGCACTCGCGGCAACGCCTCTGGAGCGATGACCGTCACTCGCGCCTCCGCGATCAGCAAGCTCTCAATCTTGGACTCAGCAATGTTCCCTGCGCCAACAACGACACATGGGCGAGACGCAAGTTTGAGGAAGATCGGAAACAGGCTCATAGTCGTTAGCTTACGCTCGCTGGAACACGCCCAGGCGCAGCCTCTCTCTCAACCGCGTCCACGATTTCGCCAGCGAGATGCGTCCGCAGATCATCATCGCTTGTGCGGCGAAAGTAGGAACGCAGATCTTCGCCCTCGTTGCGCAGTTGCAGATAACCTCTAAGAAGGCGCTCGATCGCCTCAGGGCAATCTTCCGCAGCCGCTCGATAGCCAATCTGCCGCGCAATGCCCGCATGTTCGCCAACCGAGCCACCCACGCAGAAGTAGAAGGCATCGACCAGCTTGCCGTCTTTCTTGATCTTCTTACCTTCGAGGCCGATGTCTGCGATCCAGCTCTGTCCGCAGCTATTGGTGCAGCCCGTTACATGCAGACGAATCTGCTGATCGAAGCTCGGCATCCGCTCTTCCAGCTCGCCAACCAGCCACTTGTTGAAGCCCTTCGTCTCGGAGATAGCCAACTTGCAGAACTCCGTACCCGTGCAGGCCACAGCACCGCGATAGAACACCGTCGGCTCCACCTGCAGGCCAAGCGCTGTGATCTTACCGACCAGCTCCGCGACCTTCTCGTTCGCAATATTCACCAGTACGATGTTCTGGCCGATCGTCGCGCGCAGCTGACCGTTGCCGTAGGTCTCGCTCAACGTCGCGAGCGCATGAAGCTGGTCTGGATCGAGCCGCCCGTTCAGTACAGTCACTCCCACATAGCTAAGGCCATCCTGCTTCTGGCGATGCACACCAACGTGGTCACGATACACATCGTCCGCAATCGGGCCCTCTTCGCTAGGATCGAACTTATAGCCAAGCTTCTCTTCGATGGCGGTTAGCATCGTCTCTGCCGTCCAGCCGTGTCGCATGAAAAGATACTTGATGCGGGCGCGCGTGCGGTTCTCACGCAGAGCATCCTGCTCGCGGAAGATTTCGCAGACAGCCTTCACTACGTCATAAGCCTTGTCCTGCGGAATGAACGCATTCAATCGCACAGCAATATGCGGCTCCGTAGAGAGACCACCGCCGACGCGGATCGAATAGCCAATCTCCTCTTCGCCATCCTTCACACGCTTCAAGGCTGTGAGCGCTACGTCGTTGATCTCCGGGTACGAGCACCAGATGGGGCAGCCCGTCACGCTGATCTTGAACTTGCGCGGCAGGTTATAAAACTCGGGATTCGCGGTCAGCTTCTCCGCAATCTCCAATGCCAGCGGCGAAGCATCAATCAGCTCATGACCATCAGTCCCGGCCAGTGGGCAACCGGTGACGTTACGAACCACGTCGCCGCAGGCACCCTTGGGGGACAGGCCAATCGCCGTCAGTGCGTCAACTACATCAACCAACGCTTCGATCGAAAGCCAGTGCAGCTGAATGTTTTGACGCGTCGTAATGTCGGCTACGCCACGCGCATGTCTCGCGGTCAGATCGGCGATCACATGCAGCTGGTGCGCGGTCAACAGACCGTTCGGCAGCCCGATGCGCATCATGAAGTAGTCGCTGGCGAGGCCCTCGCCGTTCTTACCGCCAGTCACCCCGAGACCATCGCCCTGCGTGTATACGCCCCACCACTTGAAATACAGACCCGTCCATTCCGGCAGCACACTGGCGCGACCTTCACGCGCAAACGTACGCACCTCGTCCCATGCATTCCAGGGGTTTTTCGCGAGCTTCAGGCGCTCGGACTTCTGGGCCTTTGTCTCCTTCGGCGCGGGTGCTGTGGGATTCGCATTGACTTCGCTCAAGGTCTATCTCCTGTCGGATGTACAGATACAACAAAGCCCACGTTCAAGGCGTGGGCACTGGGGTCGAATATTCTGCAATCGCTTGTTTTTAGTAAGCTGCGCAGCACGCCCTGTGCGAGAGCAGAGGACAACAGGCCGCGATAGGCGAAAGCTTCATAGATGTAAGGTTAGGGTCTCCACACTCGAACGTCAACCCATATAAAACTTATGCCGCATAAGGATTTCTTATCGCGAGGCAACCAAATCGACGAGTGCGTCAGCGAGGGATGCTGCTGAAAGTCAGATAGTCATGGACATATCAGCACCCTTGGCCTCGCGTCCAAAACCAGTTAGCAGCGCCACTGCTATGGCCACAAGCAGCACGGTCCAACCCAGCACGGGCGCCAGGTGTCCTGCATAGAGGCTTGCCGCAAGTGAAGTCTGCAGAGGTGCATTCCACGACGTAGTAAGGTTGCCGATCTGGTAGGCAAGGCCCGGGAAAATCGCGCGCACCGGAGCGGGCGAAAGTTCATTCAAATGCACCGGGATTACGCCCCAGGCCCCCTGCACCATGAACTGCATCAGGAACCCACCAACCGCGAGTATGACAGCCGTTCGCGGAAAGCCATGCAGACCCGCCCATAACGGAATCATCGGAATAGCCAGCAACGCAGCACAGACGATTGCCTTGCGTCGACCGAACTTCTCAGAGATGGTGCCGAAGCAGATGCCACCGAAGATTGCGCCGAAGCCACCCGCCGTATTCACCCACGTCGCCGTCGTCTTGGAGAAGCCGATGTCGTGCTTTAGGAAAGTCGGATACAGGTCCTGCGTGCCATGGCTGAAGCTCATGAAGGCCGTCATCATACAGACGAGCAACAAAAAGTTAGGCAGGTAGGTAAGGATTTGCCGCAACATAGGTACGGCATCGGCAGCCTTTTCTTTAACGGCGTTGCGCGTGGCGAGCCATGAAGGCGACTCCGCGCATCCGCTCAGCAGCCAGAGCACGAAGAGCGACGGAATGGTGCCAAGCACAAAGAGAGCGCGCCAATTTGTGAACGCCGCGTTGTGGAAGTGCGGGAAGATCAGGCCGTAGGTGATGCCGTAGAGAGCTCCAGCGAGGAGATTCCCGGTCGAATATCCCTCTTGAAGCAGTCCCGAGAAGAAGCCGCGACCTTCTGAAGGCAGCGTCTCAAAAGCGAGCGCAGCACCAACGCCCCATTCGCCCCCCATACCGATGCCAAAAAGAGCGCGTGTGACAAGGAAGAACGTGAAGTTGGGGGCAAATGCCGAAGAGAGGCCGAAGATGGTGAAGCAGGCAATGTTCACCATCAACACATGCTTGCGACCGAAACGCTCTGCTAAGGCACCAAATAACAAAGCGCCCACAGGGCGCATGCAAAGCGTCCAGAACAGGCTGTGGGTGACCGTGACCGCACTCACGTGAAAAGTGGCCGCAACCGAGTCGAGACACCACGTCAGGATGAAGAAATCGAAAGCATCGAGCGTCCAGCCGAAGAAGCAGGCTGCAAACGTGCGCCGCTGTTTGCTGGTGAGCCTGCGAAAGGGCGCAAAAACCATCGTGATTAATCCTCCGTCGGTTGTCGCCCCTCAGACGGAGGCATCGTTTTGTAGCGTGCGAACTCCGCAGTCCTACTTCGGGCGTTGCGCCGAACCGGCCACATCTGCGACCTCTGCACTCTCGGGATCTTGTTTCAGAATCTGGTGGTGGAGGCAGTATAGCGCGAGCTCCAGCCTGTCTGAGACTCCAAGCTTGTCATATACCTTGCGCAAATAGTTCTTCACCACCTGCTCAGAGGTACCGATCTGCGAGGCAATCTCCTTGTTTCTCATGCCGCGCGTGATGCAGCCAATGATTGTAAGTTCCTTGCTTGAAAGCTTTGGCTGAGTCCGCGGATTCATTAGCGCAGCAGCCTGTGCCCGATAGGCCTCAAGCACCCAGCTGATCGACTGGTTGTCGATCCAAGTCTCTCCCGCCGCGATGCGTCGCACACAATGCACCAGTTGGTCGGGCAGGATAGACCGCGCGACCACGCCCTTCACGCCGCTACGGTACAGACCGACCGTATCGTTCTCGTCGATCTCCGCCACCTGCACAATGAACTTGCTCTTTGGCGCCCGCATTACAATCTCCGGGATCGTGACGGCGAGGTCGGGAATCATCTGGCCCTCAAGAATAACCACGCCCTCTGGAAACCGCTCCAGCGCCGCAAACAAGTTATCGAGGTTCTCCGTCTGGGCGACGACACGGATGTCGTCCTCCACTGCGAAGACCTTTCGCATTCCCACTCGGTAGATAGCCTGCGAATCTGCAAGAATGACCCGAATGGAAGGCACGCTTGACTCCTCCACGTTATGACTCATTGGGAGGGTGCTGCTGTCGCTGTTCATAGATGCTCTGCCTTTAGCGAATACTCGTCGATCACGGCAGCGGCGGTGAGTTTTCCATCGCTGTCGTCGTGGCGCACAATACGGCCAACGCAGTGTAGCAATACATCTTCGTCTCCGCCCATGATCGCTGCCGGCATCTTCAGCCGGAATTCGACGGGCGTTCCGACTGCCGGCAGCTTGTCGGATATAAATAACAACCCGTTGGCTGAAACGTTTTCCGTCACCGCACGGCACTCGCCCTCAGGCGTCGTCAGCACGATGTCCATATGCAATGGAAAACGTACCGCAGACCGCAGCGGGGTGGAATCGAGCGGATTGTTGGAATCGGGCATGATGGTCCTTAGTTGGGCGCGCGTAAAAACGCTTGGGGTACGCCATGAAAGTTTACTTCACTTAGACGTGAATCTGTCGGTCCCCGGATACATACAGCCCCGCAGAACTTCCCACCCAGGATTTATCTCGATTATGGTCTACCCCCATCATCAGTCCGCGTCCCAGTCGAATGAGGCTGGTCATCGCCGTCAACTCACCCTCCTCGGGCCATGCGTACAGAATGCGAATCTCTGGCTGTGTCAAACCTTCCGGCGTTCGGATGGTGTTTGCAAACTGCACACGTTTTTGCAGCAGGTAGCTATGTCTTTCCGTCACTTCAATCGCATCGAGATCATCCTGTGTCGGTCCGAACTGAATACCCTTACCAGCAAAGGAGTACAAAGGCTTCAAAACCCACTGGTTGGGGTCTTCTGGCAACTGGTCATGTCCCTTGCCCGCAAACCAATCATCAAGAAAGACCGCTGGCGGAACGGTTGCATGGCGCAGATACGGTATCGACAGTTTGCTGATTCGGAAGTACCAGTTCGGATGACCGGCCCACTCGACATCTAGATCATCGCGATAGTCAAAAGGCAACTTGACTTTCTTCCGTATCAGTTCGTCCACGATCACTCGGTTGAAGATCCGATCAATCCGGACTACCTCATCCGACTCATTCCGATAAAAAAGCTGTCTATCCCGCTTTATCAATTTGGCAACATCGACGGTGCGCACACCAAGACGGTCCTCATAAATGCGGAAGTCCGGCAGCGTCTTCTGCGTCTCCGGCGCGATCTCGGCCAGCACCACATTTTCAGCAGCATGCTTGCCAACAATCACCTCGCGCATCAACGACCAATACGCTACATCGTCAAGACCACTGAAGCGATACTCCAGCCTAGGATCCAGTGCGAACACATCCTTGAAGGCTTGAGCAAACAATGGCTGATAACCGAAAAGTGACGGAAATGCCTGCATCTCGACCAGTCTTGGCTCCAGTTCCCCCGCTTCATTTCGGACAAGACCAAAGTCCACCGTCATGAAGTGTGGATGCGTGTCATCGTTCGGAACACGGTATTCAGCTGGAATCGCATCTAGCGAAGACTGCATATACTCAGGATTGTCGAGCAGTTGATGCGTTAGTTCAGCGCCGGCGGTGACCATCGATTGCAGCAGCTCAGGTGGGAAAAAACATGGCGTCTCTGCAACGCGAAACTCGATCTGCGTGCGCGTCCGCTCATTCATCACGCGCTTCAGATCCTCATACTTCTCCGAAGTGAAGCGAGCATTGAAGTCGCTGCGGTAAGGCTCGATCATGTTGCCTGCTCTCCGATGAGGAACCCGCCATCGCTCATGATCTGCTCTTCGCGACCATCCGCGTCGCCGAGCCAGATGTTGAACCTCAGACCAACAACATCGATGTGCGTAGTCGACTTCCACGCAGCACCGGTGTGATTGCCATAAGGATCTCCAAAGGCTATGTGAATGCCCGGAAACTTCTCATCCTGCAGGATGTTTCCGATGACATGCGACACACCGATATTCGTACCGATAGCAAACTCACCCACGCGGTCGGAGTTTTCATCCGTGTGTGTATAGTCCCAGAACTCGCGCTCGAGGTCTTTGTTCTCACTGCGCGCCGAGACGAGCCGGTTCTCCTCGATCTTCAACGTAAGTGGCGTCGCTTGCAGAATGCCATAGCGTGCGCAGAGAAAATCTCCGACAACTCCATCGACCACAAAGGTGCCGTTCACCTCACCGGGCGCGGTGAAGCACTCCCCGCCTGGAAGATTCCCCCACTTCTCCGGGCTGATAATGCCTGAGGTCTTGAACCATTTGTACTGCGGGTTGAGCTGTACGTGGATATCCGTCCCGACAGGCGTGGTGGCACGCACATAACTGGCGGCACGGACCTTGTCGAGCACAACTTGGCTGAGCCGATCGACCGCATTGAAGTCCGCACGCATCCCCTGCAGCATCACGTCGGGCGTGATATTGACCATGTGCGCATGGCGCATATGGCGACGATTGACCACATCGGTCATATCCATGCGACTGCGCAGCTCATTCGGCTGCACCTGCACGGCGAAGATGCTCACCTGCGAGCTTTCCATATCGTCGAGGACAACCTGCGGCATCCCCTTGAGCGGCCGCTCAGCAATCTCTTCCAATACGAAGGCATTCCAGGCGCAGCCCAGCTTCGTCAGCTCGGTTGCAAGTGCTGCGGCGATCTGCAGCGTCGTCTCGTCTCCAATCAGAGTGACCTTCTCCTGAGGCGTGATGCGCAGGCAGGTTGTGACAGCGTTGCGCGCACCCTCGCTGAAGGCATCGGGAAAGCTCACGGTGAGCAGATCGGTCGTTGTTGTTCCTGTCATCGGTTTCGTCTGGTCCTCAAAGTCCTACCTTGGTTTCAGCGGCCATGTAATCGACCACGTCACGAAGCTTCCCGGCGTGGTCTTCCGCCTTCGATGTGCGGAAGGCATTGAGCTGACGATCGGCTCCTGAACCGTTATGAAGCATGGTGTGGATGTAGTTAATTGCTTTGCGCGAACCGAGTTCGTCCACCTCTTCTTCTACGAACCGGAGGTACTCATGGATGAGCTCGCGCTCGTCAATCTCCTGCTGTTTCCCGAAATCGATCAGCTTCCCATCGAGACCATAGCGAACAGCACGGAACTTGTTTTCCATCAGCAGCGCGCGAGAGTATTGGCGAAAATCGAGGTTATCGGCATGCAGCTTCCAAAGCTTACAGGCCGTGGCTTGAATCAGGGCCGCAATCGCGACACTCTCCTCAGCTCTCAAAGGGATATCACACACGCGCACCTCAACGGTGCTGAAGTATGGGTGCGGTCGAACGTCCCACCAGATCTTCTTTGCGTCGTCGATGCAGTTGGTCTTGATGAGCAGATTCACATAGCTCTCGAACTCGGAATAACTCGCGAAGGAATCCGGCAGATTCGTGCGAGGAAAGTTCTCAAAGACCTTCGCGCGATAGCTCTTGTAACCGGTCTCCATGCCAAGCCAGAAGGGCGAGTTCGTGCTCAGCGCAAGAATATGCGGCAGGAAGTACCGCAGCGAGTTCATTACCCGGATGGCAGCCTCGCGGTCCTCGATGCCGACGTGAACATGCAAGCCGAAGATCAAATTCGATCGAGCGACCAGCTGTAGATCTTCGACCACCTTGTCATAGCGAGGGTCAGGATAGATCTCCTGCGCACGCCAGTCGGCAAAGGGATGCGTGGCACCCGCGACAAGGACCAGGCCATTCTCTTCAGCGAGCCGGATCATGTTGCGGCGAAGGTCGTAGATGTCTTCCCGCGCCTCCTCGATGTTATGGCAGACTCGTGTACCCACCTCGATGACCGACTGATGCATCTCGGCCTTGACGCGCTCTTCAAGTCGCAACTTACCCTGCGCCAACATCTCGGTCGCGATATGCGAACGCAGATCGCGCGTGACCGGATCGATGGTCTGATATTCCTCTTCAATCCCCAGTGTGAAAGACGGTCGCATGTTGAACACCCCTCAGTTGTCGCTTTTATACCCGTGCAGAGTTTCGAAGACACAAAATTCTTCATCCTGCGACGAATGCTCTATCAACGCTTCCAGCTCGTCGCCCACCAGGCCCGCCTGCACCGCCTCTTTATAAGCCATTACATTTTCAAACCCCGCAACGAAGAGCCCATGTTGCTGACAGGCGTCGGTCACCTTTGCCTTGAACGACATGTCATCCACAGCCCAGCACGCCCACGAGGTAAATGTCCCTTTGCCCCTCTGACCAAAGGAACTCTCCTCAGTCGGCGCATATCTCAACTCGGCATGTCCAACCCAGATCTCTTTCTCCATGCTCGTTAGTTACCTAGAAAACTCGACCATCGCAAGTCGATCGGCTCAGGCTTCTGCACCTTACGGACAGCCAGATGCGCGACCTTCTCCACGATCCAGTCGAAGTTAGCCTGCCCGACAGAGTTGATGTCTGCATCGGGAGCCGGGTTCATAAAGTCGATCGCGTAGGGAATGCCGTCTTCCACCGCAAACTCAACGGTATTGAGGTCGTAGCCGAGCGCCCGGCAAAGCGTGAGCGCGTCCTTCTCCACTCGCTCCAAAAGCCCGTCGGGATACGTCTGGGGCTCCAGCACGTAGCGCTCTGCGTGTGGCCGGCGAGGATCGTAAGCCATGATGTGAACATCCTGCTGACCGACAACGTAGCAGCGGAAATACTCCTTGAAGTTCACGGCCGCCTGCAGCGTCATGCAGAGGTCGCGGGTCTGATCGTACGCGCAGAAGAACTCGTGCGGATCGTGCACGTGGAAGACATCGCGCCAGCCGCCACCATCGTGCGGCTTCAGGAAGGCCGGGAACTTCACATAGTCGAAGATGCCTTCCCAGTTCAGAGGGAACTCCAAGTTGCGTACGGAAGTTTGCGAAATATCTGGCGGAAACTGCTTGTGCGGCAGAAGAACAGTACGCGGCACGGCCACACCGAGCTTATCGGCCAGAGCGTAGTTGAAGAACTTATCGTCCGCCGACCACCAGAAGGGGTTGTTGATGACCTGCGTCCCTGTAAGCACCGCGTTCTTCAGATATGCCCGATAGAACGGCATGTCATGCGAGATGCGATCCACGATCACGGCGTAGGGACAAGGCTTATTCATCTCCACACCACCCACGGTCACGAACTCGGCGGAAATGTCAGGGAGATTCATGCTGTTGATTCGCTCAACGAGCGCGGGCGGGAAGGTGTTTTCCATGCCGAACAGGACGCCGATCTTTTTCATGGTCGAAGGTCTCCGTGTTGCGGATAGTGTAGCGGAGAAACCGCCGCTACTGAGGTTCGGTCATTCACTGCCACAGATGAACGCTTGTCATTCACTGCCACAGATGAACGCTTATAGATACGTGTGCGCCATCTTCTGCCACCAGGGCCAGTCGTGGCCGGCATCATCCCCCCAGACATATAGGTGCGACGTGATGCCCTTGGCATGGAGCAGTGCGTTCATCCGTTCGTTGTCATTCCAGCATTGGTCGTGGACACCCGTAGCGAGTACGTAGCTGTTTTGCCGCATCCGGTCCAGTGCGTAGCCGTCGTGCAGGTTGGGCACATAGTTGAAGGGCAGATTGAAATAGGCATTCTGGTCATGGTAGCCACCTAGAAAGCCCAGCTTCTCCATGTCGAATGCGCCCGACATCGACAGGCAGCCATCGAAGGTGAACGGATGCTGCAGCGCTACGTTCAGCGCGTGAAAGCCACCGAAGCTGCAGCCTGCAGTAATCATCTTGGGGTTGTAGTTGCGGCTGCGGATGAAAGGCGCAAGCTCGTACTCGATGTAACGCACGTACTGCACCTGGCGCGCTATGCGCCAATCGGGGCCTACATTGCGGTTGTACCAGCTCTCCGCGTCAACTGAGTCCACACAGTACAACTCGATGCTGCCGGAGTTGATGTGATGATCGAGGGCCTGCACCATCAGCCTGTCTTCAAACTCATAAAAGCGGCCCTGTGACGTAGGAAAAACGACGACCGGCATCCCAAAGTGCCCCCCGTCTGTGCAATAAGAGAGCATCTCCATGTCGCGGCCAAGCTGGTGAGAGTAGTGATTGTGGTACTCGCGTCGCATGTGACTCCTTTGAATGGGCTGACGATGCTGCAAGCCTGACGGCTAGGTTAACTGGTTATCTTTGGTATTCTGACAGCTTAGCTTACGAGCGAAAGTCGGCGTTCCCTACCTTGTTCATGACATCCACTCCCAGTCCGCTGCGGCCGCTGTTCCAGAACCTTGGGCAGACGCCGGAGTTCGCTCCGCTGCCCCAGAACGCCAATACACCAAGTTGGCTGGATGCCAACCCCCGCTACTTGCGGCTCCAGGAGTTCCGTTCTCGATGGCTACCTTCCCGGCGCGATGTCTTCGTGTATCTGCCTGAAGCCTACTTTGCCGAACGCGAGCGGCACTTTCCTGTCTTTTATCTGCATGACGGACAAAACCTGTTCGACGGGCGCACCTCCTACATCGCCGACCATACATGGCGGGTATCCGAGACCGCAGATGCGATGACTGCAGCCGGGAAGATCGAACCCACGATCATGGTGGGCGTCGCAAACACAGGCGTGCGCAGGATGATGGAATATACCCCCACCCGAGACACCCGGCTGGGCGGCGGGGGGGGGGATCGCTACGGACGGCTGCTTGTCGAGGAACTCAAGCCGCTGATCGACAGCACCTTCCGGACGCTGGCTGGGCCGGAGCACACAGGCCTTGGTGGCGCTTCACTGGGTGGGCTGATATCGCTCGCTTTGGGACTCGCCTACCCCCAGGTCTTCGGCCGACTCGCTGTCATGAGCCCTAGCGTGTGGTGGAATCAGCGCAGCATCCTCAACATCGTCAGCGAGTTCCGCGCAAGCGAGTCGAGGCCGCGCCCGAAAATTTGGCTCGATATGGGTACCGGAGAGGGCCTGAAGCACCTGCGCGATACCGACCTGCTGCATCGGAGGCTGAAGCTGCGTGGCTGGCGCGATGGCAAAGATCTGCGCTATCTGCGCGTGGAAGGAGCGTCCCACACTGAAGACGCCTGGGCTGACCGCTTCGATGAGACACTCGCTTACCTATTTCCTGCCGTTTAGCGCTACCCGCGTTGCGGGATCGGTGGAAATACGAGATACTTAGCTGTTGGGTTGTGTCGTCTCATCCTTGACCATTCGGTCGCTGATCGCAAGATCTTCTCGCCCAAACTAAACAGAAAAGGTACTACTTACCATGTTGATGATCCGTCTCGCCCGCGTTGGCGCTCGCAAGCAGCCTCACTACCGCATCGTTGTTATCGAAAAAGACCGCGCCCGCAATGGCCGCTCGATTGAAGTGGTTGGAACCTACAACCCGCGCACTGAGCCTGCTACGGTCGAATTGAAGCGCGAACGCATTGACTACTGGACCAGCAAGGGCGCACAGCTATCGACCATCGTCGCCAAACTGCTTTCCAAGCATGTTCCGGCTGCTGCCGAGGTTGAAACCGAGACGGCTCCTGCCGCCTAAAGTAATCTTTTGACCGGCCACCGAGTAACCTCTTGTACGCACATCGGGGAGCATCAAATGTGTGCCCAAAGAGTTTGTTTTGTTACTGTCACAGTCGCGTAAACTCAGCCCATAACGCAACCCTGTCAGACTTCTTTTCATAGGAATTTTGTCAGGGTTTCGTGTGAGCAGCGACAGGCATCAAGCAAGACGTGTGGCCGCCAGGCAATCGAAGAAGAAGCAATACTCTTTCCAAGTAGAGATCAAGAGTTGCGGAATCGATGGTAGCTACACTTACTTTCCCAGAGGTGTAAGAGTGACCGAGCTTTCCGAACGAAACGACAGCGCTGCTGTTGTTGAAATGATCTCCCTGTTACAGACCATTGCACGGGCCCTGGTGGATGACACCACCGCAGTAAAGGTAGAGGCAATCCCCTCACCTGATTCACATGTTTTGCGATTGCACGTGTCCCCCCAGGACATCGGTAAGCTGATTGGTAAGCAAGGACGCACAGCACGATCACTGCGTACGATCCTCAGTGCTGCCAGCATGAAGCTACAAAGCCGCTTTGCTCTCGACATAGTCGAGGCCGGTCGTCCCGAGCCTATCACTCCCACTCCCCAGCCATAAAGTAACGCTCTCAGGCCAGCCGGCCCGCGTGTCAGGTTCTCAGGCGCACGATAGACTAAGAGGCTGCAGCCAGCAGATGGGCTGTCGTCACAAGCTATTCATCCGTTGGTGACCGAACCACTGTTGGCGTTATCTGCGCCTGGGAGCTTTTGCTTTGACCACCTCCGCCGTTACGAATATTGCCACCGATGGGTGGATCGCCATCGCCACCTTGCTACGCCCTCAAGGGCGTCGAGGCGAGTTGCTGTCCGACCCACTGAGCGACGTAGAGGGCGTATTTTCCGCAGGCCGCTCCGTCCTTCTTTCAGGCAAGACCGCCGCAGGCAAGCAGGTGAAGGAGCCGCGCACGCTGGAGGAAGCCTGGCGTCCGACAGGACGCAACGCCAGCCGCATCGTGCTGAAGCTGAGCGGCTGCGAAAGCATCAACGACGCGGAGGCCATCGCGGGGCTTCAGGTGCTGATCGCCGCAGACGATATGCCCGCACTCGAAGAAGATACCTATTTCGTCGGCGATCTGGTGGGCTGCGCTTTCTTCGATGGCGATGAACCCGCAGGCAAAATCATCGACGTCGAGTTCCCCGTCGGCAGCGACGGTCGTCGCCTTGAGGATGCGGCGTTGCTGCTGGTCGTAGAAGTCGCGGAGGTTGAAGAGCCCGTACTCGTCCCCTTCGTGCGAGCCTGGCTCAAGCATGTGGACGTTAGAGAGCGCCGCGTGGTGATGAATTTGCCCGCGGGGCTGTTGAGCGGCGACGCTGAAATCTTCGGAGAGGAAGACGAAGACGAAACAGAGGAATCCGATGCGATTTGATATCGTGACGATCTTCCCAGGGTTCTTCGGCTCAGCAGGTGCGAAGAGCGGTGAAGGCTCGGGTATCCTGGGCCACGGGATTCTCGAGCGCGCCTTGCGTCAGGGACAGGCGGAGGTCACGACCCACGATCTCCGTTCGTTTACACACGATCGCCACAAGACTGTCGATGATCGCCCCTTCGGCGGTGGCGAAGGCATGGTGCTGAAAGCACAGCCTATCTTCGAGTGCGTGGAAGCCATGCACCTGCAGTCAAAGGGCGAGCGAGGCAGCAAAGAGCGCGTTATCCTCCTCTCGGCGCAAGGCCAGAGCTTCACGCAGGCAACCGCGCGACGTCTCGCAACTTACGAGCGTGTGGTATTGATCTGTGGCCGTTACGAGGGCGTAGACGAGCGCGTGAGCGCAATGCTCTGCGATGAAGAGGTCGGCATCGGCGATTATGTGTTGACGGGCGGGGAGCTCGGCGCTGCCGTCATCGTTGACGCTGTCGTACGCCTGCTACCCGGCGTACTCGGACATGCCGACTCGTCACGCTATGAAAGTTTCGGGGAAGGCGATGAGCCCACCGAGACAATGACGGCGGACGGTGTTCCCCGCGCAACGCATGGAGCAGGCGGCTTGCTGGACTACCCGCACTACACGCGGCCGGCGGAGTGGAACGGAATGCCTATCCCCGAGGCCCTCGGCGGTGGCGATCACCTGGCTATTCGCAAGTGGCGGCGTCGTGCCGCACTTGGGAAGACGCTTGCCAACCGGCCAGATTTGCTGGAAACAGCTCCACTATCCGACGACGATCGAGAGTATCTGGCTAAGCTCGGATGGAATGGCTAGCACTCTCGCCGATTCCGCCATCCAATGTGGAAAACAGCTGCAAAACCAACCGAAGTCGCGTATACTAGCACTTGCGACTTTACGCAAGGAATCTACTATGTCTATTCATCCGATTATGCAGAAGCTGGCTGAGAAGTTCCAGCGCACAGACCTCCCCGACTTTGCTCCTGGCGATACCATCCGCGTGCAGGTAAAGATCAAGGAAGGCGACAAAGAGCGTCTCCAGGCTTTTGAAGGCATGGTTATCGCTACGCGCAAAGGACCTCAGGGCTCTTTCACCGTTCGTAAGATGAGCTTCGGCCAAGGCGTCGAGCGCATCTTCCCATACAACTCCAAGGTTGTAGACAAAATCGAGAAGGTTCGCAGCTACCAGGTGCGCCGTTCGAAGCTGTTCTACCTCCGTGGTCTCCGCGGCAAGGCGGCTCGTCTGCGTGAGGTTGAGCGCAAGATCGAGCGCCCGGCAGCTGCTAAGGCCTAGGCGTTATCGAAACACCGAAACAATGAGAGAGGCGGCCTCCGGGCCGCCTCTCTTCGTTGCTTATCTCTCGCTCCGCAGCTTAGGACTTCTTGCCAAGCACCAGAGGCACGTCCACGTCACGGCAATTCCCCTGACTTCCATCGGCGTTCTTTGCGCAGATCTTCACAACCTGTTCCTTCTGGCGTAGGTTTTCAGGCAGCGCGGGTGCCTTCGTGTTGGCGCGCAGATCTATGAGCGTCCCTGGCCAGTTATACGGTGCCTTGTTCTGGTCGCCGTAGCCGAACTGAGGGTAGTTTGATCCCAGCTGATAGTTCGTATCCAGCGCCACATACAGGCTGGTGGGCTTCTCCTTCTTCTTACCCTGGAATATCTTTTTCCCTGCCTCGCGGTTGAGCATATCGCCATCACAGGCCAGTTGAAGCTGGTGTCCATCGACCTTCACCGTCATCGTGTTGCCATCGATCGCATCGGGCTGGATCTTCGCTCCGGCAAACGGCTGGTTGGAGATCACGGCTGTGCCGAGCCCCGGAACCCAGACGTATAGATACTTGAGGTCGATGATCTGAAAGTTGAGGCCGGCCTTGGCAATGAGGCCATCAATTGTCAGTTCCCCGTGAACGATATCAACCGGAACCAGCTTCGGCGGCTTCTCCTTCTTCACCTTCGCCTTTACGAGTTTGCCGTGCTTGTCATACACAGGCTTAGCCGGCGCGTTGTCCTTGGAACCATCAGCGTCTTTCCCTGCAACGGCGGGCACAGTACCTTCCGCCACCGTAGGCGCGGCGGCTGGGGCAGAAGCCTCGGCAGCGATAGGCGCGGCTGTAGAACTCGCCGCCGCAGGCGCCGCACTCTGTGCAGGGGCAGCTGCCGCCGCAGGAATCGTATTCGAGGTGACAGGAGTCGCCGTCGTAGCAGCATCGGCATCGCCGGACTTGCCATGCTTCTTCTTCGCCACCTTCGCGGCCGCATCGTCCTGCGCAGCCTTTGCCTGCTGCTGAGCGGCCTGCAGCTGGTCATACGTAGGAGACGGGGTGCTGGACTGCGAGTAGGCGGCACGTGAACCTGACAGCAGGAGCCCGGCGGCCAGAACAATTCCACAACGAGAAAGAGCCATGGATATACGCTCCGATCATTTCTTTACGGCAAAGGCTTGAAGGTGTTCGAGCTTACGCCGCGAGCACAAGAACAGCAAGATGACAGGCAAGCAACCTCGCCTTCATACGATTGTACCGGCGAGATGTTGGCGGTCGATGACACAGATCACCCGAATATCCGCCGCTCTAGATTGATTACACTGAGCAGGAAGATACCATGCCTGCTTCGCGAAATCCTGTTACGAAAGTCTTTCGACAAAGAGCTACCGACAGCGCCAGCAAGATGGCCCGGCTGAAAAAGCTCGTCTGCAGCGATGCCTACGAGAGAAGACTGCGATCTGAAGGCTATCGCAACATCGCCGGCATCGACGAAGTCGGTCGCGGCTGCCTGTTTGGCCCGGTGGTGGCCGCCGCCGTGATTCTGCCTGAGGACCTGCGCGCGCTGAAGAAGCTCGGACTGCGAGACTCTAAACAGCTTACAGAGGTCATGCGGCGCGAGCTGGATGAGGTCGTTCGCTCGTTGGCGATTGCCATCTGCATCGCCGAAGTAGACGCCGCGACCATCGACCGCATCAACATCTATCAGGCGAGCCGTCTGGCGATGCTTCAGGCCGTGCAGGGTCTCAGCTGCGAGCCCGACCATCTGCTGATTGACGCCATGCAACTGGACCATACCTGCGCACAGACGAAGCTCATCTACGGAGATTCGCTGAGCCTGTCGATCGCTGCCGCCTCCGTGGTGGCGAAGGTCCACCGCGATGCGATGATGGTGTCTTACGACGCCGGGTTTCCGCAGTATGGCTTCGCTTCGCATAAAGGCTACGGCACTGCGCAGCACCGTAAGGCTATCCAGGAACATGGCCTGCATGAACACCATCGCAGAAGCTTCGCGCCCGTGGCGGCTGTGCTGTCAGGCTCACCCATGGTGCAGGGCATTCTAGCAGGTATGGAAGACGACGACCGAATAGGGGAGGACCTTTGGGAAGAAGACTAATGTGTGTCGTGGCACACCCAGACGATGAATGTGTGGCCTTCGGCGGCGCTCTAGCTCTCGCTGCGAAGGATAGCGTAGAGACCAGCGTCGTCTGCCTTACAGATGGCCAGGCTGCGACCTACCGAGGCGACTCAAAGAGCGCAGCAGAGCTCGGCGCGATCCGGCGCGCTGAGTTCGTTGCGAGCTGCCATCTGCTCGGCGTCTCGCAACAGGAACTGCTCGAATACCAGGACGCGCAACTCGAGTTCAAGAGCATCTCTGAGCTTGCGGGGAAGCTGGTGCAGCGAATTCGCGCGTTCAAACCGCAGGTCATCGTAACCTTCGGTTGCGACGGCGGCCTGAACACGCATCCCGATCACATGGCCGTATCAACCGCGACGACGGCAGCTTTCCACTGGGCTGGACAGGAAAAACGCTATAAAGATCTTGGCCCGGCATATCGTCCGCAAAGACTCTTCCATCTTTCCACCGGCTACTTCCTCCCCGACCGCCAGCCGCCGCTGCCCGCACCTTGGTCGCTCGCACTGGATGTCCGCAGCGTCTTCGAGGCCAAAGTCGAAGCGTTTCGCGCCCACGCCTCCCAGGCACCGCTGATGGAAAAAGTCGGTGACGTCTGGAAGCAGCACGGGCAGACAGAGCTGTACACCCTCATGGCCACAGTCTCCCCGCAGCCCGCTCGACAATCCAAGGACATGTTCGAAGGGGTACTTAACGACTAGCGCAGCTGGAAGTCAGGCGATCCCAGCACCAGCGCTGTCAGCAGGTTTAGCGTGTCGGTCGGTGTCGCATTCGCAGGTTGTTGGGCGAGCTGCTTGTCGATCAGCACATTCGTTTGCGTCGATACGGGTGCGCCGATCATCGTCTCCTCCAGCACATGCAGCGTTAAGTCTGCACCGGTCCCTGTGGGTGTGTGCGGCAACGCGATCAGCCCACTCGCGACCAGCTTCGGCGCATCGAACTTCTGATTCGCAAATTTCCCGTTTGTCAGCTGATACGCAAAGTTCAGGCGATCGACGAGCGCCGTCGAGTTCATCCAGCGATCTGCAGTGAGGTAATACCCCGTAGGCGGCAGCGCACGGAAGAGCGGCATCCCCATTGTGTTCAGCTGGTTCGCGAGCGCACCAAGGTTCTGCGGGTCGGTAGCCGTGGCGCGGAAGGCCGAGGCGATGAACTCCTCCGGTGTCTTCACCTTCGTATGAAAGTACTGCCGCGAGTTGAACTCAGGTGATGTGATCAGTGCGCGCAGTATCGTCTTGATGTCTCCGTGCGAGTCGATGAAGACTTGCGACAAGCGGTCCACAAGCGCAGGCGGAGGGTCATCGGCGACAAAATACTGCGCCAGTTCAGTAGAGATGAATCGCGCGGTCTGAGGAGCATTGGCAAGAATGTTCAGCGCGGCAATTCCCTGCTTCACGCTTTCGGGAGTGGCGACCGCGTTGCCCACCGTCAGGCTCGCCGCTGATATCGGCTTGCCCGGATCAATCTTCGTGACATTGCCCTTATCGTCGATCACATAGCCAAACCAAAGCTTCGAGCCAGGCTCATGTCGCTTGTAGTCGAACTGAAAACCTCCGCCGTTGTTCGGCTGATCGATACCCCACCCAGTAAGGATCGCCGCGAGCGACGTAACATCCGCCTGCGTATAGCCGCCGTTGACGCCAACGGTATGCAGCTCCATCACTTCGCGGCCATAGTTCTCGTTGAGACCCTTGTTGCCCTTCTTCGACTTCGGATTCTGCGGGTTGACTCCATTCGCGAGTGAATCCGGCCCGATAGAAAGCCAGTTGTCGAGATAGACCATCATCGCGGGCGACTGCGCGGTAGCAAGCAGCAGGTCTCGGAAGTTGCCCAGCGCATTGCGGCGAATCACATCGCGCTCGTAGCTCGTGGTATACCACTGGTCGCTGTCTTTCGGCGCATAGATGTTGAAGTGATTGAACCAGAAGGCGGTCATCACCGCTTCCAACTGCCGCTCCGTCAGGATATCGCGCGCCACACGAGCCTGCGTAAGCTCGTTCAGAAGATTGCCCGAAGAACTGACCTGACCGGACATCGCGATAAAAGCATCACGCTCGCGCGGATTGAAATCCGCAAAGAGCAGGTTGCGCTGCTGATCCTTGAGGTTGCCATTCCCCGTCAGCACGATCTGGTCCTCTACCGGCAAGGCGAGGATCGCCTTCATCCGCTGCTCCTTCGGCAACGAAATCAGATCCCCAAACAAGCGAGATGCCTTTTCCTGATCGAGCTTCTTCTGCGCAGCCTTCTCCGCGTCGGTCGGCTCTGCTACCGAAACCGTAGTGCCATCTGGCTTCTTCTTGTCGCGCTCCTTCATCAGCTTCGTATATTGCACATCGAACACCGCGTGAAGGAGCGGGTCGGTAGGTGGCTCGCTTGTCTCATTCGCCACCGCGCTGATCTGCGGACGATCCGGAAAAACCGTCATCGCCTGTTGCGTACTCATGCCTACGGTGGGGAGATCACCGAGCTTGCGCGCCAGGATCGGATCAGGAATCGAGCCGGGTTGCATCTGCTGCGCTAGCCACGCGTCACTCCCCTGCGCAATCACTTGGTCAACCTGTCCAGGCGTGGGCCCAAAAGTAAAGCGGTCAAGCAGTTGCACTACACGCTCCCGCGGTGAAAGCGGGACAAGTGCAACAGGTTTCACGGACTTCGACGCAGGATGGGGCTTCGAGGCGTGCGACTGAATCTGCGCGCTAAGCAGTGACGCTAGGCATAGGGGCGCGAAGATCGGGACAAAATACACGGCATGGCGGGTCCTTGGCATCGGCAACACCTCAACACCCAGCTTAGACCTGTACTATCAGCCAGAAGTTGCGGTTCATGCCATCTTTGCTGATGGTTTTGCAGCGCTCGGCTTCTTGAGGCGCTTCATCACCGAATAAACAATACGCGCCAGGAGGAGCACCGCAAGCACGGCTGTCACCTTCCACGGCGCAAGCACACCCGCCTTCACTAGCCACCAGTAGTGAATGACCGCAGCAATACCTGCCACATAGATAGCGCGATGGAGCCGCTGCCAGTTCTTGCCACCCATCGCCCTCATCACTCGCTGCGGCGAGGTGATAGCCAGCGCCAGCAACAGCACCCACGCCAGCAGCCCCACCTGAATAAACGACCGCTTCTCCACGTCATCCAGCATTCGGGGCCAGATGAGTTTGAACTGGTTCCAAGGCTCGATCAGATGACCTGCCTGGACTCCGGCCCATGCCGTCGGCAAATCGTAGCCGCTGAACAAAACGACATAAATCAGCAGATGTAGCGTCGCATAGAAGAACGCCCACAGCCCGACCATACGCCGAAGACGAATCAACCATGCCAGTGCTGAATTCAGGCGGCGAAGTGGCGTGATCGCAAGGTCGGCAAGCAGCAACCAAAGCGCCCAGTCGCCCGTGAAGTGCGTCAGGTAGTTCGTCGGGTCCGCAAGGCTTGCAAGTGCGCCGCTGCGGTATTGCTGAAGAAGATACAGCAGTGGCAGAAGGCACAGGAGGTGAAGGACACCCTTCAAATAAGGAATCGCTCGAGTAGGCATGGTATCTAGTAAAAACGCTTCAAGTCCATGCCCGCGTACATAGACGCGACCTCATTCGCATATCCATTGAACGGCAGCGTGGGCACGGACTTCACAAAGAGGCTGTTGCCTGTCGTATTCAACAAACGCTCATGCGCCTGCGACCAGCGGGGATGATCGACGGACGGATTTACGTTTGAGTAGAACCCATACTCCTCGGAGTTGAGATCGTTCCAGGTCGTGTGCGGCATCTTGTCGACGAACCGGATCTTCACAATCGACTTCGCCGACTTGAATCCGTACTTCCACGGAATGATCACCCGTATCGGCGCACCCTGCTGGTTCGCCAGCGTCTGCCCATAGCTGCCGAATGTCAACAATGTCAGCGGGTTCATCGCCTCATCCATGCGAAGGCCTTCACTGTAAGGCCACGCAATGCCACTCGGCAGCTCCTCTGTCTTGCTATCTGCCAGCGAGATAAATTGCACAAATTTGGCACTGGGCAGTGGGTTTGCAAACTTGATCAGCTCCGCCAACGGATATCCGTCCCACGGAATCACCATGGACCACGCCTCGACGCAGCGGAAGCGATAGACACGCTGCTCCATCGGTCGAAGGCTCGCGAGCTTGTCCAGGTCGAGCGTCAGCGGCGTCTTCACCAGGCCTTCGATCTTCACCGACCAGGGGTTTGTCTTCAATGTGTGAGCATTCTTGGCAGGATCGTCCTTCTGCTCACCGAACTCATAGAAATTGTTATAGCTCTTCGCCTTGGATTCAGGCGTGGTGGCGCGGTCCGGCACCGAGTAGTTTGTGGTCACAAACTTGAGCGGCGTCTCGCCCAGCGCCAGCTGCGGCAGGCCCGCAGTGGCAGCGGCAGCGCCCACAGCGCCAAGGCCAGAGAGCACACGGCGGCGCGTCATCTTGAAGGACTCGTACACCTCTTTAGGCGTGATCTCGGACGACGGAATGGACTTCTCTGTTCGCAGCAGCATCTTCAAATCTCCTCTTCTGCGGGTTAGACACGCAGAAACCACTCTAGTTACAGTACGCTGTCCGAAGCCCGTTTGGATGGGAAATTGCCTCTTGCGAGCGTGCTCAGCACGAAGAGCATAGACCCCGCTAGCGCTACCACGGCAGCCAGCAAAAGCTCCCGGTGAAAGTTAGGCCGCGAGAATACGATGTAGCCGAAACCAGCCAACGCCAGTAGCGGCGGCACAGGGTAAAGCCACAAGCGAAAGGGCCGTGGCAGATCGGGACGACGTATCCGAAGCACGATCACCCCAACATGCTGCAGCGAAAACTGCAGCACAATCCGCAGCACCACCAGCGCGGCAATGACATCGGCGAGCGCGAAAAAGCAAAACACACACGCAGCCGCCGCCAGGGTCAGCAGCGAAAGATACGGAAAGCCCCGCGTCGGGTGCAGCTTGCCGAAGATCGCCGGAAAGTTGCCATCCCGCGCCGCAGCAAACGGGATGCGCGAATAGCCGAGCAGCAGCGAGAATACGCTCGCAAACGCCGTCACCATCACAAGGACCGCAGCCGTCCGCCCCAGCCATAAGGCAGTGTGCGCTCCCAGCGAAGGAGCATAGGCCGTCTGCATGAACTGCGAGAGCAACGCTCGGCGGGCATCCAGCGTGCCACCGGCAGCGATCGTCGCCGAGGAGCCCAGCACCGCAAGCACGCTGGTATTCAGTGCGAGATATAGCAGCGAAACGATGCCAATGGAGATCAGCACAGCACGTGGGATCGTCCGGCCGGGCTCGCGCGTCTCTCCGCCAAGGAAGGTCACATTGTAGTAACCCCAATAGTCGTAGGTAGCAATCAACATTGCAGACCCAAGCCCTGCAAAGAACGCATGATTCAGCCGGAAAGCACCGGGAGCGAATGCAAAAGCCTTTCCGATGTGCCCATGCAGAAGCCCCGTCACAATCGCCCAGCCAATCGTCAACAGCACCAGCGCAAGCAGCCCCGCGCCAAGCGCCCGCATCTCAGACAGCTTTCGATACAGCAACACGACCGCCACAGCGACAGCCGCAACCGCAAGCCATGACGACACACCGAAGGTCACGCCAAAGCTGTACGGGCCAAGGTGCAACGCATGGACCGCCGCATGAGACACCAGCGCAGGCGATAGATAGCCCGCGTACTGCGCAAGCCCGATGCATCCGCTCGCAACCGACAGCGGTGCCGAGAAGCAAAGCTGAAAGACAAAAAGAAAGCTGAGCCATCGCCCGAACTTGCCGGGAAAGATCGTCGCGAGATAGTGATAAGTGCCCCCCGCTTCCGGCATCGCCGCGCCCAGCTCCGCCCACACCAGGCCATCGCAGGCGGCCAGCAGCGCGCCGAGCACCCATCCCAGCATCGCCTGCGGGCCACCCATCGCAGCCAGCAGCAGCGGCAGCGTGAGGAACGGCCCAACCCCGATCATGTCCAGCAGGTTCAGAGTCACCGCACCGCGAAGGGTCAGTGTGCGTTCAAGCTCAGGGCTTCGGGTGGTGTCGGTCACAACTATCAGTCTATGCAAAGTTTGCGGTTCGTCGAACCTTCACGGTATGCGAACCTAGTGTATGCGACTGATCCCTGCCCTCAGCCTCACGCTGCTGCTCTCGACCGCGTCTGCCCAAACTGGTGTCCAGACTGCTACCAGCAAGACGAACTTCTCCGATCCCGCTAACTTGGGCGGCGAGCGCGTCAAACCTCACGATGGCCGCGAGCTGCCTGTCGATCAGGGCGCCTCCGGTCTCCAGCAAATGCTTCGCAGGCTCAACACGCGAGCTTCGATAATGAACATAGTCGCCCACCCCGACGATGAAGACGGCGGGATGCTGACCTTCTATTCTCGCGGTATCGGCGCACGCGTCGCAGACCTCTCTCTCACCCGCGGTGAAGGTGGTCAAAACGCCATGACCGGCGACTTCGAGGATGCCCTCGGACTGCTCCGCACACAGGAGCTCCTCGCCTGCGACCGCTACTCCGGCATCGATCAATTCTTCGGCACAGAGGTCGACTTCGGCTTCTCAAAGACCAAGGAAGAAGCCTTCGGAAAGTGGACACATGAGCGCGTGCTCTATGACGTCGTGCGCGCCATCCGTATCTACCGGCCCTTGGTGCTGACAGCAACGTTTATCGGCGGCGTGACCGATGGCCACGGTCAGCATCAGGTCTCCGGAGAGATCGCGCAGGAGGCCTTCAAGGCTGCGGGCGATCCCAAAGTCTTTCCCGAACTCACAGCCGAGGGCATCCTTCCCTGGCAGCCGCTAAAGGTCTTCGCTCGAGTCCCGACGCAGTCGATCACCGAGAAAGGTCTCTTCGACTACGCGACAAACCAGTACACGCAGCCGCGCTTTGAAAACTACGTCAGCGGCGAAGTGACGACAACACCTCCATCGATCGACGTCGTAGTACACGAGGGCCAGCCGGACTCGCTGCTAAAGGCGGACGATGGCAGCTCTCTCAGTTACGTGCAGTTCGCACGAATTGGCCTTGCGCAGCAGAAATCACAGACCGGCCCTGGAATGCGCATGCCGGGCGCCGGCAAGTTCGACTCCAGCTTTCACTTGTACGGCTCGCACGTGCAAGCAAACAGCAAGCCCGCCGAAGATGCCAACTTCTTCGATGGCATCGACACTAGCCTTTTCGGTATCGCCACGATGGCGCCCGACTCACCGAAGTATCTACATGATTCGCTGGAGCTGCTGAGCGCCCAGATCGAAAATGCCACGAAGCAGTTCAAGATCGCGCAGCCTGAAAAGCTCGCTCCACTGCTTGCCGACGCGCTGCAACAGGCGCGCGGGCTGGAAGAGCGGATTGCCAATGCAGACTTTGATGCAACTCAGCGCGAGAGCGTGCTGCACGAGCTGCATATCAAGACAGCGCAGTTGAATGATGCTCTCGTGCTATCCCTTGGCCTGAGCTTGGATGCGACCGCGACAGGCACCGAGCATTCCGCTGACACTGGTGTCTCTGTATGGTCGCAGGTGCGTGTAAAGTCCGCCGAAGCTCTGCATGGCAAGTCGAGCTGGTTGAACAATGCAGCTGGCGGCAAAGAAACCACCGACGATGTAAGCGCAGAACGCAACCATCTCACGGTCGATCATCCACTTTCTTTCACACTGACGGCGAAGCCAACGTTTACAACCAACATCACGCGGCCCTACTTCCGTCGCAGTGATCTTGAGATGCCTGTCTATCAACTTGCACGTCCTGAACTGCGCAACGCCCCCGTCGCGCCTCCTGCCCTCACGGCATGGGCCAGAATCGAGTACCGCGGCGCAGTCATCGAACTTGGACGCATTGTACACGACGGACCTCAACCGATCAGCTTTGTACCAGCAGTGAACCTCGCACTCTCTTCGAACGCGCAGGTTCTTCTGCAGAGCGAATGGAACTTCGAACTCGTAGCTAACGCAAGCTCGACCTATTCCCGCGATAGCTCCTACAAGGTAGAGAAAGGTCTCAAGCCACAGGAGCCGCCGACAGTTCATTTGAGCGTGCCCGCACGATGGACCGTCAAGCCAACGCAGCCGAAGCCGCTAGACGGCAAGACTATCTTTCTTGTGACGCCCCCAGCAGAGCGACAGAGCACCGCTACACTAACCGCGTCCGTTGCTCTGCCCACAGGCAGCACGTATGCCGAGGGTTATCGGACCATCGGCTATGGCGATCTTCCCCGCACCATCTTCTTCACCCCGGCAAAGGACCGCATTGTTCCCGTCGACCTGAAGCTGCCTGCACACCTCCGCATCGGCTACCTGCCCGGCACCGGCGACGCCGTACCAGAAGCGCTCGCGTCCATTGGCATGAAGCCCGCACTATTGACCCTCGCTGACATCAACGCCGATACCCTGAAAAAGTTCGACACCGTCATCCTTGGCGTTCGCACCTACGCCGCCCTGCCTGAACTTCACGGCGCTCCCACCAAAGCCTTGCTTGACTTCGCACGTAACGGAGGAAACGTCGTCGTGCAGTATCAGACAACGGAGTTCACCGGCGATGATGCTCCCTACCCACTCACCCTCGGCCACGATGCCGAGAAGGTCGTAGACGAAACCGACCCCGTACATCTGCTTGTGCCGACTTCTCCCCTGCTCTCATCACCCAACCGCATCACGCCCGCAGACTTCGACCATTGGATTGAGGAGCGCGGCCACGGCTTTCTTCGTACCTGGGACGAAAAATACACGGCCTTAACCGAAACCCACGACCCCGGCGAAGATCCACAACAAGGTGGACTGATCACTACGCAGCTTGGCTCCGGTCGCTGGACCTACTGCGCCTTCGCCATCTATCGCCAGCTCCCCGAAGCTGTTCCCGGAGCCTTTCGCGTCTTTGCAAATTTGCTCGTGAAATGACGCGTCATACTCAGCCACAAAAGTAGAACGGCCTCCTTTGCAGGAGGCCGTTCTACTTTGCAAATCGTTGAGGATTAGTGAGCGGGGCGGCGGCGTACCGGAGCCTTTGCAGGCGTCTTCGGAACGATCGTGCCATCAGTCAGCGTAATCATCAGCGGGTTAGAGGTGTAGGAATCGTAGGTGCCTTCGACGGTGATCTTCTCTCCAGCAGCCGGCTCGGTCTTCGGAGCCTCCTTCAGGTTGATGGTGAAGTCTGGCGTCTTGCTTGCATTTGCGTCGTCGGAAACCATCAGCACAATCGAGGCCCCCGACGCGCTAACAACCGTTACATCCGGGAACGAAACCGACTTGCCCTTCACCGAAGCGAAGACCTTGTCTGCATCATCCTTCGTGCCGTACTGCAGAGCTGTCTCCTTGTCACCAAGGGCAAGCGTTGCAAGGTCAGGCGTCGAGGCTACCAGGCTGTGCACCATGTCTTCCGGCTTCGGTGCAGGCTTGATGCCTTCAAGTAGACCGGCAGGTGGATTCAGGTTCGTTGCCACTGCAGTCTGCAGAGCATCGTAGCCATCCGCTCCGCCATGGAACTTCTTGTAGCAGTAAGTCGCAAGCTGCTGGATGGTCGGCTTGAAGTTCGCCGGAGCGAAGTTCGCAGCACGGGTCGCATACCAGGCACAGTTCAGATAGTCCGGCGGCGTGGAGGTGTAATACGCCTGGGCCAGCACGTAAACATCCTGCAGCTGCTTGTTCGGGTCCTGAGTGTCGGCCACGGGAACAGCAGCCAGCTCGGTCTTCAGAGCCGTAATCGCACCGGCGTTATCCTTCTTGGCAAGATCGTCATCGGCGATCGTGCTCTCGAAGGTCGGCATCGTCGCGTCCTTGAACTTCTTGTAGTCATCAGCAGAAACACCCGTGGAACCGGTAGCAGACAGACCCTGATTTGCGTAACCGGCGGCCTTATCCAGCGCCGCCTGCTTTGCAGCAGGATCTGTAGCAGCATCACCCTCGGCGCGGAGGTAGTAAACCTTGATCGCGAGAGCGCGCAGGTTGCCCGGATCGGCAGCGAGCAGGTCATCGGCTGCGGCCAGCGTGGCATCCTTGTTCGTCGTCTGGCTATAAAGGGCCACAATCTGCGTGAGCACCGCCAGCTTGACGCTCGACTTCGGATACGCCTTGAGATATGCCTGGAAGGCCTGTGCCTTGGCGGCCGGATCAGTCTGAGTGTTGGCGTTGTTATACGCTGTGTACTCATCAGCCGACATCGCGACCTGGCCCGCAGGGTCCTGGGCGTGTGCAAGAGTTGCCATGGGCAGTGCGCAGGCTACGGCCAGCAGCGAAGCAAGTACGACCTTCTTCATAAGTAAAGTTCTCCTCGAACCGTTCATGGAATGTTGCCGGTATTCAAATAGATTAGCGCAGTCCGCGCTCCAAACTGTAGACGTTTCAGGGAGACAGACGCCGTTAGCCGGATGATGCGGATTATAAGAATCGCGGTCGCGCTGTGCAACCGCTGTCGCTTTTGGTCGAAACATAGCCGCCTCCTGCCCTTCTCAACACCATTGGGAACCCCACCAACCTGGACAGGTTGCGGCGTCTCTCTATCGCCTTGGATGCAAATTCCAGCGAACAGATTGCACCCCAAAATGGGCACTCCCATCTCTCATCCGCCAACGTAGCTAAATCCGGCAAAAAACCTTCAATTCCGGACGCCCTTATCCACAATTCGGCCTAGATTCGGGTTGATTCACCCCCTGACGCCGCTTACGATTCGACCAGACGCGGGTCCGGCAGGCCTCGCCGATTGCACCTCAACACCCCTGCTCAAGAAAAGGTCCTACTTCCTTGCTCAAGCTCAAAAAGGTTCAGATCCTCGGCTTCAAGTCGTTTTGCGACCGTACAGAGGTCCAGCTCACCGGCGAAGGTATCGCAGCCATCGTCGGCCCGAACGGCTGTGGCAAGTCGAATATCTCGGACGCCATCACCTGGGTGCTGGGCGAGCAGTCGGCCAAGAGCCTGCGCGGCATCAAGATGGAAGACGTCATCTTCGCCGGTACGCGCACGCGCAAGCCGACAGGCATGGCCGAGGTCTCGCTGACTCTTGTCGACCCTGAGGTCTACGACGGCAACACCCTCGCGGAGGGCGAAGAGGCCATCGGCGCCCCCGAAGGCGAAGCTGCCACTACGCCGATCGACTCCCAGGGTGACTGGGACGAGTCTGCCGTCCGCGAAGCAGCGGCGCAGGAAACGGAAGACGCCACCATCGAAGCCCAGCCCGGCACCACCTACGAGGCCGAAGTTCCGCAGAAGAAGGGCGACAAGGCCGCCGAAGGCGACGCGTCCGCCGAGCTCTCCCCTGAAAACAATGTCGTCCTGAAGATCCGCCGCCGCAAGTTCGGCCGCGCTCCCGTCCGTGCCGGTGAAATCACCGTCACCCGCCGCCTCTTCCGCTCCGGCGAATCCGAGTACCTGCTCAACGGCAAGATCTGCCGTCTCTCCGACATCAAAGACATCTTCATGGGCACCGGCCTCGGCGGCGAAAGCTACGCCATCATCGGTCAGGAACGCATCGGACAGCTCCTGTCGTCCAAGCCGCTCGATCGCCGCGCCATCATCGAAGAAGCTGCAGGCATCACCCGCTTCAAGACGAAGAAGCGTCTCGCCGAACTGCGACTCGAAGCCGCCAAGCAGAACCTCTCCCGCGTCAACGACATCTTCGAAGAAGTCACGCGCCAGATGGGCGTGCTCAAGCGCCAGGCCGCCAAGGCAGAGCGTTACGGTGCCCTGCGCGACGAACTTCGCGCCAAGCTGCGCGTCGTGCTCGCCAGCCGACTCACGCAGATGGACACCGAGCAGTCTGCCGCCACCACAGAGATCGCTCGTCTTGCCGAGCTGATCGATGGTCAGGCAGCGCAGCTGGAGCTGATGGATGCAGAGCACTCCACCGGAGTCGCTCGCGGCTACGAGCTCGACGGGCAGATCCGCGAAGCCGGCTCCCGTGCTAACACCAGCGCCGTCGAACTGGAGCGCATCGCAGCCCGTACCGCCTCCAACGCCGACCGCGTCACCGAATTAACGCAGCGCCTCGAAACCGGCAACGAAGACCTCGCTCAGGCCCGCGGACAGCTCGAAGCCCTCGCCAGCGAGCGCGAGCAGCATCGCAGCTTCCTCGAAAGCGCCACCAGCGAGTCCGGCTCTGCCCGCGAAGCCGCCAACGCGCAACAGGCGCAAGCGCATGAAGCCACGCGCAGCGTCCTCGCCGCCGAGGCCCTCGCCGAAAACCACCGCCGCACCGCCATGCAGTCCATGCAACGCGCCGGGCAGGCCAATAACGAAATCGCCCAGGCCGACGCTGCCCTCGCCGGTCTCGACCGCGAAAACGAACGCCTCAGCGCGGAGTCAAACACCGCACGCCAGGAGCTCGAACAGCTTGGCGTGCAGCGCGGCCAGCTCCAGATCTCCTTCGAAGATGTGACCGCCCGCCTCAAGCGTCTCGAAGCCGAGATCAGCGAGCTTCGCCAGACCCTCGACAGCAAGCGCATCGCAGAAATCCAGTCACGTCGTCGCGGTGATGAGTTGCGCGGACAGCGTGCCTCCTTCTCCGGTCGTCGCAGCTCGCTCGAAGCTCTTATTCGCGAGCACAGCTACTCCACCGACACGGTTCGCAACATTCTGAAGGCCAAGCACAATGACTCGGCCTCTGCTCCCATCGGCACCCTCGCCGACTTCCTTGAAGTTGACGGCAAGTATGGCGAGATCGTCGACGAGTTCCTGCGCGAAGAGCTCAACTACGTCGTCGTTCGCACATGGGACGCAGCCGACGAGAGTGTGAAGATGCTCCACTCCAACGTCGCCGGTCGCGCCACTCTTCTCGTGCATCCCGATGGCGCGCACGTCACCGTCCCCGCTCCTGGCGCGATGCCCATCTCCAACCCTGAAGGCGTCGTCGCCCTTCGCGACTGCGTTCGCGTCGTCGCTAAGGACGGCGTGGCAGATTTCGGTCGTTCCCTCGAAACCCTGCTGCCCAAGTTGCGCGAAGGCTTCATCGCTCCTGACAGCGCCACCGCCCAGCGGCTCGCAGCGCAGTATCCGCAGGCCTACTTTCTCTCTCCTACCGGCGAGACCTTCCACAATCTCACCGTCACTGGCGGCAAACCGCGTGAGCAGGGGCCGCTCGCACTGAAGCGCGAACTCGGCGAGTTGCAGACGAAGCTCGAAGGCGTAGAAGCCGAACTCGAGCAGACCGAGCAGACCACGGCTACGCTCACAGCAGAGATCGCCGAGCACAACGCCACCATCGAGTCCAAGAACCACGAGCGTCGCGACGCCGAGCGCGAAAGCGCCAACTCCGGCGCTGCCCTGCGACAGATGGAGCAGGAGGTCTCGCGCATAGAGAGCCGCCTGCAGCAATGGCAGATCGCGCAGGGCCGCAACAATGACCAGCGCCAGGGTCGCCTCGACCTCATTGCCCGCAAGCGCGAAGACGCCACCAAGTTTGAGCAGGAGCGCGCCGCTCTCGAGCAGCAGGTCAGCGACCTCAGCGAAAAGATCGTCTCCTTGCGTCTCGCTCGCGAAGAGCTTCAAAGCTCTGCCAGCGCCGCTGCCGCTGCCCTCGCAGGCCTCGAAGAGCGCCGCCGCAACGCCAACGCCAACTTTGAGCAGACCAATCGTCTATTCGAAAGCCAGTCGCAGCGCATCACGCAGCTTGAGTCACAACTCTCCAACGCCGCCGCCGAAAAGCAGCGTCGCGAAGAGGAGACCACTGAACTAGGCGGCAAGCATGAAGAGCTCCGCGAGATGCGCGCGCAGGCCATCGCTGAAGGCGAGACACTCTCCGCCGAAGCGAAGGAACTCCGCACAGCGATGGCCGAGCTTGACGTGCAGCTTCGCTCCCTTCGTCATGAGACTGAGCAGCTGCGCGAACAGCGAGCCACGCTAAGCGCCCGCGCCGCCAAGCTAACATCAGACCTCGAGCACCTCGAAGCCACCTGCGTCAACGATCTCTCCGTCGAGCCGATCGTGTTGCGCGAAGACGCGGCCATCGAACGCATCGAAGGCGATGCCCTCACCGCCGAGGACGAAGCCGCTCGCGGCCTCAAGCAGCGCCTCGAAGCCATGGGCCCGGTCAACATGATGGCCCTCGAGGAGTACACAGAGACCGCCGAACGTCACGGCTTCCTCGAAACTCAGCGCAAAGACTTGCTCGACTCCATCGAAAACACGCAGCAATCCATCAAGGAGATCGACGACGTCTCGCGCATCAAGTTCGACGAGGCGTACAAGATCATCAACGAGAACTTCTCCAACACCTTTACTAAGCTCTTCGGCGGCGGTCAGGCCTTCATGCGACTCACCGAGGTCGACGAGGCCACCGGCAAGAGCTCCGACATGAGCGGCATCGAGATCATAGCCTCACCCCCAGGCAAGAAGCTGCAAAACGTACTGCTCCTCTCCGGCGGAGAAAAAGCCCTCACCGCACTCTCGCTGCTCGTCGGCATCTTCCAGTTCCAGCCCGCTCCTTTCTGCGTACTGGACGAAGTCGATGCCCCACTCGACGAGACGAACGTCGGCCGCTTCTCGCGCCTCGTCGCCGAAATGTCCGACACCACCCAGTTCATTGTCATCACCCATTCCAAGCGCACCATGGAGCAGGCCGATGTCATGTACGGTGTCACCATGCAGGAGCCCGGCGTCTCGAAGATCGTCAGCGTCTCGCTCGGTGGCCGCAGCCAGGGCCGCGAATCCGTCAAGCGCAACGCAGCGTAACGAACTCGCCACTTGTTGGCGCCAACATCTGTAGCGATCATCAAGGGAGACGGCCACAACGCCGTCTCCCTTCACTCTTATGAACCCGCTCAATCCGCTCGACTGGATACTCGCCCTGCTTCTCGCCTACTCGGTGATCCGCGCCATCATGCGCGGTCTGCTCCGCGAAGCGCTCTCCCTGTGCGGCCTCGTCATCGGCTTCCTGCTCGCCTGCTGGAACTTCCACACCGTCGGCCTTCGCCTGCACGGTATCGTGAACGACCGTCCCATCGCCGACCTGCTCGCCTTCCTCCTGATCCTCGCTGGGGTCATGATCGTCGCCGCACTTCTCGGTAAGTTGTTGAGCCGCACAGCCTCCGCCGTCGGCCTCGGCTTTCTTGACCGCCTCGGCGGCGCCTGCTTCGGCTTCCTGCGCGGCGCCCTCCTGGGGTTGGCATTATTACTGGTTGTCACGGCATTTCTCCCGACCGCCCCCTGGGTGCAAACTTCTTCGCTCGCTCCGTATTTTCTTCGGGCCAATCATGCTGTATCCTTCGTCATGCCGTCGAACCTCCAGCAGCAGCTCAGCAAGGGTCTCGAGCGCATACGCAACCCGCACCTCTTCTAAAGCATCTGCCTCTCAAGCACACAAACTGCTGTTGGATCAAACAGGCCTGCCCGTCGCACAATAGCTCTACTAGTTCATAAGTAAGGAAGCTGCGCGATTGAAACGCGATCTCGATACTCTCGTCCTCCAGATGTACTCCGCCGGTGTCTCGTACGCTGACGCTGTCCGCGAATTCAAAAAGCATTACATCCTCGAGGTGCTCTCGCGCCATCGTGGCAACCAGTGCAAAGCAGCCGAAGAGCTGAACATGCACCGGAACACGCTCAGCCGCACGCTCACCGAGCTCGGCCTTGACTCCGCGCAGATCCGCCAGGGCACACGCCGCCCCGTCCGCTCGGTTCGCCCTGAGCGCACCCTACAGATCGTCTCCAACGGACGTTAGCGCCTTCGCTTCGTCTAACATGGCAGAGAATGCTCCGCCGACACACACATCGCAGCCCGTACCGTAGCGCCCTGCAACTTCTCTGCACGGCAGGTGTCCTGTGCGCGGCGACTCCCGTGTTCGCGCAGGCCAATCCTGCGGACGCACCTGTAAGTGTGCCTGCTGGCGCACTCACCTCACCTCCCCAGCCTGAGCCCGTCGCCCCCGACACCACCCCAACCTATCCGCAGATCTCCGCGAAGCAAACCCGTGAAGCCGACGACCTGTACCTACTCGGCATCAAGCAGACGAAGCAGGAAGACCTCGGCGCTGCTGTCATAAGCTTCCAGCGCGCCTCCCAGCTAAACCCCGGCAACCGCGACTACGCTCTGGCCCTCATCATTGCAAAACAGAGCCGCAGCTCGCAGCTGGTACACCTCGCAGCCGCCGCCCTGCAGCGCGGCGACTCTGCAAAGTCCGACACACTGCTCGAAGAAGCGCGCAAGCTCACTCCGGATGACCCCATCGTCGCGCAGCACTTCGGCGCAGCCTCCAAGCCTACCGCCACCCCCCAACCTCTCCGCGCAGACTTCGTCGCCTCCACCCTCGGCGGCCCCATCCAGCTCGATCACAAGAAAGACACCCACAGCTTTCACTCCCAACGGGACACCCGCGGTCTTCTGCAGGACATCTACCAGGCCTACGGCATCACCCCGATCTTCGACTCCTCCGTCGGCAGCGGCGGCAGCGTCCCGATTGATGTCGACAATGTGAACTTCGACGACGCTACCCGCATTGCACAGAGCCTCACCCACACCTTTGCCGTCCCGGTCCAGACAAAGCAGGTGCTCCTCATCAAGGACACACCCGAGTACCGGCAGGAGTTCCAGCCGCTTGTCGAAGAGACGGTCTACCTCCCCGGCTACTCGCAGGAACAGATGACCGAGCTCGCCAACGTGGCTCGCAACATCTTCGACGTGAAGCAGGTCACGGCCAGCTCCAGCAGCGGCTTCATTCTTTTACGCGGCGATGTCGAATCGCTCAAGCTCGTCAACGCCGTCTATACCGACATGGCCGATGGCGGCACCGACATCCTCTTCGATGTGAACCTGTACGAGATCACCAACACGCGCAAGAACGACATCGGAGCCATCCTGCCCAGCTCAGCCGGTGTCATCAGCATCGCTGCTGAAGCCGAATCGCTCATCACCGCCAATCAGTCACTCCTCAGCGAGGCCATCTCCGAAGGTCTTTTGAAGCTGACCGGTTCCACTCTGCAGCAGGAACTCCAGGAGATCGGATTTCTCGTCGCCTCGGGAACGCTCTCCAACTCGACACAATTCACCGGCCTGCTGGGGACCTTCGGTGGCGGCCTCGCCTTCTCCGGCCTTTATCTTGGCTCTAACTCCAGCTTCAATCTCGCGCTCAACACCTCGGACTCCCGCCTGCTGGACGCCATCCAGATCCGCGCAGGCAACGGCCAGCCCGTCAACTTCCGCGCAGGCTCGCGCTATCCCGTCATCACCGGTACCTACAGCTCCGGCATCAGCAGCTCTCTTGCCTCCCAGCTCGCCGGACTCACCTCCGCGGGTACCAGCGTCAGCAGCGCTCTCTCCAGTCTGCTCGCCAGCACCCAGGCGAGCGTTCCGCAATTTCAGTTTGAAGACCTCGGCATCACCCTGAAGATGACGCCCACCGTCCTGCGTGGCGACGACATCAGCCTCAAACTCGACATGAAGCTCGAAGCCCTCGGCGGCTCCTCGCTGAACAGCATTCCAATCCTCAACGATCGGGCGCTGGCCTCGACTATCACTATCCCCGTTGGCAAGACCGCCCTGCTCGCACAACTCGTCACCAAGCAGGAGATCCGCTCCATCGACGGCCTCCCCGGCCTTAGTGAACTCCCCGGCTTTCAAGGCACCGACAAGGCCAAAGAGGTCGACACCGACGAGTTTGTCCTCACCATCACGCCTCACATCGTCCGCGCCGGCGCGCCACACTTCAACAGCAAGCCTCTGGCTGCAATCCATACCGAGTCGACCGCTCAGTAACTCAGCACCAAATAATTTCTCCCTATAGCTTTGTTTTCTCAGTTTTGCACTGTGTGATGCCACCCCAAGGGATTGCAAAACCTCGCAAGACTCGATATATTCAAAGAGTGGCAGGGCGGGAGTAGCTCAGTGGTAGAGTGCTTCCTTGCCAAGGAAGATGTCGCCGGTTCGACCCCGGTCTCCCGCTCCAAAACCTTCTCTTCTTCAACGCCCGGAGAGAACTGCTAGCGATGTTCAGTTTCCCAAGGGGCGCGGTACCCAAGTGGTAAGGGAGAGGTCTGCAAAACCTTTATGCGTCGGTTCGATCCCGACCCGCGCCTCCATAAATGAAACAGCCGCCCCTTTCGGAGCGGCTTTGTCGTCTCTACTCAAATAAGCGACTTACGCGTTACCCTCTCACGAAGATCGTCGACTGACTCCCCTCAGCCTGTAAAGCTCCGCTTCTGGCTGTGCTCGCCTGCTGCAAATCCGACTGCAGCGCGCCGAATACCTGCTGAGCCCCACTCAAGGTTCCCGCTTGCAGTTCCTGGCCCAGCTGCTTCAGGAGCTCGCTCGTTGTACCCGTCTGACTGCTGCTGGAATCCGTGCTGCTCATCTGAATGCTGTCGCTATCCGCGTGGTGACGGTGGTGGCGATGTCCGGAGACTCCGCTCAAGCTCGAAGCCGTCGCTGAGGCGTGCTGTAGGTCCCGCTGCAGCGTGACAAAGTCCGACTGCGCCGCTGAGAGGTTCCCCGACTTTAGGTCTTTGCCCAGTTAGTTGAACTCATTGGCAATTTGCTCCGCGCTCGTCAACGAGGTCGCATCCGTAAGACTGCCTGAAATACCTGCCACAGACATAGGTGTGTCCTCCCTGCCTTCAAATGGCCGTTTGTTTGCTGACAGGGCCTCGAAGCTTCTATCGGCCAGTTGCAGGTCCTTATTTAGACCGGCACTCCTTTTTCAAAATCAATGCCTCACAAACTGCACCATGACTTCCGTCCTCTGGCACGTAACGCAACAACGGCAGTTAGAATACGGACATCATGAGAAACTTTCTGATCGTTGCCGCACTGCTGGCCCTTCCTCTTGCCTCTGTTGCTCAAACGGATACGCCTGCTGTCGCGCCGCCACCCGAGTGCGGTGACGCTTTGGCGAAGCCCTTCGATGGTGGTCTTGATCCGCGCATCCAGCCCGACTGCGACTCCACCGCCTTCTACTTCGGCATTGGCCGCGCCAAAGATCCCGTCGCCGCTCGCTCCTGCGCCCTGATCGAGCGCATCCAGCACGTCGATAAAGACGGCAGCCTCTTCACAGGCCCCGGCGTCCTCAGCGTCGTCTACGCCAACGGCGAAGGCGTGCCGCGCGATCTCGACGTCGCCCGCCGCTTCGTCTGCGAAAACAAGCAGGCCAGCGAAGCTGAAATTCTCGCTCGCCTAAAGGTCATCGATAAGATCGCCGCCAATCCGCAGAGCCCGCCGAAGTTTGACCTATGCACCACCGCCACCACCGGCCAGACCTACGGCTGGTGCGCCGCCGTGCTGCTCCGCGTTCATGATGCCCGTCGCTATGACAACCTCGTAGCCTACGTCGACAAGCTCACTCCCGCTGGCCAGGAAGCCTTCAAGGGTCTACAAACTGCCGAGGGTGCCTTCGAGACAGCCCGCTTGAAAAACGAGGTCGATCAAAGCGGCCTCACCGGCTGGGCCCGTCAGTTGCAGGAAGAAGACAAGATTCGCGGCCAGTTCGTCAGCGACTTCACCCTCTTCGCCAAACCCGACTACGCACAGCCCACCACCGCAGCCACCGTCGATGCCCTCGTCGTTAAGAACTACGACATCCTCGCCGGCCCGAAGGGCGAAAGCACCCTGCGCGGCACCACCATCACGCCGGCAGGTGTGCAGGAAACTCAAGCCGCCTGGATCAAGTACCGAGACGAGTGGCGCGCCTTCGAAGCCGTCGTCAACCCACAGCTCTCCGGCGACGCTGTCGTCACTCAGATCGAACGCGAACGCCTCTTTCACCTGCGGCGCCTGATCGAGCCGTAAGGCCAAGAACCACCTGAGCAACGACGATGGCCCACGAGACGTCGCCTTCACGGCTGAATCTCATGGGCCATCGTCGTTTAGGCCTTCGCATCACAGAACTAACGCACGAAGCTCGTCGCTCGCCACGCAGCATTCGTCCAAAGCCGCTCGCGCCCTTCATACTGCGCACTGTATTCCGCAATCGTATCCGCCGTCGCGTCTTCATACTGCGAGTCATAACAAAGCGCCATCCGGCGCTTGCGCTTGATCGCGGCCGCCATATCCGCAGGCGGCTCCGCGGCAAACCACGCCTGAAGCGGAGCACCAGCTGCCAGAGCACCTTCCTGCACCGCCACCTCCACCTTCGCAGGCTCCAGTGCAGAGTAAGGCTGATCCTCATAGAACGCCACCGGCGTCACATTCATATCCGCCGGTAAAGCCAGCTGTCGCACCGTCAGGTGATCGACATGCCCCCCCACACCCAGTGGCAGCACCAATACCGCAGCGCGCGACTGCTCCAGCGCGCGCTTGATCTTCAGCACCACCTTCTCCGTCGGTTCAGGCTCGCGGAAGACCTCATCGACCCCGCAGTGCAGCCGCAACGGCGCATCCTTCAGGTTTAGTTCCGACAACGTCACCCTGCCCCTGCCCGGCAGTCCCTGGTAGAGTTTCACCCACGACTCATCCTCCCGCTTGCGTACCGCCGTCGCAAACGACACACGGTCGTTGCCATGCAGCGAGTCGACATCCGAAAAGGGAGCCTGTTCCGTGCGCGAAAAAACGTTCATCACCTCGACCGCGTGGCCCTGTTCGAGCCACGCGCCGATGGTCAATCCGAGTGCGAGCGCGGCATCATCCCGATGCGGCGAAAGTACAACAATCCTCATAGTTTCAGCTTCCTCGCTCTTACTTCCCGGCCTTACTTCAGAGTACCGAGCATCGGTTGCAAGTGAACCGTAACTCCATCCAGACCAGCCTGATAAGCCACGATCTTCCGCAGCGTCTCATACGGCAGCGCGTTCATCGGCAAAGCATGACCATTGACGAAAAGCGTGGGCGTCTGGTCCACACCTACAGATTTGCCAAGCTCGATCGAAGCCGTCACCACCTGCTTCGTCGCCTCGGTCGCAGCGCACGTCGCAGCCGCAGCTGGATCGCCACCGGCAGCCGTCACCGCGTCGGCCAGCGTCTTGTCCGCCAGCTCCGGTGTCAGAGACGCCTGCTTGTCATACACCGCAGCCGCGTAGGTAAAGAACGCCGCATCGCCCTTCGCCTTGCGCACACACAGGCCTTCGGCAGCTGCGCGGAACGCGAACGGATGCACCTCGGGCAAGGGGAAGTTCTGGTACACAATACGCGCCTGCGGGAAATCCTTCGCCAGGTTCGCCATTGCTCCCTGAGCCTCCTTGCAATGCGGGCACTGCAGATCAGCAAACTCCACCAACAGCAGCTCCTTCCCGGTAGCGCCCTGCGCCGGGCCGTCCGCAGCATCCTGCAACTTCTTGCGAGTCTCCGCAAATGGCTGCGCACCGAAGTCAATCACTTGGTCGGCGATCGCATGCTTGCCGTCGGGAGTCGTAAAGAAGACGGTCGTCTTCGCGCTCGCCTGTCCCGCCTCCGACACAAATACAACCACCTTCGCCACACCCGGCGCCGACGTCTTCAGGATTGCAGCCACCTCCCACTTGCGGTTCTCGTCATAACCCCACATCGACTTCAGAAAAGAGTTAACCTCATCCGCAGTCGGCGAGGGCGCCGTGAAGTTTTTCGGATTGACCGCTGGAAACACGGGAGCTGCCACCTGAGGTGCATTTGCCTGCGGCTTCGGAGTCTCCACTTCACTGGTCTGCGCCATCGCCGCAACCGCACACATCATCGTCAACGCCGCTGCCGGCAACCACTGCTTCATCCTCTTCATTGCATCAACCCTTCTTTTGTTGTGATCGTCCAGTTGTGATCGTTCCGAACTAACGCCTGGCTGCGATCGGGAAACGCCTTCCCATGCCAAACGACTTCCGTGAAACCTTCAGCACAGGCGCCGCCTGCTGCCTCTTGTACTCGCTGATCTCGACCAGCCGAATCACCTTCCGCACCAGCTCCAACTCAACGTCCTGCGACTCCGCAATCTCTTCCGCCGGAACGTACTCTTCGATATAAGCTCTCAAAATCGGATCGAGCACCTCGTACGGCGGCAGCGAGTCCGTGTCCTTCTGCCCCGGCCGCAGCTCAGCCGACGGCGGCTTCGTCAGCGTATCGCTCGGAATCACCTCGCGTTCGCGATTCACATATCGGCTCAGGTCGTAGACCTCGGTCTTATACACATCCGCAATCACCGCCAGCGCGCCCACCATGTCGCCGTACAGTGTGCAATACCCACAAGCCATCTCGCTCTTGTTCCCGGTCGTCAGCACCAGAGCACCCGTCTTATTCGACAACGCCATCAACAGGCTTCCCCGGATCCTCGGCTGCAGGTTCTCCTCTGCCAGCCCGAACGGTGTCCCCTCAAACGCCGGAGCCAGCACTCCCGTGAATTGCGTATAAATCTCGCGGATCGGCAGAATCGAAAACGCGATACCAAGGTTCTTCGCCAGCATCTCCGCATCGCTGACCGAACCAGTCGAAGAAAACTCACTCGGCATCCCCACACCCTGCACGTTCTCCGCTCCGAGTGCCTCGACCGCAATAGCAGCCACCAGCGCCGAGTCGATGCCGCCGCTCAGCCCGACGAGAGCCTTCTTGAAGCCGCACTTGCGCACATAGTCGCGCGTTCCCAGCACCAGCGCCTGCCACGTCAGCGCAATCTCATCCTCTACGGCCACCACGCTCTTCGCCGGTGCCTCTGTATCGATCACCAGCAGGTCTTCCGCAAAGCTCCTCGCCTGGGCCAGCACCGCGCCATCCGGCCCCACCGCCAGCGAGCTGCCATCGAACACCAGGCTGTCATTCGCGCCTACCTGGTTCACCATCACCAGCGTCGCGTTATGCCGCTGAGCCAGCGCACCCAGCATCTTCTGACGGACTTCGACCTTGTCATGCCAGTAAGGCGAAGCAGAGATGTTCAGAATCAGCCGATGCCCGCTCAAGGGCTGCGGCAGTATCGACCACTGCCTCATCAGCTCCTCGATCGGGTCCACCGGATACATCTGCCGCGGCCAGAACATCTTGTCGTTCCAGGCGTCCTCACAGATGGTAACCGCCACTGCGCGCCCCTTCACCACGCACAGCGACTGCTCCGTCGCAGGCTCAAAATATCGCTGCTCATCGAAGACGTCATAGAACGGGAGCAGCATCTTCTGCTGCACCGACTGCACCTCACCGTCGACCAGCATGGCCGCCACGTTGCGCACATGCTTGCCCCGCACCGCCTCGCAGCGCATCACCGATCCGCACAGAATCGCCGGTCGACGCACGCCGCGCGTCAAAGCCGCCACGGCAGCGAGCGTCTCTTCCGCCTGTTTGATAAAAGATTCTTTCTCCAGCAGATCTGCCGGAGGATAACCACACGTCGCAAGCTCAGGAAACATCACCAGATCGACGCCTTGCGCCGCCGCCCGTTCGACAAAAGAAGAGATCAGCGCGAGGTTCCCCGCAAAGTCTCCGACAGTAGGATTGATTTGAGCCAGCGCTATCCGCACACAACCAGTCTATCGGAACTGAGCGGCTTCTACTCCCCACTCCCGTCCCCTACGACCTCTTGTTTAGCTTCCAGTGCCGCTCACAATCACCCCAACCGTACGCAGCATGATCTGCAGATCGAGCAGCAGGCTCCAGTTCTCCACGTACGCCGTATCCAGCGAGATGTACTGATCGAACGAAGGGTTCTGCCGCGCCTGAACCTGCCACAGCCCGGTGATGCCCGGCAGCACATCCAATCGACGAAGATGCGCGATATCGTACTTGGCGACCTCGGAACTCAACGGTGGCCGCGGTCCAACGATGCTCATATCCCCAAGCAGAACGTTGAAGAACTGCGGCAACTCATCGAGCGAAAACTTCCGCAACCACGCACCGGTCGCCGTAATACGTGGATCGTCGGTAATCTTGAACAGGATGCCGTCACGCTCATTGCGGTGTTCGAGCGAAGCCTTTAGCTTGTCCGCCTTGTTCACCATCGTGCGGAACTTGTAGCAGCTGAACGTGCGCCCTTTTCGACCCACGCGCTTGGCCGCATAAAGAATCGGCCCGTCCGATTCCGTCTTGATCAGCAGTGCCACCACCAGCATTACGGGCGAGCAAAGGATCAGCGCGATAAGCGCAAAAATGACATCCATCATGCGCTTCAAAACGAATGCGCCGCGCGGAAAATCTCGCATATGCAGAGGAATCGTCGGAAACTGTCCCACATACTCCACCGGCGCGTTCCACGCCAACCCGTCGTACATATCCGGCACAATGCGCACGTCGATGCCGTTTTCGTGTGCCTCCTCGACGACTGCAACCACCGTTTCTTTCGCCACTGCCGCCGTAAAGTAGATCTCGTCCACAAACAGGGACCGCGCCACCGCAACACAGTTCTCCACATCGCTTACCACCTCGGTCCCGTGTCCGCCACCCTCCACCGAAACGAAACCCTTGAAGCGAAAGCCCATGTACGGCAACGATTGCAAATGCTCACGCAGCGCATCCGCCACGCGGCCTTCGCCTACGATTAGCACATTGCGTACATCGCGCCCATCCAGGAACCGACGTTCCCGCACCTTGCGCCAGACGAAACGGCGCACCATCATCGCGCTCATCGTCAGCACCAGCGTCAGCGCCACCACAATACGTGACACCGCATACGCCCGCATCACATACAACGTACCGCACAGCAGCAGCCCCGCCGTCAGCACCGCTTGCACCGTCATCCGCTGTTCATTCAGGCCGCTGCTGTGATCCGCCGCCCGATATAACCCGTAAACGCGTGCAAACGCGATCAAATACAGGCCAAACAACACCACATACACTACCGAAATCAAAGGCAGGCTCAACCAGAATTGATGATTGAGGAAGCCGTGATACAGCGGAGCAATCCGAGCATGTTGGCGGATCCGAAAGGCGATCAGGCCCGACGCCAGCGCACACACATAATCCAGCACCACCCACAGCAGTACCGTGATCGACAACCGTGCCGAAAGCCCACCGTGTCGCGACGCGGAACCGGCTTTCTGCTGCTGTCCGTCAGGGATAATTTGATTTTGTTCCAAAATATCGGGAATCGTCATGGCCAATCTCGAGAGCAAAACACCGTCTTCCAAACGTACGAGGTCGCGGTAAAGAGTACAGTCGGCGCAACTACTAGCTCGACCATTCTATAACCAGACTGAGTAGGTCCTGCGAACCGTGACCGAAACTCAGCGACGAAACGCCGATCCGCCCGCTTGCCCCCTATCCAAAACGGTCCCAGGCAAAATGAGTTCGTCTAGTGCGAGAAACTCATGCAGCACTGGGTCCTGCGTCGCTCTCATCTCCTCCGTGGTCCCGAAGAATCGCGCTGTGCCTTCATGCAGGAACACCACACGGTCAGCCAGTTTCTCGGCAAAACGCATGTCGTGGGTAACTACAATACTGGTGAGATGCAATTGCGCCTTCAAACGCTGGATCAGGTCGCCTAGAAGGTGTGCCATCAGCGGGTCGACCATCGTCGTCGGCTCGTCATACAGCACCGCCGCCGGCTGGGCTGCCAGTGCCCGCGCGATCGCTACTGATCGCTTCATTCCGGTCGAAAGGTCTGAAGGCAGCGCATTCTCCATCCCCGCTACGCCAACCATCTCCAGCAACCCCTTTACCACCGTCAGTATCTGGTCTTCTTCCATGTTGCCGCGCTCCCGCAGAGGAAACGCAACATTCTCACCCACCGTAATCGAATCGAACAGGGCGCCATTCTGAAACACCATCGTCACCTTGCGGCGCACCTGCTGCATCTCTCGCTCGCTCAGCCCTGCAATGTCCTGCCCGGCTACCCGCACCGTGCCACTGTCCGGCTTCAAAAATCCCATCAAAATCTGTAGCGACACTGACTTACCCACGCCGCTGCGCCCCAGAATGCACAGCGTTTCGCCCGGATTCACAAAGAAGCTCACATCCTTCAACACCACAAAGTCACCAAACGACTTCGACACATGTTCAAACGAGATGTACGGCAGCGTCTCTTCTGCCACCCGCCCCTTAGCGCCATCTTCCACCGTCTCAGGCTCGAAGTTCGCCATCACTCCCTCTTGAAGGAAGTCCTCCACCGCTGGAGCAATGTCTGCGGAGACATCTGCAGTTAGTTCTTCGTTGGCCCCGTCCGTCTTGATCCCGGGCAAATCTTTCCCCCGGTCTTTGAGTTCATTGCTCTCTGGCTCGGCCATATCTAAGTATGTCATCCACCGCACCTACTCGGCAGCCTCCGCCGCTGCTAGCTCCTCAGGCGTATTCACGTTGGCAAAATATCTCACAGCTCCCGGCATCAGCCCCTCTGCGTCCACCACCAGCAGCTTCTCCCCAAATCCTTTGAATATTCTCGTCAACTTCCGGTCCCCGCCATCCAAAGCCTCTCGGAACAGGGACAAACAATCCCGATGCACCAGACATAGAGCCGGATGCCACTCCCCGGAACACTCCATATAACTCGCGCGAACACCCTCGCGGCCCAGAACGAAAGCCATCCACTTCCTCAGTAGTTCCGCAGACATCATCGGCACATCCACCGGCAGCATCAGCACCCACGGTCTCTCCGAGCACTCCAGCGCCGCCTCAATCCCCGCCGCCGGACCCTCCCCCGCTCGCCGCTCCGGTACTATCTCTCCCCACGCCGCAAGATCCTCACGATTGCCGCTGATCGCCACTTTGTCACTTACCGTACATAGCGTCGCCAGCGCAATCTCCACCATCGGTCGCGCGCGGAACGACAGCAGCGCCTTATCGCTTCCCATCCGCGAACTTTTGCCACCTGCCAGCACAAAGCCCTGTACCTGAGAACGCTCGCTCAACTCTGCTCCCGCTACGCCGCGCCGACCTTATCCAGAAACAGAATGATCGACTCGATCCCGCGATGAAAGTTCGCCAGATGAAACTTCTCGTTCGGCGCATGAAGGTTATCATCCGGCAGTCCAAAGCCCATCATCACCGTTGGAATCCCCAGCTCGCGCACAAAGTCCCCCACGATCGGAATCGATCCACCGCCCCGCACGAACACCGTCTCTTTGCCAAAGACCTCGCCCATCGCCGCCTTCGCAGCCGCAATGAACTCATTGTCCGTACTCACCACGATCGGCTCGCCCGAGTGAATCATCCGCACCTCGGCCGTCACGCCTTTCGGCACAATCGACTCCACATACTTCTTGTACTTCTCAAACGTCGCCTCCGGCTTCATCCCCGGCACCAGTCGGAAGCTGATCTTCGCCAGCGCCTTCGCCGGAATCACCGTCTTCGCTCCCGCACCGACAAACCCGCCCGGCATCCCATGCACATCCATCGTTGGCCGCGACCACGTCCGCTCCAGCACGCTGAACTCCGGCTCACCCGTCAGCTCCGTTGAACCCACCTCGGTCTTTCGATAGTGCTCTTCATCGAACGGCAGCGACTTCCACGCCTTCAGTTCGTCAGCCGTCGGCTCCTCAATCCCGTCATAGAAATCCGGAATCGATACATGCCCATCCTCATCCTTCAGCTTGGCAATGATCTGCGCCAGCGCCACAAACGGATTCGGAGCAGCGCCGCCATACATACCGCTATGCAGATCGGTCGCAGCACCACGCACCTCAAGCTCGGTATAGATCATCCCGCGCAGCCCGACACATAACGTCGGCAGCTCCGGCGCGAACATTTCTGTATCCGACACCAACGCCGCATCGGCCTTCAACTGGTCGCCATGCTCGCGCACAAACGCCGCGATGCCCTCACCGCCAACCTCTTCCTCTCCCTCGACAATCACACGCACATTCACCGGCAGCTTGCCCTCTGTCTTCAACAGAGACTCCAGCGCCTTCACATGCATCCACATCTGCCCCTTGTCATCCACCGCGCCACGCGCATAGATGTTGCCATCGCGCTCGGTCGGCTCAAACGGTGGCGACTTCCACTCATCCAGCGGCTCCGCGGGCTGCACGTCATAGTGCCCATAGAGCAACACAGTAGGCTTGCCTTCTGCATGCAACCACTCCGCATACACCAGCGGATGTCCTTTGCGTCCCTGCTTCGCGGCTGAAGGCTCCGTCGACGTCTCGATCAGCCGCACCCCCTCAAGCCCGGCAGCCCGCAGCCCACTCGCCACAAACTCCGCAGCCTTGCGCACATCCTCAACATGCTCAGGAGCCGTCGACACCGACGGAATCCGCAGCAGGTCCTTCAACTCATCCACAAACCGCCCACCATTGGCCTTAGCAAACTCAACTGCACTGCTCATCCCAAACTCTCCCTTGCCACAGTCACTGAAGCACTCTTCCGAGTCGCCGCCCACATGCAGGCAGCCGCCACACAACATGGCACCACCAGCGCACCGATGCCTACAGCATAGCCTCCGCTCGCCTCGCGCATCCACCCCATCCAATACGGCCCCACAAACCCGCCCGCAATCCCGCACATATTCACAAACGCAATCGCCACCGCCGAGGCCTCACCCGGCAGCAGCGTCGTCAGCACCCCCAGCAGCGGCCCCTGCATGGCGTAGTAGCTCAGCATCATCAGCAGCACCCCTGCCACGCCCTGCCACCCCGCAAGATGCGTCCCCGTAATCACAGCACCAATTGCCATCAACCACGCACACGCAATGATGTACGGTCCGCGCTTGCCGCTTCGGTCCGACAGCCACGCATTCCCCAACATCGCCACCGCTCCCAAAACCCCCAGCCCGCCGATCAAGTATCCAACCCGCCCGGCATCCCACCCAAGGCTCTGCCCTAGCACCGTCGGCAATGAGAACGTCAGCGCATACAGCGTGCCCAGCCCGCAGAAGTAGAACACCGCTACCGTCCACACCCGCACACTTCGCAGCACCACACCGAGGCTCCCCGCATGGTGCTCCGACGCCCCGCCATCGTCCTGCTTCACCTCTGCCACCAGCGCCTCACGCTCTTCCGCACTGAGCCACTTCGCCGCAGAAGGATTATCCGGCAATCCCCACAGCATCACCCCCGACAGCAACACCGCAGGCAGAGCCTCCACCAGGAAGATCCACTGCCAGCCACGCAGCCCAAGCTTTCCATCGAGCCCCAGCAAAGCCCCCGCTAGCGCTCCCATAATCGCGCTGCTCAGCGGAAACCCTATATAAAACAAGCTCAGCGCCCGCGCCCTCAATCTGCGCGGAAACCACTGCGACAGAAAGTAAATCGCCCCCGGGAAGTACCCCGCCTCCGCCACCCCCAAAAGCAGACGCAATCCATAAAAGCTGCGCGTCGAGCGCGTAAACATCATCGCCATCGCCACCACGCCCCACGTCAGCATAATGCGCGCCAGCCACCGCCGCGCCCCAAACCTCAGCAGCAGTCGGTTCGAAGGAATCTCGCATGCCGCATAGCTCACAAAGAATAGCCCCGCGCCCAGCCCATACACCTTCGGCGTAAAGTGCAGATCGCGGCTCATCGTATCCGCCGCAAAGCTGATGTTCGCCCGGTCCATATAGGCCACCAGGTAGCACACAGCCAGCAGCGGAATCAGCCGCCACCAAGCTTTGCGCAGGGCACTTTCCAGAACAGGATCATCCGCAACATCGGTAACCGGTGCAGGCATAAGCCTCCCTTGCTATTCAATTGAGCCAGAGCTTGCAGCCTATCCTACACACGATCGATCTTGCGTCTCTCCTGAAGCAGATTTCTAACATCGTTGGTGTTTTGACTTGTCATCCTGAGCGAAGCGAAGGACCTGCTGCTTGCTCGTACCGGAACGACTCATCTATCCCGACTTCCTGCTCACTATTCCCTGCTCCCTATTCCCTACTCCCTACCTTTAGGTCTTCCCCCAGCCACCCACTCCGGCTTGAAGTCGCTGTCCGCAAGCCACCGCACGGGCTCCACCAGGCTCTGAATCGCCGACGTCATGAACGGCACATCCAGATGCGCCAGGTCGTCGCTCGGCTGATGATAGGTCGGCGGCGTGCCCCAGCCCGCAGCCGTATGCGCCACCACTCCCTGCAACGCCAGCGCATAGTTATCGCTGCGCTCGAAGAAGTGCTCCTCCGGATACGGATCAGGCCCCAGCAGCGCGCCATGCGCCTTCAGCGTCGGCCCAAGATTGCTCCGCTCCCATCCCGTCAGCAGCAGCACACCCTTCGGCATCTTGGGGTCCTGGTTGCCGATCATCTCGAACTCCAGGTTCGTCACCAGGTCCTTCAACGGCACCGGCGAGTGCTTTCCAAAGTACGTCGACCCCAACTCGCCCGCCTCTTCGCTGCCATAGCAGACGAACAGCACGCTCCGCTTCAGCTTCGGCCCCGCCGCCAGAGCATGCGCCAGCTCCAGCACAGCCGTCGTACCCGCAGCATCGTCATTCGCTCCGTTGTAGATCGCATCCCCATTCACCGGACGCCCCACGCCCAGATGGTCTAGATGCGCCGTCAGCAGAATCGTCCCGGAGTTCGCATCCGTCCCTTGCAGATATCCAATCGCATTGAACGTCCTGCGCGGCTTCGCGTCGGGAAGCAACTTCACGGCGACACTCACCGTGCTTCCGTCGGTCAGCTTTGCCGCCGCATCGGCGTGGACGAGCACGAACGTCGGTCGTGCCAGCGGCGCGGGGTCATCCGCCAGCCGAATCGGAGTGCGCGTGGTTCCGCCCAGCATGCCCAGCAGGTTCTCGGTCCCCGGCGCCTGCACCAGCAGCACCACCGCAGCACCCTTGCGGCGGAGCCCTCCGTAGGCATTAAGCGCCGCATCCACATCGGCAACTCCGGTCACGAGCACCGCCGCTCCACGCTCCACCTTCGCCGCCGCGATATCCCCCACCGCTACAAGCAGCAGCTTGCCCTCCGCCATCTTCCCTGGCGAGTTCAGTAGATCAAAATCCTTGCCCTCCTGTAACGTCACACCACCTGCCGACACCGTAGCATGGCCATCCAGCATTGGCGCAACGATCTCCGCACCCTGCAGATACCCACTCATCCCCGGCACCATCTTCAGCCCGTACGCCATGAACTCGCTCGCCACGTACGTCGCCGTAATCTCCTCATCGCGCGTCGCGCTCCCGCGCCCCTGCATCACATCGCTCGCCAGAAACTCCTCATGCGCCCGCACCCACTCCGGTTTCACCACCCAGCCCGTCTGCTGCGCCACCGCGCCCAACGCCATCGACCCCGCAAACGCCACCCACACCATCGAACGAACCAACCGCATGCACTGCCTCCGCTTACAAGAATTCACTCCCACATCCTACCTTCAGAGGAGTACGCTAGCTCCCATGCGTCGCCTGATTTCAATAGCCACATTGTTTTTGGCTCCCGCCCTCACCCCCGTCGCCCAGCAGCCTGGTGCCCCCATCACCCCCGAGCAGACCGCCGTCCACACAGACGCCGCCCTCAACCCCGCGCTACCCACCGTCTTCATCGTCGGCGACTCCACCGCCCGCAACAACGCCGACCTCGGCTGGGGCGACCACTTCGCTCCCCTCTTCGACACCTCCCGCATCAACGTCGCGAACCGCGCCATCGCCGGCCGCAGCTCCCGTACGTACATCAACGAAGGTCACTGGAAGAGCGTCCTCGCCGAGATAAAACCCGGCGACTACCTCCTCCTCCAGATGGGCCACAACGACGGCGGCGATCTCGGCGGAGCCAAGCCCCGCGGCGACCTCAAAGGCATCGGCGACGAGACCCAGGACGTGCCGCAAACCACCGGCCCCCTCGCGGGAACCACGGAAACCGTCCACACCTACGGCTGGTACATGCGCAAGATGATCGATGAAGCCAAAGCCAAGGGCGTCACCCCCGCCGTGCTCTCGCTCACCGTCCGCAACATCTGGAAGCCCGACGCCAACGGCACTCCGCAAATCGAGCGCGACATGGGCTACAACGCCTTCATCCAGCAGATCGCCCAGCAGGAGCATGTCCTCTTCATCGACATGGCCCCCATCGCCGCCGACAAGTTCCAGGCCCTCGGCCCCGAAAAAACTGCCTTGCTCTTTCCCAAGGACCACACCCACACCAGCGCCGAAGGCGCGCAGATGAACGCCGAATCCGTCGCGCAGGCCCTCCGCAACGCACACTCTCCCCTCGTCGCCTACCTCAAATGAAGCTGACTGCCCTCTTGCTCCCGTTCGTTTTTGCGACCACGCTGCACGCGCAGAACCAGCTCGTCTTCGACGCGACCCGCGCAGGAGGACCACCCGCTCCCGCCTCCTACACACCGCAGTTCGCCTCTGCCCCCGGAGGCCACACCCTCGGTCTCAACGACCGCTATCTTCTCCGCGACGGCAAACCGTGGCTCCCCGTCATGGGCGAGTTCCACTTCTCCCGCGTGCCCCGCGAGCAGTGGGACGAACAACTCCTGAAGATGAAGTCCGCAGGCGTCGACATCGTCTCCACCTACGTCTTCTGGATTCATCACGAAGAGATCGAAGGCCAGTGGGATTGGTCCGGCGACCGCGACCTCCGCGCCTTCATTCAGGCCTGCGCTCGCCATCATCTCTCCGTCATCGTGCGCGTTGGCCCCTGGGCACACGGCGAAGCCCGGAACGGTGGCCTGCCCGACTGGCTTCTCGCCAAGTCGCCCCACACCCGCCGCGACGACCCCATCTATCTCGCCGCCGTCGACACCTTCTTCGCCCAGATCGCCCACCAGCTCGACGGTCTCTACTTCAAAGATGGTGGCCCCATCGTCGGCATCCAGATCGAAAACGAGTACAGTCAGCGTGGCCCCGGCGCAGGCGAGCACCACCTGCTCACCCTGAAGCACCTCGCCCAACAGCACGGCATGGACGTCCCCTTCTACACCCTCACCGGCTGGGATAACGCCGTCTTCCCGCACGGCGAGTTCGTGCAGGTCTTCGGCGGCTATCCCGACGCCCCCTGGGACGACAGCCTCCACGACCTACCCCCGCAGGAGGTCTACGCCTTCCGCTTCCACACCCGTGTCTCCGCCAACATGGGAGCCATCGGCGCCACCGGCAACACCCCATCACAACCCGCCACCTACGATCTCCCTTTCCTCACAGCCGAGGTCGGTGGCGGCATTGAGGACACCTATCATCGCCGTCCCGTCATCTCCGCAGACGACGTCGCCGCGATGATGCCCGTCCTCCTCGGCTCCGGCGCGAACCTGTACGGCAGCTACATGTTCCAGGGCGGCATCAACCCCGACGGCAAACTCACGACGCTGCAGGAATCGCTGGCAACCCACTACCCCAACGACCTCCCCATCAAGAGCTACGACTTCCAGGCCCCGCTCGGCGAAACCGGCGATGCCCGCCCCTCGCTCGGCAAGCTGCGCCTCATGAACCTCTTCCTAAACGGCTTCGGCGACCAGCTCGCCCCCATGACGGTCGTTGCTCCCAACCTTGAGCCGGCAAGCCCCGCCGACCTCGCCCCCGCACGCGCCGCCGTTCGCTCCAACGGCCACAGCGGCTTCCTCTTCTTCAACAACCACGTCCGCGGCCCCCAGCCAATGCCGGCCCGCCCCGACTTCCAGACCACCATCAAGCTCGGCGCGCAGGAACTCCGCCTCCCCGAGCAGCCCATCACACTCCCCGCAGGCGCCTACGGCATCTGGCCCTTCGGCCTCGACCTCGGCCCCATCCACCTCATCTCCGCCACCGCGCAACTCATCTCCCACACCCACACCACCACCGGCGACGCCTACTTCTTCACCGAAACCCCCGGCGTCCCCGCAAACTTCGTCCTCGGCGAAAACGCCCATCCCAAACGCCTCACGCCTAAGCTATCTCTCAGGCCTTTCTACTCCGCTGGCGGCACACACCTCTACCTCCTCTCGCAGCAACAAGCCGAATCAACGGTCCGCGTCCACGCATCCGACGGCGACCACCTGCTCCTCACCTCCGCCGAAGCCTTCGCCGACGGCACCGACCTCTGGCTCGAATCCAGCCAGCCCGGCTCCTTCGCCACCAGTTTCCTGCCCCCGCTCCTAGTGCCTCGTCACCAGCAACTCAAAGTCCCCGCTACCCCCTCTGCCCTCACCCTCACACAGACCCGTAAACCTCAATCCGCGCCACCCGTTACCTCCATCACCATCCCCGGTCGCCATCCCCGCACTGTGGCCTCCGCGCCAACAGACGCTGCCTTCGCCACCGCAGCCAGCTGGCAAATCCAACTCACTCCGGCGACTCTCGCTGCGATTCGACCCGGCTTACAACCCGGCCTGCACAACCTCACCCTCCACATCAGCTACACCGGCGACGTCGCCCGACTCTCCGCCGACCACCATCTCCTCGACGACAACTTCTACAACGGCACCCCCTGGACCCTCAACCTCGCCCGCTGGCGCAACACCCTCGCCACCCATTCACTCGAGCTCCAGATCATTCCCCTTCGCAAGGACGCCCCCATCTTCCTCGAAGCCCCCTACCGCCCCTCCAATCCGCAACAAATCGACCTCCGCTCCGTCCAACTCAGCAGCCAGTACCTCTTTCACATCGACCTCGCCAAGCCTTAAACTCGTTCCATCGAGGCCTCCCATATGCTCCGCTCTCTGCTCGTGACCTTCGCTCTCCTCCTCCCGCTCACAGCAGTCGCGCAGACCCCCAAGCCCCCGGCCTTCGACGTCGCCACCATCCACCCCGTCGATCCCGCCGCCCAGTCAGGCCGCTACATAAAGATGGAAGGCGACCATCGCTTCATCGCCTACCACTTCACCCTCAACCTCCTCATCGCCGCGGCCTACGACCTCAACCCCCGCACCATCTCCGGCGGCCCCAAGTGGGTAGACTCCGACCACTTTGACATCCTCGGCATAACCCCTGGCGACACCCGCCCCCCCCGCGAGCAGCAGATGGCCATGCTCCGCGGGCTGCTCACCGACCGCTTCGGCCTGACCTTCCACCGCGAGCCCAAAGTCTTCTCGATCTATGAGCTCCAGGTCGCCCCCGGCGGCCCCAAACTCAAGCCCACCTCCGCAGCCCCCGACGCTCCCATCAACGTCACCAACACCGTCTACCCCAGCAAGGTCGTCCTCCCCGCCCGCAACGCCACCATCCAGGACGTCGTCGCCATGATGCAGCGCGCCATGCTCGATCGCCCCGTAGTTGACAAGACGGGCCTCACCGGTCGCTATGACTTCGACCTCGAATGGGCACCCGACGAGACCCAATTCGGCGGCGCCCTCATCCCCGCACCCACGGACGCTCCCTCACCGCCGCTCTTCACCGCACTCCAGCAGCAACTCGGCCTCAAACTCGTCGCCACCAAAGGCCCCGTCGACGCGCTCATCATCGACCATGCGGACCAGCCCTCTGCCAACTAAGCACCGAAACCCCGCTATCAGCTAAACTATCTACAGATGCGTCTGCGCACCGCCCAACTCGCCTGCCTGCTTCTGCTGCTCACCTCCATGGGTGCAGCCGAACGCTCCGCGCGCGATGTCAACTTCTCCATCGGCGGGCATTACATCGCGCAGCTTCTGCTGCAGAACGCTCCGGCCGATCCCATCGAGACGCCGCTCAGCCGCAGCCTCGAAGCCCCCGCGATCATCGCTCCTGCGACCACCGTCGCCACGATCGCCTGGACCATGCGCCCACCCTCGGCACACAGCGTCCGCGTGCAGGCCGTCACCTCCGGCATCTAGTTCCGTCCGAGCACACACCCTCGCGCTCTGACTCCGGCCAAACACAGCCACACCCCTATCGAAACCACCTGCCTGCGACACGCCACGTCCGCACCTCATGACGTAAGCCCTCGCCCGCAACCCAAGGAACGACATCCATGTTCAATCAATTCCTCGCCAAAGTCTTCGGCACCAGCAACGAACGCGCCGTCAAAAAGCTCATCCCCGTCCTCGAGCAGATCAACAGCCTCGAGCCTTCCATCTCGGCGCTCTCTGACGAGCAGCTCACCGCGAAGACCTTCGAGTTCAAGGCCCGCATCGCCAAGTCCATTGAAGGCCTCACCGACCCCGAAGAGATCCTCGCCGCTGAGAAGCAGGCCCTTACCGACATCCTCCCGGAAGCCTTCGCCGTCGTCCGCGAAGGTGCCAAACGCGTCATCGGCATGCGCCACTATGACGTGCAGCTCATCGGTGGCATGGTCCTGCACTCCGGCAAGATCGCCGAGATGAAGACTGGCGAAGGCAAGACACTCGTCGCCACGCTCCCCTGCTATCTCAACGCGCTCGCTGGTCACGGCGTCCACGTTGTCACCGTCAACGACTACCTCGCCAAGCGCGACGCCGAGTGGATGGGCAAGGTCTACGGCTTCCTCGGCCTGTCCGTCGGCGTCATCGTCCACGACCTCTCCGATGAGCAACGCCGCGCCGCCTACTTCAGCGATATCACCTACGGCACCAACAACGAGTTCGGCTTCGATTACCTCCGCGACAACATGAAGTTCGAGCTCTCCGAACAGGTGCAGCGCGGACAATACTACTGCATCGTCGACGAAGTTGATTCCATTCTCATCGACGAAGCCCGCACCCCGCTCATCATCAGCGGCCCCACCGATAAGACCACCGATAAGTATGCCATTGCGAACCTGCTCATCCCGCAGCTCGAACTCGGCGAACTCATCGAGACCCTCGACACCAAGACCTGGTCCGGCGACTACGTCGTCGACGAAAAGGCCCGCGCCATCACCGTCACCGACGAAGGTTTCGAGAAGATCGAAAAGCTGCTCGGCATCGGCAACATCGCCGACCCCGAAAACTGGGACATGAAGCACCACATCGAAGTCGCCATCAAGGCCCACGCGCTCTACACGCGCGACGTCGAGTACATCGTCAAGGACGGCGAGATCATCATCGTTGATGAGTTCACCGGCCGCCTCATGCCGGGCCGCCGCTGGTCCGATGGCCTGCACCAGGCCGTCGAAGCCAAGGAAGGCGTCCAGATCCGCAAGGAAGATCAGACCCTCGCCACCATCACCTTCCAGAACTACTTCCGCCTCTATAAAAAGCTTTCCGGCATGACCGGCACGGCCGAAACCGAAGCCACCGAGTTCGATAACATTTACAAGCTCGAGATCGTCGTCATCCCCACCAACCGCAAGATGCTCCGCATCGAAAACTCCGACGTCGTCTACCGCACCGCCAAGGAAAAGTACTTCTCGGTCGCGGACGAAATCGAACGCCTGCACGCAGAAAAGCAGCCCGTCCTCGTCGGCACCACCAGCATCGAAAAGTCCGAGCTGCTCTCCAGCATCCTTCAAAAGAAGGGCGTCCGCCACGTCGTGCTGAACGCTAAGTTCCACGAGAAGGAAGCCGAGATCGTCGCACAGGCCGGTCGTCTCGGCATGGTCACCATCGCCACCAACATGGCAGGCCGCGGTACCGACATCCTCCTCGGCGGCAACGCTGAGTTCATGGCCAAGCAGGACCTCGTCAAGCGCAACCTCGGTCGCGCCGTCTCCCCCGCGGAAGGCGCCATCTCCCCCAACGCCGCTCCCGGCTTCGTCCGCTTCCTCTATCAGTCGCAGGAGTTCGAAGTCACCGAGCAGCAGTGGAACGACGCGATGGAAAAGCACGTCGCCTCCACTAAGGTCGAACACGACGCCGTCATCGAAGCCGGTGGCCTGCACATCCTCGGCACCGAGCGCCACGAGTCCCGCCGCGTCGATAACCAGCTCCGTGGTCGCGCCGGTCGTCAGGGCGACCCCGGCAGCTCGCGCTTCTTCCTCTCACTCGAAGACGACCTCATGCGCATCTTCGCTCGCGAGTGGGTCTCCGGCCTGCTGCAATCGCTCGGCATGGAAGAAGGCGTGCCCATCGAAAGCCGCATGATCTCCAAGCGCATCGAGTCCGCGCAGAAGGCCGTAGAAAGCCAGAACTTCGAGTCCCGCAAGCACGTCCTCGAGTACGACGACGTCATGAACAAGCAGCGTGAGGCCGTGTATGCCCTGCGCCGCCAGCTCATGGAAGGCACCGACCAGAAGCAGCTCATCGCCGATGACTACGTCTCCACCATCCTCTCCAACATCCTCGACGAATTTGCTCCCGCGAAGGCCCTGCCACAGAACTGGAACACCGAAGGCATCAACACCGAGGTCTACGAGATCTTCGGCCTGAAACTCGACGGTGTCGTGGATTACAGTGATATGAGCCGCCGTGAGCTCGGCGACAAGATTTTCGATCTCCTCCAGGACCGCTATAACGTCAAGGAGCAGATCCTCGGCGAGCCCAACCTGCGCTATCACGAGCGCATTGTCATGCTCTCCGTCCTCGACGGCCTCTGGAAAGAACACCTCCTCAACATGGACCACCTCAAGGAAGGCATCGGCCTGCGTGGCTACGCGCAGCAGGACCCGCTCGTCGCCTACAAGAAGGAGTCCTTCGAGATGTTCGAGCAGATGATGCTGCGCTTCCAAGAAGATACCTGCCGCAACCTCTTCCGCATGCAGATCCTCGGCCCCAACCAGGAGCCCATCGAAACCCTTGAGCAGCTTGCCATCCTCCGCGGCGGCTTCACGCAGCAGCAGGGTCAGCTCGAGTCCTCCGCCATGGACGCCGACGGCTCCGTCAACGTCGAAGTCCCCGCACAGCAAGCCCCCGCGCCAGCCGTACCCACAGCCTCGCCCAAGACCACCATCGACAACCTCGAGCGCGAGTTCCAGCGCAACAAACAGCGCGACCTCGACGCTGCCCGCAACGCAGGCGGCGGCACCGCAACCGCAACTCCGCGTCGCACCGGCGCTGAAGTCGGCCGCAACGACCTCTGCCCCTGCGGCTCCGGCAAGAAGTACAAAAAGTGCCACGGCGCGAACGCATAACTCTATCCAGCACCAAAACCAAAAAGCCCTCACACTCGTGAGGGCTTTTTGCTGTCGACCAATGATCCATTGGCAATCAGATATTGTCATCCTGACCCTGAACGTGCCGAAGGGGGAAGGATCTGCTTGTTTGCTTATGCCGACAACGCGTCACGAAGCGCACTTAGCAACTCGCGCACGAACATCTCCGGCAGAACGTATGGTTCAGCCGATGTGCCGCAATCATCAGCGCACTCCCCGCACACGTAATCGCCACCTCTTCCCAGTGTGCCGCAAGATGATCCCCAGCAAACGCTCCGAAGAAGATACAAGCCAGCCCCGCAGCCATCAGGCAAGGAATCAGCCTTCGCCCATGCGCTCGAAATCCCTTCACCAGCGCCAGACACCCCAGCAAAGACACCAGCAACGCCAGCGTCCGATGAGTACCTTCCTCCGAAGGCAGCAGGTGCGCAAGCACCGCCGACATAGACAACAGCACCGGCGTCAACACGCAATGCACCACACATAACCCAGAAGCCCATATCCCCAAGCGGTCCGACCATCCAGCACGCACCAGCGACTCTTCCTGCAACTGCATCCTCATCTGCTCATGGTATCGAGAACCTATTATCAATAGCAAATCCACCCCATCCATCGATGTATCCTCTTCTCATGGACCTCGAAGTCACCGTAGAACAAGCCAAGCAACTCCTCGCCACCACCCCCGCCCCGCTCCTGCTCGATGTCCGCGAGCCGTGGGAGTTCAACACCGCGCACATCGAAGGCGCCACCCTCATCCCCATGAACGAGATCCCCGGACGCGCCCACCAGGAGCTCGACGAAGAGGCCCCCATCCTCGTCCTCTGCCATCACGGCGCACGTTCGCTCTCCGTCGCCAACTGGCTGCGCAACCAGGGCTTCGACAAAGCCCAGTCCATCTCCGGCGGCATCGACGCCTGGACCCGCCGCATCGACCCCACCGTGCCTCTCTACTGACATCCCGCATCCAACCCACCATGGATAAGCCCGCCGAGCGCGCACCCGAAGTAGACCCGCGCGTCTACTTCGCCGCCGAACGCACCTTCCTCGCCTGGATTCGCACCGGCCTCGGCCTTATGGGCGTGGGCTTCGCCGTCAGCCGCTTCGGCCTCTTTCTGCGTGAGTTCAGCGCAACGCAACACACCCTCACCACCAACTCCGTCGTCACCGGAGTGGTGCTGGTCGCCCTCGGCGTCGTCATCAACATCGTCGCCGTCATCAATCACACGACCATCGTCCGCAGCCTCGCCGCAGGCACTTGGCGACCGGGCAAAACCTCAAAGCCCGCGATTGTCCTCGCCCTCGTCCTTGCAGCCCTTGGTGTTGCGATGGCAGCTTACCTCCTGAAATTTCGCTAGACCAAACTAAACGCCATCCCTCACTTCACACGCGCCACCGCCAGAGCATCCAAAGCTCTCATGTCGTCCGCAGTCGCATCCCCGCCCGTCACGCCATCCGCCGACTCCCTAGCCTCTGCCAAAGCCGCACACCTTCGCTACGTCTATGACAGCAAGCCCGGCATCACGCGCCACCGCTCCGGCAAATCTTTCCGCTACACAGGTCCCGACGGCAAGCCTCTGCGCGACAAAACCACCCTCGCCCGCATTAAGTCCCTCGTCATCCCGCCCGCCTGGAACGATGTCTGGATCTGCCCGCTCGACAACGGTCATCTGCAGGTTACCGGCCGCGACGCCCGCGGTCGCAAGCAAAGCCGTTACCACCTGCGCTGGCGCGAGGTCCGCGACGAATCCAAATACGAGCATGTCCTCGCATTCGCCAACGCCTTACCCGCCCTTCGCACCCGCGTCGACCACGACCTGAGACTCCCCGGCCTGCCCCGCGAAAAAGTCCTTGCCACCATCATCCGTCTCATGGAGCTCACCTTCATCCGCGTCGGCAACGAAGAATACGCCCGCACCAACGGCAGCTTCGGCCTCACCACGCTGCGCCGTCGCCACGTCTCCGTACGCAAATCAAAGATCGTCTTCAACTTCAAAGGCAAGTCCCGCGTGCAGCACTCCATCGACGTCAACGACCGCCGCCTCGCTAACATCGTCGCCACCTGCCGCGACATCCCCGGCTACGAGCTCTTCGAATACCTCGACGACGACGGCAACCCCCACTCCATCGACTCCACTGACGTCAACGACTACCTTTCCACCATCACCGGCGGCCACTTCACCGCCAAGGACTTCCGCACCTGGGCCGGCACCGTTCTCGCCTGCTCGCTCCTCAACAACTTCACCGCGACCGACACTGCGACCCAGGCAAAGAAGAATGTCGTCGAAGCCATCAAGACCGTCGCCGAACGCCTCGGCAACACGCCCTCCGTGTGCCGCAAGTGCTACGTCCACCCCACCGTGATCGAAAGCTATCTCTCCGGAGAAATGCCCGCAGCCCTCAAGCGCCTGCCTAAAACCCGCCCCACCCCACACGGCCTCCAACCCGAGGAACGCGCTCTTCTTCATCTGCTCAAACAGCAACTAGCCACCAGATAAACCTTAACGACTTACTTACGCATTCCAGACTTAACCTATCCAGCGGGGCGTTTCACCATCAACTCGCCCCATGGAGCAGCATGAGTCTCATCGACCTCGTCGCCGGCAAAGCCCTCGCCACATCAGAAGAACGTGCCGAACACATCGGACCCATCTCCGGCATCCCCGTCTTCGGTCTCGACGCCCTCAGCTCCGCCGCCTACGGCCCCGAGGCCGCGCTCACCCTGCTCATCCCTCTCGGCATGGCAGGCATCGCGCACATTGTCCCCATAAGCTTCGCCATCATCGGCCTTCTAGCCGTCGTCTATTTCTCCTACTGCCAGACCATCGACGCCTATCCCAACGGCGGTGGCAGCTACACCGTAGCCAGCGAAAACCTCGGCGAACTCCCCGGGCTGCTCGCCGCCGCCGCGCTCATGATCGACTACATCCTCAACGCCGCCGTCGGCATCTCCGCCGGCGTCGAAGCCCTCACTTCAGCGTTTCCCTCTCTGCTGCCGCACACCCTCGCCTTCTGCCTGCTCATTCTCACAGTCCTGACTCTCATCAACATGCGCGGCACCAAAGATACCGGCGTCGCCTTCCTCATCCCCACCTATCTCTTCATTGCTACGCTCGTCATCGTCATCGGTATCGGCGCCTTCCGAGCCTTCGCTGCCCACGGACATCCGACTCCCGTCACCGCTCCGCCGCATCTCCCTATCGGCACCTCTACGCTCGGTCTATGGCTCCTTGCCAAGGTCTTCTCCAGCGGCTGCGCTGCCATGACCGGCGTTGAAGCCGTCTCGAACGGCGTCGCGGCCTTCCGCGAACCCACGCAGCGCAACGCCAGGCGCACCCTCACCATCATCATCGTGCTGCTCATGCTCTTCCTCGGAGGCATTGCGCTTCTCTGCCGCGCCTACAACATCGGCGCCACAGATCCCACCGCCCCCGGCTATCAGAGCATCCTCTCGCAACTCATCTCCGCCGTCATGGGACGCGGCTGGTTCTACTACGTCGGCAGCGGCTCCATCCTGCTCGTGCTCGCGCTCTCGGCCAATACCTCCTACGCCGACTTCCCGCGTCTCACCCGCGCGATCGCCATGCACGACTACCTGCCCCACGTCTTCAAGATCCGTGGTCGCCGCCTCCTCTACTCCCACGGCATCGTCGCTCTCGTCGGCTTCACCGCCGTGCTGCTCATCGCCTTCGACGGCATCACCGACCGCCTCATCCCACTCTTCGCCATCGGCGCCTTCCTCGCCTTCACCCTCTCGCAGGCGGGCATGGTCGTCCACTGGCACAGGCAGACCGGCCCCGGCCGCCATCACCGCATGATCATCAACGGCATCGGAGCCATCGCCACCGGCATCACCCTGATCGTCGTTCTCGTCGCCAAGTTCACCGCCGGAGCATGGATCACCGCCCTCCTAATCCCCGCGCTCATCTTCCTCATGCTCGGCGTCAAACGCCACTACCAGGGCGTCTCCGATGCCATCAACATCGACCGCCCCATGCACGTCGAAAACCTCATGCACCCGCTCGTCATCGTCCCCATGGACCGCTGGACGCGCATCACCGAAAAAGGCCTGCGCTTCGCCATGAAGCTCTCCGACCAGGTCCAGGCCGTCCACGTAGACGCCGAAGACTGCCGCCCGGACGTCGAACAGATGTGGCAACGCAACGTCGCCTCGCCCATCGAAGCTGCAGGCAAGCCCATCCCCGAACTCGTCTTTCTCAGCTCACCCTACCGCTTCGTGCTCATGCCGCTTGTCGACCACATCCTCCAGGTCGAACATAACCACCCCGAGCGACAGATCGCCGTCCTCGTTCCCGAACTCGTCGTCAAACACTGGTGGCAAAGCCCTCTCCATAACCAGCGCGCCCAGCTCCTCAAACTCCTGCTACTCGTCCGAGGCAACCAGCGCATCACCGTCATCAACATCCCCTGGTATCTCTAGCGATTGCCCAGATCGCGCGCCGCCGCTGTCTCGCGCGCCGAACTTTTTGAATGGCGCTCGGTCTCTTCAAGAGCTACAATTTCCGCGCAGCCAGTCGTTTCGATTCCGCCGGCTCGGGCCATCTTCATCCATTTGTACGCCGGATCTTGAGGGTACCCGCATGGCCTTTGAAGTCGGACAACGTATCGGCGATTACGAAGTCGTCAAGATGCTCGGCGTGGGTGGCATGGGCCACGTCTATCTCGTGCGCAACATCATCTCCAACCGCACTGAAGCCATGAAGGTCCTTCTTCCCGACCTCACCGCCGAGCGCGATCTCGCCATGCGTTTTATCTCCGAGATCCGCACCCTCGCCGGCTTCGATCACCCCAACATCGCCCAGCTCCGCACCGCCTTCCAGGGCAACAACCAGCTCATCATGATCATGGAGTTCGTCGAAGGCTCCACGCTCGAACAGATGGCACAGGGCCGCTCACTCACCGTCCCCGAGGTCGCAGACTACATCTCGCAGACCCTCTCCGCCCTCAGCTACGCGCATGCCCACGGCGTCGTGCATCGCGATATCAAGCCGGCAAACATCATGGTCACCAGCCACGGCATCGTCAAGCTCATGGACTTCGGCATCGCCAAATCCGCCCGCGAAAACCTGCAGCAGACGCGCCCCGGCACCACCATTGGCTCCCTCCATTACATGTCACCCGAGCAGGTCCGCGGCGGCACCATCGACTCCCGCTCCGACCTCTACTCCGTCGGCGTCGTGCTCTACGAACTCACCGCAGGCCGTCGCCCCTTCGAAGCCGAAACCACCTTCAGCATCCTCAACCAGCAGCTGAACGTCGAACCCACGCCCCCCATCGAGTACAACCCGCAGCTTTCCCCCGAACTCAACCACGTCATCATGATCGCGCTCGCCAAAGATCCTCTTGCACGTTTCCAGAGTGCCGACGACTTCCGCGCCGCCCTTAAACCCTTCCGCGCCGCAGCAGCCGTCGAAGGTACCTCCCTGAGAGTCGTGCCCACGCCCGCTCCTCAAGCCGGGCCCGCCGCAACGCCCCAACCTACGCCCATACCTGCTCCGGCAGCCGCCTATGCAGCCACTGAGGCCGTCGCAGCCCGAACCCCGGCCTTCACCCCTGTTCCCAACACGGCATCCCCCGCCCATAACGCAGCTCCAGCGCAGCCATCGATGCCGCCACAAGCCGCTTCTTTCCCTCCACCGAACAGCCCTGCTCGCCCCGGAAACCATCGCGGCCTTTGGATCACCACCGGTGCCCTCGTCGTTCTTCTCGCACTCGTCGGCGCAGGCTTCGCTCTACCGCACTTCATCGGCGCCTTCGCAGGCTCACGCAGCGCCTCTTCAGATGCCGCCTCATCCACACAGCAGCGTGCCGTCGCAGACACCACACCCGCACCCCAACCGGCAACGTCGCCAGCTTCCAGTGCTGCTCCCCTCGAAGCCAGTACTTCGACAGCCTCCGCGCCGCAGCCTGCCTCGAACAGTCCCACTCCCATAGTCCGCAATAGCATCCCTGCCCCGCAGACCGCCTACCCTCAGACCGCCTCACCAGAAGCTCAACCTGCCAATCAGCCAGGGCCGCAACCCAACAATGAGGCAGCCATCGAGCAGGCACAGGAACGCTTCACCCAACTGCTCGCCCGCTCCAACGCTGCCCGTCGCGGAGTCGACCGCATCCGCCGTCAGCAGGAAGCCGACGGCCTCGGTATGCGCGGCGACATCGACGCCTCCGATTCGCGCCTCGGCTCCTACATCGCCACCGCAGGCAACGCCATCTCTCGCGGCGATCCTGCAGCCGCTCAACGCGCTATGGACAAAGCCGAGTCCGACCTATCTACCGTAGAAAAATTCCTCGGCCACTAAAGCCAGTTACTCGGTCGCCTGCTTTGCACAAAAGTTTCCTCTCACTCAAAAGCTGTCATTTCGACCGGAGCATCGCAGCTTCATCGCGATGCGTAGTGGAGAAACCCCTGTATTGACACCAGCGATGTGCGAAGCACGAGCCCACTCTTCCTGTTCCCTATTCCCTGGCGCTCACCGAGCGCGAGGATGCGTCTCGTCATACACCTTCTGCACCTGCCCCACCGTCAACTGCGTATACCGCTGCGTCGTCGACAGCCGCTCATGCCCCAGCATCTCCTGGATAGCCCGCAGGTCCGCACCCTCTTCCAGCATGTGAGTTCCGAACGCATGGCGCAGTGTATGCGGATGCACATCCGCAGCCAACCCTCGACTCAGCGCGATCGCCTTCACAATGCGCCCCACACTCCGCGTCGTCAGCCTGCACGCGCCCCGTGTTCTCGCATTAATCAGCAACGGCCCCTCATGTACGAACTTCCCTTTACCCGCCGCCTCCAGCCGCGATTGCCGCTGCACTATATAAGCCCGCAGAGCCTCCGCCGCCGCATCGCCCAGCGGCACCAGCCGTTCCTTGCGTCCCTTGCCAAACACCCGAATCGCATCGTCGCTCCAATGAATTGAACCCACATCCAAGCCCACTAACTCCGAGTTACGAATCCCACACCCATACAGCAACTCAAAGATCACGCGGTCCCGCTCCGGCCACGCCGCCGCCTCGCCACCGTCCCTGGGTGCCCCATCCATACGCGGCTTCCTCGCGGATGGGTGGGATGCAAACTTCTCCCCTGACGAACCACCTAGCGAGTCCAACACCCCGTTGAGTTCTTCCATACTCGGCACCCTCGGCAGATGCTTCGGCAGCTTCGGAGTACTCACCAGCCGCGCCGGATTACTCTCCACCAACCCGGACTTCGCCAGCCACTTGAACCAGCTCCGCACCGCCGCCAGCGCCCGCGCCACACTCGCCTTCGTCAACCCTTTGTCATACAAAACCGCCAGATACCCACGGATATGCGTATGCTCCACACTCGCAACATCCGCATCCCCCAACGTCTCCTGCAAGTAAGCAGCAAACCCACGCACCTCCCGCGCATAAGCCCGCAGCGTATGCTCCGACGCCCCACGCTCATCCCGCAGCATCGCAAGATATCTCTCTGCTAACTCTGCAAACTGGCTCACCTGTTCGGGGAAATCATTCACTCGAAGGGGCACGGCTTCAGCCGTGCCATCAAGACCACTGTTTGACGGCGGCTTCAGCCGCTGAGGTACGTCTGACGTCGTCATGTCGCAACCTCCCTCTTCTTTGCCCGCGGATGACACATCCGATGCACCGTCTTCAACCGATCAATCGCCAGATGCGTATACACCTGCGTCGTCGCAATATCCGCATGACCCAGCAGCGTCTGCACACTCCTCAAATCCGCCCCATGCTCCACCATATGCGTCGCCATGCTGTGCCGCAGCTTATGCGGACTCGCATTCTTGTTCACGCCGCGCACCATCTGCCACACGGCCTGCGTCGTCAAAGCCCTGCCCCGCACACTTAAAAACAGAGTCCTCTCAACTTTCGGCTGACTCGTGCCCGAAGGGCGTCTCGCCGTCTGCGCAAGACCAGGCCGTCCCCGCTGCAAATAAACCTCAATCGCCTTGATTGCCTTCTCCCCGATCGGCACGATCCGCTCTTTATCCCCCTTGCCGCGCACCTGCACATTCCCGCGATCAAGATGCAAATCCTCCACCCGCAGCGACACGATCTCCCCCACCCGCAGCCCACCCGCATACAGCAACTCCAGCATCGCGTGGTTCCGTAGAGCCGCCCCGTCCGCATCCGCCGCATCCGCCCTATAGCCGGTGGACGCCAGCATCTCGCCCACCTCGCGCTCACCCAGCGACTTCGGCAGCACCTTCCAGCTGCTCGGGCTCTCGATATTTACCGTCGGATCGCCCACCACCCGCTTGTCCATCAGCAGCCACTTATAGAACCCCCGCAGACAACTCAGCTTCCGCGCAATCGACCGCGACTCCACACCCTTCTCGCGCTTGTCCCGCATCCACTCCGACACATCTTCCTGCCGCGCGCCCATCAGCGTCTTCGCCGTCTTCTCCAGAAACTCCGCAAACTGCTCCAGGTCCCGCGCATACGCCTCAATCGACAGCGGCCGCAGCCCGCGCTCCACCCGCAGATGTCCCTTGTACTCCCGCAACAACCCCGAGTTGTTCGCCAATTCCATCACCCTCGATTCTCAATCCCGCTACCCTGCAATACCAGCCCCGGTATCCACCTTGCCATCACAGCTATACTTAATAAGCCATGTTTGAAACCCTCTCAGAAAAGCTACAGCGCTCCTTCAAGACCCTCCGCGGTCAAGGCACTCTCACCGACGAGAACATCAACGACGCCCTCCGCGAGATCCGCGTCGCTCTCATCGAGTCCGACGTCAACCTCGACGTCGCCAAAGACATCATCGACAAGATCCGCGACAAGGCCCTCGGCTCCCAGGTCGCCACCGCCCTCTCGCCCGCCGAACAGATCGTCAAAATCGTCCGCGACGAGCTCATCGCCACCCTCGGCACCGACACCGCCAAGTTCAAGTTCGCCTCCCAGCCCCCCACCATCATCCTCATGGCTGGCCTCCAGGGCTCCGGTAAAACCACCACCAGCGGCAAGCTCGCCCAGTGGCTCAAAAAGGGTGGCCACCGCCCCATGCTCGTCTCCGTCGACGTCTACCGTCCCGCCGCGCGCGAGCAGCTCCGCGTCGTCGCTCAATCCATCGGCGCAAAGATCTACGAAGGCGAACTGACAACGGAGAACGGACAACTAGGAACTCCGGACGTCCTCCGCCTCGCCAAAGAAGCCCGCCGCGAAGCCACCAACTCCGCCTGCAACATCCTCATCGTCGACACCGCCGGTCGCCTCGGCATCGACGAGGCCCTCATGGCCGAGATGGCCGAGCTCAAAAAGCTCCTCAACCCCTCCGAGATTCTCTTCGTCGCCGACGCCATGACCGGACAGGACGCCGTCAACTCCGCCAAGGCCTTCAATGACCGCCTCGCCATCACCGGCTCCGTCCTCACCAAGATGGACGGCGACGCCCGCGGCGGCGCTGCCCTCTCCATCCGCCAGATCACCGGCCAGCCCGTCAAGTTCCTCGGCACCGGCGAAAAGCCCGACGCCTTCGAGCCCTTCCACCCCGACCGCATCGTCTCCCGCATCCTCGGCATGGGAGACATCGCCACCCTTCTCGAGCGCGCCGAAGAAAAGCTCGATAAGTCCAAGGCCCACGCCTTCGCCACCAAGGCCCTCTCCGGCGACGGCTTCTCCCTCGAAGACTTCCGCGAGCAGCTCCGTCAGATCAAGAAGCTCGGCTCCATGCAGTCCATCATGAAGATGCTGCCCTCGGTCGGCCCCTTCGCTGGCATGCAGCAGGCCGCCAACTCCGTCGACGAGAAGCAACTCGGTCGCACCGAAGCCATCATCAACTCCATGACGATGAAGGAACGCCTCAACTCCGCCATCATCAACGGCAGCCGCCGCAAACGCATCGCCCTCGGCGCAGGCGTCCAGGTCTCCGAGGTCAACAACCTCCTGAAACAACACGCCCAGATGTCCAAGATGTTCAAAACCATGGGCGCCGGCGGAGGCAAAATGCAACAACGCCTCATGAGCCAACTAGGCGGCATGCAAAAGTTCGGACGGTAGGGCAGAATGCACGAAAGCAAAGCCAACGGATTCAGAGCACCTCTACCAAATAGCTTTCGAGGCTTGGAAATTTCAAGTCGAGACTTATTGGACACGCTCTAGCTATTTCGTTGTGTTCGAATTGGCTGCAGCCGCCGGAGTCTGGCAGGTATTCGCCGCAGGATATAGATTGAGTGCCTGTTTCGCATGCTTGGCTTCGCTTTACATGACGAGAATATGGCAACTCAATAATCAGCGCCTGTCTGAATACATTCACTTTTACTGGTATCGCTTGCAAGACATTGAGAAAACGGCAGGACATCCGATGTCACATAGAATCTTTTCCCGATGGGAGAATGAGCGCCCTCAGCGCAAGTATTCAGGTGATTACAGAAGCTATGTGAACAAGGTGCCCCTCGTTTTCTTCGCAGCGTGGACTTGGGGTATATCAGTGTTCATCTACGTGATGAGTGAAGGCTCCACCCGTTAATCACTTGGACAGCGAGGCGGGTGTCCCACATCTGAATCCCCACTACCTTGGGTGCCCCACGTCTCGCTTCTGAGACGTGGGTTCGCAGGACGCCAACTTCCTTCCACTACAACCCAGTAGGTCCCGGCTTCACCCGGGACACTAAACCAACCCCAACTCCGGGTGCCCCATCTCCGCGGCAGCTTTATCGTCACTAACGTGGGCATTCGCGCGGGTACGCGCGAACCGCTCCCACCCATACCCTGTCATCCTGAGCGGACCCTGAGCGTAGCGAAGGGGGAGCCGAAGGACCCCGACACAGCCCATCTCACCCATACCCTCCACCCATTCTCACCCTGAGGCTCGACCTTCAAGCCCCCCGCCTAAAAGCGCAACCACTCAAGTCTCAACCAACCCCCTCGCGGTTCTTCGACTGCGCCCTGCGGGCTTCGCTCAGAATGACAGTTCTGAGATGCTTTCAGAAACAACACCGCCACCCCACCCATACCCTGTCATCCTGAGCGGACCCTGAGCGTAGCGAAGGGGTAGCCGAAGGACCCCGACACCGCCCACCTCACCCGTACCCTCCACCCCATTCTCACCTGAAAGCCCGCCCTGCAAGCCCCTCGCCCAAAGCCATAAACATCCGAGTCGCACTCAACACCTTCGGGGTTCTTCGACTGCGCCCTGCGGGTTTCGCTCAGGATGACAGTTTGAGGGTTCCCAAAATGGCGCGAGAAGCCCCACGCAACATAACACCTTGATATAGCAAGCAAGAAAGAAGCTGCTAGCTTCGCTCCATGCCAGCCGGTTACACCTACATCCTGGGCAGCGCGACAGGGACGCTCTACATCGGCGTCACCAGTGACCTCTACACCCGCATCATGCAGCACAGGAACGGCACTTACGAAGGCTTTTCCAAGAAGTATGGATGCGTCCGCCTTCTCTATTACGAAAACTTCGGCGACATCCGCCTCGCCATCGCACGCGAGAAGCAACTCAAAGGCTGGCGTCGCGAAAAGAAGCTGGATCTCATCCGCACCACCAACCCCGAGTTCAAAGACCTCTCCGAAAAATACGGCTGGAAGCTCATCACTCGACACGAGCACATGAACCCCTGACCCATCCTCACCAATCCGGGCACGTCCCTACAAATCCTCAACCGGCGACAACCGCACGTAGATCGCCGCATCGCCCACACCCTGCGTGAACGTCCCCTCGGACGACCGCCAGCCATCCTTCTGCACCGTCACTGTATGCAGGTCGCCAGCGCGACCTTCCCAGTCGACCTCCGTTGGCGAAGTCCCGGCTCGCTTCCCATCCACATAGATCACCGCATCCGCGGGCTCGGCCGCGATCAGGCACCGCACATGGTGGTCCACACTCAACGCCACAGCATCGTACCCCGCAGACGCATCGTCCGCAGCAGCCGCCTCCGCAGGGAGCAGCACCAGCGCCGAAGACGCGCGCATCACGTGAATGCCCGGCTTCAGCACACCGCGGACTCGATACATCCTGCTCGTCGCCTTCACCTTCGCTTGAACGTCGACCTTTGGCTTACCCGCTGCCAAAGCACTCGAACAACCCAACGCTAACCAGAGAATCGAAAACACGCTCAACAAGCTTTTCATGTGAGGCCCGCTTTCACGAATCAGGGATGTACTGCTGTCCTTGACTCTGAAACTCCACCGCCATCCAGGCGCTTGATATAAGTTAAGTTACCCCCCAGCAGGGTGGTCCGTTTTGGGCATCGGGCGTCCCATCCTAGGCCCAGCCGCAGCCCCGTCTACTCGTCTCAGGACCCGCACCGTCCCGCTCTACGACCCCACCGTACTTCGCCGCCAGCGCATCTCACCTCTTGTGAGTCTTGTGCTGCTGCCCGAGCCAGTTCGTGAGTTTCTCCGCTGCAAGGTCCTGCGACCTCTGCTGCGCCTCCTGCGCGGCGGCGTCACCCCTCGCCGCCTGGCCTGGAGCCTCGCCGTCGGCATGATCGTCGGCATCAATCCCTCCGTCGGCGTCACCACCCTCCTGGTCGTCCTTCTCGCCTGGACCTTCAAGCTCAGCCAGACCGCCTCGCAGATCGGCACCCACCTCGTAGCCCCGTTGCACCTGCTGCTCTTCGTGCCCTTCATCGAACTCGGCGTCCACCTCTTCCATACCCGGCAGCTCCCCATGTCCAAGACCCAGTTGGAACACCTCAGCCACCATCCCCTCCGCCTCTTTCACTCCATCTGGCAATGGGAGTGGCACGCCATCATCGTCTGGGGAATCGCCGCCGTCATCCTGCTCCCCATCCTCGCCCACTTCCTCCGCCGATCTCTCGTGCTTCTGCTCCGCCGTCACGCCGCCCTCGCCCGCTCCTGACCTGTCGCGACGCCGATTCCTGTCAACCCCCTCCGGCCCCTGCAAGCGTGAAAACCCTCATCAACACTGGCGTTTTCTGCTTAAAAGAATTGCATGTTTCCTACGTCCGGCTTGATAAAATAGAACTAGAGAGTAAGTCCAAAGCCCTGTCACCACCGGGCAGATCAGCTTAACTCTCGGAAACGCACCAAAGTCCAGACCTAACCCGAACAGTCTCAAGACTTTGGATCCCAAAGTATGGGGGGGAGGGGGGGGGTACCTGCCGATACCCGGTAAACTAAACCTGATGCCTTTGCGCCCAACACAATCCGGAACTGACGACCTCCTCGTTCCGCGCCTGCAGGACCAGCTTGACACCATCACCACCAACACGCGCGGTTTAGTTCAACCCGAACGTCTCGCCATCACCGACGAAGCGGTTCAAGACCTCCTAGCTTCCGGCATCGAGTCTCAAATTCTCCCTGTCGGAGCAACAGCGCCAAGCTTCACCCTGCAAGACGCTCTGACCAAAAAGTCCGTCTCTTCCGCCGATCTGCTCGCCGTCGGAACGCTCGTCATCAAGTTATTCCGCGGCCGCTGGTGTCCGTATTGCATGACCGAACTCGAAACCTGGCAGTCGCTGTATCCGACTCTGCGTGAGCGCGGCGCTCTCTTCGTCGCCATCAGCCCGCAGATGCTGCGCCAGAACGACTTCACCGTCCAGCAGCACAACCTCACGTTCCCGGTTCTCTCCGACCCTGGAGCTCACGTCGCCGCCAGCTTCGGCGCAGCCTACAGCGTCACCGACAAAATGCGCAGCCACTATCGCAGCATCCTCATCAACATCCCTTTCCTGCATGGCGATCAAGGCGCAGACACTTGGCAGCTACCGATCGCTGCCACCTTCGTTGTCTCCCGCGAAGGCAAAGTCCTTTACTCCGAAGCGCACGCAGACCATCGCGTTCGCCCCGAGCCGCAGGAAATCCTCGCCGTTCTCTAATCCGCACTCCGCAAGCCATAATGGTTCTCGGAACCCATTCGAGGCCCTTGCATGTCCCACGCAACAATCCAGGTGATCGCAGCCGTTCTCTCCATCGCGCTGCTCACCACATTGGTCCTCAAAGCCAAGCTGCATCCGTTCCTCGCCGTGCTCTGCGCCTCGATCTTTCTTGCGCTGGCAATCCAGATGCCCGCGACCACAGCGATGACCTCGTTTACCGCTGGTGTCGGAGCCACGCTCGGCCAGGTCGCCATCGTATTGGCCCTCGGCGCAGTGCTGGGCGAGATGCTCTCCGTCTCGGGTGGCGCAGAAACCATCGCCACCACGCTTCTCACGCACGCCGGCGAGCGGGGCCTGCCTTGGGCAATGCTTCTGCTGGGCATCCTCATCGGCATGCCCGTCTTCTTCGAGGTTGGGCTGGTCTTGCTCATCCCTATTGCGCTCACAATTGCTCACCGCAGCGGCAAAGCTCCCGTCGCCATCGCCCTGCCGATGCTGGCTGGACTCTCCGTCACGCATGGCCTCATTCCGCCACATCCAGCGGCTCTGCTAGCGATGACGCTCTACCACGCAGACATCGCCAAAGGCATCCTCGTTGGACTCATCATTGGGATACCCTCCGCGGCGCTCGCCGGGCCAGTCTATCTCTGGGTCATTCGCCGCAGCGCCGTTCTTCAAAATCCGGCGCAAGGTGATGCCTCGGACAACGAACCGACACCGTTTGAGGCTCCTGCAGATGTGTCTGCAGATGCTCCTCATCCCGGTCTGCTGATGGCAGCCTCGATCACACTGCTACCGGTTTTCCTGATCCTTCTTGGCAGCCTCTCCGATCACCTGCCTTTACGCTTCGGCGCTGTCCGCATCGTTTTGCATGACGCGGGCATTCCTTCTGTAGCTCTGTTGATCGCCGTCCTCTGGAGCTTCTACGTCGTCCATCGCACACGTGGCTTCGGCATGGCGAGCATCGAGAAGTTCGCTCAGGAATCGCTCGGCCCCATGGCCGCGTTCCTTATCATCCTGGGAGCAGCCGGAGGCTTCTGCCGCATTCTGCAGGACTCGGGCATTGCGGCCACCATCGTTGCTTCGGCGATGCACGCGCATCTGCCACTGATCCTGCTCGCCTGGCTTATCGCCGCCGGCGTTCGCCTCGCCACAGGTTCAGCCACCATCGCAATGACGACCTCTGCCACCATTGTCGCCTCAGCCACTATCGGCATGGCGATCCCGCATCCTGAACTGCTGGCAATTGCCAGCGGTTCAGGCTCGCTCATCTTCTCGCACGTCAATGATGGCGGTTTCTGGATGATCAAGGGCTTCCTCAAGCTGTCGCTCAAGGAAACCTTCGCTACCTGGTCGGTAATGGAGACGATCCTTGCTGTTAGCGGGCTGATCTTCGCACTCAGCCTTTCTGCGTTCCTACCTGCCTGAGAGCAAAATCCTGCCTCCAGTCCAAACGAGCCGATTACCTATAAACACTCCGTCATCGGACAGTGGTCTAATAAATACTGTGGATCACGGAAGACCGATTCCCGGTTCCGCACCCACAAGGAGACAGCTTCAATGAGCGAGAAAGTAGCCCCTCTGTCCCAGCGCCCAGCCTGGAAAGCCCTGACTGCGCACGCCGCAACCCTCAAGCCGCAGCACCTGCGCGACCTGTTTAAGGCCGATCCGGCCCGCGGCACACGCTACACTGCCGAGGCCGATGGCATATTCCTCGACTACTCGAAGAACCGCATCACCGATGAGACGCTCAAGCTGCTCATCGAGCTCGCGGAGCAGTCCGGCCTGAAGCAGCACATCGAGGCCATGTTCACCGGCCAGAAGATCAACGTCACCGAGAACCGCTCCGTACTGCACGTTGCCCTGCGCGCGCCGAAGTCCGAATCCATCATCGTTGACGACGAGGACGTTGTTCCGGCAGTTCACGACACCCTCGACAAGATGTCCGCCTTCGCCAACAAGATCCGTTCGGGCGAATGGAAGGGCCACACCGGCAAGCGCATCAAGAACGTCATCAACATCGGCATCGGCGGCTCCGATCTCGGCCCGGTGATGGCTTATGAGGCACTGAAGCACTACTCGCAGCGCGACCTCACGTTCCTCTTTGTCTCCAATGTCGACGGCACCGACTTCGCTGAAGCCGTCCACAACCTGAACGCCGACGAGACGCTCTTCCTCATCGCTTCGAAGACCTTCACCACGCTCGAAACGATGACCAACGCGCACTCTGCACGTGACTGGTTCCTTGCCTCGGGTGCGCCTGAGTCGGAGATTGCGAAGCACTTCGCCGCGCTCTCCACGAACGAGAAGCTCGTCTCCGAATTTGGCATCGATACCGCGAACATGTTCGGCTTCTGGGACTGGGTCGGCGGCCGCTATTCGATGGATTCGGCCATCGGCCTCAGCACGATGATCGCAATCGGCCCGGACAACTTCCGTTCGATGCTCGCCGGCTTTCACGCGATGGACGTACACTTCCGCACAACTCCTCTGGAGAAGAACCTGCCGGCGTTGATGGGTCTGCTCACCGTCTGGTACACCGACTTCTTCGATGCTCAGACAGTGGCGATCCTGCCCTATGAGCAGTACCTGAAGCGCTTCCCTGCCTACCTGCAGCAGCTCACGATGGAGTCGAACGGCAAGCACGTCACGCTCGACGGCCAACACGTCGACGCCGATACCGGCCCAATTTACTGGGGCGAGCCTGGCACGAACGGCCAGCATAGCTTCTACCAGCTCATTCATCAAGGAACACGTCTGATCCCCTGCGACTTCATCGGCTTTAGCAAGTCGCTCAACGTTCTCGGTCGTCACCATGACATGCTGATGGCGAACGTCTTCGCGCAGGCAGAAGCTCTTGCCTTCGGCAAGACAGCGGAAGAGGTGAAGGCAGAAGGCGTGGCCGAAGCGCTCGTACCGCACAAGGTCTTCGAGGGCAACCGTCCTTCGAACGTGCTGCTGGCGGAGGAGCTCACGCCTGAACTGCTTGGCAAGTTGATCGCACTGTACGAGCACAACGTGTTCACGCAAGGCGTCATCTGGTCGATCGACAGCTTTGACCAGTGGGGCGTTGAGTTGGGCAAGGTGCTCGCGACGAAGATCCTCGGTGAGATCGAAGCTCCCACCGAGCCCGCGCTCACGAATCACGATACGTCCACCGCGAACCTGATCCGCCGGTATCGCTCAACGAAATAAGCAAACGATCTTTTTCAGGCGATGCCTGACTAGGCAAGAAAACGTCGAGAGCATCCAAAGGCTCTCGACGTTTTCTTGCGGAAAAGTCATTGTGCGTTTATCGTTATCGCAGGGCGGCAATCGCACTTCACTTCCGAAGTCCTTCTGCGGCCCAGGAGAACTTCGCTCATGTCGCCGTCTTCCGCTCTTCAGGCCGCTGTTCCCACATCTTCTCTATCCGCAGTTGCACCTCGCCCCAAGGTCCTGCCCGGCACCGCACTCGATCAGTACAGCGGTGACCCCAACTTCATGGCCTCGCTCGCACGTGGTCTCGTTGTCATTGAGGCGTTCACGCCGCAAACACCGCAGATGACGATCTCACAACTGAGCCTGCGCACAGGCCTCTCGCGTGCTGCAGTGCGTCGGTGCCTCTACACTTTGGTCAAGCTCGGCTTCGCCGGCGCCGATGAAAGCCAACGCTACTCGCTGCGCCCGAAGATGCTGACACTCGCGAACACTTATACCGCTTCAAGCACACTGGCGAACGCGGCACAGCCTATCCTTGAGCGCATGTCTGCGGCCTACGGTGAAAGCTTCTCCGTCGCCACGCTCGATGGCGAGCAGATCGTTTACATCGCGCGCACCAGCGTGACGCGGGTTATGTCGGTCGATCTGCACATCGGGTCGCGACTTCCCGCTTTCTGCACCAGCATGGGTCGCGTGCTGTTAGCGTACCTGCCGCAGGATCAGCTGGAGACGTATCTCGCCCGCGTCATCCTCACGCAATACACGCCGAGAACCATCAATTCGGTCGACAAGCTCCGTCTGGCTCTGCGTAACGTACGCCGCAACGGCTACGCGCTCTGCGATCAGGAGTACGAGGTTGGCCTTCGCTCGATTGCTGTTCCTGTCCACGCAGGCAATGGTCGCGTCGTCGCTACGGTGAATCTCAGCGGCCATGCTCCCCGTATGCCCATGCTGGAGATGCAGACGCGGTTCCTGCCACCGCTGCGCGCAGCCGCGGCCGAGCTCAGCGTCTTCATGCGTTAAGGGTACATTCTCGCGGCACCAACCATGGTGCAGGGCATTCAACCTCTGTCCTGTACTATGGCAGCAACTTTGCAAACATCTCATCCATCTGTCAGACTAATCCGATTTTTCGCGCTTACTGAGCTTTGCTCCTCTGCAAAGGAGCTGACGCGGTGACGGCCGATGTAGTCCCTTGCGGCATTTTGAACGTCCAAGATTTCATGCTCAAGGATGTACTTGGCAGCTTGGTTGCGGTTCTTGCCTTCTCTTCATTGCTGTATGCACCAGGATACATCGCGGCGTACGCTGTGGACCTCTTCGGCTTTCGCCGTCTTGACTTCGCTGCGCGCTCGCTCTGGGCCATTGCTTGTTCCTTCATGCTCACGCCGATCGCGGCGTACTTCGTCGGCCGTCTCTTCGGTCTGAACGGCATCGTTTGCGCCATGATCCTCTGCACGACGGGCTTCGCGCTGCTGCTTCTCTTGCGTGATGGTCGGGGAGCGTGGACAGCGAACGATCGCAGGATCACCGCGCTGCTTGCTCTCGGCTGGATAGCCTTCGCTCTTCTGATGCTGGTGGAGTTCCAGGTCGGTCATAGGCTCTACCTCAGCGTGGTGATGGCTGATCAGAGTTACCGCATCGCGTTCACGGACGCCGTCGTGCGCACTGGTATCCCTCCCGCGAACCCGCTTTACTTTTCGGGCGCGCCCGCGGCGATGCGTTACTACTACTTCTGGTATGTCCTATGCGCGGCAGTCGTAAAGTTCGCGCACGTCACTGCGCAGCAATCCTTTATCGCCAGCACCATCTGGGCCGGCTTCGGCCTTTTCACGACGGTGAAGCTCTACACCTCGCACTTCTTCCACTGGGGTCGCCGACAGCAGTGGATCGCGATGGGTCTGCTTGCCGTCACAGGTGCAGACCTTATCCCGGCACTCGGCAACGCGTTCGGTCAGCCAGCTCTCAACGGCGACATCGAATGGTGGTCCGTTGATCCGATCGACGCCTGGCCGGACTCGTTGCTCTGGGTGCCGCACCATGTCGCCAGCGTGCTCTGCTGTCTGCTTGCCTTTCTTTTTCTTTGGCGCACGCTCGAGCCGATCAGCCGCAGGTGTCGCCGCATCGCTCTCGCCATCGCAGCACTTGCCTGTGCCAGCGCCTTCGGCCTATCTGTTTACGTGGCCTTCGGCTTTGCGCTGCTCATTGCCAGCTGGATGGTCTGGATCGCAGTACGCCAATGCCCGGAGCATAAAGCTCATTGCGGACGCATCGCGACCATCACCGCCCTTAGCGCGGTTGCCCTCCTTCCCTTCCTTTATGAGCTGCTGCGTACGATGTTGCAGCCGTCCGGAACTGACGCAGTTCCTCCGCAGCACCTTTTCACCTTCAGCGTCCGGCCCATGATCGACTCCGGACTGTTGACCGACGCTCGCCCACTCGCCGCATGGAAGCAGACGCATCCACTAGTACTCGATCAGATCATACGGCTCCTGTTACTTGTCCCTGGCCTCGCAATGGAGCTTGGCCTTTACGGAGCGGCGCTGGCGCTCATCCTCCGCTCGAGGCGGCTGCGCGAAGCGATGCGGGACCGCGCCTTCGACACCTCACTCTTCTTCACAATCAGCGGCCTAATCCTATCTCTCTTACTCAGTTCGTCGGTCATCAGCAACAACGATTTCGGCTACCGCGCCGTGATGCTGCCTCAGTTCTTCCTTACGCTACTGACCGCGCAGGTTCTCGGAGCTTGGTGGGCTCCGTCAGAGTCTGCCGTCGTTACACCAACCCCCGGCAAGCGTCGGCTCTTGCTGGGGCTCCTCTACCTCGGACTCGCTGGCTCACTCTGCGGTGCAGTGCTGCTGCGCGCCTGGCAGCCGTACGTCGAACATGTCACACCGCAGCGATTCGGACAGCTCTCTCAGGACGCATTCCAGGTGCGCGAGGCCTTCGCCAACCTCCACCGCGTCGCGCGATTGGATGCCGTCGTAAGCTTCCGTCCCATCGACCCCGACCCCGATCGGCAGAACGAAGTTGTGACCGCCGATGAGCTCTACCAGCGCATGTTGGTGATGGACACCGGAAGACAGTTACTGAACGCCGAAGGCAAATGCGCCGTCCACTTTGGCGGCGACGCCTCCAAATGCAGCGCCATCCAAGCTGCCACTGCCGCGCTCTACGCGACACCAGCTCCCTCTCCCGAGGCCGCCCGGGCGTATTGCTCGCAGTTCGGCGTCTCCTATCTCGTGGTCAGCCATCACGATCCCGACTGGTCACAAACCACCGGCTGGCCGGTTACCCTGCCTGTCATAGCCCGCCAGCCCGGTCTTCGTATCCTCGGTTGCAGGGACTAGCTGTATATCCACAACGCAATGCCGGTGAAAAGGCCGAACAGCCTCGCGAAGCGATTGAAATACGCCCTTCCCGCCGCTCCGCGTCTGAACATAAAGCTTTCTAAATCTTTTAGTTAGACAAGAAAGCCCCAAACTGTGCCAACTTCAGCAACAGGTACAAAAAACAATCTGCTTGTACTCCTCCGTCACATGAGAGTCGTCTCTATCATGGAGAGAAGTGTGGGCCCCGTACGATACACTTGGCTCAAATAAATCAAACAAACCAAACAGGAAAGCGGTTCTTATCTACACGCCCAGAACTCAAACTCCCCCTGATTCCTCTCGGGAAACGCGCGCTTCCCTGCTGTCGAGACTGCTACACCAGGTCGAGAGTCCCTCCGCGTATCTGTCCCTTGTCGTTCTTGCAGCCCTCGTACTTCGCTTGGTCGTCGTCTTTTTCGTCGTGCATGATTCCAGTCACACGGTGAACGACAACAACTTCGGATGGGAGAGCTGGGAGATGGGCTGGACGGCCCGCAGCATCTTTCTGGGCAAAGGGTTCAGTTCGCCATTTCTTCCGCAGACCGGTCCTACGGCCCTGGTCCCGCCGCTTTATCCATATCTGATTGCCTTTTCTTTCAAGCTCTTTGGCTTCTGGACTTCGGCGGCTGCGGCGGCTGTGCTCAGCTTTAATGCCGTCTGCTCAGCACTGACCTGCATCCCGCTTTTCCTACTGGTCCGCAACACTCTGAACGAACGCGTCGGCCGAATCGTTGCGCTCGCGTGGGCGATTTATCCGTTTGCCATTTACTTTTCGGCTAGCCGCGTGTGGGATTACGCCCTTACCGGCCTGCTCTTCACCACCTGCCTGCTGATCGCGCAGAGCGTTCACCTGCGCTCGGCATGGGCGTGGCTCGGATTTGGTCTGCTCTACGGCGTGGCCGTACTTTCTAACCCGTCGATCACGACTCTGCTGCCGGTCTTCCTGCTGATTGCGATCATCAAGATGCATTCGGCCCGCAAGCCGTGGCTCAAGAAGACTGCGCTGGCGCTGGTGGGCTTCGTGCTCGTCTGCACGCCATGGCAGATCCGCAACTACCGCGTGATGCACGCAAACTTCTTTATCCGTGATGGCTTTGCCCTTGAGGCCTACGCGGGCAACAATGGCGACACAACCGCGTCAAATTCTGCCTTTGCACACCCCGCCAGCAATCCTGTGGAGATGGAAAAGTACCAGACGATGGGCGAAATCGCCTACATGCAGCAGAAGCACGATCTATTCATCGCCTTCATGAAGCAGCATCCCGGCTTCGTCGCTGTCGCCACCGTGCGCCGCATCGTTCGCTTTTGGCTGGGCTACTGGTCGTTCAGCCCAAGCTACCTCAAGTACGAGCCCTTCGATCTGCCAAACGTGCCGTTCTGTATGTTCCTTTGCTTCTTCGTCTACAAGGGACTAAGGCGCTGGTGGAAGCAGGACCGCAAGGCGGTCGTGCCCTACCTTATGGCGATGGCGATCTTCCCGCTGCCCTACTACCTTACGCACAGTTCCATGGACTATCGCCAGCCTCTGGAGCCGATGATGATCCTTCTGGTTTCGATAGGCCTGTTCGGAACGGCACCCGCATGGGAGCCTGCCACCGAAACAGATTCGGAAGAGGATCTGGACGACGAATTTGTACTCGCATAAATAAAACCAAACATGAAAAAGCCCCGCATTTGCGGGGCTTTTTCATGTTTACGCATCGCCTTCCACAACGTGTACGCGGCATTACAAAACTCTTACACAAAGGTCCTCTCGCAAGCCGTATGGTTACCGATAGAAGCTTTACCAAGGAACTCGATACCAATATGAACTCCACGCTACAGACGATCGAAAATCCCGCCGCCGACGTTGCCACAGCCGACCCGCTTGCAGCCGTCAAAGAGACCACACAGCGCATCAAGCAGGATCTGCGCATGGGCCGTGAGCATCAGCAGGGTCGCATCAACTGGATCACGACGATCGCCATGGGCCTGTTCCATGTCGGCGCGATCGCTGCGCTTTTCTTCTTCAGCTGGAAGAACCTTGCTGCCGGCGTCATCATGTATTTCCTCGCGATCAACGTAGGCATCGGCATGTGCTACCACCGCCTGCTCACACACCGCGGCTACAAGGTCCCGGCATGGATGGAGTTCATCCTGAGCGCCTGTGGCACCCTGGCTCTCGAAGGTGGACCGATCTTCTGGGTCGCGACCCACCGCGTTCATCATCAGAACTCCGACCAGGAAGGCGATCCTCACACCCCGCATGACGGCACCTGGTGGGCACACGCTGGCTGGATTCTCTCGGGTCGCGCGCTTCATTCAGAAACCGCTCTGCTGGGTCGCTACGCTCCCGACCTTACCCGCAGCCCCATGCAGGTCTGGCTGTCCAAGTACCACTGGCTGCCGCTGACCGTCGCAGGCGTCCTGCAGATTGCCATCGGCGCTGCCCTGGCTCCCTCGGGTCACCGCTTCGTCGGCGGCCTCGGTATGCTGCTCTGGGGCACGTTCCTGCGCACCACGCTCGGTCTGCATGCTACCTGGCTCGTGAACTCGGCTACGCACCTCTGGGGTTCGCGCCGCTTCGAAACCAAGGATGACTCGCGCAACAGCTGGTGGGTCGCGCTCCTTACCGGCGGCGAAGGCTGGCACAACAACCATCACGCTCATCCGGTCAGCGCGCGCCACGGCCTGGCCTGGTACGAGTTCGACATCAACTACTACGGCATCTGGCTCATGGAAAAAATCGGTCTCGCAAAGAAAGTGCAGATCGCCAAGTTCGACCCCATGGATCCGAAGCCCGCAGGCGTATAAAGCAACCTGATCCGCAAGCACAAAGGCCGCTCATCTCGAGCGGCCTTTGTGCTTCTCTTCCCTCCTCTACCCTCTCTCCTCTATCCTCTGTACTTATGAACCTCACACGCCGCCGCGGGTCGAAAGCGTTTTTCATCACGCTCGGTGTATGCCTCACGGCTCTTGCGATCACACTGAACATCACATGGATCCATAACAACAGCCGTCGCTTAGCCATTGACCTGCTCGGTGTCCTGCTCTTCAGCATCCTCATCGCAGGCGTTGTACTGAATACCGTCTTCCTGGTCCGCGAAATCCGGCGCAACGAGCGACAGGACAGCTTCCTCAACGCCGTCACACACGAGCTGAAGACCCCCATCGCCAGCATTCGACTTTATCTCGACACCCTCGGTCGCCGACAAGTCGATGAGGAGCAGCGGCAGCGCTTTTACGCCATTATGCGTGAGGACACCGACCGCCTGCTTGGCACCGTTGAGACAGTCCTCAAGGCTGGCGAACTTGGCCAGCGACAGCGTGCCGACCAGCGCAATCGCATTGAACTGCACCCGCTCTTAGCCAATTGCATCTCCACGGTCATCAACCGTCATCACCTGGCTCCCGATGCCATTTCGCTCGCGCCCGTCCCCGGCGACGTTCGACTGTACGTGCTCGGCAATCTCGAAGACCTGCGGACGGCGATCCTCAACCTGCTAGACAATGCGGTGAAGTATTCACCGAACGGCGTCAACATTGAGTGCCGCGTCGGCATCGAACGCTACACCTGGGTCGTACTTTCCATCACCGACTCAGGCCTTGGCATCGCCTCCCGAGACCTCAACCGCATCTTCAAACGCTTCTACCGCGCCTCCTCCAACGATCTCGTTAAGATCAAGGGTACCGGTCTCGGGCTCTTCCTCGTGCGCACCATCGCGAGGCAACACGGCGGCAGTATCCGAGCGCTCAGCGAAGGTCCGGGTAAAGGGTCTACCATGTTGCTTAAACTGCCGCTCTATATTCCGAGCGAAACCTCACCGCCCTCATGAACCTTTACCTGCTTTGGAAGTTCTTCGCGCTCGCATTCAGCGCCCTGCTACCACTGGTCAACCCTCTGGGATCGGCCCTGATCTTCGTCGGTGTCGTCGGCCCAGCCAGCATCGGTGCTTATCGTTCGTTGGCCCGGCGCATCGCGATCAACACTCTTGGCTTCTTCCTCATCGTTGAAATCGTTGGTTCGGCAGTCCTCAACTTCTTCGGCATCTCTCTTCCCATCGTGCAGGTTTCGGGTGGACTTGTCATCGCAGCGATGGGTTGGGGGCTTTTGAATCAGAAGGACAGCGACACCAGCGAGAAGAAGGTCGAGATCAAGGATGACGATATGGAGTTGAGTCACACGCTCTCCGAAAAGACCTTCTACCCGTACACCTTCCCACTCACCGTCGGCCCAGGTTCACTGGTCGTTACTCTAACGCTGAGCGCCCAGGCCACTCAACATACGTTGACGATGAGCTTGATTGCTCATGCAGGTATCCTGCTTGCTGCTCTACTCATGGCAGTTGCCGTATATTTTTGCTACTCCAATGCGCCACGGATCACACAAGCGATATCGCCCTCGACGGCCCACGGCATCCTGCGCGTCGTCGCCTTTTTCCTGCTCTGCATCGGCGTACAGATTGCGTGGAACGGTCTCAGCGCGCTGCTTACACCGCTTCTGAAATTGGCCTGAGAAGATCATGACCTCCACCCCTGCACTCATTGCCGTGATTGAAGACGAAGAGCACCTCGCACAGGGTCTGCTCTTCAACCTGCAGGCCGAAGGCTACGGCACCCACCACGAAGCTGACGGCGATAGCGCTTTGTCCTGGCTGCTCGAAGTCACCGACCCGAACTCATCGCATTTCGCCCCACCGGCAGCCATCCTGCTCGACGTTATGCTGCCGGGCCGCGACGGATTCTCCATCGTGCAAGCCCTCCGCGATGCCGGCCGCTATACCCCGGTTCTTTTGCTGACGGCACGGGGCCGCGCGGAGGATGTCGTCGAAGGCTTCACGGCTGGTGCCGACGACTATCTGCCGAAGCCCTTCGACCTGAACGTGCTTTTTGCTCGACTTTCTGCCCTGCTGCGTCGCATGTCGTGGCAGGCTCCCGCATTGGCCGCTCCCGCTGTCAAGGAAGACGCACCTGCCTTCGCGCTCAATGGACGCACAATCGATTTCGAGGCATTGGAGATCACCACACCCGACAAGGTTATCCATTTGACACTGATGGAAGCCGACCTCTTGCGGTATCTGCTCGATCATCCGGACCGCATCATTCCGCGCAAGGAATTACTGGAAAACGTGTGGCGCGTAAAGGAAGACACCGACACCCGCGCTATCGACAACTTCATTGTCCGCCTGCGCCGGTACCTCGAAACTGATCCAGCCAAACCCGTTCATTTGGTCACGGTGCGCGGTATCGGGTATCGCTTCGTGCCTGAACTGTAAAGTTTTGACCTCGCCCGCGTATCTCGAAGCGAGACGTGCGAGCCAGATCCATTTTCTACCCCGAGGCATCTAATCCGTATGTCGACTCTTACGCTCCAGATCGAGAACATGCACTGCGGTGCCTGCGTCCGGCGTGTTTCTGACGCTCTGAACTCGCTGCCCAACACCCACGCCGAAGAGGTCAGCATCGGTGCCGCACGCATCGTCACCGATGCAACGCCGGCCCAGGTGCAGCAGGCGCTCATCGCTGCAGGTTACCCTGCAGTCTTCGATCCGGAAATCCTGTGAACCGGCAGACGCTGCAGATCTCCGGCATGAGCTGTGCGGCCTGCCAGATTCATGTGCAGAAGGCGCTCCAGGCAGTTCCCGGAGTAGAGTCTGCCAACGTCAACCTGATGGCCCACACCGCGCAGATCGACTCTTCTGTGCCGGTCGACAGCGACCTGCTCATAAAAGCTGTTCGCAGCTCAGGCTATGAGGCTGCGGTCCCGGCAAGCAAGAGTAGCGCGATGTCGGATATGCACGACTCGATGGACATGGAAATGGACGGCACCCATTTAGGCATTCGCACCGTCCTTGCACTCGTCGCCGGAGCCGTTGCCATGATGCTGTCCATGCCGCTGATGATGGACCAGCCTGCTACCTCCGATCCGCTCCTTGCTGCTGCCACGCGCGTGCTTTCTCCGCTCATGCCCGCAGCTTTGATGACTCTGCCGGCGCAGCCGCTCCGATGGATACTTTGCGTGCTCGCGCTCGGCACCATGCTCTTCGCCGCTCCGGAGATCTACTCCGCAGCTTGGCGCGCCGCTCGTCATCGCGCCACCAACATGAATACCCTTGTGGCGCTCGGAACGCTCGCCGCCCTCGCCTCGTCGCTCGTAGCGACGGTTGCACCAGCAGCCTTCGCTCGCAACGGCATCACAGCCGACGTTTACTACGAGGCTGTGGTCCTCATCCTCGCCTTTTTGCTCACCGGCCGCTGGCTCGAATCCCGCGCCCGCAGCCGAGCCACCGCAGCCCTGCGAGGTTTCGCACGTCTACAGCCGTCTGACGCGCGACTGCTCAACCTGCCCGCAAACCCCACATCGCAGCAATACACCACCGCACCAGAGAAGAAGCTGCCACTCGACGCGATCGCGGTTGGTGACATCCTCCGCGTGCTTCCCGGTGACCGCATCCCACTGGACGCCACGATTCTCTATGGGCGCAGCTCGATCGACGAGTCGATGCTCACGGGCGAGCCGGTGCCCGTCACACGCACGACCGACGAACGTGTCTACTCCGGTACGCTCAACCTCGATGGAGCGCTCATCGTACAAGCCACTGCTATCGGATCCGCCTCCACGCTCGCGCAGATCGAGCAACTGTTAAACGAAGCGCAATCCAGCCGCGCGCCCATGCAGCGCCTGGCCGACCGAGCCAGCGCGATCTTCGTGCCTACCGTGCTCGCGCTCGCAGCGATCACCTTCACAGCATGGGCGATTATCGCCAACACGCACGGTCATCACGAAGGCTACGCACGTGCCTTCGCCATCGCGATCGCGGTCCTCATCATCGCCTGCCCCTGCGCCATGGGACTTGCCGTACCGGCCGCGATCACTGTCTCCATCGGTCGTGCTGCCCAGGCAGGGCTGCTGATCAAAGGAGGCGAGTCCCTCGAACGACTCGCCTCCATCGACACCATAGCGCTCGATAAAACAGGCACGCTTACCCTCGGTCGGCCAACCATCGCTGGCTTCGTCAGAGTCTCCACGGCCGCGCTTGATGAACACACACTCCTCGCTTACGCAGCGGCGCTCGAGCGCCTCACGACGCACCCGCTTGCAAATGCGGTTGTCGACTTTTCGGAGCAGCGTCACGATCTCCCCGCAGCACCCGCCGTGGAAGGTCTGCGCGTCCTCCCCGGCACAGGACTCACCGCTACCATCGCGGGCAAGACGGTCGCTATCGGAAACGCCTCGCTTCTCGGAACGGCACCTCCGTTGGAGCTAAACGCGCCGGAGCATCTCAGCCTGGCAACGCCTCTGTACCTTATCCTCGATGGCGTACCTCAGGCGGCCTTCTTCGCCACCGACGACCTCCGCCCCAGCACCGCAGAGGCGATCACACAGCTGCGAGCACTCCACATCCGCCCGCTCGTCCTCACGGGAGATACCGCGGCGGCCTCCAGCTCAATCGCAAAAGAAGCAGGCATCTCCAAAGCCACCGACATCCAGGCGCACCTACTGCCAGCGCAGAAGCTCGAAGCCATCCGTGGCCTCCAGTCGCAGGGCCACAAGGTGGCCATGGTCGGCGACGGCATCAACGACGCGGCCGCGCTCGCACAGGCCGACGTGGGCTTTGCGATGCCCTCCGGAACCGATCTCGCCCGGGAAGCAGGGGAGATCCTTCTGCTGCATCCTGATCTGCGCTTGCTCTCCACGGCAGTACGACTTGCGCGGCGCACCACGCACATCATGCGCCAGAACCTCGGCTGGGCGCTTATTTACAACGCGCTCGGTCTGCCCATCGCCGCGGGTGTGCTCTATCCCCACTTCCACATCCTGCTCAGTCCCATCCTCGCCAGCATGGCGATGGCACTGAGCTCCGTCAGCGTGCTCGCCAACTCGCTGCGCCTTCGCCGCTTGCATCCGGCCTGACAGCCTGACCGCGATACACTATCCCTACCGCTTGTTCGCGGACTGACCAGTGCGCATCTTTACACGCTACATACTCCGCGAAATCACCGGCTACGCCCTTCTCGGGGGCGTTCTCTTTACCTTCATCCTGTTCATGCGCTATCTGCTCCCCCTGATGGAGCTCTTCGTTCGAGGTGTCGCCTCGCCCGCCGATCTGCTGCGCCTCATCGGCTATCTGCTACCCGCGTTCTTCACTGTCACGATTCCAATGTCTGTCCTGATCGGCATCCTGCTCGGCCTCAGCCGTCTTGCCTCCGACAGCGAAATTACGGCCATGCGTGCAAGCGGCGTCGGTATCCTTGCCTTCGTTCGGATCGTCAGCGTCTTCGCGATCGTATCGTGGGGCATCGGCCTGGCAAACTCGCTGGTCGTCGCGCCACGCGCCGCGCAGGCGCTGCTCGACTATGAAGTGCAGGCCAAGTCCTCGCAGGCAACAGTTCAGGTGCAGCCGCGCGTCTTCTATGAAGACTTCAAGAACTACGTTCTCTACGCTCAGGATGTGATCCCCGGCGCCAATGGCACAGCCATCTGGAAGCACGTCTTCCTCGCCGACCTGACCAAGCCGGCAACACCGCACATCATCACCTCGAACGAGGCCACAGTCCTCAGCGGCGGCGCACAGACGCTCCGCATCCAGCTCGCCGATGGCAGTCGCCACGACATCTCAGCCTCCGATCCCGATCAGTACGACGTCTCCGCATTTGACTCCACGGAACTGCCCATCCAGACCGGCCAGCAGGAGGAAGATTCGCACCTGAGCCGTCGCGATACGCCGCTGCAGGCACTTGGCACCGTCGAACTCTTCCATCTCATTCACGGTTCCAAGCCCACCGACGAGCGGACCTACCGCATCGAGCTGCATCGCCGTTTCAGCTTCCCCACTGCATGTCTCGTGTTGATGCTCGTCGGCGTGCCGCTCGGGCTATCGTCCAAACGTGGCGGTAAAGGCACTGGCTTTGTCGTCACGCTCGCGCTCGTCTTCATCTATTACTTCCTGTCGATCATCGGTACCGCGCTTGCACGGCAAGATAAAGTGCCGGAGTTCCTTGGCGTCTGGGGAGCGAACATCATCTTCACCATCGCGGGCCTTCTGCTGATCCAGCAGATGTCACGCGGCGGTTTCGCGGTCAATCTCGTCGGCAGTGTCGGAGCCAGCTTCACCGCTCTCATAGAGAAGCTGGGCCGCAAGCGCTCACAGAATCTGCAGACACTCGGACGCGGCGCGTTAATGCAGCGGATTCGTCGCTCGCTACGCATCCGCTTTCCCCTTATCCTCGACGAATATGTGATGGGCAGCTTCTTGCGCAACTTCGCGCTGGTGCTGTTAACCCTGGTCAGCCTCTTCGTGATCTTCACCTTCTTCGAGCTCATCGGCGACATCATTCGTAACCGCACGCCGCTCGTCACGGTCGGCGATTACTTACTGAATCTCATTCCGTTCATCCTCAACAACGTCACGCCTGTCTGCTCGCTGGTCGCGGTGCTCATCACCTTTGGAGCTCTTAGCCGCACCAGCGAGATGACGGCTATGAAGGCTACGGGAACGAGTCTCTATCGGATCGTCGCGCCCGCGCTCGTCGTCGCTGCCCTGCTCTCCGCAGCACTCTTCGTCTTCGACGAGACCTATCTCCCCGATGCCAATCGACGCCAGGAAGCACTACTGTCTGTCATCAAGGGCAAGCCTGCGCAGACCTTCCTGCGACCGGACCGCAAATGGATGTCCGGCGAGACAGGCGGTTCGCAGACGGAACCCACGCGCATCTTCTATTACCAGTTCTTCGACGCCGACCGGAACGTCTTCGCGAATATCACCGTGTTCGAGTTCCATCCCGGCAACTTCGACCACCTGTCAGGACGCATCTATGCGAACAGCGCGCACTGGGATGCTAAAGCCAATGCGTGGGTCTTCGAGAATGGTTGGCAGCGCACCTTCCTGCCCGATGGACGACTGGACAACTACCGCACCTTCTCCACCAGTACCTTCGCTGAAGTCCACGAGCAACCCGGTTACTTCAAGAAGGAGGACCGCCAGTCGCAGGAGATGTCGTACACCGAGCTCTCCAGCTACATCACCGACCTGCGCCAGAGCGGCTTTGATACGACGCGTCTGCGCGTTGCGCTGGACCGCAAGATCGCCTATCCGCTCATCACGTTCGTGATGGCGATCCTCGCCGTGCCGTTCTCGCTCTCGTCCGGCAAACGTGGCAGCCTGACTGGCATGGCGACTGCGATTGGCGTGGCGATTGCTTATTGGGTGATCGGAGGCATCTTCGAGAACCTGGGCAATGTGAACTCATTGCCTGCGGTGCTGGCGGCGTGGTCGCCTGATCTGCTGTTTGCGATGGTGGGAAGCTATCTACTCCTGCGAACTCCGACCTAGTGCCTCGCAACGATGCGTCACGCTACACTATTTACGACATGAAAACCACTCTCCCCGCTCTCCTTCTTGCGACAGCTATTCCCGTCGTAGCCCAAACGACTGCCTCCAAGCCCGCGGTTCATCACACGACGACCTCTGCAACAGGCGTGCATCACACCGTTGCGAGTCACTGCTCTGTGACATTGCCGGTGATGTCGGCGAAGATTCCAGCTCTGCCCGCAACCGCGCCCAAGTGCCCTTCGATCGAGTACCAGCTGACCTACATCGACACCAAGATCGGTGAAGGCGAGCTGGCGACCTCCAAGAAGTGGTATACGGTCCATTACACGGGCTATCTTCCCGATGGCACAAAGTTCGACTCGTCCGTGGACCGCGGCGAGCCCATCACCTTTCCCTACGGCGCGCATCGCGTTATCACCGGATGGGACACTGGCTTTGAGGGCATGCGCGTAGGCGGCAAGCGTCGCCTGTTCGTGCCGTATGAGCTTGCTTACGGAGAAGACGGTCATCCGCCGGTGATTCCGGCGAAGTCGCTGCTGATCTTCGATGTGGAGTTGGTTGGCCAAAGCGCAACGCCGCCGGCTCCTCCTGCTGCTCCGAAGCCTGCTGCACCCGCTGCAGGAGCTGCAACTCCCGCTCCTGCTGCCAAGCCGACGACCAGCGAGCCAGCTCCTGGAGCCGAGCCGAAGACGACGCCAGCTCCTGCTCCAAGTGGCGCTCCAACATCGACTCCGCCTTCGGCGCCGAAGCAGTAGGCAAATCAGTAAGTCGAGAGCCCTGCGTCGAGCATCTGAGACGCAGGGCTTTTCTGTCCGCACGCGGCAAGCCCTTTGTCACTACACTTATATTTATATGCTTTCGCGCCTCAGCCCGCTCTTTCCGTACCTTCGCCGCTACACGCAGAGCTTTCTTCTGGGCGGCCTCGCGCTCGTGGTCTACAACGCCTCCAAAGCGATGATTCCGCTGGTCATCGGCGGCGCGATGAGCGACATCCAGCACGACCTTTCAGCCAAGAAAATCGAATATCACGCGCTTCGGTTGCTCGCGGTGGCGATCATCGCCGGAGTGAGCCTGTATCTGACACGGCAGATCATCATTGGCGCGTCGCGAGAGATCGAGTTCGACATCCGCAACGACCTGTTCAGCCATCTCGAAGCGCAACCGCCTGACTTCTTCCAGCGTCATCGCACGGGCGACATCATGGCGCATTCGACGAACGATCTGAATGCAGTGCGTCAGCTTCTGGGTCCGGCGATCATGTACTCGTGCAACACGATCGTCTTCACGGCGTTTGCGCTGCCTTTTATGCTGCGCATCAGCCCACGACTGACGCTATTTGCGTTCCTTCCGTTGCCATTTGCTTCCGTGCTGGTGCAGTACTTCGGCGCGAAGATTCATACGCGCTTCGAGCGGATTCAGGCGATGTTTTCGGACATCTCCGCGCAGGCCGAAGAGAACTTCTCCGGCGCTCGCCTGATCCGTGCCTTCGCGCAGGAAGAGGCCCAGATCGCGGCCTTCGAGACCTCCAACCAGGAATATATTCGTCGCAGCCTCATGCTGGCTCGGCTGATGGCGATGCTTTGGCCAACGCTGGAGTTTGTACTGGGTATTTCGATCATGCTAACGCTGCTGGTTGGTGGACACGAGATTGTGAATCACCGCATTACGGTTCCTCAGTTCACGACCTACATCGTTTACATGGTGCAACTGACCTGGCCGATGATCGCGATTGGCTGGGTTGTAAACCTGGTGCAACGCGGAGCAGCTTCCGTAACGCGCATCGATAACCTGATGAAGGAACAGCCGAGCATCGATGACAGCGCGGCTGTTCTGCCGGCAACCGCGCCGATTCGTGGCGAGATCACGCTACGCGATCTGACGTTCAGTTATCCGACTGGACCTGCGGTGCTGAAGGACATTTCGCTGGAGATTCCTGCGGGATCTTCGTTGGCGATTGTGGGCCCGACTGGAAGCGGCAAATCGACGCTCGTTTCGCTGATTCCGCGCTTATACGACGCTGCGAATGGAGCGGTGCTGATCGATGGTCGAGCGATTACGGATTATCCGCTGAGCGCGTTGAGGACAGCGATTGGGTTTGTGCCGCAGGAGACGTTCCTGTTCTCGACAACGATTGCGGACAACATCGCTTTTGGCGACGTGAAGCAAGGACAACATTCCGAGGCAGAGATCGAAGCTGCTGCGCGCACAGCGCATATTGCGACGGAAATTCTTGAGTTCCCTGCTGGTTTCGAAACGGTTGTTGGCGAACGCGGGATGACGCTTTCTGGTGGGCAGAAACAGCGAACGGCGATTGCTCGTGCGGTGTTGCGCGATCCTCGGATTCTGATTCTGGATGATGCGCTGGCGAGCGTCGATACTTATACGGAAGAGCAGATTCTAAGCGGGTTGCGCGAGGCGATGCTGGACCGAACGACAATCCTTATTGCGCATCGCGTCTCAACTGCGAGGAATGCGGATCGAATCGCGGTTCTGATTGATGGCAGGATTGCGGAGATTGGCTCGCATGACGAGCTAGTTAGCTCTGGTGGTTATTACAGCGACTTATACGAGAAGCAGTCGCTGGAGGAAGAGATCCTCACTGCCCAGTAGCCCCCCCTGCTTTGGGGACAAAGTATTGATTCCCAAGGGAATCATGCCTGTGGGCGGGCAGCGAAATCGGCAAGGTCTTGTAAACAAAGGGGTAGTCCCACCGGGAGTATCGGACAATTTGGAACCCCTTTTGTTTGCAACATCCCTTGAGGCTGGTGAGAGATCCACCCTGCCACGAGCCTGGACGTGCAACGCCATGGAAGGCCTGGGCATTTACACTCCGACCATGCGACTTCTACCGATTTTCCTGCTTTTTCTTGCTCTCATGATTAAAGCCAACGCTCAATGGGAGATTCAGCATTCCGGGACGACGGCCAGCCTGCGGGGGATCGATAATGTGGGCGGTGGCGTGGCGTGGGCTTCGGGGACGGGTGGGACCGTGCTGAAGACGGAGGATGGCGGGAAGCACTGGCAGGTATGTGCGGTGCCTCCGGGGGCGGAGACGCTCGACTTTCGTGGGGTGCAGGCGTTCGATGCGAAGACGGCAATTGTGATGTCGAGCGGCAAGGGGGACCTGTCGCGGCTGTATAAGACGACGGATGGATGTGCGACGTGGAAGCTGGTGTTTACGAATCCAGATAAGGATGGGTTCTGGGATGCGTTGCAGGCTAGAGATCAGGATCAGTTAGAGATAGCGGGCGATTCCGTGGATCGTCCACTTGTGAACGAAAAAATGGGGCATATCCTTCCTGTATGGAAATACAATGAAGGCGACGATCCAGCCGGAGACCTGTCAGATCATTTCTTCGAGCTGGCCGCGTTGTCTGGCGAGAGCGGCTTTGCAGGAAGCAACTCAACATTGGTTTTGGGTAGCGTTCCTAAGCGCGATCCTGTCTGGAACTATCAATGGTTAGCTACGCAGACTCCAGAGCACTCTTATATCCATCGAGAAGCCGAAGAAGACACCCCAACTTGTGAGCCATGTCGAGGAGAACGTCTTCGAGTTGAAACCCCAATGAGCCAAGGGAGCGAAAGCGCTGGGATCTTTTCCTTGGCTTTCCGCGAAGATCGCATCGGCATCGCCGTCGGGGGAGACTATAGGAAACCGAATGACCCGACTAAGACGGCTTCTTACTCCGTAGATACTGGAAAAAACTGGGTGCTCGCTGTGCGCTCTCCTCACGGCTACCGTTCTGCTGTCGCCTACGATGCAAACGCAAGAGCATGGATCTCAGTTGGCCCAAACGGGACGGATGTTTCCTTCGATGATGGAAAGAACTGGAAGCCGTTGACGCCGGGTGCGGGAGAGACTCTGGGGGCGGATAAGGATTGGAATGCGCTGTCGCTTCCCTTTGTGGTGGGGCCTAATGGCAGGATTGGGGTGCTGAGGGATAGGGTGCTGAAGTAGCGTTCGGGTGGGAAGGGGCGGGCGGTATGGGGGAATGTGGGCGCTGCCGGGGTTCTTCGGCTGCGGTTGGCGTAAGGCTGCCAACCTTCGCTCAGAATGACGGGGCGGTGGGGTGGATGGGCGATTGTCGCGAAAACAGGATCGTGCAGCTTGGCGAACTTTGGACGTCACCGGCCAGTTTAGAAGAAGCAGATTCCCTGCGGGAATGACGAACGAGAGCAGGTTCCAGGACCTGGAGATGGTCACAGGCGGGGTGTCTAAAGACGGATGACTTTTGGCATGGATACGGGCGGCTTGGGCGGGATTACACTCCGTGCATGAAAACTGTACGTCTTGCTTCTTGTTTGATAGCTTGCTCTTTCTTTGCGACGACGGTTCGGGCCCAGTGGGAGATGCAGCGGTCGGGCACGACGGCGGAGTTGCGTGGGATCGATAACGTGGGGGCGGGGGTGGCGTGGGCCTCCGGCAGCCAGGGCACGGTGTTGCGGACCGAGGATTATGGTGAGCACTGGGAGCACTGTACCTCGCCTGCTGCGGGGACGACGTTTGCGGCGGATTTGGACTTTAGGGGCGTGCAGGGGCTGGATGCGAAGACGGCGATCGTGATGGCCAGCGGGCGTGGGGGCTTGTCTCGTCTGTATAAGACCAGCGATGGTTGCAGGACTTGGCGGCTGGTGCTGGCAAACACGGACAAGGACGGTTACTTCGATGCGCTGAAGATGACGCTGCCGCTGATCAGCATGAGGCCCGGGGTGAAGCAATATCAGGGGCGCGTGATTGGCGATGCGGTGCGCGGCAAGTTTGCGCGGTATGAGACGACCGACAGTGGCGAGCACTGGACGAAGATCGGCAGCGATCAGGTCGAGTCTCCGGCGGCGGAGGATGGCGAGGCGATCTTTGCGGCGAGCAACTCTTCCCTGCTGTATTTTCCGAATGGCAGTGAGCTGTTTGTGACGGGCGGGCTGATCGGCGCACGCAGCCGCGTGATTGCCGAGACGATCAAGATGGGCAAGCACACGATGAAGTATGTCGGCGGATATATTCCGGTGTCTTCGGGGACGGAGGATACGGGGGCATTTTCGGTGGCGATCAAGTCGGAGGGTGGCGGAGCTCCGCATGTGGCGCCGGACAACAAGGAAGAGGTGCTGTATGTGGACAGCGGTGTGCTGGTGACGGTGGGCGGCAATGATCTTAAGCCGGAGTCGACGAAGGGGACGGCGGCGTTCAGCACGGACAGCGGGGTGCGGTGGACGGCGGCGACGACGCCTCCGCATGGGTATCGGTCGGCGGTTGCGTACGATGACATGACGAAGATGTGGATTGCGGTGGGGCTGAACGGCACGGATGTTTCGGTGGACAATGGCCGCGACTGGAGCGCGCTGATGCCTGGGCAGGGCGATGCGCCGGATGCGGACAAGAACTGGAATGCGCTGTCGTTGCCGTATGTGGTGGGGCCGAAGGGGCGGATTGGCGTGCTGAAGACGCAGAGCCGGATGCTGCTGGCGACCGGGCAGTAGGCGGTGTGTGGTCGGTTGCTAATGCCTGCTGGCTGATAATAGGGCGATGACGATGAGCGACGGAATCACGATCTATGCGGCTACGGGGAATGCTGGAAAGCTGAGGGAGTTCAGCGAAAGTGCCAGCGGGGATGGCGTGACGGTGCTGCCGGTGCCGGGGCTGGCAGCGATGCCGGAGCCGGTAGAGGATGCGGCGACGTTCCTGGGGAATGCGACGCTGAAGGCGGTGGCGTACTCGCGACTGGCGCGGGAGGCCGAAAGGCGCAGCCTGATGGTGTTTGCGGATGACTCCGGGATTGAGGTGGATGCGCTGGGGGGCGAGCCGGGGGTGCGGAGCGCTCGGTATGCGGAGGATGCGGGGTTCGGTGCGGACTCGGGGCTTTCGAAGGATGCGAGGAACAATGCGCTGCTGCTGGAGCGGCTGAGCGGCGCGGGGAGGGTGCCTAGGTCGGGGAGGTTTGTGTGTGCGCTGGTGCTGGCGAAGGATGGCGAGGTGCTGCTGCGGGCGATGGGGTCGTGCGAGGGCGAGGTGCTCGACGCACCGCGAGGGGAGAATGGGTTTGGGTATGACCCGCTGTTTCTGCTGCCGGAGCTGGGGTTGACGATGGCGGAGCTGTCGGGCGAGGAGAAGTGGCAGATATCGCATCGGGGGAATGCGTTTCGGAGTCTGCTGGACCAGTTGAAAGTGACGAAGCTTTAGGGTCTAGATATCGCACAGCCGCACGATTATCGACGAGCGGCGAGAGACTTCGCTTGACCGCGCTATTTTCGGGGTGGAATCATCACAATGCCAATACGTTACGCCTGAGGTTGGCGGCGAACGTCGGCAAAGATTTGTGAGGAGCCCCCAGTATGGCCGCAATCGCACCTCCCGCTCCAGCTTCAAACCCCCATTCCGGTAGCAAGCGTAGGGGCGTCCAGCCGCTACGCGCGGGGCAGGGCCACGACTTTCTTCTGCGTCGCCTGCACTCGCTGACAGGGCTGCTGCCTATCGGCGCGTTTTTAGTCGAGCACATCGTTTCGAACTACGAGGCCGTGAACGGGCCGCTGGCGTATGCGCAGCAGGTGAAGTTCCTGAACGGGCTGCCGCTGGTCCGCGTGCTGGAGTGGGCGTTCATCTTTATCCCGCTGGCTTATCACGCGCTGTATGGCGTGTACATCGGCATCCGCGGTCGCAGCAATGTGAATGTGTATCCGTGGGCCGGGAACTGGGGCTACTACGCGCAGCGAATCACGGGCTACATTGCGTTCGTGTACATCTGCTATCACCTGTACAGCCAGCGCTTCAGCGGCGTGAGCCTGCCGGAGCATCCGGGGGCGGCGTTCCACAAGGTGCAGATGGAGTTGCAACATCCGCTCATCCTGTCTGCCTACGTGATTGCGATGGTCGCCACGTGCTGGCACTTTGCGTACGGCATCTGGCTGTTCGCAGCGAAGTGGGGCATCACGCCAGGCAATGTGGCTCGTAAGCGGTTTGGGTATGTGTGCGCGGCGGTTGGCTCGGGCCTGTGCGTGCTGGGACTGATCGGGATGTTTGCGTTCCTGAATCCTAAGTATGCGAACGCGCCGGATGATGTGATGCCGGAGCAGCCTGCGGGGATTGTGTTGCCTGCGCCGAATGTGGCTCCGGCGGGGAGTACGAATCCTAGTCAGCCGGGTGAGGTTCGATGACATGTTCAAGCTTCGCTTTATGCAAGCATTCAGTTTGCTGCTATTGTTCTGCCTGATTTCCGGCACGTACTTAGGATTGCGAGATCGGGCATATATCCCTACTGCGATTGGAATGTGTGTGAACGTTATGTGGCTGTACGGAGCCCAAGCAGCGATTCGCAAGCGGAAGCAAAGCCTGACGAACAGCGATGCAGACTCGAATATGGTGGTCGAACCTGTGGCCGTTAGACTCGAACCACGAGAAGTAAAGAAAGCGATGCTACCTGTTTTAGCTATCTTTGTTGCCGTTCTGCTCGTCGATGTGACTTTGTTTGTATCGAACCGAGTGCCGCCACAGATTTTCGCTTGGCTTGTAGTAGGTGAAGCCGCCTTGACAACCATAGTTCTAACTTGGCGCCTGAATAAGGCACACAAGCTGAAAGGTTAGGAAGCCAGCATGGCAGCAGCACCACGCATCATCGTTATCGGAGGAGGCCTTGCTGGTCTCTCGGCGGTCATCAAGATTGCTGAGGCTGGCGGTACGGTCGACCTGTTTTCCATCGTGCCTGTGAAGCGGTCGCACTCGGTGTGCGCGCAGGGCGGCATCAATGCGGCGAAGGACCTGAAGGGCGAGGGCGACACCGTTCTGAAGCACTTTGACGACACGGTCTACGGCGGCGACTTCCTCGCCAACCAGACGCCGGTGAAGAACATGACCGCGCAGGGACCGGCGATCATCGACCTGCTGGACCGCATGGGCGTGCCGTTCAACCGCACGCCTGAGGGGCTGCTGGACTTCCGTCGCTTTGGCGGGACGCTGTATCAGCGGACGGCGTTTGCTGGAGCGACGACGGGGCAGCAGCTGCTGTATGCGCTCGATGAGCAGGTGCGCCGCTTCGAGAGCGAAGGCAAGGTAAAGAAGTACGAAGGCTGGGAGTTCCTGTCGGCGGTGCTGGATAACAACGGCGTGTGCCGCGGCATCTGCGCGATGGACCTGCGGTCGATGGAGACGCGGACGTTTGCTGCGGACGCGATCATTGTGTGCACCGGCGGCAACGGAGCTATTTTTGGAAAGTCCACGAACTCGGTGGTCTGCACGGGCAGCGCGCAGTCGGCGCTGTATCAGCAGGGTGCGTTCTATGCGAACGGCGAGTTCATCCAGGTGCATCCGACGGCGATCCCCGGCGAGGACAAGCTGCGGCTGATGTCGGAGTCGGCGCGTGGCGAAGGTGGTCGCGTGTGGGTGCCTCGCGACAAGAACGACAAGCGCGCCGCGCAGTCTATCCCGGAACCGGACCGTTGGTACTTTCTCGAAGAGCGCTATCCGAAGTATGGCAACCTGGTGCCCCGCGATATTGCGACGCGCGAGATCTTCAAGGTGGTGTACGAAGACGGCATGGGCATCGACGGGCAGCCCATGGTGTATCTCGATGTGAGCCACCTGGCCCCCGAGAAGCAGCACAAGCTTGAGGGCATTCTTGAGATTTACGAGAAGTTTGTCGGCGACGATCCGCGCAAGGTGCCGATGAAGATCTTCCCCGGTGTGCATTACACGATGGGCGGGCTGTGGGTGGATTTCAACCAGCAGACGAACATCCCCGGCGTGTTTGCGGCGGGTGAGGCGGACTACTCGATCCACGGAGCGAACCGGCTCGGTGCCAACTCCCTGCTGAGCTGCATTTATGGCGGCTTTGTGGCTGGGCCGCAGGCGATGGCGTATACGAAGAATCTGCCCGCGCAGGTGGGAGACGGCGGTCATGCTGCAGAGCTGAAGCGTCAGAACGAGAAGAACTCGGCGCTGCTGAACAACAAGGGCACGGAGAACCCGTTCAAGATCTGGCGCGAGCTGGGCGAGAACATGACGAAGCACGCGACGATCGTGCGCTACAACGCCGGGCTGGATGAGGCGGATGCGAAGATCGTCGAACTGCTGGACCGCTACAAGAATGTGAACCTGAGCGACAAGAGCCAGTGGGCGAACACGAGCTTTGCTTTTACGCGCCAGCTGTACAACATGCTGGAGCTGGCACGGGTGATCGTGAAGGGCGCGCGGCTGCGGGACGAGTCTCGTGGAGCGCACTATAAGCCGGAGTTCGCGGAGCGCAACGATGAGAGGTTCCTGAAGACGACGAAGGCCGCGTTTGTGGATGGCGCGCCCAGCATCAGCTACGAAGAAGTTGATACGCAGTACATCACGCCTCGGCCAAGGGTTTATACGAGCAGCTAACTGGGTGTGCCGCAGGGAGCGAGAAGCAGATTCCCTGCGGCAATGACAAACAGGAAAGACAGAAGCAGATCTACTGCGGGTATGACAAACAAGGGTAGTCAGGAGTTTGCTATGACAGAGCGCACGATCAAGGTTGAAGTAAAGCGGCAGTCTGGGCCTGACGCGAAGGCGTTCACCGAGACGTTCGAGATTCCGTATCGGCCGAACATGAACATCACGTCGCTGCTGGGTGAGATTGCGCTGAATCCGCGCGCGATCAATGGCGCGGAGAGCACGCCGATCACGTATGACTCGAACTGCCTGGAAGAGATCTGCGGCAGCTGCGCGATGCTGATCAATGGCAAGGCGATGATGGCCTGCTCGGCGCTGGTAGACAAGCTGCTGGGCGCTGTTGAGCATGGTCAAAAGCCGGACCTTTCAAAGACGATCACGCTGGCGCCCCTGTCGAAGTTTCCGGTGGTGCGCGATCTCGCGGTCGACCGTTCAGTGCTGTTCGAGAACTTGAAAGCAGTGAAGGCGTGGGTGCCGATCGATGGCACGTACGACCTCGGCGCAGCGCCGCGGCAGCATCCACAGATTCAGGAAGAGCGCTATCCGCTGTCGAACTGCATCAGCTGCACGATCTGCATGGAGGTCTGCCCGCAGTTCAACGATGTGACCGGCTTTGTGGGCGCAGCGACGATTGCGCAGACGAAGCTGTTCAACATGGACCCGGCCGGCTCGGTGCTGAAGGAAGAGCGGTTGCGTGCGCTGGCGGGCGATGGCGGTATTCAGGAGTGCGGCTTTGCGCAGAACTGCGTGCAGGCGTGCCCGAAGCAGCTACCACTGACCGAAGCCATCAGTGATATTGGCCGCGATGTGTTTATTCAGCAGGTGAAGGATTTCTTTACGCATTAGGCATCGACAAAATGCTTGATGCTATCTGCTTGTCGAGCGTACTCTGTGAGCATGACTGAGCTTGTCTTCAACGTCACGCAGGAATCCGATGGAGGTTACGTGGCTGTGGCTGTCGACCACAGTATCGCCACACAAGGCGACACGTGGGACGAGCTCTGCTACATGGTGCTGGATGCTACACGCGGGTACTTTTACGACTCAACACCGCCGGACAAGATACGTCTCTTCCTCCATGTCGAGCAGGTGCTGGCGGTTGCGTGAAGACACCGCGTGATATCTACGGTCGCGACCTGGCAAACCATCTTGTGCGATTGTGGCAGTACGTTGAGGATCGACAGCTTGGAAGTCACATCATCCTGAGAACGGATGAACCGACCGGCCAGACTTTGCCCATACCAGCACACAAACCCCTGAAGACCGGTACCCTGTCTGCCATCGTTCGCATGGTCGCAGACCACAAGCAGGTATCTCGAAAAGACATATTGCAAGGTTTTTAGACTTCACACCTTGCGGCATCCTACGTGCTACATAAGTTCAACCACAGGAGAAACACAAGATGAGCACCAGCATCAAGAGTATTGACCTTGTAGACGCACGCCGCATTATCGCGGCAGCTACGAAGAAGGCCGAAGAGATCGGCCAGCCCATGAACATTGCCGTTGTGGACGCGGGTGGCAACCTACTGGCGTTTGAGCGCATGGAGAATGCCTGGCTCGGCTCGATCGATATTGCGCAGAAAAAGGCGTTCACGTCGCGCGCGTTCGACATCACGACAAAAGATCTGGGTGCAAATTCGCAGTCCGGCGATCAGTTCTTTGGTATCCACGCATCGAACAATGGAAAGATCATGATCTTTGCTGGTGGTATTCCGCTGAAGCAGGATGGCGTAGTGGTGGGCGCTGTAGGCATCAGCGGCGGTAGCGGTGAGCAGGACCACGCTGTGGCTGAAGCTGGAGCTGCCGCTCTCTAACGACGTACGCAAAAATGCACGCACAAAAGCCCCGCACAATGGCAGGGCTTTTGTGTATTCGGGGCCCGACTTCTACAACTACTTAGTAAACTCTGAGGTTCCGGGTACGTTGCCCTTGTCATTGTTGATGCGCTTTGCAGCGCGCTCGGCGCCTTCGTTTGCAAGGTGTTCGACCTTCTCAGAATCCGTGCCACCCGGCTTCATTCCTGCGGTGTCGGGGGCTTCCACTGAAATGTTGGTGTTGCGCGTCGTGCTCGTGTTGGGACTCACTTCGACAGCCATAATTGCACCTCTGCATAGTAGAGATGGTGTTCGGAGGAGTCGCGTTGTCTGATGAGGTGTGAGATTGCCGATTGATACAATCAAACCTCTCAGGATGGATGCAGACTCAGTCATGACAAACCTCGGACAGCTCAGCGACAAGTTTCTTGTTATCGACGGCCATGCCGATACGCCTCAACGGTTTGTGGATGAAGGGTGGAACTTCAGCGATCCGCTGCAGGGTGGGATGATTAACCTGGAATCGGCGATGGCGGGGGGGCTGACGGCGGAGTTCTTCGCTATCTGGGTCGACCCGAAGGAGTGGGGCGGGCGGTATGCGCAGCGCACACTGCAGTTGATCGAAGGCGTGCGAGAGCAGGTGCAAAAGCATCCGGAGACGATGAGGCTAGGGCTGAACGCTGCCGATGTGGTGAAGGCGCATGAGGAAGGGGTCTTCTGCGCGCTGATGGGGATTGAGGGTGGGCACTCGATCGAGAACAAGCTGGAGAACCTGCGAGAGTTTTACAAGCTCGGCGTGCGCTATATGACGCTGACGTGGTCGAACTCGAATGAGTGGGCGGACAGCTCGGGAGATCTGGACGATGCGAGTGTGACTCATCATGGCGGGCTGAGTACGTTTGGTCGCGAGGTGGTGCGCGAGATGAATCGCCTGGGCATGATGGTGGATGTCTCGCATGTGTCCGATGCGACGCTTGCGCATGTGCTGGAGACGACGAGCGTGCCGGTGATTGCTTCGCATTCTTCTTCTCGGGTGCTGACGGACACACCGCGCAATCTGACGGATGATCAGCTACGCGCAATCGCGCGGAACGGTGGCGTGGTAATGGTGAACTTCTACCCGCCGTTCATCGATGAGGCCTGGACGAGGGCGTGGCTGCGGAAGATTCCGGAGCGCGATGCGATGCGTGCTACAGTGTCAGCTCCATATCGCGATCGTGGAGAGCCGGTTCCCTTCACCGTGACGGTGGCTGCGGACAGGGATTTTTATGAAAAGCATCTGCGGGTGACGTTGCCACTGACACCGCTAAGCACGCTGGTGGACCACCTCGATCATGTCGCGCGGGTGGCGGGCGTCGATCACGTGGGCATCGGTTCCGATTTCGATGGCATCCAGTTTCTGCCAGAGGGATTGGACAGCGCGGCGGACCTGCCGAAGATTACGGACGCGCTTGTGGAGCGCGGCTATACCACCGAGCAATTACAAAAGCTGCTCGGCGGTAATCTGCTGCGTGTCTTCGGCGCGGTGCAGGCTGCGGCCGAATAACTCTATTTATCTGCGAGGATTTCCATCTTCTCGATCTTGATCTCGTTCGAGAAGAGTTCGCTGGCGTTCGCCATGAGCGCCTTGGCGATCTCACCATTGAGGTGTGCGTCGCGTCCGGCCTCGTCGTCAAAGGTATCGAAGACACCATACACCCCCGGGCCCATCTTGACGCCGTACCAGGTGACGGTCTTCGGCTCGTCGTGGCTCATCACCGCGCCCTGCTTCAGGAAAGCTTCTACATCGTTCTCTTTGCCGGGCTTAGCCTTCAACATCACCCAGATCGCCTTCGTTGCCATCGCTTCTCCTTTGAATCACTTTGATGCTTGTAGTGAGAGTACGCTTCTATGGTGCTGGCGGATGTGCAGACTTCCCTATCGCTCCCGCGGTGCGCTAAGCTCTTGCGGTCAGAGATTTGAGCGACGGGGAGTTTTGTGCAACGAATCTTTCAGATTGTCATCTTTGCTGCGGGGCTAACGGCTACGGCGTCTGCCCAGGACTGGCAGCTGGGTCCGTTCACACGACCGCTGGATGTGCCCGTCATCAGCCCGAATAAGGCGTCTATCTTTCTCGATCCGATCTCGCAGAAGCCTATCCACTGGGAGGCGCTGCATACGTTCAACCCGGCGGCGACGATCGCCCCGGATGGCTCTGTGGCGGTGGTGTATCGCGCGGAAGATGACAGCGGCGTGATGGGAATCGGTGGCCACACGTCGCGGCTGGGGCTTGCAACGAGCAGCGATGGGCTGCACTTCAAGATGCGGCCCGCGCCTGTGCTCTATATGGACAACGATGCGGAGAAGTCGCATGAGTTTCCAGGCGGCGTGGAAGATCCGCGCATTGTGCAGGCTCCGGATGGCAGCTACGTGGTGACCTATACGCAGTGGGCGCGCGATCGCGGAACGTATACGATCGGAATTGCGACGTCGAAAGATCTCGTGCACTGGACCAAGCATGGGCCTGCGTTCGACGCTGCGGACGGCGGCCACTACAAAGCGCTGATGTATAAGTCCGCGGGCATCCTGACGGAGCTGCGTGGGGACCGGCTGATCGCGGCGAAGCTGCATGGCAAGTTCTGGATGTACTGGGGCGAGATTCAGATACGGCTTGCTACGTCGGACGATCTGATCAACTGGACGCCGGTGGTCGATCCTGCAACGCATGAGCCACACGTGCTGCTGGCAGCAAGGTCGGGACATTTCGATAGCGGTTTTCCGGAGACAGGACCGCCGCCGGTGCTGACGTCACAGGGCATTGTGATGCTTTATAACGCGAAGAACTCGAACCCGGAGGATACGATTCATTCTTTGCAGGGAGACCCTGCGATTGCAGCGGGAGCGTACTCGGTGGGGGAAGCGCTGTTTTCTGCTGACGATCCGACGAAGCTGCTGGCGCGGACCGATCAGCCTGTCTTCAAGCCCGAGCGGCCGTATGAGCGCACGGGGCAGTATGCCGCGGGTACGACATTTGCCGAGGGGCTGGTGCCTTTGCATGGCAAGTGGTTTCTCTACTACGGCACTGCGGACTCGTTCGTAGGCGTGGCGACCGCTCCGATGAAGAAGTAGACGCGCAGCTTTCTCCATTGGCTCGAATGGAGTAGCCTTGAAGGTGGAATGAAGACCGCTACCCTCCCTCTCCGTACCTTTCTCTGCACGCTGGCGGTTGTCCCTTTCAGCAGCGTGCTTTATTCACAGACGACCCAGTCCCCCGCTGCCTTGCCTGACGCGCCTTCGGCCGTGGCACAGGTGGCACCGCCTGCAGTTCCTACCGGCCCCACGGTGCTGTTCGACACAAGCATGGGCCGCCTGACGTGCAAGCTCTTCAGCAAGGAAGCACCAAACACGGTTGCCAACTTTATCGGGCTGGCGACCGGCACCAAGCCCTACACCGACCCGGTAACGAAGGACCCCGGCAAGGGGCCGTTCTACGATGGCACCACCTTCCATCGCGTTATCCCCGGATTCATGATTCAAGGCGGCGACCGCGCGGGGAACGGCACTGGCGACGCCGGTTACTACTTCGAGGACGAGATCACACCCTCGCTGCGCTTCGATGTGCCGGGACGCCTGGCGATGGCGAACTCGGGACCGAATACGAACGGGTCGCAGTTCTTTATCACCGAGGCGGAGCAGCCGGAGCTAAACGGCAAGTACAACCTGTTCGGCCAATGCGATCCGCACTCGGTGTTGATCGTTGCGACGATTGCCCGCGTGGATCGGAATGCTGAGGACAAGCCACAGACACCGGTCATTTTGAAGAAGGTGACCATCGTGCCGGAAGGTCAGCCGATTCCTCCCGATCCGCTGGCAGCGCCCACTGCGCCTGGTACGCCCACAACTTCTGCCGCGCCTACCCATTAGGAGCGCAGCAGCCGCATCTTACCCAACACGAGTCGAAGTCAGGCTCACAACAGAAAGACAGGAGAACCCATGGCTACCACCGCAACCTTCAAGACATCCGAAGGCACCATCGTCTGTAAGCTGTTCGAAGCAGAAGCACCTGAAACAGTGAAGAACTTCATCGAGCTCGCCGAGGGCACGAAGAAGTGGGACGCGCCCGGCAAGAAGGGCGACAAGCTCTACGACGGCACGATCTTCCATCGTGTGATTCCCGAGTTCATGATCCAGGGCGGCGATCCGCAGGGCTCCGGCATGGGTGGCCCCGGTTACAAGTTTGCCGATGAGACCAAGGGCAGCCCGCACCACTTCAAGGCTCCCGGCAAGCTCGCGATGGCGAACTCCGGCCCGAACACGAATGGCAGCCAGTTCTTCATCACCGTCACCGACACGAGCTGGCTAACAGGCAAGCACACGATCTTCGGCGAAGTGACCGAAGGTTATGACATCGTCGAGAAGATCAGCAAGGTGCCTCGCGACGGCATGGACCGCCCGAAGACGCCGGTGGTGCTCGAGAGCGTCACGATCAACCGCGATTAACTTGCTCGCGCATAGAAAAACAGAAGCCCCGCCGATGAGCGGGGCTTCTGTTTTTGCTGGCTGATTCAGCAAGCGGTAACGTCAGGCTACACTAATCACCGTGCAGAGTTCTTTTACCGCGGCGGCACTCTTGTTCAGCGCGGCCTGCTCGTCTTCGGTGAGTTTGATCTCGATGATCTTTTCGAGACCCTTGGCGCCGAGCTTGCAGGGTACGCCGACGTAAAGCCCGTCGATGCCGTACTCGCCCTGCAGATAGGCGGCGCAAGGGAGGACCTTCTTCTTGTCCTTGAGGATGGCTTCGACCATCTCGACCGCAGCGGCGCTGGGGGCGTAGTAGGCGGATCCGGTCTTGAGGTGCTTGACGATCTCGGCGCCACCGTTAGCGGTGCGCTCTTCGAGGGCCTTCAGCTTCGCAGGCTCGATCAACTCCGTGATGGGGATGCCTGCCATCGTGGAGTAGCGCGAGAGCGGCACCATGGTGTCGCCGTGGCCGCCGAGCACAAAGGCGGTGACGTTCTCAACCGAACACTCGAGCTCCTGCGCGATGAAGGTGCGGAAGCGGGCGGAGTCGAGCACACCAGCCATGCCGATGACGCGTTCGCGAGCGATGCCGAGCTTTTTGAATGCGGTCTGCGCCATGGCGTCGAGCGGGTTGGAGACGATGATGAAGATCGCGTTGGGCGAGGCGGCGAGAGCCTTCTCTGCCACGTCGCTCATGATCTTGAAGTTAGTGTTCAGAAGGTCGTCGCGGCTCATGCCTGGCTTGCGGGCGATGCCCGCCGTGATGACGACGATGTCCGAGTTGGCGGTATCGGCGTAGTCGTTGGTGCCGATCAGCGACACGTCGCGCTTCTCAATGGGCATCGCCTGTGCGAGATCGAGCGCCTTGCCCTGCGGCACGCCTTCTATCACGTCGATGAGAACGACGTCCGCCAGTTCCTTTGCTGCGATCCAGTGTGCTGCCGTTGCGCCGACGTTGCCGGCACCTACCACTGTTACCTTCTTGCGCATCTTGTTGTCTCTCCACTGAGAAAATCTGTGTCATCTCGACCCCTTCATGATATGCGCCGGAAAGAGCGACTGGACAGCAGCAGCCGATAAACGCACCTGCTGTTCGATTTCGCAACACTACGGCTGCAAAGAGTAAGAGCCAGCCCGAAGGCTGGCTCTTTCTGCTGCAACGCGGCGGAGGTTAGAACTGGCCCCAGAGGAGCTGGTTGTAGACCTCGTGATGGAACTGAATCTCGCAGGCCTTGATCTGCGTACCGAGCAGACGCGGGCAACGGTCGGCGGATGCCTGCTTCAGCTCTGCGTAGCGCTCCTTCACATCGGCACCGAGCAACGTGTCGTTCCAGGTACCGGCGCGGAAGTCTTCGAGGGCGGTGTAGATGTTGTCCGGCAGGTAACGCTCAGCCTGACGCAGGTTCTTGATCTTCGCGATGTGGCCGTCGAGGCCGGTCTTGAAGACCGTGTAGAGCACGATGTAGGGGTTCGCATCCGGACCGACGGAGCGGACCTCGACACGCGCCGACTTCTCGTTGCCAATGGGAACGCGCACCATGGAGCCGCGATCTGTGGCCGAAGCCTTGATCTGGTTCGGAGCTTCAAAGTGCGGATCGAGACGACGGTAGCTGTTGACGCTGGCATTCAGCAGCAGGCAGATATCGTTGCCGTGGGTGAGGATCTTGTCGATGAACGTCCATGCTAGCTTGGAGATCTTCTCCTGGCCATTGGGGTCCCAGAACAGGTTCTTGCCACCCTTGGTGATGGACACGTTGGTGTGCATGCCCGAACCGTTTACGCCGGTGACAGGCTTTGGCAGGAAAGTCGCCGTCATGCCCATCTGCGTCGCAACCTGGCGACAGATCAGCTTGTAGAGCTGGATCTGGTCGGCAGCGGTGACGACGTCGCCATAGGTGTAGTTGATCTCAAACTGGCTGGGAGCGACTTCGGGGTGATCCTTCTCGTTCTCGAAGCCCATCGCGCGCTGCACTTCAGCGGTGGTGTCGATGAACTCGCGGAGCGGATCGCCGGGCAGCGAGTGATAGTAGCCACCCTGGTTGGTGTACTCAAACTTGCCGAGGAGCGGGTAGTTGCGCTCTGCGTCGATGCCTTCGAAGAGAAAGCCTTCGATCTCGTTGGCGGCGTTGAGCGTGTAGCCATTCTTCTTGAACTGCTGGTCGGCGTAGTCCTTGAGCACGCCGCGCAGATCGCCTGAGTAGTGGTCGCCGTTCTTGTCGATGACCTCACCGAAGATGAGGACCTTGCCTGCACCGAAGATGTCGGCGGGAACCCAGTAGAACGCAGCCCAGTCGAGACCGAGGCGGAGATCGCTCTCCTTCTGCGCGGTAAAGCCGCGGATGGAGCTGCCGTCGAAGGTGAGGTTGTCGTAGCTCTTGACGAGGAACTTCTTGTCGTAGTCGAGCATGTGCAGGCGGCCTTCGAGATCCGAGAACAGCACGGTCACGGCCTTGATGCCGGGGGTGTCGTTCAGGTAGGCGAGGCGCTCTTCGCGGATGATGTCGATCGACACGCGCTTCTTGCGCTGCTCTTTGGCCTTCAGGTTGAGCTCTTCCAGCTCTTCGTACGACAACTCAAGAAAATTGCGAAATTCGCTCGACATGTTGCTCCTTCTTTAGCAGCAGACTGCTGTGGTTTTGGATAAGTTCTGCGGTGGTCCGAAGCTCTTCCCGGTCGCACTGAAAATGGGTTGTCTTAAACGTAGCAGATGCCCATGTAAAAATTCCATATATCCGCGCGGCGAATCTGCATCCCGGCGCATCAGGGCTTGTCTAATACACTGGTATAGACAGAACGAATCGCACCCATGAAAAATACAACTACCCGTGTCGCCCTGATTCAGATGTCCTGTGAGCCTTCCCTCGAGGCCAACCTCGCCAAGGCTGTTGCCCGTGTGCGCGAAGCCGCCGAGAACGGCGCCACGCTGATCTGCCTGCCAGAGCTCTTCCGCGCGCAGTACTTCTGCCAGCGCGAGGAGCATGAACTCTTCGGCATTACCGAGTCCATTCCGGGGCCTTCCACGAAGGCGCTGGCTGCGGTGGTGCGCGAGCATAAGATCACGCTGGTGGCGAGCCTGTTCGAGCGCCGTGCGCCGGGCCTGTATCACAACACCGCGGCCATCATGGACCACGCGGGCGATCCGGCGAAGGACTACATCATCGACGTGTATCGCAAGATGCACATTCCGGACGATCCGCTTTATTACGAGAAGTTCTACTTCACGCCCGGTGATCTTGGATTCAAGGCGCAGCATACGTCGGCTGGGCCCATTGGCACGCTGGTGTGCTGGGACCAGTGGTATCCAGAGGGCGCTCGCATGACCGCGCTGAAGGGGGCGGAGACGCTGTTCTACCCCACTGCGATCGGCTGGCACCCCAGCGAGAAAGAAGAGTTTGGCGAGCGTCAGTACGACGCCTGGCAGACGATCCAGCGCGCCCACGCCATCGCGAACGGAGTGTGGGTGTGCGGCGTGAACCGCGTGGGGCATGAGCATGGCGACGTGATCTGGGACGACGCCGATGGCCACCACGACCTCAAGGGGCCGGAGGGTGCAGGCCTCGAGTTCTGGGGCGGCAGCTTCATCGCCGATCCCTTCGGCCGCGTGATTGCGAAGGCCTCGCATGACAAGGAAGAGATTCTGTACGCGGACCTCGACAGCAAGGAAGTCGAGATTACGCGGCAGCACTGGCCGTTCCTGCGGGACCGCCGGATCGATGCGTATGACGGGATCGTGAAGCGGTTTCTCGACTAACTGCCATCAACTTAGACAAAGCCGCCGTCGATCACGTAACTCTGGTTCGTGATGGCGGCGCTGTCGTCTGCGGCGAGGAACAGGACCAATCGTGCGACCTCGTCCGGCAGGATCAGTCGCTTGAGCGCCTGCCGCGAGAGGACTTCGGCGGTGTAGGCCTCCGTGAGCCAGAGACGCTGCTGGCGTTCGGTCTGGATCGCACCCGGAAGCACTGCGTTGACGCGAATGTTTTCCGGGCCAAGCTCGTGCGCGAGCGTGCGCGTCATACCGACGATGGCGGCCTTGGCTGTGGCGTAGACCGGAACGCCGGTGGACGGGATCAGCCATGCGATGGAACTGAGGTTGATGATGGAACCGCGGCCCAGCCGTCGCATGCCCGGCAGAACTCCCTGGCAGAGAAAGAACTGCTGCTTAAGGTTGACCGCCATCAGCGAGTCCCAGAGCTCAGGCGTGACCTCGTCGAGGCGATGGCGCGTGTCGTTGCCAGCGTTATTGACCAGCACCTCGATGTCTCCGAGGTCCTGCTCGATCGTTGCGATCGCCTGGCGCGTGGCGGAGAGATCCGTCACGTCGCAGGAGAAGAATCGCGGGGCGTGAGGGGCGGAGCTGCTGAGCCGCTCGACGAGAGCCTCGCCGGCCTGCTGCTGTAGGTCGAAGAAGGCCACGCGCGATCCCTGCTCTGCGAAGGCTTCCACGAGAGAAGCGCCGATGCCGCTTGCGCCACCGGTGACGAGCACTGTGCGGTCCCTAAGGCTGGGATAGGTTGCGAACGGAGAGGGCGCGGACGGATTCGATGGAGTCATAGGCGTGGAAGCACCAATCTATTGGACTGGGCAAGGATGCACAACCGCCGGGGACGTTTGACGGTTTGGGAGTTGACGGCTTTTTCATTTCCAACAGGAAACAATTTCCCAAGGCATATCGTCTCCGTGTATAAATCTGTCGCCGTCCGGCACCGCTGGTTCGAAGTACTGAAATATTTCAGAGCCTTGCGCACCGATGGCCCAGCCTTACGATCCTGGCAAGGAGACCCCATGCACCGCCGCCTCTTCCCTTTCGTTGCAGCCATGACGCTGCCGCTCGCAATGCTTGCCCAACGGCCCGATGCCTTGAAGCCTTCCACCACTGGCGCGGTTCCGCCGAAGACCTGGGTGGACAAGGACACCGGTCATCGCGTCTGGCGTATGACGGATGAACCTGGGTCTTCGGGCTTCTACTTCAACGTGAATGCGTACACGCCTGACTTGAAGACGATGATCTACTCCGCGCCCGACGGCATCCACGGCCTGGATTTGGCGACGAAGAAGACGTGGCTAATTGTGCCGAATCCTCCGCGCCCTGAAGGGGCGGACGCGCAGCAGTTTCGCTTCGGCGGCGTACACGCCATCATCGCAGGGCGCAAGACCAATTCGGTGTTCTACACGCAGGCCGATCCGACGACACACGTGACGGCGATCTACAAAGCCGATGTTTACACGAAGCAGATCACGAAGCTGACCGATCTGCCGAAGGGTATGGGCGTGGCGACGATCAACGCCGATGAGACGCTGGGTGCAGGCACGATCAATGACAACCAGGACGCATCGCAGGATTATGGAGCGCGTCGCGTCGATCCGAAGGGTGTTCAGGCCGGGCCCCTGGTGCAGCCGCAGAACAAGGGCGAGATGATGGAGCAGCGCCTGGCCTCGCGCATTCCGCTGACGCTGGACACGATCAATCTGCAGACGGGCAAGCTGACGGTGCTGTTGCATTCGACGGACTGGGTGAACCACCTGCTCTTCTCGCCGAAGGACCCGACGCTGCTGATGTACTGCCACGAAGGCCCGTGGCAGAAGGTGGATCGTATCTGGATGATCCATACCGACGGCACGCACAATACGTTGATCCACAAGCGCCGCATCGCCATGGAGATCGCAGGTCACGAGTTCTGGGGCCTCGACGGCGAGACTATCTGGTACGACTGGCAGCCGATCAAGGGGCAGGATTTCTATCTTGCCGGGTATGATCTGGCGACCGGCAAGCGGACGGCGTATCACATGGACCGCAACGACTGGTCGATCCACTTCAACCTGACGAAGGACCTCGACGTATTTACCGGCGACGGAGGCGATCCGGGGCAGGTGGCGCGCGCGAAGGATGGCGAGTGGATCGAGTTGTTTCATCCGACACTCATCAACACCACCGGGGCTCTGAATGATCCTGACTTCTTCCAGCCGGGGTTCTTTACGCCGGAGCACCTGGTGAACATGAGCCACCATAACTATCGGCTGGAGCCGAATGTACGCTTCTCGCCGGATAAGTCGATGGTGTTCTTCACTAGCAACATGTTTGGTCCGAGCTATGTGATGGGAGTGGAGACGGCGAAGGCTGTAAACCCTCCGGCGGACGAGGTGAAGTCGACGCCTGAACTGGGCGAGCAGTTCAACCCCGGCGCTCCGAGGCCGGTCCACGACGTGCAGTAGAGCAGCGGGGGTGGCCTGTTGACGCAGGCCACCGCGGCTCTCGCTACAATCGGTGCAGCGATGCGTTCAAACGCTACGGAGCCGATTCGATGATGATCTCTGCCCTTGCCGTACTGGCCCTGCTTTCCCTGCCCCAGACAGCCGACTCCACGACGCCCCCGGCAAGTGTTCACGCGCGGATCACGACCACCGGGATCGGTGTGCAGATCTACAGCTGCAAGCAAAGTGCGGCGGGCTTCGCTTGGGAGTTTCAGGAACCGCAGGCGACGCTGTTCGATGCCACGACGCACCAGCCTGTCGGGACGCATGCGGCTGGGCCGACGTGGACGTGGAGCGATGGCAGCGTGCTTACCGGCAAAGTCGTGCAGAAGTCGCCATCACCGGACGTCAACAGCATTCCGTGGCTGCTGCTGGAGACGACTGCCGCCGGCAAGAATGGTGCGTTGAGCCGCGTCACCATGGTGCGGCGCTCGGAGACGCAGGCTGGCGCTGCTCCCGCCACAGGTTGTGACGCGCAGAATGTCGGTGTTGTCATCAAGGTTCCTTACCAGGCGACGTATACGTTTTATGAGCCGAAGCACTAGACCTAGCTGGGGAATCTGGCAAGTTCTATTTAGAATCGCACTATGAAAGCTGCGCGTTCTCTCGGCTGCGCCATTCTTTCCCTTGTCGCGATCCTCAGCCTTTCAGGCTGCCACAAGAGTTTTTCATCGATGCCGGCACATGTCTCCAGCCAGGAGATGCAAGTTTATGAGGCATGGCTCAAGCAGCAGAAACTGCGCTTTCCACTTCGCACAATCGAAGTCGCTCCACTCACATCACCCATCCCGCCAAATACCGTAGGCACAAATGGCAGCGAGGACGAAGTGAGGGGTACTCGCAAGTGGTTGCAGCGTGATGGCGTTCCAACGTCGGCGTTCAACAAACTCGCGGATCTTGGCGGAGCTATGTATCCACTTCCAGAGCCGTTTGATCCTCACCTTGCGAAGAACAGGAGTAGCTCTGACAGTTCTTGCGCTCCAGAAGATAGAGACACCGACATAACCCACGTGACATTTTCGCGGATTGTCTTTAGCCGCAGGGGAGATTTGGCACTGCTACATGTCAGCAGACTCCCCTGCCTGCATGGCGTTTGCGGTGGGGGAAGAGGGGAATATCTGATAGGAACGCAGCACGGTGCCGATTGGAGTTTCAAATCGGTAGGGCCTTCAGCCATTCTGGATTGACGCCTCGCCTAGAACGACTCTCTCTTTTCGACATTCTTTTCGACCTCAGCCCGCGTGCGCCAGACATCGCGCCACTGCTTGTGCTCGAAGAGTGGCAGCTGGTCGGTATGGTGCGCGCATCCGGGCTGCGAGCAGTCGCCGTAACTCACGAGCACCTTCGCCTTGATCGGGTTCGAGTACTCGACCGCCATCGTGAAGCCGTCACCATGCACCGGCGTGCTGGTGCCGTCGACACGCGGTCCCGGCGTCACAACGCGGAAGATACCAATCGCGCCCGGGCCTCCATTGCCCGGCAAGTCGACTCCGTTCAAAGCCGTTCCACGTGGAACGCTCGTTACGCCGTCGCTCTGGTTGTTGATCTGCACGCGCAGGAACGAACCCCACGGCTTATCGAGCGAGCCGAAATTTTGTTCTGTTTCTCGCGCTGCTTCATCGAGCATCGCAGCCGCAGCCTTCGGGTCCTTGATGCCGGAGGGCGTCGTCAGCGGCTTGTCGAGTTGATAGCTGACAGTGAAGTTTTTCACCGATGAAGGCGCGGCAGAGGGCATACCAAACTTCGTCGCCCAGTTCCAGAAGAGGATCGTGCCGGTCGAGGTTGATTCTGCCTGACGGTCCCATGCTTTGAGCACGGCCGCGGCCTGCTTTGCCTTCGGCGTGCCGTATTGATCGACTGCGGCGAGCAGATCGGGGAGCAGCCGGTCCGCTGCCTCCGCACGCGTCGAGAGCTTCTTCTGCAGCAGCATGTCGAAGCTCATCTTCTGGTCTTCGCTCAACATGCGGAGCGAGCGATCGGAGCGGAAGTACGGCCACTCGGGCGAAATATACGGCGCGTACTTTTTCGGATCGATCATCGTCGGCCAAGCGGCATCCCACGGTGGCTGGTTTGAGTTCTGCACGTAGCCGCTGGCCGGGTCAATCACCTTCGGCAGCTCTTCATAGGTCAGGGAACCGGTCGGCAGCAGCTTCGAGGTCGAACCATCGACGGGACGCGACCACATTGCATAATCACCTTCGCTGCGGCGCGGCACGGGAGCATTGAAGAGGTACTCGATGTGCCCGGCCTTGTCCGCATAGAGGATGTTGTACATGGGTATGTTGAGCCGCTTCTCCTGCGCTTCATACTCGGCGAAGTTCTTCGCGATGCTCATCTTATAGACCTGCTCGAGCAGAAACGGCTTATCCAGGCCTGCGATGTACACGGCAATCGGCACGCCCTCGTCGCGACGGATGATGGGCCCGTGCACGGTCTTGAGCACCTCGATGGTTTCAGACTTGTAACTACCATCCTGCTGAAGAATCCTGATGGGATAAGAGGCCTTCTCGTACGGGAGTACCTTGCCGTCAAACAGGTAGCCGCCCGGCGCCTCCTTGATCTTGTAGAGCAGGTGACCATTGTTCACGTTCACGGTGTTGGTGATGGCGTGCGTGCCGCTCATGACGAAGCGCAGCGAAGGCACACCGATCTGCGTAGCGCCGTAGAGATTGATGCCGGGCGCGGTTAGCTGCACCTCGAAGTAAGACTGCTCGCCACCCCAGGCGAGATGCGGATTGAGCAGCATCATCGCGTGGCCGTCGGTGGTGTGCGAAGGTCCGATGGCCCAGCCGTTCGAGCCGTCTTCGCTGTCGAGCTGCGTGTTCTTAAGTCCTGGAGCGACAGGTGTGGTGAGTTCGGCCGTCTCCGTGGAACGCGGCGAGCTCATCAGGTTCTTATTCGCGGTGAACTCGAAGTTGTAGAAGTGCTGCTCGTGCTCGATCACATTGAGAGCTGTGATGGGGAGAACCTGCTTCACCTCAGGCGAGAGCGCCTCAGGATGCTTTGCGGCATAACCATTGATGCCAGCGGCGAAGGCCTCCAGATAGCTGCGAAACTCCGGCGTCTGTGCGGCGAGCCATACGGCGGCGCGCTTGGGCACCTCGTTGGTCCAGATCCAGCGATCAGTCTTGAGATTGTTGTCCGCGATGCCGGGGCCGAAGTATTCCGCACCCCGACCACGCGAGCCGCCCATCACATGCAGCAGCAGATCGCCATGGGCTTCGGCCTGCGCCCAGCCGAAGCAGTAAAACATATCAGGCACGGACTTCGCATAGACGTGCGGGACGCCCCAGGTGTCCCAGAGGATTTCCGTGCCCTTCTGCGTCTGGTAGGGCTTCTGTGCGAATGCAGAGAACGCGGCAGAAGGGATAGCGACTGCGGCAGCTACGGCCAAAGTGCGAAGGATACGCGAGGGACGAAGGCTCATCGGCGGGGCTCCTGCGATGCGAAACTTGTTCGGGATTTACAAAACTGTATCACTCCGCCGCGCTCTGCACGGCTGACTCCCATAAACTGAAAGAGATGAGTACTCCAGCACAACAGCACTTCCGTATGCCCGCCGAATGGGCTCAGCATGCCGCTACGTGGATCGCGTGGCCGCATAACCCCGAGGATTGGCCGGGCAAGTTCCAGCCTATTCCGTGGGCGTATGCCGAACTTGTTCGTCACCTGTCGCAGGTGGAAGATGTGCATATCCTGGTGAACGATGAGTCCGCCGAAAGGCGCGCTGGCTCGATCCTTCGCAAGCAGGGCGCGGAGCTGGCGCGCGTGCATTTCCATCGCTGGCCCACGGATCGTGTCTGGCTGCGCGACTCGGGTCCGATCTTTGTGAAGGATCCCAAGGGCGAGACTGCCATCACCAACTGGAAGTTCAACGCGTGGGCGAAGTACGACAACTGGAAGAACGACGATAAGATTCCCGCGCACATCGCCAAGCTCTACAAGAAGAAAATGCAGAGCTTCGAGCCGAGCGTCACGTTGGCGAACGGCAAGCAGCAGCGACTGGTGCTCGAGGGCGGCAGCATCGACACGAACGGAGCGGGCGTCCTGATGACGACGGAAGAGTGCCTGCTTTCCGACGTGCAGCAGCGCAACCCGGGCGTGAGCAAAGAGCAGCTGGAAAAGGCGTTTCACGACTATCTCGGCACAGAGCAGGTGTTATGGCTGAACCGTGGCTGTGCGGGCGACGATACGCATGGCCACGTCGACGACATCTCGCGCTTCGTCGGCGAAAATACGATCCTCACTGCTATCGAGCCAAACAAGCGGGATGAAAATCATGAGCCGCTTGCCGAGAACCTTGACCGCTTGAAGTCTGCGCGCAACCTGAAGAAGAAACCGTTCACGATCAAGACGTTGCCGATGCCTGCGCCTATGGTGTTCGATGGACAGCGCCTGCCCGCGAGCTATGCAAACTTCTATATTGCGAATGACCTGGTGCTGGTGCCGACTTTCAACGATCCTAACGACCGCGTGGCGTTGAATACGCTGGCGGAGTGCTTTCCGAAGCGTAAGGTTGCGGGGATTCACTGCACGGACTTCATCTGGGGCCTGGGCGCACTGCACTGCTGCACGCAGCAGGAACCTGCATGATGAGAAAGCCGGCGAACGGAACTTCCGCGCTACACTCAGCGTAATCATTCGCATCTTCGCTCTGGGAGTTCCCTGACATGATCAAGCCTGTGCTGTTCGTCTCCGCGCTGCTGTTGTCCTTGACGCCTGCGCTGCCGCCTGCCGTTGTGCAGGACGCACCGGCTTACACCGCGAGTGGCAGTCTGGTCGCACCCGGCAACTATCGCGAATGGGTCTACCTGACCTCCGGAGTCGATATGTCTTACAGCGCGACGACGGACCCGGACCATCATGTATTCGACAATGTGTTCGTCAACCCGGAGTCCTATCGCGCGTTTCTTGCAACCGGCACCTGGCCCGACAAGACGACCTTCGTTCTTGAGATCCGCGGTGCCGAGAGTCCGATCTCGATCAACAAGCGCGGCCACACGCAGTCCACCGAGGTGATGGGCGAAGAGCTTCATGTGAAGGACAATGGCAAATGGAGCTTCTACGATCTGCCCGGCGGAGCGAAGGAGGCCAAACTCATTCCTCCTCCGGCGACCTGCTACACCTGCCACGAGCAGCATGCGGCTGTCGATACAACCTTTGTGCAGTTTTATCCGACGCTGCTGCCGATTGCGAAGAGCAAGAATACGATCAGCCCGGCGTTTCTGAAAGAGATGGCAGCGCCCACTAAGTAACTGGAGCTCACAGAACAATGTCCGCACCCTGGCCACCACCCCCTGATCTCGAATCCATCCAGCAGCTTGTGCGCGAGGCAGACGTCGAAGGCCATCTCGCCGAGGGTGCACCCGCCGACGAGTACGAGCCGGAGGAGGATGAACTTTTCGCCGCCATAGCTCACTTGCCCACGTCCGAACTGACGAGCGAAAATCTCCTGCCGATCGTGACGGACATCTGGACAAACAGCTTCGCGCTCGATGAACATGCCCTGGCGGAGCGCGAACCGAAGCTGCAATCGCTCGCAGCCGAGATCGAACGGTTCTTCGGGCCAGAAGCTACGCCGCAGGTTCGAAACGCCTGATCCGCTATGCAAGACTTTCGACTCCAGCTCGAGCAATATCTGCAGCGCGAAGCCAGCCCTGTGTACAAGTACGGCCATCAACCGCGGCTGTTTGCGCTGGCGCAGAAGATCGTGGCGCGCACGAAGCCTGCCCCGGCGTACGACGAGGATGTGGTGTTCGCGGCGGCCTGGCTGCATGATCTCGGCGTTTTCATCGGACACCGCCCGGAAGACGCAGCCGCGCTCCAGCAGTGGAACCACGTCACGTATGTCTGTGATCGCGCGCCGGAGCTGCTTCTAAGCTTTGGCTTCCCTGCCGAAAAGATCGACGCGGTGCTGGCTTGTATCCGCGAGCACCAGCCGCAGGATTCTCCACAAAGCTTTGAGGCTACGCTTCTTCGCGATGCTGACATCCTGGAACAATTGGGAGCCATCGGCATCCTGCGCACGGCGGCAAAACTAGGCAGCGACACCCGCTTTCATACGCTGAGCGATGCTTGCAACTCTCTGCGGCGCGCGCTCGATACCCTGCCCGCACAGATTCGGCTGGACGCCACGCGCGAACTCGCGCTGCCGCGCATTCAGATACTACGGGAGTTCATGCTTGCGGTTGAGCAGGAGTCTGGCGAGCATCTCCACTAAACTCGAAGCAGCATGTCCGACGCGTCCAACGAACTCGATCTCCACTTTATGCGGCTGGCAATCGCTGAGGCTCGCGCTGCCGAGGCTGATGGCGAGGTCCCTGTCGGCGCGGTCGTTGTGACTCCAGCAGGTGAGGTGATCGCGACCGGCAATAATCGGGTGCTTCGCGACCATGACCCCACGGCGCATGCGGAGGTCGTGGCGCTTCGCGCGGCTGGACAGGCACTTTCGAACTATCGCATACTTGCGGACCGCGACGGCAAGCAGAGTGGCTGCACGCTTTACGTCACGCTCGAGCCGTGCGCCATGTGCGCCGGGGCCATTCTCCACGCACGGATCGGTCGCCTCGTCTACGCAGCTGTCGATCCGAAGGCCGGGGCCTGCGGCTCGGTGCTTTCGGTGATGAACCACGAGGCACTGAATCATCGCGTCGAAGTGATCTCCGCCGTCCTCGCAGACGAGGCCAGCGCAATGCTTACCAACTTCTTTCGCGCCCGCCGCACCTCCGCCACACAAACTTCCTCCTAATCGCCGCATCAAACTATTGAGTCAGCAAGAAAGAGAGTTAGCATGCCAGGTCGTCTCGAAGGAAAAGTTGCCGTCGTCACAGGTTCAGGTTCGGGTATCGGACAAGCCATTGCAGAGCGCCTCGCGCAGGAAGGCGCGTCGCTGGTGGTCGACTACCGCAACCACATCGAACAGGCGCAGGAGACGCAGCAGAAAATAGCCGCTGCCGGCGGTAAGTCGATCCTGGTGAAGGCAGATGTCTCCGTGATCACCGACGGGACCAACCTCATCGAGCAGGCGTGGCAGCAGCTCGGCGGCTGCGACATTCTTGTGAATAACGCGGGTATCGAGAAGTCTGCCAGCTTCGTCGACGTCACTGAAGCCGACTACGACGCCGTACTTAACGTGAATCTCAAGGGCGCGTTCTTCTTGACGCAGGCCTTCGTGCGCAAGTTGACCGCAGCCAAGCAGCCGGGTCGCGTCATCAACATCTCGTCCGTCCATGAAGACATGGTTTTCCCGCATTTTTCGACCTACTGCGCCAGCAAGGGCGGTATGCGGATGCTGATGCGCGATCTCGCGGTCGAGCTGGGGCCACTCGGCATTACGGTCAACAATATCGCCCCCGGTGCGATCAATACCCCGATCAATACGTCTTTGCTGGAAGATAAGCCGAAGCTGGATGCACTGCTTGCGAATATTCCGCTGGGCCGTCTCGGCAAGCCAGAAGAGGTGGCAGGAGTGGCTGCGTTCCTCGCGTCCGAGGACGGAGCTTATGTTACCGGCAGCACCTACTTCCTCGACGGCGGTCTCATCCGCAACTATCACGAGCAGTAACGGGCGCGCCCTGCCGGCACCCCCATCTAAGTCCCTGACAGTAACGCCGAAAGCGATACCCCTTTCAGGGAGAGGGAGAACCTGGCAAGGTTCCCCTCTCCGGATAGTTCTTGTGTGCGTAGGATCCTGCCTTTACGCTCACCGTAACCTCATGCAAGAGCCGGAAGAGCAAACACAATAGGCATCTGCGTATAGGCAGCTTCAGGAGATGCCCGTTGAAAGCTTTTCTCTACCTTCCAGCAGTACTGTTTTGCCTGTGTCTATCCTCTCTGCCTGCTGCGGCAAGGCGTCCCCAGGCTCGCCATCCCCGCTCAACCCTGCATGCCGGCTCGCACGCCGCTTTGACCCATCGCAGCGTGCATAGAGCACAACTGCTGCTGCGCGTCCGCTATCGTGTGCCTCCCCACCGCCATTTGCTGCGCAATAAGCCCGGCGTGCCTCCTGCACATCAGACATCGACGAAGCCAACACCAGGCGTCCACGCCATCCTGTCCCTCCCGTTGCCACCCGATGAAGTCGCGAGTGCAGAGCCGGCACAGCAGCCCCGCCAGATCGAGAAGCCGCACGTAGAGATAATGGCGCCAGCCACAACGCTATCAACACCCGCGCCAACGCCCATCCACTTGGCAGAGGTTCAACCCGCCGCTGAGGTCGTTGCCCCACCAGCACGCCGCCTGCTCACACCTCCGCACGAGGCGGCTCTAGCGCCTGCAATCAAACCTGCACCCTTTATGCTTCCCAATCACGTTCTCCCTCTCGCGTTGGAGCTCCAGATCGCGAACAGCATCAATACCGGCGGCAAGGGCCCGCTAACCGCCGACGCCGCGCACAACTTCCACCTCGCCGCTGCGGTCACCGGAGTCATCACCACGACCCTCAACAGCCCGCCCGCACATCAATCCACCGATAACACTCCCGGCGGTCTGGTCAGCTTCGGCAGGCGTTCCGCCAATTGGCTTGACTTCAACATCAACTATCAGTTCAGTCGCTTTACCGAAAGCTACGCCGCGATCAACCAGACTTCGCTCACCAACGTCCCCCTCACCTTTCAGGAGATCTCGGCAGAGTATCTCCATACCTGGTGGGATGACGGGCTTTCCACCCATCGCATCCGTCCGTTCGTCGGCCTAGGCGGCGGTGCGCTGCTCTTCACTCCTACGAACACCGCACAGTTCAACACGCAGACGCGCGCTACAGGCCTCGTCGATCTCGGAGCAGATATCCCCTTGCACGGCGAGCGAGTCTCCCTGCGCATCAGCAGCCACACGCTCGCATACAAGGCTCCCGACTTCAACAGCAGTGCACTCTCCAACAATCGTTGGGTCGTTTCCACAGAACCCGTTGTGGGCCTGAACTTCCGCTTTTGATCATGACAGCTCCCCATCAGCTTTGCTGTATAAACAAAGCTGATGGGAACCCGGATTGTGAGCCTACGCGTGAGCTTACGAATCGCGATTTTTTTCGCGATAGCAATCAGCATGTTCTCTTTTGCGGCTGCCCAGGAGACCACTACGCCGCTGCCGAACGCTCCCAGTATCGGCGTTATCAACGGTGTTGTTACCGATACGGACCAGGCCGCCATCCCCAACGCCAAGGTCGACCTCGAAGAGCCCGGCGGCAAAACTTCCATCCTCACAACAAATTCGGATGCCACCGGCTCCTTCACACTCTCGCCCATAGTCCCGGGCACCTATCGCGTGCGCATCAAAGCTCCCGGCTTCTCTGCATGGAAGGTCGAGGATGTAATCGTTCCCCCGGCGAAGACGGTCACGCTCACGACAGTCGAGCTAGGCGTGGAAGCCATCGACTCAGCCGTCGACGCCATTACAGTGGAAGATCTCGCCGAGCTGCAGATCACCGCCGAAGAGCACCAGCGCATCCTGGGTGTCCTCCCGAACTTCTTCGTCAGCTACGTCCCCAACGCGCAGCCACTCACCGCGCGGCAGAAGTTCAAGCTCGCCGTGGTTGTCAGCCGCGACCCGCTCACGTTCTTTACCACCGGGGTCAACGCGGGCATTGAGCAGGCGACAGGCGCGTTCTCCGGGTACGGATACGGCTATACAGGGTACGCATCGCGTTACGCCGCTGGGTATGGTGACCGACTGAGCGCGACCTTCTTCGGCGCGGCGATCTACCCGTCGCTCTTTCATCAGGATCCGCGTTATTTTTATCGAGGTCATGGTCGCATCATCACTCGCGCGCTCTATGCCATGTCGACCGTGGTGATCTGCAAGGGCGATAACGGCAAGTGGCAGCCGAACTATTCGAACGTGCTCGGCAACCTGACCTCGGGTGCAATCTCCACACTGTATTACCCCAACAGCGCGCGCCATGATGTGCAGACCTCAGTCGACAACATCTTTATCGGCATCGGCGAAGGCTCGATCGGTACGCTGTTACAGGAGTTTCTGCTGCGGCATGTCACCCACGGCGTACCCAAGCCGTAAGAGTCAACTCGCCGGAACTCAAGCAAAAATAAGAGCTTGCGCTCGCGGGTCTGCCCCTTTTGGTGCATACGCGGCAGCTGAGGATGCCTGTATCCTCGGTTTAGCTTTCCAGCAAGACGTCTCACGCTTCAAAAAAGGCCGCTGGCAAAAGGGCTTTTGCCTCACCAATTCACTCCGCAGAGGAGCTCTTTCCTTGAAGCATCTTCGTCTCATCCTGCCACTCGTTTTGCTCTCTATTGCCACCACCCTTTCGGCACAGGTCTATAACCTGCGAGGAACCGATCTCGCTTTCTCAGGCGCGGGACAGTTCACCTCGTCGATCACGAATCAGAATGCCGGACTTCCGCACCAGTCCACGACCGGTTCACTGGGCTTTCTTCTCACCTTCCGCGACCATCCCATCACAAAGCTCGACGTCGAGCTGAACTACCAGTACAGCAGCTTCACTGAGCGCTTCATTGCGCCGAACAACTCCTTCGATGTGCGAGTTCCCCTGGCCTTCCACGAGGCAACGGCTGCTTATGTGATCCGCAATCATGTATCTGACGCAACGCCCTTCCGTCCACGCTACTTCGTCGGTATCGGCGGTGGAGCGCTGTACTTCAATCCGTCCATTGTCGACGTCCGCACGCAATTGCGGGCTACAGGACTGGTTGATGTCGGTGTTGACATTCCCACCCGCAACCCGCATATAACGTACCGCTTGCAGGGACGCTCGCTCTTCTATCGCGCGCCCAACTTCAATCAGCCGATCCTTTCCAGCTCGCGGTGGTATGCGATGGTGGAACCCGCAGTCGGCGTAGCCTTCCATTACTAGCTGAGTGAGGCTACGGCGCTGTCGCCGTGGCCTCGCGACGCAGGAGCCTCCACAACAGCACGCCAGCCACTGGCAGCGAGACCACCAGCCACAGCCCCTGCGTGTACGCTCCATGGTCGAAGAAGCGTCCCAGCACCGGCGTCAGAATCCCCGTCACCAGCGCCCACGACGAGATCGCAATACCAGCCAGAAATCCTGAGTTCTCCTTGCGCTGCGCGTTCATCCCGTCGGCCAGCGAGAGCACGACAAACCCGCCCGCGATAAACATCTGCACATAAAACAGGACCATAGTGAGCATCACCGGATGCGCGCTGCGGATCGCCAGCGGCTCCAGCAGCATGACGAAACCTGCTATCACGAACGCGACGAACAGCCCTGAAGGCTGGCCTGCGCCGCGCCGCTGCCGGCGATCTGAAAGCCATCCCCAGAAGAGATACCCCGTCTCCCAGCCCGCCGGTGGAATCCAGAGCAAATGCCCCAGCGACGCTTGGCCGACATGCAGCACCCGCGACAGGTACAGTGGCGCGGCATAAAGCCCGAACGCCAGCGGAGCCGCACCCAGCCCGTAGACAGCAGCCGTTGCAAACAGATTCCGGTTCCATTGGCCGACTCGCTTCTCCGTCCTGACAATGGCGCTGGCTCGATACAGCCCCGTCGCTCGAATCACAATCCAGAGCACTACCCACACCAATCCGAGAACCATCGTCAGCAGAAACGTTGCCCGCCAGCCGTACTTCACTCCGACCGGTGTGATGAGCAGCGCGGCCAGCATCACGCCCAGCGATCCGCCGCTATAAGCCAGCCCCAGTGCAAAAGATCGCTTCTCGGGGGGCATCGTCTCTGCGACGGTTGCGAGACCTGCCGGGAACGTAGCTCCCTCGCCAAACCCGAGCACGCCGCGCGCCAGGCACATCCCAAACAAACCCGTCATCAAAGCATGAGCGCCAGACGCCACTGACCAAATCGCGACGGCCACGAGAATCGTGATCCAAACACCCTTGCGGTCGATCCAGAAGCCCCACACTGGGTTCGACACCATGTAGCAGACGCTGAACGCGGAGACCGCATAGCCATACTGCTGCGCAGACATATGCAGTTGCCCGAGGATGGTCGGGCTGAGAATCGCCAGCACGCTGCGGTCGGCGTAGCTCAGCAGAGACAGCAGCAGCATGCTTACACACGGCGCCCACAGGCGCACAAAACTTGTTCGCTCTTCGTTCCGTTGCGGATCGGTCACAATCCATCTATTGTGCCAGCCGGAGCGGGCATCACGCGATCTTCAGCACGCGATTCCACCGCAACGCTCCTGGCAGATCGGCATGCAACAGTGGTTTGCTCCAAAGCTCAACACCACACAGCGAGATGGTCGCGTCGCCTTCACACTCTCCGCAGCGCACGCCGCCGATGCCGCCTTCGCGTACCTGCAGCTCGAGACCTTTTACCGCGCACGCCAGCTCCACGCTGAACTTGAAGCCACCGAGCTTTATGCCATCCACGAGCACGTCCACCTCGGGTTCGACGGAATAGGTGAATTCATGATCCGCTAGGGCCACGAGTTCGGTGACGCCTCTCTTGTCCTTCGTCTCGGCGGCAGCTTTTCGCAGCTCGGCACAGCGAGCCCAGGCCCCAGCGAAGATCTCGCCTGCATCGCCTTGCAAAAAACCCACCACGTGCTCTGCCAGCTCCGTGCGTGTTCCACCTGCGTCGGACTTGCTAACCCAGGCCTGAAACGCTGAGGAGTCCTCGCGCGCCGCTCCCTCGATCCGCGATTTCGTCAGCCCAGCCGCGATCTCCGACGCAGTCGCGCCGATGAACTGTTGCAGCGAAGCTCCATCTATCTGTGTCTCTACCAACGCCATTGCTCACTCCTTTCGCTCGCCCTTGATCTCTCCGTCCCCTTTGACTGCAAGCGCACCCGCTGCGGGCCAGTCTCGCAGCTGGATCGTCCATCGTAAAGCGGGGTCAGCGGACATTGTGATCTTTCCGCTGGCAGCATTCGGTCTGGTCACCATCGTTTCGGTAGCTTCGGCAAGGGCCGGCGACTTCGGATACGGCGTCGGTGTTTTCTTCGCAGCCACAAAGGCCCCAATCGCTCCCAACAGCACGACTCCTCCAGCGGCGTACCAGCCCCACGGATTGCTCTTCTGCTGGACTACGATGATGTCGTTCTTCTGCGTGCCCATCACCAGCCGCACCTGACTACCCTTCGCTACGATCGTCCCGGCTGCGGGGGTTTGCCGCACGACCACTCCGCTTCCAGGGCCGAGTACGAGCGGCTTGCCCAGCCCGGCGGCGTACAGCTTCGCAGCCGCGGCGGCTTCGCTCAGCGTGAGCACCTTTGGCACAGTCACCTTGATCTCAGCCGGAGGCTTGCCGATCGCACCGGTCGCCCCAACAACGCCTGCGGGGGCTGCCATTACTACGTCCACAATGGAGAGCGGCAGCACCGTTGTTCCTGCCGCCGGTGTTTGGGTTGCGATCTTCAGCCTCGCATCCCCGGAGACCTGTCCCAGGATCAGCGAGCTCTGCGAGAGGCGGGACCGGGCGTCGGCGACGCTCATCCCTTGCAGAACAGGCACAGTTATCTGCGCGAACTTCATCGTCAGCGTCGCAGTCTGACTTCCCGGATAGACCCTGGTGCCTGCTGTGGGCGTCTGTGCGCCTACAACGCCGTCTGGCGGCCCTGTCATGTTTAGCTTTGAGAAGATCGGCCTCGACGCGACACCGGCCTTGGTGGACACGACGACGTTGGCCGCCTGCGCCTCCTGCAGGGTCATCCCTTGGAAATCGGGCGCGGCGACCGTCTGCACGACCATCATCGCGGGATTTCCGCCGTACCCTCCGGGGTTTGCCGCCTGGCCACCCGCGTAGCTTTCCGCACCTGCGGCTATTCCCACCACCGCTGCCAACATGAACGCTCGCCAGAATTTACGCATATCACTCCGTAGAACGAGCCCGATGCGGCGAATCTATCCTTCCTGCAACCTCAATGCAATCAAAACTTTACATCGCCATTCGACGGAATGCGCTTTCTTCTGCGCGGTAAATCAGCGAAAATGATGGGATGGACTTGAAGCTCTACTCCGCCGACTGGTGCCGCGACTGCCGAGAGGCCAAGCGTTTCCTCAATACCCACTCGATCCCCTTCATCGAGATCAACATCGAGACCACGCCCGGCGCTGCCGACGAGGTCATCGCTCACACCGGCAAGCGCGCTATTCCGCAGCTCGTCCTCGACGGCAAGTGGATTCAGCCCTATAAGCCTGGACAGGGTTTCCTGCACGCAGAGATGTCCGAGCTCTTCGGCGTCGCCTAGTTTTCGCATAAGGCAAAGAGAGGTCCTCAGCCGGTGGCTGAGGACCTCTCTTTGCTTCAGTGAATTGTCATTCCGTAACCGTCTCTACTTTTGTGACGGGTTTCCGGGTGGAGAATGGCCACCGCAACCGAAGCACGCGCTCGCGGTCTGATTCGCGGTGAGCCTGCTCGCTGCGACCTTTCAGCACATCCTCCAGCGTCATCACACCGACCAGTTTCCCATCCGTCGCGACCACCGGGTATGCGGTCAGCTTGCTCTCCGCCATTGCCTCAGCGCAGCTCCTAAGCGTATCTCCTGGAGACACCGTCGCCGGCTCCAGATTCGCATCATCCAGCAGAGGCCGATCCTTCTCCGCGTCCGACTGCCCCGCCGCAACGATCATCTTCGCTCGCGTCAGCACTCCCTGCAGCTTGCCTTCCTCATCCACCAGCGGAAACACGCGCTGCCAATGTGACCAGCCAGCTGCTCCACGCTCTTCTGTTGCCCGCAACCAGTCCAGAGCGTTCTGCCTTGTAGCCGTTGTTGGCAGCGCGAAGACGCTCGTATGCATCGCCTGTCCCACGAGCATCGTCTCTAAGGGATCGACTCCGTATTCGCGGCTCAGGTGGAAGCCCCTGCGGCTCAGGCCCTCGGTCAGCATCGACCGCGGCTGCACCAGAACGCTTACCGCATACGCTGCCACGCAGCTCAGCAACACCGGTAGCATAAGCCCGCCGTTATGCGTCAGCTCCAGCGCCAGCATCGCCGAGGTCAGCGGAGCTCCAATCGCCGCCGAAAGCACCGCCGTCATGCCGACCAGCACCCAGGCACCGATCGGCATGAACGGCATAAAGTGTCCCAGCGTGGCACCGAGCGCGCCGCCAATCATGAGCAAGGGAGCCAGGATACCGCCGGCCGTGTTCGACCCCAGCGAGAAGATCCAGATTCCGGTCTTGACGATAAGGACCCCGGCCAGCAGCTTCCAGGTCACATCACTACCCGTGATCATCTGCTGAATAACGCTGTAGCCCACGCCGAGCGCTCGCGGGAAGATCAGGCCTCCAAGTCCGATACCAAGGCCGCCGATGGCCGGCCACCACATCCAGTGAACGCCCAGATCTGTCAGCTTTTCGAACCAATGCTCCATGGTGTGGATGGCCTTGCCCAGCCCCGCCGCGACAAAGGCGGCGATGATGCCGACCAGCAGCGCGCCGATCATGGCGGAGTGATACACCGGCCCCTGCGTGGCAGGCATGGACATCAAGCTATCGGGCCCAAGCAGCAGACGGCGCACGGCTCCTGCCGTAACGCATGCGATCGCGACGGGAACAAGCGAGCGGGGCTTCCACTCGAACAGCAGAATCTCCACCGCGAGCAGGGTCGCGCTCATGGGGCAGTTGAAGGTAGCGGCCATGCCTGCGGAGGCGCCAGCTACCATCAGTACCGTTCGTTCGGAATCTGTTACCGGAAGCAGCTGTCCCACCACACTGCCGATTGCACCACCCGTAATGATCACCGGGCCTTCTGCACCGAACGGTCCACCCGAACCGATCGAGATCGCCGTCGCAATGGGCTTCAGCACAGCTACCCTCGGCTGCACCCGGCCCTTGCCAAAGACGATCGTCTCCACGGCCTCGGGCATACCGTGACCGCGAACCTTTGGAGAGAGGAACCGCGCGATCAAGCCCACAATCAGGCCGCCCAGCACGGGCATAAAGACCAGCCACCAGTGCTGAGGCGCCTGCCATGGGTCGCGATCCTTGAAGCTCCAGGAGTGGAAGTAGAACAGGTTCGTACAGAGTGCAATCAACTCAAGCAGCACCCATGCTGCTACTGCGCTAATTGCACCCAGTACTGAAGCCAGCGCACTGGTGTAAAGAATCCGGCTGTCTGCCGAATAGTCCCGTAACGTGCTACCCCTACCCAATCTTCCTCATTCCCCGCCGAACGATCGCGGCGGCGTGCTCATTACACGGAGCCTTCGCCCTCGGTGAGACCCTGCATGCCGGTCCGTGTGATGTCCTGTAACTGCTTGAGAGCTTCGATCAGAGGCTCACACTTCGGAGCGAGCTCGTCCATGTGCTCGTCCACCAGCTTGCCCAGAACGGTCTGACCTTCAACCGTAAGGCGAACCAGCGAGCGGCGCAGATCGCGCTCGTCATGCTCACGCTTTACCAGACCGGCGCGCTCGGCGCGGTCCACAAGCTCCACCATGCTGTTATGCTTCAACACCATACGGTCAGCTAGGTAGCTGATCGATGCATCCTGCCCCGGTGCCATCGCTGCGATCACCTGCATCAACTGATACTGCTGCGTCGCAATGCCACAGCGTTCGGCCGCCGTCTCGCTAAAGCTGAGAAACTTACGCATCTGGTAGCGAAACTCAGCCAGGCTCTTAAGCCGCTGATCCTTCGCCGGCACTGTATTTTCCGTTGTCATAGATACCACTCCCTCGTATTATATCGCAACCCGACGGCGTGCCCGGTGGTGTCGAGCCACTGAACCATACCACTCAAGCTTCGGAACTCGCTACACTAATGATCGGTCCTACTTGTTTCTTATTAGAAGAGCCAACTTGTAATACGTTAGCCTTTCCATAAACTTTACGAAATCTTTACGTCCCCAAACGCACTGGAGTTCGCATGATCGCCCGCTATACCCGTCCCGCCATGGCCGCCATCTGGTCAGAGCAGCAGAAGTTCAATAATTGGTTGCGTGTCGAGCTCGCCGCCACTGCCGCTCTTGCACGTGCTGGCGTCGTGCCCGCCTCCGCTGCTGAGGTTCTCCAGCAGAAGGCGTCATTCACTATCGAGCGCATCCATGAGATCGAAGCAGAAACCCGCCACGACGTCCTGGCCTTTACCACTGCCGTCGCCGAGGCCGTCGGACCCGAAGCGCGGTGGCTGCATTACGGCCTAACCTCCACGGACGTGGTCGACACCGCCCAGGCGTTAGCGATTACGCAAGCCTCAGAATTGATTCGTACAGGAATTGTGCGGCTTCGTGACGTATTACGCAAGCGCGCCGTCGAATTTAAAAATACCCCCACCATCGGTCGCACCCATGGCGTGCACGCCGAACCCACAACCTTCGGCGCCAAACTCCTACTCTGGTACTCCGAGATGGGCCGTAACCTCAAGCGCTTCAATGCGGCAGCGGAGGATCTTCGAGTAGGAAAACTCTCCGGAGCAGTCGGTGCCTTCGGCAAACTTAAACCCGCACATGAAGCCGCGATCCTCTCCGATTTGAACCTTGAGCCTGCTCTCATCTCCACCCAGGTGTTGCAGCGTGACCGCCATGCCGCCTTCATTACCACCTTGGCTGTAATGGCCTCCACCCTCGACAAGATCGCCCTTGAGATCCGCCACCTCCAGCGGACCGAAGTCCGCGAGGCCGAGGAGTTCTTCTCGAAGGGCCAGAAGGGTTCGAGTGCCATGCCACACAAGCGCAACCCCATCACCTGCGAGAATATCTGCGGTCTTGCCCGCGTGATACGCGGTAATGCTCAAGCAGCACTTGAGAATGTGGCGCTCTGGCACGAGCGCGACATCTCACACTCCTCCGCCGAGCGAGTCATCTTCCCCGACACCTGCATCCTTGCCGATTACCTCCTCGACAAGACGGCCACCCTGATCGAAAAGCTGCTGGTTTACCCGGAGCGGATGAAGAAGAACCTCGAATCCACTCATGGCCTGGTCTTCTCCGGACAGCTCCTGGTTGACCTCGCCGCCGCAGGCATGAGCCGCGAAGACGCCTATAAGACCGTCCAGACGCATGCTATGGATGCTTGGGAGAACGATAAGAACTTCCGCGAGTTGATTGAAGGCGATCCGAACATCGAGAAGTTACTTGGGGCCGATAAGGTCGCCGCTGCCTTCGACGTCAACCGTCAGCTCACAAATATCGATGAGATCTTCGACCGCGTATTGGCTGCTGGCTAAGGCGGAAGGCCGGACTGCGCTGATACCGGAGATCGAACCTAAAATCCAACCAACGCCTGAGGTTATCCTTTCAACCATCTAATAAGCAAAGGGATGGATAGCTTCAGGCCGTTGCATACGGCTGAGATGTTGCCGGGTCCAGCTCCTGCACAATGGCGTACTCTATCGGCGTCTGGCAATGCGTACATTCGGTCTTATGCATCGTTCTTTCGTCTTCGCGAAGAAGCTGAGGGAGCGCCCGCAAGCACTCCGGGCAGCTGATCATCGCGTATAAAGCTCCTGAGGGCCGCTCCCCTGCCGGTGTCTTCCTGCATCGTGAAGTCCAGATCGGCGGCGCTCCATTCTGCTTGCGGGAGGCGCGCAGGTCCTCGTCAATCCAGACCTCTACCTGTTTCACCAGGGAGTGCATACTCGTCCCCTTGGGATGGAACGCATCCGCCGCTACGCCAGGCGGCAATTCATTGCTGGTGTAGGCGCCGCTGCTCGCCACCACGTAGATGGAGGCCAGCCGCCTGCGTATGACAGACAATAGTTCAAATCCCGACATTCCGGGCATGTTCAGATCCGAGACGATCACATTCGGCATCCACTCCCGTAGCTGACGGAGCGCAGAGAACCCATCTGAAGCCGTCCGCACACTGTAACCCAGCTGTGTAAAAACCTGCTCCATGACTGTGCGTATCTGCGGCTCGTCATCGACGACAAGCAGTTTGCTGATCGTGTTCGGCACCATTTCACCTCCAGAACTGCGTACCACGCTCCAAAGTATCTCGCAGCGCTAAGCCGGCTTCTGTCTCGGATTGCTCATTTGCCTGTTTCCTTTACCAGGCTTGTGCGTCTCGCCCTGAGTTTCTTTCGAGCCATCGGGATGTCGTCATCTTTAGGCCTCATCGCATTCTGATCGGGAAGATGGTCGTGGAGGATCACATTCAACAGCGATTTATGCACCCGAATCCGCCCGTTATATTCGATGAATCCCAGCTTCCGAAACCGATTCATAAAGAAACTTACGCGCGACCGGGTCGTGCCTATCATCTCTGCCAAAGTCTCCTGGGTGATCGGCGGTATCAGCGTCTCGGGTTCGCCTGGCATCCCGAACTCTGCCATCAGGAGCAGAATCCGTGCCAGCCGCTTCTCACTGGAGTTGAAGAGTTGATCTACCAGATCAGCCTGCGTCCGCATACTGCGCGCTAAAAGAAACTTCAGGAATAGCGCAGAAAACTCAGGCTCGTCCTGAAGCACACGGCACATCTCGTCCCGTTGTATCCACAGCCCCGTGCAAACAGTGATCGCCGTCGCCGTTGCCAGCCGCAGTCCCGCCGACCCCGCTATAGCCTCTTCCCCCACAAAATCGCCTGCCGAAAGCAGCGTGATCGTGGCTTCTTTGCCGCGATTGGAGACTACCGTCAGCTTCGCTCGCCCGCTGTGCAGGTAGTAGACGCAATTGGCCGCATCGCCCTGGCTGAAAAAAACCGACTTTGCTCGAATCTGCACTAATTTTCGTCCGAGTCCCGGCGTTCTCAAAAAGACGCTCGGATCGAATTTGTCAGCTTCGGCAACGCCCATGCAGTAATCTCCTATCGTCGGCGATCGAAAGAGTTGAAGCGAAAACCTATGAGTCGCCTACCCGACATTACTTCTAGAATGACTCCGCGGCGAGGCGACGTCTGTTCTTTTTTGATCATCTCGCCTCCCAAAGAAAAGAAAACTACTTCGCATTCATCCACAAGAGGTTGATAACCTGATTGCGATGATGGTATCGAGCCTGGCAACGGTAGAGCATCCCGATTCTCCATAGCTCTGACTTATTAGGTAGAAGTGGATGCTGTCCAATAGCAGGTAGTACAGATGGCATCCAACGCCCAGCGGCATTTTTCTGGTGCACACAACTTCAGCCATCACGTACTCTTTCTTTATGAGGAAGTGGTTTGTTGGCTTCAGTCCCACAACTGTCCCATAGCCGACATAGGGTGTCTGTATAAAAATTGCTCTGTTTGGAATGAAGGGCGCACGAAGCCGGACAAAGGTTGAACGGCACTCTCAATCTGAAAAACTCGGAAGATTATGAGTTCGCGAAAGAGATATACATTCTCCCAAATGTCTTTTTTACAAGCACTTCATCGGATTACATAAACGACTTGATGAATGCGGAACAGAAAATGTCAGGCTCAATTCAGCTTTTCCCTATGGTCGATGCCGCTTTGACTTCAGCGGCGCAACGCTCAGGCGACTGGCTGGTTTGCAAGCCCGGCTGCCACCAGTGCTGCGTCGGCGTCTTCCCTATCTCGCCGCTTGACGCCGAATCCCTGCAGACCGCACTCAACGCGGCCGAGCCCGACCTCGCCGACCGTATCCGCGGCCGCCTCGCCGACTCCCGCGCCCGCCTCGCCCCAGACTTCCCCGGCGATCCCGTCTCGGGCGATCTCTTCACTCAGCCCCAGCACGAAGATCTCTTCGAAGACTTCGCTAACGACGAAGTCTGCCCCATCCTGGACCCGATTACGGCTACCTGCGATCTGTACACCACCCGGCCCATCCAATGCCGGACCTTTGGGCCCCCTGTCCGCGACGAAGATGACCACCTGACCGTCTGCGAACTCTGCTTCGTCGAAGCACCAACCGAGGAGGTCGCCCGCTGCGAGATGGACCAGTCCTGGCGTCCGCTGGAAGACAAGCTCATCGAGGAAGCTGAGCGACGCACAGGCAGATCCGCCCCGACGCTGATTGCCTTCGCCCTTCGTTAGAAAGGTTTGGAGAATTACTGAAGCAGCGCCGGGAGTGTTCCCGGTGTTACAACTACGGGTCCGCCTCCCTCCGCTAACGACACGCCTCCACTTGGCGGACTCACCACGGGCTGAGGCGGCTCCGGCATCTGCGGCATTCCCATCGCGAATGGCCTCACGATCGCCAACTGCTGCTGTAACTGGGCTATATCCAGCTTCGGGGCATCCTTCGGCATCGAAAACCGCCCATGCGCCACGTAGGCCACCAGTGCAACGCCTTCGATGTGCGGAGACAGCAGCACCAGCGGCACACTGTACCGCTTCACCACCCCTTCCAGCACCCCGGTATTTCCATGCGAACGAGGCAGACTCCCCGGCACCTGTGGAATCACGAAGACATCCAGCTGAGCCTCGGGATGCTTTTGCGCGTAGTGCGTAAGCCCCCGTGCAGCCGCCTTTGGAGAACTTACCCCCAGATCGGCGATATAGTTCCGCCGAATCGCATGCGGGTAAACCCGGTTTATCGCCACACGGACGAAGTCTGCACAGTTCCGCCAGATCCCATTGTACCGTTCGGTATTTTTCTGGTCGTTGTAGACCGCGATCAGCATCGCATCCTGCTCCGCATTCGTCGCGACGCGAAAGCCGTAGATTGTGCGGTCGTACGCCGAACCGATCAGTTCATACCAGTTGCCGTCGGGCGTCGAGCCGTCTTCCTCATCTTTGGCAACGCTTTCCAGATGCTGGCGACGATAAACATCGCGCAGCTGCTCTTCCGTATCCTTGTCCATGGTGTCTGGAATCTCGTCCGCGGACTCTACGGCGTACAGGTACGGAATGAGCGGCACAGCAACCCAGTCCAGACCATTGACGCCGTCGTAGCGGCTGAGAACGACTCCCATCTCGCCAGCTCCGCAGGGCCGGAGCTTGATCGGAGTTTCGGCGCAGACGCGGTCCAGGTAAATGGCGGAGTGTCCGCCCGGGTTGAAGTGTCCCAGCTTACCGTACGGCTGCTCCACCAGCAGCGTCATCGAGCCATGCGCCGAACCAGCCACCATCCACGTCGCCAGCCCCACTATTCCAGCCCTCACGGCTGAACGCCAATTGTGCTTGTACGTCTTCATTCGTTTCACGCTCCGTAGAGACTTGTTGAAGCCAGATGCGGAGTGGACCTTTGTATCTTTCCTTTATGGACGAGCCGTAGCAAAAACGAGGTTCAAAACCGAAACTTCAGTGCCTGAACCGAAGTAGCACATAGTTGTATTGAACCGAAGTCTGTCGCAAATGTCTCGCGAAAATCGAAGGGTTTCACCTAAGAGGACAAACGCGTGTCGGGCATTGCGAGATAATGAGGTCTCATGAGTTTTGAAGTACATCCACTCACGATTACCCTCGCAATTACAGGCGCCAGCGGTTCTGTCTTTGCAGTTGAGATGCTTCGCGCCCTTGAGCAGGATGCCCGCGTGGGGCGAGTGCACCTTGTGCTGTCGCCGAGCGCATTGCGGGTTCTGGCTGAAGAGCTCAAACTCGCAGGTCGCGCCAATCTCGTGGAGCGACTCCTTGGCGAGCCATCTACAAAGATCATTCCGCTCGCACATGAAGACATCGGCGCTTCAATCGCGTCGGGGTCCCATCATGTGGATGCGATGATCGTACTTCCCTGTTCCATGGGCACCTTGGCAGGGATCGCGCACGGCATGGCGGGCAACCTGATCGAGCGCGCCGCGGACGTCTGCCTGAAGGAACGCCGCCGCCTCATTCTCTGCGTGCGCGAGACGCCCTTCAACCTCATCCACATCCGCAACATGGCCTCGGTCACAGAGGCTGGCGCAACGGTTTACCCGGTGATCCCCACCTTCTACAACCATCCTCAGACGATCGAGGACATCGCGCGGAACTACGTACACAGGGTGCTGCAGCATATCGATCTGCCACAGCCAAACGCCTACGCCTGGGGCGAAACTACTGCGAGCTAGGTCCCCACGTCCGCATTCCACCTTGCTTCGCAGGCATGGCTTTTAGAAAATCTACCGTTGCGCTCGCTGCCTGAGTCGTACAGACAGCCGGCACCAGATGCCCGCAACCCTGCATGACATCCAGCTCCGACTTCGGATCGAGCTCGTGCATCTTCTCACCCACGGTCGCTAGCGGCAGCAGCCGGTCGTCCTCGCCCCACACAATCAGCAGAGGTGCTTGCAGCGTCGGCAGTCGAGTCTCCAGTGCGTCCTTCTTCGTCAACATCGCCGCGATCCCGCGATCGATCACCCACTGCTGCCCGGCGAACTTCCGAAGCGCATCCTTCGCGATAAAGTGCGACAGCGGTTTCGCACTCGGCTCCAGCAGATGCACCAGCCGATCCAGCTCAGCCTCGTTGGTCGGATGGAATACAGTATCGGGATAAGTCCGCGGGTAATCCACCCCGGCCGAGTCAAAGACGACCAGTCGATCCACCATCTCGGGGTGATCCAGCGCCAGCAGGATCGACGCCCAGCCGCCCATCGACCAGCCAGCAACGTCTGTCCTCTCCAGACCAAGCCCGTGGATAAAATCTGCCACCACCTTCGCCTGCAGCGCCATGGAGTAATCCGCATCCGCAGGCTTTGGCGAACGACCGTAGCCGAGCAGGTCCAGCGCATACACGTGGAAGCCCTGGCTGCGCAGCTTGTAGATCATCGGTGCCCACGCCTCGCTGCGATCACCCAGACCATGTACCAACACGATCGGCGTACCGCCCCCCGAAATCCTTGCCTCAGCATCGTAGTAGTGGATGCGCCCTTCCGGTGTCTCCACGTAATCGCTCTGTACGCCCTTGAGCGCGAACGTAAGGTGTGTAAGCTGCAGGCTCACCCACACAGGCCGCAGGTACATCGCTGTCCCACCCACCACCACCAGCACCATCAGCCAAAACAATAAACGCCGCACCGTGTTTATACCCTCGATCCTTCTCACGGCAGCCGCTACTTAAGCGGCTTGCCGTACTCTTCACCGAACACCGTATGTGCCAGGTCGAACCGTCCACCATGAAACTTGTCTTGTCCTTTAAGATGTCCTATGCCGAGCAAAGATACAACCCAATAACTCATGGGTAGGCGCAATGTCTCGCACACCTTGTCCTGCTCGAAGCCTTCCATCATGGCTGTGTCGTACTCCAGGGCCTCCGCCATTAGCATCATGTGCGTCGTCGCTACCATCACCTGTTTGTTCAGCCATGCCTTCATCTGATCATCGCTGAAAGCCGATAAATACCCCGGCACGGACTGCGCAGCCTGCGCGGCGTAGCTCTCGGGCATTCCACCTTCACGACCCATGCGCAACATCTCATCGAGGTCCTTGCGCCAGCCGTCGCGATCCCCACAGGCCACAATGACCACTGAAGCCTCTTCCACCTTTGCCTGGTTGTAGCTCGCTCCCCTCAGGCGCCGCTTCTGCTCTGGCTCTTGCACCACCACAAAGCGCCAGGGTTGAATGTTGTATCCACTTGGCGCGGAGAGCCCCGCCTCCAGGATCTTGCGAACGTCGTGCGCCGGGATGGGCTCTCCATCAAAGCTCGGCGTCGAGCGGCGTTCGCGAATGACCTGGGATAATGACTTCTTCTCGCTTGCCATCGATTGTCTCTCCAAACCTCATACCGGACCCGATTCCGGACTCCGGTGCTCTCGCGTAAAGGCGTATGTCCCTGCATAAGGGTTCCACACTCAATCTAAGCTACGATGCAATACCAGTCATTCTAGGCAAGAATTTCGCTTTACGACGCAAACGTTCCTGCAATCAATTTCACAGGAAACCTTGATCGCCGTCCCCACTTCACTCTAATGAATCTCGCCGATCTTCTGCTCGGTCACAAACGGGGTCCGCCCAGCCACCTCGGCGATCACCGTCACGCCATCGAAACCCTGCCGCAACTCCGGATGAGCGGTCAGCAACGCCGAAGCAGCGGCTGAGTTCTCCGCCATCTCTGCCGCCGATGCCGTAACCGATGGATCCCCCTGCAGGTGCAGTACCAGATTCAGTCGTTTGCCGTCGTCCGAACCCTCGCTACCCAGAGAAGATAACTTCACTGCCGCTCCGGTGGAGGACTTCAACACCAGCGGACTTTCGGCGCTGATGCCGCCTGCCAGCTCCGGAGGCGTTGCCGCCGTGCGCTCCGCACCCAGCTTGTCCAGGTTCGATGTGCTGACGAAGTTTGCCGGGCGGAGCAGCTTGTCCGCCTGCCCATACAGAACCCAGCTGCGCCACAACTGCTTCGCCTTCGCCTGATCGCGTGCCGCACTCCAGTACCAGAGACCGTCGCGCCCCGCGGCGGACCTTGCCCGCGGATAGAGCCCCGCTAACTTCCAACGGCCGGCATCCTGTCTCACCAGCATAGACACCAGCCAGGCCCGGTCGCCCATCGCCTCCACCATCGCAAAACCGTACATCCCCGGCGGCAGATCAGCGATTGAAAAGTCCGTCTCTCCCGCCGAACCCGCCAGCGGACAGCTGAAGTCCGTATCGCCCGTGTCCGTGGCCTTCCGCCCACTCGCATCCAGAAGGTACACCTGCGACACATGCAGCTGATCGCCCTTGATCCTCTCCGACGTGTCCGAGATCAGAGTGGTGGCGGCGGCGAAGTTCTGCGCATATTCAGCGATTGCCTCAGTCTGCAGCTTTGCGGCATTGCCCGCCTTCACATCCGTCGCAAAGGCAAAGGCCGCATCCGCCAGACTGCCGCGCACCTGGCCGGTCATCTTCGCCTGAGTTGTGCAACTCTGCGCACCCATGCCGGCTGGCGCAAATAGCGCCACGCAGACAGCCACTTCGCTCCAGACTCCAATTGTTGCCAACCCTAAGCGCATCGCATTCCTACCGTCGCTCTCATAAATTGCCCGAGCCTCAGCATACGGACACTACCTCTTTCCAGCAAGCACCCCTGTCCCCTCACCCTCGCCTGTCTCTTGCCTCCAGGGTCGGACCGAAACCCAAACCGCCATACAACCCTCCCTCTCCGCACAATCCGGTCTATCCTTGACGCATGAGGCTACCCTCCGCCGCCGCCATACGTCCCAACGTCAGCATGTACCGCCCCATCACCTTCGCCGCGTCTCTACTCTTCTCGCTCGTCCCTCTGGCGGCAGCGGCCCAGACGCTTCCAGCCACCGCGCCCACCAGTCTGCCGGCTACCGGTACGCCTGAAGCCAACATGACAGCGCCTATCAACGGCACTGCGCCCGCCGTCGTCGCCACGCGGCCGCACCATGCCGAGGTCGTCTTCGTCAACGAGCAGCTCACCGTCCGAGCCAACGACTCCAGCCTTCATCAGATTCTCAGCAGCATCGCCCACATCACCGGCATGAAGATCACCGGCGGCGTAGAAGAACAGCGCGTATTCGGCAGCTACGGTCCGGGCAACGCCTCCACCATCCTTGCCACGCTGCTCGACGGCACTGGCGTCAACATGCTCATCCGCGAAGACGACAACCACCGCCCGACCGAACTCGCACTCAGCCCCCGCGCCGGCGGCGCAGCACCTCCCGTCACCGCGCAGGAGGCCGACCTCGGCATGGATCTGCCAGTCGCGCCTGCGAACCTGCGGACGACGCCGCTGCCCGAGGCCGTCCGTACCAGCCCCTCGGTGCAGGCAGGTCAACCCTCATCGCAGCAGCCCAACGCAGGTGGCCCGCCCAGTATGCCGCAACCTCTGAACAACCCGCTCGGCGATCCCAACAACGTCACACCGACGGCCTCACAGATTCCGACGACGAACTCCGTCCCGACCGACTCCCTGCCCACACCCTCCACCGCGCAGCAACCCGCTCAGGGCATCGTCGACACACCCAATCAGACTCCCAGCAACACCAGCCCCCTCACGGCAGACCAGGTCTACCAACAGCTTCTGAAGATGCAGGCTGCCAAAGCGGCCCAGTCCAACAGCACGACAACTACCCCTCCGCCCCAGTAGTCAAGCGCAACGAATTCGGACGCAGCGAAGTGAAGGTGCCTGATCCACAGGCACCTTTTCGCGTTTGCGAACAGGTTGAGCAGCTAGAGACGCAGCAAGGTCGAGCCACCCGTTCCACAGGCACCCGTCTGACCTCGCCAAGCCGCTCTACAGACGCACTGAACTGATGTCCCCTGTTCCACAGGGACCGCCCAGATCACGCCTCTTCATCAAAAAAACCTTGAAACAATCGCCCTACCAACGCACTTGCCTGAAGCCCACCATTCCACAGGGGCTGTTCAGCGTTTGCATGCGATCAGAAGAACTCAGTCGTCAAGCTGCGGGCGCAGTTTGGTCGGGCTGCCTGTTCCACAGGCACCGTTCACAAGCTCACCCAATCAAGGGAACACCGGAGCCGCCGCTCAAACAGACGCAGAAAGGTCAGGCACCCTAATCCACAGGCACCCTGCTGGCTCCAGCACAGAATCAAAGAACAACGGAAGTATTCGCCTCTGCTGAAGCAGAGACCAGTTGAGAGGAAACTACTGTTCGGCGAGAACCGCGGTCTGCACCGTGGCCCGTTCGCGTGCTGCCTTTACCGAGAGGCTATGGATGCGAAACACTTGGAACATCCCATAGCAAACGCCATAAGCCACCAGCACACCACTCGCCAGTGACACCATCACAGCCGCTACCAGCATCAAACTAGCCATCACCCGAGTACGCTCCTCAAACTTGTCCACGCGCGGAATTCGTATCTCCGCTGTGGTACTTCGGATGTTAGTTTCACCGATCCCGCTGCCAATCCAACATCAAAATCTGTCGACACTAGTTACGAAGGCGGTTCCCTATATCCACAACGACTTATGCGTCCCCTGTTTACGCAGTGAAAAACATGTCCGCAAAACCACCTGCCGTCACCTTCTATTCACGATTCAGACCGGCAGCCTCGTCCACTCCGCTGCCCGATTCCTACTCGCTGCCTTTCTTCAAGTAAACTTAACCCTTGGCTACTTCGACTCCCACCCCGCGTCGGAACCTCACGCACATCAATGTGCGTGGAGCTCGTCAGCACAATCTGCGCGACGTCTCCGTATCCATTCCCCGCAACACGCTCACGGTCGTCACCGGTCTATCTGGTTCAGGCAAGTCCTCCCTTGCCTTCGACACGATCTACGCCGAAGGTCAGCGTCGCTACGTTGAGACGCTGTCGGCATACGCTCGCCAGTTCCTCGACCAGATGGAACGCCCCGACGTCGACTCGATCGACGGCCTCTCGCCCGCCATCTCCATCGAGCAGAAGACGACCTCGCGCAGCCCGCGTTCAACTGTCGGCACCATCACCGAGATCTACGATTACCTGCGCCTGCTCTGGGCCTCTGTCGGCCAGCCGCACTGCCCGAACTGCCATCGCCCCATCGCACGGCAGACCGCCGACCAGATCGTCGCGCAGATCGTGGCGCAGGCCACCGAGCGCGCCGCCGCAGGACAAGCGCAAGAGCGCATCACGGTACTCGCTCCCGTCGTTCGCGGCCGCAAAGGCGAGTTCCGCGAAGAGATCGAAGCTCTCGACAAGAAGGGCTACCGCATCCGCATCGACGGCGAGATCACCGAGGTCGAAGAAGGCATGCGCCTGGAGAAGCGCAAGAACCACACCCTCGAAGCCATCGTCGACCGCATCATTCTGAAGCCTGTCCCCCCGTCAGACTTGTCATCCCGCAGCGAAGCGGAGGGATCTGCATCTGGAATCACCCCCGATCCTCCCGAGTTCGACACAAGAAGACTCGCCACCGCCGTCACGACCGCGCTGCAACTAGCCAACGGCCTAGTGCTCATCGGCCAGCAGCCTCCGGGAGGCGCATACGCCGAGACACTCTACAGCTCGTCGATGGCCTGCCCCGACTGCGGCATCAACGTGCCTAAGCTCGAGCCCCGCAGCTTCAGCTTCAACTCCAACTACGGTGCCTGCCCTGAGTGCCACGGCCTTGGCAGCATCTACGACTTTGATCCTGCCAAGACCATCACCGACTGGTCGAAGCCGTTGCTCGATGGAGCCATGGGGCCCGGCGGCACCTCGCAGTATCTGCTCAAACTCATCAAGGTTGCCGCAGACAAGTACAAGATCAACCTCAAGCATCCATTCAGCGCGCTCACGAAAGAGCAACAGAACCTGCTGCTCTACGGTCCGCCACGCAGCGAGGTCGGTCGCACCGGCTTCCACGGCATCCTCAACTGGCTGCGCGACACGCTCGAAGACACCAAGAGCGAAGGCTACCGCGAGTACATGATGCAGTTCATGTCCGCCACCGTCTGCCCCAAGTGCGACGGCAAGCGTCTGCGGCCTGAATCTCTCGCCGTCACCATCCCGTTGGCCGACGCGATCGCGCATCCGCCCACGCTGCTTGAAGACAACGACACCGAGTCCATCGGCGCGTCGAACGCGCGCAAAGACTTCTCCATCGCCGACTTCACCGGCCTCTCGCTCGAGCGCGCGCTCAACGGCTCGCGCTCCATGCACTTCACCGGCCGCGATCGCATCATCGCCGACCGCCTGCAGCGCGAAATCGTGGAACGCCTCGAGTTCCTCAACGCCGTCGGTCTCGGCTATCTCTCTCTCGATCGCTCCGCTGCAACCCTCAGCGGCGGCGAAGGTCAGCGCATTCGCCTCGCCACCCAAATTGGTTCGCGTTTACGCGGCGTGCTCTACGTCCTCGACGAGCCCTCCATCGGCCTGCATCAGCGCGACAACCAGCGCCTCATCGCCTCGCTCTCCAGCCTGCGCGATCTCGGCAACACCGTCCTCGTCGTCGAGCACGACGAAGACACGATGCGCGCCGCCGACTACCTGCTCGACCTCGGTCCCGGCGCCGGCAAGAACGGCGGCATCGTTATGGCCGAAGGCACGCCTGCCGAGGTGATGGCCAACCCCAACAGCATCACCGGCCAGTACCTCTCCGGCAAGATCGACATCGTGACGCGCCCGACACCCGATAAAGCGCCACGCCAGCTGACCGGGAATTGGCTCTCCGTCGAAGACGCAACCTCGCACAACCTGCAGAACGTCACCGCGCACTTCCCTCTTGGTGTCATGACGGTCGTGACCGGCGTCAGTGGCTCCGGCAAGTCGACGCTCGTCAACGATATCCTCTATCGCTCGCTCGCGAAGGAGCTCTACGGCTCGCGCGAAGAACCCGGACGGCACAAGGCGATCCACGGCGCAGCGCAGCTCGACAAGGTGATTCAGATCGACCAGTCGCCCATCGGTCGCACCCCGCGCTCAAACCCGGCCACCTACACCGGCGTCTTCACACAGATCCGCGACCTCTTTGCCATGCTGCCGGACTCGCGCGAGCGCGGCTACAAGCCCGGCCGCTTCAGTTTCAACGTCCAGGGTGGTCGCTGCGAGGCCTGTCAGGGCGACGGCCAGCGCCGCATCGAGATGAACTTCCTGCCCGACGTCTACGTGCTCTGCGAGATCTGCAACGGACGCCGCTACAACCAGGAAACGCTCGCCGTAAAGTTCAATGGCTACTCCATCGCCGACATCCTCGACCTGCCGATCGAAGACGCCGTGCCTGTCCTGAAGGACATCCCCGCAGTGCACCAGAAGCTGCAGACCCTCGTCGACGTCGGCCTCGGCTATATCCATCTTGGGCAGTCCGCGACGACGCTCTCCGGCGGCGAAGCGCAACGCATGAAGCTCGCCCGCGAGCTCTCCAAGCGCCAGACCGGCAAGACGCTGTACCTGCTCGACGAACCCACCACCGGCCTGCACTTCGACGACGTACGCAAGCTGCTCGAAGTGTTGCATCGCCTCACCGATCTCGGCAATACGGTCATTATCATCGAGCACAACTTCGACATGATCCGCAACGCCGACTACCTCATCGACATGGGGCCCGAAGGAGGCGAGGGCGGCGGTCGCATCGTAGCGCAGGGCCCGCCCGAGCTCGTCGCGCACGCACCCGAATCGCATACCGGCAGCTTCCTCGCACGTTACTACGAAGGAACAGGTACACTCGCAGCCAGCAAACACCTGCCGCCTGCCGAGCTGCCGGACCTCGAAAAGAAAGCTCCCAAGCCGAAGTTCATCAAGCCGGAAAAGAAGATGGGCGTGCCCACTGCGTCAAAGATCAAACCCGAACCAACAGCAAAAAGTCCGCAACGAAGAAGTCAGCTTCGAAGAAAGTAACCCAATCGAAGTAGTCACAGGCCGTTCTAATCCCTAACCCCCGTTTCCGAATCCCAGCCATGAGCGACCTCCCCATCCCGTTCCCGCCATCCTCTGAAGCGCTGCCCACCGCGCTCCCGCTGGTGCTCGATATTCAGCACGACACTGACCCGGCAGACGATCATGGCAGGGCTCGGCGCATCCCGCACATGGGCCACGCCGCGATTTTCTTCATCATCGCAGGCTTCTGTGTCATCCTCGGCGTCCTGATCATCCTCACGGCAGCACATATCCGCACACAGGCGGACGCCCTCGTGCATCCGGGTTACGCGATCGGCGCACAGGCCGCAGCCTATCTCGCCACCCTCGCCATCTCCATGGCGGTCTTTCCCCTGATGTGGCACCGCAGCTTCTTCAGCGGAGTCCACTGGAACGGCCTCGTCGCTATACGTCACTGGAAGAAGATTCTGCTCCTCGGCCTGCTCGTCAGCTTTGTCTCGCAGGCCGCGATGCACTTCGTCTCTGCACCGCAGGACGCGCCCATCGACTCGCTTATCCTCAACAAACACCTGATCTGGTACATGGCCGCCTTCGCTATCGTTCTTGGTCCGTTTATGGAAGAGCTGGCCTTCCGCGGGTTTCTTCTACCAGCTATCGCCACGGCCTACGATTGGCTCTCGCTCGACCGCACACCTGCCGGACTGCAGCGCTGGGAACAGACCACCGCACATTCCACGCCAGCGCTCATCGTGGCAGCGATGCTCTCCAGTCTGCCCTTCGCCCTGATGCACGCCGCCCAGATCGGATACGCCTGGGGCGTCGTCGGCATCTTGTACGCTGTCAGCCTGGCTCTTAGCTTCGTTCGCATTAGGACTCAATCACTTGCGTGCTCCACCCTGATGCACGGCTGCTACAACTTCATCATCTTCGCCTTATTGTTCGTATCTTCAGATGGCTTTCGTCATCTCGAAAAGATTGCGCACTAGTTTTACTTGGGATACAGTTCAGTCAGTTCGACACTGCAGTACTTGGGTCCCCAACTATGCCAAATCCACCGAAATGTCCTCATTGTGGCTCCGAAGATACTGTCCGATCCCATCGGCGGCCCCTTGAACGCATTCTCTTCCTCATCCGTCCCTACCGCTGCGAAATCTGCCAACACCGCTTCATCACCTTCCGCGCTCATAGTCGAAAACAGAACGTCAACGCCTCCGTCGAGTAGCTCCCGTGCGTCCAAACGCGCTGTCCACGCAACGCCCGCATCCTCTAAACTGGTAGAGATATGATTCCTACCCTCGAATGGACGCCTGCGGGCGTCAACTTCCTCGACCAGACCAAGCTCCCTCACACCGAAACCTACGTTCTGGCAACCGACTACAAGCAGGTGGCCACCGTCATCAGTGACATGATCGTGCGCGGAGCCATGGCCATCGGCGTCTCCGCCGCCATGGGCGTAGCCATTGGCATCGACCGCTCGACCGCTACCTCAATCCCTGAGTTGACCGCAGAAGTCGACATCATCTGCAAGACGCTTGCCGAGACCCGCCCCACAGCAGTGAATCTCTTCTGGGGCATCGCGCAGGTGCGTGAGCTTTACAACCAGCTCGCCGCAGCCAACACGCCTATCCCCGAAATCAAGCAGCAGGTCGTAGCCCTCGCCAATTGTCTTTACGACGAGGACATCGCCAACCTCCGCATCCTCGGAGCCAACGGCGCAGCCCTGCTGCCGGATGAAGCCACCGTGCTCACCCACTGCAACGCGGGCGCGCTCGCTGCCTGCGGCTATGGCTCCGCTCTCGGTGTCATCCGTGCAGCCATCGAGGCTGGCAAGAAGATCGACGTTTTCGCAGATGAGACTCGCCCCTTCAACCAGGGCACACGCCTCACCGCCTGGGAGCTCACCAAAGACAACATCCCCACCACGCTCATCTGCGACAACATGGCCGGCTACTTCATGGGCCAGGGGCGCATCCAAGCCGTCATCGTCGGCGCAGACCGCATCGCCGCCAACGGAGACACCGCCAACAAGATCGGCACCTACTCCGTCTCGATCCTCGCGAAGGAGCACGGCATCCCCTTCTACGTCGCCGCTCCCTTCAACACCATCGACCCTGAAACCGCAGCCGGTAGCTTGATCCCGATCGAGCAGCGCGCCGCCCGCGAGGTCACGCACGTCAACGGAGTCCAGGTCACGCCCGATGGCGTCAACATCGAAAACCCCGCCTTCGACGTCACCCCCGCCAAATACATCACCGCGATCATCACCGAACGCGGCGTTCTTCGCGCACCGTTCACTGAATCCATTGCAGCCATGGCCCACAAAGCCTAGCTCGGGCCCCGTCTCAACGGTCTCTTCGAACGAGGCGGGGCTCTGATTCAATTCGCGAACCACATAAGAATGCACGGAAGGTAATATTGTCGCCAGGAGATACTCTGTGCTCTGGACCAGCCGCTGCATTGCAATCGTTTCTTTCACTCTGTGTGCTGCAACTGTTGCACAGTCGACTTCCACAACACAGAGTCCTGCTCCATCGCTCACCGTCGTCACGCGGCTCGTCCTTGTCGACGTCGTTGTGCGTGATGCCGCAGGGCATCCCATTCAAGGGCTAAAGGCCAACGATTTCGTTCTCACCGAAGAGAAACATCCCCAGACTCTGAGCAGCTTTGAAGAGCACTCTCCCGCAAGACCTGTCACGAGCCCCAAAGCACTCGAACTGCCGCCCGGTACCTTCACCAACTACACGCCCGTACCGCCGGATGGCACCCTGAACGTGCTTCTTATCGACGCTCTGAACACACCCAACGCCGACCAGACCTACGTGCGCAAGCAGCTCCTGAAATATGTACAACATGCCGATCCCACAAAACGAACGGCGATCTTCCTGCTTGGCTCACATCTCCTGCTTCTACAGAGCTTTACCTCCGATCCTGCCATTCTTCGGAATGTCGTGGAGTACCAGCTCTCGGCACGTTCACCCGCCCAGCAAAACGTCTCGCAAGGAGAGTCGCTTTCCCAGGCACTTTCGGAGGTAAACGGCGCTGCTGAGACAGCTGCAGCCATTAGCCAAGCGGAGGCCGAAGCCAAAGCCGCACAGACCGAGTCCCGCATTGGCTACACCCTCGATGCCTTCAACGATCTGGCACATTATCTGTCTGCGTTTCCAGGCCGCAAGAATGTTGTGTGGTTCTCAGGCTCATTTCCCATCGATCTCGCGCCTGACCCCGACATCAAAGAGTCGTCGCGAACGGTTCACATCAATGATGCCGAGTTCCGCGAAACACTCAGTTTGCTCTCTCGTGCCCGGGTAGCCGTCTATCCCGTCGATGCTCGCGGCTTAGCTGTACCCATGGGCTCACTCGATGTGGCTACACCGAACACCGGCAGCTTCACCTCACAGACCCTCACGCAGGGAATCGTGCAATCCGCCCAGACGGCAGGCGAGGAGCGAGGCACCATGTACTCCATGGCTCGCGATACCGGCGGCGAGGCCATTCTGGACACAAACGATCTCGCTGCAGCAGCCGCGCAAGCCTTGGCTAAGGGCTCCGATTACTACACGCTCGCCTATTACCCGACAACGACACCTCCTTTCAGCACCTACCGTGACATCCATGTAAGCCTCTCGAATCCCGTCAATGGAGCACAGCTTTCCTATCGACGTGGATACCTCACCGACGCCCCCCGCAAGACGGATGCATCACAGCCCAATACCGACAAGCAGTCAGATCCGCGACGCGAAGCGACCGCCCTTTACGCACGCGCAGCGATGACGCGCGGCGGTCCGGCTCCGCAGGAGATCCTCTTCAAGGCGCGGCTCGCTGTTTCCTCCGAACCTCCTCAGGCATCGCCCGCACCTGGCAATACCGCGAACGCTGGCACTGATATCCATGGACAATGGCAGGCGTACGACATCGATATGGTCACCCCTGTAGACGCCTTCAGTTTGCCTGTCGGGGCGAGCGGAAAACGTACCGGTGCCGTTGAAGCGGTCGTCTTTGTCTACGATGCAACAGGACGCGTTCTGAACTCTCAGTCAAAAAGCCTCCAACTCTCGCTCACACCTGAGCAGTTCGAAAAAGTACGAAAGTCTCCTCTTCGCTTCCACATGGTTGTCAGCGCCCCAGCGAAACAGGCAACTTTCCTTCGACTTGGATTTCATGACCTGACCGACAACCGCTTCGGCGTCATCGAAGTGCCGAGCAGCGCCGCTCTCAGTGCCGAGAAAGCTCCAGCCAAAGCTCCGGTCAGCAATTCACTTCCGTGACGGGCTCTCTTAGAGATTCGCAGCACCCCGAAGGCCCAGCCACAGGCTGGAGCCTTTCTTTCTCTATGCTTTTCGTCTTGCCTCGATACAGCTTCCCGCGTACCCTCTAATCCAGCATTCCCTAATTGAGGCCGCACCATGCTCCGAACACTTGCCCTGCTCGCCGCTGCACTGTCCTTCGCCTCTACCTGTGTGGCTCAATCTCCTGAAGAACCCACGGTCCTCCAGGGTGCGGGCATCCAGCTCGTCGTCGTGGACGTCGTCGTGCGGGACGCCAACGGGAAACCTGTCCATGGACTCAAAGCCGCAGACTTCAACCTCACAGAAGACAAAAACGCTCAAGCAATCCGCAGCTTCGAAGAGCACACCCCCGTCACCGCACCTGCCACCACAACCACAGCGGGCAGCATGCTGCCTGGGACCTTCACCAACTTCACGCCTGTCCCTGCTGGCGGCGCACTGAATGTCCTGCTTGTCGATAGCCTCAATACGCCCATGGTCAATCAGGCTGTTCTTCATCAGCAGCTCAAGAAGTTCATCGACCAGGCGCATCCTGGAGACCGCATCGCCATCTTCGGCCTCACCGATCGCCTGATCCTGCTCCAGGGCTTCACCTCCGACATCGCAACCCTCAAAGCCGTCATAGATCACAAGGTAACGCCACACAGCTCCACCAAGCTGAATCGCCCGGTGGGCGATGGCGCTGACAGCCAGACCCTCACCGAAGAGATGAGCGACTCCTACACTCCTGAATTCATGGCTAACATGGCCGCGTTCGACAGAATGACCAGCGACATTCAGAACACCGAGCGGCTGCAAAGCACACTCGACGCCTTCAACAGCATCGCCCGCTACCTCTCCAGCTTCTCGGGGCGTAAAAATCTGCTCTGGTTCTCCGCCGGCTTCCCCGTCAACCCTGTCAATCAAAATGTGTTCCACCGCTCGGCTGTCCTTCTCTCCCGCGCTCAGATCGCCGTGTATCCCATCGACGCGCGCCAGCTTGAGGTGGACCCCATGTGGAACCCCGCAGACGCAGGCGCCAACGCAGCGCTCGCGTCGCGCAGTGCGAGACCCACAGCCGCAGCACACGCGAGCTTTGCCGACTCCCGGTTCCAGGACCACACCTCCATGGAGACCCTCGCCGAAGCCACCGGCGGCAAGGCCTTCTACAACACCAACGGTCTTACCGAAGCCACGCGCGAAGCGATCGACATCGGCTCGAACTACTACACGCTCACCTACGTTCCCACCGATCGCAACTGGAACCACTCCTACCGCTCCATCCACGTCGATCTCGCTTCGGCTGCGCACGATACAAAGCTGAGCTATCGGCCGGGCTACTTTGCCGATCCGCCTAACCGCCTCAAGCCCGTCGACCCGACCGCAACGGCATCGGAGATCGAAGCCGCCGCTTACATGCAGCACGGAGCTCTCACCTACGACCGCGCTGCCATGGCCCGTGGTGCTCCGCAGCCCGAGGACATCCTCTTCAAGGTCCGCGTCCTACCAGCCTCCTCTGCGTCTGAAACCACGCTCGCCCGCGACAATGCTCTCGACCCGGCGCACCCCGCACCCGGCCCCTTCCATCGTTACAACGTCGACTACGCTCTCCTTCCGACGGCGATAACCTTCACCGCGCAGCCCAACGGCAATCACGTGGGCCAGCTCAAGTTCACGGTCTTCGCCTATGACCGCGACGGCAAGCTCCTCGTCGCCGCGCACAAGAACTACACCCTCAACCTCAAACCCGACCTCTACGAGCGTTTTATGAAGGCCGCCGTCCAAAACCACATGGAGATCAGCGTCCCCGATTCCACCGAGACCTACCTGCGCATCGGTGTTGAAGACGTCCCCGCCGATCATTACGGAGCCGTTGAAGTTCCCGTAGCCTCGGTCAGCCACCTTCCGCCGCCAGCCCCCAGAGCACCGGCTCCGACCCACTAAACGCGCACTTCCGCAACTCTCGCCACACCAATCCCGTCAACCCTCCAGATGTTCTTTCGCGACCTCGGATGATCCCATCGTCCGAGGCCCTTCGCCTTGCATCCAAGCATCATCAGGAGGTTGCTGTTGGTCCGTTCGCTTTACAAATCCCTGGCTCTTCTCGCGCTCGTCCCTCTGTGCGCGCACGCCCAGACGGCACCGGCAACGCCACGGACGATCACCGTTCGCGCAGCCCAGCCCCTCAAGGCCGACGACCTGCATCTTTCTCTTGCGAACCAACCGCAGACGATCCTCAAGCTGGAACCTCAGCCAGCGACCGCCGCCTCTCCCCGGCCCTTCGATCTTCCGCCTGGCACACTGACCGACGTCGCGCCGGTCGCTCCGAACGCCACGCTCAACATCCTCCTCATCGACGCACTTAACACCCCCTCGAAGTCCCCCGCCTACCTTCGCACCCAGCTGCAGCAACTTACCGCGCATGACAATCCTGCGACGCCGCTGGCGATCTTCGGACTCGCGGATCACGTCATCCTGCTGCAAGGCTTCACCAGCCCGCAGCCGCTGAAGGACGCCGTCGAGCACAAGCTCATTCCGCGCGCCGCCACCGACCGCGCCAACGATGGCGCCTCGCCATCCGAAGCTCTCCTTGCCGCGAACCTGCAGCAGTTCATCGCTCAGGCCGCCTCGGTCGACACCCAACTACGCCCGCAGAAGACGCTCGACGCGCTAAACATTCTCGCTCACTTTTTCGCCGGACTGCCCGGTCGCAAGAATCTTCTCTGGCTCTCGGCATCCTTCCCTGAGGGCCTGCTCGCCGACCCAGCCAAACCCTCCACTCTCAATGCCGACGAGCTCTACGAAACCCGCGCCCTGCTTGCCGACGCGCACGTGGCCGTCTTCCCGATCGACGCTCGCGGTCTGCTCCCCGCCAGCGCCACAAAAGACATCTCCGACTCTACGCAGCATGCCATCATGACGCAGCTGGCCGAAGCCACCAGCGGCGAGCCATTCTTTGACACCACCGACCTGCCGGCTACCGTCGCCGCTGCGATCCGCGCAGGCGCCACCGCTTACACGCTTACCTTCACGCCTACAAACCCGCCGGAAGCGAAGGCGGCTCAACCGATACAGATCGCGACCACAAACGCTGGCGAGAAGCTCGCCTATCCACGCTTCCTCTACGCCGCGCCCGGCAAGCCCTCGGACGCCTACCTGCAAGCTGCGATTACGCGCGGTGCGCCCGCTCCCTCCGACATCTTCTTCAAAGTCCGCGTGCTGCCCGCCTCCACCCCACCCGAGCCCAAGGTCGCGCCCACCAACACCGAAAACCCCAGCTATAAGGTTCCTGGCCCCTGGCAACGCTATGCCATCGACTACATCGCCCTCGGCAACCAGTTCACCCAGCTTCCCCAGCCCGACGGCAGACGCGCCATCAAGGTCCAGTTCTTCGCCTACGTCTACGACATGAACGGACGCCTCCTCAACTCCGAAGGAAAAGGCATCGCCGTAAACCTTTCACCCGACCAGGCACAGAAGTTCACGACCGCCCCTATCTCCATGCACCTCGAGGTCAGCGTCCCTCTGCGTCAGGAAAGCTTCCTTCGCATCGCCATCAACGACGCCAACAGCAACCGCGTCGGCGTAGTCGAACTCCCAGCCTCTTCAGTCGCCCAGCTCCCTCCAGCCCCCACGCCAAACCATTGAACTCATCCTCTTTCAGAATCTGTCCCGGCACCCGTATCACCAGAAGTGGAATGTCCGCACCATTCCCAGACTCCCATCAAAACGCTGGTCGATAACTGGCACGCTCTAGCCACCGCACCTTCTCCCACGCGCTAGACTTACCCCAGGCCGAAATCCGCCGTGGTAGCGCTTTGCACATCGCAACACTCCATCCCCGCCACAAGTCCCTCCTCCGAGGCAATCTTCTCGTCGGCGGCAGCTTCGTGCTCGCGATCCTTCTCTCGCATGCTCCCCGCATCCAGGCCAACCCCTGGATCGCTCTGCCGCTGATCACCAGCTTCGTCGGCACAGCCGACACCCTGCGCTGTATCCAGCGTCGCTGGAACTTCTATCACGCGGGCGTCATCCTCTGCCTCTACGCAGACCTCATGGCGATCACCCTCATCGCCTTCTTCCTGCTCTACCCCTATTTTTACTGGTTCAGCAGCTCGCATTAGCCGCCACAAACCAGCGAGCCGCTAGACGTTCCGTATCACCTCAGCCGCTTCGATGACCTCGCGCGGCGCTTTGTAGATATGCGGTAGCGCAGCGATCAGCCCGATACCGCCTGCGTACGCCGCGAGCAAAACGATCTCGCCAAGCACCCACGAAACCCCATAGAACAGGCCACCCGCCACCCACTGCACACACTGCACCATCAGCGGAATCCCCACCGGCGCACCCACGGCCATAATCAGCGCAACCAGGGGGTTACCGTCGCGACCTGTACTCAGGCTCTTCAAGATCACCGCATAGAAGAAGGTGCAGATCAAAAACATAGCGACTGCCCATCCACCCGCCGACCCAATCCTGCTCAAAGTGACTCGAAGCGCACGCGGTGTACCGAAGATCGTATGGAACGTCGGAATAGGGATCACCCCGAACCGGATAACGGCCGCGGGTGGCATATCTTGTTCGAGCAGGAGCTTCTGAGCACCCGAATCCTGCTGGTTCAACTGCGCCAGCGTAGGAGCGTTGTTTTGCAGGTTGAACGCGCTCGGAGCAGGCAGAGCCTCTTCTTTTGTTGGGATCTGCTGAAGAACAGTTCCCTTCGGCTTCTCCACAAGCAGCGCATGCAGGTCCTCATCGCTAAACACCTGCTTCGGCTGCACCGTATCGAACGCGTTGGACAGGTCCTTGTGCGGCCCTGCAGGAGTGGGTAGCGAATAAACCTTCGAGACCTGCGAAGCCGCAGGCTGGCCCGCAAGAGCAGCCGATGCACTTCTAAGAGTCGTGTCAACGCCAAACGCCTTCAGGTCGACAGGCCGCTGCGCGGGCAGACTGGGGAGCACCCAGCGGACCGGCCGCTCTTTGCACTGGAACCTCCAGCTGCAATCGTGTGTGTCCAGATCGCGGCTGAAGCTGCCAGCCAACGACCTAGCATCGACGCCGCGTATCTGCTGCAGCTGACGATCCACGCTGTCACGCATTCCCGCCCACACCGAAGGCTCCGACTCCGCAGGGTGTTCCTCGTGCCGCTTGTGCATCGTCTCGCGCACCTCACCGACAAACGAGAGCACATAGGCGATCGTCAGCAGGATCGACGCAGGCGCCAGCACATAGCGGCGAAACCTTCCGATTCGTTTGTGTTCGTGCGGAGACTCCGTGCTTTTGTGGTCCATGTCCAGGCAGGCACCTTCCGGGTTCCGCGGAGTGAGAGAAGTAGGAACAACAAGGCGATGGAGGTCTTCGAGTTCAAACTATCGGGCTATCCGTTCGCTGTCAAACCAGAAATGCCGCCAGTACGGCCTCTTTAGCCCTCCGACTTCTCCGTCCGTTCCCTGCGAATCCGCACCACCAGATACACAACGATGGCAATGTTGAGCAGCAGCACGATGACCTTCACCGCCGTGGGATGCCGATAGATCTCATAGATCTCCAGCGGCACCAGCGAGCCCGTAATAATCGCCGTGAACCACTCCGCCCAGGGCTTCGCCAGCCACAACCCGAACCCCTCGGTCAGAAACAGCGCAGCATACACAAAGCTCCCAATGCCGAGCTCCTTGAAGTCCTTCGGTGGCAGGTTCGCGATCTTGCCCAACGCATGGTCGACCAGCGGCCCACCCGGATTGAACCCGAACTTCGCTGCCCATCCGGTCACGGCCTCGGCAGCATTGTTGTTATGGAACAGCTTCAGAGCGCCCACCCCAACCGCGATCAACGAGAGCGCCTTGACCAGCTTGAACAGCGCAATCAGGCGAAGCAGCCCACTATCTTTCTTCTTCATAAGTGTGTGATCCACCTTGGCGACGATTGGGTGTATGTCATTCCCCGCACTGATTTTAGCTGTGCCACACAGGACTTACACTATCCTGCCGTAGAAGCCCCCGAAATCGTCTTTTCTCTGTTTGTCGATCATCGCCGATGTATCGGAGCCTAAAATCCCCGACACTCGATTCTGTGGAGTGCGACAAGTCCGATCCGTAATTCACATGAGGAGAAGCATGACGGTTGCCGTAGCTGAAGAGATCGAGTTGGAGACGGCATCGCTGCCTGTGAACGCAAGCGACGACTCTGCCTCGAAGCGCCGTCTCTTCACGGCTATGCTTCTGCTACCTCTGCTTTTCTTTGCGGTACATGGCTTCTTCTCGCTCATGGGAGACGGCGATCAGAGCGTAGCGATGAGCCAGGCCACCGTCATGAAGGCGACCTCGCACCAGAGAGGCATCTTCGGTGCAGTCATCCTGCCGGGCATCGCCTATGGGGTCGTACTGTGGGCGCTCCTGACGAACTACCGCGGCGTGCTGCAGATGACGGTGGAACGCAAGCTCTTCACCTTCCTCGCGTTTCTGACCATGGCCTCCGCACTCTGGTCCCAGGATCCTGTCAGGTCCTTCTACAGCGGTGGCTTCTACCTTATCGGCACGCTGTTCGCCTACTATCTCGTCCTGCGGTTTTCATCTGAAGAGATTATGGGACTGATGATGCGTCTAGGCGTCCTCGTCGTCCTGCTGGATCTCGTCATGGTGTTCGTGTTCCCACACTGGGGCGTTTCGAACTCCGACCCGCGTACGCTCGGTGCGTGGAACGGCATCTTTGAGGACCGCGTCACCTCGGCGAAGACCACTGTCTTCCTTCTAAGTCCCGCATTGATCTTCACCGCCGCGCGCAGCCGCTGGCGCAACGTGATCTATGCAATCGCGCTGCTCGCCGTCATCGTCATGGCGAAGGCCGTCACGGCCCTCGGCGTAGTCTTTGCCTTCGCGGCAATCATGACCATGGTGCAACTCTCGCGCAGGCTCGAACGCAAAACAGCACTGTTCTTCGGGTCGATCGTGGGCGTCGTGGCCGTCACCTTCTTTCTCTTCGGAGACACGCTTATCGCTCCCGTCCTCGCCCTGTTCGGCCGAGACATGAGCCTCACCGGACGCACCGAGATCTGGGCGCTGCTCTTCGACTCCATCGCCAAGCATCCTACCCTCGGCTACGGCTACTACGCCTTCTGGCAGGGCATGGAAGGCGAATCCGGCAACGTCATTACCGCCGCCCACTGGTTCTTCGGCTACGCGCACAACGGCCTGCTTGAGATCGTTCTGCAGCTCGGCCTGTTCGGCACCACCATCTTCCTCGCGACGCTGGTCATGGCGCTAAAAAACGCCTGGTTCTGCTTCAAATACGGCCGCACCGCAGGCATCGAGTGGTACTTCGGCGTGCTTGTCCTCTCACTGCTCTACAACGTGGATGAAGAGACAGTCATGTGGCCTAACGATCTGCTCTCGATCCTCTACATCGTCGCGTGCTGCGGCCTCGCCGTCGAAGCCAAGCGCATCCGTACGGAACAATTTGCGCTGCACGCCGCATCTTTGAGTCAAAGCGATCCCTACGCCCCGCTCGAACTAGCTGCCTAGTCGCTCCCCACGACCGATCGCCAGCCCTGCGTCTTGACAGCCATCGCCTCCGGCAAGCTATCCTCATCTGGCAAGTCGACACAGCTGTCATACCGCCCTGAGCACCGGGTACAGACCCGCCGGGCGCAGCCCGCTGCACCCATTCAGCCGCACCCGGAGCCCCCAAGCATGTCCGCAGCCTCCCAAGAGTTCACCGCAAACGCACCCGAGCAGTCCAACAATATCCGCTGGGTCGTCTGCTTCCTGCTCTTCCTCGCCACGACCATCAACTACATGGACCGCAACGTCTTCGGTCTGGTCGAGCCGCTGCTGCACAACGTCTCCTTCATGGGCTGGAACGCCGCCGCCGACAAGTTCCATCAACCTGTCTTCGATAACAACTTCGGCAACGTCCTCATCTACTTCCAGCTCGCCTACGGCATTGGTTTCCTCGTCGCAGGCCGCGTCATCGACAAGCTCGGCACCAAGACCGGCTACGCCCTCGCCATCGGCATCTGGGGCCTGTCCTCGATGTCGCACTCGCTCGTCACCTCGGTCGCCGGCTTCTGCGTCGCGCGCATCTTCCTCGGCCTCGGCGAATCCGGCAACTTCCCCGCCGCCATCAAGGCTGTCTCCGAGTGGTTCCCCACCCGCGAGCGCGCCAAGGCCGTCGGCCTCTTCAACTCCGGCGCGAACGCCTCTGCGCTCATCGCCCCCGCGCTCATCCCCTTCGTCACCATTCGCTACGGCTGGCGCGCCGCCTTCCTCACCACCGGCTCCATGGGCATGATCTGGCTCGTCCTCTGGCTGCTCTTCCCCTACAACAAGCTCCGTCGCGGAGCCACGCAGACTCAGGTCAACCTCGAAGCCGACTTCGCCTCGCAGAAGGCCCACGGCGTCCTGCCGCTCTCCGCCCTCCTCGCCCGCCCCGGCCTCTATGCCTTCGCCATCGGCAAGGGCCTTACCGATGGCGTCTGGTGGTTCTACCTCTTCTATCTCCCCCAGTTCCTCAACCGCAACTACGGCCTCTCGCTCAAGGACGCCTACTGGTACATCGTCGCCGTTTACATGGTGTCGTCGGTCGGCTCCATCTTCGGCGGCTCGCTCTCCGGCTTCCTCATGAGCCGCGGCTACACCGTCAACGCCGGCCGCAAGCTCGCCATGCTCGCCATGGCAATCCTCGTGCTTCCCGTCATCTTCGTACCGCAGATGGCACACCTCTTCCCCTCAAACGCCTGGCCCGCGACGCTGCTCATCGCCATCGCCGCCGCCGCCCACCAGGGCTGGTCCGCCAACATCTTCTCAACTCCCGGCGACATGTTCCCCTCCACCGCCATCTCCACCGTCGTCGGCATTGGCGGAGCAGCCGGAGCGGTCGGCGGTGCCTGCTTCACCTGGATCGTCAAGCGCAACCTCTCGCTCCACCAGCTGCTCGTCTTCTCCATGGCCGCAGGAGCCTACCTGCTTGCGCTGCTGATCTTCCAACTCCTCGTTCCCCGCCTCGGAGCTCCGATCGACCCAACGCTCACCGCCGAACTCGAAGCCGAAGGCGAAGACATCTAAGGCGGCAAACAGCGGTGAGGAGACAGGAGTGAGCAGACCAGATTGGCAGGATTCTTTTCCTGTCTACGGTCTTCTCACTCCTGTCTCCCTTCCCCTGTAAACTGTGGACTGAGCGAAACATGCCAGACCAGCCAAAAACCTACTACCTCACCACGCCGATCTACTACGTCAACGCCCGCCCGCACATCGGCCACGCCTACACCACCATCGTCGGCGACGTCCTCGCGCGCCGCCACCGCCTTCTCGGTGAAGAAACCTTCTTTCTTACCGGCACCGACGAGCACGGCCAGAAAATCGAGCGCAGCGCCGCAGCAGCCGGCATCCCGCCGCAGCAGTTCACGGACAAGGTCTCCGCCCAGTTCCGCACCCTGTGGGACCGCATGGGCATCACCTACAACGACTACATCCGCACCACCGAGCCCCGCCACAAGCAGGGCGTGCAGCAGCTCTTCCGCAAGCTCTACGAGAACGGCTTCATCTACCTCGACAGCTACACCGGCGCCTACTGCGTCTCCGACGAGGCCTTCGTCGACGCCCCCGTCGGCACCCCCTGCCCCGACTGCGGCAAGCTCCTCGAAGAGGTCACCGAAGAAAACTTCTTCTTCAAGCTGAGCGCGTTTCAGAAGCCTCTGCTAGACCTTATCGAATCAAACAAACTTGCAATAACACCTCCATCTGCGCGTAACGAAGTTCTAAGTTTTGTTCGTGGAGATTGGAACTCTATTCTGGAACTCTCTAATGAAGAGTTAGGCGCTGAGCATAGCGAGCCTCTCGAAGTGTTCGAAGCCTTCGATCTCGCGCATCAGAAGGGGCTCTTAGAGAAGTTCGGCGAAGATCTCTACTACATTCCCGGTGCCCTCAAAGACCTAAGCATCTCCCGCAGCAGCTTCTCCTGGGGCATCCCCGTCCCTGAAGACATTCAGAAGGCCGCAGGCGCGACCAAGCCGCACGTCGTCTATGTCTGGCTCGACGCCCTCGCCAACTACATGACCGCCCTCGGCTACGGCAGCGACGACGACTCCCTCTGGCAGAAGTTCTGGCCCGCCGACCTTCATCTCGTCGGCAAGGAGATCACGCGCTTCCACTGCGTCTACTGGCCCGCCTTCCTCATGGCCGCCGACATCGCCACCCCTAAAGCCATCACCGCCAACGGCTGGCTCCTTTTCGACAACGCGAAGATGTCCAAGTCAAAGGGCAACGTCGTCCGCAGCGAAACCATCCTCGAAGGCTTCGGTCGCCTCTGCCCTCCGCCTCTCGCTTTGAAGGGGACGGGCTTCAGCCCGTCCGTCACAAGCCCCATAAGAGAAGAAGGGGCTTTAGCCCCTGAGGCGAATCAACGCGACCGCGACCTCTTCGCCACCGACGTCCTTCGCTATTTCCTGCTCCGCGAGATCCCCTTCGGCCAGGATGGCAGCTTCAGCTTCGACGCGATGATCACGCGCTACAACGCCGACCTCGCCAACGGCTACGGCAACCTCGTCAGCCGCACGCTCAACATGATCCAGCAGTACTTCGCCGGAGCCGTGCCCTCGCCCATCTTCGAAGTCCCCGGCACCGATGCCATCGACACCTCCGTCGTTGGCGCCGCCGCCATCGCCTTCCAGAAGAAGCTCGCCACTCTCCGCGACACCGACTTCTCCACCTTCCTCACCGAAGTCGCAGCCTTCATCACCGTGGTCGACGGCTTCATCTCCGCCGCCGCACCATGGAAGCTCGCCAAGGACCCCACCAAGGCCGACCAGCTTGCCACCGTTCTCTACGTCTCCGCCGAAGCCATCCGCTGGATCTCCGGCACGCTCTTCCCCATCTGCCCGACCATCACCGCCAAGGTGTGGCAGCAGCTTGGCCTCGGCGACATCAACCTCGCCGCCACCGACGGCGAACTCGCCCACCTCATCTGGGGCGGCCTCAAACCCGGAACGCAACTCGGCACCCTCGGCCCCATCTTCCCCCGCGCCGACAAAGGACTTGCACAAATCATGATCGACCTGGAAAACCCCACACCCCTGACAATTGAGAACGGAAAACTGAAAACTCCCGCCACCACCGACCCCGCCGCCCCGCCGCGCACCGCCTCACTCGACGAGCCCTCGGGCACCCTCACCGTCGGCGGCAGCGCAGCGCACACCACCGGCCCCAGCACCACGCCCTCGCACACCGAAGCCCCCGCCTCAGGCATCTTCGCCACGCCACCTGCCGCGCCTGCCGTCTCCGATGCCTCGCCCGAGATCACCATCGACGACTTCGTCAAGGTCGAGCTCCGCATCGCCGAGGTCAAGGTCTGCGAGCGCATCCCCAAGGCCGACAAGCTGCTCCGCCTCGAGGTCGACCTCGGGCCCCTCGGCACCCGCCAGATCCTCTCCGGCATCGCCGAGCACTACACCCCAGAAGAGATGGTCGGCAAACGCATCATCGTCATCACCAACCTCGCCCCTCGAAAGATGCGCGGCCTCGAATCGCACGGCATGCTCCTTGCTGCCAGCGAAGAAGGCGGCAAGCCCTTCCTCGCCACCGTCCCCGAAGGCGTCCCCGTAGGCACCCGCCTCAAGTAGCCCGCACCCATAACGAAAACACCCTTCACGTTGAGTGAAGGGTGTTTCCTGCTTGCTATCCCACCGCCTCGTCTTCCTCTTCTTTTTGTCATTCCCGAAGGGAATCTGCTTTTGTCTCAAGCCCCGGCACCCGTCCCCGCCAGCCCCGGTCTCACCCCTTCAACCCATTCACATAGTCATAGTCCACCTTCAGAGCCTCCATCGGCGGCATATCAAACCCTTCCTGCTCCACAAAGATGTGTTTGATGTTCGAAGCCTTCGCCGCCGCAAAGATCGGCCTGTAGTCGATCGTTCCTCGTCCCAGCTCCGCCGGCGGAGGCGTGCCCTTCGCACTTGGATCAGCCTTCGGCTTGAAGTCCTTCACATGCAGCAGCGAGATCCGCGTCGGATACTTCTTCAACAGCTCCACCGGATCGCCGCCACCGACCTTCACCCAACCACAGTCCATCTCGAACGTGATCAGCTTCGGGTCCGCCGCAGCCATCATCGCGTCATACGCCAGCACACCGTTCTCCCGCACGAACTCCGGCGTGTGATTGTGATACCCCAGCTGCAACCCTTCCTTCCGCAGCTTCTCGCCAATTCCATTCAACTGCTCGATCGTCCACCTCAGATCATCGATGGTGAACTCTCCCTTCGCCGCAGCCTCTCGATGCGACGAATACGCGCACACCACCGACGGACAGCCCAGCGTCTTGTGGAACTCGATGATCTTGTCCACATTCGGAGCCAGCGCCGTGTACGCATAGTGCGCTCCGACACACTTCACCTGCGCGTCCGCCATCGCCTGCTTCACCTGCTCCGCCGTTCGGTTATAGAAGCCCGCCGCCTCCACATCGCGATACCCGATCGCCCCTACCTGCTTCAGCGTGCCCTCATAGTCCTTCGCCAGCTGCTCCCGCACAGAGTACAACTGCAACCCCACCGGCCTGCCCCACGGTGCCGCCAGCGCGCTGCGCCCCGCTATCGTCGCACCTATAACTCCCATGCCTGCAAACTGCACAAAACCACGCCGCGTCATCTGCTCCAAGGCCAAACCTCCAGCTCGACGGAATCGTTTCCATCCCAAGCGCAGAAAGACTAGCAGATCGCCACCAATCTCTGTCCATCAGGCCGCGCCTTCACGCCTTACCTATTAAAATCCAAGCATGAACGTGCGCGTTGGTCTCATCGGCTACGGCTATGCAGGAAAGGTGCTTCACGCGCCGCTGATCCGAGCAGTGCCCGGATTGCAACTCACTACTGTCGCGTCCAGCAAGCCTGAAGAGGTCCGCGCCGACCTTGGTGATGTGCGAGTTTGTACGCCCCACGACCTCATCGCCTCCGACGACGTCGACCTCGTCGTCATCGTCACCCCCAACACCGAGCACCTTCCGCTCGCGCTCGCCGCGATGCAGGCCGGCAAAGATGTCGTCGTCGACAAGCCCTTCACCCTGAACCTCGCCGAAGCCCAGCAACTTCGCACCTTCGCTGAAGCCAACCACCGCTTGCTCACCGTCTTCCAGAACCGTCGCTGGGACAGCGAAGTCCGCTCCGTCAAGGACGCCCTTGACCGTGGCCTTGTTGGCCGTGTCACCCAGTTCGACTGCCGCATGCACCGCTATCGCCCCAACGTCCGTGACCGCTGGCGCGAAAACCCCGGCCCCGGCGCTGGCCTCTGGTTAGATCTCGGCCCTCACCTCATCGACCTGACCGTGCATCTCTTCGGACTGCCCAGCGCCGTCACCGCGGACCTCGCCGCCTTCCGCGAAGGTAGCCTCACCGACGACTGGGCCCACGTCGTCCTCACCTACCCGCAAATGCGCGTAACGCTCGAAGCCTCGCTCCTCGCCGCAGCCCCTCTGCCGCGCTCCGTGCTCTACGGAACGCAGGGCACCTGGGTCAAGTACGGTGCCGACGTGCAGGAGACGCAGCTTCAGCAGAAAATCTCTCCGCTCGATCCTCAATTCGGCATCGACCCCACAAAGACCACCTTCTACTCCGGCGATGGCGCCGTGACCGAACTCGACTCCGTCCCGGGCAATCAGTTCGCCTTCTACGCCGCGGTGCGCGACGCCATCCTGCACGGCGCGCTCCCTCCCATCTCTTTACAGGAGGCCATCGCCGTCATGACCGTCCTCGACGCCTCCTTCCAGTCGGCAAAGGAGCAGCGCACGCTGCCCCTCGCCTTCACCGACTAATCGCACGCTCCCAGAACGGCGGCATTTCAATCCCCACGGAGACGACCCCAGAAAGATAAACCCCACAATCCGGCACAAGCCCCTCGCAGGGTATAGCCTTAGATCTCCCCCACAAAACAGTAATCCTGCTGTCATTGGCGGCCGCACGACGAGGTCCTATGCGTTCAGAAATCATCTTTCGTGCAAGCGAAGCCATCGACAACAAGTACAAACTCTGCCAGACCGTAGCCAAAGCTACGCGCCGTCTCCACATCGGCTCGCAGGAAATGAACCAGACTATCAACAACGCCTTCCTCCGCATCGCAGCCGAAGCCCCTGTGCGTGTGATCCCCGAAGTAGCGTAGCAACATCGTTCAAGCACCACCGAGCCTGCTGACACATCGCTGTCAGCAGGCTCTCTCTGCTGTTCTCAGCAGCATTAGGGAGAAACGAAATGACTCAGAATCAGAAGGCGTGGAAACTCTATGAAACGTACGTAGAGGCTTGGAAACCGATCACCGACGACCAGCGCACCAGCATCCTCGATGAAGTTTTTGCCGACGATCTCCTCTACTTCACCGCTGATTTCCAGGGAGGTCGCGAAGCCGTACTCGCCGACATCAACAGCTTTCAGACGAAGTTCCCCGGCTCGTACTTCACCATCGACGACATCTCCACGCACCACGACATCGCCCTGTTCACCTGGGTCTTCACCCAGCCTGACGGCAAGGTCGTTGCGAAAGGCCATGACCATGTCCGCTTCTCAACGGAGGGCAAAATGGCTGCCATCACCACCTTCGGGCCGTCCATCCCAAAGCCATAGATCAGCAGCCATCACGCGAGGCGTCCCGTTCCTGAAAGCTTCATCGTCAGCAACAGGCTCTGTCGTTCCTCGCGCAGCACCTATGTCTTCATGCGGGGCTGCGTATACCTGGATACTCGAGATCGGCCAGAATCCTTACCCGCTGCTCGTCCAGCACCGCCAGGTTCTCCCACACCTTGTCTTCCGTGTCCGGGACCGGATGAGGAGCTCGCTTACAGGTGACCTTCACCCCTCCGCCCTCCAACTCTGCCCACACCAACACCACCTGCGCTCCCAGCCGTCCCACCAACCGCATCCCGTTCGGATAGAACGGCCCAAGCGGATCGCGGTCCATCAACAAGGCACCCACCTCCCCTGCCTGCAGCCTTCCGCGCATCTGCATCAACGCCATCGGTCCCTGAACCACGGGATACAAGCCCTCCGTGCAGCCTGTCGCCAACCACTCGCCCTCGGGTGCAATGTGCTCTTCCGCCGTCACGATAAACGAGGCTCGCACGCCATGCTCAATCAGCCCACGCATAGCTACGCGCATGCCAGGCAAATGCACACCGCACAACAGCACCCCTCCGGAGTGTGCAACCGCCTCGGTCAAGGCCTCCAGTCCAACCACCGTGAAACGCACCGGAAACCCGCCACGCCGCGTCAGTTCGGCAAGCCACCACTCCAGCGCCACCGCCGCCAACCATGTTGCCTTGCGCCGGGAGCCAATGCTCGACACCCGACCCTGCCACAGACTCAGCCGCACCTCGCTGCCATACCAGAAACGCCGGGGAACGAACCCTGCCACCACATGTACCCGAAAAGACAGGGGCACAGCTCTCTTGATCTTCGAAGCAAAGACACGTACACGCACTCGCACTGCTTCCTATCCCGTACACCGAAATTTCTATCTATGCTGCCTATTGTCCTACCTGGAACACCATGTAGCGCGCCATCCCCGTCCCTGCATTGCGCATCGCATGGGTCGTCCCGTATGCCACATAGATCACATCCCCGGCCACCGCCCGCTCTTTCTTGCCATCGTGCTCAAACTCCACCTCGCCTTCGAGCACCGCGACCATCTCCGAATGCGTGATCCGGTGCAGCGCAGGAGCAGGTGTGCCCGCCGGAATCCAGCTCTCATGCATGGACGCCGTCTCACCCGTCGCAAGCGTCCCCATAAACGCACTCAGCCGCTCGCCACCATTCGGCAGCTTAGTTCGCTCTGCAGAACTAGTCTTGAATACCTTCGACCCGCCTGCGAAGTCACCGCTGGCCTTCGTGACCTCCGCCTCCTGCCCTCTCGCAACAGCAGCCACACCAGCCGCCGCCAACCCCACCATCACTGACCTTCGGTTCACGCCTTCACCTCCAGTCCTTTGCTGACCGAAACCACAAAGTAGAGCGCATTGGTCGTCCCGATATTCTTCAGGCCATGCAGCCGGTTCGAAGCATTGAAGATGATGTCACCCGGCACCACCGGCCGTGCATCTGCAACGCCTTCGTTCAGGTGCTGCAGCTTGCCCTCGCGAATCAGAATGAACTCCGAGTTCGGATGACGATGCGGAGGATGCGGCATCTGTCCCGGAGGCAGCATCGTCTCATGCACCTCCACGATCTCGCCTGTCGCCAATGTCCCGTGCGTCACCGCGCGGCTCCAGCCACCGTTCGACGAAGGCTTCTCCACCATCTCCGAAAACCGAAACACGTGCGACACGGTCAAATCCTCCGACCCCGCCCCACCCGTTTGCGCCTCTGCCGCTGTCGCTCCCAGCGCAGCAAACGCCGCCAACGCTCCCAGAACATCCCGCCGATTCATCGCATCCACACCACACCTCCAAAACTCGCGAGCATCATACCTGTCAGACAGCACCACCGTCCTCCATCCATCCCCACCTGATCCCTTCGCGACCTTCGCGCAGAACCTTCCCGCCCTCCGCGTTCAAAGCCCCTGTCCTTTGCTTTTCACTCACCCTCCTCTCCCCCTTTCCCCTGTTTTGCTGTCAAGCCCCCTTTTACCCTAACCTGCACATTTGAATAGAGATATCTTTTGGATGTTTGCTGTGCGCCATTCGCTACAATAGCAGTAGGGAATAAACAAGAGTCACGTCACACCCGCCACATCTTGCCGACTCACTTCACGACTTTCCACTCATAGTCCACGCTTAAACCAAGCGCAATCAAGACTTTGAACCATAAGGTGGGGGGGTACCCCAAGGAATCGCAATATGCTGATCGATAGTCACTGCCATCTCGACGATTACGAAGACCTCGCGCCGATTCTCGCCAACGCCGAAGCAGCCGGAGTCAGGAAACTTCTCGCCATCGGTATCGGAGAAGGTCCAGACACGATGCACCGCGCTTTGGAACTCGCAAACCAGCACCCCGAAATCTTCGCGACCGCTGGAATTCACCCGCAGGAAGCTCAGCGCGCAACGCCGGAAGCTCTCGCAAAGCTCGCAGCGCTCGTCCAGGACCCGCGCTGCATCGCTATCGGCGAGATCGGCCTCGATTACTACCATCTCGGCAACCCGGACATTCCGACGCAGCACGCTGCCTTCATCGCGCAGCTGAAGATCGCCGCTGCCGTCCGCAAGCCGATCACAATCCACTGCCGAACCTCGGAGCTCGCGATACCCGCAGCAAAACAAAAATACGAACCAGCAGACGCTTGGGAAGATCTTCTCGCGCTCCTCGCCGAGCATTGGACACCGCACAATCTTCCCGGCATCATGCACTGCTTCTCCGGCAATGAAGCTCAGGCAGCGCGCTCGCTCGCCATCGGCTTCTATCTCAGCTTCGCTGGCAACGTCACGTACCCGAAGTCAGTGACGATTCAACAGGTCGCAGCGTCAGCGCCCGCCGATCGCATCCTTGTCGAAACCGACGCTCCGTTCCTGACGCCGATCCCGCTGCGCGGCCAGCCCAACGAGCCAGCAAATACTGCGCTCACCGCTAGCTTTGTCGCCAACCTTCGTGGCATCTCGCCAGCATCGCTCGCCGAGCAGACCACCGCAAACTTCCACCGCCTGTTCCCTGCGACTGCGTAGCGACGCATCAGGCATAATGAACATCCAAGCAAAAGAGGAAACATCATGGCAGCAGATAACAGCTTCGACGTCGTCAGCAAAGTAGAGATCCAGGAAGTCAAGAACGCCATCGACCAGGCGACCAAAGAGGTCAACGCACGCTTCGATCTGAAGAATTCCAAGTCAACGATCGTGCTCGAAAAAGAAGAGGCCATTCAACTCGCCTCGCAGGATGAGTACACGCTCAACGCGGTCACCGAAATTCTCGGCCAGAAGCTCGTCAAGCGCGGCGTATCGCTGAAAAACCTCGAGTACGAGAAGATCGAACCCGCCTCGAACTCCTCCGTCCGCCAGAAGATCAAGCTCAAGCAGGGCATCTCGTCCGAGCCCGCGAAGAAGATCGTCGCGATGATCAAGGACTCGAAGATGAAGGCGCAAGCCAGCATCCAGGGCGACACAGTCCGCGTGACCAGCAAGGACCGCGACACGCTGCAACAGATCATGGGCCTGCTACGCGGTAAAGACCTCGGCGTCGAGCTGCAGTTCACCAACTTCCGCAGTAACTAGCGGCACATATCCATGCGCCCATGTCCCGTTTGGGGCATGGGTTTTGCAGGATACTCGACTCAGCTAGATAACTTTCGTATCCCACAGTCCCGCCGCTTTTGGACTTCGTCCTAACCCTGCTACTCTTAGAGGTACGTGAGCTCTATCTCCATCGCGTCGGCTGCTGAGGTCTTCGACCTCCTCAAGGACGACCTCGCCGCCATTGAGCGCGAGTTCACTGGTCAGTCTGCATCTCCCGTCGCTGTCGTTACAGAGATTGCCAACTACCTCATCGCAGGTGGTGGCAAGCGCATCCGGCCCTTGCTGCTGATCCTCGCGGCCAAGGCGCTCGAGAGCAAGAGCGACGCTCGCATCCGCCTCGGGGCAGTGGTAGAAATGCTGCACACCGCCACGCTGGTCCACGACGACATCATCGACGAAGCCAGCACGCGCCGCGGCAGACCTTCTTCCAACACCACCTGGGGCAACGCCAAATGTGTTCTTGCCGGCGATTGGCTCTACATGCAGGCCTTCCAGACTGCCCTTGAAGAGCGGAACTTCCGCATCCTCGATCTTCTGATCTCGCTGACGCAGGAGATGGTTGAAGGCGAGCTACTGCAGATGGAGAAGCTCGGCCACCTCATTAACGAGGAAGAGTACTTCGACCTGATTTATCGCAAGACTGCGTGTCTCTTCCAGGTCTCGATGAAGCTCGGCGCGGTGATCGCGAACCCTTCGTCCAATGGACACGATAAGGAAGAGAACTCCCCGTTCGAGCAGACACTCGGCGAATACGGTCGCAACCTTGGCCTGGCCTTCCAGATCGTCGACGATGTGCTCGACCTGACCGCGACCGATGATGTGCTTGGAAAGCCAGCAGCAAGCGATCTTCGCGAAGGCAAAGCGACGCTCGCCGTGATCCATGCTCTCGAACGCGGCACCGGAGCCGACCGCGAGGCCATTCGCACAGTGCTCGCTGACCGTAGCTTCGCCCGCGTCGCCCATCAGGACATTCTGGAGATTCTGCAGCGGCACGGCTCCCTCGCCTACGCGATGGACACAGCCTGCGCCTATGCAGAAGCAGCGCGCCAATCGATCGCCGAGCTACCGGAGAATGAATACAAACGTGCCCTGCTCTGGGTGCCGACGTTCGTTACGACTCGCGACCGCTAAAGTCGTCCGTCGTCTAGGTCCAAATCATCTTCCTCCACCTCGACATCCAGCTCAGCCACCCGCACCGGCCCGTTCTCCTTCGGTTCGAGCAAGACCTCGATGCGGCTCTCTGCGTTCGCGAGCTGCTTCTTGCAGGCGTCTGAGAGCGACATCCCGCGTTCGAACAGGCTTACGTTGTCCTCGAGCGAGAGGTCGCCGCGCTCAAGCTTTTCGACCACCTTCTCCAGTTCTGCCAATTGATCTTCAAAGTTCGCCATTAGCCCTCCAGGCCCTCAAGCACTTCGACCGCAGCCGAGTACTTGCCGAACGGCGCGCTGACCTGCACGCCCTGTACCTCGCCACGCACGCTGGCCAGCATCTCGCGCGCGATCTGTAATCCAATCTCCAGCGACTCTTCCTTATTGGTCGCCGCCGCCATGCGCTTCAGTATCTCCTCCGGCATGGAGACCTTTAGCTGGTCGCGCATGAACTCCGCATTGCGCAAACTTGTGAGCGGCCAGATGCCAGCGACGATAGGTATGCGGAAGCTTTCGATGCGGCGGAGGAACTGTTCCAGCAGCCGCAAATCGAAGACCGGCTGTGTAACGCCGAACTCGGCACCGGCTTCGACCTTCAGTTCAAAGCGGCGGATCTCGTGGTCGATGTCCGGCACGCCGGGATTCGCGGCGACCGAGATCGTAAAGCCTGCCGATGCATTGATCGGATTGCGTCCTAAATCGAGACCATGGTTCAGGTCGCGCACGATGTTCACCAGGCCGATCGCGTCCACGTCGAAGACTGCCGTCGCATCGGGATAGTTACCCATCTTCGGCGGATCGCCGGTGAGGCACAGAATGTTCTTCAGCCCGGTGGAAGCTGCACCGAGCAAGTCACCCTGCATGCCGAGCACGTTGCGGTCGCGGCAGGTGTAGTGCAGCACCGTCTCAATGCCGACCTGCTGTTCGATCTGCAGGCAGAGGCTCATCGCGCTCATTCGAGCGCTGGCTCGTGGCGAGTCAGGGATGTTGATTGCATGGACGCCGTGCTCTTTCAGCAGCTTCGCTCCCGCAATCTCCTTCGACGAATCGAAACCCTTGGGCGGAACGATCTCCACCATTGTCACGAACTCACCCGTAGCAATTCGGCGTCCAATGCCAGAGCGCTCAGCGAGTGGTTTCGGCTCAACGCCCTGCTCTGACTCAACGCTTGCCTGCCGCGTCATGCCGGGTGCGGAAGACTCACCGACCACCTGCGCCTCCAAGGCGCGCAAGGCGCCTCGCATGGCGCGAATGTGCTCGGGCGTAGTGCCACAGCAACCACCCACCCAGCTCGCTCCGGCACGCACAGCCTTACGCGCGAAGCTCGCCATGTACTCCGGCGAGGTCAAATAAATATGCCTGCCCTCAACGGTCTTCGGCATACCCGCGTTCGGCATTGCGACAAGCGGCAGCTTCGTCACAGCCCTCATGCGACCGATCACGCTCAGCACTGTATCCGGACCGACGCTGCAGTTGCAGCCTAGCGCATCCGCACCGGCCGCAGTCAGCGTCTGCGCGGCCATCTCCGGCGTATTGCCGTCGAGACAGTTCCCTGCCTCATCCACCGTCATCAACACCACGATCTTCAGCTGCGGCGCCGCCTCCCGCGCGGCGAGCACAGCCTGCTCGGCCTCAGCAACAGACATCATCGTCTCGGCGATCAGCAGATCGACGCCGCCTTCAGCCAGCGCGGCGATCTGCTCTGCAAACGCGGCGCGCGCTTCCACCAACGTAGTCTCGCCAGCCGGTTCGAGCTTCAGGCCGAGTGAGCCGACGGCTCCGGCGACGAACGCCTGCGTGCCTTGCTTTTCCGCCTGCGCCTCAACGCACCGCCGAGCCACTGTGGCTCCCGCGCGGTTAAGGGCGGCGACCTTGTCCCGCAGACCGAAGCGCTCCAGCCGGAAGGCGTTGGCGCCAAAGGTGTTGGTCTCGATGATCTGCGCGCCCGCCTGCAGATAATGCTCATGCACGCCACGGACGATCTCCGGCTGCGTCACGTTCAGTTCGTCATAACAGCGGTTGATGAAAACTCCGCAGCCGTACAACATCGTGCCCATCGCGCCGTCGCAGAGCACAGTTTCGCCTGCGAAGAGCTTTGCGATCGCGTCATTTCTTTCCTCGATGGGCATTTCTACCGCAGCAGCCATGGATCTCCGTTCTTGCTCATTTCTAACGCCTCAAGGTCCAGACGTAACCTCCATCGTATAACGCCGGGCCGCTGCCGGAGCCTTCTCCACACCCGCCGGACGACCTGCTGGCTCACCTCTGCCTGATATACTCGTCTGAAGTCTGTAGAAGTCCCAGCGCACCGGCGCAACCGATTTGGAGTGGTTAAAGTTGAAGATTCGAAGTGTCTCTGTCCGGCTCTATGTCGGCCTCCTTTTGGCTGCGTCTACCCTGGCGCTCTCCTCCTGCCGCGCGCCGCTGTATTACTACCCTGAGTACAACACTGCTGGCCGTGCGACCCCGCCCAGCGGGCTGCTTTATCGCGTGATGGCTGCGTACACCACCGGTGTTAGCGGCGGTCTGGAGATGCTGGATGGCGAGCGCGATCTGCGTGGCAACGTTCAGAACACGATCACGCACTTTACGATCTCTGGCTATTCCGAACTGGACCCCGTCCAGATCATCAACTATCCGGAAGAGACCACCGGCTATGTCTTCTCTTCTAACGATGGCGCGCTGACGACCATCAACTACAGCAAGGAAACCAGCTCCGGTACGGCGGTCAGCTTCGGCGCGAACGCCCCCTCCGCAGCTGCTTCAGTAAACGGAGTCACCTTCCTCGGTGCCTCGCAAACGACCGGGCAGTTTGTGATGTCCTACGGCGGAGGCAGCTACGCGTTCAGCCTGCCGAACGTGGATAAGGTCGTTGTCTCCCAGGGCAATACCGTGATGTTGGCGATGGTCAAGAACTCCAACACGCTCTATCGCGTGGTGAAGCTACCCGCGACTACGACGCCTGTGATTCCCCCCGGATCCGTGGACTGCGAACCGCTGTTGCTGCCGACCTTCTGCATCGTACCGGTGAACGGTACCTTTGACCGTCCGCACGATGTGTATTTCTCTCTCGACGGCACCACAGCTGACGTTCTGAACAGCGGTCCCGAAGCGGGTGGAACGACTGCCAGCGTGGCGTTTCTGAAGATGTCGACGCTCGACTTCAACAACGTTCCCACAGCGAGCCCTGACGTATCGGCGATGGCGACGTTGCCGGTGGCGAATCCGGTGCTGATCCCTGGGGGAGTCACGGTCGCGCTTTCGGACTCTAACTATCTCTATCTGGCGGGGCAACAACTCCAGGGTAGCGGCTTGTTTGCAGGTAACCTGACCCTGCTGAATCTGTCCACCTACAAGGCCGGTTCGCCGGTTTCGATCTCCGACGGCACACATACGCGCCTGTTGTTCGCGGATGACAATACCCTCTGGGTCGGATCGACACAGTGCGCCAATGGAGTGCGAGCGTATACAGCGACCCAGGAACTGAATGCCAAGGGCGTTACGGACCAGGCCGGCAACTATAACTGCCTGACCATGGTGACCCTGAACGGAACGAGCACGCCGACAGCGCAGATCGTTCCAGCAGTGACGCAGAACACCGGCACGCCCGCCTCTGCTGTCACCGTTGCGTACCCCAACACCGACGACAACCTCTATTACTACGGCAGCGCGACGGGCATCTGCTGGGTACAGGGCTTCCATAAGGTCTTTACAGCCTATGGCGGTCAGATCCACGCCTTCTACACCGGCGGCGCGATCACCGATCCCCGCGATCCTGGGTACAACACGACTCCGGCAGCTGGTACGGAAATCAACAACTACAACATCACCATCCAGGGCACCGTGCTGGACGTGGCTTACATGGACGCGCTGACCAACAGCGCGAACTAACCTGATGCAGCAGACAAGTCCCTCCGTAGTCGACGTTCTTGCCATCGCAGCCCATCGCGATGACGTGGAACAGACTTGCGGAGGGACTTTGCTTGTGCAGCAGGCCCTCGGCTGGCGGACAGGTATCCTCGACCTGACCCGCGGCGAGGCAGGCACTCGTGGCTCGGCTGCCGAACGGGAAGCCGAAGCCGATGCCGCTGCCGAGATCCTGAAAGTCAGCCATCGCGAGGCGCTTGACCTGCCAGATGGCAATGTGCAGAACACGCTCGAGAACCGCCTGAAGATTGCCGCTGTACTGCGACGACTTCGGCCGCGCGTGGTCATCCTGCCTTACTGGCAGGGACGCCACCCAGACCACTACACCACGGCAACGCTGGGCTATGAAGCTTGCTTCGCTGCCGGACTTTCGCGGCTCGACCTCGATGCTTCGCACGGAGCGCCGCACCGGCCTTACAAGATCCTCTACGCCTCGCTCTACTCCGATGTCCGGCCTACCTTCGTGGTCGACATCACACCGTACATTGAGACACGTCAACAGGCGCTACTCGCCTACCGTTCGCAGTACGGTGAGCAGACAATGGGCGCGGGTCTCTTTGTGCCGGAAGCGGACATTCGTGAGCGCATGTACTCGACGGCACGTCATTACGGTCTGCTGGCAGGAGTTCGCTATGCAGAGCCATTCGTGCAGCGAGAAGTTTCGGCGGTGAGCGATTTGATGTCACTTCCAGTTCAAAGCATTTAGTCGAACATTTCTATCTTTCTTGAATCCTTTCCAATCCAAGCGAACCTTGTTCGCGTGAATGATACAGAGCAAGCGTTGTCGTGATGCTTGTTCCAACGCCATATTGGGAGGCATGATCGCGTTTCATCGGTCGACGAAGTTCAAGAATATTTACTTCGTTGCACCCTATGAAAGCGCGCTTCGACCGGTAGACATCCATCTTCTGCCACTCCGAATCAATCAACCCGTAACTCTGCCATTTTCACTTCACTCGCAGGAGATTTCCTGCCGAGGCGAGGATTCCCTACGCAAAATGGCGGACGCCTCACGACAGCAAAGATTTTCTGGGCCAGAACGTAAGACACACGGATTCACAAGGAGAAGTATCGTGAAGAAACTCGATGACAAGCTGAATCACCTGTTTTCACGGCGTAATTTTCTCGCCGGTGCAGGCACAACCGCGGCAGCTGCGATGATGGTGGGCTGCTCCAACGATAGCGCGGCTCCCGTAACGACGACGCCCACCAGCACCTTCACGGATGCCGATGTGCTTAACTTCGCGTTGAATCTGGAGTACCTCGAAGCGTCCTTCTATCTTTACGCTGCGAATGGCTCTGGTCTCGCTGCAGCAGACATGGCCGCGCCCAGCGGCTACAGCGGCTCGTACACGCAGGGTACGATCAAGACCAGCGGCAACATCCCGGTGACCTCCGTCGCCTCAGGTTCGGCTGGCGCGCTCACCGCAGCACAGCAGAACATCATCAATGAGATCGCCTATGAAGAGCAGTCGCATGTGCGCTTTCTCCGGTCGGCTCTCGGCTCGGCCGCGGTACCCTGCCCAGCACTCGACCTCACTTTCTTCAGCACACTTGCAAATGTGACCCCGGGTATCGGCACACCGGCAACAGGCACGGGAGCCTTCAGCCCTTACACCAGCTTCAATAACTTCCTCATCGGCTCGTTCATCTTTGAGGACGTAGGTGTCACGGCATACTCCGGCGCAGCCCCGCTGATCAGCACGACGACGACGGGCAAGACGTATCTCACCGCAGCGGCCGGCATCTTGGCAGTCGAGGCGTACCACGCAGGCTATGTGCGCACAGCCATCACTGGCATCTCGGTGGCGACCAGTTCCAACGCCCTGATTGGTCTGGCGAACAGCGTGGCCGCTCTTCGCGCTTCGCTCACGGTTGGCAACACAGCTGCTCCAAGCACCTCGGGATCGGTTGAGACCGCTCTGACGCTGCCGACCTCCTACAGCACGCCCAGCGCAATCGTTGCTGCGGATCCTGTAAAGGCCGTTGGCTTCTCGCGTACGGTCAACCAGGTTCACCACATCGTCTATGGGTCTGCCACGGTCGGCGTAAAGTCCGGCGGCTTCTTCCCCAACGGAACGAACAGCATCTTCGCGACCACAACGGCTTAATCGGCACTGACTGAAGGACGGAAAATATCATGGCAACCTTAGAGACTCAAATTCTGGACGACATCATCGTCAAGAGCCGCCGCAAGATGCTTTCGCTTGGCGGCGCAGCCCTCGCCGGACTCGTGGTCGGCGCTGGTTCAACCAAGGCAGAGGCACAGTCGGCAACGTATACCGATAACGACATCCTCAACTTCGCTCTCAATCTCGAGTACCTCGAGGCGAACTTCTACTACCTCGCGGCCTTCGGTTGCACCATCAACACGCCGAATGCTGCTGCCATCGCGGCAGGCGCACCTTCGGCCGGTATCCCGATCACCATCACCGGTGGCGGCGTTGGCACGGCTGGCACGGTAAACACCACCGGCGCAAACCAGGTGCCGTTCGGAGCCACCACGACAGGCACGACCGTCGGCTCTTACGCGACGGAGACGGCCATCGAAGAAGGCAAGCACGTACTCGCCCTTCAGGCTGCTCTGGGTACGCTCGCTGCGAACCAGCCTGCGATCAACCTCAGCTCTGCGCTCTGGAACTCCCTCGGTGGTCTGGCAACCTCGGGTGCTGTTACGACGTTCTCGCCCTACCTCAGCAATCCGTTCTTCCTCATCGGAGCCTACGTGTTTGAGGATGTAGGCGTCACGGCATACCACGGCGCTGCGGCCCTGCTGACAGGTACCACCACGACCCTTCCGGTTGCGGCTGGCATTCTGGCGGTTGAGGCGTACCACGCAGGCCTGGTGCGTACGACGATCAACAGCCTCGACCCGAATAACACCAACGGCTACCTCACGCTAACCAACCAGGTGTCGGCTCTGCGGGCCACGCTGGCAGCGCAGGGTACGGCAGCCAGCACCTTCGACCCGAGCCCGGATGACTTCGGCCTCATGGCTGTCGGCGCCGGTGGAACGACACTGACCCCGCCCACCGTCTCGCTTGCCGGCACAACCGCCGTCAGCGCAACCCGCTTGGTCGACGTTGACCTTTCGGCGTCGGACCCCACCAACAGCATCGCGATTGCGCGCACTACGAACCAAGTGCTCAACATCGTCTGCGGTGGATCGAAGGTCTCGGCTGGCGGCACGGTTACACCGACAGCAACGGGTCTGTTCTTCCCCGCTGGCCTCAACGCCGGTGCCAACGGCTTCAAGTAGATCGAACCCGCAACAGCAGCAAAGCCCCGCCATCTGCGGGGCTTTGCTGTTTAGTTGCTGCTCACTTATTGGTGGTTGCGATCTCTGCCGTCATCTTCTCGCGGACAAGTTGCACCAGAATCTCGGAGCAATACTCCGGTGCCTGAAACTCGAAGCGACGTCGGGTCGCCAGCACCTTCGCTGAGACACCATCCCATCCAGCATCGAAGACGGCTCCCGCCGGCACGATCACGGCATCAGTGCGGTCCAGATACCGCTTCGCTGACTCCTTGAAGTCGCTCACCGCAGGATCGAGCACACTGAGCGACAAGTCCGGCTGCAGGAAGCGAAGAACGCTGTTGGACTCGACGATAACATTGCCCTCGTTGGCCTGAGCCGAAAAAAGCAACTGCCGAACCCGCGGCATCGCCTCTGCCAGCTGCCCCTGCCGCGTGCGCACCCAGAAGGACCGGATCGCGCCAGCCGCGAGATAACGCGACGAGTCTGTGCCGCTGGTGCGCTCTCGTTCTTCGCTGACGGCGATCGTGTGGTCCGCTGTCTCGCAGTCGCAGGGCTCACCGTTCGCCGAGCAGACGCCGTGTCCGAATTGCGTGATCTTGATGGCTGTCCAGCGTAACTCCGGCAACGCGGCGATCAGGCCAGCGACGACACTGGTCTTGCCGATGTTCCGCGTGTGTCCGCCGACGACGACGATCGCCATTGAGCCTCCCTGCTCCTCCGCCAAAGAACTTCTACTTCAGACGCCGTACCTTAGCCATGGTCTTCAGGAAATCGCGCACGGGCTCCGCAGGCGTGCCCGCAAACATCTCACCCTCCCCGCGTATCGTTTTGCCAGGGTAAACGCCGCCCTGACCACCAAGGATCACGCCCTTGCCCACTGTGGCGTGGTCACCGAGGCCCACCTGCCCGGCAAGGATCGCGCCATCCTCGATCACACATGAGCCGGAGATGCCCACCTGCGAGGCAATTACCACGTGTTTGCCCACCTGACAGTTGTGACCCACCTGCACCAGGTTATCGATCTTTGTTCCTTTGCCGATCCTCGTCTCGCCAAGCGCGCCACGGTCGATGGTCGTGTTCGCACCAATCTCAACGTCGTCCTCGATCACCAGTTTCCCCTGCTGCGGAAAGAGGAGGTACTCGCCCGTCTCTCGGTTGCGTACGTAACCGAAGCCGGTAGAGCCAAGTACCGCTCCAGCCTGCACCACGACGCGACTGCCAAGCTCCACACCTTGCAGGATCTTTGCACCCGCCCCAATCACGACGTCATCGCCCATTCGCACATTGGCTTCGACTACCGCTGTCGCGCCGACGCGTAGACGCTTGCCCCAGCGCGCGCTGTCGTCGACGAACGCGCTGGGATGGATGCCCAAGGCACTTTCGGCGCTCAGTTCCTTCGCGACGAGCGCGAAGACGTACTTTGGTGCCTCTACCCCTAAGACGCGCGCGTCAGCCTCGGCACCCTCAGTCGCTGTATGGCCTTTCAAAAGCTTAAGGGGGGCCAGTACCAGCCCAGCCTTTGAAGCCAGCGCTGTCGCCAGCGACGCCTCGTCCTGCGCGAAGACAACGGCATCGGGCCCGGCGTCTTCCATGCTTGCCACGCGCGTGAGCGGTGTTGCGGGAGGCTGCTGCTCTTGCCGCAGCTTCGACACCGAATTCTGCGTTGGGCTGCCAGGTTCCATCCCTGCGAGCGCGGTGATCTGTTCTTTCGTAAGGCTCTTCATCGATACAATCTCTCCTCACCCGGAGGGCGCGTCTTCCAGCGACGATGCACCCACAACCACTGCTCCGGGTAACGCCGAATATACGACTCAGTGACAGCGGTAAACAACGCCGTGTTAGCTACGATGTCCGCTTGCGCGTCGCCGGTACGAACTAACTCGATCTGCGGGCCGAAGCGCAGCACATACTTCCGCTCGGAAGCTTCCCATAGCAGAAAGCCCGGGATCACTGCAGCGTCGGACCTGAGTGCGATGCGAGCCATAGCCGTAGCCGTGCAGGCAGGCACACCAAAGAAGGGTACAAACACTCCCTGCGGGGGTGTCATGTTGGTGTCCATCAGGATGCCCACAGTCTCGCCCTTGTTCATCGCAGTCAGCAACCCACGTGCGAAGTCATCTTTGTGGATGACACGGTTGCCATGTAGACAGCGAATCCGGTTTACATACGCATCCACCAACGGATTGTCTAGCTTGCGGATTACCATCGACATGGGATAACCCACCAGCGAGTGATAGAAGCTTGAAAGCTCCCACGCGCCGAGATGGCCTGTGAGTACAAGCACCCCCTTGCCTCGATCACGGGCCGCAAGATAGTTCTCCAGACCGGCGTAACGAATGAACATCGATGCCTGCGTTGCGGTATAGCGGGACATCTTGCAGAACTCGGCCAACTCCCAGCCCAGCGAGCGATACACGCCGTTCAGGATCCTCTCGCGCTCTTCAGCCGTCGTCTCCGGAAGCGCCATGGCAAGGTTTTGAAGTCCGGTCTGACGCAGGCGAGACAGGGTCACACGGACCAACGTTCCCAGTGCAGCGCCGACCGCTCGCGCGACTCGGCGCGGCATGACGCCAATCGCCGCGACCAGCAAGCGTAGAGCGCAATATTCCACGCGATGCTGCATACCCGGAGAGGCGGCCTTCGGATTGATTTTGATATGAGCCAACAACGAACAGTCTATCCGCTTGCTGCGTCCGCTTGCATGTGAATCCGGATTGCTCTGCAAAAGCAAGAGGGGCGACCGAAGTCGCCCCTCTGTGCAATATTGCTGACTGCGCTCAGATTACTGCGCGTCCTTCGAAATTACGAAGTACTTCGCAACGGTGTGAACAAAGGGACGAGCGTTTTCAGGCGTCACCACCTGGCCAGAAAGCACACCCTTGAAAGGTACATCCGAACCGTACTCAGTGCGTGTATCGTCTGAGTTCTGCGAAAGCACCGTACCGTCGAGGTCGATACCAGCGAAGAGACCCTTGCTGCGCGAGTAGGTCAGGAATTCAGCATTGAGCTTCCAGTCCGTACCAGCCTGGGCATTGCGGCCTACCGGGCCAGCCGAAGCAGCGGCATCGCCACCGATCTTGAATTTGTTCGTCAGCATGTGCTCCAGGCCGCCCTCGTTCATAGCAACGAGAATCAGATCCGTTGCCTGTCCGCCGATCTGGAAGCCGAAGCTACCACCGGTCAGCTGTACGAATACTGGCGAGCTCCAACCCTTTGGCGTGCGGCAGGTCGCCACACCTTGGCCATACTGAGCACCCACAACAAAGGCGCCCTTCTTGAAGCTCGGAACCACCACCAAACACTTGGCGTCAGCCAGGATCGACTGCGGAATTGCCTTATCTGGAGCCGCCATCACTTCGTTGATCACGTTCGTGGCACTCTGCAAACGATCCGTCAGCTTTGCATCCTGAGCGTGCGCAGGAACCATTGAGGCAGACATCGCCACAGCACAGAGAACACCCATCAACTTTTTCATTATTCAAACCTTTCAGAACAATTGGCAGGGATCGTCTCGCAACGCTCAACCGCCTATGTTTGGTCTGATGGAAAGAGCCACGATGAGGTTGCACCGCGCGCACATATGCCGCGAGATAAAAAAATGGGGGTTGTGAAGTGGTGATTGTCTCCAATCGCCGCTCACAACCCCGCTTCTCCCAGGTCTGTACTTGAGTTACTTTCAGCCATCCGGCCCGCGCAAACAAGAGTACTGAGGGTGGTATACCTTCGGGTGTAGACCTAAGTCCCACATTCCCCAATAGCTACGGAATACGACACAAGATCAGGCTCGAGTGCCGGCACGGCTGGGCTGCAGGCGCGTGGCTCGCTCTTCAATCGCTCGCAACGTCAGTTCGACGCGATTACTGGATCGCGTTTTCCGCAACATCCGGCCTAGGTGCGCCTTCACCGTCACCTCGTCGATGCCCATTGCCGAAGCGATGTCTCGATTGGTGCGGCCATCCATAAGAAGATGCAGCACCTCGAGTTCGCGTGGCGTCATCACGCCGACGACGGAATCAGTACTGGCAACCGTACCGCCGAAGTTCACCCTCCCTGCATCGATCAAACGGGCGAGCACCTTGCGCGGTGCCCAGATCGAGCCATCGAGCACGACCTCCATAGCCATGCGGATCTCACCCTCGCTGGCGGTCTCTGCAAGGTACCCCTTAGCTCCTGCGCCGATCACGCTCTGCACATACTCGGGGTCGATCTGCGCGCCCATCACTACGACCTTCAAACCGTTGTAGTCGCGTCGCACGCGTGAAATCATGTCCGACAGTTCATCGAGTGGCATACGTGTATCAAGCAGCAGCGCATCGAAGTTCGCTGGGTCGCTCGAAGGGACACCATGCCGCGCGTCCAACCGCTGGATCTCGCGGTCCTCGGACATACCAAGCGATACCGCATCCACCAAAACGGTCTCTTCCAGAATAGCCAGCAACCCGATGGAGCGCAGGGGGTCAGCTGCTATTACACCCACACGTGCTCTTGAGCCTCTTGTCAACGTCGCGCTCCTGCGTCGATACGGTTCGTTGTTCTTTCTGTGTTGTGTACAACGTACTGCCTGGCCCTTGAACTTCGCAGCTTGGCTCTTACAGCTTTGGCAGAACGATACCCTGCTGGTTTTGATACTTGCCCTTGCGGTCCGCGTAGCTGACTTCGCAGGGTTCGTCGCCCTGGAAGAAGAGTATCTGGCAGAGACCTTCATTGGCGTAGATGCGCGCCGGCAACGGCGTCGTGTTCGAGATCTCGAGGGTCACATACCCTTCCCATTCCGGTTCGAACGGCGTCACGTTGACGATGATGCCGCAGCGCGCATACGTACTCTTGCCCACGCAGATCGTGAGCACATCGCGGGGAATGCGGAAGTACTCGATCGAACGTGCAAGGGCAAAAGAGTTCGGAGGAACGATGATGGTGTCCGCTTCGACCGAGACAAACGACTTCTCGTCGAAGGCCTTCGGATCGATGATCGCGCTATTCACATTCGTAAAGATCTTGAACTCGTTCGAAACGCGCAGATCGTAGCCATAAGACGAAAGTCCATAGGAGATCACACCCTCACGTACCTGCTTCTCGCTGAAGGGTTCGATCATCTTATGTTCGAGGGCTTGGGTCCGAATCCATCTATCGCTCTTGATCGACATCGTTTGAGGTCTTTGTCGCAGCGCGCCGTAACGGCAGCGGCCTGCTGTCCTTTCGAAATGAGTTCTGCCTACGAGCGTATCCTAAACCCCTGTGGGTAGCTCGTGACCCCTTGTCGCGAGGCTAAATGGCAAGCATCACAATTGACAATCCGCAGACCGCTTTCTACCATCAGAAGATATTGAACCGGGCGCACAGTAGCTCAAGCGGTTTCTATCAAATCAAAAGCGACACCCATGTCCCAACCGCTTCCACTCCAATAGGCTAAGGAAGGCATCCTCATTGATTAAGCAGGATCTCATTCAACGTGTCGTCGAACGCACCGGACTTCCCCGGATCAAGGCCGAGTCCGCCGTTGACGCCATCTTCGAAGCCATGAAGGGGGCTCTGACCAAGAGCGACCGTATCGAGCTGCGCGGCTTCGGCGTCTTCACCGTCAAACCCAGAAAGACCGGCGTGGGCCGCAATCCGCGCACTGGCGCCGAGGTCAGCATCACCCCCGGAAAGGCCGTTCGCTTCAAGCCCGGCAAAGATCTCCACCTCATCGACTAGTTTTTCCTGATTGAATCATGCAAAAAGATATGCCTGTCCCATTCACCGGGTCAGGCATATCTTTTTGCTTCCCGTGCCATTTGAGGACACGCGCCTACATCAGGTGGACGGGGTCTACATCCACGACCACGGCACGGCGCGGAATCTGTTCTGCCTCCACCACGTTTAGCATCGCGCGCAACGCTGCGCTCAGCACATCGCGACGATCGGCCTTTAACACCATGTGATACCGGTAGATCCGTTTCAACTTAGAGTTCGGCGCGGGTGCCGGTCCCAGCACCCGCACGCCCTCCGGCTTATGTTGGCTCAGCCAGCGGCCCAGCTTCGTCGCCCAACCCAGAACCTCTTCGAGCCGCTCGCCCTGGATAATTACATTCGCCAGCACACTCAGCGGCGGATACTTCATCGCTCGCCGGAAGTACATCTCCTTCGCGGCAAAGCCCGTGTAATCATGCTCGCGCGCAAACTGATTCACATAGTGGTCAGGCTGATAGCTCTGCACCAGCACCTTGCCCGGTAGCTCACCGCGGCCAGCGCGGCCACTGACCTGCGTCAGCAGCTGGAACACACGCTCGGAGGCACGGAAGTCCGGCAGCCCCAGCGCAAAGTCTGCTCCGACGACCCCAACGAGCGTAACGCCGTGAATGTCGTGCCCCTTGGCGATCATCTGCGTCCCCACCAGCAGGTTGATCTCGCCCGAATGAAGTTTAGCCAGGAGCCGTTCCATGTCCCCACGAGTACGCACGGTGTCACGATCCATGCGGCCAATCCGCGCGCCCGGAAACAGCTCCTGCAGAATCTCCTCACCCTGCTGCGATCCCGCCCCGAGGTAGTACAGGTGCTCGCTCTGGCACTTGGGACAGTCCTTGGGCACATTGCGCCGGAACCCGCAGTAGTGGCACTCCAACCGCTGCCCGACCCGCGCTTCGCCGTTCAGACTCTGTTCCTCGCCACCCTTGTGATACGTCAGCGAGATGGCGCAGTTCTCGCATTCCAGCTTTTCGCCACAGCTGCGACACATCACCACAAAGCTATAACCGCGCCGGTTCAGCAGGATGATCACCTGCTCACCGCGACCGAGCGCCGCCGTCGTTTCCTCGATCAGCCGCCGGGCAAACAACTGCTCCTTGCCCGTCTCGCGAAACTCCTCGCGCATGTCGATCATCTCGACCTTCGGCAGCGGTCGCGAGGCGACGCGCTCCGTCATTTCGATGCGCACATAGCGGCCACGCTCGGCGTTGCTCCAGCTTTCGAGCGACGGCGTCGCCGAGCCCAGCACGACCGTGCAGCCGAGCAGTTTGGCCCGCATCACGGCGACGTCGCGACCGTGGTAGCGCGGCGTCTCCTCCTGCTTGTAACTACTGTCGTGCTCTTCGTCGACGAGGATCAATCCGAGCTCTGGCATCGGCGCAAACACCGCGGAGCGCGTGCCGATGACAACGCGGGCCTCGCCTTTACGAATGCGGTGCCACTGCTCTGCACGTTCGTCCGGCGTTAGCTGCGAGTGCAGCAGCGCCACCTCGCTGCCGAACGCCGCGACCATCTGCGCGGCGGTCCCCGGCGTCAGCCCAATCTCCGGCACCAGCAGCAGCGCCGACTTTCCAGCTGCCAGCGCCCTCTGCATCGCGGCGATATACACCGCCGTCTTACCCGAGCCGGTGATGCCATACAACAGGTGCGGTCGAAAACCGCTCTTTTCCATCGCCGCAGCAATCACCGCTAAAGCCTCTATCTGCGCCTCGTTCAATGTATGCTCATGCGCAAACTTCTTGCCATGCTGGCTCAGGCTCGTCACATGGAAGGCCTGGGCTGACTCCTCCAGCCGCACCAGCCCCCGCTTCACCAAAGTGCCCAGCGACGATTCGGGCACACCATGCACCGCCAGCCGTATCCGCAGCTCCCGCACCAACTCGCGCCCACCGCAGCCTGCGAGTTCCGCCATCACGGCTAGCTGGTTTTCGTTCAACTTCGGCAGCCGCTTCGTCTGCTGTTCTTCTACACCCTGCTCTCGATTCCCTACTACCTGCTCTTCAAGAACGGCCACCATCTCCACCCGTCTCGCATCGCGTACCTCCTGCAGCGGCTCGCGCACCAGCCACTTCTTCTTGGCCATCGCGTCGAGCATCGCCTTATTCGCGCCCGTCGCGCTACGGATCGCCGACACCTTGCCCGGCTCGCCGCTCTCCAGATAATTCAACACTGCGTATTCGCGGTTCTGCTCTTCCGGCGTCAGCTTCGACCGCCGCGAGCTGCCCTTCGCCGCGCCCTCATACAGCACGCGCCGTCCCTGCTCGCCGATGCGATAGGTCCACTGGCGCTTGACCTCAGCCGTCAGCGGCATCATGCCGCGCAGCACCTCGCCCAGCGGAGCGCAGTAGTAGGCGGCAATCCACTTGCCCAGCTCCATCAGTTCATCGGGAAGCAGTGCAGCCTCATCAAGCACCCGCTCGACACGCTTGACCTCGACGCCCTCGTCCGGAGCTGCATCATGCACCGCCATCACGATGCCCACCAGCCGCTGCCCACCGAACGGCACCATCACCCGCGCGCCTACCTCCGCCTCAAGCTCACCCAGCTCGTACGTAAAGGCCCGGTCCAACGGCACCGGCAACGCGACATCGCAATACTGACTCACCTCTCCAGACTATTCCCCGGCGCTGTGAATAGCCTCTTGCGCCGGAGGGGTTCCAGAGCTTGCGGCCTTCTTCAACAGTTTCAACTCCTTCGCTGCAGCCTTCGCATCCTGCAGCAGCTTCTCCACCCGCGCCGGAAGATCCTTCGCGCCCACACTCAGCAATCCTGCCGCCTGTCGCAGCAGCGCATAGTCCCGCCGAGCCGTCTCCACCGCACGCAGGCCACAGACAAACTCCACGCGCGTTCCCTGCTTCACCTTCTCCGTGCGCCGCACAAGGATCGATCCAATCGCACCCGTGCTCGCAACATGCGTGCCACCGCACGCGTTGAACTCGATGCCCTGCATCTCCACAATCCGCATCGGACCTTGGCGTTCCGGCAGCTTGCGCAACTCGCCGCGCTGCAGCATGGCCTCAGCTTCTGCGCGCTCCACCCACCTCGGTGCGATCACCCTATCCTCGTAGATCACGCGATTCGCCGCAGCCTCAACCTGCTGCAGATGCTCCTCGCTCAGCTTCTCCACCGCAAGATCAATCGTCACGCTGTCCGCACCGAGATGAAACGACACCGTCTTCGCGCCGACTTCCTCAAGAAAGATCGCCGAAAGCAGATGCTGCCCCGAGTGCTGCTGCGCGTGGTCCATCCTCCGCGACGCATCCACGCGCCCCACAATCTCAGTCTCATGCATGAGCGGCTTGCGGACGTAGTGCCACACCTCGCCAGCCTCGTCCTCTTCGACGCGCTCGACCTGCACCTCAAGCACAGCGCCGCTGCGCGAGGTCGCCGTGAGCGTACCAAGGTCGAACGGCTGTCCGCCACCGACTGGATAGAAAGCTGTCTTGTCGAGCGAGATCTGCCACAGCTGCCCGTTCGTGTCCTTCGAATCGAGCCGGATGTCGGTCACCGTCGCGGCAAACTCCAGCGCGCGTAGCTCCAGAGCAGACGCGTTGTAATAAAGTCTCTCGGCAACCACTACTTTGCAGCCCCCATCACCAGGCGATTGAGCGCTTCGACCTCAGCCTTGCTGCCCACGATCAGCGACGTGCGTTCGTGAATTCCTTCAGCCTTTAGATCAAGAATCCGCGTCGCTCCATTCACCGCCGCGCCGCCTGCTTTCTCCGCAATCAACGCCAGCGGACGAGCCTCATACAGCAGCCGCAGCTTGCCCGTCGGCGCTTTCTCCGTCGGTGGATACAGAAACACACCACCCTTCAGCAGCGTGCGATGAAAGTCCGCCACCAGGCTGCCGATGTAGCGCGCGCTGTAGGCCTTACCCGCCAATCCTTCGCTCACCAGCGTCTTCACAAACTCCTGGTACGCCACCGGCCAGCTCGCGGCATTCGCCTCGTTGGCTGAGTAGTACGGTCCCTGCGGAGGCATTGTCATCGACTCGCTCGTCAGCACGAATCTCCCCTCGGCATCGAGTGTGAAGCCTGCCACGCCATCCTTATCCCCGAACGCAATCACCATCACCGTCGAAGGCCCATAGACCACATAGCCCGCAGCGATCTGCTCGGTTCCCGGCTTCAGCACCGACTCCACCACATCGCCGCTGACGCGCGCAATGCTGAAGATCGTGCCGACGTTCACATTCACATCAATGTTCGAAGAGCCGTCGAGCGGATCGAAGATGACCGCGAACTCCGCGCCCGGATGGTCGAACATGACAGGTCCCTCGTCCTCTTCGCTCACCACCGCCGCAACACTCTTCACCTTACCGAGTTGCGCGATCAGTTCGTCATTCGCGTACACATCCAGCTTCTGCTGCTGCTCACCCTGCACGTTCACCGCGCCAAACGCGCCATAGACATCGCTCAGGCCTGCCAGCCGAATCTGACGCTCGATCCCCTGCGAGGCCACCGCTATCGCTGCAAAGACCACACCCAGCTCCGCGCCTGCGCGCTCCGTTACAAACTCTTCCACCGTCCTTCTGTATGCCATGCCGCCCTCGTCATCTTCAAACCTGCGCTTACAGTATTTCACCTTACAATCCCAGTATGCTCACCCGACGCCGCCTCCTCTTCACCGCGACTGCCGCCGCGCCCGCTTTCGCCCTCGGTTCCTCTGCCGCCTCAGCCCAGCGCGCTGCCGCCGAAGAGTCCGACGGCAAGCCGCTTCCACCGTCGATCCTCGCCCTGAAGAACCGCTCGCACGAGGCTGTGCCCATCACTTCGACCGAGCGCCAGCAGCGCCTCGATCGCGCCCGCGAGCTGATGCAGCAGCAAAAAATCGCGGCGCTCACCATCACCGGCGGCACCTCGCTGCAATACTTCCTCGGTATCGGCAGCGGACAGTCCGAACGCATGTTCGCCTGGACGCTGCCAGCCAGCGGCGCTCCGTTTATCGTCTGCCCCTCGTTTGAAGAGGGGCGCATGACAGAGGCGCTCCATACCGTCCCCGGCGGAGCAACCACAAAGATCTACACCTGGCATGAAGATGAAGATCCGTACGCGCTGCTCGCTTCATCGCTGAAGGCCGCCACAACCTCATCCCTGCCGCTGGCACTCGACGAGCGCTTGCAGTTCGTCTTCGCCGACCGCATCGCCAAGGCCGTCGCCCCACGTGCCACAACCTCCGGCATCCCAATTGTCTCCGGCTGCCGCAGCCTCAAGACCCCTGCCGAGCTCGCGCTGATGCAGCTCGCCAACAACATCACGCTTTCGGTCTACAAGGCCGTCTACCAGGCCTGCGGTCCGGGCATGACCAACCGCCAGTTCACCTCGCTGGTCGACGCCGGCTACGCGCGTTGCGGCGTTCGCGGCGAAGCCTCCTGCCAGGTCGCCGAGTTCTCCGCTCAACCCCACGGCTCGCCTACGCCGCAAATCATCCGAGAAGGGGAGATGGTACTGATCGATGACGGCTGCTTCGTCGAAGGCTACCAGTCGGACATGTCTCGCAGCTTCGTCTACGGCAAACCCACCGATCGCCAGAAAAAGGTCTTCGATGTCGTCCACGCCGCGCAGGCAGCAGCGCTCGCGGCCGCGCACCCCGGTGCAGAGATGCAGTCGGTCGACGCCGCCGCCCGCAAGGTCATCACCGACGCAGGCTTCGGCCCCGACTACAAGCACTTCACCCACCGCGTCGGCCACGGCATCGGCATGGACATGCACGAGTGGTACTACCTCGTCCGCGGCAACACCATGAAGCTCGCCCCCGGCATGACCTTCTCCGACGAACCCGGCATCTACCTCGCCGACGACCCCGCACCCTTCGGCGTGCGCCTCGAAGACGATATGTTGATCACCGCGGACGGCGCAAAGCTCTTCACGCCGCAAAGCCCCAGCCTCACCGACCCGTTTGGGAACGCCTAGAGCGTGTTTTACAAATACGCATCTTTTTGGAATTGGCATCCTAAGCGCAGCGAAGGACCTGCTGTTTGCTCATAGCCGCATGGCTTTCAAGGGTTTATGAAACACGCCAAACAACAAGCCCCGAGGCAGACCTCGGGGCTTATTCCTTACCAGACTTTGCAACTTACTTCGGCATCACCATCAGCTCGACACCGCTTGCAGCATCTGCCTGGTGAAACACCGTCTCGGTCGCCTTCTTGAAGTCCGTCGGCTTCGCTTTCGCGATGTCCATGAACACGTTCGGATTGCGATCGGTCAGCGGGAACCACGAGCTCTGCACCTGCACCATGATGCGATGGCCCTTGAGGAACGTGTGGTTCACGTCCTGCATGGAGAAGTCCACCGTCGTCAGCTTGTTCGGCACCAGCGCCTCGGGCTTCGCCAGCGAGTTCCGAAACTTCGCGCGGAACGGCTCGCCGCGCACCAACATCTGGTAGCCGCCCATCACCACCGGCGGAGCGCCCAGTACATGCTTGCCCTCGTTCGGCGTCTGCGGATACTCAAAGTCTGCCGGATACACATCGATCAGCTTCACATCGAAGTCCGCATCCGTCCCGGTCGACGCAATCTTCAGCCGCGGCTTCACCGGTCCGACGACCGTCACATCCTCGGTCAGCGGCTCCGTCTCATACACCAGCACATCCGGCCGAGTCGCCGCGAACCGCTGATCGTCATCCATGTAGCGCTGCGGCGGATCGGCCTCGCTCACATAGCCGAGGTAGGGCACTGGGTGTGCCGGGTCGCTCACATACTCGTCCCTGCTCGTCTTCGCAGCAGGAGCGGTCCAGGCCAGTCCGCCGCCCGGCTGGAAGTAAATCATCTTCGACACAGCCTGCCGTGGCGGCCACGCGTCGTATTTCTTCCAGACGTCGCTGCCCGTCTCGAACGTGTACGCCTTCGGCAGCGGAGCCCACGCTGCGCCCTTCAAATAATGCGCAAAGAACGGCGCCTCGATCGTCTCGGCATAGAACACCGACGTATCCGATCCAAAGCGAATGTCTCCCAGTGAAGCTCCTGTGCCGCGCGACCAGCCGCCATGCACCCACGGACCTTCCACAAGCGTATCCGCCGCGGCCTCGGGGCTCATCTTCGCTACCGCATGGAAGCCCTTCACGGGCCCTGCGAGATCTTCCGCATCGAACCAGCCACCCACAAACATCACCGCAGCCTTCACGCCCTGCATGTGCAGCTCCATGTTGCGCGCGGCCCAGTACTCGTCATACGTATTATGGATAGTCTGATCGTGGTACAGCGGGTTCGTGCCACCCTCTGGCGAATCGAGCTTCGCCAGCGTGCCCATCTGCAGATAGTACTGATAGGCATCCGGCGTCGAGAACTTGAAGTTGTTCGGCGGCTCGACCTTCAGCGGATTCTGCTGAGGCCGGTAGAACGGCGCATAAAAAGAGTGGTTCGCCGACAACATGAACGCGCCCCCGTGATAGCTGTCGTCCCCATCAAGCAGATTAATCATCGGTGCCTGCGGGCTAGCAGCCTTGATCGCCGGATGCCCGTCGATGATGCTCGCCGCCGTATAGAAACCCGGATAACTGATACCCAGGATGCCGACGTTGCCGTTATTCCCCGTCACATGCTTCAACAGCCAGTCCACCGAGTCGAAGGTGTCGGTCGATTCGTCGATTCCCTTGCCGTCCTTCGGCGGAGTCATCTCCACCCAGCTGCCTTCGCTCTCCCACCGTCCGCGCACATCCTGACAGACGAGGATGTAGCCCGACTTCAGCATCGCCATATTGCTCGTCACGCGCGGCTGCACCGTCGGGTTGTCGTAGCTGCCGCAGCTATACGGGGTGCGTGTCATCAGAAACGGATACGGTCCCTTGTCCTCGACCTTGTCGGCAATCGGCGTATACACCTGCGTGTAGAGCTTGACGCCGTCGCGCATCGCGATGCGGTACTCGTGCTTCTCATAATGGCTCTTGAAGAACTCCGACATGGCACTCTGCTGCGACTGGGCCTGCGCCACTCCCGCGGCGAAACCTGCCAGCACCAACCCCATCCACACGCGACGCGTACAACCCATAAACATCCTCCAGGCTTCACGATACGAAGCACCTACATCCAACTGCAAACGGTCTCTACCGGGATTGTATCGCCTCCAATCTGTCATACTTCCAGCTATGCGCCTCCGTTGGCAGCTCGTCGTTTGTTTATCCCTGCTGCTAGCCTTCGACCCTGTCCTGCCAGGCCAACAGGAAGTCTCACCGAGGCCCTACGTTCTGCACGCTTACGTCAACCTGGTGCAGGTGCCGACCCTCGCGCTCACCTCCGACTTCACGACCCTGCCAGAGATGGTGCGGACACAGTTCTCTCTTAGCCTCGATGGCGGTCCAGCCTTTCATCCGACTCGCATGCACGTCGAAGGCGATGAGCCGATCTCACTCGCCATCCTGCTCGACGCCAGCGGCGACCAGGATCGGATTCTGCACGTCCTTCCGCAGGCGCTCGCCAGCCTGGCGCGTACCTCCCTCAACTCCCGCGACCACGTCTCCATTTATGCGATGGATTGCCATCTTATTCGAACCGGCCTCAATCTCCCCGCCGATCCCGCGGTCCTCCAGTCTGCGGTCGAGAGAGGTCTGAAAGAACCAACGCTGCACGGCACCAAAACCCACGGCGCCTGCGGCCGTTCCCTCACCACCTGGGATGCCGTCGCCCGCGTCACGCAACTCCTCGGCGACGAAAGCGGACGTCGCGCCCTGCTACTCGTCTCCACCGGACACGATCACAAGAGCCGTAACACCCCAGCTACCGTTCTTCACCTGGCCGTCGATAAGAGCGTCTCGATCTTCGCCATCCGTGACCTGCTCCGTTTTCGAGGAGACTTCGGCCTCAACCGTTTTCCAGCCTCTACCCGCCCAATTTATCTAGCTCTCGCAGACTCCTCGGAGGACCAGTTCACCGAACTCTGCGAGTCCACCGGCGGCCTGATCATCACGCTCGATAGCGATTACCTCCGACAGGGTCTCGAGCAGTTCATCGCCCTGCTTCGCAACCGCTACATCCTGGAATTTCCCCGCCCGAACACCCACGTCGGCGGCGAGCATCGCATCGACGTCAGCATCCCGAGCCGAAACACATTTATCGTCACGACCGGCGTCAGCGTCCCCCTGCCGGACGCGGCGCTCGAGTCCGATCCCAACACCATCCCCTCTAGCCCGTCCCCCGCAATCCTCGGCAATCGCAAGGTGCTTCCCCACACTCCCTGACCTCGCAGGAAGCAGTCGCTTTTTCTCTCCCTCAATCGTTCCGCAGAGTCTTCTTCTCTGGTATCGTTCCGGGATGAATTGCGTCCCGGTCTGCGCCTCTTTCAAAGTCTTCTGCGTCGCATTCCCGCTGGCCCTCCTTGCGTCTTCAGCGACGGCCCAGGCACCTGCGTCTGCGCCCGACAAAAGCCTCGAGATTCCCACCCTGGTCGTCGATCACGACCACCGGCCTGTCGGCGATCTCACGCCAGGCCAGTTCAGCATCTCGGTCGATAATCACCCGTCCTTCGCTCCCGTAGCGATTCGCGAGCAGCACAACGAGCCCGTCGCCCTCACCGTCCTCATCGACGCGAGCCGCGACCCCTACCATGACCTGAGCAACCTGGGCGAGGAGATAGGCGGACTCACCTCCACCATGTTTCTTCCCGATGATCGCCTCTCCATCTACGCGCTCGATTGCGTGATGACCCGATCTCTTTACAACATGCCGCCCACGCCGGAGAACGTGCGTAAGGCTGTCGCGAGTGCGATGTCCCAACCGGACCTGCACAACCACGACAAGTCCTCCACCTGCGGCAAGTCCGTCCATCTCTGGGACAACATCGCAGCCGCCGTTGCAGCGCTGTCCAAACTGCCAGGGCGTCGCGTGCTGCTCGTCGTCTCCAGCGGCCACGACGGCGGCAGCAAGTACAACTGGCAGACCGTTCAGCAGTATGCGCTCGATCAGGATGTTGCGATCTTCGGAATCCGCGACCAGCGCCAATTTGATGCCGATACCTTCACGCCGAGCGCGCTTTCGGTGAAGAACGGTCACACCGGTCAGACCATCTCGCCCACGCCCGAGACCCGCGAGGCCACGAAGCTCGATCTGCTCTGCGCGAACGCCGGCGGCCTCATCCTTAACGCCCTTCCGCTCCGCCGCAACGAGACCTTCGCCTACTTCCTGTTCATCGTCCGCCACCGCTACATTCTCACGATTCCCGCTGAGGCCTATCCGCAAGGCGCGGACCATACGCTCAAGGTGACGATACCCCGCTCCCCCTTCTTCGTCAGCGCCGCGGGCGCAGGGCCGCCGCAGCCGCCCTCCTAGCTCACCAGCTCCAGCTCGCGCGACTTCCCTGCCAGCCGCATCACCAGCCGTTCCAGCACCAGCCGCTTATCTGGCGGGCTGGACCGCAGCTCCAGGTCAGCCTTCGCAATCATCTGCAGGCCACGCGTCAACTCGCTGCGATCCTTGTACCGCCTCGCCTGCGCAATCAGCGCATCCGCTGCGAACGGCGCCACGCGGAATCCCGGCCACAGCACCTGCCACATCGCACGCTGGTCCTTTACCTGCTTCTCGTTCAGCACCAGCATCTGTCGAAAGGTTTTGGCCAGCATAAATACCTGCCCGATCGCGGCATCCTCACCGCCCTCCGACGCATTCAACAAGCCATGCAGCAGGGCCAGCGCGCGCGGCGCATCCTTCAGGCTGATCGCATCCGTCAGCTCGTAAAGGCTGCGCTGCTTCGCTGCTGAGACCATCGTCTCCACATCCGCCAGCTCGACCCGTTCGCGGTGCATCGCGCCTGCATACAGCAGCATCTTTTCGAGCTCACTCGCGGTCAGCAGCATGTCCGCGCCCAGCGCATCCACAAGCTCCCGAGCGGCGTCGTCGGTGAAGACCACGCCCTTCGCCTGCGATTCACGCAGCACCCACTTCACCGCGTCGTCCTCACTCACGCGCTGCAGTTCGACGATCCCACACACATCGCCCAGCGTCTCGCGAATCTTCTCGGCGCGCTCCTTGTCCGTCATATCCATCCGTCGCACATCCTGCGGCAACGCAATATGGTCAGCCACAAAGATCAGCAGCGCCTGCGGATTCGGACTCCGAAAGTACGCATCGAGCGCGGCAAACTCATCTTTCTTTTGCCCGCGTCCATACAGCGTCTTGACGTTACGCAGGAACAGCACCTGGAACGGAGCCATCAGCGATGGCGTCTGTGCAAGATCGAGCGCATCGAAGATCGTCGTCGACGCCAGGTCCAGATCATGCAGGCAGAACTCGCGCATGTCCTCCGGCACCAGCGTCTTCAACACACCCTTGCGGCACATTTCGTAAAGAAACGCCTCATCCCCGAGCAGCACATAGCACGGTCGGCGCGCATCCCCGCTCACCTCCGCGAGGAAGCGTTCGACTCCCGAAAAGCTCTTCAGCGCGCTCATTGGAACGACTCCAGCATGTCGCTCACCAGTGCCTTCGCAAACTCCTTCGACACACGCCGCATCGCTGCGCCATCCTCTTGCACGAAGCCTGAAAGATCCTGCGTCGACTGGTACTGCTCGTGCCAGGCCATCGCATCGTTCTGATAGAGCACCGTTCCGTCCTGCGCCACCAGCTGCACACTCGCGGTAATGCTCACCAGGTAGCTCGATGTTTGTCCGCTCGAAGGATCGTAGGTCAGCGGCGTCACCGTCTGAGCTGTGATCGTTCCCTTCAGCGTTGCGTCGGCGCTGCCCTTTTCCGAAGCCGAAATGCGGTACTTCGTGCGCGTATTCAACTCGCGCACCACAGCCTCGGTAAACGCCGTCTCCGTGTTGAACGCCTGCACCTTGGACTGGAAGATCGGCACCGCCAGCGTCTGCACATTCGCAGGGATATGCGTCGCCGAACCCACCGCGTGATAGTCGCAGCCGCTCAGTCCCACGCACAGGAGTCCGACAAACGATGACAGCATCGCCAAACCTAATAACTTCCGCACGCTCACTCCTTCACCACGTTCACATAGTAGAAGTCCGAAGCGACCTTCACCTCCTCCAGCGTCCCTGTCCACGGCATTGCCTTCCACGTTGTCGTCACCGGTGTCACCTTCGTCCAGTGCTGCGGATCGCCGATCTCAATCGGCATCGCAAATGCCGCTTCATCGGCCTTCCAGCGGTATTCAACCTCTCCCGCCTTCGCTCCGGCCTTCAACTCCAGCACCGGCAAGTCCTTATGACGCAGATACTCGTCGAAGAACGGCGTCAGGTTCATGCCCGTCCGCTTATTCCACCACGCCTCCACCTCTTCCGTCATGATCGTCTTGTACTTGAACGCCTGGTAGAAGTCGTGAATGTCCGCAAACCACTTCTTATCGTCGCCGATCACGCTGCGCAGCGTATTCAACATCAGCGCGCCCTTGAAGTACTGGTCCTGCGGCGGCTCCGCATTCGTGTCGCGCGGTGTGATGATCGGCCGCTCGTTCTGCACCTTCGGCTTCAAGCCGTTCACATAGCGAATCGCGTCCGCCTTGCCCCAGCGGTACTCGACATACAGCACCTCGAGATACGTAGTCCACCCCTCGTGGATCCACATATCGCTCTTGTCCGCCGCCGTGATCGCGTTGCCAAACCATTCGTGCCCGCTCTCATGAATGATGATGAAATCGAACTTCATCGAAATGCCGACACCCGTCCAGTCACGGCCGTAGTAGCCATTCTCAAAGTGATTGCCATAGGCCACCGCACTTTGGTGTTCCATGCCCGCATACGGCACCTGGATCAACTTATATCCATCCTTGTCGAACGGATACTCGCCAAAGTAGTGCTCATACGCATCGAGCATCTCAGGCACCTGCGCAAACTGCACCTTCGCCTTCTCTAAATCCTCAGGCAGCGCATAGTAGTCGAGCGTCGTCTTCTCGCCCGTCTCCTTGTTCACATGCACGTCGTTCCAGTGCTGATAGTCGCCGATATTCAGCGCCACATCGTAGTTGTTGATCGGGTAATGCACCTGCCACTGCCACTCGGTATAGCCATCACCGAGGTCCTTGCTCGCAACGAACCGTCCGTTTGATACATCCGTCAGCCCGTTCGGCACAGCGATATCCAGCTCCATGCCCTCCTGCGGCTCGTCCTTCCACTGATCCTTGTTCGGCCACCAGATGCTCGCGCCCTCTTCCTCGCAGGCGGTCGTGATCCACGGCTTGCCTGCCTTGTCCTTATCGAACGAGAAGCACCCGAACCGCCCCTGCGTCACCGGTTGGCCGTGATACGCAATGGTGATCTCATCAACGCTGTCCTTCTTCAATTCTCGTGGAAACTCCACGTAGAACGTCCGCGACTTCTCAGTCGCATCGCGTTCAAACTTTGCTGGCTTGCCATCGAAGGTCACACTGTCAATCGTCAGCAAAGGCGTCAGCTCCAGTTGGATCTTCTGCCCTGGCTGCAGCATACGGAAGCGCACCGTATTCGATCCAGCAATCGTCTTCGCCTCGGGATCGACGCGCAGCTTCAGTTTGTACGACAGCAGATCGTTGTTCGCGCGATACGGCCCATACGCTCCGCGCAGCAGATCATCCGGGGTCGGCACCTTCAACACGTCAGGCGGACGCACTCGCCCCGGTGTCGTTGTCAGCTTCTGAGCCGTGGCCGCCTTCGGTGAAGGACTCGCTGTTTGCGCCGCCAGCGTTCCCGCAAGACCCCACACAGCGACCGACCCCAACGCCCAGCTCACACGGCAAACACGCGACATTCCCATCTGCCTAGCCTATCGCACCCGCCTGAGAATCCGCTCCTGCCCTCGTCCCAGATGGGATAGCATTCCATCAGAACGTCATGTTCACACCATCCTCCATCGCCGCCCTCATCGTCGCCGCCAGCTTTGCCGCCGGTCTCAACGTCTACGCCACCGTCGCGACGCTCGGCATCCTCTCCCACTTCGACTGGGTCGTCCTCCCGCCAGGTCTCGACACTCTTGGTCATCCCTGGGTCATCTGCGTCTCCAGCCTGCTCTTTGCCGTCGAAATCTTCGCCGATAAGATTCCCGCACTCGATCTTGTCTGGAACGCCGCTCACACCTTCATCCGTATCCCCATCGCCTCGCTGCTTGCCTACAAAGCCGCCTCGCAGCTCTCGCCAGAGATGCAACTTCTCGCCGCCGCAGCCGGAGCCGCCATCTCGGCCCTCGCCCACACCTCAAAGACCGCAGCCCGCGCTCTCGTCACCCCCAGCCCTGAGCCGGTCTCCAACATCGCGCTCTCTGCCGGAGAAGACGTTGCCGCCATCTCCCTCACCTGGCTCGCCACGCACCATCCCTACACAGCTGGTTCCATCGCCACGGTCGGCATCATCCTCTTATTGCTGAGTCTGCGCTGGATCGCCGTCCGCCTCAAGCGGATGTTCCGCCGCCGCTCTCCCGAGCCCGTCCTCGTTCCCGGGGGAACGACACACCGCTAAACTAGCTCTATGCCCGCAGGCCTCCCAGCCCACATCGTCGCGCCCACTCTCAAGACCGAGCGCCTTACTCTCCGCGCCCATCGCGTCGCCGACTTTGAGCAATACTGCGCGCTCTGGTCCGACCCCGCCGTCACTCACTTCGTTCTGCTACGCCCCAGCACACGCGAAGAGGTCTGGTCACGCCTGCTGCGCTACGCAGGCCATTGGGCGCTCCTCGGCTTCGGCTACTGGGCCGTCGAAGAACGCGCCACCGGCATCTTCGTCGGCGATGTTGGCTTTGCCGAGTACCATCGCGCGTTCGATTCGCCCTTCGCTGCTCTCCCCGATCTCGGCTGGGTGCTCTCGCCCACGATGCACGGCAAGGGCTATGCGACCGAAGCCGCAACCGCCGCTCTCGCCTGGGCGCAGGCAAACATCCTCACGTTCGACGAAGTCAGCTGCATCCTCCACCCGGACAACACCGCCTCCCGCCGCGTCGCTGAAAAAGTCGGCTACCTCTATCGCGAAGCCACCACCTATCGCGACCAGCCGACACTCGTCTTCACTCAGCCGCTCCTACGTTAGACCGCGGCACAAACAAGAAGGGCGACCATCGCTGGTCGCCCTTCTTTCCATCTTTCGTTTCGACTAGGAAGCCGTCGCGCCCTCGCCGAATCCAGTCTTGCGACCCGTGTCAGGCTTCAGCACCTTCTGCGTGTCATCCGGACCACCATCGGCGTAAGCGAGAGGGCTCTTGACCGGCGGAAGTTCCTTGTCCGCGATAATCAGAGCTATCTCCGAAGCGTCCAGGGTCTCGCGCTCGAGCAGTTCCTTCGCCATGCGGTGCATGATGTCCTTGTTGCTGCTCAGGATCGAGTACGCCGAATCGTAACCGGCATCCACGAATTTGCGGACCTCGGCATCGATCTTGCGAGCGGTGTCCTCCGAGTAGTCGCGTGCCTGTGCCAGATCGCGGCCAAGGAACACTTCCTGCTCCTTCTTACCGTAGGTCAGCGGTCCCATGTCGCTCATACCGAACTCGCACACCATGCGGCGGGCAAGCTCCGTAGCGCGAACGATGTCGTTACCGGCACCGGTGGTCTTGCGACCCATGAAGATCTCCTCAGCGCAACGTCCGCCCATCAGCACGGCAAGCTGCGTGTCGAGATAATCCTTCGTCACGGTATGGCGATCTTCCTCAGGTAGATGCATCGTTACGCCCAGCGCCATGCCGCGCGGGATGATCGTCACCTTGTGAAGCGGGTCCGAGTGGTCGCGCATCGCAGCGACAAGAACGTGCCCGGCTTCGTGGTACGCCGTGTCCTTCTTGTCGTCGTCCGAGAGCAGCATCGACTTACGCTCTGCGCCCATCATGACCTTGTCCTTGGCTACTTCAAAGTCGTACATGTGTACGGCCTTGCGGTTGAAACGGGCAGCCGTCAGAGCAGCCTCGTTCACCATGTTCGCCAGGTCAGCGCCCGAGAAGCCCGGTGTGCCACGAGCGAGAACGCCCAGGTTGACGTCTTCCGCCATCGGGACCTTCTTCGAGTGGACCTTCAGCACTTCCTCACGGCCACGGATGTCAGGACGATCCACCGTCACGCGGCGATCAAAACGACCGGGACGAAGCAGCGCCGGGTCGAGCACGTCAGGACGGTTCGTCGCGGCAATCAGGATCACGCCGTCGTTCGACTCGAAGCCGTCCATCTCTACCAGTAGCTGGTTGAGAGTCTGCTCGCGCTCATCATGTCCGCCGCCGAGTCCTGCGCCACGGTGACGACCGACAGCGTCAATCTCATCGATGAAGATGATGCACGGAGCATTCTTCTTGCCCTGCTCAAACAGGTCGCGCACGCGGCTTGCACCGACGCCGACAAACATCTCGACGAAATCCGAACCGGAGATCGAGAAGAACGGAACGTTTGCCTCGCCCGCCACAGCGCGCGCCAGCAACGTCTTACCCGTTCCCGGAGGTCCGACCATCAGCACACCCTTGGGAATGCGACCACCAAGCTTCTGGAACTTCTGAGCCTCGCGCAGGAATTCGATAATCTCCTTCAGCTCTTCCTTCGCCTCGTTCACACCGGCGACATCCTTGAAGGTGATCTTCTTCTGCTGCATGCTCAACAGGCGAGCGCGGTTCTTGCCAAAGCTCATCGCCTTGTTTCCGCCGCTTTGCATCTGACGCATCATGAACAGGATGAATCCGAACAGCACCACGAACGGCAGGAACGAGATCAGTCCCTGCACCCAGATGTTGCCCTGCTGATTCTTGATTGTGACGTCGACGCCGTGGTCCTTCAGATCCTTGTACAGATCAGAGTCGTTGGCAGGGATCGTCGTCGTAATCGTGCCCGCCTTCTCATCCGCGTACTTACCCGTCAGCTCGGTCCCGTCGATCACGACCGATTTAATCTGTCCCGCTTCTGCAGCCTTCTGCGTCGCCGTCAGGCTCAGCGGATGATTGTTGCTCGTCGCCATGTTCGTCGCGACAAACTTCCAACCCAGCAACAGGCAACCCAGGGTCAGCACCCAGATCAAAAGCTGTTTGACTGTTGAATTCAATCTGCTTCCTCGTTTCCTACTCTTCCAGCAGACTGGGCGCTCGCCTCGGCGAATTCGCTTGCTCTGCTGTCCCGCGATAACCGCATCGCAGCTAACTGTTTAGACGCCATTCCTGCTCAGAAGGTGCAATCCCGGCAAGCTCCACAAAACCTGCGAAAAGCCATCTCCAACAAATTCTACTCTGCTAACGGACGAGCTTGCGGAAAATTGCACACCGCGGTGGAGGGTTCCTCCCTTGCGACGGTTCTACATCCAAAAAACTACTCAAACATTCGTAACACGCCAAAACCGTAACTCCCGCGCCGATCGCTCAATGCGAAGCCCCTCGCGCAGCTCCAATTTGCCGCCAATCTTCGCGGCCACCGCGCCAAAGCCCGCCAAAGCCAAAACTTTCGCCGTCTCCTCCGCACTCAGTCGAGATCCCACAGACCGCGCCAGCGCCCTCACCACCCGCCGCCGCAGCGCTGCGGGCATGGCCAACAGCCGCGCAATCTCTACCCCGCAGCCCTGCTCACCCACCGCCGTACTCACCGCCCGCCCCCCGCCGCGCACCGGCTTTCCCGGCAGCATCACCTGCGGCAGCACACGGGCAACTTCATCCCGCCAAAAAGCTTCTTCATCCCGCGCAACTTCCGCCATGCGAGCCAGCGCGTCGTCCACCGCAGGATTGAACCCCCGCAGCACTGGCATCAGCTCGTGTCGCACCTTATTACGAGTCAGCGACACATCCCGGTTGCTCGCGTCCTCCCGCCAATCCTGTCCCCGCTCCCGCAGAAACGCCTCCACCTCGCTCCGACGGACCCCCAGCATCGGCCGCACCACCCTCGCCGATTTCTTGAAGGTGTTGTCATCCTGAGCGGAGCGAAGGATCTGCTTTTCTACCTTTCCACCACCACCCTCCACTACCGGCGAAATCCCACCCAACCCCTCCGTCCACGCCCCGCGCACCAGCTTCATCATCACCGTCTCCGCCTGATCATCCAGCGTATGCGCCGTCACAATCGCATCGACCGCCAGCCCTCGCAGCGCCTCATATCGAAGCTCTCTGGCAGCCTCCTCCAGGCCCTCCCGCTCCGCCGCCTGCCGAGCCGCCGTATCTACCCGGAACACCGTCAGCGCCACGCCCAGCCGGTCGCAGAGCTCTTGCAGAAACGCCTCATCCCCATCGGCCTCAACCCCACGGAGACCGTGATGCACATGCGCGGCGCTCAACACCACACCCAGCGGCAACGACTCCTTCGTATACCGGCTCTTCTCTCCGGCAGCAACCGCTGTATTTGCTTCCACCAGCGCCAGCAGTAGCGCCGTCGAATCCGCCCCGCCGCTCACCGCAACGCAAACCCGCTCGCCCACTTTGAACATAGACCGATCAATTACCAACCTTTTCACCGCACTTCCCTGATCCCTATTCCCTAATCCCTGTTCCCTGCCTTATTATCCCCCGATGCCAACCCTCCGCCGCGCCACCGTAGCCGATGCCGAAACCATCACCGAGCACCGTCACCAGATGTTCGCTGACAACAAGCTCGCGAGCGAACAGCGCTTCCGCGAGATGGACGCAAACTTCCTCCCCTGGGTGCGTGAGCGACTCGCCGACGGCCGCTACGTCGGCCTGCTGCTCGAAGATGAGAAGACCGGGCAGGTCGTTGCCGGAGCTGGCATCTTCTACATGGACTTCCCGCCCCACTTCCTCGACCCCCAGCCCTGCCGCGCCTACTTGCTGAACTTCTATACCTCTCCCGAAGATCGCGGGAATGGCTACGCCAACGTCCTGCTCACCGCCGCCGTAGCCGACTGCCGCGAACGCGGCGTCGAGGTCGTCACCCTCCACGCCTCACGCTTCGGCAAACCCATTTACGAAAAGTTCGGCTTCAAACACCACAACGAGTGGGCCCTCCGCCCGGATGGAGAGCAGATCAAGCACTAATCTTGAAGCGTTGATCCGCGCTATACTGCGTATCCCATGTCTGTATTCGTCATCCTCCCCGCAGCCGGTATCGGCACCCGCATGGCCTCCACCACTGGAGGCTCGCCCAAGCAGTTCCTCGCGCTCAAAGGTCTGCCCATCCTGATCCACTCGCTGCAGGCATTCCTCGCCGAGCCCCGGGTGACGGCCATCTACGTCTCCGTGCGTGAGTCCGAACACGCCCGCGTCGCCGAACTCATCGCGGAGCACAAACTCTCAGGCAAGGTCCACGTCGTCACCGGCGGCGACACCCGCCAGGACTCCGTTGCCAACGCCCTCGCCGCGCTGCCCAGCACCTCGCCAGACGACATCGTCCTCGTCCACGACGCCGTCCGCCCGCTTATCGACACGGCCACCATCGCCCGCACCATCGCTGCGATAGAAAAGCACGGCGCCGCAATCGTTGCCACCCCGGCCATCGATACCATCAAGCAGGTCGAACGCACCGCCGACGGAGCGCTGATCACCGCCACCATCCCCCGCGAGCTCATCGTTCACGCCCAAACCCCCCAGGGCGCCCGCGTCCCCCTGCTCCGCAAGGCCTTCGCCGAAGCCGCAGCCGATGAGTTCGTAGGCACCGACGAATCCAGCCTCCTCGAACGCGCCAACATCCCCGTCTTCGTCGTCTCCGGCAGCAGCCGCAACTTCAAAGTCACCCAGCCCGGCGACCTCGAAATCGCCGAGTTCTACCTGGCCGGCTAGGTACAGCCAGCCACAAAACGGGGCGCCCCATCTTCGCGACAGCCCCATCGTCGTTAAGGTGGGTTTGCAGGACAAATCCCATCTCGCGTCCATTTCTCCGCCAAAGCATCTAAACTCTTGCTATGACCGCAGTGGCCCCACCCGTCGAGCTCTCCGAAGACCAGCTTCAGTTGATCGCCAAGGCACTCGCCGACCCGCGCCGCTACGAGATCCTCCGGAAGATCGGTACCTGTAGCCAAACCTCTATGCCCTGTTCCGAGATGCGCGAGTGCGTCACCATCAGCCCCGCCACCCTCTCGCACCACATGAAAGAACTCGAGACCGCAGGTCTGGTCCGCTCCTGCAAAGAAGGCAAGTTCGTCCGCTACTTCCCCCAGACCGACATCCTCCGCGCCTACCTCGATCGCCTCAAAGCCGACCTCGCCTAGCGAGTCACACTCTCGACACTCAGTCTTCTTAACCGGTCGCAGTGCAAAGATCGGGAATTGGTCTCACGCCCGGAAGTTGCGTGAATCGCAGGACATCACGCCAGCGGGAGTATCCTTGTCCTTAAAACTGGAGAAAGCAAATGTCGAGCCGCCTGCTCAAGCCCATGTCTCTGTTCCTCGGAGTCGTCATGTTCCTCTTCGGGTTCCTGAAATTCCTGTCGCCCTTCAGTGGCTGGTTTGACATCCAGATCCAACAAAGCCATCTACCTCACGCAGCCATCCTCGCAGGCAAACTGACAGAGATGCTCACCGGCTTACTCTTCCTGTTGCCCTGGTTTCTAAAATCGCTCAAAAAGAACAGGGCTCAGGTCATCCTGCTCGCGTGCCTGATCCTCTTCACGCAAATGGTCGTCGCCATCTATGTCCATCTGCAGCCCGGAGTCCCCGCCAGCGTCCTTCCTCTGGGTATCAAGCCACCGATTATTCCCATAACCGTTCTCGTGTTCGGATTGTTCACGGCCTCTGCCGCTTGGAAAGCAGAACAAACCGATAGCTCCGCCCCGATCCGATAGCCAATCGTTTTCACTACCGGCACGCCGAAACTCGCTTGACTTCGCTCGGTAATCAATATCCATAACTTTCCCGATTCCCGCGCATCCTTCTAGAGTCATCCGGGTTATAGTTCGGTGTGTCGTGCAGTCGCGACTCGAGGACCACTCAATCGTCCCATCTCGCGGAGGAAACAAATGAAGATTAAAGCTCTCGTCGCAACCGTAGCCACCACCGCAATTCTCACGCTCGGCGTCACCCTCGTCGCGCAGAACCCCGGCGTAGACGTCGGTCGCCGTCACCCAAACCTCAACGCAGCCCAGCGTCTCATCGAGCAGGCCATCAACCGCGTCTCTACAGCGCAGGGCGCCAACGAGTTCGATATGGGCGGACACGCTGCCAAGGCCAAGGCCCTCCTCGATCAGGCGGACGCCGAAATCAAGCTCGCCGCAGAAGCCGCAAACCGCCACTAATCATTCACTGCTTCCCTCTCCGCGACCGCCAGCTCGCATCAGCTAGCGGTCGCAGGCCTGGTCCGCTCCTGCAAAGAAGGCAAGTTCATCCGCTACTTCTCCCAGACCGACGTTTTCCGCGCCTATCTTGACCGCCTGAAGTCCGACCTCATTTGACCTTACCCCTGAAGTACCCTCCGCCGACAGTTGCCCAATAGCAGCAAAATCCAGCACTCTGTAGGTATGGAGAATCTCTCTATATCTGCGACCGTGTCGGACGATTCAGCTTTAATGAACCGCCCCTCCCGCATCGTCGGCCACAGTCAGATGGCGGACCAGATTCGCAGCCACGCCTGGGAGCAAACCATCCTTGGTCCAATCTCCTCCTGGCCTAGCGAGTTGGTGGTCGCAGTCAATCTTCTACTCTCCTCTAAACTGATCTCCTGCATCCTTTGGAGCGCAGACAAGCTGCTGATCTACAACGATCTCTATCAACCGCTGCTCGGCAACAAGCCATCCGCTCTAGGCAAGCCGTTTCTCGATGTGTGGGATGAAATTCGCGAGCAGGCCAAAGCCATCATCACGCCGCCGCTGACGGTCGGCGAATCAAATCTTTTTGATAAGGTGCCGTTCAAAATCCTTCTCGACGGCGAGTTCTCCGAGAAAATCTGCACACTCACGAATAGCCCCATCTGGACGGAGACTCCGGACGGACCCAGGATCCAGGGTCTCTTCCAGACCATCGTCGACCACACCGAAGGCGAACGCGCCATGCGTCAGCTCACGGAAAGCGAAGCGCAGCTGCGCCACACCCACGCCGAACTTGATGCCATGTATGACAGCGGCGCCGTCGCCTCTGCCCTCATTGACCCCATAGATTTTCGCTACGTCCGCGTCAACACCAAGTTGGCCGAGATGCTGGACTCAACGGTCGCCGAAGTAACAGGCACCAGCATCTTCGACCTCGCCTCCAATGTGCCAACGCTGCGACATCAGTTATTGCAGGTCGCGAAGGGTACTCCCCTGATGAACGTCACCGCGGAAGGAGAGATCGCCACGCGCCCCGGAGAACTGCGAAGCTGGCAAAGCAACTACGTTCCCGTGCGCTCGACTACAGGCGAGATCATCGGCATCGCCGCCGCAAGCATCGAGACCACCGGTCAGAAGAAGGCCGAAGCCATCCTCATCCGCAACGAAAAGCTCGCCGCCGTCGGCAGACTCGCCGCATCCATTGCGCATGAGATCAACAACCCTCTCGAATCGGTTACCAACCTGATCTATCTCGCTCGCGGCGCAAGCGATAAACTCACCGCCAATGAATACCTCGAGACCGCTGATCGGGAATTGCGCCGCGCCTCGGCCATCACCAATCAGACGCTCCGCTTCTATAAACAGTCCACCAGCGCTCTCAGCGTCACAGCGCATGAGTTGCTCGAAAGCGTATTAGCGATTCAGCAGGGCCGCATCGTGAATGCTGGCATCCATGTGGAGTTCAGGGATCGCACATCGGAGCGGGTCAAATGCTTCGATGGAGAAATCCGCCAGGTTCTGAACAACATCATCGGAAACGCCATCGACGCCATGCACACGAGCGGAGGCCGCCTGCTCGTAAGAAGCCGTACGGGTACCCACTGGCCTACCGGCGCCAGAGGCATCACTCTCACCATCGCAGACACCGGTAACGGAATGTCATCGGAAGTCCAGGGTCGGCTCTTCGAGGCCTTCTACACCACCAAGGGCATCAACGGAAACGGTCTGGGTCTTTGGGTAAGTAAAGAGATTATCGACAGGCACGCCGGTAGTCTGCGAGTTCGCAGTTCTACCCTCCCCGATGCCCACGGCACGGTGTTCTCCATCTTCCTTCCCTTCCAGACGTCCAAGATCTGACCCTCGCAAGCGGTTGCCACCATCAGGCCATTTCGTCACTTCTTCTGGAAGATAACGATGTGCTGCAGTGGCAGCGTCTCCACCGTGCGCACGCGCACCAATCCCACCGCATTCATCTCCTTCTCCAACTGGTACACAGACATCTTGTGCACCTCCTTGATCTGGACCTCAGGGTCTTCCTTCCGATACTCGACGAAGACCACCCGCCCCTTCGGCTTCAGAGACTCACGCACCCTCTCCATTACCTCGCGTGGGTAAGCCAGCTCGTGATACACGTCCACCATCAGCACCAGATCGACAGCCCCGGGGGGAAGATGCGGATCTGTCTCCGTTCCCTTCACGACCTCGACGTTCGTCACCTTCATGGCGGCGGCGCGTTGATGGAGTGTCTGCAACATCTCGTCCTGGACATCGACGGCGATGACCTTTCCCGTCTCACCAACCTGCGGTACCATGCGAAACGTAAAATAGCCCGATCCCGCTCCCAGGTCCGCAACGACCTCGCCAGGACGAAGATGCAATGCGGCGAGCACTTCGGCTGGATGCTCCTCCGTGTCTCGCTGGCTCCGGTCCAGCCACGCAATACCGCCAGCGCCCATCACCTGAGCAATCTCCCGCCCCATGTAGAACATGCCCGTGCCATCGGGATCGTGCTTCGCACGAGCTTCATAGAACGGCGATGTCTGCGGACTGGGTATCGCGCTTTGAGTGTGTGCCTCAGCCACGAGGCAGGAGAGACATAGACTTACAGCAATCGCACGTCGTTTGAGATTGAGCATCGCAAAGGCTCCTTGCCCGTGAAACCTCTCGATTCAATCACACCCGTCCCACCACGGACTGCTCGACCGCCGCTCAACTCAAGTCCCGTCGGCTGCATTTCATACGCGATGAAAAGTTTTGGTCGACTTTGAATCCTTCTCGCTCCCCGCCACATCAATTCGATGGCTGTCGAAATATCAAAGCGATATCGACACAAGGAGATTTGAAATGAGCACTCTTACAGGAAAAGTAGCGGTCGTCACCGGCGGGTCCAAGGGCATTGGAGCCGCCATCGCCAAGTCACTCGGAGCTGCTGGTGCCTCCGTCGTCGTCAACTACGCCTCCGACAAGACCGGCGCAGAGGCCGTCGTCAAGGCCATCACCGAAGCAGGCGGCAAGGCCGTCACCGTCAAGGGTGACGTCTCCAAGGTCGCCGACGCAAATGCCATCATCGACGCCGCCATCAAGACCTACGGAAAGCTCGACGTCCTCGTGAACAACTCGGGCGTGTACGAGATGCGCCCCCTCGAGGCCATCGATGAAGAGCACTTCCACAAGCAGTTCAACGTAAACGTGCTCGGTCTTCTGCTCACCTCGCAGGCCGCTGCCAAGCACTTGCCCAAGGGTGGCAGCATCATCAACATCGGCTCGCTCGTTAGCCGCATCACGCCCCCAGCCAGCGCCGTCTACACCGGCACAAAGGGAGCCGTCGATGCCATCACCGGCGTCCTCTCGTTGGAGCTTGGTCCCAAGGGCATCCGCGTCAACGCGCTAAACCCAGGCCTGGTCGAAACCGAAGGCACACACACCGCCGGCTTCATCGGCTCCGACTTCCACAAGGGAGCTGCTGCTGTCACCCCACTCGGCCGCATCGGTCAGCCTGACGACATCGCCACCGCTGCCGTCTTCCTCGCTTCCGACGATTCCGGCTGGATCAACGGCCAGCTCATCAATGCCGCCGGCGGCGCTCGCTAAGGCCGTCCGGCACGCCAACGAAATCGGCACGCCCGCTACAGCCAAAGGCGCGACTCTCCTCAGCGAGTCGCGCCTTGCTTTTGCCGTTCGAGACGGGCATCTGGAACCGGGCGACACTCTGTTAACATCGAAGTAGACAACTTCGATGACAGAGACCTCCGCAATAACTCCCGCCGCTCCTTCGCACGACTCCCGCCCCACCCGCGTCCGCATTGCTCCTTCGCCCACAGGCGACCCGCACGTCGGCACCGCCTACATCGGCCTGCTCAACTATCTCTTCGCCACCCAGCGCGGCGGCCAGTTTGTGCTGCGCATCGAAGACACCGACCGCACCCGCTTCGTCTCCACCAGCGAGCAAATGATCTTCGACGCCCTCAAGTGGGTCGGCCTCACCTGGCAGGAAGGTCCCGACGTCGGCGGCCCCTACGGACCCTATCGCCAGTCCGAGCGCACCGAAATCTATCGCGAGCACGTCGAAATCCTCCTCGCTAACGGCACCGCGTACAAATCCTTCGAGACCGCCGAAGAGCTCGAGGCGATGCGCCAGTCGCAGATCGCCGCCAAGATGCCGCCGCGCTACAACGGCGCCCACCGCGAGCTGACCGCCGAGCAGATCGCCGCCTTCGAAGCCGAAGGCCGCCAGTACACCGTGCGTCTCAAGGTCCCCGCTACCGGCTCGACCACCTTCCGCGACGAGCTGCGCGGCGAGATCACCTTCGATCACAACAACGTCGACGACCAGGTACTGATGAAGTCCGACGGCTTCCCCACCTACCACCTCGCGAACGTCGTCGATGATCACCTCATGCAGATCACCGACGTGATCCGCGCTGAGGAGTGGATCAGCTCCACGCCTAAGCATGTGCTGCTTTACAACGCTTTCGGCTGGGAGCTGCCCAAGTTCTGGCACATGCCGCTGCTGCGCAACATCGACAAGTCTAAGATCTCCAAGCGCAAAAATCCCGTCTCGCTCAACTACTACCGCGAGTCCGGTTACCTGCCGCAGGCGATGCTCAACTTCCTCGGCCTCATGGGCGGCGGCATGGCCCAGCCCACCGAGCAGGAGATCGTCTCGAAAGGCCTCAACACCAAGGAAGGCGACATCTTCTCGCTCGCCGAGATGATCGAGAAGTATGACTTCGCGCGCATCTCCCTCGGCGGCCCGGTCTTCGATCTCGTCAAGCTCAAGTGGCTCAACGGCGAGTACATCCGCAAGCAGTCGCCGGATGAGTTCTTCGCCACACTGCGTTCCACGCTCTTCTCCGACGCCTACCTCCGCGCCGTCGGCTCGCTCATCCAGACCCGTATCGAAAACATCGGCCAGTTCGGCGACATGACCGGTTTCCTCTTCTCGGACAACGTCATGCCCCCCGACATCGTCTGGATTCCCAAGAAGCGCGAGCCCGCCGACACGATCAAGTTCGCCGAAGAGCAGCTCACCACGCTCGAAGCCGCCGCCTGGGACCTCGACTCCATCACCGCCGCACTCAAGGCTCTCGGCGAAGCGAAGGAATGGAGCGTCAAAGAAAACTTCATGCTCCTTCGCGCCATCCTCACCGGCAGCACCACCTCACCGCCGCTGGTCGAAAGCCTCATCGTCTTCGGCAAGGCCCGCACGCTCGATCGCATGAGGCGCTTCATCGCCTTCCAGAAGTTGCCGAAACGTTCGTAGCCAGTGTCACGCTAAAAGCCCTTTCGGTCGCCAGGATCGAAAGGGCTTTGTTCCTACAAACCTCGCTCATGCCAACTTAGTTCGCCGAAACCTCAATCTCCTGGTTCACCGAAATCCCGAGCGTCACGCTCTCCTCGGCAACTTTGTCTTCTGCCACGTCGACACCCGCCAATGCAGGCGTAAAGCCCGCAGCGTTGATGCTCACGGAATAGCTGCCCGCAGTCAGGTTCGATAACTCGAACGCTCCTGCGTCATCGCTCTCGAGCGTGCGCGTAAAACCATCTGCACCGGTGACAATCACCTGCGCTTTGGGGATCAGCGCGCCGGACGGGTCAAGCACCGTGCCGTGGATCGAGCTGTGGTTAGACTGGGCAAACGCCGAAGTCATGCCGAGTGAAAGGAAGAGGCCGAGCGCAAAGGTCTTGGAAGTGAGGGTCATGTGTGTATCTCCTAAGTGTGTGAAGTATGATTTCCCTGTGACTTCCCTAGAAGAAATCATCCCCGCACCCCGTGCGGTCACATTGAGTCATGCTGTGTCACGAATTGTCACGCTAAACGTAGGCTTTTGTAACAGCCTGTCATGCCCGTATTACTTCAAGTGAATGATGTCCATAATCAGCGCGTCGCTGACCTTCCACACGCCATCCTTTTTCACCAGCACCTTCAGATAGTAGGAATGTCGCGGCGCCATCGGGTGCCCGCTCACGTCATTCACTAGCCCTTCAATCTGTTCATCGCTCCACACAGCGGCCGTCGTTGGCGAAGTGATCCGCACATCCAGAATCCGTGTCGGCGCAGTATCTTTCCCCGCCCGATACCCTGGCCGAGCCAGCAGGTCCGTAAGAAACTTCTCGATCTCTGCCGAGCCATGCAGCCGCACCCCAAACGGATTCTGCCAGATCGCATCACTCGTAAACGTCGACGCCACCTTCTTCGCATCGAACTGGTCCCAACCCTCTGTCTCGCGTGCCAGCACCGCTCGCACCTCCGCCTCATCGCGCGACTGCTGCGCACGAGCAAGCGGTTGCAGCGCAGCGACAAACAGTATCAAAACCATCACTCTGCGTAGAGACATCGCAACCTCCACCTTCGACTCCGAAACATGCTGTCGATAAACCATATCAACATCGCAACAGCATGATCGAGTCGCAGCCAACGCCCCCAGCAATATCGTTCTCCCCTCAAATCTGCTAGCTTTTGAGTCAATGCGATTTCATCCCCTCCTCCTAGCCTCTCTCTTCGCCACGACAGCCTTCGCCCAGACGGCCCCCGTCGCCAGCCGCCTCGCGGCACAGAACGATCTCTTCGAGCAGCAGTATCAGTCTGACCTCAAGCTCTCGCCTGAACTCGCCACCCAGCTCGGCGACTATCGCTACAACGATCAGCTCTCCGACGCCTCCATTGCAGGCCAGGTCCACTCGAACGACGTCAACAAGGCCTTCCTCGCAAAACTCCAGGCCATCTCCACCAACGGCTTCCCCGAGCAGGACAAGCTCTCCCACGACCTCATGCTGCGCTCCCTGCAGCAGCGCATCACCGACTTCGGCTTCAAGGACTGGGAGATGCCCGTTAACCAGATGGGCGGTGCTCCTACCGATCTCGCCGATCTACCGCTCTCCGTACCGCTCGACTCCGTTAAGCACTACGAGGACTACATCGCCCGCCTTCATCAGATTCCCCGCGTGCTCTCGCAAACCCAGGACGTGATGCGCGCCGGCATGAAGGACAACCTCATGCCCGTGAAGTTCCTCCTCGAAAAGATCCCGGCTCAGATCGACGGCGTCCTCGCGGAAGACCCATACCTCACCCCCACGAAGAAGTTTCCGGCCTCCATCTCACCAGCCGACCAGCAACGCCTCACCAAAGAGATCACCGACGCCCTCAACACGCAGGTCTTCCCTGCATACAAGTCATTCAAGGCCTTCCTCGTCAACAACTACGATCCGCACGGCCGCACCACGCTCGCCATCACCTCGTTGCCCAACGGACAGGCCCGCTATCAGAACGACATTGTCTCCTCCACCACCACGCATCTCACCGCGAATGAGGTTCACGAAATCGGCCTGAAGGAAGTCGCCCGCATCGAGGCGCAGATGGCCGCCATCGCCAAACAGCAGGGCTTCGCCGACAACGCCTCCTTCCAGAAGTCCCTCAGCACCAACCCCAAATACAAGCCCACCTCTGCCGAGCAGATCCTCGACGACTACCGTCACTACATCGCGCAGATGCAGCCGAAGCTCAAAGACCTCTTCACCGTCATCCCGGCACAGCCCGTCACCGTTGAAGCGATCCCCGCCTTCCAGTCCGCCATGGCCACGCACTACCAGGAGGGCACGCCCGACGGAAAACGCCCCGGCCGCGTCGTCGTCGCCACCTCCGACCTCGCGCATCGCTCGCTAGTAGGCGACGAATCCATCGCCTACCACGAAGGCATCCCCGGCCATCACATGCAGATCTCGATCGCCCTCAGCCTCACCAACATCCCCAAGTTCCGCACCATCCTCTTCAACTCCGGCTACATCGAAGGCTGGGCACTCTACGCCGAGCAGCTCGGCAAAGAAGTCGGCTTCTATCAGGACCCCGTCAGCGACTACGGTCGCCTCAGCAGCGAGCTCTTCCGCGCCATGCGCCTCGTCGTCGATACCGGCATCCACGAAAAAGGCTGGACCCGCGATCAGGTTGTCGAACACCTTCGCACCGTCGGCATCGACGAACCCGAAGTGCAGTCCGAAACCGACCGCTACATCGCGTGGCCCGGCCAGGCGCTCAGCTACAAGCTCGGCCAGCTCACTATCCTCAAGCTTCGCGCCCGCGCCAAGGATCAACTCGGTCCCAAGTTCGACATCCGCACCTTCGACGACGAAGTTCTCTCCGGCGGCGTGCTACCGCTCGACGTCCTCGAAGCGCGCATCGACAACTGGATCGCTGCGCAGAAGTCTCACTAACCCACTCGCGGCAGGCCTCACCCCGAGGTCTGCCGCTTCTTCTTCAAGCCATGGCCCCCACACTCGACATCCTTCAGCACCGTCTCCGCACGCTCATCCCCGCGCAGTATCAGCAGACGCCCGCAACGCCCGCCTCCATGGGCTCAGCAGGCCTTCAGTACAACGCAGACGGCACAGTGGCGTGGGACAAAATCTGGGGCAGCTTCTGCGACCTCGCCCTCGCTGGCGGCCCGCCGCATAAGGGCACGCTGCTGCAACCTGCCTCCGCAGCCGACATCGCCTCAAAACATATCCCCTATCAGCAAGTCGTCCGCGAGATCTGCCGCGGCATCACGCTCGTCACCGCACTCGACGACGAACCCGACACCCCCGGCTGGGTCCGCCTCAGCTGCACCAGCAACGTCATGGCAGGCTGGCTCCTCCGCGCCATCACCACGGAAAACGTCGCCGTGCGTGCCGAAGGCTCCACGGTCTACCTTCCCGCCAGCCCTGACTACCGCCTCGACAAGCAGATCAAGAACGTCATCACCGTTATCGCAAAAACCACACACTACTGGCGCGATCACATTCCCGCCTCGCAGCAGTGGGCCATCGCCGATCTCTTCGCAGAAATTGAAATCGAGCTCCCACTTCTGCAACCGTCAAACGATGCTTCGCACGATCACTACCAGCGTGTCGCCAGTCTTATGCAGCGGAGCACGGATCTATTACCAATCGTTCCTCAATATCCCGGCTGGCTCGGCGTCACCTGTTCTAACCCTCAGGCAGCGATCGACGCTATGCAATATGCGGTCTCGCAAAACCTGTTGGCCCGACGCGAAGATACGACGCTGTTTCTACCGCTCAACCCGGCAAGCGACCCTGATGGCAGGAATCTTCTCCGTCGGATCTCGTCCCGCAAACTTCGGAACGCTCTGCCATGATCGGACAAGAGTGAACGAGTGCAAACGCCAATTTACTCTTGACGCGACATAGACGGTCACGATACCGTGATCGCACTATGGCCCCCACACAACGCTGGCTACCAAGAGCCTCCTTCCTTATGGCACTCGCCGCTATTGTGGGCTGCGCCTCTGGCGGTGCCACGTCCACGGGAGGTACACCCGTATCGACCGTCACCCCCACAGCGAAAGCCCAGTTCGCCTACGTCGGCGGCTTCAGTGGCGAAATCTACAGTTTCACGGTCTCTTCTGCCGGCGTCTGGACTCCCACCTCGCAGGTAGATGTCGTTACGGGAGACAACTTCGGGGCCATGGCCATGGACCCCCTCGGTAAATTCGTCTTCTATGCGGGTTTCCTGAACGGAGCAGTCAGCTCCTACAGCATCACCCCTGGCACCGGCACCCTCACTCTGGCCAGCACTGCCGCCGCGTCGAACGCCAACAACCGCCCGGAGAATATGACCATTGATCCAGCCGGGCGTTTCGTTTACGTGGCAAACACCGGCTTGAATACCGTGTCGGAGTATACGGTTAACCGCACAACAGGCGCACTCGCTCCCGCTATTGTCACTACACTGCCGAACGCTCCCGGTATCCTCGGCACCTTCACGAGCCCCGGCGGTATCGTCACAGACCCGACCGGGAACTACCTCTATGTCGGAGAGTATGGCTATGTCGTCTGCTACTCCATCGATCAGACGACCGGCGCTCTGACGCCACTACCTACGCCCACTGTTCCGGGGACCGACTATTTCACACTTCGCCTCGATCCCTCCGGTAAGTACATCTATGCGACTCAGGGTCGCAGCAACGCGGTGGATGTCTACTCGATCAGTGCTTCGAACGGAACTCTCACGTCGCTCGGCCCGATCCCCACCGGAAACGGCGCCACCGACATCGGCCTGACCATCGATGGGAGCCACGCCTACGTTATCGACCGCGACGACTCGACCATCTCTCTCTTTAGCACCACCGGGACACTCGGAGGTCTTGCTCCGCTAAGCCCGGCCACCATGTCGGAGTTTGGACAACCCTACATCATCCAGATGGACCCAGGCGGGCAGTTGGCCTATGTGGTTCGTGAGGCTGGCAGCGTCCAATCCTTCCAGATCAACGCGAACGGCACACTTACCTCGTATCAGAGCGCGACCATTGCCGATAGTCCCGTTGGCCTGGCTATCTATCCTACTCATCCCTGATTGAGGCGTAGAGCTCTGCGAATCCTTCGGCGCGCTGAGTTACAACTCGCTTCGTCGGCATAAGTTGCACTAAATTTCCGGCAACTCGCTAGACCTTTCCGTGTCTCTAACAACAAGAGCCAACAACGAGGCTCCCCTGTTGCAGGAAAGGATCAAACCATGATCACGAAACGCACCACCACTCGCACCGCCACCGCGCTTCTCTCCTTCGCCTTGCTCGCCGCCAGTGGAGTCGCTTCCGCTCAGTACTATCAGGGGCCTCCACCCCAAGGCCCCGGCTACGATCGTGGCGGCTGGGATGCACCGCCTCCTCAGTTTGCAGCAGCGCAGCAGCGCGGCTTCCATGACGGAGTCGAAGGGGCTCGCCGTGACTTCGACAACCACCGTCGCCCCGACGTCAACAATCGCGACGAGTATCGCAACCCGCACTTCATCGCGCCGCCCGATCGCCAGTCCTATCGCGAAGGCTTCCGCCAGGGCTACCGCGTCGCCGTCGAACATATCTATCGCGGTCGCTAGTCTTTCCGCCTAGACGTCCACAGACCCACCTCTTCGAAGGTGGGTCTGTTGTTTGCATCTGCCAAAAGTTAGAGCTAACGCCCGTTCACAGTCACCTTAACACCCAACGTCCTCGGCGGAAAACACGCCGCGTTATCGCAGGCCTGATACCGCAGCATGCCACTTAGCGTCGTCGCTCCCTTCGGAGCCACGACCCGCAGCATCACCCGAAACTCGCCCTGATACACATCGAGAATCGTCCCCTCACCGATCGGCAGCTTGAACTTCACCCCAGCCGGATACTCTTCACTGACGACCTTCACGCCCGCTCCATCCAGCGTCAGCTTGGTAGGAATCAGAAACTCGTCCATCGGTGTGTGCGAGTTGATATGAAACCCCGGGTCGACCCGAAAGCGCAGTTCGACATCCTGCGTCTTCCCCGCCGCCACATCCACCGCATCCGACAGCAGCTCCACATGATCGCGCCCCGCAGGCTTCTTCGCCCCCATATCGATCTGCTGCGCCTGAAGCGCCCCACACACCAACACCGCGGCAGCAAGCAGCCGCAACGATCTCCCTGTTCCCTGTTCCTTACTCCCTATTCCCTGCATCACAAAATCTTCTTCACGTTGGCTTCGATCTCATCCTTCGTCGGAGCTCCCGCCGAGGTAACAGCGATCATTCCCTTGCCATCGACATAGAACGTCTCCGGCAGATAATCGACGCCGCCATACAGCTTCGCAATGTTGTCATCCGGCTGCAGAATCTCGTACGTCACGCCGATCTTCTTCGCCGACTTCGCAATCTCCGCCACGTCCGTTCCCGTATCCTGCGAAAGCCCAAGGATCACCAGCCCCTTGTCCTTGTACTTCTGGTTCATCTCCTCGAACCACGGCATCTCCAGCTTGCACGGTCCGCACCACGTCGCCCAGAAGTTCACGACCACCGGATGTCCCTTGAACTGAGCCAGCGAGACCTTCTTGCCGTTCAGGTCGACCAGCGTAAACCCCGGGGCGACCTTCCCCTTCAAAGTATCGCCCATACCATCGGGAGCACCGCTGTTGGCTTCTTCCGGCGAGTTCTTCGTCAGTGTCGTGATCCTGTCCTGCACGCGCTGCATCGCCAGCTGACGCTGATGATGGTTGTACCAACCCGCCCAGAACAATCCGCCAATCACCACAAACACTGCCGCCAACACCGCTATCCGACGCACCACAGCCCAACCTCCCGCGCTCGATCCTCGCGCTCCTCTTAGTCTAACGCCACATGCTCTGCTAGCATCGCTGTTGTCCCGATGAACACCGTCGCCAACTCGCCAGCCGACCTCATCCGCATCGAAGCCGCTGCGCTCGAGCAGCTCGCCCTTCGCCTCGAAGGCCCGCAGCGCCGAGTGTTCGATGCCGTCGCCGTCGCAATAGTTACAGCCGCGCAGTCCGGGCATCGCACCGTCCTCACTGGCATCGGCAAATCCGGCCTCATCGCCCGCAAGATCGCCGCGACCCTGCTCTCCACCGGCACGCCCGCAGCCTTCCTCCATCCCACCGAAGCCCTGCACGGCGACCTCGGCCTGCTCGCCGCCGGAGACATCCTCATCGCCCTCAGCTACTCCGGTGAATCCGACGAGCTCCTCCGCCTCATCCCCGTCCTGCCGCGCCTCGGCATCACGCTCGTCAGCATCACCGGCTGCACCACCTCCTCGCTCGCAACCGCCAGCGCCCACACCCTCGATGTCTCGGTCGACCGCGAAGCCTGCGCGCATCAACTCGCGCCCACCGCCTCCACCACCGCCATGCTCGCCCTCGGCGATGCCCTCGCGATCGACGTCAGTCAACGCCTCGACTTTCAACCGCAAAACTTCGCCGAGCTCCACCCCGGCGGTCAGCTCGGTCGTCGCCTCACCGCCATCCGCGAGCTCATGCACACCGGCGACGCTCTGCCCTCCGTGCTGCCCACGGCCACGCTGCCCGAGATCATCCACGAGATCTCCGCCCGCCGCCTCGGCATCACCACGATCCAGCAGAACGGCACCCTCCTCGGCATCCTCTCCGACGGCGACCTCCGCCGCCTCTTCGAACGCGAAGGCCCCGCCGCCTTCCACCGCTCCGCCTCCGAGATCCTCCACGCCTCACCGCGCACCATCGCCCCCGATCTCTTCGCAGCCGACGCGCTGATCCTAATGGAGCTACACAAGATCACCGCCCTCATCGTCACCGCCGACGGCACCCCGACCACACCCGTCCTAGGCATCCTGCACCTGCACGACATCCTCAGCTAGGGTCCTTCACTCTTTGTCATTCCCGTAGGGAATCCGCTTCCATAGTTGCCCTTGCCCTTTTGCTTTGCCCTTCCGCATTTCGCTTTGTCATTCCCGCAGGGAATCTGCGTCTGTAGCTGCCGTTTTATTTGTCATTCCCGAAGGGAATCTGCTTCTCAGAACCACCTCTGAATTGTCATCTCGACCGAAGCATCGCAGCCCTACCGCGATGCGCAGTGGAGAGACCTGCATTTGCCCCGCCCACTCCTCCCTCCACCCCTCTCCGCTACAATCGAACAGATATGCAACGTTGGTCGAAGCTCTTCATCCCCACCCTCCGCGAAGCCCCCACAGACGCCGAAGTTGCCAGCCACAAGCTGCTTCTCCGCGCCGGTTACATTCGCCAGCTTGGCGCAGGCATCTACAGCTATCTGCCACTCGGCCAGCGCGCCATCAACAAGATCGTCGCCATCGTGCGCGAAGAGATGGACAAGATCGGCCAGGAGTTCCTGCTCCCTACGCTGAACCCGCGCGAGCTCTGGGAAGAGTCCGGTCGCTACGAGGTCATGGGCGACAACATGTTCAAGCTCAAGGACCGCAAAGGTGCTGAGCTCGTCCTCGCCATGACCCACGAAGAGGTCATGACCTCCATCGCGCGCAATGAGCTCCGCAGCTACAAGCAGCTGCCGCAGATCTGGTACCAGATCCAGACTAAGTTCCGCGACGAGCCGCGCCCCAAGTCCGGCCTGCTGCGCGTTCGCCAGTTTCTGATGAAGGATGCCTACTCCTTCGACATCGACACCGCCGGTCTTGACAAGAGCTACGACCTGCACGACGCCGCCTACCGCGCCATCTTCACCCGCTGTGGCCTCGAATTCGTCGCCGTCGAAGCCGACTCCGGTGCCATGGGCGGCTCCGGCTCGCAGGAGTTCATGGTCTACACCGAAGCCGGTGAAGACCTCATCGCCTCCTCCGTGTCGGGCTACGCAGCCAACCTTGAAAAAGCCACCTCGCAGCTCGCGCCCGTCGAAGACCTCGCCCCCACCGGCGACGGCACACCCGAGCTCATCCATACTCCCGGCAAGGGAGCCATCGCGGACATCTGCGAGTTCCTCAGCATCCTCCCCTCGCAGGACATCAAGTGCGTCGCCTTCATGGGCACCCGCTCCGCGCATCCCGCAGGCGAACCGCTGCGCCCCATCGTCGCCTTCCTGCGCGGCGATCACCAGGTCAACGAAACCAAGCTCAACGCCATCGCTGGCACCGCCGAGTTGCGCCCCATGCTGCCCGAAGAGCTCGCGCTCTACATCGGCGGCCCCGCTGGCTATCTCGGTCCAATCGGTATCGAGCAGGTCATGACCAACGGCTCGCTCAACGGTCTCAAGTCCGGCAAGCCGCTAGACAAGCTCAAGGGCGTCTCCCGCGAAAACGCAGGCGAAGGCCTCAAGACCATCGTCGTGCTCGACCCCGGTCTCGCTGGCCGCAAGAACCTCGTCGCCGGCGCTAACAAACTCGACCACCACTTCCGCAACGTCACGCCGGAACGCGACTTTTCTACCACCCTCACGGCCGACATCCGCAACGTCAACGAAGGTGAGCTCGACCCCATCGGAGGACAGCCCCTGCGTCTGGGCAAGGCTGTGGAGATCGGTCACATCTTCAAGCTCGGCACCAAGTACACCGAGAGCATGGGCGCACGCGTCCTCGATACCAACGGCAAGGAAGTCACGCCCATCATGGGCTGTTACGGCATCGGCATTGAGCGCATCCTTACCTCGGCCATCGAGTCATCCGCCGCGAAGTTCGCCGCCGCTGGCAACGCAGATCAGTACGCCCTGCCCGCCACCATCGCGCCCTATCAGGTCGTCGTCACGGTAACCAACATCAAGGAAGCGAATCTGCTTGTCGAAGGGGAGAAGATCGCTGCAAATCTCTCCGATGCGAGCATCGACGTCCTCCTTGACGACCGCGACGAGCGCGCAGGCGTCAAGTTCAAGGACGCGGAACTCATCGGCGTGCCCTACCGTATCAACATCGGTAAGAAGCTCGCCGAAGGCCAGGTCGAGATCGTCGACCGCCTCAGCGGCACCACAACGGACATCAGCCTCGACAACATCACTGCGCATCTCCAATCGCTGCTGACGACGTCCAACTAAATAACCCATACAGGGGATAGAGCCTCACTCTGTCCCCTGGGTTCTATCCCCTTGTCTCCTTGGCCCCTATGCCCGTAAAGCTCAAGCTCGCGAACACCTCGAACTCTCTCCTCATGAAGCTGGCGCGCTTCGCGATGATCGCCTGCCTCGCCTGCGTGGCACTCGGCGGCCTCGTCTTCGGCTACTTCTACATGAAGTACCGCGGTGAAGTCGAAAGACGTCTCGCGCAGGGGCCGCTCTTCGCCTCCGTCGCGCAGGTCTACGCAGCCCCGCAGGAAGTCCGTGTCGGCCAGCAGCTCTCGGCTATGTCCATCGCCACCTCGCTCCGCCGCGCTGGCTACAACAGCTCGCAGCAACTCGGCGACTACCAGCTGCAGGACGACTCCATCCTCATCAAGCCCGGCCCGCAGAGCTACCTCGCCATGGATGGCGCCACCATCACCACCGCCGTCGGCACCGACGGCAAGCCCGTCGTCAAATCCATCACCGCCGAAAACGGTGCCGCGCTCGCCGCCTACAAGCTCGAGCCGCAGCTCATCACCGCGATGAGCGAAGACAAGAACCGCACCAAGCGCCGCCTCGTAACCTACAACCAGATTCCCCCGCGTATGGTGCAGGCCGTCGTCGCCATCGAAGATCGCCGCTTCTTCGAGCATGGCGGCCTCAACTACGGTCGCACTATCAAGTGCGCCGTGCAGGACATCCTCGCCGGACACAAAAGCTGCGGCGGCTCCACCCTCACCCAGCAGCTCGCGCGCGGCTTCTTTCTCACACCTGAAAAAACCTACTCGCGCAAAATTGCCGAGATCATGATCACCTTCCAACTCGAGCATCGCTTCGACAAGCAGCAGATCTTCGAGATGTATGCCAACCAGATTCCCCTCGGCCAGCGTGGCAGCTTCGCTATCAACGGCTTCGGCGAAGCCGCCGAATCGTACTTCGGCAAAGATCTCCGCCAGCTCGATCTCGCCGAGTGCGCCATGCTCGCAGGCATCATTCAACGCCCCAGCTACTTCAACCCCTACAAGCACCCCGACCGCGTGCTCGAGCGCCGCAACATCGTCATCGACTCCATGGTCGAAACCGAAGCCATCTCCCAGGCTGACGCGGATAAGGCGAAGGCGGAACCTATTCGCCTCGCTCCGCCGAACATCGATGCCAGCGAAGCTCCCTACTTCGTCGATCTCGTCCACGACCAGATCGTGCAGCGCCTCGGCGACTCCAGCTCCTCGCGCGGTGCCCTCCGCATCTACACCTCGCTTGACCCCGAGCTCCAGCGCGCCGCCTCCGACGCAGTCGCCGAAGGCATGAAGCACGTCGACGAACTCGTTCGCCGCCGCTACGCCCGCGCTCACGGAAAGACCACCAAGGGCAAGCCCGGTGAAGCTGACCCGACTCCTACCGGCCCCATCACCTACCCGCAGGTCTCGCTCGTCGCTCTCAATCCGCACACCGGCCAGATCCTCGCTCTCGTCGGCGGTCGCAACTACGCTGTCTCGCAACTCAACCACGCCGTCGCCGAGCGACCCACCGGCTCCATCTTCAAGCCCTTCGTCTACGCCACGGCCTACAACACCTCGCTCAACGGCACCACCCTCGACGAGAGCGGCGTCTTCACCGCGCTCACCAAGCTCAACGACGACCCGCAGGACTTCGGCGGCGGCTACACCCCCGGCAACTTCGAGCACGGCGAATACCCCGGCATGGTCACCGCCATCACCGCCATCGAGCACTCGCTCAACATCGCCACCATTGCGCTCGCACAGAAGGTCGGCTTCACCAACGTCGCCTCCCTCGCTCGCTCCGCAGGCATCGTCAACGCCAAAGCCACCCCCTCGATGGCCATCGGCACCTACAGCGCCACGCCCATCGACATGGCCGGTGCTTACACCGTCTTCGCCAACAACGGCATCCATCTCAAACCCTGGGTGCTCTCCAGCGTCCGCAACCCGCAGGGAGACATCGTCGCCGACTTCACCCCCGAAGCCAAACAGGTCCTCGATCCCAAAGTCGCCTACCTCACGCAGTCGTTGATGGAAGCCGTGATGACGTATGGCACCGGCAGCGCCGCGCGCGCCCACGGCTTTTACGCTCCCGCCGCCGGAAAGACAGGCACCTCGCATGACGCCTGGTTCGCTGGCTACTCATCAAACCTGCTCTGCATCATCTGGGTCGGCAACGACGACTACACCGACGTCAAGCTGCAAGGCGCCGACGCCGCCGCTCCCATCTGGGCCGAGTTCATGAGCCGCGCCATCAAGCTCCCGCAGTACTCGGACATGAAGAGCTTCTCCGCCCCCTCTGGCGTCGAAGTCCTCCGCATCAACACCCCCACCGGCATGGCTGCCGACGACACCTGCCCCGACAACGACGTATCCATGGCCTTCCTCGTCGGCACCACCCCTCCCGGCACCTGCTCGCACATGGGCGAAACCTCACCGCAAAGCTTCGGCAGCAAGCTCTTCAACTTCTTCAAGGGCGGCTCCGACAATGAGCCCCAGCAACAACAGCCACCCCAGATACCCCAGGCCACCATCCAGAACCAGCAGCCCCCCCAGCAGCCAGCCGAAGAGCCAGCCAAGCACCGCAACATCTTCCAAAAGATGTTCGGCGCAGGCAAGCCCAAACCCTCCGACCCCAATCAACAGCCTCCGCAGTAAGCCGTAGGGACTCTGCACCAGTCTGCTTTGAAGCGCACGTTCTGCTTGCAGGGTACGCGTTGCTTTGAAGGGCACGTTCTGCTTTGAAGGGTACGGGCTTCAGCCCGTACAAAAAAGCTCAAAGAGATGAAAGGGCTTTAGCCCCGGAGGTCTGGCAAAGCGCCCCATCTTCGCGACGGCTTCATGGTCGCTAAGGTGGAATGACACTCCTCACTTCTCACTCCCCACTTCTCACTTCTCACTGCCTTTTCAACACCCAATCCTCTTCCGCCCCACCACCGTCGTATTCCCTACCGGAGCCGCCCCACTCTGCCCTTCCGCCGCCGCCCATGGCTGACACACCGGGCACCAATACGTCGGCCGCGCCGCCACTCCCTGCAGCCTCCGCATAATCGCCGTCCCGCACCGCCGACACTCCTGCCCTTGCCGCCCATACACCCACGTCCGATCGCTGCGGTCCATCGCCCGCGTCGTCCGCCGAGGCCCCGTATACGTCACAATCCCCTCGCCAGCCTCACCCCGCTGCCCATCGCCCACATTCGCCTTCATGTACTTCAGCGAGTGCTCCACCATCTTCTCTATCTCGCCCGCACTCAGCGTACTCATCGCTCGAAACGGATTCACCCCCGCCGCAAACGCGACCTCGCTCTTGTACACATTCCCCAACCCCGCCATCACCCGCTGATTCAGCAGCACCACCGCGACCTCGTCCGCAGGATGCGTCCGCATCCTCTCGCGCATCGCAGCCACGCCCTTCTCCAGCGTGAACCCCTCAGCCAGCACATCCGGCCCCAGCTTCGGCACCTGCGAGCTCCGCTCCAGCGACCGCGCCGTATGAAACTCCGCCACCTGCGCGTTGAACAGCACCGCTTGAAAGCTTTGGTCTCTATACCGGGAATCTGGGTGCCCCACGTCCGGATTCTCGGACGTGGGTTCGCAGGATGCCTGCCCACCCCCGTTTTGTTGGGGCGGGACTTCAGCCCCGCCGTCAGATACCCCTGAAGACGACAGTGGCTTCAGCCCCAGAGGTCCCACCTGCACCACCACCCGCATCGCCCGCCGCGGCATCTTCCACCGCTCCCCGGTGCGATAGATGTGCCACGACCCCGACATCAACATATGCGACAGCAGGATCAAATCCCCAGAGAAGTAGATCAAACACCACTTTCCCCGAGCCTCCACCCGCTCCACCACGCGCCCCACCAGCGGCGAGTCATCATTCGCACTCGCCAGCTTCGCAAACCCCGTCTCAAACCCAGTAACGACACGCCCACCCAACGCCTTCTCCAGCGCCCGCGCCGTTCGATAGATTGTGTCTCCCTCAGGCATGTAGGAACTCTCCTAATCTTAGGATGTTCTGGCCTTCTTGTTTGTCATTCCCGTAGGGAATCTGCTTTTGCATTGGCTGTTGCTTTTATTCTTTCTTCAACAAGTCGGGGCTGCTAGCCTGCTCCTCATGAAAGCCGATGACTACTGTTTCTGGGTTTACATTCTGGCCAGCCGATCCCGCTCGCTATACATCGGCATGACCAACAATCTGCGCAAGCGCCTAGCAACGCACCGATCAGGTGTACCGGGAAGTCACACTGCGAAATACAACATCCACCGCCTCGTCTACTTCGAGCAATTCCAATACGTCACAAACGCCATCGCCCGCGAAAAAGAGCTAAAGAAGTGGACACGCTCACAAAAGATAGCGCTCATCGAAAAGAAAAACCCTACGTGGGAAGACCTCGCGGAAGGTATACCTCTCGGCCCCGCCTACGAAAAGCAGATTCCCTGCGGGAATGACAACAAATAGAAACCAATACCTTCTCCTTTGTCATACCCTCTCCTTTGTCATTCCCGAGGGGAATCTGCTTTGTTCTTGCCTTTGCTTGTCATTCCCCAAGGGAATCTGCTTTTCAAACCCTCGCAATACCGCCCGTCGGCAGCCCCGGCAAACCCTTCCGCACATTGAACCCCATCGGCGCCGCGAAGAACCCAGCCTCCAGCAGATACTTCGCCAGCGGATGCTCCGCCACTGCCACCCCATTCACAGTCGTAATCAGCAGCCCCGCACGCGAGTTCGTCTCATCCTTCCGCACCATCGCCACTAAGAACTCCGCCAGTGCGCGCGACACCTGCGAGCACCCCGGCTCCTCCTCGGGAATCATCACCTGGATCGCCGGATTGCCTCTCCTCAAGTAAGCCGACAACGCCCCGTTCACCAGCACCACCCGGGCCCCCACACTCCGCGTCAGCGAACTCCCTTCCTCCGGCGCCGCAGGCCACCGCAGCAGCGCCCCATACGGATTCGCCGGGTCCGTCGCCGCCAGCATTACCACCTCAGCTTCATCCTCGCTCCCCGCCACGCGCAGGCTCCGCAGCAGGTCAACCGCCGCAGGCATCGCAAACTGCGTCGCACCTAAGTCCGCGGCAAAATACCCACGCCGCACCTTGCCACTCTCCTCGAGCGCCTTCATCACGTCATACACGGCCGAAAAACCTCCCGGCAGATTCTCCGCATGCGCCGTCTCGCGAAACACTACGCCATATCGCGTCAACAACTGCTGCGCAATCGCATGAGACCACTGCGTAGCGCGCGTCCCGTCGCGCCCATCATCGAACGCAATTGCATTCAAACTCCATCGCCCCTGCGCCGTCGGCGGCGTCGTTCTCCGGCTCCTGAAACCCGCCTGCTTGTTGATTTGGTTATGCACCCTTCGCGCTGGCTTCGATCTGCCCGTGCTCGCAGGCCGCTCGCAGTACGCCCGCAGCGACAGCAAGCCGTCGTTCATCAACATCCCGCGCCACACCAGCGACCACAGCGCCTCCAAAGTCTCTCCCGGATACCCGCCGCCCACGCCATCATGCAGGTCCTGGAAGAACGAAGCTCCACGCGCGCGCAGCCACTCCACGATCTGCGATTCCTTCTCACTCAACGCAGCGCCATCCCCCTTGGCATTGTCATCCTGAGCAGAGCGAATGACCTGCTTCTGCACCGGCACGACCCTCGTCGGAGCCCACAATCCAGAAAGCTTCTCCGCAAGATACAGCCCGATCCGCCCATCCCGCTCCCCCAGCGGATCAAGCCCCACCCACACCACCTCACCCGCCGCAATCAGCGTGTCCAGATCCGACGACCGATACCCACTAATCCGCGCCGGCAGAATCTCGCTCTCCAGCAGAGACGCAGGCAGCGGAGCGCCCTGCAGATTCTCAATCGTATCCAGCAACGCATCCAGCCCGCGCCGTGGCTGCACCACGCCCTGCCACCGCGTAAACAGCCGCGCCAGCGTGCGCTGCGCCACCGGCTCAACCTCCTTGCGCAGCTTCGCCAGGCTCTTTCTGCGAACCGCGCGCAACACCTCGGCGTCGATCCATTCGCGATTCAACCCGCCCGGTCGAAAGCCGCCCTCCACCACGCGTCCCAGCCCCACCAGCTTCTGCAGCGTCACCTCAATCGTCGCGTTCGAAAGCTGATACCGCGTCGCCACATCCGGCGTTGTAAACGGCCCATGCGTGCGCGCGTACCGCCGCACAATATCCAGCAGCGCATCCGGTACCGCCTCAAGAAACGCCGCAGGCAGACCCGGCGGCAGCGGCACACCCAGCGCATCCCGCACTCGAGCCACATCCTCCACCGCAATCACCCGCCGCTCGCCTGCAATCAACAGTTCCAGCGCGCGCCTCGCCTTGATCAGCCGGTCCACCGTCGCCGCTACCTCAGGCGTCTCACACCGCAGAGCAATCTCCGCCCGCGTCATATCGCCCAGCCGTAGCAGCAGATCGTGCAGGCCGTCCATGTTCCTGGCCTTGTAGCCTTCCACGACGCACTGCAGCTGCTCTTCCGTCTCCTCGATTGCCGCCGAGTCCAGCAACTCGCGCAGATCGGCATCGCCCAGCAACTCCCGCAGCTGGTCCTGATCGATCGCCAGCGCCTGCGCCCGTCGCTCTGCCAGCGGAGCATCGCCGTCATAGATGTAGTTCGCCACATAGCTGAACAGCAGCGCTCCCGCAAACGGCGAAGGCATGCGCGAATCCACCACATGCACCCGCGTCTGTCGCGTCTCGATCCCGCGCAGCACCTCCATCAGCGCCGGCATATCGAACACATCGCGCAGGCACTCGCGGTACGCCTCCAGCAGCATCGGAAACTCCGCATACCGGCTCGCCACACTCAGCAGGTCGTAGGCACGCTTTCTCTGCTGCCACAGCGGCGTCCGTCCCTCCGCCCTGCGCCTCGGCAGCAACAGCGCACGCGACGACGCCTCGCGAAACTTCGCCGCAAACAGCGCCGTCGAGCCAAGCTGCGCCATCACCAGCTCACTCGCCTCCAGCGGACTCATCATCAACACGTCAACATCGGGCGGCGCGTCGCTCTCCGGGAATCGCAGCACGAACCCGTCCTCGCTCCACATCGTCTCTACATCAAGCCCCGCGGCCTTCAGCTTCGCAGACACCGCCATCGCCCACGGCGTATGCACGCGGCTTCCCAGCGGTGTCAGCACGCACACCCGCCAGTCCCCCAGCTCATCGCGCACTCGCTCGATCACAATCGTCCGATCGTCCGGCACCTGCTCCGTTGCCAGCTCCTGATCGACCAGATACCGCAGCACATTTTCCGCCGCCTTCTCATCCAGATCGTGATCGCTCACCAGCTTCGTCATCGCCACGTTGCGAGGCATCGCTCGCAGCTCTCGCACTAGCGCTCCAATACGCCGCCCGAACTCGATCGGCCTTCCCGGCCTGTCGCCATGCCAGAACGGCATCTTTCCCGGCTCACCCGGAGCAGGGCTCACCAGCACGCGGTCCTGCGTAATCTCGTCGATCCGCCACGTCGAAGCCCCCAGCACAAACGTCTCGCCCGTCCGTGCCTCGAACACCATCTCCTCGTCCAGCTCGCCCACCCGCAGCGGCTTCGTAGCCCCGCTCAAAAACACCCCATACGTGCCGCGATCCGGAATCGTCCCGCCGTTCAAAATAGCTATCCGCTTCACACCTTGCCGCGGAGTGATCCAGTTCTTCTCGCGGTCCCACGTCACCCGCGGTCGCAGCTCCGCGAACTCGTCACTCGGATACCGCCCCGCCAGCATATCGAGCACGCCGTTGAACGTCGTCACGCTCATCCCCGCAAACGGCGCGGCGCTCCGCACAATCCCCAGCAGCGCCTCATAGCTGATCCCACCCTCGTCTTCCGCCGCGAGATTGTCATCCTGAGCGGAGGCCACAGCCCGCAGTCGAAGGACCTGCTTCTTGCTCGGAGCCACGACCACCCCCGGCGGTTGCGAAACCACAGCCACCATCTGCTGCGCCAGCACATCCAGCGGGTTCCTCAAAAACCGCGTCGACTCCACATGCCCCTCATGCATCGCCTGCGTCACCGCAGCACACGCAATCAGGTCCGCCCGATACTTCGGAAAGATGATACCCGTGCTCGGAGCCCCCACCTGGTGCCCCGCCCGCCCAATCCGCTGCATCCCGCTCGCCACACTCGGCGGAGCCTCGATCTGGATCACCAGATCCACCGCTCCCATATCGATGCCCAGCTCCAGCGACGACGTACACACCAGCGCCCGCAGCTTGCCCGCCTTCAGCAGCTCCTCAATCTCACTCCTCTGCGCCGCCGCCAGCGAGCCGTGATGCGCCCGCGCAATCGACTCCCCCGCCAGCTCATTGATCGCCCCTGCCAGCCTCTCCGCCACCCGCCGCGCGTTCACAAAGATCAGCGTCGACGTCCGCTCTCGAATAATCTCCAGCAGCCTCGGATGAATACTCTGCCAGATCGACGTCCGCTTCGGTCCTTGGCTTGCCGCCCCGCTCGGCAACTCCTCAATGTCGCCGAGCTTCGCCATGTCCTCCACCGGCACCTCGACCTTCAGCTCCAGCACCTTCCGTGCCCCGGCATTCACAATCGTCACGGGCCGAAACCGCACCCCCGCCGGCTCAGATTCATTCGTCTGTAGATTGTCATCCTGAGCGGAGCGAAGAACCTGCTTCTCAACCGTCGTGCCGCTACTTTCCGCTCCCCCCAGAAACCGCGCCACCTCCTCCAGCGGCCGCTGCGTCGCGCTCAGCCCGATCCGCTGAATCGGCCCACCCCCATTCGCCGCCACCAGCGCCTCCAGCCGCTCCAGGCTCAGCATCATATGTGCCCCGCGCTTGGTCGGCACCAGCGCGTGGATCTCATCGATAATCACAGTCTCCACCGACCGCAGCGCGTTCCCCGCATCGCTCGTCAGCAGCAGGTACAGCGACTCCGGCGTCGTAATCAGAATCTCCCCCGGATGCCGCTTGAACTGCGCGCGCTCCTTCGGACTCGTATCCCCCGTCCGCACCGAAATCGTGGGCACCTGCACCGCCACGCCCTCGCGCTCGGCCCTGTTCGCAATCCCCGCCAGCGGAGACCGCAAATTCCGCTCCACATCCACCGCCAGCGCCTTCAGCGGCGACAAATACAACACCCGCACCCCTTCAGCGGCTCCCTGCTCCCTATTCCCTACTCCCTGCCCTTGCAGCATCAGCCGATCCAGACACCACAGAAACGCCGTCAGCGTCTTGCCCGTCCCTGTCGGCGCCAGGATCAGCGTCGACTCACCCCGCGCAATCGCTGGCCAACCCTCCCGCTGCGGAGCCGTCACCCCCTCGAACACCGCGCGAAACCACTGCGCCGTCACTGGGTGAAACACCCCCAGCGCATCAATCTCCGCCACAGCCTCGGGCTTCGAACCCCTCACCCTGCCTGTCTTTTTCTGCCTGCTCGCATCCGACACATCAGCTTCCCTGGACATACGTTCCCATCCTACAGATGCCGTTTCTGTCACCATTCGCCGTACAAAACTCTCAAAGCATCCTTTTCACCGCCACCACACTGCCCCCTGACGCGATCACCCTACCCCTAAAGTGCCATATTGGGAACACAGCAAACCTCCCTATTTTCGTTGACTTAGGTCAAGTCGGTTGCTAACTTCTTCCTTATTCGGAGGTTCAAAAAAACAATGTTCTGTTGCTTCTTCTCTTTCTTCTCGTGCTTCTCCTGCTGCTGTAGCTCCTGCTGCGGTTCCTCGCACCACTCCGGCGGCGATTGCCATGGCGGCAGCGGCGGCGGTCAGTCGACCGGCACCGGTGGCAGCGCACAGGGCGGCAGCACCGAGTAGTTGCCTGCAGCCTTCTACGGGTGCAGCGAAAGCTTGATCTTCGAAGCAATCGCAGCACCCATGTGTAGCCCACCCATATCGGGTTGGCTTCGCCCAGGGAAAGACGCATGCATTCGCGCCTCCCGCACCCCTTATTGGCTTCTCTGACACCTACTCGATACCAAAACCTTCGTTCCATGTTGTGGCCCGGTTTTTGCCGGGCTTTTTCCTGCCCAAATTCTTACCTTGCAGATTTGCTCACTCTTACTAGCCACCCAAGTTCAGCAAAGCCCGGCTCTCGCCGGGCTTTTTCTTGTGCGCGCTCTTGAACTTTCCCAAAACATTACTTAAGTCCTACAGGACGACGTGTACGCGCAAACCACCGCTTTGGATTGCGAGAAATAACGGGAAAACATTGGTACTATGCGACCTCCCAATACCAAAGATGGTTACCAAAGATCTCATCTAGGCCTGGCCTAACTGGCTTTGATTCAGCTTTTATCTTCGTTCGGCATGACTAAATACACCTTTTATGGTTGACTTGGGTCACACCCGCGGCTAAGGTGACGATAGTAATTCCACCGGAGGTAATTATGTTCTGTTGCTTTTTTAGCCTGTTCAGCTGTTTCAGCTGCTGCTGCTCATCTCACTGCTGCCACCCCTCGTGCCCAAGCACGTCCACTGTGTCGAATCCTCAGTCCGCTGCCTAAGACTGCCCTTCTACCTGACACTGCCTTCAGCCTGAGTTAGAACAAAGAGACTCAAAAAGCAATTGTTCTTCTAAACACTCACCTTTGCTGAAAAGAATTGCAGCCGTCATTGCCTAAGGGCAAATCAGGTAGGAAACGACTTCAAGCCCGGCCGATTGCCGGGCTTACCTATTTAACTGCTGTCCTTCCTCTGCCGCCATCCTTGCATTCGGGCCCCGCCACATTCACCATCCGGCACGGTCTCACCTTGCGAACCTGTGCGGCTTGCCAGTCAACCGGCAAGCCGCTAGGCTAAACAATCCATGACCTCCTTCTCCGAACCCGGCGCCCTCTCTCTCTCCGACCGTCAAAAGCTCCTCAATCTGGCCGCCGAAGCCGCTGCCAACTCCTATTCCCCCTACAGCCACTTTCGCGTCGGCGCCGCCCTGCTCCTCACTGACGGCTCCATCGTCACCGGCTGCAACGTCGAAAACGCCTCCTACCGCCTCACTAGCTGCGCCGAACAGGCTGCCATCGCCCGCGCCGTCAGCCAGTTCGGCCCCGGCATCCGTCTTCGCGCCGTCGCCGTCGCCAACCTCAACCACGCCGCCTCCATGCCCTGTGGCGCCTGCCGCCAAACCCTCGCCGAGTTCGCCCCCGACAACGCCCTCATCCTCTACCCCGACGAATCCGGCCCCATAACCACCACACTCGGCGCCCTCATCCCCCACGCCTTCCGCGGCGAATTCATCACCCCCGCCTGACCATCGCCACGTTGTCAGTCATTCCCGAAGGAATCGGCTTCTGCTTTTGCCCTCTTGTTTGTCATTCTCCGCAGGGAATCCGCTTCTGCGCTTGCCGCTGCTTTTGCTTTTGCCGTTGCCTTTACTTCTCACTCCTCACTTCTCACTCCTCACTAGCTCTTCCCCCTATGCACCCAATCGACCTCATCCTCCGAAAACGCGACGGCCTCGAGCTCTCCACCGCCGACATCAACGCCTTCGTCCAAGCCGTCACCGCCCTGAGCCTTGATCCAAAGGCCGCCACCCTCACCGAAGCCCAGCTCGGCGCCTTCCTCATGGCCGTCTTCCAGCGCGGACTCTCCCTCCGCGAGACCGCCGACCTCACCACCGCCATGCGCTTCTCCGGCGAGGTCTTCGATACGAAGCCCCTCAACACCTTCTCCGTCGACAAACACTCCACCGGCGGCGTCGGCGACAAGACCTCGCTCCTCATCGCGCCCACTCTCGCCGCCGCGGGCCTCGAAAACACCCCCAGCATCTCCGTCCCAATGATCAGCGGGAGGAGCCTGGGACATACGGGTGGAACTTTAGACAAGCTCGAAACCATCCCCGGCTTCGACACCCAGCTCACCCTCCCGCAAATGATGGAGGTCCTGCGCGACTGTCACGCGGTGCTCGTAGGGCAGACACCGCGCCTCGTCCCCGCCGATCGCATCCTCTACGCCATGCGCGACCACACCGGCACCGTCGAATCACCCTTCCTTATCTGCGCCAGCATCATGAGCAAGAAGCTCGCCGAAGACCTTAACGGCCTCGTCCTAGACGTCAAAGTCGGCTCCGGCGCCTTCATGCCGACCTACGAAAAATCCAAGTTCCTCGCCGAACTCATGGTCGCCACCGGCGAGCGCAGCGGCACCCGCACGGCAGCTCTGCTCACGACTATGGATGAACCTCTCGGTCGCTTCTCGGGTAACTGGGTCGAGGTCTGGGAGTGCGTCGACATCCTCCAGAACAAGCCCATCTCCCCCGAACACCAGCGCATGTCCGCGGACCTAATCACCCTCTCCAACACCCTCAGCGGCTGGATGCTCTACCTCGCTGGCAAGTCCGCCACACCCGAGGCCGGTGCTCTGCTGGCCGCCGAACTCATCCGCTCCGGCGGTGCCTACAAGTCCTGGCTTCAGATCGTCGCAGCCCACCACGGCGATACCTCCGTCTTCGCCAATCCCGCCCTCTTCCATAAGCCAGCAGCCAAGCGCGTCCTCACCGCCTCCCGCAACGGCTATCTTTCCTCCATGGACTGCAAGGAAGTCGGCTGGGCCGTTCAGCGGCTCGGAGCCGGTCGAGCCGTTCCCGGCGGCCCGGTCAGCGCCCACGTCGGCATCGAATCCCACGCCAAACTAGGCGACCGCCTCACCGCAGGCCAGCCCATCTTCACCCTCTTCACCGAAGATCCCGCCCTCCTCGACGAACCCTACGCCATGCTCCAGGCCACAGTCACCCTAACCGACACCCCTCCCACCCCGCAGCTACTTATCCGCGAGATCGTCACCGCCGCCACCCTGCCCTAACAGAATCCGCAGGACTCCGGGTGCCCCATGTCCCGCCTTTGGGATATGGGTTTGCAGAATGCCCCCCAGAAATCACTGTCAACCCCTCACGACCCTCTCTTCCACTCAAACCTAACAAAACAAAACACCTTCACCCCCCAAAAACAATTGTATGTTCGCAGGTCCCACCCGCTACAATTAAATAAGAGGTTAGAAAAGTTTCCCTTCGTCTATTCACAAGCCTCAAGCGGGATTTGGACTCAGACACACAAAGTCCAGACCTAACCCATCTGATTTGAATACTTTGAGACCTAAGTACGGGGGGAGGGGGAGACCTCCAGACAAAGCAAAAGGGCGACTCCCGAAGGAATCGCCCTTTTGTCTTACTCGAAGATCGAGTTAGATAGCCTGAACGTTCTCAGCCTGCCAGCCCTTGGGTCCCTTGACCACGTTGAACTGAACGCGCTGACCCTCCTGGAGGGTGCGGAAGCCGTTCGCCTGGATCGCGCTGTGGTGAACGAAAACGTCATCTCCGCTCTCGCGGCTGACAAATCCGAAACCCTTAGCATCGTTAAACCATTTTACTGTTCCCTGTTCCATTGTATTCATGTTCCTTTAAGCAATGTACCGCTGAACGCGTTGTTGGTGTTTTGCGTGTATAGCAGTAATGCTGGAACAAGCAAGAAGACCAAAAGTATTCGACGACCAACGACAGTGTAACACTCCATGCCTACAACGCAAGCGGACCGGTCAGGAATCTTTGCGCGTTTCACCGTACGAACCGTTACACTCAGTTCCACATCATTCCCAGCGCATCGGAGATTCATTCTTTGGCACGATTCACCGGACTTCTCGGTCTTCTGACGTTTCTCGGCCTCGCCTACGCCTTCTCCACCAACCGGCGCGCCATCCGATGGAAGACCGTCGTTTGGGGTCTCGCGCTACAGGTCCTCTTCGCCTTCGCCGTGATCAAGTGGACCTACGGACAGACGATCCTGAAGCACACCTCTGACTTCATCACCGGTCTTCTCGGCCACGCAGCAGACGGTTCCGGCCTCGTCTTCGGCTACCTCGGCGTCCCGTCGAACCCGCTCTCGGTCTTCGCCTTCTCCGTTCTGCCAACCATCATCTTCGTCTCCGCCTTCTTCGCGATCCTGTATCACATCGGCCTCATGCAGCAGATCATCAAGGTCGTCGCCTGGATCATGCAGTGGACGATGGGAACCTCCGGTGCTGAATCGACCAACGTCGCGGCGAGCATCTTCATGGGCCAGACCGAAGCGCCGCTAACGATCCGTCCATTCCTCGCCGGAGCGACCCGCTCCGAGCTGATGACCATCATGACCTCCGGCATGGCGCACGTCTCCGGCGGCATCATGGCCGCTTACATCCTCTTCGGCATCAACGCCAAGGACCTGCTCTCCGCCGTCATCATGACCGCGCCAGGAACCATCCTCGTCGCCAAGATGCTCGTCCCTGAAACCGAGGTTCCCGCCACCGCAGGCACCGTCACGATGCCTCCGAGCGAGGAGCACGCGAACGAAAACTTCATCGGTGCCATCGCCCGCGGCACTATCGACGGCGGCCAACTCGCATTCAACGTCGCGATCATGCTGCTAGCCTTCGTCGCACTCGTCGGCTTGTTCAACGCCATCATGCTCGACATCTCGAACAAGCTGTGGATACACGGAATCCCGTTCCCGCACTCGCTCAACAACGTCCTCGGCGTCGTAGGAGCGCCCGTCGCGTGGCTCATCGGCATCCCTTGGCACGAGGCCCGAACCATCGGCAACCTGCTTGGAACCCGCACCATAATCAACGAGTTTCTCGCGTTCAAGGAACTCGGCAACATCAAGGCAACGCTCTCCCCGCGCAGCTTCTCCATCGCCACTTTTGCGCTCTGCGGCTTTGCCAACGTGGGTTCGATCGGTATGCAGATCGGCGGCATTGGAGCTCTCGTCCCCAACCGCCGCAATGATCTGGCGAATCTTGGCCTGCGAGCCATGCTCGCTGGAACAATGGCGAACCTGATGTCCGCAAGCATCGTCAGCATGTTGATCAAATAATCGAATAGTTAGAGGACGTGAGTCACTTTCCCGCCCGTTTACGCATATCCAGATAGAAGGACACGGACCGCCTCTCCCAGAGTCTTACGGTCTAGTCCTTCTTGAAAGGACCACCATGCGTTCCCTGCGACTCGCTGCCTTCCTTCTGACCTTCGCCGCGCTCACCGCCTCCTTCGCGCAGACTCCTCTGCGCAACATGCCCGGCCCGCAGGGAGGAACCATCGTCTACGGCACAGTCGACGGCGCGAACACGCCTCCCGCCGCGATGGGCGTCATCCTCAAAAGCCTGCACCAGAGGTACGGCGAGCGTCCGCAGGTCGGACGAGTCTTTCGGGTACGAGGCACCGATTCAGACGCCGTCTTCTTCACCCTCACCCCGCACAACCCGGGAATGGGTAAAGTCGCTGGCATGCTGCTGACTTCGAATGCGTCCGGCCATGTGGAGGCCGCGTTGCTCACCGACGAATCTGCGCGCTTCGGCAAATCGATCAATCCGATGCTGCAGTCGCTCTTCGCTGTCTGGAAGCCAGCAAGCAAGTCCTCGTCCGCAACAGGAGGCCACTCAGCCGAAGCTGCCTCCGGCCCGGTGGCCCAACTTCGCCCCTATCGCCTTCAGGACAACTCCGCTTCCATGATGCTGGCCGAAGGCTGGCGTGTCGCTCAAGGCAGCGGTGGAGGCACCATTCTGGCGCAGGGGCCGCACGGCGAAGTTGTCGCCCTGGGCTTCCCATACCTTGCGCACAACTCGAACGATCCGCGCACGGGGCAGGCGATGGCCTTTGGTCGCTCGGCGGCCGGTCGCAACACCATTTACGCAAAGAGCCTGGTCGCGCCCTATGGCGCCGATCTCGGGCGCACATTGGTCGAGCTCAACAATCAGGCCCTGCGCAATGGCAGTCCTGCGGTCACACCCCTCCAGATCGCGCAGCAGCAACCTGTTCGCTCGTCCGGCGCACGCTGCGCCATCCTCTCAGGCACAAGCTCCAGCAACGGCCAATCCCTGCAGTTCGAAGGCTCCTTCTGCCAGTCGCAAATGGATGGCAGTGGAAGCTTCATGAACCTTGCCAACCTCGCCTTCGCTCCACCCGAAGTAGCAAGCCGCGAACGCGCCACACTGCGAGCTATGCTTGGCAGCTTTCAGGTCAATCAGGCCGTTGTGAATGCTCAAGCAGGTGCACTGGCCGGCCCCGTCATCGAAGCAATCCACCAGATAGGCCGGGACGTAGACGCACGCATAGCCGCCACGCATCAGCAAGAGGACGAGCAGCGTGCTTCTTTCGAGCAACACAACGACGTGATGGACCGCCAGAGTCAGGCCTTCTCCAACTACATTCTCGACAAGTCTGTCCTGCTGGATACAGAAACAGGCGGGCATGTCACCGCCTGGAACACAACCGCCCAGACCATCGTCAACTCCAACCCGCAGCGCTATGAATACGTCGACACGCCCAACTACTGGAAAGGGATCGACTACTGACCGCGTAAGTCATGAGGCGATGCGCAAGGCGGTCTAGAATGAAAAGCTATGTCCGACCTCTACACTCGCGTTCTCGCCGCCGCCGACCACATTCGTTCTCTCCACGCCGTTGCTCCTACGCTTGGCATCATTCTTGGCTCAGGCCTCGGCAACTTCGCCACGCAGGTTGAGAATGCAACAGTGATCGACTATGCCTCGATTCCCGGCTGGCCGCTCTCTACCGTGGAAGGCCACAGCGGCAAACTCGTGCTGGGCACCATCGCTGGCGTTAGCGTCGCCGTAATGCAGGGACGCGTTCATGCCTACGAAGGTTATTCGATGGCCGAGGTCACGTTTCCCACGCGCGTGCTCGGCCTGCTTGGCTGCTCAAAACTGATCGTGACCAACGCGGCAGGCGGCATTAATACCAGCTATGGTGAAGGCACGCTGGTCGGCATCAGCGACCATATCAACCTCACCGGCATCAACGCGGCTGTCGGCCCGAACGAGCCTCGTTTCGGCACACAGCCTAACAGCGGCGCTCGTTTCTTCGACATGACCACGGCCTACTCGCCGCGCCTGCGCAAGCTCGCGCTACAGGAAGCTGCAGCGCTCCAGATTCCTCTACCCGAGGGCGTCTATCTCGCTGTACTGGGGCCCAGCTACGAAACACCTGCCGAGATTCGCGCCTTCCGCACGCTAGGCGCGGACCTTGTCGGCATGAGCACCGTGCACGAGGTCATCATCGCCCGCCACATGGGCATCGAGGTGCTCGGCATCTCCCTGGTCACAAACATGGCCGCCGGTGTGCTCGATCGCGTGATCCATCACGAAGAGGTGATGGAGATCGGCAAACGCGTGGAGGCGCAGTTCACGCAGCTATTGAAGGCTCTGATTCCGAAGGTCGCGAGCGCTTAGACACAGCACCGAAGGCTAGCGCATGGCCATCAACGCAGCCATCGTCTCAGCGCCGTCCCAGAGGTTCTGCAGTCGAAGATTTTCGTTCGCGGCATGTTGGTTGTCGTCGTGATTTGCGATGGGGACGGTAATCGTGTGCGTCTTCGCGGCTGCTTCCATCGCCTTCAGCGGAACAGTTCCTCCCATGGTTGGCAGCAGGACCACGCGGCCGCGTGCGCTCTTGACCGCAGCGATCACCTCGGTCGCGATAGGCAGGTCCATCGGCGTACGCACAGCCTCCTCCACCGGGTCGAGCTTGATCTGCGCCATCTTTGGATGAGCCAGCAACTCGTCACGAGTCGGCTGGGATTCGGTGATGAAGTATCCCTGCGAACGCACGTAATCGACGACGCGCTGCTGCTCGACCTTGCCTTCGGTGCCCACAACTAATCGGATGTCCAGGTTCACCGTCGCCGTCGAGGGGATCGAATTGGTCGAGTGAGCTCCCGTCTGCCCTGCCGCGATGCCGTTGATGTTCAGCGAAGGCTCGTTCAGCAACGCAAGCAGATGTCTGCCACCACCATCCACGTGTCCCAGGGCAAGCTCCTGGCGCAACATCTCGTCGTTCACCGGCGCATCCGCGAGTGCCTTGCGCTCAACCGGACCGAGCGGCGCAATGCCGTCATAAAAGTGCGGAATCAGCACATGCCCATCAGCATCCTTCATCCCTGCGAGAAGCTGCACCAGCATCATCGCCGGGTTCGGCGCCCAATTGCCGTAGTGGCCGCTGTGCAGAGGATGGTTCGGTCCGAACAGCGTGATCTGCACATGCGCGTCGCCGCGAGCGCCAAACGCCAGCGATTGCAGCCGCGTCTGGTCGACAGGTCCATCGCAGACCAGCCAGATATCGCCACCGATGCGTTCGCGGTTCGCCAACAGAATCTGCTCCAGATGCGCGGAACCGGCCTCCTCTTCGCCCTCCCAGACGAAGCGAAGATTGGCTGTCAGCTTCAGATGTGCTGCGGCAATAGCCTCTAAGGCGGTCATCTGCGCAAAAATAGCTGCCTTGTCGTCGCCTGCTCCGCGCGCATACACGCGCGGCTCACCGCCCACTGTCTTCAAATACGGAGTAAATGGCTTTCCCGTCTCCCATTCAGAGGGTGTCACCGGCTGACCATCGTAGTGCGCGTAGAACACGATGGTGCGCGTCGCTCCGGGCGTTCTCAGCTCGCCCCACACGACAGGCGGAGCCGACTCCAACCCAGGTGCAGACAGCAGCGCCGTCTCTGCGCCTAGCGCCTTCAGTTGCGCGCTGAGAAAGGCAGCATTCCAGCGAAGGCCTTCGGGATCAGCCGCCACGTTTGGCATCGCGAGAAACTCCTCAAACTGCTGCGTCAGCTCATCGTGTCGAGATGCGGTGTACGACTTAGCCGCTGCCGCAGCTTCGGAGGTCGTGGCTGCAGCCTGACCGCTCGCGACGCATCCAGACAAGGCTGGAAGTCCGAGCACAGCTACGCCAAGCAGAAATGCAAATCCATTGCGCATGAGTGTCATGCGAAAAAGCTACCATAGCAACCGTCTGCCGTAATCAAGTAGTCTCTTCCTGTGGCCTCCAACACCGACCCTTCGCGCCAGGCGCGCCCCATCCTACTCGGCATCGCCGGTTGTTCCGGCTCTGGCAAGACAACGCTTGCGCGCGAGCTTGCGAACCAGTTGAACGCGACGCTCTTTCCGCTCGATCTCTATTATCGGGATCTGTCGCACCTTTCTCCGGAAGAACGGCACCATCAAAACTTTGATTCTCCCGAATCTCTGGAAAGCGAGCTGTTCATCGCGCACATCCGAGCCCTCGCGGCGGGAGAGACGATTCAACGGCCCGTCTATGACTTCGCCGCGCACTCGCGAGTTGCCGGAGCCTTCGATGCGATTGCGCCCTCTAAGTTCGTCATCGTTGAAGGCATACTTGCGCTGCACTACGTCGAGCTGCCTCCGCTGTACGACTTCAGCATCTACGTCGATGCGCCCAACGAGGTCTGCCTCAATCGCCGCATCTATCGCGACATGCTCGAACGGGGCCGCACCGAGCAGTCGGTGCGAGAGCAGTTCGCCGCCACGGCCAAACCAATGGCCGACCTCTACGTGCTGCCTTCGCAGACTCGCGCCAGCGTGACGGTCTCAGGCACCGAGTCGCTCGATTGGTCCATAGAGCGCATCTTCGGCGCACTCCGTAAGAACGGTCTGCTATAGCAAGAGGCCCGGAATCATCCGGGCCTCTTCTCGTTCATAGTCGAAGATTGTTACTTGCTGAAGTCGACCGTCGGAGCTGTCGCATTCGCAGGGTTGCCCTTGAAGTACTCATTGCGGACATGGTATCCAGCAAACCCAGCCCATAGGCTGCCCGGGAACTGCTGCACAGCCACGTTGTAGGTCTTCAGCGTGCTGTTGTAGCGCTCGCGACCTACCGCAATGCGGTTTTCCGTGCCAGCCAGTTCGTCCTCAAGACGGTTGAACTGGTCGTTGCCCTTCAGGTCAGGGTAGGTTTCCTGCAGGCGGAGTAACGGGCTAATCGCCACGTCTAGCTTGCTGTTGGCGTCGATGCTGCTGGCGCGATCCGAGCCTGCAGCGATGACACCGGCGCGAGCATTCGCAATGTTGGTCAGCACCGTGGACTCTTCCTTCACGTAGCCCTTCACACTGGCCACCAAGTTCGGGATCAGGTCAAGACGACGCTGCTGCAGCACGTCTACCTGCGAATACGCGCTGTTGACATCCTCATTCAGCTGCACAAACTGGTTCTTCGAGGAGATATAACTCCCTGCGCCGAAGAGCAGCACCACCACAAAGATTCCTACTACGCCGAGCCCAATCCACAAACCCTTCATCGAGTTTCCCTTTCCTTCAATCGTCTGCATCGTTTGCCTCACTGCTGACTCGCCTATCGAAATCAGCTTACTTCAACTGCTTTACGGCTCAGCAAAGAACTTGTTACCAATCGCCACTGGCGCCGCCGCCACCGGAACCGCCACCGCCAAAGCCGCCAAACCCCCCACCGCCGTCTCCACCACCACCACCGCCGAAACCATCACCTCGACCGCGACCTCCGCCACCGCCGCTACCCAGCACATTGCCAAGCAGGAACCAGAGCCAGCCGCTGCCGCCGCCACGCCCCGAGAAGATGACGACCAGAACGATCAGGAAGAAAATGATGCGGATGATGGAGCCGATGTTCGACCCGCGTTTCTGTTCGCGGTGGTAGGTGTGCTGCGGTTGAGACTGTGTAAGCGTTACACCCGCGTCGGTGGCTATGACCCTCGAGATTTGTTGCAGTCCACCATAGATGGCAGGACCGTACTGCGCCTGCTCCAACTGCGGCACCATGCTGCGGCCGATATCGCCGACCTTGGCATCGTTCAGGATTCCTTCAAGACCGTAGCCGACTTCGATGCGGCGCTTGTGCTCTTTGATCGCGAAGACCATAAGCAGGCCGCGATCGGTCGACTTCGGGCCGACCTTCCACTTGTCTTCCAACGCAGTGGAAAACTCTTCGATGGATTGTCCTTCGAGGGAAGGAATGGTGACGACAGCAACCTGCGCGTGGGCCTGATGATCGAGCTCGGAACACAGCTCGTCGATCTGCTGCTTAGATCCCGGATCGATAACATTTGCGAAGTCGCTTACATAGTCGGTTGGCGCGGGCAGCTTGTCTACAACCTGTGCTCGGGCAAAGACCGAGCAGGCTGCCAACAAAACTCCCGCAATCGTTACGTGCAGTTTCATCACTGAACCATGGTACGCCGTTCTCTGTTAAGAAGTTCCGCGCCACTCAGTGACGCCTCCCACCCAATACAAACGTGAGAGGCATCTCGAACTGCCGACAAACCTTTACATCTTGGCAACCATGCTGTCGGCCATGTTTGTATGCGCGGCGACGACACTCTTGCCCTTCATCACAGCCGTCTTGAATTTCATGTCCGTGGTCGAATTGACCTCGTTCGTGAAGGCATCGAGTGCCTTGTGATGGTCCTTATCCATCGCCTGCATGTATTCCTTGTCAAAATCCATACCTGAAAGCCCGTTCAGCTTGTCGATCTCCGCCTGATGATCAGCATCCGGACCTGAGGGAGGGGTCAGCATCCAGGCTTGCGCAAATGGCTTCATCTTGGCCGAAAGCATCGTATGATCGGCGACCATCTTATGCGCGAACGCCTTGACGCTGGGGTTTGTGGCCTTGCTCTCGGCAAGCTTGCTGATGGCTATTTCGTTTACATCCGACTGCGCTGCCATCGAAAGGAAGCTCTTATCCGCGTCTGTGACCTCGGCGTGGGCGGGCAGAACTGCAAGCACACCGGCACAAGTCAGCGACAGCGTACAACAAAACTTGTTTATTCTCTTCATCGTCGTATCTCCTTCGGCAAAGCCGTGATCTCCAAACATCGTCCGAGCAGTGAGAGTGTCGACGATAAGGCGGCGTTGCACTGCGAGGAGATTTATTCTGGACATGGAGTATCCGATGAAAACGATGTTGCCCGCACCACCCTCCGCTGAAAAGTTACCTACCGCCACATTCCTGCATGGCACCGAGTTGCACGACGACTACGCCTGGATGCGCGAAAAAGGTACGGCGCGAGTGCTGGAGTACCTCGAGGCAGAGAACGCCTATACTGCTGCGTCGATGCAAGGCACCGAGGCCCTGCAGCAGAAGCTCTACGACGAGATTCTCTCGCACATCAAAGAGGACGACTCCTCTGTTCCTTATCGCGACGGAGCGTGGGAGTATTTTTCACGCACGGAAAAAGGTCTGCAGTATGCGCGCTACCTTCGTCGTGCGGCGGGAGTGGCCGATGCACCCGAAGAGACGATTCTCGACGTGAACAAGCTTGCTGAAGGGCAACCTTTCATGTCCGTTGGTGCACTGGGCTTGAGTCCCGATGGAAACTTGCTCGCGTATACAACAGACAATACGGGTTTCCGACAGTACACGCTGCACGTTCGCGATCTGACGACCGGCGAAGATCTGACGGAGACCGCTGAGCGCGTTGGCTCCATCGCCTGGGCGGCCGATTCGAGGACGCTGCTGTACTCGACCGAAGACGAACAGACGAAGCGCCAGGACCGAGTATTCCGGCTTAAGCTGGGTAACAATCCGATCCAGGTGTTTCATGAGCCGGACGAGCGATTTAACGTCGGCGTTGGTCGCACGCGCGATCGTAAGTACATACTGCTCGAAGCAGGTAGCCACACCACTAGCGAGACGTGGTTTCTGCCGGCTGACGCGCCGGACGCAACCTTCCGCCTAATCGCCGAAAGGGTCGACGACGAAGAGTACGACGTTGACCATCGCGCTGGTTATTTTTACATCCACACGAATTATCGGGCTGATCAGTTCAGGTTGGTGCGCACACCCGTCTCCTCCACAGCACGAGAGTCCTGGGTTGAACTTCTTGCAGAGAATCCTGAAGCTCCGCTTGAAGATGTCGACCTGTTTCAGAGTTTCCTCGTGGCTGGCTACCGCGAGCGCGGATTACCCGTGATGCGTGTTTACCCGCTCGACGCAGAGGGTGTTCCCACCTCGCCGCGCGAGATTGCTATGCCCGATCCAGCATATGAGGCTGGATCGGATGTGAACCGAGACTTTAATACAACCAGCTTTCGTTACAGCTATCAGTCGCTTGTAAGGCCAGGTTCGGTGTATCTCTACGACGTTGCAACGGGCGAGTCTGCGCTGCTCAAGCAGCAGGAGGTTCCGGGTGGCTTCAATGCTGCGAACTATGCCTCCGAGCGGCTATGGTTTGCCGCGAAGGATGGCACACAGGTTCCGGTATCACTGGTGTATCGCAAGGACAGGTTCCACAAGGATGGCACTTCGCCGTTGTATGTGTACGCCTACGGATCTTACGGCTATCCTTTGCCTCTTGGTTTCGGGGCCTCGCGCCTGGCGCTGCTCGATCGTGGCCTGGTGATGGCGTATGCCCACATCCGCGGCGGTGGCGAGCTGGGCGATCCCTGGCATGATGCAGGCAAGATGATGGTGAAGCGCAATACCTTCACCGACTTCATCGAAGCGACCGAGTTTCTGACTCGGGAAGGGTATGGCGACCCGAAACGCGTGGCAATTGAAGGCGGCAGCGCTGGTGGTTTGCTGATGGGTGCAGTTGTGAACTTTGCCATCGAGCAGGGCAAGCCGCAGCTTTTCCGGGTTGTGACCTCACATGTGCCGTTTGTAGATGTGATGAACACGATGCTCGATGCTTCCTTGCCGTTGACCGTAGCTGAGTACGAGGAGTGGGGCAATCCAAACGAGCCTGAAGCCTTCGAGTATATGAGCAGCTACTCGCCCTATGACAACCTGCAAGCCGCCGAATACCCCTCAATGCTGGTGAAAACCAGCCTGAACGATTCGCAGGTAATGTATTGGGAGCCCGCAAAGTATGTCGCGAAACTTCGCACGCTGAAGACCAACGACACGCCGCTGCTGCTGCACATCAACATGGATGCAGGCCACGGCGGCGCGTCAGGCCGTTACGACTATCTGAAGGAGATCGCCTTTGACGATGCATTCCTGCTGCGCGAGCTAGGGGTTGCGGAGTAGCTACTCCGCAACCGCCTCGGGAACGATATCGCCTTCGCCCGGAGCAAGGAACAGATTTGTTTCCAGCCCGTGCTGGCGCGTGTAGAGATCGAAATAGCGGCCATTCATGGCGTATAACTGCTCATGCGTACCGCGTTCGACGATCTCACCCTGCTCAACCACGAGGATCTGGTCGGCCTTGCGAATCGTCGAGAGGCGATGCGCGATAACGAAGGTCGTGCGGCCTTGCATCAGGAAGTTCAAGCCCGCCTGAATCATCGCCTCGGACTCCGAGTCAAGGGAACTCGTAGCCTCGTCGAGAATGAGTACACGAGGGTCAGCTAAAATCGCGCGTGCGATCGAGAGCCGCTGCCGTTGGCCACCAGAGAGTTTCACGCCACGCTCGCCCACGATGGTCGAATAACCCTCCGGAAAACGATTCGCGAACTCATCCACGCGAGCGATAGAGCAGGCTTTGGCGAACTCTTCGTCCGTCGCCTCAGGGTTCGAGAACAGAATGTTCTCCTTAATCGTGCCATCAAAGAGGAAGGTCTCCTGCAGCACTACGCCGAGCTGGCTGCGGAAGCTGCTGAGCTTAACCGTCGCAAGATCATGTCCATCGACCAACACCGCACCCAACTTGGCCGTATGGAAGCCGCAGATGAGGCTAATGATGGTCGACTTGCCGGAGCCGCTCGAACCCACCAATGCCGTCACAGTGCCAGGCTTGGCATCGAAGCTGATTTCCTTCAGTACCGGCTTGTCCTCTACGTACGAGAAGCTGACATCGACGAATTGCACTTCTCCCTCGAGAGGTCCCAACGGCAGCTTACGATCTGGGCTCGCGTCTTCCTGCAGCTCGGCCAGAATCTCACGCGTACGATCGAGGCCGGCAACCGCTTCTGTCAGCTGCGTACCGACGTTCACGAGCTGCATCACAGGCGCGGTCATAAAGCCGATGAACATGACATAGCTCATGAACTGGCCTGCAGTGAGGTGACCTGCATTGCCCTGGCGAGCGCCAAGGAACATGATCATAGAGCTCACAACGCCCAGCACAACGGTACCGGCGAGTCCCATAAGCGATTGCGCGGTGAGTGAGCTGATGACGTTTTGCAGCAGGCGATCGACGCCGCCCGCAAATACCTTGGATTCGCTGTCTTCTGCGTTGTAGCCCTTGACCACGCGGACGCCACCGAGGGACTCGGTAAGACGACCCGTGACTTCGGCGTTGATCTTCGAACGCTCGCGAAAGATAGGACGAATCACGCTGAACGCGCGCTGCATGATGAGTGCGAAGACTACGAGGAAGCCGAAGGTGAGCATCGTCATCGCGACGCTGATATGCAGCAGCCATATAAAGGCAAAGACTGCGGTGAGAATGCCGCCGACGAAGTCGACGATGCCGGTGCCCACGATATTGCGAATGCCTTCCACGTCCGACATGATGCGCGCGACGAGCGTTCCAGTGCGGTTCTCGTCATAAAAAGCGACCGAGAGCCTGCCGATGTGTGCCTGCACCTGCTTGCGGAGATCGGTGATGAGTCGCTGGCCAGACTTCGAGAGCAGCTGCGTCAGCGAGTACGAGGTGGCCGCCTGGATGAGCGTTGCAGCAAGCGCGCCGCCGACGATCCACGGCAGCACACTGAGGTCGTGCTTCACCATCACCCTGTCGAGAAACGGCGCGAAGAGCGCAGGTACAACAAGTCCTGCAGCTCTGCCGATGACCATCAGTACGAACGCCACCGCCAGCAGACCGCGGCGCGGCATCACCAAAGCCTTGATCTCAGGCCATACCTGCTTGAAGCTGGGTGATGGTTTCGCGGCCGTCAACGCCGCGGAGGCAGCACGCGTACCACTGCGTCCCGTTTTTTCGGCGGAACGCATCGCGCCCCCGCCCATTCCTGAATGTCCAATATTCGCCATTGTGTCCTTTTAGTCTACGCAGGCGGCAAGCGCTGTCTACAGTACTCGCGTTCGGCGCGCAGCGATAAAGCTGCGGACGCATAGAACGACATAAATCAGGCAGATCAGTGCTATAACAACCCGTTCGTCAAAACCAAGCGGGTTGGCCGCAATCGTTCCCTTTATCAAAGTCAGTAGTGCGCGGATACCCGTCAGGAGTAATCCGATGAGCCCGGCCGTTACGGCGACGTGCATCCAGATCATGCGCTGCTTCGTGTTCTCGGTGTTTGACAGAACGCCACAGAGAATTAGCAGAACACCGATGCCCGCAGGGTGCAGCGCGGCGGTCTCCGTTCGACCAGTAGCCAACCAGAAACCTGCGCTGACCAACACCAGAACCACGCCAAAACCAATCGTCAACTTCGCCACACGGGCCTCCTCTTAACCTTTAACGGGAATCGATACTCCATATTGTAGCGATAGCGGAACAAACCTTACGCAGCACCCCTGATCTTTGCCATGACATCCTCGACCGTCCAGTCGTTGGTGGGCCAGAAAGCGACGACTTTGCCGTCCTTGCCGATGACGAGGGTTGAGAGCGAATGCTGCAGCGTACCGCTCTCCCCAGGAGTGACGCCGACATCGAAGTACTGCTCCATCTTCGGCAGCTCCGATACCGGCGGCGCGGCAAACTCCCAATGTTGGAAGGTTTCGTTTACATACTTTCCGGTGTAAGCCGAGCCATAACTCTTCAAAACCTTCGGCGTGTCATACGTGGGGTCGAAGCTCACGCTGAGCAGGTGCGTCTTCGCGTACAGGTCTTTGTCGCCTGCCAACGCCTTATCGATTTGAGCAAAGTTGTGACTCATGCGCGGGCAATAATCCGCCAGTGGGCAGCGCGTGTAGATGAAGGTCATTACTACGACCTTGCCTCGATATTGCTTCAAATCGACGTTCTTGTCCGACTGGTTCAGCAGCTTGAAGTCCGGCACCGCCTCACCAGGAGTGGGCAGGTGATACTGCACGGTCGGTTTGACATTCGGATTCGCCTCGCCGACGATCACGATGTCCTTCAGTCGCAGGTTCTTCGGGCCGGCGGCATCCTCTTCCATCGTCAGCGTCGCGGAGATCACATCGCCGGGGTGAAGTTCGGAGATGGCAGCCGGATCGGCTACCGGGTAGGACATGGTCATCGCTTCCATGAAGCCCGGAATGGCGCCGTGATCCAGAACGATCTCGTTACCGGTTTTATCGACGCTCACGACCTTGCCTCGAATCGGATACTGCTTCCCTGCCGGAGCGGCAACCGTCTTACCGTGACAGCCTTCGAGCGCGCCCACGCCCACTGCCATACCAAGCCCCAGCACCACTGCAAACAAACCTCTGCTAAGCCGCACGCCACCACACCTCGGATTCATCTTCTGAAACCATGATAGTCCTCGGGGAGTCCAACATTCGCCCTCTCTACCCTGCGTGGTAGGATCAACCCGAAACGTACTCGAACAGAGTCGACCACGCCTCGTGGCGGCTACCGGAAATTCGACACTATGCCCAGCGGCACGCACGAACAGACCCGCCCCCTCGACAACAATACTTTTGGCCCGGCCTCCGTGTGGCTGGGACTTGGCATCCTGCTGACCGGTCTGGGTACAGCCATCCTCGGACCGATCCTCCCGACACTGGCTCACAACTGGCACATTACTGATCAGCAGAGCGGGCACCTGATCGCAGCCAAGTTTATCGGGGCCTTCCTTGGAGGCCTTTCGGTGCGCGGCCTGTTGCGACGCAGCATCCTGGCCGGAGCTCTCTGCTCCTTCGTGGGGTTTGCAGCGTTTTCCTTTGCTCATGGCCTTGCAGCGGGCATGGCTACGCTCTTCGTCTCCGGTTATGGAGTCGGTCTCAGCATCACGGCGTTGAATATCCTGATAGGTCGCCGCTACATCACACACACCGGCGCTGCCCTTTCCACTTTGAACTTCTTCTGGAGTCTCGGCGCGACACTGTGCGGCTTCCTCGCGGCTCTCCTGCTGCCGCGATACGGCCTGCATGGCCCGGTCTTGATCTTTGCTGCGCTATTCCTCCTGGCAGCGTTCGGCGGGTGGCTGTTGCCGTCACATAGATTCGGGCCAACGGGCGCTACCAAGGGCCAGGAGTCCTTACCAACAATTGCCTTACCAAGGTTGGCGCACATCCACTTCGCGGCTCTGCTTTTTTTCTACGGAGGTCTTGAGACATGCCTTACCGCGTGGCTTACCACCTACAGCCTGCGTTATGAAGAAACTCAGTTGCTCGGCGGCCAGTCTGCTGTTGTCTTGCTATGGGGAGCCCTCACCATCGGACGCGTGCTTTCCAGCGCCGCTATGCGTTTTTTCAGCGAGTCCGCCGCGCAGAGAGTCGGGCTGATCCTCTCTTCGACGCTGTTGACGGCCATCATCACCACCCGCAGCAGCGGCTGGCTCAGCGTCTACTGCCTTCTGCTCGGCCTGAGCCTCGCCCCATTCTTCCCCTCGACCTTCGGTATCCTCATGCGACGCCGACCCCACTCACAGCAGGCTGCGACGATCATGGCCGCTTCGGGCCTCGGTGCCGCCATCTTTCCCTGGGTGATGGGTTACGTCTCTACCCATACAGGTTCGCTGCGCATTGCGATGGCCGTACCGGCTGCGCTGGTGTTATTGCTGCTCGCAATGAGCTTCTTTCCGCCGGACGCTGAGAACAAAGCCACTGTCTGAATCTCCACAGGCGCACGCCTACCCGCCGGGTATTACAGTCAACTAGATGGAGTCGACCGCCACTCGAACCGCACTGCTTCACTTGCTCGATGCAGGTGAGGTACTGCTGCTGCCCAACGGTCGCGCTGCCCGCGAACTGCGCAGCGACTATGACGCCATGCAGTCTGCTAAAGGGCTTTCCGCATGGCAGCCCGGCCGAGCCATAAGCTGGCATCAGTGGACGAGCAGTCTCTATCGCGATCTCATTGTTCACGGTGCGGAGTCTCGCCTTCTTCTGAATCCTGCGCAAGAACAACTTCTGTGGAGCGCAATCATCGACGCTGATCCTTCGCAGGGCATGTTGACCTCGAGCGAATCCCTGGCGGAATTGGCTGGGTCGGCCTTTCAACTCGCCTCCTCATGGAATGCGACCTCGCAGCTAACAGCTACCGCGGGCAGCGAAGATACTCGCACCTTCGCCCGCTGGGCCCGCTCCTTTGAAGATCGCTGCAACACTGACCGCTGCATCTCCCCCTCAAGACTCGACGCAGCACTGGCACAGCACCTTATCAACGGAGGGCTACAGGCACCTCCAAAGTTGCGCCTCGTCGGGTTCGACAAGCTCACCCCCGCACAGTCGCATCTGCTAAATGCTTTTCAAGATCGCAACACAGTAATCGAGCGCATCAAGCCTGTCTATGACGGCTCTGCCAAGCAGCACAACACCCTAACAGCGGCCCACCCACGCGAGGAGCTGATCGCTGCTGTTCATTGGTTGCATCAGCAATTGTCGTTGGTAAAGCCGATACCACGTATCGCTGTCCTCAATCCTGGCCTTGCAGACGAACAATCGGAGTTCGAAGCTATTCTCCGAGAGGCTCTCGCACCTGAGCTGCAATCGATTGATACAGACCTGTCGTCGACGCCATGGGAGTTCTCCACCGGCCAGCCGCTAAGCGAGCTTGCGCTTATAACGGATGCACTTGACCTGGTGCGCTGGTCGATCGGCGCGCTCCCGCAGCCACGCATCACCGCTTTGCTGCTCTCACCCTATCTGAACCCAGGCGAGGATCGCGACCTCGCCGCGCAGCTCGATGCCCGCCTTCGCCGTAAAGAGAAGCACCTGCGGCCCGAACTTTCCCTTGGCGCCTTTCTTCATCTTCTCGATCGCTATCAATCGCCCCTTGCTTGGCCACGCCGGCTTGCGACCGAGATCGCTCGTGGCGGTGACCTCGCACGTCCGCGCACCTATGCAGCCTGGATGGAATTTCTGCGCGGGATCGTGCAATCAACCGGTTGGCCATCCAGTGAGGCGCGCTCGCTGAACGCTACCGAATACGAGGCCACGCGAGCCTGGGACAGTGTGCTCGACCTCGTCGCGACGCTCGATTTCAGCGGTCAGCGGGTCTCGCTGGAGCGGGCCATCGAGATGCTGGCGCAGCAGGCGGCCACGACGGACTTCACACCGCCCACCACAAACGCACCCATCCAGATCATGCGCCCCACAGACATCGAAGGCGCGATCTTCGACGCCGTACTTTTTCTGCATGCTACCGATGAAAACCTCCCTTCAGCCGAGCACACGCACCCATTGCTCGCATGGACGCTGCAGCATAGTCTCAACATGCCGGGAACAGACCCCGTAAACTCCGCAGCACAGGCGCGTGTGCTCCTGCAATCTCTGCTCGACCGCACTGGCACGGCGATGTTCACTGTAGCCATAGAGGATTCCAACGGAGAGATTCGACCTTCTCCTCTACTTTCAGAGTTGCAGCTTGCGACGATCGAAGTTCCAGAGTCGCCGATACTGCCTGCACCAATCTCCTGCGAACTGGTTGCAGATACCCGGCCGCTTCCCGCGTTGCCTTCAGCCGCCATTCACGGTGGCTCGCGCCTTCTGCAGTTGCAGGCAGCCTGTGGATTCCGGGCCTTCGCTGAACTGCGTCTCAACGCCATCGAGCCCGATACGGACGACATCGGCCTCGATGCGATCCAGAGCGGCAATATCGTTCACGCGGTACTGCAACAGTTATGGACGCGTCTAGAATCGCAAGCCGAACTCGCCGCGTTGAACCCTGACGAGCGACGCGAACTACTCGAACTCTGTATCGCTGATGCCCTCCGCGAAGCCAGTGCCCCCTCAGGCATCGCTTGGGACGAGGCTTACCTCTCCGTCATCCGCGAACGTCTGCTACGCCTGATGACCGCCTGGATCGACATTGAGTTGAAGCGCGGACCGTTTGTAATTCAAGGCCGAGAACTAAAGGCCGAGATCCCCATTGGCCCCCTCGTGCTCGACGTTCGACTCGACCGCATTGATGGTGTGCTGCAAAACGAAGATGGGGTGGAGAGCGTCACTGGCAGCGTGCTCGTCGACTATAAGACCGGTGGGTCCGCCAACCCGAAACAGTGGGGCATTCCGCGGCCCGAAGAGCCACAACTCCCGCTTTACACAATGCTCTTTCAGCCTGACGAGGTGAAAGGTCTCACCTTCGGCAAGCTCATTGCAGGCGAAGATATGCGCTGGATCGGCATGCAGTCGGAGGCAGGCATCCTGCCCGGCAATCGCCCGAAGATCGACGACCTGACGCTGCGTATCGACGAGTGGCGCGCGGAGTTGACGCAACTCGCCTACGATTTTGCCAACGGCATCGCCGACGTGTCGCCCAAAGACCCTGTCAAGACCTGCCAGTATTGTGCGCAACGCATCCTTTGCCGCGTAAACGAGCTCAGCTTGTCCACGAAGAGTGACGCCGACGAGGAGGAGGTTGATAATGAATAACGTCCTCCAATTTTCCCCGACCGCGCCGCGGCTCTCCGACGCCGATGCCCGCGAGCGTGCCCTCGACATCCGTGCCTCCTGTATCGTCGAAGCACCCGCCGGTTCAGGCAAGACCGGACTTCTGGTCCAGCGCTTTCTTAAGCTGCTAGCCGATGAGTCGGTCGGGTCTCCTGAAGAGGTTCTTGCGGTTACGTTCACTCGCAAGGCCACGGCTGAGCTACGCGACCGTGTACTAAAAGAGTTGCTGCTCGCAAATAAGAACGAGCCACTCACCGCCGATACGGCTCCGTTTGTTCGTTCCAGCCGTGAGTTCGCATCTGCAGCACTCCAACGCAGTCGTCAGCTCAACTGGCGGCTCTTGGAACAGCCGATGCGGCTGAACATTCAAACATTCGATGCCGTCGGCATGCAGATTGCAAACGCCCTGCCACTGTTGTCCGGCAGTGGAGGCCCGCGCGAGCCTCTCGAGGATGCGCGCTCACTCTACAACCTCGCTGCACGGCACACGCTGCTTGAACTCGGCGGCAGCAACCTAAGCCTGCATCAAGCTCTGCGCACCGTCCTGCTGCATCGCGATGGGAATCTCAACGACACGGGCTCGCTGATCGCCGGCATGCTGGAGAAGCGCGAACAGTGGGGATCGCTCGTCCCCTTGAGCGGTCCGCTCGACGATACGGAACTCGATACGGTGGTACGCAAGCGCCTCGAGCGTGCGCTTGAGACCATCGTCAACGCAGGCCTGCAAAGGGCGCTCGATGCTTTCCCACCCGACGGCCTTGAATATCTCACGCATTTTGCCCATCGCCATGCGCAGGAACCTGGATACAACGGCGCACCAAATCCCATCGCCCACTGCACAGACAAGCGCCTGCCACCCGAGCCAACAGCAGACTGCATCAACCACTGGCTCGCGCTGATTCGCCTCGTGCTGAAGGAAAGCGATGGCGACTGGCGCAAGAGCCTCGCTATCAACTCGCTTGGCTTCAAGCCTGCAAAAAAAGACTCCGACGCGCTAAAGCAGTTCATCGCCGAGGTCCAGTCCGAACCGCTGCGCTCCGCGCTTCATGCCGTGCTGCGATTGCCGCCTACCCGCTACCCCGACGAACAATGGCACGTCGCGAAGGCGCTATTCCATGTATTGCGCCATGCACTCGCCGAGTTGAAACTACTCTTTGCCAACCGAGGCGAATGCGACTTCTCCGAGCTGGCTCTGGCGGCGCGCGAGGTGCTGCGCTCCGATCACTCTGCCTCCGATCTCGCGCTCTCCGCTGGCGGCAACCTGCGCCACCTTTTGATCGACGAGATGCAGGACACCTCCGCAGGGCAGTACGACCTCATCGAGCTGTTAACACAGTCATGGGACGGCCACGCACAAACACTTTTCCTCGTCGGCGATCCCAAGCAGTCGATCTACCTCTTTCGCGCAGCCAGTGTCGAGCGCTTCCTGCGCACCATGACCGAGCGACGGCTCGGCGACATACCGCTCAAAGCGCTGCGTCTCACCGCCAACTTCCGCTCTCAGGCTGCGTTGATTGAAGGTGAGAACGGTTTCAATGAAGCGTTCACACATCTCTTCCTCACACCGAACGCAGTCATGACCGAGGCGCTTGACGTACCCTTTGTCGCGGCCACAGTCAGCCGTCAGAAAACACAGCCCGAAGGCGTCGTTTGGCACGCAAAAGTGCTCGAACCGGAAGATGTGGATTACGCCCAGCAAGAGGCACAGACGATCCGCAGCATCATCGAGCACCGCCTCGCCAAACCGCTACCCGTTGGCCGCACGAAGCCATGGCGTATCGCGGTGCTGGGTCATGGGCGGCGTCATCTTGATGCTGTCGTCGACGAGTTCAAAATCGATCGCGGCAACGGACCACTGGCCTTCAAAGCCATCAACCTCGACTCTCTTGAGGATCGCCCGGAAGTACTCGACGCGCTCGCGCTGACCCGCGCTCTTCTCCATCCCGCCGACCGCATCGCGTGGCTCGCGGTGCTTCACGCGCCGTGGTGTGGCCTCGACCGCGCAGACCTGCTGGTTCTTACCGGGGACGGAACCGGACGAGATGTACCTCTCTCCAGGCTGATCGCCAACCATCGCGAGCTGCTTTCCGCAGAAGGGCAAAGACTGCTGGCACGCACCTGGCCCGTGCTTGAGACTGCGATAGCGACACTCGGTCGTACGCCACTCGCCACGCAGGTCGAACGCACATGGCGCTCGCTGGGTGGCGACGCGGGACTGTCCGCCGAGCAGCAAAGCAACGTGCAGCAGTACCTGGCCGCACTGCGAGATCTCGACACCGACGGAGGACGCATAGACCTCGAGGTGCTCACCAGTCGCCTGAGCACTCTCTATGCTGAGCCCTTCGCTGGCACCGCACATGTCGAATTGCTCACCATTCACAAGGCCAAAGGGCTGGAGTGGGACTTGGTGCTGGTGCCGGGCCTGGAGCGTGGCAGCGGCCAGTCGCGACACCCGTTACTCAATTGGCTCGAGTTTGCGACCAATGCGACAGATGAAGCAGCGGTGATCCTCGCGCCCATCTCCAGCAAGGGCACCTCGGCCAGCAAGCTGAGTGAATGGCTCACCGGCCTGCGCGGCCGCCGCGAAGTAGCTGAACGCAAGCGCCTCTTCTACGTCGCCACAACTCGCGCGCAGGAGGAACTGCATCTCTTCGCCGCTGTAAAGCCCACCACCTCAGGGATCAGTCACGGCGCACCCTCAAGCCTGCTCAAAGCCTGCTGGGAGGCCGCGGTGAGGCCCCTCGCTGCGATCATCGGAGCTCCCGTCATATCGCTCGCCCAGCCAGACGCCGGCGAACTCGGACCGCATCTCCTCGACGAGCACGAGGAAGACACCCTGGCACTGGCAGCCGAAGGCACACCCGTAAAACCGCAATTCATCAGACGTTTGCCGCTCAGTTTTGATCCCGCTCGCCGTTTCGTGGAGGCAGCAGCGAATCGGTTGCCTTACGTTGCAGTGGCCACTCTGCCCAAGGATCGTCCCTTTGAGCGACCAGAGGGTTCCTTTGGTGTCCGAGCCTTCGGCAACGTCATCCATCGGTATCTTCAGCTAATGTCAGATTGCCTTCTCACTTCCGAGGCAGCCACCCTCGCCGCCGAACTTCCAGTCTGGCAGCCGCGGCTTGAGGCTAGCCTGCGCGGCGAAGGCGTGCCGCCACGCGATGCGGCCCGCGAGGCCTCTCGCGCCCTTGAGGCTCTCACTCGCACTCTCGCCGACCCGACGGGCTTGTGGCTTCTTTCGCCTCATGCCGAGGCTGCCAGCGAAAGCGATCTCACCGCCCTCGGCCCAGTCCCAGCCACACTGCGCGTCGATCGCACCTTTGTCGCCGGTCAGCAGCCCCTCGACCCAGGTGAGAGCACGATCTGGATCATCGACTTCAAGACCACCGAGCAGGGTTCCCTGCCCGATACCACCTTCGATTCCATGCAGCAGAGTCGCTATAGCGCCCAACTCGAGGCCTACGCCAAAATCCGGCGGAGCCTCCCCAATGGACAACTTCCCATTCATTTGGGGCTGTATTTCCCGCTGGGCTCCAGGCTGATTCACTGGCCGGCAGTTGGCAATACAGATACTTAGTTCACAACCATCCGAAAATCTTAATCTGAATCTACGGGAGTGGTATGCTGCGTATACCTTACGTTGGTAATGTAAACACTCTGGGAGTAACACGGAATGCCGCCCGAAGGACGACTGATTCTGTGCATCGACGATGAACGCATCGGCCTGCGCGTACGCAAACTATTACTGGAACGTGCCGGATACAGAGTTCTCACCGCACCGGATGGACCCGCTGGACTAGCGATCTTTGACGCTGAACCGATTGAAATCGTTCTGCTCGACTATTCCATGCCGGGGATGCATGGCGGCGAAGTCGCCGCAGTCATGCGTCAACGTAAACCTTTGATTCCTATACTTCTTTTATCTGCCTATGTTGGTCTTCCTACGGAGATCACCGACCTTGTGAACGGATATCTCACAAAGGCCGATGATGCTCCGACCCTACTGGCCAGAATTCAGAGTCTTATTCCGGACTCTCACTAGCGCAAGGTAAACGCCTGTGAACCTGAAACAGCTCAACCGGTTGCTTACGCAGACCCTGTTCCTCCCGGTGATTGGCCTCGTGCTGGTAGCTGCAGCGCTTGGCTGGCAGGTCCTGGCCGTACGCCCTCTCATCCAAGACGTGCATGCGACCGACCAGAGTCTCGAAACCGCACGTACCGTAAGCTCTCTCACCTCGAACGAGGCTAGGGGCGTCCGTGACTACCAGCGCACCCTGAAGGAGACCACACTCCAGCCCTACGAGTTCGCCATGGAGCCGCTCGTCCAGGAAATGAACACGCTGCGCGACCAGCTGGCAGCCCAGAGCGCGGACATGGAGCCCATCAACGATCTCATCGACCTGCATAACGACTGGTCGGAGAAAGTTGCTACCCCCATTATCAAAGCCGCCCGCGACCGCGTCAGCCTCAGCGACTCCCAGATCAACAGCGCCGACCGTGCCGACATGGACAAGATGGTCACCATCGAGTCTGGCATCATCGCCACCTTGCAATCGAAACGTTCCGCCCTCATCGACCGCTGGCAGCAGGTGATGCTGCGCACCATCGAAGTCGTCATCCTATCTGCACTGTTCGGTGCGCTGATCCTCGGCCTCTTCGCCAACAACCGTATGCACCGCGTGTCGGACGCTTACCAGAACACCATGGGTGCGCTACGCAGCACGGCGCAGGCGACCTACGAGTCCGAGCAAAGGTTGCGAGCCACGCTTACCTCTATTGGAGAAGGCGTCGTCGTCTGCGACGACGACGGCCGCATCGAGCTGCTGAACACCGCCGCACAGAGGCTTTCCGGATGGACCCAAGCAGCCGCCTCGCACCGCCACATGGAGCTCGTCTTTCCGCTTATCGATGAGCTGACCAACGAGCCCATCGGCCCCACTCAGTTCACCACTGCCGCGCAGGATCGCGCGGTTAGTCTCACTCCGCGCTCCGCTCTGCTCGTTCGGTCCGACGGCGTCGAATATTTCGTGGAACGCAGCGAAGCCCCCATCTACGACCGCGCCGGCTATCTCACCGGTTCCGTCACCGTCATCTCCGATGTAACCGAACGACGCCGCACCCAGGCCGCTCTGCTGGCTTCTGAAAAGCTCGCTGTCGCTGGCCGTCTGGCCGCCACCATCGCGCATGAGATCCACAATCCGCTCGACTCCGTCGTGAACCTGCTCTACATGATTAAGCAGGGCACAAGCGAAGAGGAGCGCGAAGAATTCGTTGACATGGCGCAGTCCGAACTGGCGCGCGTGACCAACATCAGTCGTGCCATGCTGGGGATGCATCGCGAATCACGCATACCCATCCTGCTGGACATCTCGGCCATCATGCACAGCGTTCTGATTCTGCTCGAACGCAGCCTCGCGAAGTCCGGCATCTACGTGATCACGGAACTTACGCCCGAGGCCTTCGCCTCCGGTTACCCTGCGGAGCTGCGACAGGTGTTTACCAACCTGCTCACCAATGCAGCCGACGCCTCCGAACCGAACACCACCATCCGCGTCAAGATTTACAACCAGGCCGCTACCAAAACGGCTGAAGACGAGTTTGCCACCATCCCTGGCGTCGTCATCAAAGTTGCCGACCAAGGCTCCGGCATCCGGCCAGAAATTCGCGACGACCTCTTTCGCCCCTTCTTCACGACGAAAGGCGAACAGGGCTCGGGGCTCGGCCTCTGGATCACAAAAGGCATCATCGAAAAGCATGCCGGCACCATCGCCGTCGATAGCACTATAGCCACAGAAGAGGCACCGAACGATCACGGCACGACCTTCACTATCTTCCTGCCACGCGGCACAGCCGGGCTGCCGACAGACGCCGAACTTCAGCCCAGCGAGGCCGAGGTCGTTGAAGCCGCTGAACTGATCAGCACCAAGTCCTCCAACACCACCCTCATCACCAATGGAGCCATCCGCACCCGACCCTTCGGTCGTGGACTCGGCAGAACACGTCGCTTTGCGCCTCGAATGCGCAACGACGTGCCTTTGCCTCCCCTCGAATAGCTGCCAGCTCAGCTGGCGATGAGAGCCTGCAGCGACCTCTCCATCTGATTCGCAGCCAATGCACAGTCCTCTCGACTTACATCGAAATGCGTCACCAGGCGAACCGTCTGCAGCCCGATCGCACTGCAAAGCACACCACTCTTCTTCAGCCCTGCAACGAACGCGCCCGCATCGCCAGCCTTCAGCTTGAAAATCACGATGTTCGTCTGCACCATGCTCAAGTCGATCTCTGCCCCTGCACATCGGGCAACGGCTTCGGCCAGCAGACGAGCGTTGGCATGATCCTCGTGCAGTCGCGCAGGCATCTCTTCCAACGCGATCAACCCAGCCGCCGCGATGATGCCCGCCTGCCTCATACCCCCACCCAACGCCTTACGAAATACACGCGCCCGCTCGATGTTTTTCGTCGATCCCACAAGCATCGAGCCGACCGGCGCACCCAATCCCTTGGACAAGCAAAACATCACCGTATCGAAGCCGCTCGTCAGTTCAGACACGCTGTTGCCCAGTGCGGTCGCCGCGTTGAAAACGCGAGCTCCATCCAGGTGCATCGGCAGCCCCGCCGCCTTCGCTCCAGCCCATATCTCTTCCAATACAGGTAGCGGCGTCACAATACCACCCGCGATATTGTGCGAGTTCTCCAACCAGATCAGCCCCGTCTGTGCCCGGTAATAGATCTTCGGCGAGATCGCCGCCTTGATCTTCTCCCAAGTCAGCACGCCGCGATCACCCACAACCGTACGTGGGATGCAGCCTGCAAACGCTGACACCATCGCCATCTCCCAGTCGAGAATGTGCGCCTGCGACTCGCAGATAACCTCCTGCCCATGTTCGGTGTGCAGACGCGCCGCGATGGTATTGCCCATCGAACCCGTCGGCACAAAGATCGCTGCCTCTTTGCCGAAGATCTCCGCCGCGCGCGACTCCAGCCTATTCACCGTCGGGTCTTCACCATACACATCGTCGCCCACCTCAGCCGAAGCCATCGCCGCACGCATTGCAGGGGTTGGCTTCGTCACTGTATCGCTACGCAGATCAATCAATCGCTCGCTCATCCACTCTCCTAAACTTCAAATCAGACAGCCACGCCTTCCAAGAGCCGTCCAAACACTTCATTCGAAACCAACCGCCCACGCAACGTCAGTCGCCAGCGCCCGTCCTCATCCGTCATCAGGTCTTCCGCCACCAAATCTCGAACAGCTTCAGCACAAGGCTTTGTCAACTCGTTCGGGAACGCTGCGGCCAGCCCCTGAAAATCTACGCCCTCATCCATCCGCAACCCAAGAAAGATCGTCTCTTCAAATGCTTCGGTCACGCCGCCACGGCTAATCTCACGCGCACTCTGCGCACCGGCATACTGGCCCAATTCATCGGGATTCGCCAACCGCACCGCGCCCGTCGTCGTCCGGAGCATGGAGTGAGCATCCAGTCCGAACCCAAGATACGGCGTGCGTTGCCAGTACTTCACGTTGTGCCGCGAGCGATGCCCCGCTCCGGCAAAGTTCGAAATCTCATACTGCGTAAAACCGGCCCTTGGCAGCCGTGCGCAGGCCTGCTCGTAAAGCTCCGCGGAGATTTCTTCCGCCGGAACCCCATGCGCATGAAACCGCTTCCCGCCAGCGATGACTTCCTGCCCCAAACGCGAATCCTCGTCGATCTCCAGCATGTACACGCTCAGGTGAGTCAGCCCGACGCCGGTCGCCACCTCCAGCGAATGCTCCCAACTCTCCGCCGTCTGATACGGCAACCCTGCAATCAGGTCTGCTCCCACCTCGATAAGCCCTTCGGCGCGCAGCCGCACGATCTCCTGTATGCACTCGCGCTCCGTATGAAGCCGCCCCACAGACGCAGACTCTCGATCAATAAAACTCTGCACGCCCAAGCTGACGCGGCTAACACCAAGTCGCTGCGATTCCGCCAGTATGGCATCACCTATCTGCCCAGGCGCCGCCTCAAGGGTGATCTCCGCGCCATCTGCGACATCAAAGTTCCTACGCAAGGCAGCAAAGATTCGCCGTAGTTGCTGTGGGGCCAGCAGGCTAGGCGTTCCGCCCCCGAAGTACACCGTATCCACCCTCCGTGGCAGTTCCGCCCCCAGTGAGACCGCGTTGGCCCCGGCGCCGTCGATCTCCGCGCACAGTCGCTCGACGTAGCTTTCCATCGCTTCCGGAGTACCCACCCCGGACGCAAAGTTGCAAAAGCTGCACTTCGCCCGGCAAAACGGCACCGAAACGTATATCCCGAGCATCGAATTGTCGGAAGCCTGCTGCATCTTTCCATTCTCCCACGCACACTCCAACCCTCTCCACGCCCGACCTCGTAAAATAGGACCAATGGCCGACGAAAAGCACAAGAAACAGGAAGCCCCTAAGCAGGGGAAAGAAAAGGCCGCCGCAACCGCGTCCACAGATGACGTCGTAGGTAAGGTGTACGACTCGCGCCTCATGGCTCGGCTCGTACGCTACCTCGCACCCTACAAGCTCCAGATCGCAATCTCCGGCCTCTGCATCGTCATCAAAGCCGCCAGCGACATCTCCGGCCCCTATTTCGTCAAGGTCGCAGTCGATACCTACTTCGCGCCTTCCGGCCATCCGGCGTGGCTCGGCCGCCATCTTTCGGCTGACCCCATCACCGGCGTCACGCAACTCGCCTTCCTTTATCTTGGCGCGCTGCTGCTTACTTTTGCGCTGGAGTTCGTCCAGACCTACTTGATGCAGTGGACCGGCCAGAAGATCATGTTCGATCTGCGCAGCCAGATCTTCCGCCATATCCAGAGCATGTCCGTCGGCTTCTTCGACCGCACGCCGGTCGGTCGTCTCGTCACCCGCGTCACCTCCGACGTCGACGCGCTCAACGAGATGTTCACCTCGGGCGTACTCGCCATCTTCGAGGACATTTTCGCGCTCACTTTCATCGTCGCCATCATGCTGCAGATGAACTGGCCACTCGCGCTGCTCACGCTGACCGCCATCCCCGGCATTCTCTACGCGACGCAGCTCTTCCGCACGCACGTCCGCAACAGTTATCGCCGCCAGCGCGCCGCTACGGCCAAGATCAACGCCTTCACGCAGGAGTACGTCTCCGGCATGGGTGTCGTTCAACTCTTCAACCGCGAACGCCGCGCCTTCAACGATTTCTCCAACATTAACGACGAAAACAAGCAGGCCTGGACCGACGCGATCTTCGCCTACGCCCTCTATTACCCTGTCGTCGAGTTCATTAGCTCTATCGCCATCGCTCTGATCCTATGGTTCGGCGGCAAGGCTGTACTCAATGCGACCACCTTCACATGGCTCACGCATCATCAGTACATCGTCCCGCCGCACGGATACATCACGCATTACAGCCTCTTTGGCAACGCCGTCACCATCGGCGTGTTGATCGCGTTCATTCAGTACGCGCAGCGCTTCTTCCGCCCCATCCAGGACCTATCCGACAAGTTCAACATCCTGCAGGCCGCCATGGCCGCTTCCGAACGCGTCTTCAAACTCCTAGACACCGTCTCGGAGATTCAATCGCCAGCCACGCCGACACTCGGCAATGGCACAGGTCGCATCGAATTCCGCAACGTCTGGTTTACCTACCAGCAGCTGAGCGACGAGCAACAGAACGCTCTCGATCGATGTCCTTCCGACCCATCTAGCGATCCAGCTCTCGCCCACATCGAATGGATTCTCCGTGGCGTAAGCTTCACCATCGAACCCAACCAGACCGCCGCCATCGTAGGTCACACCGGAGCCGGCAAGACCACCATCACCGCACTCATGATGCGCTTCTACGACGTGCAGGCAGGGCAAGTTCTTATCGATGGCGTCGATGTCCGCGAACAGGAACTGCTTACGCTCCGCCGCCGCTTCGGTGTCGTCCTGCAAGACCCCTTTCTCTTCAGCGGTACCATCGCGCAAAACATCCGCCTCGGCTCAAGCTGGATCACCGATGACGAAGTCGCCAACGCAGCCGAAGAGGTCAACGTCGCCGACTTCATCAAGACGCTGCCTTCCGGTTACGCCGAGCCCGTGCTCGAACGCGGTTCAACTCTCTCAACCGGCCAGAAACAGCTCATCAGCTTCGCGCGAGCCCTCGCGCATCGCCCCGGCATTCTGATCCTCGACGAGGCCACCAGCTCCGTCGATACAGAAACCGAGTTCCGCGTCCGCCTCGCCCTCGAACGAATGATTACCGGCCGCACCAGCGTGCTGATCGCCCACCGCCTTAGCACCATTCAGCGAGCAGACACCATCCTCGTCATGCACAAGGGCAAGCTGCGCGAACAAGGCACCCACCAGCAGCTACTCGCGATGCGCGGTCTCTACTTCAAGCTCTATCAACTGCAGTACAAGGATCAGGAACTCGGTATTCCTGCCTAGCTTCGATGAAGCCGGACACGCTTACACCGTTCGTGTCCGGTTCCATGCCCCCATTCCACCCTCCAGCATCCTGACGTCGCTAAACCCTGCGCGCTCCAGCAGGCTCGCCGCGATACTGGCCCGCAGTCCGCTCTCACAAACCGTGACGATGGCCTTCTCCTTAGAAAGAGTATCGATCGCCAGCGGGAGATCTCCAAGCATCACATGCAGAGACTCCGGAATGCTGCCGTAGCTCCGCTCCGCATCGTTGCGCACATCCAGTACAACGGCCTCTCCTACCTCCTCAACCTGAGCCGTCTTTCCAACCGGCAGCCCCGCAGCAACCCACGCCTTCATTCCTCCCTCGAGATGCCCAAGCACCAGATCGAGTCCCACACGAGATAGCGCCTGCCTCACCTCCACATCATCCCCATCATCCGTCACGAGCACAATCGGCGACGAAGCATCGAGCAGCCAGCCAGCCCAGAGCGCAAAGCTGGTTCCCCTCGCGATACTCACAGCTCCTGGCACATGCCCTTCCGCAAAAGACGAAACTGCGCGCACATCGAGCAAAGTCACATCCTTCATCGCGTGCGCGCGATGTACCGCAATCCCACCTGCGCCCGCCTCCAGATCCAGCACGGCCGCTCCTGCAGCGTTCAAAGACTTCATCCGCGGATAGTACGCAGGCAACGCAGGAACGGACTCCAGCAGCTCCGCCACAAACGTCTGCTCACCCAAAGCGAAGAACGGATTCGCAATCTTCTCTACTCCCAATGTCGTCTCTGCAGCCTCGCTCATTCCCGCCCCGCAGAGCGACCCGGCCCCATGCCCTGGATAAATCTTCACCTTATCCGGCAACGTCTTCACCGCTTGCACACTGCGATACATCGCCCGCGCCAGCTCCAGCTTCGCGTCCTCACCTAGCAGATCAGGCCGGCCCAGCGATCCTACGAACAGGAAGTCCCCACTGAACAGAGCCACCGGCTCACTCGCACCTTCTTCATAGAGCAGGAACGACAAGTGCTCCGGTGTGTGCCCAGGCGTATGCGTCGCCCTCAGAAAAGCATTACCTACTCGCACAGCATCACCCTCGCGCAGCGCCCGGTGCGGCATCGCATAGACATAACGCTCCCCCGCATCATAGGCACTCACCGCCAAAGTTGCTCCTGTTCTCGCGATCAGTTCGCAAGATCCGGCCGCGAAGTCCGCATGGATATGCGTCTCGAGCACCGCCGTAATCTTCAGCCCTTCCCGCGCGGCATACGTCAGATAGCGCTCCACGTCGCGGATCGCATCCACCACCACCGCCTCGCCACCGTCGCTCACCACATACGAGTACTGCGCAAGCCCCTCTACCTCAAACCGTTCGATCTTCATCGCTTCGCTCCACTGATCTTCACTCCGCCAACTAAGGCGGCGTACTCGCGCGCCCCGCGCTTGGTCTCCCGCCGGCACACGAGTTCACAGAGCTTGAACACCATGGGATCACCGATACCATATAACACCGATGTCCCCTCGCGTCTCCGGCTCACCAGCCCTGCTTCGTGCAGTATCGACAGATGCTTGGACACGTTCGGCTGGTTCCCGCCTACCGCTTCCACCAGCGCCGTAACCGTCCTCTCGCCGCTTTCAAGCTGCTGCAGTATGCGCAGCCGCAAAGGCTCACCCAGCGTCTTGAACCGGCTCGCCACTAACGCGAGCATCTTGTCGCTCATCTCAGTGTTTTCCATGGATTGACTATATTCCCATATGGCGATATAGTCAATCTATGCAGAAGCCACAGCGTCTTATCGACGTTCGAGAGTACGCCGAGTTTGCCAACGGACATATAGTCGGCTCAGAGAACATACCCCTCGCTACCCTTCAATCGCGCGCAACGAATTGGCGCCGAGACGAAGCGCTGCTGCTCGTTTGCAAGTCTGGTCGACGGGCGCAAATGGCACAAGATCAACTCACAGATCTCGGATTCCAGCAGCTCACCGTTCTGCCCGGAGGCATCGATGCCTGGACAGCCAACGGCAAGCCACTCTCCCGGCTCGAACGCCGTCCCTGGTCCATGGAGCGCCAGATCCGTATCGTCGCGGGCTCGCTCGTCTTGGTCACCCTGCTACTCGCGTTCGAACTCTCTCGTTATTTTCTGTTCGCCACTGCCTTGGTTGGCGCAGGCCTGGTATTCGCCGGTGTCAGCGACATCTGTATGATGGCCTCATTACTCGCTCGCCTACCCTGGAACCGGGTCGCTTCTCGCGCCACCACGCCAGCGAATGCAGCCAGCCAGCTATAAGAGGAGTTTTGCATGAGCCCAGCCTACATCTTCGGTGGTCTTCTACTCGGCGCCACCGCCGGAGTTCTTTCCGGCATCATCGGCATCGGCGGAGGCATCCTGCTTATACCCGCACTCGCCTACATGTACGGCATGTCGCAGCTCAAGGCGCAGGGCACCTCACTCGCCATTCTGCTCTTACCCGTCGGCTTCTTCGCCGTACTTCCCTATTACCGCGACGGCCAGGTCGACATCAAAGTCGCTGCGCTCGTCGCCATCGGCTTTGCCGTCGGTGGATGGTTTGGTGGCACCTGGGCACAGCATCTACCCGCCATCGTACTGCGCCGGGGCTTCGCAGCTTTACTGGTCATCGTCGCCGCCAAACTCTTCTTCACGAAGTAGGAAAAAGGCTTTCCTACGCGCGCTGCTCCGCCTCATCGCAGAGCTTCTCAACGCGTCGCTCTCGAGCTTCGGGGCTCTGGTAGTAGAAGATCGCCAGCAGCTGCTGCCTGCGTTGCGTTTCGGTCATCTTCGCCCAACCTGCCTTTGCCTTCGCACGTCGCCTGAAGGCTGCTACCAGCACAGGAGGCAGCTCTCGTTCTCCCTCCATCGCTGACATCAGGCGCTCGGCCATCTGCTCACAACGCTTCAGCTGCGTTGCTTCGCTCTTCACCCCGAGGATCCACTTCCCGATCTCCCGCCGCATGCTCTCGCTGAGGGAGTCATACCATTCGCGCAGCCCCGGCTCCTCTTCCAGCAACATTGCCAGATGGTCCGGCAGCTCTGCGGGGCGAGGCTCCAGGTCGGCCTGCACCTCGATCTTGGCCACGTCGCCGAGCCTTAGCCCTGCCTCACGCAATACCTGCTTATTCAGCATCAGGCATAAGCCACCACCGGCAAGAGGAAACAGGGACGTACGGAACGCAACGCCGTTCACCATGCCGCAGACACGCAGGCGCACCATCGTCTTCCATACCGTATGCGGATCGAAAGGCACACGGACCACCGTCCATCCGAGACCCTCCAGACCACGTTCCAGTGTTGCTTTGAAGGCCTGCCGCTTATCGACCATGGCAACATCCTAACGCCAACCGGCTAAACTATCCCTATCGCGACTTTGCCCAATCCGCGCATCTTCCTCTCTGCTGGCGAAGCGTCCGGAGACGCCTACGGCGCTGCCATCATCACAGCTCTGCGCCAACAGCAGTCAGCGGCTCACTTCTTTGGGCTGGGCGGTATCCAGATGGAGGCTGCCGGACAGCAGCGCATCGTTCGCGCCGAAGATGTCGCGCACATGGGAATCACCGAGGTCATTCGGCACGCGCCCTTCATCTATCGCCAATACCGTAAGCTCGTTGCCGGCATCAAGGCGGAGCGACCGGATGTCGCGGTGCTGATCGACTTCCCGGACGTCAACTTTCGCCTCGCAAAAAACCTGCATCGGCTCGGTGTTCCTGTCGTCTGGTTCGTCTCGCCTCAGCTGTGGGCATGGAAACGCAGCCGTCTGCGCTGGGTGCAGGAGCGCGTTTCGCGGATGCTGGTCATCTTTCCTTTCGAGGAGACCTTTTACCGCAACCGAGGGGTCGACGCGACCTTCGTCGGGCATCCTCTTGCCGCAGCAGCCGCGCCACCGGCACTCTCTCGCGTGGACTACGCTGCATGTTATGGCCTCGATCCCGAACGTACCTGGATCGCTCTGCTGCCGGGTAGCCGCTGGAAGGAGATTCGGTCCAACCTGCCCGCGCTCCATGAGCTTGCAATCAGCGACCTCTTCAGCGCCTCTGCGGCATACACCACCTTCGACGGCGGCAATACCACCGCGCCTCGCGACCCGACTGCCTACACACGCTACGAGTTCCTTTTGCCCGTCGCAAGCACCATTCAGCCACAGGCGTTGCGCGATTACATTTCCACGCTCGATGCCGAGCACCTCCGCTACTTTGGCGCCACCGAGCACGATCCCAATCTTCCGCGACCGCGCCTTACACTGGTTCCCGATGCGCGCGAGGCGCTGCATCACGCCCGCGCCTCTGTCGTCGCCAGCGGTACCGCAACGGTGCTGGCAGCCATCGTCGGCAATCCCTTTGTCGTCGTTTATAGGGTCTCGGCGCTTACCTTCGCGCTCGCGAAGAAGCTGGTCGAGTATCCGCCCGAGCTTCCAGCCCCGCACGATAGTGACGGCAACGCGCCGGTCGGCATGGTGAACCTGATTGCAGGCAAACGTATTGTTCCCGAACTGCTGCAGTCCCGCTTCACCGCTGCAAACGTCGCCAACGCGCTGGGGCCACTTCTCACCGACTCTCCGGAGCGGGCGGCGCAGATGGACGCGCTCGAGCAGGTACGCACCAAGCTGCGCTCCGACGGCTCGCCCATTGCTCACGTCGTCGAGACGGTACTCAGCCTGATGAGGCCCGCTTGAGCGGCATTTTGCTCCCACCAAACCCACTAAGACCGGCGTAGCTCCGAAGCCGTAAAATACACGTCTATACCGTTACCCAAGCTTCATCACGGTCAGGTTTAAGAGGGTTTGCCAGGAATGTTCAAGCGTCTCACCGCACTCAGCCTCATCGCGCTGGCAACAGCCGCTCACGCAGCGATTCCCACACGCGCGCAGATCGACGTCACTGGCTATGTGATCCACACGGACCTCGATCCCGCGAGCGGTCGCATGACCGCAACAGCAACCGTTACCTTCACCACGCTGGACGACCTGAACGTCGTGATCTTCGGCCTGAACAACGGCCTGCAGCTGACCAGCGTCATCGCTGGCGGAACGCCCGCGCCTGCGGCTGTCACTGCACCAGCAACCTCCGCGCCGAAAAGTCCTGTCCTTCGCAACGGCACGAAGACACCAGCGAAGGTGAGTACGCCTGTTCCCGATGCGACACCTGCTGCTGGTCCCGCGCTGACCTTCGAGCGCAACGTCACCGACTCAACGATCCGCGTGACGCCAGCAGATGTACTTCCCAAAGGCACAACTGCGACCTGGACCTTCACATATGCCGGTCGACCGACGCTCGAAACCAGCCCTGTCGATGGCATCAAGTTCGCGCAAATTGCTGATCCGGTCAGCATTCTGCTTTATCCCGGACGCTGGTTTCCAATCTCTCTTCCCGGCCTTTACACCGACCGCTTCACCATGCAGGTCGCTGTGACGGTGCCGAAGGGCGAGCGTGTGATCGGCTCTGGCGTGGCTGGTGAAAAGCAGCTTGGTGAAAAGACCGAGTACGACTTCTCCTGGGACAAGCCCGGCTTTCCTGGAACGCTGGTCGCTGGCAAGTTTCTGCCTGCGATTACAGCACCCGGAATCGCGAACGTCCGCGTCTACGTGACCGAAGCGAACAAGGATCGCGGTCGAGAGTTTGCCAACAACACCGCGCGCGCCTTCGAGTTTATGACCTCCGAGTTCGGCAACGCCGAATCGGGACTGCTGAACGTCGTCGAACTGCCCGAAGACTCCGTCTCTGCGGCGTGGGCGCCTGAGGTGGTGGCAATCAAGCCGAGCCGAGGAAACGCGCGGCTCTTTGCGAACACGGTTGCGCATCAATGGTTTGGCTCGGAGATCTCGCCGTACGCGCTGAACGACGCGTGGATTACGAATGGACTCTCGCGCTACGCCGAACTGCTCTTTGTCGAAGACTCCTCCGGCAAGCAGTCCTTTCAGACCGCGATTCTGGATACGGAAGCAGGCGCGCTGGCCTATGATACAGAGCCACTGACGACGCTGGGACATCTCGATCCGTTCTCGCCGCAGTTTCAGGACATGACGCTCGAAAAGGGCGCGATGGTCTTCCACATGCTTCGCTGGGAGATGGGCAACGAAGGCTTCCAGAAGTTCGTCCGCGAGTTATTGTCGGAGTACCGCGACAAGGGCGTTCGCTCGTCGAACGTGCAGAAGGTGGCCGAAGATACGACCTCGCTGAAACTGACAAGCTTCTTCTCGCAGTGGCTCGATGGAACGGGCGCGCCGGAGTTTACGGACAACTATTCGGTGTTTCGCTTGCACTCGAACAAGGGCTTTCGCACGGTTGGTTCGGTGTCGCAAGACCTCGATCTGTTTTCGATGCCGGTGCAGTTGCGGATCGAGACCGAAGGCAAAAGCGAGGATCGTCGCGTCGATCTTTCGGGGACGGAATCGCGGTATTCGGTGGAAACATTCGGTCGGCCGCGACGGATCATCATCGATCCTGATAACTGGCTGCTGAAATCGACGCCGGATCTGGCGATTCGTGTTGCCGTGTTGCGCGGACAGCAGGATGTTGCGCAAGGCGATCTGATCGGCGCGATCGCCGAGTATCAGAAAGCGCTGGCCGAGAACCGCGGCAGTTCGCTGGCGAACTATCGGCTTGCTGAGGTGTTCATGCGGCAGAAGAACTATCAGGCTGCGGCGAACAGCTTCCGCGATGCGTTGCGCGGCGATCTCGATCCGAAGTGGACTGAAGTCTGGTCGCATGTGAATATCGGCAAGATCTTCGATTTGACCGGACAGCGCGAACGCGCGGTGAATGAATATCGGCAAGCTCTGCAGACGAATGACAACACGCAGGGAGCGATCAATGAGGCTCGCGAGCGGATGAAGGTTCCATATAAAGTGGACAGTCCCGACGGCGAGTGACCCTCCCCCTCCCCTCCATACTTTAGGTCCTAAAGTCTTGAGAGCGGGAGGGATAAGTCTGGCTCAGGTCTGCTTCAGCTTAGAGCAGAGAGTGGAGGAGCGTGGAGTTCTTTCTACCCCTATTAATAGGATAGCAAACTGAGAGGGGTAAACATCCATTTCTATTTCTTTTGGAATGAATGGTTTGCGGGGTTTGGGGCTTGACAGGTCTTAGAGGTTTTTGACCAGCATGGGTTGTTCGACGTCGTCGACCAGGGTGGTGGCGATGCCGAGGGCTGTCAGCATCCGGGTGATGGCGGCGGGGGCTTCGGGCTCGGAGAAGTGGCTGCGAAGGACCTCGATGTGGCCGGTGGAGAGATCGCCGCGGAGGCCTACGCACTTGCCGGCACGGTAGGTGCAGGAGGCGAGGTCGGTGAGGCTGAGGGCATTGGTCGGGGTGCAGAGGAGGGTGCGGGGTGGGGCCATGCGGTCGAGGAGGCTGAAGATCTCCAGCTTCGATTCGAGTTCGTCGGGGACGAAGTCGATGGCGATGTCGGCATCGTGGACGGCGTCCTCTACCGTGGCGGCGAAGCGCAGGGAGCCTGAAGCGCCTGCGGTCAGCTCGGCATATTCATCCTGAGCACGCCGCAGCTTGTTGGGCATGACGTCTTCGAGCACGACATCGAAGCCGGCGACCGCGCAGCGCAGCGCGAAGGTGCGGCCTGCGGTCCCGGCTCCAATGACGGCGATCTTCATTTACTTGGCTTTGAAGGCGGCGACGACGGACTCGTAGCTGGGTTCGGCCTTGCTGATGTGGTCAGCGACGCGGGCCTTCTCTTCTTCGGTGAGGCTGGGCAGCACGGTGAGGATGCGGCGCAGGGTGACCGAGATGTCATCGACGTAGTTCATGGTGCGAATTGCTTCTCCGGAAAGTGGCAACGTGTTTCTCCTTTGTCTCTTTCAGGATATCTGGTTGGGGGAGGAAACGCGAAAGCGTGCTTCGGGAAGGTTTGAGTAAGTCCATCCAGTGTCAAACATTGGGTCCCTCCGGGGCTGAAGCCCCTGAACGTATGGGGGCTTTCGACGTACGGGCTAAAGCCCGTACCCTTCAAAGCGCAGTTTGATCAGAGGCCCTGGTCCTGAAGCTTCCGTATGTGAAGAGGCGAGGCTACGTAGTCGCCGCCTGTGTCTGCGTGGGGCTGGTCTGACTGATGTTGGTCTGGGTCGGGGTGTTGAGCTGGGGAGTTACAGGATCAATCGAAGTTCCCTGCGGCGGGCAGGACGGTGCGGGAACTCTCTTGCCCTCGGCGTCCAACTCGAAAGAATCGACGTAGAAGCTGGTCAGGTTGGCAGCACCGAAGGCGGTAGTCATGGCGACATCGGCTGCGTCGCGCCCTGTCGCCATCAAGATCCGCCCAAGTCGGCGATAGTTGTGGCGAGCGTCCAGATCAACCCATTTGCCGTCGAGGAAGACCTGATACCACGCGCTGAAATCGCCGGGACCGCTGGAGGGTCGACGAATGTCGCCGATGTAGCCGGTGACATAACGGGCGGGCATATTCTGGCAGCGCGTGAGAGTGATGGCGAGGTGTTGGAAGTCGCGGCAGACGCCAACGCGCTCGGTAAAGACATCCATGGCCGTCTTGGTGGGGCGTGCCGCGTTGTAGTTAAAGGCGACTCTTTCATGGACCCAGTCACGAATGGCGACGGCGCGTTGCCAGCCCTGGGGGTAGGAGTCGAAGAGATCGTGGGCGATGCCGCCGAACTGGTCGACCTGGCAGTACCGACTGGGCAGAAGGAACTGGAGTACGTCGGCAGGAAGATCGTCGATGGCAGACTGCCGGGCATCGAGGTAGACGGCATCCACCTCAGGGCTGGCATCGATCACATTGGTGCCGGACAGCCAGAGGTATCCAGCCGGTGCGATGAAACGCGTACATCGGTTGCCAAAGCCGTCGAAGTACTCTCGCGAAGGGACGATAGACTTGGTGTAGCTGGTGGATGCCGGACTGTGGTTGAAGGGATCGTCGAGGGATTCGATCAGGAGTTGACCACCGGAGTGCAGTTGCGGCTCGACGGATGGGTGCAGATGGAGCATCGCGACGATCGCAGTCGGTGCGGGCAGGCGAAACTGAATGTCAAACTCAGAACGAATGAGCAAGAGAAAAACTCCTATGTCGTGGTGATGCGGTCCGGTCTGACGCGCGAATCCTCAGTTTAGCCTGACTGCCGATGAAGAGGCCGTCCGACTCCGAATTGCGTGGCTTCCGGTTCCCAGAAGAGTCGATAGAACGCTGAGCAGAACGTATAGGATGAAGGTATCCATGTGTATTGACGTCAGACTTCATCATCGAACGACCTATCGTTATGAAAAGGACGTCACTCTTGGTCCTCAGATTATTCAGTTGCGCCCTGCTCCGCACTGCAAAACTCCTATTGAGGACTATGTGCTGAAGGTGACGCCAGCCGATCACATTCTGCACTGGCAGGTTGATCCGCTGGGCAATCATCTGGCACGCGTGATCTTCCGCTCCAAGAGCTCCGAGCTGATCGTGGACGTGACGCTGATCGCGGATATGACGCCTACCAACCCTTTTGCGTTCCTGATCGATCCCGGCTTCGAGACATTTCCGTTTCAATATTCGGCGGAGCTGGCACAAAATCTTGAGCCGTACCGCCAGATGGAGCCTATGGGCCCGCGGCTGAAGGCTTTCGTCGGCGAGATTCCGGCGACAGCGCAAAACACGGTGGCGTTCCTGGGAGACGTGACCGCCCGGGTGCGAGATCGCGTGGAGTATCTGACGCGGCTGGAACATGGGGTGCAATCCTGTGAGCAGACACTTGGAGAACTGAGCGGATCATGCCGGGATTCGGCATGGCTTCTGGTCCAGGTGTTTCGATCGTTCGGGCTGGCAGCGCGGTTTGTTTCGGGGTATCTGATCCAACTGGCCGAGGACAAGCCGGTGGACGACGAGGCTTTCGGTGCAAAGGCGGACTCAGCCGATCTGCATGCGTGGGCGGAGGTCTATCTGCCGGGAGCCGGCTGGATCGGCGTCGACTCGACGTCGGGACTGTTTACTGGCGTGGGGCATATTCCGCTGGTGTGCACGCCGAGCCCGCTGCAGGCTGCGCCGATCTCGGGCACGGTTGAGTCGGCTGAGGTTGATTTCAGCTTCAGTCTTTCGGTCCAGCGCCTGAACGAATCGCCCAGCCTGACGAAACCCTTCAGCGAGGAAGAGTGGACGAGGGTGCGCGAGGTCGCACATGAGATCGATCGCAAGCTAGAGGAGCAGGACGTTCGACTGACGATGGGGGGCGAGCCGACGTTTGTCGGGATCGACGAACCGGAGAGCCCGCAGTGGAGCGTGGAGGCGCTGGGGGCTGTGAAACGCACCCGAGGCCTGGTTCTGATTCGGCGTTTGCGCGAGCGAACCGCTCCGGGTGGGCTGCTGCACTTCGGCCAGGGAAAGTGGTATCCGGGGGAGCAGCTGCCGCGCTGGGCCATTCAATGCATCTCCCGTGTGGACGGCATTCCGATCTGGGAGAACGGCGACCTGATTGCGCGGGAAGAGGATGCAACCGATTTTGGTTTGGATGACGCTCTTCGCTTTCTGGAGGCCCTGTCGAGACGGTTGCAAGTGACGGACCAGAACATCCTCGCGGCGTTCGAACCTGACGAGGATACGAAGCAAGCTACGGGGTACATCCTTCCGCTGCGGCGTCGCCAGCCTGGAGGGCAGCTCGCGTGGTCGAGCCAGTTATGGTTTGACCGACCGGAGCGGCTCACTCTCTTCCCGGGCGACTCACCCATTGGCTACCGCATCACCGCGGACCTGGTACCTTTCGTCGCGCCCGATGAACTTGCCTACGAGACCGAGGGGCCGGATGGACTTCCCGCTTTGCCTACATGGCCTTCGCGGCGGCCGGAGTTGTTCGGCGCAGCGCCTGCTGTCGATCCCCTGCCTGCGCTGTCGAGCACAGCCGACGAAGCGCCGGTACTGATTCGACCGGCGCTGTGCGTGCAGGCGGTGGAAGGCCGGTTGCATGTCTTCCTGCCCTACACGCCGGTCGCCGCAGACTATCTTGATCTGGTTGCGGCGGTGGAAGATACCTGCGCGCACCTGCAGATTCCGGTGTGGTTGGAGGGCTATGCACCTTCACCCGATCCGCGCCTGAGATCGTATGGGCTGACACCCGATCCCGGGGTGCTCGAGGTGAACCTGCCTCCGACGGCGAACTGGGACGACCTCGAAGAACTGAACGCAATCCTGCATGAAGAGGCGCACAGCCATCGCCTGATCGCTGGCAAATTTGCTTATGACGGCAGCCATCTCTCGACCGGAGGTGGCAGCCACATTGTTCTGGGTTCGAAGACCGTAGAAGACAGCCCGGTACTGCGCCGGTCCGATCTGCTGCGGAGCATGGTGACATTCTGGCAGCGGCATCCTTCGATGTCCTACCTTTTTTCCGGCATGTATGTGGGACCGACGAGCCAGTATCCGCGCGTCGATGAGGCGCGAGTGGACGCTCTCTACGAGCTCGAAGTCGCGTTCAGCCAGTTGAGAGGGGATACGTGTCCGCCCGATATTCTTGATGGGCTCTTCCGCAATCTGCTTGTGGATGTAACCGGCAATACGCATCGGGCGGAGTTCTGCATCGACAAGATGTATCCGCCGGAGGGACAGGGTCTGCGGCTGGGACTGCTGGAGCTTCGCGCGTTCGAGATGGCTCCGCACTACCGCATGGGTCTGGTCGAGATGCTGCTGGTGCGAGCGCTGGTGTGCATCTTCTGGAAGCAGCCGTTCACTGCGGACCTGGTGCGATGGGAGAGCGCGCTGCACGATCGATTTATGCTGCCCCACTTCGTTCACGAAGACTTCAAGGATGTTCTGCGCTATGTTCGCTCGGCGGGAGTTCCGTTTGAGGATAACTGGTTCAGGACGCACCTGGAGTTTCGCTTTCCGAAGATCGGGTCCATCGCAGCCGAAGGTGTGGAACTTGAACTTCGACAGGCGCTTGAGCCCTGGAACGTTCTGGCAGAGGAGACGAACTCGGGTCGCACAGGGCGCAGTGTGGACTCGTCGCTCGAGCGTATGCAGGTGAAGGTGACGGGGCTGACTGCAGACTCGCGCTTCGTGGTCGCCTGCAACGGACGCCGTGTGCCTCTCATGCCAACCGGTATTCCTGGCGAGGCTGTGGCCGGGATACGCTATCGCGCGCGCCGGCTTTCGGCTGCACTGCATCCCACGATTCCCGTTCATACGCCGCTGGTGTTTGACCTGATCGATACGTGGAAACATCGCTCCGTCGGCCGATGTACCTACTTTGCCGGACCACCGGATGGAACCGTACATACCACCCGGCCACGCGATGCCGACGAAGCCCTGGCAGCCGACTGCAGCGATTCCAAGTGTCGGAGCCGCCCTCTGAACCGATGCCCAGCCCGGAGGTAGAGATAAATCGGATCTTCCCGATGACCCTGGATCTCCGCTTCCCCGGACCGGACAGCGGCGCTGACATCTCCCTTGGTGAGAGGCTGCCTTGATCAGCGATCTTTACCAATCCGCTCTCCACTACGGGGACACCTTCGATGAGTCGTCCGCCGACGGCGTGCGTCCGCGCCCGCACTGGGATGCATTGATAGAGTCGCTGCATACGCTGGGCGTCGAAGAACTGACTCGGCGCTGGGCGCTTGCCGAACGACGTATTCGCGAAAACGGCATCACCTACAACATCTACGGAGACCCGCTGGGGGCTAACCGGCCGTGGCGTACAGATGTCGTTCCTCTGCTGCTTTTAGAGAAGGAATGGAGCTTTATTGAGGCGGGCATCATCCAGCGCGCGGAGTTACTGAGCCGCCTGCTGGAAGATCTCTACGGCGAGCAGAAGCTGCTGAAGGAAGGTCATTTTCCAGCTTCCCTGCTGTTCGGCAATCCTGCGTTTCTTCGGCCGCTGGTGGGCGTACCCGTTCCGAAACATAGCCAGCTGCACATGCTGGCTGTCGACCTTGCCCGCTCGCCGGATGGCCAGTGGTGGGTGCTTGCCGATCGCACACAGGCGCCTTCAGGCAGCGGGTACGCTCTGGAAAATCGCACCATCATCTCCGACCTTTTGCCCGAACTCTTTCGCACATCGAATGTGCGGCGCCTGGCTCCGTTTTTCCGGGCACAACGGGACGCGCTGATAGCGATGGCACACTGTGAGAATCCGCGCGTGGTTCTGCTAACACCCGGGCCTCATAACGAGACGTACTTTGAGCACTCGTTCCTTGCCAAGTATCTCGGTTTCACTCTGGTGGTGGGAGCGGACATGACGGTGCGGGACCGGCGTGTGTACCTGAAGACGGTGAGCGGTCTCGAGCAAGTGGATGTAATCCTGCGTCGGGTCGACGATGGCTTCTGCGATCCCCTGGAGTTGCGCGGGGACTCGCTGCTCGGCGTGCCGGGACTGGTGGACGCGATCGTAGCCGGAAATGTGACGGTGGCGAATGCGCTGGGAAGCGGTCTGATCGAGTCTGCGGCCATCATGCCGTTTCTGCCTGGGCTGGCGAAACATCTGCTAGGCGAAGAGTTGAAGCTGCCCTCTGTCGCGACATGGTGGTGCGGACAGCCGCGCGCGCTGGACTGGGTGCTCAACCACCTGGAGACTGTTGTTGTGAAGCCGGCATTTCCGTCGCGCGGCATGGAGCCCGTCTTCGGGTCGGAGCTTCCGGAACACAAGAAGACCGAGTTGATCGAGCGCTTGCTGGCCTTTCCGCACGAATACGTAGCGCAGGAGCAGGTGGCGCTGTCGACTGCGCCGGTTTGGGAGGAGGACCGCCTGAAACCGCGTAGCATGGTGCTACGGACCTACGTCCTGCATACGCCGACTGGCTGGGTGGCGCTGCCCGGAGGTCTGGTGCGGGTCTCTGAGGCGAGCGGGGCGGTTGTCTCCATGCAGCGCGGTGGCCATAGCAAGGATGCGTGGGTGCTGTCGGATCGGCCCGTAGACACGTTCAGCATGTTGCGGCCCGTGACGGAGCCGCTGGAGTTGCGGCGAGCTTCGCTCATCGTTCCAAGCGGAGTGGCCGACAACACGTTCTGGCTTGGCCGCTACGTGGAGCGGGCAGAGAACATGGCGCGGATTCTGCGATCTCTGGTTCCCGAGATTCGCCATGCGGAAGAAAAGGACCTTGCCAGTCTTCTCTGTTTGCACAGCAGTCTTGGTTCGCGGCAAAGCAAGCTGCCGAAGACCAGACGCACCCGGGCGACGTTCGCCGCTCTGGAGAAGGAAGTTTTCTCGATGCTGACGGACATGGAGCGCTATGACAGTCTGCCCTGCACGCTGAGTGAAGTGGGACGGGTCGGTGGCAATGTGAGGGAGCGATTGTCCGCCGACATGATGCTGCTCATCGGGCAGATGCGCACGTGCATGACGAACGACCGGCGCGCGACGCTGCCGCAATACTCGGTGATGTTGACGGAATGCCTGGGGCTGCTGTCGGCGTTCTCGGGAATGGAGCGGGAAAATCTTATCCGGGGTTCAGGCTGGTTGTTTATGAGCCTCGGCCGGCGGCTGGAACGAGCTATTTTTATCGTTCGCCAGCTTCGGGTGATTACGAAACCTCTTGCCGTGGAAGATTGGAAGTACCTCGAGTACCTGCTTGAGGTCGCGGACAGTTCGGTGACGTACAGAACGCGTTATTACACGACGCTGCAACCGCTCGCCGTAATGGACGTGCTAATGCTGGATGACAGCAACCCACGTTCGCTTGAGTTTCAACTGAGTCATCTGGTCGAGCTTTACGAGAAGCTGCCCCGCTACGATCCTGCCGACCTGAAGACGATGCAGGATGCGCTGGAGTATCTGCGCGAGATCGACCTGCAAGCCATGCTCTATCCTGCTGCCGACACGGCGGTCCGCCGAAGTGCTGGACTGCAGCGATTGGACCGCTACCTTGGCGAGCTTGAAAACCTGCTCCCCTCCTGGTCCAACGATCTGTCCAGCCGCTACTTCAGCCATGCGCGAACGTTGCCGATCAACGTGGGACAATAACGTAGGGATGCGTTACCAAATCAGCCACCGCACCACGTATAGATACGGCTCTCCGGTCACGGTGGGCAATCATATAGCTTGCCTGAAGCCGCGCTCGTACGAACAGAATCAACTCATCGAGAACACGCTGCGGATCTCCCCGACGCCTGCGACGCTCACCGAACGAGTGGATTATTTCGGCAATGTGCTGTGGTTCTTCACCGTGCAGGAGCCACATCGAGAGTTGGTGGTCGAATCAACGAGCGAGGTGCTTCGTGCGGGAGCAGTGAAGCCGGAGGCGCAGGCGTCTCTGCCCTGGGAAGAGTCGAGCCGACTGCTGGCCGAGGATCATCGGCCTGAGGGCCTGGCCGCCTACCAATACCAGTTCGAATCACCACGCATCCGCATCCATTCGGAGTTCGCGGCGTATGCGCTGGAGTCTTTCACCCCTGGCCGACCGATGGCGGAGGCGTTGCTCGAACTCACGTCTCGCATCCACCAGGACTTCCGTTTTGACTCTAAGGCAACCACTGTGCGGACGACGACCGAGGAGGTCTTCAAAAAGCGCGGAGGCGTTTGCCAGGACTTCGCCCACGTTCAGATCGCCTGCCTGCGGTCGATCCACCTCGCCGCCCGTTATGTGAGCGGCTATCTGCGAACGTATCCTCCGCCCGGTAAGCCGCGGTTGATCGGAGCCGATGCGTCGCATGCGTGGGTGTCTGCCTACTGCCGCGGGGCTGGGTGGCTCGATATGGATCCCACCAATAACGTCGCTCCGACAGACGGCCACGTGACGGTAGCCTGGGGCCGGGATTACGGGGACGTGAGCCCGTTGCGGGGGCTGATCCTGGGCGGCGGAGGACACAAACTGCAGGTCGAGGTAGACATGAAGCCGGTCGAAGAGACCGAAACTGCTTAGTTCACGGCGCTGCGTGAGGTAAAGCTGATCGAGATCGATACTCCCGTTTTTCACGAAACCGTAGCCTTTGTCGATCGCCAAGGCTACGGACAGCAGGGATAGGCTGTTAGCCTTAGAGACCAGTGCCTTCCATTTATATAAGCAAGCTTTTTCATGAATTACGCGACGAACTCCTTTCGGCCATGCACGTCGCGGTCGAGCGCGAGGTTCGGCCTGGGAAGCCGGTGGACGTGAACCGGATGTGGCGGACGTTTTCTCGTGCGGCCGCAGGGAAGATGGCCAACCCGGTGGAGGTCTCCGACCGCTGCGTAGAGGAAGACCGGCCGGGTGTGAAACGAGGCAGGCCAAACAGCACTCGCGAGAGTTGATCTGCGGACGTGCGGCGAGCTGCGCTGAAGACAACGGCGACGATGTCTGCGCGCTAGGCGTTGGCGGCCGGGGGAACGTAGCCGTCGCGGTCGGTCATGACCATGATGGCGGCTAGTTTTTCGCTCAGGTCGGGGTGGAGTTGGTCGGGGGTGTAGCGCCAGCTCCAGTTACCGTCGGGGGCGGCGGGGACATTCATGCGGGCGCCGCTGCCGAGGTGCAGGACATCCTGCAAGGGGATGATGCTGGTTTCGGCGACGGAGGCGGAGGCGCATTTGATCATCGCCCAGACGACGTCGGCGTCCTGCTCGATGGGGTGCAGGTAGGTCTGGAGGTTGTGCTTTTCGACGGGGGTGGCGTTGTCCTGCCACCAGCCGAGGGTGGTGTTGTTGTCGTGCGTGCCGGTGTAGACGACGGTGTTGGGCACAAACTGGTGTGGCAGGTAGAGATGGCCGCCGCGGTCGGAAAAGCCGAACTGCAGGACGCGCATGCCGGGGAGATCGTAATCTATGCGGAGCTGGTCGACTTCCTGGGTGATGACGCCGAGGTCCTCGGCGACGAAGGGCAGGTTCTGGCCGAAGACTTCGCGGAACTTCTGGAAGAGCGTGCGACCGGGGGCTTTGATCCACTGGCCGTTGATGGCGGTCTCTTCGTCGGCGGGGATGGACCAGTAGGCTTCGAAGCCGCGGAAGTGATCGAGACGGGTGATGTCGTAGAGCGCGAGCGAGCGGCGGATGCGCGAGACCCACCACTCGAAGCCGTGGTCTTCCATGTACTGCCACTTGTAGAGCGGGTTGCCCCAGCGCTGGCCGTTGGCGGAGAAGTAGTCGGGCGGGACGCCGGAGACGCGCATCGGCTTGCGGTCTTCATCGAGCTCGAAGATTTCGGGGTGGGTCCAGACGTCGGCGCTGTCGTAGTTGACGAAGATGGCGACGTCGCCGAGGATGCGGATGTCGTGCTGGCCGCAGTAGGTGCGGAGGGCGCACCACTGCTCGTTGAAGAAGAACTGGATGGCCTGGACGATGGCAAGCTCGCGGCCGTTATCGCGATGGAGCCTGGCCATGGTGTCGGCGTCGCGGAGGGCGTACTCGCGCGGCCAGTCGTTCCAGCTGGCGCCATCGAAGCGGCGGCGGAGCACGTCGAACATGGCGTAGTCGGCGAGCCAGGCAAAGTTGTCGTTGCAGAAGCGCTGGAACTTGAGGCGGGTCTCGTCGCTGGCGTGGTCGAGGAAGTGCTGTGCGGCTTGTTCGAGCAGCGGCATCTTGACGGCTTCTGCCTGGATGAAATTGCAGGGGCCTTCATGCGGAGGAAGATTCTGGAGGCGGTCGGCGGAGAGCCAGCCATCGCGCACGAGGAACTCAAGGCTGACGAGCAGCGGATTGCCTGCGAAGGCGGAGAGCGCGGAGTACGGCGAATTGCCGTAGCCAGTGGGATTCAGCGGCAGGACCTGCCACATGCGCTGCTTGCCAGCGGCGAGAAAGTCTACAAAGGTGTAAGCCGCTGGTCCGAAGTCGCCCACGCCGCCGATGGATGGCAACGAGGTTACGTGCAACAGAACTCCGGAGATTCGTTTCGATGTCATATGTCCCCCACGGACTGTTGGATGCAGGTTATAGGTGAGTTATACGAAAAGGAACCGATAGTTGGGTTCAGTTGAATTGAACAGTCACGCCTCAGGGGGTAGAGCCGTTATTTTTTATTGAGCTTTCAACGTACGGGCTGAAGCCCGTACCCTTACAAAGCAAACTCGCAACCTTCGGCGCATCGCTACGACAAAAGCAGGTCCTTCGCGTTGCCCAGGATGACAATGACTAGGGGCTGTTGCAAGAGTGAAACGCAAATCGGAGGCCCTAGAGCCTCCGACTGCGTTTGTCTATTTGTTATCGACGATTAGAGCCCGAGGGGTGAGGCCGGCTTCTTGGAGTACGAGATGGCGTTTGCCTTTTCGTAGCGATCCATGAGGGTCCCGACGAAGACGCTGAAGGCTTCCTGACGCTTGGCATCGAGCAGCTTGTCCTTGGTCGCAGCGAAGTTCTTCGCGATGTCGTCGGCCGTGGGCTCCTGCTTGTCGGTCAGTTGGAGAACAGCGCCGTTGGCACCTTCGTTGATGGGGCCGGAGATCGCACCCTTGGCCATGGTGAAGGCGACGGAGGCTGCACCGCTCATGGCACCGATGTCGGTGACCTGAGCATCGCGGCCAACGAGGTCGCTGGTTTTGACGTCAATTTTCTGCTCAGCGGCTGCCTTGTGCAGGTCGTTGAGCACCTTGGCGCGGTCGGCGAGCTTGATGAGAGCTTCGTTCAGCAGCTGCGGGGTCTTGTCCTGACGGTAGTCGGTGAGGATATGGTCCTTGTAGCTGGCGAAGTCAGGCGCATGTGCTGCCTGCACATCGACGACCTGGAAGATCGCGTAGCCTTCACCGGTGGAGACCACCTGAGGAGCTGCACCCTTGGCTGCGCCGAAGGCAGCGGAGATGAGAGCGGCGGAGTCCGGCAGGCTGGAGATGGAACCCGAGCGACCGAGGAAGTCAGTGGTCTGCGCGTGGAGATTGTGCGCGTCAGCCGTCTTCTGGATGCCGTCCTTCTTGGCTTCGGCTACGAGTTGTGCGCCGTAGTTGGTGGCAGCAGAGCTGGACTTCTGTGCCTGGATCGCCTCGACGATCGAGGGACGAACCTCAGCCAGCGTCTTGGTGCTGGCGGGCTGCTTCTGCTCGGTCTGGATGATGTGATAGCCGAACTGCGAGCGAACGACGTCGGACGTCTGGCCGGGGTTGAGGGCCATCGCAGCCTTCGCGTAGGTGGGATCGAGACCGGCGGTGGGGATGAGCGGCAGTTCACCGCCCTGATCCTTGCTACCAGGGTCATCCGAGTTCTTCTTGGCGAGGTCGGCGAAGTTGCCGCCAGCCTTGACCTGCTTCAGGATGTCCTCGGCCTTGGCCTTGGCGGCAGCGTCGGTCTTGGCATCAGCACCCTTGGCAACCGTAATGAGGATGTGGCGGGTCTTGACCTGCTCCTGCGTCTTGTACTGATCCTGGTGCGCGGCGTAGTACGCAGCCACCTCAGCATCGCTCACCGGGGCGGTGCCGCCGTTGGGGAGGTTGGAGCTGTCGAAGGAGAAGAACTGAATCTTGCGCTCTTCCGGCACGGCCGAGGCGTAACGCGTGCTGTTGGCCTTGAAGTAGGCCTGCAGATCGGCATCGCTGGGGTTGATGGTCTGCGAGATCGAAGCAGCCGAGATGACGGCGTAGTCGAACTTCACCTTGGTACCGGTCTTCAGGTAGTCGGCACGGACGGCCGCGTCGGAGACGCTGACACCACCGGAGACGAGAGCCTGGAGGCGCTGAATCTCGAGGTCGGATTTGACCTGCTGCTCGAAGTCAGCGATAGGGAGACGGAAGTAGGTCTCGACGAAGTTAATGTACTGGTCCTCACCGATGAACTGGCCGCCGGGGAAGATGTACTGCGAGTAGGGACCGCTCTTGAGGAAATTTTTGAGATCGTCATCCGAGACCTGGAGGCCAAGGCGATCGGCCTCACGCTGCAGGACGGCACGCTCGACCTGAATCTGTCCGGCGCGCTGCATGACGAACTGGAGATAGAAGGGCGGCAGGTTCTGCTGCTGCATCTGCTGCTGAGCCTGACGCTGGACATCCGCGGTCTGGATGGAGATGCTGTCACCGCTGAGGCGCCCGAGCCAGCCCGGCGAACGCACGGTGGCGAAGACGCCCTGCTGCGTTGTGGTGCCATCCTGGAAGATGCCGGGAACGAGGGTGATGACCATCGTGACGATGGCAGCGCCGATAACCACCGCGAAGATGGTCTTTGTGATGCGATTGTCCTTCTGCAGAATACGGATCATGCTTGGCTAAAGACCTTACCTTCATTCGGGCCTCGGTGAACGAGGCCGCGTTGCCCGGATGTTTGTGCACGAGCAGGAGTCCTTCTTCCTAAAGAAGACGCACCACTCCCGTGTGCAGGGGCTTGCCCACCAGTATATAGAAGAACCGCTACCCGATGGGTGGAACGCGGTGCAAATGAAGCAGGCCGCGGAGTGCGTCCGCGGCCTGCTGGCAGTTCGTTAAGGCTTAGTACGCTGGGCCGTAGTAGTAGCCGTAGTACGGACTATAGTAGCGGCGCATGGGGCGCTGCGGCTGAGGTCCGGGGCCGGCGGCGAAGGAGAGGCGCTGCATCTCCTGCTCCGACACGGTGCGAACCGGGGTGGGCGCAGCGGTGACGAAGGTGAGCACGGACTCAGGCGGGATCATGACCTGGCCGCGAGGACCGCCCGCCGAGGAAGCGAGGCCAGCACCTGCACCGACACCCGCGCCGATGGCTGCACCTTCACCACCGCCCGCGAGAGCTCCGATGATGGCGCCGAAGGCAGCCGTGCCTGCGGTGCGGTTGACGGTGCCTGCGGTCTTATCGTGACCGTCGTTCACCCAGACCTGCGTGTTGACGGGGTAGACCTGTCCACCGAGGGTGAGCGAGGTAACTTGCAGAGCGATCTCACCATGGCCCTTGAAGACGCCTGCCTTCTTGGCGTCGATGACAGTTCCCTGCACCGTGGCTCCGCGCGGAATCGCGACGACGCCGTTGGCGACAACATCGCCCATGACAGTGCCGTCGAAGGGCGTGCCCGGCTGCGTCTGCTGAGAGGTCAGGCCGCGGTTGATGCGGATGCGGAGCGGTGAGTTGGGAGGAACGACCACGGGAATGCCCGGGCGCTGGCCTGCGGTAGCTCCCGGAGGCGGTTGATATGGAGCACCATTTGCATACAGAGGTTGGCGTCCCTGCGGAGGGCCTTGCGGAGGTCCCTGCTGAGGATAGCCCTGCTGGTCGTTATAGCCCGGAGGCGGGGGAGCATGCTGGCCCTGAGGCTGCTGATCCGCTGGCAGCTGCTGGTCAGGTGGCATGGGCTGCCCATTCTGATCGCCAGAGGGAGGAGGACCGTAGGTGCCGTCCGAGAGCAACACCTGTCCGGACTGTCCCTGCGGCGCATTGCCCTGATTGGGATCGCCCTGTGGGGCGTTGTCGGCGGAGTTGGTGGGTGGAGGGGTGTCGCCGAGGGTCAACTGGTCGACAACCTTCTTCACGCCCTGCGTGCGGGCAACGAGGTTTTCAGCCTTCGTGCGCATCGCTTCGTCATGCACGTTGCCGGAGATCGTGACCGTGCCGTAGACCGTGTTGGTCTGAATGTTCTGTGTGGATAGGTCCGAGGCTCCCGCCAATGCGCGCAGCACGTTGGACTCAACCTGAGCGTCTGGCAAACCGTTCGCGGCCGGAGGGGCGGTCTGCGCGAAGGCGCTGGCGGAGGCTACCATCAGTATTCCGCCCAAACTGTACTTCAACCGAGTCGTCATCTTGCACTCCCGAGAATCGTCGCATCTGCAACATGGTGTTGGATGCAATCTGTATCGCCATCGGATCAGCCGAGGCACGCGTGCCGGGCTCGATGCCCTGCACTATCAGGTAAGACGCGAACTCGCGGCAAAAGTTCCGGTTGACCACACGGCGAGAGCGGCTGCCCCGAAGGCGTCGATCTGCGCGCGAACTGAGGAAAACAGGGCTGGATCTGATGAGCGCTGGACGCGGCTGAAGGAAGATCTATCGCGAACACTGGCAAATGACGAGTTTCGGCTCCAAAAGGAGGGGCGTTCACCCGGCATTGACCTCAGGGCCCTTCCTACGTATTATTGGAAGTGCGGGGTGGAGCAGCCCGGTAGCTCGTTGGGCTCATAACCCAAAGGTCGTAGGTTCAAATCCTACCCCCGCAACCACTTAGCGAAACGTCAACCCCAGATAACCCCAAATAACAGCGGTCGTAAATCGCTTTGGGAAGTTATCGAGAGCGGTTGGCGTTTTTTGCATGGGCCTAAGCGCTCCTCAATGCCATCGTTACGACCTTGCTGTTGGCCTCACGCTTGGACGTCATCAAGGCGTTTCCGTACACAATCATCGTGGTCGAAACCTGGGCATGCCGCATTAGTTCTGCTGCATGCCGATAGGTGCCGAGGTGCTGTCCAGCCAGGAACGATAGGTATGGCGGAAGGTATGCCAACCTACGCTGCCGTACTTCCCGGCAGCAGCCCACCGCTCATCATGCAGCGGCAGCCGCTTCCCGTTCAGCGCCAGTATCTCTTCGGCACGGAGGCTGGTGCATTGGGCAAGCACCACCATCGTCTGGTAGGACTCTGGCAACAGGGCGAGGATCTGGAAATACTGCTCGACGGTAAGGATGATCGGCCTCTTCTACCGCTTGCTGACGCCTTTGATTTGACCAACTCCATTGAAGTCCGCTGCCGCTCGCCTCGCGAGGCTCCAGCACGGCGGTAACCGAATTCGGAGCGCTCCCGCTCTATTCCGACTGGAATACCGTCGATATCATCGGCTAACCGGGCTCGATATAGAGCGCCTCAGCTTCTGTATCAGCCAACCACCTACGCAGACCGCGAGCCACGAATTCGGCGGTCGCATTGCAGAAATACCTGAATGCGGTGGAACGCAACCCAGACTGTTAAGCCGGGACGGGCTGGTTCGCGTCATGCTACGGACACTGGCACTCCACCGCAGGAAGCGTTTACCCATCCCAAAAAGACTCTTGCGCTTCATTATTGTGTGTGGGTATAGTTTCCGCGCTAAGATTCCTAACTCTAGCGATGTCTCTCAACATCCGCAGGTGTGCGTGCGGGGCATTGCCGGAACCCTGCCGCGCTTCATCTGCTTCGTACGATTGCAGCCATTCAAGAATACGTTTTCTAGACTATCGCCGTGAGGATCCACCACAGTGAGCCACCAAATCCAGTTCCGCAGCGTCATCGCCGCAGCCATTCTCGCCGCTTTCGCCCTGCTCCCTCTTACGGGTTGTAACAGCAGCAGCAATACCACGACCGCGCTCCCCGGCACCTCTGTCGCGCTGACCACCTCCACCACGACGATCAACGTCGGAGGCTCCTTCACCGCCACGGCTACACTAGCTGGCGGTTCCGCCATCTCGTCTGCATTCGGCACCATCGTCTTCTACGATGGCACTACGTACCTTCAGCCTGTCGTGGTAGCGGGGGCAGGCACGGTGACCGCGACCATCTCCGGCCTCGCCATCGGCGCACATCAGATCACCGCTGTCTACGGTGGTGACCAGGCCCACGCTGGCTCTACCTCCGCACCCGTTACGGTCAACGTCTACGACCCCACCTCGCTCACGATCGCCTCCAACTTCATCATCGCCGGCGTAGGCGACCCCATCAGCCTCACCGCCATCGCGAACGGCGGCTTGAGCATCCCTACCGGCACGGTCACCTTTTACGTCGCGACCAATGGCGGCGCCCCCACGGTCATTGGATCGGCCGCGCTTTCCACCGTGAATGGCACCGCAATCGCCATGCTCCCTTACACCATCGGCGCGCCCACCGGCACACAGGTCTTCAGTGCCTCGCTGGCAGCCAATGGCTTCTTCCTCGGCTCGGTAACTACTGCCGGTGCGGCCGTCACGGTCCACTCGCCGCTCACGCAGGATACCGTCACCCTTTCCGGCACCGTCGCCAACAATGCCACGGTCGCCGCTGGCACCTCCGACACCCTCACCGCGACCATCGTCCCTCAAAGCACCACGAAGGGAGCGCCCACCGGCACCGTGACCTTCTACGACGGGACCGTCGTTCTGGGTACTGCGTCTGTCAACAGCGCCGGGACCGCTGCCACGCTCACCACCAAGCAGTTCGTCACCGGCACGGCTGGCAATACGATTACCGCCTACTACTCGGGCGACGCGAACTACGCGCCCAACTACACCACTAACTCGCTCAAGCTCACTATCACCGCCTACACCGGTGCCAACTACACAAACCCGCTCAATCTCACCGACACAGTCGACAACACGGGCAAGGTCTACAACTGCCCCGACCCCGCCATCATCAAGTACCAGCTTGCGGGTACAGACACCTGGTACGCCTACTGCACCGGAGACGCCTTCAACTCCGCTGACACGGTTACTCCTGGCGGCAGCTTCCGCGCTCACCTGATCTCCATCTTCAGTTCCCCCGACCTCGTCAACTGGACCTACGTCCGCGACGCTTTCGCCACGCTCCCCACGTGGATCGCGACCGGACAGGAGCTGCAGACGCCCGCCATCAAATTCATCGGCGGCAAGTATCTGCTCTACTATGAGGCGCCTGCTGTCACTGCCTCTCCGGGTGGCTCTGCCATTGGCGTCGGCGTCGCACTTACACCCGCCGGCCCCTTCATCGATAGCGGCGGACCGGTCGTAAACCAGCAGCTCGCCTGCGGAAACAGCTGTAACCGAACTGTTTTCGCCCCTGAAGTCCTCGCCGATCAGACCGGCCAGCTTTGGATCGCCTATGGGGGAATTTACGCCGGCCTATCCATCCGTCAACTCTCTGCCAACGGCCTCACCTCCAACGCTGGCACCGAGGTTAATATCGCCGTCGACAACTACTACACAAATCCTTATCTGCTCTACAAGAACGGCTATTACTACGAATTCGCCACACCTGCAGGCGCCTGCTGCAGCGGAGCCTACTCCACTTACAGCGTTCGTGTCGGACGTTCTACCAGCATCACTGGACCATACCTTGACGCGGAAGGCAACGACATGAACGCCTTCTCCGCTACCTCCGGCACCAATGGAGCTGCCGGCGGCGACACCGTGTTCGTAAACACCGGCAACACGATCGTCGGCCCCGGCAGCAATACCACCTTCACCGACGAGGCCGGCCAAGACTACATCTTCTACTCCGGCGTCTCCACCAACCAGCAATACCTGCCCAATGTGACTGGATACACCGCGCGCCAGCTCATGATGGATCCGCTCGACTGGGTCAACGGCTGGCCTGTGGTCCGCAACGGAACGGGTGACTCCGACCAACCTCAACCCGTCCCCGCCGCGCAACCCGCCGCCACCAACGGGTACGTCCCACCCGCCTACGCCCCCGACGCACCTGGCGCGGCGCTTGCCGCATACTCGCAGGACTTCGCGGGAGCGACCGCCTTCGCCAGCCAGTTCAGTTTCATTCACGGCCCCAACCCGAACGCTGCCTGCCTCGATCCTGGCAACGGCTTTGCGGCGGTTCCCGGCGTCTCACCCGGCTTCGGCGCTACTGGCTTCACGCTGTGCTCAAACTTCGCAGAGTCCACCAACGTCCCCGGAACGGCGTACAGCATGACGACGCTGCCAATTCTTGCCGAAGCTGAACCAACCGGCAACTATATGGTCGAGATCAAGTTCCACTCGCTCACTCCGCCTACCGGCTGCTGCAGCTACAACTACCCCGCCCAGGGCTTGATGGTCTACAGCAGCGACGCTGTCTATCTCCGTCTTGACGACTGGGCCGACTTTGACACACGACAGCTTGAGTTCCTCAACCAGTTCGGCGTCAACACGTCGAACAATACGGCCTACTCGTCGACCGCCCCGGTCGGTACGCCCCACAACTCGGCCTTCACCTACCTGCGGCTGGCCAAGCGCATCACCAATGCCTCTACTGGCGCAGCCACCTACACCAGTTACAGCAGTGTGGACGGCGTCACCTATGTTCGTGGGCCAGCCTGGAACGTCACGTATGGCACGTCCGCCAAGATTGGCATCTTCGCCGACAACCTCGGCGAAGGCGCCACTTTCAGTTACATCCACGTCTCCGCCCTCGTCCCATAGCCAGCGAGTAGTAGCAAAAAATGCCCCATCCTCCCCAGAAGGTGGGGCATTTGAACTTCAAATCGACATTGCTTTCGATTCGTAACGTCGGTCAGTGTCACCACAACCATATCGCAGCACCCTAACGAACCGCATCCCACGCGAATGCTCAGCGAGCCCAAATTAATTCCTGCGACAGTAGCCCTAATGCAATAATCCCCTTAGAAGAAGTTCACTACTTCCTACTATTAATTTTGAAAAACGTTACCTTATCAACGTGTACAGGCAAACCTTCACTGCTCAAGTCACTCACTTCGCTGCTCTAAACGACTTGAAGAATCGAACGTAAAGAAGAGTTGCTAAGGATGCCAGATTGAAGAGGGACTCCACAAAGCCTCGAAAACCTTCGCTTGCAAGTAAACCTGCTCGAGCGCGCCCCGACACGATCAATACCAAAGCTCCCAAGATCGACATCCGCAGCGTCGCAGCCCACGCTAGAGTTTCTATAGCCACCGTCTCACGCACCGTAAATCATGTTGCAACCGTGGATCCCTCACTTGCCGCCCGCGTCTGGAAGGCAGTAAGCGAGCTGAACTACCGACCGAACACTCAGGCCCGCGCCTTGGTCTCCGGCCGCAGCCGCATGCTCGGCCTTGTCGTCTCCGAAATCACGAACCCCTTCTTCCCCGAGCTCATCCGCGAGTTCGAGGAGGTCGCCGTCGCCCAGGGTTACGAGCTCCTCATAGGTTCTACCGACTACAACCCCCGCAAGATGGAGGACTGCGCCCGCCGCATGCTCGAGCGCAAGGTCGATGGCGTCGCCATTATGACCTTCGGTTTCGAGGATGCTCTCGTCGAGCGCTTCGCCGACGAGGGCATCCCTGTCGCTCTCATCGATGTCGCGCCCAGCAGCACTCGTGTCAACCGCCTTTCCGTGGACTACGGCGCGGGCATACACGAGGGCATCCAGCACCTCGCCGTCCTCGGCCATCGCAAGATCGGCTTCATTAGCGGCCCACTTCACCTGCACTCCGCCGCGGCGCGTCTATCTGTCTTTCATAACTGCTTACGCACCACCGGTATTGTCCCCCAAAAGCTGTGGATGGTCGAAGGCGATCACACCCTTGACGGCGGTAGAGATGCCATGAACAAGATCCTCGCACTCACCGATTGGCCCACCGCCATCATGTGTTCCAACGACATGACTGCCATCGGCGTACAGCATGCCCTCTTCGAGGCCAACCTCAAGGTCCCAGCCGACTTCTCCCTCATCGGCTTTGACGACATACACCTCGCCGAGTACACCATACCGCCGCTTACAACCGTGCGCATGTCCTGCCGCGATCTTGCGAAGGCAGCGATCAAATGCCTGCTGGCCCGGGTCCAACCAGGTAACTCCACCCTCCCCACAGTCGCGCAGGTGACGACAAAGCTCATCGTCCGCCAAACGACCGGTTTACCCAGAAACACAATGCAGGACCTGCAGCCGTTAAGCTGAGGCCCTGCATTGTGTTTTGTAGTGATTGAAGCCTAGTTCGAAATCACAGGCCAGTCCGAAGGCCACGTCAACGATTTCACAAACAAATAGTCATACCCATTCTGCGTGTTCGACAACGCATGGAAGGCAATCAGGTCGCCGTTGGTCGGATCGACCAGCACGTCCTCGCCACCGGGCGCCGTGAACTCACCCGCCGTCTGCAACAGGATCGTTCCTCCGCCGTTCAGCATGGAAATGCCGTTCATGTCCACGAACGGCCCCTGTGGGCTCGTGCCACGGCCTACCGCGATCTTGTAGTTGTCCGTCGTGAAATTGCTGTTGCAGCAATAGTCAAATGATGCAAACAGGTAGTAGTAGCCGTTGTGCTTGACCAGCGACGGCCCCTCGATAGGATTATTTGCCACCCCCGGCCGTGTCGCCAGTTGGGTCGGCGCAGCAGTCTGTGCCAGTAAGAGCTGGCCGGTCACCGGGTTGATCTCCCGTTGCGCGATGCCGTTATAGAAACTGCCGTAGGTCATCCATACATGCGTCAGGTTGCCGTTGCTGTCGGTGTCCACAAGAATGCTGGGATCGATTGCGTTGTAGCCAGAACCGTCACTCGGCGACTGTAACGTGATGCCCTGGTAGGTCCACTGATACGTCGGGTCGGTAGGGTTCATCGTCGGGCTGGTCGCCAACGCGATGATCGAATTCTTGCTGCCGAAGACCGAGGCCACAAAGTACACGTGATACAAGCCGTTGAAGTAGCTCACGTCTGGCGCCCACAGCGACGTAACCGCGCTGCCGAGCGCCGTCGACAGAGAAGCAGGGATGGTCGTAAACACCTGGCCACACCGCTTCCAATTGATCTTGTCTGACGAGCAGAACATTGGCAGAAAGCCGCCTGCCTGGCCACCGTCCGTCGAAAGGACATAATAGTTCGATCCCTGGCGGATGATCGTCGGATCATGAATCAGACCGACGTCCCCCTTCAGGTCATACACCGACAGCGGCGAGGTGACCAAATTAATCGCAGCCCCAGGCGTGGTTCCGGACGAACAACTACCCAGCCCCAGCGTTGCAGTGGCAAGGGTCAAGACAGCGCAGCAGCGGGCAGCGCGGGAAGATCGGCGAAGTAGAGAGACGAGATACATAGGACAGACTCCTGAACCAACACGAGAAAGACAATTACGATAACGCGCCGACAATCGCGTACGATCTGCGCTCAAACGTCACAAACCTAAGGCCCCGCCTCAAGCAATGGGCTACCATCGCCTTCCAGCGCAACCTGCGGCCAACCATCCTTCCACGCAATCGTGGATATCTGCATCGCTGGATGCCCATCCTTCGCGCTATATGCGTGGAACACCAGTAGATCTTCCGCTGGCTTGCCGTCCGGCGTACGCAGCACCGAAGCGCCGCCCGGTCCGAGCCACGTAGCGTTCGCAATGAGCAGCGGCGTACCGCCATCAAGCATCATCGGTTTTCCATCACGATCGACGTATGGCCCGGTCACATCCTTCGAGCGGCCCACCATGGTGCGATACGTGCTCTTCGTTCCGCGGCAGCAGAGATCCCAGGACACGGTCAGGTAGTAAAAGCCGCCATGCAGGAAGATGAACGGAGCCTCAATGGCCTCCGAATCCGGCGGCAGATCCGGGTTTCGCACGGCAACGGATGGAGCATGGCGCGAGGCTAACGGGTAAATCTTCGCGTCCGTCTTCGACTGCAGCCCCGTCGCGCGATCCAGGTGGATCATCTTGATTCCCGACCAGAAACTGCCTAGCGAAAGCCACGCCTGTCCCTTCGCATCCAGCACCAGGTTTGGATCGATCGCGTTGAAGTCGTCCTTTTCATAGGATCGAATGACCAGACCTCGGTCCAACCATTTGTACTTCGGACTGGCGGGGTCCAGCGTTTCGTTGGTTGCCAGCGCAATGCCGGAGGTATTCTTCCCAAAAACCGAGAATGCATAGTACAGGTGGTACAGCCCATCGAAGTAGCTGATGTCTGGAGCCCAAAGCTCACGCGTCTTCGGACTCGCCTGCTGAATCCATTCGGGGATCGCCGGAAAGACCGCGCCGCAGCGTGTCCAGTGGTGCAGGTCTTTTGAGCAGCGGATCGGAAACTGCCCAATCGGTGCCGGTGGCGGTGCCTTCGCATCGTCGGGCGACGGCGGTGCTGCTCCCTCAGGACGTGCGGGATAGGCCGCACCTGTCGCAAACACGTAGTACGTTCCATGATCGAATGCGATCGAGGGGTCATGCGTTCCACCGAACGCGCCCGAGAGTCGCAGCGCCTGCGGCAGCGTGCTCTGCGCCACGGCCACAGCGCTGAGAAGGAGCGTCGCAACCGTCAAGCTCATCGTGGAACGAAGATTCATCGTGTCTCCCATGAAGCGTGGATAAAGCGGAAGCTGATTTAGCTAGTACCGGATCTTCAGCACAACCTGCATGCTGCGTGGCGCGTCATTCAAGCCCGTAATTTGTCCGAAGTTGATATCCGCCACACCTGAGTCCGGCTTGCTAAAACCATGCCGGTTGAAGACATTGAATGCCTCCAGCCGCAGGTCCGCCGAGATCTCTCCATGGATCGGAATGTGCTTGTTGATGTTCGCATCTTCGTTGAAGTAAGCAGGTGTGCGCGAGTTGGCTGCATTCCGTGGCATATCGCCGAGCCGGTACGTTCCGCTGCCGCGGTGCGCCGCATCGTTCAAGTCGACGAAGGCGCCGCGATTGAAAAAGCTTGTTGAATTATTTCCTGCCGTGCCTACCGACATGTAGCTCAGCGGGTTGTAGTGGCCGCTATGCGCCGCAGGCGTCTGGAAGTCCTGGCCCACGACCTTCTGATACCGTACTCCGCCATCGAAGTACGGGATGCCCTGAGCGCCGAAAAAGCTGATCGGTTGTCCGCTCAGGTAGCGGTCGACACCGCCGACGCGATAGCCACCGATCAATGCGTCCACAATGCGGTTGCTGTTGCCCAGGAACTTCTTGCCTTTTCCGATGGGCAGCTCGTATAGATAGCTCGCCACAAAATTGGTCGGCACATCCGCCGTGCTGACATCGCGCTCCGCCTTCAAGTCGAAGGGATTCTGCGTTCCGCCCTGGCTCTGTACCACCTGGAAATACGGTTGGATCGAATCCGCATCCGTAAAAGTCTTCGACCACGTATACGAGAGCAGCACGTTCAGGCCGTTACGGAACTTGCGATCCAACTTTACGATCATTGCGTTGTAGGTGGACTGCCCGCGGTTCTGCAGATAGCTGTCGTTGTTGATATACCCGTACTGTGGATGCGGCAGCAACGCTTGGCCAACCTGGCCGTTCGTGATCTGGAAGAAGTTGGCGAACGGCGCCTGCACACCGGAAGCCACACCAGCGGCCGACTGTAGTGGCTGATAGAGCGTATTGCCCAATCCAAAGTAGGCTGGGTTCAACGAGTTCTCCCAGTACACCAGGGAGCGCAGATGGGTCCCGCGCTCGCCCAGATAGCCGAGTGTCAAAATGAGGTCAGGTAGCAGCTGCTGTTCGGTTTCGAGCGTCCAGTTCTGCACCGTTGCTGGATGTCCATCCGTCTTGGCGACGTAGTCGACGCCACCGCCTACGTTCAGAGACGGGGTAATCGTTGGCGTCAACGACAACGTTGGCGGCCCGGCATCGAGTGCTCCCGAAGGCGTGTAGGGATCGTTCGTCTGTGGCGGCGTGTTGGTCGTAAAGCCCTGGCTTAGGCCCTGTCCGTAGTCCGCATAGATCAGCGGGCCATACATGATGGTGTACGCACCGCGAAGCACAAAGCTGTCATGCAGCCAGCCCGGCGAATACGCAAAACCTACACGCGGCTCAAAAGCGTGGTAGTACGTATCGGCAAACTGTTCATTCTTATTGCCATCGCGGCCCGGGCCAACACCGCCGAAGCGGATCGCACCCAGCAGGCCATTCGCCAACGGGTTTGGCAACGTCGGGTCAAAGCCCGAGATATCACCCTCAGCTTCATGCCGCGGCGTGTCTATCGAATACCGGAAGCCCAGGTTCAGCGTCAGGTTCGAGCGCACCTTCCAGTCATCCTGAGCATAGGCCGCATAATAATGCGAGATCCAGCGTGGAAAGTGAACCTGCAGCGAGCGGCCCGTAGAGGCGGGGGCGCCCAGCAGGAAGCTCGCAATGCCATTACCGCTCTGCTGCTCTGCTGTGCCACCGTTGGTGCCGGCGGTCTGGGTGCGCGAGAAGTTGAAATAGCCTGCGGCCGGCCCGTTGTTCTCATAGCTGAATTGCTGCCACCGATACGTGCCACCCACGCGGACGCTATGACGGCCCTTGCTCCAGCTCAGGTTGTCATCCGCCAGCAGCGCGTTGTCGACGTTATCGTCAAAGTTCGCGCTTCCCAGTCCCGGCAGGTTTTCGCCAATGTTGAACGTTGGGAAGGTCGTTCCCGCCGAAGGCGTATTTGGAATTCCCAGCTGCGCATCGTAGTCCACACCAAGCAGCGAAGCTGGCGCACTGTTGAAGCTATTGATGCGGTTGCCACCGAAGGTGATCTGGTTCACAAGGCGGGGCGTAATCGTAAAGTCGTAACCGACGCGGATTAGCTTGGCATAGAAGTCCTGAAGCTGCGATCCGCTATTGGCTGGCCCCGGCAAGTCGGCAACACCGGAATCGTAGTTTTCGCGTGCACTGGCGAAGCCGAACAGGTGATGCCGCGTGCCGAAGCTCTGGTCGAGTCGCAGCGAGTAGACGTCCTGGTTCACCTTCTCGTTGGTAACGTACTGGTAGTTCGTCGTGCCCGCGCCTACATAGTTCGGCAGCGGGATCAAGGCCAATACCTTGGTCGCAATCTGGCTCCGACCGATTGGCACCTGGTTATTCGTAAACGGCGTGCGGCACTCCACACCACCCACGGTCCGGGTCGTGGTCGGGTCGAAGATTTGTCCAACCAGCACAGGATTGCCCGTGCAGGGATTAGTCACACCGGGAATCGCCGCTCCCAGCGTCGACGAAAAGTCTCCAATCGCTCCATTGCTTCCATTGGCCAGACCACGCTGCGCCAGCGTCGGCACCGTCGATTGAACGGTATGGCCGAAGTTGCTGGGCGTCTGCTCGAAGCTGAAAAAGAAAAACGATTTATCCCGACCGTTGTAGAAGTGTGGAATCGAAAGCGGCCCACCCAGCGTCGCACCGTAGTCTTGGTGCATATCGGTAGGACGACGATAGCCGACGGCATCCTGAGTCAATTGGTTGAGGGCTGCATTGCCCTTGTTGAACCAGCTATTCGCATCGAAGATCGTATTCTTGAAGAAGTCATACACCGTGCCGTGATAAGTGTTCGTACCTGAACGGGTCTTGAAGTTCGAGATACCGCCCGTCGTACGTCCCAGGTACGTTGGCAGCGTCAACGTCTCTACACGCACCTCGCCAATCGCATCCAGGGACGGCGTCATCTGATCGAAGTACTCCGTGCCATTCTCTGACCTCTGCGTACTGATACCGTCGATCAGGTTGTCGCTGCCGAAGGTCTGGCCGCCGCCGATCTTTGTGAATAATGTGCCACCGTTGGTTCCCGGACCAACCGCACCTGGCGTCAGGAATGTCAGCGCCGCCAGTGAACGGATAGCTCCGCCGGCAGCCGATGGCAGGTCCTGCACCTGCGCCTCGGTCAACACTGTGCCAACATCAGAGCTCTCGGTCTCGAGCGACGGCCCCGCCGCATCGACGGTGACTGTGTCGTTCGCCCCACCGACCGCAAGCGCAAAGTCATGCGAGGAGCGCGTTGTTACATATACCGGCAACGCCGTTACCTTTGCGACGGAAAATCCAGGGGCCGTCACGGTGACGGAATAGGTACCGGGACGCAGGGACGTGAACACATAGCCGCCTGAGGACGACGAAGTCGTCTTGTAAACAGTGCCCGATGCCGTCTCGGTCGCAACCAGTTGCGCGCTGGGGATGACGCTGCCCGTGACATCGGTCACCGTGCCGCCCAGTGAACCAGAGTTGATCTGCGCGTGACCGATCGCAAAACCGAGAGTCAACAGTGCCACCATTGCAAGCGACCGAATCCCAAACCTGCTCCGAACATTCATCCGACATCTCCTCATTCAGTAGCTTTGCCGCAGCCACACGCGACGGCAAACCACTCCAGTAAACATTTTCTATACGATCAAAAGATGTAAGGATTGGCCGAGTACAACCCAAAACGGCCGAGTAAACCTTTTCTCAACTTGTCAAACTTGAAGCAACCGCAAACAGGTTTCTGTGGCGCGCTTTTTATAGCGATCCCACAATGTCAGTGTCAAGCTGTTTCTAATCCATTTGCTTTTGCAGCGCGGTCTGACCGTTATGCGTGACGGGGGTAATCTTGGCGTTCTGATCACTGTATGCAGAACTCCACGCCATCTAGTTGCTGGCCGGCGCGATACAAGGACATCTAAGAAAACGAGTCAGGCCCCCAGCTTTGCGCTGTCTGGCTTGTGCTTCTTCCCAGAGTGCAGAAAATGCAAGAGATCGCTTCCTACACTTCGCAAAGTCTTAGAGCTTGCGAGACCTATTTGGCCACGTAAAAACCTTCGCAGTTCAGCTCAATATAGTTTGAAACAACGAATGTGCGAACGATTCTATAGATGGTAGAGAGCGCTATACCTGTTTGCGCGTGTATCTGGCATATCTTCAAGCCTTGAGGCGTATCCCGAAGAAGCTCAAGGATCGCTACGGATTTGATTAAGATCGGTACGATATACTCACGATCAATTTCGGGGTTCAGTCTGCGGGCGCGTTCTGTTCTCGTCGTTGCGTTTAGTCGTTTGGAAAGAACATGCAATTGATTCATCTCATCACCTTCGCTGTCGGCTCGGATTTACTGGGTAAAGTTCGGTCCCGCTTATGGGGTTGGCATCGGCTGATCGATGAGGTGAAAACCACCCTCGTCGCCAACATCAGCAGACCTGAAAAAAATCAAGGTCAAGCAAACGTGCCAGCATCTCCAGGCGCGGCCCAATATGTTCAACCCCGATAGCACAATGGTGCGCTGGACCATGGGAGTTCCACGCCTCGATGAAGCCTCGCGCTCCAAGAGGAAAGCTATAACGACTGTTCGTATTCCCTATTTCGAGAATTTCACCCGGAACGCTCTCTCCGTGCGCGACCAACAGCGCAAATCCACGGCGTTTGTTCTCAACGATCGAAAGCAGCGTTACAGGCCCGTGCTTCACAGACATCTCCACCGAAAGTCCGTTGCCCACCTTACCGTGATAAACCTGCAGCGGTCGCACCTGAATCTTATCCTCAGCGATGTTTACGTGGCCCGGCCCGTCGTGTCCCATCAAAACGAGATCCGACGCAAAATCTACGGCGTAGTATTCCGTAAACGATCCTCCTGCTCCGAACAGGTCCATGATCTTCATCGCAATCGCGTTCTTTACCTCGTACTCACCGGCAACAGGTACGCCATGACCGGTCAGCATTGAGGTGCCAAGGATAACCGAACTCATCACGTCCTCAGTCTCGGCGATGCCGGTGCCCTTGTGGTAGTACGCCATTAGATCTAGGTCATGCTGTGCAACGAGCGTATCTAGGGCAACGGCCGTCCGCGCTGCGCGGATCAATTCTTCCTCCGTGCAGTCGTCGCTGATGGCGAAAAAGCTGGCGAAGCTTTGCATCTTCGCAGCGATGTCGCCTTCGGCTACTTCCCTGCGAATCGCGCAAAGTTCCTCGACCTCCAGTTGCTCGATGTTGATACCGAACCGTCCGCTTACTTGCGCAAGGTCGGTCGCGATATCGAGCATGCCGCTGTAGTAGTTGCCCATCAATCCCAGCGTGCTGTGACTTAGTCCCTTCGCGACTGCGGCGGCCTTCAACCATCCCTCCAGTTCCAGCCAGCATTGGGGATCGTCGTGCAAAACGCCTGTGACCTGGTGAAACGGCATGTCGAGACGCCGCATCACGTTCGCGATCTCCGGCACGGGACATGAACTGCAATAGGCAAGCCACTCGCCGGTCATCGCCGTACGGTTACTCATCCGGTTGAAGCGGCCATAATCGATGGCCTCCGTCGGCTGAATGTTCAGCAGGATCACCGGCACTTTGGCCATCAGAATGACGGGGAGTACGGTCGAGGACAGCGCATACGTCGTTATATGCACAAGCAGAAGGTCGATATCGCTTCTCCTGCATGCATGTCCAGCCTCGATGGCTTTCGCCGGACTGTCCACCAAGCCAAGGTTGGCGATTGTCCGAGCAGGATCGCTTATCTTTCCTTCTACCTCGGAAAGATAGCCCTCCAGGCGCTCCTCCAAACCTTCAAACTGCGACCAGTATGCTTCGAGGCCCAGCCCAATCAAGCCAACACGCAAGCTCTTATATCTGGCATCCATCGTTCTTCTCCTTGTGCGTTGACCAAGTCCCTAAAAGTCTCATAGCTGCGTGGATACAGGTTCGCAAACAGTCTCATACCCTCTGCCAAAGGGTCTCTCGGTGTGCGGTCTGAAAGAGCAACAAACCTGGAGAGCCTTGAAAGCAATGCATGGCATTCACTCAATCTTTCACGATTGACTCAAACGCGACCGCTATCTTATTTCCAACGAACGATTGCGACCTCGAATGGCTGCAACATCAAACTATGCTCGGCGACAGTGGACGAGGCTGGAGCATGGTCTCCTGTCGAAGGAGCGACAAAGGAGACATTCGCTCCTTCGGCATCAGCAGGCAGAGAAATCTTCTGTTCGCGTTCACGCTTGTTGAGCACCAGCAACATTTTGCCGTGGCTGGTCTGGTACGCCTGCGCCGAAATTCCCGGGTTCGACACGCCCGTTTCGACCAGTTGATCGCCAGGTCCGAGATTGTCTTTCAGGAGCTTCAGCACCCAAAAGCGAGCATTCGGTGCGCCGGTGTTGTAGTTGATCATGCTCACACTGGGAAACTGTGACGGATACCCAACCAGTTGCGACTCGCCGATAACGTCGATGCCCAGCTTGGACAGCTCGATATACAGATGAGCGTAGAGAGCCCCGGCAAGGTTCCAGTACGCTGCCGGTTCCGGCTTGGCAACGTAACCTGGATGGCTGTTCTCCTTTTCGTCTTCCGTAAGAATGACACCCAGCTCGTCCAGATCGCTTTTGGTTGAAGGCGAATAATGGTTCTTGATCTCATCGATGTAACGAACGGTATTCAAAAAGCCGCTGGCTTGATCGAAGAAGGTGTACTGCCACTCGTGGATCGTCTGATCCGGCGTCGGCGTCGCGTAAAAGTGATAGGTGATGAAGTCCAGCGGAATGCCTGCCTGATGATGGGCGGGGTTTAGGAAGTATTCAAACATGTCCGGATTGTTTCCGGGAATAGCTTCCGCGATCGCCATGAACTTTAGGTCCGGGTCGACCTTCCGCATCGCCGTCGAGACGATGTCATAGAAGCGCGCATACTCCGAAGGCTTCCAGTGGTGCTCAAAATCGATCTCGTTCAGCAATTCCCAGTACGCGATCTTGTAGTGGTGGCCGGACTCCCAGTGTTTGCCGTACTCATCTGTAAAGCCCCCCTTTGTGTACCAACTCAGCAGGCGCGCATAGTAATCGGCGACCTCCTTCATGGAAGGGTCACGCAGGTCCGTGCCTTGCGTGTAGTTCCATGTGACCTGATTGGGATCGTCAGGGTAGGTGACAGGCTTGTCGGTCTTATACATCCACGCGGGAATCGTGCTGAAGTTTAGAATGACCGAATGTCCTTCCGTGGCCTTCATAAAGTCATCGAGCGTGGGGTCTATGTGCGAGAAGTCCCATGACGTCTTGCCATCAGTGGGCTCTTTCAACTCCGCCACTGCCTGTTTCGGATAGGGCAGCCAAGGCACGTAGCGCACATAGTCCGCCCCTAACGAATGAAGCGCGGAAAACGCTGGCTTGTTCAACTTCCCGCCACGCGCAATACCCGGATTTACAACCACCTGCAACGTCGGCGTCGACTTCGAGACCATCACCGACTTCGCCCAATCGATCTTGACCTCGTCAAGGGATACAGCCTGACTTAAGGCAGGTTGGCAAACCAGCAGACCAGCCCCAAGCGCAACGAATAGGTACTTCATGGATTTGTTCATTGTTACTCCTCACAATAGGCACTGAGTGTCTGACGCTTCCGCGCGGTAGCGGAAGCGTCAGACGAATCGCTAAAACTGGAACCGACCGCCAACCTGGACAATACGAGCAGATCGTGTAGACGTGATCTGACCGAAGTTGCCTCCCAGCGTCGTGTTTGCGAAGCCGAATTGCGTGTGGTTGAAGACGTTGAAGGCTTCAAGACGCAGCTGGAAGTTGGCTCGCTTGGCTACATGGAAGCCCTTGAAAAGGCTGGCATCCCAATTTTGATAGCCAGGCTGCTCCAGCGAGTTGCGCCCAGCATTACCAGGAGTTCCGAATGGCGGTACCGAAAACGCAGCCGCGTTGAACCACTGCGTTGGAGACTTTCGGCCAGCCCCAGGATCTCCAATTTTGTTCGGCCTGGAGACACTGAAAGCTCCGATGTTGAGGTTCTCTCCCGGCAGCGTCGGTGTGCTGTACTGACCGGCGCTGACCGTGGTGATTCCATTCAACTGCCAACCGCCGATAAGGTAATCAACTGCAAGGGGAGCTGTACCCATGAACTTTTGCCCCCGGCCAAACGGAAGATGATACGAGTAGCTTGCCACAAAACGATGCGGCACGTCGTAGTCGGAAACACCGCGATCGTACGTGAAGAAGTTACGTGACAGAGCGGAGAAGTCATCCGTGATGCCGATATCGATCGCCTTCGAGTAGGTATATGCAACGAGGAACGAGTTGCCGCTCGACAGACGCTTTTCCACTTTGGCCGTAAACGCGTTGTAGTTCGAGCGACCGTAATTGCCGGACACCAGGATGAAGCCGTACTGCGGGAAGGGAATGCGTTGAGACAACGGAATCTGCGTATTCGGATCGCCGGTGGCGCTGATCGTGCCGATGTTCGCGTTATACCGCTGCGCGAGCTTCTGGCCGCTACCTCCGGCGTATTCCAACTCTACGAGATAGTTGCTAGCGAACGAGTGTTGAATATCCAGACCCCACTGGTTGATGTAGGATGTCCGGTTGTTCTGGTCCAGCGTGAAGATGTTCGCGTTGGCCGGAGGAAATGCTGTCGATGAATTCACGAATGGGCTCGAGATCGACACCGGCGTGGTGCTGCTGGGGGTATTGCTGCGCGAGGTATAAAACGGGCTGCCTTGGTTTTTGAACTGCTCTTCGTTGAAGTTGTCCGTTCCGTAGTAGGTGCCGACACCGCCGCGAATGACCGTGTCTTTGATGAAAGAAGGCCGATACGCAAAGCCTACCCGCGGTGCAAAGTTGTTCTCATCCGGCTTCACGATCGAACGGCGAATACCGGCACCCGCATAACTGAACTGTCCTGTTTTGATATCGAAAAACTGGCTTCTATTCCGAGATTCAATGGGCGAACCCGCGTACTCGTAGCGCAGACCCAGGTTTAGCGTCAGCGACGGAGTTACTTTCCACGAGTTCTGGGAGTAGAAACCGTAGTACGCCGTGTGCAGGTATTGAGTGGAATCTCCACCCGCAGCAGTGATCTGATACGGCTCGCCGAGCAAAAAGTCACTCAATCCGATCAGTCCAGACTTGGCATTCGTTCCGGCAGCCGTACGAGTCGAATATCCCTGGCTGTAGACAAGGTTCGGATTCGATCCGAAGTCCGTGATCTGCGTGAAGCTCTCATGCAGATATTGGAAACCGTTCTGCGATGTGACTTTTCCACGGGTCAGCGTTAGATTGTCCGACACCTGGTAATTCTTGTCGTCCGCACCGATGACCTCGGTGACAGAACCTACCGGACCGACACCCGAGATGCCAAAGTTCGGCACACCGTACGTTGCCGGATCGGCGTTATTCGCATACGACAGGCCAAACAGGTTTCCTGCGTAGTTCGGACCGTACGCCGTCTCTGCATTGCGGAAGGTCGCGGAGTCGTTGACACCGAACCGGAACTCGTTCACCAGATGATCGTTGAAGATATGGCTATACGTCGCTGTCCAGAGGTGATCGTTGATGGGTACATTCACGCCACCTAGAGGATTGATCGCCGGATTATAGAGGTTATCGTTGCTGTTCGACCAAGTTGCATAGATGCTGTCATGCGGCGAAATCGTGTGGTCCAAACGAACGTTGTACTGGTTGTAGTTCTGGACGTTCGCCGGGGTACGGATCGTGTTGAAGCTCGGAAGTGTTGGGCTGTTTGAAGCCACGGTCACGTTCGGCTTGGGAATAAATTGGAGCGCCAGCTGGGCCGTAGCATTCAACTGGGCCATGGGGATTACGTTGCCTGCAAACGGTTGGTTGGTTTGCGGGTTGATGATATTGACGCACTTCACCGAAGTTGGATTCGAAAGGCAAAATGCGGAACTCGTAGGGAAAAGGCCAGTACCGGTGCTGTCGTCCGCCAGATTGCCGCCAAGTTGCGCCGTTGAAGGATAGAGAGCCGTATCCGTCAATCCCTGCTTTAGACGAAAGCCTTCAAAATTGAACATGAAGAAGGTTTTGTCTTTACCGTTGTAAAGCTTGGGTATGATCACTGGTCCGCTAAGGGTGGCGCCAAAGTTGTTCTGGTTCAATGAAGGCTGCGGCGTATTAGCTTGCTTGGCGAAGTAGGTGTTCGCGGCGTACGCGCGATTGCGATTCAGCTCGAACATCACCAGGTGAAACGCATTGGCTCCAGCCAGCAGGTCTGTGTTGACGATCGAAGCCGAGTGTCCAAACTCGGCGCCAAAGGTCGTGCGTTGAACACGGAACTCCTGAATCGCATCCACCGACGGGCGGAGGCCAGTATTGCCGAAGCGGGCGTTACGCGTCTCGATACCGTTCACCAGATAGCTTGTGTCGCTCTCACGTAGTCCGGCAAACGAAACCGTCACATCCGACCGCCCCGTCCAGTAGGACGCTGGTGAATTGCCGCCGCCCACCGGCGCGGCGCCAGTGGTCAACTGCGTCAACTGGATGAAGTTACGCCCGTTCAGCGGCAGGGTCTGGATGCTGGTTTTGCCAATATCCTGACCTACCGCTGCACTCTCTGAGTTGAGAAGCGCTTGCTCGCTGGCCGAAACAGTAACAGTGTTCTCGGCAGAGCCCACGCGCATATGCACGTCGAGACTGCTGCGCTGTCCGATAACAACGGTGATGTTGTCCATTTGGGTTGTTTCGAAGCCTGCCATCTTCGCAACCAACTTGTACAGTCCTGGCTTGAGCGAACTGAAGACCGTAAGACCACTGTCGTTCGACTCCAGCTTGGTCTGTTGGCCGGTGTTGACCTCGGTCAGCGTCACAGCCACTTTCGGAATGACAGCCCCGGACGGGTCAGTGACTGTGGCGACCACGTCGCCGCTAATCGACTGCGCTGATAGGGTTGGCATCCAAAGGGCTAAAACCACACCGAGGACAAACAGGGCCATCCCCTTGAAACTGCTTCGCGGTTTTGACTCTAGGTTTTGCTCATGAGCGAATTTGAACTTCAACTTTTGCCTCCTCTGGTGAAAGCCCTGATCTCAAAACACCGATCAACGAACCTTCAGAACGAGGCGCATCCTAGATCGCACAAACAGAGGTTCACGAGGACTGTTTTCAAGCAATTTGCTTATTTCATCCAGCGAAATACATCGTGGCGCGAAAATCGCACACTATTCCCAATTCCATCCATTACAGGGTATTTTGGAGTCGCTGTTCCGATTCGCTGAATCGCGTCAAATTTCAACCTGCAAAATAGTACATTCACAGACGAGCAGATATAGAAAGCTACTGGCCCCAAGTGAACGCACAAAATACATCTTCAAAACTCTCTAATCCCGAAGCCCAGAATTCGCCTTACACAATTCAGTCCGTCGTTCGGGCCTGCGAGATTCTCAAACTCTGTCGCGACGCCACCGGTTCCATAGGACTCGACGAAATATGCAAAGTTACGCAGCTCAGTCGACCCACCACCTTTCGCATGTTGGTCACACTCGTGGAGTGCGGCATGCTGGTCAGGACGGCGAAGAACTCCTACCGCTTCGCCAGCCCGCAGGACCAGAAGAAGCGCTACCGGTTCGGTTATGCCTCCCAAAGCGAGGAGTTTTCGTTTTCACGCCTCGTCTCCGAGAGCATCCGCAGCAGCGCCTACCGCGCAGGCATCGATTTACTGGTCGTCAGCAATCGGTATAGCCCTAAGATCGCCATTCGCAATGCAGAGATGTTCGTGCAGGAGCAGGTGGACCTCGTCATCGAGTTCCAGACCAACCAGCAGAGCGCCTCCATCATCGCCTCCAAGCTCGTAGAAGCCGGAATCCCCATGATCGCCATCGAGGTGCCGCACCCGGGCGCTGCCTTTTACGGTGCCGACAACTATCGTGCCGGTGTCATCGGAGGCAGAGCCCTCGCAAAAGCCTGCATCCAGCAATGGAATGGTCTCGTCGACGAGGTGATCCTGCTCGAACTTCCCATGGCCGGACCGCTTCCGCGCTCGAGGATGACAGGAATGCTCGCAGGCATACGCGAGTTGATCCCCAAACTCCCGGACCAGGCCGTCCGATTTCTGGATGGCAAAGGTCGGTTCGAAACCAGCCTCTCCATCGTCCGCAAACATCTGACGAAGTCCAAGGCGAAACACACCCTGCTAGGGGCTCTCAATGACCCTAGCTGCCTGGGTGCATTGCACGCCTTCGAAGAAACTGGCCGCTCGCAAGGCTGCCTCGCAGTGGGTCAGAACGCCAGCATTGAAGCTCGACGCGAGATGAGGCGAAGCAACTCAAGATTGCTGGGTTCGGTTGCCTACTTCCCCGAGCATTACGGCGACGCCATCATGTCCCTGGCCCTCGACAAGATACAGGGCAAGGAAATCCCTCTTGCATCATTCGTCAAACATCAGATGATCACGCGTGAGAACGTCGATGCCATCTATCCAAACGACAGCATGATTCAAGAAGGAGACGCCGATTCCCTCTTATTCAGTCGCCACTAAGCGCTTGCCTCTAACCGAGAATCAGGTCGCCTCGATTGCAAGACGGCTTTGACTCGACGGATGTGCGGCCTGTCCTTGCAACCGTTCTAGCTCCAACTGCTTCACGTTATGCGCCTCCAGCAGGTGCGAGAAGTAAGGCTGCAGGTTCTTACCCCAGCGCCCATGGCAGTTCTTCAAGTGAACATCCTTCGCGTTCCTCAAAAAGAAGACGGGTGTGTCATGCGGTTCCAGTCCTTCCACATTCGGCATCGTAGGTCGGTTGTCGAAGTGAGCGCCGGGATACATCGTCCATCGGTCGATCGTCATGTCGATGTCTTCGAGTAACACATTTTCGATCGGCTTCTCGGCGGTGCCATCGATGCGGATGCTGTTCTCGGCGCGGCCACGAATGTTGCGAAGGCGCACATTACGAAGCGTGCCGACTATGCCATCCTTCGTCCGCGGCCACGCCGTAATCGAGATGGCCTCGCCCCATCCCCACCATCTCTCCGCATGATGCTGGGCCGTGACTTCGATGTCGCGGAACTCTATATCTTCGATGTTTCCCTGCTGGCGATGCGTGATCGTGGGGCCTCTCCCGCCAGAGATCACCTTGCAACGCTCGAAAAGAATCTTCGAGATATCGCCGAAGGTCTCCGTGCCGATCTTCAGGCCACCATCCCGAGTGGTGACAACGCAATCGCGCACAGTGATGTTATTCGTGGGACCATACTCCTCAGCGGTCTGGCTGGCCTTGATGACAATGGCATCGTCAGCCCCGACGATGTCGCAGTTGCGAATCTCGACGTCGCGGCAATGGTCTGGATCGATCCCATCGCAGTTCGGCACCTCCATGTAGTTTCGTATGCGCAGACCGTCTACGAGGACACGTTCACACCCCAGCATATGAAGTCCCCACGTCGGCGAATGGCCAAAGGTGATGTTGTGAATCTCGAGATCGTTACAGCGGTGCAACGAAAAGATACGCGGACGAAAAGACTTTGGCTCCCAGCGTTCATCTTTCTCTGAGAAGGTTGTCATAAACTGCATGGCCTCACCATCGATCATTCCCAAGCCAGTGATCTTGACCCCTGTGGCAGACTCAGCGTTGATGAGTCCAGGACGATGTGCGTAATCGCCCGGATCTGGATTCGCCAGCAACATCGCATCATCGGCTAAATGCAGTTCTACAGAGCTGGGCAGCAACAGCGCACCGGTTAGAAACCGCGCCCCGCCAGGAATCAACACGCGACCGCGCCCCTGTGCCGCTGCGGCATCAATGGTTCGCTGTAGCGCCTTTGTGTCCACGGTGACTCCGTCGCCCACAGCCCCGTACTTGCGCACATCGAAGTCGACAGCTTGCGCAAAGGATTGGCGTGGCAGCAACGCAGCCGTGGCAAAACTGCCGCTAAGGCCTGCAAGAAATCTTCGTCTCGAGAGCATTTACTTAGACTACCTTTCGAAGCTCTAAACCTTTGGTGTGCAAACGCCCACGCACGACGGCGACGTCATGCGTGGGCATTGGCACAAAGATAGCCAGCAACATCTAGAAAACGATCCGAGCTCCCAGTTGTACGACGCGATTGGAGTTCTGAGTGCCACCAATCTGGCCGAAGCCACCGGATGTAGGACTGAGGTTCGGCCCTGAGAAGACGGGACGGTTGTTTACATTGAATGCCTCCAATCGAAACTGGAAGAAGCTGTGATCGGTGATATCGAAGTTCTTCAGAATCGAAGCATCCCAATCGTTGAGCGCATCGTTGCGCAGGTTGGCGAACTGGCTCGGAAAGGTGCGGATGTGGTTTGCTGGCTGAAAGTTGAAGGCGTTGTTGGCGCCCAAGCCCTGCTGGGGAATTGTTGCAGAGGTGCTGCTGATGTTGTTGTTGAACGCATTGATGTTGAACGATGGATAGGTTGTGCCGTATTGACCGGCAACACCGGTATACTCCGTCGCGGAGCGAGGGTTGTAATGGATGGCCTGCCCCGTCGGTAGCACGTCGCCGAAAGTGAGCGGTGCACCCTGCTGATAGAACCAGCTGGAGGCGACGTTCCACCCACCCAGCGGAAGGTTGAGCCAGCGGGGGATAGTTGCTCCAAACTTGCGTCCGCGACCATAAGGCAGTTGATAGCTGAGCGCAATCACTGCATGGGTCGGATGGTCATACTGCGAGATGCGGTACTCGGGCGCAGGGTCGGACGCGTTCAGGAAGCTGACCGCCTCCAACAGTTTGGACCACTGATAATTGGCTGTGATCGACAGGCCGTAGCCCGTGCGATGTTCCATATGCAAATCAAGCGCATGGAAGATCGAACTGCCTTCCGGAACGTTGTACTCCGTGATAGCCCCGAACTCTGGATACGTCTGAAGGAGTTGCGTCAAATTGACTGTCTTGCTGCTGTTCAAACTGCCACCATTGGGCAGAATGCCGTAAAAGGGGTTCGAGACAGAGGCACCGAGGGCAGAGTTAGAAGCCGTGGTCTCGTATTGACGCTGAACGTAGTTAAGAGATTCGTTGATGGGCAGACGCCGGCCAGTGCTCCCCTCATAGAAGGCCTCCACGAGCCAGTTCCCAGGAAATTGATGTTGGACCCCAAGGTTCCACCGCTCCGAGTAGCCGTTGCGGATCGTGGGATCGAGGAAAGCGATTGCTTGACCTACAAATGTGCCCAGTCCGAGTGAATTGCCACTTGCGGCTGCGAGGCCGTTTGGAAAAGGGTTGGATAGCGTTCCCGGCGCGGTAGCACTCGTTGGAGGAGCATAAGGAATGATCGGCGCCTGCGTAGTTTGGCTGAAGCCCTGCTGTTGGATAGAGTTGTTGAACGGGAAGATCGGTACGACGAATAGACCGAAACCGCCGCGAATGACCGTTTTATCGCCCAGGACCTCTGGCCGATACGCAAACCCGACACGCGGGCTGAACATCGTCGAGGTGAAGTTCGAGATGTCGCCGCCAGGTGTGTTGAACGTAAGTCCGCCCAACACCTTGAAGGCGGATACGGGCAGAGTGGAGTTCGGTGTTGCTGCGTATGCGGCCGTGGCTGCGCTGCTGTAGGGATTCGTCGCTGTTGCATTGAAGCCGCTAACCGCCGTCCCCTCGCGTTCGGTAGGCGAGAAGTCCTTATCCATGCGCAGACCGAAATTGAGTGTCAAACGCGGAGTGGCACGCCAGTCGTCCTGCACGAAGAGGCCAAGATAGTACTGATCGCCGATGGCGTGTGCGTTGTAGTCATAGCTAGCCGAAGAAGGTAAACCCAGCAGAAACGCCGCTGTATCCGTGCCCACCGCTGCGTAGGTGAGCGTTCCGAACGCGCCCGTGAAGTTCTGGTCGAAGTTGTAAAGGCCCGACGAATTGCCGAAGGTGAAGTTGCCCTTCTGGAACCTGCGGGCGTCGACACCGAACTTGATGGAGTGCAGACCCTTGCTCTTGATGACGTCGGCAAAGATGTCGTAGTTATTGAAAGGAGCTGTGCCGGGCGTCTGGCTGGTGGTCCCAAGCGAGTTGATGGAACCAGAATTAAAGAAGAAACGCGGGAAGATGTGGTGCGCGCTCGGAAGATCAGGCAGACCGAGGCTGGCCGCATTGAAGCCATCGCCGTTGGTATACGAGGGTTGAGAGTAACGCGTATAGTTCAGGCGGACTTCGGCGACCGTGGACTGATTGATGGTGATGATGTCGCCTGCGGAGTAGCCGAAGTTCAGACGGTAGAGGAAATCGCCATAGGTGGGATTGGTTGCGCCATAGAATTGGTTGAGATATTGGACGCGCTGATTATGGCGACCGGTGATGTACAGGCGGTTACGCGGAAGGCTATAGTCGAGGCGACCTATCTCATTGTTGTAGCGGTCGCCGCTTTCAGCAGTGGAATAGTAGTTATTCTGTCCCAATGCGTTCCCAGTAGTATTCGGTAACGGAACATATTTCAAAGTTGCCAACGCGACCGGATTGAAGGGCAGCGTACCGGCGGTGATGTTATTACCAGGGAAAGGGGTTCGATCATAGATCGTGTACCCTTTGGCCGCGCAAGCTGCATTGATTGTTCCGCTCGCCGGGTCGAAGACGGCCTCAGAGTTATAGGTTTTGGTGACACCAGGACATTCGGTGTCGGTGCGCATGTTCCCCTGTGCAAGCAACGCCGAAAAGTCTCCGGCACGTTCGGCCGCCGTGGGCACGCTAAGGTATGTGCCGCCTGTCCCAGAGTCGTAGAAGCCTTCGTACCCGAAGAAGAAGAAGAATTTGTCGCGACCGTTGTAAACCTTAGGTATCCAAACGGGCCCACCAATCGTGCCACCAAACTGATTCTGCCGGGAAACACTCTGTTTGAAGCTCGGATTACGCTTACTGAAATACGGGTATGCATTGAGTGCAGAGTCCTGATGAAACTCGTCAAGCGAACCGTGGAACTTGTTTGTACCCGATTTCGTAACCACGTTGGCAACGGCTCCCCCGGAGTGCCCATAGGTCGCATCGGATTCAAACACTTGAATTCGCACCTCGCGAACCGCATCCACAGGGGCTGAGTACGCTGGAGCATTGTCCGAAGCATTATCCGGCGACCCATCGAGAAGAATTTCGGCATTCTTGTTGGGAAGCCCTCCGACAGAAATGCCGGCGATCGCCGAGTTATCGAAGGGGCGGACCCCAACCGGGTTAGTCGTGGCCGTAACTCCAGTCGTATATTGGGCGTAGCTCATCGGGTTGCGACCACTCAGGGGCAGGTCTTCGACCAATTGAGGGGCCACGACCTGGCCGATATTTGCATCCTCGGTGCCTAAGAGAGGCGGCGTGGCTTCCACCGTGACGGTCTGTTGCGCTTCACCTGGCGATAGTGGGATATTGATCGTGGGGTGATCGCCGGACGCAAGCGTAAGATCGCGCTGCTGATAGTTCTTGAAACCAGGCACGTCCACCTTTAGGCTGTAGGTCCCAGGCTTCAGGAGAGCCAGCGTGTACTCGCCTGCCTGATTGCTCATGGCTGTAGAGTTCACCCCTGTCGCGACTTCCGTAGCGGTGATCTTGGCATTGGGTATGACGGCGCCACTGCTGTCAGCGATGGTGCCACTGACCGTAGCGGTGCTCACTTGGGCGGCCATCCTGGCAGGGAGCGCCATGACGAGGCATGCCATCAGGAGAAGCGCGAACTTTGTCATTTGGGTGTGCATTGCGATTGAACCTCCAAGAGCTCGTTGCAGTTCGTCTACCCTGTCCCCTCATGTCATTTCAAAAGGGTTGTTGGAAGACGGAGCAGATTCACCGGTGAAGGTAACTTTGTACAAGTGAATTTACAGTTAAGCCTGCGCTTGGCCGACGTCAGCCAAAGTTAACGTTTACTTTGGCTGATTTTTTGCAATACACTCAGAGTCGTCAGCGGATACACTCTCAAGAACTTACAGTAAAGACCATGCCGAAATGCAAGTTAACGTTTACTTAAGATCTCTGTCAGGCCACCCATAGGAGAATCATGCTCTTTCCCCGGGCCCTTGCTGTCCTCGCGATAGCTACGGCGATCTCACTCGTTACCCAAGCACAGGCCCCCGCTATCATGCTGAAGGTCGACGCTGGGACGCCAGGCAGACCTCTGATCCACTATTGGAGCAAGGTCGTGGGCGCGGGCCGAGCCAATGAAGCGCTCCGCGCTACCTGGCAGGAAGAGCTCCAAACCGCCCATCAATACGGCGGCTTTCAATACGTCCGCTTTCATGGCATATTTCACGACGACATGTTCGTCTACCGCGAAGACCCAGACGGCCATCCGATCTATAACTTCCAATACGTCGACGATGTCTTCGACAGGATGCTTGCGACCGGCGTCAAGCCCTTCGTCGAACTCGGCTTCGTTCCGCAGGAACTCGCCACCGTCACCAACACCGACTTCTGGTGGAAGGCCAACGGCAGCCCGCCCAACGACTACAACAAGTGGGCTGCCCTCGTAAGCCATCTTGTGCAGCACTGCATCCAGCGCTATGGCGCGGAAGAGGTACGCACTTGGTACTTCGAGGTATGGAATGAACCCAACCTCCGCTATTTCTTCAAGAACGGGACCCAGGAACAGTACTTCGAGCTCTACAAGATCACCGCCGAAACGGTGAAAGCAATCGACCCGCATCTCCGTGTTGGCGGCCCGGCGACCAGTAACTTCCACATCCCCGACGTCGCCCTGCAGAACGGCGCGGCAAAGCAACTTGCCGACAAGGCGGTCTCCAGCGGTGAAGGCGGGGACTGGCAGCCGATCTGGATCGAAGACTTTCTTCGCTACTGTGCCGCCAACCATCTGCCCGTAGACTTCGTCTCCACGCATCCCTACCCGACCGACTTTCCGCTGGATGTGGCCGGACAGCCTCAGTCCCGCGTGCGACGCAATATCGACTCTACGCACGCCGACCTGACCACATTACGCCGTATCGTCGATCACAGCGCCTATCCAAAGGCAGAGATCCAGCTCACAGAATGGAGTTCGAGCCCTTCCCCGCTGGATCACTCCCATGACTCCCTCGCAGCGGCGGCCTTTATCGCCAAGACGAACCTGGAATCGATTGGCCTTGTCGATTCCCTCTCCTACTGGGTATTCACCGATGTCTTTGAGGAAGAGCGCAAAACTGACTCCGTATTTCACGGTGGCTTCGGCCTCATCAACTACCAGCAAATTGTGAAGCCCGCCTTCACCGCTTACCGCTTCATGAACGACTTGGGGGATAACGAATTGGCAAGAACTGAAGGCGGCATTCTGACGCGCGACAGTTCTAACCGCCGCCTCTCCGGCGTCTTCTACAACTATCCAAAGGAGATCAAGATCTCCCTACCTAAGACAGCGACCGTAGAGGAAGCTGACAAGATCGTCGAGACCGGTTCTGCCAGAGCCCTTGACGTCACGCTCACGGGGCTCAAACCTGGAGCCGTCTTCCTGCTGGAGACACTGGACAAAACCCATGGCAACCCCGTACTCACCTGGGAGCAGATGGGACGACCTGAACCGCCGACCCGGGAACAAACATCTTTGCTGAAAAGGAGCGCGTGGGCCACAAAGCAGGAATACCTTTGCGCGGAAATCAACGGACAGCTCCACATTCGACGCCCTATCGAGGCCTGGACAGTGATACGGCTGAAGCAAATAAAGTAGCTCCTCATTACGCTCCATTCAGAAGCACTCGTCGGAATGCGAGGTTGTGGGCAGGGATCGCATTTCAGCGTTTGCTCAATTTGACATTTTCTCTAAAGAAAGTGAACCTTCATCTATAAACTTTTACGATTCTTAGCATAGACACAACAGGGACAGAACATGAACCTCAACTCGACGCGGCGACGGTTTCTTGGACTCGCCAGTTCGGCGCTTGTAGCTAGCCAGGTTCGGCGAGCTTTCGCGCAAGCATCTCCCACCGAATCTTCTTTGCGCCGAAGCCATAGTCTTTGGTTCGACAAGTCAGCGCCGCAATGGGCAGACGCTCTGCCGCTCGGCAACGGGAGGATCGGCGTCTCAGTCTTCGGTGCCCCGACCAAAGAGAGGCTCGCTCTAAACGAAGACACGCTTTGGTCCGGAGCGCCCAAGAACTGGAATAACCCCAACGCTCCAAAGTCTCTTCCTGTCGTTCGCAAACTGGTCCTCGAACAAAAAGATTACGTCGCCGCTGACCACGAGATGCGAAAAATGCAGGGGCCTTTCAACGATGCTTATGAGCCGCTCGGCGATCTGATCATCGAATTGAACCATGGCACGGAGGTAACGGGATACCGTCGGGAACTTGACCTGGATGCTGGCCTTTCTACCGTGTCGTACGAATGTGCGGGCACACAGTATAAGCGCGAAGTTTTTGTGTCCCATCCCGCACAGGTGGTTGTCGTCAGGTTCACGGCTACAGGGAAGTCAGGTATCAACGCTTCCGTACGCCTCGAGAGCGCTTTACAGTTCACCTCGATCTCTTCCGGCAACATGATTGAGATGTCCGGCAAAGCGCCGAGCTATTCCGCTCCAAACTATCTTGATAGCAAAGACCCGATCCAGTACAGCGACCAACCCGGCAAGGGGATGTTCTTCGCTGCAGCACTTCACGCCACCGCCACCGGCGGCTCGATTGATCGCAAGTTGGACGGAACACTCTCCATTCAGAACGCTTCGAGCTTCGTTCTTCTCATCTCCCTGGCCACAGGATATAGAGCCTACGCCGTTGCGCCGGATACACCAGCAGATCAAGTCCTCCTCGCAGCGAAGCGACCTTTGCAGGCAGCATCTCATCGTTCCTTTGACGGCCTCTACACCGAGCATCTTGCCGACCATCGCAAGCTATATCGGCGCGCCTCGCTTGATCTATCGTCAACCGGCGATTCTGCCAGAATGACCACCGATCGTCGCGTATCGCTATTTGTTGCGGCCCCCGATCCTGCGCTTCTCGCTCTCTACTTTAACTTCGGTCGCTATCTCCTTCTGACCAGTTCGCGTCCTGGCACTCAGCCCGCAAACTTACAAGGCATATGGAACGCTGATCTGCGTCCTCCCTGGAGTTCCAACTGGACCGCCAACATCAACGTGCAGATGAACTACTGGCCCGTCGAAACCTGCAACCTTTCGGAGTGCCATCAGCCCCTGTTCGACATGGTTACCGATCTCGCCCACAATGGGGCTGAAACCGCGCGCGTCAACTACAGCGCCAACGGCTGGGTGTCCCACCATAACGTCGACCTGTGGCGACAATCCGCTCCGGTGGGCATGGGTCTGCCCATGTCAGACCCCACCTGGGCCAATTTCTGCATGAGCGGTCCGTGGCTTTGCGCACACTTCTACGAGCATTACCTCTTCACTGGCGACCTACGCTTTCTGCGTGAAAGCTACCCTGTGTTGAAGGGCTCCGCGGAGTTTTGTCTGGACTGGCTTATCGAACGGGGAGACGGGCTGCTCACCACCTGTCCCTCCTTCTCGACCGAAAACACCTTCCGCACGCCTGATGGCAAGCGTGCTGACGTAAGCGCGGGTTGCACCATGGACCTCGCCCTCATTCGAGAGCTTTTCAGCAACGTGATCCATGCTTCGAAACTGCTCGATCTGGACCGAGACTTTGCCGCAAGACTATCCACCACGCTGAACCGCCTGCCTCCGTATCAGATCGGACGTTATGGGCAACTTCAGGAATGGTCCGAAGACTTCGTCGAAGACCAACCCGACCAGCGCCACATGTCCCATCTTTATCCGATCTACCCGGGTGCCGAGATCACTCCGCGCAACAACCCTCGCCTCGCCAAAGCCGCTCGTGTCTCACTCGAACGCCGTCTCGCCCATGGCGGAGCCTACACCGGCTGGAGCCGCGCCTGGGCGATCGGTTTGTGGGCCCGCTTTGGCGACGGTGATATGGCCTGGGAGTCGTTGCAGATGCTGATCAAGCACAGCACGGGCGCCAATCTCTTTGACACCCATCCCGCAGCGAACGGCAGCATCTTTCAAATCGACGGAAACTTCGGGGCCACAGCCTCCATGGCCGAACTCCTTCTCCAAAGCCACGACGGTGAAATCGCCCTTCTACCCGCTCTACCGAGGGCCTGGACTGAGGGCTCCGTCACGGGACTACGCGCGCGCGGAGGACTGGAGGTCTCGCTCCGTTGGAGCGGCGGCCACCTCGACTCCGTCGAGATCCTTGCCCTGCGCGACGGCAAACACCTACTTCGTCCGCCTACCGGACAAACGTTCACACAGCGGTCGACCCAGACCTTTTCAGCCTCAAGCGAAAGGCCTGGAACGGTTCAGTTCCCCGTGCGTGCGGGTCATCGTTATCGATTGAGCCTGACCGCTCTGTAGCTGAAACCCCTATGAGGAAATGATGCGACTAATTGCCTACCTTTTCGCGTGTCTTGGTCTGCTGCTGGCGACGGGTAGCCTACGCGCCCAGGCATCGCATATTCGGCCGATTCAACTCACGACTGAACTTCGCTCCAACCCCATCGGTATCGCAACGGCGAAACCTATGTTCGCATGGACTCTCCAATCCACCACTCCGCATGCCCGCAACCTTCAGCAGGCCGGGTATCACCTTCGAGTCGCTACTTCGAGGGATGACCTTCAAAGACAGTCCGGTTTGATCTGGGATAGCGGACGCGTTGCCTCATCCACCTACTGGCAGCGTCCTTACGAAGGCCCTCCGCTCAAATCGCGAACCACCTACTTCTGGCAGGTGCAAACGTGGACCCCAGACGGCTCGGCCGGGCCCTGGAGCGAGGTCTCGCAGTTTACGACCGCACTTCTTTCCCAAACTGACTGGCGCGCACACTGGATCGCGGCAGCACCAGACACCGCCCCGACCGCGACAGCCTCGGAACACTCCGGCGAATGGCTCACGAAGCAGCCGCCACCACTCCCAATCTTTCGACGCGAATTCACGGTTACGAAGCCGATTGCGAGTGCATTGTTATTTGTTGCCGGGCTGGGACAATACGAAGTCCATCTGAACGGAAGCGATGTTACGAAGACAGTCCTCAACTCAGGCTGGACGGATTACCGCAAGACCGTGCTCTATGACACCTACGATGTCGCCAGACTTCTCCATGGCGGTGCGAATGTTTTCGGTGTTCTGCTTGGGAACGGCATGTACAACGTAGAAGGTGTCACGGGCCACTACACCAAGTTCACGGGCAGCTTCGGCCAGCCAAAGTGCCTTCTGCAACTGGAAGTCCGCTACGCCGATGGGACCTCCGACAGCTTCCTCTCGGATGCTTCCTGGCAGACTCACTCTGGTCCCATCGTCTATTCGTCCACGTACGGCGGAGAGGTTTACGACGCGCGGGCGCTTCCCGCAGGCTGGGACCACGCAGGCTTCTCCGCAGACGGATGGCAACACGCGCTCGAGGTCGGAGGTCCGGGTGGCAGACTCGCAGCAAGCCGCTCCGCTCCGATGATCGTGGCTCAGACCTATCGTCCTACCCGCACTACTCATCCTCGACCGGGCGTGACCGTTTACGATCTCGGAGAAAACTTCAGCGGTTGGCCACGGATCGTCGTAGAAGGTTCTACAGGCTTAAAGATCCAGATGCTCCCCGGCGAACTGCTGAATTCTGATGGAACAGTCACACAAAGGAGCGCCGCAGCGACGCCGCAAGACCCGGTGATCTATAGCTATGTCCTTCGCGGCGGAGGTCCGGAAACCTGGCACCCTCGCTTCGCCTACTATAGCTTCCGCTACGTCCAGGTCACGGTCACTGATGGCCCACCTCCCAAACAGTTCTCCCTCCTCGGCGATTTCGTACACGCCGACGCTCCTATCGCTGGTCGCTTTTCAAGTTCAAACGATCTCTTCCAGCGCATTCATGTCCTGATCGACCGCGCCGTTCTCAGCAATCTCGCAAGTGTCCTCACCGACTGCCCCTCGCGCGAAAAGCTCGGATGGCTGGAGCAGACCTATCTGAATGCTTCGACGCTGATGCTCAACTACGACGTCACAGGTCTTTACGAAAAGATGAGCGACGACATGCGTGACGCTCAACTTCCGAACGGGCTGGTTCCTTCCATCGCGCCCGAGTATGTTGCATTTGTGGATGATAAAGGAAACAGCAATGCCTTCCGGGATTCTCCCGAATGGGGCAGCGCTGTAATCCTCAGTCCATGGGCGCTCTATCAATACACCGGGGACATTAGGCCCCTTACGGCAAACTATCCAGCCATGCAGCGCTATGTTGCGTATTTAGAAAGCAAATCGCAAGGCGGCCTGCTGAACTACGGCCTCGGCGACTGGTATGACATTGGGCCGAAGCCCCCCGGCCCCTCGCAACTTACCAGCAGATACGTAACTGCAACCGGCGTCTACTTTGAAGACCTCACCACGCTTGCACGCATCGCGACCCTGCTCGGTCACGTTGAAGACGTAGCGAGCTATACACAAAAAGCAGAGGCCGTTCGTGATGCCTTCAATGCGAAGCTGTTTCACCCGGAAACGAATCAGTACGACCGTGGAAGCCAGACTGCGAATGCCCTTCCCCTTGCTCTCGGCCTGGTGCCCCCAGGTCATATGCAAGCCGTCCTCGCGAACCTTGTCTCGGATATACACGCACACAGGGATCACGTCACCTCAGGCGATATCGGTTTCCACTACGTTGTTCGAGCGCTGACAAACAACGGTCGTTCCGACGTCCTGTTCGCCATGTTCTCCCGTACGGATTCGCCCAGTTACGGTTATCAACTGGAGCGCGGTGCAACTACGCTCACCGAAGCCTGGGACGCCAATCCGGAGAGCTCGCAGAACCATTTCATGCTCGGTCACGGCGAGGAATGGTTCTATCGTGGCCTTGCAGGACTTCATGTCGATATGGCGAAGGATGCCCGCGAAGCGGTTCTCATCCAGCCATCTTTTCTCGCAAGCATCTCCTCCGCGTCCGCGTCCTACCAAACACCCATGGGCCTGGTCGATTTTCGTTGGAAACATGCGGGCACCCAGGCTTCAGTCGATCTCGTCGTCCCTGTGGGTGCCGTGCTTCATCTCCGACTTCCAGCTCAGACCGATTGGCGTGAGGGGAACATACGTGCAGACCGTGCTATCGGTGTTCTCGATTCCTCTCGCGACAACCAAGTATTGGACTTGACATTAGGGTCTGGTACATTTCACTTTCGAACCGTGCGGCTCCCGGAACCGTTTACCAGGACGACTAAAGAGCCCCTGCGCGCCAACTGAACTGGGACGCATCGCAGGAATCTCAGCTGACCGCTCTACTCAGTATCGGCCGATCTACCAACTGTGGACCGCCATGATTTCCGGTCGCGCGTTTTTGAAGTCGGTGACGTTCAGATGCAGGACGACCTGTAAGTTGTGTTTCTGCCACCCCGCTGTTGCTACCCGATTCAGTTCATTCAGCATAGACGGCGATAGAGCAAACTCAGTGGCCCCCACCGTCCCATATTGCCCCATGCCGGCCACGACCAGAAGTGGCGCCTGCCCCTCTCCACCGACCAGGCGGGTCAAAATCGCGTAGTCCTCGGTGTTGTCGTGTGCGTCTTTCGATTTGTAGATACTCCAACTTCTTTTCCTATCCAGGCCGTCCACGATATAATGACGATCGGCCATCACGAACCGCAGGTTCTTCGTCAGCTCTAGGGTGAGAGGGTTGTTGAAGCCGCCTACCAGGATTGCCGGACTCTTTCGAAGCTCTGAAAAAGAGATGTCGTTAGGAAAGCGATTTTCGAACGCGGCACCGTTTTGAGTCAGGCGTGCCACAAGCAGCGCAACAGCCCGAACGTCTCCAAGCGCCACGAAACTCGTCCTGGACGCGTGAAGGTCGCGGGCGGAGAGGGTGCCATCCGCGGGCAAATCCATAAAGAATTCCATTCCTTGCGACTGCAAGTCATGGGCCGCGGCGTAGCGATCCATGATCTCATCGGAAAAGCGATAAACCGCGTTGCTTCCGCTAATAACGAGAGTCGTGCTGCCTCTTTTCGCAAAAGGTGCCCAGAAGGATTTAAAAACCCTGTCCCGAGGCCAAAAGAGGATCGTTACGACAGCAAGCACAACCAACAACGCCACGGTAGTCCATTTCCAAAGTTGGTTAGTTTGGGAGGGTGCCGAAAGGTTGTCGTCCAGACTTTTTGCAGCTACTTTAGCTGGAGTCTCCCGGAGTGCCAACGGCCCCCCAGACCATTCCATCTGCACACGATAAGAACCAACCGGCATGTGGAGTCGGACATGCTTTTGGAATGCGGGATTCTGATATACGAGTGCAAGTCGTTTCCTCAACTCGGCGGCGCGAATGCGGACGACAGGATCATTGCTCGTATCGTAGTCAGGGGATCGGCCGAAGACGGCGGCTCCGATCACCCGTTCTCTTAGCAGGTTGTCCTCGCCGGAAAAGCTGTGTTCTACGACGTAGCGCAGCAATGACTGTAGCTGTGCCGAGCTTCGGAAGGCGGCATCAGCCAACACGTCCTCCATCGCGTAGTCGACACGTTGTCGCAGCTCACCGAAATCGCGTTCCGTTTCCAAAATCTCTGCCTCGGGATTTTTTCACTACGCTGACCCAATCCTGCGTCAGTCGAACGTGGATGTTACGGGCAACGAACGATGATCGTCAACGCACCCCAGTACCCTCTTTGCGGGGGTACAGTACCGTAGAGAACGTTGCCTGTCCTACCGGTTTGCATGTCTAGTTGTCCGCGTTCATCGATTCCCTTTTCGTTTGCACTCTTATGGAGAACTACACCATGCATTTTTCTAACTCTATTCGGACCGGAACTCCGGGAAGGCATCTTCCTAACCAAATTGCAGCGCGAAATCTTTCGCTGTCACTGTTGTTTGCCCTGCTGCTTGCTTGCCCGTCATGGCTATTCGCACAAACCTCGACTGGCCAGATCGCGGGTACCGTGACGGATTCGACTGGTGCCGTAATTCCCGATGCAACGATCAACATCACCGAGGTGAACACCGGTATCGCGCATAACAACCGTACCGACGATCACGGCTACTTTGTAGCTACGAACTTGCCCATCGGCCAATATGTTGTACAAGTGGTTAAAGCCGGGTACGGGTCCGAGCAGCGGCAGGGGATTTCCGTCACAGCCGATGCGCACCTCACCGCGGATTTCAGCCTCAAGATCGGTACGAGTGCCGAGACCATCACGGTAGAGGCGGTCCAGGGAGAGCAACTTAACACCACCTCTGGAGAGCTCGCCCACGTGATCGATACTCGAGAGGTGGAGACACTGCCGCTCAACGGTCGCAATTATACCCAGGTGCTCACTCTTATCCCGGGTGCGGTGGTTACCAACCCCGATATCTTTTCGATCACGACCGGCCTTAACTCCGGCAACCAAGTCATCAACGGCAACCGGTCGGATTCAGCCAACCTCACCGTGGATGGGGCCTTCAATCAGGCCGCCGGCTCCAACGGCTCCCTCATCAACAACGTCGGACCGGACTTCATCCAGGAGGTCAAGATTGAAACATCGAACTTCTCCACCGAATTTGGGCGCACCTCTGGCCCAGCCTTTAATATCGTCACCAAGAGCGGCGCCAACCAGTGGCACGGCTCGGCCTTTGAATTCCTGCGCAACAACGCCTTAGACGCGCGTCCCTTCTTCAGCGCCGCCAAGACCCATCTGCGCTTCAACGACTTCGGTTATGGAGTGGGCGGCCCCATTCTCCACGACAGGCTGTTCTTTTACGTTGGCGAAGAGTTCAAGCGCCTGCGCCAGCAGCAGGCTCCGACCTTGTTCACTGTTCCGGGAACCGCGCTCCTGAATGGTGACTTCAGCAGCCAAGCGCAGCTCTATGTTCCGGGCACCTTCAACACGACCAAGGTGCCCATCGCTGGAAATAACATCGCGTCTCTCATTACGACTGACGGAAAGGCCATCGCGAATGTCTATCGCGTTATGGAATCTCTGGGCGCTTTTACCGATTCGCCCACGGTTACGAATAACCTGAGCATCTCTCCAGCCAACCCGCTCAACTTTCGCGAGGACTTTGTCCGCATCGACTACAACATCAATACGCGCAATCGCATTTATGGCCGTTGGATCAACGACAGCAACTCGCTCATCGACCCTTATGGGACGTTCTCAAGCAGCGGTACCCTGCCCACAGTGCCCACAACCCGTAACCGTCCTGGCGTCAGCATGCTCGTGTCGGAGGTCTTTACGCTCAACTCGAACATCATCAACCAGGCCACTGCCAACTTCTCCTATGTCTCTCAGCACATTCCCCCATACGGCGTGAATTACCTGCGTTCCACCTACGGCTTTCAGTACCAAAAGCTGTTTCCGACCGCTGGTGAATATCCGACCGGCATCCCGTCTGTCTCCATCACGAACTACGCGCCCTTCACCGGCCCATACTTCGCTCTCAACTCCCCAACGACGGACATTCAGGCCTCAGACACAGTCTCCATCGTCCGTGGCAATCACCTGATCAAGTTTGGCGGCGTATACATCCGCGACCGCATCGACCAGAACGGCCGTCCCAACTACAACGGAAGCGCCGTCTTCAACATCAGCAACAATCCCAACACCACCGGAAACGCGCTGGCCGACGCCTTGCTCGGCAACTTCCAGAGCTATACCGAAGCTAGCGCCGATCCGGTTGGTCATTTCCGCTTCTCGCAGCCCGAAGCGTTTGCGCAGGACAGTTGGAAGGCCACACGCAAGCTCTCGCTCGAGTTCGGTGTTCGCTGGCAAGGCATCTTTCCCCTCTACGCGCAAGGCAACAACTACGGCAACTTCGACCCTTCGTATTACAACGCCGCCAGCGCCATCACCGTCACCACGGCAGGCAAGGTGGTTCCAGGCACTGGGAATCCGTACGACGGCCTCGTTCGCACCGCCGCCCCCATTCCCTCTGACCAGATCAGCCGGGTACCTAACATCAACACCGCGGCCTATCCCCAGATCCCGGCCGTTGCTCCTCGTGGACTCTATACGATGCACGGTGCCTTCGGCCCGCGTATAGGCTTTGCCTACGCCCCGGACGCTAAAACCTCCATTCGAGGTGGCTTTGGCACCTTCTACTACCGGCCTGAAGGCAACGTCGGCTTCAGCCAGGTCAACATCCCGCCCTATCTACAAAGCATCGAATTCGATAACGCCAACATCGGCAACATCACGGGCGGCAGCCCGAACAACACTGGCCTTCAGTCCGGCATCAGCGCCATCGATCCGCATTTGAAGAACCCTTACATCGAGCAATATTCCCTGGGTGTGCAACGCGAGCTGCCACTCGGAGCTTTGCTCGAAGCGACGTACGTCGGCAACGTCGGTCATCATCTGCTCCGGCAACCCAACGTCAATCAGCCGTCGCTGGCCCAGGTTGCCGCCAATCCCAGCAACAGCTCAAATTATTACAACCCCTTTCAAGGCTTCGGAAGTATCAGCCAAAACCGCAGCGACTCTAACTCGAACTACAACGCTCTGCAGGTATACATCTCCAAACGCAAAGGAGCTCTGGCCTTTACGGGAAGCTACACGTACGCTAAGGCGCTGGGAGACTCTTCTGCCAACAACAACGACCTGGTCAACTGGCAGAGCCTCAACTACAACTATGGCGAGCTCAGCATCGATCGCAAGCATGCCTTTGTTACTGACATCAACTACCAACTGCCAGACTTTCACAACCATGGGCTGTTGCTGCGCGAGGGTCCGGGTGGGTTCACGGTGACGGCCGTCTGGCGTCTCCAAACCGGTCCCTTCTACGACATCAGCGCCGCTGCACCGACACTCGGTACGCGCCGCGCCAATTACGTGCAAGGACAGCCTATCTATCAGGAAGGTGCATGCTGCACCTTGCCAGGACATGTCAGGCAGTTCCTGAACCCCGCTGCCTTCGTAGCTCCACCGGCGAACGCCTTCGGAACTTCGGGCGTCGGCCAGGTGGTTCTTCCGGGGCTTGATCAGCTGGATACCAACATCGCGAAGAACTTCCAAATTCGTGGACGGCTTGGCTTCCGCCTCCAGATCGACGCCTTCAACGTCCTCAACCACACCAACTACAGTTCGCTAGGAACGACAGCCACAAGCGGCTCTTCGTTCGGTCGCCTCAACGGTGCTTATCCTCCCCGACAGATGCAGTTCGGTGGAAAGTTCACCTTCTAGTCTCGTCGGCGCTTTGGGGAAGGCAAGCAACTCTCTGCTTGTCATTCCCCTAAGTGCATTCGAAATGTAGACTGCGTTTGCATTAGCAGAGCACATCACTGCGTCGAAGCGAACGTTTCTAACCGCAGCACTCACGCTGGAGGCTTCCATTGCAAATTTTGAAACACCCATCCCTGCAACTGGCACTTATTGCCTCCTTCACCGCGCTTTTCTCTTTTTGTGCAGCGGCTCAAGTTCCTGCCCCCGTGTCCACCCGCGAAGGGACGCCTCCGCTTCGCACACTGCTGGTCGGTGTCGACAAACGCGCCGTCGTCTCACTCGACGGACCCTGGCACTATCTCGTAGACCAGCCGCCCTTCAAGGCACTCTACAACGAGCGCGACGGCTCGGTGCGCGATAACGGATACGCTCTCAACACGCACCCCAACATCTCCACAGACAAGCCGCACAACGATGAGTACGACTTTGCCACCGCTCCCACACTCAAGGTGCCTGGCGACTGGAATACCCAGGAACCCACGCTCTTTCGGTATGAGGGTGTCGTCTTTTACCAGCGCGACTTCAACTTTGAACCTAGGCCCAATACGCGCACTTTTCTTCACGTCGGCGCGGCGAACTATCGTTCCTTCGTCTGGTTGAATGGCAAGCACATTTGCGACCACGAGGGAGGGTTTACTCCCTTCGACTGTGAAATTACAGCTGTCGCGCATAGCGGATCCAACTTCGTCGTCATCGCTGTCGACTCTACCCGCCACCAGGATGACATCCCCTCCGTCAGCTACGACTGGTTCGATTTCGGCGGCCTCACGCGCGATGTTTCGCTGGTCACGGTTCCCGCTGCCTTCATCGACGACTACGAAGTGCAGCTCGAACACGAGGCAACCTTCACTCTTGCGGGGGAGCATAAAGTCTTCGGTTATGTGCACGTGGAAGGCGCCCCTGCTGGCACTGCGGTCAAGATCAGGATCCCGGAAGCCGGCATTAGCACCACTGCCTCCACCGGGGCTGACGGCCGGGCCCAATTCAGCGCCGCGGCCAAGAGTCTTGTCCTTTGGAGTCCGGCCAAACCGCATCTTTATAAAGTCACTGTCTCCTCTGGTGCCGACTCCATCACCGACGACATCGGCTTTCGCGACATCCGCGTTTCAGGCTTGAAGGTTCTTCTCAACGGAGCGCCCGTATTCCTCCGAGGCGTCAACCTCCACGCCGAAGCTCCCGTCCGCGGCGGCCGTGCCGATTCCGACGCCGACGTTGCGCTCATGTTCCGCTATCTCCAGGACCTCCACGCCAACTTCGTGAGGCTCTGCCACTATCCTCACGACGAGCGCATGGAGCGCACCGCCGATCGCGATGGCATTATGATCTGGTCCGAAATTCCACTATGGCAGCACATCTCATTCGACAAACCCGCTGTCTACGACAAAGCGGTGGTCATGCTTCACGAGATGGTCCGCCGCGATAAAAACAAGGCGTCCGTCATCCTGTGGTCTGTTTCGAACGAGACTCCGAACAATCCCGTTCGCACATCGTTCCTCACCAACCTGGCTAACGAGGCGCGCCGTACCGACCCAACTCGCCTAATTACCTCCGCGCTCATTGGTCCGCACGGCAGTGGCAATCAGATGGTGCAGGACGACAAGCTCATGGATGCCCTCGATGTCGTCGGCCAGAACGAATACATCGGCTGGTACGGTGGCAAAGCCATCGACGCGGACACGACCCAATGGACCCTCCCTCAAAAGCCCATCATCATGTCCGAGTTCGGAGGAGAAGCCAAGCAGGGCCTGCACGGAGCCAAGACCGAGCGCTGGCGTGAAGAGCAACAACTGGACATCTATCAACACCAATTTGTGATGTTCAGTCACATCCCTCAGCTTGTAGGTCTGACCCCTTGGATACTCTTCGACTTCCGTTCTCCAGGACGGAACATCCCTGTCCTGCAGGATGGCTACAACCGCAAGGGTCTCGTATCCGAGGACGGCAAGAAAAAACTGGCCTTTGATTTCATGAGCGATTTTTATGCGAAGATGCCATCCTCTGCCTCTGGCTGGAGCAGCAGCACAGCATCGGCCAAATGATACAGCCTCTTTAATCATTGACTCTCACCCTCGATCCGTTGTTCTTTCAACTTCAAACCGTAGAAACGCGCTGCGATTCCGCAGCGCGTTTCTTGTTGTCCAAAGATGGAGGGACGTCGAATCCAGACCACGCTTGCCTAGTAGACTCCTTTCATGAATAAATGGCTCCAATCAATTTTCACTCTTGGAATTTATATTTCATTTGAAGATAGCGGTAGCCAACCAAAAGAGGATCACACCCCATGTTGACCCGGCGAACTTTTTGCGCGCTCCTACCCGGCGCCAGCGCGTACATCACCCATACGCTCAAATCAGATCAACAGGGGTCGTCCACCTCTCCGAGCGATTCTCTATCCGAAAACGATTGGTCGTTCGTCAATCCGCCAGAGTCGGCCCGGCCTTACGTTCTCTGGATGTGGATGGGGTCCAATATCTCCGCCAGCGGAATCACAGCCGATCTTGAAGCCATGAAGTCTGCCGGAATTGGTGGCGCAACGATCTTCTCGCTGGCCGACTCCACCGTCCCTTGGGCGGCCTTCATCGGCAAGAGTCCCACACCGGATGTCGTGACGTTTACAGAACCCTGGTGGAAGTTCGTGCGCCATGCAGCCACTGAGTGCAAACGTCTTGGCCTGGAACTTATCCTGCACAACTGCGCCGGCTACGAAAGCAGCGGCGGCCCATGGATCACGCCGGAGCTTTCCATGCAGGAGGTGGTCTGGTCGGAGACGAAGGTCAGTGGTGGTAAATTCCGAGGGAACCTGGCCAAGGCCAAGGTCGATCCACATCCGCACGCGCAGTTTCCAAGGGTGTATATACCCGCGCTTGGCCGGATCGATAACCCGATCGTAAAGGCCCGCAACAGCTACTACCGCGACATTGCTGTCATTGCCCTTCCCTCCGATGGAACTGCTTCGGCGGACAAGGTCATCGATCTGACCGCGCACATGAACGAGGCGGGCGAAATTGACTGGAGCGCCCCTGCTGGCGACTGGACGATCTATCGCTTCGGCCATACGACCACCGGCGCGATGATCCAACCCGCGCAATGGGACGCGATGGGCCTGGAGTGCGACAAGATGAGTGCCGAGGCGGTCACATTTCATGTGAAGCATGTGCTTTCAGACATGAAGAGACATCTGGGGGACCTGATGGGCGGCACCTCCGGCACCGGACTGACCACGCTTTACTTCGACAGCTATGAGGCGGGAACGCCGACATGGACGCCCAAGATGCGGGAGCAGTTCAAGAGCCGTCGCGGATACGACCTCCTAACATGGTTACCGGCACTGGCTGGACGCACGTTGCAAAGCGAGTCAGACACGAAGAAATTTCATGCCGACTTCACGCAGACCATACATGACCTCTATCGGGAATGCTACTGGGCGACGCCTGGACCGCTTGCCCATGAGGCCGGTGTGAAGTTCGTCGCCGAACCGTACGCCGGGCCATGGGAGATCAGCGAAGTCGTCAAATATCTGGATGTCCCCACGGTGGAGTTCTGGACGTTTGGCGGCAGGTATCATCCGGAAACTCTCGAACCCGTTGTAAAGGCGGCACATCTTCTGAAGGACAGGATAGTAGCCGCAGAATCCTTTACCAGTGCTCCCGAAGATGCGATGTGGAGCGAGACCCCGGCGTGGCTCAAGCCAATCGGAGACGCTGCTTTCTGTGACGGGATCAACCGCGTGAACGTGCATCATTTTGTACAGCAACCGTGGGACGCACGCTACAAGCCGGGCAATGTGATGGGACGCTGGGGCGTCCACTTCGGGCGCAACCAAACCTGGTGGGAACCCGGCAAAGCATGGTTTGCTTACCTGTGGCGCTGCCAGAACCTCCTGCAGCGGGGTCGATTCGTTTCACCATCGCCCGAGACCAGTGCAGGCTTCACCGCCTTGATGCCGGACGAGAACGGCCTGAACCCTCAGTTCAAAAGTGTGCGCCGGGACCTGGGGGATGCAAGTATCTTCTTCATTGCAAATACTGAGCGTTGTTCTGGATCAGTGAAGATAATTCTGCCCATCACGGGCCGGCAACCTGAACTATGGGACGCTGTATGGGGCACGATGCGCGACATTCAAGACTACGAGCAGGACGGAAAGACGACAGGTTTCACGCTCTACTTTGCCAGTGCGCAGAGTTTCTTTCTCGTCTTCCGCAAACCCTTAGCCAAACCTTTAGACAAGAAAACCGTTTCGCCGCAACACATTGGATTGAACGCTGGCAACACGCCTGTGCTGGAGACAGTGGCAACGCTGGAAGGAAGCTGGCATGTGGCATTTGACCCCGCCTGGGGAGGTCCGTCATCCACGGTCTTTGAATCACTCACCGACTGGACGTTGCATCCCGACACCGGCATCCGCTATTACTCCGGCGCGGCGAAGTACACAAAGACCATCCATCACAGCGGGCAACACGACGGCAGTACCAACTGGCTCGACCTTGGTGTTTGCCACCACATCGCCACGGTCACAGTAAATGGCAAAAGTTTGGGTGTGGTGTGGACGGCGCCCTGGCGGATCGATGTCAGTCCAGCATGGAAGACAGGCGAAAACCGGATCGAGATCGAGGTTGCCAACGTATGGGCCAACCGTCTGATCGGCGATGAGCAGGAACCGCCGGACTGGATATGGGAGACCGGAGCGCCCGAACTCGATAGTGGGCAAGTCATGAAGGAGTTTCCGGAGTGGTTCCTCAAGAAGGAGCCACGCCCATCCTCAAAACGATATGCCTTCACAACGTGGAACTACTTCAATAAGAAGTCGCCACTTGCGCCGTCAGGCTTGATTGGGCCGGTAACGTTGAAGACGGAAAAACTGTTCAGCTAGTTCAATGCGATTTTACGCCGTTCAGCAAAGCACCAGGAGCAACGACTTCTTGCGAGGCCCGCGCCCGCGAGATCAACGAACAGCAGATTGCTGTCCGTGGGGCAGTCGATAGGCTTCGAATGAAAAACCGTCGAACCGCATAGGGCCGCTCGCCGTTGCTAACCAGATGTAGCCATCGATGGTTTGAGCCATCCTCTTGATCTGCGATGGAGCTCCATCCCGAAGCGCCCACGCTGTGTGTTTGAACTGCATATGGAGCGATTCTATCTAGAACATGGCGGCGAGTTGAATGTCCGTGAAGTTCGTCGCCACGCAGAGACACTTCTGAAAATTTCCTAAAAAGCCTTCTGCAAAGGCTCACTGCGAAAATCGTGGTTGTTCCTCAAGTACGTCTCCATTGACGATATCCGGTCGATGCACACACCGAGGATCAGACGACTCTTCGCGCAGCTCTGGAACGAAGCTGTTCCGCATTCAGCTCTCGATGAGCGGGCAGACGGATGATGCACCGAGCTCCTGCGGTGAATTTCTCATCAAAGGATATTTCTCCGCCGGAGCGCTGAATGACCAACTTCGCTATGGATAACCCCAATCCCGAGCCCTTGCCGACCTCGGTGACTTTCCTTGGACTTGTGTAGAAGCGCTTGAAGACAGATTCCACCTCCGAGCTCTCGATGCCAGGCCCTTGATCTTCCACGATCAGTTCTATCCATTCGATTGACGGTTCGACGGCTGAAAGAGTGACGTGAACCGTTGTTTCTGCGGGCGAAAACTTGATGGCGTTGTGAACAACATTCATGATTGCGCTTCGAATCAGGCCACGGTCACCCCTTACCGTGAAGCCAGACGTTCCACGGTCTTCCATCAAAAGCTGGATCCGCTTGTCCTCAGCGAGGATCTCAAGCACCGCCAGCACCTCCTTCGACACCTCCGTGACCGAGAATGTGTTTGGCCCCAGGGCTTGAGCAGTCTCTGCCTTGGCAAGCAGTAGCAGACCGGCAATGGTCTCATCGAGGCGAGACGTCTCCTCGAGAATGCTCGCGATCGCATCGCTGTCGTTTCCTTCCCCGGCTCCCGGTCGGAGAGCTACCTCCCCCACCGCTCGGATCGCCGCCATCGGCGCTCTCAGTTGATGGGCTGCGTCTGCAGTAAACCGATCAAGTTGACGGAAGGCTTCTTCGAGGCGGTTCAGCAGATCGTTGAGGACCGTCCCCATATGACCTAACTCGTCGTGCGGGTTCTCGATTTCCAGGCGATCGCTGAGGTTCTGTGCCGTAATACGTTCGGCTTTCTGAGCCATCTCTTCCAGCGGTTGAAGTGCGCGTCGCGCGATCTGATACCCCGCGATGCCCGCAATCAAGAGAGCTACGGGAAGCGCCACGAGTAAGACCTCAAGAAACTGAGCCATCCGTTCTCTAAAAGGAGCCTGACTGTAGCCAAGCCGAATGAGGACGGTGCGGCCCTGCATGGAATGAAGGTGGCTGATGAGCGACACGCGGGTGCCGTCAGCAATTTTCACCTCCCGGAAGTTGAAGCTTTCATCGCCTTCATCAGGACGTGACGGGCCACCGAGCGGCGTCCCGTTGAGATTTGGTGTTCGGTACAGAACGACGCCTGAAAGATCGCGAACTTCCATTAAACGATCAATGAGCAGATGGGAACGAGGGTGGCTGAAGTAGCTCTGTTCGAGTTGCATTACGCCGTGATGGTCAAAGTACAACAGCCCCTCAACCGTCTCCACATCCTGTACTTCATCGTGGTAGATCTGCCTGCCGACGACCTCGTATTGGAAGCTGAAGACGAGGACCACATAGACCGCGAGAATCACCGCGAAGATTGAGACATACCAGAGCGTCAGGCGGCTGCGGATCTGCTTTGCAAAGAGGTATGTCACGCCTCAGGCTCCCGCAGGCTAAAGCCCACTCCACGCACGGTATGAAGCAGCTTGATGGAGAAGGGGTCGTCCACTTTTTTTCGCAGGCGACCAATTTGCACGTCCATGACGTTGTCCAGGGGCGTGAATCTGGACTGCTCCTTCCACACATCGCGAGCCAGCATTTCGCGAGAGACGGTACGACCACCGTTCTCCGCCAGGTAGAGCAACAGGTCGAACTCTTTAGGCGAAAGTTCGATTGGCCTTCCGCTGCGAGCTGCGGTGCGTGTCCTGGTGTTGATGCAAAGATCAGCAATCTGCACCGTGTCAGAGGTTGGTTCCGGAAGACTTCTGCGGAGTAAAGCCTGAATACGCGCCAGCAGTTCAGGGAAGGAAAACGGTTTTCCGAGATAGTCATCGGCTCCGGCATTCAAGCCTTCAACCCTGTTGTCGACGGAGTTGTGCGAGGTGAGCATGAGGACACGCACATCTACTCGATCCTTCCTGATTTGACGCAGAAGGTCGAGGCCATTCCGCTGCGGAAGTGTCAGATCGAGCAGCAAGAGATCTGGCCGCTCGCTATGAAGCAGAAAGAATCCTTCCTCAGCAGAGCTCGCTGACGTTACCTGATAGCCCTCCGCTTCCATGCCGGCAACTAGTGCCGCAGAGAGCTTTCTATCGTCATCGATGACCAGGATATGAGAACGCCGCGGGGCGTTAAGCACGCTGACCTCCTGACATCATGATAGGCACAACAGCCAGGTGTTCAATTTCCCTGACCCTATTTGTCAGGAAATTGTCAGGATTCTGTCAGGCGACAAAATGATTCACTTCATGAGTATCAAGTTGAAGGAGGGTCATCATGTCATTTCTTCGCATCAGTTCGTTTCTGCTAGCTACGGCCAGCATCCTCCCCGTTCAGGCCCATGCAAAAACAGCAGGGACCGTTCCACAGCTAGCCGCACACGCTACACTGCCTATCACCTTCACCAAGAGCGTGAGTGCTTCCAACGCTAAGGCCGGAGACAGCGTTGAGGCCAGGACGATGCAGGCCGTTCATTTAGCGGACGGGCGCGAAGTGCCGGCTGGCGCACGAGTCACGGGTCATGTACTTACGGCGACGGCGTTCAAATATGACAGCACACCCTATGCGAAGCAGACCGCTGGAATCCTAGACATTCAGATAGACACGCTTGAGGTTCAGGGGGCACAGGTCCCGCTGCGAGTTTCTCTCCGCGCGATGGCCGACCCCACGACAACATGGCAGTCTCGCGAACCGGCTTCTTCGGACAATGATCCTCTGGCCACGACCACTCAGATCGGCGGCGATCTACTGACGCCTTCACAGAAGGAGATTCGCGACCGCATTGGCGATGTGATCGGCTACAACAAAAAAAGCGGACAGTTCGCACATCTGATCGCCAACTCTCGCGGGTCCCTGAGTTGCGACGGCGGAGATACAGAACAGCCTGTGTCGGTGTTCTCGGCGTCTGCCTGCGGTCTCTATGGCTTTACCGATGTTTCGTTGACCGATCTTGATCCGTCGCACATTGGTCTCTCCTCCACCCATGGCACACCCAAAATATGGAAGCACACCACAGCTCTTCTGGAAGTTACTCCACAGGGCTCAAAGTAGCCACGACCTGCTGCGAACGAGGAGGGTTCATGCTGCAACCCGGACCGGCCACGAAAGTGACGATCTATCTCAATCAAGACACAGGGGCTCGTCACGGATTTCTGAGTGACGAGATCCTATCCCTGCTCCAGGCAAAGGATGTGGGCGTGGCAGGCGCTACCGTCCTTCGTCCTTACGCCGGCTTCGGAGAGCATCGACACCTGCACAAGGCTAACGCAGGCGATGTAAGCGGGCTGCATCTGCCGGTGATTATTTTCTTCGTCGACACTGCTACAAAAGTGAATGCCCTTCTCCCGGCACTTTTAGACATGGTTACCGATGGTTTGGTTGAAGCGCACCCAACAGAGGTTTTGAAGAGTGCACGTGGGACGGAGAAGGTCATCTCCTGATGAAATTCACGAAGCCCCTTGCGCTTTGCGCACTGCTGTTTCCAACTTTCCACTGCTTCCTCCAAGCGCAAACCAGCCCGGCGCAATCGCCGACCGACATTTTGACGCTCTCGCAGGCAGAAGCCACAGCACTGGCGAATCAGCCCAGGATGCTAGCTGCGCAGCTTCGTGCGCGTGCTGCTGCGCAGAGGATTACAGAAGCGCGTTCAGCCTACTTCCCATCCGTGGACTTCCATGCGACCGGCGTTCGAATAGCGGATACCGGAACTGCGACAGCGGCTGGCGCATTGACGACGTCTTCCCTCTCCAATCGCTTCGCGTACGGCGCAGGATTAAGTCAGCTCGTTACCGACTTCGGTCGGACCAGCGCGTTGATTGGCAGTTCACGTTCCGATGCTCAAGCACAGCAAGACATCGCCACGCTGACGCGGGCTCAAGTGAGATTGAACGTTCGAGATAGCTACTATCAGGTGCTCGGCGCCGAGGCTATTCTTCGAGCAGCGCAATCAGCCCAGGCAAACCGACATCTGGTGGCTCGACAACTGAACGCGCTCGCACAGAGCGAGTTGCGGTCGACGGTCGACGTGAAGTTCGCGGAGGTCCTCGCGAGTGAAGCTGACCTGGCCGTGGTGCAAGCCAGCAGTATGGTGGCTCAGCAGCGCTCCCATCTCACTACAGCGATGGGAGCAACACGAACCATCGCCTCTGCGCTTACCGAGCCAGCCACGCCCGGTGCGCTTCCGCCGGATCCGGATTCGATCCTGCCCCAGGCACAAAATCTTCGTGCCGACCTGAACGCCGCGATGGCGCAGCAACATGCCGCCCGGCAGTTTGCAACGGCAGAAAAGAGATTGAGCTATCCCACCCTGAGTGTGGCTGGCGCTGGCGGGGAGATTCCGTATCACGATCACACCCTGCAGGATAACTACGCAGCCGCAGGCTTCAACCTCAACATACCGATCTTCAATGGCGGTCTGTTTGCGGCAAGGCGCGCAGAGGCCGACTTCGAATCGAAGGCACGCACAAAAGACGTTCAACAGTTGCACCTTGTGGTGACAGAGGAGGTTCGAAGCAGCTGGGAAAAAGCCAATGAGGCCTTCCAAAGTCTGGACGTCACGGCTCGGCTTGTGGCGCAGAGCAAGGAGGCTCTGCGTCTGGCCCAGGCACGATACGATGCAGGCCTCGGAAGCATCGTCGAGTTGAACGAGGCCCAGATGAACGAGACCTCTGCGGAGATCTCTGCGGCAGATGCGAACTACACCTATCTGTCCCGTCGCGCTGAGCTTGATTTCGCGGCGGGACTTCTGAACTGAGAGGGTTTCTCCGTATGGTTCAAAAGACGAGCAAGCTTGCACTGGGGCTGATGACGTTTTCGGGTGCGTGCCTGCTGATCGCATGCAAAGCGAACGTGGCGCCACCAGCCGAGCCTCCCATCGTACCCGTGGCCAGCGTCGGTCCGGCAACTCTGCAGAACAACGTGGTGCTGTCTGCCGAGTTTGAACCTTTCCAGGATGTGGATGTGATGGCGAAGGTGGCTGGCTATGTTCGCACGATTCGAGTGGACATAGGCTCCCACGTAAAGACCGGCGATGTCCTCGCTGTCCTCGAAGTTCCTGAGATCAACGACGATCTGCAAAAGGCAAAGGCAGGTGTTGCGGCCGCGCAAGCCAACATCGTGACCGCGCAAGCTGCGGTTCAGAGGGCAGAAGCTGGTGCCGACATCGCACACCTTTCGTACCAGAGGATCCATGATGTCGCAACCAAGAATCAAGGTTTGGTTCCGCGTCAGGATGTAGACGTCGCCCGGTCTCGCGATGCGGAAGCGGTTGCTCAGCTCGCGAGTGCGAAGTCCATGCTTCAGGCCGCGCAGGAATCGAAGTCCGCCGCCGATGCAGAGTACGCAAGAGCAGGGGCGATGATGCAGTACGCGACGATTCGCGCTCCATTCGACGGAATCGTAACGAAGCGTTACGCCAACACGGGTTCGATGATTCAGGCTGGCATCTCTTCACAAACGCAGGCAATGCCGCTTGTAAGACTTGCCCAGTACGATGTGCTTCGCCTTACGCTCCCGGTGCCTGTCACTGATGCCGCGGGAGTGAGGGAGGGGCAGCCCGTCGACGTTACAGTCGCCAATCCGAGCCGCCTGATCCAGGGCAAGATTGCACGCTATGCAGGCTCTGTCGAAATGGCGACTCGCACCATGGACACGCAGGTCGATGTACCGAACGCAGATGGCAGCCTGCTACCGGGCATGTACGCGCAGGTGCATCTTCACCTGGCCGATCGCCCGGATGTTTTGAGTGTTCCCATCGATGCCGTGGATGGCCTGGGGAGCAGCGTAGAGCAGGCATACACCGTGCGGAATGGCGTGGTGCGTATCGTTCAGGTGACCACCGGCATCCAGACGGCAACGCGCCTCGAAGTTCTTACCGGGCTAAGAGCCGGAGATCAGGTCATTGTCGGGCGGCATACAGGACTATCGGACGGAGAGCAGGTGCATGCCCAACAAGCCACCTACGAATCGGATGCCGCACATAGCTAGCGGCCAAGCAGCAGGCGGCACAAAAAGAAAATGCGAGGAATATGTCGGGATTCTCGATACGAAACCCTTATCTAATCGTCGTTCTGGGTCTGATGATGATGATCCTTGGCACGGTCAGTGCCTCGGATATGCCTGTCGATATGTTCCCGGCGGTAAACATGCCCGTTGTGGCTGTGGCGACGTTCTACTCGGGCATGCCTCCGGCGCAGATCGAGACCAACATTACGTATCATCTTGAGCGCCAGTTCACGCTGGCCAGTGGTATCGATCATATGGAGTCGCGCTCGCTCCCTGGGGTCAGCCTCATTAAGGTGTACTTCCGGACGGGCACGGATGCGGATGCAGACGCCGCAACAATCTCTTCGCTGGCCATGAGCGATCTACGGGATATGCCGCCCGGGACCTATCCACCAGTCGTGCTTAAGCAGGATGCAGCCAGTATCCCCGTTTCGCTTGTCACGCTTTCCGGTTCTGGTTTAGATGAGGCCAAGCTCAAGGACCTTGCGCAGAACTTCGTCCGCAACCAGTTAGCTGGCGTGGAGGGGGCATCCGTTCCGCAGCCCTTCGGTGGCCGCTGGCGGCAGATCATGCTGTATGCCGATCCTTACAAGCTGGAAGCCAATCAGCTAAGCCCGATGGATGTGGTTCGCAAGATAAATGAGGCCAATGTTGTACTACCCGCAGGCGACGTAGAAATTGGCCGCAATGATTACGATCTGTATACCAATTCCATGCTCGGAGCCGCGGGTGATATCGCTCAGGTCCCGCTGAAGATGGAGGGGCAATCACCTGTCCGCGTGGGCGATGTCGCGACTCCGCAGGACTCGTTCAGTCGCCAGTTCAACGTCGTTCGCGTAAACGGACAGCGCGCGGTGTACCTGCCGATTTTCAAGGCTGGAGCCGACTCCAATACCATCTCCATCGTCAACGGCGTGCGCGCGAAGCTGAAGAATCTCTTTGACGTTCCAGCCTCGCTCAAGACGGACGTCGTCTTCGACCAGTCGCGGTTTGTGAAGACGGCGATCGAAACGCTGCTACATGAAGGTGGCGTGGGACTATTCCTGACCTGCCTCATGATCCTGATCTTTCTGGGAAGCATGCGGGCCACGGTAGCCGTGTTCTTTTCGATTCCACTCTCGCTGCTTACAACGTTCCTGATTTTGAAGCTGACCGGCAGCTCTGTCAACAGTATGGTGCTGGGTGGCCTCGCGCTTGCGCTCTCTAGACTGATCGACAACTCAGTCGTCGTTCTTGAAAATATCTTCCGGCATCTGGAGGGTGGCGAAGCTCCAATGGTTGCCGCAGAAAAGGGGGGCAAGGAGGTTGCCCTTCCGGTGCTTGCGGGCACACTTTCTACCATCGTCGTCTTCTTTCCCGTAACAATGCTCTACGGTGTGAGCCGCTTCCTGTTCTCGTCACTTGCCCTCGCGGTCGTCATCTCACTGATCGCCTCTTACTTCGTGGCGCTCACCGTCGTACCGCTCTTCTGCTCGCGCTTTATCAAGAGCCCGCATGGTGAGATCGACCACATGTCTTCGCAGGATGAACAGATCGTAGCTGCAGACCAGCCACGCCAGAGAAGCCTTGGTCAACGCTTCAACAAGCGCTTTAATCGCTTCTTCGAAACGCTTCTTCACGAGTACGACAAACTGATCGCCAGAGTTCTCGATGCCCCAAGGACGATCCTGGCATTCTTCGCCGTCAGCTTCCTCGCAAGCTTATGCCTCTTCCCTCTCATCGGGAGGTCGTTCTTTCCAAGGACAGACGCCGGACAGTTTGTCATCAACTTCAAAGCCCCATCCGGAACGAAGCTGACCGATACAGAGGCAGAGGCTTCCAAGATTGAGAGCATCGTTCGCGGGATTGTCTCAAAACATGACATGGGGCTGACCGTGAGCAACATCGGAGTCGATCCCGGATTCTCTGCCCTGTTCACCCCGAACTCCGCAATGCATACCGGCTTCACGCAGGTCGCGCTCACCGAAGATCATACCGTCAGCAGCTACACCTATATAGACGAGGTAAAGCGTGCACTGTCCACTCAGATGCCCGAACTGCAAACGTTCTTTTCGAGCGGCAGCCTTGTGGATGGCGTGCTAAACATGGGAGCTCCCGCGCCCATCGACGTCCGAGTCGCGGGCAACAATATGACGGCTGACTTCCAGACGGCCCAGGCGCTTGCCGCCAGAATCCGGAAGCTCCGTGGCGTTGCCGACGTGTATATCCCTCAGGACATCGACTATCCGTCGCTCCGGATAGCGGTCGATCGCACCCGAGCCGATGAACTGGGGCTGACAGAACAAGAGATCGTCTCCAACGTCATCACAGCTGTCACATCGAATCAGATGATTGCGCCCTCGATCTGGATCGACCCCAAGAGTGGCAACAACTACTTTCTCACGGTGCAGTACAAGGAAGGTCAAATCAAGTCTCTGGAAGACCTCAAGGCCATCCCACTGCACGGTACGCATGTCACGCGCCCCACACGCCTGGACATGGTCGCCGACATCCAGCAATTCCAGGCTCCGACGGAGATGGACCACACGCAGATTCGAAGGTTTGTGGACATCTATGTGCGGCCACAGGATGAGCCGCTAAACCGCATTACAGACAAGATCAACAAGATCGTAGCGACGACGAACGCTCCACACGGGATCGACGTGACGCTGACCGGGAGCGTGAACTCCATGAACCAATCGTTCAGGAGTTTCGCGATCGGCTTGGGTCTTTCGGTGCTGTTGCTCTTTCTTATTCTGGTGGCGCAGTTCAGGTCTTTCACGGACGCCGGCATCATTCTGATGGCATTGCCGCCCGGCATTACCGGTGTCATTCTCGCACTTCTTCTGTGGCACACGACATTGAATGTCATGTCCCTGATGGGGGTCGTCATGCTTGGCGGTATTGCGACCTCGGACAGCATCTTGATCGTCGAGTTCGTGCATCATCTATTGGGCGAGGGCTTGCCCCTGCGTGAAGCCCTCTCTACAGCTTGCCGCGTTCGTCTGCGGCCGATCCTCATGACGTCCCTGGCGACACTCATCGGCTTGCTGCCGATGGCGCTCAAACTCGGCGAAGGTAGCGAAGCGTATGCTCCACTGGCGCGAGCCTTGATCGGCGGCCTCGCCGTGTCAGCAACTATGACCATCTTTGTTGTGCCTGCCGGCTTTTTTCTAATCTACCGAAACAAGCCTGAATTCCACGAGCAACAGGCGTGAACGTCCGTTCAGCACACCAGGGACACACCATATATTGGATGGATTCGGACGTTGATCCAGTCACAAAAGCCCTCTTCACAAAGGTGGGCTTGATTCCCGCAGCTACGGCTTGAAGCGGATCACCACGCCGGCTCCCAGCCGCAGCAGGTTCTGTGTATTACTGCCTCCATTGCCGAGCCCCGCATGCAGATAGCCCACATCCAGCACTCGGAACGCAATGTGCTGCGAGCTGCGACAGTCCAGCCCGCCATTCGCCTGAAACGCGAAGCTGCTCGCGTTTGATACCGCTCCGGTCGGCGTGGCAAATGTGCTATCCATCCCGGTCGCTTCGCCGATGAGCGCCTGCACGTACGGGGACCAGCGCCTCGCTGCATACATGCGGTAACGCGGGCCGACGGTCGCCGTGCCCAGCACCAGCGGCACACCGCTCGTACCGATGGAACTCGTCCGCGTGCCTGTGTAGTCGAAGGCAATTCCAAACCCATGCCCCAGGCCGATACCGAGCTCTGCCGAGCCGCCTTCCAGCCAGAAGTTCTGCCCCGTGCTGACCCGCAGTGTGCGCTGAGCGTTGAAGGTGAAGGCAACATCGACAGGATCGGCAGGCGCAGCAGCCTGCGCATTGCAAGCCGCTGCGCTGAATGCCAAGACCGCCGTGCAGATCGCCGTACGCAACATGGAAGACACTGGTGTCACTCTCCAGACCCTCAGGGATTTCAAACTGATCGTTGAGCTCACGTTACTCCACCACCAGAGTTACGGTCGTGGAGCGCTGCAGCGTTGCGCCGGTAGAGCTAGTGGCTGTTCCGGTCACGGTTACGGTGTAGGACTTCTGGTACTGCCCAAGGAATCCGTTGTTGGATCCGCAGCCGGTCAGACCACCGATTGCTCCCAGGGTAAGCAGCAGAAGTCCGCAGAGGGTAAGTAACCGTGTGCCGCGAACGCGACGGCGTAGGCTCTGCGAGAACGGCAGCAACAGCAGGCCCAGGGCAATCGTCACGCTGCCGAAGAACTGGTGCTGTTCTACCAACGCGACCAGAGTCAGGATCGTCATCGTAAAGGTGGTAGCAGTCGAGCCGAGCGTGATGGTCTGTGGATTGAAGCTGACTGTTGCTCCGGGCGGCAGTCCCGTGGCTGTCAGCACAATCGGCACGTTGAAGGGCAGGCCGACAGGGGCGACAGTGAAAGTGAAGACGCCAGCCTGCCCCGGCGTGACGGTCAGGTAGCCGTTCGCCGTCGACAGGTTGAGGCTGAAGTCCAGCACGGAGATCGGCAGCACCGGCGAGCTATTGCCTGTGTAATTGAGGTCGCCCGCGTACACCGCGGTGATGTTGTGCGATCCGTCAGCCAGAGCCGAGGTCGTCAGCGTTGCCACACCGTTCACCAGCGAACCACTTCCTATAGCCGTGGTGCCATCGAGGAAGGTCACAGTACCGGACGCAGGCACCGTACCCGCCACGTTCACTACCGCGGTAAAGAGGTCGGCCTGCCCATTGAAGGGGGTAGCTACGCTCGCCGTCAGCGTGACGGTGGTCGCCGTCTTGATCGCTGTGCCTGTGAGCAGGAGCGTTTGTGGCACAACACCCGCCCCACTGAAGATGACCGAACCCGAGCTTGTTCCTGTCACCAGCGGCGTATAAAGCAGATTCTCAACGCAGCTCGTGCCCGCCGTCAGCGTGATCGGCAGAGCCCCGCAGGGGCTGCCCGCTGCTGCCGAGTAGCTACCCGTGAACGCAGTTGAGGTGACGGTTATCGAAGCCGTACCTGTGTTGGCCAAAGTGACCGGCTGAGGCGAAGACGCCACACCGACTCCCTGATTCGCGAAAGTGATGGTCGGCAGAGCCGCGCCGCGAAGCCGCTGATTCAAGCGATCGCCGATGGAGAGGTTGCCCACTGCATCCGGCGCCACTGCCTTCGGCTCGTTCAGATTGACCTGGCTCGCAACCGAGCTGTCGCCGCCAAAGCCTTGCGCGCCACTGCCCACGATGGTGGCAATTGCACCCCCGCCGACCCGGCGGATACGCTGATTGTCTGTATCGGCGATATAAACATTGCCCGCAGCATCGACGCTGACGCCTGTAGGCTTGGCCAGCGTCGCAGCCGTAGGGCTGGCACCGTCACCTGAAAAGCCGCCCGAAAAACTGGCACTGCCACTGCCGGCGAGGGTCGAGATGATGCCGCTGGTGTTCACCACGCGGATGCGCTGATTGTTACGGTCGGCGATGTAAACCTTGCCTGCTGTATCGACCGCAACACCCGATGGCAGATCGAGTGCCGCTGCGGTCGCAGCTCCGCCGTCGCCAGCGAACAACTCTTCGCCATCGCCCGCGAGGGTATTGATGGTGCCACCGCTTACCTTGCGGATGCGCTGATTGTTGCGGTCGGCGATGTACAGATTGCCAGCGGTATCCACTGCCACTCCGCTCGGCAAGGCAAGTTGCGCAGCTGAAGCCGCGGCTCCGTCGCCGCTGAATCCTGGCGTACCCGTCCCCACCACCGTCGAGATGTTGCCGCCACTTACGAGACGGATGCGGTGGTTGTGCGAGTCCGCAATATAGATGTTGCCGCTGCCATCCACGGCCACGCCCGTAGGTGTATCAAGAAGCGCCGCCGTCGCCGCGCCGCCATCACCGCCGAACCCGGCCACGCCCGTTCCGGCGACCGTGGTGATCGTACCGTTTGTCGCAATCTCACGCACGACATGATTGAGCGAATCGGCCAGGTACAGATTGCCGTTGCCGTCATACGCCACCGCGCTGGGCGCGGCCAGCGTAGCGCTCGTCGCAGCTCCACCATCGCCGGTGTACCCCACCGTGCCAGTACCGGCAGAAGTAGAAAGCACACGCCCAGGCGTGACCGTCAAAATACCCTGCGCTTTGGCCAGACCGGCAGAGAGCAGCAGTGCCGCAGCGACCGCGACCCGCAGCGCACGGCCCCTGCCATGAGAAGGTTCAGAGAGATGTGCAGAGATCATAGGGTTCGACGCGGCGTTCGGTGTGGAGCATTCAGCCAGCGGTCTTGAAGCCGCAGCCCAGAACATCTGGATGGAGGTTTCGTTCGCGGCTACGGTTTGAAAACCGAGGCGACGATAGAGCGCCTCAGCCGGATTGCCCGGCGCAACCTGAAGGGTGATCGAGTTCCCTCCCGCAAGTGTTTGCAGGTGTGCGATTGCAAAGGAACCGATGCCCTGACTCTGAAACGCGGGCAGAACGGCGATATCGACCAGGTGGACGCCGCTCTCCGTCTTGCCGAAGAGCAGCCGACCGATGGGTGTAGCGTCGGCCAGGCTCAGGATGAGATTCTGCGCCGAAGGATAGCTGGCGGCATAACTCAGCACACGGCTGGAGTATTGCATCTCAGCGAGCTGAGACCGAAGCTCCTCCGGCATCAACGCGAGCGTCGCATTCGTCGAAACAAAGAGCAGGCGCAGAAACGCGTCGTCCTGGGGTGAAGCTGGCCGGAAGAGAATAGTTGACGACATCCGCGTTTGGTCTCGATCGTAAGGAAGTGATACCGGTGGCAATGAACACATCATCGCCACCGAAGGCTAAGTCGTTAGCTGCGTGCGGGGTAAATACCCTGCAGAGCGATGATGAACGTAAGACAAAGATAGGGCTGCATGTTGGTGTGAGGCTGACTGCCGCCAGCCGTTGCGATAGCGGTCGCGGCCATGGTGGTGTTCCCGGTGCCTTGTATGTAGCCAGGCTCAGGGGCTGCTGACTTTCCTGTACCGACACTGATTACCGCCGGTATCGCACTCGCCGGTGAGGTCTGGTTCGCCGTACTCGTGCTGGCATTATGCAAGTGGGTGTGTTGCGGCATCTGCGTCGATAGCAGCGTCACATTCTCTACACCCGCCGTTTGACCGACCACATATTGTGATCCGCTCGGAGCCGATCCCCAATGGATCGGCACCGTTCCCTGCAGATTCGGCAAGGCGAACGTGCTTGTGCCATTGCCGCCATACGTTGTGCCGAGCAAAGAAAACAGTGCAGTGTTTTGAGAAATGGACAGAATTGATCCATTACAAAGGGCCCAGCCTACGGGGGCAAAAGTGCCTGCAAACATTCGAATTTCACCAAGATACGGATCAGACATGACAAACTCCTGAGAAAACTGTTCGTTAATTGCTGGATGGGTAAATGCCCACCAAAGCGATGAGGTAAACCAGCGTGAGGTATGGCGGCTCTATATTGAACGGAGTACTGCTCCCGGTCAGGCTCACGGCGTTATTCGCCATCTGCGCTACCGGTGCTACCTGCGCGTAGGTTGGCAGCTGCTGCGCATCCTTACCTACACCCTGCACTGTAACTGCCGGTATGGATCCTCCCGGATTCACCGTGGTTCCATTGCCCGTACTCACGTTGATCATGTGATTGTGAGGCGGAAGGTTCTGAGTCTGCAGGGTGGCCGTCGTCGCTCCGCCGCTTTGTCCCAGCGTGTACGCGGGCAGGTTGTTGCCCTGACCAAAGCCTAGCGCCACCCGGCCGCGCAGGTCAGGCAGCGCGAAGTTCGATGTGCCGTTGCCGCCGAAGCGGGTTCCCAGCAGAGAAAACAGAGCGCTGTGACTGGCGATGGACATCAACTGGCCTTCGCAAAAAGCCCAGTTGGTGGGCGGGTTGTTCCCAGCCGCGAACCATGGAACGATACGAATTTCTCCAAGAAACGGGTCCATAGAAATCTTCCTCGAGCCTTTTGGGCGGTTAGGGCACCAGGACAGGTGCTGCTTGCTCTGTGTATGGAGGACACATCGTCCTCCCCTATGGCCCGAAATCTCCCGCTAAATCCGGCCAGTTCAAACAGCTGCGCTTGCTTCAAGCAACTACAAGTAAGTCAGTGGCAGATCTCCTACGCGAGGCACCTTTAGTTCGAGCGGCCCATCTTTCCTTTCATCTCTTTCTTCGCTGTGCTGACGAACGTCACGCAGAATGCCGAATGGGATGGATCGTTCCTCATCACCGCTGGCACACTCGAGCCGTCCGCTGCGATCTTTGGTTCCACCGCCGCGCTTGCCAGATGGTATTCACCGCTTGCGAGCAGCGGCGCATGGATGCGAAAGCGCATTCGGTAGTACCCGTTGTGAATGTCTTCAAGGGGAGTTTCCACGGGTGTGCTGGAACGCTGTGGACGCAGACGAAGCTCCAACACAGAACCCGCCCGGCTTGTTCGCTGTTCCACCGGTGCGGTAAAGCGCAAACGAAGGTTTTCCACGTCGGTAAGCGATAGTGCGGAGTCGATCGCCGGGTTCCACTCGAGCACCGCAATATCGCCATTCTGCACCGTAGGACAGGTCCCTGGCGTCAGCACTACTTCATTGCCGCTGGCGGGCTGCGCGTGGACGAACCCCGTCGCCATAGCCATCGTCACAACCGCCATGGCCTGGAGACACCGCCTGCTCACAGAACTTTTCTCTCTCCGACGCTTGGGAATCATTCCGTCACCTATCACTGGCACTTCATGGAAACGCTATAAACATCGAAGCCGCTCGTGTTGGACTCCTTGACGCCGATGTTGATCAGTTGGCCCGCGGCGACTGCCACCGTATGCGCTGTGTCCGAACACGTCACCGTCGTGCCTGGCGACGTGAGCGAAAGACCGCTCGCGCTGCAGGTCAGAGTCGATGCACTTTGATTGACATAGACCTGCACCGTGCCGGTCTGCGTTCCGCTGGGCGTACCACTCGTTCCGGTACTTGCAGTAAGGGCCACCTGCAGATTACTCAGTGTGCAGGCGTACGGCGCAGCGAAAAGATTACCGTTTTCGAAGGACGCGGCCGTTCCTCCGGTAGTAACACCAACGCTTACAACCCCGTTGACCGGCGAGAACAGATAGTTTGTGTTCGTGGTGAGCACGTCGTTATCGCTGAAGTTGGAGAACAGAATGCCTCCTCCACCGGACGACGGGAAGTTGATGGTCAGCGCACCAGTGCCTGTGTTCACGCTGGCCGAACCCGTCGCGTTCCCGTTCGTGACAGTCACCGATCCAACAGAGCCAGTGGCTCCAGCGGGTCCCATGGGTCCCACGGGTCCCTGCGCGCCAACATTGCCCTGTGGACCTTGAGAGCCGGTGGAGCCAGTTGGCCCGGTGGCTCCTGTTGCGCCACTTGAACCACCAGCGCTGTAGTTTTCAGGTCCCATGAAGTAGACCGACGCCTGATTATTGATACTCGCCGATGCGAGCAGGACGCCGACCACCTGGGTGCCGGTGGGGTAGGTTGCCACGGCGTGGCAGTAGCTGCCGAAGCCGGGTGTCGTGCTGGCGACGACGTAGTTGCCCGGTGCCCCACTGCCGTCAAAAAAGCAGTTTGCAATGCCCTCGAGTTGAATGGTGACGCTGTTTCCCGGAACAGCAAAGGACACGGCGACGCCGAGGACGGGACTGGTGGTGGTGCCACCTCCGGTGGTGGGAACCTGCTGTACCTGCCCAGCGGTACCGGTGAACTGTGCGAGTTGACCTGCACCGAGGGACGAGGTACCGCCATTGACGAAGCTCTGTGTACTGTTTGCGCTTCCTGTGGCACCAGTAGCTCCGGTGGTACCGGTCATTCCAGTTACGCCCGTAGCGCCGGTTGTGCCGTTGATACCCGTTGCGCCAGTGGCACCCGTCGAGCCGGTAACACCGGTGACGCCCTGCAGACCCGTTGCGCCGGTTGAGCCAGTAGCACCGATAGCACCCGTCGAGCCAGTCACACCGGTGACACCTTGGAGACCAGTCGCGCCGGTCGAACCAACGGCACCCGTTGCACCTGTAGAGCCAGTAGCACCGATAGCACCCGTCGAGCCAGTCACACCGGTGACACCCTGGAGACCAGTCGCGCCAGTTGAACCAACGGCACCCGTTGCACCTGTAGAGCCAGTAGCACCGATAGCACCCGTCGAGCCAGTCACACCGGTGACACCCTGGAGACCAGTCGCGCCAGTCGAACCGACGGCTCCTGTTGCACCCGTCAAGCCGGTGGCGCCGATAGCACCCGTCGAGCCAGTCACACCGGTGACACCTTGGAGACCAGTCGCGCCAGTCGAACCAACGGCTCCTGTTGCACCCGTCAAGCCAGTGGCGCCGATAGCACCCGTCGAGCCAGTCACACCGGTGACACCTTGGAGACCAGTTGCGCCCGTTGAACCAACGGCACCTGTTGCACCTGTAGAGCCAGTAGCACCAATAGCACCCGTCGAGCCGGTGACACCGGTGACGCCCTGGAGACCAGTTGCGCCGGTTGAACCAACGGCACCCGTTACACCCGTGGAGCCGGTGGCGCCGATAGCACCCGTCGAGCCAGTCACACCGGTGACGCCTTGGAGACCAGTTGCGCCGGTTGAACCAACGGCACCTGTCGCACCGGTAGAGCCAGTAGCGCCAGCCGTGCCCGTCGTGCCGGTGACACCCTGAAGACCGGTCGAGCCCGTTACGCCAGTGACACCTTGAAGACCCGTTGCACCAGTTGAGCCAACAGCACCCGTTACACCTGTAGAACCGGTTGCGCCAACAGCGCCTGTCGTACCTGTGACGCCTTGAAGACCGGTCGCGCCGGTAGATCCGATGGCCCCCGTCGCTCCAACCGCACCTGTGCTACCTGTCACACCTTGAATGCCTTGAGCGCCAGTCGAGCCCGTCGAACCGAGGGCTCCCGTTACGCCCTGAATACCTTGAGCGCCAGTCGCACCAGTAGAGCCGATCGCACCGGTGGCACCCGTGATGCCTTGAAGTCCCTGAGCACCAGTCACACCAACAGCACCCGTGCTACCTGTCACACCTTGAATGCCTTGAGCGCCGGTAGAACCCGTAGCACCAACGGCACCCGTAGCTCCAACCGCGCCAGTTGAGCCAATCGCGCCAGTCGTACCCGTCACACCCTGAATACCCTGAGCGCCGGTCACACCCGTGATGCCCTGAAGACCCTGGGCACCTGTAGCTCCAACCGCGCCCGTCACACCCTGGATACCCTGAGCGCCGGTCGCACCCACAGCACCCTGAATGCCTTGAATACCCTGAGCGCCAGTTGTGCCCACGAGGCCCTGAATACCCTGCGCTCCGGTTGCGCCTGCGATCCCTTGAATACCCTGGATGCCCTGCACGCCCTGAGCACCCGTGGCACCCGTAGCTCCGGTCGCGCCCATCGACGTGATCGTAATGTCCAGCGAGGCCGCATGGCCCGTTTCGTCGTTCTCCTTGGAATCCAGCAGGACGTAAGCGCCGGACGAGCTGAGCGCGAAGCCGAAGTTCGTCGCCGGTGTCGTCATCCAGCCCTGCACTGTGGACGTCACATCGAGCGTCACATACGTGCCCGCCGCGTTGGCGGAAAGCGTTCCCAGCGTCGCGCCGGTCGAGGGAATCGTGCTGTACGTCACACCCGACTCGCTCCAGGCAGAGGTCACCGGAGCTACTGCGATCGTTCCCGCCGCATTCACACGGTTTACGTAAACCGTCAGTGTCGCGCGCGCTATCTGGTTCGCGGTCACGCCTGTCGGCAGCGAAGTCAGGTCAAAGCGCAGCAGCGACGTGTTGCCGTTACCCACGTAGAGGTTCGCAACCGTCCCAAAGTTGTTGCCCGGGCGGGCGGAGCTGACGTGGGCGTCGGCGACCAGCGCGACCTGCGCAGCATGTGCAGCAGCCGGAACAGCGACAGCCAGAAAAGCAGCGGCAACAAGGCGGAGAACACCCGCACGGCACGAGAGGACGAACGATCGACGGTCCACGAATACTCCTCCCCGAGTCCAGACGCAGGCGTATACCAACTGCGGGGAGACCCGAGAAAACTAAACTTGTGACTTCGGCACAGCAACTCGCGTCCACGACGAACGGGAGCCAGCGCATATGTCGTCCGCGAAGTACATCGGTACGACTATGCCAACGGAGGTTTGAAATCTTTGAGGACGATACCCTGTCCGTCTGCGTCGTGTCAAAATAATCTTCGGCTCGCTCGTAATTTTTTTCCCGTCTCGCTTTTCCCTTCCTGGCACTCGTTGCTATTTGCCTGATTTTTCGCAAAGGACCTCCATCGCCTTGCCGCTGCCACCCTCCTCCGATCGCCGCCTTCCACTCGTCGCGACCGTCATCCTGCTACTGGCCGTCTGCCTTGTCTACGCCAACGCCTTTCAGAACGGTTTCCACCTCGACGACTCCCATACCGTCATCGACAACCCCTCCATCCGCAGCCTTCACAACGTCCCGCGCTTCTTTACCGACACCCGCACCTTCAGCGTGCTTCCCGCGAACCAGACTTACCGTCCGCTCGTCTCCGCGTCTCTCGCGCTTGACTACGCTCTAGGTCACGGTTACGTGCCTTTCTGGTTCCACCTCTCAACCTTCCTCTTGTTTTTGCTGCTGGTCTGGCTGCTTACGCAGATCTACCAAGTGATCTTCGATCGGACCGAGTCCTCAGCAGCCAATCCGTGGCTAGCCTTCGCAGCCGCCGCCTGGTTCGGCCTGCATCCCGCTATCGCAGAGACCGTCAACTACGTTATCCAGCGCGGCGACCTCTTCTGCACACTGGGCTGCGTCGCCGCGCTCTACCTGTTCGCGAAATTCCCCCAGCAGCGTCGTTTTGGCCTGTATCTGCTGCCATTCCTCGCAGCCATGTTGTCAAAGCCACCGGCAGCGGTCTTCCCGATCCTGCTGCTGCTCTACGTGCTTTTCTTCGAAAAGCCCCCGACGTCAACACGGGACTCGAAGCCACTTCGCTCCGCGCTCGTCGCCATCGTGCCCAGCGTCGTCCTCACCGCACTGCTGCTCTGGCTGCAGTCTGCGATGACGCCGAAGACGTATCTCCCCGCGATCGTCTCCGCTGCCAGCTATCGACTCACTCAGCCGTTCGTCTGGTTACGTTATGCAGGTACTCTCTTCTTGCCAATTCACCTTAACGTGGACACCGACCTCAGCCCGTTCCCCAGTTTCAATTTTGAAGCTGCCTGCGGTCTCTGTTTCCTCGTCGCGCTGATCGTTGCTATCGTCTACTGCTGCCGGCGACGCGCGCTCTATCCCATCGCCTACGGCCTGCTCTGGTTCATCATCACACAGCTGCCCACCTCGCTCTACACCTTGTCTGAGGTCGAAAACGACCACCGCATGTTCTTCTCTTTCGTCGGCCTTATCCTCGCCGTCGTATGGGCGGTCTGGCAACTGCTGCTTCGCTTCAGCACCTCCGAACAGCGCACCGCTCTCAGGCCTGTGCTGATCGCACTCGCCTGCCTCGTGCTAAGTGGCTATGCCTATGGCGTACACGTCCGCAATCGCGTCTGGCTCGACGAAGAGACGCTGTGGAAGGACGATGTCGCCAAGTCTCCACGCAACGGTCGGGGTCTCATGAACTATGGCCTCACGCAGATGAACAAGGGCAACTACGATGTTGCGCTTGATTACTTCGAACGCGCTCTGCAGTACACGCCAAACTACCCCACGCTTGAGATCAATCTAGGCGTCGTGAACGGTGCCATGGCCGACGCCGGTGCCACCACGCGAGGTCCCGAGGCCGAGCGCCACTTCCTCCGTGCGCTCGCGCTCGCTCCCGACGCCGATGAGACCCACACCTTCTACGGTCGCTGGCTGCTGCAACACAACCGCTTGCCCGAAGCCTTTCAACAGTTGAAGACAGCTATTACGCTCAACCCTATGCGCCTCATGCCGCGTGACCTGCTCATCGCCGCCGACAATCAGCTCGACGATACCGCTGCTGCACATCAACTCGCATCCGAGACACTCGCCATCGCCCCCGACGACGTGGCCGCACGCGCTTCCCTGCTACACCCCGCCACGCGGACAGCAGACTACTGGATCAATCTCTCGCTCACGCAATATCAGCAAGCGCAATATCCGCAGGCCATCGACTCCGCACAGCACGCACTCAGCATCAATCCAAAGTCAGCTCTCGCCTGGAACAACATCGGCGCGGCGCAGGCAGCCATGCACCAGTGGCAGCCAGCTATCGCCAGCGAGCGCAAGGCGCTGGAGATTGACCCCAGGTTGCAGATCGCACAGAACAACCTGCAGCTCTACACAAAGCAGAGCTCTGCCCCGAGCCAGGGACCAAAGACAGCCGCCGACCTGCTGGATGATTCTCTGAATCTCAACCGACAGGGCAAACTCGAAGAGAGCATCGCTGCCTCCCGTGCCGCGCTGCACCTTGATCCCGACATGGCCGAAGCCTGGAACAATATCGCCGCAGGCTATGAAGGGCTGCACCGCTGGGACGAGGCCATCGCAGCCGCCGAAAAGGCCATCGCCCTCAAGCCTGACTTCCAGTTGGCAAAGAATAATCTTGCCTGGTCGCTCTCACAAAAGCGACTACAACAAGGCGTCAAGTGAACTCCCTAACTTGTCTCTTCGGGCCGCACCGAGAACCGCGCCACCAGAGCGATCGCCAGGAAAAATAGCATTGTCACCGGCAGCACGCGATCGGCCCAGATCGTCAGCAGCACCCGCGCCGTGACCGTCTCACCCTCCACGAGCCAATAGAGGCTTGGCAGCCATGCGCAGGCAGCCAGGCTGAAGAGCCATGGCCGCGCGCGTTCGTAAAATACGTCGCGGCCACGCAAAGCCAAAAGTACGCCAGCCACGGGCAGCACGCTTGTGTACTGGTACTCCCACGTTGTGGGATACGCAAGGAAGAACGAGATCGACACAGCCATCAACAGCAGCAGCAAAGCCTCCAGCCGAGGTCTGCCCTGCCGCATCCGGCCCACCAGCAAAGACAGTCCCAGCACAGCTAGCGCAGGCATTTGATAGATCCATGCAGGCGTGCGCGTTCCCGTCAGCACATCCAGAAACACCGGCAGGGAGAATACGTCGATATGCACGAACCGCGTTCCCGTCTGGGCGATCAGGTTGAACCAGTGAATGCTGTTATCCTTCATGTCCGCGTTCAACTGGAAATGGTTCGCATAGATGTTCATCGTCGCGCGCACATAGCCAGGATGCCCTGCCAGCCAGGCCACGCGTCCCAGCCCGATCGCTTCAGGGTTCAGCGCGGGCACAACTTCAAAGACAACCGACACGATGGCATACACAGCCAGCGCGCGCACCGCCGATCGCCGCGTTTCCTTCACTAACAGCAAGGCAGGAAACATCAGCAGCACCACCGGCTTCGACAGCAGTGAGAGCAGCAGCCCTGCCAGCAGCAGCGTTTCGCCACGCCCACGATACGTCATCGCCAGCACTCCGGCAAACACCATGCCTATAGCCAGCACCAGCACCGCTTGCACGTTGCCTACAAACAGCATCCAGTACGTCGGGAACGCTGTCAGCATCAGGAACCAGATCAGCCGTTGCATCAGCGCATCGTCGGTCTGCCGCGACAGCAACCATGCACACGCGGCCATTATCGCCAGCGAGAGCATCGTGTAAACGCCGTAACTCGTCATTGCATCGAACCGCGACAGCCAGCTGCCTAACAACGGCGCCAAAGCCGGATGCGCGAGGTACATCGTCGCATGCGAACCATAGCTGGACTGACTGAAGGTGTCGTACATGCTTTTGCCCGCAACAAGATTGAGAAATCCCCGCGGCAGCGAGAAGTAGTCGATGCCCTGCACATCCGCATGCATCGCATCGAAGAAGAAGGCGTTCAGCAGACCCAGCCGCAAGCTCAGCAACTCTACCAACACGCCCAGCCCCGTCAACCACGGCAGCACCTTGATCAAGACGTTGCGCATCGCCTAACGGTTCTTCCTCTCTGCCAGCATCTCCTGTCCTCTGAAAACGAACGTTCGCTGCATCGCAAAACTTACCAGGCTAAGCACCGTGTCCACGACGATCTTTGCGGCATACACGTTCCAGTGTGCTCGCCTCGTCAAAGCTGTAATCGATACCGCACTGATGCAGGCAATAATCAACACCAACGCATAATAGCGCCACAGTGCCTGCTTCAACGCGCCTCGACTCTGGAAGACATATTTCTTGTTCACTGCAAAGTTCACCAGCGAACTCAAACGCCCCACGGCTATGCTGAACACGATGTTTCCTGTCGCTGCAAACGCCAGCGTGAATCCCACAAAGTCGATAGCTGCCGCCAGCACCGCTGAAAAATAAAATCGCACCAGCACAAAGTAAATGCGCATCGAGTCGCGCACCGGATCGAAGTGCGACGAGCGGTTGTTCTCGATGTACACCGTCTCGATTGGCACCTCCACCGGCTTGCGCCCGCTGCGGCACAGCACAGCGAGTACCGTCATCTCGTACTCATATCGCTCGCCATCGAGTTGCATCAACTCCGGCAACAGGGCGCCCGAAAAGCCGCGCAAACCCGACTGCGTATCTCCCAGCTTCGTGCCGGTCAAAAACGAGAAGACATACCGCGTAAGTCCGTTGCCAAAGCGACTTCGAAAAGGCACATCGCCAGAAAACGCCCGTGTTCCCAGGACCGCGCCACTGGCAGCCTCCGGCAGCGCCAGACCCACCGCAACAATATCAGCCGCTCTATGCTGACCATCGGCATCCGCCGTCACAACACCCACATATCCCGGTAAAGCATTCAACACATAATTCAGTCCCGACTTCAGCGCCCGGCCCTTGCCCAGGTTTACCGCGTGGCGCACCAGATGCACCCTGGGTCGCTGCTCCAGCCCATCGAATAAGCTGCGCGACTCTTCACCGCCGCCGTCATCCACCAACACAATCGCGCCGAAACCTGCCATCAGCAGTTCGTCTACCAGCAATACCAGCGCCTGCTCCGGCTGCCATGCCGGAATCAACGCAGCGATCAACGCAAGCGCAATCTCCGAACGCGGATCGGAATGGATCTGGGACGTCTGCATAAAATGAATGACTCCACCCTACAACAATGGTCACCTGACGTGCAGCCCTGCGTCCCCCGTGTTGAACTCCGCGCCACTCGACCCTCAGACAATGCATCTCCCAAGAATTGCGCCATCTGCACGCGAAACCTCACCCTTCAGCTGCTTTTTCATCCCACGCTACGGCTTCCACCCGATAAATCCGGGCAGGAGAAACCTCATCCCGCTCCCGCTGCATCCTAAAGAATAAGCTCGCGGCATCCGGTCGCTTTCACCCTCATCACAGCCGTGCTCCTAGCTCGGCCTCACTGTCAGCGCACCTGCCTCAAATCACCACGGTCATCGCTGGCTGGGACCTGTACGCAATGCCAAAACAGCTCACGTCTACATATCGCCTTCAGCTCAACGCCGACTTCAACTTCGACGACGCTGTCGCAACGACTGACTACCTCGCAACCCTCGGGATTTCACACGTCTACACCTCGCCTTACCTTCAGGCCGCCCCCGGCAGCACTCACGGCTATGACGTCACGGACTTTGAGCAGGTTAACGCCGAACTTGGCGGTTCTGAGGGACAGGAACGCTTCTTCGCGAAACTCGCAGAACTGAACCTGGGCCATATCCTCGACATTGTGCCGAATCACATGGCCCTCGCGCGCAACAATCCCTACTGGCGCGACGTGTTGGAGAATGGTCGCCACAGCCGCTATGCCGAGTTCTTCGATCTTGAATGGGAGTCCGGCGAAGAGCGGATGCGCAACAAGATACTGCTGCCCATCCTCGGCGATCAGTATGGGCTTGTCCTGAAATCAGGCGCGATCAAGGTTCTTCGTAGCAACGTCCGGTTTGAGGTTCTCTCGAACGATGAGCACCTTCCCGTGTCCATCGGCTCTCTCTCGCTGATCCTCGCCCCGGCGGCGAAGTCCTCTCGCTCCGCTGAACTGGGATTCCTTTCAGACGCCTTCGACCGACTCGCCCAGCGCGATGTCGATGGCTATGAGGCAGTGCAGACTCTCTATCGCGATCAGAGCGCCCTCTACTCGCTGCTTGAAAAACATCTCGCCGAAGATACCACCGTCTCTGTCGCCATCGACGAAGTCGTTAGCACGATGAACGGGAATATAGAAGCGCTCGACGCCTTCCTGCAGCGCCAGCACTATCGCCTTGCCAGCTGGCACGCTGCCGATCAGGACCTCGGCTACCGTCGCTTCTTCGACGTCAACTCCCTCATCGGTGTGCGCGTCGAGTCCGGTCGCGTCTTCCTCGCCACGCATAACCTCGTGCTGCGCTGGTTGCGCGAAGGCAAACTCGACGGCGTTCGTGTCGATCACTGCGACGGTCTACAGAACCCGCAGCAATACTTCGAACGCCTCCGTGCCGAAGCACCCGACGCTTGGATCGTCGCCGAGAAAATTCTCGCGCGCAATGAGTGTGTCCCCGATGAATGGCCCATCGATGGCACCACCGGCTACGAACTGCTCAACATGGTGAATGGTCTCCTCGTCTCCCCTGAAGGCTTCGCCGCGCTCGACCATACCTATTCGGAAGTCATCGGCAAGACCATCGACTATCCCGCGCTCATCCGCGAAAAGAAAATCAACGTACAGCAGGAAGCCCTCGGCAGCGACGTCAATCGTCTCGCTGGCCTTTTCCTTTCCGTCTGCGAGAACGATCTCGATCACCGCGATTACACGCGATCCGAGATCCGCCACGCCATCCAGGAGATCGCCGCTTCGATGCCGGTCTATCGCACCTACGTGTTGCCCGATCAGCATCTTCGCGCCTTCGACGCCGCCGTACTCAGCACAACCGTTGACACCGCCGCGCGTAATCGTCCCGACATCGACAAGCGTCTCTTCGACTTCATCGGCGATGTGCTCATGCTTCGCCGCACGGGCGCGCTCGAGTCCGCTTTCCTGCTCCACTTCCAGCAGTTCACTAGCGCCGTCATGGCCAAGGGCTACGAAGACACCGCCCTCTACTGCTACCACCGCTTCATCGGCCTCAACGAGGTCGGCAGCAATCCCGAAGCCCCGCTTGCCTCGATCGACGAGTTCCACCGCTTCAACACCGGCCAACAGAAGCACACACCTTGCACGATGGTCACACTCGCCACGCACGATATGAAGCGCGGCGAAGATGTGCGCGCTCGCCTCGCTGCCATCAGTGAGCTGCCTCGCTTCTTCACTGAGACTGTCGAACACTGGTACGAACTCAATGCATTCGCGCGCACGGACAACTCCCCTGATCCAAACACCGAATATCTCTACTACCAGACCGTCATCGGCGCATGGCCCATCGACGCCGATCGCATGAAGGCCTACATGCAGAAGGCCACTCGCGAAGCCAAGGAGCAGACCTCGTGGACCAACAACAACAAGGCCTTTGAGGACGCGCTCAACACCTTCATCGATCGGACGCTCGCGGACCCAAAGTTCACAGAAGACGTGCAGGCCTTCGTCGATCGCATCCAACTTGCTGGCCGCACCAACTCCCTCTCGCAGACCTTGCTCAAATACACGGTTCCCGGCATCCCCGATCTATACCAGGGTTCCGAGCTCTGGGACCACCGCCTCGTCGATCCTGACAATCGCACGCCGGTTGACTACGCAAACCGCATCGCGCTCCTTGCTGAACTCGACGCCCTTGCGCCTGAAGACATCCCTGCAAAGATCATGTCTCGCATGGAAGAAGGGCTTCCCAAACTTTGGACCACGCATCAAGCTCTCCGCGTTCGTCGTGAATGCGCCGCCTGCTTCGGTCCTAAAGGCAACTACAAGCCACTGCTCGCGCAAGGCACCCGCGCCGAGCACATCGTCGCTTTCTTACGCGGCTCGCGCGTCGTCAGCTGCGTACAGCGACTCTCATTCGGTCCTGCCGCTAGCGGCTGGCAGCAAACCTCCATCACCATCCCGCGCGGTAAGTGGACCAACGTCCTCGACATGAAGCATCACCGCGGCGGTCTTATTCTTATTGAAGATCTTTTCTCCACCTTCCCCGTCGCGCTGCTCGTAAAGGAGGCCTAGCGTCTATGCATCACTTCTCTCTCTGGGCTCCGCGCCGTAAATCCATCGCCGTGCAGGTCAACGGCGAACGCTTCCCTATGCAACGCGGCGACCGCGGCTACTGGACCGTCGATGTCCCGTCCGCCAAACCTGGAGACGACTACGGCTTCCTCGTTAACAAAGACACTAAGCCCTATCCAGATCCACGCTCGCTCCAGCAACCTCAAGGCGTCCATAGCCTCTCCCGCCTTGTTGATCTCGACGCCTTCGCATGGACCGACCACGACTACCAGCCACCAGCTTGGCCCTCCGCGATCGTCTACGAACTGCACATCGGCACTTTCACCACTGAAGGCACCTTCGCTGCTGCTGCTGAAAAGCTGCCCTGTTTACGCGACCTCGGCGTCACCCACGTCGAACTGCTTCCCGTTAACTCTTTCCCCGGCCATTGGGGTTGGGGCTACGATGGTGTCTCACTCTTCGCTCCGCAGGAAGACTACGGCGGTCCGCTCGGCCTGCAGCAGTTTGTCGATCGTGCACACTCTCTGGGTCTCGCCGTCCTCATGGATGTCGTCTACAACCACTTCGGTCCCGACGGCAATTACAGCGGCCTCTTCGCACCCTACATCACAGAAAGTCACCACACTCCCTGGGGCGGCGCCATCAACTTTGAAGAAGGTGGCAGCACCGAGGTCCGCCGCTTCTTCTGCGACAACGCTCTGCTCTGGCTTCGCGATTACCACATCGACGGACTTCGTCTCGACGCCGTCACCAGCTACGTCGATCGCTCCGCCGTGCATATCCTTGAGCAGTTAGCCACGGAAGTCGATGCTCTTTCGGCTGAGACGAAACGCCCCCGTGTCCTCATCGCCGAAAGCGATCTCAACGACCCGCGCATCATGACTCCCCGCACCACCGGCGCCCCCGGCGTCCCCGCGGGCTATGGCCTCAACGCGCAGTGGAGCGACGACTTCCACCACGCGCTCTTCGCTTTCCTCACCGGCGAGCGCCAGAGCTATTACGTCGACTTCGGCAAGCTCTCGCAGCTCGCCAAGACCCTCACCGACGCCTACGTCTACGATGGCACCTACTCCACCTTCCGCGAGCGCAACCACGGTCGCCCCATCAATGGCCTCGACGGTACCCACTTCCTCGGCTACATCCAGAACCACGACATGGTCGGCAACCGTCCCTACGGCAACCGTATCTATGACGTCGCTGGCTCGCGCAAGGCAAAGCTCGCCGCCGCCCTCGTTCTAACCTCGCCGTTTATCCCCATGCTCTTCCAGGGTGAAGAGTTCGCCGCCAGCTCTCCCTTTCTTTACTTTGCCGACCACGAAGACGAAGCTCTCGCCAAGGCCGTCTCCGATGGACGCCGCAACGAGCACCAACACCACGGCGCGGAAGACATCCCCGACCCCGAGTCCGAAGAGACTTTCCTTCGCTCCAAGCTCGACTGGTCCGAAACTTCCCAGCCCGAGCACGAAGCGATGCTCCACTGGTATCGCTCTCTCATCGAGCTGCGCCGCAACCAGCCTTCCCTCCACGACGGTCGCCTAGATCTGGTCCGCCCCGCTTTCGACGAGCAAGCGAAGTGGCTCACAATGCAGCGGCAGGATGTGAAGCTCTACTTCAACTTCAGCGACGTCCCTTTGACACTCCCTACCGACGCGAAGTCCATCCTGCTTTCGTCCGACGAGGCGATCACAATCAACGACAGCCGCCTCCAACTCCCGGCTCTTTCCTTCGCCGCCGCCCTAACAAAGATTTAGTCCCATGGAGATCCCATCTTCGCGACAGCTTCATCGTCGCGAAGGCGGGCATCGCGCAACGCGCGAGTTCCTAGCCTCCCTGCCCCGGCTCTCTCGCATGCCATCATAAGTAGATACATGACGCCGACGACTCCCAACACCATCGCCACGCCCCCGCCACCCGGAGCCAACAAGCAACTCCTCCCCTGGCTCGTCGCCGTCGCCTTCTTCATGGAGTCGCTCGACACTACCATCCTTAACACCGCCGTCCCCTCCATCTCTGCCGCTCTTCACGTCGCTCCGCTCAGCATGAAGTCTGTGCTTGCCAGTTACACCCTCGCGCTCGCGGTCTTCATCCCGATCAGCGGCTGGATGGCCGACCGCTTTGGCACCCGCCGCGTCTTCGCCTCCGCCATCGGCCTCTTCACTCTCGGCTCGCTGCTCTGCGGTCTCGCGCCCAACATCGACCTGCTCGTCGCCTGCCGTCTGCTGCAGGGTTGCGGCGGAGCCATGATGGTCCCCGTCGGTCGACTCACCCTCGTCCGTACCTTCGCCAAATCCGAGCTCATCCGCACCATGAGCTTCGTCTCCATCCCTGCACTCATCGCCCCTATGCTCGGCCCCGTCGCCGGCGGTCTCATCGTTGCCTACTTCCATTGGCGCGTCATCTTTTTCCTGAACGTCCCCATCGGTCTGCTCGGATTGCTCATGGTCTACAAGCACTTGCCCGATTACCGCGAAGAGAAGACCCATCCGCTCGATGTCGTCGGCCTCATCCTCTTCGGCGCCGGTGTCGGCCTGCTCTCGTACGTGCTCGAAATCTTCGGCGACCACGCTCTCTCCGCGACCGAGATGTCGATGCTTCTCCTCACTTCACTCGCCCTGCTTACCGGCTACTGGATGCACGCGCGCATCCTTCCCTATCCACTGCTCGAACTCTCGCTGCTCAAGATCCGATCCTTCCGCGCTGCGGTCAGCGGAGGCTTCTTTACGCGGCTCGGCATCGGCGGCGTCCCGTTTCTCCTGCCGCTGCTCTATCAGATCGGCCTCGGCTATACCCCCGTGCAATCCGGCCTGCTCATCATGCCGCAGGCGGTTGGAGCGATGGCCATCAAGGCCTCCAGCCCGCGCATCATCCGTCACTTCGGCTATCGCGGCATCCTGATCTCGAACACCTTCATCATCGGCCTGCTCCTGCTCGCCTTCTCCAGCATTCACCTGCACACCCCGCTCTGGTTCATTCTCGTCCTGGGCCTGTTTTACGGAGGCTTCACCTCGCTGCAGTACACCTGCCTCAACACCCTCGTCTATGCCGACACCGACGAGCACCAGGCCAGCTCCGCCAGTTCCATCGCCAGCACCGGCCAGCAGATGTCAATCTCCTTTGGCGTCGCTGCCGCAGGCCTCACCACCGCCCTGTTCATCCCGCACGACACCGACTCCTCGATCGCCACCATCGCAGGCATCCACAAAGCCTTCTACGCTCTGGGCGGGTTGACCATCCTCTCCACCTTCGTCTTCAGCAGCCTCAAGGCCTCCGACGGTGCCGATGTCAGCGGCGCAGACGAACACTCCGTCCCCCACGGCGCCTGATCGACACCCCTCATACGAAGAGGCGAGAGCAATTGCTCTCGCCTCTTCGTATGAGCGAACTTCTGCACAATGTTGCTTTGAAGGGTACGGGCTTCGGCCCCGGAGGGAAGGTCAGGTCTACTGCGGAGCCGGCCCGCGCACTACCTGCACCAGATTGTCCGTCCGAATCTGTCGAGCAAACGCGGCCTTCACCTGCTCCGCTGTCAGCCCGACATAGATCTTCGCAGCCCGCAGCGACTCATCCAGCGGCAGTCCCATCTCGGCACGCGCCAGCATCAGCCCGGCAACCGACTCCTCGCTCGACTCGTTCAACGGAATCTGCCGCAGCAGCAGCGCCTTCGCCTGATGCAGTTCGCCATCGGAGACGTTCTCCGTCGCCATCTGGTGCAGGTCGCGCTCAACCAGACCGCGTGCCTTCGACACTTTGTCCGGATCGCTGCCGTAATCGACCGAGTACGTCGCCCGCGTCTTCGAAGCCGACAGGCTCACATCGACCGTGTACACGTATCCCGCTACCTGCCGCAGGTCGTGATACAGCCGCGTCGCATAGAAGCCGCCACCCAGAACATGCGTCCCGAGCTGCAACGGATAGTAGTCAGGATCGAAGCGGTTCAGCTTCAACTCCTCTGCGAGCACCACCGAGTCCTGCACCTGCTCCGCGTCGGGAATGTTCGCAGCCGAAGCCTTATTCACCGGCACCGCAGGCAGGGTCGTCTCCGGCTTCGGTCCAGTCGCCTTCCACTCGCCGAAGTACTTCTCGACCACCGCCTTCGCCTCTGCCGGGGTCGTGTCGCCGATCACCACGATCGTCGTCAGGTCCGGTCGCATCGTCGCCGCATAGAACTGCTTCACATCCTCCAGCGTGACTCCCGTCAGGGAAGCAGGCGTCGACTCCCGCAGCTCAGGATCGCCCGTCGGCAGCAGCGCCAGCTCCAGCGCACGCGATGTTTTATACCCAGGGCTCTTCATGTTCCCTGCAGAGAACTGGACACTCTGCTGCTTCGTGATCTTAAACGCCTCGGCAGGCAGCGCCGGATGTAACTCATTATCTGCGAGCAGTTCCACGCCGCGCGAGAAGTGGTCCTTCAACACCGAAAGCGAGAACCGATAGCCCGCCGTCTCACTCGCCGCAATGTCATCGAGCGCCTTCTGGAACGCGATCCGATCCAGGCTCTTCGTGCCGTACGAGTACAACCCGTCGAGCAACTCGCCCACACCCTCCTTGCCAGCGGGCGTCTGCAGATCGCCATCATGCTTCACCGATCCGATTAGCGTCACCGTCGGGCTTGTCTTGTCCGTCCGCACGATCAGGCGAATGCCGTTTGCCAGCATCGTATCGCTCGCCTGCGGAATGCTCGTCGGCACCTTCAATTCGTTCAGCGAAGCCTTCGCCCACTCGGGCAGCTCCACCGGCTTCGTCGGAGCAGACGTCACCTGTTCAGCCCCACCAAATCCCTTCGTCGACGCCGGCTCTCCATTCGGAGTCGGCTTCAGCACCGCCGTGATGGTGTTCGCGTTCAACAGATATTGCTTTGCCACACGGTTCACATCCGCCAGCGTCACCTTGCGGATCGCCTCGATATCTTCATCGGGCGAGTTGCGCCCCTCGCCTGCCAGTGCCGCCGACCACACCGTCGCCAATCCTGGAATCGAGTTGCGCTGGAACTCCGTCTGCGCCAGCTCGCTCCGCTTCGAAGCCTCAACCAGCTCCTCAGGAACACCCTTCATCGCATAGGCATTAAGGATGTTACGCATCTCCGTCATCGCGGCATCGACGCTCACGCCCGCAGGCTGCGCAACGAGTCCGAAACCAACGCTGGCCTTCGGATAGCTCTCCGCCAAGCCAAACTCCGACGCCAGCGACTTGCCCGCAGGCACCATCGCATACAGATCGCCACGCTGGCTGCTGAGCACATCCACAAGGATCTGCGTCGCAGCGTAGTCCGGCGACTCCGTACCCGGCAAGCGGTACGCTACAAAGCCCAGCACATACGGCAGGTTGCTATCGAGCGAGAATGTCTCCGGCTTCACCGGCTGCAACTCGATCTTCGGCCGCTCCGGCAGCATGTGCTGCTTCGTATCGCCGAACAGCTTCTTGATCTTTTCGAGCGTCGCCGTCGCATCCACGTCACCCACGATCACCAGGATTGCATTCTGTGGCGTGTACCAGCGATCGGCAAACTCCTTCAGCATCGCACCCGTCGTCTTCTCGAACGACTCGCGCGTACCCAGCGGATCATGCGCATACGGCGTTCCGGCAAACATGTCAGCATTCAACCTATTGATGAACTTGTACGTCGGATTCGATAGATCGCGCGATACTTCCTGCTCGATCGCACCGCGCTCCTTCTCCCACTCCGCCTGAGAGTTGTCGATGCCATGCAGACATGCCGACTGAGCTTGAAGCGCTACATCAAGGTCTGCGGCCGGAACCGTCGCGTAAAACTGCGTGATGTTCTGCTGTGTGTCCGCGTTGTTCTGCCCACCAAGCTGCGCATAGATTGCCGCCGTTTGGTCCGCGCTCATCCCCGTGCAGCCACGGAAGGCCATGTGCTCCTCTGCGTGCGCGGAGCCGGGAAAGCCGTCAGGCGTCTCGTTGCCGCCGACGAGGAAGTTCGTCTCCACCGTGACCACCGGCGCCAGCGTGTTGCGCACAATGACCACGCGCATCCCGTTAGCCAGCGTGGCGCGCGTCACACCCTCTTCCGCAGCCTTCGCTCCCACCGCGCTGCTGAAGAACAGACCACTGCACAAAACTAAAACCAGCAGACGACTCGACATCACACACTCCTAAACCGTTTAACGTTCGCCAGATAACTTCGACACCTAAAGCTCTAAATGAGATCGAGACATCGTGACAGGTCTGCAATCAGATCGTCAGTATCTTCGATGCCCACCGCGAGACGCAGCAGATCGGCAGGCGGAATCCGCACACCCTTCATCCCCGCCGGAACGCTGGAGTGAGACATCTTCAGCGGAATGCTGATCGACGACTGCACGCTGCCAAAGCTCAGCGAGATGCTGAACAATTCCAACCCCTCGGCCATCTTCTTCGCCGCCTCAGCCGAGCCGACCGTGAAGCTGAGCAGCGCTCCGCCGCCCCGCGCCTGCCGCTGGTGCACGTCGTGGTCCTGATGGCTCGCCAGCCCTGGATAGAAGACCTCACCCACCTTCGGATGCGAAGCCAGGAAAGCCGCAATCTTCTCCGTGCTCCGCTGCGCGGCATCGATCCGAATCTTCAGCGTCTTTAGCCCGCGCAGAAACAGGTAGCTATCAAAAGGACCAAGTGCAGTTCCCTCCGCATTCTGTTGAAAGTAAACACGCTTGCCAAGCTCGGCGTCCTTCACCACAATCGCGCCAGCTGTCACGTCGCTGTGTCCGCACAGGAACTTTGTCGCAGAGTGGATCACGATGTCCGCTCCCAGTTCCAGAGGGTTCTGCAGGTACGGGCTCATCACGCTGCCATCGATCGCAAACAGCGCTCCGTGCTTCTTCGCCACAGCCGCCACCGCAGCAATGTCGACCACCCGCAGGAACGGGTTCGTCGGCGACTCGATATAGACCATCTTCGTCGCGGGCGTGATCGCGGCTTCGATCGCCGCCGTGTCCGTGGCGTCGACATACTTCACCACGATGCCCGCACGGTTCAGCACCTGCGCGAACAACCGGCTGGTTCCGCCATACAGGTCATAGTCGGAGACGATCTCATCCCCCGCACTCAGCAGCCGCATCGTCGCCGTGATCGCCGCCATGCCGCTGTTGAAGCAGAACGCCCGCGTGCCACCCTCCAGCGCAGCCATCTGGTCTTCAAGCACCTTGCGGGTCGGGTTGCCGCTGCGCGAGTAGTCATACTCCCCCAAGGCATCCGCCGCCTCCTGCTCGAAGGTCGCTGTCTGGTAGATCGGGGTCGTCTTGGGATGGTAAGGATCTTTCGGTGATGCATTGAACTGGATCAGCTTTGTTGCAAACTTCCATGCAGCTAACGTCATCGTGCACTCCCAAAGACCACCGTAAAGGCCTGCTCAAAATCCTTGATGAGATCCTTCGGCGACTCAAGGCCCACCGACAGACGAATCAGGCGATCCGTCACGCCGAGCTTCTCGCGAATCTCCAGCGGGATATCACAGTGCGAAGCCGTCGCCGGATTCGTGATCAGCGTCTCGACGCTGCCCAGGCTCTCCGCGCAGGTGCACAACTTCAGCGAGTTGATAAACTTCAGCGACTCCTCCGTGCTTGCCTTCAGCTCGAATGCCAGCATGCCGCCGAAGCCCTTCTGCTGCTTCTCGGCCAAAGCCTTCTGCGGGAACGAGTCGAGCCCCGGATAGTAGACGCGCTCCACACGAGGATGCGCCTCCAGCCACTCCGCCACCTGCTGCGCATGCTGGCAATGAATCGCCAGTCGCGCCGGCAGCGTCTTGATGCCCTGCAACGTCAACCACGAGTCCATCGGCGAAGCGATCGTGCCAAGCACCTTGCGGATAAACCGCAAACGCTCCGTGATCTCTTCATTGTGCGTGGCCAGCGAGCCGCCGATCGTCGCATTATGCCCATCGATATACTTCGTCGTCGAGAGCATCGAGATGTCGGCGCCCAGTTCCAACACGTTCTGCAGCAACGGCGTCAGGAAGGTGTTATCGACGGCGAGGAGGATGTTCTCATGACTGTGCGCAATCTCGGCCAACGCCTTCACGTCGCTTAGCCGCAGCGTTGGATTCGCAGGCGTCTCGATGAAGATGAGCCGCGTGTTCGGCTTGATCGCCTTCTCCACCGCCTCCGGCTTTGCCGTATCCACGAAGTCGAACTCGATGGCGAAGTTCTTCAGCACCTGCTGAAATAGACGCACTGTTCCGCCATAGATCACCTCGGAGAGAATGACGTGATCGCCAGCCTTCAACAAAGCGAGACACAGCGTGCTGATCGCACCCATACCTGAACGGAAACACAGGGCATGCTCTGTGCCTTCCAGAGCGGAGATCGCCTGCTCCAGCGCGTTGACCGTGGGGTTGGCACCGCGCGAATAGCCATAGCCCTTGGTGACACCGACCGACTCATGAATGTAGGTCGCCGTCAGGTGGATCGGAAACAGGATCGAGTTCGATTGATACTCGTACGCTCGGTTGGTATGAATGGCCAGTGTCGATGGCTCAAAATCGGGACGTTCGGACATGCCTTCTCCTCGCTACATTGCGACGTAGGTCCTGGCCGCAAACCTCCGTGTATCGAGCGAGTACTGTAAGCAGTATCTCCCGATCGGAGCGCGGCATCCTGCTCACGCATCGCAAGCTCTAATGGTATCGCGTTCCCCCGCGGAACCACTGTCTAGCGCCGAAGGCGCGAGAACATACCAACCTAGTCCGACGGCCTGGGTCCAAGGCTCCACACCACCAGGTGGCTGAAGGCCCGACACAAAACACCAACTCATTTCAACGATTCCGGTGCTTAAACACAAAGCCCCGGAAGGCCCAAAGGCACCTCCGGGGCTTCCGTACAAAAACCTACCGCCGTGACCCGTTGACGTGGAAGACCACGCCTGCTGTCATCCGCAGCTGGTTCTGGAAGTTGTTCTGACCGTTGGGAATCGTGGTGAAGAGATACTCTACCTCCGCTGGACGAATCGAGAACCGGTTCGACAGCCGCAAGTCGAGGCCACCGCCGACAGCCAGTGCCAGGCGTGCCGAGCTCTGATCGATCTTGTAATTACTGGTGGTCTTGCCCAGACCCACCATGCCCTGCCCGAAGGTCGACAAACGGCCACGCTCAAACGTGTAGCGACCGCCTTCCAGCACCGTCAGCAACGCCAGGTTTCGGTCGATATTGCCGATGTTGGTCTGCGAAGTGTAGCCGACGTTGGTCACGAAGGAGATGTTGTGACTGTTGGTCACTGCCAGCTCTCCACTACCGCCGTTCATGTAAAAGCAACCGCAGACCGCGGGGCCCTCGTTCGCACGGATGACCGTAAAGCCGCCAGCTACATCCACGCGCAGCATCTGTGAGCTGGCAACACTCGCCTGGGCGTGTGCCGTACTGGAACCGTACCCGACGACCCCTACACCCAGACCCAGAACGATAAGCAGGGTCTTTCCAAAGCGCTTCATGTGTGATCCTTTCACCTATCGTACCGTCAAAGTGACTGTTGTGGAATGGACAAGCGTACCACTTGTGCCGGTAACGGTGATCGTGTACGTGTTGGGTGCCGGTCCGAAGTAACCACCTCCGCAACCTGTCATCGCTCCAAGACCGCCTAGGAGAGCCATCGCCGCGAGGCAATAGGTGATTCCCTTCGGCAGAGCACGGATCTTGCGGCGAACCGAACCGATCCCAAGCAGCGGGAGCAGAAGCAGGCCGTAGTAGACGCCATTGAGACCGCCGCTCTTCCCATGCTGCAGCATCGCCTGCGTCGGTGACGTCACAATCGTCATCGTCGTCGTCGTCGGCCCCGCATTGGGAATGTACGTCGGGTTCGCGAAGGTGACCGTGGCACCCGGAGGCAGACCCGTCGCCGTCAACGTAACCGGCGAGGTGAACGGAACGTTCACACCCGAAAGCGAGATCGTGTACGTAGCCGAATCACCTGGGTTGACCGTCTGTGTCGGCGGTGTTGCCGCGATGCTGAAGTCTGGGTTCAGAACATTCAGCGTCGTCGGTCCGCCGGTGGACGGACCGTACGGCGATCCGGCCGGCGGCGTGTACACCGCAGTGATGACATCCGTAGTGCATGGCAGCGTCGAGCTCGTGAGTGTCACCACTCCCGATGCCGGAACCGGTATCGGGCTACCGAACGCCACACCGTTCACATAGAACTGCACCGTGCCGCCGAGAGCCACACCGTTCACCGCAGTGATGGTGTCCGTCAGCGTCACCGAGGAGCCACAGACCGGCGGAGTCGTCGGCACCGTGACCACACTGGTCGGCGTCACCGGCGTCACGTTGACCGTGACCGTCGGAGCTTCAGGAGCGTAGTTATTGTCACCCGGATACTGCGCGACCACTGTGTCCGTTCCGTAAGGCAGCGCGCTCGTGGTAATCGTCGCCACTCCCGCTGCATTGACGGTCGCCGTTCCAAGCAGCGTCGTTCCGTTGTAGAACGACACCGTACCTGTCGGAGCCACACCGTTGACCGGAGGTACCGTGAAGGTCAGCGTCACCGCGCCTCCGAAGATGCTCGGGTTCGGGGTAGCGGTCAAGGTATCCGCAGCCGCTGACTTGGTGATGACGACGTTCAGCGGACCGGAGGTGGCCGGAGCGTAGGTCGTGTCACCGGTATACGTTGCGGACACCGGATCGGTACCGATCGGCAGCGTCGTCGTAGTCAGCGTCGCCACACCATTCACGACCGTCGCCGTTCCCAGCGTCGTGCCGTTATAGGTGAAGGTCACCGAACCCGTCGGCGTCACACCGTTGACACCTGGGATCGACTCCGTCAGCGTCACCGTTGTACCGAACTGTGCGGGATTCGGCGTCGCCGAAAGCACAGGCAGCGAGCTGAACTGTGTGATCGTCTCGTTCACCGGCCCCGTCGACACCGGCGCGTAGTTGCCGTCGCCGTTGTAGACCGCGGTGATCGGATCGGTACCGATAGGCAGCGTCGTCGAGGTCAAAGTCGCCTTGCCCGTGCTGTCTACAGTACCCGTGCCGATCAGGACACCATTGTTATAGAAGGACACCGTGCCGGTCGGAGCCACGCCGCCGACGGTCGGAATCGTATCGACCATCGTGACGACAGAGCCGAACTGTGCCGGATCAGGATTGACCGTCAGCACATCAGCGCCGTTGGCCTTATTGATGATCTCGTTCACCGGACCCGACGACACCTTGCTGTAATTCGTGTCGCCTGGATAGGTTGCCGTGATGGCATCCGTGCCAACAGGCAGCGTCGACGAAGTAATCGTCGCTACACCGTTGACCAGCGTGCCCGTACCGATCTGTGTGCCGTTCGAGAAGAACGTCACCGTACCGGTGGCAGGTGTGCCGTTGGTCACCGGAATCGTCTCAGTGATCGTAACCGTCGTGCCGAAGTTGGCCGGGTTAGGACCAGCCGCCAGCGTCGCTACCGTCGAGACGGCCGTGACCACCTGGTTGACGGGACCCGCCGTAACCTGCGCATAGTTCGAATCTCCCAGGTAGACGCCGGTCAGCGAATCCGTGCCAACAGGCAAGGTCGCTGTGGTGATCGTCGCCACACCGTTCGTGATCGTTCCAGGTCCGATGAGCGTACCGAAGCTGTAGAAGTTCACCGTGCCCGTCGGAGCCACACCACCCACCGTCGGAATGGTGTCCGTGATGGTAACGGTGGTGCCAAAGACCGATGGGTTCGGGCTGGAGGTCAGCGTGTCCGCGCCGTTGGCCTTATTGATGACCAGGGCCACAGGACCCGAAGTAATGTCCGCAAAGCCGTTGCTTGCCGGGACGGTCGCCGTGATGGAGTCCGTGCCAACAGGCAGCGTCGAGCTGGTGATCGAAGCCACGCACGAACCGTTCGTCAGCGTCAGCGCCCCGGTACCGATCACCGTTCCATTGTTCAGGAAGGTGGCAGGACCCGCCGGGCAGACGCCGTTGATCGGAGTGATTGCTTCGGTGAGCGTAACCGGCGTTCCGAAGGTAGCTGGGTTCGGTCCAGCCGCCAATGTGGCAGCCGTGCCGGCAGTATTGACGACCTGCTGCACAGGTCCGCTCGTGACGATCGCATAGTTCGCATCGCCAGCATACGTCGCCGTGATCGGATCCGTACCTGCAGGCAACGTCGAGGTGGTAATCGTCGCCACACCGGCCACAATCGTTCCCGTGCCGATGGACGTGCCGTTGTTGTAGAACGTCACCGTTCCCGTCGGAGCCACACCACCCACCGTCGGCAGGGTCTCGGTCACAACGACCGGGTTGCCGAAGGTGCTGGGGTTGGGGTTCGTCGTCAGCGTGTCACCGACGCCAGCAGCCTTGCCCACAACCACGCTGATCGGACCCGAAGCGATAGCCGCAAAGCCGCCGCTGGCCGGAACCGTTGCCGTGATGTTGTCTGTGCCAACCGGCAGCGTCGAGGTGGTCAGAGTCGCCACGCAGGAGGTGCCAACCAGGCTGATCGCGCCCGTGCCGATCGACGTTCCGTTGTCCAGGAAGGTCGCCGGTCCGGTCGGGCAGGTGCCATTGATCGGAGCGATCGTCTCAGTCAGCGTCACCGGCGTGCCGAATGTGGTGGGGTTCGGGTTAGCCGTCAGCGTCGCAGCGCCATTCGAAGCGTTCACCACTTGGTTCACAGGACCAGTCGTACCGGTCGCGTAGTTCGCATCGCCCGCATACGTCGCGGTGATGGGATCGGTGCCGACAGGCAGCGTCGCCGTCGTCAGCGTCGCCACACCGTTCGTCACCGTTCCCGTGCCGATTGAAGTGCCATTGTTGAAGAAGGTCACCGTGCCCGTGGCAGGCGTACCCGCCTCGGTCGGAACAGCCAGGCTGATCGTGACCGTCTGACCAAACGTGCTCGGGTTCGGGCTCGTCGTCAGCGTGTTGTTGCTGGCAGGAGCCTTATTGATCGTTACCGCCACAGGACCGGAGGTGATAGCCGCGAAGCCGTTGCTCGCAGGTACCGTCGCCGTGATGTTGTCCGTCCCGACAGGCAGCGTCGAGGTGGTCAGCGTCGCCACACAGGAGGTGCCTTGTAGCGTAATTGCTCCCGTGCCGAGCGACGTTCCGTTGTTCAGGAAGGTCGCCGGTCCCGTTGGGCAGGTGCCGTTGATCGGAGTAATCGTCTCCGTCAGCGTCACTGGAGTACCGAAGGTCGTCGGGTTCGGCGTCGCCGTCAGATTCGACGTTCCATTGGAAGCGTTCACAACCTGGTTCACAGGACCCGTCGTACCGGTCGCGTAGTTCGCATCGCCCGCATACGTCGCCGTGATTGGGTCAGTGCCAACAGGCAGGGTCGCCGTCGTCACTGTCGCCACACCGTTTGTCACCGTTCCTGTGCCGATCGACGCGCCGTTGTTATAGAAGGTCACCGTGCCCGTGGCAGGCGTACCAGCCTCGGTCGGAACAGCCAGGCTGATCGTGACCGTCTGACCAAACGTGCTCGGGTTCGGGCTCGTCGTCAGCGTGTTGTTGCTGGCAGGAGCCTTATTGATCGTTACCGCCACAGGACCGGAGGTGATAGCCGCGAAGCCGTTGCTCGCAGGTACCGTCGCCGTGATGTTGTCCGTGCCGACAGGTAGCGTCGAGGTGGTGAGCGTCGCCACGCAGGAGCCACCGACCAGGCTGATCGCACCCGCTCCAATCGACGTTCCGTTGCTCAGGAAGGTCGCAGGGCCGGATGGGCAGGCGCCGCCGATCGGAGCAATCGTCTCCGTCAGCGTCACCGGAGTACCGAAGGTTGTCGGGTTCGGGTTCGCGGTCAGCGTCGCCGCACCGGTCGCTGCGTTGATGACCTCCACTGTGCTGAGAGCGCCACTGGCGTAGTTCGTGTCGCCAGTGAGAGTTCCCGTTACCGTGTCAGAACCGACAGGCAGCCCAGAGGTGGTAGTCGTATACGTCGTTACGCCATTTGCTGTGACACCCGTGATATTCGCCGTGCCCAGAACCGTCGAGCCGTTGGTGAAGGTCACCGTAGTGGCTGCCGAAGGAGGTGTGCTGTTCGCCGTCGGAACGGAGAAGACCAGCGTCACCGCGGAGCCGAAGGTCTGTGGGTTCGGACTCGCTGCGATACTGTCGCTCGAGACCGGTACCGGATTCACCGTCACATTGGCCGTCGGGGCCGAAGCTCCATAACCGGAGCCGGCAGTCGGGGTGAACGTCGCTGTCAGCGCCGTGGGGCTACCCACAGGAATGTTCGACGGAGAGATAGAGAGGGTGTAGAAACCGTTCACAGCCGTCGGGGTGGCTGGCCACGTGGCAGAGCCAAGTGCTGTCGTCGTGCCCGATCCCGCCGTGAAGACCACCGTACCCGCCGGAGCAGGAACGCCCGAGGTAACCGGAATGCTGAACGTCAGCGTGTCCGGCGTGCCGTACGTGGTGGGGTTATTTGCGACGGAAAGTGTACCGCCCGTGCCGCCGACAGGAGTGACATCGACCGTGGTGGTCGCCGTCGTCGAAGCGTAGCCCGAACCTGAGCCAGCAGTATAGGTCGCCGTCACCGGGGTGCTCGTCGCCGGTGCCACCGTCAGAGGAATGTTCGTCGGGGATGGGTTATCCGCCAGCAGATAGCAGGTACCCGTGCCGTTGGGGCAGGTTCCCGTCGTGGGCGTCGCGGGCCACGTCGCCGAACCAAGGTTCGTTGACCCACTGGTGAAGGAGACCGAACCCGTCGGGGCTGGAGCGCCGCTCACCACCGGAATGCTGAACGTCAGCGGATCGGCACTGCCGACCGTTGTCGTGCTGTTCGCCGCTGTCACCGCATCGCTCGTGCCTGCAACCTGGTTGATCACCACGGTCGTCGTCGCGGTCGCCGAAGAATAGCCCGAACCCGTACCGGAGGAATACGTCGCCAGCACCGGTGTGCTCGTGCTCGGAGCCACCGTCAACGGCAACGCCGTCGTCGTAATCGAAATCGTGTAGCAGGTGCCCGTTCCGCAAGCTACCGGCGTCGGAAGAGCCCAGGTCGCGTTGCCAAGGCTCGTGCTGCCGCTGGTAAACGCCACCGAACCCGTCGGCACGCTCGCTCCGGTTACCACCGGAATGCTGAACGTGATCGTCTCCGTCGATCCCACCGTGTTCGTCGCCGGGGTCGCCGTCACCGTGTCCGTCGTGGAATTCGAAGAGATAGCCACCGGCGTCGAGAGCGCGCCGCCAGCATAGTTCGTGTCGCCGGTGAACGTTCCCGTCACCGTATCAGTGCCCACAGGCAGTGTCGAGCTCGTCGTCGTATACGTCGTTGTGCCGTTCGCCGTCACACCCTTGACAGCGGATGTAATCGTGACCGGCGTTGTCGAACCGCTCGGAACATACGTGAACGTCACCGAGGACGTCGTCGCCGGAGCCGTACCGTTCACCGTCGGCACCGAGAACACGATCGTCACCGTGTTGCCCGAGGTCGTCGCGCTCGGCGTAGCCGAGATGCCATCATTCGACAGAGGGACAGGGTTCACTGTCACCGTCGTCGTCGCCGTTCCTGTGCCGTAACCCGAGCCAGAGGACGGAGTAAACGCCGCCGAAACCGTCGTCGGACTGCCAACTGGCAGGTTCGTCGTCGCAAACGGCAGGCTATACACGCCGCCGGTTGCCGTCGGATTCGCAGGCCATGTAGCCGTGCCCAGGGTGGTGGTACCTACGCTGTACGTCACCGTACCGGTCGGCGCCGGAGCTCCTGAGACCACGGGGATGCTGAACGTCAGCGTGTCGGAAGCGCCATAGGTAATCGTCGTCGGCGCAGCCGTCAGCGTGTCGCCCGTGCCAGAGGCCGGAGTCACAACCACCGAGGTCGTCGCCGTCGTCGAAGCGTAGCCCGAACCCGAGCCCGCCGTGTACGTCGCCGTCACCGGCGAGCTCGTCGCCGGAGCTACCGTCAGAGGAATGTTCGTCGGCGTGGGCGAGTCGGCCAGAATGTAGCAGGTGCCAGCAGCGCAGCTACCCGTCACCGGGCTCGCTGGCCAGGTCGCCGAACCTAGGTTCGTCGATCCGCTGGTGAACGCCACGGTTCCCGAAGGTACAGGAGCGCCAGAAACTACAGGCACATAGAAGGTCAAAGCATCCGGGCTGCCCACGGAGATCGTCCCGCTGGCAGCAACCACCGTATCGCCGCCGCCTGCAACCTGGTTGATCACCACGGTCGTCGTCGCGGTCGCCGAAGAATAGCCCGAACCCGTACCGGAGGAATACGTCGCCAGCACCGGTGTGCTCGTGCTCGGAGCCACCGTCAACGGCAACGCCGTCGTCGTAATCGAAATCGTGTAGCAGGTGCCCGTTCCGCAAGCCACAGGCGTGGGGTTATTCCAGGTCGCGTTGCCGAGGCTCGTGCTGCCGCTGGTAAACGCCACCGAACCCGTCGGCACACTCGCTCCGGTTACCACCGGAATGCTGAACGTGATCGTCTCCGTCGAACCCACCGTGTTCGTTGCCGGGGTCGCCGTCACCGTGTCCGTGGTCGAGTTCGAAGAGATGGCCACCGGCGTCGAAAGCGCGCCGCCAGCATAGTTCGTGTCACCGGTAAAGGTGCCCGTCACCGTATCAGTGCCCACAGGCAGTGTCGAACTCGTCGTCGTATACGTCGTTGTGCCGTTCGACGTCACACCCTTGACTGCGGATGCAATCGTAACCGGCGTCGTCGAACCGCTCGGAACATACGTGAACGTCACCGAAGACGTCGTCGCCGGAGCCGTACCGTTCACCGTCGGCACCGAGAACACGATCGTCACCGTGTTACCCGAGGTCGTCGCGCTCGGCGTAGCCGAGATGCCATCATTCGACAGAGGGACAGAGTTCACTGTCACCGTCGCCTGCGGAGCCGCCGAGCCGTAGCCCGAAGCTGCCGTCGCCGTGTACGTGCCTACCACCGTCGTCGGAGATCCGACCGGGAGCGCAGACGTCGTCAGCGACAGCGTGTAATACCCACCCGAAGCCGTCGGGCTCGCCGGCCACGTTGCCGTACCCAGCGAGGTCGAACCGACCGTGAACACCACAGAACCCGCGGGAGCCGGAGCGCCCGAGGTCACAGGGATGCTGAAGGTAAGTGTGTCCGAAGCTCCAAACGTTGTCGGGTTCGTCGCCACCGTCAGCGTGTCGCCCGAGCCGCCGGCCGGGTTCACCACCACCGTCGTCGTCGGTGCGCCCGAGGCGTAACCCGAAGCCGCTGTCGCTGTGTAGGTCGCCGTAATCGGCGTGCTCGTCGCCGGGGCAGTCGTCAGCGGAATGTTCGTCGGCGAAGGCGCGTCAGCCAGCAGGTAGCAGGTGCCGCTGCCGCTCGGGCAGGTGCCCGTCGTCGGCGTCGCCGGCCATGTCGCCGAACCGAGATTCGTCGAACCGCTGGCAAAGGTCACCGTGCCTGCAGGAGCGGGGACTCCCGTCACCACCGGGATGCTGTAGGTAAGAGGATCGGCCGTGCCGACCGTAGTCGTCTTGTTCGCCGCCGTTACCGCGTCCGCGGCGCTGGAGACCTGGTTCACCACAACCGTCGTGTTCGCCGTACCCGACGAATAACCCGAAGTCCCGCCCGCCGTATACGTGCCAGTTACCGGGGTGCTCGTCGCCGGGGAGACCGTCAGCGGCAGCGCCGTCGTGGAGATCGAAACGGTGTAGCAGTTACCCGTACCAACCGGGCAGGTTACCGCCGTCGGAGTTGCGGGGAAGGTCGCCGAACCAAGCGTGGTCGATCCGCTCACGAAGGACACAGAGCCAGTCGGCACCTGCGAACCAATCACAACAGGAATGCTGTATGTGATCGTGTCAGCCGAACCAACCGTAGTTGGGTTCGTAGCTACCGTCACAGCCTGCCCGACCGGACCAATGGCGTTCACCGTCTCCGGTGTGCTCAGAGAACCCGTTGCGTAGTTCGCGTCACCCGTAAAGTTCGCGATGATCGTGTCCGTGCCGATCGGCAGCAGCGCCGTCGTCGTGGTGTAGGTTGTCACGCCGTTCGCCGTGGTTCCCTTCACCGCCGCAGTGATCGTGATCGGCGTCGTCGAGCCGGGAGGCGTATACGTAAACGTCACCGAGGTCGCTGCCGAGGGAGCTGTATTCCCAGTCGCGGTCGGGACCGTAAACGAAATCGTCACCGTCTGTCCGGTTGTGGCCGGGCTCGGTGAAACCGTCAGCGTATCGGCAGAAACCGGCGCCAGATTCACCACCTGCGCCACCGTGCCCGACTTCGTGCCGGCGACATACGTGCCGTCACCGTTATAGGTAGCAAGGATCGTGTCCGTGCCCACGGGCAGGTTCGACGTATTCAGGGTTGCGACCGACGAGCCCGAGGTCGTGCTGATCGTCGCTGTCCCGATCGTCACCGCGGTCGTCGAACCCGTAGGCGTATAGGTGAAGGTCACCGTGCCGGTCGGCAACGTACCAGCTCCCGTCACCGTGGAGGTGAGCGCCACGCTCTGGTTGTAAGTCGAGGGATTCGGGTTTGTCGCCAGGCCCACCGTAGCGGTTGCCTGCGTCGCCGCTCCTACCAGGCTCACCAGTTGGGTCGCTGCCGTGGGGTACACCGTATTGCCGGTGGCGCCTGCATTGAACGAGTCGTCCGTCTCGATCAGCGTACCGGTGTAGTTGCCCGCAGTCGTCTTGGGCGTGAACGTCACCACAAAGTTGCACGTCGCGCCAGCACCCAGCGTGTTACCGGAGGTCGAGGTGGAGTAGATCGGACCGCAGGTCGTCGTATTCGCCTGGGCAAACGCCGCAGTCGTGCTGCCATCCGGGTCGGCTGAGGTCACCGCCGCGTTGCTGCCGCTGGCCGGGGTCGTGTACGTCAGCGTGCTGCTGCCAATATCCACCAGCGACGCGGTGAGAGGACCAGCGGTATTGCCTACCGGCACCGTCGGGAAGGTCAGCGTAATCGGATTTTGGGTGATCTTGCGGATCGCGAAGTTCGTCTGGTCCGCAATATATAGATTGCCGAAGCTGTCCAGACGCACGTCGTCCGGAGTCAGGTTTGCGGTTGCGCTGTTCGCAGGCGTACCGTCGCCGCAGCTGCCGTTGCCACTCGCCGTGCAGGTAGCCCCACCACCCGCCATGGTCGTTACAACGCCGGAAGCCGAGGACACGAACCGAACGACATTATTGCCGCGATCGGAGATATAGAGATCGCCGGCAGGATCAACCCAGATGCCATGCGGCTGATTGAAGGTCGCTGCCGTCGCTGCGCCGCCGTCGCCCGTATATCCCTGGGCTCCCGTACCGGCCACCGTCGTGATCGTTCCCTTCGCAACACTGCCCACCGTCGAGCCCGAAACATAGCGAATGCGGTTCGCCGTCTTGTCCACGATCCAGTAATTGCCGGTGACCTGGTCGACATAGAACGAAGCCGCTACGCCGATGTTGGCCGCCGTGGCAGGACCACCATCGCCGCACGTCTGTCCTGTACCCGCCGCGCACGGAGTCGCTGTTACGCCTGCGATCGTGGAGATGAAGCCTGTGTCGTGCGCGATGAAACGCACCGTCGCTCCCGGCGTCGTCGTGCCGCCGGTCGGAACCGAAGCGTTCGAGTCCAGAATGTAGAGGTTGTCCTGCGAATCGACGACCACAGCCTCAGGCGTATTCAGCGTGGCTGCGGTAGCAGCCTTGCCGTCGCCGGTCTCGCTCTGTGTGCCGGTTCCCGCGATGGTCGTGATATTGCCGCTGACCGCGTCCACACGGCGTACACGGTTATTGCCAAGATCGGCGATGTACATATTGCCCGCTGAATCGAAGGCTACGTCCGGCAGGTTCTTGCTGAAAGTTGCTGCTGTAGCGGCAGCACCGTCACCGCAGGCGCCGGTCGTCGTCGCGCACGAGCCGCGGCCCGAAGCGCCAGCCACCGTGGAGATCACACCGGCAGCCGTAATCTTGCGCACCGCAAGCGCCGAAAACTCAGCCTCATACAGGTTGCCAAGGGCATCGAAGGAGAAGCCGTGCGAGTTCACCTGGGCCGCCGTCGCCTGCCCGCCGTCGCCGGTGTAGGTCGTGCCCGTACCCGCGGTCGATCCGGCCAGCGCCGAAGCTGTGCCGTCGCCTGCGATCGAACTCAGAATGCCAGGCATCAGCACCGCCTGCGGGCCCACACCCACGCCATTCAGGCCAAACTGGAACGTGCCGCGGTTCGTGACCACCGTCAGCGGCGATGTCTGATAGCCGACATAGGCCGGCGTAAACGTCACTGAGATATTGCAGACCGCGTTCGCTGCTGCTGCCGTTCCTACGGTGCAGCCCGTCAAGGCTCCGGTCTTAAACTGCTGCGTACGCGCGGCCGCGCCGCTGGCGAGAGTCGCCGGCGCCGGAATCGAGAAGCTGGTGATTGTCACCGTGCCTCCGCTCACCAGCAGCGGCACATTCTGAGTGACGCTCTGACCCACCTGCGTCGCCGCAAAGTTCGAATACCCCGAACTGTACAAATCGGTGACACCATTCACCGACAGAGTCTGCGCCTTCGCTGCAGACCCCGACAGGGCCATAGCCGTCAGTGCGATCGTCGTCGACAAGAGCTTCCTTGCATGTCCCTTCAGGGCTGCGGATACGGGGCGAATGGAAGGGCTGGCAACGGGCGCAAAAAAGTGCTTGTAACGCATGGTGTGTTCTCTCCGAGTGGAACCGGCAGGTGAAATCGTTCAGCTAACGCAATAGGTTTTGTTCTCATAAGCGTCGGTTAGCCAACACGCCATGGCTACCGTTGGGTCTACACCCAGGGTTACCAAAGTGGCTGGTCCCGACTGAAACGTGCAAGTCAGAAAGCTGACAAAACAAACAAATTCAAAAGATTCAGTATTCGAAAGATGCAATATCCAGAGGCACAAGTCAAGAGAAAACAATGCCTTAACCCACACGTTTCAAAGCTCTGTCACACATTAGGACACTCCCCCGCCCTGCCCCTTACCCGCGCCCGCTCTGTCGTCTATAGCCCGAACCCCCGTCTCTCAATGGGTTTAGCCCAAATTGAACCCGATAGCCAAAATAATCTCGCGACCCGCCGCGGCCGTTCCAAAACCGATCCTTTTCAGTGGATCAAACTCCTCATCCATCCCGCTCAAACGACCTACCCGCACAGCCAATACCGTCCCCCACGCACAAACTCTTTCAGACCGCCGTCGATTGCGTTATGCTTTCCCAAACGACCACGACGTCTCTAGCCTCATAGCCAGTCCCGCAGCCACCCCTGCCGTTCGGCAAGTTCCGTCTGCAGCGCTGCGCCTCGCAAACACACCTGCGATCTCTTCAAAGCTCTGTATACGAACCTATTGCCTTACCTATCCGGAGCTCTCGGCAGCCGTCTCTCACACCGTATTCAACCCGTTCCACCCTTACACGACATACTTTCTACCCGGCCGCAGCAGGAGCATCCGTACTCCCGCCACCCAGCCAAAACGCAGTCATCTTCAGGAGGACACACGAGTGGTGCATAACAAGTTCAAATCCCCCGCCTTCAATCTCTCCGCCTTCAAATCGGCGTCCCGGCTCTTTGCCTCTCTCTGCCTTGCATCCCTGCTGGCTGCCAGCTCTGCCCTGGCCCAGCAAACCCTCGGTGGCATCACCGGCACCGTCGTCGACCCCCAGGGCTCCGCCATCCCCGGCGCGAACGTCACCGTCATCTCCGACGACACCAAGCTCTCCCGCTCCGCCACCAGCAACGGCCAGGGCACCTACTCCCTCAACGACCTCCCCATCGGCAAGTACACCGTCACCGTCACCATGCAGGGCTTCTCCGCCGTCAAGTTCCCCGGCATCCTCGTCCAGGCCGACCGCACCGACACCCTGCCCGTCCAGCTCGCCATCGGCGCCGCCACCGACTCCGTCACCGTCGACTTCAATCCCCTGCTCAATGCCGTCGACACCACCAACGGCTACGTCCTCGACAAGGAACAAATCCAGTCCATCCCTCTGCCCACCGGCAGCTTCACCGGCGTCGCCATCCTCTCCCCCGGCGTCAACGCCGAGCTCCCCTCAGGCACCGGTGCCAACGACGGTCTCGGCAACCAGCCCATCTGGGCCAATGGTCAGCGCGACACCTCCAACAGCTTCTCCCTCAACGGCGTCGACAGCTCCAACCTCTTCAACGGCAAGTCCACCTCCGCCGTCGCCTCGGGCCGCGTCATCAACAGCACCGGCTCCTCCGGCGGCAGCGCTGGCGGCATCATCGTCTCCGCCGCCTCGGTCTATCTCTCCATCGGTAACGCCCTGCCCACCCCAGCGCCCGAGACGCTCGCTGAAGTGAAAGTAAACGCCTCCATGTACGATGCCTCACAGGGATCAACCTCCGGCGCGCACATCGACCTCAGCACCGCCTCCGGCACCAACCAGTACCACGGCACCCTCTACGCCCACCGCGGCACCAACTGGATCAATTCAGCTCCCTTCTTCTTCAAGCAGGACGGCTCCATTCCGGCCAATGATAAGAATCCGCAGCTCCACCGCTACCTCCTCGGCGGTACCTTCGGCGGTCCCATCATCAAAGACAAGCTCTTCGCCTTCATCGCCTACCAGCACCTGCATGTTTCGGATCAGGCCATCGGCGACTCGCTACTCGACGTTCCCGTCGGTCTCACCAACGACCGCTCCGCCGCCGGTCTAGCCGCGCTTACCAACAACAACTTCGGCACCACGCTCGCCGGAACAGACATCAACTCCACAGCACAAGCTCTCTTCAACATTCCGGCGCTGCCCGGTGAGCCCGGCAAATACCTCATACCGAACGATGGTCTCAACGGCGTCGCCCCCACAGCTGCTCATCTCGATAACACGTTCCTCCCCGGCACCGGACGCTTCAAGAACGACTCCATCGTCGCCGATCTCGACTACAACATCACCAGCAAGGACACCCTCGCGCTGAAGTACTTCTATCAGCACGATCCCACGCTCGCTCCTTACGCCTATTCCAGCGTCCCCGGCTTCACCGAACACCTCGACTCCGGTGCCCAGGTCTTCTCCATCACCAATACCTACCTCGTCAAGTCCAACCTCAGCACCACCGAAACTATCGGCTTCGTACGCGAGAAGAACTACGCCGATAATGAGCAGCCATTCACTCCGGAGAACGTTCCCGGCTGCTCCAGCCCCTGCATCAACACCTTCGGCTCTACCTACTTCCCCGGTGTCTCCATCTATAACGTTCTGGGTAACAACCAGCCCTCCGGCACTTCGTCCGCAGTCCTGAATATCGGCCCCAACGCTGAAGGTCAGGCCTCCAACACTGGCGTCTTCCAGAACCGTATCTCGCCTTCCGGCAACGCCATCTGGACCCTCGGCAAGCACACCGTCAGCTTCGGCGCCATCTACAGCCTCACGCAGCTGAACACCATCGATAAGCGCGCTGGTACAGGCACCGTAGCCACCGACGACTTCAGCCAGTTTGCTCAAGGCTTTGTCACCCCCGGTAGTTCCTCCACCGGCTTCTACGTCACGTCGTTTCTGCAGGGCAACGCCAGCCGCTACTACCGCGCCAATCAACTCGGGACCTACGTGCAGGACAAGTTCCAGGTCACGCCCAGCATCTCCCTCACCGCTGGCATTCGTTACGACTGGGATGGAGGCCTGACCGAAAAATACGGTCGCCTCTTCAACTTCGACCCTTCCCTCTACAGCTACAACGCAACCGCCGATCAGATCGTCAACCCCGGCTTCATCATCGCTGGCAACAATGCCAATGGCAGCACCGGCGTCAGCAACACCACGTTAACAGGTCGCCAGTGGGGCATCGGCCCTCGCATTGGTGCCGCCTGGCAGCCAGAGATGTTCAAGAACAAGGTCGTCGTTCGTTCCGGCTTTGGCATGTACTACGATCGCGGCGAACTCTTCAGCTACTTCTCGCCCGGCTACGCACTAGGTACCGTGACCGGCGGTCCCTTTGGCGTGAACCAGCAACTTCCCTTCGTCAACGCCTCCAGCTGCCCCGTTGCCTCGCAGTCGCTCTACGAGTACTACATCCCTACCTGCGGCGGAAACGGCGGCTTCGGTCCTCCAACAGGACCCCCGACCGATGCAACCGGTGACCTCGGCAACCCCTACGGCCAGACGTTGCAATATGCTGCGCCCAACAATCCGAAGGCATCGGATCTGAAGAACTTCCTGCCCAACGCCGCCAGCATCGTCAACTACAACGCTGGCGCCACCATCAACAACGGCGTGCCGATCTCGCTCGGCGTCTACGACCGCGCCAACAAGCTGCCGTACACCATGAACTACACGCTCGATATCCAGTGGCAGCCACGCAACGACATCGCCATCGACCTCGGTTACGTCGGCAACCTGGGTCGTCATCAAGTGATCCCGGTTCCTTTCAACCAGCCGATGATCACCAACCCCACCACAGGGAATCCCGTTCTCGCCGGTGGCAACTACCAGCAAAAGTATAGCTATGGCTACAACGTCGGTGGGCAGAACCTACCGGACGGCACCAGCTACCTCGCCACAGCCGAAGGCGGTAACGTCGATCTCCGAGTTCCCTACATCGGCTACGCCGCCGAGTCCATCGACTACAAGGCTGCAGGCGTCGACGCTTACAACGCTCTCCAGGCTCATATCGAAAAGCGGATGAGCCATGGCATTCAGATCGCCGCCTCCTACACCTACTCTCACGCCACAGACGAGCAGTCCGGGCTCGGCCTTTTCTACAACGGCAACAACGCCCTCAACCTTCGCAGCGGCTACGGCTCCTCCGACTTCGACCGTACCCACGTCCTCAACTTCAACTACATCTTCCGCGCTCCCGATCTCATCCACGAGAAGAATGCCGTCAGTTACTTCGTCAACGGCTGGTCGCTCGTAGGCCTGACCGTTCTCCAGAGCGGTCAGCCTTACTCGATCATCGACTTCTCTGGTGCCGTCGGCAGCATCTACTACGGCGTCTCCGATGGCATCACCAACCCCATCGTTCCTCTCGCCAACGGTTGCACCGCCAAGACGGCTCTCACCCACCTCTCTGGAGCCTTCGGAGACACCGCTCTCAAGGCTTCCTGCTTTGGCATTCCGCTGCTCAATGCTGGCCCTTCCGGCAGCTTCAACGGCGCAATCCCCGGTACCGATCCCTATGAGACCGGCTTCACCAGCGGCCAGCGCAATATCTTCCGCCAGGCTTTCCAGAAGCGCGCCGATGCCTCTCTCGTCAAAGCGACGAAGTTCACCGACCGCTACTCTCTCAAGTACACCTTCGACGTTTACAACCTCACCAACACCGCCAGCTTCGACGTTCCCGGAAACGAGGTCTCCCAGAACGCGGGATACAACGGCTTCCCGCAGACAGGCACCCCCATCCTGCCGGGCACCTGTGACGCGAACGGAAACGGCTCAATCGCAGGCAGCTTCTACAGCTGCCCGAGCGGTCTAGGCAAGGTCACCCACACCATTGGCAGCCCCCGCCAGGTGCAGATGTCCCTGCAGTTCCTCTTCTAACGCCTCACCCAACCAAAGCCCCGGCACTCTCAGGTGCTGGGGCTTTTCCTTTGCCAGCCACAATTCCTGTCAAGCCCCTCCACTCCTCCAAAAACGAAATCCCCAACATCCACGCGCCTTTTCGCACCAAAGAAAAATGGATGTTCCCTTGCTTCAACCTTCTATAATAGAAATAGGAACAAGAAAAAAGGCCGCCATCACTGGCGGCTCTCGCATTCTTCAGACAACCTCTCATTTTGGTAAGCGCCACCAAACGGCAGGTCTTGGCTTCAGCCATGACAACAAGTCCGGCTCAAAGAGCGCGGCTTCAGCTGCTGAGAGACTTGTCTGCATCGAAGTCCGGACTCAACCGTTTTCATATCAAGACTTTGACGCCAAAAGTAGGGGGGGAGAGGGGGTCAGTTCCCGTCGCTCTTCTGAATCCGGCCCTTGTTCTCCCGCAGCAGCGTCAGAAAATCTTCCAACGCAACGCCCTGATTGTTCCGGTTCCAAACAACCGAAAGCCCAAGCGACAGCCGATCCGGATCGAGAGAGCTGAACGATAACCCTCGCGTTCTCAAATGCCTCACACCAGAAGGCACAATCGCGACGCCTTCGCCAGCTTCCACCAGCGTCAAAACTCCCGACCAGGTCGGAGACGAATTGACGATCTCCGGCGCAAATCCTTCTTCCGCGCACAGTTGAATGAAGTTGTCGAACAGGATCGGCGAAGCCTTCTGGTCGCAAACCACGACGCGTTCCTCCGCCAGCTCCGACACGCGCACCGTGCGCTTCGCAAACCGATGATCCGGCCTTACCGCAACGACAACCGGATCGCGATATAGCAACTCTGACTGCAGCATACGATCGAACGGCGGCTCCAGCGGCCGCGTAAGACCTACATCGATCCGCCCATCTTCAAGCGCGACCAGTTGCTCATGCGCCTGCATATCGATCAGAGAGAGCCGTATTCCAGGTCGCCGCCGCCGGAACTCGCGAATGATCCGCGGAAAGAAGCCGCCCGCGCCCCACAGGAAGAAACCGATAGAGAGCGTCCCAACTTCGCCCTGCAAAGACTGCCTAGTCAGGTCGATCGCGCGTTCCGCGGCTTCGAGCGTCTTGCGAGCCTCTTCCAGAAACACCTGTCCCTGCGCTGTCAGCCGTATCTTGCGCGCCGTACGGTCCAGAAGGCGCCCTCCAAGCTCCGCTTCGAGATCGTGAATCTGCTCGCTAATCGCGGACTGCGAGACATGTAAACGCTTGGCAGCCGCAGTTACGCTCCCATAATCCGCCACTGCGCGAAAATAGCGAAGGTGTCGTAATTCCATAAAGCTATCCTATCGGTAAAACCGATGGTTCGACCCGGAAAGAAGTGTTAGTCCTTATCGACGTTTGGCGCTCTAATAATAAAAGGCTCGTGCGAATTTAGATCACGGCTTGTTACGGAGTAAGCCTCATGGGAATTGTTCGGCTGGCGCTCAACCGGCCCTATACGTTCATCGTTCTTGCGATCCTTATTTTGATCGCGGCCCCGGTCATCATCGTCCGTACGCCTACGGACATCTTTCCGAACATCGATATTCCGGTGGTCTCGATCGCCTGGCAGTACACCGGCCTGGATCCCGAAGATCTTGAAGGTCGCCTCACGACTCCATACGAGAAGGTGCTGACTACCCTCGTTGATAACGTGCAGCATATCGAATCGACGACGATCAACGGTCAGGTCATCATCAAGGTGTACCTCCAGCCCGGCGCGTCACTCGACACGGCCAACGCTCAAGTCTCTGCCGCCTCCGAGTTCGAACTCCGTTCCCTTCCTCCAGGCCTTCTGCCTCCGCAGATCATCAACTTCTCAGCATCGAGCGTGCCCATCGTACAGCTCGGACTTTCAGGTGAGGGTCTTGACGAGCAGCAGCTCAATGACATCGGACTCAACTACATCCGTCCGCAACTCGTAACCGTTCCCGGCGCCGTGATCCCGAACGTTTATGGCGGCAAACAGCGTTCGATCATGGTCAACCTCGACCCAAAGCGCCTGCAGGCTGAGTCCCTTTCCCCCACAGACATCATCAACGCCTTGGCCGCGCAGAACGTCGTACAGCCCGGCGGAACCGCCAAGATCGGCACAGCTGAGTACGACGTCCGCTTCAACAGCACGCCGACCACCGTCGCTGGACTTGGCAACCTCCCCATCAAGCAACTCAACGGCGCAACGATCTACCTTAAGGACGTCGCAGACGTCACCGACGGATCGATTCCTCAAACCAATATCGTTCGCCAGGACGGTCGTCGTGGCGTTCTGATTGTGGCCCTCAAGTCTGGCTCAGCTTCCACGCTGTCGGTCGTGCAGGGTATCAAGGACATGCTGCCGCGCATCAAGGCGATCGTCAATCAGCCGAATCTGAAGATCACGCTCATTGGCGATCAATCGATCTTCGTTCGATCTTCGGTCAGCGGCGTGGTGCGAGAAGCCATCATCGCCGCCGCCCTTACCGGCCTGATGATCCTCCTGTTCCTCGGATCATGGCGCTCGACGCTGATCATCGCCGTCTCGATCCCGCTCTCGATTCTCAGCTCCATCATTATCCTTTCGCTACTCGGTCAGACCATCAACATCATGACCCTCGGCGGTCTCGCACTCGCCGTCGGCATCCTTGTCGACGACGCGACCGTAACCATCGAAAACATTGAGCGCTACCTCGAAGAAGGCCATGAGCTGCACGAAGCCATTCTCGAAGGCGCCTCGCAGATCTCGGTTCCGGCACTCGTCTCGACGTTGTCGATCTGTATCGTGTTCCTGCCCATGTTCTTCCTGGCGGGCGTTGCGCGCTTCCTCTTTGTCCCCCTGGCTGAAGCCGTTGTCTTCGCCATGCTTGCCTCGTACATCCTGTCTCGTACCCTGGTACCGACGCTGGCGATGTATCTCCTGAAGGCTCACGATCATCACGCGACGCCTTCCAATAACCCGCTTGCTCGCTTCCAGCGCGGCTTTGAAAAGATCTTCGAGAGTGTCCGCACAGCGTATGTCGCCATGCTCGGCAGACTCGTCGAGTTGCGCAAGATCTTCATCCCCATCTGGCTCATCCTCTGCGTCGTCGCTCTGCTGTTGGTTCCGGTCCTTGGCCAGAACTTCTTCCCCAACACCGACAACGGATCCTTCATCCTGCACGTTCGCGTCAAGACCGGTACCCGCATCGAAGAGACGGCCAAGACCTGTGATCTCGTCGAACAAAGCATCCGCTCGGTGATTCCAGCCGACCAGATGGACAACATCCTCGATAACATCGGTCTGCCTTACTCGACGCTGAACACGCAGCACGCCACCAGCGGTCTCTTCGGAGCAGGCGACGGCGATATTCTCGTGTCGCTCAAAGAGAACCACGGCCCCACCGCTGACTACGTCCGCACGCTGCGCCAGAAACTCCCGCGTCAGTTCCCCGGCGTCACGTTCTACTTCCTGCCATCGGATATCGTCACGCAAATCCTGAACTTCGGCCTACCTGCTCCGATCGACATCCAGATCGACGGCAACGACCAGACCGGCAACCGCAACGTCGCCGGACAGATGCTCACCGAGTTGCGCCGCATTCCCGGCCTCGTCGATCTTCGCCTTCAGCAGCCCAACGATTACCCCGTGCTCAACGTCGCGGTCGATCGTACGAAGGCATCGCAGGGTGGCTATACGCAACGCGATATCGGCACCTCCGCGCTGAACATCCTCTCCGGTTCCACGCAGTTGTCACCGCAGTTCTACCTCAATACCAAGAACGGCATCACCTACAACATCGTGGCGCAGACTCCTCAGTATCAGATCGAAACGATGCAGGATCTGCAGAACATACCCGTGAATTCGCCCACAGCGAAGACGCCTGAAATTCTCGCCGACGTTGCAACGATCACGCCTGGCTCCGAGGTGCCGATCGTCTCGCATTACAACATCCGCCGCACGCTGGACATCTATGCCAACGTGCAGGATCGTGACCTCGGCTCGGTGGCAAATGACGTGCAGAAGGTGGTGGACAAGTACAAGCCAAAGCTCTCACGCGGAAACTTCCTCAGCGTGCGCGGCCAGGTAGATACGATGAAGGCGTCCTACACCGGACTCCTCTTCGGTCTCGTCTTTTCGATCCTGCTGGTCTACCTGCTCATCGTGGTCAACTTCCAGTCATGGCTCGATCCATTCATCATCATCACGGCTCTACCTGCCGCTATCGCCGGCATCGTGCTCTTCCTCATGTTGACGCACACCACGCTGTCGGTGCCTGCGCTGATGGGTTCGATCATGTGTATGGGCGTCGCCACTGCCAACTCGATCCTGGTGGTCTCGTTCGCAAAGGAACGACTCTCTGCCCACGGCGATTCGATCAAGGCGGCTCTCGAAGCGGGCGCCACCCGTTTCCGTCCTGTCTGTATGACTGCGCTGGCTATGATCATCGGCATGATTCCCATGGCCCTTGGAGCCGGCGACGGCGGGGAGCAGAATGCACCGCTCGGCCGCGCCGTTATCGGCGGCCTGAGCTTCGCAACCCTCGCCACCCTCATCTTCGTCCCTGCGGTCTTCGCTCTGCTGCACAGTGGCAGCAAGCCTTTTGAAGAGAAGACGCCCGATTCCGATCCAGCAACTGCTTCGCACTAACAGAACACCGGAGACTCGACCATGTCCCCCAACGGCATCAACGACCAGAACGCCCACATGAACGAAGACACCACCTACCCTGCCCGCGACGGCGATCACCACGCTCCTGGCATTCCGCCAGCGGCGCGCGCTATCGTCATTATCGCGGCCGTACTGATCCTGCTCGGCGTCGGCTATCGCCTGGTAGGCCACTTCGCCGACGAGCGCAACCTCAAGCAGGTGACCATCGATAACTCCGTGCCGACGGTCAGCGTGATCAAGCCAACCGCTAGCGGCAGCACGAATGAGTTGGAGCTGCCCGGAAACACGCAGGCCTTCGTCGATACACCGATCTATGCGCGGACCAGCGGCTACCTGAAGAGCTGGTACTTCGACATCGGCGCGCACGTCACCAAGGGACAGCTCATGGCAACCATCGAAACCCCCGAGCTTGACGAACAGCTACAGGTGGCTCGCGCAGACCTCAAGAGCGCGCAGGCCGATCTCAACCTCGCCAACACGACCTCTGAGCGCTACCAGAACCTGCTGAAATCTGACTCCGTGTCGAAGCAGGAGACCGACGTCGCGGTCTCGGGGGCATCGGCTAAGCGGGCCGCAGTCGAGGCCGCGGAGGCCAACGTTCGCCGCCTCGCTCAATTGCAGTCGTTTGAGAAGATCTATGCACCCTACACCGGCGTCGTGACTGTACGTAACACCGACATTGGCGATCTCATCGACTCCGGCTCATCCGCGAGCAGCAACACTGCGAAGGAGCTCTTCCGTGTAGCTTCTACCAACCAGTTGCGTGTCTTCGTCGCTATCCCTGAGTTCTACGCCCCGGACATCCACAACGGCGACAAGGCGACGCTCACGCTCGATGAGTATCCCGGCCAGGGCTTCGTCGGTACCGTCACCCGGAACTCGGGCACCATCGACTCCGGCACCCGCACGCTGAACGTCGAAGTGGATATCGACAACAAGAGCGGCAAACTGCTCCCCGGCGCCTACGTCTTCGTCCACTTCAAGATCCCGACGCAGGCCCAGCTGCTTTCCATCCCCGCAAACGCGGTGCTCTTCCGCTCGCAGGGCATGCAGGTCGCGGTCGTGAAGGACGGCAAGGTTCACCTGCAGCACGTCACCATCGGCAAGGACAATGGCAAGACACTCGAGATCGCCTCAGGCGTTCAGGCCAGCGATACGATCATCGTCGACCCGTCCGACTCCATCGCGGAAGGCGCGCCGGTACAGATCAAGACATCCGCAGCGGGGGCAAAATGACCGAACAACCTCAAACGCCACGCGCCTCGCGGCATCTACGCCTGCCGTGGTTCTTCGCAGCCTCCGCGCTTCTGGCGGGCTGCCGCGTCGGTCCGGCCTATAAGGTCCCTGTAACGCCTGCCCCTCCTGCTTATAAGGAAGCGCAGCCGAACGGTAACGGCCAGTCCAACTCAGGCTGGAAGCCCGGGCAACCGGCAGACAGCCTCCCGCGCGGCGCCTGGTGGACGATCTTCAACGACACGCAGCTCAACGAGCTGGAGCCACAGGTGGAGACCGCCAACCAGACACTGCGACAGGCCGATGCCAACATTCGCGCGGCAGAGGCCGAAGTTCGTATCCGTAAAGCAGATCGCTTCCCCACGCTTGGCATAGATCCCACAAGCACCGCCGGCCGCTACAACGGCTCGCCCTACTTCAACGCCGCGCCGAACTTCGTAGGCAACACAGGCACCAGCACGCAGTATCCGGTGGAGATCAACTACGAGGCCGACCTTTGGGGCACGGTGCGTAAGAATATCGCCGCAGGCAAAGAGGAGATTCAGGCCTCCGCAGCTGATCGCGAAAATATCCTGCTCTCACTGCAGGCCACGTTGGCGATGGATTACTTCGAGCTGCGCACGGCTGATCGCCTGCAGCGTCTGCTCAACGATACCGTCAAGCAGTACCAGGATGCTGTACGCATCACTACGAATCGCTTCAACGGCGGTATCGCACCAAAGTCGGATGTCACACAGGCAGAGACCCAGCTTGATGCCGCTCGTGTTCGCGCCACCGACGTCGCCGTGCAGCGAGCGAACTATGAGCATGCGATCGCGGTGCTGATCGGCAAGCCACCTGCGATGCTGGACATTCCCTTTTCGCCTTTGCCTGAGACTACCGTTCCACCCATCATCCCGGCAGGACTGCCTTCGGAGCTTCTCGAACGTCGCCCTGACATCGCAGCTGCAGAACGTCGTGCCAATGAAGGCAACGAGGCCATCGGCATCGCGCAGGCAGCTTATTATCCGACCGTGCTGCTGAGTGGTGCGCTTGGCTATCAGAGCACTGCGTCCCTCGCGACGGTCTTCAACCCTTCCAATGTTGTCTACTCGCTCGGTCCCGGCCTCGCTTTCACGATCTTTGACGGCGGCCGACGCAAGGGCATCAAGGAAGAGGCGATCGCTCTCTTCGACCGCAACTCTGCAGCCTACAAGCAGTCAGTACTCGTGGGCTTCCAGCAGGTCGAGGACAACCTCGCTTCCCTGCATACCCTCACAGACGAGGCCGACGAACAGCACAGCGCCACCGCCGCTGCCCTCGAGTCCGAGCGCATCTTCAATAACCGCTACGTTGGCGGCGTGGACAACTACCTGCAGGTCATCACCGCGCAGACCACAGCACTCAACAACGAGGTCAACGACATCGACATCCTGCGCCGCCGCATGGACTCGACCGTCAACCTGATTCTCGCGCTTGGCGGAGGCTGGGATCGCACGCAACTCCCAAAGCAGTAGGTATGCAACAAACAAGAACGGCTCCCTCATCGGGAGCCGTTCTTGTTTGCGTGGACAAATGTCTTAGAGACTGCGCGCCTGAAACGCCTTCACAATCTCAAGGTACTTTTTCGCATCCGCCGTCACCGTCTCAGGATGACCGTTCTTGATCGCCTTCGTATCCACCAGATCCGCGCCCACACCCAGAGCAAACGCACCGGCCTCCAGGAACTCATGCGCCGTCGCCTGCGATACGCCGCCCGTCGGAATCATCTGGATCTGCGGCAGCGGGGCCTTCAGGCTCTTCAAATACTTCGCCCCGCCCATCGCGCTCGCCGGAAAGATCTTCACCACATCCGCGCCCGCGTTCCATGCCCGCAGCACCTCTGTCGGCGTCAGCGCGCCAGGCAGTACAGCGATCTCATTCTTTCGGCAGTGCTCCACAGTCTTCTCATCGAATGCAGGGCTCACGATGAACGTCGCGCCCTCGCCGATGCAGGCCTTCGCGCTTTCGACGTCGAGCACTGTACCTGCACCCAGCAGAATCTCCGGCCGCTCCTTCGCAAGCCGCGCAATCACTCTCACCGCGCCGGGCACGGTCATCGTCACCTCGAGACACGTCACGCCGCCATCGGCGATTGCCACAGCCAGGGCAAACGCCTGCTCTTCACTCTCCGCACGCAGCACCGGCACCAAGCCGATGTTTTTGATTCCTGACAGCACTTCCTGCTTCGTCATCACAACCTCTTATCTCTCGATCAACTACCGAACCGTACCTGCGCTGCCGCCAGCCATCAACCGCTCAACCTCAGCCAGGCTCGCCATCGACGAATCCCCAGCCGTCGTCATCGCCAACGCTCCATGCGCCACGCCGCAGTCGAGCGACCACTTCATCCCCTTGCCATTCAACAGCCCATAGATCAGCCCCGACGCAAAGGAATCTCCACCGCCCACACGGTCCAGAATCTCCAGATCGTCGAACTTCAGCGCCTCGTAGGATTTGCCACCCATATATCCAAAGGCGCTCCAGCCGTTGCGGTTCGCCGTAATCGGCTTGCGCACAGTGCTCGCGATCACCTTCAGATTTGGGAACTCGCTCACCACTCGCTCGGCCATCGGAGCAAAGCTTTCGAGCGTATGCCACACCGGCCCATGCGCGGCTTCGGTCAACACCTCAGCTACATCGCCCTCGTGTCCGAACAGTACATCTACCAGCGGCATCAGTTCTCGGTTCACCTTCACAGAACCCTTGCGACCGCCACGCGTCTTCCAGAGCGACGGTCGATAGTTGCAATCGAAGCTGACCAACGTGCCATGCTTCTTCGCTGCCGTCATCGCTTCGCGCACGACCGCCGTCGAGTTCTCACTCAACGCCGCCATCACGCCGCCGGTATGAAACCAACGCACTCCGTCACCTTTGGGCGAGAAGATTTTGTTCCAATCCACATCGCCTGGCTTCAACTGCGAGATGGCCGTATTGCCGCGGTCCATCATACCCAGACCGCCGCGCACGCCAAAGCCCCGTTCAAGGAAGTACACGCCGTTGCGGGCCTTGCGACCCACGCCGTCGAACTCGCGCCACTGCAGGTAGTCCAGCCCCACACCACCCTGCAGCATCAGGTCTTCCACCAGCCGTCCCACCGGGTTATCGACCAGCGCCGTCACAATCGCCGACCGCTGCTGAAAGCAGCGCCGCAGGCCGCGAGCGACGTTGTACTCGCCGCCACCCTCCCATACGTTGAAGCTGCGCGAGCCCACGATCCGACCCTCGCCCGGATCGAAGCGCAACATCACTTCACCCAGCGACACGAGGTCCCACTTGCAGGCCCTCGCTGCCCGAATCGTCAACTTCGTCGTCGTACTCTTATGCACGCAAACCTCGTCTTCTTACTTCAGATCGGCGATGGCGACCGCGTCCATATCGTCATAGCGCTGGTTCTCGCCACCCATGCCCCAGCAGAAACCGTAGCTCTTCGTGCCAACGCCCGCGTGAATGCTCCAGCCCGGGCTGACTACGATATCGCGGTCGCTCATAATCAAATGCCGCGTCTCATCGGCTGGTCCCATCAAATGAACGACCTTCTGCGACGAGTCCACGTCGAAGTAGAAATACACCTCGCTGCGTCGCATATGCGTATGCGGAGGCATCGTGTTCCAGTTCGATCCCGGAGCCAGCAGCGTAAAGCCCATCACGAGCTGGCAGCTGCGAATGCCGTCGAGGAAGATCGCTTTATAGATCGAGCGCTTGTTGCAGGTCTCTTCGCTACCCAGATGCACAGCACCAGCCTCAAGCTCCTTGAAGGTCACCATGCGCGTCGGATGCTCGGTGTGCGCCGGATAGCTCAGCAGGTAGAATGCTGCAGGCGCAGCCCCTTCGTCGCTCGCAAAGACCACACTCTTGCTGCCACGCGACACATACAGGCAATCGAGCTTGCCCAGTTCAAACACGGCTCCATCCACAGTTACCGTACCTGCGCCACCGACGTTCAGCACGCCCAGCTCGCGCCGCTCGCAGAAGAAATCCGAGCGCAGCTCAGGATACGTCTCCAGCGTTAGCGGAGCTCCCGTCGGTACCGCCCCACCCAGCACCGTGCGGTCCAGATCAACATACGCCAGCGAAATCTCGCCTGGCACAAACGCGCCCTCCAGCAGAAACGTCTCGCGCAACTCCGCGGTCGTCATGCGTGGATAGCGCACAGCATCAGCCATTTGCAGCAGCTTCATAGGTTCTCCCAAAATCCTGCCCCCTAAGTATAGACATCGCCACGCAACTCCGGCCCGCTTGGAAAACCTCTATGGAATATGTTTCACTTCTGCATGGTCAAACGTCCTTCTCGCCGCGTCTTCCTGCAGACGGTGCCTCTCGCCGCCGCTGCCGCCCTGCCCCTTACCGATAAAGCCCTCTTCGCAGAAGCTCCCGCGCAGATCGCCGCTCCTGTGCCTTTCCAGCTTTTTTCGGCCGAGAAGATTGCCGAGTCCACAGCAAAGCTGCACACCACTCCGGGCAACGACAACCTCTTCCAACCCGCATCGCTGCCCTTCACCATCGTCCTCACCACCGAAGACAAGAAGGCCGCGAAGGAGTTCGAATGGCACGAAGGACGTGACCACATCGTTCAAATTCTGGACGGTGAAACTCTCTACGACGTTGGCGGCACACCCCAAAACGGTCGTAACACCAAGCCCAGCGAATGGCTCGCCCCCACCTCCGAAGGAGCAACGAAGCTGCACCTCAAGAAGGGCGACATGCTCGTCATCCCGCGCGGCACCCCGCACAAGCGCACCACCGAGACCAGTGTCACCTTCTACCTCATCTCCACCACCGGCAACACGCCCGCATAGGTAGACTGAACCTATGTCCAGCATCCTCGATCTCTTTCGTCTCGACGGCAAAGTCGCCCTCGTCACCGGAGCCGCCAGCGGCCTCGGCGCAGCCATCGCCACGGCCCTCGCTGAGGCCGGTGCCACCGTCGCCGTCCACGGCAACCGTCGCGCCGCCACCGAAACCGCGGAGAGCATCGGCGGCACCGCCGCAGCCTTCCAGGCCGACCTATCCAGCACCACCGGCGCAGAGACTCTCTTCGGGGCGGTACATAAGCACTTCGGCAAGGTCGACATTCTTGTCAACAATGCAGGCACCATCCACCGCGATGCCGCAGTCGACACTACGCTCGAAAGCTGGCAGCAGGTTCTGCAGGTCAACCTTACCGGTGTCTTTCAGCTCTCGCAGCTCTTCGCGCGCGAGGTCATCGCTCGCGAGGTGTCAGGCCCCGAAGGCAAGCCTGTCGGAGGAAAAATCGTGAACATTGCCTCACTCCTCAGCTTCCAGGGAGGTATTCGCGTCCCTGCCTACGCCTCCAGCAAAGGTGGAGTCGCCCAGCTCACCAAGGCGCTCGCGAACGAGTGGGCGCCGAAGCACATCCAGGTCAACGCGATCGCTCCCGGCTACTTCGCCACCACCAACACTGAAGCGCTGCAGGCAGACGAGACACGTAACCGCCAGATCCTCGAGCGCATCCCCGCAGGCCGCTGGGGCCAGCCGCAGGACCTCGCCGGCGCCGCACTCTACCTGAGTGCCCCCGCCAGCGACTACACCACCGGCAGCGTCATCACGGTAGACGGCGGCTGGATGGGCCGCTAATTCCCCACATATCCAACAGAGAAGGCCGCCCTCGGGCGGCCTTCTCTGTTCCTACACCGGCTTTCGCAGGTGCAGATATCTTGCGCTGAGCCACTTTCGCACCGGCTCGTCATACAACTTCAGACTCGCATACGCAATCGTGATCGCTGTCACAAACAGCAATACCCCGACCACGATGCTCTTCCATAGCGGCGGGTGAGATTGCATCACCCACGCCGTCTGGATGTAGATCAGCGGATAGTGCGTGATGTACAGCGGAAATGAGAGGTCGCCGAGGAACTTGCTCAGCCGCTGCATCTTCCCGTCCGACTCCGAGCTGCCCGCACCGATCGCTACGATGATAGGGAAGACAATCAGGATGCACAGAGCGTCATACAGGCCGTTCTGCCACACGTGGTTCGGTGACCCGATGCGCGGGATGCAAAGCGCAGCGATCAACAGCAAGCTGGCAGTCGCAAAACCAGCAGGCACAGTAATCAACTTGCCGACCCGCATCAGCAGGATGCCCGCCATGAACGGATAGAGCAGCCGCGCAAAGCCGATATGCAGCTGTAACGACGTGATGCTCCAGCCCCCGATCACGTCGCCACCGTGCGAGGTGATGGCCATGTGCAGCAGAAACACGCCAGCCACAAAAGTCAGGACCGCGAGCCAGCGGTTCGCCAGCCGTCTCAGCACAAGCGCATACAGGATGTTCGCAACATACTCAAAGAACAGTGACCATCCCGGCCCGTCCAGCGGATGCATCTCCTGCCAGCCGCGAATATCCCAGGAGACAGGGATGGGAATCAGTGTGCAGCCGATGAGCATAATCAGCAGCATCTTCCAGACAGGCGTCACCGCGACCAGGGGGAAGGTCGATCCGCCCTGGAAGTAGAAGAGCGCCGCGCCGATGATCGATCCCATCACTACCATCGGCTGCAGACGAATCAGTCGCCGTTTCGCAAAGTCCAGAAAGTTCATGCGCGTCCAGCGGTCGTCGTATGCATACGCCACAACAAAGCCTGAAAGCAGGAAGAAGAAGTCGACCGCAAGATAACCGTGATTCAGTATCTGCTTCTTAGGATCGCCGCCGCTGTACACCTCGAACGTGTGAAAGATGATAACGATGACGGACGCCACGCCACGCAGACCGTCAAGGATCGGATAATGCCGCTTGGGTTCCAGTGCTACAGAAGAGGTGCTCATAAGTTGGCGACCATCATACCCTGACCGCGATAGAAAAGGCTGCCCCTGCGGGCAGCCTTTTTACCTTTAGACAATCGATTACTTAGTCGATCGAGATCTTCCGCAGCAGGCGGAAGTCGCTCAGCATCTTGCCCGTGCCCAACACCACGCTTGCGAGAGGATCATCCGCAATCGATACTGGCAGGCCCGTCTCTTCGCGAATGCGCTTATCGAGGTTCTTGATCAGCGCGCCGCCACCCGTCAGCACGATGCCGCGGTCACTGATGTCTGCTGAAAGCTCAGGCGGTGTCCGCTCCAGGGCCACGCGAATCGCGTTCATGATGGTCGCGATGCACTCGCCAAGGGCTTCGCGGATCTCCGAGTCTTCGATTGTGATCGTCTTCGGTACACCTTCAATCAGGTTGCGGCCCTTGATCTCCATCTGCAGCGGCTTCTCCAGCGGGAAGGCCGATCCAATTTCGATCTTGATCTGCTCCGCCGTGCGCTCACCCACCAGCAGGTTGTACTTGCGCTTCAGGTACGTCGCCACAGCCTCGTCCATCTGGTTGCCGGCCATGCGCACCGAACGCGAATACACGATACCCGCCAGCGAGATCACAGCAATGTCCGTCGTTCCGCCGCCGATGTCGACCACCATGTTGCCGCCCGGCTCCGTAATCGGCAGACCTGCACCGATAGCCGCCACCATCGCCTGTTCAACCAGGTGAACCTCAGATGCCTTCGCGCGATACGCAGAGTCCATAACCGCGCGCTTTTCCACCTGCGTAATTTCAGAAGGTACGCCGATCACGATGCGCGGATGCACCATCATCTTGCGGTTGTGCGCCTTCTGGATGAAGTAATTCAGCATCTTCTCCGTCTGCTTGAAGTCGGCGATCACACCGTCCTTCATCGGCTTGATGGCGATGATGTTGCCCGGCGTACGGCCAAGCATATCCTTGGCCTCTTTTCCGACGGCTTCCACCTCGCCGGTCACTCGATTTACCGCGATGATCGAAGGCTCATTGACGATAATGCCCTTGCCATGGGCGTACACAAGGGTGTTAGCCGTGCCAAGGTCGATGGCAAGGTCGCTCGAAAACAGCGAAAAGATGGACCGCATGTTGCTGACACGCGATGTACGCATCTGGAAGTTTTTTGAAGACATGAGACCGGTCAGTTCCTAAAATGGTGGGGAATTGGGCTTCGCGGAGCCCTTCCCGTTCATTGTACGGCTTTATCGGCCGCATGGAAGTTGTTATAAACGGTTCCCTTTTCCCGAAAATCCTGCTAGGAAATCGGCTCCCGGATCAGGTGCCAGAGCCGCCCCTCGTTCGTCTGCAGAACCTGCACGAACCGCCAGCCAACGACTGCTGTCGGAGCGCCATCACCCTTCCTCCACACGTAATCCACCCGAAACCGCTCTAGCTCCTGCGGTACGTCCATCGACGTATACCAACGAACCACACCGTCGATCCGGTCAGGAGCTACGCGGCGTTCGGCCCGGATGCGCTGATACTTCTCCGAAAACTCGAATAGGTACAGCGAGTAGTCCGCCGCCTGCACGTCCTCACTTGCCGGTGCCTCGCCCTCAAGCTTTGTCGCGACGATCGCTGGCGGCGACCCCAACAGCCGCGATGCCAGCAGAAACCGCTCCATCAACTCATCATCCGTCGCGCTTGACCGGCTCCCATCCGCGAAGAGCACACTATTATGCGTCTGCACCGGAAGCACAATGGACAAGGCAAGATCATTGGTCGCCACCACCGATCCCACCGGCGTGTTGGCATTGAGCCACGCAAACAGCGTTTGCTCGGCGGCAGGCAAACGATGCACCTCCGCCGTGTCGCGGCCTGCCTCTATCTGCGCCATGGCCGAAAGACCCAGCACCAGGACAAAACCGGCGCCCGCCACGATCTTCCAGATTCGTCCTTGCGGCACCAGCAGCGCCACCAGCACGCCGATCATCATGCAACCCACCGGCTGCAGAATCATGTGCGGATAATGCTGCGCCTGCTGCAGATTGAACCCGGTAATCACCTGCATGTTCAAACCGACAAGCCCGCTCATCATCGCTGCGAGCAGCACCGGCATCAGGGCGTCCGCATAGTGCCAGGCCTCGCTGCCCGCCCTGCGTCGGCGACGCAGCCACAGCCATACGAGAGCGCACGCCAGCGCCTGCAGCCCCCAGAACCGCGTCACCTCCAACGACGGTGGGTCCCATGCATGAGAGTGGTACAAGCCGATGCGAGCTGCGCGCAGCTCATAGTTTCCCTGCATGATCGAGACATGCTTCCACGCCATGAAGATCACGGCCAACATCCCGGTGATCCCTAGTGGCATCCACACCGTGTACGGAATCCACCGCCGCCACAACAGCGAGGCTACCGCCAGCAGACATAGCAGCGCAGCCCAGGTAATGGCGTAGTAGATATAGCTGAAGAAGAGTAGTCCACCCAGCAAACCCGCACCTGCGGCCCACTTCAACACGTTACTCGGTCGCTCGTCACCACGCACGCAGTTCGCCAGCAACAGCAACGCCGCCGCAGACTGCAGAAAAGTCATCGCTGGATTCGGCATTCGCGAGGCCTGCAGTGAATCCACCACTCGCGCGCCTTTCGCATGGTGCAGGAACGCCAGCACATCCAGCTTCAACGTCATCGGCGAAAACGCCCCCACCAGCACGGCCATCGCCAGCAGAGCAGCCAGCCACACCTCTGCACCCACCTTGCGAAACAACGCCATCAGCAGGAAACCGCTTAGGGCTGTGCACACAAAGGCCAGCATCATATGGGCCAGCTTCAGACTGCGCACCACCGCCGCAAGTGTTGCCTCCACCGCAGTCGGCACCACGGAGTATGGATATACCGCGTCGCGATGCTCCCACGTATCGTCGTACGCCATCGCCCCACCGCGCGTCAGCATGTGGTTCGCCTCGGCTGCGTACAAAAACGTCTCGTCGAAGACCATCGCGCTACGCGAGTGCGCGGTAAACGGCGTGTACGCCGTATAACTGCCCAGGGTAGCGATCCGCACCAGATGCGGGAGCACAAAGACCAGACCAATGAACGCAGCCAGCACCCACGCCAACCGGCGCTCCAGCCTTCTGCGCGGCTTGGTCTCCGGCTCCAAACGCTTGCTCAATAGCGGATTCACTAGGCTCTAAGATACACTCAAGTGGTTATGATTATTGGCGTTCCCAAAGAGCTCAAAGACCACGAAAGCCGCGTAGGCATTACTCCAGCAGGCGCTCGCGCCCTCGTCGAGGCGGGCCACAAAGTCCTCATCGAAAAAGATGCCGGTGCATTGTCCTCCTTCCCCGACGACGAATACCAGGCCGTCGGTGCTGAGATCGTCGGCGAGGCCTACCACGTCTGGTCGAACGCCAACATGATCGTCAAGGTCAAAGAGCCCATCCCGTCGGAGTACTACCACTTCCGCAAGGACCTCCTTCTCTTCACCTATCTGCATCTCGCTCCACTGCGTGAACTCACCGACGCCCTGCTCGAAAAAAAGGTCACAGGCATCGCCTATGAGACCGTTCGCGATCGCGTCGGTGGTCTGCCACTCCTCACTCCCATGTCCGAGGTTGCTGGGCGTCTCTCCGTTCAGGTCGGAGCTACCTGCCTTGAGAAGGAGCGCGGTGGTCGTGGTGTTCTGCTCGGCGGCGTACCCGGCGTGCCTCCCGGCAATGTCTGCATCATCGGCGGCGGTATCGTCGGCACCAACGCAGCCAAGATCGCTCTCGGCACCGGCGCAAAGGTCACCATGATTGACCTCAACCTGAATCGCCTTCGCGAAATCGACGACATCTTCGGTGGCCGCGTTCATACCCTTTATTCGAACGCCTACAACATCGAGAAGGCAGCGATGGAAGCCGACCTGCTTATCGGCGGCGTCCTTATCCCCGGCGCTGCAGCTCCCAAGCTCGTCACCAAGGCGATGGTCGCCAAGATGAAAAAGGGCGCGGTCATCGTCGACGTTGCTATCGATCAGGGTGGCTGTATCGAAACCGCTCATCCGACCACGCACACCGACCCCACCTACGAGGTCAACGGCGTTGTCCACTACTGCGTAACCAACATGCCCGCGGCCGTACCCAACACGAGCACGCTGGCGCTCACCAACGCGACCTTTCCTTATGTGATGAAGCTCGCCAGGCTCGGCGCAAACGTTGCCATCCGCGAGGATGCCGGCATCGCCGAAGGCGTCAACACCTTCAACGGCTTCCTCACCTACAAGGCCGTTGCCCAGGCCCAGAACCGCGAGTACAAGGCCATCAGCCAGGTCCATCCCTGAGTCCAATCCAGCAGCGCAAGCAAGGGCAGAGCTTCGGTTCTGCCCTTTTGCCGTCTGATACCCCCTGCAAGCGCGTAAACTTTCCCCATGGCACCCGCCTCCAGCCGCCGCGGAAACCTCGTCATCCTTCTCGGGATCACGACCCTCGTGCTGCTGCTCATCTTCTCCACGCTCAACGCCTTTCGTCTCAACTTCCTCAATCCTGTCTCGCCCATCCAGACGCTGGTCTTCATCGCTCTTTCGGTGCTGGCCTTCCTTCTCTTCGTTGGCGTGCTTGTGCTGCTCGTGCGCAACGTCCTCAAGCTCTACGCCGATCAGCGCAGCCGCGTTCTCGGCACCCGTCTGCGCACCCGCATGTTGTGGGGAGCAGCGCTCGTCTCGCTCGTCCCGCTCGCCTTCATGTTCGCCTTCAGCTACATGCTGATGAATCGTGCCGTCGATCGCTGGTTTTCGCAGCCCGTCACCGAGATGCGCGACGATGCCGACCGCATGGCTACCGAACTCTTCCGCTACGCCGCCACTAACTCCCGAGCCGAAGCCGGCACCATCACCGCGCAACTCGCCGACCTGCCACTCTTCGCCCCGAACAATCCCACAGCAGGCATCTCAGCCCAGGCGCAGCGCGTACTGCAGGAGCATGAACTTAGCCTGCAGGGTGGATTCGTCCTGCTCTATCGCAACGGCGCCGCCATCGCCTCGCTGAACGTTCCGCAGGACTCTCCAAACGGGGAGATCAAGAGTCTACAGCCGCCCAGCGAAGCCGACGAACGCACCCCGGACGAAGAAGCAACGGGTCCCGCCTCTCCGTCGCGCGTACTCCACGGCGCCGTCTCGCTGCGCGGCCCCGTGCAGCACGCCATCCTGCAGGCGGCCCAGCGCGGTGGCGACGATCCCTTCTACACCATTGCTGGCAACGACTACACCCTTGCCACTGCCGGCCTTCAGCAGGGCGGTATTGTCGTCGTCGGCTTGCCCATCCCCGCAGGCATCACCGACACCTCCTTGCGCCTGCGTAAATCTGCGGACGCCTATTGGCTCCTCTACCGCGAACGCCGCAAGATCCGCAACCTTTACATGGTGATCCTGCTGCTCGTCACCGGCCTGGCCGTCTTCGCCATCTGCTGGCTCGCGCTCAACCTCAGCAAGCAGGTCACACGCCCCATCGAATCACTCGCCGACGCTATGGAAGCCATCGCCATGGGCGACTACGCCTATCGAGTCGGAGAATTCGCCACCGAAGAACTAGGCGAACTTGTCGACCGCTTCAACGCCATGGCCAACGATCTCGAATCTGCCCACGAGACCGCCGCCCGCTCTACCCTCAAGCTCTCCGAACTCAACTACACCCTCGAGCAGCGCACCTCCGAGCTCGAGACCATCATCGAAACGATCCCCAACGGCGTCGTCACGCTCTCTGCCACCCGCGAGATCGTCCTAAGCAATCGCGCCTTCTCCGAGATGCTCGACCCCGGCGGCCAGAAGATCTTCATCGGCCTCCCTATCTCCTCCGTGCTCCCCGTCGAACTCACCGACGCTCTCGATCTTCTCCTCCGCCGAGCCCACCGCATGGGCTCTGCTTCGGGCGAAATTGAAATGCCCTCACCCTCCGGCACGCTCCACATCTCTGCCACTGCCGCGCTGCTTGAACTCGGCTCCAGTGGTGACCGCGCCCACGTCGGCTACGTCATCGTCATCGAAGACGCCACCGAGTTGCTCCACGCGCAGAAGCAGAGTGCCTGGAAGGAGGTCGCCCGTCGCGTTGCGCACGAGATCAAGAATCCCCTTACCCCCATCGGCCTCAACGCCGAACTCATCGCGCGCCATATCCCACGACTCAACACACTGCTCGCTGACAACTTGCTGCAATCGCCCTCCATCGCCACCATGCAGCGCTCCGTCGAGGTCATCTCTGCCTCGGTCGAAACCATGCGCGCGCTGGTCGATCAGTTCTCTTCACTCGCCGAGTTCCCTACCTCGCGCCCGCGGCCCGCAGACCTCAACACTATCGTGGACAGCGCCCTCGCACTCTTCGCCGGCCGCCTTCGCAACATCAACCTAAAACAGAGCCTCGCGCCCAACCTGCCTCTCATCCTGGCCGACCCCGAAGCCCTCAAGCGCGCTCTTACCAATCTCATCGACAACGCTGCGGAGGCTATGCAGAACTCGCTGCTCCGAGAGCTTCACATCACCACACGCTCCCTTTCTTCCACGACCGTCGAGCTCACCGTCGCCGACACTGGACCCGGCCTCACCGACGAGATGCGCGAACGCCTCTTCCTCCCTTACTTCTCCACTAAGCAGCGCGGCACCGGCCTGGGCCTCTCCATCGCCGCTAAAATCGTGCAGGAACACCAAGGCACCATCCGCGCTGAGAAGAACCTCCCTGCTGGCGCCGTCTTCATCCTCGAACTCCGCACCGCCTCCACAACCGAGTCGGAAACCTCAGATACTCTTCCGATCAACGAGAGGATCTCCGCATGACCACCTTTCACTCCTGTCTCCCCACTCCTGTCTTCTCCCTTTCCCTATGAATCACGTTCTTATCGTCGACGACGAACCGGGCATCCGCGACTCCCTCGAGGCCATCCTCCGCGAGGAGGACTACATCGTCACCACGGCCGCCACCGCAGCCGAAGCCCTCGAACTCCTCCGCGACGCCGACTATCAGGCCGTCCTGCTCGACATCTGGCTGCCCGACGGCGACGGCCTCGATGTCCTCTCACAAATTCGCAGCACACAGCCCAGTGAGCCTCCCGCCAACGCGCCCGAGGTCATCATGATCTCCGGCCACGGCACCATCGAATCCGCCGTACGTGCGACCAAGCTCGGAGCCTACGACTTCCTCGAAAAGCCGCTCTCGCTCGACCGCACGCTGCTCGTTCTGCGCAACGCCGTCAACGCCCATCGTCTCCGCCAGGACAATCACGAGTTCTCGCGCCAGCAGAACCGCAGCTCCATCACCGGCGAATCCATCTCCGTCAAAGCGCTTCGCCAGCAGATCAAGCTGATGGCCCCCACCAACGGCCGCGTGCTCATCTTCGGCGAATCCGGCACCGGCAAAGAGCTCATCGCCCGCGCCATCCACACCGAGTCCCTGCGTCGCGACCGCGTCTTCGTCGAGCTCAACTGCGCCGCCATTCCCGAGGACTACATCGAGGCCGAACTCTTCGGCTACCGCCACGGCGCAGGCCCCGGCGGTCCCAACCAGCCGTCGCAAAAACGCGGCACCTTCGAACGCGCCGACGGCGGCACCCTCTTCCTCGACGAGGTCGGCGACATGAGCCTCAAAACGCAGGCCAAGGTTCTGCGCGCGTTAGACGAACAGCGTTTCTATCCCGTCGGCGCCAGCACGCCCGTCCACATCGACGCCCGCGTCATCGCCGCCACCAACAAGGACCTCGAAGAAGAGATCGCCCGCGGCAACTTCCGCGAAGACCTCTTCTACCGCCTCAACGTCATCCCATTTTTCACTCCACCGCTGCGCGACCGCAAGGAAGATATCCCTCTGCTCTCGCGCGAGTTTCTCTCCGAGTTCGGCCAGCAGTATGGCCGCCCCCACGTTGAAATCGCTGACTCCGCCCTCACCGCGCTCAAGCAGTACCACTGGCCTGGCAACGTCCGCGAGCTGCGCAACGTCATGGAGCGCGTCCTCATCCTCAACCCCAAGGTCCAGCGCATCGAAGCCAAGCACCTGCCCATGCTCGTGCAGCGCACCGACGGCTCAGCCCCTCGCACAGGCAACCGAGAAGAGTTCACCACATTGCAACAGGCCCGCGAAGCCTATGAGCGCGACTACATCCTGAAAGAGCTCGACCGCTCCATGGGCAACGTCTCCCGAGCCGCCGAATCCCTCGGCCTCGAACGCTCCCACCTCTATCGCAAGATGAAAACCCTCGGCATCACCACCCGCGAATAATGCGTACACCAGACAACGCCGCCGCATGTCCTGATCATGCGGCTGCGTTGTCTTCAGGAAGCAACCTCAATGCGCTTCCAGCTCGATATGCTTCAGCACCGGCGGCTTCTTTAGAAAGAACACCAAAGGCACCATCAGCAGCATCAGCCCGCACAGCATCGAAAACTGGTCCATATACGACAGCAGCGAAGCCTGCCGCTGCAGCGCGCCATACAACTGCGCCATGCCCGAATAGTGAACATCCGCAGCATTCCCCGCCCTCGCCGCGACTCCATTCATGTATCTCTGCACCATCGGGCTTGTCGCCGTGATGTGCTGCCCCAGCATCGCCTGGTGGACCTGCTCGCGACGTTGCAGCATCGTGCTCACCAGCGCAATGCCCAGGCTGCCACCCTCGTTACGCATCAGCGCGAAGATGCCCGCAGCCTGCGAACTCTCCGTCTTCGGAAGGAAGCGAAATACCACCGTGCTGATCGGTACCGTGATGATACCCACTCCCAGCACCTGCAGAATGCGCGGCAGGATCAGGTTGCGCTCGGAGATCTCCAGGTCCAGCGAACTCATCCAGAAGAACGACGTAGCCACCACAAGGATGCCGCAGAGCGCCATCTTTCGTGGGTCGTACCCTTTGGTCAGCATGTATCCAACTAGTGGCACCTCAAGCATCGTAAACAGCCCGGCAGGTGAAAGAGCAAAGCCCGAGATCGTCGCGGTATAGCCCATCATCTCCTGCATGTAGAGCGGCAGAAGATAGGTAGCCGCATACAGCGCGGCGTACAACCCCAGAATAATCAGGCAGCAGAACAGGAAGTTCCGCTCCTTCAACAGTCGCAGGTTCACCACCGGGTTCTCGCGCTTCAACTCCCAGATCACCGCACAGACCAGCGCAATTGCCGAGAGCGACGCAAAGAACACGATGAAGTTCGAACCGAACCAGTCAAGCTCCTGTCCCTTGTCGAGAATGATCTCGAGCGACGCCAGTCCTATAGAGATCAACCCCAGCCCCGTCCAATCAACGGACAGCTTGCGGGCCTTCGCCTTCATCTCCTTCATGTACGCAGGATCTTCCAGCACGATACGCGTCAGGAAGATGCACGCAGCGCCGATCGGAATGTTGATGTAGAAGATCCAGCGCCACGAATAGTTGTCCGTGATCCATCCACCCGCCGTAGGTCCAAGCACCGGAGCCACCAGGATCGCCACCGTATACAGCGCCATCGCCATGCCGCGCTTCTCTGCCGGAAAGCTGTCCGCCAGAATCGCCTGCACCGAAGGCTGCAATCCGCCGCCAGCAAGTCCCTGCCCCACGCGAAACACCACCAGCATGCCGAGCGTCGGTGCCATGCCGCACAACGCAGAAAACAGCGTAAAGAATGCCACCGAAATCAGATAGTAGTTCTTGCGTCCCATCACCGACGAGAGCCACCCGCTCATCGGCAGCACCACCGCGTTCGCCACGAGGTAACTTGTCAGCACCCACGCACCCTCATCGAGCGACGCCGACAAACCGCCCGCAATATGCGGCAGCGCCACGTTCGCGATCGAGGTGTCCAGCACCTCCATAAACGTACCGATCGTCACCACCAGCGCCACGATCCACGGATTGAACAGCCGTGCCTCCGGTGTGCGCTCGTTATCGAACACGGGTGCGCCTTCGGCCAGCGCCAATTCCGCCCCGTTTATCCCCGCTTCTTGTTCTTCCAAAACCATAGATTAGACTCTCTGTACCTTTAGATGACCCACGGGTCATTTCGTCGCACACTTATACTCTATTTCAGCTTTGAAGGACCTCCCATGCCGCGCTCCGCTGCCGACCGCAAACAGCAACTCGTCGCCGAATTCCGCCGCTCCGAAATCCTCGTCGCCGCCACAAAAGTCTTTGCAAACAAGGGCTTTGAAGCCGCTAAGATGGCCGAAATCGCCAAGGCCGCCAAACTCGCCAAAGGCACACTCTATCGCTACTTTGACTCCAAGGACGCCGTCTATCAGGCCACCGTCGGACAGGCTCTTCACCAGCTCGCAGCACTTACCGACGAGCACGTCCGCCGCGAAACAGACTTCACCCGCAAGCTCGCCGCTTTCATCGCCGTCCGCATCGCTTTCTGGGATGAGCACCAGCAGCTATACCGCATCATCCTCACCATCAACCGCCAGTCCCAGCACCGCAAACGAACCTTCGCCTGGCTGCAGGAGGCGGTGCTCTACCTCAAAGGCCTCTACGAAGAAGCCGCCGCCGCGGGCGAAATCCCCCAGCAGGACTTCCTCTCTGCAGCCTGGGCCGCCATGGACGCCATCCGGGGCGTCAACGAACGCCGTGCCTTCTCCGAACACCATCAAGCCGCAGACGACACCCAGTTCCTCATGGCCTTCCTTCTCCACGGTCTGCGCGCAAAACCCTGATCTCCATCTCACCCCGTCCTCCTCCGCTATACTGCGAACACACCCGCAATTTTGGAGGCACCCTCTTGTCGATAGACCCCAAGCACCTCAGCCGCGCCGTCTTCTGCGCCGCCCTCGCTCTTCCTTTTGTCGCCCGCGCGCAGGACATCAACGGCCTCGTCGACGTCTACAAAGATCTCCACTCCCACCCCGAGCTCTCCCATCACGAAGAGCGCACCTCCTCCATCGTTGCCAAGGCTCTCCGCGCTGACGGCTACACCGTCACAGAGCACGTCGGCAAATATCCTGACGGCTCGCAGGCCTTCGGCGTTGTCGGCATTCTCAAAAACGGCGCAGGTCCCACGCTGCTCGTCCGCGCCGACATGGACGCCCTGCCCATCATCGAAGAGACCGGCGTCCCCTACGCCTCGCATGTCATGACCAAGAACCCCGCCGGGCAGGACGTCGGCGTCATGCACGCCTGCGGACACGACGTACACACCACCGTCCTGATCGGCACGGCCAAGGCGCTCGCCGAAAGCAAATCCAAGTGGCATGGCACGCTCATGCTTGTCGCGCAGCCCTCTGAAGAAACCATCGACGGCGCAAAAGCCATGCTCGCCGACCACCTCTACGAGCGCTTCGGCACGCCCGACAAGATCATCGGCCTGCACGACACCAACGCCCTCCCCGCAGGCAGGGTCGGCTTCGTCCTCGGCCCCACACTCGCTTCCTCCACCTCTATCGACGTCGTCATCAAGGGCATCGGCGGCCACGGCTCCGCGCCCAACCTCGGTCGCGATCCCATCGCCATGGCCGCGCTCTACATCACGCAGCTGCAGACCATCGTCAGCCGTGAAGAAGATCCGCAGGACCCCTCCGTCGTCACCGTCGGCGACATCCACGGTGGCACCAAGCGCAACATCATCCCCGACGAGGTCAAGCTCGAGCTCACCACGCGCTCCTTCACCGACAAGAGCCGCCAGACCATCATCGACGGCCTCACCCAGATGGCTGCAGGTCTCACCACCTCCTTCAACCTGCCCGCCGACAAGGCCGCGAAGGTCACCGTCCTCGACAACGAATCCACCCCTGTCCTCTACAACGATCCCAAGCTGATGACCGCCGTCAGCAAGACTCTCATCGCCACCCTCGGCGCAGCGAACGTCGAGCAGGAGCAGCGCGTAATGGGCTCGGAAGATGTCGGCGTCTTCGGACTCGAAGGCCACAAGATACCCGTAGCCTTCCTCTGGCTCGGCGCGATGGACCCTGCAAAGTTCGCCGCCGCCACCGCCGCAGGTAAGGCACTCCCTGGCCCCCACACCAATAAGTTCGAACCCCTGCCCGAACCCACTCTACGCACCGGCGTCACCGCGATGACCGCCGTCGCCACCTCACTCCTGCAATAAGCTTGCCCCCGTTCGAACACCAACGTCTCGATCCTGAGACGCTGGTGTTCGAAGAGTCTCAGCCCTTTCAAATCCCTAATCCCTGCACCTTTGATACCGCACCGTCCCGGGCTCATCCCCCAGCCCCACATACGTCATCCCGCACCGCTCCATCACCTTGATCGACTCCGGCAGCCTCGGAAACGTGCACGCACTCACACTCGTCACGCCGTCCCGCGTCAGCAGCCACTCCACCAGCGTCTTCGCCGTCGCCGTCGCATACCCTCGCCGCTGAAACTGCGGCAGCGTTGAGTACCCGATCTCCGCATCGCCATCGCCCTTGGGAAACGCCCCCACCGCACCCACCAGCGTACGCATCATCCCCAGTCCATCGCACAGCACCACATACCGATGCCATCCCATCGTCTGCGGATGCTCCTCATACTGCTTCGCGATGAACGCGTATACATGCGGCTCCCACTCCACCGGAGGCCACTCGCCCGTCATCTTCGCATGCAGCAGCTCGCCCAGCCGAGCCATGTCCTGAGCTGTCTCCGCCGCCAGCATCTCCGGCGTAATCGCCACCATCCGCAGATTCCCCACACGCAGGTCTGCGCAGCCCTTAGGCTGAGTCAGAGACTCCGCCCACTGGCGCAACCCCATCACTACTCAGCACCCTCATCGTCATCCGGAGCAGCGCCACCTCGCTGCTTCGCCAGGCTGCTGTTCCGCTGCTGCACTTCTGCCATCTGTTCCAGCTGACGCCGCCAGTCCAGCTCCTCCACAAATCCACGCGACGCCCGCCATTCGTCCTGCACCTTCACAAACAGCTCCAGAAACACCCTCGTTCCCAGCAGCCCCTCGAGGTCCTTCCGTGCCGTCGTTCCAATCTTTTTCAGCATCTCACCCTGCTTACCGATCAGGATGCCCTTCTGCCCTTGCCGCTCGCAGAATATCGCCGCCGTAATCTTCGTCATCGGCAGCTTGCCGTCCTTGCCCTTCTTCAGGCTCGCAGGCTCTTCGAACTTCTCGATCACCACCGCCGTTGCGTACGGCACTTCCTCACCCGTCAACAGCAGGATCTTCTCGCGAATGATCTCCGCCGCCAGAAACCGCTCCGGCTGATCCGTCAGCTGGTCCTTCGGGAAATACCGCTGTCCCTCGGGCAGCTGCGCCACCACCTTGTCCAGCAACAGTTCAAGGTTGTCCTTCTTCTTCGCCGATATCGGGATCACATCCGCAAACGTATGCAGCGCCGTCCAGTGCGCGATCAGCGGCAGCAGCGTCGTCTTCGGCAGCGCATCGATCTTGTTCAGCACCAGCACCACCGGACAATCGAGCTTCTTCACCAACTGCAGCGCGAAGTCGTCCTCAGCCTTGCTCAACTGCCGCCGATGCTGCCCCAGCGTCCGCACCTTGCGCGCCTCGGCAAACTCTTCACTCGTCTGAGGTTTCTTCGCCTCGGGCAGACGGTGCGTCACGTCGACAATAAACAGCACCACATCGCGCGTCTCCAGCGCGTCATGGACCTCCTGCATCATCCGCTTGTCCAGCTGTGTCTCCGGCTTATGCACACCAGGAGTATCCACCAGCACCACCTGCGCCGCAGGCCGTCCCGGATCGCCCTTGACCTTCTTACGCACGGGCAGTTCCAGCACGCCCTGGATGCGCGTCCGCGTCGTCTGCGGCTTATGCGTCACAATCGCCAGCTTCTGCCCCAGCAGGGCGTTCAAAAGCGTCGACTTACCTGCATTAGGACGCCCAACGATCGATACAAATCCACTCCGCAATGCCATCCCTCTATGATGACACCTTCGGCCCCACTATTCCCTGCTCCCCACTCCCTATTCCCTGCTTTTCCTTACTCCGGCTCGCTAGCCGACATCGCCTTCAGCCCCACCCGCACCCGCTCGACCCGCCGGTCCGTCGAAGCCACAACCTCCAGCCGCAGAGGTCCATCCTCCACCACCTCACCCGGCAGCGGAATATGCCCGGCGATCTCGCTTACCAGCCCACCCACCGTAGTCGCTTCATACCCACTCACTAGCTGAGACAGCCGTTGCTCATCTTCCTCTGCACGGTTTTCGTCGCCTTCCTCCTCTGAGGTTTCTTCCTCCGCGCCCAACGTTCGCGCTGTCTCAAATAGCTCTCGCAGGCGGCTTACGTCGTAGCTTCCAGGCAGCAGCCACGTCCCCTCCGGCTCGGCAGTCGCAGCGTCGTCATCGGTCTCCGTATCGTGCTCGTCCTCGATATTGCCGACAATCGCCTCCAACAGGTCTTCAATCGTCACCAGCCCCGCCACGCTGCCATACTCGTCGATCACGATCGACATGTGCTGTTTCTGCCGCTGCATCTCGCGCAGCAGCTCGTTCACCTTCTTCGTCTCCGGGATATACACCGCCGGCCGCTGCAGCTCCGCCACCGTCCGCCTCGCAGCCTCCGTGTCCTTCACACCCAGCAGGTCGCGAGCGAACGCAATACCTGTCACTTCATCCATGCTTTCGCCGTACACCGGCACACGCGAAAACTGGTGCGCGTTCACCTCGGTCGTGAACTGCTCCAGCGTCGTTGCGCCAGCAACCGCAAACATCTCGGGACGCGGCGTCATCACCTCGCGCACAACCTTGTCGCCAAACTCCACCACGCTCCGCACCAGCTCGCGATCTTCCTGGTCGAGTACGCCTTCTTCTTCGCCAGCCTCCAGCAGAGCATCCATCGCCTCACCCGAATGCTCAGGCGTCGTAATCTCCGGCTCCGCCAGTCCTGCAATCGACAGCAACAGTCCAATCGCCAGCGTTACCGGCAGCACGATGTAGAACAAGCACTGCAGCAGCGGAATGATCCGCGCGATCCACTCACCCTTCGTCTTCGTGAAAAAAATCTGCGGAAGCAGCCGGTCAAACACCACCAGCACCAGCAGCAGTTCGAACACCGTCCGCGCAATCTCCTCCAGGCTGTGACCGAGTTTTCCCTGCAGCCGGATCGCCAGCAGAAACGTTAACGCGATCAGCGACATCTGTCGCAGCACGCTAGCAGACATCGCCGCCGACTCACGGCTCAGCCGCAGCTTCGGCTCGACCCGTTCCTCCCACACCTCGATGTTCTCGGTGTACTCCCGCGAGAGAAACTTGCCCATCTCAAAATAAATCCGGTCAACATAAGCCACCAGCGCGAGCAGGCAAAGCAGCAACAGCACCGCAAGACTCGATCCAGTCATCACGCCACCACCACCCGTCCACGTTTTGTCATTCCCGCAGGGAATCTGCTGTTGCCTTTGCTCTTCCTAATCCCCACTCCCCGTCCCCGAACCCCTGTCACCCGAGCAATCAACCCGCTCTTCAACCGCAGCTGCTTCCGCAGCTCCGCCTCACGAGCAGCCATCTCCCCACCATCCACCTCATGGTCCATCCCCGCGAGATGCAGCATCCCGTGCAGCAGCAACACCCGCACCTCATCCCGCAGCGTATGCCCCTGCTCCGCCGCCTGCTTCGCCGCCGTCTCCAGCGATACCGCCAGGTCCCCGGCAGCAATCCCTTCCAACTCCTCAGAAGCCGGAAAGCTCAGCACATCCGTCGCCTTGTCCTTGCCGCGCCACTCGCGATTCAGCCGCCGCAGGGTCTTGTCGTCGGTCAACAGCACTTCAACCTCGCCGCGCAGTCCCACCGCCCGCTGCGCCACGCCAACAAACCGCGTCAGTCCCGCCTGGGAGAGCCCAAGCTCCCGCCAGTCCGTACCCATCTTTCGAGGAGGCTCCAAAGTCATCATGCGTCCTTTGATGCTACCGCAGTCGATCCCCTCTCTCCTTGTCATTCCGAAGTGCAGCGGAGGAATCTGCATCTCCCGCGGCTACCCAAACAGCCAAAGGGGCCGACATCAGTCGGCCCCTTTGCTTGACTCCCTACTCCCTATTCCCCGCTTCACTGCGTATGCACCGTCCGCTTCACCGGCTCCGTCGGTGCACTCCCCGGAATCTCCATCGCCAGCGGAAGCTGCTCCACCGCCTTGTATCCGTCGTAAGCGCGCACGATCCGCTGCACCAGCTGGTGCCGCACCACGTCCACGTCTTCAAAGTGGCAGAACTTAATCCCATCTACGCCATCGAGCACATGCAGGGCCTCCAGCAGTCCACTCTTCTTCGGATTCGGCAAATCCGTCTGCGTCAGGTCGCCCGTGATGATCGCCTTCGCGCCGTTGCCCAGGCGCGTTAGGAACATCTTCATCTGCTCGTTCGTCGTATTCTGAGCCTCATCCATGATGATGAACGCATCGTTCAATGTCCGCCCACGCATAAACGCCAGCGGAGCGATCTCGATCACATTCGTCTCCAGCATCTTGTCGACCTTGATCGGATCGAGCAGGTCATACAGCGCGTCATACAGCGGTCGCATGTATGGATCGACCTTCTCCTGTAGCGATCCCGGCAGGAACCCCAGCCGCTCGCCCGCCTCCACCGCCGGCCGCACCAGGATGATCCGCGACACCTTCTTCGCCAGCAGCGCACTGACCGCCATCGCCACCGCAAGGTACGTCTTACCTGTACCCGCCGGTCCGATGCCGAATGTCATGTCGTGGTTCTCGATCGCCTCGACATACTTCCGCTGATTCGGGCTCCGCGGCTGCACCATCCGCTTTACGCCCGCATTGCGCTGCTTGCCACTCTCCACCAGCCCACGCAGCGTCACTGTCGGGTCCGAAACCACCATCTTCAGCAAGGCATTCAGCTCGCCGTTGTGAGGATGAATCCCTATCTTCCGCAGGTACTCAAAGTCCGTAAAAATCCCTTCAACCCGGGCGACCGCCGTGGCGTCCCCCATCAACTGAATACTGTCCGATCGTAGGTCGATCTGAACGTCCAGCCCATCTTCCATCAGACGAAGATTCTCGTCGCGTGTGCCATACAGCGGCTCAATTCCGGGAGTGAGTTGCAGCGATTTTTTTACCAAGTTGGTGCCTGACCTCCGTCAGGAGAGTACACAGGGTTAGGATGCAGGGGATGGCGATCGAGACCTCCGAACCAGACGCCAGACCCAGCGACCTTCGCCGCCTGCCTCGCCTGCCCCGGATTGGCTGTAGGAACCAATAGAGTATCGATGTTGCTCAGAAAGTAACGCCACCCCCAACCCGGCGTCAACCGCCCCTGTGTAAATCTTGAACCAATCTCGGTGCATATCCTTTTGGCAGTGTCATCCTGAGCGCAGGCGGGGTGCAAGCGAAGGACCTGCTTTCTGAACCACCTGAGATGTGTCATCTCGACCGGAGGCGGCTTCACCGCCGGAGCGGAGAGACCTGCTCTTCAGCCTGCATCGCGCCTGGTCCCCCACACCTATCCCCTGCCAAACATTGCCCCAACCCCTAATTTCCGCTAAAATTAACCTCGTACCGGATCCGCTGCACTACGTGTACCAACACAGCGCATCAGCCTCCGAGTGCATCCCTCAAAATTCCCCGCGCAGGCGGGCGACATAGAAAGAATCAATCACCATGGCAAATCACGTATCCTCCCTCAAGCGCGCCCGTCAGACCGTCACCAAGACGGCCATCAACCGCGCCAACAAGTCCAAGCTCCGCGGCTCGCTCCGCCTCATGCGCGAGTCCCTCGCCGCCGGCGACAAGACCAAGGTCGCAGAAGTCTACCGCGCCACCGTCTCCGTCCTCGACAAGGCTGTCCAGAAGGGTGTCCTGCACAAGAACACCGCCAGCCGCTACAAGGGCCGTCTCAACGCCCGCGTCAAGGCCGTCGTCACCAAGGCTTAAGCATCCGCAGCATGCATCACGAAGAGGCCGGGAGACTTTCTCCCGGCCTCTTTCATTCATAATCCCTGAAGTGTCATCTCGACCGAAGGCGGTCTCATCGCCGTAGCGGAGAGACCTGCTTCTAGCTCCGCCCCCATTCTCATTGCGGCGCCGCCTCCGCACCCTTGCTCCCCCCAAACTGCGCCTTCTCCCCCGGCTTCAGCAGCGTCGGAGGCTTCCGCTTCGGCACCGCCGGTCCCGCCACCTTCGCATTTCCGGGAGCATCCACCGCCGCCGACACATCCGCCAGCGCTGCTGGCTGCGGTTCCGCCATCGCGGCCGCCTTTACCGTCTCCCTGGCCTTCGGCCTGCCCGTCAGCAGACCCAGCAGCACCGGCCCGGTATCCTCCGGCGGAGCAAACTTCGCCACCTCCGCCACATCGTCCTTGTCCCTCGCCGTCAGCCCCGGCAGCTTGAACACCTCGATCGCTCCCTCGCGCACCACAGCAAGCTCCGTCCCATCCTCGCTCAGCGAAAAATTCTCAGCCGTCTTGATTGCAGGCGACGCATCAGTCTTCAGCAGCAGGCTCCCGCTCGCCGTCTGATACACCCGCACCTCCTGCCGGTCCGCAGTCGACGCAGCATCATTGTTCATCATCGGAGGTCCGCCCAGCGCTGTCGGCAGCACCACCGGCGCCTCCACCTTCCGGCTCATCGCAAACCGCCCCGCCGCTGGAGCAGCCTGGAACACCGGCGGCCCGAAGTCCCCAAAGTCCTCCTGCCACGTCTCCTGCGCATCCAGCCCGTAGCTCGCCATCCGCACCCGGTCATCCGCCCCGCGGCACGTCAGCGCCAGGTACTCGCTATGGCTCACCATCTCCAGTCTCGGCGTGCAACTGCTCTGCAGCTGTCCCATCGGGGCCGTCTTGCCCTGCATGTCGTCGAACATCACCGACCACATGTTGTTCCCCACCTCCGTCGGCCATAGGTACCCGCGCGAATCCAGAGGCAGATAGAACGGCACCGGCGACCGCAGACTTCCCGCTGAGGTCACCTCCACCGGCGAGCCCTCAGCTCCCGTACCCTTCAGCCGATAAAACTCCATCACGGTCGTCAGGTCCTGATGCACCTCGACCGTGTCCCCCACATCGATCTGCGGCCGCGCATTCGGCGCCGCCACCTGCGCCATCAGCGTCAACATCCCGCCGTCCTCTGACACAAAGACCGCGCTCGCCAGCCCATGCCGCCACGGAAACGATGTCCGCGCAAACGGCTCCTTCTCCCCCAGCTTCGCCAGCGGCGCAAACGTCGAAAATCCACTCCCGATTCGCAACAGGAACCGTCCCTGTCCCAGGCTCCACAGATACCGCGAGTGGTCATGCATCCGCCACTCGGTCTGCGCCATCACCTTACCCGTCGGCAGCTCGAGCACCTCGGCCACCACCACGCGGTCGTCATCGTCCTTCGGATCACCCTCCAGCCGCGGCAGCAAACCTCGCTTGCTGAACGTCACCAGCAGGTGCGAATCATCCAGCAGGTGGATCGTCAGCATCGACGTGCCCGCATCCAGAAAGCTCGTGGATATCCCCGGAATCCCCAGCGACTCCAGCGATAACTTCATCGCAGGCCCATTCTTCTCCGCCGCGAAGGCAGTGCCATTTCCGGCTGCAAGGAGCATCGCCGCAGCCACGCACCCGCATAGGCTGCTTATCGCAGTCCGCTCTCGCGACCTTCGCCATGGAACCAGCATTCTCAACCCCGCGTACAGTACTCTTTCACAGACGCCCTCACTGGAGCCAGCCCCCGGCCATCTCCCTTCGCACACTCGTTTTCAGGAGCCCACATGAACCGCCTCTCTCTGCTGGCCCTCGCCACAGCCCTCACCACTCCCGCAGCCCTCTGCGCCCAGACGCCGGAAGCCCATTACACCCCGGCCTCGTCCTTCGACACCGCCGCCATCGACACCAAGGCCGATCCCTGCACCGACTTCTACAAGTTCGCCTGCGGCAACTTCGCCGCCCAGCACCCCATCCCCAACGACCAGACCGCCGTCGACCAGTTCTACCTCCTCTACAACGTCAACACCCAGAATCTCAACGGCATCCTCAAGACCTACGCCGCCAAGGCCGACCAGCACTCCCCCAACGAGCAGAAGATCGGCGACTACTACGCCGCCTGCATGAACACCGACATCATCGAGCAGAAGGGCCTCGCTCCCATCCAGCCACTGCTCACCGAGATCGATAAGGTCTCCGTCTCCGGCCTCCCCTACCTCACCGGTGAGCTCCAGCGCTATGGCGTCAATCTCTTCTTCGGCTTCGGCCAGGGACAGGACTTCAAGGACGCCACGAAACAGGTCGCCCAGCTCGATCAGGGCGGTCTCGGCCTGCCCGAGCGTGACTACTACACCCGCACCGGCGACGCCGACAAGAAGGTCCGTGACGAGTACGTCACCCACATCACCAACATGCTCACCCTCGCCGGTGAAACCCCTGCGCAGGCCGCCACAGACGCTAAAAACATCCTCGCCTTCGAGACCAAACTCGCCGTCGCCTCCATGACCAACACCGAGCGCCGCGATCCCGATAAGATCTACCACCCCCAGACTCTTGCCGACTTCGAAGCCTCCATCAAGCCCGTCAACTTCAAGCCGTTCCTTGAGGCCATCCACGCGCCCGCCGCGCTCCCCGGCCCGCTAGGTCCAGACTCAATCGTCAACGCTAATCCGAGCTTCTTCCCCGCCATGGTCGCCGCCGTCCGCTCTGCCGACATCCAGACCCTGCGCGCGTACATGAAGCTCCGCCTGCTCGATACCTATCCGCACAATCTCCCCAAGCGCTTCACCGACGAGAACTTCCACTTCTTCGGCACCGAACTCGAAGGCCAGCCCCAGGATCGCCCCCGCTGGAAGATCTGCTCCTCCGGCGTTGATACCTTCCTCGGCGAAGCCCTCGGTCAGGTCTACGTGCAGCAGTACTTCCCCGCCTCCAGCAAGGACAAGACCCTCGAGATGGTCCACGACATCGAGTCCGCGATGGACGCCGACATCGACACCCTCACCTGGATGAGCCCCGCCACCCGCGTCCGCGCCAAGGAAAAGCTCCACGGCGTCGCCGATAAGATCGGCTACCCAGACCACTGGCGCGACTACTCTAAGTTTGAAGTCTCTCCAACCGACGCTCTCGGCAATGCCGAACGCGGCACCGCCTTCGAGAACGATCGCCAACTCGCCAAGATCGGCAAGCCCGTCGACAAGCTCGAGTGGGGCATGTCGCCCCCGACCGTCAACGCCTACTACAACCCCAGCATGAACGACATCAACTTCCCCGCTGGCATCCTGCAACCCGCCTTCTTCGACCCCAAGGCTGACCTCGCCGTGAACTACGGCCACGCCGGAGCCGTCATCGGCCACGAACTGACCCACGGCTTCGACGACGAAGGCGCCAAGTTCGACGGCAAGGGCAATCTCTCCGACTGGTGGTCTGCCGAGGACAAGAAGCAGTTCGAAGTCAAGACCAGCTGCCTCGTGAACCAGTACGGCAACTTCACCGCAGTCGGTGAGGGCAAGGATGCCGTCAAGGTCAACGGCAAGCTCACCCTCGGCGAAAACACCGCCGACAACGGCGGCCTCGTCCTCGCCTACATGGCCTACCTCGCCCGCGCGAAGAAGGAGGGCGTCAACGTCACCAGCAAGACAGATGGCTACACCGGCATCCAGCGCTTCTACATCGCCTTCGCGCAGAACTGGTGCGAAAACTCCCGCCCCGAAGCCGTCCGCCAGCAGGTGCTCACCGACCCCCACTCCCCCGACCACTTCCGCGCCAACGGAGCGATCGTCAACCAGCCCGGCTTCTCCGCAGCCTTCAGCTGCAAGAAGAACTCCCCCATGACCCCAGCCGACTCCTGCCGCGTCTGGTAGTCGCTTGTAGCTTGTTGGCTCTTAGCTCTTAGCTCTTAGCTCTTAGCTCTTAGTTTTGGCTTTTGGCTTTTAGCTTGTCATCCTGAGCGCAGCGAAGGACCTGCTTCTCGGGACGCCACAGCATCGGATACCCGGGTCCGGACTCTCGGACTCGGGTATCTCCACTTCGCCTGTTCTCCTGGGTTCCCCCGCCGCCCCTCTTCGTCATTCTGAGCGAGGCCCGAAGAGCCGCAGTCGAAGAACCCCGATACACCCCGGCTCCCCGAAAAGTCGAACCAATCTCCCACCTCAACTCCGCGCCACCTGCTCCCCCAGAATCCGTGTCAATACCCATTCACGCCTCTCAGCGCGAAACCCCAACAAACACGCACCTTTTCGCACCAAAACTTTTTGCATGTTTACCCTTCTACGCTTGATATACTGAATATAAGAGACAGGAAGAAGCCGCCGACCTTGGCGGCTTTCGTCGTCTCAGACGGTCGTAAAACACCGGAAGCCCAGACTTAACCAACGCCATATCAAGACTTTGAAACCAAAACTCAGGGGGGGGGGGGAGGGGGTACCCGCCGAAGCATGGATCAGGCTCGACCCAAAAACCGTACCATCGGCTTCCTCAGCTGCGCTCTCGCCGGAGCCCTCTGGGGCTGTGGCTTCTTCTTCGGCAAGATCGCACTGGAAGAAATGAACGTCGGTTCGATGGTCCTCTTCCGCTTCCTCTTCGCCTGCGTCGGTCTGCTCCCGCTGGCGCTTACGCATCGCCCGAAGTTCTCACCTAGCGCCTGGCGAACCCTCGCTCTCGCTGCCTGCCTCGGCATTCCGCTGCAGTTCCTGCTCCAGTTCCGCGGCCTCTCGCTGACCACCGTCTCGCACGCGTCGCTGATGGTCGGAACGCTTCCCGTCGTGCTTGCTCTCGGAGCCGCGGTCTTCGCCCACGAACGCCTCGACGTCATCGGCTGGATTGCCCTCGTCGCTTCCACTCTCGGTGCCGCTCTCATCGCCCTCGGCGCCAATCACAGCACCTCCGCCAGTGGCCCTACGCTCGCCGGAGATCTCCTCGTCGTCGTCTCCCTCTTCATCGCGCTCTTCTGGATCCTCATCAACCAGCGCCTCATGAAGACTAACGACCACATCGCCGTCAGCGTCTACGGCACACTGCTTGGCACCGCGATGCTCAGCGTCTGGGTCCCGCTCACCTGGGGCCTTCCGCCGATGCACAGCGTCTCGCTCAAAGCCTGGGCCGCCCTCGCCGCCAGCGGTCTGCTCTGCACCGCGACGACCACGCTGCTGTGGAACTTCGGTCTTACGCAGGTCCCTGCCTCGCAGGCCGGAATCCTCCTCAACATGGAGCCGCTCATCGGCTCGCTGCTCGGCGTCTTCATCCTCCACGAGCATCTCGGTGGACTCGCGTGGCTCGGCGGAGCCCTCATCCTCGCCGCCGCCATCACCCTCACAACCCGCGGCAAACAACAGGAACTCGCCGAAGCCATCCTCGCCGAAACCTAAAGATTCACCTGTATCCTCCGCAAAAGCTGCTACCATCCTCGGGTAATTCTGACTCATTCCCACACGTCGCACATTTCTATCGGAGAACACTCATGATCCAAGCACGACTCGTACTCCCAACCCTCGCAGCCGCCATCCTCTGTTCCGCCGCAGCGCTCGCGCAGAAGCCCGCAGGCGCTCCCGCCGGCGCCAACGGCACCTGCAAAGACGGCACCTACAGCATGAACGCCACCAAGGCTGGCGCCTGCTCCGGTCACAAGGGCGTAGCCGCCTGGTATGGCCCCGCAGTTGCAACGCCCGCTGCGAAGCCCGCTCCTGCCGCAACACCGGCTCCTGCACCCGCACCGGCCGCAGCGATGAAGCCAGCTCCCACGCCGGCTCCGACTCCTGCACCCGCACCGGCAGCCTCGTCCAAGCCCGCCACAAGTGGCTCGCACGCCCTGCCCGCGACCGCTGCAGCCGGCGGCGGTCCTGGCCTCGTCTGGGTCAACCTCTCCAGCCATGTCTACCATTGCCCCACCGACCGCTACTACGGCAAGACAAAGTCCGGCAAGTACCTCTCGGAATCAGCAGCCATCGGCGAGGGCGATAAAGCCGACGCAGGCAAAAAGTGCTTCTAACCTAACTTCGAAGCTCGCAACACCAACAGGCAATCCCTTACAGGGATTGCCTGTTTTCTTTCCGCTCTCGCCCCGCATCTACACTCGAAGAGACCCGATGCGCCTTCTGCCCAACCCAAACCGCCGCTCCGCCGTGCGCTCCCTGCAATGGACGCGCGGTCTGCGCACGGTCCTGGCCGTCGGCGTCGCGATCAGCGTGTGCCATCTCTTCGGCAAACCCTCTGGCTGGGCAGCCCTCGGAGGCCTCTACGTCAATCTTGTCGATAACGGTGGCCCTTACCGATCGCGCCTTGCCAACATCGTCACCATGCTGCTCGGCGGCTCGCTTGCCGTTCTCATCGGCGTCTTCGCAGGCATCAATCTGCCAGTCGAGATCCTCGTCACCTTCGCCTTCTGCTTTGCCGCGACCCTCGCCCGCGTCGTCTCGCAGCCCCTCGCCGCTTCCAGCGTCAACATCCTCATTTGCTATGTCGTCGCCGTCGGCGGAACCACACATACCGCCGAGCACGCCTTCAGCAGCATGGCTTACTTCACGCTCGGAGCACTCTGGGCAGGTCTGCTCTCGCTCGTTCTCTGGCCTACCGATCCGTTCCGCCCTGCTCGCCTCGCCATCGCTGATGTCTATGCCGCTCTCGCGCAACTCATCCAACAGCTTCCGGCAACTCGCGACGCCGAAGACGTGGCCACCTACAACGAAGCCCTCGCACATCTTCGCCTGCGCCTCGAACTCGCACAGCAGACCCTCGCTGCCTCACCCGCGCGCATGCCCTCGCGCACCGTTCGAGCTCGCAATCTCAGCGTCATCACCGAGAGCGCCGACCTGCTGATGGCACGTCTGCTTCGCCTCGATGAACTTACTGGCGAAGAGGCCGCGCAGCAACGCAGCGCCATCGTCCAATGGTTACTCCGCGCTATCGAGCCCATTGAACCCGCGTTACGCAACGAGCCATACGACCGCGCCGTTGCCTTTGACCACGAAGGCTCGCTCTGGATCGACCTGCGCCGCACACTGCAGCCCATCGCCGCCACGCTCCCGGACGCACCTCACCTCAACGCCGCGCTCGAAGACACCCTCTTCACCCTGCAGGTCCTCTACGAATCCATCCGCGCCATCTGGACCGGCTATGAGCCGCATCGCCCGACGAAGGCATCCCCATCCGCACCTCAATCGCCAGCGCCACTCTTCCTGAGCCTGCCCGTCTTGGACACGTTGCGGGCTAACCTGACGCGCGGCTCCCTGCGCTTCCGTCATGCTCTTCGCCTGGGTGCGGTCGTTGCGCTCGACGAGTTCATCACCCACTTCGTCCACATTCGCGGAACCCAGGTCACGCACGGTTACTGGCTCGCCATGACCTCGCTGATCGTGCTGCAACCTTACACGGGCGAGACGGTCCGCAAGTCTACGCAGCGTGTCGGTGGGACCATTGCAGGCGCCGTCATCGCCGCGTTGCTCGCCGCCGCCATCCCCGGCGAGTGGGGTCTCATCGCGCTCATCAGCCTCGGCGCAGGCGCTGCTGTCGCCTTCTACGCCGTCGACTACGCCTGGTACAGCTTCTTCCTCACACCCACCATCGTGCTGATGACCTTGCCTCATCTGCACGACTGGCGATTCGCCGCCGTCCGCGTCAGCATGACCTTCCTCGGCGCGCTGATCTCCGTGCTCGCGATGCTGCTGCTCTGGCCTGAACGCGAAAGCCTGCAATTGCCGCGCCTGCTCAGTCGAGGATCCAGCGCCGACGCCGCCTACCTGGAAGCCGTATTGCGCTTCTGGCAGCAAGCCGGAGGTCTTGCTTCTGCAGCCCGCATCGAGGCCGAACGTACCCACCTGGCTCCCGCGCGCCGCCTCTGCGGTCTTGCAGCAAACGAAGCCGAGGAGACCCTCGATCGTGCCCTGCTCGAAGGTTCCCTGCCGCTGAACCCAAGCCACGACCGCACATCTCGACTCAACGCCGCAGCCCTCACCTTCACCACCTACCTTCGTCGGCTCACGCAGACAATCACCACCATCGCTGCCATCGGTCGCGCCGATCAGGCTACCTGTGATCTGCTCAGTTCATACAGCGTGCGTTTGAAGAACGTCTCCCAGGCTCTGGCGACGAACGAGACCTTCTCGCCCACAGGCAACAACGACGCGTTGAAATCGACAGTTCTCCCCAGCGAACAACTCCGCCGCATCGAGCGCCAGGTCTCTGTGCTCGAACGCACTGCAGCGGAGCTCTCCACGCTTTAAACAGGAGTGATGATTCCGCCCACCGGCAGCGAAGTCGGCAGCGATCCTGGCCGCTTCAGATGCATCGCTTCCGCAGTCATGTCGGTGTACTTCAAGCCAGCGCCCGTGTTGAACAACACAACCCGCTCGCCAGCCTTGATCTCCCCACTCGCGCGTAGTGAATCATACGCAGCCGTCGCAGCTGCCCCCTCGGGCGAGAGGAAGATCCCCTCTTCCTTCGCCCAGTCAAGGATCGAAGCCAGGATCGCCGCATCATCGGCAGACACAGCCTTGCCGCCCGACGCCCGCAGAATCTCCAGGATGATGCTGTCGCCATAGGGCTTCGGCACACGGAGACCGGCAGCAAAGGTGGCAGCGTTCTGGAAGAACTCGCTCGCGTCCTTGCCTTCGTCATACGCCTTCGTCACCGGCGCGCAACCCGCAGCCTGCAGCGCGTACATGCGCGGACGCTTGCCTGAAACCCACCCCAGCTGCTCCATCTCATCAAACGCCTTCCACATCCCGATCAGGCCAACGCCTCCACCTGTCGGATAGAACACCGCGTCGGGATACTCCCATCCCAGCTGCTCCACGAGTTCGTAACCCATCGTCTTCTTGCCCTCGACGCGGAACGGTTCCTTCAGCGTCGAGATGTCGAACCACACATCCTCCGCCGCAGTGCCAGCCTCCTTCTGCGCCTTAATCCGCTCGCCGACCATGCGAGCGCAATCGGAGATCAAGCCATCGACCATGGTCACATCCGCTCCATAGATGACGCCTTCCAGATAGTTCGCGAACGGCACATCCTGCGGCATAAAAATATGCGCGGCGATCTGCCCCGCAGCCGCATACGCAGCCAGCGCACCCGCAGCGTTTCCCGCAGATGGCACCGCAAGATGACGCAAACCATAGTGCTTCGCCATCGTCACCGCAAGCCCGAGCCCACGCGCCTTGAAGGTGCCCGTCGGGTTCGCTCCTTCTTCCTTCACGAAGAGACCCTCATAACGACGGCTCTTCAACATCGGCGTCCAGCCTTCGCCCAACGTCACGGGCGTCACCTCGGGCAGCACATCGGCATAACGCCACATGCCTGCAGCGGTTTTTCCTTCCGCATTCGCAGCCGCGGCAATCTCTGATGGCCGCTCGCGCCGCGCGGTCTTCTTCACCGCCTCCATGTCATAGCGCACATACAGCGAACCTGCATCGATCGGGCAGAGTGTCTGGGGGGTGTCGGCGGAAACTTTGTGGTGGCAACGGGAGCATTCGAGGTAAGCGATCTTCGGCATACCTCCATTTTAGCTGTCGCCTATCGCCATGTTTCTTCCGTCAGGACACAAGAATCCACGGAAACTATGGCGGTAACAAACGTACTCAAACCCAATGTCCGCTTTTGTCCTACCCTAAATCAATGCCCCCTCGCCTGATCGCGATCGACATGGACGGTACGTTGCTGAACTCCGATGGCCGCGTAAGCCCGCGCAATCACGCCGCTTTGCGCGTCGCCGAACAGGAAGGCATAGAGGTCGTCATCGCTACCGGTCGCCGCCACTGCTACGCCATGCGCGTCCTGCGCGACCTGCACCTCAATCCCGCAAGCGCACTGGTAAGCTCGAACGGCACCGTCATCCGGACCATTGGCTCCGCACTTCTGCACCGCTCGCAGATGTCGAACGAGAGCGCGCTCAAGCTCTGCGAACATCTCTCCGAGTTCCGCAATACGCTCGTGCTCACCTTCGACACCGTAGGTCCCACCGGTGAAGACTCCCGAGGCGCTCTCGTCTGCGAAGAACTCGATGAGCTTCACGCCAGCATCGGTCAGTGGATGCGCAGCAACGAGCCCTACATTCTGCGTGTCAACCATATCGAAGACTCTCTGCAAGGTGACGCTCCCATCCAGATGATGCTCTGTGGCACCATCGAGCACATGGCCCGCGCCGAGGCCCGCCTGCTCGAAGACCCGCGAATCAGTGCCGTCGGCAGCGATACTCGACCAGACACAGAAATTACCTTGCACCGCACCAGCTACCCCGAGCGCGATCTCTCCATCGTCGACATTCTGCCCGCGGGCTGTTCGAAGGCCTCTGCCCTTACCCAGCTCGCCGCGCTCCGCGGCATCTCCACCCACGACATCCTCGCTATCGGCGACAACTGGAACGACCTGCCGATGCTGAAGCTCGCAGGCTCGGCCGTGCTGATGGCCAACGCGCCCGAGGACCTTAAGCAACTCGCCCGCCGCAACGGCTGGGCCATCACGGCGCCGAACGATGAGGACGGCGTCGCCGACGCTATCGAAAGCGCCCTCCAGGACGCGCTTGTACCGCTCGGTTCCTAGCTTTCGGGTGCTAACCCCAGGCCGGCGATGCTAGTCTCATAGATAGTGCTTCGTCGCTCTCCAAATCGCCTTCCGCTGATGGCAGCCGTGTGTGCGCTTTGCGCCACTCCTGCGGCCCATGCGCTCGAGCGCGTAAATCTGACCACCGGCTTCTCCTATGACTGCACACGCCATGAATCAGAAGATGCAGGCCACGTGCGGCTCTATCTCTACTCCGCCGATGCCACTGAGACCAGCAACAACTTCATTCTCATTCCCGCAGACAAAATAGTCAGCGTTGAAACGCTACCCGACCCTCCAAAGCCAGTGGCAGTTGCCGTTGTTTTGCCTGCCTCCGCCGCGCCAGATATGCGTGAGATCCTCACCCACGCCGGCGAGCAGCACAATATCGATGTCGAACTTCTCGCCAGCGTCGTCAAGGCCGAGAGCGGCGGCAACGCCCGCGCTGTCTCACGCACCGGAGCCCGTGGCCTCATGCAGCTGATGCCGGGTACGGCGCGCGATCTCGGTGTGGATGACGCCTTCAAGCCTGACCAGAACATCAACGGCGGCGCAAAGTATCTCGACGCGCTGCTCACGCAGTACAAAAACAACCTCTCGCTCGCTCTCGCCGCCTACAACGCAGGTCCGGCAGCCGTGGCTCGCTATCACGGCATCCCTCCCTACCGCGAGACGCGCGCCTATGTCGCCCGCGTCGAAAGGGAATTCATCCGCCGCACCGAAGCCGCCAGACAAGCTGCCAAACACTCCGCTCAGCTCGCCGCCGCCCACGCAACATCTCCCGGCACAGCGATGGCCTCGGCCGTTCTGCCGTAGCGTATCGTCATCTAAGCCATGACGACGGATACCGCGAACCTCCCCGTAAAAAATCAGACCCGACGCGTTGCCATTCTGCTGCTCTTTCTGCTAACGGCATCTGTCGCTCTCTGGCTCACCCGCGACCGCATCGCAGCCTCATGGCATCCTCTGCACACGCAGCTATGGGCCGTCTCCTGGACACGCATCGTCCTCGCTGTCGTCGTCATTAACCTCTGCTATGTGCTTCGAGCCGCACGCTGGGCGGTGCTCCTCAGTCCCACCCGCAAGACCACCACCCTGCAGATGCTGCCCGCGCAGATCATCGGCTTCACCGCCGTCGCCATCTTCGGCCGCGTGGCCGACCTCGCTCGTCCCTATATGATCGCGCGCCGCACCCATACCGCCGTCACCACCCAGATCGCCGTCTATTCGATGGAGCGCACCTTCGACCTCGCCGCCGCAGCCACGCTCTTCTCCGCCGCGCTGGCCTTCGCACCTTCCTCCATGCCGCACCATGAAGCCTTCGCCCATACCGGCGTCCTGTCGCTGGCTGCCACCGTCGTCCTGGCTGCGGCTGCCATCTCCATCCGCGTCGCCGGTGCACGGCTGGCAGTCCTCGCCGAGCGCTTACTCCGCCCTATCGCTCCCAAACTCGCTCCCGCCCTCGCAGCCCGGATGCTCGATCTACAGCAGGGCTTTCGCGCCATTACCACCTTCGGCGAGTTCGCCGCCGCCATGTCGCTCTCACTCTCGATGTGGCTGGGCATCGCCAGCTGCTATCTGCTCGGCGCCACCGCCTTTCGCGCCACCCCGCAACTCGCCACCTTCAGCTTCTCCGCCACCATGCTGATTCTCGCCACCGGTATTGGCGGCGGCATCGTTCAGCTACCGATCATCGGCTGGTTCACACAGATCGCCCTCTTCGCCACCGCCATGCACACCCTCTTCGCCGTGCCGGTCGAGACAGCCACCGCCTGCGCGACCGTGATCTTCTGCGTCAACAATCTCACCGTCGTCCCCATCGGCCTGCTCACCGCATACCTGCAAGGCATCAGCCTACGCGAGATGACGCGCCCCACTCAGAACGTCGTCAGGTCCACCGTCCCCATGTGACCGTTCAAAGCATCGCGCACCACAAAGCGCAGCCGCACCGCCCCCGGCGGCACCTGCACTCTCATCGAGTACACAGCATCCCCATCGACAATCACCCGCTTGAATATCTGCTCCTGCGCCAGGTTCCCCATCAGCTTGCCGTCAGCGTCGTACCAGCCCACCGCCACCGTCGCCTCGGAGTGCTGCGTCCCATCCTTCGTACCTGCACCCCAGCCAATACCCTCCGGCGCAACGGTCATTACCCACAGACCAGTAGCCGTCTTCGCAGCCTTCATCCGCAGCGCATCGAAGCTCTGTGTTGTTGTCAGCGCAGCTTGCAGATCGCTTTTCAGCGTCGCCGTCACACCCGTACTCTGCGCGACAGCAGGGTGCTGGACACCTGCCGTCCCCAATGCGATCCCCGCCACCAGCAACATTGCGTGAAGACTCTTCACCGCGAAACTCCCCGTCTGCTATCAAGAACCCCACCAGTGTATCCGCACGCAAAGCCAGCTATCGTCGCTGCTTGCTAGAATGAAGGCCTAATGAAATGTCCGTACTGCGGTTTCACCCAGGACAAGGTCATCGATAGTCGCGAAAGCAAGGAGGCCGAGTCCATCCGCCGCCGCCGCGAGTGTGAGCGCTGCAACAAGCGCTTCACCACCTACGAACGCCTTGATGAAATTCCCTACATGGTCGTCAAGAAGGACGGCCGCCGTGAGAACTTCGATCGCCAGAAGGTCCTCTCCGGCTTGCTCCACTCCTGCCAGAAGCGCAAGGTCTCCGTCACGCAGATGCAGGAGATCGTCGACGCCGTCGAAGCCTTCGTCGTCGACAGCGCCGAACGCGAGCGCTCCACCGCCTCGGTCGGCGAGCTGATCATGGCGCGCCTCAAAGAGATCGACACCGTCGCCTACATCCGCTTCGCCAGCGTCTACCGCGACTTCAAGGACGTCAACGAGTTCAAGGAAGAACTCGAGGGCCTGCTCTCGAATCACAACTCGCGCTCTCGCAAGGCCAACCCCCGCTAAGGTGCAACAATCTGTCGCGACCCGAAACTTCCAACGCAAGGCTGTGTCTGCACCCTCAGCGGTCAGGCTTCAGCCTTAGGAACGGAGTCCTCCATGGGTCGCATCTCCTCGTCGGTCGTTGCCAGGTTTGCAGGCAGCTTGATGCTGATAAGCACGCTCGCGCTCAGCGGCTGCAACCGCATCCAGGTCTTCGTCGGCGCAAAGGTGTACCTCGCCAAGCTACCCGTCACCAACATGGAAGTCACCTTGCCGAACGGTCCGGCTGTCGCTCCGGGAGAGAAGACGCCGCTCGTCGCCACCTTCACTGACACGACAGGCAAAGTATGGACCACCGAAGGCAAAGGCAAGGGCAAGATCCTTTGGTCTGACCTCGTGGTCACGCCGACTGTCGTCGGTTATAAGAAGGGTGTTCTTTCGCTCCCACACGATCCCCGGCTCAGCCAAGGCAAAATCGGACACATAGACGTCGCGGTGCCGAGTCATCCTGATCTGCACGCCACGCTCGACATACCGCTCACGTATGTCTATCCCTTCTCTGCCAGCTACAGCGGTGCCAATGGCAACAACGGCAGCGACGGACAGGCAGGCACCGACGGAACAGATGGTTCCACCGGTTCCATCGACCCCAACAATCCTTCAGCGGGTGGCAACGGCTCCAGCGGTGGCAACGGTACCGATGGCGGCAATGGCGGAGATGGAAGCGATGGCCCAGTCGTGCAGGCGAAGGTAACCGTGCTTGTCGGAACTCCAGTTCTGCTTGAGGCCGAGGTAACGGCCTCCAATGCAAAAACACGCTACTACCTGATTGACCCGCAGGGAGGCTCCCTCACGCTGCGATCCAGCGGAGGCTCCGGGGGGCGGGGTGGCACCGGCGGCCGCGCAGGCCGTGGCGGCTCTGGCGGCATCGGCACACCCAGCGGCATGTCTGGCTCCGATGGCCTTGCTGGCCATGATGGCCTGGCAGGCCACGACGGCTCTCCTGGCTCCATCACCGTGATTTACGATCCTGCTGCGAAGCCCTACTTAGCGGCTATCCTGGCAGCCTCCGGCGGCAAGGCTGTCCAGTGGATCGAACAACCGGTCGCGCCCCTCTGGTAGTAGAGCCACACTTACTCTCTGCAGGCCGCATTCTCCGCTCCGCTGATGCCAAAGAACGTGATCGTCGCCGGGGCCAGCGTCACCTCTCCTGCTGCCACCGTCGCGCCACGCAACGCAGGCAGCGCATCCCCTTCACCCAGTCGCAACTCCACTCCGTTCAACTCAACATGCGCGCTCTGCAGCTCGGTCGCCGACAGCGTATAGCGCTCCGCCGCCTTCGGGAGACTCATCGTCGCGGGCGAGTTCTTATCTGCATTGATCGCCAGCACCGCCACGCCGCCCTTTACGCCCCGCAGACACTGCGCGTACACATACACGTTCGGCCCTGGCGACACTCCCGGATCAAGCACCGTCGTCCCCATCATCTTCCGCCATAGCAGCGCGGCCCAGTAGTTCGGTCGCGGCTCGTAGGTGTGCTCATCCAGCAGCGCATAATCGCTCGCGTCCAGCGTGTTATGCATCACTACTTTCACACCCTTCTGCGCCAGCGTGCCCAGCTGATTCAAATAGCGGAAGCTATCCAGGTACGTCTTCGCCCACGGATCGCCGCCACACGCAGTCTCTCCCGTCTCCGTCACCCACAGCGGTTTACCAGGCTCAAACTTGTCGCGCATCTGCGCGTAAAACACTTCGACCTTGTTGGTTTTTTCAAGCCAGTTCTCACTTAACGCATCGGCGACGGTGGTGCCACCGGAAGGCATCATTTTCGAACAACGCTCCGAGATGCCGCCGTAGTAATGGTAAGAAAAGACGTCATAGACGGGCCCAGTGGATACCATCAGCTTTTCACTCGGCAGAAGATTCGGAAACGGCACGTCAAGCTGTCCTCCCTCCGCCGCCCCACCCGGACCCAGGAAAACGGTGTGAGGCGAATGCTGCCTCAACCACGGGTGGAAAACCGCTACATCCTTCCCATAGCTGGACGCATCGTAACCCGCCGGAGCGCCACCCATAGCTGCAATGGTCGGCTCATTCATATACTCCGCCGCCGCAATCTCTCCACCCGCCGCCTTCGTGAAAGCTACGAACTTGTCAGCCTCCTTTGGCGTCCACACACCTGCCGCATCGCGCGTTCCTCCACTCGTCGCAAACGAGGTCACGATCTTCGCGTTCGCTGCCTTCGAAAAATCGATGACGCCCTTCCACTCACTCCGCGTCAGCGTCCCCTTGAATCCCGCTGGCGGCGTCTTCGGTGCCGGCGCATCCGAGTCCTGAAAATACGTCGAGTTCGCCCACGTTCCGCTCACCCGCACATACGCCGGTCCCAGTGCTGCAGCCAGCTTGCGCAGCCGCGCAGACGACAGATCGAGAGGCGCTCGATACTCATACATGTTCGGGTCCATGCCCACCGGATGATTGCCGCTATCCAGCTTCGACGGCCCGATCGAACTGTACGGCTTCCAGAAGTCGCCCCCCGTCACCTCCAGCATCTCGATGTTGTAGGACTGGTAGCGCTCATCCACCGTCGCGATCTTTTTCATCATCGCGGGATTCAGCGCAGATACCTGCGCCGATAGCGGCACCGCGACGCCAGCAACCATAAGTGCTACAGAAATCTTCCGCATCAACCGCTTCTGCATCGCGTCTCTCCGCATTTAGTTTGAACCTCGTACCAGTTGGCCGTACCTATATACGCTCGCTCCGTGAACGATGGCAACAGGTATTTCGAACTTCCTCGCTAACGCTTCGCCCAGCCCAGGCCATCCGCTAGCGGACTCGTCGATATGATCTTCTGCACTGCCCACGTCCCCAGGTTGATCGCCGCCACCTGCCCGCTCTCGTTGCACGACACATACGCCACCTTATCGTCAGGCCGGATCAGCACCTCCTGCGGCAGCGCGGGCACATCAATCGTGCGGGCAACCTTCATCGCCTTCAAATCGATCACCGCCACTTGCTTCGCTTGCGGCACCGCGATCAGCAGCCACTTACCATCCTTCGTCGACGCCGATCCATAGCCAAGGTTCGGCAGCGCAATCGTCTGCTTCACCTTGCGCGTCGCCGTATCGATCACCACCAGCTGCGGCTTCGTATAGTCCGAAGTGAACACCAGCTTGTCGTCGTTTGAAATCGAAATGCGCTGCACCTCGCCCGCCACCGGAATGACCGCCAGCGTCTTGCGCTCCTTCAGATCCAGCACCGACACCGTGCCCGGCCCCACATTCGCCGTATACCCCAGCTTGCCGTCGTGCGACAGCACCAGCATGTGCGACTGCTCCTGCCCCGTCGGCACCGTACCCACAATCTTCCGCGTCTTCGGATCGATCACCGTCACCGTCTTGTCCAGCTCGGTCGTCACGTACAGCAACCCGCTCACCGGATCCAGCACCGGCAGATGCGGCCGTATCCCATGCCCAAAATCGAGCCTGCTTGTAATCGTCCGCGAAGGCACATCGATGAAGAACATCTCATGCCCATCGATCCCCGGCTTGCCCACGCCCGTGCTGCCGTAGATCGGCAGATACGCCGTCTTGCCATCCGGCGAAACCGTGATCTCGTGCCCATGCACGTTGCCCGTCTTCTCCTCGATCACAGCCACCTTCTGCTGTGTCACCGGATCGACGACGCTGACCGTAGCATCCCCCTGGTTCACCACCAGCAACGACTGGGCCTCCATCGTTGCCGAAGACAGCGCCATCGCGCACACACCCACACACAGAGCCGAAAGAACCGATATCTTTTGCATGGCACAAAAGCATACTCCAGCCACGCGACTTCGCTCTACAGCACGATCTTCGCCCGCAGCCCCAGCAGCGTCGTCGTATAAGCCTTCTGTGCATTGGTCGGATGAATATCCACCTCAAGGTCCGGTCCGAACTCCACGCTGTGCGTCATCCGCACCCGGTAGAACGTCTCGAACTGCGACTCGTGATGCAGCGCCGTATGGCTCGGGTCAGTGATGTTCAGCGCAAAACCGAACATATCGCCGCGTCGCCCGAATGGGCGGATGTTCGCAATCCCTGCATCGAAGACGCGCTTGATGTTATTGCCCGTATCCGTTGCGACTCCCAACCGACCGAACGGCACCCAACCGCTCTTCAGCTCATAGTCCGCACCGAAGCCCGCGCCCGCGCCGCTGCCCAGCGACTTCGTATCGTCCCGCCACAACGCGAAGCGAAACAGGTGCTCCTGCTGCGTGGGCGAGCCTTCCTTCCATCCGAACTCGATCGCATTCATGTATTTCTTATCGACCAGCGTCTTCAGGTTGCTCGTCTCCGAGCCCTCCGTATCGACCGTCACCGCATGCACATAAACGTGCTTCGACATCTGGTACTCCAGCGCCGCTCCGCCCGCATACGTTCCGTCCGAAGGAATCGTCAGGTTCCCATCGTTCTCGCCATTCAAAAACTGGCTGCGCTCGTCGTTGTTGTACAGGCTCAGGCTGATGTACTCGTTCGGATGGATCTTGCCCACATAGAACGCCACCTTCTTCTGCCAGAAGTCCTGCCGGTAATACAAAATGTTCAACGAGATCGTGTCCTGCTTCCCGCCACCCTGCAGGCAGTTCAATACCAACGCCGACCCCAGCGCATTGCTCAGGTTGTACTGCTCGCTCACCCCGATATTTGTCCCCGAACGCACCAGGACGCTCAGCGTGCCCGCGTTCGTCTCATGGTCGTAAAGCTTCCATCCCCCCACCAGATCGAATCGTCCACCGCCAACATTGTGCCGTGCCCCCGCCGGAGTAGCCGTCGCATACTGATTCAGCAGCGTATATGATGCCGAAAAGCTGATGTTGTCCGTCCCTTTAAGCGTATCGAGCGCACGTTCCGCAGGCTTCAGCGTGCGATGCAGCGTATCGTCATCGACCAGCGGATCGGTCGGCACCTTGGCCAGTACGCGCGCATCCACATCGAGCGCCTGCCCCGGATACTTCGGTGGCACCGCCGCCTTGCCCTGCTTGTCCGCATCCTCTCGAGCCTCGCGGTCCCGCTGCGACCTCGCCGAAGCATCCGGCTCACCTGAACCGACCTGCGCTGCCGCTCGTTGCGTCACAGCCATCAGCGCCAGTAACAACAGCAGCCCACCACAGCCCCTCAGAATGGTTCTTTCCCACAAACACTTGCCTGACGTACGAACCATCTCACGAGCCTCAATTTCTACTTCGGTGGTGTGCATTCGATGTTCCGATATCCGATCAGGTTGCGCTTCTTCCACACCCAAAGCACCCACGCCTTACAATGAATCGTGACGGACGCCGCGAACCCACACTTTCGCACGCGTTCCAACTCCAATTGCATCAGCGGGAGACATCTCTCCCAGAAGGAAACATCCACCGTATGTCGACGCGCACGCACAAGATTACGTTGATCGCCGGAGACGGCATCGGTCCCGAAGTCGCAGCCGCCATGGTTGCCGTCGTCGAAGCCGCAGGCAAGCAGACCGGAGCCAGCTTCGAGTGGCATCCCTTCGAGTGCGGTGCCGAAGCCTACGAGAAGAATGGCGACATCCTGCCCAAGGCCGCCCTCGACTCCATCGAACAGAACAAGGTCGCCATCAAGGGACCCACCGCGACCCCCATCGGTGGCGGCTTCTCGTCCATCAACGTGGCCATGCGCAAGAAGTTCGACCTCTACTCCAACTTTCGCCCCGTCAAAAGCCTCCCCGGCCTCGAAACGAAGTTCCCCAACATCGACATGATCATCTTCCGCGAGAACACGGAAGACCTCTACGCGGGGCTCGAAGTCATGATCAATCCCGACATCGCGCAGTCGCTGAAAATTATCACCCGCAAAGGCTCGACCCGCATCGCTCGCTCCGCCTTCGAGTTCGCCCGCAAGCACGGTCGCAAGAAGGTACACGCCATCCACAAGGCGAACATCATGAAGAAGTCCGACGGCCTATTCCTCGAGTGCTGCAAGGCCGTCGCCGCCGAGTACCCGGAAATCACCTACGCCGAGCACATCGTCGACAACACCTGCATGCAGCTCGTCATGAACCCCTGGCAGTACGACGTCATCCTCACCGAAAACCTCTACGGCGACATCCTCTCCGACCTCTGCTCCGGCCTCATCGGCGGTCTCGGTCTCGTCCCCGGAGCCAACCTCGGTGCCGATTGTGCCATCTTCGAAGCCGTCCACGGCTCCGCTCCGGACATCGCCGGACAGGACAAAGCCAATCCCACCGCCCTGCTCCAGTCAGCCGTCCTCATGCTCCACCACCTCAACGAGACCGAAACCGCGAACAAGGTCCAGGCAGCCATCGAAAAGGTCTACGCCGACGGCAAGACCCTCACCCGCGACGTCGGCGGCAACTCCGGCACCAAGGCCTTCACCGAAGCCGTCATCGCCGCGCTCTAAAGAGTTCCTGTCGAAAAAGAAAAAGGCCACGGCTCGAATGCCGTGGCCTTATCCCTTGCTCCAAGTTATTCAGCTGTGGGGATCGAGCCGGTGACGTTCGCCATGACCGAGGCGTTGACGACCGACGAGAAGCTCGCCATGTTGGCAGCGCTTGCCACCGACACAGGGTTGGTGCCCGCCGCGATGAACGGAGTGAGTGCCGCGCCAGCGGTGGTCGTCGTGCTGCCGCTGACGCTGACCAGCAGGCCGGTAAGGCCGTCGGTGATCTCATAGTTCAAGTTGTTCGCAGGGATGAGGTTTAGGCCCGCGTAGCTCGGTGAGCCCAGGGTGACGGATGGGATGCCGCGAACGAGAGCGCGGTGCTCCGACTCAACCCCGAGGATAGCCGAAGCCACCTTGGCATAGAGGATCAGCGTGGCTTGGCTCAGAGTACCGCCGGTTGTCGACGACGGATCTTTTTGCGTGGCGCTGAAGCCGTTGTAGGCTGCGGCCATCGACGAGAACTCTTCGACAGCGGTCATATAGGCACCGATGAACGCAGTCTCCAGAGCAAGCAGCACAGGCACAAATCCCATCAGCGAGGAGAAGGTGCCGGTTGGGTAGTAGAAGGTTTGCGGTACACCGGCAGCTGCATCGCCGGAGCCGTTCGTAGGCAGGCCGAGGAGAGAACGCAGCAGTTGCGCATGCGCGACCTCTTCTAGCAAGGCTCCCTGTAGATAGGCAACGTTGATCTGACTGCCACTCGCGCTGACGCTGGTAGCGGTTCCACCGCTTCCAGCAAGGTTGGGGTCCGTGATCACAGCACTGGTGTTCAGGGCGGTGTAGTACGTGGTGATCGCGAGGGTCTCGGCGATTAACGCCGCCGTAAGAATCTGCGTGGCGGTGTCCGCAGTGGTGGCGGCGGAAACAGGCGTCGGCGTAGAAGTCGCATTGTTCGAGCAACCGATGACTAGTGCGGAGGCCGCAGCGCCAAGGCCAAACATGCCTGCCCCTACTAGGAAGGAACGGCGGTTCGTGATGTTTTCGATTTCCTGCTGAGTGACCTCTGGCAATGCCATGAAAAACCTCCATCGTACGGTGTATGGTTTGGGCGCAAAATTGCGAACAGCACTGGGATTTCGCACGACCACGCTAGGTGGCTGCACGCATGAGGCGGTAACTGCAAATGGACTCGGTATGGCGTACGTATCGCACAGAAGCTATAGGCGGGTTTGCCCGATCTTCAGCCGGAGAACACCTTTGCTAGGTGCCGGCCGTGCTCGCGTGTAGTGGGAACGCTGGCCCGCAGAAGTCGGATTGCGACTCAAAGTGACGATCTTGTCATTTTGAACCCGTGCCAGATACTAGCCAGATTTTTCGTCGGATACAGACACGGCGCAAACGTCATGGCTCTAGCTTTAGCATGTCCAACCGTGCCTTTTTATATTCGCCTTCGCAGGTTGCGCTGCGACGCAGCGCCCGGCTTACGTAGTGATGTCGAAACCGCTGCTGGCGCCGCCCCTACCAAACAGCATCTTCAGCGCAGAGCTCTGCAGCGCCTGGTACTTTTCCGTCACATGGAGCCTCGTTCTGCCAAAGCTGATTGGATTGGGTTGCGAATGCCCCCCCGCCTAACCGCTTACAATGATCTTGTGCCTATGCGAGCTTTTTCTACGACCGCCCTTCGTCTCCGTCATCAAGCTCTTACCGCCCTGCTGCTAGGCGTCACGATGACCTCGGTAGGCTGCAAGCACGCCGCTGCACCCACAACCTCCACAGCGGGCAGCCCTGCTGCTGCTCCCGTCGTCGATCCCGCCACCGCTGGCTCCATCTCCGGCACCGTGCACTTCGACGGAAAAGCCCCGGCCCCGGTCGCCATTGACATGAGCATGGACCCGGCCTGCGCCATGTCCGCCACGCCCAACAACTCCGAGCAGATCGTCGTCGCGAACCACGCCCTCGCGAACGTCTACGTCTACGTCAAGTCCGGCATCCCCGCCTCCGCCGCTCCCGCTGGCACCGCGCCCGTCGTGCTCGATCAGAAGGGCTGCCGCTACGTTCCGCACGTCATCGCTCTGCAGCAGGGCGGTTCGGTCGAGTTCCACAACTCCGACCCCACCATGCACAACATCCACACCACCCCCACCGACGGCACCGCCTCGGTCGACGTCTCGCAGTCCCCCATGGGCGCGCCGCAGACGCAGAAGTTCGACAAGCCCGAGACCATGCTGCCCGTGCGCTGCAACAACCACCCCTGGATGAACTCCTTCATCAACGTCGCTCCCAACCCCTACTTCGCCGTCACCGGCGCCGACGGCAGCTTCACGCTGAAGAACCTGCCCCCGGGTACCTACACCGTCGCCGCCGTGCACGAAACCCTCGGTGAGCAGGACATTCAAGTCACCGTCCCCGCTAAGGCCACGGCCCCCGCAGCCTTCACCTTCGCAGCGAAATAAAGCCGTAGGACGCTCTCAAAAACGATAAAGCTCGGCCACCGATACAACTCGACAGCCCCCCACGCTCTCCATACAAGTACTGACGCTGTCGAAAGGTACCCCCATGCACGAATATTCGGTTGCCCTGCCCGTCCATGCGATCCCGCTCTGGTTCCTGGTGCTCTCGCTCTTCCTGCCGCGCATCTGCATCCTGCTGGCGTGGCTGCAACACAGCATGACGGCCTATATTCCACCCGCCGTCGGTCTCATCCCGGTCATCGTGGCACTGCTCGTTCCGCGCCTGCTCATCCTCTTCTGGATCTATCAGGATCAGGGCATCGGTCTGTGGTTCCTGCTCCACGTCATCGCCCTGCTCTTCGCCTGGGGAGGCGGCGGCAACACCGTCTACCGCCGTCGCCGTGTCGAGTACGTCAGCTAATCGTTACACCTTCTACAGATGCCCGCGGCCACTCAGGTTGCGGGCATCTGTCTTTTCTAGCTTCTGAGATCCGCAGACTTGATACGCTGGCAACATGCCTTTCGATCTGGCAACTTTCGAAGCGGAAATCGCGCTAAGTCTGATCCCCACGGAACAACTGCCTAGAGTTGCACAAGATGCCATGGAACAGGGTTTCGACGGTCCCGGCGTCCTCCGCATGGCAATTTTGGAACCCGACGCGGGATGGGCAATCGACCAAGCGTTGCAGCCGATGCTCGCTGAGCTTGGTTGCCAGGCAATCTCTCCACAACAAGCCGCCTTAAGCCTTGCTCTTCAGCTCGCGCGACGCATCTTGGACAGTGGCGAAGATCCACTCCCCTCTATTCCTTACTTTTATCGACTCATGTTGGCAGCCGACTATCCGAGTGAACTGGTTGCTCTCGGCTATTTCGACGATCTCTTCTTTGAAGATGAAACAGAGGAAGAGGAGAAGAAGACTCTCGCACGCGAAGCTCTCGAGGAATTGCTCTCACCAGAACTTCGTGAGCAACGGGTGGCGGAAAGAAAAGCTGCGTGGGAGCTGAAACAGGCGAAGGTTAAATCAGAATGGCCTTACATTCTCAATTCGCCCACAGGTCGAGCACTCTTCAAGGCACGATACAAAGAAAAGTTAGCCGAGATGCGACCAGTTCTCTGGATTGAAGCGGTTGCATGGATAGCCGTCGGTTGGGCATTCAGCTCGTGGCGCACATCTGTCACGGGCTTTGTTACAACGATGCCCATTCTGTTCGCTCTGGCGGCATGGGCAGAGTATCGGCGAATGAAGCGTGAACGCCGCGACCTTCTGCTCCGTCTTAGAGTTCCTGAGGATCAAATCTGAAAGAGGTCGTCTCAGCGATTCCCTGCATCCTACTCCCTATCTCTTGCGTTATCCTAGATGGATTATGGAACGGCGTAACGTAGGTATTCTGGGCGCGACCGGAGCGGTCGGCCAGCGATTCATTCAACTCCTCGCAGACCACCCCTGGTTCAACATCACCTGGCTTGCCGCCAGCGATCGCAGCGCGGGTAAACCCTACGCCGAGGCCTGCAACTGGCGTCTCGACACTCCGCTTCCTGACCACATCGCCAAGATGGTGCTGCAACCCAACACCCCCGAAGATGCAGGCGCTGACCTCCCGCGCATCATCTTTTCCTCGGTGGACTCTCCGATTGCGAAAGAACTCGAGCCACGCTTTGCCGCCGCTGGCTGCGCCGTCATCTCGAACTCCTCGGCCTTCCGCATGGGTGCCGACGTGCCGCTAGTCGTCCCTGAAGTCAACGCCGACCATCTCGAAGTGATCGAGTCCCAAGCCACTCGCAAAACGAGTGGCGGCTTCCTCGTCACCAATCCCAACTGTTGCGCCATCGGCCTCGTCCTTCCGCTCGCTGCTCTGCACGAGCGCTTCGGCATCGAGAAGCTCTTCGTTACCACCATGCAGGCCGTCTCCGGCGCGGGCTACCCCGGCGTGCCGTCGCTCGACATCCTCGGCAACGTCATCCCCTTCATCAAGTCCGAAGAAGAGAAGCTGCAGGAGGAGGTTGCCAAGCTCCTCGGCACCGCCACCGCGAACAGCTTCCAGGACGCCGACCTCACCGTCTCCGCCATGTGCAACCGCGTGGCTGTACTCGAAGGGCACACCGAGTGCGTCAGCGTCAAGCTCCGCAAGGCCGCCACTCATGCCGAGATCCTCGCCGCCTGGGCTGAGTTCCAACCGCTCCATGGCAAGGGTCTCGACGGCCTCCATCTGCCCTCCGCTCCCGAGTTTTCCGTCGAGTATCAGCACGGCGATACTCGCCCGCAGCCCCGCGTCGACCTGATGCGCGGCAATGGCATGACCACCACCGTCGGCCGCCTGCGCCCCTGCACCCTCTTCGACTGGAAGTTCACCCTGCTCTCGCACAACACCATCCGCGGAGCCGCCGGTGCGGCCATCCTCAACGCCGAGATCCTCGCCATGCTCGGCAAGTTCGACTTCCGCAAATTCCCTGCCGTAAACAGCGCCAAGAGCCTTCAGCCAGCAGAAAGCCCGGTGCAGGCATGAGCACTCCTCGCAGCCACATCGTCGTCATGAAGTTTGGCGGCACCTCCGTTGAGGACGCCACTGCCATCACGCGCACCGCCAACATCGTCGCTGGCCGCGTCCGCAAGGGCCTCAACCCCATCGTCGTCGTCTCGGCCATGTCCAAGGTCACGGATACCCTGCTCGCCGCCGCAGCCGCAGCAGGCAAGAACGATCGCGAAGGCGCCCTGCGTCTCTCCGACGGCCTGCGTACGCGCCACCTCAAGACCGCAGGCGACCTCGTCTCAGGCGATCGACTCACCAGCCTGCAGCTCAACATCCATCATGACTTCGACGCGCTCGACGATCTCCTCCGCGGAATCTCCGCCGTCGGCGAGCTCACCCCGCGCACCGAAGACAACGTCGTCAGCTTCGGCGAACGCCTCAGCAGCCAGATGGTCGCCGCCGCCTTCGCCGAGCAGGGCATGTCGTCCACCCACGTCGACGCGCGCACCGTCATCCTCACCGACGCGCACTACGGCAAGGCCACGCCCAACGAGCACGCCATCGAAAACGCGCTCGTCTCGCAGGTCCTTCCTCTCGTCGACCTCGGCAAGGTCCCCGTCATGGGCGGCTTCATCGGCTCCTGCGACGGCATCACCACCACCCTCGGTCGCGGCGGCTCCGATTACACCGGGGCTCTCGTCGGCGGCGGTCTCCACGCCGGTGCCATCGAGATCTGGACTGACGTCAACGGCATCATGACCACCGATCCCCGCATCTGCGCCGACGCGCTTCGCGTGAAGACCATCAGTTTCGAAGAGGCCGCCGAACTTGCCTACTTCGGTGCAAAGGTCCTGCACCCCGCAACGATCCTGCCCGCCGTGCAGAAGAACATCCCCGTCTGGGTGCTGAACAGCCGTAACGCAGAAAACGAAGGCACCAAGATCGTCGCCACGCCGCCGCCCTGCGCCAGCCCGTTCAAGTCCATCGCCGCGAAAAAGAAGCTCACCATCATCGACATCGTCGCCAGCCGCATGCTGCTCGCGCACGGCTTCCTCAAGATGGTCTTCGACGTCTTCGACAAGCACCACTGCGCCATCGACATGGTCTCCACCTCCGAGGTCTCCATCTCTGTCACCGTCGACAGCAAGGAAGCTCTGCCCGCCATCTGCGCAGAGCTCTCCCAGATCGCCGACGTCAAGTACGAGTCCAACAAGGCCCTCATCTGCCTCGTCGGCGAAGATATCCGCGGCCACGCCGGCATCTCCGGCCAAGTCTTCACTGCGATCTCGCACGTCAACGTCCGCATGATCTCGCAGGGTGCCAGCGAGATCAACATGAGCTTCATGATCAATGAAGAAGATGTCGAAGAGGCGATTCGCTCACTGCACAACAGGTTCTTCGTCTCACCAGACCCGACGGTATTCGACACCGAAGCGCGGACAGTCGTAGCCGGAAAGGTTTAGGATCTCAGCCATGCGTATCCTCGTTCTCGGAGTCGGCAAGACCGGCAAACTCGTTGCAGATGTCGCCGCCGAACGCGGCCATAGTGTTCACGTGCTCGATGCCAAGGAGAACAAGGACGGAGCCGCTCTCACCGCCCCCTTTGTCGCTGGCTTCGATGTCGTCATAGACTTCACCACGCCCGAGGCCGTGCTCACCAACATGCGCGCCGTGCTCGCGACCGGCGCGAAGATGGTCATCGGCACCACCGGCTGGTACGACAAGCTCAATGACATGAAGTCCCTCACCGAGCGCCGCACGGCATCACTGCTCTATGGCACCAACTTCTCCGTCGGCGTGCAGCTCATGATCAAGCTCACCCGCCAGATGATCACCACGCTCAAGGACGCCGGCTACAGCTTCTCCATCTCCGAAACGCACCACACCAGCAAGCTCGACTCCCCCAGCGGCACCGCCATCACCATCGCCGAGGCCGTCAAGAAGTCGCTCGACTCCATCGACGATGTGCCCATCGAATCCATCCGCACCGCCGACGTCGCTGGCATCCATACCGTCGAAGCCAAGAGCTCTGGCGACCGCATCCTGCTCACCCACGACAGCACCTCGCGCCGCCCCTTCGCTGAAGGCGCGGTCCGCGCCGCCGAATGGCTCGTCAAGCAGAAACCTGGCGTCTACGACATCCGCGAAGTCGTCGACCACCTCTAACTACAGAACTGGGTGCCTCACTCATGACGACAGCCTTAGCGTCGCCCTGAGTGGGAAGCGAACCCGTCCGCGGATTTCCTACCGCCGCCCCAGCACCACCTGCACCCCCGCCATAATCGACCGCGTCTGGTTCTGCACCCCGACAATCTCTTGGTAATCCGTGTTGCTCAGATTTGTCGCGCGCACATATGGCTGCACATACCTAGTGCCCTCGTACGAAGCCGAAGCATCCCACACCGGATACACCGCCCGCGCAATTCGATTCACCACCCGCACCCGCTGCCGCAGCACCAGCCCGTTCTTCCATCTGCCTATCCACTCCGCGCTCGCATTCTGCACCGGATAATTGAACACATACTCTGACTTCAGCCCGTCCAGCGCGCGCTGCGCCCCCGCCAGCGTCGTCAGCCCCACCCGAAACTCCTGCCCTGTCATCGGACGCCAGTCCACCGTCGTCTCCGTACCCGTGAAGTGCAGCCCGCTCAAGTTCTCCGCCATCCACTTCTGCGCCGCATTCGCTCGCACATAATCAATCGTGTCCGTCTGGATCGAGTGAAATGCCGTGAACGAAAGCGCCAGCTTCGCACTCACATACCAGTCCGCGCCGCCATCGAAGCTCCACGCACTCTCCGGCTTCAATTCCGCATTGCCCACCGTCGTCGGATCGCTGTAGTACAGGTCCGTGTACGTCGGCAGCCGGAACCCTCGCCCCGTCGAAGCCCGCAGCTTCACGTTGTGCTTCAGCCGCACACTCCCCGCCACATCGGGAGTAAACACCGCCGTCCCGCCGCTGAAGATCTCCTCGCGTGCCCCTGCTGACAGCGTCCCCCACTTCGACCCGAGCCATTCAAACCCCAGGTACCCCGCGCCGCGATTCCGCCCATGATCCCCAAGGCTGTTGCTGTGGATCTCATCCGTGTTGGCTTCCAGCCCATAGAACACCGCCGCGCCCTTCAGCGGCAGCTCTTCCTTGCGCCGCACCGCGCCCTGCCAGCTGGTATCGATGTGGTTGTTCTCATACACATTCGGCTGATCACGCAACAGCACAAACTCGTCCGTGTGCCGCCGAAACCCCACCGCCGCCAGCGTCTTCGCATCGATTTGCTGACTCAGCGCGGCAAACCACCCCTTCGTCCGCTCATACGACGGATAGTCCCCATAAAACTGGTTCGCTCCATACGCCCGATCGCTCGCCGCGACCAGCAGATCGCTGTCCCCCAGCGCCGATCGAGCCCGCGTCTCTGAACTCCCTTCCTCCGAGCGAAAGTCGCGGTCTGCAATGAATCCATCCGAAAACTCTCGCCCTCCCGACACCACCTCGCTCGCGCGCTTCCCACCCCACGACAACATCGCCGCCTGCTCCTGAGCCCCATAGCTGCCACCACCCGCTCGCGCCAGCAGCGACCACCCCGGCGCAGGTGCAGCCGTCACAAAGTCCACCACACCCGCCACCGCATCCGAGCCATACAACGCTGAACCGGCCCCATGCAGCACATTCACGCTCGCTAGCGCATCCGTCACAATCGGCAGATCCAGATTGAAGTGCGACGTCTGCGAATCATTGATCCGCAGCCCGTTCAGCAGCACCAGCGTCTGCTCGAACGATCCACCCCGGATCGTCACATCGCTCTGCACACCCCCGCCCCCACGTTCTTCCAGGTCAACTGAATTATCACTACGCAACAAATCCTGCGCATTCCCGTAGAGCAGCTTTGAACCCTGCACGTCGAGCGTCGCCGTCGAGCGCGCCGACTCTGCCTCGGTCACCGCATCCGGAGCCCCCACCACGATCACCGTCGTGCTCACCTCAGGAATCTTGCTCACCGGCGTCGGCTGCTGCGCCCCGCCCACCATCGCAGTTCCTGCAAGCCAAATCACCCAAGCCGTCTTCTTCAAAACAATCTGTCGCAAAATCAAAGCCTCACCGTTGAGCTTCAGCCACGACGAGCTCCCACACAAGCATAGTTTGGTATCGTCAGAGATAATTGAGTAGCTCAATCAAATACCGACCTATGCGCATCGAAACCTTCCTCAACGAAAGCCCCATGTTCTGCATCACGCTCACCGCGCGTCGCTTCGACGTGCTGGCAGCCCACCTCTTGCAGGCCGACGATCTCAACTTCCTCGAAGCCCTCATCCTCTCGGCACTCTTCTTCGAATCCCCCGCGCCGGTCAAGCCTTCGCAGCTCGCGCAGACCTTCGGCACCACCCGTGGCAACGTCAGCCACTGCATCTCCTCGCTCGAAGCCCGCGGCCTCGTCCAGCGCAGGATCGATCCTGAAGACGCCCGTGCCTACCACCTCGCGCTCAAACCGCAAGGCCGTAAGACCGCCATCCGCGTCATCGGCGCGCTCGACAAGGTCCAGAAGCAGTTTGAATCCGCCGTCGGCAAAGAAGCCCTGCAAGCCTCGCTCGCCACCATCCGTTCTCTGGCTGAATCAACCTAGCGAACTCTCACAAGTCTCGAGCACCTGCACACGAGCTTGCTTTGAAGGGTACGGGCTTCAGCCCCGGAGGCAACGGATGCTTAATTGGTTCAGTCTTCCCACACCCCGCTTGCGCTCCCCGCCCCACCGACCTACGCTAGAAGCATGGCTACCGCAACCGCTCCCGTCTTCGCCGCTGGTGCTTCCAACGGATTTGCTGCGCTCTCGTTTGACCAGAAGCTCGACCGCCTCGCCGAGGTCGCCGTCCGCGTCGGCCTAAACCTCAAGCCCGGCCAGGAACTCTTCCTCACCGCGCCGACTGACGCCATGCCGCTCGCACGCCGCATCACCGAGCACGCTTACAAAGCCGGAGCCAAGCTCGTCACCACCATCTACTCCGACGACGCAGCCACCCTCGCCCGCTACCAGTACGCCCCCGACGACAGCTTCGACTACGCGCCCACCTGGTTCTACGATGGCGTCTCCGCAGCCTTCAAGTCCGGCGCCGCGCGCATGGCCATCTCCGGCACAAACCCCGCACTCCTCGCCGGCCAGGACCCCGACAAGGTCTCCCGCGCCAACGTCGCCGTCTCCAAGGCCTACAAACCCGCGCTCGAGTTCATCACCCGTCACGACATCAACTGGACCATTATCGCCGCCGCCACCCCCGCCTGGGCCGCGCTCGTCTTCCCCAACGACGCACCCGACGTCGCGCTCAACAAGCTATGGGAGGCCATCTTCTTCTGCTCCCGCATCACCGGCGACGACTTCCTCGCCGACTGGAAGCAGCACAACGCCAACCTCCGCACCCGCGTTGAGTTCCTCAACAACAAGCGCTACCACTCGCTCCGCTTCTTCACCTGCGGAGCCGATGGAAATCCCGACAACGCAACCGACCTCACAGTCGGTCTTGCCGACACGCACCTCTGGGCTGGCGGCGGTACCACCGCAGGCAACGGCATCTACTGCAATGCCAACATTCCTACCGAAGAGTGCTTCACCACGCCGCACAAGGACCGCGTCAACGGCCACGTCAGCGCCTCCAAGCCACTTTCGCATCAGGGCACACTCATCGAAAACATCCACTGCGAGTTCAAGGACGGCAAGATCACTAAGGCCACCGCAACCGCCGGCGAAGCCGCTCTGAACAAGCTCATCTCAGCCGACGAAGGAGCTCGCCAGCTCGGCGAAGTCGCCCTCGTGCCCAACCCCTCGCCCATTGCGCAGTCCGGCATCCTCTTCTGGAACACCCTCTTCGACGAGAACGCCGCCAGCCACATCGCGCTCGGCCAGGCCTACTCCACCTGCCTCATCGACGGCGACAAGCTCGGCAATGAACAGCTTGCAAAGTTGGGGGCTAACGAGAGCCTCATCCACGTCGACTGGATGATCGGCGGCCCCACCATGTCCGTCGACGGCCTCTCCGCCGATGGCACCGCCGAACCCCTCATGCGTAACGGCGACTGGGTCTAATACCTGAGCACATCAGGTTGTCTTGAATGACTGAATACAGCAGGTTGTTTTGAAGGGGCGGGACTTCAGTCCCGCCGTCCCGACCACCTTCAAGTAAGGGGCTTCAGCCCCCGAGGTCAAACTCTACCGTCCCACGGAGCCTTAGCCATGCCGAAGCGCCCCACGCTCGTGACAGCCATCTGCATCTACGAAGGCCTCGCCGGTCTCTTCACCCTCGGCGGCGAGGTCCTCTCGCTCTATCTCTTCTACGCCGTCACCCCCGGCGCACACACCCTTCCGATCAACCACCTGCACAGCGCCGTGACGCTCTTTTCGGCGATCCTTTCCCTCGGCATCGCCAGCTCCCTCTGGTGGATGCGCGGCCAGGCATTCTTCCTCTCAGTCCTGAAGGTCCTTCTCAACCTCTTCGCAACCGTCTCGCTCTTCTACGTCCTCTTCAGCAGCCGACTCCACGGCATAGATCGCATCGGCAACAGTCCCGTCGCGGTGCTAGTCTTCTGGCTGCCACGTTTCACAGAAGCAGCCCTCCTGCTCGTCAGCATCGCAATCACCATCTACATCTACCGCGTCACCATCGCCACCCCACCACCCATCATCCCCTCCGGCTCAACAGACGGATATATCCCATAGCCCATCTCTGGGTGCCCCACGTCTCGCTTCTGAGACGTGGGTTCGCAGGATGCAGACTCGCAAACAACCTATGAACTCGCCACTCACCCGCCTCGCCACCCCCGCCGACCTCCCGCAGGTCCTCGCCCTCCTCGACCACTACTACACCGAGTGGGACATCTGGCAGCGCGACACCGAAGCCACCGTCCGCGAAGCCCTCCAGCATCCGCCCTTGGGCTACATCCTCGTTGAAGTCGACAGCCAGCCCGCAGGCTGCGTCCTCCTCAAGCCACTCCCCGCTATGCCCGGCGTTGTCGGCAAGCCCGTCGAGTGCAAGCGCCTCTTCGTCTCCCCGGACTTCCGCGGTCGCCGCCTCGCCGACACCCTCATGGACGCAGCCGAAGCTGCGGCCCGCACCGCTGGCTACGCCTGGATGTACCTCGACACCAAGCCCGAGTTCGCCGCCGCTATCGCCCTCTATCACCGCCGCGGCTACCAGCCCGTCGAACGCTACAACGACAACCCCCAAGCCACCATCTTCCTCCGCCTCGCCCTCACCTGACACACAAGCCACCCACATTGTCATCCTGAGCGAAGCGTAGCGCAGCCGAAGGACCCCGACGATCTCGTCTCACCACAACCGCTCTAGGCTTTTCAACCGGCACCCTCACAGGCACTTCAGCACAAAAACTGCCCCGGCCGTCTGCGATATCCTTTCCACACCATGGCCACCGAACAGCTCAGCACCGCCCGCATGGAAGCCTTCTCCGACGGCGTCATCGCCGTCATCATCACCATCATGGTGCTCGAACTCCACGTCCCCGCTGAACACCTCAGCAACCTCGACGGCCTCCGCGCCATCCTGCCCACGCTCTTCATCTATCTCCTCAGCTTCGTCCAGGTCGGCATTTACTGGGTCAACCATCACTACCTCGTCGACGACGCAGACAGCGTTACCCACGGCATGCTCTGGGCCAACCTCGCCTTCCTCTTCTGCCTCTCGCTCTTCCCCTTCGGAGCCCGCTGGGTCGGCGAGCGCGGCATCTCGTCTCTCTCCATCGCTCTCTACGCCTTCATCTCCGTCCTTCCCGCGCTCGCATGGAACATCCTCTCCTCCATCATCTGCCGCCGCAGCGGAGCCACCTCCGTCGACAGCCCCATCAAGGTCTTCGGCTCCAGCGCTCTCTACATCGGAGCCATTCCCGTCGCCTTCCTCTCGCCCTACGCCGCCCTCGCCATGCTGATCGCCGTAGCCATCGTCTGGCTCACTCCACCCCGCAAGATCGTCGAGCGCACGCAAACGACCCACACCTCTTCCCTGTAAACTAACCCTCGGCATGAACCTCTCTGGCTGCGGCACCGCTCTCGTCACTCCTTTCCACTCCGACGGCTCTCTCGACGAGACCGCGCTCACCGCGCACGTTCACTGGCAGATCGAGCAGGGCGTCAAACTCCTCATCCCCTGCGGCACGACAGGAGAAGCGTCGACCCTTACCGAAGCCGAATGGCTCCGCGTCATCACCCTCACCGTCGAAGCCGCCGCAGGCCGCGTCCCCGTCTTCGCCGGCTGCACCCACAACTCCACCGCCCAGGCTGTCGCCAACGCGAAGAAGCTCGCCACCATCACCGGTCTCAACGGCATCCTCACCGCGAACCCCTACTACACCAAGCCCAGTCAGGAAGGCCAGTACCAGCACTTCCGCGCCATTGCGGAAGCCACGCCCTTGCCCGTGCTGCTCTACAACATCCCCGGCCGCACCGCCGCCAACCTCCCGCCCGAAACCGCCCTCCGCCTCGCCGAGCTACCCTCGGTCGTTGGCATCAAGGAGTCCAGCGGCCTCATGACCCAGATCACCGAGCTCCTCGCGCATGCACCCGCAGACTTCGCCGTCTTCGCAGGCGACGACGCCCTCGCGCTCCCCACCATCGCCATCGGTGGTGTCGGCGTCATCTCCGTCGCCTCCAACGCCATCCCCGGCCCCATGTCGCAGCTCGTCGCCGCAGCCCTCGCCGGAGACTTCGCCACCGCCCGCACCCTCAACACCAGGTACTTCGCCCTCATGCAGGCCCACTTCCTCGAGCCAAGCCCCGCTCCCATCAAGGCCTCGCTCGCTCTCCTCGGCCGTGGCAACGAAACCCTCCGCCTCCCCATGCTCCCCGTCACCGAACCCACCCGCGACAAGCTACGCACCATACTTCAGAGTCTGGGCTTACTGTCCGCATAAAGCGATGCACTTCAAAGTACTCATTGCCGCTCTCGCAGTCTCTTCGATCGGAGCGATGGCACAGTCGCGTTGGCCGGAACAAAGCACGCACCAGATAAGCAAGCCGATCAGCCAACTCAACCCGCCAGACAGGCATGAGATTCTGAAGCAGCTTCAGATCGTTGCGTCCCAACTTAGAGCCGAGGCTATAGACCAACCGAATGGCCGCACCTTCTTCGTTCAAAGCTATGGGAATGAACTCTGCGGGGCCGCAGGAAATTGCAGTTTCTGGGTGTTCGACCGCAGCCATCGCATTCTTCTCGATACCATCGCGCAAACTGCGGGATACCTTTCTACATCGCACGATGGGCGCAACGACATCCTGACAGCCGAGCACGCCTCAGCCTTCGAACAAGAAGAAACTCTCTGGCAATTCGACGGTAAGCACTACAAACGCTCAGCGTGTACCGATGTTAAGTACAGCGAACTAGCCAGCAAACACGCTCACCCGCGCATCACATCGATTCCCTGTCGCTGAGATTCGACAATCTTCCTGTCAGACAGGTATCGTTCCGGCGAGGAACCTCCATGCGCCCCACCCGCCGCGACCTTCTTAAATCCAGCCTCGCCGCAGCAGCCGCGACCGCTCTCCCCACCTCAGCCCAGACCTTCACCCGCTCCCACACCACCCACCGCGCCCTCACCCCTGCGGAGCTCCATGCCAACTACGTAAAGTGTGACGCCGCCGCAGCGCGTCCCGTCTTCCGCCGCGATCTCTTCCCGAACCCTGTCATCATCGACACCATAGAACTCCTGCACTACAAAAAGTCCTGGCTCTGCCGCGTCCGCTCCAAAGACGGCGCCGAAGGTATCTCCATCTCCAACGCCGCGCAGATGGCCTCGCTTTACCCCATCTTCGTCGACCGCATCGCGCCCTACTGGCTCGGCCTCGACGCCCGCGACCTCGAAAAACACCTCGACCTCTGCATGGTCTACCAGTCGAACTATAAGGCCACCGGCATGGCCATGTTCGTTCCCCTCGCCACACTCGAGTTCGCTATCCTCGACCTCTTTGGCAAGCTCGTCGACAAGCCCATCGGCCTCCTCATCTCCGACAAGATCCACAACCCCAGCATCGCCGTTTACCAGGCCAACGGCGAGCGTTACATCTCGCCCGAAGAGACCATCGAGCACCTGCAGCGCGACGTCGCCATCTCCCACGCCAAAGCTATCAAGTTCAAGCTTGGCGGCCGCATGTCCCACGTCGAAACCCCACCCGACCGCAGCGCCCGCCTCATCCCCATGGTCCGCAAAACCTTCGGCGATCAGATGGTCATCTCCGCCGACTCCAACGGCAGCTACGATGTAGCCGAAGCCATTCGCATCGGCAAGATCATGCAGGAGTACAAGTACGCGTTCTACGAAGAGCCCGTCCCGTTCGACGACTATGACGGCCTCCAGCAGGTTGCGGACGCCCTCGACATCCCCATCGCGCTGGGCGAGCAGGAACCCTCCACCTGGAACTTCCGCCACGTCCTCGCCCACAACGCCGTCGGCATCGTGCAGCAGGACATGTTCTACTTTGGCGGCATGGTCCGCTGCATGAAGGTTGCCCGCATGGCCGCCGCCCTCAACAAGCAGTGCATCCCGCACATCTCCAGCACCGGCCTCGGCTACGTCTACATGATGCACTTCGTCTCCGCCATCACGAACTCCGGCCCCTTCCACGAGTTCAAGGAGTTCAACAACGATCTCCCTTACAAGTGCGACACCTCCACCCTCCGCGCCAGCTCCGAAGGCATCATCACCGTCCCCACTGGCCCCGGCGTCGGCGTAGAAATCGACCCCGACTACATCAAAAAACATGAGGTCATGAAGGTCATCAAGCCCGCCAACTTCAAAGACGCAGAGTAAAGCCACTGGATTTTGTTTGTCATTCCCGCAGGGAATCTGCGTTAAGGACCTGCCCATGATCCTCTTAGCCCTCGCCCTCCTCCAAATCGCCCGCCCCCACCCGTCATCCTTTGGCCGCACGGAGTCTCGCCCCTCGGCATCACCCACAAGGAAAACTTCGGCGACCACGGTCTCTCCATCACCGTCCACAACACCTCCGGCATCGCCGAAATCCACGCTGCCACGGCCGACGTCATGATCGTCCAATCCGGCGAAGCCACCCTCCTCTACGGCGGCGAAGTCATCGCACCAAAAACAACCGCTCCCAATGAGATCCGCGGTACCGGCATCCGCAACGGTACCAGCGTCCACGTCTCCACCGGAGACGTCATCCACTTCGCCGCAGGCGTCCCCCACCAGTGGCTCGTCGAACCCGGCAAACAGATCACCTACCTGGTCGTCCACATCGAGCAGCCCCCACCCGCCAGGTGATCCCACGTCCCCGGTACAATCAAAGTACCCATGACACACGTAGACGTACACTCTCTCGAACCCAAGATCGAACACTACTTCGCCCAGGGCGCAGCCGCCGTCGGCGACAATGACGCGCTCTACACCTTCGAGCTCCTTCGCGAGGCCCTCGAGCTCGGCACCCTGCGCTCCGCCGAACCCGACCCCACAGCCCCGACCGGCTGGCGCGTCAACGCCTGGGTCAAGCGCGGCATCCTCCTCGGCTTCCGCCTCGGCGCGCTCGAGCAGATGGACGGCCACCACCCGCTAGGCTCCTCCATGCTCTCCTTCGTAGACAAAGCCACCTACCCCATTCAGCGCTTCAGGCCCGAAGGCGGCGTCCGCATCGTCCCCGGCGGCAGCTCCGTGCGCGCCGGTGCTCACCTCGCCCGCGGCGTCGTCATGATGCCCCCGGCCTACGTCAACGTTGGCGCCTTCATCGACGAAGGCACCATGATCGACTCGCACGCCCTCGTCGGCTCCTGCGCCCAGATCGGCAAGCGCGTCCACCTCTCGGCCTCCGCCCAGATCGGCGGCGTCCTCGAACCCGTCAACGCCTCCCCCGTCATCATCGAAGACGACGCCCTCGTCGGCGGCAACACCGGCGTCTACGAAGGCACCATCGTCCGCGCCAAGGCAGTCCTCGCTGCCGGCGTCATCCTCACCCGTGGCACCCCGGTCTACGACCTCCCCAACAACACCGTCATCAAGGCCACCGCCGACACCCCCCTCATCATCCCCGCCGGAGCCGTCGTCGTCGCCGGCAGCCGCGCCATCCAGCACGGCCCCGGCAAAGAACTGGGGCTCTCGGTCTACACCCCCATCATCGTCAAGTACCGCGACGAAAAGACAGAGCTCTCCACCGCCCTCGAAGACCTGCTCCGCTAAGTCGCTTCAATCGATCCTTGACAGCGTAGCTACGAAGTAGCTACGCTGTCTTATCGTCTGCACGAGGAGTGCGCCACTAGAAAACCTGGCTGCGAGGAGTAGCCACAAAAGCCATCTCTAGGAGCGCACATGTTTGATTGGGACGAGTTCAATATCGCTCACATCGCAAAACGCCAGGCAGAACCGCACGAAGCCGAAGAGGTCATAGCGAACGACCCGATCGACCTGTCGGTTGGCTTGCGAAACGGCGAGGAGCGCATCGAACAGATTGGCGAGACAGCCGCAGGTCGCATCCTCCGCCTGGTCACAACTCTGCGCAGCGGCAAGATTCGTGTCATAACCGCAATTCCGCTCAGAACTCAGAACAAGGTGGCACGAGCGTTATTTCACCCTGAAGGAGCAAAGGAATGCCAGAAACCAGAACTTTTCTTAATTTCAAATCAGAAGCCGAAGAAGCCGCTTGGTGGGACACGCACGAGGACGAATCCATGGCAGCTTTCGAACAAGCCGCCACGGAAGGCCATCTCGGTCGAGGCACTACCGCCCGTAAAGCTAGCCTACCCACCACCACCATCCGCCTCGACCCCGCCGACATCGTGCTCGCCCGCGTCCAGGCCGAGAAGAAGGGCCTCAAGTACCAGACCTATCTCAAAATGGTCATTCATGAAGCTCTCTTGAAAGAAGCCGAAGCCTCGAAAGCTTCCATGGAACACGCTGCCGCAGGCTAACGTACTTACAAGAAGGAGTTCCACCATGAAGCTGCTTCTCTTCCTCATCCTTCTCGTCTTCTGCTGGCCGCTGGCCCTCGTCGCGCTGATCGCCTACCCGTTTGTCTGGCTCCTCACCCTGCCCTTCCGCCTCGTCGGCGTCGCCGTCGACGGCGTCTTCGAGCTCCTGCGCGCCATCCTTACTCTCCCCGCCCGTATCCTCCGCGCTATCTGACGTTTCCCGCAAACCTGATACGCTGTAGCCCATGCAGGCCCTCAACGACCACCTCGCCAAGGACGGCTTCCGCCTGCGCGGCACGGCCATGTCCCGTGTCGACGCCTTCTCTGACGTCATCTTCGGCTTTGCCCTTACCCTGCTCGTCGTCTCCCTCGAAGTCCCCCACACCTTCGAAGAGCTTCATCACTCCCTCCGCGGCTTCATCCCCTTCGCCATCTGCTTCACCCTCCTGATCCTCATCTGGTACTCGCACTTCAAGTTCTTCCGTCGCTACGGCCTCCACGACCTCGGCACAATCGCCATTAACTCCGCGCTCCTCTTCGTCGTTCTTTTCTACGTTTACCCTCTGAAGTTCCTCTTCACCGTTCTCACCGCAGGCTGGGTCTCCCAGGACAACGCCGCCTTCGGCACCGGTGGCCAGATGCGCGAGCTCATGCTGCTCTACAGCGTAGGATTTACTGCCGTCTACTCCTTTTTCATCGCGCTGTACTGGAACGCCCTGCGCCAGAAACGGCACCTCACCCTCAATCCGCGCGAAGAGTTCCTCACCCGCAGTTCCATGATCGAGTACGCCCTGATGACCAGCGTCGGCATCATTTCCATCCTCATCGCGCTCTTCGCTCCGTCCAACGTCTCCGGTCTCGCGGGCTTTGTCTACATAGCTCTCGCCATCATCGGTCCCATCCACGGACGCTGGGAGCACCGCCGTCTTCTGCGCCTCGGTCCGGCATCGCACTGAACGGGGTGTTACCCTGTAAGTCCATGGCATCAGAAAAATTGCAATTAATTCCCTTAGGCGGACTCGGCGAGTTCGGTATGAACTGTCTCGCTCTCCGTTACGACGATGACATCCTGGTCATCGACGCCGGCCTCATGTTCCCCGAAGAAGAGCTCCTCGGCGTCGACATCGTCGTCCCCGACATCAGCTACCTCATCGAGAACCGCGACAAGGTCCGCGGCATCGTCCTCACCCACGGGCACGAAGACCACATCGGCGGGCTTCCCTGGATACTCTCCGAGCTCAACGTCCCCGTCTACGGCACCGAGTTCACCCTCGCCTACGTCGAAGGCAAGCTCGATGAACATCGCCTGCTCGACGACGCCGAGCTGATCGAAATCCTTCCCGGCCGCCGCTTCACCCTCGGCGCCTTCTCGATCATGCCGATCCGCGTCACGCACTCCCTCGTCGATTGCGTCGCCCTCGCCATCCACACCCCCGTCGGTATCGTCCTCCACACCGGCGACTTCAAGATCGATCTCTCCTCGCCCGATGGCCATCCCTTCGACCTCCAGGCCTTCGCCGACCTCGGCAAGCAGGGCGTCCTCTGCCTCCTGCAGGACTCCACCAACGTCGACCGCCCCGGCTTCACCCCCGGCGAAAAGGCCGTCATTCCGCGTCTCGACGACATCTTCGCCCAGACTAAGAAAAAGCTCTTCTTCTCCTGCTTCTCCTCCTCCATCCACCGCATGAAGATCGCCTTCGACCTCGCCCACAAGCACGGTCGCAAGGTCGCCATCATCGGCCGATCCATGGACAACTCCTCGGAGATCGCGCAGGACCTCGGCTACCTCGATCCGCCACAGGGACTTATCATTAACCCCGGCCAGATCAAGGACACCCCGGCCAACAAGCTCCTCATCATGATCTCCGGCACCCAGGGCGAGCCCATGTCCGCGCTCTCCCGCGCTGCCGTCGACAACCACAAGTTCGCCAAGATCGATCCAGGCGACACCGTTCTGCTCTCCTCGCGCGTCATCCCCGGCAACGAGAAAGCCATCTACAGAGTGATTGACCATCTGGAGAGGAGAGATGCCCGCGTCATCCACGACGACGGCACCAACGGCCTCATCCACGTCTCCGGTCACGGCTCGCAAGAAGAGCTTCGTATGATGATCAACCTCGTGCGCCCCAAGTTCTTCATCCCCGTCCACGGCGACTACCGCCACCTCAAGCGCCACGTCGAGCTCGCCATCGCCACCGGCATCCCTGAGAAGGTGATCCTCATGGAAGACGGCGACGTCCTCACCCTCGACCGCAACTCTGCCGAGAAGACCGGCAAGGTCACCACCGGCCGCGTCTGCATCGACAACAACTCCACCGCCGATGTCGTCCAGGACACCATCATCCGCGACCGTAAGCACCTCGGCGAGGACGGCATCTTCCTCCCCATCGTCGCCATCAACCGCGCCACCGGCCAGTTCGAAGGCATGCCCGAGATCACCACCCGCGGCTTCGCAGCCGACGAGCCCGATCTCCTCCGCAACGCCCGCGACATCGTCGTGCGCACCCTCGAACAGTCCAGCGTCGAAGAGCGCCGCGACTATGGCGTCATGAAGGACAAGATCCGCGGCGACCTCAAGCGTTTCATCCAGAAGAACGCCAACCGCCGCCCCCTCATCATGCCCATCATCCTCGAAATCTGACCTTCGAGCCGCCTACACAACAAAGACCTCTGCTCCCGCAGAGGTCTTCTTGTTTGTCATCCCGCAGCGCAGACTCTCTATCATCCTGCAGCGGAGACCTTTGTCATTCCGCAGCGCAGCGAAGAAATCTGCATTTGCTTTTCTTGTTTGTAATTCCCGCAAAGAATCTGCTTCCGCTTTTGCGCTTGTCGTCGCTGGTCTTCCACCGACCCACACAGCCTGTCATTCTGAGCGAAGCGCAGCGCAGCCGAAGAACCCCGACAGTTTCCACCTCACCCCAACCCTCTCCCCTTTTCAACCTCAACCCACCAAGCCCTACTTCAACCTCCGCAACCAAACCTCCCGCACCGACACCTTCGAAGGTTGTCCCTCCAGCTCGATCCCGATCAACCCCGTCCCATTGTTCGAGGACGTCGGATCGTCATCCAGATACACCGCCATCAGCTGCCCATTCAGAATGTGCAGAAACACCCCACCCCGCGCGATGATCTCGTACTGGTTCCAGTCGTTGATCTTCACATACCCGCCCAGCGCGCTGCGGTCGCCAATCGTCCCCACCAGCTGCTTCTCTTTCCCGGGCTCCTGCTCCACCACCTGCCCGCGATACGCCAGGATCCCCAGCGGCGTGTTCTCCGAATAAAACTGTCCTGTATACGAGTTGTGCTGCGGATTCACCGGATACCAGAAGTCCGCCTGCGGTCCCGTCATCATCCAGTTGAGATTCGGGGTCACCACGCCTGGCGCGAACCCGCGAATCCACGGCTTGCCCGTCACGCTCCTATACTGAATCCCGCTGCCGCCGCCGTTCTCCACCTTGATCTCCAGCTTCAGATCGAAGTCCTTCGCCTCGCCATCCGTCCCTCCAGCACCGTGATACGCGATGTAGCTGTTCGGTCGTGGCTTGTCCTTGAACGACTCCCCCACAATCGCTCCATTCTCCACACGCCAGGCCGTCGGATCGCCCTCCCACCCCTTCAGCGTCTTCCCATCGAAGATCTGCGTGAACCCGGCATGATCGTTGAAGTCCAGCGGCTCCGGCTCTTTGAACGGCACCGCCATCCGCGCAGGCGCAGAGCTCGCACCTCCACGCTGCTGCGCGTCCGCTAACCGACACGCATAGACAGCAAAGCCGCAAACCACCGCCCCACCCACACAACACCTCGCCACCATCTGCATCGAAATCTTCATAGAGCTCCCCTGTGCACTCGACTCGGCTGACCTGCTTGCGCCCTGGCTTTTCACGATCCGCCCTGCGGCACCATGCTACCCGAGTCTCTTGCACAGGGTCTCTGATCTCACTGCTTCGGGACCTGAACATGAACCGCCTGACCGCGCGACCGCTGCGCGCCCTCGGAACCCTGATACTCCTGATCGGCATCGCGGCCCCTGCCTGCGCCAGCATCGGTCTCGTGGTCGGCGAACCCTTCGGCTCCTTCGGCACCATGATGCCCGTCGGTCACGCCAGCATCTACCTCGACCACCTCTGCGCCGACGGCTCCACCCGCATCCGCGCTTGCCTCGCCAACGAGCGCCCCGGCGTCGTCATCGCCCGTTACCACGACCTCACCCGCAGTCACATGGACTGGCTCGCCACCCCCGCCTACGTCTTCTTCTACGGCGTCGACAACCCCGCAGACACTCCTACCTGGATCACCCCAGCCCTCCGCGACCAGCTGCGTCTCGCCTACCTCGACGCCCACCTTCGCCCCGTCGTCCCCGGTAAGGTCACCACCCACGTCGAACGCGACGGTGCACTCCACTTCAAAGAAGGTGAGGACTGGCAGGAATCCATCGGCGCTGCCTTCGATCGCCGCCTCTTCCTCTACACCCTCGCCACCACCCCCGAGCAGGACGAGGCCGTCATGGCCTTCGTCAACGACCTCCCCAACCGTCGCCGTTACTCCCTCTTCTCCGCCAACTGCGCCAACTTCGCCGCCGACGTCCTCCGCGTCGTCCTGCCGCAGCAGAATCCGCCCATCCTGCACCCCGGCAAGCTCGCCGACTTCGCCTACACCACCCCGAAGTCCCTCGCCCGCCAGATCGACGCCTTCGGTCGCCAGCACCCCGAACTCTCCTTCGCCGTCTACCAAGTCCCCCAGGTCCCCGGCACCACCCGCCGCAGCCGCCCCCTCCGCAGCTCCGCCGAACTCCTGCTCACCACCAAGCGTTACCTCGTAACACTGTCCATCCTCCAGCCCGAAATCGTCCTCGCCGACACTGTCGCCTTCGAAACCAGGGGCCGCTGGACCCCCGGCAAGGACGCCATCCCCCTGTCCCCCTCCGACTGGCCATCGCCACAAACGCTGTCAAGCCCCGCCGGTGCCGCCGACAGCGATAACTCCATCAAAGCAAACGACTAATCGCGCAAAAAACAATTGCATGTTTGCTCTGTTCCACTTTCTATAATGGAAGTAGAGGCAAAAGCCTGCATATCGCCTCCCGCGTCCCTCCCGGACTTCCAGAATTCCTCCGAAAGGGTAATAACTTACTTCACTCATCATCAGAACTAGCATGATTTGAGAGGTTTAACCTTTCTCAAACTTCCGAACCTCTTCAAGCGACTTTGTGTACCGCCATCGAACAGGTGCGCCGAGACCTTCGGAGGCTTGGTTTAGTAGCGAGAATGTTCCTGTAGGTCGCGAGTACAGCCCCTCAATGACATCGCCGCTCTCGAACTCAAATGCGACTGGGGTGAGTATCCCCTCGGGATGGGTTCGCAGATCGTCAGGGTCATACATGCGCCATTCGTCCTGAATCTTCATGCCAGCCAGTCTAGCTGGTGGCGCTCCTCTTGACGGCAATAACTTTCTAACCCCGGCTATTTAGCCGGACAGGGGTATGCGTCTAGCAATGCGAGGTAAGCGCCAAGCTTTTGCTCTTCATCAAAGAGTTTGGGGTGCGTCCCCATGTACAAAACATATACGCGGGCCAAGGTCGCGCTCGTATGCGCGGGAAGACAGACGCGAGAAGTAGCCTTGTCCATAAACGATACCAGTCCATCGAGATAGCCCATGCAGTAGTTCGCATTCGAAAGTTCGACCGTTTCAACCGGCTCGGTTGTGTCCATCACATGAATGAAGGATTTACAGTCTCGAACAAGGGCGGAACCCCGGCCAAAATCTTGAGTTGCCTGACTGGAAGGGAGGTACATAGACAAGGCGAGTAGAGGGGCGAGCATGGCGGAATGGTACACCAATGTCCAGCGCACCTTCTTTATTGAGCCCGTTCGACCCTTCGAACCCGGCGTTCAGTGTCTTCTATCAAATCCGCCATCGCTAATAGGGCATTGCTGATGTTCCAGAGGGCAAGAGTCTCCGGCCTTTGTATTCCTTCTAAGAGGCGAAGGTTCTCTTGTAGACACATCCGTGCGTTATCTAAGTCAGGCATGTCCGCCATCCTCTCAGCCAAATTTGCGCTTGGCAAGAGAATTATTTATCGCATGAAACTTAGGCGTATCGTTCGAATGCAGCGAATTTTGATTTCGCGTCGCTGGTGATTGTTCTCGATGTCGGGCCCTATTTCTGCTGTAGAGAGGATTTACATGGGTTTCGACCATACGCACTACGTTCCAATCCTTAAGGGTAAACAGGGCGAACTGAACGCCCTCCTAAATACTGACCCGAAGTTGTTCCCTTTCTTTACGCCGTTGATTGAGGTTCCGCCGATACCCTCTGAGTATCCGGAGGGCCAAGATACTCCTACACCTGCCAAGTCCATAGACGATCATATTAAACTTGTTGCGAAAGGCTTCACAAAAGCGCTCAAGGGTCTGCCATCGGTCTTCGTTGACGGCTACTACATAGAACTTGAGGAAGAATTAGCCGATGGCAAGTCGCCAATTGACGCTCTGTTTGAAGCGCTCAGGACCGCGAAGATCCCTTTCATTCCTACGATCGGCCTGGATAGAGTTGAAGACTATGCCGACTCCGTTGGAGTCGCTGTAGCGATAGATAAGCGAGGTGTTTGCCTCCGGCTCGTCGAATCAGATATTGAGAGTTTTACCGAGCTTGGAGCACAAGTTGCCAGTTTGCTGAAAGTGCTGAAGGTCTCACCGAAGCAGGTTGACCTCTTAATAGATTTCGGGCCAAAGGTTCCGCAGAAGTCAGCACTACCGTTCATGCTGGATGCTCTCCCAGATATTGAGAATTGGCGAACGTTGACAGTCGCATCGTCGTCTTTCCCTTCAAGCATGATGGCCCTAAAAAAGAACAGCATTGAGGAGTTGGACAGGGATGAGTGGCTTGCGTGGCTATCTGTTCGATCCAAGAAGAAAGCGACGAAGCGAATTCCAACGTTTGGCGACTACTCAATAAATCACCCGATTCTCAGCGAGATCAATCCGAGAATCATGCAAATGAGTCCCAATATCAGGTACACCGATGACCTCATCTACGTTGTCGCAAAAGGACAGGCGCAACCTAGAAAGAAGAAGAAGCCAACCCCTGAAGATGAATTGGCTCGGGCCCAATTGGCACCTTCGGTGCAGTACCCCAAGCTAGCCGCGGCGATCAAGAAACATCCCGGCTGGAAGAAGGCAAAGTTCAGTTGGGGGGACATGTTTATCGACAAATGTTCCCGTAAGGAGTGCGTCGGAAATTCAACGGACTGGAGATCTGTTGGGACGTGTCATCACATCGCCGCAGTCGTGCAGCAGATCGCCAATCTCCTCTAGCACGCAACGCCTCCCTGGCGTAGGTCGACAGTCGGTCAACGGGCACCTCAAGCGCAAGACGAGCGGTGAGGTGCTCCATTGACTTCGACCGTACTCCATTGTCTAGGCCAAGCCGCGTAAGCAGTTCAAGCGCTTCTGAGCGCCACAGGAGTGCGGCGATTGATTCGGGGTGCGGTTTCGGATTTGGTTTTGACTCACGAATCCTCTCAAGTATGAGTGGACCATCCGGAGAGGATACGACCTCAACAATTCCCCACCATCTTGGGATTATCTTTCGTGCAGCTTTGAGATGGCGGTCACCGCTTACAAGGGTTGCCTTCTCAAAAATGGCACCATATGCGCTGACCTGTTGCGGTAGTCGCTCCAACGTATCGCGGTCACTCTTGATTTCGTACCCATGGGAAATGCCATTGAGCGCGGCAACGTCAGCGCGATTAGCTCCGCCATAGATTGAGAACTCCTCGATAACGAGCGTGTCGGAGGAATCATTGTGTTCCTGATGAATAAAAGGAAGCAACAGTCCACGTATCTGAGCATCGTTTGTCGCTTGCATTGGCACGCAACTCCGCATATGATTTGAGTGCCGACCCAAACCCAGTAGTGAACCCGCGATCCCCATCGCGGGTTTCATCGTTTAGGCTAGTATATCCGAACAGTCGAATGCTCGCGAATATCGTGGGTGCCCCTTTGTTTACCAGTTGTAGTGGTGCTTTAGCCACATACCAAAAACAACAAGAGCAAATCCTGACGCCCCCGCAACTATCGCCCAAATACCTTTTGCAACAGAGGTCGCTATCGGTTTGATAGTGTCTAGGGTGGCGTTGAGGGAGGCAATATCCGTGGCGACTCGATCCAGTTTTGCTTCAACACTGGCGAGCCTTTTCTCGACGTTCTCTAGCCCCATTTCGAGTTTGGCAACTTGTCCATGGATATTGAATACAGCTTGCGTGTGAAAACTATGGTCTTGTGTGCCGAGTTGATGGAGAGGCGCGCCCTTAGGGGGTTCCGGTGCAGAGGATATAGTCGGTTCGGCTGCTGGCTTAGGTGATCGTGGCGTCAAATGGCACCTCGGTCTTCGCTAAAATCCATTCCCAAACCGACTTCGGACCATGCCCCCAATAGTTTTCAACGCGTACGAGAATTCCACTCCCCACTTCTGTCGTGCCAATGCCCAACTTGTCCGACAGTTCCTTTGTGGTCACCGAACTAGGCGTGATGATCAGCCATTCACCGGGACCTACCTTGAGTGAGAGTCCGGGGGATAGACTCTCGAGCTTCTGCGCAACGGCGTCAACCTTCTCTACGGCCAAGAGTGCGAAAAGTGTGTTTGTAGTAGCCATTCGAAACAATACTACCTCCATTGAGCGTCAAAAGTGCAACGAAGTGCCGCGTCAAAAGACGATTGACGAGTGTGGAACACGTCACTAATTGTTCATCTCTTGGCGGTTTAGTGTGGACTTAGCCCGAAACAATTGTCAGTCTCGCTGTAGACTTTCCCCATGGAATCGAAGCCGGCAAAATCCGAAGAGTTCGACAAGTTCACCAGCCTTGTGGACAGCGTTCTGTCAGTCCCGAAGGCTGATGTCGAGCGGATCAAGAGCGAGCCGTGGACGGAAAAACAGAAAGACCGCCTGCTGGGCTATTTCAAGCAGGACATCGAAGCTGATGAGCGCCGCAAGTCATAGATCGTCCCCGATAAGACCGCGTAGAGCGCAACGCATGTACTCACGTACGTTTCGAACGTTGTTCGGAATCTTGTCTGGATGCTGGTCTTGGATGTAGTCGGCGAACGAGTCGACATCGCGGGTTCGCTGGCGCTGCCAGAGGACGCGAAGCCAATGTCGCTTTGAGTCACGCAATAAGCCACACGTCACAATCTCCGCAGGCGGAACGCGCTGCCCGCGCCCCTGTCTGCGACCGCTAAAACTTTCCTGCTGCCTGAGCGTCCTTGCCAGTAAGGGCGGCGTAGGTGAGGCGACGGCCTACGACCTGTTGAGTCATTCGGGAGAGCCGCTGTGCGTCCGTAACCTTCACACGATTGTTGAAGCGGAACATTTGTTCGTCCAAATAGCGGTCTAGATGGAACGGCTCGACACAGACGTATGTGCCGCGAAGATTGCGCTTGAGCAGCGACCAGAAACTTTCTAGAGAGTTCGTTGTGACGTTGCCTTTGACGTAGCTGACGGCGTGATTGACAGTCTCGTGGACGAACTTGTCTTTGAGGCTCTTGTACGCCACTGCCTCATCGGTGTGCAGTGTCGAGCCCCACTCGATCTTTTCCAGTATCTCTTTCTGGAGCGTGTCGCGGCGGACGTTCGGGACGACCTTTGCGCGTATCTGGCGCGTGTCCACGTCGTAGAGACCTTGCACTGCGATCTTGTGACCATAGGTGTTGTTGTAGACCTGGACGCGCTTGGAACGGGATTCTTTGAGGTTCTTCTCTCGGCGCGACTCATGCCAGTTCTTCGGGTCGCCGCCGATCACCGTCTCATCGGTCTGCACAATCTTGCCGACGCCGCCCAACTTCGGAGCATCGCCTGTGATCTTCATGGCTTCGCGGACGCGATGGAGCATGAACCATGCCGACTTCTGCGTAACGGCGATCGAGCGCGAGATTTCGTAGCTGGAAACCCCGTTGCGGCAGTTCGCAATCATCCACATCGTCATGAGCCACTTATCGAGACCGATAGGCGAGTCTTCCATGATGGTTCCCACCTTCACGGAGAACTGGCATTTAGCGTGCCGGGTCTTGCATTGCCACACGCGGCGCTTGGCCAAATACTTCACATTGTCAGAGCCGCACGTCGGACACTTGACGATGCCATCGGGCCAGCGACGCTCCACCATGTAGGCGATGCAGTTGTCCATGTTCGAGAAGTGAATGATGGCTTCTTGCAGTGTCTTTGGTTCTTGCGTGATGGTCATGGCAGGCCTCTTGACTGTCTCTAAAATACAGCGACCGCTCGCTGTTTGTCAAGAGGATTAATGCATGATCTGATCGACTTTAGGCCGCAGCTCCCTGATGCGGGAGCTGCGGCCTACGGCGCTCGAATATTCTGCATAGCTCTTCTCCTAACTGTTTGAAGGATAGAGCTTTAGCGTGAGTGAGCGTCTATAGGTGGGTCGATAGGAGGATGGGTGGGAAAATCGTGGGTGGAATGGGTGGAGCGTAGGTGGAAGAGGGGGTGGAAATGCTCCACCTATTTCCACCCTTTAGGACGTGGACGCGCTTTGTATTCACTCGGAGACTTTCCGCTTTCGAGCAGAGCGCGAAATGCTTGGTCTGGGGTCGATCCGTCTTTCAGCGTGTCCGCGCCGCGCAGCCAACGTTTCCATTCGCTGTAATGCTGCCCAGCGGCCCAACAAACATCCAGCTTTATAACGCCGGGATGGGCGGCTAGATAAGCATTCGCCAGCTCGGTACGGCTTAGCAGCGGAGTTGATTTGGCAGGTTGTCTCACAACGCCGGGAGGGGATGCCGTTACCGCTCTTTGGGGCTGTCCCGGCGCTGTTCCACGCTCGTACTGGTCACACAGTTCGGCCAGCGTCGTCCGCAACTCGTCTTCGACCTGCTGTGTGGTCAGTCCGTGATAGCCCAGGATCAGGGCACCATGAAGCCCCATTAGGCTCTCAAGGGGATTTGTTCCGCTGCTCTCCAATTTTTCGAGGTTCTTCATCACACGCGCTGTCGTGCGTTCAGCGAGACTCGAAAGCCAATCGGCGTAACGCGCGTCGTTTCGAAAATGCTCATACTGGTCTGCCTCGGTCTTAAACAACGTGCTGGCATACCAGTGAATTTCCTGCCGTAGGTGCTCAGGAGATTGCGGCGGAACTGGAGTATCGGCTGGGTAATAACTTTTGACGCGCATGGCCGTGATCTGGGGCCAATGCCGCTCGTCCACTTTGTGGAGGAGCATGTCTATCTGCTCGCGCGTTATTGGGTGCAACGGTGGGCGGTCGCTCATTGAGGGAGCAACCAGTGTACCTATTCGGCGTTCTTACGCGGTCTTCCGCCTGCATTGGTCTTGCGGCGGGCCGCGAGCTCACGGAAGTAGTCGGAGCCCCTCTTAGCCGTCACAGCGCCGCCCTTGCTGCCCAGCATCACGGCAGCGGGCGTCTTCTCTTGGGTTAGGAGAACCCCAAGCGCATCCATCGCCAGCAAGAGATCGCTCTGCGCCTGCGCGGTGTCTCCGGCGGCGAGGGCTTTGTCCACCTTGGCGAGGTGCTTTTGGATGGTTTTCAGGCTCATGGAGAGACCCTAAACCCCAACACAAAGAAAAGCAAGCGCTCGCTGTATTGTTTCGGGAATGACTGAAGATCTGGCTAGCTTTCACAGGTTGCTACGCGTTTACCTGTGGTCATGCCGACTCTAATGTCCTCGAACGGGCCCAACGGAAGAACGCGACGCTGTGACGCAAATTGCTACAACTCCCGCAACCTCAGCAGTGTGAAGTGTCGCTGTATCTGTGGGCGGAAAAACCACGGAGTCGGCCTCAGCCAAGCCAGGCTAAACTCTCGACTTCTCCACGGTGACATCCACTGGCGCGAGGACCACCGAGGCATCATCTTCAACGAGTTACAGATGGACCTGTTATTGGGCGATTCGGCGACCGGAAATCATACCCCTTAATAGGAACGCGTAGTGCCCTTAACGAACTTTCTTTGCAGTCCACGCTGAGACTCGGCGGCTCCGAAAGGGTTTGATGAGCCAAGTGAGTTATTACCTCCGAAAGGGCAATAAATACGTTGGCTAACCCAAGTCAGAGGAATCTTCCTCCTCTTCTGAATCATTTGCGGCAATATCCTGATCTGGTGTGCGAGACTCATCCACGAGAAAGACAAGATTTTGAGTAACAAATAGAGCTTTCTGAAAAGTCCTAAGAAAAGCCATACCGATCAGGATGTCATTAGCTGTAGGCTCAAGAATCACCACGCCAACCTTTTTCTCTTCCCCTACTGTTGCCATTCCCTTCGCCGTCAACTTCATGGATGTGCTGCCGTCGGCAAGTTCTACCGACGTGGTGCCATAAAGCATGAGGCCTAGGGGGAGAGCGCGGAGTAAGGGCATACAGATAAAGCCGGTGAACCCGGTGTCCAATATGGCATCGAATTCAACGGCTTTAGCGAATGGTCCGCTGATCTGTATTTTGAGGGCTGGTGAGCCAGATTTATCGAAAAATCCAGTCCACGTTAGAGCTTTGGGTGTAGCTGACACGGAACGCTCCTGCATGTCCAACTTGAATCAGATGGAAGACTCCAGAAGGGGCAGTAGCGTAAGCCGTATCCAATGCACTCTCGGGCGTGTCCGCGATGTACGGATCACCCGTCAGAACATTGATGGCAACAAACTTGCCAGCGTGTTCTATCTCAAAAGCACTCTTGTACTGCTCACGGTAGATTTTCTCTCCGAGTTCAGCGGCAGCCTTTGGATTCGAGATTGGACTTTGGGTCACGATATTCCTCGTAGGGGTTTTCCCCACCACTCTAGTATAGATGCTCTCCGACGGCAACACCGACCGAGTTTTTATTTTGAAAAGAGTAGACTTGCCAATATGGAAGACTCTAAGCGAGTATCGGCAACCCCGCATGAGAAGTTTACGGAGGCTTTGGCTTCCGTCCTCTCCGCCTCTCCAGAACAAATCCGGGATATGAAGATTCAAGCCAAGGCTGAAAAGCCTTCGCCTCATACGCGGTACACTTACGACCCCGCAGAGGCTGAATCCTAGACCCCTTTGGGCTGCATCTTGCCCGTCAGTTCCATCCACGTTAGACGCTTACCGCCAACCTGTGAGAGAGCCTTCTGGAAGCGCGTACCGTCGTTATAGCCGATGCGGTTATTGAACCGGAATACCTGCTCATCAAGGTAGCGATCAAGGTGGAACGGCTCGACTGCTACATACGTTCCCTTGAGGTTGCGCTTGGTGAGGCTCCAGAAGTTCTCAAGGCTATTCGTGTGGACGGAACCATTCACATACTGGATAGAGTGGTTCACCGTCTGGTGGACGTACTTGTCGCGAAGCGTGGTGTACGCAACTGCCTGATCGGTATAGATGTCCGAACCGTATTCAATGGTTCCCAGGATTTCCTTCTGTAGAGTCTCCTTGCGGACGTTCGGTACGACCTTCGCACGAATCTCGCGGCTCTCACGATCTAGCATCCCGAGGATGGCTGTTTGGTGTGTGAAGGCGTTCTGATAGGTGCGGACACGCGCCGGGCGAACCGATGCGTGATGCTTCTCACGCTTGCTATGGTGCCAGTTCTTCGGCTGGCTACCAACGAATGTCTCATCAATCTCTACGCCTTCTTTGCCGGCCAACTTGCCAGCGTCCGCAACCTTGAGAACCAAGCGGAGACGCGAGAGAACGAACCATGCGGACTTCTGAGCGATGCCAGTAGCACGGGCAATCTCATAGCTGCTTACACCGTTGCGGCAGTTGACGAGCATCCAGAGAGCAATCAGCCACACTTCCAGAGACAGTGGGGAATCTTCAAAGGGAGTGTTTACCTTGACGCTGAATTGCTTGCGGCATGAGTAGCACTTCCAACGCTTCTGAGCAGCCAACCAGTAGTGCTTGCGCTCGCCTTCGGTCGTCTCGCACTTCGGGCAAACAGGCTTGCCGCCAACCCACTTCATAGCTGCCACCGCGTCAATGCAGGTCTGTTCGTCGGAGTAGTAGCGGATGGCTTCGGTGAGGGTTGTCGGTGTCGATGAAAGCATTAGCGTTCTCCTGCAAGCATTTTTAGAATAATGCTTGCGTAATCTAATTGCAAGCATTATTATCAAATTCGAGGTGCAAGCATGAGCGAAGAAGCGAAAGGTTCTGCGGGCGGTTTGGCTCGCGCCGAGGTACTCAGTCCTGCGAAGCGTACGGAGATTGCGAAGAGGGCTGCATCCGCTCGATGGGGAAACGCAGACCTTCCGCAAGCAGTAAACGAAGGCACATTGAAGATCGGCGATTTGGAGATTCCGTGTGCCGTGCTTGATGGTGAGCGCCGCGTCGTCAACGAATCGAACTTTATGTCCGCTCTCGGGATGTACCGTTCGGGTGCCTTGTCAGTCCGTCGCAAGGAGGCGGAAAATGGCGGTGCACATATTCCTCTTTTTCTTGCCCATAAGAACCTTAAGCCATACATAGAGAGACACTTAGGCTCTGTGCACTACAAGCCAGAACGCTACAAGACTTTGACAGGCGGAACGGCCATTGCCATCACGGGTGAACTGATTCCAAAGATTTGCGAAATCTGGATGGATGCAGCGCGGGACGGCGTATTAGGCAAGCGGCAGCTAATCACGGCAGCGAAGGCGGAGATAATGCTTCGTTCGCTCGCCCACATCGGCATCGTCGCTCTGATTGACGAAGCCACCGGATATCAAGCTGTACGCCCACAGAACGCTCTTCAAGCCTATCTTGAGAAAATCGTTGCGAAGGAATTGGCGGCATGGGCTAAGAAGTTCCCGGATGAGTTTTACGAGAACATCTACAAGCTGAAAAACTGGCCTTGGCCTGGCATGAAAAAGAACCGATACAGCGTGGTGGCCTATTACACGCGCGATCTCGTCTACCAGCGCATAGCACCGAGCCTCCTAGAAGAATTAGAGAAGAAGTCTCCCAAAGATGACAAGGGCAACCGCAAGAACAAACTTCACCAATGGCTAACGGAAGATATCGGCGACCCGCTGCTAGCGCAGCATATGCACTCGCTCATCATGTTTCAGCGGTTGGCAATTGCAAGCGGCTTCGGGTGGAATCGTTTCGTCAAAATGGTTGACCAAGTTATGCCGAAGCGCGGTAATACCCTTGAGCTTCCGTTTCCAGATGGAAATAGCTTTGTACCCGCGTTGCCGGAAAATTAGGATCCCAATACTAAGGCCACCTGCGCTAACAGGTGGCCGGAAAGGACAGCGAACAAATGATCCCAAAGCCTAGCCGCCCCGGTTCACGTCGCGTAACCGTCACAGTACAGCCAGACGGTACGGTCGTGATCGTTATCCCTAAATAGAGTCTAAACCTTAGTGTCAACCTAAAGCCGCTCAGACCATCGGGCGGCTTTCTTGCGGTAGCATGGCTGGCATGGCACTAATACTTTGGTATCAGCTTCGCCCTGTGGTTTTCCTAGCAGCCATTCTGATACTGATTTATTGGCGAGTACGATATGTCAAGAATCGCAAAAAGTAGCTGGGTTAGTCAGCGTATTTATTGCCTCCGAAAGTCCTCACCTAAACTATTTATTTTGAGTACTTTGAGCCTTAATTAGGGGGGGGGGGTAGGGCTATACCGTCAGCCCTTGAACTCCTCTTCCACCGCCTCCAGAACAGCCTCTGAAGGCATCGGCTTCCGCGCAAAGTAATACAAGCTCGTCCCCAGCATCGCAAAACAAAGCACGCTCACCCAATCCTTGTAGAAAGGATTGGTCTCCTTGAACGCAGGAAACGTCAGGTTCAGCGCCTGCGTCGCAACGCCAATCAGTCCCATGATTCCGCCCGAAGCAATCAGCCCCGAAGCGAACAGACTTCCTGAAGACACCTCGCTCTCGGCCTCCGTCTTCGGCCCATCGCCCGCGCGCTGCGCAGCCTGCTCCACAAACCACCGAATCAGACCACCGCAGAAGATCGCCAGCGTCGTACCGATCGACAGATACGCTCCAACCGCAAACGTCAGCGACCGAACGCCCAGCAACTCAATCCCGATCACCAACGCAACACCCAGCAGCACAAGTCCCCACGGAAGCTTGCGGCTCAGGATTCCATTGATCACCGTAGCCATCAAGCGTCCCTGCGGAGCCGCAGCCTTCTCGCTCCCAATGCCTTGCGTCCACTGAATATCGATCGTTCCCGTCGCCGGATTGTAGAGATACTTTCCGTCCTCCAGCACCGGCGATCCGATCGCGTTCAGCAGCACATACTTCTTCGCGTCCGTCACTTCGCCCACAACGGAAAGCTCGGCCGCTCCATTCACCTTCGACTTCAGCTTGAACTCATCGCGCTTGAACTGCCCCTGGTTCTGCACCCCTTCAGGCAGCGCTGCCAGCGAGATCGCTCGCGGCGTTGGCAGCTTCTGGAAGTTCTCAAGCCCCTTGTTCATCGCGTTCAGCGTCGTTCCAATCGCAACCGTCGAGATCACCACGCCGAACATCACCGCGACCTGCTGCTTCCACGGCGTCGCGCCCACCAAATAACCCGTCTTCAAATCCTGAGCCGTATCGCCCGCGTTCGAAGCCGCAATACAAACAATGCCGCCAATCGTGATTGCCAGCGCGCCAAACGCAGGCGCTGTCCAGCCCTTCACGAGGAAGATCGCCGCGGTCGCCATCAGCGTGGCAATCGTCATCCCGCTCACCGGGCTCGCGCTCGATCCAACGATGCCCACAATGCGCGCACTCACCGTCACAAACAGGAACCCGAACACCAGCACCAGGATCGAAGCCGCGATGTTCGCCAGCCAGCCAACCTGCGCTCCCGGAACCGGCTTGAACTCCAGAAACAAGAACATCAGCACGATCAGCAGCACGCTTCCACCAGCAACAACGCTCATCGGCAGGTCATGCTCGATACGCGACAGCTTCTCGTCCACGCTCGCCTTCGCCTTACCCATCTTGGCAAAGCCGGAGGTCAGCGCCCCGATGATCGTCGGTGCCGTTCGCAGCAACGTAATCAGTCCGCTTGCGGCCACCGCCCCCGCGCCCATCGGTCGCACATACGTCCGCCACAGGTCACTCGGGCTCATCTGGCTGATTGGCACCGTTCCTGGATACAGCGGTCCCGTCAGATGCTTGCCGAAGAACACGATCGCAGGCATCAGTACCAGCCAGCTGAACACGCCGCCAGCCAGCATCACCGCAGCCACACGAATCCCGATAATGTAACCAACGCCCATGTACTCAGGCGTGACATCCGCGCGGATCGCCGCACCCTTCAGAATCTGCTGCCCGTTGGGATCGAAGTTCGGCTGATAGTTCGGCGTCGCCGGAAACAGCTTCGTAAGGTTCTCGTTCTGAAACAGCGTGTAAAGTCCGCCGATGCCAAGCCCAAGGAACACGCGGCTCGCAAACGATCCACCCTGTTCTCCCGCCTTCAGCACCTCGGCGCAGGCAGTTCCCTCGGGATAGATCAGCGTCTCATGCTCTTCCACAATCAGCTGCCGTCGCAGCGGAATCATGAACAGCACGCCAAGCCAGCCGCCAAACAGCGCCAGCGCAAAGATGCGGAAACCCTCGAGATCGAAGCCCAGAAACACCAGCGCAGGCAGAGTGAAGATCACACCCGAAGCAATCGACTGCCCTGCATTACCCGCAGTCTGCACGATGTTATTTTCGAGGATCGTGGACCGCCCGAAGACCCGCAGGATCGAGATCGACAGCACCGAAATTGGGATGCTCGCCGCGACCGTTAGTCCAGCGCGAAGGCCTACGTAAACCGTCACCGCCCCAAACAGCACGCCGAAGACTGCACCTAAAGCCAGCGCTCGGAACGACAGCTCCTTTGGGCTCTGGTCAGCAGGAACAAAGGGGCGAAAGGTCGTCTGTGATGCCATCAGGAGTCTCTCCGATACGCGAGGTCGCAAGGTGCGTTTCGTCGGAGTGTATCAGTCTGAGGGTCTGGTTTGCTGCGTTTGGCCCGCTGCGCTCATCAGTACTCTTGAGCCAGATCAGGCTATGCGCATCGTGCGACCATGACGCGTCACAATCGCCAGCCTTTCGCTGGCAAGGATGCGCTTGGCCTGTCCGCGAGCATGGTTCGACCACGGTCCCGTCGGATCGAGCTGCGTGTAGCTCGTCCAATGGCGCAACGCCTTGCGCGGCTCCTTCAGCCGCTCATACGCCAGCGCCAGGTTGTAGTGCGCATCGGCATACTGCGGAACCAGCTTAAGCGCGCGCTCGTAGGCGACGATCGCCTCGTCCAGTCGCTGCTGCTCATCCAGCACGTTGCCCAGGTCGAAGAACGCCAGCGCATACTCGGGATCGGACTCCGTTGCGCGGCGATACATCGCCTCCGCACCGGCAAAGTCCCGCTCGTTATAGCGGATAGTGCCAAGGTTGATCGCCGCAGCCGCGTGACCGGGATGCAGTTCGAGCAGGGTTTCGTAGATCTCTTTGGCTTCCGCCAGACGATTGGGAACTTCTTCCAGCCTCACCGCGCGAAGGAACATCTCCTGCGACTCGCCGGACACCTGCTGGTTCGAGTCCTGACCGCGGCGACGCACCACAGCCAGTCCGGTCGACGCCGTAAGCTCAAAGTCGAAGGCCATCTGCCGCGTAACCGGATCGACCAGCGCGCCGTACTGACGCCACGCAACGCGCGAACCGTGACGCACCGCGACCGATTCCAGCAGCGGGTTCGTCATGCCGGAGACCTTTTGCATGGCATCGACCGAACGAACGATGCTTTTGACCGAAATCCGGGTCGCCACCAGATCACGCAGCTTTCTCAGCTGAACGAGTTCGTCGAAGGAGTACTCCTCCGATATGGCTATGAGTCCTGCCTTCTCCCAGGCAACGAGCTGGCGAACTGGCAGATGTAGGATGCGCAACACATCTTCACGGCAGTAACGGCTCATGGCACTTCATCTCTCGGGCTGGTCTCGTCGGGCTGGACCTGGCGGTTCAGAGCTAGCAGTTGCGTCAGCAGCTGATCTCTAGCTGCGAGTATGCGTGGCAAACGCACACCGTTCAAGGCCATAAACTGTGAATATCAAGTTTTCAGTGGATATCCTGAACCAAAATCGGTTCAAGTTACACAATTGGTCTGTACTCCATGCGATTCATAGTGTTGCGGGTGTGGATAAAGCTTGCAGAAGGCTTCTCTACCCTTCGGTCTTCCACAGGCTGATACCTATCAACGCCGCCCAACAGGAGCTGCATTCTACGGCTTTTCCGGCCACGAGTGACGCGGATACCGCCGCATCAGTTCGCGGCGCACCTGCGGGTACAACCGCTCCCAGAAGCCAGCCAGATCGGTCGTCATCTGCACCGCGCGATAGTTCGGGGCCAGCAAATGCACGACGAGCGGTGTACGTTCCGGACCGATGCGCGGCGCATCCTGCATCCCGAAGAAGTCCTGCAGACGCGACGCAATCCACGGAGGTCGACCTTGCTCGTAATGAACCTTCGTCGACTTCCCGTTCGGCAGCTTCACGCTGGCAGGCGCGAGCTCCGCGAGACGGCGCGCGTCGGTCTGCTGCTCCAGCAGAGGAAGAAACATCTTCGCCGCCTCGCGAAAGTCGTTGAAACTGTGGCAACCGACACAGAGCTCGCGTACCGTCCGTTCCACGCTGGCATCACCAAGTCCGGCAAAAGCCAGTCGCGTGCGAAGCTGCTCAAACTCCTCCGCATCGACGAAACGATCGACGCCGACCTCCAGCACCTTGCGCGCCAGCAGTTCAGCCGCCTCGGACGCGGGGGCATTGCCGCGAGACTCCTCCAGCACCAGCTTGTCATATCGAAGCGAGCGCACCTGTTCGACACGCTCGGTCGCCAGGTTCCACTCCAGCGTCGAACTCTCCTCGATCCGATTAGGAAACAGCTCCAACAACCACTCCGGCTCTACGCGCGCGGTAAGGCGAATGAGTGGCAGAGGGCTCTCCTTGCGATCTTCCGCATCGATCGCCAGCAAAAACTCGTAGGCAGGTGGTTGTCCCATCAGTTCCGCAGAGACGCCAGAGGACAACAGGATTAGATTGCCTGCACGACGGCGCGCTACGCGGTCAGGAAAGCCTGCAAGCAGCGAGAGAAGTAATTCATCGTCATTCGGAGCAGTCTGTTTTGGAGCGCGCGCCATACGGACGAGCTGACTGGTGTGCTCGCGCAGCTGAGAATCGGGCAACAGATCGAGCGTAGCCAGCAGATCGTTCTTCTCGCTGCGCTGGCCGAGACTGAGCATCGCGGCGACCCTGCATCCATCGTGGCCGACGCCGCGATCGACAGCCTCAACGACGACGCGAGCAAGCCGCGGATGCAAAGGCAACTGCACCAGTCGCTGCACCATCGCGCCGGTCGCTCCGATGCGGTCGAGCAGCGACTCAGCAACTTGGACAGCCTCCTGCGACGGAGCATCCAGCCAGTCGAGGTCATCGAGGTGCGCGATTTTCATCGCTCGCAGGCTAAGCAAAAGCTGCGAGAGATCGGCGCGCTGAATCTCGGGGAGATCGTGCGAGGCTCGCAGGGAAAAGTCCTCCTCCGAGTACAGCCGAAGCACCTGTCCTGGCGCTGTCCGCGCAGCACGCCCAGCACGTTGCGTCGCAGAAGCCTTGCTGACGCGACCTATCACCAGCGTCGGCAGACCTGTCCAGGGTGAAAACGTCGACTGCCGCGCGAGACCACTATCGATCACCGTCGTTACGCCATCCACCGTCACCGAGCTCTCCGCGACGTTGGTTGCAAGAATCAGCTTGCGCTGCGCCGAGGGCAGCACAGCAAGATCCTGCTCCGCTGGCGACAGGTCTCCATGTAGTGGAAGCACCACGAAGCCAGTTTGTCGCGCAATCGCTTCGCACTCGCGTGCGGCACGGCGAATTTCCGCAATACCGGGCAGAAATGTGAGGATGTTGCCGGACAGCTGCTCCCCCTGCAGCAACCGTATAGCGTTGCTGACCTGCGCATGCAGCGGCGCGGACGAATACGGCAGATGCCGCACAGTGAGAGGAAAGATGCGCCCCTCCGAACGCAGAATCGGACAGTCGCCTAGATAGCGAGCGATAGGCGCAGCATCGAGCGTAGCCGACATCACGATGATCCGCAGCTCAGGTCGCGATCGCTGCAGACGCTTCAGCAAAGCCAGCGCCAGATCGCCTTCTATATGCCGCTCATGGAACTCGTCGAGGATGACCGCCTCGATGCCCTTAAGCATCGGATCACTCAACAATCTGCGCGTAAGAATGCCTTCCGTGACAAAGCGCAGCCGTGTGCGTGGCCCGGTCTTATCTTCAAAGCGAACCTGATAGCCGACAATGCCACCAACCTCTTCGCCTATCTCCGCAGCGACTCTGCGTGCCGACATCCTCGCAGCAATGCGACGCGGCTCTAGCACTACAACCTCGCCATGTACGAGACGAAGCACCGCAGGCGGAACCCGCGTGGTCTTGCCCGCACCAGGTGGCGCTTCAATCACGAGGTTCGGTGTCCGCCCGAGAGCTGCGAGTACCTCAGGCAGAATTGCATCGACCGGTAGCGCAGAAAGAGATGTGGACTTCGTGCTCACGGAGAAGATTCAACACCATCGCTTCCAGAAATTAGAGCAGGACGATGCGATTCCCTCCCCTGTTGCTGATTCTAGAGCAAACGAATTCAGCTCAGTCCGAAGACTGAGCTGAATGACAGTTGCTATCAGATCCGATTAGTGAACAAGCGTGTCGTCCTCGTGGGTTCCATGGCTGTCAGGCGGTACAGGAGCAAACGATGTCCAGCGGGAAGCATACTTCGCGTTCGGATCAATCGGAGCCTTCGCCGTCCAAGGCAGCGCTTCGATGCCGTTGAGATCATAGACGATCTTGCCATCCTTGACCGTCAACTCATCCACCAGCTTTTCAGAACCGTTTACACGCAGATTCTGCATGTCGGTAAACCCGAAGTGCCCCTTCTCGACACGCAACACCGCAATATCCGCGACCGATCCTTCCGAGAGATTGCCGAGATCGTCGCGCTTGACCTCATGCGCGGGATGCGATGTGATCTCCGCGATGGCATCCTTCAACGGAACGCCAATCGCCATCATCTTGCTTGTCACGTTCAGCAGGTCCTTCGTAGCGCTGTTCATGCTGGTCACGTGAAGATCAGTCGAGATCGAATCAGGAAGGAAACCATCCTTCACCATCGGCACCGCCAGCGACCACTTGAAGCTGCCGCCACCTGTGCCTACATCGAAGAAGATCCCGCGCTTGCGACCTTCGATGAAAGCCTTACTCGGTCCCAGCGTCACAGGGTCCTGCTCCTGTCGCAGGCCGGAGTACATATGCGTGTAGATGTCGCCTGGGCGAAGCTTCTTCGTCAGCAGATCGTACAACGGACGTGTCGGGCGATCGACACCAAAGTCCACCATCACCGGAATGTTCGCCTGGGTGCCTGCAATGACTGCCTGCTCAACAGGCGTCCACTCAGGCCCGGCAAAGTGTGCCGTCTTGATGCCCACAACGAGACCCGGATACTTCAATGCCATCTTCGCCGTTGCTGCACCATCCATATCGGCAGTGTTCTGTTCATACTTATCGCCGCGCATACCGGAGCCTACGATGTTCAACATCGCGAGTACGCGCGTCTTCGAGCGATCGATGATCCGCTGCTTGAAGTCTTCGAAGTTCTTCCAGCCCGAGCAGCCAGCATCCACCACAGTCGTGACGCCGTTGCGGAAGGTAAAGCCATCGGGCGGAACACTGAGGTCCCCCGCATATGAGCCGCGCTCACCCGTTCCGTTGTAGACGTGTACGTGAAGATCGATGAGCCCGGGAGTGACATACAGTCCGGTCACGTCGATCGTCTTCAATGCATCCTTTGGGTCGATATGGGATGCGACCTTGGCAATCTTTCCGTCTTTTGTGGCGACGTCCATCACTCCATCGACATGGTTCTTGTCATCCAGCACATGACCGCCGTGGAGCAGCAGGTCATACACAGGCAGACCGGACTGAGCAAGAGCCAGCGATGCGGGGCTCAGAAAGCAGATTGCGCATAGGAGGAGTTTGGCCGGAGAAGACTGCTTCATTTGAAATCCTTTACTGATTGGGTAGAGCAAGAGGTGAGAAGAAAAGTAAGCTTTGGCAGCTCCAATAGACCTACCGAAGCAGGGGCTAACTACGCGTGGCACTCCAGGTCGCACCGCCGTACTCACCCATCGTCACGGTCCCTGAAACGACGTTGCCATCGACCTTACCCTTGAACGTCCACGGGATTGAGTTGCCGGGCACTTCCATATTGCTGTGCAGTTCAACGGTGTCAGCATGCACCACACCACTCAGCTTGGCATGATAGATTTCGCCAGTCTGCGTGCCCGTAACGCTGTTCCCGCTCTGCTCCAGAAGGAAGGTCTGCTCACCAATGCCGCGTGGATACTGGATCTTCACAGACCATGCTCCGTTCACCGCGACAGCAGTTCCAGTAGGCACGACGGGATTTTCATAGTGACCGGGCTTCGTGAGTCCCTCATAGATTGCATCCGCAATGATGCGGTCTTCGCCCGCGTCCATCATGTACGGCATGATGATCACAGAGCTCGCCATCGCATCCGGACGATGGCCAACGCCAGCGTCGATCAAAATGCGCGGTGAGCCTGCGTCGAGACGAGCGACCAGTTCCGTGCCGGTAATCTTCAGAACATTCGCGTCCCACTTGATCCGGAGCCGCGGAGCCTTATTCGAAAGGTCCTCTGGCTCAAGATACTCGAAGCTGGTGGAAGGCAGAGGCTTGATGCGAGCTTCGATGTTCTGCAGCCACAAACGCCATTCGCGTTGTTCCGCTGCGTGATCACGCTTGTACCACTGCTCCACGGCAGCCAGCAAACCCATGGCTTCTTCCTTGCTGCACTTGAAGGCACGACCATAACAGTGGTGCGGCGCGGCCTGATAGTACGCTGCCTTGCAGAGGTCCTTCTGACCAATCAGCATGCCAGAAGACTGCGGTCCACGCATACACTTGCCGCCCGAGTATCCAACAAGCGTCGCGCCGGCCGCTAGGTGGATGTTCGGGTTGAGCGGCTCTTCCGCAGCCGCATCCACAAACACGGGAATACCCTTCTCCTTCGCGATGGCACACAGGTTACGAATACTCATCGGTCCCTTTTCCGTCGCCGGGCTGGACATGATGTAGACCATCGCCGTGCGCGCAGAGATCTTCGCTCGAAACTCTTCCGCTGAATCTACCTCAACAATCTCTGCGCCGACCATGCGAGCGCCGACATCGTAGGGATTACGTGAATGCTTTGGAATAATGACCTGATCGCGCCCCTTGATATACGGCAGCGCCTGGCAGCGCTCGATATCGGTACCCGCAATACATGCGATCGTAGCGAGACAGATCGCAGCCTCACAGCCTGTCGTCGCAATGCCCCACTCTGCTCCCGTCAGTTTGCCGAGCTGCGCGCCAATGCCGTCCATCATCTCGTCGAGCTGCACGAAGTAGTTGGAAGCCTCGAACATTGCCTGCTTCACCTGCGGCAGTGAGCGCGAGCCGCTGATGATCGTATATGTGCCACGTCCATTGATAAGCGGACGTACACCGATGCGTGTGAAGAGATTGTCCTTCTCCGTGCCTTCCCTTACCGGCATCTTCTGCTCTGCATCTGAGGGTGCGCCAGAAGCATTTGCTGCAAACGGAGAGACGGCAGAGACGGCGCTTGCGGCGGAGAGGATCCCAGACTTCTTGAGAACCTCTCGCCGGGACCACGGGGTGCTAGTAAACAGAGACATGAAGATCGCCTTCCTGACGGATGTTGCGTGGATGAAGTCTCGAAGATTAGAGGTGAGCGATAAGGTCGATCTCGACCAGCGAATCCCCAGGGATGCCGCCAGCAGGAGCAACCGTGGTGCGCACAGGCGGGATGTCGCCCCACTTGCCTGTCGCGTACACGCTGTTCATCGCGGCATAGTCCTTGAGGTCGTTGAGGTAGACGTTGACCTTCAAGACCTTGTCCATGGAGGAGCCAGCGTTAATGAGATTCTTCTCCAGTTCATCGAGAACATGCTTCGTATGCTCTTCGATCGTGCCTTTGAAATGCGCTCCAACGCCCGCGAGAAAGAGCAGGTTGCCGAATGAAACCGCGCTCGAGAACAGCGGCGCCTTCGTCGGCGTCGTCGGAATCTTGTCAGCCTGCGTCTTCGGCGGATAGTTCTTCTTCTGCGGAGCCACGGTTGTCTGTGCCGCTGCGCCTTGCGAGAGGACAGCACCGCCCGTGACGGCGACAGCGGCCTTTGCCGCGCTCTTCAGTAGACCTCTTCTCGATTGCTTTTCCATGGGACGACTCCTTCGTGGGGTTAGTTAGAGCTTGGGATGCAGCAGAGCCGCGCGCACCTGGCGAGCGACAATCTCCGCCTCGCCGGGCTGCAGCATCCAGGTGCCGATAACGATTGTGTTTTCTGTGGAGAGCGATCCAAAGCGACCGGAAGTTCCTGTCGCAGGATTCAACTCGATCGACGGTCGTTGTTGCTTGAGACGTTCCATCACCTGCTTTGGACTCACACCAACAACCACTGGATCGTAAGTCAACATCAGATGGGGAACGCGGTTGGCAATCTCCGGAACATGCACCGTCGCCTTCATCGTAGGAACATCCTTCACCTGGGCCTTGATGATATCCACGCGACGCATGTACTCCGCTTCATTCGCTTCGTCGCTCTGCTCCAGCAGCCAGTCGATCGCTGCAACCATGCCTACGATCTGTTCCTTGGCGACCTTCATGCCGCGCCCCACGGCATCGCTGTTGGGGTTGTTGTTTGCGACAGCCAGATCCGTAAGCTGCTTTTTGCCCAGCAGCAGACCCGCATTCTGCGGCCCGCGAATTCCCTTACCTCCAGAGAAGCAGACCAGGTCATAGCCCATGCCCGTGTACTTCCACAAATTCTCGATTGGCGGCATGTCGGCCGCTGCGTCGATGTGGCACGGCACACCGTGCTGATGCGCAATGTCCAGCCAGGTCTGGCGATCAATCTCTCCACCTTCAGCGGAGTTGAAGAAGTTCGTCATCACCGTCTTCGGACCGAAGGCACGCTTATAGTCTTCGAGAGTCACAACCTCCACGATCCGCACACCGCAGATCAGCATCGCATGGTCGTACTCATAGCGGTGAGCCTTCTGCACGATCACCTCATGCTTCAGGCCGGCAACGTCCTCGGGGATCTGGTTCGGCTCCAGGCCATTTGCCGCTTGGATGCACGCCGCCGTTGCCAACGTAAGTGCAGCGGAGGCTCCCGATGTAACCACGGCACCCTCACAACGAAGCTTCTTCGCGATGTACTCACCCGAAGCCCTTTGCAGATCTTTCAGGCGCACCGGATGCAGAGCCGCCTGAGCGACTGCGCGCTGAACTTGCGGCGGCATCAACGCCGCAGTCAGATAGGTATACGTACCAGCTGCATTGATGATCTTCTCGACGCCCAGCTTGGCATAATAGTCATCGCCCGCGGCAATAGAAGGCACTGTCGCAGCAGCAGTCTCGATACCGATTGCAGGTAGCACGCCCAGCAGCCCCAGAGCGGACTGTGACCAGCGAAGGAAGTTTCTGCGAGTGACTCTGCTTTGATTCAAGATCCTGCTCCTTCGCATATTGCGCGTTTAGATGCGACCGAACTGCTTCACTGCTTCCGCAATCGAATGAAACTTCTCAATAAACGGATACATCGAGTGCTCGCTGTTATCCAACTTCTGCGCGAGCACCAAAACCTCTGGCGCATTTTCGCGCGGCACCACCACCACGCCGTCCTGATCGGCAACGATGATGTCGTTCGCAGCAACCTTCACTCCATCACAGTCGATGGTCTGATTCGTCCCGCCAAAGCGATAATGCCCGACAGAAGTAGAAGGCACACTACCGGTGGAGTAGACCGGAAAGCCTATCCGCTTCAGTTGCGGCAGATCGCGTACACCTCCATCAATCACGGCTCCGGCAAATCCCCGCGAGAACATGGCGGTGCCCATTAGTCCACCCATACCAGCAATGTCTGCGCCGTCTTCCACGCTCATCACGTAGACGGAACCAGCGCTGCCGGAGTCGATCGCTTTGAGCATTCCTGTAAGCGCATCTGCGTCGTGATTTTCTTGTTTAACGAGTTTGACGGTAAGGGCCGGACCCGCAAACTTGGTCGGAAAGATGGACTGCATGTGATGAGACATATAGCTCTTCTTATGCAGCAGCTGCTCAATCGCATCCGACACGGAGGCAGCCTCCACATGGCGGTAGGCATCGAGCATTGCAACAGGATCGGTCTTATATTCTGCTGCAGTCTTTGGTGTATCCGCGTGAACGATGTGGGCTGCCGATGCCATCAATCCACAGATAGCAACAGCCAGCAAGACAAGGCCATATCGGATAGAGCGCAAGGTGTGCTGAAACATTGGGAGTCTCATAGCAACTGATACTGCTCCTTGAATGCGGAGGGAATCAAGGCGGAAAGGTTGAAGGAACGATGGAGCCGCTGAGGTTGACCGCAGCGGCCCCGGAGAACAACACAAGGGTTGAGCTAGAAGATGATCTTCCCAGCGAGTTGAAGAACGCGCGATCCCGTCAGTTCACCGGGGATCGCCTGGACCGAAGTGACAGTACCCGCGCTACCGGCGCTCACAGCCGTCGAGTTCAGCGCAGCCGCATTGAGTGTGGCATTCGGATTCGCCGCGCTCGGGTGGTTGAAGACATTCGCCGCCTCTGCACGGAACTGAAACTTGGCTCGGTCCGTGATGGAGAAGTTCTTGAACAAGGACATATTCACGTAGTTGAAACCTGGCCCGTGGAGAACGTTCCGTGCCGTGTTACCAAACGCGTAGTTGTAGTTCGTGCCACCTGTGCCGTTCGGCGTCTGCTGTGCGACCGGCAACTGGTAGGCAGTCAGGTCGAAGCAAGGCGTCGTGTTGCCGCTGATATAGGTCTGGATGCTGCAGTTCGACTTGGGAGCATGTACCCAGCTCGGACGTTCGGAACCCTGATCCAGACCAGCACTGTTGTAACCAAGAGTCACGTTGTAGGGCATACCGGACTGAAGGTTGACGACCGCGTTGACCTGCCAACCACCGGCAGCCTCGCGAACAAGAAGGTTCGACCCGCTGAACTTCGGGAGCTCGTAAGTGACCGCACCGACGAAGCGGTTACGGATATCCCAGTTGGAATTGCCGTAGTCCGCCGCGAGATTGAATGGCTGCGAAGGCGTGCCGCCACCGTTCGAATCGGAAGAGACATCCAGGTCATGCGACCAGGTGTAACTCGCCTGACCCGAGATTCCGTGGAAGGAGCGCTGACGTAGAACCAGTGTTAGCCCTTGATAGTTCGACCACGCAATGTTCCGGAGATCGCGGATGGAACCGAATAGCTGGTTAGGACGAACAAGGCACGTCGCTTGTCCGCAGCTACCCTGTGCGGAACCAAGATTCACTTTCGTGGGCTGAGTGAAGACGACGCCAGTGCCTCCAAAGTTCGGAAGGTTGTCGTAGTCGCTGGTGTCAAGATCAAGTGAACGAGATCCGACATACTGCGCTTCCGCGGCCGCGCCCTTCCAGAGCTCCTCGCCCACAGAGAGATTCCACTGATAGCTGCGCTGCGTCTTGTTTGCCGGGTCATATGTGACCGCGCTGCCGTAAGTGCAGCTCGGTGAGCAGGTGCCGGTCACAGGCGAAGCACTGGCTTGACCAGGCGTGGGGTTGGTGAATGAAAGCGGGTTCGCAGCCGTACCTTGCGCAGCTGCATAGCTGAAGTAAGCGCCGAAAGGATAGTTGTTGCTGGTAAGCAGAGTAAAGCTGTTCAGTTGGTTGGCGTTGTAATAGAAACCAGCGCCGCCACGCACCACGGTATGTGGAAGAGCCCGATAAGCGAAGCCGAGACGAGGTCCCCAGTTATCGTGCGTGGGGCTGGCGAGCTTGTAGCCCGGAACCGGCGTGAAGCTGGCAGCCGTGGTCGCCGAGGAAACAGGCAACAGCACGGTTTGCGCAGCGTTCATTGTTCGGACGTACCCGTTAAGGCTGTACGGAACGGTCGGCAGATCGTAACGCAGACCATAGTTGAGCGTCAGCTTGGAGGTCGCCTGCCAGTTGTCGAGGACGAAGAAGCCATCGCGATACTCAGCGACCGAACCCTTCGGGCTGGCTACCGGCGTCTGCACATTGTTGGGCAGGCCGAGTACGAAGTCCGCACCGCCGTATCCGGTTACTGAACCTGTGAAGTTGAACAGACCAAGAACCTCGTTGGCTGCAATACGTCCCGTCTCGAGCTTACGGATTTCGACGCCGGCGATGATGTTGTGCTTTCCGTGGGTATAGCTGATCTGGTCATAGCCGTCGAGCGTGCGATCGTCCTGGAACCAGTTCGTGCCATTGTTGCCGATGTTCATGCCCGTGTTGCTTGTGACCTGCACGTTCGGGATGCCCGGCATGTTCTGTGTCGTGTCGTAATTGAAACCCGGAATACCCAGATCGGTGCCCGCTGTCTTCAAGCCATTCTGGTACCAGTAGTTCACCGCAGCGGTGTAGAACTGGTTCAGTCCGAGGTGAAGATCATTGACGATGTTCGGCGTGATGATATGCGTATAACCGATCGCGTAGTTACGGCTGTTAGCTGGACCATAACCACCGGACACGGGAACCTGGTTACCGTTCGCGTACGTTAGATCCTGCCAGTGAAAGCGCAAGAAGAGCTTCACCTTCTCGCCGATGTTTTCGTCCACACGCTCGAGGGTCTGCGCTACGAAGAGGCGGCTGGGGAAGTTGACGCTCGCAAGGTTATTCTGCGTACCGTTTGCCGTGGAGGTTGTGGTGTTCGGAAGCGGAACATAGGCTTCGTACTTCTTTGCGATCGCAGCGGCGGCAGTGGCAAGCTCATTCGCAGGGATCACGTTGCCCGGATAGTAACCACCATTGACAGTCGGGTTCTGGGGGTCTTTGATGCAGGTGGGAGTGTAAGAACCTGCCACCTGACCTGCCGGGAGCACGCACGCCGTGCCGTTCCAGGAGCCCAGTGCGGAAAAGTCTCCGTTCCGCATCGCCTGTGTCAGCACGCTGGCGGTACCCGTGGACTGCGCCTTTTGATTGAGCTTTTCATAAGAACCGAAGAAAAACGTTCGGTTGCGGCCGTTGTAGAGCTTCGGCACGAAAATTGGGCCGCCGAGTGTGAAGCCCCACTGGTTGTAGTTCAACGGCGCCTTCAGCGTTGCCGGCGTCGTTGACGTTGCTTTTTTATCCGTGAAGTTGCGCGCATCCAGATCCGTGTTCTTGATGTAGTCGTAGAGCACACCATGAAGATCGTTCGTGCCGTACTTGCTGATCAGGTTGATGTGAACGCCGAGGTAGGCGCCGTACTGAGCCGAGTAGTTACCGCTCTGCATCTGCACTTCTGAAACCATGTCGGTGCTCGGGCGAGCAGGCGTCACATTACCCAGGTTGTTCATAATGGAGATGCCATCCAGCGTGAGTTCGTTCTGCGTCTCGCGCTGGCCAGCGCCGATGAAGTCGACACCCGGAGGATTACCCGAATAGCTCGTCTTCGATCCAACGATGACGTTCGACGCCAGAGCCGCGACTTCAAGGGCGTTATGTCCCTGGATCGGAAGATCCTCGACCTGCTTGGTCTCGAACGTCTCTCCAAGACTTGCATCATCCGTTGCGAGTGGCGGAGTTGACGCGGTAATCGTGACGGTATCCGCAGTCGATCCAACCTTCAGAGAAACATCCGTACGTACAGCGATATCCACGGGAACAGGTACGCCGACAGTCGTCGTTTTGCTGAAACCCTTTTCCTCTGTGGTCAGGTCATATGTACCGGGCTGGATGAAAGTGATCGCGTAGTAGCCGGCGCTGTTGGTCACTGCCGAGTACGTCACCTTGGTGGCCTCTTCCACCGCAGTCACCTTCGCGCCAGAGACGACGCTTCCGCTCGAATCGAGCACTGTGCCTACGAGCGAGGTGTTGTTTGCAACCTGGGAGCTGAGCAGGGTGGGGCTCAGCAGAAGTCCGAGGCAATAAATCAGTTTCTTCGTCACGGTAGTCTCCTGAAAAATTCTTGTAGTGCCAAGCAATGCAGAATTTGGAGCAACTCGCACACGTCCGGCTACGGGGTAAGCGTGCCCTTCGAATTCACAACGAGTCGTGTGCTGTTCTTGAATGTGACGATTTGATTACAAGTCGGAAAGACTGTCATGAGGCAGTTGCCGGTGCGCGAACTAGGACAAATGACGTAGCAACCTCGCAAGCGCGAAGGGTCGCAGGCAGCCGGGAATATACGCAGCTGCCTTGCCACGGGTACGAATTTTTCTAAGTGAGCGGCAGGAAAGGTGCTACTCGAGGTGCACGATGCCCCGTTGCAGGGCATAAATGGTCGCCTGCGTTCGATCGCGCGCGCCCATCTTGTCGAGCACAGAGCTGACGTGGATGCGCACCGTCTTCTCTGCAATGTGGAGGTCTTCTGCAATCTCGCGGTTGCTGCGTCCGCGCGTGATGCAGGCGAGCACTTCACTCTCGCGAGGTGTCAGTTCCACTGACGGCATGCGCTCTGCCAGGCGATCCAGCGCCACATGCGGAAGGTATCGCAAGCCGCGATTCACGCTCTGGATCGCATTCAATAGTTCTTCGCCACTCGCATCCTTCGTAAGATACGCCATGGCGCCGCTGCGTACGGCGCGGTAGATATCTTCACTCCCCTGGTAGTTGGAAAGCACCACAATGCGCGCGGTAGGAAACTCCTTGCGCAACTGGATGATGACATCGAAGCCACTCATCTGCGGGAGTCGAAGATCGAGCACCACCACATCCGGTCGTAGACTTCGATACAGCTCGATACCCAGCAGGCCGTCACCAGCCTCACCCACAATCTGGATCTGCGGATGTCCTGACAACACCGAGTGCAACGCCATGCGCGCAAGAAAATGGTCCTCAATCAAAAGTACGTGGATCGCCTTCATATCCCGATCCACCGTATGATGTGCTGTTCTTGACGCAAAGGTTGCTGCATAGCTTTGAAGGATACCCTGACCACCACCTCTGTGCCAGCTCCAAGCGAACTCTGCATTCGCAGTGTGCCTCCCAGCTTGCGGGCGCGCTCCTCCATTACCGGTATTCCGAAATGGCCCCGGCGCGACTCCGACCGATCAGAGAGGTGAAAGCCGCGGCCATCATCTCGAATGGAGAGATAAACCGCATCGGCCTCGTACTTCAGATGGATCGCGATCGCTGAAGGCTGCGCATGTCGGATCGCGTTCGACACAGCCTCCTGTCCGATACAGACCAGGTGATGCACAGAGCTCGGCGTCAGCGCGATCTCCTCTCCTTCCACATCGAGCGTCGTGCGCACAACATCCTGCATGTGATTCGTTGCTAGCGTCCGTGATAACGCCAGAGAAAGAATATTGGTGACCTCTTCTGTATCGCGCAGATCCCAGATGATGCGGCGCGCCTCTGCCTGGCAGTGCGAGACCATGCTGCGCGCGAGTTCACAAGACTTCGCCGCCGGTGTCGCTGCAGAATCGCTGTCATGAAATAGCTTGGATGTCGCCTCCAGTTGCCAGGAGATCGCAGCGAAGCCGGCCATCAGCGTGTCATGGCACTCCCTCGAGATGCGGTTACGCTCCTCCAGCACGATGCCGATACGCCCCTTCATCATTTGCACACGCCGACGGAACAGATGCACCGCCAGGCCAGCCGTCACCAGCACCAGCGCCACGTAGAAGTACCACGTCTGGTAGAGGTGGGGCATCTGCCGCACCGGCAGCGACGCGATGGGCGACACCCACGCTTCGCCGCTGTTGCGCGCCTGTACCTCAAACCGAAAGCTGCCCGGCGAAAGATGACGGTACCGAGCGGAGTGCGCGTACGTGTTCGTCCAATCCGAATCATAGCCCGCAAGCCGGTAGCGGTACTCCACGTGCGCAGGATTGGAGAGAACACTTGAGTTGAAGAAAAAAATAACGTCGGTCTGACCTGCCTCGAGCTCAACGTTCGAGCCGGTCAATGTATCCGCCGTGCTCGGATCATTCGACAATGTCCAGCCCGTCACCGTAGCGTCGGGGCTGAAAGCTCCAACCTTTTCCGCGACATCGGTCGTATGTACGAATCCCTTTGCAGTCGCGAACCACAGTGTCCCATCCGCCGTGCGTGTCGCAGCTGGCTTGGAGACGCCATCGCACTCGCTCGACCGCATGCCATCGCCCTTACCCAGAACGACAGTCGAAAGTTTCGCCTGCTTACCCGCAGCAACCTCATGCAATTCGGCGATGGAGATACGAACGATTCCACGCGAGGTCGCCAGCCAGAAATGATTGTCGTTGTCTTCGATCGCCGTGCTGACCAGCAGGGGAGCGATCCCGCTGCTCTTCGGCAGCGACGTCGTCTCTTCCCCTCGAATCAACGACAGCCCACCGGCCTTTGTGCCGACCCATGCCGAGCCTAGACTGTCGAGCGTCACGCAAAGAATGTAGGAGTGGGGCAATCCGCTCACGGCGATCGCCACGCCATTGCGCACGCGATAGAGGCCAGTGCTTGTGCCTACAAGGATTGAGCCATCGACATCTTCCGTAATGCACGTGATTAGCTTCGACTCCAACAACGGTGGCGGATGAGTCGCCGTTGGCTCGCCGCCGGGAAAATAGAAGAGCCCCGTGTAGGTTCCCACCCACAGCCCACCGTCGCGGCTGGCAAGGATCGAACTCACCGCATTGCCAGGAGATTCAATACCCAGCAAGTAGTGGTGAAACGCGCGACCGTCGTAGCGATAGATCCCATCGAACCACGTCCCCACCCAGATCTGTCCACGCCTGTCTTCTGCCAGCGCACGGATCGGCGTGGAGACTGGCATCCCCGGCGGGCTCATCGGTTGCAGCTGCCCATTGTGCCGTCGGAAGAGTCCCTTGCCCCAGGTCCCCAGCCATAGATCTCCGTGGCTATCGGCAAATGTATTTGCAGCGAGGTCTGCTCGGAAACCCTCAGGCGTCCCATACGGAGCGAATGCTCCCTTGCGCCATCGGCTGAGACCGCCGGTACGCATCCCAATCCACAGGTTCTGCTCCTTATCGACAAGCAGCGAGCGGATCGTATCGTCGGCGAGCCCATTGCTCGACGACCAATGTGACACGCCATCCTCTCCAAGCCTCCAAAGTCCGCCTCCGCGCGTGCCGATCCACAAGTTGCCCATCGCATCCCCAAGCAAAACCGTCACCGGCGCGGAGACCGTGGCCCTTGGCACCTGATCGAATCGATCTGAAAATTCGCGGGCATTGCCCTTGCGAAGAACTAACTGCAACACGCCCTTGGCCGTTCCCACCCACAGCCGCTGCTGCTCATCGCGATAGACAGCCACAGGTGTGCCAGCGGAGCGAAGTGGAAAGGGATGCACCACGCCATCACTCCAATGAAAAAGTCCCGACGCCGTCACAAAGAACATGCCACCAAATCCGTCTTCAGCAAACGGGGTCGTGATGTCCCCGGAGATCATCCCCGCTGATGAAAGCACCTCCATCTTTTCGCCGCTGAAGCGCTCCACGCCGTTCTGCGTTGCGATCCAGAGCACCCCTTGCGCGTCTTCATGCATCGCTCGAACACGTTCATTGAAGCGCCCCATTCGCTCGCTGATGTTTACTGTTCCCGAGCCGCTGCGATACAGCACCCCGCGGCCATCGGTGCCAATCCAGAGGTCGTGGTTTTTGCCGTACAGCACTGAGTTCACGGCTTCGTTGTCGATCAGCCCGTTCACTTCAAGCGGGACGTTCTTGAAGCGGAGACCATCGAAGGTCGCCAGACCGGACGACGTCGCCAGCAGCAGATCTCCATCCGGCCGCTGTGCGATTGTCCGCACATAGTTTTCAGGCAGGCCATCCTCCACCTGCCAGTCCTGTTTCTGATACTCCGATAAGTGAAGCACCGTAGTACGCGTCGCTGCCGATGCTGCCACGCAGCTGAACAGCGCGATCACCAGCACCAGCGCCAGCCTTCGTCTTGGTAAACGCGTCAGCAGCCCTACGGGTTGAGTATTCGCACAAAATAGTTTGGACATCACAGGCCTTTGTCTATGAGGAAATCATAGCCTCTCCCCGGCACTGCGCCGAAGCCGCCTGCCCGATGTCACGACTCGAGCGGCCGCTCCGGATGCACTGTCAACCAGCAGATTGCTCCCACCACCGCCAGCGCAGCGGCGATCGCGAACGACGTGGTCCAGCCGAATCGTTGTGCGATCCATGGCGTTAGTGACGCCGTCACCGCCCCTCCGATCTGCCCCCCCATGTTCACCATGCTGGAAAACACTCCCGAACTGCGGCCGGCAATATCCACCGAGACCGACCAGAATGAACTCTGCGACAGGTAGAGCGCTCCCGCTCCGCCCGCGAGAATGATCGCCGCCATCTGCGGACTATGGATCTGCGATCCGACCACGAGAAAGGCCGCCGTCATAAATAGCGCCGCAGCAGCAAGTCCGCAGCGTCCAGCGCGAAGTCCATAGACGCGCGTAAGCCAGTCGCTCAGCGCTCCTCCTGCGAGACAGCAGACCGTCATCGAAAGGAACGGATACATCGTGTAGCGCGCGCTCGATTTGAGATCGAAGCCTCGCACCTGCGCCATGTATAGAAAGAACCAGCTGAAGAAGATCCATGCGACATAGCCGAAGCTGAAATAACCGAGCATCAACGCAGGCAAATCGCGACGCTGCAGGATCGCTCGCCACGAGATCGTCGCCGCAGCAACCGGCTCTCGCGTGTCGGAAACTGCCGTCGCCGCAGTAGCTGTCGTATACAGTCCATCGTGAATCGTCTCTAACTCCTTCGCCGAAACATACGCATGTTCCTCCGGCGTATCCCTCGCGGCCAGCCACCACACCGCACCCGCAGCAAGCCCGATCAACGCGCTGTACCAGAAAGCCACACGCCACCCTTGGTGCGTGATGACCCAGGTCAAAATCGGAGGCGTCAATCCGCTGCCTGCGCCAACGCCAGCGAAGATCAGCCCGTTAGTAAAGCCGCGCTCCTGCACGGGCACCCAGCGTGCGACAAATTGATTCGCCGCCGGATAGATCACGGCCTCGCCCGCACCAAGCGCAAAACGAATCGCAATGAGCAGCGCCACGGTGTGCGCGATCCCCGTTGGCATCAACGCCGTCAGAGCCGTCGCCACACCCCACCACAACACACCTAGCGAAAGCACACGCCTCGGGCCGAAGCGCGCAGCCAGCCAGCCAGCCGGTACCTGAAAGCCCGCATATCCGATCAAAAATGCGCTGAAGATCCAGCCCAGCCGTTGATTGCCGAGACCGTACTCCTGACTTATCTGCAGGCCAGCAATCGAGATATTTGTTCGATCCAGAAAAGCGACGCCGCTAAGAACAAACAGCCAGAAAGCCAGGAAGAACCTGACGTGGGTACGACGCACTACGGACATTTGACCTACTCCCTGCGGATGAATTACGCGTTTGAGAAAAACATGGAGCAGTCTACACTGCGCGCATCGAATCCCCCTCGCAAACACCGTTGCAAGCCCTTGAAGGGCGCAAATTCCCTATCGCGCAGGAAATTACAACAAGATCATCGCGGGCAATGGCCGATATTTCAAACGCTGCACAATGCCATACTGCGCGAGTACGTCTGATTTTTTTGAGGTTTTTTGTTATGCTGCCCGGTTTACCGTTTCAACCCAATCCCATAATCAACGGCCTGGAGGTCCACGTCCTGATCTCCTGGCATCCCGGCGACGTCTTCCAGGCCTCCGTCATGGCTTCCGAATGGAAGAGGAGCTGGAGCAAGTTCTTCACCTCCAAGCAGGAATGTCTCGCTGAACTTTATCTTCTCGGCCTGCTAAAGACCGTCGATGCCGAGGAAGTATTTGGCAGTGATATCGACGCGAAGGATGAGTTCTTTCTGCTTGTCAGTCGCGCCGTACCCGAGACACTCGTGGCCGCTGAATTTGTCGAGGTCACACATGGCAAGAGCAATTAGCTGAGTTCGATGCCCTAACGAGACGAAGCTGTGAACACCGATCATCGGCACTCACAGCTTCGATCAATCAGGTCGAACGCCCCTGCTGCGAACGCTAAAGCTTGTACGCCTTGCGCACCAGGTTCACCGTCAGGTCCTGCGCCAGTTCAAACGCCTCGTCCTCATCCAGGCGATGTTCCGCCACCATCTTGCCGAGGAAGGCGCAATCGACGCGGCGTGCCACATCATGCCGCGACGGTATCGACAGGAACGCGCGTGTGTCGTCGTTGAAACCAACAGTGTTGTAGAAACCCGCTGTCTCCGTTGCCGTCTCGCGGAAGCGCATCATGCCCTCCGGTGAGTCGTGGAACCACCACGGTGGCCCCAGCCGCAGGCACGGATAGTGCCCTGCCAGCGGCGCCAGCTCGCGGCTGAACGTCGACTCATCCAGCGTGAACAGGATGAACGTAAAGTTCGGCTCGTTTCCATACTTTGACAGCAGCGGCCGCAGCCCGCGCACATACTCCGTAGGCGAAGGAATGTCCGCGCCCTTGTCGCGACCGAACTTCGCATACACCTTCGCATTGTGATTGCGGATCGAGCCGGGATGCAGCTGCATCGTCAGACCATCTTCCACGCTCATGCCCGCAAGCTCCGTCAACATCTGCGCCTGGAACAACTCGATGTCGCCCGGGTTCGTCTTGCCGGTGTAGATGCGCTCGTACAGAGCGGTCGCCTCGCCCAGCGGAAGGTCGGCGGTCATCGCTGTCAAATGCCCATGGTCGGTCGCCGTCGCGCCATTTTCCTTGAAGAAGGCTCGGCGCTGGCGCAACGCATCCAGATACCCCTTCCAGGTCGAAACATCCTTGCCGCTCACCTCTCCCAGCAGCTTCAGGTTGTCATGGAAGCCGATGTACTCCGCATCCACCACGGAGTCCGGGCGAAAGGTCGGCAGCACGCGGCCCTTCCATCCTGAGGCCCTGATCTTCTGGTGCTGCTCCAGCGTGTCGGTCGCGGCGTCGGTCGTCGCCAGCACCTCGATATTGAACTGCTCGAACAGCGCGCGCGGCAGGAACTCCGGCGTCTGCAGCAACTTGTCGATGTGCTCGTAATACTCGTCAGCATTGTCCGCGCTCAGGCGGTCCTTCAGCCCGAACTGCTCCTGAAACGTGTAGTCCAGCCACAGCCGCGTCGGCGTTCCGCGAAACAAATAATAATGCCGCGCAAAGATTCTCCACGCCTCGCGCGGATCCGCCTGCTGTTTGCCGTCCACCTGTGGCACACCCAGCGACTCCAGGCTCACCCCCTGCGAGTACAGCATCCGAAAGATGTAATGGTCCGGCTGCAGCAGCAGCGCCGCAGGGCTCGGGAATGGTTTATTCTCCGCAAACCACTGCGGATCCGTATGCCCATGCGGACTGATGATGGGGAGGTTGTGGATCGACTCGTACAGCTTAACGGCCACGGAACGCGCCGCACTCTCAGCAGGGAATAAACGATTTCCGTTCAACATCAAACAATCTCCGGTGGAGCAAATGTCTACCGCAGAAGCGTAACAGAGTTTCCTGATTGCTGTCAGACAGGATTTCGGACCGCCCGTCTACGCTATACAGCTGACTCAGCGTTGTCCGATCTCCACGAAGCTGCTCTACTTAGGATTACGGCCTTTTTGCCACGGGAGTCGAACGTCTTGTCCGAAAGCCTTACCGCTGCCCACATCCTGTCCACCGCTGACTTCCACGCCCGCGTTCACGCGCTCAGCCCGAAGATCGCCGTCTTCGACTGCGACGGTACCCTCTGGTCCGGCGACGCCGGCTCCACCTTCATGTGGTGGACGATGGAAAACGGCGTCCTCGGCTCCGAGCAGACCGCTTGGATGAATCAGCGTTATGACGAATACAAGCGAGGCCAGGTCTCTGAGCTCGCCATCTGCGGCGAGATGGTGCAGGTCTATCGCGACCTGCCCGAATCGACCCTGCGCTCCGCCGCGGCCGAGTTCTTCGCCACGCGCATTGAGCAGAACATCTTCCCCGAGATGCTCGAGCTCATCCACGCACTCCAGGCCAACGACTGCGACATCTGGGCCGTCAGCTCGACCAACGACTGGGTTATTGAAGAAGGTGTTCAGCGCTTCAACATCCCCGCAAACCGCGTTCTCTGCGCTCGCGTTGCAGCCGAGAACGGCATCGTCACCGATCGCCTGCTCGACGTTCCCACGGACGAAGGCAAGGTCACCTCCCTGCATAACGCCGGGATCACCGCGCCGGACGCGGTCTTTGGCAATTCCGTCCATGATGCTGCGATGATCTCCATCGCGCGCGGACCCTTCCCGGTAAATCCCACCCCTGCGCTCATACAACGCAGCATCGACGAGGGTTGGCCCGTCTATTACCCCGCTTCGGTCACTCCCAATCGGTAGCGTTGGCCCCTTATCCCTGTCCGACACGTCTACACTGTAGAAGATCGTGAAGCAGCCTATCCGCAAACTTAACGGACGACGCCCGACAGCCGCTCCCAGGCCGTTGCGCCGCGTCGTGGCTGCTCTCATCTTGCGTGGCGAAGCTCCACATCTGGAAATATTCATCTGTCAGCGCCGCCCCGACCAGCCCATGGGCCTCAAGTGGGAGTTCCCCGGAGGCAAGATCGAAGAGGGAGAAACACCCGAAGAAGCTCTCGCCCGCGAGCTCTCCGAAGAGCTCGGCATCGACGCCACCATCGGCCGCAAAATCACTACCATCCGCCACAACTACCGCAACGGCGGCGTCATCGAAATCGGCTTCTACACCGTCACGGAGTATCGTGGCGAGATGGTGAACCACATCTTCCAGCAGATGCTCTGGAGTCCTATCGGCGACCTGCCGACCTACGACTTCCTCGCCGCCGACCTCACCCTCATCCGCGACCTCGCCGACGGCAAACTCCTCTAACCCTAGCAAGAATCTGGGTGCCCCATGTCCCGCTTCTGGAACGTGGGTTCGATGGATGCAAGCGATGGTCTAGTCGTTGATCCCAAGCCCCTCAAGTATCCGCGGCGCACACTTCTCAATCCTGGCGGCCCGCGTCGCCGACTGCTTCGCTCCAGCAAAGTGAAACAGATACGCCTTCTGCCGCCCCGGCGTCAGCGCGTAAAAAGCCTTCTTCAACTCAGGCATCGTCTTGAAAGCTTTTTCGAGCTCGTCAGGCGCGACGTACTCTGACCGCTCCTTCAGCTTCACCGTTAGCCCGGCCTTTTCGATCTTGATCGCCTCAGCAACGTAGCTCTTGATGGCGGCCCGATTGGCCGCAATCTCCTCAGAGTCTTTGAAACGCAACTGCCTCACGGACTGGTGCGACCCCGGCTGGAAAAGCAGTTTCTTTGTATCCTTCAGCAGCGCACCCTTGAAGAACATCAGCGCAATGTACTCGTTGAAACCCTGAATCAAAACCACGTTCTTCGCGTTGAACGAAAAACACGGCTTCGCCCACTTGTACTCTTCCTCGAAAGGAAATTCCTCAAGGTAGCTGCGCAGCAACTCCGTCTCTTCCGGCCACCTGCGTTTGGATAGCATCGCCATGCCAGCACTTTACCGCATTCGGCGCTGCGCTATCCAGCCGAGACCTTTAACCCTTGGCAAACACCTGATGTAACTGTTGCCACAGCATCACCACCGTCAGCCCGATCACGATCACCGCCGTCGCCCAAGCCACAATATTGAACCAGGTCGAGTTTGTATGCTCGCCCATCAGCTCCTTGTTGTTGATCAGTTTGAGCATGAAGTACAGCACGAACGGCAGCAGCACGCCGTTCAGCACCTGGCTCAAAATCGTCATCGTCACCAGCGGGAAGTTCGGGATCAGCACCACCGCCGCGCCCGCCACAATCAGCAATGTGTACAGCCAGTAAAAAAACGGTGCCTGCCGAAAGCTCTTGTCCACGCCGCTCTCGAACCCAAGGCCCTCGCACACGCTGTACGCCGTCGAAATCGGCAGCACACTCGCTGCAAAGAACGACGCATTGAACAGCCCCGCTGAAAACAGCAGTCCTGCAAAGTTCCCTGCCAGCGGCTTCATTGCCTGTGCAGCATCCGCAGGCACATTGATGTTACGCATCCCGTGCGTATACAGTGTCGCCGCGCACGCCACAATGATGAACCACGCCACCACATCCGAGAAGATCGAGCCGACGATCACATCCATGCGGCTCGCCGCATACTGCTTGATGTTGATGCCCTTCTCCACCACGCTCGACTGCAGGTAGAACTGCATCCACGGCGTAATCGTCGTTCCGATCACACCCACGGTCATATAAACATAATTGCGATCGCTCCACACCGCGCGGCCGGGAACCGTCACGGTCTCGACCAGCGCCTCATGCCACACCGGCTGCGCCAGAAATCCCGCGATGATGTAGCAGACGTAGAATCCGCTCGCCGCCAGAAAGATCTTCTCGACGCTCTTGTAGTCGCCCTTTACCACCAGCAGCCACACCGCCAGCGCTGAGATCGGTACGCTGATGTACTTGCTGATGTGGAACAGCTCGATCGCGCCGGCCACGCCCGAAAACTCCGCAATCACGTTGCCGAAGTTGACCACTACCAGCAGCAGCATGATGAAAAACGTCATGCGCAGGCCGAACTCCTCGCGAATCAGATCGCTCAGGCCTTTGCCTGTCACCACGCCCATGCGAGCGCACATCTCCTGCACCACAATCAGCGCCAGGGTGATTGGAAGCATTGTCCAGACCAGGTGGTAGCCATACTGCGCGCCCGCCTGCGAATACGTAAGGATGCCGCCCGCGTCGTTATCGACAGCAGCAGTAATAAAACCCGGCCCCAGGACCGCGAAAAAGAGGAAGAAGCTGGTCCGCCAGCGCTTCAAGAAACTCACACCGCCACCGCCACGCAGGAGATTACAGCGCGGAGAGGTGTCTCGAAATGAAGAATCATCTGCATGGTCTCTCCCCGGCTCTCTCCTAGACTAACCCGAGCCACCCTGTTCAAGTGCTACATCGCGATGAACGAACCGCTACGGACTTTGAAGGGGACGGGCTTCGGCCCGACCATGAGACATAGATAGAAATGTGGGGCTTTAGCCCCGGAGGATAGCAATTCTCTCCACAATCTTCGCCATCTGCGCATCATTCCCATACCCGTCACGCACCGCCCGCGCTCCCCCCGCCGCCGCAATCCGCCCCCGAGCCTCAGCATCCGGCAGATATCGCCGAATCTTCTCCACGCACTCCTCAAAGCCCGTGAAGAAAACCGCCTCTTCATCCTCTTTGAATCGCGCCAGATGGCCCGCAGACCGCTCCGCCAGCAGAAATCCTCCGCACGCCGCGATCTCGAAGCTCTTATGCACAAACTCGTCCTGGTTCGAGTGCGTAAGAAAGCTCAGATTGATCTTCGAATTCCACACCGCCTCGCGGTACGCAGCCCCATACAGCTCCATCCCCGTATAGAGGGCCGCAGCTGCCTCCGACTCCAGCCGCTCGCGCCACACCCCACTGCCGGAGATCATCACCGGCAGCCCACACTCGCGCCACAGCCGCGTCAGGAACACAGCCCGGTCATCATACGGCGAGCCAATAAATGACACCCCGCGTGTCCGCGCCGCATCGCGCTCCACATAATCAGCCTCATCCGCAAAATGCACCGTCGGCTCATACGCTGTCTGCACCTTGATCACATCCCGCGCCCCACGGCTCTTGTAATCCGCAAAGTTACTGTCGCGCTGCACCACATGCAGATCAAAGTGCGGAATGTCCCGCATATAGAGCCGCCATCCCGGATCGCGCCGCGGCCCGAAGGCGTTGTCGATCATGTAGCTCACACTTGCAACGCCCATCTTGCGAAGTTGCTTCAGCGTTGACGGCTGCAACCCCAGCAGCTTATCCGCCCAGAAGACCTCCGGCCGCTCTCGCTCCGCCATCGCCAGCACCTCGCGATTCAGCCGCCCAACCCACGGACCCACCTGCACGCGATGCTGCACCTTGCGAAGGAACTCGCTCCCCGGTTCAAAGGCATAGCTGTTGATCGGCACCACCGTGTGCCCTAGCCTCTGCAGCGCCCAGAGCCGGTACAGCGCAGAGTCGTTCTCGGATAACTGCGCCGCATACAAAATCTTCACGCAGGCTTTGCCTTTGCCTTGGGATAGGTCCGGGCTTCTGCCCGGACAATACTGCATAGAAATGATGGCGGCGTCAGCCCCGGATGATGCTACTCCGCCAACAGCTGCCCGATCACATGCTCAGCATGGATCACTCCCGCCAGCGCGCCATGAGCATTCACTACCGGCAACGATCGCAGATTGTATTTATCAAACAGTGCGGCGACCTCTTTGTCCTTCGCATGCAGCCCGCAGCTGGCGATATGCCCCACCGTCAGCGCCTGCAGCTTCTCATCGCTCGGCGCCAGCAGGATCTTCGGCAGCGTTACGACCCCCATCAGCTTTTCGTTCTCGCCAAGCAGATAGATCTCGGTTACATTGTCCGGATCGCCTTCGAAGTCTCGCAGCGCCTGCACGGCCTCGAACACCGACGCCTCCATCGGCACACCGAGATAGTCCGTGGTCATCAAACCAGCAGCCGTATCGTCTTTGAACTCCAGCAGTTCCTCGATGTCCTGCCGTTCCTCCGGCTCCATTTCATCAAGGATTGCGTCTGACTCTTCTTCCGTCAGTTCGGCGAGCACGTCCGCCGCCGCGCCCGGATCCATCTCTTCCAAAATCTCCGCGGCTCGCTCATGATCCATGCCCTGCAGCAGGGCCTTCTGCATCTCTGGATCAACCTCTTCCAGCGTCTCCGCCGCCGTCTCCTCATCCAGGCTGGAGAACACCGCGTCGCGCTCAGCCGGAGCTAGCTCTTCCAGAATGTCTGCAATGTCGGAAGGATGCAGCTTCGCCAGCCGCTCTTGCCCAATCTTCAACCGCACCCGTCGCGCCGGATCGCGTTCGATCAGATCCACGCAACCCCACGGTATAACCCGCGAGTGAAACTTGTCCGAAATCCCCTGCACAAACGTGATCGGCAACCCCTTGAAAAGCCTGCGCGATGCACCTCGTGTGCCAACCTCGACGCCAAGAATCGACAGCCCTGCCGTCTCGCCGTCGCGCGCTCCCGGCTCCCACGCCAGGTTCACGTCGTTCACGCGGACGACCTTTCGCCCGTCCACATCGATAATCTGCTGGTCGAGCAGATCGTAATCCAGCAGCAAATACGCATGTCCCGGCTCAAACGCCGTCAGAGGCCCGCTGGCACGCAGCTCGGTATCGTCCTCATTTGGCAGCGCAATCTGCTCCACCGGCAGCAAACGTCGCTCGTTCTTGCCACCCGAGCGTGTCTTTAACACCAGCGCAGCCACGTGGGTCTGGTCCTTCGCCACCTCAACAGCAAACTCCGCCACACGCCCCAGGGACTTGCCCTCGGCATCCACCACGTTCATCCCCAACAGGGTAGAAACGCTCGTCGAAATGGTCACAAGCTCTAACATCGCTTCCCCTACCCTACCCCATTTCGATGCACCAAATCTTCAACAAGCCGTCACGCCTTTGAAGCACTTGCAAAAAGAGAACGGCGAAGCCGAAGCCCCGCCGTTCACTACTGTCTTCTCACTACTGTCTACTGTCTGCTCTACGCCGTTACGGGCTCCAGCACCTGGGCAAGCTTCTTGCCCTTGCGGGCCTCTGCTGCGTTCTTCTGCAGCGCGTAACCAGCGATCAGCGGGAACGCCACGGTCGCCTCGGCGTACACCATCTGCTCATAGGTCAGTTCAACCTTGCCCCACGAGCTGGCCTCCTTCAGCGTCGAACCCGACAGAGCACCATCGCGCACATCGGCAACCGTTACCTGAATCGCATACTTGTGCATCGAAGCGTCCACACCCAGAACGTCGGCAGCCACAACGATGTCCTGCGCAAAGTTCTTCGGCACGCCGCCGCCGATCATCAACAGACCCGTGGTCGGGTTTGCAATCTTCAGCTGCGTCAACTCGTAGAAGTCCTTCACCGAGTCGATCGAAACCACCGGCTTGCCCTGACGGTCATGCTGGTGAGCGACCAGACCGAAGCCAGCCGAGCAGTCCGAGAACGCCGGGCAGAAGATCGGAACCTGCTTCTCGTAGCAAGCCCACACGATCGAATCAGGCTGACCCTGCTTCGGCGTACGACCATGCTTGTCCAGATACTCCGCCATCGCCGCGATGAACTCACGCGATGAGTAGGCGCGCGGCTCCAGCGAGTTGGTGATCTGGTGAATCGTCTCGTCGCAGATACGCAGCTCATCTTCGTCGATAAACGTGTCATAGATGCGGTCGATCTGCATCTCGCGCAGTTCGCCGTCATGCGCGCCGTACTTGTACTCATCGGGAGCGATGTAGTGGCGGTAGCCGAGGGCCTCGAAGAAGTCCTGATCGACGATGTTCGCGCCGGTCGAAACAATCGCGTCGACCATATTGTTGCGGACCAGGTCGACGATCAGCTTCTGCAGACCGGCAGAGATCAGCGAACCGGCGAGGCAGAGAATTACGCCGCACTCGGTATCTCGCACCATCATCTCGAAAAGGCCGGCAGCGCGGGCAAGGTCACGCGAGCTATACGCCATGGGGGCCATGGCATCGACCAGCGAGACAACATTGTGCTGCATGATGTCGATCGGCTGGATTGTGTTGGAGAGGAGTTCTTTTTTGGTCTTCATATCGTCTCCTAGTTTATCGCGCTTCGCCCAATAACGACGCGGTATTTTTATGAATTTCCAGAGACTTTCCCACCCTCATGGAACAGGGCTTTTACTTGATGAAAGCTTGCACAGCCGCATCGAACCTCTCCGGCTGGTCATACATGATGAAATGCCGCGAATCATCCACACGCATCATCGTCACATGCGGCATCCCCGCGTACGAGGTCTTGTACACCGCGTCGTATTTCGCCTCATCCTTCTGAAACGTTGCGTCATACGGATACAGCAGCAATGTAGGCGTCTGAATCTTCGCCATATCGCCGCGCAGGTCCGTCTGCAGGTCCTCGGCCATCGCCTCCACAAAGATCCTACGGTCGCTGGCAACCGAACTCGCCGCCACAAGCTTCTGCGCGTCGACATTCCTCACCATCGCGCCCACCATCATCGGTTGCATCGCAACGAACTGGTCGTCCGGCATCGCCAGCATCTGCTGCGCAATCGCATCTGCCTGCGGCTTCACGTTCTCCACCGTCGCCGCCGGATTGAATACCAGCCCGTAAAACGGCAGCGCATCCACAATGATCAGCTTGCGCGCATCACCCGGATACTTGTCCGCCAACATCAGCGTCAGCAACCCGCCCAGTGAATGCCCCACCACCACCGGCTTCATCCCGACGGTCGCAATGTACTGGTGCAACTCCTCCACAATCGCCGGGAGCATTGGGTTTGCACTCGACGCGCCAGCGTTGCCACCCGCTGGCGCCCCTGCAAACCCATCCACCTGCACCACATGCAGCCGATAATTCGGCCCCAGCAACTCTGCCTCGTGATCCCAAACCGCCTTCGAGCTCGAAAGCCCCGGAATCAGCAGCACATCCGGCTTACCCGCTGTCCCCGAATCCGTCACCGTAAACCGCGTCGGCACAAACGCCGCCTTCGCTGCCGTCTGCGACAACACAGGCCTCACGAGCACGATTCCCGCCAACACTAGCACCGCCGTCGCCAACCACTGCAAAGCCTTCATCTCCGCCTCCTTGACCTTCCACTCCATCCTCGCGCGGCATAACCGCAGACATCAGTGTCGCGAGTCAGCAATCGCACATGACACTTGTCACGCGTTGGCTCGTCGAAAGACGATCAGTTTCGCCGCAACCGTCAGAAGTGCCAGACCCACCGGGATCAGTCCCAGCGGCAGTTCCAGTGATCTGTGCATCTGAAACTCTACAAAGCCGCAGACGCTCAGAGCCACCGTCATCATGGCCGTTCCCAGTGCCAACGACCGCTGCAGGAGCAGCCGTCGATATTCATCCCCGCTACGTAGAGCAATCATCCACGCCAGTATCAGCACAGCGGCGAAGCTTGAACCCTCCACCACAGAGGCGGCTAAACCAAGTCGCCCTGGGAAGTGCTTCCACGTAAAAGGCATCACTCCGACTAGCCACACGACCAGTAGCCATTGGCGATATTTCGCTACCGCAGCTTTGTCCTCTGCCGAGTACCCGCACGCAAAAATAAGCTGAAGCTTTCTCATCGCAAGTGCCTTCCTATCTCATTCAGATTCTTGGAAAATCTCTTCAATCCGCTTCCCGAACAGCTTCGCGATCTTGAACGCCAGCGGCAGAGATGGGTCGTACTTCCCCGTCTCGATCGCATTCACGCTCTGCCGCGAAACCTCGAGCTTCTCAGCCAGATACGCCTGCGACCAGTTCAGCTCAGCCCGCAACACCTTCAAACGGTTATTCATCGTCCTTCACCCGGTTCATCAGCTTCTGAACACATTGCGTGAGCCCGAACACCACCATGAACACCAGGAACAGCGTGAACGGCGGATACGCTCCAACATGCGCCAACGTCTGCAGAAAATCGCTCACCACGATCACCACCAGTAGCGCCGCTGTCCCGCCAAGCAGAGACCTCACCATCTGCACGCGAAGGTACTCGTCCGTCTCTTCCTGTAGATAACGCCCCATCGCCCCGAGAGTCACCAGCACCGGGATTGCTGGCAGCAGAGCGAGGGCATACAAACCCCAACCGGTCAGGTGAGTGTGCTTTGACAGCTCAACGCAACGCCACAGCGTCAGCAGGTAAAACAACATCGAAATCGCTGCGCGCCTCTGGTACCGTCTAGCCGCCGCGCTCTCACAACGTATCAACCAACCCATGTCAACCTCCCCTTACTTAGTGACAAGTTAACTTTACGTAAAGCTTCCTTGTCATGTCAAGCCTCCTTGTCACAATCTGGCATTATTTTTGCCGCACCTTCCTTGCACATCGGACCTTCATCCTGAAACTTTCGCCTGCACGTCCAGTCATACGAGGCTCACCGTGAAGGTTCTCTGAACCATGGCAGAGAGTCTTTCGGACATCCCGATCCGGAGCTCTTTCACCATGCGAAGCCTTGCCCTTTTACTCGTACTTTCACTCCCGTGCGCTGCCCGCGCCACAGTGCCATCCGCCCACAACTCCCACGTGGCCACTGCTATCCGCCCCATACGCATCAGCCTCGTCAACCTCACCGGCCAGCACCGCCAAATTCGCTTGAAGTCAGAGCTCATCGATCTTCCTTTGGGTCGCCGCGTTGACATCGATGCTTGCGTCGGAGCAAAACTGCTCGTCGTCAGCAGCACAAACCTTTCCCTTCACGAAGAGATTCAGATCGCTACCGGCGACGACAACCGCATCATTTCCATCCTCTAAACCGAGCGGGCCGAATGCAGGGAGTCGGGCGAACTGCCGGTAATGCCAGCAGCCGCCCGATTGTCTTTCACCTGTGCCCGCGAGACAATCATCAGCAACATGAACATCAACTTCGCCGAGCGCGCCCACAACCACAACTGGAAGCTCGACCCCATCGTCCGTTCGCTGCTCGACACCGACTTCTACAAGCTGCTCATGCTTCAGTTCATCTGGAAGAACTTCCCCGCCACCCGCGTCACCAGCGAGGTCCACAACCGCACTGTCAGCGTGCGACTCGCCGACCGCATCTCGGCCAGCGCTCTGCGCGATCAGCTCGAGCATGTACGCGGTCTGCGTCTGCGCCGGTCAGAGCTCGTCTGGCTCACCGGCAACACCTTCTACGGCACCAAGCAGATCTTCGAACCCGCCTTCCTCCACTGGCTCGAGCACGACTTCAAGCTCTCCGACTACGAAGTGACTGAGCACGAAGGCCAGCTCGTTATCCGCTTCTCCGGCCTCTGGTCCGAAGTCACCATGTGGGAGGTCTACGCCCTCGCCATCGTCAGCGAGATGAAGACCCGTGCCGCGCTCGCCACCCTCAACGAGCTCGAACTGGACGTCCTCTACGCCCGCGCCAAGACCCGCCTCTGGGACAAGATCGAACTCCTCCGCGGCGTTCCCGGCCTCCGCCTCTCGGACTTCGGCACCCGCCGCCGCCACAGCTTCCTCTGGCAGGAGTACTGCGTTCAGGCGCTCAGCCGCGCCCTCGGCCCCAACCTCACCGGCACCTCCAACACGGCGCTCGCCTACAAGCTCGATCTCGAAGCCATCGGCACCAACGCGCACGAGCTCCCCATGGCCATGGCCGCCCTCGCGTCCCAGGGCAGCGACGAAGACCTTCGCGCCTCGCAGTACAAGGTCCTCGAGCTCTGGGCGCGCAGCTACGACAATGAGCTGCTCATCACACTGCCCGACACCTTCGGCACCACGCAGTTCCTCGCCGGCGCACCCGACTGGGTCGCCCAGTGGACCGGACAGCGCATCGACAGCAAAGATCCGTTCATCGCCGGCGACGAGTACATCGCCTGGCTCGTCTCCCGCGGCCAGGACCCCAAGCGCAAACGCCTCATCGCCTCCGACGGCCTTGACGCCAGCACCATCGTCGATCTCCACGCCTACTTCAACGGCCGCATCCGCTTCTCCGCAGGCTGGGGCACGCTGCTCACGAACGACTTCCGCGACTGCCACCCCCGCGGCGAGGACACGTTCCAGCCCATCTCGCTGGTCTGCAAGCTCACCAGCGCCGACGGCATCCCCACCGTAAAACTCTCAGACAACCCAAGCAAAGCCACCGGCCCCGCCAACCTCATCGACCGCTACCGCAGAGTCTTCGGCAGCCCCGTGCTGGAAGAACTGCCGGTGCTGGTTTAACATTTCGCTACCACCTCTCCAGCAGTACAATCCTGCTATGGCGACGATCCACATCTCGCAGCAGGAAGCCGAACGAGACATCTCCACGCTGCTCGCGCAGCTGGATACGAATACGACGTTTGTTATTGAAAACGGTTTAGGACCCGTCGCCGTGCTTCGCTCCGCTCGAAAGCTCTCCATGCGAGAACGTATCGATCAATTGAGTAACGACACCGAAGCGGCCATGGATGACGCCTTCGCCCTCGATGTAGAAGCCGGTATCGCCGCCCATCGAGACGTTCTCGACGTCGAGATATTCAAGGCCTGATGGGCGTTCTCTTTGATTCCACCTTCTTCATCTCCGCAGAAAGACGCGGCTTGACCGCAAAACAGACACTCGCTCCGCTGCTGGTTGAGTATCCCGACCAGCCACTCGCGATATCAGCCATTACGCTCATGGAGCTCTCGCACGGCGTAGAACGAGCCGATACACCTCGCCGTGCCGAACTTCGCAAACAATTCCTCGATCAGGTCATCTCCGTTCTCGACGTTCAACCTGTAACCGAAGAGATTGCGCTCAGATCCGGACATCTGAGTGGAGAACTCATGCGCTCAGGCGTTCAAATCGCCACGGCGGATCTCCTCATCGGAGTGACCGCTCTACATCTCCAGTACAGCCTTGTGACTCGCAACCTAAGGCATTTTGATCGTGTTCCCGGCCTGACCTTGATCTCGCATTGACGTATCGTCTCAGCTCCGCCGATACAGCCGATAGTCCCCAAACCCCTCATACTCACCCACCAACTCCAGCCCCGCCCCTGTCACCGTCTGCTGAAGAGCCGCCGGATCGACACCGCGCTCCTCCAGAATCGAAGCGTGATAATCCAGCAGCAGCGTCCGAATCTGCCCCATGCGGATCATCGGCAGCAGGCTCTGCATCACCTGGTCTTCGAACCCTTCTACGTCCACCTTCACCAGCGCGAACTCCTGCCGCCCGTGCAACAACTCCGCCGGGTCGACAAACGTCACCGTCTCTGACCGGCGCGAAAACCGCGGCCGCTTCAGCACACTCGAATACCCCGTATTCAGAGACGGCGATAGAAACAGCTTCGTGCTCTCGCCCTTCGCCCCACCCAGCGCGCCATGAAATACCTTCGCCTCGGCGCCATCCACGCCGACAACGCAGCCATTCAGCGCAAGGTTGATCTGGATCACCTCAGCCAGCCGTGACTGCGGCTCCACCGCCGCCACATATCCCGTCGGCCCCACGATCGAAGCAGCCACCGAGCTGAAGTACCCCTCATTCGCCCCAACATCGAGAAACGCGTCGCCCTCCCGCAAATGCTCGCGCAGAATCTCTTCCGTCTCCAACTCATAATGTCCATCGCGCAACAGGCATCGCCCCAGCTGGCTCAGCGGGTCGATGAAGTACTGCAGTCCGTTCTCAGCCGTCACAATCGTGCGACGCTGCGGAGCAAGCACATCCGCCACAAACGCACCCACCACCATCGGTCGCAGCTTGTCCGTCCACCCAAGCCGCCGCTCCAACTCCTTCGCGTGCTCCAAACTCATTCCAAGTCCTCATTCCATCCACCGTGATGATACTGCCCAGACTCCGGCACCTGGGACCTCGCATCTCACACCTCGCTATACTTTCCTCATGCGTCTCCCCGTCCTTGCCCGCGTTGCCGTCGCCTCCTCGCTCATCAGCCTCTTCGCCACGCAGCCCGCCTGGGCCTGGGGCATCGACGGCCACAGCATCATTAACCGCGCCGCTGCCGCCTCGCTACCTTCCGACGTACCACTCTTCCTCCGCGACGCCAGCGCTCTCGACACCATCGAGTACCTCGGCCCCGAACCCGACCGCTGGCGCAATCGCGCCGAGTCCGAACTCTCCGCCGAACAGGCGCCCGATCACTTCATCGATCTCGAGTACGCCGATCTCGTCGGCCCGCTCCCCAAAAAGCGCTACGACTTCATCCGTGCTCTAAATGCTATGAAGACTCCTCCCGCTGGCGTGACCCTCACCCCCGAGAAAGTCGGCATGCAGCCCTGGGAGGTCGAAGAGATCTGGCAGAAGCTCAAGGTCGATCTTCGCGACTACCGTGAACTCGCCGCCGCCCACAAGCCCACCCATGCCATAGAGCTCGCCATCGTCTATGACGCAGGCTGGCTTGGCCACTATGTCGGCGACGGCTCCATGCCCCTGCACACCACCATCCAGTACAACGGCTGGACCGGCCCCAACCCGAACGGCTACACGGTCGAGCACAAGATCCACTCGCAGTTTGAAAGCACCTACGTCCACAACGCCATCAAGTACGCCGACGTCTCCAAACTTGTAGCCGACACCAAACCCACTCCCATCGACGACGAGTGGGCCCAGTACCTCGCCTATCTCCACAAGACCAACACCTTCGTCGAGAAGACCTACCAGCTCGAAAAAGCCGGGGCCTTCACCGACGCAGGTACCCCTGAAGGCAAAGCCTTCGCGGCCGAGCGCCTCGCCGCCGGTGCCATCGAACTCCGCGACCTCATCTACTCCGCCTGGATCCACTCCGCCGACCCCGTCGAGGAGTACCACGGCAACTAACGGAAGCATAGGAACAGTAGAAAGCCGCGCCCCATCAGTGGCGCGGCTTTCTCCATTTCCAACTCAAAATTTCCAACCTGCAAAAATGTGTCATCTCGACCGAAGGCGGGTTCATCGCCGTAGCGGAGAGACCTGCTTCTTTCGCAGGATGTATCCCATCGCAACCACCCCTTAAGACGGCGAAGGCACCTCAACCTCCGCCTGGGCCAGCATCCTCCGCAACACCGGCCGCAGCGAATACGCAATCAGCGGCATCATTACCGCGGCCAGCACAGCCCACACCACCAGCGCGTGCCACTCCCACATCCACAGCATCCGCGTCGTATCCCACGGATGATGCCGCACAGCCTCCAGCAGCTTCTTGCCACCCATCGGCACTTTCTGCGATCCAAACACCCTCGACCCCAGCTTCAGAAACACCGGAAACAGCAGTAGCTCCAGTGGATACACCACATGGTTGCCCACCTGGCTGGCCACCACGTTCAGGCGAAAGACCCCAGCCAGCGCCAGCGCAGCCAGCGTCGTCGACCCAATCAGCGGATTGATCCCCACCACCACACCCAGTGCCAGCGACCACGCCAGCTGCTCCGGCGTCGCGCCCACCCGCAACAGCCGCATCAACGGCTCCACCACTACGCGCTGCAACAGACTCCCCATCCCTCAAGAATACCCGTTACACTTGAGCCTTACCGTCGGCCATCGCCCATCCCGGTGGCAGCGCAGATCATTCTCCAAGCAGGAACGTCTTATCTTGTCCTCTATCCGCCGTGCTTATCGCGTCCTTCTCGTCGCCGCTGTCTTCGCTTATTCCATCGCTGAAGTCTTTATCCTGCGCCCCAAGACGCGCGCCCAGCGTGCCGCCTGGCTCACCAAGATCGGCCGCCGCCTCCTCTGGTCGGTAGACATCACCTACTCCACCATCGGCAAGGTCCCCTCGCACGGAGCCGTCATCTCCAACCACCTCACCTACGTGGACATCGTGCTGCACGCCGCGCTCCGTCCCTGCGTTTTCGTCTCCAAGATCGAACTCCGCTCCACACCCGTCCTCGGCTGGATCAGCTATATGGCGGGCACCGTCTACGTCGCCCGCGGGGCCGGCGGTTCCGCCGCCAAGGCCGGCCAGGGCATGGCCGCAGGCTTTGCCGACGGCCTCCCCGTCACCTACTTCCCCGAAGGCACCACCGGCGTCGGTGACGTCCCGGTACTCCCTTTCCGCAGCGGCCTCATCGCCCAGACCATTGCCGCTGAAGAGCCCATGTACTACGGCTTCATCCGCTACCAACTCACCCCCCGCGACGCCGCCGGCAAGACCCTTCGCAACGATGTCCACTGGGGTCCCCAGGGCCTCTGGGAACACATCTGGAACTTCGTCGACCTCCACGGCCTACACGCCACCGTCGAGTTCGCCCCGGAACCCATTGCCTTCAGCCCTGAAGCCGTCGCCAACCGTAAGGTCGCCGCCGTCGAAGCAGAAGCCGCCGTCACCCGCCTCGCACTCAACCCCATTCCCTGAGTCTTCGCCAGCTGACATCCCCGCGCCTCTTCCACGGCGCGGGGTTCTCTTTTGCCCTGCTCCGGAGGGGTCGTACCGTCGTAAACAAGTTCTCTCTTGGGTCAAAGTGTCCTGAAATGGCTCACCCAGCTCCGTCTAGGGAATTAAATTTCCTGACTGGAGGGGCGGAGCCGTCGTAGACTCGCTCCTCAAGGAGAGGAATTCCGCTGTCCCATCCCGCCTTGCCCGCGCGAATCCTCATCCCCCTGAAACACTCTCAATTCATGAATGCCGGCTGTCCTCAAGACAGCCCACTCTCTTCCTTGGAGTTACCCATGTCCGCCATCAACGCAGTGCTTGCCGCAAATACCATGAGCCTCGGTTTCAAGCAGCAGTTGGATTCAGTCTGGCAGAACAATCTGCCTCTCATCCGAGACCGCCTCACCCTTCTCGATGCCTTCGCCGCCGTCCTCGCCACCCGTGGCACAGCCAGCCCTCAGCAGCGCAACGAGGCCATCGCCATCGCCCGGAAATTTACCGGCTCCCTTGGCATGTTCGGCTACCCCACCGGCAGTCAGCTCGCCCGGGGACTCGAACAGCTTCTGCTCTCCTCGCCTTACCCAGACCCTGAGAGCGTCAGCGACATCGTCCGCGCGATGCATACCTCCCTCAACTTATAAAAGACGAGGAGTAGGGGACACATCGAAGGACAACAGAGCTGACCTCTGTTGTCCCCCCTTCTTTCTGCTCTCTGTTATCTGAACGGACAAAGCCTTCTAATCTTTGCTGCCCGTTGCCTGCGCCACCAGCCACCGTGTCAGCTCCAGCCCTCCGGCGAAGTTGTCCTCGCCTAACGGCTGCTTTCGTCCATCCGTGTACTCGTTATAGATCCAAGGATCAACGTTCGCATACACCAGCCCCTTGCCCGCGTGCGCGGTCGCCATCATCGTGTCGCCACCGCCCTTTGAGTTATCGCTCTCCAGGATCGACTTCGCTCCACCCGACACCGTAATCGTGCAGGTCTCCTTCATCAACGCCTTGTGCGCATGTTTGAAGATCCCGCCCGTCCCCGCTGCAATCGGCACCATCGTATCCGCATAATCGTTGTTCAACTCGCGGTTCCGCGTTACCGGATTGAAATGGATTCCGAACCTGTCACTGAGCAGATCGAAGTGCGTCTGGTCCGCATGCTCCGAATCGTTCTCCATCATCACCAGCACACCGCCCGCCTTCACCCATGCCTCCACCGCCGCCGCGCTCGCCTCATCCATGAAATGCGGATTCGGATTCAACGCCGGTATGTCCGGCGATGCGATCACGTAAATCGCAACTCCTTTCAAGTCCTCCGCTCGTGGAGCATGGTCCAGCATCTCAGCCTGCATCCCATACTCCTCAAACATGTGCGCCCACTCCGAGTAGCCGCTGTTCGCCGTGTCCTTCCACTTGTAGTGAAATAGCAGCGAGTTCCCCTCAGGCGTCTTCCGCATCTGTGAGTTGAACCACCCGTCAATCAACACCGTCTTGCCGCGGGCCTTGCGCATCAGATCTCCCGCACGCTGACGCTGCGTGATCTCGCTCAACGCCAGCAGATACGCACCCACACCCTTCGCATCGTTATCGCCGACAGCCTCGCCCACGTAGTAGTCATAGGTTCCGCTGCGATACGGCTTACCACCCAGCCCCGCCACCTTCACCGTTCCAGACAGCGTACCGTCCGGCTTCACGAACCGCTGCTGAATCCCCGCCCACCCCTTCGTCACATTTTGCTCCAGCGACATCGGCGCAACGCCCATCCGCACCCCCTTCGCCATCGCATACACAAACATGCAGCTCGCCGAGGCCTCCAGGTAGTTCCCCTTCTGCGAGCCCTTGTCCATCACCTGCCACCACAGCCCGCTGCCTGAGTCCTGATACCGCGCCACGGCCATCAGCGTCCGTCGCGTCACCTCTTCCAACGCCAGGCGCTGCGGGTCCGTCGTCGGCATCCGCTCCAGCACATCCACCAAAGCCATCGCATACCAGCCCATCGCCCGCGACCATATTTCCGGACTCAACCCCGTCTGCTTGTCCGCCCACTCCATCTGCTTTGATTGGTCCCAGCCATGGTGCAGCAACCCCGTCCGCCGGTCGCGCATGTGCTCGTCCATCAGCAGCAGCTGCGTCACCGCCTCGTCCGTATCCTTCGTCTTCTCAAACGACTTCCCGTACCCCTCCATAAAGGGCTCGGACATATACGCCCCATCAAGCCACATCTGGTTCGGATAAATCTGTTTGTGCCAGTACCCCCCAGCCGCGTTCTTCGGCTGTACCAGCATCTGGTCGTGCAGAAACTTCGCCGCCTTGTAGTAACGCTCATCAAGAGTCACCCGGTACATCGTCAACACCGTGCGTCCCATCTCCACGTTATCCATCGAGTGCCCATCCACTGGGTACGGGGTGTCTTCATACACATGGATCACCCCGTCTTTATCCACCGAACGGTCCACCGCCGCCTTCGCATACGCAAATAGACGCCCATCGCCTGTCACGCGCCACTCCGCGATCACGCCATCCAGTAGCGTCCCCAGCTCATAGTTCCACTCGCCCGGCTTCTTCACCGTATCGATGCGCCCGTCCGGCCACGCCGTCATCACGCGCTGCAGCACCGGGTCCATCCCGCTATCGCCCGCAGATCCCTCAGGCTTCTCCTGCCCCACCGCCGTCGCACATCCCAGCCCGATCGCCAGCCAAACGCCCGCTGCCACTACTCCACGCATGAACACACCTCGACGAAAACAGCATACCGGAGCGCCACGACCTCACGCCTTGCCCTTTTCCTGCTCCAGGAATATCGGAGCCACCATCGAAACTGCATCCAGCCACCATCGAAACTGCATCCAACCACCATGCGACTGATCTGGGCCCCTCTCTTCATCCTCTGCGCCATCAGCCTTCACCCCGCCATCGCCCAGACCGTCGATACCGATCACGACGGCCTTAACGACGAAGCCGAGCAGTATCTCCTCGACCAGTTCGCTCCCACCTTCATGGTCGCTCGCCACGATTGCTCCAACGTCCCCGCCGAGTTCGCGCCCGACCTCGCCATTCCCCATGTGCTCGATGAGAACGGCACCATCTACGGCCAGGCTTTCCCGTCGAAGCTCTCCACTCCCGATCACCCCGCCGCCGAGCTGCACTTCTATCACCTCTGGAAGACCGACTGCGGCCCCCACGGACATCACCTCGACACCGAACACGTCGCCGTCCTCGTCCGCGCCTCCGATGCCAGCGACGACGCCAAATGGCACGCTGAATACTGGTACGCCGCAGCGCACGAGAACACCGTCTGCGACGTCAGCCAGATCACCCGCGCCTCCACCCTGCACGCCGAAGACCACGGCGCCAAGGTCTGGATCTCCCCCGGCAAGCACGCCTCCTACCTCAACGAGACCCTCTGCAACCGCGGCTGCGGCGCCGACCGATGCCTCGACATGGTCGCCCTCAAAACAAACCGCATCATCAACCTCGGCGAGTCCGCTCACCCCATGAACGGCTCCGCCTTCATCACCTCCACGCAGTGGCCGCTTCTCGCTAAGATGGAGAACACTAACTTCCCACCTGCCCCGCTCGCTCGCCTCGAAACCCTGCCCGACAGCGACATCGCCTGGTTCAACCCCGGTCGCCACCCCACCCAGCAAATTATCGCCGTCAGCAGCACCACCGAACAGTCACTCGCCACCAGCACCCACAACACAACTTCGGCACTCTCCACCGCCAGCGACAACACCGACGTCGCGATCTCGGTTGCAGGCACCTCCACCGGCAACGCTCTTGGCAAGAGCTACAACAACACGAAACACGCACTAGGCACCTCCGCCAGACACGTAGGCAAAGCTCTCCACCTCACCCCAAAACCCGACACGACCCACCCACCGCAATAAAGAACTATGACCTGCATCTCACCCTTCAGTCGCTACTGGCACTGCAACGCAGTCCACACCCCCGCCGCCGTCCCCGAAGGTCCCGTAATCGTGTAGTCCACAAACTGCCCCGGAGCCACCACCACCGACCCCGTCGCCGTGCAACTCCCGTTCGTCGCCGCGGCACAGCTTAGCGCCGAGCTCTGCATCGACCCCGGAACCCCGGTCCGCAGCGTCACCGTAACCGTGTTCGACTGCTGCGAATACACATTCAGTTGGGTCGCCGTACACCCCAAAGGCACCCAGGCCAGCACAGCTCCCGTCGCCGTCGTTCCCGTCTCCACTGTGTTCGCATTCGTCGAATTCACTGCATAGTACGTTGCGTTGTAACTCACGGAGTGAACAATCGCCGCAAAGCTCCCACTTCCGACACTCGTCCCTCCACCACTTCCCGCCGCTCCTGTAGCCCCCTGCGGAATCCCAAAGTTCAGCACCGCAGCATTCGCCGTGCCCGCATTCATGACCGTAGCCGCTGCCCCCGCCGCCAGCGTCATCACCGTCCCCACCTGCACCGTCGCCGCTGCCCCATTTGCGCCAGTTGGGCCAAGCCCACCCGCCTGCGCCACCACCGTCCAAGCAGACAAGCTCACATCCGGCTCCGCATTCTGATTCGCCGCCAACGCCAGGTAAGTCCCTCCGTCATACGTCACCGCATCGTTCACCGCATAGTTCGTCCCTGGCGACCACGCGCTGCGAAAGTTTATCCCCACCGCCCCGGTCGCGCCCGTCGCGCCTACACCCCCGGTCGCGCCCGTCGCCCCATTCGCACCTGCTGTTCCCTGAATCCCCTGCGCTCCCGTCGCACCCACCGCGCCCGCCACCCCTTGCGCACCTGCCTGCCCCGCGACACCCTGCGCCCCCGTGGCCCCAACCGCTCCCACCGCACCCTGCAGCCCCTGCAAGCCCTGAGCACCCACCGGCCCCTGCGGCCCCGTAGCTCCCTGCACACCCGCCACACCCTGCACGCCCTGAGGCCCCACTCCACCCGTCACTCCCGTAACGCCCGCAGCCCCCGTCAATCCCTGCACGCCCTGAGCCCCCTGCGCTGCCACCAGCGACCAATACGTCGGCGACACATCCGGCGCCTGCCCACCATTCCCAGCCGCCAGCGACACCCAGCTCGCTCCCTGCCACGTCACAACATCTCCTACCGCATAATTCGCCGCCGAGCTATAGGCCCCCTGATACACCAGCCCCGCCGACCCGGTAACTCCCGTCACTCCAGCAACGCCACTCGCACCAGTCGCACCAGCAACCCCTGTCGCCCCAACCAGTCCCTGCAACCCTGTCGCTCCCGTCACGCCCGGAATCCCCTGCGCCCCAGCCTGCCCCGCCACGCCCTGCGATCCCGTCGCACCCACATCCCCCTGCATTCCCGTCGCCCCCACCAGTCCCTGAGCCCCCACCGGCCCCTGAGGTCCCGTCGCCCCCTGAACTCCTTGCAATCCCTGTACGCCCTGCGGCCCCACACCACCCGTAGCTCCCGTAACGCCCGCAGCCCCCGTCAATCCCTGCACGCCCTGAGCCCCCTGCGCCGCCACCAGCGCCCAATACGTCGGCGACACATCCGGTGCCTGCCCAGCATTCCCCGCCACCACCGACACCCAGCTCGCCCCCTGCCACGTCACAACATCTCCCAACGCATAGTTCGTGCCTGAGCTATACGCCCCCTGATACACCATCCCCGCCGATCCAGTAGCTCCCGTCACTCCAGCAACGCCACTCGCTCCAGTAGCCCCAGCAACCCCAGTCGCCCCCACCAATCCCTGCAAACCCGTTGCTCCCGTCACTCCCGGAATCCCTTGTGCCCCCGCCTGCCCCGCGATACCCTGAGCTCCCGCCGCACCAACATCTCCCTGCGCTCCCGTCGCCCCAACCAATCCCTGAGCGCCCACCAGTCCCTGAGGCCCCGTCGCTCCCTGCACACCTTGCACGCCCTGCACACCTTGCGGCCCCACCCCACCCGTCGCGCCCGTCATACCGATCAGTCCCTGCACCCCTTGCAACCCCTGTGATCCCTCCGCCGCCAGCAGCGACCAGTACGTCGGCGACGCATCCGGTGCCTGCCCCACATTGAACCCCGCCACCGACACCCAACTCGCCCCCTGCCACGTCACCACATCGCCCATCGCATAGTTCGTTCCCGAGCCATAGGCCCCGCGATACACCAACCCCGGCAACCCATCCGCTCCAGTCGCTCCCGTTGCCCCCGCGACACCCGTCGCGCCCGCAACCCCTTGCAGTCCCGCCCCGGTTGCTCCCGTCGCTCCTACCAGCCCATTCACTCCCGTAGCTCCCATCGCGCCCGTAGCTCCCACCGGCCCCGCCACGCCTTGGAATCCTTGCGCTCCCGTAGCCCCATTCGCTCCACCCGGCCCCACGACTCCCTGAGGCCCCGTCGCCCCGGTCAAACCCATCGCTCCCATCTGACCATTCGCCCCGGTTGCACCCGTCGCTCCCACCGCGCCGTTCACACCGGCCACACCACTCGCCGCAAACATCGCCCACTGCCCCGGACTCAGGCTTGGCGTATTCCCATGGTTTCCCGCCACCAGCGAAACCCAACCCGCACCCTGCCATAGCACCCCGTCGCCCAATCCATAGTTCACCGTCGAGTCATACGCCCCCACAAAGTTCATGCCCACAGCCCCGACAGCTCCCGTCGCCCCGACCACTCCCTGAGCCCCCGTCGCTCCTGTCACCCCCTGAATCCCTTGCGCTCCCGCCTGCCCCGCCACACCCTGCAAGCCCTGCGCGCCCACATCCCCTTTAGCCCCCTGCGCCCCGGTCACTCCCTGAGCCCCCACCGGCCCCTGAGGCCCTGCCACCCCTTGCACACCCGCCACTCCCTGCACACCCTGCGGCCCCAACCCGCCGGTCGCGCCCGTCACACCCGCGGTACCCTGCACACCCTGCACACCTTGAGCCCCCTGCGTCGTCAGCACGCCCCAATACGCGGGCGACACATCCGGCGTCTGCCCCACATTGAACCCCACGAGCGACACCCAGCTCTCCCCAGCCCACGTCACCACATCCCCCAAGACATAGTTCGTACCCGATGCATACGCCCCACGGAACACCATGCCCGGCAACCCATTCGCCCCCGTATCTCCAGTCGCCCCGGTCATCCCCACAGCCCCACTCAACCCGGCAACGCCCGTCGCTCCCGTCGCCCCTGCAACCCCCGTCGCCCCCACAGCTCCCGCCGCGCCATCCTGCGCAAACATCGCCCAGTAAGCCGGACTCACCCCCGGCGTCTGCCCATGATTCCCCGAGACCAGCGACACCCACGCCGCTCCCTGCCAGGTCACTCCATCGCCCAGCCCATAGTTCACGGTCGAGCTATACGCGCCCGTAAAGTTCAACCCCACGGCACCCTGCAAGCCCGTAGCTCCGACCACACCCTGCGGCCCCGTCGCTCCTGTCACTCCCGGAATCCCTTGCGCTCCCGCCTGTCCCGCAACGCCTTGTACTCCCGCAGCGCCCACATCTCCCTTCGCTCCCGTCGCCCCCAACAGCCCTTGTGCTCCCACCGGCCCCTGCGGCCCCGTCGGCCCCTGCACTCCAGAGACTCCCTGGATACCCTGCGGCCCCACTCCGCCAGTAGACCCCGTCGCGCCCACGCTACCTTGAACCCCCTGCAAGCCTTGGGCACCCTGCGTCGTCAGCACTCCCCAATACGTCGGAGAAGCATCCGGCGTCTGCCCTGCATTGAATCCCGCCAGCGACACCCAGCTCTCCCCGGCCCACGTCACCACATCCCCCACGGTATAGTTCGCCCCGGACACATACGCCCCACGAAACACCATGCCCGGCAATCCGTTCGCCCCTGTTCCTCCAGTCGCACCCGTCGCACCCGCAGTTCCACTCAGCCCCATCACTCCGGTCGCTCCCGTCGCCCCGGCAGCACCCGTCGCCCCGGCAGCACCCACCGCTCCATCCTGCGCAAACATCGCCCAATCCGCCGGACTCAAACTCGGAGTCTGCCCATGATTCCCCGCCACCAACGACACCCACGCCGCCCCCTGCCACGTCACCCCATCGCCCAGCCCATAGTTCCGCGTCGAGTCATACACGCCCACAAAGTTCAGTCCCACCGCTCCCTGAGCACCCGTAACACCCACCACCCCTTGCGGCCCCGTAGCTCCCATCACCCCCTGAATCCCCTGAGCTCCCGCCTGCCCAGCCACCCCTTGCGACCCCTGCGATCCCTGCTGTCCCGCAGGCCCGACAGGCCCCACGGCCCCGGTAGCTCCTGTTGGTCCACCCAAACCAATTGCTCCCTGAACTCCCTGCACTCCCTGCGCCGAGAGCAGTCCCCAATACCCAGCTACCAGCCCCGGCGTATGCCCCACATTGAAGCTCACCAGCGAAGCCCAGCTCGACCCCGCCCACACCACCACATCCCCCACCCCATAGTTCACCGTCGACTCATAGCTCCCGCGATACACCAGGCCCGCCGCTCCCGTCGCCCCCGTAACTCCTGCAACTCCCGTCGCTCCCGCGACCCCATTCACCCCATTCGCTCCGGTCGCCCCCACAAGCCCCTGCGGTCCCGTCGCTCCCGTTCCCCCCGCCACTCCACCCGCCGCAAAGATCGTCCACTGCCCCGGACTCAGACTCGGCGTATTCCCATGATTTCCATCCACCAGCGACACCCACCCCGAGCCCTGCCACAATACCCCATCCCCCAGGCCATAGTTCACCATCGAGTCGTACGCCCCAACAAAATTCAGCCCCGCCCCACCAGCCGCCCCAGCCGCTCCCGTAGCCCCCACGAGCCCCTGCGCCCCGGTCGCTCCCGTCACACCCGGGAGTCCCTGACTACCCGTCGCTCCCGTAACCCCCATCAACCCCGTTCCCGTCGCTCCCGTAGTGCCAGCCGCACCAGTAGCTCCCGCAGCCCCTTTAACACCCGCCACGCCTTGAACTCCAGCCGCACCCGTAGCTCCTGTCACTCCTATAAGGCCAGCCGCGCCGGTAACCCCAGCAGCACCCGCCACTCCAGGCAGCCCCTGCGCTCCCGTCACACCTGTAACTCCCGCGACCCCCATCGCCCCCGTCGGTCCCACCGCACCGGTAGCCCCGGTCGCTCCTGCAGCCCCAATCACGCTGCTCCCCACCAGATCCACATTCAACTCCGCAGCGTGGCTCGTCTCGTCATTCTCCTTGCTGTCGAATTGCACCGACACGCCCGACCCCGCCGTCAACGCCAGCCCATTGTTAACAACCGCCCCGCTCACCCACCCCTGCACCATCTGTGTCACATCGAAGACCACAAACGTCCCCGCCGTCCCTACCGTCTGCGACCCCATGCTCGCGCCCAACCCTGGCAACGTTGCATACGTCACCCCCATCTCCGACCACGCTCCATTCACCGGCTGCACGCTCACCGCGCCGCCCGCATCCGCACGATTGCAGTACACCCGCAGCGTCGCCTTCGCAATCTGCGCTGAGGTCGTCCCCGTCGATAGACTGCTCAGATCGAACTGCACCAGCGCCGTATACCCGCTCCCGACGTCAAGATTGCTCAGCGCTCCCGCATTTACCGTCGGCTGCGCACTCGACACATGCGCGTCGCCCACCAGCGTCGCCTGCTGCGCCCACCCACGACCCCACACGCACATCACCAGCAGCAGCCACAAACCCGCCGCCCGCAACACGCAGACCCACTTACCCCATAGCCGGAGCTTGCCGTTCAAGTTCGCCGCCTTCAACAACGTTGACTGCTCTGTATAGCCCGTTGCCGCCTGGCCTCTTCTTCAGAGACTCAGGCGGGCTGCGAAACACATCATCAAATCTGGGACCCGGAGGATGTCACCGTTCTATCCCGTCCCCTCCTAAAAATCAACCACCAATCCGTCTTTCTACTCCCCACTCCCTACTCCTTACTCCCTGCCTTATCATTCCCTCAATGCCTGACGCCCCGCACGCCAGCCCATCTTCTTCTTCCGAGCACCATCTCTCACGCCAGCTCTCCCTGCGTGACCTCGTTCTCTCGCAGGTACTCACCGTCGTCGGCTCCTCCTGGGTCGGTCTAGCCGCAGGTCTCGGCCACGCGCAGACCCTCGTCTGGCTCTTCGCCTTCGCCGTCTTCTACGCGCCCATGGCCGTCGCCGTCTTCTACCTCAATCGCGAGATGCCCCTCGAAGGCGGCCTCTACGTCTGGGCCCGCCGCTCCTTCGGCGACACCCTTGGCTTCCTCACCGCCTGGAACATCTGGGCCTACGGACTCTTCGTCATCGCCTTCCTTCTCTTCCAGCTCCCCAGCGAGTTCGCCTTCATGGTCGGCCCGTCCGCCGCCTGGATTCCCGACAGCCACCCCGTCGTCCTCACCTCCCTAGCCATCCTGCTCACGCTGCTCACCCTCTCCGCACTGCGCGGCCTCGCTCTCGGCAAATGGATTCACAACGTCTCCGGCGCGGCCATGATGACCGCATTCGCTCTGCTCATCCTCTCTCCGTTTTGGGCGATGGCCCACCATCTCCCTATCCACTTCACACCCTTCGAACTCCACCTCCCCAAAACCGATCCCACCTCGCTCGCCCTCATCGGCCAGATCATCTTCGCCGCCTCCGGCCTCGAGTACATCGCCATCATGGCCGGAGAAGCCAAATCCCCCTCGCGCAACATCGGTCTCTCCGTCATCATCGCCAGCCCCATCATCATCCTCATGTTCACGCTCGGTACCGCGTCCGTCCTCGCCTTCCACGAGCTCACGAACTCCACCCTCAACTACATCGCGCCCATCCCGCAGACGCTCCGCCTCGCCTTCGGCGACTCTTCCCTCGGCACCCTTCTCGCACGCTTCGTCATCCTTCTGCTGCAGATCCGCATCCTCGGCGCAGCCAGCTACATCTTTGCCGGAGTCGCTCGCCTGCCCATGGCCGCAGGCTGGGACCACCTCATCCCAGCCTGGTTCTCCCGCCTCCACCCGCGCTACCGCACCCCGCACAACTCCATCCTCTTCGCCACCGCCATCATCGCCGCGCTCATCGTCCTCGGCAGCGCAGGCGAGCGCGCCGCCCAGACCTTCAACGTCCTCAACAACGCCTCCAACGAGTTCTACGTCCTCGCCTACCTCGCCATGTTCGCCATCCCCATCCTCGGCGCTGGCCTCCTGAAGAGACCTCTCTTCACCAACCAAGTCCCCCTCTGGGTCATCGTCCTCTGCTCCGTCGGCTTCCTTTCCACCCTCCTCACCTTCGGCCTCAACGCATACCCCTTCGACGACACCACCAAACCCATCCCCTTCGCCTTAAAAATCCTCGGCGCCACCCTGCTCGTCAACCTCCTCGGCTACACCTTCTACCGCCTCCGCAACAAACCCGCATAAAAATTCTTCCGCCGGGAGCCCCGGCGAGCGTTCTTTGCTCGCGGGGGGAACGTCGGCATCGCACGTTAACACGCGCGACCTCTTCACTCTTCACTTCTCACTTCTCACTTCCCACTTCCCACTTCCCACTTCCCACTTCCCACTTCCCACTTCCCACTCAAAAATACAAAGCTAAACTTTGCAGTTTTCCTTCCTACCTGCTAGCCTCTCTTCATGGGTAAGCAACAACTCTCCGCCCTCGCCACCGACCTTCGCATCGCCCTTGGCGATCTCCAGCGCAAGCTCCGCGAGCAGTCCCAGCACGCCGACTTCACCCACTCGCAGCGCAACGTCATCCTCCGCCTCGATCGCGACGGCCCTTCCACCGTCACGGCTCTCGCCAACGCCGAAGGCGTCCGTCAGCAGTCCATGGGAGCCACCGTCGCCACCCTGCAGACCGCAGGCATGATCGACGGCGCACCCAACCCAGCCGATGGCCGCCAGACGATCCTCAGCCTCTCGCCCAAGTGCCGCGAGATGCTGCGCACCCTGCGCAGCGCCAAGGAAGACTGGCTCGTCCGCTCTATCGAAAAAAACTTCAAACCCACCGACCTCGAAGACCTTCTCACCGCCGTCGAAGTCCTCCGACGCCTCGTCAATTCCTAATCCTTCTCATCAATACAGGAGCCACCATGCCCATCACTCAGCTCGATCCAAAGACCGCCCTCATCGTCATCGACCTTCAACAAGGCATCGTCGCCATGCCCACAGCGCACCCCGTCGCCGAGGTAATCCATAACTCCGTACAGCTCCTCGACGCCTTCCGTCGCCACCATCTTCCCATCGTGCTCGTCAACGTCGACGCCCCCGCACCCGGCCGCACCGAAGCTCCACCCCGCGTCCGCGAATTCCCCGCAGGCTGGTCCGACCTCATCCCCGAGCTCAACCAGCAGCCCAGTGATCACCTCGTCACCAAGAAGTCCTGGGGAGCCTTCACCAACACCGACCTCTACACCTACCTCAAGTCGCAGAACGTCACGCAGGTCGTCGTCTGCGGAGTCGCCACGACTGCAGGCGTCGAGTCCACCGCGCGCGACGCCCACGGCCTCGGCTTCCACGTCACCATGGCCATCGACGCCATGACCGACATGAGCCTCGAAGCCCACGACAACAGCATCGCCCGCATCTTCCCGCGCATGTCCGAGACCGGCACCACCGAACAGATCATCGACCTGCTCGACTCCACCCGCGCCTGAATCGTTTTGAAGGGGACGGGCTTCAGCCCGTCCATCAAACTCCATCCTAGATATCGGGGCTTTAGCCCCGGAGGGAACCCCGCCCCACTTAGAGGACACTATGCCCAACCATCCCATCGCCTACTTCTTCGCCGGAGCCTTCCTCACCAATGCGATCCCGCACTTCGTTCGCGGTGTCATGGGCCAGCCCTTTCAGAGTCCCTTCGCCAAACCTCCCGGCAAGGGCCTCTCATCCTCCACGGTGAACGTCATCTGGGGCTTCGCAAACCTCATCGCCTTCTACTTCCTGCTCTTCCGCGTCGGCACCTTCGACGTCCGCAACACCTTCCAGATCGCAGCCTTCGGTCTCGGCATCCTGCTCTTCGGCATCTTCACCGCCCACAACTTCGGCAAGCTCCACGGCGGCAACAACCCCACAGAATCGCAGCGCCCATGACCGGCACCTTCCGCTCGCTCGCCATCCGCAACTACCGCCTCTGGGCAGCTGGCGCGCTCATCTCCAACATCGGCACCTGGATGCAGCGAGTCGGCCAGGACTGGCTCGTTCTCACCGAGCTCACTCACCACAACGCCACCTCCGTCGGCATCGTCATGGGCCTCCAGTTCGGTCCACAGGTCCTGCTGCTCCCTCTCACCGGCTTTGCCGCGGACCACATGGACCGCCGCAAGCTGCTCTTCGCCACGCAGGCGACGATGGGCATCCTCGCCATCGGCCTCGGTCTGCTAACCGTCACCCACCTCGTCACGCTCTGGGAGGTCTACATCTTCGCCGGCCTCCTCGGCTGCGCTGCTGCCTTTGATGCCCCTGCACGCCAGACCTTCGTCTCCGAGCTCGTCGACGAAGCACATCTCTCCAATGCCATCTCGCTCAATTCCACATCCTTCAACAGTGGCCGCATGATTGGCCCCGCCATCGCCGGTCTGCTTATCGCCGCCATCGGCACCGGCTGGGTCTTCCTCCTCAACGGAGTCTCCTTCATCGCCGTACTCATCTCGCTCAGCCTGCTGCGCCTCGACGAGCTCTACGTCAACGAGCGCGCCTCCAAGGCCCGCGGTTCGCTCATCGACGGCTTCCGTTACGTCTGGGCGCGCCCCGACCTCAAGGTCGTCCTCTTCATGATCTTTCTGGTCGGCACCTTCGGCCTGAACTTCCCCATCTTCATCTCGACCATGTCCGTCACCGTCTTCCACGCCGGTGCGGGCGAGTACGGCATCCTCTCCTCCACCATGGCCGTCGGCTCCGTCTGCGGAGCTCTGCTTGCCGCCCGCCGCGAGAAGCCTCGCCTCTCGCTTCTCCTCATCGGCGCAGCCATCTTCGGCGTCGGCTGCTCGCTCGCCGCCATCATGCCCAACTACTGGCTCTTCGGCTGCGTCCTCGTCCTCATCGGAGTCGCCGCCCAGACCTTCACCACCTCCACCAATAGCCTCGTCCAACTCTCCACCGAACCCGCCATGCGCGGCCGCGTCATGGCCATCATGCTTGCCATCGCCATGGGCACCACTCCCCTTGGAGCCCCCATCGTCGGCTGGACCGCCGATCACTTCGGCCCCCGCTGGTCGCTCGCCATCGGAGCCGCCTCAGGCTTCGCCGCCCTCCTGGTCGGCCTCCTCTATCAATCCCGCGTGAAGAAAGCTGCAGCGGCAGAAATGGTGTCCGTCTAGAGTTACGCGCTTCACCATCCCGACTTCGCCAATCCGCATCCAAAGCGGTATGCTTTCCACCATGCCCGCACCGAACGACACCGCTCTCAACACGCCCGGCCACCTCGCATCCCCTGACAAGCTCGTGAACCTTCCGCGCCTCGTCACCGCCTTCTACGCGAACCATCCCGACCCCAACGAGCCCTCGCAAAAGGTCTCCTTCGGCACCTCCGGCCATCGCGGCTCCTCGCTCCACACCAGCTTCAACTACGCGCACATCCTCGCCATCACGCAGGCCATCGTCGAGTTCCGCGCCACCCAGGGCACCAACGGCCCACTCTTCCTCGCACAGGACACCCACGCCCTCTCCGAGCCCGCCTTCTGCACCGCGCTCGAAGTCCTCGCCGCCAACGACGTCAACGTCTACATCGACGCAGGCTGCCCCGAAACCAACGGCGCCCCCGGCTACACCCCCACCCCCGCGCTCTCGCACGCCATTCTGCAATACAACAATGGCCGCACGCTCGGGCTCGCCGACGGCATCGTCATCACCCCGTCGCACAATCCCCCCGAGGACGGCGGCTTCAAGTACAACCCGCCCAACGGCGGCCCCGCCGACACGACTGCCACCAAGTGGATTCAGGATCGCGCCAACGAACTCATCGCGGCCAAGCTCCAGGGCGTCAAGCGCCTCAACTACGGTAAGGCCATCAAATCCGACACCACCCACCGCCACGACTACATCTCCGCCTACGTCGGCGACCTCGGCAACATCATCGACTTCTCCGTCCTCGCCGGCACCGGCCTCAAGCTCGCCGTCGACCCCCTCGGTGGAGCCGGCGTCCACTACTGGCCTCGCATCGCCGAGCTCTACAAGCTTCCCCTCACCATCCTCAATCCCTACGTCGACCCCACCTTCCGCTTCATGACCCTCGACTGGGACAAGAAGATCCGCATGGACTGCTCCTCGCCCAACGCGATGGCCAGCATGATCGCCAACAAAGATTCCTTCGACGTCGCCTGGGGCTGCGACACCGACCACGATCGCCACGGCATCGTCTGCAAATCCGTCGGCCTGCTCAACCCCAACCACTACCTCGCCGTCTGCATTCAGTACCTCTTCACCAATCGCCCGCAGTGGTCTGAAAAGGTCGGCATCGGCAAGACCCTCGTCTCCTCCAGCATCATCGACCGCGTCGCCAAGGGCCTCAACCGCCCCATGCTCGAAGTCCCCGTCGGCTTCAAGTGGTTCGTCGACGGCTTGATCGACGGCACCCTGGGCTTCGTCGGCGAAGAGTCCGCCGGCGCCACCTTCCTCCGCACCAACGGCAAGGTCTGGACCACCGACAAGGACGGCCTCATCCTCGGCCTCCTCGCCGCCGAGATGACCGCCCGCACCGCCAAAGACCCCGGCCAGCTCTACACCGAGCTCACCCACAAATACGGCGACCCCGTTTACCAACGCATCGACGCCGCAGCCACCAAGGAAGAGAAGGCCAAGCTAAGCAAGCTCTCGCCCTCACAGGTCACCGCCAAAGAACTCGCCGGAGAGCCCATCACCGCCATCCTCACCGAAGCCCCCGGCAACCACGCCAGCATCGGAGGCCTGAAGGTCACCACCGAAAACGGCTGGTTCGCCGCCCGCCCCTCCGGCACCGAAGACGTCTACAAAATCTACGCCGAAAGCTTCCTCGGCCCCGACCACCTCACCCAAATCCAAACCGAAGCCAAAGCCTTGGTAGCCAAAGCCATCGCCTAACCTTCCACAACTTTGTCATCTCGACCGGAGCATCACGCCCTTGTCTTTGTGACGCGCAGTGGAGAGACCCGCAGTGGCTCTTGCACTTGCTTTTCTTACTGTCATTCCCGAAGGGAATCTGCTGTTCCATCAGTACTGCCAGCGCCTTCAGCGCCAAAGGCGCGCTTCATACCAGCCTGGGGCAACGCCCCAGGTAAACAGCCAACCAAGACCCAGAGGGCTGAATGCCCGACATCATATGCGGGCTAAGATACCAGCTGCCAGGATGCCTTGAGCTCCGCTATGTCAGCTGCGCGTCTCGCAGGAGGAAAATTGAAGTCTGCATATGGATGTGTTGTGTATAGCACTTTGCCAGCTTTTGATTTGGTCGCAAGAGCATCGAAAGCGTCTTTAGCGTGCGGCCCCATGACGACGGTCAAGCGAGGCTTTACTGTCGTCAATTGAAAGTCAAGAAACTCCTCGCAAAATTTGGGAACGCCCGCCATAGTCTGCCAACTGCGCGGGGATAGTGCTTTACCGTCTATACGGAGGCCCATGATCGCGTTAGTAAAGAATGTCAGTTCGGACGGAATGCCGGCAGATGCTGCGCGCAATTTGATGTGACGCCATGTTGGCACATTTTCAAAACCCTTCTTTTCCAGCTTTTTGTAGCTATCAAGAACGCCAAAATCATTTCCTAGAAAAAGCACACCACCTTGCTGGATTTTGCCCGCTTTTTGAGAAGCAAGCTCACCGTCATCTCTCCACATTCCATCACCGCCCGGAAAGAACCCCTGTCCCGCTAACCGAAATGGAAACCGACACATACCCCTCGGATAGTGCTTACCGTCGAAACGAAGATCATTTTCCATGGCTTCAAGGCGTTCCCATAATTGTGCGACTTCTACCGTCCGAGTGTTGTTGTCCATTTCGTGCCCTCCTCATATAGCCTGAGGCACGAATTTTCTCAATACAAGCCCATTGCGGAGTTTTATTTTTGGTGCACCTACCGCTTCCGCCCCGCCACCTTCCCCGTCCCCACCAACACATCCGCCGAGATCCCCAACCCATCTCTTACCCGCCGGATCATCGGCAGCGTCAACCGCCGCTTCCCAGCCAAAACCTCCGACACCCGTGCGCGGCTTCCGATCATCGGTTCCAGGTCTTTCCGCGTCAGCCCCTGCTGCTCCATCTGGAACTGGATCGCCGCTATCGGCTCGGGCGGGTCCATGGGGAAGTGCTTCTCTTCATATGCGCACACCAGCGTGGCCAGCATATCCAGTTCGTCTTCCTCTGGGCTGCCCGGGGCTGCGCTCATGAGCGTCTCAATCCGCTTCACCGCAGCGTCATAATCTTCTTCTGTCTTAATCGGCCGAATCCCGATAACGGTACTTGTCATATTCACCTCCACTCCTACTCCCCGTTTCCTAGCCCCTGCCCTCAAAACCTCACCACCACGCCGCTCGACACCGTCTTGATTCCCGAAGCCACCCCAATGATGTGCCCATCGTCGAACTCGAGCACCCGCCAGTCGAGATGCGGAAAGATCGTCGCATCGACGCCAATATTCCACGCCGTCTCCATCCCGCCGCCGTCATAGTGGGCCGTTCCCTGCCCGGTCGTCGTATGAGCGCCACCGATCAGCGCCTCGCCAAACACCCGCAGTGGCACCAGCGGAATATGCACCACAGCACGCGGCCCTACCAGCACACTCTTCGTCGAAGTACTGCTGTTCGACGGCAGCGCCGTGAATCGCCCATCTAACCCCAACGAAATCCCCGGATAGTGCTTCGCGTCGTAGTACACACCGAACATCCCCCCATAGATCCGAGGCGTATTCGCCGCCGTCAACTGTGCCGTAGAAAACGCCCCGTACACCCCAACCTGGGCCTTCGAGACACCTGCACCCAGCAAACCCAGCCCCACAACCAACAAGCACCGCAAGCCCGACAAACGCATCATCCATCCACTCCTGCGCGAGAAACCGCGTCCCTTAACCCTAGCCGCGCTCCAACCCTCGTCACAAGTCTCCCAACGGATACCCGCACAGCTACCGACTTTTCACCACAAATCCTGTCAACCCCCTTATCGACCTTCATCACTCCAAAACCCCTATAAACACTGGCGATTCACCCCTAAAACTTTTTGCATGTTCACTACCTCCAACCTGCTATCCTTAATTCAGAAATCAAGAAAGGCCACCCGCAAACCGCAGGTGGCCTTTGCTTTTACCCTCACCGCAGACCTGCAACACGTAAGTCCAGAGCTATCCACTTTCATCGCAAGACTTTGCCTCAAAAGTATGGGGGGGAGGGGGATACCTGCCAGGCCCGCCTCGCAACGCATAGAATGTCTCGACTTCATCACCGGAGAAATCGGACACTATGAACAAGCGAGAGTTCCTCAAGACATCCGCAACCATCGCCACCGGAGCTCTGCTCTCTCGTTTCGCCTCCGCTGAAGACCTTATGCAGACATCATCGACACCTCGCACCAACTGGGCCGGAAATCTCACCTATCACGCAGATCATCTCTATAAGCCAACCTCGATAGAAGAGCTGCAGCAGATCGTGGTGAAGTGCCCGAAGCTACGCGCCCTCGGCTCGCGCCACTCCTTCAATGCCATCGCCGACAGCCTCACCAATCAGGTCTCGCTCGAGCACTTCGACTCCATCGCAGTCGACGCCGCCGCGCGAACTGTCACTGTCGGCGCAGGCGTTCGTTACGGCACGCTCGCTCCGGTCATCGACAAGCAGGGCTTCGCGCTCCACAACCTCGCCTCACTTCCGCACATCACCGTCGCTGGAGCGATAGCCACCGCAACGCACGGTTCCGGAGTCCACAACAAGAACCTCTCCAGCGCCGTCTCCTCACTCGAACTCGTCAACGCCGACGGCAAACTCGTCCATCTCTCGCGCGCCAAAGACGGCGACAACTTCCTCGGCACCGTCGTCGCGCTGGGAGCTCTCGGCATTGTCACCAAGGTCACGCTCGACCTGCAACCGCGCTACGACATGGCGCAGCTCGTCTACCGAAACATGTCGATGGATCAGCTCGAGCACAACCTCGAAGACATCATGTCCCACGACTACAGCGTCAGCCTCTTCACTAACTGGCAGAACGACAACGTCAACCAGGTCTGGCTCAAGTACCGTGTCGCTCCCGGCGAACACCGCGCCATCGCACCCGAGTTCTACGGAGCCAAAGCCGCAACGCGCGACATGCATCCGATCGACGATCATTCCGCCGAAAGCTGCACACCGCAACTCGGCGTCGTCGGTCCCTGGTACGAACGGCTCCCGCACTTCAAGATGAACTTCACGCCTTCCAGTGGCGCCGAGATTCAAACTGAATACTTCGTCCCCCGCAACCGCGGCTACGAAGCCATCCGAGCCGTCGAAAGCCTGCGCGACAAAATCACGCCGCATCTGTTCATCACCGAAATTCGCTCCATCGCCGCCGACGAGCTCTGGACCAGCATGGCGTACCAGCGCGACTCACTCGCAATTCACTTCACCTTCAAACCGGAAACAGATGCCATCAACGCGCTCGTTCCCTACATCGAAGAAAAGCTCGCTCCCTTCGATGCGCGACCGCACTGGGCTAAGGTCTTCCGCGTTCCGCCTGCTCAGCTTGCCGCGCGTTATCCGAAGATGGACTCCTACAAAGCCCTGACGAGGCAGCACGACCCGCAGGGTAGGTTCCGCAACCAATTTCTCGACACCAACATCTTCGGCTAACGCTGCATCAACGCACGCGTCACATCGGAGAACTCCACTCCATCGGAGATAATCTCCTCATGCGCCTTTGGCCTCTGCTGCTCCTCATCACCACCGCTGCCTCCGCGCAGACGGCCACGGCCAACGCGCGCACCGAACCAACAGGAACCGTCACAGGTCACGTCTACTGCTCCGACACCAATGAGCCAGCGCGCTTTGCCAAGGTCTTTCTCGAACCCGTTCCACAGGAAGCGAAGCTGGGTTCCACCGATGCGGCCTCCATCAACGGCGCTCCCGCGAAGACAAACACAGCCCAGCGCAGCGACACCGTCACCACAACGCTTGACGGCAGCTTCACCCTCACCAAAGTCCACGCTGGCGCGTATTACGTGATCGTCGACGAGCCTGGCTACATCAATCCCCGCAACCTTTTCACGGAAGAACAGCTCACCAAGCCCACGCCTGAGATTCGCGATCAGCTTGCCCGCAAACTCACCCGCGTCGTCGTCGAGCAGAACCAGACCGAGGTCGCACAGGTCCAACTCGAACGCGGCGCTGCCATCAGCGGACTCATCCTCTACGACGATGGCAGTCCAGCCGCTGGCGTGCGCGTCAAGGTGCAGCACAAAAATCACGACGGCCAGTGGATCGATCTGCCACGCGGCGCGTCTTTCACACCCGACACAGAGACTGATGACCGCGGTTATTACCGCGTCGCCTCGCTGCTTCCAGACGAGTACATGGTTGAAGCCACGCTACAGCTCGTCGGAGCAAAGAACGTCACCGCCAACATGGGCGGCAATCAGATGCAGTTTGTAATGCAGACCTTCGGCTTCGCGCTCACTTTCTTCGGCGGTGGAACGCCGCGCATCGACCAGGCCGCGAGCCTCAAGCTCGGCGCAGGACAGTCACGAACGGGGCAAGATATGACGCTGCCGATCGCGAAGCTCCACAAACTTACCGGTCGCGTCCTCGCAGGTGCGGACAGCCATCCCGTGAACGCGGCCACCGTTGCGCTCGTCGACCGCGATACGAACAAGGAAGTTGCAACGACCGACATCGAGCGCGAAGATGGCCTCTTCCATTTCGAGTTCGTTCCCGATGGCGATTACATCCTGCGCGTCAGCAATGCGCGTGACGTTATCTGGGAAGCGTCCGCACCGCAGAACGGCAGTCCCTTTCCGCCGCAGGACAAGGAACGTATCACTGCCAAATACGGAGGCGTCGACCAGCCGCTGCTGCTCACAGGCGACCTTTACGGCGTAAACGCTACGGTGCCTGTCCAGCCCCAGCAGTAGCCGCTACGGCTTGGCAGGGGCGCCGATCACATCCGGCCCGAGCTCCACTTGAGTGCGGATAAGATCGTCCGCGACCATGCGCCCAAAAACCGCTTTGCCCTTGTCGTTCAGATGAGTGCGATCGAGCTTCGCAGCTGCGCCGTTCTCCGCCTTGGCGTCGGCATGGCCTGTCATATCGAACTCGTCCGCCTGCTCCTGCGTCATTGTGTTCAATAGCTTCGTTGACATCGCATTGAGATCGACACACGTCACGCCCTCTTCTGCTGCCACATGCTTCGCTGCAGCCGCATATTCATTCAGGTCTTCCTTCACCTTGCCATCGATGAACGTTCTGCGACTCAGCGGTGTGATGATAATCGGAACTCCGCCGATCGCCTGCACGTCATGAATGAACCTGCGCAGGTTGTCGTCGAAGGTCGAGCCTGGATCGGTGTGGCGATCGGGGTTCGGCTTCTGGTCGTTGTGCCCGAACTGGATCGTGTAGTAATCGCCCTTCTTTGCCAGCGCCTTTGCCCACGCGCCTTCGTCGATGAAGCTCTTTGTGCTCCGTCCGTTCAGCGCATCGTCGATGCACGTCACGTTCTTCGTCATCAGCGCGCAGAAACCCGGCCCCCAGCCACCTTCCGGCGCTGTCGTCGAATCCCCCACCAGCACGATCTTTACCGGTCCGCCGTTGAGCACCTTCATCGCCTTCACGCCTTCTGGCGGTAAGGTCGCAGCTTCACTCTTCACATCGAACCGCAGCTTCGGCACGGCATCCCGCAAGCCCACCGCAACCATGCGCCCGAAGACATACGACCCGGCCCAGTTCAAGTGCGTCTTATCGAAGATCGTTTTGCCGTCGCTGTCCTTCTTTGTAATCGCGAGCTTGTTGCCTTCAGCTTCACCCACCTTATCGAGATAGGCGATGCTCTCTGCTTGCAGATCGATCAGCGGCACCTTCATCTCCATAGCCACACCCGTCATCGCCTGGCTGTACTGCGTCAGGTCAGAATGAATCTTGCCGTCCGCCTCAAAGTACCGGCGCGTCAACGGCGTCACCAGCACAGGCGTAATCCCCGCAGAGCGCGCCTCCATAACAAATCGCTTCAGGTTTGCGATGTAATCCGGCAGCTCGACCTGTCGATCAAGATGCTCCTTTGTCACCAGGTCGTTATGTCCGAACTGGATCACCATGTAATCCGGCTTCGTCTGCAGGGCTCGATCCCACAGACCCTGCTCACGATAGGTTCGCGTACTAGCGCCGCCCTTCGCCATGTCGAGGCAGTCCACATCCGCCTTCATATTGGCGCAGAAGCCGCGTCCATAGCCAGCATTCAAGGTCTGCGTGGAGTCGCCGATAAGGTCCACACGCACCTTCGTTCCGGGTTTGCGTACGGCGGCCGTCGCGGCATCGAAGGCGCGCGCAGGGTCTCCCTGCGCGTGTGCCACCACGCTCGTTGTGTATCCCATCAACAACAACGCTGCCATTCCGTAGGTTCGAATCATCTATGCTTTGCTCTTTTCCCGGTAAATTGCGCAGCCTCATTTCGCCACAACGCGAGGAACGGAGGTCTACATGCTTCCGTTAGGTTGTAACATTTCTCGTCTACCTCCTACCATCGCGCAACGAGTCAGAACCAGAGAACTCATGCTTCAAGCTTCAAAGCCGTAGAGTCATGCACCCTTGTCTCCATGAGCGGCAATCAGCGCCCTTGTATTCCCCTGCCGAGTATTTCGATTCAGGAGCGTCCTTATGAAGCAGTCACCGGTTTCCTACCTTACAGAGCTGTCTCTCGTAGCAGCTCTCGCCCTCACGCCACTCGTGCAAGCACAGTCTGCCGCTCGCATCCATTCGCCCATCAACGATGCGCAACGGACATCGCTGTTCGGCAACGTTCGCTCCGCCGCTCTCGACCCGCTTAACGATCGCGGCGCCGTCTCCTCATCGCTGCCGCTCGATCACATGCTGCTGCAGTTACAGCGCTCGCCCGAAAGCGAGGCGGCCCTCACCAGCTACATCGCCACCTTGAATGACCCATCCGGTCCGAACTATCACAAGTGGCTCACTGCGGCACAGCTCGGCACGACCTATGGCCCGGCTCCCGAAGACATTGCGTCCGTCGAAAGCTGGCTGAAGTCAAACGGCCTCACCGTCAACTCAGTAGACGCTACAGGCATGGTCATCGACTTCTCCGGTAATGCCTCGCAAGTCGAAGAGGCCTTCCATCCAGCGTTGCATAACCTCTCCGTCAACGGCGTTGCGCACATCGCCAATACGCAGAATCCTTCGATCCCCACTGCCCTCGTGGGTGTTGTTGGTGGCGTCGTCAGTCTCAACGACTTCCGGCCGCACGCCATGCACAAGAATGTGAAGACCGCGCACATCGATGTCCACAGCGGCACGCAGACCAGCAAGGGACCGAACGCCGATTACACCTACACCTCCGGCAGCAGCACCTACCAGGCGGTCGTACCCGGTGACCTGGCGACTATCTACAACCTGACACCGTTGTTCACAGCAGGCTTCTCCGGGCAGGGACAGACGATCGTTGTCATTGAAGACACCAACGTCTACTCCACTACGGACTGGACGACCTTCCGCTCTACCTTCGGTCTGTCCACCTACACAGCAGGCAGCTTCACGCAGGAGCATCCGGGAAGCAACTGCACCAACCCGGGCACGAACGCCGATGATGGGGAAGCCATCCTCGATGCCGAGTGGGCCTCCGCAGCCGCGCCTTCTGCGGCGATCGTGCTGGCCTCCTGCAAGGACACCAGCACCACCTTCGGCGGCCTGATCGCGCTTGAGAACATCGTCAGCGGCACCGCGCCTCCGAAGATCGTTAGCATTAGCTATGGCGAAAGCGAGAGTGAAAACGGCGCCACCGCCAACGCTGCCTACAACTCAACCTACAAGTCGGCAGCCGCCGAGGGTATTTCGGTCTTCGTCTCCTCTGGCGATGAAGGCGCAGCCAGCAGCGATGCCGATCTCACGAAAGCCACGCATGGCATCACGGTCTCCGGCTTCGCTTCGACGCCTTACAACGTGGCCGTTGGTGGCACCGACTTCGGTGACACGGCAACGGCCACCAACAGCAGCTACTGGAACACTACCAACACCAGCACCTACGCCTCGGCGAAGTCGTACATCCCCGAGATTCCTTGGAACGACTCCTGCGCCAGCACCCTGCTCGCCAAGGCTCAGGGCTATAGCGCCACGTATGGTACCAGTGGCTTCTGCAACTCCACCACCGGCAAGGCAGACTACCTCACCACAGCGTCAGGCAGTGGCGGCCCTTCGGGCTGCGCGACCGGCACGGCCTCAACCTCAGGGGAAGTCACAGGCACCTGCAAAGGCTATGCAAAACCAACCTGGCAGGCGCTCGTCGGCGTTCCCGCAGATGGCGTCCGTGACATCCCCGACGTTTCGCTGTTTGCTGCGAACGGTGTCTGGGGACATTACTACGTCTACTGCTGGTCCGATACCCGCGAGGGCGGCGTTGCCTGTAAAGGCGCTCCCAGCGCGTGGTCCGGAGCAGGTGGCACCAGCTTCGCGTCTCCGATCATGGCGGCGATCCAGGCACTGGTGAATCAGAAGACGGCGTCCTCCTGGGGACTGCCGACACCCACCTACTACAACCTCGCCAAGGCTGAATACGGCTCAGCGGGCAGCACCACTTGCAACTCCTCGAACGGCAACGCTATCGGTAGCAGCTGTACGTTCTATGACGTCACCTCCGGCGACATGGACGTAAACTGCACGGGCAAAGTCAACTGCTATATCCCCTCCGGCACCAACGGCGTGCTCTCTACCTCCACCACCAGCTATCTGCCCGCCTACAAAACCACTACTGGCTGGGACTTTGCTACTGGCATCGGCACCATCAACGCCTACAACCTCGTCAACAACTGGGGTACGGTCAGTCATTGACGAAATCCTGTTCCAAGACTTTCTTTTGCACTAATTCCAAAAGGGGAGCCGCCAAGGCTCCTCTTCTTTTTGCGCTAATGCATTGATTCTTGAGTACCGAAGAACGCTCTGAAGACCTTGGCTGCGACGGATCTCAGGTAATCTTCCGGTCTACATGCTTTCGTAGCCTTGTTATCAACAGGAGCGCGACATACTATCGCGCCAACGCATCTGATTTCGAAAGTACATACCTCTTAAGGGTTACCCCTGTAACACTGTTGTCTCTTTGCAGCTCTGTCGTCGCCTACACGGCCAACGCGGCCCGTTCAATCGAGTTCAACCGACAAAGGAGCACACCATGAAGTTCACTCTCGCACTTGCTATCGTCACCGGGCTCACTCTCTCCGCAGTAGCCAACGCCCAGGGAACCTCCTTTCTTCGCACGCGCATCAACGACACGCAGCGCTCCGCTCTACCTGGCAACGTCCACACCGTTGCTCTTGATCCTTCCAGCGACCGCGGCCCTGTGGCTCGCTCGACACCCATAGAACACATGCTGCTGCAGCTGCAGCGTTCTCCGGCACACGAGGCCGCTATGGCGGCTTACATTACCACCGTGGATGACAGCGACTCGCCCAACTATCACCAGTGGCTCTCGGCGCAGCAGATCGGTCAGCTCTACGGCCCCTCGCACGCGGACATCACCGAGGTCGCCATCTGGCTCGGCACACATGGGCTCACACTCAATTCAGTCTCGCCCACGGGCATGGTCATCGACTTCTCCGGCACGGCCGCGCAGATCGAAACCGCCTTCCACGTCGGCCTGCACACGTACGACATCAACGGCCAGGCTCGCATCGTCATTATGGAGAAACCTTCGATCCCTACCGCACTCGTCGGCATCGTCAGCGGTCTTGTCAATCAGACGCCCATGTTGCAGCCCTCGCAGAATGCTGCGACCGCTTCGCGCTCGCCTTACACCACGCTCGCAACCGTATCCGGCAAATGAGCCGCCCTGCGCTTAAAGACGAACCCCTCATGCGCTGTGCATGAGGGGTTCGTCTTTAAGCTAAAACTTAGTGCGAAGCCTGCATTGCCGCCAGCGTTGAGTTGGCATCCGCTCCTACTTCGATTTGGCGTGCAAGGTAACGATGGATATCCGATACGACCACAGAACCCTCGCCAACCGCCGACGCAACACGCTTCACAGAATCCGAGCGAGCATCGCCCACTGCATAGATGCCGGGAACACTGGTTGCATAGCGCGTGTTCTCGAACGCCTTCTCTGTGCCAGTAATTACAAAGCCCTTCTTATCAAGCGCCAGTGTGCCGTAGAGCCAGCCGGTATTCGGCTCCGCACCGATCATCACAAACAGGCTTCCGATGTCTCGCGTCTCTCGCTGGCCTGTTCCCTGGTTGATCCAGGTCGCGCTGCTCAAACTCTTCTCGCCATCCAGCCTTTCGATCTCCGTGCATACATGCAGAGTGATGCGAGAAGAGTTCTCGATGCGCGAGATCAGATATTGCGACATCGTCGCCGCAAGAGCGCGTCCCCGGATGATCAGGTGTACATGCTTTGCAATGCCAGAGAGGAAGATCGCAGCCTGGCCCGCAGAGTTGCCGCCGCCGACAACAGCGACCTCCTGATGTCGACACAACACAGCCTCCATCGCGGTGGCTGCATACTGGATGCCCTGACCTTCGAACCTTTCGTAGTTTGGTACCGATAGCTTGCGGTAAGCCGCGCCGGTGGCAATCACGATCGACCGCGAATGCAGTGTCGTCCCATCCGAAAGACGCACATGGTGCATTCCCTCCACTTGATCGATGCCCACCACATCGCGCGAGATCGCCAGGCGCGCTCCAAACTTCTGCGCCTGCACCAGAGCTCGGTTCGCCAGCTCCTGACCTGAAACACCAGTCGGAAAACCGAGATAATTTTCGATCTTCGAGCTCGTGCCGGCCTGTCCACCGGGCGCGGTACCTTCGACCACCAGCGTGCAGAGCCCTTCTGAAGCACCATACACCGCCGCCGCCAGCCCCGCGGGACCGGCACCTACGACGGTGATGTCGTACGTGGTCTCCGGGTCGAGCTGCTCGGTCAAACCGAGTTGGTCGGCGAGCTCCGCAATCGTCGGTCGATGCAGAATCGTGCCGTCCGTAAACAGGATCGCTGGCAAAAACTTTTCGCCGCCCGCTAGATCACGCGCCTCAGAACAGGCGCTCTGCTCTGCCGTTGGCTCCAGCAGTCGGTGCGGATAGGAGTTGCGCGTGAGAAAGCGTTGCAGCTGGATCGTCTCCGCCGCCGTACTGCTGCCCAGCAGCACAATGCCCGCCGTCGCGTTCTCCAGAATCCCGAGCCGACGCCAGATAATGGCCTGCATGATGAGGTTCGCTATGTCGCCTTCGGACCGCATCAACCGCTGCAACTCAGGGCGTGGGATGCGCAGTATCCTGCACGCGGTCGCCGTGCGTCCGTTCACCAGCGTCGGGCGCGAACTCAGCATGTCGAGCTCACCTGAAAACTGCTTCTCGTGGATCGTCACATAGACCTGTGTATCGTCCTGCTCATCGCGTACGAAGACTTCAATCGAGCCTTCGAGCAGAACAAACATGTCCACCTCTCGCTGCCCGCGCGACCACAACGAAACATTCGCTTCAAAGGTATCCGGACGACCATAGCTCTGCAGCCGGACGAGCATCTCGTCCGTCAGTGAAGGAAACGCCATCTCCGCGCGGTACGTCGCCATCGGCGCAGGAATGACTGGATTATTCTGTTCTTCGCTCATCGAGGCCCCTAGCAGGCGCGGCAGAACTCACGCGCACTTTCATCCTACGATGCGTGTCAAGAGCGCAAGGGTCGCGAGCAATTTGTCTTAGCGGCTGCTCACCTTCGCAAAGTCGATGAACGCCCGCAGTGGATCGGTATGGATCAGCTTCACGTTCACCTTGTCGCCAACATCCAGACCTTCTCCGTTCTGCACCACGCGGCCCTCAAATGGAGGATTGAGAACACGCACATACACGCCCTTCTCGCTGGAGCCAGTCACGACGCCCGCAAACACCTGGCCGATGCGGCTGGACATGGCGACCGCAGCCATGCGCTTCTGCATATCGCGCTCGATCTTCCGCAGCGCCTTATCGGCATCGTTGCAGTGCATCGCGATCTCGGTCAGCTCAGCATCGCTGTAGGGCGCAGCCTCCTTGTGCGACATCGCATGAAGCACTCGCTGCGTCACAAGATCAGGGAACCTGCGGTTCGGCGCCGTAGAGTGCGTATAGTCACGCGCTGCCAGTCCGAAGTGTCCCGTCGGATCATCGTCGGGCTTCATCAGCAGGTATTGTCCGGGCCCCATCAGCTTGATGACCGCGACAGCCAGATCAGGATAGTGGTCCTCATCCTTGAGACGCTGCACCTCTAAGAAGTTGTTCAAGGCCACCGAATCAGGGTTTACGGGCAGCTCCGTGCCATGCGCCTGTGCCAGCGCCACGATGCGGTCCCAGCGAGCAGGCACCACCACCACGCGCTGCAATCCGCTGCGACCGCCCTTGCGCAACGCGCGGGCCATCACGCCGTTCGCTGCAACCATCAAATCCTCAATCAGGTTCATCGCGCGGTTTTGCACCGCTTCGCGGACATCGACGACGCGACCGTCCATCACCACGGGGTCGGCTTCGGACTTGTGAAACTCCAGCGCGCCCTTCTTCACGCGCGCCGCGTGAAGCAGTTGCGCAGCCTCATCCTGAAGTCTTAATTGATCGATCAGCCAGTTCTCGGGCAGCGTGCCGGAGTCCAGTTGCGCCTCTTCGTGCTCTCGTGCGCTGTCCGACCGCAGCGATAACCCATCGTTGTCGATCACGCCCGCCGCCGTCTTTTCCAGCCACGGCCCCACGCGCGAATATGCCAGCTGCGCCCGGTTGCGCACCATCGCCAGCGATACACCCTCCTCAACAATCTCGCCGTCCGGGCCAACAACAAACGTCATCATGACCCCGAGTCGGTCTGCATTCTCGTTGAGGCTGGTCAGCCCGGCAGAAAGCTCCAGCGGCAGCATCGGGAAGTTCTTCACCGCCGTATAGATCGTCTGCGTCTGGTCTTTCGCATGTTTGTCGATAGGTGAATCCTTTGCGACCGCCGCCGCGACGTCGCCGATCGCGACGCGCAGACGAATCCCCCCCGCAACGCGATCTGCGACCTCGATCTGATCGAGGTCCCTGGACGTGTCATTGTCGATCGAAGACCACCCCAACGCCCGCAGGTCCTCTACTCCAGTAGGTGGCTTTAACTCTGCAAAGCGCCCTTCGATCTCTGCCAGCTGTTCGGCGACCCCGTCGCCAAACTCTGGCTTGAACCCGACGGCGTGCATCTCGTCCAGCGCGATCTGCGCAAGGTCAAACGGGCGCCCGTGCGCGCCCTCATGGGCTCCGCCACGCTGCTGCGCCTGTGGGCTTTGTGCCCCCGAATGCGGCTGTTGGGTTATATGAGCTTGCGCCTGATGTTGCCAGTCCCGCTGTTGCCTATGCTGCTTCAGAGATTGCTGCTTCGATCCAAACATGCCCCGCAGACTACCACGGTCCACTCAACCTCGTCTTAATGGGACTACCGGTCACCCAGGGGCCACCAAAAGATCGCACTTTAGCATCCCTTTCGGCGTACCATGAGGGCAGCGCCAAGAAGGAGTCGATTCTATGCCGGCAACTCACAGCTGCGTTACCTGTGCCGTGCGAGGGCCGCAGTGCTTCTGCACGCTGCCCGCACTCGACCTGCTCGATCTCCAGGCCATCGGATCTTCGCATCACTTCGAAGCACACAGCACCATTCTTCGCGAAGGCTTTACCGCAAATCACGTCTACATCGTCTGCAAAGGCCGGATCAAAGTCTCCGCCGCCTCTGAAGATGGACGCCTCCTGCTCGTCCGCATTGCAGGCCCCGGCGACGTTCTCGGCCTCGCCTCAGTGCTTCGCGCCTCGAACTATAAGGTGACCGCCGAAGCTCTCGAAGCCTGCGAACTGAAGTCTATACCGCGCGACAACTTTCTGAAATTTATGCGCAGTTCGCCCGACGTGGGCGAAAATACTGCCGTTGCCGTAGCTCGCGAATACGAAGCTGCCCTTCTGAGCGCGCGCCGCCTTGCTCTGTCCACCTCCGCTGCCGGTAAGTTAGCCAGCACTCTTCTCGACTGGGCCCGCATCGATCACACACATAACAACGAGGCCCTGGAGTTTGGCATGCCGCTCACGCATGAAGAGCTAGGATGCATGGCAGGCCTCTCGCGCGAAACCGTAACCCGCCTGCTCACTCGCTTCCGCGCAGAAGGCCTGGTTCGGCAGCAGGGCGACCGCATGACACTCCTCAAACCGGAGCAGCTGCAATCGCTCTACTGCTGATACCCGCTGCGTTTTCAATACGACGCGGATCTTGATGCCTCCGGCTGCGCATCCATCCACTCATAGTCATAGGCCTCGTGCGTTACCAGCGGGACCCGGGCAAAGTTTTCCGTCGGCGGTGGGCTGCTGACGGTCCACTCCAATCCGTAGGCCCTCCAGGGATTGGTTGTCGCTTTGACTCCGTAACGCAGGCTCCAGGCCAGATAGAGCATCGTGAGGAGATAACCAAAGCCCATGATCGTCGCTCCGGCGGTAGACATCACGTTCAGCATCTGCCACTCCGGCGGATACATTGCATACCGTCTCGGCATTCCAAGGTAGCCCAGAATGAACTGCGGTCCAAAGGTAAAGAAGAAGCCGATGAACGTCGTGATGGCAGCGACCTTCGCAGGTGCTTCTGGATACATGCGACCCGTAATCTTCGGCCACCAAAAGTGCAGTCCCGCCATGAAACCCATGATGACCGAGCCCACCATCACAAAGTGAAAGTGTGCCACGACAAAATAGGTCTCCGTGAGATGCACGTCCATCCCCAGAGAACCGAGAAAAACGCCTGTGCAGCCGCCAATTACGAACAGCCCGAGGAAGCAGAAGGCATAGACCATCGGCGCTTCAAAGGTGATTGAGCCCTTGTAAAGTGTCGAAGTCCAGTTGAACACTTTGATCGCCGAAGGCACCGCCACCAGCATCGTCAGCAAGCTGAACACCAGTGCCGAATACTGACTGACGCCCATGATGAACATGTGGTGTTCCCACACAAAGAAACCGAACACTGCGATCGCCACAGAACTGAACGCGACCGCCGTATAGCCGAAGATACGCTTGCGGCAGAAGCACGCGATGACCTCGCTGATCACTCCCATCGACGGCAGAAGCATCACGTACACCGCTGGATGCGAGTAGAACCAGAACAGGTGCTGGAACAAGAGCGGATCGCCCCCCAGCCTCGGGTCGAACACACCGATGCCTATCAAGCGCTCCAACGCAACCAGCACAATCGTAATCGAGACCACCGGCGTGCCAAGAATCATGATGACCGATGTCGCATAGTGCGCCCACACAAAGAGCGGCATTCTGAACCAGGTCATACCAGGTGCACGCATACGATGCGTCGTCACGATAAAGTTCAGGCCGGTGAAGATCGAACTGAACCCCGCGAAGAACGCGGCCAGGCCGCCAGAGATCACATTGGTATTCACAAAACGTGTGCTTAGAGGTGTCGTGAACGTCCAGCCCGTATCGATCCCGCCAGCGATCACGGTATAAAGCAGCAGGGCCGCGCCGATCATGTAGCAATACCAGCTGAGCAGGTTGATCTTCGGAAACGCGAGGTCTCTTGCACCGAGCATCAGCGGCAGCAGGAAGTTGCCAAGCACAGCGGGGATTGCTGGAATCAAGACGAAGAAGATCATCACCACGCCATGCATGGTAAAGACCTTGTTGTACGTATCCATCGCCATCATGTCGCTGCCCGGTGTCAGCAGCTCCATGCGCAGAGCCATCGCTAGTAACCCACCTACCATGAAGAAGAAGGTGACGCCCACCAGGTAAAGGATCGCGATGCGCTTATGGTCCTGCGTAAGCAGCCAGCTCTTGATGCTGCCTTCAACGTTCAGGTAGTTGTAGACCTTACGCTGCTGCTTCTCTTCAACACGCGGTTGTATCGGTGCAATGGCTGCGCTCATCGTGCACCCGCCTTCAACGCAGCGGAGGCTGCGGCCACACAATGCATCACGGCTGTTTGCGTCACAGCCACAACAGCCAGAACAATCAGCGGGGGACAATCGCTCCGCGTTGCATACCCCGTGCACTTCCCCTCGCATCTGCACCTGCCATCGGCACCGCTGTTGGCACACTCACTCCCGGACCTGGAGACCATAGACATGAAAAACCACCTCCACGACCATCCTCGGTTGCATTTAGGAATCCGTCTGTGACAGTCATCACAACGGCTGACAACGGGGTACTTTCGGAGGCTCAAAAGAAAATCCCGCCGCTTAACGTGCAAGCGACGGGCGCATTCTTTCGAGAAAATCCGGGCCGAACATCCGTCAACAACGTGCGTGACAGAAATCCCTGACTCCCGATACAGATCATCTCCAACTCGCCTCTGAACTCATGTGACGGCCGTCACATTCCCACAGTCTTTTTTCCCAATCTCCTGGAGAAGCGAATGAAGCAACAAAATGCGCCTGGGGGTTCACAATGGAAACGATTTGGCCGATATTTCACCGATAGAGTCGCGCATTACCTTTGAGTCCCATACAAGGTTCCCATCATCGAACTCTATGGGCGAATACCGAACTTTCGCTGCCAACCATCCCCCGAACGGACTAGCATAGTTAAGCCATGGCGTCCTCCACCGCGATAAAGCCCAAACCGAAATCTACCCCGCAAACCACCCCCGCTCCTGCGCACGAAGCCGGTAGCTCCTCAAGAGAAGCCACCTTCGACATCTTCCGCCGCTGGGGCTATCTCCAGGCCTCGCTCGACCCACTCGGGCAGTTCTTGCCCCCTGAGCCCTTCCCCACACCGGCCCCTGACGGTCCCGACGCCGAAGAGGCCCGCCGCTACTACTGCGGCTCCATCGGAGCCGAGTACATGCACATCCCTTCACCCGAGATTCGCAGCTGGATTCAGCAGCGCCTCGAAGCTCCGGTGCCCAACGATCTGCTGACGAAGGAGCGCATTCTCTCCGGCCTCATCCGGGCAGATATCTTCGAGTCCGTCATCCAGCAGCGCTACCTAGGGACGAAGCGCTTTTCCCTCGAAGGCCTCACCGTCCTGATCCCCTTCATGGATCAGCTCTTCTCGACCTCAGCCGAGCACGGCGTAACCTACGGTCTCTTTGGCATGGCCCATCGCGGCCGCTTGAACGTGATGGTCAACACCGTCGGCCGCAGCTCCTATGAGATCTTCGCGAAGTTTGAAGATGTCGATCCTCGCAGCACCATGGGTGGTGGCGATGTGAAGTACCACATGGGCGCGACCGGCACACTCGTCACCCCCACCGGCAAATCCGTCGAGCTGCACCTCGCCTCGAACCCTTCACACCTTGAGGCCGTGAATCCCGTCGTTATGGGCCGCACGCGCGCCTACCAGACACGCATAGGAGCAGAAGGTCCCAAGCAGGTCCTCCCGATCGTCATCCACGGCGACGCTGCCTTCGCAGGCCAGGGTGTCACCGCCGAAACACTGAACCTCGCCACGCTCGAGGGCTACAACCTTGGCGGCACTATCCAGGTCATCACCAACAACCTGCTCGGCTTCACCGCGCTGCCATCTGAGAGCAATAGCTCGCGCTTCGCCACCGATCTCGCCAAGCGCCTGCCGATCCCCATCTTCCACGTCAACGCTGAAGACCCCATCGCCGTGATACGCATCGCCGCACTGGCAGCGGAGTTCCGCGCTACCTTCCACGCCGACGTCGTCGTTGATATCATCGGCTACCGTCGCCACGGTCACTCCGAGGTCGATGACCCGACCGTCACGCAGCCGCGTCGCTACGCGCGCATCAAGGACCATCCGCCGCTCTACAAGCTCTTCGCCGAGCAGATCGGTGTGGACCCCACAGCCGAGATCGCCGAGATCCAGAACAAGTTCTTCGAAGACCAGAAGACCGCGACCACCGCAGATCACAAGCCGAAGATGCACTCGCTACCCAAGTATTGGGACCCCTACTACGGCGCGCATCTTCGCCCCGACGACAACCCGCACACGGGTATTGACGCTGCTGAGGTCACCGCGCTCGCTACGAAGCTGACCACCGCACCCGAAGGCTTCCACATCCATCCCAAGGTCGCGAAGCTGCTCGAACAGCGCGTGGACATGGGCAACGGAAAGAAGCCCTTCGACTACGGCATGGCGGAACTCATGGCCTACGCTTCGCTGTTGAAGGCTGGCGTGCCCGTTCGCCTGAGCGGTCAGGACTCGCAGCGCGGCACCTTCAATCAGCGCCACTCGGTTTTCATCGATATCGAAACCGAGTTCCGCTACTCCCCGCTCGCCAATATCGCTCCCGAACAAGGCAAATGGGAGGTCTACAACTCGATGCTCTCCGAGGCTGCCTGCCTTGGCTACGAGTACGGTTTCTCGCGCGACTTCCCTGAGGCTCTGACGCTCTGGGAGGCCCAGTTCGGCGACTTCGCCAACGGCGCACAGATCATCATCGACCAGTTCATCTCCGCCAGCGAAGCCAAGTGGGGCCTGCTCTCCGGCGTCGTCATGCTGCTGCCACATGGCTATGAAGGCCAGGGGCCGGAGCACTCCAGCGCACGCATGGAGCGCTACCTACAGCTCGCCGCACAGGACAACATCCAGATCGCTCAACCCTCAAACGCATCGCAGTACTTCCATCTGCTGCGTCGCCAGGCGCTGCGCAAGTGGCGCAAGCCGCTCATCGTCTTCACCCCGAAGTCGATGCTGCGTCATCCCGATGCGCTCTCACCGGTTTCAGACTTTGCTCGCCCGTTCTTCCAGAACGTTCTTCCGGACGAAGACGTCGTCAATCCGCGCCGCCTGCTTGTCTGCAGCGGCAAGATCGGCCACAATCTCCGCGTAGAGCGTGCCAAGCGTAAGGACATGTCGGTCGGCATCATCTTCGTCGAACAGCTCTATCCCTGGCCTGAGGCTGAACTCTCCGCCGCACTCGCCATGCACCCCTCCGCGAAAGAGATCGTCTGGGTGCAGGAAGAGCCGGCCAACATGGGTGCCTACTCTTACGTGAAGCCGCTGCTCGACCGCCTCGCCAGCGACCGCACGGTACTAAGCGTCAAGCGCACCGCTTCGGCCAGCCCCGCGACCGGCTCTGCCAAGGCACATGAGATGGAAGAAAAGACCCTCATCGATCTCGCGCTCGGCCACAACTAGTCAAACAATCCATCAGGGCAAAACGCCGTTGCGACTCAAATCGCAACGGCGTTTTGTTGCACGTAAAATCGCAGCATGGGCCGAGCTCTTCTCCTCCTCTTCGCAGCTGCAACTATCACGCAAGCCCAGGAAGCCGCGCCGCCACAGGCCGCACCAACCCCGCCTGCTATCGCGATGGACGCACCACTTCCCGACATCCGCCAGCTTCTGCTTGATGTCGAACGTAACCAGCGCGCCGCCGAAGACGCCCGCCGCGACTACACCTATCGCGTCCACCTCGTCGAAGAAGACTTCGATAATAATGGCGGTCTCAAGAAGTCAAAGGTCACTGACTCAGAGAGCCTCACCATCAGCGGTGTCCGGGTGGATCGCACCGTTGCTCGAGACGGCCAGCCCCTCTCGCCCGAAGAACAGAAAAAGGAAAGCGAGCGCATCGATAAAGAGGTCGCCAAGGCGAAAGACCGGCGCGCCAAGCTCGACAGCAAAGGCAGACCGTCCGATACCCGCGGCGATGAGGTCGTCACCGCCTCTCGCATCCTGGAGCTAGGCACCTTCAGCAACCCGCGAAGGGTTCTGCTCGAAGGCCGACCCACCATCGAGGCGGACTACGCCGGAGACCCCAGCGCCAAGACACACAGCCCCGCCGAAACCGCCATCCGCGACCTCGTTGGCACCGTCTGGGTTGACGAACAGGATCACACGCTCGTTCGCGGTGAAGGCCATATGCTGAACGACTTCAAGGTGGGCGGAGGTCTCGTTCTCGACGTCCACAAAGGCTTCAGCTTCACCTTCCAGACCAACAAAATCAATAACGAAGTATGGCTGCCCGCCGTCGTCGATGCCCGCGGCAGTGCACGTATTCTTCTTTTCGGCGGGGTCAACGGTCATATCCACCTCACCACGTCGGACTACCGCAAGTTCCGCGCCAAGAGCACGATCGTAGGCAGCAGCGACGCTCTCGGCCCCGACGACCAGCCGATTCCACCGGCCCCACCGCAGACCGAGCCCCACCCCTGATTCTCAGACTTGTCATCCTGAGCGCAGTGAAGGACCTGCTTCATGGGATCGCCACCGCTTCAACGCACAGAAGGGAACGACCGAAGCCGTTCCCTTCTGTTGTTGGAGATGAACTTGCTGACCCACCCGGCCGTACAACCCACAAAGCGAGAGCTTAGAGAGGCTGAACGTCGGAGGCCTGCCAGCCCTTGGGTCCCTTCACCACGTTGAACTGAACGGCCTGACCCTCTTGAAGGCTCTTGAAGCCGTTCGAGTTGATTGCCGAGTAGTGAACGAACACATCCTCACCGTTCTGTCTGCTGATGAAGCCAAAACCCTTGGCGTCGTTAAACCACTTCACTGTTCCCTGTTCCATGTCTCGCAAATCCTTGTGTGATTGACTTTTTTGACGCTGATTCAAATACGGGTTTCGGCTACCAGCAGTTGCAGAAAACCAATCTGTTTCAAACGATGTCGAGATGTTAGCACGAAGGCCCATTTTTCCACTCTTTTTTTTTACATGGATTCGTAACCCCTATCTCGTCCATTTCAAGGGCCAGAAGAACACCTGAGACTTTCGGAAATACGCAAAGAAAACCGGCGATCCCCAAGGATCGCCGGTTTCATTTGAACTTGTTGTTACAGGACTACACCTGCGAACCAAGGTGCGCGTGGACGATATCCTCTGCCTTCGTCAGCACCTGCTCCAGCGTCAACCCCGTTGAATCGAGGATCACTGCATCCTCTGCCGGCTTCAAAGGAGAATCTTCGCGATTCCGGTCGCGGGTATCGCGCTCCTTCAACTCAGCGACAATCGCCGCCTCAGTCGCGACATGCTCCGGCTCACTGCCCGGCATCACCTGCCGATAGCGCCGATTCCCTCGCACCTCAGGTGCCGCATCGAGAAAGATCTTTACCTCAGCATCGGGAAACACCACCGTGCCAATGTCGCGGCCTTCCATCACCACACCGCCAGCCTCACCCATCTTGCGCTGCTGCTCCACCATCCATACCCGCAGCTTCGGATGCACAGACACCTGCGAAGCCGCCGAAGTCACATCCTTTTCGCGCACGCGCCGCGATACATCGAAACCGTCCAGCAGCACGATGTTGCCCTCACGCTGTGGTTGCAACGTGATCTTCGTCTGATCCGCAAGGTCCAGCAGAGCCGCTTCGTCCTCAAAGCCAAGGTCGTGCTCGATCGCTTTCAACGCAAGCGCTCGATACATGGCTCCCGTCTCCAGATTCAAAAACCCGAACCGCCTCGCAAGATGAGCCGCCATGGTGCTTTTACCTGCACCTGCGGGTCCATCGATCGCGATCACCGGCTTCTCTCGCCGCTTAATCTCTGTTGCTGCACTGCTCATGCTTGAAAACGACTCCTGCTAACGTGTGAGGGTGCCGACGTCGAACGCCGGCACCACTCTACTCCTTATTTAGCTACTCAGGCCGCTTGCGCGAAGAGAATCCGCCGGGCTTCTTTCCACCGAACGGCTTCTTGAAGCCGCCACCGCTGCGTGCCTTGAACGGACGCTTGCCTTCGCCGCTATCCGTCGGAGGAACCCAAGGGTCCTTCGTGAACTTGCGCTTGTCCGCATCCGCGGCTCTCGGCTTATGCGGCCGCTTTGCCAGAGTTCGTTCGACCGGCGCGCCCTCAGGCAGCAGGTTCGCATCAGGAGTGCGCTTCACAAACGGACGCTTCGCGAATCCTGGCTTGGAGAACGAACGGCCACCGCTTTCTCGCGGCGTAAACGGACGCTTTTCCCCAAAGCCACCACCCTCCGTCTTTCGAGGGCTGTAGGGGCGCTTCTCGCCCGAATCCGTCTTGCTCGCAAACGGCTTCCGCTCGAACGGCTTCTTCTCGTACGGCTTCTTCTCAAATCCACGGCTCGGTCCGTCAAATGTGCGTGGCTTGAACGCCGGACGCTCACCATCCTCGCTGGTACGCGGCGTATAAGGACGCTTCGCGCCGAACGCGGGCTTGCTGCCCGGGAAGCTCGTCGCTCCAGCATTCGCCTTGCGCTCATACGGCTTGCGCTCATACGGCTTTTTCTCAAACGTTTTGCCAGCACCCTCATATGAACGAGGCTTGAACGCCGGACGCTCACCATCCTCGGTGGTGCGCGGCGCATAAGGCTTCTTCGCGCCAAAGCTCGGCTTGGATCCGAAAGCAGGCTTTGAACCATACGCCGGCTTCGAGCCAAAGGCGGGCTTGGAACCATACGCAGGCTTCGCACCGAACGGCTTCCGAGCAACCGGCTTGCCATCGAACGTCCGCTTCTGGAACGACTCCGTGGCCTTGCGCGGCGGCGTACGACGCTCCTCAGGCAGACCCTTCTGTTCGCGCGTACCCAGCGGCTCTCGGTCTTCCTTCTCGGGGCGGCGGAACTTCGTGAACGAATCAGCAGGAGCCTTCGCGGCGCGCGGCTTGCGATCTTCGTCCCACGGCTTCGTAAATCCAGCTTTCGCCGAGTTCGGATTTGCAGAGCGCGACTTCAACGAGCCCTCGCCGTCCTTCTTGAAGGGACGACGCTCGCGATCCGGTCGCGGAGTTGGACGATCTCCAAACGTTCCCGCAGGCTTGCGCCCACGAGCTCCTGCCGTCGCAGGGCGCTCGCCAAAGCTCTTCGCCTTCACCGCCTTGCCGCGGAACTCATTCGGCGAAATCTTATCGCTGGCAAAGCTGCTGATGCGGCCCGTACCAATCTTCTTCGGCTTCGGCAGGGCATCACCCTCAACCTCGACACCCTCTTCGCCTTCAGCAACCACCGTCGCCGCAAACTCCGGCAGTGAGCCAGGAATGACGATCAGCGTCTTGCCCTCCACCGTCACCGTCTCCAGCTGCCGGCCCGAGGTCAGCGCACGCAGCACCTCGCGCACGCGCGAGCGAGCCGTCAGCGGCGAAAGATACGTTGCGATCTCTTCTTCAGTCGCCGTGATCGCCTGCTGCAGATATAGCGAGATCAACGCCGACAGCGCCGAAGGCACACCGGCATTCGCTCCCGCCTTGATCGCCTTCGTAAACCGGCGCGTCGTCAGCTCCCACAGCGTCGTGCCGGAACCCTGATCCAGCAGCGGCAGTACGCGCAGCTGGCCCCAAAGCTCGATCAGTCCACGCTGGATAGCCGTCTCCGTCACTTCGCGGCCCAGCTCGTTAGCCAGCTCTGCAGCCGACATCGCGCCCTTGCCCTTTTCAGCCGCTGCCAGCACCTCATAGATATGAAGGCTCAGCGGTGACACCGAAATCGCTCCCGTCAGCGAAGGTGGCTGCTTCCAGTTCTTATCGCCGCGCAGCGTGAACACGTAGCTGAACACCTGTGCCGACACCACGAAGTCCGCAATGTCGCCGGGTCCACCCAGCAGGTTCAACGGAATCGCCACGCCATCCGCCACCATACGGGCCAGCAGGTTCCGCGCAGCCGCTGTCTGGGCCGCCGTCGGAGCATCGTTCGCCGCTCCCAACGTGGCTTCCACCAGCGAAGGCGCGGGCGTCGGCAGCTGCGCTGAACGTGGAGCGAACAGCACGATACCGCGCTCCGCAATCCATGTGCGCGCTGTCTCGAGGGTCAGAATCGCATCCCCACTCTGGTGCCATGCTGTGGCCCGTGCAGCCGCTAACTGCGTCGTATCAAACTCTTGTATTGAACTCAAAATTTTCCTCTTCACTTGCCTGCGCTTCAAAACGCGACACTAGCCCTCGCCGTAGCGAAGGCACTTGGAGATCCTCGAATGTGCGGGTAGAGCGATGCGCAACCTATATGCGCTGAAACGCCCGCTGGATGTCTCTTAAAGAATACCGCAATGCAATGGGTCTGCCATGCGGACAGCTCGTAGGATGTGCAGTTTTCCCAAGTTCGCGCAGCAGCCAGTCCATCTTCGCCGGCTCCAGAGGCATATTCACCTTAATCGCAGCATGGCAGGCGATCGAAGCCGCAATCCGCGTCCGCCGCAGCTCCTCGTTCTCCACCTGCGCCGACTTCTCCGTCGCGCCCAGCAGTTCATCGAGCACCCGCTCCAGTTCCCTGCCCTCCAGCCCCACCGGAGCCGCCTTCACCGCCAGCGTGCGCGGCCCGAACGGCTCCGCCTCAAATCCGTTCCGCTCCAGCTCTTCAGCAATGTCCGCAAAGATCACCATCTGCTCCGGCAGCAACTCAATCAGCACCGGCATCAACAGCCTCTGCCGTTGCACCGCCTCCACCTTGCGTTCCCGCAAAATCTTCTCAAACAGCACGCGCTCATGCGCGACATGTTGATCGACGATCCATAAGCCCTCTTCATTCGTCGCCAGGATGAACGAATCTCGCAGCTGTCCCAGCGGCTTCAACGAAGCCAGCGCATTCAGCGTCGGCTGCTCTTCGGCACCGTCACCACTCTGGGTGCCCCATGTCCCGTCTTTGGGACGTGGGTTTGCAGAATCTTCGTCCCCAACTGGGTCATACCCCACCGCCATCCCCGCTCCCTCAAACCCCAGCCGCCCCGGCGACATCGGCATCATCCGCTCACGCAATTCGAACGCCGCCACATCGCCCGGCTCGATGGCTCCCTCGCTCTGCGCTACCATCTGCTCCTGCAGAAACGCACTGGGCTCATACGTCGCCTGATCCACGCCCGGCAGTGGCGACACATCCACCATCAGCGACGAGCTCGCCGTAGGCGCCGAATGTAACGCCTGTAGAAACTCCGCCGCAGGCCGCGCCTTCATCAACGCCGTCCTCACACTGTCGCGCACAAAATCATGCACAAAGCTACCTTGCCGAAACCGCACCTCGGTCTTCGCCGGATGCACATTTACGTCAATCTCCTGCGGCGGCATCTCCAGAAACAGCAGCACCACCGGATACGACGTCGGCGGGATGATGTTCCGATACGCCTCGGTAAACGCGTGCAGCACCAAGCGGTCGCGAATCAGCCGTCCGTTCACAAACACGTAGATCGAATTCCGATTCAGCTTCTGCAGCTCCGGTTTGCTCACAAACCCACTCAGCCGCACAAATCCCGGCGTCGGCGGCTCATAGTCCTCAGGCCGCTTCCAAGGCGGAGGCTCAGGAATTCCGGCCCGCGCAAAGTCCATCTCCGCAGCCACCGGAATCAGACGCTCGAAGGTCTCGCGCCCAAAGATCTGAAAGAGCCGCTCCCCTGCATTCGCCACCGCAGGCGCCACGAGCAAAGCCTGCGTCGCCGAGTGCAGCTCAAAGTGCTTGTCCGGATGCGCCAGCGCATAGTGCGTCACCAGCGCCGCCACATGCCCCAGCTCCGTCTGCTCCGCGCGCAGAAACTTCCGCCGTGCCGGTGTATTGAAGAACAAATCCCGCACAGCAAACGTGGTCCCCACGGGCAAACCTGCGTCCTCGACGCGCAGCATGTTCCCACCGGCAATCTCGATCACCGTACCCGCGTCATCCTCAGCGGCGCGCGTCTCCAGCGTCACCCGCGCCACGGACGCGATCGAAGGCAGCGCCTCGCCGCGAAACCCCAGCGTAGCAATCGACAGCAGATCATCCGAGCTGCGCAGCTTCGAAGTAGCATGACGTTCGAACGCCAGCAGCGCATCATCGCGCCCCATGCCATGCCCGTTGTCGACGATGCGAATCAGCTTCCTCCCGCCACCCTCGATCTCCACCCTGATCCGCGTAGCCCCGGCATCGAGCGAGTTCTCCAACAGCTCCTTCACCACCGACGCAGGTCTCTCGACCACCTCACCGGCAGCAATCTGGTTCGCAACTTGATCGGAGAGGACGCGGATCTTGCCCATGCCCTGATTCTAGCCACCCTCACCTGTGGCAAACCGGGTCCTAACCGCCTCTTGTCTCACGCTGTCAGCTTTAGTATGTCCTCGATCATCTTCACCACAGTCTCCGGCTGCTCCTGCGGCGGACAATGGCCGCCCCCCGCCAACTTCCGCAGCTCATAGTGCCCCGTGAACATCTTGTGCATGCCCTTCGAAGACGACGGCGGGTTTATCCGATCCTCTTCCCCCTGAAATCCGATGGTCGGCACCTTGATCTTTGGCTGCTCCGCGAGCTTCTTCTCCAGTGCCTCCAGCTTCGGATCACCCGCGGCATTTCCGTAGCGATGCCGGTATGAATGAATCACCGTCGCCACGAAATCCCCATTCACAAACGACCGCGCCGTCTGTTTGAACAGAGCTTTATCGAACTCCCACGTCGGCGACCACATCCGCCACAGCTTCTCTGCAATCTCCTTGCGACAAGCCTCCAGCCCACACCGGCCCCGCTCCATATTGAAGTACCACTGATACCACTGCTGGTGCTCCAGCTCCGGATCAGCGGGCGTGTCCATCGACTTCGCAATATCCTGAATGGAATACCCGCCTTGGCTCACCAGTCCTCGGACTCGTTCCGGCCAGAGCGCCGCCACCACGCACGCAGCGCGCCCACCCCAGTCGTAGCCAACCAGCGTTGCTTTCTCGATCTCAAGTCCATCCAGCAGTTCGCGAACGTCGTTCCCCAGCGCCGCCTGCTGGCCCGTCCGAAATGTCTTCTCAGAGATGTAGCGCGTAGCCCCAAAACCGCGCAGGTATGGCACTAGAATCCGCCGCTTGCCGTCCGCAATTCCGTTCCTCACACCATCGAACGAGCGCGGGTCATACGGAAAACCATGCAACAACAGGACCGGCTCCCCATCAGCCGGTCCTGTCTGTTCTACTGCGATCTCAAGCGAACTCGAACGCACCTTTAGCATCTTCATAGAGCATCTCCCAACTGTCAGCAGTGTCTTCGCTGACTCGTCCAGTTGCTGAGATGCCCTGCAAAGCAGCCCTGCTTCTATCGATCCCCAATCACGTGTAGCCGCATGAAATTCGTAGCTCCGGTTTTCGTAGCCGTACCGGCCACGATGCCCACAACCTGCTTCGACTTCACGTAGCCACGCGCTTCGAGCATGTCCTCCGCCGTCTCCACCAGCTTGTCCGTGCCGCTGAAACGCGGGCACAGAATCGGCCACGTACCCCACAACATCATCGTGCGCTGCACCACGCTCTCATCCGGGCTGAACGCATAGATCGGCGCGTCCGGTCGGTACTTGCTCAGCAGCCGGGCCGTATTGCCCGTCTCCGTAAAGATCGCGACAGCCGCCAGATCCAGATCCTGCGCCGAGTGCGCCATACATTCGCAGATCGTCTCCGGGATCGTCATCAGCACGCGCGTCCCATGCGGCTTCAGCGCCAGCTTCAAAGCAGGCTGGGCCCGCATCGCTGCTTCGCTCTCCACCACGATCTTCGCCATCATCGCGACCGACTCCACGGGATACTTGCCCGCCGCAGACTCAGCCGACAACATCACCGCATCCGTGCCGTCATAGATCGCATTCGCAACATCGCTCGCCTCGGCGCGCGTCGGTCGCGGATTCTCGATCATCGACTCCAGCATCTGCGTCGCCGTAATGACTGGCTTGCGATACTCCACCGCGCGGCGAATGATGTGCTTCTGGATCGCCGGCACCTTCTCCGGCGGAACCTCCACACCCAGATCGCCACGAGCCACCATGATGCCGTCTGAAGCCTCAAGAATCGAGTCCAGGTGGTCGATCGCCTGCGGCTTCTCCAGCTTCGAGATCACCCACGCATCCGAACCAAGCTGCGCAATGCGGCTCTTCACGTAGCGAACATCGTCCGCAGTCTGAACAAAGCTCACAGCGATCGTCTCGCAGCCCTGCTTGATCGCAAACTCCAGGTCTTCCTCATCCTTCTCCGTCAGCGAAGGCACCTTGATTGCCACACCCGGCAGGTTGATGCCCTTCTTCTCGCCCAGCAGGCCGCCGTTGATGATCTCCGTCACCACGTCCTGGCCCTGCACCTCAACCACACGCAGCTCGATCAGACCGTCCGACAACAGAATCTGCGTCCCCGGCACGACGTTCTCTGCCAGCGTCGTAAACACCGTGCTCACGCGTTCGACCGTGCCTTCAATCTGCTCAGGAGTAATCGTCAGGCGCTTGCCTGCCTCTAGCATCACCGGCTTGTGGTCCACCAGTATGCCTGTACGGATCTTCGGCCCCTGCAGGTCCGCAAGAATGCAGATCGGCTTGCCTTCCTCGGCCGAAACCTTGCGAACCATCGCGATCAGCTCGGCCTTCTGCTCGTGCGATCCATGCGAGAAGTTCAGCCTCGCCACGTCCAGCCCGGCACGCACCAGTTGCCGAAACATTGCCTCCGTGCTCGTAGCAGGCCCCAGTGTGGCCACAATCTTTGCGCGACGCAGAACTTCGATCTTTCCCTTTTCAACGGCTTCCATGTACTCGCTTCTTCCTTCCCACACGGTAAACACACACCCAAAGGGCTGGCAGCATACTGCCCCAACCCACATACGTCTGTCATCTTACTCAAACGATTTTCACACTCGACCGCTACTGGAAACGTCAGGGTTCCCAACGATCGCAGAGTAAGCAGGGAGTGCAACAGCGGCTCATACCGCGTTTCTAATCCCTGATCCCTACTCCCTAATCTCTGTCTCTCTAGTCTACCTGTCCCACCGCCAAAGCCGACCAGGCAGCTTCCACAGCAGCTCGCTCAACGCCGGATCGCGCTGCTCCACCGCCCGCTGCGCATTAAACTCCGCCCCGATCAAAATGCTCAGCGCGATCAAATACAGCCACGACATCAAAGCGATGGCAGCTCCCAGCGACCCATATACCCGCGAGTAGTTCGCAAACCGCGTCACATAGATCCCGAACACCAGCGTCGACACGAACCACAGCACCGTCGCCACCATCGCCCCCGGCAGGCTCGCACTCCAGCTCCAGTCCCTGCGCAGCAGCTGCAGCGGCCCGTTCGTCAGCACATCGCTCACCAGCGGCTCAAAGTACTCGCGCATCCCCCGTGTCATATCCGTCCCGAGGTGATAGATCACGGCGATCAGCCCCACACTTCCCGCCAGCGCGACCGTCCATCGCACCAGAAACGCCACCACAAATACCGTCGGCTGCAGCTCCGGTGCCACCAGCCCGGCCAGCCATCGAGTCATAATGTGCCCGAACACCACCAGAGCACTCGCCGCCGTCATCGGCAGCAGGCTCAGCGGCACCAGCATCAACGCCCGCCACCGCATCGGCCAGAAGCTCTTCCGCAGCAGCGGTAGCTTGTACGCCCGCCGAAACCCTTCCATCAGCGTCGCCATCACACTCGTTGCGCCCGTCAGGCTCACCACGATCGAACCCAGTAGCGCCGTCCCCGCATGCTGTGTGTGCCCCGACTGCACAAAATACACCTCCAGCAGCGGACTCACATTCGAAGGCAGCACCCTGCCAAAGAAAAACGACATCTGCGAACGGAACGGCGCCGAATCCGGCAGCAGACTCACCAGAGCCGCCGCCACAATCAGCGCCGGAAACAACGCAAACATCGCCGAGTACGCCGTGGCCTGCGCCACATTCAAAGCATCGTGCTCCACCGCCGCAGCCGCCGCCCGCCTTAGCGTCTGCGTTACATGCACAGTCGTCCGCAGGCAAGCCCCGCCCGCCTGCGTCACCCCTTTGCTCGCTTCAGCTACTCGCACCTAACCAGCATAGTTCGTCTTCTTCCCCGTGCCACCAAACAAAATGGCCCGAAGCATTAGCCCGGGCCATCTCGCTACCATGTCATCCTGAGCCGAAGGCGAAGGACCTGCTTCTCGGCCTACTTCTTCCACTTGTTCAAAAACGCCGTCAGCGAGCTCGACTGCATGTACCGCATATCCGAAAACTCATTGTCCTGCGCCACGATCACCTTGCCGTAGCCGTTGATCACCGCCAGCGCCGGAACGCCATGGACCGGAACGCCGTACTTGTGCGCGATGTCCAAGTTCGCATCCTCGCGACCGATATTCACCTTCACCTCGATGAAGTGTTTATCGACAATCTCTTTATTCGGGCTCTGGTGAAAGTAGATGTCCAGCACCTGGCAGTCACCGCACCAGTCCGCACCGAAGTCGAGGATGACTCGCTTATGTTCCTTCCTGGCCTGCTTCAGCGCCGCCGCCACATCGCCCGGTGCAGCCGCGATCTCCGGATAAATGTGCTTGCCCGCCACATACGGAATCACCGGCGTCTTGGAAGCCTTCGCCGCCGCATCCACACCCGGCTGTGTCATCTGTGCCCCGGCCACCGCCGTCCCCGCCACTGCCACCACTACCCATACAAACTTCGTTACCTGATTCATCGTGATCTCCCTGGAATGTTGCGCGTGTCTTGTTGTTTCCGCCTGACTGCTTGCATGCGTCAACTCAGACCCGACAACATCGCACTACATTCATCGTGTCCATCGGAAGATCCGCCTCTCTCGGCAACTGACAACATCCAGTTTATCCTGAGCTACTTAGGACGCGCGAATCGGCTGCAACGATGCAAAATTAGGCTCATTCCGCGCCACAAGACGTAACGATTCGGTCAAATCCCGTGCTTCCAAAACGGTGCTTCACCCTATCAAGCGGCTTGTCGAAGACAAGCTGACCTATGAATCTCTATCCCTGAGCAAACGCCTTCAGGCATAGAACCGACACCCCACACCCACACAAACACTTTCTGAGTTGTCATTCCGCAGCGAAGCGGAGGAATCTGCATTTTTCGTTCGCAAGGATTTCTGCAAGACAGCGATACGACTCCTGACGATAAGCCGACATATCGGTACTGATCTTAGTAAGCTTGCTGGCGTGGCTTAGCTCTCTACGGTTTCAACGGGTGTCCGTTGTCATCCACCAAGATGGCAGGTCGCTTAGAGATCAGATTAAACGAATTCCCATCCCAGACATACCAACGGTCAGCCGAGTCTTCTTCGTTTAAACTCCCGATGATGTGGATGGCTTCGCTGTTTCGTTTATATGTCAGACGTTCGCCAACCTCTCGGTTCTGCGACACCGTTGCTGGAAAGAACGTCACCCTGCCCGTGAACGCGTCGATCACGGCAAACGATAGGCATCCGGAACCACACCCCCACACCGCCACTTCGTAGTGACCTGCGAAGACAACACCCTTCGCGACGCCTTCGCGGATCCTCGTTCGGAACTCATGTGCGTCGTGGGAGGATAGGATCGGTGGTGACGGTCTACCTGTGAAGGTGCTTCTTACTTGATACTTAGGAAACAAATCAAGAGGGCCTGATGTTTCGCTTTGTGCGAATGTGTGCTCGGCGTTGGGCAGCAGCGCGAACACGCAGAGCAACAAGATCGGGTTCTCTGAGACCCTCATCATAATCGAACGAACCATGACGCCAGTTTAGTAGTATCGAGCAGTACGGCGAGAGTCTGATATTCGGAATTTGATGGTTAAATCCTCATAAACGCCCTTCAACGTTAGCTCGTTCTCGAAAGTCGGACTTTGGCAACTTCGACACCGACAACGAAACGCCTGACAGCAAGGCCTGTAGGCGTTTCGTTGTCTCCCCTCTTGTAATCCCTACTTCCCCGCAGGCTTCTCCAGATGTCCGCCAAACTCATACCGCATCGCCGATAGCAGCTTGTTCGCGAACTCCGCCTCATTCCGCGAGCTGAATCGTTCATACAGAGCCGCCGTCAGGACCGGCGTTGGCACGCCTTCATCGATACCCGCCTTGATCGTCCAGCGGCCTTCGCCGGAGTCCGAAACCCGGCCGCCAAACTTCGATAGCTGCGGATCTTCAATCAGCGCAGCCGCCGTCAGATCGAGCAGCCACGAAGCGATCACGCTGCCCCGGCGCCACACCTCAGCCACCTCCGGCAGATCGAAGTCATACTGATACAGCTCCGGACTCCGCAGCGGCGTCGTCTCCGCATCGATCTCGTCCACATGCTTACCGATGTTCGCTCCCTTCAGCACATTCAGCCCCTCTGCATACGCCGCCATCATGCCGTACTCGATGCCGTTATGCACCATCTTCACGAAGTGCCCCGCACCGTTCGTCCCGCAGTGCAGATAGCCTTCTTCGGAGGTCCCCTGACCTTCCTTACGGTTCGGTGTACGGTCAATATCGCCAATCCCCGGAGCGATCGTCTTGAAGATCGGATCGAGATGCTGCACCGTCTCCTTCGACCCACCGATCATCATGCAGTAGCCGCGATCCAGCCCCCACACACCGCCGCTCGTCCCGACGTCTACATATTCGATCTTCTTCTCAGCCAGCTTCTTCGCGCGGCTGATGTCGTCGATGTAATACGAGTTACCGCCATCGATCAGGATGTCCCCAGCCTCAAGATGCGGCTCTATCTCCGCGATCGTCTTCTCCACCACCCCGGCAGGCACCATCATCCAGATCGCCCGTGGCTTGGACAGCTTCCCAATCATGTCTTCCATCGAATCGGAACCGGTCACGCCCTTCTCGGCAGCCAGCGCCTCAACAGCCTTCGGCGACACATCGAACACCACGCACTCATGCCCATGGGCAGCAAGTCGTTTCACCATGTTGGCGCCCATGCGGCCGAGTCCTACCATCGCTAGTTGCATGATCTCTCCTGTTGTTTTCGTCTGACAGGTAGGATGTCCGCAACAACATCATGGGTGCCCACTACAGCGGCGATCGCAGATGAATATCGACTACTTCATCGCTGACCGCGACGAAACTACCTTAACCGGCATATGCTGTCTGACATGTCGCGCGCCCATCTCCTCCTCGCTCTGACTCTCCTCGTCCCCGCCGCCTTCGCCCAGAAAGCCTCCGAAGCCCCCAAGGTCGATCCCCCGCCCCAGGGCTATGAGGTCATCACGAACCTTTGGCCGGAAGGCTCGGTTCCCGGCGCCGTCGGCACCTTTGAAGCCGACGCACCTCGCCTTTACGCCTTCCCTGCCGCAGGCAAAGGCCCGCATCCCGCCGTCATCGTCCTTCCCGGCGGAGGCTATACCCATCTGGTGATGGAAGGCGAAGGTGGGCAGGAGGCCCGCTGGCTCCGCGACCACGGCATCTCCGCCCTCGTCCTCCAGTACCGTCTCTGGCCACGCTACAAGTATCCCTACCCGCTGCTCGATGGCCTCCGCGCCGTCCGCATGGTGCGCGCCCACGCCAAGGAATGGAACATCGATCCCAACGCCGTTGGCGTCTGGGGCTTCTCCGCCGGAGGCCACATGGCCGGATACCTCGCTACCGCCGCCAACCCAGCACCTGAAGATGCTTCAGGCACCCACGACGCGATCGACAAGCTATCCGCCCACCCCGACTTCGCCATCATCAACTACGGTCGCCTCGACCTCGATCCCAAGGTACCCGGCACCTTTGGCATGGCCACCCTCGTTGGCCCCGATGCCCCGCAGTCCCTGGTCGACACCGTGAATCCGATCCTGCACGTCACCGCCAGCACCTCGCCCACCTTCATCTACGCCACCGAGCACGATGAGAAAGTCAACTCCCTCAACGCCACCCACTTCTTCAACGCCTTGCAGCAGGCCAACGTCCCCACCGAACTCCACATCTTCGAACTCGGCCCCCACGGCACCCACATGGGGCTCACCCCCGACGGCAAACCCATGCCCAAATCTCCCGAACTCGCCGTCTACCCGCTACTGCTTCAGCACTGGCTCGAACTCCACGGCTGGATGCCAGCACAGGAATAAAACTCCCCCTCGCGTCACGATAAGATTCGGCATCCAACCGAAGTATGAAACTTGATGACGTAGAACAGACACTCCCCAATAAACCCAACTTCGGTCTCGTCTTCGGCCTCGCTGGCGCAGCGATCCTCGTCTTCTTTGTGCTCGCCTTGATCTTCCTTCACTTCGACGGCAGCCACCTGACCTTCCGCCACCACTACAGCCATCCAACCTCAAGCCTGACGCCTCTTGCCCCCGTCGGTCTTCGTCAAGTCCCGCCTACTCGCCTGGCCTGATCGCCTTACTGATCGTCCGACGCGTAATACCCATCGCGCGTCTGGATGCGGTTCTTCTTGTTCGCATCCGCGTTCTTCAGCTCCAGATCAATCTGGTGATACCCGTACTTTGCCCCATCGGCGTCCGGCGTAAACCCGATCCGGTACTGCTGCCGTAACTCTTCGCCAATCTGCGCCAAGATGTCATCGACAGTCAGCTTCTTGCTTACCTCGAAGACCGTTCCGCCGGTCTCGCCACAAAGCCGCTCCAGCACCTGTTTGCCATCGACACGCGGCTTGCGGCTGGGCTCTGTACGCCCATTGGGAGTATTCCCGCCGCCGTTTCCTCCTCCATTGCCGCCGCCCCCCGGATACCCACCTCCCCCGGGATAGCCGCCACCGCCTGGATACCCGCCACCGCCTGGATAGCCACCTCCGCCGCCGCCCGGAAATCCAATCCCGCGATGTCCTCGGTTGCCATTGTCCTGCTGCGGCTGTTCCTTGCCCTTGTAGTACACCGCATACACCACCGTGTCCGACTTCTGAGCCGCCTCTACCGCATCCGTCAGCGACTCCTTGCTGCCTTGGTCTACCCCATCAGTCAGCAACACCAGAGCCCGCCGTCCCTTCTCCTTCGCCTGCACCTCGGTCACCGCCAGATACACAGCGTCATACAGCGATGTCCCTCCGCGACGCTCGCGCCGCCCCTCGCTGTCGATGGTGTCCGTATCCGTGTTGTGAAACGTCGGGCTCTCCGTGCCCAGTTCGTCGAGAGCCTTCTCCAGCCGCGCCCGCTTCTCCGTCACATCCTGCAACAACTCGATCGGCTTGGCGAACTGAATCACAAACGCCTTGTCCGCCGGTCGATACCCCTTGTCCTTCTCCGACTCCCCAACCGCCGGCATCAGCGTCTTCTCCAAAAACGCCTGGCTGCCACGCTTCTCGTCTTCGAGGGCATCGCGCTGCGATCGGCTCACATCCACCAGCAGCCCCAGCGTCAGCGGAACATCCGTGTCGTGATCGAAGTACTTGATTGTCTGCACATGCGCGCTCTCGGGCTTGTCCTTGATCGACCGCCCACCGGCCTTCAGCACAAAATCGTCCTTCGTCAGGTCGTTGACAAGCTTGCCCTTGTTGTCATGCACGACAACCGAAAGCACCACCAGCTTCGCGCTGACCGAGATCTTTCCCTCCGCCTGCGCCGGCGGAGGATCAGGACGCTTCTCCAGAACAGGCTTGTCCTGCGCAAACGCAACACCGGCAACCAGCAACAAGGACAGCAATGACGAACGCACACTCACCTCACGCATACGAGTGTAGACGGGAACCCCTAAGCCGAGGTTGCGCCACCTTCTTGCCTGTATAGCAAAATTGCTATACATTCAGGCTGTGGCTACCGCAGAGCTTCCAAAGCCCGCATCCATCTCCTGGGAAGGTGATTCCTGGAAGGTGCTCAAATCCTGGCCAAAGACCATCCAATGGGACTTCGGCAACTCCCTGCGCGAGATGCAGTTTGGTCGTCCCGCGCGTCTCAACGTCCGCCCTATGCAGTCCATTGATCAAGGAGTCTTCGAGCTCAAGGACTCTGACGAAAAGACCTGGTATCGCATGGTCTATCTTGCGCGGATTCACAACACGATCTACATCCTTGACTGCTTCGAGAAGGACACCGCGAAGACAGAACGCAAGGACCTTAATACTGCTCGCACCCGCCTCTCCGTTGTACGCCAGCGCCTCCAGGAGCAACGCCGCCATGAAAAACTCAGCAGCAAATAACAAGCCAAGCCACGTCACCTCTGGCGATATCTTTGACGATCTCGGCTTCTCGCCTGCGGATACCCTCGAAGCCAAAATCAAAGCAGACATCTGGCAGGCAATCGTTCGTTGTATAGAACAGCGAAGCTTGACCCAAATCGAAGCGGCGGTGTTGCTCAAAGCCCATCAGCCGGACATAAGCAACCTATTGCAGGGGAGATTTTCTAAGTTCAGCATCACGCGGCTATTGCAGTTCGCAGGACGGCTAGACCTCGACGCCAGGATCGAAATCTCTTCACCCAGAATTGCAAAGCCAGGGCTAACGATGAAGGCCTCCGCAGCCGCGCGAAGGCCTTCGAAAAAACTGCAACCAGCATAACGCTGCTACTCGTCCGTCTCCTTCAGCTTCGCCACAATGCTGAAGTCCTCCAGCGTCGTCGTATCGCCCGTCACCGTCCCAGTCGACGCCAGCTCCCGCAGCAGCCGCCGCATGATCTTGCCCGACCGCGTCTTCGGCAGCATCTGCGTAAAGCGCAGGTCGTCCGGTCGAGCCAGCGAGCCGATCTCCTTCGCCACCCACTGCCGCAGCTCCTGCTTCAACTCGTCTGTCGGCTCATGGCCTTCTTCGAGCGTCACGAACGCAGCGATCGCTTGGCCCTTCAGATCGTCCGGTCGCCCCACCACGGCAGCCTCGGCCACTTTGCCATGCGCCACCAGTGCCGACTCGATCTCAGCGGTCCCCAAACGATGCCCGCTGACGTTGATCACATCGTCCACGCGGCCCATCAGCCAGAAATAGCCGTCCGCATCACGCCTCGCTCCATCGCCCGTAAAGTACTTGCCCGGAATCTCTGAGAAATACGCCTGCTCATACCGCTCCGCATCGCCCCAGATCGTACGTGCAATCGAAGGCCACGGCTTGTCGATGATTAGCAGACCGCCCTGCCCTAGCGGCACCTCATCGCCTTCCTTCGTCACCACCTTCGGCACAATCCCGAAGAACGGCTTCGTCGCTGATCCAGGCTTCGTCGCCACCGCTCCCGGTATAGGCGAGATCAGGATCGCGCCCGTCTCCGTCTGCCACCACGTGTCCACGATCGGGCAACGTTCCTTGCCAATCTCCCGGTGATACCACATCCACGCCTCTGGATTGATCGGTTCACCCACCGTGCCGAGCAGCCGCAGCGAGCTCAAATCATGCTTCGTCACCCAGTCGTTGCCCCACTTGATGAACGCGCGGATCGCCGTCGGCGCCGTGTAAAACACACTCACCTTGTGGTCATCCACAATCTGCCAGAACCGGTCGTTCTCCGGGAAGTTCGGAGCTCCCTCATACATCAGCACGGTCGCACCGTTCTGCAGCGGCCCGTACACCACATAGCTGTGCCCGGTGATCCAGCCGATGTCCGCGGTGCACCAGTACACATCTTCGTCATGCAGATCGAAAATGTACTTCGACGTCAGGTACGTCCCCACCGAATACCCACCGGTCGTATGCACCAGGCCTTTCGGCTTCCCTGTCGTCCCGCTCGTATACAGGATGAACAGAGGATCTTCCGCATCCATCGGCTCCGCAGCACACTCAGCCAAAACCTTCGCCATCAGCTCATGCCACCAGAGATCGCGGCCATCCTTCATCGCCACAGTGGTCTTAGGCTGGCGTTGGTACACCACCACATTCCGCACACCCGGACAGCGCTCCATCGCCTCGTCCACAATCGCCTTCAGCTTTATCTCGCCACCCCGGCGGTAGCTGATGTCCTGCGTCACCACGATCTGGCAGTCCGAATCCGCCACGCGGTCCGCAATCGCATGCGCCGCAAACCCGCCAAAGATCACCGAATGCACCGCACCGATCCGCGCACACGCCAGCACCGCAATCGCCAGCTCCGGGCTCATGCCCATATAGACGGCCACGCGGTCGCCCTTCTTTACACCCAGCCCCTTCAGCACATTGGCAAACTTCTGCACCTCCACATGCAACTGGGCAAACGTCAGCTTGCGGACCTCCGTCTTCCCGTCCACATGCGGCTCGCCCTCCCAGATCAGCGCCACCTTATCCTTGCGCGAGCCCAGCGCATGACGGTCCACACAGTTATGCGAAAGGTTCAGCTTGCCACCCGTAAACCACTTCGCATGAGCACCGCTGCCGTCCATCACCTTGTCCCAGGGAGCGAACCACTCCAGCTCGCTCGCAGCCTCGGCCCAGAACGTCTCTGGTTCCTCGACACTGCGCTTGTACATCGCATCGTACTCAGCCTCGCTCTTGATCCAGGCCTTCTCGCTGAACGCCGATGGCGGTGGAAACAGGCGGTCTTCCCGCATCAGCGATTGAAAGTTGGCGTTTTCGGGCGTGGCAGTTCCATGCGACATGAGGCTTCAAGGCTCCTTCTGAATAGCGGACGTGGCTATCGGTTGGGTTCTCACTGGGGTTTCGTGTCCCATTTCGGTACACAACCCGGACTGTCCGATAACAGCCCGCACAAGCACGGTACGTTATTCGGAAGAGGACAGGCAATATGGTCCTTAGAGCACTGTTCCCAAATGCGACACGTGACATGATGAGAACGTGACCCTCGGCGCAACCCTGATCGGCTTCTTCCTTGGCTTCGCCTTCGGCGTCGGCTGCGCTCTCGCTGTCATGTACTCCATCTACGCGGGGGGTTATCGCGCCGCCGTCCGCGACTCGCTCCTTCCGGATCCACCCGAGCAACTCACCAAAGCCCTCGCAAAAGCCCGCGGACGCTTCCCAGTCACCAAAAATTAACGCTGCTCGAGTTAACGCTGCTCGATCTCCCGCCGCAACGCCGCCACTTCGTTGCTCAGCCGGTTCAGGACGTCCATCATCTCGTGCCGCTCGACGCTATCCATCGATGGCAGCTTGCCCTGCACATAAAACGTTCCATTCGGCTCCAGCACGCACGATTCCACCTGGGACGGATCGTTGAAGCCATTCTTGTTCAGCACCGAGATCAGATCCTCATGGGACAGAATCTGCCGCTCCATCTCTTTCTTGTTCACCACGCCGTCTTTGATCAGCGTCGTCGAGCTTCCCTCAAGCACCCTCGTCAGCTTCGGTGACTTGAACAACACCTTTGCCAGCAACCAGTTGACCGCCAGCAGCGTGAACGCTCCCACAAGCCCTCCACTCACCGAGTTATCGTCTCCGATGATCGCGTTCTGCACCGTATTCGACAACGACAGCAGCACCACAAGGTCGAACGGATTCAGCTGGGCCAGCTCCCTCTTCCCAAAGATTCGCAGAAATCCGACCAGGCACAGGTACACAATGATCGGCCGGAGAATCTTCTCCAAAAGAGGGATCGGCAGGTGAACCATATCCTGCCAGACGTGCGACATAGTATGCATGAAATGTGTCTCCAGTACCATCGTTCTATAGGGGTAAATTCGGGTCACTTTAGTCATATGGTTCAGACTTAGATACTTAGTGTAGAAACGAACCATTGAGTTTCCACAATTTCGTGCCATGCTTATCGTTGAGACGCTCCTCCAGCATTACAGAGGTCGAGCGGCGATCAGGGTTCGAAGCGGACGCCTAATACAAATAAGTTGAAATAGAAATCCGGCCAGGCATGTTGGAAATCCACAGCGTTGCCGATGACGTTAACAGCGTTAGACACAGTTGTGGCGATCTGCAACATTTTTTGTCCAAACCGGGTAGCACCTTAGTTTGGGGCTTTTTACTGACACACGAGAAGGATATTTGACCTGAATGCCTAAGCCACTACGCAGCGCGGACCCTAACCCGAGAGACACACAGTTCACCAACTTTGGCGTGTTGGATGACGGCCAGCGCAGCAAGAGCGCCGCGTTCATCTCCATCGGTATCAACGTCTCCATTTTGTTGACCGTCGTCATCCTGGGCCTGCTCGTCAAGAACAACCCGGTCGCAGCCAAAAAGCTCGCCGAGATCTACCTGCCGCCCCCGGCCCCCAAGCCACCACCGCCGCCGCCGCCGCGCAAGCCGCCGGTCATGCCGCCGACTCCCAAGGTCCTCCCCACTCCGCCCAAGATCGTCACCCCCCCGCCGCCGGAAAAACTGCCCGAGATCGTAAAGTTGCAGCCCATCCCGAAGCCGGTAGCTCCGACGCCGGAGATCAAGGTTCTCGCTCCGCCCGCTCCCAAGATCGTCAACTTGGGTAACCCGTCGGCTGCCCGCGTCCCGAATAACGATCCCCACCCCAGCGCCGTCAGCATGGGCAATACCACCAGCCCCGTCAATCCGACCGGCCCTGCCGTCTCCAACATCAGTCTTGGCCGCGGCGTTCCCGGTATGAGCGGGTCGGGCAGCGGTCCGCACGCTACGGCTGTCAGCATGGGTAACGGCCTCCCCGGCGGAACCAACCTCAACGGCCGCACCTCCTCCGTCACCGCCGTCAAGCCCGTCACCATCGGTGGCACGGTCGCTCCGCCGTCGGCTCCCAAGGTCGCCTCAGTCGCCGGTGCCGTCGCCTCGCCCCCCAAGGTGCTCTACAAGCCCACGCCGACCTACACGGCTGAAGCCAAGTCCATGCACCTCGAAGGCAACGTCTCTCTCAAGATTCGCGTAACGGCCAACGGTTCTGTTGAAGTCATCAGCGTCGTTCACGGTCTCGGTCACGGCCTCGACGAGTCTGCACGACAGGCCACCATGGCAACGCGCTTCAAACCCGCGGTCGACGGCGAAGGCAGACCGGTCGATTGGGAAGGTACCGTGGTCGTCAACTTCCAGTTGAGCTAAAACCCTCGAAAGTAAAGGCTCAGTCCAACGACTGGGCCTTTACTTTAGGAGGTCAAAAAAACACATTATTTCAAGGGATGTGCTGCAGTTCACGGTATCCTTATGGCAATCCATTGGCTGGCGTATCGTTTCTTGCGAGCGGATAGCCAACTTCCTGAAAGGTTTCCCGCCGGGGCAGTCGTACCACCTAAGCTTAGGAGTCTAAAACACTTATGAATCTCAGGACGAAATTCACTGTATCTATTGCCGTTGCTCTTGCGTTTGCACCGTGCCTTTCCGCTGCCGCCTTCCCCTTGGGGAAGAAGAAACCGAATGAGCAGGAAGTACGCAAGCTGACGCCTGCCCAAAGCGCCCTCATCGACAAGGCAGTCGCGCGCGAAGCCATCGTCGTCAAAACGATCAAGGACCGCACCCCCATCGTCGAGACCTACATCCAGAACATGCGCCCTGATCCCGTCATGGGTCAGTCGCCCGACGCCGACCTCCACTTCCTCGGTCGTGTCGACTTTGGACGGGTCATCAATGACACCGCCTACGCTCGCGGCGATCGCCAGGAGGGTGGCAAGAAGAACCTCTTCAAGCACTCCCTCGGCTACCTCACCGGCCTCTCCAGCGCGCTGCACCTGACCTACCATGAGTCCGGCTTCGTGCAGATGCTGCTGGTCGATAGCAAGGACTTCAACCGCCAGACCTACACCTTCTCCTACCTGCGCAACGACTTCCTCGGCACCGTGCCGACCATGGTCTTCGACGTAGCGCCGACTAAGCACAATGCCTTCGGTCGCTTCTCCGGCCGTATCTGGATCGAGCGCAACGGTGGCAACATCGTCCGCTTCAACGGCGACTTCGACGGCGGCACCGCCAACCGTCAGTTCTTCCACTTTGACTCCTGGCGTACCAACGTCCAGGAAGGTCTGTGGATGCCGACCTCGGTCTACTGCGAAGAGACCGATCCCAAGAGCCCGACACATTCGCTCGAGTTCAAGGCCGTCAACTACATCTGGGGCTACAGCCTGAAGGTCCCCTCGAAGGATGCCGACGAGGCTTCCCTGCAGGTGGAAGGTGCTGTCGACGAGTCCGCTCAGGCCTCCGACGTCAGCCCGCTGCAGGCCTCGCGTGAGTGGGTCCAGCAGGCTGAGGACAACGTCATCGACCGCCTCTTCATCGCCGGCCTGATCGACGCTCCCAGCGACTTCGACAAAACCCTCGCTGCCCTCGCCAACAACATCCTGGCCTACAACAACATCCCCTCCACCCGTCCGCTCAAGGTTCGCACGCTGCTCACCGAGCCGCTTGAGTCCGTCGCGATCGGCAACACCATCCTGCTCTCCAAGAGCCTGATCGATACCACCGCCGTCCAGACCACCGATGGCGCGCAGCAGATGGGCAACCTGAACGCAATCCTCGCCTTCCAGGTCGCGCACATCATCCTCGGCCACCACATCGACACGAAGTACGCCTTCTCGGATCGCCTCATGTTCCCAAGCGAGTCGTCTTTCCAGAAGTTGCCGATGCACCACACCGATCAGGACAACGAAGAGGCAGCCAAGAAGGCCATGGAACTCCTCAGCGTCAAAGATCTCTCCGACGGCCAGCAGTACTTCAGCCTCTACCTGCAGCAGCTGCAGGCACGCCTGAAGGGCCTCAAGGCGCTCACCGATCCTCAGCTCGGCGACAGCCTCCTCAAGCAGGACGGTACCTTCTGGATGCAGGCTATGGTCGGCAAGGGCGGCAAGCTCAACAACACCGACCTGAAGCAGCAGGGTGCGATGCCTCTGGCAGCCTTCCTCCGCTTCGATCCGTGGACCGATCAGGTGATCCAGATGCACAGCGCATACGAGCCTCTCCTGAGCGCCCGCGATAAGCTACCGTTCGAGATTACCCCGGTTTATCTGAAGCTGAGCTACTGGCAGCCGCCTGCGGATCCTGCCGCAGCCCCGGCACCGGCAGCCGCTCCAGCAGCAGCGCCGACCTCCTCCAACGAAGCTCCCGCGGCTCCGGCAGACACCACCGCCACTACGGGAACCGCAGCTCCTCCGCAGCTCTAAGTCTGGCTGCCCTAACTACAACCTGCTTGACTTGAAGCCTCGCCAACCGCGAGGCTTCAGGTTAAGCAGATAAATCGGGTCTTCGGACCACACTGACCGACTTTGCCGGAACTGCCGATACATGTAGTGATGGCTCCTCCGGGTTACACCCCTTTGGCGTTATATTCAAACCCCGAAGGTTGGGTCATGATGATACGAGGGGTGGCGCAGACCGCTTCCGCTACACTGAGAACTAACTTCCAAGACTGAACATTGGAGCGTCCCGTTGAAACGTCTCATTTTTACTTTCCTTGCTTTAATTGTTGGCTCTCATCTCGCATCTGGTCAGGCCAAGCTCACGGCTACCCGTACCGGCGACCTCCAGGTCGGCGGCGGCTTCGTGTATGACTTCCCTGACTACTCAGAGCACAAATTCTACGGCTACGCCATCTACGCCGATCTCGACGTCGGCGAGCACTTCGGCATCGAGGGCGAGTTCCGTAAGGCGCACGATACGACTCCGATCATCGGCGGCGGTGCCAATACGCCCCAGTCACAGCGCAACATCGAAGGTGGCCTGCGCTACCACCGCACCTACGGTTCCCGTGAGGCTATCAAGCCCTACGCCAAGATGATGTACGGCTACGGCACGATGCAGTATCCTCCTTATGCTCCTCCTGCCAACCAGAACATCTCCAACGGTTCGGCGGGCTACCAGTTCATCGCGCCCGGCGGCGGTTTGGACTACGTCATCACCCCCCACATCGTGCTGCGTGGCGACCTCGAATACCAGATGTGGTTTGCCCGCACCGACCCCGGTCTGGGCTATGACACCTACAACGGCAAGGGTGGTCTGCCCAACGGCCTCACTCCGATCGTCTACACCTTCGGTGCCGCCTGGCGCTTCGGCTCCGGTCAGTACATCCCCCATGGCAACCGCAACGGCATGTACTAAACCGCAGCTACCCCTCAGCAAGAGAAGGCCGGTCCCCTCGGGGCCGGCCTTCTTACTTTGCTGTCAAGCCCCTGTCACCCTACTCAGACCCTCAAACCTAACAAAATAAGCAGCTTGGCTGCGCGAAGAAAACTGCATGTTCTCTGGCCCCGGTTGCTATCATTAAGGTAGGTGGAGAGAAGGCTGCAGACATAGCCGTTACAGCCCTTTCGCAGTGGCTCCCGAGGTGGGTACCAGAGACTTCTGTGGACTACCAAGACTCGAAGTCAAGACCTAAACCTCATCCGATCAAGACTTTAGATCTAAAAGTATAGGGGGGAGAGGGAGGTATCATCCCTTCCAAAAGCGAAACGCCCGGCCTGAGGCCGGGCGTTTCGCTTTGCTGTCGAAATCCTTAGAAGTGGTAAGCCACACCCAGCGAAGGAGTCATCAGCACATAGTAGCGATTGGTCTTGAAGTTCGTATTGCCGAAGTCAGGCGTCTTCATCACGAAACCGCGATAGCCCACGCGCACATCGAAGCTCGGGCTGATCTCATACGCCACACCGCCGCCGAACAGGCCACCGATGTTGGTGTTCTGCTTGGTGTCGAACTGGTGAGTTCCATAGTCGAGGATCGGCGTAAAGATATAGCCGCCAACGCCTACTTCCACAAAAGGGTTGTAGTTATGGTAGCTGCGCGTGTAGACATAAGCGCCCGAAATCTCCTGCATGCGGGCGTGAACCTCGCCGCTGGGAAACGAAGCGTTCTTATATGAGATCGAATTCTGGGCCCAGTTGTAGTTCAACTCCAGCTGGCTGCGCGGCGTAAGGTCGTAGCGGTAGCTGGCAAGAACGCCGCCTGTGGACGTGGTATGCATCGGCTCAACACCAAGGCCATTCACGTTCGGAGCCCATACCCCGATAAAGCTTACGCTGGCATCCTGTCGGCTTTCCTGCGCGAATCCCGCACCTGCTGCGCACAGCAGCAGTGCGCCGAGCAACATCATCTTCTTCATGCTTACTGAAATCCCTTCGCATTCGCGTCGCTGGTCAGTCCTGAGGGCGATTCTCGTACATCTTTCAGAATCCCTGAGACCGCAACGCACTCTTCGATAATTGTACCCGTTACACCGTCTGTCGAACGCATACCACCGCGATTCTCTCTGCGCCGGACGCCGATTTCCCCGAGGAAGTCGCGTCCAGCCTATTCAAAACTGCGGCTTATCCCCTTGGACGCACACCTCTCAAAAAAGAGAGGCGCAACCCAAAAGAATGCCTCAAAAGAAAAGAGGCCCCGTTTGAGGCCTCTTCCGATGATTCATTGTCCGTTATTGCGGCGGAGGAGGAGGAGGTCCACCATTGCCGCCGCCTTGTCCGCGACGTGCGCGCATCGCAGCCTGAATCTCGTCATACTTGGTCGCCTGATCCGGTGTCAGCAGAGCCTTGATTTTTGTTGATTCGTCCGCCCGGATTGCCATCATGTCTTCTCGCGATCCGCCGTTCGCGCGCGACGCCTGCATCTTCGCCATGCTGTCGGTCAGGATCGTCTTTACCTGAGCCGTCACTTCATCCGTCAACGTCAGCTGCTTCTGCAGCTGGGCTGCCCGCGTCGCCGGGTCCATCATGCGCGGTCCTCCGCCTGGAGGTGGTCCCTGCTGGGTATCTTGTGCCATCGCTGCGGGAACCAATACGGCTCCGCCCAATAAGACCGCTGCGCCCAGGGCCAAAACCTGCATCCTGATCTTCATCTGAGTCGACTCACTTCCTTTGGTGCAAGATCGCGCCGCCACTGGCCGCACATAGACTGCACTCTCAAAGACGAGCTTCACCGGCAAACAGTTCCCGGGTTTCAGAGGTTTCTTTCATCTGTTTTTTGGTTACACGCTACTCAATCCGCTCTGCCTGAAAGCAAAACGGATCGCCGTGCTGGGCCGCGTGCTCTTCCACCACCTTCAGGAACGCCTTCGCTGCATGAGACAGCGCCGCCTGCCGCCGATAGACCAGCCGCAGTTTACGTTCCACCATCAGCTCAGGCACGGAAACCGCCACCAGCAGCCCTGACTCCAACTCATTCTCAACCGTAAGCCGCGGCACAAGAGCAACACCATTGCCGCGCTGCACAAACCGCTTGATCGCATCGAGCGACGGCAGCTCCACCTCCATCTGCAGCGGCGTCTTATGCCGCTTGAACGTCGCAATCACCTTCTGCCGAAGCGGGGACGGGACGTTATGTGCCACGAACGGCTCCCTGCCCAGCCTCGTAATCGTCGCCTTGCCAGCCTTCGCCAGCGGATGCGTCGGAGCCGTAATGCAAACAAGCTCATCCCGATAGACCACCGTCGAACGCACCTGCGCGTCTTCAGGCCGAAAGCTCACCACACCCAGCTCCACCGAATGCGATAGCACCTCATCCGAAATACGGCTCGCCAAGGCGCGCTGCACGGCCACCTTGATCCGCGGATGTTGCTTGCGGAAGGCATCCAGCACCGGCAGCAGGTAAAGACAGGTGTATTCGTTGGCCGCGATACTCAGCCGCCCCATATGCAGCGAACGCAGATCCACCAGCGCCGCCTCGGCATCGCGGCGCAGGTTCAAGAGCTTCTGGGCATATTCGCGGAGGACCTCACCGGCGTCGGTTAGATTCCCGGCCGTCCGTTCCAGCAGCGTCTCACCGAGCTCCGACTCCAGCTTGGCAATCACCTGGCTGACAGCAGGCTGCGTCCGGTGCAGCCGCGCCGCCGCGCGCGAGAAGCTGCGCTCCTCCGCTACGGCCAGAAACGTCTCCAGTTGAAACAGATCCACCGCCCCATCCGTTCTGTGTCAGCTACGTGACACGCCTATACCTTCATTAGAATTCGATATACATCTGGAACTTAGCATAAGGGCGGGTTATGCTTATGTCCATAGAACAGTACGGATGGAGAGAATCGTTCATGAGCCAGAGCAACAAGGTCTTTTTCTTCGACACAACACTGCGCGACGGCGAACAGTCCCCCGGCTGCACCATGCACCACGACGAAAAGCTGCGCATGGCCCACACCATCGCCGATCTTGGCGTCGATCTCCTTGAGGCCGGTTTTCCTATCGCCTCGGATGGCGACTTTCATTCCGTGCAGTCCATCGCCAAAGCAGTCAAGGGCCCGCGCATCACTGCACTCGCACGCTGCAAGCATGAAGACATCGAAGCAGCAGCGAAGGCCGTTGCTCCGGCAGAAAAATCGCGCATCCACACCTTCCTTTCCACCAGCGACCTGCATCTCGCTGCCAAGCTCCGCATCACGCGCGAGCAGGCCATCGACCAGATCGCCGCGATGGTCGCGCTCGCGAAGACTTACTGCGAAGACATCGAGTTCTCTCCCGAGGACGCGACCCGTACCGACCCCGATTTCCTGCTGAAGGTCTGCGAGGTCGCCATCCAGGCCGGAGCCACCACGCTGAACCTGCCCGACACCGTCGGCTACTGCCTGCCCAGCGACTACGCAGAGATGTTCCGCAACGTACTCGCGAAGGTCCCCGGCATCGAGAGCGTCGTGCTCTCCGCGCACTGCCATGACGACCTCGGCCTCGCCGTCGCAAACAGCATCGCCGCCATCCAGGCTGGCGTTCGTCAGGTGGAGTGTTCTGTCAACGGCATCGGCGAACGCGCCGGCAACGCTGCGCTCGAAGAGATCGCCGCCATCCTGATGGTGCGCAAGGACAAGCTCGATTACACAAACTCCATCGTGATGGAGAAGCTCTTCCCTGCCAGCCAGGAGCTCAGCCGGTACATCAGCTTCGGAGCAGCTCCGAATAAAGCCATCGTCGGAGCCAACGCCTTCGCGCATGCCTCGGGGATTCACCAGCACGGCGTGCTGGCAAACCCGCTCACGTACGAAATCCTCACACCAGCCTCGGTCGGCTATCACGGTCAACACATCGTGCTGGGCAAGCACTCTGGCAAGCACGCCATTCAGCACCGCCTGAAGGAGCTGGGCCACGATCTCAACAAGGAACAGATCGCCGCGTTCTACGAGCGCTTCACTAACCTCGCCGATCGCAAGAAAGACATCTACGACCAGGACATTCTCGCGCTACTGAAGCCCGAAGCCGTCGCAGCAAACTAATCACTTATCACTAACCACTCATCACTGGACTCTTATGAAGCTCAAGATCGCAATCCTCGCCGGTGACGGCATCGGCCCCGAAGTCACACGTGAAGCTGTCAACATCCTCAACGTCGTCGCCGAAGCTAGTGGCCACGAGTTCACCTTCACCGAATCGCTGATCGGTGGCGTCGCCATCACCGCAAATGGCACGCCGCTGCCGCAGTCCACGATCGACACCTGCCTCGACTCCGACGCAGTGCTGCTAGGCGCAGTGGGCGACAACAAGTTCAATTCGCTCACGCCCGACAAGCGTCCCGAGGCGGGCCTGCTGCAGATCCGCCAGGAGCTCGGCGGCTTTGCCAACCTGCGTCCCTGCCTCGCGTTTGAGGCGCTCAGTGAGAACTCTCCGCTGCGTCCCGAGGTCACAAAGGGCGTCGACATCCTCTTCGTGCGCGAACTCCTCGGTGGCCTCTACTTCGGACAGCCGCGCGAGTGGAACAAGCAGACCGGCGAGGCATTCAACACCATGCGCTACAGCAAATCCGAGGTCGAGCGCGTCGCGCACATCGCCTTCCAGCTTGCACAGAAGCGCCGCAAGAAGCTCACGCAGGTCGATAAGGCCAACGTGCTCGAATGCTCGCAGCTATGGCGTGCCACGGTGGACGAGATCAAGACGCAGTACCCCGATGTAACCGTCGAGCATCAGCTCGTGGATTCGATGGCGATCCACCTGATGAATACGCCACGCAACTTCGACGTCGTGCTCACCGAAAACCTCTTCGGCGACATCCTCTCGGACGAATCGGGCGTCATCAGCGGCTCGCTCGGCATGTTGCCTTCGGCCACCATCGGCGGCAAGGTCAACCTCTTCGAGCCTGTCCACGGCTCAGCGCCAGACATCGCAGGCCAGGGCAAGGCGAACCCGCTCGGCGCGATCCTCACCGCGGCGATGGTCCTGCGTCACTCCGCCCATCTCGAGCAGGAAGCGAAAGCCGTAGAAGCTGCAGTCACCAAGGTGCTCGCAGAAGGCCACCGCACCAGCGACATCGCTCGCGGCAACACCGCAGCCAACGTCACCACGCAGCAGATGGGCAAGCTCGTACACAACGCACTCGCCGAATCCATCGATCGCCAGCAGTCGCTGCACGCTGTCTAGTTTCAATCTCTGCGCTTCGACATTGTCATTCTGAGCGCAGGCGGGGTCCCCAGCGAACGTTCTTTGTTCGTTGGGGTGCAAGCGAAGGATCTGCTTCTCGAATCACCGTAACTCCTAACCATGCGTACAACTCTCCAACTCGCCGCCGCTCTGCTGCTGATCCCCGCAGCAGCGGCGGCGAGTGCGCAGGTCAGCAGTCCCGACAAACTCGTATCTCCTCCGCCGACACACACACCTCATCAGCGTCCTCAGCCGACCGACGATCTGCAATGGCTCTGGCCGTTCACCAAGCCTGCGCCTATCGGGCGCGCCGACGATCTTCGCGTCAATGGCCGGTTCCAGTCGCTGCTGACACGCGAGTTCAAGCAGCCGCAGGCGATGTGGGGCAGCGATCCCAACCATCCGCCGGCGCTTGCTACCATCGTCCCACTCTTCATCACGAAGTACGGTGCCGTCTCCTCCAGCAGCAACCGTTACATCACCATCGACGGCTGCGTACCAAGCTTCTGTTCCGCTGCTGGCCTCTTGTGGATCGACACCCAGGGCCACGATCCGCTGATAGTCTTCGCCGCAACCAACTGGATCACCGCGGGTGCAGCTGCAAACGAACCCGGCGCAGGTTACGAGCTTTGGCTGTACAGCAACAAGAACATCGACGCCAAGTCGCTGCCCTTTGCGCTCAAAACCAGCATCGCCGACTGGAGCGCTCGTCTCGCAGCTGCACACCGCTTAGTTCCGCACGTTACCCGCGCTCTGCTGGTTGAGCCCAGCGGCGCACCCTTCGCTCTCGATCCCGAACTCGCCGGAGCCAACACCCTCGCTCCGCAACCCGATACTGTTACACCGCAGCCTACGGACAACTAAAACTATGAGCACATCCCCGCGCACTCTCTTCGAAAAAGTCTGGCATCAGCACCTCGTCGCTGAACCCGTTGGCGAACCAACGATCCTCTACATCGACCTGCAGCTCGTGCACGAGGTCACCAGCCCGCAAGCCTTCGAAGGCCTTCGCCTCGCAGGCCGCAAGCTGCGTCACCCCGAACGCCACATCGCCACCGTCGATCACAATGTCCCGACCACCAGCGTGCAGGATCGCCTCGTCATAGCCGACCAGATCGCCGACGCGCAGATCAAGGCGTTGCGCAAGAACTGCGCAGACTTCGGCGTCGAGTTCTTCGATACCGAAGACAGCCAGCAGGGCATCGTGCACATGATCGGACCTGAACTCGGCGCGACCAAACCCGGCATGACCATCGTCTGTGGCGACTCGCACACCAGCACACACGGGGCCTTCGGAGCTCTCGCCTTCGGCATCGGCACCAGCGAGGTCGAGCACGTGATGGCCACACAGACGCTGCCTCAGTCCAAGCCAAAGACCTTCCGCATCAACGTCGAAGGCGAGCTTCCCTTCGGTGTCACGGCGAAGGACATCATCCTTGACATCATCGGGCGGATTGGAACAGATGGCGCCACCGGCTTCGTCGTCGAATACGCTGGCTCCGCCATCCGCGCGCTCAGCATGGAAGGCCGCATGACCATCTGCAACATGAGCATCGAAGCGGGCGCGCGCGCCGGCATGATCGCTCCCGATGAGAAGACATTCGCCTACCTCAAGGGTCGCCGCTTCTCGCCAACCGGCGCAGCTTGGGACGAGGCCGTCGCTCACTGGTCTTCGCTGCCCACCGACGAAGGGGCAATCTTCGACCGTGAGCTCAACATCGACGCCACGAAGCTCGCTCCGTCCGTCACCTGGGGCACCTCTCCCGGCATGGTCACCACCATTGACGGCATAGTGCCCATGCTCACGGACGCGAAGTCCGACGCCGACCGTAAGGGCTTCGAGCGTGCCTACGAGTACATGGACCTGAAGCCTGGCAGCAAGGTCGAAGACATCACCGTCGACGCGGTCTTCCTTGGCTCCTGCACTAACGGCCGCATCGAAGACCTCCGCGCCGCAGCGAAGATCGTCAGCGGCCACCATGTTGCAACAACGGTGCGCGCTATGGTCGTGCCCGGCTCGCAGCATGTCAAGAAGCAGGCTGAAGCCGAAGGCCTCGACGCGATCTTCAAGACCGCAGGCTTCGAGTGGCGCGAGCCCGGCTGCTCCATGTGCCTCGGCATGAACCCCGACATCCTTGCTCCCGGCGAGCGCTGCGCTTCCACCTCGAACCGCAACTTCGAAGGCCGGCAGGGCCGCGGCGGCCGCACCCATCTGCTCTCGCCCGAGATGGCCGCAGCCGCCGCCATCACCGGACACCTCACCGACGTTCGCAACTGGAAGAAGTAGTTGTCCGTTGTCAGTTCTCCGTTCTCGGTTGGAGGCTGACGGAACACTGACAACTGAGAACGGAGAACTCATATGACACCGATCAACGAACTCACCAGCACCGCCGTTCCCTTGCCGCTGCCGAACATCGACACCGACCAGATCATCCCGAAGCAGTTCCTCAAGCGCATCGAGCGCACTGGCTACGAGGACTTCCTCTTCTACGACTGGCGCTACACCTTCGACGCCAAGGGCAACACCACGACCAACCCCGACTTCGTGCTGAACAAGCCCGAGTACAAGGGCTCGCAGATCCTCATCGCCGAAAAGAACTTCGGCTGCGGCAGCTCTCGCGAGCACGCGGCTTGGGCCATCAACCAGTACGGCTTCCTAGCGGTCATCGCACCTACCTTCGCCGACATCTTCTTCTCGAACGCAGGCAAGAACGGCATCATCCTCGTCCGCCTCTCCGAGGCCGATGTCGAAACCCTGCTGCAGCGCAGCACCGCAAATCCGCAGCACAAGATCACCATCAACCTTGAAGCCCAGACCGTCACCGACGACCAGGGCTTCCGCGCGCACTTCGACATCGACCCGTTCCGCAAGCACTGCCTGCTCAACGGTCTCGACGACATCGGTCTCACACTGCTGCACGAAGACAAGCTCGATGCGTACGAAGAACGCCACAACAAGGAGTTCTGGTCCGCTCCGAAGTATGCAGCATGACGAAATCGAAGGGGCACGGCTTCAGCCGTGCCATCACCCAGACATTGATTGGGGCTTTAGCCCCTGAGGTTAGTTCGACCATGAGCAACGTACCTGGCAAGACAAACTCCATCGCCCTCACCGAAGGCCCCTCGCGCGCCGCGGCCCGCAGCTATCTGCGCGGTGTCGGCTTCAGCAAGGAAGACCTGCACAAGCCCATCATCGGCATCGCCAACACCTGGACCGAGATCGGCCCCTGCAACTACCACCTTCGCGATGTAGCCGAGGCCGTGAAGGAAGGCATCCGCGCCGCTGGCGGCACGCCCATGGAGTTCAACACCGTCACCATCTCCGACGGCATCACGATGGGCACGCAGGGCATGAAGGCCTCGCTCGTTTCCAGAGAAGTGATCGCTGACTCTATAGAACTCGTCGCGCGCGGCAACTCCTTCGATGGCCTTGTCGTTATCGCCGGCTGCGATAAAAACATGCCTGCCGCCGTCATGGCGCTCGCCCGCCTCGACATCCCCGGCCTCATGCTCTACGGCGGTTCCATCGCTCCCGGCCGCATGCACGTCGCTGAAGACGGCAAGACCCCCGACCCCAACGGCCGCAAGGTCATCGACATCACCATCCAGCAGGTCTTCGAGGCCATCGGTGCTCACGCCGCTGGCAAGATCGACGACGCTCAGCTTGAAGAAGCAGAAGCCACCGCATGCCCCGGTCCCGGCGCCTGTGGCGGCCAGTTCACCGCCAACACCATGGCGATGGCAGGCGAGTTCCTCGGCATCTCCCCCATCCAGATCACCGGCGTCCCTGCCATGTCCGCGGAAAAGCACGCTGCTTCGAAGCAGGCAGGCATGCTCGTAATGGACGTCGTGCGCGCCGGACTCAAGCCTTCGCAGATCCTCACACGCGAGTCCATCGAAGACGCCATCAGCGCCGTCTGCGCCTCGGGCGGTAGCACCAACGCCGTGCTGCATCTCATCGCCATCGCGAGCGAGCTCAACATCCCGCTCACCATGGACGACTTCGACATCATCAGCGAAAAGACCCCGTTCATCTGCGACCTGCAGCCCGGCGGCAAGCGCGTCGCCAAGGACTACCAGGATGCCGGCGGCTCACGCCTCCTCGCACAGCGTCTCGTTGAAAAGGGCCTGCTCAAGGGCAACACGCCCACCGTCAGCGGCAAGACGCTGCGCGAAGAAGCAACCACCGCCGTCGAGACCAAGGGCCAGGACGTGATCCTGCCGTGGTCCGCTCCGCTAAAGGCCACCGGCGGTCTCGTCATCCTGAAGGGCAACCTCGCGCCCGAAGGTTGCGTGGTCAAGGTCGCAGGCCACGAGCGACTGCACCACACCGGCACAGCGCGCGTCTTCGATAGCGAAGACCTCTGCTTCGCCGCCGTGAACGACGGCAAGATCAACCCGGGCGACGTCTGCGTCATCCGCTACGAAGGCCCGCGCGGCGGCCCCGGCATGCGCGAGATGCTCGCCGTCACCGCAGCCATCAAGGGCATCCCCGAGCTCTCCGACTCCGTCGCCCTGCTCACCGACGGCCGCTTCTCCGGCGCAACCCGAGGCCTCATGGCCGGCCACGTCGCCCCCGAAGCGCAACTAGGCGGCCCCATCGCCGCCGTCCACGAAGGCGACACCATCACCTTCGACATCCCCGGCCGCAAACTCACACTCAACGTCCCCGACGAAGAGATCGCCGCCCGCCTCAAGAACTTCAAGGCTCCCGCACTCCGCTACAAACGTGGCGTCTTCTTCAAGTACGCCAACTCCGTAAGCAGCGCCAGCCAAGGAGCTGTGACTGCCTAGGTAGGTCGAAGATCATGCGATGCAGATTAGGAAGGAGGAGAGATGAAACATATAACGGCACCAAGAATTTTCACCACGCTGGTCACTGCTTCTTTCTTCTCTTTCTTTCCGCTTTTCATTTGGAAGAATAGCCAACCTCTGCTGGCGTTCGCGGGCGGACTGTCATTCATAACATTTTGCTTCATCGGAGCAGCTTGTCTATTTGGTTCAAGAGAGACAGTCATAAACATCGCTTGGGGTAAGCGTCGCAATGTTTCTGATACGAGCGCGGTACTCTTCGGACGCTTTATGGGCGCACTCTTCTTGGCTTTCATGATTTATGTGGCATGCGACATTTTTCGGAACAACGGTACATCGATTTACACCAACTTAGGACGGTAATGCAATGACATCTACCAACAACAACCAACACCCCACGCTCACCGGCGCCGAAATCCTCTGGGCCTCGCTCGCGGGCGAAGGCACGACCACCGTCTTCGGCTATCCCGGCGGCGCGATCCTGCCCATCTATGACGCGCTGAGGAAGTTCCCGACCATCCATCACATCCTCGTCCGCCACGAGCAGGGCGCGTCCCACATGGCCGACGGCTACGCCCGCGCATCAGGCAAGGTCGGCGTGTGCATGGCAACCTCCGGCCCCGGCGCCACCAACCTCGTCACCGGGCTCGCCACGGCGATGCTCGACTCGATCCCGATGGTCGCCATCACCGGCCAGGTCTCATCGAAGGTGCTCGGCTCCGACGCGTTTCAGGAGGTTGACATCACCGGCATCACGCTGCCCGTGACCAAGCACAACTTCCTCGTCACACGCGCCGAAGACATCGCCCCCACCATTCGCGAGGCATTTCAAATTGCAAGATCGGGTCGCCCCGGCCCCGTGCTCGTCGACATCACCAAGGACGCGCAGCAGGCCACAGCCGTCTACGACTTCGACGCCGCAGCTCCCGCACCGGCGCGCCCGCACCCGATGCTCAAGGCATCGTCACAATCGATGCGCGAAGCCATCGAGCTCATCAAGCAGTCCAAGAAGCCCGTCATCCTCGCAGGCCACGGCATCGTCGAGTCCGGCGCCGAGCGCGAGGTCCTCGCTCTCGCCGAGTCGCTGCAAATACCCATCGCCACCACGCTGCTCGGCCTCGGCTGCATCCCCGCCGCACATCCGCTGCAACTCGGCATGATGGGCATGCATGGTGAATCGTGGGTCAACAACGCCATCCAGGAAGCCGACCTGCTGCTCGCGCTCGGTATGCGCTTCGATGACCGCGTCACCGGCAACCTCGCCAGCTATTCGCCGAGTTCGAAGAAGATCCACATCGACATCGACCCCAGCGAGATCAACAAGAACGTCCGCGTCGACGTTGCGCTGATCGGCGACCTCAAGCAGGTACTCCAGGTCCTCCTTCCACAACTCTCTCCTTTGTCATACCGCAGCGCAGCGGAGGGATCTGCATCATCGAATCCCCGCGAATCTTCATGGATCAGCGAGATCAACGCCAGCAAGGGCAACGCTGCTGTGCGCGACATCATCAACCTCCCCGACAACGGCCACCTCTACGCCGCGCACGTCATCCACGACATCTGGCAGGAGGCCAAAGCCGCAGGCCGTCTCGAACAGACGATCATCGTCACCGACGTAGGCCAGCACCAGATGTGGGAGGCGCAGTACTTCAAGCATGAGTCGCCACGTTCGCTCGTCACCTCCGGCGGGCTCGGCACCATGGGCTTCGCTCTGCCCGCAGCGATCGGCGCCAAGTTCGCCTGCCCCGAAAAGGACGTGTGGGTCGTTGCCGGTGATGGCGGCTTCCAGATGACCGCCTCCGAGCTCTCCACCATCCAGCAGGAAGGCCTCGCGATCAACATCGCCGTCATCAACAACGGCTTCCTCGGCATGGTGCGCCAGTGGCAGGAAACCTTCTACGACAAGAACTACTCCGCCTCGCCGATCCTCTCGCCCGATTTCGTGATGCTCGCAGCAGCCCACGGCATGGCAGGCTCCAACGTCTCCAAACGCACAGACGTCATCCCCACCGTCACCAAAGCCCGCACCAGCGGCAAGCCCCACCTCATCAACTTCTCCGTCGAGAAGGAAGATGGCGTCTACCCGATGATCGCCCCCGGTGCCGCGCTGCATGAGATGGTGCGCCGGCCCAAGCATGACCCGTTGCTTGAGACTGCGGAGGACGCGTAATCATGCGTAAGGCGCACCAAAAGTATGGCACAAATGATCGCGGGGAGAATATCTACGAGAGCACATCCGTGCCGTGCCAAGCGCCGGAGGCGCGCGCTATACCAGCGTCGGGCGAAGCCCGACGTACGCCCGACCCAGCCACCAGAGGGCCAGAGGCCCGATCTATCCAAGCGTCAATCCCAAAGGTAGCGTTCTTCACATTCGATCCCATACTTCTTCAGGAATACGCGCAACTCACCCTGAAAAGTTTGCTTCGCGTGATGCGCCTCTTGCTTGTCGATGTAATGAATCAACGCATTCAAATCGGTCGGCCCTACCGAAAACGCACCATACCCGCGTTGCCACGCAAACTTTGCCAGTTTGGGCGATTGACTCTTCAACCATTTCGACGAGGACGATTTAATTTCCGCAACCAGATCCGAAATATTCGCCGTGCGATTCAAGCGAATGGCCAGATGGACGTGATCCGCAATACCGCCAGCACGAAGGCACTCGCTTTCATTGTTGCGGATAATCGTGGCCAGATAAGCGTAGAGATCGGGTTGCACAACATCATCGAGAACGGGAGCACGGTCCTTCGTGCTGAAGACAACATGGACAAGAAGAAAGCTCAGCGATCGTGCCATGGCGAAAATTATAGATCGGACCTCCGGCCCTCTGGACCAAAACGTAACCGCACGTGGGGCGTTGCCCCACGCTGGTATATCGTCTCGCCTCCGGCGCTCTTCCAGCCAGCCGCTGTCGTCAGTGCCATGACTCTTGCTCTATTTTGTGGTGCGCTTGGCTGCAAATCGGCACCATCAAAGGTTGATCCACAGATCAAGATTGCAAAGATTGACGCCTACTCCTCACGCCCCACCATCGCACCACCACCCTTCAAGATCTTCCACCAGACCGACAACTCCATCACGCTCGTCACCGATGAACACGCGACCGACGATCAGATCAAAGCCATTATCTGGCAGCTTCGCGACGCCGCACATGCGCACACCTTCGCCGCGCTGCACATCGATCAGACCGCCGTCGACAAACGCGACCCGATCATGTGGTTCCACATCTATCGCGGCAGCAAGTGCGCGAGCGAGAAGTACACCAGCGGCGCACTTCCTTGCGGAGGTGCCTACCACGCCTCCGGCGACTACATCCTCGGTAGCTTCGCCAACAAGGATCACGACGATGGCGCGCTTTTGAAAGACGAAGACCACGAGACCCATCTCTGGAACCCAGACGCACCGTACATTGCGCCCTCGAATCCCTAATCCCTGTTCTCTAATCCCTGAGGTCTTATGCTCCATACCTTCGTTGCACTCGTTCAAGACAAACCCGGCGTACTCACCCGCGTCGCCTCGCTCTTCCGCCGCCTGAGCATCAACATCGTCTCGCTCACGGTCGGCGAATCCGAGCAGGCCGACGCCTCGCGCATGACCATCGTCTGCGAGGCGCATGAGAACGCAGGCCATCGCATCAAGGCCTCGCTCTACAAGCTCGAAACCACCATCCACGTCGACGACGTCAACCGCTCCGAGGCCGTCGTCCGCGAACTCTGCCTCATCAAGGTTGCCGCAGGCCCAGACTCGCCCCACGGTCTGCACTCGCGCTCGCAGGTATTCGAGCTCGCGCAAGTCTTCCGCGCCCGCGTCGTCGATCTCGCACCCGAGTCCATCATGCTCGAAATGACCGGCTCCGCCAGCAAGATCGAAGGCCTCATCCAGGTCCTTCGCGAATCCAACTATCACATCCTCGAAGTCTCTCGCACCGGTCGCATGGCCATGCGCCGCGGCCATCACACCAACCGCGTCCTCAAGGCCCTAGGCACCACGCCCGGCGGCCTGCATCCCGCACACTTTCCCACCCTCGACCCCGACGCGCTCGACCCCGAAGAGACACTTCCCAACGAGTTCGACGACTAAGCTTTACACCACTTTTGCATTGTCATTCTGAGCGCAGCGAAGAATCCGCTTCTCGTTTGGATTGGCACCGCCTTCAACCTTCACCGACTTCATCAACCAGACGAAAGAGAAAACCATCATGGCAAAGACATACCACGACTCCGACGCAGACCTCTCCCTTATCCAGGCAAAGAAAGTTGCCATCATCGGCTACGGCTCGCAGGGCCACGCCCACGCGCTCAACCTCAAGGACTCCGGCGTGGACGTTCGCGTAGGTCTCCGCGCTGGCTCGCCCAACGCCAAGAAGGCTGAGCTCGCTGGCCTCGTCGTCGGCTCCGTTGCCGAGGTCTCCGCATGGGCCGACGTCATCATGAACCTCACGCCAGACCAGACCGCGGCGAAGGTCTATCACGATGAGATCGCTCCGAACATGAAGCCGAACGTCACGCTCATGTTCGCGCATGGCTTCAACATCCGCTTCCGCACCATCACTCCGCCTGCCACCGCAGACGTCTCGCTCGTCGCGCCGAAGTCCCCAGGTCATCGTGTGCGTGAGGTCTTCACCGAAGGCGGCGGCGTCCCGGGCCTCGTCGCTGTTGAGCAGGATGCCAGCGGCAACGCGCTCGCACTCGCTCTCAGCTACGCCAAGGGCATCGGCTGCACCCGAGCCGGCGTGCTTGAGACCACCTTCACCGAAGAGACCGAGACCGACCTCTTCGGCGAGCAGGCAGTTCTCTGCGGCGGCGCTGCAGCCCTCGTCAAGTGCGGTTTTGAGGTTCTCACCGAGGCTGGCTACCAGCCTGAGCTCGCCTACTTCGAAGTCCTCCACGAGCTCAAGCTCATCGTCGACCTGATGTACCGCGGCGGCCTGGAGTACATGAACTACTCCATCTCCGACACGGCAGAGTGGGGCGGCTACGAGGCACAGAAGCCCATCGTCACCGCTGATACCAAGAAGGCCATGAAGCAGCTGCTCTCGAACATCCAGGACGGCAGCTTCGCCAAGAAGTTCATCAACGAGAACGAGACCGGTCGCCACGAGCTCAACGCCTATCGCAAGGCCGAAGCCGCTCACCCGATCGAGAAGGTCGGCGCAGACCTCCGCGCAGCGATGCCCTTCCTCGATCCGCTCAAGATCGTCGATGGCCACGTCGTCAAGGCGTAACCGCAACACAAAAATAGGACGCGCGCGTTGACACCTCGTCAGCGCGCGCGTCCGACGTTTAAGCATCCAATACAGCTATCAGAACTTTTCGAGGCCTTCCAAATGCGCCGCATCCTCTTAATCCTGACCTTCGCGCTCCTCGCGACCACCCTGCGCGCGCAGAACACCTGGGGTGGCCTTCACTTCGGCCAGACCCGCGATAGCGCGCGCGACGCGCTTTCTCAGCAGAACATCACCGTCACCACCTCGCAGGACGGCACACTGCGCAGCGACACCGACTATTCACTCTGGCTACCAGGACTCACGCAGGCACTGCCTATGGTGGTCAGCGTTCACTTCGACACCAACAGCCACCTCAGCGATGTCACGCTGAGTCTCGACGTAGCAGGCATGCGCGGCGACTGGGGCGTACACGCCGATCCCGAGACCCTTTCAACCTTCTCCGCCGAAAGACTCACCGGGGCCCTCTCCGGCCGCTACGGTGCGCCTCTGTATCGCTCCAGCGTCTGCGACTCGCAGCCCACCAACGCCTCGCCGTTTTGCATCGTTAGCTGGCGCGGCGAAAATCAGACGGTCGAGCTTCAGCGTTCCACCTCGGCCACTGGCCCAAGACTCCTCGTTCGCTATCAGCCGCTCGCTACGAACCTGTAGGCGACCTGCGCATCACCTGCTCCGTCACCCAGTCCGTCCCCATCGCCTCACTCCCCGGACACGCCAGTAGCGCTCCATCCAGCACCGCTGCCACAAAGTTCTCGATCAGCGGCCTATGCGTGTTCTCCGGTAACGGCAGCGACTCCGAACCACCCGGCCAGCGAATCTCAGGCCCGTTCAGCGGTGTCAATTCCAGCGCACCTTCTGTGCCCACCACACGAAACTCATCGCGGCTTACACGCGAGTTCCACCGCGCATCCACCACGCCATGTACGCCGCCCGCATAGCCGATCAAAACCGTCGCAGAGTCCTCCACCTTCAACTCATGCAACGCATTCGACCGCAGCCCAACCGCCCGTTTAGGCTCCCCAAACAAAAAATTGCACGCATCGATGCGATGCGAAGCCACGTCATACAGCGGGCCACCGCCAGCCATCGCAGGATCGCGCAGCCAGCCACGCTCCTCGCTCTCCAGCCAGCCGTGATAGATCCCCTCGACGAACACCGGCTTACCGATAGCTCCGCTCGCGATCAACTCCTTCGCTCGCATCAGCTTCGGATACAGCCGCCGATAGTAGGCCACACCGAACACCTTGCCTGAGCTCTTCGCAGCATCCACCATCGCCTCTGCCTGCGCATAGTTCATCGCCATCGGCTTCTCGCACAGCACATGCTTGCCAGCCTTCAGAGCCGTGATCGTCTGTTCCGCATGGAACGCCACCGGCGATGCCACATACACAGCATCAATGCCCTCGTCGTTCGCCAGGGCCGCGTCGAGCGTAGCCCAGGCAGCCACTCCGCCGTAAGCCTCAGCCTTGCTCGCGTCGCGCGTCACAAGCCCGCGCAACGCACTTCGCGAATCCTTCTCAATCGCCGGGATCACCCGCCGCCGCGTAATATCTCCAATGCCGATAACCAGCCAGTTCAAATGCATGCGTCCCAGCATACGCCGCCAGCATCTCACTCGGTGACAGGAGTCTTCATGCAATCGAAAGCCCTCACCCTCACCGCGTTCGGTCTCGATAACATCACGCTCACCAGCAGCGAACTCGCCGCGCCCGGCCCCGATGAGGTCGTCGTCGACCTCCACGCGGCCTCGCTCAACTATCGAGACCTGATGGTCACGCTAGGCACCTACAACCCCAAGCTGGAGATGCCCCGCATCCTCGGCTCTGACGCAGCCGGAATCGTCACAGCCGTCGGCAACGACGTCACGCGCTTCAAGCCCGGCGATCATGTAGCCAGCCTGTTCTTTCAGGACTGGCTCGATGGCGAGTTCTCTGCCGCCACGGGCAAGTCCGCTCTCGGCGGTCCCATCGATGGCACCTTTGCCACAGCAAAGCTCTTTCCAGAGGACGGTCTCATCCACGCGCCGGACTATCTCTCGCACGAAGAGGCGGCAACGCTCCCCTGCGCGGCACTCACCGCTTGGAACGCTCTCATAGAGAAGGGCCACCTCATCGCAGGACAGACGGTGCTCATCCTCGGCACCGGCGGCGTCAGTCTCTTCGCGCTGCAAATTGCAAAGCTACACGGCGCACGTGTCATCGTCACCAGTTCCTCCGACGAGAAGCTCCAAAGAGCCCGCGCCCTCGGCGCCGACGACACCATCAACTACCGCACCACCCCCGACTGGGACACCGAGGTCTTCAACCTGACAGGCAAGCGCGGCGTCGATCACGTCGTCGAGGTTGGCGGCGCAGGCACGCTGCCACGTTCGCTCAAGGCTGTGCGTCCCAGCGGCCACGTGCATCTCATCGGCGTCCTCTCCGACCCCGGCGCCGGCGTCGACGTGCGCCCCATCCTCGGCAAATCCATCTTCCTCAACGGAGTCTACGTCGGCAGCAGTGCCATGTTCACCCGCATGAACGCCGCCTTCGAGCATGCCAGGCTCAAGCCCGTCATCGACCGCACCTTCCCTCTCTCCGAAGCCAAAGCCGCGTTCAAGCACCTGCAAAGCGGCAGTCACTTCGGCAAGGTCGTGCTCAGCCTTAAAGACTAGCCCTGATGCCGCAGGCTGATCGACACGGTGTATGGTGTTGCTCATGAAGATCAGCCTGCGGTTCCTCATTGCCTATTCCGCCGTCGTCACCGTCGCCTTCATGCTCACCGTCTACTTCGGCTTCGTCCACCCCGTGCAGGGAGCCTCCCGCGTCACCGACTTCGATCGCATCCGCGCGCATCGCATCGACCTCGTCGAACCCGACGGCACCGAGCGCCTCATCCTCTCCAACCGCACCGATTACCCCGGCAGCTTCTACCACGGCAAGGAGTTCGCGCGACCGGACCGCAGCGACTCCGCCGGTCTGCTCATGATGAACGACGAAGGCACCGAAGACGGCGGTTTCATCTGGGGTGGTCTCTCCAAAGACGGCAAGCCGATGAGCTTCTCCCACCTCAGCTTCGATCAATACGAGCAGGACCAGACCCTCAACCTCGAATCCTCCCTTGAAGACGGCCACCGCTTCACTGGCATTCACATGAGCGACGTCCCCGACTTTCCCATCACGCCACAGATGATGGCCGACTACACCACGGCAAAGTCGATGCCCGAAGGACCAGCGCGCACGGCTCAACTCTCGGCCCTGCAGAAGAAGTACCCACCGGCGCACCAGCGCATCGCACTCGACCGTTCCCGCGACAACTCTGTAGGCCTTACTCTCAGCGACGCCACCGGTCACCCTCGTCTCAAACTCTTCGTAGCAGCCGACAACACTCCGCGCATCCAATTCCTTGACGCGACCGGCAAGATCACGCGCACCCTATCCACCGTACCCTGACGCACTCAAACAGTTCCGAGAGAACACATGAAGCGAATCGCACTCACACTCACCCTCCTCCTAGGCACCTCCCTCATGAGCGCCCAAAATGCACACGCAGGCCCCTCACCCGTCACACTCCGCAGCCTTCGTGATCAGCACCGGGCATTACTTATCTTCACTTCCGGCACAAATGCGCAGTTCCTCGACCAGATCAGCGCTCTGGCAGCCAACGCGAACGATCTCCGCGAACGCGATATCGTCCTCACCCCTATCCTGTCGCACGAAGACAACAAGCCCTGGAGAGAGACTTTCAGACTCGACACGATTGTCACCCTATCCGCACCCGAGCAGACAGCAGCCCGCAGGCGCTTCCACATCGCACCCGACGCCTTCACCGTCATCCTCATCGGCAAGGACGGTGGCGAAAAACTTCGCTCCTCCTCACCAGTCTCCCTGGACAGGCTCCTCAGCACCATCGATGCGATGCCCATGCGTCAGGACGAGATGCGCCAACGGAAGCGCTGAGCAAGGAACTTTCGAGCACATAGCTCGTATTAGTCTTTATGCTCTCGAAAGCCCCGCACGTTCTCCTCATAGCCTGCGCTACGGTTACCTGTTGCCTCGCCCGCGCCCAGCAGCCTGCGCCGACGGCCGAAGCCATCATGGCGCGTGTCGCTGCCAACCAGGACCGGGCTGAAGCCGAGCGCGCTCACTTCATTTACGTCCAGCACGCTCACACTATGTCGCGTAAAGGCAAGACCATCCGCTGCGAAGAGATCACCGACGCGCGCGTCACACCCTCTGACAAGGGCTCGCACCAGGAACTCCTCAAGCTGGATGGGCGCCTCCTCGTCAAAGGCAAATACCTCACCTACAACGCGCTGCCAACCCCAAAAGGAAAGACCGATAACGCCGACCCCGACAGCAAGGATGAGAGCCTCGACGTCAGCATAAAGGCCGAAGACGACAACGAGAAGATGGACCGGGACCTTGTCGAAAACCTGCGCCATAATCTCCTCGACGCCGATTCAAAGGACGGCGTCGCCGCAGGTCTGTTTCCGCTCACTTCCAAGGCCGCACCGCACTATCTCTATCGCCTGCTCGGCCGCGAACTTCGCAATGGTCGCGATGCTTTCCACATCTCTTTCACCCCGAAGGACGATGAATACGACTGGAAGGGCGATGCCTGGATCGATACCACCGCGTATCAACCTATCGTCGTCCGCACCAGGCTAGATAAAGATATTCCCTTCGCCGTCCGGCTGCTGCTTGGCACTAGCCTCCCCGGTCTCGGCTTCACCGTCACCTACGCGCCCCAGCCCTCCGACACGCCCGATGCCCTCTGGTTCCCCATCACCTTTGGCACGGAGTTTAAGATGAATATCCTGTTCTTTCTCCACCGCACCATCGTCCTTGACGCGAAAAACAGCGACTTCGAAAAGACCCACGTCAAATCCACCATCCTGCCGAGCTCTGAATCCTTCCGACAGCAATAGGAAAGGCTCCCATCCGGGAGCCTTTCTTCACATCTATTCCACAGCTTGCTAAGAGCTAAGCCGCAATGATTTCAACACCGCGCCAGAAGGCCACATGGCGCTTGACCGACTTTGCCGCAGGCTTCGGATTGGGGTAATACCAGGCTGCATCGGGGTTCTCCTGGCCGTCCACCAGCACCGTATAGTAACGCGCCTGTCCCTTCCAGGGGCAGTTCGAACTTGTGGAGCTGGGCTTCAAAAACGTCCGGTTCACCGTCTCTTCGGGAAAGTACACATTCCCCTCGATCGTTTCAACCTTCTCGCTCTCAGCGATAGTCTGTCCGTTCCAAATAGCCTTCATGTCCGCCTTCCAATCTTTTCAGTAAGATACGGCTCGCAGAGTGTCAAACAACACAACATTCAACACCGACCGTTCGTGGTGGCCTGGTACTTGCTCTACTTTAGCACACATCTACTGGAAACGGAAGTCTCTACCGAAGCACCTACCAAAACCCGTAGTATGCTCCGGCTTTGTGAAGAAGCCTAGGCTACAGCCAATGGCCTTGTCTTCTCCGGATCAGGCTTCTTGAGCGTCACCGGCTCAGCATCTGGATCAACCTTCGGCTTCGGTGGTCCAATCTTCTTCTCGAAGCTGCACGCCTGCGTCTTCGGAGCCTCCTCAGGCGCTCCCTTCTTGGCACGCTTCTTCGGCATCGAATCGTGGTTATTCGGACACACCAGGAATATCCCCTCAGCGTTCGAAACCTCCACCAGATACGCCGAATCGCACTTCGGACACGTCTCGTTCATCAGCAGCTGGTTGCTCGTAAAGTCGCACTTCGGATACCGCGTACAGCCGTAGAACGTATCGCCGCGACGGTTCTTGCGCACCGCGATCTCGCCGCCGCACTTCGGGCAAGGTACGTCAAGCAGGTCCTGCTTCACGTACTTGCACTTCGGATACCCAGAACAAGCAATGAACTCACCATACTGGCCATCTCGCTGCAGCAGCGGTTTGCCACACTTCGGACAAGGCTCTTCCAGCACGACCGGAGGCTTCGACTGCACCTTCTGCGTCAGCTTTCGGATCGTCTTGCACGGCGGATCCTCGTTGTATCCAGGACATGCCATGAAAGGTCCCCACGGCCCATTGCGCAGCACCATCGTACGTCCGCAGTTATCGCAGGCCTCGTCTTCCTGGTCCGCAGCATCCGCTCCCGGAGTCGTCAAATCTGGCTTCGCCGAAACATTCTCCTTCGTGAAGTCGCAGCTCTCCGGCTCAACGACCAGCTTGCCGCCAATCTTCTTCGCCTCCTCCGCCGCGCGCTGCAAAGCCTCCAGCAGCTCCTTCTTCTCGGTCACCTCGAGCGACAACTCCGTCATGTCGTCGTTCATCACCTTCACATGCATCGGGAAGCTGAACGCCTCGGTCACCTTCTTGATCGCGACCTTAGGATCTTTCTTCAGCGGCCCCAGCGCGACCGTCACCGGCTTTGCCTTCGTGAAGTTCGAGCACGAATAGAAGCTGCCGAACTTACCCCACTTCAGGATCAGCGGCGCTCCGCACTTCTCGCAAATCTCGTCGGACGGCTTCTCCCAAGCCTTGATGTCCTCCATCTCGACCTCGGCCACCTTTAGTTCTTTCTCAAGGTGTCCGTAAAAGCCCTTCAGCAGGTCCGTCCACTTCTCGGTGCCATCTTCCACAGCGTCCAGCTCGTTCTCCAGCCCCGCCGTGTACTCCACCTTGAAGATATACGGGAAGTTCTTCACCAACAGGTCCGTCACCACCATGCCAATCTCGGTGGGCACTAGCTTCTGCTGGATCTTCTTCACATAGTCGCGTTCCTGAATCGTATTAATGATGGACGCGTACGTCGAAGGCCGACCAATGCCGTTCTCCTCCAGCGTCTTCACTAGGCTCGCTTCATTGAACCGCGGAGGCGGCTGCGTAAACTTCTGCTGCGGATCGAGCTTGTTGCACGTCAGCGGCTGAGCTTCCTTCAACTCCGGCAGACGGCGGTCCGCCGAGCTGTCTTCGCTCGTCGAATCCGACGCCGACTCCTCATCCTCGCTCTCCGCCGCCGCAGCCTTCGCCTCTGCCTCCGCGCGAGCAGCCTTCGCCTTCTTTGTCTCTTCATCGAAGCGCAGCCAGCCGTCAAACTTCAGGATGCTGCCCGTAGTGCGGAAGTCATAGGTCGCATCCGCTTTCGCCTCGATCTCCACTGTCGTCTGGTCGAAGACCGCAGGCATCATCTGGCTCGAAACCGCGCGCTCCCAGATCAGCTTGTACAACCGGAACTGTTCGTCGGACAAGTACTTACGCATCTTGTCTGGCGTGTTGTCCACGCTCGTCGGTCGGATCGCCTCGTGGGCCTCCTGCGCGTCCTTCTTGCTCTTGTACGCGTTCGGCTTCTCCGGCAGATACTTGTCGCCAAACTTCTTGCCGACCCACCCGCGAATCTCCGCCACCGCATCGGCACTCATGTTCGTCGAATCGGTACGCATGTAGGTGATCAGACCGACCGTGCCCTCGCTGCCCAGCTCCACACCCTCATACAGACGCTGCGCCACACCCATCGTGCGCCGCACATTGAAGCCGAGTCGTCCAGCCGCCTGCTGCTGCAGCTGGCTCGTCGTAAACGGAGCCTTCGGGTTCTGCCGGCGCTCGCGCTTCTCGACACCCTTCACCCGCCACGTCGCCTTTTCAAGCTGCGCCATCACCTCATCGACGGCGCCCTTGTCCGGTAGCGCATTCGCGAGAAATTGCTCCTTGCCATCGGCATCCACGCCGTTCGAGACCCGGATCGGCTGCCCGGCCACGCCCACCATGCGAGCGGTGAACTGCTGCCCGTTCTTCTCCGGAGAAAGCACCGCATCTATATTCCAGTACTCCACCGCGTTGAACGCGTTGATCTCCCGCTCCCGCTCCACGATCAGCCGCAGCGCGACTGTCTGCACTCGTCCTGCGCTCAGCCCGCGCTTGACCTTGTCCCACAACAGCGGCGAGATCTGGTAGCCCACCAGGCGATCCAACACGCGCCGCGTCTGTTGCGCATCCACCAGGTCCTCGTCCACGTCGCGAGTGTGCTGGAACGCCGCGATCACGGCCTTCTTGGTGATCTCATTAAAGGTGACGCGGCGCAGCTTCGTCTTGTCCTTCATCGAAGGCAACAGCTGCATCTTCAGGTGCGCGGCAATCGCCTCGCCTTCGCGATCAGGATCGGCGGCCAGAAACACGCTGTCACTCTTCGCGGCCAGCTTCTTCAGCCGGTCCACCACCTTCTCTTTGCCTGGCGATACGATCAGCGTCGGCGCAAACGTCCGCATCTTCAGCTCGACACCGATATCGTTCTTGGGCAGGTCCATGATGTGCCCAATCGAGGCCTCCACAACATAGTCGCTACCGAGATATTTTCCAATCGTCTTCGCCTTCGCCGGCGACTCTACGATGACCAGGTTCTTTGCCATACTGCACACCCATTCGGAGAGCCAACGGCCGAAGCCTTCTCTCCGCTTCCAATTCCTATGCAAACTAACACGGACTGCCGAGGCCAAGTCAAATGACGCTCTTCTCCACCTAAGCCGTTAGACGCGACTCTCACCTCTTTACTGTTTGTCATTCCGGCAGGGAATCTGCGTCTACAATCTGCCCTTTCGGCCTGTCATTCCGCTCTTCTTGGCTTGTCATTCCGCAGCGCAGCGGAGGAATCTGCATCTACATTCCGCGACAGCCTTTAAAAGCACCGCACATAATTCTTGCCCGGCATCTGCCTCACTTTGCCCGCCAGTTCCAGCTCAAACAAAGCCGTAAATATCTCACCTGACGCGAGTTTCGCCTCCAGCCGTTCGATCAGCGCATCCAGTTGAAGACCCTCGTCCTGCCGTAACTCTTGTATCACGAGCCGCTCATGCTCACTCATCGGCGGCCCTTGAGCCATGTCGGTGAATAGAGATGCGGTCCCCCCACCAAACGATTCTTTCTGCCCGTTCTGGGCTGCCAGCTCATCCTCCAATTGCACCCGCACCTGCGACGGCAGATCCTCCCAGATGTCCTCCCACGTCGCCGTCAGCTTCGCCCCCTGCTTGATCAGCGTATTCGGCCCCCACGACCCCTTGTTCGTCGCATTCCCCGGCACCGCGTAGACATCGCGACCCTGCTCCAGCGCACACCGCGCTGTTATCCGCGTTCCCGAATACTCCGCAGCCTCCACCACCAGCACTCCGATGCTCATCCCACTCAGCGTCCGGTTGCGGATGGGAAAGTTCTGCGGCGCCGGAAACGTCCCCAACGGAAACTCACTCACCACCGCCCCGCCCTGCGCTACGATCTGCTCGGCAAGCTTTTTGTTTTCTTTTGGATAGATCACATCGATCCCCGTTCCCCACACCGCCACCGTCGCCCCTCCGACATCGAGCGCCCCCTTGTGTGCGCACGTATCCACCCCGCGCGCCATCCCGCTCATTACAGCCATGCCGCGCTTCGCCAGCTCGCGGCTCAACATCTCTGCCATCCCCGCTCCATACGGCGAAGGTTGCCGTGTCCCCACCACCGCAATCCCTGCGCGCGACAGCTGTCGCACCTCGCCTCGCACCCACAACACCGCAGGCGGATCGTAGATATGCAACAGCCGCTCCGGATAAGCCTCATCCTCAGGAGTGATATACACAGCCTGCTGTTCCGCCGTCCGTTCAGCTTCCTTCAACGCAGCCGTCCGAGCACGCCCGTCGAACACAAACTGTGCCGACTCCGCGGGCATCCCTGTGCTCTCCAGCTCTGTCAACGACGCCGTCAGCACCCGCGCAGCCTCACCCAGCCGCCGTATCGTCCTTGCCGACCGGGTAGGACCCATCCCGGGCGTCAACGTCAGCGCAAGCCATCCCAGGCGCGCCTCTTCGTTCGCACTCATCATCACGCGTACCTCTCTGCTGCGTCGTGCGCCCATCCTACCGCATCCAATCCGAGGCCGTATCCTTAGAAATCAGTCTTCTTTTTCCTACTCCCCATTCCCTATTCCCGAATCCCTGCCTCTATGCCCCTCCGCGTCGCCGCCATCTCGTTTCTGAACCCCGCGCCTCTGCTCTACAACTTCGAGCACGAACCCGCAGCCACAGACCTTCGCACCCGCTACGACGTTCGCTACACCCTTCCCTCCGCCTGCGCACAGCAGCTCCACGACGGCACCGCCGACCTCGGCCTCATCCCCATCGCCGCCCTCACCCCCCAGCTCGCCATCGTCCCCGGCTGCACCATCGCTTCGCTGCACGCCGTCCGCAGCATCCTGCTGCTCATCAAGAACCCCGATCATCTCTCGCAACAGGCCGCCCTCGAATCCGTCCGCACCCTCGCAGCCGACACAGCCAGCCGCAGCTCTGCCGCCTACGCCCGCATCCTCTTCGAGCACTTCCATGACTCTCGCCCTGTCTTCATCGAACATGACGCCGATCCTATCCCCATGCTCGCCGCCAACGATGCCGCGCTCCTCATCGGAGACCCCGCGCTTCTAGCCCGCGAACATCGCGCACAGATCGACGCAGCGCACCCCGACCTCATCTGGATCGACCTCGCCACCCTCTGGCGCGAACTCACTGGCCTGCCCTGGGTCGCCGCCGTCTGGGCCGTCCGCCCCGAAGCCCTCGCACCCAACAACATCACCTCAGCGCAACTCATAGCGGATCTCATCGCCAGCCGCGACGCAGGCATGGCCAACACCGAAACCCTCGTCACCGAGTGGACCCCACGGATCGCAGTCCCCCCCGCAACGATCCGCACCTACCTCACCGAAAATATCCACTACGTGCTCGACGAAGACTGCGTCCGCTCCATCGAGCTCTTCCGCGAACTAGCCACAAAGATCGGCGCCCTGCCACCGATGCCGATCCTCAACCTGCTCTAAATCCACCTAATCACCGTTATTCTGAGCGAAGCGCGCAGCGCGTAGTCGAAGAACCCCGAGGGTCTACATTCGCCACAGTAGCTGGAAGCTTTCACGCGAAAGCTCTCCGTGTTCTTTACGGCGCCCAGGTCCACCCCTCCACCTCATGCAGCGGATCCCGCGGCTTCGGCAGCGTCGCAAACTCCGCGCGCCGCTCCGCCATCACCATCGTGCTCACCAGCGCATCGAACGCATCCTCCCCCGCCAGCGCCCTCTGCAGCACACCACGCCCCAGCCCTGAGTATCCCTTCGCCTTCAGGTAAGCCTTCCGTGCCTCCGCATTCGACTTCTTCACCGGCCCCGTCATCAGCCGCGTATACATCTCCACCACCAGCGGCTGCGGCCTCTTCAGCGCAAGCCCCGGCGCGTCGAACGGCCACACCCGAAACCCGGCGCCACGCAGTCGCTCCAGCACCGCAAACCCACGCAGCGAAGCCGTCCCCACACTCCCCGCCCCGCCAATCTGAAACACACTCTTCGGAGTAATCCCCTTCACCCGCTCACGCCGCTCTTCCTCCGGGATATACGCGGCCAGTTTGCAATCAATATCCGTAGCCCGCAGCATCCGGTGCAGATGTTCCCCACTGAACTCCGCCGGTCGCTTATGAGGCTTACCCCAGAACCTCGCATCCTCATACCCCGTCGCCAGCCATCGCTCTGCATGTTCCTCGCGAGACACCAGCTCCCAGAACGCTGGCCCCGTCTTCGCCCCTTGCTCATCCCGCACAAACCACGCCGGAAACCCGAAGCAGAAATCGAACCCCACCACCATCCGCGGAGTCTCCTTGGCCAGCTCAATCAGCCACTCCGCAACCTCTGCTCGCGTCCTTCCGGCCTCCAGCCGAACCTTCTCACCCCGCGTCCACACTCCAGCCCAGATATGCCGCCGCTGCCCCGCCGCATCCACCCGCCCCGACCAGTCAATCCCAACCACCCGCTGTACATCGTTCTGCATGATCGCCTTTATTGTCATTCCCCTGAGCGAAGTCGAATGGGGAATCTGCTTCTGCATTTGCTCCTGCCTTCTCCAACCCCACCTAAGCTCAGTACCCCGATGCTTTTTAGCATTGGGTCTCATCGTCAGCAAAGAAGGGAACGGGCTTCAGTCCATAGGTTTGCTGTCTCCTGTCCGAGCCTCACTCCTCCATTCCTTCGACATCCACCTCCTCCACCTCTGTCCCCCACCCCCGCAGCACCTTCCACACCGTCCCCACACTGAACCCCGCGCCCACCAGCCGACGCATCGCCCGCGCAATCTCCTTCTCGCCCTCCGGCTTCTTCATCCGTTTGCGTTCGACATACTGCCTCGCCAGCGCGACCTCGTCCACATCCTCATAGGCTGTCGTCAGCGTCGCATTCGCCAGCTCATTCGGAATCCCCTTCTGCATCAGCCCTTGCTGCACGCGCCGCTTGCCGAACTTCTCGTTCTCCTGCCTCATCCGCGTGTACGCAGCCGCAAAGCGCTCATCGCTCAGGTAGCCATACTCCTTCAACTTGAGAATCACCGCGTCGATCGCCGCCTGCCCCGCCTCGCCCGGTTCCGCGCGGTCCCGCATCCTAAACCGCATATCGCGTTCGCTCTTCATCTTCGACGCCAGCGACCGGACCGCATACTCCAGCAGCCCAGCCACCCCCAGCGGCTCGCGCGGCTTCTTCACCCGTGGCATCTTTGCTCTATCAAAAGCCATACCGCAGTCTACGCCGCCCCCTAACCCATTTCCCGCGCGAACCCGTCTATCCTGTTGAAGAACGGCAGTAGATCTCCGTCATTCTGAGCGAAGCAGCCTGGGCTTTTCGCAAGCTGCGCAGTCGAAGAAACCCGAGGATCTCCTCTAGCCACAACCGTTAAGTCATTTCTAACCGCCACCTCTAAGCGATGCCCGCACATCCAATGAAGCTCACTCTCCTTCTGCTCGCCCTCGTCACTACCCCGGCCCTCGCTCTTACGGCAAATGCCCAGGGCTTCGGCACGCTCGACCCCACACCACCCACCGGCATCACCCTCCCGCAGATCCTCGAAAAGATGGGCCAGCAGGAGTCCGCCTTCTCTGCCGCGCGCAACGATTACACCTTCCGCCAGGACGTAAAGTTCAACACCATCTCCGACGACACCAATCGCCCCGACGGCGAGTACCACCAGATCACCGACATCTCCTTCGATAAGGACGGTCGCCGCGTCGAGCACGTCGTCTTCGCTCCGCAGAACACCATCGAAAAGGTCATCATGACCGAGAACGACTTCAAGGACATCGAAAAGAAGCTGCCCTTCGTTCTCACCGCCCCCGAGCTGCCCGAGTACAACCTCACCTACCTCGGTCGCCAGAAGGTCGACGACCTCGATACCTACGTCTTCGACTGCGCCCCCAAGACCCTCGTCAAAGGCAAGCGCTACTTCCAGGGCAAGGTCTGGGTCGACCAGCAGGACAATGAAATCGTCCTCATCAACGGCCTCACCGTCCCGCAGGACACCCGCGTCGGCCACGAAGATCTCTCCCCGCCCTACACCACCTACTACCAGCAGATCGACGACAAGTATTGGTTCCCCACCTACACCAAGGCCGAGGGCATCCTGCACTTCGCCGCACAGCACGGAGCTCTCTCACAGGACGTCCACGTCCGCACCGTCGTCCGCTACACCGACTACAAGCGCTTCAAGACCAGCGTCACCATCCACTACAACGGCGAAGACATCACTAACAACAAGCCTGACGATGCTGGCAAAGAGAACGACGCCAACCCCATGTCCACCCCACCCGCCAAACCCCACTAAGCTCAACCCACCAAGCAGACAAAGGACGCTACGGAACTCGTGGCGTCCTTCGCGCTTTCCTGAGCGCCCTTTGCTCTCAATGCCTCTATCTTCGCGTTCCGAAGCGCCCTAATTACTCAAAATGTCCTCGTAATAATTCGCAATCAGCTTCTTGGCAGGCGACGGCACCTTGCCCAGCTTCACCGTGCGCTCCACCGTCGAGTTCCCCTTGATCGACAGGTTGAACAGCCGCGGCGTGTGTCCATCCTGCATCTGCAGGTACAGCGGCAAAATCATCAGGAAGCCATCGGACACATGGCTCTGCGTCACCTTGAAGTGCATCGTCGTCTCGCCATTCTCTACCGTAAAGTCCGACGCCACGTCGTAGTGCGGCAGCTCCGTGCCGTACACATACTCGTTGAAGAACCAGTCCAGCTTGCCGTCGTGCGCAACATTCATCCACGGCGGCATCGTGCGCTCGAAGCTCGCCTTTAAGTCCTCCGTCGATGCCGCTTTGCCCGCATACTCCTTCACAAACTCCTGCATCGAGTGCTTGAACGGTGCCTCGCCTTCCTTCGGCGTCCAATACATCACTTGCAGCATGTGCATCACATACGCGCCCTTGCTGTAGATCAGGTCCTGATACACATTTCCCGTCTTCTCATTCGCCACACGCTGGCCCATCGTCAGCGGCCCTGCATCGATCGGCCGCACCCCCATCGCGTTCTTTTCCACCAGGTTCTTCTTCTGCTCCTTCCAGAAATCGTTGAACGGCTTCAGGTCCTTGTTCGTCGCCACTAGGTACAGGCTCACCGAAAAGTTCGCGAAGCCCTCGCTCATCCACTGGTCGCGATAGCTGTCGAACCCCACCTCCTGCCCCCACCACTGATGTGCCACCTCATGCGGAGTCACCTCCTCCCAATAGCTCGGATCGTGCTGCAGCAGCCCCATCTGGTGCTTCACCGTGTCGTCGAAGAAAGCACACACTGGCAGATACACCAGCATCGGCCAGCTCTGTCCGAACCCGCAGGCACTCTGCTCCGTAAGCGCCACGTGATCGTACGGCAGCTTGCCGAAATACTCCGAATACACCTGGATCGCCGCGCTCCCCTGCGATAACTCGTACTTCAGCGCCGAGCTTGCCTCCATCGACCCCATCGTGCCGCCTTCCATCCCCTTCATCGAATCTGGCAACTCCGTATTCGCATACGCCAGTACCTCGAAGCCCTGCGGCGTCTTCAGCTGCGTCGAAGCAAACTCACCCAGGTTGAACCCCGCCACCGCTATCGGCGTATCCGTCGCCCACACCACCTTCTGCCCGCCATCCTCTTTCTCGGAACTTACCCGCTTGCCGGTCGCAACAATGTCCAGGTTCTTCGGAATATGAAACGTCATCCTGTAGTTCGCGAACCCGCCTAACGCCTCATCGCCCGCCGGATACCAGCTCTCACGCGCGCCCGGCCGCAGGTAGTACATACCATCACCATCGCGCCGCACCGCATCCGGCCCGCTGTACTTCGTCAGCACATGCAGCGTCGCGCCCTTCGCCACCGGCTTCGGCAGCACAATCGCAAACTGCGGATCGTACTCCTTGTCCTCCTGCACAAACTCCAGCGGATCACCGTCGCCGTCATACACACCCGACACACGCAGCGTCGGATACAGGTTCAACGGCAGCACACGCAGCCCACCGAGACGCATCGTGATCGTCGTCTCCACCGCGTTCGTCATCTTGCCCGACCGTTCCATCCGCACATCCATCACCTGTTCGGAGACATGCAGCGGAACGCCTCGCTCCACCGCCGCATCCTTCATCTTGTAGGCCGCCCACGTGTCATAGTTCGAGCCGTCCCACGTCGTCAGCTCCACCTGATCAGGCACGCGCTCCGGATCCACCTTGAACAGCACATTCCTTCCGCTGAACATGCCTCCCATCCGAAACGACGCCAGAAAGAATCGCTCTCGCGTCGACGCCTCCGGCCCGGCCGTCACCTCTCCCAGCAGCCTTAGATCGAAGTTCTCATGCAGCGTCGTTCGAAACTCCTTTGCCAGCCCGGACGCAGCTGCGCTCGCCTGCGAAGCCAACGGTCCCGCACTGCCCGCGGAAGCCTTGCGGATCTCCTCCGCCGTGTCGTCGCTGAAACGCAGCACTACCGTCGAAAACTCCTGCGACATCACACCGCTCTTCGTCAGCAGCGCCAGCGAGTGCTGCTCGTTCGCCTCTTTTGGAGCCAGCTCGAACCGTCCATGCCCCAGAAACACCGCGCCCGTCTCGCGACCGCTCACCACTCCATAGAGATAGAAAGCACCGTCGGTAAAGTGAAAGATGCCACCCTCACGCTCCAGAGTGAACTCCTTCACCCGCACGCCCTCACCCACCGGCCCCGCCGTCCGCAGCGCTCGATACACCCCATCACCGTTCGCTGCACGCGCCGCACCACGCGGCTCAATCGGATGCTGCGCATACCCGCCCACACCACACGCAGCGAAAACCACCGCCACAACCGCAACCCCAGTTTTGCTGAACATGGCAGCAGCCTATCAGCAATCTATCGCGCCACCAATCCCCTCCACAAAGTGCAAAGGACGCCACCTGACTCGTGGCGCCCTCTTGCACTCTGGCTCGTCATTCCCCAAGCGCGTCCGCTTTTGCTTCTCTACTCCCTGTTCCCTACTCCCTGCCTCTCAAGCCGCTGTCTCATTCTCAAAGTACAAATACTTCCGCCAGTTCGCATCCGCCGACCCAATCATCCGCATAATGTGCCGTGACGTGTGCAGCGAGAACGGTCTCGGCTCACGCAGCAGCTTCATGTCCGTCAGCTCATGCAGCATTTGGCTTCCCTTGCGACGGTTACAGTCCTTGCAGCACGCCACGAGGTTCTCCCACGTGCTCAGTCCTCCGCGACACCGCGGCAGCACGTGGTCCAGCGTCAGCTCAGCAGCGATCAGCACCTTCTGGCAGTACTGGCACGTATTGCGATCGCGCAGCAGAATATTCTTTCGGCTCAGCGCGCGCGTCTGGTGCGGAATCCGCCGGTACTCCAGCAGCCGAATCACGCTCGGCATCTGCAGGTTCATCTTGTGCGAGTGCAGCATCGCTCCCTGCTCTTCCTCCGTGCGCGCCACGCCCTTCAGCACCAGCACCAGCGCCCGCCGCGCGCCGCATATGTTGATCGGCTCATAGCTCGCATTCAGCACCAGCACCGGCGTCTGCATCGCTGGCTGCCGAAACACACCCATGCGAATATCAATCGCCTCCGCCCGCGCCGTTCCCGGCACCGGATGGGTTGTGTGGTGTCTATTCCCCGTTCGCTTCGTCCGCGTCCTCGTATCGCCTGCGTGCATCCCTGCCTCCGGTCAATAAGTACGTTGTCTTACGAAACTCTCTCCGACTACTAAAAAATCTGGGTGCCCTATGGCTCGATTCTGAGACATCGGAGACTTACCAAAACTCTCTCCGTTTGGAAACATCCGGCGACTTTATTACCGACCCATCCGACGACTTCACTGGGTGCCCCATGTCTCGATTCTGAGACGTGGGAGAACTACCACCAACACTCCACATCGCCACATCCGACTCCCGATACACCGCCACACTTCCAGCAGGCTGAGCCTTCGCCGCCGTCGCGACCCAGACCTTCGTCGCTCCCGCCCCCTTCAACACCCGCGCACATTCCCGAGCCGTCGCTCCGGTCGTCATCACGTCATCGACCAGCAGCACCTCGCGGCCAATCACCGCATCAGGCCTTGCCACCCGAAACGCCCCGCGCAGGCTCGCTCGCCGCTGCTTCGGGCTCAGCATGTACAGCGGCCGAGTATCCTTCACCCGCACCAGCACACCAGCCGACACCTTCAGCTTCGGACTCATCCTGCGGACCGCAGCCTTCGCCAGCAGCTCCGCCTGGTTATACCCACGCTCCCGCTCGCGGGCCGCAAACAGCGGCACCGGAACCACCACCAACTCCTTCGCCGCATCCCGCAAAAGCGCGATCGCCGCCGCCAGCCGCTCGCCCAGCAAAACCTCAGCCACAGCACGCCGCCCCGCAAACTTCAGCAGGTGCAGCATCTCTCGCATCTCTTCGTCGTAATCGTCCGCAGCCACCGCGCGTTCAAACTCTGGAGGTGCCAGCCTGCACATCGTGCATTCACTCAATCCCATCGCCGCCATCATCCGCGCCGACTCAAACCCCATCGCGTCCCCACAACGCGAACAAACCGTCTCATCTCGTCCAGCCGTGCGAGCACCCACCAGCGCCACGCATGCCTCACAAACCCGAACCCTGCCCAACGAAACCATCGCCGCGCCACACAAACGGCAATCCGAAGGCATCACAACATTCGCAATATCGGCAAAAGATCCATGGGCAGTCCCACCCGCCCATTCGAAACAACTTCGGAGAACGCGCGTCACCGCACGCCATCCCTCCGCCTCGCGACCGACCGGCCGCGGCCCTGAGGGCAACGTACCCGGCGGTCCAGGAGGACCACCACTCTCGAGTTGGAAATCCTTCACGCTTTCGCTGCTGAAGACCTACCTACCCGTGACACCAGCAAAAGAAGCTCCAGCTGTGTCGTTGCGCGTAGTCTACCACTGCCCCATTCCCGCTGCAATCCACAGCACTGACTTCCAGCCTCCACTCGGGTACCCCGAGGCTTCAGCCGCGGGTCTCATACCGCGCAGAGAATCAGGGCTTTAGCCCTGCGGTTTGCGCTCCTCCCCGCAAACCGAACATCGCCTACTCTCGATTTACGACTCCCTACTCCCTACCTCCCCCTGTATCCTGATAAGTAGCTAACGTGACCCCCACCGCGACCATCCCGGCCACCGCCTCCGCGCCCAAGACCGCGACGCGCCGCCACACCCTGCTCTCCGACTACGTCGCCCTCGCCAAGCCTCGCGTCTCGCTGATGGTTGTCATCACCGCTGGAGCCGGTTTTTATCTCGGCTCGCTCGCCTCCTCGATTCCTCCCTTCAATCTGCTTCTTCTCAAGACCCTCATCGGCGTCGCCATCGTCACCGCTGGCTCCGCCGTCCTGAACCAGGCTCTCGAACGCTCCACCGACCTCCTGATGCCGCGCACCGCCTCGCGGCCCATGGCTCAACGCCGCATCGGCCTCGCCCACGGCCTGCTCCTCGGCTTCGCGCTCACCTGCCTCGGCTCCATCTACCTCGCCTGGGCTACGAACCCCATCACCGGCATGCTGACGCTGCTCACCGCCGTCGGCTACGTCGGCATCTACACACCGCTCAAGCGCATCACCACCCTTAATACCTTCATCGGAGCCTTCCCCGGCGCGCTCCCTCCGCTCATTGGCTGGACCGCCGCCCGCGGCCTCATCGAGTGGCCCGCCGTCGCCCTCTTCGCCATCATCTTTGTCTGGCAGTTCCCGCACTTCATGGCCATCGGCTGGATGTACCGCAACGACTACGCCAGCGCCGGCATCCGCGTCACTTCCACGCAGTCCTCGATTGACTGGGCCGCCCGCTCCTCTGCCCTGCAGTCGCTCTTCTACGCCGTCCTCATGATCCCGGTCAGCCTCTGGCCCTACTGGCTGCACATCTGCGGCCTGCCCTACGCCATCGTCGCCACCGGGCTCGGCCTCTGGTACCTCGCCGCCACCATCCGTTTCATGACCATCACGCGCCACCCGCAGGACACCAAGAACCGCACCATCGCCCGCCACCTGCTCAAAGTCTCAGTAATCTATCTCCCACTGCTCCTCGCCGCCATGATGCTCAACGCCCAGGGACGCCTCATCTTTTAATCTGTCTTGTAATTCCCGCAGGGAATCTGCTTCGCCCGCTTTTGTTTGTCATTCCCGCAGGGAATCTGCTTCATCCGAACCACCTCAACTTTGTCATCTCGACCGAAGCACCGCAGTTTTATCGCGGTGCGCAGCGGAGAGACCTGCAGTTCGCCCCACCAGCACCGCCACCCGCTACACTGAAACCACCACCATGACGACCGCGCACGACACCAACACCTACCGCACGCCCCCCTCGATCATCGCCACGATCATCGGCATCAGCCTCGTCGCGTCCCTCTTTCTCAGCTGGCTCGTCTACTACCACCAGCCGACCGACGTCGCCGGAACGCAACTGGCCTTCCTGCCCGCGCTCAACGCCGCCCTCAACGGACTCTGCACGATCTTCCTGCTCATCGGCTTCAGCAGGATCAAAGCGCGCCAGATCACGGCCCATCGCAACGCCATGTTCGCGGCCTTCATCGCCTCCAGCCTCTTCCTCGTCAGCTACATCCTCAACCACGCCATGCACGGCGACATGAAGTTCCCCGCCGGCCACCCGACGATCCGCTTTATCTACCTCTGGATCCTCCTGCTGCCGCACATCCTGCTCGCCGTAGTAGCCCTGCCGATGATCCTGATCACCTTCTTTCTCTCACTCACCGGCCGCTTCCCGGCCCACAAAAAGATCGCACGCTACACCTTCCCCATCTGGCTCTACGTCTCTGTCTCCGGAGTCGTCGTCTACGCCCTGCTCGCCGCCTACAAGTAACCCGCGAGCCCCGATAACTGCCGATAGCCTTGTCATCCTGAGCCGCAGGCGAAGCACCTGCTTCTCGCTCTTCACTACTGTCTACTCACTACTGTCTCCCCACTGCCCTTATGCAATCCGACACCCGCAAGCTCCTCATCACCGGCTCTCTCATCTTCGCCACCGGAGCGATCTCCGCTCTGCTGATGGACACCGTCTTTGGCGGCGTAGGCCACCAGGGCCCGCACACCAACGGCGGCTGGCTCACCCTGATGATCGCGATGGGCTGCCTCCCCACCGGCCTCCTCACCCTCCTCCTGGGCATCGCAAAACTAGTCGGTGACCTCCGCCGCGACTAAACCCGCGCATGGCAGTCATATCCTAAGCGAAGGCAAGCCAAAAGCCCTCATCTCACTCTTGCATTTGCTTGTCATTCCCGAAGGGAATCTGCGTGTCGGATCGCCGCCCCAACTTCCGATATGCCGACTTCTCGTCAGCAATCAGGCTGGAGCAGTCATCTGTCCAATATGCCGTTGTCTGGACAATCGCCTTGGCTGAGCCGTCCAACGGGTGCTTTTGCGAAGGTAGAGGATAATGGCTTCATGCCAACAGAGATTTCAGTCGGTGAGACGGACGATCCCTACTTCATTGCGATGCTCAATGCGATGGTGAAAGGGCTCGCCCGCCGGAACAGATCAGACGAGTTATGGGTCATCAAGATCGACAACTGGTTTGACCATAAGTGGCTGAGGTTTTCAGGTAAGGGAATAGTGGATTTCAACTGGGGCGGCGTGACGAATCGGTTCGATGCCGCCCTGGATGAGTTCTATCAAGATAAGGTGACCTTCCCACCCTTTAACCCAAACAGAATTGAGGGGCAATGGTCTTTTTTGCGGGCTGGCGACCATTACGTTGAATCTCCGTTGCCCGAGATGCCGCACCGATCCGAGAAGCAACCCAGCGAATCCAATCTACTCAGGCGTATTCAGGACTTCAGCCGATCGGCATGTTTTGTCTGGTATAGCGGGAACACGGTAGCGAACGGCAGGGGCAGCGTGATGGTCTACGAACTATCAACTGATCGGGTTGACTGCTGGTATGCTTCCTTCAGTCGGCGGCAGGAGTGGAAGTTACAGGCCACGAAAGGCGCGCGCCGCGAGGACGTTGAGCGGTTGCTGCACTTGTCCAAGTAGTCGGCTGTTCGGACGCCCACTTGATTAGTCCTCATAAACGCTCATAGCGGAAGCAACAGACTTTGTCGCGACAACCGCTTACATATTTGCTCTTTTCGTTCCCATCTCCTAAAGTATTAGGAGAATTACTCAATCTCTCCCGCCTCGTCCAACCACCGATGCCTCCCAAATCCCTCATTCTCGCACTAGCTCTCTCCGCCTCGATCGCCGCCGCCCAAAGCGGGGCATCGCCCACCCCCGCTCCACAGCTCTCCCCCAAAGCCGCCTACGACGCGGCCATGCACCCGCTCGACCTCACCCGCGCCTCCTTCGGCAACTGGTCCGACACCGAGCTCGCCGCCCTCAAAATCACCATCGCCCATGCACAAACCGAGTGCGCCGCCCGCGACCCAAAGACCTTCGCCAACGACGACCTCATCGACCTTGCGCACCTCTGCGCGCTCGGCCAGTCCTGGCCCGCCGTCATCGACGCCACCTCCCTCTACATCGCAGCCGACACCCCCAGGCCCCGCCTCAAGGACGCCTACGCCAGCCTCATCGACGCCCAGCTCCACGCCAAAAACGAGCGTGCCGCCTTCAAGTCCGCACAAGCGATGCTCGCGGCCATCCCCGACAAACTCCCCTACGACTCCGTCGCCGCCGACACCTTCACCGAAGCCATCGCCTACATGCAGTTCACCGACACCGAGGATGCCCTCGCCCTCAGCGCCGCCCGCCAGCCTCTCCTCCTCGCGAACCTGCACGCGGCCGCCACGCCTCCCACACAACAATCCCCCTCATCTCAATCAGTCCGCGAGCTCTACGCCGACGGCCTCACCCTCGCCATCCTCCAGCAGCTCTCCAGGCAGTCCCCCACGGAAACCGTTGCCACCCTCGACGCCGCGCTTCCCCCTCAGCTCGCTCCCGACGACGCCATCCCCATCGCCGCGCTCCGCCGTCGTTACGCCCTGCTCGGCCAGCCGCTGCCAAAGCTCACCCCCGCCAGCTGGCCTGGCGCACGACCCTACCTGACCAGCACGCGTCAGGCGCCGCAGGTGCCCGCCCTCCACGCCATCACCGCGCTGCTGCTCTTCCCCGACTGGTGCGCCCAGTGCATTCGCATGGGCAGCAAGTTCCCGGAAACCGTCTTCACCGTCTCCGGCCATGAAGCCTACTTCTACGGTCTTCTCGCCGAAACGATGCCTCCAAACAAACCACCCACCAAGCCGAACCCCAGCTTCAGCCCCGCCGACGCCGCCAACTACCTCACCGGCACACCCACCTTCGCTGTCGATGCCTCGCTGCTCAGCCTCTTCAGCGCCAACGACCCACCCTTCGCCATCATCACGGATAGTCAAGGCATCATTCGCGTCGCTCAACCCGTCACCGAAGACGCCTTCAACTTTGGCAACACCATGGACTCTGCCATCGCACTCGTCGGCAAGCAGTTTCCGCTCCCCGCGCGCTAATCGGCTCAGCTATACCAATATCCGCCCGCCAGCGGAACCTGCTCCCGGATTCCCGCATCGAATCTGAAGACGCGGCACACCGCACGGAGACCCAGCCCTTGGCAGCCACCGCCACCGCGCCCCAGGATCATACAGACCCGGCCCACGCAGAATCGGCAGATCAGACCGCCGATCTCACCAGGGGCGTAAACCCGTGGCTCATCGCCGCGGCGGTCATGCTTGCCACCTTCATGGAGGTCCTCGATACCTCCATCGCCGCCGTCGCTCTCCCCTACATCGCCGGTTCGCTCTCCGCCTCCAATGACGAGGCCACCTGGGTCCTCACCAGCTACCTCGTCTCAAACGCCGTAATCCTTCCGGCCTCCAACTGGTTCTCGCTTCGCTTCGGCCGCAAGCGCTTCCTCATGACCTGCGTGGCCATCTTCACCGTCGCCAGCTTCGCCTGCGGAGCCGCGCCCACCCTCGGCCTGCTCCTCATCTTCCGCGTCGTCCAGGGCGCCGGTGGGGGCGCCCTGCAGCCCCTCTCGCAGGCCATTCTGCTCGAAAGCTTCCCGCCCGCCAAGCGCGGAGCCGCCATGGCCGTCTTCGCCCTCGGCGTCGTCGTCGCCCCAGTCCTCGGGCCCACCCTCGGCGGTTGGCTCACTGACACCTACTCCTGGCGCTACGCTTTCTACATCAACGTTCCCATCGGTGCCGCGGCCCTGTACATGATCAACACGTACATCCACGATCCCAGCTACATCAAGAACGCCAAGGTTCCCCGCTTCGATAACCTCGGCTTCGGTGCTCTCATCGTTTGGACCGGCTGCCTCCAGGTCATCCTCGACAAAGGTCAGGAAGTCGACTGGTTCGCCAACACCTGGATTTGCTGGGGCACCTTCGCTCTGGTCATCGGCTTCTCCGTCTTCGTCTGGCAGTCCATCTGGGGCAAGTCCCCCCTGGTCAACCTCCGCATCCTCAAGGACCGCAACTTCGCCGTCGGTTGCGTCCTGATCTTCCTCTTCGGAATCGGCATCTACTCCACCACCACAGTCCTGCCGCTCTTCTATCAGGAACTCCTCGGCTATACCGCCTTCACAGCGGGCCTTGCCGTCGCTCCCCGCGGTATGGGCGCCATCTGCGGCATGCCGCTCATCGGCTTCCTGTCGAACAAGGTCGACCCGCGTTACCTGCTCACCTTCGGCTTCGGTCTCTTCGGCCTCACCACGCTCTACTTCGGCTCGGTCACGCTCGACATCTCGCCGACCACTCTCTTCCTGCCGATTCTCCTCACCGGCTTCGCTCTCAGCTTCATCTTCGTGCCCATCAGCACGGCCTCTTACGGCACGCTCAGCAACGAGCAGATTGGCAACGCCAGCGGTCTCTTCAACCTCATGCGCAACGTCGGCGGCTCCATTGGTATCTCCATCGCCACCACCCTGCTCACCCGCCGCGCCGACTCCCACCAGAACGAGCTGACCAACTACATGCCGCAATCCGGCGCCGCCTACCAGAACGCCATCAGCGGAGCCCAGCAAGCCCTCACCAACCAGTTCGGCGCCACCCACACCCTCGTCCCCGCCCAGGTCACGCTCTACCAGCAGCTGCAGCGCCAGGCCACCCAATGGTCCTTCGTAGACGTCTTCCGCCTGCTCGCCGCCCTCTGCTGCGCCTGCGTCATCGGAGTCTGGTTCCTGAAAAAGGTAAAACCGGGCAAACCCCCAGCCGGAGCCCACTAACCCCTTCCTTTCTTCTTCCGCAGCCACTCTTTTTTGTCATTCCGCAGCCACTCTTTTTTGTCATTCCGCAGCGAAGCGGAGGAATCTGCATTTCGAACCAACACGAAAGCCCCATCGCCCCATGTGCCCCGTTCATGACAGCCTCATCTTGAAAAAACGGGAAGCACACGAGTGCCCGCCTCTTCAAATCCCTGTCAAGCCCCCACCTCCTCCCCGAAATCGAAATCCCCAACAACCACGCACCTTTTAGCCCCAAAAAGTAATTGCATGTTTACCCCTTCGGCCTCGCTATAATGGAAATAGAAGGAAAAAGCCGCCTCGCGCTAACGCAGAGGCGGCTTTCCTGTTCCAGACTTATGACCGCAGGCTTCACACCCTAACCCACCGCGAATGAAGACTTTGACACCCAAAGTATGTGGGGAGGGGGGTATTTACTTCTTGTCGTCAGGCGGCTGCTTGCCCTCAACAATCGGAGGAACCGCCATATCCGCCGTCAGCATCGGCGTCCGCGTATGCCAGTCTGTCGCCTTCTGATACGCATACGCCAGCGCCAGAACAGTCCCTTCTTTGAAGTGCGGAGCCGCAATCATGATCCCGATCGGCAGCCCGCTCTTCGAGAACCCGCAAGGCACCGTAATCGCCGGAATTCCATACACATCGAACGGCGAAGTATTCGAGCAAGCCGACGTTCCATCGAACCAGTCATAGATCTTCTTGTTCGCCTCCGCACCCGATGATTCCCGCGCCAGCGAGTCGTTGATCTTCGGCGGCATGTTACGGATCGTCGGCACCACGACCACGTCGAAGTCCTTGAACACGCCATCGATCGTGTGCCGCATCAGCGCCAGCCGCTGCCGCGCTCGCGCATCGTCTGCAGCACTCGCCACCTTCGTTCCAGCAGGCGGATTCATCATCCGCTCGAACCGCGTTCTGTCAGGAGCCATGTAAGAAATACCGTACTGCCGAATCAAATCCTCGTGATACGCACTCGCATCCCCGAGATTGCCGCTCACGAGGCTGAACTCCATCAGCGGCGCGTCCGAAGTCACACCCTTGGTCATCTTGCTCAGCACCGCAAGCGCAGCCTTGATCGCCTCTTCCACCTCAGGCTCCATGTGGTCGTAGAACGAAGCAGGCGTCCCGATCCGCAGCTCCGCAATCGGAGTCGTCTTCATCGCCTTCACATAGTCAACCGGCTCGCTCGGAACACTGTAAAGATCCTCAGGATCGTAACCCGTCATCGATCCCAGCATCAGCGCCACGTCCTCGACGTTGCGCGCCATCGGCCCGCAGTGGTCAAGGTCGATCGCACAAGGAATAATCCCGCGAATCGAAACCAGTCCCACCGTCGGCTTCAGTCCCACAATGCCGCACCACGCCGAAGGAACCCGAATGCTTCCACCTGTATCCGTTCCCAACGCTCCGTAACAAAGATCAGACCGCACCGCAGCGCCCGAACCCGAAGAAGATCCACCCGTCACATGATCCAGCGCCCACGGATTGCGAGCGGGCCCAAAGTATGACACGTCACCAGTGCAGCCAATCGCAAACTCGTGCAGGTTCAGCTTGCCCAGGATGATCGCGCCGTTCTTCTTCAGCCGCGTCACAATATCCGCATCCTCGGTCGGAATGCGGTCCTTGAACATCGGGCTCGCCGCCGTCGTGCGCGTTCCTGCTGTATCAATGTTGTCCTTCAGCGCCAGCGGAATGCCATGCAGCGGCCCGCGAAACTTGCCTGCCTTCTGCTCGGCATCCAGCGTCTTCGCCTGCTCCAGCGCCTGTCGTCCCATCACCGTCACATACGCATTCACCTTGGGATTGATCGCGTTGATGCGGTCCAGCAGCGCCTGCACCAGTTGCGTCGGCGTGACGCTCTTCTCGTGGATCATTGCTGAAGCCGCAGTCAGCGACTTCGCCGTCAGCGCTTCACCCGTAACCTGCGCGGTCACAGACCAACCACGCAACGCTACCTCGGCGACAGCGGCTCCACCACACAGTTTCGTAAACCCACGACGCGAAAGCTTCATGCAGACTCCAGACAGTGAAAGGGATTTCCGTCAGCCTACTACAACGCCGCCCCACAACTCACGGCAAATAGAAAAGGCCAATCGCAAACATCACGATTGGCTGATCTACTCACTTCTGTCTTCTCACTTCTCACTTCTTTTACTGATTCACACCGCTCGCCAGGAAACCGCCATCGACCACGATGATCTCGCCCGTCACAAACGAGCTCGCATCGCTGGCCAGGTAGATCGCCGCGCCAACAGTCTCTTCCGTCTTGCCGAAGCGGTTCATCGGCGTACGCATCTTCAGCTCGGCCCCACGCGGGCTTTCATCCAGAAGCTTCTGGTTCAGCGCCGTGCGGAACACGCCAGGAGCGATCGCATTCACAGTGATCCCCTGCGAGCTCCACTCCACCGCCAGCGAACGCGTCAGCGCGCCCACAGCAGCCTTCGAAGCAGCATACGCAGTCACTTCTTTCAGGCTCACGAAGGTGTTCAGGCTAGCGATATTCACGATCTTGCCGTAGCCGCGCTCCAGCATGTGTTTGCCAAAGATCTGGCAGGAGCGCAGCGTTCCCGTCACGTTCGTGTCCATGATCGAGTTCCACTCGTCCTCAGGAAAATCGACCGTCGGCGCGCGCTTGATCTTGCCCGCGCTGTTCACCACGATATCGACCTTGCCAAACGCCTTGATCGTCTCATCGCACAGCGTCTGCAGACTCGCGCGATCAGCCACATCGCTCGCAAGGCGCAGCGACTTCACACCCTTCGCCTCGATCGCCGCGGCCGCTTCCTCGCACTGCTCCAAGCGGCGGCTTGTTGCCACCACGTCAGCACCGCTGTCCGCAAGTCCCAGCGCAATCGCCAGTCCGATACCCGAAGTTCCACCCACAACCACAGCCGTCTTACCCGTCAGATCAAACAACTTCGATGCCATCTCGTATCGCTCCTGTAATTACTTCACCTGCTGCAAAATCTCACTCACCACTTCATCGGGAGACTTATCGTTCACCACGCAGATCGCGTCCTTCGGCTTCTCCAGCGTCGCAAACTGCGTATCCAGCAGCTTCGGGTTCATGAACTCATGATTGCGATGCGCTAGCCGCTCCGAGATAAGCTCCTTGCTGCCATCCAGCAGCACAAACTTCACCGCGCCTCCAGGCATGCCGTTCGCCAGCGTCTCACGGTACTTTTCTTTCAACGCCGAGCAAGCCAGAACTCCGCCCTTGCCGCTCTCGTTCCAACCGCGCATCAAGCCATTCAGCGTCTCGAGCCACGGCTGACGATCTTCATCGTTCAGCGGATGTCCCGCAGCCATCTTCGCCTTGTTCGCAGCCGGGTGATAGTCGTCCGCATCGGCAAACACCGTTCCCATGCGCCCAGCGAGCAGCGTTCCAATGGTGGTCTTGCCCGATCCGCTTACGCCCATCAACACAACGATCATCCTTACTCCCAACTCCGAATCAAATCGTCCCAACACCATATCAGCCAGCAAATAGCATCGGCTCTGGACGCCCGCCTCTCACGTGCGAGACAGACCTTCCAGAGCCGCTGCTATCGATTACTGCCCCAGGAACACCGGCTTGATGTGCCGATCGAACAGGTTCTCCGTCACATTCTTCGCAACGATCGCCTCATTCGCTTCCAGGGCCTTCAAGTACTTGTCGCCCATCTTCGCCGCCACCTTGAAGCCCACATGCAGCAGCTGGCGGAAGCTCGGGTTGTACGCAGGGTTCTTCTGATCGTGCCGCAGAGCATCCGTATACTGCTCGCTCGTCCAGCTGTTCACTTCCTCCACACTCGGGAGCTTTGCGTAGTCGATATCGATCACCGTCGCATACGGCTTGCAAAGCTCTTCGGCATGAGCGAACGCCTCGGCATAGACTTCCTTCGCAATCGCCAAACCGTCACCACCCGCTTCAGCCAGGCCGATCAGCTCTTCCAGCCAGGTTGTCCCAGCGGTCTTCAAGTGCAGACCGGCATCGAACTTCACCACCGCATCGTGGATCGCCTTGTAGATCGAGAACTTGTCCGAACCCGAGTGAACGCTGAGCTTCAGGTTCTCCGGCAGCCCGTAACGCTTCACCGCAAACGCGATGGTCGCAATGTCCTCTTCGAACTCCTTGGTGAACTGCGGAACGTCGCCCACGTAATCGACGCCCTTGTTGAAACGGCCAGTAAACTTCGGCGCAATCGTCTGGATCGGGATTTTCTCGTCCGCAATCGCTGCCAGGATGATCAGCAGCTCAACCGGCGTCTGGGGCAGATCGGTCTCGTCCATCGAGATCTCGGGTACAAACTTGCCTTCGCCCTTCACTTCGACCAGATGACGGTAGATCTTGCCCGCATCCTGCACGGCTGCGAGGAACTTGTTCGCAACGCCCTTCACAAACGCCACATCCGTCTTAAAAGGAGCTGCAATGCGCGGGATCGAAACATCGCCGATCAGCTCAGGATGGCGCTCGACGAATGCGTTGACATCGCTCTCCGCAGCTGGCTTGCCAATCTCTTCAGCTACATCGAGCGTGAAGAAATCGCACGGCTCTACAAAGCGGTCCACGGTTTTCAGCGTGATGTGATCGGCGTCCAGAAAATACGAATTCTTCCAGCCCAGCGCGCTCACTGCTGCATCCGCAGCCTTGCGCGTCTGGCTCGGCTCCGTGCCGATGATCGTGTGCTCACGGTTCGACTTGTTCCACACCGGAACAACCTCAACACCTGCATCCGCAGCCTTGATGCACGCCGCCAACTGCGCCTTCGCCTGATGCGCGAACCGGTCGCCAACTCCTACCGAAAACCTCGGCAGCTTCAATCCCTCAGCCATAACCATCTCCTAAACAACATCAAGATCGACATCCACCGGATCACAATCTCCAGACTGGACAACGCCCTTCAGCATAATCCTCACCAGTAAGACCGCGCAAATCTTTCGGTCAGACAGCATAAAGACTTTTAGTTAGAACGCACCAACTCTGTATAGAAATAAGCCGACGAAGAAGACACCACCGAGGAAGTACCCCGCGATACACCACCAGAATCGTTTTGGCTTCTCAGACTGAAAAGTCCACCCCTCAAACCGTACATAGACCTTCCCCATAGACGCATAAACACCAGACAAAATTATGAGAACGGCACCAGCTACAAGCCAGCCCACGTACGGCTCTTGGCGAAGATAGGAATAGATAGACATTCCTAGTCCTTAAATCGCCCCTCGTACGCCCACAACCCCAAACCTGGGTTAGAGATATAGAAAATCTCCTCGCCGCCGACTACATTCCATCCATCCTTTAGCGTGGTCGGGTACTTCGCCTCGTATTCGGCCAGGTCGCCGTATTCGAAGTGAACGCTCTCGATCTCCTCGCGCGTCAGATGACCCGGACAATACCGAATCGTGAACCGCCCCTCGCTCGAGCCATGAATCAGATGCGCCGCAGCACTCAGATTTCCAGCAAGCTCAGGATCGGTCTTCACATACTCCAACGTCTTCGGTGTACCGCAGTATCCATAACGTCGAATCAGTTCGTCGATCTTCTTGTCTTCCCCAAACTCATGCACCCCTGGAGCAATGACGATCAACTCGGCATCGTCCGCCAGCGCCATGCGCGTGCGATAGACGCTCTTGTTGCCCAGCCAGGTCGAATGGAACTCATGCGGATCGAGATAGACCACAGCCTTCTTGATCTCGCGATCCATCATCAGGAAGTTGCACTTCAGGCTAAGCTCAGCGGCCTTCTCAAACGGCTCCGTGCCATCGCCGATGTAGAGCCCGCGCACCACTAGCTCGCCTTGGTCGTTCTTGTTCACGACGGTCTGCACGTACACGATCGGCGGCAACTGATCGGCATAGTGCTCGCTCGCGTAGTCCAGCACACGGCGCACCGGAGTATCGGCGCGACCCATCATCCGCTCCATGCCATAGACGGCACCGAGGAAGTGCGACCGATGAATGCCCATCACGCCGCCCGTACCGATGAAGATGTTCTTCGAGCCGTTCGCCATGCCCACGACCTCGTGTGGCACGACCTGCCCAATGCTGAGGATGAGGTCGTGACCACCATCGCGCAGGAGCTTGTTCACCTGCGCAGGCCAGGTGTAATCGAGCTTCCCCTCGCTGACCTCCTGCATGAACTCGCTCGGGATCTCGCCCAGGGTGACGATGTCGTTGCGCCAATCATGCACCCGGAACAGATCGCGCGGCGTCTTGCCAAACATCGTCGCAATCTGGTGGTCGGGCATCGGGGTATGCGTACCCAGCGCGGGCAGGACATCGATCAGCTTGTCGCCGTAGAACTCCCACGCCATCTCCGTCAGCACGCCACTTTGCGAATGGAACCGCGTGAAATCAGGAGGCACCACGAGCACGCGCTTGCGCTCGCCTAGCTGGTTGAGTGCTTCAAACAGCCCTGCCTTTATCTCGGCGAGGGACATCTCGGTGGTGGGCGATCCTGCTGCAAAAAGGAGACTCATAGAGCCTCCATTGTATGTCGCTCGTGCTTTCAAAGGCCAAGCAAGTGACCTCAGGCTCAGCACATCACCGTAAACAGAAAAACCGGTCCCCTCTAGTTCCGCTAAACATCTATGCTTAGGACGGGGTTGCAGATCAGGGGAACGCGAGGCAGCGAGATTGAAGCAGTCAGCACACAGGTTTGATATATCTACCCGGGGCCAGGGGCTGTATCAATGTACGGCGACGATTGAAGAGTGGGTGCGGCGCCAGACTTTGCAGGTCGGCCTTCTCACCGTCTTCTGCCGACACACCTCAGCCTCGCTCCTGATCCAGGAAAACGCCGATCCGACGGTGCGTCTCGACCTCCAAACCTACTTCGACCGTATTGCCCCTCAGAACGGATCCTATATTCACGATTCGGAGGGACCGGATGACATGCCAGCCCACCTGAAGACGGCGCTGACCCAGGTACAGCTCACGATCCCCATGATGAACGGCGGTCTCGTTCTGGGCACGTGGCAGGGCATCTATCTCTTCGAACACCGTACACGCCCCCATCGGCGAGAGATCGTACTGCATCTGATCGGCGAATAGGCCGAGTAACGACCTCCAGGTCTACTTCAACCGAATCAGATCAGGTTCGCACTTATGGCAATCACCCCCGCCAGCACGAAGCGTCAATTACAAAAAGCATGTCCGTCTGCGTCACTATTGGGTGACGATAGCAATGTTTGCTCGGCCAGCTTCAACATCACACTCGGATGCACAGGCTTGGCCAGGATGTCGAAGGAGTGGCCGGCCCGCGCGGCCTCATCCAGAAGACTTGCTGTAGCCGCCTGCCCTGAAAACAGCGAGATACGGCACTGGGGATACTGAGCCCTCAGCAGGATCGCCAGATCGATCCCATTCATGCCCGGCAACCGCACATCCAGAATCGACAGGTCCGGCACCCAAGTTTCCACTAATTGCAATGCTCCCTCAGCAGAGTACGCGCCAACCGCATCATAACCATCATGCCTAAAGATCGTGACCAGCGTATCGGTGATGATACGTTCGTCATCCACCACCAGGACGCGTTTTCGTTTCTCTGCTACATGCATGCGGCAATTCCTTGAAGAATGGAACAGTTTGTCTGGTCTTAGGCCCGTACTAAGAGGAAGTTGTTGGATCGCAAGACTTGGCCCAGTCAGATCCTGACGCCGAGGAGTGCGGCAGAGGGTGGCACGAGATCGTTTCTACGTAACGCAGTGACAGCATAGGTTTTCCGTCTCATAAACAGCCTTAACCACTTATTTGGACGATTTCTGATATTCCGTCAGACGCTGATATCCTTAGCGCTGTTGCCAGTAAGTCGTTGATTTTATTGATGAAATTGCACGCGTGAAATCTCCAGACCCTGGGAGGGCCTGATGCCAAACCGAGCCGAAGGAACTCCCGAATGGTCCTCGCGCATTCTTGACCTACTCAAAAAACTGAGACTTTCGCAGGCCGGCCTCGCCACTCGACTCGGTGTCTCACCCGCTACGATGACGCGCTGGGTCAAAGGCACCCATGAGCCTACCAGCGCCTCGTACCTGGCCATGGGCAACCTTGCCGGACTGCCAGCCGGCACCTACTTTTGGGAGCGCGCAGGCGTCGACCCAGCCAACTTCCCAAGCTCCGACCTTCAGCTGAAGCTCACCTCTTTACGTGCCAACATCAAGGACTTTCGGGTCGTCCGTGGAACGAAGTTGGCCCGCGGCGTGGCCGCCGGCGAAGCCAACGGCGTCCTTCTGCCGCTACTCAACATAACCGCGTACGGAGACCGCGTCCCTCCACCACCGCACATCACTCTTTCGCAAGCGAATGTAGTGGATCTGCTGGTGGCCCCGCTCGCCTGGTGCCCACACCCGGAGAATATGCTCTGCATGCACATGAGCGGTGACTCCATGTATCCGCTCATCCCCTCCGACTCCGTCATTACTGTAGACACCGCCACGACAGGCCGAGATCAGCTGGATAAAAAGATCGCTGTCTTCTCGCACCGCGACCTCGGCTTCAAGGTCGCCCGCTTGCAAAGGCTATCCGCCGCAGACATCCTGGTCTCGGCAAACCACCAGGTCCTGCCCGTAGACGTCACTGATCAGTCGAAGTGGAAAGCGATCGGTCAGGTGGTCTGGTGGGTATCAAAAGACGTGGTGACTGAACCGGCCGCCAGAAAAACTCAGCTTGATGTAACAATCTGACGCGGCCACTCCGACCACAAGCCGGGCATAGCTCGAGCTGCCTTCCTGCAGTATCCAAGACGTCAGATCTCCGCCTTGTCACCGTGCCATCCGGCATCGCTCACGCGCGTGTGAGTCCATCCGCCTTTCGCTTCAGCTTCCAAGCATCTGATAGACGGCCTGAGTTTATGGAACAGGAAGCCCAATGACTTTGAGGTTGGAGATGCTCGTTCGCTCCCAGCAAAGCCCGGTGCCTGAGGTTAAGTAGAGATAAGCTGCAGACGGAATCTTGATCGAACCCGAAAGAATCTGCGCCCCGTCCATGGTCACCGTCATCACACCCTTCACAATGGAGACGACATAGTCATGGGCGATAGTTTGCCCATAGGCCGCTAAAGGCGGGATCGCGCTATTCTCCGCCAGATAAGGGTTCTCGAACAAGTTGGCCTGGGTGCGCGTGACGCCGATGTACGGCACGGCCGGATCTCCGGGGAACCCCGGAAAGTTACCCGGCGAATCGTAGTAATCATCAAAGTTTATGGAGACACCGGGGATGCCAAGAGCGCCCAGACCAACTCCGTACACCCCCATTGATTGCAGGGTCGCACCCAGCGTCGGGTCACCGAAGACCACTGCAAAACCGTCGGCGGGCTGGGGGCTGGTGTCACTGATCGCGGCGGTAAAACTCATCTCCAGGTTGTCCGTGGACACCAACGTAGGCAAGACGATAGAGCCCGCCTGCCAAGGCTCCGGAGCGGTCAGCTGATAGTTGCACCCGTCTGTCAGGATAGGGCCATTGGTGATCCAGTCACAGCCTGAGAGCGTCTCCGGCTGATCGACGAAGAGCGTTGCGGTTGTGCTTTGCACCGATACAGTCGCGCCGTTGCTGACGACGACATAGAAAGACGATCCGTTCTGAGCCGAGTTCGCTGCTGGCGTGACATAGGTCGCCTGATCTGCGCCCGCGATCGCGGTAGCGCTCGCCCCAGTCAGACTCACCTGATACCACTGGTAGGTCAGCGGCAGGAGCGAGATAGCACTGATCGAGAAGCTGCCCGTTTGGCCAGACGAAATATAGTCGTTCGACGGCTGCTTCGTGATCGAGATGCCTCCACCGACAGATAGTGTGGCCTGAAGCGAGGAGGCCGTGCCGTAAGCGTTTGTAACGCTTGCATAGTAGCTGTCCTGGTCATTCAGTACAGAGGTAAGACTTGCAGGGAGCGAGAGCGTCGTTGCAGTTTCACCTGCAAGGGCTACACCCGTTGTCTGGCCGGAAGGCACGCGATACCACTGGTAGCTGAGTGTTGCGCTGCCCGTTGCGTGAACCTGGAAGCTCGCCGAACCGCCGGCAAGGATCGTGAGGCTTTGCGGCTGCGCATCGATGACCGGGGGTGAAACCGCTTGCGTTACCATCAGGGTCGCGGGGGTGCTGGTGAGCAGGGTCCCACAACCATCGTTCACCACGGCGTAAAACTGCGTTCCAGACTCCGCGTAGAAGGTCGCGGGCGTGGTGTAGCTGGCCGTGGTCGCGCCCGGTATCAGCAGAGGCGCGCCGCCGCCCGGAGGGATCGCAAACCACTGGTAGCTTAGGTTGGTAGAAGCACTCACACCGAACATAAAGCTCACCGTTTGCGGTTCCAATACCGAGACACTGATCGGGTTTCTTGTGATCGTCGACAATGCTGGCAGGGTAGCCGACGAGGATATGACGGAGCCTGCCTTGTTTGAAACTGTGACGGTATAAAAATCGCTCGCGCTGCGGAGCGACTGTGCCACGACGAAGGTCGAGTTCGTGGCTCCAGGGATGGGAACACCATTGAGGTTCCACTGATACTGGGTCGCGTACTTCGCAACCACACTAAGATAAGACGAAGGCAAAACGCAGCCAACGATGCTCACTGGCTGTTGAACAATGACCGGCGCGCTCACGTTGACGCTCGTCGTTGCCGTCTGCGTGCTATCGTCGACACTCTGTGCGATGACCTCATAGCTTCCTATGCTATTTGGAGAAGTCCAGACGTTTCCGTTGAAACTGCCGCCCGTCGCGCTCCAATGGATGCTTCCAGAGACGCCGCCGGTGACCACAGCTGAGTACGTCTGCGTACCAGGCGCCATCGTAATGTCCGCGGGGGTGACAGCGGATATCTGGACCGCCTGTGAAACGTTCACGATCGTTGTGGCGCTCCCGGCAGCATAGTTCCCGCTTGGCGGCTGGCTGGCAGTTAGGAGGATCGGCCCCGCGCCAATAGCCTGCAGAGTCGAACCAGAGAGCACCCCCGGCCCGCTTACCAGCGCATAGGCTACCGGAGCGGGAGACGCAGTTACCGTGCTCACGGATACGGGCGACGCACCAGAGGACATCGGAGGAAGCGGGATAAACACCAATCCAGGATTGAGCGGTGTCACGGTCAGGGTTGCTACCGTACTGCTCAGCGACTTCCCGCCAGAACTTACCGCCACACACAGTTGAGTTCCTGACTGAGCGAGAGCTGCATTCGATATGGTATAGCTCGACCCCTGTGCTCCTGGTATGGGAGATTTGCCGCTGTACCACTGGTAAGCGACCGGAGAGTTCGACGTGGCAACAATTGAGAAGGTCGCAGACCGCGCTGCCTGAATCGTCTGACTTTGAGGTTGCTGGGTAATAGCAAGAGAGACTTCCTGCACAATTTCGTGCCACGCTGTGGCACAACCCGACAGGCAAAAGAAAAGACCCGTGAAGAAAAGAACAAACATGCGCGTGTACGTCTTTGGAATCTGCTTATGCATCCGGTAAAACCATGCTTGCGTCTGGAAAGTCATAGAGCATCTCCATTTCTGACTGCGCGTAGTCTCGCGACAACTTCGCGCACAGCCTTCAGTAGCAACGACGTAGGAACCCGGCTAGAGGGAATGCATGCTATCGGGGGAGTATGGGTGACCGTGCTTCAGGTAAGGGAGATGGAAAGACAAACCGAGCGTCAGGGGTAGAGCCAGAGCGTGTCTGTTCGAGGTCACAGGTGAGCTCAGGCGTTCAAGCTGCTGGTCGAAATAAATAGACAGCGTCGGCGTTAGATCGATAGAGGTTCCGAGCCCGAACATATAAATCGCACTGCGTGACTGCGTATATGCGACAGAACCCTGAGGCACAGAGATTCCCTGACCCGCATAGTCCATTTGAGCTCTTCCATAAAGAACGTCGCCCCAAAGACGAACGGGACCATCCTGCCGATCAATCCTGATTCCACCCAGGGCATTGCTTTCTGTCACCTCTGAAGCATTCATCGGCGCCGTCACTCTCGCTTCTGTTGCGACACTCAAGGCAGGCATCGCGAAGACAACGGTATCCACGCAGAGCGTGAGACCCAAAGACCGCTGATGTGCAAAGCCGGAGTTTGTCGACGTCACGCCAGAGTAGGTCGAGATATCTATAGGTCGAAGTGCGGTGACGGACGCCTGCCCGAAACAAATTGATGAACCCGGCAAAAACGAGATAGCAAGCGAAGTGAGGAGTATACGGATCACGTTGCGGTTCCTGGCGCAAGATGGCTACCACTCTCTTATCGGATCTTTTGGCATTTCGTTGATAGCTGCGGCTGTGCTTTCTCCGTATAGGGAGGTCTGCAGGGAGATAACTTCGACAAATCGACGCCCGTAAATCAACCTGTTCGCTTCCGGTAGAATCCATCCATGGCTCATACCAGCGTCGCTTCTGAAGAGACACTTCCAAGTCCTGCAGAAGCTCACAGACGTTCCGCGCTACGCGGTCTGCAGGCATTGCGCGGTATCGCCGCCGTCATGATCGTTCTTGCACACGCTGGACAAAATGTAGAAGAGCGCCTGCAGCGCCCAAGCCGTTTCAGTGGGCCCGCGACCCTTGGCGTAGATATTTTCTTCGCTCTCAGTGGCTTCGTGATGATCTATTCCTCGCTGCAGCCAGGTAAGCACAGACCTCGGCCCCTGCAGTTCATCGAGCGTCGAATCATCCGGATCGTGCCACTCTATTGGGTGGCGACGACGCTCAAGCTGATCGCTCTCGCTGCCAGTCCCAGACTCTCATTGCACACCAGGCTTTCGGGTTGGGCAGCGCTGGCCTCATATTTATTCCTGCCCGTCCGAAACGCTGATCAAATGTTCCGGCCATTGTTAGGTGTGGGTTGGACTCTAAATTATGAGATGTTCTTCTACGTCTTGTTCGCACTGGCTATCGCTTCCAGGCTAGCTTTGATTCCCACCTTAGGCACTGTGCTTATCGCATTGGCAATCAGTTCATACTTCCATGGGCCGAGCGGGCACGCAATTCTCTTTTACAGTGATTCCATTGTTCTGGATTTCTTATGGGGTATGTTTGCTGCCTGGCTCTTTTCAAAGAAGAGAAAAACAACGGAGTGGTACGAAGCGGTTGCGGTGATGTTGATCGGTTGGGTCATCCTCTTTACCCCGACTCCATTTAGACCCACCATCGGCATTGGAGCGGGCCTCATCGTCTATGGTGTAGTGCTTTTGGAGCCATACCTTCAGTCTCTTCCCTGTTGGATGATCTATTTAGGGGAGGCCTCTTATGCCATCTATCTCTTCCAGTCTCTCGCCATGCCGCTTTTGCCCATAACCATGGCGCGCATGCATGTGTCCTATGTTGGAGTCGCTGTGGCCGGAGGAGTCTTTTTGGGAGTAGCAGCAGGATGCGCGGCACATGAATGCTTAGAGCTACCAATAATGCGCTATCTAAAATCTCATGTCGAAAAGGGCGCGCGTCCGCATATTCCCCTCGAACCTGTGATGCCCCGAAAGCCATGATCGAGCTACAGCGCTACCGCTGAGCGAGAACCAGAGTAACCTGACAGATTTTTATTCGATTGGTATGGAGACGTACAGATGATGGACGAAATCGGGCATGAGCACGACGGCGTTGGTTACTGGACCCTCGATCTTTACCGTCATCTGCCGAGAAGGTCCTGCTGTCGGTTGCGCATTGGCACGCGGATTGAGGGTGTAAGTGAATCTGTATCCTTCACTTCTCCGCTGGATAGTCCCTTCGGGTAAGCCTGGCACCTCAAAGAATTGGTGCCCGCCGCAGCCCTCTATCACCGAGTGGACGACAAATTCATTCAAACTTTTGCGAACAGCTTGTACTGCGAGCTTTACTGGAGGCGGACCGCTCGCAGGCATCTGAAAGCAACTTGTCGCAAGGTCATTGACGCGGATGACCTCGACCCCCAGACCAAAAGCACGACGAAAACTCTCCGTGTTGTTCTCTCCGCCCGCAACATCGTCCACAAGGAAAATTGGACCTCCTGGGTTTGACTTGATCTTTGATAGAAAGCTTTGCTCAAGCTGCCCCATGCTTCGATATACATATGTGCCGTGCGTCATATCGCTTGCCCACAACGCGAGCCCGTTTGAACCGACACCTGCCAGAAAAATCCAGGCAAGCACTCGCTGCCAACGGATTGTAGAGAAAGTGATCACAAGAGCCGCGCAGAGAAAGAGCAAGGGATAGGTTCCAGCGGCGTACCTTGGAGGTGATGCGAAGCGCAGGAGGAATGCCAGCCCCGAAAGAGCCAGCCCCAAAATAGAGAAGCGATTGGCATAGCAACGATCCCCCGAAAGCCGGATGCGCCGTATAGACATCCTCAGAGTTTGCAGATGCAACGAACCGTGAGAACAAATGATAAACAGAAGTCCAGTGATCACAACTGCTAGCCAGAACGTAATGTTAAACATGATAGCTACGCGGTAAAAAATCCGAAGGAGACGCGGTTCATACTGAAACGAATCCAACATCACGCCAAACGGCCATGACAGCAGTCGCCCAGAGATAGCCATCAAAGAACTAAGGGATAATGCTGTCGTTGCATGAGACAGAGTATTACCACTATGCACAGCGAGAACCGAGCTGCTATGAATAGTCGAAGCTGCCCTATCGCTTTTGACGACACCTTGTAGGCCAAACGCTTGAACTCGCAGGCAAAGCATCGCTGCCAGTGGCAATAGATAAGCAAGACCCCCGGCGAAACGACGCAACCTTGAGCGGTCCGCAAAGCAGAAGAACAGAATTGCCATTCCGATAGAAAATGGCCATGCCGTTTCCTTTGTTCCAACGGCGGCGGCAAGGAATAACCAGGCCAGCAGATAGTTTCGTCGCAAAAAGAACATTGAGGCAGCGAGAATCCAAAAAGCCGCCAGCGGGTCGGGAGCGAACGTAACTGAAAAACGCTCCTGCTCTCCATTCGCAGGCGAGAGAAAGACCAAGGCCGCGAGCATGTTTGAAAGAGCGAAAGGAAACTCAAGAAGTTCCACAGCGATGTAGAACGTGATGCCGCAGAGCCCTGCCATGCAAAGGTAGCTGCCCATCAGATAAGCGGAAAAATCAGCACCGAAGAGTAATGACCAAAAATAGTAGTCCAGGGCCACAACCGGACGAATCAGGTCCCGCGACAGGCTTGTCCACTCGGCATACGACACTGAATATCTATTTACAGGGCCAAAAAATAAATTTACCAAAGGTGGATGGTACATGTGCGTCGTATTGACGAGCTCTGCAAAGGCTGACTCGACGTAATATGGCCTCACCTTTAGCACCCAGAACACAAAGAGGGAAGCAAACGTACCTAGGAACCAGACCAGCGCAAGCGTAAGATTCCTTCGGCTCACCAGCTTGACACCCGCTCTGGTTGCAAGCAAAGTGTCTTCCTCACGTTTCGGTTGCACCTTGTGAAGCCTCGCTCGTCTGACATTCGAAACTAAGGATCGTAGTGTGATCGGATTTTAGCAAAATAGAGACACTGGCAAGACGACGGGGACCAGACAGAGAGCCTGACAAGAGTCAGATCCCGACAGCCGGACCAAAACTACCTTCGCTTGTTTCGTTCAACTCAGCAGAGTCCAGTGGAAGACCTTCTGGTTCGTATCAACATGATCACTATCACGCCCACGAAGACGCCCATGGTATCGATGAGGACATCGCTGTACTCGATCGGGCCGTGGAACCTAAGATGTTCATAAAATTCTGTTGCGAACCCCAGAGCGACTCCCCCAAACACTGAAATCAGGCGTTGGCTCAGCCTGTCCCAACTGAGTAAATTCAAAGCGCCCAGCACAGCAAAGGCACCCAAATGAACGCCGACGTGAACAATCCCTATCGTCCTCAATCCAGCCCCTATTTTATGATCGCGAAGAATTGCAGCTGTTGCGATGCCAAGAGCCCAAAGTACTGTTAAGAGGCGCACGATTTTCTTGCTCATACGTCTCATTATATTTATCGACAGTCGTCGCCCTGGCCTCATCCAATGGGATTCAAGGATCAATCGAGTGGCTTCGAGAAGATTTCGGGCATCAACGTTCGGCGGGTACTCTTCACCTTTCAACGAAGGAGGATGATCTGGAGCAACCTTGATGGTTCGCACCTTCGCCTTCTTACCGCATTCGATATCCGTATCCCGATCGCCAATCATCCAGGAACGTCGCAGGTCTATCCCATGTTCTGCAGCAGCATCAAACACCATACGCGGTGATGGTTTTCGGCAGTCGCACGAACGCAACGACGGGTCACGCGCGCGAGGATGATGGAAGCAGTAGTAGCTAGCCGTCAACACAACCCCTTGCTTTCGCAACGCTCCTTCCATCCCCTCGTGGACCTCCGCCAGCTCGTCTGTTGTGCTCTTTCCTAAAGCTGCGTTTGGCTGATTGGAAATCACAATCAGAGAATAGCCGGCGTTCTGTAGGAGCAGCAGCGCATCCGATGTCCATGGATACAACACACAACGGTCTGCGGTGCGTGGTGCCTCCCACAGACCTGAGTCCTCATAAAAAACATTAGCAATCAATACGCCGTCGCGGTCCAGAAAAACTGCGGGCCGAGCGCCTTCAGGATTCGTCTGCAGATCATCTATGGCAATCAACGCGTATCCTCCAGTTGACCGCCACTGCCGCTCGCACCTTTAGGAGCTAATACCGTGGTCCATCGATCAGCGAGCAGCAGGTTTTTAGCACCAAGTCCTGAAAGATGCTGGCGATCTTCGAAGAGGGGCATGCCTTTATCGATCACCTTGCAGGTGAAGCCATCGCAAAGAGGTTCGTATAGACTCACGAGTTCGCTCTTTGACTGTGTGGCCACGTCCAATAAGAGCGAGTGCATGCGCCTCTCTTCCGCCGTGATGGGGTGTGCTTCGCGCTCGTTCCACGAGGGTGCAAGTGCCAGCCATCGACCCAACAAAGCGCGCGACGGAATTGTATTGCCAACGGCGAGAAGATGAGGGTCATACATGGAAATGGGAACGTCTTCGACCAGCACTACTTTCTTGTGTGCGTTTTGTAGAGACAGACAGAGCGCCAGCAAACCGTCGCGAAGATTTGTCCAACTATCTTCTTCACTCGTTGCAGCGTAGTAGCGGATAGCTGTAACGTAGCGCATCTGGTGCGTCACGTCGTAGGAAGGATTCAGCCAGTAGCCCGCAACGACAACGGTGCTCACACTCGGTTCTGCGACGATGCGCTTCACCGCATCGCCTTCGAAGGTCGAGCATCTGTCCGGTCCCGAGTCACGAATCGTAACGCCCAATAGCGGAGGGCAGGACGACTTCATGATCAACTCCAAGTCCGGATTCAAGTCTTTGACAGCCTGCGAGAGCGCGGCAGCATGGCTGTCTCCAATAAGCGCGACCGAGGGCTCAGGCGACCTGCAGGCAGGGGGGATTTTAGCAACATTTGCAATGTCTGGCATGAGGCACATCCTCGCTAAGGCATCTCCGCGCACTGCGGTTTCGATAACCGTTGCAGCAGGTCGACGCTGTGGGAAACCGTGCGTAAAGACCAATGCTGAAGATAGCAAAATGACTACACTTCCCATCGCAGCAAGAGCCGTACCAGCTTGAGCTTTGCTCCGAGGTCTGCGGAATGGCCTTTCTATGTAGCGATAGCAGACCTCTGCAAGGACGAACGTGAGCGCAAGCATCACCAAACGCCCTCTCAGGGCCAGATAGCCGGCACCGCAAACGTATCCAAGACTAAGAAGGGGCCAGTGCCACAGATACAACGAGTACGATCGGCGCCCTATCCCGGAGAACGCTTTCAAGGACAGCAGGCTGCGATTGACCCAGCTTTTTGCGCTCATACAAAGCAATACCGCCGCCGCAACGGGCACTACAACAGGTGGGAACAATAGCAGAGCGGTGGGTTCGGGAAGATCTATGGATACCAGAACTCCGAGTAGGCCAAGCAGTCCACATATCTCAGAAATGGCGCTCGTGCGTATGGCAAATGATGAGCCTTTATCTGCTTGCACCGTGCCCAGCAGCACCCCCACCGCAAGCTCCCACCATCGCCCACTTAGAAGAAAGAAGGCGCCGGACCAGCCTCGATGCATCGCGAAGGTCGCGTAACTAAACGACAACAACAAGAACAAAGTCATCAGGCCGAGAAACACTCTTTTCGTGCGCCGATAGAGTCCAACCGCGATGAGCGGCAACAGCAAGTAAAATTGGACTTCGATCCCCAGCGACCACGTCATGAGCATTGTTTGGAGTCGGGCATTCGGAGAAAAATAATTAGTCGCCGCCCAGTAGTAAAAATTGGATAGCGATACGGTAGCAGCTCCGGTCTGCTTGGAGTGCCCGGCGTTTTTTGAACCAGTTGCTTTGATAGAAACTGGCAATCAAGGAGCGAACGATGGCACGGCGGAAGAAGCATACGCCTGAGCAGGTAGTGAACCTGCTGCGGCAGATAGAAGTGG
>NZ_JAGSYC010000015.1 GCF_025685545.1 Granulicella paludicola | reverse complement strand
CCGTCCATAGAGCCGTCCGCCTCATCCATACTGGCCGCCGTTCTCCATCGCGCGTCACCAGCAACGCCCAAACCCCTATGTTTATTGACGCCAGCGAGGTATAGCACTATGTCACTGCTTTCTGCCGCGCGATCTCCAACACGTTCCCGAAGCTGTACCGATGAAAGAGGCTCATGGCGGTGAGGTAGTTCATAAGGGCTTCTGAGTGTCCGGCTTCCAGCTGTTCAATCAGTAACTTGAAGTTGGCGGCAATCAACTCTTGTTTGCTGTTGGTCTTCTTACTGTCGATGGTGGCGATGGTCTGAGTCGTGTTCATGGTGTTGGCTCCTTGTTTCGGCTTTTGCACGTCCGCGTTGAAACGCGGCATGTACATGCCGAATGCCACCTGGCGAAGGCGGGGTAGCAAGGTGCAAGGGAGGGGTCTCCCCACCCGGAGCAAGGCGGAGGGCGAGCGCAGCGAAGGTCTGCACAAGCGAAGCGCGGAAGATTGGGGAAGCCCTTGTCGCCGCGCGAGGGCAGCGCCCTTAGCGTACTTAGCACTTCCGTTACAAAACAGACCGGAGATATGGTTTACAGCGGAGCGCGACGGCGACAATTCCTCAGCTTTGGGCTACCCACGACGATGTTGTATGCCCTGGAAAGAGAGTCGGATCATGGATCAACGTCTTCAGTTTTTGTCGAGTTACCAAAAGGAAGAGATGTCAGTAGCGGACTTGTGTCGTGAGTATGGAATCTCCCGCCCCACGGGCTACCGCTGGATCTATCGCTACAACGAGACGAGGCCGGAAGGACTCGTAGATCGAAGCCGCCGCCCGCATGGTTGCTCCCACGCGACGCTCGAACCAATGGAGAACGCCATCCTCGTTCTTCGGGCCAAACATCCGTCTTGGGGTGCGCGCAAGCTCAAGGCAAGGCTGGAGATGCTACAGCCCGACGTGGTGTGGCCTGCAGCTAGTACATTCGGCAACATCTTAAGCCGTGCGGGCTTGACCAGCCCGCAGAAGAAGAGAAAACGCACCACGCCATGCTCAAAGCCGTTCTCTCTCGTCACGGGCCCGAATCAGTTGTGGTGCATGGACTTCAAAGGCTACTTTGTCACCGGCGACGGTAAGCGATGCGATCCGTTCACTATCACCGACGCGCATAGCCTTTATTTGATTCGTTGCCAGATCGTCTCGCGTATGGATCTCAGCCAAGTCCGAGCAATCTGCGAAGCAGCCATGCGAGAGTACGGGGTGCCCGGGCTTTGCACAAAAACCCTCACTCGAAGCCGACTTCTTGTGCAGGATCGGAGTTTTTTGTGCAGACTAGTCGAAATGGACTTCGACACCTCTGAGTAGGGGATTTTTTTCCTTGATCGATGAGATGACAAATGAATGCATCGACTGACGTTAGGATGGAGGCTATGCTCACGGCTCCTCAAATTGAACGGCTTTGGGAAGACAAAATGAACGCCGAAGCGCGGTCCTGCTATTTTGCAGAGCTGGCAAGCCGCGAGAGCGGTATAAAGCGGTTCATCGTGGGAAGCACTTTCATTCTCAGTTCAGCCGCAGTGGTGACCCTTCTCTCAAAGGTATCCACATGGGTTTCAATCCTTTTTACGGCTACAATTGCACTTGCAAACGGCTATCAAATTGCCGTCAGTCAGGACAGCAAGATCAAGACTGCCGGGAAACTGCATATCGGATGGTTGCAGCTTCAGAACGAATACGACAGACTCTGGTCTCATACGCATGACAAAGATGCCGAATCGGAATTGAGGCGACTTCAAGACCGAGAACAGGAACTCTCTGAAACGGCGGCTACAGAGATCGGACATAACGAGAAAATTTGGTTGAAGTGGCTGGACATCGTTCACAAAAAGCATGAAGATGCTCCCTATGGCGACAAACAAAACCCAACCAGCCCCACAACAGGGGAAGAGAAGTAGTTGGCCTGCATCGCCAACTAAAGGCCCTAAAGCCCCTCCGCCACCACCACCCAAGAAGGACAACTAGCAACGACCGCGAAGCCCTCCGCAAAAGAGGGCTTCGTCTATTTGGTTTTTGATGGGGATTGTTGTTTAGGAGGAGGCTGTGGAGGTGGTGGCCCCTTTTGGGGTGGGGTAGGCCAACTGTCTTTTGCTAACGTTTCACCCTTGTTAGTGTTTGTCATGCACCCGAGTATCCGCCTCTACCAGGCCGGTGTCTAGCCTATCTAAGTTAGGGCGATGAGGCGTGAGAGTACCCCACCCCCTTATCCAGCCTAAGTGCGTATGTCGCTTACCGACACCGAGCTACCACCAGAACTGCCTTCTGACCGTTCGGCGGGCCGTTCCTGGTGAGCGGGCTCGCTGGAGCTTTCTGAGCCGGTGCGTAGGGCGGTACTGGCGGCTGACCGGGCAAACAGTGCGGGGTTCTTGGGGATGAATAGTGCGGGCCGTTGTTTGGGCATAAAGTCTCCTATGGAAGGAGTTCTGTAGTTCTGAACAGTGGTCAATGGCAGCAGTTCCCAGCAAGTTATCTGCAACGCCATTCATACAATGCCAGTTGCAGGGCATGGAGCCGGGTGGCTGGGCTATTGCTGATCAACAGCGTAACTAAACCAGTTGGAGCGCAACTAACTAGTTGCGAAAGCGCAGAGTTGCGCTACACTTGTGATGTCACGTTGGCAGAAGCCTACATTGCGTGGAGATGCACCAAGCTGCATGGAACACCAATGAACGGCTGTAGCAATGCCAGCAAATGCAAGTCTTGTAACACGCAAAACAAACCCGGCCACGCTGTAACGTGACCGGGTGGTTGTAGATGAAAGTGCTTTACCAAGTGAACGTCGGAAAACCGAGAAGGCTCCCTTTGGCGAGGGGGCCTCTCTTATTGAAGGTTATCGCCATCTTCCCGCTGTCCGGCTATCTGCGAGTCAGGCTACTCATAACAACATGCGGTGATACTACCAGCCGGAACCTCGCGACTGTGGATAAGTCAAAGAAAAATAAGTACGTGAAACGCTTTCAAGCGTATCTTTATGCCCATGAACGCACCGACTATCACTCACGGACTGAAGCAAATTGGTTTAGGACAAGGAATGGTCCTAGGCATCGTCATCATTGCGGTAGGAGCCTTCCTACTGGGAGATAAGCAGCGCAGGGAACAAGTTTTGGATGGACTTTTCGGCTAGAGGGCCACAAAAATGACAACCGGACTCGATGGGAGATCGCGCGATAAGAATCCGCCTAAAGCTGGGGAAATCCGTCAAAAGCGAGGCGACACGCTAAATCAAAACTTGCCTAAGCCAATACCAGGATTCGCGCCTTCGACTACGCTGGCGAAGATGCGTGAGAAAACTGGCAAGGTTAGCGAAGCAGCGGTGCGTAAGGCTTCAGAGAAGAGCGCGAAATGAATATCGAATGGGAAAACTATATAGTCAATGCAAGTCCAACCCATGGCGATGGCGAAGCGTGAGTAGTCGTAACGGTTAGCTTGCAAGGCGTTGAGCCTCGACTAGCCGACAGCAAATGGCTTACCTATCGTGAGTTTCGAGATAGCTTGGCAAACGTATTCAAAACGCCCGAAAGCCTTCCAGCCCTTCATGATGATCACATTCGTGAAGGTCGGAATATCGTAATCTACATGTTCGTATCGCCGGATTCGTTTATTCAAGCAGGCTTCGCGGATGCAGAGCAATTCTCGGGGAGTTTGAGCTAATCGCAGACTCAATATGCGGGTCAGACATCAAAAACTTCGTAATGAATTGCTATTGGCTCCTGCGAACGGTTCTCCATTATGAGATACCAGTCAAGACCTAGCGCGGGTTTGAGGTGCATGGTTTTGTTTAGCTTCGTCTTTTGAAGATAGGTAAAGAGATCGGCTGTCCTATCGCTTCTGAAATTTTCTAAGAATGCTGCGGATACGCCATAAACGTCAGTAAGTCCGCTCGCTTCAAACTTGATTTTGATATCTTGCTTTTCCGGTCCACCATAAAGAACTTTAGTGAACTTGCCCGCCGACAGGATTCTCGTAGACATCTTTACTCTTCCTCCTCCGGGGGTAGTGTTGGGGTTGCCGGTACACTCGACATTGCCTGAGGGAGCGCGTCCATCTCCGCATCCTTTGGAGTCGGGATTCGTTTGATCCCCCAAGCTTCCTGTACTTCTTCCAAGAAGGTTCGCACGGTCTGATAGAAGAGTGGGATCATGAGGATAAGAACGATCTTCCAGTTGTTCGCCAGGAAGGTAATCACGTCTTGTTGATCCTTTGTAAGCGATCCACGATAGAAATGATAGCCAAAGCGGAAGGCCAAGAGGGCGACCCCAAGCACCAAGAGGCGTTCGCTTACCTTTACGCACCAGTCCAATGCTCGGCAGATCCAGCCCGGGGTCGCCGCCAGGAAGTTGACCAAATGAATTCTCCGGTTCACTGGAAGGATTATACGTTGAAGGTACGGGGTACTTTGAGAACCTCATATTTAGAGAAGAGAAAGTCAGTTCACGCCAGCTTTCCAAACTTAGCGTCAATCCCAAACTCATGCATCGACTGAATCACACAGCAGATGTTGTGGCATAGGAACTTGCACAGAACCTCGTTCCGCTGAGCCACGAACGTCTTGCTGCGGACCCCTTCGCCAAACTTGGCCTTCACGGACATAAACGTGCTCTCCACGTTCGACCGCTTGTGATAGTGGGTCAGGTACTCGTCCCGGTTGTAGCTGTATAAATGGAACATCCGGCCCCAGACGCCCTTATTCGACTTCGCAGCGGTGTTCCTCTTGAACGCCAAGTACAGAGTCGCCCCGACCGCAGCGATGGCGTTCATATTCGTCTGGCTGAGGTAGCCATCGCGTTGGGAAAAGCCCGATAGTCCTGACGGCCCGAAAATACTGCCCAGGCGATGCGCGCGAGCTTGTTCGTCACGGCGACGATCAACACGTTCTTCGGGGCTCTTATCTCCAGCGCTGTCATCTATCCACCCATGGCGATGCGGTCTCGCTTCGATCGCAGCATAACGGCCCGAGCGCCATTTACCAGGATCTTGCGGGGATAGCAGTTGCCGCGTTTGCTGATCCCATATAGCTTCGCCTCAGTTTTCACTAGGTCGTTCGACGTGATCCAGCACAAGGAACGAGACTGGTGCCCGCTGATCTTGTAGCTTCAGCCCAAGCTGCTCCTTGAGCGCCTGCTGAAAGCCAGGGCCACCCGAATCTACGGTTGCATATGAGGGCCGCGGATCGGGAGTGTAGTCCAATACGAAGTCATAGCCTCCGGTCAACCCAGTCTGATCAACCGCAGGACGCCCCAGATTTCCCCAGCTTGAGAGCGAGCTTGCGATCAGCTTCATGGAAACGTTGGATCCACCGAAGCTGTAACGATCCTGAGCGCTTGCGGGAAGGCCAAGGATACCGTTGCAGACCTGGGGAAATCCTCCCTTCCGTGTTTGCAGAGGCTCTTCGGTTTGCTTACCATCAGAATCCGTCTTTTTGAGGGTGCCTACGCAGGAGGAGTCTGATGGATGTTGCCTCAGCATGGGACCGAGAACGCCTGGTCTGCTGAGGCCAAGAGCGAATACCCTTACCTGTTTGTCTTCATAGTGAGCTGCCAGCCCGAAACGTTCTGCCAAAAGGGTCCGCATCATAGAGCGCAGCTGGTCCTTGGTCACGTTGGCCTTTTCGGTGCGTGCTTCGATACTATAACGATCATTGAGCACCCAATCCGAAGCGACCTTCTGAATCGCAGCTTCTTGGTAATCGGTCAGCTTATAGGCAAACACTATATAAGTGATCAAGGGGAAGTTTTTCGCCCTGAGGAGGCCGTGGCTATCGAAGTAAACATTACCAGGCCCCAGCGGGACATTTGAACTTTCTTCAGTCTCTTTGCTGGGTCGTACCCCGGCAACATCGAACGCTAGATTTTCGCTTGCTTGTGGTGCCCACGGTCCTGCATCGAGCACAGATTGCGCCTGCGCTGGCGGTGGGTTCATGAATCCGAACAGGACAGGGACGGTAGTGACCAGAATCCCCGCGACTCCGAGTAGCAGCTTCCGCGTGAGATTCAGAGTTGCTGACGGAGAATTACAGAGTATCCTTTGAATACGCCCCTTTAGATCCCCTCCCGTCATGCCGGCCATGAGGTCACCCGACGCATCAATCTGAAGTCTGCAGACGTCCAGTATGCTGCGTGCGTACGTTTCAGTATCTACGCCTGACTCCACGACCATCTCGTCGCAGGCTCGTTCGCGTTCATCCATCAACTTTGCTCTGATCAGCCATACCGCAGGATGGAACCACAACACTGCGTGCACAATGGCGTGGAGGCTTGCAGTAAGATTGTCTCGACGTCGGACATGACATAACTCGTGAGCATAGATCGATTGCAACTCCCGATCATCCAATCGACTTATGAGCATTTTAGGAAGCAAGATGGTGGGCTTAAAAAGCCCAACGACACCAGGATCGATAGTGTCCTCGCAAAGGAGGACGGGTACGCCACACACCTCTTCCCATGGATGGCTGCGACTGACGATATCGCTGAGGCGGAGCCAACCTCTCATCCAGACAATTAACATTACTAGCGTGCCAATGCCCCATAGCGTTATGCATACGGTCCAGATGTCAGCGCTTCGAAATGCTTTCGGCGCGTTTTGATTGACCATCGAGGAAACGGCTTGAATAGGAACGGCATATGCTTCAACCGACCGGTTTATTACACCGTCTAAAAGCAAATGTGGAACTGGCGCGGAATGCACGATAACATGCCGTAGAGCTTGCCCTACAGAAATAAGGAGCGAAAAGGGCAAGAGAAACTTGATGGAGGCAAGCATCCAGAGCCGATAGCGAAGACTTGCTCGGTTCCTTCTTAGTGCCAGGGCCAAGAGCCACATCAGCAAAACAAATGCTGTGGATTGCAAAAGATTCGCTATCAGGCCGCTCTGCATATCGAGCACCATCACCACGAAGTTCCTCATGCTTGCTGCTCCTTTCGCTTAGTCCGAAGCACGTTCTCTGCTTCCTTCACGTCCTGAAGGGATAGTTTGCCGGACTGCACAAGGTGCGCCATCACTGGCTGCGTGTCCCCGCCGAATATTGCGAGCAGATCTTCTATAAGAGCCCGCTGGGCCTTCTCGCGTGTAATTCGTGGCTCGAAGAGATAAGCATTTCCGGCTTGGCCACTGCGCGAGACGGCACCCTTACCCTCCAGTCGAAAAATTGTCGTTTGCACAGTGGTGTATGCGGGACACTTTTGTCCCGGAATAGCTTGCTGAATCTCCCGGACAGAACTTGCGCCCCGGCTCCAAAGGATCTCCATCAACTGATACTCGAGCTTAGATAGTTTGACGCCTTTCGGCATGATTCCCCCTTACATGCGTAGTAGTGTAACCTACTACGCATGTAGGCGGTTGATTCGGTCGCCGCTCCGGAGGTGTCGACGACAAGATGAACACGTACAGAGAAGAGAAATGGAGCTGGAACCGAATAGGCGAAATCGATTTGATGAGGAGCCTGTCAATTCTTTTCGTACTTCTAAATCACGTCAACATGCGGTTGCTCAGGGCCAAGATGCACTACCTCAAAAGCATTCCAGATCAACGAGCCTAACGCTGGTTTGCAACTGGCAATTCGCCGTGCAGATGCTCTTTGTAATCTCCGGCCAGCTGCGCTCCGCAAATGCGATTAAGTATGACTGGCAAGGTGCATTGAAGGACTTCAACGATCTCGGGGGTAAGCAGAGGCAGACTTTCAAGGGAGGGGATGCAGCGAAGGTGAAGACCTTCTTGCAAAACCGTGTCCGGCCTCAGAAGACCAAAGACTTTCTGAAGTATGCAGGGGGGAGGCGGTGTGGGCTTACCGGTGCGCGTGGGTTTTACGAGCTTTACCGGAACCTGAGTCCATCCAATGACGGGAGTCGGTAAGGGTCGTCTCACAATCTGACGGATTGTTGGAGTGCTGTGAAAGTGAGAAACTGCATTAGCGATGGCAAGATTCACCAAACCGCTTCGAGGGCTGTCGGCTCGTCGGCTCTTGATCTTGGAGAGTCTCCGAGAAAACCCTCCTCAGACCTTGCTGAACGCTTTGTCCTTCGGCTGTACTGTGGCCATCATGCTCGCGTTGTTTGAGGTGAGTCTGCCGCTGCCACATCGCCACATGTGGGTCATTAGCTTCTTGCGCTGGCTAATCGAAGCGATTGCATGGTTCGCACTGCTCGTGTCTCTTGCGGTCATGTCAATCAACAGAGTGTCGCAGGTGAGAGAGCGGACTAGACAGTTCGCTATTTTGAGGATGCTGGGATCGTCATTCACTTTCATTGGGGAGCTTCTAATGGAGGAGACGTTTTTCGTCGCAATCCCCGGTACGTTAATTGGAGTCGCACTCGGGAGTCTCCTCGGCTACTTTTCGGCCTCGGGCGTTCCTGACACCTTCGCCTATCAGGTGGATTATGGAACTTGGTATTTGGCCGGATGCTTTACTGCTATGGGCTACTTTGGCGTTGGCGTTGCGACGGCATGGGTCATCACCAGGCAGCAAGACGTACTGTCGGCGCTTTCGTCGAAGTAGCGAATGAGTGAACAGCGTCAACCGATAGAAATTAGGCCGCAAGTTCCATTGCGAACGGGTCAATAGTCGCGTCCTTCGGAGTTCCGGTCAGGTAGATGGCAGTGACGGCGATGCTGCTGTGACCATCCAACGGGAAACCTGATGATGGTGTACTTTTCCAACATCCGATGGGCATAGGTATGACGAAACTTCTGGAGAAAGAAGTCTTCACATTCATCGTGGTCTGCACATGCTTCGCACTGTCCGAAGTTCATTCCGTTGCTTGCCGCAAGACGCTTGAGAGTCCGTAAGAGGTGGGTGGCGGGAAGGTCACCATGAGTGCCGATGACGTAGATGGTAACCGACCCGGTAGAAGAGTCACAGCAGACTGCGCAAGCAGTGTTCCTACGCGACTTTCTAACCCAGTACCCGGTACCGGACGAGATGCCCGCATGTCCGGTCGGAATGAAGATGCTGTTTGAGATGGCCCGCCGGTATCCTTCGGCGTACGAGATCGCCAAGCAGCGCAGGTTCACCGACCCGCCGTCCACGGTAAACCGGACGATGGGCTGGAAGGAACCCGCGCAGATCGTTCTACAAGGCTAGACGTCGTACTATTCTTGTGTGCCCGGACATTTCAATCACGACATCATCTCGGCCCTTAATAATGCGGCAGTCAAGCTGTTTTGGGAAAAGAAAGACCTGCGGCGAATGTTGAACATTGCCGGAGTCGATGCTGCTCTCATTGCCGCCCAGGACTGGACCGCCTACAAATACCACATCGTTGGACCGATCATCGACCACCTCAACCTCACTCCTGAGGGCATCGGTCCGTTGAGGCGGATACTTCAAGAGACGCTTCTGTACAAAGATGCCAAGCACCTGCTGCGATACACCGACGGTCAAGACCGACGGCGAGATGCTGAAGAAGCTCTCGCAACCCTCCGGGCACTTGTAGAGGCGCACAATGAGGCACGCGCTACCGCAGAAGACGAAGCCGAATCACGTCGGCTGCGAGTTGAAGAATCTCGGAAACAGGCCCGCTTCAATGAACGATTGGAGCAACTGAAGGCGGACTACATGCGCCTTGTCATTGCATCTGATGAACAGGCCAGAGGCATTGCGCTAGAGGCACTTCTGGATGAACTGTTCCTTCTTTTTGAGTTAGCTCCCCACTCATCGTTCAGGCGCAAAGGCGAACAGATTGATGGCTCGTTTCGGATGGACGGAGAGCACTACCTCGTAGAAGCGAAATGGACTGCGCTTCCCAGCAATTTGGGAGATCTGCGCGATCTCGATGGCGCAGTCGGGTCTAGCCTAGACAACACCTTGGGCCTCTTTATCTCAATCAACGGGTTCACCCCCGATGCTCCTGAGGGATACGTGCAGGGACACAGGCCGCGCTTGTTTTGTATGGATGGAAGCGACCTTTACTTGGTTCTGGATCAAAGGATCGATCTCGCAGAGCTGCTAGGCCGGAAGAAAGACTCCGCTGCTCAACGGAGGAAGATTTTCGTCCCAGCAGGCGACATAATCGCGGGAAGGATATGAGGATGTTTTCCTAATGCCTTTGGTGTAACGCGTGTGGAAATAGAGACCTAAAAGTGAAACACCGCGCAAGCGGCTTGGATCCAATCCGGTATAGTGCCGAAGATCGCCATACACTAAGTCCTCATAAGTCGCATTTTCGGCAACTACCCCGCGAACCCTCCGATAAACCCGTTTTTCGACAAATCCACGGTGAGTGCAGCTAATCACCTACTTCATCCCTTTGCCTGTCACAATCGCGGTCCTGGGAAGGAGAAGCTTAGGATTGCCTGTTTTTGATGGGCGGACCAGCGTGCTCATGTGTCCCCATAAGCTAAACCGTCTCCGTACAGGTGATCAAAACCGACACACTCGCGGTCGTGTAGGTGAAGTTCCGGGAAACTACCTTATGAACATTATTGTTAGAGTCCGTCAGCAGGTCTCCGATGTTCGGGATCAATCCCGCTTGATCGGTGCCGAGTGCGACGACTGGAATAAAAATGGGCGGCGATGTTGCGCCGGGGACGGGTGCGAAGTGCATCTCGATTTTCATGCCGCCAGTGTACGCGATCGTCTACCTTCTTAGTGATCTGATGATGGGGTACCTCCCCGCTAGGGCATCGGTGCCTTTGTGGGGCTGGCAAGGGACGAGAAAGTTGTCGGTTAGGTAGGTCACCTGTACCGTCTCAAGAGATCTTGAGCATCCAGCGTGGGCCCTAAAATTTTGCTAATCGGCTCGGACTCGGCAGATATCTCTTCTAGTCCAGCACGCCGGAAAGTCACTTCGAAAGCGAGGAATATCGGGACTATCTCGTTGTGCAGAGTATCGCCGGATCTATCCCTAAGACTCTTCCAATAAGTCTTCTCGATGTCGGGAAGACATGGCAGCACGCACTCCAGTATTTCTTCATTGGAAGCCCCCTCGAAGACACGGCTTAGTTGCCTTCCCGTAATGTCCGAGAGGTCTGTTTCCACTGCCATGCGAGCGATCCGTCTTAGTGTTGCCGGAGAAGCGATGATTGCCAGCAGCAGAGTTCTTTGCTCCTTCGTGAAGCCGGATAACTCCTTGGGTTGAATCTGAATATCGAAGTCGGCAAAGAAACGGAAAGTCACCGGCTGAGGAAGATGCGTCAAAGAGATTTCCATAAGGGCCCTCCGCGGACAGGTTTATCAAATCCGTCGACTCATTCCAAAACAACCCACGCTGTGTCCTCCTAGCATGGGAAAGGACACAACGGCATCCGAATACTTTCCGAGCTGAGTGGCGACGAATCGGGCACGACCGCAAGGGTCGACAGGAACTGCGTAGTTGTAGAACGTAGTGCCGACAGCATCGGACAGAGTCACCTCACCCCTTTTACAAGTGACCGAATCGACCCACGCCGCGATCTCTTCACGGGTGCCAGCTCTCCAGATGAGTCAATGGCAAGATGCGTGATACCGAAGCTCGGGAGACATTCCACCTCGATCAGGAGTTCCGTCTCGTCATCAAACTCAACCGTCAGATAAATCTCTCTAGACTTTGGATAGGGTTCTGAGAGGTAAAATCGGCGAATGCGTTTCCCCGCCACGTCCTCGATGACGAGCACGGCTCGTTTTGGCTTATGCATTTCCATGTCTCCGTTTCCAGAAAGATGAACCAGTTCAACCAATTGAAGTTCGCGTGCTCGCGGGCGTCTTGGTCTTATCCTGAAGTGCAAGATCATCGAATCGCTGTTGAGCAAAGAACTGCAGCCCGGCGTAGAGGTTTTTCACGAACTTAGCCTCATTCTTGAAAGGGACGGATCTCCCGGAAAGATCAAGTTTTTCGCTCATCGCCCAGGTATAGGCGACACAGATCATGAGCTGTCGCGCGCGACTGGCACTGATCCCTCGTAATGCTCCAATATCCGCCGCAGACATGCCCCCATGCACCGAATCGACAAGCATTTGATAGGCCCGCGCGAACCGTGCGCGGCTTTCACGAGGACTTCTTGGCTTGCGGTGACAATAATGAGCTCCAAACTGAAGGGGCGGAGTCTTCCTCGGAAGTCGGGCGGCATACTTGGCTCGAATGACGGCCAATGGAGAAGGATGGGATGGAACGCTATTCTTTGCCACACGCGAATGCTGTCTCCAACGTTGATGAGCTTTTCTCACCATCTTGCCCACAGCATCCTTCCCCGAGATATGCAAACCTAGAGAGGAAGCCCACGCACATGCAAGGACATGAGCATCGATTTTGAGAGCTTTCGCAACTTCCCTGAACTCACCCTCAGTCAGATAACCCTTATTCGCTATGTATCGAGCCAGACAGCGCTCAGTGATATCACCCAGCCTGTCACTCAGCTCCTGATGTGAAATATCCCCACGCAGCATCTCGATTTGCAGGAGCAAGTGATGACAAAAATCCCATTTCATGCCCAGACCTCCAGTGAAGAGACCTATTTGAAAACAAGGGTTTACATGGACGCACGAGGGTGCATCGTCGCGGCTATAGTTAAACCGGGACTAAAACCTGCAAGGATCATAGCGAAAACTCTTGAATAGTTCAATAGTAAAAGACGAAGATCCCAAGAATTTTAGCGACTGGATCTCGCAAGCGGAAGCAGCTCGCATCAGGGGGCTTTCCCAAGAGCGAATACGCCAGTTGGTTCAAAATGGCCGACTCCAAAATCTGGAAGTTGCAGGTCGAAAGTTGGTCAGGCGTTCGGAAGTTGAAAGTTTTACGCCTAAACCAGAAGGCAGGCCAAGAACGACTGCAGCTCCAAAGAAAGCCGCCCCCCCCAAAAAGGCTTCGCCTAAAAAGACCGCACCCAAAAACAAGTCGGATTAGGCTCATTGGGCCGCCCGCTGAGAAGACGTTTCGATACGAAATCGCTCAATTACATGGAAAGGCCATGGACGAACTGCTGTTTGACCTCGGACGGCTTCGCTGCCAACCCCTTCTCAAGATTGACTTGTGGCGCATGGGCGCTTTGGTGGGAGACAACATGCCCCAACGCCAAAGGGAGTGTTTCTCGGTCGTTGGTGAAGAGTTGGGCATCGTGCGCTCCGCGCGAGATAGCAACATAAGCCATGCGATTGTTGAGCAAGTCCTTTGCTCCCAACTCCGTGTCCACATGCACGAGAACACGCGCGGCAGTCTGTCCCTGGCTGGAATGGCTGGTCACCGCATAGCCATGATCGAGATGCGGATGCTTCGCCGCATGAAATTCAATCTGACGGCCATCCTCCATCTTCAAAGCAATGCGCTTCTCAGCTCCAATGCTGGTGATAGTTCCTAGCTCCCGATTGGCGACGCCCAGCTCTCGCGCGGGAGCAGTGAGTTGTACGCGATCACCGACAGAAAAGGCCCGTTCCTCTTCCCGATAGACAGAAACTCCCTGCTGACGACGTGGATCGTAGGTCTGTTCTGAACCGTCCTTCAGTTCGACCGTAAGCCGGTTACCCGCAGCGTCAACGGCAGACACTCGGGCATACTCGCCTTTGCCGATACCTGTTTCTTTTGAGGCGCGGCTGTACCTCAGTACGTCGCCGACCTCGTAGCGCGCCGCCCACATTCGATCCGCTCCGGTCAGGTCCTGGCGTGGCGCCAACACCTGCATTCGATGCTCTTCTCTAGCTACAACCCCTGCGTTTTGCAGTTCGGCACGAATGGCCAGGTTGATCTCTGCGCGGGACCGGTTGTCGGGTGAAACAGCCAGCGTGTTCTCCGGGGACTTCGCGTATTCCCTGGCAATGGCCGCAAGAGCAGGACGCACCGGTGCGGATACACCGATACGTCCCTAACCGCACGTCGCCCCAAGGAGGCAACGCATGGCTACTCCCCACGTTACACGCCCGCCCCGCACCCAGCCACAGCCCTTCCCGAAGTCCACCATCTACTTCACCGTCGCCTCTCTCAACCGCGAGCTTGAGTTCGCCATCGAGCACCTCGGCAAGCTCCGAGAGTTCAAGTTCAGACGCGAACCGATTGACGCCATCATCGCCAAGATAGAGGAACTGAGATGCTGGTCGAACTCCGAGTTTTTGGAGATTCAGAGCGAGCGCGAAGAGAAGGAGATTCTCCCCTGGGAGAAGCTGAGCCTTGCCTACGACGCCACATGGCAAGACCCCAACGATGTCCTGATCGAAGCCGACCGCATCCGCCGGGACCGCGCCGCTGACGACGTGATCCGCGAAGTCGAGCGGCGGCAGAACGCAGCCAAGAAGAAGCCCAGCAAGTGACTTCGAACGAAGCTCTGACAGGGCCGGACAACGTCCGGCCTTGTTCGTTTTGCATTCGAGTTTCCGGCTGCTGCTGGCCGCTCTAAGCCGACAGGCTTAGGGATGGTGTCTACCTCACCGCGCCGCCTCTGGCCCCGCCCATGCCGCCCGATGGCTCCGCAGTCGCACTCCGGTTCTCTTGAGAACGGAGGAGCAGACATGCTCCTCATGACCAGCTAACACCCGCAGCGGAGGCGTCGGTCAGGGCCGCGCGTCCTTCAGCGCGCCGCGTAGCGGTCGGAGCGCAGCGGAGAGCCTTGACGGACGACGGAGCGCAGGGTATATCGGCCACGAACGCCCCGTGGAGTGCCCGGCGTTTTTTGAACCAGTTGCTTTGATAGAAACTGGCAATCAAGGAGCGAACGATGGCACGGCGGAAGAAGCATACGCCTGAGCAGGTAGTGAACCTGCTGCGGCAGATAGAAGTGG
>NZ_JAGSYC010000026.1 GCF_025685545.1 Granulicella paludicola | reverse complement strand
GTTGTGCTTGGACAACACCTTCGTGATCGCCGCCGTCAACGTCGTCTTACCATGATCGATGTGCCCGATCGTTCCAACGTTTACGTGAGGCTTACTACGGTCAAATTTTTCCTTCGCCATGACTACTTCCTTCCTTGGGGTAGTTCAAATCTAATGTGTCGATCAAGGTCTAACGGACTGCGACGTAACTCTTGGTGATGCCGAACAGCCGCTCCTTGCGGATGCGACAGTCCGGAAATAGCTGCCGGAACTCCGCTAATGAAAGCAACCGGATACCATCCAGCATCTCCTTGACCTCTTGAGGAGTAGGTTTGATAACCCAGCCCCAGAAGGTGAAATGCCTGACCAGTCTCTGTTGCACGCTACGAGGGAGCCAGTGGATGAATGGAGCGATCAGGTGAGGTTCCACCGGAAAGCTGAACGCGGGCGTCTGCACCCATAAACGGTCTCCGACCCGGCGCAACTCACTCGCAAAGCGAGCCTGTTGCTCGAAGTCTCCCACGTGCTCGATCACCGAGTTCGAAAATACGGTGCTAAAGCTGCCATCTTCGTAGACTAGGCTTCGGGCGTCTCCTACCTCGAACAAAAATCGTTCCGGGGATGGATTTGGACCCTGTTCCGGATCTAAGTTAAGAAGCGTCACGCGAAAAGGCTCTGTGGTTCCCGATTCCGTCGTCCATGTGTCCACCTTACCGCCAACATCCAGAATATGGCTGGAAGCGGAAGGCTGCATCTCCTCGTAGAACTGTCTCATCCGCCTTTGGCGGAATTTGCCCAGTTCCATCAGGAAGCGAAGATAGGTGTGGATCTTAGCCCGTTCCATCACTTCCTGCTGTACGTGCTACTTGCGTCGTTCGTACCACGCGGTTAAGGGACCGCCTTGTCCCCCGAATGGCTGCGCAAAGTTGCTCGCAGTTTCTGTTCCTTGATCGCTACCGAACAGATGTTCTTGTCGTGCGCACGCTCGCGGTCGTCCTTGAGCTCCAGTGCGCGGCCTGGTTGCAAAACCTTATCGCGAAGGCGAGCCAGAGTTGAACCCTGACTCGCCGCTTGCGAAACCTTTACTTGGACTCTTTGCCCTGGACCTTGGCAATGATCTCGTCTGAGACCGAGCGAGGAGCTTCTTCGTACTGCTTGAACTGCATCGAGTAGTTCGCGCGTCCCTGCGTGGCTCCACGCATGTGGGTTGCGTAACCGAACATCGTCGACAGCGGCACCGTTGCGCGGATGGCCTGCGTATTGCCCACCATCTCCATGCCTTCGATGCGACCGCGTCGGCTATTCAGATCGCCGATGATCGTACCCATGTAATCTTCAGGCACCGTCACTTCAACCGACATCACAGGCTCAAGCAGAACCGGCTTCGCCTTGCGGGCCGCTTCCTTGAACGCCATCGAACCGGCGATCTTGAACGCCATTTCGTTCGAATCGACATCGTGGTAGCTGCCGTCATACAGCGAGACCTTTACATCGACCATCTCGTAACCAGCCAGAACGCCGCCCAGCATGGCTTCCTGAATACCCTGGTCGATCGGCTTGATGTACTCCTTGGGAATCGTGCCGCCCTTGGTGTCGTTCGAGAACTCGTAACCCTTTCCGGGCTCGTTCGGCGAGATGCGGATCTTCGCATGGCCATAGTTACCCGAACCACCGGTCTGGCGGATGTACTTGCCTTCCGCTTCGCCGTTGCCACGGATCGTCTCGCGGTAGTTCACCTGAGGCTTACCGACGTTCGCTTCAACCTTGTACTCACGCATCATGCGGTCGACGATGATCTCCAGGTGGAGCTCACCCATACCGGCGATGATGGTCTGGCCCGAATCGATATCCGTGCGGACGTTGAAGGTGGGATCTTCCTGCGCCAGCTTAGAGAGCGCAACACCCATCTTCTCCTGATCCGCCTTCGTCTTCGGCTCTACCGCAACCTCGATAACAGGCTTCGGGAAGTCGATCGACTCGAGCACAACCGGGTCCTTCGTCGAGCAGATGGTGTCGCCCGTAACGAGGTTCTTCAGGCCCACAGCTGCGCAGATATCGCCGGCCATGATCTCCGTGATCTCTTCGCGCTTGTTGGCGTGCATCTTCAGCAGACGGCCGATGCGCTCGGTCTTGCCCGTACGCGGATTCAGCGTCGTGTCGCCGGTCTTCAGAACACCCGAGTAGATACGGATGAAGATCAACTGGCCCACGAACGGGTCGGTCATGATCTTGAAGCCGAGAGCCGAGAGAGGCTCGCTGTCGTCAGCCTTGCGGATGATCTCCTCTTCCATGTTGTCGGGGTTGTGCCCGATCATGGGAGGAATATCCAGCGGGCTCGGCAGGTAGTCGACCACTGCGTCGAGCAGCGTCTGAACACCCTTGTTCTTGAACGAAGAGCCGCATAGCACCGGGAAGATGCTCATCGCGATGGTGGCCTTGCGGATGCCGGCCTTCAGTTCAGCCTCAGTCGGCTCAGAGCCTTCGAGGAAGTGGTTCATGATCGTGTCGTCCGCATCGGCGACGGCTTCGATGAGGTAGGCGCGAGCAGTTTTCGCCGTCTCGAGGAGAGCCGCAGGAATGTCTTCCGTGGAGTACTCTGCGCCCATCGTCTCGTCGTGCCACAGGATCGCCTTCATCTTGACCAGGTCGATAACGCCGAGGAACTTCGCCTCAGCACCGATCTGAATGTTGATCGGCACAGCGCGAGCGCCAAGACGGTCAACGATGGTCGAGGTTGCATACACCGCATCGGCACCAGCCTTGTCCATCTTGTTGATGAAGCAGACGCGGGGAACCTTGTACTTATCAGCCTGACGCCACACTGTCTCCGACTGCGGCTGCACACCAGCAACAGCGTCGAAGCAGGCTACAGCGCCGTCGAGCACGCGCAGCGAACGCTCCACCTCGGCCGTGAAGTCCACGTGGCCGGGGGTGTCGATGATGTTGATGCGGATGCCATTCCAGGTGCAGGTGGTCGCAGCAGAGGTGATCGTGATGCCACGCTCCTGCTCCTGCTCCATCCAGTCCATCGTAGCCGTGCCTTCGTGCACCTCACCGATACGGTGATTGACGCCCGTATAGAAGAGGATGCGCTCGGTCGTCGTCGTCTTACCGGCGTCGATGTGAGCCATGATTCCGATGTTCCGGCATTTTACGAGAGGTACTGTGCGTGCCACTTTTGATCCTTCTGCGAGGAAACCTCGCGGTAAAACAAAGTTCTCAGTTGTCCGTTCTCAGTTCCCGCTGCCAGCTCTCATCCCTGAGAACTGACAACGGAGAACCAACAACTACCAGCGGTAGTGAGCGAATGCCTTGTTGGCCTCTGCCATGCGATGAACGTCTTCCTTCTTCTTCATCGCGGCGCCACGGCCATTGGCAGCGTCGAGCAGCTCGGCGGTCAACTTCTCCACCATGCCCTTCTCGCCGCGGTTGCGGCCATAGCTTACGAGCCAGCGGATCGCCAGCGAAGTGCGGCGCTCGGGGTTGACTTCGATCGGCACCTGATAGTTCGCACCGCCGACGCGGCGGCTCTTCACTTCGAGCATGGGCTTGACGTTCTCGACAGCCTTCTTGAAGAGCTTCAGCGCATCGTCTCCGCCGCCCTTTGCCTCAAGCTGGGTCATGGCCTCATAGAAGATGCCCTGCGCGGTCGACTTCTTGCCGCCCCACATCATGCTGTTGACGAACTTGGTGACCAGGGTCGAACCGTAGATCGGGTCGGCCGGAACTTCACGCTTTGCTACAAAACCTTTACGCGGCATACTTTCTTCTCTCTTCTTCCCCCAGCGCGGTGACTTCTCACGTGCTGGGCTTGTTGAAACTGGTTCTCAGTGGTTAGTTGCCAGTCCTCAGTTAGAAACAACTGAGAACTGACAACTGTGAACTTTACTTGGCAGACGCCTTCGGACGCTTCGCGCCGTACTTCGAGCGGCTCTGCTTGCGGTTCGCCACGCCGACGGAGTCGAGCGTGCCGCGAACGACGTGATAACGAACACCCGGCAGATCCTTCACACGGCCGCCGCGGATGAGCACGATCGAGTGCTCCTGCAGGTTGTGGCCGATACCCGGGATGTAGGTCGTCACTTCGATTCCATTGGTCAGGCGTACACGAGCGACCTTACGAAGAGCCGAGTTCGGCTTCTTGGGGGTCTGGGTGTAGACGCGGGTGCAGACGCCACGACGCTGGGGCGAACCCTGCAATGCGGGCGATGCTGTCTTATAGCGGGTCGGCGTACGGCCCTGCTTTACAAGCTGGTGAAATGTAGGCACTTTACTTCTCTCCTCAGATTCCCCTGTATCCCAGGGAAACCCCGAATCTCTTTATTCGGGCTCGATGCAGGGCAGCTACCTTCACGCTGCTCCCATACGCACTAGGTACGCACGAAAGGCGGGGCCTGGTCTCTCCCTTCGAAGAAGGGTCGGACAAGCTCCGGCGAAGTTCTGAATCCTGCACGCGGCCGTACTGCTGACTGCATGGACTTGCAACTGCAAAACAACACTCGTGGCGAATAACAGTCGACGGTGGTCGAGGGTTGCAGGCTTTCACCCGCACTCAACTCCGTTTCGCCTGTCCCGGCCCGCATAAGCCCGTTCTCATGTGTTCCCGCTTGAGTCACGGCGGGGAGAAGGGTGGCGCAGGCACGATAGATAGGGCCGCATCTTAGCCACTCCAGAGCAAGCTGAGGAGTCTGCGGAACATCTCTTGTATCCAGTGTAGTGGCAGGGATTTTAGTGAAACTCCCCGGCGACTAAGCCTCGTTCGGACGGCAATGCTTCTTCCTGACAGCACGTTCCGGATACTCGCGGAACCTTCTCACTTTATCAAGTGCATGGTCAGACGTCAACAAAATCGCGCTTTTGCCCTTGTAGTCGTGCATTTGTGGAATGCCAAGCCTGCTCTCTGTCCCAACGTTTTACGGAACCACCCGTTACCGAGGCGCCCACCTCTCCGCCCTCGCAACGCCTCGGGTCACGAATACCCTTGACGCGCCGAGCGTACCGGAAGCACCCTTACCCCATTCCGCACCCACGAGGCCACCGTATGGACAACCCGACCACCCCGCAGCCTCCTTCGATCGACAAAATCAAAGACTCCATGCGAGCGACCTGGATGGCGGGAGACTTCGGCGTGGTCGCCAGGACGATCTCCGGCGCAGCCGACGAATTCATCGGTCGCCTCGACCTCCCGCCCAGCCCATGCCATCTGCTCGACGTCGCCTGTGGCACCGGGAACCTCGCCATTCCCGCAGCCAAGCGGGGAGCCGCCGTTACTGGCGTCGACATCGCCCCAAACCTCCTCGTCCAGGCCCGCGAACGCGCGGCAGCCGAAGGACTTACGATCACCTTCGACGAGGGCGACGCCGAGGCACTGCCCTATCCCAACGCCTCCTTTGACGTCGTCGTCACGATGTTTGGAGCCATGTTCGCCCCGCGCCCTGAGCTGGTCGCATCCGAACTGGCCCGCGTCCTAAAACCCGGCGGCCTGCTTGCTATGGCCAACTGGAATCCCGCTAGCTTTAGCGGCAAGATGTTCCGCCTCGGAGCGCAGCACACCCCGCCACCTCCCGGCATCGCGCCACCCGTTCTCTGGGGAGACGAAGCCACTGTCCGCGTCCGCCTCGCGCCCGACTTCTCCAACATCACCACCGAGCTCATCCCCATCGACTTCGACATGCCCTTTGACGCCGCCGGCTGCGTCGACTTCTTCCGCACCTACTTCGGGCCCACACAGATGGCCTTCAACCGCCTCGACGCTGCGAGCCAGTCTACCTTTGCAGCCGAGCTCGAGGCCCTGTGGTCAGGCGACAACGTCTCGCCTGCACCGGCAGCCCATACCTTGATACGCAACGAGTACCTGCAGGTAGTCGCCACCCGCACCTAGTACTCTCTACCCATGCAGGACCCCTTCTACGATCCCATCTGGAATGCGCTTCACACGGCGCACCAGCCCCTCGCGCTCGCCACCGGCGAGGCGTGCAAGTACGCGCAGAACGTGGCTCCGTTCGCTGCCGTCCAGACCAACACGCCAGCCGCTCTCGACGATCTCCGCTCGCTGATGAAGCCAGGAGAGTCCACCTGGCTCTTCCACGATCCGCCGCCCTCCGTCACAGGCCTGACCTACGAGACCTCCCTGCCCTGCCTGCAGATGCTCTTCCCCGCGGACACCGCACTTCCGGCTATAGACAGCACCGCAACCATCCTGCCGCTTGAGGCGACCCACGCCCCCGAGATGGTCGCGCTCACCGACGTCGCCTTCCCCGGCTTCTTCCGCCCGCGCACCCACGTCATGGGCAGCTACTTCGGCATCCGCGAGGGCAATGGCCAGCTTGTGGCCATGTGCGGCGAACGCATCATCGCAACGGCCGAAGATGGCACCGTCTGGCGCGAGATTAGCGGCCTCTGCACCCACCCCGACCATCGCGGCCACGGCTACGGCACCCTGCTGCTGCGCAGGCTGATTGAGTTCCAGCGCGGACTCGACGCGGTTTCCATCCTTCACGTCGCCTCAAGCAACACCAACGCGATCGCGCTCTACCATCACCTCGGCTTCAACACGCTGCGCGAGGTCACGATCCATAAGGTCGTTCGAACGGACTAACCTCCTGTCTGGATCACACGTCCAAACGGGAGTACCCTCTTCCTGTACGCCGCAGTCACGACCTTCACCGGAGGTTTCATCATGCGCCGCACCCTCTTCCTCGCTGCAATTCTGTTCTCCGCACCCTTTCTCCGTGCTCAAAGCACGGGCGGCAACGCCCCGACGACGAAGGAGGCCAAGCCCCAGCAGACCTGCGGTTTCGCGTATGGCAACGCCTGTGGCGTTCCGACAGCACAACAAATTGAACAGGTGAGAGCGCGTGTGGAAATGATGGGACGCAGCACCTGCCCGGTCGGCTTCTACGCAGGCCACAGCAACAGCCTCACGCAGCTTCGCGCGCAGGACGCCAAACCCGGCTTCATCTCACAGTCGCTCAACGTGAGAATGAACAACTCCACGCCACAGGACATCGTCTCTGCGCAGATCACGGTCCACGGTCTTTCTCCGCACTACCGTCTCACCCCGGCCACGGCCGATGTCGCCGTCAATGGAGACCTCACCAAGCATGTTCAGCTTGACCTGACCGTCGACGCAGGCAAGCATGGCGGCACCGACCTGCGCGTCTATGGCTTCACCTCCGTGCAGCGCATCGACCTCGACTCACTGACGTATGCTGACGGGACTACCTGGACAGCCTCCGCAGAACACCGCTGCTCGGTCGCTCCGAACGGCGTGATGCTTGTCGCTGCGGCCCAATAATCGCCCACCTGCTCTGATAGCCTTCGAGCATGAACTTCACCGCTCGCGCCAGCCTCGGCGCCCTCTGCTCGATCCTTTCCGTCGCGCTTGTCGCTCAGACAGCGAAGCCCGCTCAGCTCACCGCCGCAGCTGATACGGCGAACCCGAACGGCCAGCCCACCCGCCTTGCCCAGCCGAGCGGCGTAGCGATCTCGCCCGACGGCGCGCTCCTCACCTACATCGTCGGCGGTCGCCGTGGCGGAGCTCTCCATCTCGTCACCGTCGCCAACCCGACCGACGACAAGGTCCTTACGCCCACCGGCTCCGCAGGCTGCTCCAGCTCTAACCCCGTCTGGTCACCCGACTCGCAGACCCTCGCTCTCCTTTCCTCTTGCGTTGAAGGTGGCAAAGCCGATCAGGAGCAGATCCTCCTTTGGTCACGCGCCTCTGGAACCTTCAAAACCCTCACCCATCTCACCGGCAACCTGCAGCAGCTTGCCTGGTCGCCGGACGGCAAGTCCATCGCCTTCCTCTTCGTGGAAAACGCCACCCGCTCCGCTGGTGCTCTCGATGCAATGAAGCCGTGGGACGGCGTCATCGGCGAGGACGGCGTCGAAGTGCAGCGGGTCTATGGCGTGAACGTGGCCACCGGCGCAGGCTCCTGGCTCTCGCCGCTCACGCTTCATGTTTACGAGTTCGACTGGGCACCCGATTCCAAGGAGATCGCCTACATCGCTGCCAACCCTCCGGGGGAGAACACATGGTGGATCGCCCAGCTCTACGCAGCTCCCGTCCATCCCGGCACCGGTGTGGGTGAGCAGCCTCTCTCCGTCCTGAACCCCAACACCGTGCACGGCGAGCTCCACGGCCTGCAGATAGCCGTCCCGCGCTACTCTCCCGATGGCACCAAGATCGCCCTCATCGGCGGTCTGATGTCCGACCAAGGCTCCACCGGCGGCGACGTCTGGGTCGTTCCGTCCAAAGGCGGTGAGCCTACCGACATCACGCCCGGCATCGACGGCACCCCCTGCTTCGAAGCGTGGCTGAACAACGACACCATCGGCATGGTCGAAGACCGCCGCGGCCGCACGATCCTGCCCGATTACAGTGTCTCCAAGCGCGCCATGATCCCAAACAGCATCCTCGACCTCGGCGAAACCAGTCTCTCAGGCGGCGTGATCAAAGACGCCATCAGCTTCTCGCTCACCGCGCACCTGCTCGCCTACGTCAAATCCGGCTACGGCGTGGCACCCGAGGTCTGGGTCGGCCGCACCGGCTACGAAAAGCAGATCACTCACCTCAATGCCGCTTCGAAATCCGCCGGCCCGAAGCTTGAGTCCATCGAATGGGAGAACGAAGGCTTTCATGTGCAGGGCTGGCTCACTTACCCCGCTAACTACGACCCCGCAAAGAAGTACCCCATCATCGTCGAGGTCCATGGTGGTCCCTCAGCATCTGCGGGTCCGCGCGCCAGCACCGCCTGGGCCGAGCAGGGCTACTTTGTGCTCGCTCCCAACCCGCGCGGCAGCTTCGGACAGGGCGAGAAGTTCGTACAGGCCAACCGCAAGGACTTTGGCTATGGCGACCTCCGCGACATCCTGAAGGGGCTGGATACGGTCGAGGCAAAGTTCCCCATCGACAAGCATCGCGAAGGCCTCACTGGCTGGAGCTACGGTGGCTTTATGAGCATGTTTGCCGAGACGCAGACGACGCGCTTCGCCGCCATCATCGCGGGAGCGGGCATCAGCAACTGGCAGAGCTACTATGGCGAAAACTCCATCGACCAGTGGATGGTGCCGTTCTTCGGCGCCACCGTCTATGACGACCCCAAGGTCTACGCCAAGTCCTCGGCGATCGAGTTCATCAAGAACGCGAAGACCCCGATCCTCATCATCGTCGGCGACCGCGATGGGGAGTGCCCAGCGCCGCAGTCCTTCGAGATGTGGCACGCGCTCAAGGCCGTTGGCGTCAAGACGCAGCTCGTCGTCTACCCCAACGAAGGCCACGGGTTCCGCGACCCCAAGCACATCGCCGACCGTATGGAGCGCGAAGTGAAGTGGTTTGCGGAGTACATGCCGAAGGGCGGGGAGTAGGGAATAGGAAGTAGGAGATCGGGCCTTGTTGCTGCGGTTACGGAGGCGGAATGCAACAGATCGAATCCTTCAAAGACCTGATCGTCTGGCAGCGGTCCATTCAACTGACCGTCGCCCTCTACGAACTGACCTCGGCCTTCCCTGCCGATAAACGCTATGGACTCACCAGCCAGCTCAGGAGGGCTGGTGTCTCCGTAGCCAGTAACATCGCCGAAGGGTACGGCAGGGGTTAGACCGGCGAGTACAAACACTTTCTCGGAATGGCACGCGGCTCCAACGCCGAGGTCCAAACCCAGCTCGTCATCGCCGGGGAGCTAGGTTTCGGCCAACTCTTTCAGATCACTGACGCCAAAGATCTCTCCGATGAGGTGGCACGTATGCTTGTGTCTCTGATGCGAAAGCTCAACTGCCCCTGCAAATCCCTAGCCTTCCGGCCTATTTTCCATTCACCCCTGCTCGCTCCTCGCTTTTTCTACTCCCGACTCCCTATTCCCTACTCCCTTTTCTTGCTCCATCTCCGTCCAACCCCTAAACTAGTAACTCGGACTATCAGCGGTTGACGGAGAGACCGTTCAGCTTGAGTTCCGGTTGAACGGGGAGGTTTTTAGTGCGGTTGTTTTCCAGGAATGTGGTACGTCGTCTTAGAACAGTGGGTCTGGCTCTCGCCGCCCTCAGCGCGATCCCGGTAGGGCTCTCGGTCACGGGTTGCGGACACAAAGCCGCAGCGGTGGTCTACTGCAATGCCAGCGATACCGGCCCCGTCGCCGGGCAGGTAGCCAACATCTCCCTCTCGCCGACCCTTGCCACTACCGGCCTTTCGCTGAACTATCAGCAGATCGGCCAGGGGCTTTCGGCCTCCGCCACTGACTGTAAGGGCGCAGCCGTTAGCGTCAGCAGGTACACCTACGCCACCAGCAACATGGCCCTGGTCGACATCAATCCCAGCACTGGTGCCACCTGCGCCGGCATCTGGAACCGCAACACCGGTGGCGGCATCGCGGATTACACCGTCTGCAATCCCTATCTGGTTACGCCGACTCCCGCAGCCACCAGGGCTGTTGCCCTTACAGGGTCTCCCTTCACCTACACGGTGACCGGTCCCGGCGCGCTCTCCATCACCGGTGGAACCGTCAGTTCCATTGCGATCACCGACTCAGGCACCACGACGGTCGAGCAGACCATCACGACCCCGACGACCAATGCCACCTCTGGCATCTTCGCCGTCGAGACCGGCGACACCGTCGTCATCACCTACACCGCAGCCCCGACCGTGAACTTTGTTCCCTCGGGTGCTGTCGCCTACGTCACTGCCAGCGCAGACGGAGCGACCTCCAACGCTGTAGCGGTTTACATTCACCCGGTCGTTACGGGCATCGTTCTCGGTCCTGCCTCGACTACCTGCACCACTGACCCAGGCACCGATTGCTGCCCGAATAATACGGTTGGCACCACCGTCACAGCCTCACCGTACACTGGCTCCGCCTGCATCTCGCAAGGCAAGACCGGCCAGTTGATCGCGCGTATCTACCAGGGCAGTAGCACGGCAGCAGCCAACAACATTACCTGCCAGGTCGGCCACGTCAGCTTCTCGCCGCTCACCTCCAGCATCGTCTCAATCGATGAAAACGGAATCGTGACCGCGAACCTGCCGGGCAGCACACTCATCACCGCAAACGTCTCGAACTCCTCCAGCGCCACGCAAGCCGGGTTCTTCTCCACCTGCCCGGCGAAGAACATTACTCTGACGAATCCCAGCGGCACCGGCAACCCGGTCAGCGTCAACGTGAATACCCTGCAGCCGTTGACTGCTGTCGTCACCGACACGAACGGAGTGACCCTCAACGGTCTCACGCTCGAGTACAACTCCACCTCGCCGCAGACCATCCCGGCGACCACAGGCTCGGTCACTCCGGCTTACCCCGGCACGGCGAACATCACCGCGACCTGCCTGCCCAGCAGCTGCAATCCGGCGCCGTTCAGCCAGATCGGCCTCTACGGCAACGGCCAACCAATCACCTCCAACAGCATCACCGTCAAGGCTGTCGGTACGGCCAGCGACGTCATCTACATGGGCAGCACCTCGTCGCAGTATGTTCTGCCGCATGACTTCACCACCGGCCAGAACAGCTCGCTCGTCAAGCTGCCGTATCTGCCCAACTCCATGGTCATCACGCAGGACGGCTCCGAGATCTACCTCGGCAGCACCCAGGGTCTGATGTCTATCGCAACGGCAACCAACACGGTCGGTACGGTCAACGAGTCCGTCCCGGGCAAGGTGCTCTCCGTCTCGCCGGACGGCACGACAGTCGTCATCACCGATCCCACTCGCCAGACCGTCTCGCTCTACACCGCTAGCAGCAGCGCTGTCAGCAGCAGCTACGGCGGCACCGCTACCAGCGCCAAGTGGTCGCCTGACTCCTCCACGGTCTATGTGACCTTGGCAAGCGTCACCAACGGCACCAACACCATCCTGACCCACACCACTGCCAACAACTGGCAGGCGACCCCGATCACCGGCGGCGCGGATGCAAACTACGCCGATGTCGCCGTGATGGTGCCCTCGGTTGGCGCATTCTTCGCTGGAGCAACGGGTTCGCTCGTTACCGAGGCTCGCAGCTACTGCCCGGCTGGCACCATCTCTACGGCCACCACGCCCGTGACGGTGACCAACAACTTTGCTCCGCTCGCCGCAGTCGTCACCACCCCCACCGACAAGGTGGCCGCCACCACCGACGGCCTGCACATCCTCGGTGCGACGGTACAGAACGGAAAGCAGCTAGCAGACATTAATCTTTCCGCGGATGTTCCAACCGGCACCTCGGTCGCAACGGAGAACGCGATGTGCCCTGTTGCCGGTCAGCCAGCCGTGGCCTTCACTACGAACTTCACCACCAGCTCGCTGGCCAGCATCTCGGCCACCGCTATCAATGGTGTCTTCCCGTCGGCTAACTCGGCGGTCTCGTTCGTCACCTACACAGGCACCAGCGGTCTTCTGCCCGAGTACATTCCGGCAGCGACCGGAGCGGGCACGCTGAAGTTCCTCACGCTCGGCAACGGAGCCACGGCAGCCTCAGCGCCGGTCTCTGGAGCCTTCTCCACAGATGGCCTCTCGTTCTTCACCGGCACCTCAGGCGACGATCAGCTGCACATTTTTACCATCAGCGGCACCACAGCCACCGAGAGCAGCGTCATCACCCCGTCGCTGCCGCTCTACACCGGACAGACGGACACCGGCATCAACCTGCTGGCCCAGAAGCCGAAGAAGACACTGAACTAACTTCCACCAAGCCTCAAAGAGAAGGGCCACCTCGCGGTGGCCCTTCTCTTTGAGGTTCCAGATACTGGATTCGAGGTCACAGGCCCCAGAACCTAGAATCTTGCTTCTCACTTCTCACTTCTTATTCAACCGCTCCAGCATTAGCGACTGCCCGATCGCGTCCAGCACGCCGTTCAGAAACGACATGCTCTCCGGTGCGGCATAGCGCTTGGCGACCTCCAGTGTCTCATTGATGATGACCGCTGCGGGAGTCTTCGGGAACCCCAGCATCTCCGCAACCGCTGCGCGCAACAGGTTGCGGTCGACGACCGGCATACGCTCCATGCGCCAGTTCTTCGCATGCTTCGTAATCATCGCGTCCACTTCGTCCTCACGCGTTGTCGCCAGACGGTAGATGTCCTCGGCAAAGCCGCGGGTGTCATCGTCCACATCATCACGCGACTCCCAGAAAAGCTCGGCCACCTCTTCCGGCTTCTGCTTTCCGAGGTCGCCCTGGAACAACATCTGCATCGCTAACTCACGAGACTTACGACGAGTGCCCATTATTCGGTCCCCGCCAGCTTCTCCTGAATGCTTGCCATCTCGATAGCCGCAATCGCCGCCTCAAAACCCTTGTTGCCCGCCTTCAGCCCGGCACGGTCCAGCGCCTGCTCCAGCGTCTCGCACGTCAGCACGCCGAACGCATGAGGCACGCCCGTCTCCTGCTGGCTTTGCCCGATGCCGCGGGAAACCTCGTTGTAGATCGCCTCGTAATGCGCCGTCTCGCCGCGCAGCAGCACGCCGAGCGTAATGATGCCGGCATACTTCTTCGATTCAGCCAGCGTCCGCGCAGCCGATGGAATCTCCCACGCACCCGGTACGCGCACGATCGCCACATCATCCTTCGCGCAGCCTGAACGGTACAGCGCATCGAGCGAGCCCTGCAGCAGGCGGTCCGTGATCACCGCATTCCAGCGAGCCACCACAATCGCAAACTTCTTGCCCTTGGCCGAAAGATCGCCTTCGATCGCTACCGGCTTGCCGTGCAGCGGATTCTCCGACTCCCAGAAACCAAGCACCAGACCACCTTCAATCGAAAGCGTAAAGAGCCGCGAGTTCCAGTGCGTCGCCACAACATCGCCAAGATTGTTTGCCGGATACTTCCTCACCCAGGCGGCGACTGCGTCATGCACGGTATCGAGCTGCGTCACTTCGACCAGCAACTCTGGCACCGACGGCATCTGCCCCGTCACCAACTCCAGGTTTCCAAGAGGTGCCAGATACGCCGCACCCTTGCCCTTGTCGTCACTCCAACCCTTGCCGTTCTCAAAGCCCAGCGCACTGAACAGCTCGCCGAGCTGCCCCCATGCTTCATCCGAGGCGACCCGCGCCACCGTAGTTAGTCCCTTAATCATCCTTCCATTGTATCGCCGAGAATCCGGCACCACCTACAGAAGGCCTAGGCGTAGTCCTCCGCCACGGTCGCATCCTCGACATCTGCCGGACCCGCCACCCTCAGCAACATGGTCCCCACCAGGCTGAACAACAGGTTCATCAACAGTGCCGGAATCGCCGCATACATCGGGTACACATGGCCAGCGAAGTGTACCGGGAACACCGAGCTCTTCAGCCCCAGCGACACGGCCATGCCCGTTCCGTACGCCATCCCGACAGCCCAGCCGCACAGCAGCGCCCACGGATTGAACCAGCGCGTAAACGCCCCGATCACCACCGAGGGAAACAGCTGTGTCATCCACACGCCGCCCAGCAGTTGCATCTCGATGGCATATGTCGTCGGTAGCTTAAGCACGAACCACAGTGCGCCAAACTTCACCGCCAGACTCACCAGCTTCGCAATCGTGGACTCCTGTTTGTTCGTCAGCGCCACCTTTCGAAAGCCGCCCAGCAGATTGCGCGTGAACAGATTCGCCGCCGCAATCGACATGATCGCCGCAGGCACCAGCGCTCCCACCGCTACCGCCGCCAGGCAAAAGCCAGCAAAGCTCTCCGGGAACATCTTCAGGAACAGCAGCGGCACCGCTGCATTCGGCTGATCCGTCTTGATGCCCGCCGCCAGCGCGATATACCCCAGCAGCGCGATCAGCCCCAGCAGGAAGCTATATGCAGGCAGCAGCGCCGCATTGCGCCGCACCACGTTCTCGTCCTTCGCGCTGAGCACTGCCGTCGCCGTATGCGGATACAGCATCAGCGCAATCGCACTTCCGATCGCCAGCGTCGAGTACGCCAACCCATGCCCCGGCCTCAATAGCAGCGAACCGGCCGGCTTATGCGTAGCCAGCTGAGCACTCGCCACCGCAAAAATGTGGGCATACCCGCCCAACTTGATGGGCATATAGATCAACGCCGCAAACACCATCAGGTACAGCATTACGTCTTTCACCACGGCGATGACAGCAGGCGCGCGCAGCCCGCTTGAATACGTGTAGGTCGCCAGAATAACGAACGCCACGATCAGCGGTATCTCGCCCGTCAGCCCCATCGCGGCGAACACAACACGCATACCCACCAACTGCAGCGCTATGTACGGCATCAGCGCGAGGATTCCTGTCAGCGCAATCGCCAGCGCCAGCCACTTGTTGCCATAACGCCCGCGCACGAAGTCGGCCAGCGTTACATACCCGTGTCGCTGACACACGCGCCACAGCCGCGGTAGCACCACCATCATGTACGGATACGCGATCACCGCATACGGCAACGCGAAGAACCCCATCGCGCCCACGCCATACATAGCCGCCGGAACCGCGATCACGGTATACGCGGTATACAGATCGCCGCCCATCAGGAACCACGTAATCCAGGTTCCGAAGCTGCGCCCGCCCAGCCCCCACTCCTCCAGCGAATGCAGCCCCGCCACCGGCCGACGCCACCGCGCCGCCCAGAAGCCAGCTAAAGTTACAAAAAGAAAAAACACGCCAAAGACGATGAGGGCAGTCCAGTGCACTGTCATGATTCCAGTCAGTGTACAAGCACCCGCCGCGACACACCTACCGCCTGCGCCTTACTCCCTGCCTTACTGCAGCTTGCCCTCATTTGGGTCATAGACTGCCACGCCCAGCTCCGTCAGCCGAGCCAGCGTCGCCTCCATGTTCTTCCGCACCATCGGCTCTGCGTTGGCCGGGACGTGGTGGGCCTCTTCGATCGCCACCACGCGCCCATACGGCCACGCATCAACCGGCACAGAGCTCACTGCCTCACCCAGCTTGTCCAGCGTGATGTTCAGTTCGACCTTGCGCGCACCTTCAGGCCGAAGCATCCCGCCTACTCCCAGCGTCGAAGGATTCGCATCGCCGCGCACCACGTGCAGCTCCAGCATGTTCGCCTGTACGGTCAGCGCCGGGTTCTGCCAGCTATCGAAGCTGCGGATCGACATGTACTTGCTCTTCACCGGAGGCGGCACCTGCTCCAGCTGAGCGCGATCATCCTGCAACTGTGCCCGCTGCTCCGCCTTCTCGGCCTCGGTCAGCGGAGCATTCGTCCGCGCATGGCAACCACCCACCAACAAAACCGCCAGCAGCGACGGCATCATCACAACCCTGTAAGCACGCATAATCACGCTAACCAGCATATCAAGGCCGTTTTGCTCCCTGCTCCCTTGCTTATTCCGGCACATGGACAGCGCGCCACTCCGCCCTCAGATGCCCCCAGACGCCTGCGGCATCACGCGCGCGCGCCGAAAAATAGACCAGCAACGGCCTCCCCATCACCGCGTCCTGCGGCACAAAGCCCCAGTACCGGCTGTCCTCACTGTCGTTGCGGTTGTCGCCCAGCACAAAGTAGTGTCCCACGGGCACCACCAGATCTTCTCCGGCCGGAATTCTCCGCAGATCAAGCCACCACTTTGTCTGCACATTGTCGTCCGGGTAGTCGCTCAGTGAGGGGAACTCGTCGCGGTAACTGTTCTTCGCCGCTGGCTTATAGATCGCATACGGCTCGAAAAGCAGCCCGCCATCCACGTACACGCGACCTTGGTGCAGGTGGATGTGGTCTCCCGGCATACCGATTACACGTTTTACCAACGTCTCATCCCCATTCACCGGATAGTGAAACACCACCATGTCATGCCGCTGAATTGTTTCCGACGGCAGCAACCAGCGGTCGAGGACCCCCGCAGGCACAAACGCCTGCTTGTCCACGAGCACAAAGTCGCCCACCTTCAGCGTCGGCAGCATGGACTCGCTCGGAATCCGCGAGGGCTGCACTACAAACGTCGCCAGAAACAGCACCACCACGATCGTCTCCAGCAGGTTCCGCACAACTGTAAACACGCCATCATGCGAGTACAGCGGATCGACCTTTGCCCGGCCCACCACCGGAGCCGCTACCACCGGCAAATCCGCTTCAGCCACGGTCACTGTCGTGACCTCGTAAGCCTCAGCCTCGTACACCTCGGACTCTAGCGGCTCGCTCAAGCAGGGATCCACCCCGCGAGCGCCAGTTCCGCCGCCCGTTGTTGGGCCTCTTTCTTGCTTCCACCCTCGGCCTGCCCCAGAACCTTTACCTCGCCCAGCTGCTCCAGCTGAGCCTCGACCGTAAACCGCTTCAGATGCGGTGGCCCGACCTCGGCTATATCGACGTAGCGCAGCCGGCCCACACCCGCGGCCTGCACCTTCTCCTGCAGCAGCGTCTTGTGGTCTCGCAGTGCGCGTCCAGCCTCCGCAGCGACAGCCGCCTTCATCGCAGCGAGTTCGGGCTGCACCAGGTAACGCTCCGCCAGCACCCTGATCGGTTGCAAGCCGTCCGCGAGGCCATCCGTACCACTTGAGCGGGCATCGAGATATACCGCTGCCACCACGGCCTCCGCGCAATTTGCCAGCAACGCAGGCTTGCTGCGGCCGCCGTTCTGCTCGGCGCTTTTGCCTAGCCGCAGACCTTTATCCAGCCCCAGTGCCAATCCCATCTCGGCCATGCGCTTTCGGCTGACAAGGTTCGACCGCAGCCGCGTCAGATCGCCCTCGCTGCACTGCGGGAACTCCCGGAACAGCGCCTCAGTCACCACCATACCGATCACGGCATCGCCCAGAAACTCCATCTGCTCATTGTCGGTGCCCGGAGCGTTCCGCTGGTCGCGCTGCTCAGGATGTGCCGGCAGGATCACCGCCGGAACCCCGTGCTTTGCCTCATACGTATGCGAGCGGTGCGTCATCGCCAGTTCCAGCAGCTCCGGCCGCGCAAACCTGTGCTCCAGCCTCTTTTCAAGACCACGCAGGTCCGCACTCATCTTTGACGGAGCTGTCTTCGACCGAACAGCTTCCGCCGCGAGTGGTGCCGCGATCTCGCCGGCGTCTCGCTGCCGAGGCGCACGCTCTTTGGCAGCGGCCTTCGCCATCACCTTCGCGCCCGCAGCCTTCGCAGCTTTCTTCCCGACGGCCTTCGCCGGACTTGCCTTTGCTCTCCCCGCACTCATGGCTCTACTCTACGGCAGCGCCACTGCCTCTGGCATCCGCACGTACCCAAACAGACTCACGCCCTCTAATACGAATTAGTGAGGCGAGGTCGGCTTGTAGGCTTCCTTTTCCGCCTTACCCGTCGGATCAAAGTCCTTATCGTCATCCGGATCGGCCTTCGGCTTCGCGCGCTGCGGCAGCTGATAGGGCTTCGCAACACCCGCCTCCGCAGCCAACCGCGTGTCCGAGCGGGCATCACGGACCGCCAGCGCAGCCTTGTATTCGGCAACAGCCTTATCGCGCTCCGGATCGCTCTCGATGTCATACAAGCGGCCCAGGTAGATGTGGCTCCAAGCCAGCGTACGTGGGTCCTGGCTCAGCGTGAGAGCCTTTGCAAAGCCCTGCTGCGCCTTCTCCGGGTCGCCCTGCATCAGATCGATCCGCGCCAGCACGTACGTCGCACGTCCATGATCCCCCTTCGGATCAGCCAACGCCTTCTCTGCAATATCGCTCGCATCGATTACGTTGCCCTTCAAGAGGTCCGCCTCGGCTATATCCATCGCCTCCAGCTTCTTCGGCGGTGCCACAGGCCGCAGTGGGTCCGCCGGGACGCTCTTCACGAATACCGTCTCCAGCGCATGTTTTCGCTCACGGTCCACATCCATGCCGTAGATCATCGGGGCGATCTCGTCGCGCAGACCGTCACCGTTGTGCTCCATTACACCCAGCGTCTGATAGAAGTAGCCCGTCATCGTCCAACCCTGCTGCTCATCGGTAACCACCTGCCGCTGCTGCGCTAGCGCGGTCTCGCGGTTGTAAATCGAGATCTCTGCGTTATAGCGGTCAATCTCCTCGCGGGCCTTCGCTGCACTGGGCTTCTTCGGCTTCGGTGAGGCAATCGTATACAGGTGAGCCTCGATCGCTTTAATCAAACATTCGGTCATCAGCGCCACAACGTCGCTCTTGTAGAAGAACTCCAACGGAGCATCCTGTACCCCGCGCAGCATCGGCTGAATGCGCTCCATCGCCGTGCCGCGGCTGTACACCATCGGCTCCACAATGTAGTGCAGATAAATGTGGCGAATCAGGTCCATGCGCACCGGATCACTCGCTGCCGCGTCGTCCGTCTGCGGCTTGTTGTCGGGCGAGGTCACGATGATGTAATCGTTGCCGTAGACGCGTGCATTCGTCAGGTTCGGCGAGAACAACGGCTCCAGCAGTACCAGGAACCGGCGACCGTCGTAGCTCGATACCGGCTGATGCAGATAGATGTTCGTTGCCAGAATCATCTGCGTCATCGGATCGTGCACACGCGCCACCAGTCCCTCGTACTCGGCGCGATGCTTGAGCCAGATGTAATGCAAGTTTGCCTGCTCGGCGAATTCGCGCAGCAACGGGAGAATATTCACCACGGCAGCAGCCTGCGGCGGCAGCTGCGTCTCATCGACGTTCGGCTCCATCTCCGGAGGAGGCGAAAGGTACAGCGCCAGCGAAACGTACTGCCCGATCTCAAGGCCGATGTCGTTCAAATGATGCTTTGACACGTAATCGCAGAGCGCATCGCGGCTCTTGCGAGCATCCTCTGACGCTGCCATCGCAGCGTTCATGTCCGCCCGCACCTCAGCACGCACCGCAGGCGATTTGTCGAGATCCGCATCGTAGCCGCATGCGTTGAGACCCGCAGCCAACTGAAACAGCGGCTCACTTACCTCGAGTGTGACGGCAGAGCCGCCCTTTTCAATCTGCGCCGCACGCGGTCGCGCTACGGCTCCCGTCTCGTCGCGCACCTGGCTGCCAGGACTCGACGAAGAGCTGCCGCTCTGCAGCGAACCTGAAGAAGAAGAAGACGAGGAGGAAGATGAATCTTGTGCCAACGCGATGCCATGAGCCAATGGCAAGAGCAGCAAAAGCGGAAGGGCGAAAGTGGAACGGAGGGTCACGATGGGGTTTCGACGCACCGCTCCAGTCTATGGAAGCAGCGCAGCCCCGGCAATGCCGAGGCTGAAGTTGCTTTTATCCGCTTGATGCCTTGGCATCCTAGCTGTGGACCGAAACACCCGTAAACGTCAGCACGACATGCCCCTTTACCGGCGTTCCAAAGACCGAAGCCGGGCGGAAGATGCTCGCCAGCAGGTTCTGCCCCAGTTGCTGCTCAACCAGCGGATCGAGCTTGCCTTCGATCACTGAATAGTCATACACGCGTCCCGAAGCACTGATCCTTGCTTCGATGACCACCGGCACATCCGCGCTCATGGCGAGCGGAATGGCAGGCACCTGCGAGTACAGATAGCGTGGCGCCTTCAGATCAGCCAACCCGTCATCGTTTGCCTGCACCGCAATCGGAGTCGCAAACGCCCACGCAAGGCCTCCTAGCAACACCAGAGCCACGGCCATGGCACCACTCACCCGCAGCGCAAGAGGAGCCAGCGTGCGATCCCAGATCGACGCCAGTCTGCGGTGCCACGGAAGGTGCGTTCCCTTGGCAAACTCATCCGCAATCGCCGCGCGCAGCTTCGCCTGCAACCGTGCGGGAGGCACCGCTGGACCCACGTGCGCCAGAGCATTCTGCACATCGCGCCATGCATGGAACTCAGCCGCGCAGTCAGCACAACCGTCCATGTGCGAGGAGAGTACGGCCATCTCGACGCCGCTCATCGCGCCATCGAGATACGCAGAGAAGCCCTCGCGCATCTCGAAGCAAGTCTCGTCGATACCAATCAACTGCGTTAGCGAATCCGCCATTGTCTCGTACCCTGTCTCGTGCTGTTCGGGGCCCATCATGCTCTCACCACCTGTGCGTTCGGCGACTCTGCTGGCACATTCTTCGCTGCAACACCTGATCTGCCGTCCTTCACTAGCGCCTCGCGCAGTGCAGCACGCCCGCGGGTCAAACGGCTCTTGATTGTTCCAAGGTTCACATTCAGAATCTCGGCAATCTCTTCGTAACCAAATCCTTCAATCTCGCGCAGCACAACCACTTCGCGGAAGACCTCGGGCAGCGTCTGCAGGGCAGCCGTTACACGCTGCTCCATCTGCGTGCGCGCTGCACAGTCATAAGGAGAGGCATCGCTGCATGCCAGCGCATCCGCCAGGCAAAAGCTCTCGCCTTCATCGTTTTGCAGCGGCGCATCGATAGTCAGCTCCTGCTTCTTATGCCGGTTCCACCAACGTCGCTGGTTGCTCGCCTCGTGCAGAGCGATGCGATAAATCCACGTCCGTAAGCTCGAATCGCCATTGAAGCCGGAGATGTTGCGGAAGACCTTGACGAAGACCTCCTGCGTCACATCCGCAGCATCGGCCTGATCGCGCAGGCTCCGCGCCATCAGCGAATAGACCGAGTGGCTGTACTGTGCGATCAGCAGCGCGAAAGCCGACTCGGAACCAGCCTTCAGCTCCGCAACGAGTCCTTGCTCTTCCGCCCTGATACCGATCGCGCTTGCAAAGTCGCTCATCGTCACCCTCGTCAAGAATCCGGAAGCCATCCGGTCTGTCTAAAGTAGGCTCTTCCTGCGATCCCTGTCCAGATGCCCGCTCACGAACGAGGAGGAACTACGCCCGCGCGGGCTGAGTGCTCGCTCACTCATACGCCTTTAGACACCGGCCATTTCAACTTTGTTCCAGCCGCGTTTGACTTGCGCCGCCTGTTCCGCGAAAATAGAGAAGTTCACCCTGAGTGGGCCTGTGGCGCAGCTGGGAGCGCGCTTCCATGGCATGGAAGAGGTCATCGGTTCGATCCCGATCAGGTCCACCAAACACTTCCTCAAATTGATCCCCTGCCCGCAAACCTCGCCTCGGCGCTGTGTTCGCTGAAAGACGGAATCGAGTAAACTGAGGCAGCAGGAGAGTTGGCAGAGCCCGGTTGAATGCACCTGACTCGAAATCAGACATCGTCGCAAGGCGATCGGGGGTTCGAATCCCTCACTCTCCGCCACATCTTGTCAAGAAGAAAATGAAAACCCTTATAAACACTGGCCCCCCCCAGTAAGGGTCGCCGCCCAATTATTGCCATTCCATGACTTGGGAGTTTTCTATAGCGAAGGGTCAGATGAGAGTCAATCTTTTCATCTCAGTATTGGTTCTATCCGCTGCGTTTTCAATTCAAAGAAACGCTCAACAGGTGAGCACCTTTGACGTCGTCTCCATCCGTCCAGTCAATCCATATCGACGCGTGACCATTCAGGGGACTACGGCTCAGCTTCCAGCTGGACGAAAACCATGTCAGTACTTACCCACTCGCGTCAAATGCCGACTTCCGCTGTGGGGGTTGTTGCGGGAAGCGTTTGGGATTCATGAGTTCCAGCTTGATGCTCCCTCTTGGAGTAAAGATGACCTATTTGACTTCGAAGCAACCATGCCTGAGGGGACGAGCGTCGATGATGCCCGCATAATGCTTCAGGAAGCTTTGAAAGAACGTTTTGCTCTCCAGTTTCATTTTGAGAGCCGTCCCACGCCCGTATACGCGCTCGTCGTCGGGCCTCATGGCACTACGTTGCAACACATTGATCCGGAACACATTCAATCGAGAAAGTTTGAAACGCCTACGGGGGCGATCACTACAAACCAGATCGTTAAGGCAGGACAATATTTTTCTTCAGGTGTGCCGCTCGACATCTTCGCTCAAGTCCTTCAATCAGTCGCTGACCTCGATAAACCCGTGGGCAATGAGACGGGTCTCGAAGGTCGATACGTTGTCGATATGAAGTGGAAGACGAACGCAGACCCGGATGAAGTGATCCATGTTCTTGATAAGGGCATTCTACGAGCGACCGAAGAACAATTAGGGTTAGTGTTGACCAGCAAAGTGGAAGACCTGAAGTATTTTCATGTAGACGGACTCAGTAAATCTCCGACGCCCAATTAACAGTTCTTCCCGGACTCCGCCTATGACAGTCGAACTCCATGCTGAATTGATGGCTCCCCTCGCATCGGCTTCCTCACCTGCTCCCTGCTTTGGTGGAACCTCGACGCCAAGGCCAAAATCGTCGGCACCGCCTGGGCCTCCGTCGGCATCCTCCTCTTCCTCTTCCGGCGCAATCGAAGGCAAGAGGCGTAGCTGACCTTTGCCTTGCGCTGGCTTGACCGTTCGGGAGCCCATCCCGGGCTGCCGTAGCGTGGCGCCTGGAAATGCGCCCTCCGCAGTCTCCGAAAGCGCAGAGCCGAACCGAAAACAATCTCCGACTAATTTCGTCTTAGATCAGCATTTTTATGCAATATTCAGGCATAATCATGTAGGACAGAATCAGTCGCACTTCACACGTTCTCATATACGACCAAATTAGTCGTATATAAGCCAGAGAACAGGAGCGGCCTCTATCCGTAGTCAGGCAATCCGCTCAACAACGATTTTGCAAGGAGTTGTACAGAAATGACGAAGTCAGGAAACAACGGGGCCATTGGCCGCAGCAGGCGCAACTCGCTGCTAGCTATGGCAGCGCTCACGTTCGCGGGGCTGACCGCGCGCACCGCAGATGCCTCCGCAAGGACCGACAAGGACAAGCCAGAAGCCGAAAAGGCACCCTCTCCAGACGCAACCAAAGAACAATCGACCCCGGCGCAGACCGTGCATCACTTCAACATTCCGGCTGGCACCCTCGGCGAATCGTTCGCTGCCCTGCAGAAAGAAACAGGCGTCATCTTCAGCATGTCGAAGGACGACATCGGCAGCCTGGCGTCTTCCGGTGTCACCGGCGTTGTGACCCTGCAGGAAGCCCTGACCACACTCCTCACGAACACCGGCGTCTCGGCCCGCTTTGAAGGCTCCGACCGCGTCGTTCTCTCGCTTACAGGCGACACCTCTTCCGTTGACGTCACCGCGGAAGCGCTCTCCTCGCCTAAGTTCACAGCCTCACTCCTCGACCTCCCGCAGACCGTGCAGGTCGTCTCGCAGGAGACCATGCAGAACACGGCCTCGACCACACTGATGGAAGCTCTCCGCACCGTGCCCGGCATCACCTTCGGTGCCGGGGAAGGCGGCAGCCCGCTCGGCGACCGCCCCTTCATCCGCGGCATGGACTCGCAGTCCAGCATTTATGTCGACGGCATCCGCGACATCGCAGCGCAGTCGCGTGAAGTCTTCGATGTACAGAGCATCGAGGTGCAGGAAGGTCCAGGCGGCGCCTACGGCGGTCGCGGCACCGGCGGCGGCAGCATCGACATGAACAGCAAGCTCGCGAACCGCAACAACTTCATCGCGGGCAGCTTCATGCCGGGCACCTCCGCCTACAAGCGCGGCACCGTCGACGGCAACGTTAAGTTCAACAGCCTCGTCTCTGGTCGTCTCGTCGGCATGTGGACCGATGCGGACGAAGCCGGTCGCGACGCCGTACACAACAATCGCTGGGGCATCGCACCGAGCCTGGCCATCGGTCTCGGCCATCCGACCCGCGCCATATTCGACTACTACCACATCGTCGACAACAACCTTCCGGACTCCGGCACGCCATACAACAACCCGAACGTCGTGGCCCCTGATACGAATGCAGCGCTCGGTCAGACTCAGCTCTACAAAGCGGGCGATGGCGAACCCATCTCGCTTTCGGCGATGCCCTCCGTCACCACCGGCGGCGCAGCCTCCCCATTGGCAAACCGCAACACCTTCTGGGGCCTTCGCGATCGCGACAAGGATCGCGATTCCGAGAAGGTCGCCACCGGACGCGTAGAGCAGGACCTGTTCCACGGCAGGGCCTTGCTGCGCAACACCTTTCGCTACGAGCGCACGGAGCAGAACTACATCTGGACACTTCCCGACGACAGCAAGGGCAACATGTACTACGGCCTGCTCTTCCGCCGCGTGAACGACCGCATCGCCGCCGTCTTCACAGACGACAACCAGACCGATTTCTCCGGCAGCTTCAAGACCGGCAAGATCGCCCACACCTACGCGACCGGCATGGAGTTCTCCAAGGAGCGCGGCAACAATGATGCCTACACCGTAACGGCCACCACGCTGCAATCAGGGACCGCCACAGAGACCTGCCCCGAGGGCGCAGGCGTAGCCTCCGGCTATAACTGCACCTCTTTATTCTCACCGAACTACAACGATCCATGGACCAGCGTGGCGACAAACGTTCTGCCGCAGAACCACAACCCGAACCACTCCTCCTCCGTAACGCAATCCGCGTACGGCTTCGACACCATCGTCTTCAACAAGTACCTTCAGACCACCATAGGTGGCCGTTACGACCACTACGACTCAAAGTTCTCCCCGGCGAAATCGGCAACCGCGATCGCACCGCAGGAGGTCATCAATAACATCGGGACGTACATCGTTGGTGTGACGTACAAGCCGAAGCCAAACACCAGCGTGTATGGCAACATCAGCACCGCTGCCATCCCTCCCGGCAATGCGCTGGCACAGGGTGTTGACCCCGCCGCGCTGAGCACCGCTGGCAATGCCAATCTGCAGCCCGAGACAATCCGCGAGGAAGAGTTCGGCGTGAAGCGCGAGATCAATAACGGACGCGCGCTGGTGAAGGTCGACATCTTCCGTGAGGACATCAAGAACGTCCGCATCGCAAATGCAACCGGCACTGTCAGCGTAGCTGGCAACAACCGCACGCTCGGCGCTGAGTTCGGCATCAGCGGCGACATCACAAAGAGGTGGACCTTCACCGGCGGTTACGTCTATCTCGACGCCATCCTCCTCAACGGCGGCACCAGCACTGCGGGCGTCTCTTTGAACGACCAGATGATGCCGAACGAAGCCAAACACAGCGTCAGCGTCACCAGCAGCTACCACATCATCAAGCACCTCACAGCTGGCGGCGGCATCTACGGCATGACGCGCGTCTGGGGCAGCCAGGTGAACAACAAGTGGGTGCCCGGCTACGTTCGCGAGGACCTCTTCGGCAACTACGAGATCAACAAGCACTTCAGCTTGCAGGCGAACCTCCAGAACCTGAGCAACAAGCTCTACTTCCAGCAGGCCTATGCCACGCACTATGCCATCCCAGCGGCAGGACGCACGGCGATCTTCGGCATCAACGTCAAGTACTAACCACTTCCTATAACTGTCCTTCTAGCCCTTTCCCGTTGTCATCCTGAGCGCAGCGAAGGAGCTGCTTCTCGCTCAGGATGACAATCCAACGCAACGAAAAACCATGCAAGAGAACGAAGACAACTCGCTGGACCTGGTGCGCGCCGCTGCTGAGCGCGGCGTGCATCAGGCCCAGGTCATCTACGGCCAGATGCTGCTGGACGGCAAACTCTGCGACCGCAACATGACCGCCGCTCTGCACTGGTTCGAGCGTGCCGCACACGGCGGCAACGTGATGGCCATGAACATGGCGGGTCGCTGCTTCGATCAGGGCTGGGGAGTCGCTCCCAGCAAACGTCTCGCTGAAAAGTGGTTCCGTAAAGCCGCCGAGCACGGTCTCGACTGGGGCATGTACAACCTCGCCACGCTGCTCACGCTGGGCGAAGGTGGAGTGCCCCAAGACAAGACCGCAGCCTACCTCTGGTTTCGCCAGGCGGAGGCACTGGGCCACGTAAAGTCCATCAACATCCTCGGCAGCTTCTACGAGGACGGATGGGTCGTCACGCAGAACCGTGCCACCGCGCGAGAGCACTATCGCCGCGCAGCTATCAGCGGCGACTTCCGCGGCCAGTTCAACTACGCTCGCTTCCTACTTCAGGAACACGACCTGTTGGGCGCTCTGCACTGGCTGCGCCAGGTCCCTCACACAGCGACCGCCGCTTTCATCGGCAAGATGAAGAAGTCTCTCGCGGAGTATCCGCAAGCAGCGGTCCGCGAGTTTGCGGCCTCGCTCGATGAGCTTCCACCCTCAGAGTTTGCCACCGTGCCGTTCGCAGAGCCGACGGCCACTACACCGATGCAAGAGATAACGAGGTAACACCATGCTGATTCAAATTCCCAACGTACTCACGCAGGAAGAGGTCGCCCAGGCCCGCAAAGAACTCGACGCTACCAGCTGGGTCGACGGCAAGGTAACAGCCGGTTTCCAGTCCGCTCAGGTCAAGCAGAACATGCAACTCCCGGAGTCGAACCCCGTCGGCATCGAGCTGGGCCGCAAGATCGTCTACGCGCTGCACCGCAACCCGTTGTTCTTCGCAGCCGCTCTGCCGGCCAAGATCTTTCCGCCGCTCTTCAATCGTTACGACGGCGGCCACTCCTTCGGCAACCACGTCGATAACGCCGTGCGCCGCGTCACCGCCACCGGCGAGCAGATTCGCACCGACCTCTCCATGACCCTCTTCCTCAGCAGCCCCGAGGAGTACGACGGCGGCGAGCTCATCATCGACGACACCTACGGATCTCACTCCGTAAAACTCCCGGCAGGCCACATGGTGCTCTACCCCTCCACCAGCCTGCACCGCGTCACGCCCGTTACCCGCGGCAGCCGCGTCAGCTCCTTCTTCTGGCTGCAGAGCATGATCCGCAGCGACGCCCAGCGCAGCCTCCTGCTCAACCTCGATCTAGCCATCCAGAAGGTCGGCACCGACCTGCCCAACCACGCCTCACTCGTAGACCTCACCGGCGTGTATCACAACCTCCTGCGCGAATGGGTAGAGGTCTAAGGGACAGTGAGAAGACAGGATTGAGAAGTGAGCAAAGCCCCGGAGAGATGCGGGGCTTTGCTTGCACTCCTGTCTTCTCACTCCGGTCTCCTCACTGCTTTATAGATGACGAGCCTTGCTGCAAACATATACAGTTAGCCCGTCGCAGGCGATTTTCTTCACGCCTGCCAAACGCCAGCAGGAGTTCTCGCACGATGAACGTTTCACAGCCGATCCGCCGTCTCGCCGCCCTCACCACAGTCTTCGCGACCGTCCTCTGCGCTACCTCCGCCCTCGCCCAGAAGACAGCAACCGCAGCCCAAGGCGACTACTTCTCCAACTGGCCCGCTGGAACCTCGCCCCAGGAGGTCGGCAAGGCCCTCGGCGAGCACTTCGTCACCAGCCCCCACCAGTACACCGCCACTATCCACTACTCCGAGATCTGCACCTGGTACGGTGCGCTGACCTTTGCCGAGCTCACCCACGACACCAAGCTCCGCGATGAGCTCATCAAGAAGTTTGAGCCTCTCATGCCCGGCGGAGCCGAGGTCGAGCGCACACCCACGCGCCACCACGTCGACGACTCCATCTTCGGCGTCGCCCCCCTCGAGATCGCCATCCAGACCAAAGACCCGAAGTTCCTCGCCGTGGGCAAGGGCTGGGCCGACCGCCAGTGGGAGAACCCGCAGCCCGACGGCCTGTCCGCCGAAACCCGCTACTGGATCGACGACATGTACATGCTGACCATGCTCCAGCTCGAGGCCTACCGCGCCACCGGGGATAAGAAGTATCTCGATCGCGATGCGAAGGAGATGGTGTCGTACCTCGACAAACTGCAACAGCCCAACGGCCTCTTCTTCCATGCCCCCGACGTTCCCTACTATTGGGGTCGCGGTGACGGCTGGGTCGCCGCCGGGATGGCCGAGATGCTTCGCACACTACCCGCCGACCACCCGCAGCGTGCCCGCATCCTCGCCGGCTACAAAAAGATGATGGCCTCCCTGCTGAAATTCCAGCGCAAGGACGGTTCCTGGGGCCAGCTGATCGACCGGGACGAGTCCTGGTCCGAAAGCTCCTCCTCCGCCATGTTCACCTTTGCCATGATCACCGGCGTCAAGAACGGCTGGCTCGACGGGCCCACCTACGGCCCCGCCGCCCGCAAGGGCTGGATAGCGGCCGTCGGTTACGTCGACCAGAACAGCGACGTCACTCAGGTCTGCGAAGGCACCGGCAAGGAGAACAGCCTGCCCTACTACCTCGCCCGCAAGCGCCGCACCGGTGACTTCCACGGACAGGCACCCGTCCTCTGGGCAGCCAGCGCCCTTCTCCGGTAGCCCTTCTTCCCGCACGACAGCCGTTGCCTCAACTCTCTATACTGGTCAGGCTGTCAAAACCGGAATAACCGTAACGCCTGTTTGAAATGAGCCAGTTGGCCGCTTCTTCTTAGCGCTGACTGGCTCATTTTCTTGCGTAAAGACCCTTGTAAAGAGGCCTAACCTGGCCTTCCATCGCAGGGAAAACGCCTAACGTGACTCCTTACACAAGGCTCACTGTAAATTGACTTGCCCACGGTCGTTCGCGATAGGCAGCATCGGTCGCACTTGAGTACCAAGTGTTTTTTCACCACCCAATTATGGCGTTCTACGCCGCGGGTTCGCTCCGGGACACACCGGGCACCCGAGAGGAGCACTATGAATCACCTTCTGGAGAAGCCAGTACCGACGTCCCCCATCCGCAACCGGCGGAGCGCAGCGTCCTGGCTGACGTCCGTTCTCTGCAGCCTGACCCTCGTGGTCGCCCTGGCCTTTGCGTCTCACGCTTCCGCTCAGGGCATCACCGGCTCCATCACAGGCAACGTCACCGACTCGACCGGCGCCGCCATCCCCGGCGCAACCGTCACCATCACCCAGATCAGCACCAACAGCGTTCACACCACCACCACCTCGGACACCGGTTCCTTTACCGTGCCGCAGCTGGCTCCCGGCGACTACACCGTCAAGATCGACAAGGACGCCTTCAAGAGCTACCAGCAGCAGAAGCTGACGCTCGCCATCGACCAGACCGCCCAGATCAACGCCGCTCTCGAAGTCGGCTCCTCTGGCGAGACTGTCATGGTCACCGGCGCTCCACCCGTCATCCAGACCGAAGACTCCTCGGTCGGCCTCGTCATCGACAGCCAGGCCATCCAGAACACCCCGCTCAACGGTCGCCTCAGCATCGTCGGTCTCATCGCCCTCGCTCCCGGCGTCCAGAACTCCGGCGCGCAGGACCAGCTGGCCACCCGCGGTGTCACCGTTGCGGTCGGTACGGGCGGTCGTAACTCCTACGGCAGCCTCGGCTCCACCCTCGACGGCGTCACCAACCAGGAAGTCACCCTGCAGCGCGGCGAAGGCGAAGTTCCCTCGATCGACGCCATCGGCCAGTTCAAGGTGCTCAGCACCGGCGCTCCGGCAGAGTTCAACCAGCCCGCCCAGATCATCGTGGTCTCGGCCAGCGGCGGCAACCAGCTGCACGGCGAAGCGCTTGAGTACAACCGCTCCAAGGGCACCTCGGCCAAGAGCTACTTCAACGGCGCTTCGCCCCGTCCCCCCTACGAGCGCAACGAGTACGGCGGCAACCTCTCCGGCCCCATCTTCATCCCGCACGTCTACGACGGCCGCAACCGCAGCTTCTTCTTCGCAGCGTACGAAGGCTTCCATCTGACGCAGTCCTACGCACTAAGCACACAGCAGCCCACGCTCCTCGAGCGCCAGGGCAACTTCAGCGAGTTGCTGGCAGGCGGTGCCTGCAATGCGACCACGACCAGCACCATCATCAAAAGCCCGACCACCGGTCTGCCCTATGCTGGCAACATCATCACCGATCCGCTCAGCGCCGTCGACCAGCAGCTGCTCACCCTGCTCTACCCCAAGCCCACACAAGCGGGCTGTGGCACCAACACCTATGAGCAGGTGCAGGAACTCAGCCAGTCGTCGCGCTTCTCTCTGCGCCTCGATCACAAGATCAGCGATAAGGACCAGATCCGCTTCACCTGGCTGCGTGCCTTCTACGGTCCCAACGCCACTCAGGGTGCTGACAGCCTGCAGGGCGGCAACGCGCAGGACGGCGAGCACAACAGCAACTTCATCGTCGGCTACACGCACACCTTCTCGCCCACGCTGCTCATCGACACCTACGCCTCCTACTTCCATCTGCCGATCTATCGCACCCCGCAGAACTACAAAACCGACTTCGCTTCGATCATCCCCGGCCTCGGCGCAGAGCTGATCGAAGGCGCTCCGCAGATCAGCATCACCAACATCACCGCCGTCTCCGAGTCCGGCTCCAAGGATCTCGAGCAGGTCGCCCAGATCAACACCGCCGTCACCAAGGTCCTCGCCAAGCACACCATCAAGGTCGGCTTCTCCTACCTCTACGACAACCACTGGAACGACGCAGCGCAGACCCCCGCTCGCGGCGCCTACAACTTCACCGGCACCTACAGCGGCAACGCATTGGCGGACTTCCTGCTCGGCGATCCCGCCAGCACGCAGAAGCCGACTCCCAACAACTACATCACCCGCAACATCTCGGCGCAGTACGGCCTGTTCGTCCAGGACGACTGGAAGCCCACCCCGAAGCTGACCATCAACGCCGGCCTGCGCTATGACCTGCAGTGGTTCCGCCCCAGCCCGTACAACACCAACTCGCTGTACGTGCCGTCCTTGAAGGAAGTCGTTGTCTTCGCCAGCGCCTATCCTTCTAACGCCATCCCCAGCCTCCAGGCTGCGGTGCCCACCGTCCTCGCTCCGTCCGTAGGTCTGCCGACGAACATCTTCAGCTATCTCGGCCAGGACAAGAACAATGTGGCTCCTCGCCTCGGCTTCGCCTATGAAGCGCTGCCCAACACCGTCATCCGCGGCGCGTTCGGCATCTACTTCAATCTGCTGCCCGCTTCTTACGTAGGCACCGGCGCCTTCAACAACCTGCCCTTCACCGGCGCGCAGACCTTCACCAACGCAACCGGCACGCCTGCCTTCACGATGGCAAACCCGTTCTCGGCAACCGGAGCCTTCAGCTCCAACCCGTCCGTCTACGCGCAGGCCAAGACCACGACCCCCTACACCGAGCAGTACAACCTCACCGTCGAGCACCAGTTCCCGCACGAGCTCGATCTGCGCGTTGGCTACGTCGGACAGCACAACCTCAAGCAGAACAACTACGGCGGCTCGGGCAACTACAACCCGAACCTCAACTTGCCCGCCCAGCCGGTCCTCACCACCTCCACCGTGCAGAGCACCTACAATGTGCAGCCCTTCGCCGCCATCAACTACCTGATGGCTCCGATCTTCCACAGCAACGAAAACTCACTGCAGGTCGGCCTTCACAAGCAGTACAGCCACGGCCTCACCATCGGTGCCGAGTACCAGTGGACTCGCGTCCTCGGTACGGAGAACCTGGAAAACCCCTCGGGCGTCAACCCCAGCGACTCCTATGGCCCCATCGCCGGCATCACGCCGCAGGTGCTCACCTTCAACTATTCCTACCTTCTGCCCTTCGGCAAGGGTAAGACCTTCCTCTCGAACGCCGGCGACCTGGTCGACAAGCTGGTCAGCGGCTGGCAGTTCTCCGGCATCACCAACATCCAGAGCGGTCAGCCCTTCTCCGTCACCTACACCGCTCCGGGCAGCTACACCAACCCCGTCACCAACGTGAAGTACGTCGGCCTCGTCAGTGGTCGTGCAAGCATCGTCCCCGGCCAGCCGCTTTACCCCTCCGTGAAGACGAAGAAGGAGTGGTTCAACCCTGCAGCCTTCACCGCGCCCACCAACGCCGCAGGCGTCGCTGGCGCGGCCTACGGCAACTCCGGCTATGACATGCTCCGCGGACCTCACTTCCAGGACTGGGACATGAGCCTGCAGAAGAACACGAAGTTCCACCAGAAGTACAACGTGCAGCTTCGTGCCGACGCCTTCAACACCTTCAACCATCCGAACTTCGCTACCCCGAACGCCGCCATCAGCAACACGTCGACGGTCGGCACCATCACCGGAATCTCCGGTACGCCTGCCTACGAGCAGCGCACCGTCGAATTCGCCGCGAAGTTCTCCTTCTAACTCTGCTCCCGGTTGTGCGGCTGCTCCCTCTGGAGAATGCCGCACAACCGGCCTTTTTTTTGACCGCATCCGTCTCTCCTGCCATCCAATCAGTACGTCGCCCCTTCTAAGATGATCAGCGGCCTCTTGTGACAACTGAAACCCCCTCCAATCCGAATCCGCTCCACCAACGCCTTCTCTCGCTCGACGTGCTGCGTGGCCTCACCGTCGCCGTCATGATCGCCGTGAACAACGCCGGCAGCGGTCGCGACTCTTACCCGCAGCTTCGCCACTCCGTCTGGAACGGCTGCACGCTCACGGACCTCGTCTTCCCCACCTTTCTCTTTATGGTCGGAGCCTCTATCGACCTCGCCTTCAGGAAGCGTCTCGCGCAGGGCATTCACAAAAACGTCATCCTGCTTCAAGTGCTCCGCCGCGCTCTTCTCATCATCGCGATCGGCCTGCTGCTCAACGCGCTGCCCTTCTTCCACCTTGCCGACCTCCGCTACTACGGCGTCCTGCAACGCATCGCCCTTTGCTACGCTCTGGCGAGCATCGTCTACCTCTACGGAGGCCTCGCCGCAAGCGCAGTCATCGCAGCCCTCGCACTCATCGGCTACTGGTGGTTGATGGTTCACGTTCGCGTTCCCGGCTTCGGCATGCCAGGCGTCGACATCGCCATCCTCGACCGCGCCGGTAACCTCGCCGCCTGGCTCGACCGCACACTCGTCCCAGCCGCGCACCTCTATCGCCACACCGTTTACGACCCCGAAGGCCTGCTCTCGACCATCCCCTCCGTAGCGACCACGCTGCTCGGTGTCCTCGCTGCCTCCGTCTTAGGCACCACGCGTTCCTCGAATCGCAAGACCATCCTCCTGCTCACCGCTGGTGTCCTTTTGCTCTGCGGCGGACTTCTCTGGTCGCACTGGTTTCCCCTCAACAAGCGTGTCTGGACCAGCTCCTACGTCCTCTTCGCTGGCGGCGTCTCCACCCTGCTCCTCGCATCGCTCTACTGGCTCATCGACGGCCCAACCCGTCTCCGCCGAGGACTCACACCCTTCCTCGTCTTCGGCACCAACGCCCTCACCGCATACATCCTCTCCGAAGTCCTCGCCCTCGTCCTCGCCGCTATCCACTTGCCCGGGGGCCTCGATCTGCAGGAGCTCCTCTACAACCTGCTCCCGCACCTCATCTCGCCATCCTTTACCTCGATGACCTACTCCATCCTCTTCGTCGTACTCTGCGGCCTGCCCGTCGCCTGGCTTTACTCGCGCAAGATCTTCATCAAGCTCTAACCATCTTCTGGTGACACCATGAACCGACTCAGCACCTTCGTCCTTGCACTAACCCTCACCACCAGCCTCGCCTCCGCGCAGCTCGCACCCAAACACCATCCCCTCACAGCGCCGCTGTCTCCCAACACCCGCGAGCTTCTCGACACCTCCATGCAGCTCATGGACGCCAGCTACGACGCGAAGGCCCACCTCATCGCCCGTCCGCATGACGGCCACCTTGGCGTCACACCCTACATGGTGCGCGAATCCAGCTGGTACGCCCTCGGCCTGCTCCTGCGCGACCGCTCCGGCAAGCATCCTGAAGACACCGCCCGCGCTCTCGAGATCCTCAGCACCGTCCTCGACAACCAATATCTCGACCCCAAGGTGAAGTGGTACGGCACCTTCAAGTACTCACCCGAAGAGCCCACACCGCATCCCGCGACCACCGCCTTCCGCGGCTACGATCCCAACTGGCGTCACTTCATCGGCACCACCTTCGAGATCATCCTCATCGAGTGCCCCAATAAGATTCCCGCCGCTCTCCAGCAGCGTATGTACGCTTCGATCGACGCCGCCATCACCGGCGAGATGCACGACGGCCGCCTCGTCCCGTCCTACAGCAACATCGCCCTCATGTACGGCGCGCTCTGGAACTTCGCAGCCGTCCACGACAACAACGCCGACTGGCTGAAACAGTCTTCTGACTGGAACGACGAGGTCTTCCGCCTCTTCAACCTCCACGGCACCTTCAACGAGTTCAACGCGCCCACCTACTACGGTGTCGATCTCTACGGCCTCGCCCTCTGGCGTGAGTACGGGTCCACTCCGCACATGCGCGAGATTGGCAGCACCATGGAAGCCGCTCTCTGGAACGAGATCGCCAGCTTCTATCATCCCGCCCTTCGCAACATGGTCGGCCCCTACGACCGCGCCTATGGCATGGACATGTCCAACTACGTTACGCCCACCGGCACCTGGCTCCGCTCCGTCATGAGCGCGCAGACCGCTCCGTTACCCGAGCACCTCACCCTCTCCACATGGCAGGTCGCCGACCTCTGGTTCGCTCCGCAGATTGCCCTGCTCGGCACCCACATCCCCGCCGAAGCCATGACCCGCCTGCACCATCTTCCCGCACCGCACCTGCTCGTCCGCACCATCGACGCGCAGCGCACCGCTACCTCTTGGCTCGGCAACTCCGCCATCTGGGGCGGCGAGTTCGACAGCCGCACCAAGGATACTGGCCACGCCACGCAGTTCCACCCCGCCACCGCGCAATGGCGCATGCCCTCCGGCCAGGTCGGCTGGATCAAGGTCACACGCTCGCCCAACATCGACGCCGTCGCCGACGCGACCGGCATCACACTCGCCACCGACGGCGACATCACCCTCCGCGTCTACACCGACAAACAGCCCTCCGATCTCACGCAGACAAAGTGGACGCTTCCCGGCCTCACCACAACCATCGAGACCGACGCACACGGCTTCTCCGCAAAACCAGCCGAGCACGCCCCGGACTGCGACAGCTGCACCGACCTCACCTACACCGGCGTCAAGAACCTCCGCCTCAACTTCACGCTTATACCGTAGACATTGTCATCCTGAGCGCAGGCGGGGTCCCCAGCGAACGTTCTTTGTTCGTTGGGGTGCAAGCGAAGGACCTGCTTCGGGGATAGCACAACCGCACCGTTTATCGTCCACCATTTCCCTCCCGGCGCTCAAGGTCGGCATAATTCTCCCTGCACCGAAACTCACGTCTTTCGGGAGGGAACACCATGAGCGCCGCCACCATCGCACCGCCCACGACCAACAAGCACCTCATCCGCTGGGTCGATAAGATGGCCGACCTCTGCCAGCCCGACCGCGTGCAGTGGATCGACGGCTCGCAGGCCGAATACGACGCGCTCTGCAACCTTCTCGTCGAAGCAGGCACCTTCACCCGCCTGAACCAGCAGCTCTGGCCCGGCTGCTTCTACGCCCGCTCCGCTCCCAACGATGTCGCCCGCGTCGAAGACCGCACCTTCATCTGCTCGCTTTCCAAAGACAGCGCCGGCCCCACCAACAACTGGGAAGACCCCTTCGTCATGCGCCGCAAGCTGAAGTCGCTCTTCCGCGGCTGCATGAAGGGCCGCACCATGTATGTGCTCGCCTACAGCATGGGCCCCATCGGTTCGCCTATGTCGCAGATCGGCGTGCAGCTTACCGACTCCGCCTACGCCGTCGTCAACATGCGCATCATGGCCCGCATCGGCGCGCCTGTGCTGGCCGAAATCGATAAGGACACCAAGCGCGTCGTCCCCTGTATGCACACCGTCGGTGCGCCGCTTGCGCCGGGCCAGCACGACGTTCCCTGGCCCTGCAACGACCAGAAGTACATCGTCCACTTCCCTGAGACCCGCGAGATCTGGAGCTACGGCTCCGGCTACGGCGGCAACGCTCTGCTCGGCAAAAAGTGCTTCGCCCTCCGCATCGCCAGCAACATCGCGCGCGACGAAGGCTGGATGGCCGAGCACATGCTCATCGTCGGCGTCGAATCCCCCACCGGCGAAAAGACCTACGTCGCCGCAGCCTTCCCCTCGGCCTGCGGCAAGACCAACTTCGCCATGATGATCCCGCCCAAGGGCTTCGAAGGCTGGAAGGTCTGGACCGTCGGCGACGACATCGCCTGGATCAAGCCTGACAAGGAAGGCCACCTCCGCGCCATCAATCCCGAGGCAGGCTTCTTCGGCGTCGCCCCCGGCACCAGCGCCAAAACCAATCCCAACGCCATGGCCACCCTCGCTCGCAACAGCATCTTCACCAACGTGGCCCTCACGCCCGAGGGCGGCGTCTGGTGGGAGGGCATGACCGACGAGCCTCCCGCAGAATGTCTGGACTGGCGCGGTCAGCCCTGGACACCCGCCATCGCGAAAGAGACCGGCCGCACCGCCGCCCACCCCAACGGACGCTTCACCTCCCCGGCGAGCCAGTGCCCCAGCATAGACCCCGCCTGGGAAGACCCCACCGGCGTGCCCATCTCCGCCATCATCTTCGGTGGCCGCCGCCCCACCACCATGCCGCTCGTCTACCAGGCCTTCAACTGGTCCTCCGGCGTGTACATCGGCGCCACCATGGGCTCCGAAACTACAGCCGCCGCTGGCGCTCCCGTCGGCACCGTCCGCCGAGACCCCATGGCCATGCTGCCCTTCTGCGGCTACCACATGGGCGACTACTTCCGGCACTGGCTCAAGATGCAGCGCGAACTCGCCTCCACCCCGCGCGTCTTCCACGTCAACTGGTTCCGCCGCGACGAAAACGGCAAGTTCCTCTGGCCCGGCTTCGGCGAAAACATGCGCGTCCTCTGCTGGATCATCGATCGCGTCCGTGGCCGCGCCCAAGGGAAGGAAACCCCTATCGGCTGGACACCCTACTTCGAAGACATCCGCTGGCAGGGCCTCGACTTCCCCCGTGCCACCTTCGACACCCTACAGACCGTCGACCGCGCGCAGTGGCGTCGCGAGATCATGGGCCACGAAGAGCTCTTCCTCATGCTCCACGACCATCTCTCCTCCGAGATGATCTACGAGCGTGAACTCCTCATCTGCCGCCTCTGATCACCCCAGCATCTTAATCATCAACGCGGCCAGCACGCCACCTACAATTGGCCCCACGATCGGCACCCACGCATAGCTCCAGTCCGAATCCCGTTTGCCCGGGATCGGCAATAACATATGCGCCAGTCGAGGCCCAAAGTCCCTCGCCGGATTGATCGCATAACCCGTCACTCCACCCAGCGACATACCGATCCCCCACACCAGCATCCCCACCAGAAACGGCGACAGCCCGATCGCCAACCCATGCTCACCGCCCGCCGCCTTCGACGTGATCGCCTGGATGACCAGAAACAGCGTGAACGTCCCAATCACCTCCGCCACCGCATTCCACAACGGCTTGCGGATCGCTGGACTCGTGCAGAAGCACGCCAGCTTCGCATCCGCATCCTCCGTCACCGCCCAATGCGGCATAAACACCAGCCACACCAGCACCTGCCCCGCCATCGCTCCTAAGATCTGCGCCGGGATATACACCAGCAGCTTGTGCGGATTCCCCGTCATTACCGCATCCGCCACCGTGATCGCCGGGTTCAAGTGTGCATCCGCACTCCCCCACGCCGTTGAGGTAAACACTCCCGCAAACACCGCCAGCCCCCACGCCGCCGTAATCGTCAGCCAACCGGCACCCTCTGCCTTTGACCGCTTCAGCAGAACGCCCGCCACCACGCCATTACCCAGCAGGATAATCACCAGCGTACCCATGAACTCGCCCATAAAAGGCGATACCAGCGAATGACCCATCGCGATCCGTTCTCACTTTCTACGCCCATAGCTATTTGCCGCTCTGCGTTCGCAGCCTAGCCTACTTGCTCATCGCCTCGACCGTCCACCAAGCCCACCGCATACCGCGCCAAAGGCAGCCTATTCAGGTAGGCTGAAAGAAGACCAACTGCAGACGACTTGCCCGGAAAACCTCGGCAAACGATAGTCCGCAACTGCGCTGCAAAACAGCCGTCTTATCTTTTAGCTTCATAGCTCGACATTAGGTGACCCTTGATCTTACGCAGGTTTGTCTTTGCCTCTCTTGCAGCCCTCATGATTTCTGCTTCACTCGGCGCTCAAGAGCTCACGGCGTCGGTAACCGACCCCGCCAACCTGCCCGACGCACCTCGTCCCCAGTTGCCCGCCTATGCCGCAGCTTCCACATCCGTCGACTTCGAGTCCTTCGGCCAGAGCAGCTCGCAACAGCAGAACACCTTGCCCCAGCAGACACCAGCCGACCCTCAGCAGCCCGAGACCGCCGAGCAGCGCAAGGCCCGCGGCGACAAACAGATTCAGGAAGAGGAGCACCAGCGCATCGCCGGTGTCCTGCCGGCCTTCAACTCCGTCCAGGCCGACAAGGCCCTGCCCCTCACCCCCCGACAGAAGTTCCACCTCTTCTTCCGCGGCTCCATAGATCCCTACCAGTTCGCCATCGCCGCCGCCGACGCAGGCATCGAAGAAGCCGAAGACGAATACTCGGAGTATCACTGGGGCGTCAGCGGTCTCGCCCGGCGCTTCGGTGCCAGCTACGCCGATAGCTTCGACGGCAACTTCTGGGGCAACGCCGTCCTGCCGTCCCTGCTCCACCAGGACCCGCGCTATTATCGGCTCGGTCGCGCCAGCGGCAAATCCGGCTGGCACCGCTTCTTCTACGCCGCCTCCACCACCATCATCTGCCATGGCGATAACGGCAAGCTCCAGCCAAACTACTCCAACGTCGCGGGCAATTTTATCGGCGGCGCTATCTCCAACATCTACTACCCCGCCTCCGACCGCGGCGTAGGCCTGACCATCTCCCGCGGCTTCACCACCACCGCCGAAGGCATCGTCGGAGCCGAGCTCATCGAGTTCTACCCCGACTTCGTCTCCTGGCGCGAGCACAAGCGCGAACGCAAACTGGCCGCCCGCGCAGCTACTAGCGGCTCCGCCTCCGACGGTGCCCACAAGGCGCAGGACGTCGCTCCGCCTGCAACGACACCGGCGCCCTGACGGAACTCCGATTATGCCTGCTTTGAAGGGTACGGGCTTCAGCCCGTACATATAACGCCTATAAAATGGCCGGTTTAGCCCCAGAGGGTGCGGATAAGTAAGCCCCCAGGAGCCTACAGGTTGAACAACTCGCGCAGCCGCTTCGTCTGCGATCGGCTCACCGGAATCTCCGTCTGCTTGCGGTCATCCATGCGCAGCTGGTAACTCGACTTGAACCACGGCACCACCTCACGAATGTGCTGCAGGTTCACCACGAACGACCGGTGCGCCCGCCAGAACTGCTCCGGATCAAGCTGGTCCATCAACTCCTCCAGCGTCCTGCAGTTCGACTCGCCCTCCAGCGTCCGCGTGACGACCGAGATTCTTCCCTCTTCGATCGAAGCAAAACAAAGCTCCCGCTGATCGACCAGCAACAGTCTGCTCTGCGCTCGAACGACGATCTTCCCCGTCCGCCCCTGCGTCACGCCCTCGACAGAAGGACTCGCCGGTGCCAGTGACGTCTGTTCTTCCATCATCCTCAGTAGAGCATCCAGCTTTGCCTCTGCCCCTGCCACCAGCCCGGCAAACCCCGTAGGCTTCTTCGCCACCTCGGTCTTCTTCGCAAGGGGCACCTCAGGCACGACCACCAGTCGCTCCGGCTGCACACTTTCCTGCTGCGCCACCCGCGACCGCACCTTCTCCAGCGTCTTGATCACGCGCTTATTGTCAAAGGGCTTCAGCAAATAATCGACCGCGTTCACCTCGAACGCCTTCACCGCATACTGATCGAACGCCGTTGCAAACACCACCTGTGGCAGCTTCGCCTTCTTGTCGAGCGCCAGCACCTTCTTCAACACAGCGAAGCCATCCAGCCCCGGCATCCGCACATCGAGAAAGATCACATCCGGCTTGTGCGTTCGAATCAACTCAACCGCATCGATCCCGTTGTCCCCTTGCCCCACCACCGAAACGCCCCCCGCCGCATCCAGCAGATATTGCAACTCCTGCCGGGCCAGAGGTTCGTCATCAATAATCAGCGCAGTCAGCGGAACAGGCATGCCCTCAATGCTACGCGCAGCTACCCACCGCAGTCACGCCCGCATTTACCTGCATAGAGGCATGCGTTGAAGGGGACGGGCTTCAGCCCGTCCGTATATTGTCCATTGAAAAGAAAATGGGCTTTAGCCCCGGAGGGAGATCGTCTATCTGCTACTGATCGCTATAAACCCGCAACCGCGCCGGAGCATTGTCCTCGGCCAGATCATGCCCACACTGCGTGCAGAACACATCCGTGATCTTCACCCCGCGATGGCAAAGCCCGCACACCGGAGACATCTGAAACTGGCACTGCGAGCAGAAGTGGTCTCCCGCCGCAATCTCCGTCGAGCAGTTCGGGCAGCGCGACAAGATTGGCTGGCGCAGCATGAAGTACACCACCGCACCGATACCGCCCGTGCCCACCACGCAAACCAGCATCCACATGCCGACAGGCATCCCGCGGCGCTTCGCATCGCGGCTCACATAGCCCAGCATCAGCGCATAGCTCGCCACCAGCGTTCCCCACGCATAGCCCATCATGATGCGCAGTGGCAAAAGCTCATGCTTGTGGTGCGGCATCACCACGTGGAACACGTACTGCATCGCGATGAACAGAACCGTCGCCAGAATCATCGACCAGCGCGGAATCATACGCAGATCTTCATCTCCCGGGCCATCCGTACGGGGCTGAACGCTCCATGGACTCATCGCGTCACCTCACCGTTTCCGCCCACGCGCCCACGTCCGCGCTTGAACCACACCGTACCCAGCAGCATCGCCGTCACCGGCAAACACCACAGCAGGAAGATCATCATCTGGTCACTCGCATCCGGCACGCCATTTGGCGTCAGATCGTACCCGTCCAGCAAAAACCAGATCGCATAGCACATCACCAGCATCAAGGCCGAGAAGATCACCACCGGCACCCACAGGCTCTGCTTCTTCTGCTTCTCTTCCCGCATCATCAGCGCCTGCGCACGAATCACACGATGCGCACGGTTCACAACCGACGCCCGCGCATTGCCGAAGTCCGTGTCCATCAGATGCGTCGCTTCCTTCACCTTCGACTGCGGAGAGTTCATCACCGACCCTCCGCCATCTGCCGCTGCGCCCGCAGCTTCAGCAGCTCCGGCTTCAACGCCGCCAGACCGCGATACAGCCGCGACTTCACCGTCGACAGCGGAGCCCGCGTCACACTGGCAATCTCTTCGAGCGACATCTCCTCATGAAACCGGAGCGTCAGCACCTCGCGATAGCTCGGTTCCAGCGTCAGCAGAACCGTCGCTACCTCCTGCGCATTCTCGCGACCCTCGAACTGCTGCAGTGGAGAAGGCGTATCTTCCGCGATCTCGAACGGCCGCTCATCCTCGCCGCCCTCACGCATCTCATCCAGGCTCGCCATCGTCCGCTTGCGCGAAAGATCGATCACCAGGTTGCGCGCAATCGTGAAGATCCAAGTGTCGAACCGCGCCTCGCCGTTATACTGCGACCCGCGCCGAAGCACCCGGATCCAGACCTCCTGAAACAGGTCCTCGGCCACCTCGCGCTTGTTTGTCAAAAAGATGAGATACCGCATCAACCGATGCTGATACGTCTCGATCAGCCGGTCCATCAACTCCGGGTCCTGCCGTTTCAGTCCGCGTGCAATCTCAGCGTTTTCACGCTTGATTTCGGCGACGGCTTCGGCAGTCAGCACAACGGAGGTTCTCATGCGTCTTCACTCTCAATTGTAAGGACGCCCCCGGTCAAGAAAAAGTCGCGAAAGGACAATATTTTTCTCTCCCTACTCCCTATTCCCCACTTCCTACTCCCTGCCCTTCCTCCTCTACACTAGAAACATGGACGTTTTATACGGTCTGCACCCGGTCGAAGAGGCCCTCCGCGCAGGCACCCGCCAGATTGACCACATCTCCGTCGCCCGCGAGCGCGAAGCCCGCCGTGACGCCCGCATGGAACGCCTGCTCGACCTCGCCAGCGCCGCCAAGGTCCGCGTCGTCACCGAACCCCGCGTCCAGCTCGACAAGCACGCCAAAACCGACATGCACCAGGGCGTCGTCGCCTTCCTGCGCGAGCGCAAGTTCCTCGCCCTCGAAGACCTCATCAACGCCCCGGTCGGTCCCTCCGGCTACCGCTTCTTCCTTGCCCTCGACGGCGTCGAAGACCCCCACAACTTCGGCGCGCTTATCCGTTCCGCCGACGGCTCCGGCGTCGACGGCATCATCATCACCGAGCGCCGCTCCGCCCCCCTGTCCGCCATCGTCGCCAAAAGCTCCGCCGGTGCCTCCGAGCACGTCCGCGTCGCCCAGGTCGTCAACCTCACTCGCGCCCTCGAAACCCTCAAGAAAGCCAACGTCTGGATCGTCGGCCTCGACGAGCGCGGCACCCCAGACTACACCGACTTCGACTTCAAGCAAGACACCTGCCTCGTCCTCGGCAGCGAAGGCGCCGGTCTCCACGACCTCATCAAGCGCACCTGCGACCACCTCCTGCGCATCCCCATGGCCGGCAGTGTCAGCTCGCTCAACGTCTCCGTCGCCGGTGCCGTCGTCATGTACGAGGCCCTCCGCCAGCGCCGCCGCCCCCTTACGCCGCCCGAAGCGTCTAAACCCATGAAACCCCGCAAGGGCCTGGGGTCGTAACGCTCGTCCGCTGGAAGGATCAGCTTCCCAAACCATTGTCCTCTGACACAGAGCGGAGCCGAAGTGGAAGGACCTGCTTCTTGTTCGAACCAGCAGTCCCCTTTCACGAACCTCGGAACAAGTCCGCGTTGAAGAGCACGGGCTTCAGCTTTGAAGGGTACGGGCTTTAGCCCGTACGAAAAGAACCCCTCGAATACATGGGCTTTAGCCCCGGAGGGCATGGCTGCATGCGCCAGAGCAACCACTCGGCGTCACCCCTTTCCCGGCAACAGGAGATCTGCTCGATTGAACCGCACGCACCGCACCCTCGTCACCGCCTTCATCCTCTCCGGATGCACCCTAACCCCCTTCGCCCAATCAGCGACCCCGCAGCAGACCACGCCCCCCGCGACAGCTCCGGCCAGCCCCGAATCAACTCCCGCCGCCCCCGCGACCACAGAACCAGGCCAACCTAACCCCCACGGCACCATCCTCTTCGAGCGCCACTCCGACCCCGCAGCCGCGCCCGCTGACTCCCCCGCCCAGCCGCCAGCCGCCAAAGCTCCCGCCGCTACGGAAGCCACCCCCGAGCAGGACAAGCTCTCCGGCTCCGCCCTCTCCGACGAGCAGCGCGCGGCCCTCACCGTCACCGCGTACGACCTCGACGCCCGCCTCATCCCCGCCAGCAGCCAGCTGGAGATGCACGCCCGCCTCACCGTACGCAACGACTCGGCAGCCCCGCTCTCCCACCTCGCCCTACAGATCTCCTCGTCGCTCACCTGGCAGAGTGCTACCCTCCTCGGCGCGGCCCGCGTCCCACTGACCATCGTCCAGCACCTGCTCGAAACCGACACCGATCACACCGGCAAAGCCAACGAGCTCGTCCTCGACCTGCCCGCCCCGCTCGCCCCCGGTGCCTCGCTCGACCTCGACACCCTCTACGCAGGCCTCATCTCCGTCGACGGCACCCGCCTCGAACGCATCGGCGCCACCCACGACCAGGCCATCGCCGCCGACTGGGACTCCATCACCCCCACCGCCACCTCCCTGCGCGGCTTCGGCAACGTCCTCTGGTACCCGGTCGCCTCGCCGCAGTTCTTCCTCGGCGACGGCGCCAAGCTCTTCCAGGCCATCGCCGCCAACCGCCTCCGCGAAGAGTCCGCCACTGTCCGTCTCCGCGTCGCTCTCGAGTACAAAGGCGACCCACCCACCGCCCTCTACTTCTGCGGTCTGCGCCGCCCCCTCGTCGCCGTCTCCGACGACAGCGATGCTCCCGTCGCTGTCGGCAACGGCATCGCCTCCGCTGAGTTCTCGGCCGCACCCCTCGGTTTCCGCCCACTTAGCCTCTTCGTCGTTGAACACCCCGAGGCCCTCATCGCCGCGACCGGCCCATCTAGCAGTTCCACCTACAGCACCTCCGCCCCTGCGCCCGACACCGACAAGCTCCTCGCCATCGAAACCTCGGACGACGCCGCCATTCCGCGCCTCGCCGATGCCGCACAAACGCTCACCCCGTTCCTTCAGCAATGGCTCGGCCCGCATCCTCTCTCCCCGCTCACGCTGATCGACCACGACGGCCAGCCCTTTGAAGACGGCCCGCTGCTCATAGCTCCCATGGCCGCACTCAGTTCCTCCTCGTCCACCACTGCGCTGCTCCACAGCCTTACCCACGCCTGGGTGCAGACAGGTCAGCCCTGGATGGACGAAGGTCTCGCCCAGTTCCTCACGCTCGTCTACACCGAGCAGACCCAGGGTCGTGACGTAGCCAATGCGGCCTTGCAGGATCTGCTGCGCCCGCTCGCTCTCGCCGAACCCGCAGCCGACATCCTCAGCGCAGGCACCGCCGGACAGCCTCTCATTGCAGCCTCCGACGAGCTCTACTATCGCCGCAAGGCCGCTGCCATGTGGTGGGCACTCCGCTCCATTACCGGCGACCAGCCTCTCCAGATCGCCCTCACCACCTGGCGCTCGCAGGCACCTTCGCACGACACCCCGCTAGCCCAGGCCACAGCCTTCCAGCACCTCATCGAGCAGACCAGCCACAAGGACCTCACCTGGTTCTTCAACGACTGGGTCTTCCGCGACCGCGGCCTGCCGGACCTCACCATCGCCGCCGTCGAACCGCGCCTGCTCGAAGCGGGCAAGGGCCATAACACCGGCTGGCTCGTCGCCGTCACCGTCCGCAACGAAGGCGCTGCCGCCGCGCAGGTCCCCCTCACCGTGCGCGCAGGCGACGTCAGCGTGACTCGCACCATTCACATCAACGGCCTCAGCAGCACCACCGAACGCGTCGTCATTGAAGCCCGTCCCACCCAGGTGCTCCTCAACGGAGGCACAATGCCCGAACTCCGCGAGTCCAACCACATCCTCAACGTCACCGTGCAGGGCCAATAACCAACGCCGCAACACTCCTTAGTGTCATTCCGTAGCGCAGCGAAGGAATCTGCATTCTTCCCACGATGCGTGCCCATCTCTTGTCATCCCGCAGCGCAGCTTCAACGCGATGCCTAGCGGAGGAGCCTTACATCGACACAGCAAGGCGCCTGCCCAGGCGTGGCTCAAACATCTCTCGGGAGCCTCTGATGCAAGTTCCGCTTTGAAGGGTACGGGCTTCAGCCCGTACGTTGAAAGCCGCCATAAGATTGGCGGGCTTCAGCCCCGGAGGGAACGAATCTTTGAGGCTGGATGATCTGAATCAGAGCTTTCTTGGCTCGTCCACTCTACGCTCCAAGCTGAACAGACACCCCGCCAACCCCAAGCGTCCTTCGCGTTCAAGCCCTTGCCGCAGCGATATGCGAAGCACGAGCCTACCGCCGTCTCCGCGGAGCCGCCACCACCGCAGCCTCGCTGCACGTCTGCGTCCCGCCCCACACGCGAGCACACGTCACATTCACCTTCAGCGGCTTCTCCTGCGAAGCCTTCGCATCCGCCAGCTCTGGCACGGCCGCATTCAAACCATCGCCAAACGGCGGCAGTATCCCACGTAGCGACGTCAGCTGCGCCACCGTCGTCGTTCCCGCCAGCCGCAGCGAATACCCCTGCATCGTCGCCTCACCCGCAAGCACCAGCGGAGCCGCCTTTGCCGCGCTCACCGTCAGCGGCTGCAGCGCAATCTGCATCTGGTTCGCGACAAACGACAGCGTCTGCGGCGCATGAGCACCTACAGTCGCATCCCCCTCAGCCGCATGGAGCTCCATGTGAAACTCGCCCTGCCATCCAGCCGCCGACTCGCTCGCAGGCACATACACCACACTGCCAGACGTCGTGCCATGCGTCGTCAGTGCCGCTGGCACTCGCTGCGAAAACAACCGCGCCCAGTCCATCACATAGCTGTTCGCCACGTTCGTCATGCCGAGCCGCAGTCCGTGAACCCCGTGCTCCGCGCTCTGGACCTCCTGCAGCTCCGCTGTGTCGGCAATCGCCACCGCCTGCCCCGCGACCTTGCTGCCCTCTGGCACAGGTGTTGGCAAAGCGCACGAAGGACTCTGCACAATCGCATTCGGCATGTTGAAGCTGCCGTTGCATTCAATGTTCACGTTCAGCGTCTTCCCAGGAACAAAGTCCGCGCGACGCAGATCGTTCAGGTGAATCCCCGCAATCAGCTTCGCAGCCTTCAACGGCCCGAACAGCGTCGCATCGGCGTTCAGCGTGCCGCGCCACCCTGCATCGCTACCGGTCATCAGCTTGCTCGCCTCGCCCAGCGGAGCGTTGTGCCAGCTCATCCGCAGATCTACCGGAACCTCGCCCATCGTTGCGGCGCGCTGCAACTGTCCTTCCAGGCGCATCGTCCCCGAGTCCGAAACATTCGTGTCCGTCCGCGTCGGTTTGCCCACCAGCCGCACCCGCCACTGCTCTGCGGACGGCAGCCATAACGCAAAGTCAGCCTCGGTCAGCGAAAAGGGCTGCTTCTCATCGCCCAGCTTCACATTCACGCGACCGTTGGTCGCCTCCACATATGGAAACCGTGGTGCCGGTCCTGCCGTCACCTGCTCCGTTGGAGCCGCATCCACCTCAGCCGCATGCATCAACAGACTCTGCAGGTTCCACTCACCCTGCGCATTGCGCACCAGGTTCAGCGTCGGCCCTGTGCCGAAGTCGTCCACCTGGAATCGTACCGACGACACCTCAATCTGCCGCCGCCACAGCGAACTGGGACGCAGCGTCACCAGCACCTTGTTCGCGCGAATGATCGGCTCGTTACCGAACGTCGGATCTTCACTCACCACCAGGTTCTGCAGCACAAAGCCAGGAATCGGCAGCATCTGCAGCGTCACATTGTCCAGATGCACCGGCCGCCCCAGGCTCGCGCTCATGCTCGTCGCAATTCGCCGACGCAACCGGCTCACATTCAGCAGCGGCGGTGTCAGCAGCAACAGTAGTACCAACACGACGATGCCGCCAATCCACAGCAGACGCGCGCGCAGCCGGGACGGCCTTGCCGCCTCGCCCTCGTGCGCGTCGCTATGTTGATGCTGTTCGGTGCTGTCCATCATTCTGGTGTGCCTGTCAGCCTACTACCGAATGACGTGGAAGGTGCGGCTCCAGCGGGTTCCGCTGAAGATATGAGTCACGACATGGACAAAGTACGCCGCCTTATCCCCAAGGCTCGTCTTGTCCTCCTCATCCGCAGGCTGATCGAACGACCAGTACACAAACATCGGCCGTCCCAGAATATTCTTCATCGGCACAAAGCCCCAGAACCGGCTGTCCAGGCTCTCCGTCCGGTTGTCGCCCATCGCAAACACGCTGTCCGGCGGCACCACGATATCGTCGCCCTGGATATGGCTCGCGATCTCCTCCGCCCACATCGAGGCGTTATTCTCCGTCGACGCCTCCTGAATGCCATGCAGGTCCGACGGAAAATCATCCCGATACGGCAGATAGGCATTCTCCGGCTTCGCATTATCCCGAGGCTGAAGTGCGTACGGCTCCTTCTGCGCAATCCCATTGATATACACCACGCCGCCCCGCAGATGTATGTGGTCGCCCGGTAAACCAATCGCGCGCTTCACAAGAATGATGTCCGGAATCGGATCAAGCCCCGCCGGCTTGTAGAAGACAATCACATCCCCATGCTGCACCGGCCGCTGATGCACAAACGGCGCCCACGCCGTCTTCGGTGCCAGCGTCACACGATCCACCACCAGGTGATCGCCGATCAGCAGCGTATTCATCATCGACCCCGAAGGTATCTCGAAGTTCTGAAAGATGAAGCCCGTGACAAATAGCCACAGAACCAGCACCGTATAGATCGACGCCAGCGCCTCAAGAGGCGTCTCGTTCTGTTCAACAGCCGCTTCGGAGACGGTAGCTTCTGGGTTTGTGCTCAAGACGCGGGAATCTCCTGGCCGAAAGTGGCAGCTCTGTCAGTGTACCTTGCCCCGCCACCTTTGCTTCATCGAAGCTTCTGTCCATCCCACGTTGCAGCATCAACGTATCGAGGTCAGAAAGATGCTCTCCGGGCTCATCCGCCTTCAACCCGTTTGATATCCTGAAGCTCGCTAGATAAGGAGACACACGTGGCCACCGCAACCCTGCCCGAAATTAAGACCCTCCCCTACAAGGTCGCCGACATCACACTCGCCGACTGGGGCCGCAAGGAACTCACCATCGCCGAAGCCGAGATGCCCGGCCTCATGTCCATCCGCCGCAAGTACGCGCCCAGCCAGCCCCTCAAGGGCGTTCGCATCACCGGCTCGCTGCACATGACCATCCAGACCGGCGTGCTCATCGAAACCCTCGTCGCCCTCGGCGCGACCGTGCGCTGGGCCTCCTGCAACATCTTCTCCACCCAGGACCACGCCGCCGCAGCCATCGCTGCCTCCGGCGTTCCTGTCTTCGCCTGGAAGGGCGAGACCCTCGAAGAGTACTGGTGGTGCACCGATCAGGCCCTGCGTCACGAAGGCGGCCTCGGCCCCCAGCTCGTCGTCGATGACGGCGGCGACGTCACCCTCCTCATCCACAAGGGCTACGAGCTCGAGCATGGCGAAAAAGAGTGGGTCGACGCAGAAGCTCACTCCACTGAAGAGGCGGTCATCAAGAAGCTCCTCAAGGCCGTGCACGCTGAAGACCCCACCCGCTGGACCCACGTCGTCAAGGAGTGGCGCGGTGTCTCGGAAGAGACCACCACCGGCGTTCACCGCCTCTACAAGATGCTCGAAGAGGGCAAGCTCCTCGTCCCTGCCATCAACGTGAACGACTCCGTCACCAAGTCCAAGTTCGATAACCTCTACGGCTGCCGCGAATCGCTCGTCGACGGCATCAAGCGCGCCACCGACGTTATGGTCGCTGGAAAGGTTGCCGTCGTCTGCGGCTACGGCGATGTAGGCAAGGGTTCTGCGGCCTCGCTGCGTGGCCTAGGCGCTCGCGTCATCGTCACCGAGATCGACCCCATCAACGCCCTCCAGGCCTCGATGGAAGGCTACGAAGTCACCACGCTCGAAGACACCCTCGGCCGCGGCGACATCTACGTCACCTGCACCGGCAACCTGGACATCATCACCTTCGAACACATGTCGAAGATGAAAGACCAGGCCATCGTCTGCAACATCGGTCACTTCGATAACGAGATCCAGATGGCCGAGCTCGACGGCGCGAAGAACGTCACCAGACTCAACATCAAGCCGCAGGTCGATCAGTACACCTTCCCCGACGGCCACGCCATCTTCATCCTCGCCGAAGGTCGCCTCGTCAACCTCGGTTGCGCCACCGGCCACCCGAGCTTCGTCATGTCCAACAGCTTCGCCAACCAGACCCTCGCACAGCTCGACCTCTGGGCCAACAAGGACACCTACAAGGTAGGCGTCTACGTGCTGCCCAAGAAGCTCGACGAGGAAGTAGCCCGCCTCCACCTCGAGAAGATCGGCGTCAAGCTGACCACCCTCTCGCAGAAGCAGGCCGACTACCTCGGCGTCTCGCTCGAAGGCCCCTACAAGCCCGACCACTACCGCTACTAAGCAAACAGAGTGGGTAGTCAGTAGTGATTAGTGAAAAAGCGAAGGCCCCCGACAGACCTCGGGGGCCTCAGCTTTTCACTCTGGCCTTCTCACTCCTCCACCGCTTCACTCCACATCCACCGCAACAATCGCCCCCACCGCCGGCGTCAGCACCCCCGCCGGCAACTGCGAAAGCGTATCCGGAAACGGCCTTGCCGCTGTAGGCGAATCGATCAAAAATACCGTCCGCACCGAGCCCGACGCATAACTCAACTGCGCCCCACTCAGCAGCGTGGCCGACGACGATGTAGGCGACGTTCCCGCCGGTGCCACCACCACCGCATACGTTCCCGCTGGCAGCTGGAGATAGCCGCTGTCCCCTCCCAGGCTGAGGTTCGTCACCAGCGGCGTCGTAAACGCCAGCTTCCCGGTTCCCGGCACCAGGTACACATCCACCGCCCCCGGTCGCGTCACTTGGTCGATCAATCTCACCGCAATCTGCCCGTTCGGCGCAGCCTCCGTCTGGTCCAGATACAGCGTCTGCTGCATCCCCGCCGCAATGTTCCCCTCCACCGCCGTATATTGCCGCCCGGCCAGCAGCATCATGCTCCCGGAGGCCAGCGTCTGGCGCGAACCTGACCGAGCAGCCGACAGCGTATACGCTCCCGGCTGCATAGGCATATAGCTCGTCATCATCCCAAAGCCAAGGTTGTAAGCCAGGCCCGTGTTGTTCTCATAACTGTCCACGCTGCCCGCATCCGGCGAGGCATCGATCACCCGTAGCTGCGCCGAACTGCCGGCCGTCAACTGGATACCCTGGCAACCCGATAGCAGCGCAGCCGCAGCTACTCCCGCCGCCACACGCAACACCACCCACCGGGTTGAAAAAGAGACGGTCATAGATCAAGAGCAGAAGCGATGGACCAGAAACGAGCTTCCAACAAGCCTACCGAAGTTTGCCGCCTTCGGGAGAGACGTCGAAGCAAAGATCGCATCGCCACATCTCTCAGATCCGCCTTCGGGAATCCTTCGCGCGGCAAAAGGGTTGTATCGAAGAAAAGTTTTTTCTTCCTACTCACCACTCCCACAGCCAACTCCATGCGCTCGCCGTGCGGTGTGCCCTCTCAGATTCGTATTCGGTCCTTCTCGCCCCAGCTCTGCTTTTGCTCAAAAAAACAGCCTCTCGCCTCAACGGACGAGGTCCAGAAGAAGCGAGAGGCTAGCTCTCTCTTGCTATGTTTGAAGCTTACTCCAGTGGAGCGCTTCCAATCATGACTATAGTCATAAAACGGGTATTGTGGCAGGAATATATGTGGACTATAGAAGGAATTTGGAGTAGTTCGCTGTGCGATCTATTCTTTGCCGGTGCCCCATTCACACCGTGGAATCGCAACCGCCCTTGGGATCTGCAGAAAACTCCGCCTCCGCACCCGGCTACGTCCAGGCGCGATCGGCGGAGTTCTCAGCGAAGAATTTCTTGAAGCTGACTACTTCTGCTTGGCGATAATCTGCGCTTGGATCTTGTTATATGTGGCCTGCGGAAGGATGCCCTTCGAAACCAGCTGCGTCTTCGCCGTATAGGGACGGCCAGCAATGATCTTCGCCGAGTACACCTTACCGATGCCCGGCAGCGCTGCCAGTTGGTCCGCCGTCGCGGTATTGATGTCCAGCAGCATAGGTGCACCCGGCGCCGGAGCAGACAAGGTCACAACGGCAGGAGCGGCAACCGCAAAAGGCTGAGCGATCGCAAACGTAGTTGCAGTAGCAAGGGCGGCAAGGGCGAGGATGCGGCGAACGGCGTTCATATCGAAAAAGTCTCCTGGCAGAAATAGCGTTGCTGGTTGCCAAGCATACTGCGTCCCGAAGCTGTGTACATCTTAATTTCATACTCCTCAGCCGCCGGGTGCCGCATCTTCGCGACGGCTGTATCGTCGCTAAGGGGGGCATCGCGCGCGAGCGCGACCGCCAGCCTCGGAAGCGGGCTTGGGATGCCCCCGTCCATGAACGTTTGATCGTGATCACGGGAGCCCGAAGCTTGCCTCACCCCGAAATCCTGTCAAGCCCCCAGGCACCCCTCGAAACAGAAATCCCCAATAAACACGCGGGTTTTCACACACAAATCAATTGCATGTTTACCCCTCCGCATTCGCTATACTGGAAATAGAGAACAAAGAGAGCCTCTAACGGCATAAACCGTTGCGGCTCTCTTCTTTTTAGACTCGGCTCCTGACGCCTTGCGTATCGACTTAACCAGCCTCGAATGAAGACTTTGGATACCTAAGTCAGGGGGGAGGGGGGTGACCTAAACCACCCGCCGACTCCCTTGCTCTATGTGCGTGATCTGCCCATCCCGCATATGTAGAATCCGGTCGGCGATACGCGCCGCTTCAGGGTTATGCGTAATCATCAGCACCGTTTGGTTCATCTCGCGGCTGGAGTTCTTCAGCATCTCGAGCACCGCATCCGAATTCTGTGTGTCGAGATTGCCTGTCGGTTCATCCGCCAGCAAAATCGCCGGGCGCGTAATCAGCGCACGCGCGATCGCCACGCGCTGCTGCTCGCCTCCGGAAAGCTCGTTCGGACGGTGCTGCAAACGACCTTCGATCTTCAAAAGCTTGCTGAGATGTTCCATCAGCGCCTTATCGAAAGGCTTGCCCGTAGCTGCAATGTCATGAGCCAGCTCGATATTGGCAGCGGCGGAGATCGTCGGCAGCAGGTTGAAGCGCTGGAAGACAAACCCAATCTGTGAACGCCGCAAACTTGTGCGCTGCGCATCGTTCAAACGGGAGAAATCCTTACCCTGAATCGTCAGCGAACCGTGCGTTGCCGAAGTTAAGCCGCCCAGAACGTAAAAGAGAGTGGATTTGCCGGATCCCGAAGGTCCCACAATCGCGACAAACTCGCCAGGGTCTACGCTGAAGGTGACATTCCGCAGAGCTGGAACTTCAAGCTTGCCGGAGCGATACGTTTTGCCGAGGTTTTCCGCTACGATGATGGGCTGCATAGACTTCCTCAGTCTATCCCACCCGAACTCTCCCAGCGGACAGCGCCTTAGGCAAGGCCCGCTGAAATGAAGCCCATCTCCTCCGGCTCGTCGATCAGGAAGCTCATCTCCATGCGGATCGAGACGGTGCGCGTCGCAATGACTGCGTCCTTGCGATGGCGACGCAGCGTACACAGCCAGGTCAGCGCTTGGTGACTGTCACGCGGCATCTCAATACCAACGCTCACCAGACCACCGTAAACTTCATCCGCCGCGCCCAGCATGGCGCCAAAGTAAATCTCCACCTGCGAGTCCGATGTAGCGCGGCGCGACTGCACCCAGCAGCCGCACGCGTCCATGGCCTGCAGCAGGTCGCTGAGCACCATGGAGCGATCACCATAGCTTACGCAGCGCAGGTCAACGCGCTGCGACGGTTCACTGGGAGAGAGCAGAGAGGCATAAGGAAGCGGTAAGGAAGTCATGGCTGCAGTCCAATCTTGAGATCGTCGATCAGGCCCTGATACACGCCGATCAAAGGGAGCCCGAACGCAGATCACATCAGAAAACGTTGTAAGGTCCGGTTCGTCCCAGCCAGCAACGCTTAAACTCTGATTGTCATACGTCTGTTCCTTCCGCGGTATACACCGCGACGCTCTTGCTATACCCCTAAAGAGGCACCACACCGTACACTTACTGCTGAGAAACGGATGGCCCGATAGGTCGACGAGCGATGTTCTTCGATGCGAGAAGTTCTGTTAGTCAGACTGCGGTACCACCGGAGGAGTTGCCTTGATCTTGGGAGTTGGCACCGATCTGATCGAGATCGAGCGCATCCAGCACAGCTACGACCGTTTCGGCGAGGGCTTCCTGGCCCGCGTCTACACCCCCGGTGAGATTGCGTACTGCATGGCCCGAAAGAACTTCGCCGAAAGCCTCGCCGCGCGATTTGCTGCCAAAGAAGCCGGGGCCAAAGCGCTCGGCACCGGCATCAGCCGCGGCGTGAACTGGCGCGAGTTCGAGGTGCGCCGCCAACCGGGTCAGCGCCCTGAACTCTTTCTGCACGGTCGAGCCGCTGAGATCGGTGCCCGGATGGGCATCAAGAAGATGTCTCTCAGTCTCTCTCACTCCCGCACTACCTCTATCGCCATTGTGGTGGCGGAGGATTAGTTCGAATGGTTCGTGCGTCTAAGCAGGCCGCACAGACATCTCATATGGCACGGCAAACCCGAGACATTCGCTGGCTCCAGCACCAAGTCAGCGGCTGATACGATGGAGCCACGCACGAGAAAATCAGTTTGCGCGATGCCGACGCGCAGAGAGCTTGCAGGGTCAAAGGGGAAAGCTATGCCGAGTCAGCAGGAAGTGAAGTGGTCGCAGCTGAAAGTGGGCGTAATCGTGTTCGTCTCGGTTACCTTGCTGTGCATCCTGCTCTTCGCCATGACCAGCGCCTCCGGCATGAGCGTCTTCAGCCACAAGATTATCGTTCACACCTACTTCGACAACTCCGGTGGATTGAAGGTCGGCGCCCCTGTAGACCTCGAAGGTGTAACGATCGGAGAGGTCACACATGTGACCATCGCGACGGATGCCGCCCATAAGTTGACACCAGTCAAGGTCACGATGAAGATCGATCCGAAGTACCAGGTCGACGTCCACAAAGACACAACGGCATCGCTATCAACCGTTGGCGTGCTGGGCGACACCGTACTTGACCTGAACAGCAAGCAGGCGAACGGCGCATCGATCGAAACCGGCGATGAGCTGCACACTGCTTCCTCCGGTAGTCTGAACGACTTCATCAAAACCGGTCAGGGCACCGTGCAGGACGCCGATGAGATCGTGAAGAAACTCGGCGTGATCGAGGACGCCATCATCTCGGGCAAGGGAACTGCAGGCAAGTTGATCGGCGACCCGGCGCTCTACAACAAGCTGGACGATACGGCCGCTGAAGTCCGCAATCTGGTGGCAGCGATCAACAGCGGCAAGGGCTCGATCGGCAAGCTGACCCACGACGACGATTTATACAACAAGCTGAACGACACGGCGACCAAGCTCGACACGATTGCGACCGACCTGAACAGCGGCAAAGGCACGGCGGGCAAGCTGCTGAAGGACGAGTCCCTGTACGACAACCTGAACTCGACCCTGAAGCACGCGAACTCGCTGATGGCTGAGGCCGATGCGGGTAAAGGCGCGCTCGGTTTGCTGACCAAAGACCCGGCCTTCGCGACGAAGTTGAACAATACCGTCACGAAGCTCGATGTGCTGCTCGGCAATGTGAACAGTGGCAAAGGTTCTCTCGGCAAGTTTGCTACAGATGACCGTGTGTACAACAACCTGGACAATCTCCTGACCTCCAGCAACGACCTGGTAAAGGCCGTCCGTCAGGACCCGAAAAAGTACCTCGAGATTCACCTGCGGGTCTTTTAGGCCAGTGAAAACGTATACGCCCTAAAGCTACATATCAAGCGGGCTGACGGGTATCGTTACCTCCAGAGCCACTTTTCTTGAACCAGGAGTCTTATGCGCACCTTTTTCTTCGCGTCCGCCATGGTGGCGGCGAGCGTTGGCTTTTTTGCAGCCAATTGTTCCGCCCAGAACCTGCTCTCCGATGACAGCATCAGCCTGCCCGGCATGGCGGATGTCCCGACTGCGGCTCCGAAGAAGCCGCTGATGTTCGACCTGACCTCGGTCGATAAGACCGTCGATCCTTGCGTCGACTTCTACCAGTACGCCTGCGGCAACTGGCGCAAGAACAATCCTATTCCGTCCGACCAGGTCCGCTGGGGCCGCTTCAACGAGCTCGCCGACTACAACAACTACTCGCTCTACAGTGAGCTGAAGGCCGCTGCCGATAACCCAAAAAGCCCGCTGCAGAAGCAGTACGGCGATTACTTTGAAGCCTGCATGGATACCACAACTGTCGATAAGATCGGAGCGAAGGCTCTGAAGCCGCAACTCGACGCTATCGCCCAAATCCGCTCGATCCACGACCTCGCGGAGTACAACGCAAAGCAGGACCGCCGCGGCGGCTCGGCGTTCTTCAACGTCGGCATCCAGCAGGACCAGAAGGACAGCTCACAGCAGATCGCAGGCACCGGCCAGGGCGGACTTTCCTTGCCTGACCGCGACTATTACCTGAACCAGACGCCGCGCTACAAGAAGATCCGCGAGCAGTACATGGATCACATGCAGAAGATGTTCGTGCTGCTGGGCGATACCCCGGAGCAAGCACTGCTCGAGGCCTCAAACACCCTCTGGATCGAGACAGAACTCGCGCGAGGCTCCATGGACCGCGTGGAGATGCGCGATCCGGCCAAGCGTTATCACGTCATGACGGTGGCCGAGCTCGAAAAGCTGAGCCCCGACTACAACTGGTCGGTTTATTTGAAAGACATCGACCTGCCCGCGAAGACACTCAACGTCAGCTCTCCACAGTACGTGACGACGGTCGAATATGAGTTGCAGCACGGTACGCTGTCGGCCATCAAGAGCTACCTCCGCTGGCACGCCGTCCACGGCTCGGCAACGCTGCTGAGCAAACCCTTCGAGGAAGAGAACTTCGACTTTTTCAACAAGACACTGAACGGTCAGAAGGAAGAGCAGCCGCGCTGGAAGCGTTGCACCCGCATGACCGACCAGGCGCTGGGCGAAGCTGTCGGGCAGGACTGGGTCAAGCAGAACTTCCCGCCCTCCGCCAAGGACAACATGGAAAAGCTCATCAAGGCTCTGGAGGCCGCGATGGCTGCCGACCTGAAGACGCTGCCCTGGATGTCGGACGAGACCAAGGTCGAGGCTCGCAAGAAGCTCGACGCGATTACCGACAAGATCGGCTACCCCGACCACTGGAAGGATTACTCGTCCATAGAGGTGAAGCGCGACGACTTGCTGGGCAACGTAACGCGGGCTGGCGGCTATGAGCGCAAGCGCAATCTCGCCAAGTTCGGCAAGCCAGTCGATCCTACCGAGTGGGGCATGACGCCGCCGACCGTGAACGCCTACTACAACCCTCCGCAGAACAACATCAACTTCCCTGCCGGCATTCTGCAGCCGCCGTTCTATGACAACAACCTGGATGCAGCGGTGAACTTCGGCGGCATTGGCGTCGTGATCGGCCATGAGATGACCCACGGCTTCGACGATCAGGGCTCCAAGTACGATCTGCACGGCAACGTTCGCCAGTGGTGGACGGATGAGGACAAGAAGAAGTTCGAAGAGCGCACCGAATGCACCGCCAAGGAGTACGACGGCTTCGAGGTCGCACCCGGTCAGAACCTGAACGGACATCTGACGCTCGGCGAGAACACGGCAGACAACGGCGGTATCCGCATCGCCTATCAGGCGCTGATGCAGGTGCTGAACAACCCCACGGCGATGAACGAGAAGACCGAGCCGCTGAAGATCGACGGCACTCGGGACGGCTACACCCCGGCACAGCGGTTCTTCCTTGCCTTCGGTCAAATCTGGTGCGAGAACAAGACGGAGCAGGCCGCCCGCGTGTCGGCCAAGACGGATCCGCACAGCTCAGGCGAGTGGCGCGTCAAGGGCACCGTGCAGAACTTCGACGAGTTCGGCAAGGCGTTCGGCTGCAAGGTCGGCCAGCCGATGATGCCCGCCAGCGGGGGCTGCCGTACCTGGTAACCACCCTTCGTAGCCAGCAACAAAACGCCCCGGAGATATCCTCCGGGGCGTTTTGTTGCTCTGGGGCTGCCCGATGGTCCTCATTAACCCCCCTGCCATCGAGTTTTTCTAGGGCAATTTTCTAGGGCAATCTGCTACCCCACCGCCCTTTGCCAGAGTCCAAGGGGTAACTTTCCGTAACCGGCTGCAATCGACTCGCCGCCCGGTTGAGATACAGCTTGGGCACATGGGAGTGCGAAACCACGCTCTACGGTGGCGGAAACCGCCACTACCTTCTACAATCATGGGAAGGTTTGTACTCCTCTCCGCGCTCCGGCGCTGAATACAAAGACAGGGTTCCCCGTCTCTCACGAACTGGCAACAGTCGGACGAATTCGGGTGATAAAGGAAGCGCATGAAGTTGAGTTTGTTTCGCCGTTTAGCGATGGCTATGTTTGCATCGTTGGCACTTGGACTGGGAATGACGGCTTGTGGCGGCGGCACTATCGGTTACATGTGGGTGCTTGGGCAGCAGTACAACCAGATCGTCGGCTTTAAGATCGACGACTACACGGGTAACCTGACCAACGTGCAGGGATCTCCGTTCGGCAGCAACGGCAACGTGCCGGTGTCGATTGTGGTCAAGCCTGGTGGACGCTATGTGTACGTCATCAACCAGGGCACCTGCCCATCGAGTGGCTGCGGCACGGCAACCAACACCAGCCAGACCGTAGCGCTGTATAGCGTAGGCGGAGACGGCACCCTCACCTTCCAGCAGCAGTATGTAACGCAGGGATACAACTCGATGTGGGCGCAGTTCGACTCCACGGGTACTTACCTCTACGTGCTGGACAAGTACTCCCCAAGCCGCAACACCAATGCGACCGGAGCCACGACCTACACAGGTCCAAACACCGACGGCAACGGCTCGATCACCGTCTTCCTGAGCGATTCGAACACCGGCCGTCTCTCGCTGGTCACCAACGCACAGACGCAGTACAACAGCGTCAACACCCCCTTCTGGGAGGTTGGACCGAAGCCGATCATGATGAAGACGCTCTCGGGCTGCCTCTTCACGGTTAACTCGGGTAACCAGACGATCTCACCCTACGTCTTCGGCACCAGCGGCCAGCTCGGGTTCACGACGACCCAGACCTTCCCGTTGACCACCGGCAATGTGACGTCGATCAACGGCTCCGGCAGCCTGCTGTACCTCACCGATGCGTCGCAGACGCCGGGCGTCATCGTGGGCTACACCGTCGGCAGCAGCTGCGCCCTGACCACCGTCAATGGCGGCAATAAGGCCGACAGCACCGGCACCGCAAACCCGACCTACAGCTTCATCGACAGCACGAACAAGTACCTGTACGTGCTGAACAGCTCGACCACCTCCACGACGTCCACGACGCCCTTCAGCTCGGTTTCGGTCTTCACCATCAACACGACCAACCAGGAGCTGCAGGAGGTCTCTGGATCGCCGTTCACGGTCGGCTCCGGTCCGGTCTGCATGGTGGAAGATCCCACGAACCAGTACCTGTACACGTCGAACCATAACGATGGCACGGTGACCGGCAAGCGGCTTGATCCGAACACCGGCCTGATTACGGTTCTGCCCCGCGGGTCGACATTCACTGCAACGGGAGAAGCGTCCTGCCTGGCCGTCAGCGGAGCGACGATCTAAGCCTTACTCCCTCTCACCGGAGGGTTCGCGCAAGCGGCCCTCCGGTAAGTCTTAATCTTCCGGCTAACTGGCCGGCATTCAAAACAGGGGCTGCCATCGGCGCCCCGATGTAAGGGATCTCCCATGAAGTTCAATACGATGATCCGCACCGGAGTGGCCGCGGTAACCTCATTGGCAGCGGCGCTGGGCATCAGCGCGTGCAGCCGCGACTATACGGCGGCGTACGTTTATTCGATCTCGTCGTCGACTGGCGCCATCTCGGGCTATGGCGTGGACTACCAGAGCGGTATTCTGACGCAGCTGGAAGGTTCGCCCTTCACGACGCAGTTCACTAACCCCGCCACCATCGTTTCGACTCCGAACGGCAAGTTTGTCTACGCGGTTAGCGGCAACCAGCAGTCAGCAGTCGAGCCGTTCTCGGTCGGCACCGACGGCAAGATCTACGGCCTCGCAACGGCAAACCTGCCCACTGGCGATACGTACCCCACCTCCGCTACAGTCGACTCCACCAGTTCGTTCCTCTTCGTGACCTTCCGCTACCAGGCTGCCTATAGCGTGAACGCACCTGGACCTGGCGGCGTCGCAGTCTTCAAGATCAACACCGATGGCACGCTGGCCACTCCGACGAGCTACAACCTTGGTCTCGCGCCGGTAGGCGTCGCCGTTAGCGCCCCTGTCTCCGGCAACGTCTTCGTATACGCCGTGGACCAGGAAGCAACCCAGGGTCAGTTGATCGGCTTCACTCTGAACACTACAAGCGGCGCCTTGACGCTGCTGCCGAACAACACCTGCACCACGACCACCTGCACGGGCACCAAGGTCGGCACCACTCCTAGCGCCCTCGCTATCGATCCGACCGGTCGTTACCTGTACGTGACGGACGAGGCAGCCAATGAAGTCATCGGCTTCTCGATTGGTGCCAGCACAACCGCGGGAGCTCTGACCTCGCTGAACTCCAGCCCCTACACCACGGGCGCCTTTCCTCTGGCGATCACCATCGACCCGCGCGGCAAGTATGTGTACGTAGCGAACTACAACGGCAGCAGCGTCAGCTCGTACTCGTTGACCTCGGCTGACGGTTCGCTTGGCGGCACGGCTTCGGTCGGCAACTTCACCACTCACACCGGCCCGACCTGCATCACGATCGATCCGGCGCTGGGTATCTACCTTTACACCTCCAACCAGCTGGACAGCACGATCGACGGCGGCCAGCTCAGCCCGAACACCGGACAACTGACAGCCATCGCGAACACACCGTTCCCCACCTCGGCCTTGCCTTCGTGCATCACCTCGGTTCCGAACGGAGCTCGCGCTCAGCAGTTGGTCTACCCATAGAAACTAGTCACGACCTCAGCAAGAAGAAGCGCCCAGCCAGAAGCTGGGCGCTTCTTCTTGCGCTCGACTCTCGGCGCCTCAGCTATCCTAGAGATCATGTCTCATCCTCACAGTTTTTCCCTGGGCAACATCACTGCAGGCGACGGTCGTCTCTTTCTCATCGCGGGCCCCTGCGTGCTGGAGTCCGAGCCGCATGCGCGTAAACTCGCCGACGCCATCCAACGCATCACATCCGATTTGGGCGTGCCCTATATCTTCAAGGCCAGCTACGACAAGGCCAACCGCACCTCAATCCATAGCTTCCGCGGCCCCGGCCTGCAGGAGGGCTGCCGCATTCTGCGCGCCATCGGCGAGAGCAATGGCCTGCCCGTGCTGACCGACATCCACACACCCGAACAGAGCGGCGAGGTCTCCGACGCGCTAGGCCCGGTGGCCGCGATGCTGCAGATACCTGCCTTCCTCTGCCGCCAGACCGACCTGCTGATCGCCGCCGCGAAGACCGGTCGCGCCATCAACGTAAAGAAGGGCCAGTTTGTCGCGCCGTGGGACATGAAGCACGCGGTGGAGAAGCTGAAGGACTCCGGCAATCGCAGCGTCTCGCTGACCGAGCGCGGCGCGAGCTTTGGCTACAACAACCTCGTCGTCGACATGCGTTCGCTGCCGATCATGCGTGAACTGGCTCCAGTCATCTTCGATGCCACGCACTCCGTGCAGACGCCCTCGGGCGCTGGCGGTAAGTCCGGTGGACAGCCGGAGTTTATCCCCGTGCTCGCGCGTGCAGCCGTGGCGGCGGGTATCGACGGGATATTCCTTGAGGTCCATGACAACCCCTCCGAGGCGAAATCCGATGGAGCCAATGCGCTGCACCTCGACCTTCTGAGGCCGATGCTGGAAAAGCTGCTGGCGGTACATATGGCAGTGAATAAAGAGTAAAAAAGGCACAAAAAGGGGCCCCCATTTCTGGGGGCCAATCTGCCTTGGTTCTCTCCTTGCGGGAGAGCTTTTTAGGAATCCCATCGGAGGCGGGTTTTCCTAAACTTTAGCGAATAGTAAGAGATCGCAGACCCCCTGGCATTGATCGAGGTCTATTCCAATCCTTGTATCGCTAGTCGGGGAACGCCGCAGGGATACACTTGGATTTACGGTTGGCACGAAGTTTTTTCGCGTGTTCCAAAAGCGGAATCTACCGGGTCGTAACCTGCACAGCCCGCATCCCCGGCGTCTGCTGGTTCCAGTTTTCGCCAATGTTTTCGAAGATCAGCCGGAAGTCTGCTTCACCGCCCGGAGCGAGAGGTGCCGCGCTCATCGGCTCGGTATCCACGTAAGGTTCGCGTGTGCGGATCAGCGTCATCGGAACGGTCTCGATCTGCGGCGGCATCCCCAGATCATTCCCGAAGAGCACCTGGGCGGTCACGCCGGTCACGGTTTTGTCGCCCTTGTTCGCGATATGTCCATCGATGTAGGTGGACTTGCCGCCGATCTGACTGGCAGCCTCACTCATCTGCACATTCGTGACCATGAGGTTATCGCCATAGGCGGACACGGGCAGCAGAGTGTTTGGCGGGGGACCAGAAGGCTTGCGTCCCAGCACCACCAGCACAGCGACCAGCACCACCACAGCTACGGCGGCAATCGCGATCGCCACCGTCGGAATGCTCTTCTCTCTTGCAGGCTCGGAAAACATTCCAGAAGGCGGCGGTGTGGGCGAAGAACTCATGGGGCGATTCTATAGAAGACAGACGAGTGAGGGTAGAGGAGTCGGGAAAGAGCGACGTTGTCTTCTTCGTGCCTTCCTTGGCTCATCCGAATCTTGCGCGCTTTACCTTCTGCCGAAAGTCTTCGCCCTGCATCTCGACGACGACGCACATCTCCTGCAGCCGTGATCGCATGCGCTCGGTGATGCGATCTCCCAGCGTCTCCTCGCGCATCACTGCCTTCGTGCCACGGCCTTCGCCTGTGCCCAGCGGCGGCAGATTCGCATAGTTGGTGGTCAGGATGGTGGTGCGACGGTCGTTGTAACGGGTATTCAAAATATGCGCGACCGTGTCCCACACCCAGTCTGTCGGCTTGGCCGCGCCCAACTCATCGAGCACTAAGACCTCGGCCTCAAACACCGGCGCCAGCACCTCGCGCTCGCTCTGATCCACCTTGCGGTCGTAAGAGTTCTGCACATGCTTCAACAGGTCTCGATAGTCGTAAAACAGCCCATTAGCGCCGCGTTCCGCGATGAGCGACTGCAGAATTCCCACAGCCAGATGCGTCTTTCCCACACCGATCGAACCGGTGAGCAGAAGACCCTTCCCATCCGTCTCCATCGGGTATGCCTTCACGAAGTTTTTCGCTTGGACCAGAGCTGAGCCAAGCGAGCGGTCGGCAGTGGGAAACCGGGTGTCATAGCTTTCGAGAGTGCAGTCGATGTAGCGCTGCGGAATCCGTGCCGCGGCGATCATGCGCTCGCCGCGACGGGATTCCTGGCACACGCACCGTTGCGCAACACGCGCTCCGTCGGCACGCTCCACCACGCGCATCCCGGCACCCTCACAGATCTTGCAGACTTCCGCCATCTGTCTAGTATCGCAGCCTGCGCCTGCATCCTGCACATGTATAAAACCTGCCCCAGGCGAGGAAAGTTCGCGCCCCGGAACGCTCACGCCGGGCCGGAACGGTGAGAGACTCGTCCTTCCGCAATCGACAGACTAAGTTGGGCGAATAAAATCAGGCTCATGCCCTACCGGCACAAAGTCCGCGGCGTCACCCATACCTTCGCGGACCTGCGCACGCTGCTGGCAAAGGCTTCCCCTTTACGCTCCGGCGATCAACTCGCGGGCATCGCGGCAGAGAACGCCGAGCAACATGTGATCGCCCAGATGGCGCTCGCCGACCTGCCGCTGACGACCTTTCTCAACGAGCAGCTCATCCCCTATGAAAGCGACGAGGTCACACGCCTCATCGTCGACAGGCACGATGCAACCGCTTTCTCTCCCATCGCCGGATTTACCGTCGGCGAACTCCGCGACTGGCTGCTATCCAATGCCTCCACCCCGAGGCGTATTGCCGCACTCGCGACCGGTCTCACGCCCGAGATGGTCGCAGCGGTCAGCAAGATCATGCGTGTTCAGGACCTGATCTACGTTGCCAGCAAGGTTTCCGTCGTCACACAGTTCCGTACCACCGTCGGTCTGCGCGGCCACCTCTCGACGCGCCTGCAGCCGAACCATCCCACGGATGACCCCGGCGGTATCGCTGCTTCGATTCTGGATGGCCTGCTGCTCGGCTCTGGCGACGCCGTCATCGGTATCAACCCGGTCAGCGACTCGCCTGCGAGCGTTACCTCGCTGCTGCGCCTCATCGATCACATCCGCCAGCGCTACGAGATCCCCACACAAAACTGCGTGCTCGCGCACATTACGACGCAGATGCAGGCGATGCAACCGGGCCCAGGAAAGGAAGGCGCTCCGCTCGATCTGCTCTTCCAATCCATCGCAGGCACCGAGGCAGCAAACAAGAGCTTTGGCATCGACCTCGCTTTGCTGCGCGAAGGTCACGCGATGGTGCGAGAACTAAATCGCGGGCAACAGAACCTCTATTATTTTGAAACCGGTCAGGGATCTGCTCTCTCGGCCAACGCCCACCACGGTATCGACCAGCAGACGCTCGAAGCGCGCGCCTATGCCGTTGCACGCGCGTTTTCACCCTTCCTCGTCAACACAGTCGTCGGCTTCATCGGGCCTGAGTATTTGTACGACGGCAAGCAGATCCTCCGTGCGGGCCTTGAAGATCACTTCTGCGGCAAATTGCTCGGCCTGCCGATGGGTTGTGACATCTGCTACACCAACCACGCAGAGGCCGACTCCGACGACATGGACGCCCTTCTCACCATGCTCGGTACCGCGGGGATCAACTACATCATGGGCGTGCCCGGCGCAGATGACATTATGCTCAACTACCAGAGCACCAGCTTCCACGACGCGCTCTACCTGCGCCGCCTGCTGGGTTTGCGCCCCGCGCCGGAATTCGAAGCCTGGCTTGCGAGCGATGCTTGCGCCGAACTCAAACGTATCGGTGGACCCGCCATGCTGCTTCCGTGAGATGAAAAGCTGCCTCATTCGAATGTGGTAACTTGTCCGCACATCGTACGACATAATTTTTGCAGCGCGGAGAGGTTCAGGATGAGCGAAGTAGCGCGGTTTCGTGCAGTTATTTTTCAAATAATGATTGCAGGCGGTATCTGTATGCAAGGCATCGCCGCAGCGCAGGTAGTCACTGTACCGACGACGCCGGTAGTCGGTTCGTCCAACCCCGCCACTGCTGAGCCGACAGTCACTCGACCATCAACGAAGCCGTGCACCGTGACGCTGTACAGTAACGAAGCCTTCAACGACTACTCCGCTCATCCGCTCACCTACATGCCACCTGCTGGTTGCCAAGGGCCATGGGCCAAGGTCGTCCTGAGTCTCGATTTCACAGTCACCGCAGGCACCCAGTACGACCGCACGGCCAGCCTCTATCTCGGCAATGCCAACATCTTCTACGGCACCACCGCAGAGCCGCGCTCCGCACTTAGCCCTTCCTGGCACGTTGAGCGCGATGTCACCGACTTGTCTGCCCTGCTCAAGACCGCGCAGACGGGCAACGCGATCATCTACAACATTTACAACAGCACCTATAACGGCGGCATCTACGGCACAGCCACGCTTCAGTTCTATCCGGCAAACATTCTCAATCCACCGGCCGATGCGCCGGATGTCGTGGTCCCTGTCAGCGGCACGAACAGCCCTTACGAGCTGGACGCCACGAGCAGCGTACTTTCGACCACGGTCACACTCCCACGCAATCTCACTAAGGCGTATCTCGATGTCATCGCGCAGAGCCAGTCCGGTGATGAGTTCTGGTATCTCGGGGTTCCTAACGACGTCTCGGGCGAGCTGGAGACCTACGGCGGCACGGCCTTCCGTGAGACGGAGATCACCATTGACGGCAAGCCCGCAGGTATCGCTCCTGTGTCGCCCTGGATTTACACCGGTGGAATAGACCCCTACCTGTGGGAGCCGATCACCGGCGTTGAAACCTTGAACTTCAAGCCCTATCGCGTGGATCTGACCCCCTTTGCCGGACTTCTGAGTGATGGCAGCCCGCATACTGTCGGCATCAGCGTCTACAACGCGAACAGCTACTTCCTCGCGACGGCGAACCTGCTGCTCTATCGAGACAAGCTGCGCGCCCAGACGGGCGGCGACATCTTGCAGAACACTCTGTCGGCTGCTCCCGTGCCGTCGGTTGTAGAAAACCTGACAACCGCGAACGGCGCAGTCACAGGGACGGTAAACGTCGGCTCCAAGCGAACGTTCACGGTAAAGGGTTACGTCAACACGTCTCTCGGTCGAGTGGAGACAACGGTCGAATCGACCGTAAACTTTGACAGCAACCAGACGTTCAACGTCGCGACTTCGGGTATCCCTGAGATCCAATATGTTGCTCAGACGAGCACCGTCGATTCGAAGACCACCACGCAACTGGGCATTCTGGCACAGCAGGTAGCCACGCACTGGTCGTTCCCGCTCACGCTGGACTACACCTTCGAACAGAATACGGACGGCACCTACACGCAGATCGTCACCTCCGACCAGCAGCACCAGACCAGTGAAAGCACCACGATCAATGGCTTCCCTTTGGGCAGTTCAAGCACCGTCGAAGAGGTGAAGAGCGGCGATACGCTGGTCTACAACTCGACACTTTCTGCGGTCAACAAAGTCGGCCCAACCACGAGCTCCGCAAGCTACGTCTCGAAGGACTCCAAGGGCAACTGCTACAGCCGTGCGCTCACCTCAAGCGCTCGGGTGCTCACCTCTGTGCAAGACAACAAGAGCTGCAACGCGAATCGCTGGTAATCATACTGACTCGCTGCAACGGCCGGGCTCAGGCTCGGCCGTTGCAGTTAAGACTCACACTTCATCTACACTTCCCTTGTGCTAGACTCCGACATCTTGCGTGCAGCGACACCCGTGCGCACCTCCGCACGACTGTCGCTCGGCAGCAGCAACATTGCAGTCTCCACGCAGGAACATCTCCGCTTTCAGCTCGACCACGCCTTGGCCCGCGATGCCGTTCACATGCCGCTGGATCATGCGCTGCTCACCCATGACCTTCGCACACGCGGACTAACGCCGGTCCTGCTGAACAGCGCAGCCACCACGCGTGCTGTGTATCTGCGACGCCCCGATCTCGGTCGAAAGCTGCACGCCCAATCTCTGTCCGCCTTGAATGATGTGTCCTCTCAATCCGAACGCACCGGGGAGAAGAGACCTGCCCTTGAATCGCCTCGCCTCCTCATCCTCCTCGCCGACGGACTGAGCTCCCTCGCCCTGGAACATCACGCGCTCCCGCTTCTCGATGCGCTGCTTCCTTTGATTCCCGCGCCATATCCCTTGATCCCCGTCTTACAAAACGCGAGGGTCGCTATCGGCGACGAAGTCGGTTCACTCCTTCACGCAGACCTCACGCTGCTGCTCATCGGCGAGCGCCCCGGTCTCAGCTCGCCAGACTCGCTGGGTGCGTATATCACCTATGCCCCGCAACCAGGTCGCACCGATGCCGAGCGCAACTGCATCTCCAACATCCGTGCCGAAGGCCTCGGCTACAACCAAGCTGCACATCGAATCGCTCATTATGTCGATCAGTCCCTCAAGCTCCGAACCACCGGCATTGCGCTGAAAGACCCCGAGAAAATATCGCAACTCGACAAGGGCGTGTGACGTTTCTCGTCACAGAAAAAGCTCTTCCCTGCCCATAGCGGCGCGGTATGATTACCCGCAACGATTACGCATCAGTATCTGGGCCAGCTTTTTCATTCCCCGCCGACCTTCGGCTGTAAGGAAGCCTTTATGCGGTTGCGCCTGCACTCTGTCGCTGCTCTGCCCCTTCTCGCAATAGCCACCACCGCGCTCACCGGCTGCCGAGACATCAAGATGCTGCTCGACCGCCCCAGTGCGCACCTGCCCGCCTACACGCCGGTGAAGGTCGCTTACTCCGGGCAGAACTGGTCGCAGCAGCAGCGGCAGTGGTTTTATCACACCAGCCAGGGCTCCATTCTGATGCCCTACAAATGGTTCCTCGCGCTGGAACAACCGAAACTTCTTGGCCACGTCGACCGGTTCGCGGATGCCAACTACCTCGCTCGCTTCGGCTTCCTTCCGAACGACGCCGACGCCAGCAATCCGGATAGCCTGCCCGTCGGCTTCGCGCGCGGGAGTGTCACCGATCCCCACACCGGAGCCAGCGAAGACACCATCGGCTTCACCTGCGCCGCCTGCCACACCGGACAACTCAACTACAAGGGTCAGGGCATCCGCATCGATGGAGGCACCGCGACCGCCAACCTCGAATACTTTCAGACCGAGCTGGGCTACGCTGTCGCGTTTACCGACAAGATTCCCTGGCGCTTCAACCGCTTCGCCGAACAGGTGCTGGGCCCGAACGCTACGAGCGAGCAGAAGAAGCAGCTCAAGGAGCAGTTCGACGCCTTCCTGAAGACCGGCCTCGACGAAAGCCAGCTCGCGGCGAAAGACAATCTCTACGTCAACGCCGGAGGCTTCGGCCGCACCGACGCCCTCGCTCGCATCGGGAACTACGTCTTCGGCACCGAGCTCGACAATGCGAACCTCCGCGTCGCCACCGGACCCGTGAAGCTGCCACCCCTCTGGTACACCAGCTGGTTCTCGCGTGTGCAGTACAACAGTTCCATCCAGCAACCGATGACACGCAACATCGGCGAAGCTCTCGGCGTCCGCGCCAGCGTCAACCTCACCGACCCCGCACGGCTCTATCAATCCACCGTCAACGTGAAAAACCTATGGGAGATGGAAAACCAGCTTGCCGGGCCGACGATGTTCGGCGGCTTGCAGCAGCCAGCATGGCCGAGCGAGGTCTTCGGTCCAATCGACCAGCAGAAAGCCCACGCAGGAGCCGCGCTTTACAAGCAGTACTGCGAACGCTGCCATCAGCCCGCGCTGAACTCCGCCGAGATTAGAGACCCAGCACGATGGGAAGACGGTCTCGAAGGCCACAAGTACCTCAAGCTGACGGTCAACCTGCTCGAAGAGATCGGCACCGATCCCCACGAAGCCACGGACTTCGCCACCCGCACCGCCATCACAGGCCCGGCGATGGGCCTCGGCACCGTACCCGCCGCCCCCGGCCTCAACACAGTCACCGTCAAGGTGCGCGACCTCATTTACGACCAGATGAGCCTCACACCCGAGCAGCGCATCGAGTGGAACGGCTATCGCGACGACAACGCCACCGCCAACCTCGGTTACCGCGCCCGCCCACTCGGCGGCATCTGGGCGACGCCGCCGTTCCTGCACAACGGTTCGGTACCGAACCTCTACGAACTGCTGGTCCCTGTCTCTCAGCGCAGCAAGACGTTCTACACCGGCAGCCGCGAGTTCGACCCGGTCAAGGTCGGCTACGACACCGGCAAGTTACCCGGCGGCTTTCTATTCGACACCGCTTCCACCGGCAACTCCAACGCCGGCCACGAGTTCTCGAACACTCCCGGCAAGGGCGTGATCGGCCGAGCCCTCACCGACGAGCAACGCTGGCAGCTCATCGAATACCTGAAGTCGCTCGATGACACGCCGCAGACAGCCGCAAGTTCAACGTCTTCGGCAACAAAACCCGCAGCTTGGTAATTCCGCCTGCAAACCATCGGCCATTGTTACTCAGCACTTACTAACCGCCAATACATAGGGCTGTTTTGAATAGTGTTGTGCCCGAATCCTGGGAGGACGACGTACGAGGCCACACCCGCTCGAAACCGATCGCGAAGTCGATCGGAGCTGGCGCGCGGAATAATCTCGTCATCCCCAGCCACGAGGATATTTGTTGGAGCCATCACCGCAGGTGCATATTTCCCAGACTCATACCGGTCGCGTAACAGCCAGCGAACCGGCAGATAGGGGAACTGGTTCGCTGCAGCATCTGCGAGGCTATCGAAGGGCGTAACCAGAACAAGTCGCTTGAGGGGCCGCTGGCTGGCCACCCAGACGGCTACGCCTGAACCCAGGCTGCGCCCGATCACAACCACGTCAGGATGCTCGACCTTGACGCGATCAAAAAGGGCAAGAGCGTCGGCAAAGATGGCCTTTTCTGATGGCGTTCCAGAACTGCTGTCATAGCCGGGGTACTGGAGTGAGTAGATGGCACTGCGGGGAAAGGCTCTGCTGAGGCCAGGAATCTCCTGTGAAACATCTTCCGCGTTTCCACCGAAGTAAATCACCGCCGACGGCCCGGGTCGGGGGTTCGTCGAGATCGCGACCGTCTGTGTACCCACCTGGAGATTCAGTACCTCGCCAGAGGTTCGATCAGCCATGGGCTGCGGATAGTAGATTAGCGAGCGCTGATAGACGAACAGGGCAACACAGACAACGAAGTAGAGGGTCATCGCCAAAATGACCAAGCCAGAGAGTACCCGGAGCGCGAAATGCATGGGGTTCCTTTAGATGTGCAAATGCCAAGCTGAATACCTCTGATAGTGTCAGCTCAAACGGCCAAAGACAATGGCGTGTCCGCAGAAAGTGGTAAACTAACAAGAGCGCCTATAGCCCCGGGAGACGGGGCCCAAGCCGCAGCGCGTCAGGTACATCGACGTATCGAGTCCCGCGGTTCAACCCGCACAGCGACCGATGCAAGCGAAACCGTTCTGCAGCAGGAGAGCTAGAAAGCAACAACATGCCTAAGACTGGAATTCACCCCGTTTACGAAGACACCACCGTCAAGTGCGCCTGCGGCACCACCTTCCAGACGCGTAGCACCCACAAGGGCGCTATCGTTCTCGAAATCTGCTCCGCCTGCCACCCCTTCTTCACCGGCAAGCAGAAGCTCGTCGACACGGCCGGCCGTATCGATCGCTTCCGCCGCAAGTTCGCCGCGACCGACGCCAAGAAGGCCGAGATCGCTGCCAACTCCTCGAAGTAAATCAGTTCGCACCAAACAGAAAGGCCTCCGCAAGCGCGGAGGCCTTTCTGTTTGCCTGGCTCAACGCCATTAGTACGGCCCGTACGGACCTCTGCGGTAATAGCCGTAAGGCACGTACACCGGCGCTGGATAGTACATCGGCGGAGGCGGCACGATCACCGGGCGTGGCCGATACTGAGGCTGCTGGTTCACATTCACCACCACTTGGGGCGGCTGATTGTAGCTCTGCTGCTGATACTGAGGCTGCGGAGCATACTGAGGCTGATATTGCTGCTGTGGCTGGTACTGCGAAGCATAGGCCTGCTGCACCGGCGGTTCCTGACGCTCGATAGGAGCACGGTAGCTCTGGTATGTCGGCTCATCTTGGGTGATGCGAGATACCAGCGCAGGTGTCCGCACAGCGTTCTCCATCGGCGTTGGAATCCCGAAGTCGTCGATGATCTTCAACGTCAACTGCGTCTCGGGCTTCAGCACCGGCCGCGGCCCACGGCGCGGCAGGTTGATCAGATCGATCGGCCATAGCACCGGAATCAGCCACTCCACCGTGTCCGCCGTCGCATGGCCCTTGCCCAGGATGCGACCGTTCATATCGACCTTGTAGCCCGTCGTTGCGATCACGCGAGCGTTGATCGGCACAATCGTATCTGGCTGCACAATCAGGCGATCGAAGTGGATCTCCATGTAGCCCTTGCCTACAAAGTGGCCGGGATCCTTGAACTCAACGAACCGTCCGGTCAGGTAGCTGCCGTATGGGAACGAGGCGCGCCCATATTTTTCAGTGTGGCTCAGCGTACACATCACGGGATCGCCGATCGCCATGGTCTGCGACGAGATCTTACCTTCGGCAACAGTGCACCCGACGATCGAACCCGCCGGCACAAGCTGGTCTGCAAGCGCAGACATCGGCGCAATCAACAGCAACAACGGAAGCAGAAGTCTAGCTCGCATGGTCCCTCCGGGAGACTCGGTAAGTATTGCCGTGGAGGAATAGCGGCACTCAACGTCCAAGCGACGCTCGGTGCCTTCTCGACGAGCCAAGGCACCAACGATTGACGAAGATCATCAGCATACCCAGTTCTTCGCCGTCGTCAACGCAAAAAAAACGCGTCGCGAACGTCTGAAGACCGGAAAGGAACAAAGCCAAACGATTGCAAACAGTCCTAGAGGAATACGTCGGCATAAACACGGCTCAGCATGAGAGGTTTCGCGAAAATCCAAATTATTTTGCAGAAACGTTAGAATAGACAGAGCGCCGCCGACCGTTATCGCGCTAACCCTTTGAACAGAAAGCCCTGTAGCTCCGCAATCACCCTATGGACAAGCAATGGACATCCACGCTCGAACGCCCGCTCAGCCCGGAGGCCAGCGTCCCCGCTGAACTTCACATCGGCGGCGTCCGCATCGCGCCCGCGACTGTCCTCGCCCCCATGGCCGGCGTCACCGACACCGTCTTCCGCCGGTTCATCAAGAACGCCAGCATGTACGCTGCGGACAAGACCGCCAGTGACGTCGACAGCACCACAACCAACGAGACCTCCGGCTGCGGCCTCATCATGACGGAGTTCACCTCCGCCGATGGCCTTTCCCGCATGCGCGAGACCAAGCGCAAGCGCTACCTCACCTATTACGAGGACGAGCACCCGATCTCCGCGCAGATCTTCGGCTCCAACCCGGACACGCTCGCCGACTCCGCGCGCATCATTCAGGACTGGGGCTTCGATCTCGTCGACCTCAACCTCGGCTGCCCGGCTAAGCGCGTCGTCGCCTGTAATGGCGGGAGCGGTCTGTTGCGCGATCTCCCCAAGATCAAGACGATCTTCGAAGCCGTCCGTAAATCCGTCACGATTCCCTTCACCGTCAAGTTCCGCATGGGCTGGAACGACAGCAACATCGTCTGCGTCGAATTGGCCAAGATGGCTGAGGACTGCGGCCTGAACGCCGTCGCTCTGCACGCACGCACCCGCGAGCAGGGTTACGCCGGCGAGGCTCGCTGGGAGTGGATCGCCGCTGTGAAAGATGCCGTCAGCATCCCCGTCATCGGCAATGGAGACATCCGGACCCCGGAAGACGCCGCCGCCATGGTCGAAGCGACACGCTGCGACGCGGTGATGATCGGCCGTGCTGCACCCGCGAACCCTTGGATCTTCCGCCAGATCGCACAGCATACGGCCAGCAAGCATGCCACCGGTGTCGGAACCTACGACAAGCCAACAGACATGGACCGGTACCGCATGATCCGCGATTACTTCGAGCGCCTTCTGCACGAGGTAGCCGAGCACCCCGGCTTCGAAGGTGCCGCCGAAACCGACGCAGAAAAACGCCTCAAGCGCGATCACGAATCCGCTCAGCGCGATGCCATTGGCCGCATGAAGCAGTTCGCCAGCTGGTTTACCCACGGCGTTCCCGGCGGTGCCACGCTCCGCCGCCAGATCTTCGACGCCAAACGCGGCGCCGACGTCATGGGTCGTATCGAGGAGTTCTTCACCACTCGGCACGACAATGAGCCCACGGACCGCTACGCTGTCCTCGAACCTGACGAAGAACTTGCTGCGACGCCCGCAAGCTGGGGCTGAAAGATCTGCATCTGGAACAAGAAAGGCCGCCATCACATGGCGGCCTTTTTCGTGATGCCTGACAGCTATTTTGCTGCCTTCTCCAGCTCCTGAATCTCGTCTTCGGTCAGCGTAATATCCGCAGCCTTCAAATTCTCCTCCAGATGCTCAATCGACGACGTGCCCGGAATCGGCAGGATGACCGGCGAGCGGTGCAGCAGCCATGCCAGCGAAAGCTGCGAAGTCGTCGCATTGTGGTTCTTCGCAATCGTATCCAGCTTGCCGCCCGGAGCCGCCAGCTTGCCGGACGCCACCGGATACCAGGGAATGAACGCGATGCCTTCCTTCTCGCAGTAGTCCAGCACCGCCTCGCTCTTTCGTGTGGACAGGTTGTATTCGTTCTGCACGCTCACCACATCGACGAACTTGCGCACCTGCTCGATCTGCTCCACCGTCACTTCGCTCAGACCGATGAAACGAATCTTCCCTGCTTTCTGGAAGTCTTTGATAGGCTTCAGCGACTCTTCCACCGGCACCTTCGCATCAATGCGATGCAGCTGCCATAGATCGATCTTGTCAGTCTGCAGCCAACGCAGGCTCATCTCCACCTGCTGCGCCAGATACTCCGGTCGCCCCACAGGTAGCCACTTGTTCGGCCCTTGTCGCGTCAATCCAGCCTTCGTTGCGATCACCGTACCTTTGCTGTACGGAGCCAAAGCTTCACCAATCAAGCGCTCGCTCACGGCTGGACCATAGCTGTCAGCCGTGTCGATAAAATTTACACCCAACTCGACCGCACGCCGCAGAACCTTCTTTGCTGCCTCGCGATCCTTGGGCTCGCCCCAGATGCCTTCGCCCGTAATGCGCATCGCGCCATATCCGAGCCGGTTGATCTCCAGTTCGCCGCCCAGCTTGAATGTCTTCGAAACTTCCGTCGTAGTTGCCATGATTCAAGAATCTCCTCGCCTCAGTTGGATGCACGCTCTGACCGGGACGACTCCCATCCGCTTCCATGCGCTCCAAGTCGCGGCGCCAACGCGCTAAGCTAAAAGTCGTGATGAAATCGATCTCCGAACAAGCAGTGATCAAGAAAGACGGCAGCTGCTGCACACCCTCCGCTGACCGATCCGTAACGAGCGCGGTCGCCTCACCGCTCGCGACAAAGGAGATTTCATCCGGGATCCTCGAGCGCATGGTGCTGCTGCCCGGCGGCCGTTTCCTCATGGGCACCGACTCCCCCGACGCCTTCCCGCTCGACGGTGAAGGCCCTGTTCGCGAGGTCACCGTTGCTCCTTTCGCGCTCGAACGCTATCCCGTCACCAACGAACTCTTCGCGCGCTTCGTCACCGCTACCGGGTACAAGACAGAAGCTGAAATCTACGGCTGGTCCTTCGTCTTCTGGAAACACATCTCCCGTTCCCGCTATCCCGAACTCGTAGAAGACACCGTTGCGCAGGCACCGTGGTGGTGCAAGGTGCCCGGTGCGAAATGGGATGCACCCGAGGGTCCCGGCTCCAACATCGCGCAGCGTGCCAACTACCCCGTCGTACACGTCTCCTGGAACGATGCCAATGCCTACACAGCGTGGACAGGCCAGCGCCTGCCGACCGAAGCCGAGTGGGAGTACGCCGCGCGCGGAGGTCTAGTGCAGAAACTGTATCCCTGGGGAGACAAACTTCGGCCCGAAGGCAAGCACCTCTGCAACATCTGGCAGGGCGAGTTCCCCAACAACGACACCGCCGACGACGGCTACGCAGGCACTTGCCCCGTTGACGCCTTCCCGCCGAACGGCTTCGGCCTTTACTCCATCACCGGCAACGCATGGGAGTGGTGCGCGGACTGGTTCAGCACCGACTTCCACAAGACCGCCGATGGCCTCAACCCGCAAGGCCCACCCACAGGTACCAATCGCGTCGTCAAGGGTGGCTCGTTCCTCTGCCACAAGTCCTACTGCAACCGCTACCGCGTCGCCGCCCGCAGTTCTAACACACCGGATAGCTCAACCTCGAACACCGGCTTTCGCTGCGCTCTCTAACTCTCGCCGCAGCGTTAGGCGGTACCGCCACTCCTGCGCCACACCACGCGAATTTGCTGCCGCCAGCGTTCATCGAGTGCCAGCAGATGCCACTCCACCTTCGGCGATAGATAGCGCAGCACAGTCTCTGTCGCCGGATGAATATGCAGTGCAGGTGCGACCAGGTAAAGCCTTGGTGGCAGCGGCGACAGCTCGACGCCACGGAAGTATCCATGCTGCTGGAACTCCCCCATTCCTGTTAAGCCATCCACAGCCTGCAAATGGTGATGCCGCACGCGCACCCAGTAATCCAGACCCTGCAGGGCAAAATGCAGGTCCTCCTCCACCTTCAGCTCGATCACCGCGAGCCGACCATCCGCCGTCACCCCCAGCAGATCGAGCAGTCCTCGATCACTCGCACCTGCAATCGCTGGCACCTGCGCGTACACATGCCGCGGATCAAGCCGAGGGATAACGCGACTTGCAGCCGACTCATAACCGAGTGAAACCTCCGATGCTTCATCGGCGCGGTTGCCGATCGTGTCAGGGTCTCTCTCATTTGCAAACGCGCCCCCATCACGTGAAGCCGGAGAAACGACATTCGGCGCCAGGCTTCGCGTCAGAGGCGACAAATCCTTTCGCAGCACCGACTCCAGCCACCTCTCCGGAGCCGCGCGATACAGTGGATCCTTCGTCGTACTCCCTCGCTGCGAACGCTCCACCGTGCCCACGTTCATGCGCGAATGCGCCGCCGTCGTCGCAGCCGCTGAGCCGATCCTTCGCATCGGCGAAGTTCCACGCCTTCCAAAATCCACGGTCGGTACCGCCGTTCTTCGTCGCGCGAACAGCTCTGCAATCCTCTCCATTAGCTCCACGCGATTCTCCTTTATTAGTGGAGTTTCACTCGCGCCCACACCGACCGTAATCTCCAGCGTCTGCGCAAAGCTGTTCGGAGCCAACCCGATCCGCGCCCGCGCAAACTCCAGTCCATGCAGCAGGAACGCCAGCTCCGCCGTGCTGCGCAACCGCTGCTCTACACGCTCCTCTTCGCCAGCAGGCAGCAGTGCCATCACCTCAGCTATCGCCGTAGAAAACCTCTCCGCAGCTGCCGTCTCATCGGGATGATGCACTAGCCGGGTGCGCAGATTCCCCTGGTCCGCAGCATCGCGCTCTTCCATCTCCTCGCTAAGCGGATCGAGTTCCCACAGCTCCCACTGCGCCGCGTCATGGTTCATCCACGCCAGCCGAGACAGCGTCAGCGTCGCCATTCCCCGCGGCATTACCAGCTTCAAGCCCTGATACAACCGACGTCCCGCTGACTGCTCGCGACAAGCATCGAGCCACAACACCCCTGCCGTCAGCACGCCATCCGTCGTGACGGGTGTCTCTTCCTCGTTCACCCCAACGACCGCCCACGCCTGCTTGCCCCTCACCAGCGACCCCCGCGCATACGCCGGACCAAAACTCTTATGCAGATCCATCGATGTGCGAAACCCCTCAGGCTTCCACTCATCGAACATCCGCTCCAGCGCACGCACCAGAACCTTCACATATCGCTCGCGAGCACCTTCCCGCGTCGTCGTTGCTCTTCTGCTCTTCTCAGGTGCCACTTCCAGCAGACTGGGCTGTGTCTGTCCAAACCGCTGTGTAGCCAGTCGCAACACACCGCCTCGCTCCACCGTCGAAACGACGCGACGCACCAGATTCCGCTGCTCGCTCCATAGGTGCAGCGTGCAGCGTCCATGTTCTGTTTTGATGGAATGCTTCGCACTGCTCAGCTCGAAGAGCACCTTTCCGTCTTCAAGCACGGCGCACCCTTCGTATCTTTCGAAGAATGCAACCAACACAGCAGCGATCTGCTCAGGCGTTTGCGGAGGCACAAAATTTTCCGCGGAAGAAGCTCGGGGCGGGGTCATAGCCGAAAGACTAGCACCCACCACACCTCGGCAACAGAACTACTTCAGCGGCAGATGAAAATGAAAGCTCGAGATCCGCATCCCCTCGCGGAAGTAGAACGCGTGAGCCTCGCGTCGATGAGTCCCCGAATCGAGCGAAAACGTTTCGCACCCGCGCTCCTTCGCAAACGCAATCAACCAGTCAAGCATCGTCTTGCCATGCCCCTTCGATCGATGCGCATCACTCGTCACGAGGTCATCCACATACAACGTCAGCCCCGATGCCAGCGTGTTCTGTACACGAAACCCCGCAGCCGTCACAACCTCGCCTCCGTCGCGCAGCAACGCCAGCAGAAATCCTTCGCGCTGTTGTTGCTGCACACGCGCCACAAGCTCCTCGGCACTCTGCAGATCCGGCCTCAACTGCCGCATCACCTCGTAACTACCAGCTATGTCCTTCGCTTCCGTGGCTAAAACGATGCTCATGGCCTTACCAGCCCTTCGCAGCGCGCAGCTGTGTAATGTGCGCCACATGATGCTGCGAATGCCACGCATACATCAGCACCGCTGACTCAATCGTCGACAGCCCGCGCTCTGAGTGGTTGTACTGCCGCTGCCATTGCTCTTCCTTTAGCCCTTGCAGCATCATCACCATCCGCGCATGAACCGCCTTCAGCAACGCCACCGACCACTCCGTCGGCGCCCCTGAATCCGGCAACGTCGCGAACGCACCTTCGTCATACCCCGGCACCATCGGCGTGTCTTCTGTCAGCGTGCGCCGGATGCGATGGAATGCGGTCATGTGCGAGTCCCCCACGTGATGAACCACCTGCCTCACCGTCCATCCACCCTCGCGATACGCCGTGTCCAACTGCTCTTCATCCAGGCCGTCCACAGCCTTGTTCAACAACTCCGGCATGGTGGCGAGCGCTCCTATCGCCTTCAGGCGATCCAGCCTGGTAACCGTCTCCGGCGGCGTATGCTGGCCAATGGGGTAGCGCGGATCAGGTGTCTCAGGCATATCGGTCACTGTCGCTCTCTCTTTCGCATCGAAACTTGTTGAACTGTAGCTGCCGAAATTGTAGTTGAGCTGCTCTCCCAATCGTCCACGTAAAATCGCTACATCGCGCCTGACCTTCAGGCTCGGGAGGAACCTCCGCAATGCATCGCCAGTCCGCGTACCTCTCGCTCTCGATAGCCCTCCTGCTCCCGATCCTGTGCGGCTGCTCGCGCTCTACCGCTACACCCACGCAACAGCCAACCACTGCGGCGGCGGCGCCACAGCATATCGGCTTCGATCGCAACGATTACCCCGGCGATGCCGCCATGGCCGCGCTTCACCGCACCTTCGCCTTCACCGGCTACTGGATCACCCCGCCGCCCGAAGAGACTACCAACACCTGGGCAGGCAAGCGCAAGCATCTTCTAACGCAGGGCTGGGGATTTCTCGTCCTCGCCAACGGCCGTCTCGACAAAGAGATTCTCGCCGCGAAGAAATCCGGCACCTCGCCCGAACAACTCGCGAAGAAGGACGCCGCCCTCGCGGTCTCCGCCGCGCAGAAGGAGGACTTCCCCGCACACACCATCCTCTTTCTCGATCAGGAAGAAGGTGGCCGTCTGCTTCCTGAACAAGCCGCCTACCTGCTCGCATGGACCGAAGCCGTCTCCGCCAGCAACTACCGCGCCGGCGTTTACGCAAGTGGCCAGCCCGTTCCGGACGGCACTTCACCTGATGGCAAGCCGCAGACCATCACCACCATCGACGACATTCGCCAGCAGGTAAAGGCCAAGACCCTGCACGAGATCGCCATGTTCGACGCACAGGACAGCTGCCCACCCGCCCCCGGGTGCAGCCTCCATCCCAACAAACCACTCAGCGCCTCCGGCGAAATGAACCTCACCGCCTGGCAATACGCGCAGTCGCCGCGCCGCCCGGAGATCACCCAGTCCTGCGCCGCCACCTACGCCGCGGACGGTAATTGCTACGCCCCCGGATTCTCAGACCTCTTTATGGATCTCGACTCAGCAGATAGCGACGACCCCTCGCACGGCCGCTGACCATTCCCAATCATGCGAGTCTAACGGGCGATGCTCTACAAACTTAGGCCACTTCGGCTCTTGTTTACGGCTCTTGCCGCCGGGTTCCTCACTGCGAGCATCGCTCAGACGCCAGCAACCTCCTCACAGCAGAGACTAACGGTGAACTCAACGCTGGTATATGTACCGGCATTGGTGCGCGACCGCACTGGCGAACCCGTTTATAACCTCACAGCAGACGACTTCACACTTACGGATGACGGCGTCCCACAGAAAATAACGCTACAACCGGACAACGGAGATGCGCCGATCGCGATCGTCGTTTTAGTCGAATGCGGAGCTGCGCAAGCTGCCGCAGGTTGGCATCCCGCGTCGCGCGGTGAACCAGAGAATCGTCTCCATGCCCTGCCTGCTTTCGTGCAGCAAATCATCGGGAACGTGCCGCATCACGTAGCAGTCGTCGGCTTCGACAGCTCCCCAACGCTGTTGCAAGGGTTTACGTCGAATGAGCACGCTGTAAATGACGCTATTGACGACTTCACGGCCCAGAATGACGGAGATGATGGAGCCGCAATTCTTGATAGCATCGGATTCGCCGTCGATCTTCTGCGTTCGCAGCCACCGGGCTACCGCCGCGCCATCCTGCTCATCAGCGAAACAAACGATAGTGGCAGCAAGCTTCCCTTAGCGGATGCGCTACGAGCGATCACGAATACCAACACCACCATCTTTAGCGCGACGTATTCCACGGGCAAGTCTAGAACCTCGCAGTACGCACACCGCATGCTCCCCACCAAAAGCACACAGACCAAGCGAAATACCAGTCTCTCCGACCATGTCTATGCCGAAGCCACTCCACCAGAGAGTCCTGCCGAAGCTGTGCTTCACGCAATGATGACCCTGGTGACGCTGGAAAACGCCGAGCCTAATCCTGCTGGCGGCTGCATCAGCAAGCAGAGCGATCCAGGTTCAAGCGCGGGATCACACGCATATGACTGCGTAGCACAGCTTCTCCCTCCACTCGCACTGGCACGGATGGCCGCCATAGCCGCCACCGATGGTCTGCACCGCAATATTCCCGAAACAATTGCAAAGCTCACGGGTGGGGAGTCTTTCACATTCAATAACGAGCGCTCGCTCGAACAGGCTCTGGTCGCAATGTCGAATCACCTGCCAAATCGCTATGCGCTCAGCTTTCAGCCGCAGATGCCGCACGCCGGCCCTCATGCTTTGCAGCTGATGATACCGGGGAACAAAGCTCTGAACATTCAGGCACGCACCGCATACTGGGCAGACCCGGCAGATGCGAAGTAGGCATACAATCGAATCAATGGCCGCAGCCCTGCACACGCCCTCTTTCGAAACCCTCGACCACAAGCGCTACTTCTTCACGCACCTCGGCCTCACGGAGCGCCTTCTCGAGCGCTGCCTCGGGGAAGCCCTTTCAGCAGGGGGCGATTTCGCCGATCTCTACTTCGAGGCCGTCACTTCTACGTCCCTCGGCATGGATGAAGGCATCGTCAAGACCGCCGCGCAGGGCATCAGCGTCGGCTGCGGCGTTCGCGTGCTCTCCGGCGAACGCACCGGCTTCGCCTACACCGACGACCTCTCGCCCGAAAAACTCCTGAAAGCCGCCCGCACCGCCGCACTCATCGCAAGCGGCCCGCAAACCGCCCGCGTGCAGGGCTTTACCGAGAGCCACAGCCAGTCGCTCTACCCCATCACAGGCATCAGCAGCGACGCCGACATCGCTGCCAAGCTCAAGCTTATCGAGCGTGCCAACAAGGCAGCACGCGACTTCGATCCCCGCATCACCCAGGTCCGCGCCGGGATCAACGACGAGCTCCGTCGCATTCTCATCGCAGCCTCCGACGGCACCTTCGCCTCGGATACCCAGCCCCTCGCGCGCCTCAACGTCTTCGTCATCGCCAAGGATGAGCACAACACCGCACGCGGCACCAGCGGTGGCGGTGGACGCGTCCTGCTCGACTTCTTTGAAGGCGACCATTCACCCGAGCACTTTGCCCGCGAGGCCGCCCGCACCGCCATTCTGCAGCTTGGTGCAGTCGCCGCGCCCGCTGGCGAGATGGAAGTCGTCCTTGGCCCCGGATGGCCTGGCGTCCTTCTGCACGAAGCCGTAGGCCATGGCCTCGAAGCCGACTTCAATCGCAAGAAAACCTCAGCCTTCGCCGGCCTCATTGGCCAGAAGGTAGCCAGTGAAAAGGTCACGGTCGTCGATAACGGTCGCATGCCCGGTCGGCGCGGCTCCCTCAACGTGGACGACGAAGGCAATCCCACGCAGGAGACCGTACTCATCGAAAACGGCATCCTTCGCGGCTATCTCTCCGACAAGCTCAGCAGCAAGCTGATGGGTATGCCTAACACCGGCAGTGGGCGCCGCGAAAGCTACGCCGCCATCCCCATGCCACGCATGACCAACACCTACATGCTCTCCGGCCAGGACGACCCCGGCGACATCCTGAAGTCCGTGAAGCGCGGTCTTTACGCCGTCAACTTCGGTGGAGGCCAGGTCGACATCACTAATGGCAAATTTGTCTTCTCAGCCAGCGAGGCCTACCTCATCGAAGACGGCGTCATCACCGCTCCCGTGAAGGGAGCAACGTTGATCGGCAACGGTCCCGAAGCTCTCAAGTACGTCAGCATGGTCGGCAACGACCTTGCTCTGGACGAAGGCATCGGCACCTGTGGCAAGTCCGGTCAATCTGTTCCCGTGGGTGTAGGTATGCCCACCATCAAGCTCGACCGCATGACCGTCGGCGGCACGGGGCGTTGATTTCAAGCGTTTTACGAAAGATCCAAGGTGCTGCATTGTGTTTAAAGGCCGCCGAAAGCGTATAAAGCGGCCAAACTCTGCATCTAATCACGTAGAATTGATTTACCGCTACAACTAAATACAACCGCACCAGGAAAGAAGACCATGGCTACCAAGATTGTCAGCACGCCAGAAAAGCTTTACGAGTGCGAAGTAAAACGCCGCCGTGTCCGTGCCGGTGGCTCCGGCTATGAACCCTTCTGGAAGGTGAAGACGCTCGCCGATGCGCTGCTCGATGGCGACACCGAGTTCCGTTGCAAGGACTGCCACGGCCCCCTCAAGCTCAGCCGCCGTCACACCGTTGGTGTGCTCTCGCACGTGGAGCACAAGCTCAAGTCCGACTCCGAGCACTGCGTCTCCGGCGTGCGCTTTCATCAGGCCACCGACGGCCGTCAGCACACCCTCTCCGCAACTCCGGTCGTCTAGTTCACATCCGGCAGAGCGGCCGCGAACACCGCGGCCAGCTTTGCGTGCCCCGCATTATTGGGATGAAGCATATCAGCCATCTCAGTGGCCGGATTGAAGGCCTGCGATGTCGGCGCCACCACCACATTCATTCCCTCTGCAACAAGCTCCGCTATTAGCGGAGTCAGTGCGGTATTGTAAAGTCCCACCACACGATTCAAGTCAGAGCTTCCAGTCGGCGTCAGTTGACCGACCAACACCATCGGCGCACCGCTCACACCGGAGTAGCTCTGCGACGAGACTCCCGCCCACAGCACCGAAAAGAAACCACCTCCCGTGCCGGTGGTGATCGTCACACTATGTTCGCCCACAGCGCCCAGCGGCACATTCGCACTAAACACGGTGTCCGTCCCGCCATTCTGTGTCGCGATCGCATGCCCCGTTGCAACATTCGCGCTTAGCATCGCCACCGGAACTCCGTCGACACTCACTGTCGCGCTACCGCCACTTACCAGCGCATCGAACACCCGGTACCCAATATGCAGCGCTCGCCCAGCCACCGCCTGCGTCACAGTAAAGCCTAGCGAGGCCCCGGCTTGCGTCGTGGACTCACCAAACTCCATGTCCCTTGCCCAGACTCCCTGCGCCGTCATCGCACTGCCGAGTATCTTGTCCGTGACCGGCAGCGCCAACCAGGTCAGCGACGCCGTCAGCGCCTGGCTCCAGTTCGCTAGGCATCCCGCGCCGCCCCCGCAGAAGTGCGCGTCGTTCGTGCCGATGAGTACCGTATATAACTGCCCCTGCCCCAACACAGGCTCTGCATTCGGATACACCCACAGCCGAGCCATGTCCGCTGCCATGTCTCCGCCGCGGCATAAATTCTTCGCTACGCCGCCCACCTCTGCATCCAGCAGCGTCGCATATCCCTCATTCGAATACATGTACCCCGCGCCGTCGTTCGGCAGCGCATAGTACCCACAGGTAATCGAATCACCGAAGTTTGTGACCTCTGCGACTCCCGGCGCAGCCGCAGGCGGCGGCGTAGTCGTGGTCGTAGTGGTTGTCGTCGTGGTCGTCGTCGAGGGCGTTCCCGAAGTGGGGGTCGTCGACTCGGTCGAGCCGCCGAGAACCAGCGGGTTCACCTTAGTCCCGCAACCGCTTATCGCGCCTGCCAGCGACCACACCGCGACGACTACAATCAACCTGAGCAGACCGTTACTGAGACCCTGTGCCGACCAACGCCCTCGACCGTAACGCATCGTAAACCTCACTGGAGACCTGTTGAAGACTGCAACCTCTCACGCCCCGGCCCCTGCGAATCGCGAACTCCTCAGCCTCTCCGAAGAAGCCGTCGCCCTCGCCCTGCGTGCCGGTGCCGCCGATGCCGAAGCCGTCGCGTTTGAGTCCGACGACTTCGCTGTAAATGTTCGTCTCGGCCAGGTCGAACAGCTCACCGAATCCGGTTCGCGCGCCCTGGGCCTGCGTGTTTTTTTTCACGCAGCCGAAGGAGGTCAACGCACAGCGAGCACCTCCACCTCCGATCTCTCCTCCGACGGCATCGCAAAACTCGTCAGTGGAGCAGTGGAACTCGCCAAAGTCACCGGGGCTGATCCCTTTGCAGGACTTCCCCAGGCTGACCTCTTCGGTAGTCTCGATATCGACAACCTCGCGCTGTACTTTAGCGATGTCGATGAAATTCCTCCTGCCGAGCGCATCGAGATCGCTCGCCGTTGTGAGGCCGCAGCTCTGGGCTTCGACGCTCGTATTCAAAACACCTCCGGCGCGCACTTCGATGTCTCCACCGCCCAGCGTGTCATGGTCAACTCTCGCGGCTTCTCCGGGTCCTACCGCCGCAGCTACTGCGGCTTCTCGGTGACCCCCATCGCGCAGGATGCCGACGGCGCCATGCAGCGCGACTACTGGTACTCATCCGCTCGTTCTTCCAAACTGCTTGCCTCACCGGAAGAGGTAGGCCGCATCGCTGCCGAGCGCGCCCTCCGCCGTCTCGGCGCTCGCCGCGTTCCCACGCAGAAGTGCCCCGTCGTCTTCTCCGCCGACATCGCCCGCAGCCTGATGCACAACCTCATCAGCGCCGCCGATGGCGACTCCATCTACCGCAACGCCAGCATGTTCGCAGGCAAGCTCGGCGAGCAGGTCGCCGGTGAAAACATCACCATGGTCGACGATGGCACCATGGTCTTCGACCACATTCTCCCCGACGGCAGCACCCTCCGAACCGGCGGCTTCGGCACCTCGCCCTTTGACGGCGACGGCCTGCCCATCCGTCGCACGGTCATCATCGAAAACGGCATTTTGAAGAACCTGATGCTGAACACCTACACCGGCCGCAAGCTCAACATGCCCTCCACCGGCAAAGCCTCGCGCGGCCTCGCCGGAGCCCCCGGCATCGGCGGCGGCAACTACTTCCTCCAACCCGGCATGCTCACACCGGAACAGATCATCGCGGACATCCCCAACGGCCTTTACGTCCTCAGCACCATGGGCTTCGGCGTCAACCTCGTCACCGGAGATTACTCGCAGGGTGCCAGCGGCCTCTGGATCGAGAACGGCGAACTCGCCTACCCGGTCGAAGAGATCACGATCGCCGGAAACCTGAAGGATATGTTCCGCAACGTCTCCGCCATCGGCAACGACCTGGAATTTCTCAGCTCCGGCGCCGTCCCCACCGTCCGCATTGAAGGCATGACGATCGCTGGCAGCTAGAATCTTCTTACTCATCTGAATCTGTAAGGAGACCCACCGCGTGAAGCCCCGTCATCTCTGCCTCGCAGCAGCCCTCGTCGCCTCGTCGCTCCTTCACGCGCAACATCTCGATCTCCTCCTTCGCAACGGCACCGTCATCGACGGCTCCGGCGCACCCGCGCTGAACACCGACATCGGCATCTCCGGCGATCGCATCATCTTCATCGGAGCTTGCGACAAAAAGCCAAAGACCTGCCAGGCCACCCGCACTCTCGATGCCACCGGCCTCATCATCGCTCCCGGCTTCATCGACCCCCACACGCACACCGCGAGCGACCTCTCCGACCCGAAGCGCGCACAGAACACTCCGTATCTCATGCAGGGCGTCACCACCGTCGCCACCGGCAACGACGGCGACAGCCCCACCGACATCGGCGCGACCCTCTCCAAATGGCATCAGCAGGGCATCGGCACCAACGCCGTTCTCTTCATCGGTCAGGGCACCGTCCGCAGCGAAGTGATGCAGATGTCCGACGCAGCGCCGACACCCGCACAGCTCAACCGCATGAAGGCACTCGTCGACACCGCCATGAACGAAGGTGCCATCGGCATCTCCACCGGCCTCTACTACGCGCCAGGCAGCTACTCCTCCACCGAAGAGGTCATCGCGCTGTCCAAGATCGTCGCCCAGCAGGGCGGCATCTACGACACACACATGCGCGACGAGAGCAGCTACACCATCGGCCTGCTCGCCAGCGTGAAAGAAACAATCCGCATCTCCCGCGAAGCCCACATCCCCGTCATGATCTCGCACATCAAGGCCCTCGGAGCGGACGTCTGGGGACAGAGCTCTGAGGTCATCGCTCTTATCGACGCGGCGCGCAACGAAGGCCTCAACGTCACCGCCAGCCAGTACCCATATACGGCCTCCGGCACCAGTGTTACCGCTTCGCTCGTCCCGCGCTGGGCTGAGACCGATGGCAAGCTCCTGCAGAACGTCGCCGACCCCGCTCTGCATGATCGCCTCTACAAAGAGATGAACGAAAACCTCGTCCGTCGCGGCGGTGCCGACACGCTGCTCATGACCTCAGCCAAAGACAAATCCATCGTCGGCAAGAACCTCGCGCAGATCGCCACCGAGCGCCACATCGATCCCATCACAGCCGCGATTCAGATCATCCAGGCAGGCGGCTCCAATGTCGCCAGCTTCAACATGAAGGAGGCCGACATCACCGCCTTCATGCGCCAGCCCTGGATGATGACCTGCTCGGACGGCTCGCCCGGCCACCCGCGCAAGTACGGCACCTTCCCCAGGAAAATCCACGAGTATGTCTACGAAAAGCACACCATCTCCCTCGAAGCGGCCATCCGCAGCAGCACCTCGCTGACCGCTGAAACACTCGGTCTCAAGGACCGTGGTCTCCTCAAGCCCGGCTACTTCGCCGACGTCGTCGTCTTCGATCCCGCCACCTTCAAGGACAACTCCACCTACGAACAGCCCACCCTTCTCGCCAGCGGCGTCCGTTACCTCACCGTCAACGGCAAGCTGGCCATCGACAACGGCAAGCTCACCTCCACCCTCGCAGGCCGCCCGCTCAAACACTAGCGCCGTTTAAATTGTCATCCTGAGCTCAGCGAAGGACCTGCTTCTGATTTTGCGAGAGCCGCAGGCGCAAGCGTACATGCACCCAACGCAGCACTCCCTCATCTAACTCTCAGGCGTCTCCGCGCCGAAGGAGCTTCATGTCCAGAAACACAGCACTCGTCGTAGGCGCCTCCGGCATCGTTGGCCGCAACCTCTCCAAGCTCCTCGTGGAAAGCGATTGGGCCGTCTACGGCCTCGCTCGTCGGCCCATCGAACAGACCGGTGTCCTTCCCGTCGCTGCAGACCTTCTCTCGCCCGAATCCTTAGCCTCCGCGCTGATAGACATCGCGCCCACCCACGTCTTTCTCGCGACCTGGATGCGCCAGCCGACCGAGCTCGAAAACATACGCGTCAACTCCGCCATGGTGCGCAACCTGCTCGAAGCCGTCTCGTACTCCCACTCCGTCCAGCACACTGCGCTCGTTACGGGCCTCAAGCACTATCTAGGGCCCTTCGAAAGTTATGGCAAGGGTGTCCTCCCCGCTACGCCATTCCGCGAGGAGCAGCCTCGCCTCCCCGTCGATAACTTCTACTACGCACAGGAAGACGAGGTCTTCGCCGCCGCCGCCCGCGATGGCTTTACCTGGTCCGTCCATCGCCCGCACACCATCATTGGCTACGCTGTCGGCAACGCCATGAACATGGGCGTCACCCTCGCTGCCTACGCCACCATATGCCGCGAAACCGGTCGCCCGTTCCTCTTCCCCGGCTCCGCCAAACAGTGGAACAGCCTTACCGACATGACCGACGCCACCCAGCTCGCGAAGCACCTCCGCTGGGCCTCCACCACCCCTGCCGCGTATAACCAGGCCTTCAACATCGTCAACGGAGACGTCTTCCGCTGGAGCTGGATGTGGTCGCGCCTCGCCGAATACTTCGGCCTCACGCCAGCGCCCTTTCCCGGCGAAGGCACGCCCCTCGAAACGCAACTCGCCGACGCTGCAACCATCTGGCAGACCATCGCCGCCAAGTACAACCTCGCCGAGCCCAACCTCTCCACCCTCATCTCCCCCTGGCACACCGACGCCGATCTCGGTCGCCCCATCGAGGTCGTCACCGATATGTCGAAGAGCCGCAAGCTCGGCTTCCTCGACTATCAGCCCACCGACGACAGCTTCTTCGCACTCTTCGATCAACTTCGTTCGGCGCGCCTCATCCCCTAGCACTATCCCTGACGTGCGAGTGAGCCACGCGAGGCACCTGCGTCCCGCGTGGCTCACCATCTACAATCGCTCCTGTGAGCGCACCACCGATCTTCGAGCACCACCTCGACTTCACCCCTGAGTCCGCCGACGAGATCCTGCGCTCCATCCCTGCCGCTCCCGGCGTCTTCTCTCTGCGCGGACCGGATACCCCGGACGGCAAGCCCGGCGAACCCTACCTCACCCGCACCGCCGATCTTCGCCGCCGCCTGCGCCGCCTCCTCGCACCTCCCGAAGCCCTCGACGAGAAGGGCAACGCTGTCCTCAGCAAGCGTCTCAACCTCCGCGACCGCGTCCGTACCATCGCCTACACGCGCACCGGCTCTGACTTCGAATCCACTCTGCTCCTCTACCACGCCTCGCGTCTTGCCTTCGGCACCGAGCAGGCCCGCAAACGCCTCCGCCTGCACACTCCATACCTGATCCGCGTCACCATGTCGCATGAGCACCCACGCGCCTACGTCACCAATCGACTCAGTAAAAAGTCTGTTGAAGAATCCTTCGGTCCCTTTCCTTCACGCGCCGCCGCCGAACGCTACTGCGACGCCGTACTCGACCTCTTTAAACTCCGCCGCTGCTACGAAGACCTCACCCCGCACCCCGACCACCCCGGCTGTGTCTACGGCGAGATGAACAAATGCCTCATGCCCTGCAAAGGTGCTTCGGCGGAAGGCGAACCCGCTAACCCCGCAGCCTGCACGCCCGAGCAATACACAGCCGAAGCACAGCGTGTCCACAGCTTCTTCACAACCCGCGGCGAATCCCTTCTCACCGAAATCGCCGCTCAACGCGAACTCGCCAGCGAGTCCATGGACTTCGAGTCCGCCGCCGCCCATCACAAGCATTGGGAAAAAGTTCGTGCCGCCGCCCTGCTCTCCGACGAACTCGTTCGCCCCGTCACCGAACTTCGCGCCCTCATCCTGCAGGAGGCCGCCCCACGAGACGACGAGCCGCAGTCCTTCTCCTCGCGCGAAGACGCCGCCGTCTTCCTCTTCGCCAACGGTCACCTCACCACTCCCACACGTCTCTCCACGCTCGGCGTCCGCGCCGTCCGCGAGCAGACCGCCGTCGGCAGCAGCCTTTTCGCCCAGCCGCTGATGCTCGCCCCCGTGCCCCTCGACGAACCAGTGGCCCCGCCTCGTGCTGCTGTCATCTCGACCGAAGCGCAGCGAAGTGGAGAGCCCCCAGTATTTGTTGTGGCGAAAGATGAAGGTGCGAACGTGCCCTCTCCTCTCTCCTCTACTCCCACTCCTCTGTCCTCCCCCGAGGACCGCACCCGCGCCCTCATCACCCAGCTCACCGAGCGCACCGGCGAGCCAGCCATCCTCGACGAACTGTGCGACTCCCTTTCTCTCTTCCGCCGCTGGTACTACCGCCCCGAAAAGCAGCGCCCCGGAGAAGTCTTCCTGCCCAATGGAGCCGTCAGCACAAACGATCCAGCTACTGCCTGGCCCATCCGCCGCATCCTCAACGGAGCTGCCCGCGTCGTCCTCGGTCCCCCGACTGAAGCCTCTCCGATCGATCGTGAAGCAGCCAAGGCGCACAAGACCAAGATCCTTCACCCTGGCCGTGAAGGCATTGAGCGCGAAGTCCCCGTGTTGCCGAAGCGCACGCGCGCCCGCAAAGCCATTACCCCCACCGACGTCCTCGAATAGCCACGCCTATACTCTCCCTCAGAGACCCCAAAGCATGAGCACGCCCCAAAAAACCTGGCAACGCGCCGACACCTTCATCCTCGCCGCGCTCCTAGCCATCGCCGCCTTCTGGACCGCGTTCCACATCCACTGGCCCTGGACGCCGATGGAAGACGCCGCGATGCTGCTCCGCTACTCGCAGCATCTCGCGGCCGGGCACGGCATCCGCTGGTCACTCAATCAGGCCCCCGTCGACGGCGCCACCGACTTCCTATATATGGCGCTCATCGCCGCCGTCTCGCGCCTCACGCATCTCGATGTTGTCACCTCCAGCCGTTGGATCAATATCGTCGCGCAACTCCTCAGCGTCGCCCTCATCTATCGCGGAGCCCGCCGCCTCAATGCCAGCCGCTGGCTCGCCGTCGCCGCCGCACTCTACCTCACCACCGGCCCCTTCATCGGACTCACCAACGCCTGCTTCGGCGCTCCCGTCTTCGGCTTCTTCCTTCTCGCTTGCTGGCACTTCGGCCTCCGCTATGCCCTCGAAGCTCGCACCTGGAGCAACGCCTTCGCAATGGCCGCCTTCGGCCTTCTCGCCGGACTCACCCGCCCCGAAGGCGTCCTGATCGCACTCCTCCTGCTGATCGCCACCCTCTACCTCGCCCACACCCCCAGTTTCCCAACGCCCACAGACCTGTCATCTCGACCGAAGGCGGAGCGCAGCGCAGCGGAGAGACCTGCAGTTGAAACCACCACCCATCTCCTCCTCAGCTATCTCCTGCTCTTCGGTCTTCTCGGCGGAGCCTACTTTGCCTGGCGCTGGCGCTACTTTGGCTATCCCCTGCCAAACCCCTTCTACATCAAGGGCGACGGTCACCTCTATCCCGACAGCGTCCTGCACGCCGCGATGAACCTCATTACCCTGCTACTACCGTGGCTCCCGCTGCTTCCCCTCGGCTGGCTCAACCCCGCCACGCGCCGCCTCACCAACGCGCTGCTCATCGTCCTGATCCCTTTCACCCTGATGTGGGTTCTGCTCTCGAACGCGAACAACCATCTCTCGCGCTTCCAGTACGCTATCGTCCCGCTAGTCCTGATGACCCTCCCTGTCCTCTTCCCCCTCGAATGGCTCGCACAACTTACCACTCCGGGCGCCCCCTCTGCGCCAACAGTTTCATCGTCGGCCAAGGTGGGTTTGCAGAATCCCTCCCCGACGAACAGCTTCGCCCTCAAACTAGCCGCCGTCCTCGCGATCGTCGCCTCCACCCTCTACGTCTCCCGCATCACCGACTACACCGAGACTGCCTGGGGTATGCGCACCTTCGCCCAGCGCCTAGCCCCGCTCGCTCCCCGCGGCTACACCATGGCCGTCACCGAGGCCGGCGCTCTTCCGCTCTACTCCGACTGGAACACGGTCGACATCATCGGCCTCAACGACAGCTACATCGCGCACCACCACCACATCGACGCCGCCTACCTCGACCGCACCCACCCCGAGCTCATCATGGTCCACATCGACCGCTCCGTCCCCGAGCAATATCTTCCCAACGGCTTCGCGCAGCCGCCCCACCCCGGCGCGGCCTACAACGCCGAGTTCGCCAACCTCTACGCCGTCACCCACGGCTACACCCTAGCCGCCGCCTGGGGAGCCGACCAGTGCAACCTCCACCTCTACTGGCTCCGCCCCGGCTTCCCCGACTACACAACCGTCCTCGCCGACATCCGCGACCACCCCTACATCTTCCTCGACGACGCCTACCTCTCCCACGACTACCGCAACGACATGGACAGCATGCGAGGCTGCGCTGCACCGGAAGGGCCAACGCCTTGAGTTAAAAAATCTTTTTGCGGTTGGGGAAAACCCTGCACTCGACGTGCACACACCTGTAGAAAGATCTCAGCTTCATGGAGAATCGCGGTGAGCTCACGTTTGCTGGAACTCGTTCTGAACACGAGCCCCTCGGGAGCCGAGGACCGCGCCCAGTCTGTCTTCTCCCGGACAGGCCTGCTGCAGCTCCTCCCGCTCTCGCTTCGTCCCGATGAGGAACTGGCGCGCGCGCTTCGTCAGGGCGACGGCGACGCTCTGGCCGTTCTTTTTGAGCGGCATCACAAACTCGTCTACCGGATCGCGCGGCGTATCGTACGGAACGACGCAGAGGCCGAAGACACCGTTCAACAAATCTTTCTCGATGTATTTCGTTCCATCGACCAGTTCAATCCCGAAAAAGCCTCCTTCAAAACCTGGCTGCTCATGTTTGCCTACCATCGCGCATTGAATTGCAGGCGTTCGCTCATGGCCCGCCATTTCTTCGCGACGGACCCGTTCGAAGAGTCTCTGCTGGGAACCAGTCCTCTCCACCACGCCAACCTCCAGCACCGCATTTACCTCCAGCAGGCGCTGCGTGAACTCAAGCCGCATCAGCGACGCACCATCGAGCTCACCTATTTCGAAGGCCTCACCGCTGAGGAGATCGCGTCGCGCACCGGCGAAAGCGTGCGGGTAGTACGGCACAACCTGTATCGCGGCCTCGACAAGATGCGGCATTTCCTGTGCGCCTCCACACCCCGGCATTCCGCGAAAGGAGAAGCCAAATGAATCACGAACGCTATGGAACCTACGCAGCTCTGCACAGCAGCGGCCAGCTTGGACCGCGCGAGCAACAGGACTTCGAGGAGCACGCAGCAGAGTGTCCTTCATGCCAGGAACTGGCTCAGGAGTTCTCTTCAATCAGCGGCCTCATGTTCTCCGCGAAAGCCGCCAGCCTTGCAGACTCCTCCAGCGAACAACTGAAGCGTTTTCGCGAGCGCGCACTCCGCGAAGGAGTGCTTGTAGGAAGTCGTTCTCCCGATATAAGCCGCTCCCTCGTGGTGCTGTCCCTCTGCCTCGTCCTGCTCGTCGCTTCCTTCGCCTATCTGCATAACCTCCGCCCGTCTTCCACGAATGAGCAAGCCATCGACTCTCATCAGCAGACCTCCGCTAACACACCTGGCCCTGCCTCCGCCAGCGGCAACCTGGCGACCGCTACCCCCATCCGGATCATGACACGGCGGCGCAGAGCATCAGCGTCCGCGCAGACTGACACCCCGCTGGTGCGCGACACACTGCCGCAGGACTTTGCTCACCTCACCCCCAGATTCCAGCCGCTTACGGCGTCCGGTCGCAAAACTCTTGCCGCTCTGGAGCCGTCTGTAGCTACGTTTCAGCCAGTCTTCACCCACGACTTCCCGGACACGTCGTACCTGACCGTCGGCGCGGCGCAGCTTGAATACCCCGATGACATGCACATTCTGCAGCCCCACGATTTTGCAGCGAACATGCGCCAGCTTCACTTCCGCCTGCCGATAACTCCCTAAAGCCACAAACCTCCTCACCTGATTTAGCAGCCCCTAAAAGGAGTTCGCAGCCATGCGTTCATGCACCCTCGCGTCTTACGTTCTTTGCCTCATGACAACAACCACCTTCGCACAAGCCCCCTCCACCAGCCCCAATATCCGTATCGCTGTCGTAGCGTTCAACGCGGCCGTGCTGCAAACGTCGGAAGCCCAGCACGAATTGGCAGCCATGCAGACAAAGTTCGGCCCGCGACAGGCCCATCTCGAAAGCCTCAATACGCAGATCAGCTCTCTCAAGAAGGAGCTGAGCGATGACACCAAAACGCTCTCCGAGCCTGAAAAGACCGCGAAGATCAAGTCGCTGGACGCGCAGGAGCGGCAGCTGCAGCGCGAAGTCGAAGACTTCAAGAACGACACCGACACGGCCTCGCAGCAGATGTTTCAGAACGTCGCCCAGAAGCTCTTTAGCTTCCTGAATCAGTACGCAGAACAATACGGATACACCATCATCCTCGATCGTGGGCCCAACGAAGCGCCCGCAATCTGGTACACCGCGAAGGGCATCGACATCACCGCCGATCTCGTAGGCGCCTACAACTCGAAGGCATCCTCTGCGCCGTCGGCCGCCCTGCCATCAGCGCCCGCACCGCACAACTAGCCGTGGGACCGACATGCACCTCTGGGCCCCGCCTCCTGCATTTACACTGTTGCAGATGATCGAACTAGCCTTCTCCATCCTCGCCGCCGACTTCGCTCACCTCGCCGATGAGATCGCCCTCGCCACATCCGCAGGCGGCACCATCGTCCACGTCGACGTCATGGACGGCCACTTCGTCCCCAACATCACCTTCGGCCCACCCGTCGTCAAGGCCATCCGCCCCATCACGCAGCTCCCACTCGACTGCCACCTCATGATCGAGGACCCCGACAAGTTCATCCCCGACTTCGCCGCCGCCGGCGCCGACATGGTCTGCGTCCACGTCGAGGTCTGCCGTCACCTGAACCGCACCCTGCAGCTGATCGCCGACCACGGCATGAAGCCGGCCGTCGTCCTCAACCCGGCCACCCCCATCGAGCACCTCATCGAAGTCCTCCCCATGGTCCACCACGTCCTCGTCATGAGCGTGAACCCCGGCTTTGGCGGCCAGAAGTTCCTGCCGCGCTCCATCGACCGCATCCAGCACCTCGTCCACCTGCGCCAGAAAATGGGTCTCGACTACCGCATCGAAGTCGACGGCGGCGTAGGTCACGACACTGTCGCCTCGGTCGTCAAGGCAGGCGCGGACATGCTTGTAGCCGGTTCAGCCATCTTCGAGAAGGGCAAAACCGCTGAAAACGCTCAAGCCTTCCTCAAAATCGCCCGCGAAGCCGCTCTTTCGAACGCATAGGCGACGCCCCAGATTCCTTCCGGCGACCCGCACAATCCTGTTCACCCGTCTAAAATAAGAGTCACGCGCGCTGCTCACAGCGGCCGCCCAGTTGGAGTCTTAACTATCAGCATGATGACCTTCTTCCCCAGTAATCGCGCCGCCCTCGCTGCCGCACTGTCTGTAGTCCTCGCCGCCACCCCTCTACTCCGTGCACAGGACGCGCCTACAGCGCCACAGACCACCGCGCAGCCTGCTCACGCTGAGGCCACGATCTCCAACGATAAGCCCCAGAAAAAGAGGAAAGCTCCCAAGGTCGCCAAGGAAGATAAGGTTGTCCAGTCCAAGGACACCAAGGCCGACAATAAGCGCCTCGCTGCGGCCAAGAAGATCGACCCCCTCGTCGGCAAGGACACCAACCTGCCCGACAAGCAGCTCTACGATAAGGCCGTCGCGCAGGAGAAGTCCGGCCACTTTGACGTGGCCCGTCTCGATCTCAACACCCTGCTCTCCACCTATCCGGACTCTCAGTACCAGATGCGCGCCAAGCTGGCCGTCGCCGACTCCTGGTACCAGGAAGGCGGCTCTGCTGCCCTCGCCCAGGCCGAGCAGGAATACAACGACTTCATCACCTTCTTCCCGAACGTCCCAGAGGCCGCCGAAGCCCAGATGCGCATTGGTGACATCTACTTCAAGCAGATGGACGTTCCCGACCGTGACTATGCTAAGGGCGTCAAGGCGCAGGAAGCCTACCGCCTGATGCTCAAGCAGTACTCGGACGCGCCCAAGAAGCTGATCGACGAAGCCCGCCAGAAACTCCGCGAGGTGCAGGAAGTCATGGCCACCCGCGAGGCTGAACTCGGTGCCTTCTACGCCACGCATAACAACTGGGCCGCCACCATTGCGCGCTACCAGACCGTCATCGACACCTATCCGCAGTACAGCCACATGGATGACGCTCTCATCGGCATCGGCGATGCCTACGAGGCCGAAGCCAACATCATCCGTAACCAACGCACCTGCGAAGGTACCGGCCCTCAGCCCGCCTGCCTGCCCGAAGGTCCCAAGGCCAAGCTGCTGGAAGAGTATGACGGCAAGGCCGCCGATGCTTACCGCAAGGTCGTCCTCGAGCACTACGCTGCTCCGCACGTTGAAGACGCGAAAGAACGCCTCGTCGGCATGAACCTCGAGGTTCCCACTCCGACCAAGGAGCAGGTCGCCGCATCCGAGGCCCTCGAAGGCAGTCGCGCGCAGTACACCATGCGTAAGCGCCTTGAGCTGCTCGTGCTGCACAAGCCTGATACCGTCAACGCTGCGGGCGTAGGTGAGCCGCCGCTCGAAGACCCCGCGCCGACCACGGCTCCGCAGATCGTGAAGTCGTTGCAGGCTGATTACCTCACCGCCTTCAATCCTGCAGCGGCCCTCGCGGCCAAGTCTGCCACGCCTGCATCCACCTCGGACGCTGACGCTCCGGCAGCACCCGCCGTTCCTGTAGCCACAGGCGCGCCGACGCTCTCGGATGTCCCGGGGCCCGGCGAAGGTGCATCCGACCACTCCACCACCACCATGACCCACGACGACACTCCGTCTGGCGGTTCCGGCACGGGTCTGGGCGTCGAGATCATCAACCACAACGCGGCAGCCGATAAGGACATGCCCGCAGCCACGGGTAAACCCGACGCCAACTACGGTCTCAAAACCGTGGCCCCGAAGGACAACACCCCCTTGCCGGCGATCGAAAAGGCCGCTGCAGCTCCTGATCAGGTCAACGAGCAGGAAGGCAACAGCCAGCCAGCCGCCCAGACGAAGAAGCCCGGCAGCAAGAAGAACCCGAAGACTCCCGCCGTCGACAAGGCCGACGAGAGCTCCAGCAAGAAGAAGCCGAAGAAGGGCATCGACAAGCTGAACCCGTTCTAAAAGCGAGTGGAAAGCGACAAGTGATACGCCGAACGGAGAGGCCACCTGCCTCTCCGTTCTGCGTTTGCGCTTACTTATCACTCACCACTTGTCACTTATCACTTGCCACCCCTGCTACCCTTAAAAGCGACATGCAAAACGAACTCCCCAAAGCCTACGACCCCGCCCTCATCGAACAAAAATGGGCTGATTTCTGGGTCAACGAAAAGATCTTCTCCGCTCCCACGCCCTCTGACCCGGCGAGCATCAACCCCTTCGTGCAGCTGCTTCCGCCGCCGAACGTCACCGGCCGCCTGCACATGGGCCACATGCTCAACCAGACCGAGATGGACATCCTCGCCCGCTGGCACCGTATGTCCGGCGACACCAGCGTCTGGGTGCCCGGCACCGATCACGCCGGCATCGCTACGCAGATGATGGTCGAGCGCCAGCTCAAGTCCGAAGGCAAGTCCCGCACCGACTTCACCCGCGACCAGTTCACCGAACTCGTCTGGAAGTGGAAGCAGGAGTACGGCGGCTACATCACTGGCCAGATGAAGCGCCTCGGCGCCTCCGTCGACTGGTCTCGCGAGTATTTCACCATGGACGACCGCCTCAGCGTCGCCGTGAAGGAAGCCTTCGTCCGCCTCTACGAACAGGGCCTCATCTACCGCGGCGCCTACATCGTCAACTGGGACCCCGTCCTCGGCACGGCCGTCTCCGACCTCGAAGTCGAGAATGAAGAACGCCTCGGCTCCATCTATCACGTCCGCTACGACCTCGCCGACGGCTCGGGCAGCATCACCATCGCGACCACGCGCCCCGAAACCATGCTCGGCGATACCGCCGTTGCCGTGAACCCGACAGACGAGCGCTACACCGCGTTCATCGGCAAGCAGCTGATCCTGCCGCTTGTAGGCCGCGAGATCCCCGTCGTTGCCGACGACTGGGCCAACCCCGAGTTCGGCACCGGCGCCGTCAAGGTCACGCCCGCGCACGACCCCAACGACTTTGCCCTCGGCCAGCGCCACAACCTGCCCCAGCCCAGCATCATGGACACGCAGGCGCGCATCAGTCTTCCGGGTTCTCCTTATGACAAATTAGACCGCTTCGAAGCCCGCAAGCGCATCGTCGCTGACCTCGAAGCCTCCGGCCACCTCGTCGCCATCAAAGACCACACGCTGACGTTGCCCATCTCGCAGCGCACCAGCGCCGTCATCGAGCCGCGCCTCTCCATGCAGTGGTTCCTGGCCGTCAACAAAACTCCTTCATCCCATTGTCATCCTGAGCGCAGCGAAGGACCTGCTTCACCGGAGTCACCACAGCAGCCACCACAGAACTCCATCGCCGCCAACGCCATCGCCGCCGTCCGCGAGGGCCACATCAAGTTCACCCCCGACATGTACTCGAAAACCTACTTCGAGTGGATGAATAACCTCCACGACTGGTGCATCTCTCGCCAGCTCTGGTGGGGCCATCGCATTCCCGCGTGGCACTGCGACGCCTGCGGCGCCATCACCGTCTCCCGCGATGTCGCCAAGGCCTGCGCTGGCTGCGGCATCACCGATATCCGCCAGGAAACCGATGTGCTCGACACCTGGTTCTCCTCCGGCCTGCTCCCCTTCACCGTCTTCGGCTGGGATGGTAGCGGCAACATCACGCCAGACCTTGCCGCCTTCTATCCCACTCAGCTCCTCGTCACCGGCTTCGACATCCTCTTCTTCTGGGTCGCCCGCATGATCATGCTCGGCACCCACTTCATGCTCGACGTCCCCATGCCCGACGGCAGCAAGCGCGACCTCGCCAACGCTGTTCCCTTCAAGGACGTCTACATCCACGCCCTTGTCCGCGATGCCGACCGCCAGAAGATGTCCAAGACCAAGGGCAACGTCATCGACCCCATCGAGATCATCACGAAGTACGGCACCGATGCCGTCCGCTTCACCCTCGCCTCGCAGGCCTCGCCCGGCACGGACATCGCCTTCAATGAGGCCCGTACCGAAGGCTACCGCGCCTTCTGTAACAAGATCTGGAACGCCGCCCGCTTCCTCCAGATGAACATCGAACGCGGCAAGGAAGCTGGCTTCAAGATCACCCTCACCACTCCCCCAATCGCTTTGAAGGGGACGGGCTTCAGCCCGTCCGTCCAAGACTCTGCGAACGAGGGGGCTTCCGCCCCGGAGGGAACCGCAACCCTCCCCGACGAAACCCCTCTCGAAACCCGCTGGATCTACGCTCGCCTCCACGCCGTCGCAGCCGAGGTTCAGAAGTCCCTCGCCGAATACCGCTTCGACGAGGCCTCCCAGGCCGTGTACCAGTTCTTCTGGGGAGAGTTCTGCGATTGGTATCTCGAACTCGTCAAGCTGCGTCTCAACTTCGACATCGCCACCGAACCTTTGTCATCGCCCACCGAACCTTTGTCATCCCGTAGCGAAGCGGAGGGATCTGCATCGGAACCCGGCGAATCCCCTACCCCCGCCGAGCTTCGTGCCGCCACAGCCCTCACGCTCGGCGCGCTCGTCTCCGTCTTCGAGTCCGCGCTGCGCCTGCTTTCGCCCTTCATGCCCTTCCTCACCGAAGAGCTCTGGCACGCGCTCTACGCCAGCGTCGGTCAGGAGTCGCCCGCGAAGTCCATCGCGCTCACCCGCTACCCGCAGCCCGCCGACTTCTACACCAACGAAAAGACGCTCGCCGCGATGGAGACGATGCAGGAGCTCATCACCACCATCCGAGCCCTGCGTAAGGACATCGCCGTACCCGAGAAGGAGTTCACTCCCATCCGTCTTCACGGTGGCGCGCGCATCCTCGCGCTCGCCCAGGTCCATGGCGAAATGCTTCACCGCCTCGCCCGCGTCAACGGCGTAGAAATCTCCGACGCCCCGCTCACCGGTGAAGGCTCACGCTCGACCGCGAACTTCGACCTCGCCATCATCTACGAGCGCCAGATCGACGTCCCCGCCGAACGCGAGCGTCTCACCAAAGAGATCGCCAAGCTCACCAAAGGACTCGAAGCCGCCAACAAGCAACTCGGCAATGAAGGCTTCATCGCACGTGCTCCAGCTCACATCGTCGAAGGCCTCAAGAAGCAGTCGACAGAAACCCAGTCCCTCTACGACAAGGCAGTCGCCGCGCTCGCAGCACTGCCCATCGAATAGGCTTTGTCTCCTACCCGACAAAGCTACAGAAGCTAAGGGCCACCGCAATCGCGGTGGCCCTTGTTCTTCTGTAGACCGTCTCAATACAACAACTTGGCAGGCTCAGGCATCGTTCGGCAGAAATCCGCGTCCAATGTTCTGTGAACCTCGGCTCACCATTCGGCGTTGCGATCCATGTGATGGAATTTGGCATCATTTTGCTGGTCGCGGTCGTCCTGTGGCGTTCCGTCACAAACAGGAGATCCAGCACCATGGCCATTGCTACCCGCCGCGAACCGATTCCCGCCGCCACACTCGACATCAATGCTCCCGAGAGCGGATGGGAGGCTGGCGAGCTTGATACCGCCGTCTTTGCCGGGGGCTGCTTCTGGGGCGTGCAATCGGTCTTCCAGCGCGTCAAAGGCGTCGTGCAGACGACCGTCGGCTACTCCGGCGGCGCAGCAGAGACCGCAAACTATCGAGCCGTCTGCGGCGAAGATACCGGCCACGCCGAGGCCATCGAGATTCTCTTCGATCCAGCCAAGGTAAGCTACGGCACGCTGCTGCGCGTCTTCTTCTCCGTCGTGCATGATCCCACGCAGCTCAATCGCCAGGGCGCGGACATCGGCACCAGCTATCGCTCGGCCATCTTCTACACCGACGAGCAGCAGCGCGAGGTCGCCGAGGCCTACGTGCGCCAGCTCGATGCAACGGGCATCTTCCACGCGCCGATCGTCACTCAGATCACGCCGCTCATCCAGTTCTTCAAGGGCGAGGATTACCACCAGGACTACGCTATGAAGAATCCGCATAATCCCTACATCCAAGTGTGCGACATTCCTAAAATCGCAGCGTTAGGCCAGCAGTTCCCGAACTTATTTCAAGAGTACGGTCGCTAACCCCTCTCAATGTCGAGGGATGTTCATACCACTCAAAGAAGCTGACATGCATCCCAGCAAGGTAGACCTGCTCTTTGTTGATGCGGCTAGAAAGCGGCTATTCCTTCTTTGGACCGAACGACCTTGAACGCTACGTGCGCCACCCCTTCCTACGCGGCCCCTTCGGCGCTTCGCATCTTCGCCAGCGGCCTTGCGTTTGGATCGCTGCTTTTTAGCAGTGCCGTCGCCCATGCCCAGAACGCGCCACCCACAAGTATCGTGGCGCCTGGACTCGGTCAGCCAAGTGCTGCTCCTAAGTCTGGCCAGGACGAGAGCTCCGCCTCAAAACCAGCAAGCGCGGGCGAAGAAGCAGCCAGCGCAACGAAGCTGAAGCTCGGCCCCCTTGCGCCCTCTGTTCCTCCCACCAACATTCCGCATGATCGCCCGGTAATCGGCGTCGCGCTTGGCGGCGGCGGCGCGCTCGCGCTCAGTGAAGTCGGCGTCCTCCGCTGGTTCGAAGAGCATCACATCCCGGTCGACGTCATCGCCGGCACCAGCATGGGTTCTATCGTGAGCGCGCTCTACTCCACCGGCCATACCCCGGACCAGATGGAGCACGTACTCAATGAGAACTCCGTCACCTCGGTCTTTCGCATTCAGCAGGCCTACACCGCGCAAAGCTTCCGCCGCCGCGAAGACTCACGCGATGTCCCGAACGCCATCACCATCGGCCTCAAGCACGGCGTCAGCTTTCGCAATGCGCTGCTCACCGACACCGGCCTGAACGAACTCCTCGACAAGGAGTTTCTGCGCTATAACGACCAGCTCGACTTCAACGATCTCCCCATTCCCTTCCGCTGCGCTGCCACCGATCTGAACGACGCCAAGTCCGTCACCTTCGCTCGCGGTAGCCTGCAGGACGCCGTTCGCGCCTCCGCATCGATCCCCGGTGTCTTCCGCCCGTTCGAACTCAACGGCCACGAATTCGTCGATGGCGCCATCCTGAAGAACCTGCCCACGCAGGACGTCAAGGCAATGAAGGCCGACGTCGTGCTCGCCGTCAGCCTGCCTCTGCAGCCTGTCGGTAAGGGCGATCTCGACTCCATCCTCGGCGTTCTGCAGCGCGCCTTTTCGGTGGGTATCGAGAACAACGAGAACTTCGAGCGCGGCTTCGCCAACGTCGTCATCATGCCTAACATCGACGGCTTCAGTGGCAGTGACTACCTGAAGGCCACCGATCTGGCCAAGCGCGGCTACGAAGCCGCCGAGGCCAACAAAGACGCGCTACTCAAGTACGCCATCAGCGACGAGCAGTGGCAAGCCTACATGGCGAATCGCCACGCGCACGAACGTGGCCCGGTTAATAACGTTCTCCGCGTCGAGGTGAAAGCATCAGACAGCGGCGTGAAGCACTTTGTGCAGAAGAACTTCGCTCCCCTCGTCGATCAACCCATCAACACCGACAAGGTCGAGAAGCTCCTGGCTGAAGTGCGTGCCGACGGTCGCTACGACGCCGACTACACCGTAGGCTACGATAGCTCCCAGCCAGCCTACGCCCAACGCCCCATCCTGCTCGTAACCGTCAGCGACAAAAAGACCGGTCCGCCGTTCCTCGATGTCGGCGTAAACCTTGCCGCTCAAACCGGCGGTGTCACCCGCGCGAACCTCGACATGATCCTGCTGTATCAGGATTTTGGAGGCTATGGCAGCGAGCTTCGCACCAAGATCGACGTCGGCTTCCTCACTCACTTCGATACCGAGTACTACCGCAAGATCGGCGAATCCGGCGTCTTCGTCGCTCCGCGCATCGATGTTTCGCGCCAGCCGTATTACATCTACAGCGGCAACACTCGCCTCTCCGAACGACAGCTTGAAACCGCCGGTGGTGGCGCCGATATCGGCTGGGGCGACGGCCGCTCGCAGGAAGTTCGCGTCGGCTGGCAGCAGCACTACACCAACTGGCAGGTCACCACAGGCTCGGACAATCTACCCAATTATTCCAACGACTCGCAGCTCGCTCGCGTTCAGTACATCTACGACTCGCAGGATCGCGCCCTGGTGCCGTTGTATGGAATCCGCTCAGTCAGCACCTTCGGCTATCTCTATGACACACCGGGCAGCGTCAACGCACCGATGTTTACTACACAGATCAGCTTTGCGCGCACCTGGGATAAGAAGAACGTCTTCCTTGCCAACCTCGAAGGCGGCACGCTCTTCGATCGCAACGTAGCTCAGCCCTTCCGCTTCACTCTGGGTGGACCGCTGCGCCTCGCTGCCAGTGCCATCGACCAGTACCGTGGCACAGACTACTTCCTGGTCACGCCAGGTTACTTGCGTCGCATTCACTCCCTGCCCGCACCCCTCGGCAGTAGCCTCTACCTTGGCGGCACCTACGAGTACGGACAGATGCGCGCGCCCTTCACGCAGACCATCAAGCGGCAGGATGTCTACTTCGGTGTCGTCGCCGAGACACCGCTCGGTGTCATCTCTGTGGCCCCCGCCTTCGGCAACGCAGGCGAACGTAAGCTGGTTTTTACGATCGGCAAACTGTTTTAGAGAAAAGAAAGTGACGAGTGGTAAGTGATGAGTGGTAAGCGCTTACCCACTTATCACTCATCACTGCTTACTTCCCACTACTCAACCTTGCCGCCAGCCGCTCCGGCAACCCCGCCTCGCGTATCGCCGCCTGCGCTGCAGCTACGTCATACGGCGTGCGATGGAAGGTCACGCTCGCCTGAGATTCATCCTCTTCGTAGATCGCAAAAGCAGCGCGCCAGTCAGCATCGCGCGGCTGTCCCACTGAGCCGGGGTTGATAAGGTGCCGTGTCCCTCGCGTCAACTCAATGCGAGCGGACACCTCTCCTTCCTTCCTCCCGTAGCGCGGACGCTCCTCTTCCCAATCGTTCACCAGCATCGAAAAGTTTCCCTGCACATGCGTATGCCCAAAGAGCGTCACGCCGGCCTCCATGCGCTGCAAGGGAGCCCACGCATCGCGCATCGAGACAATGTAATGGTCCTCATGCAACGGCGAACCGTGCGCGCACAGCACATTCGTTGCCACCTCCACCGGACCTTTGGGCATCGCGCGGACCCACGTTCTGTTCTCGTCGGTCAGCGTCTCCTTGGTCCATACAGCAGCAGCAGCCGCCACCGGATTGAATCCCTGCGGCGGCGTCAGGCCACAACACACCCGGTCATGATTGCCGCGCACATGCCGCGCAGTCAGCGCCCGCAGGCGATCCACCACCTCGTTTGGTCGAGCACCATAGCCCACAACATCGCCGAGGTTCCAAACCACATCATGCGCAGGCGCAGCAGCAAGAACCGCATCCAGAGCATGGACGTTCCCGTGGATGTCGGAGATCACTAGAGCTCGCATAAACGAATGACTCGCATTCTGACTATGAGGACAAGGACGCCAGTCTATCCCAAACAGTTGCCACATCGCATGTACATCGAATCTCTAGAGCGTCGCGAGGGGTCGCGCGCGATCGGTCATCATGGTGGGGACACTCGCCAGCAGACTGCGCGTATACGCATGTTCAGGCCGCGTCAGCACATCCATCATCGCGCCCTGCTCCACAATCTCCCCATGTCGCATCACCGCCACTTTGTCCGCCACCTGCGACACCACAGCAAGATCATGCGAGATAAACAGCATCGCCAAACCATGCTCGTCCCGAAGCTGCTTCAGCAGCGCGATAATCTGTGCCTGCACCGTGACATCAAGCGCCGTGGTCGGTTCGTCCGCAATCAGCAGCTTCGGCTTGTTGATGATCGCCATCGCGATCACAATGCGCTGCCGCTGTCCGCCGGAAAACTGGTGTGGGTAGTCGTCGATGCGGCGCTCCGGCTCCGGCAGTGCCACCTCGCGCATCGCGGCCAGCACACGCTCCCGCAACTCACTCCGCGATGTCTTCGGAGCATGCGCCAGCAACGCCTCCGCAATCTGCCGGCCCACCGTCATCACCGGGTTCAGCGCAGTCATCGGCTCCTGAAAGATCATCGCAACGCTCGATCCTCGCAGCCGACGCATGGACGACTCCGGTAACGTTAGAAGGTCCACCGCTTTAGATGCCCAATGTCCAGACTCTCGGACATGGGAAGAACCACCACCACTCTCGACCGTCAACCGCACCTCGCCCTGAACCGTCGCGCTCGGCGGTAGCAGCCGCATCATCGCAAAGCTGGTCGCCGACTTGCCCGACCCGGACTCGCCCACCAACCCCAGCGTCTCGCCCGGCGCGATCGCAAACGAGACGCTACGTACGGCCTCGTGCTGACCGAATGCGATACGCAGATCGCGCACTTCTAATAACGGCAGTCGACTCTGTTCGGCAAAGCTCACACTCCGAGCATAGCGGAATCAGTGCCCCGACACCGTAAACGTGCGCCAGCCCGTCATCACCAGCACGCCACCACGACCTACACTCCACACCCGCCAGCGATACCGATTGCCATCGCGAGCAAACATGGCTGTCGTTCTGGTCTGCAGATGCGCATCCGTATCCACCACCGGCATCAACTGGCTCGCCGTCCACGTCCCCGCCAGCGCGCGCTGCCACTCCACGACCTGCAGTCGCGCCGAGCCGCTGTTGTCCCACCACAGGTCCGGGTGCTCCGGCCGCACATCGCCATCCTCCGGCGTCGCCAGCGTCACCGGCTTCATCGGCCCGTCCGACTTGCCTGCCGTAGCAGACGATAGATCACTATACGCAGCGCCGCGCTGGTCTGTAGGCAAATTCGGCGATACCTGCAGCACCCGCCAGCGGGCATCCGCTCCCTTGCGCAAGACCACCAACCCGTTCAACACCCCATAGCTATCCGACGAAGAGATATTCGCACGCAGCGAAACCGCCGCGACATTGCCCGACGCAAAGCCCGCAATCGTCTCCATCTGCACCTTCACATCGTTGCCGCTCACACCGCCACGCGAGAACGATGCCAGCGCCATGCCCGAAGCCTCCTGCAAACCAAACGGAGCTGCGTCCGCATCGGCGTCCGCTCCCAGCGCCGCACCCGCCAGCACACGTCGCATCGCAGACTGCGCCAGCACCACTGGCACCTCCGTCGCAATCGCTCGGCCCTCGCCACAGTCCATGCACTGCGAAGCTCCACTCACCCATATCCAGAACGCCTTCGCCACATCCATGTGCGGAGCGCTGCGCAACAGATCGATCGTCGCAGGCACGTAAAAACCATTCCCCGTCATGCCCTCCGACATCATGCGCTCGCCCAGCAACGTCATCCCTAGCCCGCTCTGCCACCACCAGTTCGTGTACTGCACCCCTACCACCACATCGGGATACCCACCCGCACTCTTCGCAGCCGTCAGCCTGTCCCGCAGCTCCAAATCCGTAACGTCTTCAACATGCACCACAAGCCCCGGAAACGCATGGCTCAGCTCCGCAACCAGCGCATCCTGCTGCGCGTCCTGCACATGCCGCGCCTCAGGTTGCAGCTTGTTCGTATCACTTGCCGCTGTGCCGTATGTGCTGGCCGTCTGCCCAAAGCTCCCCGCCGTCTGACCATACGTACTTGATGTCTGCCCATAGTTACTCGAAGCCGTGCCGACATTGCTTGTCGACGTTCCATACGAGCCTGCCGTCTGCCCCGTGTTGCTCGCCGCCGTGCCAAAACTCCCAGACGTCTGCCCATAGGTGCTCGACGTCTGCCCCACATTACTCGAAGCCGTTCCAAAATCTCCGGTCGTCTTCTCGACGATCACCTTGCTCGGCTGAATCTGTGCCGTCAGCCGATCGCGTCCGATCCGCAGCTTATCGTCGGTCGTCGCCTTCGAAACCATCCACACCGTCAGCGTGCCGTGCTGCAACGCTACCTGCCACCACGGCCTTGGCGCCTCCGTCGACGCAGCACTTACACCGCCGCTCTGAGCGATCGCGCTGCCCAACGCCAGCGCCACACAAACGATCGCCACTCCCCGCACGCGCAAAGTCAGCCTCCGAACCTAAGTCGATTCCATCACGGTTCTGCCTATTGGACGCCTTATTGCTCCCGAAGGACCACAAAGAGGCCATAAGAGTCGCCACCCTACCCGCGCTCATCCAATCCACTGTATGAGCGCCCTCCGCATCTCCGTTCTCGACCAGGCACCCGTCCCCGACGGCTTCACCGCCGCGCAGGCGCTGGACAACTCCCTCTCGCTGGCCCAGCACGTCGACAAGCTCGGCTACACCCGCCTCTGGTACTCCGAGCATCACGCCATGCCGCTGCTGGCAGGCTCCGCGCCGGAGATCCTCATCACCCGCGCCGCCGCTGCCACCCAGCGCATCCGCGTCGGCTCCGGCGGCATCATGCTGCCCCACTACGCCGCTCTCAAAGTCGCCGAGGTCTTCAGCACCCTCGCCACCATGTTCCCCGACCGCATCGATCTCGGCCTCGGCCGCGCGCCCGGCGGCGGCCAGCTAGAAGCCTTCGCCCTCCGCCGCAACCGCCAAGGCCCCGTGCCCGACGACTTCCCGCAGCAACTCGCCGAACTCCGCGCCTACCTGCACCCCGAGCGCTGGGCACTCCACGCCGACGTCAAAGGTCCTCACCCCTTCTCCAAAATCCACGTCGCGCCGCAGGCCTCCATCGCTCCGCAGATTTGGCTGCTCGGCTCCTCCATGTGGTCCTCCGTCACCGCCGCCGCTGAAGGGCTCCCCTACGCCTTCGCTCACTTCTTCGCAGGGCAAGGCACCCGCCAGGCCATCGAGCACTACCGCCGCAACTTCCAGCCCTCCGACGCCCTCTCCGCTCCCAACGCCGCCATCGCCATCGGCGTCATCTGCGCCGACACCCAGGAAGAAGCCGACCACCTCCACGCCTCCGTCCGCCTTCTGCAACGCCGCATCCGCATGGACGACCGCCGTCCCGTCGCCACACCCGAAGCCGCGCTCCTTGAGCTGAACGAAAAAGCCACCGCCCCCAACCCGCTCTTCGGCTTCACCGCAGGCTCGCTCGACCAGCCCGAAACCGAGTTCCCCCGCTATGTCGTCGGCACGCCCAACAAAGTACGCGATGAACTCCTCCGCATCTCCCGCGAACTCGAACTCGACGAACTTATCGTCAACACCATCACCCACTCCCACGAAGCCCGCCTGCGCAGCTACACCCTGCTCGCCGAGGCGATGTCCCTGTAACCCTCGCCCCCACTGCAAAGCCGCTTCCTCCTCCTCCCCTTCGTTGTCATTCCGTAGCGAAGCGAAGGAAACTGCATTTTCGCAGGATCACCCCAACAGCCCGTCATTGCGAACGTTCCCCTAGCGCCGAAGATGTTCGCGGCAGATGATGAATTTTTTGTGGGAACAGAGGATATTTGCGGAAGACAGAGGATGTTCGCGGAAGCGATGAACATCCTCCGTCCAACAGGCCAAGCCCCCGGGCAAACATCAATTTCGACAAGAGCGTTTGTCGGGAGTAATCCAGACTCAATGAGTGCTTCGGCCTGTTCTCGTTCTTCCAGATTTCATGGCGCTCGCGTTAGGTAAACCCGAGTCGGCGTATCGAAGCCACATGGCATCTGTTCGTAAAGCTATTGGTCTCTCTAAGCTCGGTCCAGAAGTTCCGTGCCATACTTCGCTGCAACAGCCTTCGCCTTCTTCGCAAACTCGGCCATCTGCATCGCGTCGAGCTTGGGTGGTGCTGTAGTGCGCGTCGCTACAGGCACACCGAGCTCGACGAAGAACCTTTCGTTGCCCGCTGGAGCGCAGATGCAGATCATCCTGGCTGGGCTTGTCGATACGTTGTGAAACTGGTGGGAAGCATTGGACGGAACGTTGACCGTGTCACCCGCCCGAACGATGGACTTCGCCCCGCGAAAGGTCATCTCCACCTCGCCTTCCAGCAGGATGAATGTCTCTTCAAAGTCGTGACGATGCGGCCCCGGCCCGCCACCAGGCGGCACATGCATGTCGATCACACAGAAGCGGCCGTTGGTATCTTTACCGGCGACGGTGATCGTATACGTGTTTCCAACCAGGCCAATATGCTGTGCAGTTGGACTATCTAGCTGGGCAAACGCCAGCGCGCGGCTAAGATCATCGGCAGGCAGTGGAGCGTTAGTGGTTGCGATCTCTGACATGGGATTCTCCTCCTTGTGGTTCAGTTGGTCCTGCAGACGCTTCGTGCCCGCAAGAACGTTGGCTACAAAATGCCCACGATGAGCAACACTAAAGCTGTCGTGAGCACGAAAACGCGCCAGCGGTGAAGCAGGTCCCATCGGCTCCGGTAACGCTTCCAATCGGCAGGCGGCGTGGACGTCTCCCACGATGCAATTCGGTTGTTGATCGGCACGAGAATCGTGACCGTACACACAATCACCAGCATCCACAAAACAGACGATGCAACGATCCAGATAGGTAAGTGGCCAGAGGTATGCCAATAGATCCCACCCTCGACCACGGTCAGTAGGAGTGTAAGCGCGTACCAAAACGGCATGGCTGCTCCCATCACCCGGGCGATAGCACTTGCTGCCGACAGATGCACTTCCTCTGGAAGCCTATCCAGAGTTGGGTGGATAAACGCGGCAATGGAAAACTCACATCCAACCATCAACCCAGCGACAACGATTGCCACAACATTCAGAACTTCCATGATGATTCCTCCAGAAAAAATCGGATTTGCAAGCTACTACCGCCGCACGTCTCTCAAAGGGCATGGGTCAACAACAGGCCGACGACAAGCATTGCCACACAGGTAACGCCATGAATCGAGAACGCCGCCGACTTCGACCCACCCGACCGCAGAACAACCGACATGTCGCCAAAAGGGGTGATCGCCAGTACGAGCAGAGCGACGCCTACCGAGCGAGAACCAGTAGTCAGCATCAGGGCCAGCACAACCAGCCCGGACGCGATGTCCCGAACCCCCTTCAGGCGCAGCCAGGCACGAGTGTCAGCATCAGCCGCTGGGAGCTTGAGTCCGAACGATCCAATCATTCGTTCCGGGGAAAAGAGGTAGAAGCCGCCGATAACGAGGATCGCCACCGCCATAAGAACAGCGAGAGAAAGCAAAATCGTGTTGAGCATGAAAATCTCCTTGTTAGAAAATCTAGCAACGCTATTTATAATGCACGACGTTGCCCTGCGACGCAAGAGCATCCGTAAATATTTTTACAACGTGTTAGACTTTCTAGCGGTGCTATACTCTGTGCATGGAGACAACCGCCGTACCGAACCGCATTGCAGAACGAAAACTACGTGACAGAGAGGTCCGACGGGCACAGATTATCAGTGCCGCAAGGCGAATCGCGGAGCTGGAGGGCTGGCCTAACGTCACTGTTCGGCGGCTGTCCGACGAAATCTCTTACAGCCAGCCCGTCCTGTACGGTCACTTTGAAAGCCGCGAAGGCATCCTCGCTGCGGTGGCTATCGAAGGCTTCCAGGAGATCGGCCTGGCCTTGGAGAAGGCACGCAAACGGGCCAAGCCAGGGAAGATTGTCGAAGCAGTCGCAACCGCCTATCTGGAGTTCGCCACGTCCTCACCGGCACTCTACGAGGCGATGTTTTCGCTCAGTCTCAGCATTCCCTTCGCTGACGCTAACACACCTCCAGAGCTCCGGTTCGCGTTCGCACAACTCATGGAGCTGTTTCAAGGACAGGGCTCGAAACCGGAGGTCCTGACAGAACTCTTCTGGGCAGGCCTCCACGGAATCGCCGACCTCACAAGAACCAAGCGATTTCCACCCAGCCGCCAGAAGGAGCGCGTGAAAATGTTCGTCGAGCTCTTCGCTTTCCCAAGTTGAAGCGGAACAAGTGCTGAAAGTGCCACGACTGTTAGAGGAGTGCCCTCGTCTCGCACCAGTCCGGTGACGGTTTTCCCAGAATGGCGCTTTTGGCTTTACGCATAATCGCCAATGCGCTCACCGACCCAGATTAGTAACGGGAAGCCGACTTACGGGAAGCGACTCGCCAATCATCTCCGCTCATACCTACGGGCCAATGCACGCCTCAACCATGGCCCGTATCGCTCTTCCATCATGACTCCTCTAAACGCGGACGCCAGAACTTGCACATCCTCAACTCACACCTTCACGCCCGGCCATAAACTGAACTAGATGCACCTCGACTACGACACCCTCATCATCGGAGCAGGCCCCGCAGGCTGCGCTGCTGCCTATGATCTAGCGCAAGCCGGTAGGCGCGTGCTCCTCGTGGACCGCCGCACCTTCCCGCGCCCCAAGGCCTGCGCCTGCGGCCTCACGCGCAAGACCCTCGACGCTCTCCGCTACTCCGTCGAACCCGTCAGCGAGCGCATCTGCTACGAGATCGTCCTGCAGCAGGCCTCCGACGACACCAGCAAGCGCGAGGTCAAGGTCCGCGCCAAAAATCCTATCTGCGCCATGGCCGTCCGCGAACGCTTCGACGCCTTCTGCCTCGCCCAGACACTCGCCGCCGGTCGCAACGGAGGCAGCGCCACCCTACGCAAGATCGAACACATCACCTCCATCGACGAGCACCCCACCCATATCGTCCTCACCGTAGCGACAGCCACCGGCCCCGAAACCTTCACCGCCCCTGTCCTCATCGGTGCCGACGGCTCCAACGGCCAGACCCGCCGCATCGAAGCCTCTCTCCGCAACAGTGGTGAAGCCCAGTCGCCCTCGGCGCCGCACTGGTACGAGAAGGGCTTCGCGCTCGAAGCCTGCGTGCCCTACAGCGCATTGCCTTCCTCTCTCCCCGCAGGCGACGCCCCCACCGACCTCGTCTTCGACTTCGCCCCCCTGCCCGGCGGCTACGGCTGGCTCTTCCCTAAGGGCGACCACATCAACATCGGCGTCGGCGCCTTCGCCCCCACCGCAGACGATGCCTCTACGCAATTGAAGTCCGTCACCCGCGACCTGCTCGATCAGTACACGCAGCACAAACTCGGCGTCTCGCTCGCCGCTCTCGGCGCAGCCATCACCGGCCAGTACCTCGGCATGGGAGGCCACGCCTACATCCCCCACGGCCGCGTCCTCCTTACCGGAGACGCCGCCGGCCTCGTCGACCCCCTCACAGGCGAAGGCATCCACTCCGCACTCGTCAGCGGACAAGCCGCCGCCGCCGCCATCCTGGAGTCGATAGAAAAAGTCGAAGAAACGGAAAGAGCGGAACTGGGTGCCCCATCTTCGCCGACAGCTTCATCGTCGACCAAGGTGGGCTCGGAAGCTTCAAAGATCGCCACCGCCTACGCCCGCCACCTGCAACCCCTGCAGCAGACGCTCGCCTTCTCCGCCCGCGCCGCCCGCGCCTTCTACCGCAACCCTGAGCGCGGCTTCCGCGCCATGCGCAACCCCTTACTTCGCCCGCTCATCCTGAAGACCTACGCCGATGGCCTGCCCCACACAAAGCTAATCACAGCCTTGGCAAAGTTCGTTTAGAGAACCTGCATCCACCGCAACCCACTCCAATTCTTGTCAAGCCCCGAAAACCCTTAACTGCTTGATTTAAAAGACGATAAAAATTGCACGATTACCCGTTCCCATTTGCTATCCTTTAAATAGGGGCAAAAGAAAGGGTCGGCTACGGAAAGCAGCCAACCCTTTCTTTTCAAGAATTTCTCGCTAAACCATTCAAAATAAATGCTTTAGCGCACTTTCTCTTACCTTTCGAACTTAACCCCCACCTTTTCAGTACTTTGCCCAAAACAAGGGGGGGAGGGGGGGCCCACCTACTCAAACTGCGGTAGATGTTCCATCTCACTCAGCGGAATCGGCTCAGTCGGTCCACCAGCTTTCACCCAGGCCTTCAAACCGCCGCGAATCACCTTCGTCTGGCAGTTCTCCTGCTCCAGCATCTTTGCAACACGAACACTCGTAGCCTCGCGCGCGCAGCTGCAATACAGATAGATCTCGCACTCAGGCTGCATAAACTCGCGCAGCGCGACCAGCTCCTCATGCAGCCGATTCGGCTCCACGCGGATCGAGTTCTTGATCCTCTGCATTCCCGGATCGTAGTAACCATGCGAGCGCACATCCGCAATGATCACCAGGCTTTCATGCGAAGCCGCACGCACAATCTCCATACGATCCAGCAAATCCTGCGCGCCCACCCGCGAGATGCCCGCATACTTCGAATCCCGCAGCGAGTTCACCGTCAGCCAGCACGCATACGCAACTACCGCGACAATCACCACGGTCAGCGCCGCATGACCTAGCTGCTGCACAACGCCCACAACCGTTCGCAGCACCGGAGCGCACACAAATCCAACAGCGGTCCACGCCGTCACATACAGCGCAACGCCCGCTCCATCCAGCCGCAGAAACCGCCCCAACCGCATGTTCAAACTGCCTGCCAGAGGAGCTGCAACCGTTCCCAGCCCCGGCACAAACTTGGCTATCAGCAACGTCTTTGGACCGCGTTCATAAAACGTATGCGCCGAGCTGAAGATGCAAACATCGGGATTCATACTCACCTTGCAGAGCCCCGCCAGCAGCCACCAACCTGTGTAGCGTCCACCGAAAAACATCAGAGTATCGCCGATCACCGCAGCCAGCCACGCGCTCAGTAGCACCAGCCAGAAGTTCAGGCTGCCGCCATGCGCCGCCGCACCCGCTGTCAAAAGCACCACCGACATCGGCAGCGGCAGCCCGCACGCACCTATGAAAAAGGCGATAGCTGTCACCACGTAGCCATGGTGTCCGATCGCGCTTAGCAAATCCATCGCGTGCCCAACTCCAGTTCTTCTGCTTTTGGAACGATTCTAAGCGGTAGGATGCAAACCGCATCTCATATGTAAGACGGCTCTGCGCAAAAACTTCGTGACACTAAAACTCCAGCCGCAAGCCAAACTCCACACGCCGCTCCCGGCTCATTCCCGTAGTCGATGACGTTCCAATTCCGAACGCCCGGGTCGTCAGACCTTCTGTCGCGATCGCTGCGGCATCCTGAAACACCAGTGGTGTCAGCCCACCTGTCGTCGCCGGCGTTCCCAGCAGAAACGCTCGCGTCTGCACCCCGCTTACATTTCGTTCATTCAACAGGTTGAACGTCTGCGCGAAGGCGCGGATTTTCAAACGGCCTCCGAGGGCAACTTCTCGCTCCACGCGCATGTCCACCTTTCCGCGCGGAGGAAGCCGCAGCGTATTCCTGCCTACAGTCGGTAGATAGGTCGCTCCACCTGCCCCGTTGATCGACTCATGTCCGCCTGCCAACCGCGTACCGCCAAAGATCGCATAACTGTACGGCGCGCCACTACCCGCCGTCGCAATCGACGCCACCCGCCATCCGCTCAGTAGTCTCCGCTCCCGCGCCGAGCCGCGCTGCCAGCGAGACACATACTGCAGCTCCCCCGCAAACCGCTGCGGAAATTGCAGGCTGGACAGGCCTTTGTCGTAACCAATCGCAAAGGGATCGAACTGGCTGCTCAGCCGCGGCGTCGCACCCTGCAGTGGCCCATCGTCGATCGCTCGTGAAAACGTGTAACTGCCCCGCAACGATAACCCGCGGACGTTTCGCCACTCCATCTCCAGCGTGCCCGCGTTCATGTACGCATTCGCGTTCGACTCAACCTCCGTCACCGCGCCATACTGCGCAATCCGCCGCTGAGTGTAGAGCGGCACCACGAACGTCTCGCCCGTGTGGAGCCCCGGATAGTGCTCGCCGGCCGCATCCCCTCCTTGCAGCACATACTCCACCAGCCCGGTTGATGGCGCAATGTTCACGTCCGTCGTCGCAGGCAACTGCACCCCGTACGAGAGCGCATACCCTACCCGCACGTGCAGTCCCCTCGCGACCTCGTCCGATACTGTAAACGACCCCCGCTGCACCATCGGCGCTCGGAAATTCTGTGCGAACAGCGTTGCCGAAGTCGTCTGCGCCACAGCTGCAGGAGGCATTGTCGTAAACGCACACGGGTATCCAAAGCCCTGCGACACAGTCGTCACCTGCGGGCACTGCGCAATCGTCGTTGGCGTGATGCGTATGTGCTCAGTCGTCGAAGCCATCGCCGTATCGGCCAGTGCAGCACGCAGGGTTCCTCCCGGCACGCGCCCGAAGAACAAACCGTACCCCGCTTCCACAGTCGCTCCATGCAGACGCTTCGGTGACCACGTCATCGCCATTCGCGGCCCCACGTTGTTCCTGTCCTCCGGAAACCGCGAGGTCGCTGCCGTGACGCCAGCCGCTGCAAGCGCCCCATCTAGCACCGGGTTCGGAGCCTGCGGCAGCGGCAGCAGCGTGTAGTCGTAGCGAACCCCCATCGTCACCATAAGGTCTCGCCTCACCCGTAGCTCGTCTTCCGCAAACCCCGCAAACTCATGCGTCACAAACTCTGTCTGCTGCGTGCCGAAGCCCTGCGTATACGTTCGAAAGCAGAAGTCATGCACCGCCGCATTGATGCTCGGACAGCCACCGTTCGGATACGCATGCACGTTGAAGGTGTAGTCAGTGATCCAGTCCACCAAACCTCCGTCGTGACCTCCCGTCGTGCCGCTGTCGTAGTCGAACGCCCCTTCCTGCGCATCGATGCTTGCGATGCGGTCATGCATGCGACTCCAGTCGCCGCCCAGCGTCAGCAGGTTGCGCCCCAGGGTCCATCGCAGCGTGTCCGCGAGTTCAACCCGCTGCTCATCGGGATATGCGATCCTCCCCAGCGTCGAAGGTGTTCCATACGCAAAGCCATCCGGCCCAATGGACACCTGCGGAGCCAGTCCACCGACGCTGATCGCCGGTTCCTGCGGCGCGGGTGCTCGCGCTGCCTCATACTCCAGGTCGTGCACAACCTGTCCGCGCACCTCGTTCTCCATGTGCGAGGTCAATCTCCGGATCCACTGCGCACTCAACGCCTCCACATTCACATAACTGTCCCCAAGGCTCCCTATGCCTCGCGCTACCACGGCATCCGAAGCCTGACCCAGCGCCGTTCCAGCCACAGCGTCCACGCGGTTCCCATGGAACGATACCGACACCTGATCCCGCGCGCTCACGTCCGCATCGGCACGCACGGTTCCCGTAAGCCGATATGCGCCGCGCAACGTGGTCCCCGTCAGGCTGCCGAGATAATCGAGAGCACCCACCGTCGCAGCACCACCTACTCCACGATTTCCCAGCAGCGCCCGCTGCTCCGCGGTCAGAGTGAAGAACTGCGGATCGCTCGGCGATGACACCACGCTATCGCGGTGCAACTGTAGATCGACCGCGCCAAAAATCACTGCATTTGTGCGCAGCCGCTGCGGCACCCAGCCCGCCTTCGCCGAGAAGAGAGGCAGTCCCGCCGTCACGCTCAACTGATTCATCCATCCGCGCGGCTTCACCAACTCGCTCGACTCCACGCCGTTGCTGTAGGTGCTCACCACCGAATACGGGTTCGTTGCCGCCAGCGCACTCGCCTCCATCAGCCACTGCACAGACCCACGCAGCTGAGGTGTCCCAGCCCGGGTGATCGCTGTCGTTCGCCCGCCCGCGCCGCCATACTGTGCAGAGAACATGTGCAGGCCATCACGCTGCGCTCCTCGACCGAAGCCCTGCAAACCACGCAGGTTGTAGATCGAATCCCCACGCGCGCCCTCGGCAGCGCCTCCGCGAGGCCCTGCCCGGAAGCTTTGTCGTACACTCAACCCGTCAAGCGTGGCTTCGTTCAGCGTCGTCGGCAGACCGCCATAGCTCAGCTCACTCGCCGCACTGCCGTCTCGAACGGTGCTTCTTTGTGCCTGCTGCTCTTCATCCGCATCACCGATGGTGCGACCCGCAAGTGCCGCGTCATTTGCCTGCGAATCCAGCGCCTGCAAAGACTCCACGGCGTCGTCCAACAAGGGTAGGCCCATGTCCACTTCAGAGCTCTGTTGCTCGGTCGAGATCACAGGCGCACTCTGTATTGCAGGCTTCTTCTGTCCGTTGGCTTTTACCGCGAACAGAAGCACAAAGAAGCAGCCCGTAAGCCGCACCCCGCCGACACCCCAACCCACACGTGCTCGCAGCAACACTCGTCTTCACTCCGCCCCGGAGAGATGAAAGGTAGGCCGGGGCTCCTCGTTCCAGCAGGAGTCAACATCCAACAACAGTTTGCGTGTCCTCGCAGCCTAACGAACTCCAGCCGCTTTGGGAAGACTTTTCGTTAGGCACAAACAGAAAGGGTGGCAGCCGAAGCCACCACCCTTCCAGCTATTTTTACGATTCGGTTAGAACTGCAGACGAGCCATGATCTGGAACTCACGCGGAATATAAAGGAATCCGCTGTCGTTCGCAGTGCTGTGCGATGCAAAGCCAACCGACGGCGCCGTCTTCGACTGATACGCAAGAACGCCCGTTGAGGAGAACTTGTACTCCGCCGCACTGAAGTCCGACGTGCTGAAGTTCTCATGGTTAGCCGCGTTATACATATCCGCACTCAACTCCAGATGCGCACGGTCCTTGATCGGGAACGACTTCTGAACGCGAACATCGTCCACAATCGCACGCGGTACCTGATTGGTATTCAGGCCGATCACCGGCAGGAACGCCACGTTCTGCGGAGCTCCGTTCCACGTCGAGTTCAAAGCAGTGGAAATTGGCTTTCCGCTGCTCAGAGTCGAAGTGTACGGAAGACCATTCTGCATCTGGAACGTGTCGTTGATGCTCCAGCCATTGGCTACATACTTCAGCCAGTTGCCATCGCGAACACCTGGGAATGTGTACAGCACATAGCCCACAAAGCGGTTGCCCACGTTGAACTGCGAGGTGCCGTAGTTCTGGCGGGGATTGCCGTACGGGTCCAGCCAGTTGTTCGTGTTGGTTGCAGCTGATGCGTTCTGGTTGTAGTCAAGAGCATGCGACCAGGTGTAGTTCGCATCGAACACGAACCCGTGGATGCCACGGTTGCTGATGTCGAAGCTCAGCGCGTTGTAGTTCGAGTTGATGTTGCTGATCACCTCGGTGATGTTGGTGAAGTTCGGATTCAGGTAGCCCGTGGGGTGCAGGCAGGTAGCACTTGCCGTGCAGGTCGCGAAGACCGGCACCTGGTAGGTTGTGCCCACCGGCAGCGGGCCGGAGCCAGCCGCAGCACTCGTCGGAGCACCCACTGTTACCGTCGCGGTCGTCTGCGCCGGTGCAAGGTTCGTGTCGAGGAAGTTCGGCAACGTGCGGCCGAGTGCTCCCAGGTAATCAATCTGCAATACGGTTCCCTTGCCCAGCGCCTGCTGCACGCTCAGCGTCATCTCCTGCACCGAAGGGTTCTGAAGGTTCGGAGCAAAGTAGTACGACGAAGGCGTAATGGTGCTGGCCGATGCAAACGCATTCGGGAAGCGCGGAGCGCCTGTCGCTGTCGGAGCGGTCTGCGCCGTCTGGAACTGGCCGTTCGGGCTGCCCGTGCCGAAGATCGTGCTCATGATCGTACCGTTCAGGACGCGGCCATAGTACAGACCGTAGCCGCCACGCAGCACCGTCTGGCCGCTGCCGAATACGTCATATGCAAATCCAATACGCGGACCGACGTTGTTCTTGTCGCTCGGGTGATTGTTCAGAGCTGCATACGGCGTGAAGAAGCTCACCGCCGTCGTCAGTGCACTCGAGACCATCGGAAGCTTTTCATAGTCGTAGCGCACGCCAAGCTCCAGCGTCAGGCGAGGGGATACCTTCCAGTTGTCCTGGACGAAGCCAGCGTAATCGAACGTTGCAGCCGAAAACTTCGTGGCTCCAAAGTCCTGGTAGGCATACGAGTAGCAACCCGTGGTGCCGCCCGTCGCGCTGCCGCCGACACCCGTACCTGCCGAGTTACAGCTCTGCGCGCCGGTCGCCTTCGTCAACAGATCGCTGACGTAGTTCGGCAGTGTCGTGTAGTTGTAGTAGCCGTAGTAGTAGGGCTGCTGGTTGGTCAGGTCGATGTTGTGCAGAATATCGCCGCCAAAGCGCAGGCTGTGATTGTGCAGGTTGTAGTACAGGATGTCCTCGACCTGCCACTTGCGTTCATCAGGGTACGCTGGACGATAGCCGTAGTATGGAGCGCCGAGATTGAAGCCGATCGACGTATCCAGACCGATGTAGGGGACGGTGCCTGCAGCGGACGTGAGGTTGTTCTTAGTGTAGGCGCTCTGCGGCTGCTGCGTCTCATCCAGCAACTCGCGGCTGTACTGGTACAGCACCTCGTTGCTGATGCTGCTCGTCAACGTGCTCTCGAGCTTAGTGAGGCCATAATCGAGCTTCACGAAATCGTTGCCGAACGAGTCAACGGCGTACGCCAGCGCGCTGGCCGTCTGCACACCGCCGGGCGAATCCCAACGAAGGCGATGGTATAGGAAGCTCACCCGCTCCTTGCTATTGATCTGGTAGTCCAGCTTCGGCGTGTTGATCTCCTGATCGCCGATACGGGGCACGTTGCCCAGGTCCGACGTCAGTCCACCTGTACCGCTGATAGCAGCGTTATATGCATTCACAGCCTGCGTGTAGGCAGCCGCAGAAGCCGCTGCTCCCAGTGTTGGGGCGTAGCCAAGGCGGTAAGCCAGGGCACACACCTGCGCGTCAAGTGTCGCGTGGTTCGTTGCGCCAGTAACCGTTACCGCACCGTTCGTCGCCGCCGCCGTACAGCTGGTCACCGTAGCATCCGGCTGTTCGAGGAAACCACCCACCGTGTTCGCATTGCCATAGCTGGCAGCCTTCGCGATCGCCGGAAAGATGTGCGTTGCCTGATCATAGGTGTACATCCAGAACAGCTTGTCCTTCAGAATCGCGCCGCCAATGGTGCCGCCGTAGATCTTGCGCAAATCCTTGGGCTTCAGCGGAGTGCCCGTCGGGCTGACCGATCCCGGAACATACGCACCGAAGCCGCGATCCAGGTCGTTGAAGAACAGTTCGCCATGCAGCGTGTTCGTGCCGCTCTTGGTGACCGAGTTGATGACGCCGCCGGCGGCGCGTCCATACTGCGCCGAGTACACACCGGTGTTGATCTCAAACTCCTGGACTGCGTTCTCTGAGGTCGAGTACGCTGCACGGGTACGGCCGCGCTCTTCCGAGAAGTACGCGTCGTTATCGTCCGCACCGTCGATCTCGACGTTGTTCATCAGCGTGCTCATACCGCGGATGCTCACCAGACCGAAGCCGCTCGAATCGGCAACGACGCCGGGCGTCGTCAGCGCGAGAGCCGACCAACGGCGGTTCGCTACGGGAATATTGTCGATTGCCTGGCGCGGAACGACGGACGAAACATCCGGGCTCTCGAAGTTCAGCGTTGCCGCATCGGCGGAGATGCTAACCGTCGTCTCCGTGCTACCCGCAGCCAGCTTAGGCATCAGCGTGGTCGCCTGGCCGACCTGCACCAGAACGGACTTATCCACTTCCTTACCGAAGCCCGCAGCTTCGATCGTGACCGTATAGGCACCGGGCTCCACCAGCGGGGCGGTAAAGTTGCCGCTCGCGTCTGCGGTGAGCTTCTTTTCGGCGTTGGTGCCATCGTTATGAATCGTGATCGAGGCGCTGGGAACAGCAGCGCCGGTCACGTCACTGACGGTACCTGAAATGGCACCCTGCGTCGTCGACTGGGCAAAAGCTGAGCCGGTCAGCAGTGCTGCTGCTGACAACAGAACCGCCTTTCGGAAGGTTTGAGTCCGCGTCATGTGTGTCTCCTGAAGTTTCCGTACTGGTTGCATGGCGTATCGTGTGGTGTCACTCGGGTCCGGTGCTTGACCTGCGGCCCGGAGCGGTCTCGGTGCCACGATCGCTGATCTGGCCTGCCTCGATCTACAGTCGTCCCAGCGTCCTTGCTGGGCTGTACGGCAGGCTCTTTGACTGGTTATGCACCCAGTCTATCAGCCGAAACCTCAAATTCATTGCTGTTTTCGTGAACTGGATGAGGCCACTTCGTGAATAGTCCTTGAATATCGCGCATCCCCATGATTCTTCACGCAGTCTGTACACTTAAAACAGTGTGCGCGAACTCTCGCGCCCAAAACTTTGAATGGGCTGGCGATTTCCTCGCTGCAGCCCTCTGTCGAGGCTCCTCATGCCTCGACCTTTGAGGCACTTATGTTTATCGATGAAGCACGAATCCGCATCAAGGCTGGCGACGGTGGCAATGGCGCCATGGCCTTCCGACGCGAAAAGTTTGTACCCCGCGGAGGTCCCTCCGGTGGGGATGGCGGTCATGGCGGCGACATCCTCATGCAGTCGTCGCTCTCCCACAACACCCTCGTTCACTTCCGCTTCAACCCGGAATGGAAGTCGCAGCGCGGCGGCCACGGCCTGGGTTCCAATATGTCCGGAGCTGCTGGTGAGCACCTCACGCTAAAAGTTCCTGTCGGCACGCTGCTCTATGACGACGACACAGGCGAATTGATTCACGACTTCGCTCGCCCCAATGACGAGATCGTTATCGCTCGCGGTGGCCGCGGTGGTCGCGGCAACCAGCACTTTGCTACATCGACGCATCAAGCGCCGCGCGAGCACGAACTCGGTCGCGCAGGCGAGGCCAAGAATTATCGCCTCGAACTGCGCCTGCTCGCCGACGTCGGTCTCGTCGGCTTCCCCAACATCGGCAAGTCGACTTTGATCTCCCGCCTCTCCGCCGCGAAGCCAAAGATCGCCAACTACGCCTTCACTACCCTCGAACCGAATCTCGGCGTAGTGCAGATCGGCGACGCCCCCTTCGAGCGCTCCTTTACCGTCGCGGACATGCCTGGACTCATCGAAGGTGCCCACCTCGGCGCGGGCCTGGGCATCCAGTTCCTCAAACACATCGAACGCACCAGCGTGCTTTGCCATCTCGTCGACGTCTCCGACACCGCGATCACCGCCGAGGAGAACCTCGCCCCAGGTGAAACCGCCGACCCCGTTGAGAACTACAAGGTCATCACCGAAGAGCTGAAGTCCTTCGACCCGGCTCTCGCCGCGAAGCCGACTATCCTCGTTGCCTCGAAGATCGACTCGGCCAATCCCGAAAAGCTCAAGAAGCTGACAGCCTTCGCCAAGCGCAAGAAGCTGCCGTTCTTTCAAATCTCTTCTGTCACCGGAGAAGGTCTCGAAAAGCTGAAGTTCGCTCTCGCTGATGCCGTAGAACTCCACCGCACCATTGATCCAGCTGCGGTCACCAAACCAGAGCCCGCGATCGAAAAAGCGCCCAAGCGCAAGGCCAATTACCCACCGCCAGCCCCCAGCGCCAAACGCCGAGGTTGAACACCACAGCAGCAAATCGAAACGCCGCAGCCATCGATGTCAATGCTGCGGCGTTTGCCATTCCGTCTCATCACTACTGTTTGATTTCCACCTTACATAGTGTTCAGCCAACCAAGATGCGCCTTCACCAGCACCGCCGTCTGATGGCAGAACTCCTTGTAAGGATCCGTGCCTTCCTTCGATTCCTGCAGAAACAAGCCTTCGTCCTTGTTATGGATCTGCTTCATGTCATCCAGATAGAACGAGTCGAACTTGTCCGCAGGCACGCTCTTCAACTTTGCCAGCCGCGCTGAAAACTCAGCATTCAACCCCGGCGCAATTGGCACACCTGTCTCAGCAGCCGCCTTCTTCAAGCCGGCACCAACGCCCATGTGATCATGCGTCTCCATCACACCAAAATCGCGAATAAATGGCGTCGTCCCGCGCATTGCCGCGACTTTTCCGGCTTCAACTTCATAGGCTCCGCCCTGCGAAACCTTGCCGACAAACGCCTTGTCCGCGTCCGAAGCCGAACCCGCAGCCATCACCCCACCCGTTGTTACCGTGAGCGCAGTCCCCACTCCGACTACAGCCACTACCGCCAGCAAAATCTTCTTCATCGCACTCTCCCGTCGCCCGTAGCTATCAGACGCAGTCATTAGGATGCGCAAATCCGAGATCGAAGTCGCATGCCAGCGCGATCCACCTGCCACGCGAACAGAGAAGCCCGATTTTCGAGCCACCGCAAAGCGATGTCCTCAAATCGGGCCTTCTACTTCCACCTGAATCCAGAATCTAGTGCATTGGATGAAACAGCGCGACCGTAAAGATAAACGTGGCGCCGATCGCGATCAGGATCAACGGGAAAAAACGGTCAATTGTCTTGGGCTTCTCATGCGAACTCATCTATCTTCCTCCTGATGCACATCTAAATCCTAACCGACACAGCCGCCGCACTCAAGCTATCGAGCTCTCGCTCGCCTGCTTGCTGCTGCGAAAGCGATTCGCCGTCGCAAACTCTTCGCGAAGTTCCGGCGTCCGCAGATTCTCGCGCAGATGTGCCAGTCGCTGCTCCAGCGCCAGCAGCGTCTCCGTAATCGGCTTCGTGTTCGTCATCGCGATATCGCGCCACATGCTATACGGGCTTGAGCCCAGCCGCGTCGTCTCTCGCAAGCCGCGACCGCCGATCGCCTGCACCGCAGCCATGCCCTCGGCGTCGTGCGAGAACGCATCCTGCAGCAGCGCAGCCAGCGCCGTCGACAGCATTTGTGGCAGGTGCGAAACCCACGCGCAGACCTCATCATGCTGCACCGGATCGAGATCGCGCGCAACGGCACCAAAGCCTGTTACAAGGTCACGCCACTCCAGTTCCAGCGCACTCTCTTCCCCGAACGGAGTGAACAGCCACGTCGCCCCATTGAACAGTGACGGCTCGGCCAGAGCAGCACCGCCTGATTCCTTGCCTGCCATCGGATGTCCCGGCAGAAACGCAGCCTTACCGCTTCCACTGAACAGCGTCTCCGCCAGCAGGGTAATTTCGCCCTTCGTGCTGCCTACGTCCGTGATCAACTGCCCGTCGCCTGTTACCGATGCCAGTGCGTCCATCCAGTCCAGGATGGGCAGCACCGGCGTCGCCAGCACATAAACGTCCGCTTTCGTCGCCAGCACCGCAGCGCGGCTCTCCAAGGCCTTATCGATAGCCCCGCCCCGAAGCGCTTCGTTCAGCTCAGCAGCGCTCGCGTCCCATCCCAGCACCTCACCGCTAAACTGACCAGCCTTCAGGGCAAGCCCAATCGACGCACCGATCAGCCCGGTTCCGACGATGACGATGCGTTGGATCACTTGCTCTCACCCGAGACACGACGATGTGTAAACGCCCGCCCCTGCGCGCCACGATAATCGCCAGCCACGTGTCCATGCCCGCGGACCACATATTTGTACGTCGTCAGCCCTTCAAGTCCAACCGGACCCCGTGCATGAAACTTGCTCGTTGAAACCCCGACCTCTGCTCCAAAACCATAGCGGAAACCGTCTGCAAATCGTGTGGAAGCGTTGTGCATCACGCCCGCGGCATCCACCTCGCTCAGGAAGCGTTCTGCAGCCTCTTCGTTCTCCGTGATGATGCTCTCCGTGTGCAGCGAACCATGCCGATGAATATGTTCCATCGCCGCATCGAGTGACTGCACCACACCCACCGAGATCCCGAGATCGCCATATTCTGTATGCCAGTCGCTCACCGCATTCACATCGCGCACCAGCGCTGCGCACACCGCTCGATCTCCGTGCATCGTCACATGCCGCTCATTCAAACGACTCTCCAGCTTCGGTAGAAATTCATGCGCAATCGATCGGTGCACCAGCACCGTCTCCACCGCATTGCACGCCGCAGGATAATCCGTCTTCGCATCATCGATGACGCGGAGCGCTAGCTCCTGGTCGGCTGCGCTATCCACGTAGATGTGGCAGATCCCCTCGGCATGACCCAGCACCGGAATCCGCGTGTTCGCCTGCACAAACTCCACCAATTGCTTCGATCCGCGTGGAATCACCATATCCACCAGCGACTGCATCGCCAGCAGCTCACCGACCCGCTCTCGGCCCATCAGCAGTGTGATCGCATCCTCGGCGATTCCCTGCGCGACCAGCGCCGCCCGTAAGACCTTCACGAGCGCGGTCGCCGTCTTCTCCACCTCCCGCCCTGGCTTCAGAATCACCGCATTGCCCGACTTTAATGCCAGCGCCGCAATCTGCGTCACCGCGTCGGGCCTCGCTTCAAAGATCACCGCCAGCACACCCAGCGGCACACTGATCTTTTGCATTCGCAGACCGTGCTTGGGAACAACGACGCCGTTCGCGTCCTTATCATCGAGCTCAACCAACTCCAGCGTTCGCCCCAGCGGATCAGCCAGAGTAGCCACGGATCGAATCTGCTCGATCATCTCGCGCAGCTTGCCTTCGGTGAGCTTCAAGCGCGACAACGTCGCCGCCGACAAAGCCTCATCTCCACTTAGCGTGATAGCAAGCTTCAAATCTTCTTCATTGGCCGCGTATAGCTCCGCGCTCGCTGCCTCAATCGCAACGGCCATGGTCTCCAGCGCAGCATTCCGCTTCGCCTCCGCCATCGGAGCCAACGTTCGCGACGCGGCCTTCGCCGCATGGGCAATCTCCAGCGTCGAGAACTCCGCCGAGACCACACTCATCGCAGCGACTCCGCCATAGCCGCGCTCTGCACCGAGACCGGCGCAAACCGTGTCCCTACAGCCTCACCCGCCACAATCCGCTCCAGCACCTGCGGCGTGCGGCCATTCGCGATAATCACCGGCTTGCCCGCACGCACCACAATCCGCGCACTCTCGAGCTTGGAGATCATGCCGCCACGCCCACGGCCATTGCCACCATGCGCCAGGCCGAGAATCTTCTCGTCGATCTCCGCGACACCCTGCAGCATCGTTGCTCCTGGCTCGCTCGGATTGCGGTCGTACAATCCATCCACATCGGACAGCAGCACCAACAGGTCCGCGCCGATGTGCTTGGCCAGCAGCGCCGACAGCTTATCGTTGTCGCCAAAGATCCGCTCGCGCTGCGGTAGATTGGCGGCGCGATCCAGCTCTTCCGTCGAGACCGTGTCGTTTTCGTTCACAATCGGAATCACACCCAGAGTCAGCAGCGCATCCAGAGTCGCACGCAGGTTTGCATGACGTGCCGGATCACGGAAGTCATCCTCGGTCAGCAGCACCTGAGCAATCGGGCAGCCCAGCCGGTCGAACGCATCGTCATACAACGACATCAGTCGTGACTGCCCGATCGCCGCACACGCCTGCACCTGCGCAACCACGGTCGGTCGCTTCGTCAGCGCCAACCGTTCCATGCCTAGTCCAACAGCGCCTGAAGACACCATCAGGACTTCGATGCCCTGCATCCGCAGCGCAGCCACCTGCTCCACCAGACCGCACAGCAGGCCCAGAGCCACCTTGCCATCCTGACGCATGATGACGTTTGTTCCGAGTTTTACGACAATCCGACGCACGATACTAAACCCCGTTCTCTTCTTCTAATAGGCTCTATTGAGCTGAGGGAACTCTAGAGTTACACAAACTCCCATATGGTCGCTTAGCTTCGGTTTCCGAAGCTTTTTCTGCGTGTTCCATTTTCTTGGATCAGCGTCGTACCTCGCGTTTTCCAGAAAAGAACCTGAGATCGCGATGTGATCGATGTTGCTTTCAACATCGCGGGTCAAGTTGAGAATTCCTAGCTCTTCAAAACATCTGTCAATTTCTTCTCTACCCGTCTTAGGAAATTTCTCCCCATTCCAGCAAACATTGAAGTCACCAATAACGGCGATATTGCCCTGCTCACTGCTGATTTTCTTCCAGTCCTGTATCTGCTCGCTTAGATTCCGCAGAAAATCGTCTTTCGCGCGTCCAATTGGGCCAAGAATTCCAATAACCGTGCCATAGACACTCAGATCTCCATTTGGAGTTTGCACCTTTGCGCAAGTAGTTATTGACGGATGCTGCGTCTGGATACGACTGAGAGGATACCTGCTCCAAATAGTAGTTTGGTTCTCTCCATGCGTGTACTTGTAAAGTCCGGGAACAGGTAACAGGTCCGAAAATAGTGGAGTATATTTCTCGCCCGGATCAATCACAAAGTTTGTTTCGGTCAAAATCAAGATATCCGCATCCACGTCTTTCAACTCTTGCAAAAGTTGCAGGTTCTTTGGAGATGAAGTTGTCGGTCGATCCAAATTCCACGTGGCAATCTTCATATCTATAGCCTCCAACCGAGAACCTATGCGGTAATATCGCAGCGGCTAAAACCGCCTTCAAAGGGTGCGATAGTGGCGCGGCTAAAGCCGCGCCCTACCGATTCGGCGAGGTACCTACGCGTGTACTTTTTCGACCGCCGGAGCGATACTGCGGTCCATCACAGGAGCGAGTTTGCGTAGCTGTTCTACCAGCTTCGTCAGCTGCTCCGGCGTCAGCGACTGAGCACCATCGCTCATTGCCTTGTCCGGATTCGGGTGCATCTCCATCAGCAGGCCGTCTGCGCCTGCAGCGACGGCGGCGCGTGCCATCGGCGGAACGAACTCGCGGATACCGACACCGTGCGAAGGATCGCCGAAGACCGGCAGGTGCGTCAGCTTCTTCAGCACCGGGATCGCCGAGATGTCCATCGTATTGCGCGTCGCCGTCTCGTAGGTGCGGATTCCGCGCTCACACAGCATCAGGTCATAGTTGCCGCCGCTCAGAATGTACTCCGCCGACAGCAGGACCTCTTCAATCGTCGCGGCAATACCGCGCTTCAGCAGCACGGGCTTGCGGACATGGCCGAGCTCGCGCAGAAGGTTGAAGTTCTGCATGTTGCGCGCACCGACCTGAAAGCAGTCGATGTATGGGAGCATGGTTTCGATCTGCGAGATCTCCATTACCTCGGTGATGACGAGCAGGCCGTTTTCATCGGCAGCCTCACGCATGATCTTCAGGCCTTCGACGCCCATGCCCTGGAAGCTGTACGGCGAGCTGCGTGGTTTGTACGCGCCGCCACGCAGGAACTGCGCGCCTGCAGCGGCCACCTGCTTCGCGCTCAGGCGAATCTGGTCGCGGCTTTCGACAGAACACGGACCTGCCATGATGACGATCTCCTCACCGCCAACCACCACGCCGTTGGGGAAGGTGATGCGTGTGCCTTCAGGACGGAAGCCACGCCCAGCAAGCTTGTACGGCGACGAAATGCGATACGCCTGGTGTACGCCCGAAAGCACCTGGAACTCTGTCACCTCGAAGTGGCCGGGAGTTCCCACGCCCGCGAGAATAGTCTGCGTCTCACCAGTCGTCCGGTGAACGTTGAAACCAAGTTCAACCATGCGCTCGATTACATTCTGAATCTGTTCATCTGTTGCCTGGTCCTGCATTGCGACGATCATCACGAAGTTCCCTCTCTTAATCTCTTGTCGTTACTGCTTTTGCAGCGAGCGCATCAGGTCGATGATGCGCTCATATACGTCTCGTACCTGTCCGCCGGTAAGCGGGCCCGGGTTCACCTGCTGCACATGCTCGAAGACCCGCTCTTCCCGCTTCGGTTCATACACGGGAGAGCTGACCTTCGCCTTTAATTTGCCAATCTCCACGGCCGCAGCCGCTCGCTCATTCAGCAGACGAACAATCTGTTCGTCCAGGTCATCGATCTTGTTACGCCAGTCGGCGATCTCCATAAAACCTCGTGCAAAAGATGAGTAGGAACGTTGCCCGCTCGTCGCGCGGTCCCTACGATGATACGTTTCCGGCAGCGCACCTCACAGCCGATCTGCTTAGGAACCCGACTTCAGGCTGCGGACAAAATCGCCCACGGCCTTGGCCGCGTCGGCTGCAGGAGTCTTTTCAACCAGCGCCACAATCGCGCTGCCAACCACTGCCGCATCCGCAAACTCCGCCACCGCCCGCACATGCTGCGGCGTAGACACGCCGAAGCCCAGCGCAACCGGCAGCTTTGTAAATCGCTTGATGCGCTCGACCAGCCCCTGCGCATCGTTCGCCAGCTCGGTCTGCGCGCCCGTAATGCCGACACGCGAGATGGCATAGACAAAGCCCTGCGAAGCCTCTGCGATAGCCTTCAGTCTAGAATCCGGCGACGTTGGCGCAGCGAGAAAGACTGGTGCAAGATCGTACTTCTGCATCAACGGCAGATACCCGCCCGCCTCCTCAACGATCAAGTCGGTCAACAGCACACCATCCGCGCCGGCCTCCTTCGCGGCCTTCGCAAAGGCCTCCATGCCGAATCGAACGACAGGGTTGAGATAGCTGAAGAGGATGATTCCCGCCTGCGGACGTGCGTCGCGAATCTCCTTGCAGATACCGAGCACATCACTCAACCGCGTGCCCTTCGCCACGGCGCGCTCGCTGGCCCGCTGAATCACAGGCCCATCGGCAAGCGGATCACTGAACGGCACACCAAGCTCGATAACATCCGCACCACTATCGATAGCGGCAATCGCCATGTCGCGCGTGGTGCTGAGGTCTGGGTCGCCCGCGGTGAAGTAGATGACCAGGCCAGGCTTATTTGAGAAGTCTATCGGCATTAGCTATTCGTTTCCTCTGCGTGATATGGGCTCGTCGATAACTTCCCAACTTTCCGCCAGTGTTTCAAAGCAACCCACACTATCCGTGTAGATCATGTAGTGATGAACTTCAGTCGCACGAGAACGCTTCTGCGCGCTAGGCGTGAACCATTTTTCTCGCCATGCCGACTGCTCGACTTCAACCAATTTGTCATAGCTGCCTTCGATTTGTTCGAGGTTGCAGAATGATTCGGCAGTCCGCAAGATCATCATTGGCCGCGTGAACTTGATTGCAACATGCCGTACTTCCCCGGTGTCCTTTTTCGCATAAACAAAGCAGTAACTGGAGTCCTTCCAGTCGGCTTCTTTGAGAAATCCAGTTGAAGGAACTGGCACTTCATAGAGAGTTTTAGTTACAAGCTTGGAGGTCAACCCTTGGCCTCCCCACTCAAATCCATCTCCGCGCGCAGAATCCCAAGGTCCTTATCGCCGCGACCGCTGACGTTCACCATAATGATCTTGTCCTTGCCCATCGTCGGCGCCAGCTTAATCGCCTCGGCCACAGCATGCGCCGACTCCAGCGCAGGGATAATGCCCTCCGTACGCGAGAGCACCTTCACCGCATCCAGAGCTTCAGCATCCGTCGCGCTGGTATACGTCGCGCGGCCCGAGTCATGCAGCATCGCATGCTCCGGTCCGACACTCGCGTAATCCAGACCCGCCGAGACACTATGCGTCGTAGCCACCTGCCCTGCGTTGTCCTGCAACACATAGCTGTACGTTCCCTGCAACACGCCCGGAACTCCGCCGCCGTTCTTCTGGAAACGCGCCGCATGCTCACCCAGAGCCGTGCCACGCCCGCCAGCCTCTACGCCGATCAACGCGACACTGGCATCCGGGATGTACTCATAAAATGCGCCGATCGCATTCGATCCGCCGCCGACGCACGCCACGATCGCATCGGGCAGACGGCCTTCCTGCTCTAGGATCTGCTGCTTCGATTCCTTGCTGATCACGCGGTGGAAGTCGCGCACCATCGTCGGATACGGGTGCGAGCCCAGCGCCGAGCCGAGGATATAAAACGTCGAGCGCACGTTCGTGACCCAGTCGCGCATCGCCTCGTTGATCGCGTCCTTCAGCGTCGCCGAGCCGGAGTTGACGCCGCGCACCTCGGCACCCAGCAGACGCATACGGTAGACGTTCGGCTCCTGGCGGCGCATATCCTCTTCGCCCATGTACACAACGCACTCCAAGCCGAACAACGCACAGACGGTGGCCGTCGCAACACCATGCTGGCCTGCGCCCGTCTCCGCGATGATGCGGTGTTTGCCCATGCGCCGCGCCAGCAGAGCTTGTCCCAGCGCGTTGTTGATCTTGTGCGCGCCGGTGTGCAGCAGGTCCTCGCGCTTCAAATAAATCTTTGCTCCACCCAGCGTTTCGCTCAACCGCTTCGCGTAGTACAGCGGCGTAGGCCGACCTACATAGTTCTTCAGCAGACCATCAAGCTCGGCGTGGAACGCTGGATCTTTCTGCGCCGCCTCATACGCGGCATCAAGCTCCAGCAGAGCGGCCATCAGTGTCTCAGGAACATAGCGTCCGCCGTAGACACCGAAGCGACCGGGCGTGGAGGACGCGGGCATCGGCGCAGGGCTAGTGAGTTGACTCGTACTGTGGGCGGTGGTGCTCATAACCGTCTTCCTCTTCTTTCAAAGCCTTCAAATACATACAGAGTGCTAAAACACGAAAGCCGCAACCTTGTGGGGTCGCGGCACGGGGAGGAGAATCTTGAGAATCGCTCTAGGAACTTCGGTTCCGCGCGATGCTACTCCACCGATGCCGCTACGAGAGGCCAGTAGCGGAACGAAGGGGTAAATCGCGGGCTGAAGAAGTTTTGCATTACCTGACCACCTTACACCCGTCTGGCTTTTCGCTGCAAGCAGAGAAACGCCAGCTTAGAAATATCCCAGCCCGGCAATCATCAGGGCCGCAGCGAACCACACTCGTAAACAACACGATGCTAGGACATGCGAATACACCCCGCGCTACTTATTTCCGTAGTCTTTCCTCAATCAATATGCGTTTGCGGATATGAATTCTGTTCACAAAAAGTTGCTTCGCTCTTCGCAATTTTCTGAATCCAGTCAGTACCCTGTGGCGTCCTATGGATGTAGCACAGGAGGTCACACAATGAAGAGCATCAAGTCTCTTGCAATGATGATCACCCTGGCTGTGGTGGCCGCTCCCGTGGTTGCGTATGCTCGCCCGACACTCGGTGCCCAGCACTCGCATACTTTGACCGCCCATGATCACACGGAGCAGGCGCACACCAGGACGATTCCCGCCCACCAGACGCACTAAGGCGTCCTAATTGGAGACCTCGCGATGAGCGCTCATCGCGAACACTCTCTCCAAATACCTTCAAAATCTAATCAATCTTCCACAGAGTTCCATTGAATGCTGCAGTTACGACCTGCGTGTTTTGCACCCAGTAGGCGTCGTCAAAAGCACGAAATTCGCGCATTTTCTTGGTAGGCGTCCACTCTGGGTGCAAGACCGTCAGGCGCAAGGCCTGGATGAAATGTCCGTGCGTGAAGACCATTACGGGTGATGTCACCTCCAGCCCCGCAAGCTGGTTGAATGTGTTCTCCGCCCGATGCAGCATCATCGCAAAGCTCTCCGCCCCGCCGCCATACCGCAAATCTGGATCGGCCGTCATCCAATAATGGTCGACCTCGTGCATCATGTCCTTCGGCTCTCCGCCCGTCCAATGCGCGGGGTCCCAGAAAGTGAACTCGTAGATAGGCCAAGTCTCAACCGGCGCCTCAGGAAATCGAGCAATGGTCGGAGCAGCGGTCTGCTGTGTCCTCAGGAACGGCGAAACCGCAATCAGGCTCGGCGTAATTGTCCACTTTGCCGCCAGCTCGCGAGCCTGCTGCTTTCCAAGCTCCGTCAGCGGAACCTCCGAGAACACCTTCGTGGGTTCGCCAACATTGGCCGTGCTCTGTCCGTGCCGAATGAAAAGTACGCTCGTCATCCCTACCAGTGTACGGCGGTCCGATAGCGCGTTTCGTGAAAGAACCAGCTAGCTAGCCGACTTTGCGGCCCTCAGAAAGGCACGCAGCTTCTGCGGATCTTTCTTGCCGGCTTCCGCTTCGACACCGCTGGCGACATCCACACCCCACGGCTGCAGTGTCGCAATGGCCCCTGCCACGTTCTCCGGATTCAACCCGCCCGCCAGGATCACATGCGGAGCCTCATCCCCAAAGGCAGCCCGCGTGCGCTGCACAATTTTTCCTGCGCGCTCCCAGTCAAAGCTCACGCCCAGTCCGCCGGAGTTGCCCGATTTCGCAGCATCCAGCAGTACCGCCCACACCTTCGGCTCGCCAAACACCAGTCGCAGTGCAGCCTCGAACCGCGCGTCGTGGTCCTCGCGGTCCGTCGGCTCCAGCTCATACGCCATCATCTGAATAATCTTGATCTTGGGCAGCTCTTCGGCCAGTTCATGCACCAGCGTCGCGTTGAACGTCCCATGCAGCTGCACGGCAGTCAGACCCGCCACCTGCACTGCCCCTTCGATCTGACCGGCGTCGTCCGTTGCGAACACGCCAACCTTCTCCACCCGGGCAGGCAGCCGCTTCACAATCTCACATACCTCTTCAGGTGTCACCTGCCGACGGCTCTGGGCAAACACAAATCCCAGCGCGTCTGCACCCAACTCCACGGCCAGCAGGGCGTCGTCAACATTGGTGTTCGCGCATATCTTGGCCCACATATAGCTTTCCCTCTAGCCCCAGCTGGTCTCTTCGTATCTGATTATCGTGCTGCTTCTAACAGACGCTTTAATCCGTCTCCGGGATGCTGCTGCCGCATCAGAGATTCCCCAATGAGGAACGCCTCATACCCCGCCGCGCGCAGACGCTTCATGTCTTCAGACGAGTGAATCCCACTCTCCGCCACCTTCACCGACGACTCCGGCAGCCGCGACGCCAGCTCACACGCTCGATCCAGCGACACCTCGAACGTCTTCAAATCGCGGCTGTTCACGCCCACACACTCGCACTCCAGCGAGAGAGCACGCTCCAGCTCATCGCCATCATGCACCTCGCACAACACATCGAGCTCCAGTGCCTTCGCCGTACTTCGCAACGTCCGCAACTCCGAGTCGTTCAGCGCCGCCACGATCAGCAGAATCGCATCAGCGCCGTTCGCGCGCGCCTCCAGCACCTGGAACGGGTCCACCATGAAATCCTTGCGCAGACACGGAATCGTCACCGCTGCGCTGGCCCGCCGCAGGTTCTCGAGAGACCCCTGGAAGAACCGTTCATCGGTCAGCACCGAAAGCACTGCCGCTCCACCAGCCTCCATCATCGGAGCCAGCTCCGCCGCCTCAAAGCCTTCGCGGATCAACCCCTTCGATGGCGAAGCCTTCTTCAGCTCCGCGATCACGGCGAGTCCTTCCGCGCTAGCCTTCGCTCGTAGCGCTCGCGCGAACCCTCGCGGCACATGGGTCGCCGCCGCCTGCTCCAGAGCCGAGAAATCTGCTGAAGCCTTCCGCTCAGCCACTACCGTCCGCGTATGCGCCAGTATCTCCGGCAGGTACATCGTCTTTTCGGTCATGATCGCCATACCCTCCCATGCTAACGGCCAGCCAACCCACCTGCCTATCCCAGACGACTAAAAGCATCTCCGAAAATCCCTAACCCACACCTTTTCCGCTTTTTAGATGCACTCCGCCTCCCGCTGTCGTATGATGAGGCCACTCCTCAAGCAGAGCCTTACCAACTTTTCAGTATCCCCGGGTCCTCCATGGCTACACGTCGGCATTTTCTCGCGCTCTCCTCGGCCGCGCTCGCCTGGGCAGCTTCAACACGGAAGCTCTTTGCTCAAGCCAGCAACCGGCTCGGCATCCCTCGCTTCTCGAACGCCGCTCTAGGCGCCTATCAACAAGGCTTGCTTACGCGAACAAACTTTGAGTCCGTCGTCGGCTCCAGCTTCCATATCTACATGGACAATCAGCAAATATCTGAACTGCAGCTGGCCGTGGTAACCAGTCCATACGACACCACGGTCACCGATCAGCCCACACGACCCGGCGCCATCCCCATCAAGCGCCCTTCCCCTAAGCAGACCTTCGCCGTCAAGTTCACCTCCGGCTCGACCTCGGTGCCACAGGACTCCTATGTGGTCGATCACGGTACACTCGGCAGTTTCTCTGTCTTCCTCGTGCCCGGCCCCAAGTCGGCCAACGCCAACACCTGCACCGCCACCTTCTACTACCTCTAAAGCTTCCCGGCAGAAGATCATTGCCGCCGCTGCCGCCTTGCCTCAGAATGGGGCCATGTACAAAAAGCAGCGTATCGAGGCACTCAGCGACGGCATCTTTGCCATCGCCATGACGTTGCTTGTACTCGACCTCAAGGTCCCCACCACCTTCCCCCACGGCCAGGTATGGGCCGCCATCAAGCCCGAGTGGGAGCAGTGGATCAGCTTCGCACTCACCTTCGGCCTCGCCGCCCGCTTCTGGACCTTGCAGCACGACGTCTTTCAGGCCGTAGAAACCGTGGGCCGCAGTGCGCTGATCTCCACCTTCGCCTTCCTCGGCCTCATCTCCATCCTGCCCTACACCACCTCCCTGCTCGGCGCCCACTTCTCCGACCCCTCCGTACTCACCCTCTACTTCATCCACGAGTTCGCCATCGCCGCCGTACTCGCTCTCAAGCTCGAGCTCTGCAGCGCCCACGGCCACATCCATAACGACGCCAACCTGTTGCCACTCCGCGTACGCCTCTACGGCATGTGCGCCTCGCTGGTGGCCTGCCTCTTCGGCGTCTGGCTCCTGCCCCTGCGCTGGCTCTTTGTAGCTCCTGTCGGCATGGGTGTGCTTGAACGGAGAATCAGTGCCCACCTTCGCCGCAACGAAACCAAACGGCAAAGCCTCCCGGAGTGATCCGGGAGGCTTCGCTGTGTTCTTTTCCTGATCTTACGCCTTGCCCGCCAGCTGCCGCAGCACATACTGCAGAATGCCGCCATGCTGGTAGTACAGAATCTCCTGCGGCGTATCGATACGCACCGTCGCAGTAAACTCTGTCTTCTTCCCGTCCGCAGCGGTCGCAGTGACTTTCATCTCCTTGCCACCGGCGAACTTGTCATCGAGCATCGCCTTCAGCCCACTCAGCGAGAACGTCTCCTCACCCGTTAGTCCAAATGACTCGGCATGCTCACCCGCTTTGAACTGCAGCGGCAAAATTCCCATGCCGACCAGGTTGGAGCGGTGGATGCGCTCATAGCTCTCAGCGATCACAAACTTGATGCCCAGCAGCCGAGGTCCCTTGGCCGCCCAGTCGCGCGACGATCCAGAGCCATACTCCTTACCCGCCAGGATCGCGAGCGGCGTTCCACGCTTGGCATACTCCACCGACGCATCATAGATCGACATCCCGGTACCCTCCGGCAGAAGGCGCGTCACGCCGCCCTCCGTGCCCGGAGCCAGCTTGTTGCGCAGGCGAACGTTCGCAAATGTGCCCCGCACCATTACCTCGTGGTTGCCACGACGGCTGCCGTAGGAGTTGAAGTCGTGCGGCTTTACGCCGTTCTCGCTGAGGTATTTGCCCGCCGGTCCGTTCAGCTTGATCGAACCCGCCGGAGAAATATGGTCCGTCGTCACCGAATCGCCCAGCACTGCCAGCACCCGTGCGTCGGCGATCTCCGTCACCTCTGCCGGTGTCGCAGGCATGCCGTCGAAGTACGGAGCCTTGCGGATGTAGGTCGAATCCGTCTCCCAGCCATACACCTCACCGCTCGGGAACTTCAAGTTCTGCCAGTTCGCATCGCCATCGCTCACCGTCGCATACTGCGTGCGGAACATCGTGGAATCGATGCAGCTTGCCACCGTATCCGCGACCTCCTTCTGCGTCGGCCAGATGTCCTTCAGGTAGATCGGATGGCCGTCCTGGTCGTCGCCGATGGGATCGTTCACGAAATCATGTGCGATATGTCCTGCCAGCGCATACGCCACCACCAGCGGTGGGCTCATCAGGTAGTTCGCCCGAACCTCCGGCGAAATACGGCCTTCGAAGTTACGATTGCCCGACAGCACCGACACCGCAACCAGGCCTTCCTTCTCGATCGCGCTCGAAACATCCGTAGGCAGAGGGCCAGAGTTGCCGATACAGGTCGTGCAGCCATAGCCAACGACCTGGAACCGCAGCTTGTCGAGATACGGCAGCAGCCCAGCACGGGTGTAATAGTCCGTCACCACGCGCGATCCCGGAGCCAGCGACGTCTTCACCCACGGAGGCGTCGTCAGCCCCTTCTCGACGGCTTTCTTCGCCAGCAAACCGGCGGCCATCATCACATATGGATTGCTCGTGTTGGTACAGCTCGTAATCGCTGCAATCACAATCGAACCGTCGCAGAGATACTTCTCCGGGTCGACACCAAACCGCGCCTGTACCGAATGCGCTGTCTCCGTAGTTCCAACCGAGGCACCATCGCCGCCGCGATCTTCATGCGTCGTCGTCAGCACCGTCACCAGCTCCGGAACCTCTGGCGCGGGTGAGCCCTTGCTACTGGCAAGATCGCCGCTCAGCGAAGTATGCCCACCCTCACCCTCCCAGCGCACCATCTGTTTCACGACCGCCTTATTCGCGTTAAGTCCTTGCAGCGCAGGCAGCTGCTTCGCAAAGCTGGCAGGCGTCTCTGACAGCAGCACACGGTCCTGAGGGCGCTTCGGTCCAGCCACGCTCGGCTCTACCGTGCTGAGGTCCAGCTCCAACGTCGCCGAGTACTCCGCCTCCGCCGCCTCTGCCGTGTGGAACATGCCCTGCGCCTTGTAGTAATCCTCCACCAGCGTAATCTGCTCGTCCGTACGTCCCGTCAGCTTCAGGTAGCGCAGCGTCTCCGCATCCACCGGAAAGATGCCGCAGGTCGCGCCGTACTCGGGAGCCATGTTTGCAATCGTCGCGCGATCTGCCAGCGGCAGCTCGCTGATGCCAGGCCCAAAGAACTCCACAAACTTGCCGACGACACCCAGCTTGCGCAACGCCTCGGTCACTGTCAGCACCAGGTCCGTTGCAGTCGTGCCTTCCTTCAGCTTCCCGCTCAGTTTGAAGCCCACCACCTGCGGCACCAGCATCGACACCGGTTGTCCCAGCATGGCAGCCTCTGCCTCGATGCCGCCCACGCCCCAGCCCAGCACGCCCAGGCCGTTCACCATCGTCGTGTGCGAATCCGTGCCGACCAGCGTGTCCGGGTACGCCGTCACCGAACCATCTTCTTCCGTCTTCGTGAAGGTCACCCGGGCAAGGTATTCCAGATTCACCTGGTGACAGATGCCCATGCCCGGCGGCACTGCGCTGAAGTTGTTGAACGCCGTTTGTCCCCACTTGAGAAACGCATAGCGCTCACGGTTACGCGTGAACTCCAGCGCCGCATTCAGGTCATACGCGTTCGGCGTGCCATACTCATCCACCTGCACCGAGTGGTCAATCACCAGCTCCGCTGGCTGCAGTGGATTGATCTTCTCCGGATCGCCGCCCAGCACCTTCATCGCATCGCGCATCGCGGCCAGATCCACGATCGCAGGTACGCCGGTGAAATCCTGCATCAGCACACGCGCAGGCATATACGCGATCTCGCGGCTCGGCTCCGCCTTGGCATCCCAGTTCGCGAGGAACTTGATGTCATCGGCCGTAACGGTCTTGCCGTCCTCGCAGCGCAGCAGGTTTTCAAGCAGAATGCGCAACGAAAACGGCAGCTTCGCAAGCTTCGTATCCTTCAGCGCTGCAAGGCTGTAGTAATTCACGGTCTGGCTGCCGCTCTTCAGCGTGGCGGCGGCGTTAAAGCTGTTGGGGTGAGTCGACTTTGCTTCTGACATGACGCGGGTCTCCTGATCTATCGCGGGGAGTTCTGCGCTTCAAACGCAGAACCCGGGATGATGCGGCTTTAGAGGTTTCCGGGGGCCGCTGCGACGCCTACGTAGGCTCTCAGCGGCAAATATTTTGTAAGGGGTACGGGAAAGTCGCGGCTCTAGCTGCGACCGCGGTCATGTCGTCCGCGGCGAAAGCGCTTGACGCGCGGTGCCTGCACGGCGCGCGTGCGGCTGTCGAGGTTTGCCGGTCGTTCGCAGCTCGTCATGCCAAGATTTTACCCCCACCCTTCGACCTTTCGCATCCGCCAACGTCTTTCTGCTGAACGTCCTTCCGCTGATACCCTGTAACCCTCAACCGCATCTCAAGAAAGCGTGCCTCCGTGCCCGGTAAACAGCCCGGCACAGAAACTTTCCCCCGGCACGGGAGTTAGAAAGACTATGACGATGACGACTACGTCCGCTTCCAGCAAGTTTCTCCGCCGCTTGCCCCATCTCGCTGGCCTCGCAGCCGCGCTGGCCTTCGGCACCGCCGCCTACGCCCAGCAGACTGCTCCGTCGCCTGACGACTCCGGCCCCGATCCCGCACTGGCCAACATGGCCCCCGGCGATGCCGCCGCTGCCCAGCAGCAGTTGTCTCCGGTCGTTGCCCAGCCAACGACCAATCAATATGCCGCGCCCCAGAATCAGCTCAGCGGCCCTCCGCCACAGCAGGCCCCTGCTCCCATCGTCCGCAGTGCTCCCAGCCCACAGCAGCCGGTAGCTGGCTCGCCTGACGACTCATACAACGCTCCGCCCACCGACGTCACCGACCCCCAGGCCGACACCCAGATCGCTGCCGGTCAGCAGGCGCTTGACGACGCCGACATCTCCTCAGATCAGGCGCCCCCCGCACTCCCCGACTACGACCAGCCCGAAGCCCCCGGCGACAACTATCTCTGGACACCCGGCTACTGGGGCTACGGCGATGTCGGCTACTACTGGGTCCCCGGTGTCTGGATCGTCCCGCCTTACTACGGCGCTCTCTGGACCCCCGGCTACTGGGGCTGGTACGGCGGCCGCTACCGCTGGCACGGCGGCTACTGGGGCCTCCACATCGGCTTCTACGGCGGCATCAACTATGGCTTTGGCTACATCGGCACCGGCTACTTCGGCGGTTACTGGCATGGCAACGCCTTCATCTACAACCGCGCCGTGACCAACGTCGGCGCTCGCGTCTCGGTCACCAACGTCTACAACCGCACCGTGGTCTACAACCACGTCACCTACGGCGCGCGTCCCACCGTGCGGGTCAGCTACAACGGTGGACACGGCGGCATCAACATGGCCCCTCGCCCCGGCGAAATGGCCGCGATGCACGAGGCGCACACCGCCGCTCTCCCCGGTCAGCGCAACCTGCGTAACAACGCCGCCCAAAACCCGCAAGCCGCCTTCAACAACAACCATGGGCGTCCGGCCATGACCGCCCAGCAGCAGCCGCTCGGCGCAAATCGCCCCATCGCCAACAATGCTGGCACCTTCCAGCAACGCCAGCAGGTACAGCAGAACCGCGCTCAGCAGCAGCCGCAGCAGGCCCATCAGCAGGGCGCACAGGGTCGTCAGCAGCCGCAGCCTCGGATGCAGCAATCCAGACCTGCAGCCCAGCACCCGGCACCCCACGAAAGCGGCGGAAAGCACTAAAGCGATGCTCAAACCGAAGCGGCCGCCTCCGTTCAGAGGGCAGGCCGCTTTTTCTTGCCACGAAAACGATCTTCCGAACACCCCCCAGCGAACCTCTCGGCATCACAAGACAGTGCATCAAAAGCAGCCGCACCCAGCTGCTCCACGTAAGCAAGGAGCTGTACGTCCCATGAAATCTCATCAGCGCAACACTCGCTATCTCGCCGCAGCCACACTGGCTCTCTCCTCCGCGTTCATCGTTGGTCTCTCGGGCTGCAACGGCTGTGCCAGCGGCAGCAACAGCGCCCCCATCATCTCCGGCAACGGAGGCGTCGACCCCGCAGCCGCCAACATGGCCGCCCCCGTCGCCTCTGGCTCGACCAGTGGTCAGTCCTCCGCCGTCATGGGCACCAGCGCCTCCTATGCCCCGCAGCAGCAGAGCGAAACCTACGGCGAACAAGCTTTGGCCGACACGCAGGGCGGCGATCAGAACTACGCCTACAACGCGCCTCCCCCATCCGACAACGGTGCCGACGCGCAGTACGAATACGCCTCGCAGGCACCGCCAGAGCTTCCTGAATACGATCAGCCACCTGCTCCCGATCCCAACTACCTTTGGACGCCCGGCTACTGGGCCTGGGGTGCTGACGGCTATTACTGGGTTCCCGGTGCCTGGTGCGCCCCACCGTACTATGGCGCTCTCTGGACACCTCCCTACTGGGGCTACTACGGTGGCCGCTACGCCTTCCATCACGGCTACTGGGGACCGCATGTAGGCTTTTACGGCGGCGTTAACTACGGCTACGGTTACATCGGCATAGGCTACTTCGGCGGCTTCTGGCACGGCAACAACTTCTACTACAACCGCAGCGTCACCAACGTAGGCCGCATCAACAACAGCTACGTTTACAACCGCAATGTGGTCTATAACGGTCGCTCTTACAACGCTCGTCCTGACAACCGCGTCAGCTTCAACGGCGGACGTGGCGGCATCAATGTGCGTCCTCGTCCCACCGAACTGGCCGCACGCGGTGAGCAGCATGCTGGCCCTGTCGCTGCCCAGCAGCAACTCCGCCAGTCGTCATTCCAGAACCCGCAACAGCGCTTCAGCGCCAACAACGGTCGTCCGGCTCAGGCCTTTGCCGCTCGCGGTGTCGGCGAAACGCGCGGCATCGCCTCCGCTCCACGCCAAGTGCAGCAGCAGGAGCAGCGCAGCGTAGCCGTGCAGCAACAACAGCAGCAGCGGAACGGGCAGGAACAACAGCGCAACGTTCAGGAACAGCAGCGTAACCAGAACCTGCAACAGCGCAACGAAGTCCAACAGCAGCGCAACGGTCAAGAGCAACAACGTAATGTTCAGGAGCAGCAGCGCAATCAGCAGCTTCAGCAGCATAACGTGCAGGAACAGCAACGGACCCAGCAGGTGCAGCAGCAACAGCGCACTCAGCAAGTGCAGCAGCAGGAGCGTACTCAGCAAGTGCAGCAGCAACAGCGTACACAGCAGGTGCAGCAGCGCAATCAGCAGGTGCAGCAACAGCAGCGTCAGCAGGTCCAACAACAGCAACAGCAGCGAGTTCAGCAGCAGCAGGTACAGCAGCGGCCACAGCAGATGCAGCAGCAGCGCCAGCAGCAGGTTCAACCGCAGCGTGAAGTCCAGCAGCAACGGCCCGAACAGCAGGCTCGCCCTGCCCAGCAGTCAGCGCCGCACGTAGAAGCGCCGCACGCTGCTCCCGCCGCACCCCACGAGGCTCCGCACGAAGGCGGCGGTCACCCCCACTGATCCTCAACCATCCATTAAAAAACGAAGGGCTCGCCATCAGGCGAGCCTTTTCTTTTTCTACTTCCTACTGCCTACTCCACGCTACCTGTCTCAAAGCACCTGCACCAGCAGAACCGCATTCAAAGCCAGAATCACCGCCGTCACCACCCACCCTGCCACCTTCGTCCTCGCCGCGCTCACAAAGTCGCCCATCACGTCGTGTCTGTTCGTCAAGATCAGCAACGGAATCAGCGCAGCCGGCAGCGTAAAGCTCAGAAGCACCTGTGAATCGATCAGGATCTTCAGCGGATCGGCCCCCACCCCAATCACGATCAGCGCAGGCACCACCGTAATAAACCGCCGCAGAAAGATAGGAAACTTGATCTCGAGAAATCCCTCGATGATTACCTGCCCCGCCATCACGCCCACCGTCGAGCTCGACAGCCCTGAGCACAGCAGCGCCACCGCAAATACCACCGCCGCTCCCTTACCCAGCAGCGGCCCCAGCGTGTGGAACGCGTCCTCGATCGTCGGTGCGAAGTCCGGCCCCTTGCCATACCCCGCACCCAGAGCCACCGCCGCCATCACGATCATGGCGCTATTGATCAGCCACGCTCCATTCATCGCCACGAACACATCGACCAGCTCAAATCGCAGATACTGCTCCAGCATCCACCGCTTCGGCTTCTTCGCGACAGGCGACATCTCCCTCAGCCGCGGCTGCACCAGCGCCGAATGCAGATAGATCACATGCGGCATCACCGTCGCACCCAGCATGCCCACCGCAGCAAACACGCTGCCGCTCATCGCCTTATGGCTGCGCAGGTCGAACGTCGGCAGGATCGTCGAGATAAACGTCTGGTGCCAGTCCGGATGCACCAGGAACACCTCAAACCCGTAGCACAGCCCAATCACCCCGACGAACGCCATGATGCCACGCTCCAGCCACTGAAACCCCGCAAGATCCAACGCCAGGATGCCAAACACCGCCACCGTCGCGATCATTGCCGAGAAGAACATCGCTCCCGTCGCCGAGAACCCATGCGCCAGCAGGGCTGGCCCGATCAGCAGATCCAAACCCAGCGCCGCTCCCAGGAACTCCGCCAGGTCCGTAGCCACAGCCGAGATTTCGGCACACACCCACAACAGAATCGTGACTGGCCGCGAAAAATGTTTGCGGCAGCTCTGCGGAAGCGTGCACCCCGTCACGATTCCCAGTTTGGCCGATAGGTACTGGATCAGGATCGCCATCGCATTCGACCACAGCAGCACCCACAGCAGCCGATAGCCGAACTGGCTTCCACCCAGAATGTTTGTCGCAAAATTACCCGGATCGATGTATGCCACCGAAGCCACAAACGCCGGTCCGAAGTAGCTCCACACCTGGTCGCTGCGAAAAGCTCCGCGCTTGACCGCTGCAGCTACAGGCAGCTCCGACAATCCGGCCGCCTCTGCCGCTGGCGAAAGCAGCGCCTCATGCTGCGCATCACTCCCCGGGGTAGCATCTCCGCATGGTTCGTACTCACTGGGCATCTAAAACAAGTATAGGTCGAACCACGCGCTTAAAGAAAAACGCCCGCATCATCGTCAGCGGGCCACTTCCATCCGCGGCGGGCCCGTCACATCGGTCCGCCGCCAGTGTTCTATTCCCTACTTCCTGTTCTTGCTTACTTCAGCTCGATGCTCTTGTTCTGATCGTCAGCCGACACTTGCATCAGCTCCTGGCCATTCACCTTCGAGTTCGTCTGGCTGTACACCTTCAGCGAGCTACCCACGGGAACAAGAAGATTCAGCTTGCTGTTGTAGTTCAGCTTGTATACATCGTTGCCTATCTTGACTTCGCGATCCTGCGAGGTGCGGTTGACCAGCGTGAGGAATACTTGCTGTGGCTTCGCATCGTGCGAACGGAGCGAGTGAACATCGGGCGTCGTGAAGGTGGTGTTGGGGGTGGCGGCAACTGCGCTCAAAGGCGCAACGAGGGCGAGGGCAAGAACGATAGAACGCATAGTAGAGTCTCCGGTATATCCAATTTTCTGGAGTCTCTCTGCCATGGTTCAGAGCAACTCGCGATGTGTAGGGATACGGCAGCTCTTCTGCATCGGTTCCATCTTTTTCATTGCAATTCGATAAATCGCAAAAATACTCTTGCGCGAACCACTACCGCCCCGTCGACCCGAACCCACCCTCACCGCGCTCCGTCTCCGCGATCGTGTCCGTCTCTTCGAAGATCGCCTCGATCCGCTCCACGATCCGCAGCTGCGCTATCCGATGTCCCGGAGCGATCACCTGCGCCGTCGGCGTCAGGTTCGTCAACACAATCTTCAGCTCGCCGCGATACCCCGGGTCGATCACCCCAGCCAGCGTAGTAATCCCCCGCACCGCCAGCCCGGAGCGGTCCTCCACCAACGCTCCATGCGTCGAGGGCAACTCCATCGCCAGCCCTGTTCGCACCATTACGGTCGCTCCAGGCTCTCCAATTGGAGCCAGCGTTGCCGCCTCCGCCGCGAACAAGTCCGCAGCCAGATCGCCATACAGCCCCACATGCGCGTAACGCGGCATCTGCGCCCCCGCCACTAACCGCTGCACCAGAATCTTCGGAAAACTCTTCATCTGTCCCTACTCCCAATCCCTGCTCTCAAGACATCCATTTCAACAGCCGAATCACGCCCATCGGCGCAGCCTTGCTATGAGCCGACACATCCGTGCGCTCATGGATCGCCCGCTTGTTCTGGTGATAGTAGTCGAACGCCCGCACCATCATCTCCGTATTCGTCAGCGTCGGCGCCCACCCTAGCTCCCTGCGAATCCGGGCCGTATCGAACACAAAGCTCTCCGCAATCATCTTGTAGTGATACGGTCCCAGCGGAGATATCTTTAACGTATGCGCCAGCTTCATCGCCGCAAGCGTCGGCGCCTTCGGCAGTGAAGCCACACGCGCCTTAGTCCCAGCCTCCAAAATCACCGCCTCATACATTCCGCGCATCGTCGGTACATCATCGCTGCCAATGTGAAACAGATTTGACTTGTCGTAGTTCAAACACTGCAGGCACGCTGTTGCTAGGTCCTGCGCATAGATGAACTGATACCGATTGCTTCCATCGCCAACGACCCACACCTTCTTGCCGTCCTCTATAAACTCGAACAGGATTGCCAGCAGTCCCAAACGCCCGCCGTCGATGATCGTCGGACACCGCAGCGTCACCACCTGCAGGGCAGGGTTGTCCTGCTGTAACGCCGCCAGCACATGCTCGGCCTCCAGCTTCGACTTCCCATACAGCTCCACCGGCGCAGGCGCATCCGCCTCGGTCACCGGCCTGCCAAATCCCTCGGCCCACAGGCAGTTCGAAGAGATGTTCACCATCTTCATCACCCCGGCATCCACCGCAGCCTGCGCCACCAGCCGAGTCCCCTCCACGTTGCTCGTCCACAGCATCGACTCGTCCTTAACGTCATGCGCCAGCATCGCCGCACAGTGAAACACCGCAACAAACTTGTGCTCGCCAAACACCCGCTTCAGCAACGCCGCATCGCGAATGTCGCCCTGAATCGAAGTCAGTGCCTCATGCGCATCTACATCCCGCACCAGGTCGATGTTCGTCACAGCGAACCCTTCAGCCAGCAGCCGACGCTTCAGCAATCCGCCAAAGAACCCCGAAGCTCCCGTTACCAATACCTCGTACATCGTCGTTGCCTCTAATCCTTTTCTTTGTCATCCCCGAAGGGGATCTGCTTCACTAGCCCGCTACCGCTTTATCCCGTGGCTTCTCCGTCGACCGGAACAGATACACCGCCAGCACCGCAATCAGCGGCTCCATCGGATGCCGGAACCGCGGCTGCACCGTGATCAGGTAATACGGCAGCGGCAGCAGCACAAACACAATCGCCATCAGCCCCGCTGCCACAACACGTCGCCGCAGCATCAAGGCCAAGCCCAGCAGCCCGCAGGCACTAATGAACGCATAGCTCAGCTGCCGTCCAAACTCGGCTCCGGGATGCTTCTCCGGAGGATGTGGCGTCCCATCCCAGAAGAACAGGAACCTCTGCAGATACCACTTCGCCATCTGCCCCGGCATCGCCTTTCGGTTCTCGGCAGCCTTCGCCGCCTGCTCCTTGCCCATCTGTATCTCGCCGACCTGCACATAGTGCCTGAACTGCGGATCACCCGGCCACAGCGGCAGCGTCGTGCCCCACTGGAAGCCGTCGTTCACCTGCCGCGTCGACTCATACAGCTCAAACCCAAGATTCGACCGCGTCGGCACAAACGCATGCAGCGCGCGCTCATTCCGAACCCACCAAGGCGCCATCACCACACACATCACCACGCCCGCCAGCATAGCCCCGCCAAAACTGCGCCAGATCACCGGCCAGTCCAGCCGCTTCAACTCCGGCCAGCCAATCCAGATCATCATCGCGGGCAGGCAAAGCAGCAACGAAGCATTTGAAAGATTCAGCAGCCCCCACAACACCCCAAACCATATCCATGGCTGGAACCTGGGTGCCCCGTCTTCGCCGACAGCCTTATCGTCGCCTAAGGTGGGAAGCGAACTGTCCCCAACTCCCCTGATCCGCAGCGCCAGCACAATAATCCACGTAAACAGGAACGCCGAAACCGACATCTCCCATATCCAGTGGATCGCATACTGTAGCGCCGCCGGATATACCGCCCACAACCACCCCGACCAGAGCGCCACCGGCTCCGCATGCTTCGACCGACGCCGGGCGACCCCCTTCGCATCGAAGCACCGCGCCGCAATCTCATACACTCCCGGTGCAATCCCGGCAGAAAAGACGCTGTTCACCACCAGCAAAAACAACGCCGCCCCATTCGAGTACACCCCGAACAGCTTGAAACTCAGCGCCATCAACAGCGGATAGATCGGGGGGCACCACGCCGTCGGTCCCGAAACCCCATTGAAGGGATTCGCAAACCCCTGCCCCGTAGCTACCGATCGGGCGATCCTCCCCATCTCCCAGCCAAAGTTGAAGTGCCCCTGGTCCACCCGTATGCGATACGTATGTCCAATCAAAATAACGGCCACACGCAGCCCAAACCCCACCCAGAAAATCATCCAGGGGACACGAAACTTCACTCGATTTTTAGCGAAATCACTCACAGCAACGTCCTATTCTACCGGGCAGCCTCTCCCTGCTCCCGATTCCCCACTCCCGATTCCCTGTCCTTCTTGACCCGAAACCCCATTTCCCGGTACACTCGTAGAGTTTGGCGAAGTAGACGCGTCTCTTCATGGGACTCTCTGCAGGGCCGGAATGCTGGCAGCCCGGAACATCGGCAGCCGCCACCCCCGCCTCCTTACAAGACATCTATATAGCTCGTGGAAAAGCAGGCGTATCCTTCTGCGCTCTACTGAAATTGAGGTTTCATCCTATGTACGCAGTTATCAAGACCGGTGGTAAGCAGTACCGTGTAACTCCCGGCGACACGCTCCGCATCGAAAAGGCCGCGCACGACAACGGCACCATCGAGTTCTCCGAAGTCGTTGCCGTCTCCATGCAGGAAGGTAAGTTCGAGTCCAACCTCACCGACGCCAAGGTTACTGCCGAAGTCGTCTCCGAGGGCCGTGGCGACAAGATCCTCGTCTTCCATTACAAGCGCAAGAAGCAGTACAAGAAGATGCAGGGTCACCGCCAGAGCTTCGTTGAAGTGAAGATCAAAGAGATCTTCGTCGGCGGCTTCAGCTACGACGCCTAAGATTTGAATAGGTCTGGACTTTAGTCCGGACATCATGGCATCCAGTTTTGAAGGGGCTTTAGCCCCTGGGGTCAGCCCCACAAAATTCCGCCGGGCACCCCGGCCATAAGAGGCACAGAATGGCACATAAAAAAGGTCTAGGCAGTTCTAAGAACGGTCGCGATTCAAACGCACAGCGACTTGGCATCAAGCGTGGCGATGGTCAACTCGTCTCTGGCGGCAGCATCCTCGTACGCCAGCGCGGCACACCGCACAAGCCCGGCCTTAACGTCGGCCGCGGCTCCGACGACACCCTCTACGCGAAGGTCACCGGCATCGTCAAGTTCCAGAACAAGGGCACCAAGGGCCGCTTCGTGAACATCATCGCGAGCGAAGTAGCCACCGCCTAAGCACTCTCCAGCTACGCAAAAGACCCCGCCTTGGCGGGGTCTTTTGCATTTCTATCGCTTACCGTAATGAAAAGTGAATGCGGGTGATGGATTATTCAGGAGCAATGCCGGGGTCGGGAGTATCTTCGCCAAGGGCCGTGGCAAGCGCGTTAAGGTGGTCAGCCTCATCGCGAAGAATCTCGCGAAGATCTTCAGAGAGGGCGAACTGGTCGAGAGCGTCGGCTTGCTTGACGCGACGGCGGTAATTAGCGATGGTTTCCTTCTCAGCCTCGAGATCGAAGCGGAGCATGTCCGTCGCCTTATCGCTGGTCTTGACGGTCTTGGCTGTAACGGCGGGCATGCCGCCGAGGAGATCGATCCAGTAGCTCAGCTTGAGAGCGTGGCCGAGCTCTTCCTTGGCATGAACCTCGAGCTCACCAGCTATGTTCATGTACTGCGCGCCCTTCAGCACCTGCGAGTAGTTGACGTAGGCAATGGTGGCCTGGAACTCGCGCTCGAGGTCCTGGTTGAGAAGTTCGATGAGCTTTTCCTTGGTGATTGCGGGAGCGGTATTTGTGTCTGCCATGGGCGTGCCTTTCGCTTGCGTTACGTGGGGGATAGTACGAGTGCCTTGTTCGAGAGTGTGATGCGCGGGTGCGAGATTGCGTGGTCTGCGACGAGAGAAGACATCGTATGTCGATGGACGAGCATCCAACTTTCGACAGCGATTTTGACGGGTCTTCACTGCGACCGCGTGACAATAAATCGCTTTCCAAGAGGAGATGAACGATGACAAGCAAGAAGTTCTATGCAGCCCTTCTGGGCGCGACTTTGGTTTTGCCGATGGGCGTCATGATGGCTCAGGACGCTGCTCCGGCAGCGCAGAGCACGACGGCTCCGGCCAGCGATGCGATGACGAAGGATCAGGCCAAGGCTCAGAAGAAACAGCAGAAAGCGCAGGAGAAGGCCGCAAAGGACAATGCCAAGGCAGCGAAAGAGCAGGAAAAGCTGGTGAAGCAGCAGGACAAGGCGACAAACTCGGCTGAGAAGGCAAAGGCAAGCCAGATGGCTGCTCCGGCAGCAACAACCCCTCCACAAGAGTAGTTTGGATTGTTTATAAACAGAAAGGGGCCGCAGGGCCCCTTTTTTGTGCCTGAAGAATATGGGAGCCGTTGTGCCTTAGGGCTGACTAACCCTGGCCGAGAGAAACCTAGGGCGAAGATGATTTTCCCATCGTCAGAGGTAACTGAAGGCTAAATCGACGGTTCGGCGAGGTAGGTGCGGGTGTAATCGAGGTAGTTCGAGGCGTAGTGCCGAATGAGTGCGAGATCTTCGTCCGTGGTGGCCCGGCGTATCTTGCCAGGGAGTCCGGCGACGAGGGACCGTGGAGGGATCTGGGTGCCTTCAGGGATGAGGGCCCCAGCCGCTATGATGCTGCCCTGACCTATATGCGCTCCGTTCAGGATGATGGCGCCCATACCGACGAGGACATCGTCTTCGAGAGTGCAGCCATGAACAGTGGCGTTGTGGCCGATGGTGCAGCCGTTGCCGATGTGGACGGGGTGCAGGTTGCGCATGCCATGAAGGACGGCGCAGTCCTGAATGTTGGTGCCGTTGCCGATGCGGATGGAGTGGACGTCCCCGCGGACAACGGCGTTCATCCAGATGGAGGCGTGGTCGCCGAGGACGACATCACCGAGGACCTGGGCGGAGGGGTCGACGTAGCAGGTGGCCGGCACGGTGGGGGTAATGCCTCGGAAGGAACGAACCATGAGGCTAGTGTAGGCGAGAGAGCGGCTTTGGGTTCTATTGGCTTTTATGGGTAGCTTTGGGGGAGTCTTCGTGGCGGATGTAGGAAGAGCTAACATTCTGTCCTGCAACGAGATATGTTTTCTGGGCGATTGGATTAAAGTAGTGGTCGCAGACGTTTTGGTTATGGTAAAACGCTTGTGTCACCCGTAAGATATTAGAAGCCACGTGGGCGAGTTTGGAGGTGTATTTCCATTGGCAGAAGTTCGAGTACAAGAAGGTGAGCCTCTTGAGAATGCGTTGCGCCGCTTCAAGCGCAAAGTGCAGACCGAGGACATCATCAAGGAAGTAAAGCGTCACTCGTTTTACCTGAAGCCGGGCGAGAAGAAGCGTGTGAAGGAAGCATTGGCACGCAAGCGTAACCGGAAGAAGGTCCGCAAGGAACAAGATTAGTTTTAGCCGTAAGGCATAGAACTTGATCACGAACACCGCGAAGGACCCTCCTGATCGGAGCTCTGCAATTGCAGGCTGCAGGAGGGTCCGGGACGGCAACCAGGTTTGCGGCGAGCTCGATGATACGAGTGAGCGGAGTCTGTCGGAGGCTGAAACAAGCCTTTACCGGACAAACAATTGCAGGGCTGAGAGACTGGATCCCCTCCATCTCTTTTTGATCTTGGTTTATGAAGTTGCAAGTCAGGATTGTGCGTTCTTCGGGCTCCTAGCAGAGATGTAACTACAGGCTTGAACGTGACCCCGGGAAAGATCAAAACGACGACCAAGGCTACTGTTCAGCCTTATCCCGCTCGATGGGAGAAGGCAGATGCAATTTGTAGACAGGTTTTTGAAGTGCACCGACTGTGGTAATGATTTTGTATTCACTGCCGGAGAGCAACTCTTTTTTTTCGACAAGCAGTTCAAGAACGATCCGAAGCGTTGCAAGCTTTGTAAAGCGAAGCGAGCAGGGCTAGGTCGTTCAGCGAACCCCAACGCACCGTCCGTATTGCCGTACAGTCGTACGGAGACCCGAACGGAGTGCTCGGCCTGCGGGATCGAGACGACGGTGCCGTTTAAGCCGACGCAAGGGCGTCCGGTGCTTTGTCGATCGTGCTTCCAGGAGAAGCGAGTCCCCCTAACAGATGGCATGGCAGCTATGAAGGCTGCGCTGGATACCTCGGTGGCGAATGCAGCTATCGTGGATGCGGCGTCGCGGATGGAGCCGCAGGCTATTTTGCGTGAGCACTAAGGTAAGGTGTGGCGGTCTGCTGCGGTTGCAGGCTGATCGATGTGCCGCGAGGGCAGAGTAGACTCGGTGCATGGAGATGGCTGCACCTGTAGTAGAGGCGACGCTGGTGCGTGGGCGTCAGCTCGTAGGACACTACGAGCTGACGGTCTGCACGGATGGCAGTTTTCTGCTGGATGGCGGGGCGATGTTCGGGGTGGTGCCGAAGACGCTGTGGCAGCGAAAGATGTCTGCCGATGCGGAGAATCGGGTGCTGCTGGGCACGAACTGCGTGGTCGTGCGCACGGGGACGGCGGTGGTGCTGATCGAGACCGGCGTGGGCAATAAGCAGACCGCGAAGATGCGCGGAATCCTCGAGAACAAGCAGCTGCTACCGAAGAGCCTGACCGCCGCAGGGGTGCATCCGGATGAAGTCACGCATGTGGTGAACACGCATCTGCACTTCGACCACTGCGGATGGAACACGACCTTGCATGAGGATGGCAGCGTGTCCCCGACGTTCAGAAATGCGCGGTACTTTGCGGCTGCGGGTGAGATGGCGAGTGCGCGGCTGCAGCGGGATCGCGACAAGGTGAGTTATCTCGCTCAAAACTACGATCCGTTGATCGCGAACAGGCAGATGACGTTGATCGACCTGGAGGGCGCAGGTAGATTTGCCACGGAGGACGCGCGCCTTCGCGGGACAGAGGAACTGCCATCGGTGAACATCCAAAAGTCTGCGGAGATCGTGCCAGGAGTGTGGGTGGAGACCCTGCCAGGACATACTCCGGATGTGCTGGGCGTGCATATTGAGGGTGTGGCACATGGCGGAGCCAGGGAACACGCGTGCTTTGTGAGCGATCTGATTCCGACGAGCCGACACCTTGAGGCGACTTGGGTGATGGGGTATGACCTCGATCCGCTGCGGTGTATCGAGGAGCGGAAGAAATTTCTGCGGCGGGCGATCGACGGGAAGTGGCTGGTGCTGTTTCCGCATGATCACGAGGTGCCGATGGGCGTGCTGGGCCCAGACGATAGGGGCAAAGTTGTTGTTTGTGACTAGGAAGAGGAGATTGGGATGTCGGATGGATTTGCTGGGTTCGATTTAGGGACAATGTCGAAAGGGGATAGCTATAAACTGCTGGCGAGCGTGATTCTGCCTCGACCGATTGCGTGGGTGGTGAGTCGGGATGAGGCGGGGCGTGTGAATGCGGCTCCGTTCTCGTTCTTCAATATTGTGTCGAGCGATCCGCCGCTGGTGGCGATCAGCATCTCGGGCGCTCCCGATCGGCAGTACAAAGACACACTGGCGAATATCCGCGCGCGGAAGCAGTTTGTGGTGAACATGGTGCCGGAAGAGCTGGCAGAAGCCATGAACGTGACGGCAACGAATGCTCCGGTGGGGACGGACGAGACTGTGCTGGCGGGACTGGAGCTGGCAGAGGGTACGGCGGTGACTATACCGCGCATTGTGGGATCTCCGGTGGCGCTGGAATGCGAGGTTTTCGAGGTGCTGGAGCCGGGCGGGGCGAGTACGATTGTGCTGGGCAAAATTGTGTATGTCCATGTGCGTGAGAACGTCTTTGAAGGGCCCGACGGGTTGGCTCGGCTGCACGTCGATCCGACGCAGATGCGGCTGATCGGCAGAATGCACGGCGGTGGCGGCTATTGCACAACGCGGGATGTATTTACGATCGAACGTAAAAACTGGCCGTTGGACGGCCGATAAGAGTAGAAGAGTGGCAGGCAGTTTTGAGGGCGATGGATGGTTTGGAGTCGCACAGGACGAACCTGGATGGCAGGATGCGCGATGCTGCTGCTGTGTGGCACACCGGTGCTGCGCGCAGCCGTGACTCGCAGCGTGACGATTGGCGACCTGTTTACGCAGGCTGACCAGGTTGCATTAGTGCGGATTGTGGCTGGTGATACGGAGCACTATGGCACCGTGGTGTACAAGGCTGTGGTGGAGGTTCCGTACAAGGGATCGAAGGCTACTGAGGTTGTGTACTTTGGGCCGTACGCGGGGCTGGGTGTCGGAGCAGAGTACGTAGTGTTTCTGCAGGCAGGTGCCGGCGTTAAAGTGCAGACGACAGGTGGGCTCGCGTTTGGCGACGTGGCTGAGCTGGGCAAAATTATGTCCGCAGGGTATGCGGCACTGCCGGTGGGGTATGAGTGCGTCTTCGATGAGTCATCGCTGGTGCGGCGGTGCGATGACAGCGTGGAGCTGAACCCGGAGCAAATTGTTCTGCCGAAGACGATGCGGACGTATCCGCGGCATGAGGCAGGGTCGGTGTCGAGCTATAAAATCTGGGTGCGGCGAAGCGACTTTCTTCCGCGACTGCAGATGCTGAGTGAGCGAGAGGCCAACCGCGGTGGGAGTGTGGGGCGGTAGGTGCGGCGGATCCTAGTAGGCGCGGCGAATCCTAGACGCTGCCCTTCCGCATAACGCCAAACCCCAGCCCTGCCAGCTGCGCCAGCAGCACCATCTCCAGCGCAAACGGCCAGCTCTGCACCTTCGTCCCTGCCATCGGAGCCACCACAAACAAAGCCACCAGCACCACCACCATCGCCCCTAAAGTCATCGCGTGCCCCAGCGAGATCCGCCTCCGTACGCGCACCCTCACCACCGGCTGCGCCGCAGCAGCAGCCGCAACCTTCGCCGCAAAACCTTCAGGGATCCGCACTACCGGAGCCTGCTCCAGTGCGCGCTCTACCCTCGCATCCAGTTCGACATTCTGATCCATCACGCTCGCCTCCCGGCCGCCAGCCCATTCGGAATCGCCGAACGCATCCCCGCCCGCGACGTACCTTCATTTTCACTCACAACTGCCTGTCCCTGCACCGCTCGCAATCGCTCGCCCAGCTTCTTGCGCCCGCGATGCAGATGCGTCCTCACTGTATTGATCGGCATCTCTAGCGCCGCTGCAATGCCCTCATAGCTACACTCTTCCTGGTGATACAGCACCAGCACCGCCCGCTCCACCTCACTCAGCGTTCCCAGCGCCGCATCGACCGACTCCCGCAGCTCAGCCTCCACCATATGATCCTCAGGAGACCGTGCATGCTGCCCCGCGAACCCATCCCCGGCAAAGTTCTCCAGCCACGCCTCACCCTCGTCCTCCGCGAACGCAGGTTCCGACGCCACATAGGTCCGCTCGCGCCGACGACGCTTCCACTCATCCTGCGCCACGTTGTACGTAATCCGGTAGAGGTAGGTCGACACCGTCGCATCGCCACGGAAGTACGGCAACGCCCGGTAAAGCCGCAGAAAGACCTCCTGCGCTAAGTCATCGACATGCCCGCCCGCCCCCGTAAACCGCGTGAGCGTACGAAACACCAGCCCCTGATGCTCCCGCACCAAAGCCTCAAACATCTCCGGACTGGTCAAATCCTGCCGCATCGGCTCCTTGCAAAACTACTTTCTAACTTTGTCATCCTGAGCGGAAACCGCAGGTCGCAGTCGAAGGACCCTGTCTTCTCACGCCTGTCTTCTCGCTGCTCTTCGCCCTCAGACTGCATCCTCCTCCAAAAGTTTCACGCACGCCACTGAAACTTTCACTAGCCCTCTCAGTCGAAGCACCCATCACATTTGCTGCGCACCTCGCAGCCCAGGAGCCCCACATGGCACTCGCAACCTTCGCCCTCTTCTTCCACGACTACTCCCAGGTCACCGACAGCCCCTTCATCGTTCCCGTCGCCGGCTGCCTCATGATCCTCGGTATCGTCGTCGCCAACGCCTGGTCCGGCATCCGCAATCGCGAGGTCCAGTCCAACGAGCGCCTCGCCGCCATCGCCAAGGGCGTGCCCATCCCTCCCACCCCCCAGGAGCTAGCCATCCTCCACGGCAAGCCCACCGCCGATCTCACCCGCCGCCGCGCCAACAGCCGCCTCGCCGGCATCATTCTGGTCTGCTCTTCCATTGGCCTGATGGCCTTCTTCGCCGTCCTCGCCGCCATCCTGCAGGAGCGCGACGTCCTCTCCGGCCTCGCCGTCGGCCTCATCCCCCTCGGCATCGGAGCGGGCTTCCTCATTGACGTCCGCATCCAGACCAAAGAGATCGAAGAGAGCATTACCCCCTCCCCCCTCGCCTAACCTCATCCGCCCGGTGTCCGGGTCCGGCTTCTCGGACCCGTCGGTTTGGCCTTAACCCAAGGGATTACCTAGACCTTGTCATCTCGACCGGAGCGGATAGTCTTATCATCCGCGTGGTGGACAGACCCCTGTATTGGCTGTAGCGAGAGCCGAAGGCGCGAGCATACCCTCCACTCCGCTAAACTGTTACTTGCATGAGCGATAGCAAAAAGACAGCACCGAAGCCCACCATCAAAGCCGTCCGCGGCACCCGCGACCTACTTCCCGACCAGACACCCCTCTGGAATCACGTGGAAACCACCGCCCGCGCCGTCTTCGCCCGCTACGGCTTCGGCGAAATCCGCACCCCCATCTTCGAGTCCACGGAACTCTTCGCCCGCGGCGTCGGCGAGGAAACCGACATCGTCTCCAAAGAGATGTTCACGTGGAAAGATGGCGAAAGATTCGACAAAGATGCGCTAAGGGACTGGTGGCTTCGTAAGCACAGCCAGCGGCTGGGATCTTGGAGCACAATTGACGCACCTTTCGCACTCACTATCGAGGTTCGCGATCGCCCGCATGAACATGAGATCGTGGCTTTCGCTGGCGAAATATCTCCTGCGCTCATTGCGACTTTAGTTGCATTTGGTGCTCCTTCATATGTGCGTCAAAAAGATTTTGACGAATGGCTCGCGCAGGACGAGCCCAGAGACTCCAGTCAAATCAATGACCAGAGCAGAACAATTAAAGCCGTCAAAAGACTCGTCGTCCCAACTGCAGTCCCCGATAAGGGCGAAGAGTGGTTGCGAGATGATCTAGTGGTAGAGTTTGCGTCGGAAAACTTCACAAAATCGTCGCAATCCCTCACCCTTCGCCCCGAGTCCACCGCAGGCGTCGTCCGCGCCTACATCGAGCACAAGCTCGGCGAGACTGGCAATCTGCAGAAGCTCTACTACATCGGCCCGCAGTTCCGCCGCGAACGCCCCCAGCGTGGCCGCTATCGCCAGTTCTGGCAGATCGGTGCCGAGGTCATCGGCCCCCAATCCTCCGGCGCAGAGTCCCCGCTCCGTGACGCCGAGGTCCTCGAGATGCTCGCCACCCTGCTCGACGAGCTCGGCATCCGCGACTGGAAGCTCGAACTCAACTCCGTCGGCAGCAGCGAAGACCGCGTCCGCTACAACGCCGCTCTGCGCGACGCTCTGCAGCCCGTGAAGCACCTCATGTGCGAAGACAATCAGCGCCGGGCCGACACCAACCCCCTGCGCGTACTCGACAGCAAGGACGAAGCCGATCAGGAGATCATCAACAACCTCCCCAAGATCGCCGACTACCTCAGCGAAGACTCCGCTGCTCACTTCGAGCAGGTGCTTGCCGCGCTCGAAGCCTGCGGCGTGAAGTATCACCTGAACCCGCGCCTCGTCCGCGGCCTCGACTACTACACACGCACCACCTTCGAGTTCACCGTCACCACCGGCCTTGGCACGCAAAACGCCATGCTCGGCGGCGGTCGCTACGACGGCCTCTCCGAGATGCTCGGTGGCCCGCGCGCCCCCGGCATCGGCTTCGCTATCGGCGAAGACCGCCTCATCCTGACGCTGCAAGCCCAGGCCGAAGCCGACGCTGCTGCTTCAGGCGAGACTGTCGCAGCCCCCAAGCTCGACGCCTACATCGCTCCCCTCGGTATCACGCAAAACCCCGCCGCTCTCGCACTCGCCCGCGAACTCCGCGCCGCCGGTCTCAAGGTCGAAGTTGGCGAAGGTAGCTTCAAAATCGGCAAGTCCTTTGGTTTCGCTGACGCCCTCGCTCGCCACGTCATCCTCCTCGGAGAAGACGAAGCCGCCACCGGCACCTACACAGTCAAGACCTTCACCACCGGCGAACAGGTCAAGATCCCGCGCGCCGAGTTGGCCGCGAAACTCCAGAACTAACAGCAGCGGGCGAAGAGGCCAGACCTCCGGCCTATTCGCCCGCCCCTGCAAGCCTCTTAGTGATTGCGATGCGGCGGTGCCGCCGGCCGCTTAGGCGTTTGGGATGGAAGCGTCGACGTCTGCGGCCGCGGTGACTGCGGAGCGCTCTGAGCAAACGCCCGTTGCGACCCGCTCGACTGGATCAGCCCCGATTGTGGTCGCACCTGATTCCCCATCACCGGGGGCTGCGGACGGCTGCTCTGCTGCTGTAGCAGCCCCTGGGTCTGCTGCGTAATGTTGCTCCGCTGCGCATTATTCTGTTGCTGCACCAGTCCCGACATAGTGCTCGGCTGGGAACCAGTGCCTTTGTTGCTCTTGACGTCCCAACCATTCGTCGTGGGCGGACTCGGCGGCTGCGGACGACTCGTGCTCCCGCTGACATTCGACACCCGGTTCCAGCCTCCGCTGGTAGCCTGGGTCGGAGGTTGGGGACGGTTGATGCTCGGCGGTTGAGGACGGCTCGTGTTGATCGTGCCCGTCCGGGGCTGGCTGTTCACCAGCAGTCCCCCGATCGGAGCGTACTGAGCATGCGCTTGGATCGTACCGGCCACCATGGCCACTGCAAAGAATGTTGCCAGGACAGACATGCGTGTCTGCATCGGATCACCTCTGAGATACATGAATTTGAAAAGCGTTGACTCGAACTTGCGCCGAAACATCGACGGCTCCCTCACCATGCCGCCCCAGCCCTGCCAGTGTCCTCAAGTCCGCCTGAAATACCCATCAATCGCTCTCAATTGAACAAAATCCACCCTGCTCCCAACTTCGCCAAGTCGCTGCACGACTCGCCGAGCATCTATCCTGCAAGAGCCGTGCTGAACGTCCTCACCATCTCGACCGACACCACCCTCTTCCCGTGGGCAAAGCGAACGCCCCTCGCAGGCCTCCGGGCCGTCCTCGCCATCGTCCTAGCTCTCGTTCTCGGCCAGCGCACCGGCCACGCCAGCGCCGGAGCCATCGCAGCTGGCGCAGCCTTCACCATCGGCTTCGCCATCTTTCACGAGGCCCTCGCCTCCGCCCTGCTCAGCATGGGCCTGCTCACCCTCGGCATCGCCTCAGCTACGCTCGTCGGCTCGCTCGGCGCGCAGTACGACTGGCTCGTGCTGCTGCTCGTCGTCATCGCCGCCATCAACTACGGCGTGCTCTCCGACCTCAGCCCCACCGCCGGTTGGATGGGCATGCAATGCGCGACCTTCCTCATCATCGCCAGCTACTTCCCCCGCGGCCTGCACTTCGCCATCGGCCGCACCGCCATGGTCGTCGCCGGAGGCATCCTGCAGATGCTGATCTTCACCGGCTTCCACTTCCTGCGCCACGCCCGCAGTGAGTCCATCGCCCCGCCACTCACCCAGCGCCTCCGGCTCCGCGCCGGCCAGCTCTGGACTCGCCTCCGCGACGAACTCCACCCCACACACGAGACAGCCTCCTACACGCTCCGCCTCGCCCTCACGCTCCTCCTCTGCACCGCCATCTATCGCCACTTCCACATCCGCAACGGCTACTGGTGCCCCATGACCGCGCTGCTCGTAATGAAACCCAAGTGGAACGCCACCCTCAGCCGCAGCATTGCGCGCCTTCTCGGCACGATCGGCGGCGCAGCCATCGCCCTCTTGCTCGCACGCTTCGTCAACTTCTCGCTACCGGTCATCCTCATCTGCGTGGTCGTCTTTGCCTGGGCCGCCTTTGCACTGCAGGCCGTCAACTACGCCGTCTTCTCGCTTTTCGTCACCTTGTACGTTGTCTTCTTGTTCCGCTCCGGCGGCTTCTCGCAGACCTCCGCCGCGCACATCCGGCTCTTCAACACCGCGCTCGGCGGAGGCATCGCCCTGCTCATCGACGCTGCCGGAAAACTGATCGCCCTGCAAAGAACGCCCCATCCCGCCGGTCCGGCTCAGAACTTCGTACAATAGAAGGATTGTGACACTCGACTTTCTAGGCACCCTCCAGCGCTCCCACTACTGTGGCGATCTGCGCAGTTCGAACTCCGGCGAAACCGTAACCTTGATGGGCTGGGTCAATGGCCGCCGAGACCACGGCGGTCTCATCTTCCTCGACCTCCGCGACCGCACTGGCATCACCCAGGTGGTCATCGATCAGGAATCCTCACCCGAAGCCCACGCCAAGGCCGAGGCCGCGCGCCCAGAGTTCGTCGTCGCCGTTACCGGCAAGATTCGCGAACGCGGCGAAGGCCTCAAGAATCCCAAGATGCCTACCGGCGACATCGAGCTCGTCGCGACCTCGCTCCTGCTGCTCAACGATGCGAAAACCCCGCCATTCCCCATCGCCGACGACGGTCCCATCACCAACGAAGAGATTCGACTGAAGTATCGCTACCTCGATCTGCGCCGTCCCGAGTTGCAGAAGAACTTCCTGCTGCGCCACAAGGTCACCCGCGCCATCCGCGACTTCCTCTCAGACAACGGCTTTCTCGAGATCGAGACCCCGCTCCTCACCCGCTCTACCCCAGAAGGCGCTCGCGACTACCTTGTTCCCAGCCGCGTGCATCCCGGCCACTTCTTCGCGCTTCCGCAGTCGCCGCAGATCTTCAAGCAGCTGCTGATGGTCTCCGGCTTCGACCGCTACTTCCAGATCGCCCGCTGCTTCCGCGACGAAGATCTCCGCGCCGACCGCCAGCCCGACTTCACCCAGATCGATCTCGAAGTCAGCTTCCCGCAGATGGCGACCATCTTCGCCACCGCCGAAGGCTTCCTGCATGCCGCCTTCTCCGCTGCGGGCATCACGCTTCCCGCCGAGCCCTTCATCCAGATGACCTACGACCAGGCCATCGTAAAGTACGGCATCGACAAGCCCGACATGCGCCTCCCCGCCATGGTCGACCTCACCGAAACCCTCACACCCGAGCTCCGCGAGACCCTCAAGATCGAAGCCGCTCTCCCCGTACTTGGCTTCACCATCCCGCAGGTTGGCGAGATGAGCGGCACCGCCCGCAAGGCCCTGCTCGCCGAGATCCGCGCCACCTTCGGCGACAGCGGTCTCGACATGCTCGACGTCGCTCGCCTCCGCACCAACGCCACCTTCGTTCCCCTCGCAGAAGCCATTGACGGCAAGCTCAGCCTGGAGATGTCCATCTTCAACGGCAGCTCGCACTCCACCGAAGACCTCGGCATCGTCATCACACCCAAGCTCGGCACACCCGCCATGTGGAACTACGATCCCCAGTGGATCTACAAGCGCGTCGGTGCCCTGCGCCTTGAGCTCGCCAAGAAGTACGCGGACAAACACAAGCTCTTTGAACAGACCGGCACCGCTGCCGACTTCAAGTTCCTCTGGGTTACGGACTTCCCCATGTACGAGTGGAACGAGGAAGCCAAGACCTGGGACGCAGCCCATCATCCCTTCACCTCGCCGCACGAAGAGGACATCAAAAGCGGCGCGCTCGTCAACGACAAGGGCTCCGTCCGCGCGCTCGCCTACGACGTCGTCCTCAATGGCACCGAGCTCGGCTCCGGCAGCATCCGTATCCATCGCAAGGACGTGCAGGCAGAGATCTTCCGCTCGCTCGGCATGGGCGACGAGGAAGCTCACCAGCGCTTCGGCTTCTTCCTCGACGCACTCGAGTACGGCACGCCCCCGCACGGCGGCATCGCGCTCGGCCTCGATCGCATCGTGATGATCCTCGCCGGCGCCTCCTCACTCCGCGAAGTCATCGCCTTTCCGAAGACCGCCAAGGCCATCGACCTCATGGTCGACGCTCCCACTACCGTCAGCGACGAACAACTCCGCGCGCTCAGCTTGAAGACCGTCGTCCGCAGCTAGTCGATCACCACGACTGAACAAAAGCGCGTGTCGCAGAATCTACGTGCGACACGCGCTTTCCTTCCTGCCGGCTAGTACGCGCTGGCGTCCGTCAGCGTCGACACCTGCGCCGCACTCAACTCCAACTCCACAGCTGCAAACAACGCATCCAGCTGCTTCGTGCTCGTCGCACTCGCAATCGGAGCCGTGATCGTCGGCTGCGCCAGCAGCCATGCCAGCGAGATCGCAGCCTGCTCCGCGCCGGTCTCCTCACTTACCTGTTTCAGCGCCTTAAGGATCTTCATGCCGCGCTCATCGAAATACTTCTCCACGCGCGACGAGCGGTTCTTGCCCTGGCTGTCCTCAAGCGTCTGATACTTGCCCGTCAGAAATCCCGAGGCCAGCGAGAAATACGGAATCACTCCCAAACCTAGCTCCTCTGCCACCGGCGCAAGGTCCTTCTCGTAGTCCTGACGATCATGCAGGTTGTACTCCGGCTGCAGTGTCACATACTTCGGCAGCTTCTTCGCATCGGCCACCTTCGCCGCCTCCCGCAGCCTGTCGCCCTTGTAGTTCGAAGCCCCGATGAACCGCACCTTGCCCTGATCCATCAACTGCGCATACGCATCCAGCGTCTCTTCCAGCGGCGTCGCCTCATCATCCTTGTGCGACTGGTACAGATCGATGTAGTCCGTCTGCAGCCGCTTCAGCGAGTTCTCCACCTCTTCGAAGATCCACTTCTTCGACAGGCCCTCGCCATTCGGCATCTTCATGCCGACCTTTGTCAGCAGCGTCACCTTGTCGCGCTTGCCGCTCTGCTTCAGCCACTTGCCGATGATCGTCTCCGACTCGCCACCCTTGTTCCCCGGCACCCACACCGAGTACACATCCGCCGTGTCGATGCAGTTGAACCCGCGGTCCACAAACGCATCCAGAATTCCGAACGAGGTCGCCTCATCGATCGTCCATCCAAACACGTTGCCGCCGAATACCAACGGCACAATCTCCAACTCGCTCTTGCCCAGTGTGCGCTTCTGCATGATTCTCCTTTTCACTTCGTTGGAGTGCCCCCAACCCCCGCAGGATGCCAACCACCAGCCGATCACCGCCCAATCCGCAGGAAAACCTGCGTCGGCAGCTTGCCCCAGCCATCCAATCTCCATGTCGTCTGTTGCAGTTACGTCAGCGACGAACTCCGCCCAGCCCTCCGAAATTTCTTCGACTCCCAGCGGCCTTCGTCCCTACAGCCACGTCCTCGCCGTCTTCTTCTGCGGCACCTTCGCCTTTCTCGATCTCTACTGCACGCAGCCACTCCTGCCGCTGCTCGCGCATGTCTTCCATGCGTCTGAGGTCCACGTAGGCCTCACTATCAGCGCCTCCACCGTCGGCGTCGCCGTCTCCTCCGCGCTGCTGGCCCTCTTCGGCGAACGCTTCCCCCGCAAGCGAGTCATCCTTGCCTCCATGCTCGCGCTTGCGACCGCCACGCTGCTCACCGCGACCGCCACCAGCCTCAATGTGCTCGCCTTCTGGCGTCTTATTCAAGGCCTCGTCACCCCCGGCATCTTCATCCTCACCATCGCCTACGTCACCGAAGAGTGGCCCGCCCTGCTTGTCCCCCGCGTCATGAGCGCCTACGTCGCCGGCACCGTCTTCGGCGGCTTCACCGGCCGCTTCCTCGGAGGCACCATCGCCGCACACCTCGGCTGGCGTCCCGTCTTCCTCGTGCTCGGCATTGGAGGTCTCATCGGCGCCGCTGTCACCCTGCGCCTCCTTAAGCCCCCGGCCATGAAGCACAAGCGCGGCACCGCGGCTTCGCGCTTCACCCCGGTTCTGAACAACCTCCGCAACCCGCGCCTCGCTGCCACCTTTGGCATCGGCTTCTGCATGCTGTTCACGCTGATCTCCATCTTCAGCTTCATCACCTTCTACCTGAGCGAGTCACCCTTCAACCTCACCACCCAGCAGCTGAGCTATCTCTTCGCCGTCTACCTCTTTGGTCTCGCCGCCACCCTCGCCGCCGGCACCATCCTCGCAAAGATCGGCCTGCGCCACGGCATGCTCGGCGCGATCGCTCTCTGCATCACTGGCTCTCTGCTCACACTCGTTCCGTCGCTCTTTGTGGTCGCACTCGGCCTGTCGCTCGCCAGCTCCGGCATCTTCATCTCGCAGACCTGTGCCAACAGCTTTCTCCGCGACGCCGCTCCCGCCGGGGCCCGCGTCTCCGCTGCTGGTATGTATATCTGCAGCTACTACATCGGTGGCACCGCCGGTGGCATCCTCCCCGGGATCGCCTACAGGCTCGCCGGTTGGCCCGGCTGCGTCGCTCTTACCTGCACCATGCTGATCGTCGCAGGTCTGCTGGCCATCGTCTTCTGGCCCTCACACTCCACTCACACCGACCCCATTCCGCTCTAACTCGCGGTCAGTTCATCCACTTCTTATCGCTCAGATCGCGCGGCGTCCCGTTCGGATCGATATACCGCCCATCTTTATCGAGGCTCACGTCCTTGCCCTGCTTTCGCATGTACACCGTGAACTTCTTCGCCGCTCTCCGACGCTTCGCACGGTAGTACGCATTACGAATTCCGAACCACCACTCGCTCACCGCCACCCGGACCCCGCGCCGCGGTGCAAAGTGCAGGAACACAAACCCGCATAGCGCCGCCAGCACGGCCACCGCCGAACCGAAACGGTCCCCACCCACCAGTGCCAGCGCCAGGTACACCAGCACATAAATCACCGCCAGGTACTTTGCCTTCACGCTCAGGATGAACTGGAACCGAACCTCTTGCTCCGGATTCGCATACGCAAACGCCACCACAGCAGCCAGCACAAACGGCCATAGCCCCATTGTCTGCGCGAACGGCACCCAGCGGTTCCCCGGTCCGAGTGCCACCGCGATCAGCGATGCCAGCAGACCACCACCAATGGTCGTCAGCAGAAAGTACTCCATCAGCCAGCGGCCGCCGCGCTCTTCCTCCAGCGCCGACGCAAAGAACCACACCGACAGCAGCGCAAACAGCAGGTTCAGCAGACCTTCTGTCACAAACGGATACGACAAAAACTGCCACACCGCACCATGCAGCGCAATATCCGGCACCAGTCCCGCAAGGTTATGTAGCCGGATATCCATCTCCGGCGATAGCAGGCCAATGATCGCCAGCCCAAAGTACGCAATCAGCGCAGTCAGAATGATGCGCCGCGTCACACCGCGGAACGGAGGCAGCGCCAGCATCACCGGCCCGTTGGAACGAAACGCCATCAGAACTCCTGAGTTTTAGTCTACTGTGCCTTGCGCGGTGCCGAAGGCGACATCGTCGCTCGCCGCGCCGGGTACGGCACGACCGCCGGGCTGCGATGCCCTGCCGCGTCCACACTCCGCACGCCAAACACAACGTTGTCCTTTGAGATGCCGAGCTTCAGCGTCAAAGCTGTACCCGCCGATTGAACATTCGTCCACGTCGGCGCCGCCGTCGGCCGCCACACCACCTCGTACGTCGTGCCCGCTGGCGCGCCCGCGGGTGCTTTCCAGCTGATCACCGAGAAGTTGTCGTTGAAACCATTGGTGATCTTCACATCCGGAAACGTCACGTCCGTCGGCTCGCCCGGAGCCAGCGCAAACGTCGCCAGGCTCGCCGAGTTCATCCGCGCCACGTTCGCCACGTACTTCGTGTCCACAAACTTCAGGTAGTCGCCAAACTCAACCGGCCCATCCGTCCCGTCCGGCAGCTCGCCCGTCTCGGTGCGCAGGTCCTGGTGCTGATGGTTGAAGTTCTCCTGCCACTCCGTGATGCGCACCGCGGCAAATCCCTCGGCATTGAAGCTGGAGTGATCGCCGCCCCGGCCGAAACGGTCGCGACGGAACTCCAGCACCGGATGAAACGCAGGCAGCATCCGCACCAGGTGGCTCCGCATGTGCCCCGGAGCCGCCGGCGGTGCCGCAGCCTCGCCCGAGCGGAAATACGTCGCGCTCACCTCTGCAATCGCTCGCGCAACCTCGCGCGAAGGCGAATCTGATTCATACCCATATGTCTGCAGCGTGTGCAGTTCTTCCAACGTTGCCGGGCTCGGTACGCCTTCGCTGAACACCCGCACCTGCGACTTGTCCCACGGCGCGCCCTCGGTCGTATCGCCGCCGACGATGTCGTTATTCAACACCGCCTCCAGCTCCCAGCCCTCGGCCTTCGCCAGCCTGGCCAAGTGGCGGCTGCCGTTCAATCCCTGCTCCTCACCCGCCACCGCCACAAACACGATCGTCGACGGAAACTTCAATCCCGCCTTCCACGCCGCCGCCAGCGTTCGCGCTGATTCAATCGAAACCGCCGTGCCGCTGGCATCGTCGTTCGCTCCCGGCGCCGCATCATGCGTATTGAAGTTATCGGAGTTGCGCGAGTCGTAGTGTCCGGTTACCAGCACGCGCCGCGCAGCCTGTGCCGGATCCGAACCCTTCAACACCGCGTAGATGTTCTGCAGCCGCGTATCGCGCGTTATCCGCGAGCCAGCCTTCGCAGCCTCCACAAAGTCGTCGCGCTTCACCTCCAGGCAGCCATCACAGCTCTCGCTGATACGCGTGTACTCGCTGAAGATCCAGTCCGCTGCCGCGTTGATGCCCGTACCCGCCGGCAAGTCCTTGTCCATGCTCGAAAGCGTCGAACGGTTTTTGAACGACACCAGCTTTTCAATATCCGCATGAATGTTGTCAGGAGAGATCTGCGCAATCGCCGCCGCAATCTTTGGGTCCACCCGCGACGTCGGCAGGGCCGTATACGCCTGCTGCGTCACACCCGCAGCCGAAGCTGTCATCGCCAGAACACATACCGCCATATACCGCTTACGATTCATCTGCTCTCTCCAAATACTGATTTGAGGCAACCGTATAGCCCAATCCGGCAACACAAGGTTGACGTGTGTTCACTCTCCCGCTAGAACTAGGAAAGCGGCTTCATCTGGGACGGTGAGTACTAACTTGTTTCATCGTACTCGTCTCATCTCGTAGCGCGAAACCTTAACCGCACGCTAAGCCGTGCCACCACAGGAGAAACCGTATGTCCGTAGTTTGCCCTGAATGCGATAACCCTTTGGACATCGACGTCGACGACGTAGATGCTGGTGAAGTAGTCACCTGCGACGAATGCGGCACCGATCTCGAGATCGTCTCCGTCGATCCGCTTGAGATAGCACCCGTCGAAGAAGAAGGATACGATGATGAAGATGATGACCTTCTCGCTGACGACGAAGATGAAGAAGATGAATAAGCGTGCGTCCCGCACGGCCCTGCTGCTCGCTGTCGCAACGCTGATGGTTCCGGGAGCGCTTTGCATCACCGTCGGCACGCCTTCTCTGCTCGCCCAGTCGACACAGAAAGACCGCACGGTCGACGGCAAGGTCGTCAATAAAACCGAAGCGATCCTTCCTGGCTCGGTCGTCTACCTCAAGGACACCAAGAGCCTCAGCGTGAAAACCTACATCTGCGACGAAGAGGGCAAGTACCACTTCGGCGCTCTCTCGCAGAACACCGACTACGAGCTTTGGGCCACCTCCAACGGCGTCAAGTCCAACACCAAGAGCATCAGCTCCTTCGACTCCAAGAGCAGCTACTACTTCGTTCTGACCGTCTCCGGCAAATAACGAAGCTCTGCACGGAATAAGAAGAGGGGTCGCCACTAGCGGCCCTTTTCCTGCGTCCAGCGTAGCGAAGAAGCGGCGAATATAATCTCTCTTGCAGCACTGGTGCGAGACCATGGCCGAACCCCTCCAATCCGATGACCTCTTCGGCTTCCTCCACGTCGATCTGAACTCCTTCTTCGCCTCGGTCGAACAGGAGCTCCACCCCGAGTACCGCAACCGGCCCCTCGGCGTTACCGCCACCATGGCCGACACCGGCACCCTCATCGCTGCCAGCTACGAAGCCAAAGCCCTCAAGATCCGCACCGGCACGAAGGTCGCCGAAGCCCGTCAGCTCTGCCCGGACATCGTCCTCGTCTCCAGCGACCACTCCGTCTACGCCAAGTTCTCCCACAACATCACTAAGGCCGTCGAGCGCATCTGCCCCGTCGCCCACAATCCCTCCATCGACGAGATGGTCTGCCAGCTCATGGGCCGCGAGCGCCAGCCACCCAACGCCCGCCGCATCGCCCTCGACATCAAGCAGGCCATCAAGGACGACGTCGGCAGCACCCTGCGCTGCTCCATCGGCATGGCGCCCAATCGCTACCTCGCCAAGATCGCCAGCGACATGCAGAAGCCCGACGGCCTCATCGGCCTCCTGCCCTCACAGCTTCCCCGCGCCCTCGCCCACCTCGAGCTCCGCGACCTCCCCGGCGTCGGCGCCAGGACCGAAGCCCGCCTCAACGCCAAGGGCATCACCACCATGCCCCAGCTCCTCGCGCTAGACCGCGCAGGTATGCACAAGCTCATGGACTCCGTTTGGGGCGACCGTATGTACCACTGGCTCCGCGGCCACGATACCGGCGACGACGGCGCCCCCGTCCCCAGCGAGATCCAGAAGTCTCTCGGCCACTCCCACGTCCTCGCCCCCGAACACCGCACCCCCGAAGGCGCCTGGGCGGTCGCCCATAAGCTCCTCCACAAAGCTGCCATGCGCCTCCGCATGGAGCATTTCTACACCGCCTCCCTCGCCGTCACCATCAAGTACTCCCTCAGTCGCGATCAGGCTAGATCCCTGGGTGATTGTCATCCCGAGCGCAGCGAAGGACCTGCTCCTGCCCCCGCCCAGGCCCGCGTCCGCAAACACACCTCCGGCATCACCCAGACCGGCTGGGGCATGGAGGCCCGCTTCCAGCCCGCGCAGGACACACTTTCACTGCTCGCCGCCCTGCAAGGCTGCTGGAAACAAGCGCCCAACGGCCCCGAGCACCAGAAGCCGTTCTTCGTCGGCGTCACCATGACTAAGCTCATCCCCGAAGCCGAATACCAGGCGGGCCTCTTCGAAGAACCCGGCAACCGCAATCAGCTCTCCCACACCATGGACAAGCTGAATCTCAAGTACGGCCACTCCACGCTGCACTTCGCCGGCATGCTCCCCGCCCGAGACTCCGCCCCGACCCGCATCGCCTTCACCCAGATCCCCGTCCAGTACGGCAACGACTGGATGTAGAACCTCCTGCTGCCAACTGTTCGTCAACTGCTGACAAATCGTCACGAGTTGCAGTTTGAAACTGCAGATTGGGCAGCCTCACCGTGCTAGCATCGACCTACCGCAACTCAATCCAGAGGTCTCTCCGATGCCCGCAACCACTCCGCATCCAGTCAGAGTGTCCCCACTCCTCTACTGCGCCTTCGCCTTCAGCGCAGTCAGCCTCTTCGCCACCTCGGCCCATGCGCAGACCATCCCCGACCTCGTCATCAAGAACGCCACCGTCATGACCGCCTCGCACGGCACCATCGAGCACGGCGCCGTATGGCTCCACAACGGCAAGATCGCCGGCGTCGGCGCTACCGTCAACGCTCCCCCCGGAGCCACCATCATCGACGCCGCAGGCAAGTACGTCACCCCCGGCATCGTCGACCCGCACTCCCACTCCGCCCTAGGCAATGATGTCAACGAAGCCACCAGCCCCGTCACCCCCAGCATGATGATGATCGACGCCTTCGACAACAACGATCGCGCCCTCTACTTCGCCCTCGCTGGCGGCGTCACTACCGAACTCCTCCTGCACGGCTCCGCCAACATGATCGGCGGCCAGAACATCAGCATCAAAAACCGCTTCGGCCGCAGCCGCGACGAGATGCTCTTCGCCGGCGCGCCACGCACCATCAAGTTCGCCTCTGGTGAAAACCCCAAGCGCGTCTACGGCTCCAAGGGCCAGCTCCCCTCCACCCGCATGGGCAACTTCGAGGTCATGCGCCAGTCCTTCGAAGACGCCAAGGTTTACAAAGCCGGTTGGGACTCCTACAACGCGAAAGTCGCCAAGGGTGACAAGGACGCCGTCGCTCCTCATCGCGACCTCAAGCTCGAAGCCCTCTCCGACGTCCTCAGCGGCAAGCTACTCGTCGAAATCCACTGCTATCGCGCCGACGAGTTCCTCACCGAAGAAGCCATCGCCAAGGAGTACGGCTACAAGATCCGCGCCTTCCATCACGCCCTCGAGATGTACAAAGTCGGCGGCGAGATAGCCAAGGACGGCACCGGCATCGCCACCTTCGCCGACTGGTGGGGCTTCAAGGACGAAGCCTGGGACGCGATCCCGTGGAACGCCGTCATGTCCATGCGCGAAGGCGTTAAGGTCGCGCTCAAGTCCGACTCCAACGACTTCGTTCGCCGCCTCAACCAGGAGGCCGGCAAGATGGTCCACTACGGCGGAGCCACTGAAGACGAAGCCATCCGCATGATTACCCTCAACGCCGCATGGATCATGGGCGTCGACGACAAGGTTGGCTCCCTCGACATAGGCAAGGACGGCGACGTCGTCATCTGGAACACCGACCCGCTCAGCAGTTACGCCCGCGCCGAGAAAGTCTTCATCGACGGCGACCTCTACTTCGACTCCTCGCTCCCCGGCTACGGCACCACCCACTTCACCGGAGTCATGCACGGCGGCGGCTTTGGCGGCAGCGACGACGAGAGCGCAGAAGATGCCCAAGTAGGAGGTGGCAACTAAATGAATAAGAATTACTCTGTCATTCTGAGCGAAGCCTCCAAGCGAGCGCAGCGAGTCGAAGGGGCGCAGCCGAAGAACCCCGAAGGTGCTCGCGCGCGCCATACAGCCACGCTTCTTTTCAACCTCTGCACCCTCGCTGCTATCTCGATGGTGGCTACCGCAGCCCACGCCCAGGCCATCATGGTCGACACCACCATCAAGCCCGGCATCACCGCCATAGTCGGCGGCAAGCTCCTCACCGTCACCCACGGCACCATCGAAAACGGCGTCCTCCTCATGGAGAACGGCAAGATCACCGCCGCCGGTCCCGCCGCCTCCGTCAAAGTCCCGAAGAACGCCACCATCATCGACGCCAAGGGCATGACCGTCTACCCTGGCCTCATCGACGCCGAGACCAACCTCGGCCTCACCGAGGTTGCCTCCGATCAGGTCAACAACGATCTCGTCGAGACCTCCGAAGAAATCTTCCCCAACATGCACGTCTACGACGCCTTCCACGCCGAGACCGAGCACATCCCAATCGACCGCTACAACGGGATCACCAACGCCGTCGTCGCTCCCCGCGCCTCCGACACCATGCCCGGCCAGGACAGCTTCATCCAGCTCGCGGGCCGCGACCGCGACCAGATGCTCCTCAACCGCGACGTCTCCCTCGCCATGAACTTCGGCAACGGCCCCAAGCGCGGCGGTCGTGGCGAAGGCGCTGGCGGAGGTCGCTATCCCTCCACCCGCATGGGCGAGATCACGCAACTCCGCCAGGCCCTCATCGACGCGCAGGAGTACATGAAGGCACGCGCTTCAGGCACTTCCAAGTCCGACGACACCGCCTCCGGTAAGGAAGGCAAAGGCGGCAAGCCCGGCAGCAAGTTCGACCTCAAGAACGAAGCCCTCATCCCCTACCTCAAGGGCGAGCGCCCCGTCATCATCGGCGTCGAAGAAGGTCACGATGTCGAAGCCATCATGGAGCTCGCGCAGGAGTTCCACCTGAAGGTCGTGCTCTCGCGCCTCACCCACGCGCAGGGCGTGCTCGATAAGATCGCCAGCTACCACGTCCCCGTCATCGTCGGCCCCATCTACGAGCTGCCCGAAGCTGGCGAGCGTTACGACGCCGTTTACTCGCTCCCCGCAGAACTGCAGAAGCGCGGCGTCAAGGTCACCATCGCCTCCTACGACAACGAGTTCCTACGTAACCTCCCCTACGCCGCCGGATACGCCGTTGCCTACGGCCTGCCCTACGACGAAGCCCTCAAGTCCATCACCCTCTACCCCGCCGAGATCTTCGGCGTCGCCGACAAGCTCGGTTCCCTCGATGCAGGCAAAACAGCCAACGTCGTCATCGCCAACGGCGACCCCCTCGACGTCCGCACCAACGTCAAGCAGGTCTACATCGACGGCATCGCCATCCCCATGGTCACCCGCCAGACCCGCCTCCGCGACGAGTACACGCCCAAACAATAACGCCTCCCCGCAGACAGCAAAGCCCCACTCAACTCGAGTGGGGCTTTGCTATCTTTTCATTTGTCATTCCCGCAGGGAATCTGCTTCTTAATCGGACCAGCAACGACTACAACTCATCCCGCTCATCGTCCACGCTCACCGCATCCGCATCCGCCACCACATCCACCACAATCGTCTCCGCAATCCGATCATGCACCGTCATCCGGTTCCGATTGATGTAGTACTGCAGAAATCCAAACCCGCCTTCCAGGATCGAAGCGCCATACCCCAGCCCGCGCTCGATCGACTGCCACCACCCAATCTCGTGATGCGTCAACGACAGCACCTTGATCTTCATCAGCCACTTCCCCGGCGTCTGCCCCTTGCCAAACTTCAGCGCCACCGCAAAGTAGAACGTGCTCTCCACCAGCTCCAGCACCGTCTCCTTCGCCTCCATCAGCATCCACGCAAAGCTGCCCTTCGGCACCTCGATCTCTTCTTTATGCCCATGCATGCCGAAGATCAGCTTCAGAGCCGCGATGATCGCGAAGTCGATCGCAATCGCGATCCCGCGCCGTTTGAAGCTCGCAAGCGGCAGCCCGTTCAGCTCATCCATGCGGTGCGTCTCATGCGCGCGAAACTCCCGCTTCCCCGTCAGCTTCTCAAGTTTCAGCATGACCCTACTTTATCCGAACGCGCTAAGCACCAAATGACAAACGTCACCCCACTTTCCTGACTCCCCTCACTAACGCCCGCACCGCCCGGCTCGCATACTCAATCCTGTCCTCGCACTTCACCGCGTCTCTCAGGAGCACCTCAATGCCCACCACCTTCGCACCGACCACCACCGACACCGTAGCCGCCCTCACCAACATCACCAAGCGCTACGTCAACGGAGTCACCGCTCTCGACAATCTCTCCCTCACCCTCAAGCGTGGCGAGATCGTCGCACTTTTAGGCCCGAATGGTGCCGGCAAATCAACGGCCGTCAAGCTCATGATGGGCCTCAGCTCTCCCACCTCCGGCCAGGTCCGCATCTTCAACAAAGACCCGCGCAACACCCACGCCCGCCTCCGCACCGGTGTCATGCTGCAGGTCGGCCGCGCGCCCGAGATGCTGCGCGTCCGCGAACAGGTCAATATCTTCCGCGGCTATTATCCCGCGCCCATGCCTTACGCCGACCTCGTCAAAGCCGCCGCGCTCGAAGGCATCGAAGAGCGCATGTTCGGCCAGCTCTCCGGCGGCCAGAAGCAGCGCATGCTCTTCGCCCTCGCCCTCGCCGGCGACCCCGACCTCATCTTCCTCGACGAGCCCACCGTCGGCCTCGACATCGAAGCCCGTCGCGCCATGTGGGCCGAGATCCGCTCCCTCGCCGCCCGCGGCAAGACCGTCCTCCTCACCACGCACTACCTCGAAGAAGCCGACGCCCTCGCCCACCGCATCGTCGTCATCAATAAGGGTCGCGTCATCTGCTCCGGCACCCCCGCCGAGGTCAAATCCCTCGGCTCCAGCACCGACGCCGCCGCCACCCTCAAGATCATCCGCTGCGTCACCACCCTCCCAGCAGAGACACTGCACAACCTCATCGGTGTCACCGCAGCCGACACCCTCAACGGCCTCACCACTCTCACCAGCGCGCAGACCGAAGCCACCCTGCGCGAACTCCTCGCGCTCGATCAATCTCTGCACTCGCTCGAAGTCGCCAGCCCCGCCCTCGAAGACGCCTTCCTAGCCCTCACCTCGAACTAGTTCTCAGTTCTCAGTTCTCAGTTTGTGCCTTTTACGGACAACTGAGAACGCACAACTCCAAGGAGACCTCCCATGTCCACCACCGCCATCCCCATGCCCACTACCACCGCCCTCAAGCCGCCCAGCGTCCTCCGCATCTTCATCACCGAAATCCGCTACGAGATCCTCCGCAGCCTGCGCACCCGCGCCTACTCGCTCGCCGCCATCGGCTTCCCCGTTATGTTCTACTGCCTCTTCGGCCTGCTCCTCAATCGCAACGAGATCATCGGCAGCGTCTCCGTCGCCAAATATCTACTCGGCGGCTACGCTGTCTTCGGCTCCCTGGGAGCCGCCATCTTCGGCATCGGCGTTGGCGTCGCTCTCGACCGCTCCGCTGGCTGGCTCGATCTCAAGCACGCCAGTCCCATGCCTCCGCTCGCGTACATCCTCTCCAAATGCAGCATGGCCGTGGTCTATTCCTTCCTCATCGTCTGCGTCCTCACCGCACTCGGCATCGCCCTGGGCCACGTCCACATCACCGCAATCGAGTTCGCGCGCATCGCCCTCATCGCCGCCATCGGAGCCATCCCGTTCTCCTGCCTCGGACTCGCCATGGCCTTCACCGTTCCCCCCGCTGCTGCTGGCGGCATCGCGAACCTCGTCTACCTGCCTATGAGCTTTCTCTCTGGCCTCTGGGTGCCCCTGCAGTTCCTTCCAAAGATCCTGCAGCAGATTGCGCCCGTCCTCCCCACCTACCATCTCGCTCAGATGATGTACGCCGCACTCGGCGCTCCCTCGCACGGAACGCTCACCCAGCACCTCCTCGGTCTCACAGGCTTTTCCATCCTCATGATCGGCATCACCTGGTTCGCCATCTACCACCGCGAACAAAACTCCTGACAAGGTGATGAGGTTTCATCCAAAGATGCGTATTGAGATTGTCATCCCGAGCGCAGCGAAGGACCTGCTATTTGCCCATAGCAGCGCAACGATCCCGAGCTCATGAGCACAGTCCAGCTCATCCCACCAACAACCAACAACTGATAACTGGCAACTGGCAACTTCCCTGTCTCCATTACACTTCTCCCAAAGCCATGTCGACGACTCCCTCCAACATCCCGCCCAACCGCCGCAACGTCGCATGGCTTTGGTTCGCCTACGTGGGCTTCATCTTCATCGATCCCATCTTCGATCCAAGTCTCGCCCTCTGGACCATCACCCTCGCAGCCGTCGCCGTCTTCGCTCTCATCTTCACCCTCTACATGCGGTGCGACGAAAACGAAGCCTCCCCCCGCCGCTATTGGCTCATCGCCGCCACCTTCGTCCTTGGTCTTCTCGTCTTCCCCTTCAACGGAGGCGGTTCGACCTTCTTCATCTACACTGCCGCCTTCCTTCCCTTCACCATCAGCTCCACCCGTCGCGTCCTTCTGCTCTTCCTTGCCGAAAGCCTCATTATCCTCGGGGAAGGCCAGCTCGTCCGTCAGCACCTCGTCTTCGTAGGCGCAGGGATGCACGTGGGCTGGCCCAACATCTTCATCGCCAGCCTCCTGCTGCTCATCATCGGCGTAGCCAATATCTTCTTCGCCGAGCAGAAACGCTTCACCCAGGCGCAGCTCCGGGCCTCCCACGCCCTGCGCGACGCCCAGGACCAGAACCTCGCTCTCGCCGCCGTCGCCGAGCGCGAACGCATCGCTCGCGACCTTCACGACGTCCTCGGCCACACCCTCTCCGTCATCACCCTCAAAGCCGAACTCGCCGGCCGTCTCATCGAACGCGACCCCGCCCGCGCCGCCGCCGAGATCGCCGACGTCGAACGCCTCGCCCGCACCTCCCTCTCCGAAGTCCGCGAAGCCATCACCGGCTACCGCGCCCGAGGCCTCGCCGCCGAGATCGAAGCCGCCCGCCGCACCCTCGACGCCGCCGGTGTCACCCTTCTACTTACGGAGGAACAGGGTGCCCCAGGTCCGGATTCTCGGACCTGGGATGGACCCACGAAGAACCTCACCCCCACCGAAGAAACCGTCCTCTCCCTCGCCCTCCGCGAAGCCGTCACCAACATCGTGCGCCACGCCCACGCCACCACCTGCACGCTACACTTCGTTGCCCCCGCAGACACCACCCTCCGCCGCCTCATCATCGAAGACAACGGCCTATCCCCCACACCGCCCCGCGAAGGCAATGGCCTCCGCGGCATGCGCGCCCGCATCGAATCCATCGGCGGCAACCTCGCCCTCGAATCCGGCCCAGGCACCCGCCTCCTCATTACTTTGCCCCAATCTTGATCCCTGTAAGTCTTGGCCCCTGCATGTCTTGTTCCCTGCACGGTCCGGTACCCAGATGCTTTAGCATCGGATCTCATATCCCACTAACAAGAACGGGGGCTTCAACCCCGGAGCGAACGCATAATCCTTTAAACTCTGTCATTCTGAGCCAAGGACGCAGCCCGTAGCCGAAGAACCCCGACACCCCCAACTCACCACGACCGTCCGGAACCCTCTCAACCAATAACTTCTGGAGCTTGGCATGGCCACCCCCAAAATCCGCGTCCTCCTCGCCGAAGACCAGACCATGCTCCGCGGAGCCCTAGCCGCCCTGCTCTCTCTCGAACCCGACATCACCGTCGTAGCAGAGGCCACCAACGGCAACGAGGCCCTCAAGCTCATCCAGCAGCACGCCCCCGACATCGTCGTCACCGACATCGAAATGCCCCAACGCACCGGCCTCGAGCTCGCCGCCGCTCTCAACGAAGCCGAGAGCAAATCCCGCGTCATCATCCTCACCACCTTCGCCCGCCCCGGCTACCTGCGCCGAGCGCTCGACGCAGGCGCGCGCGGCTATCTCCTCAAAGAACGTCCCGCCTCCGAACTCGCCGAAGCCATCCGCAAGGTCCACGCCGGTCTGCGCGCCATCGATCCCACCCTCGCCGCCGAAGCCTGGGCTGCCGATCCCGACCCGCTCTCCGACCGCGAACGCCAGATCCTCCAGCGCGCCGGCGATGGCCGCTCTTCCGCCGAAATAGCCACCGACCTCCACCTTTCCGAAGGCACCGTCCGCAACTACCTCTCCGAAGCCATCGCCAAGCTAGGCGCTACCAACCGCACGGACGCCGCCCGCATCGCCCGCTCCAAGGGTTGGCTCTAGGCTTTTGCGAGTGCACCCTCCGTGCGCTCTACCCTCTTCGAATCAAGAGTTTGCCCGATTTTGCCCTCATTCGCCCCGTCCAGAGACACCTAAACGACTCAATATCAATACTTTGAGCTAGAAAGTATGGGGGGGTAGGGGGTATATCGCCCAACAAGTACAATAAAAGCGTGGCACCCCTCGTCCAATCCGACGCACTCATCCAGATCGATCTGACGCCGCGCAAGCCCGCTCCGAAGCCTGAATGGCTCAAAGCGCGCGCTCCCATGGGTGAGACATTTCATTCACTAAAGAAACTCGCCCGCGAGCTCAATCTTCACACCGTCTGCGAATCCGCACATTGCCCAAACATCGGCGAATGCTGGAACCACAAGACCGCAACGTTCATGATGCTTGGCAACCTCTGCACGCGTCGCTGCGGCTTCTGCGCAGTTCCCAAAGGCAAACCTGAACCGATTGATCACGAAGAGCCTTCACGCGTCGCATACGCTGTTGCGCAGCTCGGTCTGAAACACGCAGTCATCACCAGCGTGAATCGCGATGACGACAATCTCGGCGCAGCACGCGCCTTCGTCAATGTCATTCAGGAAATCCGCCGCCAGTCGCCAGGAACGCAGGTGGAAGTTCTCACTCCCGATTTTCAAGGAGTCGATGAAGCTCGTCGTTTGGTTGTCGCTGCTCGCCCCGAGATTCTGAACCACAACATCGAAACCGTTCCTCGCCTCTATCGCGTCGCCAAATCCGGCGGTCGCTACGAGAAGTCGCTGCACTTTCTAGACAGCGCGAAGAAGGAATCAAGCGAGCACGAACTCGGCCCAATCGTGACCAAAACCGGCATCATCGTCGGCATGGGCGAAGAGATGCACGAGCTCATCGCCGTCTTCCGCGATCTCGCCGATCGCAAGGTCGACATCCTCACCATCGGTCAATATCTGCGCCCATCACGCGATCATCTCCCAATGTCGCGCTTCTACACTCCGGATGAATTCGCTTTCCTCAAGCACGAAGCCATGCAGATGGGATTCAAACACGTAGAGTCAGGCCCGCTCGTGCGCTCCAGCTACCACGCACACGAACAGGCCCAATCGACAGGTTTGGCTTAGCCGACTTCGAGTCCGCCAGTCGCTCCGTACACTTCGCCAGTCACGTAACTCGATTCCTGGCTCGCCAGCAGCACATACAACGGCGACATCTCAACAGGCTGTCCGGGGCGCTTCATCGGCGTCTCCGAGCCGAACGCGGGAATCTTCTTCGCAGGCTGTCCTCCGCTCGATTGCAGCGGCGTCCACACAGGTCCAGGCGCAACGCAGTTCACTCGAATCCCATCTTCTGCAACCTGTCTCGCCAAAGCTCGCGTGAACGCCAGAATCGCGGCCTTTGTCGGCGCATAGTCCAGCAAACTCGGGCTAGGATGCGTAGCCTGAATCGACGCGGTCGTAATGATCGAACCACCCTTCGGCATCACGGCAAGCGCCTCTTGACACATCCAGAACAGCGCAAACACATTCACCCGATACGTCTCTTCCATCTGCTTGGTCGTCACATCGGCAATCTTTTCTACCGCATGCTGCTTGCCCGCAACTGCGGCAAAGATGTCGAGACCACCAAGCTTCTTGTACGCATCCTTCACCACCTTGCGAGCGAACCTCTCGTTGCTGATGTCGCCAGGAAACGCAAATGCCTTGCGTCCTTCAGCCTCGATGAGTGCGATCACTTCCTTCGCATCCGACTCTTCGCTCGGCAGATAGCTGATCGCAACATCCGCGCCTTCGCGGGCAAATGCGATTGCTGCAGCGCGGCCAATCCCGGAATCGCCACCCGTAACAAGCGCCTTGCGGTTCGGCAGACGACCGCTTCCGCGATAACTCGTTTCGCCGTGATCTGCCTTCGGCGTCATCTTGCTGTCGAGCCCAGGAACAGACTGCTTCTGGCTGCGGAACTTCGGTTGCGGATACTGTTTTGTCGGGTCCTGCAGTGTGTACAAATCCTTGACGGCCACGTTCACTCCTCTGCTCGCGTCGCGGGCATGAAAACTGAGATGCAGTCACGCGTCAGTCTGCTGCTATCGCCGTATCAGATCGTGTTTGCGGGACTTCCACGAGCTTCGCAACTTCAACCATCGTCGAGTAGAACGTTGCGCCGCCGCCGATATCCGTGATGCGTTCGCTCGTCAGCGCGTTCACGTTGGAACCATCGGGTGAGAGCTTCTGCCAGTCCAGCCGCGCCGCCACAACGCCGGCGGCAATGGATTCACCGACACGCGCAGTTAGAGTAACGCGACCTCGCGCATTCCGGACCTCAACGGCATCTCCCGACTGTAACCCGCGCGCAGCCGCGTCGCTCGTATGCATCTCCAGCACGCCTGCGGTCTTCTGCTCCATTTTCTGGTGAACGGCCAAGTTGGCGAACGTCGTGTTCATGAAATTATCTGCCTTCCGTGGCAAAAACTCGAGCGGATACTGTTCGCTGCGTTCGGCACCGTTGCGCGATTCGCTGGCAGCGATCCATATCGGCACGGGCGTAAGTTCACCGCGTCCGCTGGTTGTGCCGAACCAATCGGCTGTACTGAACGGCAAAGCCTCGCCTTGCGCATTCACGGGCAATTGCAGCGCAATGTGACCTTCCTCTTCCAGCCGCTCCTTCGTAATACCCGCAAACCACGGGTGATCGGTACCGAGCGCCTGCGCGATCAGTTCGTCTTCATCCACAGCGAACAGCGACTCTTCAAAGCCCATACGCAGACCAAGCTTTCCAAAGAGCGCCACGTTGCTGCGAGCTTCTCCGAGCGGAGCAATCGCAGGCATCGACATCTGCGCCTGCAGATGTCCGTAGGCTCCCATCAAGTCCTTATGCTCCAGGAACGTCGTCGCTGGCAGCACGATATCTGCGTAGTCCGTCGTATCGGTGAAGAACTGTTCATGGACGACGGTGAATAGATCGTCGCGGCGCAGACCTTCCAACACGCTCGCCGAGTTCGGCGCAACTGCGGCTGCGTTGCAGTTGTAGACAAACAACGCCTTCACGGCAGGCTCATCCAGCTCGGTCAGCGCCTCCCCGAGTTGACTCATATTCACGACGCGCGACGCACGCTTCAGCGGGCTTTGCAGCATCAGCTCTGGCATTTGCAAACTAGCCGAGTCAAAAGGAAACGAGCCGCTGGTCGACAGCAGCATACCACCACCGCGCTTCTGCCAGCTGCCTGTAATTAGTGGCAACATCGCAACGGCACGTGCAGCAGTTCCACCATTCTCACTGCGCTGAATTCCGTAGTTCATCCGAATCACGGCTGGCCGACGACCTTGCCTGCCAGCTTCGCCGTAAGCCCGCGCAAGTGCCTCGATCCTCTCCGCCGCGATGCCGGTGATCTCCGCAGCTCGCTCCGGCGCGTGCTCCGGCTTCAATGCGTGTGCGCGCAGCTCCTCCGCTCCAGTAGTGCAGTCAGCGAGATAGGCCGCATCTTCAAGCCCCTCGCGAAAGAGCACATGCATGATTGAAAGAGCCAGCAAGCCATCGGTTCCAGGACGAATGGCGAGGTGCTGATCCGCAAGCGCGGCTGTACGTGTCTTATAAGGATCGATCACCACAAGCTTTGCACCGGTCCGTCGAGCCTCCTCAATGAACGGCCACAGGTGGATATTGTTGCCGTGGATGTTCGCGCCCCACGCGATGATGAGCCCTGCGAACGCGAAGTCCTGCGGGACCGTCCCAAGCTTCATGCCATACACGCTCGCCAGCGCAGCAGCTCCAGCGCTGGCGCAGATTGTCCGGTCCAGCTGCGACGCGCCGAGCCGATGAAAGAAGCGGCGGTCCATCGAACCGTAACCCAGCTGTCCGATGGTTCCTGCGTAGCTGTAGGGCAAAATGCTCTCTGGTCCAAACTCTCCGGCAGTCGCTTCCAGCTTGCGCGCAATGCTGTCGAGCGCCTCATCCCAGCTGATGCGGTCGAAGGCCTCCGCTTCGCGTCCTTTGGGCAGCGGGCCTTTCGCTACACCTGGCTTACGGCGCATCGGATATAACAGCCGCTCCGGCGAATACACGCGATCGAGATAGCGTGCGACCTTGCCACAGAGGAATCCGCGCGTCACCGGATGCGTGGGATCACCCTGCACCTTCGTCGCTCGCCCCGTGAGCTGATCGACCGTGACAAGCACACCGCACGAGTCCGGGCAGTCGTGTGTGCACACGGCATGAATAGTCTTCAGCTTGGACTCGAGCGCGGACATAGGTATATTGTAGGCGTTCCGCTTCAACGATTTTCAAGGGAGACCACCCATGCGTTTGCTTCGTCTGCTGCTTGTCGCCTCTGCACTTGCCTGCCCTCTCATTGCTGCCGCGCAGAGCCCGGCAGACACGACTGCCATCCTTGCCATGATGAATAAGTCTTCGGACGACTGGAACAAAGGCGACATGGACGCCTTTGCGACTGCGTACAAAAACTCGCCCGATATTCTCTTCATCGGTCGCAAGACCAGTCGTGGCTACGACCAGATGGTCGCTACCTACAAGAAGAGTTACGCAACACGTGAGGCGATGGGCCAGTTGACGTTCTCGCAGCTTGAGGTGCAGCCGCTCGACGCGCACTTCGCGACCGTCACCGGCCACTTCCACCTGGAGCGCAAAGCAACAGGCGGAGGCAACGCCGATGGCTACTATCTGCTTGTAGTTGAGAAGACTGCGGCGGGCTGGAAGATCGTGCGCGATGACAGCACATCCTTAGCGCCATCCCAACATTAGAGCCACGCTGCAACGCGCGGAGACTTGCACTCGTCCTAGAACGATGTAGCCTAGGAGTGGAGCTTCCTCATGCGTAGTTTTCGTAACATCCTTCTCGCCGCAACCTTTTTCACCGCACCTCTTTTTGCTCAGCAGCCAGCCCACCTACCGACGCCTGCTGAGGCTGAACTCAATACCGTTCTGAGCGCGCAGGCTGCAGCGTGGAACAAGGGCGACCTTGCTGCCTACCTGGGTTTCTATAAGGACGCACGCGACACGCAAGCCATGTTCACCAGCCCCATTCGCGGCTTGGCGAGCATTCGGAATGCGTATCTCCTGAGCTTCCCAAATGCAGAAGCTATGGGCACCATCGACGAGAGTGAAATTACGGTCCGACCGATGGGTGAGAACTTTGCTCTGGTGACCGGTGTCTATCATTTGACCCGCAACAAAAAGGCCGGTGGTACGGCAGATGGTCTCTTCACCGACATCCTCGAGAAGACATCGCGCGGCTGGAAGATCGTCTACAGCGCAACCACCTAATGCAGCCCTCGCCCATCATCGAAGCCCGCAATCTCGTGAAGCAGTATGGTGCTGCGCGCGTCGTGGACGACATCTCGCTGCAGTTGTTTCGTGGCGAGACGCTGGGGCTGGTGGGCGAGTCAGGATCAGGCAAGAGCACGGTTGCGCGCATGATCCTGCGGTTGATTGAGCCAACCAGCGGCAGTGTGATCTTCACTGATAGCAACGGTGTTCAACAAAATATCGTTGCGATGAAGACGCGTGAGCTGCGTCGACTTCGGCGAAAGATATCTATCGTGTTTCAGGACCCTTATGCTGCTTTGAACCCGCGACTCTCCGTACAGCAGATTCTGGCGGAACCGTTTGCGATTCATAAGGAACAGCCGAGCGAAGGCTTGCAGGCACGCTTGCTTTCGCTACTGGAGGAAGTGGGGCTGCCTGAGAGCGCTCTGACGCGCTATCCGCATGAGTTCTCTGGCGGGCAGCGGCAGCGCGTAAACATCGCACGCGCGCTTGCGCTTCGGCCCGAATTGCTGGTGCTCGATGAACCTGTAAGTGCGCTCGATGTCTCCGTCGCTGCACAGGTCATCAATCTGCTACGCGATCTGCAGACGCGCTATGGGTTAACGTTATTGTTCATCTCGCACTCCATGCCGCTAGTGCGGTACCTGTGCCAGCGTGTGGTCGTGATGCAACGTGGGCGAGTCGTGGAGACAGGTACATGGAGCGAGGTCTGCGAAAGCCCGAAGGAGGCGTACACGCAGCAGCTTCTCGCTGCGACACCAGAACTGCCATTGAGTTAGTCACTATTGCGCTTGTTTGCGGTACTCGACGTCGCAGACATTGCGCAGATAGTCCCACGAGTACAGACCTGCCTCATGCCCATCGTTCCACTTGAAGCGAATTGCATATTTCCCTACGGGCGTGACCTCTACTGGCCGTGATGGAGCTTCATACAGTGGCAATAGAGCTACTGGCTTTGGCTTCGCCACACCGGGAGCTCGCTCGACGGCATCCCGCTCCTCATGGCAGGTCGCGCACGGGCACGCCGCGCGGAGCCACGCGAAGTTCCAATTACTGGTGTGGCCATCGGCCCAGTCGATGCTCATGCCTGTGCCGCCGGTCTTATCGACGCGCACCTTCAGAGGCTTGATCGCGTCACCCGTAAGTTTGGGGCCGTCATCTTTTCCGGCTTCTTTTGCGCTGACAAAACGTATTCCTTCGTGACTCACTTCGTGCCTTTCGTCTGTCTCATGCTGTGTGGGCCTGGCGCCAGAAGAAGTATCCCGCAATGACGCAGCCTGTGACGACAACAACTCCGCGCAGGATATGTCCCGGCACACGTTTGGCAAACTTTGCGCCGAACCAGCCTCCGGCTGCGGCGAAGACCATCGAGGCCAGGCAGTAATGCCAGATGATCGCGCCTTTCAGGATGAAGGTGACGATGGCGCAGAAGTTACTCGCGAGCGCTGCAAAGACCTTCATTGCGTTCAAGCGATGCATGTCGTCCATACCGAAGAGCGCGAGGATCGTCATGACCAGGAAGCCGCCACCTGCCCCGAAATACCCGATATAAAAACAGACGGGAAAGAGCGCCAACATCAGTTGGAACGGCGGGATACTTCGTTCACCCGTGTGGTACGCTGCACGCCGTCGTAACCAGCGCGAGACAGGACCACTGATGCCGAACAGCAATGTCCCTCCCAGGATCAGCCAGGGAATCATGTGCAGGAATGTCTTCTGTTCCGTGTGAAGCAGCGTCTCTGCCCCCGTAACGCCACCGATGACACAAGTGAAACCGACAATGGGCAGAAGGTCACGGCGTACATCGCGATGGAGCGCCGCAAGCGAGGCCAACTGCCCCGGCCAGAGGGCAACGGTGTTCGTCGCGTTAGCCTCCACGGGGGGAACGCCCATGCCAAGCATTGCTGGAAAGGAGATGAACGAACCTCCACCGGCCATCGCGTTCATCACACCGGCGATCGCCGAAGCTGCGACCAGCCAGATGAAGTGTAGATGGGGGATTGCGGAGAGATTCATGCTCTGCTTATTGTATGCGCCGGAGCAACCCGGTCTGGCTAGGCAACACCGGCCGATGTAAGAGCTTCATCTACTGTCTTCGCTACGAGCAGTATTTTTCGATTGCCCCGCAACATCCCTTCCGCGTCGCAGTGATCGAGGAACGTCAACATCGTGTCGTAGAAGCCTTCGGTGTTTAGCAGCACTACGGGCTTGGAGTGAATCTTCAACGTCTGCCACGCAAGCACTTCGAACATCTCTTCAAAGGTGCCAAATCCTCCAGGAAGAATCACAAAGGCATTCGCGCGCTCCGCCATCATCGCTTTACGCGTGTGCATTGTTTCGGTGACATGCAATTCGGTGACGCCGTCATGGGCGACTTCCTTGTCGACGAGAACATGAGGGATCACGCCCACCACGTAACCACCTGCCTTCACCGTGGCATCGGCCACCGCACCCATCAGACCGACTTTGGCGCCACCATAGATGAGTCCGATGCCACGTCGAGCCAGCGTAGCTCCAAGCTCCTCAGCTGTATCTCGGTATTGGGGACGCGCGCCATCTGCGGCCGCGCAAAAAACGGCGATGCTCTTCTCTGGAATTCTCATAACTCAAGAATACAAGCGCCGACCCGACGCAGAAAGGCCGCCCTCGCAGGCGGCCTTCATTGCAGTTGGAAATTACCAGAGACCCCAAGTGCGGCTCAAGTAGTCGGTCATGGTCATGGCGATCAGCACCAGGAAGACGAAGAAGCCTGATGCAATCGTGATCTTGATGAGGCGGCTTTGATAAGCAGCGTGCATGAAGAACAGGATCACGATGCTCGCCTTGAAGCAGGCGATAGCCAAAGCGACGATGGGGTTGAGCACGCCCATATCGACGTAGGCAGCCCCTACTGTGATGCCCGTGCCGACGAGCAACGTCACGAAGACGTAGACGTATTGCAGCGGCGTCACAATGTGATGCTCGGCGTGCTCCGGGTTCGTGACGTTGCTCGGATCGTGCGCGTCGGTGTGTGCGTGGCTCATTGCAATTTCCTTCGTGGTGCCAGTGTCAAAAACCTAGGTCGAAACTTAGTGCAGTGGATGGCGATTGATCAGGTACAGCAGGGGAAACAGGAATAGCCATACGATATCGACAAAATGCCAGTACAGCCCGAAGTTTTCAATCGGAGCTACGTAGCCGTTGGTGAAGTCACCTCGTTGAGCACGGATGATGAGCCACACTAGCAACCCAATGCCAATGATCATGTGCAACGCATGCATCCCTGTCATCGCGAAGTACAGAAAGAAGAAGATCTGAGTCTTCTGAGCCATGTCTGGAGCGAGCGGCTTCTCCGCGTAAGTATCCGGATACTGCGGGTAATTCTGCGGATTTACAAACATCGCGATACTGAAGTTATTCCCGGGGATGTGATGCAGTTCGTACTTTTCTTTGTACTCAAAGTACTTAACACCTAGGAAGGCGCAGCCGAAGATCGTAGTCAACAACAGCATGATCACGAGCGTCTTCTTCTTGCGAACCTCGGAAGCCCAAACACCAAGCGCCATGAAGAAGCCCGAGCTGATGAGGATAACCGTGTTTGTTGCGCCCATGGGCACGTTGAGCTGATTCGAAGCCGCCGCAAAAGCTGGGTAGTACCAGTTGCGGTACAGCAGGTAGGCAAAGAACATGCCACCAAAAAACATGATTTCAGTGAGCAGGAAGAGCCACATGCCGAAGCTGCCCGCCTCACGCTGCTGCTCCTCCGTCTCAAAGTGGTGACGATGCTGCGGGAGCGAGATATGCTCATGCTCGTGGGCGTGGGCCTCGTGCGTGTGCGGAGTTGTGAGCGCGCTATCCAACGGTCGTCACCTCATGCTTGGTCTTGTTTTCGAGCCACTCGTAGTCATAGGCCTCATGGTCCATGATCGGGGTCTCAATGAAGTTTTCGGTCAGAGGCGGCGATTGGATCTGCCACTCAAGGCCGGTTGCCTGCCACGGATTCGCGCCAGCGATCGCACCATACTTCAAGCTCCAGCCAAGGTAAAGCAGAGGAAGCATGAAGCCGACGCCCAGCACCGTAGCACCCGCGGTCGAGAGCACGTTCAGAACCTGGAACTCAGCCGGGTAGGAAGCATAGCGGCGCGGCATACCGAGGTAGCCCAGGATGAACTGCGGCATGAAGGTCAGGTTGAAACCGATGAAGCTGGTCACAGCAGAGAGCTTCGATAGCGACTCCGGATACATGCGCCCGGTCATCTTCGGCCACCAGAAGTGGATGCCAGCAAGGAAAGCCATCAGCATACCGCCTACCATTACATAGTGGAAGTGCGCCACGATGAAATAGGTTTCGGTGAGGTGAATATCCATGCCCAAAGCGCCCAGGAAGACGCCCGTGAGGCCGCCGATGGTGAACAGGCCGATGAACGCGAACGCGTACAGCATCGGGGTCTCGAAAGTGATGGAACCCTTCTGCAACGTGAAGGCCCAGTTGAACACTTTGATCGCCGAAGGTACGGCTACAAGCATCGTCAGGAGCGAGAACACCAGCGCCGAGTAGTTCGATACACCCATGATGAACATGTGGTGTTCCCAGACGAAGAAGCCGAACAAAGCGATCGCTACTGAGCTGAATGCGACGGCAGAGTAACCAAAGACACGCTTGCGGCTAAACGTGGAGATGACCTCGGAGATCACACCCATGCCGGGCAGAATCATGATGTATACAGCCGGGTGTGAGTAGAACCAGAAGAGATGCTGGAAGAGCAGTGGATCGCCACCCTTGGTCGGATCGAATACGCCGATGCCGATCAGGCGCTCGAGAGCGACGAGGACGATAGCGATGGCGAGAACCGGCGTCCCGAGCACCATCAGCAGCGAGGCGGCATAGTGCGACCACACAAAGAGAGGCATGCGGAACCAGGTCATGCCCGGAGCGCGCATACGGTGGATCGTCACAATGAAGTTCAATCCAGTAAAGATCGAGCTGAAGCCGGCCACAAAAATAGCCGTAGCAGCGGTGACGACGTGCGTGTTGAGGTAGTGCGTCGAGAGCGGCGTCGTGAACGTCCAGCCCGTATCGACACCACCCAGAACCAGCGCAGCGAGGGTCAGCGTGCCGCCGATCATGTACAGGTACCAGCTCAGAAGGTTGATCTTCGGAAACGCGAGATCTTTGGCTCCCAGCATGATGGGAATCAGGAAGTTGCCCAGCGTTGCAGGTACCGACGGCACGAGGAACAGGAAGATCATCACGATGCCGTGCATGGTGAAGAACTTGTTGTACGTGTCCGCCGCCACCAGATCAGACTGAGGCGTCAGCAGTTCCAGACGGATGAGGCCTGCGAAGGCGCCGCCGATAAAGAAGAAGAACGTAATCGAGATCAGGTACAGGATCGCGATGCGTTTGTGGTCAGCCGTCAGCAACCAGCTCAGCAAGCCGTGCTCGTTGTTGATGTAGTGCCGCTTCGGCATCGTTGCCGTGCTCTGGTCAGGCAGAGAGACTATGCTCGTTGCGCTCATGGCTTCACCATCTCCGTTGTTGTGCCCGCTGCGGGCGTTGGGGGCGCAGCCTCGTCAGAGCTGGCGGTCACCAGCGTCTGCTGCACCCGGTAGTTCGTCTGCAAACCCTTGATATACTCCACTAGATCGATCAGGCCATCCTCACTGATTTGTCCCTGGTAGGTCGGCATGATGGGTGAGAAACCCGCCGTGACGTGCTGTGAAGGATTGAGGATCGCATCACGCAGGTAAGCATCGTTCACCAGAACCTTGCTTCCGTCGTTCAACGTCAGCTTCGAGCCGTAAACTCCGGCGAGGTTCGGTCCGCGTGCTGCAGCGTTTCCGCTGTGGCACTGGTTGCAACCCATGCTGGCGAAGAGGCGCTCGCCGTTCTGAGCAAGGCTCATGCCGCTGGTCGACTCATGCAGCCACTTCTTGTAATCTTCCGGCGTAAGAACCGTAATCTCACCGATCATGCCTGAATGTTGCGTGCCGCAGTACTGCGTGCAGAAGAGGTGGTAAGTACCTGGCGTGGTGGCATTGAACCACACTGTCGTGTAGCGGCCCGGGATGACCTCACGCTTCACTCGGAAGGCGGGGATCGAGAAGCTGTGGAACACGTCCTGAGAGATCATCGTCAACTGGACCGGCTGGCCTGTGGGAACGTGCAGAGCATTGATCTCGTGCTGCCCGCCGGGATGCTCGGCCTTCCACATCCACTGCTTACCGACGACATAGATGTTCATCGCGTTGGTGGGCGGGTTGTAGATGCGGAAGTACAGCAGCGCGCCCCACACAAACATCAAAAGGAAGACGGCAAGCGGGATGATGGTCCACGTTGCTTCCAGCAGCGTGGAGCCTTCGATCTGTGTCGCGACCGGGCTCTTTTCGCGGCGGTAGCGGATTGCGAACACCGTCAGCAATACGCCCACGACTACCAAGCCGAAGATGGTCATCAGCAGCAGGGAGAAATACAGCGCGTCGACCCACGGCGAAATGGTGGAGGCCTCGGCTGGGAACAGTGCCGAGCCGTGCATCCACTTCGTCAAAAACTGCCATAGTACTGGACTAATACCCATCGTTCGCCCTTATCCGTTTCGCCGGTTGTTGTCCGGTTGAGGTGATTCCTTGTCATCTGCGCGGCCGAGTTGCACATCGCGTCTGAACATCAAAAACATGAAGCTGCCAAGCGACGCCACGGTAACGATGCCGCCCAGCTGCACCACACGCGCTACGACCAGCGAGTGCTTGTTATTCTGCGGATCGTAGTGGTAGCAGTAAGTCAGAATATTCGCTACCGGCGATCCAATCTTATTGCCCGAGGCGTCGATCAATCCCAGGAGAACGTCCTTCGGCGAGTACTCCACGCCGAGGTAGTATTGCGCCAGCTTACCTTGTGGGGTAGCGATCTGGATGGAGCTGGCATGTGCGAATTGCGTGAGACGCCCATCCGGGCCCGGAACGCGCACATAACCAAAACCAATTGCCTGCGTAACTGCATCGATCGCCGGACGCTGGCCTGTCAGAAAGTGCCAGCCATCCGCCGTCTCCGGATGACCGTAGCGCTTGAGGTAAAACGCCTTCTTCTTTGCTGCGAGCTGTGGGGTCTCGTTGGGGTCGATGCTCAGGATGACAACCTGGAAGTCCTTACCCGGAACCAGATGTACCATCTCGAGCGAACTTGTGAGACCGTCCATCTCCTCCGAACAGAGCATTGGGCAGTCATAGTAGACAGCGGTGATGATTGCCGGATGCTTGCCATCGAAGTACTGACCGAGTGTCACCGTCTTGCCGGTGTCGTCGACAAACTGCGCATTCAGCGGTAGCTGCTGGTTCAGGTGCTGCGTGACCTGCACCTTTTGCAGCACGTTCGGCAACTCGTCGCCGGTGTTCTCTCCAGCCTGCTTGTCGCCGTAGCTGGAGACCTGCGCTGCAGCAAGGGTCGGGGTAAAAAACGCGACCATCGTCAGCCCAAGTACGGTCGCGAGCGTGGCTGCGGCCACTCTCTTCATTCCGCGCGTTGTCTGTTCGTTCGTCACGTTTGTACCTATTTCTTGCTGCTGGTTGGCGTCACTTTTCTGGGCAGTTACTGCTTGGCTTCAGCCTTCTCGTACTCGTTCTTCTGCTCGCGTGCCTGAATCGTCTGCAACTCGTAGCCGGTGCGTGCAAAGCCACTGGTTAGCGGAACTGTGATAACCGGCTTCGTCTCGCCTGCCATCAAGGGAGCTGCCGCGCCGGCGTTGGAGGGCTTCGGAAGGCCACGAGATACGATGAGCTCCATCGCACGATCAATCGGGATACGCACCGCACCTGCGGGGATATCATTTGCGGTGCTGTAGTTGTCGAGCAGCAGATCTTCCTTGGCGTGCAGATCGGCGGTGTCCTGATTGCCGTCGTCCGTCTGCAGCTGCGGCATCGGAAAGTTCTTTGCTACCTGTCCTAGCTGACGCTGCTCGAACTCGTAGTTTGAGGTCAGATCTTCGCGCTTCTCGCCGTGAGGTGTGGCTCCCAGAGAGTTCGCAGCCGTGTGCCACTGATCCACAGGACCATCCTGCCGAATCAGCTCATGGTTGATGACCTTACCCATAAAGAAGCAGAAGAAGTAAAAGATCAACACAAAGCCAGACAGGCCAGCGACGAAGGTGGCGATGCCGCCTACGTTGACGTCCTGAAGCTCATAGCCCGGGTTCTCCGGGGTCGCCGGACCCTGGAAGGTCTTCAGTCCTGGATCGAAGTCATTAGTGGGCATGTTCAGGCTCCAAAAGCTCCGCGGTGTGCGGATCGTTCACGTTCAACAGCGGACGCTTGCTGAGCTGCGTGAGATAGTAGGCGGCCCATAGGGCGATCATCGCGACCGGCACCGTGATGTAGGCGAGGATGCCGTAGTTGCCGATGAGATGTAGCGTGTCGCCCGTCTTGTTCCACGCGGGTTCAATAAGCCAGAAAATGTCGATCATGCGGGCGCCGATCATAAACGTGGCGACCCAGATCATCTTGTTCTTCGAGCGCTTGATGTCACGCGAGAGCAGGATCGAGAAGGGGATCACCCAGTGGCAGATCACGTCGAGCGTACAGATCGTCCACCATCCACCCTGGATGCGGTGAATGTAGTACGTGATCTCGTCCGGGATGTTACCCGACCAGATGATGAGGAACTCGGCGAACGTGAGATAGATGTTCAGCATGGTGAAGGCGAACATCAGCTTGCCGAGATCGTGCTGCTCGGTGGTGCGGAAGAGCGACTTCATTGGCTCATAACGCGATAGCAGAATGAGTGTCAGGATACCGACAGCGAGGGTCCCGTAGCCTTGGGCTACAAGGAACTGCAGACCATACACCGACGAGGCCCAGATGATATCGAGCGACTTGACGAAGATGATGACAAAGTCGGTGAGTGCGATAACGTAAAAGACGATTGCGGGGCCGGAGACGTTCTCAAACCGGACGCGCCACTTGTCAAAGCTGCCCAGCGTGCCGGCGGCTTCGTCCTGATCGCGCTTGAGCGACCAGCGGTTTAACAACCAGATCATGAAGCTGATAAAGCCGAAGACCAGTACCGTCTGTACGATGACCGGAGTCGGTGCCAGCATCACGTGGCGATAGTCGATATCCAGGTGCTGCTCGTTGGTGATGAGCCCCTTATGATAAGCGTCCAGCGTCTCCGCCTTGGTGGTGTAAGCGGCCCACAGATACAGCTTTTTCATCAGAAAAAGAATCGGCAGGATGCCCACGAGAATGAGCGGAAACGTGCGCGTCATCGCCTCCAGAGGGCGGCGCAGAATCAAGCCCCACTTGCCTCCGGAGACATACTGCACCATCAACAGCGCAAGCGAGCCGCCCACGAAGTTGAAGCACGTCATGTATCCCGCCAGGTACGCGCGCAGCAGGTGAGTGCGGCCGTCTTCCGTCAGGAGGAAGAGCGCCGAGATAGCTGCGAAGACTACCGCGACGACCAGCGCACGCAGGCGCCACGTCTTGACTACCTCCGGTGCCGTCAGCACACTGGGCAGCACCGCTGGGCCATGGTGCCCATGCCCCGCATGAGCCGCGTTGCCCGCCAGCTCCATTCCGTGATTGTCGTGTTCGAGTGCCATGCGTTCCGTCGCCTTCAAAGTTCCTAAAGTGTCTTCGTACTGCCTGCGTCAGTCTTACTTGGTCGGTGCCGGTGCGGCCATCTTAGCCGGAGCGCTGGGCGCCGCAGTCTTCATTGCTGCTCCCGGCTCACCGGGGATACCGTTGTCTTCGTTATTAGGAGTACCGTACACCGCAGTTGGCGGGAGCTTGTTACCCCAGTCGTCCGCGAAGCCTGCAGGCATACCCTGCTTTTTCGCAATCTCGTGCAGTTCAGTCGTCGACTTGCCACTAGGCACATCGCTCGACTTCGCATCCTGGCTCAACTGCAACGCGCGAACATACGCTGCAATTGCCCAGCGATCTTCCGGCGTGACCTGTGCCGAGTAGTCTGGCATCGCACCATAACCGTTTGTGATCACGCTGAAAAAGTGTCCCAGCGGTGCGTTACGCAGGCGGTCCGTGTGGAAGTTGCCAGCTTGGCGATAGCCACGCTGCACGATCATGCCCGCACCATTACCCACGCGCGAGTGGCACGGCGTGCAGTAGATGTTGTACCGCTCCTGACCACGCTCCATCACGGCTGGCGTGAGTGGAATCGGAAGGCCGTCACCCTCTTTACCAGCCACCAGGCCGGTGTAGAAGTATGAGTCCGCATGGAGCTGGTCCCGGCCAACCGTATCTTCGACCTGTGGACGCACGGAACGACCGTCTGCAAAAAAAGAAGTCCCGCGCTGCGGTACGAACTTCGGCTGATCCTGCATGTCCTGACGGCAACCGGCCAGGACCAGCACCGAAAGCATCGCCGCGCCCGTAATCGCTCGCTTCGCCATCTCGTATCTCGAATCTTGCATCTCGAATCCCAGCATTAGTGGTCTACCTCCACCACCGAAACCGGCGAGAACTGCTCCAGGAACGTCCGCGTCTCGGTGACCGAAAAGCGCGGGTCGTTGGCCTCTAGGCAAAGGAAGAACTTATCGTTCAGCGCGCCGTTCGCAAAGTTCGGAGCGTTGAACAGCGGGTGGTACAGCTGTGGCAAACCGTTCTGCGCGATCATGCCGAACGCGGTCGACAGACCGGCGAACAAAATCGTGAGCTCATACTCCGGAATCACAAACGCGGCCCAGCTGAACAGTGGTGTACCACGAATGTTGAGCGGGTAGCCCCAGACGTTGATCCACATCTCGAGCAGAAACCCGGTCGTCAAACCCATGATGCCGCCCATCAGGCACATCAACGGTATGCGGGTCTTGTGGAAGCGCAGCGCCTCGGCTGCCTCTTCTACTGGGTACGGGGTATAGCACTCCATGCGGCGATAGCCGGCACGGTGCGCATGCTCCGTGGCGTGCACCAACTCACTGGGCGTATTGAACTCGGCCAGCAGGCCGTAAACTCCCTCGCGCGGCGGCATTAGAGCGCCTCCTGTGTAACTTCTTCAGCGTTGCTGCCGCCGGGATGGATCTTGGTGCCGGGCAACATCATCTTGATTTCGGACATAGGAATCATCGGTGCCAGTCGAGCAAAGAGCAGGAACAGGCAGGTAAACATGCCCCAAGTGCCAATAAACAGCATGTAATCCCACTTGGTGGCCCGGTACGTTCCCCAGCTCGAAGGGAGGTAATCGCGGTACAGCGTCGTAACGACAATGACGAAGCGCTCGAACCACATGCCAATGTTCACGATAAAGCTCAGAATGAACAGATACAGCACGTTGACGCGCAGTTTGCGGAACCACAGAGTCGAGAGCGGGATCGCAATGTTGGTCAGGATGAGCATCCAGTAGCCCCAGCCCATCGGACCAAACATTCGGTTCCACATCATGAAGAATTCCCAGTGGCTCGCCGAGTACCAGCTCATGAAGACTTCCATGCCGTAGCCGTAGGCCACGATCGAACCCGTCGCCAGCATGACCTTCGCCATGTTATCGAGGTGACGCTCTGTTACGAGGTCTTCGAGGTGGTAGAACTTGCGGATCGGGATGGCCAGCGTCAACACCATCGCGAAGCCGGAATACACGGCGCCGGCGACGAAGTATGGCGGGAAGATCGTTGTGTGCCAGCCAGCCATCGCAGCGACCGCGAAGTCGAAGGAGATGGTGGTGTGCACCGAGAGCACCAGCGGTGTGGAGAGACCGGCGAGAAGCAGCGATGCCGACTCATAACGGATCCAGTGTCGGGTAGAACCGCGCCAGCCCAGCGACAGGATGCCGTAGATGTACTTCGCCAGTGGCAGCTTGGCGCGATCGCGCAGCGTACCGAAGTCAGGGATCATGCCGATGTACCAGAACACCACCGAGATCGTCGCGTAGGTCGACACAGCAAACACGTCCCAAGCCAGCGGCGAACGGAACTGCGGCCAGACGTTCATCGTGTTCGGGTACGGCATCAGCCAGTATGCCAGCCACGGACGACCGACGTGCAGCAGAGGATAAATACCCGCACAGCACACAGCGAAGATCGTCATCGCTTCTGCGAATCGGTTGATCGAGTTACGCCAGGTCTGCTTGAACAGCAGCAGAATCGCGGAGATCAGCGTGCCGGCGTGGCCGATACCGATCCACCACACGAAGTTGATGATGGCGAAGCCCCAGGCGCCAGGGATGGTGACACCCCAGATACCGACGCCCTTCAGCACCAGCCAGGTGATACCGATAACAACGCCGGTAGCGACGGTGGCCGCGAGGAAGAGGCCGCCGAACCACGCCCAGGGCGTGTTCGGAGTCAGCACAATGCCTGCGATCTTCTGCGTCACGCTTTTGAACGTGTGACCCGGCGCGATAACAAGGTATTCGCCGGTGCGCGGATCCAGCATCGGATCGAGCACTTCATTCTGATCGTGAATGGGTCCCTGAGTAGCCATTATGCAAGCTCCGCATTCGGGTTGATGACCCCGGCCGTGTAACTGGTACGCGGACGGTAGTTCAAGTCGGCCAGCACCTGGTAGTCACGCTCCTCAGCCTTGCGCTTGGTCACGCGGGCTTTGGGATCGTTCAGGTTGCCGAAGATAATGGCATCGGTCGGGCAGGCCTGCTGGCAGGCCGTCAGGATCTCACCATCTTCAATTGCTCGGTTGCTCTTATCGGCTTCGATCTTCACGGCCTCGATGCGCTGGATGCAGTAGCTGCACTTTTCCATCACACCACGCGAGCGAACCGAAACATCCGGGTTGCGCTGGAGCTTGAGGCTCTCCGTCTCGTAGTCCGAGTACAGCAGGAAGTTGAAGCGACGAACCTTGTAGGGGCAGTTGTTGGAGCAGTAACGGGTGCCCACGCAGCGGTTGTACACCATCGTGTTGATGCCTTCAGGTGTGTGGACCGTCGCGCCGACCGGGCAGACCTGCTCACAACCGGCGCTCTCGCAGTGCTGACAGAGCATCGGCTGGAAATGCGCCTTGGGTGCGTGGAGATCGCCCTCGAAGTAGGTATCGATACGCAGCCATTGCATATTGCGTCCGACCTTCACCTGCTCGCGGCCGACGACTGCAATGTTGTTCTCCGCATAACAGCTGACGATACAGGCGTTGCAACCGACGCAGCTGTTCAGATCGATCGACATGCCCCACTTGTTCTGGAGCACCTTGGTCGAAGCGTCCTGGTGATCATAACGCCACGCGTCGGGATAGAAGCTATCGTCGTGCTCAGGAGCCTCACCCTGTGGGTTGTAGCCCACCTTGTTGATGAACGTGCCGCTCGCACCTTCGCTCGCATACTTGGGGTTGGCGGTAGCCTCGGCTACGGTTGCGTAGCGGATGATGCTGCGCTCCATCGCTTCGTGACCCGCCAGCGAGTACGTACCCTCTGTATCGAACTCTTTCTTCTCGAGGTCCTGCTGCGCAAACTTGCCGCGGTGCTCGATGTTGTGCACCTTCGTGACGCAAAGATCGTACGTGCCCTTACCCTTCGCAATGTTCAGACCTGCAGCCGACAGAAGAGCATCGGAGGTGCGGAGCGTGTAGGCATCGAAGCCCACGCCCGCAGCAACCCGGCCACCTTCTGCACGACGTCCAAAGCCAAGATGAACCGTTACCGCATCGTTCGGATGGCCAGGGCTCATCAGAACCGGAGTGATGACCTTGCGGCCGTTGAGGCTAAGCTCAATCGCATCATTCTCTTCAATGCCGAGCTTGCCCATCAGGTCCATGTTCATCAGAGCTGCGTTGTCCCAGCTCATGTTTGTCACTTGCTTGGGAAGCTCCTGCAGCCATCCGTTGTTACCGTAGCGACCGTCATAGAGCGACGGATCTGCCTTGAATGCGATTTCGATGCCACCGGAGGAAGCCATTGCCACAGCGGGAGCGCCCTTCGGAGCACCCAGCGACTTCGGCTCAAACGCGGTGTCTGCAACCCAGCCATCGTGCAGGGCCTTGCGCCATGCGGTGGCAAAGTCGCCGCCCTTGATGTAGGTTTTCGCATTCGCCACGACCGCGTCATAGGCGCTGATGGAAGGATCAAGCAAAGCCTGCAGAACATCGTGCGCACTCTTGCCGCCGTACAGCGGATCAATCATTGGCTGCACGATCGAGATTGTGCCGTCGTACGCGCGGGCGTCCGACCAGCTCTCGAGATAGTGGGCCTTCGGCAGATGCCAGGTCGAGTAGAAGCCTGTCTCGTCGCGCAGCAGGCCGAGGTGAGCTGTCACCGGCACTTTGGCAAACGCGGTCGCAAACTCCAGATCGGCAGGAGCGGAGTAAAGCGGGTTCGCACCCAGAACCACCAGCCACTGAACCTTGCCTGCGTTCATATCGCTAACCAGCGACTTGAGGTCAGCAACCTGCTCACTCGGAACTGGATTTACAGTTTCGGTATAGACAACAGTCTTGCCGATAGCGCCGCTGCTCGCGTTTGCCGCGATTGCAGCTGCATTGCACGCTACGGAGCTCTGCGGTCCGGCGATCACCACGCAGCGGCCTGCGCTCTTCTTCAGGTCATTCTGAACAGCGGTCAGGAACTTCTGCGCATCCGGGCTTAGCGAAGCGCTTCCGCCCGCAAGTGCTGTTGCGAACGCATCGATATCGCTTGGCTTCAGCGCGAGGCGATGATCGGCCTTGAAGCCCGTCACGCTCGGAGTGGTCTCGACGACATACAGACGGTTCATCGTCTTGCCCGCTTCGAAGCGATGACGCTCGGCGTAGGCCGCGGCTACCGGCAGGAAGCCCGGGAAAGCAATACCGCCTAGGAAGTCAGCATCGAGCGAAACGATGACATCGGCATCTTCCAGCTTGTACTGTGCGTCGAGATAGTCGCCGAAGGCAGCCTTCGACGCAGCCATACCCGAGTCATTGTTGATCGGGTCGTACTGCACCATCTTCGCCTGCGGATACTTCACCTGCACCTGCTTCCACTGGGAAGCCAGCGTCGGCGAGGTAATAGTTTCCGAGAGGAAGTAGATGCCCTGTCCGCCATTGGTCTTCTTGGCAGCTGCTGCAAATTCCTGCTGGAAGGATCCGAAATCAGATTTTTCGCCGCGATAGATGGTCGACTTCGAGCGGTCCGGATCGTACAAATCCAGCAGCGAAGCCTGAGTGAAAGCATCCGAACGGCCCTTCGACATCGGGTGCTCAGGATTGCCCTCGAGCTTGATCGGGCGGAACGCATCCGACTTCACGAGCACAGGAACGGCGCCCGTCGAGAACGGATGAGCGGTCGCGAAGAACATCGGCTTGCCGAGAACGAGGTCCTCAGGCTGCTTGACGTAGGGGAAGATCGGCTCGTCGGGCTGCTTGGTGCAGCCGGCAAGTCCCGCCAGTGCAAAGCTTGCGCCCATCACCTTCAGGAAGCCGCGACGGCTGACGGGATCGACCCATTCGCCTGCGCCTGCCTGCCGGGGAAACTCCTCCTGCATCAGTTCCTGAAATGCGGGCGTCTCTGCCAGCTCATCCAGATTTTTCCAGTAGCGGCGACCGGTCTGGCCGTCGAGCTTGGCACGCACCTCAGCCAGCGTCATCTTCGCAGGTGCGATCGTTGTTACAACCTGCGCAGAGACGGGCTGAACTTGCTGCATCTTCTCTTGCATATCCATAGGTGTCTCGTTCATCGGTGGCACACCTCGCAGCTCGAAAGCTCGTTGGCCGTCCGAATGTGATACTGCGCCGTCAGGTACTTGCCAAGATCCATCTGGCTCGTGAACTTCTGGTAGCTCGCAGGCAGAGCAACAACCGGCATGTCCGAAGAGGTCGTTCCTACGCTGGCTCCCGGAGTCGCTGCGACCCCATCGTTCACGATCGGACCAGCATTTGGCTTTTCCATCTGCGCGAGCTGCGGATTGTTGTCGTTCGGGTCCTTCGTCACACAGCTCACACCCTGCGCGGTGGGAACATTCGTACCGTTCGTGTTCACCGTCGCCGTGCACCATACCGGCTTCTGCGAGCTGGGACCTTCCCAGGCCATGTTGTAAATTTCGCTGGTCGGGCGGAGGTTGACGGCAGGATTGCGATGGCAGTTCAGGCACCACTCCATCTGCAGAGTGCTCTCCTGATACATCAGTGGCATCTGATCGACGCGGCCATGACAGCTTGCGCAGCCAATGCCCTTGTTTACGTGGATCTCGTGGTTGAAGTACACGTAATCCGGAAGATCGTGGACGCGAATCCACTGGATCGATTCCCCTGTTGCCCAGCTCTGACGAACTGGCTCGAGCAACTGAGCGTTGGTCCAGATCTGCGAGTGACAGTTGATACAAGTCTTCGTCGGGGGGATGCCAGCGTAGGCGCTCTTCTCCACGGACGTGTGACAGTACTGGCACTGAAGACCAAGTCCTTCGACGTGGTGCTTGTGACTGAACGGTACGGGCTGGTCTGGCCGCTGTCCCTGCTTAGTCACCCACGGTGACCTCTGCAACTGGTCGAGCGCCACACCGAGCGCGATGACGATCAAGCCCGTCAACACGAGGCTCGCGCGAGCCAGTGCATTCGAACTGCGGTCAAATACTTGCGCCATGAGTGCGTTCCTGCTTCCTCTGCGTCAAAAAAAACACTGTGGAGGTTAAACTTCTAACGAAAATCGTTGAGTGGCTCTCGGATTCGCACTCGCTTGATAGCACTCAAACAGCGACGTATGTCTCCATACGAATCCGACACATCCATCTCTTTGTGCTGAGTATAGCAGCGACATTTGACTGCCATTGCGCGCTATCCGACCGCTGAAACCTTGATGCATGGGACGACTTTCGATTATCGTCCCTCGTCTTCGCTACTGCCCGAATGCATCTCAATAAATACCGTGAAAAATTCCCGAAAACGGGCAAAAGTAGCATTTTTCCTGTTTACTAATTCCGTCCACATTAGTCCGAGTTCTTCTGAGGATTTTTATTGGAAATCCTGCATAGGCGATTGATAACCGGAGCGTTCGCTTGTAAAGGGTACGCGTCGCAACACAGCTATCTCGGCAGGCACACCCTTTACACTTCCTGCTATGCCAAGTCCTCACACCACACGCACCCAGGCTCCGCCTTACGATGTCGCAGCCGCGATGGCTCATCTACGGGCTGGCGATCCCAAGCTGGGAAGGCTGATCGATAAGGTCGGGCCCTTCACTATGCGCATTTCTCCAAAACAGACTCCCTTCGAGGCACTAACTGAGGCCATCATCTATCAACAGCTGCATGGCAAGGCCGCCGCCGCGATTCATGGTCGGCTGCTGGCTGGCTTTTCGGACCTGGCCCATATGGCCGACCCCCGCGAACCATTGCGGCACCGGCATCCCACGCCTGAGGATCTGCTGGATTGCCCGAACGAGCAGCTTCGTGCCGCAGGTCTCTCCGCAGCAAAGGCACTCGCGCTCCGCGACCTGGCCGCAAAAACCATTGACGGCACCGTGCCCACCCTAGCGAAGATTCGCAAAATGTCCGATGAGGCAATCATCGAGCACCTCACCCAGGTGCGCGGCATCGGGAGGTGGACCGTGGAGATGATGCTGATGTTCCGGCTGGGCAGGCCAAACGTTCTTCCCACCGCTGACTATGGCGTACGCAAGGGCTTCGCACTGACGTTCCAGGGACTGAAGCCGACCACCAAAGTCACCCCGGATCTTTTGCCCAAACCCGATGTCATGGAGCGGCGCGCGAAAAAGTGGCAGCCCTTTTGCTCCGTCGCGACCTGGTACTTGTGGCGAGCCTGCGATCTGGCTGCGGGCAGGATCACTCAACCTGAGTAGATATCTGAATCGTCTTCGGATGAGTCGTTTTGGCCCACGCGTTACTCTAGTTTTAGTGATTGTTCGAACAAAAGGTGGATGCATCTCCGTCACCCGAACATGAAATCCATCGCTCTAGCTGACTTTCACTGCTGCGATGCCATCCAACCATCATTCGGGGAAATGCATGCCTGCACAGAAATCTGAGAAAAATACGTCGACTTCACCTATTCCGCAGCACTACGTCTGTGTGCATGGTCATTTCTATCAGCCACCACGCGAAAATCCGTGGCTTGAAACCGTTGAGGTGCAGGACTCCGCCGCTCCGTTCCATGATTGGAATGAGCGCATTACCTCCGAGTGCTATGCGCCGAACGGAGCCTCGCGCATCCAGAACAAGCAGAATCAGATCGTACGCATCGTCAACAACTATGCTCAGATGAGCTTCAACTTTGGCCCGACGCTGTTGAGTTGGCTGCAGGACTTTGCGCCCCGTACCTATCGCATGATTCTCGATGCAGACCACGCTTCGGCAGAACGGTTCAGCGGGCACGGTTCGGCGATTGCGCAGGTGTACAACCACATCATCATGCCGCTCGCGTCCGAACGCGACGCTCGTACGCAAATTCGCTGGGGCATCACCGACTTCGAGTTCCGCTTCGGTCGCAAGCCTGAGGGTATGTGGCTCGCCGAGACCGCTGTCTCGCGCAAGGTGCTCGATCTGCTGGCGCAGGAGGGCATTAAGTACACGATCCTGGCGCCGCATCAGTGCGCACGTGTTCGCAAGATGGCCGAAGTTCAGCCTGCAGGTCCCGTGAAGCACCGGGGCACGAAGGCTAAGGAGGCCGAAGCAGCGAAGCTCGCCGCCGACGCTGCAAAACTTGCGGCCGAAGAGCAGGCGTCCACACCGTGGACCGAGACACCTAACGCTTCTGTCGACCCCACTCACCCCTACCGAGTGAAGTTGGATGAAGGTCGCAGCATCGACATCTTCTTCTACGACGGGCCCGGCTCACGCGCGATTGCCTTTGAGGGCGTGTTGAACAACGGCGAGGACTTTGGCCGCCGCCTGGTGGCTGGCATTCATGCAGACAAGGCCCCAGAAGTTCCGCAGCTCTCGCATGTAGCCACCGATGGCGAAAGCTATGGTCATCACCATCGCCATGGGGAGATGGCCTTGAGCTACGCGCTGCATTGGATTGAAGAGAACCATCTTGCAAAGCTCACGAACTATGGTGAATTTCTCGAGAAGTTCCCGCCGCAGTTTGAAGCCGAGGTCGTCGAAGACAGCAGCTGGAGCTGCGCGCACGGCGTCGAACGCTGGCGCTCGAACTGCGGCTGCAACGGCGGCAAGGTAGGTTGGCAGCAGAACTGGCGCGGACCTCTACGTGCCGCGTTAGATTTGCTCCGCGATAAGACCGCCCCCTTGGCAGAAACCCTCGCCTCAACGCTGCTGAAAGATCTGTGGGTGGCACGCGATGCCTACATTAACGTGGTGCTGGATCGCGGCGCAGACAACGAACAGAACTTCCTCAACGAGCATGCGACTCACTCTCTAACCTCGGAAGAACGCGTTACGCTCTTCGAACTCCTGGAGCTTGAGCGCCACACGCAGTTGATGTACACCAGTTGCGGCTGGTTCTTCGACGAGATCTCCGGCATCGAAACCGTACAAATCATCGCTTACGCAGGCCGCGTGCTGCAGCTTGCGGAGCAGCTCTTCGGCGAGCCAGGCAAGGCGCTCGAAGCCGAGTTCCTCGCAGTGCTTGCACAGGCACCCAGCAATTTGCCCGAGATCGGCAACGGCGCGGAGGTCTACAAGCGCTACGTTCTTGGCAGCCGCCTCGACCTAGAGCACGTTGGCGCACACTACGCAATTAGTTCGATGTTCCGCAGCTATCCCGACTCTGGCCAGATCTTCTGCTTCGACGTGCATCGCCATAGCTATGACGTTCTGAGTTCGGGTCACGGCCGTTTCGCCTTCGGTCGCGCGCTGCTTCAATCGCGCATCACCGAGGAAAGCGAAGAGATCTGCTTCGCCGTTCTGCATCTCGGCGACCAGAACCTTACCGCGGCCGTAAAACGCTTCAACAGCAGCAACGGCGAGAACCCCGGAATGACCTCCGAAGTATGGGAGCAGTTCACCGAGGCTGCTCGCGATTGCGTGCGTCGCGCAAACCTACCCGAGTTGATTCGTCTCATCGATCGCCACTTCGATGGCACGCTCTATTCGCTCAACTCCTTGTTCGCCGATGAGCAGCACCGCATCCTGCAAAGCATCCTGAACCAGACCCTCGCAGAAGTAGAAAGTTCTCTGATGCGCATCTACGAGGAGCACGCGACGCTGCTGGACTTCATCAGCCAGGCAAAGATTCCCTCGCCCCCCGCGTTGGCCGTCACCGCAGGATTTGCCATCAACGCAAGCCTGCGCCATGCGCTCGATGCCGAGGTCTTCGATGCCACCGAGATCTCCCGTCTGTTGAATCGTGCGGAGACGGACAACGTCAAGCTTGATACTCCGCTGCTCAGCTTCACCGCCGACAAGCGAATCAAGCGCGCGATGGTGAAGCTGGAAATGGCCGCCCAGCAGCAGCCGTCGCAGCACAGCCTGAACGCCATCAACGAAACACTCACCATCGCGGAAGGCCTCAAGCTGCTGCCGATGGATGTGAATCTGTGGCAGGCGCAGAACATCTGGAACGATCTGCTGCGGCGTAACGACAGTGCACTCTGGACGCGTGAATGGCGCGAAGGCTTCCGCAAGATCGGCCTCGCCCTGAACATCTGCGTCGACGAACTCGTCGTCGACAAAGCTGTACGCGCCTTCTAGTTGAAGGTTTCACAACACGCAGATGCGGCATCGTCAGTGACGGTGCCGCATCTTTTTTGGAAACAGCTCAATGCCGTTCAGCCGAAATCGCAAGCCACTGCTCACGCTGTATGGCTGCATGCTGCCATACGTGAATCCCGTCCAGTCCTGGTATTCGACATCGAGGATGCGGGCAGTCCAGCGATTGCTGAGAGCGTAGTCCAGCCCCGCACCTGGAGCGATGACGAAGTACGACCCCGTCGCATAGTGAAACGGGAACGTCATCCGCCCCAGTCCAGCCATCACCTTCACATAAGGTTGTGTGCGACCGCGCCAGAAGACTACGCGAGCCCCGGCGAGGTAGCTGCTCAACGACACATCCTCATCGAGGTTGTAGCGCAGAAACCGCCCTTCGTACTCCAGCCCCACACGCGGCGACATGTTGCTGTCGACATACGCAGCTCCCCCAAACCCGGTGCTATCTCCATAAGGAACATGCGTAGCTGTCAACGCCCCGCCTACAGCAAGATAACTGCCGCCCCCCGAGGCCGTAGTTAGCGCCTGCGCATGAAGTTCGTGTACGACGAAGGTGCCGAGTAGCAACATCGCCAACAAGAGCCAAAGATGCATCACAAGTCGAAGCATCATGGCGTCACCGTCATCGTCATCGTCTGCGACTGCGTAATCCCGGTTCCCTTGCCCGAGGCTGTGACCTTGAAGTTATAAGTACCCGCCGGAGTGCTGCTCTCCTGCAGCCCGGCACAGCCGGTAGCGGAGAGCGTGATGAACGCCGCGAACAGAGCCAATGCCAGTGTTGCTATCGGCCGCGCACCTCGGCGTCTTAAGTTAAGGCTAAGCAGCAATGCGGCAGGCAGCAGGCACAGCGCTATCTGCGAGTCGGCCGTTCTGCGCTGCGCCAACGCACCAGCGCCAAGCGGATCGCCTGTGTCGACAGTGAGCTGTACCTGAACACTCGCTCCCGCGTTCAGCCCTTCCGTAGATTTGCTGAACGTGCAGGTAGCGGCAAACGGCAGACCAAGGCAGCCGAACTCCAACGTATCGGTGAAGCTTCCCAGCGACGTGACAGTGAGTGTCGAGACCCCATGCTGCTTCGTGACCATCGTCAACGTCGGCGGCGCGAGCTGCATCGCAAACTGCGTGGCCGGTCCGCCCGTGATGCCTGTAATCTGCGAGCTGGAGCTCGCATAAACACTGTCTCCGCTGTAGGTTGCGGTGATGTTAATAGTGCCTGCAGGCAGCACCACCGATAGTGTCGCAACCCCGGTAGCATCCACGCTCGAGGAGCCGAGCGTCTGGCTGCCGATCGTGAACGTGATGCTACCCGTAGGCGCCGTTGTGGTCGCTGCATGCACCACAGCAATCAGCAACACAGACTGTGCATTGGTCGGATCGTTGGCCGCGCTCGTCATCGTGGTGGTAGTCGGTTGCAGATTGACAATCTCAGTAAGCGCAGGGGACGTCGCCGGGAAGTCGTCGACATCGCCCGTGTAGGTGGCTACGAGCCCATGCGAGCCAGCAGCCAACGAAGGGAGCGTCAACGAAGCAGTACCTGCTGCATCGAGTGGTGTAGTACCCAGCGTGACAGCCCCATCGGTGAAGGTGATGCTCCCCGTCGGCACGCCCACCTGGCTGTTGCTAACGGCCGCAGTCAGCGTAATTGGCGCGAGCGTCGCCGTAGGATTGACACTGGAGCTGAGCGCGACGGTCGCCATTTCCAGCACAGTCTCCGTCAGTGCCGCAGAAGTAGCTGCACCTGCGCGACCATCTCCGGCATAGTTCGCCACGACTACATGGCTGCCAGGTTGAAGCGATGCCGTGGTGAACGTGGCCACGCCACCCGTGTTCAGCAGACCTGAGCCAAGCACCTTGCCATCAACGGTGAAGTCCACACTGCCCGTCGCCGTGCCGCCGTTGCTACCCAGCGTGGCTGTAAGGCTCAGCGGCTTGCCATATATCGTAGGGTTCGCACTTGTGTTCAGCACAATCTGTGTCGTGGCGCTCTGCACGATCTGCAGCAGCGTGCCCGTGGCAGCATAGTAGTTGTTGTCACCTGCATAGTTCACCGTAATCGTGTGCGATCCCACAGAGAGCGTGGCACTCTGCACTGTGGCGGCACCCGTCGCATCCAGCGGCGCCGAGCCCAGCAGCACAGACCCGTCCGTAAAGGTGAGACTGCCCGTCGGCACGTTGTTCCCCGAGCCGACAACCTTCGCTGTGAATGCCACCGTGTTTCCGGCAATCGAGGGATTGACGCTGGAGCTGACCACCAGCTGCGACGGCTGTACAATCAGCTGACTAAGCGACGCTACATTCGAAGCCGCGTGATTGCTATCGCCGCCGTATGCCGCGGTAATCGTGTGTGTCCCAAGCACCAGGCTGCTGCTGGCGTAGGTCGCCACTCCTGCTGCGTTCACTGGAACAGCCGCCAGCAACGTCGCGCCATCCATAAAGCTGATTGCGCCGGAAACATTGGGGCTCACGCTGCTCACCGTTGCCGTGACCACGACGCTCTGTCCCAATGGCGCAGGGTTCAGGCTTGAGATGAGTGTCTCCGTCGAAACTCCCTGCTGCACCACCAAAATCAGCGCAGTGCTTGTAGCAGGTGCATTATTCGCATCGCCCGGGTAACTCACGACCAGAGAATGCGTCCCTACACCGAGCCCAAGCCCCGCAAACGTCAGCGTGGCCGACGCGACCTGAGAAGCAATCGTCTTGCCGCCATCCAGCAGCGAGACCGTGCCCGTAGGTGTCACTCCGCTTGTGCTGAGCGTAGAACTCACTGCAAACGTAAGGCCGGCATTGACCGGGGCAGTTGGGCCAGAGATCGTCAGCGCCGTAGTCGCCAGCGAGATCGTCTCCTGCAGCGCGTTGGAGGTGCTCGTGAGGTATTGGTTGTCGCCGCTGTAAGCAGCTGTCAGCGTATGCACACCGACAGCCAATGTGCTGAGCGATACAGTCGCTACGCCCTGTGCGTTGAGCACGCCGGAGCCAACGGTCGCAAGCCCATCGTGGATCGCAACCGTTCCCGTGGGCGTTCCGGTGGAGCTCGACACGTTGATGCTGAGATTGACTGGCTCTCCCGCAAGTGTGCTGCTGGCCGAGGCATTCAGAGTCGTGGTCGTCGATGTCACCTGCACAACCAATTGCAGACTGCTGGACACACTGCCCACATAGTTAGTGCTGCCGCTGTACGTCGCCACAATCGTATGTGTCGCGACAGTCAGCGTATTGATGCTCAGCACCGCGTTTCCATAGGCATCGACTGCCACCTGCCCCAACGCATTCGCTCCATCCGTAAAGGTGACGGAGCCACCCAGCGAGCCACCATTGTTTCCACTCGCCGCGGTGACGTGCACAGAGAGTTGCAACGTCGCTCCGGCGCTGAGCGGATTCGCGCTGGCGCTCAGCGCTGTGGTCGTCGTGATTTGTTGCACGGTCTGCGTGAGCGCTGGCGATTGACTGCCCTGATTCCCTGCATCGCCGCTATAGATTGCAGTGATGCTATGCACGCCTGGCGCCAACGTGTTGAGTGAAAGCCCAGCCACTCCACTGCCATTGAGCGCCACACTACCCAGTGAGATCGAGCCATCATTGAATCGCACACTTCCGGTCGGCACCGTCGCGGTTCCGTTGGTCACCGTCGCGCTGAAACTCACCGCACTTCCCACCATCACACTCGCCGTACTCAGCGAGAGCAGTGTGGTCGTAGACTGCGGCTGCACTATTTCAGGGATCACATTCGAGGTGCCACCAAGGTTCGTCGCATCGCCCGACGCAACACCGACAAGCTGATGCGTACCGACCGTAAGCGAGCTGGTAACGAATGTCGCTGTTCCATTTATCAGAGGCGCATTTCCGAGTGCCGTGGGCCCGTCATAGAAAACAACGGTCCCCGTCACAGGCTGCGCTCCCTGCGCCAGTACGGGCGCATTGAAGGCCATCGTAATCGTCTGCCCAACGAGCGCCGGGTTAGGCGAAACCGTCATCAGATAATCAGGCTGTTGCTTCACCACCTCCACCAGCTTCGGAGACGTGCACGCCGCATCCTGTGCATCGCCGGAGTAAACGGCAGTGATGCTGTCGCTACCCAGCGGCAGCGTAGATGTCACACACGAAGCACTTAGGCCAGCCAGTGCCATCTGGCATAGCTGTGTAGCGCCATTGAAAAAAGTAACAGTGCCTGTAAGCGAGACGGCGCCCGTGACGGTTGCGTTGAAAGTAACACTGTTGCTGAAGGCAACAGGATTCAGACTGGACGTTAGGGAAATGGCCGTGGGGTTGACGCTTAGCACCGTGCCGCTGAGATTAATCGTGGGTGCCGGGCTAATCGGTGTTGATTGCGCGCTGTTCTCAGCCACAATTATTCCCGCAACAGGATCACCCACCACCGTCGGCGCAAACTCCGCTCCCAGGACGCAGTCGCTGCCCGCCGTGAGCGTGCTCCCAGCCACACAGGTCGTCGTGGCGGGATCGAGCGCCGCATTATTGCTGAAGAACTGCGTCAGCTGGAGGTCAGCGTTGCCGTCATTTGCTAGCGGCACAGACACCGGCGACGAGACCTTTCCAACGCGCATGGTCGCATACAGTTCGTCGATATGCATCGCATAGATCTCGCGAATGCGGTTGTGAAAGAGGTCGGCGACGAACAGGTCCCCCGCGCTATCGAGAGAAAGCGCATAAGGTCCATACATCGTGGCCGCGATCGCAGGTCCCAGGTCGCCCGAAAACTCCTCGCTGTTCGCTCCGCTGATCGTGCTGATGTTGCCGGTGTTCGCGAAGATCTTGCGCACACGGTTATTGCCGGAGTCAGCGATATAAAGATTGCCCGCAGGGTCGATAGCAACCGCTGCTGGAGCCTTTACCAGTGCTGCGCTGGCAGGACCTCCATCCCCGCCGAAGTCGCCTACACCCGTACCAACCACAGTGGAGATTACCCCGGTAGCATTCACCTTGCGAACCCTGTTGTTCGTCAGATCGGCGATATACAGCGACCCATCCAGCGAGGACGCCAGCCCCCACGGACTGTTCAGTTGTGCCGTCGATGCCGCTATGCCGTCACCGTTATAGCCCTCAACGCCGGTACCCGCGAACGTGCTGATCTTTCCATTCGCTCCGACAACCCGCACAACGTTGTTGCCCGTGTCGGCGATATACATATTCCCCGCAAGATCGAAGACGACAGCCTCAGGGAACGAGAGGTTCGCCGCGGTAGCAGGCCCGCCGTCACCTTCATACCCTTCCACACCACCCTGCCCGGCAACCGTCGTGATGATCCCCGTCAGCGCGTCGATCCGGCGAATCGCATGGTTGCCGGTGTCCGCAAAATAGATATTGCCCGCACCATCCATCGTCAGCCCCGCAGGCGTACTCACCTCTGCAAGAACCGCAGGCAGCCCATCGCCATAAAAGCCAAGCAACCCGTTGCCCGCAACCGTGGTGATAACGCCCGTCAGAGCATCGACGCGCCGAATGCGATTGTTGTTCGAGTCCGACAGATAGATATTTCCCAACGCATCGACAATCACCCCGGTCGGTAGAAAGATCGGTGAGAACGTAGCGAGGGCGCCATCACCGTGATACAACCAGTCACCATCACCCGCTACCGTGTTAATGTCTCCGGGATCGAGCACAGGCAAAGGGCCTTTGCCCACGCCGGAAAGCATCACCTCACCCAGCAGCTTGCCGCTCAAGTCCAGGATCATCACCGCGCCCTGTCGCAGCCCTGGAGCCGAAGGCGTAAACGTCACCTGCACCGAGCACTGCTGTCCCGTCAGCACACTCAAACCAGCCACGCAGCTTCCACCAAGAGAGAGCGTGAACTCTCCCTGCAACACGTTCTGCGAGGTCAGCACAGGCAGCGCCGCAATGCCCGCATTTTTGAGCGGTACCAGCACCGTGACCGGCGCGGAGCTTTGTCCAAGGTCGGTCATGGGGAACGTGAGCTGCGCGTGTCCCGTGTTCGCGAAAAAAAAGAGAAGCACAGCAGCAAGAGCAAGACCGAACGGCTTGCAAACGACGAAGGCAGCGCGGGAGCGGATACGAAGGACTCGCATGGGCACGTTATCGGCGTCGCCGCGAGTGGCCTAGTAAGTGCTCCAAAATTCGACAGTAACGCAAAAGACAAAGGGCGTCGCGGCCCATAAGCCGCAACGCCCTCGTTTACCTTTCGGTGCTTAGTAGAGGATCTTCACGCCGAACTGAATGATGCGCGGCTCGAAGGTGCTGGTGATCTGTCCACCAGCGCTAGGAACGCCAGTGCCGGAGACAAGCTGATTGAGTGCAGCCGTTCCGCCGGTGCCGATCGGTGGGCCGGTCTGTACAGTGGCCTGTGTGCCGCTGATCGTGCTGGGCAGGTACAGATTGGTGTGGTTGAAGATGTTGTAGAACTCGGTGCGGAACTCCACCTTGAGACCTTCTATCGGCGTGGAGAACTTCTTGTTTAGAGAGAGGTCCGTCTGGTAGAAGGCGGGTGTGCGACCGGGGTTGCGGCTTGCGGTGCCGAAAGGACTAAGAACGTTGTTAGCTGAGTCCCTGATTGGGGGCAAAATGAACGCCGCCAGGTTCACATAGTTCACGTATCCCGTATTCGCCGCCCGATTGTTACGGCCCTGCGTGACTGGCACGCCGGGAACGCGCAGCGGGCGATACTCGTTCGCTCCGCGATACGTCGCCGAGATCTGCGGACTCACAGCCTGCGCCGAGTTCGGCGAGTACGTAATGTTGAACGGTGTGCCTGCCTGCGCCGTATTGATCGCGCTGATCTGCCAGCCACCCAGCACCGCATCGACAAAGCCGTTGGAGCTGCTGCCGAAGTGACGACCGCGGCCGAACGGCAGTTCATACAGCAGGCTCGTGATGTTGGCGATCGGCAGGTTGTAGTCCGATTGCCCATAATCCGCCTGTATGTTGTTCGCATCCTGCGGTGAAGGCGTATTGGCCTCAAGCGAAGCCGCCGCGTTATCCAGCGAGTGCTCCCACGTGAAAGCGTTCAGCAACGTCAGGCCGCCCGTAAAGCGCTGCTCATACTTCGCCTGCAGCGAGTCAAAGTGCGAATAAAACTCGTTGCGCCCTTCTGTGATATCGCTCGGCCAGTTCGCAAAGGGACGAGCGAAGCCGAGGCTGGGGTTCTTCTGGTTCGTGTTGAGAAAACCTTCCAGCTTCACGCCGTGGTTGCCAACATACGCGATGTCAATAAGCGAATTCTTCAACAACTGGCGCTGGATGCTGAGGTAATAGCTCTGAACGTAGCTGTCCTTGCGATCCTTGTTGACGTACGTGATGTTGTCCGTCGCTTTATTGAAACTTGTAACGAGACCCGAGGGGAAACCCTGATCGGCCGTCGCATAGCAGCTCGGCGTCGTGCTTCCGGTCGCGATGATCTGCGCAGGCAGCGGCGAAGCACACTTGTTCGCCGTGGTGGGTGTAATCTGCGTCACTGAAGCAAACTGCGCCTGCGGAGCATTGATGCCGAGGATGTCGCCCGAACCAGCGCGCGTGTAGTGAGCGTAGCTGATACCGTATCCGCCACGGACAGAGGTCTTCGGGTCGATCGCATACGCGAAGCCCACACGCGGCCCGAAGTCCTTCAGGTCAGGATTGATAAGCGTCTTGCCATAGACCCCACCGCCTGAGAAAGCAGTGATCCCGTTGCCGGCCGCACCCGTCGCGACTGCACCGGGCGTCGTGGTCAGCAGAGTCTGCGTAGCTGGGTCGAAGTTCGAAATATTGTTGTTCTGCTCTGAATACGGCGAGCCATACTCCCAGCGCAGACCAAGGTTCAGCGTCAGCTTCGGCGTCACCTTCCAGTCATCCTGCACATAGGCGCTATCGTCGGTCTGCCGGAGATGCGTTACATAAAAGTTCGCCAGCGAATACGCGTTCGTTGTACCGAAAAGGAAATCAGCCCAATACGTATCCGAGACGGTGCTACCTCCAGCGTTGCTGTAGCCGCCGCCGTAGGTCCATGAGCCATAAAGCGGATTATTATCGTTGACCGCCATCCACACATGCTCATACTCGTAGCCGAGCTTGATCGTGTGCCTGCCCTTCACCCAAGTAAAGTTCACCTTCGGGTCCAGCAGCGAGGGGTTCTGCCACTGCGGGTTCGTGCTCTGGCGACCGAAACCTGTAAAGCCCGTGATGCCGAGACTCGGCAGTCCACCAGCCACAATCGGGTTGCTCGGCAAACCGGGGATAGAGAACGAATTATTTCCAATCGAGTAGTTGTACTTGCCCGCCTTGGTCTTCGAAAGACCCACGCGCGCATCGAGCACCTTGTTCGATCCGAAAAGCTGCGTGTGTCCCAGTGCAATCTGCTGGTCGAGCACATAGATCCGGCCGTTGGTCTGCCCATCGAGAGGCACCGGAATCGCCGGATAGTTCTTGCCGTCTTCCTTGCGATCGCTGATGCGCAGGAACCAGCTGGAGCTGGCATTCTGTTGATAGTCAAGGCGCAGATCGCCCTTATCCGCATTGTCCGTAAACGGCACTTGCACCGCATAGTCATTCGAAGCTAGGCCCGTGCTGGCAAGGCCACTCACCGGCAGCCCGGGAATCTGCTTGAAGTAGTTGATGATCTGCAGCGAAAGCGGATTAATCGCGTTGGTCGGAATCGCCGTGTTCGCTGCATACACTGTGCCGGTCGTCGCATTCTTAACCGGCACCACCAGAATTCCATTCAACTCATTCTGCGTGGGCAGCGTTAGGACGCTCAATGGCTTTAGCACCTGGCGGAAGCCCTCGTAATCGACGAAGAAGAACAGCTTGTCCTTCAGGATCGGTCCACCGAAGTTGAAACCGAACTGATTACGATTGAACGTCGGCTTCTTGAAAGGCGTAGCGCCGCCGGTGTTGCTGATCAGGGTCGGCTTGAAGAAGCCCGCAGCATTCAGGTCCGTATTACGTATGAATTCGTAAAGCGTCGCATGGAACTTGTTCGTTCCGCTCTGGGTTGCCACGTTCACGGTCGCGCCCGCACTGCGGCCATACTCTGCGCTCTCATTGTTCGTCACCACGCTGAACTGAGCGACCGAATCCGGCGGTACAGCGATGATCTGGTTATCGAAGCCCTGGTTCGATTCACCGTACGCGTTGTTATCCAGACCGTCGAGCAGGAAGTTATTGAACATGCTGCGCAGCCCGTTCACGTTGTACGAGCCCGCGCGCACCAGCGAGTTGATCGAGCTCGTCGTCGCGGCGGTTGGTGCCTGGCGCGATCCCGGAATGAGTCCAAGAAGGTCGGAGTAATTACGGCTCACCAGCGGCAGGCCTTCCGTCTGATAGTTCGTCACCGTCTGATCGCGCTGGCTGTTCTCTGTCTCCACCTGCAGCGCCACATCGCTCACTTCGACCGAAGTCGTCGTTCCACCCACGGCAAGCGTCAGATCGATGCGTTGGCGTCCACCGACGCTAATCGTAATGTTCTTCGCAATCGCATCCGAGAAACCAGCTGCCGAAGCCGCCACGTTGTACGTGCCCACCTTCAGCGACGGCACCTCGTAGTCACCAGTGGCCGTCGACTTCGTTTGCGTCGCAATTGCCGTCCCCGTATTCGTAATCGTCACGTTTGCGCCTGCAATAGCCGCGCCAGACGCATCTTTGATCGTGCCGACGACACTACCGTTATCGAACTGCGCATAGCTTGCCGTGGCGATCACACAAAAGAGCAGCGCGACGCAGACCTTCGTCAGAGAGAACAAAATCTTTTTGGACATGATGTTTACCTTAGGGTCGGGAACATTACGCCCGGGTTACAGCACTGTCAACGGTCGATTGAAACTGACTGGACCGATGGATCATTCTTCATTCCATCGAACGTTCTTGCCTTTCGATTTACAGTGAGGTCATGCTTCTGCGTTCTCTCCGCCTCGCCGTCGTGTTCGCCGCCGCCACACCTGCTCTTTTCGCGCAGACCACGCATCAGCCCGTGTTGCTGATCTCCGTGGACGGCATGAGGCCTGACTACGTGACCCAAGCCGACCAGCATCACCTGCTGATTCCAACGCTGCGGCGCATCCTCGCGAGTGGGACCCACGCCACCGGCGTCAACGGCGTGTTGCCGACAATCACCTATCCCAGCCACACCACGCTCGTCACCGGCGTGCCCCCCGCACAACACGGCATCCTTTCCAACAGCCGCTTCGATCCCGACCACAACCTCGATGGCGCCTGGTACTGGTACGCCGATCGCGTCAAGGTCCCCACGTTGTGGTCCGCAGCGAAAGACGCAGGCCTGCACACCGCAAGCGTCTCCTGGCCTGTGACCGTCGACTCCACGGTGATCGACTACAACCTGCCCGAGTACTGGCGTGGGAACCTCGGCGACACCGCCAACGAAGATGACCAGTTGCTGGACAACGCCATCTCCCGCCCCGACGGCGAGGTGAGGCGCATCGCTGAACGCACCGGCAGGCCGTATATGAACGGCAACGATACCTCGCTCGATGGCGACGAGACGCGCACCGTCTATTCGCTCGACATCCTTAAGCAGCATCGGCCCGAGTTCATGTCCATTCACCTCAGCTCGCTAGATGAAGAAGAACACCTGCACGGACCATTCAGCGCAGAAGCCAATAAGGACCTCGAAGGCATCGATGCCATGATCGACCGCCTGATCAAGCAGGAGCTGGCGAACTATCCAAACGCAGTTGTGGCCGTCGTCTCGGATCACGGCTTCGCGCACGTAGAGCACGCGGTGAATCTCTACATCCCCTTCGTCAAGGCAGGCCTCATCAAGACTGAAAACGATAAGATCGTCAGCTGGCAGGCACAACCGTGGGCCACAGGCTGCGTGATGCCCGTGCTGCTGCACGACCCCACCGATGAAGCTACCAAAGCCAAAGTAAAGGCCTTACTGGATAAGCTCGCAGCCGATCCAAAGAATGGCATCGAGACAATCCTCGATCACCAGCAGATCGCCGCCGCCGGAGGCTTTCCGGATGCCGCCTATCTCGTCTCCTTCCGCATAGGCTACTGCAGCGGCACCAACCTCAGTGGACAACTCGTCGTCGACTCGCCATTGAAGGGAGCGCACGGCTACAACATCGCAAAGGTGCCGGAGATGCGCTCGTCGCTCTTCCTCACAGGCGTGGGCATCGCACAAGGTAAAGATCTCGGGCTCGTTGATATGCTGCAGATCGCTCCGACCATTGCAAAAATCCTTGGCGTCTCGCTATCCACAGCCAAGCAGTCGGCACTCGACATTCACTAGCCAGTGCTGCTCGATTCGCGCACCACGAGCTCACACTTCACCATCACATCGCGCACCGGCAGGTCCGGCTGCTGCAGCCGTTGCAACATCGTCTCCATCGCAACCACCCCGATCTCCGTGCAGTTCTGTCGCAGCGTCGTCAACGGCGTGGGCAGAAATCTGGCGTAGCTAACATCGTCAAGGCCGGCCATCCGCATATCGCTTGGAACCTTGATCCCCAGTGAGACAAGCGTCTTCATCAGCCGCGCCGCCGTCACGTCGTTCGCGCACACGATGCCATCCGGCTTGTGCTTGCTCAGCATCTGCTGAACGAACTTAGCGTCCTCGAAGTCGCCGCTCATCACCACGCCCTCCGCCGAGCTGCGAGGCTGCACGCCACCCCGATAAAGCGCCTCACGGTATCCCGCCATCCGTGCCTCCGTCGTCGCAGCCGAGTTCTCGCGCACAGCAAAGATCACGCGCTTCGCTCCCGCCTGCAGCAGGTGCTGCGTCAACACAAACCCCGCGCGATGATTATCAATACCAACCAGATCAAAGTTCGACCGCTCTGGGTATCGCTCGAAGTCGCGGTCCAGCAGTACGATCGGTATCCCCGCACGCTGCAGCATCGAAGCGAGCCTGTGGTTTGCTTCATCGCGTTTATCGACAAACTCCGTTGGCGCAAAAAAGACTCCGTCGACCTTCTGGGCGATGTACTGTTGGCAAAGCTGCTCAGTAGCGCGCAGCTTGTCTGCCTCATCCACGTTGTGGTGTCCCCACGTCAGCGAGTGCGAACGCGCAGCCTGTGAACGCATGATGCCCTGGCAGATCGGCTCGAAGATTTCCGTAGTGCCAAGGTCCGGGATGAGCAGGCCGAACTTCAGCGCGTTCTGCACATCGGGCCGCTCGACATAGGTTCCAGAGCCGGGTCGCCGCGTCACCAGATTGTCGCGCTGCAGTGTTTGAAACGCCTTCGCCACCGTAATTCTCGAGGCCTGAAAGCGCTCGCAAAGCGCAGCCTCGCTCGGCAACCGGTCGCCCGGGCTGTAGATACCGCTTTCGATCTCTTCCAGCAGCTTCTGGTAGATATGCCGATGAAGCGGTATGTCACCCTTTTCTGTGGAACCCTTGCCGCGACTTCGACCCGTGGCAGTGTTTTGTTTCTTGGATAGCGGACTCATCCAGCTAACTTCCTTCATTCTTCGTCGGTTATCACCAGTGTCGGGCCCCAGAATCCATCACGGCTTGCCATCGAAACGCCGTCAGAACCGCAACGCAAAAAATCTCTTACCGCGATAAGGTTAACCATCACAGCTTGGCGAATCAGCGATAACAGCCCCTTCAACCTAACGCTATCCGCATACGGTTGGCTATAGTTTTCTTGCCTCTTTACGACCCGCCTACGCCGCAGCGTATGATGGCGAATGTTTTTTGGCCTCTGCCGCCTCGGCGGCCCAACCAGGTTCTCTCCATCGGAAGCCCCAACGCCCATGACGAAGTTTTCGCTCCCGCAGGTTCTCATTCTCGCTCTCGCCATCGCCTCCACCCAGGCGACCTGCTCATTCGCGCAGTCGCCGCTTGAGTCTCAGAAGGAACGCCCGCAGGAGGGTGCTCAATCGCCCGCCAAAGGCGGCTCCGCCGACTCCGGCGTCTTTCCTCCTGTCCACGATGCGCAGAACCGCCCCATCACTGCGGGTGGCACCGTGAAGACTGGCCCCCTCGTCTTCCAGAACATCGCCCAGAAGGCAGGCATCACCACCTGGCACCACACCATGGGCTCACCGGAGAAACGTTACATCCTCGAGTCCATCGGCTCCGGCGTGGCGTTGCTGGACTATGACAACGACGGCTGGCTCGACATCTACCTCGTCAACGGCAGCACGCAGGCCGCACTCGACGGCAAAGCCATGGCTCCGCATGCCGTGCTCTTCCACAACAATCACGATGGAACCTTCACCGACGTCACCGAGAAAGCCGGCGTCGCCAACGACCGTTGGGGCTTCGGCGCCGCCGTCGCCGACTTCGACAACGACGGCTTCCCCGATATCTACGTCACCAACTTCGGCAAGAACCGGCTGTATCACAACAACCACGACGGCACCTTCACCGATGTAGCCGAAAAAGCCGGCGTCACCCTCGGCAACTGGTCCACCGGTGCCACCTGGGGCGACTACGATGGCGACGGCAACCTCGACCTCTTCGTCCCCGGCTACGTTCACTACGACATCAAGAACCAGCCCTCCGACACCGACGGCCTACCCCTCGCCTTCTGCAGCTATCGCGGCGTGCGCACCATCTGCGGCCCCCGCGGCCTGCCCGGCGAGCAGGACCACCTCTTCCACAACAACGGCAACGGCACCTTCACCGACGTCAGCGAAAAAGCTGGTGTCAACGATAAACCCGGCTACTACGGACTATCTTCCGTCTTCGTCGACGTAAACAACGACGGCCGTGTCGATCTACTCGTCGCCAACGACTCCACACCGAATTACCTGTACATCAACAAAGGCGACGGCACCTTCGAAGACCAGAGCTATCCCTCCGGCTACGCCCTCAACAAGAACGGAGCCGAGACCGCCAGCATGGGCATCGCCATCGGCGACTACCGCAACAACGGTCAGCTTGACATCTTCAACACCACCTTCTCCGACGACTACAAGGTGCTCTATCGCAACGACGGCGACGCTAACTTCACCGACGTCTCCGACGACATGCACATCGCCGCCATGACCATCCCCTTCCTCGGCTGGGGCACGCAGTTTCTCGACTACGACAACGATGGCTGGAAGGATCTCCTCGAAGTCAACGGCCACATCTACCGCAACGCCGACGCCAACAACTGGGGCACCAGCTGGGCACAGCGCCCGCTCGTCTTTCATAGTGAGCTCGGCAAAAAGCTCGAGCCCGTCCCCGCCGTCGAAGGTACAGCTCTCGCCGAACCCATGACCTCCCGCGGTCTCGCCATCGGCGATCTCTTCAACGACGGCCGACTCGGCGCAGTCATCAACAACCTCGACGCCACGCCCGCACTCTTGAGCAACATCGACCCCAACAAGAATCACTGGGTCGAATTCAAACTGACCGGCAGCGTCACCCCTGGCCCCAGCGGCCTCAAGTCCTCGCGCGACGCCATCGGCGCCACGCTCTACCTCACCGCCGGCGGCATCCGGCAGCGCGCCGACATCATCTCCGGCGGCAGCTTCGCCTCCACCTCCGATCCCCGTGCCCACTTCGGCCTCGGTTCCGGCACCACGGTGGACTCCCTCGAAGTCCACTGGCCCTCCGGTCGCATCGAAACCTTCCCCGTGCCGACCGTCGATCGCATCGTGCCGCTGGTCGAAGGCAAAGGCACATCAATAGCGCCCGCAACTCAACCAAAAGGTTGAGGACAATCTCCTCGCTTTCCCTCTAACATCATGGCCGCAGCCCAACGACTACAAATCATGCGCCAGTTCAATCGCCTAACTCGCTCGCAGCTTGTCACACTCTCTCTCGCAGGGCTCGCCCTGGCTGGAACGGCCGCCTTCCTGCCAGCCCACCGCGTCCACGCCAGCACGGACACTGAGGCACATGAGACCGCGCGCGCTGCGTACAACCAGAAGACAGCGGCGACCTACAACTATCGCTTCGGGCAGCAGAGTCCGTTCCTTCCCTCCAACGCCACCACCGACACCGGCGCATTCATCGACCCCAAAGACTTCCCCACCGCAGCCTACTGCGGTCACTGCCATCAGGAGTCGCACGCGCAGTGGCGCCAGTCCGTCCACTCGAACTCCAACCGCGTCCCTTACTACCTGCGCAACGTGAACCTGCTCGCCGCCGAAAAGGGCATCGCTTTCACGCGCCACTGCGAAGGCTGCCACGATCCCATCGCGCTCGTCTCCGGTGCGCTCACCGAAAAGTCTCCCCGCACGCGCCCCTACGATCAGGACGGCGTCACCTGCATGGTCTGCCACTCCATCCAGAAGGGCGACACCCGCGGCACCGGCAGCTACGTCATGGGCATCCCCGCCGTCCTCATGGACGAGAACGGTCAGCCGATCCACCGCGCCGTAACCGACGCCGAGATCCTCGCGCACCTCGACCGCCACTCCGCCGCGGTCATGAAGCCCTTCTACAAGACCAGCGAGTTCTGCTCCTCCTGCCACAAGGCAGCGCTGCCCAAAAGCTTGAACGATTACAAATGGCAACGCGCGATCTCACTCTATGACGAATGGCAGAACGCCTCCTTCGCCAAGGAGTCACCACTGCCCTTCTACAAGAAGGACGTAGTCTCTACCTGCCAGACCTGCCACATGCAGCGCGAAGCCCTCGCTGCCCTCCCCGACCCCGGCGCGAAGAAAGGTCAGCTCGTCAGCCATCGCTGGCTCGGTGCCAACACCTCGATCCCGCAGATTTATCATTTCGACGAGCAGGCGAAGCGCATCGTCGCCTTCCTACAGAACGCTGTCTTCAACGTTGATCTCTTCGCCGTTCAGGCAGACGCACCTGACTCTAAGCTCAGCGCTCCACTCGGCCTTGTGCCCTTCGATCTCACCGCCGGCCAACGCGTCGTCGTCTCCGTCGTGATTCAGAACAAGGGCATTGCTCACTCGCATGTGCCAGAGCAGCGCGACATGTACGAGAGCTGGGTGGACTTCACCGTGAAGAACGCCGCAGGCAAGACGCTGTATGAGTCCGGCGCGATCCAGCCGAAAGATCGCGAGCTCGACCCCGCTGCCCACAGCTTCACCAACCGCCTCATTAACAAGCAGGGCACCACCAACGCGCTGCATCAGGTCTGGGACAACCGTGTCGTTGCCTACAACAACACCATCCAGTCCGGTCGCTCGCAGCTCATCCGCTATGGCTTCACGATGCCGAAGAACGGCGGTCCCGTCACCGTCACAGCGACCGTGCGCTACCGCCGCTTCGATCAGCACTTCATGGACTTCGGCATGAGCCAACCGATCGGCACCCACTATAACCAGCCCATCGTCGACATGGTCTCCACCAGCCGCACCTTCGTCGCAGGCAACAATTCCGTGCCGCCCGCGGTGAAGCCCGATCCTTCGGCCAAACCCGACATCAACGCGCCCAACCCGGAGTGGCAGCGCTGGAACAACTACGGCATCGCCCTGCTCGACGCGCAGCAGTACGCCGCCTCCGTCGCCGCCTTCCAGCGCGTAGCCGCCCTCCGCGCCGACTATGCGGACGCTCCCACCAACATCGCCATCACCTACATCGCCTGGGAAAAGTACGACGAGGCCCTGCCCTATCTCGAGAAGTCTCTCTCGCTCGCCAAGGACAACGCCCGCGCGCTCTACTACCTCGCACTCGTACAGCGCAACGAAGGTCAGGTCGATGAGGCCATCGCGAATCTGAAAAGGTCTCCGTCGCCTTCCCTCGTTCCCGTGACGCCCATCGCGAGCTCGGCTTCAGCTACTACCAGCTCCATCGCTACGCGGAAGCCCGCGCCGAGTACGAAGCCGTCCAGTCCATCGATCCCGACGACCTCGCCGCGCACTATAACCTCGCCATCCTCTATCGCCGCCTCGGCGTCAAAGACAAAGCCGCCAAGGAAGCCGCCTACTTCGCCGACCAGAAAGACGACCCCACCGCCAGCACCTACGCCCTCGAATACCTCCGCAAGCATCACGAGATCGCGCAGGAGTCCGTGCCCTGGCACATCCACGATCTCGATCGCAAAGGCGCAGACGAAGTAGACCCCATGCTGCCCGCCAGCGAAACCTCCCTGCCCGGTGGCGGAGGCCGCTAAAATAGCATCGTGCTCAGTCTTCCAGCGAATCCACGCTCCCGTCTCACCCTTCGCATAAGCATCTTCGCGTTTGCCTTTGCTCTCCTCTTTGTCGTCCCCCTGAGCTTGCCGAAGGGGAACCTGCTTCTCTGCCCACCACCAGCGCTGGCCTCCTCCAATGCCTACCTTCACGGCAAAGAACTCTTCGCCACCAAAGGCTGCGCACATTGCCACGGCGCCGAAGGCATCAACGGAGACCAGGGTCCCGATCTGCAGCAGATCCGCAAGCGCATGTCAGTCGTTCAGGTCGCCACGCAGATTCGCGATGGCAGCAAGAGCATGCCCGCCTTCGCAGATAGTCTCTCCGCCCCGGAGATCGACGATCTCGTTATATACCTCCGCACCAAGCGTAAGAAGATCGTAAAGCCGCCACCCCCGCCGCCTGCTCCCCCCGCACCAAAACCCGACCCCGACTGAGCTGGCACTCCCAGCTCACACTACCAGCTCACACTCCAAGCTCCACGCCGAAGCAGACCCGGCCATGCAGCAATTCTCTACGGAGCCACAGGCTTCCCCTTGCCTTCCGTCAGCGTCAGCATCCTGTCCACACCCTCCACAACAAATACCTCGCGCTCCCCCTTCGGCCAGCGCACCTCGATGTTCGTCAGCTTCGTCTCCGCACCCAGACCGAAGTGCACCCGCAGATCGCTGCTGCTCGAATAACTCGACCCACTGCGAACCTCATCCACCCAGCTCCGCTTCTGTCCGTGCAGCGTCACCCGCGCGCCAATCGCATCGCGGTTCGAGCTCGTCCCCACCAGCTTCACGCCCAACCAGTGATTGCCATTCGCCGCTTCATTCACCAGCAACATCGGTCGATCGCTCAGGTTGTTCACCACCGCCTCAATCCGCCCATCGTTCCAAAGATCGGCCACCGCCAGCCCACGCCCCGATAGCCGCTCCGTCAGCCCCGGTCCCCCGCTCTTCGACTCATCCTTGAACTTCCCGTTCCCCTGGTTCCAGTAAAGAAAACGCGGCTCCTTGAACGTCGCTCCAAGCTTCGCCGTATCCACCTCGGGATACACATGCCCATTCGCCACCAGCAGATCGGGATACCCATCGTTGTCCACGTCCGCAAACATCGCACCCCATCCCAGCGCGTCGAGATTGATCCCCAGCCCCGCCGCGAGCGTCACATCCGTAAACGTGCCATCCCCATTCGCGTGATACAGCGTCGACGTGTCGTCCGAAAAATTTGTCTTGAAGATATCCAGGTGTCCGTCGCCATCATAGTCAGCGGCAGTTGACCCCATGCCTGCCTGCTCACGACCATCCTCATTGAACGCTACACCCGCATCCGGCCCGACATCCGTAAACGTACCGTTGTGATTATTGCGATACAGAATCGCTGGCGTAGAATCGCACGCCACATAAACATCCGGCCAGCCATCTTCGTTGTAGTCCAACGTCGTTACGGAGAAGCAATAATGCGCGTCCGTCTTCTCGATGCCGCTTTTCGTGCTCACGTCCGTGAACTTGCCGCCACCCTCATTGTGAAAAAGAATGTTCTTCGCGCCCGGCAAACCACGCGGCCCGCACATCACCGGCGCGCCCTTCCACATGCAGCCCGCCTCGCCTCCAGGCGCAGGCGTCTTACTCAAGTCGAAGTGCACATAGTTCGCCACCATCAGATCGAGCTTGCCATCGCGGTCGTAATCGACAAACGCGCAGCCCGTTCCCCACTCCTTACCGCTGCCCGCAACCCCTGCCTGCTCGGCTACCTCTTTGAACGTGCCGTTGCCCTGATTATGAAAGAGTCGGTTCTTTCCGTAGTCCGTCACATACAGATCATCGAACCCATCGTTGTCGTAATCACCGACACAAGTCCCCTGACCCCACCCCGTCGAAACCAGCCCCGCCTTCTCCGTCACATCCGTAAACGTACCGTCGTGATTGTTATGGAACAGGTGGTTCGTCGGCGCCTTCTGCGTCTTGTCCTGCTCCAGCTCCTGCCCGTTCACCAGAAAGATGTCCGGCCATCCGTCGTTGTCGTAGTCCACAATCGCAACGCCTGATCCAGTCGCCTCCACAATGTACCGCTTGTTCGTCGCGCTGCCATTTACATTGCGCACGGTGATGCCTGCCTTCGCAGCCACATCCACAAACCATGCTGGCGTCGGATGCTCTGCCGTCGCTTGATACACCTGCTGCTGCGTCTGCGCATGCATCGCGCTCGCAGCCAGCAGCAGCATCGCTGAAACCAGCTTCACTTGGCTGCTCCCGCGACGGGGCTCCCCATCGCCACCGTCTTCAGAATCTTCCCACCCTCTTCAATCACGTACAGATGGTTCGCCGCCAAATCCCTCAGCGCATCCTTCGCGCCCGAAGGCCACGCAATCTCCACCACGTCCGCCTTCACCGCCTGGTCCAGCCCGAAGTGAATCCGCAGATCGTTCTGCGAGTAGTAACTACCCCCACTGCGCACCTCGTCTATCTGTTTCATCGGCTGCGTCACACTGCCACTCATCGCCTGCGGAGCCGTCGTCGCCGTCACTGTAATCCGTGCACCGATTCCCGTCCGATTACTCTTCTTCCCCACCAGCCGTACCTTGATCCAGTTGCGCTGCACCGTCGAATCGCATCGCAGCAGCTGCGGAGTAGAGTTCACGCAGTTCACCACGATATCCATATCGCCATCATTGTCGTAATCCCCGATCGCACAGCCACGCGCAGGCACCGCATCGGTCATGCCGCTGCCCGCCTTGCTCGTCACCTCTTCAAACTGCCCGTTGCGCAGGTTGCGATACAGATACTTGTGCTCCGCATACGGCGCATCCAGGTGCGAGCCATCCACCTCCGGATACACATGCCCGTTGCTGATGAAGATGTCCAGCCACCCGTCGTTATCGACATCCACAAAGCTCACGCCCCACCCCAGATACCGCGTGTTGATGCCCAACCCCGAGAGATACGTGTGGTCTTCGAACGTGCCATCGCCAAGGTTCTGATACAGCGAGTCCGTGTCCCCCGCGAAGTTCGTCTTCACAATATCCAGTAGGCCATCGCGGTTATAGTCACCCACCGCGACACCCATGCCTGCCTGCGGTTTCCCGTCCGGCGAGTATGCTATCCCCGCCTCGATAGCCAGGTCCTTGAACGTCCCGTCCTTCTGGTTCTCGTAGTACGTTGCCGCCGTCGAGTCGTTCGCAACATAGATATCCGGCCATCCATCGTTGTTGAAGTCCGCAACCGTCACGCTCAGCCCATACGTCCCAATCGTGTCCAGCATCCCGGCCTTCTCACTCACATCCGTGAACGTGCCATCGCCGTTGTTGTGATACAGAATATTCTTCCCGCCATCCAGCCCCGGCGGCCCGCACGCTACCTGCATGCCCTTGTACGCGCAGCCCGCAGCCTCAGGCAGCGGAGCCGTCTTGATATCGAAGTCGATATAGTTCGCGACAAACAAATCAAGATGTCCGTCCTTGTCGTAGTCAAGAAACGCGCAGCCCGAGTTCCACCGCTGCTTCTTCTGCGTCAGCCCCGCCTTCGCCGTCACGTCCGTAAACGTGCCATCACCGTGGTTCTTATAAAGAATTGGTTGACCGTAGTAACTGACGAACAAATCGTCGAGTCCGTCGTTGTCATAGTCCCCGACGCAGCAGCCTTGTCCCCATCCCGAGCGCGTCATGCCCGTCTTCGCCGTGATGTCCGTAAACGTGCCATCGCGATTGTTCTTGAACAGCCTGCTGATCGGCTCCTGCCCCTTCGCAAAACCTTCCAGCCGTGTTCCATTCACCAGAAAGATATCGAGCCAGTCATCGTGATCGAAGTCATAAAACGCCACGCCGCAGCCCGTCGTCTCTAACAGGAAACGGTTCTTGTGCTCGCCCCCATAGATTGTCTTCGCGTTAAGCCCGCTCTGCTTCGCCACATCCACAAAGCTGTACCCCAGTGGAGTCCCTGTCACCGGCGATGGCAATGACTTCGGCGCAGGCTTCGGCTTCGCATCGTAGCTCGGTCGCGCTCCGATCTGCGGAGCCTGTTGCTGCTGCCGCGAAGGCGCAGCCAGCTTCAGCACATCCTCAAACGGAAGTACCAGCGCCGTGCTCGACAGTGAAGTAATAAACCCGCGTCGCGTCCAGATCATCTCTGTTCTCTCTTCCTGCAGAAGTATAGTGACCCGCAATTACCGTCGGCAAAGAATCACCGCAGCGGCAGCGGCTTCAAGCGGCCTTCACCCTCGCGCAACGCATACGTCTTATCCACCGCAACATCCTTGATGCGATCCACCACCCCCGTCGCAGGCCACATTACCACCACCTCGCTCACCCGTCGCGCGGCTCCAACCCCGATGTGCTGCCGCAGCGGATTTCCGCCAAAGCTCGACCCAAATCCCACCGTCCGATAGAGGTGCCGCACCCTGCCATCCGTCCCCTTCAACACCACATCGATCTTTGCTCCAAACGCCGCCCGATTCGATCGCACGCCCTCCAGCACCAGCGTCACCGAGTGATTGCCGTTGCCCGGATTGCGATACAGCGCACTCTGAAATCCATCCCCCGGCTGCGCTCCACCCATCTCTTCAAACACATCCTCAAAACCTGTCCCGCGCAGATCAGCAAATGCGACACCGTGCCCCTTCTGCAGATGTCCGAAGTCTCCCGCCGTAGTCACATCTTGAAATCCTTTACCCGCATCGTTGCGAAACATCCGGTTCGGTAGCAACGCCTGGTACGTGGAATCCCCCGTGCCGAGATACACATCCAGCCAGCCATCGTTATCCAGATCGCCGAAGCTCGCTCCCATCGTCAGGATCGTCCGGTCCAGATGCATCTTCGCCGTCACGTCCTTGAACGTCCCGTCGTGCATATTGCGGTACAGCTTTGGCAACTCCGCGTGGCTTGGCCTGCCCATCTCGAACGCCCCCACATCACTCGATGCCTCGAGCGAATATCCCGACACGTAAAGATCAGGCCAGCCATCGTTGTCATAGTCGAAGAACCACGTCGCAAAGCTGTTGCTCTGCTTATCGACACCCGCTTCCGCAGCCACATCGGTAAACCGCCAGCCCTTGCTCGCGTTCTTCGCATCGCGCGGACCATCATTACGCAGCAGCTTGTTCTTCCCATACATCACCGACACATACAGATCAGGCCGGCCATCGTTGTTGTAATCCCCCCACGCCACACCCTTCACAAACCCCAGATCACTTAACCCACTCGCCGCACCCACCTCCGTAAACGTCCCATCATGGTTGTTCCGAAACAGCTGCGAAGGCTGCGGGTCGTCCTTCGAGCTCTCATGCCCCACAAACAGATCGAGCCACCCATCTCCATCGAAGTCCGCCCACGCCGCCGTGTTCGTCGGATGCTCCGACATCAGTCCCGCCTGCACCGTCACATCGTCAAACGTGCCATCGCCATTGTTCTTCAGCAGCGACATCGGATACCGGCCCTGCTTGCCCCACCATCCGCCGCGCAGCACCAGCACATCCACATGGCCGTCGTTGTTGTAGTCGGTCATCACGAGATTCAACCCACCAGTCTCCCCCATCAACCCGCTCTTCTTCGTCACATCCGTGAACGTGCCATCGCCGTTGTTATGGAACAGTCGCATCTGATCGAGTGGCCCCGACGACGTCACCATCACATCCAGCCGCCCATCCCCATCGAAGTCCTCCACCGCAACCCCTCCGGCGTGTCCCATCACATCGATCCCCGCCGCCGCTGCAATCTGCGGAAACTCAGGCAGTGGATACTCCGATGCAAACCGGCTCTCCGGAATCAGCCATCGCGCTGGCACCTCCAGCGAATACCGCCCCAGCTGCATGTACGCCACATTCAGCAGCCACTGCGACTGCGCATCATTCGGGTCAGCCTCCAGCAACGCCGTCAGCTCCCGCACCGCGCCCTCGGCGCCGCGAGGCATCGCATGAACCGCACTCCTCTGCAACGGAAATAGGCAAGCCCTTCGCCCTCCGGTCATCGCCGCACAGTTCTCCTGCTCCCCCACCCGCAGATACGCCACCGCGAGCCACTGCCCCAGCTCCTTCACCCCTGCGGCTGGCATGAACTCATGCGCTCGCAACCACCGTCGACGCACCTCTTCCAGCTGCCGCACGGCACTCTCGCTGTCGCCTGCGTACAACATCTCCTTCGCCAGCTGCTCTCGCACCGTCGTGTCATCGTGCAGAGACAGCCCGCCCTTCGCCAGCAGCTCACTGTAGTACTGCACCCGCATCTGAGGTTTATTTGGATCGAGCCGCCAGTCCGTCGTCGCAAACACCGCACGCAGCCGCTCCGCCATCTGCTTCGTGCCAGCAGACTGATACATAGGCCCATCATCCGACTTCCCCATCGGCGACGACACTGTCCCAATCGCCGGAGGACCCATCACCATTGCAGGCATCTGCTGAGCACTCAATACACGCCCCTGCACCGCAATAATCAGCAGCAGTGTCGTCACACATCCCCAACGCGACGGCTTCCAGATTCTCGACATGCACTTCGCTTTGTAGGTGCGGCGCTTTAGCCCCGCCGCAGATACCCAGGCAAAACATAGGGCTTCAGCCCCGGAGGGAAAGTTTATTCGGAAACGGCAATTCGCGCACATCACCCTAATGCATTGTCTCAATCTTGGGTTCACTGGCTGCTTGGATCTTCTGCGCCGTCGCTGTCTCACGCGACGCGTCTTCGCTGCGCCCCATCGCGCGATACGCTTGGCCCATCAGGCTGTGCGTCATAAAGTTCGCCGGATCCAGCTGGTTCGCATGCTCCAGATACGTCGCCGCTGCCACAGCATCACCCTTCTTCAGCATCGTCTTACCCAGCAGAATATACGGCCCCGTCGAGTTCGGCTCCAGCAGAATCGCCCGCTGCAGATTTCGCTGCGCCTCGTCGTACTTCGCCGCGCGTCCATACGCATCGCCCAGCCGGTCATATACACTCGGCTCCAGCGGATTCCGAGCCTTCTCTTTCTCCAACTCCGCAATCGCCTCATCCAGATGATTCCCCGCCAGCGCGATCTCCCCCAGCAACTCATGCGCCAGCGGCAACGCCGGATCGATCTCCAGTGCCTTCGTCGCGAACCCCTGCGCCACCGGCAGATACTCGCGCCTCAACAACAAACGCGCCGACACCAGGTACGCCGCCGCACTCTCCGGCGCAAATCCATACTGCGCAGCGAATGCTCCCCGGGCATCGTCATACCGCCGCGTATCCATATAGCAGAGCGCCAGAATGTAGTTCGGATCCGCCTTCCCTAACGCCCCTTGCTTACTCGCACCCTGCAGCAAAGGGATCGCATCCGCAGGCCGTCCCAGCCGGAACAGCACCAGCCCGCGCATCTCGGCTGCCTCTGCATCCTTCGGATCGCTCTTCAGCGCCACTGCAAACGCTGCATCTGCCGCTCGCAGATCACTCTTCGCATAGTCCGCCAGACCTTCGATCCGATCCAGTCCCGGCATCTCCGTATGCGCCGCACGCAGCTCTGCAATCTTCCGCAACGCGTCATCCGGATGCCCCGAATCCACGCTGTGCTGCAGTGACTTCATCGTTGCAGACGCATCTCCACGCGAAGCCGTTTCACTCTGCGCCCAACCTACCGAGCACACCGTCAACGCCACCGGCAACAGCCACCAGCTACCCCAACCCTTACGCGCCACTCTGTATCCAGTCGTCATACATCCCTGAAGCTACTACACAGGCCCGACTTCCCTGCTTTGCAAATGAAAAAGGTGGAAGGAGAAGCGACTCTCCTTCCACCCTGTTCAGCCGTTACGTTTAGAACTGCAGATGCAGCGTGAACTGCAACTGGCGGGGGTTGGTGGTACCGCTCAGGCTGGCCGGGTAAGGACCGCTGCCGATACCGCCGCCCGTCTGGACCGAGCCTGCAGGGTTGCCATAGTTGATGTGGTTGAAGGCGTTGAAAGCATCCATGCGGAACTGCACCGTATAGTGCTCGTGGAAGGTTACGTTCTTCATGATCGACATGTCGGCATTGAAGAAGCGTGGACCCCATGCAGTGTTACGACCCACATTACCAATCGTGTCCAGAGTAGGAGCCGTGAAGTTGCTTCCCAGGCCAGGAGGCGTGAAGTACGTTGCGCTGGTACCGAAGCCCTTCAAACCGGTCTTCAGGTTTCCTGCATTGCCATTGGCTTGGCAAGGCGCGGAACCAGGGACCTGAGAAGCGCAGCTGTCATAGCTGATGGTGAACGGGAGACCGCTCTGCCAGGCAATGACAGGGCTGTACTCCCAGCCGCCAATGATGTAGTTCACAATGCCGCCTTGGTTTGCAAACATCTGGTCCTTACCGAAGGGCAGATGGTACAGACCGTATGCCGTAAACGCGCTGCGACGGATCGCCGAGTCGTTTCCGATGACAGCCTGTTTGTTCCAGGTAGCAAAGCCGCTCGCGTTATCCTTACCGACTTGGTAAGCATAGTTAAGGTTGACGCTCAGCCCCTTGGTGTAGGCCTTCGTTACCTTCACCTGCAGAGCGTTGTAGTGCGTGTCCTGATCATCACCGTAGTAGCTGATGCCCTGCGTCCAGCTGCAAGCTCCGCCATAGGGAGAGCCCGAGCAGGCAGCGAGACCGCCAGCTACATAGCGCTGCAATAGCGTCGTGTTGGAGGTCGCACCGCTTGCGCCGATCGGCACTCCGCCAGCACCGCACTGTGCCACAGGAAGCAGCGAGTTGGTTACGCAGTTACCGCCCGCCGGATCGTAGTGCAACGCCGAACCGGTAGCGCTGTACTGAGCAGGAAGAACGATGGCTGCTTCGTTCGGGTTGGTGTTGTTTCCATCACCGTCGCTTAGTGTGTGCGAGCCCTTGTTACCGACATACGCGATTTCGACGGACAGCGTTGGCGTGATGGAGCGCTGTACCGCTGCGTTCCATGCATCCAGGGTCGGCAGCCGTTCGGTGAACGGACGTGCCTTCACATTGACCGACTCACCAATGGTCTGACCCGTACCAGGCACAATGGCCGTGATCGGAATCTGGCCCTGAGCGTTTGTGGCAGGGGGCGTGAAGTTAGCCAGCGCACTGGTCGCTCCGCCGCCCGTTGCACCCGGGTTAGAGAGGTTGAAGGCGTAGCTGGTGTTGCCACCGGTCGCGCCCAGAGACTGATTCGCCAGCACAGGAATGTTCTGCGTGACTACGTGGCCGAAGTCGGAACCGAACACACCAAGGTCGAAGCTGCGACCGTAGCCTGCGCGAATGACTGTCTTCGAGTTCATCTGGTACGCAGCGCCGAGACGCGGGTTCCAGGTGTTCTTCGCAGCAGCAACACCCATGTTCAGTGGGATACCGCCTTCACCGGCTACATTGATGTAGCCCGTCTGCAGGTTCAGCAGAGCGCCGTTGCCGTTACCGTTCACACGTTCCGGAGCATAGTACTCATAGCGTGCGCCAAGGTTAAGGGTCAACTTCGGCGTAACGCGCCAGGTGTCCTGCCCGTAGAAGAAGTCGCGGGGCTGGAACTCTTTCGCATTTGTCGAGGTGCTGGTGTAGCGGTTGAAAGAAGTAACATCACCCAGGGCGAAGGTCGCGAAACCGAGGCCGCCGGTGGTGCCGTTCGAAGTCGGACCGTTGCCGAAGTTGTTCACACCGGTACGGTCAGCATCGCTAGGTACACGCAGGTTGCGGGCATACCGCAGATCGACGCCGAATTTGATGGAGTGATTGCCGATCGTCTTCGTCCAGTTGTTGACAATCTGGAACTGGTCTTCCTTCTCCTTCAGCGGGCAGTTGCAGTGGTTCATGTTCAAACCCGTACCAAACTGCGGACCCTGGTTTTGGGTAGTAGAAGCGCCCGTGCTCAGGTTGGTCTGGTTCGTATCTGCAATCTGAATATCCGGTGTACCAAAGTCGGTTCCAATCGTGAGAGAAGGAGTTGCTCCGCTCACGTTTTCACCGATGAAGGGCAGGTTCGTATTGCCGGGGTCGTTCTTGCTCGTGATGATGTTGTAGCGGAAGTAGCCGAGTCGAACGTCGGTCACCAGCTTGGAGTTGATAACGATGTCCGTACCCAGAGCGAGAGAATCGTTCGCTCCGTGCGACACACCACCGTAACCGGCGATGCCGAGGCCAGGTCCACCTGCGGGTCCGAAGAGGCTCGCGCCGCTCAGGATGTCAGTAAAGCGGCTGAAGCGTCCGAAAACATGGACCTTCTGGCTGATGACCGCGTCACCGCGCACATCCCACTGGTTGCTGTTGAAGATACCCGTACCGTTGCCTACGTAGTTGTTGCGCAGACCGTAGCCGCCCACACCCGAAGAGTTAGGCGCCTTACCGCTGGCAAGCAACAGCTTGAACAGGTTGAGCGCCTGTGGCGAAAGCGCACTTAGCGGGACGATATTGCCCGCGAATGCGGCGCCGTTGGCCGTCGTTCCAACCGTCGCTCCAGTGTTGTTGTACAGCTGATGGTTGCCTTCAGCAGCCGTCGCGTTCAAATAGTCACTGAAATCGCAACCGCCGGCAATAGCTCCCGTGCAGCTCTGCAAAGCCTTGAGAGTCGGGACCGTACCAATACCTACACCCGACGACTTCTGCCGTACACCCTGGTAATCGCCAAAGAAGAAGACTTTGTCCTTGATGATCGGTCCGCCGATCGATCCGCCGAACTGGTTCTTCAAACCGGTTCCCAGCGGATTGACGTGGCCCGGAACAGCCGGCAGAGTGCCCGTCGCCGGTGTAGCTGCCGTATAGCCCGTAAACGGATCGCGCGCCAGTCCAGCGTTCGACTCGCGGTTATCAAACAATGTCCCATGGAATTTGTTCGTACCCGACTTCGTCTGCACCGTCTCGACCGACGCTACAGCCTTGCCGAACTCCGCATCAAAGTTCTGCGTCGCCAGCTTGGCTTCCGACATCGACTCCGAGTTTGGGTTAATGACGATGATGCCCAGGATCGCGTCCTGGTTATCGGTACCGTCCAGGGTGTAGTTCACACCGCCGAACGCCTGTCCGTCGATCTGGATCTGCTTGGAACCCTGCGGGTTCTCCGAAGCAGCATGCGCCCAGCCGAGCTGTACTGCGCCCGGCAGCAACAGCTGCAGGTTCGCAAAGTTATGGTCGGGAATCGGTAGCTCCGTCAGCTCCTGCGCGCTGAAATTGACCGCCACGTCGGCACGGTCCGTCTTCAGCTGAGGAATCGCGTCGGCATCGACCGTTACCGTCTGGTCCGAACCGCCCACCGTCAGAGCCGCAGACACCGCCACCGATCCGTCGGCGAACACCTGCAACCCCTTCTGCTCGTACCCCTTGAATCCGGCCGCCGTGATCTTCACGTTGTACGTATCAGGAATAAGATGGTCAGCCGTAAACTCGCCCGCACCGTTGCTGGTCAACGTTGCCGACGTGCCCTTGGCCGGGTCCGTCACCACAACCGTTGCGTTCGGAACAGCCGCGCCTGTCGCGTCCGTCACCGTACCTAGAATCTGGCCATAGACGGCCTGCGCCATTGCGCTGGGCCCCGATGCCAGGAGAGCTGCCACTGCACCCACAAACAGTGGCAGTCTCATCCACTTCCTACAATTGCTATTCATTGCTAGTCCTCCAAAAGGTCTTGCTCGTTACTTCGTCTGCAACTGACCGCGGTATCCGCTCTAAATCGCGCGTTGTCCGACGCACGATCCGTCAGCTTCTTGTCTGGGAACGCATACGTACACGTCCACCAATCGCCCTGCTTTTGAATCCCGCAAACCATACGCACCCCATCTGGAGGTTGTCAACAAAATCTTTACACCTGAAACCCGAAAAAGCACACCGGTTGTTATGACAGCTCCCGAAGTGCCGTTTTGCCCCCTTCCCATCGCAACCCGATCGACTAAATAAACGCGTGTTTACTGCACTTCCCCACCTCGAGTCCTTTTCCCGTTCCGCTCCTGCCCCCGCCCGTCACCCTCCCCCTTCAGGTCAAATGTCATGACAGCTTCGCAGCCGTTAGGGCCGAATGTTATAGTTCTCCCGTTTGTCACGGAGGAATTTCATGGCTTCACATTTCAAAATGCGCCCCGGTCTTTTCCGCGCGGCTTTACCCCTCATCACCGCCGCTTTCGCCCTTTCGACCGCGCTCCCCACCCTCGCTCAAACTTCAAAATCCACCGCCAGTGACGCCCCCTGGTGGAAGCACGCCGTCGTCTACGAAATCTACCCCCGCTCCTATCAGGACTCCAACGGCGACGGCGTCGGCGACCTCAACGGCATCACCCAGCGCATGGGCTACATCGAGCACCTCGGCGTCGACGCCATCTGGATCGCTCCCATGTATCCCTCGCCCCAGGTCGACTTCGGCTACGACATCTCCGACTACGAAAGCGTTGATCCCCAGTACGGCACCGTGGCCGACATGGAAAAGCTCATCGCCGCCGGCAAAGAACACCACGTCCGCGTCCTGCTCGACATGGTTCTTAACCACACCTCCGACAAGCACCAGTGGTTCATCGACGCCGCCAGCTCCCGCAACAACCCAAAGCACAACTGGTACGTCTGGAACGACGGCATCAACGCCAACGCCCCCGGCGTCACCGCCTACCAGAAGCGCTTCGAGCACGAAGGTAAAGTCCCGCCAAACAACTGGGTCTCCGGCTTCGGCGGCTCCGCGTGGGAGTGGGTTCCCTCCGTCCACCAGTTCTATTACCACATGTTCTACAAGCAGCAGCCCGACCTGAACTGGCGCAATCCCGAGGTCGAAAAGGCCTGCTTCGACGCTATGCGTTTCTGGCTCGATAAGGGCGTCGCCGGCTTCCGGCTCGATGCCATCCCAACCCTCTTCGAAGACCCGCAACTCCGCAATAACCCCGAAAAAGGTGGCATCAACGCGCAGGGCGATCCCAACCTCAGCGACGAATACGTCAGCAATCTCCCTGAAGTCCACGACGTCATCCGCCGCATGCGCTCTATGGTTGAAAAATATCCCGGCAACCGCGTCCTCATCGGCGAAACCTACCTGCCTAACACCGCCGAACTCGACAAGTGGTACGGCGGGACCGCGCAGAACGAACTTCAGCTCCCCATGGACATGCTCCTCGGTTTCCACGGTGACCACGACAAGCTCGACGTCTCCGGCTTCCGCGATCACATCACCGAGGCCCTCACCCAGACCCATGGCGGCCAGCCGCTCTTCGTCTTCGACAATCACGACAACGTTCGCGCCATCAACCGCTACGGCGACGTCGATCCCGCACACGCTGGCCTCATCAACAAGGCGCTCGACACCGTCCTTTTCACCCTCCCCGCCACCGCTCTCACCTACTACGGTGAAGAGCTCGGCATGGTCACCACCACGCCCACCCGCAAAGAGGACGTGAAGGACCCCATCGGCATCACCGGCTGGCCCAAGGAAAAGGGTCGCGACGGCGAACGCACCCCCATGCAGTGGACTCCCGGCCCGCAGGCAGGCTTCTCCACCAACCCCCACACCTGGCTCCCCCTCGCCCCCGACTATAAGACCGTCAACGTCGAGGTCGAATCCAAAGAGCCCAACTCGCAGCTCGAGTGGTTCAAGAAACTCACCATGCTCCGCCGCGAAAATCCCGCCCTCCACAGCGGCAAGCTCACCATGCTCGACACCGCAAGCACCAGCGTCCTGTCGTACGTCCGCTCCACCGGCTCCGACTCAGTCGTCGTCGCCATCAACTTCACCGCACAGCCGCAGACCATCTCCTTGGACGTGAAATCCGGCAAGGCCCACACCCTCGCCACCACCGACCCGTCCCTCACCTCCACCTCCTCCACCAAAAACCTGACCCTGCCCCCCTACACAAGCTGGGTCGCCAGCGTACAGTAATCCTGTCCCGCAACCCCGGGACGGCAGGAGCCACCAACAACTCCTGCCGTCCTTTGCTTTTGCTACTGCTGTTGCGTCTTTGGCTCGCCATTCCGCAGCGCAGCGGAGGAATCTGTAGTTGCTGTTGCTGTTGCCGTTTCGGCTTGTCATTCCCGCAGGGAATCTGCTTCTGTAGTTACTTCTGCTTCTGTATTTTGCCTTTGCCTTTGCTTCTGCTCTAGCATCACTGTCACCTCTGCCTTGCTTTGTAGGGGCGGGACTTCAGTCCCGCCATAAAATCTCCCACCAAGGATGGGGCTTCAGCCCCTGAGGGAAAGCCGCCACATGATCCGCCGCACTCTCCTCGCGCTCGCTCTCGCCGTCACCGCCGCTCTCCCCGCACAGGTCGCCGTCAAATCCCACCCCGCCGCGACCCAGCTCGCCTCCCACGACCCCTGGTGGAAGCACGGCATCCTCTACGAGATCTACCCCCGCTCCTTCCAGGACACCAACGGCGACGGCATCGGCGACATCAACGGCATCACCTCCCGCCTCGACTACATCCAGAACCTCGGCATCGACGCCATCTGGATCACCCCCATGTACCCGTCCCCCCAGATCGACTTCGGCTACGACATCGCCGACTACACCGCCATCGATCCACAGTACGGCACCATGGCCGACTTCGAGCACCTCACCGCCGAAGCAAAGAAGCGACACATCCGCGTCATCATGGACTACGTCCCCAATCACACCTCCGACCAGCACGCCTGGTTCAAGGAGTCGCGCTCCTCCCGCACCAACCCCAAGCGCAACTGGTACATCTGGAACGACGGCATACCCGCCAGTTCACCCAACCTCACCAAGCTCCAGCAGGACAACGAGCACGTCGGTCTGCACGGCAAGGTCGTCCCGCCCAACAACTGGCAGAGCTGGTTCGGCCACTCCGCCTGGGAGTGGGACGCGAAGACGCAGCAGTTCTACTACCACCACTTCTACGTTCAGCAGCCCGACCTCAACTGGCGCAACCCTGAGGTCGTCAAGGCCATGCTCGACGTCCTCCGCTTCTGGATGGACAAGGGAGTCTCCGGCTTCCGCATCGACGCCGTCTCCCGCCTCTTCGAAGACCCCAACCTCCACGATGACCCGAACCTCCCGGGCCTCAACGCCTTTGGCGATCCCAACATCGTCCACAAGTACACCGACAACCTGCCCGAGGTTCACGACATGCTCCGCAGGATGCGCGCCGTCGTCGACAAGTACCCCGGCGATCCCGTTCTCATCTCCGAAGCCGACGAGCCCAACATCTTCGAACTCGCCAAAATGTATGGCCAGCACAACGACGAGATCCAGCTTCCCATGGACTTCCAGGTCGCCGACATCAACGATCTCTCCGTGCCCAAGTTCCGCAAACTCATCGACGAGGTCGAACACAACCCCGCCAACGGCCAGCCCTACTTCTTCTTCGGCAACCACGATCAGGACCGCATCTGGGACCGCTACAGCGTTGGTGTTAGTGACCCCGCGATGAAGGAGCGCATCGCCCGCATCATGGCCACGCTGCTCCTCACCTCACGCTCCACCCCGCAGATGTACTACGGCGACGAGATCGGCATGGTCACCAGCACCCCCACCCGCATCGAAGACGTCAAAGACCCCGTCGGCATCACCGGCTGGCCCAAAGAAAAAGGTCGCGACGGCGAACGCACGCCCATGCAGTGGGACAGCGGCAAGGACGCAGGCTTCTCCACCGCCGCCAAGACCTGGCTCCCCATCCCGACCACCTACACCACCACCAACGTCAAGGCCGAATCCACCGAACCCGACTCACTCCTCAACTGGTACAAGCGCCTGATCGCCCTGCGCCGCACCAACCCCGCCCTCATCTCCGGCGACATGAAGATGATCGACACCACCAACGACAACATCCTCGCCTACACCCGCACTGCCCCCGCGGGCGAATCCGTCCTCGTCGCCCTCAACTTCACGGACAAGCCGCAGACCCTGAGTGTCCCAGTCATCCTTAGCACTCTTCAAACCGACGACCCCCGCCTGATTCACGCATCCAAATCCAAATTCATCACATTAGCGCCCTACGCAACGTTCATCGCGGAACTCAAATAAGGCCGCCGGCCTTGCTCTTGTTTTTGTTTGTCATTCCCGAAGGGAATCTGCTTCTGCCTTTGCTTTCGACGTGCCATTCTCGATCAGAACATCTACACCAGACACCACAAAGGTCGCCACGAATCCCGCGGCGACCTTTGCGTTTTTCCCTCTGTACTCAAACACCTGCTTTGCCTATCTCCCCTTCAAACGAACCGCACGCGCAGCCCAATCCCCACATCCGCCGTCGCAGGCTTCGCTCCCGGCATCGTCACCCGCAGCCCCTTCGCATCATGCGTGAACCGCAGCGCCTCATCGCGCCCGAGTAGCCGCACATCAACAGCCTTCATAGGCCTCTGCGGCCCCTCCAACGCCAGCGACTCGATCACTAGTTCGCCCTCCGGCCAGCCCTGCACAAACGCATACAGCGTCTCGCCCTTGGTCGTAAAGCGGATGTCCTTCGCGCCAAGATCAGGCTTCTTGCCCTCATTCGGATCGAACTCCTGCCCATTCGACTTCACCACCACCTTCGTCGCTGGCCCTTCGCCGAAGATCTTCCAAGGCCGCGTCGAAAACACGCCTTCGCCATTAACCGCCATCCATTCCGTAATGCCCGCCAGCGTCTTCTGCTCCTCTGCATCGAGCTCACCAGATGCAGGCAGCGGAAAGTTCAGCAGCAGATTCCCGTTCTTGCTGACGATGTCCACCAGCAGGTCGATCACCTTCTTCGCCGATTTGTACTTCGCCCCCACCTTGTAGTGCCACTCGCCGATGCAAGTGTCGGTCTGCCATGGTACAGGCGAGATGTCGTTCAAGACGCCACGCTCACGGTCGAGCAGGCACGTTCCCACCTCGCAATCCGTGCGCGTCTTGCTGAAGTACACCGCCGCGGTCTTGCCCTCTGGCGTCAGCGGCCCCACGTTATATAACTCCGCAACCGTCCCCTCGCCGAACGCCTCGAACGGAATGCCCCCATCGGTATACAGCAGATCCGGCTGGTGCTGGTCCACGAGGTCCTTCACCCGGTTGAAGTACTGCAGCTTCCACCAGTCCGGCGCTTCATTCCGCCCCATCGGATTGTCCTTGATGCTCTCCGCATAGCCAGCAGGCTCCTTCGAGTAGTCGTGATACAGATCGGCAAACGCCGGATTCTGCCCATCGTAAGGAACACCCGCATACGGCCCCTTCGTATCCGCCAGATGCGACGGCGCAAGCCACTCGAAGCTGTTTGAAAGGTGCTCGCTCACACCGAACCGCATCCCGCGCTTACGCGCCGCGGCCGCCCACTCGCCCACAACATCGCGTTTCGGCCCACTCGCCACCGCATTCCAGCGCGGCTGATACTTCGAGTTCCATAGATCGAACCCGTCATGATGGACACCCATGGAAAAGAAATACTTCGCCCCGGCCTTCTGATATTGGTCCATCAGGTGCTCAGGGTCCCACTTGTCCGCCGTATAAAGCTTGATCAGGTCCTTGTAACCCACCTTCGATTGCGGCCCGAACCGCTTCACGTGATACTCGTACTGGTCCGACCCCTCGCGATACATGTTGCGCGCATACCAGTCGCCGTCTCCCACCGCCGACTGCGGTCCCCAGTGTGACCAGATGCCAAACTTCGCATCGCCAAACCAATCGGGAGTCACATAACTCTTCAGCGACTCACGCGACGCGCTGTACTTGCCCGCCGTCACCTGCTGCGCTATGCCTCGTGTCGCCATCGCCGCCGTTGCGCTGCCCAACAGCATCAGCGCCTCTCGACGCGTCATCGCCTTCATCCTGGCCATTACGATCTCCTCCTCGGAAAGTCTTCGCGACCACTATAAAGAGTTTGAAATCCAGTTGTCGCTATGCACGGAGGAACCGCTGCACAAGTCTGCTTTGTAGGGTACGGGCTTCAGCCCGTACGTGGAAAGCGCTAGGAATTGGGGCTTTAGCCCCTGAGGGAAGGCCGGATGGAACTTAATCAGAGTGCCCTAAGCACTCTTCCCGCGCACCTGGATCTCCAGCAAACACTGAATCAGACTCACCGCAGCCGGCGTCACTCCCGCCATCCGCGAAGCCTGCCCCAGCGTCGCTGGCCGCACGCGGTCCAGCTTCTCCACCATCTCGCGCGAAAGCCCACTGCACGCCCGATAGTCGAACCACTCCGGAATCGTCCGCATCTCATCGCGCTTCAGCCGGTCCATCGCCCGCTGCTGCTGCGCCAGATAGCCCGCAAACTTGATGCCCGTCTCCACCGTCTTCATCTCGTTGCGGACCCACGCAGGCACCCGCGCAAACTGCACCGCCTCCATCGCAGCGATCCACGGAGCAAGCTCAACCACCCCGCGCATCCGTTCCGTCAGCGCAGGCAGCAGGGTCTCAATCGTCACCTCAGGCCGCTTCAACACCTGCCCAAACCGCTCACCCTTCTCAAAGCCAAGTGACGCCACGTCCGCATCATTCACCTTCGCCGCCTCAATCAGCGCAGCAAACGCTGCGAGCCGCGCCTGCTTCGCCTCAAACGCAGCCCAAGCCGCGTCTTCAATCAGTCCCAGCTTCCGTCCATGCCCAGTCAGCCGCGCATCTGCATTATCGATCCGCAGATGCAGCCGGAACTCCGCCCGCGACGTAAACATGCGATACGGCTCATCGGTCCCCTTAGAGATCAGATCGTCGATCATGATCCCGATATAGCTCTCCGTCCGATCCAGCGTAAAACCCTGCGACACGCTGGATGCCCCATTTCCCGCTTCTGGGACGTGGGCGTTCTGCGAGAGTCCCTTCGCATGGAGCGCCGCATTGATTCCCGCAACAATCCCCTGCCCCGCAGCCTCTTCATACCCGCTGGTCCCATTGATCTGCCCGGCAAGATACAGCCCCTCAAACTTCTTCACCCGCAGCGTGCGATCCAGCTCCGTCGGATCGATCGCGTCATACTCAATCGCATATCCCGGCCGCAGCATCTCTGCGTTCTCAAGCCCTGGGATTGAGCGCACCATCGCGCTCTGCACCTCCATCGGCAGGCTCGTGCTCATGCCATTGATGTAGACCTCATGCGTGTTGAGCCCTTCCGGCTCAAGAAAGAACTGGTGCGACGTCTTATCCGGGAACCGCACAATCTTGTCCTCAATCGAAGGACAGTACCGCGGCCCAATGCCCTCAATCTGCCCCGTATACATGGGCGAGCGATGCACATTATCGCGAATCAACTGCAGCGTCTCCGGCGTCGTCGTTGCAATGTAGCAACTGATCTGCCGCAGCGGCGGAGTCCATGTCGCATTGACTGACGCAGTATTGGTTGACGCAGTATTGAAGGGGACGGGCTTCAGCCTGTCCATTAGCTCAGTCTCTGAAGAAGGGGCTTTAGCCCCTGAGGGACCCTCCACAACCGCCATCAAACTCCGAAAGCTGAACGGCGTCGGATCGCCGTCTCCCGGCTGCTCTTCAAACTTGTCCCAATCGATCGTGCGTCCATCCAGTCGCGGCGGAGTCCCCGTCTTCAACCGCGACTCACGCAGCCCCAGCCGCTTCAAACTCTCACCCAGCAAAACACTCGCAGGCTCACCCGAACGTCCCGCCGTGTACTGCTGCTCCCCGCAATGAATCAACCCATTCAAGAACGTGCCGGTCGTCACCACAACCGCCTTCGCGCCAACCGTCCGTCCATCGCGCAGCAACACGCCGGTAATCCGCAACCTCTCACCTTGATTATTGTCATCCTGAGCGGAGCGAAGGACCTGCTTCTCGAACCCGGCAACGCTCTCCATCACAAAGTCCACGACCTCTGCCTGCTTGATAAACAGGTTTGGAATCGACTCCAGCTTCTCGCGCATCTTCGTGCGATAAAGCGCCTTGTCGCACTGCGCTCGCGGAGACCACACCGCAGGCCCGCGCGACGTATTCAGCAGCCGAAACTGAATGCCGCAGCTATCCGCCACCTCGCCCATCACGCCACCCAGCGCATCCACCTCACGCACCAGATGCCCCTTGGCCACGCCGCCAATCGCAGGGTTGCAAGACATCTGCGCAATCAGGTCGAGGTTCAGCGTAAACATCGCCGTCCGCAGCCCCATGCGCGCAGCCGCAGCCGCAGCCTCGCACCCCGCATGACCCGCACCGACTACCAGCACATCGAACTGTTCTGCAAACGCCATCCCAATGATTTTAGCGGTTTCCAGAAAAAATCCCCCGCTTTTCGGCTAGGAGCCTCACGGCAGGCCTTCCTGGATGACCACAAGAGTGTTTATCAGGAGTAATCCAGACTCAATGAGTGCTTCGGCCTGTTCACACCAACCGAGTCATCCTCTTTCGGCCTCTCCTACTACGCCTTTCCCGTTTACGACCTGCGACGCTTGGACCTAGGCAGGGATTGCGATTCACAGCTAACTCGCTGATACGCTGCTGGTCAACCGTGATCCACGCAATGACATTTGTCCTTAGTTTTTATGTAGCCTTGTTGCTCCTGCCAACGTCATGCGGCTCCCACAAAGCCAGCAGCAGGAACCTCACCCATACCATCCGGCTGTCGCTGACCGCCCGAACCAGGCTGATGCGAGGCTCCAATTGACCGCCCTGTGACGGCACCGGCTGAGGGAGGAGCGTGGCTGCGCCCTCAGGCAACGTCGGCTGACGCGTGTGGTTTTGTGGAATACCGTGACACGGAGGTCGCCCTTATGTCTCGGAGCTTCTCTGCGTCACGAAAACGATGAGAGAAGCGGTCGACAAACCCGAACAGTGCCGCGAGAGGGCGGAAGAAAATAGGAGCTAGGAGCATCTGCACCCAGAAGATTCCGGAGGCTATCACAACAGGGACCACGACAATACAGAAAAGAGTTCCAAAGATGATCCAGAAAATGCGATCCGCCTTGCTAATTGGAGCCTGATTGTCCTGTTCTGCGTGCTCGAAATCCGGCAGCGTAAACACTCTTGGATCGGTTTGCGCATAGCGAACCCGGGTGTTCATACACAGAGCCTGGTGGCCATCGACCCAACAATCAGTTCCCTTGAATGACTGCGCAACATTCTGGTCCTCATTCCGAAACTCAGGGGGGGATTCCGTCATGTGTATTGGTACTGCTGTTGCAGTGGTGTAGCGAACGTCCAAGTGAGTACTTTCATCGAGGTGTTCAGAGGTCTCGTCGCGAGTTTTCCAGTAGGCGATCACAGCAGGTACTTCGGTGCTAGTTCGAAGCAACAAATCCGTATCGACTGCTGGCTTGCTCGTAAACGTCCGAACAGCAAAAACGGGAAGTCCAACAGCCGCAGTAATGGCGACGGCCAGAGAAACTTTTCGGATGACGGAGGCTACTTCGTAATAGGCGTTCACTTCACTGCGGTCTTGATCGCATGGATCGCTGGCACCCAACGGCTGAGTTCGTTCGAGCCAGGAGACTACAAGATCGTAAGGAACTGGGTCGCTCCAGTAATTTCCGTGGGCGCTGAGGAACGTTTTGCTCCATTGACGAGTAGAAATATCGCATCCTTTGGGTAGTCCCAGCGACGCACCGATGGGATCGAGCGGTCGAAAAACATTGACCCAGCGAAACCGCGGATATCGGGAACAAAACTGCTGGTGTAGAGCCTTCGGAGGAGGGTACGCGGCTGGGAAAAACCGGCCAAACATACGAGCCATGGGGGATCCCGACGTAACAAAGACAATCTCCTCGAAGCGATTCGGCGCGAATTGCCGAAGTGTGTCCGCTGCAATCACGGTCCCAAGGCTGTGGCTTACGAGAACTACCGAAGTATGTTTCTCCGCGATCGAGTTCAGGAGCGAGTCCAAGTCTCCGATCAGCATTTGGCGATATTTCTCGTCTCCGAGATAGAGTGAGACGTCCGCGAGAATCTTAGTCACTAGATAGAGCGTTGATCTGACAAGGTAAGCGAGTGCGGCGGTCACGACACCCCAAACGGCGATTCCCGCCATCCAATAGAGGATTGAAAGCCAATGCCAACTCGTAATCTCAACCATTCCCTCGAAATGTGCCCTCCATGGCTGGAGACTGTCCGGTAGATGGCCGGTTACCAGTAGAACCAAGCCAAAGACGGCTATTCCTGTGACGGCGCCCAAGCTAATGTTCCCGGGCAGCAGAAATACAAAGGCAATAGACCAGATGCAAGGGATGAGAACAGTACGCAAGCATTCCACTGTAGCTTGCATCCGTCCTGTCATGAGGCCGAGCAAACCCTGAAGAGCAAAGATCGCCAAATACGTTGTAAGGATTCCTCGTAAGAACGCGTGAGCGGGAATTAGCAGGCAAAGCGGAACCAAGACGACGGCTATCGGAAGCGTCTGGAAGATCAGCGCGAGCCGCTCGCAGAGCATGGTCAAAGCACGTTGCCATTTCGTTCGGCCAAGAGCGAAGGGGTAGACCGCAGCATTAAGAATGCTCGACCCTATGCGGGCGATATAGACATCGTTCATCCAGGTCCCAATCGTCTCCGAATTGGGTGCGGACTCAAACGGATGGAATACGGCCAAATTCCAGTTAAACTCATACAGGTTTTGTATTGGTATGCCCAATCGCTGAAACGAAAGATGCGAGGCAAAAAGGAGTTCTTGATCTGCGGGATCACCAACGCCGTGAATCAGGACAAATGCGGTCGATGCACCCTTGGACGTCTCAATAGGCATGGGCTTCCCCTAAATAGCTTGAAGGAATGTGGCTTTATTGTATCGCTACTGTTTGCTCAGTCTATGAGCGTCATCACACGCATGCCTTTGACCGTCCTCAGAGTTTCTGTAAGAACACCTTTCAAATAGCCACGGCCATTGGCGTTGGACATGGCATTGTCGCCGCGCAAACATCGAATCCAGCGTTGTCGCGAACTAAATGAGAGCAAAATCGTCAATTCGCTCACCGACACGGTATTAGTAACGACAAGTCGGCTTATCGTCATCAACTTCCCTTGCTCCCGAAAACTGGCGTTATCGACAACTTCGATTCTCCCAACACGCCGCCATCCCTTACACCCTCTCCGCTACCATATCCCCATGCACCTCTCCCCCGTCGAAGCCCGCGTCCTCGGCTGCCTCATCGAAAAAGAGATCAACACGCCCGAGTACTATCCGCTCACCCTCAACGCCACCGTCAACGCCTGCAACCAGAAGTCCAGCCGCGAACCCGTCATGGAACTCACCGAGTCCGACGTCCGCACCGCGCTCTTCGACCTCGAAGGCCTCGGCCTCGTCAAGACACGCCCCGACAGCCGTGCCACCAAGTACGAGCACACCGTCCGCGACGTCCTCAACCTTCGCCGCGACGAGACCGCGCTCCTCTGCCTCCTGCTCCTGCGCGGCCCGCAAACCTCCGCCGAACTCCGCACCCGCGCCGAGCGCATGTTCACCTTCGACGACAACGCCGCCGCCACCGCCACGCTCGAACGCCTCGCCCAGCGCCAAAGTCCGTTAGACCCTCTCACCTTCCTGATGCAGCGCCAGCCCGGCGCCCGCGAAGCCCGCTGGATGCACCTCCTCTCCGGAGCCAGCACCGAAGCCCCCCTGGGGGGAAACGTCATCTCGACCGAAGCGCATAACTATAAAGCTGTCATCTCGACCGAAGCGCAGCGAAGTGGAGAGACCCCTGTATTTCGCGTTGCTTATGCAGCCCCGGCCGCTCATCCCGCCGCCCCCACCGATCTCGAAGCCCGCATCCGCGCCCTCGAAGCCCGCGTCGCCGCCCTCGAAGCCTTCCCGCACAACACCCCCGACTAACGGAACACCAGGAAAACCCTGCACAAGTCCGCTTTGAAGCGGTACGGGCTCCAGCCCGTACATCGAACGCCCAAATAGAATGGGGGCTTCAGCCCCGGAGGTTGCGAAGTTTGGGCCTGAATGGACTTCATCCGAGCTTCCCTAAGCCTTTTCATACCACCAGCGTCTATCCAGAAAGTCTCCCGCACGGCGCACATGCGCTTTATTCTGTTTGCGACACTATCGTTAGTCATTTTTCCGTTTTCTGTTCCACCCCTCTCACAACATAGGAGCACCCCTCTTGAAGAGCCCTCGACTGAACACCCGGCACGCAGCCATCGCAGCTACGCTTTTGCTGACCGCTGCCACTTCGCTCGCGCAGACCGCCGCCAAGCCTGCAGGCAAGTCCAAGCTGCCCACCATCGCCTACGAGACCTACACGATGCCCAACGGCCTCAAGGTCATCACGCATGAAGATCATCGCCTGCCTCTGGTCTCCGTCGATCTCTGGTACCACGTTGGTCCGCTCAACGAGCGTGCTGGCCGCACCGGCTTCGCCCACCTCTTTGAACACATGATGTTCGAAGGCTCCGAGCACGTCGGCGAGAAGGCCCATATCAAGTACGTGCAGGGCGCTGGCGCCACCGACGTCAACGGCACCACCGACTTCGATCGCACCAACTACTTCGAGACCCTGCCCGCCAACCAGCTCGAACTCGGCCTCTGGCTCGAGTCCGACCGCATGGGCTTCCTCATGGAAGGCCTCGACCGCAAGCTCCTCGCCAACCAGCGCGACGTCGTCCGCAACGAGCGCCGCCAGGGCGAAGGTCGCCCCTACGATGTAGCCGACGAAGAGATGTTCCACCAGCTCTTTCCCAAGAGCCATCCCTACTACGGCGTCGTCATCGGCTCCCACGCGGACGTCGAAGCCGCCCGCATCGCTGATATCCGCGACTTCCACCAGCAGTTCTACACCCCCAACAACGCCTCCATCGCCATCGCTGGCGACTTCGATCCGAAGCAGCTGAAGGAGCTGCTCACGAAGTACTTCGGCCCCATCCCGCAAGGCCCCAAGGTCGAGCCGGTCAATACGCCCACTCCACCGATCACCGCGCAGAAGCGTGTCACCGTCACCGACACCGTCAAGCTCCCGCGCGTCTCCATCGCCTGGCTCACGCCTGCTGCCTTTACACCTGAGTCCTATGCTCTCAGCGCCGACATCTTCGCTCTCGGCGGAGCCAAAGCCAGCCGCCTGGATGAAGCCCTAGTCCTCAAGACCCAGGTCGCGCAGTCCGTCACCTGCCAGTCCGACGGCCTCAAGCTCACCGGCATCACCGACTGCGAAATCACCGCCAAGCCCGGCGTCAAACTCGAAGACCTAGAGAAGACCTTCTGGGATGAACTCGCCAAGCTCCAGGCCACCGGCCCCACCGAAGCTGAAGTGGAAGCAGCCAAGGCAGGAGCACTCACTGGCAAGATCGCCGGTCTGCAGCGCCTCGGCGGCTTCGGCGGCGTAGCCGACACCCTCGACCGTTACAACCAGTACACCGGCGACCCCGGCTACCTCCCCAAGGACGTCGCTGCGGAAGAAGCCGTCACCGTCGCCAGCGCCAAGGCCGCCCTCAACAAGTACCTCACCAAGGACTCCGCCGTCGTCGTCTACTGCGTCCCCGGCAAGAAGATTCTCGACGACGTACCGCGCAGCCCGGACAACACCGACGCCGACGTAAAGATCACCAATCCCTATACGCCGGAGTTTGAAGAGGCGCAGAGCTGGCGTAAGACAGCTCCCAAGGCTGGCCCGCCCGTCACCGTTCACCTCCCCGTGCCGGAGACCTTCACTCTAGCCAACGGCCTCAAGGTCTACGTCGTACCAGAGCACTCGCTCCCCATCGTCTCCGCCGTCGTCGTCACCCGCGCCGGCAGCGAGAATAATCCCGCCGACAAAGCCGGCCTCGCCAACATCACCGCGCAGGTAATGGGCGAGGCCACCACTACGCGCAACCTCTCCGAGTTCGCCTCCGCACAGGAGCGCCTCGGCACCAGCATTCGCGTCGGTGCCAGCATGGACGGCGCCACCACCTCCATGACCCTGCTCACCAACAACGTCGGCAAAGGCATGGACCTCTTCGCCGATGTCCTCCAGCATCCGGCCTTCTCTCCCGATGACCTCGATCGCATCCGCAAGCAGCGGCTCGTCGGCATCCAGCAGGAGACCGACAACGTCAGCGCCATGGCCTACCGCGTCGGCCCTAAGCTCGTCTACGGCGACACGCCCTACGGCACCTCACCCTCCGGCACCACCGCCAGCATCACCTCCATCACCCGCGACGATGTGACCGGTTTCTACAGCAGCCACTTCTCGCCCTCGGACTCCGCTCTGGTTCTCGTCGGCGATGTGTCCGTTGCTGAGGCCCGCGAACTCGCCGAAAAGCACCTCGGCAAGTGGACAGGTAAGCCCGCTTCGGCCATCACCATCCCGGCCGCTCCGGAACTCCCCGCAACCCACGTCGTCATCGTCGATAAGCCCGGTGCTCCGCAGACCGCGCTCTTCGCCTTCGGCACAGGTGTCGCTGGCAACTCCCCCGATCTGCAGACCCTGCAGGTGATGAACTATACCCTCGGCGGAGCCTTCGCCAGCCGCATCAACATGAACCTCCGCGAAGTCCACGGCTACACCTACGGCGCGCAGTCCGGCTACTCGTTCTACCGCGACGGCGGTCCCTTCCAGGCTGGCGGTCTCGTCCGCACGGACGTCACCGGCCCCGCTGCGAAGGAGCTCATGAGCGAGATCACCCGCTTCCCCGACAACCCACCCACCGAGACCGAGCTGAAGGAGGCCAAGGACGCGCGTATTCAATCGCTGCCCGGTGCCTTCGAAACCACGGGAGCCATCGCCGGCTCCATGGGCTCGATCTTCCTCTACAACCGTCCGCTGGACTACTACGCCACCTTGCCTGAGAAGTACCGCTCGGTCACCTCGGCTGACGTAGCCCGCGTCGCAAAGGCAGACCTCCACCCCGGCCACCTGATCATCGTCGCAGCCGGCGATCGCGCAAAGATCGAGACCCAGCTGAAGGACGCAAACCTCGGCCCCGTCGAAGTCCGCGACATCAACGGAGCCGTAGTCACCGACAAGAAATAACCCAACCCGCAGCAAGCAGAAGAGGCGCAGCCACAAGCTGCGCCTCTTCTGCTTTTCCAGTGCAACTTGCGTAAGTAGCGATGTCACCTGAAACGAGAGTCCTACAAGCTAGAATCCACGCATGAGCAAAGTTCTCGTCACCGGCGGTTCCGGTTTCATCGGCAGTCATTGCATCCTCGAGCTTCTCAAAGCTGGTCATCAGGTCCACACAACAGTCCGCAACCTCAAGCGCGAGCCTGAGCTTCGGGCTCTGCTCGGCGTTGGCGACACGAACGACCTCACCTTCTTTGCAGCCGACCTTGAAGCCGACGCGGGCTGGTCGTCTGCCGTAGCCGGTTGCGACTACATACTGCATGTCGCCTCTCCATTCCCGGCCAGCGTCCCCAAGGACGAAAACGAACTCATCATCCCTGCCCGCGAAGGTGCACTCCGCGTCCTCCGCGCTGCTCGCGATGCAGGCGTCAAGCGCGTCGTCCTCACCTCGTCGTTTGCCGCCATCGGCTACGGCCATCCGCCGCAGACCGCTCCCTTTACAGAAGAATCCTGGACGGACCTCAGCGGCACAATTCCCGTAGCTCCCTACCAGAAGTCGAAAACCCTCGCAGAGCGCGCTGCATGGGACTTCATCGCCAGCGAAGGCAACGGCCTCGAGCTCTCCGTCGTCAATCCCGTCGGCGTCTTCGGCCCCGTCTTCGGTCCCGACTACGCCACCTCCATCCTCATCGTCGAGCGACTCCTCAAAGGCAACATCCCGGGCTGCCCCAACCTCGCCTTCGGCATCGTCGACGTGCGCGACGTCGTCAGTTTGCATCTCCTCGCCATGACACACCCCGCTGCTGCAGGCGAGCGCTTTCTCGCCGTCGCCGGAGACAACATGTCCTTCCTCGAGATCGCGAAGCTGCTCAAGACCAGCCTCGGCACCGCCGCAAAACGCGTGCCCCTTCGCTCCATTCCTGACTGGGTACTCCGCGTCTTTGCTCTCGTCGATCGCCAGGCCCGCGGCGTCCTCCCCGAACTCGGCAACAGTAAGAGCTGCTCGCACGAGAAGGCCTCCCACGTCCTCGGCTGGTCGCCGCGCTCAAAGGAAGAAGCGATCCTCGCCACGGCAGAAAGCCTCATCCGCCTCGGTCTCGTCGGCAATAAGTAGGGCGTCCATCTCTGGACGCCCTGCAATCACCTGCTGTCAATGCTCATCGAGTTAGAAGCTGTACCGCGCCCCAATCTCGATACGCCGTCCATGGTCCGCCGCATACGCCTGACCGAAGTTCGGCGATCCCAGCACACCGCCCACCGTCGTCACATTCTCGTGGTTCAGCACATTCGCCGAGCGCACATTCACCATCAGCGACTGCGGATGGTTCGCCTTCGGATTCCGCGTCAGCGCAAACGTCCGCTGCACGTTCATGTTCAGGTAGATCTGCCACGGCAGCACGCCGACGTTGCGGTTCAGCACACCCACTCCACCCGATGACGTCAGCTTGCCATACGGCGTCGCGTAGTAGCACGGCGTCGCCGTCGGCTGCGCAGCGCACGATGGCGTTGCCGCCGTCGCAAACTGCGGCCGATCGTTGAAGTCGCCATCGCCATTGTTATCGAAGCCCGTCGTGATGTTGTAGTGCGCATCGCCGCCGCCGTTGAAGTCCATGCTCAACTGCACCTTCTCCGGCAGCTTCACCGTAGCGTTTGCAAACACGTTCCACACCGGTTGCCCAGTCCGATGCGCAAACTCACCCGTCTCGACGCCCGTCGTCTGCGGTGTACTTAACTCGCTGTCATCCGTATCGTCCACCTCTTCCACCCGCGCGCTACCCAGAAAGAACTGCACCCGCTTCAGTTGGTGGTTCTCCACCCCGGCGAACACCACCGTCGCCTGTCCTTGCCCACTATTGTTCATCTCCAGGATGTTTGTGTTCGCTGGCCCCGGCCGTGGCCCCGTAGGCAAACCGTTCGTCGGCGAGTTGATGTTCTCCGACCGCGTGTAATTCCAGATTCGCGCAAAGATGTAGTCAACTGAAAGGTTGAACCCACCCGGCAGCGTCTTCGTGCCGCCAATGTTGCCAGCGCCCCACGTCAGGTTCGAAATATGCGGCGAGAAGTGACGCTCGCTATAGATCGGCGTCGCCCCCTGGAGAGGACTGCCATACACCGGGTTATAGATCGTCTGCGTCACACGCGCCCTACCGTCCTCGCGCAGCACCTCCGAGATATCGCTCTTGCCGTAGCGCCCGGAGAACATGCCGCCATGCGCATGCAACGTCCATGTGCCCTTCTTCGTCGGCGACCACAGCAGCCCCGCGCGCGGCGTAGCCGAATTCAAAATTGTCGGATCGTTCTGCCAGAAGTACCGCATACCTGTCGCAATATGCAGCCCATGCCCCACGTTCCAGTCGTCCTGAATGTACAGCGCGTTCGTCCATAGCGTGAAGTCCACATTCGGCGTTCCCGTCACGCCGGTATACGCCGTCGCGGAGCCGCCAGGCAGGCCTGCCAGAGCTCGCTGATACTGCTGCACACCCGTGATCGTCGTGGTCTGTCCCGTCGGATTGCCATTCGCATCCAGCACCGGGGCCGTGCCACCACCGAACGTATACGTCCCGTTGAAGCTCGTCGGCAACTGCTGATGGTCCGCGTACGTCAGCATCTGCGTGCCGAACTTCAGCGTGTGGTTCTTCGGCGTCAGCACCATGTCGTCATCGAACTCGACGCTAAACTCCCGCTGCCGCTGCTCTCCATATGTGCTGCCGCCGCTGGTAAACGCTCCCGCCACCGCCACCTGCGGAGCTGTCGAACTCGGCGTCTCCGTCACACCATCCCACTTGAAGCTCACCCGCGCCTCGTGCATCGCCTTCGGAGAGATCAGCGTCACGTCGCTCAGCCGCAGCATGTGCTCATATACCGTGTTGCCGTAGCCAGTCTCCGCCAGCGACGTGCCGCCCACGCCCACATTCGCCTGGCTGTTTACATTTGCGCTGTAGCTGGCGATCGCCGTGTTCTTCGCTCCCAGCTGCCAGTCGACACGCGCCAGTCCCTCCCACAACGCCTGCGGCTGCGGCACATTCTGGAATGTCTCCACCGTGTTGCCATTCGCATCGATCGTCGCTGCATCCACCGCAGCAAATTCGTTGATCGCGCGATGCTCCAGGTTCAACGCAAAGTCGCTGCCCTTCTTCCGAATCGGTCCCGTCAACTCAAATCCATACCGCTGCTTGCCGATCGCCGCCTTGCTCGTCGAAAACGGATCGCGCGCGTTCTCCCACGGGCTGCCGTTCGTCATGAACAACGCTCCGTGATACGTGCTCTGCCCCGGCTTCGTAAACACATTCACGCGGCCACCTTCGAACGGAGGTTCACGGTACTCTGCCGAAAACTGGTCCGGGTTCACCTCGATATACGCAATCGAACTCTTCGGAGGCAGCTTGCTCGAATCCTGAAAGCCATCCACCGAAATCGTCGTGTTCGAAGGATTGCCACCCGCGGCTGCGGCCAACTGCTGCAACTGCTGCTGCAGATCATCTGGGTCATCGGCCAGCGACGCCAGCCTATCGCCCGAAATCTTCTCCGTCGGCCCGCTCGCGTTCACACTGGTCACGCCCTCGGGGTCCGCGCTCACATCCACATTCGTCTCAACCTCTGCAGGCAGCAACACCACATCCACTGATCCATGAGAGGCCGCCACCGGAACATCCTTCTCCGTAAAGCCGTCCATCCTCACCATCAACGTGTGCGATCCATTCTTCACACACCCAAAGTGATAGCGGCCATCCGACCCACTCTCCGCCGTCTCGCCACTATCCAGCTTCAACAACGCTCCCGGAATCAGCGCCTGCGTCGTATCGCGCACCGTCCCACTCAGCGCGGAGCACTTCGACGCGGAATCCGTCTCCGTTGAAATACGTTCCGCAAAGGCATGGGGGATCACAAGCGTCGCTACGGCGACGGCAGCATAAAACTTCATCTTTTCCTCTCAATCGGTGACACAGTCCTCGATGGCAAACGCACACCGAACGGCGTCTCTACCCAAAGCTATGTACGCAGAGCGACAGACCGAAGTTCCCCGCAAAAGTTTCACCCACCTCTTCGCAAGGACAACTTCTTTAACTCTCTAATTAGGGCCCAAAGCTCTGCCATCCGCCAACGGCTTCGCTTTCAGGCATAACGACTCTGCTTTCAGAAAGAAAGACTCGGTCGTCAGAGCCAACGCTTCACTTTCAGGGCCAAAGGCCCGTCCTATAACAGCCTAGGCCGAAGGCCTAGGTATCCATGCCACAAAAACTTGAGGGCTGAAAGCCCGACACAACTGCCCGAACCAAATCCTCACTTCACACCTCGCACCTTCACTCAACTTCACGTAGAAACCGCTTCGCCGACCGCAACGCCAGCGCGATAATCGTCAACGCAGGATTCGCCGCTAACGCACTCGGGAACACCGAGTTATCGCATATCCACAGGTTTCCCACCTCATGCGATCGCCCAAATGCATCTACCACCGAGTCCTTCGCGTCCTCCCCCATCCGGCATGTCCCGATCACATGCGCCATCCGCGGCAGCGTCCAGCAGTCGCTCGCTCCCGCCGCATGCCATGCCTCCGTCATCACCCGCGAAGCATGCTCATTCATCTTCGTCTCATCGTCATTCAAATTGAAATGCACGCGCGGCTTCGCAACGCCATGAGCATCCTTCTCATCCGACAGCTCCAGAAAATTATTCTTCGCTGGCAGGCAGTCGCCATTCACGCCAATGCCCGCCACATAGTTGTACTGGTCCAGATAGCTCGTCAGCGCCGACCCAAACAATCCTCGCCCACGCGCTACACTCTGCGCCCAGGTCACCGGCACAACACCAAGACTTTGCACGATGTATCCACCCGCAAAATCCGCATCCTTCGGCCGCAGGAGGTCCTCCGAGATCACCGTCGCCGGAAACCCTCGGTTCATCCGCACCGGCTCGCCAAACGTGCCCCACACCTGCGTCGCCACATGGGCCATGAAGTTCCTGCCCACCTGCCCGCTCTCATTCCCAATCCCCGCATGCAGCAGCAACCTCGGCGTCTCCACCGCCCCCGCACACAGGAACACCGCCTTGCACCGCTGCCGACGCTCCACCGCGACCCCGCTCGAGCTGTCGCGATACAGCACCGCCCGAATATCGCCCTGCTCATCGCGCTCAAAACCATGCACGAAACAATGCGGCCGAATCTCCGCTCCCTCGCGTACCGCCCACGGCAGGTACGTCACATCCATGCTCGCCTTCGCGCCATTGCGACATCCCTGGTGACAAAACCCGCGATTCACGCAGGCATTTCGCTCGCCATACTCGTCGCGAAAATACGCCTCACTCAGCGCAGCGATCGGAGCCTCGCTCGTCCTCAGTCCCAGCGCCTCAAATCCACGCTGCATCAACTGCCCCGGCGCATTCACCGGCACTGGCCCCGTCGGATACCGCCGCGTCGCATCCCACGGATACACCGCAGGCCCGCTCACCCCAAGAAAGCTCTCCGCCTCTTCGTAATACGGCAGCAGTTCGTCATAGCTCAGCGGCCAGTCCTCACCCCGCCCAAACTCGCTCCCGATCCTCAAATCCCGCGGATCGGCGCGCGGCACAAACGCTCCCCAATGCAGCATGCTGCCGCCCACACCCGTCCCGCTGTTGTTCGCTCCAAACACGATCGGCGTATCACCCGCACTCAACCGCTCGTCGGTCCAATAGATCTTCGCAGCCGCCACCTCATCCGTCGCAAACTCATCCTCCGGCGATTCGAACCACGGCCCTGCCTCCAGCGCCACCACCCGCAATCCCGCCTCCGCCAGCTTCGCCAGGGTCGGCGCGCCACCGGCACCCGTGCCGATCACCACGGCATCCACTGCATCGTCATCGGAGTAGCCGCGCATCTGCGACCGCAGCCTGCCTAAAAGATTCTTCGCCATTACTCTCCCAACCTGATCTTCGTAAACCCTGCCTCGTCCGCGAACCCTTCAAACCCAATGCGCTCCATCGTCCGCGGATCGGCGACATACAACTTCGCTGCCTCCCCCCGCACATCCTCAAACCAATCGCGCATCTGCTCCTCATCGAACAGCCCTTCGTGCCCGAACACATCCAGCGTCGCCAGCAATCCGCGCCCCAGCTCCCCCGCCTGCGCCCGCTTCAACAACGCATCCTGCTGCTCCGCATGCAGCGCCACAAACGGCACTTTGAACTCTCGCCGCGCCGCCGCATCCAGCGTCATCAACCCCGTCCGCCACGCCTTCGCATCCTCCGGCAACACGCTGAACCGCCACCCATCACCCTTACCCTGACCCAGCATCGCCTCCAGCCGCTCCGCCAGATCGAACCGTCCGCGCGGCACCACGCGAGCCACCAACGCCCGCAGCATCCGCCGCCCTTCAACATCCAGAGTCACCGCCAGCTCCACCGGCTCCTGCAGCCGCTCAAGCAGCACCGCGCGAGTCTGTGGTGACGTCTTGTCCGACGAAATCAGCGTCCGCATCTCCGCGCCCAGCTCTGCACTCTTCGCACCCAGACCCAGCGCCCGAAAGAACTCCAGCATCCGATCGCTCAACTCCCACGGCCGCTCCAGCGGCGAAAGATGTCCACTCCCCTCAATCGCCACCACGGTCGCCTTTGCAAAATGAGGCAGCGTCACCTCCGTCTGCACCTTCGGCCCCAGCGCAGGCTCCTCCGTCCCTGCCAGCACCAGCGCAGGCACAGCCAGCACTCCTACCGTGGCCGCGCAGTCCACCTTGCTGCCCGTGTTCATCCACGCAGCCAGAGCCTCCGGCTGCATCCGCAACACATCCTCAACCGACCGCGCACGCACCGCCTCGAGCAGCGGCAGCTTCCCTGTGTTGTCATCAACGAACGCTTCAGCATTCTTCCGCCGCTCATCCACATCGACCGTCTCCGGTCCTAGCGATTGCAGCGCCTTCTCGCGCTTGCTCTCCGTCATCGGCTCAGGGCTAGGCGGCGACGGCGACACCAGCACCATCCCTCGCAAATTTTCCAGCCCCGCCTCGCCTTGTTCCGCACGCCGCGCAATCAACGCCGACAGCTTGCCACCCATCGAGTGCCCAGCCAGCACCCACGGCTCAGACTCGCCCCCCGCGCGCACCGCACGGATCGTCTCGATCACCGCCGCAACCATCTCCTCAACCGAGTACCCACCCTCAGCCTGCGACCGCCCAAACCCCGGTAGATCCACACCTACGCACCGAAACCCCACTTCACCCAGCTGCCCAGCAACCTCGGTCCACGTCCGACCGCTGCCACCCAGCCAGTGCAGCATCACTACAAGCGTTCCCGAACCCGTCTCTTCATAAGCCAGCATCTACCCTTGGATGCTGGCGAGAAGCCACTCAGCCTGAACCTCACCCTTCTTGGTTTTCATTCCACTTCGTTTGTCATTCCTTTTTGTTTGGGGCGGCCTTTTTGTCTTGCGGACTCTTACGTCTCGCGGACTCTTACGTCTCGCGCCCCTTTTGTTTGTCATTCCCGAAGGGAATCTGCTTTTTGCCTTTCTCTTTGTCATCACGTAACAAAGCGAAGAAATCTGCATTTACTCTTGCTTTTTGTTTGTCATTCCCGAAGGGAATCTGCATTTGCACTTGCTCTTAGATAGGTCCGGACATCAGTCCGGACCTCCTGGCAGCCACGAAAAGCGGGCTTCAGCCCCCGGGACTTGCTCTCAATCCCCTACAGAGGCGCCCATCTCTCACCGTCACTCGCCACAATCTAGCTCGCAAACCCGGCCAGCAGCTTTTCCAGACTCGCCGGATCTTCCACGTTCGTCGTCACCAACGCCCGATCAATTTGGCGATTCAGCCCGCACAGCACCTTGCCCGGGCCCACCTCGATAAACTGCGTCGCCCCACTCTGCGCCAGCAGCCGAATGCACTCCACCCAGCGCACCGCTCCCGTCACCTGCCGCACTAGCGCATCGCGAACCGCCGGCCCGCGCGTCAGCAGCATCGCATCCACATTCGCCGCCACCGGGTACGCTGGGTCATGGAACGCCACGCTCTCCAGCTGCTGCTGCAGCTTCTCCTGCGCCGGCTGCATCAGCGCGCAATGGAAAGGAGCACTCACCGGCAGCATCACCGTGCGCTTCGCTCCAGCCTCCTTGCACAGCTCCGACGCCCGTTCAACAGCTTCCTTCTTTCCGCTGATCACCGTCTGTTCCGGCGAGTTCATGTTCGCCGGCGACACCACCGCATTCACCCGCGACGCCGCCTCAACCAACGAGCCCGCTGGATTCGCAGGATCAGTCACCGCATCGATCGCCGCAAACGCCTGCGTGCTCGGATTCCCCGGATCGCTCGGCGGCTCCTGCGTCAGCTCATCCGAAACCTGCGCGCAGATGTCGTTGATCCGCAACACATCCAGCCCCAGGATCGCTGCCATACCGCCCTCACCCGGAGGCACCGCACTCTGCATAAACTGCCCGCGCAGACGCACCGTCTTCACCGCATCCGCAAAGCTGAACGTCCCCGCCGCCACATGCGCCGAGTATTCACCCAGCGAGTGCCCCGCCGCAAACGCCACCTTCAGCCCACGCGAAGCAAGCTCCGGCTCCAGCACCCGCAGCGCCGCAATCGACATCGTCAGGATCGCCGGCTGCGTATGCTCGGTCAGCTTCAACTGATCCTCAGGGCCTTCAAAGATCAGCTTCGACAGCGCAAAACCCAGCGCATCGTCCGCCTCCTCGAACACCGCCCGCGCAGCAGGCGAGGCATCATAAAACGCCTTGCCCATGCCCACACTCTGTGAACCTTGTCCGGGAAAAAGAAGCGCAATCGTCGAAGCCGTAGGTGCCTGTGTCTCTGTACTCATCGCCTACCAGTGTAGATGACACCTGCTTCTCGACCAACGCTGGGCAAAACGAACAACGCTGAGCAAAACGATCTGTCATCCTGAGCGGAGTTTGGCGCGGCTTTTCGCGACAAACGCAGTCGAAGGACCCCGAAGAAGCTTGCCCCACCCAGGCTCTCAGCCCCTTTTCAGCCAGCACCTGCCGGGTGCCCCACAGCCCGCCCTCAGCTCAGCAAAACAGCCTGTCATCCTGAGCGGAGTTTGGCGCAGCTTTTCGCGACAAACGCAGTCGAAGGACCCGAAGAAGCTTGCACGGCCCAGGCTCTCAGCCCCTTTTCAACCAGCATCTGCCGGGTACCCCACAGCCTTCCCTCAGCTCAGCAAAACAGCCCGTCATCCTGAGCGGAGTTTGGCGCGGCCTTTCGCGACAAACGCAGTCGAAGGACCCCGAAGAAGCTTGCCTCACCCAGGCTCTCAGCCCCTTTTCAACCAAGCACCTGCCGGGTTTCCCCTGCTCCCTGCCCTCAATCCAGCACTCCCGTCACAAACTCCTGCTCCGCCTTCGCCGTCACCAGCCGATACAGCGCAAACTGTCGGCTCGATTGCGCGCGCAGCTCCATCAAAAAGCTCCCCCGATGGCTCGCATCCGGGTCCACCACATCCACCAGCCGCAGCCAAGGCGTGCGGTTCAGATGCGTCGCATCCGTCACGTTGCTCAACGCCACCTGCAACTCCCCCGAAGGCAGCCGCTGCGCCACCAGCGTCACATACACCGGCCCGCTCGTAGCCACCGGCACCTCCGCCGTATACACAAACGTCGGCAGCCCTCCATACGTCAGCTCGTAGCCCTTCAACTCTTCACTCGTAAACGCAGCCACCACCGGCGCAGGTGCAGCCACCTTCCGTCGCCCTGCCGCTGTCGTCGCAGGCTTCGCCGCCGCAGCCTTCGGAGTACTCGCAAACGAAGGCCCCGCCTTCGCCGCCGGAGCACTCACAGTCGCAACTACCGCCACCGCCTGCAGCTTGTTCTTCGCCAGGTACGCCACAACGATCGGCCGCGCCAGCGCCTGCATCGCCTTCAGCGTCTCCGCCCGCTCATCGCTTGACTCCCAATCGCGCGTAAATACATGCGCCTCATCCTTCGAGTTATCCGAGACCGCCACCGCCTGGTGCAGGTTTGGTGGCAACCCAGCCAGCGCCTTCGGCACGAACTGCTCCGCCGGAACTCCGCGTCGCATCGTCGGCCGTTCCGGATCGTCATTCAGCGACGTCCCCATCGGGATCACCTCGCCCCCAGCCTTCTGCTTCTTGCCCTTCGTCTCCGGCTTCAGATCGCGATGCCGCAGCGTCGGCCTGTCCGGATCATCCGGAGGCGCCGGGCTCTCGCCCGCATCCGTCGTCGGCGAAGCATCCCCGCGCCGCCCCAACGTTGGCCCGCCGCTCTTCGCATCACTCTTGCTTGAACTAGCAGCGGGACTCTTCCCATCATCCTCAGCGCCCGCGCGCCGCGTCAGATGTGGCTGATCGTCGTCCGACGCCGCGCTGTCCACCACCACGCCGTTCACCTTCGAAGCCTTCAGATCGCTCTTCTTCGGTGGCTTCGGCACCTCGAACGTGCCATACCCATACCACGCACCCGTTACATCCTCATCCGCAGCCGATCGCCGCGTGACCACCTTGCGCGCATACTCCACCGCAAACAGCCCATGGCTCTGCCCCGCCGTCTCAATCGAGTACTCGTCACCCGACTCCAGCGTCCACGGCACCGGCCGCGCCAGGTACAACCCCCCATCCTCGAAATGTCCCTCGATAAACAGCGACACAGGAATCAGCCGCGCCGCCTCCGGCTTCTTCAACTCGCCAGTCCACTCATACACGCCGATCGACCGCGTCACCTGCTCCGGCTTCTCTACCTTGTGCATCTGCGCATGGGCGGTTACCCCCATCAGCATCGCCGCGCCCACCCAGCTTCGTCCCCAAACCCGCTGCCACATAGAAGGCCATACCCTTGAGCTTTATTTAGCCTACAGAATTGTCATCTCGACCGGAGTTCGCGTTCTCTGCGGACGCAGCGGAGAGACCTGCAGTTGCGGAGACGGCAACTTCAACATCCCCTGTGAAGTTTAGACGTCCTCTGCCCACCACACGACTACTTGAAACGCTGTCAAGCCCACCAAAGGCTCCGCACGGCCTCAAACCCCTATAAACACTGGCGATTTCAGTCAAAAAAGAATTGCATGTTCTCTGGCTGGACTTGATATCCTGAATATAGAGAGTTAGTTCTCCCACAGTCACCGGACCGACCGACCCGCCAGGATCCATCATTCACCCGTGGCATCACCCCTTTGCCACCCATGGCACCACCCTTTGTCATTCCACAGCACCACACTTTTTTGTCATTCCGTAGCGCAGCGGAGGAATCTGCATTTACCCCTGCAACAACCTCCGGCTCATCGGCTACAAACGCACTCCTGGCCCAGATCTAACTCCATCCTTTTGAAGACTTTGAGACTTAAGTACAGGGGGGAGGGGGGAGGGGTCAATCTGCAGGCAAATGCCGCGGCTGCGGTCGCCTGAATCCCGCCGCTTCCAGCGCCGCCCGCCGCCACCGAGGCAGAGCCACCCGCAGTCGATCGAAGACCAGGTAAATCACTGGCGTCGTAAACAGCGTCAGGCACTGGCTCACAATCAGTCCGCCCACAATCGCCACACCCAGCGGCCGTCGCAGCTCCGCTCCAGTTCCCGTACCGATCGCCAGCGGCACGCCGCCCAGCAGCGCCGCCATCGTCGTCATCATGATCGGCCGGAAGCGCATCAGGCAAGCTTCATAGATAGCCTCTCGCGGCGTCATCCCCTGCTCGCGCTCGCACACCAGCGCGAAGTCGATCATCATGATCGCGTTCTTCTTCACAATGCCGATCAGCAGAATAATCCCGATGATCGCAATCACCGTCAGGTCGATATGACACAGAATCAACGCCAGCAGCGCACCTACACCCGCAGAAGGCAGCGTCGAAAGAATCGTCAGGGGATGAATGAAGCTCTCGTACAGAATCCCCAGCACGATATACACCGTCAGAATCGCCAGCAGCACCAGCAGCGGCTCGCTCGCAAAGCTCTTCTTCGCCTCTTCCGCCGTCCCCTGAAAGCCGCCCGCAATCGTGCTCGGCATGCCAATCTCGGTACGCGCACGCTCGATCGCCACCGTTGCTTCCGACAGCGAAACATCGGGAGCTAGATTGAACGACAGCGTCGCCGCCGGGCTCAACGACTGGTGATTCACCGCCAGCGGAATTCGCCGCTCTTCCAGGTGCGTAAACGCCGCCAGCGGCACCTCGGCCCCTGTATTCGACTTCACATAGATCTTCGTTAGCGCATCCGGATCGTTCTGGTAAGGCTGATCGACCTCTTCCACCACGTGATATTGATTCAACGATTTGTACGTCGTCGAAACCTGCCGCTGTCCAAACGCATCCGACAGCGTCGCATCGATCGCCAGCGCCGAAACACCCAGCCTCGAAGCCGTATCGCGGTCGATCACCAGGTGCGCTTCCAGGCCTTGGCTCTGCTGATCGCTGGCTACGTCCTTCAGCTCCTTCAGCGCCTGCATCTTCAGCATCATGCGCGGAGCCCACAGGTTCAGCTCATCGCTCGAATCCGCCGTCAGCGTGTATTGATACTGCGTCGCCGTCGGCCTTCCACCGATGTTCAACTCCGGCGCCGATTGCAGATACAGCGTCACACCCGGAACGCTCGTCGTCTGCGGTCGCAACCTGTCGATGATCTTCTCCGGCGTGTCGCCCAGCTTCTGCCGCTCTGCCGCCGACTTCAGAATTACAAACAGATTCGCCTGGTTCGAAGCACTTCCTCCGGGTCCGCCACCGCCCAGAAAACTCAGCGCCGAATCGACAGACCGATCGCTCATCACCATGCCCATCATCTGCTGCATCTTCGACTGCATGTTGTAAAAGCTGGTGTCCTGCTGCGCTCGAATCTGTCCACCTAAACGCCCCGTGTCCTGGTCCGGGAAGAAGCCCTTCGGGATCATCACGAACAACACGATATTCAGCACAAACGTCAGGAAAAATACGATTATCGTCAGCGCTTGGTGATTCAGCACCCAGCGCAGACCGCGCGCATATTCCTCCGTCACGCGCTTCAAATGCTTCTCGCCAGTGCGGTAAAACCAGCCCTTCGATACCTCGCTGTGTGGCTGCAGGAACTTTGCGGCCAGCATCGGCGTCGTCGTCAGGCTCACCACCAGCGACACCGTGATCGCCACCGAAAGCGTCACCGCAAACTCGCGGAACAGCCGACCCACGATGCCGCCCATCATCAGGATCGGAATGAACACCGCCACCAGCGAGATTGACATCGAGACCACCGTGAATCCAATCTCGCGTGCTCCCTTCATCGCTGCCTCAAACGGCTGCATGCCAGCTTCGAGATGCCGCGAGATGTTCTCGATCACCACGATCGCATCGTCCACCACGAAGCCCGTAGAGATCGTCAGCGCCATCAGGCTCAGGTTGTCCAGCGAGTAGTGCAGCATGTACATCACGCCGAACGTTCCCATCAGCGACAGCGGCACCGACACCGAAGGAATCAGCGTCGACCGCGTCTCCCGCAGGAACAGGAACACCACCATCACCACCAGCAGTGTGCTCAAAACCAGCGACCGCGTCACGTCCTTAACACTGGCGCGGATCATCGTTGTGCGGTCCAGCACCACGTGAATCTTCATGCTCGGCGGAATCGAGGCCTGCAGCTGCGGCAGGATCTTCAACACGTTGTCCACCGTCTCGATCACGTTCGCGCCCGATGCCTTGAACACCACCACCAGGATCGTCGGCTTCGTGTTCCAGTAACCTCCGGTGTGGATGTCCTCGACGCTATCCACCACGCGCGCCACATCGCTCACACGGACGATGCCGTGTTCGTTCGCCGCGCCGGTTGTCGATACGGTCGAATTCGCAAAGTTCTTTACCGTCGCCGCTGCCGCCGCGCTGCTCTGCCCGTTCACCGCCGTCGAAGCCGTGTTCGTCGTCGTGCTGCTCAGCGTTGAAGTCGAAGGCGAAGCCGGAACGTTGACGTTATTACTGTTGCTCGAGGAACTCGAACTCGATGTCAGTGAACTCACCGCCGACTGCTGGCTCTTCGGCAGCGCATTCGAAGCCGTCGCACTCGATACAGGCCCCTTATCCGTCGCTATGATCAGCGGAGCATACGCCGCCGCGCCACTCAATTGGTCTGTCGTATACAGCGCAATCCGGTTCGAGTCCTTGCCCACGCCGTTGATGTAGCCGACCGGCTGCTCAACATTGTTGCCCGTGATCGCCGCCCGCAAAGCTTCGAGCCCAATGCCCGCGTGTACCAGCGCGGTCGGATTCGCCTCGATGCGCACCGCAGGCTTCGAAGTCCCACCCGTAAACGTCTGTCCAACACCCGGAACCTGCGCAATCTTCTGCGCAAGGATCGAATCCGACGCGTCATACATCTGCTGGCGCGTCGCCGTGTCCGAGGTAATCGTCAAAATCAGAATCGGCGCATCTGCCGGATTCAGCTTGCGATATGTCGGGTTCGTCGGCATGTTCGCCGGCAGCTGCGCCCTAGCCGCGTTGATCGCCGCCTGCACATCACGAGCCGCTCCATCGATGTCACGGGTGAGATCAAACTGCATTGTGATGGATGTCACTCCCAGCGAGCTCGCCGAGGTCATCTGATTCACGCCAGCAATGCGCGAAAACTGCCGCTCCAGCGGCGTAGCCACCGACGACGCCATCGTACTCGGATCAGCCCCAGGCAGCGCAGCACCCACCGAGATCACTGGAAACTCCACCTGCGGCAGCGAAGCCACAGGCAGCAGCGTATATGCCACTGTCCCCGCAATCAGCAGCGCAATCGATAGCAGGAACGTAGCCACCGGCCGCTTGATAAAGGGTGCAGAGAAATTAACAGCGAACTCGCCAGTCATATCGGCGTCATGCTTCTCGGGTTTTGGCTCCTCACGCATCATGACTGTTGCGTTGCCTCTTCCACTCTGCCATGCCCATGCGTGTGCTCGTAGTACTCCGCATCCGCCTTCGCCGTCCCGAGATACTTCCGGCCAATGCGATCAAAGAACAGGTACACCACGGGCGTCGTGAACAACGTCAGCACCTGCGACACAATCAGACCGCCGATGATCGAGATACCCAGCGGTCGCCGCAGCTCCGAGCCCGTGCCCGTGCCCATCGCCAGCGGCACAGCGCCCAACAGCGCCGCCATCGTCGTCATCATGATCGGGCGGAAGCGCAGCAGGCACGCCTGATAGATCGCCTCCGTCGGAGCCATGCCCTGCTCACGCTCGGCTTCCAGCGCAAAGTCGATCATCATGATCGCGTTCTTCTTCACAATACCGATCAGCAGGATGATGCCAATCAACGCAATCACAGAGAGATCAATCCGGAACAGCAGCAGCGCCAGAATCGCGCCGACACCCGCAGAAGGCAGCGTCGATAGAATCGTCACCGGATGGATGTAGCTCTCGTACAAAACTCCAAGCACGATATACACCGTGATCAGCGCAGCAAGAATCAGGATCGGCTCATTCGACAGCGATGCCACGAACGCAGCAGCCGTGCCTTGAAACGCCGTGTTCACACTCACCGGAAAATGCTCATCTGCAACGGCCTTGTTCACCGCACTCACGGCATCGCCAATCGAGTAGCCATGCGCAAGATTGAACGAGATCGTCGTGGTTGGAAACTGTCCCTGATGTCCAATCGAAAGCGATGAGGACCGCGGCTGCACATGCGTGAAGGCGCTCAAAGGAACCTGTGTTCCGTTCGAGCTCTTCACGTACAGATTGTTCAGCGCATCCAGCGTACGCTGGAAGTCGGGCGCAACCTCCATCACTACGTGGTATTGGTTCAACTGCGTAAAGATGGTCGAAACCTGTCGCTGACCGAACGCATCGTCCAGTGTGTCGTCGATGTTCTGCGGCGTAATTCCCAGTCGTGACGCAGTATCGCGATCAATCACGACGGTCGCGCCGAGACCGTTGTTCTGCAGATCGCTCGCCACATCCGTCAGCTGCGGCAACGTCCGTAGCTTCTTCACAATCACGTCGGTAGACCGTGCCAGCTCTGCCTGATTCGCGTCCTCCACCGTGTACTGATACTGCGTACGCGACACGCGATCCTCGACCGTCAGGTCCTGGCTCGGCTGCAGATACGTTTGAATACCGCTGATCCGCGCCAGCTTCGGCTGCAGCCTTGCGATCACCGTCTGCACATCGTCGCTGCGCTCTTCGCGGCTTTTCAGATTGATCTGAATGCGTCCTGAGTTGAGCGTCGAGTTCGTTCCATCGATACCAATAAAGCTTGCCAGCGAGACCACATCCGGATCGTCCAGCAGCGCCTTCGCTACCTCCTGCTGCCGCTCTGCCATAGACGAGAACGAGATGCTCTGATCGGCTTCCGTAATCGCCAGCAGCACGCCTGTGTCCTGCACCGGGAAGAAGCCTTTCGGCACGATGACGTACAGCACCAGCGTCAACACCAGCGTTCCCGCAGTCACAAACAGCGTCAGCGTCTGGTGGTCCAGTACCCACTTCACGCCGCGACCGTACTTCGCAATCACCAGCTCGAACCACTCTTCACTCTTGCGATAGAACGCGCTCTGCTCGCCCTTCGACTTGTGCTTTAACAACTTCGCCGCCATCATCGGCGTCAACGTCAACGACACGAACGCCGACACCAGGATCGTCACCGACAGCGTCACCGCAAACTCGCGAAACAGGCGACCGACAATGTCTCCCATGAACAGCAGCGGAATCAATACGGCAATCAGCGACACGGTCAGCGACAGAATCGTAAAGCCGATCTGCTCCGACCCCTTCAGTGCAGCCTCAAGCGGCGAGTCGCCCATCTCGAGATAGCGGTCGATGTTCTCGATCATCACGATCGCATCGTCAACCACAAAACCTGTCGAGATTGTCAGCGCCATCAGGCTCAAATTGTTCAGCGAGTAGCCCAGCAGGTACATCACACCGAACGTGCCCACAATCGAAAGCGGCACAGCCACCGCAGGAATCACCGTCGCCGCGATAGAGCGTAGGAACAGGAATATCACCATCACGACCAGCGCGATGGTCAGCAGCAACTCGAATTGCACGTCCTTCACGCTGGCGCGAATCGTGCCCGTTCGATCCGTCAGCACCTGCAACTGCACGCCAGTCGGCAGCGACAATTGCAGCTTCGGCAGCAGTGCCTGCACGCTGTCCACAACGCTGATGATGTTTGCGCCCGGCTGCCGCTGGATGTTTAGAATGACCGCTGGATTCAGCTCAGCCTTTGTCGGCGGAATCGCCACATCCCGCCCGGCTCCGTCCTTCTCCACCCGAGCAGGCGCGGGGGCAATGCCCATCCACGCGGCCTGGTAGATGTTCTCCGACGCATCAATCGCATTCGCCACATCCGAAAGCCGCACTGGCGCGCCGTTGCGGTACGCGATGACGACCTTGTTGTAGTCGGCGCTCGAAAGCAGCTGATCGTTATCGCCGATGGTGTAGGCCTGTCGCGGCCCATTGATCGAGCCCTTCGCCTGATCGACGTTCGCGGAACCCAGAGCACTACGCAGGTCTTCCAGCGACAATCCATAATTCGCCAGCGCCGTTGGGTTCGCCTGGATACGCACCGCAGGCTTCTGCCCACCCGCGATCGACACAAGCCCAACGCCCGAGAGCTGCGAAATCTTCTGCGCCAGCACCGTGTCCGCAACGTCCTCCACCTTGGCCAGTGGCAACGAGGTCGACGTCAACGCAAGCGTGAGGATCGGCGCGTCCGCAGGGTTCACCTTCGCGTAAACCGGTGGATTCGGCAGATCGGCAGGCAGGTAGTTATAGGCCGCGTTGATCGCCGCCTGCACATCCTGCTGTGCCACATCGATTGACTCCGACAGCGTGAACTCCAGCGTCACCACCGAGCCGCCACCCGACGAGGTCGAGGTCATCTGTTGCAGACCCGGTATCTGTCCAAACTGGCGTTCCAATGGGGCCGTCACCGTGTTCGCCATCACCTCCGGGCTCGCACCCGGATAGAACGTCGTCACCTGGATGATCGGATAATCCACCTGCGGCAGCGCCGAAACCGGCAACTGCTTGTACGCCACGAAGCCAGCAAGCAGAATGGCCACCATCAACAATATGGTAGCAACAGGGCGCAGGATGAACGGTTTCGATGGGCTCATGCTAGCCTCACTTCGTTCCGCTTGCTGAAACGCTTTGCTGCATCTGCGGTGACACCACACTGCCGTCGATCAACTTTTCTTGCCCATCGACCACCAGCTGCTGTCCGTCCTTCAGTACGCCATCGGTCAGCACCGAGTTGCCGCCGAGCGGATAATCGACATGCACCGAAACACTATCCACGTGAAACTGATTACCGCTAGTGGAAACTCCCGGTTGGCCCGGCTGCATCGACTGCGGAAAGTTCTTCAGTTTGCTCGCAGGCGTCGGTCCCGGACTCACGACAAACACAAACGCACCCTGCGTTCCATTCGATATGGCCGACGTTGGCACCACCGTCGCATTCGGCCGCTGGCTCAGCACCAGGCGCACGTTTACAAACTGGTTCGCAAACAGAGAGTTGTCACCGTTGTCGAACACAGCCTTCAGTTTCGCTGTTCCGGTTGTGGTATCGATCTGGTTGTCGATCGTCAGCAGTGTTCCCGTCGCCAGAAGATGCGAGTTCGCGCGATCGTACGCCTCCACCACCAGCGGATGTCCCTGCGAACGCATCGCCCTTTGCACCTGCGGCAGCTGATCTTCTGGCAGCGTAAAGATGACCGCGATCGGATGCACTTGCGTAATCACCACCAACCCCGTGCTCTGCCCCGCGTTCACGATGTTGCCGGGATCAACCTGCCTCAGACCCACCACGCCATCAATCGGCGAAGAGATGCTGCAGTAGGCGAGATTCACCTTCGCCGCCTCAATCGAAGCTTTATCGCCAGCAATCGAACCCTGCGCCTGTCCGGCATTCGACTCCTGCAGTTGCTGCGATTCTTTGCTCACCACGCCAGCCTGATACAGCGACGTATAGCGCTGCGCCTCGGCCTGCATATTCTTCAGGTTCGCTTCGTCTTTCGCCAGCTGTCCTACAGCCTGGTCGAGAGCCGCTTGATACGGCCGCGGATCGATCTGCAGCAGCAGCTCACCCTTGCGCACATTCTGCCCTTCGCGGAAGTTCACGTTGAGGATCTGTCCGCTCACGCGGCTGTTCAATGTGACGGTGTTGTAGGCAGTAACGGTCCCCAGCGCAGTGAGCGCCACAGGGACAGTCTGCTGCTTCACCAGCGCTACCTGCACCGGAACCGGCTGGTTGGCCTGCGCCGCCGCCTGGTCCAGAAGCGACTGCTGCTCAGCGCGGCCGCCCTTGAGCCGCCAGACAATGACAGCAGCAACGATCACCAGCACCGCTAGGACGATGAACTTACGCACACCCGAACCGGAGGAACCCTCAGTCGTGAAATCGTTTGCGTGGTTGGCGGTGCTAGTGGAAGGTTCTACCTTCTTCGCGTCGGACATAAAAACGTATGGACTCCTGGAATATCTCCGCGCCTTCGCGCGTCTTATGATCTGAGGTCGGCAGTGTGCTTCCAAACAAGGGCAGACTTCGGCTCAAACCTGTGCTACGACTAGAAGATCATCATACTGACGGTATAGTGACTGGGATAGTTTCTGTCGCCGAAACATATCCCCGATATAGAAGCTACTTCGCTCGAACAACCTCTGTAACACGAGATACTTACAACAGATGTTCATGGCTGACCCAGCGGTTCAAAACCTCGATTCGACAGGCATCGTACTGTTGCCACCCGCGGTGCCTCCGCTCGCGCCTGGTTGCATACTCTGTGTCGACCTCGATGGCACTCTGGTGAAGTCGGATACTCTCGTCGATTCCGTTCTCTACATCGCTCGGCATCGCCCGAAAGATCTGCTCCGTATCCCCGGCTGGATCGCCCAGGGCAAGGCTGCCTTCAAGCGTCACGTCACCTCTTCTGTCACACTCGATGTCGAGCACCTGCCCTACAACCAGCCGCTGCTCGCCTATCTGCGCCAGCAGCACGCGGAAGGCCGCCAGATCTACCTCGCCACTGCCGCCGACGGTGCCCTCGCCGAACGTGTCGCCGCCTATCTCGGCCTCTTCAATGGCGTGCTTGCCTCCGACGGCGCAAAGAACCTCGCCGGTGGCAACAAGCTGGCCGCCTTCCAGGAGCACTTCGGCGAAAACTTCAGCTACATTGGCAACGCTCGCCCCGACGTTCCGATTCTTACCGTCTGCCAGTCCCCGATGGTCGCCAATCCTGACGCGGCTCTTACCAGTGGCCTTCGCAGCGCCAGTATCAAGCCGGTCGCCACCTTCACCGACCGCTCCGCAACGCTGAAGAGCTGCTTACGCGCCGTCCGCCTACACCAGTGGGCCAAAAACACCCTGATCTTCGTGCCATTGCTTCTCGCCCATCACTGGACGGCAGGTGCCATAACCGGCGGCATCACCGGCTTTCTCAGCTTCGGCCTCTGCGCCTCCGCCACCTACATCATCAACGACCTGCTGGACATCGACGCTGACCGCAAGCATCCGCGCAAACGCCGCCGCCCTTTCGCCGCGGGCGATCTCTCAGCTATCGCCGGTGTCATCGCCGTCGCGGTACTGCTACTCGCCGCGTTCACGCTGGCGTTCGCGCTGCCGAACATCGTCACAGCCATCGGCGGCTTCGACCCCGCCCTGCGCCCCTACTTCTTCGCCGAATGGCTGGCCTTTTACACCGTCACCACGCTGAGTTACTCGCTCTACCTCAAGCGCATGGTGCTGCTCGATGTTTTTGTACTGAGCGGTCTCTATACCGTGCGCATCCTCGCGGGCAGCGCCGCGACCATCGTCACCGTCTCCACCTGGCTGGGCGGCTTCAGCGTCTTCTTCTTCCTTTCGCTGGCCTTCGTCAAGCGTTTCAGTGAGCTCGAAGGCCTCCGCGAGCGCGGCGGCATCACCACCTCCGGCCGCGGCTACAAGGTGCCCGATCTCGAACAGCTCCGCGCACTCGGCACCGGCGCAGCCTACGCTGCCGTCGTCATCATGACGATGTATATCTCGAACTCCGAGGTCAGCCAGCTCTACGCTCACCCGATCCGCCTCTGGCTGGTGATCCCGGTGTTGCTGCTCTGGCTCTCCCAGATCTGGATGCTCGCCAGCCGTGGCGAAATGCACGATGACCCCGTCGTCTTCGCCATCACCGACAAGCGCAGCCTGCTACTTGGCGTACTGATGGCCGGCATCGTCTGGTCCGCGCTGTAGCCTGTAAGCAGGTTTACAATCAGGCAATGCCTCCTAAATTCAGGGATATCGTGCGGCGCCTTGAAGAGGACGGCTGGCTACTCAAGACCCAGAAGGGCAGCCATCGTCAGTACGTGCATGCGACGAAGCCAGGTAAGGTAACTCTTGCCGGACATCCTTCAAAAGACGCCGATGATGGCACGTATAAGAGTATTCTTAGACAAGCGGGGTTGAAGCCATGAGAGAGTACGCCGTCGTATTCGGCCAAACGAGCACGGGTTGGAGTGCCTACGTGCCGGATCTTCCAGGTCTGGCCGCTGCTGGGTCAACCTACGAAGAAACGGAACAACTCATGCGCGAGGCCATGGAACTTCACCTGACCAGCATGAAAGAGGATGGTGACCCCATCCCCGAACCCACCACCCGTATCGGCGTGGTCGGATTTGAAATCTCTGAACGGCAATTCGCCAAGTCAGCCTAAGGAAAGCCGTTGAACATTCCGCAACTTACAGATTTCTCTGAAGCATCTCTTGATGCAGCATTCGCAGAGGTTCGCGCGCTCGCTGAGACCGCTATCACCGCTGCCTCGTTCGACAAAGAGCAGTTTCGACTGGAATGGCTCGGTCGCAAGCAGGGCTATCTCGGCCAGATCAGCGATACATGGTTGAAGGCCGCGCCCGTCGAGGCGAAGAAGCTCATCGGTCAGCGCTTTAATGCGCTCAAGCAGACCATCGAAGAAAAACTTGCTGCTGAGACGCTGTTGGATTCAGGCATCGAAATCTCCGGCCTCGACATCACCCTCCCCGGCACCGCCCAACGCCTCGGCGTCGAGCACCCCCTCGTGAAGACCATGGCGGAGATCGTCTCGGTCTTCCAGCGCATGGGCTACTCCGTCGGGCTCGGTCCCGAGGTCGAAACCGACTTCTACAACTTCGAGGCGCTGAACTTCCCGCCCAACCACCCCGCCCGCGACACGCAGGACACCCTCGTCGTCGACGCTCAGGACGGCAAACCCCTGCGCGACCGGCTATTGATGCGCACGCACACGTCGCCCGTGCAGATCCGCTCCATGCTCGAGCAAGCCCCCCCGCTGCGCCTCGTCATCCCCGGCAAGGTGCACCGCAACGACGCAGCCGACGCTACGCATTCGCCGGTCTTCCACCAGGTCGAAGGCCTCTGCGTCGACACCAACATCACTTTCTCAGACCTCAAGGGCACGCTCGACCACGCCATGAAGGCCTTCTTCGGCTCGGCGGTCAAAACGCGCTTCTTCCCCAGCTTCTTCCCGTTTACCGAGCCCAGCGCCGATGTCCAGATCAGCTGCATCTTCTGCGGCGGCAAGGGCTGCCGCAAGTGCAAGCACTCCGGCTGGATCGAGTTGCTCGGCTGCGGCATGGTCGACCCGGCCGTCTTCGCTTCCGTCAACCAGCGCCGCATCGAACTCGGCCGCGAACCCGTTTACGACACAGCTAGGATCAGCGGCTTCGCCTTCGGCATGGGTGTCGATCGCATCGCCATGATGAAGTACGGCATCAGCGACATCGGCCTGCTCTACTCCGGCGACATGCGCTTCCTGGAACAGTTCGCCTGAGACCCTACACCCAACCCGAGCCAATCAAGACGGGCTACAACCGTGCCGCCCTCGGTCTGCTTTTCCTGTTGAGCGCCGCAGCCTTCGCTCTCTCGCTGCTGCTGCCTGAGAGCACAAAGCGCGAGCTGCATACGGCCGGCAGGTTCCATCTCACAGTCCACTTCGCGCTCTTCGTCTTGTTCGGCGCGCTCTGCACGGCAGCGTCCCCGGAGACGCGCAAACGCCTGCCCCTGCTGCTAGCCGCCGTGCTGCTCGGAGTCGCCATCGAACTGACCGAAGCCGTCCACTTCCAGATCAAGGTGGAGATATGGGACGTGCTGATGGACATCTGCGGCGTACTGGTCGGTGCCTTCATCGGATACCTGCTCCTCGGATACCTGCTGCTCGGCAGAAAACGCTAAGCCCTCCCCGCCGGGTTTGCTACCATCGCCACACATGCGAAACCTAGCCTGCGCCACGCTGCTTTTCAGCCTCGTTTCTTCGCTCACTGCTCCATCGCTTTACTCTCAGATCGCCCACCCCCGCGATAGCGAGATCCACAACGCCGACACCCTCGCCTGGTGGTACACCACCGAAGCTCTCTCCAACGACAGCACGGAAGGCCGCGACACCGGCACCGCCGCCTACCAGCGCGCCGCAGACTACGTCGCCGAACGCTTCAGGTCCGCAGGATTGAAGGCCGCCGGAGACAACGGCACCTACTTCCAGACCGTGCCTATGCACCAGATCGACATCGACGCAAAGTCGGCCTGGATTGATGTCAGCGAAGGCGAGAAAAGTACCCACAGCTTCAACCTGCGCTTCCTTCAAGACATTACGGTAGCCGTCACCGAAAATCTGCCGCGTGACACGGGCGGTGCTCTTGTCTTTCGCGGCTATTGCGGCAAAGACCAGATGAAGGAAGTGTCCGGCAAGTTCGTCGTCTGCTTCGGCACGCAGCGGGCCGGTCTGCCCAATGGTGGAGAGCGCGCAAACAACGTGCGTACCGCTGGTGGCGTCGGCATCCTCAACGTCGACGATCCTTACTTCACCATCGAGCCTCCACGCTGGCCGTTCGCTTACGCTCGCTCGGTTAGCCTCGTCACGGGCACCGCAAAAAAGCCTGCAGGCAAGCCGTTCCTGTCTCTCCGCATCAGCGCAGACGCCTTCACGCACCTTCTCCAGTACACGGGGCATGACGCTGCGGCGATCCTGAAGAACGGAGGTGCGAAGCAGTCGCTCGACAGCTTCAACTTCCCCGATGCGTTCAGGCTGGCCGTCCATCTGGAAACCACCGAAAAGGACATCTCCAGCCCCAACGTCCTAGCCGTCCTGCCCGGCACCGATCCCACCCTCGCACCCGAGTTCGTCGTCGCCTCCGCGCACCTCGACGGCTATGGCTTCGGCACGCCCGTCAACGGCGACAAGCTCTACAACGGCACGCTCGACGACGCGGCCTACGTCGCCCTGCTCATCCAGATGGCCGACGACCTCAAATCCGGCATGTTGGCCGCTCCCAAGCGCAGCATCCTCTTCAGCGCCTTCACCGGCGAAGAAAAAGGCCTTCTCGGCTCCAACTGGTTTGTCCAACACCCCACTATTCCGCTCAAGCAGCTCGCCGCCGATGTGAACCTCGACCAGCTCCGCCCGCTCTTTCCGCTCACCATCCTCACCGCCGAGGCCGTCAACGACACCACCCTCGGTGAAACCGCCCGCTCCGTGGCCAAGACGATGCACGTCGACGTCCGCACCGACGCTGAACCCGAGCGCGGTCTGCTCCGCCGCGCCGACCAGTATCCCTTCCTCGCCGCCCACGTCCCCGCCATCAGCTTCATCTTCGGCTACGACCCCAACACCGACGCCGAACGCCGCTATCGCGAGTGGTACCAGGTCCGCTACCACCGCCCTCAGGACGACCTCACCCAGCCCATGAACTTCGAAGCCGCCCTCAGCTTCAACGTCTTCTTCTACCGCCTAGTCGAAGCCATCGCCAACGACCCCAAACGCCCCGCCATCCTGCCCGGCAGCCAGTTTGAAGCGAGATGAGCAAGAAGTTATAGGGACTTTATATGTTTTACGAAATTTCCTTAATTTCCCTAAACTTCCTATAGACTCTCTCTATGGACCCTGTCCACAACCCATATGCTCCGGGAGCTGGCTATCCGCCGCCCGAACTAGCTGGCCGCGACAAGCTGCGAGAAGAAGCACGCATATCGCTTGCTCGACTCCGAGCAAAACGAGCAGCCAAGAGTCTCATTCTGGTAGGTTTACGTGGTGTTGGGAAGACCGTCCTTCTGGATCAGTTGCGCGCGGATGCAGAGGCTGAGGGCATCTGTACCGTTCGATCGGAAACCCCGGAGAATCGTTCTCTTCCTGCCCTGCTGGCCCCCCAACTCCGACTTGCTCTCCTCCATCTGAATCGCACCGAAGCTGCTCGCGAGGCCGTCCTCAAAGGATTGAGAGCCCTGGCTGGCTTCGCCCGCGCCCTGAAGATCAAATATGGGGATCTCGAAGTAGGGCTGGACGCTGAACCTGAAGCTGGTCTAGCCGATAACGGCGATCTCGAGATCGACCTCACCACCCTGCTTGAACAGACAGGTCGCGCCGCCCAAAGCGCCGGAACCGCGGTGGTCCTCTTCATCGATGAACTGCAATACGTGAAGCAGGAGCAGTTTGCCGCATTGATCGCCGCGCTGCATCGCTGTGCGCAGGCAAAACTTCCCGTGACCATCATCGGCGCAGGCTTGCCGCAACTGCGCGCACTCGCAGGCGAGGCCAAATCCTACGCGGAGCGCCTCTTCGACTTCGCCACCATCGGCCCTCTCAGCATCACTCCCGGTCCTAACGGAGAGATGCCCGACGCCGAACGCGCACTGCGCAAGCCCGCCGAGGATGCAGGAGTGCAGATCACCGCCGAAGCCGTCGCCGAAATCCTCCGCCAGACCCGAGGCTACCCCTACTTCCTGCAGGAGTGGGGCAAGTCCTCCTGGGATGTCGCAAAGACCTCGCCCATCACTGAAGCCGACGTTCGCCAGGCCTCCATCGAGGCTGTCGCCGCGCTCGATGAAAGCTTCTTCCGGGTACGCTTCGACCGCCTGACGCCCAAGGAAAAACGCTATCTCCGCGCCATGTCCGAGCTCGGCGAAGGTCCGCACCGTTCGGGCGACATCGCCGCCGTTCTCGGCAAAGCGGCCAACTCCTTCGGCACCATCCGGCAGGAACTAATCGACAAGGGCATGATCTGGAGCCCGCAACATGGCGAAACGGCCTTTACCGTTCCGCTGTTCGACCAATTTATGAAGCGCATCCTGCCTGGCGAAGGCTGGCGCAACGATTAAGCTAGTAGAGAGAACTTATGGATATCCTTACCCCCTGGCTGCGCTCGTACCTGCCCGCGCTCTCCGTCACCGACGAACAACTCGCTGAAGACCTTACCCTGCGCGGCATCGCCGTTGAAGGCACCTTTGCCATTGCCAACGGCACACGCTACGAGATGGACATCACCACCAACCGCGTGGACGCGATGAACCACTACGGCGTCGCCCGCGAGGCAGCCGCCATCTACAACGTGCCGCTCGCTCCACTGCCCGCCACAGCACCCCTCGCCGCAGACAAGCCCGGCGACAGCTTCCCCGTCACCATTGAGGCGCGGGACCTCTGCGGCCGCTTCACCGCCCGTATCGTCCGTGGTGTCAACGTCAAACCCGCCAGCGGACTCATCGCCGAATACTTTGCAGCTCTGGGCCAGAAGCCGATCTCCGGCCCCGTCGACGTCACCAACTTCGGCTGGCTCAGCATGGGTCAGCCCACCCACGTCTTCGACCTCGACACCCTCGAAGGCGGCATCATTGTCCGCCGCGCCAAGCCGGGCGAAAAGCTCCGCCTCCTCGATGGTACCGAGAAGACCCTCGTCGCCGAAGACCTCGTCGTCGCCGACGAAAAGAAAGCGCTCGGTCTTGCGGGCGTCATGGGCGGCTGGGATTCGCGCGTCACCGAAACCACCAAAAACATCCTCGTCGAGGCTGCCTGGTTCGATCCCGCAGCCATTCGCGCCAGCTCTCGCCGCCACGGCCTGCACACCGATGCCAGCCACCGCTTCGAGCGCGGTGCGGACTTCGCAGCCGCTCCCCTCGCCAACAACCTTGTCACCCGCCTCGTCGTCGAGCAGGCTGGCGGCGAAGTCATCGGTGAGATGACCGACATCATCATCCCGGCACTTGCCGCGAAGACCGCTGACCGCCCCACCATCGCGCTGCGCGTCAGCGAGGTGCAGCGCCACCTCGGCACCACCGCTGACGGCCTCGGCATCAGCGAAAGCATCGTCGCACAATACCTCACCGCACTCGGCTGTACCCTGACGCAAACCGCCGCTGGCGAATACGCTGTCAAGCTGCCCAGCTGGCGTCTCGACCTCGAACGCGAGATCGACCTCATCGAAGAGATCGCCCGCGTCTACGGCTATAACAAGTTCGCGAACACATTGCCGACCTTCATCGGCACCGTCATCGAACTCCCGCACGCCGAGCAGGAACACACGATCCGCACTACCCTGCGTGGCCTCGGTTTCTCCGAAGCCATCTCCAGCACCTTCTGCTCCGCCGAAGAAGCCACTCTCTTCACCACGGCGTCTGCCGTCGCCATCGGCAACCCGCTCTCCGCCGAAGCTGGCATGCTGCGCCCCGCGCTGACACCCGGTATGGCAACGATGATCGCCAACAACCTGCACCGCGACGTCTCCACCGTCCGCCTCTTCGAGATGGGCACGGTATTCAACGGCTCCACGGCAGAGGTCATCGAGCACACCGGCCTATCGCTCGGCCTCACGGGCTCCGCCATCGCCAACTCGCTCTATAGAGCCGAGGATGCACTCTTCTACGAGCTGAAAGGCGCACTTGAAGCCCTGCTTGCGAAGTTCACCGGCGCTGTCACCTTCGACACCAACGAGCTGCCCGCATGGATCGCCCTCGGTCGCGGCGCACGCGTTCTGTTCAACGGCCAGCCAATCGCGGTCTTCGGCGAGCTCTCCGCCACCGAGCAGCAGCGCCGCAAGCTGCGCCAGACCGTCGCTCTCGCTGAGGTCAACGCTGCCGTACTCCTGGCCGCCCCGCTGCGCCAGCCCGTCTCGCGCGAGATCTCGCGTTTCCAGGCCGTCGAGCGCGACTTCTCCTTCCTCTTCCCGGACACCGTTCGCTGGGCCGATATCGACAGCAGTCTGCGCGCGCTGAAGATACCGGAATTACAGTCCATCGGTCCGGTCGAGATCTTCCGCGATCCAAAAGGCAAAGCCGTCGCCGCAGGCACTTACTCGCTACTCGTCCGTGTTGTCTTCCAATCCACCGAGCGCACGCTCGCCGACGAAGACCTCACCGGCAACTCCTCCCGCATCATTGCAGCACTCACGGCGCTCGGCGGCGTACAGCGCGCCTAAGGCTCGCGTCAACGTCTTCCGCCAAGGGGAACCCACATGGGTTCCCCTTTAGCACTCTCCCCACAGACTTATCCGCCGAACCGCTCGGTATACTTCGCATGAATGTGCGATCTCAAATCGAGATTCGCAATGTCCATTTCAGCAGCGCACTGCATCGCTTTGCCTTGCACCAACTTTCCAGGAGACGGCCGATGTCAGCAGCTACCGTGAGCGTAGATGAGTTCCAGGCGCTAGAACAAAAGGTCCTACAGACCGTCGAGCTCATCAAGATGGAGCGTGCCTCCCGCGCTGCGTTCGAGGCCGAAGCCGTGGCCGCGCGCGCCGAAGTCGCTGCCGCTCAAGCCCGCATCACCGAGGCGCAAACCAAGGTCGACGAACTTGTCTCTCAACTCGCCGACAAGGACTTCCAGATCAACGGCCTGCAACAGCAGATCGCCAGTCTCGGCAGCACCAGTCAGCAGGAACTTGAAGCTCTGCACCGCGAACGCGAAGCCACCCGCAGCCGCGTCGAGAAGATGCTCGCCAACCTCGACGAACTTCTCTAGTCAACACGGAACACGCACCGGGAGCGTCCAAAGCCAGAGAGCGCAAAGTCGCCGAAGAGCTAACACCCGAGCAGGAGCAGCACTTGTCACAACAGGAAAATACCGGCACCCCCCAGACCAAGCAGCTGACAGCCGCTGAACGCTCGCGCGCCGAACTCGCCGCCAGCAACTCCGGCGCCGTCGTCGTCGAAATCTACGATCAGGTCTACCAACTCAGTGGCACCGACTCCGCCTACATCGAGCGTCTCGCTTCACTCGTCGACTCCCGCATGCGCGCTATCTCGGCCCACGGCGCCACCGTGGACTCGCTCCGCGTCGCCGTGCTCGCCGCGCTCAACATCGCCGACGAGATGCTCTCCACGCAGGCCCGCCACGACCAGCTCGCCGCCACCATGAACCACGCCACCTCCACGGTTGATGCCTCCGTGCAGGCCCGCACCGGCTCGCTGATGAACATGCTCGATGACCTGCTGCAGGATCGCAAGGTCGGCTGAGAGCTCAGGTTCCGACGAATCCAGGATATTGTCATCCTGAGCGCAGCGAAGGACCTGCTTTTTTGCCGACGCCAACATACACCCCGTGTCAAGTTGCGCTCCAAAGCCCTTCGCGATAGCATCCAAGCAAAGACCGGCCTGCAAAGCAGGTGGGATGAACTACGCAGGTTGAACCAATATTCTTTGAACAGGGTCCTGGCTCGTATAAATGGCTCGGTGTGCTATGTCCGCCAGTCCGGAAAGCCTAAAGAGCCACGGCTAGGGCCCACCGCTTATATGCGGGTTCACCTGCGCCTCATGTCACGGCCCCGTGGGTCGGTCTTTTTATATCTTTGCCACGCTTCATCCCATCTCACGCTTTCAGACATTGTCGTCCTGACCCCTGAGCAAAGCCGAAGGGGAAGGCGCGAGCTCGCTTCTACTCTTAGCTCATTCACTCTTAGCTCTAAGCTGAACAGTAACCCCCTCATCTTCACCAACACCTTTCTCGGAAGGCCATTCTTCTAGCAGTAGCGCAGTTTGGACCTTCGCCCATAGCAATACTCCGCACAGCGTATCCTGAAGGTTGAATGTTTTCGCTGCTCACCTTCGCGCTGGTTCCCGGCATCGTCCGCATCGGACACCTCCGGTTCTCCGTCTTCGGCCTCATCGCCGCCGTCGGTCTGATCGCCGCCATCGCGATGAGTCAGCGCACCGCAAAGCTCTCAGGCATTCCGGCCCAGCATCTTTGGGACGCAGGCATCTTCACCGTCGTCGCCGCCCTGGTGATCTCCCGCCTGCTGCTCGTCGCGGAAGACCCGCAAGCCTTCCTGCGCTACCCTTTGATCGTCCTAAGCCTACCCTCGCTCACCTACGCGGGCATCGGCCTCACGCTCGCGGCCACGCTGATCTACCTCCGCCTCAAGCACCTGCCGATGCTGGCAACGCTCGATGCCTGGACACCCTGCGCTGCCCTTCTCGCCGCAGCTCTTTCGCTGGCTCACTTCATCGAAGGCACCGACGCTGGCATGCCCAGCTCGCTGCCCTGGGGCGTCCTTACCCCCGGCGACACCATACTCGGCCGCGTCCATCCCGTGCAGATTTACCTGCTGCTCGCCGCAATCTACCTCTTCTTCGACACGCTGCGACTGCTGCGCCGCCCACACCTCGCAGGCGTCGTCGCCGCCCACGGTCTCTACCTTGGCGGCGCGCTCTTCTTCCTGCTCGACATGCTCGCACAGCCAGCCGACGTGCACAGCGCCAACATTCTCGATCCCGGCCAATACATCGCGATTGCCTGCGTGGCAGTCGGCCTGTTCCTTCGCAGCCGCTGGTTCATCGCCGACCAATCCGAGCCTCCACTACGGCCACACCCCCTTCAGGAGTCCTTCTAAATGCCATCCAAAAACATGCTGCCCAAGGGTAAGCGCCGCCAGTCCGTCAAGGGCGACTACCGCGAACTGCGCACACAGATTCTGGATCAGGCGAAGGCCCGCGCGGAAGCTGGCGATCTCGGCGAAGAAACTGAAGCCACCTACGACACTGCCGATCTCATGCGCGTTCAGGTCTTCGAATCGAAGTCTCCCTTCGCACACGTCCCCGGCCTCGTCACCAGTGGCCCCAATGGCGGCAAGCACCCGCAAGAGGAGCACACACTCGCCAAGCCACGCTACGATCGGCCGAAGCTCGCCGCCGCTCCCGCTCCTGAGATTCACACGCTCGAAGATCTGCAAGCCGAAAACGGTGTGCGCAAGCTGACAGCGGAGCCCGCAGCTGCAGGCATGCGCATCGACGCTTACCTCGCCAAGGTCATGCCCGATATCAGTCGCGCCCGCGTCGTTCTTCTCATCGACGAAGGCCAGGTCACCATCGACGGCAAGGCCGTCAAGGCCAGCCTCAAGCTCAAGGGGGGCGAGGCCATCGAGATCGAAGGCGAGCCGCGTCTCGCGCCGCTCAACGCCACACCCGAAGACATTCCTCTCGAGGTCATCTACGAAGACGACGACATGGCCGTCATCAACAAGCCCGCAGGCATGATGGTCCACGCAGGTTCAGGTTCAGCCGAACACAATAGTGGCACCCTCGTAAACGCCCTGCTCTATCGCTTCGGCGGCAACCTCAGCTCCGGCTCACAGCCTGTCGCCGAGGACGAAGAAGCCGAGCCGGACGCAGAGCTCGAAGACGAGCACGAAGCGATCGAAGCTGCACCCGCTCCTTCGCCAGCGCCAGGCCTGCGCCCCGGCATCGTCCACCGCTTGGATAAGCAGACCAGCGGCCTCATCGTCGTCGCCAAGAACGACAGCATGCACCGCAAGCTCAGCGAGATGTTCGCCAGCCGCAACCTTCGCAAGGTCTACCTCGCGCTCGTCCACGGTGATATTGCCGAAGACGAAGGCACAGTGCAGCTGCCCATCTCCCGCGACCTCGTGCGCCGCATCCGCATGACCACCAAGCGCTCCGGCGGCCGCTCCGCTGTCTCGCACTGGCGCGTCCTCGACCGCCTCGATACCGCCTACGGCAAGTTCACCCTCGTCGAAGTCCACATCGAAACCGGCCGCACCCACCAGATCCGCGTCCACATGCAGTCCATCGGTCACCCCGTCGTCGGCGACTTCCTCTACGGCGCGCCGCATCGCATCCCGCTCGCCGTAAAACCCGGCAAGAAGAGCTCGGACGAATCCCGCACCCTCGAACTGGAGCGCAACTTCCTCCACGCAGCCGAGCTCGATCTCACCCACCCACGAACCGGCGAAGAACTCGAACTCCGCTCCGACCTCCCCGACGAACTCACCTCGTTCCTCGACCAGCTTCGCCGGCCATAATTTTCACGCACGTTGTGACGGCAATCACGGCAGCCCCTTGGCCGCTCGTCGCAGAATTCCTCTAGATACAACGGAGGTGCGACGATGAGACGTAATCTCAGCGAAGCAGATCAGGTTATCCGGGTGATGGCCGCCAGTGCGTTTGTCTTGCTTGCCTTTGGCATGCACGGGCTCGCCTGGTGGTTGCTGCTGATACCCGCATGGGCGCTCTACCATACCGCCGCGCGACGCTTCTGCCCGGTCTACGCCAGACTCGGCATCAGCACGCAACGGTCGCGGCATCGCTCCAAAGCCTGACCTCCAGCTCTTGTGTCCCTGCTGTCTTTCTGCCTTAAACTCCCTTGCATTCCCTCGCCGTCCGACAGGCTTTTAGCGCTGTCGGGCGGCGGGTACACAATCCCACACTGCCCCCGCCAGGGATGCCCACAAGTTGATACGATAAGTCCATGAATCTCGGCACCACGGCGCGATGGGCAACCCTCGCTTTTCTCAGCACCATCTCCGCTTCCTTGGCCATCGCCCAGGCTCCCTCGCAACCGGCTCAGGATCAGCCAGCCCAACAGGCGCCCGCTCTGCAGCCTCCGACGAACCAGACCGGCCAGGCCGAACCCAGCGTTCCCGGCCTCACCGTCTACTCTCGCGAAGTCGATCTCATCTTCACCGTCACCGACAAGCGCGGCGGCTTCGTCACCGGCCTGCAGCAGCAGAACTTCGGCCTGCTCGATGACGGTCGCCCGCCTGAGCGCGTCGTGCAGTTCAAGCAGCAGACCAACCTGCCGCTCCGCGTCGGCATCATGCTCGACACCTCCAGCTCCATTCGCCAGCGCTTCCAATTCGAGCAGCAGGCCGCCACCGACTTCCTCCTGCAAGTCCTGCACCCCGCCGACCGCGCCTTCGTCGAAGGCTTCGACGTGCAGACCGACATCACCCAGGACTTCACCAACCGTATCGACCTCCTCGACGGCGGCATCCGCAAGCTCCGCCCCGGCGGCGGCACCGCGATGTTCAACTCCCTCTACAAAACCTGCCGCGATCAGATGCTCACCCTGCGCCAGGACATCAACGTCCGCAAGGCCATCGTCCTCGTCTCCGATGGCGACGACGACTACAGCACCGCCACCGTCTCGGACGCCATCAAGATGTGCCAACGCGCCGAGACCATCGTTTACACCATCAGCACCAACACCGGCCCCAGCAAGGACAAAGGCGACGACGTCCTCCTCCAGATCGCCAGCGCCACCGGCGGCCAGGCCTTCTTCCCCACCCGCATGGAGGACGTCGCCATCGGCTTCCACAACATCGAAGTCGAACTCCGCAGCCAATATTCGCTCGTCTACATCCCCGCCAATTTCAAGCAGGATGGCAGCTTCCGCACCATCTACCTGCAATCCCAGGATCCCCGCTATAGCGTCCGCGCCAAGAAAGGCTACTTCGCCCCTAAGCCCCCCGAATAGCGCATCTGCCTGAAAAGGTGCTACCTCCCATCCCTCGGGGCAGACTTCATGTCTGCCCCGCAACTTTTGCCCCCAGATCCCTGTCATACCTGTTAGCGAGGAACCACCGATGAACCTGTCCGCCTGCCGTTCTGCCCTGGCCACGACCACCCTGGCCCTGTCCGCCCTCAGCGCAACAGGCGCACACGCCCAGCAATACGCCCCACCGCCGCCCGGCCCCGTGAACTCGCAGGTCCAATCTGCTCCGGCTCCCATCGAGCGCCTCAGCGCCCAGCCCCAGGGCGTCGCCGATATCCTCCTGTCCCTTGCCTCCACCCCCGCCACCCGCTCCGCCTTCACCTTCGACCGCGACATGCTCCAATCCATGGACGGCGTCATCGGCGGCGGCACCGGAGCCCTCAACAGCGTCACCGTAGAGAACTACAGCTACCACGAGCCCGCCTTCTACATCCCTGAAAACATGGCGGCCCTTAGCGCAGCCTACAACGCCGCCGGCTGGAAGCACCTCGTCGACCCGCGCCCCAGCCCCCGCGACGGCGCCGCCCCGTCACGCCCCCTCACCGACCTCTGGCTGCACTTCGCCAACACCGAAATCGACCACGTCACCGTCATCATCCGCGCTCCCCGCCGCATGAGCGTCATCGAAGTCTCCGGCGTCCTCCGCCCCCTCGACCTCGTCCACCTCAGCGGCCGCTTCGGCATCCCCAAAGTAGACCCCGGCGCCGTCATGGAACCCGCCACCCCCGGCAGGTAAGCCACACCTCACAGCAACAAAAAGGCCTCAGCCGTAAACGAGGCTTAAGGCCATTTTTCGCGCGCAACGGTACTGCTGATTGAGCGTGCGGTTTCAGCCGTACGTATAGTCGCTTACTTCAAATCGGATATAAGTCTTCAGGCACTACACCTAGCCAAAAGAACAAGCGTTCTAATTCAGTTAGATCAAGAAGGCCTAATAGGGCGGTAAGTATCCGAGATTGATCAGTCTGAATGTCATGGCTGCGTTGCTGACTCGGTATTTGGACGCGAGGACAGATATTCGTTCATCTGTTAGCTTCACTTTTCTGCCGGGATCAATGAATAGAGAAACGTCCTTATCGATAAATGAACGTGGCATTAGTAAATTAGCGGCAAACATATTTGCCTCGATCTCGCGCACATCAGAAGCACGTGAAGAATTGGAATCTCTTCTAATGATAGAAAATTCCCAATCTACGTGGTCTTCATCGTCTGTATGCCCAAGCAAATAGTGGGCTAGTTCGTGCGCGATGGTGAATCTGATTCTGCTCGTCGATTGGCGTTCGTTGAAAGCAATTGCCGCCGCCCCACCGCCGTACCGGACAAGGGCACCAGATACGTCACCGGAGAAGTCCTGCCCAAGAACCGCCAAACCCTCTTCAGTTGCAATCTTTTGTACGTCAACTGGAGAGTTAGCAATAGCGTGCTTATCCAATAATTCTTTGACGCGAGTCTCAATCTCTCTTCTCGTTCTCATTGCTTAGCTCCTTGAGCGGCAATCTCACCGAGTTGTGCTTTGACCGATTGGATGAAGGCGGCCCCAGATGAAGACGCCTCAAAACCTCGAATGGCCCGATCATCAGGAATCAGTTCATCAACACTCGCGCTGATTGCATCAGCCAGTTGAAACACTTGGCTAAGTTGCACGCTAGCCCGCCCACTCTCAATGTTCGCAATCGATACTCTTGATCGATTCATACGCCGACCAAGTTCACTTTGCGAAATCTTACGCCCCCGCCGGGCGGCGGCGAGCCGTTGACCAAATAGACGGTTAATCGTTTGCGGCCTAGTCAAAGGTCCTACGGCATCCCACTTTTTCACATGTAAAGTGTAAAGAAATGTTGGATAAATTGTCAAGTGCCGCAATGCTTTCTGCAAAGCGATACTTTACATTACCTAAGTTGACACTTTGCACTTGACGATTAATTTACGAGGGGGGACTATTGAACCAGCGGTTCAGATTCATTGCGAGGTGTTTTGAAGGAGACAAAAGATGAAGCCGACTGCGGTGGCGACCACAGTCGGCTGGGGGCGCAACTTCTGCCCGCTACCCGATCTTGCCGGATAGGATCCCAGACCGATTATGTCCCACATAGTCAGTATCGGCAAGAACCATCTCGAATAGGCGGATTCCTACTATATTGGGAGTCCTTTTATGGCCCGCTTTCGCGTCACGTGCGTTGTCAAGCACGCAAAGTATGAGCGCATCAGTAGTCTCGGCTGCTACTCGCCAGACAATGTGTTTCGGTCCTTCACAGAAGACGAAGTGATTGATCGGATCGAGAACCACAATGACAGCTTTTATGTCGAACGTCCAACCGGGCACGTCATTGATCTCGAAGTTGTCACCGAGAAGAATGGCAACAAGTACGTCAAGACAATTCCCGACGGTGAGAGGCCCGACAATCTGCTCAGCCTCCCTTCCTGCACCGTTTCTTCCTCGGTGAAGACTGGTGTTCTTAGCTCGGTTGGTACTGTTGTTGCCGCAGCTAGCCATGGACCTTCGGTATGGTGGTAGCCACAATAAACGCCCTGTCGACGGTGGCACCGGAAAACCCGGTGCCACCAATCCCTCAGTACTCTCAATTCTTTGAGATTATTCTCCCTCCAAGCACCCAAGCGATTCGCGCTTACCGTGGTTACCTCCGTCCATTTTCGGATGACGCCACAGCTCGCCGCGTACTTCGTACGCTTGTTGCAGACTTACCTCTCCAAGTCTTTGAGGGACGATTGGACAGTGACGCGGCCGGTCTTGCAGAGCATCCGCTTGAACCCTTTTTAAAGGATATGGCGGAGCCATGTACTGTAGTCATACTTGAATTCGCTGGTAAGGAACACCCTCGCGCCTATCTCGTTGACCCACTACCTAATGGCAGGGCGTCAAACAACCATCACACTTGGTGGCAGAGAAAACTCTCGATCGACGGTAAGGCTACGCCCCAACTCTGCATCTATTCAGCGAACCAATTCTCCTATGACCCTTCGTCTGATCTATTACCGCAGTTTCTCGACCAAGTGTCGACTTATCTCGCAAAGCATTTGATCTTCCTTCGAACAAGGATGCTACACATGCGACGAGACGATGGCACTCTCAGAAAAGTGAATAGCCGCAAGCCGTGGCAGCCCGTCAATACTAACCAACTCAAGTATTCGAAGAAGTTGTATTTGTACGGGACATGGGTAGGCCCGGTAGCTCCGCATGGGCCTGCAGCGCATCTTCTCGCTGACGATCCGGATAGCGAATGTCACTGCAACAGTGGTGAACTATATCGCGATTGCCATATGCAGTCAGATCAGCTTTTGACTAAAAACAATACTGGAGGAACTCAATGAAGAACGATACGGCAGTGCTATGGGCTGTAGCTGTTTTCGCGATTCTTATGTGGATATTACTGAAAGATCGAGACGAGATATTTCTAACGTTTGCGTTACCAGCTATCGGGACTGTAGCAGCAGGTGGTAGAAATCGAGATTCGAACTCGTCTACGTTCGCAACACCTAAGTTCAAGACCGCTTACTCACTTAGTCGCAAAACCCTTGTCAAGCCCCCAACCCACCTAACCCCTACAATCCAAACGAAATAAAACTTGCATGTTTACCCTCTCCAACTAGCTATAATTAAATAAGAGAGAAAGAAAAGGCTGCACCGGCACCCGCCGCTGCAGCCTTTTCTGTTGCGAGCCAGTGGGGGACCGACACCAGGTCCAGACTACCTGAACGGAAGTCTCGACCCAACTCCAACCCTTTCAAGACTTTGCCCCCAAAGTATGGGGGGGGGAGGGGAGGTACCCTGCACGGGCACCGGCCAGCCAGCCAACCACGCCGAGGTCCCTAGTACAATAAGAACTCGACACCCCCTGCGGAGGGATGTGTGAGTGGTTGAAACAGGCGGTCTTGAAAACCGCTTAGCCCTAACAGGCTACGGGGGTTCGAATCCCTCTCCCTCCGCCACTCCATTGGAATCAAGAAGATAGCAATAGAGCTATTCGCGAGTCCGATCACGCGCAAAAAAGACCTGCGCAAAACGCAGGCCTTTTCCCGCTACATCTTGCCGTTACGATTTACTCATGGATATCTTTACGTCGCCATTTCGCGGTCAGCTGTTTGTCTGACAGCACCTTGATATAAACACCTCCAACGACGCTTCGAGCCTGGAAACCTATCTGCTTTCCCGTCTTCGTGTCGTACCAATCGGTGAGCGGAACGCGGCTTGGTGTTTCGTTCGTCCATTTGTAAATTGGGTCGACGATTTGATCGAATTGCTCGCGGTTCGAAGCGAGTGTCGCCGTCCAAATCGACCAGTCGAGTTTGGTGTAATCCTTGCGGCTATCGAGCGGCAGGCCATACTTGTTGATCTTCGTCAGGTAATACGCGACTTCTTTTTCGCGCACGCTGGGCGGGAACAACTTGTAGTCCAGCAGCTCGTCCCACACGAGGTTGTATTTCTGGCTCCAGGTATCAGGGCTGTTGAAAGCCAGCTTGTAGTGATCGCCTTCCGCAGCCATTCCGAGCCACTTCGACGCCATCTCCTTCGCCGTCTTGCTGTAATCCTTTGCGACATTCTCTTCGCCGATCATGTGCGCAAGGTCCGCGTAAGCGGCCAGCGCTTCGATTGCCTTGATCGACAGATTCGCATTGTGCGCGACGTGGCCTGCAAAGTCATCTGTAGTGAGCTGATTTTCAGGGTCGAGTCCTTTATGTCGCAGATACTCCGCCCACTTCGTCAGCTCTGGCCAATAACGCTTCGATAGCTGTGGTGTGCCTTGCGCACGAGCGAGGGCGTCCAGCAGGATCAGCATATTGCCGCTCTCTTCGACAGGCATCTGATCTTCTTCCGTCTGTTCGCCGCCTCCGTAGACTTGCCCATTTGCGAGTGGATACTGACCCAGATCGTGTGGCGAGAACGGAAATTTCCAACGCGCTAACGACGCATACTCGAGCACCGGAAGCAACTCTGCTTCCAACAGCTTCGGTTGCAGGAAGAGAAAGAGCGGTGCAGAGGGATATAAAACATCAACCGTGTCGATGCAGCCGTTGGAAAAGTTCTCCTTGCCGAAGAACATGGGATCGCCATTGGCATCGGCGACCAGCTTATGAGCCGCGATGGCCTGCCGATAGGCCAACACTGCGATTGCGGCGTAATGCGCGCCACCGGCCTTCGTCAGGTCCGCTGTAAGCTCTTCGTCGAACTTTGTGCCACGCTGTTCCAGCGAAGCGTACTGGGCCTCGGCCGTGTTCAGCATCTCCTCGACCGGCATGTTGTTGCGCTGCCAATACGACCGCAGGTTGCGTTGCAGATACTGAATGCCGTAGCCATCGCTATAAGCCAATAACAGGTGCCGAGTCGTCGGTTGGCTCGTCACGTTCGGTAGATCAAACTCCACGTCCAGGTGCGACGCAGAGCGGCCCGGCATTTCAATCGCGTCGGATGCTGGCAGATGACCAGAGGCGATAAAGGTATCAATCGCACGATGGGCGATGGCAGAAGACGACGGCTCGTCGTGTGGCACGGCTAGGTGGAAATAACCCCAATCGATGCGCAGATTATCGCCTGAACGATTGAGCACATCCTGGTTGCGCGAACCTACAGAAAGCACGTCCAGTGCCTCAGTGCGATGGCGACCGCTGACGACCTCCTCGCTACGGTCATTGACCGCGATCACCGAATCGACATCCAGCAACAGAGAGACGTTGTGTGTCGCACCGTCGTTTGCTGTCGCAGTCCATGTCAGATAGGTTACCGGGCGCGAGATCAGGTCGAGATCATCGGGCAGGAGGGGTGTGAAGAAGGTCAGCTGCAGCGTTACGCCGCTCTGCTTGAACTCATAACGTGTATGCGTAGGTGTGATCGCATGGGCTGTCTGCTCCATAGCAGGAACGGCGTCAGGACTGGCGCCCATAAAGCGATATGCCTTACCGTCGATGCGAGCGATGCCCGCAATCGGTTGTGCGCTGCCTGTCCAATGGGACGTATCAGAGTCCGTAAGACGATCGGTCATCGACCAGATACTGAAGTACGGGTCATGCGTGATGAGCGGCGTTGCCGGCGGTCTCTCTTGAGACTGCGCTGATCCAAGACTCATTCCCAAAAGACCGCACAATGCAAACACCGATGGAGCTACCTTCATATTGAACCTTTCTCATTTTGAGAGGCCATGCCTTTGAAAAATACCTCTACCTTGTTCGGCATCGGTCAATTTGCGATCGATGCCGAACAGCTAGAAGTAGAGGCGCGCGTCTAGTAATTGAGACGCAAGCTAAATTGAATTTCGCGTGCCGCATTGGCGCCGGTGAGATTGCCAAAGTTCGTGTCATTCACTCCCGTATCCAATCCGGTAAAGTTTACGCGATTGAAAGCATTGAAGAAATCAGCACGGAACGTGAGGCCGTAGCGCTGCGCGAGTTGCCAGCTCTTGAAGGCCGAAAGATCCCACGTTGCGCTGCCGGGTTCCTGCACGTTGCTGACACCAGCGTTGCCTTGCACGCCTACCGCAGTAATCGCCTGTACGTTCTGCGTGTTGAAGTAGGGGCCAAGCTTGCCGCTCTTGCCCAGACCGCCATGCAGTGACTTATTCGTAACCGCTCCAGTTACATTCGGCAGTGCGTTCACAAACGCGCCAAGGTTCTGGCTGCTGCCCAACGTAAGCCACGGACCCGTGTAGAAAGTTGCGATTGCGCTGGCTTGCCAGCCGCCGACAACTGCATTCATAAGGCCGCCGCGATCAAGAAGCATCTTGCCCTTGCCAAACGGAAGCTCGTACACCGAGTTCACACTGAGGCGCTGGTTCTGATCGTAGGTGCAATGTCCGTAGTCCTGCCTCAGGTTAAGCGGGTGCCAGGCAAATTGGTCTTGCCATGGTGTACCCAGGCACTTCGAATATGTATAGGTACCCAGCAGCGAAAAACCGGAGGTGTAGTGCTTTTCCACGCGGGCTGCGAGAGCGTTGTAGTTTGACGTGCCTGCGTTCAGGTTTTCCTGAATGGCGCCAGCGTAGTTGGCATAGCCAGTCTGGCCATTTGTGTTTAGAGGATTGATAACAATACGCGTCTCATAATGACGCGATTGCGAGCCAAAGTAGGAGACCTCGAGTAGCCAGTTCTTGAGGAAGTTCCGCTGCACCGCCAACGAGTACTCGTAGGTGACCGGCGTCTTGTTGTTCGCATTGATGAACGACACAGACTGTCCCGCACCTGGCAGGCTCAGACCAAAGAGCTGATCCAGTGTGAAGTTCAACTGGCCAGTGGTTGTGTTGCGGGCATTGTTGTAGTTCTGCACGGAGTAGTACTTCGGTGTATCCACCATCACCTCAAGCTGGTTGATGTTCGGTGACAGGAAGTAGATACCGAAGCCGCCTTTTACAATTGTGGCGCCGTTCTTGAAAGGCGAGTAGTTGAAGCCGAGTCGCGGCGAGAAATCTACGTAGGATGGGTGCACCATCTGCCGTCCGAGGCCGAGCGCCTTTGTATCCGGATAGGTAAGCAGTGTACCCGTCGCGAAATCGAAGCTGCCTACGTGGTTTGCTGTGTCCCACGGCTGTTGGTAGTACTCATAGCGAACGCCACCGTTGATCGTAAGGCGTTTGTTGACCTGCATGGTGTCCTGACCGTAATAGGACTGATACCAGCGGCGCAGATTAAGCGTCGGATCGCCGGTAGAGGTTGCCGCGGAAGAGGTTGCTCCGACGAGTGCGTCTGCGAGAGCATCCCCCGGTTGAGTCGAGGGAACATTGGGCCCCTTGGTAAAGTTGCCGTTGAATGTGAGGTTTGAGCCCTGCCAGTCTTCATAGAGGTAGATCGGATCGTAGCGAATGTCTGCGCCCGTGGTGATCGTGTGCTGCTTATGCTGGATCGACAACGACTCCGTGCCCATAAAGAGGTTCTCGCGTACGACCTCTGTGCCTCCTGCCGAGCCGGGGTTGCCATAACCCCCACTAATGTTGATTGACGGAGGACCATAAGAGCCCGGCTGCAGACCGATGTTGTTCAGGCCGAGCGGGTTCGCTTTACTCGTGTCGTAACCGTCTGCACGGTTCTGGCCGGTCTCTGTGTGGTTCCAGCCGAAGCGAACATTGTTAACGATGTTGGGGTTGAAAATGTGCGTCCAACCCACGGCAACATTTTTTGGGTTCGAAGGGAAGATGCGCGCAGCGTCTGGAGTAATGCCAGGTTCGACGCTCGTCTGATCCATCATGGTATAACGCCCGAAGATAGTGTTCTTGTCGTTGATGGTGTAGTCGACGCGAGCACTGCCTTGATCCCAGTTCACCGTCTGGCGTTCCACCACGACGAAGTTGTTCCCACCCGAGAAACTGCCATTAGGCGCCGGATAGTAAGCAAGCATCTTCAAAGCCGCCGGCGAGAACTGCGAAGTCGGAATCTGATTGTTTGTGTAGGGTGCCTGCGTTACAGGATTGACCAGCGGGAAGTTGTCCGAGCTGAAATCACCAGAGAGCTGCGCTGCGGTCGGTACGCGTGTATACACCGTCGTGGGCTGAATCTGGCGGTAGCCTTCGTAATTTGTAAAGAAGAACATCTTGTTCTTCTTGATCGGACCACCGAAGCTCGCGCCGAACTGGTTCTGGTGGAAAGCGGGAGCAGACCCTACGTCAAAGTAGTTCTTCGCGTCGAGAGCGTTATTACGCAGAAACTCGAAGACGCTGCCATGAAACTGATTTGTACCCGACTTGGTAACGATGTTGACGAAGGTTCCACCTGCGCCGTAGGCGGCGGACGAACCCGTCTGCTCGATCTTGAACTCCTGAATATTATCGATCGAGGGGAGAATGCCGATGGCGCCGTACCACGCATTGCGCACCTCAATACCATCGAAGAGATAGCTTGTATCGTCTTCGCGCAGGCCCGCGACGGAGATACTCACCGTCTGTGGTCCTGTCCACGAGGAGGCGGGAGAGCTCATGCCAGGCGTATCCGCCGGTGTGACGCCAGCAGACAGCTGTGCCAGTTGAAGAAAGTTTCTACCGTTGAGCGGAAGGTCCTGGATCTGTTTATTCTCAATGACCTGTCCCTCGTTTGAACCGATGGTATCGAGCAATGGCTCGCCGCCACTTACGGTCACCGACTCTGATGTCTCACCCACGCCGAGTTGAACGTCTTGCCGAGCCTGCTGATCAACAAGCAAGGTGAACGCCTGCAACTGCTGAGTTTTAAAACCCTTGCTTGTGACTCGTAAGGTATAACTTCCGGGGGGCAACTGTGTGATGCGGTAATTACCCTGATTGTCAGCCTTGGCCTTGTACTCGACTCCGGTCGCTGTATTCAGCGCGAGAACATCAGCAGTGGCGACGAACGCACCCGATCCGTCCGTGATGGTGCCCGTAAGTGTGCTCGTCGTGCTCTGCGCCATCATCGGAGTCACTGCCATCATCGAAACGAAGCTAGCCAGCAAGACAAGCAGAGCCAAGTGTCCGCAAACTTTCATACCCAAAAACCGTTTCATCTATTCCTTACCTCTCAGCATGTAATCGTTATCATGCAACCCGCTTCAGCACCGGGGTTTTGCTTAATACTGACCACGCGTGAAAATACGGATCGCGACATACGTTTGCCAAGATGGCATCGGCACCAATCGCGCATAGTACAAATGAACCATGAGGTTCTGGGTGCTCCAACAGCTTCCGCGTGTGGGTCGCGTGGCCTAGGATAAGTCCATGACAGAACCAGCGCAGCGCATCAAGGTACTCATCGTGGATGATCATCCGGTCGTCAGGTTTGGGCTGCGTACGATGTTTGAGAGTGAGACCAATATTCTGGTCACAGGTATGGCGGGTTCAGCACGAGAAGCTTTTGCAGAGTTCGATCGCGAGCCACCCGATGTCGTGCTGATGGACCTCCGTATGCCGGAGATGCAAGGCACTGATGCAATTGCCGAGCTAAGGCGCCTGCATCCGGGTGCGCGCGTACTTGTTCTCACCAACTATGAGGGCGACGAATACATAGTCCGTGCGTTGCAGGCTGGAGCCATGGGTTACCTGCTTAAGAACACACCGCAGGAAGAAATCGTCCGCGGCGTGGAGATGGTCGCAAATAACCAGCGCTGCGTGCCTCCCTTTATTGCACAGCGTCTTGTAGAAACCGTGGGGCGCGACGAGCTTAGCCAGCGCGAGATCGAGGTTCTGACTCTGGTCGCAGCGGGTAAGTCAAATAAAGAGATTGCTCAGCGTCTCTTCATCAGCGACAAGACAGCGCGCAACCATGTTGTCAGCTGCCTCACTAAACTTGGCGCCGACGATCGCACGGAAGCCGTAACCATCGCGATACGCCGCGGTCTCATCCACCTCGACGAATAGCAGCTGACTCTACACGGACCCTCTGCCATTCCATAACAGTTCACGCAACCAGCTTAAAATACGGGCGGGCAAGCGCTGGATTCGACACTCCGCACGCACACGTATTTCGGTCCCTTCGCCAGGCACGCTTAAGATCTCCAGCACTGCCGCCACATTGCGTGCGCGCTTCTGCATACCCATGATGCCGAGGCCTGTGGTATGCGGAGACATCTCAAAGCCCTGGCCATCGTCGGACACCGACAGCTCCACGGCGTCTTCCTCATAGCGGAGCTTGATCGTCAACATGGAAGGATTCCCGTGACCGACGGCGTTAGCAATCGCTTCCTGTCCGATATGCAGCAACGCATCCGCGAGGCTTAGACTTATCGTCGTGGCATGGCCCTCAAGCGCGGTGTGTGTCTTGATCTTGTCGCCACCGATGCGATCTGCCGTCTCTCGCAGAGTCTCCAACAGCCCACGCTGTTCCGAAGCCGAGGACAATCCGAGCATGGCAATGGTTCCACTTGCCTCCTGGTGGCAACGCCGGATGAGTTGATAGGCGACGGCCAGTTGATCGGCTATGTGCTGTCGATCTAGCTGGTCACCGCGCACCACGCTGCTGCGAATGCCCTGAATCTGATATCCAACACCTGCGAAGCTCTGCGCCATCGTGTCATGGATCTCATGGGCCATGCGTTCGCGTTCCTGAATGATCGTGTCACTCTTCCACCGCGCGGCACGAAAGTAAGCAAATTGAATGAGCAAAGCCGTGGCCAACACGCCAACGAACAACATGCCCACATGCCAAGGTGTCCACCATGGAGGACCATTAAGCACGACCGGTTGTTCGATCGATCCTGCATGCTGCTCAAGCGCGAGATAGTCCTCACGTGAAGCGGATCGGAGACTGATATTGCGCCATACCCCGTTGTTGTCCACCGACCGCAAACCGATACGCCCGGACTTCAAACACGAGCGTTCGTGAAACGCGATCCACGCCGTTTGCAACGTCGACATGTTCTGCACGGAAGCTGCAATGTCGCAGCCATAAGCAACTACTGTGAGGCGCAGCCAAGCTCCCGGATGGACGCCCCCTGGCACTGGTACTGGTCTCGCCTCACTCCACCCATAGTTGGAGCGGCCGACCATAAGGCTACCGCCGCCGCCATCCATGCGAACGCCCACGTAGTAGCCGTTATACGCATCCAGCCCGACCGCTTCATCCCTGGACCTTACGACTACTCCAAGATCACCGAAGTCTCCGTCGAAGCGCATATCCGTGCTGAGTGTGTAATTCGTCCAACGCTCAGATCCCGTGACAAGCTTGGCACCACGATCCTGCCGCTCATGAGTGCTGTAGATGACATGATCGATGCTTGTCCAGTGGCCACCATACGGTGTCCATGCGGCGAGTGAGCCATCACCAGCCGGATACAGGCGTGTTGGAACCGCCTCCGGCTTGAACGATTGCCAACTATATCCTGCCGCCAGGAGCAGAAGGCCGATCGCTATTCCCCAAAACAGCCGGGAAGTTTTAGTCTTCTCATTCCAAGTTTGCGGAGAGGGCATCGGCTTCCAACTCTACTCCATTATGACCGCCCGGAAATGCAGCGATCCACCCGTAATTAAAGACTGCGAAAGTCCGCCTCAGATGAAACGGAGAAGCCTGGGCAGCTTCATCGTGCAAGAATCCGATCCGGTCGGTAGGGTGGACTTGGTCGGACAAATCATGCGATTGATAGCGATGATGCGTTTGTAGGCTGGGCGTATATTGTGCGCTAAGCGGGATCTCGTCCACTGAAAGTTTCGAAGGGGCGTCCTGATGCTTGCGGACAATGAATTATTGAATTGAGCGAGAGTTTTGTAGGGCACCAAGCTCACTCTTAGCTTCAAGTAGATGAGCGCTGTTCGCGTCTGCATGTGCCCAGAGGGATAGAAAGCGCCCATACGCTTTTATAGCAGCCTCGCGGTTACCTTCCGCTGCGTAGGCGCGTCCCAGTCCTAGCCATGACAGAGGCACCTCCTCAGCTTCGGGTTCCTGATCGGGGCCGTCGAGGACCTTACGATACGCGGCCTCAGCCAGACCCGGTTGTCCAGCGGCCAGATAGGCGTTCCCGCGCAACATGCTGATGACTGGATCGCGGCCTTCCAGTGGTCGCGCTCGTTCAAGGGCTTGAATTGCATCCTTCGGTCTGTGTGTAGCTAGAGCCACGATTGCTTTAATTTCAGGTCCTCGATAGTCGTTCCAAAGAGTGCCTTGAGGAAACTCTGCCTGCATGGAGTGAACGGCATTTTCAGCGGCCGCGTAATCTCCAGCCCATGCCAATCCAAGAACGCTGGCATCGTCTTTCGCGTCGACCGGGACACTCCGCAGTAAGCTAATTCCCTCAGCAACGTCACCACTTTCGACCAGATTGCTGCCGATATCCCGGATAAAGCCGTTCGCCGGTTCTAGCAGGCCTTGCCGTCGCATGATCCCATCCAATGGTGGCGTGAGGCGATGGGCATCGGAGAATCGCCCTTCTGCAATAGCGACACTGATCTCGTCAAACCGAATGTAAATAGCATCGGGATGCGTGTCGGCCCAGGTCCGCTGCTTCTGGACCTGCGCAGCGTCGTGTAGGGCATAGGCGGCCTGGAAGCAATGTTCGCGGACGTAGTCGACGTCGATGCCCTTCGAGATGGCCTGATTGCAGGTTGCGAGAGCCCCTCTGGGATCGCCTGTGTGTATCTGCTCATACGAGAGATTCGCGTAAAGACCTGCTACGCTTGGCCTCAGTTCGAGAGCGTGTTCTGCAGCAGTCCGAGCATCCTGGTGGTGACCGAGCTCCCTTTCTACAATCGATAAGCCGTTCCATGCCTGAGCCGAACGTGGATAAAGCTCTGTCCAATTGCGGTAGTTGCGTTCGGCTTCATACAAATCCAACGTGATGGCCGAATGATAGAGCGCGACGATCGCAAGACGGGTGGGCTCGTTAGCTGTGTCGCGCAGATTGTAAGCCTTCAAAAGCGCTTCACGCTCGTTGTTGCGGTCAAGGACGCTTCCGGAATAAGCTGCCAAGTCGTAATACGCTTCTGCAAACTCCGGATCAGCCGCGACAGCTTTCTTCATCAGCCCAATCGCGTCGACGTATTTACCCTGATTGGATTGAACCTGCGCCTGTGTGAAGGCCTTGAGAGCTTCCAGCGAAGCAGTCTTTCCTGCGAAAAGGGGTACGTCGAAACGTGCGATGCTCCGGCGTGATTCGCCCAGTTCGCGCCGCACATTTTCAGCGAGCTTATCGATGCCGTGCGGAAGACCTTCGAGCGTGGACACCTCCTGCTTTGCCTCGGCGAGCATCGAGCCGTTCACGCAACTTGTCGCCTCCTCGGTGAGGAGGTAATGCTGACCAACGCGAGCGATCCCACCGTGAAGAACCGCCTGACTATTCGTCCGTTCGCAAACCTCTGTCGCGGTGGTCAGATTCATCGCGGCGTTGGGGTCTTGCTTCATTTCGGTAAGCGTCGCGCGGACCCTGGCGGCCGTAACCGGGGAAACGTAAGGGCTCTGCGAAAGGTCCATGCGTAGCGCGTCGACCAGCGCGCTATCGAGAATGGCATCACCGGTGCTACCCGCCAGGGGAGCGATCACTACGTCGACCGGTGCGCCCGCAGACTTGTCGAGCCAATGCTGCCAGCCGAACCACGCAGCAATCGCCAGAACGATGACAACTAGAGAGCCAACGGCAACCCAAAGCGGTCGCCTGCTTCGCGCGCCCCCCTCCCGGAGGAGGTAGGACGGCGCATCAACGCCCATCTCTTCGTCTTCAATCGTTATTTCGGTGACGGATGCGCTGGCATGAACAAGAATCTGCGATGAAGTCGAGCTTCGATTTTCGGACTTCGACTCTACCTCTAACGGCGCGGCGAATCGATACCCACGTCCCGGCACCGTCTCGATGATTTTCTGTTCCGAGGCATGGCGGGAGAGCGCTTTGCGAAGTAGGAAGACATGCTGGCTGAGATTGCTCTCTTCGACGAACTGATCACGCCAGAGTGATTGCAACAGCTCATCCTTGGGCACGACACGATCACGATGGTCGATGAGGTAGAGCAACAGATCGAAGGTCTTACGATTCAGCGTGATCGTTTCGCCCTGCCACTGCAATTGCCAGGCGGGACGGTCGATGAGGTAGCCCTCAAATCGGATTCGGGGTGGCGTTTCCAGCAGCATGAGTAGTGTAGGCAGCAATTCGCGATCAGTCAGATTTTTTGAAGACTGGAGAGACTCGCTTGTACGTTGACAGGCGGTGCTTCCACATCACGCCAAACAGTTTGCGTTTGAGGAGAAGCATATCAAAGGCTATCCACCCACACGACATAAATAGATCGCGTTGAAAACGCGACGCTGCAAGCCCTGTTCCGGAGAGACCTTCATGCCGCAACCCCCTTACTTGCAGCACTTAAGCAGATTGATACCGAATTGAGCATCCGTTGAGTGCGGATTTAGGACGGTCCGCCGTGGCGCGTGGGACAACAAACCTATGCAACGGAAGCGGATCTCGATACGAATCGAACACACAGAAGTAACCCTCTCGATCACAGAGGTCTCTCCGCGGGAGTTGGACGGGCGCGGCACAACTCCAGGGCAGACTTTACCCCCCAGACGCTGTCCCGTGTGCGGATCGCCGTGGCTGCCAGACCTTCGCGCTGTACTTGGAGCACTGCGCCTGACAGCAGCGCAACTGAAGCTAGCCGCGAGCGAAGGCAAGCTACATCTCTTCTGTTCCCCCGAGAACGAGGTATGGGTCTGCGAGCGCTCCATTCAAGAGATGAGAGGCGACTTCCTCTCTTCGCAATTTCCCAAATAACTGCTTTAGGAGAAGTGACATGTCTGATGAACTGTTCGCCGTTTCAGTCACCGTAGGCTTTCTGACGGCCCTCTTGCTCTGGGTTCCGGCTCTCAACCTGATTCAGCGCTTTATCAGGGACGTCGGCAAGCACACGCACAAGGGCTGAGTTCCTTGTCGCCGACAAAGCTCGCCAATCTTCATGGACTCAGCTCCCACATCCACCCTCTTCAGGAGACTTCTCATGATTCATTTTGCCGCTGCCAAGATCCGCCTCTTAGCTTCCAAGCTCTATCGTGCTACTCCAAAATTCATCATCAATTCGCTCATCGCCACTCTCTCGGCAATCCCCAGCACGATTCTGTCGGCTCAAACACCTTCGCCAGATCGCGCGGCCAGCCTTCTGGCCTCTCAGCCGCTGCGCTTCGAGCCCACCACAGAAGGACGTATGGTCAGCCGCTCCGCAGGTCGCATTCTCCAGATCGGTAAAGGCGGAACCGTCGGCTTATCCGCCTCCGGCCAGAGCCCTGTTGCCATGTATCTCGGCGGGGCCGACCCGAATGCCGCTCCCATTGGAGAATCCCAGCTCCCCGGTCACAGCAACTATTTTCTGGGCAATGATCCGACGAAATACCGCACTCATGTCAACCAATACAGCCGCGCCCGTCTCAACGACATTTATCGCAACATCGATCTCGTTTACTACGGGAATGACGACCGTCTGGAGTATGACTACATGGTCGCTCCTCAGGCCGATCCCGATCAAATCCGTATGAGCTTCCAGGGAGCGCAGCCAACACTCGACCCGAAGACTGGCAGCCTAATCCTTAAAACTGCTGACCATCGCACACTGGAGTTGCGTCAGCCTGTCGCATATCAGCGGCGCGACGACGGCAGCCATGCAGTAGTTGCTGCCATGTATCACGCTCTGCCTGATCATCAGTTCGCCTTCTCGCTTGGACCATACGACCACGCAAGACCGTTGATCATCGACCCCGTCATCACCTACTCCACCTATTTTGGAGGATCCAACCTCGACGGGATCGTGGATATGCGCGTTGATAAGGCCGGCAATATGTATCTCCTGATGCAGACCGATTCGACGGATCTTCCCCAACTGGGTGGACCTGGATCCGTGTGCGGGACAGGATGCGGATCCAAGAACCCTGATCCACCCTTCGCTCAAAATCCCGGCAGCAAATATGACTTTTATGTCGCCGCGCTCGACTCAACGGGAACGACTCTCAAGTTTGCCACTTACATTGGCGGAAGTGATCGGGACATCGCCACCTCGCTCGCGTATGACCCTGCCGGATACCTGTATATCGCTGGGGGAAGCCTCAGTACCGACTTCCCGACCCTTAACGGCTACTCCACGCAGCCACCGAAGAACGGCAGTGGCACAGTGATTCTTGGCGGCACACTCACCAAGATCACTGCGGATGGATCGTATCTGCTCTACTCCACCTTCTTCGGCAACGGACCGCTTAGCCTGGGTTCTCCCGTTCAGGACATCGGCACGGTATCGACTGGGAGCGCCGATGGCCTCGCCGCCTATTACAACGGTGTTGTTTATATGATCGGCTACGCCGGTGGCGGGACCTTGCCAACGAAGAATCCACTCTTCAAGGAGGGAAATGACTTTGTTGCCAAGTTCGATACTTCAAAGTCCGGCGTCAATTCGCTACTGTTTTCTACTCTTGTTGGCGACGATCAGAACCCGGCCAACGGCCCGAGCCTATCCTCCATCGCTCTAGACTCTGGCGGCAATCTCTGGCTCTATGGAGAGACGCATAGCAATACCTTTCCTGCAACCAGTGCCAGTTCGCTACAACCAGCCTGTGCGATCGCAAGCTGCAACACAAGCTTCCTGATGCAACTCAATGCGGACGACACTGCCGTATCCTATGCCACGTACCTTGGCGGATCCGTCAATAGCTTCGGGGCGTCTGCTGGCAACCTTCCGCAGGACCTCATCGTCGACGCGTCCGACAACCTGTACGTCACCGGCATTACCAACCAAGTGGACTACCCCCTCAAGAACCAGGCCTACGGATATAGTGACCTTGCCGCTTATGGGACCACTCTCGGTTACATCACCAAGGTGACAGCAGGTGGCCAGGCGATTGCCTATTCAACCCTTTTCAGCGGAGAGACAAACACCCTTGCCGCTACATCCAGTGGGCAGGTTGCGGTTGCGATCTCCGCAGGATCGGGTTATCCGACCAAGAGTACTCTTACGACACCAGCCCTCTCAGGTGCGAACCGCGACGCAGTTTTTCTTACCTTCGACACGACCGCATCTGGAAATGCGTCTCTACTTGTCTCGTCGTACCTGGGATCGAGCACGGGTACAACGACTCCGGTACGGGTAGCATACGACGCCAACAATCTTCTCTACATCTCGGGCTACACCACGGCGAGTGACTACCCCACGGACAGCCCATACCAGCTCGCGTGCAATAGCTGTTCCGGTGCGAATGTGGCTCCCGAGGGCTTTCTGACGCGCGTTCAGCCCGCGCCCGGGTTTGGCGCTTCTCCCTCGTCCATTACGTTCCCTGACATTCCTGTGGGTCAACAGAGTGGCACCATGGCGGCCACTCTCTCAAATCCAACGACTAAAGGCATTTACCTCAGCGCACCCAAGCTATCCGATGCAGCGGACTTCACCACTTCGAATAACTGCAACGGATTTCTTCAGCCAGGCTTGAACTGCACTATCACTTTCACCTTTACACCTCAATCAAGCGGCCAAATAACAGCGACTCTTTCTATTGCAGACCTGGATAATCAGCAAAATCCGGTCGTCATTGCGCTATCAGGTCAAGGCACATCTACACAGACTTCGCTCTCGCTCTCGCCGACCACACTCAACTTCGGTAGCCTCAGCGTCGGCGCAACGAGCACCATGACGATCGCGCTGCAAAACTCAAGCGCGTCTGCGGTACCCATCCAGGGCGCTACAGTCAGCGGGACGGGCTTCACCCTAAGTAGTGATGGCTGCGGTGCGAGCATCGCCGCTTCATCCACATGCCAGTACGGCATCACGGCGGCTCCTGCGGTCACCGGTCAACTCAGTGGCAGTCTCACGGTTGCCTCTGGCACGCCAAATGTCACCGCGGTTCATCCATTTGTGATCACAAATCTGAGTGCCCAGTTAACAGCCATAGCCACTGGCGGCACAGGTACAGAGACGCTTACTCCAGCTTCCGTCAACTTTGGGAACGTCTATCTATCGTCTGTAGGAACCCAGGTTGTAACCTTCACCAACAACGGATCACAGCCTGTCACGATCAGCGGTACGACGATTATGCCGTCAGACTTCAAAGTCGTCGGCACTACTTGCGGTACCCAGGTAGCAGCGAAGGGGAGCTGCACCTATACGCTGACCTTTCAGAGCATCGCGTACATTACACAGGTTGGGACTTTCACGGTGCAGGACGGCTCATCGAATCCCAGCGTAGCCTTGACTGCAACCGGAGTTCAGGACCCGACTGGTGCGGTAACACTGCTGCCGAACTCTCTCATCTTCTCGGACCAGGTCGCGGGTGCTCCTTCAAGTACGCAGCGCCTGAATATTACGAACAGTTCTACGGCGAGTATCCAGATCCTGTCCACGGACATTAGTGCCGTCAATACAAACGCTTCTTCCTTCTCCATCATCCCACTCACCGCTGGCTGCCTTTCGCCCGGTGGATGCACGTACTCTATTGCGAGTGGCACGGGCGTTATCACATACACGATCGTGCCAGGAGGCGGACTAGTGCTGCTCGCGAGCATGACGGGGACAGGTCCGGTCGACCAGACACTTGTTGCGAGTGCGCAAGTCTATTGGACTCTCGTTGGTGATCCGACGCCACAGCCGGTACGCCATGTCTTACTCACTGCACTTACCGGAAATCTCATCACTCCCGCAGCACCTTCCGTAAGCCCGACTTCCATCAGTTTTCCTGTTACAGCCAATGGAAAGACCAGTGCAGCGCAGGTGGTCACCGTTGGAAACTCTGGAGATCAGGCGCTGGGCTTTGGGGGCGTAACTTTCGCGGGTGCCAATCCAGGGTCATTCACTCAGACAAATAACTGCCCCGCGAGCCTGACCAAAGGGATGCAGTGCACGATTAACGTGTTGTTTGCTCCTGGCGCCACCGGGCAAGACTTTACCGCAACGATGAATGTCAGCCTCACGACACCGAGTGGAGACGCTTCGGCTGTGGTTGCGCTTACAGGCTATACCAGCAATAGTGATTTCACCTTTACCTCGAACTCCGGCGACATGTACATTGGCTCGGGCAATGGAGATTCGTCTACCTACACGTTTCAAATTGCTCCCATCGATCCATCCGTAGGTTTCAATTCCCCAATTACCTTTAGTATCGCTGGTCTGCAAGGGAATACCGCTTCTTACACCTTCTCGCCCTCTACAGTAACGCCGAGAAAGAGCACGGTGACCGTCAAGCTTAACTTTGGCTCGCCCTCTGTAGCGCTCCAGATACGGCACAGGCGCATGGGCGATAAGGCACTTCCTTTTCTCGCCTGCGGAGTTTTCTCCCTCCTTATGTGGCGTAAACGACTCCGTATGCGCCCACGATTCTTGAGCCTGATTCTGTTCGCGCTTCTCAGTGCCGGATTGCTCTCCACTGCAGGCTGCACTCTCGACTACGACTTCGTCGTAACCGCCACAAGTGGCTCCATCTCGCATTCGGTACAACTCGAAGGCTGGATCCATCAGTAGCCCTAGGGAAATTGCCCACGAATATGTTGAGCTCGCCCTAAGCGAGACCTTCACTTGTACGAAGGCCTTCGCCTTAGGCGAGCGGGATGCTCTTCCTGAGATACATCATGACGAAACCGATTTTGAAGCGCGAGAGGGACCTCATGATCCTCTTCCACTTCGCATTCGCCACAGCAAGTGGTTGTCTATGGGCTCTGGGTGATCCAGCTTTGCCGCTTTCAGTGGTGGGCTGGGTTGCCATGGTCCCACTCCTCATTGTCATTAACTCCACATCGTCTTTCCTCAGCGCCGTTTTGTGGTGCGGTTGGGCTGGATTCGTCGCAAACATCGGAGGTTGTTACTGGCTCCTCACCACGATCAAGAGATTTACAAACTTTTCCTGGCCGACTTCAATCGCACTTTTCTTTGCCGTCTGCGCCTACCAAGGCCTTCTCTTCGTTTTATTCGGAGCAGCGGTTCGTCTCATTCGGCATAGGAAGGATGTACCTATGGCCCTGATAGCTCCGCTGGCAATCGTGGCCTCGGAGCTGATTCTTCCCATGGTCTTTCCATACAGCCTCGGAATCACGCAGGCGTGGCATCCATTGCTGATTCAAATAGCCGACATCACAGGCCCTGCCGGAGTGAGTGCGCTCCTATTGATGGTCAACGGAGGCTTGTACGATCTCCTTTCGCGCCGTTATCAAGCGCTACGATGCGCTATTGCGGTATTGCTCGTTTTCTTCGCCTCTCTGATCTATGGCGGCTTGCGAATGCAGCATTTCGATGCGGTCGCCGCCTCCGCTTCTAAGCTTCGCGTTGGTATTGTTCAGGCGAATGCCGGTCTCAGGCATCGCGGAGTTTCTTCGACGCAGGATGAGATGCAGCGTCTTATTGCGCTTCAGGAGCAATCGCGTGAGTTGGAGGCAGAGGGCGCGCAGTTGATCGTATGGAGTGAAGCCAGTTATCCCTACCTTCTCCGTCGGGACGCCTCCACCGATGCATCGCCAGGCGTACTGGAGAGAGTCCTGCGCGGTTTCGCTACGCCCGTAGTGATCGGGGCCCAGACCTTCGACGTCGCAAATGGACAGCGTTTCAATTCGGCTCTACTAGTTGATCGCACAGGTGCCTTTGTTGGCATTTATGACAAGATCAGGTTGTTGAACTTTGGTGAACGAGTTCCGGCAGGAGAACTATTGCCGTGGCTCACGGAACTGATGCCGCATGAGTATGCGCGCTTTACTCCGGGGACACAGGCAAATCCTCTAATATTGCGGACCGGCGACGGCAGGGCCTGGCGCCTGGGTACCTTCATCTGCTTCGAAGATACATTGCCTGAAATCTTGCGAAGTGTCGGGAAGCATCACCCGGATCTGCTGGTTAATCTGACGAACGATACCTGGTTCGGAGACACGTCCGAACCGATGGAACATCTGGCTCTTAGTGTGTTTGACTCCATCGAAGAGCGATCTGCCCTGGTTCGCAGCGTGAATTCGGGGGTTTCTGCCTTCGTTGATGCGAATGGCAGGGTCATTCAGAAGACTTTCACGGTGGATACCTATTCACATCCAGTACCAGCCAGCCATAGCCTGAAGTCAATGCCACTGATCGAGGGCGGCCACACACCCTACGCTCACATAGGCGATCTGTTCTCCTACCTGTGTTGCCTTTGGTTAGCCCTCCTTCTGATCTGGAGAAACCCCTCATCACTGCCGGTGCGCTGACCTTGCCATCCTGCCGAAGTTCACCTTTGCCTGCGAGTAGTTGGGCATCAGCGTCGATTACAGTTTGGCGAGTTCGTTCATGCCGTTGAAAGACTCATCTCCGGCACAGTCCTATCTCGAGCGCTTCTTGCGCAGCATGCAACCCGGCTCCGGACTCTCGACCGGAACTGGATTTCCCGTGCTAGACTCTCGCCTATGCCTCTTATTCTTATTCTCGTTATTCTGCTGCTCGTGTTCGGCGGTGGCGGCTACTACATGGGTCCTGGCGTCGGTTACTACGGCGGAAGCATCGTGGACCTTATCCTTGTGCTCGTGATCCTTTACCTGCTCTTCGGGCGCGGTCGCAAGCGGCTCTAGATCGGACTCACCTATCGAGGTGTCCCGTATCTGGTACCTGCACAAGCGCTGTCACCAACCGTAGCGTTCCACTTCGCCGAGCAACGCGAGCTTGCGCTCCGGCGGCAGAAAGCTTGCCTCAACCGAGTTGGCAGCCAACTCCCGCAGCTGCTCGAAGGTGAACTCGAACTCGCGGTAGGCCAGCAGGTATTCCTCGAGGAGGTTCGCTCCGAAGAACGGCGGGTCGTCGGAGTTTATCGTCACCATCAAACCCTCTTCGAAGTAGCGCTTCACCGGATGTTCAAAGAGCGAGGGGCAACAACCGGTGCGCAGGTTACTGGTGATGTTAAGCTCCAGTGGAATCTGCCGCTCAGCGAGGATAGCAATCAGGTCATCATCCTGCTGCGCCGTCAGTGCATGGCCGATGCGTTCGGCGCCGATGTTTACTGCCGCCCATACGCTCTGCGGGCCGGTGGACTCGCCGGCGTGGCAGGTAAGGCGGAGACCGTTCTCTTTGGCTTCGGCATAGAGCTCACGAAAGTCCTGAGCAGGCCCGCGCGCCTCATCGCCACCGATGCCGATGCCCACCACGCTGGGGTACTTCTGTTTCAGCTCCGACGCCTTGCGGAAGACGCGGGCACATTCTTCAAGGCCGAAGTGGCGCACTGCGTCTACGATCCAGAGCAGCGTCACGCCGAACTCCCTCTCGCCCCGCTCGCGACCTCGCTCAACGGCTGCCATCACCTCATCAACATCGAGCCGGGCAAAGCGATACAGGATACCGATGGAGATGTAGACCTCAGCATGACGAACTCCCTGTGCTGACAGGTCGCGAAGCATATTGTAGGTAATGGTTTCGTAGTCCGCCGGTGCGTGCAGCCGCTCGGTCACGGCCTTGAAGCTCATCAGAAAACTGGGGAAGTCCGTATAGCTATAGACATTCCTCGCGGCTTCAAGCGTGAGAGGCTGGGCGTCGTTGCGATGAGACAGCTCAACCAACGTCTCCGGCGTGATAGAACCTTCGAGGTGGAGATGAAGCTCGGCCTTAGGTAGATTGCGGAGCCAGACTTCGGGGTCAACTTTGATCCGAGCGTCAGAGGATGCGTTACGCGGCATCGTTCCAGTGTAGTCAATCGGCAGCGAAGGCGTCGGAGTGGTTCAATGAATAGGAACGAAGAGGGCTTGTTGTGGGCGGTGCTGTTTCGAGCCTGAAAACTGTAGCGACACTCTGCCTGTTGGCGCTGAGCACGTCAGCCTATGCCCAAAGCAAGTTCGTCCAGAGCCATTCCGCGATGGGGACGATCTACAGCATCGAGCTGTACGCCAACGATGCTGCCAGCGCCGACCATGCGATGCAGGATGCGTTCGACGAGATTGACCGCGTAGACGATCTGCTGAGCAACTATAAGCCGTCGAGCGAACTATCGCGCATCAATCGCGAAGCTCCTCTTACGCCGGTGACTACCGATCCTGAGACCTTCGCCTTCCTGCAACGGTCGATGGATTGGAGCCGCGCCTCTGAAGGCGCATTCGATATCACCGTGGGCCCGCTGCTGCGCGCGTGGGGGTTCTTTTTCCACGCCGGCCATGTTCCCGATGAATCAAGACTTGCCACTGAGCGTGAGCGTGTCGGCTGGCAGCATGTGATGCTCGACGCACGCGTTCGTTCCGTTGCGTTCGCTGACCACCGAGAGATGGAGCTGGACCCGGGCAGCATCGGCAAAGGCTTTGCCGTGGATCGCGTGGTGACGCTGCTGCGCGCAGACGGCGTGATGGCAGCGCTGATCTCCGCTGGCGGAAGCACGGTATATGCGCTCGGGGCGCCGCCGGGAACCGATGGCTGGCCTGTCATCGTGCGCGATCCGCGTGATGGCCGCGGCAAGGCGGAAACACTTCTACTGAAGGACACGTCGCTATCGACCGGAGCCTGCACTGAGAAGTACTTCATCCAGAATGGCCATCGTTACTGCCACATCTTCAATCCGAAGACCGGACGACCGATGGAGGATGTGCTGCAGTCAAGCGTGATCGACCCGAGCGCGACCGACAGCGATGCGCTTTCGACCGTCGTCTTCGTCATGGAGCCGAAGGCGGCGAAGCGGCTGCTCGCGGACCGCCCTCAGACCGAGTTTCTCGTTCTGCGTGCCAGCGGAGCGTGCGACAGCTTACACTGGCGTGGCGCAATTTGTCGCAAGTAAGAACGAAATCAAACCGGGAAGGTTTCACACTCATGGATCGTCGTCTTTTCTTGCAGGGTTTGTCAGCCAGCGCGGTGGCCGCTGGTGTTCTTCCCGTTACGGCAGCGGCAGCCGAAGCGCAGGAGCGTTCCGAGGCCGATGTGGCGAAGCAGATCGCGGCTAGCAAGGACAGTTCGCCTGTACGTATAGGCATCATCGGTCCGGGCAGCCGCGGCAAGGAGCTGGTGCGCAACCTGCTGCGCGTTCCGGGAGTCAAGATCGCCGCGGCGGCGGATGTGTACGAGCCGCGGTTCGCGCAGCTCAACGAGCTTTGCGGCTACGAAGTCGCGGCTCACAAGGACTTCCGCGCTCTGATCGATCGCAAAGACCTGGATGCCATCGTGGTGGCTACTCCGCTGGGACTTCATGCCACGCAGGTGCTGCCTGCGCTGAAGAGCGGCCGGCATGTCTATGGCGAAAAAACGATGGCCTATACCGTTGAAGAGGCGCGGGCGATTCGCGAAGCTTCTGGCAGCAAGGCGCTGTATCAGGTTGGGCATCAGTATCGCTATTCGCCGTGGATACGCGCTGCCATTGCGCGCGTGCAGGCGGGCGAGATTGGCGATGTAACGCATATTGCGGGCTACTGGTTCCGCAACAACGACTGGCGCAGGCCTGTTCCGGCCGATGATCCTGGCGGCAAGCTCGAGCACCTGATCAATTGGCGGCTTTACAACCAGTGGTCGCTTGGATTGATTGCTGAGCTTGGCTCGCATCACATGGATATTGCGAACTGGATCTTTGGCGCGAATCCGACCGCGGCGATGGGCAGCGGTTCGATCTGCCGTTATCACGATGGGCGCGAAACCGACGACAATGTGCAGGTCGTACTTTCGTATCCGCAGGGCAAGAGATTCATCTTCACCTCAACGACGGACAACGCGAAGATGGGCGATCAACTTTGGGTTTACGGCTCGAAGGGGTCGTTGAACCTGACGCTGGAGGACGCGACGTTCTTCTACGAACCAGCGAAGGTGAAACGTGTTGCAACCGGCGTCGAAAAGGGCGTGACGACGAGTGCTTCGTATCAGGCTGGCGGTGAGATGCCGTATCGCGGACCGGGAAAACCGGTGGAGTTGAAAGACCCGGAGGATGCGACGACGATTGCGATTCGTGCGTTTATCCATTGCGTTCGTACAGGCGATCGGCCGATTGCGGACGCGGAGGTCGGTTATGGATCGGCGCTCTGCGTGGTGCAAGCGGACAAGGCGCGGCGGGAGCGGCGTGAGGTGGAGGTTCCTGCCTAGCCCCCCTCCCCCCCATACTTTGGATCCAAAGTATTCAAAGATTGGGAGTTAAGTCTGCTTTTTGTGTTGCGAAGTCTGGTCGGTATAAGAAAGGCTGCAACGGCTGGTGCAGATGCAGCTTTTTTGTCATCTCTTATTTAATTATAGCGAGTTGGAGAGGGCAAACATGCAAGATTTATCTCTCATAGAATGATAGGCTTACGCGGTTATGGGGCTTGACAGGTTTTCGCGTTTGGAGGGGCGATCCCTCAGGGGCTAAAGCCCGGTTTCATGGCGATTCGCAGTGTCTGGGCTGAAGCAAAGACCAAGACGACAGCCAATCCGCCTTCAGGCCGGGATCGGGTTGCCTTTGCGGACGGCGATGGGGGACCCTTCGGCGAGTAAGACGTTGTCGGGTTGGCGCTGGCTGAGTCCGGCGAAGGCCTTGCCGTAGAGGGCGGCGAAGTCTGCCGCGACCTGCACGGCATGGATGGGGTAGAGCTGCCAGCGGGGGTGCTCGACGCCGTACTCGCTGGTGCTGCCGTTCGCCTGTTTGGTGTATCCCCAATAGTGCTCGGTGAGGAACTCTTCGACGCTGCCTGGTGCGATGGGTTCTGTCTGCGGCGCAGCCTGCACGGCCAGGTGTTGCCATTTTCTTTTGCTTGCCCCGGTGTGGGGCAGTCGCCAACTATAGCTGATGTCGAGATCGCGGCCGGAGGCTTCGGGGACGCGCCAAATATGGCTGGTGGCGGCAGTCTCGTAGCTTTCGCCGTAGAAGGTGCGAGCGATGAAGGTGATGGCTGGCTTGGGGACAATCTCGCTGATGAAGACGACGCCGCGGCGAAGCGCGCCATCGGGCATGATGCGGCGGACGTAGAAGCGGAGGTTGACCTCTTCAAACCGGGTATGAAACGGGATGGGCACACCCTTCAGCCGGACGCGGTCGAAGAGAAATCCGACGAGCGAGACATAGCATTGACCTTCAAAGAGATCGAGCTCGACCCCGCGCGGAAGCCATGGGGTGAGGACCGCGGGTTCAACGGCGTATTGCGCCATGATGAGCTTGCGCCATTCGGCGGTGAGGAAGGTAGACATAAGCGTAAGGATGCCGCTGAGAGGAGTATGGGCTGTGGGTAGGGGAATTGCAAAGTTGCAGAGGCGAGAGTCCCCGGGGCTGAGTGGGAATGTCTGGGCTGAAGCCCAGACCTATCCAGAAGCAACGGCAACAGCAATGGCGACAGCTGCAGCTATAGCTCCAGTCGCGCGCGTAGCTCGGCTACGGAGATACCGCTGAGGCGCAGGGTGCGCAGACTCAGTGCGTCGTGGCGCTTGGCTAGGCGGATGCCGTTGTCGTCGCGCATGAGTTCGCAATGAAAGTATTGCGGCGTGGTAAGGCCGAGGGCACGCTGCAGCAGGAGCTGTCGCGCGGTCGACTTCAAGAGGTCGCGGCCACGCACGACCTCGGTGATATGCATGGCTGCATCGTCGACAACGCAGGCGAGCTGGTAGCTGGGCAGGCCATCCTTGCGCCAGACGAGGAAGTCACCGAAGTCACTGCGCTCTACCGCACAGCCACAGATGAACCGCTGTGGTCCGGCGGCGAGATCCACGAACTCCACGGGTTCGTCATCGTTCACGCGGAAGCGATAGTTAGCGTTCTCTTCGAGGAGGTGCGCTGGATCGGCGACGCGGCAGCGACCGTTGTAGACGGGCTCATCGTCGGAGTCCTCATGCGGAGCGGCCATCGCCGAGAGTAGATCTTTGCGGCTGCAGGAGCACTTATACACGCGACCCGCAGCGACCAGCTGCTGCATCGCAGTACGGTACGCGGGCAGGCGATCGCTCTGGCGCATCTCCTGCTGCCAGGTGATGCCGAGCCAATGCAGGTCTTCTCGCATGGCGACAGCGTACTCGGCACGCGCGCGCTGCAGGTCGAGGTCCTCATCGCGCAACCAGAGTTTGCCGCCGGCTGCATGGGCGCGTTGCTGAGCAATAAGGAAGGTGCGCGCATGGCCGAGATGCAGCAGCCCCGTGGGAGAGGGAGCAAGTCTGCCAACGTATTTGGAAGAGGTAGTCAACGTAAGAAGGAACACAACGGAGACATCCGTTGTGTTCCTTTTACATTATCGAGTGCGCTGTCGGCTGCGAAGGATTTACTTGAGGCCGAGTGTTCCCTGGTCCATCATCGGATCGACAGTGGAAAGCACTTCGCCTTCGCTGTGGCCTGCGCACTGCGCGGTGGCGACGATCTTATCGCCAGCGGCGAGCTTGACGGTCTGCGGCTTGCCGGGGAGCAGGGTGAGTTCCTTATCGCCAGCCTTTACGGTGATGTTGGCTGAGGTGTCGTTGCGCAGGTTGAGGGTCACCATGTGTACCTTGCCGAAGAAGGCATGGACAGGCAAATGCACGGATGCGGCGGGTGCTGCGAAGACGGTTGTTGGAACACAGATCGAGGCTGCCATGGCGAGGGTGGTCACTACCGAATGAAATTTCATCACGTTCTCCTATATCGATACATCTGATTTGGAACTTGCTCTCCGCCATGGATTCAGAGAACTCGTTGCAATGATGTCTACGCGAGCGTGATCGGATTGGTTCCGTGAATCGAGAAGTTTTTTTGCAAAGAGTTGCGAAAAGTTTGCGCGTGAATTTCTCTTCAACAAAGCTCACCCTTAGCAATCCACATCGTCGTTCGGCATGCCATGTGCATGCGCGGATAGAATAGAGAGGTGCCTGATCTTCTCGCCAACATGAACCCGCAGCAGCGCGAAGGCATTGTGTCCGTCGATGGCGCTGTACTGTTGCTTGCAGGCGCAGGCTCCGGCAAGACCCGGGTGATTACGCATCGCATTGCCTACCTGATTGAAGAGCGCGGCGTCTCTGCCGACAGTATTCTCGCGGTGACCTTTACCAATAAGGCTGCGAAGGAGATGGGCGAGCGCGTGGAGAAGATCCTCGGCCATGGCTCACTCGCTCGGCCGACCATCGCGACCTTCCACAGCTTCTGCGTGCGCTCGCTGCGTCGCGACATTGAGACGCTGCGCGTGGGCAACGTTGGGCTGACACGGACCTTCGCGATCTATGACGAGAACGACCAGCAGGCTGTCGTAAAGACAGCGCTGAAGCGACTCGGCATCGATGACAAGAGCCTGAAGCCGCGCGTCGCGCTGGGCAGGATCAGCTGGGCGAAGAACCACATGATCGATCCGCAGGAGTACTTCCTGGCTTCGACGAATCCGATGGAAGAGAAGATCGCGCACATCTTCGAGATCTACAAGAAGGAGCTTGCGAAGGCGAACGCTCTCGACTTTGACGATCTCTTGCTGGAGACGGTGCGGCTACTGAAGTCCTCCGCTGAAGTGCGCGAGCGGTATAACCGCAAGTACAAGTACCTGCTGATCGACGAGTATCAGGACACGAACCGGCCGCAGTACGAGCTGATGAAGCTGCTCGGCAAGCATGGCAATGTGTGTGTGGTGGGCGATGAAGATCAGTCGATCTATAGCTGGCGCGGGGCGGACATCAAGAACATTCTCGACTTCGAGAACGACTTCCAGAACGCGAAAACGATCCGGCTGGAACAGAACTATCGCAGCACGCAGATCATTCTCGAAGGCGCGAGCGCGGTGGTGGCGCAGAATACGCAGCGCAAGGGCAAGAACCTGTGGACAGCGCGCGAGGGTGGATCACTCATTGGTTTTTATGAAGGCGCTGATGGCGAGAGCGAGGCGCTGTTTATTGCCGACCGCGTGCAGCAGTATCTGCGTGAGGCTGCGGCGGGCACGGATAATCCTGTTGAGTCGCCGCGGTGCGCTGTGCTGTATCGCACGAACTCGCAGTCGCGATTGGTGGAAGAGGCGCTGCGGCGATATCACATTCAGTACCACATGGTGGGCGGGTTCAGCTTCTACGACCGCGCTGAGGTGAAGGATATGCTCAGCTACCTGAAGCTGGTGCAGAATCCGCATGACTCGGTTGCGCTGGGACGGGTGGTGAACTCGCCGCCGCGTGGCATCGGCAAGACGACGATGGATACGTTGGAGCGCATGGCGCTGACCACAGGGCTAAGCACCTGGGACGTGATCGAGCGCGCGATTGCAGACAAGTTGCTGCCGACCCGCACGCTGACGGCGCTGGGGAACTTCCGCAAGCTGATCTCCGATGCTCGCGCCATGCTAGGCACGCAGCTGGGCGAGCAGGACTTTGCTGCGAAGCTGGCGGCGGATGTGGCTGCGGAGAATCTGGTGGAGTTTTCGGGGGCTTCAGACGCGGATGAGGGTGGCTATCTTGATTCGCTGGCTGCTTCGGCGGAGGAAGCTACCAACTTCGACTTCGGCTTTGCGACGGAAGAGCCTGCGGCACCTGCCACCGCCAACGACGCGAACTCGAGCTTCGATACAAGCTTCAACTTCGGCTTCGACTTTGGGCCGAGTGAGGAGATCAGCACGATTGCTGCGGAGAATGCCGCCGCCGAAACGGAGCCGGACGCGGCGAGCTTCAATCCTTTCGCGCCGGTTCCGCTGAAACAATCTGCGGCGGACAAGATTCGCGAGCAGAACGAGGCGAAGCTGAAGCGCATTGTTGCGGCGCAGGATGGTGGTCACGAAACAGCGAATGAGGTGGACGCTACGGCGTTTCGCAAGCCGGGTGATCCGGCGACGCTGCCTGAGCTGATCAAATTTTTGAACGACCGCTCGGGGTACATCCGCGCGCTCGAAGACGAGGCTACGCCTGAGTCTTTTTCGCGCATCGAGAACTTGAAGGAACTTGCGAACGCGGCGCAGGATGCGACGTCGCGGGGAGAGACGCTGGCGGAGTTTCTGGACCACGCCGCACTGGTGTCGGATGCGGACAGCTATTCGGCTGAGGCGCGGGTGACGCTGATGACGCTTCATGCGGCGAAGGGGCTGGAGTTTCCGCTGGTTTTCCTCGCGGGCATGGAGGAGGGGCTGTTTCCGCACTCCCGCTCCATCCAGGATCCCACGCAGATGGAGGAGGAGCGGCGGCTCTGCTATGTGGGGATGACGCGCGCGATGGATACGCTGGTGATGACACGGGCTCGCTATCGTCGACGCTACGGCAATGATATGCCGGAGGCTTCGGTCGCGTCACGGTTCTTGGAAGAGGTGCCGAGCCGGCTGATCGAGGACCTGACGCCGCCGGGCTATGGGGGCAGCAGCTTCAGCGGCAGCTCGTATTCCACACCTTACCCACAGCGGGGTGGTTTCCGTGGAAAGAGCGGCGGCGACGAGTATTCGAACGACTCCGGGTATGACTATTCCAGCGAGAGCCAGGACTCTTCTTCCAGTTCCAGCCGGAGTTATGCCGCGCAGCGGTATGGCAGCTCGAAGCCGCTATCGGGTATCCGGTCCGGCTCTGGACCGCTCGATAACACCGCTGCATTCTTCGGAAAAGGCGGTTCCGGTGGCTTCAAGGGGCGTCCTCGCATGGACATATCCGCACCTACGGGCAAGACCGGCATGGGCAAAGGAATCCGGGTTCGGCATCCCAAATACGGCGAAGGGATCATCTTCGCTCGCGAAGGGGACGGCGACGATGCCAAGATTACAGTACAATTTAGTAGTCACGGGATGAAGAAGCTGGTGGAGAAGTTCGCCCAGCTCGAGCGCCTGTAGGCGCATCCCCAACCCAAGTTTTGAAAGAGAACAACATCATGGCAAACACCAAGAGCATCACGGACAAGGCAGAGCGCAAGGCAGTGAAGCGCACAGCACGCAAGAAGGCAGCTCCCAAGGCTCCCCGCACCGGCGCACGCGGCGAGAACAAGCAGAAGCTCAAGAAGGCAGTGCGCGGTCAGTCGAAGCGCTAGTTCTTCAGTTCCAAATAGAAAGCCGGCGGGTTATCCTGCCGGCTTTCGAACGTCTAAACCACTCGAGCATCGCGCCAAGGTTTACTTCGTCTTGCGTTGTCGTGTCCCGGGACTGAAGACAATTACCAGCGAGTATCCCAGCGAAACCCCAACGCAGTTCAGCCAGAAGGCCTCTGACGTAAACGGCCTCTCCAAAGCGAAGCTCCACCCGAAATGATGGGCCAGCACATGCAACAGCGGTTGTACGATCGCCATCACCAGGAACATAAATACAAAGTTCTTCGTGTAGCGCGCGGGAAAGCTGCCACGCATCAGCCACTGGACTAGCTTTGGGTTCATCGCTCGACTCCTCTGACAAATCTAGTGCAGACGACCAGTCCCTGAACAGTGCTCTCTGCGCTGACCTTACCCGACGACCCAAGGCCTTACAATCATCACAAACCGGTAAATCCCCGACGAGGACCCAGCCCTGGCCCGCCAAATCTTTGCCACCAAGTCCATCGACAAGCTCATCTCTGACTCCGAGCGTCCTGAGCATGCGCTCAAAAAGACCCTCGGTCCTGTTTCGCTCACCGCCCTCGGCATTGGAGCCGTCATCGGTTCGGGCATCTTCACCGTCATCGGCACGGCAATAGGCGGAAATCCGTCGAAGACGGCGTCATGGGCAGCCTCGCCCATCATCGACCTCATCCTGCACCATGGCGCCGTCGCGGGCCGTCCGGGAGCGGGTCCGGCTCTCGCGCTGTCGCTCGTCCTCGTCGCCATCGTCTGCGGGCTCACAGGCCTCTGTTATGCCGAGCTCTCCAGCATGATCCCCATCGCCGGCTCGGCTTACACGTACACCTACGCCACCATGGGCGAGCTGATCGCCTGGATTATCGGCTGGGATCTCATCCTCGAGTACGCGTTCTCCAACATGAGCGTCAGCGTGGGATTTGCGGCGCATATTGTGGATCTGCTGGATTGGCTCAATATCCACCTTGATCCCAAGTGGCTGTCTCCCGCGTATCTGCCGCTCGGATTGCAGGACCTTTCGGGCAAGGTCGACATCTTTCCCGCGGGCTGGCACTTCGGCTTCGACATCCCGGCGTTCATCATCGTGTTGCTGTTGACAGTGGTTCTGGTGCGAGGCATTCGGGAGTCGGCGCGGACGAACAACATCATGGTGCTGGTGAAGATCGCGGCGATCCTGGTCTTCATCTTCTTCGGGCTCAGCTTTATTCATCCAGGCAATTACCATCCGTTCTCGCCGAATGGCTTTTCGGGAGTTCTCGCGGGCGGAAGCATCATCTTCTTCACGTATATCGGCTTCGATTCGGTCTCGACGGCAAGCGAGGAGTGCAAGAACCCCCGGCGCGATGTGCCGATCGGGATCATTGCCACGCTGGTGGTATGCACAATCCTCTACATTGGCGTGGCGGCAGTGCTGACGGGCATGGTTCCGTGGCAGTCGATTGCGGGCGATGGGGCGCCTGTTGTAGATGCACTGAAGCGGGTATCGCTGCAGCCGGGAGCGCATCGGCTGCACTATGTGCGGCTGTTCGTGCTGCTGGGAGCGATCGTCGGGATGATCTCGTCGATCCTGGTGTTTCAGCTGGGACAGGCGCGGGTATGGTTCTCGATGTCGAGAGACCGTCTGCTGCCGGATGTGTTCAGCAAGGTGCATCCGAAGTTTCGGACGCCCGCGTTTGCGACGTGGGTTGCGGGAGTTCTGGTGGCGATACCTTCGGGGTTGTTCGATGTCGGAACGTTTGCGGAGATGTCGAACATCGGAACGCTGTTTGCGTTCGTGCTGGTTTCGATCGGCGTGATTGTGCTGCGGGTGAAGGACCCGAAGCGGCATCGCGGCTTCCGCGTTCCCGGCGGGCCGGTAATTCCGGTGCTCAGCACGTTCTTCTGCGTGCTGCTGATGGCGGGGCTGCCGGCGATCACGTGGGTCCGGTTCTTTGTGTGGCTGGTGATCGGTCTATTCGTGTACTACTTCTATTCGAGGAAGCGGAGCGAGTTTTATAAGGGGTAGTCTGACGACATCGGTCGCGACGCCGATTCTGGATCGCTTTCCTGAGTAAGGAAGGTATCTCCCGGAGGGCGGAAGCCCGATCTCGAGATGGATTGGAAGTGTCTGGGCTACAGCCCAGACCTATCCAGAGGCAACAGCAGAAGCGACAGCCTAGGTCTGTGGGTGCGGTACCGACGATAGATCGAGCGAGAGCACGTATACCGTCAGAGCGACCGCGATGCAGATCACGCCTACCCAGAACTTCCAGTCCTTGTGTGCACGCTTCCAGTAGGGCTGCTGTTGTTCATGGGGAGCCACGGGCCCGGTCTGGGCGTGGCTGTGGGTGGGTGAATGTCCTTCGTGCTCTGCCATGGTGCGTAGTCTCCTGTGGTTGCGACTTCTCGGTTGGATGCAAACCACGCTCGCGCGCGTCGATCTCTCTTTGTTTTCGAGCAGATAGAAAGAAGACAGGACAGCTCATCTCGTGAGGCAGCGGAGGCGCATCCGATCTTTAACGGCCAAAAACCGGGCGCGACTATAATAATGATCGTCGCGTCTAGTTCGCGCCCATTCAGCCTCAGACAAAGTTTAGGAGCCTCCCATGGCGAATCTTCTCGATCAGCTCAAGTCCTTCACGACCGTCGTCTCCGATACCGGCGACATTAATGCCATTAAGCAGTACAAGCCCACGGACGCGACGACCAACCCGTCTCTGATCGCCGCAGCAGCCCAGATGCCCGAGTATCAGCAGATCGTCGATGACTGCCTGAAGACAGCGCGCGAAGAGGTGGGAGCCGCCGCCAGCGACGAACAGGTCGCTGCAGCCGCCTTCAAGACGCTGGCAGTGGCCTTCGGCAGGAAGATCCTCGAGATCGTCCCCGGTCGTGTGTCCACCGAGGTCGATGCTCGCCTTAGCTTCGACACCGACAAGAGCCTCGAAGCCGCACGCGACATCATCAAGCAGTACAACGCTGCTGGCATCTCGAACGACCGCGTTCTGATCAAGCTGGCTTCCACCTGGGAGGGCATCAAGGCTGCCGAGATCCTGGAGAAGGAAGGCATCCACTGCAACCTGACCCTGTTGTTCGGTCTGCACCAGGCGATTGCCTGCGCCGAGGCGAAGGTCACGCTGATCTCGCCGTTCGTCGGTCGTATTCTAGACTGGTACAAGAAGGACACGGGCAAGGATTACGAAGGCGCAGAAGATCCTGGCGTGCAGTCGGTAACGCAGATCTTCTACTACTACAAGAAGTTCGGTTACAAGACGCAGGTAATGGGAGCGAGCTTCCGCAATACTGGAGAGATCAAGGAGCTTGCCGGCTGCGACCTGCTGACCATCGCTCCCAAGCTGCTCTCTGAGCTGCAGACGACCGAGGGCACTCTTGAGCTGAAGCTCGACAAGAGCAAGGCGGCCGCCCTGGACATCCAGAAGATTCCCATGGACAAGGCCACCTTCGACGACATGCATGCCAAGGACAAGATGGCGAAGGACAAGCTGCAGGAAGGCATCGACGGCTTCTCCAAGGCGCTCGAAGACCTCGAGAAGCTACTTGCGAAGCGAGTGGCTGACCTCAATGTTCCTGCCTAAGAACAAGTCATACGAGGAAAGCGAAACGGCGAGCCACATCGGCTCGCCGTTTCGCTTTCGATGAAGCTACTTCTCGCAGCCTGTACGCGACTCCACGCTATCTTCGCGCATGACTGTCTTGACCTCGGCTGAACCACAGGGCAGCAGAAACCACTGCGGCTCGCTGGTCAGATAGCGATAGTTCGCCAGCCCTGTCGAGATCTGCAGCGGGTATTGCTTTTCAAAGCCCCAGCTCGTGTCCTTCGTCTCCAGCGCGTCGACGACCACGGCGGAGTAGCGATGGGAGGCCATTGCAGCATTCAGCTGTGCGCGGAGATCAGCGCTCGTGCTTCCCAGTTTTGCGTCGAGCACCGCGCCCAGAGCCTCGCCTTCGGCATGAGGCTGCTTGCCTGCGAGGATTGCGTCGTAACTATGGTTGAGCACGTAGACGTCGCCCGACAAGGCGCGCACGCGCTGCACAAACGCCTGCGATCGCTGTACGGCGTCGGCAGGAGGAACGAGCCGGCCGGGGTTGTAGATCATCGCCACCAGTTGCACGGCCACTGCAAGCAGGACAGCCAGATGCAGCCGCGGTTGGGCTGCGGAAACATCCATGAGCCGCGCGATAGCAATACCGAAGAGCACAGCGGTCCAAGCGTACACCGGCATCACGGAGTTCATGCTGGCGCCGCGGTGTGCCTCGACAAACCAGATGCCGACGAACAACGCAAACGACACGAAGAGAAAGAACATCGCCCGCTCCAGCCGTATACGAGTCGTTACTACCGCGGCCACAATCAGCGCCCAGGCCGCCGCCATCGGCCCGAGCAGCAGCAGCGGCACGAACAATACGGCCTGCCGGAGGACAAGTGGCAGACCGCGCACCACGCCGAAGATATAAAAGCCATACCAGCCGCCGGTAGCATGGTTCAGCCACGCTACGCTGGCCGCCAGGACGATGCCAAAGGTGAGCATGGCCGCGAACATGCGCTTCGGTCGCGGCCACTCCGCCAGCAGAATGAGAAACGCCAGCGGGAGGACTGTCTGCTTGGTCTGGAACACAAGCACCCACACGAGTGCCGCCACCACCGGATAGCCACGGCGCTGCAGCAGCAAAGCCAACAGCAGCAGGAAGACGAAGAGCGAATCGACGCGGCCGATATCGAAGAAGCCACCGACAGCCGCGTAGCTTGCAAGGTACAGGCCAACTGCAGCCACTGCGGCGATGCGCCGCGGCGTCTCCGACCGCACCAGAGCATAGATAGCGCCGCCACTACCCAGCGTACTGAGCGTCGAGACGAGCCTCATCGCGAGATAGCCATGCTCCGCAACGCCAACCAGCTTTGTGATGGCAGCCGATACATACAGATACAACGGCGCGTAGAGGTACGGCACATAGTCCAACGTAGGTGCGACATACAGCGCCTGCCCATGAACGATTCGCAGTACCGAAACCAGGATGCCGCTTTCTATCCATTCCAGCTCAAAGGGATACAGCATTCGCTTGACCGCCGCCCACAGAAAGAGGCCCGCAAAGAGGATTGCCAGAGCGGCGACCAGTGCCTTCGCGGCACGCAACGTGCGCGGCGCTGCCGTCGCTGCCCACAGACGCTCCTGTCCCTGCTGCAAGTACTGCCTCAACTGCATCGTAACCTCTCGAAGCAGTGTAGTCGCTCTCTACTGCGGATCATCCTCGTAGACCACTTTCAGCAGCTCGGCGGCCAGCTTGTGCATGGGCCGCAGCATCTTCGTCCGGCGCGACCCCTCAGAACGGTCGTATACCCAGAACAGGATGATCCCCATCTGATACAGGGCTACTCCCCTGTTCCCTGTCTCACAGAATGTAGCGGCTCAGATCCTGGTTCTTTACGATGCTCGCGACCTGTTTTTCTACGTAGGCGCGATCCACAATCAGCACCCGCTCGGTGGATAGCTCGCCGCCCACGGTGGTGATTTCACGCTCTGTGAGAGCGGGGACACCTTCAAATATTGCGCCCTGAGCCGGGGACTTGCCCATTTCAGGAGCGACGAAGCTTATCTCGTCGAGCACGCGCTCCATGATGGTATGGAGGCGACGTGCGCCGATATTTTCGGTCGTCTCATTGACTTCGAAGGCGAAGCGGGCCATCTCAGACAAGGCTTCCGGAGCGAACTCAAGGCGGAAGCCCTCGGTTTCGAGTAGAGCGACGGCCTGCTTGACCAGCGAGGCGCGGGGCTCGGTGAGGATGCGCAGGAAGTCGTCGACGGTGAGTGCCTTGAGCTCGACGCGGATGGGAAAACGTCCCTGCAGCTCCGGGATGAGATCGCTCGGTTTGGAGACGTGGAAGGCGCCTGCCGCGACAAAGAGGATGTGATCGGTCGCGACCATGCCGTACTTGGTGCTGACGGTGGTGCCTTCGACGATAGGCAGGATATCGCGCTGCACGCCTTCGCGGCTGATGTCCGGACCATGGCCGCCTTCGCGACCGGCGATCTTGTCGATCTCGTCGAGGAAGACGATACCGGAGTCCTGGACGCGCTCCACGGCGAGGCGGGTGACCTGGTCCATGTCCAGCAGGCGCGCCTCTTCCTCCTGCACGAGGTGGTCAAAGGCGTCGGCAACCTTCATCGGGCGACGGCGCATGCGCTGGCCGAACATGCCGGCGAGCATCTCCCGCAGACCGCCTTCGCGGCTGCCGTCTTTATCGCCGTCCCTGCCAGTGTCCTTACCGTTTTCCCGCCCACCGAAGTCCATGTCCTCCGGCACGTTGCTGATGATCTCGACCTGCGTCTGGCTGCGGTCGCGCGTTTCGAGTTCGACCATGCGATCGTCCAGCTTGCCTTCGCGAAACTGTACCAGCAGGCGCTCGCGCTCTTTCTGACGTTCGATATCGTTTGCCACTTTAGGAGCAGCGTCAATGGCGATAACTTTTTCGACCTCAAGTGGCGAGTCGACGGTCGATCCTTCGCTACTGCTTCCTGTTGCTTCGCCAGCGCTAACGGTCTTATCGTTCGCGATGCTGGGCTGCAAGGTTGCACCCTGCGCGAGCAGCAGCTCGATCAGCCGCTCTTCGGCCGCAAACTCGGCGCGGTCTTCGACTTCGTCCAGCTTTTCTTCGCGCACCATATCGATGGCGATCTCCACGAGGTCCCGGACGATGGATTCGACGTCGCGACCGACGTAGCCGACCTCGGTGAACTTCGACGCTTCGACCTTGAGGAACGGCGAGTTCGTGAGCTTGGCCAGCCGTCGCGCGATCTCGGTCTTGCCTACGCCGGTTGAGCCGATCATGAGGATGTTCTTGGGCATGATCTCGTCGGCCATCTCAGGCGGAAGGCGCTGGCGGCGGGTGCGATTGCGCAGCGCGATCGCGACGGCGCGCTTGGCCGCAGCCTGACCTACGACGTACTTATCCAGCTCTGCTACGATCTGGCGCGGCGTCATCTCTTCAAGCGCCAGCGCCTGGTCTTCAGCCGTTCCCGGCAGGTAAATCGCCATCTATACACTCACCTTCGGCTCTTCGCCGCGCAGCTCTTCCACCGTTATATGGGTGTTGGAGTAGATGCAAATTTCAGCAGCGATCTTCATACTGCGCTCCACGATTTCGCGCGCGGTAAATTGCGTGTTCTCGATAAGTGCTGTCGCTGCCGCCAGCGCATAGCTGCCGCCAGAACCGATCGTTGCCACGGCGCTGTCGCCAACGGCATCTGGCTCGATTACATCGCCATCGCCGCTCAGCAGGAACATCCGCTTTGTGTCAGCAACGATGAGCAAAGCCTGCAACTGGCGCAGAAGCTTATCGGTGCGCCACTCCTTGGCGAGTTCAACGGCAGACCGCTCGAGGTTGCCGCCATACTGCTCCAGCTTGGATTCGAACCGTGTAAACAGACTGAAGGCATCGGCGGTGGAGCCAGCGAATCCGGCAAGGATCTTCTCGTTGTACAGCCTGCGAATCTTCCTTGCAGAGTGTTTCATGACGGTCGCGCCCAGCGTAACCTGCCCATCGGCGGCCATGACCACGCTGTCTCCGCGCTTGACGCAGATGACTGTCGTCGACCGCACACGACGGCCATCGCTTAGATCCAAAGGGTGACCACCCGGCGCTCCAGCGCCCCTGTTCTTCATCGTTTTCTCCACGTATCTCTCCCTACAGCCGCAAAGCGAAGTATAAGCCCCGGGGGGATACTGTTGAACCAAGCAAGGCTCACGGCAGCAGCTCTTCATCACCGGAAGACGATGGCTGCGCTATGCTAGACGCAACACCACACGCCCGTGAACTCGACCGTAGACCATCTGAAGCAGCTTCTGCACGACAGGGACCCCCGACTCTTCGCGGCCATCCTGATTGCCGTCGTGTTGGCAGGCCTGTGTGTGTGGCTTTTCATCCGTTGGCGGACGCCGTCGGCGGAGGAGATCGAACGGCGGCGACGCGAAAGAGTTGCCACGATGGGCCGCATCTGCGATGGTGTCATCGTCGATGCGCGTACCCTGAACGGCGAGGACAGCGTCTCTCCCACGCCAGAGGTACTGGTATACAGCTACCGGCTCGCAGGCGTTACCTACAATTGCGCCCAGGATGTATCGCGGCTGGCCGACCGTGTGGTGGGATTCCGCATCGACCAGCCCATCCAGATTCGTTATGACCCACGCAATCCCGGCAACAGCATCCTGGTGTCGGAGAGCTGGTCGGGCCTGTGGCAGAAATAAGCATTCATTTTTTCCAAGCGAAAGGGACCGCCGAGGCGGTCCCTTTCGCTTGCTTGCCAAACATTACATTCCCGCTGGGGCGGCAGTCCCCACCTTACGTACGGCGGCATCAACGATGGCGTAAAGCAGTTGATCTGTGTCTTTCTTGGCCATCATTTTGATCATCTCGCCGACCTTGCGACCAGCCTCTGCTGACTCGGGCAGAGACAGGTTACGATTCTTCGCAGAGAGCTCGGCCATCTGCGTCACAATCTCGAAGAACTTGCCTTCATCCTTGCCGCTCATCAGCCAGGCCTGATGCACCGTCAACGGCAGAATCTGCTCTGCCGTGTAGTTAGTGGAGGTCATGACTGCGTCCGCAGACTTCGGTGCAATCGTAGCGTCTTGCGCGCGTGCTCCTGCAGTCACCAAAAGCCCAGCCGCAATCGCGCATCCTGCCAACATCATTTTGATCTTCATCTCTATCTCCTTATGCCTTCCGAAGGCTAGTAGCGTCGTCCGCCGTAATAGTAGTCACGCCGCTGGTTGTCCTGGTGCGCCTTGCCCGCGATGGCGCCAACGCCAGCACCTGCGGCACCACCAATCACAGCGCCCTTAAGTCCACCACCGAAGAGGGCACCGAGCACCGCTCCACCGGCTGCTCCGATAGCTGCGCCTTTACCCGGCCCGATACCACCGGAATGATAATTGCGGTCATCACGACGGTCGCGGCCACCGTAACCACCGCCGCGCCCCCCGTCCCGGGCACCGTTGTAGAAGTTTTGATGATCGTAGTGCTGTGCCTGTATGGGTAGTGCATTCACCCCCAGTAGCGGGAGCGCTAACAATCCTGCAGCCAGCTTCTTTTTCCAAATCTGCTTTTGCATGTCATGTCCTTTAGGTTGGGGAGACGCCCCGCGGATATTGGCTCAACAGGGAAATCGATGTGGGCGTCTCCCTTCTACTGCGATGCCGTCGGCCTTATGTACGCCGCCCAACACAGAGAAAATACAGGAGATATTCCCAAAAAGAGGGACGTGACACGATGCATTCAGCGAACCTTATTTCCTAAACCTGCGTCCAATGCTGCATATGAGTTTCGTACCCGCCCCTCTGCCTGAAACTGCGATGACCTCCGTGCGTCTGGGGCATACCGGAATGCGTGTTTCGCCGCTTTGCCTGGGCATGATGACCTACGGCAGCAAGAAGTGGCGCGAGTGGGTTCTAGAGGAGGACGAGGCTCGGCCTATCGTTCGCCGCGCTATTGAGGTAGGAATCAGCTTCTTCGATACCGCCGACATGTACTCCTCTGGAGAGAGTGAGGTATTGACGGGCAAGTTGCTGCGCGAGTTCCAGCCGCGTCGCGAAGAGCTGGAGATAGCGACCAAGGTCTTTAACCCAATGTCTGATGCTGCAAATGACCGGGGACTTTCGCGCAAGCACATCATGGCTTCCATCGACGCCAGCCTGAAGCGGCTCGGCGTGGACTACGTCGATCTTTACCAGATTCACCGCTTCGATCCGAATACGCCTATTGAGGAGACCTGCGAGGCGCTGCACGACGTGGTGAAGGCGGGCAAGGCTCTGTACCTCGGTGCGAGCAGTATGTATGCGTGGCAGTTTCTGAAGATGCTGAACTTTCAGTCAGCGAACGGGCTAGCTCGCTTTGCGACGATGCAGAACCATTACAACCTCGTCTATCGCGAAGAAGAACGCGAAATGATGCCGCTCTGCCTCGATCAGAACGTGGGATGTATTCCCTGGTCGCCACTGGCGCGCGGTTTTCTGACCGGCAGCCGCAAGCGCGGCGATGGCAAGAGCGAGACGGTACGCGCCAAGACGGATGACTTCGCTCACGGCCTTTATTATCGTGACTCCGACTTCACTGTAGTCGACCGCGTTGTCGAGATCGCGACTCAGCGCAATGTGAAGCCGGCGCAGGTCGCACTGGCGTGGATGCTATCCAAGCCGGCCGTCACCGCACCGATTATCGGCGCCAGCAAGCTGTACCAGTTGGAAGACGCCATCGGGGCGCTCGCCGTGAAGTTGACAGTGGAAGAGATCAAGAGCCTGGAAGAGCCTTACGAGCCGCACCCGATTCTGGGACACAGTTACTGAGGCACACAGTAGACCGTAGCCACTTCTTACGCGTCCCGGTGTTTGAACTGATGGTTGTGTTGATTGCACGAGAGGAACGATATGCGTACGCTGAAGCATCATCCGAAGACACCCCGCCTGGCACTAGGGCTGTTGCTCAGCTTATTGCCGATGTCAGCGACGCCCGCACAGCCTTTGCAGATGGGCGGGCATAGCGTCCGCACTCTAACGGGTACCGTAACCGATCCTCATCACGAGCCTTTGAAGGGCGCAGTCATTAAGCTGCAGGTCGGCGATACTTCTAATATCACCACCTACATCACCGGCCCGGACGGTCGTTATATCTTCAAGCGTCTCGACGGCAATGTTGACTACAAGGTATGGGCCACCTTCCGTGAACGTACCTCGAAGGCACGCGAAATTAGCAAGTTCGACACCAACATGGATAAAGAAGTCGACTTTACGCTCGAGACCTTCTAGCTGCCTGTAGTACTTCCGTAGGAACCGACCGTCCCATGCCTTCAGAGGTTTGCTCCCCCAACCTCTGTAAGGAGTTTCATGTCAGCACCTGCATCGCTTGACCGGAGGCGATTTCTCGCTCGTTCCGTGGCACTTGCCTCCACTTTTCAGCTGCAACGCGCGGCTTTCGCGCTGGGCTTTGCTCCCTCCACTGAGGTCTGCAAGCTGAACCCCGAGCAGGAAGTAGGCCCCTTCTACGTCAAGGACGAGGCGATCCGCTCAAACATCGCCGAAGACAAACCCGGCTTTCCTCTGACGTTACGCGTTGCCGTACTGGATGCGCGCACCTGCAAACCCCTACCCAACGCGGCTATTGACCTCTGGCATTGCGATGCCCTGGGGCTCTACTCCGGCTTTACCGCACAGAACGGCATGGGCGGCTTTCCTGGAGGTCTTGGCGACCAGCATGGGCCGCCGCCGCCCGACTTCGACCCTGAGCATGCCGGGCCGCCGCCGGATGGCTTTCCAGGCGGAGGGCCTGGCGGCGAGAATACGCCGACCGACAAGTTGACCTTCCTGCGCGGTGTGCAGCTGACCGACGCGAACGGCGCGGTGCTCTTCCACACGATCTTCCCCGGCTTCTACCAGGGTCGCGTCAACCACATCCACTTCAAAGTGCGTGTCGGCGGCATGGCCAACGAACATACCTATGCAGCGGGCCACATCTCGCACGTCGGGCAGATCTTTTTTCCTGAGGAAGAGACGGTTCGCCTGATGTCGATGGAGCCATACGTCAGCCACAAGATCCATCGCACGCTGCCGAAGGAAGATCAGGTCTTCACCCATCAGCACGGTGACCTCTTTGTTGCTTCGCTGCGCTTCAAGGACCACGCCAATCCACAGGCTGGCTTATCCGCTGAACTGATCGCTGCCGTCGACCCAACGGCCTCGCCAGCAGTCCTTGGTCCCGGTGGCTTCGGCGGACCACGCGGACCTCGTCCGGGGAATGGCGTCTCGCCCGAATAAGATTCTCAGCGGCGCCGCACGGTAAACTAGTCTTCTTGGCTACTTATCTCATCACCGGCGTCGCTGGCTTCATCGGCTCACATCTCGCAGAGGCCTTGCTCGCGCAGGGCCACGCCGTCCGTGGCTTTGACAGTCTCGCGACCGGCAAGCTCTCGAATATTCCCTCAGGCGTGGATTTCATCGAGGCCAATCTGGCCGACGCTTCCGCCGTCGTCAGTGCCTGCCGCGGCGTGGACGCCATCCTGCACCAAGGCGCGCTGCCCAGCGTGCCACGCAGCGTGAAGGAACCGCGCCCCTCGCATAACGCAAATATCGAGGGCACCTTCAACGTGCTTGAGGGTGCGCGTGCAGCCGGTATAAAGCGTGTGCTCTACGCGGCGTCAAGCTCCGCCTACGGTAATCAGCCCGGCTTTCCACGTGTAGAGACGATGAAGCCCGAACCCATCGCGCCGTACCCCGTGCAGAAGCTCACCGGCGAGCTGTACATGCAGAGCTACGCACGGGTGTATGGCATGGAGACGGTGTGCCTGCGCTACTTCAACATCTTCGGACCGCGGCAGGCACCGGACTCGCCTTACTCCGGCGTCATTGCGAAGTGGGCACTGAACATGCTGCGGAACGAACCCTGCGTGATGCAGGGCGACGGCACACAATCGCGTGACTTCACCTACATCGCGAACGCCGTCTCCGCGAACCTGCTCGCATTGAATGCTCCTGCAGCAAATGTCGCGGGCCGCGTCTTCAACGTCGCGTGCGGCGAACGCTTCTCGCTGAACCACACCTACGAGGTGCTTGCCAGGCTGACCGGGCAGACGGCTCCGCCTGTCAACACGGAACGTCGCAGCGGGGACATCGACACGTCCCTGGCCGACATCTCTGCAGCGAAGGAGGCATTTGGCTACGAGCCGCTCGTGTCCTTTGAAGATGGCCTCGCACGGACCGTCGCATGGCACCGCGAGCAGCTGGCCGCTCAACTTCAGGAATCGCGAGTACGATGAAGCGTTTGCATACACTCGCTGAATGGACAGCCCGCGTCGATGCCCGCGAAACCCGCCTCGGCATCATCGGCCTCGGTTATGTCGGCCTGCCGCTCACGCTGCTCTTCGTGGAAGCAGGTTTCACCGTCACTGGCTTCGACATCGATCAAGCCAAGGTCGACAGCCTGCAAGACGGCATCAGTTATATCCACCGCATTCCTTCAGCGGACATCGCCGCCGCGCGAGCTGCAGGATTCAGCGCGACCAGTGATTTTTCTCTGCTCCGCGAGTGTGACGCTGTGCTCATCTGCGTTCCCACCCCGCTGGGCGCAGGACACGAGCCAGACCTTAGCTATGTTCAACACACGGTCGAAGCCGTCGCTCCCCACAGCTTCCCTGGGCAGTTGATTGTGCTCGAGAGCACCACGTATCCCGGCACCACGCGTGAACTTGTCGTGCCGGCGCTGCAACAACATGGCCCGGTCGGCTTGCGGCCGCACACCGACGACGATTCAGTCACCGAAGCCGAGCCCTCCACGATCCTTCTCGGCAACCTTGTCGCCTTCAGTCCGGAGCGCGAAGACCCCGGGAACACAACCACTCCCCGCCGCGAGATCCCGAAGGTCATCGGTGGCACCAGTGCGACGGCGACCGCTGCAGCCTGCGCGCTCTATGGAGCCATCTTTGACCGCACGATTCCCATGTCCTCGCCCGACGCGGCGGAGATGACCAAACTGCTTGAAAACATCTACCGCGGAGTCAACATCGCGCTGGTCAACGAGCTGAAGCAGCTGTGCCTCGCGATGGGCATAGACATCTGGGAGGTTATCGATGCGGCATCTACCAAGCCCTTCGGCTTCCAACCGTTCTACCCCGGCCCTGGAATTGGCGGTCACTGCATTCCGGTCGATCCGTTCTACCTGAGCTGGCGTGCCCGGCAGTTCAATCAACCGACGCGCTTCATCGAACTCGCCGGCGAGGTCAATGAAGCGATGCCCGCCTTTGTCGTCGATACTGCGCGCCGCGCGCTCGGTACGCTTCAAGGCAAGCGCGTGCTCCTGCTTGGCATTGCCTACAAGCGCGATATCGACGACCTGCGCGAATCCCCTGCACTTACGCTCTTCTCCCTGTTTCAGCAGGCCGGAGCGCACGTCGCCTATAACGATCCTTACTTCCCGTCAGTCGATGCAGGACGTCACTACTCTTTGAAGACCACGTCCACGCCACTCGAGCAGATACCTGAGTTTGACTGCGTCCTGCTTGCGACCAATCACAGCGCATATGACATCCCAGCACTCGTCACTGCGAGTCGCCTATTCATCGATACGCGTAACGCCACGCGCGGGCTAAAGTCGACGAACATTGTTCGCTGCTAGTTGACGGCGCCAGGAACCATCCTTTCAGGACAACGTATCTTAGGCGAGAGGACACCCATGCTCATCCTTGACCTCGTCACAACACTCTCCCTCGCCCTGATGATCGGGATCGAGCTCTGCGTCGCAGTCTTCATCGATCCCATCCTCAACCGACTTGATCCACTCACCCAGGCGGAGGTTCTCCGTCACTTCGCGAGGCGACTCGGCAATGCCATGCCCTTCTGGTATGGCGCTAATCTGCTGCTTCTGATCGCAGAGAGTATTCTGCGCCGCGGCCAGCTCGATTCTGTCCTGCTTTATTGCGCGACGGCCCTGTGGGCAATGGCGATTCTTATGACTTTGCTTTTTCTCGTGCCCATCAACAACCGGATGATGCGACTCAAAGGCGCAATGTCCGACGCGGATCGGCGCGAGCACCAAAAGTGGGACACCCTGCACCGCTCACGGATCATCGTGCTGACTGTGGCCGCGCTCTGCAGCCTGATAGCCATGAGCCTGTAACTTCCACGCTCGATCACTACTTGCAGTAGAATCCTCGGCAGGCCCCTCATCTTCTCGGCGCATTCTTCCGATAACCCCTGTTATGGGTTTGGCAGCTGCGTTCGAACCATCAGGATCTCGCTTGCCGCAGAGTTGTTTCGCAGGCTTTCACCTTCGTGTGTTCACGCTGCTATCGCTTCTGGCGACGGCCCCACCTGCGCTGTTTTCGCAACAGCCCTTAGCGCAACGAACGCAGCGCTTCCTGCAACAACGCCAAACCAAAGATAAGTCACTGCTGCCTGCGGCCTCGCTGCTCAAAGCGCGTTCGCAAAGCATCGCTCTTCCGCTGACGGCGAACCTCGCGAACGCCTGGCAGCCGCTCGGGCCCGTCGCCATCACCTCGCCGACCTTCGGTAACCTCACTGGTCGCATCACCGCGCTCGCGGCTGATCCCAACGATGCCACAGGAAATACCGTATATCTGGGAACCACCGGCGGCGGAGTCTGGAAATCTTCCAATGCAGCAGGCCCACTCACCGCCATCAGATTCGCACCGCTGACGGACGCGCAGGCATCCCTTTCCATCGGCGCGGTTGCCGTGCAGCCCAAGGCCAATCCGGTACTGCTCGCAGGCACCGGCGACTCCAACGATTCGACCGACTCTTATTATGGGCTGGGCATCCTTCGCTCAACCGATAACGGCGTCAGCTGGACGCTTATCTCCGGCTCGCACGATGGCGTGAACGGCAATCATTCCTTTACAGGACTAGCAACAGCGGCCCTGGCCTTCAGCACGGCGACACCGACGCTCGCGGTTGCTGCCTTCAGCCTCTCGCCACAGGCTGCCTTTGTGGCGGCTCCCAACACCACTTCGATCCCCGGACTGTACTACTCCAACGATAGCGGCGCGACGTGGCAGATGGCGACTCTCTACGACGGCGCAACGATTGTGCAGGAGCCTGAACCGCTGGGGACCGGACAGGTCGGCAATGCTGCCACCTCTGTTGTGTGGAACGCGCAGAGACAGCGCTTCTTTGCTGCCATTCGCAGTCACGGGTACTACAGTTCAACCGATGGCATTACATGGACGCGCCTCACCGCGCAACCCGGCACCACGCTCACGACCGCAAACTGCCCCGTCGGCGTGAATGGTGTTGGCTCAAGCAACTGTCCCCTCTTCAGGGGTGTCATCACAGCCCAGCCTGCCACAGGCGACCTCTACGCTCTGACGGTCGACGCCAACAACAACGACCTCGGCCTCTGGCAGGACCTCTGCCTCGCAACCTCCAGCACCTGCGCAGCGTCGGCGCCTACCTTCGCCACGCGTATCGACAACAACGTGCTCGACACCACCGGAACCTCGCAGATAGCTCAGGGCAGCTACGACCTTGCACTTGCGGCAGCGCCTGTGGCAGCCAATGGCACGTTACTTTTTGCCGGAACCGTCGACCTCTACCGTTGCGCCATGACCGCCGGCGGCAGTAGCTGCACGCTACGCAACACCACGAATGCTCTCGATGGCTGCAATGCCCCTGCAGCTGTTGCACCAGCGCAACACACACTCGCGGCTGTCGCCCAGTCGAGCGGCGTACCCATTCTCTATCTTGGCAACGATGGCGGCCTCTGGCGCTCGCTCGATGGCGTTGCCGAAACCGGCCCTACGTGCTCAGCGTCGGACATCACACACTTCGACAATCTCAACGCGGGCTTCAGCGGTTCACTCGCTGAGGTCGTCAACTTTGCACAACATCCTTCTGATCCCAACACATTGCTCGCAGGTCTCGGCGCAAACGGCTCTGCGGCCACCAGCACCGCCTCTGCGCTTACGGTATGGCCGCAGTTATCTGCGGGCGAAGGTGGCTATCCGCTGCTCGACCCCAATACGCCGAATAACTGGCTGCTCACCATCGGAGCAGGCGTGAACCTTGCCCTTTGCCCAATGGGTTCGGCTTGCACAGCGGCCAGCTTCCTACCTCCCGCAACCATCGGCGCACCACAGACTGCCTACGACGCCAGCCTGCTCGATGCACCGTCACTTCTGGACCCCGCACTTACGACGAACCTGCTCGTCGCCACCTGCCGCATCTGGAGAGGGCCGGCAGCTACCGGCACGACCTGGTCCACCGCCAACGCCATCAGCCCCTCACTGAACAATAGCGGCACGCCGTGCACCTCCACCAGCCCCTTCATCCGCTCACTCGCCGCCGCCGGCCCCAGCACCGTCAGCAGCAATCCGCAGTTCTCTGGCTCATCCGTTCTCTATTCGGGACTGAGCGGTGCGCTCGACGGCGGCAGCACCCTTGCCGGACATCTCTTCGTCACCACCACCGCCAACACTGCGCCCATCTGGCGGGACATCGCCACGTCGCCCGTCACCAACGATCTAGCGGACGCGAACCTCTTCAATCCGGCGGCCTTCGACATCTCTTCCCTCGCCGCTGACCCTCACGACGCGAGCGGCGCGACGGTGTATGCCACGATCATGGGGTTCGGCTATCCGCACCTCTACCGCTCCACCGACTTCGGCGCGCACTGGATTAACCTTTCTGCAAACCTGCCCGACGCCCCGGCAAACGCCGTTGCCGTCGACCCCAACGACGCCAACACTGTCTACCTCGCGCTCGACACCGGCGTCTACGTGACGCAGACCGTCAATACCTGCCCCACTACGAACTGCTGGTCACTGCTCGGAACCGGACTACCCAACGCGCCGGTGATCGCCATGCAAACCGCAGCCAACATGGCTACCGGTACCGGCCTTACCGGCATGTTGCGCGCAGCAACCTATGGCCGAGGGCTCTGGCAGACGCCACTCCTCACCGCCAGCAGCCCCACGCTACCCGCCCTCACGCTCTCAGCTTCGACACTGACCTTCCCTGCCACGCAGGTCTCCACTCAGTCTGCGGCGCAGACCCTCACTTTAACCAGTAGTGGCAATGCACCCGCCGTCTTTGCCACGCTCACGATCTCTGGTGATTTTGCCATCGCCAGCGACACGTGCTCGCAGCAGACACTTCCCGTAAACGCGACGTGCGCGGTGCAGATCACCTTCAACCCAACGACGACAGGCAACCGTCTCGGACGGCTCAACATCTACGCGAACATTCCCACGGGGCAGGACCTCGTTCCACTCAGCGGCACAGGTACGAGCGCTCCGAGTGTCGTCTTCACGCCCACCTCGCTCACCTTCGCAGCCGTTGTCGTCAATCAGTCCGACCCTTCGCAGATCATCAGCATTGCTAATAACGGCGGCACAACCGCAAATCTGCAAGCGCCAACCATCACCGGCACGAACGCAAGCGACTTCACCTTCGTAGCCAATACGTGCACCAGCACGCTAGCTCCCCAGACCGCTTGCGCAGTCTCCATCAGCTTTACGCCCTCCGCGGCGGGTGCCCGCAATGCCGTGCTCTCCCTGACTGACTCAGCAGGCATGCAAACGGCAACGCTGACAGGTACCGGCAACGCCCCGGCAACGGATACCCTCTCCAGCAGCGCGCTCACCTTTCCGGCGCAACAACTCAACATCAGCGGCGCAGCGCAGCAGGTTACGCTCACCAACGCGGGAGGCGTGGCTCTTACCCTGATTAACGCCAGCATTACACCCGGCGACTTCGCTCTCACAAGCAGTTGCGGCAACTCCCTCTCAGCAGGCACTACCTGCGCGTTGAGTATCGTGTTCACACCCACAGCGGTTGGCACGCGCTCGGCGACCGTTACCCTAACCGATCAGTTTCGTTCGCAGACGATAACAGTCACCGGGACTGGCGTGGCGCCTCCTGGTGTGTCCCTCTCTCCGAGTGCGCTATCTTTCTCAGACACCGGCGTTTCGCTCGCCTCGCCAGCACAGACCGTTACGCTGACTAATAATGGCGGCCTGCCGCTCGCGATCTCCAACACCGCACTTTCGGTGAACTTTACCCTTGCCTCTACCACCTGCAACTCAACCCTGGCCGCCGGAGCCACTTGCACCTACACCCTCGTCTTCACGCCAACAACAAGCGGCCCACTCGATGGGGCTCTCACCCTCAGCACCAACGCGGCTATCGCAACACAGACCGTTGCGCTCAGCGGTACTGGCATCGACTTCGTGCTCGTCTCCACAGGCTCTGCCGCGGCCACTCTCAAGGCCGGTGCTACTACCACCTATACCCTGCAGCTAAGCTCCCTTGCCAGCCTCACTGGCAATATCGCTCTCACCTGCACCGGAGCGCCCACCTACAGCACCTGCACGATTACACCGCCCGCGGCTTCACTCGGCAACACCACGCCCCTTACCGTCACCGTCGTCACGACGGCAGCAACAGCCTCGCTCCACACTCCGCGCACCTTCTACCTGGCACTGCTATTCCTGACGCTACCGTTTACACTGCGACGTCGGAGCCTCGCTCGGTGCAAATTCGTCCTCCTGACTCCCTGCTCTCTGGTCCTCGTTCTTCTTGCTGGCTGCACCGGTACCCGCATCATTCCGCCGACGAGCGGCCCGTCCAATCCCACCAAGCCCACGCCCACCGGCAGCTACAACCTCAGCATCAGCGCGACGGCAGACGGCCTGACGCACAGCGTTCCCCTTACTCTCACCGTGCAGTAGTCGCAGGTCTACAATCTCTCCATGCATCTTTGGGGTAGCGCGGGCAATAGCAACGGGCAGGGTCTTCTTCAGATTGCGGAGCTCGCTGCAGCGTTCGTGCTCTCGGCCATCATCGGAATTGAACGTGAAATCCGCCACAAGAGCGCAGGCCTGCGCACCTACACCGTCGTCGGCACCTCCGCCGCTCTCTTCGTGCTTATCTCCAAGTACGGCTTCAGCGATGTCCTTGTTGATGGCCGCGTCGTCCTCGATCCCTCGCGCGTCGCCGCACAGATTGTCACCGGCATCGGCTTCATCGGCGCGGGACTGATCTTCGTCCACGACGACCGCGTCAAAGGACTTACCACAGCGGCTACGATCTGGCTCGTGACGGGTATCGGCATGGCTTGCGGAGCGGGACTTCCGCTACTCGCGCTCGAAGCCGTTGTCGCGTACTTTGTACTCGTCTTCATCTCGCGATGGATCATGCCTCGTTTGCCCGGCGCGCCCATCCCCGCAGAGCAGGCGAAAGACTCTGTTCACGACTAGCCCTCGCCTCTATAGGCTTCGTCCAGCAGCCACGGCACTCGCCCAGGCCCACTGGAAGTTGTAACCACCAAGCCAGCCCGTCACATCCACTACCTCGCCGATGAGGTAGAGCCCCTTCACACGCTTGCTCTCCATGGTCTGCGAGTTCAGCTCATCTGTGTTCACTCCGCCCACCGTGACCTCGGCTTTCGCGAAGCCCTCGCTCCCGTCCGGTCGCAGCGTCCAGGCATGTAGCTCGCTTTCCAGCCGCGCGAGCCCGGCGTTCGTCCAGTCATGTTCCGGCAGAGTCGCCACCCAGCGCTCTGCCATCCGCTGCGGCAACACCCCTCGTAACGCAGCAAACAAACTTGCCTCGTCGCGACGCGCATTCTTATCAAGCAGGGGTCGGAACACCTCGCGGCCCGGCGCCACATCGAAGGTCACGGTCCCTCCCGGCCGCCAGTACGAAGAAGCCTGCAATACTGCTGGCCCGCTCACGCCACGATGGGTCACCAACAATGCCTCGCGGAACTCCGGCGTCCTCAGCTTTTTCTTGGGCTTGTCGTCCTTGGTTGGACTTTCTCCCCGCGCCACCACTTCAAACGCCACCCCTGCCAGATCGCACCAGCGCTCGCGGTCCTCCACTCCGAACACGAGCGGCACCAGTCCGGCACGCGGGTCGATGACGCTATGCCCGAACTGCTTAGCCAGCTCATACCCAAAGGCCGTCGCACCCATCTTGGGGATCGACAATCCGCCCGTCGCCACGACTACAGCCCCGCAATGAAGCTCGCCCGCATCGGTCGTCAACTTGAATCCGATTGCTTCGCGAGTGACCGTTCCCACATTCACCCCGCACCGCGTAACCACTCCAGCCTCTTTACACTCCGTTTCCAGAAGTACGACGACCTGCCGTGCCGAGTCATCGCAGAACAGCTGCCCTAACGTTTTCTCGTGATACCTGATCCCGTGTTTTTGCACCAGCGCGACCATGTCTGCTGGAGTAAACCGCGCCATCGCCGACCGCGCGAAGTGGGGATTTTCGCTCAGGTAGTTCTCCGGCTTCGCATGGATATTCGTGAAGTTGCAGCGGCCTCCTCCCGAGATCAGAATCTTTCGCCCGACCTTGTCGCCGTTGTCCAGCAGCAGCACCCGCCGGCCACGCCTCCCGGCTTCGAAGGCGCACATCATTCCCGCCGCGCCTGCGCCCAGCACCACCACATCAAACTCGTTCGTTCTATCCGCCATAAGACTCAATTCTAGGCTTGAATCCCATAGACCCAGCCCAACGCGGAGACCACACCGTGCATCTCAAACAGCTGGAGACAACTTTTATGAAGCTTCCCTGGATTCTTGCTATCGCCTCCGGCGCTGCCGTCGCCGCTTACATCGTCCTGAATACGCCCGGCCCCGAATACGCCACCGGCAATGACACCCTCGAAGACGCAGCCCGCGGCACCGCCCGCTGGGGTGTAGACAAGCGCGTCAGCAGTATCGGCGATACGATCTCCGGCAAGGTGAAGCAGACCGCTGGCAAGCTCACCGGCGATCAGGACCTACATGATGATGGCGTTGTCGATGAGGCTACCGGCTTCGTGAAGGACGCGGCAGGTAAAGTGGCTCAGGCTGCGGGTCAGGCCATTCACGACCTCAATCGCTAAGAGACATTTCACCATTCATGCGAGCGAGATGTACCATCGGCAGCGATGAAAACTCTTGCTGCCGCCGTACTCTCGCTCGCATCTGCTTTACCCCTTCTTTGCCACGCTCAGACCGTGACTGCACCCACCACCCTTATCAACGGCTATCGCACCGCCTGGTGGAAGGACGCTGTCGTTTATCAGGTCTATCCCCGTTCCTTTAATGATTCCAACGGCGACGGTGTCGGCGACCTCAACGGGATCACTGCCAAGCTCGACTATCTGCAGCAGCTGGGGATCAACGTTGTCTGGCTGTCTCCGCATTATGACTCGCCCAACGCCGACAACGGCTACGACATTCGTGACTATCGCAAGGTAATGAAAGAGTTCGGCACTATGGCCGACTTCGACCGCCTGCTCGCCGGTATCCACAAGCGCCACATGCGCCTCATCATCGACCTTGTGGTGAACCATACCTCTGACGAGCATGAGTGGTTCAAGCAATCACGCCTCTCCAAGGACAACCCCCATCGCGACTTCTACTTCTGGCGCGATGGCAAGCCGAATCCCGCCGACCCTTCCCATCCGCTCCCACCGAACAACTGGCCCAGCTTCTTCTCCGGCTCGGCGTGGCAGCTCGATCCCACCACTAACCAGTTTTATTTGCATCTGTTCGCCGCCAAGCAGCCTGACCTGAACTGGGATAATCCGAAGGTCCGCCAGGAGGTTTATTCGCTTATGCGCTTCTGGCTCGACAAGGGTGTCGATGGCTTCCGCATGGATGTGATCCCACTTATTTCCAAGCCCGTCGGCCTTCCCGACCTGCCCCTCGATCAGAACTACGTGCCTACCCTAGCCAACGGCCCGCACCGCGATGAGTACCTGCAGGAGATGAATCGCGAGGCCCTCTCAAAGTACGACACCATGACCGTGGGCGAAGCTTTAGGGATAGATCTCGCCGGAACCCCGAAGATCGTAGATGAACGCCGACATGAGCTCAACATGATCTTCAACTTCGATGCTGTCCGCATCAACCGCGACGGGCACGAATACAAGACGTGGACGCTGCCTGCGTTCAAAGCCATCTACGCCGACCACGCGAAGGCGCTGGACGCCCATAGCTGGGACACGGTGTTCCTCTCAAACCACGACAACCCGCGCCTCGTCTCCAGCTTCGGCGACGACTCACCCCAGTTCCGCGTTCCCTCCGCCAAGCTCATAGCCACACTGCTGCTCACCATGCGCGGAACGCCGTTTCTTTATCAAGGCGACGAACTCGGTATGACCAACTACCCCTTCACCGACATCAGCCAATTCGACGACATCGAAGTGAAGAACGCGTATAAGGCCGATGTACTAACTGGCCATGTTCCTGTTGACTCTTTCATCAAGAACCTGCGGCACACCAGCCGCGACAATGCGCGTACGCCGATGCAGTGGAACGCCTCCGCGAATGCGGGCTTCACGACGGCAGCGAAGCCATGGCTCGCTGTGAACCCGAACTACGTGGAGATCAACGCCGCACAAGAACTCGCCGACAAAAACTCGATTTACCACTACACGCAGCAGATGATTGCTCTGCGCCATAAGTCTCCGGCGCTGGTCTATGGTGATTACAAAGACTTGGACCCCGCGCACGCGCAGGTCTTCGCCTATACGCGCACACTGAACAACGACCATTATCTTGTCGTACTCAATATGTCGAAGACGCCTGTGACGTACACGTTGCCGATGGCGAGCGGAAGGCTTCTGCTGGCAAACAGTGTAACCACCGAGGCGGACACGACGACGCTACACCTGGCCGCGTGGGAGGCCCGCGTCTACAAGTATTGAGAGAAGCGGGCGCGTGGAGAGCGGGTGCTTCGCCCTAACGACGTTTATAGGGACGATATATCGGCTCCCACACGCTTGCTCTTAAGGCTTCCACAAAGCTTTCGCCCTTTACGGCAGCGAGCCCTTCCAGTGCCGCCTGGCGCCCCACTGCCACCGCCACACTGGTTGAAACCTTCCGCAACGACTCCAGCGGCGGTAACAGACCCCCCGCGCTATCCGTGCGGGTCGGCGACAGACGAGCGAGCGCCTCGGCAGCAGCCATCATCATGCCGTCGCTTACCCGCCTGGCCTTGGAGCACACGATGCCGAGCGCGAGTCCCGGGAAGATGTAGGAGTTATTCGTCTGCGCGATCCGCATCTCGCGCCCTGCGAATTTCACGGGGGGGAAAGGGCTGCCCGTACCCACAATCGCCCGGCCTTCGCTCCAACGGATCAAGTCGTCTGGCGCAGCTTCGCACTTACTTGTCGGGTTCGACAGTGGCAGAATCGCAGGCCGCGACACTCCACCAGCCATCGCCCGCACCACATCCTCACTGAACGCTCCCGGCTGCCCCGAAACCCCCAGCAGCACGGTCGGTTTGACACGCTGCACTACCTCCAGCAGACTGATACGTCCGTCGCCATCGCGGACCCAGCCCTCCACCTCGGCCTGGGTTCGCGTATACGCTCCCTGCTCCGGCCGAACTCCCTGCGCCCACTCCACCAGCAGACCATCTTTATCGACAGCCCAGAAGCAGCGTCGCGCCTCGACCTCGTTCAACCCCGCCTTCATCAGCGCCTGCGTCAGCAGTGCCGCAATACCAAGCCCAGCCGAGCCGAATCCAAACACCACAAAGCGTTGCTGCGGCAAGGGCACGCCGGTGACATTCACCGCTGCCAGCACGGTCGCGACCGCCACCGCTGCCGTGCCCTGAATATCGTCATTAAAACTCGGCAGCGTGTCGCGATATCGACCCAGCAGCTTTGCCGCGTTCGCTCCAGCAAAGTCTTCCCACTGCAGCAGCACATGCGGCCAACGACGCTTCACCACCTTTACGAAACGGTCAACGAAAGCGTCATACTCCGCGCCACGGACGCGGCGCTCCTTCCAACCGAGGTACAGCGGGTCGGTGATGCGGTCGATGTTGTCCGTACCTACATCCAGAAATACCGGCAGGCACTGCAGCGGATGAATCCCCGCCAGTGCGGTATAAAGCGCCAGCTTGCCGATCGGGATACCCATGCCGCCCGCGCCCTGATCGCCGAGACCAAGAATGCGCTCGCCGTCCGACACTACGATACAGCGCACGCCGTCGTAGCGCGGATGGCCCAGGATGCGCTCGATGCGGTCCATGTTCGGATAGCTCAGGAACACGCCGCGCGGCTTCCGCCAGATCTCCGAAAACCGCTCGCAGCCAACGCCCACTGAGGGCGTGTAGACCACCGGCAGCATCTCTGCCACGTTCTGCGTAATCAGCGCATAGAAAAGCGTCTCGTTCACGTCCTGCAGATCGCGCATAAACGTGTAGCGAGCAAACTGTGCTTCCGTGCTTTGGTCATCTGCCGGCGCAATGGCATGGAACGCCTTCAACCGTCGCGCCACCTGCTGCTCGAGTGTCCCTACCTGTGGAGGCAGCAGCCCGTGGAGACTAAAGGCATCGCGCTCGCTCTCAGGGAACGCCGTGCCTTTGTTGAAGATCGGCGTACCCAACAGGCCAAGCCCCGTCAATGACGTCTCAACAACATCCGGATTCGCTTTCGTCCGCGCCATCCGTCCATTTTACCTACTACGGCTGTGCGAGCACCTCGCACAGCCGTATCACCCTTACTTCAGAAACCGCCGCATCGCCTCCGCAATCTCCACAACATGCGTCTCCGTCGCAAAGTGCCCAGTATCCAGAAATTGCACGGTCGCCTTCGGATTATCGCGCTGGAACGCCTTCGCTCCCGCTGGAATAAAGAAAGGGTCATGCTCACCCCAGATCGCCAGGGTAGGCGGCTGATGCTTGCGGAAGTACTGCTGGAACTCTGGATACAGCTTCACGTTATTCGCATAATCAAGGAACAGGTCTAGCTGGATTTCCATGTTTCCCGGGCGCTGGATCATCGCCGCATCGAGCGTGTAGCCTTCCGGCGCAATCCGCTCCGGACGCGGCACGCCGTAAACGTATTGCTCCTTCAACCCCTCACCGCTCAAGGCCTGCCGCACGATCTCACGATTCGCCGATGTCGGTTCCTGCCAATATTTTTGAATCGGTGCCCACGCGCCCCCCAGACCCTCTTCGTACGCGTTGCCGTTCTGCGATACGATCGCCGTCACTCGCTCCGGGTGCGCCATCGCCAGTCGCAACCCTGTCGGCGCGCCGTAGTCGAACACATACAGCGCATACTGCTTCAACTGCAGCACCTCCGTAAATGCCTCTATCGTCTTTGCGAGGGCATCGAACGTGTACCGATAGCCACGTTCCGTCGGCACCTCCGTAAAACCAAATCCCGGCAGGTCCGGAGCAATCACGCGAAACTTGTCAGCAAGTCGCGGCATCAGTTCTCGGTACATAAACGACGACGTCGGGAACCCGTGTAATAGCAGGATCACCGGCGCCTCCACTGGCCCAGCCTCCCGATAGAACACTGTCACGCCATCCGCCTTCACGCGCTTCACGACGACATGCGGCACGGTCGTCCGACTCACGCCATCCGCCTCTTGAGCTTTCGCCTTTGCATCCAGCGCAGCCGCGGCCGCCAACCCTGTACCCTGCTCTAAAAAGCTTCTGCGTGTCATACCGTCATCTCCTGTGGAGGCGCTTTGATCTGCGACACCTTGAAAATTACTCTTCTGCAGTTACAGATGTCTATGTAACCGGCAAAAATTCGTTTCTTCGGTATAATTATCTGGTCTGCCCTTGAGGACTCACCATGGAACCGATCTTCCTTGCCGATCATCCCGCCTTAGACCTGCTCAACACTACGTCTAGGATTGGTGGCCAACTCGTCGATCAACTGCAGTCTGACGCCGATGTTCTTCGCTGGCTGGCTCTTGCTGACATTCCTGTTCCGGCCCGGGCTCCCAGTCCCGCCGGCTCACTCCTCGCCGATACGCGTCTGCTTCGCGAGACGCTCCGCACGCTCGTCGAAAAACGCAAGGCCCACAAGCACGGCAATCCCGACCTCCTCAACGAATTCCTGGCTCGCTCCAAGAGCCATCCGCATCTCGTCTGGGACAAGGCTTCCGAGCCGCGCCTCGAACACCGTCGCAAGCAGGAAACGCCACGCCAGATCCTCGGACCGCTCGCCAACGCCGCCGCTGAACTCCTTGTCGACGGCGACTTCAACCTCATCCGCACCTGTGAAGACCCTACGTGCGTTCTTTGGTTCTACGACCACACCAAGTCCCACCACCGCCGCTGGTGCAGCATGGCTACCTGCGGCAACCGCCACAAAGTAGCGGCCTATCGTCAGCGCCAAGCCCAGGCCTGAGCTTTTTTCTTCTCTCCTCTACCGCGACTGCTCTACACTCTGCTTCATGTCCAACCCCGCCGCCGACCTCGCCCTCATTACGCAGCAAGAGAACCTTCTGCGTTTTCCTTCCTTCAACGCGGATGTCGCCTGGCAACTTGGTTCGCTGCTGCGCTCGAAACTCACCGCTCTCAACGCGGGCGGCACCGTCGAAGTCGACCTCGCCGGCCACATCCTTTTCACTGCCGTCACGCTCGGGCCCAACGGTCTTGCTACCCCAGGACAGGCCGACTGGGTGCGCCGCAAGCGGAACGTTGTCCGTCGATTCGGCACCAGTAGCTACGCTGTCGGTCGCAAACTCGAGCTCAATAACCAGACGCTTGAAGCCCGACACGGCCTCTTTCTCTCTGACTACGCTACCGATGGCGGCGGTTTTCCGATTGTCATCGCAGGCTCAGGCCTTGTCGGCTCCGTCATCGTCAGCGGTCTTGTGCAGCGCGAGGACCACAGCCTCGCCGTCACCGCTATCTCGGAGCTACTCAACATCCCCGTACCAACACTGCCGTAGCGCGAGCTTCACCGGCCACCGCTACACTGGTAGAGAGATGTCTACCCTTCGCATCACCCTCCGCGCCGCTGACCGCCTTCGTGCGGGCCACCTTTGGATCTATCGCTCCGATGTCGAAAGCAAAACCGACGGCCTGGAAGCCGGATCGCTCGTCACGATAAGCGACCGCCGCGAGCTTCCCCTCGGTACCGCACTTTACTCGAACGCCTCGCAGATTGCTGGACGTCTCGTCTCGCATACGCCTGCGCTCACTCGCGAGCAGTACCTCGCGGACCTGCGCCAGCGGATTGACGCCGCCATCGCTCTGCGCCAAGCCGTCGCACCCAACACCACCGCGCACCGCCTCATCTTTTCCGAGGCCGATAATCTTCCCGGCATCATTGCTGACCGCTACAACGATCTCGTGCTTGCGCAGCTCCTCACACAAGGCACTGCGCAGGATGACGTGCGCAAGGTCCTGGTCGAAGCCCTTCGCGCGGGCCTGGCTCCGAACGGTGAGCCACTGACGATCTGGGAGCGTCCCGACCCTCGCATCCGCGAGCTCGAACAGCTTCCCGCACCTTCAAGTGAACCGCTCTTCGCCAGTAACGAGCTTGCACCCACGACGACCACCTTTACACTCAACGATCTGCATTTCCAGTACGACGCGGCCAGCGGCCAGAAGACCGGCGCCTTCCTCGACCAGCGACTGAACTACGCAGCCGCCGCGCGCATCGTTGCGGCCTCAGGTCGCACGGAGAAAGCTCTCGACATCTGCACGTATCAAGGCGGTTTCGCGCTTCACCTCGCCAAGATCTGTTCCAGCGTGACCGGCGTTGACGCCAGCCGTTCCGCTCTGGAAGCCGCCGACCGCAATCTGCTGCTGAACCCAGAACTCGCCGCTCGCTGCGAGACCGACTGGGTGGAAGCCGACGCGTTCGAATACCTTCGCCACCTGGACGACATCGCCCAGAAATCCAACGCAGAGGCCGACCGATTCGACGCCATCGTGCTCGATCCTCCAGCCTTCGCCAAGAGCAAGCGCGCCACTGAGGGCGCCCTGCGAGGGTATAAAGAGCTCAACCTGCGCGCCATGCGTCTGCTCAACCCCGGCGGAACGCTCATCACCAACTCCTGCTCGCACCATGTCTCGCTCGAGGAGTTCACCGCGATCGTCGCAGCCGCTGCCACCGATGCCGGTCGTCGCGTACAGCTGCTGGAGACGCACGCTGCCGCTCCCGATCACCCAGAGATTCTCACTCTGCCCGAGACACGCTATCTCAAGTGCCTCATTTGCCGCGTCGACTAAATCTCGATTGCCTGACCGATGACCTTCCCGGAAAAAAGCATCCAACCCATCGTGATGAAGCTTTCTAGTCTTTTGGCTCTTCTGTTTGTGGTAACCGCAGCGCATGCGACATCGCCTGTGACCGCGTCCCTGGGCGACTGGCGCACTCCCATCGGAGCCATCGTCCGCATCGAACCGTGTGGCAATGCGGTTTGCCTGCGCGTGGTTAAGCTCTCTCCGAACCCACCGCAGACAGTCGACGTCCACAACCCCGACCCCAGACTGCGCAATCGGCCCGCCTGCAACCTCGTGATCGGCTCCGGCTTCACGCCTGCCGATGACAAGCGCCTCGGCGGCGGCCATCTCTATGACCCGCTTAGTGGCCACACCTATCGTGGCTACATCACCCCCGAAGGCAATCAGCTGAAGCTGCGCGGCTACATTCTCTTCACTCTCTTCGGCCGGACAGAGACCTGGCAACGCATTCCAACGATCCAATCCGGCTGCCACTAAACCTAAGGCCTTAGCGCCATCGCAGTTCGCGATCGAAGAATGTCACCGCCGTTGCCGCTACCCTGGCATGAACCGCGTCCCGCTCAATCCCTGGGGCCTCGGTGCAGTACATTGGCAGCGCGCTCACACCAGCCGGAGTGCAGGTATCTAGAAACGTGTAGTGGCTAACGCCCGGCAGCGTCGTCTCGCGCCCGGCCTTCAGGTTGGCTCGCAGATAATCCGCATTCTCATTCGCAGGCGCGATGCGATCTTCCGTCCCCACCACCATCTCCACCGGCAGGCGAATGGCATGCAAGCTCTCAGGGGTTTCCGTGAATCCTAGCGCAGGAGCAATCGCAAACACCGCCTTTACCCGGGGATCGCGATAGCTCTCCCCCGATCGCGCCAGGCTCTCGCGACTCGTCTTCCTCACGGCTTGGAGAATGTCGTCGACACTACCCATCCCACGCATCTCCGGCACATGGCACACCGCAGCATCGTCGGTCGGCTTCCCCGCTTTGTCTTCGGGATGGGGTCGGCAGCGATCGAAGAACTGCGCAATATCCGTCTGCGCCCCGGCGAGTTCCAGCACCGTGTAGCCGCCCAGCGAGTAACCCGCAGCCGCAATGCGCGTCGAGTCTATCCGCACCCCAAACGTCTCGTCCTTTAGCAACGCGTCGAGCACGTTGGACAAATCCGTCGCCCGCTCCCACCACAGCGCAAAGCCTTCCGGCGTGAGCTTGCCATTCGCGTTATTGCCGGGATGATCGACGGCCACCGCGATATACCCGGCCCGCGCCAGCGCCGTACCCAGCCATGCCATCTGCAAAGCACTGCCGCCTGTTCCATGCGAGATCAGGATCAGCGGCAGACGCTCCAGGTGAGGAGCAAAGTCTGCATGGGGCATCGCGCTGCCGGCAACAAACAGCGGATGCTCCGCATCACCCACAAACTGCTTCGTCTCAATCGCGGTATCGCTCGCCGGATACCAGATCACCGCATCCAGCTCCTGCACAGCGGCACCACGCCAGTTGCGAGCTGCCGCGGGATGAAAGACCCGCGTCACCACACCGACACGAGCATTCGCATCGACGATCCGCAACTTCGGCTTCTTCTCCGCCTGCGCCACGCCCACCAACAACAGCAACACCGCCGCTAACCGGACTCGCTTCATACCCACCAGCTTATCCGAGGTTCTGGACCTGCCGTATGTACGCCTTCGAATCGAACTTCTTCCCTGTGCTTGCGCCGGACATGTAGCGAATCTTGCCGAAGATGGGGCGGTCGAACCATGTCCTGTCGAACTTACCCAGCATGGACCATGCCACCCCCGCGTAACCGCCCGGATCGCGCCCATCCAGCTCGTAGCGATCGTTCAGCCAGATCGCATACTCCATCGCGGTCGCTACATTCGGCGTCCACTCCAGAATCTTTTTGGCCCAGTACATCCGCAGATAGTTGTGCATCCATCCGTAGCGAACCATCTGCATCTGCGCGGCGTTCCATAACTCGTCGTAGGTCTCGCCGTTCTCCAGCTGCTTGCGCGTATAAAGCACCTCGCGCTCGTCCTTTTCATGCTGGGCGATGGTTAGCTTTGCCCAGTTGTCGGCACAGGCAGGCGAGTCGTACTCGGGTTGGTAGCGTACGAAGTTCACTGACAGCTCGCGCCATGCAATCAACTCATTGAAGTAGCTTTCCTTCGCGGCCTTCAGCTTCGGGTGTTTCTTCGCGGCCGCTTCCACTGCCAATGCAATTGTCTGCGGCCCAAGGTGCCCAAAATGAAGATACGGACTCATCTTGCTCGAACCATCGACCTCCGGATGATTGCGGTCGTGGTCGTACCGCTCCAGCAGCATGTCGCAAAAGTGATGCAGCCGCTTCAGCCCGGCATGATGCCCGCCCTTCCACGCCTCAACCGGCGGCACGCTACGGTCAAAGTCTTCCCAGTCCACCGTCATATCCGCGCGGACATCGTCGGCATGCAGGTCCCGGCGCTTCTTCCACGCGACCTCCGCCTTCGGATTGTCGTATGGCACGAGGAACTGCTCCAGTGCACGATACAGCCGAGGCCGCGCCACCGCTGCCGAAAACTGCGCCTTCTCCAGCAGCTTCGACGGTACGATTACATCCGCATCCACCGTCCAGTAAGGCACCTTCAGCGTCTGCGCCATGTGGACGCGCCAACGCTCCGGCTCGCGCATAGGGTTTTCGTCACCAATCACCATCACCGCGCCGACGTCTTCCAGAAACGGCTCCAGCTTCTGGTGCGGATGCTTCCGCATGACAAAGCCCACGCCGCGCTCTTCGCAGTCTTCTTCGATGTCCGGCAGGCCCTGGTTGAGGAACGCGTAGTGTCGTGCGTTCGCATGGATGAAGTTCCGGATCCCGGCGAAGTACGCCACCACTGGCAGACCTAGCGCGTTACCGCACTCAATCGCCTTATCGAGCGCATGGTTGTCACGTCCCCGCTGCGATCGCTGCATCCAGTACACGACGCATTTTCCTTCGACAGGCGCTCCACCTCGTCGCACGGTCACGCGCGGATCATCAGTCAGCAGCTTCAAAGCCTCGGGCACGTTCGGGTCGGCTGCAAACTCCTTACCCACCTTAGCGTACTGCGCGTCCCGTTCCTGTGTCGTCATCTTTTGCTCGTTACTCATAGGCATCTCTACCGTACGCGACCACGCCCTGTCCATGCCGGCTGGCTTACCATCATCAGTAAAGGAAGCTCGATGACGCTCGATCCCACCAAAACAACTCCGACAAAAGTGCCGCCACCCCCTGAGGTTGAACCCGTCACGCTTCGCCCTGCCACCGTAGCGGACGCAGCAGCCCTCGCGCTCATCGGCGCAGCCACCTTCCTCGAAGCCTTTACCTGGATGCTGCCCGGCAGCGACATTGTCGCCCACTGCGCGAAGCACCATACCGCCGCAGCCTATGAAGGCTATCTCGCCAAACCAAACACCCGCGTCACACTCGCCACTGCGGGCTCCTTCGCCGACGATCTTTCCGCGGTCGGCTACACGCTGCTCAGCGATCCCGAACTTCCGACCATCAACATTCTGTCCGGCGACATCGAGCTGAAGCGCATCTATCTCCTATCCCGCTTCCGAGCGGTGCCCGTCATGGGCCACCCGGGCATTCGCCCGGCGCAGGCACTGCTAGATACCGCCATAACCGACGCCCTCGCACTCGGACGTACGCGCCTGCTGCTCGGCGTCAACGACGGCAACCAGCGCGCCCTCAACTTCTACTACCGCAACGGCTTCATCGAGGCCGGAACCCGCACCTTCCAGGTCGGCAGCCTCACCTGCTCCGATCTGATCCTCGCCAAAGCGCTGTAGCGCCTCTCAAACAGAAAGCTGCGCATGAAACTCTCTGCACCCGCCCGTCGCGGCGGCCTTATCGCCTCCAAGGGCCTGTCCCCGACGACCGCACCTGGCTACAAGAACCCCAACGGGCAAACCGTCATACGCGATACCGGCGCCGCCTCCACGACCCGCGACCGCCAGACCATCTACCAGCTACGCTGCGGCAGATGCAGCTTCGATTACGGCTGCAACGGCATGGATATCAAGGCTCGACTCTGCCCCAACTGCCAGTCGGGTGCGCCCGGAGAACCCCTGCGTGAACCCGCCCCGATGCTCAACTTCGGCTGAAATCCTGTCTGGCAGGGTCGATCGTGTTCAAAGTGACACACTTGCATCTTTTCCACGCCAAAACCGTCTAACTGAGTGATAGACTAGTCTCGCTGGAGTTCGTGCGCCTCCGAGTTGCCGAAGACTTCCCTGACAGCCTTGAGCCTGACCACTCAAGCGTCACATGCCTCTTCCGCCTGCGCCCGCGGCCTTGACCGCAACCTCCGTACCCAGCGACCCGAACCAACCAAGGGAGTCCTCTAACCGCCGTCGTCTGCTGACCCGGTATAGACAGGAAACTTCCAAAATATTTTTCTGAGGCGCCGCTATGCGTGCGGCCTCAACCAGGAGCGCCACCGTGGCTGAAGAACTCGACAAGTACGAAGAAGACGTAGACCGGATCATCGACACCGGCAAAGAAAAGGGCTACCTCACCTATGGCGAGGTCAACGACCTGCTGCCCGGCGACATCACCTCGCCTGACGAACTTGATGACCTGATGACCACCATCAACACCCAGGGCATCGACGTTCTCTCCGAGGGCCGTCGCGGCTCCAAGGGTATGGACGAGGACGGCGACAACGAGAGCGGTGAGGACGGCGATGACGTCGAACTGGACCTTTCGCCCGGCACCCTTGAGAAGACCAACGATCCTGTCCGCATGTATCTGCGCGAGATGGGTACCGTACCGCTGCTCACCCGCGAGGGCGAGGTCGAAATCGCCAAGCGCATCGAGCGCGGCCAGCTCCGCGTGATGAAGGCCATCTCGCGTTCGAGCATCGTGATTCGCGAGATCGTCGGCCTGGGTGAAGACCTCAAGCGCGGAGTCCGCAATATCAAGGAAGTCGTCACCTTCGATGAGGAAGAGCTCACCGAAGAGATTCTCGCCGCGCGCGTGAAGGCCACCGTGGCCCGCACCGACGAGATCGTCAAGCACCAGAAGAAGGCAGCTGACTATCTCGCCAAGAGCGAAGACCCGCAGGGCAAAGACGCCAAGCTGAAGGCCAAGTACGCCCGCAAGCACCGCTGGCTTATGGGCCGCGAGAACGTGCTCGTCTCCCGCGTGGTTCGCGAGTTCAAGTACACCAACGGTGAGAAGAAGCGCCTGCTCGACAAGGTCAATAAGACTGTGGACTCGATGCGCACGCTCGAGCGCCAGATCAAGTCGCTTGACGCCAAGTACGAGGCTTCGCGCTCGGAAGAGCTGAAGAAGGAGTACAAGCGCCAGCAGAAGAACTGCCGCGTCGATCTCGAGCGCGTCGAAGCCGATGCCGGTATCTCTCTCGATGATCTCAAGCGGACGCAGCGCGAGATCATCCAGGGCGATATGGACGCCGAGCGCGCCAAGCGCGAGCTCATCGAGGCGAACCTTCGTCTTGTGGTCTCCATCGCGAAGAAGTACACGAACCGCGGTCTGCAGTTCCTGGATCTGATCCAGGAAGGCAACATCGGCCTGATGAAGGCCGTGGACAAGTTCGAGTACCGTCGTGGCTACAAGTTCTCGACCTACGCTACCTGGTGGATTCGTCAGGCCATCACACGCGCGATCGCCGATCAGGCCCGCACCATCCGTATCCCGGTGCACATGATCGAGACGATCAACAAGCTCATCCGTACCTCGCGTCAGCTGGTGCAAGAGCTTGGTCGCGAGGCATCGTCGGAAGAGATCGCCAAACGCATGGATATCCCCGTCGCAAAGGTCCGCAAGGTCCTCAAGATCGCGCAGGAGCCCATCTCGCTCGAAACGCCGATTGGTGAAGAGGAGGATTCGCACCTTGGCGATTTCATCGAAGACCGCATGGCTGTCAGCCCGAGCGACGCCGTGATCTCGGTAAACCTGAAGGAGTACACCTCGCAGGTGCTGCGTACCCTGACCCCACGCGAAGAGCGTGTGATCAAGATGCGCTTCGGCCTCGAAGACGGCTCCGAGCACACGCTCGAAGAGGTCGGCCAGTCCTTCCAGGTTACCCGCGAGCGCATCCGCCAGATAGAAGCCAAGGCTCTTCGGAAGCTCCGTCACCCGAGCCGCAGCCGCAAGCTGAAGGCCTTTGTCGACGGCGTCAAGGAAATCTAAAGACAGACAAAAGAGGAGAGGGGGTAGAGGAGAGATGCATTCTCCTCTACCCCCTTTCCTCTTTTGTCTGACTTCCGCTACTTCAACGCATCGGGAAACAGCCCCTCAATCTGCTTATCCTTCAGATTGAGCGGCAGCTGCGGGCGCGGCAGCATCTGATCGCGCTGCGCCGTGTTGTAGAGGAAGATCGCTTCAATCACGGCCGCCTGCTTCAGGTCATCGGGGCTCAGGTGGTCATACACATCGAGCGAAGTGTGATGTGTGCGGCTGTCATAGTCGCGCGGGTCCTGGATGAACTGGAAGCCCGGCAGTCCGGCCTGTTGGAACCACACATGGTCGGTCGAACCCGTATTGCGCTCGGAGACTGTGGTCATCCCGAGATCCGACAGCGGCTCCATCCACTGCTTGAAGATCGGCGCGATCGCGGAGTTGCCCTCTGCAAACACACCCAGCAGCTTGCCAGTGCCGTTGTCCATATTGAAGTAAGCATCGAACTTCGCCGCCTCGGGCTTCAATGTAGGAGGAGCCGTCATTACGCGCACGAAGACCGGTATGCTCGCATCCTCCTTCGCCTGCGAAAAATGCAAGGTCGCGTAGTGGCTCTGCACGTACCCATACGAGCCGAAGACGCCCTGCTCCTCACCGCTCCACAACGCAATGCGGATGGTGCGCCGCGGCTTCACATCCAGCGACTTCAAAATCCGCATGGCCTCCATCGCCACCACCGAGCCAGCGCCGTTATCCGTCGCGCCTGTGCCGCTGGCCCAGCTATCGAGATGGCCGCCCACCATCACCACCTCGTCCTTCAGCTTCGGATCGGTGCCAGGAATCTCGGCAATCGTGTTGTAGCCCTGCTCGTGATCGCCGCTGAACTGCGTGTTCACCTGCGCAGTCACCGTCACTGGGACCTTCTGCTCCAGGAGCCGCGACATACGGTTCCAGGCTTCCGTTGCGATCACCTCTTCGGGAATCGGCTGCTTGTGCTCAGGTGAGTACACGAACCATCCGAACGAGCTGTTCGTGTCGTCGCTCAGCACTCCATCCGCGCCACCCGGCTCCAGCACCAATAGCGCGCCTTCGTCGCTGAAAAACTTCGCCACCCTCTCTTGGAAAGCCCAGCCGTTCGTGACCTTGCGGATCGCATCCACGTTGTTGACGGGAATTACGTCTTTCATGTCGTCGTTCAACGGATACTGTTCGATCTCTGCCAGCTTCTTCGCATCGTAATGCTCCATGGCAGGCACCTTGTTCGGATCGATCTCCGGAGACGAAGCAGCGTGCCCGTAGAGGATCACTTTGCCCTTTAGCTTGCCTTTGTAGGCAGCGAAATCGCTCTCCTCCGTTAGTCCATGAACAGCCACAACATCAGCCGTAATGACGCCATTCGTAGCGGGCGACCACGGCGTGGCTTGCGCCACGATGACGCCGTGGGATGGCTTCTCCAGAAAGAGCGACGAACCAAGCTGCGTCCAGCCCATGCCGAAGTCGCCCCAGCTCTCCAGATGCGCATTGCTCAGCCCCATCGCCGCCAGTTGCATGCGCGTCCACTCGTTCGCGCGAGCCATCGCAGGCGAACCCGTGAGCCGTGGACCAATGTCATCAAAGAGCGCGCTCGAGTACTCCATCACATGCGAGTGGCGAAAGCCCTCCTCGCGTATCCGCGCATACATATCGAGATCGAGCGATTCGACCGCAGGCTGCGTAGACGTCGCCGTTACAGGTGCAGGGGATGCCTTCTTCTGCCCCACAGCGACCGTGTTGGAAACGAGTGTGAACGCAATAACAGGGAGACTAACTATAGATAAGGTGAGAAGGCGGTGAACTCGCATGTCCATCAGATTACTCTCAAATTAGTTGTGGCTCGGTGGCAGCGCAAACACAACTACGGTATCGCTCTCGTCACCTACTCCCAGCCGATGGCCACCTACGGCGATAGCCACATACTGCCGCCCGCCCACAGCGTAGGTCATGGGCGTGGCATTCGCCGTCGCCGGTAGTTTGCCCTTCCACAGCACGCGGCCATTGGCAGCGTCATACGCATACAGGTAGGGATCGTTCGTCGAAGCTGCAAACAGCAGACCGCCCGCAGTGGCAATGGTCCCGCCTACTCCAATCGATCCATGCACGCCTGGCTTTAGCTCTCCATGCGGCACTGACCATAGCTGCTTGCCGGTATTCAAGTTCGTCGCCACGATGCGGCCGTACGGCGTCGGCCCACAGGGCAGGCCGTCGGGACTGACCAGCGCCCGCAGGTCCATCTTGTATGGAACTCCGTTCATCTCGCTCATGTCCTCGTTACCCATGCCCAGGTCCGGCGGTCGAAACGCCTGCGAAGCGCCGGTTTCCATGCCGGTCGGCGCAATCTGATTCCATTTCTTCACCGCGCGGTCCCACAGCGCGGGCTTTACCTTCTTCACCAGATGGATCTGGAAGGGCAGCACGTTTACGCGCGTGTACATTACGCCGCTGGCGGCGTCGAATGCAGAGGAGCCCCAGTTCGGACCGCCCAGCGCCGAAGGATAGATGAGAGAGCCCTCCAACGACGGAGGCGTAAAAAGGCCGTCGTTGCGTAGCTTGCTGAGTTGCGCGCGGCAGAAGCTGCGGTCCGCCTCCGTGCCTCCGTTCACGTCCGCAGCCGAATAGCTGAGTGGGATCAGCGGTGGCAGCGTGGAGAACGGCTGCGTCGGCCACGTCACTTCGCCAGGCACCGTCGACTGCACCACAGGCCGCTCCTCAATCGGGTACAGAGGCTTGCCCGTCAGCCGGTTGAAGACATAAATCATGCCCGTCTTGTTTGTCACGGCCACGGCCGGAACCTTGCCGTGCAGGTCGAAGAGCAGCGGCTGCGACGCCACATCGTAGTCCCACAGATCGTGATGCACCAGCTGATAGGCCCACACGCGTTCACCCGTGGAGGCCCGCAGCGCAACAATCGAATCCGCATCGCGATTGTCGCCAACGCGCGTGGCTCCGTAATAGTCCAGCGACGGGCTGCTGGTCGGTAGAAATACCAGATCATGCTCCGCATCGGCCGCCATCGTAGTCCACACATTGCCGCTGCCGCTCTGCTTCGGATGCTGCTGTGCCGTCCATCGCACCGCGTCCCACGACCAGCGCTGCTGGCCTGTCCGCGCATCGAAGCCGCGCACTGCACCGGATCCCGCGAAGACCTGCTGATTGTCAGCAACCGACGAGCCGAGCACAATCGTGTCTCCCACCACAATCGGCGGCGAGGTGAAGAAGTACAGGTCAGGTCGCGCTATCTCGACGCCTTGCGTGAGGTCGATCGTGCCTGCATTGCCAAACGCTTTGCAAGCTGCTCCCGTTCGCGCATCCAGCGCCATCAGTCGACGGTCCAGCGTCGCCAAAAGGACGATATCTGCACCGCAGGCGCCCGGTTGGGGGTGGGCTGCGTGCCACAGCGCTACACCACGCGAGGTGACGATAAACAGGTGCTCGCGCTTTACACCCGGATCGAATCTCCACCGCAGCTTGCCCGTCTGCGAATCGACCGCGAATACCTCATCGAAGGGGCTGTCAAAGTACAGCGTTCCATTCCACAACACAGGCGTGGCTTCAAAGGATGCTGCGCGGGTCACATTCGAACTCGGGCCGTCCATCGCGTGTGTATGAAACGTCCACGCCACCGCAAGCTGACCGACATTGGTCTTGTTGATCTGCTTTGCCGAAGAGTACCTTTGCCCCGCCAGGTCTCCACCATACTCCGGCCAACCTGCACCCTTATCCACCTGCGCGTGCAGACAGAGCGAGAGAGTCATCGTCAACAACAGGAAATATTTGGATCTCATCTCAACTCCGCCAATGCAGTTCCACTGGCCCGCTCAGTGGATGCTCGCCCGTGCCCTTCAAACGACGTTGCTTTAGCGCGAAGTACCACTTGGCAGGCTTGTCCGCATCGTCAATCAGCATCAGCCCCGGATTCGAGCGCAGGCCACGCGCTTGCTCCACCATCGTCTGCTGGTCCTGCGCGACGAACTTCGCTCCGAAGTACTTGGCTACCGGCGTCACGAATGGCACGTAGTAGGCAATATCCCATGCAGCCATCACGTCGATACGACAGGTCGTCGCCGTCACCGGAGTCACCGTTGTCAGCGATGCGAACCAGCGCGTCTTTCCATCCTTCTCGGCGACGATCGTCTCGTAGCGCCTATTCGGCAGCACGAAGTCGATTGTCGTCACCGGCTTGCCCAGCAGCTTATACGGTGCCGAGTTTGACGATGGCGTATGGGCACTCATGCGAAAGCCGGCGTTTCTTCCCCCGTGATCGCTATCTTCCAATGGCTCAAATTTCTTCGTCTTCTCATGAATGCTGCCCGCGCTGCGCCACCACCACGCACGATGCACGAACGGCCCATGCGCCGGGTCCATCAGCCCGATGATGCCGTGATCCACGTTGCAGGGAAGATCCGCCTGCAGATGCGCCGAGCGATAGCGACCTGAAAACTTCGGCAGCTCCGGCACCGGCGGCAGTTCGCTCTCCAACGTCAAACGGCCTGCCCCCGGCTCGGGTACATACACCCACGCATAGCCATCGCGCTCCGCTGCCGGGAAGGAGTTCGCATAGATCTTCGTCGGCTCCAGGTTGTCGAAGCTCGTAAGCGAAGGTATCTCCTCGCACCGGCCACTACAAGGCTCAAACCGCCAGCCGTGATACTTGCATTGCACCGTCTCGCCGTCGAACCACCCTGCCGACAGTGGGATTCCGCGGTGTGGACACAAATCGCGCATAGCAAACAGCGTGCCATCGCTCTTGCGTCCCAGCAGCATGGGAATGCCCAGCAGCGTTGTGATTGCGGTGCCCTTGCGCTCGAGCGTGTCCGCACGCAGCGCGGGATACCACTCCCCAAAGATCATCTCCGCGGGCGGCCCCTGCGGCGCTAGCGCATCGAGCTGCACCAACTCTGGCGCGCGCCCTGCCTTTATTGGCTTCATGTGATCTCTTCCAGCCATCTGCAACAGTCTACGCGACATCGCTATCGTCGCTCGGACCTCGCGAGATCAACGCGTCTTGCATACACTAAGACCGTTGACTTCCATCATTCCATCCCGCCCGCGTTCGACGCTCGCAGCCATCGTCCTGCTGTGGCTCGCCTTCTACGCCAGCGTCTCGTTGTTCACGCCGCCATTGCTCGACGACGCCGACTCCGTCCACGCCGAAGTCGCCCGCGAGATGCTGCTGCGCCACGACTACGTCACGCTCTACGCGAACGGTATCCGCTATCTCGAAAAAGCACCGCTCTTCTACTGGTCGATGGCGCTCAGCATGAAGCTCTCCATGCTCGTCGGCGCGGTTTCGCCGCGAGCCCTGGCAGCCGCAGCTCGCATACCGCTTGCACTGTCGATCCTTGGCCTCGCACTCCTCGTTGAAGCCTTCGCTCGTCGCGTCTTCAAATCCGCACGAGCGGGGTTATATGCCGCGCTCATCATGCTTTCCAGCTTCGGCATGTACCTGTTCACACGCATGCTGATCCCCGACGCCGCCGTCTGCCTATGGATCACACTTGCCATGTATGCGCTATGGCGCAGCGAAGAGGAAGCGGAGCCGGATCGTAAATTCTGCTATCTCTTTGTTCTCGCCTGCGCCCTGAATGTCCTTACCAAAGGCCTTATCGGCGTCGTCTTCCCCGTGGCGATCGCCTTGCTCTACTTCCTCGCGACACGTGGCCTGAGCGGCACCCTCACGCGCATACGACAGCTGCATCCGCTCAGTTCTCTCGCCCTTTTCCTGATCCTCGCCGCGCCCTGGCACATCCTCGCGGGCCTGGCGAACCCCGGCCACGGCCATCCAACGGCTTTCCACTTCGTGAACGGCCACTGGCAGGTGCCGCTACCCACCGACGGCAACGTCCGCGGCTGGTTCTGGTTCTATTTTATGAACGAGCACCTGCTGCGCTACCTCAGCCTGCGTGTACCGCACGACTATGACACCGCTCCGCTTTGGCTCTACTTAGGGCTCTGCTTGCTTTGGCTGATGCCCTTCAGCGCCTTCCTCTTCAAAGCCGCCGCCTGGGCAACACCTTTACGCAATCGCGACTGGCGCACCCGTTTTCGCACTCGAACCCTCACGTCAGATCAGCGCAGCCTGCTCCTTGTCTCCGTCTGGGCTGCGTTCGTGCTGCTCTTTTTCTCGCTCTCCTCGCGGCAGGAGTACTACGTCCTTCCTGCGCTCCCGGGCCTCGCCATCCTCATCGCTGGCTGGCTAACGATAAGGGTTACCGACAAAGCAGCCGCTGAGAGACGAAGAGTCGCGGCTCGACGCTGTTTGTATCTACCCTTGATTTTTGGCGCAATCTTCCTCATCTTCAGTATCGTCTTTCTTATCAAGTCCCCGTCCCCTGTTCCCAACACTGACCTAGCCAGCCTTCTTACCCAAAACCCCGACGACTACGCGCTCTCACTCGGCCACTTCATGGACCTTACCGGTCCAGCCATCGCGCTCTTCCGCTTTCCGCTGATGATCGCTGCACTCAGCCTTTTCCTGGGTCCACTCACAGCGTTGCTCCTTCGTAGAAAAGACAAACCACATCCTGCGAACCTCGCCCTCGCCGCTGGTTCCTTCGGATTTCTCCTCGCCGTTCTGCTGGGTCTGCGCATCTTCTCTCCCGTACTCACCAGCGCCCAGCTCGCCTCTGCCATCGCAACCCAGCTCCAGCCAGAGGACCTCGTCTGCATCCACGGCGAGTACGAATCCGGAAGCACCCTTGGCTTCTATCTGCAGCGCAACAACATACACATCCTCGAAGGCCGCAGCAGTAACCTCTGGTATGGCAGCTTCTTCCCCGACGCGCCACCCATCTTCGAAACCCCCACAACTATCGCGCAGAAGTGGGCTGGCCCGCAGCGCATCTTTATGTGGCAGTCGCTTACCGATCCGCCCAACCAGTTGCCGATTCTTCCCAGCCCGGTTTACATTCTCGTGAAAAACGGGGGCAAGGAGATCGTCAGCAACCAGCCAAACCGCTAATCTGAAGCTGTTCTGCATCTCACTCCCAGCACCCAACAAACGGAAGTTGCCTCATGCCCTGCCACACCGACGAACTCCGCCAAGTCCCGCTTTTCTCGCTTCTCGACGACGATGAGCTCGCTGTGCTCTCGCAGCAGGTCGAACTTCGTTCCTTTGCCGCCAAGCAGCGTATCTATAAAGCCGGTGACACCAATGGCCCAGCCTACGTCATGCTCGACGGCGAAGTTTCCGTCACGCTCATCGACGAAGACGGCCAGGAGGTTCTTTTCTCTGAGCCCAAGCATGGCGACCTCTTCGGCTTCGCCTCCATGCTGCAGGAGCTACCGCATCACACCACCGCCGTGGCCGTCGAACCCACCACCTGCATTGAGATCGATCGCAACGACATCAACGTGCTGATCGCCGCCAAACCGCAGGCCGGTCTCGACATGCTTACCGTCATGGCGGGTGAGATCCACAACGCGCAGAAGGTCATCTCCGGCCGCGCTGCCCGCAATCCCAACGAAATCATCGACGAGCAGGAGACCTTCGGCGAACGGATCGCCGACAAGGTCGCCAGCTTCGGCGGCTCGTGGAGTTTCATCATCCTCTTCGCGGTCACGCTCGTGTCCTACACCATCCTGAGCAATCTGCTGCATAACAAGAGCTGGGACCCATATCCCTACATCCTGCTCAACTTGTTCCTCTCGATGCTCGCCGCTATCCAGGCACCCGTCATTATGATGAGCCAGAACCGACAGGACCATAAGGACCGCGTACGCAGTGAGCTCGACTTCGAGGTTAACCGCCGCGCCGAATCCGAGATTCAGGCCCTCAGCCGCAAGCTCCATTACCTCACTGACCTGGTCGGCGACATTCAGGAGCAGGTGCAAGGGCCCAACCCGCCTCGCCGCGACGACGACCTGCGGAGCTAGCAGGTTGTCACGCTTCCACGCGCTGCAGCGTTCCGTCCTTCAACCGGAAGCGTAGCCCGCGCCACACCACGGTGTTGTCGGCGAAGCTCCACACCCAGAAGAACAGTGCAAAGCAGTCTCGCAACGGCAGTAACAGCAGATATCGCAGCACCTGCACATCGTTAAGAATGCCCACACCGACCGTCAGCGCCACAGCCATACGCACCAGCAGCGCCAGGCTCAGCAGCGACCAGCTCCACAGCGCGCCCGCACTCGCCACCACCGCCAATAGAGCCCACGGCACCATGTACGTCACGCCCAAGCCGAGATACCCGGCCTTGCGTGAGTCCCGCACACCACGGGACCATCGCAGTTGGTGTTCGCAGAATCCGCGCAGCGAGTAGGACGGCACGCTGGTCTCCACTACCTCCGGGATTAGCTCCACCGCGTAGCCCGCAGCACTCAACCGAACACCCAGCTCGTAGTCATCTGCTAGCTTTTGCGTCAGCGGTTCCACCTCACCGTTGAATCCGCCGATGTACGCCAACGCGGTCCTCGTCGTCGCGAGCGTCGACCCCAGTCCGAACCGTACACCCCCCTCGAGCTTCCTAGCTGTGAAGACACCCGCCATAAACTCCGTCGAGATCCCCAGCGCCTCCAGCTTCGACCACACGCCACCCACAGCGCGCCCGACATACGGCACTGTCACAAGGCCCACTGATTTGCCTTCGCTCCGCGCCGCGAACGGCGCAATCACGCTCGTTAGGTACTGAGGCGATACGCGGATATCGCTGTCATTGATGACCAAGTATTCGTATCGAGCGTGCGGCACCATCTGCGCCAGGTTCGACACCTTGCCATTGGGCCCGAGCTGTTGCGGACAATCCACCAGGCGTATGTCCACCTGCGGATACTCCACGCGCAGCCGGGCAATCTCCGCCACCGCCGGATCCTCCAGTGTGCTCACTCCGAACAGGAGTTCCACCTCACCCGGATAGCGCTGCACACAGTGGCTCACCAGCCCTGCATACATCCGCGCGTCGACACCCTTCATCGGCTTGAGGACCGTGACGCCGGGCCACTCGCCTTTGGGAAAACCACGCCCATCCGGTGTCTTTAACTGCCGCTCAAAGTCACGCGCCGCCCAGAGCGCGATCAGACCGTACGCCATGCCACAAACCGCCAGCAAAGCCGCCGCGATCTCGATACTTAACGCCAGGGTATCCATCCCACCAGTTTAGCTTCGCCGTAACGCTATTCGTACCGCAACGCTTCAATGGGATTCAAACTGGCGGCCTTGTAAGCAGGGTAGATCCCGAAGACAAGCCCGATCGCGCACGAACAAGCGAACGCGGTCAGAATCCACATCAAGCTCACTTCGCTCGAGATCAACAGCTTCAGCCCAAACGCGAACATCGAGCCCAGCGCAATCCCGATGATGCCGCCCACAGCGCACAACACTACAGCCTCAATCGTGAATTGCATCAGGATGATGCCCTTCGTCGCGCCAATGGCCTTGCGCACGCCGATCTCTCGCGTTCGCTCCGTTACGCTGACCAGCATGATGTTCATCACGCCCACGCCGCCCACCATCAGGCCGACCGCGCTTAAGCCAAACATCAGCAAGAACAGGCTACCCGTGATCTGGTTCCACAACTTCGTGATCGAGTCCGAACTGAACACCGCAAAGTTATCGTCCTGATTGTTACGCACTTTGCGACGACGCCGCAGCAGTTCGCGAATCTCGTCTGTCACCAAGCCCTTGTTCTTCTGGTCGTCGAACTTCGCACTCAACCAGTAGTCCAGAATCTCCGGATGCAGCTTATGGAACGTTGAGATCGGGAAATACGCGTAGCTGTCATTCGGATTCTTGCCGCCACCAAACGCCGTCTTTTGCTTCTCAAATACGCCGATCACCGTGAACGTGCGACCCGAAATAATTACCTGCTGCCCGATCGGATCAACAGGCCCAAAGAGCGCCCGCTCCGTATCATGCCCCAGCACCGTCACATCGGCCGCACGCTCCTGGTCGGTATCCGTAAAAAACCGGCCCTCGGAGATCACCTTGTCGTAAACCTGCGCATTGGAAGGCGTGTCCCCTTCGAGGGAGACGTTGTCGACTTTGCGCTGCCCAAACTTCGCAGTCGCCGATCCCTCGTTGAACTGGTAGTTCGTATACTGCAGCGACGCACTTGTCGCAGTCACATGAGGAAGTTGCGAGATCGCCAACATGTCGTCATAGGTGAGTTGTTTCCGCGCCAGCATCTCCGCCGTGGGAGGTGCGATGAAGGGAAACCGGAAAACCCACAATACATTTGTGCCGAACGACGAAACCAGATCGGATACTGAATTATTCAGCCCGTTAATCACCGACGAGATCGTGATGACCGTCATCACACCGATCACGATACCCAGGATCGTCAACGCAGAGCGCATCTTGTTCGCGCGCAGTGTGTCGAGCGCCATCTTCACCGATTCACGTTGATCACTCGCTCGCATCGCCATCGCTAAAACTCGCTCCTCAGCGCCACAATCGGATCGAGATCGGCCGCTTTACGTGCTGGATAGACCCCAAAGAAGATCCCTGTCGATAGCGCCACGAACAACCCTACAAATACACTCCACAGAGCGATGGCAGCCGGGAATCCGCCATAGTGGGCGACCAGCTTCGCAATCACCACACCAAGCCCCACACCCAATATTCCGCCAAAGAGCGATAGCAGCCCGGACTCCATCAGGAATTGCATCAGCATGTCGCCGCGCTTCGCTCCCAGGGCCTTGCGCACACCAATCTCGCGGGTCCGCTCTGTCACGCTCACCAGCATGATGTTCATGATGACCACGCCGCCCACAACCAGCGACAGCGCCGCAATTGCAACAGCTACACCGCCGATGCTGTTGCTGATCTGCGAAAACAATCCGGCCAGCGCATCGCTCGTCGCCAGCGTGAAGCTGTCCGGCTGATCCGGTCGATCGTGCCGCAGCTCCCGCATAATCAGCCGCGCCTGATCGCTCGCCAGCTCCATCGCATCCGCGCCACTGCCAGCCTTGGCATAGATCGTCAGCGTCTTCGATCCGCCATAGGTCCGCTGGAACGTCGTCAGCGGCACCGCTACCCAGTTATCCTGGCTTTGCCCCAAGGTCTTACCCTGTTTTTCGCCCATCCCGATCACTGTGTACGGCACGCCGTCCACGCGGATCTCTTTGCCGATCGGATCTTCGAACTTCAGCAGGTTGTCATAGATGTCATAGCCCACCAGCGCTACGTGCGCTCCGTGCTCATCGTCAGCCTGGGTAAACCCGCGGCCCTCGACAATGTTCAGGTTTTGCATCTCCGGCATCAGCGTTGTGTAGCCTCGGATCTGCGTGTCCGTGCTGGACTGCGCTTTGAACTTGACCCGGCCCACCGACGACTGCAGTGCCCCCACCTGCAGGCAGCTCGTGCACTCCTGTTGCAGCGTCAGGTACTGCTCCATCGAGATAATCTTGCGCTTCTGGTACTGCAAATACTCCTTGTAGCTGGTCGTAAACGCAGGTTGCTGCGAGATCGTAAATACGTCCGCGCCCTGGTTGTTGATCCTCGTTGCAATGTAATTGTTCGCGCCATTGATCAATGTCACCACCGCGATCACGCTCGCGACGGCGATCACCACCCCTAGCATCGTCAGTATGCTGCGCAGCTTATTCGCCCACAGCGACTGAAGTGCCATGACAAGTGCTTCTTTTTTCTCCATGGAGATACCAGACACAGTCTACGCCGCAATCTACCGGCGTTCTTCGATACCCGACAACATCCTTCATGCGGAACACTTGGAATTACTATATTTTGTCACCCCATACTTAGGAGCCTGGCTGCGCGCCCTGCACTGCTACACTTAACGTGTGCAGGCGACCGGATGATCGCTGCCAGCCGGACGTGCAAGCGCCTCGGCTGGGGGAGGAAAGTCCGAACTCCATAGGGCAGTGTGCCGGATAACGTCCGGGATTCCAGCGTCAAGGCTGGAAGACGGCCAGTGCAACAGAAAAGAAACCGCCTTTGAGCAATCAGAGGTAAGGGTGAAACGGTGGGGTAAGAGCCCACCGCACTGCTGGTAACAGCAGCGGCACGGTAAACCCCACACGGAGCAAGACCAAATAGGCAGGGAGAGCGTTGTCCATACGGGGATGGCGCCGCGTAACGGCCCGTTGCGCACAGGACCGTGTCAGTTCGTCCGAAACCTGCGGGTAGGTTGCTTGAGCGGCGCAGTAATGCTCCGCCTAGAGGAATGATCGTCTAAAACAAAATTCGGCTTACGGGTCGCCTGCACATATTGCCCTCCCATTTTGGGTCCTTCACAATCCGCCCAAATACTACGAAAGTGTCACGAGAGCCCACATAAATAAGGGCTTCCGTGCTCATCATGCGAGTAGACTAACGGCATTATGCGCCGCTGCTCTGGGTTTCTCGCTCTCTCATTGTCGTCCTTGCTCCTCCTCGCCGGCCTCACCGGCTGCGGCGGATTTGTAACGCAAACCGTGATTCCACCCACGACCGGCAACACCCAGATGGAGGGCACCGTTTATAGCGGCAAGACCCCCGTCTCCGGCGCGCAGGTCCGGCTTTATGTCGCAGGCAGTACTGGCAACGCATCTGCCGCAACAGACCTGTCCGGCACAGGCTCGACCAGCACCGCCGCCTACACCACCACCGCCGCTGACGGTACCTTCTCCCTCGCGGGCAGCTTTACCTGCCCCACGGCGACCTCCAGCTTCACGCCCGAGGTATATCTTGTTGCTACAGGCGGCAATCCCGGCCTCAGCAGCAGCGTCAACAACACCTCGCTCGTGCTCGTCGACGCTCTCGGCCCCTGTGCCAGCCTGGCCTCCACCACCAAGACCAGCATTAACGAGCTCACCACAGTCGCTGCGGCCTGGGCTCTCTCCGGTTTCATGAGCTCGGCCACCAGTGTCGGCGCCTCAGCCACCAACTCCACCGGTCTCGCCAACGCGTTTCTCAATGCACAACTCATCGCCGACCCTGCGCTAGGGACCACCCCCGGCTCGGCGCTGGCGTCTACCAACACCATCGAAACCGGTAAGGTTGCGGCCCTCGCAAACGCCATTGCCACCTGCTCCGGCTCGGACGGCTCCACTGCCTGCCAGACCCTGTTTACCACCACCGGCCAGTGCTCCAGCACCTGCACCTCGGACACTCTCTCCGCCGCGCTTTACGCCGTCAAGCATCCCGCGAAGAACGTCGCCGCCCTCTATGCCCTCGGCAGCAAGACCGCTCCCTTCACCTCCAGCCTGACCGCCGCGCCCAATGACTGGACGCTCAGCATGACGCTCACCGGCGGCGGCATTACATACCCCACTGAGCTTGCTGTCGACTCCGTTGGCAACGTGTGGGTCGCAGGCTATTATGGGGCCGTCTATGCCTATACCCCGCAGGGCAACACACTGAGCGGTGCCAGTGGCTTCGGCAAGGGCACGCTCGGCTCTGAGATCTTTGGTCTCGCCATCGACACCCACAATAATGTCTGGGTCACCGTTGAGGAGCATCCCAGCAGCATCTCCGGCCTCAACGGCATCTCCTCCGGCAATACCCTGGGTTCCCTCATCAACATCAGCGGCCTGACCTATGTCAGCAGCAACTACCTCTACTTCCCTGAGTCCGCGTCCACAGCTCAGAATGGCAATATTATCGTCGGCAATTACGGCGATGCCACCTACACCGTCTTCAATTACACTCCGGCCGCGGGCTTCGTCTACGGTGTCTCCAATGGCGGCATCGGCTATGTTTCCGGCGTCACCGATGAGACCGGAGACGCCAGCGGTGGGGTCTGGACCGCCAACAGCGGCAACGACACTGTCGCTCACTTCGACAGTGCCGGCAACGTTCTCTCCAATCCCACGTGCTGTAACATCGCGAACGGAATCGCCACGGACAGCATCGGTAACGCCTGGGTTTCCAACTACTACACCAACTCACTGAGCGAGATTCTTCCCGGCTGCGACAGTAACTCCTCATCAAGCGCCTCCTGCCACGGCAACCCGCAGAACGTGATTCTTTTTGGCGACAGTGCTGGCTGCACCTCTACGCTCACGCCCACCGCCGGTACCTGCGGCCTTATTGGGGGCGGCCTTTCCTATCCCTCCAAGATTATTGTGGACGCCGCGCAGAACGTTTGGGTAGCCAACTACCAGCCCGCGGACGTCGGCCTCAACGCCACCGTGAGCGAATTCGCCGGCAATACCTCCACGACGCCCGGTACCGCTCTCTCGCCATCCACCGTCCGCAATAGCAGCGGCACCGTCACTGCCGCCGGCGGCTACGGCCTCGACGCCAAACTTCTGGACCCCTTCGATCTCGCACCCGACGCCAGTGGAAACCTCTGGGTTTCGAACAACGGCTACAACAACGTTGTGATGTTCTTCGGCCTAACAGCCCCCACCGCAACCCCACGCCTGCCGACACCCGCCGCCCCCTAAACGAACGGAGCAAGAAAGAGGCCATCCCGCGGGATGGCCTCTTTTCGCTCTTTCCTGTTTTCTGTCATCCAAGCAGAAACGCTTTCCAACAATCGAAACCACTTTCGTCCTCAACCAGGAAATCCGCGTCTAACAACCAGACGCTATCTGGCTGAAAGGAGAACCATTGCGCACAGCTGCTCTGACCTTGGCTCTCCTCGTCAGCTCTACCGCCTATCCCCTATCCCTTGCTCCTTCGTCCTTCGAGCTCCTCACCCACCGCATGGATGTTGACGTGGACGGCGCGCCCAATGCCTATGGCCCTGCTGGCAGCCGCACCCTCGACGTCCTCAGCAACGCACACTACCGCGCCCGTCCCAAAGCCGAGATCGTCGGCTACCTCACCGACGACGACAACCCCAAGCTCCCCATCCTGCAAGGCCCACACGACCCCTTCCCCGGCCTCTATATCTCGCAGACCGCCTTCACTGACCCGCATCTCACCGACCCCCGCAACGTCCGTCGCTACGTCGACGCCACGAAGATCAACTACATCGTCCGCGGCAACGCCGCTAAGCGCCATGGCGTGCAGCTTGGAGATTTTGTCGCCGTCTACTCAAAACGCACCCATCGAGCCGTTTTCGGCATCGTCGCTGACGATGGCAACCCTTCCGGCGATGAAGGCTCACTCCACCTGCTTCAATCCCTTGGTTATCCCTTCCGCAATGGCACTGACGACGCCGTCGAAGGCCGCGAGATCATCATCCGCTTCTATCCCCACTCCAACCCGCAGCAACTCTTTTTCCGCACCCAGGCAGCACTTGACGAGGCCGCCCTCAAACTTGGCGTCAGCCGTGACTTCGATAAGAGTACGGACGGTAAGTCGCGGCTTCATCCGTGACAAAAAGCATCGGCAAACATTCCGGCTTCAGTCGCTGCGGTGCGCCTTGAGGTATCCAATCGAGCTTCACGTGGAGACCGGAAACGCCTCAGCTGCCAAATTCCTGTCTAGTCCGCTCATCGCTCCTTCAACCCGTACGCCTGCGACCACCCACAGCAAGCGATCATCCAACCTATCGCGAACTATATTGTCGGCTCTCTACTCCTTATGCATCATTCCTTACTCAACTGACAGGAGACACCATGAACTTCCGCTCCCTCGGCCGCTCCGGCCTCAAAGTCCCTGAACTCTGCTTCGGCACCGGCACCTTCGGCGGCACTAACGACTTCTTCAAGTCCTGGGGCTCCACACAGGACAAGGAAGCAGAGCACCTGCTCGACATCTGCATGGAAGAAGGCTGCAACTTCTTCGACACCGCCGATATCTACTCCGACGGTCACTCCGAAGAGGTCCTCGGCCGCGCCATGGCGCACCTTAAGCGCGAAGACATCCTCATCTCCACCAAGGCCACCTTCCGCGGCTCGAACATCGGCGCCAATAACGTGGGCAGCTCGCGCTACCACCTTACACAGGCCCTCGAAGCCTCATTGAAACGTCTCAAAACCGACTACGTCGACGTCTACCATATGCATGCGTTCGACGCGACTACGCCCGTCGAAGAGACTCTCAAGACCCTCGACAACTTCATCACCAGCGGCAAGGTGCGCTACATCGCTGCCTCGAACTTCTCCGGTTGGCACCTGATGAAGTCGCTCTCCGCCTCGGAGCGTTACGGCTGGTCGAAGTACGTCGGCCACCAGGTTTACTACTCGCTCGTCGGCCGCGACTACGAGTGGGAGCTGATGCCCCTCGCCGTCGATCAGGGTGTCGGCGCGCTTGTCTGGAGTCCGCTTGGCTGGGGCCGCCTCACCGGCAAGATCCGTCGCGGCCAGCCGCTGCCTGAGAACTCCCGCCTGCAGAACAAGACCGTCGTCGACGCCGGCCCGAACCCCGACTGGGAGCACGTCTACAAGGTCGTCGACGCCCTCGATCTAATCGCCACCGAAACCGGCAAGACCGTTCCGCAGATCTCCCTCAACTGGCTACTGCAGCGCCCCACCATCAGCACGCTCATCATTGGTGCGCGCGACGAGAAGCAGCTCCGCGCCAACCTCGCTTCCACTGGCTGGAACCTTACCCCCGAGCAGGTAGCCAAGCTCGACGCGGCCAGCGCGATCGACCCTGCCTACCCCTACTGGCACCAGGTTCAGTTCACCGAGCGCAATCCGTTCCCCACGAACGTTACTTACCTCGGCTAACTAACCCGGCCACTACAGAACGAAGGGCCACCGTTGAGGTGGCCCTTCGCTCTTGCCCCGCAACCTGCCTACGCGGCTTTAGAGTTCGAGTGTCCCGCTAACAGCGCGGTCGAAATCGCCTTCGAAAAAGCGGGAATGTCATCCGGCTTGCGGCTGGTTATTAGGTTGCCATCGACCGCAACCTCTTTGTCGACCCACTTCGCTCCCGCATTCTTCAGGTCCGTACTCACCGACGGCCAGGAGGTCAACGTCTTGCCCCTGACCACGTCCGCTTCCACCAGCATCCAGGGACCATGGCAGATCGCCGCCACCGGCTTGCCGCTTTCTACAAAGGACTTCACAAACGCGACAGCCTGCTTATCCACGCGCAGCTTGTCCGGGTTGATTTGACCACCCGGCAGCACCAGCGCATCGAAGTCTTCCGTCTTCGCGTCATAGACCAGGCCATCGACCTTCACAGACTTGCCCCAGTCCGTCTTGTCCCAGCCCTTGATCTCGCCTTCCTTGCCGCCCTCACTCGGCTTGATAGAAAGCACCGTTACGGTCGCTCCCTCAGCCTCGAGGTTCTTCTTCGGGTCTGTCAGCTCTGTCTGCTCAAACCCATCGGTCGCCAGAATGGCGATCTTCTTTCCCGTAAGTTGTTTCGTGCTGCTCATCGAATTCTCCCTCGGGCCTTTCTCTTTCAAGGCACATCACGCTGCTGGTTGCAGCACTTAGTACGATGCCGATGCTCCGGGCTGCGGAACGCTTCGCCCTACCCTCGTGTTCATCGCGTCAGAGACCTTGCGACCGTTTCGCAAGTGGCTGATCCTCAGCCCTACGCCCCGCCCGCATCGCGGTTACAGTAACTCCTGTGGCTAAAGCATCGACCGCTCCCCTGATTCGTATCGGCACCGCAGGCTGGGTCATTCCCAAGATCCACGCCGCTGTCTGCGCTCCGACCGGCACACACCTCGAGAAGTACTCCGGCGTTCTCAACGCCGTCGAGATCAACTCCACGTTCTACCGCCCGCATCAGGCAAAGACCTTCGAACGCTGGGCCACCACCACGCCCGAGGACTTTCGCTTTGTGGTGAAGCTCGCCAAGTCCATCACCCACGAAGCAAAGCTCGTCCGCGCTGGCGCTCTCCTCGCCTCCTTTTTTGACAACGTTCGTCCACTCGGCGAAAAGCTCGGCCCAGTGCTGGTTCAGCTTCCGCCGAAGCTAGCCTTCGACCTCGGCACCGCTCGCGAGTTCTTCGAGACTGTCCGCGAGCTCCACTCCGGACCACTTGTACTCGAACCGCGCCATGCCTCCTGGTTTACCTTGCCGGTGGACCGCCTTCTCCGCGAGTTCGAAGTGGCGCGCGCCATGGCCGATCCGCCCGCAGGCTCCCCGGCAGCCGCCGAACCGGGGGGCTGGCCGGGCCTGCGCTACTATCGCCTGCACGGATCTCCGCGGAAATATTGGTCGCCCTATGAACCGGCGGTTCTCGAAACTCTCGCCACCCGTATTCGTAAACATCCCACCAACAATTGGGTCATCTTCGACAACACCGCCCAGAACCATGCCTTCGCGGATGCGATCACTCTCAAGAACCTTCTGTAAGTCACCTCATGACCGCTTCACCCGCAAACGAAAAAGGCGGCCAGAGCATCCAGCTCTGAACCGCCTTTCTCTTCCCTGCTCCTGCCTTAGTGTCCTGCATTCTGCGCCGCGTTCTTCGGCGGCTTCGGAATGAAGAACAATAGTGGCAGCATGCAGGCGCAGAAGATCGTCAGGTACCGGATGATGTCCACGTACGCCAGTGCCGCCGACTGCCGCAGCATCTGGTTGTACATATAGCCCATCGCCTGGTGCGTCGCGCCGAGGGAAGGCCCGCTCGTCGCGCTCGTGCCATTGCCCGCCTTGAACCCCCGCGCCAGCGAGTTCAACTGATCACGGAACGCCGGGTTCGAGTACGTCAGCGCCCGAATCATTGAGGTCTGGTGCGCCAGGGAACGCCTCGTCAGCATTGTTGCCATGAACGCCGTACCGCACGAGCCGCCAATATTTCTTGCCAGATTCGTCAGGCCCGAAACGTCGTTGCTCTCGTTCTGCGCCACGCCGATATAAGCGATCGTGTTGATCGGGATGAACAGGAACGCCAGTCCCGAAGCCTGGAAGCAGCGCATAAACACCAGCTGTCCATAGCTAAGGTTCAGGTCAAGGTTCGCCATCCACACCAGGCTCAGCGTCAGGTTCAGAAATCCGAAACCGATCAGCTTGCGTGGATCGACCTTGCCCGAAAGCACGCCGACCACCGGCATCATGCACATCATCATCAGGCCCGCAGGTGACAGCACCAGTCCCGCCAGCTCTGCCGTATACCCCAGCAGCGTTTGCACAAACTGCGGAATCAGAATCGTCGTCGCATACAGCGAGAAACCCAGCACAAACATCAGCACAAAACTGATCGCAAACTGAGGCCTGGTAAACAGCGTCAGGTTCAGTAGCGGCTTCTTTTTCTCGCGCATCAGCTTCAGCTCCCACCAGAGCAGGCCGATGAACGCCACGATCATCGTAGCCACGAAGAACACGATGATCTTCGAGCCGAACCAGTCATCCTCCTGGCCTTTATCCAGCACAAACTCCAGCGAACCGAAGGTCAGCGCCACCAGCCCGAAGCCCAGCAGATCCAGACGCACACCGCCCTTCTGGTTCTCCTTCACTTCCTTAGAAACCCACGGTGGATCTTCCACGATGCGGTGCGTCAGGAACAGGCTCAGCAGGCAAATTGGCACGTTGAGATAGAAGATCCAGCGCCAGTCAAAGTTATCGGTGATGTAGCCGCCCAGCGTCGGTCCGATCGCCGGAGCGCACACCACGGCGAGGCCGTACATCGCAAACGCCTGTCCGCGCTTCTCCGGCGGGAACGTGTCGGCCAGGATCGCCTGCTCCGAGGGAGCCAGACCACCGCCGCCAATACCTTGCAGAATCCGGAAGAACACCAGCAGAGGCAGCGTCGGCGCAATGCCGCATAACGCGCTCGAGATACCGAACAGCGCCACGCAGATCATGTAGAACTTCTTGCGACCGATAAAGGTCGTCATGTACGCGCCCGCCGGCAAGATCACGGCGTTTGCCACCAGATAGGCCGTCAGCACCCAGGTCGCCTCGTCCTGGGTCGCACCCAGGCCGCCGGCGATATGCGGCAGCGCCACGTTCGCAATGGAGCTGTCGAGCACCTCCATGAATGTCGCCAACGTCACCGTCATTGCAACGATCCACGGGTTGATGCTGGGTCGCCATGGCGCATGCGCCTCAGCTACAGGTTTGCTCTCGGGAATGTCAGATAGTGAAGTAGCAGTAGCCATTTGATCTCAATACAGATTCTACGGAGCGATCGTTTGATTCACGAATACCGCCCCTAAATTAGCCAACAAAGGCAACCAATTGCCAGTCGCCAGCAAAACCCGACAAAACCCAGGGTCAGCCCCCACTCTGGCCCTCGGGTGCCCCATCCTTTGCGCAGTTTCATTGGCGCTCAGGTGGGCATCGCACGTCAAGACGCGCGACCGCCCCCAGGCCATCTCCACGCTTAAAACGTCTCACCCCACCAAATATTGCCCCTACCGCTTACTTCCACACGTAAACAACCAGCCCACCCACCACGATCAGGCAGCCACCCACTAACACCCCCAAACTCGGTGCCGCTTTGAAAAACACGTAGTTCGTGATCTGGAACACCACAAACAGCGTCGCCACGTACAGCCCCGTCACCGTCGCGAACTCTACCGGCGTCAGGTTCAGCGACGTTCCATACAGAGTCAGCAGCACCGCGCCCACCAGAAACAGCCCCACCCGCACCGGCATGGACGGTTGATGCAGCGCGATCCTCACCACGGCATCACCACAGGCCTCCAGCACTGTAGCCGCCAGCACAAACAGGAAAATCTTCATCCACCTATTGTCTCAGCATTCGATTGCTGCTCGTCACTTCCCTACCCATCTCTCGTAGAACGACACCACCTTGATCGTCTTCCGCCGGTACGTAAACGCTGCCCACAACCGTCCATCCTTCGCCTGCAGCACCGAAGGGTAAGAGTACTCGTCATACTCCGAATCCGCCTTCACATGCGCCGCATACGAGACCGGATCCTCCCCAGCTCGCCGCCCCGCCTCCAGCACCCGCTGCTCCAGCCAGCTCTTACCCTCGTCGTCTGAAATCGCCACCACCAGGGGTACCCGGGGGCCCGTCCCAGGCTTACCCGTCACTGGCTCCGCGTGGGCCCGGTTGAACACCATCGCAATCCGCCCATCCTTCAACGCCACCGCCTGGATCGACGCATTGTTGTTCGGCAGCGACGTCGCCAGAGGAGCCGTCCACGCACAGCCATCGACCGATGTGCTGCGAAAGATCGAATCCGCAAACCGGCTGCGGAAGAACGCCACATAGTGGTCGCCCTGTTTCACCACGCTCGGCTGCACATAGCCATTCGACCCCGGAATCCGGCACTCCTGCCACGTCTTGCCTGCGTCCTTTGACACCTTCACCACCGAGTAGTGGCTCTCCGCCCCCGTCGTAATGGCCGAGGTGGGCGTGTAGTACATCGGCAGCAGCCACGCTCCGTCCTTCCGCACCAGCAGCGGATCACGCACAAACGCTCCCGGCTCGTTGAACAACACCGCTGGTGCTCCCCACGTCCGTCCACTATCGGAGGACTTCACCACCAGCACCTGCGCCTTCGCCTGTCCCTCTTTCACCGGCTGCGAGGTATGGAGCAGCCAGAGCTCGCCCGACGGTGTCTCGAACGGCACGGGATTCTGATAGCTCACTCCCGGCTCTCGGTCCACCACCTGTGCCGTGGACCACTGCTTTGACCCCCGCGCCAACCGCGACTCCAGAATCGCCACACCCGACTGCCCTTCCGCCACGCCCCCAAACCAGAAGCACAGCAGGTCACCATTCTTCAGCTGTACAAGGTTCGCCGCATGGTTCGAGTGAGCCACCGTCGGCAGATACGCCTCCTCATAGCCCATCGCAGAAGACCGCATCAACCCATCCATCGTCAGTGCCTGCTGACCCTTTGCATGGATCGCAAGTCCTACCAGCAAAAAAGTAGCCGAAAACGTCACAAGAGACAACAAACGAGGGATTCTCATACTCCCCAGTCTTACATCCCTATCCACCCCACCTCAAACCGAGCGCGCAGGTGTACTCTAACCATCAACCTGTTTTCTAATTTTTGTTATCTACGCCTGCCTTATGAATCCAATCCTCGAAGACCTCATCATCCTGCAGGCGCAAGACCTCGAGCTCAAGCTTCTCCGCGAAGAGTTGGCCGAGGCACCGCGTCGCGTCGCTGCCGCCGAAGCCGCCGTCAAAAAGTCTGAGACCGCCCTCTCCAGCGCGAAGCAGTCGCTCGCCAAAGAGGAGTCGCTCCGCAAGGGACACGAGCTCGACATCGCCGATCGTAAAGGCAAGATCACCCGCCTTCGCAAACAGATGGAGTCCGCCGCCAACGCCGCCCAGATCGCCGCACTCGAGCACGAGATCACCTTCTCCGAGCAGTCCATCAGCCAGCACGAGGACGAAGAGCTCGCCTCCATGGAGCGCACTGAAGGCTTTGAGGCCGACCTCGCCAAGGCGACTGACTCCCTCGCCACCACCACCGCATCCCTGGCAGCCGAGCGTGTCCGCGCCGCTGACGTGCTCGCAAAGAACACCGCCAGCGTCGAAGGCATCAGCCTCGAACGCTCCACGCTCCGCAAAAAAATCGGCTCAACTGACGAAGGCGAAGCGACTCTCAGCAGCTACGACCGAATCGCCAAAGCAAAGGGTACAGCCGTCTCTGAAGCGGTCGACCACAAGTGCTCCGCCTGTCAGATGATGATCCGCCCGCAGCGCTGGAACGACCTCGCCGAACGCTCCCCCAACTCCGAGTTCGCCAACACCATCTTCTCCTGCGAGACGTGCGGTCGCATGCTCTTCCACGACCCTCGGCGCGACGCCCCCGTCCGCTGGACCCCAGGCGAACGCCTAACCTCCGCGACACGTTAAGCACGAAAAAGGAAGAGGGCCAGCGGATGGTAGCTGGCCCTCTAACTTTGCTTACGCCCTGAGGCGCTACTTCTTTGTTGGCTTGCTTACCGGTACTCGTGAACCGGACATTACTCCGCGCAGCGGTTCAGGCATCGTCAAAATAAGCGCCTTGCAGTCTTCCGTACCCGTCCGCGCGTAGCTATGAATCGCCTCGGCGTTGAAAAAGACCGCGTCGCCCTCCTCAATTACGTCCACCCGCGCATCGTGCTCAAGCTTCAAGGAGCCTGAAAGTACATACAAAAACTCGTTGCCGCTATGGCGGTGGGCCTTCGGCGTGCGCTTGTCATCCAGAGGCAGAAACTCGGCCACGTAGGATGAAATCGACTGTTCAGCCGGAACCTGCCCGAGGCTCTCGAAGTAGTAGCCCGGGTCTTCCACGCCACTTTGAGGGAGGCGCACCCTGTCAGTCGCACGTTGAATACGAAAAAGCTCTGGACGCTCCGGCTCGAAGAAATAGCTCATATCCTTCGAAAACACCATTGCGATACGCGCCAGATTGCGGAGCGTAGGCACTACGCGGCCAGTCTCCAGCTGTGACAGAAAGCTTGCGGAAAGCCCCGTGTGCCGACCCAACTCCACCAGACCCATCGACTTGCGCTGGCGCAGATATTTGATGCGGTCGCCAATCCTCTTACTCTCGATGAATTGCTCGGCAGCCTCGGCGCTCACACCTTGCTCGTCGGCCAGTACATCCTCTTCGCCTGCCTGTAGCGGAGGCAGCGTGGTCGCCTCGACACCTTCAGCGGCGTCAATCGTCTTCTGTATTCGTCCACGTTTCATCGGTGGTGCAACATCCTTGTTGATCGTGCCGGCATAAACACCCATGGGGCAAACCCTCCAGTGCAACTCTGCTGCTATCTTCCACCAACATGCTGCTTCTTATAAAAGGACGTTTACGGGCTGCGAATAGATGTATCAGGGTCTAAAAATCCAGACTTTGCCGCGTTGCCCGCACCCATACAAAAAAATCCGTTTGTTCCTTGCGCCCGAAAACCCGATGTCTCCGTCGCTGAAAGTCATTCAGATTGACATGGTTGAAATGCTACGCTCAATTCCATGGACTTTTTCTGCCAGAAGCAGCGATTGGCGCGCGCTTTCGCTCCCCATCAAAGCCCAAGCAAATTTCTTTATACTTTTCTGGCGTTCACGGCGATATTCGGCTGCGCCAGTCCGGGTCCACCGCGTTCACCCTCGTTGAACCTGCCACAACCGGTCACCGATCTCACTGTCAGCCGCACCGGCGACCTCATCGAACTCAGCTTCACCGTGCCGCACCTGTCCACAGACAAGCTTCCGCTCTCCGACCCTCGCCATCACAAGCCGATGTTTCTGAACGGCACCGTCTGTCGCGAGATAAGACCGGCGCCCTGCACCATCATCGCCACCCTGGCGCCGCCGCTCACCGAGGCTGACCATGCAACTTTCACCTGGCATGAGACGCTTCCAGAAGCACTGGCCAGCGGCTCGCCTCGCCTGCTTACTTACCGTGTCGAGTTCCTGAACAAGGCAGGCAAGTCCGCCGGCCAGTCAAACCCGGCCTTTACCGCCGCCGGTACAGCCCCCGCGCCCATTGCCGACCTGCACGCAGACGGCACGCGCAGCGGCATCTGGTTGCAGTGGACCCGCGATCCTTCCACGAGCGATATCCTTCTGCACCGCGTCGCCCTTGCGACAAAGCCTGCCACGACAACGGCGAGATCCAAAGGTCCACTTCCGTCCGTGCCAAAGTCGGACGACCTCTGGCTCAACGCCAATTCCAAAGAAGGGCGTACGCTCGACAGCTCCGTAACCTCAGGTACACCCTACCGCTACACAGCGATACGCCGTATCCTTCTGGCGTTCGATAAACGGACCGTAGAGATACGCAGCGATCTGTCTACAGCCATCGACTTCACCTTACAGCCGAAGTACGCACCCTCGGCACCGACCGGCGTCGAAGCAACAGGTTTTGCACCTCCCGACGGCTCCCACTTTGCCGTCGACCTGATCTGGCAACCCGTTAGCGATGCCGGCATCACTGCCTCGCTGGCTGCGCCACTAAGCGGTTATAACGTCTACCGCGAAATGCTCAGCGGTGATGATGTAAAAACTCGCCTGACCGCTAAACCGGTATCCGAACCGGGCTTTCATGACGCTACCGCCGAACCCTCCGCTCGTTATCGCTACGGCATTACGGCGGTGGATGCCAACGGCAACGAAAGCAAAGCTGCGACATTCACACTGGAGCCGTCACCGCAGTAGAGGTTCAAGCTTGGATTCCATCCTGCGCGGAGCGAAGGACTGGCGTTGAGGGTCGGAAACCTATTCCTCCACGTTAGCTGACAGGCCACTACCGCTCGCTCTTCAACCGAGCCGCCTCGAACTCATCGCCGTGCTTCCACTCCACGGTCTTCGGCAGATGGATCACCTGCCAGCCGAGGTCCATGCCAAACTTCACCAGCTTTGCATCTCCGGTGAAGTCCCAGTCGTCGTGAAAGTTGTCGGAGAAGTTGTGATAGTCGTTGTCGTTGAACGCCTTCTCCTGCGCGACACCCCAGGCGCGGTCATGGCCCTCATAGAGCGATCCCGAGTCCACACTGAAGGATGGGATGCCCACACGCGACAGAGAGAAGTGATCGCTGCGGTAGTAGCTTCCAGCTGAGGGGCGCGGGTCAGGCACGATGGCCAGACCGAAGCGCTTCGCCGTAGCCTCTACCTCAGGGAAGAAGGTGGTGCGTTGCGCGCCGTTGACGTTTATCTCCTGCTGCACGCCGATGGGCAGCAGCATGTCGTAGTTGATGTCGAGCGCGATCTGGCTTGCCGGGATCGGCGGATGCTGCCCGAGGTACTCCGAGCCGAGCAGGCCCTGCTCCTCCGCCGTAACCGCGCCGAAGATGACGCTGTGCGGCAGCTTGAGTTCTCCGCTATGTACGGCATCGGACCAAACGCGCGCCATCTCCAGCAACATCGCCACACCCGTTCCGTTATCAGCAGCGCCGTTATAGATGTTGTCGCCCTTCATGCCGGGAACGATGCCGAGGTGATCGTAGTGCCCCGAGAACAGCACCGCCTGATCGTGACCATCCGCATTCGCGCCCGGCAGCATCGCGACCACATTCGGACTCTGAAACGGACGCACCGTGCTCGTCACCGTCGCCTTCAGCTTCACCGGCAATTCCACGGCCTTGAAGCCGCGCTGACCTGCTGCTTCAAACTCCTTGTCGAGATCGAGACCGCTCATCGCGAAGAGCTTCTTCGCTACGTCGAGCTGAATCCAGCTCGCGGCCTGCAGGCGTGGATTCGCGTCGTCGCGTAGATAGGTCTTCTCGCTGGTGTTGGAGTTCTGCACCACGTTCCAGCCATAGCTTGCGAGGTCGGTGCGATGGATGATGAGCGCGCCGACCGCTCCTTTACGCGCCGCCTCTTCGAACTTGTACGTCCAGCGACCGTAGTAGGTCAGCGCATCGCCGCCGAAGAACTTCGGGTCCTTGCTCGGCGGGTCGCCGACGATGCACAGGATCACCTTGCCCTTCACATCGACGCCCGCATAGTCGTTCCACTGGAACTCGGGCGCATCGGCACCGTAACCCACGAAGACAATCGGAGCATCGAGCATCGTCTCAGGCGTCAGCGTCTGGTTGCTCACGGTGTAATCGGAGCCGAAGGTGAGCTTTTCGTTCTTCCCATCAGCGCCTATAAGCTTCATAGCCGTCTGCTCGGGGATCGCCTTCATGCCGACGAAGTTCACCTGTTGCAGGAATGAGCCGTTATCTCCTGCTGGTTTTAGCCCATACATCGCAAACTGGCTGGCGATGTACTTCGCCGCAAGCTCGCCTCCGCGGAGACCGGGATAGCGGCCCTCAAACAGATCGTCCGAGATGAACTTGTCCTGCTCTCGGATTCGAGCCGCGCTCACCTTCGCCGCAGCTTTTGCAATCGGACTCGTGGGAGCCTGTGCCAGAACGCCTGTCGTCACCAGCGCCATTGCAGGCGCAACCAACCATCGCTTTGTCATCGATACCTCGCTTCGCAGTCAGTATAAGTCGCGATACCCGAATTTCAACGCTTTGCCAGCACCCCAACCTTCACCAAGACCTTGCGTGCGAGCCCGGTGATCGGCACCTCGTTCAACTCCTTCACGCCCACCCACAACAGTGCACTCTTCGCCGCCGGAATTTCCTTGCGCAGCACCTTACCCGAGAAGACATCCACCTGGTAGTTCGTGTTCGTGATGGAGTGCTTGACCTGCACGACCGGCTCCATCGCATCCACCGCATCGAGCGACAGCGGCGGCAGCTCCAACATGCCTGCCATCAGGCTGGCGTCGGCTGCTCGGCGCTCCAGCAGCACCTCGGTCGCCCCATGCCGCGTCCGCGTCTCCAGCAGATGCGCGACTCGCTTCTGCCGCATGGTCTCCCGCTTGGCGGTGGGATGTTCGCCGCGCGTGCGGCATAGTTCCATCACGGGACACTGCAGGCACAGCGGCCCGCGCGGCAGGCAGATCGTCGCACCCAGCTCCATCATGGCCTGGTTGTGGTCGCCAGCAGTGTTTCTCCCCTTGTCCCCCCGCAACGGCATCAGGCTTTGCGCCGTCGCCGTTAGTCGCTTCTTTGCCGCTCCACTTTTGTCTTCGGCCTCACCCAAGATGCGAAGTAGTACGCGCTCAACGTTTCCATCGAGCACAGCCACGCTTTCGCCGAAGGCAATGCTCGCAATCGCCGCAGAGGTGTAATCACCGACACCCGGTAAAGCCAGTAGTTCAGCGGCCGTCCGAGGCATCACGCCCCCAAGCTTCTGCACCACGTATTGCGCTCCCTTGTGCAGCATCCGGGCGCGCCGGTAGTAGCCAAGGCCACTCCAAAGCGCTAGCACGTCGCTCTCCTCCCCGGCAGCTAGAGTCTGCACAGTGGGGAACTTCTCCATGAACTCCGTGTAGCGCTCGATGACCGTCGCTACGCGCGTTTGCTGCAGCATCACCTCGCTGAGCCAGGTCGCATAGGGATCATTCACACCGCGCCACGGCAGCTTGCGGGCGCTCTCTCCATACCATCGTCCCAATCGCTCGCGGAAGGTCTCCGGATCGAGGTGCGGCTGCGTCTGTTTCACTGCTTTCGACATACATCAGTCAGTGTATTCGCCGCATCCAAAGAACTCTGCGCACAGCAATGATTTGGCTTATTCTGCAAGTGCCGCCTTTAAGCAGCCCGAAGAAACGAGAACTGCAAGTACGTGCATTCCACCGAGATGAATTCGCAGAAGACTGGCCAGGGGACGGCCACTCAGCAAGATGTCGGTTACCTTGCGAGCATCTTCTCGGACGGGCTGATCCTGATTGATCGCGAATGGCGGATCACGTATGCCAACGCTGCGGCCCGGGAAATCAGCCGCATCGACGACAGCCACATCAACGGGGCTACGCACTGGGAGATGTATCCGGCGACCGTCGGCACCGAGCAGGAGCGCATCTACCGCCGGTCGATGGAAGAGCGTATCTCGCTGGATCACGAGTTCTATTACGCGCCCTTCGAGGTCTGGATTACGCTCCGCACCTATCCCGTGCCCAGCGGCATCGCCGTACATTATCGCGACAGCACTCGGATGAAAGAGGCAGAGCGGAATCGGGACGACAACGCCCGACGCCTGCAGCAGGTCTTCGACACCACAACGGATGCGATCATCGTGCTCGATCCGGATTACCGCATCACCTTTATGAACCGTCGCGCGGTGGAGCTTCTATCGCCGATTGGAGAGGTGATGGGGCGGGTTCTGTTCGAAGCATTTCCCGGCATCGTTTACCAGGATTCGCCGTACATTGCCAACTATCGCCGGGCCATGGAAGACCGCATCCACGGACGATTCGAGGCCTATTATCCTGAGCCATTGAACGTCTGGTTCTCGGTAGAAGCCCGCCCCGCAGACCACACTGGAATCATCGTCTTCTTCCGCGACATCACCCAGCAACGCCTCGATGCCGAGGAGTTGTGGCTGAAGACCGCCGAGACTGAGCGGCAGGCGGCTGAGATTGAAACGCTCTACAGGACTGCGCCGATTGGCCTGGCACTATTCGACACGACCGACTTCCGCTATCTGCGGCTGAACGATCGGCAGGCCCAATTCTTCGGCCTGAAGCCCGAAGAGGTCGTTGGTCGGATCGTCACGGAGATGGCTCCAATCGAAGGCTTACGCGAACTCTTCGAGCAGGTGCGCGATGGACATCCGGTGATTAACTATCCGCTTGAAGGCGAACTCGTAGGCAGCCCGGGCGAGCATCGCTATTGGACAGTAAACTACTTCCCTCTTTACGGAACAGACGGCTCAGTCCAGGCGATTGCAGCGGCCTCTCTGGAGGTGACCGCGCAAAAGAAAGCGGAGATGGCCCTGATCCAGAGCGAGAAGCTGGCGGCGGTGGGGCGACTGGCTTCCTCTATCTCGCATGAGATCAACAACCCGTTGGAATCGGTGACAAATCTGCTGTACCTGATCGCATCGCGTGAGGACTTGTCACTCCCGACACGCGAGTACGTAGACATTGCGCAGGCTGAGCTCGAACGCGTGTCGCAGATCACGACGCAAACGCTGCGGTTCCATCGTCAGGCAGCGCGGTCGACATGGGTCTCTGCTGAACAGCTCCTCAAGCCGGTGATAAACCTGTTCCGCGGCCGCCTGACGAACTCCGACATCGAGCTGGAAGCGCAGTTCAATAGCCAGACGGAGGCGCTCTGCCTGGAGAATGAGATACGCCAGGTGCTGAGCAACCTGATCGCCAACGCCATCGATGCCATGCGCGCAGGCGGCAGGCTGCTGATCCGCTCACATGATGCGTTTCATCCCGTGACCGGTGTGAAGGGAATCCGCATCACGATCGCAGACACTGGACACGGCATGGACCCGGCGACACAGGCACGCATCTTCGAACCCTTTTTTACCACCAAAGACCTGAACGGAACCGGGCTTGGGCTCTGGATCTCGGCTGAGATTCTGGAACGTCATCAGGGCCAGCTCGCGGTGCGGAGCAGCCAGCATCCGCTGCACCACGGCACGGTCTTTGGTCTGTTTCTGCCCATCACTCCTGCGAGAACTGACAGCAGCGAAGACTAATTTTCTATCGCGGCGATCCGCTGAAACGACCGAAGAGCGACACGATAAAACTCATCGGGGCCACCACGCACGGGGATGACGTCGCGGGGCAGAGACTCGGGCATATTCTGATAGCGATGTCCGACCCAAAGCTTCGCCACACCTGGCCATAGGACATCGACCTTCGCGAGAAGCAGCAGACACTCCTCATCGCTTGTGCTGTAACAGAGCACAACAAGATCCGCATCCCACTCATGTTCGAGTAAGTGATCTACATCCGGGAGTCGTTGTGCTGTGAGCACGACAAATCCAGCACGTTCCAGAATCCAGCGCCGCGTGAGATTGAGCATCTCGTCGCCGCCAAACAGAACTGCATGTGGAATCAAGGACATATAGGTTTACTGCCGTTGGGGGCGTAAACGTGACAGTATAGGTTTGTCGCTTGGATTTTTGTCCGCTACCAGACAGACCTGCATTATTTTGATGTCTAACGTAAGAAGCAGCTAAGGAAACGACTTAACGTGGATCAGCCGACCTGATCCGCTGCATAAGCAAACCTATGCGTACGCCAGCAAAAGAGGTTGCCTATGGAGCTCTTCGAGTCAAACACCCTGATCGCTGCTATGCCCGACGAAGCGCGCGCGGTGCTTTTGAAGCGCTGCCAGACCGTCAACCTTCCCCAGCGATTCATCTGCTACGAGGCTGAAGAGCGCCCCACCTTCTGCTACTTCCTCGAAACAGGCTTTGCCTCCGTCGTTGCTACTATGCAGAACGGCGAGACAGCCGAGGTGGAGATGATCGGTCGCGAAGGGATAGTAGGCGGATCTATCCTGCTCGGTTCTCCATCCATTCCCACGCCCACTCGCTGCTTTATCCAGGTAGCTGCACAGGCACTGCGTATTTCTTCCGCAGACATGCTTGAGGTCTTCCAACAGCATCCGGAGATACATAACGCGATCCTGTCGTTCTTCCAGATGGAGATTGCAGCGCTCGGCCAGATCGCAGGCTGCCATCGCATCCATGACGCAGAGCAGCGCCTGTCTCGATGGCTGCTGATGGCGCAGGACCGCGTGGGTAATACCGCGCTGCACCTGACACAGGAGTTCCTGGCAGAGATGCTGGGCACGCGCCGCACCACCGTCACCGAGGTCGCCGGTTCGCTGCAGCGCCGCGGCATGATCGAGTACCAGCGAGGCACCGTCGTGATCGTGAACCGCGCCGCACTTGAAGAGGCTGCCTGCGAGTGCTACGGGATTCTTCGACGCATCTATAGCGTCGCGCAGTAACACTACCTGACTGCACCGCTACTGGGCTTCATACCATCGTCAGAATCGCCCGGCCGAGCGCACCGGTAAGGCCGTCCTGCGCGCCGAGAGCGGCGGTTCGGCTGAGGCCACCCAATCCACGAAGATGGTTGGAGAAGTCCCAGGCTAGATTGCGCGCCTTCACAATATCCCAGAAAGAGAGCAGTCGGCCTACCTTGCCGGTGTCCTGCGCGAGCACGCCAAGGGTATCCGTTGCGAGCAGGGTCAGGGTCGGCGGCGTAAGTGCGCTGAGCAGCGCATTCACCGAGAGATAATCAGTGTGCTCGGGACCGCCCGACGCAGGCATCAGATTGAGTGCCGCATCGGTAGCAATGAGCGCCAGTGCGAGATCATGGTTGATATGCGCATTGAAGCCTGCCAGAGCAAACTGGATGCGATCGATGTTCGGCTCATATCGCGCCTGGAACAATGCGGTCCATGAAGAGGGAACCGCAGCTCCGCCAAGAAAATCACGTAGAGCTGTAAAGTAAAAGCCCGCAAACACCACATCGAGTCGATCGAGCCAGACCGGATTCCGCCAGGCGCCACCGGGCGGGTTGAGGTCGACCCGCTGCGTGACGGAGAGATAGACCTGGTTAAACCACTTAAGGCCGTCGGTCACAGGCAACAAAGCATCAATGGCCTGCAGCTGCGCGATGACGTCGGCAATGGTGGAAGGTTCGGGCCCGCTGAGGAGAGTGTAAAGCGCCTGATCGGCTGGCAATACAGCGGCTGCGGACATGCGAAGGCCTCCGGGAAAGTGCGCTCAGTATAGGTCACTCCAGAGCTCCGCCAGAATTACTTCTTCACACGAAGCATCCGCTCTCCGACACCTTCCGCGGTCATCTTCACCGGCAGGATATTTCCATCCGCGTCGAACTCCATACGGTCGATCGCTAAAACGCGCTCATTGATGCCTGTCGTGCCGAGCGGATGCCGGTGATAGACGATGTACCACTCATCCGTGCCGGGAATCTGCAGCACCGAATGATGACCTGGACCATTCGCCATTGCTGGGTCCCTCTGCAGGATCTTCCCGACACGCACGAACGGGCCAGTCGGGCTGGAGCTCTTCGCATACGCCACACCATAGCTTGAGCCACCCCAATCACCCTCAGACCACATGAAGTAATAGACGCCTTTGCGTTTGAGCACGAACGGACCTTCGACGTAGTGCTCCGGTGTAATCTCCTTGTACATCGAACCGTCCTTCATCGGAATCACGCTCTTCAGATCCGGCGCGAGGCGCGCGACGTTACAGTGCCCCTGGCCGCCGTAGTAGAAGTACAGCGTGCCATCGTCATCCTTGAAGACCATGGGATCGATGGGCTGCGCTCCATTGTGAAACTCGCCGATCAGCGGCTTTCCAAGCGCGTCGATGAACGGGCCTTCCGGCCTGTCGCTGACAGCGACACCGATGCCGCCAGGCTCCTTATCGTTCTTCTGTATGTCGTTCGCTGCAAAGAAGAGATAGTACTTGCCATTAAGATGAATCGCCGTCGGCGCCCAGATGGCATACGAGGCCCACGAAACGTTCCTCACATCCAGCACATTAGGATGCTTCGTCCAATGCACAAGGTCGGTCGAAAAGAGCGCATCGAGCGAGGTCTGCAACAGGTACACGGGATGAATGACCGCGCGACTTCGCAGATGCTGCTGCAAAGGATTGAACGTCGTCTGCTTCGGTGCCTCACTACCAGGATCAGAGGTTGTGGGATAAATCCAGTATTGGTCGCCGTAGACATGCACCTCGGGGTCCGCATACCAGCCTTGATTCGCGAGGTTCGCAGTGGCCTGAGACCAGGCCGTTGTTGCAAGAGGAGCGGAGACGAAGAGCACAGCGATGACGCGCAGAAGACGGTTCATGATCTTCTATTTTATGCACGTTCGGTGGGCTCGATTTGAATGAGCCTTATGCCTGCATGGGTTGCGGCTTCGCTGACTTATTGGCCTCAACCCGCGAGCGATTACGCATGACCTCAGAGATGCTGTCCTCTACCCAATCCGTCAGCGTGCGTAGGTGCACAGCGACCTCGCTGCCCATCTTCGTAAGGCTATACTCCACTTTTGGAGGCACGGTGGGGTAGACTCGACGCGCAACGAGACCATCTGCTTCAAGCGCCTTGAGCGACTGCGCAAGCATTTTCTCGCTGACACCACCAATACCGCGAACCAACTCGCTGAAGCGCTGTGTGCCCTCAAGTAATACAAGCAGCACAAGCGATCCCCAGCGCGAGGTCACATGTTCCAGCACAGCTCTGGAGGGACAGTTCACGTCGTACACATTGCCTTTGCGGAACTTCTGCCTGCCGGAGATGAGTTTTGCAGTAGGCCGCTTCATAAGCGCTAGCTTACCTCAAGGTACGTACTTACGGAAAGTTAGCTTCGGAGCTATGCTTGTTTTTGTGAGGCGGCTTCTGACGTGGCCGCCCGAAAAGGAGAATCGAAATGATCGTAGTTACAGGAGCAACTGGCAAGCTGGGTCAACACGTAATCGAGGGTCTTTTGAAGAAGGTTCCCGCCGCACAGATCGTCGCTGCGGTCCGCAGCCCGGAAAAGGCTGCGAACCTCGCAGTGCTCGGCGTTCAGTTACGCAAGGCAGACTACTCCGACCCACAAACGCTGGCGTCAGCCTTCGCAGGCGCAGAGAAAGTACTGCTCATCTCATCGAGCGAGGTGGGTGTCCGCGTAGCGCAGCACCAGTCTGTGATCGACGCGGCGAAGGCTGCAGGTGTGAAGTTGCTGGCCTACACGAGCATTCTGCGCGCGGACACTTCGACGCTCGCACTCGCAGTCGAGCATCTCGCGACAGAGAAGGCTCTCAAGGCTTCCGGCATCCCGTACACACTGCTGCGCAACGGCTGGTACCTGGAGAACCACACCGAATCACTCGGCGCTGCGTTGCAGCATGGTGCGATCCTTGGTGCTGCCCAGGACGGTAAGTTTGCGGCAGCCTCGCGTAAGGATTACGCTCTGGCTGCGGTCGCGGTGCTCACCACAGAAGGCCACGCAGATAAGACGTATGAACTCGCAGGCGATGCGGCATTCACGCTGACGGAGCTTGCAGCGGAAGTATCGCATGCGGCGAACAAGCCCGTGGTCTACAAGAACTTGCCAGAGGCCGACTATGAGACGGCGCTGAAGGGCTTCGGTCTACCCGCTGAGATTGCGCATATTCTCGCGGACTCCGATGCGGGTGCGGCGAAGGGCGAGCTCGATAGTAACTCGCGCGATCTGCACAATCTGCTCGGCCATGCGACGACAACGTTGACTGCAGCAGTTGCGGCAGCAGTTTCAAAGAGCTAAGTTCGCGTTCAACGAAAGGGCGAGACCTGCAGATGCGGGTCTCGCTTTCTTATTTGCTCTCGTACTTCCAGTTGCGGTTCTTGCCTTCAGCGATCCAGTCCACAGCCTGCGCAGCGCGGCGCTCCCGCGTAGCATCCTGCTTTGCCTCAGCAATCCACTGGCAGTACTCACGACGGCAGCCTGGTGTCATCTTCTCGAACTTCTTGGCTGCCACCTTGTTCTTCTTGAGAGCAGCTGCGAGTGCCTCTGGTACTTCGGCTTCCGCCTTAGCCACCTTTGGTCGCGACCACGCCTTCGTCCGTTCGCCCGTCGCAATCTTCCTAGCTGCGTCCTTCACATACGCCACCAACTTACTGCGCGAGGGCAGCTCGTCGATAGAGATGATCTTGCCAAAGCTACCCATGCCTTCGCTTGAAGCAACACCGTCGGCACGCAGTCGCGTCGCTATGTCCTCTCCCCAGAGACCAAAGCTGCAATGGGCCTTGAAGCTTGAGAGGTTGGCGAGGATAACGCCTTGATAGACGAAGAACGGTCGCGACCACTTCATCTCCTCCGTCACTCCAGGCGCACCCTCATGGATGACCTCCCGCAACTCCGTGAGGATAGGCTGTGCAAACGGTGCCGACTTCGCGATATAGGCGTCTACCAGTGCGATCCGTGTACCCGCCACCTTTTTCGTTGCCATGCCGAGCTCCGTGGTAAAGGGATTGGGCAAAAGTATATCGCCGACTTTGTCGGTCACCTTCTAAAGCAGTGCATCGGCAGGAATCCGCGTCCAGCGCGCGATCATGCCCATCGTCTTGGGACGTAGCCGGACCGTTGCTGCCATTATCCCCCGCACGGCAGGCGAAACCATGCCGCGCGAGACGAGCGTCGCCAAAGCCACCTGTCGCGAGAGTTGCGCATGCAGGCGCCGCTGGTACGCCTGCGCGGTTTCGCCTGCCAGATACATCGACGCCGCAAGTCTGCCGGAGTGCAGCGCTATCGCCATGCCGTCGCCTGTAAACGAAGGGATGACGGCCGCCTGATCGCCGAGCGACCACAGGCCATCCTCTGCGTCGCGACGCACGTACCCGTACGGTATGGAAGATACCGCCAGCGGCCGCTGCAACAGCGGCGTTGCGTTGGAGAGTCGGGCCGTCAGATGCGGGCAATCCAGCTTCATCACCGCAAGCATGTTTTGCCAGTAGCCGCCCAGGCTCTGCAGCTGCGACTTGCGCATGATCCAGCCAAGGTTGGCGCTGCCGTCTTCAACCAGCTGCAGGCCCGCATATCCGCCACGAAAGAGCAGCAGCTCGATGTATCCGCCAAGCTCGGCCGCCTGACGCGGATCGAGGTCAAAGTACATCTTGAACCCGACCATATCGCGCTGCACGCCTTGAGGACGAGAGCGGCCTGTAAGGTCATGCTTGCCGGAGGCGGCAAAGACCGTCTCCACATCAAGCGAGGGTTGCGAGTCCAAGTGAATCGTCCATCCGTCGCCATGCCGCTTCAGCTGGAGAACGCGTGTTCCACGTGAAACATGTACGCCGCAACGCACGACCTCTTGCAGCAGAGCTTCATCCAGCAGTCTGCGGGTAAGCGACATCGCCTGGAACGGCAGGCGCGATGCCTTGACCCGGCGAGCATCCGCAAGGCGGACGCCCGTAATATTGCGCGCTCCAAGCCCCGCCGCATCGATGCCCAAAGCTTGAAGAGATTGCAGTGCCTCCTGACTGAGGAACTCGCCGCAGACCTTATGCTGCGGCTGCGTCTCGCGCTCCAGCAGCGTCACCTGTCGCCCTGCGTGAGCCAGCGTAATCGCCGCAGCCGACCCCGCAAGTCCACCGCCAATGATGACGATTTCTGCCATACGCCTACTTCACTCTTCCTACACAGAGCCGTCCGGGCGTCCAGCGGTGCAGCGCAACCACTGACGCATCGATGCTTGCAGCACTCAACATGCGCAGCCAGTCGTCCTCGCGAAACGCGCGGCGAAACGAGACAGGTCCATCGTGCTGCACCATCTTGTGCCAGCGCAATACCTTGGCAGCGAGACTGAAGAGTCTGTACGGTGTCTCCTCTCGCACAAGATCGTTTACATACCAGCCCAGGCTCGCGGTCTCTTCCATCCACGCAAGCAACTGCACCACCTCAGTCTCCTCAAGATGATGCGTGAGCAGCGCACTCAGCACGATATCGACAGGCTCTTCATACGCAAAGGCATTGCCTGCAATCCACTCGATGCGCGAACCCTTCACCGCCTCTTTACGTGTCCAGTCGCGAGCGATCGCAATCGTCTCCGCATTTAGATCGATTCCCGTCAGCTTCAGTTCAACGCCTCGCCGTGTTGCCCAGCGCTCGATGCGCCGCAGCATATCGCCGCTGCCACATCCGACATCGACGATGCGCAAAGTCCTGCCCTTGGCGCTTTGCACCAAAGGCCCTAGCCAACTCAAGGTAGGCCGGGCAGAGAGAGTAAGGGTGTTTACCTGTTCTAGCGAACGCATGTACGCGCAAAGCTCTTCATAACTGCGAGGTTCGTCGAGCCACTCGGGCAGCTCGGCCGGAGGTACGCGGCTCGTAAAGTCTGGCACGCTAGACGGCATGGAAGAGCATCGTCTCCGCAGTGAGGCCCGGACCAAACGACATCGCACAGCCCAGGTCTCCGGGTCTCGCCTGCTGCATGAGCTTCTCCATCACAAACATCACCGTCGCCGAGCTCATATTTCCAAAGCAGTCCAGCACCTCGCGCGACGACCTAAGCGCCTCCTTTGGAAGGTCCAGCCCCCGCTCCACCGCGTCGAGAATCGTCTTGCCGCCAGGATGCACACCCCACAGCGCAATATCGTCCTTATGAAGCTTTCCGAGGACTTCTCTGCCGCCGTCGGTAAGCGCTTTGCCTATCTGCCCCGGCACCTTCCCCGAGAGCAGCATATCGAAGCCGACGCCGCGAATCTTCCAGGTAATCAGGTCGCGTGTCTCGGGAATCAGAACGGAACGGAAGCTGTCCATCGCAAAGCCTACTGGCTCCGTAGAGATGAGGCTCGCCGCGCAGCCGTCGCTGAATACCAGAAACGACAGCACCTGCTCCAGCTCCTGCGTCTCCTGCATGTGCAGCGTGCACAGCTCAAGATTCAAGAGAAGCACCTTCGCCGTCGGTTCGGAGCGAACAATGTGCCGCGCCTGCTTCAGGCCGTTGATCGCCGCATAGCAGCCCATAAAGCCGATCATCGTGCGTTCGACTGTGGTCTCAAGGCCAAGGTGGTCCAGAATATCGAAATCGAGGCCAGGAGCATAAAGGCCAGTACATGAGGTGACCAGAACGTGCGTGATCCCGCGACGTTCCTCTTCGCTTAACTTCAGCTTATCTAGCGTGCTCTGCGCCAGCTTTGGAGCGAACCGTTCGAAGATCTGCATACGCTTGGCAGTGTCAGGGAATCTGCCCCGCGTATAGAAGTCGTGGGCATTGACGTGGAAGCCGTTGTTGACTTCATGCGGCGTCAGCACTGAATAGCGGCGGCTTATCTCCGCCCTCTGCGCCATGCGGCGAAAAACGGGCTGCACCCGTGGATCTTCCAGCATGTCGTACGCAAACTCGACGAAGGCGTTATGAACATCGTCACGCGGAACATCGGTGGCGATTCGGTTAATGTAGGCCTGAGTCAAGGCTCCTCCGGTATTGGTTAGGATGCACGATCTTCGCGAAAGCTGTGCCAGTCGATTGTCCCTTACTTGTATCAGACGAACGCAAAGTCTGGATTTTAGGACGTTGCCGGAGTACGAGTCTTAAATGAGCATTTTGTCATCGACCGTTCCCTTATCGCACCTGGAGCAAGGGCGCAGACCCAACACCTCCAGCCTTTCCTCCCGTTCGTCTCATCTACGCCACATCAGATGGCCTCAGCCACTTCATTGCGATCGACATGTCGCGCAGTAAAGGCTACGCAGAGCGCGAGTGTCGCGATGCCCGCGCTGACATACGGCAGATGGCGATAGGTCAACCCATGCGTGAGAGCGATGCCGCCGAGACTTGCTCCAATGGCGTTGCCGAAGTTGAAGGCACTCTGGTTGAGCACCGAGGCTAAGTTCGGACTGTTCGCCTTCTCCACGATGCGTGCCTGGAAAGGGGCTGCGGCCGCGAAGTGAATGAAGCCCCACAGAAAGACCGAGGCGATCGCTGGGATACGGAATGGCGCAGCCGTCGGCATCAGCAGGAAGGTGAGAATCAGCAGGCCCATGCCGACGAGGATCACGGCCATCTGGTTGCGGTCGCTCAGCCAGCCGCCAAGCAGGTTGCCAAAGGTAATACCGATGCCAAAAATCACCAGCACCCACGTCACGACGCTAGGTGAAAGATGCGTAACAAACTCCAGAATCGGCGCGATGTACGTGAGCACGCAGAACATCGCCACGGAGGAGAGCGTACTCAACGCCAGTACCAGTTGCACCGGTAGCTTCATCACATCGCGCAACTCTTGTAGCAGGTGAGTAGGCTCTGGTATCTGGGACGGAACGAGGGCGATGAGCAGCGTAATGGCAATCACCCCGATGGGAACCAGCGCCCAGAAAGCCGCTCGCCAGCCGAACGCAAGACCGAGCGCGGTGCCTGCGGGAACGCCGAGAATGTTCGCCAGCGTAAGCCCGGAGAACATCAGGGCGATAGCCTGCGCGCGCTCGTTCTTCGGAACAAGATTTGCAGCCAACACGCTGGCGATGCCAAAGAACGATCCATGACAGAGCGCGGTAAGGATACGCGCCCCCAGCAGCAGCCCGAAGCCTGGGGCCAGCGCACAGAGCGCGTTGCCTCCGGTGAAAAGCGACATCAGGATCAGCAGCGCCTTGCGACGGTCCATCTTGCCGAGCGCCACAGCCACCAATGGCGATCCAATCGTGACGCTTAGCGCATATCCCGACACCAGCGTGCCCGCTTTCGGAATGCTGACATGGAAGTCCTCAGCCAACTGGGGCAACAACCCCATGATAATGAACTCGGTGGTGCCGATGCCAAAGGCGGCAGCCGTCAATGCGAGAAGGGATTTGCGCATACATACCAGTATGAGGGATCAGTGGAAGAAGACAGAAACGACAAAGGCCGCCATCGCTGGCGGCCTTTGTGTCATGAGTCAGTACAAGCGATTAGTCGCCAGCAACCAGCTCGTCGTTCTTCACTTCAACCGTGGAGGTAGCCGACGGAGCAGCAGCCTTGATCTCGCCCAGACCGACGAAGCCAGCAATCTCCGGCTCCTTCAGCACTTCCTTGCGGTATAGCTTAGCCATGCGAGCATTCTCGGCATCCTGCTTCAGCTTGGCGTCGCGCGCGCGGATCTTCTCTTCGCGAGCGTTCTTGGCGATACCGCTCTTCTCGAACGTGTCGTTAGCAGCCGAATCAACATGCTCCTGGTTGAGAACGAGGTCATACTTCGCCTCGCGCTCCAGGCCGACCTTCTTACCACCGGCGAAGATCTCGTGACGGCCATGCTCCTCATACCACTTGGTGAGCGACGACGTCATGTGCATCTTCTCGATGATGTTGCGCCAGCCGACGCCGGTGTTGTAAGCGCAGAAGGAAATCTCGCCTTCCTGCGTGGCGTACGGGATAATGCACTGCTCGGTACGACGGAAGTCGTAGTTGAAGAGGTCCTGGAACCACATGCCGGCGATGAACAGGAAGTTCCAGCGATCGGCGCGGCGCTTCTCGATGTCTTCCATCGTGCGGTCAGCAGTCACCTTGCCATACTTGCGGCCCGTTGCGCCAAAGCACTTATCGAACTTGGTCAGCAGCGAGAAGATGCTGAAGTGCGTGGGAGCATTCGAAGGCTCGTAGTTGCGAATCAGGGCCAAGCCAGCACCAGCAATGGTGAGGAACTTACCGCGAGCGGCATCATTCACCTTCGCGATGTCCTTTGCCAGCTGCACTGCGTTCAGGAACGCCGTGACGGGCACAGCTTCCTTCGTTTCCTTGTCGATCATCAGCGCCATACCGATACCGCAGTTCGGGTGGCAACCGCAGGAGAGCTGGCCCCAGTCGTGCTCGGGTCCGTGTACCAGATCGGCCCAGTCAGAAAAGGTCGACATGAAGCTGATCGGGAACCAGTCGCGAGTGCTCTCGCCGAGACCCGTCTGGCTGCGAACATCGTGTGCAAGATGCGACAGCGTGTAACGCTGTGCCATGCGGCGCTCATCGGAGACGGCCTCGTCGCGGCCCGTGAACGAAACCGGCTGGAACGAGAGGAAGTTGATCTTCTTCGGGTTGTCGAGCGCGAACTCGATGATGCGGCCAACCTGCTCGTTGTTAATGCCGTTGATGATGCAGGTGACGGGAACGATGTCCACACCGGCCTCGTGCAGGTTGTGGATGGCCTGGAGCTTTACGTCGAACGCGTTGCCGACCTTACGGTGCGAGTTCGGCGCGTTGCCGATGCCATCGAACTGGAGGTAAGCGTAGCGCAGACCAGCCTCGGCAGCAGCCTTGGCAAACTCCTTGGACTTCGCGAACTCGATGCCGTTGGTCGCAGCCTGCACAGAGTTGTAGCCCACCTTGCGGGCGTAAGCGACAGCGTCGAGGAAGTAGGGGCTGAGCGTGGGCTCGCCGCCGGAGAACTGGACCGACATCTGGCGCTTGGGCTTGATGGTGATCGCATTGTCCAGCATGGTCTTGATCTCGTCCCACGTAAGTTCGTGAACGAAGCCGACCTGGTTCGCATCCATGAAGCAGGGATCGCACATCATGTTGCAGCGGTTCGTCAGATCGATCGTCAGAACCGACCCACGACCGTGCGTCACGGTCGAAGTGCCGTGGTTGTGCAGGTCCTTATCGTTGTGCGCGCGGATGTCGCGGCCCGGGAACACGTCCTCGAGGTGCTTCATCATCGGCGGATCGATCGACATCACGTCTTCGAAGTGGCCGTGGATGGGGCAGTCCTTCACCATCAGGATCTGGCCGTCGCGCTCGATGATCTGCGCCTTGATCTCGCCGACCTTCTCGTTCAAGAGGATCTCGTGCGGCAGCTTGCCGTCCACGATCTGCTGGCGGATCTCGGGGATACAGCGGGGGCAGAGGGAGTCGGTCGTACGGGGCCAGCCGAGGGGCGGCTTCTCCTTCTGGTAGCTCTTCAGCAGAGGCTTATCGGACCACTTCGGCGTAAAGCTCTTGTTGGGGCTGATGCCGTTCAGCTTCTCGAATACGCTCCACGTTGCCCGTGCGCCGTATACGACACCTGTCTCAAGGACCTTCGTTAGTTTTCCCATGTTCCTTCTCCGTCTCCTGAATGGCCGCCGCAGGTGTCCTGCGACGATCCCTGATGAATCTTTACTTACTTGCTGACTGGTGGCTTCCGGGGAATGTCACGGCCAGCGACAAGATTGCACTTTTGAGCCTAGAGGACTCTCCGGGCAAAGTCGCTCAAGAAACAGCGAACGGCGATATGCAGCAGCGAGTGGATAGAAATCCGCAGCCAATGGGAACGACCGACGGGTGCCGAAGCCACTCTATGTACTTGAAGGCAAAGGGAGTCGGCGGCTGAGCCCTCTCTCAGAAGCGAAAATGAGAGGTTTCTGAGAAGGCTCGGGCTTCCTTTATATATAGAGTGACGACCATTGAGAAGCGTGAGGCGTAAGCGAAGGATTATGGCTGTAGAGAAGAGTGTCTTGCTAAGGCTGAAGCCGATCGTGATCTGCGCATCTTTGGCCTTTGCCCTGCAAAGCCACGCGGAGCCTTTGCCCGCCCAGTTGAAAGGAACGTGGCGCATTACAAAGTTGCTGCCAACAACCAATATTGGCTGCTGGACTGCGGACCAGGCTGCCTCGCTGGTTGGAAGCTCGCTGGTGTATGGGCCGAGGTCGATGACGTGGAAGGGCGGCACTGTTCCCCTGCTGGGCGTGAGCACTCGACTGGTCGATACCGACGACGTAAAGAGCGAGTCCGGCGGTGGCGCGAAGGCGGCAGACTTTACCCAGCTAAAGATCGGTAAAGATAACGTGCTCGAAGTGAATCTCCAACACGATGATGCTGACATCACCGGGGCCAGCACAGAAGTCCCCGGCGACTCTGTCTTGTTAGCTGCACCGAACCGCATCGTAGCCAGCGCGTGCGGCGTCTACTTTGAGGCGACGCGAGTCGTTACTCCGAAGCCAAAGGCAAAGCACTAGCATTCAGCTCGCGAATCTTCGCCTCCTCGGCAGAGCGGTCGCTGTGAGCCTTGCAGCCTGCGAGACATCTCAAGGCGGAGAAGAGAGCGACGGGAGCGAAGGACATAAACGTTATCCGATCGGGAGTGAAGTGCTCTCACTAGACAACCGGATTCATTGCCGAAACTCCACGATCGTCGCCCCCTGGCCGCCTTCGTTATACGGCGGTTCCGTCACTGCAACCACATGCGGATGCTTGCGCAGGTAGTCCCGAAGCGTGCGGCGGAGAATGCCCATACCGACGCCGTGCACCACGCGCACTCGCTGCAACCCAGCGAGAAACGCCTGCTCGATGAACCGTGATACATCGCTCTCCGCTTCGTCAGCAGTCTTGCCGATCACGTTGATCTCCGACGTGATGTAGCCGCTATCATCATTCGCATTCGCAACCGTCACGCCTCCGCTACGTCGCGATGGAGCAGTCTTGGCAAGCGCCACCACCTCCGCAACATCCGTCCGAGGTACGCGCGTCTTCATCGGACCGACCTGCACCTCGAGTGTCTTCGTATCAACCACGCGCAGTACGCGGCCCTCGCGGTTCAACGACTTCAGCCGCACCGTGTCGCCCACCTGCGGGTCGCGCTTCCGCTCGGCGGCCTTCGCCGCCTGCTGCTCTGGGGTCGTGTTGTGCGCGGTGACGGTCGACTGAAATTGTGCTGAGAACTCACGTTTCAACTGCGCGATCCGCAGCGCCGAGTCCTTCGCAATCTTCTGCGCAACAGTCTTGTCATCGATCGCCTTGACCGTGTCTCGCAGCTGCGACTCGAAGTCTTCGATCAACTGCTTCAGCTGCTGCTCTAGTTCACGTGTACGCTTCTGCTGCTCGACCCGGCCCTCCTGCTCCAGCCGCGTGCGTTCACGTATGAGCTCCCGCTGACTTGCGGCAAGCTGCTCGCGCTCATTGTTTGCAGCGGTGAGTTGAGCATGAAGCTCATCGAGGAATCGACCGATGTCCACCTGCTGCGTGCTCATCTGCGATCGCGCATTTGCCACAATAGCCGGATCAAGGCCCAGTCGTGCAGCGATGTTCAAACCCGCCGAAGCTCCCGGCACACCAAGCCGCAGCTCGTATGTCGGTGCCAGTGCGACCTCATCAAAGCCGACAGCCGCGTTCAGCACTGCATCGTGCTTCGCCGCATACACCTTCAGCGACGTAAGGTGCGTCGTGATAATGCTCCATACGTGGCGCAGCAGAAAGTGCTCAGCAACCGCGACAGCGAGCGCTGCGCCTTCTTCGGGATCGGTCGCGGAACCAAGCTCATCAAGTAAAACCAACGAGCGATCATCCGCCTCACGCGAAATCCTATCAACGTTCACTACGTGCGCGGAGAAGGTTGACAGGTTCTGCTCAATCGACTGTGCATCACCGATATCCGCGTACAGCGCCGTAAAGATCGGCAGCTGCGCCGTCGTTGCAGGCACCGGCAGACCGCTCTGCGCCATCACCGCGAGCAAGCCAGCGGTCTTCAGCGCGACCGTCTTGCCGCCGGTGTTCGGGCCGCTGATGATCATCTGCCGCTTACCTTCGGTCAACGCTAGATTCAGCGGAACGATGCTCGCTCCCTGTTCGCGTAGGCGCGATTCCAGCAGCGGATGCCGCGCTGCCAGCAGCTCCAAACCTGCGTCTCCCGCCTGCGTAAACTTCGGGCGAACGCAGTTCATATCGAGCGAGAACCGCGCCACGCCTTGATGTGCATCGACCTCCGCCAGAATCCCAGCGCCGAGCAGTAGCGGCTGTGCATTCGCCGCCACAGCGCGCGTCATCGCGACAAGGATGCGATGCACCTCGGCCTGCTCTTCATCCAGCAGCCGCGCCATCTCGTTGTTCTGCTCAATGGTCTCCATCGGCTCGACGAACACCGTCTGCCCGGTTGAACTCGATCCATGAATCACACCGCCGACCTTACGTTTGTACTCGGCCTTTACGGGAATCACGAAGCGTTCGCCGCGCACGGTAATCACTGCGTCCTGCGTCGAGCCGTCTTCCGACAGCTTCGCGAGAGCGCGCCGCAGGCTCGCTTCAATCGCACGATGCTGCTGCCCGAGTGCCTTGCGAATCCGCCGCAACTCAGGCGAGGCAGCGTCGCTGAGTGTTCCATCCGGCTCGATCTTTCCGCTGAGCTGCCGCAGCATCTCACCAAGATCGTGAGGCAGTAGCGGAGCTGACAGCGCCTCGGTCGCGGGCCATTGATCGCGCACAGCCTCCGGCGGCGAGAGCACCGTCATTCGCCACGCTTCGACGCGCTCGGCGTGTTCAATCACCGAGCGCAGCTCCAGAGCCTCCAGCGCAGACCCTTCGATGCGTGCCTTGTCCAGCAACTCCGAAACGTCCAGAATGCCGCGCAGGTCGAAGCTCGCACCGCCCAGCACCAGCAGCCGCATCTCCGCATTTAACTGCTGCTGCGTTTCGATCCAGGCAGCATCGGCGCTGGGTTCCAGCGCGAGCAGCCAGTTGCGGCCAAGCTGCGAAAAGGTGCGTCCGGCAAGGCGCTCGCGAAACGACTCCCATTGCAGGGAGGAGCTGCCACGCTCAAGCAAAACTTCGGGGATTTCAGGAACAAACGTCATCTCTTCCATTCTAGGCTCGGGAACCGAACACCAACGAAACGCGTATTCTCTTAGGTCGAGGCGGGTTTGCAGCCTCGCGGAGGTATCTCCATGAACTGCTCCAACTGTGGCAACCCGCTCGCACCCGATGCTCACTTCTGTACCCACTGCGGCGCTCGCATCGTCGGAACTCCCATTGCGGCTCCTCAGCCTGTCGCCTACTACGGCACACCGGCTGGCTTCCCCTACAACCGTGTTGAGAGGAACCTGCAGGCGCTCGGCGTTCTCTGGCTCGTCTTCGCCGGTCTGCGTCTCCTCACGGGCATCGCCGGTGTGTTCTTCCTGCGCGGTATCTTCGGCCATCATCATGACTTTAGCCTCGGCTGGACGCCGTTCGGCTTCGGCCTTGGGGCGCTCTGGCCGATGGCGCTTTTCTCCATGATGATCAGTGTCGGCTGCGCCTTTCTTACCGGCTATGGTCTGCTCACGCGGCAGCCGTGGGGACGTATCCTCGCCATCGTCTTCGGGATTTTCGCGCTGATCCACATTCCGTTCGGCACGGCGCTGGGCGTATATACGCTGTGGGTGCTCGCTTCACGGCTCAGTGGTGATGAATACGCCTCTTTGAGCCACTAAAAATCTGACGTCGGCGCAGTCGTAAGATAGAGGCTATGGAATTCCCGGCTACACGACTGCGCCGTCTTCGCTCGACTCCTGCCATGCGCTCGCTGGTGCGCGAAACTCACCTGCAGCCCGGCGCGCTGATCTATCCGCTGTTCATCTGCGAAGGTGAGGGCGTTCGCCGCCCGATCAGCTCCATGCCCGGCGTCTTCAACCTCTCCATCGACGAGGCGCTGAAAGAGGTGGAAGAGTGCGCGTCACTTGGCGTTGGCGGCGTGCTGCTCTTCGGCATTCCAGACAGCAAGGATGAACTTGGAACGGGCGCGTACGCGACCGACGGAATAGTGCAGCGCGCGATCAAGGCCATCAAGGCAACGAAGGCGGCGCAATCTCTTGTGACCATTGCCGATGTCTGCCTCTGCGAGTACACATCACATGGACACTGCGGGGTTGTAGCTCGCGACGGCGAACATTACTCCGTGGAGAACGACAGCAGCGTCGCGCTGATCGCCAAGGCCGCAGCTTCGCTCGCCGTTGCCGGAGCAGACATTGTCGCCCCAAGCGACATGATGGACGGCCGCATCGCTGCCATCCGTCTGGCGCTCGATGATGCAGGCAAGCAGAACACGCCGATCATGAGCTACGCCTCGAAGTTCGCTTCAGCCTTCTACGGACCGTTCCGAGAGGCAGCAGGTTCCACACCGCAGTTCGGTGACCGCCGCACCTACCAGATGGACGGCGCGAACCTCCGCGAGGCGATGCGCGAGATCGAGCAGGATGTCGCTGAAGGGGCAGATATGCTGCTGATGAAGCCTGCAATGCCGTATCTCGATGTGGTGCGCGAGGCGCGCAACCGCTTTGACCTGCCGATGGGCGCGTATCAGGTTTCAGGCGAGTATTCGATGCTGCATGCGGCGTTCGAGCGCGGCTGGCTTGAGCCGGAGCGCGCCATGCTCGAATCGCTGTTGGGCATTCGGCGAGCGGGCGCGGACTTTATTGTGACGTACTTTGCAAAGGATGCGGCCAAGCTGCTGTAGACCCCCCTCCCCCGTACTTTGGTCTCAAAGTCCTGAGAGCGGGTGGGTTAGGTCGACATATACACTTCGCTAATCCAACGGGTTCTGCGGGAAGTCTTCTAGTCGGTACTTTTGCGCTTCGCGCCCTAGTCCTAATACTGGAATCGGGTGGTCGCCATCGCCATGGGAACCTCGTGGGAATGGCTTACGCCGGGCTTGCTATTGCAACGACTTGAAAAGCAGGTTTTTCCAACCGGAAACATCCAACTCCCAGATGATCCTTGCCTGCTTCGTATGCTGCCAGTTGGCAGCGTTGCGTTCGTCGCCGGTGACGTCGAGCTTATCCACGACGGTCATGCCCCGGGTGAGTTCGCTTTGCGTCTCAATCAAGATACGGTGCTCGCTCGCCTCAAGCGCCAGCGACGGATCAAGCAGCAGCGCCATCGCGATTGGGTCGGGCAGTGAGAGGCCGACCTCACCTGTCTGCTCGAAGTAGGCTTCGCGGGCGCGACTATTGCAGCGAATAGCGAAGTCGGCCAGCGGCGTGTTATGCGCGAGGATCTTTGCGATGTCCTGTTCCTGGACGACGGCGTCGTAGCGCGAGAGCTGCCAGCCGACCAACTCGATGGGCAGGCCCGACTGCATCACAGTCTGCGCTGCCTCGGGATCGACCCAGATGTTGAACTCGGCGGCCGGCGTGACGTTGCCTTCGCAGCACGGAGCACCGCCCATTACCACGCAGCGGCTAATGTCTGCGACGATGCCGGGATCTTGTTCGATAGCCAACGCGAGGTTCGTGAGTGGGCCGAGGGTGACGATCTCAAGGCCGGGGTTTGCCCGCGCGGTCGCGATGATCGCGTCGACTGCGTGTAGTGCCTCCGCAGTGCGTCCAGTTGGCGCGAAGCCGTGATCGCCGAGGCCATCCTGGCCGTGAAACCAGGTGGCTGCTTCGAGAGGTCGCGTGAGTGGCTGTGACGCTCCTGCGTAGACGGGAACATCAGAGCCGCAAAGCTCAACGGTGTAAAGCGCGTTGCGGGTCGCCTGTTCGACTGGAACGTTGCCAGCGACGACGGTGATGGCGAGGACCTTTACTTGCGGGGAGCGCAGCGCCATGATGAGCGCAACGGCGTCGTCAGACGCTGTATCAGTGTCGATGAGGAGGACGCGTGGGGATAGGGAAGACATCGCTGGCTTCATTATCCCCTGCGGGTCAGGACTGCGGCTTGGCCGGGACCGCAGCTGCCACGGGCTGAGGTGTGGCGGTCGCCGCCGGAGCTGGCTGCTGTGCAACGGCGGGCTGCGGAGTTGAAGCCGCTGCCGAGGCAGGCTGCGGTGCTGGAGCCTGCGTGGATGGAGCCTTCGCAGCTGGGGCTGCAGCGGGTGCAGGCTTTGGCAGTGGCATGGGCAACCTCAGTTTGGCTACGGCGTTCGGATCGTCACGAAGCTTGAGGTAGAGCGTCGCTCCGTCCGTCGGCGTAGGCACGGTAAAGCTGCTCTCAGCAAAGCCCGTCGGCACATTGGTCGGTTTTGCAAAATCCTGTGCAGCATCGAAGGCCTGCACCAGGAAGAAGTTATTGCCATCGACGCTGCAGGTTGGCGCTTCCTGCGTGGTGCAGTGGACTGCGGTGATCTGCGGCGTGCGGACGAGCTTGCCCAGACGGGTCCAATCGCCGGGTGTGCCATCGGCGCTGACTGGACGCATGGCGAGGACACCAAAGGCGGACTGCCCAAAGGCCTTGAGAGGATCTAGTTTTGCGACTGCCGTGTGATCATCCTGCAGAACGAGGTTGTTGTCCGCGAGCGAGAGCGTCGTGTGCACACTGCCATCGGCGGTGGCTACTTCTATCGTCTGGTTGCGCGGGAAGACTTCCTTGGTCTGCACAACAAACGTCAGTTGCCCATTGAGCGGAATATCATCCGTTGCTCCCAGCGTGACGAGGATCGCGCCTGTCTGCTGCACAGGTGTGGTGTGGAACGAAAGAAGTTGCAGTGTGGGCCTCGGCGCTGCCGTGGACACCTTGACCTCCATCGTGCGACCGTCTTTCAACTTGACCGTTGCCTTGGACCCGTCCGCGGGCGAGACGCCGGACTTGGCTTCCAGGTGGACCTCGGTATCGGTCGGCTTGCCTTGCGGCGTAAAGGTCTGGTCGGCGACCTGGACGGAGACGACGTTGGCGAGACCGGCACCGCTAAGATCGGCACGGTTATCGCCTGCATGGAGCTTCAGCGTGTTCACATGAATATCGGCACTATAGGCAGTCAGCGGCACGCGGTCCTGCTTATCGTCGCCATATTGCTTAATACCGAGTGAATAGCCGCCAGGGTGCACAGTCTTTAGAGGCACGTCGAGCGCCAGGGTGTTCTTTGTAAGCTTTGCGTCTTTATCCTTGTCGTCCTGACCTGCGGGTTTGAAGGAGACCTCGACATCCTTGTTCTTGTCGTCGGCAAGCGCGATGTGCTGCACGCAGCCTGTGCCTTCGCCGGTGAGCGTAAGGTGGTTATCCTGCCCCGCCATCAACTGCGTATCGCCTACGACCTTGAAGTTTTTGCCAGCGACCTGTTGCAGGGTAAGGGTGGGACCTTCAAACGGATCGAAGCCCCAATAGCCGCGCACGGTGCCGGTGATGGTGAGATCGGTTGTATTGCCCAGCTTCACATTCGACTTCGCGCCATCGGCCTTCTGTTCCGCGTTGGCGATGGAAAGCTCTTTGCGCGGCTCATCCTTAGTGATGACGAGACCGCCTTCAAACGCATCGGGAGTAAGCGGGATATTAGTAGCAGCACCGGTGCGATTGAGGTGCAGGATCATGTCATGCGCGAAGCTGGTGGAAAAGACCAGCGGAGCGCCTTCCAGCAGCAGCGGCATCTTGGGCTGCAGCAGGCAGGAGACCTGGTCGGGGTTATGCGGCTTGAGCGGCGGCAGAATCGCCTTCTGAATGGCGGGCAGACCGACGACTATGACCGTCTTGGGATTGATGAAGGAGGGAGGCGCGTTGAGGCGCAGATTGATGGTGTCTCCCTGCGGGAAGGCCAGGCCCGGAATGTATTGATACTGCGCAGTCTTGAGCAGGCTGACGATGTGAACGAGATCCACGATCGTTCCCACATAGGCCGAATAGAGACCGCCGCCCATGGTCTGCGTGTACGAGGCGCTGTTGATGAAGTCAGAGGACGGGCCGGTGGAGACGGCTTCGGCGACGGTGACGCTATGGCCGTCGTTCAGAAGGATGGGAGCGGAGGTCTGCGTGAGGCAGTCCACCTGCTGCTCCACCGGCTTCTTGAAGCAGTCTGCGTTGGGCTTGAGCGCGAGGGTGGAAGCAAGCTTTGCCGAGTGATCAGAGATGGCCTTCTGGTCGTTGGGGTCGAGGGCTTTCATCGCGGCGAGGTAGCGCTCGATGCGCTGCTGCTCGAAGGAAGCCTCGTTGAGATCGGAGTCGGCGCGAATGAAGAGGCCGGGGCGGCCCTTCACGGCTCCGCGCAACGTTTTGAAGTCGCCACCGGTTTCGGGGGCTATGAAGACGAGCGCCTGCTGCGCTTCAGCGGGTACGACGACCGTGGTGCCTTCCTGGGTTTTCTTCTTATCCCAGGTATCAATCTCAGTGAACCAGTTGTCTGGCGGCTCGTTGGTGGTGCCGCGCAGGAAGGCGACGACGAGGACGAGATGGTTGGACTGCGTCTTCGGCAGATCGGCCTTGATCCAAAGCTTGTCGCCGGGCTGGAGATTTGGGACCTGCGCGATGGGCAGCGTCGAGTTGCCACGCGTGACACGGACGGTGATCTTCGGGCCTATGAGATCGAAGCGGGCATTATCGGCATGGAGAGCAGCCGCGAAGGTGACGGCGAGCAGGCTGGCGGCAAGTTTAGGTAAACACATCACGTTCGATTAGACGCCAGAGTGAGGTGTGGTGTTGTGGTCGGCGGAGCCGGTATTTCGCAGACCGACCTAACTTGCTGTTTTTATGGGTCTACTCTTCGTCTAGTTCAGCAAACAGTGCTGTTAGCGAAAGCTCAATTGGCGTTCCCTGAACGCGCAACAGGTCGTCGGTTACACGCTGAAAGCCATTGGAAGAGGCGTAATACGCGACGCGTTTCCACGGATCGATGACCCATATGTCTCGCGTGCCGAGCGCTTCGAACTCATTGACCTTGGTTTGCATCTCCTGCAGCCGGTCTTCTTCGGAAAGTACCTCGATGCAAAGCAGCGGCGCCCAGTTGACGATGCGGTCTTTGGGGTCGGAGCGACGGAGGATACAGATGTCCGGGATGCGGTAGCGCGTCTTCGAAATCTGCACACGCTGCTCGGGGAGAACGCGAATGTCCCATTCAATGCGTCGAGTGCCGAAGATGCGGGCAATCATCCCCTGAATCGCGGCGTGCGGCTGTTCGCCCATGTTTCTCTCCTTTAGCTCACCGTCGACATAGTCCCGATCGGGCTCATAGATGGTGGCTAGATATTCATGGAGAGGAACAAGCACCGAACTTGCCATCACAGACCTCCGTGGAGCTATCCTACGCCGCTTTTCGGGCTTTTCTGCAACTTTACCTTGTGTGACCCGGCTGCACCTTTAGCCGGTACTCGCACATCGAATCCAGTTGGCTGCGCCTCAGCGATACACTGGGTTGTCAACAAAATGGCGTTGAGCGTGGCCCCGACGTCCTGATTACAGACTTTTGAATGGAGCGAACTCCCTTGGCAGATACGATTTATGACCTCGTGATCCTCGGCGGCGGACCCGCCGGCTATACCTGCGGCATCCGTGCCGCGCAGCTCGGCCTGAAGGTCGCGATTATCGAGAAGACGGATAAGCTGGGCGGCACGTGCCTGCACTGGGGCTGCATCCCGACCAAGTCGATGCTGTTTTCGGCCGAGGTGTGGGACCACCTGAAGCATGCGGAGAGCTACGGCATCGATGGCGTGAGCGCACCTAAGCTCAACTGGGACAACCTGTTGAAGCGCAAGAACGACATCACGGCAAAGCACACCAAGGGTCTGGACTTCCTGATGAAGAAGAACAAGATCACCGTGGTGCGTGGACATGGTCGCCTGACCGGACCGGCGAAGGACGAGGTCTTTACGATCTCCGTCACCGACGAGGACAAGGGCAAGGGCCGCGATCTGCAGGCGGAAGGTTTTACGCAGCAGGTAGTGAGCGAGGTGAAGGCGAAGAAGGTCGTGCTGGCGATGGGCTCGGATGCTCGGATGCTGCCGGGGTACCAGGCGGACGACTCGATCCTGACGAACATGCAGATTCTGACGCTGCCCGCCATGCCGAAGTCGCTGGTAGTGATCGGCTCAGGTGCGGTGGGCGTCGAGTTTGCCAGCGTCTTCAAGAGCTTTGGGGCGGATGTGTCGATCATCGAGGCGCTGCCGCGCATTGTGCCGGTAGAGGACGAAGAGGTTTCGAAGGAATTGACGCGCGCTTACAAGAAGCGTGGCATTGAAGTGAACACGAGCTGCAAGGTCGAGAAGATCGAGAAGACGGGTGCCGGGGTGAAGGTGAGCTACACCGACGCTGCGGGTAAGCCTCAGGTGAAGGAGGCCGAAAAGGTCCTCGTCGCTGTGGGTCGCGGACCGCGGACGTACGATGCGGGTCTCGATAAGGTGAACATTCAGCTGGACCGCGCCTTTGTGCCGGTGAACCAGTGGATGGAGACGACCGAGCCAGGCATCTACGCCATCGGCGACATCGTTGCCGGGCTGCCGCAGCTTGCGCACGTCGGAGCGATGAGCGGCGTCGTGGTGGCAAGCAAGCTGGCTGGAAAATACGCGCGCGCTGTTCGCAAAGACCGCGTCCCGGGCTGCACGTACTGCGATCCGCAGATCGGCAGCGCAGGCCTTACCGAGGCCCAGGCCAAGGAGAAGGGCTACCAGGTGAAGGTCGGCAAGTTTCCGTTCGTCGGCAATTCGAAGGCGACTATTCTCGATTCGCACGACGGCTTTGTGAAGATCGTCAGCGATGCAAAGTACGGCGAGGTGCTGGGCGTCCACATCATCGGACCGAACGCAACCGAGCTGATCGCCGAGTGCGTCACCGCCATGGAGCTGGAGGCGACCGTCGAAGAGATGATGTTCGTGATCCATGCTCACCCAACGTTGAGCGAAAGCCTGCTGGATGCTTTCAGCAGCGTCGAGGGTATGGCGATCAACGTGTAGCTTGCTGCAAGTGTGTACGCGAGGCCCGGCGACTATGCCGGGCTTCGCTGTCTGGTGAAATATCGATGCATAGTAAACTGGATGAGCCAAGGAGTTCGCGATGACATACAAAGTCGAACTGATCCACTCCGAAGAAGGCTACGCAGTCGGCTGTCCCGATCTCCCGGGATGCTGGTCGCAGGGCGCGACCGAGGAAGAGGCCCTCGCCAATATCAAAGATGCCATCAAGGACTACCTTGAGGTGAAGGCCGAAATGGAGAAGCTGCGTGAAGTACGCTATGTAGAAGTAGCTTCCTGATGGGCAAACTGCCCGGTATTTCTCATCAGCAAGCGATCAAGGCCTTATAGCGTGCAGGTTTCCAAATCGTTCGCCAGAGTGGCCACATCATCCTGTCCGATGGTTCCAGAACAATGGTCATCCCAAGAGCCAACCCTATCAACGCCTTCACTATGTTTGGGATCGTGAAGGACGCTGGCCTTAGCGTAGATCAGTTCCGCGAGCTTCTCTAATGCACATGCACCTCCTTCAACTCGGCCGCATCCCCTACGCTGAAGGCATACGCGTGATGAACGAGGTCGTTGCGGCGCGTAAGGCTGGCACTATTGGCGATACGCTGCTGCTGCTCGAGCATGAACCGGTGCTGACGCTGGGTCGCAATGCCACGCGGGCGAACATCCTCGCCAGCGATGAAGCTCTCGCAGCTAAGGGCGTTGAGGTCCACGAGATCAACCGAGGCGGCGACGTGACGTATCACGGGCCGGGGCAGCTGGTGGGCTACCCGATCTTCGACCTACGCGGCGATCTCCCAGGCAAAAAGGGCCCTCACCTCGGCCCAGTCGACTTCGTTCGTCTGATGGAAGAGGCGTTGATTCTTACCTGCAAGGACTTCGGCGTTCCGGCCCAGCGTATCTGCAAGCTGACCGGCGTATGGACCTATGCGGGCGGGTCCGTGCCGGAGAAGAAGATTGCTGCCATTGGCATCCATGTATCGCAGGCGGTGACCTCCCACGGTTTCGCTTTGAACGTGACGACCGACCTGCGCGACTTCCAGTGGATCGTGCCCTGCGGGATCGCGGACAAGCCGGTGACCTCGCTGGAGCTGGAGACGCCGCTTGATCCGCCGCCGACACTTGCCGAGGTGGCAAACCACGTCGCTGCGAAGTTCGGACACGTGTTCCAGCGGCAGGTACTGGCGGTCGAATCGCTCGAAGATCTGCTGGACCTGGGCGTGACCGCTTAGCAAGCCTTTCCTTACCGACTGGTACAGAGTGCAGCGATTTCTCAGCCAAGGCTTGTTTTGCCACCGTATAATCCGAGAGTTGCGCCTGAGCGCCTCACTTATTTCCGGAGAGTTTATTTCTATGGCAACCGATGTCGTAATGCCCCAGATGGGCGAGTCCATCACCGAAGGTACGCTGACCAAGTGGCTGAAGAAGCCGGGTGATACGGTTGCTCGCGACGAACCCCTGTTCGAAATCTCTACCGACAAGGTGGATGCAGAGATTCCCTCCCCCGCTGCCGGTATTCTGGGCGCGATCAAGGTGGAAGAGGGCGCGACTGTTACTGTCGGTACAGTTGTCTGCGCGATCGAGGAGGCTGGCTCTTCTCCTGCGGCCCCTGCACCTGCCGCTCCTGCGAAGGCTGAGAGCGTCACTCCTGCTGCGACGACGACGGCTGCGAACGATGCGGCTGCTCCGGCGCCTGCTCCTGAGGCACCCGCTGCTGCGGCAGGCCCCGGTACGGAAGTGCCGATGCCTCAGATGGGTGAGTCCATCACCGAAGGCACACTGACCAAGTGGCTGAAGAAGGTCGGCGACAAGGTAGAGCGCGACGAGCCGATCTTCGAGATCTCGACCGACAAGGTGGATGCAGAAATTCCTTCGCCCGCTGCTGGCACGCTCACCGAAATCAAGGTGCAGGAAGGCCAGACCGTCACCGTTGGTTCGATCGTAGCTGTGATCGGCGGCGGCGCGGCGGCTCCGGTGGCGGCTCCGAAGGCTGCTGCTCCCGCCCCTGCGGCTGCACCGGCTGCTGCGCCGGTCGCTTCTGCTTCTGCTGGCGAGACGCCACGCTCTTCGCCGCTGGTCCGCAAAATCGCCTCGGAGAACAATGTCGATCTCTCCGGCGTTGCCGGTAGCGGTGCCTCGGGTCGCATCACCAAGCAGGACATCCTGGGCCACCTTGAAGGAGCGCCCTCAGCTCCTTCGGCTGCTCCCGCGCCAGTCGTCGCTGCGCCTGCAACGACTCCGACCCCGGCAGCTCCGAAGGCCGCACCGGCTCCGGCCTACTCCCCCGCACCGGGCGAGCTCGTACCGCTGTCGAAGATGCGTTCCATCATTGCGAAGCGCATGGTCGAAAGCAAGGCGACCAGCCCGCATGTCCACACGGTATTCAAGGTGGACATGACACGCATCGTGAAGTTGCGCGAGAAGGAAAAGAACAAGTACGAGCAGCGCAACGGGGTGAAGCTGACATACATGCCGTTCATCACGCGCGCTGCAATCAACGCGCTGCGCAAGCACCCGATCGTGAACGCGGCGATGCAGGGCGATGCGATTCTGTACAACAAGAACATCAACATTGGCATCGCCGTCGCGCTGGACTGGGGCCTGATCGTCCCGGTCATCAAGCAGACGGAGGAGAAGAACTTCCTCGGCATCACGCGCGCGATCGTGGACGTTGCGGACCGCGCTCGCAACAAGAAGCTCGCTCCCGATGAAGTGTCTGGCGGCACGTTTACGCTGACCAACTCCGGCATCTTCGGCGAGCAGTTTGGAACGCCGATCATTGCTCAGCCGCAGTCGGCGATTCTCGGCATCGGCGGATTGAACAAGGAGCCGATGGTGCTGACTGACAAGGACGGTAACGACTCGATCGCGATCCGCTGGATACAGCGCTTCACGCTCGGATTCGACCACCGAACGATCGACGGGGCGGATGCGGGCAAGTTCATGACGGACTTCAAGCAGTACCTGGAGAACTGGACCGAGGACATCGGCTAGGCTTCAACGATACGAACGGATCAACAACGGCGGGCTCTTTTTGAGTCCGCCGTTATCTTTTGAGCCTGCATAGTGAGCTGCTCCAAAGTGGCAAGCTGCTATTTTCGGCCCATCGCGCATCCTAATCGCTGTTACTGAAATAAGAGCGAAAGTAGGCAAGCACAATGGCCGTGATGATGCAGGCGTTTTACTGGGATGCCGCAGCGAAGGAAAACAAGGTGGGCGAGTGGTGGAACAACGTGGCCGAGAAGGTGCCGCAGCTCAAGGCTTCTGGCTTCGATTCTCTGTGGCTGCCGCCGATTTCAAAATGCCCCACCCAGAGCTCCAACGGCTACGACCCTTACGATTACTTCGACCTCGGCGACATCGACCAGAAGGGCGCCGTGAAGACTGCCTATGGCAATCGCGCCGAGTTGGAGAAGCTGATCAAGGCGATCCACGATAACGGCATGGGCGCTATCGCCGACATGGTCATCAACCACAACTCCGGCGCCGACGAAGAAGAGGTGAACCCGATCGATGGCGAAAAGCGTTGGACGAAATTCAATCCAAAGAGCGGCAAGTTCCCGCGCGATTGGAACTGCTTTCATCCGAGCCGCTACGAAAAGGTGATGATGGAAGGCGAGAATTTTGCTGGCTTTCCGCATCTTTGCCATCGCAATCCTCGCGTGTATGAAGCGATGTATGAATATGCGCGGATGGTCATCGAAGAGCTGGGCTTTGATGGCTTCCGCTTCGATTTCGTCAAGGGCTTTGGCGCATGGATGATCGGCCTACTCGCAAAGTATCAGTATCAGAAAGACGGCAAAGACTTTACCCCTTTCGTTGTTGGAGAATACTGGTCCGGGCCGGAGGATATCGAAGGCTGGCTGGATCGCATAAACCGGGTGACCGATCAGCAGATCGCAGCATTCGACTTTCCACTGCGTTACAAGCTGAAGGATGTATGCGATAAGCCCGGCTATGGCTTGACGAATCTTGCCAACAGCAACTCCGTCGTGGCATCGCGGCCGTTCAATGCTGTGACCTTCGTCGAGAACCACGATATGGGCGGCAACGAAATTGTGAACGACAAGATGCTCGCGTACTCGTTCATCCTGACGAATGACGGCTATCCGTGCGTGTTCTGGTACGACTACTACAACTGCGAGTTGGCACGTCCGGGTACGCCGGGTGGTATCGATGCGCTGATTGCGGCTCACCACGCGCACGCTGGCGGCGAGAGCTGCGTTCTGCATGTGGACAACGATCTGTACATCATGCAGCGCGGCGGCAACGAAGGGCAGACGGGCCTGATCTACGTGCTGAATAATCTGGGCGACAAATGGAGTGGCACCTCCGTTAAGACAAAGTGGGCGAATCAACGGTTCAAGCCGGTGGCGTGGGATGGGCACGATATTGCCCATCCCGATGAGCGCACGACTGATGGCGACGGCAATGCGGAGTTCCCAGCGCCGCCGCGTGGATACTGCGTATACGCCCCTGTGTTTGAGTAACAGGCGATCCTGTGGAGCGGGCGGCCTCAGTGTCGCCCGCTCCAGTAAGCGATGGCTACATGGATCACGGTGAGTAGGCCACCGAAGGCTCCGGCGAGTCCTTTCAGCTGCTGGACACTGCGTTCGTGGGCTTCGACGCGTGCCTCTAACTGATTGAGCCGCCCTGGCTGGCCAATTCCCAGAAGCTGCTTCATCCGCATTGTCTCGATACCCGCCCGACGACAGGATGAACTGGCTGCCCGCAAGGCAGTCACCCACGCCAAAGCAGTTGATCGAGCTGCCCATCTGCACATGCTGACCCTGCGTGTTGTACGTGCCCGTCATTTGCAGCACGCCATACGTGCTCTTGAAGTATGGCGGCGTCTCGATCGTCTCGGGGTACAGGTTCGATCCCCCAGCCGGTGCCGCCAATTCCAGCGCCTCCGTATACTGCGCCACACCGACAGCCCCAGGCCGCAGCGCCTGCAGGCCCTGCTCGCTCAGCGTCGCCTCCTGATGGATCGCCTCACTCACATTGGCATTCCCCGTCTTCGGCAACGGATCGAGCGTCGTGATCGCCTCACCGCCGCCCCGCTGGTCGATCACATTTGTCTGCCCCGGCATGTACGCCAGGTTTGCCACATCGCTGCCGACATACTTCGGATCGACCTTTACATCGCAGCCGCTCGTGCAATCTGGCGTCGCCAGCGCATTCGCTATGCCGTTGTTGCCGAAGCCGCTGAGATACTCATTCGCATACACCTCGCCGTTCAGCAGATTGGTCTCCAGCTGCGTGCCGCTCGGCTGCGTGACCACCTGCGTTGCTGCTGGCAGCAGACTCACCTTGCCACCCACGCCGCTTGCGATCGCCGTCACATTCTCGTCGACATAGTTCTTGTCAGCCGCCTGCAGAGGACTCACCGGATCAGCGGGCAGCAGGAGCGGCCCCGTCATCGTATCGCCGGTCTTCAGCACATACAGCGAGGACGTATCCGCAGGCGTGCCTGTGACTGCCTTCGCAATCGCCGTATCCACATATGCCTTCGATACCGTCTGCATCGCCACGCTGGTCGGCAGTACAGAGTTTTGAATCGCCGCCAGCTTCGCCGGACCTCCACCGGCCACGGTCTGCGGCAACACCCAGAACTGTCGGCTCGTTGTGCCGTCGCTCAGGTGAAACGTCGCCGTGTAATAACTGCCCAGCGGCGAAGCCTCCGCATTTGGTGCCAGCGTAATCGATAAAAGCCCGTTCGCTCCGATCGTCGCCGACGTACTCCCTGCCGGAACGGAGGCGCCGGTGGCCGTCGTAAAGGCTCCCCAGCTCACCACCACAGTTCCACTGGTGGGCGCGCCGCTTGCGTTATAGACCGTGTCCTGCACCGTCGTCGTCGGCAGCGGCGTCTGCGCTACCGTTCCGAATACTGCCAGTAAAAAGCTCACCAGCATCACACCTGGTCGCAATCTCTTCATTGTTCCCTCCAATCCCCACCTCCCGCCAAAATTAGCCGCCATATTCTTTGTCACCCGGGGCGCAGCCTAAGGACCGGCCTCCGGGCTCATCCCTCCGATGGGCGGTGGGCGTGGCTTCAGCCCCGGAGGCACTCAAAGAGTTCCTCCCAAGAGGCGAAAGCCATGCCCATCGATCCCACCCAACAGACCTCTAGCTGGTGATGGCGACAGGCGCCGCAACGCTCGCCACCGTTGGCGCAGCCGTCACTGCCGGCGAAATCGCATTCAGCAGCAGGCCGTTCACGGTCTGCGCCAGTTGCAGAAAGTCCGTATCGCCAAAGTGGCCCACCGATACACCTGCGCTATGCGCGATTGCCAGGCCAAGGTTCAGGTATCCCAGAATCGTCTGCAGTTCGTTCTTGCTCATCATTGTTCTCTCCCCGCATTCGCGGTCCTTCTCGTGGTGCAACCCCATCCCCACCAAACTCCCGGCATTCGTCCTTATGTGCGCTCGTCGGCTGCCCATTGCACCTGACTCCACTCACCCGCTAACATCGCGTTAGCGCCTTATCGCGCACGAAAGGTACTTCATGGACTCCAGCAACAACGCAGGCCGCCGCTCCGAAGACATCGCTCTCGATCTGCTCAAGTTCGTCGCTCCTCACGCCAACCTCAGCGGTAAGCCTGCCGCCTCCACAGGTTTCGGCATTCCCAGTGCTCCCAAGTCCGAAGACCAGATCACGCAGATCTTCGAGCTCTACGCCCGCTGCCGCGCCGCCGTCGAAGCCCCGGCAGACAAGTAGCCATGCCCGCACTGCGCGTCGCCGTCATCGGCACGGGCGCCTTCGGGCGCAACCATCTCCGCGTCTACCGTGAACTGGAGACAGTGCACCCCGAGCTGGTTCAGCTCGTCGCGTTTGTCGATGCCAGCGAGCCGCGCCGTGCCGAGTACGCCGCACAGTGCGACCTCCCTGCCTTCGAGACTGTTGGACAGCTCATCGCAGCCACGCCCATCGACGCCGCCAGCGTTTGCGTGCCTACGATCCACCACGCCGAAGTCGCCGAACAGCTTCTCTACGCAGGCATCGACGTGCTCATCGAAAAGCCTTTTGCCGCGTCCCTCGCTGAGGCCGACCATCTGCTCGACCTCGCGCAACAGCATAAGCGCATCGTTGCCGTCGGCCACTTGGAACGCTTCAACCCGGCCGTCACCGCGACGCTAGCCGCGTTGAACAAGCCGATGTTCTTCGAGTCACACCGGCTCAGCATCTTCACGCCGCGCTCGCTCGACGTCGACGTCGTGCTCGACCTGATGATCCACGACCTCGACATCGTGCTCTCGCTCACCAACTCACCGGTGCGCGAGGTCCGCGCCGTCGGGCTGCCCATCCTGTCGCGCAAGGTCGACATCGCCAATGTGCGCCTGGAGTTCGAATCCGGCTGCATTGCGAACTTCACTGCCAGCCGCGTCTCCACCGAGCAGGTGCGAAAGCTGCGACTCTTCCAGCCGCACCAGTACCTGTCGCTCGACTTCGCGCGACAGGAGTTGCTGACGATCGCCGTCGATCCTGCGGTTGTAGCCGCGGCCATGGCTGGCGTCACCCTTTCGCCAGCCACAGTCGCAACTTCCATGGGGGGCGCCAGCGGGACACCCCATCCCGCGGCAGCCGCACACCCCACAGCCGGCCTCGATCTCTCGAAGGCCGACATCGTGAAAGGCGAACCCCTTCGCCTTGAAATTGAAGACTTCCTGCAATCGGTACGCGACCGCACGCCGCCACGCGTTCCCGGCACAGCAGGCCGCGCTGCGCTCGCCCTCGCTCTTGAGATCAACGGCCAGATCGCCTCTCATGCGAAGCGGGCCGGGCTGATCTAGCTTGACATCAGCACAAACGAAAAGACCTCACGGCTATCGTGAGGTCTCTTCGTTGTTGCGTTCCTGCTGCTAATCCATCTTCTTTACTACCGCGTCCGGCGGAATCTTCAGATCGAATTGATCGGCCTCGAAAGGCTCATTCAGCGTCAACTTCGTCACTTCGATCTTCAGCGAGTACTCATCGAGTGGCCGCCGAATATTGATCAGCATCGGGAAATCCTGATCCCCGAACTTCTGATACTTGTCATACGTCGCCTGCGTAACTACCCGGCCTTGCTCGTCGTAGATGTCCTGCTGAAACGGCAGCATCGTGACACGGCTGATGTGGATCACCCGCGCGGGCCGCATGACGTGGCCTTCTACCAGCGTGTAGATCATCAGGTCGTAATCCGGTTCGTCGATCGCATCCTGGTGCTTCGTCGCAGGCTGAACTACACGGCTCGATTCCGTCAGGCTGACGTAGTCCTCGTCCTTCACACCCGGCAGCAACATCGAATCCAGAAACACCGGCGGCCGCAGATTCTCCAGCCCGTTCTTCGATGGCTTCGTCACCACATTCGTGCCCTGCATCCAGACATCGCTGCCTGAACTCGTCGCGTGGACCATCGTGAAGCTGCCGTTGCCGCTCACCATGTCCAGCGCCCGCGAGCCGAGGAACGGGATCAACATCACGACCCTCAACTGATCCGGCTTCTGCACGAAGATGTACCCCTTGAACGAGGTGTACTGCGTGACCTTGCCTTCCTTCGAGCCACCGACGCTCGCGGTGATCAGCACCTGGGCGTTCATCGTCTTTATCGCCGCGTCGCGATCCGAGACTTCCTTCTCGAGCGTCTGCACCGAAGCCGTCCGGTAGATGTCCGGCGCCTGCGTCTTCTGCACTGCGCGGGTCGTCGAAAGGCAACCGGTAAGCCCGGCCACCATCGGAAACAACAAAACGAACATCGAACAGCGTTTCAACATGCAGACAGTCTCTAAGTATATCGACTCAGCAACGACACCGTTCGATTCATAACATCGCGTCACGTTGCTTTCTGCCCTGTATGGCTCCCAGCCATTCCAAAAGCAACGGGAGACCCCTGAAGGTCTCCCGCGCTTTTCTTCTATGTATTCAGAATAGCAGGTTGAACATAGTGAACATGCAAAAACATTTTCACCTCCATCCCACTTCTTATCTGTTATTTACGAGGAGCCTGACCGACCTGCCCCCTTGACAACAATTTGCTGGGCCATCGATTTCAGAGCTTCCCCATGTCCAGCAGCCCGACCTCGAGCAACATCGCAGTCACCCGGTCAATCGCTTGGCCGTAGTACGTATGCATACTGCGCAGGCTCACGCCCAGGATGCACGCCGTCTCGCTCAACGAGTATCGCTGCAGCACCACCCGCTTGATGATCTGCCGGTCCGTCTCGTTCAGCCGGTCCAGCCGCCGCTCGACATCATGGCAGAAGATCACCACCTCCTCGAAGCCGCGCACGCTGTACCGCGTCACCTGACCTCGAAACAGGTCTTTGCTCAGCAGTGATGGCACCCGCCCTGACTGCATCGAAAGCCGCAGATAACGCCGTAGCAGCGCCTCTGTGTATTTGCGATAGAAGGCCAGTTCCACTGTGGGCTTGGTCTCCGACTGCGAGTTATCCGGCAAAACCGGCACGACCTCCGGCTCCGCCACGGCCCATACCTGCGGCAGCAGCAGCGGAGACGGCAGGTCCTGCGGCAAAATCACCATCACCCTGCCGGTGCTGCCCTCGCGCAGACCCGCCGCATACTCTGCCCGACGCACAGGCTTCTTCACCAGATGGAGCCCGGCGGCACAGCTATCCCTTACGATCACCACGTTTGGCTTCTCGTTCATTGAGCACCTCCATGGCACGCCACCGCCCGCATGCCCCTGCGCTTACGAGGACTCCGCAGACTGGCTGGCTTCACCGGGCAGCCCGACATCCAGCTCGCGCAACTCTGGCAGTACTTCTCTTGGCTCACAGCGCGCAACCAAAGCGTGCCGCACCCTTCGCAGACTTTCAATTCAACGCAGAAGTCCTTCATTGTCTTTCTCCAGGCACTGCTGTCCCGGCGGGCCTCGGTGTTTTTCAACGGTCGGATGGGCCACGCTCAGGTCTAGAGGTCTGCCGGTCGCGCTCCGCTGTCTTTGCAACGGATCGGCGCCGCCATAGCAGCCTGTTGTTGGGGGCCCTTTGTAGCCAGGCAGGCCTCTGGGATGACCGCCTCGCCACACGTCATTTCTCAGTGGAGGTTCCCACAGCAACTCCTTTCAGACCTTGCTGTGATCGCCGCGTCCTTCGAAGTTTCGTGTTTATAGACCCGGCTTGGGACGCTGTCAACGAGATTTTTCAGTGATCCCAAAAACGCCGCTAAATCCTGTTTTTACAATTATTTAGGTGTATTTTGGGTGAGCTTTACTTTCACGAATTCGCCTTATCTTCGCCACAGCAAGAACATGCCATCCGCAGTCGGCAGAAGCGACCGTCACCACCCCAACCGCTAGGGTCTTTTCCCATCCGACCCCAAGACGAACCGCCCGCTCATCTCTCTATCGCGACGCCCCGCGGTATGCCGCCACATTGCCGTTATGCTCTTCCAGACTGGATGCAAAACGCGTCCGCCCGTTTGCCCCGGCCACAAAATACAGATAGTCCGTCTTCGCCGGATGGAGCGTCGCTTTCAAGGCCGCAAGGCCAGGATTGCAGATCGGCCCTGGAGGTAAACCTTTATGCATGTATGTGTTATAGGGAGAATCCGAGTGCAGCTCGCTCTGGTGGATCACTCCTGTCCACGTTCCTCGTAGCTGCGAGGCATAGATCACCGCCGGGTCCGTCTGCAGCGGCATCCCGGCCGCCATCCTGTTCTGGAACACACTTGCCACCTCCGTACGCTCGTCATCGAACCGAACTTCTTTCTCGACAAGCGAGGCCATCGTAATCACCGCCGGAATATCTGTACCGCTCAGTCCAAGTTGGTGAACCTGCTGCCCGAACCGCTTCACCATCATCCCCAGCATCTGCTCCGGAGTCGCCCGGCGGCTGAATCTGTATGTGTCTGGGAACAAGTAGCCTTCCAAAGATTTCGCCTGAGGGCTCCATTGCGCGATCAACTCGGTGTCGCTCATCTCTGCTTTGAGAAAGTCAGCCCGCGTCGTCAGTCCTCCCGCCTGCATGGCGTCAGCGATATCGAAGATGCTGTATCCCTCGGGAATGACCACGGTGATCGTAAAGACGTCGCCGCGCCGGATGCGGTCATAGACCGTGAGCAGTGGCGAGCCGCCTTGGAAGCGATACTCGCCGGCTTTGAGCGAGCCGCCGCTGCCCGAAAGCTCCCTCGCTATTCTCAATGCTTCGAACGCGTACCGGCTGCGGATGACGCCAGCGTCCTGCAGACGCGCGGCAATGCCTTCGGTGCCGATTCCAGGAGCAATTTCCACGAACGTCTCTCCCACTGGCCCATACGGCAGAAGCACGTAAAAACCCACCACGCCCGCGACCAGCAGCACCACAATCAGCAAGAACTTCAAAGCCCGCACAGAGACCACCTCACGCTTGCATTTTATGTGCGCGCCGTACACTGAGTCCTATGGCGCACCCTCGAACCCTCGCATTAGATGTCGGCGACAAACGGATCGGCATCGCCATCACCGACGAGCTCGGCCTTACAGCCCAGCCACTCTTCACCCTGCATCGCGAGGGGGGCAAATCCGGCCTGCGCGCCGATTTGAAGGCCGTCTCCCGCTTTATCCGTCAGCATAAGGTCGCGATCGTGATCGTCGGCAACCCGCTGCACGCCGATGGCTCCCCCAGCCCGCAGTCCGCGAAAGCCCTGGCCTTCGCCGCGGAAGTTCGCGCCGCACACCCCACGCTGGAGCACCATCTGCTCGACGAGCGCCTGACCACCCGCGAAGCCCACGCGCTGCTCGATGAGGCCGGCCACCTGGCCCGCTCTACCGGCCATGCCGCCCGCATCGAGCGGCAGCACCTCATCGACCAGGTCGCCGCCGTCCTGATTCTCGAAAGCTACCTCTCCAAAGACGGCCCGGCTCTGCTGCCCGACCCCGATCAAATCTAGCTTTGCGTCGGGTCACCCTCGCCAAAGCTCGTATAATCAACCGCAGCATGGAAGATATTAAAAAAGCTATCGCAGAGCAGATCAAGGCTCTCGAATATGAACTGACCACTGAGCTGCCCGCCGAGATCAAGAAAGCCGTCGCGCTCGGCGATCTCAGCGAAAACGCCGAGTACCACTCCGCCAAGCAGCGCCAGGAGTTCGTGAACGCACGCCTCGGCCAGCTGAAAAAGCGCATGGGCGAGCTCGCCATGGTGAACCTCGACAACATCCCGCGCGACAAGGTCGGCTTCGGCTCGACCGTCGTCGTTCACGACAACACCAAGGACGAAGAGTTCACCTACAAGCTCGTCACCAGCGAAGAGTCAGACGTCACCAAGGGCCTGATCTCCACGACCTCGCCCATCGGCCGTGCTCTGCTCGGCAAGGAAGTCGGCGACGAAGCGACGGTGGTGACCCCGAACGGCAAGCGCGAGTTCGAAATCCTCAAGCTCCAGACGATCCACGACACGGCCCCTGCGAAGTAAACGCCACAAAATAAACTCTCAAACAGCAGAACTGCGAGACCCCGGGAGCCGTATCCCTCCCATGCGATCTCTCTTTCTGCTGTTTGTCGTTTTATTGCCCTGCTGCCTGCCACCCCGCACGGCCTCCGCGCAGACCACCGCCATCGCCACTGCTCAACAAACCGGTACAGAACTGCAGCAAGCGATGGCCGGCGCATGGACGGGCGTGCTGGAGTATCGCGACTACAGCGAGCCTGATACCTCCACCAAGCGTGTGAAGTTGCCGACCTGGCTCTCCGTTGGCTCCAGCGACAACAAGCTCACCTTCCACTACATCTACGACGATGGCCCCAACAAGGTCGTCGACGAGACGATCACCCTGAGCTTCGACGTTGCGGGCTCTACTCTCCAGATCACCAACGACAAGGGCCGCGTCGAAACCTACAAGGTCGACGGCTACAACGGACTACGCAACGGTCGCGGTGATATCACCCTGCTCGGCCCCACCATCGACAACAATCGCCCTGCAGAGTGCCGCATCGTGATCGGCGTTCGCCGCAACTTGCTCACCTGGGTAGAAGAGGTGCGCCCTACTTCGCTGATCCCCTTCGCCTTTCGCCACAGCTACACCTTCACTCGCTCCCAGACACCTCAGGTCATCACCCACTAACTCGCCACCTCTATCCGCGTCTGCCTCTATCCGCGCTAAACTTGTTAAGACGAAATGACCTGGACAAGCACATTTGGCAAAGGCAGCGGTTGGCTGCTTCAAAAGATCGTGAACGGGCTTGCGCTGTCGCGCATCTCGCCTAATACGCTCACCTTCATCGGACTCATCATCAACGTGGTGGCGGCCTTCTTCTTCGGTTACGCCCGCGCTGAAAACTACATTCGCATGTTCCTCTATGCGGGTCTGGTCATCATAGGCGCCGGCCTTTTCGACATGGTCGATGGCCGCGTAGCTCGCCAGACGAACCAGGTCTCCGTCTTCGGAGCCTTCTTTGACTCCGTACTCGACCGCTACTCCGACGTCGCTCTCTTCTTCGGCCTGCTGGTGTTTTACGCTCGCGGAAACCGTTACTTCTACGTATTCCTGGTCGCCTTCGTGATGACCGCATCCTTAATGGTCAGCTACACCCGCGCCCGCGCCGAAGCCCTCATCGGCTCCTGCAAGGTCGGCTTTATGGAACGCCCCGAGCGCATCGTGCTCGTCATCCTCGGCGCTCTCTTCGAGAAGTGGGGAGCGATGGCGCCAGCCCTCTGGGTACTTGCCGTGTTCTCCACCATCACCGTTATCCATCGTATGCGCTTCACCTATACGGAGACGGAGCGCATGAAGGCCGGAATCGTCTCGCAATAACCTCTCCTGCCGCTCGGCAGATCGCGTAACCAGCCCGTCCTTCCAAAAACTTTGAACGCTTTGGCGTAGCCGATACTTCTCCGGGAACACATACCCCTGCGATAGCATCGAACTAACTGCATGGCGACGACTGAACTCTTCACCGATCCTGCCGATCTCGAAAAGCTGCGCAAGCCGCTGACGCCGGAGCAGGCCGACAAGCTGCCGCACATCCATCGGCTGCTGCTCGGCTATTACGGACAGCCCAAGCCACGCGAGCTATGGGACCCGCTCACGCAGCTGATCTATTCGCTGCTCAGCTCTCGCACCAAAACACCCGTATCGCACCAGGTCATGCGCGACCTCGAGCGAGCTTTCCACGCCGGGCCCAGCAACTGGGAGCCTGTCCGCGATGCCTCCGTTGCCGAGATAGAACGCGCCATCGCCATCGTCACCTTCCCAGAGCAGAAGGCACCGCAGCTGAAAGAAACTCTGATGGGCATCACCGCTCGGTACGGCTCGCTCACGCTAGACTTCCTCGCCAAGTACCGCACCGACAAGATCCGGCAGTGGCTGGAGCAGTTCCCCGGCGTCGGCTCCAAGACCAGCGGCGCGGTCGTGAACTTCTCCGTGCTGCGCCGCCGTGCCCTCTGCGTCGACAGCCATCATCTGCGTGTAGCGCAAAGGCTCTGCCTTGTGCCGCGCGCAGACGCCGCCACTACGGAAGAGCGCCTGATGCGCCTCGTCCCCGAAACCTGGGACGCCGCCATGCTGGACGAGCACCATTCGCTCATCAAGCTCCACGCACAGACCCTCTGCACCTTCGCTGAACCGAAGTGCGGCATCTGCCCCCTGCTGAACATCTGCCCCACCGGACAGCGCGACGTCGCGACACTAAAGCTTACGTAAATAATCAGTCCATTCGCTGTATCCGTTGTCATCTCGACCGGAGCGAAGCGAAGAGACCCCTGTATTTGCAAGTTGCGAGAGCCGAAGGCGAGCGTACCTTTATTCAACAGACCTACCGTACAGCCTCCGCACAAGCCACCTTGCCCTTCGCATCCAGCGAACAAGCACAGCCCTTCCAGCCAGGATGCGCCTCGCTACATGTGGTCTCAGCGAGCTTGCGGTCAGATAGACGGTTCGCAGTCACAATTAGATACTCGCGGTCTGTGAGGAGGTCTTGCTTCTCGTCGGCGACTTCATCCTCGTCGTCATCTGCATCCGGTGCAGCGAGTTGCCTCTTCTCCACGTCAATCGCCGCCTCAAATCCTGCGCGTGCATCATATGCCTTACCGCAAAGCAATGCCGCACGTCCCATACGCTCGGTGTAGCCATAGCTACCTGAACTTGAAGCTTTACTTGCGGCCTCTGTATAAGCATCTTCAGCAGCGCAGTTGTCCCCGGCTCGCTCCTGTGCAACTCCAAGACCATTGTAGTTTCCCGCTGTGGGATCGAGAGTAACAGCCTTCTGGCAAGTCTGGACATCAGCGCTCCTCTCAGGACCACCGAAATAGCTCTCGCAAAGCCCAGTCCACGCACTGGCATTTTGAGGATCGATCCGGATGACTCGCTCCAGCTTTGGCTTAGCACCCTTTCCCCATCCCATCTCACCGGCCGCTGCATTCGCAACAATCGACCGCACACTCATCGGCATCTGCATCGTCAGCGCATCCATCTTCGGTAAGCGCACGGCCAGCAGCAGCCAGATCACAAACAGCAGCGGGAAACTCAACACGCCAACGCCCAGCACCACCAGCACCTTGCGCAAACAATCACCTCGCAGACATCTGAGTAAGAGTGCGCCCAGTATATCCAGCGCCGCTCTCGACCCATTCACCATCTACACTGTTCTTGATGGAACTCCAGACACTTTCCGACAACTTCGCTATCCCCGGCGCGCTCACCTTCTCTGAAGGCAACGGCGGCCTCCTCCGCGCCAGCATCTCCACGCCCGCCTGCACTGCAGAGGTCTACCTGCACGGCGCACACCTGACAGCGTGGCAGCCCACCGGCCAGCAGCCCGTCATCTTCCTCAGTGAGACCTCGCTCTTCGCCTCAGACAAAGCCATCCGTGGCGGTGTGCCAGTGATCTTCCCGTGGTTCGGCGCCCGTGCCGCGACCCCAGCCAGCGACCGCAGCGACGGCCCAGCACACGGCTTCGCGCGCACCTCGCCTTGGGACGTGGCCTTCGCTGCCGTCGCAGGCGACGACCTGCATCTCACCCTTACGCTCGGTCCCAGCGACGTCAGCCGCGCGCTTGGCTACGACCACTTCAAGGTCGCCATCGAGTTCATCTTCGGCAGCGAACTCCGCATACGGCTCACCGTTGCAAACCAGGGCACAGAGACCCTCTACTTCGAAGAGGCCTTGCACACGTACTTCAGCGTCGGCGACGCAGAGAAGGTCGCCATCCATGGCCTCGTCGACGCCCAGTATCTCGACAAGACCGACAGCTTTAAGCGCAAGACGCAGACCGAGCCCGTGATCCACCTCACCGGCGAAACGGACCGCCTCTTCCTTAACACCGCAGCAACCGCTACGCTCGACGACACGAACCTCAATCGCCGCATTACTGTCGCCAAGACGAACTCACTCTCCACCATCGTCTGGAACCCATGGGCAGCAGGGAGCGCCAAGATGGCTGACATGACCCCCGAGAACTGGCGCCATATGGCCTGCATCGAGACCGCCAACGCAAACGAAAACATCCTCGCACTCGCTCCCTCACAAGCCCACACGATGGAAGCCCACGTCATCGTCGAGCCACTGGCTTAGGGAAGCTCTCAAACATTGTTCTTCTGCAACACTTCTTCGCGTTGTCATCCTGAGCGCAGAACACTTTTGAAATTGTCATCCTGACCCTGAGCTCGCCGAAGGGGAAGGACCTGCTTTTCGAACCACCCCTACTGCTTGGCATCTCGACCCTGAGCGTAGTCGAAGGGCCTCGCTTTTGCGCCGCAGCGGAGAGACCCGCATTTCGCGATCTATTCAAGGCAAAACACCATGACCCCAGCCCGCCTCATCCTCGCCTCCGCCTCACCACGCCGACGTGGATTGCTCACGCAGGCGGGCTACACCTTCGACGTCCTCCCCGCAGACATCGACGAATCTCTCCACCCCAACGAAACCCCCGCAGACTATGTGCAACGGCTCGCGCTCGAAAAAGCGCAGGCCCTGCACGCAGCCCACCCCAGCGCCATCATCCTCGGCGCCGACACAACAGTGGTCCTCAACGGCAACGTCCTCGGCAAGCCCGCCGACCGCGCGGAAGCAGAGCACATGCTGCGCGCGCTCGCCAACAACGTGCACCAGGTTCACACCGGCATCGCCGTCGTCGCAGGCGACACTCACCGCCAGCACGTCGAAACCACCAGCGTCTTCTTCTCCGCCATTCCTGAACCCGATCTCGCCTACTACCTCGCCACCGGCGACTCACTCGACAAGGCCGGAGCCTACGGCATCCAGGGCTACGCCGCCCGCTGGATCACCCGCATCGAAGGCGACTTCTTCAACGTGATGGGCCTGCCCATCGCCGCTACCGTGAAGCTACTCAGAAGAAACTAGCTGTCAACACCGAAGAGACCAATCTCACAGCACGACGCGTAGTTGCCGATAACGCCGTTTGCAGGAGTGACTGATTACTGACGATATGCCGACTTATGAGGACTTATCTGATCGTTTTTCGGAAACACAGTTTTGCGGGAATCACTCGGGCATCTATTCAATGCATTAGCATGGCTCGCATGCTGAAGATTGCAAAATGTCTTGGGTTAGGTCTGGCCGCTACGCTCTTTTTATGGGGTTGCGGTCAACTTGGGTATCGCTATCTGGGCTACTGCGTATACCTGACCTCGCCAGCAGCGTGCCTCGGAAAGATGATTTGCTGGGGAGGAGTATTTGGAACTCTCATTGGCACAGCTTTGCTAGCAGAAATTCTATGGATGAGGAAGGTTCGCGACCCTGGATACCTGATCGCCTGCGCAGTCTCCTTTTTTTCTCTTGCGGCACTAAGGCTTACCCATCTGGTCATCGTCTTCTGCTCGTAACGCGCTTTCGCAGCCGGTCGGATTCCTCCTGATAAACGCCCTTCTGTGTACCAACGGCTGGTTCTCCCGAAAAGGCGCATTTTCGGCAACTACGGCGGACCTTCCAGTAACGCCGTTTTTCGGGAAGTGCGATTCGCACATCGGGCTATATTCTGAAAGGCACACCATCGAGGCAGGTACAAGCAAGACGTGGATGATTTTTGGAACAGGCTGGTCAAGCAGTGGAATCCGCCGTCATGGTGGAATCTGGTCATTACTCTACCGTGGGTGATCGGATTGGCGTGGTTTCTGTACTCAGGTAGCGTGGATCGAAGGATAGCCGCCAGAGAAAAGAAGACATCGGGAACCATCCGCGTTCGCGATATTCCAAACCACGACCGCTATGGGTATGACTATTCTGTGAACGGTGCAACCCTAACCGCTTGGCAGATACCCGAAAGAGACTATCAAATTGGCGAGAGTGTTCGGGTCTATTACGACCCTCTTGACCCGGCGAATAGCTCACTATCTAACTTCGCTGCCAACGCTGACGCTAGCATTGGGCCGTCTGTGTTCTGTTCCGTTAGCACTCTCATAGTGGCATTGGTGATTGTCTTCCTCAAAAAGCGAACGGGCACAGCAAGACCCTACAAATCGTGATTCCCGAAAAGTCGCATTTTCGGCAACTTCGGACTCTAGTTGCAAGGTGCCACGTTCATGACAGCCCTAGCAGCATGAGCGGCGTTCGCGCTGCCCTAAACCCCCGCCACCATGCCCGCCAGCAGCGCCGTCCGCTCCACTACATGCGCCGCCACGATATGCTCATGCGCCGCATGGGCACCCGCTCCGACAGCGCCCATGCCATCGAGCGTAGCCACGCCTAACGCAGCCGTAAAGTTGCCATCCGAGCCGCCCCCGGTCGCAGCCTCGTCCAGCACAAACCCCATTTCGGCTGCCAGTTTGCGAGCCTGCTTGAACAACGCAATCGTCCCTGCCTTACGCTCCATCGGAGGCCGGTTGATCCCTCCCGACACCGTCAGCCGGCAAGCCTTGTCCGCCGTCTTCAGCGCATAGAACATCTTCTCAACGCGAGCGGCATCACTTGCCTTCACGATCCGTACATCAACCTCAGCCGAGCACTCTGAAGCCACCACGTTCGACCGCGTGCCACCATGTACGACGCCGACATTCACCGTCAACCCACGCTTCAGGTCCGTCATCGCCGACACGCGCTGCACCAGCCCTGCCATCTCCAGTACCGCCGAATGCCCTCGCTCAAAATCGACGCCCGCATGCGAGCCAACACCCTCCACCTTCAGCTCGAAATGCCCCACTCCTTTACGCGCCGTCTTGTAAGCCAATCCCTGCGCAGGCTCCATCACAAACACGGCTGCGCACTCCTTCGCCACGCGCTCCGTGATCGCCCGCGACACAGGGCTGCCCACCTCTTCGTCGCTGTTCAGCAGTAACGTAACGGGCCGATCCATCCCCAGCGCCTGCACCGCCGCGATCGCCTCCAGCGCCATCACCACCCCGACCTTCATATCCAGCACGCCCGGCCCGAAGATCTTTCCCTCGGCCTCGCGCCACGGCATCTTCGCCAGCGTGCCCATCGGCCATACCGTATCCAGATGCCCCAGCAACAGCACCCTCGCCTTCTTCGACCGCGCCGGTCCGAACCGAATCTCCAGCACGTCGCCGAACGCCTTCTGCCTGTGCCGCTTCACCTTGCCACCCAGATCTCCGACCCAACTCTCGACGAGCGCATTCGCCCGGTCTACCGCCGCCTTGTCCTCGCTCGGCGACTCCACCTCCACCAGCTCACGCAGCCGCGCTTTGAGACGGCCCGCATTGCCCTCGACAACCCGCTCTAACTCGTTCATCACCATGCCTCTACGCTATCGTGTTCCTCAGATTTTTACAGTTTCCTTAGGAACCAAGATCGAAACTGTGTCTGTTTTGCCACATGTCAGACAGCGTGCTCCGGGTATACGCTGACTTTCGTCCATAAGCAGGCGAGTTTACTTTCTGGCAAACGATCCCCAACTCGAGCACACCATCCTCCATCCACTGGAGTTCCACGGTGTGGGTCTGCACTCCGGCGTCGATGTCTCGGTGCGGCTGATTCCCGCACCCGCAGGCTCGGGCATCGTCTTCCGCCGCTCCGACCTCGATAACTACGAGATACCCGCCACAGGCCGCAACGTCGCCAAGGTCAGCTACGCGACCTCGCTGATGCGCCAGGGCGTGCTCATCTCCACCACCGAGCACCTGCTCTCCGCGCTCATTGGCCTCGGCGTCGACAACATCATCGTCGAAATCGACAACCTCGAGGTACCCATCCTCGACGGCAGCTCTCTGCCCTACGTCGAAGCCATCCTCGCCAGCGGGCTGAAGGGTCAGCGTCGCAAGCGCGAGTATCTCAAGATCCTCAAGCCCGTCGAAGTGCGCGATGGCAGCAAATTCATCGGCGTCTACCCCTTTGCGGAGGCAGGCCACGGCGAAGGCTATTCGATTCACTACTCCATCGACTTCCCTTCACCTATCGGCCGAGACACCTTCATCGGCGACTTAGAAGCCGGTGACTACGCCAACCTGATCGCCCCGGCCCGCACCTTTGGCTTCCGCGAGGACGAGGCGATGCTACGCGATATGGGGCTCATCCGCGGTGCCACCGACCAGTGCGCCATCATCATCGGCGGCGGACAGATCCAGAACGGCGCACTCCGCTTCCAGGATGAGTTTGTCCGCCACAAAGTCCTGGACCTTATCGGCGATCTAGCCCTCGCAGGCCGCCGCATCTGGGGCCGCGTCGTAGCCGAACGCGCGGGCCACGCCATGCACACTGCACTCGTGCAACGTCTGCTGCAGGACCGCTCGGCCTGGGAGCTCGCCCACCGCTACGAAGGTGCGGAGCCCAGCACCCAGACCGAAGAACATACCAAAGTGTCCTCGCTGCTGCAGCCCTCTCATGCCTGAGAGACAAACCGCAGCCATCGCTCTCGGCTCGAACCTTTCCTCCACGCTTGGCGATCCCACAGCGAATCTTCACGAGGCCGTTCGCCAACTCGACGCTCTTGGCCGCGTCACTGCCGTCTCCAGCTTCCATGCGACAGACCCGGTAGGCTACCTCGACCAGCCACGCTTCGTTAATGCAGCAGCGCTACTCGAAACCCAGCTTGCCCCACTCGATCTGCTGCGAAGCCTTCTAGCCATCGAGCACGCTATGGGCCGAGATCGCACAAACGCTCCGCCGAAAGGTCCCCGTGTGATCGACCTCGATCTGGTGCTTTACGCAGATATCGAGATGAGCACGCCAGAACTCACACTTCCTCACCCTGCGATGCATCAGCGGGCCTTTGTTCTCGCGCCACTGGCAGAGATCGCCCCCACGATGCAGCACCCTAAACTGCATCACTCGATTACAGAACTACTTGCACTCCTCTGAACCATGCGAAATGAAAAGGCCACCTCGCAAGGTGGCCTTTCTCGATAGGCTCATCTCGGTTTAGTGAAACTTCACCACCGCCGTCTTGCCGCTCCAGTCCCGATACTCCGCACCATTCGGAGTCATCGAAACCAGCTTCGCTCCGTCATCCATACCTGCCGCGATGCCATCTTCGCCCTTCGCATAGCAGATAAAAAAGTGAATGCAGTTCAGCTGCTTCGGTACCAGCACCGGACGATCGTGCTGCAGCAGTGTGATGTAGGCAGGCGGGTTATCGTTCTCGAGCAGAATGTCGTCGTTCATGCTAAAGAACACCTGTGCTCCATCTTCCACCGCGCCATCGCGAGTTACCGTGGCGCGGAAGTCGCGCACATAAATCTGCTGCCGGTAGTAGAACCCAGCCAGCGCCACAATCAACAGCAAGAGCAGAACAAATCGTTTCAACGTCAATCCTCCGAAATTTTTGGTACGTCTAACCTGCCCCACGCCTGTCATCTCGACCGAAGCGTGACAGTTTCATCCTCATGCGCAGTGGAGAGACCCCTGTATTTGCAGTAGCGATGTGCGAAGCACGAGCCCGTCCACAAAATTTACTTCTTCTCTTCGTGGTACTCCTGCTCTGTGTTGATATTCCACACCGAGCTCTTGTCCACATGGCCAGCGGCCACACCATCCACAACCGCCATCGCCGTCAGCATCGAGTGGTCCTGATTGTTGTACTTGTGCATTCCATTGCGACCCACAAGATACAGGTTCTCAAAGCTGTCCGTCCACGAGCGCAACTCCTCGAAGCGATCATACGTTCCGAAGTATGCGGGATACGTCTTCGGCACCCGCACCACATGTGCATCCAGCACCTCGGCCGTTTTCAGGATGCCAATCTTCTCCAACTCGCCCGCCGCAAACGCCTTCAACGCCTCATCCGGCATCGACCACAGCGGATCGGTCTCATAACAAAAATACTCCAGCCCAATCCATATCTTCGTCGGGTCGGCGAGCATATACGGGCTCCAGTTATTGAAGATCTGCAAGCGCCCGATCTGCACATCCGGCTCTTGGATATAGATCCACGTGTCCTTGATCAAGCTGCCGTCGTCTTCCTTCACATCGAGCTTATTCGCCAGTACGCCCACCGTGATGAAGTCCCGATACTCCAACCCCTCGGCCACCTCACGCACATTCGCCGGTACATCCGCTCGCAGCGCCCGCACGAGATCGCGCATCGGCATCGTCGAAAGAAAATAATCACCTTCGAAGCGTTGGCGTTTACCCGCTTCATCCACCGCTTCCACCGCGACAACACGCTGGCCTTCGGTGATGATCGCGTCCACCTTCAACCCCATGTGGATCTTGCCACCCTTGGCGATGACCAGCTCTGCGACATGCTCCCATAGCTGGCCCGGCCCAAACTTCGGATACAGGAACCGCTCAATCAGCGACGTGTCTGTACCTTTTTGCGCGATGTCTTTCTTTCCGCCGGTTTCCTTCGGGGCTGCAGAAAAAGCCTTCTTCACAAAGTGCTTCAGAGCCGTCGTCAGCGACAGTCCCTTGATCCTCTGCGCTCCCCACTCAGCAGAAATCTTGTCGCACGGCGTGCCCCACACCTTTTCCGTATAGCTCTTGAAGAACGTCAGGTACAGCTCGCGCCCGAAGCGATTGATGAGGAAGTCCTCAAGGCTCTTCTCTTCCTTGATCGGTCGCACACGGCTCATCACATAACTCACGCCGATCTTAAACATGCGCACGGGACCTAGATTGTCGATCGTGTTCTTGCTCAGCTTGATCGGATAGTCGAAGAACTTGCGGAGGTAATAAATGCGGCTCTTGCGAGGCCGCACCAGCATCACAAGATCTTCGCTCTCCGGTTCATGCGTCACCACGACCGCCGCGACTTCATCGGCAACGGAAGCCTCTTCCGCGTCGAGCGGATCGTCTTCTATCTCCGGCTCATGCGACAGCGGCCCCAGCCCGCGTAGCGGCGGCTCCTCCTGCAGATGCGCGGGCACGGACACCGCCTTCATGCCCTGCGGCGGAATAACGCGCTGCTTGCCCTGGTAGCTGATGCGCACGCCCGTCGGAGCAGCAGCCGCATCCTCCGGTGGCATCAGGTCCATCCACCACTGCATCACGCGATCGCTCTTGGAGAAGAAGCGATGACCGCCAATATCCATGCGGTTGCCCTTGTAGCGGATCGTCCGCGAGATCCCGCCAATCTCCTGCGACGCCTCCAGAACAATCGGCTGCACGCCTGTCTTGCGCAGAAACTCCAGCGCAGCCGTCAGTCCAGCCGGTCCCGCTCCAATGATGATTGCCTGCTTGCCCATTCCGCCCTTCGCGCGTGTCATCGCATGGCCGTAGCTGCGTTCGCCCGCTCGTCAAGCCTCTGTCAGCTTATCGCAAAGCGACCGCTCTTCGAGAAAGAGAAAGACCGGAGATAGGCATCTCCGGCCTTGTAGAAAGTGCCATGCTTTTAAGCGTTCGTCTTTTCACGGTCCGCGACAACGAAGTCAAGCTTGCCATCCTTCGCCGCCTCAATCTGCACCGTATCACCATGCAGCACGCTGCCATCGAGAATCTTCATCGCCAATGGATCCTGCACCAGGCGCTGGATCGCCCTCTTTAGAGGTCGAGCTCCATACGCGCGATCGTATCCGGCTTTGAAGATCGCCGCGCGCGCGCCTGCCGTCAGCTCCAGCACAATCTTGCGATCGGCAAGCATCGCCTGCAGATCCTTCAGCCGCAGGTCGACGATGTGCGTCAGCTGGTTTTCGCCCAGCGGATGGAAGACAACGATGTCGTCCACGCGGTTCAGGAACTCCGGCCGGAAGTGCTGCTTCAGGCTGTCGATCACACGCGCCTTCGCGTCCTCGAAGCCATCCTCGCCCTCGGCCCACGCAGTCGTCAGGTTCGACGCGCCAATGTTCGAGGTCATGATCAACACCGTGTTCTTGAAGTCCACCGTGCGGCCCTTCGAGTCTGTCAGTCTGCCGTCATCGAGCACCTGCAGCAGCACGTTGAACACATCCGGATGAGCCTTCTCAATCTCATCGAAGAGCACCACCGCGTACGGCCTGCGACGAATCGCCTCCGTCAGCTGGCCGCCCTCATCGAAGCCGACGTATCCCGGAGGCGCGCCGATTAAGCGCGCCACGGCGTGCTTCTCCATGTACTCGCTCATGTCGATACGCACCATCGCCTGCTCATCATCGAACAGGAACTCCGCCAGCGCGCGCGCCGTCTCCGTCTTACCCACACCCGTAGGTCCCAGGAAGATGAAGCTGCCAATCGGCCGCTTCGGATCAGACAGGCCCGCACGTGAGCGGCGAATCGCATTCGCAACGACCGTCAAAGCCTCATCCTGCCCGACCACACGCTCCCGAAGACGATTCTCCATCTGCGTAAGCTTCTGCACCTCGCCCTCAAGCATCTTCGAGATCGGAATACCCGTCCATTTGGAGACGATCTTCGCAATGTCCTCCTCATCGACCTCTTCTTTCAGCAGCCGGCTCGCGCTATCGCCAGACTTCGCATCGGCAACACCAGCGTCTTGCGTCGCTGTCAGCTCTGCCAGTTCCCTCTCAGCCTTTGGAATCTCGCCGTACTGCAGCTCCGCCGCGCGCTGCAGATCACCCTTGCGGGTTGCCTCGGTCATCTGGAAACGCAGCGCCTCCAACCTCTCCTTCAGCGCAGCAATCTCGCCAATCGCCCCGCGCTCCTTCTGCCACCGCGCCCGAAGACCCGACGCCTGCTCCTGCACCTCAGCGAGCTCGCGCTCTACCGTCTGCAGACGCTCCTGCGAATTGGCATCGTCCTCACGGCTCAGCGCAGCCTTCTCAATTTCCAGCGACATCGCGCGCCGCTCTAGATCATCGATCTCGACGGGCACCGAGCCAATTTGGATCGCCAGCGCAGCTGCAGCCTCATCGACCAGATCGATCGCCTTGTCCGGCAGAAAGCGATCTGAGATATACCTGTGCGACAGCTCCGCCGCCGCCACAATCGCCGAGTCCTTGATCCGCACCTTGTGGTGCGTCTCATAGCGTTCCCGCAGACCGCGCAAAATCGCAATCGTGTCCTCGACGTTTGGCTCGCCGACGTACACAATCTGGAACCGCCGCTCCAGCGCTGCATCCTTCTCGATGTACTTGCGATACTCCGCGAGCGTCGTTGCACCGATGGCGCGCAACTCGCCGCGAGCCAGTGCAGGCTTCAACATGTTGCTCGCGTCGATAGCCCCTTCTGCGGCGCCCGCGCCTACAAGCGTGTGCAACTCGTCAATGAACAGAATGATCTGCCCGTTCGACTCGTCGATCTCGGCCAGCACCGCCTTCAAACGCTCCTCGAACTCGCCGCGGAACTTCGCGCCCGCCAGCATCGAACCCAGGTCCAGAGACACAACGCGCTTGTCGCGCAGAATCTCGGGAACATCGCCCTGAAAAATGCGCCGCGCCAGACCCTCGACGATCGCGGTCTTACCCACGCCCGGCTCGCCGATCAGCACCGGATTATTCTTCGTACGGCGGCTCAGCACCTGGATCACGCGACGAATCTCCTCATCGCGCCCGATTACCGGGTCCAGCTTGCCGCGTCGCGCCTGGTCTGTCAGGTCCTTGGCGTACTTCTCCAGCGCCTGAAACTTGCCCTCAGGGTTCTGGTCCGTCACCCGCTGCGATCCGCGCACCGCCTGCAACGCCTTCAGGATCGCGTCATGTGTAGCGCCCTGGGCAGCCAGTGCCAGCTGCACCGGCTCGTCCTTCTGCCGCGCCAGCGATAGCAGCAGATGCTCGGTCGAAACATAGTCGTCCTTGAAGGTTTCAGCCTCCTTGAACGCCCCATCCAGCACCTTCGTCAGCGCCTGCCCCATCCCCGGCTGTGCGCTCGCGCCCTGCACCTTCGGCAGCTTCTCGATCGCAGCATTCACCGTGGCCAGCAACTGCTGCACCGGCACACCCACCTTCTCCAGCACCGGCAGCACAACGCCTTCCTTGTCCTCCAGCAGCGCCGCCATCATATGCAGCGGCAGTACCTCAGGATTGCCGTTCTCCGCGGCATGACCCTGCGCAGCCTGCAATGCCTGCTGCGACTTCACCGTAAATTTGTCCCACTTGATTGCCATATCGTCTCCTCACTCCTTGCAACTCACCCACCGTACCTCTGTCATCTCGACCCGAAGCGCGCTTTCACCCTTAGCATTTGTCATCTCGACCGAAGGCCTGGAGGGCCGTAGCGGAGAGCCCCTGTATTTGCCCCGCCCGAATCTTCCCCTTCCAACAACAAGGGCGGGCCATAACCGGCCCGCCCACGCTTTCCTTCAAACGTCAGGACCTACTTAGGCCGTTACCGCCTCCACCTGCTTTGGAGCCTCCGTAGCCGGAGCGGCCTTCACCTGGATCTGTTTCGGAGCAGCCTCGGCCTTCTTCGCCAGGCTGAGTGTCAACACACCATGCTCAGTCGTTGCCTGCACATTGTCTGTACTCACCGTCACCGGCAGTGTAAAGCTCCGGACAAAGCTGCCGTAACGGCGCTCCACACGTCGGTAGTTCTCTTCCTTCACCTCGGTCGAAAGCTTACGCTCTCCCTTCACCGTCAGCGTACGCCCATCGATCTTGATGTCCAGCTCCTCCGGCCTGATTCCCGGAACCTCGACCTTCAGCACCAGGTTCTGTGCATCCTCATAAACATCGACCGCCGGCACGAAGTTTCCCGCCGCCAGCGTCTCAGAGGTCTCGCGTTCCGGAGAAGTAAAGTCATGAAATATCGAATTCAAACGGTTCTGCAGCACAGCTACATCGTTCAAACCTGAACGGAACGGTACAAATCGCGTCGTCGTCATCACTCAATCTCCTTCAGAATCAATCACTACGATGTGCGAGCCTGAGTTTACCCCTTAGGCTCACGTACTTTTAGACGCAGATATTAAGAAAAAGTTGCAGATTACTTTATAGAAACTCACTCACATGCGACATCGCTTTTCCGTACGCATCCCATGCCAAATCGGGAACCTGCCTCAACTTTTGGTGTTATTTCTGCAATACCTTCGTACTCTCCGTCTATGCTACGAAGCATGAAACACGGCTCCACCTCTCTGCGAAGGTAAACAGGCAGAAGGCTTTCCAGCCTCGACGACATATCCCCTCATCACATCTTTCGGGTAGTTCGCGGACCCGGATCTCCATCTCAGCGTCGGTCGCAGCTCCATGGCTGCGACGGAGGGTACTCTCATGCATTTTTCGCCCAGTCAACGCTCCTTCATCCTGTTTGCGGTAGCCGTCGCCTGCTCAGCCCTTTCCCTGCGCGCGCAGGCCCCGGCCATCGAAGCAGTCCACGGAAAGAAGCAGCCTAAGCACGAGTTGAAAGTCCCGCACGATAAACAGATCAACGAACAGATCAACGACGGCATGTTGAGCGTCGACGGCCTCGTCACGAAGGTGCAGCTCAACTACGAGATTCATCACGCCTCCCGGCTTTACTTCTTTGCGCCAGGCATCGGTACGGTGGTCCTGTCGCGGGTAAATATGCCAGGCTCCAAACTGGCAAAGGACGCCTTCAACGGCTCCGAGATCAACTTCACCGCGGACGGGCACAGCTTCAACCTCAGCGGCGAGGTCGAACCCGAACTGATCGCCGGACAGCCCCAGCCCAAGAGCACACTGAAGAAGCTCGCCAAGCTCAAGCTGCCAGCCAAAACACTCAAGGCCGACGGCTACTACATCGTGGACTATGCTTCCGCCGATCTCGACCGGTACCCGATGTTCGGCTACGGCAATACGATGGCTGCACCTTACAACTGGCCGCTCTCCAAGCCCGCTCCAAAGGACACCTACGCCCACTTCGTAACGCCGCCGCCCCCACCAGCCAACATGCTGCCGCGCACCAAGGCGTCGCCTGCGCCAACGCCAGCCTCGGTGGTTGCTGCCGCCCCTGTGACAACGGCTGCGCCCCTTACGACGCTTGCCTCTGTAAATTAGCACCCACAAAAGAGAACGAGGTGCGTATCCGCAAGGGGTACGCACCTCGTTCTCTTTAAGCTCTCGTGCAGATCCGTCAGAACCTACGGATAGATTCGGTTCAGCGTGCGCGGGAACGGAATCGTCTCCCGCACATGCTCCAGCCCGCACACCCAGGCCACGCAGCGCTCAATCCCCATGCCAAACCCCGAGTGCGGCACGCTGCCATACTTCCGCAAGTCGAGATACCACTGGAACGCCTCCATCGGCAGATTATGTGCCTCGATGCGGCTCTTCAGCAGGTCATAGCTGTCCACGCGCTGACTGCCGCCGATGATCTCGCCATAGCCCTCCGGCGCCAGCACGTCCACGCACAGCGCCTTGGTCGGATCCTTCGGGTCGGGCTGCATGTAGAACGCCTTCACCTCCGCAGGATAGCGATGCACCATCACTGGCTTGTCGAACTGATTGCTGATGTACGTCTCATCCGGAGAGCCGAAGTCGTCGCCGTACGTGTGCGCGTTCTCGATCAGCCCCTTGGCGTGCGCATCGACGAGCATCTGGTGCGCCTCGTCGTAGCTCAGGCGAGGGAAGTGGCCCGGCGCCACCACCGCCTCGAGCTTCTCGACATCCTTACCAATCACCTTCAGATCATTGCGATGCGCTTCCAGCACGCGCGTAACGATGTGCGTCAGGAAACCTTCCGCCAGTTCCATCAGCCCGTCGAGATCGAGATACGCGACCTCCGGCTCGATCATCCAGAACTCCGTCAGATGTCGCCGTGTCTTCGACTTCTCCGCACGGAAGGTTGGGCCAAAGCTGTAGACCTTTCCTAGCGCCAGTGCCGTGGCCTCGATATAAAGCTGGCCGCTCTGCGTCAGATAGGCCATATCGTCATCGAAGTACTTCATCTCGAACAGCTCGCTGGTCCCTTCGCAGGCGTTCGGTGTAAGGATAGGCGGATCGGTGCGGACAAAGTCGCGTGTATCGAAGAACTCAGCCGCTGCGCGCTGAATCGTCGCACGCACGCGCAGAATGGCCGACTGCCGCGGCGTCCGCAGCCATAGGTGACGGTGCTCCATCAGGAAGTCGACGCCAGCTTCTTTCAGCTGAATCGGGTACGGCGTCTCGTCAGAGACGCGCTGCGTGATGGTGACGTCTTCTACCTGGATCTCGAAGGTGTCAGGCTGCTTGGGGTGTGCGGCAACTTTGCCGGTAACCACAACCGAAGACTCCAGCGTAAGGTTCTTGAGCGCCTCGAACAGCTCTTCAGACACGGCAGCCTTGGGCACGATGCCCTGAATGGTGCCGCTGCCGTCGCGAAAGGTAGGGAACAGCAGCTTGCCGCTCGAACGCATGTTGTAAAGCCAGCCGCGAAGAGTAACAGCCTCTCCGACGTGCTGGCCGATCGTAGCAATATTGGTAATAGGAGCAGTAGACATACGGATTAAAGTGTACGCCGGGGGCGGGGATAGACCATAGAGGATAGACCACGACTAGCTACTTCAACCAAAGAACATCAGTCCGCAAACTCTTGGTGTAGATAAAGCCGCTGTTTATCCGCACTGAGGATGTACAGGACATACCCATACGGCCCTCTACCCGCACTATCGATGAAGTACGTACAGGAAGGGCAGTCGGTGAACGGAGCTTCGTAAATTCTGCCTCCCAAACGGCTGCGAGAGAAGCCCTGTTGGAATGGATATCTCTGAAGAAGCGTACTGCCGTCGTGGCTGGAGATGCTGAAGATACCGTACCAATATCCTCGAGTGACTTGTTTCTGGAGGAGCTTGTAGCTGGTGATACTGGTATATGCGGAGATGTCGTGCTCAGGTACGTGTGCATCAAGCCAGTTCAGATAAAGATAAGCCGTGACGATGAGGAGTGCGACAAAACCGACAAAGACTAGGGCAGTCTTTCTGAAGAGGCGTCGCATCATGAAGAAAGCTTAACGTCCGCCCGCTGCAACCGCAACGTACATATCAGACCAATACTCTGTAGCTACCTATACACCTCTCGCCGGTTCCCCACGCGCACAATCAAAATGCGGAGCCTTCCATCCTGAATATCGGCGATGAGGCGGTAATCACCCACGCGATACTTCCAAAGGTGCCTCAGCGTGGAACCATGAAGCGCTTCGCCAAGACTCCGGGGGTCCTCCAGCGGAGCCAGCCTTGTGTGCAGAAACTGAAGCAGACGGCGCGCAATCTGCGGATCAAGCTTGTCTAACTCCCGCTTCGCTACAGGATCGAACTCAATCTGCCAGGCCATACTGCTTCATCACTTCCTCGAGTGGAATAGCAGTCTTGTTCCGAGCCAGTCGACGTTCGGCGAGATAGAGGTCTTCAAGATCATCGAGATGCTCAAGCACCGCCTCACGCACATAGAAAGTCTTCGTGCGGCCGGTCTTCGCTGCGAGCTCATTCAAACGCTCTTCAATACTGGCTGGAAACCTGACAGCAATCATAGGCACCTCGTTGCTATACAAGTATAGCAACGAGAAACAGTGAGGATGACAAGACTTTTTTCAAAGCGTAGCTTCAAACTGTCGCATTTTTCTCAGCAATCTCAGCAGGAGCACCCCGCATGACCCTCACAAGGACGGCCCATTTGGCACTCGCAGCAACCCTTCTCACCGCATCCGCGCACGCGCAAAGCTTCGGCCCCTCCAACCCCTTCTATGTCAAAAGCGATCTGCCCTTCCAGGCCCCGCCGTTCGACCGCATCAAGGACGCTGACTATCAGCCCGCCATCGAAGCCGGTATCGCTGAGCAAAAGCGCGAGATCGAGGTCATCGCCGACAGCGCCGCCGCGCCCACCTTCGATAACACCATCGTCGCGATGGAAAAAACCGGCCAGCTCCTCACCCGCGTCTCTCAGGTCTTCGACGGCATCGCGCAGGCCAACACCAACCCCACACTACAAAAGGTGCAGGAGATCGTAACCCCCGAGCGCACCGCTCTGCAGGACGCAATCACGCTGAACACGAAACTCTTCAAGCGCATCGAAACCCTCTACAACCAGCGCGCCTCCCTCCACCTCGACCCAGAGCAACTGCGATTACTCGAAGTCGACTACCAGCAGTTTGTCAAAGCCGGAGCCAGGCTCAGCGAAGCCGACAAGGAGAAGCTCAAGGCGTTGAACTCCGAAGAGAGCACGCTCTCGAACAAGTTCACCAACCAACTGCTCGCAGCCACCAAAGCAGCGGCCTACAAAACCACCGATAAGGCGGCTCTCGCTGGATTGAGCGAGGCTCAAATAAGCGCCGCCGGCGAGGCGGCCAAGGGTCGCGGCGAGCAGGGTTACGTCCTCCCCTTACAGAACACTACACAGCAGCCTTTGCTCACCTTCATGACCAATCGTGACGCTCGCAAGCAGCTCTTCGACGACTCCTGGACACGCACAGAACGCGGAGGAGACAACGACACTCGCGCCACCATCGCCCGCATCGCACAGATACGTGCCGAGAAGGCGAAGCTGCTCGGCTATCCCAACTACGCAGCCTGGGCGCTGCAGGATCAGATGGCCAAGACCCCCGAAGCCGCGACCCAGTTCATGAACGATCTAGTCGGGCCCTCAACCGCGAAGGCGCGCAGCGAGGAGGCCGACATTCAGCAAGTGATCGACGCGCAGAAAGGCGGTTTCAAGGCCGAGCCCTGGGACTGGGAGTTCTACTCCGAGCAGGTGCGCAAAGCGAAGTACGATCTGGACGAGAGCGCAGTAAAGCCGTACTTCGAGATCCATCGCGTACTGACCGACGGCGTCTTCTATGCGGCGAACCAGCTATACGGGCTCACCTTCAAAGAACGCAAAGACATCCCGGTCTATCAACCGGATGTGATCGTCTACGAGGTTTTCGACGAGCACAACAAGCCGATGGCACTGTTCTACTTCGACTACTTCAAGCGCGATAACAAGGACGGCGGCGCATGGATGAGCAACTTCGTTGGCCAGTCGAAGCTGCTGGGAACGCTTCCGGTCATCTACAACGTGGCGAACTTTCAGAAACCGGCGCCCGGTCAGCCCGCACTCATCAGCTTCGACGACGCCATCACGATGTTCCACGAGTTCGGTCACGGCCTGCACGGCGCGCTTGCGGACACCGTCTATCCAAGCCTTTCCGGCACCGCGACGCCGCGCGACTTCGTGGAGTTTCCCTCGCAGTTCAACGAGCATTGGGCCACCTACCCCAGCGTCTTCGCGCATTATGCGAAGCACTACCAGACCGGCGCTCCCATGCCCGAAGAACTCGTAGCGAAGATCAAGAAGGCAGAGAGCTTCAACGAAGGTTACAAGGTGACTGAAGCCCTCGCCGCAGCTCAGCTCGACATGCAGTGGCACCTGCTACCCGCCGATGCTCCGAAGCAGGATGTGGACGCATTCGAGACAGCAGCCCTGAAGAAGGTTGACATGGACCTCTCCGCCGTGCCACCGCGCTACCGTTCCAGCTACTTCCTGCACATCTGGTCGAACGGCTACGCCGCAGGCTACTACGCCTACGACTGGACACAGATGCTCGACGACGCAGCCTACGCCTGGTTCGAAGAAAACGGTGGCCTCACCCGTGCCAACGGCGACCGCTTCCGCAAGATGGTTCTGTCACGCGGCAACACCGAGGACCTGGAGACGATGTACGAACGCTGGCTCGGCAAAAAGCCTACTGTCGCTCCTATGCTGAAAGACCTGGGCCTCTCCGCCAACAGCGTCGCGAAGTAGATCAGTCACTTCCATTCTTTTAATAGAACGGAAACGGGAGAGCGATATCGCTCTCCCGTTTGATTTGTTTCTATCTCCGGCATTTACGCGTCGAGCAGCTTCCAGGCCTCAAGAGCATCCTGCACCACCTGCCCCGCATCGTCGCCCAGCTCATGCGCCAGTTCCAGCGACAAAATCGTTTCGGGGCGAAGCGACCTCAGCAACTTCTTCACCTGCGCCCAGTCGATATATCCCTTCTCCACGTCCTGCTGTGGCCACAGGTGTTCGTCACGCACGCTGTTGTTGTCGTGCACATGCACGCTGGCAATCTTGTCGACCGCAGGCGCAAAGGCCTCAAACGCCAGCTCGAGAGCCGACTTCGCTGCCAGGTCCGCCGTCGCAGGAACGCCCTGCCCCATGTGTGCGTGGCCCAGATCGAACGCATAGCCCACCGTGCTGAAGTGGCCGACCTTCACAATCTCGATCAGGTGCGCAGGCGTGGCAACATCATTCGAAAGGTTTTCCAGCAGCAGCTTCACGCCGAGTGGCCCCGCAAACGCCTTCAGGTGTTCGATCGCCGTCAGCGAGTCGTCCAGCGCCCGTGTGTCCCACTGCTCATCCTTCAGCCCAAGGTGCAGCGAGCACGTATTGAACGCCACCTGCTCCGCCGCTTCTAACGCCCGCTTCACCTCATCCATGCTGGCGATGCGCGTTCCCTTGTTCGTGCTAATGAGGTTGAGCGTCGGCGCCGTGTGGCGCGTCCAGTGTGTTTCATCCGCGAACAACGGCATATGCATCGAAGCCGCCACATCGTTCGAGCGGAACCAGTTCGCCAGCTCCATCACGCTGCCGTGATCGTTGTAGTCGAAGTGGTGCCGCGCCGCAAAAACCTCAATCGCCGCCGCACCTCCGCGGACTAGCGTATCAAGAAGAGAGGGAGTCAATCGCTGCTGGAGAAAAACGTGGGTCGCAATGCCATGACGCATGCTTTTAGGCTACGGCAACCGTGTGCGAAGGTCTGTGAATCGCGCGTGGGAAACCTGTTGGCACTCGGATAGCTTATGGCTGCGAACCAAAGTCGTTATCCGACGTCATACAATTTCTGTGACAGGAACTCGGAGGTTCCCTTGCAGCCAGTCCGCGCTCTCGCTCTCTCACTCATGCTCAGCCCCTCTCTGCTGGCACAGCAGCCCTCTGCGGCTGTGCAGTCGACGCCCTCCCCGGACGCTGTCGCGCTCGCGCAGCTCAAGGAGCGTTTCAACGACTTCGGCGGCCTCAACCGGTATCGCGACGACAATGCCAAGCTACCTGCCACCGAAAAAGGTCGCGTCGTCTTCCTCGGTGACTCCATCACCGACGCCTGGGGCAGACTGCCCGGTACCGGTGAGTTCTTTCCCAACAAGCCATATATCAATCGCGGCATCAGCGGCCAGACCACCCCGCAAATGCTGATTCGCTTACGACAGGATGTACTCGCTCTGCGTCCGGAGGCCGTCGTCATCCTCGCCGGCACGAATGACATCGCCGGCAACACCGGCCCCTCCACACTAGCCATGATCGAAGACAACTACACCTCTATGGTGCAGCTCGCGAAGGCCGAACACATCCGCCCGATCATGGCCTCCGTGCTACCCGCCATCGACTACGGCTGGCATCACGGCGTTGAACCTGCTCAAAAGATCCGCGACTTGAATACGTGGCTCCGCGAGTTCTGCAAGCAGCAGCACATCACTTATCTCGACTACTACTCGTCGATGGCGGACTCAAACGGCGGCATGAAGCCAGGTCTCAGCAAGGACGGCGTTCACCCGACTGCTGAAGGTTACGCAATCATGGCCCCGCTCGCAGAGAAGGCAATAGAGACGAAGTAGAGACCAAGCGAACCCTTAACCTCCATTCCTTAGCCCATGCCTCGTCAGTACCCGGCAGCCTTCCCAAATGTATGCCGGAAGTCGTGCCCGCCGATCAGCATCCCCGTATTCGGATCGCGCTCGATGTTCTCGCAATCACCCCACACCCCTGGCGCCTTCTCATCGAACGTGCTCTGCTGCTGTGTTTTATATCCGACCGCTTTCAGCGCATTAATCGTCGCCGCATCCGCAAAGTACTTGTCGAACTGCAGCACATCCGGCAGAAACTGGTGGTGAAAACGCGGGGCGTCTGCCGCCTGCTGAATGTTCAGCCCGTTATCGACCACTGAGATCAGCACATTTGCCACCGTCGTCGTAATCGTTGACCCACCCGGCGTACCCAGCACCAGCCGGAGCTTGCCAGGCTTATGTACCCACAGAAAGTGATGATCGGGCTCGCTCACGATCGTCGGCGTCATCGAACTGAGCGGACGCTTGCCCGGCGCAATGGCATTCGCTGGGCCCTGAATCAGCCCGAAGCCGTTGGGAACACCGATCTTGCTGGTGAAGTCATCCATCTCATCGTTCAGCAGGAAGCCCAGCGGCTCTACCGTCACACCGGAACCGAAGAAAAAGTTTAGCGTTGTCGTCACACTCACCGCATTGCCGTCCGCATCCACCACGGAGTACTGCGTCGTCTGCGGAGACTCATGCCCCGTCGCCGTCACCTTCGGAGGCTCCGGCATAAAGCCCGCAGGCCGCACCAGCGTTGCGCTCGGCGAAGGCCTTGTCGCATCGATCGTCGCGCGCCACGCGGCAGCATACCTCGGATCGGCCATCTGCTTCAACGGCATCTTGTTGAAGTCGGGATCACCCAGATAATCGCCGCGATCCATATACGAACGGCGAAAGGCCTCCGTGATCGTATGAATCTGTCCAACGCTGCGATCCCCACCCAGCTTCGGCAGATCGTAGCCACTTAAAATATTGAGCGTCTCCAGCAGCACAATGCCGCCTGAGCTTGGCGGAGGCGACGTCACTACCTGCAGGCCTCGATAATGCCCCTCCAGAGGCTCGCGTTCCTTCACCTCATAAGCAGCCAAATCGGCCTTGGTGATCTGTCCGTTATTCGCTGCCTCAAATTCAGCAATCTGGTCAGCCATCTTGCCTTTGTAAAAGTCGTCCGGGTCCGCCGCGATGCGCTCTAGCGTTGCAGCCAGCTCCGGCTGCTTGAAGACCTCACCTGCCTTGTAAAAGTCGCCATCACGCTGGAAGATGCGGTGCGAGGCAGGCATCAGCGTCAGTTGGTTGGAGTGCATGACCTTTGCGAACTCCTCTTCGAGCACAAAGCCATCTTTCGCCAGCCGGATCGCCGGAGCCATGACCTTCGCCAGCCCCAGCCGACCATAGTGCCGCTCCGCAAACGTCAGCCCAGCTACCGATCCCGGTACCCCCGACGCCTTGCCACCAGCCGTCGACATCTTCGGGATCACCTTACCCTCGGCATCCAGATACATGTTCGCACTCGCCGACGCTGGAGCCTTCTCACGGTAGTCGAGGAACTTTGCCTTGCCATGAGCGAGCTTGCCGCTACCAGGCCGAATCAACATGAAGCCGCCGCCACCAATATTTCCCGCGGCCGGATACACCACAGCCAGCGCAAACCCCACAGCCACGGCCGCATCGACGGCGTTGCCACCTTCGCGCAGAATTTCTACCCCAGCATCGGTCGCGTCGTGATCGATCGACACCACCATTGCATGCCTCGAGGTGACAGGTGTTGAATTCGACTGCGCGTAGCCGCTGAGCGGACCGGTTGTAAGGACAGAAAGACCAACTGCCGCAGAGAGCAACTGCTTCATAATTCACCTCAAACAGGATGACTCATGATAACGGCTGCAGACGGGGCTTATGAACAGAGGATTAGGGCGAAGGGAAGCGATCTACTCGGATTACTTATGCAAAGAGTGCCTAAGCCTGCTGGCGCGCGATTTCGCTGCGCTGCACAACTGTCGCAGTCACTCGCTTTTCCGGGATACGCAGCTCTGGCAACTCAAGGGTTCGCGCCACATGGAGAAGAAGTTCGGTCGGGTGCATCGGCTTGGTCAGCAGCGGAAACTCATACCCCGCATCAACCGCAGGCAGAAGGTCCGCGCTGGTCGCGTGGCCCGAAAAGAGGAGTACCTTGCATTGCGGCTGGTCCGAGATCAGCGAAATCGCTAGTTCCACGCCGTTCATCTGAGGCATCGACACATCCGTAATCAGCAGCTCCGGCACAAACTTCGACGCCAGATCCAGCGCCGACGAACCGCTGTAGGCAGCGCTGACATGGAGTCCTGCACGCCGCAGGATCGCCGACAGCGTGTCCGCAACCAGAGGCTCATCATCCACCACCAGTACCTTGGGCTGCGCGACGCAACCGCTCTCGTCTGCCACATCACTCAACGGCACATCTTCAAGTGGAATAACTTTAAATTTGTATGTTGGCGACATGGCTTTGAACCCTCTACAAAAAGCCTAAAATAACCGTCCGGATACGGGTTAACTCTTTACCATCTTCGGCTTACACGATAGAAACAGAACAGGCCCGGGCAGGCATTTTTCGTGTCATAAAAAGTTTTCGATAGGACAACGTTTACGTCAGGTTAGCGCGTCGTTTAGATTAGTAAGTGCTGCAGAAAAGGCTTCATGGACGATAACCACGAAAAATCGCCGGGATCGATGCGGTTCAAATCGGTCCTTCAGGTCGACGTTCCTAAGGGACGGGATGGCAAACACAAGCAGATCATTACTCAGTTGTTGAGCGATCTCGAGCAGCTGGACAAGGGCTCGGCTCTGCAGGTTCCGCTGACCGAACTCCCGGACACCAAGGAGAACATCCGCTCCGCGCTGAGCCGTGCCGCCAGCCAGCGGAAGCTCTCGATCGCGACCTCCAGCAACGACGAGTTCCTCTTCGTTTGGAAGACCGGCGAAGCCAGCTAAGCCTTTCGAATATCCGCAGCTATAGATGCATTCGTACAAAACCATAGCCCTTCCAAGACGGTAGGGCTTTTCGCTTTTGCGGACGTGCTCACTAATAAATCGCGCTCTCCCGTACTCCTGCTTTCGGTTCCGCCCGTCTACGCGAGACAGGCCCCGCTACAAGCAGATCGACGAGACAAGAAAGCGAGCACGACCATGGAGCTTTTCTCGATTCGCAAACTTTACAGGACAGCACTTTCTCTCGGAATGATCTCCTTCCTACCGATGCTGTCGAGTTGCAGCAGCTCTCTGGCCAATGAGGCGACCTCGGCTTCCACCACAAACACCACCACCAATGCCTACACTGCGGTCTACAAGGCGATGACGTGGGGACCGGCCGTAACGGTGACCTATCCCAGCTCTTGCACCATGAAGATCACCTCAACCGGTGTTCCCCCGTATCACGACCCGTACTACCTGGGACCGGTCAGTACGGCGAACCCGACGCAGGTAGCGACAACGCCGAGTGGCCTGAAACTGGCCGTAGTGCCCTACGCACCTGCGAGCATCACGGGAGGCTCGGCGACCTTCAATATCTGTCCGACCAAGGCTGCCAGCACTACGGCTTCAAATCTGGGACCGATCGGCTACATCTCCTCCGGGGAGTTTCTCTACAACGCCTTCGAGGCCACAAGCACACCGGCGTTGGCAGATAACGTCAGCTACACGTTTACCAGCGGCGGCACGAGCTACACCGCCTACTTCATTGACAACTGCAACTCCCACTCCACGCCGGCGTCTATGGGCTATACGTGGCATCTGCATGGTGTGCCGACATGTGTGACAGCAGCAACGGACGGAGCCAGCGGACCTTCACACATCATCGGCATCGCGCTCGATGGATTTCCCGTCTATGGCGGACGCGACATTAACGGCAACGTCATCACGGTGTCGCAACTGGATGCGTGCAACGGGATCACCAGCGCGACCCCGGAGTTTCCAAATGGCGCGTACCACTATGTGCTTCCCATCGGGGTGGCGAACAGCCAGTCGTCCTTGAACTGCTACACCGGCACCGTCAGCGCGACCGTCGTGGCGCAGATGGAGAAACTGGCCTGCAAGATGCGGAACCGCCAGACCGTCGACGCAAAAAAAGAACGCGAGTGGATGGCGAAGATGGCTATGTAGACCGCTTGATTACAGCACACGCGTATGTTTGTAGCCCGCCTCGGTAAGCGCAGTCAGCAACTCCGCCACCTGCGCGGGCCCACGCGTCTCCATGGTGAGATCGATCGACGTATCCCCAAGGTTCACACCGTAATACGCGCGGTTATACAGCGTATCCACAATGTTGATGCGGTGGCTGGCAATCAGCGTCGACAGGTCCACCAGAGCGCCGGGCTTGTCCAGCAGATGAATGCGCAGGCGGATCATACGGCCGTCCTGCACCAGGCCGCGCTCAATGATGCGGCTCAGCAGCGTCACATCGATATTGCCGCCACACACTAGCACTGCCGTCTTCGTGCCCTTCGGCAACCCCGTGCGCTGTTGCAGTACAGCGGCTAGTGCCGTAGCTCCCGCACCTTCGGCGAGCGTCTTCTCGCGCTCCAGCAGCGTCAGAATCGCGCTCGCGATCTCGTCTTCCTCAACGGTCACGATCTCGTCGACATATTTCTGAACGACAGGGAAGGTGACATCGCCGGCACGCCGCACGGCAATGCCGTCCGCAATGGTAGTCGAGGGCTCAAGCGTAACCGGATGGCCCGCTTCTATGGCCTCCTTCATGCTCGGTAGCCGCCCCGTCTGCACGCCGATCACCCGGATCTTCGGGTTCGACTCCTTCACCGCACACGCAATGCCGCCGATCAGGCCACCACCGCCAATGGGAACAATCACCGCTTCGAGACCTTCGACCTGCTCCAGCATCTCCAGCCCGATGGTGCCCTGGCCCGCCATCACCATCGCATCGTCGAAGGGATGAATGAAGGTCATGCCCTCTGCCTCGCAGAGTCGCGTGGCCTCTGTGCAGGCCTCGTCATAGTTCGCGCCGTGCAGCACCACCTCCGCGCCGAAGTTGCGCGTAGCCGTCACCTTCACCAGCGGCGTGGTCAGCGGCATCACGATCACCGCAGGAATGCCACGCTGTGTCGCGTGGTACGCCACGCCCTGTGCATGATTGCCAGCCGAAGCCGCCACCACACCGCGCTTCGCCTGCTCCGGCGTAAGTGCGAGAATGCGGTTCAGCGCGCCGCGTTCCTTGAAGCTGCCGGTCATCTGCAGGTTTTCGAGCTTCAAATAAATATCAAGCCCGGTGACACCAGACAGCATCTGCGAGTGGTTGCAGGGCGAAAGATAGACGGAGCTGCGGATGCGCTCGCGTGCGGCGAGGACGTCGTCGAGGGAGATAAGGGCTTGCGTGGCGGTGCTCATCATCTTCTATGTTAGACCTTGCTAGCGCGAGAAATGGGTTTGCTGCTTTTCGGCGTGGCGTTCAAGCGCCAGCGCAATGAGCTTGTCGATCAGCTTCTTGTACGTCACTCCGCTTGCAGCCCACAGCTTCGGATACATGCTGATCGACGTGAATCCCGGCATCGTGTTGATCTCGTTCAATACGATCGCCGCAGGCTTGCCCTTCTTACCCGGCGACATCAGAAAGTCAACGCGCGCCAGACCACTGCAATCGCACGCGCGGAAGGCCTCAATCGCCATCGCCCGAATCTTCTTGCTCTCCGCAGCGGTCAGCTTCGCAGGAAGGATGCTGATACTTTCATCTTTGCCGTTGAGTTCGTACTTTGCCTCGTAGTCGTAGAACTCCTTCGCAGGCACAATCTCGCCGACGATCGAAGCCTCAGGCTCGTCATTACCAAGCACGGCCACCTCAAGCTCACGGGGCTTCACACCGGGCCCGCCGACGCCCTGCTCGATGACAATCTTGCGATCGAAGCTCGCAGCCAGGTCCATCGCCGCGGCGAGGTCCTTGCGCGACTTCACCTTGCTGATGCCCACAGAACTACCAAGGTTCGCAGGCTTCACAAACACCGGATACTGCAGCGACTTTTCCATCAGCCGCACGCACTTCTTCGGATCAACCTTCCATTGACTGCGCAGCAGCGTCACATGCGGCGTCAGCGGCAATCCGGCCGCGAAGAACATCCGCTTCATCGCGTCCTTGTCCATGCCCGCCGATGAACCCAGCACACCCGAGCCAACATAGGCGATATCGGCCAGCTCAAACAGCCCCTGGATCGTGCCGTCCTCACCAAACGTGCCATGCAGCACAGGGAAGACCACATCAAGCCCTGTATCGAGCGCAGGCTCCGCCGCCGCGGCAGCGATGCTCAACCCAGTCTCTGCCACCGGAGCCGCCGCGCTCTCACCCAGCAGCTGTTGTGCCTCACCACTCTGCAGCCAGCGGCCTTCCTTTGTAATGCCGAGTTCAACCACGTCATACTTCTTGCGATCAATTGCCGAAAGGATAGAGCGCGCCGATCGCAGTGAGACTTCATGCTCTCCACTGCGACCACCGAATACGATGCCTACACGTAATTTTTTCTTTGCCATGTCTCTTTCAGGGTACCGTCTCTAACGAGGGGAAGGGCGTAGCGACGAGGTATAGGAACCATCATCGCTACGCCCTCAGAGTTTTTGAAGATGCGCTTCAACTACACGTTGAACTTGAAGAACAGAATGTCGCCATCCTTCACGACATACTCTTTACCTTCCGAACGCAGCAGGCCAGCTTCCTTCACCGCCTGCTCGCTGCCCAACCGGAAGAGGTCTTCGCAAGCATAGCAATCGGCCTTGATGAAGCCGCGCTCGAAGTCAGAGTGAATTACGCCCGCAGCGCCAGGAGCCTTCGTGCCGCGCTTGATCGTCCACGCACGCACCTCCTGCACGCCCGATGTGAAATACGTGTAAAGCCCCAGCAGCTTGTACGCCGCGTGAATCAGACGGTTGAGGCCCGGCTCTTCCAGCCCAACAGACGCCAGAAACTCCATGCGCTCGGCAGGCTCAAGCTGCGAGATCTCCGCCTCCAGCGCGCCGCAGATGCTCACCATCTCTGCGCCTTCTTCCTTGGCGCGCTGTGCGACGAGCGCGGTGTACTCGTTGCCGTTCGCGATGCCTGCCTCGTCGACGTTCGCCACATAGAGTTGCGGCTTCATTGTGATCAGGAACAGGTCGCGCGCAATCGGCTTCTCGTCATCGGCAAGCTCCGCCGTACGAGCAGGCTTGCCTGCGCTCAGCACGGCCTGCAGCTTCTGCACCGTGCTCAGCTCAGACTTCTGCAGAGCCGTGGCCGCGTTCGACTTAGCGGCCTTCTCGGCCTTAGGCAGGCGCTTCTCGACCGTCTCCAGATCGGCAAGCAACAACTCCGTGTTGATGATGTCCATGTCGTGCAGTGGGTTCACACCACCTGCGACGTGGATCACTTCAGGGTCGGCGAAGCAGCGCACGACGTGCAGGATCGCGTCGGTCTGGCGAATGTGCGAGAGGAACTGATTGCCCAGGCCTTCACCCTTGCTCGCGCCTTCGACGATGCCCGCGATGTCGACAAACTCCATAGTCGTCGGCACGATCGAGTTCGGCTTCACCATCGTCACGATGCGGTCCATGCGCGCATCGGGAACAGGCACGATCCCGACGTTCGGGTCGATCGTGCAGAACGGATAGTTCGCAGCCTGCGCTTCCGCAGCTGTAAGAGCGTTGAAGATGGTGGACTTGCCGACGTTCGGCAGACCGACGATTCCGCAATTAAGAGGCATGGTTCTGAGGGATTCCTTCGTGTTCTGGGTGACTCTACCCTTCTATTGGAACACGCGACGGCTGTGACCGCGAGTCTTCCTAGCGGATGCATCATCTACTTGGAGAGAGATTTCAGGGAGATATGACATGCAGGTAGGAATCGACAGCTTTGTAGGCGCCATCGCCGGACCGGAGGAAAAAGCAGGTGAACTTGGCGCGCTGCGGGTACAGCAGATGCTCGAAGAGGTAGAACTCGCCGACCGCACCGGCGTCGATGTCTACGGCATCGGCGAGCACCACCGCGTCGAATACATCGCATCCTCACCAGCTATCTTGCTAGCAGCAGCAGCCGCGCACACCGAGAAAATCCGCCTCACCAGCGCCGTTACCGTCCTGAGCTCCGACGATCCGGTGCGTGTCTTCCAGCAGTTCGCCACACTCGATCTCATCTCCAAGGGCCGCGCCGAGATCGTCGTCGGCCGCGGCTCCTTCACGGAAAGCTACCCTCTCTTCGGCTTCGACCTGCGCCACTACGACGAGCTCTTCTCGGAAAAACTTGATCTATTGCTGAAGCTGCGCGAAGAGACCCTCGTCACCTGGCAGGGCAAGCACCGAGCCTCGCTCACGGGCCAGGGTGTCTGGCCGCGACCTCTGCAGGCGAAACTCCCCATTCGTCTCGGCGTGGGCGGTACGCCTGAATCCTTCGCCCGCGCCGGCATCCTCGGCCTTCCACTTACCGTCGCCATCATCGGCGGCGAGCCGCACCGCTTCCGACCCCTGGTCGATCTCTACCGCGAGGCAGCGAAGCGCGCCGGCCACGATCCCGCCACCCTCGACGTCGCAGTCCACGGCATCGGCTTCTTGGCAGACACCGATAAGGAGGCCTCCGACACCCTCTATCCCGCCCACAAAGAGACCTTCGATCGCATCGGTCGTGAACGCGGCTGGGGGCCGCAGTCTCGCGCGCAGTTCGACGCTCAGGTAAGCCCTCGCGGCAGCTTCTTCGTAGGCGCACCTACAACCGTCGCCGAAAAAATCTGGGCCACCAGCGACGCCTTGGGAGGCGTTTCCCGGATCACGCTCATGATCAGCGGCGGAACCATCCCTCACGAAAAACAGCTACGCTCCATCGAGCTTCTAGGCTCTGAGGTTCGACCGAGGGTGAACGCATAGGTCATCCCGCACACGCGAGCTCTCGTTCGTAGTTATGTAATCGCTCAATCAGAAGAGGCCGCTCAGAGAGCGGCCCCGCGATTTTTTTTGCTTGTGTAGATAGTGGATAAAACCTACGAACCCTTGCGCAGAGCGCATCCCGCCGTCCGCGCAGGACTCAGATCCGCATAGGCATCAGGATGTAGCGATACTTCACATCGTCCGAGCCGTCTTCCGGGCGCATCTGGCCCGCAGACTGCGCATCCTTGAACTCCAGACGGACCTCGCCGGTCTCGCCCGTTGCTCGCAGGTAGTCGATCAGGTAGCTTGAGTTAAAACCCACCACGATCGGATCGTAGTTATAGGGCGTCTCGATGATGTCCTCCGACTCACCCGCATCGGTCGACTGCGCGGAGATCTTCAGCTCATTCTGCTCCAGGCGCAGCTTGATCGCACCCGAACGCTCGTCCGCAAACTGCGCAACGCGCTGGATGCTCTTCATCAAATCTTCCGAGCGCACAATCACAAACTTCGTATTGTCGCGTGGCAGCACAGCCTCGTAGTTGGGGAACTGACCGGTGAGCTTGCGGCTGGTCAACACGCGGTTGCCGATCTTGAAGAACAGCGTCTGCTCGTCATCGGAGAACTCGATGTGCTCCGCATCGGAGCCGCCCAGCAGGCTCGAAATTTCTGCAAGGGCCTTGCGCGGGATCAGCGTCTTCTTTTCACCGGAGATGCCCTCCAGTATCTCGCCAAGCTTTTCGATGTGCGCCAGGCGGTGACCATCGGTTGCCACCATCGCCATCGACTCCGACTTCAGCACCAGCAGCGCGCCGTTCAGCGTGTAGCGTGACTCCTCGTTCGAGATCGCAAAGATCGTCTTCGAGATCATGTTGCGCAGCGCAGGCGCCGCAATCTTGAAAGCACCGATTGCAGGGAACTCAGGCACCTGCGGGAAGTTCGCGCGCGCCATGCCCACCATCTTCGTGTTCGAGCGGCCAGCGCGGATCTGCACCCAGTGGTTGTCCATCAGCTTCAGCGAGATGTCGCCTTCAGGAAGCAGCTTGATGTAGTCGTACAGCTTGCGCGCCGGGATCGTGCACGCACCGGATGTCTTCACCTTCGCGATGCAGGACGTCCGCAGCGAGAGGTCGAGATCGGTCGCCGTGATCGTCAGCCGGTCGTCGGCTGCCTCGAACAGAAAGTTCGAAAGGATCGGGATCGTGGTCTTGCGCTCAACGACGGACTGAGCCGCTGTGAGCTCGCGCAGAAGCTCGGCGCGGGAGACGGTGATCTCGAGGTTGCCGGTGGGGGCTGCGGTGTCGGTTGTAACGGCTGTGGTGGACACGGTAATAGGCTCTCCCTGAATGGTTTGATTCTAGGGCGTGGCGCGGGTTTCTGCCAGTTCCGGGAGGCTGTGAATATCACGCCTGAATGTTGGATACGTGGATGTCTGGACATCCGGTGCCACAGGTCTCAGGTCTGACTTTGCGATGAGTTTGGGGTGGGGAGAATGCTTCTAAGAAAACACCCTGAGAGGAGAGATAGTTCTAGAAGTACTAGTCGTTGTGGGTGGAAAGGTGGATTTAAGGCTTAAAACCGCATGGGCAGCGGGGAGGATGCGCGTACGAGCTTTCCATAACTCGGTGGGTTTAAACGAGGAAGTCGGAAAGTCGGTGTGCACCTCTCGGTTGCGTGGCGGCTTTTGCATTAACCCCACAACCCTCGTGGAAAGGTTAAGTGAGTTAAAGCTAAGTTGTGTTGGTTAAAGCGGTTAATCCCCGTGTTAATTGAATTCGAGGGGGTGCCTTAATTAACAACACTTTGTGGACCTCCTCGGAAAACGAGGCTTAAACCTTTAAAAGCCGTCAGTGTCCATAAGCCGCTTAAATGCTTAAGTTTGGGGCAGGTGTTTTAACTGGAGGGTGAGAAATTTAAGTCATTCTGCCCGATACAGGTGCATTCCGACCGCTATTCACGAGGGTTTGGGCCTCTTCACGCGTACTAGGTTTACACACACAAGGGCACATTTCCTCTCCCGCTCGCTTACTCCTCGGACATTGTCATCCTGACCCTCAGCGTAGCCGAAGGGGCAGGATGTGCTCTACCGGTCGAGATCACAGCTGCTGGGAACGTAGACGCAGCAAAGCCCGCTCACAAGGAGCGGGCTTTGCCTGATGCACCACAGGATGCTTTAGCGGCGTCCTTGGATCGTCTTGGGTGGGATAGGCCCCGTCCCACCGCCCTGCCGCTGCTGCGGAGGCAGCGTGCGCTTGGTAGCGGCAGCAGCACGCCTGGCTGCGATCTCCTTGATCTCCTTGCCCAGCGACGTATTGTTCATCACCGTCTGCTGGATGATCATGATCAGGTTGCCGACGTTCCAGTACAGCGCCAGTCCCGAAGCGTAGTTCCACGTCATATAGCCCGAGAATGCCGGCATCATGAACGCCATCATCTTCTGCTGCTGAGGATCCACACCCGGCGACGGCGTGTAGAACTGAACCAGGAACGACGTGACTACCATCAGGATAGGCAGGATATGGTACGGGTCCGCCGACGAGAGATCCGGCAGCCAGAAGAAGTGTGCGTGCCGCAACTCGACCACACGCGTCATCATCGTAAAGAAGGCGAACAGCAGTGGTAGCTGGATCAACGACGGAACGCAGCCACCGAACATGCTGACGCCCTGCTCCTTCTGGTACGCCATCACCTCGGAGTTCATCTCCGCGGCCTTGGGGTCGGTCGGCTTGGGGTTGCCGTACTTTGCCTTGATCTTGTCGATGCCCGGCTGAATGCGCTGCATCTTCAGCATCGACTTCATGCCCTTGATACGCAGCGGCAGCAGCACCAGATTGATGAGGATGGTAAACAGCACGATCGCCCAGCCCCATGAGAAGTTCTTCAGGTTGCTGGGATCGCTCGGCAGCAGCGCGTGAACCGCGTGCAGGCCGATGAACAGGTACTTGCCAATAGGCCCGAAGAAGCCGAAGTCCAGTACCGGCTCCAGGTTTCCGCCGGAGGAAGTCTTCACCGACTTCAGAACGTCGATCGCCTTCGGTCCAACAAAAAGGCGCACCTGGTTGTGGCCGTTCAGGTCGCCTACCGTGGTGCCGAGGATCGGCAGGTCCGCCTTGCTGCTGCCGAATAGGCTTGGACGGCCAGGCCCCGCGGGGATCGATGCTGCAGGAATCTCGTGGTGCAGCGTGACCATCGTCGAGTCCGTCGGAGCATCAGGCAGGAAGATCGCCGCAAAGTACTGGTCGCTGAGGCCAGCGAAGTCGAAGGGGCCGCCGACCGTGGCACCGCCAATGACCTTCTTGAAAGCGACGTGGTCGTCGTGGCCGTTGGTGCTGGAGTCGACGTTCACGCTCGCATAGGCGGTGAGGGTATCCATATCGCCAAACGAGGCGGGCCAGCTCAGCAGCGCGCGTACAGGCGCGCCGTTGCGGAGAACGACCGTGTCGGCATGAACGACGTAATCGGCGCCGAAGGTGAAGGTCTTCGTCACATCGAGATCGCCCTGCGCGTATTTGAAGGTCAGCGTGGCTGGCGACTGCAGCGTGCCGGTGGCAGAAGGTACGTACAGCGCATTCGCCAGTTGCGCGGTCAGCCCAGCGTCATACGTGTAAAGCGAGAGCGGGTACCCGAACTGCTTTGCAGAGTGCTCCTGCACCAGATCGAGAGGCGACTTATTGTCGCTGCCCGTATAGCGCTTCAGAATCCATGAAGTGACCTGTCCACCTTTATTCGAAAAAGTGATCTTGTACAACTCGTTCTCGACGGTGGTGATGGACTCAGCTGCAGCAGCGACGGCCGGAACAGCGCTGGCTGCAGTCGGCGTGGAAGCTGCCTGTGCTGCAACCGGGGCGCTCTGGGTCGGACTGGAGCTCTGCTGCTGTGTGGCAGCTGCGGGAGCTGGCTCAGTCGCATGCTGCGAGCGCCAATACTGCACGCCGAAGAGGACGCCGATCATGACAACCATCATGATGAGGAGCGAGCGATTGTCCGAGCCGGATCCGCCGGCCTGATTGGGATTACGAAACTCTGGCAAAGGGTGGTTCCTACACTTTCATGAGGCCGCGTACGAGCGCAGCCTGCGCACCTTCGATGATAAATGGTGGCGCAGCCTCGTTTTGTGGCGTCCGCGACAAATTACCGTTGCTCCACAAGGGGATGACGGCGGAGAGGCGGAGATATTGTTAGGGTCTGGGCCCTCGTTAGGGAACCGGATCGAACCCACCTTTGGCAAACGGATGGCACCGCCCCACCCTTCGCATCGCCAGCCAGCCACCTTTGATCCAGCCATGCCGGACAACCGCCGTATACGCATAGTCGCTGCATGTCGGCAGGTACTTGCACTGTGACGTTACAAAGACGTGAAAAAGCGGGGAAAGCACCCGTTTGTAGACGCCGTGCAGGCGAAGGACCCACCGCTGGCGGCGCTCTTGTGCGGGATCGGGTCGGTCTTCAGCGTTCTTCGGATCGGCCAATCGCGACTCCTCTACGCCAGCGGTGCCGCAGCCTTTTGCGTAGCCCGGTCACAAGCCGCCTGAACGCTGCGGAATATCTGCGCAACCTCGCGCTTCAGCTGCTGGAAGTCCATTTCGATCACCGACCGCCGTGGATGCAGGATCACATCCACCGGCGACGTAAGCAGAGCCAGGTTCGCTCGCACGGCCTCGCGCATGCGCCGCTTGATGCGGTTGCGATCAACAGCCTTGCCCAGCGCCTTGGGCACGGTAAGCCCGATGCGTGGCCCAGGGGTATCGCTTCTGCGCTCCGCAGGTCGCAGCGTATGGAAGTACGCGATCTGCTTTGCAAACTGCTTGCGGCCAGCCTTGTACGTGAACTGGTAGTCAGCGTGTTTGCGCAGGCGATGCGGAGTGAGAGAGGCCATGAAGAGCAATACCTGGGGGGCAAGGGAAGAGAGGAAGTCGTAAAAAACGCGCTCGCGGGAGGATGTCCCGTGAGCGCGTTCTTTGAAACGTTTCTGCGAAGTCTCTAAAAACTAGTCGCGGAAGCCGGCAGATACAGCGATCTTGTGGCGGCCCTTGGCGCGGCGGCGGCTGAGGACAGCTGCACCGGCCTTGGAGGCCATGCGAACGAGAAAGCCGTGCACTTTGGCGCGGCGGCGACGGTTGGGCTGGAAAGTACGCTTCGGCATGATAGGTTCCTGTTCGAAAAAGTGTCTGCTTGATGAGATTGCCAGACGTGTCCGCATCAATGAAGCGAGGCGAGAACACTGGAACCGGCAGAACACTGAGGTGATGCAAATCAGGCTTGGCCGGAGTCTCCTGTACGAGGGCTGAAACACCCGTACGGCAGCAAGATTTGAGTATAGCAGCGCTGAGGAAAACCCGCAATCAATATCGTGCCGTGACGTGAGATTCACCCTGCCTGCTACTCAGGTTACTGCCGTCTCGCCGATTCTTCACAACGTTTGGTGCAACCCTGAAATTCTTTCAGGGTTAACGCAATTTGAGGTGGCGAAGGGAGGGGTTTCGGGTGTTAGTATCGACTCCGTTCCGTGATGATGCTTCCTATCTACGTTCAGAGTTTTTGAAGCATGGAAATCAAGATTTTTTGTTCGACTCAGTCCCCTGCCGGTCTTAGACATCTAAACTAGAAGACGGTGGGTGAACTTCAGAAGCAAACCAGGGCTCTATAACTGCTCCGCAGCGCATAGCTGCGAGGACAGGAGACCTGTGCGTAAAATTTCCCTCCCTGCCAAGGGTTTGTACGTTTTGCTGCCTAAGAAACTCAAGAAAACAAGAAGAAGGAAGATCGAAGCATGTCATTTGTCCCCGTGCCAGCTACTGTTTTGAACCCGTGGGTCCGGATTCTGGGCGCGCTCGAAAAGAAGATCAATCGCCAGAGCTATGAGACTTGGTTGAAGCCTACCCGATTCAGCCATGTGGATGGCAAGACACTGCACGTGCGCATTCCGACCGAAGAGTTCTCCCACATCGGAGAGATGTACGGTGATCACATCGCGGAGGCCATGGATAATCTTGGTCTCGAGCTCGAACAGGTCACCTTCGACGTACCGCCGCCAGAGGCGATGCCCCGCCTCCGCGAAGACGGCGGCTTTGCCCCTCAGTCCAGCCATAGCCAGAATGCCCCCCGCCGCAACTACACTCCCGGCGGCCCGGAGCAGTCGCGCTTCGACTGGAACTCCGCAGCGCAGCTAAACCCGCGTTATCAGTTCGATAGCTTCGTCGTCGGAGCTGGAAATCAGTTCGCCTCAGCCGCCGCGCAGGCCGTCGCCGAGCGCCCCTCCAAGGCCTACAACCCGCTCTTTCTCTACGGCGGCGTAGGCCTAGGCAAGACCCATCTCATGCAGGCCATCGGTCACATGGTGAAGGCGCGCAACCCGCTCGCTGCGGTCAGCTACGTCTCCGGCGAGAAGTTCACGAACGAGATGATCAACTCCGTTCGTTACGACAAGATGACCGGCTTCCGCGATCGCTATCGCACGGTCGATGTCCTGCTGATCGACGATATCCAGTTCCTCGCAGGCAAAGAACGCACGCAGGAGGAGTTCTTCCATACCTTCAACGCGCTGCACGAGACCAACAAGCAGATCGTCGTAGCCAGCGATCGCCCGCCCAAAGAGCTAGCCGACTTCGAAGACCGCCTCCGCTCCCGCTTTGAGTGGGGCCTGGTCGTCGACGTACAGCCGCCCGATCTTGAAACCAAGGTAGCCATCCTGCAGAAGAAGGCAGAGATGGAGCAGACCACCCTGCCCACCGACGTCGCCCTCTTCATCGCCGGCAACGTGCGTACGAACGTCCGAGAGCTCGAAGGCGCTCTCGTCCGCCTCATCGCCTGGTGCTCGCTGCACGGCGTGGAAATCACGCTGCCCACGGCGCAGCAGTGCCTGAAGCAGTTCATCGACACGCAGGTCCGCAAGATCACCATCGAAGCCATCCAGCGTGCCGTAGCCGAGCAGTTCGGTATGCGCGTGGCCGAGCTGAAGCAAAAGAACAACTCCCGCCAGATCGTGGTGCCGCGCCAGATCGCCATGTACCTGGCCAAGCAGCTCACGGAAGCGAGCCTGCCTGAGATCGGCCGCCAGTTCGGCGGTAAGCACCACACCACGGTGATGCACTCGATCAGCAAGATCGATGAACAGCGCCGCAACGACAAGGACCTGAACCGCACCGTCAACAAACTCATGGAGACGCTCGGCTAACATCAGGGCATTAGAACCAACGAAGGCCGCCAGCAATGGCGGCCTTCGTGGTTTCTAACGTGTACTGGCTTCCGTCGACTGCCAGCCCTGATCTACGTCGTCAGCACGACCTTGCCGATACCGCCCTTTTCAGCCGCTGCCTGTCCTTCACCGGCATCCCTCAAAGGAATGATCCTGTCCACCGGAATCACCAGCTTGCCATCACGAACAGCCTCGCCATAGTGCGTAATCGTGGCTGCATCGGGATGCGCCATAAATGCATTCACCTGCACCAGGGGGTGCAGCGCTGCATCTTTCGGCGGCCCAACGACCGAGCCAAAGTTTCCACCCGGCTTTACCTTCGCAAGCAGCGTATTGCCCAGTGCTCCACCGATGGTGTCGCCCACCGCATCGACAAAGCCCAGGCTCGCCAGCACATCTTCATCCCCAAGATCGATCGCTGCGGTCGCTCCCAGCTTTAGCGCCTCGTCGATCTGCTTCTTGCGCACGCCCGCGATGACCTTCACACCCATCTCAAGCGCGCAGTACAGTGCCACACGTCCGACGCTGCCCAGCGCGCCCGTCAGCAGAATCGTTTGTCCCTTTTCCGCGCGCGCCCCAATATGAATCAGCTGATCGCCTGTAACCGCAACCAGCGGGAGCGTCGCCGCTGTCGTCATTCCAAGCACGTGGTCTCCCTTCGGAGCCGGGATTCGCGCTAGGTCGGAAGCCTTCACGATACAAAGTTGGGCATAGGTGGCCCAGGCCAGTGCAAACACCGCCTCGCCAACCTTGAAATCCTTCACACCTTCGCCCAGTTCCTTGATGGATCCAGCCAGGTCACGTCCCAGGATCGCAGGCAGCGTCAGCGGGAAACGTTCCTTAGCCTCGCCAGATCGCATCTTCCAATCAATCGGGTTGATGCTGATCGCCATCACTTCGACAAGCACCTCCCCTGGCCCCGGTTTCGGGTCAGGAAAGTCTTCGTACTTCAGCTTTCCAGTGCTTCCGTACTCATGCAGAACGACTGCCTTCATGATTCACCTCGGTGTAGTGAGATGCAGGCGGGCGAGGAGTAGCATTTTGGCATCAGACTGGGTTGAAGTTCTACGAAAGAGGAGAGCGCATGGCACCGAAAAAGGGCATTAAGCACGCGGCAAAGAAGGCAGCGAAGAAAGCAGCGAAAAAGGCGGGTCACAAGCACGATCATCATGACGTGGAGAAGGACCTCCGTCGTGCCTACGAGCACCTTGGTCGCCTCGACGCGCTCGAACCCGGCCTGCCGAAGCAGGTGCTGGCGGAGGTGCATACACTTTCGGAGATGGCCCGCGTAAGCCTTCTCTCCGGCGATACGAAGAGTTCTGCCGATCTGCTGCGTGGTTGTGAGCATCTCGCCTTTGGCGCTCTCGCGGCCAACACGGCTGAAACCGTAGGCGACGCTCTACAGGATGCCATCGTCGCTCAATACGAGCGTCTGCTTGAAAAAGCTGCCGATCATTGGGACGAGCATGACGAGAAGCCCGGCAAGGAACTTACCGCGATCTACGAAAAAACCCTGGCTGCCGCCGAGTCGGCCTACACGAAGGGTGCCTATCGTAAAGCGTTAGAGCTGGTCCGCGCAGCCGAGGCAATCTCGCACGTTACCGAATCCAGTGCTCCACAACTCGAAGACGGCAAGAAGAGTAAGAAGAAGCTCAAGGGTTAGAGTAACGCCGGGTCAACAAACTCGCGCCAACCGTCCGATTCGGCAAGTTGCTTCAGACGAGCAAACCGCTGACGGCAGAGCTTTCGGACGTGTGGCGCAAGCAGAAGTCTGGTGGCAAGCTGCCCCAGGGGACCAAAAGGCAACGTGAAGTTCACTTCATCGAAAAGGTGAGTGATGGGACGTTGCGTAAGCGGATCGGCCGATTGCTTGAAGTGATGATCATGGCGGAAGGTCGCGAAGCGGCCCTTCGCCTGCGAGTCCTGAAACCAGGCGCTCGTCGAGCCGTCCATATCTTTAAAGGGTGCCTGGTAGCCCGTGATCAAGGTGTGATGATGCGTTGGCAAGCCGAACTTCCAGCCATGCCAGTGCACACGGCTGTTCGCAACGATGTGACCGGAGGAGATATACCCGGGGGCGGGATCGGCAACAAGATCCATCCCCAAAGTCTCGCGAACCAGATCGACTCGCGTGGAAAGATAGAAGACGCGCTCTAGTGGAGCGTTGACGGTGGCGGACTCGCGAACGGTGTACGGCGTGCTCATTCTCTGTATACGATGACACGTCAGCGACGGTTGTTGATTGGCGTAGTGAATGAAGATGAAGGAGACTTTGATGCGACGGATGATCTTAAGCGTGATGCGGCTTGCGGGCCTGTGTATGGTGTTGGGCACTGCCCTGGCGTGGGCACAAAAGCCCGTAACGGTAGCAGTGGTAGGCCTGGAGCATGGTCATGCCTATGGCGTCTTCGACGCCATCGCCACTCATCCCGATGTAAAGCTGATCGCCGTCGTCGAGGCCGATAAGGAACTGCGCGGCAGGTACGCCAAACGCTATCACCTCGATCCCGCGCTCTTCGTCGACACCATGGACGAGATGTTTGCCAAGGGCAAGCCCGACGCCGTCCTGGTCTACACCTCCATTGCGCGCCACCGCGCCGTCGTGGAGCAGGCCGCTGCTCACGGCGTCAGCGCCATGGTCGAAAAGCCTCTCGCCACCACGCTCGCCGACGCCATCGCCATGCGCGCCGCCGCTCATAAGAACCACACGCAACTGTTGGTGAACTACGAAACCACCTGGTACGCCAGCAACTCGGAGGTGCTGCAGGATGTCGCCGCAGGCAAGCTCGGCACCGTCCGCAAGGTCATCGTCCGCGACGGTCACCAGGGTCCCAAGGACATAGGCGTCACGCCCGAGTTCATGAAGTGGCTTATCACTCCTGAAGGCAACGGTGCCGGCGCCATGTTCGACTTCGGCTGCTACGGCGCCGACCTGATGACCGTCATGATGCACGGCCAGGTCCCTGAAAGCGTTACGGCCATTGCGCAGACCGATCAACCCGACAAGTATCCTCGCGTCGACGACGATGCCACCATCATCCTGAAATACAAGGGGGCACAGGCCATCCTTCTGCCTTCCTGGAACTGGACGACTGGCGTGAAAAACCTCGAGGTCTATGGCACCAAGGAGCAGGCCATTACAGTTAAGTCCACAGGCATTAACTGGCTCACCGTCGACGGCAAGGAAAGCTCCACCACCGCGCCCGAACTACCCGCGGACGAAGCCACTGCCCTGGGCTACCTTGTTGGCGTCATGCGCGGCCAGGTGAAACCCGAAGGCGACCTCACCGCCCTCGACACCAACATGGTCGTGATGCAGATCCTCGACGCCGCCAAACGCAGTGCTCAGACCGGACGTACGGTAACGGTCACGCCATTGGGCAAGTAACAACGGCGGGAGCGGGCTCATACCCTGCTCCCGCTATCCGTAAGTCTTAGTCGTTGCCCGCCGCCGTGATCGCCTCAACCAGCGTATTGAAGTCGTAGTCCTCTTCATACAGCTTGCCGTTGATGTAAAACATCGGCGTGCCGGTCACCCCTGATCTCTCGCCGCTCTCAAGATCAGCCTGCACACGGGGTTTGTACGTGCCCGCAGCAAGCGACTTTGTCAGCTCATAGCTGGGCAGCCCAAGCTGCGCGACGAGCTTGAGCAGATGTTCATCCGACAGGTTCGCCTGGTGCCTGTAAAGAAGGTCGTGCATCGGCCAGAACTTGTCATGCGCTGCAGCAAATTCAGCAGCCTCAGCAGCATGCTCCGCATACGGATGCATCGGTAGAGGGAAGTTGCGGAACACAAACCGCAGCTTGTCGCCAAAGTGCTTCTGCAGCTTCTGCACGAGAGGGAAGACATCCCCACACGAGGGACATTGATAATCGCCATACTCGACAAGGGTGACGAGTGCGGTAGCAGAGCCTGCGATGTGGTCTTTTTCGGTGACGGGAACAGCGAGTTTACTCATCCATGCTTGGATGCGCGGAGTAGGAAGGTTCGGTGTACCGTACCCAGAGGTGAGATGAGTCTTCGGCGACCTGCTTGATGAGAGTGTTGCGCTCCATAAGAAATCCAGTGAGATAGCGCCTCAGTACAAGCGTTTCCGCTAGCCAGCCTAAAGGGCCAAGTGGCGCGGCAAAGCGCAGTACATCGCGCATCAAAGTGCCGCCGTCTGTCGCCTCGAAGTAGTGGTCATGCGCGAAGCACTTGAACATCCCGCGCAGCATAATGTCTTGAAAATGATGCGGTCGTTCATACACCGAGATCAACGTTTCGTGCGTAAGCATAAGACCGAGGTGTCGACCGCACCATGTCACCGTTTCGTTGGCTCCAATAAGGCCGCTCGTGACACCGGCGATCGCCCGCTCACTTGTCTGCGATGTGCTCTCTTTATGGAGATCAATATTGAGGGACAAAAGAAAGCAGCGCTCTGGAGGCGCTGCGATCTTTGTCTCAAGTTGTATGGTCTGCACTACAGCTCCATCGCATGTTCCGCGCTGAGCTTCTTCGCGCGCTCGATAAACGTCTCCACCGTCACCGAGCCTTCATCGCCCTTCGCGCGCACCCGGACGCTCACACTGTCCGTCGCCGCTTCCTTGTCGCCGAGAATCAAGATAAACGGCAGCTTCTGCAACCCGAAGTCGCGGATCTTTGCATTCATCTTCTGGTTGCTCTGGTCGAGCTCCACGCGCAGCCCTGCCGCCTCCAGCCTCGCCTTCACACCCGTTGCATACTCCAGATGCTTTTCACTGATGGGCACCAAGCCCACCTGCACCGGCGCCAGCCACAGCGGGAACGCGCCCGCATAGTGCTCGATCAGCACGCCGAAGAACCGCTCCACCGAACCGAACAGTGCGCGATGTACCATCACCGGCTGGTGCGGGGCACCGTCCTCGCCAATGTACTCCAACTCAAATCGAGCAGGCAGGTTGAAGTCGAACTGCACCGTGCTCAACTGCCACAAACGCCCCAGCACATCGACCAGCTTTACATCGATCTTCGGCCCGTAGAACGCAGCCTCGCCGGGGATTTCGGTGAAAGGAATATTCTTGCGGTTCAGCGCGGTCTTCAGCGAGTTCACCGCCGTCACCCAGTTCTCTGGCGAGCCCGTGTAATCCGCCGGCTTCGACGGGTCCCACGTCGACAGCTCCACCTTGAACGACTGGAAGCCAAAGGTGTGCAGCACGCTCTCTGCAAACTCGATGCACGCCACGACCTCGTCTTCGATCTGCGAGGGAGTGCAGAAGATGTGCGCATCGTCCTGCGTAAAGCCACGCACGCGCAGCAGTCCATGCATCGTGCCGCTGCGCTCATAGCGATACACATTGCCCAGCTCCGCATAACGCTGCGGCAGGTCGCGATAGCTGCGCGGCGACGACTTGTAGATCAGAATATGGCCGGGGCAGTTCATCGGCTTCAGCCGGTACTCGGCATCGTCCAGCGTCATCGCCGGGTACATGTTCTCCGAGTAGTAGCCCTCATGTCCCGAGATCTTCCAAAGCTCGCGACGCATGATGTGCGGTGTATAGACCAGGTGATACCCGCGGCGAATGCACTCGTCGCGCATCCAGTCTTCCATCGTCTTGCGGATCAGGCCGCCCTTCGGATGCCAGAAGATCAACCCCGCACCCGCAACCTCCTGAATGCTGAACAGATCGAGCTGCTTGCCCAGCACGCGATGGTCGCGCGCCTTGATCTCTTCCAGATGTTTGAAGTGCGCTTCAAGGTCCTTGGGGTTGAAGAACGCCGTGCCATAGATGCGCTGCAGCTGCTGGTTCTTCTCATCGCCGAGCCAGTATGCACCCGCGATCGACATGATCTTGAACGCCTTCACCCGCGCCGTCGATGGCACATGCGGCCCGCGGCAGAAGTCTGTGAACCCGCCGTTCTTATACAGCGAAATCTCATCGCCAAGCTTCGTGAACCGCTCGATGAAGTGGACCTTCATGAACTCGCCCTGAGCTGAGTAATCCGTAAGGCCCTTCTCGCGAGACTCTTCCACGCGCACGAACTTCTCATCGCGCGCAACCACCTCCGCCATGCGCGCTTCAATCGCAGCGAGGTCAGCCTCGGTGAACGGCACCTCGCGATACACGTCATAGAAGAAGCCGTTGTCCGTAGCCGGGCCGTGGCCGAGCTTCGTCTCAGGGAACAGCTCCAGGATCGCCGTAGCCATCACATGCGCAGCCGAGTGGCGCACCACGCGCAGCGCCGCCGGATCATTCTCCTTCAGCAGCTCAAGCGACACATCCTCGGTCAGTGGCTGGGTCAGGTCGACGATGCGCGCCTCACTCGACGGCGTCGCCGCATACATCGCTTCTTCGGAAGCCTCCAGCGCTGCTTCGCCTGCGCTGGCAGCGACAGGCATCAGCGGCTTGATGCGCGCGACGACAACGGCGGCAGCAAGACGTGGCGAAATAGCATTGGCGATATCGAGCGGCGTTGTTCCACGTGGAACTTCGCGCTCGGAGCCGTCAGGGAGCTGGACTTTAATCTGTGTACTCACGTCCATAAGGATAGTGCATTCCGCTACCGCACGTGTCCGGCATCATCCAGCGTAAGCGTTACATCCGGCGATTTCTGCCCTGCAGGCGTAGCCAGCCAGTGAATCCCAAGTTGATGCACACTCGCATCCCACTTCACCCCATCCAGCGCGAGTTCGACATTCTGTACGCAGCTCTCCAGCTTCACAGAATACGTAACCACCGGCCCTGTCCGCGCGAACGACAGCACCCGTAAAAAGCTCTCCGTCCCCGCCTGGCACTCCATCGCACCCCCCGGCGCGGACGAGTACGAGTCAATCAAAATCGCCGCCGCAGGCAGAGCCACCACCAGCTTCAACGTGGCTGTATCGTGCGGCAGCACCGCTGCATCGCGAGCCAGCGTCACCACCCGCAGCCGCCCCTTATCGCGCAGAACACAGTGCTCCGAGCGGGACGGACAGCGAAGGCTGCGACCTGGGGCGATAGCGAGGCGCTGCTGAGCTCTCAGTGCCGTTGGCACAGTAAGGGTAGCCACTCCCAGCACGACAGCAACAAATCTATTCACCCAGCAGATGGTCCGCATAGCAGATACCAAAATACCTCCACGGCACAGGGCGCGGCTTGATCGTGGGTGACGGCGGGTTCCGATACGACGCCGCGTCCCGAGCGTGCAGCGCAGCGACGGTCTGCCCCGTATTACGCGGGTCTGTCATATCCCAACCGATATTACCTGCCTGCGGATCACAAACCACCTTCGGATCGCGCACCCAGGCATCGTTCACCAGCACATAGTAATGCCCGCCGTTCCACTGACACACCGCATCGCGCAACTGCTGGTCAGGCGTATAGCTGCGTCCGCCCTGTCCAAGGTACACCGCTGCAGCATTGAGCTTGGCCTGGAACAGCGCCAGCCCGCCCAGAACATTCTGCTGCCAGTTCCACACCTGCAGAAAGTTCGGCACCGGCGTCGTAAGTTGGCAGAGCCCATAGCCCTTGTCGAACGAGACAATCGGCTGGCCGTTGCTATGAAAGTTGGCTGCCCCTGACTCCGCAGCGAAGATCTTCGCCAGCACACCGGCAATCGCTGGCGTCACATTCGGCAACGTCATCAGATAAGCCTGCAACTGCGCCGGCTGCGGATTCGTTCCCGTAATGCTGAGGCTGGCGGAAGCGCTGTCCCCTCCGGCGGCCGCAGTCACGGCCAGCGTACCGCCGCCCTGGCAGGCTGCCTCCGCTGCGTCCCAGTTGTTGTCATCGGTCTGCGCTGTCCCGTTTGCCGAAAAGGTGGCCCACGTCAGCTTCCACGTCCAGGTGTGCGGCCCGCTGGCATCGGTCGAAAGAGGGATGGAAGGCACCGTGGCGTCGGGGGTCCACGCGACGGTCGGCGAAGGGACAAGAATCTGCATGGCTGCTCTCCAAAGGCTAATTTCTGAAGGGGCCCGATTCACTTCTGTATTGTTCTTTGCAAAACAAGAGTACAGCGTGGTTTGCGGGTGTCAACAAAGCCAGTCGCAGAAAGTATTGGCTCATACAGAGGGGCAGTCTGACCAACCTGATGAATCAAGCCGCACCCTGGAGCGAGTTTCATGAATAACTAATCGCCGAAATTGTCATCCTGAGCGCAGCGAAGGACCTGCTGTTTGCCGATACCAGCAAAACTCTTCAAGGCGTATGAAACTCGCACTAGAATCTCTCCATCGAGGCTTCTATGTTCGTCAGTCTTACGCGCTTGAGAATCCGTTCCCTCCGCTTCATGCCTCTCTTCGGCATTCATACCCTGCGCTCCATCAGCCAGGTGAAGCGAGCTCCAGGCTTCCGCATCGGCGCATTACTGCCGGACCGCAGCCTCACCTTCTGGACGCTCACCGGCTGGGACTCGCAGGAGGCCATGCGCAGCTACATGACGACTGGCTCGCACAAGCAGGCCATGTCGCACCTGATGCACTGGTGCGACGAGGCCTCCGTCGCCCACTGGACGCAGGAAGAAGAGGCGTTGCCTAGCTGGAGCGAGGCCGACCGCCGCATGAGGACCGAAGGCCGCGCCTCCAAAGTCAACCATCCCAGCCCTCACCACGCCGATCTCACCTACCAAGAGCCACGCACCACCGGGGGCGGCCCTATCCATCCCGCCTGAATGCCCCGCCGGTATTCGATACAATGACGGAGGTCCTCGCAGACCGAACTTCGGCGCTGCGGGACAGGAGAGCTTTCGGCAATGACCTGGTTCAAACGCGACGATAACGAGATTCAGCCCAACGACGACCATGAGGTGAAAACCGAGGGCCTCTGGGTGAAATGTCCCGGCTGCCGCAAGACCATCTGGAAGGCCGACATCGACGCGAACCTGCAGGTCTGCCCCAACTGCGGCCACCACTTCAAGTTCAGCGCCCGCGAACGCATCGAAAACCTCCTCGAACCCGGCTTTGAACTCGTGGACCTCGACCTCGTCTCGACCGACCCGCTCGAGTTCACCGACCTCAAGCCCTACAAGTCGCGCCTCGCGCAGACGCAGAAGAAGACCGGCCTTAACGACGCCATCATCAACGCTGTAGGCAGGATGGGTGATCTCGACGTCATCCTCTCCGTCATGGAGTATGGCTTCATCGGTGGCAGCATGGGAGCGGTCGTCGGTGAGACGATCACCCGCGCCGCGGACCGTGCGCTGGAGTCACGGCGACCGCTGATTGTCGTCTCCGCAAGCGGCGGCGCGCGGATGCAGGAAGGTATTGCCAGCCTGATGCAGTTGGCGAAGGTTTCGTCGGTGCTCGCGAAGCTGGACGACGCGAAGATTCCTTACATTTCGCTGATTACGGACCCGACCTACGGCGGCGTCACCGCAAGCTTTGCAATGCTTGGCGACCTGAACATAGCCGAGCCCGGCGCGCTCATTGGCTTCGCCGGTCCCCGCGTGATCGAGCAGACCATCCGCCAGAAGCTCCCCGAGGGCTTCCAGCGCAGCGAATTCCTCTTAGAGCACGGCTTCCTCGATGCCATCGTCGAGCGCAAGGACCTGAAGTCCTACCTCGCACAGTCGTTGAAGTGGATGACCGAGAAGGCCTAGTCAGCAAGGCTTTTGTACGCTAACCCGCACGAAAAACTGAAAGACAGGAGGTCAGCAGCGTGATTGAGGCGACTCCATCGCGAACCGCTCTGCGCGTAGCTCTCCGCCGCGCCGCGCATCAGGTGCACGACGCCTACCCTCTGGTCTTCGACGATCCTCTAGCCGTCCGTATCCTCGGCCCCGACCACGCCGAAGAGATCGCCCGAACCCCCGACAGCATCAAACGCCCCTTCTCCGCCGCGCTGCGCTCGTTCATGGTCGCCCGCGCGCGCCTTGCTGAAGACACTCTCGCCGCCGCTTTCGCCGAGCGTGGAGCCAGGCAGTACGTCGTCCTGGGCGCAGGCCTCGATACCTTCGCCTGCCGCAACCCCTATCCTGGCCTCCGCGTCTTTGAAGTCGATTTCCCTGCTACGCAGGCCTGGAAGTTGGAGATGCTGCAGAAAGCAGGTATCGAGCCATCTCCCGGTGCGGCCTTTGTCCCCGTTGACTTCGAAACCGACTCCCTTCGCGCAAAGCTGCAGGAGGCAGGCGTGATCTTCGGCCAGCCGACCGTCACCGCCTGGCTTGGCGTCGTCCCCTATCTCACCAACGAAGCCTTTCAGGCCACGATGCGCGTGCTCGCCCGCTTCGGCGCAGGCAGCGAGGTCGTCTTCGATTACGCTCAGCCCCGCCACGTCCTCCCGCCCACCGAACAGCTCATGCTGGACTCCCTCAGCGCCCGCGTCGCTCAGGCCGGCGAGCCCTTCCAGCTCTTCTTCACCCCCGAGCAGCTCGCCGAAGAGCTCGACTGGTTCGCCATGCGCGTCGTCAACGACTGGGACAGCACCGCCCTCACAGCCCAATACTTCGCCAACCGCACCGATGGCCTCGGCCTCCGCGGTCGCGGCGGAAGAATCTGCGTCGCCGAAGTGCGAGACTAATCAAAGACACAGCAGTTGGATTCCCAAACACAAGACACGAGATAGAGATGACGTACGAGCAGGCGATGGATCGACTCGCGGCCCTGGGCCCCGAGATGCGCACCGTGCAGGTGAACGGCGCAACAGTGGCACGCAAGTTTTCGTTGGACCATATCAAGGCGCTGCTGCACGAGCTCGGCGACCCGCAGAAGCAGTTCGGCTCCGTGCTGATCGCAGGCACCAACGGCAAGGGCTCGACCGCCGCCACGCTTGCCTCCATCATCAACGCTGCAGGCATCAGGACTGGCCTTTACACCTCGCCTCACCTCGAACGCCTCAACGAGCGCATCAAGACCTCGGAACAGGGAACGCTTTCGGACATTCCCGACGCAGCCTTTGGCGCCTGCTTTGCTCGCGTCGATGCCGCCGCCACATCCCTCGTCCAGCAGGGCATCCTTCCACATCCACCCAGCTACTTCGAGGTCGTCACTGCCGTAGCCTTCTGCTTCTTCGCTCAGGCCGGCGTGCAGCTTGCCGTGCTCGAAGTAGGGCTTGGTGGCCGTCTCGACGCCACCAACTCGGTCGAGCCGCTCGTCAGCGTCATCACTGATATCGGTATGGATCACATGGAGTACCTCGGCAACACACTGCGCGAGATTGCCACCGAAAAAGCCGGCATCCTTCGGCAGGATGGCGTCCTCGTCACGCTCAGCCAGCACCCTGAGGCCAACGCTGCCATAGGCGATCTCGCTATGTCACTCAACGTGCGCGGTGTCGACGCCGCCCGCTGTCTTCCGCCGAGGCAGGAAGCAGGGAACAGGCATTCAGAAAGCACCTTGCTGGAGCGCAACACGTATCCGCTCTCGCTTGAAGGTCAAGTCCTCCACGTCGATTCACCGCTTTTCGGCCAGCATCAACAGCGCAACCTCGCACTGGCCATCGCCGCCGCCATCGAATTACGCTCCAACCACGGCTTCAGTATCCCGAATGACGCCATCGAAAAAGGTATCCGCGACACTCGCTGGCCCGGTCGCCTGGAGTTGTTCCGCCGCGGCGACAAGAACGCCCCGCTGCTGCTCGATGTAGCTCACAACCCTGCCGGTGCCTGGACGCTGCGTGCCGCGCTCGCCCAGCTACCCGAGTCCATGCCCCGCACCCTTATCTTCAGCTGCCTCCGCGACAAGCAGCTTACTGAGCTCGCTCAGGTACTGCTGCCGCTCTTCGACGCCAGCTCCGGAGATCCAGATCGCGCCCGCGACCACGTCATCCTCGCCCCCATGAATAATGCCCGGGCCATGCCGCTCGAAGCTCTGCTGGCCTCAGCGACAAAGCTCGACGTACCCGCCCGCCCCGCCGCCACGCTCGCCGAAGCCCTGCAGCTGGCAGCCGAGCTGACTCCGCAGGACGGTATCATCGTCGCCACCGGCTCCGTCTTTCTCGTCGCCGAACTCCTCCCCTTGCTACGCTGAGTCCGCTACGCTGAGTCCGCTACGCTGAGTCCGCAGCGATGAGTCCGCTACGCTGATCCCCGCAGCTACCCCCGGCCGCCGTGCCTCAATATTTGTCGCCTCAGGACGGATCAGCGCGTCAGCCCCTACAATTTAGTCCGAGCACAAAGACCCGTTTCAGACGCAAAGAACCCCTCCATAACACTGTCCGATAGCGTACATTAGGCGACAGCACGCTCCCTGTGCCTTTATTTACTGGTGGATGGCACACCCACCCTGCCTTGTACCGCTGGCAGGAGTGACGGCTTGTCTCGAATGTTTCGCTGCGGTTCCTGCACCTCCTTCCAGATGTCTGGCTGGCAATTCAATAAACGTTTATCTATGACACCTTCTGTTCAAATCGCAGCCTTTCGCAGAAAGATTCGCCGGCTGGAAGAGCACCGTCCCCTGATGATGGAGCGTTTGCAGGGAATGAGTCAGGCGGACCGCGAGGTCATCGTTCGTTGGCTGGATGAAACCCTGCTCCGGGCCAAAGAGGCTCTCGAGAACCTGCAACAGGAGCTCGGGCGCAAATAAGCGCGCCGGGCGCGATAGCATAGGGTGGATGCCTGTTGCCGATCCGAGTCTGAACCCCGCGGCCGCCCCGAATCCGACCGCCGCGCACATCCCTCCTGCGCCGCGACCGCCTGTCCCTTTCCTCTGGCGAGCCTTCACCTACCTCTTCGTCTACCCGTTGCTGGCCGCGGCAACGGTATTCTTCGGCACCCTTTCGCTCATCTGCGGCCTGTGGGACCAGAACGGCAGCCAGCAGCACTTCATTGCCAGGCTCTGGGCCCGTGTTCTGCTCGTAATTGCGTTCTCCCCGGTGAAGCTGGAACACGGCGGAAGGCTCGACGGCCTGTCGAACCCGGTCTACGCCTGCAACCACCTCAGCTACTACGACACCCCTGCGCTCTTCGCCAAGCTACCCTTCCAGTTCCGCATCCTCGCCAAGGCACCGCTCTGGAAGATCCCCTTCATCGGCTGGTATCTGCAGCGCAGCGGCCAGGTCCCCATCGACCAGAGCTCCACCCGTGCCGGCGTCGCCAGCCTCGCCCGCGGTGTAAAGACCATTCAGTCCGGCTTACCCATGCTCATCTTCCCCGAAGGTGGTCGAGCCTTCAACGGTCAGCTACAGCCTATGCTCGCTGGAGCCGCCTACATCGCCATCAAGGCCCAGGTGCCACTCGTTCCGCTCACTCTGATCGGCACCTATGAGCTACTGCCCATCCACGTCTACGCTCTGCAGCCACGCCCGCTGAAGCTCATCGTCGGCGAGCCGATCTCCACCGAGGGCCTTACCGGCAAAGATGCTGAAGCCCTCACCGATCGCCTGATGCAGGTCATCAGTGAAACCTATATGGCCCACCACAAGTAGACGTTCCGTGAACCGTTAGAATCATTCTGTGATCGCGCACCTACGTGGACAAATCCTTACAAAGACCCCGAACGCTGTAGTCCTCGACTGCAACGGAGTCGGTTACGAACTTGCCATCTCGGTCGCCACCTACACCGAACTGGGCACCGAAGGCGCCGAAGCGCGTCTGCACGTCCACACGCACGTCCGCGAAGACGCCCTTCAGCTCTTCGGCTTCCACGAGGCTACTGAAAAACGCCTCTTCGAAAAGCTTCTCACCATCAGCGGCATCGGGCCCAAGCTGGCCATCACCGTGCTCAGTGGTATCAGCGCCGAACGCCTCGTAGGAGCTATCCGTGGGGGCGATCACGCCACCCTGACGAAGATCCCGGGCATTGGCAAAAAGACCGCCGAGCGTGTCGTGCTCGAATTGAAGGACAAGCTGGACGACATGGCTGGCTACACCCCAGCGACAGATGCGAAGCCCTCACTCGGCGCAGTCGCCGAAGATGTGCTGAGCGCTCTGGTCAACCTCGGCTACCCCCGCCCCATAGCGCAGAAGGCCGTCGAGAGCGCGCAGAAGGATGCGACCGTTGCAGGCGATTTCGAGCGACTCTTCCGCGCCGCCATGAACGCTGTGCGCTAGATTCACTTGCTGAAATATCGAATTGCAACCCCGGCTCTCAAATTTTGTCATCCTGAGCGCAGCGAGGGACCTGCTTCTTGCTCGTACCACCCAAAACTCTCAGCGCATCCGCTTACGCCCGCTTCCGATACTTCACCGCAAACTCATACCCCGGGTTCGCTGGAAACAGCTCAGCCACTGCCCGCAGCCGTTCTGCCAGGGCCACCGGAGCAATCAGCGGATAATCCCTCTCGCGCAGATCGCTGTAGTTGAAGTCCAGCGCCAGCGAAAGCAGATAGATCGCTACAGCATCCGTGAACGCCGCCGTCACATAATGGCCACGCTCTTTCTCGTCGATCGCCGCCTGCTCCCCGCCAGCCGAGGCCGAGAGCGAACGCAGCACCGGCGCAAAGGCCCGTGTCCGCCGAGCAGGCGCCAGTGGCTCTGCCGGCATAGCATTCGCAGCGCGCCCAAACGCCAGGTTCCGCGCCTCCCAGGCATCGAGCGACGTCTCGCCTTTCACGTTCTCCACCGCCTGCTTCCACACCATCTCGCTGAAGCTCTGCGGCACCCCTGCCTTATCGACAAACGCATGGGCCACGTTGATAAAGAACTCGAAGCTCAGCGCAAACCTGTCCGCCAGCAGCCGCGTCGAGATGAATACACCCTGGTGCCCGCTCGCCAGCTCCACATTGCGATGGCAGATTGCCGCATCCGATAGCTCATCCGACCACACACTCGCCACCATCGCCGGCTCAGCCACTCGTGCCATCTCTTCTGCAGCCGGCGCCGTTTCATCGCGAGTTGCGCGCAGCGCCAGCGGCACAAAGTAATACGTATTCCCCTGTAGCGCTGCAACGATCCCCGCAGGCACCGCTTCCAGAATCCGGTCCAGCTCCACGTTCGCGATGCCTGTCTCACCATACGTGGCAAACCGCACGCCATTCGAAGACCGCCGCTCCTCCACATCGTGGGCGACCTGTTTCGCCCCAATCAGCGTTTGTTGAATCGACGTCTGTTGAGGCCCGTTCTGTACACTCTCTGCCATCTCCTTAGTTTACGCGCGTTTAGCTGGATCGCCGCCGCGGGCGTAAACTGGAGACTATGACGACGCAGAACAACGTGGCACAGGCGAGGCGTGATGGCGTACTGTTCGGTATCCCGCTCGGCGATCTCGGTTGGTTTCAATCCCTCCTGATGGGTCTTGCCGCCGCCTTCGCGGCCTTCTTCCTCGCTACCTTCTTGGCGATCGTTGGCTTCATGGCCTACCTGATGGTGACGGGTAAAACCCCCGACTTCGCGCTGACCTATCGCATCGTAGGTCTGCCTGTGGGCATCCTCGTTGGCGTCTTCGCTCTCGGCTTCCTGGGCGTGCAATACGCCAAGCGCCTCGCTCGCAAGGGCCGCGCAGCTTAGCTCCTCCACCCTCCAAATAACTTGTCCTCTCAACCGAAGGCTCACTCTTGCGCCGCAATTGAGAGACCTGCATCTACTCCTGCCCGGATCGTGAGACTATTCCCGGCCTCCCGGCGTATCTTTAGCTATCCAGACTTAATCAAGGCGCCCGCGCGTCTTTAGGAGTTCCTTTCAATGGCTAAGCTTGTATACATGCCTGTTGCAGCACGCACAATTCGTTGCGTTGCAATTGTTGCCGTCATGGCGGCAGTAGTCTCCACCGGCGCCTTCGCGCAGAAGAAGAAGTCCGAACCGGCAGAGAAGCCTGTCCCTTCGTACTACGGCCCGCAGCCCGCAACTGAAGCCATCGATACCGCCATGTATCAGCGCATCCGCGAAGAGGGAACTCAGCACAGCAAGGTCATGGACCTCGCCGGCGCTCTCACCGACGACATCGGCCCGCGCCTCACCGGCTCGCCGAACCTCAGCCGCGCCTACGACTGGGCCATCGACACCCTCACCAAGATCGGTCTTTCCAACGCCCACAAGGAAGACTGGGGCGAGTTCGGCATGGGCTGGCAGCAGATCAACACCTGGGCACGCATGATCACGCCTGAGCCCGAGCCGCTCTGGATGCAGGCCGCTCCCTTTTCCTTCTCCACCCCCGGACCCGTCAAGGGCGACATCGTCTACATCGATCCCACCAGCACCACCGCCGACTCCATCAAGGGTAAGCTCGCTGGAAAGATCATCCTCTTCGGCGCGATGCGTCCCACCGGCGACATCACCGAGCCTCTCTTCCATCGCTACACCGACGCCGAGCTGAAGGAGATGGAAGGCCCCGAAGCCCCCCGCGTAGGCCGTGGTCCCACTATCTCCATCGCCGACCGCCTCAAGGCACGCGCAGCGCAGCAGGCGCTTGCGAAGGCCATTACTGCCGAAGGCCCGGCAGCCATCATCCTTCCCACACGCGACATGGGCGACAGCGGTGGAACCGGCATCATCGCCGACGACAATGGCTCCTACCTCGTCCGCGACGCCCAGAAGGCCGACGGCGCGAATAAGATTCCCACCGCTGTCATGATGATCGAGCACTACAACCGCCTCGCTCGCCTCTCCATGCACCACGTCCCCGTGCAGCTAGAGGTCAACATCGAGACGAAGATCACTGGCGACCACGAGCACGGTTATAACGTCGTCGCCGAGATCCCCGGCACCGATCCCAAACTCAAGGACCAGGTCGTCATGGTCGGCGGCCACTACGATAGCTGGATCTCCGGCACCGGAGCCACTGACAACGGCGCAGGCGCAGTCGCCGCGATAGAAGCCGTTCGCATCCTCAAGGCGCTCGACGTTCACCCCAAGCGCACCATCCGCGTCGCTCTCTGGACTGGCGAAGAGGAAGGAGAGTTCGGCTCCGCAGGCTACGTGAAGACGCACTTCGGTGCCTTCGCTCCGGCACCCAACAGCGATGGCATGCCCAGCTTCATGAGTCGCACCCGCGGCCCGCTCACCACCACCAAGGAGTGGGAGACCCTCGACGCCTACTACAACCTCGACAACGGCACCGGCAAGGTACGCGGCGTCTACGTCGAAGGCAACTACGCTATCGCTCCCATCTTCGCGCAATGGATCGCTCCGTTGAAGGACCTCGGCGTCACCACCATCACCATGCGCAACACCGGCGGCACCGATCACCAGTCCTTCGACGCTGTAGGCCTTCCTGGCTTCCAATACATCCAGGACCCGATGGACTACGACACCCGCACCCACCACACCGACATGGACACCTTCGATCGCCTGCATGCTGCTGACCTCGAGCAGTCTGCCATCGTAGAAGCCATCTTCCTCTGGAACACCAGCGAGCGCGAAACCATGATGCCCCGCAAGCCGTTCCCGCACCCCGAAAACGACAAGCAGCGCGACACTGCGATCCCTGGCCTCTACCCCGGTGCCACTGATAGCAAGTAACCCACGTTTCAGCATCAACACAAAGGGCACGAGCAAGAGCTCGTGCCCTTCGCAATTCCTGATCGGACCCTACTCTCCAACATTGTCATCCTGACCCTGAGCGAAGTCGAAGGGGAAGGACCTGCTTCATTCGAACCACCACGACCTTAACCACACCACAGTACATAAGATCACCCACTGCCAACACCTCCGCCTCCACCGTGTGCATTATCCTGAACGCTGAGGACCTATCCATGCGTCGTTGGCTCATCTGCTGTTCTGCCCTACTGCTGCTCGTCTCCACAAAGTCCGTACATGCCGCACAGGATGGCCCGCACGGCACCGTCACGGGCAAGCTCACCGGTGCCGACGGCAAGCCCATCGCCAGCGCCTGGGTCACCGCCATCGCCTCCGAAGGCGAGATCGACGCTACCAATCCAGAGCAGCTCACCAACGACGACGGCGAGTTTTCACTCGACGTCCCTCCCGGCAAGTACTTCATCGTCGCCAACTACGACTGGCCCGCCACCGAAAGCGCTCCCGTACTCTCCACCTACTACGCTGGCAGCGGACCTGGCAGCGAAGCTGAGACCGGCGCAAAGGCCGTTGAGGTCAAGAACAACGCCAAGGTAAAGAACATCGACATCAAAGTCAGCCGCGTTCTTACTCCGAAGTACATCGAAGTCCTCGTCACCGGCCCGGACGGCAAGCCACTGCCCAGCGGCGACGCCTACCTCACGCAGATCAACCAGCCCGGCATTGCAGGCAGCGACAGCGGTGCTACCTACGCCGACAAGTCCGGCCACGTAAAGCTCCTCGCCTTCGAAGGCATCGACTACCAGCTATGGGCAGAGAACGGCATCGGCAAAGCCAAGACCTGCGCCGTGATGATGAAGCTCGACAAGACCCACATGCCCACCGGCGTCGTCACCATGCAGGTAGACCAGCAGCAGCCCACCTGCAGCAAACAGGAAGACGCCGCCCGCAACGCCGCCTACGCCATGCAGCCCCGCGCAAGCTGATCCTCGCCTGAAACCTTCAGACATTGTCATCCTGAGGCGAAGCCGAAGGACCTGCTGTGCTGAACCACCTGCAAACCCTTATCATCTCGACCAAAGGCGCGCTTTTGCGCCGGAGTGGAGAGATCCCTGTATTTGCAGCAGCGATGTGCAAAGCACGAGCGTACCCCGCAGCTTACGATAGACACATGTCCACGCACTTTACCCCCGAGACCATGAAGTTCCTCCGCGGCCTCAAGAAAAACAACGACCGCGAGTGGTTCGAAGCTCGTCGCGACATCTTCGAGCGCAGCGTCAAAGCTCCCATGCTCGCGCTCATCGAAGAGATCAACGCGAAGCTCGAAGACTTCGCTCCCGACCACGTTCGTCCCGCGAACAAGGTCGCCATGCGCATCTACCGCGACATCCGCTTCAGCAAGAACAAGAATCCTTACAAGACGCAGGCAGGCGCATGGTGGGCGCGTCGCGGTATGGAGAAGACCTCCGGCGGCGGCTTTTACATGCACGTCAACCCCAACGAGGTCCTGATAGCAGCTGGCGTGTACATGCCCGAGCGCGAACAGCTGCTCAAGATCCGCACCTGGATGTCAGAGAACCACATCGAGTACCGCAAGCTGCTGAAGAAGGCGATGAGCGGCACCGCAGGCTTCACCGGCATCGAAGCCGAGGCGCTCACCCGCATGCCCAAAGGCTTCGCCGCAGATGACCCGGCCGACGAATTGTTGCGAGCGAAGAACTGGGGCGTCCACGTCTCACTGCCCGCAGATCTCGCTCTGCAACCCACACTCGCAACTGAACTGGTGAAGCGCATCAAGCTCGCAACGCCTCTCGTCGATGCCTTGAATGGTGCCATCCTGGCAGGCACAGACCAACGCGATGAGCGCCTACGCAGACCTATCTTTTAGCCCCGACATGCAGAAAAACAGCCCGAAATCGGCCTAAAAAGAAGAAAATCCACAAAAACCCTATAAATATCTGAAAAAACCGAAGAATTGCCGTTGACAAAGCGTTCAGGAAGGTTGAAGGTGAAACACGGCGCGGTTCTCCGCACCCGCATGAATACTGGTGTTTCTTCTTATCGCCGGGTTGGATCGCACGTAGAACCAACAGGACAGCGGAGAGGCAATCAGCTCAAGGTGCGGGCGATGGGTTCGAAACCCATGCTCAACTAAATCGAATACGAAGGAGTACACACAATGGCAAAGGGAATGACAAAGACAGCTCTGGTTCGCCACCTCGCAGAGAAGCTCGAGCTCACCAACAAGCAGACCTCCACGTTCCTGGAACTGCTCGCTGAAACCGCTGTTAAGGAAACGAAGAAGAACGGCGAGTTCACGATCCCCGGCATCGGCAAGCTGGTCAAGGCAGAGCGCAAGGCGCGCATCGGCCGCAACCCCCAGACCGGCGAAGCTATCAAGATCAAGGCGAAGACCGTTGTGAAGTTCCGCGTGGCTAAGGTCGCGAAGGACACCATCGCTCCCCCCAAGAAGTAGTTCACTCCTTGCGCACGAAACGGGCCGAAGCTTCATGCTTCGGCCCGTTCTGCATGTGAACCTGAGTGAGGACGTCGCGATGCCCACGTTGAGCTTCTTCTATGGGATCAAGATTTAAATGTATTGGGGCGATCACGCTCCGCCGCACTTTCATGCAACAGCAGAGGGCATTTGGGTGGTGATCGCGATCCGGACCCTTGAGACCTTGGAAGGTGGTCTGTCGCCCAGGCACATGGAGCTCGTTTTACAATGGCAGGTATGCATCAGACGGAGATCATGGAGGCATGGGAGCTATGCTCAACACACAAGCATCCAGCGAAAATTACACCTCTACCTTAGCTAGCGGTGAGGTTGTGCGCTCGAATGTTCCATGGATCGTGACTTCTGTAGAGGCAAGGCCTGACTATCGTCTCTTCGTGAAGTTCATCGACGGTCTCGCGGGTGAAGTGCAGATGCGAGAACTTATTTTCAGTGACCACGCCGGCGTCTTTGCCTCGTTGCGAGACCCTGATGTATTCAGCGATCTAGGTTGCGGTGAGGGCTTTGTGGAATGGGCGAACGGCTTGGACATTGCGCCCGATGCCACTCCTGTGGAGATTCAGCAGTGCGGTTTACAGGTACTGCGTTAGTGGACCTGCGATTCCTGCGCAGCCTGCGGTAGAAAAGCTCGCGCCACAATCCCCGCACCCAGCGAAATCAGGATCCCGCGAAACATCGGATCGGCGTTGAAGTTCCAGCCGAACACCGCCATCGTCACGAACACTCCGATGAAGTAAAGCTCACCCAGCACCGCCTGCCCCCAATGCGCTTGTGCTCCACTCGCCGCAACCTGCGGCGTAGGTGCAGGCAGAAACCGCGGCACGGCATTCTTGTACTCGACATACGCCTGCCCAAACTTCGCTGTAAGGAACGGCTCCTCTGCGAGCGCAAGCCGTATCTGGAAGATCCACACCAATGCAATCGCCAGCGCTGCTCCCACCGGCGGCATTAGGATCGCCAGCCCGATCGTATGCAGCAGCGTTCCAAGATAGAGCGGATTGCGCGTACGCCGATACGGCCCATCGGCCAGCATCCGTTCGCCATGCATCTCGCTCGACTTCACCACTCGCGCACCCACATACGCCGCACCCCACAGTCGGAACCACGCTCCCAAACCAGTGAATACCAGAGCTACGATAAGCAGCACCACGGTAGCGGTCGAGAACGTCAGCAGATGTTGTCGCGCGAGGATCGACGCTGCAATCAGCCACGTCGAACGCGTCGCGATAGACAGGGCCTGCACGATGCCGGGGGTGAAGCGGTCAAGCAGTGGCACCAGCCCGAAGCCGAGCACATAGATCAGAACGTGGATAGCGAAGCGGAAGCGGTACTCAAAGCGTGTGGCCTGCATTAGAAACTGTTCTCCGTGCCAATGGTGTTAGGTGTGGATGGCGCCGCTGCGACCAGCTTGTCGACGGCAGTGGGATGCGCTTCGTCCTTGAAGACGATGCCGGATCGCATCACAAATGGAACGTGTTGCAGCAGCTTCACATCACTCAGCGGATCGCCCTGGATCGCAATGATGTCGGCCCACTTGCCAGCCTCGAGCGAACCCACCTTGTCCGACCAACCCATCAGGTCTGCCGCATTGACGGTTCCTGTCTGAATCGCAGCCAGCGGAGTCATGCCGAACTGATTCACATACACATCCAGCTCATGCGCATTGAGACCATGCGGATACACCGCCGCATCCGTGCCGAGCGCGACCTTCACGCCAGCCTTGATGGCTTTGATTGCATTCTGCTTTTCGACCGCACTCACGTCCTTCATCTTCTGCTGATAGAACGGCGGCAGCTTGCCATACTGCTGCACCCAGTCGATCAGGTAAGCCGTCGGCACAAGGTATGTGCCGTGCTTCTTCATCATCGCGATGCCGGCATCGTCGAGATAGCTGCCGTGCTCGATCGAATCGACACCCGCCTCCGACGCCCACAGGATCGCCTGCGCTCCATGCGCGTGCGCCGCCACCTTGCGCCCCAGCCGATGCGCGTCCGCCACGATGGCCTGCATCTCTTCCAGCGTGTACTGCGAAGCCTGCGGATCATCTCCCTTGGAGAGCACACCGCCGGAGGCGCCAATCTTGATCAGGTCAGCGCCGTACTTGATGTTCTGCCGCACCATATGCTGCACTGCAGGGATGCCATCGGCCACACCTTCACCGACAACGTGATACTGCTCCGGCAGCAGGTTCTCATCCATGTGTCCGCCGGTGATGCCGAGCGCGGGCCCCGACACCTGCATGTGCGGCCCTGGAATGTGGCCTTCATCGATCTCATCGCGCAGCGCAACATCCGTGAACCCGTTGGCGCCAACATTACGCACAGTCGTGAACCCGGCCTCGAGCGTAGTCTTCGCGTTCTCCACGCCAAGGATCGCCTCCTTCGCAGGCGTCATCGAAAGCTCGAAGTAGGGATCGAAGTTCGTCGCCATCGTCAGGTGCGTATGCACGTCGATCAACCCGGGCATCACCGTGTAGCCGCTGAGGTCGATCTCACGATCGCCCGCCTGCGCAGGCGTGGACGCCGTAGGAGCAAGCGCAGTGATCTTGTCGCCAGTGATGATGATCGTCTCTGCAGCAGCTTCCTTGCCGGTGTGGACGTCGAGCACATGCCCGGCGCGGATCAGCGTACGCGCCGCCGCCGGCCTGTAAGCCTGCTGAGCATCCGCCATGAGAGCAGTGGAAAGAGCAGTGAAGGACCCGATAGTCGCAAACGCGAGGAGGTGCCGCTGAATGTTCTTCATAGCTCTAGCTTACGTGGTGTTTGCGGCTGCGCGAAGAGTGGAACTGCGGTTGAATGGAGAGTATGACAACGAAGCGCGAGAAGTTGGCAGACAGCAAACAACGTTGCGCCTGGGCGCAGTACGAAGACCTCATGTCGAAGTATCACGACGAAGAATGGGGCGTGCCGCAGCACGACAGCCGTATGCTCTGGGAGATGCTCATGCTCGAAGGCTTCCAGGCAGGCCTCTCCTGGGCCATCATCCTGCGCAAGCGCGAAGGCTTCCGCAGGGCCTTCAAGAACTTCGACCCGAAGAAGGTCGCCAAGTTCACTGCACTCGATGTCGAAGACCTGATGCAAAACGAAGGCATCGTCCGTGCCAGAGCAAAGATCGAAGCCACCATCCTCGGCGCGAAGATCTATCTCGACCTGCAAAAGAACGGCGAAGACCTCGCCACCTGGCTATGGGCCGTCGTCGACAACAAACCCATCCAGAACTCCGGCCCCATTCCCGTGCAGACCGACCTTTCTGTCCGCGTCTCAAAAGAGCTGAAGAAACGAGGCTTCAAGTTCTGCGGCCCAACCATCGTCTACGCCTGGCTACAGGCCGTAGGCATCGTCAACGACCACGCCCCCGACTGCTTCCGCCGTAAGGCAGTGACAAGGCTCCAATGTCCTGTCTCTAAAGTTCATGGAAAAACATTGTCATCCTTCGCGTAGCGAAGGATCTGCTATTTGTTCGAGTTGGCAACACTTTTGGTTTGGAGCATCCGTAAAGAACTTCTGAGACACCACACGAGGGAGCCTCTGATTAGGTCCCGCTTTGAAGCGGTACGGGCTTCAGCCCGTGCATAGAAAACTCAGTGGAATCCGAGGCTTTAGCCCCGAAGGGAGTGGGTGTCTAATCCCAAATGGATTCGATGAGAGGTTCTTTACGCCTCCCAGGGATCGATCACCCGTACGCCCATCGCCAGAAACGGCCCCGTATCGCGCGTCGCCACCGTCAGATCATGCAGCTTCGCCACCGCCGCAATCTGGCAATCCGCAAAGGACACCGTCACACCCTTCGCGCCAGCTTCGGCCATCAGCTTCGCATGAATCTCAGCAGCGACCCGGTCAAAACTGAGCACCCGCGGGCCAATCAACTCCTGTAGCATCTGGTGAATTAGCTCCTCCATCTCGCGTCGACGCCGACCTTGCGGCAGCTTCTCCACGCCCGTCAGCCACTCGGCTAAAACCGTACTCGAAACATAGAGCGATTCCACCGTCTGCGCATCGATCCAGCGCATCACCCGTGCATCGGGAAGTGGCTTCGCCGGCTCCGAGATCACGTTCGTATCGAGCAGGATCATTCGAAGTCCGGAGCGTCCGTCGGCGTTGGATCACGCCGTATATCTAGTTCCACCCCGCCGAAGGCACGGCTGCGTTCATAGAGCCACGTCCCCAGCTTCACGCGCTCCGCAGGCCTTACAGCCTCTTCCAGAATCTGGCGAATCTCCGCCTCGGCGCTGACGCCGTGCATCTTCGCCCGCTGCTTGATCGCGCGATGCGTCTCTTCAGGAATATTGCGAACCGTCACTGCTGGCATGACATCACCTCGATGCATATGATATCACTTATGCTGATATCAGCGAACAGTTTTTGCTATCAGTGTGCCGACTGTCCAAGCGCCGTCAAGATGGCATCGAAGTCCTCGATCCCGCTGTACTCGATGACGACCTTTCCTTTGCCGTTCTTGTCATCGATCGTTACCTTCAGCCCCAGCGACCGCCGCAGGTTGTCCTGGGCCTCGCGCACATTGGCATCCATCACCGGAACCTGCTTTGCCTCCGGCTTCAGCTTCGACTCCGGATTGATCAGCCCCTGGATGTAGGTCTCAGTCCCACGCACCGACATGTTCAGCGCCAGCACCTTCTGCGCCGCTGCCGTGATCGACTCAGGCGTATCCAGCGCCAGCAGCGCGCGTGCGTGCCCAAAGCTCAGGTCGCCGACCTCCACCATCTTTTGCACCGCCTCCGGCAGCTTCAGCAACCGCAGAAAGTTCGCCACCGATGCGCGGTCCTTACCGGTCCGCTCGGCCATCTGCTCCTGCGTCATGTGGAAGTCCTTGCTGAGCCGATGGTAGGCATGAGCTTGCTCGATCGGGTTCAGGTCGGCGCGTTGCAGGTTTTCGACGATGGTCATCTCCATCGCCTGTACATTCGAAACCTCGCGCACGATCGACGGGATCGTCGTCTTGCCAGCCTTCTTGCTCGCAATCAGGCGACGCTCGCCGGTAATGAGCGTAAAACGGCTCGCCGCCTCTGGTGTGGTACCCGTTCCACCTTTGCGGACGACAATCGGCTGCACCACGCCCGAAGCCGCAATGGACTTTGCCAGCTCTTCTATCTTCACTTCATCGAAGTGGGTGCGCGTCTGGAATGGGTTGCGGTCGATAAGCTCAACGGGGATCTCCAGTGGCTTGCCGGTAGAAGGCACCTCAACCGCGACAGCCTGGACGGTAGGAACGACAGCAGGGCGGGAAGGCAGAAGAGACTCGAGGCCTTTGCCAAGAGCAGAGCGTTTTACGGATGTAGACATAGTTGATTCCTTCTAAACAGATACGAGATACGAAAGTACGAAATGCTGCCCCACCACCTGTCTGTCATTGCGACCGGAGCAGGACAGCTTATCGTCCTGCGAAGTGGAGAAACCCCTGTATTTGTGTAGCGACGTGCAAAGCACGAGCGTATTTCTAGCTCTTCCCGAACCAGCGCTTCTTCTGCCCTGCCGCCTCGAGCGTGGCAAAGCTGGAAGGAGGCGCTTGCTTGATTGGTTTAGGCTTATAGCCGTTTCGCGCCATCAGCTCGAGGGCAAGATCGCGATAGGCCTCAGCGCCGCGCGACTTCGGATCGTACAGCAGCACCGGTTTGCCGTGGCTGGGAGCCTCTGCGAGGCGAATGTTTCGGGGGATCGTCGTCTTGAAGAGCTTGTCCTCAAAATACCCCTTCAGGTTGTCGCGGACGGCCTGCGAGAGGTTCGTGCGGTCGTCGAACATAGTCAGCAGCACACCTTCGACCGACAGTCCCGGGTTGAAGCTGCCTGCGACGCGCTCCAGCGTCGAGATCAACTCCGAAATCCCTTCCAGCGCAAAATACTCCGCCTGCATCGGTACCAGCAGGGTATCGGCAGCGACCAGCGCATTGAGCGTCAGCAGATCCAGAGCAGGCGGGCAGTCGAGCAAAATGAACGGGTAGTCAGCACGGATGGGTGCGAGAGCTTCGCGCAGGCGGGTCTCCCGCCCTTCGACACCGACCAGCTCGATGTTAGCGCCGATCATGTTGCGCGTACCCGGAATCAGCGAAAGGTAAGCGACCTCGGTCTGGATAATGGCTTCGACTGCAGACTTTTCCCCGAGCATCAGGTCATACACCGTCGGCCGTGAGGCTTCCAGCTCGGGATCGCGGCGAAAACCAAGTCCGCCGGTGGAGTTCGCCTGGGGGTCGATATCGATCAGCAGAGTCTGAATGCCTTCGAGCGCGAGCGCAGCCGAAAGGTTGATGGCCGTCGTGGTCTTCCCAACGCCACCCTTCTGGTTGACGACGGCGATGACTTTTGACTTGGGCACGGGAGTGGTTTCTTTGGTGTCGGACATGGTGACGGAATCCAAGCGTAGCAGGTAAGGAAGGGAGAGAGTGTTCCACGTGGAACATTAGTGGTGGAGAAGGTGTGGAGCAGCTGTGGGGAACGGGAATGCGCCAAGAGCTGCCAGAGATTCGAGGACAGGAAGCCGAGACTCCGGTAGACAAAGGGAGTGTTCCACGTGGAACACTCCATCCGAGACGCTTAGGCTTGACCTTCCCGCACTGCCTCCTTGGAGAAGTGCGCCCCATCTTCCCTGGGATATCTGTTCTGAAACAGATGTTCCACGTGGAACATTCCCAGTCCACGAGCTAAAGCTGCTCGAAGGTCACGCTCAGGCTCCCGGGACCCTTTACCTGTTCCTGCGTCGACTCTCCAGTAAAGGTCGCGTCTGACAGCGTTATCAGGTAGCCACCGGAAGCAACACGCGGGCGGGCAGCCGCCAGAGCGGCCTGCATATTGTCCACGGCGCGCAGCGTCACTGCCTGAAACGTAGTGCTGGCCGGAAGGTCTTCGACGCGTTTCGCCCATATCTCGGTGTGCGGCAGCACAAGGCTGCGGGTAGCCTCGCGAAGAAAAGTTGCTTTCTTGTTCTGTGACTCGCCCAAAGTCACCTTTAACTCCGGCAGCAGCAGCTGGATGGGAATACCCGGAAACCCAGCACCCGACCCAAAGTCCAACACAGTCGCGTCGGAAGCTACACGCCTGGCGAGCTGGAGGCCGCAGAACAAACTCTCGCCAAAATGGCGAACGACCATCTGCTCGGGGTCACGGATTGCAGTGAGATTTGTCCGGGCGTTCCACTTCACGAGCAGATCCAGATAGCTCGACAGCTGTATGTAGAGGTTCGCCGGAATAGCGGCGTCGCCGAGGTAGGGAGAAAGCAAGGACTTAAGGCGGGGTTCTAAGAGAGTCGACATGCGTTCCCTCATTGTAGGTCCCTGCAGATCGCAAAGGACACGTACTCTGCCTTCGTTCGTGGCTATTGCCGGTCGGCTGCCTCAGTTACAAGCTTCGCAAAGAGATTGCGGCTGGTAGCGCTGATGTCATAGCTGCGTTCGGGGTGCCACTGCACGCCGAGCAGGAATTGCGACGGAGCGTGTCCTGTTGCAGATTCCACCGAATGTTCCACGTGGAACATTGTGGGGTCGAGTTCCACGGCTTCGATTACACCATCGTCTGGACACCGCGCCACAATCCGTAAGCCATCTCCAGGGGCAGAGACGGCCTGATGGTGACTGGTATTGATGGGCAGGCGCAGAAAGTTGTCGGCCTCGGTTGCTTCATCCGGATCGACCAGACTGCCAAGCAGAGACTCCTTCGCAATGAGGGCCGTGTGCGCTACAGCGACGCTGGCTCCCGCCGAATGGTTTACTGGCAGCGGCATCAGGTCCTGCACCAGCGAGCCACCGCGCCAGGTGTTCATCGACTGCACCCCAAAACAAATCCCGAGCACCGGCTTGCCATGGCGGAGGGCGTCGTCGAGCAAGTCGAAGTCGGTTAGCTCCCGGGCCGGATCTGCCGGGCTTGTGGCGGGATCGACCTGCGGTGTGTACCGGGTAGGGTTGATGTCCGCAGGAGAGCCAGGCAGAACGACGCCGTCGAGGGTCACCATCAGTTCGCGGCGCTCGGCTGCTGTCAGCGTCAGTGGTATCACCACCGGATCGCCGCCGGCATGGCGGACTGCGCTCTCATACAGTGGCCATGAGCGCTGGTTATAGGTGAGGTCGAGACTGGTGGGTACTGGAATACCGATGCGCGGCTTCATGCGACTTCCTTCAAAAGGGTGAACTACCCGTGGTTATTGTAGATGCCACTGGCCCTGCTTCGATGCAAGGTGTTTGTAATGTGATGGTTGGAGGCGCAGTTGAGCTCTTCTCCGCCTCATCGCCTGTGATTCTGACCTACGCGGGCACTTGTCTGCTTCGCTTCCTGTGAGGCGTTCGTCCAGGAGATCGCTGTCCAGTGACGCAAATACGGTGCAAAGTTAGCGTGAGAAAAGATAAACGGCGAAGACAGAAAATCTGTCTTCGCCGTTTGAAGAGTTGATCGGAGCTTTAGTGATGGCCTCCGCCACCGCCATGGCCGCCGCCATGACCACCACCGCCTCCGTGGAACCCGCCTCCGCCACCACCGTGGCCTCCGCCGCCGTGAAAGCCGCCACCGCCGCCGTGGAATCCACCGCCTCCGCCGTGGTAGCCACCTCCGCCATGGTATCCGCCGCCACCGCGATAACCACCACCGCCGCGGTATCCGCCGCCGTAGCGGCCAAAGTAGCGTCCGCCACCGGGGCCACCGAAGCGATGGCCGCCCCAGCCGTGGTAGTAGCCCCAGCGATACCAGGGGCCTACTCCGAGAAAGATGCCGTTATAAAAGTAGCCAGGTCCATAGAAACCTGCAGGAGCGCAAGAGTATGGAGCGTAATCATAGTACCCATAAGGGCAACTTGGGGGGACGCCAATGCCGACGGCGAACTGTGCCTCTGCCTGCCGGGGTGTGGCGCTAACGAAGAGAAGACCTAGAGCCGCGACCGTGTAGCCGAGGAGATGTCTGAGTTTCATGGCGTACCTTTCCTTGCGTAGCGTTGCTCTTTACGGACAGATGGCATGATCGCCGTAAGTCCGCCGCAAGTATCCGCGCCAGCAGACTTCACTGAACGGCTAACAAGTTCGATGACGTTTGGAGGCAATTGTTTGTCTGCGAAAGGCCGAGCGGTACGATTGTGCTTCGCTCGTCGTCCAACAAATCCTGTAGTTCCGTTCAATTTAGCTCAGGCAAACCGCTCCATCGCGATCTCGCAACGAAGCCGCGCCACCTCGTTCAAGGTGCCGTGGCTATGGAATTGGAGCGGTCGTAAGGGAGGTACAGGTGGTCTGCGTACCCCCCGCCGTAGGAGCTAAAGTCCCCGGAAGAGGTCGGAGAGACTGACCTTCATGCCCAGGGCGATCACTTCCAGCATGTGCAGGGAGATGGATTTGCGGCCGCGCTCTACGTCGGAGATAAAGCTGCGGTCAATGCCAAAGTCGATGGCCATGCGCAACTGTGTCATATTCTGCGCGCGGCGCATCTCGCGCAGACGCAGACCGAAGCGGGAGCTGATATCGCGAGGGAGAAGATCGGAGGTGTCTTCGGGCTGAACTGCGGGCGCGGGAGTGTTGAGGGCAGAGCTATTGAACTTGTTGCTGAGAGACGAGTGGAAAGAAGAGAGGCGTGCCGGAGAGAAGGCATAGGTGTGCATGAGTGGGACTCCTGGGGTCTTTAAATCGGAACATGACATGCGAAAGGATTGGCAGCTTTGGTCGGCAAAGGCTCAAAAAGCCCCGCAAAGGTAGCTGCTCTGTCTACGCCTTTCGTACTTGCTCTGTATCTATGACGCGCGTTTTCGGGAAAAGATGGCCGAAATTGGAGGTTTTCTGGAGGATTTGCGAACTGATTTGCAAGGATTCGATCAGGTGAAAGATTCCGGGCGAATCGTAAAAATTAGACGGTACAAAAGTAATCCTTTTACGGAGTAAAAGGTCGATAAGTCATCCCCTGGCTGCGTAAAGGAAACTTGGTTACCAAGGCTGAAAGGCCGGATCAAAAGTTCTCTTCACGACATCGCCCCAGCCCACCTTCGGTCGAGAGGACCGAAGGTGAACTGGGGCGAGGAAATAGTCATTTCTGCTACGCCTCAGGATGACGAGGGTTAGAGTGGGGGTGCTGCGGGCACGTGAGGAAGTTCGAAGTCGTCTCCGTCATCGCCGATGGGCATACCCGGCGGCGCTTCGATGACCTTGGATTGGGTGAACCTCGCCGGATCGCGGTTGTACTCCTCAAGGCGGGCGATCATGGCTTTGCGATGGATGACTTCGGCGGTATCGGTCACGGAGCCGTCAGACTTCCATTGGCTCAGCAGATCCTGGAGGTGGGACAGCGCGATAGCGCGGGCCTGGCTGCTGGCCTCCTGATTCACGCTGAGGGAGAGCATCCACTCAAGGCCGCGGAACTCGACGGCGCGTTCGACCTCGGAGGAGAGCGAGTGGCCGCCTTCGGGGCGTTCGGCAGTGGTTTTTGAGAGGGCCTCAAGGACGGAGCGCAGCGAGGGACTGGCGGGTACGCGCATGTGGTATTCGATCAGTCGGGAGGCGCGTGCCGGATCGAGCAGCACCTGCAGGGTGAGGTCGGAGGCGGCCTCGGCTGTGGCGATGGGGTCGAAGGTCATCGCGGTGTGCGAGGGGAAGCTCTCCTGCGTTTTCTCGTAGCCTGGAGGCATAGGCGGGATGAGCTTCAGGATGGACTCGGGCAGGGTGAGGGTTTCGGGCGAGAGCGTCTTGAGGACGGCGGTGAGCGCGGCCTGCTGCTTGGCGGGGTCAACGATCTCGGGGCCAGGCTGCCCGTCGCCGCGCAGGTTATAGCGGTAGTCGAGGCCGCCAATCATCTTGGTGACGGCTTCGGTCTCGTAGCGATGGAAGAGGTAGAGCGGGACGAGGGTGTCGGCGAGCTGTGCCATGGGGACGCCGGGCTTGAGGTTGTTCTCACCGAACTGCTTGAGGGCGGCCGCGCGGACGGCGAGGATGCGGTCGAGCTCGGCGGGGAGATCGGAGCCGTTGTCCCAGAGATGGTCGATGGGGGAAGCTGAGCTGAAGGGGCGAGCATCCTGGTCGGTGAGGAAGACCATGCCGGTCTTGTCGGAGTCGAGGAGGATCTTATTCAAAGCCGCTGCGTCTTCTACGGGATGCTTATTGCTATCGAACTCGCGGTAGCCGTAGTTGATGGAGGTCTTGTCCCAGATGCCGATGCCTGCGGGGTAGGCGTGGGCGATGTCCACCTTGCCGGACTTGTCGAGGGTGATCCACGGATGCGGGTACTCCATCACGCTGAGAGTGTGTTCATGGTCGTTCTGCGCGTAGGTGCTAGCGGCGAAGTTGTGGGCGAGGCCGAGGGTGTGGCCGGTCTCATGCGCGGAGAGCTGGCGGATGCGCTGCAACACGAGCTCGAGCATCGGGTCGGGTGAAGGCGTCTTGCCGCTGGCGTACGGTGCGGTAAGGGCCTCGGCAATCAGGTAGTCCTGGCGACCGCGCAGGCTTCCAAGGGTGACGTTGCCTTTGAGGATCTCGCCGGTGCGTGGGTCGGAGATGGTGGCGCCGTAGCTCCAGCCGCGGGTGTAGCGGTGAACCCACTGGATGATGTTGTAGCGGACGTCCATGGGGTCGGCGTCGGCAGGCAGGATGTCGACCTTGAAGCTGCCGGGGGCCCAGCCAGCAGCTTGGAAGGCCTGGTCCCACCAGCGCGCGCCTTCGAGCAGCGCTGACCGCATGGGCTCGGCGGCGGAGTTATCGACGTAGTACTGAATGGGCTTGAGCGGCACACAAGACTTCGTACAGGTGGGGTCTTTCTTGATGAGGCGATGGCGCTCGATGAAGCGCTGCGTCATGTCGTCGCCGAGAGGGACGAGGTAATCGCGATAGGAGAAATCGAAGTAGCCAGCACGCGGGTTATAGCGGCGCGGGACGAAGGTGCCAGTCTCCGGTGTGCCTGCGAGCGGCGGCAGCTGCACGAAGCTGGTGCGGACGTGGACGGTGACGGAGTGCGGGTCGGGTGTGGTATCGCGAACCCAGTGACCCATAGGAGAGGCATCGGTGCCGTAGGTGAGGACGGCTTCAATTTCGGTGTTCTCAGGGAAGGCCTTGGTATCGGCGAGGTCGATGGCGGAGCGAGCGGCGTCGACCTTGTAGCTGCCTTGCTTCAAGCGCGTGAGCAGCTCGGAGATGCCGTAGGTGTCACGCAGCACGAGGTCGGTGGCGTCGATGAGCACGTCGTTGCCCTCTTCAGCGGCGACGGTAAAGCCCTGCAGGATGGAGCTGGGAAAGGACTGCGTGACGGCGAGGGTTTCGTGTGGATCTTTGGAGCCGGAGCGAAACGCTTCGTTCTGCTCTACCATGAGCACCTTGGGGCCGATGCGCTCGAAGTGAATGACGCTGCCACGGCCGGTCTTGCCGCGATCCAGGCCGAGGTCGTTGGAGCCGGTGCCGTAAACGAGGGTGTTGGTATAAAGCAGCTCGGGCGAGTGGCCGTTAGCGTTCAGGTGCAGCTCGAGAAAGAGGTGTCCGGACTTCGCGTCCCAGTGCAGGGGCAGGAAGCCGGGCAGATTCTTCATGCTGGCGGTCTTCTTGGCGAGGGTCGGCGTTTCAGCGGCGGCTGCTGGGCCTTGAGCGTATAGCGGACAGGAGGCCAGAGTCGCGGTGGAGGCGAGCAGCAGGGAGGCGAGAAGGTTGAGGCGCATGGCTCACTTTTATCATGCGGGCGGCGTAGCACCCAGCTGGCTGGTACGGTCGCATTGCGTTTTCTTTTCTTGCGACACGTATCTCAATACGTCATAGTGACGGCGATGGAGCTTCCTGTGGCGAGTCCTGGCGCCGGGCCGGTCGTTGCTGCGGGCGCTCCTCCGCAGAGGTTTGCGAGCGCTAGAGCCGTAGGCGGGATGAAGTCCACGTCGACATCGTTCTTGATGATCGTCTGCAGGTGCGTGATGAGCTGCTGCCAGGAATCAAGCGTCGTCGAACTGCTGGCCACGAGCGACCTCAGGTCGTCGCACAGGTTCATAAAGCTGGCTCCAACCTGGAGCGTGGCCCAGATGAGCGGCACAGCATTACCGAATCCCTGCTGGTCAAGGTATGGCGTCGCGGCGCTCGGATTGCCGATATCGCGACGACCCGGCTTCGTGCCTGCGGGCGCGTTGGAGTCGTTCGCGACGATATTCGCGTGGCTCCAGAGAGCATAGTCGAGAGCCTGAGCGTTGTAGTTGAAGTTCTGCGGCGAGTTGGCACCAAAAAGTTGCGCACTGGCGGCGGCAAAGGTGGCGTAGTTATGTTGATCGGGGAACTCGTTGTCCGGTTTGCCATGGGCATCGAGTGTGGATGCCTGCAGCCTGGTCGTGTACGTGTTGGGCGAGAAGACGAGGTGCAGCAGCGCCGTCGCACCAAGCTTCGCGGCGATGGCGGTGACGGTCTGTGTGAGAAGGTGGCCGTCCTGCCCCTGCGTGAGAAGACCGACCATGTTGGCGATGGAGCGGGCGAACTTCTGGTCGCTGGTGGCCTGCAGCGTAACGTGCAGATTGATGGTGGGCGAGGCCGGAGCGTTGTCGCTGGAGAGATCGGCTTCGGCCGCAAAGTAGATATCGATCTCGCGCTTGCTGTTGCCGATCTGCGTAAGCAGCGACTTACCTTCGTTGCAGATCAGCTGGAAGTGCTTGTTACCAGCGTAGATAAGTTTGGAGTTGTTGATGTCGCTGGTGGACCATGTGGCGTTGAGCTTGCCGAAGAGGCTGAGCTTGAGTGATGTGGTCGTAGCGAATACGCTTTCCAGGCCACTGCCGATGTCGAGCGTAACTCCTGTGTTGGGCAGGCTGAAGGCTTCGAGAAACTTGCCGTCGAGCATCAGCTTCCAGGCGGGCTGCCAGGGCTGTGTGAGGTCGATGGTGTAGTGGGTGAGGAGGAAGCGGTCCTGCGTCTTCTCGATCGCGAGGTCGAGGGTGGCTTTCTGGTTGTTACTTTTGACCATCCAGCCACTCATCTTGGCATTCATCTCGGTGACGTACTTACCAAGTTCGCTATTCGCAGGGTCAAGGACGCTCGACTTGAAGGCAGGATCGCCGAGCTTTGGTATGCGGCTTGCGAGAGCTGCCTCGATATCGGCAGGGACAATACCTGTCGTGAGCGAGGCGTTGGTTGAGGCCGACACACCGAGATCCAGACCGAGACTCTCGGTCTGCTTACTGGAGCGATACAGATGCAGATGCGCGGTCTTCGGAGCCGAGAGCCAGAGAGTCGCCTCGAAGGTGCCGGTGTAGTCGTAGGCAAACGAAAGCTTCGCCCCGGCCTGCACCTCGGGTTTGAGTGTAGCCGCGATGTTGAGCGCGGAGCCGATCTTTGGAACGTCGGACTTGTACTGGCCGCAGTAGAGAACCTTATCGATGCCGACCGTCGCGCCAAGGCCAAGCTCCAGCTTGGCGTTGAACGTGTAGTGCAGATAGTCGTTGAGGGCCAAGTGGGTGAGCGTATCCGGATGCAGCGGAAGCACCAGGCCTTCAAATGCGGCAGTGAAGGCGGCCTTCAGCGTATCGCTGACGAGGCAGTGTTTATGGAAGGTGACGGTAATGCTGCTGGAGGCGGAGCCGTCGGCTGAGACACCGTAGATCCCTGAGGTGTCGGTGACGGAAATGCCACCGCTGAGTGTGAAGTCGAGTTCAAGGCTGACATAGGCGTCAGGCGCGGAGATGTTCACCTTAGTGGAGCACTTTTTGTTCTCCGCAGGCGGCGCACCGAGCGTGACGGTGGTGGCGAAGCCATCGGTATAGGAGAGCAGGTCGCCGGAGGAGACGATGGAGATTTTGCCGCATACGCCGCCGCTGAGCGTGAACTTGAGCGAGCCGGGCGTCCAGCACTGATTGCCGCTGGTGTACTGCACGCTGGTGGAGCGCAGCGAAGCAGGCAGCGCTGAGATGGGCTGATCGAGGAAGGCGTCGAAGTCATGGCCGAGACTCAGGAGGGAGGCAGCTTCGCTCTTGAGATCGGTGAGGAGTTTTGGAGACAGGGACCCGGTATTGCCGACGGTGACAGAGATGGACACGGAGGGCTCCTTCTTGAGTACACGGCGAAGATGGGATGTAGATACAACAGGGACGATACCACCGATGCATTCAGCAGAGAAGAAAAAGACAGCAGTAGGAACGAAGGCAGCGGTCGCGAAGGAAAGCCGAAACGTCCAGACAGTCCAACTGTTCCTACCGGGGACTATCTATTGAGGTGCCTGAGCTGCTGGCGGTAGCTGGGTGACGACATGATGCCGCATCGTATGCACGATGGCGAGGATGCCGACCAGAAGGATCAGCGCGAGAGGCAGCCAGCGTTTGCGGGAGGCGTTCATAGGCAGGGAATAGGGAAGAGGAGGTAGGTAAGACGCGAAAAGTTTGAAGGGTGCCGCGAACCTGTCGCGGCACCCTTCGTATCTTCAAAAAGAGTCGACCTTACTGGCCCGGGGTCTCTTCCTTCTTCTCGAGGAGGTTCTCGATGGCTTCGACGCCACCAAAGCCGGCCACGGCTGCTGCGCCTTCAGCAAGGACGCCGCCTTCGGGGTTGAGCTTCTTTTCTGCTTCTACGGCTGCAAAGGCTCCTGCTGCTTCTTCAAGAAATCCCATGATGTGCTCCTTGTGGTGAGTTTTGCCCGCTCGGAGCGGGTGTTCGTAAGGTTAGCAGAGGAGAGGTATGAAGAGCATGAAAAGCTGCCTTGGGCTTTCACCATCGCAGTTCGGGTTAGAAGTTGTACGCCGCGGTGAACTGCAGTCGCCGGGGCTGATTGGCTGTGGTGGGCTGAAGGAAGTCGGCGGACCCTTCAACGCCGTCGTAGCTGGTGAAGTTCACGCGGTTGAGCGTGTTGAAGCTCGATACCGAGAAGGCGACTGTCTGCGGGGTGTCGGGGGTGGCGCTGGCCTTCGCCTTTTGCAGTGGAGCGAACTTGTGCGTGTAGCCGAGCCGCAGTTGCACGTCCTGATAGTCGCCGCCGTTGACGCTGTTTCTAGCTACACCTGCAGGGCGCGCGTTGAAGAGGCCGGTGTGGTAATCGTCGGTGCCGGTGGTGATGGTGTAGGGCATCGGCGTGTTGTCGTAAAAGCCGACGCCGAGCGTTACGGGTTTGTCGGGGTAGATGGTGCCGAAGAGCGAGAGACGCTGGCGCTGGTCGTAGTCGGTGCGGGACCACTCGTCGTTAGGCGCGTACTGGTTCTGCGGATAGAAGGTGGACCACTGCGTGTCGGCGTCGGCGTGGGAGTAGTCATACTGCACGAACCCACTGAAAACTTGGCCGATGCGGCCACGATAGCTGACGTTCAGATCGTCGGAGGCCTGGAAACCGCCGGAGCTGAGCTCGGTGTCCTGCGAGATTGAGGTGTTGGGTCGCGTTGCGCTGGTGAACGGCGGCAGTGGCGCGTTGATGTCGATGGAACGTAGCGCGTGCCAGCCGCGATAGCCGTTGTAGCCGATAGTGAGCGTGGAGCCCTTGGTGATCTGGCGCTCTGCGCTGAGGCCGAAGTACGCCTGCACGGGCGACTGCATGCCGGGCGCGAGATGGAACAGGCTCGGCGGCTCGGTGTTGAGCGAGGTGCAGTTGGGTGTGTTGACGATGTTGGTGGGTGTGGTCGTTGGCGGGTAGCAGAGGTTGGCGAGATTCGTGGTGACGAGCAGACTGCGCTCGGCTGCATTCTGATAGCGAGCCACCTGCTGCCCAATGTTCACACCGACATGGCGGAAGTAGATGCCACTGCCGGTGCGGATGACGAGCGCATGCTTCTGGTCGACAACGTAGGCAGCGGAAAGCCGCGGCTGGAAGCCGTCTTTCGTGGCGGAGATGGTGTTCTGGAACTCGTAACGCAGACCCGGCGTGACGGTGAGGCGCGGCGTGAGTTGAATGATGTCGAGGATGAACGCGCCGGGCTGTGCATAGAGGGTTTCAAAGCGCGACTGGCCTGTCTGCGCGCTGAAGGAAGCGAGCGTGCCATTGGCGTAATCGCTGGCGCTGGAGTAGGTGTACGTGCCCTGGCGGTTCGTCTCGTCGTCGAGGATGCGGCGGCCGAGGTTGGGCAGCTGGATGCCGAACTTCAACTGCTGCGGATGACGCGTGGCTAGCGTCCAGCTGAAGATATCGGAGATGTTGGGGTTGTGCTCGGTATTGTAGACATCGGCCTGCGCGCCACCAAAGGTAGCAACGCCTTCCACGATGACCTGCGCGGCCTGCGTGTTGCTGACGATGCGATCAAGGTTGCGCTCGAAGAGGATGTTGAACTGGTTGAGCTTGTTCGCGCCCATCGTGAGGTCGTCATGGTAGGTAAGGTCCATGTCGAACTCGTAGGAGGTCGATCCTGCGGACTGCTGAACCAGACCGCCGACATTCGAGTTGGTATTGCTCTGGTTGTTGAAGCGGTAGAGCAGGAAGCCGGAGTGGTGATCGCTGTACTGGTGGTTGACCTTCATGGTGAGCTGGGTGATGCGGCTGGGCGCGGGCACGTTTATCGCAGGCTGCACGGTGGGCAACGTGGTGGCGTTGACCTGGTCGAAGTAGTCGCGCTCATTGCGCGTGAAAGAGAAGAGGAACGGCGTGTCCTTCAGGCCGGTGGGGCCAGTGAGGAAACCCTCGTAGATGCGACGCTGCGAGGGCGGCTTCACACGCGAGAAATAGTTGGTGCCTTCGAAGACGGCGTCGCGGAAGTTGAAACTGAACTCGCCGTGGAAGACGTCGTCGGCGGCCTTGGTGACGATCTCGACCTGTCCGCGACCGGGCTGGCGATACTGCGCGGAGTAGGGGTCCTGATTGATGCTGATGCGTTCGATGGCGGAGGTTGAGACGCCGAGGGTCTTCGACTCGACACCGTCGATGACGAGCGTGGGGCCACCCTCGCCGGCGGCGCCGGTATCGAGGAAGGCGGCGAGCGTCGAAAGGATGTCGCCATCGAGCACGGGCAGGTCCTTCATGTCTTCGGCGGTGAGAGAGGCGGAATCGCCGTTGCTCGCTGGGTCGGAGAGTGCTGTGTCCTGATTGGCATTGACGGTGACGTCGGTGGCGACCGAGGCGATGTCCATGGTGAGCGTAAGCGGCGCGGGCGCGCCCCGCACGATATGCAGCGGCCGTGTGACGGTGGAGAAGCCGGAGAGGGAGACGATGAGGTTGAAGTCGCCTGCGCCGGGGCTGGGCAGCTGGAAGTGGCCGCTGTCGTCGGTGGTGGCAGTGGCGACGACGCTGCCGTCGGCGCGGGTGATCTGCACGGCGGCCCCGGAGATGATGGCCGTTGTGGCGTCCTGCACGGTGCCCGTGACGTTGCTGCGAACGGAGACCTGTGAAGGCGACTGCACGGTGATGGGGCCGGGGTGAGCGGCAAGCATAGGCGCTGTGAAGAGAGTGGCGGCGAGCACAGATAGAGCTGTGCCGAAGGCGCGATGCGTCCTGGAGGGGAAGTTCATGGGGAGGGAACCTTTGGGGAGGGTGCGACTGCGACTGCATTTAGCGTACTCCTGGAGCGGACCGTGGATGGGGTGTTTTTGCGGTGCCACTGTGTACGTTTCGGGAACCTCCCTTGCGATCTGCGGAAGGATGCACCGAAACAGGTGCAGAAGAAATGTCTTAGAGTGGTTGCGGAGTCTCTGGAGTAGGTAAATGGTCCTAGACAATCGATTGTCGGATGGCAGGATGCTGGCGAAACGAATCGTCGCGGTCAAGCGGAATCGCATATTGGTAGTTACGGGGCTGCTGCTGGTGATGGCCTTGCAACTGATGCATGTGGCGCGTGCGACCTCGGCGACGTGGGACGAGGCCCATCATCTCTTCGATGGCTACACCGTTTGGACCAAGCATGACTATCGGTTGAATGCGGAGGTGCCTCCGCTGGTGAAGATGGTCGCGGCGCTTCCGCTATTGGGGCGTTCGCTGCAGGTGCCTGAGAATCAGGGACGGTCGTCGCCGACGGAGGCGTTTCTCGATGGCCGCAGCTTTGTTTTCGGCAATGGTGTCAGTCGCACGCTGCTGCCCGCACGGCTGGCGTGCATCGTCTTCTCGCTGGGCCTCGGGTGGCTGGTTTATCTTGCGGCAGCGGAGATGTTTGGTTACGGTGCGGGGCTGTTTGCGCTGGCGCTGCTGGCGTTCGATCCAAACCTGCTGGCGCATGGTGCGCTCGTGACGACCGATGTGGCAAGCGCTTCTCTGTTTCTTGCGACGATGTATGCGTTCTATCGCTACGCCAAAGAACCAGCGCTGTTAAGACTTTTGCTGACGACGGTGGCAGCAGGGTGTCTGCTTGCTGCAAAGTTCACAGGCGTGTTTGTGTTGCCGATGCTGCTGGCGCTGATATTCGTAGAGTGTGCGTTCAAACGTAGCAGGGAGCTATTGCGGGCGCGTCTTCTCGCGCTCGTTGTGGTTTGTCTTAGCGCATGGGTGGTGTTGTGGGCGTTCTATGGATTTCGTTATAAGGCCGCGCCAGCCGGTGCTGCGATGAATCCGACGTTGAGCGTGTATCTCGAACGAATGTACGACAAGGCGGATGCACCTCGGCTGGCTGCTCTGGCGAAGCATCATGTATTTCCAGAGGCGTACCTCTGGGGTCTGGAGAACACGAAACAGACCGAGTTCGAAGACACGAGCTATCTGTGGGGCAAGGTCTATCGGCATGGCAACTGGTGGTACTTTCCAATGGCGCTGCTGGTGAAATCGACGCTGCCGTTCCTGCTGCTGATAGCACTCGGGGTGTTCGCGTATCCATGGGGCATGCGGGGAGAGTTGGAGTGGGCGTACCTGCTGATTCCCGCAGCCATCTATCTGGCTGTGGCGATGCGCTCAGACTTCGACATCGGTGTGCGCCATCTGCTGCCGGTATATGCGCTGCTTTATGTGATGGCAGGTGGCGTTGCGTTCTCGCTCGCGCGGCGGGATCCGCGCTGGCAGGTCTTGATGGTGGCACTCCTTTGCTGGCAAATTCTCACTTCAGTGCGCGTGGTCCCTGCGTATATGGCATATGGCAATGAGGCGTGGGGTGGCCCGAGCGCGGTTCACAAATATCTGAGCGATGCGAATGTGGATTGGGGACAGCAGCTGCTCGATGTGAAGAAATATATCGACGAGCATCATGTAACGGAGTGCTGGTTTGCGTATTTTCCCGATGGAGCTATACAGCCGCAGGACTACGGTGTGCCGTGCAAGCGGTTGCCGACGACCAGCACGGTATGGTGGCTCGACCTGCCAGAGGCCGTGCCGCCGATCATTCGCGGAACAGTCTTCATCAGCGATAGCGATCTCGAAGGGATCGAGTTCGGCGATGGCCCGTTGAATCCGTATGAAGGCTTTCGCGAGCGCAAGCCGGATGCGGTGATCGACTACGGCATCGATGTGTATACGGGCAGCTTCGCTGTGCCGTTGGCTTCGGCGATCGACACAGCGCATTACGCGGACAAGTTGCTGCAGGCGGGGCGTAAGAACGAAGCATTGGCCTTTGCGGAAGAAGCAGCGCGGTTCGCGCCTGAGTCTGTACCGGTGGAGACGCAGCTTGGCGACGTGTTGTCGGCGGTAGGCAGAAAGGATGAGGCCACGGCAAAGTACCGGCTGGCGCTGGCTTGGGCACAGCGCGTGAGGCCGGACTTACAGCAAGGAGCGATCGTTACTTTGCAGGAGAAGCTCAGAACGCTTGGGTTTGCTGGAAGGCTCTAGTGGAAGTCATGCGAAGACATTGAAATTGGTGCCGAGACGAGCAGTTCCAGGCGCTCTGCTTTTACATGCACGATGCCATCCTGGTTCTGCAACCGACCGAACACTTTGAGGAACTTGCCGCGAGTCACCAGCGTGCGTTGCCTCTCGTAGAGATCAGGATGTATGACGACGTTGGCAATACCTGTTTCATCCTCCATGGAGAGAAAGATAAAACCGAGGGCCGTGCCTGGGCGTTGACGTGCAATCACGGCCCCGGCTGCGATGACGAGTTGCCCATCCCGATGCTGCAGCAGTTCCTTCGCTGAAAGGACGTTCGCACGGCGAAGCTCTTCGCGGCGATACGCCATGGGATGAGGCCCGGTCGTAAGACCTGTACCCGAGTAGTCGCTGACCAGACGTTCACTTGTATCCATGCGCTTGAGAGGGGAAGATGTGGGCAGCTCATGGGCTTCGTTGCTGCGCAGCAAGGGCCCAACGCTGCGAGCAGATTGTTCGATCTGCCAGATGGCATCGCGACGATGACCTACGCCATCGAGCGAGTTCAAAGCGCCGATGCGCGCGAGCTGCGCAAGATCGCTGCGCGTCAGCATGGATACTCGGCGTGAAAGATCGTCGACGCTGGCAAACAGGCCATCGCGATTGCGCGCAGCCACCAGTTGTAATGCTGTCGTTGCCTTGAGGCCGCGCACGTAATTCAATCCCAGCCGCAGTGACGCTTTGCCATTTGGCTCGTGCTCAACGGTGCAGACGGCGTCAGACTGTTGCACATCGACATAATGCACGCGCAGGAGATGTCGTTGCGCATCTTTGACCAATACAGCGGCGGAGTAAAACCCCATCGGCTGATTGTTGAGCATGGCGCAGGTGAACGCAGCAAGGTACTTCACCTTGAAGTAGGCCGAGGCATACGCGATCAAAGCAAAGCTCGCAGCGTGAGATTCAGGGAAGCCATAGAGTGCGAAGGACTGAATACTCTGCACGATGACGTCCTGTGTCTCAAGGGCGATCTTGTTTTCTACCATGCCGTTGCGCAGCTTCACCATCAGTTCTTCCATGCGCTTCCACGAACGCCTCATACCGACGGCCTTGCGTAGCTCCTCGGCCTCAGCGCCGGTGAAGTTGCCGACGACCATCGCGATGCGCAGAAGCTGCTCCTGAAACAGCGGAACTCCAAGAGTTCTTTTCAGGACCGGCTCCAACTCCGGTAGTGGATAGGTAATCTCTTCCTTCTTCTGCCTGCGCCGCATGTAGGGATGCATCATCTTGCCGACGATGGGTCCAGGGCGAATGATGGCCACCTGCACGACGAGGTCATAGAACTTGCGCGGGGCATTGCGGGGGATCGAGGCCATCTGTGCGCGGCTCTCCACCTGGAACATACCCACCGTGTCGGCCTTGCAGAGTACGTCGTAGACCTCGAGATCGTCCTGCGGGAGTTGCGCGAGGTCGATGGGCATGTTGTAATGCTGCGGGATGAGCGTGAGGCAGTCCTTCATCACCGCCATCATGCCAAGTCCGAGCAGATCGATCTTCACCAATCCGAGATCGGCGCAATCTTCCTTGTCCCACTGTACGACGCTGCGCCCAGCCATCGATGCTCGCTCCAGCGGCACCACCTTGTTGAGCATCCCCTGGCACACCACCATGCCACCGGAGTGCTGACCAAGATGACGCGGCAGGTCCTGCAGGCGCTCGCACAAATCTACATACTTCGCGATACGCCAATGCTTTGGATCGAAGCCGGCATGGCGAAAATTATCTGTCAGCGTCTCGTCTTTTTTACGCCACTCCCAATGCCCGATGAGACCGGACAGGCGTCCAAGTGTCTCCTCGTCGAAGCCGAGAGCCTTGCCCACCTCGCGTGCGGCAGACTTGCCTCGGTAGCTGATGACGTTTGCCGTCATCGCTGCACCGAGTTGTCCATAGCGGCGATACACATATTGAATCGCCTGTTCGCGCTTGTCACCCGAGGGCAGATCGAGATCGATGTCGGGCCACTCTTTGCGATTTTCATTGAGAAATCGCTCAAACAGAAGGTCCATGCCGATGGGGTCGATCGCCGTTATCTCCAGCGCATAGCAGACCACAGAGTTCGCCGCGCTTCCTCGACCCTGCACAAGGATGTCGTTCGTCTTGCAATAACGAACGATGTCCCACACGATGAGAAAGTAACCTGCAAAGCCGAGCTTCTCAATCAACACCAGTTCATGCTCCGCCTGCTTCTTTGCGCGCTCGTGCAGGGCTGCATCGCGCTTCGGACCGTAGCGATGTTCAATTCCTTCAGCCACACGTTTGCGCAGGTATGTCGCCATGGGCTCGCCGGTCTCTGTCTCATACGCAGGAAACTCATAGCCAAGATCGTCCAGCTCAAACTCCAGCCGCTGCGACACCAGCAGCGTGTTTTCAATAGCGTCCGGTAGATCGTGAAAAAGCTTCCGCATACTCGCTGCGCTACGCACATGCCTCTGCGAGTTCACCTGCAGCAGACGTCCTGCTTCATCGAGCGGCAGGTGATGCTGGATTGCCGTAAAAACATCCATCACCTCGCGGTCGTACTGCGTGGCATATCGCACGCCATTGGTTGCGAGCAGTGGCAGTTGCAGGGATCCGGCGATATCCAGCGCCGCCTGATTGCGGGCTTCTTCTGCACGCAGACCATGGCGTTGCAACTCTACGTAGACGTTCTGGCGGCCGAAGATGCGGGTCAGCTTCTCAATGCACTGCCGACCGGCATCCATGCCTCCATTCACCAGTGTGGAGGCTAGTGGTCCCTCATCCCCGCCGGTGAGGCAGATCAGACCTTCGCTGAACCCGCGTAGATCGTCTAAGGTGGCTGCTCCCTCGACTTTGGTAGCCTCGCGCATCTTGAAGCGAGTGATGAGCTGGCAAAGGTTCTGATATCCCACACGCGAGGTACACAGCAACGACAGACGCACTGGCTGCCGGCGATGCTGATGAGGGAGTGCGAAAGATGGCATAAGGCGGAAGCCGAGATCGGCTACGGCAATCTCTGCGCCGACATGCGCCCTCATACCGATCTTCTTTGCAGCTGAGTGGAAGCGCGCGGAGCCATAGAAGCCATTGCGATCGAGCAGCGCGATGCATGGCAGCCCCTTATCGGAGGCCGCCTGCATAATGTCCTCTGGCTGCGATGCCCCTTCGAGAAAGCTGAAAGCACTGGCGGCATGCAGTTCGACGTATTCGGGCGAGTCAGTCATAGAAGGCCTCGAGCGCCCATTGATGACGGAGAAGATCATGCACAATCAGGCAGGTGATTGCGGTCTCACCTGCAATTGCGCGCACGTCCCACTCATCGCGGGACCACACACGCTGCGACCACCATTCGCCACTGCGACGCCATGGGCCGAAGGCATCCAACACGCGATAGCGACGCCCCTCGAGCGCGAAGGCGTTCGGCCTGTCAGAGCCTGCGTCGAACCACATATGCAACGTTGCAGGAGGGCGCAGGCGACGCAGAACAGCGGACACGCGCGGATGTTCTGACTTGCTCTGCGCGACCTTCACGACGAAGCGTTCTACGACGAAGTCCTGCGGATGGTGCGTGTCCAGCAGACGCGGACTTCCGACACGGCCTTCCCCCACCATCGCCTCAATCTGCGCCAGGGTCACGTCGAGCCGTGTGGGTTCAGGAAGCTGCGGGCTGAAGAGCCCCATCTGTACCTTGCCGCGTTTGCCGGGCTTGGCCGACACCCGCAGACCCACCACACCTGCAGGGGGTGGATGCGATTGGATATCGAGGTGGATAAGCTTCAGCCATACGGCGCGCTCGGCCAATGGCAGCGCGGGCTTTAGTGTACGTACATGCTCAGCTCCCCCATCGAGCGCGAGCGTCATGGTCAGCGACGCGAGCGAGTATGCATGGGCCTGAGCCCGAAGCAGCATCTGGTCGAGCATAGGGCCAACAACGAAAAGAAGCGAGTCGAGCCGATCCTCGGGGGCGTCGAACTCGGCGGCATCTTCAAAGGCAAGTCCATCCTCCTCCGGCACCATCAGGTGCTGGTGCCTGCCCATGGCAAGTTGTCGCAGCCGTTTGCCATGCTGCCCCAGCCGCACCACAAGTTCCACCTCTGGCAAGTCAGCAAGTTCGCGCAAGGTGCGCACACCCCACAACGTCATCCGCTCGGTTTGTTCAGGGGTCAGCCCCAGCGCCGAGACGGGCAGGCGTCCAAGCCACTCGCGTTCCACTCCCGCTGGAATGACTACAGGTTTGCTGCGCGCAAAGGGAGCCGCGCAAACGGCAGTATGAAAGTTGCAACTACTCGCAAGCCTGGCGACCAATCCAAGCGAGCAGATAGCCTTCGCAATCGCGGCGATGACGCGCTCTGCATCGCCAAAGATCCATTGGACACCGGCCATATCGAGCACACAGACAAAGGCCTCCTGCGAGGGCACAACTTCGACACGCGGGGTAAAAGCAGCCACCATCTGCAGCAGGGCTGCCTGCGTCGCGCGCTCTTCCACAGCAGAGCGCAGCAGCACAATCAACTCCGGAAAGGCATCCAGTTCAGCGCGCGTCATGCCTGCAGCAACGCCCATATGCTGCGCCCGCAGATTTGCGCTGCACGCGGTCTGTAGCGGACGCTCACCTTCGATCACCACGACCGCATCCTTTGACTGGTCCGGTCTCAAGCGGAGCCGGGCCTGTGCAGGAAACTCGGGTACATGCACGCAGACGTACTGAGCCGTCACACCGCCCATGACATCCTGCCTTTCCACGCGTCCGCCTGTTCTTTTTGCGGCGGCTTGCGAATGGGAACGACAGTCAGCGGTTGCTCAGAAAAGCGTTGTCGTTCGATCTCCGCTTTAAAAGAAAGACCGCTAAGCACATTGCCATCCGCCTCGACGTCGCCCATGCTCATGCGCATCACAAGCTCCGCGCTTGAACGCGCGCAGGGATGCTGCGTGAGCACCAGCAGGCTCGCGCGAGAACGCTCGCAGGCAGCACGGTAACGGAACCATGTCGACATCGGGATACGCCACGATTGCTCCACCGGAACATCGCCGAGGTCCAGCACGATCAGCCCGAAGCCACCGGACTGCAACAGCAGGTCCGTCGCTCTCAATGCGTTATCCAGAGCCGACCATGGCATAGCCGCCTTCCTCTTCGCATACGTCATCGTCGGAGTGGCCTGTGCCACACGCGGAGGCGGAGCCTTCACCTCATCCGTTTTGCGGCGATGCGGCTGCGGCTCTGCACAGCGTGGCTCGTGCGCCAGAGACCGTTCCTTGCGCGAAGGCTGTCGGTCGCTGGGCCGCTGCTCCTCGCGATCCGTTACCTTCCCGAAGGGACGATTCGGCATCCCTGGCGTGCCGATAGACTTTCGCTCGCGCCTCGTATGGTGATCGAGCAGCCCTCCATGCGACTGCAGCATGGCGTTCACCGCCTCAGGCATCCCCTTTACTTCGTTGCGAGGGTGCGGGCTGCCGCATCCCTTTACCGATGTGGGTAGGCTCTCGCCTGCAAAGGAGGTAGGCCCCACGCTCTGCGCCAGCTCTGTCTGCGACTCGCTCTCGCCTTTGCAGCGCACCCATAGCAGCCGCGATAGCTCGACGCCGTTGAGCGCGGCGCTTGCGGGGTCCAGTGTGTCGCCGGCATCGACCCACGCAAGAACACGCCCATCCCGAGCTACCGCCGCAGCATAGGCAAACGCCAAAGTCGTCCGACCTGAGCCGGCGATGCCCGCCAGTTCCGTAATAGCCCCTACAGGCAGACCGCCGCCCAGCAGTCGATCCAGCTCTTCCACGTCGCAGGCCAACCGCTCGCGCACCGTCTTAGGTCGTGGACTAAGAGCCGCGGGAATACGGCGTGCAAGCGCCGACTCGACGGCAAAGCGTGTTTGGGCGGCGGAGTTCATTCGCCTTATCTTCGCCTTAATCAGGTGCACTGTGTCAACTACAGCTGCAGCGATACTGGTGCACGTATCTTGTAAGTCTTTGATGCGCAGGCAGATAGAATGCAGAGTGTATAGGCCTCCACGGTAGGTCCAAATGTGACTTCATACCCTCGGCGGGATCGCAACGTCAGCTAGAGGCAACCATAGAAATGAGTAGGAGGAGACTTTGATGGTGTCCTGCCTGGAGCGCCGCCTGCCTGGAGATTGAAGAATGGCGGATGAGGTTAGTGAATTCCTAACTGTGCCAATTTTTCGTAGAGCAAACGCCGGTGAATTCCCAGTCTGCGTGCAGCGTCAGACTTGTTGCCGTGGGACTCCTTCAACGCTTGTTGGATGAGATAGCGTTCCCAGCTAGCGACCGCCTCATGGAAAGGCATTCCTTCGACTGCTTGAGCATCGAAGATACCGGGCGCGGCACTCTTCTCTCTGGCTAACTCTTCCTGGATGAGGTCGGGCGTTATAGCTCGCCCCCCGGCTTTGACGGCAGCTCGCTCGATCAGGTGCTCCAACTCCCGCACATTGCCTGGATAGGAGTAATTTTGCAGAGCCACGATGGCATCGGCAGAAAAGCCAGTAAAGGGGAGTCGATTTCGTTGAGCGTAGCGCGCAAGGAAATACTCCGCCAGAGGAAGGATGTCGGACTGGCGTTTTCGCAGTGGCGGGAGGCGGACCGTAAAGGCGTTCAGGCGATAAAACAGATCAGCTCGGAAGGTCTTCTGCTCGACATCCTCCTCCAGTTGTCGATTCGTCGCCGCAATCACGCGAACATCAGCATGGATGGAAGCCGTTCCGCCAACTCGCTCGAAGGTGTGCTCCTGCAGAACACGCAGAAGCTTGGGCTGAAGGGACAGCGGCAGTTCACCGATCTCATCTAAAAAGATTGTTCCGCCGTCTGCGGCTTCAAACTTGCCACGCTTCTGTGCGACTGCTCCGGTGAAGGCGCCACGTTCGTGTCCGAAGAGTTCGGACTCCAGAAGCTCCGGAGGTAAGGCGGCACAGTTGAGAATGATGAAGGATCGATGACTTCTCGCGCTGTTTTGATGGATCGCGCGGGCAACGACCTCCTTTCCCGTTCCCGATTCTCCTAATAGCAAAACGCTGACATCGGTCGTGGCAACTCTGCCAATGTTCTTGAACACTTCAATCCATGCCGGGGAGTTGCCGATGAGCTGAGGCTTCAGCCCTTCACCGGATTCAGCAGGGTCATGGAGAGAGCTGTCTCTGAACCGCTGCTGTCGTAAGACTTCGACCTCGCGCTGCAGCTCCATATGGCGGATCGCGCGCGCGACGGTGGTGAGAGCCAGGTCGATATCGAGCGGCTTGGTAATGAAGTCGTACGCGCCAAGCTGCATCGCCTGCATCGCATTGGGCCCCGTGCCGTGGGCAGTGAGGATGATGACGGGCATGGTGGTCAGCAACCCTTCGGACTGGAGGCTCTTGAGAAACTGCTCTCCGCCACCGCCAGGCATCTTCCAATCGCACAACGTGAGGTCGGGAGTCATGGCCTGAAGCATGGCGATCCCTTCTTCAGCGTTGGTTGCCATTCGAGTCTGATATCCGGCATCGGACAGCAGTTCCTGCAACGTCTCCCGGAAGTTATGATCGTCGTCCACGATGAGCACTTCAGACATCTTGTCCTGCCTCTTGTCCCGCCATGTTTAGGGTATTCCGATCGTTGCCATTCAGTGGCAATCGAAGTGAAGCGACGGCCCCGCCACCTTCGCGGTTAGCGAGAAGTAATTCTCCTCCGTGAGCCTGCACAATCTCAAACGAGATGGAAAGACCAAGCCCTGTTCCGGTGTCCTTCGTGGTGTAGAACGGGTCCAAGGCATGACGCAGAGCTGCTGGCGTAAATCCCTTTCCGTTATCCATGATGTCGATGCGGGCGAATTCGGCCTCAAGCGCCGTCCTGATCGTCACGTTTCCACCTTGCGCTGTGGCGTGCGAAGCCGAATGCACGGCGTTCTCCATCAGGTTGTCGAGCACCTGGAGGAGTCTGCCTCGGTCTGCCGTGACGACGCTGCGCGACGTTGCCTTACAGATAATCTGGATGCCTTTAGCCGCTTCTTTTTCCGCCCACGTCGACGCCGTGATCGCACATAGATCACCCAGTGAGACGGGTTGAAGTTGAAGCTGAATTGGTCTGGCGAAATAGAGGAGACGACTGATGATGGTGTCCAGCCGGTCAATCTCTTCGAGGATCACGGTGCTGCTCCGCCTGGCCGCCTCCGCGTCAGTGGATCGCTGCCACATCTGCGTCCGCATTCGGATCGTTCCAAGCGGATTGCGAAGCTCATGCGCGATCCCCGCGGCAAACTGCCCCAGCGCGGAGAGCCGTTCGTTATGGCGCATTTGAGATTCCAGCGTCCGCTCGTTCTCGATCTTTTCCTGTAAGGCGAGCGCGAGCGAGTCGATCCCATGCAGGACGCGGTCGAATTCTTCGAGCGGAGGACGGTCCTGCATCTGCTGATCTGCTGCCGGCAAGCCACCCTCCATGGAACCCAGCCGTTGGAGAACGATGTTCACGCCGCTGCGAATTTCCGTCGTAACGAATACGGCGAGCAGCGCAGTCATCAGCGCCGCAATTCCGAAGCCGACACTCCCAAATAAGAGCTCGCGGTTCTGTCCGCCCTCGATTCCGGGCAGACGCTCCATCAGCCACGCAGCTCCAGTCACTTCATCAGTAGTCTTGGCGGTTTGATCTGTCTGTGACGGCTCATGGATCGGAGCTGCTACGAAGAGGATGGCATCATGCGTCCCCTCAAAGCGATAGGTCCTTATCGCATTCGCCGCTACGGCCTCTCTCGCAAGATTTTCGATGGTGGGGCGCTCCCGCTCGGGCATACCTTTTTCCGCCCCTGGGCCTTCATGAGTCGGGAAGGCATAGCCAATCAGGGCATCCGCTCTGGCTGCGTAGAATCCGCCTTCGATGCCGTCCTCGTGCTGCAAGGTTTCTGTCGTGAGCCCCTTGAGAAGGTCAGGTTTGGGATGCGGTGGCCTTTCATGTCCGGGGCGCGGTGGCGCCGGAGGGATCGAGGGCGGTGGAGGCGGCGCTGGTGGCCCCGGTTCCATCGCCCGCAGAGAATCATTCGCAGTCCGATGGTCGGCATAGTTCCGCGCGAGACTGACAGCCACGCTGACGAGATGATGCTCGGTGAGGGACAGTGTTTCAGCATGGCGATTGCGAAGAAACGTAAACAGACTGATGGCTGCGGCTGTGAGAAAGAGCAACGTCAGAACGACGAGCAAAAGGATGCGGGAACGGAGGCTTCTCCAAAAGATCTTCGGCATTCGGCTCCTCTCTCGTCATGCTTTTTGAACTTCTATCGAGCATCTGTTGTATTCGTATGCAACCTGGCTGCCATCGGGACTTCTCCCGGGTGTTGGCGGCTTTATGGAGATTCAGATGCGAAGAACCTCAGCCATCGCAAACCATGCGTACGCAATCAGCACAGCGGGTGGGCAGATTGCGGTCAGGCAAAGAGACTCCTGAAGTCCTCGACCCCCGGAAATGCCGCGATTGCAGCACATCGACGATTTCAAGGAATGGCACGCGGCTTGCCCTACTACCGGTTAGAGGTATTGCCGATGTACATTTCAACTTCTCTAAAAATCACAGCTCTCGGATTCGCTCTTAGCTCTGTGGCGTTTGCACAGAGTCCGACTCCCACACCACCAGCACCTCCCGCGGGTATCCCGAATACCGCTCCCGCTCCTTCGCCGGAGGCACAACTCTCGGTAGTCACCCAGTCTTCTCGCGTCCTGGCTTTCAATGCAGGCCCGGGGGGAGAGGTACGCAGCCTGTATCTCCAAAATGGCAGCGTGGTTGATCTTTCACCCGAGCTCGGTGGTCAGCTGGGCCCCGCACTTCACAAGGGCGAAAAGATAACCGTGACTGGCATGAAGTCAGAGATCAACGGACAGTTACAAGTCGAAGCGGCGAGCGTCCGGCTGAAGGATCAGACATTCTCTGCAAATGCGTCGGCTCCCGGGCCACTGGCCGAAGGTGCAGCACCGCCGCCCCCGGGATCCCCGCAGCCAGCGCCGCGACGCAGAAGCAGGGGCGTGGCTCCCCCTCCTTGTGGTGCGACTCCTGATGCCCCGCTGTCAGCGGCGAGTCCTGATGTAGTTCCACCTCCGCCTCCACCGGGACTCGAGGTTGGGCCTCCGCCTACCCCTCCGAACGGAGCACCACCGCCACCACCGGACGGAATGGATCCGCCTCCTCAAGATTAAGATCGCTTGACGAGTGAACTCCTCGCTGTCACTAACCGGATGCACGGGCCTTCAAGGCTCGCGCACCCGATTAGGACATCCAGAACAACCTGGCCTCAAAAAATTAAATCTACCTGCTTGATGGGGCTGGACTTCGACTGCATCGAACGCAATGGTCCTCTCAAGCTGGAGAGCGGCCGCTAAGCTCGCAACGCAAAAGTGTCTGGTTATCCCGAAAGTCATTCTGTATGTCTAACGCTGCTGAAATCGATCCTGGCAAGCAAGAAAGTATCCACGCTCTCGAGGCGACGAACTTCTTTCTCGCCGATGTGCAAACCGGCCTAGGACCGTTTCTCGCGGCGTATCTGGCGGGAGCCGGCTGGGAGCCGGGACGCGTCGGGGTGGCGTTGACCCTCGGTGGCATCATTACAGTAATTCTGCAGACTCCGGCTGGCGCGATTGTCGATCAGGTCAGGTCGAAGAGACTCATCCTTGTTGCCGCCTCCGCGGTACTCGCGGTGGGGGCGGTGCTACTCAGCATCACGGCTGCACCGTGGGCTGTGTATACATCGCAGGTCCTTATCGGAGGAGCCGGGCCATTCCTCGGGCCAACACTTGCTGCGGTCACGATGGGAATGGTCGGCGTCACGTTCTTCGATCGTCAGTTCGGAAAAAATCAATCCTTCAATTCAGCCGGCAATGTGGCGTGCGCTTTGTTAATTGCCGGTATGAGTCATTTCTTCGGGAACCGTGCGATCTTCATCACCGCTGCCGTGCTCACCATCCCCACGGTGCTTGCGATCCGCGCGATCAAGAGCAAGGACATTGATTACGACCTTGCTCGTGGCGGAGCGATCGAGGTGGAGGGTAAGGAGGTCGCTGCGAGAGCTTCTGTGATGAAGACGCTGCTCGGGGACCGCACTCTTCTGATCTTTCTTGCGTGTGCTTTTCTCTTTCACTTCGCAAACGCTGCCATGCTGCCGCAGCTCGGCGAGATGCTTTCGCATGGCTCGCGGGCCTCGGCAGCTCCGTTCATGTCGGCCTGCATCATCGTGACGCAGGTCGTCATCATGTGCTTCGCTCCAGCGATAGGACGCTTCGCCAATCTGCATGGACGAAAGCCTCTACTGCTGGTTGGCTTCGGAGTGCTTCCCGTCCGCGCACTTCTTTATACCTTGACCCACAACACGGAGAGCCTCATCGCGATCCAGCTACTGGATGGCATCGCGAATGCGATCTTTGGTGTGGTCTCGATCCTCGTCATAGCAGACAGGACCCGCGCCACGGGACGCTTCAATCTCGTTCAGGGCAGTCTTGCAACAGCGGTCGGGCTCGGTGCGGCTCTCAGTACGACGTTCGGCGGAAAGCTGATTCAGCACTTCAGCTACCGCATCTCTTTCCTGTCGCTAGGTGCGATCGCTGCACTCGCATTCGCGGTTCTGTGGGCTGCAATTCCTGAGACGCTCACAAACCCGGATATATCAGAACACACATCGTCAACACATACTGCCCAGGAGCTTTCAGCATGAATCACCTCGCACCGAAACGTACCTTTCAACCGCAACCGCCCGACGCTGCAGGCGTGATCAGCTGGGTTCATTTTGGCGACCTCCATATGACCAGGGCCGGTGAGCAGAACCATCTCGATCTTGCAGCGATTGTGAATGAGGTCAATCGAGCCTTTGCTGATTCAGTAAGCTTTGTCTTCCTGCCGGGAGACGTGGCTGACGATGGCAGCCGCGCCGCCTACGCAGTCGTGCGAGGCGAGCTCGATCGCCTGGAGGTTCCGTGGTGTGCCATCCTCGGCGATCACGACGTGCATGAGAAGAGCTTCGCAAACTTTAAAGAGGCGATGTCGGAACAGACTCACTATGCCTTCACTGTAGGAGATACGCGCTTCGTCGCCATGAACGCCTTCGATGTTCCCGAGCCACCCTCCTTCACTGTGAACGAGGAGCAGCTGCGTTGGGTTGAAGACGAGCTGCAAGGAGCAACTCATAGAGGTCAGAAAAAAGTTCTCTTATTGCACTGCTACCCGAGCGACCTGAAGGCTGGCGGAGAGGAGGTGAGTCGTCTCGTTCGTGACTACGATGTTCGACTGATCGATATGGGTCACACGCACTACAACGAACTCGCCAACGATGGCCGCACGCTCTACTCTGCCACTCGTTCTACCGGACAGATTGAAGAAGGGCCGGTTGGCTATTCTGTCACCAGCCTCGATGGTGATGTTGTGAGCTGGCGCTTTATCGAGCTGGGTAAGCTGCCCACTGTCGTGATCACCTCGCCAAGCGATGAGCGGCTTCTGACCAGATCAAGTGAAGTTCTGCAAGAGAGTATCAAAGTGCGTGCAAAGTTTTGGAGTGAAGCGGAGGCCGTCGAAGCGACAGCACATATAGACGGTCAGACACTGCCTATGAAGCGCATCCAGAACAGTCGCGTCTGGCAGGCTGAAATCCCCAAGGTGGGCGAAGGTGTCCATACTTTGAGGGTGTCCTTCAAAGATGCGGATGGCGCGAGCGCGAACGATGAGATGCGTCTCGCGGTTGGACAGCGTACAGAGCGGAAGTCCGAGGAGCGCGATCAGGACAATGCACTCGAAGCGTGGCCGGAACATGGACTTCTCGGAACTCAGCTAGGCCCCAATAAGAACGGAAAGAAGTGGTGATGATTCCGATAGACATTGCACGTATTGTTCTGCCGCTGATCGTGGCCATCAGCATCGCTCTGATGCTGACGCGCCCGCGTGGCATCCCCGAAGTCTGGTGGATCTCCGGCGGAGCGTTGCTCCTTATCGTTCTTCGTCTCGTGCCTTTGAAGTTGGCAGGGCAGGCGGTAGCCAAGGGCAGCGACGTTTACCTGTTCCTCATCGGCATGATGCTGCTCAGCGAACTTGCGCGAGAGCAGGGTGTCTTCGACTGGGTCGCCTCTGTCGCAGTGCGCGGCGCCAACGGCAGTTGCTCGCGTCTCTTCCTGCTTGTTTATGGCGTGGGAACACTGGTCACCATCTTCATGTCGAACGACGCCACGGCCGTCGTTCTGACGCCCGCTATTCTGACGGCGGTGCGCAAGGCTAAGGTTTCGCCACTGCCCTACCTGTTCGTATGCGCGTTGATCGCGAACGCGGCAAGCTTTGTGCTGCCCATCTCGAATCCCGCAAACCTCGTCGTCTTCCACACCGGCATGCCACCCCTGGGAACGTGGCTCGCAGACTTCGGTGTTCCGTCCGTCTTCTCCATCCTCGTGACCTACTTCGTAATGCGCTTTATGTTCCGCGAGGACCTATGCAAGAGCATCGACTGCGAGGTTGAGGATGCAAAGCTGAGCAGCAATGGCAGGCTTGTTCTTGCTGGTCTCGCCCTGATGATTGCGGTGCTGTTGACGGCGTCCGCGTTCAGGAAGGACCTGGGACTGCCTACGTGCCTTGCGGCCCTGGTGATTACCGCAGTCGTTTCCATCAAGGCGAGAAGCAATCCATTTCATCTCGCAAAAGAGATTAGCTGGGCGACCTTGATCCTTGTTGCGGGGCTCTTTGTCATGGTGGATGCAGTGGAGAGTCAGGGAGCGTTGAACCTGACGCAACAGTGGCTCGCCTGGGCATCGCATCTCGGCCAGAACGTTGGCGCGCTTGTTGTTGGCTTCGTAGTCGGTATCGCAAACAACATCGTGAACAACCTGCCGCTGGGACTGATCGCGGGCGGAACGATTCAGGCTGCCCACACAAAAGGACTCATGGCGAATGCCGTTCTCATCGGTGTCGATCTCGGACCGAATCTCTCAGTCACCGGCTCGCTGGCTACCATCCTGTGGCTGCTCGCCCTTCGCAAAGACTCGGCTGAAGGCGCAGGCGGAGAGAAGCTCGATGTGAGCTTCTGGAAGTTCTTGAAAGTGGGCGCCGTCGCAATGCCGGTGGCGCTCTTCGCAGCGCTGGGCGGAGCCATTCTGATGAACATGCTGGTTGGAAAACACTAAACAAGGAGACACTCATGAACGCGAACGCCGGCTGGATCATCCCCTTCATCATCATTGGAGGTGCACTGCAAAGTTGCGGTGCAGCCATGAACGGGCAGCTAAATAAGCATGTTGTGAACCCATGGCTTGCTTCCGCGATCTCTTTCACTCTGATCACATTCTTTTTCGCCGGGGCTACGCTGATCCACCCGCATCCACTGCCAACGCAGAAGGACCTGGCGGAGCTGCCTTGGTGGGCCGTTGTCGGCGGCTTGGTAGGTGCCGTGCAGGTATATGCCGGGCTCACGCTGGTGAATAAGGTGGGTGCCGGGCCGTTTGTCGGCTTCACTGTAACGGCCGCTCTCATCACGTCTCTTCTCATCGACCACTTCGGCTGGTTCAGGATGCAGCCGCACCCGTTGAACGCTAGCCGCATCATCGGGGGCTTGTTGCTGATTGTCGGCATAGGACTCGTAGCCAGGTCGTGACGGATCGAAATCTATGTCGCTCAGCCAGTCGCTGACCGTGTCACACTCTGATCTCGTGTAGCGGCTAAGACGCGTAACGTCGCCATTAGCCGCTTTCGAAACGCCGCCAGATGGGCATACTGAGCATGTATCGGAGGTCTCACGTGCTGCTCTCTATCGCTTGTCCGCATTGCAAGTCGACTGAAATCAGGCGCTCCCAGCGGCGTTTGTGGGAGCGCCTCTTGATGATTTCTCGCGCTTATCGCTGTGACTTCTGCAGCCGCCGCTTCGTGAAGATGCGTGGTTAGCCAATAGATTCGATCGCATCTCGCCACCCCGGTCATGCGAGACGCCGTAGTGCTATCAATTGCAAATGACGCCCGCACTCCTTCACACGTCATATTGCCGTCTCCTCCTTGCCTGCGAGTGTCCTTCCCAGACCTTCGAGATCGCGCTCCCCGTGAGCTTGACGTAGATAGAGGTCTAGTTCGTGATAACGTCGTGCGATCTGTTCATCCATCGCCAACGGATGAGGTCCATAGGCACGAGGCAGGCGATGCAGTATGTCTGAGCAGGCTTGCTCGACCACGTGTCGCAGACGCAGGGCAAGGACCATCGCGTTCCCATCCGGAAGGGCATCGATCTCTGCACCTGCAGAGGCGAGCGCTGATTTCATCATCCATAGAGCCGCATCCATGGCCCCGAGGTGCGCCAATGTGTGAGGGTCCGATCGCTTCGACTTCTTGGCGTAAGAGACGAGCCCTGCCGCGCCACCAACCCAGCACGCTGCCGGGCCGCAGGCACCCTGCCAGAACCCCGGGCGGTTTAGATAGAAGTTCTCTCCGCCAACTCTCCTAAGGTGCGAGATTCTGAATGCCTCGAATGTGATGGTGCCTGTATTGGTGTCTCGAAACGCATCCGTCTGCCACGCACTCAGGTCCGCCCGCAGTTGGTCGGTTTGATCGTGCAGATCGATGTCGAAGAGGAAGCTCTTGGGGTCATTCACTGTTACCAGTGCTCGGTCCACGATTCCGAGTCCGCTGCAAAACGGCTTGCTCCCGGTCAAGAGGAAACCGTCTCCGTGCGGGCGCAGACGAAGCGCCCGTCCTGGTATCTCCGAGGCCCAAACGCCATAAATTGCGTCTGCCTTCGGCTCGATTCCAGACTCTGTAAGAATTGCCACGGCGTCCCAATGCGCTTCGGCAAGCTTAGCGAGAGAAAGATCTTCTTCACCTATCTCAAGTAGGCGTGTCAGCCTCTTCGGTGTTTCCCCACCGCCAAGTGATGGAAGGCGCTCTTTGACCACCTCTCGGAGGCGGCTTTTCAGTTCGCTCGATGTCAAACGGTCACCTCATTGTGCGCCGCCAAGGCGCCTGCGAACCCCAAAGGCGCTCTTCCAACTCGCCTTCCGCTGGTCAAAACGCGGAGCCGTGCGTCCGAGACACGATTGCATCCACTGACGCCCAAACGGCTCCACAAATCGTGATCTTCGGCTGTCTGCAGGCGTGCCCACCCTCCGGCCTCCTTGTAAGCGTCTGCTCGGATGCCGAGGTTGGCTCCATGCACGTGAGGATGTGTGCCATCTGCGTGGATAAGATACGTGGTGCGGAAGAGGTCGCGAACCCGTGGCTGATGTTCCTCGAAAGAGTCGACGTCAATCGTGCCTGCAACGGCAGCAATGCCCCTTTGCCCCATCCTGACCTGATCAAGCAGCCATGCGGCTGGTACCTCGCAGTCGGCGTCTGTGTTGGCAAGCCAACATTGGTGGAGGGGCACTTGAGATCTTCGTAAGGCGATCTCCGCAGCAGCGATACGTGCCGTGCCCACGCAACCATATCTCCCCGTCATCGCGCAGCCGCGATCTGCGAGCATCTTCTTTGCGATCTGGTAGGTCTGGTCTGTCGAAGAATCGGATACCACGATCACATCACTCGTAACATCTGAAGGCAGAAGTGCGCGAGCGCGTTCCAGGGAAAGTAGACAGCGGGGTAGAAGTTCCTCTTCGTCTCTAGCGGGGATCAGAACGGCAATATGCCACTGGTTCATATCCGTTCCCAACGTTCCAGGCGAAAGCCTGCGTGGCGCTCTCTCTGCTGAAGGCTGAGCCGTGGATCTGCCAGCAGAATTTCATGCACCAGATCTCCACTGATTTCATGATCGCTTGAAGTGCCAGTCCAATGTGCAGCAAGCAAAGTTGATCCAGACTTCATCTCAGCGACGATCTCTTGTGTGATCTGTCTCCATCGATCCTCCGCGAAGTAATAACCAATCTCGCTAAGGACGATAAGGTCAAAAGGAGCGTAAGAATCGATCTCTTCCAGACTGATACAAGCAAGTTGGACATGCGTTAGCTTCTCGCACCGCTTCGCGGCTTCCTTGAGTGCTGTGGGCGAAAAGTCGAGTGCGAAGACGTTTTCACAGATAGTTGCGAGCCCTTCGGTCAGAACACCAATGGAACATCCCGGTTCGAGTGCAGACCGATAGGTAGAGCCATCGAGCATATGAAGAATCGCGTCGTACCGTCGCAACTCGTAATCGCTGCTTTCAAAGTTCCATGGGTCCGTGCTTGCTTTGTATTTGGCCTCAAAGAAGTCGGCGCTTGAGTGGCTGTAGGCATTCATGATGGGAGATAGACCTCAAAGTTGCGCTGCATTGGATCAAGCAGATCGGCAGGCAATATGGGATGCCCGCTCGGATGATAGAGCTGTGAATCGTGACAGCGCAGTGCGTCCTGCTTTGCTGCGAGGTCGTCGTCGCTAAGAGGGAAGGAGACGAGACTCAAACCATCCAGAGTCGATGGTGTGCCTCTGTGCCAGGTCCAGAAGAAGTAAAAGGTCAGGTGCGCACCTGCCGCCTGGGCCGCGACCTGCGCTGCGCGGCCACAAACCTCATGGTCCGGGTGAAAGTCTCCGGTCCATGGAGCGATGACATGCATGCCAGGCCTCACGATGGAAGATAGCGAGTTTTCAAGCTCCGATTGGACCTGGTGCAGACCGCTATCCGGCAGCCTCAGGCGATAAACTTTGTGCTGCGGTACTCCAAGAACGGCGAGCGCCGCTTCTTGCTCGGCCACGCGAACAGGACCGAGACCGGACTCGCCTTCGTAGGCACTCTCCCCATCCGTCACCGCGACAACAGATACATCCGTGCCTGCGTGTGTGAGCGAATGAATGAGACCACCCACCGACAGGGTTTCATCATCAGGATGAGGAGAGAGGATGAGTGTCCGCGTGTTGGGAGGGTGCCAGAAGGGGAGCCCACCAAGCGCCTGCAGCCAGTCCGGCTCGCTAATAATCGACGTCACCATCTAAACTGTGATGCTGAGCTTAAGGGCTCGTTCGATTCTGAACGATACGTCCAGCTTCACTAAGTCAAAGTGTTTGTGCCTCTACGAAACCACCTGTCGTGCAGCGGACATTGCCATACAGCGGCTTTCGTCTGGCGTAAAGAGCAATTGCCTGAACGCAGTTCAGCAACCTCTCTCCCTTTGAGACCTACTTTGTAGATGACCTAGAGATACAGGCTTCCGAGAAGCCGACTTCCCGGTACTACCCCGATATAATTTTGCAATCGATCTTGCGTGCTTGCTGGCTGAACGGGAGGAAAGTTGAAGAGATTTGGCGTGCTATGCGTGATGCTATTTGTTTCATTCCTTAGTTCTTCGTTGGCGTGGGGGCAGACGCCGCTGCTGAAACAACTGGTCCAAGAGGATCAAGATTCGCGGATGGGAAAGAGTGTGACGCGCTCTGATCAAGATCGCATCAAGCTTGTACTAGAGCTGATTGCAAAGGGAAGTCTCAAAGGGCCACAAGATCAGTTCGACGCTGCTCTTGTTTTGCAGCACACTCCGCTGACCTTATGCGACGGCAAATTGGTGAGCATGAGCGCGGACAACTACCTGATGGCACACTACCTATTTATCAGTGCCTATGAAGGCGGGTATAAGGACGCCCGCTATTTGATCGCTGCCTCCATCGACCGCTATCTAAGTTTCACGGAGGGCTATCAGAAGTACGGTACGAATCGTGTGAATAATCAGGTTACGGGGAAAGAGGAGCTTGTCCCTATCGACCGGAAAACCACGGATGAAGAACGTGCGAAATACGGTGTGCCCCCGCTATCCGAACTCCTGAAACAATTTCCTGAGCAGGCTCCTGCGAAGACACCCCGATAGGGGTCAGCCTCACGGCTTATTGCACTAATAAGCATGGAGTCCAGGAAATAGCTTGGCCGTTCACAGCGCGCCCGTTTAGTCCCGATAAACGCGCTTCTTGTCAGAGATACTTCCTGATTGAAGCGAAATCTTCGTATTACCTGTCCACAAGAGAAAAGCCACCAAGCAAGATGTTTCAGTTCGCATAGTAGATGTTCGATGTGGACGACATCAGCTTGGTGAAAGGCGAGGCAGTCCATCACCTTAAACTTGAGTGGCACGCCGTACCAGGGATCAGGCAGGATCGTTCCGGCAGGAGCGATGCGTGACTTAGAAGTCAGTTGGTCGCCGACAGGTCGTCACAGAGCAACATCGTTCGAGGAAACGGCTTTCGTTCAGCACACATCTCACGGCTCCCTGAAACGTCGCACTATCAGTAACTACGGCGCAAACCTTCCGACTAATTCTTTCACCAGAAATGACAGCGATCCAGTTAGCCATCAGTTTGCACCGGGACGTTCCGCAGCCTGGATCTCGTAACGTTCCGCTACTACTTGCATGGTGACGATTTTCAGGCCTAACTGCTCCCGTAACGCCGTAAAGAGCTCCGGCCCATCCTTGTCGATAGCAGGATCGGTGACTTGATCGATTCTTAGAGGCGTCCAGTGTAGGTTTACGTCGTACAGGCCGGATAGGCCGGTCTTGTCCTCAACCACTCTTCCTGCACCAGCTGGCCACTTGAGCCATTCGGCCAATTCGCTCATGCTGATTCCGTGAGCTATTAAGGTAGGTCCTGACTTCAAATCAATGGAATGCGGCTGTCCGCTGGATGGCTTCAGACCAGGGCCGAGCTTGCCTGCGAACGCAACAGTCAAGGCGAAACCTTTTGCTGGTCGCCTCTCTGAATGAAGTTTGACGCTGAAGCGCTCATAGGCAATTGCGAGAAGCACCTCTCTGTACACATCCTCTTCGCGTTTCCCTGCCGCACTGCTATCCTGCGCGACGATATCCCAATTGTCATGCCGGACCCAATCCTCTCCGCCCGTTAACTGATTCGGAAGGATATTGAGACCTTCGCGAATCACAGTTTGAAGATTGAAGCAGGCAATCTCGACTCGACCTCCGGCCTGCACTCGTGTTTCACCACACGGCGCACCATCAGGATGCGGTTTGACGGTAGAAACCTCTAGGACGCTCTGTGCATTCAAGGAAACAAAAATGCTAAAGCTGGCTACAATGAGGAGCGCGAAGGCCGAAAGATAGCGCATTTAATACGTAAAGTATCACGATTTGCCATTCGGGATTTACCTGCATAGAAAGACGATCCCTGCGTCTTCCGCAGCCTTCATGAGCAGATTGAAGCGAGATCTTCGTATTACCTGTCTACAAGAGAAAGGCCACCAAGCAAGATGTTTCAGTTCGCATAGTAGATGTTCGATGTGGACGACATCAGCTTGGTGAAAGGCGAGGCAGTCCATCACCTTAGACTTGAGTGGCACGCCGTACCAGGGATCAGGCAGGATCGTTCCGGCAGGAGGATGCCGCCGGAAAGAATCTATTTGCCGATGCAGAAGGTGGAGAAGATGCGGCCCAGAATATCGTCGGTCGTAGTGGCACCGGTGAGTGTGTCCAGCGCCTGCAGAGCGTGGTGCAGGTCTACCAGGATGAGCTCGTGGGGCAGACCCGCTTCATTCGCCGCCTCTGCCGTGGCCAGTGCGGAGAGCGTCTCCGTCACCGCCTGCTGCTGGCGAAGGTTGTTCAGCAGACCTTCCTCTGCCAGCGAGCCGACGGCGTTGAACTGAGCGAGGATGGCTGTTCGCAGATCGTCCAGGCCCAGGCCTGTGAGGGCACTGGTGGCAAGCGAAGTTACAGACAAAAGTGGATCAGGGATAGCTTCCCCTTCCGCCAGGTCGACCTTGTTGCAGATGACGAGGTGCGGGCGTCCGCTAAGGGAATGCAGCAGAGCCTGGTCGTCTTCGGTGACGGGCTGCGTGGCGTCGAGGACGTGCAGCACCAGATCGGCATCGGCAAGGGCCTCGTAGGTGCGGGCGATGCCCTGCTGCTCCGCTGCATCGCTGGCTGCTGTGTGCAGGCCGGCCGTGTCGATCAATCGCAGCGGGATGCCGTCGAGCGAGAGCGCCTCTTCAAGCGTGTCTCGTGTCGTGCCGGCAATCGGGGTCACGATCGCGCGCTCGCGCTCCAGTAAACGATTGAAAAGAGAAGATTTTCCAGCGTTTGGGCGACCGACCAGGGCAATCGCCGCGCCATTGCGCAGCAGCTGCCCCCGCTGGAAGGTCGCAGCGAGAGCCGCCAGCGGCGTTCGAGCTCCCTCTATATATAGAGCAATCTGAGCGGGAGGCACCACCTCCACGTCGTCCAGCTCGCCAGAAGCGAAGTCCATGCCAGCCTCCAGCAGTGCGATGAGGTGGAGCAAGGAGTCTTTTGCCGGGGCCACGCGCCGGGAGAGTGCTCCCCCAAGCTGCTGTGCGGCCACCCGCGCCTGCTGCAGCGTCTGCGCGGCGATCAGGTCGTGGACGGCCTCGGCTTGGGTCAGATCGAGCCGGCCGGAGAGAAAAGCGCGCTGTGTGAACTCCCCGGGCTCGGCCAGACGCACCGGCAGGCCAGAATGAGCGCCCTGAGCAAGCGCCCCGCGCAACAGCACGCCAAGGATGACCGGAGACCCGTGGGCGGCGATCTCCACCAAAGAATCGCCGGTGTAGCTGTGCGGAGCGTGAAATGCGGTCACCAGGCAGTCGTCGATGGTGCGCTCCGGCCCACTGCTACGCAGCGAGGCTGGATCGAGGACGCGCGCGAAGGTGGCGCGGGCGTGGGCCTGCGGAGCGTCGAGGGAGTGCCGCAGTTGCAGGAGCGCGCCGGCGACGGTCAGCGCATCCGGCCCGCTGAGGCGCACAATGCCGATGCCGCCGCGGCCGGGCGGGGTCGAGATGGCGACAATCGTGTCCTGCGGAGCGAAGGGGGTCGAGTCCATGGAGGTCGTTGCGCGGGGGAACCGGGCGCACCCCTAAGCATAAGCGAGAAGGCTATGCGAGTCCGGTGCAGAGCCCTCAGTGGCCGGAGTGATAGGGGTGCCCGGCGCGGATGGTCAGCGCCCGATACAGCTGCTCGGCTGCGACGACGGCAGCAAGCTCATGCGGCAAGGTGATGCGCCCGAAGGCGACCAGCTTGTCCGCCCGCTTCCGAGCGGCAGCAGACCAGCCATCCGCCGGCCCGATGGCAAAGATCAGCGTCTGCGTCCCCGCATCGAACTGCTGCCCCAGCAACGCAGCCAGCTCCGGAGACGACAACTGCTGCCCCTGGCTATCCGCCAGAAGCAAATGTGGCCGGGTGCGGGTGGCGGATTCTTGGAGGAAGCCTAATAAATCAGCCTCTAGAGAAAACGATCGATAAGACGTTTGAGCGTACCGGGCGCTCCGCTTTACGTACTCCTCGATAAGGGGAGCAAAAGAACCCCTAGCATTAGGGCGACTCGCCGAGATGGCTGAAAGTAAAATTTTCATAGAATCTTTGTCAGTTTATCCAGAAATTCATATTTATATACTCCGGTTGGTACGCGAAGCATTAGATCAAAGATAAATTCCCGCAGGAAATTACAGGCTTTCCTCGTAATCAGATGTTTGGCAGGCTACATGCTGACATATTCACAAATATTACTGTGCGCTCGCCAGCTGTCTTTTACGAGTGCAGGAGATTCAGATTCATGAAAAAGTCCGTTGCATGCTTCATTCTTCTGGTGGCCAGTTTCTGCATGCCCTCCCTTCTCTCTGCTCAGGATCTTTCAGGCATGACGGGTACGGTAACTGACTCTACCGGTGCCGCCATCTCAGGAGCCACAGTGGTCCTGTCCAATAAGGCGACAGGCGTGAAGTTCACGCAAACGACCAACGGTAGCGGTTCCTACCGCTTTACCAGCGTGCCTCCAGGGCAGGGTTACGATGCGACGTTCACGGCTCCCAGCTTCAATCCTTTGGATATTCAGAATATCTATCTGACGGTTGCGACAACCCGGACACAGGACGCAAAGCTGCTTGCTGGCGCGAACACGGAAGTGGAAGTGACCGCTTCAAACTCGGAAGTTACGATCAATACGACGGATGCGCAGATTGGTAACACCTTTGATGTGAAGCAGTTGAATTCGCTTCCGGTACAGCAGCGGAACGATCCGACGGCGTTGTTTACGTCTCAACCTGGCGTCACGGACCAAGGTTCCACCACGGGCGCGCGCGTTGACCAGAACTACATCACACTCGATGGCCTTGATGTGAACGACTTCGCAACCGGCAACGCTTCCCAGTCAAACTCCGGTGTATCTTCGGGATTTGGTGGCGCAATCGTCGGACATGCTCCGATTGACGCTGTTGAAGAATTCCACGCCACTGTCGGCGGGTTTACATCTGTAAGCGGACTTGGTAGCGGTGGTCAGTTCCAACTGGTGACCAAGAGTGGCACCAATAAGTTTCACGGAAATATAAATGAGTACCACCGAGATCCGTCGTTGGTCGCAAATAGCTGGTTCAGCAATAACGCCTCGCCAGTAGTTCCGCGTAACCACCTTATCCAAAACCAGTTTGGCGGAAACATCGGCGGTCCAATACTTAAGGACAAGCTGTTCTTCTTCTTTAACTTTGACGACTCACGCATCATCCGCTCGGCCCTGACAGAGCGTACGGTTCCCCTTGCTTCCTTGCGTAACGGCCAAGTGAATTACATCAATAGCGCCGGCAACATTGCTACCCTAACGTCCGCCCAGATTGCTGCCCTCGATCCTGCCAGCATTGGCGCGGACTCAGCTTGGATCGCCGCGTATGCCTCTCGATTCCCCATCTCCAACGCAGCGGGGGGCGACGGAGTCAACTCCGGTGGATATAACTTCAACGCGCCTGAAAACGATTTTGCTACGAACTACACCGGCAAAGTCGACTACAACCTGACCGCTAAGCAGAAACTCTTTGCACGCTTCACCGTCTCCCATGAGAACGCAGCCGAAGCTGCGAACGAGTTCTCCGGTGACCCGCAGACTTCCCCGTTCATCGACCGCACATACGCGTTCGTTGTCGGACATAACTGGATCATCGGTTCCAACAAGACAAACGAGTTGATCCTTGGTGAGACTGTCGAGAACTATTCGTTCCCGAATACCTTCAACCCGGACGGCTCTACCTTCTTCACCTTTGGCGACGGAACCCAGGCGGCGCTAGCATCATCACTCTACCTCAACCCGAGCTCATCGAGCCGCCGCATTCCAGTCATGCAACTCGCCGATAATTTCACATGGACCAAAGGTAGCCACACTCTCCAGTTTGGTGGACTATTCGAGGATATTCGACCGGTAAATGTGACGAAGGCTGACTACAACACGGTTGAGGTTGGTCTTGGTGGTCAGACACTGGGCTTGAACTCCAGCTTGCGTCCCGGCGATATTTACCAGGCCCCCGCTGGCGCGACGGCAGCGCAAACCACGCTTCAGAACACCGCTGAGCAGACCTACGATCAGGCCTTCGCGTTCGTTCTGGGTCGCTTAGGAAATGTTCAGAGCGACTACAACTACAACGCGAGCGGCGCTGTTCTTCCCCAACTGACAGGTGATGTTCGCATCTATCAAAACTACGAGACATCGGTCTACGCTGCCGATACTTGGAAGGCGACACCGCAACTAACGATCTCCTACGGAATCAGCTATCAGCTTTACTCAGTTCCCTACGAGACCCGCGGTCTGGAGAGCGTGGAAACCACCACGTTCAACGATTACATGAAGGCGCGCGTCGCACAGAGCAACGCGGGAGCAACCGGACCCAACGCCGTGCCGATCATCAACTATGTTCTTGGCGGCAAGGCCAACAATGGTCCCGGTATCTATCAGCCGCAGCACAACCTATTCGCGCCTCGCGTGGGCTTCTCTTACAATCCCGGCTTTGATCGCAAGACGGTCTTCAACGGCAGCGCAGGCATCGTGTACGACCGCACAATCATTAATGCTATCCAGCAGATTCAAGATGCTGACTCCTACCTCTTCCAGCAAACCTCGTCTACACCCTACGGAACCCCGGGCGACCCGGTCACGTCGCTAAAGAATGATCCACGACTGTCCAGCGCAGAGCTGAGTTCTCCCGGCACCCTTGCGAAGACACTCAACATTCAGCCGCCATCGACTCCGACGCCTCCATATTCGCCTTTCGCGACTCCATCCATCTGCACTGCGTTGGGTTTCAGCACCTATCCGTGCGGGCTCCAAAACGGTTTGGCTTTCAATGCTACGATCGATCCAGCCCTGAAAACTCCATACTCGATTGCCTATAACTTTGGCATGGAGCACACCTTTGCTGGCGACATGGTGATGAAGCTGAGCTACATGGGTCGTCTTGGCCGTCGTCTTCTCGCTCAGGCGGATGCCAACCAAATTCTGGATTTCCCGGATAAGGCATCTGGTCAGACGCTCTCACAGGCTTTCGCCTCAATGACGCTCCAAAACCGTGCAGGTGTCGCCGCGGCGAATATCACCCCTCAGCCCTTCTTTGAAAACATCCTTGGGGCGGGCTACACAAGCTTCCTCGCCGAAAACTACACAGGCTTGGTTCATAATGGCGATTTTGGAGATTTCGTTCAGGCTCTTGCTGCCCTGGGCGCTCCCCTCAACCTTGGTTCGGCTGCTCAGTTCTCTGAGAACTCGTTCTACACAAGCAAGGGTTTCTCAAGTTACAACGCTCTTCTCGCTTCTCTTCAGAAGAACTTGTCGCATGGGCTGCAGTTCCAGGTGAACTACACCTTCGCTCACTCAATCGACAACACATCGGCCTTCGCGAACAGCTCTGGTGATACAGGTATCGGAGGCATTGGTTTAATCTGTGACGACATCCGCCCCCGCGAGTGCCGGGCGAATTCTGACTTCGACATCACCAACTATGTCACCGCAAACGCGACGTACCAGCTCCCTGTTGGCCGTCATCGCGCGTTCCTAAGCAACGCTCCTCTCTGGCTGGAAGAGATGGTGGGTGGCTGGGACATTAGTGGTATCACGGACTGGCACTCCGGCATCGCCTGGGGTACAAACTCGAATGCATTCGACGCAAGCTATTCGAATGACGCTCCCGGTATTCTCGTGGGCTCCAAAAACCTAGTGCAGACGCATCTCCAGAAACTCGCGGGTGGAGGAGTCAACATCTTCGCCAATCAAGCGGCCGCCCAAGGCGCTTACACGGGTCCCGTAGGCTTCACTATTGGAGCTCGTAATGGTCTGCGTGGTCCCAAGTTCTTCAACCAGGATCTTGGTCTGGCGAAGAACTTCCCAATCTACTCGGATAGGCTGAACCTCAAGTTCCGTGCCGATGCGTTCAACGCCTTCAACCATCCTAACTTCGCCCTGCCACAATCGAATGCATTCAATGGATACGACCAGCAGGACGTGACGAGCAGCACCTTCGGCAACATCACGAGCACAGTCGAGCCAGCAGGCAATCTAAACAATGGTGCTCGCGTGGTGCAGGTTGCGCTGCGCCTTGAGTTCTAAATCAACTATCACACGTACGCTAAGAAGCCTGCGACGAGGAAACTCGTCGCAGGCTTTTGACTTGTCGAACTAAAACTAGATTTTGTATCTCAGTTAGCGCGCTTCTTAGCGGAGGCCTTCCTCCCCGGCGCAACCTTCTTCGTAACGGCCTTCTTTGCTGGGGCCAACTTCTTCGCGGCCACAGCCTTCTTTGCAGGAACAGCCTTTTTCACTACCGCTTTCTTTGCCGGTGCTGCCTTTTTCGCTACGACGGGCTTCGCGACGACCGCCTTCTTTGCAGGCGCCGCCTTCTTGCGCGTAGAGCTGATCGCGGACTTGATCTCGTTGTGCAGCTCGTCGATGCTGACGACCGTGGCGGTCTTCCGCAGGCGCTCAAGCCCGTAGAAGGCGCGCTTCTCTGCGGAGAAGACGTGGACGATGAAGTCGACGTAGTCCATCAGAATCCACTCACCCTGGCGGCGGCCTTCAACCGAGTTCGGATAGGTGCCGAAGTCGCGCTTCAGGCGGATCTCGATCTCATCGGTGATCGCGACGTTCTGCCGATCGCTGTTACCGCTGCAAATCAGGAAGTAGTCGGTAAGGCCGCTCTCGGAGGGATCGAGCGCGAGGATGCGGATATCCTCGGCCTTCTTGTCTTCGGCTGCCGCTACGGCTGCGGAGAGCAGCACTTGAATGTCGGTACGTTTTTCGGTCGCGCTCTTACTTGCCATGGAACTCCTTCAAAACAGCTACCGTTCTAGCCTAATGAGATGCGGCGCAAGATGCCAGCGATAACGAAGAAAAGCTCGTAATAACTCGCCGTCTCTAGCGATACAAATGGTGTTCGCGGATGTAGGCAAGCAGCTCTGACGAGAGCATCCCAGCGCAGTCGCCTCCGCTTGCGAGCTCCGCGCGGATGGCAGTTGCAGAGGCAGGGTGATCGAGTGTGCTCAAGGTATGCACACGGTTGCGTTGCGCCGTCGTCAATGGAGGCAGACTCAGCTCATCGTTCGCGGCGTGCGGGCGTGTCACCACGATCCATTCCGCGATCGCCAGCAGGCTTCCGGGCTCACGCCACAGCAGTAACTGATGGAAGGCGTCGGCCCCCACCACCACAAACAACTCCGTATCGAGCCCTTCCGCCTTCAACCGCCGTAGCGTGTCGATGGTGTAGTTTGGCCTGGGCGGATCCGTCGGTGCTTCAATCGCCGAGGCCTGCAGGCGCGGATCGCCTTCACACAACAACCTCACCATCGCGAATCGATCGGAGTAAGAAGCCGTCGCGCCATTTGGTTTCAATGGCTGATTGCCTGTTGGCACCATCAATATGCGATCTAACGCGTATGTATCCGCGACCGCTCGCGCTACGGCAAGGTGGCCGAGATGAGGTGGATCGAAGGAGCCGCCAAAGTACCCGAGACGCATATCCGATTGTAGCCAGTGACTACGCTTGCAACAGAAAAGGCCCGCGCATCGCGAGGACGCACGGGCCTGGTGCTACAGGAAACCTCTTCTAGCGACGTCCACGGAAGCCGCCGCCCCATCCGCCGCCATAGAACCCGCCGCCGAAGCCGTAACCAAAGCCGACGCCAAGTCCGAACGGATAACCGAAGTAGGGATCGCCCCAACCCCATGGCCCGCCCCAACCATAGCCATACGGTGCATATCCGCCGTAGAAGCCAGAATACGGTTCATATCCATAGCCTGGACCACCCGCGACACGTTCTTCGCCCTGGCGATAGGGCATGGGGATCACGTCGGTCCGCGCTTCCATCGGGTAGAACTCGATGGAGCGCAACTTGCCCGCCGCTGCGGTGAAGGTCACTGCGTGGTCTTCCTTCACCTTCACAGGCTTGGTATCCGGCCCCGCGTTGTTAGCGAAGGCGTTCGCCTCCCCCTTCAGCACGCGAGCCGTATTCGTGGTCGCGTTGAAGGTGTACAGGCCATTCTTCAGCATCTGCACCTGTCCATTCGGCAGGTCGACGAGCAGCAGCATGCCATCGGAAGGCGCATGAACACTGATGTTGGCAAGCCCACGCTCTACACGGAACTCGGTGTGCTTCGCATCGGAGGCGATCTCGCGTACGGTGCTGTCCGGCGCAACCCGGAGGTACACCCCCGGCAAAGGTACAGCATTGGCGGTGCCGCCGGAGGTCGCGAGTACGCCGCCTGCGCTCAGACGAGCGTCGTAGCTCTGATTGGGACCGCGTTGCAAACCGTGCTGGCGCTCGTACTGCTCCGGGCTGGGAGCATGGCGCTCAATCGGCGCTGCTGTGTCCTGCGTGCTTGTTACTTGCGAAGAAGGTGTCTGACCGGCTGGGTCCGCCTGCGCTAACAATGCAGTTGCGGACAGAGTGGCCAGGGCAAGAGGGAGAAAGCGTGTGAGCCGTGGCATTTGAAAACCTCTACTACTTTAGATGCGTCGTAATCCGAAAAGTTTACGAATCTGACTAGCCGGGATTTCACTAAGACCTACGTTGCAGCAACAGATTTCCCAGAAAATCCCTCGAGTGCAGCGCTAATGCGAACCATTTCTTGCATTACCACTTGACAAGCCTTGTCTAACAGGTTCATTGTTCCGTCCGCGATCAAAGCAATACAAAAAAAGTGGCGCAACAAGCCACGATCCTTCGACTTTCTAAACGGATCTTGTAATGCGTTGTGAAATCGACTTCTTCTTGAAGGCCCAATAACTCGTATGCGGAAATCCTTTTCCAGCCTTACCTTTCAGCTCGTCCGAACCCTTCCGGTCGTGCTGCTCTTATGTCTTCTCCCGGCTTCCCTATTCGCGCAGATCGCAGGCTCTGGTTCCATCCAGGGCTCGGTGACGGACTCCACCGGCGCGGTCGTTCCCGGCGCAACGGTCGTCCTGGTAGAGAACTCCACACAGACCAAGCGCACGGCAACCACAGATTCCGGCGGCGTCTATAGCTTCCCCAACATCACCGTTAGCACCTATACACTCACCGTTTCCATGGCAGGCTTCAAGACCTTCCAGCAAAACAACATCGTGCTTGAAGTTGGTAGCAGTATCGCCATCAATGCCGGTCTTCAGGTGGGCTCCACCGATCAGAAGATCGAAGTCACGACCGACCAACTCGCGCTGCAGACCGAAGACGTTGCCTTCAAGCAGACCATCGATCAGAAGGCCGTCACCGAGATGCCCCTCAACGGTCGCCAGATGACCGGCCTCATCGCGCTCTCCGGCGGTTCTGCTCCCGCACCGGGCGGCGACTTCACCGGCAGCAAGTATTCGTACCAGACCGTCTCCGTCTCCATCGCCGGCGGTAACGGCAACAGCACAGAGTGGCTGCTCGACGGCGGCAACAACAACGACTTCATGGGCGGCGGCAACCTGCCCTTCCCCTTTCCCGACGCCGTCAGCCAGTTCAGCGTAGAGTCGACAGCACTCGGCGCGCAGAGCGGCACGCACAGCGGTGGACAGGTCAACGTCGTCACGCGCTCCGGCACCAACACATACCACGGCTCCGGCTTTGAGTTCATCCGTAACAACTATCTCGATGCCACCAACTTCTTCGCTGCAGGCAAGGACACGCTCCACCAGAACCAGTACGGTGGCACCTTCGGCGGCCCTGTCCGCATCCCCAAGCTCTACAACGGCAAAGACAGACTCTTCTTCTTCGTTGGCTACCAGTTTGAGAAAGCAGTCCAGTCCACCGCAACCACCACACAGTACATCCCGACCGCGGCCAACCTCGCAGGCGACTGGTCCACAACCGATCCGGCTCCACTCGCCTCGGGTGGAACAGGTGTGGCGAACAACTGCGGCAGCGTCCAGCAGCTCTATGACCCCATCACCGGCGTCGCTCTGCCCGGCAACAAGTACGGTCAGCCCGGTGGACCTGCTCTGCCTACCTACAACGCCCAGGCACTTGCGCTTTACAAGTACCTGCCCAAGATCGATCCTTCAGTGGACGTGAGCAATTGCGGCCTGGTGAAGTTCGCCATCCCGTACCAGCTCTTCGACAAGCAGTTCGTCACGCGCGAGGACTACACCATCAACGCGAAGAACCACCTCTATGGTCGTTACCTCCTCGATGGCTACCAGTTCCCCAGCTTCTTCTCGCCGACCAACATCCTCATCACGCAGAATGCTCCCGGCAACTACGAGCGCGTTCAGAGCGGCACCATCGGTGAGGACTACGCGCTGAGCAGCACCACGGTGAACTCCGCGCACATCACGATCAATCGGCGCGTGGATGTTCGCTCGTCCGCCCCGGGTATTAACGCCTGCGACATCGGCATCACCCAGTACTGCGCCGTAGCCACCGGCTTGCAACTCGCCGTCGGTAGCTCGTCAGTCAAAAACCACTACTGGAACACCTACTGCGGCACCTGCGCTCCAGGGCACTATAACGACAACACGCTCACGATTGACGATGATGTGAACCTCGTCCGCGGCAAGCATCAGATCGTCTTCGGTGGAGAGTACGTCCGCAACCAGCTCAACATCGTGGGTGCGTACGAATCCAACGGCAACTTCACAGACAGCGGCATCTATAGCGGCAACGGACCTACCGGACTCCTGCCCGGAGCCACCAAGGCCGCTACCGCTGGCGATGCGAACCTGGACTTCCTGATGGGCTCCATGAGTGCCTACCAGCAGAGCAAGCAGCAGCAGAACGCTCTGCGTGGCAACGTGCCCAGCCTCTACGCGCAGGACACCTGGCATGCGGACAAGAAGCTCACCATGGTGGCCGGTCTCCGCTGGTCTCCGACCTACATGCCGGTCGACGTCTTCAACCGCGGCTCCATCTTCAATATGGCTGCCTTCCTCGCGAATCAGGTCAGCTCCGTCTATCCGACCGCACCCGCTGGTTCGTTCTTCTATGGCGATCCCGGCGTAACGCGCGAGTTCACACAGAACTCTCCCTGGCAGTTCTCTCCAAACGTCGGCCTCTCCTACGATCCCGGCGGCAATGGCAAGACTGTCATCCGTGCCGGCGCAGAGTTTGTCTACGACCAGCCCAACTACTTCACCGCTCAGCGCGTCAATCAGAACCCACCCTTCGCCACAGCCAGCAGCCCGAACACCTCGCAGCAGCTTTGCTTCAGCACCCCGTGGCTGATCGGAGGCACAGGTTACGGCTGCTCTCAAGTCGGCGGCACAAATACGTCACCCTTCCCGCAGCCAGTCGTGCCCACCAAGGCACAGGCTGTCTTCCCGGCGCAGGGTCAGTTCATTGTCCTCCCCAAGCACTTCCTGCCTTCCGACACGTTCCAATGGACGGCCAGCATTCAGCATGAGTTTTCGCATGGCTGGGAGCTGCAACTCGACTACATCGGTAACAAGACCAGCCACTCTCCCATCGGCACACCCTTCAACCCGGCTGTCTACATCCCAGGAAACTGGGGCGCTGGTGGAACAGGTTGTGCGGGCATCGTGACCACGGGACCGGCGGCGGTTACGCCGGGTGCTGCAGGTACTCCCTGCTCCACGACGGCGAACCAGAAGTCGCGCTTCGCTCTCGCCATTGCCAACCCCTTGCAGGGCAACCAGTACCTTGGCGGCGGCGGCGGCTCGGTCGTCATCAACGACTTCGGTACGGCCAACTACAACGGCCTCGTCACCACCGTGCAGCATCGTCTCTCCTCCACCTTCAGCTTGCTCGCAAACTGGACGTGGTCGAAGTGCCTCAACGAAGCCGACGGCATGGGCGATCTCGCTGGCACCAGCATCGAGAATCCAGCCAACCCGGCGCTGGACTACGGCCCCTGTGGCTCGGACTACCGCCACATCGAAAACGTAGTGATCGTGGCTAAGAGCGAGTTCGGCCTCTCCAACAGGCTCGTCAAGCTGCTGGTCAACAACTGGGAACTTGCTCCGCTGGTCCACATCCAGAGCGGCGCTCCGTTCACCGTTACGCAGGGTTCGGATATCTCTCTGACCGATGTCGGCAACGATCGTCCGAACCTGGTTCCGGGTGTGCCGATCTATCTGCACCAGAACATCGAGAAGGTCGCAAGCGAAGCGACGCATGGCTATCTGAACCAGGCAGCCTTCGCGCCGAACCTGATTCCGGGAACCTACGGCAACATCGGTCGCAACTCCTTCCGCGGTATTCCTTCCTATCAGGTGGATGCGCAGATCTCGCGTATCTTCGTCATCCACGGCCTCGTCAACCTCGACTTCCGTCTGGAGGCGTTCAACGCCCTCAACCACCCGAACTTCAGCAACCCCAGCGCCAGCACAGGCGCGGGTCCTGCAGTCTCGGGAACCTTCGGACAGATCTCGGCCACCACCAACGAACCCGGACCGGGCGCCTCCAGCGCGCGTGTCTTCCAGGGAGGCTTCAAGGTCTCCTTCTAATCCACCTCATCACCAACAGAGAGAGGGTGCAGCTTAGCTGCACCCTCTCTCTGTTGCTTGTCTTCTTCTACTATTTCGATTGCGGCCCAGATATCAACTTGGATACATCGAAGCCCATCGCCGCGGCCTGGGCTCTGATCGAGGCAAGCTCTTCATCCGATGGCTTCAGCTCGCGCGTGTAGATCCAGAGGGACTTATGATTCGGCGTGCCAATCAAAGTCCACGCATAGCCTGTCGACGGGGGTGGGGGCGGCGGAGCGATGTGGGGCATCACGGCTCCATTGGCCGCTGTCGCGGCAGGCATTCCGCCTGCTGAAGCGTCGGGCGTTGTTGCTGTAGTACTGCTGCTAGCAGGGTTTGCGGATACCGCAGTTGGATCTTCCTTCTTCGCCGCAGGTGTCGCTGTTACCGGAACGATCGGTCCGACTGCGACCACCCAGTATTTGCGGGTGAGCGGAAAGTAGGTCCGCACCTTCAGCGCGCCGGAACCGTTGTCCTTCACCGTGGTGAAGTTCCAGGAGTCTTTGTAGCCTTTGACATCTGTGCAGGCGTCGACCAGCTGCAACTGCGTAGGCTTATCCCCGAGGGCGATCAACTCGATTGCGTCGGCTGCGCAGTGCTTCTCGCGCTTATTGGGCAGGCGAGCTGCTTCGTACCAGCTGCCGACGAGACTTGCCTTATCAAGCTTCGGGATTGGAGAGACGGATTGTGCGCGCGCGCAAGCCGGTAGCAGAAGCAAAACGCCTGCTAAGTTCACTGTCTTTCGTGGACGACTTGTCACGCTACGCACTCTCCGCAGGTTTTCGAACTGTAGCCAGAGTACTAGGCTGTCTTTACTGGATGCAGCGCGGCACGAACCTTATCGACGTGCGTTCCGTGCGAGCGAATGGCTTCGTGCAGCTCCTGGCTGGTCACGTTGAATTCCTTCGACCAGTAAGCGATATCGGATGCGATCTTCGGATTGATTTCCTTCGGATCGTGGGGACCTTTTGCATGCTCTTCGTGCGGAGCGTGAGCTTCGTGCTGCTTTGACTTCTGCTCGTGTTCTACAACTTCATGTTTGGACATTGTTTTGCTTCCTCTCTTTTCAGTTAGAGGGATGTTCAAAAGGGGCTTTGAGGATGTCTGAGGGTCCCGCTGCCTCTCCCGAAGGTCTGGGTCAAAGTCCTGAGAGCGCAAGGCTTAGAGGTTGCCTCCGGACGTCGCAAAATCGCACCACCTCGGGGCAGCGGTTTCAAAGCTTCGGCAGCACCTGCGTGACGAGCACCTTCTCGGCGCCCTCGTTATCGGCCTTCGAGGCCTTCTCGCCATCCACCGTCACGAGGATGAGGTGCTTGGCCTTCAGCGCATACAGCGCGGCACTGGAGCCGGAGCTCGCAATATAGAAAGCATCCTCAGCCAGCCCGGTCACAGGAACCATCTTGCCCGTTGCCTGCATCTGGTCGCGGAACGCTTTGTACTCGATGCCGGCGTCCTTCACGGAGAGGTACACGCGGGTTTCGCCCTTGGCGTCCTTCCAGGTACATTCGTTCGGTCCCGCCTGCCCGGGCTGCACCGGCGAGCCGAGCACGGCCTTCACCTGCGCATCGCTCAGGAGTGCACACGGAGCAGCGGCCTTCACGGCCGTACGAGCCTGAGCCTGCAAACATACATTGGCCGAAAAGAAAGCAGCAGCGGCGAAGGTAGCGAAGGTAGCGAAACGGTTCGTGCGCAGGAGCATGGTGGGTTCTCTCTTCCTTAGATGCAGCCGCGCAGTCTCGAGCCATCCCCAAGCTACGGCCGCAGCGTCCCTGCATACTTTGCGGCGACAACATTATCCTGCACCCGCTGCATCGCCGCCGCGTCGGGCTCGCCCTGCGTCATCACGCCTTCAAAAAAGTACCCCGTCGCCGAGTTGCTGTTATCGCCCCCGATCCCCAGGATGATCGCGCCCTCCTGCTTCATCGGCTGATAGTGGTCCAGCAGCGGCACCTTGCCAGTCGAGCTCAGCTTGCCGCCGTTCAGCCTCCCCTGCGCATCGCCCTGATACATCGCGTAGGTATGCTGGCCGTCGTTCGCGCCCATATCAGTGACGAACATGGTCCCGGCAGGCACCGCCAGCCCACCCGGTATGCCGTCCTCCATATCGAGCCCCACATCCGGAGCATTCAACTTCGCCCGATACATAATGTTGATCGCGTCCATGTGGCCATACTTGTTGTCCTTGCTGTCCACCTCGGCATTGCCAAAGTCGAAGCAGCACCTCTCGTTCAGGTGCAGCGCGGAGGTCACCATATACACGCCCTCGGGCTCCCCATGCACCGCCGTCTTCTTCGGCTGGTTGTTGCGATACCCCTGGCCCGGCTCGATCGCGATCCCATACACCCTATGCCCGCCCACCATCGCCGGCAGCGCCGTAGCCACCGCCGGCACGTCATAGCCCTCCGGCCCGGTCCCATGCGCATACCCGCCCGGAGGCGCAGGCGTCAGGTCGTTATGGTTCGGCGACTGATCGTACAGCCTCGTGATCACGCACGTCGTATCCCGGCAAAACGTATCCTGCGCAGCCGCATCGGCGACGCCATCCGGCAGCACCCCAACGTCAGCAGCCTTCCCATCATGCAGCCGCGTCACCTGATACAGCGACCCGGCATAGCTGCGATAAAGCGCCCGCGTCGTACTGATGGCCGCAACACAAGGCGTCTTCGCCGCAAGCAGATCGCAGGGGTGCTCTGTCAGTTTTTGTGCTGCGGCGGAGTGCGCTCCTAGAGCAAGTGCAAACGAGGCAAGGGCGAGAAGCTTAAGGCAGCGTGACGGTGAGAGGTGAGCCATGGTGTCTGCGAGTGTCCTTTATAGGAAAGATTCTGGAGCGCCAGGTAATGTCGCGTTCCCACGAGGGAATTGTCTCAGAGTCAGACCCGTGTTGTGGAGCTAGCGGTTTGTTACACTTGGCGGATTCCAGGCCGCTGAGAGGTTCGCTGTGGGACAGAAGAAGTCGAAAGTGCTCCCTTTCCCCAGGAAAGGGCTTGCGCAAAGCCGGGCCTCTGCATCTAAAATTGATATAAACGCAAGTTCTGGCGAGCGGCCTCCAAGTCTGGCTGAGCCCGATCTGCGTCTAGCGATCACGAGGATCGTCCACTATGGCACTGTTTGGCAGACGCGGCATGCCGGACAAGACCGCAGCTACCGCAATGTCAGCGACGACGATATCCAGCACATGCTGCTGGGACCCTGGGCGCTGGAACGAACTCCGGAGTGGAGCGAGGAGCATCGCAACTGGAAGTACCGGGTACGTGGTGCCGATATAGAAGGGGATGAGTTGACGCTCATCGTCTCCGTGAACACAGAAGGACAAAAGCTCAGCGTGATCACAAAGTTTTAGTGCGCGTCTAGAGCGCAGAGCAACAAGGGGAACAGGACATGGCGCGTAAAGCAGAAGTGAAGGTATCGACGAAGCAGAAGCCGTATCACTACCCGGGAGCCGGGTTGCCGAACGTGTATCTGGTGGGTGTGGAGTGCACGGCCGATGCCGACACCGGCGAGGAGTCCGTCGGCATTCCCTGCCTGCCCGAATTGCTGAACGCGCTTGCCGTCGCGGTGGTCACCAAAGACTCGACGCTGACCGGCGATGAGTTGCGCTTTCTCCGTAAGCGCCTGGGCAGGTCATCCAAGGACTTTGCCGCCATGGTCGGTCTCACCAGCGAGCAGTACTCGCGCATCGAAAACGGGGCAGTCCTCACGGCCCCCAACGACAAGCTCATCCGCCTGATGTTTATCGGCCTGGGCCTGCTGAAGTCGACCTTCCCCAAAGACCTGATGGAAAAAGTCGCCGAAGCCAACTGGGCGGCGATCAACCACAAGCAGAAAATCATAGCGACGCATGACGCAGGCCGGAGCTGGGTTGTGCAGTCAAAGGCAGCGTAACTTCAGGGTCAAGGCGGGATGGGCGAAGACGATCTTCGTGTCTCCGAACCCCCATGCCGAGGCCAGCGTGACGGTGAAAGACGCGCAGAGCGGCAATCTGGTCTTCGCCTACAACGTGGACAAGTCGAACGCAGTCCGCGCCCTGTTTCTTTTTATGGGGTCTTTGTTGGCTGATTTAAGTTAGGCCCTTCCGGGGTGCTTTTCTGGGGAGAGTAGTGGTGGTCCGGGTGAAGCAGGTCCTCCGCTCAGGATGACAATGCAAAAAAGTGCGCGGGCAAACATAAAGGGTCGAGGCAGAAGCCTCGACCCTTTATGTTTGCGGCTACTTCCGGTTACTGGAGGAGTGGGCCGCCTTCGTTGCCGTATTTGGAGTCGTCGGGGGGGATGACGGTGGCGGAGGCTACCTTGTCGTCCTGCTCGAGGTTTAGGAGGCGGACGCCGGAGGTGCTGCGGCCGGCGGCGCGGACGGATTTGGTGTCGATGCGGATGATCTTGCCGAACTGGCTGATGACCATCATCTCGGTGGTGTCGTCGACGAGCTGAATCGTCGTGACCTTGCCGATCTTCGAGCCGGTCTTCATGTTGATGACGCCCTTGCCGCCGCGAGACTGCAAGCGGTAAGCATCAACATCGGTGCGCTTACCGTAGCCGTTGTCGGAGACGGAGAGGATGAGGCAGGGCGTAAGGCCGAGCTTTTCATCCAGCTTGGCGAGCTTCGCGGCGACCTCCTCCGAAACGACAGGCGCGGCTGGGGTGTCGTCGGATTCGGCGAGAGCTAGAGGTTGTGAGGAAGCGGAGTCCTGTGCCTCGTCGATCACCGAAGCGACCTGATCCGTAAGGCCTGCGGCGGCTGCGCGTTCGAGGCGCTGCTTGTTGCGGGCCTCGGGCGATGGAGTTACAGCCGCGCCGATGACGTAGTCGTCCTTCTTCAGCGTGATGCCCTTGTTGCCGAAAGCGGGACGTCCCATGCTGCGCAGGTCCTGCTCGTTGAAGCGGATGGCCATGCCGTCGTGGGTGGCGAGGAAGATGATCTGCTCGCCGTCGGTGATCTTGGCGGTGATGAGCTCGTCTTCCTTGTCGATGCCGATGGCGATGATGCCGCGGGCCATGACGTTGGAGAAGTCCTTGAGGGCGGTCTTCTTGACGACGCCGTTGCGCGTGGCGAAGAGGACGTACTTGGAGTCTTCTTCGAGGTTGCGGACGGGCAGGATGGTGACCACCTTTTCGCCGGGCTGGAGGTCGATGAGCGAGGCCATCGCCTTACCCTTGCCGGCGGCGCCGACGTCGGGGATCTCGTAGACCTTGAGCCAGTAGACGCGGCCGCTATTGGTGAAGCAGAGCAGGTAGGCGTGGGTGGAGTCGATGATGAGCTGCGAGATGAAGTCTTCCTCGCGGGTCTTCATGCCGATGCGACCGGTGCCGCCGCGCTTCTGCTGGCGGTAGGTGGCGATGGGCGTGCGCTTGAGGTAGCCGGTGTTGGAGACGGTGACGGCGACCTGCTCGTCCTGGATGAGGTCTTCGAGGGTGAGCTCGGTGGACTCGTCGAGGATGATGGTGCGGCGTTCGTCGCCGTACTTGTCGCGGATGTCTTCGAGCTCCTTGCGGATGACGCCGCGGAGCTTCTTCTCGCTGCCGAGGATGGACTCGTATTCGGTGATGTTGTCGCGGACGGCGCGGAGCTCGTTGAGGAGCTCGTCGATGGAGAGCTGCGTGAGGCGGTAGAGCTGCAGTTCGAGGATGGCATCGATCTGCTTGTAGCTGAGGATCAGCGTGCCGGCCGAGGCGTTGGCCAGCTGGGCGCTGACGCTGCCGCCGAGCAGGTTGATGTTGTACTTCGTCGGGTCGAGCGTGATGCCGTCGAGCTCGGCTCCGTTGAGCGTGATGCGCTTGTTGGAGAAGTAGCTATAGAGGTTTTCACGTGCGTTGGCGCGGCTGCTGGACTGGCGAATGATCTTGATGACCGTGTCGAGGTGATCGAGCGCGATCTGGTAACCGAGCAGAACGTGTTCGCGGTCGCGTGCCTTGTTGAGCAGGAAGGCGGTACGGCGGCGGACGACGTCGATGCGGTGGTCGATAAAGGCGTGGATCGCCTTGTCGAGCGGGAGTTCCTTCGGCTGGCCGTTGTGCACGGCGAGGAAGATCATGCTGAAGCTTTCCTGCATGGATGTGTGCTTGTAGAGCTGATTGAGCACGATCTCCATCTGGGCTCCGCGCTTGAGTTCGATGACGATGCGCATGCCGTCGCGGTCGGACTCGTCGCGTACGTCGGAGATGTCGTCGATGATCTTTTCGGTGACGAGCTCGGCGATGCGCTTGATGAGCGTGGACTTGTTGACCTGGTAGGGGATCTCGGTGACGATGATAGCTTCGCGGCCACCGGAGATGGCTTCCTTACCGCACTTGGCGCGCATCATGAATCGGCCGCGACCGGTGGAGTAGGTCTGCTTGATGTTGCTCTTGCCGTGGATGAAACCACCGGTGGGGAAGTCCGGGCCCTGGACGAATTCGAGAGCGAGTTCTAGGTCGGTGCGGGTCTCGTCCTTGGCGCGGGTGAGCAGCGCGATGGTGGCGTTCAGAACCTCGGTGAGGTTGTGCGGTGGGATGTTGGTCGCCATGCCGACGGCGATGCCGGTGCTGCCGTTGATGATGAGGTTGGGGATGCGCGCGGGCAGGACGGCGGGCTCGGTCGTGGATTCGTCGTAGTTGGGGACGAAGTCGACGGTGTCGGAGTCGATGTCGGCGAGCATCTCACCGGCGAGGCGCGTCATACGGCTTTCTGTGTAACGCATGGCGGCCGGTGGATCGCCGTCGACGGAGCCGAAGTTACCCTGGCCGTCGATGAGTGGGTAGCGCAGCGAGAAGGGCTGGGCGAGGCGCACCATGGTGTCGTAGATGGCGGAGTCGCCGTGCGGGTGGTAGTTGCCCATCACGTGGCCGGTCACCTTGGCGGACTTGGTGTACTTCTTGTTGAACTGGAGGCCCATCTCCTGCATGCCATAAAGGATGCGGCGATGCACGGGCTTGAGGCCGTCGCGGACGTCGGGCAGGGCGCGGCCGATGATGACCGACATCGAGTAGTCGAGATAGCTGCGACGCATCTCCTCCTCGATGTTGATGGACAACATCTGGAGGGCACCGGGGCCGGTGGGCGCAGTGGGACCGTCACCGCCGCTACCGCCAGCGGGCGGGTTGTTGGAATTTGCATCCTGCGAGGTGGGGTTTATGTTGTCGTCACTGCCGAGGGGGAGCTGGTTCTGATCGTCTGCCATCACCCTTGATTATAGCGGGTTTCATGCCCGGAATTGCACAGCGAAACGCGCTGCAAAAGATCGTGAAAGGGTTGTATTCCGGCACTTTAGGCGCGGTTCCTGTGCTGCATTTCCGGAGCTGCGGATAGGAAGGAATCAAGGAGCGCAACGGAGGTGGTTGCAAGGTACTTGTGGCAGATGTGCGATGCAGCCTCCTTGCGACTGCAAGAGGGAACGCAGCTTCAATTCTCGCAGTGATTCATCGGATAACGATTCTAAAGATCACGAAATGGGCCACAACTAATCATTGCAGCGCGGTTTGAAGATTGCGTGTGACAGAGAGGCCGAAGGCCTCTAACATAGCGACCTTACAAGCAGCATGAAAGGGAACGACATGAAGAAGATGATGCAGTTTGCAATGGCAGTGGCAGCGCTGGTGGTAGTGACGGCACCGGCAACGATGAAGGCACAGGGCTGGCAGCAGGTTCCGGGACCGCATCCTGCGTATCTGCATGCGTTGAGCGATCTGCGCGCGGCGCGGCACTACCTGAACGACGGCTGGAGCTGGGGCGCGGTGCGGCATGAGGACGATGCCGCTGTGCATGAGATCGATGCTGCGATCAACGAGATCAAGCACGCGGCGATCGACGATGGCAAAGGCCTGAATGATCCGTTCCCGATCGATGAGCACCTGGCGCCTCGCGACCGATTTGGGAAGGCGAATGAGCTTCTGTTCAAGGCCATGCACGATCTGGATCGTGCCGAGGACGTGCCGCAGTCACGCGGTCTGCGCGATCGCGCGATGATGCACATCTCGCAAGCGCACCAGACGGTCGATGCAGCTTGGCGCAGCTCTCACTGGCGGTAGGTTGGAGAGTTTCTAGGGGGCACGGCTTTATGCCGTGCCCCTTTTGTTATTTGGAGGCTCGCGCTTTCAGCTCTCGCTGCGATAGATACAGGGGTTCCATTCGACTTCGCTCAGGGCAGGCTTCTCCACGGCGGCGCAAAAGACGCGGCCCTTCGGCTGCGCTCAGGGTCGAGATGACAGAGAGTTGTGATGAGTCGGGGAAGCAGGTCCTTCGCCTGCGGCTCAGGATGACAATGTTTGGAACCTGGGGAGGGGGTATCTGGCTGGGGACGGGGTGAAATTAAGCTTCTATTCTTCTTACGGTCACGGTTTGTTTGCGTTGCCTGTCGAGAATCGTTCCCAGCAGGAGTTGCTACGGCGAGCTCTTGCGGAGGACAACCGGCTATGCAGACTGTCAGCTCAGCAGCATCCCTCAGGACTTCGACGACGCGTCGGACGCAGATTACGACCAACTGGCAGCAAGCCGATGCCGTTGAGCCGTATGTCACGGGTGTCAGCCTGCACAGTCATACCAGCATCTCCGAGGAGACATTGGGGTTCATCCACGCGATGTTCGTTGCGTTTCCGGCAATGAAGAACCTCTTCGAGCACTATCAGCGCCGATCGGACAGGCATGGGATCAAGCTGGACTTTGAGCGGGCGAACTGGCGTCCACCGCTGCAGCCGCGCATGGCGTACGACCTGGAGTCGAAGCAGATTCAGCGGCTCAATCTGAACTCGCTCGTGTCGATCACGGATCACGATACGGTCGAGGCGCCGATGCTGCTGCGCACGGTGCCCAGTTCGCGACATATTCCGGTGAGTGTGGAGTGGTCCGCGCCGTTTGGGCGAACGACGTTCCACCTGGGCATTCACAATTTGAAGAGCGCGGATGGCATGGCGTGGATGAAGCGGTTTGAGGCGTTCACGGCCCAGGCTCGGCCAACGCTGGCGATCGGGGAAGGACATCCGCCGTGCTCGGAGCAGAGCGACGCGCAGCTGCTGAACATGCTGAAGGAGTTGCACGCGGAGCCGCAGGTACTGGTGGTGATGAACCATCCTCTGTGGGACCTGCACAAGACGGGCCCGGTGCATGTTTCGGAGCTGCGCCGTTTTCTGGAGCTGGCAGGCAGCACGATCCATGCGCTGGAACTGAACGGCCTGCGCCATGCGCGCGAGAACCGCGAGGTGATCCAGCTAACAAAGGAGACCGGGCACCTCGCGATCTCCGGCGGCGACCGCCATGGGCTGGAGCCGAATGCGAACATCAACCTGACAACGGCAGCTAGCTTTACCGAGTTTGTCGAAGAGATCCGCGTCGAGCGCCGCAGCCATGTGCATTTCATGGACCAGTATGCGCAGCGCTGGGAGCAGCGGATCGTGGCCTCGACGCTGAATGCAATTACGGACTTTCCGGACTTCATGCCAGGATGGCAGCGCTGGGATGAGCGCGCATTCCATCCCGACCGCGACGGTCAGATGAAGTCGTTTGCGGAGCTTTGGCCGGATGGCCATCCGCCGAAGCTGCTGCAGGGCTGCATCAACGTGATCCGTACGTGCGGCGTACGTGGGCTGGGCGCGCCGCTGCGGTTGGCGTTTCCCAAGGTGAACGACCTCACGGATCGTCTCAATGCAGGCGTGGAGCTGGTTTAGCCGGGGGCTGAGGGGCCGAAGCGCCTCCGTCATAGAAGCGCCTCCGTCATAAAAGAGTGTGTCTGAAAGTTGGGTGGGCGTAACCCTCGTGGTGGCCTGTGGGCGTCAGACGACAGAACGCGGCCTACAGAATGCGGAGAGTCTTCGGCGAAGACGCACTGCATTGCTACAATCGGCGTGGGGCCCTGCCACCGGGAAGCGTACGGCGGCGCAGTTGCAGCAACCCTGTCCAACGACACCGGAGCGACACATTGCAAGACCTATCGATTGAGGTTCGACGCAGCCTCGCGGCAATTCTTTTTACAGCGTGCCTCAGCCTTCTACCAGGCTTGAGTTCTGGCAGCTTGGCCTGTGCGCAGTCGTTGACGACGGCGAGCCGTGCGGGTGATCTGCAGGCAGGTGGCGGCTTCAGCGTGGCGGAGTCCGACTATAACGGCTTTCGGCTGAAGGGCGCGACTCTTTACAGCAGCTTCGATTTCACGAAGCACTTTGGCGTGGAGGTGGACTTCCACGAGATGACCCATGGGCAGGACAAGTTTTACGAGCGCACCTATGAGGCGGGCGGGCGGTACATCCCGAAGCATTATGGTCTGTTTACGCCGTATGCGAAGGGCATGTATGGCCGTGGGGTCCTGAACTACAACTCGGGCTATCGATACTCGGATGGCACGATTTTTTACAACAACATTGCGTACAACATCCTTACCGGCGGCGCGGGCGGCGAGTATGAGATCAAGCCGTGGCTGAAGGCGCGCGTGGACTTCGAATACCAGTACTGGCTCTCGGGGCTGGGGATTCCTCACGGACTTACGCCGATGGTGGGGACGGTGGGCGTGGCGTACCGATTCGGCAGCGGGCGACCCAAAGGGCTGCAATGGGGCTTTCCGAAGCAGGCGCCGGTGAAGGCGGCTCCGCCATCGCGGCAACCCCTGCCACAGGCAGCCGAGCCTCCTCAGTAAAGCTGCCCCGAAAGGGGTAGAGACGCCTGGAAATTTTGCCTGTGTACTGTCTCTAGCAACTAATAAATAAACCGGTATTGGGTCGCCCTCTTCGAGGGCGGCCACTTTTTTGCCCGCACCGTCTTCGCGGGCAGACTGCACTCAATGGCTACAGTTTGCGCAGCGGCTATGCTTAGAAGCTGTGACCGTTCAACAGGCCATCTCCGCAGCTTCGCCGCCGATCGCTCGTCGTGATGCAGAGACACTGCTGTTGCATCTGCTGCAGCAGGGGCGCGCATGGCTGTTTACGCATGCGGATGAGGAGCTCGGGGAGGAGCTGCGGGTAGAGTTCTTTGAGCTGGTGGCGCGTCGGGCGGCACGTGAACCGTTGCAGTATCTGACGGGCACGCAGGAGTTCTATGGGCTCGAGCTGAAAGTGACGCCAGCGACGCTGATTCCGCGTCCGGAGACCGAGCTGCTGGTGGAGGCCGTGCTGGCGTGGGCCGCACAACAGGCCCCGCCGGTGGCGGTGATCGACGTAGGCACGGGGACAGGGGCCATTGCGCTGGCAATCGCCACGCATCTACCTCAGGCGCAGGTGGTGGCGTGTGATTTTTCTGCTGCGGCGCTGGCCGTGGCGCAACAGAACGCGACGCGGCTGGGGTTGAGCGGTCGGGTGCAATTTGCGGAGTCGGACCTGCTGGCAGCCTATGGTAGCGTTCGCTTCGACGTGGTGGTGTCGAACCCGCCGTATATTCCCGCAGGAGATGCCGCCGAGATGCAGCCGGAGGTGCGCGATTTCGAGCCGCACACGGCGCTATTCGCCGGGAGTGATGGCTTGGAGGTGTATCGGCGGCTCATCCCGCAGGCGAAGGCGGCGTTGCGGCTGGGGGGACTGCTGGCGATGGAGTTCGGATATGGTCAGCGGGAGGCGCTTGCGGAGCTGCTGACGGGGTGGGAGGAAGTGCGGTTTCTGGACGACTATGCGGGGATTCCGCGGGTAGTGCTGGCAACCTCAGGGTGACAAGGTCTGAGCCGGGTGTAGAGCATCTGTGCCTGAAGCCGGCTTGAAGCCTTGGCGACCGACTCAAGAGCAGCGCTGTTCAGAAGCTAGACCGACCCCTGCCTCATGGCATCAACGGGACATCGGTCGGCGGCAGGTTGCTTACATGCAGCATCCAGGCGCTCAGCAGGGCCAGGCCGAGGGCCAGGGCAGACTCGCATAGGCCGGCGGCCGTGTTGCTGTTGAGTTTGCGAGAGAGCCAGAGGCGAACGCGGAGTCCACCGAAGGCGCCGATCAGCACGCCGACCCAGGCGAAGAGGACGCCACCGATGATGGGCTCGGCCATGCTCTGCGCGGCGAGCGCGCCAGCCAGTCCGCCAAAGGCCAGCCGCGCCAGGAGCTGCGGCGGATCGGTGCGGTTGCCAATGTTGGATCGGGTATCGCCGAAGTACTCGCCAACGGCGCAGAGGGTGAAGATGATCACCGAGATGAGGTTGCCTGTCCAGAAAGCCCAGCCAGGCTCAGGAAACAGGCGAAGCCAGCTGAACCAGCACAACACCGCCACGGGGGTCATGGTGCGCATTCCGTTCGAGATACCGAGAAGTAGATACCACGCCATTGCTTCGAACCTCAGATCGTGGACCGCGGCTAATTCGGCGGCCCGTTTTCTTGATCGTACTCGTCCTGGCCGGCTTGTTTTCCACCCAGTTTGACAGGGGTGACGGCGGGTTTAGCGTTGCCAGCCTGCGAAGCGGCGTTGGGCGCGAGTGCGACGGGTGCAACGGCGGGCTTGACGTTGCCGTTGGGGTCGGCCGTGATGCCGGTGGAGACAGGAGCGACGGGCGGAGGCGCGTCGGCAACGGAGTCGTCGACCGGCACAATGCTGGTGGTGTCCTTGATCTGCACCGGAGCGACGGGGCGATGGTGCCGCGGTTCCGCGGCGGCGGCGTTGCCTGTGGCGGCTACCGGCGCGATGGGCGCATGCGAGGTCGGTGCAGCCTCGTCGGAGGAAACCGCAGTGGTCGTGCTGGGGATGGAGACGGTCGTCATCGGTGGTGGCAGCACCAGCGAGGCCGGTTCTTCCTCTTTCTCCTTGACCTGCGCATTGCCAAGGTTCACAGCCGTCACCGGGCGATGATGACGCGGCTTTTCGGGGACAGCGTCCGGTACAGTAGCGGAGTCAGCCGTGACGGGGGCTTCAGGCGCGGGCGTCGGGGGCGGTCCGGGGTTGACGACGAAGGCGGGAACGCTGTCGTCGCTGCCGAAACGCCAGGCCGAGAGGTACGCCAGTTGCAGGATCTTCGTCATCTTGGCGTAGTCGATCTTCTCAGCGGTGTCAGTGATGTGGTGGTAGTCGGGATGGAAGCCGGTAAACCACCACATGGCCGGGATGTTGTGTAGCAGGAAAGGGAACTGGTCCGAACGGAAGAGGACGTTGAGGGCGTTCTCATGATCGAAGCGGTCGTCGATGACAAGTCCGACGCTCTTGTCCTCATCGGTGACGATGCGGGCGTAGTCGGGGGAGTACTCGGCACCGACGAGGTTGAGACGGTTGGAGGTGTCGGCGGGAATCTTGATGAGACCGTCGGTCTGGGGGCTGGCCTTCTCATCGCGGCCGATCATATCGAAGTTGATCTGGGCGCGGGTGAGTTGAAGAGGGCGCAGCGGATGAGCCGCCATCCAATACGCGCCGAGCAGGCCGCGCTCTTCTCCGGCAAAGACGACGAAGAGGATGGAGCGTTTGGGCTTCACTCCGTTGGCGGCAAAGGCGCGTGCAAGGGCGATGACGCCAGCGGTGCCGGAGGCGTTATCGTCGGCACCATGCCAGATCGCCTTGCAGTCGGCGCCGGCGGTGGTGGTCTGCCCGAGCTGGTCGACTCCGCCTGTACCAGCGGGGCAGTCGGAGATGCCGTCGTGGTCATGGTGCGCGCTGATGATGATCGTCTCGGGCCGCAGACGGGGATCGCTGCCGCGCAGCAGGCCGACGACGTTGCTGATGCGGCCTTCGTTCGCGGAAAGGTTACGCAGATGCAGGGTGAGGGTGGTGTCCGGCAGGGTGCGGCTCTGCGGAGTGAGGGTCGCCTCGATCTTTGTCTGGAGATCACTGCCGAGCATATCGCTGGTGGCGAGCAGGGCCTTGGCGACGTCGTCGTTGACGGTGATGGAGGGGATCGTCACTTCGTCGTCCGCGATGGCCTGGACGGGTAGCGGATTGCTGCGCGTGATGCTGCCGCCGATGCGGGCGGCGCGCTCTGCATTGGTGGGATGCTTGCGGTTCGGCTCGGCGACGATGATGACGCCGACGGCGCCATGCTGCTGCGCGTTGAGCACCTTCACGCGGGTGGTGGCGTAGCGCGTATTCCCGGTGCCGTAGAAGACGGACTGCGGGTTGTCTTCCTGCGGTTCGTGGTCGAAGATAAGCACGATCTTGCCGGTGGCATCGAGGCCTGCGTAGTCGTCGTACTTGAGTTCGGGCGCAGTGATGCCAAAGCCAGCGAAGACGACCGGCGCGGTGAGGTCGATGGGCTCTTTGTAGGCTCCGAAAGCTTCAGGCGCATGCCAGACCTCGGTAGGCTTGCCCTTGCGCAGCAGGGTGATGGCAGTGTTGGCGCGGTCTGGCCGGTACTCGATGATCTTGAAGCTCTGCTCATAGCCCGGCATGCCGCTGGCCTTCACGGCGATGGGGTCAAGATTGGCTTTGGCGAACTGGCCGACGATCCACTGCACGGCGAGATCGTCCCCCGGCTGCATGCTCATACGACCCTGGAGGTGGTCGGAGGCGAGGAAAGAGACATCATGGCGCAGGTCGTCCTGCACGAGGGTCGTAAATCCCTTCCGCTCGTCGTCAGGAACGTTCGGCGACTGGGCGAAGATCCGCGCGCTGATGCACGAGGTTACCAGCAGAAGTGGGACGGACAGATAGCGGCGCATGGTGCCATGCTAATCGCTCCTGTGGATTTGCCGCGCGTTACTTTAGTCCCAAATTCGATATTTCTACGAGTGTCATTTCGGTGGCTTCCATAAAAAGAGGGACCTTTCGGCCCCTCTTTCATTTGCTTCGGATCAAGCTAATGGGTGGCCACCATCGTTTCAGCCAGCTTATGTAGGCCGTCGCCGTTGGCGGGGCGGGTGTAAAACATGTGGCCGCCGGGGAATTCGTGGACGGAGACGCGGCCTGGATCGCCGAGGAGGGGCATCTGGTCTACCGTCAGTACCGAGCCCATGAACGGGCAGGAGAGATCGTTCCAACCATGCACGATCAGCACCCGCAGCTTGGGGTCCGACGCCACGGCCTGGCGCAGCTCGTGCACCGAGCCGTCACGCAGGTTGGTCGAGCGATCCCACTGCTGGTTCACGGTCATCGACAGAGCATAGTAGCGGTCGTCGGTCTTCCAGCCGACGGTGTGGGTAATGAAGTCGACCATCGCGGTCGTCGTCGGAGCGATGATGCTGTCGAGCAGGGGATCGTTCGCCTCCTGGTAGGGTGAGTAAGGGAACGGATCGAGCGCCGTCACGTTCGAGTCATACACGGAGCCGAGTAGCCCCTGCGAACGATGCACCTCGCGCAGGTAGGAACCCGTATCCAGCCGTCCACCTGCATACTTCACATAGACGGGATCAAGCCCGGTCATCTGCGTGACCTTGTCGATCATGGCCTGGCGAGCGGCGGGGTCGCTGTTGCCCTTGATGAGAGCGCTGGCGTAGTCGCCCTTGGTGTAGGCAATCACCTGCTGCATGGCGTCGTCGGTGAGCTTGTGTTCGGCTTCGAGGTGCGCGGCGGTGATGGAGGGCAGCGTGGTCATCCACGGGATGGGCGAGAGGTTGCTGTCGCCGAACTCGGGGTTGAGGTAGGGGCTGACAAGCACGAGGCCGTTGAGTGCGACGCCGAGCTGCGATTCGAGCTCATAGGTCACACGCGGGCCACGGTAGCCACCGTAGCTCTCTCCGATGAGGTACTTCTTGTCGAGCAGGCGATCGTTCTTGACGAGCCACTTGTAGATGACCAGCGAGAGGTACTGGATGTCCGTGTTCGGGGTGTAGAAGGTCTTTTTGGTGGTAGCTTCATCGACGAGCGATTTGGAGAAGCCTGTGCCGATGGGGTCAATGAATACCAGGTCAGTGAAGTCGAGCCACGTGCCGGGATTGTCGGTCAGTGTGGCGGCGTCGGAGGGCGAATCGCCCGCGTTGCCAAACTTCACATGCTTCGGTCCGATGGCTCCGAGGTTCAGATAGACGGACGAGGCTCCAGGGCCACCGTTGAGGGCGAAGGTAACGGGACGGTCCTTCGCTCCGTCGAGAGTGTAGGCGGTGTAGACGACCTGGCCGGTGGGCTTGTCTTCTGCGTTCTTCAGTGTGATGGTGCCGACGGTGGCGGTGTAGTGCAGCGTCTTGCCGTTGACGGTGATGGTCTGCGTGACAGACTTGTCTGCGGGCAGCATCTCGGGCTTGGTCTCAGGCTTGGTCTCAGGCTTGGCATCCGCCTTCGCGGCATCGGGCTTGGGCGCGGCATCGGGTTTCTGCGCGAACGCAGGAAGGGCGAAGAGGAGGAGAGCTGGAGCGAGGCGGCGCAGATTCATAGCCATACTGTATCGCCTTCGCCCCAGCTTTCGTCTATTCGTCATTCAGCTATTCAGCGGGGCAGCTTACTTCAACGACCACTCCGCCGGGAGGCGTGTAGTAGAAGCCAAAGGTCTTCGGGCCACCGCGGTGGATGACGGCGGGTTCAGGTGCTGCGAATCCAGCCTGCACCATGCGCTGGTGGCGACGCACCACGGAGCCTTCGTTCTGCTCTAGAAATCCGATGTGGAACATGCGAGGGTAGGTGTCGGGCGTGACGGTCTTGTCGTACATCAGCGTCAGGACGGCACCGTCTTCCCCGTGCATAACAACCAGCTTGTCCTCGCCGATACGATCGGTAGTTTCGAAGCCGAAACAGGCTTCGAAAAAGCGGCAGACCTCTGTGACGTTTGAAACGGAAAGGTTGCAGTGATTGAGTTTTGTCATTGGTAGCGATCTCCTTCGGTTTCAGAAGCAGTCGCATGGGTGGGACGGGACCGAACTCTGTCAAAAACCCATGCGACGGTTTGGCAGTGCATACATGCACTACCGCCATCGCCGTGGGTCACTCCCGTATGCGGGTGAGACAGACCTGCAGAAGAGCTTCTGCAGGAGGCCGTGTTTACCATTCCGGCCATACTTTTTTCGGCTATTTATGTGATTGTCGCGATCCTTCAGCGGATGCAGAAAAACTATCGCGCGCTTGTCTCGAAGGAGGCTGACTCGACTGCGTCTGGAGCTTCCCAGCGCTGCTCCATCATGTCGAACATCTCGCGAGTCACTTCAAAGGAGTGGGTCGCACTTTCGCCGCGGTTGCGGTCCTGCACGCGCTTCCATCGTTCGTCCGCAGGCAGGTCGAGCACTTCCAGTTCTACTGAAACCGCCGCTGCCTTTGCGCGCGCAAGCCATGCCTGCCGATGCTCCCGCTGCGTGAACCCGAGGTCCAGCACCGCAGAGACGCCTGTCGCTGCGAGTTGTGCGGCCACCGCTGCAATCTGCGCCTCGCATCGGGCGATCCGGTCCAAAGCCCAAGGCAGGTCGTTCTTCTGCGGACAGTCTATCCAGAAGAGATTGTTCATCCACTCGTCGATGGAGAACACGACTCCGCCGAAGCGTGCCGCGATAGCTCGCGCAGCGGTGGTCTTGCCTGCGCCGGTGGGCCCAGCAACCAGAATCCAGCAGACACTTGTTATCGGCATCTTCGAACTCCTCGCATCAACAGTTCAGCGCAACAAAAGTTCAGCGCAACAAACATTTTAGGACGTCGCGGGTCCTTTCAAGGTTTGTTGCGCTGGCTGATTCTTACGGTAAAGACTTCGCTGACGTTGTTACGGCTGCACCGTAAGTGTCACGGTAGCGGAGTGCGAGACCGTGCCGCTGGTCGCGGTGACAACCACGCCATAGTTGATCGGGGACTGCGTGGGAGCTTTGTTGTTGCCGGAGCAGCCGCTGAGAGCGGTGGAGGCTCCCAGAACACCGACTGCGAAGAAGGCGATGGAGAGCGAGCGCATGACCCCGCCGCGGAGACGGCGGCGGAAGCAGAGCGGCAGAACCAGGAAGGAGGCGAAGATCGCTCCCGGCGCGAGGCCGAAGGGTGACAGTGGAGCGTTCTTCCGCGAGAGCAGCGTGGAGTTCAGCACGGTGAGGGTGATGGTCTGCGCTCCGCCTGTAGCTGTGACCGACGTCGGCGAGATCGTATAGGTGGCGTTGGGTGGGACTACGGCGGCAAAGGTCACCGTGGCCGGGAAGCTGGGCTGTGTGAGGCCGAGCGCGAAGGTGAAGGTCGCGCTGTTGCTGCCAGAGTTGACCGTCTGCGTGGTTGTGCCTGTGGCCGTGAAGCTGAAGTCAGTAGCTGCGGTGACGGTGAGGCTGCTGGAGTTGGTGCTGGCCGCGGGGTAGGCCGTCGAGGCTGCGCTGGTGGCGACGATCGGATAGCTGCCAAGCGCGAGCGTGGAGGAGGCGAAGGTGGCCGTGCATACGATCGGCGAGGTCGTGCCGGTGCAGGTTGTCGCGCCAACGCCGGTGGAGCTGCCGTTCACGGTGAAGGTGATGCCCGAGGCCACCGGAGCGGCTGCGCCCGTATAGGCGACCTTCGTCGTGAGCGTTGTGCTGGCGGTGCCGAGGATCACCGAGTTGGAACTGGTCGTGAGACTGGCTGAGGCGACGGCAAAGGTAGCGGTATACCTGGCCGAGGTGCTCGGTGCAATCACCATGTCGGTTGTCGAGGTGGTGTTGTCATTCCACTGCGCGAAGACATCAGGCGTGGTGCCGTTGGCCTGGAATGCCGTCGTGGTGAGCGAGCAGGTGCTGCCGGGTGTCCAGACGAGCGTGACCGGCGTGACGTAGGTGCCGGGAACGCAGCCTGTGCCTGCGGTGGTGATGGTGAGGCCCGAGGGGACTGTGGTCAGCGTGGCGCTTCCGGCGGGATAGCTGGGAGCGAAGGAGACGCCCTTGAAGTTGGAGTCCGCGGGGGCGGTGGCGAGAACGGTGAAGCTGGTGCTGGGTTTCGTCGTGGCGGCGAGGACGTCGGTGAAGCCGTAGAGGTAGCGCTGGTCGAGGTCGCCGACGGTGTAGTTGGTGGCGTAGAGGTAGACGTTGGAGCCGGAGACGGTGCCCGTCAGCGCATACAGGCCGGTGGTACCTGCGGTCGCCGTGTTGGCTACGAGGTTCAGACCGGCGGCGATGGTGTACTCAAAGACCCAGGTGCCCGAGCCGTCCGCCTTGGAGTTGACCCACTTCTGCAAGCCGCCGTCGCCAAGCGAGCTGGTGGCAGCGGTCTGCTTGCCGAGGCCGGTGTCGGCTACGTAGAGCACGGAGGGGCTGGCGAAGTAGAAGCCGGAGGGGCTGAGATTCACCTGAAGCCCTGTGCTGTTGATGCCGTTCGTCTCGGGCGCGGTGAGAGTGATCTTGCTGGTGCTGGTGATGGATCCGCCAGAGCTGCTGGTCTCAGTCAGCTGCGTGGGACCGGCGTTGTTGGCGTAAAGGCTGGTGGCCGGGGGCGTGCCGAGTGTGCCGACGTAGGAGCGCGCTGCCCCGGAGCCTTCCTTGCTATCCACCGAGACGTAGAGCGTGCCGTTGTAGACCTGCACGTTGCGGGTGTCCTGTGTTGCGGTGTTAGTGCTGGTATCGAGGCCGGTGATGGATACGGGCGCGTTGTTCACGGCGCCGAGCGGGGTGTAGAAGACGCCGCCTGTTTTATCCGGGCTGTTGCCCTGGCCGGAGATCCAGGCATTCACACCGTCGAGCGTGTAAACGCTGCGCGGATTGTTGTTGTTGAACACGTTGAAGACGGCGGTGGAGGAGTTGACGTTGCCGGCAGGATCGATCATCACCACGGTTCGCGGGATCGGCGTGTAGGTGCTCTGCGTGGTGAGCGAGCCGGACTGTGCGAGCGCGAGTGACGGAGCTGCGCCGTAGGTTGTCGGGTTCGCGTTGAACGTGGCTGCGTTGATGCCGTAGGCCCCGAAGACCAGGTACTGGCCCGCGCCGGAGAGTGAGAGCGAACCTTCGGATGAGGAGCCGTATTCTCCCGAGATCGGCAGGTTCGCACCGGAGGCCGTCTGCGGCAACACGAACGAGTTCACAAACTGTACGGATGTGGTGCCGTTGGGCGTGTATTGGAACAGCGTGACTGGCGCGCCCTGGTTGTCGCCGTAGCCGCCGACAGAGCTGTTGCCTGCGCCCGTCCCTGTGCCATTGGGAGTAGAGGTGCAGGTGCCGCCGTTAACGCCGCAGCCTTCGACTACCACTACGAGGTTTCCTGGCGTGAATTTCGGCGCCCCGTCGTTGGTGCCGGACTGCGCCTGCGCATGTGGGCACAGCACGGAGGTTGCAAACAGGAGGCCCGCGAGGGTCAGGGCAGCAGCAGATAGGGCAGATTTACGCGAAAACGCCAACGGCATCGGGGAGTCCTATGTTTGGTGCAAGTAAGTTGAGAAGCGACTTTGAAGATAGTGACTGGATATGACGGTACTGTGAATTTTTTCTGAGACGGCTCGCGAGCGCACAATAGTGATCGAGATCGTTATGGGAGAGGGGACGACGATGCGAGATGAGGAGATACGAGCAGCACTCGATGCACATTGGCAGGCCTCCGCCGCAGGGGATGCAGAGGCAGAACATGACATCTACGCAGACGATGCCATCTGCGACTACCCGCAATCGGGCGAGCGCATTCTGGGGCGAAGAAACCTGCAGGCCTTGCGCAGCCATCATCCCGGTAAGCCGTCTGGCTTCAAGGTCAGACGGATTGTTGGGGGAGGCGATCTCTGGATTACGGAGTATGTCATCGACTATCAGGGAAGGCCGGCATACACCGTGAGCATGATGGAATTCAACAATGACAAAGTCGTGCACGAGACTCAGTACTTCGCCGATCCCTTCGAAGCGCCCGCGTGGCGGAGCCAGTGGGTTCAGAAGATTCCGTAGAGATAGAAGTCACTCGCTCGTGAAGAGAGTCGCTAAAAACCAAGTGCCCCGTGTTCGAGAACTCTCGAACACGGGGCACTTGGTTTTGCTGAAGCTACTCGCGCAGAAAAGCTATCCGCGTAGGTAGCCGTAGAGCGGGAACTGCTCGGCCAGCTCGCCAACCTGGCCGCGAATCTGTGCGAGCTTCGCTTCGTCGTTGCGGTGTTCGAGAGCTTCGGCGATCCACCTGGCGATGGTGCGCATCTCGGATTCCTTCATGCCGCGCGTCGTCAGCGCGGGGGAGCCGATGCGGATACCGGAAGGCTTCATCGGCGGATTTTTGTCATAGGGGATGGCGTTTTTGTTGACCGTGATGCCCGCGGCTCCGAGAGCCGCTTCAGCCTCACTGCCGTAGATACCCTTAGCAAAGACATCGACCAGAATCAGGTGCGTGTCCGTACCGCCCGAGATCACGCGATAGCCTTCGGCCTGCATCGCGTCGCCGAGCACCTTCGCGTTGGCGATGGTCTGCGCGGCGTAGGTCTTGAACTCGGGCTGCAGGGCTTCGTTGAAGGCGACGGCCTTGGCCGCGATGATGTGGACGAGTGGGCCGCCCTGCTGGCCGGGGAAGACGCTGCGGTCGATGCTGGCTGCGTACTCCTGCTTGCACAGGATCAGACCCGAGCGCGGTCCACGCAACGTTTTGTGCGTCGTCGTAGTGACCACGTCCGCGTATGGAACCGGCGAGGGATGCGCGCCACCGGCGACGAGGCCAGCGAAGTGCGCCATATCGATGAACAGCTTCGCGCCGACCTTGTCCGCGATCTGCCGCATGCGCGCGAAGTCGAACTGCCTCGGGTACGCTGAACCGCCGCCAATGATCATCTTCGGCTTCACTTCGACCGCCTGCTCCTCGAGCTGGTCGTAGTCGATGACTTCGGTATCCTCGCGGACCTTGTAGCCGGCGATCTTGTAGAGCTTGCCGGAGAAGTTCAGCTTGTGACCGTGTGTGAGATGTCCGCCGTTGGCGAGATCGAGGCCGAGGACGGTATCGCCTGGCTCCACCATCGTCATATAGGCCGCCGCATTGGCCTGTGAGCCCGCGTGGGGCTGCACGTTCGCGTGCTCCGCGCCGAAGAGCTCCTTGGCGCGATCGCGTGCCAGGTTTTCGACCACATCGGCGTACTCGCAGCCGCCGTAGTAGCGCTTGCCGGGGTAGCCCTCGGCGTACTTGTTCGTGAAGACCGTGCCTGCAGCTTCCAGCACAGCGCGCGATACGAAGTTTTCGCTGGCGATCATCTCCAGCCCTTCATGCTGGCGATGAATCTCGTTCTGAATCTGCTGATAGATGAGCGGGTCGGAGGCGGCGAGCGTGGCGTTCAGGTCGATGGACATATCAGCCCTAATTTTACGCTGACTTTCCCTGGCTCCTGCGGCGGATCCAATCCGACAGCGCATACAGTGTTGCGCCCCCCACAATCAAAGCCAATGCCAGCCAGCCGGATAAAAACGCGCACGGAATGGCACCACCGAAGATCAGCAGCGCCAGCAGACTGCGCCTGATCGTAGCCTGCTTCACACCGGCGTGCTCGCCGCTCTGTGCTGCGACGAACAATTCCATCACGATATAGGCCAGCGTGGAAACCAGAAAGATGAACGCATAGAGCGCTACCGTGAAGGGGGCCATGTTCTGCTCCGCCATATACGCCGTGCCAAACGGAAGGAGCGATAGCCCAAATAGAAAACCGAGGTTGCTCCACATCAGGCAGGGCTGCACGTGCTTCACGTCGCGCACGAGCTGGTGATGGTTGATCCAGGCAATGCTCAGGAAAAGGAAGCTTAACGCATAGCTAAGAAACGTAAGCCGCATGGGCCACAAAGCAGCCAGCCCCAACGCATGGGGCGGTCGCAAATCGAGCACCATGATCGTGATCAGAATCGCGATCACGCCATCAGAGAAAGCTGCCAGTCTCTCCGGTCCATTTTGTGCCTCCGGCTCCGCCATGCAGACAGTCTAGCTCCTCACCAAAGCACCTTCTTCCGCCAGCCGCTTGAAGGACTGATACACAAAGGAGCCCATCCACCAGCCGTCCAGATACTTATAGGGGAACTCGCCGGTCGTGTAGTGGCCGCAGGGCAGTACCTTTGAGACGTAATCGATCTTGTGGCTATCAAAGTTCTTCAGAACATCGAGCGAGTACTCTTGGATGAAGGTGAGGTCGTAGGTCGCGTGGATAACCAGTACGCGGCGCGGGTTGGCCGCGAAGGCCTCCATAAACTTCGCGGGGCTAAGTCCGGCAAAGATCGTGCGCACCTCATCCTGCGTCAGGCCGGCGTGCTCGAACGCCGCTTTTACGTGCCGTGTGCTCTGGCCCGTCCAGACCACGTCGCCAAACTCGGTGGACGCGTGGTTGAAGGCGCAGACGCGGATGCGGGGGTCCATCGCTGCAGCGAGAAACGCATAGCAGCTGCCAAGACTCGTACCGAGCACGCCGAACTGCTCGTAGCCCTGCGATTCAAGCCAGTCGATACAGCTGCGGACATCCGCGACGGCTTGGCGACAGGCCGCGAGGGTGCGGCCAACGTTCGAACTCACCGCGTAGTCTGACCGCTCCAGCTCAGCCGGGCGACGCACATCGTGGTACGGCTTCGAGAGCCTCAGGCACGACACGCCAAATTTGTTGAAGATATCGCACAGCGCATTGTGGCTGAACGCATCCGCATTCCACTGCGGCATGATGATCATGGCCTGCTTCGGCTTGCTCTTGTCCTTATGCTCAGCGGTATACCAGCGCGCATTGACCTGATCGTTCTCGGGATACGGTGTACGCACGGCGGAGGTAAAGCGCAGGAAAGGCTCTTTGCGCAACTCGCCTGCTTCAGCTTGGCGCTTCCACTCGCGGTCCTGGGACAGGGTTTCGGGGCGGACATTGGTGGGGTACAGCTCGGGGTGGCGCTGCTCGATGCGGAAGTCTGTCGGTGTGGCGTAGTCGAAGAACGCGTGAGGATCGGACACGATGCGCTGGTTCAACGCTGCCATGGCTGCCAGTGGAGTCGTTTCACCACGCTCCACCCGCGCGGCTGCTTCGGTGCCTCCAAAGTCGGCGAGGTGATCGAAGCCCCACTCCAGTGGGCGCTCGACCCGGTTGCTGTCCCTCGTTGTGAGCGCGTATTCCCACGCGTACATCCACTTGGCGTAAAGCTTCGAAACCATTTCTTCAGTTTACCGTTTCGTCCTTAAGAGAGGGGGGAAAGGTCAAACCGGTATCAGTTCTCCGTCGGTCTCTGAACTTGTTCCACAACGAGGACGTTTGTCGGCACCTTCGCTGACTCCAGCTTCAAGCCCAGCTGAGTGCGAATGGCCTCGAACAGATCTGGTGCAGGTTCTCCCGTCACTTGTGAGGACGTAACCGGTGGATGCCCATCGAACTGGCTTTCATTCGGCATGAATACCAGCAGGAAGTCGAATCTGCCGGCGAGTCCGGTTTTGTCTATGACGGGACGGTCGAGAACCACCTGTTGCATCATCTGGCAGAACTGGCTGAGGGCGGCGTTCCTGGCAGGTAAAACTAGACCGTTAGCCACGCGGTTGAATTCAAGGCTCGGATAAGGAGCAGTACTTTTCGCAGGAATAAGGTTCTTCGGTCCGTTTTTATCCGTTGTCAATACATACGAAGCCAAGTCACGTTGTTCACGGCGAATTTTTAGACCAAAGCGATCCGTGAGCAGGTTGCGAATCATTGCCAGCCACTGCGTTCCGCTGGGCTCGTCTTCACCCGGCTGCGTGCCGACCAGATCGAACTTCTCCGTTCTTACCCAGGCTGGAGCGTCGATGATCTGACTGGGATGAACACCGTAGCAGAGGTCGATCAAATCTGCGAGAGAGGTGTCATGGGTGTAATACTTGCGGCCCGCAACGCGAAAATATCTGCCTGGATGCGCCGGGTCGGTTGGCTTCAGGGTCGCCACCTCAAACGATGGATTCGGATCCGTCATCGCTTTTCGCACGGTCGCCGGCATCGGCTTCGAATTATCTTGTGCTACTGCAGAGACACAAAGGCCTGCAGTCAGGCAAACGATGACTAGAGTTAGGGTCCTTAACTTTGTTGGATGGACGATCAACTTGAACTCCTTCGCTCTCACAGCATGACGACGCTGGAGGTCACATACGGAAGACGCATGCACATCAAATCCGCTCGGAATATCTTGAGGTTGGCAGCGACCTTTTGCTTCTCATCACACTGAAGACTGCCGCTCGCTGAGGCAAGGAAAGGGCTTACGCGCTACGACTTTCGCTACTTTCGCTTTTTATTTGCCAATGCGATACTGATCCTGCCTTTACAGAGCTGGCTCGCACAGGGAGCCGCCGACTGAGAAGTTCGCCCTGAAAGCGAATGCCCCGAAGTAAGAGCTTCGGGGCGATCTGTAAAGGAGGTGATGCCTTATGCGAGCCGTTCGGGTTCGCTGCGGGCGGTTTTCGATGCAGGTGCCGGGAGAAGTAATTCTCTTCCTGCTCTCGAAGATTGCTGTGGCGCTGTACTTACTACATCGCTGATCACGAAAAACCCCTCTGGGTGCTGCCAGGCGCTCAGAGGCTTTTTACGTTCCACAAGCGGTCGCGTAGGCAAAGCCGTCCACGTCCATATGCAGTTATAGCGATTCGGATAAAAAAGTCAACAAAGTAGAGCTATATGAGGCGACCCTGCGCACGGATTCCGCAAAGGATCTCGTAGGGAATCGTGCCACACCAACGGGCATGGTCGTCTGCGGAGACGCCTTCGCCTAGAAGGGTGGCGTCGTCTTGTAGCGTGACGGCGATGTGCGTGACGTCCACCACGAGAAGGTTCATCGAGATCCGGCCAACCACGACGGCGCGCTGGCCTGCGATCACGACCCAGCCATTGCCGACTCCACTGGAGGCCTCACGGCGGAAACCATCTGCGTAGCCGACAGCGAGCAGTGCCAGGCGCATGGGGTGGGGCGCGGTGAAGGTGGCTCCGTAGCCGACAGTGGTTCCAGCAGCGATCTCGCGCAGGCCGAGGATGCGGGTCTTCCACGTCAGCACTGGCTTCAAGTGTGGATGCAGCGCGGCGGAGGCATTGCCCTCAAGGGGCAGCGCATCGCCGTAGAGGGCGAGCCCGGTGCGGACCATGGCATGCGCCCCGAAGGAGGCGGCGACCGCACGAATCCATGGCATGGTGGAGCCTTCATCGAGCGCGGAGGTGTTGCCCATGTGGATGTAAGCGGGCTTGATTCCTGCCGCCTTCACCTGCTTGAGCGCTTGGTGAAACTGATCGCCCTGGCGCTCGGTGACGGAGGCGCCGCGTGTACCGTCGCTAGCCTCTGCGCAGGCGAGGTGCGTCATGACGCCTTCGCAAAAGAGGGTGGGCGAGGAGGCAAAATGCCGGAGCATCGCATCGAGATCCGGGCCCGGAGTGACGCCCTGCCGCGACATGCCGGTGTCGATTTCAAGGTGCACGGCGAAGCGTTCGGCGGTGCCCTGCGCGGCATGCTCGAGGGTGTGCAGGTGCTCGAGTGTCCAGACCACAGGTGTGAGTTTGTACTCGATCAGCGAGGGCGCATCCGCAGGTTCGCTACCGCACATAACGAGGATTCTGGGCTTGGACCAGCCGACCGCCGACCGGACACGGACGCCTTCCTCCGCATCGGTGACGCCGAGCCACGGTGCTCCTGCTTCGGCGAGCACCTGCGCGACGAGCGTGGCGTCGTGGCCGTAGCCGTCTGCCTTGATGACGGCAAGGGTTTCTACGGCGGGTCCTGCAAGCGTCTGCACAGCGCGCAGATTATGACCAAGGTTTGCGCGCGAGATTTCGATCCAGCTCTTCATGCAAGAACCATTATCTACGGCAGACAGGAGTGAGTAGTGAGTAGACAGGAGTGAAAGACACCAGCAGACGCAGAAAGGGGCGACTCAGTTGGCCGCCCCTTTACTTGTCTATCCACCAGTCACTACTGTCTGGCTTAGCTTCTGTGCCGGCGTACTGCGCGATGTCCGTTGCGCGAGCGCTTGCCCTTGACGCTGTGGACGCCGCCGCCAAAGGTCCAGGTGCGGACCGGGCCTACGTCTACGTGAACGAACTGGCTCTTGGGGTAGTAGCCGACGCCGCCTGCTTCAAGACTGAGGGCCGCATTACGTATCTGAGTGGTGGCGACGCCGGGGACGCGGATGTCGATCGCGTGGCCTTCGATGTGCTGCGACCTCTTGGCAACGCCCGTCGCGGGGTCGTTTTCGCGGAGGAGCTCGTTGGTTTCAGCGGTGCGGTAGCCGCAGACTACGTCGACTGTGCCGTTCGGCTTGCCCAACCGAGTCATCAGGTTGTGCAGCAGGTCGAACTCCTTGGGATCGTAGTGCGTGACTTCATTGGTACGGTGATCGCGAAGAAACGTATTCAACTTCTCCAGCGCCTCGGGGATGTAGGTATCGCCGATGCGGTAGACGATGTCGATGCTTTCGCCGGTGTGCAGCGCGGCCAGACGCAGCGAGTAAGGCTTGCCGTCAGCCGGAACATCAGCCTCCGTCTCCGGCAGAATGCCCGGTGTCAGCGCCGGCAGCATCATCAGGCTGGAGAGCGAGCGCATGGAGGGCAGGGAATGAGAGCTGCGCGCATGAATGCGAGCATGGTGGGCGCTGGCAGTTCCGTTGGCGCAAAGAAGAAGACCTGCACACAGAAGGGAGGCGACAGCCTTGGACGAAAAGAGGCCGGAAGTAAGAGAGGTACGCACTGAAAGGTTCAAAGGTCTGAATCTCCAAGAAAAAAAGTGCAACATTGAAAAGAAAATCAGTCGTTCGGATCGCTCTTCGTAATGAGTGCGCGAAATGGCTGACACAAATCAAAATCGCCATTCTTCATTCCGCTGTCGCGATTCTACCCCAGCCTTCCCGGGTTGCCTAACCGTCAAGAAAAAGGTGGCCTCACGCTGGTAACGGCATACTTTCCGCTTTTGCTGGGGTCTACTGGGTTTTACAGCGCAAGATAGGCAGTTCACGGTGGAGATACTTCACTCTCATCAACATCTTTATCGGGCTGTGATTGAAAAATCGCTTCCACAGCTTCCAGGGTATCGATCTGCTCCACTGGTTTGTCGTCCCTGATTTTCAAGATCCTCGGAAACCGCAGCGCGAACCCGCTGGCGTGGCGGTCGGACCGCATGACGTTATTGAACGCGACCTCCAGCACGCGCAACGGCTCGACTGTGCGGAAATGACCGTGATCCTCCAGCGTGTGTTCTTTCAGCCACTCTGTCAGCTCAGCAATCTCGGCATCGGTCACGCCGGAGTAGGCCTTACCGACGTTGAGCGGCTCGCCGCCATCGCCGCGTACGGCGAAGGTGTAGTCGCTCAGCAGCCCGGCACGCCGGCCGTGGCCAAACTCAGCGCCGGTGATCACCACATCCAGTGTCGCGAGTTCGCGTTTGAGTTTCACCCAGGCGAGGCCTCGGCGTCCCGGTTGATAGGTTGACCCCGCCGCCTTCAGCATGACGCCTTCATTCGCCCGGCCGCGTGCTTCGGCATAGGCCAGATCGATCTGCTCGGCACTTTCCACCATCTGCGCTCGCGAAAGCTGCAGTCTCGGCAGAGAAGCTCCTGGTGGTTCAGCTGCCGCAAACAGGTTGCCTTGCGAAACGGTCTTTACTGCTTCGAGCGGAGCGACGGCACTTGCCCCGAGTCGCGCAAATACTTGCTCCAGACGGGCGCGGCGATCGCGCAGAGGGAGGGGAATCAGAAGTTGGTCTCCCTCGAACAGCAGGTCGAAGGCCATCAGCACCACCGGAATCTGCCGCCGCATGGCGTCATCGACGCGCTTGCGGCCGATGCGCTGCCCCAGCCGCGCGAACGGCAAAGCCTTATCCGTTGCAAAGTCCCAGCCAAGGATCTCGCCGTCCAGAATCATGGGCGTGGGGGCGTGGCGCAGCGCTTCGACGATCTCGGGGTAGCTCTCGGTGATGTCCTCACGGTTGCGCGAGTAGATCGCGACGCGCCCCGGCTGTGATGGATCGCCGCAGTGGACTTGCGCACGCATGCCGTCGAACTTGTCCTCCAGCAGCGCGTGGACTACGGCAGACTCGTCCAGCTCGGGCTTGCCCGTGAACCGCGCCACAGCTTCTTCCGGTGACTCTACCGGCGACGCCAGCATGAACCCCAAGGGATGAAACAGCCTCATCCGCGCCTCATCCAGCGTGCCTGCAAAGGCCATGCGTACGGCCTGCGCCAGGTCTGCCTGCAGCATCACGGCATTGCGAACGGCCGTCAGCTCCGCCGTCGCAGCGACGGCAATCGCCTCTTCAATCAAGCTCTGCTTCACACCGATGCGCATGTCACCGAGCATCAGCTTCAGCAGATACTTCGCCTCCAGTGCTGTGGCGCGACGCAGCAAACCCTCTACCAGCGCGGCACGGGCGGCTGTGCTCCGCGCCACCGCCATGGCCGCAAAAGCTTCATCCACCTCGACCAGCGTCAACTGCCCGTGCATCTTCTCAGGCCACAAATCAGCGGCAGCCGCACCCAGATCCCCGTGGCGTCGGTACGCCGCTGTAAGTAACGAGTCGCTGGCACCGGAGACCTCTTTCACCGCCTTCGATAGCAGCGCACCACCCGCGTTTAGCCTGCGCGGATCGGCCTCCGCAAACGGCTGGCCGGCAAGATACAGACAAAACTGACCGGCGTCTTCGCTTCCGCTTTCGGCATGTACCGTCGCGATGGCCTCTGCGATGGCCGCGCGCTTCTTCAGCCGTCCCGGTTCCTTCGCCAGCATCTCCGCCAGCTTCGCGACCTCTGCAAATCCTGCCATCTCTCTAGCATCGCGCACGATTCGCCGCCGCTCAACGTGTCCTGCAACTCCGCGCTCATACAATCAACATTCAGGAGTTTCCGGTTGCGACTGTCACAGGTTATCCCGATTACGCTGCTCGCGGTTGCAGGCCTTGGCCATGCGCAGCAGCCGACGCTGGAGACACTTCTCGCTCGACTTGGCGAGCAGGCTGCCGCCTTCGATCGTTCTCTTCCGAACTTCAGCTGCCTGCAGACAGCGAGCAGCGATGAGTTGCTCCCCGGCAAAAAGAACGAACCGCCCCGGGTGTTGCGCCACGTGACTTTCACAGCCAATCTGCGCGTGCGGCGCGGTGCGGACGGCCAGTTGACCGAGGCGGCGGAGTTCCTGACGGTGAACGGGCAGCCCTTCACGGGCGGCGGCTTCACCATGCCCGCCTATGCGCAGGGAGGTTTTCGCCAGGCACTGGCCTATTTTCTGCCCGGTCAGCAGGCTTGCTATCGATACACGCTCTCGACTGACCGCATCGATTTCGAAGGCGCCCCGGATGCAGCTAAGCTCCCCGGCTGCCGCAGCGTTGGTGTCCGCGGCTTTGTCACGCTCGACCCCACTGGCAATATTCAGCACCTCGAGCGCCGCGTCACCGCGCAGGGAACTGCGCTGTATGCGTTGATCCCCTTCGCGCAGGTTGATCTCGCGCCCGTAACGCTGAACGATGTGACCTACCAGCTCTCCAGTCACATGGTGTCCGAGCGCCCCAACGGTAAGTTCCTCGACCGCTTCGAATCAACCTACACCAACTGCAAGCTCTTCACCGCGAGCGTCACGCTCGGCCCTGCAAGCGATGCTCCGTGAAGGCGTCCCTGCGACGGTGTCGCTACCCGATGTGAATGTTTTTGTTCTCGCAACGTTCCGCTGTCGCCCAATCTGTCATGCTGTGAACTAGAACTCACTTCCATGACCACGTCTCACACGTCTTTTTTCAGGGCCCCGCGCGTCTCTATCGCCATCGCAGCGATTGCCTTTCCGCTGGCTTTTACCGCAGCAGCGCAGAACCTCGCAAGTGCCTCTCTGCCGGACGCACCGAGCTTTCTGCAGGCCGCCACGGCGCAAACCGTGCCGTCAGCCGAAGCGCATGCTCGCATCCGCGGGCTAGTCAGCGATGTCGCCGGAGCTCTTGTTCCCGGCGCTACGATCAAGCTGGAGGAAGACGGCAAAGCAGTCCATCTGACGGAGAAGCCGACCTCGGGCGAGCTCGCCAGCCAGCACAAGCCGCTGCGCGAGACCACCTCGGACTCCGCTGGAGAGTTTGAGTTCCTCGATCTGCCCGCAGGAAGCTATCGTGCCCGCATCACGGCCAAGGGCCTTGAGCCCTTCCTGACGGAGCGTATCGAGCTCGCAGCAGGCCAGCACTTTGAGCTGCCCAATGTGGCCTTGCTCGTCGCCACGGCTGGCACGGCCATCGACGTCTATGCCACCAGCGCGCAGGTCGCGGATGCCGAGTTGAAGTTGGAGACGCACCAGCGCGTGCTGGGTCTTGCGCCCAATTTTTACGAGAGCTTTGTCTGGAATGCCGCGCCGCTGAACACGCGGCAGAAATTCTATCTCGCTACGAAGTCGCGCACTGATCCCTTCATCCTCGTCCCAACTGCCATCATTGCCGGGGTAGAGACTGCCCACGATACCTTTCCAGGCTGGGGACAGGACGCTCCCAGCTATGGCAAACGGTTTGCCGCCGCCTACGGAGACGCCCTCTTTGGCCGCTTTCTTGGCTACGCCATCTTCCCCTCGATCTTCCACCAGGACCCACGCTACTTCTATATGGGGCCGGCTCAGCCGATGAAGTCCCGTATATGGCACGCGATCTCGTCGGGCATCATCACGCGCGGCGACAACGGGCATTTGCAGCCTGCGTATTCACATATCCTTGGCAACGGCGCCGCCGGAGCTCTTTCAACGCTATACCACCCGGCGGGAAACTCCGCTGGCTCCCTCGCGGGCAGAAACATGGGCATTGGCATCGGCGGCAACGCGGTGGAGGGCCTCTTCCGAGAGTTCGTACTGGACCACCTGACCCACAACGTGCCCGGTTATGCCAAGGGCAAGCCCGCGGACGAGCCGAAGTAGCCACTTCAGAATCCCGAATCCTCGCGTTATCATCTAAAGAGCGATGAAGTTTTCCAGCGCAAATCCGGTGTTGACCTCCCGCGTGACTCTCCGTCACGACTTTGCCTAGCTGCGCCTAACTCGCAGCCGCGTGGATCCGCGCCTTTCTCATCCCTAATTCCTGTTCCCTAATCCCTGCCGTTATCGCAGGAGGAGTCCCAAATGTTCGAACGTCTCGATCAACTCGAAGCCCGCTATGAAGAACTCGGCGCGCAGCTCGGCGACCCCACCCTCGTCAACGACCAGGAAAACTTCCGCAAGGTCGCCAAGCAGCACCGCGACCTGGAGCCCACGGTCGAAAAGTTCCGGCAGTATCGCAAACTCACCAACTCCATTGCCGACGCGAAGGCGATGCTCGCCGATGCCGACATGCGCGAGATGGCGGAGATGGAGCTCGCCGAGCTCGAACCGCAGCTACCTGTCGTGGAAGACGAGCTAAAGGTTCTGCTGCTGCCCAAGGACCCGAACGACGATAAGAACGTCGTCATCGAGCTCCGCGCCGGCACCGGCGGCGACGAAGCCTCTCTCTTCGTGGCGGAGGTCTTCCGCATGTACCTTCGCTACGCTGAGCAGCATCGCTGGAAGGTCGAAGTCCTTTCGCAGACTGACTCTGACGTAGGCGGCCTGAAAGACATCACTGCGATCTTTGAAGGCGACAAGGTCTATTCGCTGATGAAGTACGAGTCTGGCACGCACCGCGTGCAGCGCGTTCCTGCGACCGAAACGCAAGGTCGTGTCCACACCTCCGCCATCACGGTGGCCGTGCTGCCGGAGGCGGAAGAGGTCGACATCAAGATCGAAAAGAAGGACCTGCGCATCGACACCTTCTGCTCCTCAGGCCCTGGCGGACAGTCGGTGAATACGACGTACTCGGCGATCCGCATCACGCATCTGCCGACGAACACCGTTGTCAGCTGCCAGGACGAGAAGTCGCAGATCAAGAACCGCGAGAAAGCTATGCGCGTTCTCCGTTCGCGTTTGTATGAGGTCGAAGCCGAGCGCATTCACCAGCTACAGGCGAAGGACCGCAAGAGCCAGATCGGCTCGGGCGACCGCAGCGACAAGATCCGCACCTACAACTTCCCGCAGAACCGCCTTACGGACCACCGCATCGGCCTGACGAACCACAATCTGCAGATGGTGATGGAAGGCCTGCTGCAGCCGACGATCGACGCCCTGATCGCGCACGAGACGGCAGAGAAGTTGAAGGCGCAATCAGAAGCAGCTTAAGACAGCGGCAAGTGAGAAGACCAGAATGAGAAGGGAAGCGAAGTTCCTCTTTTCACGCTTATCTTCTCGCTGTTTTAGCCATTCCCCGGCAGCTTCTCCGCAATGGTCTGCGCCACGTCGTCAATCGAAGTGGGCTCGCTTAGCGCGCGGACCTCATCTTCATTAGCCATATCGCTTACGCCGACCTCATTGGCAATCTCGCGGTTCACACCCAGCAGTGCCGTAATTTCTTTCTCGCTCAGGATCAGGATCTGCAGCATCAGATGATCGCGCTCGTCTGCGCGCCGTCCCAGGCGTCCCTGCCGCATCAGGATAAAGCTGGCTGCGAGGATCGACTCCATGGCCACTAGTGTCTGCAGCAACGAGAAGGGACGCGTGTCGAAGTGGCGGGTATGCGGCAGCACATTCCACACGATCCACAGGGCAAAGAAGATGATGTGGACAACCACGAACGTAAGACTACCGATGTACCCTGCGACCGCATCGATGATGCGTTCGGCGCGTGTGCGGTTCGCAAGAAACTCCAGCTCATGCTTCGCGATCAGGTCGACGTGGTCTTGAATGTGCGTCCGTGGCAAGGCTTACCTCTGCTTACTGAGATGCATATATCGTACCGACTCAGACCTTACGGGGAGCGACCTCGGTTATCCTCAACCGCATGAGACATCTTCGGCCTCTCGTCCTGCTCGCGCTCGCTACAGCCTCCTCGCTCATCGCGCAGACATCGAAACCATTCACGCTGCAACAGGCGCTGAGTGCACCGTACGCGACCGACCTGACGGCAGCGCCCGTGGGCAATCTCTTTGCGTGGGTAGAAGATGCCGAAGGCCGCCACAACCTTTATGTCGGCGGCAAGGAGGTTGCGGCGCGGCAGCTCACGAGCAACACCGAAGACGATGCGCAGGACATCTCGCAGCTTGCGTGGTCGCCGGATGCAAAACTTATCGCCTACACCTACGGCGCTCCGAATGGAGCCGATGGGAAACCTGCGAACCCCGCGCATCTGCAACGGTCGACGCCCGTGCAGGTTATCGTGCAGCCGCTCGATGCGAATGCAAAGTCTCTCATCGTCGGCGAAGGCCGCGCCCCGCTCTTCTCCCGCGACGGCAAGAGCCTCTTCTTCCTGCGCGCAGGCCAGATTTTCACTGCCTGCCTTAGCGATTGTCATCCTGAGCGGAGCGCGCAGCGCGAAGTCGAAGGAACTGCTTTACCGGAACCACCGCAGTCCCCCACTCACCAGCTTGTCTTCGACCGCGGCACCGCCTCGGCCCTCACGCTCTCGCCCGACGGCAATACGCTCGCTTTCATCAGCCGCCGCCGCGAGGTCAATCAGCCCTCGCACAGCTTCCTCGCGTTGCTCGATCTGAAGACGCACACGTTGAGCTTCCCCGCCCCGAGCACCGGCGACGACTCCGCACCAGCATTCTCACCCGACGGCAAACAACTCGCCTGGATACGCACCCCTTTCACCGACATCCCCGAGTTCGCCAACCCCCGAACCAGCGCAACACCATGGTCGATTCAGTTGCTGGATATCACGTCCGCAAACTTGCCGAAGCATGTCGAAGGGGGCAGCGTAAACCCTGAATTTGTGCCCTGCATTCCCTCTTTTACCTGTCATCCTGAACTCAGCGAACGACCTGCGTTATCTCCCGGAAGCCGCACAATTTACCAGCCCACTCCTAACAAACCCGGCAGCGTCCTCCCCGATCCTGGCGGCCACGACCCCTATCTAGTTTGGACAGCAGATCATCGAGTGATCTTTGCCGGAAACATGGATGGCTGGACACATCTCTACGCCGCCGATACGCGCAGTGGCAAGGGTGCTGCACCACTAACCCCAGGCGAGTTCGATGTCACCGAGTTCCGCGTGACTCCCGACGGCTTTAACGTGCTCTATGTTTCCAATGAGATCGAAGCAGATGAAGCAGATGCAGATCGAAGCCACGTGAGGCTCGCGACGTTCGTACACAGGGATGACATCCGGGGAACCATACCGCTGACGATCGGTTCCGGAATCGAAACGCATCTGTATGCCATCTCTGCCATCACGGAGAATATGCCTGCTTCAGAAGACGCACAGAAGGAATATCCTCTTGCGTTCTATCACCTGAATCTCGCGACACTCGCAGCAGACTCCAGGGAACCGATGCATCCTGTCCTTATCGATGGCGCCCGCAGAATGAAAAATCTTCACCCTGTCGATCATTCCAGTCTCTCGGAGACGGCCTTCGTTACACCGCAGCAAGTTCTCTTCCCGTCCACCGACAGCCTGCAAATTCACGGACAACTCTTCCTCCCGAAGAATCTCGACCCAAAGACCAAGCACCCCGCCATCCTCTTCTTCCACGGAGGCCCCATGCGGCAGATGCTGCTCGGCTACCCGGCCATGGGCTATTACTCCAACGCCTACGCGATGAACCAGTACCTCACCTCGCGCGGCTTCATCGTCCTCTCCGTCAACTATCGCTGCGGCATCGGCTATGGGCTCGACTTCCACCAGTGCGAGGGCGAAGGTGCAACGGGTGCGAAGGAATACAACGACGTTCTCGCGGCGCAGAAGTATCTTGCCTCGCGCCCGGATGTCGACGTGAAACGCATCGGGGTCTGGGGGGGCAGTTATGGCGGGTACCTCACCGCGCTTGCGCTCGCCCGCAACTCCGACCTCTTCGCCGCCGGTGTCGACTTCCACGGCGTCCACGACTGGAACCTCGAAGACAACGCCTCCGACTGGAAGCGCGGTAGCTTTGCCCAGCAGGACGCGATCGCCGCCAAAGCCCTGCAAAGCTCGCCGCTCGCAGACCTCAGCAAATGGCACTCGCCCATCCTGCTGATCCACGGCGACAACGACGGCAACGTAGCCTACGCGCAGACTCCGCTGCTGGCGGACGCCCTCCGCGCCCGCAACGCAAGCCTTCCGGCCGACCAGAAGGTCGACGTGGAGGAGCTCATCTTCCCCGACGAGATCCACGAGTTCCTTCTGCACAGCACCTGGCTCAAGGCCTACACCGCCGCCGCGGAGTTCTTCGAACGCACATTGAAGCCTTAAAACCGCTAAAATGGAGAGCGATGACAGCGGAGGGCATTTTTCTACTCCCTGCTCCCTACTCCCTGTTCCCTGAAGGTAAAGATGTCCACCATCGCCGCACCCGCACCCGCGCTTGAAGCCGCCGCCAAGGCCGCCGGCCTCACCATCCTCTCCATCGAGAACGGCACCGACTACAACGGCGCTACCACGACCCGCGCTACAGTTGCGCTTGCCGCCGATCCGTCGAAGACCCAGACCCTTGAGCTCTCCTCGGACTTCGACGCGTCCAATCCCGAGTTCGTCAAGCAGTTTACGGCCTTCTTCACTGAGGCTGGCAAGCGCCTGCGCAATCCGCACCCGGACCAGTACATCACTCTGCATGGTCTGCCGCTGGTCTTCGGCAACTTCGCATGGCCCTTCCACTTCTCGACCTCCGGCGCGGACACCTTCGTCGTCCACGGCACGGTCACCCTCAACGACGGCGGCGAGATCGCCTCAGGCGCGCAGCCTCTGCACGCCAAGGTCGCGGCTGCGCTGACGCAGACCTTCTCCGAGACTCTCGTCTCGCGCGAGCAGCCCTTCGCTGAGGGCTTCATCTACAACGCCGTTCGCAAGACCTTCGACCAGGGGCAGCTCGAGCTCGTGAAGTCCGGCAACCGCCAGCCGGTGCCTGTCACCACGCGCTACTACTCGCCGTGGAAGAAGACCTTCAGCTTCAACGACACCAAGGAACAGCAGCGCCACGACTACCTGCAGGCGAAGGTCTTCTGGCTGTCGCACGTGCTCGGCGGCGGCGCTCCCGTCTGGATCGCTGATCCCCGCGATGCGCAGTACCTCAACACGACCGTGGAAGAGCTGAAGCTGCAGGCAGCGGCGCTCGCGAAGGAAGGCCTCGTCCTCCTCGAAGGCGATGGTGAATGGGCCACCGCAACCGACACGCTCCGCAATCAGGACGACAAGTACCGCGCCGAACTCGCCGAAGCCCTCAACTTCCTGAAGCCCACCTTCAACGAAGATATGCGCGCCGGCAACGCGAATATGTAAGAACAGAGAAGTGTGTGTAGAGGAGCGAGGAGCGGGACGATAACGTATTCTTCCTCCCTTCTCTACACCTTGCTTTCTTCCAGCTTCACAAACCCTTCCCAGGCAGCATCCTCCACAGGCACGCCTAATCGCAGACTCTCCTCCCGCAACCGCAGCGCTCCCTCACCGGGATAGCGCGCAGGCTTCCCGGCTTCAACCGGTGTGGCTTCGTGCACAGCGGCGATCGCACCCTCAGCTACGCTGCGCATCTCTCCGAGCGCACTCACGCTCTGAGGAGCGATCGCGAGGAATACCTGCGACTGCCCAACCTCTTCCAGTGCATTCGCAGAAAATTGATGCGTAGCCTTGCCGCCGCTCAACATGGCGCCTAGCACATCCAGAACAAAGCTCAGCCCCGACCCCTTCCAGAAGCCGATTGGCAGAGCACGCTGCGAGCGCTCGATCGCCGCTGCATCCGTCGTCAGCACGCCCTCGCTGTCATATCCGCCCGGCACCGGTAGCGCCTCACCCTTCGCCGCATAGCTTGCCAGTGAGCCGTAGCTGAACTGGCTCATCGCGATGTCCAGCACCATATGCTCGGCTATGACCTCCGGATCTTGTCCGTCTTTTTTATACCGGGGCACCGCAATCACCAGCGGATTGTTCCCCAGCGCAGGCGAACTCGCTCCCCATGGCGGCAGATTCGGCAGTGTATTGCTCCAGCACATCGCCGCGAACCCAGCCTCTGCTGCCTGCCAGCCATAGCTGCCCGCGCGCATCCAGTGCGAGGTGTCGCCCAGAGCCACGCATCCCAGCCCATACTCCTTCGCTAGATCCATGGCACGAGCCATCGCTGCATGGGCAGCGAGGTTCCCCGGCCCACGATGCCCTGCCCATCGCTCGATCGCACCAAATCTTGCCACGCATTCCGGCACCGCCTCCGGCACCACCACACCTGCGCGCACCTGCGCCGCAAATCGTGGCAATCGCGCAATGCCATGCGTCTTTACGCCGTCGCGATCGGTTTCTGCGGTAAGCCTTGCACCGAGAGCGGCACGTTGCGCCGGGACACCGAGCGCGATGAGCACCTGCTCGATGCGCGCCTGCAAGTCTTCAAAAGGAATTCGCCTCATACGACCCATTAGATAACAGGCGTCGGGGTTGGGCGGAGGTGTGGGTTCGCTCTGTTCTCTGGGGCGTCAGGCTGTCCTTGCGCTTCGCCAGCTACACTACCTGCATGCGCCGCCTTCTGCCCAGCCTGCTCCTTCTTTCCGTCACGCTGACTGCATACTCGCAGAAGCCGAAGCCCGAGCCTGTCCTGATGCTTTCGGACATTCACTTCGATCCCTTCCAGAACCCGACACTCGTTCCAAAGCTTGTCGCCGCGAAGGTGGAAGACTGGCCCTCAATCCTCGCCACGCCCACGACGCCCATGGATGAGCAGGCCTACGAACAACTGCAGTCCACCTGCAACGCGCGCGGCTCCGACACAAGCTATACGTTGCTCAGCAGTTCGCTCGCCGCCGAACAGAAGCAGCTACCTGCACCACTGTTTATCACCGTCTCCGGCGACCTGATGGCCCATCAGTTTGACTGCCGCTATAAAGCTCTCGTCCCCAAGGGCTCGGAGCGTGACTACTCCGATTTTGCAGCGAAGACTGTAGCATTCGTCGCGCAGCAACTGCATGTCAGCTTTCCCAAGACCCCTATCTATCTCTCCTTGGGCAATAATGACTCAGGATGCAAGGATTATCGCGAAGACTCCAGCAGCAGTTACCTCTCCAAGGATGGCAAGACCTTCGCGGCCGTTGCGCTCGACAAAGCCAACTCCGCGAGCATCTCTGCTGAGTTCTCCACCTACGGCGACTACAGTGTGAAGCTTCCCGCACCGTTCAAAAACACGCTCTTGCTGGTGATGCAGGATATCTTCGAGGCGAAGAAGTACGTCGCCTGCGATGGAAGGTCCGCTCCAGAGGCAGGTGCGGCTCAAACTGCCTGGCTGCGCCGGCAGCTCGACGAAGCCCGCTCTAAACATCAGCGCATCTGGATTATGGCGCACATCCCTCCGGGTATCGACGCCTACTCCACTTTCACGAAGAAGCAGTCTGCAGGCGCCTGCCCCTACACCGATCCCGCACTCTTTCTCAACTCCGAGCTCTTTGCCGATACGCTTGCGGATTACGCGGATGTGATCTCCCTCGTTCTGCTGGGGCATACCCACATGGACGAGATGAAGCTCTACACGGCGAGGTCAGGCACAGGTGGGGCACCCGGTAAGCTCGTTCCGTCGATCTCGCCAGTCAATGGGAATCATCCGGCGTTTACGATCGGCTCGGTCGATCCGGCGAAAGCCGTGTTGCTCGACTACACGGTGTATGTGGCGACCAACCTTACCGGCATCGCAAGCAAGTGGTCACCCGAATACACTTACTCCACCACCTACAAGCAGCCGGACTATTCTGCAGCGTCGCTTAAGGCCATCATGGATGGCTTCCTCGCCGACCGCACCAGCCAGAGCCCGCAGACGCAGGCTTATGAGAGCTTCTACTTCCCCAGCGGCAACGCCGGTGGCCTGAACCTGCGGGCGGCGGCGCTGGGCATCGTATGGCCTGCGTATGCGTGCTCGCTGACGAACGATACGACGAAGAGCTTTGTCGAATGCTCCTGCCCCACGAAGTAAGGCCCGCTATCTATGCCTTTACTTCGAGGAGCGCCGCTTCAAGAAGGTTACGGCCACCCTCAAGCACCGGACCGTGCCCAGGAGCGAGGCGGGCGATCGCAATGAGAGGCGGATCGCTAATCAGACGCTGGATGACGGCCACGGACGTGGGTCTATCCCACGTCGCGAATTTGGGTAGCGGGAAAAACCAGGGGCCGTAGCCGGGAACGTGTGGCTTGCCGCCGACCGTGACCATCGCATCGCCGGTGTACAGAGTGCCGTCGCGCTCGTCGAGGAAGCTCATGTGGCCGGGTGTGTGGCCTTCGGTGGCGAGGCAGCGCAGCGATCCGAACAGCTCCTGTGCGGAGATCAGATGCGTTGCTGGCGTGTTTGCGCCGGGGTAGCCGCCTTTGAGCTTGCAGGGCGGTTCGCCGGGTAACGGATTGAGGTTCTGCTTCGGCGGCTTGGGCAGCATCAGCGATTCGCGGTCTCCGATGGCGACCTGCACACCCGGGAGTTTGGTGGCTAGTTCGTCGAGGGCGCCGATGTGGTCCACATGTGCGTGGGTGAGAAGTATGCGGCGAATGGGAGCGTCCAGGCTGCGGGCCGCAGCGAGAATCTGGTCGCCGGAGCCACCGATCGTGGTGTCGATCAGGGTGAAGCCATCGCTTTCGCGTACGAGATAGCAGTTCATCAGGCCGAAGCGTGTGAGCTGCATGCCGTGCTGCGATATGGGTTTGATCTTCATTGGCGACTCTCCCAAAACTGATTTGCTTTTGGATGCGGCGCAGGCGGCTGGGGACGCTCAGACTACAATCGGAATATGCACATGGTGGCCAAACCGAGTGGCGGGATGCAGCGAATCCTCAAATTTTCGCTGTTGCTGACGGCGCTGTATATCGCTGCAACGCTGTTCTTCGGCCTGCGCGCGCACTCGCTCGCGCTGATCTCTGAGGCGGGACACAATGTGTCGGACTTCGCGGCTCTGGGGCTGAGCTTTGTGGCGGTCTGGCTGCAGACGCGGCCGGCCACCGACACGCGCACATTTGGGTATCAGCGCGCGGGCGTTCTGGCAGGGTTTGTGAATGCACTGAGCCTGATGGTGCTGGCAGCGTGGATTTTGATTGCAGCGATCGGACGGTTCTTCCATCCGGTGACGGTGGAACCGCACCTGATGATGATCGTTGCGGCGGCAGGCGTGCTGATGAACGGAGCGATTGCCGCGCTGCTCTATAAGTTCTCCGGCGATGTAAACATACGGAGCGTGTTCCTGCACATGCTGGGCGATACGATTTCGACCGCGGCCGTGATCGTGGGCGGGTTCCTGATTCAGCTGACCCACCTGCAGTGGATCGATCCGGTGCTGTCCGTGATCATCTCGGGCATGATCCTGCTGAGCAGCTGGGGCATCGTGAAGGAGACGCTGCATATTCTGCTGGAAGGTACGCCGAAGTCGCTGGACCTGGGTGAGATTCGCGCGGCGATGCAGTCGATCGAAGGCGTGGTGAATGTGCATGACCTGCACATCTGGAGCTTGACTTCGCAGAGCCACGCGCTCGCATGTCACGTCCAGGTGATCGAGATGCAGCTGGCGGACAGCGAGACGGTGCTGGAGCGGCTGAACCACGAGCTGCGCGATCACCACGGCATTCATCACACGACGATCCAGATCGAAGTCACGGACTGTCCGACGGTCGACGGTTGCAGCTCGCCGCCGGTGCCGGATGTGATCGACGGGCACTCGCACCATCATCATGGGGCGGGCGGCCACTCGCACAGCCACGCCCACTAAAGATGTCTTATACTTTCGCGAGCAACCCCAGCGCCACAGGAAATCCTTCCAGCCGTCGGTTCAAGGAGAAGCCTTGCTCAAGAAAATAGTTCCGCTCGCGCTCGCCATAGGTGTAGCCACACCCGCCCTCGCAAAAACGCACAAGTTCAACTATTCCCAGCCGTGCAATGTTTTGTGGCCTGCGGTCAAGGACACGCTTCGCAACTCCGGCAAGTACGGCATCATCGGAATTTCGAACGAAGAACTGACAGCGTCCTATAACATTGGCGGCTTCCTCACCGGAAAGCGCATCAATTCGCTGGTGCTGAATACAATTCCTACCGGATGCGAGCTTCAGGTCCAAACCTCATACAGTGGCCTCGTGAATGACGATGTAGACGCATTAAAAAAGCGTGTCGATGAATCGCTGACGAAGCTTGGCTCCGCTGCCCAGCCGCCTGCGAAACCCGTTGAATCACCGCAACCGTAGATAGGGCAGCAATCTGGTGAATAAGCAAGGAGGCTGGATCTGGATAACACTGGCAGCTGCACTAGGTGTAATCGCAAAAGCCCGCCGATATGGCGGGCTTTTGCGTTTGTAGTGATGAGACCTGTGTCAGTTCGGTAAAGCACTTCCTCCGCCTGCGGGTCAGGATGACAAGGTTGAAAGAAGTTTTTAGACGAGGGTGGCGTCGAGAGTGATCTCTGCGGCTTTGAGAACCTTCGAAACCGGACAGCCTGCCTTGGCGGCAGCAGCGATCTCGTCGAACTTGGCCTTGTCGATGCCGGGAACCTCAGACTTGTTGATGAGGTGGATCTTGGTGATGGTCGGGCCGCCTTCCGCTGCAGGGTTCAGCGTGACGATAGCGGTGGTTTCGACGGAGATGGCGACGTGACCCGCTTCGGCGAGCGCGTTGGCGAAGGCCATGGAGTAGCAGCCGGAGTGCGCGGCTGCAATGAGCTCTTCGGGGTTCGTACCCACGCCCTCTTCGAAGCGGCTCTTGAAGCTGTACTGCGTTTCGTTGAGAGTGGTGCTCTGCGTAGTGATGCTGCCCTTGCCGGCCTTGAGGTCGCCGTTCCAGATGGCTGTTGCTTTGCGGTCCATGTATTTCTCCTTGCTGAGTGAGATGCGACTGACGAGAGGTGAGATGCGAAGGTCGCCGAGTAGCGATCGACCTTCTGGATTTTAGACCTAGCTGGCGTGCAGGTAGATGAATCGGCCCAGGAAAAGCAGCGCCAGCAAATACAGCATCCAGTGTTCGCGGCGCCCCTTGCCGGTGGCGAGCTCAAGAATCGCGAAGCTGATGAGGCCGAAGCTGAGGCCCGTCGCAATGGAGTAGGTGAGCGGGATGGTGATGAGGGTGAGAAAGCTGGGGATGGCGATGGTGGGCTCGTCCCAGTTGATGCGCGCGGCCCCGGCGACCATGAGCGCGCCGACGAGGATGAGCGCGGGCGCGGTAGCGAAGTCTGGGATCGCTCCGACGACGGGCGCGACAAAGATGGCAATGAAGAAGAGGATGCCGGTGGTGATGGCTGTGACGCCGGTGCGGCCTCCGGCGGCGACGCCTGCGGAAGACTCGATATAGCTGGTGACCGTGCTGGTACCGGCGAGCGAGCCGATGACCGTGGAGGTGGCGTCGGCGAAGAAGATCTTGTCGAGGCGCGGGATGGTGTGATCCTCCGCGATCAGCCCGGCGCGCTCGGTCACGGCCACCAGCGTTCCGATGTTGTCGAAGAGGTCGACGAAGAGGAAGACGAAGATGATCTCAAGGGCGTTCATCTTGAGTGCGCCGCGGATGTCGAGATGGAAGGCGGTGTCGCGAATCGCCATGGGATTGAAGGTGCTGGGCTGGTACTTTACCTGATGCAACGCGATGCCTAGCGCGAGGGTGGCGAGGACTCCGATGAGCATGGAGGCCTTGACGCGATAGGCCTGCAGGATGGCGATGAGCACGATACCGAAGATGGCGAGCAGCACGGCGGGAGAGTGCATGTTGCCGAGCGTGACGACCGTCGCTGCGCTGGGTACGATAATGCCTGCATTGTGCAGGCCGATGAAGGCGATGAAGAGGCCGATGCCTCCGGCAACGGAGGCGTGCAGCTGATGCGGAATCGCGCCGACGAGGCGCTGACGGATGCCTCCGAAGGTGAGCAGCAGAAAGATAACTCCGGACAGAAAGACAGCGCCGAGGGCGGTCTGCCAGCTGACGCCCATGCCCTTGACGACGGTGTACGTGAAGTAGGCGTTGAGGCCCATGCCAGGAGCGAGGGCGAGCGGGTAGTTCGCGATGACGCCCATAAGAATGCTGCCAAGGGCTGCACAGAGGCACGTGGAGGTGGTGACCGCCGCGAGGGGCATCCCGGTCTGCGAGAGAATGGCCGGATTCACGAAGATAATGTAGGCCATCGTGATGAAGGTGGTGAGGCCTGCGAGGATTTCGGTGCGCCAGGTGGCCTGGTGCTCTGCGAACTTGAAGTAGGTTTCGAGACGAGTGCGCATAGCGGGCGGTAGGTCCTCGCGGCAGAGAGTGGTTGTTGCGAACAGTTTCGTAAAGAATAGCGTAGAGGAGTGCTATGGCCGAGATGACAGCTAACGAGGTGAAGACACTACTGGGGTTGCAGCCGCATCCGCAAGAGGGCGGTTGGTATGTGCGGACGTGGGAGTCGGCCGAGTTTCTAGCGGCGGAGGCGTTTGGTGGCGGGAATTCCGCGTCCAAGAATCGGGACATGGGGCACCCAGAGCGTTCGCGTTATGACGGACCTCGTCGGACGTCGACAGCGATCTATTACCTGCTGGAGCCGCATACCTTCAGCGAGATGCACCTGCTGCAGAGCGACGAAATCTTCCATCACTATCTAGGGGATGCGGTGGAGTTGCTGCAGCTGTTCGAGGACGGCTCCACACAGGTGACGTTGATAGGCAAGGACATTGCCGCCGGACAGAAGCTGCAGCATGTGGTGCCGCGCGGAGTGTGGCAGGGTTCGCGATTGCTCGAAGGCGAGTGGGCTCTATTGGGGTGTACGGTGAGTCCGGGGTTTGAGTTCGTGGACTATCAGGATGCGACGGCGGAGGAGCTGATCGCGAAGTGGCCGCATGAGTCGGAACGGATTCGAGCCTTGACGAAGAAGATCTAGTCGACGCCGATATCTTCGTTCCACAGCGCCGGGTGGTCGGCGATGAAGGTGCGCATCATGTCGATGCAGGCGGGATCGGCGAGGTCGATGATGTTGATGCCGAGTTCACGGAGCCAATGCTCGCCGCCGGAAAAGTTCTGGCTCTCGCCGACGACCACAGTCTGAAAGCCGAACTGCTTAATAAGGCCGGAGCAATACCAGCAGGGCGCGAGCGTAGTCACCATGATGAGATCGCGGTAGCTCTTCTGGCGGCCGGCGTTGCGGAAGGCGTCGGTTTCACCGTGGATGCTAGGGTCGGACTGTTGCACGCGGCGGTTGTGGCCGCGGCTGATGAGCGTGCCGTCCGTATGGAAGATCGCGGCGCCGATGGGGAGTCCGCCCTCGGCTAGGCCTGCGTGGGCTTCTTCGAGTGCGACAAGGAGCATGGCGGAGTAATCAGGAGCAAAAGGGGTCGACATCTTGGTTCAAGCATACAAGCGAGCGAGTCAGCGGCAAGGTTGGTCGGGTAGAATGCATTCGAGCCTGAAACCGATTTCAACGGAGATTGTGCGCAATGATGTTTTCTGACGTGGTGAAGAGCCGTCTTTCCTTAGGTCTGTGTGTGGCGGCGGTTCTCTGTGCCGGCAGTGCTGCTCAGTCTGTGCATCCGATTACGCTGACAGATCCGGATGCTCTTGCAGCTTCCACTGCGTCCACCAAGCCCGCGCACGTCGCAAAGACGCCTAAGCCCATCACGCTTGCAGAGCCAGTGGCCGCTGCACCTTCGACCAAGGCTGCGACGGTACATGTGGCGAAGACACCCCGACCCATTGTTCTCGATGGTCAACACTTAGAGACACAGCGGGTTACACCTCTGCTCAAAGGGACACGCGCGATTCAGCTTGGTGGCGGTGCTGTGGGCACAGCTACGTTGACCATCGATGCCCAGGATGCTGGCAAGCCGGTGAGTTCGATGCTCTATGGCCTTATGACCGAGGAGATCAACCACTCATATGACGGTGGTCTCTACGCCCAGCTGTTGAGCAACCACACCTTCCGCAATAACTGGGCGGGCGTGGAGGGCTGGGGACTGATCCGCAATGGCGATGCGAAGGCCGAGGCCAAGATAGACAAGGAAGCAGGGCCGAGTAAGGCGCTGCCGACGAGCTTGAAGCTGAAGATCGACGAGGCTTCGGAGGGCAACGAGGCGGGGCTGAGCAATGTCGGCTACTGGGGAATTCCAGTGCGTTCGCATACCCGATACGAGGGAGGCTTTTATGCGAAGGCGGAGGGTCTCGACGTTCTAACGGCGAAGCTGGTAAGCGACGCGACAGGTGCAGTCCTGGCTTCAACCCAGGTCACGCTGTATGGCGGCGACTGGCAAAAATACAAGTACTCGCTCGAAACCGGATCGGTGGGCGCGACGAGCGATAAGAACCATCTTGAACTGACGATGGCAAAGCCGGGAACGTTCTGGATTCAGCTGGCGACGCTCTTTCCGCCGACGTTCAACAATCGCGAGAATGGTCTGCGTGTCGATTTGATGGAGAAGATGGCAGCGATGCATCCGCACTTCGTGCGCCTGCCCGGCGGCAACTACCTTGAAGGCGATGAGATGAAGGATTGGTACAACTTCAAGGAGACGATCGGACCGCTGGTCGACCGCCCCGGCCATCAGGCTCCCTGGACTTACTGGTCGACCGACGGCATGGGTCTTCTGGAGTTTCTGGAGTGGACCGAAGACCTGAAGGTAGAACCGGTGCTTGCGGTCTATGCCGGCTATGCGCTGAAGCATGACTACGCAAAGCCGGGAAAAGATCTGGAGCCGTATGTGCAGGCGGCGCTCGATGAAGTGGAGTACGTCACCGGCGACGTGAGCACGAAGTGGGGCGCCGAGCGTGCGAAGGACGGGCATCCCGCACCGTTCCCGCTCCATTACATCGAGATCGGTAATGAAGATGAGTTCGACAAGAGCGGCAGTTACGATGCTCGGTTTGCGCAGTTTGCAGAGGCGCTGCGAAAGAAGTATCCGCAGTACAAGCTGATTGCGACGACCCCGGTGAAGGAAGCCGCAGGCAAAGAACCGGACGTCATCGACGACCACTATTACAAGAGCCCGGCGGACATGTTCGACCTGGTACACCACTACGATGCAGCGCCGCGCACAGGACCGAAGGTATTCGTCGGTGAGTGGGCCACGCGGTCAGGTTCGCCGACTCCGAACATGGGCGACGCGTTGGGCGATGCTGCCTGGATGACAAGCATGGAGCGCAACAGCGACCTGATCGTGATGGCGAGCTATGCTCCGCTGCTGGTGAATGTGAACCCCGGCGGCATGCAGTGGTCGACCGACCTGATCGGCTATGACGCGGTAAAGAGCTATGGTTCGCCGAGCTACTGGGCGCAGGTGATGTTCGGCGGCAAGATCGGCGACAGCACTCCGCACAGCGAAATCACGGGCGCGCAGGAACGGTTCTTCTATTCGGTCACAAAGGGCAACGGCAAGCTATACGTGAAGCTGGTGAACGCTTCGAACCTGCCGCAGCCGCTATCCGTTGAACTGAAGGGGCTGAGCGCGGGAGCGCATGTGGCGAAGGTCACCTCGCTGCATGCAGGTAGCTTCCAGGCGACCAACTCGATCACCGAACCCGAGGTGATTCATCCGGTGGAATCGGTACGCAGCTTTGCGGGAAGCATGTTGAAGCAGACGCTCGCACCGTACACGATCGAGGTCGTCGAGGTAGCGGTGAAGTAAGGCGCGTGAAAAGTCGCGAAGTACCTGTCCCATCAGGTTCTTCGCGACTTCTGAGTTCACCTCTATGAAGGTTGTCATCTCGATCGCAGCGCGGCGGAGGGGAGAGCCCTGCCCTGGAATTCGCGCGGGTCCGGATGGCAAGATCGATAGGGTAACTCGGGTGCTACTCCTCCAGCGGCTTCACGATCATGTTTGCCAGGAACTCCTCGCGTTCGAGGAACGGGAACAGGTCCTCCAGCGGCTTCGATACGAAGCTTCCATCCGGTTTCTGATAGCTGGAAAGCCGCGGCGCGCGTACCTCGTCCGGCAGCACGTTCGTGTCGCACAGCACGGGGCCCTTCATCGCCAGAACCTTGCGGACCTCGTCGCGCAGGTTCGTCTGGTCTTCGATGACGTACGTGCTCAGGCCGAAGCTCGCGCCTACTTTGGACAGGTTTGGAATCGTGATGCCGGTGTTTTTGTCTGCTCCGATCGTCGGCGCTCCAAAGTACGCCGTCTGCGAGGCACGAATCGAGGAGTAGCCGTCGTTGTTCAGCACGAAGAACTTGATCGGCAGTTGTAGTCGATGAATCGTTTCCATCTCCTGGATGTTGAACATGAAGCCCCCATCGCCATCGACGGCGATCACCTCGCGGCCGGGGTTGGCGATCGCGACGGCAATGGCCATCGGCACCGCATAGCCCATGGAGCCGAGCCCCGCCGTGTGGTACAGCCGCTGCGAGTGCAGTGTCGGTACCGCGAGCAGATAGATCTCAATAGCCGAGCCGGAACTGCCGACGACGAGACGGTCTTCCTTGCTGACCTCGGTCCCCAGCACCTCGGCCAGGTTGAAGATCGACACGCGGCCTTCGGGCTTGCGGTGCTCGTCGGTGACCACCGGATAGCGCGTCTTCCAATCGGCACAGCGCGCCAGCCAGGGAGCGAAGCCGCGCGGCTTCAGCTTGTCCTTGTGCTTCAGCAGCTCGGTAAGGAACGCCTTCGCGTCGGCGCAGACGGGCTGCTGCATGTGCGGCGCGAGCTTGCCCAGCTCCGCTGCATCGATATCGACGACCACCTTATGTGCCTCGCGCGCAAGGTTGTGCGGCGCATACCCGGTGATTGCCATGTCCAGGCGCACGCCGACGGAGAGCAGGTAGTCGCAGTTCTGCAGCGCAAAGTTGGCTCCGCGCGCGGCGACCGTGCCGGGGCGGCCTACGAAAGTCGGATCGTCTGAAGGCACGAGGTCCGCAGCACACCACGTCGCCACGGTCGGTACGCCGAGCAGGGTGCGCAGCTCTTCAAACTCCTTCTCCGCGTGCGCCAACCGGATGCCGTTACCGGCGAAGAGTAAGGGGCGCTCGCAGGCGTTGAAGGCTTCGATGGCACGTGCGACCTCGTCGGGAACGTGGGAGCTGCCGAAGAGGCTGACATCGCCGGCAAACTCTGCCGGGTCGAAGCCGCGCAGCTGCGTCTCGTCAATGGGCGAGGCCTGCACATCGAGCGGCACATCGATCCAGACCGGGCCGGGGCGACCGTGCAGCGCGAGATAGACGGCCTTTTCCAGTTGGTAGCGAATGTCGTTAGGCTCGAGGATCGTGACAGCGTACTTGGTGATCGGCTTCACAATGGAGACAATGTCGACCTCCTGCACGCCGAGCTGCCTCATGCCGAGCGGCTTGCCGGTCGCGGCATCGAACATGCGGTCCGGTCGCTTCACCTGTCCGGAGATAAAGAGTGTCGGCGTGGAGTCGAGCCAGGCGCCGGCCACGCCGGTGACAGCATTCGTGCCGCCCGGGCCGGTGGTCACCAGGCAGACGCCCAGGCCATTGGTGGCCTTGGCGTAGCTTTCAGCGCAGATCGCCGAGGCTTGCTCATGCGAGTTGCAGATGGCCGTCAGCCGCTTTTCTGCGGCCAGCGAAGCGTTCAGGTGCATGGCACCGCCGCCGGTTACGAGGAAGACATGCTGCACGCCAAGGTCGGCTACGAACTGGAAGATGTAATCGGACAACTTCATATCGCTCTATCGTAAACACTCGTGCGAAAGAATGGGTTGCAGGAGGCAACAGGCGTTATGGAACCCGCCGCAATCCCCATCTCATGAATCCTGCATAAATTCAGCGGATTGAAACATGTCATCACTAGCATCGGCAGTATGAGACTTAGCTTCGTGGTCCCCGCCTACAACGAAGAAGCCTACCTTCCGGCCTGTCTGGAATCGATCCTCGACCAGACCCGTGCCCTCCCTGCCGGAACCACTGAGATCATCGTCGTCAACAACGCCAGCAACGACCGCACCCGAGAGGTCGCGCTGAGCTACCCCGGTGTCACCGTTGTCGACGAACCGCGCAAGGGACTCACCTTCGCCCGTCAGGCAGGCTTCGCCGCCAGCAGCGGCGACCTCATCGCCAACGTCGACTCCGACTCGCGCCTTACGCCCGGTTGGGTTGAACAGGTGCTCGCCACCTTCAGCAGCCACGCAGAGAAAGCGAAGCTCGACCCTGCGAAACAATCCCTCGCAGCGCTCTCCGGTCCGGTGCTCTATTACGACCTCAACGCGCGTCAGCGGCTCTTCGTGCACGCCTTCTACCTCATCGGCTGGGCCACCTACGCCATGAACCGATACGTGCTGCGTGTCGGCTCCATGGTGCAAGGCGGCAACTTTGTCACCAGCCGCAGCGCGCTCGCGGAGATCGGCGGCTTCAACACCGATATCAGCTTCTATGGCGAGGACACTGACATCGCCCGGCGCCTCAACGCCGTCGGCGAGGTCCGCTTTACCTTCGATCTGAAGATGTTCTCCTCCGCGCGCCGCTTAAAGAACGAAGGCATGCTGACCATGGCCGCGCGCTACTCCATCAACTATCTCTGGACGACCTTCTTCAAGCGCCCCTTCACCAACACGTACGTGGACATCCGCGAACAGCCCGAAGGCTGATCCCGCTGGTCCGAACCGGGGATTGGTGGGCGATAAGCATCCTGCACGGAAGACTCGGCCTCACCCGCAGACTCTGTTCCGGCTAGACTGACTGCGTGGAGGTCGTTGTGGCTGCGCCCTTTCTCTCGAATCGGATGCTTCTCGCGTCGGCGCTGCTGGCTGCAGGTTTGCCTGCGTTTGCAGCTCCACCCGTCGTGCCGCAGAGTCCGCGAGAGCTTGTCGCCGCGATGATTCGTAACGAAAATGAGGCGGCCGCACGGCATGACCGCTACGAATATCTCTCGAATGAGCGGTCCGATCGCACTGGCGGACATCTGTGGACCGAGCGTGTCGTGGAAACCGCTCCAGGCCGCGTGCGACTGCTGCTGGCTGTCGATGGCCGCACGCTCACCCCGGAGGAGATGCAGAAAGAGCACAGCCGCCTGCAGACGGTCCACGACCACCCGGAGACCTTCGTAAAGCATGAGCTGAACGCGCGCACCGAAGAGAAGCGCATCCGCCAGGTGATGGACGTTCTGCCGCACGATTACCTGTTTGAGGATGTCGTGCTCGACAACGGTCAGTGGAAGATGAACTTCCGGCCAGATCCCAGCTATACGCCGGGGCATCTCGAGGAGAAGGTGCTGCACAACATGGCCGGACGGCTGGTAATCGACGCAAAGGACTTGCGGCTGGTCCACATGGATTTTCACCTCGTCCAGGATGTCAGTATCGGCTTCGGTCTGCTGGCGGACATCCACATGGGCAGCAGCTTCATCACCGACCGGCAGCAAACCGATGGACGCTGGCACACCATGCACGTGGCGACGGTGGTGCGGGCGAAGGCGATGCTCTTCAAGTCAGTGGATCTGAACCTCGATCTATACCGCTCGGAGTTCCAACCGCTGGACCGCGAACTCTCCGTTCCCGAGGCTGCAGAACTGCTGTTGCGCAATCCAGGCACCCTTCCAGTTGCGTCTAAATAGCAGCGGTCTTTTGTGGCGACACCTTCATCCAGCCATAAGAATCGTCTTCTAGACTCGAATCAGCTTTTCTGCGTCTCATAGAAGTGTTCCACTGGAGATTTCTCATTCAAACCCTCAGCGTTCGTGCCGTTCGTGTCGTCGCTCTTTCGATCCTTGGGATGATGCCGTGCGCGTTTGCCATGGCACAGACGGAGGTTCCGCACACTCCGCTGGAACTCCTGAAGCCGCTGATCGAGAACGAGAACGAGGCGGCGGCGCATCGCGAATGCTACGAGTACCTGTCGAATGAGCGGTCCGAGCGCACCGGCGGACATCTCTGGAACGAGCGCATCGTGGAGAACTCGGATGGCCGTATCGCCATGCTGCTGGCCGTCGATGGCAAGCCATTGACGCCAGCGCAGGCGCAGCAGGAGCACGCCCGGCTGAACGCCATCGCCGCCGACCCTGCAGACTTCATCCGCAAGGGGCAGGCTACCCGCAATGACGAGTTGCACGCACGGCACATGCTGGAGTTGCTCCCCAGAGACTTCCTCTTCGATAACGTGAGGCTGGAAGACGGCGTATGGAAGATGAACTTCCACCCGAATCCGGAAGTGTCACCCAGCGCGATTGAAGACCAGGTGCTCCACGGGATGAACGGCTGGCTCGCCATCGACGCCTCGCAGATGCGGCTGATGCACATCGAAGGCAAGCTGGACCAGCCGGTAACGATTGGCATGGGCCTGCTGGCCAACATCCATGCGGGGAGTCATTTTTCCAGCGACAGGCATTTGGAAGACGGGCACTGGCGGACGGTGCATGTGGTGACGCAGATCGGCGGCAAGGCCGCGCTCTTCAAGACCGTAGCGAAGAACAGCGAGCTTACCCGCACGCAGTTCCATTACTTCGACCACAGCCTATCGGTCCCCGAGGCCGTGCAAGTCCTTCTGCAGCAACAGATGACGGCAAGCCTCCACTAAATCACCAAAACATTCTGAAAGAAAAAGCACGCCCCTGAAAGATTTTGCATTCGGGGGCGCATACCTCGTCGTATAGGTGAGTGAGCGGGTAAGTGCACACCCCCTGAAAGCAGACGATGGCCATCGAATCGACCGATTTTCGCAGACTCGTGGAGACACACCAGCGCATGGTGTTCTCTCTGGCGCTGCGCGTCACGGGGGAGCACGGCTCCGCCGAAGAGGTGGCCCAGGATGCGTTCCTGGAGCTGCACCGCGAGCTCATAAGTGCCCAGGCGCGGCTGGAGAGCGAAGATCACGTGAAGTTCTGGCTGCGCCGCGTCACGGTACACCGCGCCACGGACTCGCTGCGGAAGCGTTCCCGGCAGCCGGAGGCAGGCGCCGAGGAGTGGCTGGAAGAACAGTTTGTCGAGGACAACAGCGAGGCACTGAACGCCAAGGTGCTGGCGCTGCTCGAAGAGTTGTTGAGAACGATCCCTGAGCAGCAGCGCGTAGCCATCGTGCTGCGGTACCAGGAAGAGATGACGCCGGATGAGATTGCGACACTGCTGAACCAGCCTGTCGCCACGGTGAAAAGCAATCTGCAGCGCGGCCTACAGCTGCTGCGCAGGAAGGCCGCAGTAACGATGAAGGAGTACGTACGATGAGCGATGACATTTTGAATACAGAATCTGTGCAGAAAGCTTTTGAAGCGAATGATTTTGAAACGAAGTTGACGCAGGCGATGCAGCGCGTCGATGCACCGGAAGGCTTCGCGGCAAGGATCATGGACCGAGTCGCGAAGCCTGCCGAAGCGGTTGCTGTCCCCCCCGCGCCGACTACCGGGAAGGTGATTGCCTTCCGCTCCCGTGTGCAGCGATACGCCGCGTTGGGACTGGCAGCCATGCTGGCCCTGGGTGTCTTCGGGCTGGAAGAGATTCATCAGCGGCATGAGCGCGAGGCAGCGACCCAGCAGTTTGAGACGGCGACGCGCATCACCGATCAGGCACTCGCACACACGCGCCAGCAGCTGGCCAAGGCGGGTGTGCAGCTGGATTCAATCGAATAGAGATACGAGATCGGACAGGAGACACGAGATGAATATGAAGCAAATGGCAGGGATGATGGTGTTGGCAATGGCAGCTGGAACATTCGCACACGCGCAGACGAGCGCGCCGATGAAGGATGACCTCTTTGCAGGGACGGAGGTCTTTGCCAAGGGTGCGAGCGACGTCACCGAGGTGACGATGGACCCAGATACGCTGGGCATGGTCGGTGGCCGCGACAAGGCGAAGGCCCGCACCATGGTGTTGAACGTGGTTCGCACCTATGAGTATGACAAGCCGGGCATGTACAACATCGCGGACGTCGATGCCTTCCGCAACAAGCTCAACACAGGCGATTGGCACTGCTCGGTACACACGCGCAGCCTGAAGTCCGGCGAATCCACCGATGTCTGCAGCAAGCGCCGCAGCGACGACATGGTGGAGACCGCCATCATCACCGTGGAACCGAAGGAGCTGACCTTCATCCACACCATCCGCAAGCGCGGCACAGGGGAAGGCGGTGGTCCCATGGGTCCGGGCGATGCCTTCATGATGATCCCCGGTCTGGGCGCTCTGCCGCAGATGGCGATGCTGAATGTGCAGCCGCAGATCGACATGGCTCTGAGCCGCCTCGACTCGATGGACTTCAGCACGATGCAGGCCGAGATAGCAGCAAAGGCGCAAAGCATGAAGGCACTCAACAGCGCCGAGATGCAGCGTCGCATGGCCGAAGCTCGCGAGGCTCTGCGCGAATCGCAGAAGGCCTTCCAGGACGACAAGGGCTCGGACAGGCACAGCGAGAAAGCGCCGGAGTAACCGCCTTTGCTGGACATTCCCAACAGAGAGCTCGAAACAGGAGAGAGATCATGCTTGCAAAGTATGTAAGGACGGCACTATCGCGAGGCCTTTGCCTTGGCCTGATGCTTCCGTTGTCGATCACTGCACAGACAGCGAAACCCGCGACAGTGAGTGAAGAGTTTCATGGCGACGGTCACCCGTTCTTACTGCATCTCGAAGGCCAGGAACCGTCACAGCATGGCGGCTGGGAAGAAGGTAACAGCCTGCGCGCGTATGCTGACGCACATCCCGGCAACTACATCGTCTTCTCCTCCAACGGCGCTCTCTATCGGATCGACCAGCCAGGCAGCCTCCATGAAGTGGAAGAGATGTATTCGCCCATGCATGAGCTGAGCCGCCAGCAGAAGGCGCTCTCCGATCAGCAGAAGCCGTTGAGCGCGCAGCAGCGGGCGCTAAGCGCCGAGATGCGAGCCGCCTCAAGCCCAGCGGAGATGTCTCGCATCGGCGCGGAGCAGGGAAGCATCGGCCGCGCTCAGGGTGAAATCGGACGCCAGCAGGGCATCATCGGCAAGCAGCAGGGCGTGATCGGAAAACAGGTCTTCGCCAGGGTGCAGACACTGATCGATGCCTGCCTGCAAAGCTCGAGCTGTCCGGTGGTGGAAGCAACGAAGCTGTAGCGCCTTCGCTTCATTCGCGACTTCACTACAATCGAAGGAATGTCGTTAGAGTTTCAGGTTCAACACACAACGGAGTCGGGAGGTCGCCGCGCGCAGCTAAGCCTGCCGCATGGCGATGTCCAGACTCCCGTTTTTATGCCCGTTGGCACGGCGGCCACGGTGAAAGCCGTGCCGCAGAACGTAGTCGAGGAGCTCAATGCTGAGATCATCCTCGCCAACACCTATCACCTCTACCTGCGGCCTGGGCACGAGTTGATCGCGCGGGCCGGTGGTGTCCATCGGTTCATGAGCTGGCGGCGGTCGATGCTCACTGACTCTGGCGGCTTCCAGGTATTCTCGCTGGCGAAGCTCCGCAAGATCTCGGCAGATGGCGTGGAGTTCCGCTCGCACCTCGACGGATCCAAGCACTTCTTCTCGCCTGAACATTCCATGGCCGTTCAGATCGCGCTCGGCGCCGACATCATGATGGTCTTCGACGAGTGCGTAGAGACCCCCGCAAGCTGGGAGCGTACGCGCGATTCGATGGCGCTCACACACGCGTGGGCCGCGCGGTCGAAGAAGTACTGGGAAGAGCATCGCCACGAGGTGCCATGGACGCATCCATTGGCGCGCGACGCGGAGCACGGCTACGATCCAGCAAAGTTTGCAGGCAAGCACCAGGCTCTCTTCGGCATCGTGCAGGGGGGCATGTACCCGGACCTGCGGCGGGAATCAGCGGAGCGGCTCGTGGAGATGGATTTGCCCGGCTACGCGATCGGCGGCCTCGCCGTGGGCGAACCCCGCGAGGTCACCCGCGAGATGATCGCGCTCGCACTCGAGGTGCTGCCCAAAGACAAGCCGCGTTACGTCATGGGCGTCGGCTACCCGGACGAGATCGAAGAGTACGCGAAGATGGGCGTCGACATGATGGACTGCGTGCTGCCTACTCGAGCCGGTCGCCACGGCCTGCTCTTCACGCGCCAGGATCCGCAGGATCGTCGCAGCGCTGTCGTTCGCCTGAACATCAAGAAGCAGGACAACGCAGAGGATCAGCGCCCCATCGACGAGGGTTGCCAGTGCATGGTCTGCCAGCGCTACACGCGGGCCTATCTGCGGCACCTGTTCGCGAGCGGCGAACCACTGGGCGCAACGTTGAACTCCATCCACAACCTTGCGTTCTACTTGGAGACGATGGAGAGAGTGCGTCGTGAACTCGGCAACTAGTATCCTGAATTGAAAGCCCCTGACAAAATAAATCTGTCCATCTTGAGCGAAGTTTGGCGCGGCCCTTTACGACAAACGCAGTCGCCTTTTCAAACAAGACTTCTGTAACGAACTCCCAAGACACCACACTGGCTGTTTGCCCATAAAGTAGTGACTATGATGTCCTCGACTGCTCGCGTCTCTCTCCGCTTCGCACAGCATCTCGTTCTCATCCTGCCGTTGCTTGCCGCCGCGAATCTATCCGCGCAGGGCGCGCCGATGGTGCAGGTGCAGCCTGCAAACTCAGCACCAGCAGGCACGGTCACTGGCACGGTCACTGGCACGGTCTACGCGCAGGACACGCGACGCCCCATCCGTTTTGCTCAGGTGCAACTAGTAAGCGTCACCTCCGTTACGAACCCTTCGGGAGGCGGTCGCTTCGGTGGTAGCAACTTCGGCGCAAGCGGTGCCCGGACTGAAGTCGACGGCACCTTCACCGCCACAAACGTGGCTCCGGGTGATTACTACGTGACGGCCTCCGCGCTTGGCTATGTGTCGGAGCGCGCTCTGCTCACCGTTGCCGCAGCCAACGGGGCAGACCCCGCGCAACTCGTAGCCGCGCTGCCAACGGTGCATGTCGATGCGGGAACCGCAAACTCTGTCGCCGTGACCCTGCAACGCGGAGGCACTGTCGGAGGGAAGCTCCTATGGGAGGATGGTAGCCCGGCTGCTGGCATCTCGATCACCGCGGTGAATCCCGCAGCGCCGCCCGGCTCGCAAATCTCCCCGCTCATTCTCGCTCTCCCGCAGGGCAGCTTCGGTCTGTCCACGACGACCGACGACCGCGGCGAGTTCCGCATCGCGGGGCTGCCCGGCAGCGACTATCAAATCCAGGCGCTACTTCCTGCCAGTCGCCAGAATGGTTTCGGCGCAGCGCGCGGAGGTGTGGTGTCTGTGCTGCGGGTCTATGCGCCGGGAGTCTTCCGCAAGAGCGCGGCGAAAAGTTATACGGTGCGCGCTGGCGACGAGCGCACCGATGTGCGCATCGTGATCGACCTGCGTTCGCTGCGCACCGTGAGCGGCCAGGTGAACAGCTCGGACGCGACCCAGAATGTAGCCTCCGGTGGCGTCACGATCACGGATGCCAGTGACTCTTCGCTTGTCCTGCGGGGAACCATCGCGGCGGACGGCAGCTTCAATGTGCGCTATGTGCCGCCGGGCAACTACGTGCTGGCTATCAACGGAGCCAGCACCCGGGCGTCCGTTGGCTTTCGCGGCGGAGGCACTTCAACGGAACCCGTCGTGAGCTTCCAACCGCTCTCGCAGCCCATTGTTGTAACCGACACGGACCTCTCCGGTTTTACCGCCTCGCTCGTACCTGTGCAGGCACAGCACTAATGCATCAACGGGCCGACGAGCGATGTGATGATGTCGGCGATCTCATCCGAACTCAGTCGGTTTTGCGTGCGAACCCACTCTTTCGCCGCTCCAAAGATCGCCCAGCTGATCGTAGCTGAACGCAGCTCGGGCGAGGCCGTTGACGAGGGGTCGATGTGGTTCCTCATCCCCTCCAGCAGCATGCCGCGCACCACCGCAACCACAGCAGACTCCATGTGCGGCTCCATCGGTCGACCCGGCTCGCAATCGACACCCGGGCTACGAGCCAGAAAGTCGCAGACACCCAGTACAAAAGCGCGCAGAGCACTGGAACAACTACCGTTGAAGCTGACTCCCCGCTCGTCGAGCAGCGCGTGGAACTGACCCGCGACCAGGCACTCCAGCAGCGCAAACTTATCAGGATAATGGGCATAGAAGGTAGCGCGATTTACTGTGGCCGCCCCTGTAATGTCATTCACCGAAATCTTGTCGAAGTCTTTCTCTTCCATCAGCTTAGCCAAGGCCTGCTGCAGCAGCTCGCGGGTGCGGCGGCTGCGTGGGTCCTGACGCATACACGGCTCGGTTGGCTCGACCTGCGGTGCCTCGACGGATTGAAAGACTTCATTCATCGCAAATTTAGTGTAACAAATACTCGACAGCTGTTGCCTAAACGACATTTGTTGTGTTCTCCTGAATCAACAACTGTTGCCTAAGCATCAGTTGTCGTGAAGGAGAAACACCATGCCCACACTTTTGCATCTCGATTCCAGCCCTGCCGGCGACCGTTCGGTCAGCCGCGCTCTCACCGCTGAGTTCGTAAAGAACTGGCAGGCCGCCAATCCGGGTGGCACGGTCATTACCCGCGATCTTACGACGACCCCCCTCACTGCGCTGAACGGTGAGTGGATCGGCGCTGCCTTTACCCCTGAGGACAAGCGCAGCGCAGAGCAGAAGGCCACCCTTGCGCTCTCCGACACGCTCACTGCCGAGCTCTTCAGCGCAGACGAGTACGTCTTCGGCATCCCTATGCATAACTTCAGCGTTCCCGGCACCTTCAAGCTCTGGATCGATCAGATTGCCCGCGCGGGTGTGACATTCGCGTACGTCGATGGCAAGCCCCAGGGCCTGCTCAAGGGCAAGAAGGCCCACTTCCTCATCGCCACCGGCGGCGAGTACGGCCCCGGCACTGCAGCAGAGAGCTTCAATTTCACTGAGCCCTATCTGCGCACGCTGTTCTTCTTCCTCGGCGTCACGGACACCTCGTTCCAGACAGCCGGCGGCGCCGCTGCTCTGAACTACGGTGCTGACCGGGCTGAGTTCCTCGCTCCGCAGCTGAAAGCGATCCAGTCGAAGTTCGCAACTGCGTAAGCCATCCGGTTACGGCCTGGCCTCCAACCCTCTTGAAAGGAACACATCTATGCGTATCGCCTCTCTGATTGCACGTTATCTTTTGGGCCTTATCTTCGTGATCTTCGGCGCCAATGGCTTTCTGCAGTTCATCCACATGCCTCCGCCGACGGGGCTGGCAGGACAGTTCATGGGCGCGATCTTCATGTCGCACTACTATGTGGCGATCTTCCTTCTTCAACTGGTTGGGGGCCTCTTGCTGCTGGCAGGCCGTTACGTTCCACTGGCGCTCGTTCTGCTGGGCCCGGTGATCGTCAACATCTTCCTCTTCCACGTCTTCCTCGCTCCGGCGGGCCTGCCGATGGCTACGGTGGTCGTCACTCTCTGGCTGCTGACCTTCGCTGGCGTGCGTTCCGCGTTTGCGGGCATCTTCCAGGCGAAGGCGTAATCAAAAGCAAGTTGCTCTACGATTCGCGGGTCGCTGTATTCAGACAGCGGCCCATTTTTTTTGCGCTGAAGCGCGACGGTGATAGCCTCTCCGAGATGGCACTCGATCGCGAACTCGCAAACTTCCTCGACGTCTACAACGACCGCAGTGATGCAGAACTGCTGGCCCTCCACGAGCACCGCGACGATCTCACCGACCTCGCGCAGCAGGCGCTCGCTCAGGTGATCAAAGAGCGCGGTCTCAGCGTGACGGGCGTGCCGGTTACACAGCCGCTCCCCGACCACTCGGCGATTGCGGATGAGGCGCTCGACGCCGACGAGGTCGAGCTCCAGACCTTCGACGACGCCTTCCGTCTGAACGAAGCGCTGCGTCTGCTTACCCAGGCTGAAATCCCGCACCGTGTCGTCAACTGGGATGCAATCGAACCCCGGTCAACAGGATCACGTGGACTGTTGCAGCTCGGCCTCATCGTGGGTAGAGAGGACGAAGCGCAGGCTCGCAAACTGCTGCAGGCAGCCATGAAGCTCTTTCCCCAGGCAGAAGGCAACGACCCCGCCGAAGATCCCAAGGGAATGACTCTTCTCGGCGTGATGAGCCGAATCAATGCTCTCATCGTCGCTCACGCGCTTGGAAGCTCTGGCATCTCCTATGCCTGGACGGATGGCCGCGATGACATGACACTTGAAGAGCAGGAGATTCGCCTTGAAGTCCACGCGCAGCGGCTCGAAGAAGCGCAAATCCTCACCGAGCAGACGCTGGCATAACGGCTGAACATCCTTCGCGCAGCCCTTACTGGATCCCGGTCTTCAGCGCCTCGGGCAACGGCTTCAACTGACCGTTGTAGGGGAGGAAAAGTTGAAACACCGTTCCACTCCCCTTCGCCGATCGCCGGCTCTTCACCTTCAGGCGTCCACTGTGGCGGTCAACGATACCGCTGCTGATCCACAAGCCCAGCCCGGTCCCGTTTGCTCCCTTGGTGGTGAAGAACGGACGGTAAATGCTCGAAAGGTTCTCGGAATCGATGCCGCTGCCGGTGTCTGCGAAGGTGAAAAGCACGCCTCGCTGCCCGCCTCGTGGCTCCGTCGCTTCGCGTGTCCGAATGAGGAGGCGACCTCCACCGGTTGTTTGCATGGCGTCGATCGCATTTCCCACGAGATTATTCATCACCTGCCGGATCTCGCTCTCCATGCAGGTCAACTTTCCTGAGCGCCGGTCTCTGCGTTCAATGGCCACATTCGCATTGATCAACCGAGATCCGTAGAGATCGAGCACCGAATTCAACAACTCCGAACTTTGCACCGACTGAGGCTTGGTCGACTGCTTGAAGAAGCGCAAGGACTGCGCCGTAATCAGCTTGACTCGCTGGAGCTCAGCATCAGCCATCGCCAGATATTTCTTAGTGTCGTCGGTCTTTTCGGAGTTCGCAGCGATATAGACCAGGTTCATCACCGATTCGAGGGGATTGTTGATCTCGTGCGCAATCGTGCTGGCGAGTCTGCCGACCGCAGCCAGCTTTTCACTCTCGCGCAGCGCCGCCTCGAACTCCACCCGGGCCGTCACATCGGTTTGGATGCCCACAAAGTGGGTCACTTCACCTTCGCGATTGCGAATCGGAGAAAGCGACAGCTCATTCCAGAATGGCGTTCCATCCTTGCGATAATTCTTCAGGATGACGACGACCTCACGCCGCTCGCGAATGGCCGTGCGCACAGAGTCCACCCCCACCTGGTCGGTATCTTTCCCTTGCAGAAATCGGCAGTTCTTCCCCATCACTTCTTCGAGCGAATATCCCGTCATCACCTCGAACGCCGGATTGACGTACGTCAAGGGAACGTCCGGTTCCGTTGCGTCCGCAACGCTGATGCCACTCGTTACGGAGCGAAAGATGCGCCGATTCAAATGCAGCTCTTCAATCGCATTGTGATAGCGCCGCGCAAAAGCTCGATGGGAGTACAGCATCAGGCTTAGCTGCGCTGCAATCTGCGCAGGAGTCTGAGGCAGGCACAACATACCGTCATAGGGATGGGAATTGGCGACCGGTTGCGACTCGCAGTCATCGCGAACCGCGACGGAAATAAGCGCAGGGTTCAGACCCTCGCCCTTCGCCTCGTGGCCGGTCAAAATGGATTGAACCATCTCGGCATTGGCAGCGTCTGTGACGATCATTTCAAGCGGCGTCAACGTATCGAGTGACAGCAGCTCATTCTTCAAAACAACGCACTGCAGATCCAGATGGGACGAAGCGCTCTCAATCAACCGCCGGTTCATCGGATCTTGAATCAAAAGTCCGATGCCGCTACCCGGGCCCTCTAGAGTGTGAACAGCCTGCAGGCCAGCCTGAAGTTCAGATGTCAGTGTTGAAGTCATGTATCCCTATGCGGGCCTATAGTCGTGTGGCCAAGGTCAGCGAGTTAGATTTATATCTACCCGCGATATTGTTTTCTCAACATATTGAGATGCTCTTACACCCCTGCGGGTTTGCTGCTTTCAGGTCCTCGCTACATGCTGTGTGCCCTCTGAGGCAGCCCCGCAGCAACCTCCCGCAGAGTCTTCCGCCAAGCCGCCAGAAGCACCACCGCGGCCCCCGTCAGCGCGATCAGCAGACCCCACCATAGTCCGGCTGCCCCCATCTTTTCGTGGAAACCCAGCAGCGCTCCCAGCGGCATCCCGACTAGCCAGTAGCAAACCAGTTGTGTCCACAATCCGGTAGTCGTATTGCCCGCGCCTCGCAGAGCACCAGTGGCATTAATCTGGATGCCATCGAAGAACTGAAAGCCTGCTGCGATCAGCATCAGCGGCACCGCAGCCGCGATCACACCCGGGTCCGGCGTAAATACATGCGCGATGCGCGCCGGAACCGTCAGCATCACCACCGAGGCCGCCAGCATAAAGCCTGCACCCGCACCAATGCCGCTCCAGCCGGCCGCAGCGACGTTCGCAACGGTGGCTGCTCCCGTTCTCATTCTCCCAATAGCGTGTCCCACGCGCACCGAAGTGGCCGATGAGATCGCAAAGGGCACCATGAACGTTGTGCTCGCACACTGCAGCGCAACCTCGTGCCCAGCCAGAGCATTTCTTCCAAAGCTCGCGATCAACGAGGTCACCAGCGCAAAAATTCCGATCTCTACAAAAATCGAAGCTCCTGCGGGAGCTCCCAGCACAAACAGCTTCCGCAAATGCTGATACTCAATCTCACGCGATACCCCTCGCAGCCCATAGCGGTGCTTGCGATCCAGCCAATACACCACGATCGCCAGCACCAGAAAAAGATAGAACCGCGCAAAGCTCGTCGCCCAGGAAGACCCCACCACACCGTAGGCACGAACCGTCAGGCTATATCCGCTTACATGAAATCTGTGCCCGTAGATCAGCAGCCAATCAGCTGCGGCATTCACGAGGTTGGCGCTGATCAGTGCAAACGCGATCGGCTTGCCGTGTCCGGTAGCCTGCACATAGCGGCGTAGCGTGAAGTACAGCAGCAGCGGCAGCGTACCGTAGTTCAGCCCCTGCATCGCGGGGATGGCGATGTCGAGCACGGCGACCTCCACCGGCATAAGCCGCATCAGGTGCGGGCCGAAGCCAAAGAGCAGCAGCAACACGCCACTGAGCGCGCACGCCATCACCAGTCCATGCAGCAGCCAGCGATTGGCCTGCGTCTGCTCTCGTGCTCCCAGCGCCTGCGAGATCAGGGAATCGAGCCCCAGCAACACCCCGCCGACCCCGAAGCACAGCGTATTGAACAACACCTGCGCCAGAGCCGCCGCAGCCATAGCTAGCGAGGAGTTCGGCAGGTGGCCCAGCATGATGGTGTCGACCAGCGACATAGCCATCCATCCCAACTCCCCGGCGATCAGTGGCACGGCGAGCGAGATCAGCGCAGGCAGTTCGCTGCGGACATCCTTCAATCGAAAGAGCATAAACAAGGGTAACGCGAGAGGTTGCGTTCTTCGTTCTCAGGTTTTCCAACCGATAACGAAGAACTGGAGCTTTCAGCTCTTACCAGCCACGCGTACCTGCCGCTCCCTTGAACGGTCCAGAGACATGCGAGGTAATCCAGCCGCCATAAAAATCCCCCTCCTGCGGCACTACGACTTCGCCGTCCACGGAGCACTCTTCCACCTTGCTCGCATAAAAGGCCAGGTGGTCTCGCAAGGCAACATACTCCGTCGAAGGCTCGGCATAACTCCATGCAGCATCGAGCGAGACGTGTCCCGGTATCTCAATATTCCAGTAGGTCGCCATGCCTTTGAACTCGCAGAAACTCTGTCGACGCGTGGACGGCCGCAGGTATTGCATGGCGAGATCCTGCGGCGGCAGATAGTAGACCGGAGGATGGCTGGTCTCAAGGATGCGCAGCGCGTTGGTCGTATCCGCCAGCACAATCCCACCTTGGACGATCCTGATCCGGCGCTTCGCTGGCTCCAGACGAGGCGGTCGCGGATAGTCCCATACCGATTCGATGGCAAGCTCGTTGACCATATCGAAGACCCCCTTTCTCTTCAGCGTAAACTTCTTTCCTGCACCCACCCCTGCGAGGCCCCGCATGAATGAGATACGCCACGACACCACCGCATCTTCGGCAAAAAAGTTGAACCAGATGAACAGGCTCAGCGATATGGGCCACTTCCCGCCGCAGGTGAACGCGGGGGCTACGCTCAACGTGCTGATGACCGTCGCAATCACCTGGCTGATTGAGCCGCACTTTGGGCAGCCGTTCGCTCCGGTCCTATGGGTCGCGCTCGTGTTGGCTCTCAACCTGCTGCCCGTGATCCTTCTGCGGCTTACGATCACCCCCACCACGACGTACCCTTCTCTGGCGGAGATGGATTTCGTTCGCGACCAGCACAAGTTCTCTGACTGGGTATATGTGGCGGCCTCGGCGAACATGGCTTTCTGGGTGCTTTCGGCGTGGGCGGTGTTCTCCGTGAACCGGACACCGCTGGCTCTGGGTGGGCTGCTTCTAGTGGCGTTCCTGGCGACATTTTCGCCGGTGCTGCTGCGGCGCCGGTCGGCCTGAGATCCACGAACCACCCGATTTCCCCCGATTTCCTTGACAGCACCCCATTGTTCCGCGATGCTTAATGCTCAGGTGTGATTGCGCTGTTGCTGGCCGACGTGCGTCTGGTGTGTACCTTCATCCAGGCACGGTCCATCAACGCGCTTGCCCGCTTCTGGTGCAGGCAACCGAAATCCCCTACATCTTGATTAAGGAAGACTCCATCCGGCGGGGTCGACTGCAGAGAGTTTAACCTCTGCGTGCCGCGATGTGAGATGCAGGCAAAGCCGTCTTGAGCATCCTGACGTTAGGTTTTCTCGCAATGCCCGGATTCCTGGGCCAGCTGGGCGGTCTCCCGCTCCTGCTGCTGATGTTTGTCGTGATGTACTTTCTTCTGATTGCTCCCAACCAGAAGAAGCAGAAGACCTGGCAGGCGATGCTCTCGCAGCTCAAGGCCGGCGACAAGGTCACCACCAACGGCGGCATTCGCGGCGTCATCGTGTCAGTCAAGGACGACGTCCTTGTCCTCCGCACGCAGCCCGACAACGTCAAAATCGAGTTCGTGAAGAGCTCCGTGGCTGCCGTCACCACTGACGACACCTCCACCACCGCATAAAAGTTCAAGACGTACCGTTCTCTACTTAAGGATCTATACAGATGGGCAACAAACTGGCCGGCAGAATTGGCTTTATCGTGGCAGTCCTGGTGATCTTCGTCTACGGAATCTTCGGGATTCCACATGGCGGGTTCAAGCAGTCTATTACCGATCGCATCCACCTCGGACTCGACCTGCAGGGCGGCACGCGCCTGGTGCTCCAGGTGCATGTGGCCGAGGCGATCAACTCCAGCACCGACCGCGATGTGCAGACGCTTAACACCGCACTCGCTTCGACCGGAGCCACGGCGACCAAGCTCGACCTCCTGCACCCCGAGGTCATCACCATCAACGGTGTGACCCCGACTCAGCAGTCGGCTGTGCATGACATCATCACCGGCAACGTGTACGCGGCGTACTCCATCGCGAACGTCAGCGGCAACTACACGATGACCATGACGCCCAGCGCGATCACTCAGTTGGAGAGCCGCACGCTCGACCAGTCGATCGAGACTATCCGCGAGCGCATCGACAAGCTCGGAGTCTCTGAGCCCCATGTTGAGCCCTACGGCGTCGGCGACAACCAGATCCTCGTAGAGCTCCCCGGCGTCACCGATCAGGACCGCGTCGAGAGCATCATTCAGTCCACCGCCAAGCTCGAGATTCATGGCGTCATCAACGCCTACGGCAGCGAGCAGGAAGCTATGACCGCGCTGAACAACGTGATCCCGGCCGACCAGGAGCTCGTCAAGGGTTCGAACGGCATCGGCGGTCCCGATGAGTTCTTCCTTCTCAAGCGCGTGGCTGTCGTCGAGGGCACCGACTTCCGCGATGCGCAGGCCTCGACCGACGAGAACGGTCGCCCCGACATCACCTTCAACCTCACGACCGAAGCCGGTGATCGCTTCTACAAGTTCACCGACTCCATCAAGGGCACCGGCCAGATGGCCATCGTGCTCGACAACAAGGTCCGCGAAGTTGCAGGCGTGCAGGAGCCAATCCACGATCAAGGCCGCATCACCGGTGGCTTCACGCAGGAGCAGGCACAGGATCTCAGCCTGATGCTCCGCACCGGTTCGCTGCCAGCGTCCATCTCGTACCTCGAGACCCGCTCCGTCGGCCCGTCGCTCGGCGCTGCCAGCATCCATCAGGGTGTCGTCGCAGCCATCGCCGGCATGCTCGCGGTGATGGTCTTCATGCTCATCTACTACCGTGGCGCTGGCATCAACGCCGACCTCGCTCTGGTGCTCAACCTCGTCATCCTGCTCGGCTTCATGGGCTTCGCTGGCGCGACACTCACGCTTCCTGGCATCGCGGGCGTCATCCTCACCATCGGTATGGGTGTTGACTCCAACGTGCTGATCTTCGAGCGTGTACGTGAAGAGCTTCGCCTCGGCAAGACCGCAGCAGCGGCCATCGAAGACGGCTTCGGTCACGCCTGGGTCACCATCGTCGATACGCACATCACGACGATCGTCTCCGCTGGCATCCTGTTTATCTTCGGGACCGGTCCGGTCAAGGGCTTCGCTGTCACGCTGACCTTCGGTTTGCTGGCGAACATCTTCACCGCCGTCTTCGTATCGCGCACCATCTTCGACTACCTGCTCAGCAAGAAGGGCCGCGGCGCAGCGCTGTCGATCTAGTTGTCAGTTCTCCGTTGTCAGTTCTTAGTGGATCAGGTACTTCCTGCCAACTGAGAACTGACAACTCCGAACATTCGCACCATCGCACCCCTCAAGAGGTTTCTCGTGGAACTGTTTCGCAGCTCAAATATCGACTGGCTTGGGAAGAAGTGGTACTTCCTCGGCTTCTCACTCATCTTCTCCGTCGCCGGCGTCATCAGCATGTTGGCGTGGCACGGCATCCCGCAGGGCATTGACTTCAAGGGCGGTACTCAGATCACCGTCCACTTTGATACCGTGCCCAACGAAGACCACATCCGCACCGCGATGGACCAGGCTGGCGTCCACGGCGCCACCATCCAGCGCGTTTCGGGCGCAGGCGGCGCAGCAGCCGACGATGTGATCGTCTCCCTGCCGCAGTCCTCGGCCACCGATGCAGCGCATGACCAAGGCCGCACAGCGGTAGAGAAGGCCCTCCAGGCTGGCTACCATGACTCCGGCTTCACCATCCAGCAGGTCGACATCGTCGGCCCTACGGCAGGCAAGCAGCTCAAGAATCAGGCCTTCCTCGCCACCATCTACTCGCTGATTGGCATGTTGATCTACCTCTGGTTCCGCTTCGAGCTGATCTATGGCGTCGCGGCCGTCGTAGCGGTATTCCACGACACGCTCATCACCATCGGCTTCTTCTCGCTGACGAACAAGGAGATCACCCTCACCGTGATCGCCGCGATCCTCACGCTGGTCGGCTACTCGATGAACGACACTATCGTCGTCTTCGACCGTATCCGCGAGAACCTCGCGCTCAACCGGCGCGAAAAGCTTGCCGACGTGGTCAACCGCTCCATCAACCAGACGCTGAGCCGAACCGTCATTGCTTCGGGCCTCACCTTCCTCACCGTGCTGTGCCTCTACATCTTCGGTGGCGAGGTCCTCAACGGCTTCTCCTTCGCCCTCGTGGTCGGCATCCTGATCGGAACCTACTCGTCGATCGCGGTCGCCGCACCCATGCTGGTGGCCTACCAGGACTGGCGCGCAAGCAAGGGCAAGCAGGCCGCCCTTCCTGCAGCCAAGGGTCGTCGCTAAGAGCAGTTTTATCCTCAGCGTTACCCACACGCGTTCCACACAAACAAGCGGCATCCGAGCCTTCGGATGCCGCTCTTACTTTCTCGCATATAAAGAAATCCCATACTTCGGGGTTTCATGAGCCTCGCGCCCCATGCGATTGCACCATCTATGGTGCAATCTCTCCGCGCAGGCCGCGCTCCTGCCTAGACAGCCATCCAATCAAGGCGCTGCACCACTTGACGACGATCAACTGTCTTCATGTAGGATGAGCCTCAAGCCGCTGACGCCCAAGGATGCCGTACAAACCCCATAGAGGGTGCGGACAGGTTTCCACCCAAAACAACCTCTCAGATTTTTTGAATCCGATCGGGTTTCGCGGGAACAATTGGGAATCACGCGGTGTCTAATGCCGGTAGCTATTCCCTACGGGGAACGAGGTTGCATATGTTTGAAGATTCGATGCTCGAGTCCGGTGGCAGGATCAAGTCGAAGTCCAGATACTGGATGATCGCGACCTTTGGCTTCAATGGTCTGATCCTGGCTGCATTGATTATCTATCCGTTGATCAATCCGGAGGCCCTCCCGAAGGGCATGATGGTGGCATCGCTTTCCGCGCCGCCGCCGCCTCCGCCGCCCCCTCCTCCTCCTCCTCCTCCGACTCCGGTGAAGGTTATCCCCCACGTCTCGGAGATCGATCAGGGCCTGCACGCGCCCACCAAGATCCCCAAGGACATCAAAATGATTAAGGAAGACGCGGCACCGCCGCCTCCGACCGCTGGCGTTGCTGGTATGGGCGCTATGGGTGGAAGCAGTGGCGGCGCAGGTGGCGTCTTCGGCGGCATGGGTCTCGGCACTGCCGCTCCCGTGGTCGTCAAGGCCAAGCCCGCTGGTCCGGCCCGCATCTCGGGCGGCGTTATCGCAGGTAACATTCTGACGAAGACCACGCCGGTGTACCCCCCGATCGCCAAAGCAGCTCACGTAGGCGGAACGGTCGTTCTCCACGCCATCATCGGCAAGGACGGCAGCATCCAGCAGCTCTCGGCCGTAAGCGGTCCTGACATGCTCAAGGGCGCTGCCACCGACGCGGTTCGCCAGTGGCGCTACAAGCCCTATCTCCTCAACGGTGAGCCGACCGAGGTCGACACCACCATCACCGTCAACTTCAACCTGAACGGCGGTTGATCCATCTCTGCTATCCTCCCCGGGTGCGGGTTTCAAAAGCATCCGGCGGAGAGTAGCCGTGGTCTGCACTCAGTACCCTGCATGTCATTCCATCTCTGCCTGATTCGTCAGACATCCGGACTGGACACTGCGGAGCTGCTAGCTCAGGGCTCTTTCATTCAACGTCGCACTTGTACCACTCGATCTACTTTGCAGTTCACGCAGGTCTAATTCAGGAGGAAAGAATTCCGTGATTCTCGCTCACATCGCAACTTCGTCCGCTCACGCTCTCGCCATGTTCCAGGATGCACCCGCTGTCGGCTTCAGCCCCGTTCAGCTCTGGGGCAACATGGGCGGCTTCGCTAAGGTCATCGTCATCATCCTGTTCATCATGTCCATCTGGTCGTTGGCCGTCATGATCGACCGCTTCCTCTACTTCTCGGCAGCCCGCAAGCAGTCGCGTGAGTTCGCTCCCAAGGTTGCCGGCGCTCTGAAGGAAGGCCGTCTGGACGAGGCGATCAAGGTTGCCGACCGTTCGAAGAAGTCGCACCTCGCTGAAGTCGTCACTGCTGGTCTCACCGAGTTCCGTTCGTTCGGTTCGGGTGGTTCCATCACTGCAGAGCAGGTTGAGAGCTCGCAGCGCGCTCTCGAGCGTACCGAAGCTATCGTTCACGCGAAGCTCAAGAAGGGCCTCGGCGGTCTCGCAACGATCGGTTCCACCGCTCCCTTTATCGGCCTGCTCGGCACCGTAACCGGTATTCTCAACGCCTTCCAACAGATCGCCACCTCCAAGGCAACCGGTATTGGCGCAGTCGCCGGCGGTATCTCCGAAGCTCTCGTAACGACCGCTTTCGGTCTGCTCGTAGCTATCCCGGCCGTTATGACCTTCAACTACTTCACGAACAAGGTTGAAGCGTTCGACGTCGAGATGGACAACAGCTCGTCCGAGCTCGTCGACTACTTCATCAAGCAGTCGCACCGCTAAGCCACCCTTGCGAGCGTCATCTGGAAAGCCCCGGCCGCACAACGCGCCGGGGCGACTCCTCCAAAGAAACGCCGCATCGACTACGAGCTCAAAGCTACGAGCTGGCAGCTAAAAGCCAGCCATACCGGAGTCAACTGCTATGGGAATCAATAAGCGGGACGAAGGCAAGAAGGTAAACTCGAACATCAACGTGACCCCCATGGTGGACGTCATGCTGGTGCTCCTGATCATCTTCATGGTCATCACGCCCATGCTCAACAACAAGGTGAACGTCGACCTGCCTCAGGTCAGCGCCTCCACCGTGATGGAAAACGCCAACAAGGAAGATGCGATCACTGTCGCCGTAACGCGCGACGGTAAGACCTTCCTCGGCGGCGACCAGACCTCGCTCGGCGATCTTGGCACCAAGATCAACGACCTCGAAGCCAAGAAGACCAACCCGTCGGACGACAAGTCGGTCTATCTCCGCGCCGACCAGCGCGCGAACTACGGCAAGGTCATGGACACCATCGACGCTATCCGCACCGCCGGCGTAAGCCAGCTCAACCTCCTCACAGATATGAACGCAAAGTAGTTCTTTCGACGTATTCGTGACGGAAGCAAAGATCTGATTCGTCCTTCATAGGACAGGCTCCAGCGAGGGCCGAAGGGAGTAACAGTTATGGGAATGGGTGGAGGAGGCGGTACTAATACAGCGGTCTCCGAGATCAACGTTACCCCGTTGATCGACGTGCTGCTGGTACTTCTCATCATCTTCATGGTCATCGTGCCCACGACCCCCAAGGGTCTCGAGGCGCTGGTGCCCCAACCGCCGAAGAACAAGTCGCAGGACAATCCCAACGACCGTACCATCGTCGTCCAGGTATTGGCTGGTGGCTCGCTCCCGGTCTACAAGATCAACGACAACACCTTTGCCAAGGCCGACATCGAACCCGAGCTTCAGCGGATCTTCGAGACACGCCAGGAGAAGGTTATGTTCGTCAAAGGTGATGCAGGTCTCGACTTCGGCTCGGTTGCCGAGGTCATCGGATTCGGCCACCAGGCGGACGTCACGAACATCGGCATCATGACTCCTCAAATCCTCGCCGGTCACTAAAGACGGGCAGTAGGAAACAGGGAGTAGAGAACAGCCCCACCGCTCGTCAACTCGAGCAGTGGGGCTTTCTCATCTCCGCTCTACTGCTTTAGCTTTGTCTACCCCTACTCCCTACCCCCTACTCCCTACTCCCTACATTTATGCGCATCGCTTCCTTCCTCCCGTCTGCCACCGAGATCCTCTTCGCCATCGGCGCGGGCGATGATGTATGCGCGGTCACCTTTGAGTGCGACTACCCACCCGAAGCCCGCACCAAACCGCAGGTAGTCTTCTCGCATATGCCCCCGGGACTTACGCCCGCCGAGATTGACCGCATCGTCTCGGCTGAAGGCGCCCAAGGCCGTAGCCTCTACTTCGTCGACTACAACCGTCTCCAGTCGCTCTCCCCCACACTGGTTGTTCTGCAAGACCTCTGCCGCGTCTGCGCCATCGACAGCCCGACGCTGGCCCGCGACATGAGCCAGCTACTCTCGGCCCCCCAAATCATCTCCCACAACGCCCACACGCTTGAAGCTATCTTCGCGGAGATAGAGCAGCTGGGAGCCGCCACCGGCCATAGCAAGGCCGCCATAGCGCTCACCAGCAGCCTCAGAGCACGCGTCCGTCGGGTTCGCGAAGCAACGCCTCGTTCCAATACGCCGAAGCGCGTCCTGTGCCTCGAGTGGCTCGATCCGCCTTTCCTCGGCGGCCACTGGGTGCCGGAGATGATCCAGCTCGCCGGTGGCGACCCCGTCCTCGCGCACCCCGGCGAAAAGAGTGTCCGCATCACCTGGCCGGAGATCGCAGCCGCCAAGCCAGACGTCATCATCCTCATGCCGTGCGGTTACAACCTCGCCCAGACGCTGGAGCAGTTCCAATCGCTCGCGCTCCCGCAGGAGTGGGCGACCCTGCCCGCTGTGCAGCATAGTGAACTCTACGCCGTCGACGGCTCCGCCTATTTCTCGCGCCCCGGCCCCCGCCTCGCCGCAGGCCTCGAGATCATTGCAGCTATTCTCGAACTTCCCGCCGATCCGGCCACCCGCTTCGCCCATCTACCGCCCAATAGTGTCGCCCGTCTCGGCTGAAGGCCCGCAATCCCAGGCTCAAACCGAGTCCCCACGGTGTCTAAAGCATCAGGGCCGCGGCGCTCGTGCTGCACAACTCGCCGCCAGCCCTCTCTCCGCAGCTCAATCCCGCACGTCTACGGACCGCAAGCACCGAGCACTCGCTCACCGATCTTCCTTCGAGGTGCCTCATGTCCTTCAGCGCAAACTCCGCATCGTCACAGCAGTCCGAAATCAACGTTACCCCGCTCATCGACGTCCTTCTCGTGCTGCTGATCATCTTTATGGTCATCGTGCCCAGCCACCAGCAGGGAGTCGACAGCTCCATCCCCCAGGGAAAAGCGACCACCGCAACCGCGCTGCCCCCCGTTACGGTGCAGGTCGTCCATCCTATGGCGGGCCTGCCAGCGCAATACCTCGTCAACCAGCACGTCGTGGCCTCTTCAGAGCTACAGCCGCTCCTTCAATCCATGTTCGCCACGCGGGAAGATCACACGCTTATCGTGCAGGCGGACCGCAACCTCAGCTATCAACAGGTCGCCTCTGTCGTCGACCTTGGCAAGCAGGCCGGTGCTGAAAGGATCTCGCTAGCGGGCCTGCCCAATCTCTAAGCTCAACAAAACTCCCCCCCACGACAACGGCCTCCCCGAAGGGAGGCCGCTCTCGCTAATACAACCGGGAAAAAATGTAGCCAGTAGTACCAGTTTACTTGCTCATGTCGATTCCGCCGCCAGCCTTCTTTTCCTTGGCAGCTTCATTCGCCTTGCGAGCGCCCAGAGCCTTCTGCACCCACTCGTCCGCAGAAGCCAGGTCAGCCTTACGGGCCGCATCGTCGCCGCAATCCTGATCAGCCTTGCGGCGGTAGTTCAACTGCAGATACTCCATCGCCGCGTCATAGTTCGGATCGATCGCGATCGCCTGCTCCAGATACTTCTGGGCCTCAGCCGTCAGCGCGCTGTTCGCGGCTACCAGCTTGGCGCAGACATCCTTGCTCTTCTTGGCATTGCCCTGGCCGTCATCGGTCAGGCCATTCGCGCCCAGGATCGTGGTCGCGTTCTTGTAGGACAGATTCCAGTCGATGGAGCCAATCGTGTAGTTTGCCTCGGCATCCTTGGGATCAAGAGCGATGATCTTCTCTTCATCGGCCTTTGCCTGGTCGTACTGCTTGATGTTGCGATGGATCGACGCCACCTGCTTCAGCGCGTTCAGGTCGTTGGGGTCCTTCGCCAGCACGGCGTTGAAGCCATCCAGAGCCTTCTGCGCGACCTTCAAGTTGTCTGGAGTATCAAGGCCGGGAACCACCTGGTAGCTGTACGCCGTCGCCAGATACAGCTTCGCTGTATCGTAATCGGGATCGAGCTGGATGGAGTTCTGGAAGAAGCCTACGGCTGGTTCATACTGCCCGGCCTTGAACGCCTGTACGCCCTTCACCAGCTGATCGCGTGCGCGCAGCTTGGTGCAGCCAACCGTGCTCGCCAGTACCAGCAGAAGTGCCGCGCTTGCCGGAATTCGTGCGCTAAGTTTCATGTTCGGAAAATCCTTCCCCTTCAACAGAATCGCCATCGGCCAAAGAACCTGGCGGTTAACCCCTTGTGATTACTTGGCCGTTCGGTGTGATTGTACTGGTAGAGTACAAAACTTTGCCAGCGGCTGTTTACAAATCCGCCTATGCAGCCAAAAACCAGTAACTATGCCTTACGACATTCAACACTACGAATCACTCAACGGTATACGCAACGACGGATAAAAACGACGAAAAGACGCACTTCGTTACACAATTTCATTGGACGCCATCCATTCGCCAAGCGATAGTATCCAATTGGTAGGCAGGGTCGCCAGTTTCGACCCGCACGGAGGCAGTACCCATGGCAGCACAGCAGTGGACCGCAGCGCAAATTCCAGCGCTCGACGGTAAAAAAGTTCTCATCACCGGAGCCAACAGCGGCATCGGCTACCAGGCCGCCGTGCAGCTTGCCCGCCACGGCGCGCACGTCGTTCTGGCCTGCCGCAGCGCAGAAAAAGGCGAGCTGGCGATCCGCAGCCTGCAAAAAGAGCTTCCAGGCGCCAAGGTAGAGCTTTCGTTGCTCGATGTCTCTTCGATTGCCGACGTACATCGCTTCGCGGCAGAGTTCCTCAAGCGCGGCATCTTCCTCGACATCCTCATCAACAACGCTGGCGTCATGGCGCTCAATCCGCGCCAGGTCACACCCGAAGGCTTCGAGCGACAGTTCGCTACCAACCACCTCGGGCACTTCGCGCTCACCGGCCTCTTGTTGCCTTCCATCATGGCTGCGCCTGCACCACGAGTCGTTACCGTGGCCTCGCTCGCCCATCGCGGCGGCAAAATCCATTTCGACGATCTGCAGCTCGCGAAGGACTACAAGCCCTGGACCGCCTACAACCAGTCCAAGCTTGCCAACATCCTCTTCGCTCGCGAACTCGCTCGCCGCGCCATTGGCTCGCCGCTCATCAGTATTCCCGTGCATCCAGGCGTCTCGCAGACCAGCATCGTCGCCAATGGCCCCGGCAGCAGCGACCTCAAGACTCGCGTGCTGTTTACCTTCGCGAAGTTCCTCACCCAGTCCGACGAAGCCGGCGCATTACCGACCCTCTACGCAGCCACCAGCCCCAACGCCAAACCAGCCGAATACATCGGCCCGGATGGCTTTATGGAAATGAAGGGTGCACCCGTGGTCGTCAAACCCCGCGCCAATGCGCTAGACGAAGCCGTCGGCCAACGCCTCTGGAGGGTCAGCGAAGAACTCACCGGCGTCGTCTACCCGCCGCTCAGCTAAAGAGCGCGGTGAAAAGACGAAAGTGAGAAGACGGTAGGATTCATTCTCCTCTGTCTTCTCACTTTCGTCTTCTCACAATGTCTTCTCATTTGTAGCTACTTCTTCCGCTTTGTCGCAACCTTCTTGCGAGCCACCGGCTTCTTCGCGACGACCTTCTTCACGACAGCCTTCTTCGCAGTCACCTTCTTTGCGACGACCTTCTTGGCAGCAGTCTTCTTCGCAGGCGCAGAGGTCTTCTTGTTCACGATCTTCTTCGCAGGCAGCTTCTTGCTCGCCAGCCGCTTTGCAGCAGACTTCTTCACCTTCGGCTTCTTCTCAGCCTTCGCAGCAGGGCCGGCAGCCGCGCTCGAAAGCCGCGCCAGCTTCGCTGCATGGCTCACCAGCAACTCTTCAATCTGCTCCACCAGGATCGCCGTCTGCATCGGCTTTACCAGCATTTGGTCCGCGCCCATCTCGGACCAGTCGTCCTCAGGGAAGGCCGTCAGCAATGCGACAGCTGGATGATACGCAGCGGTCCGCGCTGCCTGAATCACCTCGCGCCCGGCGGCATCGCTCTCCATGCGCATATCCGTCATCACCATCTGGTACTCGTTCAAACGGATCTTGGAGCGGGCCTCGCGCGCGCTCGCAGCGGTCTCAACATCGAAACCATTCATCTCCAGGACGGCCTTCATCGTCAGAAGGATCGTTACCTCATCGTCCACCAGCAGTACACGGCGCTTCGCCACAAATACCTCACTTGATAGGGCCCGTAGTTCCATTCGCAAGCCCACTCATAAGAGTGTACTAACCCAGCGCACTTCGCAACTTATCGTGCCCGTCTGTCGCCTATCTCCAGAGTCCCGCAAAAACGCGAAAACCCTTGATCCATCGGGGTGCGAGGCAATTCCTCCCTGAAAAAGCAGCGGCAAAATATCGCATGCAGTTGGAATCATTTTCCTATTGACAGTGGTATCTCCCGTGCCTAATGTCTAGGTCGCTTCCCAAGTTCAGAAGTGACCGTTTCCGGAGGAATACATGTTCGCAAGTTGCACCCCTAAAACCAACGTCCGCAGAGACGTCTCAAGCCGCACTCGTACGCTCGGCCATCTTCTCTCGCTCGTCTGTCTCTTCGCCCTCACCCTGTTCGCTTCCTCTACCGCCGCGCTTGCACAATCCGGCGGTGAAGCTGGCATCACCGGCACCGTCACAGACGGCACCGGCGCAGCCGTCCCCAAGGCGACCGTCACCGCTACCAATGACGCCACGGGCGTCGCCACGGTCCGCGAAACCTCAGGCAGCGGCCTCTACAACATCTCGCCCATCATTCCCGGCAAGTACACCGTCTCCGTCAAAGCCCCCGGCTTCCAGGAGTTTGTCCAGAAAAACCTCACTGCGAATGCCGCCAACCTCACTGGCCTCGACGTAGCCCTCACCATCGGCTCCGAGACCATGTCCGTCGAAGTGACCTCCGCTCCCCCGGCTCTTGAGACCACCAACGCCAGCCTCGCTCTCACCATGGAGAACGAGACCTACTCCAATCTTCCGATTATCGTGAACGCAGCCATGCGCGACGCCACGGCGTTCGCTGCTCTCGCTCCCGGCGTTCAGTCCGGTTCCCGCCTCCCCGTCGTTGGCGGCACCGGAAACTACCTCGGCCAGCTCTATCTCGACGGTCTCCCAGCCGAGACGATCAATCAGCAGGCTGACAACCGCGTCGTATCGCAGGCCGTCAGCGTCGATGCCATCGACCAGTTCCAGGAAGTTACCTCGACGCCTCCCGTACAGTTTTCCGGTGCTGGCGCCACAAACTTCACGGTGAAATCCGGAGGCCTCAAGTATCACGGTCAGGTCTCCGACTTCATCCGTAACACAGCCTTCGACCTCAACGGCTTCGCAAACAAGGCAACGATCGTCACCACCGCCTCGGGCAAGGCCTTCGCGCCCAAGCCGGTCGATCATCAGAACGAGTTCTCCGCCACCTTCGGCGGCCACGTTCCGGGAACCAAGCGCATCTTCTTCTTCGTTGCCTACGACCGCTTCCACAACCGCAGCGCGACTAACCCGGCGCAGTACACCATCCCCACCGCTCAGGAGCGCACCGGCGACTTCTCGCAGCTCGCCTGCCTCTCCATCACCAACGCGACCGACCAGGCCAACTGCATCTCCGCTGGCGGGCCGACCGGCAACACCGCTCAGACCTTCGGCGGTTCGACGGTGACCAACACGGCCTTCCTCTTCGATCCCACCTCGAACACCTGCGCAGGCGCCACCTGCACCCGCACAGCCTTCTCCGGGCTCAAGAACGGAACCGCGACCAACAACGTGATTCCCACCGCCTACCTTTCGCCCTTCGCTCTGGCCGCTCAGAAGTATCTGCCCGCCGTCAGCGCCACCAACACCCTCACCAACAACTACACCGGCCTCATCAACAACGGTTTCGATAACCACGCCATCGACTGGCGCGTAGACTTCGACATCACGCCGACGCAGCGCATCTCCACCATCGGCGCGATGGGTGCGGTCCACTACCTCAACAACTACGGCGCTCCCTACCTGCCCCAGCCCTACACCGGCGGTGACCTCGCAGCCATCTTCCCCAAGGTCTACGACATCGAGCACAACTGGACCATCTCCAACTCGATGGTCAACCAGCTGAAGTTCGGCTACGTCCGCTTCTTCATGAACATTCAGGACTCCACCGATGGTGTTGCAGCTTACTCGCCCACCACGCTCGGCCTCACCAATCTTCCGGCAGGACAGGCAGGACGCGAGTTCCCCGGCATGAGCTTCGCTGCCAGCAAGCAGTTTGCCACCCCGGTCACCACCTGGACCGGCAACAGCGCAGCTGTCTCCACGCAGATCACCACACCCAACAACTTCACCTTGCTGGATGACTTCCAGTACACCAAGGGCAGGCACAACATCAACGCGGGTATCACCATCCAGTGGCAGGAGATCAACAACGCCAACCCCGCAACGCAGACTGGCTTCCTCTCGCTACCTTTCACCGCGGTCTCTACGGCGCAGTTCAGCGGTACAAGCCTCCCGCAGGCCTCCGCAGCCACCACCGGCTACGCCTATGCCAGCTACCTGCTTGGCGCAGTCAGCCAGACCTCACTCTCCGTGCAGCCGCTCGCTGAAACCGGCGGTCGCTACATGCCCATCGCTCCCTTCATTCAGGACACCTGGAAGGCCACTTCGAAACTCACCGTGGATGCTGGTCTCCGCTGGGACTACCTGCCGCCGTTCCATGAAGTGCTCGATCGTTGGAGCTTCCTGAACCCCACCGAAATCAACCCTGCAACCGGAACCCCGGGCGCTTTGCAGTTCGCCGGCAACTACGGTGGAGCAGGCGTAAGCTGCGGCTGCCGCACTCCTGTCCAGACCTACTGGAAGAACTTCGGTCCCCGTCTCGGCATCACCTACTCCACCGATCCCAACACCGTCTGGCGCGCGGGCATCGGTCACGTCTTCTCGCAAGGTGGCGGTGTCGGTGGACGCGTCGGCGCTGCCAACGGAACCGGTGGCCTCGGCTTCAACACCACGGCTACCAGCCCCCTCGATGTCTTCACCGGAGCTGCTGCAGGCCCGTCTTTCTATCTGAATAACGGAGCTCAGTTCCAGGCCAACGGCAGAGCCAACACGGCGCTCTTCGCGGGCAACAGCTATCCTGCTGCCCCCGTTCCGGGAGCGGCCTCCGTCATCCTCAACACCGGTAACTACGTGGGCGGTCCTACTGCAGGCGCGGCACCCGGTTACGCCGACCCCTACTTCTCCAGCCGCGCACCTGATTTCACCTTCTTCAACGCAGGCGTGCAGCATGCCTTCACCAGCAGCCTGACCCTCGCCATCAACTATGCCGGCAACGAGAGCCACCATCTCTACAACTCCACCGTCGGTGGCGGCAATATCCGTGGCTACTGGGCCAACCAGCTCAACCCCACCTACCTCGCTGCACTGGCTGGCACAACGGCAAGCGACGGCAAAACACCCATCCTTTCCGCTCCAGCTACGGCAGCCAACATCGCCATCGCGGCGACAAAAGTTCCTGGCATCAACATTCCCAACTTCTACCAGCAATTTGCCGCCAATGGCGGTACCACCACCATCACGCAGGGCCTGGTCGCGTTCCCGCAATACTCAAGTGTGGCCGACACCTGGGGCGTCAACACGGCCAACTTCAGCTACAACTCCCTGCAGGTCACCGTCGATCAGCGCAACTGGAAGGGTCTTACCTACAACTTCAACTACACCTGGTCCAAGAACGTAGGCGACGACGGGACCTTCCGTTCTGGCTTCGATGTCCCGCAGAATGCCATCTCCGGCGGCACTCGCAGCTATCACATGGATCGCATCGAACGCTCCGACACCACGCTCAGCCAACGTCATATCATCCATGCCTACGGTGTCTACAACCTGCCGTTTGGCACGGGAAGACTCGGCGGTCAGAATGTGATCGCGCGTCAGGTCCTCGGCGGATGGCAGCTCGGCGGCATCTTCACCTTCGGTACAGGTTCGCCCCTTGCCGTCACCGCCGCTACCTGCTCCTCCCCAGGACAGGGCCAATGCATGCCTGACCTCAACGCCGCCTACACCGGCAACCCCCGCATCGGCGGCGGCTTCGGGCGTGGCTCCGACGGTCGCCGCACGGCCTGCAGCATCGGCCTTGGTACCGTGGACGGCACCCTCACCGGCACCGCCTGCAGTTCCACCACCACGGCTACCAAATACATCGACAGCAACGCCTTCTCCGCAGCAAAGAGCGTTGGCGGCGCAGCTGTCACCTCTGCCACCAATCAACTCCTGGGTAACGCCCCACGCGTCGGCCCAGACCATCTCACTGGCCCCAACTCCACTGACCTCGACATGAACATCAAGCGCACCTTCAAGATTCGCAGCGCTATGAACCTGCAGATCGAAGCGGATTGTGTGAATGTGGCGAACCACACCATCTTCTCCGCTCCTAACGTCAGCTACGGCAACGCTGCCTTCGGCACAGTCGGTGGCGTCTCCAACAAACCACGCAGCTTCCAGGTCGCCGGCCACTTCAACTTCTAACCAACCAACCCAACCCCCTCCACCCGCACCCCTTACAAGGCAAAGCCTTGTAAGGGGTGTGTTTTGTGTGTCAGGCAGATTTCAGCCAGAACGCATCACCGTCTTCCGGAAAGCCTACGCCCGCTCGACATTATCTGTCTGACTGGAATGATTTTCCTATTGACAATGTCGTGTCGCGCAACCTAGTGTCTATTTCGCAACTTAGATAGACATTTCAAGCACGCCTTTCTGGAGGAAGTACCATGACCGCAAGTTCCGCGACGAACGCCGCCGGCCGTGCAGATACCCATCGCCGCCGCCCGTTCCGCTCCACCCTCACTCTCTGGCTTGCCTGCCTGACGGCCCTCATGTTCTGCGCTGTAACCGCTTTCGCGCAAAGCGCGGGTGAAGGTGCCATTCAGGGAACCGTCACCGATCCTACGGGCGCAGTCGTCCCCAACGCCGCTGTGACCGCTACCAACGTCGCCACCGGCGTCAAGGTCTCGCACCCTACCTCGTCCAGCGGACTTTACGTCATGACGCCGCTCCTACCCGGCATCTACACCATCGACGTCAAAGCCGCAGGCTTCCAGGCCTACCGCCAGCAGAACATCCAGGTGGATGCGCTCAACAGTGTCGGCCTCAACATCACGCTCAAGATCGGCGATACGGGCGAGACCGTCGACGTCTCGACCGCTCCTCCGCAGTTGGATACCACCAACGGCACTCTCGGCGGCACGATTCAAGGCACCGAGTACATGGAACTCCCCCTGCTCGTATCCGGCAACCAGCAGCGCGATATCACGCAGTTCTCGAACCTGCAGCCCGGCGCGCAGCCCGGCACTCGTTCCTCCGTCATCGGCGGCACCGGCACCCGCCTCGGCGAACTCTATGTTGACGGCCTGCCGCTTACCAGCATCTCGCAGCAAGGCGACAATCGCCCCGTCTTCAACGTCATCCCTCTTGAAGCCATCGACCAGATCAAGGTCGTCACAAGCGGCTTCTCCGCTGAGTACCAAGGTGCAGGCCTGGAAAACTACAACCTCAAGTCCGGCACCAACAAGTATCACGGCACCGTCGCCGACTTCGTCCGTAACACCATCTTCGACACCTGGGGCTTCTCCGCTCCTTATGTGTCCTACACCAATGCTCAGGGTGTGACCGGACCTCGTAACCAGACCGGCAGTAAGCCAGCCGACCACCAGAACGAGCTCTCCATCAGCTTTGGCGGTCCTGTCCGTATCCCGCATCTCTTCGACGGCCGCGACAAGCTCTTCTTCCAGTTGACGCTGGACAAAGTCAACTCCACCGCCGCGCCTACCTATGGCAACGACACCCTGCCTACCACGCTCATGCGTGCGGGCGACTTCACTGAATTGCTGCCCAGCACCAGCCCCTATCACTCCGGTACGGCCAACATTGGCTACACCATCTACGATCCCACCACACAGACCTGCCCCACCGCCACCACCTGCACCCGCCAGCCGTTCATGGGCATGAAGAACGGCATCCCGACGCCGAACGTCATCCCTGCGTCGGAGATCTCGCCGATCGCGCAAAAGCTGCAGAGCTTCCTGCCACCCGTAGTGAACGGAAACGTTACGAACAACTATGTTGGCGGCATCCCCGGTGGATACCGCAATCTGCTCTTCTCGGGCAAGGTGGACTACGATATCTCGTCGAACCAGCGCCTCTCCGTGGCCTATGCCGATGGGCGCCGTCATGCTGTTCCGTACACCTCCGGTTCAGCTAATCTGCCGGTGCCGTACCTCGCGTCGACTCTTTCGACCGTCGCTGGCAACTTTGCCGAACTTGAACACACGATCACGATCCGCCCCAACCTGGTCAACCAGTTCAAGGTGGGTTACCAGTACTTCGGCGGACCGCCGGTCCAGAACATCACCGAGGGCAACCCGCTTTATGAGGCAACCAGCCTTGGCATCACCAACCTGCCCGCTGGCCAGGCCTCGGACGAGTTCCCCGGCGCTACCTTCGCTGGCAGCAACGCACAGACCGCTTGGGCCCAGCCAGCCATCACCAACAAGACCGTCACGCACACCTTTGATGTCGTCGATAACGTGGAGTGGGTCATCGGTCGTCATGCCCTCAACTTCGGTATCCAGCTGCAGGACCTGATGGAAAACTTCAGCTCCTTCAATAGCCCGTCTTCACCGATCACGCTGGCCTACAGCAATAACGACACCGCTCAGGTGAACGGTACCGCGTACTCTACCGCGGCTCCTGGCTATGCCTACGCGAGCTTCCTTCTGGGTGCTGTCAGCAGCACCAGTACAACCCTGCAGCCCTTTTCCGATATAGGCGACCGCTACCACCCCATCTCGCCCTACTTCCAGGACGACTTCAAGGTCACGCCCAAGCTCACCCTCAATCTCGGTCTCCGTTGGGACTACCTGCCTGGCTTCCGCGAAACTGCCGATCGCTGGTCCTTCCTCAACGCCACGCAGACCAATCCCTACACTGGAAATCTTGGATCGTTCCAGTTTGCTGGTAATTATGGCGGGCCCTCCGCAAGTTGCGGCTGCAGCACGCCGGTCAACACCTACTGGAAGAACTTTGGTCCTCGCCTCGGTTTTGCTTACTCCGTGGATGACAAGACCGTCTTCCGTGGTGGCGCAGCCATCCTCTACTCCCACGGTGGCGGCACCGGTGGCGCAGCTGCAAACGCCACAGGTCAGACTGGATTTAGCCAGCCAGTCAGCTTGCCTGCCAACACCGTGGCTGGCCCCACAGGCCTGCCGGAGTTCTATCTCAACACCAGTGGTTACAACGCGCAGCTGAATAACTCCAGGTTTGGCGGCCCCACATTCACGCTGCCGGCCATCACGCCTCCGTCGGCTACCAGTCAGCTCTCCACCGGCCTCGTCGGTAACTTCGTAAACGGCGCAGGTGCCTTCGTTCGCTCCACGGCTGGTGTCAGCTACGCCGACCCGTACTACGGCGACCGCACCCCGACCTTCTACTTCTATAACTTCGGTATTCAGCGCTCCATTACGTCGAACATCACCGTTACGGCGAACTACGCCGGTAGCATTACGCATTTCATCGCCGGCGCCTCCAACCTTCGGGGGCTTCAGTCCGGTCAGATCAATCCGAAGTACCTGGTTTTGGCTACCACCAACGCCACCACCGGCGTCAAGACGACTCTGTTGAACAATGCTGCCACTCCCGCGAACGTGGCTGCCGCACAAACCATCCTTCCCGGATGCTGCGGTGCGCCGTACGCCGGGTTTACAGCCGCAGCGCAGACCGCCGCCGGTGCTGCTTACGCCACCATCGGTCAGGGACTTAAGTGGATGCCGCAGTACTCCAGCACCGCCGATCCCTGGGGCTCCTATTCCGCAAACGCCGTTTACAACGCCTTTGAGTTCACTCTCGCCATCCGTCCCACGCATGGCCTGACGCTCAATATCAACTACACCTACAACAAGGAACTCGACGATACCGGCACGCAACGCTCGGGATACGCCATTCCTGGCTCTGCGTTGCTTAGCGGTCAGTCTTACGCCGCCAACCGCATTGACCGCTCCGTCGGCAATTTGGACCAGCCAGAAAACCTGGCGATATACGGCGTCTATAAGCTGCCGTTCGGCAAGGGAGGCATCGGCAACAACTCCCGTGCCGTTCGCTGGATCGCCGGTGGGTGGGAGGTCTCGGGCATCGGAACCTACCTCTCCGGTGTGCCGCTCTTCATCACCTCCTCCGCCTGCACCAGCAGCACCGAGCCTGGACAGGGCCAGTGCATGCCGGACGTCAACCCCAACTTCACAGGCAAGAACATTCGTGTTAACGGCAAGTGGGGACAGGGTGTAACCGCTACCACACTCGGCACCCTCAGCTATCTGAACGGTTACGTTCCGAGCACGACACCCGGGCAGGGAGTCAGCGGCACCACCGCGACGGCCTGCACGGGATCGACCGGACCGTTCTGCAACTCCGGCTACCAGATGATCGGTGACGCTCCGCGTGCGCCTTTCAACCTCCGTGCTCCAAGCAACGCCCGCATCACGGGTGGTCTGCGCCGTACCTTCGACATCACCTCGCAGGTCAAGTTCACCTTCGGCGTCGACGTCCAGAACCTCCTCAACTCCGTCACCTTCGGCGGAGGTGGAAGCGGTTCGAACGCGGGCATCGGTCAAAACATCAACACAGCCACCTTTGGAACGCTGGGCTCTGCTTCGTCAGACAGCCGCGACTTCCAGTTCTCTGGACGTATCAGCTTCTAACTTCAACTCGCACCCTCACCCAGAAAGCCCCACGCATCCGCGTGGGGCTTTCTGGTTCTACTTCGGTTTCTTACTTTCCCTCCCCACGCTCCCGCCACAGCACCTGCCGCAAGAACCCCATCCATGTCATCGCCTCGCGATGGCTCCCCCCAAGCTGCTGTGCCAGCTGCCGTACCAGCGTCTCGCTCGCATTTTGCGGATAGCGCCGCGTGTATCCCACCGCATGCATTGCATCCAGCAGCAATTGCGTCAGCCGCTCGCGATCCTCGCCCGTCGCCGCTGCTTCATGCTTCACCGGCAGCGCGCGCGCGCCCTCAAAGCCCTCGCGCGCCAGCTCATACAAACACACCGCCACCGACTGCCCCAGGTTCATTGACAGATGCCGCGCACACTCGGGCTGATACATCGGGATCGTCGTCAGCAGGTTGCAATGGCTTAGCTGCTCGTTCGTCAGCCCCGTCTTCTCCGACCCGAACAGCAGCGCCACGCGCCCATCGCCGCCCTGCAGAGCCGCGGTCATCTTCGGAGCCGTTACCCGCAGCGGTTCCACCACCTGCCGCATCTCGCGTTCGCCAATCGCCGTTGTCCCAACCACCACATGGCAGTCCGCCACAGCCTCGGCGACGCTCGCAAATAGCCTCGCGTTCTCCATCACCGTGCTCGCAGCCACGGCCGACTTCGCCTCCAGCTGCGCTGCCTCGAACGACGCTCCGTACTCATTCACCACGCGCAGGTCGCTGAACCCGAAGTCATGCATCGCCCGCGCAGCCGCGCCGATATTGCTCGGGTTCCTCGCGCCCACCAGCACCACGGTCAGCCGAGCTCTCTCTGCGCCATTCAACATCCGTCTATTCTATCGAGCGCACACGGCAGAGGGACCGTCACACTCAGCGGTCCCTCTGTCTTACCCGTTGATAGATAGCCTGCTACTTTGCCTTTGGCATCTTCTCGTTGTTGTGCTTCTCGTTGTTGATCTGCCGCGAGTTCCTGTTCTCCGCGCGGTTCGCCTGCTGCTTCTGCTGTCCAGTCAACGCTCCACCATTCGCCGTCCGCTCATTGTGGACACCTTGTGCCACGCCCGCCTGGTTCGCGTTCGTGCGGGCAGCCTCACCTGAGGTCATCTGACCCGAGCGCAGACCCTGCGCCGTCCGTGCCTGCTGGTTCGCCTCGCGGTTGTCCACCTGGTTCGGAGTGATCGTGTTGCCGTTGTGCTTCTCGTTATAGATCTGCTGGCTCGCCTTGTTCTGCTCGCCGTTGATCTGTTGCTTCTCCTGCCCGGTCAACGTGCCGCCATTCGCTGCGCGATCGTTATGCACCTGCTGATCGATGTTCGACTGCGTGCGATCCGCCCGGGCAGCCTCACCCGAGGTCATCTGTCCCGAGCGCAGTCCGTTCGAGATGCGTTGGTCCTGGTTCGCCTCGCGGTTGTTCGGGTTGTAGCTCTTGCCCGCCGTGCGGTCCTGCGCGGAGATCGGCTGCGACTGCATGTGCTGCTGCGCGACCTGGTGATACGCTGCCGGGCTCGCCGCTGCCATCGTCGCAGGGCGTCCATGGTTCACGCTCGCCAGCTGTGACCGGTCCTGCGCCGCTGCCTGGAAGTGTTGCTGCTGCATGCCCGTCGGTTCCACATGATGCTCGTTCGCTGCGGCCATCTCCTGCGCCGTTGCATGGGCCTGGTAGCCGCCGGGGCCGTTGAAGCTCGCACGGTTCACGACCGTGTTGTTGATCACGACGTTGTGCTCATACACATTCGTCACATGCACGCCGCCAAAGTTCGAGTATGCATGGTTATAGAAGAACGAGCCATGGTTCCAGTAGCCGCCCTCGAAGCCCACGCCTACATAGCCAAAGCCGTAGTTGATGCCACCGTAGTAGCCGATGTGCGGTCCCCAGTAGCCACGGTGCCAGCCATAGTAGCCACCCTCAAAACCCCAGTATCCCGGCGTCCACAGCAGGCCAGCCGAGGGTGGCTGCACCCACACACCCGGAACCCAGTAGTAGCCTGCATCGCCATAGCCCCAGTAACCGGGCGTCCAAATGTACCCCGGTGAAGGCAGCGGTGGCTGCGCGTACACCGGTAGAGCCGGAGGTGCAAAGCCTACCGAAATCCCGACGCTGATCTGCGCCTGTGCTGCAGGAACCATCGCTACAGGAACGGCCAGCGCCGCTCCCACTGTCAACATCCGAACTGCGTTCTTGAACATCATCTGATCTCTCCTGAAAATCCAGCGCTGCCGCTGTCGCATCGCCCCCGGTCTGCTCAGCAGTCGTCCGGGTACATGCCGTTTCAACACAGCTTCACGGCAGGTGTTGCTCCGCCGCAGAATCTTATCTCGTCTTTTCGCAAAGTGCTGCATTACCAACGGTTGCCCGCCGACCGCCAAACGCCCACCCATTACCCATACACTGGAACAGGAACATGGCAGATAACTTCGCACAGGTAGTCAAGGCCCAGGCCGACATCGCCCGCATCGTCGGCGAGTACATCAACCTCCGCAAGTCCGGGGCGAACTGGTCTGCGCTCTGTCCCTTCCACAAAGAAAAGTCCGGCTCCTTCTATCTCTATCCCGCCACCGCCAGCTACTACTGCTTCGGCTGCAAGGAGCATGGCGATGTCTTCACCTTCGTCATGAAGATGGAGTCCCTCAGCTTCCCTGAAGCCGTCCGCGCCGTCGCTACCAAGATGGGCATCCCGCTTCCGCAGCGCGAGTTCAACTCGCCCGAAGAAGCTCGCTCCGCTGGCCTGCGCAAGCAGCTCATCGACGCGCACGAGGCCGCCACCCAGTACTTTCAGCAGAACCTCCGCTCGCCCGAAGCCGCCCGCGCCCGCGAATACCTCTCCGCCCGCAGCGTCACGCCGGAGACCATCGAAAAGTTCCGCATCGGTTACGCTCCCGAAAGCTTCAACGACATGCGCGACCGCCTCGGCAAGTTCTTCTCCGAAGAGGTCCTCCGCGCCAGCGGCCTCTTCAGCTGGAAGGAGCAGGAAGATGGCTCACCGGGTGCCATGTATGCGCGTTTTCGTAAGCGCATCACCTTCCCCATCGCCAACGAGCAGGGCAAGCCCATCGCCTTCACCGCCCGCGCACTCGACTCCGCTGACGTCGACGCCAAGGCCGGCCCCAAATACCTCAACTCGCCCGAGACACCGCTCTACACCAAGGGCCACGTCCTCTTCAATCTCGATAAGGCGAAGTCCTCCATGCGCGAACTCGATATCGCGCTGCTGGTCGAAGGCCAGATGGACTGCATCTCCGTCTTCATGGGTGGCATTCAGAACGTCATGGCCACCAGCGGCACCGCGTTCACTGAGCATCAGGTCCGCCTGCTACAGCGCTTCACCAAACGCGTCGTGCTCAACTTCGATCCCGACCAGGCCGGTGCCGTCGCGGCAGAAAAAACCATCTCGCTGCTCGTTGAAGAAGGCTTCGAAGTCCGCGTCGTCACCCTCGATGGCGGCCTCGACCCCGACCGCTACATCAAGGAGCGCGGCATGGCGGAGTACTCCACCGCCGTCCGCAACGCCACGCGCTACGCCGACTACCTCATCGACCGCGCCCGCACGCTCTTCCCGCCGCGCACGCCTGAAGCCAAGGTCAAAGCGCTCAACTTTCTGCTGCCGCACATCCGCCGCGTTCCCAATCCCATCGCCCGCAACGACTTCGCCGAAAACGCCGCGCAGAAGCTCGGCATCGAAAGCTCCATGATGCGGCAGGAGCTCAAGCAGGCCGCCGCGCAGCGCCTCGAAAGCGTCCGCGCCCCGCAGCCCTCAGCAGTCTCCGAAGTTGAACGCATCCTGCTCCGCGCCCTCATCCTGCCGGAGGCCTCCTCTTCGCGAGCCCTCGCCGCCACACAGCTCGGCACCAACCCCGACTGGTTCGCCGAACTCGCCTCCGCGGCTGTCATGGACGTTCTCGTCAACGCCCCCGCACCCGACAATCCCTTCGAAGCCGCGCCCGACGAGTCCTCCCGCGCCCTGCTCGCCAGCGCTCTCCACGAAAGCCACGACGAAGACAGCGAAGCCTTCCTCGCAAAGGTGCAGGACGCCCTCGATGCCCTGGCGGGAAGCTACATCGAGCGCCGCCTCCGTACCCTCACCTCGCAAATCGCCGAAGCCGAACGCCGCGGCGACGAAGCCATGCGCCTTCAGCTGATGCAGGAATTCATCCGCTTGCAACGCGAACGCCAGCGCTAACCCCACCCCCACGCCTGCCCTTCCAACTCCCGCAAGGGCTTGTCATTTCGGCCGAAGCATCGCGGGCGTCATCGCAATCCGCAGGATCAACCTGAACACAACGTCATCGCACACCCCTAGACGTAGCTGTTCTCCCGCCGATACACCCTGTGGAGGAAACATCATGAACGTCGCAGCCATCAGCTCCACCACTCCCGTTACTACCGCAGCCGAACTCCCCAAGGCCGCCCCCGCTCCCTCGCCCGTAGCCACCTCACCCACAGCCACCGACACCGTCACCCTCAGCCGCGCCGCTGCCCACCCCACCACGGGCGACGTCGACCACGATGGCGACAGCCACTAGGAATTCACCCCGGCGGATGTCCAGCATCCGATTCACACCTTGGCTGCCCACGTCTCCCATCTGAGACGTGGGCTCGCCGATGTGCCCCGTTCATACGCGGCCTCATCACGGATGAGCGAAATCCCCAGCATCTACACCCTCATCCCAAAACTCCGTCATCCTGAGCGAAGCCCCTGAGCTTGTCAAAGGGGCGCAGTCGAAGGACCCGCTCCACGCCCGAGGCAGCCGCAGAACTGGTCAAGGGAACACCCTAAATATCGTCAACGCGATAGAAGCTTCCCCCATGCACCTTCTTCGCTCTTGGTCGTTGAAGCTTCAGTCGCGAACGCCAGCGCTAAAAGAGTGCAGGGAAGATCACTCCGTTCCTTTGAAACCAGATAAGCTCAACGCATGAAAATCCTGCGATGGATTTGTCTGGCGTTATTCAGTGGCGTAGGTGCAAGGGCACAGGGACCGTTGATCCCTCCGGCGTTCTACGCCGTGCAGGGCGCTCCCTTCACGCTTACCGTAGAAACGCACACGGAACCAGCAAGCCTTTCACCGTCGCGCACGCAACGAATTTTGCGTGACACCGCTGGAAGACAGCGCTATGAGCCCACTGCAATCAATGGGGTGCCCCAAAGCTCGTTGATCACCATTCTCGATCCTGTAGTCGGGCGGACGATCAAGCTCGATACGGAAGCGATGACCGCTGCTGTGTCTCTCATGACCGTAGGCCACCTCATTACCCTTGATGTGTCGCAGCCCACCTCGCTGCCTCCGCCCACATCCGCCAAAGGGCAAACGCTGCTTGGTTTAAAGCAGATCGTTGGGCTTGAGGCCTGGGGGCAGGAAACAAAGGGTCGGGAGCTGTGGCTCTCTACGCATTACCGCATGCCCCTGATGCAGGTCGTCAGGAGTGAAAGGGGCACGACGACGCAGAGCGTCTTCGCCTTTGAGGCGGCAGAACCCGATCCTGCGCTCTTTCAAATCCCTTCTGGGTTCACAGTCGTCGATGCGCTACCACCCCAGGCAAAAGCGCCGTTTGGTGGAGAAGGAGTTTCGCCGCCCCGGGTCATAAAAAGTGTTGACCCCGAGTTTTCGGAGCAGGAGCGGCGTTCCAGGCTCAACGGCACGGTTGTGGTAAGTCTTATGGTCGATGAGGCCGGTCTCCCGCAGAACGTAAAGGTTGTTCGCGGTGTCCGTCAGGATCTGGATCAAAAAGCTGTGCAGGCAGTGCAGCAATACCAGTTCAAACCAGCCATGCGGAATGGGATACCCGTAAAAGTAGATCTGACGATTGACGTAAACTTCCACATCTTCTAGTGTCGCGAGCCAGTTATTCACACTGATTGATAGAATCCCCCCATGCACCTTCGTCGCTCCCTCTGCACACTCCTGGCCCTTGCCGCCACCGCCGCGTCCGCCCAGAAGGTCTACACCGACCACGACTACGCCCAGGCGGAGCGCTGGATGTCTTACAACACCAGCGGCCTCGTGCATCACTCCATCAGCCGCCCGGACTACCTCTCCGATGGTCGCGTCTTCTTCCGCGATCCCGGCACCGACTCCACGGCCTACAAAATCGCTGACCCAGTGAAGGGAACCGTCACTCCTGCGTTCGATAACGCCAAGCTCGCCGCCGCCCTTTCGCAAGCCACTGGCAAGCCGGTTACGGCCAATCGTCTCGGCGTCCTTTACTACTACGCAGAGCCCAGCGGCTTCGCCGTCACCACGCGCACCGGCACCTTCCACTGCGACGGCATGGCCAGTAAGTGCTCCATCGATAAGCCATCGGCCGCCGCAGACGCGCCCACCGGCCGCCGCAAGCCCTCCATGAATGTCTCGCCCGACGGCAAGCTGGGCGCCTACATCCTCAACAACAATCTCTGGGTCCGCACCCTCGCCACCGGCGCTGAAAAGCAGCTCACCTTCGACGGCGCGCAGGACTTCGGCTACGCCACCGACAATGCCGGCTGGCAGCATTCCGACTCCGCCGTCGTCACGTGGTCTGCCGACGCAAAGAAGATCGCCACTTTCCAGCAGGACCAGCGCAAGACGGGCATGATGTACCTCGTGCCCATCACCAACCGGCACCCGCAGCTCGAAGCCTGGAAGTACCCCCTCGTCGGCGACAAAGACGTCACCATGATCGAGCCGGTCGTCATCGACGTCGAAGCCGCCAAGGTCACCCGCCTGAAGATCGCTCCCCTCCAGCACCGCAGCATGGAGTGCGACGACGTCTCCTGCGATGGCGACGGCCGCTGGACCGACGCCGAGTTCTCCCCCGACGACTCAAAGCTCGCCTTCGTCGCCACCTCCCGCGATCACAAGGACGAGGACGTCAAGCTCGCCGACACCGGCACCGGCGACGTCAAGCAGATCTATCACGAGCACGTCGACACCTACTACGGTTGGCAGGCCAAGATCGACTGGAAGGTCCTCTGGTCCTCCAACGAGTTCCTTTGGGCCTCCGAGCGCTCCAACTTCGCGCAGTATTACCTCTACGACCTCAACACCGGCAAGCTCAAGAACGCAGTCACCCACGGCGACGGCCCTGTGTATCAGCTTCCCTATGTCGATGAGAAGGCCCGCGTCGCCTACTTCACCGCCACAGGCAAAACCCCCGGCATCGATCCCTACTTCGAGCAGCTCTTCTCCGTCTCTCTCGACGGCAAAAACCAGACCTTGCTCACCCCCGAGCCCGCCGAGCACCAGATCACCGCCGCGCCCGACGGCTCCAGCTTCGTCGACATCTACTCCACCGCGCAGGAGCCCCGCACCGCCGTCCTCCGCGACCGCACCGGCAAGGTCATCGTCACCCTCGGCAAGCAGGACATCTCGCAGCTCGTCGCCGCTGGCTGGAAGCCCTCGTTGCCCATCAAGGTCAAAGCCCGCGACGGCAAGACCGACCTCTACGGCTTCCTTGTCCGCCCCACCAACTTCGACCCCAGCAAGAAGTATCCGCTGGTCGACTACATCTACCCCGGCCCGCAGGACGGCTCTTGCGGAGGCCCCGAAGCTCGCAGCTTCCAGGTCTCCCACGGCGATAATCAGGCCATGGCCGACCTCGGCATGGTCGTCATCTGCCTCGACGGCCAGGGCAATCCGCACCGCAGCAAGGCCTTCCACGACGCTCACGCCTCCACCCCCGCTGATATGGGCGACGACACCATCCCCGACCAGGTCTCCGGCATCAAGGACCTCGCTGCGCAATATCCGTGGATCGACCTCGACCACGTCGGCATCTGGGGCCATTCCGGCGGCGGCAACGCCACCGTCTCCGCCATGTTCCACGCGCCCGACTTCTTCAAGGTCGGCTGGTCCGAGTCCGGCAACCACGATAACCGTGACTACGAAGACGACTGGGACGAGCGCTGGGCCGGCCTCGAAACCATCTCCCCCGATGGCAAGAGCAACTACGACGCCCACGCCAACCAGAACTACGCGAAGAACCTCAAGGGCCACCTCATGCTTGTCCACGGCACCATGGACGACAACGTGCCCCCCTCTAACACCCTGCTCGTCGTCGACGCCCTCATCAAGGCCAATAAGGACTTCGACCTCATCATGGTCCCCAACGTCCACCACGGCTACGCGCAGGACACCCAGTACATCACCCGCCGCCGCTGGGACTACTTCGTCACCCACCTCCTCGGCGACACCCCACCCCACGAGTACCACATGGCCACCACCGAAGAGGTCCAGCGCAAGATGGCAGCCACCGGCCCCGACGATGAGGACGACGACGAAGACTAATCCTCACCCCAATCCCCGCAAACAGAAACGCCCGGCATCCATCGCCGGGCGTTTGCTGTTAAGTCCTCTGTAAAGTTTGTCATCCTGAGCGAAGCCGAAGGAACCCGACACACTCCACAGCACCACGATCGTTGGAGCCTTTCAGCCACAACACGACCGCGCCCAGCCGTTACTGCACAATGCTCCCATCCGCACTCGTAGCCCTGTGCGAGCCACCCGGAGGCGGCGTCGTCACCTTCCAGCCATCCGCCGTATCCGTCAGAGTCGCCGTCGCCGCGCCACTCCCTGCCAGGTCCGTCTGCACCTGAGGAAACGCCGTCTGGATCGTCCCAGCCTTCGCCCAGCTCGGAGCCCCGCTGAAGCTCCACTGGTAGTTCACCACCGTCGTTGCTCCCGGCTCTCCGCTGTTCGGCGAACTGCTCGTAATCGACTGCACCCCGCGATGCCCATAGCAGAAGTTGCCATATCCCGGCTGCGTCGTATCCGCCGTCCACGCACTCCGCCCACTGTCGCTCAGGTCGTAGTTGATCTCCTGCTTCGAGATGATGATGATCTTCTTCTCACTCGTCGACCGCACCAGCAGCCCCTGGTCCACCAGCGCCGCAAACGGAGCGTTCTGGCTATCATTGCTCGCCGCTACCTGCGTCGGAAACTTCTGCGGCGTGTCCCACAGGCACGAAGGATGCGCGCTGTACCATCCATCGATCGCGCTCTTGTAATTGATGCTGTTATCGGCCGTCTTCTTACAGCCCCCCAGAAGCAGCAACCCCGCCGCCCCAACACTCGCAATACGAAGAAAATTCATGGCTTACCTCACCCGCCATAGGATGCGCCCAGTCGTCCCCGCGTCTAGAACCAGACGCCACCCATTCCCATCTCGTCACGTTTCACTTTCACGAAATCGACATCGAACCGCTGTCATCCTGACACAACGATCATGGAGACAACGGCGGTGGCGTCTGAACGCTGCCAAGCGCCAAAGGCGTGACGTACAACATCCCAGGGCGATGCCCTGAATAAGTTACCCATCAAACCCAAGATGACTGAAAGCCCGACCCATAACTCGATGTTTCGTACGTGTCAGGCCTTCAGCCCTGACACGTACCCTCGCCCCCAAAATCCCGTCATCCTGAGCGAAGGTTGGCGCGTACTTTGCGCCAATCGCAGCCGAAGGACCCCGAGGGAGGCTATGGGAGTACAAGAGCTCGACCTTTCTGCCTACAGATTCGACTTCTCCCATTTATAGGCCGCATCCGAAGTTGAGCTAAAACGCGACCCGGCTTCCGCCCATTCCATCTCGTCACGTCCCACCCTCACATGATCGAAAGCACACCACAACGAGATGATTGATGCTTGAGTATAGGCTTGGAAATTTGCCGACTCTAAGCCGGAATGAAAACCAGCTTGCGCCTGGTATCCTGGCGCTCATACATGGCCTCTTATTTCCGATCGACCTTAGCAGAGTTCTTGGTCACTCCTGCAAGTGAGTTATTGTCCACGCTGACATTGGCCTACGCACGAGATGGTTTCTCGGAGATGAAGACAGATACTCCTCTAACCTGGTGGCAGGATTTGGAGTTATTGCACTTGGCTCTGACTCGCGTGAGCGAGTCTCGCCCCGAGGCTCTCACGTGGTGGGTACTTCTGGAGTTCTCCGTTCCACGCAAGGCTAGTCGGCTAGATGCCGTGCTTCTCGCTGGCGATGAAATCGTGGTGCTGGAATGTAAGTCAGCTAAAGCTACGAGTGAGGCGTTTCGTCAGGTCGAGACATATGCATTACTACTGCATTACTTTCATAAGCCCAGCGATCGAAAGCGGATCGTGCCTATCGTGGTAACACCACACTCCCTAGATAAGAACTCCTTAGAACAGTCTCTGCAAGAGATGCGGCAGGCGGAACTGGGTTTCGACGCGTTGCCTTCGTTTTGGATTAAGAAGACGCAGTTGGCTTCTTGGGATGCGTTGCCTGAAATTCTTCTGAGCTTAGAAGTTGCCAAACATGACCAATCGGAAGGGATTGCTTGGGATCACGGATCGTATAGACCCACTCCGACAATTATCGAAGCTGCCTTAGCGCTTCGCAGTGGGCTAAGCATTGGGGACATTGCTCAGTCGGAGGCTGCCGAGGAAGACATCGCGGCAGTCACGAGTGAAATTCAACGAATTATTGAAGAAGCAAGAATTGAAAAAAAGCAGTCAATTGTCTTCCTGACTGGCGTACCCGGATCAGGCAAGACCCTGGTCGGTCTGAGTCTCGCACACTTGGGAGAAAGGAAAGAGGACGCTATCCACTTCATGAGTGGCAACGCCCCCCTTGTGAGTGTGCTCCAGGACGTGTTCAAGAGACATGCCATGCAAAAGGGATTGCGGTCTCGCGACGCTGAAATTCAAGCCGAAACACTGATCGAAGATGTCCACCTCTTCGCCAAAGAGTACACAGAGAAAGACAAGTCGAATCCCCCCTCAAACCATGTAGTCGTCTTTGATGAGGCTCAGCGAGCTTGGAATTTGGAACAAGGACAAAGGAAGTTTGGCCGTGAAGACTCCGAACCGACCATGTTGCTAAAGATTATGGAACGTCATTCTGACTGGGCCTGTGTGATTGCGCTAGTCGGTGGTGGGCAGGAGATTAACAGCGGCGAAGCAGGGCTCGAGGAGTGGGGCAAGGCTATAGAGGCGAGCAACGCAGAATGGTCCGTGTATGCGTCTCCTGAAGTGATAAATGGCGGTACATCAACGGCTGGAAGACGACTTTTCGAACATGTATCTCAGCGGGTGGAAGTACGCACAAGCGGCATGCTACATCTCCGCACATCAAACCGCAGCTTGCGAGCAGATAACTTAGCTCGCTGGGTAAATCTCGTCCTGGAGGGGAAAGCTGAAGAAGCAGCAGCTTTGAATGTGCGTTTCCCTATCTTCCTTACAAGAAGTCTCGATGCGGCCCGACGAAAGATGAAGTTAGAAGCACTCGGCGATAGTCGGTATGGCCTTGTGGGTTCTTCTAAAGCGGAGCGGCTGCGAGCGGAAGGTCTGGAGCCAGATGGAACATTTCATGGAGCCTATCCTTGGCAGCATTGGTATCTCGCGCCGCGTGAAGATGTGCGATCAAGTTATGCCTGCGAGGTGTTTGCAACGGAGTTCGAAATTCAAGGACTGGAACTCGATTGGATTGGCGTGTGCTGGGGAGGAGACCTCGTACGACTCAACGGAGAATGGGTGCCACGCAAGTTGTGGAAGGGCGGAGTGCCGCGGTGGATTCTCACCAAGAGTGAAACAGAACAACAATATCGAAAGAACTCATATCGCGTGCTGCTAACGCGCGCACGACAAGGAATGGTTTTATTCGTACCCGCAGGCGATGTCCATGACCCGACGAGGAACACAAAGGAGATGGATGCAATTGCAGATTTCCTTTTGCGATGCGGCGCTACTCCTCTTTCATAGGGTTATCCTCGTGAATCGTTATTCTTTGCGCATAGCGTCGAACTTCCTATCAGTCCCTGGGTAGCTCAATTCAGGAACATAAAAGAGCGTGTCTACTTAGCCTAGGGCCCAATCTGAGCGCTTGTCCTTTCGCTAATCCTTCTTTCCTGGCTTTAACGATGTGTCTCCCGCGCCGCCCTCAACTTCATCCCATCACGATGTCGGCTAAAGGCCCCCTCTTCGTAAGACGACCCACCGAACCAAGGCGCGCGGGTCACTCGACTAACGAAGAGTCAGCGTCTGGCCGGGCTTTGGCAGACAGCCATCTGGCAGGGAGAACTCTATGCAACAAAAGTTCCGCAACGCCTTCCGTCGCCTCAAAACCTCCGTCGCCGACCCCGTTGGCGCGGTCTATCTCCTGCATTCGCCTCTTGGCGAGCTGCGGGTAGCCGAATTCCACTACGGCATTGAGGGATTCGTCTTCGTCACCGGCCTCGACGCCGCAGAAAAATGGAGATACGTCCTCTACTCCGACGAGCAGATCCTCGCCATGCCCCTCGAAGTGAAATGGGAGAAGAGCGAAAGAGCTCTCGGTAAAATCAGCCTCGAAGACCCCGCAGATGGCTCGGGCGACATGGACAGCGTCCCCTCCGACGCGACCAGGAGCTACGAGTTCTGATCCCTCGTTCCGCCCACATTCTTGTCAAGCCCCAAATCGTCTAACCCCTTCAATTCAAGGGGAATAGATTTGCATGTTCACTCTGTTCAATCCGCTATAATTGAAATAGAGAGAAAAAAGAAAGGCTGCACCGGCACCCGCCGCTGCAGCCTTTCTTTTTGAAACACCTCAAGTTCAGATCTAACTCTCACCCTCTCAAGACTTTGAGCCCCAAAGTACGGGGGGAGAGGGGGGTAGTTACTTCTCTGTCTTCAGAACGATGACAGTCGCGATCGGATCGAGCGGCTTCGCAGGCAGTTTTACCTCGATTCCCTCAGCGGATTGCTTGAAAGTAAGCGGCGTGTGCTTCGGATCGGCGAGCAGATACGCCGCGCTCACCTTGCGCGTCAGATGGCCGAGATGCAAAGCTCCTGTCGGCCACGCAAAAACCTCGACATACACTTTGTCCGGCGCAGTCGTAGAACGCCAGTTCCACGTCGCGATCCGACTCGGCTTTCCATCCTCGCCCTTCTTTACCGGATCAGGAATTGAAGTCGGTGTATCGAAAAGTGTCGCGCTGGTGCCATAGATAGCCTCGCCATTCACATCCAGCCAGCGGCCCATCTGCCGCAAACGCTCCACCTCAGCTGGCGGCACAATTCCATGGCTGTCGGGACCGATGTTCAGCAGGTAGTTGCCGCCTTTGCTGGAGATGTCGATCAGGTTGCGCAGCAGCGTCTCGGTTGACTTGAAGTTCGTATCGCCGGACTTATAACCCCACGTGTCGTTCATGGTCATGCAACTCTCCCAATCTTCGCCAGGAAAGCCCTGATCGGGAACATACTGCTCAGGCGTCTCGGTATCGCCCTTGTAACCGCCACCGAGGCGATTGTTCCAGATGAGCTTCGGGTGCTCGTTCAGCAGTGTGACGATCTCTGAAGCCAGCTGCGGAGTCATGTCGTCCGTCGGCGTGTCGAACCAGATCACCGCCGGATCGTAGTGGTTCAGCACCTCTCTCAGCTGCGGAATGGCCTTGGTATGCAGATAGGTGGCGAAGTCGCCGTCCTGCGCTTTGTCCCAATGGAAAGTCGGTGGCTTGTGGTCGCCGGTCTTGAGAGCCGCGCCGCCAGGAGCGGTCCAGTCCTGATCCTGCGAGTAGTAGAAACCGAGCTTGATGCCCTGCTTGTGCGCTTCGTCGGCGAGCTCGCGCAGCGGATCGCGGTGGAAAGGCGTGCCAGTGACGATGTTGAACGAGTCGGCCTTCGAGTCGAACATGGCGAAGCCGTCGTGGTGCTTGGAGGTGATGACGATGTACTTCATACCGGCAGACTTCGCAAGCGCGACGATGTCGTGTGCTGAGAAGCCTGTGGGATTGAACTGCGGCGCGAGCGCCTTGTAGTCGGCGACCGGAATGGATGCAGTGTTCATGATCCACTCGCCGACGCTGGGCACGGGCTTTCCGTCCCACACGCCGCCGGGGATGGAATAGAGGCCCCAATGGATGAACATGCCGAAGCGGGCCTCGCGCCACCACCTCATGCGGGCGTCGCGCTGCGCAGCGGTTTCGGTGTCCTGGATCGCCTTGACCGGATGGGCGGTGGAAACGTCATAGGGCTTGTCGCCCTTGAGCTGCGCGTAGGCAGCAGAGCAGAGAGTAGCGGCGAGACAGAGGGCAGTGGCGGCGCGAGGAATCATCACGCCCTTCACGATATATGAAAAATAGCTTTTGGGGATGAGAAAGAGCACGGCGCAAGCTCGGAGTGAGCAGTGGCCTTCAGGCCACTGCTCACTCCTTTGAGAATTACTTCTTTTCCGTGATCAGGGAGTTGTAGAGCTCGATGGTCTGGGCGGCAATGGCTGTCCACGAGAAATGATCTTCTACGCGTTTACGGCCTGCTTTGCCCATGGCCTTTGCCTTTTCGGGTTCGGCGAGCAGTTCCTTGATGCGGGTGGCGAGGTCCTGCGAGAACTTCTGTGGGTCTGTGGGGAAGGTCGTGGTGGGGTCGGCTTCGAAGGGGACAAGGTGGCCGGTTTCGCCTTCAACTACGACCTCAAGGATGCCGCCGGTGGCTGACGCGACGACTGGGGCACCGCAGGCCATGGCTTCCAGGTTGATGATGCCGAACGGCTCGTAAACGGAGGGGCAGCAGAAGACGGCGCAGTGCGAGTACAGCTGGATGGCCTCTTCTTTCGAGACCATCTGTTCGATCCATACGATGTTGTGGCCACGGCCAGTGGGGTCGCCGGTGGCCGCGGCGTGGCCTGGCGGGTTGTTCACGTTATCGGAAGCGACTTCGACGGCGGGCTGTTTATCGGAGGCTGCCTCTCCGGGAGCGGCGGTCACATCCACGCCGGTGAGCTTCTGAACCAGCGTGCGCATCTCCTGGGCGATCTCTGGAGTATCCGGGGCTCCGGCGCACAGAACGACTTGTGTACCAGCCGGTAGATGCGGGACGGCCTCGACAAGGTGCGTGACGCCCTTCTGGCGCGTGATGCGGCCGACAAAAAGAACGTAAGGCTTGGCGGGATCGACGCCGTACTTGGTGAGGGCATCGGTCTTTTCGGTGTACTGGTATTGATTGAGATCGATACCGTTGTAGATGACGTGGATCTTCTTTTCGTCGACGTCGGGGTAGGCCTTGAGGATGTCAGCTTTGGTGCCATTCGAGACGGCGACGATGGCGTCGGCGTCGAGGATGGCGGTTCGCTCCATCCAGGAACTGAGCGCGTAGCCGGAGCCCAACTGCTCGGCCTTCCAGGCGCGCAGGGGTTCCAGCGAGTGCGTGGTGAGGACGAAGGGGATGTTGTAGAGCTTTTTGGCGAGAAAGCCCGCCATGGCCACGTACCAGGTGTGGGTGTGGATGATGTCGAGGCGGTCGAGGCGCAGGTTTTGCAGCAGATTCAACGAGAGGGCTTCAAGCGCACCCTTGAACTTGGCCTGCGTGCCATTGGTGATGGCGGGCCAGGGGTTTTCAAAGTGGACATCGAGGTGCGGAGCGTGGACCGCAGGGGTGTTGGCGCCAGGAATGGGACCGAGCGAGTCGTGGTCGGGCGTATCGCCCCAGGCGTGGACTTCGACCTCAATCGTTTTGGCTAGCTCGCGGGAGAGGTATTCGACGTGGACGCCTGCGCCTCCGTAGACATAAGGGGGATATTCGCGGGTCATGAGGCCTACACGCATGATGGCAACTCCTTCAGGGGTTCAGATGCAGGGATGAGGATATAGGAAAGGCCGGAAGTCGGGTGGGAACAGGGAGCAGGCGAGGAAAGCGGCTCCAATGGGGCCTTACGGGTCCGAGCGGTCGGTAAGCCTATGAAAGTAAAGACATCTCGCAACATCGGCGACAAGCTGTGCGGAAGAGTGCGTCACGTTACCGCGGGAGTGTCTACTTCCGTCCGCGGGACGTTATCACGCAAGGCGCAAACGAACCGTTGATTCAGATCAAATTAAGCTAGCAAAAGTCCCAAAAAGGGTTATTCTGGCTGCACAGAATCCCCATTGAACGACGACGTAGATCTATAACACTTTGGTACTGATACCTATGAAAACTCTCTGCTCGCTCTCCAAATGCGTGTTGGTCGCTGCGGCACTTGCCACTCTGGGTGGTTGCTCGGCGACCATGGTCTTTCCGAACACGGCTGTGACCCAGCCGGACGTGCCCGTAGGAACTTTGACGGGCAGTAACTATGGCGGCCATGCGCCGATCGTCAACGCACATGTGTATGTGTTGCAGGCGGGCACCGGCGGCTACGGCACTGCGTCGAAGTCGTTGCTTGGGCCGGCGGTGGCGAATCCGGTGACAGGTGGCTATGGCACCAATCTCGATGTCTCGGGCGGTGTCACGAACAATATGTACTATGTGACGACCAATAATCAGGGAGTCTTCAACATTACCGGCGACTACAGCTGCACCCCGGGACTTCCCGTGTATATCTATGCAGCTGGAGGAACATCCTCGCAGTACCCGAATTCGCCGATCACTTCAGGTACGGTAAGCGCCGGCTCTGCCACGTTCAATGGGCCCAACCTGTTTTCTGTGGGGCAGTATGTGACCTTCTCCAGCCTCGGCGGTATCGCTGGTGCAGCCTTGGATCTTGCGACCAATGCAGCCCCCGGCTCGGGTGTAAACAATTTCACTCCGTCCTATCTGGTCACGGCCGCTACGCTCACTAGTTTTACGGTGACGGGCGCGGGTACATTCTTCTTGACCGGATCTACGGGGCCGGGAACTGCGTCCACCACGCTTCCGAACAACCCTGCGATCGCGAACATGGCTGTGCTGGGCAACTGCTCGAGTTCAGGGAACTTCAGCAATCTGTCGTACATCTACTTGAATGAGGTTTCCACGGTAGCGGCTGCCTACGCGCTGGGGGGGTTCTTCAGCAACAGCAGCACTTCGTTGCTGGCTACCGACGCAGTACATTTGAGCATCCCGGCGCAGAACGGCAATGCGGGTCCGTCGCCTGCCTGGATCGGCATTGAGAACGCGGCCAATAATGCGGGGCTGATGTACGACATCCAGGGTCTGGGACAGGTCTCCTCTTCCGGCAACGGCGAAGGGCATATTGCCAGCATTACAACTCCGAGCGGTGGCACCATCTCGCAGGCGCTGATCGACGGTATCGCGAACTCGCTGGCTGCTTGCGTGGATTCGGGCAATACGGCCACGTCTGCTTCGACACCCTGCACGTCGTTGTTGGCGGCGGCGCTGCCCTCAACAACGGGCGGAAGCTCGCCCACCCCGACGGGCACACTCCCCAAGGACACAGCGACCGCAGCTATCAATATGGCGCACAATCCGTGGATGAGCACGGCTAGCACGATCCTGAACCTGGCGACAGGCACGCAGCCGTATGTTCCCACGGTGAGCACGGCGACGGATCTTGCCGTATCCATTAGCTATCCGATCAGCGCGGGCGGTGCGCGTGGCTATAACAGTGTCGCGATCGATGCAGCGGGTGATGCCTGGGTGACGGCGTTCGATGTGGGTACCGTAACGGAGCTCTCCCCTGTGGGCAAGCAGATCTTCACCCACCAGTTCCCCAACGATGGATTGGCGCAGGAGACGCCCGGCGATGTGGCGATCGATAGCAAGGGCAGAGGTTGGGTGGCGATCCGCAACTTGAATGCTGTGCCCAATTACCTCACGGCGAATCCCCTGAATACGACCACCAACTTTTATAACGATGGCGCTTACCTGTTCGGTAGTACCGGCACGCAGGTGGCGGGCAGCCCGTTTTATGCGACGGTAAGTACCACTATAGAGGGCCCCATCGCCGACTCCATCTCTGTTGCTGTCGATGGGAATGACATTGCCTACTTCGCTAACCACCCGTATACGACCACGCAGCAGATCAGCGCTACGGGTACGCTCGGATATAAGTACGGCAGCGGCAGCATCACGCAGGACGGATTCTTCGGAGTTGCCCTGGATGCGAGTAACAACCTGTGGGCGACCACGAACCAACACGCCAACAGCGTTACATACTGGAATACCGCTGGGGGCAACGCAACGACCGCACAGAAGACGATTACGAACATCCCCGATCCGGAAGGCCTGGCGCTGGATAAGAACGGTAACGTGTGGGTTGCGAACGCGGACGACAATAATTTGTACGAGATCAAGAGCGGAGCTAGTTCGGCGGTTACGTACACGAACGGCGGGATTGAAAACGCAGTCGATGTAGTGGTGGATGGGTCTGGCCTGGTGATTGCGTCGAGCCCTGCGGGCGGAGCGAATAATCTCGGCAGCCTGGCTGTGTTCAATAGTTCGGGTTTGGCGCAGAGCAGAGCGAACGGGATCAATGGCTCGTTTGTAAGCGGCGGCGCGACGACCACGCCGATGAGCGGACCGTATAACCTGGCCATCGACAACGCAGGTGATGTTTGGGTGTCGACGAACAAGAGCGCGGTGGAGTATTTCGGGTTCGGCACGCCGGTGCTGACGCCGCTCTCGGCGGCGGTGTCGGCGGGGACGATCGCGGCCAAGCCATAACGAGTCACTGAAGCTGAGGCGAAAGCCCCGGTCCTTGCTCCTGTCGAGGGAGCGAGACCGGGGCTTTTGCTTTGGGCGGGGTTGGACGAGCGATACAAGCTCGCGCTGCGTATTCCGATGTCTAAAAATGCGGGGTTTCTTCGCTAAAGAGCGTAGTGGAGCTGCGCTGGTCCGGTCATAACGCCAGATTTTGGTCGAGGTTTTTGGGGCGGGGCGGTGTCCCGGAATGGCTCGTTCCTGTTTTGGTTCCCAAAGTGGGTGGGGTTGGTCCATGAACTTTCATGTGTGATGTGCCGGAGAGGGGCTTTGGCATCGCAACCTAAGAAGACTGCTTCCGCCGTGAGGGTTGATGATTGCGGCGAAGTTGCCGATAAGGGTCATCAGGAGAAGGTCCGGAACATTTGGGCAGATCCGGACAGCGGATGCAGAGCAGGGATTCGAGGGCCACGATCATGGGTGTTTCACTGATTCGCAATTTTCGCCGTAACGCTGCTGCGTTCGGCTTGTTCTCTTCACTCTCTATCGTTTTGACGGGTTGCACGGGCGCTTTTGCCAACTTTCCGGAAAGCACGACCTCGCAAATTGTTACGACCCCGATAGGTACGTTACAGGGCAGTACGTATGGTGGTCAGCAGCCTGTTTGGAACTCGCATGTGTATCTGATGAAGGCGAGCACGAACGGTTACAAAACGACGAGCACGTCGATTTTGCAGGCAGGATCGAACACGGCGGCGGATTCGAGCGGCAACTACTACGTCACAACAAACGGGTACGGCAACTTTACGATCACTGGCGACTATACGTGCACCTATAACGCGAGCACACCTTCGCAGTCGGATCAACTTTACCTAGTGTCCCTGGGTGGCAATGCGAACTACAGCACACCTGCCACTCCAACGGGCGGGTACAACAATGCGTACATTGGCTTGATGGCGGTGCTGGGTGCTTGCCCGTCAACGGGAACATTCGCGGGGCAAATCAGCTACATCTACATGAACGAGGTTTCGACAGTGGCGGCGGCATACGCGCTGGCGGGATTTGCGGGCAGCAGCACTACCGTGGGCAGTACGTCGGGCGGACGGATCGGCCTGGCGAATGCGTTTGCGAATGCGAACCAGCTGTATGACATTCAGGGGCTGGCGAGCCCGCTCACGCACGAGGCGCGTCTGACCACGCCAGCCTCGACAGCGGCCCTTACCGGGACGGTGCCCAACACTACCCTGAACACGCTGGGCAACATTCTGGCATCTTGCATCAATCAGGCGCAGACGACGACGGCGCCGCCAACGGGCGGCAACTGCCAGACGCTTTATAACCTGACAAGTCAATCTCCGGACACGGCCTCAGCGGCGATCTACATTGCGCAGCATCCGGCGGCGAATGTGGCGACTCTGTACGCGCTGCAGTCGCAGTATGTGCAGTTCCCGACGAAGCTGGCGAGTCAGCCAAACGATTTCTCCATCGGGATCAAGTATGCGGGTACGACGACGGCAAATCCGGTGGATGTCGCTATCGATGCGAATGGCTATCCCTGGTACACCACGAGCACGACCTTGGCGAAGTTGACACCTCTCGGTGTGCAGGTGGCCGGCTCGCCGCTCAACATGCCGAACGCGAACTACCTCTCGGTGGATCCTTCGGGCAATGTGTGGGTAACGGCAAACAACCTGGTGTACGAGGTGACAAACGCAGGAGCGAACGTCACGGGTAGCCCGTACTCGAATGCGGTGCTCGCTGCGGGCTTGGGGACCATTGCGACCGATGCTGCAGGCGCGTATGTGGCGAACCCGAACTACGGGCTCAACCTGCTGACGTTGAACACCCCCGGCGCGGTGACACGCATCCTTCCCTCCGGCGGTTCGGCAACCTATAACTCGTACTACAACGGCGTGACGGGTCTGCTAGGCGGTGCGGTCCTGAATAACATTCCGTACGTCAGCCAGGTGGCTAGCGGAAATACGGGTGTGAACGGACACCCGACGGTGCTGGTTTCAGGAGATGTCGGCAACTGCATCCTTTCGCTGTTCATCTGCGAGGGCGTAGCGATTCAACAGGTAGACACCACGACCGGCTTCCCGGGGGGCTTGCTGCTTTCCAGTCCGAACTGGTCGACAAATCAGGTCGGCAATCCCAGCCCGTATGGCTGCGTCATCCTCGTTCTTTGCTCAGCCTTCCAGACTCCTGGGTTTCTTGCGGCTGATAACGCGAACGTGACCTGGGCATCAGTGTTGGCGACGGGAACGGGCGGCACCGATAAGCTGGCGCGCATCACAAATGCTGGCGCAATCACCTTGCTGACGGGCGGCGGTCTTAACAGCCCACAGGGCGTGGCGGTGGACGGTAACGGCAACGTGTTCGTCGCGAACAAAGGCGGCAACTCGCTGCTGGAGTATGCCGGTTCAGCCCAGACCGAAGTGACGACCTCGAACGGCTACATTGGAGCGTCCAGTGGATCGGTACTCACCACTCCAACGACGCTGGACATTGACCCTTCCGGCAATGTCTGGGTGGTGAACGCGGCAGGCAGTAACGGTGCGCTGACGGAGTTTATCGGGTTAGGCAGCCCGGTGGTTCGTCCGCTCTCGGCTGCGGGTGCAGCCAACAAGCTTGGTACCACGCCCTAAGGTGTGTTGCCGAAAGAGACGCTGGGCCTTCGGACCCGACGTGAACGTGCAGACTTGTGGAACCGTGGCGCAGGCGGAACATCTTCTGCGCCACGGTATTTTTTTTGGAGTAAGTAAGAGGTGGGGCGGAGTTCTTACGGCGCTACTTCGTGGATGGGGTCGAAATTTGGGAGGTAGCTGCATGTTCCAGCTCAAAAAACACAGGAGCTGGACGCTGTAGCTGCGTATACTTTGGGAGAGACCTCCGGAGCTGCTCGGCCATGAAAGAGTTGCCAGAGTTGCGGAACTATCTTCGTACCGATGGGTGCGAGGGTTGCGTTCTCCCGTTTGTCTGCTGTCCTGGAGTCGTCCTGCCTTAGTTCATGCGAGCTTGTTGCTACTGCTTCTGCAGCAGCCAACCAGAAAGGGACCTCTGCTTTGGTGGAGGTTCGCAAAGATGACAAGTTATGAGACAGACGAGCATGTTCAGGACCCCTGTTGTATTCGCTTCCCAATTTTCTCTCTGCTTCAAACTGTGGCGTAACTGCGCCGGGCTTCTTCTGGTGCTTTCGGTGCTGGCTGCAACGAGTGGTTGCACAGGCGACTTTAAGAGCCTGCCATCGGTCAGCTCGATGGACAGCGAGGATGTACCGATCGGGAACCTGAGTGGCAGCGTGCATGGTGGGCAGGCACCGATCTGGAATTCGCACGTGTACCTGATGAAGGCCACGACGGGCGGATATGGGCTGGCGAGTCTTTCAATGCTGAAGGCCACGGGCGGAAACACGACAGCGGACACGACCGTGCTGGGGACAACGGCAAACCCTGCCTACTACGTGACGTCAGATGGCACGGGCAACTGGAATATCACAGGCGATTACACCTGCAGCTACAACACATCGAATCCGGCTCTGTCGGACCAGTTATACATGCTCTCGCTGAACGGGAACACGTGGTTCCTTCCGGGCACGCCACCAACGGGCGGAGCGATGAATCCGGCGATCGGGTTGATGGCTGTGCTGGGCCAGTGTCCTTCGAACGGCACCTTTGCGGGACACCTGAACTACATCATCATGAACGAGGTATCAACGGTAGCGGCGGGGTATGCGCTGGCCGGTTTTGCGACGAATAGCAGTACCATTTCCAGCGGCAGCTCGACGCAGTCGATGCAAGGATTAGCGAATGCGATGGCCAACGCGGACCAGCTATACGACATTCAGAACCGGTTGAATTCTTCGACGCATGAGGCGCGCACCGTAACGCCTGCGGGTAATGGCGTGGTGCCGTATAAGACGATCGACACGCTGGCGAACATCCTGGCGGCCTGCATCAACGCCGTGGGCGGGACGGCATGTGGCACGCTTTCGACCTATGGCGGCGGTTATTCGGACACGGCGAGCAATCTGATCTGGATTGCGCAGCATCCGGCGGCGAACATCTCTAACCTCTATGCGCTGCAGGCGAGTTATGTTCAGTTTGCGGATTCGCTGACGACGAAGCCGAACGATTTTTCGGTGGGGATCACCTACTCGTCAACGGCGTTGAGCAGCCCAGTCGGAATCTCGATCGATGCGTCAGGGAACGCGTTTGTGTCGAGCTCGGGACAGACGGCTTCGATCTCGAAGTTCAGCCCGCTGGGTGTGCTGGCGACGGGTTTCCCGGTGGGAACGGCGGCGAGCAGCTATAACGAGATCGATACGTCGGGCAATGTTTGGGCGACTACTACAAGCAATGTGATGGAGTATTCGAACAGCGGCACGCTGATCGCAGGCTCGCCGTATACGGATGGCGGCGCGTTTGCGTCCGCAATAGGGATTACGTCCGACGGCTCCGGAAATACGTATGTGGCCAACACTGCCGGAACCAACGGCGCGATCGTGAACTTCGCACCGAACGGCAACTTCATCAAGATCAGCGGGTCTGGAACGAACCCGACCTATACGACTCTCTCTTCCACAAACCTGTTTTTAGGAACGATTAGCCAGAACAACTACTCACAGCCGACATATGTGGCTGCGGATCAGGCGGACTACTTCTGGTCCACGCTCACTGCCACCAACCAGATCGCACGCATCGGCCCGACAGGCACGGCGGTCTTCCGTGGCGCGGTGGGATCTCTGAACGCGCCGACTGCGGTCGCACTGGATTCAGCGAACAACGGATGGACGACCTGGAATGGATCGAATGCGGTGACCAAGACGACCTCGACCGGTTCCAGCACGACGTATACCGGCGCTGGCCTGAATGGTCCAAAGGGTGTTGCAATCGACGGGGCGAACAATGTGTTTGCTGCGAATTCAGTCGGTACGGTGTCCGAGGGCACGAGCGCGGGCGCGGCGGTGACGGTGCCGGCGAGTGGAACCGGAGGGACAACCGGGTATGCGGCGCAGTCGACGCTCGGAACCACGACGGGGATCGCGGTCGATATTTCAGGCAATGTTTGGACGACGAATAACAGCACGAGCACGCTAACGGAATTCATCGGGCTGGGTGTACCGGTGGTGACGCCGCTGGCTGCGTTCACCGGTATTGCGTCGAACAGCCTGGGAAATAAGCCGTAACGGCGGCTGCCGTTAGAATTGTTGTCTGATGTCGACCACTGTTCGTTCGTACTCGAAGATTAATCTTGGCCTGGCGGTGGGACCTGCGCGTGAGGATGGATTTCACTGTCTGACGACGGTGTACCAGACGCTGGCGCTACACGATCTGGTGACGGTAAAAGCGCGGGCTGCTGCGGAGACGGCGGTTCGGCTGAGTTCGGACCATCCGGGGGTGCCGACCACGAAGGCAGGTTCGGCGGAGCGCAACACGGCATGGAAGATAGTGGCCGGTGCTCTGAAGCGCATGGGGGTGACGGCTGAAGTCGATATTCATATCGAAAAGCGGCTTCCGGTGCAGGGCGGGATGGGTGCTGGATCGGCCAATGCTGTTGCGGCGCTTGTTGGATTGGAGCGGGAGCTTGGTTTCGCGCTCCCCGGGCCGGAACGGCTGAAACTGGCGGCTGCGGTAGGGTCGGATGTGCCGCTGTTTCTGTTGGGGGGGACGGTTCTGGGGCTGGGCCGTGGGGAAGAGGTGTTTCCGCTGCCGGAGGGTGGCCCGAACGGCGGAGCGCTGCATTGCGTCATCGGGGTGCCCGGTGCAGGAGTTTCGACGGCCCTGGCTTTTCGGGATCTGGACCTGAGAATGCGCGAGGAAGAGGAAGCTTCATTGACTTCCGGGCCACCTGTGGATAAACTAAAAGAGTTGAGCTATGCCGTAGCAGCCGTCTGGACCCCTGGGGGACAGGTTGGCGCTGAGGTTGGCCCCTCCGGTATCGCCCGGCCTGAGACTGGTTTCCAAACCGCCAAAGGCAATCAAGGTGATCTGGCCGAGAATCCTCTTCTCGCGCTTGTCCGCACCGGGATCGAGAACGACTTCGAAGAGGTCGTGTTCTCACAGCATCCCTCCTTGCGTTCAACCAAGCGTGATTTGTTGGGAAGTTCGGGTGACGGTGCGATCTACGCAGCGTTATCAGGGTCAGGTTCTGCGTTGTTTGGACTCTATGAGTCGAAGGCAGCAGCGGAGGCGGCTCAGCAGCGTGTGCAGCACGGTGGCACGCGGGCGATCCTGACGGTGACCCTGCCTCGCCAAGCGTACTGGCACGGTATGTTCGCAGAGTGACAGTGTCGGCAAATGTGTGAAGCGCGCCGACAGTACTGGGCGATCGACTAATGGTAGGTCAACTGCCTTTGACGCAGTTTGTCTAGGTTCGAATCCTAGTCGCCCAACCACCTAAGGTCGATCGGTTGAGTTATTGAGTGGTAACTCCTCGAACCAGGAAGTAAGAAGTTCTTCGCGGAAGCGAAGGTGTGACTTACCTCTCCTATAAGCTCTTGAGGCGAAGGTCCGAGAGTTGTAGTTAGGGAGCTTTTGATTTTCGGCAGGCACAAGGCCAGCCAGAGATTTTGTACGTCCCGCTCAACGAGTGCCGGAAGAATCCGGAGAGAGCGGGAGATGCAAGAAGTTCGCGGTACACGGCATGGTGCAATCGACCCGGCCAGTACCGATAAGAGACCGAAGTAGCAGCAAACGCGGTACTAACAAGCAGTAACGAATGTCCATAAGGTCAACCAACCTGGAGGATTTCAAACGTGAGTGAACAAAACACGACTGCGGTCTCTTCCCCGAGTTCTACACATGATGGCTCCCATCAAGCGGCCAAGGCCGCGCATGGTGAGCAACCGAAGCAAGCTGTTGATTTGACAGCCTCTGGTTTGGGAACGAAGGCACCCGTAGAGGGAAAAGCGACGGAGAAAAAACGCTCCTCGAAGCTTTCGGACGACAAGCGCTTCAAGATCTTCTCCGGCTCGGCTAACCGGCCATTGACGGAGGCGATCGGTAAATTCCTGGGCGTCCCCGTCGGGGAGACCCGCTTACAGCGGTTCTCTGACGGGGAAACCCATTTTCAGCTCCTTGAAAACGTGCGAGGCGTGGATGTATTCCTGGTCCAGCCCACCTGCCATCCAGTCGACCAGAACCTGGTCGAACTGCTGATCATGATGGACGCGCTACGGCGCGCCTCGGCAGGACGAATCACGGTAGTTGTTCCGTACTACGGCTATGCGCGTCAGGATCGCAAAGATCGGCCGCGTGTAGCGATTACCTCGAAGCTGGTGGCAGATCTGTTGACGACAGCCGGCGCAAACCGCGCGCTATTCGTTGATCTGCATGCAGCTCAGATTCAAGGCTTCTTCAATATCCCGGTCGACCATCTGTTTGCCAGCCCCGTGCTGGTGGGTTACTTCCGCGATCTGAACCTGCCGAACCTCACTGTGGTCAGCCCTGATGCTGGCGGCGTGGAACGAGCAAGATTTTTTGCGAAGAAACTGGAAGTGCCGTTGGCGATCGTCGACAAGCGCCGTACTGATATCAACGTCACCGAAGTGATGAACGTGATCGGCGATGTAAAAGGACGAACCTGTCTGATTCTTGATGACATCGTCGATACGGCCGGAACGCTGGTGAAGACCGCAGAAGCCCTGTTGGATCAGGGTGCGGACAAGGTGTATGCATGTGCCTCGCATGCGGTGCTCTCAGGGCCCGCGGTGGAGAGAATCCGGTCCTCGCGATTGGAACAGTTTGTAGTGACGGACACGATTCCGCTGTCCGCCGAAGGCCTGAAGCTTGAGGCTGAAGGAAAGATCAAGGTGCTTACGATTGCAGGCCTGCTGGGCAGGGCGATCGAGAGCATTCATATGGAGACCAGCGTGAGTACGCTGTTCAACTAGTCTCCACAAGAGTTTTTGTAGGTTGCAGAGTTTTGTGAGTTGCAAGAAAAGGGAGCGAGGCTCAACCTCGTGCCCGAAAGGACAACGAAAATGGCAAGCACCAAGATTGACGCAGTCGTCGCAACGCCCCGCACGGGCACCTTCAACAAGAACCATGCACGCCGCGTGCGCGTTCAGGGCTTGATTCCCGCAGTGGTTTACGGCGCTGGGCAGGACTCGGTCGCCGTTACGGTCGACCCCAAGGTGATCACCAAGATTCTGTACTCGGAGTCAGGTCACAACACGATTTTTGATCTGTCCATCGAAGGTCATGGCAACACAAAGGTCATGATCGTCGACTGGCAGAACGAGCCCATCAAGGGCAAGCTGCTGCACATCGACCTCAAGCGCATCGCAATGAACAAGACCATGCGCGTATCGGTTCCCGTTCAGCTCGTCGGAACGCCTGTGGGCGTGAAGACCAGCGGCGGTCTGCTTGGCCAGGTTCTGCACGAGGTCGAGATCGAGTGCCTCCCGGACAACATCCCAAGCCACATCGACATCGACGTTTCGAACCTGGAGCTCAACGGCGCGATCCACATCTCCGACCTGCCGCACAGCGACAACATCAAGTTCCTCGGCGAAGAGAATGCTCTCGTTGCTCACGTAACTGTGATCAAGGAAGAGATAGCTGAAGAGGTTGCACCGGCCGAGCCTGAAGTAGCGAAGAAGGGTAAGCAGGATGCTCCTGCTGCCGACACTGCGAAGAAGTAGTTTGGAAGAGTGGTAAGTGACAAGTGTTAAGTGAGAAGTAAGACGATGGCTAATATGACTTATCACTTATCACTCTGCACTTATCACTCGTTCTTCTCTAAAGGAGAAGAACGATGAAGTTGATTGTCGGTCTTGGGAATCCTGGTCCGGAGTACGCAACGACGCCGCACAATGCTGGTTTTATGGCGATCGATCGCATTGCTAGGCTATGCGATGTGCAGGTCACCAATTTTCGCGGCCGGGCAATGACCGCGAAGACAAGGTTGATGGGACATGAAGTTCTACTGGCAAAGCCGGGAACCTTCATGAACCTGAGCGGGCTCTCGGTAGCCGCTCTGCTGAAAGAGTTAGGGCTTGGTGTCGAGGACCTGATCGTTCTCTATGACGAGCTTGCATTTCCGTTGGGCACCCTGCGATTGGCAGAGCGTGGATCGGCAGCCGGGCATAACGGAGTGAAGTCGATCTCCGCTGAGCTTGGGACGCAGGATTGGTTTCGCGTTCGGATCGGAGTCGGCAAGCCGCCTCTCGAATCCGGCCGAGTGATCAAGGCCGGCGGCAAGGATTTCCTGTTGGCTCCGATGCGCAAGCAGGAGTTGGCAGAGTTGGACGAAGTGCTCGACCGGGCTGTACGAGCGGTTGAGGTTGTGCTGACGAAGGGTGTCAGCGCAGCGATGAATGAGTTCAATCGCAAGGTTGAACCTGAGAGTACGTAAGCAGCAGTAATAAGCAGCAAGGAAGCAACAATCTTCCACACCGGTTTCGGTAGGAAGCAGACCGAAGCGGTGCGGGGCAGAACCCCGCAGAAAGAAGTAACTATGAATCGCTCTTATGAAGTGATGTTTATCGTTCGGCCGGACGTTGATGAGGCTGAGCTCGACAAGCTGATCGAAACGTTCTCCGGCTATGTTACGACCGGCGGCGGCACGATCCGTTCGACCGAGAAGATGGGCCGTCGTCGCCTAGCCTACACGGTCAACAAGTTCAACGATGGCTTCTACCTCCTGCTGATCATTGAAGCGCCCGCGTCGCTGATCTCCGAACTCGAGCGCCGTCTGCGCGTGTCGGAGCAGGTGATCAAGTTCATCACCGTTCGCACGGATGAGGAAGACAAGCGCGTCGCCAAGATCAAGAAGCACCGCGATGCGCACGTGAAGCGCTCCGCTCTGCCGCAGGTCAACGCTGAAGCCGCTGCTGCTACCGAAGCTCCTGTTGCCGCGCCCGCTGCTGTTGCAGCCGAGCCGGTTGCCGAGCCCGCTGCTGAAGCTGCTGAGCCCGTCGCCGCACAGGTCTAAGTACACAAGAGTTTCGCCGGACACGCAGTTGCGCGTTCGGCTGATGAGGACGAGAGCAACGCTGCAGAGTGCTTCCAAGGTCAGCAAGGTTTGACCGAGTCCAGGAACCCCAACGCGGGTTCGGAGCAAGCGCAGCAAAACCGGGCTGGAGACTTCAGATGAAGGATTCCGGTCAGACAAAGGATAAGCAACATGGCTGATGAGATTGTGAATCAAGCAGCAACTCCCGCGGCTCCGGCTGAGGGTGCTACGGCTTCCGCTCCGGCGGCACGTACGGGTTATCAGGGAACGCGTCCTGCGGGCGCACGTCCTCCGCGTCCTGCGGGTGGTCCTGGTGGCGGTCCTGGCGGACGCAAGTTCTTCCGCCGCAAGAAGGTCTGCAAGTTCACGGTAGAGAAGATCGACACGATCAGCTACCGCGATGTGCGCCTGCTTCAGCAGTTCGTGTCGGACCGCGGCAAGATCATCCCGCGCCGTCTCTCGGGCACCTCGGCTCCGTTCCAGCGCAAGCTGACGCGCGCCATCAAGCAGGCCCGCGCGATCGCCCTTCTGCCCTACGCCGCGAAGTACTAAACCCGGCGGACCCAAGGTTCCTACCGCACAGAGCTCTGTGCACGCAGTATTTGGAGAACAGTCATGGAAGTGATTCTCAAAGAAGACGTAAACAAGCTGGGCCATCGCGGCGATGTCGTGAAGGTTGCAGCCGGCTACGGCCGCAACTACCTGCTGCCCGGCAAGCTGGCCATCGAGGCCACGCCTGCGAATAAAGCAGTCATCGAGCAGATGAAGGCTTCGGCCGTCCGCAAGTCGGCCTCTGAAAAGGGCGGCGCGGAAGAGCTCGCAGCCAAGCTCAACGAGCTGGTGCTCACCTTCGAGCGCAAGACCGGCGACAGCGATCAGCTGTTCGGTTCTGTCACCTCGTCGGACATCGCGCACGAGCTCGAGAACCAGGGCTACAAGGTGGACCGCCGCAAGATCCACCTCGAAAACCCACTCCGCACCGTGGGCGAGTTCCATGTGCCGATCAAGCTGCACCGTGAGGTTTCGGCCCACCTGCAGGTGACGATCAAGAGCGACGCTCCAGAGAAGCCGATCTCGGCAACCCCGGAAGACGACGACACGGCATTCCGCTCCACCTACAAGGGTGAAGTGGACTTCCAGCGCGAGTAGTTTTTACTGGCAATTCTCAAAACAACGCCCCACTTCATTGAAGTGGGGCGTTGCTGTTTTGGGCTAGTTATAGATATGCTTCCTAAGTGTTTCCAGCTAGCGCAATATGTAAATCCGAAACTCCGGTTGCTTTTGCGACCTGCTCCACAACTTATATTGCCGGTCTGCCTGCCATGACTCGTATAGCTTGTAGTGCATTTGCAGAAGAGTGGCGAGTTGCGGCCAACGGTCGAGCCTCGAAAAGCCAGCGTTCTCTGCAAAGCAATCCTGATTAGTAATCACGATCTGACCAGGCAAAGACGCAGTTATAGCGGATATGAAATCGGCGCGATACTCCTTCTGCTCCTGGGAATCCTGCGTAAAGAAATAGCAGTCGTATAAATATCCGGTGTCCTGAACCTGGCGCATATTGTAAAGCGTGGCTAAACAACCGCTATAGGTATCAAGACACTGGACCCTTCCGGGAACGAGACGCTGGGCGGCTGCGAGATCTGTCTGAAGCTCCGTCTCCAGCGGAGCTAAAGCCTCATAGGAGGCAGTCTTGCTAGTGGCCTGCAGTGCGAACCAAAAACTAAAAACAGTGAGTGCAGCTAGTGACAGATACCGTGATCTGTCTTTTTGCTCGATCATCTTTACCAAGACAATGCAGCATAAAAGCAGCAGCGGTCCCAACAAAGGATAGCGTTGATATGATAGCCCCTTGCCTTGGCAAAGATAGGAAACGAATCCAGAGAGTGCGGCGAATGCAACCACTCTAAGCGAACGTGACCAGATATGGATATGTTTATATGCTGCCAAGCCAGTCAAGGCGGAGCAGACGAGTACCAAACTGATTACGGGGGAAACCGAATGCACGAGCAGGAAGACAAAAGACTTGCGACCTAAGCTCGCATGAACCGCACCTAACTTTTGAATATCTCGCATGAAGCCAAGAAGGGCGTGATTGCGAAAAAGCCAGATCAGTGCCAGTGATGGTGCCAGAAGGGCTCCGCAAACTCCAGTAATGCTTGCCTTTATACGGCTGGAGGTACGCTCGCCGTCGTACCTCAAAATTACGGGAAGCCAGAAGAGTAGGAAGATAGTAGGCTTTATGGTGACTGCTAGTCCAACGAAAGCTTCAAAGACGAACAAGCTAAGTAGGTAGCTGCGAGACAAACGGAGAAACGCACCGCAGGCGATGAGAGCCAAAGCCGCTATCGCAAAATCCCGCTGGCCGACCTGAGCCAGTCCGTCCTGTAGATGAAACAGTGTCAAAAGGGCTGCGGCACATAGCGCACCCACCTTGGGCCAGTAGCGCCGTTCCGAGCAAAGCCACATGCCGAGACCCGCCGCTATACAAAGGGCCAGATCATAAATCCGTGCGGCTTGATCGCCTGCGCCTACGAAATGAACCTCGACAAACTCCAGAAAATAGGTTCCCGGAAAATTGAAATCCTTCAGGTCAACGTAGGGCTTCGCACCATGCCGCATCGCAAAGACAATGTAGTGAAAAATTCCTTCGTCCCCAAAGAGAGGCCAATGCCATGCGTAAAGAACCGCGACAGCAGCGCAAACGGTTGTAACAGCAGCGCAAAAAATTCCTGTAAGCCAGGAAGCAAGCCCACCTACACTTTCAAACTCTGATTGAGTGTTGAGTGTTGAGTGTTGAGTGTTGAGTGTTGAGTGTTGTGCATTCTCAAATCCGTTAGGAGCATCTCAGCGGTCGGACGGCGGAGAAAGGGTCAGTGTTGGAGTTAAAAAGACAAACGGTTCTAGATATCCATCACTCGTATTTGAGCGTGGTCACGGGATCGAGGCGGGCTGCACGATTGGCGGGCAGGGTACCGAAGATGATGCCTACGATGACCGAGGTCAGCAGTGCGATGATGGCGCTGAGCCAGGACATCGGAATGGCGAAGTCGGTGAAGAGGCGTACGCTCAGCGGAAGCATCAGGCCAAGGACCGTGCCGATCAGGCCCCCGGAGAGCGAGAGGAACACCGCTTCGGTGAGGAATTGCAGGCGGATCTCGCGGCTTGTGGCGCCGAGAGCTTTGCGGATACCGATCTCGCGGATGCGCGACTGCACGTTCGCCAGCATCGAGTTCATGATGCCCACGCCGGAGACGACCAGTGTAATAATCGCGCCGAGCACCAGCACAACGTTCAACATATTCGCGATCTTATTCATCGTCTGCAGAATGTCGGTAAGCGTCTGGGCTTTATAGACGCTGGTGCTGTGGTGACGACTGTGGATGATCTGCGTGATCTTCGCGGCACCGGGCTCAACTTCCTGCGGAGAGGACATGCTGAAGAAGATCTCCTTCAGCGTGTCGGAGCCGGTGAAGTAGCGAGCTACTTCGTAGGGTACGAGCATGGTGTGCTCGGAGATCTCGGACTGTCCGAAGGTGTCGATGCTCTCTTTGAAGACTCCGATGACTGTGAAGGGTATACCGCGTATGGAGACAGTACGGCCGACAGCCTGCGAGTTGGTTCCAAAAAGCTCCTTCGCCATCGTAGTGAAGATGACGGCGACCTTGGCATGGGTGATGGCGTCCTGATCGTCAAAGAAACGGCCAGCGAGCACCTTCAAGTTGCGGACCTGCTTATACTCCGGGCTTACGCCCAGCAGCATGGTGTCTTTGCTGATGCCGTTTCCAATGGCGATGCGATCGTGATACTCCAACATAGGCGAACTGGCAACGATGCCGGGTACCTGATCGTCGACAACTTTCATGTCCTCGCGGGTCATGTAGTCAGGGGAGCTGACGTTGTCAGGTCCCATCACCTCGCCGCCGGAGTACTGCATCTCGACCTTATTCGGTCCGAGGCCGGAGATGGTGTCGAGCGCATACTGCTTGCCGGTGAGGCCGACCGTGACGACGAGTACGATCGACGCCGAGCCGATGACCATGCCGAGCATGGTGAGCAGGAAGCGGGTTTTGCTGCTCTTGAAGCTATCGATGGCGAGGTTTATAGTCTCGCGAAAGGCGACGGTGGAGCGTGCACTGCGCAGTGTACTGTCGAAGGTGTCGCGAGTTGGAGTGGCGGTAGGCATGAAAGGTTCCGTCTTCGCTGCGGGCAGCAAATCGCAGCAAATATAAGCGTAGCAGCAACAGTCATTTGGATGCTTGGGGTATGGGCGCGGTTCCAATACCTGTGGCAGCAGTTCTTTCTGGCAGCGCGATTGTGATGGCAAACACATACAGGGGCGGCGGGGCGCGGTGTATAACGGAAGCTATCAAGTCAATCCTGCAGGATACCCCTGCGCAGGTTGTCAGACCCTTTCAGGCCAGGATGCCGGAAGGCTGACGCTGTCTCGTATTCCCTATCCAGACCAGCATTTGTAAGCTTCCCCGTATTAGCTTCGGGGACCTCGCAGCCATGACGAAAGGTGTTTCGATGAGCGTGACCAGAAGAGATTTTCTTACACGAGTAGGCCAGATGAGCGGATATGGCGCTACGTTCGCTACCATGCAGGCGCTTGGTCTGCTGCCGATGAAGGCTGAGAACCCCGCGTATGTGCGCGCGGAGCAGGGCTCGGGTAAGGGAACAAAGCTGGTGGTCGTCGGCGCTGGTGTCGCTGGCCTGTGTACCGCCTACGAGGCGAAGAAGCTTGGCTACGAGGTGACGCTGCTGGAAGCCGGCAATCGCCCCGGTGGCCGCGTCTGGAGCGGTCGCAACGGCGACGTGGTCGAGTTCGAGGACGGCACTAAGCAGACCATTGAGTGGACGAAGGGGCTCTATCAAAACATGGGGGCCGGACGTCTGCCTTCGATCCACGGCACCACTCTGGGATATGTGCGGCAGTTCAACATCCCGATGGAGATCGAGGTCAACACCTCGCGGTCAACGTTTCTGCAGAACGACCATATCAACGGCGGCAAACCCTACGCGCAGCGCAAGGTGATCAACGACTCGCGCGGACATGTGAGTGAATTGCTGAGCAAGGCGGTCGCCGGGGGCGGTTTCGACCAGGAGTTCAGCACCGACGATAAGAAGCGGTTGATGGATTTCCTCAGTTACTACGGGCCGCTGGATAAGGCAGGAAAATACAAGGGCTCAGACCGCGCGGACCTGAAGCAGTATCCCGGCGCGGGACCGCAGGACATGATCGTAAACGAAGATACGATTCCGCTCGATACGATCCTCAAGGCAAACTTCCTCGGTTATGAGATGTACGAAGAGGCATGGGACTGGCAGGCGACGATGTTCCAGCCGAAGGGCGGCATGGACGCGATTCCGTATGCCTTCGCAAAAGCTCTAGGCCCAGTGCTGCATCTGAACTCGCCCGTGACAGCAATCGCGAAGACAGGTAAAGGTGTGACCGTTACCTATCTAAAGGAAGGCAAGGAAACCCACATTACTGCCGATTACTGCGTGAGTGCGATGCCGCTGACGATCTTGCGGAAGATCAAGGTAGACCTGGATCCGGCGCACCAGGACGCTGTGACAAAGGCGAGCTATCGCGGATCGTACAAGATCGCGTGGGAAGGGCCGCGGTTCTGGGAGAAGGACTTTAACATCTACGGCGGGCTGTCGTTCCTTTCGCAGGGGCCGAGCCCGCTCTGGTATCCGTCGGCTGATATCTTCAGTGATCGCGGCATTCTCGTTGCCGGCTATCAGGATGAGAGCATCGACCGCTTTCAGACGATGACGTTGCCACAGATGTTTGCTCGTTCGCGCGGCAGCGTGGAGCGGTTGCATCCAGGTCATGGAGACAAGCTCGAGAAGCCAATTTTCGTGGGTTGGAAGCGGATGAAGTGGTACGAGGGATCGTGGATCGGCGCTCAGCCCGCTGCTGAGTACGATGTGATGAACCAGCCCGATGGCCCCATCTACTTTGCAGGTGATGCGATGAGCCATGTCGTAGGCTGGCAGGAGGGTGCTTTCCTGAGCGGCATCCGAGCCCTGCAGATGATCAACGACAAGGTAAAGAGCGCGTAGCCAATAACCGAACCGAAGGAGAGTGGAATGAAGCTGAAGAACATGTGGATGGGAGCGGCCTTGCTGGCTGTTTCATGTTGCGGAGCGCAGGCACAGACCAAAGTGACGCGCATGTACGGCACGCCGACGCAGAAATTTGCCAACGCGGTGTGGGCTGGCGATACGCTCTACGTTGCCGGGCAGATGGCTCAGCCTGTCACACCTGCTGATGCAGCCAAGGGCACGCCCGCGGTTTATGGTGACACGAAGACGCAGACACTTAGCGCGCTGTCGATGATCGAGAAGATCCTGAAGGCACAGGGCCTGACGATGGGTGACATCGTGCAGATGGATGTCTTCCTCGCCCCCGATCCTGCAACAGGGAAGATGGATTTTGCTGGAATGAACGCGGGCTACAGCACCTACTTCGGAACGCCCGAGCAGCCAAACAAGCCAGTGCGTGCCGCAATGCAGGTGGCCGCTCTCGCAACCAGCTGGGGACTCGTTGAGATTCAGGTCGTAGCCGTAAAGAGCAAGTAAGTTGTGAATGAAGAAGCGGCGAGGCCAAAAGTCTCGCCGCTTCTTCATTCACCATTGAGCGCAGCCAGATTGGGCGGAATCCATCGGACGCGCGCTTCGATAGAAGCGATCACGTCGAAGTCGTAGTAGCGGGCGTAGATGTCACGCTGCGGTTCAAAGTGCGTTACGGCAAGGTTTACGAACTCGGAGCGAGCCATCGGTTGTCTGCTCTTGAGAAACTCGTTGAGCAGCTTGATCCAGAAAGCTGTGACCGTCTCGTTATACCCGGAGGTCGGCGTATTCTGGCCGCCCACTGCAACGTTGTAGCGCTGCACACACCCTCGCATGTGTTTCAGAGCCGCTTCTTCGCCAAGTAGATGCACATACCAGGCACCACCGAGCAGATGAGCGCCGTGCGTCCAGCGCTCCTTCGGCAGCGCACCTGTTTCGAAGGCGGCCAGGAAGCTGGTCATCTCCTCTTCGGTCGTTGGTAGATGATTCATCGCGCCTACTTCTTATCGACGGAGCTTTCGATCGCTGGCTCGTTCTTCAAATCATGAGCACGCTGCTCAACGGCGCTCATCACGCGCAGAAGATTTCCACCGTAAATCTTCTTGATGTCCTCGGCAGAATAGCCCTTTTCCAGCAGAGCCCGTGTGAGTGCAGGAAATTTATCGTAGCTGCTTAGCTCCGCAGGAACGCAGCCCACGCCATCAAAGTCTGTACCAATGCCGACGTGGTCAATGCCACCGATTTTGACGGCGTGATTGATGTTGGCAACGACATCGGCGAGCGTAGCGGGGGGCAGCTTGGACGCACTCTCTGCCATCAGGGCTTCCGTGGCTGCCTCGCGCGCCGCAGGATCGGCAATCTTCATCGCTTCCTGGTACTTGGCGCGCATCTCCTTCTGCAAGGGCTTGGAGTCGTCGTCGTAGCGTTGCGACAGATAGCCGCAGTCGAAGTTGATCTGCATGGTGCCGCCATTCTTGGCGAGCGCCATGATCATCGCGTCCGTCATGTTGCGCGTGTTGGACGAGACAGCGCGGCAGGACGAGTGCGAAGCGATGACCGGAGCGGTTGAGGTCGCGATTGCATCGTAAAACGTGGCGTCAGCTGTGTGCGAGATATCGACCATCATGCCGAGACGATTCATCTCACGCACCACATCTTTGCCGAAGGGGGTAAGGCCGTTATGGTGTTTCACCTTCGGATTCTCGGCATCCCCCTGCGAGTCAGCCCAATTGTTCGTGTTGAAGTGCGTGAGCGTCATGTACCGCACACCGAGTGCGTAGTAATCGCGCAGCAGGCGCAGCGAATCTTCAATCGCGTGGCCGCCTTCGATGCCTTCGAGCGCGGCGATCTTGTGCTGTGCATGGGCACGGACGATGTCATCTGCCGTAGTCGCAAAGACGAAGTCGTTTGGGTGTGCAGCGACAATATCCGTGCGAACGGTGTCGATCATTTGCAGGGCGCGGTTGGCGGAGTGATTGCCTTCGACATAAGAAGCATCCACATACACTGCGAAAAACTCCGCCCCCAGAAAGCCCTTCATGCGAGCGAGATCGGTCTGGCCACGCTTGTTAGGCGTCGCGATGTTGTAGCCGTCTACGGTGCGTGAGGTGACGTCGTCGTGGGTGTCGATCAGGATCGCTTCGCGAGTAATCTTATCTACCTCTGCCTGCGTTACATGTCGCGGGGACGCGGGGTTCTGGGCCACCAGAGCAAAGGCGATCGGCATAAGTGCGAGAGGCGAAAGAACAAAAGAGCTGAATTTGCGCACGGCGTTAGCACTTCCTCATCTGTAGGGTGTGTGCTTACTCTAAATCAAAGGGCTGCAACGCCGCCTGTTATAGTTCGAAGACCGAAACCAAATTTCTGCATTCCGCGAGGTCTTTCGATGGTTCGCTTCTCTGCATCTCTTTCGCATTCGATGAACCGGCGCTCGTTTCTGCAAGGCTCTGGCGCCCTTGCCGGGGTCAGCGCGCTTGGCCTGAGCGGCTGCGAGAAGCAGGTGCGGACGCCACAGTACTATGCACCGAACCTTCCGCTGTACGACCAGTATCAGCCTCTGGTGCCTATTCGCGCCCACGCCGATCGTATCTTCCGCATTACGGTCTGCCTGCGGCCGTTCCGCGCTGCGGGGCCGCGCATGGATATCGAGAAGGTTGGCGATAAGTCTGTCGTACACAACTATGGGCATGGCGGCAGTGGCTGGTCTCTCTCATGGGGAGCAGCTGCGATTGCGACCAAGAGCGCGATGGTTGCTGCCGATGGCTCACAGGACATCGCAGTCCTCGGCGCAGGGGCGCTGGGTCTGACAGCGGCGACGATGCTACAGCGCGCAGGTGCAAAGGTGACGATTTACGCGAAGGAACGCGCTCCGTATACGCGAAGTTCACGGGCCACAGGGAGTTGGACACCGGACTCGCGTATAGCCCTTGCGTCGGCTGTGCCTTCGAGCTTCGGCGCGGACTGGGAGGCGATGGCTCGTGCCTCGTTCTTCTACTACCAGAGTTACCTTGGCACACCCGGCAGCCCCGTAGAGTGGACCGACCGCTGGCAGCTCAGCGATGAGGAGCCACGCAACCGTGCGGGCGCGCCTGATCCAAACGTGCGCGACGACCGTCCCGCGCCGGTGCATGACTTTATCCATCTCAACAGTCGCATTGCAGACCTGACGCCGCGACCCATCATGATGCCTGCAGGCTCGACGCCCTTCCCGACAAAGTATGTCGCACGCTCCAGCTCCATGACTTTCAACGTGGCGGACTACTCGCGCCAGCTGATGAACGATTTTCTGATCAACGGCGGCAAGATTGAGACGCGGGAGTTCCATTCGCCGCAGGAGTTGACTACGCTGCCGCAGAAGGTGATCGTGAATTGCCCCGGCTACGGCGGACGCTCGCTGTGGAGCGACGAATCGATCGTGCCGGTGCGCGGGCAGATTGCATGGCTCATTCCGCAGGAGGGAGCGGAGTACGGCATCGGCTACAAGGGACTCAATATGCTGGCGCGCCGTGATGGCATCGTGATGCAGTACTCAAAGGGCGGCGAGGACGAGGGCTGGAATGACACCAACGAGACGCCGGATCGTGCCTTTGCAGAAGAGGGCATTGGCGTAATGGCGGAGTTATACGACCGCATGGCGGCGATGCAAAAGAAGAAACCTGCCTAATCATTCGCTGCCTGTCGCGAGGAGAAATGCAGCTGTAAGCGCCATGAGGTTATTACACTTAGGCGGATTCGCTGGAGACGCAAGAGTCCTTATTGCTAGTGAAAGATCGATATCCGATGCAACAACTCTATTGACTTCTCATTCACAAGCTGGCAATGTCAAGGGAATCCCTAAGTTTCGCTCAGCTCTGTCAGTGAATCTTCACGGTCAGCGATTCCTCATCGGCCCGACGTTTTCAAAAACAATATCGGCACTACCGTAGTGGGTATATCCGATTCAAGCGCAGTCCTCGAAGACGACGCTGAGTCAGCAGCTTCCTCAGAAGCTTCAGAATTTTCCGAAAAATAAGTTTCTACCTGGTGCGGGTCTTCTCGCGCTCTTGCTGCTCTGTCTCTTGCGGTAAGGGCATTCTTCATAACCTGCAGCCGCAGGCCACCACCGACTGCTACTTACTCGAACTGCCACTGTCCGTTGTCAGCAGCAGATTCGTGAAAGATCCACACATTGCTTCACCTACTTCTTGGAGGCATGCAACATGCACAGGTCCGCAGCAAAGCCGTACACGTGGCTCGCACTCGTATTCGTATTTTTGGCTAGCGTTTCCAACTTGATGGCGCAGACGAACTACGGTTCCCTCCGTGGAGAGGTCAAGGATGTGCAGGGCGGTCTGATCGCAAGTGCGAAGGTCACACTGACGAACCAGGATACGAAGGTCTCGCGGTCAGTGATGTCGAACTCCTCCGGCAGCTATCTCTTCGGTGGCGTCGATCCAGGAACGTACACGGTAACGGTGACGGTCGCTGGCTTCAAGACATATGAGACCACCGGAAATACTGTGACGCTCGGTAATACGAGCACTGTGGATGCAGCGCTTGCCATCGGCGAAACCTCCGAGACTGTTGAAGTCACCAGCAATACTCTGACCTTGAACACTGCGAGCGCCTCGGGCGGACAACTCTTTAGCGAAACACAGATTCAGGAGCTCCCAAGCCTGGGACGCAACCCCTTCCTGTTGGCCTCTCTCGATGCGAACGTTGTGACCCTCGGCGATCCGCGCTATGTGCGCGCTGAGGATTCCACAGGCAGCTCGCAGGTCTCCCTCGCTGGCGCACCCAGCGGCACGAACAGCTACGCGGTTGACGGCATTCCGGTCTCGACCTCCTCGGGCGGTGAGACCTACATCGTTTCCCCGGATGCAACCTCTGAGGCCAAGGTCCAGACCAACACGTACGACGCTGAAGTCGGTCGTACCGGTGGTGGTGTGTTTGCAAACTCGCTGAAGGTTGGCACCTCGCAGTATCACGGCGAACTCTACGGCGAAACGCGTCAGACTCCGTGGTCCGCGAACGTATGGTTCAATCCGAATCATCTCGCAACCCCGAGCGATACAACCTACCTATACTCCGGTGCTGTTGGCGGTCCGCTCGCTCCGAACTGGATCAAGAAGCCTCACTGGCTGGACAACACCTTCTTCTGGGTGACGGAAGAGGGTTACCGCCAAGGACAGCCCAACACAGGTACGAACTCTTTCTACGTGCCGACTGCGGCCGAGCGCACGGGTGATTATTCGGCGGATGCCGTGGCACTCTACGATCCCACGCAACGTGCAGCGAACGGAACGGATACTTGCCGCCTTAGCAAGCTTGGCGACTGTGGTGTGGCAGGCGGCGCAGCCGACCCCCTGAACGTCATCCCATCGAGCTACATCAACCCGATCGGCAATTTCGTCCTCAGCGTGATTCCGAAGCCGACAAACACCAATGTCTACGGCACAACTACAGCCTCCGGAGCTCAGGCACCGAACTACGTCCTCGCCACACAAAGTTTCAAGACTCGCTCGGACGAGTACGTGGGCAAGCTGGAGCATACCTTCGCGCCCTGGTGGACCTCTTCAGCCTCGTACCTTCACGACGCGATCCAGGAACCTGGTCTCCTCTTCCTCGTTACCAATTACTGCAATTGCACCAAGCTAATCCGCTATTTCGATTCCACGATCTGGAACAACAGCTTCACGTTGAACTCCAGCACGCTGCTCACAGTGGGCTACGGATTCAATCGTTACTACAGCTCAGCTCCACAATATTCCACCGGCTTCAACTCGGCGACGGGTTTCAACGGTTCTGGCTTTCCAACCAGCTTTACTAGCCAGCAACAGTCGCAGACCTTCCCGGCGTTTGCCTTCACGAACGTGACTAACTTTACTGGCACGCTGCTTGGCAGCGCGAGCAGCGGTCCCACTGTTCAGGCTTCGAATAACTTCGTAGCCGTGATCACCAAAACACTCGGACGCAATACCTTCAAGGCGGGGTATGTCTTCCGCGCCTTCAACTACCGCACGTCTCCCACAACCGGCTCAGCAGGCATTTTCAACTTTGACGGACAATACTCGGTGGCCGGCGGCGGATCGCTATCATCGAACGGTCCTGCAGGCTTTGCCGATGCACAGATGGGCCTGCCCAGCAGCGCGACTATGCAGCTCAACGCAGGTCCTTTCTACAACAAGGAAACCTACAACTCGGTTTTCCTTCAGGACGATATCCGCGTAAACGATAAGCTGACCATCAATGCTGGTATTCGTTACGAGTACGAGCTTGGCCAGTTCGAAGCCCACAACAAGTACAACGTTGGCTTCAACCCGAACTCGACGGCTTCTTATACCAACGGAGCGGGCGCGACGGTAAATCTCAAAGGCGGCTTGGAGTTTGCTGGCGTCAATGGTGCACCCATCCACTGCTGCCAGCCGAGCCATGCGAAGTTTTCGCCTCGCATCGGTGTCTCCTACTCGCCGATGAAGGACACCGTTGTCCATGCCGGCTTTGGTCTGTTCTACGCTCCGGTAGGAATCGCCCCTGAAACAGCGGGCTATTCGCAGGTCACCAGCTACGCGCCCGGCAACGCTACGGGTCCGGCCGCCGTAGGTACGAACGCGTATCTGTCGAATCCGTTCAGCAGTGGCGGCGCAAGCGTCCTCCTACAGCCGACAGGCAATACGCTTGGACCGCTGACAGGGGTTGGCGGCTCTCTTGCCGTGCAGGATACAAAGCGCCAAGTCTCCTACGTGGAGCAGTATTCGCTCGACATTCAGCGTCAGCTACCCAAGGACGTTATTGTCAAGATCGCGTATGTTGGAGCGCACGGCAATAACTTCTACAACTCTGTGAACATCAATCAGATTCCGGACTCGGTCCTTGCAACGTATGCACCGGGCGGAGCGAATTACGGTCAGAGCCTTGCGACGAAGGTCACGAATCCTTATTCGGCGACAACGATCGGTGGCATCCCGGCAACAGGTACCGCCTCAGCGTCGAACAAGACGATCGCGCAGGGACAGCTTCTGCTTCCATACCCGCAGTTCACCTCTATCACCGCCTCGGTGTCGGATGGCTACTCCTGGTATAACTCTCTGGCCTTCAAGGCGGAGAAGCGCATGGCTAAGGGCCTCACGATTCTGGGTACGTACACCTGGTCTTCTAACTGGGACAATCTGTACGGAACCGGTTCGCAGGTCTTCTCCACCTACGGCGCGCAGGATAACTACAACATCGGTGCCGAGTATGCTCGTTCGATCAACAGCATTCCCAACCGTGTGACGGCTGCTGTCGTTTACGATCTGCCCTTCGGAAAAGGCCGCAAGTACATGGGCACGGCAAGCGGTTTTGGCGGTCATTTGCGCGATGCTGCTGTAGGCGGATGGACGATTAACTATGAGGTCGTAGACCAGAATGGTGTACCCCTCTCGGTGATCCAGACAGATCAATCGACCAACTACGGCACGACAGGCATCGGTGGTTCGTATCAACGTCCTAACCTTGTTGGCGACCCGCACAACGCATGCGTCTCCGGAAGCCCGCAGGCACGTCTGGCGGCAGGTAAGGCTTACGTGAACTCAGCTGCATTTACTCCTGCACCTGCGTTCACCTACGGCAATACCTCTCGTTCGCTCCCTTGCCGCGCTCCGGGTTCGAACACCACCACAGCATCGATCAACAAGACATTCCACATCTACGGTGCTTTCAACTTCCAGTTCCGTGCCGAGGCGCTCAACCTGTACAACACACCTCAGTTCGGTTACCCCACAACGACCCTCACCACCTCGCAGGCCTCCACGACAGCGACGCCCGCCATTGCAACGTCAGGCCAGTCGTTCGGTCTGCTCAATTCGCAGATCGGCTTCGGTCGAATCCTGCAACTTGGCGGCAGGCTTAGTTTCTAAGCTCGGCATGCATCGCAACAAAGCAAAGGCGCACTTCGGTGCGCCTTTGCTTTGCGCAAGAGGTAAGTCACTGTGTGCCAGCTAGCGAACAGTGTTGCTGGCCTAAGTTCCCCGTGCGCTCGTAGGTGCGGAGCTGAGGGTCATCCGGGCTTGCTGTTTCCAGCTGATGCAAGACGGTGAGGCCCTGCACGCTACGACCGAGTTTGCAGTCGATGTATACAAGGTTCAACCCTGCGGCTGTCTGCGTGGGGTCGCTTGCGACGAGGCGCTCGAGAAGACGAGTCGCTTCGTTGAGACGTCCTGCGGCTGCATCCAGCACGGCAAGATTCGCCAGTGCGCTTGGCTCGTAAGGGTCCGCATTGAGCACCACCGTATAAGAGGCGCGGGCCTTTTCTGGCTGTCCACTGATCTGTTGCAGATAGCCGAGCCGCGTGTTCAGCTCAGGATCGGACGCGCCGGCAGCAGCGGCCTCTGTGAGCAGCGTCAGTGCGAGTTCGGCTGCGTGGCGATCCCCTTGCTGGGCTTCCTGCGCATAGGCCAAACCATACTCGCGGTCTCCGGCAGGGAAGCCGCCAACGGGAACCAGCTCATCAGAAGCGGCTTCGAGAAAATGTGCGGACGCGCTAGTTGTCGGGCGCGCTTCGATGTCATGATCCGTTACCTGCTCGTGCGAGATGTCGGTGGTATTGCGTGAGAGCATGTGACACTTCGCGCAATCCTGCTCTTCACTGTGGTGTGTCTTCATCGCCGGAGCCGTGTGGCACGCAAGGCACTTCGCGCGGAAGTACTGCACGCGCTCCGCAGGTGACGGGTCAAAGTGTGGATCGTGGCATGTCGTGCAAGTGAGCTTATCGCCGCTGGAGCGCTTGCAGGCGCTGCGCAGCAAAGCTTCGTACTGGCTCGTAGCACGACGACCATCGCCTTCCTCATGCGAGCGAACGAAGTACACAGCGAAGTCGGCAAGGTCATCGCCTGCTTTGAACTGGGCGAGCGACTTGCCCGGTCGATAGACGATCGCGTTGCCTTCAAGATGGCACTGGATACAGGAGCTGTCGCGCCGCGCGACGCTGAGCTTCGCGGGGTTCACGATCGCGCCGTGGCCATGTGTCGCGAGGTGCTGTGTCGGATCGCCATGACACGAACTGCAGCCAATGCCTCCCTGCCGGAAAGGCACGGTGGCGAAGCGGCTTCGCGCGGTGGACAGGTTCGGCTGGATGTCGGTTGCGTGGCAATGCAGGCAGTTCGGATCAACAGGTAGCGGAGCGGGCATCGTGGCGCGGTTGTCGAAGGCCGGAGCCATTGCCCAGGCGCTTTGGCGCGTGTAGTAGTTGATGGGCAGCTCGAACCATTGGCCGCGCTGCTGCATGAGATACGTGCGGCCGCGATGCCCTGAGCCTATGTAGTAGAGAAGCTGCTGCTCGCCGGAGAGTTCGCCCTGCTTACTGGTGGCAGCGCGGGTGTAGGTCATCCAGGCTGCGCCATCGCGCTTGAAGACGCTGTAGTCGATACCGGAGGTCTTGTCGTGAAAGCTGCCCGGAAGAAGTCCGTCCGTTGCGACACCGCTGCCGCGCGCCATGGCTGTCTGCTCGTAGCGATCGTAGATGACCTTATGACAGCTTGCGCAGACCTTATCAGGATTCGCGAGAGGCACAACTGTCGCTGGTTGTGAGGCAGCGTGCACCCGCGTCGCACGCGTTCCGCAGAGTATCGCCGCAGCGATGGACAGGCTGCAAAACGCGGCGAGGATACTTCTTCGGGTTGGAGCGTAACGGCGCATAGGTGTTGTGAACAGGACAGAGCTACTTCACGGGTGCGGCGAGCTCTGCCGCGCGACTGCGTTCCAAGGCGGCGTCCGCAGCCTTGCCCTGACGAGCGTACACCTCCGCGAGTAGCTGGTGCGCGTCCGCTGATTTCGGGTCGGCCTGCGTCGCGGTGTTCAGTTGCACGAGCGCATCGTCGAGCTTGTTCTGCGCAAGCAGCGCCTTACCGCTCTTCAAGGCGAAGCTGGCGCGTTGATGGCTCACGACAGCGCGGCTAAGATCAGCAGCGAGCTTGCGTTCGACTGCTGCTTCTTCTTTATGTCCCGCCTGCGACTCAAGGGCCGCGATTTCGATGTGCAGGTTCGGCTGTCCGGGTTGAAGCATGACTGCATGCTTCAGCGCGTCCATGGCGCCTGCGGGATCGCCAGAGTCGCGCAGCGTGCTGCCAAGCAGAGCCCATGCGTCTCCGTTGGCGGGCTGGAGTTCAACGGCGCGCTTCAATTGTGCAGCTGACTCTGCGAACTTGCCCTGCTGCATATAAATCACGCCCAGTGTGAACGCCGGATCGGGCAGGGAGGGATCGAGCGCAGCAGCGCGTTCAAACTCAGGAATCGCAGCGGCCAGATTGTCCTTCAACTTCAGGGCAAGTCCGAGATCGTAATGCAAATGCGCGCTGCTGGCATCGAGGTCAAGCCCTGCTTGAAACTGTGTAATCGCGTGGTCGAGCTCCTGCCGCTGCAGATACGCAGCTCCAAAATCCTCACGCAGCGTGGGCGAATCGGGGCCGACAGCGAGCGCCTTTTCGTAAAGCTGCACGGCGCCTTTAGCATCGCCTGTTTGCACGTGCGCAAGGGCGACGTTGATCAGCGCGGAGCCGTATTCCGCGGGTTTCCAAGCCTTAGGATCAGACGTAGCTGCGGCGAAGAGAGGCAGGGCTGCAGACGCGTCTCCACTGGCTTGCAGGGCGAGCGCGAGCGCATAGAGCGATTGCACGTTCGTGACCGAGGCGCTCAGTTGCGTGGCGCGATGAAGCTCCATAAGGGCCTCTTCGTCGCGACCTAACGAAGAAAGCGTGCGGCCTAGTTGTAGTTGGAAGTCAAAGCTATTCGGGTTGGTCTTGGCCGCAAGCTGTAAAGGAGCGATAGCAGCATCGGGCTGGTTCAAGGCAAGCAGCGTCGCGCCCAAATGGTATTGCGCCATAGAGTTGGCGGGATCGAGGGTGACTGCTTGCTTGAAATGTGGCAAAGCGTTCGTCAGATCCGTCTGCTTCGCGTAAAGTGTGCCGAGCGCATCGTGAAGCTGCGCCGAGTTAGGCGCGGCAGCAAGAGCGTTGGTTAGCGCAGTCTGCGCCGTCGAAGCATCGCCTGTGGCGTCCAGCGCGGTTGCGTAGGAGATGGCTTCGGCGGGTGAAAGTTCGGGTTTGGAGCTGTCCGAGAGCGCCAGCTGAAAGAGAGCCACCGCAGTGATGTAACGCGCCTTTGCCACCTCGGCTCTTGCGAGGTTGAGATCGGTAGCAAGGTCGCTGGGCGCCAGGGCATGAGCGGTGGTGAGCTCTTTGTCCGCGCGGTCGATCTCACCTTCTTCGAGAAGTACGGAGCCCAGCGCTGCGTGAGTCGCCGATACCTGCGGTGCCAGTGAGACGGCATTTGAAAATGCATTCTGCGCTGCGGCGAGATCACCCTTCTGAGCTGCGGTGATGCCCGAGGCCATGGCTGCTTTCGCCTGATCAAGCGTGGCGTTGTCCTGCTGTGCGAAGGCGAAACAAGGGACGGCAACGCCTGCAAGCAGAAGGGTCAGGCGGCTCTGCCAACTGGAATGGCGCTGCATTGTCATGGCGATTACTTAGCTTCAGGCGAAACGACGACATAGCTGCGGCCGAGGTACAGACGATAGTGGTTTGCTGCCGCATCGGCGAGAACCTGAAGCGGTGTCGGGCGAGCCATCGCCGGATCTTTCAGGGTCGCGACGCGTGCGAGTTCATTGGCTCCAAGATCCATGACGACCATCTTGTCGTTGGCGACGAAGCCGAAACCATACGCGCCGGGGGCGAGCGTCTGATCGCCGATGTGGAGCTTGACCTCAGTGATCAGATACGCCTGATAGGTCTCCTGCACAGAGCTTGAATATCCAGAGGTGTCGACGATCGCGAAGAGAACGAGCTTGCCGTCGGCGACACGAATGCCGCCGGAGTTGCGGCCCTGAATCGTGGCTGACTGGCCGCGATAGAAGACCTTGTCTGGAAGAATGGCGGTCGCTTCGGTGCGATTGACGATGCCGGGTGCTGGAGTAGCGGGCGCAGCCTGAGCGCTGGCGGCGACAGCTCCCACGAACAGGAAGGCGATTAGGGCGTGGCGCAGGACGTTCAGGCAGCGATTCATGATACGGGTCATCCTACGGAACCGGAGGCACAGCTTGCAAGATAGAATGTAGCCGTCTTGAAAGGGTCTATCGATGACGAGTCGTAGTTTGGGTTGGTTATGCCTTCTGGTAAATGCTGCAGTGTTGGGTCAAAGCACCGCGTTGCAACCGTTGAAGTCGTTCCCGATGCGGCTCGATGGGCCGATGTTGAGTGAAGCTGTGCAGACAGGCGTGCCGTTCACCGTGGCTGGGCCGCAGGGTGTGATCGTGGGCCAGCAGCAGGGCGAGTTCGAGAGCTGGATTCTGCCGGTTAAGCTGATGAGCCATCTGCAGATCGAAGCCCACGTGGACAACTACGCGGTGCCGTTGGACATCACCTCGATGGCGCGACAGATCGAGGTGCGACCTGACCGCACGACGATCACGTTTTCGCACATTGCGATGACGTTGAAGATGACGATCTTCGCACCGGACAAAGCACCGGATGGAACGGGAGCGGTGGTGCTGCTTCAGCTCGACTCGGTTAGTCCGCTGAATCTGCAGCTCAGCTTTACGCCGGAGATGCGGCCGATGTGGCCGGAGCGAGGCTTTGGCAGCGTCTCGCCTGAATGGATCCATGAGGGCAAGAGCGGCTACTACGTGCTGCATACGGACTATCCCGAGTTTGCGGGAGCGATCGCTTTACCCGGTGCCGTCGATGGCGTGATGGCTCCTTACCAGGAGCGGCCGAAGGTGCATCCGCTGGAGTTAAAACTGCGCTACGACCCGAAGGTCGATGGAGACCAGATGTACCCGCTGCTGATGGCCGTAGGTGAGACGAAGGCGACGGCGACGAATGAGGCGCTGCATGCGAAGCTGCTTGAGCTAGATCAGCAGCTGCCGGAGATTTATGCGGCAAGTGCAGCGAATTATGCGAAGCAGGAGGCTGAGCGAACGAGTATCCAGACGCCGGACACGGAGTTGAACGAAAACTTTGGCTGGGCCGAGACCTCGATTGGACAGCTGCGGGCGAAGAGCACCGACGGAGAGACAGCGCTGGTAGCGGGCTATTACGCGTCCGGTGATTCGGCGCGACCGGGCTTCGGCTGGTACTTCGGGCGTGATGCGCTGTATACGATCTATGCGCTGAACAGCTATGGCGACTTCGACCTGAGCAAGACCGAACTGTCTTTTCTGCTAAAACGGCAGCGGGCTGACGGCAAGATGATGCATGAGTATTCGCAGACGGCGGGAACGCTGGACTGGGCGCAGTTTCCGTATGAGTATGCGGCTGCCGATGCGACTCCGTTGTTTCTGACGACGCTCCTGGACTACGTGAAGAGCAGCGGCGATGTTGCGTATGTGAAGGCGAATCGCGAGGCTGTTATGAAGGCCTGGCAGTTCGAGACGACGCATGATGCGGACGGCGATGGCATCTACGACAACACGCAGGGAACAGGCTGGGTGGAAAGCTGGCCTGGAGGCATGCCGAAGCAGGAGGTGTATCTTGCGCTGCTGGATCAGCAGGCCTCGCTGGCGATGGCGCAGCTAAGTACGTTGCTCGGCGATGCAGCGACTGCGGACAAGGCAGCAGCGAGGGCCGAGGCTGTCGGTAAGACGATCGAGCGCGAGTACTTTCGCGAAGGCAGATACGCGTTCAGCTGGGACAACGGCAAGGCGGACATGACGGCAACGGTGTTTCCTGCGGTGGCGTGGTGGAACAGCGATGCGGGCCTCGAACATCCGAAGGCAAGTCTGCGCGCGTGGGCGTCACATCGCATCGATACGGACTGGGGTACGCGCGATGTGGATGAGACCGCTTCGGTGTATGACCCGACGAGTTATCACCAAGGTTCGGTGTGGCCATTGTTTACGGGCTGGGCGTCGCTGGCGGAGTATCGTGGCGGACAGCCGTTGGCGGGTTACGAGATGTTGATGCAAAACGCGTCGTTGACGCGAGCGCAGGACCTTGGGGCGGTGACGGAGCTGCTTTCGGGGGCCTTCTACGAGCCGTTTGGGCGCAGTACGAGTCATCAACTGTGGTCGTCGGCGATGGTGATTACGCCGGTGCTGCGCGGGATGTTTGGACTGGGCGTGGATGCGTTGAAGCATACGGTGAAGGTGGAACCGCGTTTGCCTGCGGACTGGAACGAAGCGGCGGTGCGACGTCTGCGCGTGGGCGACGCGGTTGTTGATGTGAGTTACAAGCGCGAGCCGCGAGCGATGGTCGTGTCGCTGACGCAGATTGCGGGGCCGAAGGTGACGCTCGCCGGTGGCGGAACGATGCTGCGGGTTCCGTTGCCTGCGGTTGAGCTCTCTTTGACGCATGCGGAGCCAGCGCGAGGAGCGCGGACGTCGCAGATGAAGGTGCTGCAGACGACGTATGAGGCGCACGAACTGCGGCTGGAGTTGGAAGGTGTTGGCGGAACTGAAAACGTATTGCGGGTGAGGAAGAATGACGCTGTTTCTGTGCGCGCTGAGGGAGCGGCGCTAACAGGAGATGAGTTGCGAGTGAAGTTTCCGGGAAGGGGATATCAGACGCAGGTCGTCACCTTGCGATGGTGAGGTACCCCCCCACCCCTAATTTTGGCCTAAAGTATTCATAACGAGCAACTTAGGCTGAAGTCTAGCGTAAAAGTATTGCAAGCAATAGGGATGCTGGTACATGCGAGATCAAATGACCCACGAGCGTTTCTTTTGATCTCTATTTCTATTTTATCAAGTGGCGATGAGCAAACATGCAAGATTTATTCCCTTTGCAATGAACGAGATAAGGGGGTTGGGGGCTTGACAAGGATTTGCGGCGGAGCGCAGCCAATAGGAGATGGGGAAGCTCTTTAGGTCCGAGTGAGCAGGAGTGTGAACTGGCCCGCGCTTCGCACATCGCTACTGCAAATGCGGGGTTTCTCCGCTGCGCATCGCGATGGAGGCGTGAGGCTTCGGTTCAAATGAGGGACCTCTTTGGTGGAGTTTTCAAATTTCTCGCATCGACGGCAACGCATCGCAATGAACGGGGCACCCGTCGGCTTACGAAAGCTTGACGGGGGCGGGTATATGCTTAGCTCGGATATTGAGAGGTCTTAACGATGATGCCAGCTGTGCTGATGCTCGTGTTTGTGGTGGGTTTGTTTTTGCTGATTATGATTGCCAAGACGTACTACACGGTGCGGACGGCGACGGCGGGTGTGGTGGAGAAGTTCGGGAAGTTCGACCGGATTACGCGACCGGGGCTGCACTTCCTGATTCCGTTTGCGGAGCGGGTGTACTTCGTCGATCTGCAGGTGAAGCAGGCGCAGTTTTCGGTGGAGACCAAGACACGCGATAACGTGTTCGTGCAGATTCCGGTAAGCGTGCAGTACCAGGTGCTGGACGACAAGATTGCGGATGCGTTTTACAAGCTGAGCTCGCCGCAGAAACAGATCGAGTCGTTTGTCTTCAACTCGATCCTGGGGCATGTGCCGAAGCTGACGCTGGATGAGACGTTCGAGCAGCAGTCGGGTATCTCGGTGGCGGTGAAGGTGGAACTGGACCAGATCATGTCGAACTTTGGGTTCAACATCCTGACGGCGCTGGTGACGGACATCATTCCGGATGAGAAGGTGAAGGCCGCGATGAACGACATCAACGCGGCGCAGCGGGCGCAGGTGGCCGCGCAGGCACGCGGTGAGGCCGAGAAGATTTTGAAGGTGAAGCAGGCGGAGGCTGAGGCGGAGTCGAAGGCGCTGCAGGGCAACGGTATTGCTCGTGAGCGGCAAGCGATCATCGATGGTCTGTCGGCTTCGATTGAGCACTTCCAGCAGGGAGTCCCGGGAGCGACGGCCGAAGAGGTGATGGCGCTGGTGCTGCTGACGCAGTACTTCGATACGCTGCGCGACATCGGAACGCGCGGCGGAACGAACACGCTCTTTCTGCCGAACAGCCCAGGAGCTGCGGGGGACTTCCAGACACAGATACTGGCTGGGCTGCGGGGAGCTCCGCTGCCGCAGGCACCAGGGCCGAACAAGCCGCGAGTAGTGGAGCCGGAGCGGCCGTATAACCCGCCAGCGCCGCCGGTGGGGACGACGGGAATGCCTGATCCTTATACCGGGCGGTAGCAAAGTTGCATCTCAAGGTTCGATGAGCCTGAAAGTCGATTCCCGTTGGATGCAGGGTTGCGTGTTGCTCGCAGGCTTGCTGTCGTTGTGTGCGGTAGCCGGGGCGCAGGATGTGCCTCGGGACGGGAATGTGTTTTCCCGGCTGTTCCGGTTCTATCACGATGACTGGTGGGGGACGGCGGCGGCGAGTGCGCCGGCGGTGCGGCGAGGTCTGGCGCAGCCGCTGGATTCGCCGCCGTTTCCGGGTGCGGATTGGGGCTATGGCGGGTCGCCGACGATCGGGGAGGCGGATGGGAATGTGTATCCGCTGCAGACCGCTATGAATGGAGTGAAGAGCCGGACGAAAGTTTACGGGTGGATTGAGCCGACGGCGAACCTTTCGACGTCGCGCGACCGGAACTATCCGGAGACGAATGATATCTATTCGAACCGCGTGGAGTTGGGGCAGGTGGTGGTGTATGTGGAGCGGCTGCCGGATGAGGTGCAGCGCGATCATGTGGACTGGGGCTACCACCTAACGGCGTTCTTCGGGACGGACTACAGGTCGACAACGAACAAGGGGTATCTCAGCTCGCAGCTGGAAGATCACAACCGGCAGTATGGATTCGATCCGGTGCTGGAGTATGTGGATGTGTACTTTCCGCATGTGGCGCAGGGGATGAATGTGCGGGCGGGAAGGTTCATTTCGATTCCGGGGATCGAGGCGCAGCTGACGCCGAACAATTACATGTTCAGCCACTCGCTGCTGTATGCGGTGGATCCGTTTACAGATACGGGCGTGCTGGCGACGATCCAGGTGAAGGACGGATTGGTGGTGCAGGCGGGGGTTTCGGCGAGCCACGATGTGGCTCCGTGGACGGCGGATGCGAAGCCATCGTTTATGGGGTGTGTGAGTGCGACGACGAAGAGCGTGAACGAAAACTTCTATGTGTGCGCGAACGGGATCAACGATGGGACATATGCATTCAACAATATCCAGATGTATGACGCGACATGGTATCACCGGGTAAACAAGACGTGGCATATCGCGACGGAGATGTATGGGATGTATCAGCGCGAGGTGCCGAGTGTGAACGGGCCGGTGGCGATTGAGAAGGGAACGAATGGAGCGAACTGCCGCGTGGGCGAGCTGCGGTGTCTTGCGCCGGAGTGGGCGGCGGTGAACTACATCAACAAAGAGCTTTCAGCGCATGATTACGTGTCGCTGCGAAATGACTTTTTGAATGACAAGAAGGGGCAGCGGACGGGATATGCGGGGCGGTACTCGGAGGCGACGCTGTCGTATAACCACTGGATTGGAACGACGGTGCAGATACGGCCGGAGATACGGTTCGATCATGCGTGGGACAGGCGATCGTATGACCAGGGGAGACGAACGAGCCAGTTCACGGCGGCCACGGATGTGGTGGTTCATTTTTGAGTAGGGAGTGGAAACGGAAATGAGGGAGCAGCTGATGCTGCTCCCTCGCTTCTTTGGTGCGGGCCGATTACTTTTTGGTGGTGTTGTGTTCGGCTGCGAGAGCTTCGGAGGCGTGGTGGGCTTCGACGGAGCGCTCGTGCGCCAGGCGGGACTGCTCGTGGGCGCGGAGATGATCGTTCATGCTGTGGGAAGCGGCTGCGGCTTCGTGGGCATGGGCCGCGAGACGGTGAATCTCGGCAGCGTGGACAGAGTCTGTCATGGGCATAGCTTGTTCCTCTGGGTGGTTGGATGCAGAAAACAGAGGAGAGGGGATAGAGGAGGGAGGAGAGTGAACGGCAAAGGCGCCACCTCTTTCGAGGTGGCGCCCTGGTTGTTGCGAAGTGATGGTGCTTAGTAGTTGTAGTTGACTTCCTCGGCTTCTTCGACGCCGTAGCGACGGAGGAGGTTGGGGAGGTTCTGGCTGAAGGCGGCGCGGGGCATGACGACGTCGCAACCGGCTTCGACGGCCTTTGCCTTGAGGTCTCCCTGCAGGTGCGAGAGGAAGCCGATGATGGAGGCCGAGCGCTTGAGCTTTGTCTTCAGCTTGGGAATCAACGTGAGGGGCTTGGCGTTGGCATTGTTAAGATCGAAGACGATGAGCGCGGGCTTGTCCTGATCGCCGTCGGTGAGGCTGGCTATGGCTTCCTTCTCGTTCTTGATGAAGGCGACCTTGACGCCGAGCTTCTTCGCGGACTCCTGGATCTTGGCCTGGAAGAAGAGCTCTTCGATGAAGAAGTAGATGTGGGTCTGCGCACCTTCGGGAATCGGCACGGGACGCGGCATGGAGTGGTCGATGGGCTGCGAATCGCCGTGATGGCGATGCCCGCCGCCGCGACGACCGAGCTGGATGGTGGACGGGGGACCGTCGCCGAAGCCGGAGCCAGCCTCGCGGTAGCTGTGGTCCATGGGACCGACGAAGCCGCGTTCCTTCTGCTGGCCGCCCTTACCCTTGCGCTTGAAGCCGTTGGTGGAGTTGCCGAAGTTGTCGGGGACGGAGCTGCGATAGCCGTTGGAGAAGCTGCTGCCACTGCCGCTGTTATTGTTGCTGTCGGCGCGGAAGTCGTTGCCGGGGTTTTCGCTGCGGCCACCGCCGCTGCGGGGCGTGCGCTCACGGTCGCGGAACTTCTTCTTCCAGCGCTTCCCGTTCTGTCCCTGTCCCTGTCCATTTTGATTGCTGTTCTGCTGCGGGGCGCCGCCGTTGTTGTTGGACTGGCGTCGGGGTTCGCGAGGAGCTTGCGGGGCGGCTGCCGGAGCGGCTGCGGCGGCGATGCTTTCGCCTTCCATCACAAAGGGAGCGGGAGCGGGTGCGGCGGAGCTGTTGGGGGCGCCTTCGGGGGCGTCACCGGCGAGTTTGTTCTTACGCTTGCGACGGCGGCGACGACTGCTCTTGCTCTGTCCGGTGCCGGGTGCGGGCTGACCTTCGCCATCGCTGGAGTCGAAGTCTGCGTTGTTAAAATCGCCGTCAAAATCGTCCGCCGCATTGTAGGACGGAGTTTCTACTGCATTCTGCTCTGACATGGTGCTGTGATTTCCCCTTGCAATTGGGCGCTTGTGGCCGGAAGACCGAGGAGGGGCTGCCGCTTCGCGCCGGTGAGGGGTCGCGTACGGTGTGTTCCCTGGAACGAATCAGTCAGTTGCACTCTCAAGCGTTGACTCAAAGTTGTGTGTATCCATCGCGATCGTGGCAGTTGTCTGCTCATGATCTGGGAACCCATTCTGGAAGCTGCGCTGGAGAAGGTAAATAGCTTTCCATGCACTTCGGAAGGGATCGTTTTATCGGCGGGCCTGTCGGATTCACCCCGTGACAGCCAGTCGACTTGCTTGTTCGTGCTGCTCGCGTGCGGGGCGGTCGATTACCCCTGACGGCGAACTTCTACTCTCGCTCTCGGAAAAACTGTAAACAGGAACAGCGGAGACTCGTTGCTTCAACTGCCGTAGTTCGAACTACTTTCTAAGGCTGAAGCTGAAAGCGAATGTTGCGGGGGTCCCTGAGCTTCGCTGGTATCGCCGGGCGAATCACGGCTTGAGCGAAGCGTACGGCTTCCGAACACCCTGATAGTACGCTGGGAGAGCAGGAAGCGCAAGGGAATAAAAACGGGGAATGGGACAAGAAAGAAGTCCCCAGAAAGGCCGATGGCCATCTCCCCTCCCCGGAAGATGGCCTTCAGCAGCTTGAATGGCCAGTCACTGGCCTCCTGAGTTTTGACTCAGTCTGAAAGGGTGCGTGCCTCTTAGGGCTACGTCTATACCCTGCGTCTGTTGCGACTTTCTGAGAAAGATTCGCTGACGCCCTCAGAACCGAGGATTCTCGCCGGAGGAAGCCTGTACGGCAGGCTCAAGCTCGAACACTTTTACATAGAGCAATCGTCGTACCAAATGTAGGGCCCTTTGTTTTCAACAAAAACCCCCGGAAACGGTGACGGGATACACCAAAATATGGAGGATCGTAGGGCCGCGGCTCCTGTTTTTTGAAGAATGGTAGGGATGACGAGAGTTGGCAGAGGCGCGAAATATAGGGTGGCTCGCGACCCGAGGCACATTGACCAGTGGTTATGGGCTTTCTATAATCGCTGCAAGCCGACTGTCCTCTCGCGCCCGCGAAGGCTCGACCCTCTTACCCTCTACTTAGAGAAACGTAAGGGTGAAGAGACGAGCAGGCAGCATCAATATGACGATGCGCACACGGGCGGAGGAAGGTGGCAGATTTAACTTCCTGCGTAAGCGTATGGTTGATACAGCTGTGCAGGAAGTGACCCAGCCAAAACATCTTTTTGTCCGCAAAGCCGGATATCTGTAAGGAGTTTCAAAGACCTAATGAAGCGCACCCTTGTAATTGCTACGGCGTTGGCCGCAAGCCTCGCTACGTCCACCCTCGTTGCCCAGGCTCCGGCCGCTGCTGCAGCACCTGCTGCCGCTGCTGCTCCCCAGGCCATCCCCGCGAAGGTTGCGATCATCGCCTTTGAACAGGCTGTTGTTGCGACGAACGAAGGCCAGAAGACCGTTGCCGACATCCAGAAGAAGTACGAGCCGAAGAAGGCCGCACTCGACACGCAGGGCGCCGAAGTGGAGAGCCTGAAGAAGCAGCTGCAGGCTCTGCCCGCAAACGCTTCCGACGAGCAGCGCGGGAACCTGGTGAAGAGCATCGACAGCAAGGAAAAGCTGCTGCAGCGCGATGCTGAGGATGCACAGAACTCTTACCAGAGCGACCTGCAGGAAGCCTACGGCAAGGTTGCACAGAAGGTCGGTTCGACCGCTGTGAAGTATGTGAAGGACAACGGCTTCACGCTGCTGCTGAACGTTGGCGGCGGACAGCAGGCGAGCCCGGTTCTTTGGTTTGCTGAACCGACCGATGTGACGCAGGCTGTGATCAACGATTACAACAAGGTGTCTGGCGTTGCGGCTCCGCCGCCGGCAGCACCGGCTCCGGCTCGCCGGGCCACGCCTCCCGCCAAGTAAGAATGGCGCAAGGTAATTACAACAATGGAGGCCTTCGGGCCTCCATTGTTGTTTAGAGCGAGCTTGGTAGCATCAGTTCCATGGTTCAAGAGGGCGAGCTGAAAGCTTCCGTAGCGCGGATGGATGGCGTCGACGCACTGCGTGGGCTGTCGATTCTTGCGGTGATACTGCTGCACATCTGGATACGCTTCCGTGGTGTCGATGTTGCTCTGGGCAAGGGCTGGTCACGGTATGGGCAGCGACTGTTCTTCAACGGAGGCAATGGAGTGACGGTGTTCTTCGCCGTCTCCGGCTTTCTTATCACGCTGACCTCGCTGCGACGCTTCGGCTCGCTCGACAGGCTAAAGCCGGCGGTGTTTTATCGAATACGGTTTGCGCGGATCATGCCTCTGCTCCTATTGCTGCTGACGGTGCTGAGCGTGCTGCATCTGGCGCATGTCGATGGCTACGTGATTAATGAGAAGCACTTCACGCTGCCAAGAGCTCTGCTGGCGGCGTTGACCTTTCATCTGAACTGGCTTGAGGCCTCGCGCGATGCTTGGCTGCCCGCAGTGTGGACGGTGCTGTGGTCGCTGTCGATCGAAGAGATGTTCTATCTCTTTTTCCCGCTGGTGAGCGTGGCGCTGTTTCGTGGCGGACGGTTTGGGCGAACTGCATGGATAGTGCTGGCGCTGGCGTTCGTTGCGGTGGGCCCGTGGGCGCGGGTGGTGTGGCCGCATAACGATCTGCAGGCGGAGAACTCCTACCTTGCGGGCATGGCGAGCATCGCGCTGGGATGCCTGACCGCGTTGATTGTGAATGAGCTACGTGCGCGCAGGCTGCGGAGATCTGTGCTGCTGGCGGTCGAGATCTGTGGCTGGCTCGGGCTGGTGATGGTGGCGATCTGGCCGAAGTGGCATGTGCTGAAGGTGCTTGGCAAGAGCGGTACCGATGATACGTTCGTGGCGCTGGTGGCGTGCCTCGTGATGTTTGGCGTGGCTTTGCGTGGGCAGCATGGTGGGCGATGGGGCGCACCGCTGCGCTGGATGGGCCGCCACAGTTATGAGCTGTATCTGGCGCATGAGTTTGTGGTGATCGCTGGTGTCGAGTTGTTCGTGCGATGGTTTGGAAAGAGTGACTCGCGCGGCGTTCTTGCAAGCTTCGTGGTGGGGATTGTGCTGGCGACGCTGCCGGTGGGATGGGCTCTGGCGAGGTGGTTTAGTGAGCCGATGAACCGGTGGCTGCGTGGGGCGAGGCCGGCGTAAAGTCGGCGCATGAGTGCGTTGTTGCGGCACGATAGATCGCGCCTTCAGCGCTCTCTGCGTGGTAGATGGCTTACCCAGGCCTTCGGCCTGGGCTGTTATGGGTCGGGCCTTCAGCCCTCGAAACCAGATTGTCTTGCAGGAAGGGCAGATCGAACGTCTCCGTTTTGCAGGGGTGCTGGTTCGGGTGATGCAGTTTCCTCCGCTGCGCTGCGGAATGACAACAAAAGAGGCAAAGGCAAGAAGGATATGCGGCGAGACAAGGGAGGCAGCGACGAGAGCGACTGCGTGCGGTCAGTCTTTTGGGGTCAGCCTTCTCTTAAGAGATGACTTTGACTTAGGTGACGATGTCGCCGCGTCCGAGTTGATCGATGGCTAATTGGGCGCGCTTGCGGAGGGCTTCGCGTTCTGCGGATAATTTCTTGCGCAAGGTAGCGAGAGGCATGGACATGCGGTTCAGTGGGGCGAGTAATGCTTCGTGGCGCTCGAGGAAGCTCCAGTAGAGTGCGGTGAAGGGGCAGGAGCCGGGGCCGAGGGACTGCTTGGGGTTGAGGCTACAGCGCCCGCAGAAGTCGGACATCTTGTTGATGTAGGCGGCACCGGAGATGTAGGGCTTGGTCGCGGTGAGGCCTCCGTCGGAGAAGGTGGCCATGCCGAGGACGTTCGGCTCGACGACCCAGTCGTAGGCGTCGATGTAGGCGAACCAAAACCAGTCGGTGAGTTCGCGCGGAGAAAAGCCGCAGAGGGTGGCGAGGTTGGAGAGGACCATGAGGCGGGTGATGTGGTGCGACCAGCCGTTGGCGATGACGCCCGAGACGACGGTGTCCATGCAGTTCATGCCGCTGGGCTTGCCCCAGTAGACGGGCGGGAGTGAGAGGTTGGCGTTGAGATGGTTTGGTGAGGCTCCCACCCAGGTCTCGGAATCGTGATCGTTCTGGTCCATGCGAAAAGCAGGTCCTTCGCTCTGCTCAGGATGACAATCTTGAGGGAGGGGGTCGAGAGTGCGGAAGCCGTCGGTGGCTTCGTGGAGGTGACGCATGAACTCGCGCCAGCCGAGGACCTGGCGGATGAAGCCTTCGGCGCTGGCGAGCGGAATGAGGCCTTCGGCGTGGGCGGCAGCCACATCTTCGACGAGCTGCTGCGGACGGAGCAGGGTCAGGTTTAACAGCGGCGAGGTGAGGGAGTGGAAGAGGTCGGGATGCTGGGTCGACATGGCGTCCTCCCACGGGCCGAACCAGGGGAGGAGTCGCTCGAGGGCGAAGCGCCAGGCGGTTTCGGCGTCGGCGCGGGTGACGGCGAGATCGAAGTTGTCGAGGGAGCCGAAGGTGTCGGGATGGCGTTCGAGGATCATGGCGATGACCTCGCGGGTGAGGTCGTCGGGTGCGAAGGTCGGACGGATGGGAACGGCGATCTCGTTGCGCCAGGGCTTGCGATTTTCGGCGTCGAGTGAATACTTGCCGCCGACGGGTTTTGGAGCGGAGGTGGAGTGGGCGCGCTCCATCAGGAGGCCGGTCTTCTGGCGCATGTGGCGATAGAAGGTGTCCATGAGGTAGCGCTGTCGCAGGGGTTTGGTGGCGGCGTTGGGGAAGGCAGTGGTGAAGTCGGCGGAGGTGCTTAGCCAGGCGGTGTCGGGAGCGAAGGTGATGCGGAGGCCTTCGGCCTGGGCGGACTGGAGCTCTGTGCGGAGTTCGCGCTCGGCGGGGCGGTTGGTGGTGAGATCCTGCCACTGCCACTTGTTCTGGAGTTCGAGGAGTCCGTGGCTGAAGCTGGTAGGCGAGGCTCCGTAGACGATGCGGCAGCCGCGCTGGGCCTGCTCGAGCGCGAAGTGACGCATGGCGCTGAGGACGAGGGTGAGCTTCTTCTTGTGATATGGACGGCGCGTGCCTTTGGCGAGGGACTCCATGAAGACGAGGACGGTGTGTTGCGGGTCGGCGTCGGCGAGCGGGCCGACGGCGTCGTGGAGGCGATCGTAGGGAATGTAGATCCAGCGACGGGAGCGCGCCTCAGCGGCAGAGGGCTCTTGTGTTGCGATCTGTTCGAAGAAGGCGGCCATGAGGTTATGACACGCGAGCGGGGGAGGGATGACAAGCGCGGGCTTTGATGAGAGCAACGCTGAGGTGAGGTTGCGATGACGAAGCGGATATCGGTAAGAGGTTTCTGTTTAGCTTAGAGCGGAGAGTGCTTGAGCCTGGAGTGAGGGAGGTGGCTGCGTTATCGTTTTGAGTATGAGCGGTGAACGGGTAGTGAAGATGTGGGTGATGGTATTGGCAGCTCTGCTGACGGCGACTGCTGGTGCGGCGACACCGGTGTATGGGTACAGGGTGATGGCGACGTATCCTCATGCGACGGGGAGTTATACCGAGGGGTTCTTCTATCTGAACGGGCTGTTTTATGAGGGCACGGGATTGAAGGGGCACTCGCAGGTGGTGGCGGTGGAGCCGAAGACGGGCGTGGTGAAGCAGGTGGTGGATCTGCCGCCACAGTACTTCGGCGAGGGGATCGTGGACTGGGGGCCGAATCTGTATGAATGGACGTGGCAGTCGCATGTGGGGTTTGTGCGCGACCGCGCGACGCTGAAGGTGCTGAGCCAGTTTACGTACAGCGGCGAAGGCTGGGGCATGACGCGGACGGACAAGGAACTAATCACGAGCGATGGCACGAGCACGCTGACGTTTCGCAACCCGAAGGACTTTCACGAGGTGCGGCACATCGTAGTGAAGGACGAAGGGATAGAGGTACAGGAGTTGAATGAGCTGGAGTATGTGAAGGGCGAGATCTATGCGAACGTGTGGCACACGGACAGGATTGCGCGCATCTCGCCGAAGGATGGACGGGTGCTGGGATGGATCGATCTGACGGGGATTCTATCGTCGATGATCCAGCTGGACAGCGAGGCGGTGCTGAACGGGATTGCGTATGACGCCGAGCACGATCGGCTGTTTGTGACGGGGAAGCAGTGGCCGACGATCTTCGAGATCAAGCTGGTGCCGAAGAGCGCGGCTCGCTAGTTGCTCGATGGCTTTTCGATGTGGTCGATCACGAGGGTGTTGATGGGGCCGGTGGCGGGTTCGAGGCGCAGGCCGAGCTGCTCCTGGATGGCTGTGAGGAGCGAGGGCAGAGCGGTGTCGTCTGCACCGTTGTCTGTAGTGGGTGCGGGAGAGTCTGGTTTCCAGTTCAGAGCGTAGTCGAAGTTTCCGGTGAGGCCGGTGCGATCGATGACGACGCGATCGAGCTGACCGGCGCTGTTCAACGAGCGAATGAGCATGGCGACGGGCGCGACATGACCGGCGATCTGCCCTGTAGTGGCCATGGTTCCAAGCTGGACGTGCTGGCCCTGCGGGGAGATGTACTCAGCGGGTGGGTTGTCGCCGGAGAGTTTGAGCTTTGGGCCGCTCTTTGCGGGGACCAGCGCGTAGACGCGGCCCTGGCGGACTTCGGTGTGGGTTTTGAGTTGGAAGCGCTCTGCGAGAACGGCCTGCAGAAGCTGGCTGCGCATCTCGATGTACTGCTCGCGATTGAGATTGTGCAGCTTCGACAGGTCGGCATCTGAGACCTTGCCAACCACGTTGAACTGGTCACCAGCCCACGAGGGCATGTTGACGATGTGGTCTTCGGCGAAGTCGTTGCCGAAGGCGGCGAGAAGCAGGAAGCGGAAGGGTGCGTGCTGGACATAGATGCCGTCGGCGCGGAGGCTGATACTGCCGTCGTGGGAGTCGCTGGTGTCGGGCTTTACGGAGAGTACATCGAGTGGCGGGGCCTTGGTCGGTGTTTGCGCGTGCAGAGCTGCAGCGAGAAGAAACAGGGTGAACGACAGGAGAGGTTTGTGCCGCATGTAGGCATCGTACGCGCGAGGACAGATCGCGCACTATCGAGCAGAGATGGCTGCGCTGAGGGAAGATCGGTTGGAAGTCGATGTCCGAAAGGAAAGCGGCGATCTCAGGAGTTGAGATCGCCGCGTGATGTTGCTGCGTGCTGTTCCAGGGAGGCTCTGACTACGTTCAGTCAGGATCAAACACCCGCACCCTCCGGGGCTAAAGCCCCGAATTTTCTAACGTCTTTTTATGTACGGGCTGAAGCCCGTACCCTTCAAAGCGGGTTGGTGCAGAACTTCCCGTAGCACAGGGTGATGACTGCTTTGGGACGAGCTACTTGCCGACCACGATGATGGAGAAGGTGCCGGGAAGCATGGGTGGGCGTGCGGGACGAGCACCGGGGGTGGCGGGTTCGGGGGCCGGGCCGAATTCTCCTGTCGCGGTGATGATGTGGTCGGTCTTCGTGTCGAGGGTGAGCGTCTTGGCGCGGACTGGGGTGGTGACGGTCTGCTCTACGGAGAAGGAGGTGGGAGAGCTTTCCTTGATGATGGTCAGCGTGCCATCGCCCTGAGAGCTGAAGACTTCGCTGGTTTTGGGATTGAAGACCGCGCCGTCCGAGCCGGTGCCGATGGGCAGGGCGTCGAGGATTTTGCCGTCGGTCGCACTCAGGATGATCATGTTCTTCTTATCGCGGCATGCGGCGAAGAGAACGAAGTTTTTGGCGTCGATGGCGAGGCCAGCGCAGCCGCCGCCCTTGCTGGAGATGTCGTACTTGCCGGTCATCTTCATCGTCTTGGTGTCGACGACGGCGATGGCGTCTTTATCTTCGAGGTCGATGAAGAGATGTCCCTTGCCGTCGAGCTGGGCCTGTTCGGGTGCGCCGCCGAGATCGATGGTGCCGAGGATCGCGCCGTCTTTGGCATCGAGCACGGTGACGTTCGGCGCGGAGTGGCTGAGGATGTAGACGCGGCTGGTGGCGGGGTCGTCGAGATAGCCATCGGGATTGCCCTGGACATTGAGTGAGGGCTTGAGGACGGCAAGGGTCTTGAGGTCGAACATGGCGACACCCTTGGAGGTGGCGAAGCCGTGATGAGTGGCGACGTCTACGGCGACGCCGTGCGCGCTGATGCCGGGGATAACACCGACTTCCTTGAGGCTGTCGAGATCGTAGGCGTGAATGCTGCCTGCGGGGCCAGAGCGGGCTATGAAGAGGCGGCGATCGGTGGAGTCGGCTGCGACGTAGTCCCAGCCACCTTCGCCGCCAACCTTGACGGTCTGAAGGATCTTGTACGGGCCGCTTTGGGCGGACGCGGAGACGGCGAGGCACGACAGGGCGGCGAGAGTGAGGGCTAGGCGCATGAACGGATTATGCACTTATGGACATGAACGCCAGCTTAAGTTGCACCGTGATTTTGCGGGTGGTCGACTTTCAGCTGGCGTTCGTTGACTACTCTTCGCCGACCTTGAGGACGGCGAGGAAGGCTTCCTGCGGGATGTCGACCTTGCCGATGCGCTTCATCCGCTTCTTGCCTTCTTTTTGCTTGTCGAGCAGCTTCTTCTTACGCGAGATGTCGCCGCCGTAGCACTTGGCGATGACGTTCTTGCGGATGGCCGTGACGGTCGAGCGAGCGATGATCTTGGAGCCGATGGCGGCCTGGATGGCAACCTCGAACATCTGGCGGGGGATGAGTTCGCGCATCTTTTCAACGAGGACCTTGCCGCGATCGTAGGCGGAGTCGCGGTGAACGATGAGGGAGAGCGCGTCGACGGGGTCGCCGCCGATGAGGATGTCCATCTTCACCATGGGCGAGATCCAGGTGCCGGAGAGGTGGTAGTCGAGCGAGGCGTAGCCGCGGCTGACGGACTTGAGGCGGTCATAGAAGTCGAGGACGATCTCGTTCAGCGGGAGCTCGTAGGTGAGCATGACGCGGGTCTCGGAGACGTATTCGATGTTCTGCTGGCGGCCGCGCTTGTCTTCGACGAGCTTGAGGATGTTGCCGACGTACTCCTCGTTGGTGAGGATCTTGGCGATGATGACGGGCTCTTCGATGGCTTCGATTTCGGTGGGGTCGGGCCAGCGCGAGGGATTGTCGACGGTGAGGACGGTGCCGTCGGTCATGGTGATGTTGTACTGCACGCCGGGGGCGGTGATGATGAGGTCGAGATCGTATTCGCGCTCGAGGCGTTCCTGGATGATTTCGAGGTGAAGCAGGCCGAGGAAGCCGCAGCGGAAGCCGAAGCCGAGGGCGACCGAGGATTCGGGCTCGAAGTTGAAGCTGGCGTCGTTGAGGCGCAGCTTTTCGAGAGCGTCGCGCAACATGCCGTGGGCGTGCGAATCGACGGTGTAGAGCCCGGCGAAGACCATGGACTTGATGTCTTCGAAGCCGGGGAGCGCGTCGGCGCAGGGGCGGTCCACGTGGGTGATGGTGTCGCCGACCTTGGTGTCGGCCACGTTCTTGATGGTGGCGACGAAGAAGCCGACTTCGCCGGCGGAGAGCTCCTCGAGGACGATGGGCTTGGGCGTCATGACGCCGAGGCTGTCGACTTCGAACTGGCGATTGTTGGACATCACCTTGATCTTGTCGCCTCTGCGCAGGCGGCCATTGATGATGCGGGCGAGGATGATGACGCCCTTGTAGGCGTCGAACCAGCTATCGAAGATGAGGGCCTGGAGAGGAGCTTCGGGGTCGCCCTTGGGCTGCGGCACGAGATGCACGACGGCTTCGAGGATGTCGGCGACGTTGAGGCCGGTCTTGGCGGAGACGCAGACGGCGTCGTCGGCGGGTAGACCCACGGATTTTTCGATCATCGCCTTGGTGCGCTCGATGTCCGCGGAGGGAAGATCGATTTTGTTGATGACGGGGATGATTTCGAGGCCGTTGGAGATGGCGAGGTAGGCGTTGGCGAGGGTCTGGGCCTCCACGCCCTGGCTGGCATCGACGACGAGGAGAGCGCCTTCGCAGGAGGCGAGGGAGCGGGAGACTTCGTAGCTGAAGTCGACGTGGCCGGGGGTGTCGATGAGGTTCAGCTGATAGTTGTGGCCGTCGGAGGCCTTGTACATCATGCGGACGGTGTGGGCCTTGATGGTGATGCCACGCTCGCGCTCGAGGTCCATGGCGTCGAGGACCTGGGCCTGCATCTCGCGCTGGGTGAGTGAGCCGGTTATCTCGAGGAGACGATCGGAGAGGGTGGATTTGCCGTGATCGATGTGCGCGATGATCGCGAAGTTGCGGATGTACTTGGGGTCCATGCTTTGTTTTCTTGGGTCCGGAGGGAAAAATCCTTGAACTCTTAGGCTAACACCGCTAAGGAGGCAGGGACGGGCTAATGCGGACGTGCTACTCTGCCGATGCGCTGTACTGAGTACGTAGAGAAGAAGGTGCGCGTGGCAACCATTGAGGACGGGCCTGGAAGTGGACGAACGTTGAACCACAGGCGTCGCCTCGGCAGCCTGGATGGCCTGCGCGGTCTTGCCGCGCTGATGGTGTTGTGTCACCATCTGTGCCCGTTTCCTGGCGGGCATCCGGTGGCGATGGTGTGCGCGACGCTGTGGCTTGGGGTGGACCTGTTCTTCGTGCTTTCGGGGTTCCTGATTACAGGTGTTTTATATGACACCCTGGGGCAAAAAGGATTCTTTCGCGTCTTCTATGCAAGGCGAGCGTTGCGGCTGATCCCTCTCTATGGAGTGGTGGTGGCGATGGTGATTGCGCTGAATGCTGCGATGGGTGGGCGGCTGACGGTGTGGGCGGTGCCGTACTTCGTGTATGCCAGCAATATCGTGCGCGATATGGGGCTTCCGATCGGGGTCGTACCGAGGCTGGATGTGTCGCATCTGTGGTCGCTGGCGGTAGAGGAACAGTTTTATCTGCTGTGGCCGCTGGCGATGTTTCTGGCGCGAACGAGAGCGCGGGTGCTGTGGCTATGTGGAGCCGGGGTGATGCTTTCGGTAGGGCTCAGGTTTGTTGCCGTGGCGCATGCGGGCAGCTTTGCGTTGGGGACTCCGTATTTTGAGCTGCCGATGCGGCTGGATGGGTTGCTGCTGGGCGGAGCGGTGGCGGTGGTGCTGCGCAGTCGGGAGGGAGTTGCACGGCTGAGCGCTGCGTGGCTGTATGCGGCGATGGCTGCAGGGGCTTTGGGTGTGGTGACGAGCTTTGCGGTTGCGGGGCATGGGTCGATGTTTAGTGCGCCGATGGTGAAGTACGGGTATGGATCGGCAGCGGTACTGTTCGCGGCAGTCGTGGGGCTGGCTGCGAGGAGCGAGACGCTGGTGGCACGCGGATGCAATCAGCAGATGTTGCGGACGCTGGGCAGGTATAGCTACGGGCTGTACCTGATTCATCTGATCGCGCGACCGTGGTACCTGGAGACAGTGGCGCGGCTGCAGGGGCGATGCAGTGGAGCGTTGGCGTATGACGTGGTGAGCGTGGCGATGTTTGTCGGCTATGTGGCGTGGTGCTTCGGTGTGTCGGTGCTGTGCTACGAGTTTGTTGAGAGGCGATTTCTGCGCAGGAAGGGACGCTTCCGCTACAGCGAGGAGCGAGGCACGATGGCTGCGCGTGAGACCGAGATGCTGTTCCAGAACGGGGCCGCGATCGATGGAACGACGTGAAGCAGGAGCCGCGCATGGTTCGTGAATCGATTGCGAATCAAAGCAGCGCGATGCGGGTTAACGACGATCAGCCCGTACAATGAGAGGGTTGATGTCGAGACGCAAACCAAGTTTTTCTGAGCAGCATAGCGGGCCCCGGCCGGGAGTCGCGGCAATGGTTTTTGCCGCGGCGATCTGTGCTCCGTTGTGGTCGACGGCGGCGCGCGCAGAACGTTTTTATAGCGATCTTTCCGCACGGCCGCAGCAGAGCATCGGGGCGAAGAGTGGTGCGGCTGCGAATGGGGTGGCTGCGAGCAGTGAAGCTGCCCAGCAAGAAGCTGCGGCGCAGTACGCGCAGAAGGTGCAGGACCTGATTACGAAGGCCGAGGCGAGCTATCGGTCGGGCCTGGACAACTACAACGCCAATCATCTGGAGGCAGCGCGGCAGGATTTTGATGCTGCCGTGGACATGATGCTGTCGAGCGGCTTCGATCTGAAGAGCGACCCGCAGCTATCGGATGAGTTTGAGCGACTGCTGTCGAGCATCAACTCGCTGGAGCTGCTGGCGCTGCGGCAGGGGAACGGATTCTCGCCCGCGCTTGAAGCGGCGCCTGTCGACGCTGCGGACGAGGTGACGTTTGCGCCCGACCCGGCGCTGCTCGGCAAGGTGACAGCGGAATTGAAGACGACGACGTCGGATCTTCCACTGGTGGTGAACGACTACGTTGCAGGCTGGATCGATGCGTACAGCAACAAGCCGGCACTGCGAGCTCACCTGGTGCATTCGCTGGAGCGCGCGGGCAAGTATAAAGACATGATCTCGAAGATCCTGCGCGATAACGGGGTACCGCAGGATTTGATCTACCAGGCGGTGACGGAGTCGGGATTCCAGCCGCAGGCGTTGAACCGTGGCAGCGGAGCGGGTGGCATGTGGCAGTTCATGCCGTTTGTGCAGAGCTACGGCCTGTCGAAGAACGGGTACTTCGACGAGCGGTTCGATCCGGAGAAGTCGACAATTGCGTATGCGAAGTACATGAAGACGTTGTACGAGCTCTTTGGAGACTGGTACCTGGCGATGGCGGCGTATGACTGGGGTCCGGGACGGGTGCAGCATATCGTGAGCCGCACGGGGTATGCGGACTACTGGGAGATCTATCGGCATGGCGGGTTACCTGCGGAGACGAAGGCGTATATCCCGAGCGTGATCGCGGCAATCATCATGGCGAAGAACCCGAAGCAGTATGGGCTGACGGATTTGAACTACGATGCGCCGGTGAAGTTCGACACGGTGACGACGGAATACTCGATAGATCTGCGACTGGTGGCAGACCTGACGGATTCGACGGTCGCGGACGTGGTGGCGTTGAATCCTGCGCTACTGCGGCTGGCGACGCCGACGGACATGAGCTTCGACCTCCACATTCCGACCGGCACGAAGGCGGAGTATCTGGATCGGCTGCAGAACATTCCGGAGCGCAATCGTGCGAGCTGGCGTTTCCATGTGGTGAAGCCTGGCGAGACGCTGGATGAGATCGCGGCTGCGATGCATTCGCGACCGAGCGAGATTTCAGAGTTCAACGAGTTGAAGGCGGAGCATCCGATTGAAGAGGGTGACGAGCTGGTGATCCCGGTGGCCGCGGCTTCTTCGTCGCATGGACAGGTACGTTACACGATGCGTCGCAGCGATACGCTGGTCACGGTGGCGGACCGTTTTGGTGTGACGGTAGAGCAGCTGCGCGAGTGGAACAAGTTGAGTTCGAGCCGCGTGGCACCGGGTCGATCGCTGTATGTGGCCGAGCCGATTCGACTGGCTCCGACAAGTCGCGCAGCCCGTGGCAAGCATGGTCACACGAAGGGCTATGCATCGGCACGCGGTGGTCGCAGCACGCGTGAATCGCATGCAAGTGCGCATGCTGTTCACGGCAAGAATGCACCGGCGAAGAGGTCGAGCGCACCTACAAAGAAGAGAAGACGCTGAAGTGTTTTGCGAAGAGAGTGACGAAGAGATCGTGAGGCAAAGTTCACTACTGCAAAATTTTCGTGTTGCACCAAAAAAGATGCTTGCTATTTCCACCTGTGGAGCGTAATTCTGTCACTATCGTCCATGTGTGATCTGCGTGTTGTCCAAGCAACGCATCACACAGATGAGAGAGTAAGAGTTCCACATCAACGAAGCGCAGGATTGAAACGCTAGCAAGTTCGGAGAGATCATTCATGTTTCACGACGAAGAGACGATCAAGATGTACGCTGCTGGTTTCGACGACGATGCGTTCGATGACGACGCCAACGATGTGGACGACGAAGACCTCGACGATGAGGACGAGGAAGAAGAGGAGTCTTCGGTAGCCCCGGATACTCATGCGGAAGAGGCTGAAGTGTACGCTGCTCCGTCGACGCCGGTGGAGCCGTACGAGCCGCCGACGCATCTTTCTTCTGTTCCGGAGCCAGCTGTGGCGCCCGAGCCTGTGGCTCCTGCGGCTGTGAAGAAGGCTGCAACGAAGAAGGCACCGGCGAAGAAGGCTGTTGCGAAGAAGGTTGTCGCAAAGAAAGTTGTTGCGAAGAAGGCAGCGCCTGCCAAGAAGGCTCCCGCGAAGAAGGCGGTAGCGAAGAAGGCAGTGAAGGCTGTGGCAAAGAAGGCACCCGCGAAGAAGGCCTTGGCAAAGAAGGCCGTCAAGAAAGCTGCGGGTAAAAAGATTTCAAGTTCTGCCGCGAAGAAGTCCGGTGCTCTGCGCGGCGGTAAGACTGCCCCTAAGAAGGTGGTCGGCAACAAGGGCACCAGCAGTAAAAAATCAACTATGAGAGGTACGACCGTGGCAACTAAGAAGGCAGTAAAGAAGGCTCCCGCAAAGAAGGCAGTGAAGAAGGCAGTTGCGAAGAAGGTAGTTGCCAAGAAGGCACCCGCCAAGAAGGCAGTTGCCAAGAAGGCTCCTGCGAAGAAGGCCGTCAAGAAGGCTGTTAAGAAGGCCGTCAAGAAGGCTCCTGCTAAGAAGTAGTTCTTCTTTCTAACCACAACCAAGGCAAGCAAAAATGCCCGAGCCTCCTAGGAGGTCCGGGCATTTTTGCGTCTGCCGATGAGGTCTCGGCAGATTGATTACTTCTTCATGGAGTCGATGGTGGCGAGGACTTCGGTGCTGTGGTTGGGGATGTCCTTCACGTCCCACTCCTTGACGACCTTGCCACTAGGGGAGATGAGGAAGGTGGTGCGAGCGGCGTAGTGCATGTCGCCCATGCCCTTAAAGGGAACGCCGTAGGCATCGATAGCCTTGTGGTCAGGATCGGCGAGCAGCTTGAAGGTGAGGGAGTCCTTAGTGCAGAAGGTCTTGTGGCTCTCGACGGTATCGAACGAGACGCCGAGGACGACGGCGTTGGCGGCGTCGTACTTAGGAAGATCGCGCTGGAAGTTGTGGGCTTCGATGGTGCAGCCGGAGGTCATGTCCTTGGGGTAGAAGTAGAGGACGACCCATTTGCCTTTGTAGTCAGAGAGCGAGACCATCTTGTCTTCCTGCGAGGGCAGGGTGAAGTTGGGCGCGGCGGAGCCGAGGATGGGCATATCGGCAGCCGGAGCCGCGGCGCGGGCGATGTGGGCGGTGGCGAGGCCGAGCGCGCAGACAAGCGCACCGGTGAGGCTGAACGCAAAGAGTTTGTTACGTGTCATCGAAGTCTCCGTCGGATCTGTTGGGTGCTGCTGGTGGGAAAACTGTCGGCGAATGCCGGAGGCAGATTCGCGAAGGCCGCGTCGCCGACTCTAATCCTACGCCGGGATTGTGAGGTTGGGCAGAGGGAAGTGCTATGTGGAGGCGGGAATTGTGGTGTCGCCAACGATGGCAATGCCTGCTGCGTCTGCGGCTTCAATCATCGCTTCGCGGTCGAAGAGCAGGGTTCGTCCGGCTTCGATGCAGAGGCAGGTAGCTCCGGCGGAGCGCATGGTTTCGATGGTGGGAACGCCGACGACGGGGACATCGAAGCGCATGTCCTGCTTGGGCTTGGCGACCTTGACGACGGTGAGGCGGCGGGCGAGGGTGCTGGCGTCGGCTGCTTCTCCGGGAACATCGAGTGTGCGGAAGAGTTCGCCAGCTCGCAGCAGTTCACCCGCTCTCAAGATCGTGGCGTCGGTGCCTTCCATGGCTTCGACGGCGACGCAAGCACCTGCGGCGATGACGACGGTCTGGCCGAGGTCGAAGCCAGCGATGCAGCGGGCGACGCGGAGGCCGTAGTCGATGTCGGCGAGCTCGGTGGCGTCGGGCGGCCGTGCAGTGAGCGTGCCAGCGGGGGCGAGCATGGGCTCGAGGAAGGCAGTGGACGAGAGCAGGGTGATGCCTTCGTCTTCGAGGACCTTGGCGACGGCGCCGAGCAGCATGTCGGTGTTGCGGGTGCGAAGGTTGAGGAGCAGCTTGGCGAGGCGCCAGTCGGGACGGATGCTGGAGAAGATCTGCTTGTGCTTGACCTGACCCGCCATCACGGCACGGGTAACGCCTTCGCGCTGAAAGGTTTCGATGAGGCGGGAGAGTTCACCGAGAGAGAGCCAGTGAACGCGGATATGTTCGGGGTCGGCGGAGGCGAGGGTGTCGATCTCGGGTGAGGTCTCTTCCTTGATGGCGGCGACGACGACGCGGAGGCCGTGAGCGCGCGCGGCGTCGAGGAGCAGGAACGGGAAGCGGCCGTTGCCTGCGATGAGGCCGAGGATACGCGCGCTGTCGACCATCGTTATTTGATCACGCCGCGTTCGCTTTTGGCTACGAAGTCCGCGAGGTAGCGGACGTGGTCGCCTGCGTCGCCGGATGCGAGCATGTCGTTGATTTCGGCGAGGGCCTGGGTGGTGTTGCGCTTGCCGCTGGTGAGCAGGCGCATCGCGGTTGCGAGCTCGCGGAGTTCTTCCGGGGTGAAGCCCTTGCGCGCGAGGCCGACCTTGTTGATGCCGTAGGCATGGTTGTTGCGCTCGATGGATGTGAGCGAGTAGGGCAGCACGTCTTGCGTGATTGTGGTGCCTCCGCCGATGTAGGCGTACCTGCCGATGGTGCAGAACTGATGCACGGGAGCATTGGCGCTCAGCGTGGCGAAGTCCTCGACGGTGACGTGGCCGGCGAGGGTGGCACCGTTGGGCAGGATGCAACCGCTGCCGATGACCGAGTCGTGGCCGATGTGGACGTAGGCCATGATGAGGTTGTCGGAGCCGATCTTTGTAAGGCCTCCGCCGCCGGTGGTGCCGCGTGAGATGGTGACGTACTCGCGGATGGAGTTGTTATCGCCGATCTGTACGCGGGTCGGTTCGCCTGCGTACTTGAGGTCCTGCGGGGAGATGCCGATGCAGGTGAAGGAGTAGACCTTGTTGCCCTTGCCGAAGGTGGTGTGGCCGTCGAGGACGACGTGCGAGACGAGCTCGCAGTCTTCGCCGAGCACCACGTTCGTACCGATGGTGCAGAACGGCCCAACGGTGCAGCTCGCCGGAATGACAGCACCTTCAGCGATGATGGCGGTGGGGTGGATGCTCACGCTTACTTGGCCTCGGGCTGTGGTTCGGGCTGTGGTTCGGACTTAGGGGTACGCACGCGTGGAACCAGCGCGGCGGTGAAGGTGGCGTCGGAGACGAGCTTGCCGTCGACGGTGATCGAGCCCTTGAGCTTGACCATGGTGGTGCGCCAGTTGAGGACGGTGACCTCGATGCGCAACTGATCGCCGGGGGTGACGGGGCGGCGGAATCGTGCGGACTCGATGCCGGTGAAGACCATGAGTTTTTCTTCGCGCTCGGCGGCGGAGAACTCGGTGAGCAGCAGAGCGCCGCCGGCCTGAGCCATGGCCTCCACCTGGAGCACGCCGGGCATGATCGGGTAGTCGGGGAAGTGACCGGTGAAGTGCGGCTCGTTCATGGTGACGTTCTTGATGGCGACGACGCGGGTATGGCGCTCGATCTCGATGACGCGGTCGATGAGGAGGAAGGGGTAGCGGTGCGGGAGGATGGACATGATCTCGACGATGTCCATCGTTTTTGAGGGAGGCGGTGTGGCAGATACTTCTGGAGACAGATCACTCATAGCGTGGCTCAGAATATCACTCTGGCGCATCGCTCCGGGTTATTTGACCCTCTTCATGAGGGGTCGGTTGGGATCGAAGAGGTCGGCAGGAAGGTGCTGATTGTAGGTGATCTTGGTGAAGAAGCGCTGCTGCGTCATGTCGCCGTTGTGCAGATAGGTGATGGAGTAGGGCGTCTGGATGCCCTGGACGAGGTGGTAGTCGTCGAGCTGCTGCTCGTCGTGGTTGAGGTCTTTGTAGATGGGATCGTGCCACTGGAAGCTGATGCTGAGAGGGAGATGAGTGGCTTCTTCTAGCTCGATGGTGACGGCGTCGTTGTCGGCGGTGACGACGCTGACCTGCTCGGCGAGACGGCGCTCGACCATATTTGTGCCCTCGTAGGTGATGAGGGTGTCTGGGCGTTTCAGCCAGTCGTGGACGACGGTTTCGAGCGAGTGGGCGCGACGGCGCATGTAGTCGGCGACGTCCTTTTCGGGCAGAGGATGGGAGCCACGGTACGTGATCTCGTAGCCGTTGTCCTTGGTCCAGACCTCGGCGAGGTCCTTGTGGTTGGTGGCGATGAAGAGGCCGGAGTGGGTGATGATGATGACGCGCTCGCCGACAGGGTTGGCACGGTAGTATTCCTCGAACTGGGGGGCGTCCTGGTGGGGTAAGCCCTTGTAGAAGGTGGCGGCGCGGCCTTCGAAGGCCCAGTCCTCTCGATTGAGCCACGCGTCGCCGCCGAGTGCCTGCACCATCTCGTCGAGCTTCTTGCGGCCTTTGCTGGTCTCTCCGCTGGCGGGCTGGGATTCGGGGCCGGCCTGGGCGCTGGGGATGGCGGAGGCCTGGGCGTGTGTCTGCTGCAAGGGCGCAAGGAGCGTTGCGGCAACGATGGCGGAGAGGGAGAGACGGGTTGAGAATCGCATGGAAAGTCCTGACTAGCCGACGAGCACTGCGCCGCCGTTCACGTTGAAGATCTCGCCGGAGATGAAGCCGGCCCACGGGGTGCAGAGAAAGACGATGGGACCGGCGATCTCGTCGGGGTCGGCCGCGCGGCCCAGCGGGATCAGTCCCAGTGCTTTCTTGGACGCGATCGGGTCGCTGAGGGTTCCAGCGGACATTTCGGTGACGACCCAGCCGGGGGCGACGCAGTTGCACAGGATGCCCTGCGGGGCGAGTTCGCTGGAGAGGGATTTGGTGAAGGAGAGCAGAGCGCCTTTGCTGGCGGCGTAGTCAGCGTGGAAGGCCTCGCCGCGCTGCGCGGCGGTGCTGGCGACGAGGATGATGTGGCCGCGCGTGCCGGAGGTCACAGGCTGCTTCAGCATGTGACCTGTGGCTGCCTGGACGAGGCCGAAAACGCTGTCGAGGTTGATGCCGAGGGTGACGCGCCACTGGTCGAGGCTCATGGTGGCGATGGATTGATCGTGCGGCGGCCAGATGCCGTGGTTGACGATGAGGGCGTCGAGCTGGCCGAACTGGGCGATGGCCGCAGCGACGAGGGCCTGACCATCTTCTACGCTGGCGAGTTCCTGCTGGAGGGCGCGGCAGAGGTCGGTGCCGCCGCACTCGGCTACAAGATCGTTGGCTTGCTGCGCGGCGCTGCGATAGCTGAAGACGACGCGTGCGCCTGCGCGACGGAAGAGGCGGACGGTGGCGGCTCCGATGCCGCGCGAACCGCCGGTGACGAGGACGACTTTGCCAGCGAGCGACAGGGAGAGTCCCGGCGCGGATGTTTCGATTTGCATAGGTCGAAGCTATCGGCTGGAGGAGGCGTTTGCAAGCCGGAGCACGACATAGATATTGCTGTCACGGGAGCGAGGAGCGCTGGTAGTCTTAGGCACGCTTCAGCAAGTCCACTTCAAACACTTTGGGAGTGTCGCGCCATGAAGTATCTCTACCTCGTCTGTCGTATCCTGCTGGCCGTTGTGTTCATCGCTTCCGGAGCAGACAAGCTCTTTCGCCTGTTTCCGCATCCGGTCATGGTGCCGGGAGATCCCCAGACCATCCTCTTTACTCTGCTCTTTACCAGTGGTTGGATCAAGGTCATCGGCGTCGCGGAGCTCATTGGCGGCCTGCTCGTGCTCTACAGCGGCACCGTACCGTTCGCGCTAGCTCTGCTGGCCCCCATCACGGTGAACATTCTGGCTGTCAGCTACCTGATCGCGGGCGGTGGCAAGGCGGCGATTCCGGGGCTGGTCGTGACCGCTCTGGAACTGGTGCTGTTCTATGGGTATCGAGGGAGCTTTGCGGGGATCTGGACGACGAAGGCGACGCCGACGGTGTAGCCGACTTTCAGGCGATGACTTCGAAGGGGCGCATCATGTCGTTGGCTTCGTGCTCGAGGACGTGGCAGTGGTAGAGGTACTTGCCGGGGTAGCCCTCGAAGCGGACGATGATGCGGGTGATCATGCCGGGAGGGCACTGGACGACGTCCTTCCAGCCCATCTCGTTCGGCTCGGGCTGTAGCGGCTCGCGGATGGGGTGCATGCCTTTGTCGTTGCGGTAGGCGAAGACGTCGAAGAGCTGGCGGTCGAGCACCTGAAAGCGGACGAGATGCAGGTGCATCGGGTGCGTGTCTTCGGTGAGGTTGAGGAACTCCCAGATCTCGGTCGAGTTCAGCTTTGGCGTCTCGGTGACGGGCTCGTGCCAGTGCTTGCGGTTCAGCAGCATGAGCATGGAGTTGCCAATCTTATCGACATACTCGTTCAGCGTGATTTGGCGCGTAACGGTTGCGGAGGTGACGGGCGTGCGTTCCATAGGGCGCAGTGTCTTCGGCAAGGCGAAGGATGTCCCGGCCTCCGCTTTGGCAGCGACGCGGAATTGCAGGACTTCGAGCGCCGCGTTCTTGAGGTGTACGGTCTTACCAGCGGACTGCGAAAAGTCGACGAGGATATCGGCGCGCTCGGCGGGAGCGAGGTTGAGCTGGTGCATCGGCACAGGGGCGGCGAGCAGGCCCTGGTCGCTACCGATCTGATGGCCGGTGACGCCTTCGCTGAAGGAGAGCGCGAAGAAGCGGCTGTTGGCGGCGTTGAGAAGGCGGAGGCGGTAGACGCGAGGCTCGACGTGGACGAAGGGCCGGATCTTGCCGTTGATGAGGATGGCATCGCCGTAGAACTCGGGCACCCAAGGGTGCTCCGGATCGCCGGAGTCGAGGTAAAGCAGCTGGCCGTCGCGGGTGAAGTTGCGATCGTAGAGCGTGAGAGGTAACTCGTACTTTCCTGTGGGGAGCTGTAACGTCTCTTCGACTGCGTCGCGCACCAGGCACATCCCGACGAGGCCTGCGTAGACGTTGAGGCGGTTGAGGCCCATCGCATGGTCGTGATACCAAAGAGCGGTGGCGTCCTGCTGGAAGGGATAGTTCTGCACGCGGGATTTGCCGGGGACGTACCAGTCCTCGGGGTAGCCATCTTCAGACGATGGATTCTTGCCGCCGTGCATGTGAACGCAGGCGCGGACCTCGGGAACATCGTGGCCGCAGCCATGCAGGCTGAAATCGACGGGCAGGAAGTGTTTGGTGGGCAGATGGTTGATCCACTCGACGCGCAGGGGCTGGTTGGAGCGGGCCTCGATGAGGGGAGCGAGGGCGGTGTCGCCGTAGCTCCACATGCGGGTGGGCGGCACGTCGCGATGCACCTTGACGTGGATCTCGCGCATGGTGATGCGAATGTGCTGGCCGCTCTTGCCAGAGGAGGCGACGGCCTTCTGAGGCAAGGGCAGCTCGTCGACGAAGGGAGTGAGCTCGAGCGAGTGCAGCATGGGGACCTTGGGAGCGGCTGCACCCATAGGCATGGTCATCTGCGTGGCGAGAGTGCTGGCAGGGAGCTTGCGAGCGGCGAGCGCGGTGACTCCGGTGGCGGAGACCTGCAGCAGGAATTGTCTGCGGGTTGGGGACAAGGCGGTGGGTCTCGTTTCCGGCGGCTCGGCGGCAGCAAAAAGGCACGCACTCTGGGTTGAGAGCGCGTGCCTTCAGGCTACGTGGTGAAGATGAAGCGATTGTGAATGGGGCGCCGAGCGGGCCGCCCCGTGGAGCTAGTTGCCGGTCGTGACTGCGCCGGTGGTGGGGTTGAGCAGAACCACGTTCGGGTTGGGGGCAACGCCGTTGGTCTGCGTGAAGTTGAACATGTTCATCAGCGACCCGGCGGAGGAGTCGAACGAGCCGGTACCGATGCGCTGGCTGCTGAGGAAGATGTCCTCGATGAAGCGGGTGATCGACGCCTGCTCGGTGAGGGTGGTGTCTACATAGTTCTTCTTGGCGTAGGGGCTGATCACGAGCAGCGGCAGGCGGGGACCTTTGCCGCAGCGACCGAGAACCGGGTTGCCGTTGGAGTTGGGGCCGGCGAAGGTGGCTGCCGGAGCTGTGCTGCCCGCGACGGTGCTGTTGCAGATGGCGGCGTCAGAGCTGCTGGTGGAGCCATTCACGATGTCGGTGAGGTGGTCATACCAGCCGTCGGAATCGTCATAGGCGATGATGATGGCGGTGTTCTGCCAGAAGGGCGAGTTCTGAATGAGGTTGATCTCGTTCACGATGAAGGTCTGCTCGTCCAAGGGGTCAGAGTAGCCAGCGTGGGCATCCTGGTAGCCGGGTGCCTTGAGGAACGAGACGGAGGCCATGGTCGGGGTGGACGCGGTGAGAGCTGCGTTGAAGTCGGCGGTGTCGTACTCGTGGTTCGCGCCGGTGGCATCGTTCGCGCCGACCACTACACCCGCCGTGGGACGGTTGTGGAGCGGATTGGCGGTGCTGGGCCAGTACTGGAAGGGCTGGTGGTGGGGGATGTAGTCAGCCTTGAGGGGGTTGCCAGGGATGTTGACGGCAGCTGTGGTTCGCGCGCAGTTGGTGGTGCCGTTGGCGTTGGTGGTGCTCAGGTTGAAGCCACCTTCGAAGAAGCCCCAGGTGACGCCGGCAGCGGTCATGAGATCGCCGACGTTCTTGCCAGTCATGCTGAAGTTGGCCGTAGCCGAGGAGCAGACGTCGCCAGCAGGGTCTTCGTCGTTGATGTCGGTGTAGCTGCCCTGACCGTCGGGGATGACGCCGGAGGCGATGTTCGCGTAGGGGACGGTGTAGGTGACGCCGTTAGTCTGACCGGCAGCGAGTTCGAGAGCGCCGGGGGTCGAGGGGCCGAAGGTACCGCCGAAGGAGTGGTCGTTCATCGCGTAGTGCTGGGCGTAGTTCCAGAGGGCGCTGACGGTGTTGCCGTCGTAGTAGCCCATGGTGAGGGCCGTCGTGCTTGCGTTGCTGGAAGAGCCGGTCTGGGTGGCCAGGGCAGCTGTATCAGCTGTTCCAACGGAGAGCGGGAACATGTCCATCTTGCCGTTGTCGAACGCAACCTGCTCAGGGTTGTAGTTGTGGTCCTGGTCGGCCGTGGCTGCCTGCTGCGGGGTCAACCGGAACGGATTCGATGCGGAGTTGCCGTTGGACGAGGCGAGGTTGGGGTTCGCCGTCAGCAGGCCGGGGTTCGAGATGTAGTTGTTCGGGGTCGTCGTACCGGCCGCGGCGGTGAAGGTGGTGCCGCCGGTGTTGGCCGCGTTCGGATAGGTGCCGAAGTAGTGGTCGAAGGAGATGTTCTCACCGTAGATGACGACGACGTGCTTGATGGCAGTGGAGGGCGCAACGGCGACGGCGGTGGCCGGGGTGGTGACGGTGCCGGGCGTGGAGAGCACACCTGTGCCTCCGCAACCGGTGAGAACGAGGGCAGCTAGGGATGTGGCAGCGCAGTATTTGCGGAACATGATGTTTCGTCCTCGAGGCAAAGTGAGTGGAAGTACCTCTCACTGAATAAGCGAGGCCTATGAACGGTCGTTGAACCGGAGGTTAATTCTCACCGGGTGACGACATTTATGTAACCAAACGCGGGGAGTTGACGCGGCAGGGAAAGATTCGTCTAAGGCCAATTTGAGAGCAGTCAGTCCTGATTTTCCTGAAAATGCTATACTCGCGATTGCTCAGGTTTTGGCGATGCGTCGCCAAGGGCTCCAAATTTTGAGAAATGCATGGCCGCCATGGAGGCGAGCCGTGGAGGCTGCTTATTCCACCGTTAGATAAACGCTCCGCTAAGTCCTTTATTCGCACCAACGAACGTATCCGCGCACGCGAAGTCCGCGTGATCGACGAGAACGGTGAACAGCTCGGCGTCATGGCGCCTTTCGAGGCGCTGAAGATGGCGCGCGAGAAGTCGCTTGACCTAGTCGAGATCTCGCCGAATGCCGTACCGCCGGTCTGCAAGATCCAGGACTACGGCAAGTTCCTGTATGAGAAGGACAAGAGCGATCGCGCTGCCCGTAAGAAGCAGAAGGTCATCGTTATCAAGGAAGTGAAGTTCTCGGTCACGGTAGATGAGCACGACTATCAGACCAAGAAGAACCAGGCTGTGCGCTTCCTGAACGATGGCGACAAGGTGAAGGCGAGCCTGCGCTTCAAAGGCCGCCAGATGGCTCACCGCGATCTCGGTTACAAGATCATCAACCGCCTGATCATGGACATTGGCGATGCCGGCACGGTGGAGTTTATGCCGCGCATGGAAGGCACCACGTTGCACGCGATCATTGCGCCGACGAAGAAGGCTGAAGTGCAGGCACCGGCTCCGCCGCGTCCGCCACGCCCGGTGGTTGAGGCTCCTGCCGCTGCTGCAGCGACTCCGGCCCCGGCTGCTACCGATGCGCCTGTCGCTGCTGAGCCCGCGACGAAGTAACGATTCAATCGAACGCGCAACGCCCGCGATAATCTCTCGCGGGCGTTGTGCTGTCTGAGGCGAGATCTAGCGCTCCAGGCCCCACTCGTTGACAAGATGGAAGCCGCGGTCGAGCAGGGGATAGTGCTGCGGCAGCGGCACGCGGGAGAGGTTGAGGGTGGGCTCGGTCTTGGCGCTGTCTTTGATGGGCGTCAATATCAGATGGGTGGAGTCGGGTTTGGTGAAGGAGTAGTTCACGCCATCGTCGCCGTGCGCCTGCACGTAGAGGGTGAAGGTCTTTTTCTTGTCGTTGATGTCGGCTCCGCCACGCCACAGGGCGTTGTCGGCGGCGCGGGCCATCACTCGACCGCTGGGCTCAAAGTAGAGGTCGGTGAGCGGCAGGCCATCGCCGGTGAGGAACGGCTTGGGCTGGCCTGCGAAGGTGGCTGAATCGACGTGCCACTGGCCGGTGATGTCGGCTGGCTTATTTATGTTGGCGCGCATGTGTTTGTATTGTCCCCAGCCTTGCACCAGCGGGAGGATGGCGCCGGAGAAAAGGACGAGGGCGAGGATGGCGGGCTCGATGAAGCGCTTTTTGCCGGTCGTGCCAAGGGGCCAGGGCGACCACGGTAGCGTGGGTGCAGCTGGCCGGTGCTGCCAGAAGAACTGGAAGAGCGGACGGAGGTCGGGGATCACGAGGACTATCGCCATCAGCAACAGGTGGCTGGCGTAAAGCTTTACGGGGACGTCGAAGAAGAAGTTGTAGAGCACGACATTCGAGACGACGAAGGCCGTGAGCAGAGCGCCGAGGAGAGCGGTGCGGCGGAACAGGATCAGCAGGCCGGAGACGACCTCGACCGCGCCGCAGATCATCTCGTAAAGCGGGTTGAGGCCAATCATGGTCCAGAGGAGGGTCATGGGCGAAAGGTTGCCGAAGGGCTCGTTCAGCACGGCGAGCGAGGGTGGGGCCATCTGGAAGGGATAGAGCTTGGCGAAGCCGTAACCCATCATGGCGACCGCGAGCGTGAGCCGCAGGATGAAGCGGAACCAGCCGAAGAGTCGAGGGTAGGCAAGGCTGCGGCGGTCGAGCAGCGTCCACAGCAGCGCTGCCGTGATCGCGAGGGAGAGCATGAGGCCGGCGGCGGTCCAGTCGATGACGGTGTCGCCTGAGCCGGTGTCATGGAGCTTCGCGCCGATGCCGTGGATGTGCGAGTGATGCTGCACGAGCCATTGAGCGCCGTGCTTGAACGGCCACACGAGCCAGTTTTCGATGTGCTCGCCGATGTGGAACGGGATGACCTCCCACAGAGTCGCATTGCCGCAGCAGAGGGCGTAGAGCACGAAGTAGCAGAAGGCGAAGCGAAAGGCGATGCGGGTGGGAACATTCCAGCGGGGAGTGTCGACGAAGGTGGCGTCGTCGGCGATGGCTAGAGTCGCGGGGCCGGGAGGCAGTTCAGGCACGGGGGAAGAACCTTTCACTGAGAGATGAGGTTTGGCTTGATTCTGATGATCCGATATACGAGCGTCAACCCGATTTTGTTCGCGATCGGGCTATCAGTGGCGCAAAGATTGCAGTGCTGCTTTGGCAGCGTTATGGCCGCACATGCCGTGGACGCCTCCGCCGGGTGGCGTGGAGGCGCTGCAGAGGTAGAGGCTGGGGTTGCTGGTGCGGTAGGTGCTCATGGTGGGGCGGGCGATCAGTTGCGGCAGGGTGAGTGCACCACCGGAGATGTCACCGCCGATGAGGTTGGGGTTCCACTGGGCGAGGCTGGCGGCGTTGCTGGCGTGACGCGCGAGGACGCAGTCGCGGAAGCCGGGGGCGAAGCGCTCGATCTGGGAGTCGATGATGTGGGTGCGGTCGTCGTTGCTGCCGCAGGGGACGTGGCAGTAGGCCCAGGCTGTGTGTTTGCCTGCTGGGGCGCGTGTGGCGTCGAAGAGGCTGGGCTGGACGAGGAGGACGTACGGTTTGTCGGTGTGGCGGCCATGGAAGGCGGCATCTTCCGAGGCGGCGAGTTCGGCCAGGGTGCCGCCGAGGTGGACGGTGGCGGCCCGTGCGCAGGCGGCGTTGGCCCAGGGGATTGGCTGGCTGAGCGCGTAGTCGACCTTGAAGATGCCGGGGCCGGGTTGAAAGCTGCGGAGACGTTGCACGTAGCTGGGAACCAGGGAGTCGCCTGCGATGCGGATCAGGGCTTCGACGCTGGTATCGAAGAAGGTAGCGTCGGCGGGCGGGAGTTGGCTCAGTTGCTCGACGTCGACGCCGGTGACGATCTGGCCGCCAAGGGATTGCAGATGCTGGGCGAGAGCGTTGGTGAGCGACTGGCCGCCTCCGGCGAGGATGGGCCAGCCGCTGGCGTGGGCGGCGGCACCGAGCAGCAGGGCGGCGGCGGCGCTGGACAGGTTCGTCAGCGGCAGGACCGAGTGCGCGGCGAGGCCAGCGAAGAGCGCTTTGCTGCGCTCATCTTGGAAGGCGAGGTTGGCAAGGGCTTGCGCGGGCAGCAGAGCGGGGAGACCGAAGCGTGCGGTGAGAAACGGGTGGTGAGGGAAGCGCAGGAGTGGGCCGGTGACATCTTCGAGAAGCGCGGGGAGGTTGTGGGCCGTGGAGGCGAAGAGGGTGTGCCAGGCGCGGGCATCGTGCCGGGAGAGCTGCGTGGCCATCTCGGCAAGATTCTGCTCCTGCACGACTGCATCGCCACCATCGAGCGGATGGGCGACGGGGGCATCCGGCTGTATCCAGCGCAGGCCGTACTGTTCCAGCGGAAGTGTGCGGAAGAACGGGCTGGCTATGCCGAGCGGGTAGGCGGAGGAGCCGAGGTCGTGATGGAAGCCGGGGAGCGTGAGCTCGGCGGTGGAGCAGGCGCCGCCGAGGCGGTGATTGCGCTCGTAGAGCGTGACGGCGACGCCCTGCTGGGCGAGGGTGATAGCGGCGGCGAGGCCGTTGGGTCCGGAGCCGATGATGTTCGCGGTGCGCAGGGGCATCGTCAGGAACCGGCACCGTCTTGTTGTGGATGCTGGATGGAAAGACTTTGGTTGTGACCGCTCACTTTATTCGAGCAGCTTTGAAGGGGCGGGGCTTCAGCCCCGCCATTCACCCCCAGGTTGAATTGTGGCTTTAGCCACTGAGGGAGCGGCTGTAAGTTAAGGCTCGAATCTTTCCCGCAGATGGCGCGCCCTTCAGGACGAGCCGACAGAGCGTTCTTGCGTATGTATTCGCAGTGATGATCCCAATCGACGAGGTCGCGAACTCTATGGTCTGAGAAGCCTGCTTGCCAGATGTCTCCCTTCCACTCAAAGGCGCAGCGAGCCTCAAAGGAAAAACCAACTTTGACCAGCTGGACAGCTTTTTCAAGCGGGACTGTTTGACTGAGGAGCAGATGAATGTGGTCAGGCATGATGACGAAGTCATGCAGGTGAGTCTGTTCTTCGTAGCGCGCTAAGGTGCCTAGGAAGAGCGTAGACCATCGCTCATTTCTAAAGAAGCATTGGCGACCAGAAGTCTGGAAGGTAACGAAGTAGGTCTGGTCGGCTTGCCGGAAGAGTTCTCTGCTGGGGCGCATCCGTTCCCTCTGGGGCTGAAGCCCCTTTCTTTTCTTGGGCAGCTAACGGCGGGGCTGAAGCCCCGCCCCTTCAAAGCATGACTACTCAGTCCACTTTATTCTTACTTGCTTCTTGCCGAGACGCAGCGTCGGCGACTCGCCCAGCTCCGCTCGTGTGAGGGTCTTGCCGCTGAACTTGTCTCCGTTGACGGAGACGGCGTTTTCAGCGAGCTTGCGGGTGGCCTCGCCAGCGGAGGCTGCGAGCCCGGCTAGCTGCAGGAGCTTGGCGATGCGTAGGCCAGCGCCGTCGACGGCAGCGAGACCTTCTGCTGCGAGCGCTACAGACACCTCGGGAAGGTCTTCGGCTACGCCTTTTTGCTGGAACTGCGTCGCCCAGTTTTCTGCGGCTTGGTCGGCGTCTGCCTTGGAGTGGAAGTCTGCCGTGATGCTGTGGGCCAGATCTTTCTTGGCCTGCATGGGGTGCAGTTCTCCGTTGGCGACGCGGGACTTCATAGCGTCGATTTCGCTCTGCGGGAGATCGGTAAGGTAGGTCCAGTACTTCCACATCAGCTCGTCGTTGATGCTCATCAGCTTGCCGTACATCTCGGTCGGCGGCTCCTTGATGCCGATGGCGTTGCCGAGCGATTTGGACATCTTCTGTACGCCGTCGAGACCTTCGAGGATGGGCGTCATGAGAATGATCTGCGGCTTCTGGCCTGCGTCGCGCTGCAGGTCGCGGCCGCGCATCAGGTTGAACTTCTGGTCGGTGCCGCCGAGCTCGACGTCGCACTCGAGGGCGACGGAGTCGTAGCCCTGCGCCATCGGGTAGAGGAGCTCGTGGACGCTGATGGGCTGCTCGTCCTGGAAGCGCTTATGGAAGTCTTCCCGTTCGAGCATCTGCGAGACGGTGAATTTGGCAGCGAGACGGATCATGCCCTCGAAGCCAAGCTTGTCGAGCCACTCGGAGTTGTAACGGACCTCGGTCTTGTCGCGGTCGAGGATCTTGAAGACCTGTTCCTTGTAGGTCTCGGCATTGGCGTCGATCTCGGCGCGGGTCAGTGGCTTGCGCGTGACATTCTTGCCGGTGGGGTCGCCGATGAGCGCGGTGGAATCGCCGATGAGGAAGATGACGGTGTGGCCGAGCTGCTGAAAATGCTTCAGTTTGCGCATCAGCACCGTGTGGCCGAGGTGGAGATCGGGCGCGGTGGGATCGAAGCCTGCCTTGATGCGCAGGGGCTTGCCGGACTTGCGGGATTCTTCGAGGCGAGCGGCGAGGGCCTCAGGCGCGGAGGCGGCGGCAGGGGGAATAATCTCGGCTGCGCCCTTGGTGATGAGGTCGAGCTGGTCTTTCACCGGAAGAAATGGCACCGAAAGAAAGGGTACTGGGAGGGAAGCGGTTTGCGTGTCTGTGGGCATGATGGATAGCGTCAAAGAAAAGTATAGATGCTCGGCTCGGCTGAGATTCGGCCTGGCGGGGATTCTGATGGATGCTTGAAAGGCTGAGGTGCCTGCTTGCCGGATAAGGTTCACAAACGCGAGGTGGAGGCGGGACGCGAGCCCAAGGTGTGCGCTGCATGTGGCCGCACGATGGAGTGGCGCAAGAGTTGGGCGAAGAACTGGGACGCCGTGAAGTATTGCAGCGACAGGTGTCGCGGGGCCAAGGTGTCCGAGCAGGATCGTGAGCTGGAGCAGACGATCCTGCGATTGCTGGTGGAGCGAGGGGCGGGCAAGACAATCTGCCCGAGTGAAGCGGCGCGGGCGGTGGCTCCAGGTGAGGAGAGAGCCGCCTGGGAGCCGTTAATGGAGCCAGCACGGTCGGCTGCGCGAAGGCTGGTCGCGGAGGGAAAGCTGGTGATCGTGCAGGGTGGGCGGGTCGTCGATGGTTCTACTGCAAAAGGACCCATCCGTTTACGACTGCGATGAAACGGAGTTCGCGTGGTGATGGCTGTCGATCGGGATGTTGCTGTCTAAGTGGGGATGGCGACGAAGAAGGCAGCAAAGAAAAGCTCTAAGAAGAGCTCAGCGAAGAAGAGTGGTGGTCAGGCTTGCTGGCCGGGCTTCAAGCGGGTTCCGGGCACGAAGGCCGGAGCCAAGGGTAGCTGTGAACCGAAGGCGAAGCAGACGGCCACGGAGAAACGTGCAGACAGCAAGGCGGCTGCGGCGAGCAAGCGCGAGAAGACGGGGCACGACTAAGGTTCCTGACAGTTTCTGTCAGGAGCGAGCGATATACTCGGGCGCATGGATGCCGAACGAGCGCGGGCTTTTCTGCTGACGCTGCCGCATGTGGTGGAGACGCAGCAGTGGGGGGATAACCTCGTCTTCTGGGTGGGAGACAAGGCGATTGGCGGCAAGATGTTTGTGCTGCTCGATCTTGGCTCGGGGCTGTCGAAGGGCGTGGTTTCCTTCTCTGCTGGACCGGAGCGCTTCAATGAATTGCTGGAGCTGGAAGGGGCAATTCCTGCGCCGTACATGGCGCGCATCCACTGGGTCGCGGCGGAGCACTGGGGCGTGCTGCGGAATGCAGAGTGGGAAAAGGTACTGACGGCGGCTCATGCGATCACGCTGGGCAAGTTGCCGCCGAAGGTGCGTAGGGCGCTACTGCTTCCTCAACGGGAGCAGAAGCGGCTGATCGTGGAGCGGCGACGGTTGCTGGCGGAGCGGGAGGCGGCGAAGAAAGCGGCTGCTGCGAAGGTTCGGAAGGCAGGCTAGAGCATTTCTCCCGATGATCGGTATCTTGAAAGAGTTGTTCAGCGGCGTTTTCATCGGGGAAAACGCCGCTGAGAGCCAAATCCCTGCTCTACACCTTCGGGAGAAGTGCTCTAGCTGCGGAGGCGTTCGCGGACTTCTTCCCGGCTGAGGTAGAGGAAGAACAGCAGATCGAACAAGCCCTGCACGATGTACGGACCTGCATGCGTGCGGACAAACAGAAAGAAGTATCCCGCAGCCATGAGCGCACAGCCTGCGGTGACGATCGACCATCCCCAGCGCTTAAGGCGCAGCAGACCGAAGACGCCGATGATCATCAGGGTGCAGACGCCGAAGAGGCTATAGCGGGTGGCAACCCCTCCAGCGAACTGTCCACGCAGCGCTGCGAAGGCGTTGATCATAGCAATCAAGAGAAGGAAGACGCAGATCATCGCCATGCCGGGGAGCAGCGGCTGACGTACGGGCGGAATCTGGGGTGTGTCGGACATGCGGATGGTTCCTTACAACGTGTGCAGATAGGCGAGCAGATCGGTGATGTCGTCCGACTCGATGTTGGGCTGTGCGGGCATCATGCCGTGGCCACGCAGAATGGTGTCGGTCACGCGGGCGTCGTTGGCAGGCGCACCGGAGTGCAGATACGGCTTCTTGAAGACGCTGATCAGCGGCGGGCCATGCAGGGAGTCGTCGCGGCGATCATAGTGGCAAAGCGAGCAGCGCTGCTCGAAGACCTCGTGGCCGCGGCTCTCCTGCGTGGTGAGCTGATTGAGCGGCGTAGGCGGAGGGTAGGAGTGGCAACTACAGAGGAGGGAGGCTAGGGGAGAGAGGAGAAAAGCAAAGGCGAAGCCGCTACGAGTTCGGCAGTAGGCACCTTTCCTCACTCCTCTCTCCCTTGTCCCCTGCATTACTTCGCTACGTCCTTGAAGATTTTTTCAGCGAGGTAGTTTTCGATCTTGGCCTGATCGTGCAACATCTCGTAGTAGGCGCCGGTCAGCAGCTGGGAGCGGCTGTCGTGGAGCTGCTGGCGAATGGCCTGCTGGACGCGGGGATCGGAGAGGTCGCGTTGTCCGGCGGCGTCCTTGCTGATGAGTTTGTAGATCGAATAACCCGCAGTCTTATGCGTATTGGCATCGAGCAGTGGCAGGATTTCGGTGGTCTCACCTGGCTTGAGCTTGACGATAGCTTCGTAGGTTGCGGGGTCGCCCTTCATCTGCGACTCAGCCACAAAGCCCATATCGCCCTGGTTCGGAGCGGTGTCCTGGCGTTCGGAGAACATGGCTGCGAGCTGGCCGAAGTCTTCGCCGGCATCGATGCGGTTCTTCAGAGCCTGGATCTTCTTATGCGCATCTTCGTCGCCGTTGGCCTTGTTGTTCTGGAGGTTGCCGGAGGGAGCAGAGCCTTGATCGGTGACCTGGATCTGGGCTAGGTGATACTGCGGCTCGCGAAGATTGAACTCGGCCTTGTGCGCGTTGTAGTAGTTGGTCACGTCGCTGTCGGTGACGCTGATCTTGGAGTTGATCTCCTTGTTGAGCAGCTTGGTCTGGGTGAGCGAGCGGCGTAGGTCGCGGCGGAGCTCGTCGATGGTGAGGTTCGAGGCCTTGAGGCGCGCCTGGAACTGCTCCTCGGTGTAGGGAGCCTTCATCTCGGCGATCTTCGCGTCGACATCGGCATCGGAGGCGACAAGGTTCTGCTTGGCCGCGCGCTGCTCGACGATCTCTTCGCCGATCAGCTCCTTGAGGATGTTCAGCTTCAGCGAGTCGGACTGATCGGGCGAGGGCGACTGCTGCTGCGGGTTGGATGCCAGCTGCTGCGCGTAGACCTTATCGACTTCAGTCTGCTGAATGGGGCGACCGTTCACAGTAGCGACGACGCCATCCTGCGGGCCCTTGTGGCAACCGCTGAGCAGGACGAAGGAGGAGAGAAACAGGAGCGAGGTGTTACGACGAAACTTGACCATGGGGGAGGGCTTTTCCTGACTCAATAACAGTGAAAATCACGGCAGCTGCTGGAACGGACCGGCCGCTCTTCGACTCACTAAGTCTACAGGATTCGGGAGATTATTGGGACTGTGGCGCGGGAAGTGAAGACGGACGCAACCGGGCCCGGACGCGCTGCAAGGGAAGTTCGAGGGTGTACCGGAGAGCCGTGGCGAAGGCGAGGCTGAGGACGAAGGCCAGGGGACCGGTGAAGGTGAAGCGGTCCGGCCAGCGGCGCGTAAGCACGTTCAGGATGAAGTCGTGGCTGAGGTAGAGGACGTAGGAGATCCAGCCGAGGTACCGCAGCGGCTTCCACTCCAGCCAGCGAAGGGAAGTACGGCCAATGTTAGGAAGGATGAAGCTGAAGATGATGTAGAGGGCGAGGGCTTGCAGGGTGTAGCGCAGGGACTCCTTGTAGACGATGCTGCGGGGTAACAGCGAGGCGGCCAGCACGAGCAGAGCGGCGATAAAGGCGAGGCTCTGGTGGTGTGCAGGGAGGATGGAGCGATCCTGCTTTTCGCTGGCGCCGATGGAGACGGGGTTGTTAGTGAGTGCGAGGACTGAACCCCAGAGGATGGAGTCGAGCCGGGCGTCAGTGGCGTAGTAGGTCCAGAGGTGTTGATTGTGCAGGACGGCTATCAGGATAAAGCGCCAGAGCAGTTCGAGGAGGCAAAAGCCGATGAGCAGGCGAGTCTGGGTGGAGCGTGCGATGCGACTGCGGGCGAGGGCGAGGTAGACGAGCGGGAAGAGCAGGTAGAAGTGCTCTTCTACGCAAAGGGACCAGATGACGTTCAGGCCGAGCGGAACCCAGGCCTTGAGGTCGAGCACGACGGTGTAGTTGTAGTAGTAGAAGAGCAGCGAAAAGAAGCCCTTCCAGTTGCCCACGGACTCATGCAGTGCGAAGTAGGCGAAGGCGGCGCTGAGGGCATAGACGACGTAGAGCGGGACGAAGATGCGCAGCGCGCGGCGCAGGTAGAAGTCGCGGAGGGCGATAGTTCCGGTGGCTGCGAGCTCACGGCGCAGCAGGGTGGTGATGAGGTAGCCGGAGAGGAAGAAGAAGATGGTGACGCCGAGCGTCGCGGGGATGTAGTAGCTGATGCCGGGCAGGGCATGGGCCCAGAAGACAAGCAGAAAGGCGATGGCGCGGGTGCCGTCGAGACCCGGGATGTAGAAGCTGGGTTTTTCGTTCGCGGACAAGAAAAGCTCCTAGCTGCTGGCTCCTAGCTTTTAGCCAAGAGGCTAAGAGCTAAAGGCTAACAGCTAGGAGCTGTGACTCAGGGCGGGGATTACAGAGCGCCGAGTTCGACGACGCGGACGCTGGTGATCGCGTCGACCTTACGGAGTTCGGCGATGGCCTTGTTGAGTGCGTCGGCTGCTGGGGTGTCGATCTGGACGACGGCGAGCGCGTTGCCGTGCGTCTTGCTGCGGCCGAGGGCGAAGTTGGCGATGTTCAGCTTCGCCTCGCCGAGGATGGTGCCGATACGGCCGATGACGCCCGGGACGTCCTGGTTGCGGATGATGACGAGGGTCCCGGCGAGCTCCGCCTCGATGTCGATGCCATCGTAGCTGAGCAGGCGCGGCGAGTGGCCGTGGAGAACGGTGGCGAGCGCGGTCCAATCGCCATGCTCGCTGCCGCGCGTCCAGTGGAGGCCGAGGCGCAGGGTTGCGCCGGTGCCTCCGGAGACGTGCTCGCGCTTGTCTTCCTGCACGCGGATGCCGCGTTCGCCAGCGACGGCGGAGGCGTTGATGCGGTTGACGCCATCGGCACCATGAAGCGCACCGGAGATGGCCGCGTTGCGGATCATATCGGTCTTCAGCTGCGCGAGACGACCGTTGTAGGTGAGCGAGATGGACTCGGTGCTGCTGCTGCCGTCGCCGCCAGCGTGGCTGAGAAGCTGGCCGAGGCGGGCAGCCATCTCGATGTAGGGCGAGACTTCGCTGTACTCGTCTTCAGAGAGCGAAGCCACGTTGACGGCGTTTTGAACGACGCCGAGCTTGAGGTAATCGCGGACCTGATTGGCGAGCTGAATGCCGATGGCCTCCTGCGCTTCGTCGGTGGAACCGGCGATGTGCGGTGAGAGGAGCACGTTGTCGAGACCGAAGTAGGGGGAATCCTTGAGCGGCTCGGAGCGGAAGACATCGAGGGCAGCACCGGCGACGTGGCCGGACTTAATCGCCTCGGCGAGCGCCTCGTCGACGATGAGCTCACCGCGGGCGCAGTTCACGATGCGGATGCCCTTCTTCATGATGGCGATGGAGGTCTTATTGATGAGGCCTTCGGTCTGCGGGGTAAGACCGACGTGCAGGGAGAGGTAGTCGGACTGGCCGAAGATGTCGTCGATGGGCACGAGCGTGATGCCGTTCTCGCGCGCGATGACGGGAGCGATGAAGGGATCGTAGCCGATGAGGTTCATCCCAAAAGCTTTAGCCCGGCGGGCGACTTCGAGACCGATGCGGCCGCAGCCGACGATGCCGAGGGTCTTGCCGCGGAGCTCGGTGCCCTGGAGGGACTTCTTGTCCCACTTGCCGGCGTGCATGGTGCTGTTGGCCTGCGGGATCTTGCGGCACATGGAGATCATCAGGCCAAGTGTGAGTTCGGCGACGGCGACGGCGTTGGCGCCGGGGGTGTTCATGACGACGATGCCGCGCTTGGTGGCCTCGACGGCGTCGATATTGTCTACGCCTACGCCTGCGCGACCGATGATGCGGAGTTTCGGAGCGGCTGCGAGCAACTTCGCGTCCGCCTGCACAGCCGAGCGAACGATGAGGGCATCAGCGTCGGCGAGTTCGGCGGGGAGGTCGGTGATCTTGTCGGCGGTGATGACGTTCCAGCCAGCCTCTTTCTGGAAGATGGCGAGCGTGGCGGGCGAGACTTTTTCGGCGAGGACGATCTTCAAAGGATTCTCCGTGAGTTTTCTGACGTCATGGTCAGTTAGCTAGACACACTTGCTACCAGTGTATCCGCATGGGCTTTCCATGCGCTGCCTGTGCAGAGGGTTGGGAGAGATGGGGGGTCTATCTCTTGCGAGGTCTGCGCTTTGCCGCTTTGCGCGCAGCTGGTCTTGGAGGCGCGGCTCTTCGTGCTGGTGTCTTCACGAGTGGAGCCCTGGTGCGGGCGAGAGCTTTTGCGCCGCGCCGACCTGGCCTGGGTGCCGGTGCATGGACTTCTGGGGTCGGCAGGGCAGGCAGACCATCGAGTGCGAGCAGCAGATTGTTGGTGGATCTGAAGACGTTGTAATGGCCCGACCGGCGGCCTTCGGTGACAGCGACGAAGACGGCGGTGTTGCTGGCGTGATTCATTACGATGTAGGTCAGGAAGCCTGCGCCGCCGCCGGTCTTTTCGACGAGGTCGAGATTCGAGTTCGGATCGCCGGAGCCGGGGGTGTGCATCCATCCCAGTCCGATGCCGGTGACATCGCCAGCGTGCTCCAGGCCGGACTGGCGCTTGAGTGTGGATGGCACGACGTAGACCGCCTGTGCTGCGGGGTTCTGTGCTGGGATGCCGGCGGAGGTCCAGGTGCCGAGCAGGTATTCGAGCCAATGCGAGACGTCCAGACCGGTGGAGTAGACGCCCGCGCTGGAGGCCGAGGGCTGAGTGTCGGTGCAGGGACCTTCATTCTTGAAGCCGCGCAGCAGGCGAGCGCACTGTGAGGGCGTGGGAGTGAAGGTGGTCTCCTTCATTCCGAGCGGCTGCGTGATGTGGGTCGCGAAGAGGGTCGCGTAGGGCTGTTTGGTTGCGCGCGCGAGTGCGTCTCCGAGGAGGTCGAAGCCGATGTTCGAGTACAGAGCGATGGTGCCGGGGTCGGAGCGCAGGTGCTGCGTGGGAAGCCACTGCCAGCGGAAGTTGTAGTCGGGGAAGGTGAAGTGCGGCGTGCCGTCGGGTGCCCAGCCGACCTCGCGTGGCAGGCCAGCGGTGTGGGTCGCAAGATTTTCGAGGGTGATGAGGTGCTCCGGACGCGAGGGCACGGTGATGCCGGGGGGCGCGTAGAGCTGGAGCGGGTCCTGCAGGCGCACGATGCGCTGCGAGGAGAGCTGTGTGAGCAGGTCGGTGGCGAAGATCTTGGAGAGCGAGCAGAGGCGCAGGAAGGAGGTCGCGGAGGGAGTGACGTGGCTGCCGGGAGCAGTCTCTCCGAAGCCGTGGATGTAGACCTCGCGGTTGCGGACGACGACGAGCACCATGCCGGTGGAGCCGGAGGCGGTGAAGAGTTCTTGACCGTAGATATCGGCCTGCTGGAGGCTGGGGAGTGGTTGCTGTGTAGCGTGGGCAAGCGGGGCGAGGCCGAGAGCGAGAGCAAGTGCGTAGCGGGAGAGGGTGGTGGCCTTAATCATCGATAGCTTTAGCGTAATGGCTCGATGAGTGGGTTGGGTGTTCGATCTTTGGTTCGCCGCTATCGCAGTCGTCCCTTTAGCGGAAGAAGTGCGGGACGAAGCTGGAGAGGTTGCCGGTGATGGGCGTCGCATCTTCCCGGATGCCCATGCCGCAGCACTCCTGATCGATCATCCAGAGGCCGAGCACGGGCCAGCGAAGGGTAGGGTTTGCCGGGTTCTGGTTGATAGCGAGCGTATCGCGGAAGTTGACGGTGGGGCCCAGGCGCTGGTCGATCTGCAGGCGATCGGTGTATGGGCCGTCTGTCTTCATGACGTTGCCGTGCGGCGTGGTGAGTGTAATGTTCGAGCCTTCGCGGGAGTGCATGGGTTTACGTACCCAGCCGGGCGCGGGCTGCCAGCCGCTCCGGTGGTTGACGAAACGGGCTTCGAGTAAGAGGTCGTGGTTGGGATATAGCTCCCACAGAATGGGCAGGATGCCTTTGTTGGAGAGCAGCAGCTTCCAGATGGGCTCGATCCAGCGCATATCTTTGTAGGTGCGCAGCGCTTGCGTTGCGAAAGATTCGTCGAGCATCGTCTCCCATGGATACAGCTTGAAGATCGACTCGATGCGGTTCTCTGCGGGCTCGGTATCTACGAAGCACTGGCGAGGCTCGTTCCAGCCTATCTCTTGCATCAAGAGCTGGCGGGTGGGCAGGCCTGCCTGCTCGGCGGTGTCGCGGAGGTAGGCGATGGTGAGGCGGTCTTCGGCGCTGTCGGCGGAGGCAAAGTAGACAGGCTTGGCGAGATAGTTGTCGATGTCCTTCCACTTGGCGATGAGCTTTTCGTGGATTGAGTTGAACTGGTCGGCGTCGGGGTAGATGTCTTTGAGCCAATACCACTGGATGACGGCGGCCTCAAGGAGCGAAGTGGGAGTATCCGCGTTGTATTCGAGCAGCTTCGGGGGGCGTGTTCCGTCGTAGAGGATGTCGAAACGGCCGTACAGGGCGGGCGGCTCCTCATTCCAAGCCCACTCGATGAGCGGGACGGCCTCGGCGGGAATTTCGAGCTCGGCGTAGCGTTGGTTGTCGATGACGTGCTGCGCGGCGGCAAGGCACATGGTTTGAAGCTCGTTGGCCGCGGCTTCAAGCGTGTCGACTTCGGCGGCGCTGAACTCGTAGCAGGCGGCCTCATCCCAGTAGGGGCGGGCGTCGAGAGCGTCGCTTACGGGCGTATGGAAGATGAGGCCCTGCTGCTCGACGGTGGCCTGCCAGTTGGGTCGAGGGGTAAGGGTGAGACGCTGCATTATTCGCCGCCTCCGCCTTCGCCACCTTCACCACCGCCGAAGGATGAGCCGAACCCGTTGCGAGTGGTGCCGCTGACGGAGTAGCTGTGGCCGCTGAGGGGAGCATAGCTGCCTCCGGAGAGAACGCTGCCGAGGCCTCCGCCGATGCCGCCGTAGTAGTAGCGATAGAAGTGCGGGATGAAGATACCGTTGTTGTAATAGCCGCCGTTATTGCCCAGTCCACCAGCGACGGGCTGTCCGTTGCCGGGGAGATTTTTACAGAAGCTGGGGTCTACGACGCGGTTATTCTCGTCGACGCAACGTTGCGGCTCGGAGGAGTTACAGGAGGCGAGGAGCGCGACGGCTGCGGAGGCGAGCAGCGGCGCGATGACAGCGGAAGAACGGCGCATAGGAAGAGTCACTGAGAGTCGCCCTTATCCTAAAGCATCCTTAGGGTTACCGCATTAGCTTGTAAAACTTCCTGTCGTGACGATGACGATTCCTATAGCCGCGACAAAAAGAATATCTACTGCATATTCCGAGAAGAACGTGCCAAAACCCTCGCGGACGGTTCCCGTAAGCGAGTAGAGCTCGCCATCCTCTGGCTGGAACGCTCCATCCAATGCGATTGAGCCGACTTCGTAGCTCCCTAAACCACCGTAGTAGTAACTATAGCCATCATGCGGTATGACCGAGCAGTGCGCTGGCTCGACAACACGATTCGAAGTATCAATACACCGCTGCATCTGTACCGAGCATCCGGCCAGTAGAGTCACCGCTGTTGAAGCAAGCATTGGTGTGAGAATCGCGGCGGAGCGGCGCATCTGTGCATCGTAAAGCAAAAATCCCACCCTCGGAAGGATGGGATTTTTATGCTTTACGTTACTTGCCGGTGGGAGCGGCAGATTTGGCTGCGGGGGTAGCTGCCGGAGTCTGCGTAGGCGGTGTGGGTACCTTGTAGGGCGGCGGAGGAGTGACATTCTGCGCACGGAGGGCGTCGTCGATGACGTTGAAGATGAACTCGACGGGGACCGCGCCGTCGATCTTGGCTCCGTTGATGAAGAGCGACGGAGTGGCTTCGACACCGAGGGCTTCGCCGAGCTTGCGGCTGGTTTCGATGGTAGCGGTGTCCTGCTTCGCAATGCAGGCGGAGAGTTTTGTCTGATCGACCTTCTGTACGGTGCCGAGATCCACGGTGAGCTTATCGAGCTGCGCGGTTGCGCTGGCGAGGGTCTTTTCTGCCTTGGGGTCGGAGGGGTTCGCGCCGATGTCCGAGGCATGGGCGTGGATGTAGTCGATCTCATCCCAGTAGCCGGTGGGGGACTGAGCGGCGAGGCAGTTTACGTCGACTGCTGCGCGCATGGCCCAGGGGTGCTGCTCGATGGGAAAGTCCTTATAGACGATGTGAACCTTGTCTCCGTAGCGCTGGGTGATGAGCGGAAAGATGGAGGCGTGGAGGCGGGCGCAGTAGGGGCACTCGAGGTCGTCGAAGCCGACGATGAGAACGGGGGCGTTTGCCGGGCCTCCGCGGGACGGGCGGCCGTCGGCGGAGACGAGTTCGCGCGGGTCTCTGGAGATGTCGAACTTGGTGAACTGCGCCATGGTCTTACCGTCGGCGGAGAGCAGGAAGTTGATGGGCCGCGAGGTGTTGCCTTCATTCGTGAAGGTGATGCTCAGGGCGGAGTAGCCGGGAAGTTCCGAGGCCGTGGGAACGCCGACGTTGATGGTGGAGTCGGGCGGAAGATTGGCCTTCTGGCGGAGGAGAACTTCCACGCGGCGGGTGGTGTTGAGGGAGAGCGGCTTGCCGGGGGTGACAGCGTCAGCGGCAGAGGGTGCCTGGGCACGGCAGCCGATGCCAGCGAGCGTCACTGCGAGGAGGAGAGGGGCGAAGTTGCGGAGTTTCAGCACAGGTTGATTATCTCAGAGCAGGGGGATAGGGATAGACAGGGTAGGACGGTCGGGAGTGGAGAAAGGAGAGCGGTCGCACGGGGCGAGAGAGTTGCCGAGCCTGCCCGTGTCCGAATATCTGGGACACGGAGCACCCAGTTTTGTGTCTGGCTAGAAGAGGGCTTCGGCGCGGCGGAGGTTTCCGGCGGAACCGATGTTGGCGAGGGTGAAGTTGAAGCGATAGGCACCTTCGTCGCGGATGGGGCCGAGGTTGTACTGGCGATACTCGACCGAGAGGCCGCAGCAGTTCCAGTTGTAGCCGCCCTGGATGGTGGTGTATTGCGAGTCCTTGTTCTTGAGGTCGATGCCGGAGCCGCCAGCTATGGAGAGGCCGGGGCGGCTAGGTCTGCCGTAGCCGATCAAGAGTCGCATCTGCGAGAAGTTAGAGGTAGCCGAGCTGGTGACGCCGGTTACCGTGTTGGTCACCGAACTGATGTTGGCTGTAAGGGAGCGTCCGGGCGCGCTGAGGTGAGCCCAGGAAAAACCGCCGAACCAGCTGCCTTCATGGATGTCGAAGAAGGTGTTGGAGCTGTTGAATTTCTTGGCACCGGGATCGTAGTCGAAGTCCCATTCGACGTCGGCATGGCTGGAGGTGCGAAACCGCATGCGGGAGATGACGGGCGCGATGGCGCGTGGCTGGGTAAGAAAGGCTATACCCGAGAAGTCGAGGGTGGTAGAGAAGATGTTGCGGCGGCTGTCGATTACGGCTCCGCCGAAGTTCTGGGCGAAGAAGGTCTTCTGGGCGAGCTCCCAGCTGAACCACTCCTGCTGCGGAGCCGGGCCTGTGGGCGCGCAGGGGTCGGCGGCGTGGCGGACGTGGGTGCGCGTGGGCTGATCGGGCGCGCTGGTGTCGGCTGTAGGGATGCCGTTGGCATCGGTAGTGGCATGGGGTTCCTCTTCATCGAGGTACGGCTGCGGTGTCAGGTCGAGGCTCGGTTCGATCTTGTTGCCGGTCTTGACGGGAACGACGGGGCAGCCGGGATGGGGCTTGGGTTTGCGGGGACGGAAGTAGAGATGCTGCAGGACGCCGTATTTGAGTTCGTCGGTATCGCTGACGAGGTCGGCGTCGTCGAAGCGCAGGATGGAGAGGAAATTATCGACGCCGTGGACGTTGCGGTAGGCGATCTCAGGTTCGATGGTGTGGCGCACCTGCGTACCGAATAGCCATTGAAGGTTTTCCGGGGTCTTGAAGGTGCGTTCGATGGCGGGCGGACGAATGTCGACGTTGATTTCGAGATCGGCGCGGTTGACCGGGTTGCTGAGTTCGACCGGCGTTGCACCGTTGCCGTAGGGGGCCTTGCGGGAGCGCGAGTAGAAGCTTTCGCGGACGGCGATGCTCGACATCGTATGCCAGCCTTTGAAAGCCAGCGGCAGCGACAGTTCGGGTCGAAGGTCGAGGCGTTCGGTGATGCCGGAGGAGACGAAGTTGGGCTGAATGCGCTTGAGGCCCGCAGCCGACGCGTCTACGTTGTAGATCAGCGGGGTGCCGGCGATGCGGTGATCGATGCCGGAGAAGTCGATCGAAGGGGCGTGGAAGATCTTTACCTCTTCGCCAGCATGATTGGCGACGGGGATAACCTTCTCACCTTCGTAGCGGTCGAAGCGCACATCGGTAGAGAGGCCGTCTTTCTGATGGGCGAGGTAGAGCACCGAGGTGATGTCGGAGCTGACGGCCTGGTTGAAGTTTTCGGTGAAGGCCGCGCGGTAGATGTAGGACGAGAGGTATTCGACGTCGCCGACACCGCGTGTAAAAGGGGTGAAGCGGTAGCGGAAGGCGGTGGTGATGTCGGTGCCGCTCTGGTTAATGTGGACGTTGCTGATGATGGGCACGCCTGCGGGCGTGGTGCCGGTCTGGGTGGCCTGCTCAAAGCCACGGTCCTGCAGCGAGGTGAAATGACCGGTAAAGAAGTCGTCGCCGGGGCCCTTGTAGCGGATGGTGCCGTTCTCCGAGAAGCCGCGCAACGAGTAATAGATGATGCCGACGGTGAGATCGACGGAGCGGTTCACGACGAAGTAGCCCTGCTCGCCGATGGTGAGGCCCTTGGAGCCGGTGTCGTTGCTGGCGCTGGAATAGCCGAAGACGGGGATCAGCAAGCCGGACTGGCGCTCGTTGGGGTCCGTGGGGTGCGAGACGTAGGGCAGGAAGAGCACCGGAACGCCCAGTAACCGGAAGGTCGAGTTCGCGGCGTGGGCCTTGCCGTTGTCGAGGGTGAACTTGCCGCTGTAGAGCTGCCAGTCGGGATGTGGGAGCAGGCAGCTGGTGACGGAGCCGTCGTAGACGACGTAGTCGGTGGGGCCGGTCTTGACGACCATGCGGCCGCGGAAGAGGAAGGGGTTGGTGTTGGTGTATGCCTGGCGCTGCGGACCATTGGAGGCGCCGACGACGGTGGTCGTGGTGGCCTTATCGGCCGCGACGGCACGCACCTGGATGGATCCGCTGACATCGTAGAAGCGACCAGTGCCGTCCTTGACGTTGTAGGTGGCGTGCGAGGCTTCGATATGCTCGTCGTTTTCGCCGCCGACGATCTTGACGTGGCCTTCGAGGGTGAGCTCGTTGGTGTCGGTGTCGAGGGTGATTTTGTCGGCGTAGAGGGTGTGGTCGCCGAAGACAACGACGACGTGTCCCTCGAGGGTGTAGATGCTTTCATCGAGGCGCTGGGTGTCGGAGTCCCAGGAGATGGGCAGCGGGGCTTTGGCGGGAGGCAGCGGCGTGGCGCGCGGAATATCCTGCGAGGCTGTGGAAGCTTCTGTGGAACCAAGCGCATCCGAAGAGGGTGTGGGCGCGGATGGCAGCGCCGAAGTTTGCGTTGTATCGGGCGGGAGTATCTGTGTGGGTACGGCCTGCGCATGCAGATTTATGTGTCCCACGAACAGTACGATGGTAAGTATGAGAAGAGGCAGGGTTTCCTGCGAGTGAGGCAGGGGCTTCTGCGCGCGAAGCAGACACGCCTGCGGGCGCTGAAGTAAGTAAGAAAGCTCTTGCAGGGCTTTGCGGCAGGCGTTGGGTTTGAGATGCGGATCCACTGACTTGAGATTAGACGATCCGCAAGCACGACAGTTGCGAAGGAACGCAAAAACAGAGTTGCAGCGGTTTGTTGTCGTTCGTCGAACCTCAACAGATTGCGCTAATGGTTTTTAGAGAGAGGCCGCCGACCGGCCCGTATGAAGTGAACAGGCAGAGCTTATGAGTAGCAGCGCCCAGCATGATTTGTATGACGAGATGTTTGATGAGCAGGCCGTTCTCGCAGCAACGGGAACGGATCGTGCAGCCGCGCTGCGTCGAGTAGCAGCGGAACGGCTGGCCGCGCACCGCAATCGCAGGGTTGTGAATGAGGTCCGCGTGGCGGAGTCGCCGCAGGCCGTCCCCGCGATCTCTGCGGCAGCGCAACGTGTGCGGGATGCTGTCGCGGCGCGCTACCAGCAGGCACCCACCTTTCGCGATTTTATGGACACACGCCCGGCCGCAGTGCCGGTCACGCCCGTTTCACAGTGGGTAGAAGAACCGGTCCACGTGGCTCAGCCCGTGGCAGCCATGTCGATTGCGCCGGAAGAAAGGCCGCTGGAAGCTTCAGTGGTAGAAAGAGTTGCGGCGGACCAAGACGCCCGTGTGTTCGAGGCTGTGAATCCTCAAGCGGCCACGCTGTCGCAGCTGCAGGTTTCAGCGCCTGATGCTGCGCTGGCGGAAAAAACCTGGGACTGGCAGCATAGTGCTGAACCCTTTGCAGGCGAACTGGAGGTGCGGCCTTATGCAGATCTGCCGCAGCCGCAGCCGCTACCGGAACGCAGTTATATGGCCCAGGCAGGCCGTCCCGAGGAACTGGAAGGGCTCGAGGAAGAGATCGAGTTTCGGCTGGCACCGGAGTTTGTAGAGCATCACATCGAACCGTTGCCGATCCAGGCGAACATCATCGAGTTTCCGCGGCAGCTGGTGGCGGCGAAGAAGGCGCGTCCCCGCCTGGCGGAAGGCCCGCTGCGCACGGAAGAGGGTGACACGCAGGAGCAGGCTCCGGTGCTACAGGAAGAGCAGCCGCAGGGCTTCCAGATGCGGATCTTTGAGGTGGAAGACGCGGTGATGGCCCAGGTGGCGGAGCCGGAGATCGTGGAGGTAGCCGAGATCCTGATGGAGGCTCCGCTCGCGCCTGCCGTACCGGAGTGGCAGGGGCTGGTGCTGGATACGCCGAAGCCGGTGTACTCGCAGAAGGCACATGCTGAGGACAGCGATGAGCCAGAGAGACTGCAGGAGGTGCCGGTTGCGTCGTTCGAGCTGCGCCTGATGTCGACGGTGGTGGATGGCGTGTGCATTGCGGTCAGCTTCGTGGTGTTTGTCTCGGTATCGCTGTGGATGAGCGGGCACGCGGCAGAGATCGCGCTGAAGGGGCTTTCCTTACCGATGCAAATCATGGCTTCGGCGGGTCTGCTGGCGGGACTGGCTATTGTGTATCAGGCGGTTTTCTTTTCGCTGGGTGCCGGGACGCTGGGCATGACGTACTCCGGGCTGGAGTTTATGACGTTGACGGGGAAGAAGCCTTCGCGCGACATGGTGCGGCGGCGTATCGGAGCGAACTTTCTGGCAGCGGCTCCGCTGGGTATCGGACTGCTGTGGAGCATCATCGACCGCCAGAAGCTTGGCTGGAATGATCGGATGTCGGGATTGTTTCTGCGAGAGTTTTAAACACAGGAAATCGCGAATAGACAGAAGGGCAGGCATGCTGGATTCGGTGCCTGCTCTTCGATTGTTTTGGGGTAAAGTGGACACTATCGATGCTTTTGGAGGAGTTTGCCGCGTGACCTTGGAGAGTGGTTTGGACGTTCAGCGTAAGTTGGCTTCCGTTGCGATGTGGAAGCGTGTGATGGTGGGCACGGGAGTGATGTCGCTGGCGGCGACCGCCGTGTTGTGGCAGCCGCATACGGTGGCTGCGGCCCAGATGCCCGATCCGGGAACGGTTGAGTTCTATCAGCAGAAGGTCAAGCCGATCTTTGAGGCGAACTGCACTCGCTGCCATGGCGGCGAGAACCATCGCGGCGGCTTGAATATCGATACGATGGCCGGGTTGCTCAAGGGTGGACACGATGGCTCGGTACTGGTGGTGGGGCATCCTGAGCAGTCGCTGCTGATCAAGCTGATTCGCCACGAGGGTCCGGCGGACGATCCGATGCCGATGCCTCCCAAGGGCAAGTTATCTGATGACGACATCGCGACGGTGACGGCCTGGGTGAAGGCCGGCGCAAAGATGCCTGAGTAGGGAAATGAGCAAGTTGCAAAGAGACCTCGGTGAGACTTCATCGGGGTCTTTTTGTGCCTGCTTTCCACATGGCGAAAGTGCATCCTTCTCGCCACTATCGCCGGTCCACGGTGCCGCGATATCCTGAAAGGGCTCTGGGGGCTTCGCGGCCGCCTTTACAACTAGATATGAATCAGCCGCTGCCAGGGGTCCTTATCCCGCGCTTCCGTTCCATCTTTAAGCTGAAGGCTTGCACTGCCGTCGTCGGTTTGACGGCGCTGCTGTTGAGCTGCGCGTGGACTACGCCTGCTTCGGCGGCTCCGCCCACAAAGACGCGAAGTGCCCGCGTGCGTAGGAACTCTGCGGTGCCGGTGGAGACCTCGCATTCGAGCAGGAAGTCCAAGTCCGAGTCGAAGAGGCAGGCGGGCAAGCGTGCGGGCGCGAAGTCGACGCAAGGGCGGCAATCGGAGTCCAGACAGTCTGAATCAAGGGCCAGAAGCTCTGCTCCGCTGAAGCCGGGCGCGAAGTCGCGGCGACGGGCGCGGGTCGTAGACGATCCTCCCATGGATATGCCGACGATGTATCGCGTGCGCGTGGGTCGCCACGGTCGGACGCGGTTGTTGACGACGCGGGAGCGACTGGCGCTGATCCGGCGGACGGCGATTCGGGGAGCAGCGTTTGAGGCGGCTGCTTCGGCGTCTCCATTGAGAGGCACGCACGAGGTGCTGGTTCACCAGAACATCATGGCGATGGGTGAAGGTTTGACGCGCATCCAGGATGATGAAGATCTGGACCGCATGCGAGGGAGTGGGCAGCTGGTGGACTTTACGCAGAGCAGGAGCCTACGTGTGAATCCGGAGCTACCGGAGAACCGGCGCGTGGCGCGGCCGTGGACAGTGACGTTTGCGCAGGACCTGGGGCAGGAGTTTTACGAGAAGTTTGGCGAGCCGCTGATGGTGACCTCGGCGGCGCGGTCGGTGAATTATCAGCGCCGGTTGACGCATGTGAACGGGAACGCTGCAGGAATTGAAGGTGAGGCCGCTTCGCCGCATCTGACGGGTCAGGCCATCGACATCGGCAAGCGGGGCATGACCCGTGCGCAGCTGGCGTGGATGCGCGACCGGCTGCAGGCGATCATGCAGGCGGGGGAGATCGATGTGGAGGAAGAGTTTCGGCAGGCGTGCTTCCACATCAGCGTGTATCGCACGTATCTGCCGTCGGAAGGACCTGTGATGAAGCAGGACCTGGCGCAGTTCCCTGTGCCGACTGTGGAAACACCGGAGCAGACGCAGCCGTAGTTTCGAGTCACGAGTAAGAGATGAGAGGAGCCTAAGGGCTCCTCTTATTTATTGGGATTGGGCGGAACCTTGGCGCCCTTCTTGCGGGCCTCGGACAAGGCAATGGCGATGGCCTGCTTCGGGTTGGTGACCTTCTTACCGCTGCCCCCGCTCTTGAGCTTGCCTTCGTGCATCTCGCGCATTTCGGTTTCGACCTGCTTGCTTACGGAGGGACCGTATTTGCGGGCGGTCTTTTTGGCCGGAGACTTTTTGGCTGGTTTCTTAGTTGCCTTCTTTGCGGTGGCCGTCTTGACGCTTTTCTTCGCTACCTTCTTAGTTGCCATGGTGTTGCCTCCCGGTGGTAGGAGCATGATCGATGCAGCAGCGTTGTATTGCACTGCACTTTGCTAGTTACGGTTTAGCCGGTCGCGCTTGCTGACGGAGGAGACCACTGCCGCGAGCATGGCAAGCACGATGGCGACGGCCCAAAAGATATAGACGCGCCAGTCGTGCTGGCCTTCGAGCTTTCCTTGCTGCCATGCGGTGTAGGTGGCATTCAGGTCAGCAGAAAGGCCAGGGATGGTGATGGCAGCGAAAGGCTCCGCTCCTTTTGCGGCAGGGACCGGAAGAGAACCGAAGATGCGCTCGGGGCCGGGTGCATGGCCGTCGCGGTCTTTGGGAATGATGCGGAAGAGGGAGTTGATCTCCGCGTCTCGGGAGTCGGTGAAAAAGCTCTCGTCCGCGGTATTGGGATAGAGCGTGGTGGTGCCGGTGAGCGCGTGCTCGATGGCGGAGACGCCGTCCTGGCAGACGCCGAGAGCATAGTAGCCGCCGAAGGGCAGCGCCGGATGTTTCTGGTGCAGGTGCATGTAAGCGATCGTGAGCAGCGAGGCGAGACGCGTGGCTTCGACGGCCTGCTTGCCGGTGTAGGCGTGGGCGTCGCGCTTGAGCACCCAGGCCTGATCGAGCGTGTCCATGGTGCGCCATTCGGATTTGCCGTCGATGCCGAAGTAGTAGCTGATGTCGGCATTGAGATGGGGGCCATGGATGTGCCATTCGAGTTCAGCGTGCGAGACAGGGACGAGGAGGGGACGACCGTGGCTATCCGGCACCTTGAGGCCTGTGTTGATCCAGAAGGGTGCCATGACGTCGTCGCCCTTATAGTGCAGGTGCGCGAAGTTGGCGAAGTAGCGGGCGTCGTTGACGGTGACGGTGTGGCCGGTCTGCTGCAGCAGCGTGATGAGCTGGTCGGGCGTGGAAGCCGAGAGCGACTTCGAGTCGGGAAAGAGCTCATGGAACACGGCGCGATCGGCTTTCGATGCCGGCGTTGCGGCTGGGGGTACATGGGCGACGCTGACGGCAAAGGTTTGCGCGCCCTGAAGCTGATTGGCTGCGAGCCGGTTGAGGATGTCGGCGAGGCGCTGCGAATCGGCGTGCTCCGGAGCGAGAGCGTTGGGGCCGTCTCCGCGGATGATGTCGTTGCCAATTTTCGTAACGATGCCGTCGGTGGTGAAGGGTGGCAGCGTGCTGGGGGTGTCGAGCGCAACGGTTTCGGCCTTATCGAGAGAGTAAGGGCCGAGGTCGAGATACTGGGCGGCAGTCTGCGCCTGCGCTGCCGAGATGGGGGTGCCGGGATGGACGGCAGAGGCGGCTTCGAGCTTCTGATCCTTGCCTGCAAAGTGGCCAACGACGCGGACGGTCGGATTGATCTCGCGCATGGTCCAGCCGGGGAAGCGATCGAGGCCAGACCAGTCCTTGCCGAGGATGCGGTTGCGGAGCTCGGTGAGGAGTTTGGGGGTGAGGAGGGCTGGACCTTTTTTGCCACCGCTATCGAGCTGATGGATGAGAGCGTCCGTGAAGCCGGGCTGTGAGGAGAGCTGCCGCATCATCTGCGAAAGCAGGGTAGTGTTGGGCGGCATAGGCGTCTCGGGCGGCGTGTACGGGGGTTTGCGGCAGCCGAGAGTGAGCAGGGTAGCGAGGAGCGCGAGCGTGCGGGGTAGGCGCATAGAGAGATTAGACGCGAGTTTTCGACATCGTGAACAGCTCGATGACGCACACAATGCCTGCCGGGTGGTATTGTCAGGGCACTCTGTGATTTTCAAACTTTCATGTTTTCTCTCCAAGCCCGAAACAGGCGAAGACGCCGAAGAGGTGAACTATGTCGGATCGAGGTCGCGGCCTTTTCCTGGGGCTGCTGGTTTGCTCCTTGAGCGCATTAGCCATCGCACCGGCGTTACGCGGACAGACAGCCGCTCTGCCCGAGGCACCAAAGCCTCAAGAGCTTCGTACGCGAGAGAAATCACCCCCTGATCAAATCGCGATGGTCAACCACAGGCCGTACGTACCACCTACGCAGAAAGAACTCCGGCATGACTACCTAAGGGACACCTATGGGCTGTGGGGGGCGTTGTCGACCACCATACGGGCAAGCTACAGTCAGGCGCGTGACAAGCCCTCAGGCTGGGGACAGGATCTTCCGGGCTTCGGGCAGAGGTTCGGCTCGTCCTTCGCTGTGACCTCGATCAACGGCTCGGTGCGCTACGGGATGGAAGAGCTGTTCCATGAAGACCTGCGCTACATCCCCTGCCACGGTTGCTCCGTAAAGCACAAGGTAGAAAACGCGCTGCTGGCGGAGATCACCGCCCGTCATGAGAGCGATGGACATAGGGTGTTTTCGCTCACGCCGACGGTCGCAGACTTTTCAGGGCCGATCATCGTTCATCAGGCATGGTACCCGGGAAGCAGCCAGGGACCGTTGAGCGGCGTGGTGAGCGCCCGCGTCGTCTTCGCGACGCGAGTGGGAGTCCATCTCTTCAGAGAGTTTGTTTTGGAGAGAAGACATAAAGATGAACCGGAAGGGTAATCGTCGAGTCTCATACAAGTAGGGCCCCGATTTTTCTATGGCAACACCAGCACAGCTGACTTATCCCGGAATTGCCATGGCTGTGTTCGCACAGCAGTTCTGCCTGCCGGTGCCGTCGTTACTGCTGTTAATGACGGCGGGAGCGCTGGCGGCGCAGGGAGATGGAAATCTGCGATTGTGGCTGGTGCTCCTGTCGGGCATTGTGGGATGCCTGGCGGCGGACGGGTTCTGGTTCTGGCTGGGACGTCGCTGGGGCAGCGGCGTCATTCGGCTGGTGTGCAGCTTTACGCCCGATCCTCGGCGTAGCCGCGAGAAGGCAAAAGGAACGTTCGATCGCTGGGGCTTGCGGCTGCTGCTGGTGGCGAAGTTTGTGCCGGGGTTGGATGGAATCTCGCCTCCGCTGGCAGGAGCGGAGGGAGCAACGGTGCGGGGCTTCGTGCTGTACGACGCCGCAGGCTCGGCGATCTGGACGGCGACCTATGTGGTGATCGGATACATCTTTGCGAACCAGATGGACGTCGTCATGCATGGCCTTCAGCGCTTTGGACTGTTGCTTATAGTTCTGGTCGGCGGCCCTCTGCTCGGCTATGTGCTATGGCGCGCGATGAGGATGGTGCGGATGATTCGTCACTTGCGGTTGCGGCGCATCAGCCCGGCGCTGCTGCAGGCGAAGCTGAACGAGAACGACAGGGTCGCGGTGATAGACCTACTGAACTATGAGGCGGACGAGCGGGTGACCGCGGGCATACCAGGGGCACTGCGAGTGGACCCGGCGCGTCTGCGGCTGCAGCCGAAGCTGATTGTGCCAGAGGGTGTAGACGTGGTGCTGTACTGCTCGACGAAGAACGAATTTGCCAGTGCGCGGGTGGCGGAGTCGCTGGGGAAGATGGGCTTTGCGGATGTCTGGGTTCTGGAGGGTGGACTGCAGGCGTGGGTGCAGGAGGGGCGGCCGGTAAGTATCGAGTTGAACACGCCGGAACAGTTTGCCGAACGGTTGGGTATTGTGCGATCGGAAGACGCGCGGTAGCGGCTACGGCTTCGTCTCTGCGGCCTGTTTCATGCGGAAGAGGTAATAAAGTGTCGTCGCCGTAATGACGAGGAACGCTACCAACGTAAAGCCTGTGCTGAGATCATGCGTGCGGTGGTGCGCAATGGAGAGAATGGACCAGACGAGCCAGGCGAAGGTAAGAACGATCTCCAGGCGCAGCCAGGCGACGAGTTCTTTCCCGAGGGCTTCCGCGCGAGCGCGGCTGGAGCCATTGCGCGGCCCAGGCAGATTGAAGAGGCGGGGGAATTGCCCGACGACCGTGAGCAGCAGGTAAAGAACGGCGGAGATGCCGAGGATGAACCAGAGAACTCCTCGAGCGGCGAAGCGGTCGGGCTGGCCGCTGAGTGAGAAGTGACTCGGAATTAGCGAAGGCAGCGACGAATACGTGATCGCGAGGTAGATCGCAGGCAGTACAAGGCCAAGCAGAGTGATGGCTTCGCGCAGAGGCTTCATGAGGATGAGAATACTGCATCACCATGTAGCAAGCAGGATGCAGTACTAGGCTTGGAAGAGGAACGCGACCTTCTGCGCGCTGGCCTTGGCCCAAGCGGTATTCGAGACGATGCCGCAAGCAAAGACGAGCAAACCTGCCGCGACCATGAGCCACCAGATGGGGTGCGTGGCGAGCGCGAGGTCGGTGTGGTGCGCGTGACTGAGGCTGACGACGGTGCCTGCGATCGCAACACCGAGGGCAGCACCGACCTGTCGGCTGGTGGAGGCGATGGCTGCGGCGACGCCTGCCTGCGAGAGCGGCATGCCTTCGACGGCACTGTTAGAAATGGCGGGGTTCACCATACCCAGTCCGATACCGAAGAGTACGTAGGCGCTGAGCACGATGAAGAGCGGCGTGGTGGTGGAGAGATTCGTGAGGATCAGCGTGCTCGCCGTGAAGCCAAAGCCCGCCAGCAACAGCGACGGGCGTGGACCGCGGCTACCAACGAGACGACCGGAAAGCGGAGAGCAGATCATCATCGTGACAGCGAGTGGCAGTGTGCAGAGCCCGGTCGTGAAGGCTGCGAGATGGCGGACCTGCTGCAGGTAAAGCGTGTTGAGGAAGAGGAAGCCAGCGAAGCAGCCGAAGGCGCTGATGCCGAGCACCGATGCTGTCGAGAAGGGAACGCTGCGGAAGAAGCGCAGGTCGACGAGCGGGTCGGTCTGTGACAGCTGGCGGCGGTGCTCGTGCAGAAGGAAGAGTAGGAAGAGCACGAGGGCAGAGCCGAGCATTGCGAGGATGTGCGGTGCGCGCCAGCCGGCGATGGGACTATCGATGACGGCGTAGGTAAGACAGCAGAGGAAGCCGAAGATGAAGAGCTGGCCGAGCGGGTCGGGGCGACGGGCGCGGGGAGCTTTCGACTCCGGCACGAAGAGTGCGGTGAGAACGATGGCCGCGATGGAGATGGGCAGGTTGATCCAGAAGATGGCTCGCCAGCCGACGGTCTGCACGAGCGCGCCGCCGATGAGCGGGCCGAGCGCGAGTGAGGCGCCGGCAACGGCTCCCCAGATGCCGACAGCGCGGGCGCGTTCCTTCGGCACGGTAAAGGCGTTGGCAATGATGGAGAGCGCAACGGGGTTCAGCATGGACGCGCCGATGCCTTGCAGGCCGCGGAAGAGAATCAGCGTGTGGATGTTAGGCGCGATGGAGCAGAGCAGCGAGCCTAGCGAAAACATGGCAAGGCCGATCTGGAAGATGCGGCGTCGACCGAAGCGATCGGACATGGAGCCGGAGAGCATCAGCAGGCTCGCAAGCACGAGCGTGTAGGCGTCGATGATCCACTGAAGCTGAGCGACAGAGGCGTGTAGTTCGTGCTCGATGGAGGGTAGAGCGACGTTGACGATCGTGACGTCCATCGCAATGAGCAGCAGGCTCATGCAGCAGATAGAAAGTATGACGTTGGGGTGGGTCGGTTTCTTGGGGTTCTCAGGCATCTGCAGATTGGATTCGTTCGCGGGGCGACAGGATGCGCTTGATGTTGTCTCTACGCATAAATTGGCGAGAAAGACGCGCGATTTGCTGCGAAAAAGAGGAGATGCCCCTAAAATCGAATCCAGTTTCCGTCTGAAAAATCGGCTCAGTGAGATCCCCTTATGGCCACCCTGATTGCGCGTCCTGCAGTGAAGCGTGCTGACGATGTTTTCTTCACGACCCTCTCGTTTTTTATGCTGCTGACCGTGGTGGTCGGGTTCGCGCCCAGCTACTTTCTCAGAGGTGCAGTCTTCGCTCATCTGCCGAGCCTGCTGGTGCATCTGCATGGTGCCGTGTTTTCAACGTGGATTATTCTCTTCGCTGTGCAGTCGAGTCTGATCTCGGCGGGGAACGTTCGGCTTCATCGCAAGCTCGGTGTGTTTGGGGCGGTGGTTGCTGGGCTGATGGTGGTGCTCGGTGTGCTGGCACCTTTTGGTACGCTGCGCCGAGGAGCGCAGCTACCGGCGTTCTTCACGCCGGAGTCGTTTCTGATCGACAACGTGATCGGCATCCTGATCTTCGGTGCGTTCGTCGCTGTGGCGATCTGGAAGCGCAACCACCGCAAGGTGCATAAGCGGCTGCTCCTGATCGCGAACGTGATGCTGCTGCCTCCGGCGCTGTCGCGCATTCCGTTGGTGCAGCATCACTTTTTTCTTGTTCCCGTGGTCTGCCTGGGCATCATCGGGTTATTGTTTGTTTTCGATCTGTTTACGTGGAGGCGTCCGCTGCTGGTGACGGTGGTTGGCGGGCTGATCTTTATCGGAGCCAATCCGGTAATGAGCGTGGCGGATCACTCCGCGTGGGGAAAACGGCTTACGGTATGGGCACAGCATCATCCATGAAAAGAATCGGCGCACCCGCCTGGGATGCGCCGATAGTTTACCTACCTTCAGAGAGAGCTACGCGTCGAGCTTCTTGACGACCAGCTCGTTGAGCAGGGCGGGATTTGCCTGCCCCTTGCTCAGCTTCATCACCTGCCCGACAAAGAAAGCGCTGACGGTGCGTTTGCCGCCCTTGAACTGTGCGACCTGCGCGGGGTTCGCGGCGATGACCTCGTCGATCATGGCTTCGATGGCGGAGGTGTCCGAGATCTGCTGGGGCTTGTCGCGGTCGTAGATGAAGGCGAAGTCCTTGCTCTCGGTGAAGCAGCTATCGAGCAGCTGCTTGAGCTGCTTGGAGCTGATCTCGCCCGCTTCGGCGAGGTCGGCTGCGAGGACCAGGCCGTTGAGGGACACCGGGGATTGGCCCAGTACAAGTTCGCCGCCGCGGAGGCGCATGGTGATCTCGGAGAGCAGGATGGCGGCGACGCGTTTGGGACTCTTCGCGAGCGCAGCTGCCTGCTGGAAGAAGTCGCCGAGTTCGCGGTCGGTGGTGAGTGTGGCCGCGTCCTGCGTGGAGAGACCGTACTCGGAGGCGAGACGCGCGCGGCGGGCTTCGGGAAGCTCGGGCATGGCGCTGAGGATGTTTTTCTGCCACTCGGCACCGACGACGAGTGCAGGCAGGTCGGGCTCGGGGAAGTAGCGATAGTCGTGGGCCTGCTCCTTGGAGCGCATGGAGTAGGTGCGGCCTTCGGCGTTGTTCCAGAGGCGGGACTCCTGCACGACGCGACCACCGTCTTCGATGACGCCGATCTGGCGCTCGATCTCGTATTCGACCGCAGCGCGGATGTAGCGGAAGCTGTTGACGTTCTTGACCTCGGCCTTGGTGCCATAGGCGGCCGTACCGCGCGCCTCCCAGTCGGACTTCAGCATCACGGAGACGTTGGCATCGCAGCGGAGCGAACCTTCCTCCATGTTGCAGTCGGATACGCCGGTGTAAAGCAGGATTTCCTTGAGCTTGGTGAGGTATTCGAACACCTCGTCGGCGGTGCGGAGATCCGGCTCGGAGACGATCTCAACGAGGGGAGTGCCGCAGCGGTTAAGGTCGATGTAGGTGCGTGAAGCGGAGTCGGCAAAGCCGTCGTGGAGGCTCTTGCCGGCGTCTTCTTCCATGTGCAGGCGCGTGATGCCGATGCGCTTGGAGATCGCGTTGCCAGCGGCGTCGAAGCCGGGAACGATCAGCTCGCCGTTCTCGGCGATGGGCTTGTCGAACTGGGAAATCTGGTAGCCCTTGGGGGAGTCGGGATAGAAGTAGTTCTTACGCGAGAAGATACTGGTCTCGCGAATCTCGCAGCCGATGGCCTTGGCTGCGAGAACGGCGTACTCCACGGCCTGCTTGTTGAGTACAGGCAGAGCGCCGGGCAGGCCGAGGCAGACGGGGCAGACGTGGGTGTTGGGCTCGCCGCCGTATTCGTTCTTGCAGCCGCAGAAGGCCTTGGTCTTGGTCAGCAGCTGGACGTGGACTTCAAGCCCGATGACGGGCTGATATTTGGCGAGGACTTCGGGCGAGAGTGCGAGCGCTGCTGACATTGCTTCGATTTTACCAACCTGAGGCGGATTTCGAGGGCGTGAGTGCATCTGAAGAGGGAACTGTCAGATTAGGCGAGGTACGACTGTGTCGAACGAGAACGAAAGCCCCAACCAGGAAGAAAAAGTAGAGAGCGGCTGGGCTACACCGGAAGAGGCGACATCCGCGCCGGCAGAGGGTGGCGAAGCGGACGGTTCGGCCTCGCACCAGAAGAACCTCTCCCGACCGAGCGCCACGGAGATCTACCAGCAGGTGGCGAAGAACGCCCGCGAAGAGTTGAAGCGGACGACGGTGTCGCTGGCGATCTCGGGTGTGACGGGCGGCATCTTTATGGGACTGTCAGCCCTGGGCGTAGGCGTGGCAATCGCTCACCTCGGGACGGCGGGCGGTGCGTTTATGATCTCGCGGATGTTCTATCCGCTGGGCTTTATCGTGGTGATTCTGGGGCGGAGCCAGCTGTTTACGGAGAACACGCTGTACCCAGTGGCACTGGTGCTGACGGAGCCACGGCAGATATGGAACACGCTGAGGCTGTGGGCCACGGTGCTGCCGTCGAATATCGTGGGAGCGCTTGCGTTTGCGAGCCTGGCTGCGCTGACACATGCCATTCCCGCTGATGTGGTGCAGGCGATGGCGGGGCTGGGACTGGCGGCTGTCCACGAGCCTGTGAGCACGATCTTCTGGAGCGGCGTGGTCGGTGGATGGATTATCGCGACGGCTGCGTGGCTGGTGTCGGGGTCGCATTCGATCACCGGCTCGGTGATGATCATCTGGGCGCTGACGTTTGTGGTGGGTCTGGGGAACTTTGCCCACTGCATTGCAACGAGTGGCGAAATCCTGATTGCGGTGCTCACGCATCAACTGCCTTGGTCGGCCTATCCGCAGTGGCTCGGGCCAGCGGTGGCGGGCAATATCTGCGGTGGTGTGTTCATGGTGACGCTGCTGGAGTATGGGCAGGCGATCCTAAGCGAGAATGTGGAGACGGAGGCAGATGGCGAGATTCGTGAGCTGTAGCCATCGCGACTTATCACCGAATAGGACGAGTGAAGCCACCTACCGGATAGAATCGTAGAGGTATGATTCTTCCTTTCGTCCGCGAATTGATGGCGGACCTGGAGTCCTCCGCAGCCTTTGAGCGTGTGCGTCGCCACCTGGCGGGCGGCACGGGTCGGAGACGTGTGTCTGGACTCACGGCTACGGCGCGTGGGCTGTATCTTCCGTACTTCGTAAAGGCCGCGCAGGCTCCTGCGCTGGTGTTGGTCGCTGATAACAAGGCGGCAGAGGCGCTGCATACGGCAGTGCTCGCGGCGTGTGAGCTGACGGGTGCGCTGAAGCCGGATGAAGTGCTAAGACTGCCAGCGCATGATGTGCTTCCGTTTGAGAATCTGTCGCCGCATGGAGAGATCCAGGAGCAGCGAGCGGCTGCATTGTGGAAGCTGGCCAGCGGTACGGCGAAGGTGGTGATCGCTCCGATGGAAGCTGCGTGCATGCGGCTGTTCGGTCGCGAGTATTACGCGGCCCTGGCGCTGCGGCTGGCCGTGGGCGAAGAACATATGCCGGACATGCTGGTGGAGCATTTGATCCAGGTGGGCTACACACGCGTGGACGTGGTGGAGATGCCAGGGCAGGTGACGATCCGCGGTGGCATTCTCGATGTGTATGGGCCGGAGATGGAGCGGCCGGTGCGCATCGACTTCTTTGGCGATGAGATTGAGTCGATCCGCAGGTTCGATCCAGAAACGCAACGCTCGGCTATGGGTACCGGCCATGTAGATGAGGTTCTTCTGCTGCCGCTGACGGAGACACCGGCGACGAATGAGCTGCTGGGCAAGATCAACGCGCGTTTGACGAAGAAAGGAACGCAGAGCGTCGAGCTTGCGGATGGACAGCCGAGCACCACGGAGAGCGGAGCCACAATCTTTCCTGGTTGGGAGTTTTATGCGGCGGTGGCAGGGGCGAAGTCGAGCCTGCTGGAGCTGATGGGCAAGCAGGCGAGAGTGTTTGTGGAAGAGCCTGCGATGGTGGCGAATCAGGGCGAGCGCTGGTGGAACAAGGTGGAGCAGCGACATGAGCGCGCGGGCATCGGCTCGCTGGTAGGGCCGGGGGATCTGTACCTTTCGCCGTGGGAGCTGGAGGACCAGGTGCGCGGCTATAGCGGCTGCGATCTCGATCAGCTAGGCGCTGTCGATGTGCTTGAAGGCGACCGCAGTGACGGTAGTGAAATCGAGTTCGCAACACGGCCGACGATGCGCTTTCACGGCTCGATCCCCGCAATGATCGACCAGCTGAAGCTTTGGATGGAGAGCGAGGCGCGAGTGCTGATTGCTGCTCCAAATCAGGGCGAGGTAGAGCGACTCGCTGGGCTGATGCAGGAGTATGGCGTCGCGTATCGCATCGGCTCGCGGGTCGAACAGGGTCAGTCGGCGTCGGTGTACTCGGAGTCGAGTTACCTGGCGGGTGACCTGCGCACGCCGGTGATCGTGCGCGCTGCGATCAGCAACGGCGTGCAGGTGATGGACCTCGAACGCAAATCGGCGCAGCAGGTGATCGTCGTTGGCGCGAATGACCTGAACGACGATGCCGACGTGAATGCGCGACCCGCTCGCAAGAAGTCGAAGACTGCGGCATTTGTTTCGGACTTCCGCGATCTCGCCGTCGGCGATTTTGTCGTTCATGTGGAGCACGGCATCGCGCGCTACGACGGTTTGCGGAATCTCGAGCAGGGCGATGGCTCGAACCTCGAGCTGATGATCCTCACCTTCGCGGAAGAGGCGAAGCTCTATGTTCCGCTGACGCGGCTGGATCTGATCCAGAAGTATCGGTCAACCGATACAGGACCTGCACCGCAACTCAACCGGCTGGGGAATCCAGCGTGGGCGAAAACGAAGGCTCGTGTGAAGAAGGCCATGCAGGACATGGCTGAAGAGTTGTTGAAGCTTTACGCACAGCGCAAGGCTGCTGAAGGCTATGCCTTCTCGCCCGACAACAACATGATGCACGAGTTCGAAGACGCGTTCGACTACAACGAGACCGAAGACCAGCTGAACGCGATCAAGGACATCAAGAATGATATGGAGACCACGCAGCCGATGGACCGGCTGCTATGTGGCGATGTCGGCTACGGCAAGACTGAAGTTGCGATGCGCGCGGCGTTCAAGGCCGTGCAGGACGGCAAGCAGGTCGCCATTCTTACGCCGACGACCGTGCTGTGCTTCCAGCACTTTGAAAGTTTCAAGCGTCGGATGTCGAAGTTCCCCATTGTGGTGGAGATGCTGTCGCGCTTCCGCACGGCGAAGGAAAAGAAGGATGTGATGGAGCTGTGCGAGCAGGGCAAGGTGGACATCCTTGTGGGCACGCACGCGCTGCTGGGGCAGGGGCTGAAGTTTCAAGACCTCGGCCTTCTGGTGGTGGATGAGGAGCAGCGCTTCGGCGTGAAGCACAAGGAGCGGCTGAAGCAGATGCGGGCGTCGATTGATGTCTTGTCTATGTCGGCCACGCCCATCCCGCGCACACTGCATATGTCGCTCGTGGGGCTGCGCGATATGTCCGTCATCGAGACGCCGCCCAAGGACCGTATGGCGATTCAGACGATTGTGGCGAAGTTCGATGAAAAGCTGATCCGCACTGCGGTCGAGGTGGAGCTGGAACGCGGCGGACAGGTGTACTTCGTGCACAACCGCGTCGAGACGATCTACGAACTCGCTGCGAAGATTCGTGAGCTGGTGCCGCAGGCGCGTGTCGTCGTCGGGCATGGTCAACTGCCAGAGGCCGAGCTTGAACGCACGATGCTCGCGTTCATGGATGGCGAGTACGACGTGCTCTGCGCGACAAGCATCATCGAGAACGGCCTGGATATTCCACGCGCGAACACGATCATCATCAACCGCGCAGATCGTCATGGGTTGAGCGAGTTATATCAGCTACGTGGCCGCGTGGGACGCTCGAATCGTAGAGCGTACGCCTACCTGCTGATTCCGCCGGAGCAGCAATTGACGGAGATTGCTCGGCGTCGACTCGCGGCGTTGAAGGAGTTTTCAGATCTTGGCGCCGGCTTCAAGATCGCTGCGCTCGATCTCGAGCTGCGCGGAGCGGGCAATATGCTCGGTGGCGAGCAGTCGGGACACATCGAAGCGATTGGCTTCGAGATGTACACGACGATGCTCGAAGAAGCCGTCAGCCGCCTGAAGGGCGAGGGCCGCGAGGAGCGGCCGCAGGTGACAGTGAATTTGGGGATAAGTCTGCGCATCGACGAGGCGTATATCCCTGAGGAGGGACAGCGGCTGCGCATGTATAAGGCGATCGCAGGCGCAGAGACGGCGGCGACTCTGACGGAGGTGCGCGCGGAGTTGGAAGACCGCTACGGTAAGCCACCGGAGACGGTGCTGCATCTGCTCGCCGCGGCGGAGATTCGCCTCACGTGCGAGCAACTGGGAATTGCTCAGTTGGAACGCAAGCGCACGGCGATAGAGGAACCGAAGAAGGTTGCTGCTCCGGCAAAGGCGCCGGTGAAGACGGTACCTTCGTATGGGCGACCGGCGACTCCGCTGTGGGGCAGGCATGGGCAGGCCCCGCAGACGGCAAACTTGCAGTTTTCAAGCCGCGCTGCGCTGAACCGACCGGAGTCGAATGCAACGCGAGCGCTGAGAGAGACAGCAGCGGTGCGACCGGCTGGAGCGCCGGCGGTGAAGGCCGGGCAGATGAAGCCTATGCGCGAGATGCTGTACGTCACCTTCAGCGAAAAGCTGCATGCTGCGCCGGCAGCTGACGGCAAAGGCATCAACGCAGGCATGCTGATGAAGCTCGTTGCAAAGAACGCGAAGAATGGCGCGCAGTTCACGCCGCAGGGTGTGCTGAAGTGGCCGCTAAGCGGAGCGCAGGCGGACGTGGTGTTGACCGAGACGCGCGAGCTGCTGGAGCTGCTGGCGAGTTCGTAAGCTCAGAGTAGCTGCGCGCTTGATTAAGGCTCACGACGCTGCAGGCGTGTATGCGTGATGCGGTGGCCAACACGAATCAGCGGCTTCTCAAGGCCGAAATAACTCGCTGAGGCGATTGCAAAGACTGTCGGATAGCGCCACACTGAGTTCGTCAGTGCGAGCAGCCAGTGCGCATGGGGATTGGCGAGGGGCATATTGAACGGTAGCAGCAGCATCTGCCAGAGATAGAGGCTGTATGACATGCGGCCGATGAAACGTAGCGGAGACCACTCCAGCAAGCGGCCGGGCAACGAGTGCGGGCGTGCCAGCGTGCTGAGCACCAGCGGCGTGTAAATCAACAACATAGCGTCGCTGGTCACGTAGGTGGTGTGATCGTAGCAAACGATCGAAAGTACAGCTGCCGCCAAAAGAACAAGGTAGGGGTTGAGCCAGCGTTCACACCACGCCCGCGCCGCTTGCCGCTCCACCAGCACCGCAGCGGCGGCAGCGATCAGGATGCCGCGGACCGCAATATCGGTATGGAAGGCCGGCCACCAGCCGAAGGTTAACGCCGGATGCACCCCGGCGAAGCGCTGCCAAACGCTCAGCAGAAGAACAAGGCTCAAAAGGATTGCCACGCGCAGACGATGCCGACGCACCAGCAGAAGAAATGCTGGCAGGAAGAGGTAGAAGTGCTCCTCTACCGAAAGCGACCAGAAGTGAAGGGTGTACCAGTCCTGCGGCTGCAGTTGAAGTGGCAGATAATTGCGGATGGTCAGTAGCGAATAGACGATGCCCGACTGCGCCGGCTGCAATACACCTGCTCTCATCAATAACGCCAGTATCAAGAGATAGAACCAGGCCGCGGGCCATATCCGGAAGCATCGTTTGAGGTAAAACGTACGCAGATGGAGTGTGCCGGTACGATGCTGTTCTGCAAGCAAGCGCGAACAGATCAGCAGGCCGCTGATGGCGAAGAAAAGTTCGACCCCGCCCAGTCCCGCTCCTGTATGGAGCCATGCAGTGGACAATGGCCCGAGGCGATGGACTCGGTCGTGTGTCAGCAGGACCAGGAGGATCGCAATAGCACGCCAGCCGTCAAGGGTGGGCAGGTAGCCATGCAGAGGTGGCTTGCGGAGATCGACAAGTGTTTCCTGGTTCATGCTTCTGCTTGACTTTGCAATACTGATCTCGGATGGATGCGGCTGTGTGTATCACTATAGAGCGTGGCTGCGGCCATTCGGCTAACGTATGCAGGTACGCGGGCGAGCGTGCAGAAATGACATTGATATGAAGGTGACGAAAAAGCTTCTGCTGCTCAGTTTATTGAATATTGCAGTGATGACCGGGCTTTGGATACTGAAGCCGAGCGGCACGATTCAGGAGCTAAGCAAGGTGCTTCATGGAGAGATGTGGGCCGACTCCGCACCGTTTATGCAGGAGGCCTGGCGGGTTGAGCGGCTGGGACAGCCGGTGTACCAGACGGTGTTCTTTCAGGAGCACCTGAAGTTTCAATATCCCATGTCGTCGCTGCTTTTGGGCTACGTCACGCTCGCGTTCGGGGTCTCGTTTCAGACGCTATTAATCTGGCTGACGATTCCGAGTGCGCTTCTCACGTTGTGGCTGGCAGGCGACCTCTTTGTTCGGGTATTGCCCATGGAGCCTGCCGAGCGATTGCTGGCGCGCCTGCTCGTGATGAGCCTCGGCTTATTTTTCTATCCCCTCGCAAACGGCCTGCAGATCACCCAGATTCAAACTGTGCTTACCTTCCTGTTTACGCTGGCTGTTTGGTTGTGGCTCACGGAGCGGAAGGTCACGGCTGGCATCTGCCTTGCTCTGGCCTGCGCCGTCAAGCCGCCTCTGGGGTTGTTCCTGCTGTGGGGTCTGCTGCGCAGGGAATGGCGCTTTGTCAGCGCGTTCCTGGCCACGCTGGTTGTCGTGCAGGGACTCTCGGTGGGCCTCTTCGGATGGAGCAACAACATCGCCTATCTCGGACCGCTCAGTTACATGGGACATCACGGCGAATGCATCGGAGAAAACCAGTCGGTCAACGGGTGGCTGCAACGGTTGTTGCGCAATGGAGAGGGCAGCACGTCGATGTTCGCGCCTTACAACCGCATCGTCTACCTTGGCACCGTGCTGTCCTCCCTCCTTCTGGTGGCAGTCGGCTTGGTGGTGCCGGTGTGGCGACGGTGGCGTGACCCGGTCGGCGACTTCCTTTTCTTCGGCCTGCTCTCCACGATCGCCTCGCCCATCGTATGGACCCATCACTATGGTGTCTTCTATATAGGCACTATCTATCTGCTGGCAGTCTTTCTCCGGGACGAGCAAACTATCCCCGTCGCCTTGGGGGTCTGCTTTGTCGTACTCGCCAACCTCTTCCATCTGCTGGGCCGTTTCTATTGGATTCCTTCGGTCAATTGGGTGTTCAGTTATGGGCTTTACGCGGGTATGGGAATCATTTTGATTTTTTTGAGGAAGTACGAAAGATATGGCTTGGGAAAACTAAAGTAATGGTCCTATACTTTGGCGTATGAGAACACTGTTGGCGTCTTCTTTTCTGCTGGTTGCATTCGCCCAGACCTCGTTCGCACAGGAGCCAGCCACCCAGAGCCAGGCCGCGACGGTCTCCTCGGTTACCCTTCCCGTTGCCATTAAGGCCCCGCCCGTAAAGTATCCGAAGGGCGCTCCGCTGGGCCGCTACGTTGTCTCCGTTGCTTTTGTCGTGGACGAGCGCGGCATCCCGAGACACCCCCAGGTCGTGAAGTCTGATAACGAGTACTTCGACTTCAGCGCCATGGTCGCCGCCCTGCAGTGGCGTTTCAAGCCCGGTACGCGCGACGGAAAACCCGTCAAGACTCCGCTCACGGTCCAGCTTGCCTACGATAAAGAGAGCAAGTGGAACGATAACTAATCGCGGTTGGTGTGCAGGCGTCGTTTCGATAGACTCTGGCTATGCGCATCTTGCTCTTCGCCACCCTTGCGGGGGCCCTTTTACTGCCGGAAGGTCTGTCGGCTCAACGTCTGTCCGCCGATGGCGCGGCACAGACATTTCGCTTTTTGAGCGAACAGTACTTCGACCAGATTTACTTCAAGTACTCTCCGACGAGCGGCACAGCGGCGGGTCTGCATCAGTACGACACGCAGCTGGAGGACTATTCGTCCGCAAATATAGCGAGCGAAGTAGCGGCGCTGCATGAGATAGAGAAGAAGCTGGCGCAGATCGACCCGTCGGCGCTCGATGCCGAGCCAGCCGGGGACTACGCGATCCTGACCGGGCGCGTCCATGCCGACCTGTTGCAGCTGGAGACGATTCGTAACTGGGAGAAGAACCCGGATTCCTACTCGAGTGGTGTAACGAACTCGATTTTTGTCTTGATGGAGCGGCCGTATGCTCCCGTAAATACAAGGCTGCGTGCGGCGGTTGAGCGCGAACGGCATATCCCGCAGGTATTGCTGGAGGCGCGCAAAAACCTAAAAAATCCTCCGAAGATCTACACCGAGATCGCGCTCGAACAGATCGACGGTTTGGTGAGCTTCTTTCAGAACGACGTGCCGAGCGCGTTCACTGGCGCCGATGATCCGAAGGCTAAGGCGGAGTTTGCGACGACCAATGCGGCGGTTGTCGAAGCGTTGAAGAGCTACGGGGTGTGGATGAAGTCCGATCTGCTGGCCCGATCAAACGGCGATTTCCGCTTCGGGCAGGACACCTTCCAGAAGGCGTTGCTCTACAACGAGATGGTGGATATCCCTCTGGATAAGTTGTTGCAAATCGGCCTAAATGATCTGCATAAGAATCAGGCGGAGTTTGCGCGGGTGGCCAGGGAGATTGATCCGAACAAGACGCCGCAGCAAGAGTTAGCTGAACTGGCAACGATCCATGTCGCGCCAGACCAGCTGCTGGCGACCTTCCAGAACACCTTCGATTCGCTGAAGGCGTTTATCCGAGCGAAGCACATCATCACAATTCCGAGCGATGTGCCGCCGGTGCTCGAAGAGACACCGCCATTTATGCGCGCGACCACGCAGGCTTCGATGGACCCCTCGGGACCGTTCGAGACGCACTCCACGAAGGCTTATTTCAACGTGACATTGCCCGAAAAGGGCTGGTCGGCCGAGCGCGTGGCAGAACACATGGCCGCCTTCAACGTCGGCACAGTAGTTTCGACCAGCGTGCATGAGGCCTACCCGGGACACTATGTGCAATTCCTCTGGCAGGACCAGTTTCCCTCGAAGATACGGCAGCTACTCGGCGCAAACTCGTCGATCGAAGGGTGGGCGCACTACTGTGAGCAGATGATGCTGGATGAAGGCTACGGCCAGCCCGGCGAAGGCGCGAAGGACGCACATGAAAGCAAACTGATCCATCTGGGCCAGTTGCAGGACGCTCTGTTGCGCGATGCTCGTTTTATCGTCGGCATCCGCCTACATACGGGCGTTGGCGGCGCCATGAGCCAGGAGGAGGCGGTAAACTTCTTTATAAGAGAAGGCTATCAGTCGAGGTCGATAGGCGAGATGGAGACCAAGCGTGGCACCAGCGATGCGCTCTATCTTTACTACACGCTTGGCAAGCTGGAGATATTGAAGCTGCGCGCGGACGTAAGGAAGAAGCAAGGTGCGGCGTTCAACCTGCAGAGCTTTCATGACGACTACATGCGGCAGGGACCCGCGCCGATGAAGGTGATTCGGAAGGCGATGCTTCACGACGATAGCCCTGTTCTCTGAACTGAGCTGGACTGAACGATTGACTCCCAGGCACAGAATGCGTTCCAATCAGCGTCTCTGTCTATGCGTGAGCAGTAAATTTTAGAAAGATTTGAGGGCTCGATGGCTGGTTTGAAGATTCGTAAGGCAGTAATTCCCGCGGCGGGTATGGGTACCCGCTTTCTCCCCGCTACCAAGGTGATGCCGAAGGAGATGCTGCCGCTGGTGGATAAGCCACTGCTGCAGTACGGCGTGGAAGAAGCTGTGGCCGCCGGCTGTGATGAGGTTATTATCATCACCGGTCGCGGCAAGGTCACAATGGAAGATCACTTTGACCGCGCCCCGGAGCTTGAGGCCTCGCTCGAACGTCGAGGCAAGTTGGAGCTGTTGGAGAAGGTTCGCGAAGTCACCAAGCTGGCCCGCATCGTAGCGACCCGCCAGTCGGAGCCGCTTGGTCTGGGACATGCGGTACTGCAGGCTAAAGAGATCGTGGGCGATGAGCCTTTCTGCGTCATCCTGCCGGACGATGTGGTGCATGGTGACGAAGCCTGCATGAAGCAGATGGTGCAGGCGTTTGAGAAGGTGCAGGCCTCCATCCTCGGCTCCGAAGAGGTTGAGGGCGACGCTATCCAGAATTACGGTTGCCTCGACTGCTTGGTTGACCCGAACGATCCGCAGCTGCTGCATGTGCGCGACATGGTGGAAAAGCCGAAGCCGCATGAGGCTCCGAGCCAGAACGCCATCATCGGCCGGTATATCCTTACGCCGCGCATCTTTGAGTTGATCGAAGGCCTCAAGCCGGGCGCCGGCGGCGAACTGCAGCTCACCGACGCGATCAAGGCGCTGATTCAGTTTGAGAAGGTCTACGGCTTCCGCTACAAGGGCGTCCGTCACGATGCAGGCGACAAGTTCGGCTTTCTGAAGGCGACGGTCGACTTTGCGCTGGAACGTGAAGACCTCGGCCCTGCCTTCCGCGAGTGGCTGAAGGCGAAGAAGTTTTAAGAGCAGGAAGTAGGGAAGAGGGAGCAGGGAATAGTGGCTAGGCGCGCGACACTTGGAGTGTTGATGGGGCTAGCCGCGATGACCTGCTCCCCTTTTGCTGCAGCACCGGTGGGAGCGCAGACTCAGGCGTCTCGTAGCACCGATGCGGCGACGGCGGTGTATCAGCGAACTCGCCTGATTCTGAAGGATGGCAGCTATCAGGCGGTGCTCAGCTACAAGGTGGAGGGCAACACCGTGTCCTACCGGAGCGCCGAGCGCAACGGCGAGCTGGAGGATATTCCGTTGAAGCTGGTAGACATGCCAGCAACGGTGGCATGGTTTCAACAGCATGTGGCTCCTGAAGGCCTGGGACAGCGCAACGAGCGGCCGGTGCTGAGTCCAGAGCTTGCGAAGGCCGAGGCAGAACGCGCAGCGATGACGCCCGAGGTGTCTGCCAATCTGCGATTGCCGCAGGACTTGAGCCTGCTGGCGCTGGATCGCTTCGAGGACACACCCGAGCTGGTGCCGCTGCCGCAACAGGGAACCGACCTGAACAAAGAGACAGCCCATGGTGTGCTGAAGCAGGCTCTCAATCCTGCGTCATCGCCGCACCGGATTCTGGAACTTCCGCATCGCAGCGCTGACGTGCAATTGCATGGGACCGAGTTTTCGTTTTATGTGCGCGTCGGAGACGATCTGGCCGAGACGGGCGGCGGATTCATCGTCGACACCCATGGCGCGGACAACAACACAGTACGTGAGACGCCCACGGGAGGCGCCGCTGGGAGCTCGTATGTCATCGAGAGGCTGGATGCGCGGCTGGATTCACGCATTGTGAACAGCTTCCGCATCGCGTGGTTGAACAGCGGTCATAAGCAGCCCGAGGTGATCGAGACGCGGGAGCAGGAGCTGCCGGGCGGGCACTGGCTGAAGCTGACGCCGACCGAGCCGCTGGAGCCGGGGGAGTATGCGCTGATCGAGGTCGTCAGTGATCACGAGGTGAACCTGAACGTGTGGGAGTTCGGTGTGCATCCGCAGGCGGCGGAGAATCTCGAGGCGCTGCGACCGGATGTGCGCGGGCCGGTGGAACTGAAGAGCCGCAAGCCTTAGCCTGTCGGCCAGTGGCAATCGCTGTGAGTTAGCTGTGTCGCGAACCCTTGGATGGGACAATGACCTTCGGCTTGGATGGGTCGGCCACCGAGATGCAATTACGGCCTTCCGCCTTGGCGTTGTACATCGCGGTATCCGCGCTGAAGACGATCTCCTTCTGGGTCGTGCCATCCTGGGGAAAGGTCGCGAGGCCGAAGCTGCCGGTCATGGAGATGTTTAGCTTCGAGGCGCTGAGGAACGGGGTAGAACTCAGCTTTTTCAGAAGCTGATCCGCCAGCTCCAGTGCATCAGGCTTGTCGAGATGATTGAGCAGGCAGACGAACTCATCGCCACCGTAGCGGAAGGCCGCATGCTCCGGGCCGATCGTGCGTTTGATCAGGCTGCCGATCTCGGCAAGCAGCGCAGAGCCGACGAGATGCCCGTGTGTGTCGTTGATGCTCTTGAAGTGATCGAGGTCGATAAAGATCAGGGAGAAGTGCTCTTGCTGGATGGAGACAACGCGCCCGCGGGAGGCGGGTGTGGTGCAACGGGCGATCTCCTCGTCGAGCAGGTTGTAGAAATGGCGAGCATTGAACAGGCCGGTGCAATCGTCCGTGATCGTCAGCCGGTCGATCAACTTTACGTGGCGTGCGTTTTCGAGAGCGATGGCTGCGTAGTCGCAGAAGATGCGAAGAAAGGTGATCGAAGCATCAGGCAGCAGGTCGAGCTTCGAGTTATTCATCTGCAACACCGCGAGCGTGCGGTCGCCATGGCGAATCGGCAGGCATGCGATCGACTGTAAGTGCAGCTCAGGATGCGCTGCTGCGTAGGCGCTCCAGTCCGGTGCCTGGGATACATCCGGCACGACGAGCGGAATGCCCGAAGCGGCTACAAATCCCGCGATGCCTTCGCCGATCGGCAGTCGGATGTCGCGCAGCAGTTCCTCATCGGTGCCCGCAGAGAGCGCATAGTACAGATGCTGTGTTTCTTCATCCACCAGCAGCAGGGTCCACTGCTCAGGGCCGAAAAAGCTCTCCATCTGTTGCATGATGGTGCGCAGCAAGTTGTCCAGCTGAAGATTGGAGGTCAGGGCGCTCGCGACATCGTGGAATACACGAAGGCTCTCTAACTGGCGGGAGTCGATGGATTCGAGCTGACGCTTTGATTTCAAGGTGCATCCAGAGTGCTGGGAGTGAACACAGTGCCGCTCTCCGAAGAGGAGCGTGCGAAAAGGAGGACCGGAAGTGGGACGATGGAGCGGAAGTCTACGCTTCCAAGGCGTATTCAGCTTTCAGTCTGATTTCTCTATACCGAAGAGCTCAACCGCCGATATGCACCATACTGCGTGAAGGCTTTAGAAAAGAGGGCTCACCGATATGATGGCGTGCTTCTTTCTTTTCGATAATACGACGAATGCGCTGCCGTAGTTCCTCATCTGTCTCTCCGCGATGCATCCAGCCCACCAGATCGTGGTCAGATTGGGAAAACAGGCACGTTCGTATCTTGCCGTCGGAGGTCAGACGAATCCTGCTGCACTGCCCACAGAAGGGCTGTGACACGGGAGCAATAATGCCGATCTCTCCCACTCCATCGTCGAAGGTGTAACGACGCGCTGTCTCGGATGGATTGTTCGCAGGCAAAGCAACGAGGGGCCGTACCTTATTGAGCCGTTCAACGATCTCGGAAAGTGGGACCACGGTTTCAGGCGTCCAGGTGCGGTCTTCTTCCAGCGGCATGAATTCGATGAAGCGGACGATGACGTTCTCACTGCGGGAGAACTCCGCGAAAGCCTCGATCTGCGAGTCGTTGAAGCCGCGGAGTAGCACACAGTTCACTTTAACTGGTCCGAGTCCTGCGTCTTGCGCGGCCCGGATGCCTGCCTGAACGCGTTCAAAGCTGCCGGGAACGCGTGTGATGCGAGCGAAGGTGTCCGAGTCGACAGCGTCCATGCTGACCGTAATGCGTGAAAGGCCGGCATCCTTGAGCGGTTGCGCCAACCCGGCAAGTTTATGACCATTGGTGGTTACCGCGATGTCGATCTTCGACACGAAGTCGGAGCGCATCTCGGAGATTTCACGAACGAGGTCGAGCAGTCCATCGCGCAGCAAGGGTTCGCCACCGGTGAGGCGCACTTTCTCGATGCCGAGCGAGACGAAGATCCTCAGCAGGCGAGCATAGTCCGCCATGGGCAACTCGGAAAACTGGGCACCATCGTTGCCGGTGCGGCAGTAGACGCAGCGGTAGTTGCAGCGGTCGGTGATGGAAAGCCGTAGGTCGGTAATGAGCCGGTTGTGACTGTCGCGCAGACGCTCGAAGCCACCGACGGCCAGAGGGGCGACCGGGGAAGAGGTTTCGAGGATGGGCAGAGTATGACTCATGAAAGGCTTACTTAGATTGGATGCGCGCTACGGCGTGGCGACCCGGTGCTCCGGATCAGAAAAGCGAAGGGCAGGAGTGAAGCGGGGCGGAACCGCCGCTGTCTCCTGCCTGTTGATTCCAGATTCTCCGCGAGCTAGATGCCTACGCCGAAGTCCACGTCCTGCACCTGATCGCCCGAGTGAGCGTAGAAATCGTAGGGGGTGCGGCGATTGAACTTATATCGCTGGCGAATCTCGCGGCCAACGATCAGTCCGAGAGCGACAGCTGTGACGCCCGCAGAGACCCACCCGACGGTGCGCAGCAGGCTGCTCTCGTGGCTGTCCGTCAGATCGTCAATCTGATCGCCAATCTGGTTACCGAGTTTGCGGAGGGAACGTGACACCTTCATGGCCTGAATCATATCTCAGTGAGTAGAACCTTGGGTATAAGGGAAGAAAGACGGGAGTACTGCCTCCGCCAACAGGAGCTAAGTCTTCGACGTATTGGATGCGGCGGGGGGAGCAGGGGCTGCAGCAGCGGTCGGAGCTGCGGGTGCGGCAGCGGGAGCCGAATCAGTGCTTGCGGCGGTCGCTGGAGCAGCTGCGCTGGAGTCGCCGGAGGGCTTCGCGGTGGAGGAGTAAAGGTCTTTGTACCAGCCACCTCCGGCGAAGTTGAAGGCGGGTGCGGTGATGGTGCGCTCGAGCGGTCCGCCGCAGTGCGGGCAGATGGTGAGCTCGGCGTCAGAAAACTTCTGGATCTTCTCCGTGCGACGGTGGCAGGCGGAGCATTCGTATTCGTAGAGCGGCATGGCGGTTCCTTCTGGATTCAGTGCTCAGTCTCTAGGATACAGCCCGCAGGCGGCTCAGACGGCTGCTGCCGCTATACAAGCCCTCCAACGGCAGCCTAGAATCGCTGCCATGCAATGGGGTCGAGCAGTGGTGGCTGTGGTGCTGGCGTGCGCCGCGAGTGCTGGGGAACAAGCTTTCGGCTTGCAGGCTGACGGCAGACCGCTGTTGGAACTGGCACCCGCGTCAGCCAAAGCTGTGGTGCTGTACTTCGTGGCGAGCGACTGCCCTGTCTCGAACCGGACACTGCCGGAGATGCTGCGCGTGCAGCATGAGTTCGCCGCGCGTGACGTAGCGTTCTGGTTCGTCTACCCCAACACGGGCGAGACCTTGCAGACGATGACGCATCACCTTGCCGCGTTCGGCGTGGGAAAAGATGCCGTTCTGGATAAGGCTAGTCGGCTGGTCGCGCTGACGCATGCTCGCGTGACTCCAGAGGCGGCGGTGCTTGTCCGTGATGGCGCTGCCTGGAAGCCGGTGTATACCGGGCGCATCGACGATCGCTATGTTCGGCTGGGCGTGGAACGGCCGCAGGCAACCGAGCATTTCATCGAGCAGGTTGTGAGCGAGGTGCTGGGGCAGCGCCCTGTGCAGAAGGCTGTGGGAACGCCCGTCGGCTGCGCCATCATGAACCCCAGCGCGCCTGTGCAGACGAGTGAGGACGCGAAACAGTGAAGGTTCTGGTCCTGTTGCTGTGTAGTGGTGCGCTCCTGGCGCAGCAGCCTGCCACGAAGCTTTCTGCGCATGAGCGCGAGCTGGTGACCTGGCGCGGAGAGATTGCTCCGATCGTCTACAAAAATTGCCTGAGTTGCCATCACACAGGTGGATCGGGGCCGTTCGATCTTTCGACGTATGCGCAGGCGAAGCGGTGGTCGCCGCAGATGCTCGACGTCACGCAGAGTCGCTACATGCCGCCGTGGCTGCCTGCCCCGGGGCATGGCGAGTTCGCAGGCAATCGACGTATGAGTGAGGCCGAGATCGCCGCGATCAAGGCGTGGGTCGCATCCGGCGCACCGGAGGGTGCAGGCAAGGTGCCGGTGGCACCGACCTTCAAGAGCAGCTGGGAACTCGGGCCGCCGGACCTTGTGCTGGAGATGCCTGCGGCCATGCAGGTACCTGCTTCGGGTACTGATCTATATATGAATTTTGTGCTGCCCAGCTCGCTGCAGACCTCTCGTTGGGTGCGGGCGATGGAGATTCAGCCGGGATCGGCGCAAGTGACCCATCATGCGAATGTGATTCTCGATCGGACGCAGTCACTGCGGCGGCAGCATCCTGCGGACTGGCAGCGCGGTGTCCCGGGAATGGATATTCTGGTGGACTCAGGCGATGACTTCGACCCGGACAGCCACTTTCTGTTCTGGAAGCCGGACTCGACCGCGCTGGTGGAACCGCAGGGAATGCCGTGGCGGCTCAATCCTGGCGACGACCTGATTCTGAACATGCATCTGAAGCCGACCGGCAAGCCAGAGACGGTGCGCGCGAAGATCGGGCTGTACTTTACGGATAAGCCCGCGAGCGAGCATCCGATGCTGCTGCAGTTGGAGAACGATGCCGCGCTCAACATCCCGGCAGGAGCCACCGACTTCGTAGTGGAGGACGAGTTGAAGCTTCCCGTCGCGGTGCAGGTGTTAGGCGTCTATCCGCATGCGCACTACCTGGGGAAGCGGCTTGAAGGCTGGGCGATGCTACCCGATGGCTCGCGTCAGGACCTCATCCTCATCGAGAGTTGGGACATCGATCGGCAGAGCGTTTACAGGCTGGCGAAACCTCTGCCGCTGCCCGCAGGGACAGTCGTTCATATGCGCTATAGCTACGACAACTCCGCGGCGAATGTTCACAATCCGCACAGCCCGCCGGTAGCGGTGCATGCGGGCAATCGCAGCGAGGATGAGATGGCTCATCTCTGGTTGCAGGTATTGCCCGTCGGTCCGAAAGCCGATGAGCCCGATCCGCGGCTCGCGTTAGAACAGGCGTGGATGGAGAATCGCCTGCGCAAGAGCCCGGATGACGACATCGCGCTCTACAACATGGCCGCGCTGGAGACGGCGCAGGGCCATAGCACGCAGGCCGAGGCGATCTATCGCAGGCTGCTGGTGCAGCGACCCAAGGATGTGCGCACAATGACGTCGCTCGGTGCCGCGATGGCTGCAGCCGGCGACTGGCAGGGCGCGCAACAGCAACTGCGAGAGGCTGTTGCAACGGACGCCAGCTACACCGACGCTGCGTTCGATCTGGCTTCCATCGACGCGGAGCATGAGGACACAGCGGAGGCGGAGTCCCTGCTGGTGACGCTGACAGCGGCGCACCCTCAGGATGGGGCCGCCCAGCGGCTGCTGGCGATCGTCTATGCGAATGAAGGCCTGCTGGCGAAGGCACTCGCTCGGCTAAAGGCATGGCAAAGTATCGAGCCGATGGACCCTGACCCGCATCGTGCGCTTGCACAGGTGTATGCGCAGATGGGACAGCAGGTGGACGCTGTGCAGGAGCAGAAGGCCGTGATTGCGCTGGCGCCGAAGAGTGCAAGCGACTGGAGCGACCTCGGTGTGATGGAAGCCCAGAGTGGTAACAAGCTCAGTGCCAGGAAAGACTTCGAGCGCGCGATTGAGCTGGATCCGTCGCTTGATGCTGCGAGATCAAACCTGGCCAAGCTGCCGTGACGCTAGAGGTCAGACTGTCTGGAGCCAGCGGCTCATGACCGTGTGATCGACGAATCCAGCCTCCTGGCGGACGAGTTTGCCGCCGGAGAACACAGCAAAGTTCGGAATGCCACGCACGTTGTAGCGCGCTGCCAGTTGGGGCTGCTTTTCGGTGTCGACCTTGAGTACGAGGGCGCGGCCAGCCATCTCCTTGGCGGTCTTGGCTACCTCTGGAGCAGCCATGCGACAGGGGCCGCACCAGTCCGCCCAGAAGTCGACCAGCACCGGCACCTGCGAGTTCTGAATCGTCTCGTCGAAGAGCGCTGTGTCTGCGGCAAGGGGTTCAGCCTGCGGCGGCAGAGCTTCTTTGCACGCGCCGCAACGACCTGTGTCAGCAAGATGCCGGGCGGGGATGCGGTTCTTGGTTTGGCAGTGCGGGCAGACACGAATGACGGGCATGGCGTTCTCCTGGTTCAGTCCTGAGGTTAGATGCATGCGTGGGCACAATGCTCTCAAAGGCAGGCCAGCTGCAAGCAGGGAATGATATGTTGAGAGGCCATGAAGACCTTTTTGTTTTCTTGTGTGATGGCTGTGATGGTGTGTGCAGGCGCAGGTGCGCAGACGCCCGGTGGTAAGGCCATCGCGCAGACTCCTCCGATGGGTTGGAACAGCTGGGATGCCTATGGCCTGACCATCACCGAGCCGCAGTTCCGCGACAACGTGCGGGTGCTCAAGACAAAGCTGCTGCCCTTCGGCTGGAACTATGCCGTTATCGATGAGGGCTGGTACTTCGAAAATCCGCAGGACCGCGAGAAGTCGGATACGTTGCGCTATGCCATCGATGCGCATGGCCGTTATGTGCCGGTGCCTGCCCGGTTTCCTTCCGCTGGCAGGGTGGTCTCGGCACCGAAAACGCTGCCTGCGGGCGCAAAGCTTGCAGCCACGATCGAGGAGACGAGCTTCGCTGCGCTGGGCAGGTCGGTTCATGCGCAGGGGTTGAAGTTCGGCATTCACATCATTCGCGGCATTCCGCGGGTAAGCACGGAGCGGAACACTCCCATTGAGGGCAGCGCGTTTCATGCGCAGGATGCCGCGGACACAAGCGATGCCTGCTCGTGGGACCCGACCAGTTGGGGCGTGAAGGACAATGCAGCAGGGCAGGCTTGGTACGACTCGCTGATGCGGCAATATGCGATGTGGGGCGTCGATCTGATCAAGGTCGATTGCATTGGCGACCATCCGTACAAGATCGATGAGATCAGGATGATCCGAAGAGCGATTGATAAGACCGGCAGGCCGATCGTGCTGAGCCTGTCACCGGGTCCCATGAATCTGGCCCACGCAGAGGAGGTGAGTACGCTCGCGAACATGTGGCGCATCTCCGATGACGAGTGGGACGTATGGGCTCCGACGAAGGGCAAGAACTGGCCGCAGACGGTGAAGGAGCAGTTCCCGCGGCTGGCTGCCTGGGCCAAGTATGCGAAGCCGGGGAACTGGCCCGATGCGGATATGCTGGCTATCGGTGAGCTGCGACCGCATCCGGGCTGGGGTGAACCCCGCAACTCCGGGCTGGATACCGTGGAGCGGCGGTCGCTGCTGTCTCTTTGGGCGATGGCGCGGAGCCCGCTGATTTTGGGAGCAAACCTGACGCTGCTGGACGACGAGATGCTGGCACTTCTGACAAACCGCGACCTGATCCGCATCGACCAGCAAGGCAGTGGATCGTATGAGCTCTCGCACGCTGGCGATATCGTTGTTTGGCGGTCGCATCTTCCGCAGGGAGAAGAGGCGGTCGCCGTGTTTAACCTGAGCGAGAAGGAGATGACCTTCAAGAGCAGCTATGCGGAGCTCGATAAGACACTGGGCGGCAAGTCGTGGCGAGCGCACAACGTCTGGAAGCCGAGAGACGTGGTGGAGAAGGACGAGCCGGGCAGCGGCCTCGATGTGAAGATTCCGGAGCATGGGTGCGCGCTGTACCTGCTGCGCTAAGCCCTTGATCGTGCCTGCGATTCGCGTAGCTGAAGTATCACTACCGGTTTAGCCTCCATCGCACGGCTTGGGCGAGCTCTTGACGGTTTGTATTCATATCGGGAATCGCTCCTGCCGAAATGGGTGGGCTGCTTGCCGGAGACCCTGTGCGGTGTCGTTTTGGGGTAAGTTTAAGGCAAGTCGGGAATAGCTCTGATCGCTGAGCTAAATTCGTTCGTGATCCTGACACGAGGCCCTTATGCAGACACGAATACTCGCGATCACCATCTTTGTCGCAACTCTGTTTACCGGGACGACGCTCTGCGCGCAGTCGGCGGAAACAACCAGTTCGGGGAACCCGCAGGCAACTACAGAGACTGCGACTGCGCCAGACACTCTCGTGCAGGTCGATCCAGCCAAAATGGAGGCAATGAATATCTCCAAGGTGCCGCCTGTTTACCCGGTGGAGGCGAAGAACGCCGCCATCGAGGGCGACGTCGTTCTATATGCGATCGTGGATGAAAAGGGCAAGGTCAAGAGCCTCGATGTCGTCTCCGGCACGGAAATCCTTCGCATACCCGCACTGACCGCGGTGAACCAGTGGAAGTATGCGCCGTTTCTCGTGAACGACACTCCCGTAAAAGTTGGCACAATCATCACAATCCACTTCCGCCTCAGCGGAAACGAGACGACATCCTAGCAACGAAAGTCCGTTTTGATCGAAGCACGGGTGAAGGGCGTGGGCGAAGTCCCGTCAGCCATCGTGTGCCTCCAAGCGTGGCTTAGCGGAGTGTGGGGATTTTGGGCGCGCGCAGGGTCCAGGTGATACCAGCGCTGACAGTGTCCAGGCCCTGCACGAGGCTGCGCTCATAGGTGCCATTGAGCAGAAAATGGTGGCCGAGCGGCAGGTCGAGTTCGGTGTTAAAGCCGTTGTCCTCGGCGACGCCGGTTCCTTCCAAAATTGATTTCGTGACGGTCTTACCCTTCTTGTTCTTCCTGGTGATGGTTCCGTACACATTCTGGTTGCCGACGGGCAGGTCCTCGTAGGCCTCAAGATCGAGGCCCATGTTGAAGGGCAGCTCGATCCACGTGCCGGCCTGGAAGTTGGCGAGTGGGCCGACAGCCGTATAAGCCTTACGGACGTGTGTATTCGCGAGGGCGGAGGAGTTGCCGAAGCCGAACTCGAGATCGGGGGTGAAAGGTCCTAGCTCGTAGTCCGCGTGGTTGGTGATGTTGTAGGTGGTGGTGTTAGCACTTAGGCCGTAGCGGTAGTTCCCGGTATCGAGACCGACGGTGGTGTTCAGCTGGTAAACGAGCTTGCGAGGGGCGAACTCGAGATGACCCGCGATGTCCGTGTCGCCAAGCAGATTTGTTCCGGACTTGAGAGGGTAGGTGGTGACACCGGCCTTGGTCGTAGCTACATTCGCGTTCAGGGTGGCGTACCAGGGCACGGAGGCATCGACGGAGAGGTAGCGGTTGAAGCGGTAGGAGAGGGTGGGCATGACAATGCTGGCCCACCCGGTCGCCGAATTGTGCTGCCCGGTGTAGTCAAGTGAGAAGTTGACGCCCATCACAGGATTGACATGGATATCGGTATGCGCTGACTCGCTCTCGACAACTGGAGCGGCTTGCGCGTGGCAGGTGCGCGCAGAACAGAGCAGTGCGATGAGGCCGAGGCAGGAGGCCGACAAGATCAAGGCAAGAGAGGTGAGGAAGGCATTCTGGGCCTTGGCGATCATGAAACTGGCTCCTTGAAGGGATGAGGTCAGGCAAGGGGAACTAGACGCAGAAGCCCCCAGTGCGTTGCTGGGGGCTTCTGCGTGAGGCGAGGGGTTACTTCTTGTGCTTTTCGGTGCGGCGCTCGTCGCGAGCGATGCGGCGGGACTCCTGATTGAGCTGCTTGTTGAGCGTTTTCTTATCCTGCGCGGTCAGCTTGCCGTTGTCCTGCGCGCGCATCCCGGTCTCTTCCTTGTTGATGCCGCCTTCCTGTGTCTCCAGCTTGGCGACTTGCGTGTTGGTGAGCTTGTCGCTGTTGATGCCGTTGGAGATGCGGTCCTGCTGGTGGGCGAGGCGATCGTTGATCTCACCGTTGGTGGGCTTCTGGGTGGAGGCGTTGTGCTTGTCGGCGTAGATGTCCTTCGACTCGACATTGAGCTGCGAGTTGAGGGTGGTCTTGTCCTGCGCGGTGAGCTTACCGTTATCCTGCGCGCGCATTCCGGCTTCCTCCTTATTGATGCCGGCCTCCTGCTTTTCGACGGTGGAGGCTTCGGAGGCGGTCATCTCGCCGCTCTTGAGTCCCTGGGCTATGCGGTCCTGCTGGTTTTCCTTGCGGTCGGCAAGGGTGGCGCCGGTGACGACAGGAGGAGTCACTGTGGTGACGGTGGAGGTTGGGGCGGTTTGCGCGCAAGCGGCGGCTGCCGACAGGGCGAAGGCAGAGAAAAGTGCTAAATACGGCGTCTTCATGTCTGGATGCTCCGATAAAGAAATTTACTTGCTCAGCGCGCAGCTTTTTTCGTGTCGGCTACGTCTACTGCCTGCCGTGCTATGACACCCGCTTGTCGAGCTAGTTGTGGCTGGGCCCAAAGAAAGATTCAAAATCTTTTGGACCTTTCCGGACGAGGCTAGAGCTGACTACTCTGCAGGGCACGATGGCTCGCCTTGGGTGACGCACTTCGGGCTGCATCACGGTGGCGCGAGCAGACGGAAGGGCCGACTATCAGGACGGCCCTTGGGTACAGCTGGTCTTCTTGCTTGCGGAGTGACGGCTACTTCGTGTCGCCTGTGTGCAATACCTGTTCGATGACGTCATGCACCTTCAGCAGCAACCAGTGCGAGTTGTCCGTCTCGGGCGCTGTCTGTCCGGCGCGATGAATCAGCAGAGCAGGACGTGGGTCGAATCCGCTGCGGGTGATGGCGTCATCTTCTTCGGTCCAGGTGGGCTGATTGTTCCAGAGATACATGCGCCAGCTGTGGTCGCCCTGCACGATGACCGTGGTGTCCTTCCAGCGGGGTGAGGCTTGCAGCTGCTTCATGATCTCGCCCAGGGTGCGGTCGGCGAGCGCGAGGTTGTCGAGGTAGGAGCTGTCGCAGAAGGTGGTGAAGTTATCGGTGTTGCGGTTCCAGATGTTGGGGCTGTGCGGCACCGGCATGTGGAGGAAGGTGAGGTCAGCCTGATCGTTCTGCAACTCATCCAGGGCATGGCGACGCAGGTCGAGGAACGTCTGTAGGCGTTGGCGGACGTCGTAAGTGCAGCTATCGCGATCCGACCGGGCCGGCGCTTTCACCTCGCGCACCATACCGGCGAGCGGGGAGTAGATGTTGCTCCAGACGGAGTGGCGCTGGGCCATATCCCCATCGATGCGATCGAGGTTCATGGCGTAGCAGTCGTCGATGGCACCCGCATAGATGGTGCAATAAGGGTTGTACCAGCCCACGGCGGCGGTGCGCCAGCCTTGCTTCTGCGCGTCGGCAAAGACGGTACCGCTGCCATCGAGGGGATGCCAGCCGTGCTTGCCTACGTAGTGGACCTTGAAACTGTTGTTGAAACCGAAGCGAGTGTCATCGACCACGTTACCGCTAAGCAGCGAGGGAATGATCTTGACGGTGCGTGTACCGATCGTCTGCGTATTGGTGAAGAGTGTGGACTGGTTACGCAGCGCATCGAAGTTTGGCAGCGAGAGCTCGCGCGAGCGGTGACCAAAGGTCTGATCGAATGAGAGTTCGTCAAAGACGATCCAGACAAGGCGTGGATGCTCGCGCGGGGCTGCTGGCTGCGAGGTTTTAGCCCAGGCGGCGACATGCTGGTACGGGCCGGGCTTCCACAGCATGACGAAGAAGAGCTGCAGAATGCTGCATACGGCGAAGACGAACAGGAAGACTCCGGCACCATCGCCAATCCGTATGAGGCGACGGTACACGTTCTGCGCGCGAAGATAGCAGACTAGCGCGAAGGTGCCCCAAAGGATAAAGATCACAGTGAGCACGCCGTTGATCGCCATGTAGGGAATCTGCTCCTGCAGCCGAAAGAGGATATACGGCGGTACAAGAATCACGAGCAGCAGGCGGACGACCGGATAGAGTCGCGTGCGCGAGAGTGGTGCGAGGATAGCGAAGAAGAAGGCGGCGAGGATGAAGATGTCCGCCAGCTGTGCAACGACGATACCGCCGAGTGCGTAAGGCACATGCATGCGAACATCCGCGCCGCCGCCGAGCAGGTCGCCGTAGTTCGTAGCGAGCAGGATGGTCGCGAGCCCGAGGCACTGGCAGAAGCGCTTGACGAAGTGGTACTGGCGCGGTCGGGCTTCGCGGATGCGGACAACGGAGGCCTTCATCGCGCAGCTCCGGCGACGGTCTTTTCAAGCAGCAGCAGTATGCGTCCGTTGTTTAGCGGGAGGCGGCGCAGTTGGTTGAACCGGCCCACGCAGGCGCGCTCGAGGTCGGTCTCCGAAAGGCCGCCATAGAGCTCGTCGCGCCCGCGCATCAGGCTTTGGAACATGGGGTCAGTCACAGGCACCCACTCCAGCAGCAGATGGTTGCGAGTCATGCCGTGCAGCAGGTCCATAATGGCATCGACCGGAATCTGCTCCATCAGGATGAGGTGGTGAATGACCGCGAGCATCAGCACGAGATCGAACTGGCTTTCGAGCCGCGAGAGCAGTGACGTGGACTCGGAGTTGTTCCAGCCAACGGCGGGCGAGGGTCGCGAGAGGTCGGAGTGGATCGCCAGGATATCCAGTTTCTGGGCCTGGGCGCGCTTGAAGAGCCTGTCCGCCGCGGCGGCATCGCGTTCGAGCGCAACCACAGAGGCACCGGACTCAGCAGCCAGCGCACTGAACTCGCCTGTGTTCGCGCCGATATCGAGCACCCGGCGTGGCTTGAGCGACTCCAGCACCTCACGAACGAAGGCAATCTTTTCGGCGCTCTCCTGCGAGGTGTAGTGCGTGAGGGTTGAGGTGTAGTCGGACCACTCGGAGGTGGCCTCTTTGGGCAGTGCTTTATGGGTGCGGCGGCGCAGACCTTTGAGTGTGCCCTGGAGCAGGTGCAAGGCAAGTCCCGGCTCCTTGAGAGCAGGTTTTGCTGCGGCCTTGGCGGCCTCACCCTTGTCGTTGCGCTTTTCCAGCATCGAGGGCAGCGTGATGGGGAAGAAGGCTGCAGGAGAGAAGCGTTGCGTAAAACTCAGCGCGGCGTAGAGGTCGGTGGGCTCATAGCCATCGCGCTTCAACATCGTCAACGCTAAAGGCCAGTGCAGCAGACGCGTCATAAGCAGCGGCAGCAGGAAGGTGCGAACGTACTGGCCATAGGCGAGCCAAATGGAGTCGCCCGGAGTATGTTTCTCAAACGAGAGAACGTCGACCAGCACAGGCTTTGTTCCTACGAAGAGAATGTTGAGCGGGGTGGCGTCCTTCAGGATCCAGCCATGATTGAGCGCCTCTTCGCAGAGAGCGAGGGTAAGGTCGGCGGCGGCGAGCCACTGGCCCGGCGTCCATTCCCACGGGTAGGTCACGATGGGAATGCGCGGGTGAATAAGTTGGAGGGAGCTTTCTGTCTGTTCGGCGAAGGTGGTGAAAACCATCTCTCCGCGCTGCTCCAGTTGCTGGCGCAGTGGTGAGTTCAGGAACTGGAGCACTTCTTCGCATGCACCGGGATGGATGGTGCGAACAGCGTGTTCCGGGGTGAGGCTTAGAGAACCAGCCGGATCGCGAAAGGTAGGCGGCGGAGTAACGGGCGGCATGAGTAGTAGCTTACGTGACGCTCAGGCCCGCCACGGTCGAGCGGCGGAGCAGAGAGCCTACGCGGCGTTCCGCTCCTTCTCATTCTGAACGGTAGTCGAGGCCATCACAACGTTCTTGGGCGATTTATCCCGCCCGAAGAGGGCAGCGATGCGGCGCCGCATCATGTAGCCGAAGGCCGCAAGGCCAGCGAAGAACGATTGCAGCGCGAGCAAACCCGTGCCGGGGTCAATATAAGCGTGTGCGCGTGGCTCAGTCGCGATCATCAGGCAGAAACAGCAGAAAACGGCGAGCGAGAAGGAGAGAAATCGTTTCATCCTGTAGATTCTTTCTGGTGTTGCAAAAATGCGCAGCCGGAGTAAAGCGATCGTTGCAGACGGCAACGTTAAACGACCCAGCTATCAAAAGCTGTATACATGGACGTTCAAACGTTCAACAAAGATTCACGTCTTGGTGATTCAGATGGCACCCGCCAAAGAATGGTTTTCCTGCAACTTGGCAGGTGTCTGTTGGGTCGCTGTCCTAGGGGCTGCGGACCTAAGATGCGCTCAGGAAGTGTTCCGGCAGGCCCTCTTTGCGTTCGCGTTTTCCGCAATTTCAACGGCGAATGGTTTCCACGCCTCCACAGCATTGCTTCGCAAGCGGCTTCGCCTTACCATCGCCTAAGCATGGACTTTGAGCAAAAGCGGAAGTTGGGGCTGGCCGGGGAAACCCGCAAGAACTCCGAGGCGGAGCGGCTGGTGTCGGCCGGTCGGGTTGAAGACGACGATGTCGCCGAACTGAAGCTGCGTCCGAAGCGGCTTGCTGAGTTCATTGGCCAGACAAAAGCCAAGGAACAACTGGCGATCGCCCTCGAAGCAGCGAAGACACGCGGTGAGGCCCTGGATCACGTACTCCTCTTCGGGCCTCCGGGACTCGGCAAAACTACACTCGCGACGATCATCGCCAACGAGCTCGAAGTTGGCTTTCAGCAGACTAGCGGCCCTGCGCTGCAAGTGCAGGGCGACATGGCAGCGATCCTCACAAACTTGAGGTCGAAGCAGGTACTTTTCCTCGACGAAATCCACCGCCTGCAGCCGGTAATGGAGGAAAAACTCTACACCGCTCTCGAGGACTACCAGCTCGACATTATGATCGGCACAGGTCCCTCCGCACGCACCCACGTCATGCGGATCGACCCGTTCACCTTCGTCGCAGCAACGACGCGGCCCGGTCTGCTGAGCTCGCCGCTGCGGTCACGGTTCGGCATCCTGCTGCGGCTGGAGTTTTATACCGACGACGAATTGCGCTGGGTGGTCGAGCGTTCCGCCGAGGTGCTGGGCGTGCCGATCGATCACGATGGCGCTGCAGAGATCGCTATGCGCTCGCGCGGCACACCGCGTATCGCCAACCGGCTGCTGCGCCGTGTGCGCGACTACGCGGAGGTGCGCGCTGGCGGGCGCATCGATCGCGAGACCGCCTGTAAGGCGCTGGAGATGCTCGAGGTCGACGCGCACGGCTTCGATGAGCTCGACCGCCGCCTGTTGCGCACCATTATCGAGAAGTATGACGGCGGCCCCGTCGGCTTGAACACGCTGGCCGCAGCACTGGCGGAGGAGCAGGACGCGCTCGAAGAGGTGTATGAGCCATTCCTCATCCAGATCGGCTTCCTCGACCGCACACCGCGGGGACGCGTGGCGACGCGGCTGGCGTATGAACACCTGGGCATTGAGATGCCGCGCAAACCAACACTGTTTGGCTAAGGCTTACGGCTGACGCAGGGCAGCGGGTACCAACGGGCTGGCCAGCGAGGCGGGAGAGCCGGTGAGGTAGTAGGTCGGAATCTCTGGGAACTGCTCTTCGACCAGCTGCAGCGTTCGGAAGTCGAAGCTCTGGACCTCGGCTCGGCGCTCCATGTGGTTGCTCTTTATGGCTCCGCAGAGCGTGGTGACGAAGGTCTGCGGATCGACCGTGTGATTTCCCTCGGGTTCGCCTGCAGCCTTGGCCTGTTCGGGAGTCAGTTCGGGGAGGATCTTGGTTTCCAGGTTGAAGCGCACGGTGCGCGCGTTGGCGGCGCGGGCGGCTGCGTCCGGGTGGGACTTGCCTGCGCCGTGGCTGTAGAAGTCGGCGTAGAAGGCGACGAAACGAAACAGCTGCTCGGCGTGGGTGGGAACGTACGGACTCATCAGGTGTTCATGCGTTGCAAACGCGACGGCGACTGGCGAGAGCGCGAGGTCGTTCGTCTGGTCGGGGAACTGCGCGGCACCATAGGCTGGTCCTTGGTGCAGCTTGTCGCAGATGAAAGTCTTCTGCGCATCGGTGGAGGAGATGTCGCGGAGGTAGACGCGGTTCTCCATCGTATACGGCTGGCCGTCGGCACGGCGGCAGCTAAGCGGGTTGTAGAACTGATCGTGCCAGATCAGCGAGACGTGATCGGTCGAAACGCCTGTGTCGGTCTCAAGCTCTGTCGCCAGGTGATCGAGACCATCTTCAAACGAGGGCAGCGTGTTCTCCGGCCGCAGGCCGCGACCTCCACGATGCGCGGAGACGACAAATTTGTCGAGATAGGCCAGCTTTGCCGAGTCGCCCGCAGCGGCAGTGCGTTCTTCCTTAAGCACCATCTGCAGAATGTCCGGGCGGTCTGAGATGATGCCGTCGACCTTCAGCGCGGTCAGCGCATGGATCTTCGCGGGATCGTTCGTGGTCCAGGGAATGACGCGGAATCCAGCCTCGTGGAGTGCGGCCACGTTCACTGCAGGCGTTGCGCCAAGCAGAGTGGCGTCCACCGGCGAAAGCACTGGAGGCACCTTCGCTCCATGCGCGAAGGCGTGGGCTTTCGCTGCTGTCATCAATCCTAAAAAGCGGTCTGGCTTTGGTGTCATATCAGCCTGCTGAGAACGCGCCTGCATCGCGCAGAGCGCGAACGCAAAAGTGACGATGGTGCAACGACGGGAAGCGAAGAGGTTTGCCATAGCGTAACCACCATACGCTCCCCGATGTTGCGGGTTGATGAAGGACTACGGCTCCAGCAGCAGAGCTGCTGCCAGTACGCCACCAGCAGCCTGCAGCCGGGCTTCCGCCGCCTCGCGAGAGACGACGAGCTTCTGCATCACGATGGCCGTCTTCACGCTGTCGCCGGAGTCGGTCAGCAGCTGCGTGGCGACCGCGAGATTGCAGCCCGTCGCTTCCATGATGATGCGGTGCGCGCGATCGACGAGCTTCGCATTCGTGGGCCGCACGTTCACCATCAGATTGCCGTAGGTCGCGCCGGTGCGGACCATCACGCCAGTGGAGAGCATGTTCAGCACCAGTTTGGTCGCTGTGCCTGCCTTCATGCGTGTGCTGCCGGTCAGCACCTCGGGGCCGGTGGCGGGGGTAATCGCTATCTCTGCTACATGTGCGACGGCGGAGCCGGGTACGCAGCTCAGGCCAACGGTAAGAGCGCCGAGGGACTTGGCATACTCCATCGCGCCGAGCACGTAGGGTGTCCGTCCACTGGCAGCGATGCCAACTATCGTGTCGAGTTTGCCGAAGCCTGTCTTCGCCAGATCGCGAGCACCTTCTTCACGCGAGTCTTCGGAGTGCTCGCTCGAAAGCCGCAGCGCGCTGTCGCCTCCAGCGATCAATCCCTGCACCAGACCTGCCGCTACGGAGAACGTTGGGGGGCATTCGCTGGCGTCAAGCACCCCAAGGCGTCCACTGGTGCCCGCGCCAATGTAAAACAGCCGCCCACCTTCGTTGAAGCGTGCCGCGATGGTATCGACAGCCTGTGCAATCGGGCCGAGTTCGGCTTCCACGGCTGCTGCAACCTTCGCGTCTTCGGCGTTGATAAGCGCCAGCATGTCGAGGGTCGATAGCTGATCGAGCTGGTCGGAGGCGGGATTGCGGGTCTCGGTGAGCAGGCTGCCGAGGATCAGGACGTCGTCGGGTTGTTCGCGTGTAGCCATTGCCTTCCATGATACCCAGACCGTGAGTGTGTCAGCATAGAAGGAGTCATGGATGAGACAGAGCAGCAAAAGAAGCCTGAACTAAGCGCCACCGTAGCCTGGCAGTCGCGCGACTTCCGCTTCTACTCCGCAGCACGCACTCTCGGCATCATGGGCGCAGAGGCGCAGGCCGTCGGCGTGGCATGGCAGGTGTACCAGATCACTCATTCGGCGCTCGCGCTGGGCTATACCGGCCTCGCTCTTTTTCTCCCCGGATTGTTCTTTGTGCTGCCCGCGGGCCACGTCGCAGACCGCTATGATCGTCGCACCATCATCATGACCTGCTACAGCGTGCAGGCCGTCGCTACGGCGCTCCTGCTGTGGCTCGCGCTGCCCAGCGTGCATCATGGCCCGGTCAGCATCTGGGTGATCTACGCGATTCTCTTTCTCATTGGTACGGGACGCTGCTTTAGCGGCCCAGCCGCCAGCGCGCTGGTACCCACGCTGGTGCCGAAGGAACACTTCGTCAATGCCGTGACCTGGGGTGCGACTGTCTACCAAGTCGCCAACGCGACCGGCCCCATGTTCGGTGGCATCCTCTTCACGGTCGCGATCGGCAAACTGTTCGGAGGCCGTTTCGCCGCGTTCAACGGCGCGCCGCTGGTTTACTGCTTCACGATCGTGTGCCTGCTCTGTTTCCTCGCGCTCATCAGCGTGGTGAAGCCGCGCGGTGCCGGTGAAAAAAAGGCCTTTACGCTGGGTACCATGCTGGCTGGGCTGCGCTACGTGATGAGCACGCGACTGCTGCTTGGCTCGATCTCGCTCGATCTTTTTGCGGTGCTGCTGGGAGGTGCCACCTCGCTGCTGCCCATCTTCGCGTCGGAGGTGTTGCACTCCGGTCCGAACGGGCTGGGTCTGCTGCGCGCGATGCCAAGTCTGGGAGCGCTCGTCGTCAGCATGTCGTTGCTGGCCGTGCCGATCAAACGCCGTGCCGGACGCACCATGCTCAGCTGCGTCGGCATTTTCGGAGCGGCCACGGTTGTCTTCGGCCTGAGCCGCAACATCTGGCTCAGCTGCGTCGCTCTGCTTATCCTCGGCGCAGCCGACATGGCCAGCGTGGTCGTTCGTTCGAGCATCCTGCAACTTGCCACGCCGCCGGAGATGCGCGGTCGCGTCAGCAGCGTCAACTGGTTGTTTATTGGCGCCTCCAACGAGTTCGGCGAATATGAAAGCGGCCTCACCGCGCATTGGTGGGGAGCCGTCCGCGCGGTTGTCATTGGCGGCGTAGCCAGCCTCGCCGTCACCGGTCTGTGGAGCGTCTTCTTCCCGGCGCTGCGCCATGCCGACGCCCTTACTGCAGAGGACCTGATCGAAGTGGAGAAACAGTTCGCCTCCACGGAGCCGATCCGCTAATTCCACTACTAAAGCCTCGCCCTGGCAGCACGATTGCATCTACTCTGTTTGAAAAGGAGTTGGGCATGGACTCAGGAGCGAAGGCGATGTTGGGCATGACGGCAGTCGTGCTGGTGGCAGGGGCGATTTACGTGGGTATCGATCAGCATCGGCGGAAGGTCGAGCAGGAGACACCGGTCGAGACGACCTCGACCTCTTCTGTGAAGATGGACCCGGACGACAACGTTTACCTGAAGAAGAAGCATCCCGACTCGCTCGCGGACGAGCGGGAGCTGATCGGCCACACCGTCTGGATCAGCGCAGGCGGACAGCTGGACTACTACAAGGACACCGGCAAGCATGTGGACTACGCACATCCGGCGGGCACACTCCTGCAGAACGAGCCGCTGGAAGTGAAAGAGGTTTTCGAGGAGGTACCGCCGAAGAATAGCAAAGCTGTCTTCCGCATCCCCGCAGGCAAGCGCCATGTGCTGATCGGCTTCACGATGCCGAAAGCGGCAGACCCGAAAACTACCTACGCGATGGTCGTCGGCAACTTCGACTCCGTCTACAACATCTACAGCGACGACCTCTTCTTCTACGACGACCCGCACAAGCTGTACGACTACTGGGGACCGACGGTGTGGGCGCACATTGATAAGCATGAGCCGACGCTTGGCATGACTGAGCGCGAGGTGATGATGTGTGTCGGGCAGGTGCAGGTACCTCACGGTGGCACCTACGGCAATCGCAGCATCACGTACGACAACAATGGGCACCCTCTCGATATCGACTTCGAGAACAACAAGGTCATCAAGATCACACCCGCTGCTAGTTAGCTGATAGAGAGAACTAGTAGAGTGATCTGCGAGGATTTTTCATGAATCGCAGGGATGTTCTACGCGGTGCAGCGGTGGTGGGTGCTGCGCGTTTGTTGCCGATACCAGGCGCTCTCTTGGCCGAGCCGAAATCTCCTGCGGTGGTAGCCGCTACCACCGCAGGTAAAGTGCGCGGGTATGCCGCAGGAGACGGGATCTCTGCCTTCAAGGGGATTCCGTATGGTCTCGATACGGCGCAGACTCGCTTCGCCGCACCCAGACCTCCCAAGGCGTGGACTAACATCCGCGAGTGCAGTGAATGGGCTCCCCGCGCTCCGCAGACTGTTGGAGCGCGTCCTGAGTATGAGAGCTCGAAGTCTCGCGAAGAGGCAGCCAACCGGCCCGGCTATCATCTTCCTCCGGATGAAGGTCCACAGAGCGAGGACTGCCTGCACCTGAACGTTTGGACACCCGGCTTGCGTGACCACAAGAAGCGACCGGTCATGTTCTATATTCACGGCGGCGCGTTCGCGAACGGCACGGCTAACGCCGCGCTTTACGACGGGACACGCCTGGCGCGTCGCGGCGATGTCGTTGTAGTCACCGTCAACCATCGCCTCAACTCTTTTGGTTACGCCTACTTTGCAGAGCTATTGCCGGGCCAGGGCTTTGAGGACTCCGGCAATGCAGGCCAGCTCGATCTCGTGCTTGCTCTGCAATGGGTGCGCGACAACATTGCTGAGTTCGGTGGCGATCCATCGCGCGTGATGATCTTCGGCCAAAGCGGCGGCGGTGCAAAATGCGCCACGCTCATGGCCCAGCCTCCGGCTAAGGGGCTCTTTCATCGCGTGCTCTCCATGAGCGGGCAACAGGTTCTCGGTGTGCAGCCATTACATGCCACGCAGCGCGCAGCGATCCTGCTGAAGAATCTCGGCCTCGATGCCTCAAACGTGGCCGAAGCGGCCAAGGAACTGCGTGCTGCGACGATGGAACAGATTCAGGCAGCCACTCGTGGGGCTGGCTATTTCGGGCCCGTCAAGGACGGACGTTCGCTTCCTGTCGATCCCTTCGATCCCACAGACCCGCAGCTCTCCACCGACATCCCGATGGTGCTCGGCAATACGCACGATGAGACCCGCGTCCTCATCGGCGGCGGCCAGCCTGCACTCTTCGACCTTACGTGGGAGACGCTTCCCGCAGCACTAGAAAAAGGAGCGCCCTTTCTCAAGAGTCCGAGTGTCTCATTGCCCGTGCCAGAGGTCATCGCGCACTATCGCGAATGGAACCCGACCTACTCCGCGAGCGATGTTTTCTTTGCCGTGACGACGGACTCGCGCTCCTGGCGTGGCGAGGTGATTGAAGCTGAACGCCGCGCCGCTGACCCCAGGGCGCAGCCGCATACCTGGGTCTATCAACTCAACTGGAAGAGCGGCGTCGATAACGGCAAGTGGGGCGCGCCGCACACGCTCGATATTCCGCTCGCCTTCGACAATACGGCGCTCTCACCAGGCATGGTCGGCACTACGCCTGCTGATCAGGCGCGCGCGCAGCAGATGGCAGACATCGTGAGCGGGATGTACATTGCCTTCGCGCACACTGGCAATCCCAATACCGCGCAGCTGCCAAAGTGGCCCACCTTCTCAGTGGACAAGCGACCTACACTGATCCTTGACCTGCCACCGCGCATCGAAGACGATCCACGCGGCCGCGAGCGCAAGTATTTAGGTCAGGTGCCGTACGTCCAGCCCGGCACCTAGGCATCCTATACGCCCTGATAGACCAGCCCGACGAACAGCGTCGCCGGTACGAATCCCGCGCCCCACTTTTCGTCATACTTCGCCATCGGCTTGGCAGCCACAGTCTCTTCTAGCGTCTTGCCTTGTTGCTTGAGAGCCGCGACTTTTTCACGCGCCTCAACCAGCACGTCGCGGAACTTCGCCAGCTGCGCTTTGTTGCCGATTGGTCCGTGCCCCGGAATAATCATCGTCTCGCCGGTGGTGATCGCGAGGTTCCGCGTTGCGGCATGGATCATGCCGTCGATGCTCCCGCCGGAGGAGTAGTCGATGAACGGGTACGCTCCGTTGAACCACGTATCGCCTGTATGCAGGATCGCTGGTTCCTCAAAATGGATGGAGATGTCGGAGTCCGTGTGCGCCGGCATGTAGTGGACCAATTGCAGCGTCACCTTGTTGTGGTGCATCACCTTCTTGTCGGTGAAGACCTCCGTGGGGATCGCGCCTGAAGGTGCGGCCGGAACAACCGCATTGAAGGCTGTAATCGTCTGAGTGGTCGAAAGACGCTTCTGTGTATTTTCATGGGCCGTGATCACGGCTCCGGTCGCATGGATCCACTCGTTACCGTCGGTGTGGTCCAGATGCCAGTGCGTATTGATCAGCTGTTTGATCGGCGAGGATGAAAGCAGGCCCATCGCATTCGACACCTGCGGCTGGGAACTCGCATAACCAGAGTCCACGACCAGCTTTCCATCGAAGCCAGTGAGCACCGCGATATTCCCGCCCGAACCGGCCAGCACGCTCACGTTGCTGCGCAGCGGAATCGTCGTGATGGTCGCATTGGCTGCGGCCGCGCGGCTCTTTGCGACGAAGGCCGAAACTTCCTGAGCGAAAAGACTGCGTGGATGCAGTGCAAAGGCAGATGCTGCCATCGAGCCGTAGGTAAGAAAGCGGCGGCGAGAGAGATGCAGAGTTTCAGTCATGGCGTCCTCATGCACAGTCTATGGGATAACTCTCCCAAAACGGCACGCGGACGCCTGCTAGTAAACAGCACCTTACTTTGCTGCGGGCTGGAACAGCAGCGGAGCAAAGTGAAGCAGGTTATCGCGCCACACCTCCCACGTATGCAATCCGGGTGTCTCTACCGCGACAGGGTTCAGCCCTTTTGACTCCGCCCACGCCACGAAGGCACGGTTCGGGGTGATCAGTCGATCCTCCGTCCCGCACGCCACCCACAGCAATCGCAGGTCACTCTTCTTCACTGCGTCAGGCGTTGCCAGTGACGGCGCAAATTTCGTGAAGTCGCCCTTGTCATCAACGCCTACGAGCGCCGAGCTCATGCCTACTATCCAGGCAAAGGTTTGCGGATTGTTTAGTCCAGTCGACAGGCTTTCGAGTCCTCCCATGGAAAGACCCGCTATCGCCCGGTTCTCGCGGCCTTTCGCCACGTTGTACTGAGCTTCCACGGCGGGCATCACCTCGGTCAGCAGCTCTTGTGAAAACAGCGCCGTATTCGCACCAATCCTGTCGGGGTGTTGCCATACGCCCCAGTCGGAAACGAAGTGCAGATCGCCATAGCCGAGCGGCATCACTACGATCATCGGCACGGCCTTGCCGCTGTCGATCAGGCTGTCCAGCATGTAGTCTGCATGGGCCACAACATCCCAGGCGGTCTCGTTGTCCGACCAGCCATGAAGCAGGTACAGCACCGGGTAGCCACCCTTCTTCTTCGCGTCGTAATTCGGCGGCGTGTAGACGGTATAGGCGCTCTGGTCTTCGGGCAGATTCTTCGCGACCTTCGTGGTGAAAGTGTAGTGGTCCGTGCGGCCATGGACGATCTTCGTCAGTTCCCAAGGCATGGCAGGCGTTCCGGGCACCAGCACCTTGTTGCCGAGGAAGGCGTAGTTGAAGTTCACATTGTTATTCAGCGGATCCATCTGGCCCACACCATCCACGGTGAAGCTGTAGCCGTAAATCTCCGGAGGCAGTGCGGGCGTCGTGACAGACCAGACACCTGCGTCGTCGCGCGTCATCTCCAGAGGCTTCGCATCGACATCCAGCGACGTCGTCACTGACTTCGCGCCCACATTTACATACCGAAAGGTGATGGAGCCATCGGGATGGACCTCATGGCTGTTCAGCGGGACTTTGCCTGGACCCGATTGGGCATAGGCAGTTGCGGCGACGATGGCGAGAAGGGCGAGTATCCGGAAGGAGCGAAGCATGAGCGGCAGTGTACACGGTTACATATTGGCTTGGCAGCACTTTGCTGTCTTCGAGGAGCCTGAAGCTCAGCCTGTGTTCCGCAACCCTGCCGCGATGCCGTTGATCGTCGCCGTGATCGCGCGGTCCAGCTCGTCGCTGCTCTCGCCAGCGCGTTTGCGGCGCAGCAGTTCAAGCTGTAGCAGGCTCATTGGATCGACATACGGATTCCGCAGCCGGATCGAATTCGCCAAGACCGGGTTACGCTCCAAAAGCTTCGTCTGGCCTGTGATCGCGAGCACCATCCGTTTGGTCCGCGTGAACTCTGCCTCCAATGTCGTGTAAACGCGATCGCGCAGTGCTTCATCTTTCACCAGCGATGCGTACAGCTTCGCAATGCCGAAGTCAGCCTTCGCCAGCGCCATCTCTACATTGCGGATCATGTCGATGAAGAGCGGAAAGCTCTGCATCATCTGCTGCAACAGCACCAGGCCGCCCGTGTGGTTCGTAATGTACTGCTCCAGCGCGTATCCCACGCCGAAATACGCAGGCACAAGGTGCCGCGACTGCATCCAGCCGAAGACCCACGGGATCGCCCGTAAATCAGCCATACTGCGTTGCTTCTGCGCGCTGGCATCCACTCGCTTTGCAGGCCGCGAACCGATGCGCGCATGCTCCAGCTCGGCAACCGGCGAGGCCTGCTCGAAGTACACAAAGACCTCGGGATCTTCGACGATATGTTTGCAATAGAAGGCGAACGACGTAGCCGAAAGCTCATCGAGCGCTGACTCCCACGCTGGCGTAATCTCGCCGGTAAGGTGCGCAGACTTGTCGTTGCTCTTGATGTCCGGCCGCGCCAGAGCATCGAGCGAAGCCGCGATCATCAACTCAAGATTGCGTTCCGCCAGCACCACATCGCTGTACTTCCAGTTCAGCACCTCACCCTGTTCGGTGATGCGGAGCTCGCCGTTGAAGCTATCCACCGGCTGCGCAAAGATCGACCGATGCGTCGGGCCACCGCCACGACCCACCGTGCCGCCGCGTCCGTGGAACAACCGCAGCGTCACACCGCATTCGCGTGCCACCGTGTGCAGCTCGCGATGTGCTTTCCAGATCTCCCAGGTGCTGGCGATCATGCCGCCATCCTTGTTGCTGTCCGAGTAGCCCAGCATCATCTCCTGATCGCCATGCCAGGCTGCGAGCAGCGGCTTGTAGACCTCGCTCGTCCAGAGCTCGCGGCAGATCGCCGGAGCGTTGCGCAGGTCTTCGATGCTCTCGAACAGCAGCACCGGCTGCAGCCCGGGGTCGGCCTCGCCATTTACGGCACTGCCACCGATCGCATCCACGCCGCCAAGCTTCGCCAGCTTCAACACGTTGAACGCGTCTTCCGCTGCACTTGCGCCGCTCACCACATACTGAGTGATAGCGGAAGGTGCATGCTGCTTCAACTGCGCAACCATGCGAAAGGTGCTCAGCACCTCCTCCGTCTGCTCGGAACTCTTACCCTCTGCCAACTCCTGCAGCGCTGCGCTGTGAACGCGCGCATGTTGCCGAATGTCCAGCGTCTGCAGATGCAGGCCAAATGTGCGAACCGTCAGCAGCAGAGGATCAATGAATAGTTCTGCCAAACGCTCGCCATGGTTCTCCGCAAGCGATGTGCGCAGCAGCGTCAGGTCTTCCATCAGCTCGCCCGCGTTCTGATACAGCGGCAACGTGGCCGTGGTCGAAAGCATCAGGTTGCGCAGCATGATCGATGGCGGAGTTCCACCCAGGCGCAGCGTGATGCACGCCAGTTGGAGACGCACAGCCTCTGTAGGCAGGCGGTCGGAGCTCTGAATGTAGGTCAGATAATGATCGAGCCGAGCCTGCAGCGCTGCCGAGATCGGCGCCTGCCGCGTCGAAGAAGCCAGCTGCTCAAACAGGTTCGACAGCACCGAAAGGTAGTGGCCGAACAACAGCTCGCGCGACATCTTCATCGACTCAGCTGTCGTCGTCGCAGTCACAAATGGGTTGCCGTCGCGATCCCCGCCGATCCACGACCCAAACTTCACCAGGATCGGTAGCTCGGGTGTGGTCGTCTGAACGGCGTCGCCATCATGCTCTTCCACCGGGTACTCGGCATCGAGCGCGCTGGCGATTTCGGCGTAGAGCACCGGGATCGTCTGAAAGATGGAAGCTTCGTAATAATCCAGCGCCATGCGGATCTCGTCACGCACGGTTGGCCTGGCGGAACGAACGTCGTCCGTCTGCCACAGCGCCGTAATCTCTGCGAGCATGGTCAATTCCAGCGCATCCAGTTCCGCAGGCGGCAATGGAATGCCGTCAAGCTTCTCCAGCAGGTCGCTGATACTGCGGCGTTTGAACATCACGCTGCGTCGAGCGACCTCGGTCGGATGCGCCGTGAACACCGGCAGAATGCAGACCTTCGCTAGTAGAGCCATGGCCTCCTGCCGCGAACGTCCAGCCTCACGCAGACGCCGCAGCGTTCCCCGCAGGCTGCCGCGCTGGGGTGCTGCCGTCGCATCCAGCAGGGCACTGCGCCGACGGCGCTTGCGGTGGTTCGTCTCCGCCAGATTGATAAGTTCGAAGTAAAATGCGAAGGCGCGCGCCAGCTGGTAGGAGACGGTTGCGTTCGCAGCAGCGAACCGCGCTGCTGTCTCGGCGGCCTCCAGATGCTTCAGCTCGGCTTTGATGTCGTTCCGCGCATCAGCATCGCGCCGTGCAATCGCAGTGCGGCGCAGGCTCTCGACGGTATCGAAGAGCTGATCCCCGGCCTGCTCACGCAGCACCTGTCCAAGCAACGCCCCGAGCGAACGGATGTCGCGGCGCAGCGGCTGTTCTTTCGCCTCGCCGGAGCGGGCTTCGAGTTCGGCAAGGCGTTCGGTCCAGCTGACCGGTGTCCAAAGTGAGGGCATATCATCCCTATTCTATGGGACGCGCGCCCCGTCGCTCGAACGCCCCGCTGCGTACACACTCAACATCGCGTAAGCCGCCTTCAGCAGCGGCGTTTTTACACCCTTTGCCGCACCCCGAGCGATCATGTCGCCCAGAATGTGGTCCGCTTCCACGGGCGCTCCGCGCATCATGTCGCGATACATGCTTGCTGTCAGCGACGACCCCGTCAGCAGCAGCCGAGCCGTTGCGGCTTCGAGGAAAGCAGCGGGCGTCACATAGCCATTTGCGGCAGAGACAGCCGCGGTCTCGTCTACGATTGCCTGCGCGGTCTCTCTCCCCGCAGGCACAGCCACCACCTCGCCGATAGCCCCACGCATCATGCACGTGATCGCCCCCAGCGCCGCCAGGAACACCCATTTCTGCCACATAAAGGCAACGATATCCGGCTGCAGCTTTGCTTCAAAGCCCGCATCGCTCAACTCTGCCTGGATGGCCTCGATCCGAGGTGTCACCTTCGTATCGCGTTCACCGAAGTTCAGGTCGTGCAGCGTCTCCATCGAATGAACGCGGCCTTCGGCATCGACATCGGCGACGATCCGCGTGCTACCACCGAGCACCCGCGCCTCACCGAACCGCGCCACCAGCTTTTCCAGATGCGCAATGCCGTTCAACAGCGGAAGAATCGCCGTCTCTGCGCCGACGGCAGCTGCAAAGTCTTCCATTGCAGCTTCAAGCGAGTACGCCTTCGTGCTCAGCAGAATCAGGTCGAATGCTTGCGGCTTCGCAGCGAGATCCTCTGCCAGCAGCAGTTGCGGTACCGCAACTGTCACATCGCCCTGCGGACTGATCACCTGCAGCCCCTTGCTTTTCAGCTGCTCCGCCCGGACACCGCGCACCAGAAACGTCACATCGCGCCCCGCTGCAGCCAGCCGAGCCCCAAAGTATCCGCCGACAGCCCCGGCGCCGATTACCAGAATACGCATATGCTCTACAGCATACTTCGCGAAGCTCCACTAGCCTTCACGAAGCATCCGCAGCTTCAACGTATCGTGAGGAATCGGGGGCACCAACCGCGCGCCTCCGCAGTAATACTCCTGGCCGCCGCCGAAGTTACCAATCAGCATGGCGATCGAGTAGAACTGGCCGCGCGTCACAAGAGAGATGACCTTCGGAACCATAGGCGGGTTGAACCGCCGAGCGAGCGCCGGAAGATCGTCCCGCCACGCGGCAAAGGGATCGAAACCAACCGTGCCCGCTGGCATCTTGAACGCGAAGTTTCGCTTCACCAGTCGGTCTACCGCAGGGTTGTCTTCCACTGTGCCCACGTGGCCGGCGTACATCACGCCCCGGTCGGTCCAGCGCGCGATGATGCAGCCGCTCATGAAACCCGTCAGCACGTCGTACGGCCCCATGGCTACCCGCGACGTTCTGCCCGGTGTGTAGTCGAGCCATTGATGCTGGATCGGTGTATTCATTTGCAAACCGATCGTGCTCACATGCGTCATCATCAGCTTCGGAGAGACCACCGAACCCAGCCCGATGTACGTCAGGGGCGCCGTCGGGCGAATGCTGTCCGTAATGATCCCGTCACGTAGTCCATCCACGTTTGCCGGCTTGTTCCACCGGAAACGAACGCCAAGCTCAAAATATTTTTCAATCACTTTGACACTCCCGTCGCATGGAATCTCCGGGTTGTCAGCATCGCGAACACGCACGAGGGTATCCCGGTCAGTACTAGGGCCCGGGCGAATCGAACTAAGCTCTTTGTGATTCGAGAAGTGCGCGTAGGATACGCCGTCTCGCGCAATGGTTGCAAGCAAGACAAAATGTCGTTTTCCGCTGCGTCCTTTCGCGACTCGACTTAGGCTGTCTCCTGCTCTTCCAGCTGCGTCGCCAACTCTTCCCACTCCGTCGTCCGAGCCGTATGTTGCTCGCGCAGCATTTCCAACTCCGCAGCCAGCGCGCGAGCCGCCTCCGCCGTGCTGAAAGCCCCTTGCTGCTGCTGAGCCGCCTGAATACGATCTTCCAACTGCGGCAGCTCATCTTCAATCGCCGCGACGCGCTCCTGCAGCTGCTTCAACTTGATAGGATTCAGCCGCTTCACCGTCGGCTTTGGCGTCGCCGTCACCGCATCGAGCGAGCCTTCGGGCTCATGGTTCACTGCCTCGATCTCGACAGCCGCCACGCCTACCTGTTTGCTTGGCTTCAGCATCCCGGTGATGGCATCGATGTGCGGATTGGCTGCCTTCTCTTCCGCCAGCCGCTCCGTCCCGCCACCTTTGCGGAAGAGGTAGTCCTCATAGTTGCCCGGGTAGATATGCACGCGGCGCTCTTCCACCTCGAACACCCGCGTCGCCAGCCCATCGATGAAGTAGCGATCATGCGAGACAAACAGCACGGTACCGCTGAAGTCTCGGATTGCCTCCAGCAGCACATCCTTCGCCCGCAGGTCGAGATGGTTCGTCGGTTCGTCCAGCAGAATAAAGTTCGCGGGGCTCACCAGCATCTTCGCCATCGCGTAGCGATTGCGTTCTCCGCCGCTCAATACGCCGAGCTTCTTGAACACGTCATCGCCACTGAACATAAAGCATCCCAGCAACGAACGCAGCGTGACGACGTCCACCTTTGGATTGCTGCCCGTAATGTCGTCGAGCATCTCATTGTTCGGATTCAGCACCTTGTACTGGTCCTGCGCAAAGTAGTCGGCCAGCACATTGTGGCCGAGCCGGATGTTGCCGCTCGTTGGGCCTTCCAGGCCGCTCAACATGCGGATCATCGTCGATTTGCCCGCACCGTTCGCGCCCACCAGCGCGATACGATCACCGCGCTCGATTGTGAAGCTCACATCGTCAAGCACCTGCTTCACGCCGCCATCGGGTAGCGGATAGCTCTTGCTGAGGTTCGTCACCTCGATCACCGTGCGACCGCTGGCAGGTGGCTGCGGAAAGCTGAAGTGGATCGTGGCCTCTTCCTCCGGCACCTCGATCCGCTCGATCTTCTCCAGCTCCTTAATACGCGACTGCACCTGTTTCGCCTTCGTCGCCTGCGCGCGGAACCTATTGATGAACGCCTCCAGCGCCTCGATGCGATCGCGCTGGTTCTTGTACGCGGCCATGATCTGTCCGCGGCGCTCTTCCTTCAGCGTCAGGTACTTCTCGTAGTTGCCGTGGTACACCTGCATCCGCTTGTTCCATACCTCGACAATCTTGTTCACCGTCACATCGAGGAAGTAGCGATCGTGCGAGATCAGGATGAATGCGTTCTCGTACGTATGCAGATAGTTCTCGAGCCAGTTGCGGCTCTCGAGATCGAGATGGTTCGTAGGCTCGTCCAGCAGCAGTAGAGAAGGCTTCTGCAATAGAAGCTTCGCCAGCGAGATACGCATCTGCCAGCCACCTGAAAATTCCTCGGTCTTGCGGTACCAGTCTTCCTTGCTGAAGCCCAGTCCACCCAGCACGGCGCCCACCTGCGCGTCCAGAGTGTAGATGTCATGCACATGCAAGTGGTCGGCGATCTCCGAATAGCGATCGGCCGCAGCGGCATACTCCTTCGACTTGGGGTCGGCATCCGAAAGCACGTGCGTCAGTTGCTCGGCCTCGGCTTCCATATCGCGCAGTTCATCGAAGACTGACAGACATTCATCGAACACAGTTTTGCCGCGTAGAGCGAGGCCGTCCTGCGGCAGATAACCGATGGTCATACCCTTGATGTGCGTCCGCTGGCCGTAGTCCAGGCCCTCGATACCAGCGAGGATCTTCAGCAGTGTTGACTTGCCCGTACCATTACCGCCCACCAGGCCAGTACGCTCATTCGGCGTGACCAACCAGTTGACGTCTTCAAAGAGGAGTTTGTGGCCGAATCGTTTCCCGGCGCCTGAGAGTTGCAACATTAGTTCTATTTTCGCATCGCTGCTGTCCAACATGTGACGGAAGTCGTTTTTAGCGCATCCAATTCACTCGTAGGAGTACGTTACGTGGCTATCAACACCGATCAAAAGATGACAGAATCCCGCCCCAGCAAAGGCAACCCGCCCGCTCATCAACGGCGCAATAAACTTTTGAAGATCGTTGGGATCGTTCTTGGAATTCTTCTTGTAGGTGGTTTAATCACGGCAGAATACGTCGCTCACCACGCAGCTCCGCTGCTGCGCAAAGCAGTCATCGATTCGCTGGAACAGCGTTTCCACGAACGCGCTGAACTCGACGACCTGGATGTGTCTGTGCTCCATGGCCTGCAGGTCGAAGGCCACGGTCTCCGTCTCTACCCCGCGCCAGAAGTCCATCAGCCCGTCGTCAGCATTCAAACCTTTACCTTCTTTGAATCGATGGATGACCTCTTCCATCTGCGCGAGCGGGTCGATACCATCTACGTCACCGGCCTCGAACTCCGTGTCCCACCGCATACCGGGCACTCTATCGCTGCGCCAAAGATTCCGCATTCGCCTCTCAAACTCGTTGTAGGCAAAGTCGTCTGTCGCGATGCGCTGCTCGTCATCGAGACGGACAAGCCGGGTAAACTCCCCTTGCAGTTCCAGATCGCTTCGCTCACCTTGCAGGACTTCGGCACCACGCAGCCTTTCGCCTATCAGGCAGACCTCATCAACCCCAAGCCGAAGGGCCGCATTCAGGTTCACGGCCACATCGGTCCATGGCGTGCCGACTCTCCGCGCGACACCTTCGTTGATGGCGATTACACCTTTACCAACGCGGACCTCAACACGATCAAGGGTCTCGGCGGTCATCTCGATTCCACCGGCAGCTTTACCGGAGTCCTCAGCAAGCTCATCGTCGATGGCACCACGCACACGCCGGACTTCTCGCTCGACATCGGCAATCACCCTATGGAGCTGGACACAGTCTTCCACGCCTTCGTCGATGGCACCACCGGCGACACCACGCTGGCTCCCGTCACCGCAAAGCTCGGTCACTCTGACTTCCTCGCCTCCGGCAGCATCGTGCGTGTGCCCTTCAAAGACGGCGAGCCCGGCAGCATCGGTCACGACATCAACCTCAAGGTCGACATGAAGCATGGCCGCATCGAAGATCTGCTGGAACTCGCCGTCAAGAGTGAGCCTCCGCTCATGAACGGCGCCCTGGTCATGCAAGCAAACATTCACGTGCCCCCCGGGCATGTTCGTGTTATCGATAAGCTCGATCTGCGCGGCACGTTGCACATCAATGGCGTCGAGTTCACCAGCAAAGGTCTGCAGGACAAGATCGATGGCCTCAGCATGAGAGCCCAGGGCAAGCCCGAAGATGCTGGCGCCGCAGGCCGCGATCGTAAGCCCGAGGTCGCTTCGCAGATGCAGGTGCAGTTCGTTCTGGCAAACAACATGCTCACCGTCGACACCCTGCACTACGATTTGCCCGGAGCCAACGTGCAGATGGTTGGCGCCTACGCCCTCAACTCAAAGATCTTCAACTTCGAAGGCCACGTCCGCACCGACGCCAGGGCCTCCGAGATGACTACGGGCTGGAAGGCAGCGCTGCTGAAGCCATTTGATGGCTTTTTCGAAAAGAATGGCGCGGGTCTGCAGCTTCCCATCTCCATCAGCGGCGTCAACAGCGACTACAAATTCGGTCTGCACGATAGCAAACAGACCGCCGAACAGATGGCTGCTGCGTTGCGTAACACAAGTCGTTGACCCGCCTCAATCGAGACACGCACCGCCTCACCCTGCTAACGTGAAGGAGTGGCGATAGTCTCTCCACTGTGATTTCAATGCCAGCCCAGCAGCAAACCTTCTTGGAGTTCGACATGCCCTCTGAGCCGCGACCAGACCCAGCAGCGCGCAAGCCCGACCCCGCGCCTGCGCCTCTCTGGCTGCAGCGTCTCAGCCTCGTCGTGCTCGTTCTCTTCTGCTTCTACATCGGCGGCCTGCTCGCCGTGCTGCCGTGGTCGCCGCGCTACTGGACCGCCAACGGTTGGGTCGTCGCACATCCTGCCATCGACTCCATCGTGCAGCAGGGCTGGGTGCGTGGACTCGTCTCCGGCCTCGGCCTTATCGACATCTGGATCGGCGTTAGCGAACTCCTCCACTATCGCGACTACCGCGGCTAGCCCATAGCCCACTCCTCAAATAGTGTCATCCTGAGCGGAGCGAAGGACCTGCTTCTCGAACCGCAACGGAAGAGTCATCTCGACCGGAGGTGGCTTTATCGCCGTAGTGGAGAGGCCGGCTTCTTTCGCAAGATGCTTCCAGAGCGACCCTTCTTCACCCAAACCCGCCCCTCCGTGGCGTAGATTAACCAAGTTATGTCTGACGCCCCGAACATCCCGAAGCTGCCCCCTGATCCACTCGCCTCCGCGCCCCTCGCCTACGAGAACGAAGAGTTCATCAACTCCCCCGACGGCCGGATGATGCGCATCATGTCGGAGTACTACGAGCCGCAGGCCCGCTTCCGCCGCGAGCGCATCCAGGACACCGTCGTCTTCTTCGGCTCCGCCCGTTTCCGCTCCCTGTCGGACGCCAATAACGAGCTTGAGCTGCTCGACAACACCGGCTCCACCCAGCCAGCACCGGAGTCCGAACAGCCTACGCGCTCCGGCGAACCTGAGACGACCGAGTTGAAGCGCACGCGCGCCGAAGCCGCCGTCGAGATGGCCCGCTATTACGAGGACGCTCGCTCGCTTGCCCGCATGATGACCGCATGGGCCAGGACGCTGCCCGGTCGTCGCCATCGCTTCGTCATCACCTCCGGCGGAGGCCCCGGCATCATGGAAGCCGCCAATCGCGGCGCGTGGGAGGCCGGCGGCAAGACCATCGGCCTAAATATCAAGCTCCCGTTCGAGCAATATCCGAATCCTTACATCACACCTGCGCTCAACCTCAATTTCCACTACTTCTTCATGCGCAAGTACTGGTTCGCGTATCTGGCCAAAGCGCTGGTTGTCTTCCCGGGAGGCTTTGGCACGCTCGATGAGATGTTTGAACTTCTCACGCTCGACCAGACACACAAACTCTCCAAGCCGATCACCATCGTCATCTACGGCTCCAGCTACTGGAAGAACGTCATCAACCTCGAACTGCTCGCCGAGAAGGGCGCTATCGCGGTCAAGGACCTCGACCTGTTCAAGTTCGCCGACACCCCCGAAGAGGCCTTCGCGCTGCTCAAAGACGGCCTCACGAAGAACCACCTCACCGGCTCTGAAGCTCCGGGTGAGGGCACCGTACCCGAGGAACCTGAGGTTAGCGCACAGGAGATGCTGGGCCCGGATATTGCGAAGACGAGGTCGTAAAGACAGCGATGAGTGGCTGGTTCCAAGTGGCAAATGCCGTTCTTGCGTATCACTTGGCACGAGTCACTTCTCACTGTTTCAATAAAGCGCGTGGCCCCGCCAGCACAAAATCCAGAACCACCCGCGGCAGCAGTTTCCAGTCCCCACCCGCTGACTCCGCCCCCGTAATCAGCAACCCGCGCCGCTGCGCATACCAGTTGAACCCTGACCCGAAAGCCGCCATTACGAACGAAGCGATCAGCCCCGTCTTCATATGCGGAGTTCCCGCCAGGTGATGCACCGTGCTCTGCACCGTCAGTAGTAGGGCAGGCACCCCCAGCCACACCGCGATCCCTGTTGCCCATACCGGCTGCGCATGGCGAATCCTCTGGGTAATCGCAGCGAGCACTCCCGCCGCAACAATCGCAAAGCCGGCCTCCACCAGGCTCGCCCGCAGCGCCGAAGCATGACCCGCCCGCAGGTTCGTCGCGAAGAACACCGTCGCGCGAATACACACGCTGATCAGCGCAGCCTTCCAGTTCCACCCCGTCAGCAGGTTCGTCACCGGCCGCCGCACAATGTCCCGCAGCGCCGCGCCTAAGGTCTCACCCACCGCCGGTTCCTGCCTCGCACTCATCCCCGCAGGCTATAGCAACGGAGTGAACCCAGCAAAAATATCTGTCATCTCGACCGAGGCGAAGCGCAGTGGAGAGACCCGCATATTTTCAGTAAGCTAAAGCCGCAGGCGCGAGCGCACCCACTTCTGTCTCGTCTTTTCTCCTGGCTCCAAACTGAACGTAACAAAACCCCGTCTGTAAACCCACAAATTCACCCCCGATTGCAGCCCGGCGATCCTCCAACGCGATATCCTCTACGCGCATGTGGTTCGCCTCAGACACTCCCAAGCCGCGCATCGCCTACTTCCCCGACAGCTTCCACGAGGTCAACGGCGTCGCCCACACCAGCCGCAACTTCGCCGCCTGGGCCCGCCGCAACGACGTCCCCATGCTCTGCGTCCGCGCCGCCGACCCCAAGAAGAACAAGACGCATGTCTGCGAACCCGACGGCTCCGTCACGGCGCTCGAACTGGGTCGCTCCCCGCTCGCCGTGCAGCTTGAGCAGGACCTCTACTTCGACCCACTCTTCTTCCGCTACTCCTACCTCATCTCCGAGACCGTTCGAAACTTCCGCCCGGACATCATTCACATCACCGGCCCCAGCGAACTCGGCTTCTTCGGTCTCTACTTTGCCTGGAAGCTGCAGATCCCCATGGTCGCCAGCTGGCACACCAACGTCCACGAGTATGCTGCCCGTCGCCTCGGCTGGCTCTCGAATCGATTCAGCGCAGCGACTGCCATGCGCCTCGAAGACAGCGTAGAAGGCATCACGCTCAAAGGCACCGGCCTGCTTTATCGCTACGCCAAAGTTCTCTATGCTCCCAACCCCGGCCTCTGCACGCTGCTCGAATCGGAGACCGGCCGTCCCTGCCACCTCATGCAGCGCGGCGTCGAAACCGACACCTTCACGCCCGCCAAACGTACCCGCCCCGCTAACGACAACGAGCTCATCCTCGGCTTCGTCGGTCGCCTGTCGGTAGAGAAAAACGTAGCCTTGCTTCCCAGGATCGACGCCGCGCTTCGCTCCCGCGGCATCCACCCGAAGTGGCTCATCGTTGGCCACGGCGCCGAGGAGGAGATGCTCCGCTCCAGCCTCAAAGATGTCACCATGGCGGGGGTCCTGCGCGGCGAAGCTCTCGCCGAGGCCTACGCCAACATGAACCTCTTCATCTTCCCCTCGCACACCGACACCTTCGGCAACGTCGTCCTCGAAGCCCTCGCCAGCGGCGTCCCCGCCATCGTCACTCCCAACGGTGGCCCAGCCACCATCGTCACCGACAACCTCACAGGCCGCATCGTGCCCGACGAAGACTTCGCCACAGCCATCGCCGCTCTGCTAGCCGATCCCGCCCACCTGGAATCCATGCGTCATGCCGCCCGCACCCACGCCCTGCAATGCTCCTGGGACGCCGTCTTCACCCGCGTAGTCGAGGCGTATCCATCGCGTTCTTGAAATTACTTCTAAGGTTGTCATCCTGAGCGCAGGCGGGGCCCCAGCGAGCGTTTTTTGCTCGTTGGGGTGCAAGCGAAGGACCTGCTGTCTGACAGCGCCACCTCGTTTGCTTGGCCCGGCGAACTCTAGTGGTACAGCTCTCCTAAAAACACCCCATATGGCGGCAACGACAGATTGTCCGTGCTCTGCACCGACTCCGCCGTCGCGGTTGCGCTCAGCAGGTTTCGCAAAGTCCCCGTCTTGATGTGCTGCCGCGTCAGCTCTTCATTCAGCGACAGCTTCAGCGGAGCCCCGGACAAGTTGCACACCGCAATGATCGCCGTCGACCGCGAATCCTTCGCCGGCTGTCGCACCCACACCACGGCGCCCAGATCGTCATAGTCCAGCAGTAGCTCCGCTCCATTGCGCAGCGTCGGGTTGTCATGGTGCAGCTGAATCAGCCGCCGATACAGCTGCAGCAGCGACTCCGTATCGCCCTCTTCCTTCGCCACATTCAAGGTCGTTGCATCGGCAGGAGCCGCCTGCAGTAGCTTGCCACTCGTAAACCCTGGCAGCGTGTTCGGGTCGACTACCAACGGTGCAGGCACCACCTCGCCGTCAGCGTTCTTCACGACGGGTGCAGCCTTCGGCGGCGGCACATACGGCTTGAACGTCGCAAATCCATCTTTATCCACCTGCGCTGGCGTATTGTCGACGACCGGGGCGGGCTTGGCCTCTTCCACCGGCTTCGGAGCTTGCGTCACATTCGCCGGAGTCCACTGCATGACCTCGGCACTATCGCCCGACTCCACCGGCAGCATCCCGATCTCCTGCCCATAGCGCACTGAAGCCGCACCACGCGATGCCAGAAGCACCATCGCAAACGCCCGTCGCCTCCCATCCAGCGCTGCCACGTTCGCTTGAGCCAGCAGCTCCTTCGTCGAAAACAGTTGCTCTGCCAGAAATAGCGCCGTCCCCGTCGGAGCGGCATTCACCCCATTCAGAGCCGCGCGGATCGTCTTTGCCGTCGCATTCGTCAGCTCCAGTGGCACCTGCGTTAGCTGTGCTCCAGTTGGGACAGACCCACCGCGCATTCGGGTCACTACGGGTACCTGATCCAGGTCGATCGCATGGATCGTGCTCGGAGCGGGATTTGTCCCTGTCGCTGCCAGCAGCACCCGAGATCCCGGAAAGCCATCCGTTACTCCGCGCAATCTGTGCAGCAAGCCAGCCACGTCATTCGCCGGTCGGGCACTCCGCAACAGCACCCCGGCAGCTCCACGCGTCAGCCACATGCGCGCTTGTCCCACCACGGCATCATCGGTGTTCGGAGCCACATTCCCGCCGCCGTCCACAACCACCAGCACACGAATCTGAACCGGCGCCGCGGCACTTACTACGTCATCAAACCCATTGCCATCGCCCAGCTTATCCAGCACAATCGCGTCCACACCCAGCGACTGCAGGTAGTTCATGCGGCTGGCAACGCCCTTCAGGTCGCCCACGCCATCCCCATCCGAGTCCTGAAAACCCCGCACATCCACGCGGTACATCACCGCATTGCGCCACCAGGCCTCGGACATCATGCCCGAGCCCTGCCAGCCAGGCCGCGCTAGCGTCTGCGCTCGCAGTGAGTAGTTCGAACCGAAGAGCATCGCGCCCGCACACAGCGTCAGCGCACTAAACCGAAGAGAGGGCCGTTTCAACAGGGAGTAAGTCCGCATAAACAAAGTTGTCGCGCTCGACGATCTCACCCACGCGTACGTCTATGCTACGCGACTTCCCCCCGCCCACGAACGCTGGTCCAGCGCTTACGAACGTATGAAACTCCCCACGTTCTCCACACGGGTCCACACCCGCAGGCAGGTCAGCCAGCAGAGCCTCATCGAACAGCCGCCCCGCGAAGCTGCGGTCCAGCTGCCGGGGATCGACACAGGTCAGATGCGCTCGCATGCCCGCAGCGATCATCGCTCTCGCCAGCTCGTCCGTCGGAATCTGCCAGCAGGGAAAGATCGGTTCCAGCCCCGTCTCCGCCAGCTTCGCCACCCGGTAGGCTCGAATATCTTCCAGAAACAGATCGCCAAACGCGATCCCCACGAGGCCCTCCTTCACCGCGCGTGCACACACCGCCGCCATCCGCGTCTCGTACTCCTCATTCGAGCACGGCCACGGCAGCGGCACCTTCCACACCGGCAAGTTCACGGCCTCCGCCTGCCGGTCCAGCAGCTGTTCGCGAAACCCGTGCATTGCCACGCGCGCAAACTTTTCGTTCACGGTAGTCAGCAGCCCTACGACTTCGTACTCCGCCTGCTCCCGCAGCAGATGCAGCGCCCACGCGCAGTCTTTGCCTCCACTCCAACTCAGCAGAATCCGCTTGCCCATGCTCCCATCGTATGCGACGCCAAAGGAAAAGGCGCTCCACCACGGTCAGTGATGGAGCGCCTCTTGATCCCTAGCCCGAAGGCCTCAACTACATTCCCAGATACGTTCTGTACCGAGTCTCAACAACACCGGTATTCCGAGCGAGCATCAGCTTTGCCACGTTGTATTGATAGAGCGACTGGACCAGCTGTGCCTGCGCGCTCGTCACCGACGACTGCGCATCCACAACTGGCAGACTGTCATCCACGCCCGCGCTGAAGCGGTCCTGCTCATCGGAAAGTTCCTGCTTCGCAAGGTCCACATTGCTCTGTGCGACCTTCACCAGCTCCTGCGCTGTGTTTACGTCCAGCATCGCTGCCCGAATCTGCGCATCGATCGTCACACGCAAATCGCTCTCTCGCTGCTGCACAGCTCGAAGCTGCGCCTCCGCAACCTCCTGCTGTCCACGCTGCGCTGCCTCGTTGAAGATCGGGAACGTGAGGCTGCCTTCAGCGTTGAAGTTGCCATGGTAGCTGCCCGTCGTCTGCCCGATGACTCCATAAAAGCCATTGAACGCCAGCACCGGCAACCGCTGATACTTCACGGCCTTCGAGATATGGTGATCGAGCTTGTCCTCTTCCTGCAGGCTCAGGTAATCCTTGCGGTGAGCGTACGCCGTCGCCTTCGCGGTCGCCAGATCCATGCTCGCCAGGTCCTGATACGGAGTCTTGTCTGTCAGTTCCAACTCCTGCCCTACCGGGATACCGAGTACCCGCGCCAGCTGAATCTTGTCTTTCGCGAGCGTGTCCTGCGCCGATACCAGATCCTGCACGCGCTGCTGGTACTGCACCTCAGACCGCAGCGTATCCAGGTGAACGCCCACCCCTGCCGCCTGCTTCTCAGATGCCTGATCGAACAACGTCTTCGCCGACTTCACCTGCGCCGTGTCGTTCTCAATATTCGCCTCGTCGGCCAGAACGTTCAGATACAGGCGTCCCACCGTCAAAACCACGTCGCCGCGGTCCGAAAGCATCTGCAGATCGACCACGTTCGTCTCGTTCTTGGTGCCACGGTATAGCTCGAAGTCCGTCAGGTTGAACAGCGTCTGGCTCATCTTCACGCTCGCCTGCGTTACATCCACCTTCACGATCGTCGCGATCGTATAGCCCGGAGGAATCAATCCGGTCGCGCTCAACTTCCCAATCTCCGAGCCACCGAAGCCCATAGCCGCCAGGTTCAACTCCTGCGCGTTGCTGGAGGCGTTGATAGTCAGGTTCGGGATGAGTACATTGACCACGCCCAGCGTCAGTCCGCGCACCGACTTCTGGTTCTGACGGTCATACAGCAGGCGGATGTTCCGCTGCAGTCCCAGCGAGATCGCATCATCGAGCGACAGCCGTACCGGGCCGCTCGTCGGCAACTCCATCGCCAGCCCATTCGGGACTGGCTGGGTCGCGAACTTCAGCGTAAATCCATCACCCGCAGGCCTGCCCAAAGCTTCGTCAGCCTGTGCCCGCGCCTCGGCGCTCTTCACCGCGCTCGGAGCAGAGGGAAGGTCCTGCGTCGTCTGGGCAGATTTCTGCGCGTAGCCTGCTCCCGCAGCCAGAAAAGCCATCGCTGCGGTCGGTGCCAGCAGCTTCCACTTTGAACTCGTCATCATCACTGTCTATTTAGATTGCCACGGCCCCTGCCGGGATGCGAAATGGTGCAAGAAAACCGCACTCTGCACCACATGCCTCAACCTCGGTGCAATTCCTGGCTTTGGCATTCCGTGGCATAGCGGAGGAATTTGCATTTCGCCCCGCCCCACTCACACCTTTACTGCACCCCTAAACTCCGCTGCGCCTCTGCCAGTGTCTTATCTGTGGAAGGCTTCCAACCTGTCTTGATCTCGTCCGCATTCTGGCTGATGTTCTTGAACAGCAGAGCGCGACCCCCGATATGCACATGGTTCTCCACAATCTGCCAGTGGCCCGGCGCGACGGGCCGTCGCTCGACGTCGAAGGTGCCACCCTGATCCAGCCTGCCCAGCAGACCGTAGCCGATCTTCACTTCATGGCTCAGCTTGCCTCGCAAGCTCTTGATGCGGTCGCCATCGCGCGCAATCACCATCTCGCCTTCCATGGCCGCAAGCACCCGTGATTCCATGGTTGGCGGCTTGAAGGCAGGATTCGGCTCGTAACGCAGCGTCGTCTCCTCGGGAGTCTGCGTCGCCACCGACCAGGTAAAGGCATCCGGCAGCATCTTCAGGAATCGCTCCGCCTGAGCGTCGTCATGTTGTCCATCGCGCTGGGCTTTAGCTTGCTCGTCGGGGCTGTCCACGTACTCTCGAATCCGCTCCTTCTCCTTGCGATCTTCCGCAGGCGTCAGCTCATGGCTGTTGATCGCGATCAGTCGGCGCAGCTCCCCTTGCGGCGTCTCAATGGCGTCGAAGGTCTCAGCTTTCGAGGGAGAGTTGCTCTGGTCCCGATACCGCCAGTTGCTTTTATCCGTATTGTTTGCACGAAGTTCGGAGAACACAGCACCACGCACAAGTTCCTGTGCCGACGTGCTTTCAACGACCGGGGCCTCGCTCGGTTCGGCAAACAATAGCCCACAGGTTAGGGCCATGGCGGCAATGAGAGCGAGTAGAGACACAACTTCTGGAGTACGACGTGTCGATGAAAAAGGCCGTTGCATACTATGCTCTTGGATGCATCCTTGGCTACTTTTCGTCGCCTGCTTCTCGCATCCCGGTGTTTACTCCACAATAACCTTCACGAACACTCCATCTGGCAGTTCGGCCCCGCCAAGCAGGTGAATGGCCCCGCCGCGCGTAAATCCGCGCAGCATCTGTGGCGCTTTCGGCGCTTGCGCGGCGCTGGGTGTCTCTGGTGCGGGCTCCCGCACACGGGCCGCACCCCCTCCACTGCTCACTGGAACCGGCGACCTCCCGGTCCCCCGATCCATCGCCTCGTTCGCCAGCCGGTCAGCATCCTTGTTCTTGTGCCGAAGCGCATGGCTGATCTCGAACCCGTCCAGCAGTGTGATCCTCTTCCGTGCCTCCTCCCACAGGGGGCGCAGGTCGGGTGAGTTCACCTTGTACTTGCCCTGGATCTGCTTCACCATCAGCTCCGAGTCCGACACAACCCGCAGCCTCCGATGCCCATGCTCGATCGCCCATTGCAGGCAGGCCAGCAGCCCGGAGTACTCAGCATAGTTGTTCGTCCGGTGCCCGAGAAACTCCGAGATCTCCGCCAGCTTATGTCCAGCAGCATCCGTCACCACCGCCCCAAACCCTGCTGGCCCGGGATTTCCCCGCGCTCCACCATCGCAGTGTGCCAGCACCCAGCTGGTTGCATTCTTGGACGAGTCGGCGGTATCGGGAAAAAGAGAAGACATAAGCTCCAGTCTAGCTGAGGCTCTGTGACCTTATTCCACCATCCCGTTCCATACATAGACCCAGCACGAAAGCCGCTCTCCGCGATCCATCGCGACCTCGGCCTTCACCCGCAAAAAGAGGCTTTCGGCGGGTTTTGAAGCCTCAAAACCCTCATAGGCGTCGAGCCGGGTGAACGCATTCTCCGGCACCGCAAACACCGTGCCGCATATGTTCTCAGCATCATGCGCCAGCACCACCCCGGGATAGGTCCCGAAGTCATGCAGCCGCCCGCTCACGCTTCCTCGGCCTATTTCTGAAAATCGCTGCACGACATCCGAGATCTCCGTGGGAGCCCGTTCCGGATGCAGCGTTCCGTACACAAACAGCAGCTCCGTCATCGCATTCTTGATTCCATCGACCGTATTTTCAGCCTATTCAGCATTCTCGACCACCAAACCATAGTTTCGCTCACCTTCTCCACACCCCTCACGTCTATCCGAGTGTAGTTACCCTGACTCCGGAGTCAGACCAAGCATGAGCAGTGAAGCGATCCAACTCACCGGCGATGGCCGGCGACGCCCCAGTCCCTTTGCCCTCGGTCTCCTAGAAACCGAAGCAGCGGCGATCGAAGTAAAATCAGCGGGTATGCCCCGCATCGCCGCCCAGTCCGGTCTCCGTACCAAGCTCTCTGCAGAGCAGGCGGAAGCTCGCCAGCAGCAGCGTGCGGAAGACGACGACCTCATTCGGGCTGCCCAGGCCGGGGAACGCTCTGCCTTCGACGCCCTCGTACGGCGCTACGATCGCAGTGTGCTTCGCCTCGCCCTGCACATGCTCGGCAACGAACAGGACGCTCAGGATGTGCATCAGGAGGCTTTCATCAAGGCCTACCGGCACCTCTCGAACTTCCGCTTCGAGTGCTCGTTCTACACGTGGCTCTACCGGATCGTGACGAACCTTTGTCTCGATCAGCTGCGCCGCCGCAAGAGCCGCCGCGAAGATCCCGGCACCGTTTTGGACTCTTCCGGCGAAGAGATGGACCTCATGGCCAGCGTGCAAGACGAGCGCGCCTCGGCCAATCCGGCCCGCGAGCTGGAACGCAAGACCATGAACGCGGCTATCCAGAGCGCGCTCGATGAACTCACTCCCCGCGAACGTACGGTGTTTGAGCTCAAGCACTACCAGGGTTTGAAGCTTCGGACCATCGGCGAGATGTTGTCGACCACCGAAGAGACCGCCAAGAACACGCTCTTCCGCGCTACGCGGAAGCTTCGGGCAAGGTTGGCGGACGCGCGATAGCAGCGCGACATACGAGAGGGTTTACGGAATGACGCAACAACGCCACAACTCGGGCAGGATCAAAATGACCCGCAGTGGCTCTACAGCAATAACTTTCGAGGCTGGCTTAGAGGTACGCATATGAAGTGTGAGATCGCGCAACAGAACATTATTCTCGCCCAGTACGGCGAGCTGCCTGATGAGTATCAATTCCCCCTGGAGCAGCACCTGAACACCTGCGACGACTGCCGTCGCGAGTGGAATGCCACGCTCGCTTTGCAGGAAGACCTGGCTCTCCTGCCCATGGTGGAACCTTCGCCCAACCTTCTGGCAGCCTCGCGCATGGCCCTCGATGAGGCGCTTGACGCCATTCCCGAGCGCTCGGCAGGACAGCGCTTCTGGGGCAATGCCATGCGCTGGTTTGGCAACATCCAGAGCGCTCCTGCTCTCGCTACGTTGCTTATCGGTGTCGGCTTTCTCGGCGGCAATTTTGTTGCCCGCTACCAGGCTGCGAACGCGCCCAAGCTGCCCGCCCCGGTCATTCTTTCGAATCCCAGCGCTGGCTCCATCGCCAGTGTCTCCGGCATCGTGCAGACCCCGAGTAAGGACATCGTGCAGGTGCAGTACAACCGCCTTGTGCCTGAGACCGTTCAGGGTTCGCTCGACGACCCGCAGATTCGCCAGCTTCTGATGCTGGGCACACATCTCGCCTCCAACAGCGAGGTCCATGCACAGTCCGTTGGCCTGATGGCCGATGCCTGCCGCACCCCGCAGGGCTGCGTCGGCGGACAGGATGGAGCCGACGAGCTGCGTAAGGCTTTGCTCACAGAGTTCCGCTTCGATAAGAGCCCTGCCGTCCGTCTGAAGGCGCTCGCTGGTCTGCAATCTTACGTAGGTCAGGATGAGCAGGTACGTGATGCGCTGCTCGATTCGCTGATGCATGACAAGAGCGCCGATGTTCGCGCTCAGGCCGTCTCCATGCTCTCGCCTGTTCAGGCAGACTCCAGCGTTCGCCAGGTGCTGCGCACGGTCTCGTCGCAGGACGTGAATCCGGCCATCCGCAACGCCTCGTTCCAGGTGCTGCAGGGCACGGCGAACATCGAGTAGCCGCGGCGCTTCTAGGACCATCAGCGGGCCACCAGGCAAAGAATGAACGGCAGCGAACCAAGGGGCAAAGAGTGGAGTTTCGTATCAACCGATTGACAGCCGTCACGCTTGCGTTCTCGCTGGCCGCCGTCGTACCGGCGCTTGCGGCCACGGGTCATGCGCGCGGTGCGGGCGCGCGCTCCACTCCGCAGCGTACCCCCGGCTATCTCGGCATCGTCTTTCACGATAACAACGGCCACGGCGTCGAGGTGGTGCTCGTCGACCACGATGGGCCCGCAGGCAAGATCGGCCTGCGCCAGCATGACATCATCCTCAGCATGAACGGGCAACCGACGAACAGCATGGTCGCCCTCAGCCAGATGATCCACGAGTCCGCACCCGGCCTGAAGATCGCGCTCGTCATCGAACGCGAGGGGCAAACCTTGAAAGTGAATACGCTGATCGCCGATCGCAGTGAGGTCGAACGCAGCGTACGCCTCCGCGTCGCTGCCGATGCCGCCGTCCCGCAATCCGATCCGCCCGTTACCGAGTTCGCCGAGGACGCCTCTGCCGAACCAGCGCCCGCCAGCGGCTCAACCAGCAAGAGCTTTGTGAAGTCCATGCTCCACATTGCGCCGTTTACCGGCCTTGGGCTGGAAACGATGGAGCCGCAGCTCGCCGACTATTTCGGTGCTTCCCAGGGATTCGGCTTGTTGATCCAGACAGTCATGCCCAACAGCCCTGCCGCCTTTAGCGGCCTGCGCGCAGGCGATGTCCTGCTCCGCGCCGATAGCGCTCCCATCAAGACAGCGTCGGACTGGAATAAGCATCTCCGCGCCAACCAGGGCCAGCCGATGACGCTGACCATCCTGCGCGACAAGCATGAGATCAGCATCAACCTCACGCCCGAGTCGCGCCACCACTCCTCGTTGGAGTGGCCGAAGAGCTTCGAGACTCAGTTCTTCCAGACCCTGCGCTAGAATCTCCAGCAACGCTCAATTTTGTCATTCCATAGCGCAGCGAAGGAATCTGCATCTCGACGGGTCGCCGGATCTCGCCCGGACAGCCTTCGACTACTTCGTCGTCGAGGGCTTGCCTTCCTGCACATAGTTCTTGTTCCACGACGGAATCTCGGCAATGTAAGTGCCTGGCTTCTCAATCACGCACTGGCAACCGAGGCGCGAGTTCAGCTGTAGCCCCGGTGCCAGATCGAGGCGATCCAGCTCAAGGTCTTCTGCCTCAGACACACCCTCAGCGCCCTTCTTCAGAAACATATGGCAGGTCGTGCAGGCGCTGACGCCGCCGCAGGCGTGGTCCATGAAAACGCCATAGTTTTCAGCGATATCCAGAAAGCTCATCGGTAAACCGTGGCCGTCATAGGGCATCGTGTCGAACTTGAATTCAACGGTCTTGTTCTCTGGCTCAAACGTAACGCGGACCATACCTTCAGCAGGAGGCTTGGAGAGGTCGACTTCGGGAAGGTTGTGATCGTGATCTGACATAGCTCTTTGATTCTAATCTTCCGTGGACTCGCCCGGCGTCTCCGGGTCTTTTTTGTCCTGTTCAATCACATTCGTCGCTGCGGCATCTTCAACCTCAGCCTTCGCAAACGCATGCGGCGCGCTCGTCGGAGCTCCCAGCTCGCCGCCCAGGTTATCTCCCGCCGTCGCCATCGTCTTGCCACCCAGCGCTCCGGTCACGGCTGTATCCATCATGATCTCCGCAAACCGCCGCGTCGCCTTGTCCAGCTGGTCGATGCCCTTGCGAATGACCTTGTAGTCGCCGCCCTTGATCGAGTTCTTCAGCTCCAGTACCGCCGCCTCGATCGCCGCATGTTCATCGAACGTCAGCGCCTGCCATGCCGACGAGCTCTTGCCCTTAGCGACCGCATCCAGAATCGTATTCGCCTCGTTCGTCGCCTCGATCACCTGCCGCGCCGTGATGTCCTCCTCGGCATAGTCAAAGCTCGCAAGAATCATCGTCTCCACCTGCTCGTCAGTCAGCCCGTACGTCGGCTTCACCTCGACCTGCGCCTCCGTGCCGCTGCGCTGTTCGCGCGCGCTCACGTGCAGTATCCCGTTCGCATCGATCAAAAACTTTACCTCGACGCGCGCCATGCCCGCAGCCATCGGCGGAATGCCCTTCAGGTCGAACCGCGCCAGCGACCGGCAATCCTTCGCCAGCTCACGCTCACCCTGCAGTACATGGATCGCCACCGCCGTCTGTCCGTCGACAGCCGTCGTGTAATGCTCGGTCGCGCTCGCTGGAATCGTCGAGTTCCGCTGAATTACCTTGCTCATCACGCCGCCATACGCCTCGATGCCCAGTGAAAGCGGCGTCACATCCAGCAGCAGCAGATCGTTCGTCGCAAGATTGTCGCTGCCGCTCAAAATCTGAGCCTGCACCGCCGCACCGAGCGCCACCACCTCATCCGGATTCAGCTCCGTATGCAGCTTACGTCCGCGAGCCTCCAGGTCAAACAACTTCGTCACCAGCGTCCGCACCGCGGGTATCCGCGTCGAGCCACCCACCATCACCACTTCATCAATCTGCTCTGGCGTCAGCCCTGCATCCTTCAGTGCCTGCCGCACCGGCCCCGCCGTCCGCTCGATCACAGCAGCGATCAACCCCTCATACTGCTCGCGAGTAATCTCACGCGCATACACCTTGCCCTCAGGCAGGGGAAGCGCAATCCGCGCTCTCTCCGCATCGCTCAGCGCAATCTTCGCATCGATCACCGCCTTGCGCAGCGTCTGAATCGCTTCCGGATCGCTGCTGATGTCCACGCCCAGATCGCCCTTGATGTCATCCAGCGCCACCGCCAGCAGCAGGTTGTCGATATCATCGCCGCCCAGGTGCGTATCGCCGCCCGTCGCGATCACCTCGAAGATCCCCTCATGCAGCTTCAGGATCGAAATATCGAATGTGCCGCCGCCGAAGTCATACACAGCAATGATGCCGTCGCGCTTCTTATCCAGCCCATACGCCAGCGCCGCCGCCGTCGGTTCATTCACCAGCCGCAGCACCTCCAGCCCCGCAATCCGACCTGCATCCTTCGTCGCCTGCCGTTGCGCATCGTTGAAGTACGCAGGCACCGTGATCACTGCCTTCGAAACCTCACCACCGAAGAACCGTTCCGCGTTGCGTTTCAACTGCAGCAGGATGTAAGCCGAAATCTCCGGCGGCGTCAGCGTCAGCCCACCTACATTCAGCTTCAACACCTCGCCAGGCTGCAGCCCTTCAGCCAGGTGGAAAGGGAAGAGCTTCAGCTCCGGCTCCACGTCCGTCAGATCGCGTCCCATCAGCCGCTTCACGCTGTATACAGCATTCGCCGAGTTCGTCAGCAGCACATTGCGCGCAGCATTGCCCACGGAAAATCCGTTCGCCGTCTCCTGGTCGAACGCCACCACTGAAGGCACAATCGGCGACCCATCCTCGCCCGGAATCACGGCGGGTGTCTCGCCCTGCATATAAGCAATCAGCGAGTTGGTTGTGCCTAAATCGATGCCGACTACACGCGGTGTCTCTGCCACTGAAATCCTCTTTCGCGGCGTCCGTCTTCGCAAAGCAGCGCCACTTCCTATTTTCGCCTATCTCAAGGATGCGCGCGCGGTTAGGAAGGGTGCAGCCGTTCAGAAAACGTCTACATCGAAGTTCATAGAAAGCTCCACGGCCACTGGTCGGCCCTGATACATTGCCGGTTTGAAGCGGTCCTGCCGCACGGCCTCCATCGCTGCCTGGCAGAGATCTAGATGCGTGCATCGGATCACGTGCACATTTTGCGGTACGCCTTGCTCGTCCACAACAAAGCCAATAAAAATCTCGCCGATCTGTTTCTTCTCTTCCTCGGTAGGCTTCAGGTCAGGATCCACTTGGTGAATCATCGAAGGCGGTTTTACGCCGGAGCCTATGTGCATGGGCGATGCTACCGTCCCGAGGCGAACATCCTGCGTTGCCTGAGAAGCTGTCTGCGCATAAGAGGGGCCCGCAAGGCCGAGCGCTAAGAGCAGTGTGGAGACGTGTCGCGTAGTCATTCTTAGAGAGACGCCACCTCTCGTTGATGGGGAGCCCGTTTTCTCACAATTTCGCTTTACATGCACGTCGCGATCCACACCAGACCCAACCGATATTCACATCTTGTCCACGGGTTCTGCACACATCACAGAAGTCGTTCATCGGATATTCATATGCGATTGCTTGCCCGCAGCCGACCTTGGGTAGACGATTTCCCTATACACAGAGGCTCCTTGTGACTGAATATGCCGAAGGAGATCACTTTCTATGTCCGCTGCAGGCTCGATGTTAATCCCAAGTTTGCGTTACCGTGACGCCCACGCCGCCATCGCTTGGCTCGAGCAGGCCTTTGGGATGACCCGCCACGCCGTCTATGATGGAAAGGCCGGGAATGTTGATCACGCCGAACTTCGATTTGGCACCGGTATGATCATGCTGGGATCGGCGACGAACCCCGGACCGATCACCCCGTTCTACGCAACACCCGCTGAGATCGACGGTCGCGTCACCTCTCCGCTCTACTTGATAACGCCTGACTGCGAGTCCCTCTGGGCGAGCGCAAAGGCCGCCGGAGTTGAAGTCGTGATGGAGCTGAAAGAGATGGAGTACGGTGGCAAGGCGTTCACCGTTCGCGACCCCGAGGGCTACCTCTGGTCAGTTGGCGAATACGACCCCTGGCAGCAAGGGGCTTAACCCGCAAAGGTTTTTGAGGACAGGTATGAGCAAGGTTCCGTACGAAGAGGCTTTGGGCGATCGCGATCCGGCAAAGGTCATCGCCAAGACGCCACGCAAGTTGATGCGTCTACTGGACGATCTCGACGACGAACAGATCGAAGAGCATCCCGGTCCCGGCAAGTGGAACCTGCGCGAGATCGTCTGCCACATGGCCGACTGCGAGATCGCCTGGGCCTGGCGCCTGCGCTACGCCTACGGCGAAAAAAATCCGGTAATGCAGCCCTTTGATCAGGACTCCTGGGCAAAGTCCTACAAGTCCTACTCGCTCGCTGAGGCGCTTGGCTGCTTCAAGGCCCTGCGGGTCTTCAACATCGCCTTCATCGACGGCCTCAAAGACGCCGACATCAAGAAGGTCATCACCCACCCCGAGCGCGGCGAAGAATCCCTCTGGACCATCGTCCGCATCATGGCAGGACATGACCTCCACCACCTGGCACTCCTTGACAAGAGAACCTATTGGGACGAAAAGGGCAAGTCGACCAAAGGCAAGAAATAGATCCGCTCCCATCCTCTTTTTGTCACCCCGCAGCGCAGCCTCTTCTGTTTGTCATTCCGTAGCGCAGCGGAGGAATCTGCATTTTCCCTGTCTTAACTGTCCTTCCCTTGAGCGAGGAGTCGGCTTCTCGCTTCGGCACTGGCTCAGCGTAATCAGTAAGCCGCGGCCATCTGCTTGGTGAGCATCTTCTCAAATGTCGTCTGTGCCTCCGCGATCGCCGCCTGATAGCCGGCGGGATCGATAAATACTTTCGGCCCTTCCGTCTTCATCCGTTGCAGCTTCGGCAGCATATCGAAGTACACCCCATGCGCACCGAGAAAGATGTCGCACGGCATCGCCTTCAGCGCCACGAACGTGTATTCAAAATCGCTGGCAATCTCCGGATATGACGCAGCGCGCTTCGGCGTAGCCACCAACTGATACCCCGGCAGTGCCGAAAGCCCACCCACAATCACCACATGCCGCAGCTTGTCCGCAGGTTCACCCGGAACATGCACATCCATCGTCCAGGTCGTGCAACCCCGCGTATGTCCCGCCGTGCGATGCGCCGTCAACACCACACCACCCAGCTCCACCGTATCGCTATCGTGCAGCACGCGGTCTACACGCACCGGCGGATAATCCGTTGTGATGTCTTTGCCGAAGGCAAAATCCTTGTGCCCGCCTGTCAGGGCCACCTCGGCGTCATACTCCATCACCATGTCCTTCGCACCCGTCTCGCGCACCACCTCGGCCGCCCCGGCAAGATGATCGAAGTGCGCCTGTCCGTTCAGCAGGATCTTCGTATCGCCCCACTTGAACCCGAGTTTCTCCACACTCGCTCGAATCTGCGGCGGAGACGTCACCAGGTTGGCATTGATCAGAATGTTTCCCTGTGGCGTCGTCACCAGGTACGCCGCCAGATCGCGACTGCCCACGTAGTATAGGTTGTCGGCAATGCGAAACGGCTCAACCGGCGTTGTCCAGTCCGCGCTTACCTCAGCGCGAAGAGGAAGACAGACAAAGAGAGCTGCAAGGTAGGGAAGTAGTCGATGCATCCCACCTTGATATCACGCCCCAGGCTCCTTCGTTTGCTATTCCCGAAGGAAATCTGCTTCCCGCTCTTGCCCTTTTTGTCAGTCCGGAGCGCAGCGAAGAAATCCGCATTCGCTCTTGCTTTTCTTTGTCATTCCCGCAGGGAATCTGCTTCTGCTTTTCTGTTCGCTCTTATCGGAACGAACCCTCGCCACCGGCCTAAACCCCCAGCGCCGCATTCACATCCCGCACCAGGTTCCGCACGTAGCTCCGCCGATTCAGCAGGGCCACCATCGCATCCTTCGCGCTACCCTTCGCCGCCGCATCGTTCGCATCCACAGCCGCATCCCACCGCGACCACAGCGCCTCCAGCTGCTGCTGCAACTCCGCCAGCATCGCCGTAAACTTCACCCGAGCCGCCTCCAGCTGTTCGCGAGCGTCCGGGTCGTCGCCCATCTTCAACTCTTCCAGCGCCATGTTCAGTTCGAACGCCTCTTCCAGCAGATCGGGCGGCGCCACCTGCTTCTTCGCCGTGCCTGTAGCCTTCGCCGCATCGGTCGCCGCGCGCGATTGCTCCTCCAGCTGCACTCCCTCCAGCCCCAGCAGGTACTCCGTCCGCGCAATCGGATCGCGCAGCGTACGATACGCATCGTTCAGCGCAGAGCTAGCCGCCAGCGCAGCCTCCTGCTCGGCAACAGGCTTCGCCGCAAAGCGGTCGGGATGCAGCTTGCGCGACTGCGCATAGAAGCTCTTCTCCAGCGCGGCAAGGTCGATGTGCAGGTGCTGAGGAAGTTCAAACTGGGTGAAGTAGCTGTTGTACGCGTCGTGGCTCATCACTCTTTATTGTAGTCACTGCACAACGCAGCGCTCGGAAGGTATGCGCCGAGGTTCATTGCAGACTTCAACCACAGGAATCGCCCGCAACACCGCGATACACTGCCCTTATGTCGATTTCCCGCTACACTGCCTCACTTGTGCTCCTCACCTGCATCGCTTCAGGCCCCGCTTTCGCCGTCCTCGCGCAGTCTCCCTCGACCGCCCAAGCGAGCACAGATTGGAAGACCGCCATCGCGCAACGTCGCGAGGCCCTCATCGCCAGGAACGGCCCCGGCACCGATCCGCAGCTGCGCGACGAACTCCTCAAGATGCGCGACGAAGACCAGAAGGCCCGCGGCATTGATCCAGCCGCAAAATCCAAGGGACACGTCGAAATCGCCAGCAACCTCGCCGACATCGACGCCGCCCTCACCAAAGAGCTGCAGCTCATCGTCAAGGGCCGCGGCTGGCCCACTATCTCCATGGTAGGCATCGACGCCTCGAACGCAGCCATGCTCATCATGACCCACACCCGCGACCACGCCTGGCAGGTCAGTCTTCTCCCCATGCTGACCAACCTCGCCGACGAGAAGAAAATCGACGGCTCCGCCCTCGCACTCGTCGTCGATAAGGAACTCGTCTTCGAAGGCAAGCTGCAACGCTACGGCACGCAGTTCAAGCAGCTCGAAGACGGCAGCATCGCCATGTACAGCGTCGAAGACCCCGGCGGCCTAGACCGCGAACGAGCCGAAGTCATGCTCCCCCCCATCGACGTCTACAAGGGCATGATGGCGAACATGTACCACCTCAAGGTCTCCAACAAGCTGGTCATGGCAACCCCGCAAAAACAGTAAAGTTCGCGCATACTCAGCTTGAACGAATCTCTACCGCCAGCACATCCCGGGAGGTCACGGCTTCAGCGGTGACAAGAAAAGCCGTCGTACATCAGAGCGGTTTCGGCCGCTACGGTACGTCGACTCCGGTCTGATTACGCAGCTACGGCAATGCGCTGCGCTGTTGTGGTCGGCTCAGGAATAGGTAACCCGTCTTCGCGGAGACCCGCGATATGCATGACGATACCCTTTCGAATAAACTCTTCGGCTTCCTCGCGCGTTTCGCCCACAACCCCTAAGCCTGGAAGATCAGGAGCATACGCTCCCCAGCCCCCGTCCTCGGCCCGCTCGAAGATGACTAGATATTCACTCATAGACGCTACTCCAAACCAGCTTGCCTAAGAATACTCTTTCGGGTGTCCGGCGGAACATCTTTTCCTGGATGCCCTGCGATGGTCACGCGGCCTGGCTTGACGGGATGTTTGTATTGCCGGTGGCTACCGTTCTGTTCCTTGATGTACCAGCCGTCGCGTTCTACCAGCTTCATGATGTCGCGATATTTCATCCGTGCCCTCTTCGTTGAGTGAGTTGTTCTCACCTACCTCAACGCATATCAGAGCCCGATTAATTCTTACGCCGAAAAGCTGCTCCCACACCCACAACTCTTCGTGCTGTTCGGATTGATGAAGTTGAACCCCTGGCGCATCAGCGTCTCCTCAAAGTCCAGCACCATTCCCGCCAGGTACAGAAAGCTCTTCGGGTCCACGAACAGCTTCACTGCCTTGGCACCGCTCGGATCGTTCGCCGTCTCCACACCTTCGCCAAACACAAACGTGCGATCGCGCTCCCGTGGCTGCGAATCGAAGCGAATGTTGTAGCTCAACCCGCTGCAGCCGCCGCCGGTGATGCCCAGCCGCAAACCGCCAGCCTCCGGCGAGATCCCTTCCTTCGCCATCGCAATGCGGATGCGCTTCAGCGCGTTCTTCGTAATCTCCACCGCCGCCTTCGCGCGTGGCTCAAAGCCCTCCGCCGTCAGCAGAGTCATCCCCGCAAGCGGGTCCTTGTTCATGTCGGGCGCAGGCGCGCTCATCGACTGACTGGTCGTGCTCGAGATGGATACGGTCGACATAACTCTTCTTCGATTCTAGCGACCACACGAACGATGCAGGCCGCATTTCATTCTGTGTTGTGTAGAAGCGCCACTACCTCTGCACAGACAACACCGCCCCATCCACGCCGAAGGCTCAAGCCATCGCATGAATGGGGCCTCGTTGTTGCTTAGTGAGCAGCTACAGCGATGCCAGCTTCTTCGGCGACGCCGTTCTTCTTCTTCCAGTCGCCGATCGCGGCGCGAATCGCGTCCTCAGCCAGCACCGAGCAGTGGATCTTCACCGGAGGAAGCGCGAGCTCCTTCACGATGTCGGTGTTGCTGATCGCCATCGCTTCAGCAATCGTCTTGCCCTTCACCCACTCGGTCGCGAGCGAGCTCGATGCAATGGCCGAACCGCAGCCGAACGTCTTGAACTTTGCGTCCTCGATGACCTGCGTCTCGGGGTTCACCTTGATCTGCAGGCGCATCACGTCGCCGCACTCGGGGGCGCCGACCAGGCCGGTACCAACCTCGGACGAGCTCTTATCGAGCGTGCCGACGTTGCGGGGATTTTCGTAGTGATCAACAACCTTATCGCTATATGCCATGGGGGTTCTCCGGGGTCGTACTCGTACTTAGATGATAACTCGGACTGATTTGGTGCGAAAGGTCTAAATTCACTCCCCACCCACTATGAACCGTCATTTTCGACCGCAGCATCGCAGTCTCATCGCGAAGCGGAGTGGAGAAACCCCGTATTTGCAGACGCGAGAGCCGAAGGTTCGAGCGTATTGTCAGGCCGCCGCACAATCAGCTCTATCTTTCCTTTCACGGTTTTGCAGCTGTCGTTCCGCCAGGAGTCGCGTCATCATCCAGATCCTGCCCATAGGTCGCATACGGCACCGCCTCTCGACTCGTTGGCATCCCGCGCAGCGTCACCAAATCTGCCTGCAGCTGCGCCCAGCGCTCCGGGTTCTTCTTCGTCGCATACGGCAGATCGAGATCGGCATAGTACGCCAGCACATCCCTCTGGATCCCCGGCGGTATCGGCTGCGTCGGCGTCGCCACCAGCCGATGCGCCAGCGACGCATAGGTGTCGTCCGTCAGTCGATAACCTGCGGGTCGTACTACCTTACCCGTATCCAGGTCCCGATTTCGCAGCGGATGCCGCGGATCGCTCGTCTGCCGCGGCGTGATCTGCTCCGCTCCCGGCAAAGCGGGAACAGCATCCGAACTCGACGGATGCGCCTCGCTGTCTTCCGCCGCAGCAACAGCCGCCGTCGGCCTCACCGCCGGCGGAGGCGTAAAACGCCGCAGCTCATAATCCAGCGTGTCCGCCGAATGCAGCACCGAGTGGATGTAGTCGCGCTCCGTCGCTACGCTCGGCCCCTTGACCGCCACCAGCTTGATCGGTCCAACCTTGGGCAGAATGAACAGAAATCCCGCCAGCGTATAAGTCCCGATCCCGGCGTGCTTCCTGTACTCGTTCCAGCGGTTCTGCTGCGCTACGGCCGTAATCTCGGTCTGCAGCCGGATGAAATCAGGGTCCGCAGCAATGTCCGCAGGCTCGCCCCTGCGATGCAGAATCGTCACGGCATACGCAATCCGTGGGATAAATCCGCGCACCGCAAAGCGATAGCCTCTGACGTTGATCCGATGCCCCTTGCCCTTATCGAAATCGTCCGTCAGCCCGTAAGTCTGATAGAAAGCCAGCGCCAGCTGATGCGTCGGCACCTTCAGCCCTACATGCCGTAGGTAGTGCACCGGCGCAAACCGCTGGTGCGCAATCTCGTTGATGTCGAAGGCAAACTCGGTCTGCACATGCTGGTGCTCACCCTGCGCGTAGTTCACCTCGTTGCCATACTTGTCGCGCAATTTGGGAAACTCCACCGGCACCGCAAGGTTCGTCGCTGAAGGGTGCCCAATGCTGTCGCCGATGTAGTGCGAAAGCGCTCCCACCGCGAACGCGAGCTCATTCGCATTGCCTGCATTGCGAAACAGGTTCACCACAAAGTCGCCCGACCGCACATAGTGCGTCAGGTCGCTAAAGAACGCATCGCCGAACGGGTAGTATCCAATATCCTGAATCACGCACCCGCCATACGCATAGGCGCGCGCTTCTTCAATCTGCGCAGGCGTCAGCGTCGGATAACGGCTCAGCAGCAGCGGCACAATCGACGACTGCCAGGTCAGGTCGATCAGCTGCTCGTGCGTCAGCACGGAATAAGCGTTTGCAGGCTTCGCCGGCAACATCAGACCAATCGTCAGCAGTAAAACGAGGAACGAACGCATGCGCATGGGCTTCCAGTGAAGATATCTCAAGCTTTATCAGATGCGCGAGGAGAAACCTCAAGGAGGGAATCGAGACAGTTTTTCTGTTGGCAGGGGGAGGAGGCAGGTTTAGGCTGGAATTGAGGTGGTCTCCCATGGCGACTCGAAGCATCAGTCCCGCTGCTGCCGAATTCGAGCAATTCGCCGCCGAGCAGGTAGCCAGCGGAGAGTTCTCCAACGCGCGCGAGGTGCTCGAAGCAGCCAAAGCCGCTCTCGCCCGCCAAAAGCGCTATCAGGAAAAACTCGCCGACCTCAAACAGGCCATCCAGGAAGGCATGGAGAGCGGCGTCGCTGAAGGGGATGTCTTTGCGCGGGTGCGGGAGAAGGCTGGCCTGCCTCCGAGAATCAAGACCTAGTGGGAGCAGTAAGGTACTCGCCACGGGCTGAGGATGACCTCTACGACATCGCAATCTATACGCTTGATCACTGGGGTATTGCGCAAGCGGATCTCTACATTGCAGGCCTGGAACATTTCTGTGACCTGCTAGCGGACTCGCCGCGGTTGGGCCGCCCGTGTCATGCCATCGCTCCCTCCCTGCGGCGGATCGAGCATCAGAGCCACATCATCTTTTTCTTCCCTACCGATGACGGAATTCTCATATCCCGCATCCTGTACAAAGGCCGTGACATCACGGACCACGCCTTTGCTCCATCCGGCTAGGCCACATGCTGAGTGTGCATATGGGATTGGATCATTCCCCCGCCAACTCCTGTCAAGCCCTAAACCTTGCAAGTCATACATTCCAAAGTAGATAGAATTGGATGTTCACTTGGTCCAATCCGCTATAATTAAATTAAGGGAAGCAAAAAGGACCGTGATTCACGGTCCTTTTTGCTTCCCTTTATATCTTTCAGCTCAAACGCAGACCTGAAACAAGGCTTAGTCCAATGCTGCGAAGACTTTAGCGCAAAAGTATGGGGGAGGGGTACCCCTCCCCCATGCTTCAGCACTATCTTAGTGAGCCGCCCACTCGATCTTGCTCAGGTCGATGCCCTCTTTGACCATCTCGTACAGCGGGCTCAACTCGCGGAGATGAAGCACGACGTCGATGATCTTGTCGCTCACATAATCCACCTCAGCCTTGGTGTTGAAACGACCAAGGCCGAAGCGAATCGAGCTGTGCGCCACGTCGTCGCCCAGACCAAGAGCCTTCAGCACATAGCTCGGTTCCAGCGTCGCCGAAGTACAAGCCGAACCCGACGAAACCGCGATGTCGTTGATACCCATCAGAAGGCTTTCGCCCTCGACGTAAACGAAGCTCATGTTCAGGTTTCCAGGCAGATGATGCTCCATGTTGCCATTCACCTGCGTGTAATCCAGAGCCTTCTCCAGCTTCGCGCGGAGGTAGTCGCGCAGTTCGATCTCGCGCTTTGCCTCTGCTTCCATCTCGTTCATCGCAATCTCGCAAGCCGCACCGAGACCGACGATGCCCGGAACGTTCAGCGTGCCCGAACGCATACCGCGCTCGTGGCCGCCGCCGTTGGTCTGCTCAGAGATCTGCACACGAGGGTTGCGGCGGCGAACATATAGCGCGCCAACACCCTTCGGTCCATAAACCTTATGACCGCTCAGCGAGAGGATGTCGATGTTGTCCGTGATCACGTTGACCGGAATCTTGCCCACAGCCTGCACAGCGTCCGTGTGGAAGAGCACGCCCTTCTCGTGGCACAGCTTACCGATCTCCTGAATCGGCTGAATCACGCCGATCTCGTTGTTCGCATACATAATGCTCACGAGGATCGTCTGATCGTCCATTGCAAGCTTCAGGTCTTCGATGTCGATCAGGCCATCTGCCTGCACCGGCAGATACGTCACGCGGAAGCCCTGCTTCTCGAGCTTCTTACAAGTGTCGAGCACAGCCTTGTGCTCGGTCATCTCCGTGATGATGTGATTACCTTTTTCGCGGTACATCTCCGCGACGCCCTTGATCGCGAGGTTATTCGACTCGGTCGCACCCGAGGTGAAGATGATTTCCTTGGCACTCGCGCCGATCAGCTTCGCAATTTGCTCGCGCGCCTTTTCGACGCCCTGCTCGGCTTCCCAGCCGAAGCTGTGGTTGCGGCTGGCTGCATTGCCAAAGATGCCCGTAAGGTACGGCATCATTGCCTCCAGGACGCGCGGGTCCATCGGCGTTGTGGCATGGTTGTCCATGTAGATGGGAAGCTTCACGCCCTCTGGAAGCGGCTTGGTAGACTGCGTAACGTTCATTCCGAGTGTTTCGGCCATGGTATTTGCTCCTGAAGTGTGGCGCGGCGCGCCGTGTAAGCGAAGTCCTTTAATGCGGACCTCTGGATGGCTAACGCGCGATGGTGACCAGTCCGCCTGCAAGTGCTGCGCGTGGTGCCTGGTCGGTTTCGATCAAATCCGAGATGTACAGCTCCGAAAGCAGGGTAGTGATGCTGTCATTCACCTTGCGCAACGGTTCTTTGATGGTGCAATGCCCTGCAAGGTCGCAGGTTCCGTGGATCGTAATGCAACTTGTAATAAAGAGCGGTCCGTCGATGGCGCGAATCACCTCAAACGCCGAGATGTCCTCCGCCGCACGCGCCAGCGCATAACCACCGTTGGTGCCAGCATGTGAAATCAGAATGCCAGCCTTGGCCAGTGTCTGCAGGATCTTCGCCAGCAGCTGCGGAGGAATGTGATATGCCTCGGCGATCTCCTTGGCTGATTGGGCACCGTTTGACGTATTGGCCTGTTCAGCCAGATACTTCAGGGCCATCAGGCCGTAGTCCGCTTTTTTGGTGAGCCTTAGCATAGGGTGTCTTCGGCGACAATGGATGCAAAGCCGCGTATTTACAGTCTACGAAAGCCCGAGCTCACAAGCAAGACTCTTTCAGTCGTATATTTTGCCTTGCTAAAGAATGCGTGCCACAGGCGTGCCAGCATGGACAAGCGCACACGTACTTCACAGCCGCGGAATGCTATGCTCACTCTGGCGTGGCTACACTCAAACAATTTGGCGCGGCACCGAACCTGCTGACGATGCTCCGGCTATTTACGCTGCCGTTCCTGGTCATCACCATTTTGGACGGACGCTGGGTACTGGCTTTTGTTCTCTTATGGATAGCGGGCATCAGCGATGGCTTGGACGGCCTGCTCGCCCGCCTGCTCAAGCAGCGCACCGTCCTCGGCGAGTACCTCGATCCAATCGCCGACAAGCTCCTTCTGAGCACCCTCTTCATCGTCCTAACGCACGTCGGTGTGGTCCCCCGCTACGTTACCGTTCTCGTCTTCAGCCGCGACCTCGGCATCCTGCTGATTGCGACTCTGCTCTTCGTCACAAACACTTTACGCAACTTCAAACCCAGCTTTCTGGGCAAGGCGAACACCTCGGTACAGATCTTAGGAGTGCTGACGGTAATGACCTGCCAGGTCTTCCACCTCTACGGCCTCACAGAGCTGAAGCAGCTGCTTCTCTGGGCGATCGCGCTCTTAGCACCAATCTCCGCAGCCGAGTACGCTTGGCTGGTCTTCCGCCGCATCAGCATGCCGAACCCGCAGCGAGCGGCATAACCGCAGGCAACTGTGGTTGCAGTGAGTGACATCTCCCTGTAGACTTAGACCTGCGCAGGCGCGTAGCTCAGCTGGTTAGAGCGCTACCTTGACACGGTAGAGGTCGGAGGTTCGAGTCCTCTCGTGCCTACCATATCTAAATAATTGCTAATGAGTGACTTACGAGGCTGGAGAGAGCTGAATTTCTCGCCAAACGGGGGCTCTCAAAGAGCACACTTCGAATATTAGCGCGCCATTCGCGCCGAGTTAAGACGAACAAAAGGCCCTCCCTTCGGAGGGCTTTACTATTTGCCGGTGTGAGCTTTTTATGCTGCGGCAAAGACCTCTTTGAGCCGACTTTGCACTGTGAGCTTCGATGCCCGACTCGTGTGCGCGTAGAGATCGAAGCAGGCGAGATTAGCATGCCGCAATAGGTCTGTAATGATTTCGGGGTTTCTCCAGCATCGGAGAGAGCCGATGATATTGACCGCCGGTACGTGTCCCATGCGATCTTCGCATCGATGTCAGCAACTTCGCCGCAGGATCCAGCCTGCGCTTGAGCAGATTGTCGAACCAATAGGTTCTTTCCCGCCCGTGGTCCGATGCGAATACCCCATCCTCATCAGCGCGGTACAAACACTCGCTGCGCCATTCGTCCAAGACTGCCAACCCCTGGACGAGAGGAAGAGGCCAGCGGTTTGCTTCAGATTTCAAGTTCGTCTGATCCCTACCAACTTTGCCTTGGTTCAACTTCAAAACACGCCGATAGCTGGTTGCATAACTTCGCTTTGATTGCTAGTGCCAGGTTGAGCCTTCGCAGTCCCGACTCTACAGAAACAGGCTTTACATCGGTGAGGGAGGTGCTTCCTCCAGCGCTGCTCTCCGAGTTAGTGAAATTGTTTCATGAGGGGATTGACAGCTAAGAAGGTGAGGTCTTAGGATCAGGCCGCTCCGAAAATGCACATCTCAAAAACATGAAGCTGCTTAAACGGCTATGTAAACGGATACATTGGCGGGCGCGCTGACAAAGGATGGATAGATGCAATCGATATCGCTGGCTCGGAAGCCACTTACTTTAGGAATTATCCTCGCGTATTCAATGTTGCTGCTTGCAACTTTATCCCCGTCTCGACTCCATGCACAGCTTTATCTCGGCAGCATCTCGGGTGAGGTAACGGATGGAACAGGGCCAAGGTGCCGGGCGCAGCCGTTGTGGCTGAGGATGTGAGGACGCACTTCAAGACGACGGCAACGACGAACGCGGACGGCCTCTATAACCTTGCCTCTGTGAATCCAGGCACCTACGTTGTGACCGCGACGGCAAGTGGCTTCGGTGCAAATACAGTCCGCAGCGTTTTGCTAACAGCTGGTCAGGTACAGAAGATTGACTTCAAACTGGCTCCGGGAGCTGCAACAGAAAGCGTTGATGTGAATGCAGACAACGCGCTCATGGATACCAGTTCAGCCAACATCGCCACCACACTGAGTACGCAGGAAGTGACCGACCTTCCCAACGAGGGTCGCAATCCCTTTGTCCAGGCAACTCTCGCGGCTGGCGTCATTGACGCTGGCGCCTACTTCACAGGCAAGGCCAGCGGGTTCACGAATCCTTTCAGTGGCGTCGCAGTGCAGATCACTACAGATGGCAGCAGCGGTCACAACCGTTTGACGATCGACGGAATCCCTGACGATCCTGCAGAGCGGTTTTCGGGAGCCGGCTACACGGGGTTCGTGCCTTCTCCCGAAGCTATCCAGGAAACTAAGGTTCAAACGTCTATTTTCGACGCACAGGTGGGCCATGGGAACGGTACGGTTACCGATACGGTAGTCCGTTCGGGTGGCAACAAGCTTCATGGGGCCGCTTACTACGTATTTCAGAACACCTACTTGAACGCGAATACTTCGGAGAAGGTCCCTACTCAAAATGCCACAGGCACAGCGCGGACGCCACGCAACAACGATCAGCTAAGCCAGACTGGCGTCGTTTTAGATGGGCCGGTCTATATACCAAAGCTCTATGACGGACGCGATAAGACGTTTTTCCTGGTTTCGTTCGAACGCTACGCTTCGCATCAGGCGATTAACTACACCACTCGCGTGCCGACGGCTGCAGAATTGAGCGGCGATTTCTCGGGGTTGTGTTCGGCCTTCAACGGAGCTGGTCTTTGCACCTCAGGCATTCAACTCTATGTTCCTAACTCGCCCCTGGATGTAAACGGCAACCGCACACAATACTTTGCCAATAACAATATTGCGAGTTCCATCAGCCCGGTCGGCACAGCGCTTTTGAGCTACCTGCCTGCGCCGAATGTACCCGGATCTTCGGCCATCACCAATCCAAACTACGTCTCCTCTCAGACCTCATATCCCAGCACGTATCCTTCGTTCATCGTTCGCATGGATCACGTGATCGGAAAGAAAGACAAGGTCAACGGGATATTCTTTCGCTCGGGGCTCACTCAGAACTATCCGCTCCAGGGGTTTCCAAAGGGGATTGGTCCGACCGGCTACGGTTACAACGTCTATCGCAATAACCGAGGCGGCAGCCTGGATGAGGTTCACCAATTCTCATCGAGCATGACTCTCGATTCGCGCTTCGGGTTGAACTACCATCCGTTTGGCTTGGTCTATCCCGGCGCTTCGGGGTTCAATGTGGCAGGCCTTGGTATCAACACTACTGGGCTTCCCTATCTGTCTTTTCCAGGTACGACGGAGACGGACGGCTATGCCGGTCTTGCTTCAGGAGCAGGCGGACAAGTCAGTTCGGACACTACCGGATCGCTGGAGGAGATCCTGACTAGGACCATCAAGACCCACACGATTCGCTTCGGTTTCGAAGGCAATATCGTTCGTTACAACGTGCAGAACCCCGGTAGCGGCTTTGGCACGTTTGGGTTCGACCGCCGCTTCACGCAGCAGAACTACACGACAGGGACCGCCGCTTCCGGCGACCCAATCGCGGATGAACTGCTGGGTGCCTTCTCGACGGTGTCCTACAACATCAGCGCTTCGTATGCTCTGCAGCAGATATATATGGCACCCTTTGTTCAGGATGACTGGCGCGTGACACCGAAGCTGACAGTGAACCTTGGTCTGCGCTATGACTACGAGTCGCCATTCACGGAGCGCTATAACAAGCAGGTATCAAACTTCTGCACGACCTGCACGAATCCATTGCAGGCTTCGGTTTCAGGTCTGACACTCAATGGTGGTCTACAGTACACCAGCTCCTCCAATCGCTTTCCGTATCCTCGCGACCTGAACAATATCCAGCCTCGTTTAGGTGTGGCATACCAGGTGCATCCGACGACAGTCGTTCGTGCAGGCTTCGGCATCATCTACTTCAATACTCTCGAGTCCCCGATTGGCACTGGCTTTTCTCAGACCACGAGCTACAACAACTATTCTGGGACAACTGCGAACATAGCTCCGTTGAACTCGTTGGCGAATCCCTTTCCCAGCGGTGTGACGCCTGTGACGGGGAGCAGTCTGGGACTCTCAACCGCACTCGGACAAAACGTCACGTTTGTCGACCCTCACCATGTTCAGCCGAAGAGCGCACAGCAGTCCCTGAGCATACAGCAGCAATTTCCTGGGAGCGTTGCTCTGCAGGTTGCATATGTTGGCGCACGTCCGACGCGACTTGAAGTGAACCACAACATCAATGTGTTGCCCACGCAGTTTTACAATCAGGGTGGCGCCGAGGTGAACTATCTAAACGCGTCTGTCCCGAACCCCATGGCTGGCCTTTTCGGATCCAGCTCTCCGACGTTGAATGCAGCGAGCGTGGCGCGGAACCTTCTCTTGCTCCCCTACCCGGAGTTTGGTTCCGTCACGGAGGATTACTCCTCGATCGGTAGCGCACCCTACAATGCACTCCAGATCCAAGTCTCCAAGCCGATGCATCATCACTACTCCCTGCAGGGCAATTTCACCTGGGACAAGGTGATGACTCGCAACTCCTTCAACGACAACTATGCAGCGGCTTCTGGAAAACTAAGTTCGGTACAGGACTCCGCACCAACAATGTTCGGCAACATCTTCGGGCTTTTCGAGCTGCCCAGGTTCGCTAAACTACCGATCTATGAACGTGTGGCGCTGGGCGGCTGGCAGGTAAACACGGTGATGCGCTTCGCGAATGGCGTTCTCGTCTCCGCTCCTTCGAACGTCGACATCATTGGAAGCTACTATCAGCCAAATGCCAACCTCTTCCGCACCTTCAATCCCTGCTATCAGCAGCAGTCTGTGAATACGACGACAGGCGCGGTCACCACAACCCAGGTGAACACCTTACTCAATGCAACGGGTGTCTATAACACGGTCACGGCCTGCGACGGGAAGTCTCCGAACCCGGCCTTCCGACAACGCATACCGTACACCTCGCAGAGCAACTCACCTTATCTCAATCTTCGCTACTCGGTTCATCCGCAGGCCGACCTCTCGATCTTCAAGAAGTTTTATATCCGCGAGGGTGTGAACTTCGAAATTCGCGGAGAGTTTTTCAATGTCCTCAATACACCTAACTACGCCGCTCCGAACACCACGCTGGGAGCTTCGAACACAGCGTCCAGGGCGGGTTCCGGCTCGCTCACTGTGCCACAGGGACAGGCCTCACAGATCAACGATCCGCGCATTGGGGAGATCACGGCGCGTATCAACTTCTAAACTGCAAAGGAGGTCCCACCCTCATGGGCCTCCTTTGCTTTTGCGGGGACGAACTGCAAGACTTGGCAAAGTAAACCCAGGCGCGGATACCGACCATCCGGTTTTCCGCGCCACTGTTTTTGACTTGGGAGTGACGCGTGAATCTATCGCGATCAATAAAAGCCCTTTGGCTCTTCACCGCGATTTTTGTGATCATGGGGTCAGCGAGCGCCCAGGCCGCGCTCTCACCTGCACCTCTAGCAGCGCCGCCATTTCATCCGGGGCAAGTATGGTCCGATACAGACGGCGTCCCGATTAATGCGCATGGCGGCGGCTTCTTGTACCGGCACGGAACCTACTACTGGTACGGTGAATTCAAAACCGCCGGACCAGGTGGCAACGCTGCGAACGTGGGCGTTTCGGTGTACACCTCACATGATCTATACCACTGGAAAAACGCTGGCATCGCCCTAAAAGTGAGTGACAACCCCGATAGCGATATCGTGAAGGGCTGCGTAATCGAGCGACCGAAGGTCCTCTATAACGCAAAGACCCGCACGTACGTGATGTGGTTTCACCTCGAACTGAAAGGGAAGGGCTACAGCGCTGCACTTGCTGGCGTGGCGACAAGTAAATCGCCGACAGGGCCATATAAGTTTTTGCGCGACTTCAGACCGGATGGGGAGATGTCGCGAGACATGACGCTCTATCAGGATGACGATGGCAAGGCTTATCTCATCACCACCTCTGAAAATAATCAAACACAGCATCTCTCGCAGTTGACGGACGACTACTTGGACACGACGGGACATTTCACACGTATCCTGGGGAACAAGGCGCTGGAGGGAGAGGCGATCTTCAAGGCAGACGGCCACTACTTTTACATTGGTTCTCATACAACCGGCTGGGCACCCAACCCGGCATTTGGTGCAGTCGCTGAGAAGCTGGAAGGGCCCTGGAAAGAGATTGGCAATCCTTGCCGCGGAACGGGCGCAGACCTGACCTTCGGCGCGCAGAGCACCTATGTGCTGCCGGTTGCGGGGAGGCCAGGAGCTTTCATCTTCATCGCCGATCAATGGCGTCCGAAGAATGCAATCGACGGTCGGTACGTCTGGCTCCCAGTCACGATCACCGGCGACACCTATACCATTACGTGGCATGACACGTGGGACCTGAGTGTTTTTGAGAGGTAATTATGACGCGAGTCCAGCAAATCCATGGTCTGGCCCTTTTGGGGTTACTCATCGTCGGCGTGGGGACGCCAATGCTGGGGCAAAAGCCTGCAGGCGCGCAACTCTCTCTCTCTGAACTGCGAGCAGGATTTGTTGAGCCGCCGCCGCAGGCTCGCCTTCGCTGCTACTGGTGGTGGCTGAATGGTCATACGGACAAAGCTACGATCACCCACGATCTCGAAGAGATGCGGGCGAAGGGCTTTGGCGGTGCTCTGCTGGTTGATGCCAACGGCTCAGAACAGAACGGCAATGATAATGTGCCAGCGGGCCCAACCTTTGGAAGCCCCGAGTGGGTGGGCCTCTACACGCACACTCTGCGCGAGGCAGATCGCCTTGGGCTTGAGATTACCTTGAATATCACGAGCGGATGGAACCTCGGCGGCCCGGATGTAACGCCGGAGCAAGCCTCGAAGCTGCTGACGTGGGCGCGCGTGCAGGTTACGGGTGGAACGCGCCTTGCCATAAAACTCCCTGTGCCTGAGTCGAAGAATGGATTCTACCGGCAGATTGCTGTGCTGGCTTATCCTCTTCATCACGGCACCGCTTTGCAGGGCCAACCCGCTGGCTTGCCGTTGCGGATGCGCTCGGCTGCGGCAGAGACAGGCTTCAGCATGACCGACTCAAGCTCGATGCTGAATGCGGGAAACAACAGCGAAGATAAAACTATGGCAGACACCTCTCTCGCGGAGGTGGTCAACGTCTCTTCGAATGTAGACGCAAGTGGGACGTTGACTTGGGACGCACCAGCTGGCAACTGGGAAGTGCTGCGCATCGGCTATACCGACTCCGGCGCGAAGGTTTCCACCGCCAGCGGCGCATGGCAGGGGTTAGCGATCGATTACATGAGCCGCGAAGCCTTCGACGCATACTGGGACCACACGGTCGAGCCCCTGATGCAGGCTGCGAAGCCATTCCATAGTTTGAAATATCTCGCGACCGATAGTTGGGAGCTTGGAGGCACCAACTGGACGAAGGAGTTTGCAACAGAATTCAAGCAGCGTCGTGGATACGACCCCGTGCCATGGCTGCCTGTGGTTGCAGGACGCTTCGTTGGGGATCGCGAGCAGAGTGAACGCTTTCTTGCGGATCTACGTCGCACTGTCGCCGATCTCGTCGTAAGCAACCACTACGACGTATTCGCTGAGCATGCTGCCAAATATGGACTGGGTGTGCAAGCCGAGAGCGGTGGGCCTCATGGAGCGCCTATCGACGCACTGGAAACCTTTCGCCACGCGGCGGTGCCACAGTCGGAGTTCTGGTCGCAAAATCCGCATCGTGCGACCGACCCGGACCGCTTCTTCACAAAAGAGGCTGCGAGTGCTGCCAATATCTACGGTCAGCATTACATTGCTCAGGAGGGAGAGACGTCGATTGGTCCGCAATGGTCTGAGAGCCTTGCGACCGACCTGAAGCCGAGCTTCGACATGGCGATCACCGAAGGCATGAACCGGCTTGTCTGGCACGAGTTCACGTCGAGTCCGGCTGCGACTGGACTTCCCGGGCAGGAATATTTTGCAGGAACGCACCTGAACCCTAAAGTGACATGGTGGAACGCAGGGAGCGCGTTCTTTACCTATCTCAATCGCGCGCAGTTCATGATGCAGCAGGGCGTGGCCGTGAATGATGTTCTCTACTTCGACGGAGACAACGTGCCGAACTTCGTTCGTCTGAAAGCAGACGATCCAGCGCATGTGCTGCCCGGATATGACTACGACGTGACGAACCAGGACGCGTGGTTGCGTACCATTCATATGGAAGGCGCAGAGTTGGTTGGACCTTCGGGCGTTCGCTGGCGTGCGCTTGCGCTGCCAAAGACGGGAAGACTTTCACTCGAAGCTTTGCAGAAGGCAGAGCGCTATGCCCAGGGTGGCGGAACCTTGATCGGCGTGGCTCCCCTTGCGCCAACAGGCTTGACGACGGTCGAGGATGAAGCCAGGTATCGCGCGCTTATCCGTCAGGTGTGGGGCGAAGATTGCATTGCAGGATCGCAGCACACCTATGGCAAGGGTCACGTTATCTGCAATAAGGACACCCATGCTGCACTACAGCAGGTGAAGATGCTGCCCGACGTGGATGTTGCTGCGGAAAAGGATGTCCTGGGTTCTGCCTCTGACTCCGTGCTGGATTACGTCCACCGCCGGATCGGTTCGAATGACATTTACTACCTGCGCAACGGTTCATCGCACGCCTCAAAGCATGAGGTGATCTTCCGCGCAAAGGCTTCCGCCCCTGAGTTTTGGGATGCTGTTTCGGGCGAGATACATCAGGCCGGGGACACCGCGATACTGCCCGACGGGCGCACGAAAATCACGGTCAACCTGCCTGCATATGGTTCGGTTTTCGTTGTCTTTCCCGGGAATGGAGCAAGCCATTCAGCAGGCTCACTGAGCGAACAGCGAACATCGCCGGTGGCCCGTAAGGGTCCGTGGGTGCTCCGCTTTCAGGCAGATCGTGGCGCTCCATACGAGCCTGTTACGACAACTGATCTCAAGAGCTGGACAGAATTCGATAACCCGGGCATTCGCTACTTCTCCGGAAGCGTAATGTACTCGGCGAGTGTAACCGCGCCGGTTGTCGACAAGGGGGAACACGTATGGCTGCGCTTCACCGATGTACGCGAGATCGCCTGCGTGAAAGTGAACGGGCACGATGCCGGCACCGTTTGGGCTAAGCCGCTCATGCTACGCGTCGATCCGTTCCTGAAAGCGGGGGAAAACACGTTGGAGATTGAGGTTACGAACCTGTGGCCGAACCGCATCATCGGCGACCAGCAACCTGGAACGGTTGAGCGATACACGAAGACCAACATTACGACGTATCGCGCCGACTCGCCGCTGTTGCCGTCAGGTCTGATAGGGCCTGTCGAGTGGGTCGTAATGCGGTAAAGAAGCAAAATCTAATTCAGCAGACCATCGCAAGAGGTATGTTGAGAAGCCGAGCGAGCTTCGAGAGTTGGTCGCCGATATGCCCCGTTCCGACCGCACAGGGATGTGCGGGCCCATGTGAGTTCCACGTATCCACGAACCCGCGCGCGCCGAGGGAGAACTGATAAAAACTGTTTGTGTTGCCTATCTCCAGGACCTCGCCCGGGACGCTTCGGCCGTGTGCTGCAAGTAACTTGAAACCATGCTCGCAATCTTCCACAACGGAGAGCAATGTAACCGGTCCGTGCTTCACGGACATCTCTACGGAAAGACCGCTACCCACCTTCCCGTGGAAGGCCTTGAGCGGTCGCACCTTGAGTTTTCCTTCAGCGATATTTGGGTGTCCGGGACCATCATGCCCCATCAGAACGAGATCCCTATGGAAGTCCATGGCGTAATACTCGGTGAAGGATCCACCTGCACCCAGCAGCTCCATGATCTTCATAGCGATGACATTCTTCACCTCATACTCGCCCGCCACCGGTGTTCCCTGCGCTGTAAGCAAAGTTGTCCCGAGGATGATGGAGTTAAGCGTCGTCTCGTTCTCGGTGATACCTGTGCCTTTGTAGTAGTAAGCCAAGAGCCCGAGGCGGTGAGCGTCAACAAGGCGATTGAGGGCAATGGAAGTAGTTGCTGCTGATGTCAGCTCTTCGTTTATGCAGTCTTCACCGATGTCGAAGAATTGATGGAATTCGGATATCTTGGCGTCTAGCTCCCCTGCGGTGATATCCCGACGGAAGGCACTCAATTCATCCACTTCGAGCATCTCCACGTCGAGACCGAAGACACCGCTGACTTGCACTAGATCTGTAGAAACATCGAGCATGCCCGTGTAGTAGTGGCCCATCAGCCCCAGCCGACTATGTTCGAGCACATATTTCGCATAGGCCGCACCCAACCACTGCTCGATCTCCCTCCAACAAATGGGATCGTCGTGCAGCATCCCGGTCACCTGCTCAAACGGCATTCGGAGCCGCTTGAGCATATTCGCAATCTCTGGCATCGGGCACGAACTGCAGTAGGCTAGCCACTCCCCAGTCATCGCCGTACGATCGCCCATGGCATTGAAGCGAGCGTAGTCAATCGCAACAGCGGGCTGCAAATTCAGCAGGATCACGGGGACGCGATTACGGCGCAGCAACGGTAGAAGAGTGGAAGAAAGTGCGTATGTAGAAACGTAAACGAGCAGAACATCCACATCCTCTTGGCGGCAACGATGAGCCGCAGCCATGCCATTACAAACGGAGTCCACTAGCCCAAGATTGATAACGGTGCGTGAAGGCGCGTCGATTTTCTGTGCCACGACTGAGAGATAACCTTCCAGCCGGTCGCGCAATCCTTCGAATTGTGGCCAGTATGCGTCCAGTCCTATGCCGACAAGTCCCACACGCAGAATCATACGGTCGGTCGAATAAAGCGTGGCATTTCGATGGAGACTGTGACTCATAGGTCTCGAGTTTACTGGAAGCCCATTTCCATCGCATAGGTTTCAAATCATTGAGCCCAACATACGCTGTTCTGTTTCCCGGAACTTATGACGCTTCCAGAAGGCACATCGTACGTGACAGCAAGAGCGGCGATCTTCACGTATGCGGATTCGCGGGATAAGGGTGCCTTGCGGCAAATCGTCGTGTTTGAATTTACAGCTTTCGGAGAAACCTGTGGGAAACGCAGGATAGTTCATGTGAGTGTAGTGTCGAGCGGCTGTGTACCTTTAAGGTGAGTCAGGTAGAAGGCTCGGAGTTCTGAAGAGGATTAGGTGGAATGCGCAAAATTCATGTTTTGTCCACGGGCGGCACGATCGAGAAGGACTACTCGGAGTCGGAAGGTGCAGTCGTCAATCGTGCGGAAAAGATTGAGCGCTACCTGAAACAGCTACGTCTACCGGAGTGCGAGATCATAGTCTCGCCTCTGCTCAACAAAGACAGCTTGTTGATGACGGACTCGGACCGGCAGGTCATCCTCGAATCGGTGGAAGGTCTGCTTGCGGAGCAAAACCCAATCATCATCACGCATGGAACGGACACAATGGTGGAGACCGGGCGGTATCTTCAGCAGCGACTGCAAGGATTAAAAGTAGCTGTCATTCTCACCGGTGCCATGTCCCCTTTGGGATTCGAAGGCAGCGACGGTCTGCAGAACCTCACGGAGAGCGTCCTTGCCACCAGCCTTCTCAATCCAGGAGTCCACCTCGTCATGCATGGTGAGGTGCTTCCAATTCAGGCGGCAAAGAAGGACAAAGCTCAGTCGCGATTCGTGAGAACCGATTGAGCCTGCCAGTAGCTGGGAGGATGCGTCTTTAGCAACTAGCTACGACATAGATCATCTGCGTAGCTGCTGGCATAGTGGGTCCGAGGTATAGGCGCTACCCGCAATCGTAACGCTCTTCCACAGCCTTCAAGCGTCCCTTGGATGGTCACAGGTATTCTGTGCAGGCGCTTCGCTTGCTGCATCGCCTCGCCCGCGAAGCGCCATAGCGCGCCAAGGAGAACTGCATGCCCTCTGCAGACAAGAAAAAACTGCTCTCCGCACTCGCCGCCAACTGGCAGGCAGAGATGGAAGGCTTCCACACCTATACGGCCCTCGCAGTCGCCGAGTCCGATCCGCACCGTCGCAACGCCCTGCGCGGCCTCGCCACTGCTGAGAAGCATCACGCCGAACTGTGGGCCGGACGCATCCAGGCCCTCGGCGGCACAGAGCCGCAGTACACGGGCGACCCCAACGGTCAGGCGGACTCCCTCGCCAATCGCATAGGCGGTTCGGACCTCGCCCTGCGCCGCCTTGAAATCGACGAAGGCCGCGACATCGCCAAATACGGCCAGCAACTCAAAGCTCTCGGAGACGAACCCAGCATCGCCATATTGCAGGAGGTCATCGCCGACGAGCGCGAACACTTCGCCACCCTCGGCAACCTCATCCGCTCCAGAGGCGCCCTGCCATCTCTGCCACCCGAGCAGGCGCAGGCTGCGCTCGACGATCTTGTCGCCGCCCGCAACAAGGGCCACGCCCAGACCGCAAGCTGGGTCGGCGACGCCATCTACGGCATCAACGATGGCCTCGGCTCCATCTTCGGCATCGTCTCCGGCGTCTCTGGAGCCACCCTCGGCAACAGCCACTTCGTCCTCATCGCCGGCATGGCTGGCATGGTCGCAAGCGCCCTGTCCATGGGCTCTGGCGCCTATCTCGCCGCTAAGAGCGAGCGCGAAATCTACGAAGCCGAGTTCGCTCGCGAAAAGGAAGCCGTCGAAGATAACGAGGCCGAAGCCCGCGAAATCCTCTCCCTCAGCTACCAGATCCGCGGTCTCCCAGAAGAAGATGCCCAGCGTTTCGTCGATCACATCGCAAAGGACAAGACCCAGCTCATCCGAGCCCTCGCACGCGAACGCCTCAGCACCACCGAAGAAGGCCTCAGCAAGCCGATGGTCTCTGCCATCTCCGGCGCCCTCTCCACCGCTGTAGGTGCTTTCATCCCCATCATCCCGTTCTTCTTCCTCAACGGAATCCCCGCCGTCATCGTCGCAGCTATCGTCTCTCTCATCGCCCACTTCGCCGTCGGCGCGGCCAAGTCCCTCATCACCATCCGCTCCTGGTGGGCCAGCGGCTTCGAGATGACCTGGATCGGCGCGCTCGAAGGCGTCGTCACCTACGTCATCGGCATGGGCTTAGGCAAACTCGGCGGAGGCTAATCCTCGTTCCAGGAATGTATGCCATCATGCGCACCTTTGACATTTTCATCCTGAGCGCAGAGAAGGACCTGCTGTTTGCTTACAGCCGCGCAAATCTTCAGGCTTTGTGACACATACTCACACACGAAGGCCCTCCACAAAGGAGGGCCTTCGTGCTTCCATCTGCGCCGTTCTACTTTCCGCCGAGCTCCTTCGTCGCTGTCTTCAGCACCGCGACCTCGCGCTCCAGAGCCTCTGCCGTCCGTGTAATCTGCGCATCGACCATCGGCCACTCCTTCTGCTCGATCGCCTCCCGCACCGCCGGCAGCGTCTTCACGCCATACCCCGTATAAAAGCCCGGAGCATAGACCATGTTCTCGAACCACGGCCGATTCGGCAGACCACCCTTGTCCAGCAGCGCCCGCTCTGTCTTCAGCAGCTCTTCATTCACATCATTGCCCGCCGTCGCCGCATGAGCTGTGAACGCCTTGTCGTATTCCGCAGCCGCAGCCGTTAGATCATCGGAAGCTTGATCCAGCGGAGCGAAGTTCAGATACGGCGGCACCACCTCAACCGGGGGAGGGACACTCACCTTGTGCGGATCGGCGGCTGCCTTGTACGCACCTTCAGCGATGTCCGTGTTGCGCTCCTTCGTCTGCATGCGCATCGTGTCAGCGAGCTTCTTGATCTCCGTCACATACCCATGCACTGTCTCTGCCTGATCCGTGAACTGGTAGGGAATCACGTCCGCGTCAGCCATGCGCATCATCATCATGCCGCCCGTCTGTGCCAGCGCCTTGCCATACGCAAAGTCCGTATCGGAAAAGTGCGTGTACCAGTAGAAGTCGTCGTAGATCGAGTGGTACTGTCCGCCGCCTTCATCCTCGCCACCGTAGCCAAGGTTCGCGCTCGGCACACCCAGGTGATCGATGAACACCGTGTAGTCCGAACCCGAGCCCAGCGCACCGATGCGCGTATCCGGCCGCGTGCGAGCCTCTGCACCGCCGCCTTCGCCACCGCGTCCTGTCCGCACCTGGCTCGCCAGGCGAGCACGCTTCCACACGCTCATGCCCGTCTCCGGGTCCGTCACGTCCTTCACCACGCTGTTGATGAAGTTCTCCAGCGAGTGCGATCCTTCTGCGCGGAAGAACCCACGTCCATTGCCATCGGAGTTGAAGTACGCCACAGCATGCTTCTGCAGCTCTTCCGCGTGATACTCAGCCCACTCGGTCGAACCTAGCAGAGCCGGCTCTTCGCCATCCCACCAGCAGTACATGATCGTGCGCTCAGGCTTCCATCCCTGCTTCAACAACTCGCCCAGTCCACGCGCCTCTTCCAGCTCAGGGCTCGCTCCGCTGATAGGATCGCCCGCACCATTCACCCAGCCATCGTGGTGGTTGCCGCGAATCACCCACTGATCCGGATATTTCGCGCCAGGGATCGTTGCGACCACGTCATACAAAGTCTTGCGGTCCCAGTTGAACGCCAGCGCCAGGTGCGCCATCACCTTGCTCGGCCCTGTCTTGTACGTCAACGGCAACCCACCGCGCCAGTTCTCCGGCACTACCTCGCCATTCAGAGCCTTCAGGAACGGCGTCGCATCCTCATACGAAATCGGCATCACCGGGATCTTCGTAATCGTCTGCACCTTGTCCAGCGGAATCAGCTTCGTTCCCGGTTTCGCTCCCACACCCGGCGTCTGCGGGTCACCCGGGTAAACCGGCATATCCATCACGCTGCCGCGCTGCGCTCCCTCTGCCGGACGCATCGGTCCGTCAGGGAAAGACTCCCCACGCACGTAGCCGTCATCCTTCGGATCGCTGAAGATCAGGCAGCCCACAGCGCCATGTTCCGCCGCCAGCTTCGGCTTGATGCCGCGCCACGTCTGTCCATAACGCGCCAGCACAATCGCGCCCTTAACCGAAACGCCCATGCGCTCCAGCTCTTCATAATCCGCGGGCGCGCCGTAGTTCACATACACCAGAGGCGCCGTCACATCGCCATCCTTGGAGTACGCGTTATACGTCGGCAGCGCCTCGTCCTTCTGGTTCGAAGTTGGATCGATCGCAATTGAAGGCTCCTGCAGCTTCGCCTCATACCTGTTCGGTCCCAGCAGCTCGAGCTTGCGCGACTTCGGTGTCGGAAACAACGCCTGGAACTCTTCAATCTTCGCGTCCAGCCCATACGACTTCAGCTGCGCCAGCAGCCACTCGGCGTTGTCCTTGTCATACGGAGAACCTACGTGGTGCGGTCGCGCCGTCAGGCGTCGCATGTTCTCGCGCAGGCGACCTTGGTCGGGAACCTCGCTGAACTTCTTCTCCCACTGCACCTCGTTAGCGGAGTGCTCAGCCGTATAACCACGCAGCGGGGCACTCGGGGATGGTTCCACAGCATACGCAGCTATGGAAAGCGTCAGGAAACAAGCGGCAATTTTACGCATAACAAACTCCTCGGTTTTGCTTTGAAGGGGCTGGGCTTTAGCCCAGCCGTTGAAGACTCTTCCCGGCGTTCAAGGGCTTCAGCCCCAGAGGGAAAGCCACTACTGCAACAGCGAGAGAAGAATCAGCAAAGCGTTCTGCGGCCCCTTGTACGAATCCGTGACGTCGATGGTTTCGTTTAGTGAGTGCGCACCGGCATCCTTGCCGCCGCCGCCAATCGTGATCGCAGGTATTCCCAGGTGCATCGGCACGTTTGAATCGGATGAGCCGGCACCGTAACGTGCTTTCCCTATCCCCAGCGCGGATATCGACTGCGTGGCAATCTGCACAATCGCCGCGGACTCCTCCGTATGCCCGGCAGGCCGAATCCCAATCGGTTCGATCTTCACGCTCAGCTTTCCCTTGTCATGCCAGCGTGCGTTCTCGTCATCCAGCCCTTGCTGCACAGCAGCCTTGAACTTCGCGTCCATCTCATCCAGTGCCTTGATGTCCGGCGAACGCTCATCGAACTCGAACCACGCCTCAAAGGGAATCGAATTCACCGAAGTTCCGCCGCCTACCGTGCCTTCGTTGAACGTCACCTTCGGACTCGTCGGCACCTGAATTGCATCGATGTGCGCCACCGCGCGTCCCAGGGCACCAATAGGATTTGCCAACCCGAACGCACCATAGCTGTGCCCGCCCGGCCCGGTGAACGTCACCTTATACCGATAGCTGCCTACGCCGCCGTTCGTAACGTCATCGACCCCGCCCGGCTCAATCGAGATGAACTCGTCAATCTCACCCTTCAACGTCGTGTTGAACAGCTCTTTTGTTCCACGCAGATCACCCTGTCCCTCTTCGCCGGTATCCGCAACAAACGTCACCGAACCCTTCGTCTTCAGCTTGGTCTCGTTCATGCCGTGGATTACAGCCAGCAACGCAGCCAGCCCGCGGCAGTCATCGCCAATGCCCGGCCCCTTCAGCAAGTTGCCCGTGCGCGTCACATGTACATCCGTGCCTTCTGGAAACACCGTGTCCAGATGCGCTGCCATCACCAGGTGAGGATGCGCCTCCGCTCCAGGCCGATCTCCCAGCACGTTGCCAGCCTTGTCGATGCGCACATTCTCCAACCCCGCTGCCTTGAACAGCTTCGCCAACTCCTCGGCACGCTTGTCTTCATGGAACGGCGGTGCTGCAATCTCGCAGATGCGAATTTGCTCATCGATGAAGTGCGGCTCCGAGCTCTTGATCACCTGCATGGCCTGCTGTACTGCAGGCTTCGCAAGCACCTGCGCTGGCTCCTGCGCATAGCTCATGTGACCGATTGTCAGCAACGCCATCAGCGCCAGCGACGAGGAAGAAGTAATCGCCCTGCGAGTCGCAATCGGCGCATATCCAGCAGCAGAAACACTTGCGAAGAGCATTCCATCTCCAGCATGCATGATGCAGTTATCAGTATTGAATCGAAAAATGAGGGACGATATCGCGCGCTCGAGACGCCCGCGACAACTCGGCAGCAAGGCAACACGAAGCAACGGGGTCCGCGAAGCAAGGGGCCTAGGGTCGCAGGCTCACTCGCAGGTAGCGCGAGTGCTTGTAAGGCATAGTGCGTACTTCGGTTGTAATATCGGAGTCCTACAGTGTCAAATCTTCACCCTGCTCCTGCAGCAGCGTAAGCCGACCCCGCCGTCGCACCTCGCGCACCTGCACGGAATACAGGAAATGGTCAGTCTCGCTTTGAAGGGGATGGGCTTTAGCCCATCCGTTAAGAGCCGCGTTTGAAACTGGGCTTTAGCCCCTGAGGGAGCGGATGTTTGAGCCCGAGAGCATTCAGCCCAGCCATAATCTTCGACCCATCACCCGTCATCAGCCTCGCCGCCCCCCATCTCGTCGTAAAGGAAACGCCCATGAATACACGCGTTGCAGCCCTCGTCCTCCTCGGTTTTGCCTCCTCTGCCTTCGCGCAGTCGACACCCACGGCGCACAAGCAGGTGCTCAAGTTCGTCGACGCAGGCTCCGCCAACTGGAAGCAAGTCTCCAAACAAATCTGGGACTACGCCGAGCTCGGCTATCACGAGAACAAAAGCTCCACGCTGCTGCAGGCGCAGCTCAAAGACGCTGGCTTCGCCATACAGCCCGGCGTCGCTGACGAGCCCACCGCCTTCATCGCCAGCTATGGCTCCGGCTCGCCCATCATCGCCATACTCGGCGAGTTCGACGCGCTCCCCGGCCTCTCGCAACAAGCCGTCCCCGGTCGCGACCCCGTCACCGCAGGCGCTCCCGGCCACGGCTGTGGACACAACCTCCTCGGCTCCGGCGCGGCTCTCGCCGCCGTCGCCACCATGGAGTACATGAAGGCCAACCACGTCGCCGGCACACTCCGCTACTATGGCACCCCCGCAGAAGAAGGTGGCTCCGGCAAGGTCTACATGGTCCGCGACGGCCTCTTCAAAGACGTCGACGTCGTTCTCCACTGGCATCCCGGCGCAGGCAACAGCATCATCAACGGCGGCGCGCTCGCCGTCGATACCGCCAAGTTCACCTTCCACGGCATCGCCTCGCACGCCGCCCTTGCTCCCGACCGCGGCCGCTCCGCACTCGACGCCGTCATGCTCATGGGCAACGGCCTCGAGTTTATGCGCGAGCATGTCCCCTCCAACACCCGCATCCACTACATCATCTCCAAAGGCGGAGTCGCCCCCAACGTCGTGCCCGACCTCGCGCAGATGGACCTCATGGCCCGCAACCCCTCCAACACCGTCCTCACCGGCATATGGGATCGCATCCTCAAAGTTGCGCAGGGCGCAGCCCTCATGACCGGCACCACGCTCGAGGTCACCGACATCGGCAGCGACGCCAACATCATCCCCAACGACGCTCTCGCCCCGGTCGCGCAGAAGAACCTCGAAGAGGTCGGCGGCTACACCCTTGACGCTACCCAGACAAAGTTCGCGCAGCAGTTGCAAAGCACCCTCGGCCTCGACACACTCCCCGACCTCAAGCTCACTGACGTCATCGAGCCGCTCCGCACCTACGACCCCAACGCCCCGTCTGCCTCCACCGACGTAGGCGACGTCAGCTGGGCCGTCCCCACCATCGGCTTCTCCACCGCCACCTTCGTTCCCGGAGTCGCCGCCCACACCTGGCAGGCCGCCGCCTCCGCCGGCATGTCCATCGGACAGGACGGCATGATCATCGCCTCCAAGGCCCTCGCCCTCACCGCCGTCGATCTCTTCACCCAGCCCGCACTCGTCGCAGCCGCCAAAGCCCACTTCGCCCACCAGATGAAGGGCAAGTCCTACCAGTCCCCCATCCCCGCCAACCAAAAACCCCTCTATAACTATCGCGGTAACTAGATGTTTCCTTAGCAACTGACACGGTTTTCTCTATCGAGCCCATAAGCGAAGCTTGCGTGCCTCTGCCCCTTGTAGTACGTTCTATTTATCTATTCATAATTTCCTGCTCAATCTGTATCTCAGAGCAGACGTAACTCCCGTCCCGGGATGTCGTGAAGGTGATTTCGCACCCAGTCGTGCCGAATCCCTGTTTTTGCTTTACGAGCACCCAGAGTAGTTTTCGGCCCGCAACTTAGCCCTAACCCTCCGCCTCCACAGCAGAGCCGTTCGCGTCACCACTTCATTTGCTCCACGATTCACCGATCACGGTGGACGAACTAGAAGCAGCACAGCAGCATCAGCAAAATTTTTGTGAGGTATTTTCCATGAATCGACTCCATCTGCGGTGGCCGGCGATAGCCCGTTTCGGCACCCTTCTCCTGGCATTCGTTCTTCTCGGTGCGCTGCCTGCACTCGCCCAGTCCAATAGCGGTACTATCACCGGTACCGTCACCGACCCGCAGGGCGCCATGATCCCCGACACGACCGTCACGATCACGGATCCCTCCACGAAGCAGTCGCGTTCCACCAAGACCAACGCCACCGGCCAGTTCGTGCTCGTCGATATCGTCCCAGGTGCCTATGACGTGACCGCCGTCAAGACGGGCTTCTCCACCGATCAGATCCTCGGCCTCATCGTCAGCGTCGGCGCCCAGACCAACGCCAACTTCAAGATGGCCATCGGTTCTGAAAACACCACCGTCGACGTGCAGGCCTCCAACGCCGACCTTCAGACCATGAACGCCGCCACCGGCACCACGGTCGACCCGGCTCTCGTTGACTCGCTCCCCGCCATCGGTCGCGACGTCGCCACCTTCATGGAAATGCAGCCTGGCGTCACACCGGGCGGACAGACCGCCGGCACCACCGCCGACCAGACCACCTTCCAGCTCGACGGCGGCAGCAACACCTCCGATATGGACGGCACCGCCATCGGTTACACCACCGGCAACACCAACTCCACCACAGGCGGCTTCCTTGGTCAGGGTCCCGCCGGCGTCGTTCCTATGCCTCAGGATTCCATCGAAGAGTTCAAGGTATCCACCACCGGCCAGACCGCAGACTTCGCATCATCCTCCGGTTCGCAGTCCCAGGTCGTCACCAAGCGTGGCCACGATCACTGGCACGGTACCGCCTACGAGTACTACCTCGACAACAACTTCGATGCCAACACCTGGCAGAACAACTTCCCCAATGCATCAGGTAATCTGCCAACAGCAACTCCCCCTGGCCCGTACCCGGCTAACCCCGTAACTGGACTCACCAATGGTGCAACTGTTTACACCTCCAAGCCCAGCTACCACTACAGCCGCTTCGGCTTCGCAGCTGGCGGTAAGATTCTGCCCCGCCTGCTGGGCGGAAACACCTATCTCTTCGCCAACTACGAAGGCTTCCGCTGGCCGCTCGCCGCAACCTATGAGCGTACGGTACCTTCCTACGCGTTCCTTCAGCAGCAGCAGTTGACCTTTAATACGACCGCTGCCGCAGGCTGCACACCAGTCGGGAACACATCCACCTGCTCGGCGGCTCAGTTGCTCGCTGCCGACCCTCGTCACATCGGCATGCCGGGGGTGATGAACACCTTCTACAACAACCAGCTTCCCGTCGCGCCCGTCACCAATGGAGGTAGCGTCGGCAACAACGGTGCAACCTACGCTGGTAGCTTCGACGTGAGCTGCGGTGCTCTCTCCACCTCCTACTGCGATAGCGTCAACACCATCGGATACAAAGCCAACGTCAACACCCCGCAGAGCAGCAACTTCTTCGTCACCCGTGTCGATCACGACTTCGGCGAAAAGTGGCACCTCAACTCCAGCTACCGCTACTACAACTTCCAGAACCTCACCAGCAACCAGGTCGATATCGGCGGTGTCCTCCCCGGCGACAAGATCGGTACACCCATCGCTGTTACGCCTCGTCCGCAGCAGCCTTGGTTCCTCGTAGTGGGTCTCACCACCAACGTCAGCTCCTCGCTCACCAACGACTTCCACTTCAGCTTCCTGCGTAACTTCTGGCAATGGAAGGGTGCAGGTGCGCCGCCGCAGATCGCCGGTGCTACCGGTGCTATCGAGCCTCTCGGCGAAAACACCACCACTGTTCTCTCGCCCTACAACGTCAACGCGCAGAACATCCGCACCCGTATCTGGAATGGTAAGGACCTCAGCCTCTCGGACAACGTCTCCAAGCTGAAGGGCAACCACTTCATCACGGGCGGCTTTGCTTATCAGCGCAACGCTGACTTCCACCAGCGCACAGATAATGGTGCCAGCATCAACTACACGCCCACCTACCAGATCGGTGATGCCGGCGGTGGTGGAACAGCTTCCTATTCGGCAACGGGCCTCGGTCTCGCTGGCGCAAATGCCAGCTCCAACTACGCTCGCCTCATCGATACCTACTTCGGTATCGTGACCGATTCGCAGGTAGCCAACACCTACACCAACGCAAACGGCGTCCTGTCGCTGAACGCGCCCAACACGCCCTTCGGCGCACACGTCACCATCCCCTTCTACAACCTCTACGCCTCCGACGCATGGCATGCCGCCAAGTCGCTGACGATCAGCTATGGTCTCAGCTACGCAATCGAAATGCCCCCCAGCGAAGACAACGGTGATCAGGTCCAGTGGACCGATCCCTCCGGCAACGCGATCCACCTTGACCAGTGGCTCACCAACCGCAAGAACGCTGCTGCGTCCGGACAGATCTACAACCCCACCATCGCCTTTGCTTTGCTGAAGAACACCCTCGGCAACCACAAGTACATCTACAACCCCTACTACGGTGCTGCCAGCCCTCGTCTGTCCTTCGCCTGGAATCCGAAGTTCAATGAGAAGTATCTGAACAAGCTCTTCGGTGATGGCGCTACCGTCATCCGCGGAGGCTACGGCCGCGTCTATGGGCGCCTCAACGGCTCGCCCGAAGTGCTCAACCCGCTCCTCAGCCCCGGCCTCGTGCTCGGTACCCGCTGCCAGTATGTGCAGCCCAACGGCACCAACGCTGGCACCTGCAACCAGTCCGGCTACACCGACGCCACCACCTTCCGTTATGGCACCGGTGGTAGCGTAGCGGGTGGCGGCGATGGCATCAGCCCGCTGACTGCCTCTGCACCGCCGCCGAACACACTACCACAGCCCTATAAGCCAGGCGTCGATGGACCAGGCGTCTCCATCGCCTCGCCACTCGATCCTACCCTGCGTCCCAGCAGCGTGGACACCTTCAACCTCTCCGTCCAGCGTCAGCTCGGCCGCAAGACCTTGATCGAGATCGGCTACATCGGTCGCCTCATTCACAACGACTACATCTACAAGAACCCCAACCAAGTCCCCTACAATCTGTCGGAGGGCGGCCAGACCTTTGAGGCCGCTTACGTCGCGATCGAAACTGCATTGGGTTGCACCGTGTCCTCTTCGCTCTGCCAGAAGAGCACCGCGCCAACCAATGCCTCACCAATCACCCCACAGGCCTTCTTCGAAACAGCTCTCGCACCTTCCTATTGCACGGGTGCACCGAGCTGCACTCAGGCCGTCATCAACAAGCAGCTCACCAAGTTCCGCCAGCAGAACGTCTTTGCTCTCTGGCAGGCGCTGGATAACAACGTCAACGGCGCAAACGGTGCAGGCTTCGTCTTTGCACGCAGCCTCTCTGGCACTGCCATCACCCCACCCAGCACCAATAACCAGGCTTACGGTAGCGCAGGTCAGGTCGCCACCGGCCAGAGCATCGCAGTCCCGGATGGCTATGGCAACTACAACGGTGTCTACCTCACCTACAAGGTCAGCAACTGGCACGGCCTGACGGCGCAGGAGAACTTCACCGTCAGCAAGGCACTCGGTCTGGGTTCCTTCAACCAGTACTCCAGCTCCATCTCGGCTGAAGACTCCTACAACCTCCGCCAGCAGTACGGTCGCCAGCCCTTCGATCAGAAGATCATCTTCAACACCTTCCTTGTCTACGACACCCCGTGGTACAAGGACCAGCACGGCATCATCGGTCGCCTCGCCGGTGGCTGGATCATCTCGCCCGTTGTTCAGGCGGGTACGGGCCAGCCTCTGAGCTGCACCACCTTCAACTCCGGTCAGAACTTCGGCGGCGAAGATGGTTCGACCTTCACCGACAGCGAAAACTGCATCCTGACCTCCGGCTACACGCAGGGTCAGCACACGCACCGCGGCATCTACGGTGGTATCGACAACTCGTCGGGTACCAACATCAACGTGGGTACTACGGTCCATGGCGGTACGTCAGCTGCAGCCGTCAACATGTTCCAGAACCCCGTGCTCGTCTACCAGGGCACCCGTCCTCCGGTACTCGGCGTCGATGCTCGTGACGGCGGTGCTGGCCCGATCAGCGGTCTCGGTTACCTCAACATGGATTTGAGCATTAAGAAGAATGTTCAGATCTGGCACAAGACCAGCCTCGAACTCTCCGGTACGTTCTTCAACGTGATGAACCATCTGGACTTCGCCAACCCCAGCTTCAGCATCAACAGCGCGAGCGCCTTCGGTGTCACCAAGACCCAGGGCAATAGCCCTCGTCAGATCCAGATGGGTGCTCGCGTCAGCTTCTAAACCTCAACCCAAACCAAAGCGACGCCGACAGAAACTCTGTCGGCGTCGCTTTTTTGCATCTCCCTCTAAACTCTCTACTGCACCGGCACAGCCGTAGCCTCATCCTCGCTCTTGCAGAACCAACCGAGCTCTGCAGCATGAGCGAAGTACTCCCGGATCTTCGCCGCCTGCTCCTCCGGCGTCAGCCTGCTCTTCTCAAACGCTATCCCCAGAGCCTCCGCCAGCGGCTTCCCCTCGCGCAGAGCCGTCAGCAGCGCATACGCCTCGCGATCGATGTGCCGGTAGTACACCACATCGTCATACCGATGCACCGCCAGCCACACTGCCTTTTTCCGCATCGCTGGCAGCTTCATCCGCTTCACTTCCTTCTTCATCATCGAAGCGCTACTGACCATCTCCGTCTCCGGAGTATCCTTCCGCACCGCCAGCACCAGCTCATCCACCGGATACGCCATCGCCAGCAGCTGCAGATGCGGCTGCAGCGTCAGGCAAGTCTCCGGCCCGATCGCCCGCATGTCCTCCGCCGCCAGCGGCTCCAATCGCCGCCCATCGTACGACTCCACATACGCCCACTCTAGCTTTGCAATCTCCAGCGCCAGCTGATGTCGCCGCCCCGTAAACTCCGGATGCACCTGCAGCCACTCCGGCAGCTTCCCACTCAAATCCCGCAGCGTCCACGACGTCGACGGAATCTCCCGCAGATACGCCAGTACCATCGCATCGAACCGCTTCTCCCCCAGCAGCGCATTCAGAGCAGGGAAGTCCTCACTCACCGCCCCAATCACCCGAAACCAGTACTGCCGGTTATAAATCTCCAGCCGCTCAAACGAGCTCAGCCGATCGTTCGGCTTCACATAACTCTGCGCAATCGCCTCGACAGACTCACCCTCCGCCGTCTCCCGCCGCATCTCCCAATCCACCGTCAGCGGCCGTCGCACATCCTCCGCCATCCGTCGCTGCAACTCGAGCAGGTTCATGCCACCACCTGCGCAACCTGCCCCACACCCTCTGCCGTCACACCACCAACAGCCGCAGCTTCAGCAGCTTTCAAATACCGATTCGCCTTCAAAGCCTCGGCATGCACCTCTTCGAAGCTCGGAATATTGTCATCCCACTCCAGCAGCGTCGCCGTCGGCCCCGCGCGTTCAATCGCCAGAGCATACAGCCCCCACACCGGGTCCAGCACCGGATGATCGTGCGTATCCAGAATGTACTTCTCGAACTTCGAGTGCCCCGCAATATGAATCTGCGCCACGCGCTCCGCAGGGATCGCATCCACATACGTCATCGGATCGAACGAATGGTTCTGCGACGACACATAAATGTTATTCACATCCAGCAGAATCCCGCAGTCCGCCGCATGCACCACCTCGTTCAGAAACTCCCACTCCGTCATCTCGCTCTCGTGATACTCCGCATAGCTCGACACGTTCTCCACTGCAATCGGAATCTCGAGATAGTCCTGCACCTGCCGAATCCGCTCGGCCGTAGTCTTCACTGCCTCAAACGTATACGGCAGCGGCAGCAGGTCATGGGTATAGCGCCCATCCACCGACCCCCAGCACAGATGGTCCGACAGCCACGGCGTCTTCGTGCGCTTCGTCAACTCTTTCAGCCGCTTCAAATGATCGCGGTTCAGCGCCTGCGCGGAGCCAAAGTACATCGACACGCCATGCTGCACCACACGATATTGATCGAGTATCTGGTCCAGCAGCCGTAGCGGCCGCCCCCCATCCACCATGTAATTTTCTGAGATGATCTCGAACCAGTCCACCACTGGCTTCTTCGTCAAAATGTGATCGTAGTGCGGCACGCGTAGACCGATACCCACACCATAGTCTGTAAACGCGTTGAAGCGGTTCGCCGGCATCAGCTCTCCTTCGTGCGCGCTTTCACTCTGCGCGCTGAATGACGTTGGAGGCTTGAGATTCCTTCTCAAGCCTCCAACAGACTAACCAGAAGCTGGTTCCGAAGTTAGACAGCCTTCGGCGGGGTCGAGCCGTCGGTGGCGCAACCGCCCTTGCCCTTGCAGCTGTTCTTACCGGGGTGCTTGCCGCCGCCCTGGCCCTTACAGTCATTCTTGCCCTTACAGCTGTGCTTGGGCAGTGCCGGAGCATCCTGCGCTACCAGCACAACGCCAGCCGAAGCCGTCGAGGTCGATGCGTTGTCGGTCGTCTGTGCGTTCAAGCGAGCGGACGTGCCGCCAACCAAACCGGCGAATGCTGCTGCCAGAGCAAGCGAAGTAACCTTGGTGTTCGTCATGGTATATACCTTTCCTCGGTGGGCCAGGCTTTGCCTGGGCGTTAGCAAACGACGGCCTTCTCTTATCGATCGAAAGAAGGTGGACGAAATGTGTGATGGAGGAGCTGACTTCTACTCTCAACATCTCCTGCAGTACGACTACCTGCTGCGTGGTTTGAGTCGTCACCTCAGGATTGGTTACAACCGGACGGCAAATCCGTCGAGGAATTGTAGTCCTCTGCAAAGAGCGCCATCCACCGTTGATACGCCCACCAGCTCACAATGGATTTGTAACCATATCAAGGAAATCGTTTCTAAACCTCAGAGCCGCATCGAACCGTCGCAGCAGCAACATCCGCAGGATGATAGGCAATAGTCGTTCCTAATATGTCGCGTGGTATCAATATCGCTGTTGATGCAATAGCAGTGAGCTGGCTCTCCGGAGAGATAAAAATGAAATCGTTGATCCACCTCTATGAACGCATCGTCCGGGCCCTCAACGCTCTGCAGTCACCCTTCCTGCTCGCCGTCCGTCTCTACTGGGGCTTCCAGCTCGTGACCAACGGCTGGGGCAAGCTGCATCACCTCGGCAAGATCACCGAATTCTTCGCCAGCCTCAACATTCCATTCCCCGGCCTTAACGCGCCCTTCGTCTCTGCGCTGGAGTTCTTCGGTGGCATCCTTCTGATGCTTGGACTCTTCTCGCGCCCAATCGCCTTCCTCATTGCCTGCGATATGTTAGTCGCCTACTACACCGCCGACCACGACGCCCTGGTATCCATCTTCTCCGACCCCGGCAAGTTCTACATCGCCGACCCTTACACCTTCCTCTTCGCCGGTCTCCTCATCCTCATCTTCGGCGCAGGCTACCTCTCCCTGGATACCCTTCTAGCCAAGCGTCTCAACACCGCGCACTAAAGAGCCTCTGAACAAGTCCGCTTTGAAGGGTACGGGCTTCAGCCCGTACGTCAAAGAACCCCTTTTGAGATGAGGGGCTTTAGCCCCGGAGCGAACAAGCACCCGCACCATGACCGCGCCCCAGCCCAACCCGGACGAAACGAAGAACGAAGCGACCATGATCGCCTCCATCCTCGCTGGTCAAACGCAGCTCTTCCACGAGCTCATCCGTCCGCACGAACGCGCCGTCTATCGGATGGCCCTCTCTTACATGAAGAACGAGGCTGACGCCGAAGACGTCGCGCAGGAGGCCTTCCTCAAGGCCTTCCGCAATCTTTCCACCTTCCGCGCAGAAGCGAAGTTCAGCACCTGGCTCATCAGCATCACATTAAACGAGGCTCGCAACCGCCTCCGTCGCAACGCCACCATGCCGACCGATTCCATCGACGCCACACCCGAAGAAGGCGGCACCGTCACCCCGGCCCTGCTTCGCGACTGGCGCGAGGTCCCCTCGGAAGCCCTGGAGCGCGCCGAGGTCAAGCAGATGCTGCAGCGCGCCGTCGCTTCGTTGCCTGAGATCTACCGCTGCGTCTTCGTCCTGCGCGACATGGAAGACCTCAGCGTCAACGAAACAGCCGAAGCACTCTGTATCAGCGTGCCATCGGTAAAGGTCCGATTGCACCGTGCCCGTCTCATGTTGCAGAAGCAGCTGGTCCCAGAGTTGAAGTCAGTCAGTACGACGAAAAGGAGGTGGTTCTCATGGTCATAGAGTGCAAGCACGTATGGGATTACATCTCCGACTACCTTGACGGCACTCTATCCGCCGAGGAGCGCGAAACCGTGCAGCGCCACCTCGAACACTGCGAGCTTTGCTCCGCCATCCTCGACTCCACGCGCAACGTCATCATCCTCACCGCCGACGACCGCGTCTTCGAACTCCCCGCAGGCTTCAGCGACCGTCTCCACGCTCGCCTGGACGAAGAACTACTAAATTCCAACAGTTCTTAGCTCTATTCTCTGTCGCTTGTCGTCCTGAGCGCAGGGAAGGATCTGCTTTTCCCGAACCACCACGTCTCTCAATAGGAGCACACTCGATAGGTCAGGGCTTCAGCCCTGACAACAACGCTCCCTCAAAAAATAAAAGGTCGCGGACTTTAGTCCGCGACCCTCTACATCCCATGCACAATCCGGTGCGTCGCATACTCCGCCGCCACCAGCACCAGCGTCACCACCGCGAGCGCAATCTGCCAGTTTTCCCCGCGCCGCTTCTCAGGCGTCACCGGAGCCACCCGCCACGCCGAAGCCGGCCGCGACCGCAACGACCGCACCCGCCAGATCACATACAGGTTCAGCAAAGACCCACCCCCCGCCACAAACATCATCGGGATGCGAATGGCATCTTCATGAAAACCACTTGCCGGTCGATGCAGCCCCGCCGCGGCAGCCAGCGCGCTCAACCCGATCACTACCCGAACGCCGCTCACCGCCATCACCATCGTGCAGGCGCTCTGCACCAGGATGAAGAAAAAGCTCACCAGCCCGACACCCCACCGCGAACTCACCGGAGCAGGGGAGGGAACCACCTCATCAACCTTCGACACGTGCTTCACCTCGTCTCTAGACACCCTATCAATATAATGACGCTTCCTCGCTTCGACTCCTGGCTCGCCCACTCTTCGCTCTAAGCTGAACAGAACACAGAAGAGCTCGGAAGCGGCACGACGATCTGACCCCACCCAAAAGAGGGTGTCATCTCAGCCGAAGCGGATGGTTTCATCAACCGCGCAGTTGGGAGCTCGTTGTATTTACGGCAGCGATGCGAGAAGCACAAGTCCGGTCCACGCCAAAATCCTGTCAAGCCCCTTCACACCCTGTAAATCAGAAATCCCCAATAATCACGCCGCTTTTCACGCCAAAGAAAGATGGATGTTTCCTGTTTCCAGACGGCTATAATAGAAGTAGAGGACAGGAAAAGCCGCCCGGCCCGCAAGCCGTAGCGGCTTTCTTCTTCGAAAGTCCATACTTTGACCCTCGAAGTCCGGATTCAACCGATCTCGAATCAAGACTTTGAGTCTCAAAGTATGGGGGGGAGAGGGAGAGGGAGAGGGAGAGGGAGAGGGAGAGGGGGAGGGGGTTCCACCCACCTTTAACTTCCAATATCCCCCGATTCAGTGGTATCCTTACATCTGCTGGCGCAGTGTCAGCGGAGTGGCCTCAAAAGGCCCCCGCGACGGCCACCTCCCCGCTCCTGTCCTGGAAAGTTGCCGGACCCGAGCGAGACTCCGTCGAGAGTCGGTATAGGGAAGTTCTGCGGCACAAGTTCTGTTTTTGGAGTGAGTCATGGCACAGGTATGTGAGCTTTGCGGCAAGGGTCCGCAGTTTGGTAACAACATCTCCCACGCGCACAACGTAACCCGTCGTCGCTGGAACCCGAACCTTCAGTCGGTCAAGGCTGCAACCGTTGGCGGCACCAAGCGCGTCAAGGTCTGCACCAGCTGCATCAAGTCGGGCAAGGTCACCAAGGCCGCCTAGTCTTCGCAGCACCGCAACACCTTTAGCTTTCTCAGCACTCAGAAACAACGAAGCCCCGGCTGCAACTGCCGCCGGGGCTTTTCGTGTTTCTCTTCGGTTTACTGCTTCTCGAACGCAAGCGAAGCCGAGTTGATGCAGTAACGCTCGCCCGTCGGATTCGGCCCGTCCGGAAAGACGTGTCCCAGATGTCCACCGCACTTGGCGCAGGTCACCTCGACGCGCTTCATCCCGAACGTGCGGTCCTCGTGCAGTTCGACTGCATCCTTTGAGATCGGTTCAAAGAAGCTCGGCCAGCCCGAACCGGACTCGAACTTCGTTCCCGACTTGAACAGCGGGGCATTGCAGGCAGCGCAGTGGTAGAAGCCGTCGTCATGGTTGTTCACCAGCGCGCCAGTAAACGGCCGCTCGGTGCCCTTCTCGCGCAGCACGTGATACTGTTCCGGCGTCAGCTCGGCCTTCCACTCGGCCTCGGTCTTCTGAATCTTTTCAGGCATGTTTTTCTCTCCTCCAGATACAGATTAGATGCTTCAGACCGCACTTCGGATGAAGCACGGACGGAGCAGGCTCTACGCAACCGGATACTTGGCGACACATTCGATCTCGACCAGCGAATCCTTCGGCAGCGCCGCCACCTGGACCGTCGAACGCGCAGGAAACGCTTCAGTAAAGTTCTTCGCGTACACCTCGTTCATGGCGGTAAAGTCGCTCATGCTCTTCAAAAAGACGGTCGTCTTCACCACATGGCTGAAGTCGACACCCGCCTCGGTCAGCACCGCCTTAAGGTTCTTGAATACCTGCGTCGTCTGCTCCACGATCGCGCCCTCAACGAGGTTGCCAGTCGCAGGATCGATAGGAATCTGTCCTGAGGTAAACAGCGTGTCTCCCACGCGAATGGCCTGCGAGTAAGGGCCAATAGCGGCAGGTGCGGAGGTCGTGGCGATAACAGTCTTGGCTGAGCTCATGCCCAGATTCTACTGCGTCTCCTTCCATCGCAGCATCACAAGCGTCGTGGCCTGCGGTAGAAGGGAACTCGGCAGCGTCACGCGACCATCCGTGACCGCGATCGATTGAGTTAGCGCACCATGTTCGAGCTGGCCTGCAGCCACCAGCTTCGCCTGCTGCGCCGGAGTCGGCTGCTGCGGACTGCCCATCGCCTTCCAGGCTGTAAAGGAGTTGCTGTGCGTCGCGTCGACCGTGAACGTCTCCACCTCGACCTTGGCCAAGTCTGCTGGAAGTCCGCTCAGAACGATCTTTACCGGCGTCGCTGCTCCTGTCGGCAGATCGTCATCGCGATAGTTCCACAGCAATACCGAAGCGCTATGCTCCGCGCGCGTAGCGAACGCATCTATCTCTGAAGCAGAGACGCCCCTTTGAAGGATCGCTTCGAGCGGCTCGGCCGCTGAGCTAGTGACAGCAACTCGTTCGCCACCCATCTTCCCAGCCATGCGGAAGGCGTTCAGCACTGGCTTATCCACGCCATTCGTGGCGAGGGTGCGAAACCCTTCAAAGTACTCGCGGCCTTCGAACTCGAAGGACCAAGTCAGCATCCCGAGCAGGTTCACCTTGTGCCGGTCCTGCAGCTCGAATAGCGCTTTGATCGTCGCAGCGGTATACGCCGCATACAGCGGCCCATTGCGATAGCCGTTTGCAGGATTTTCCTTTGCGGAACAAGCCGCGCAGCCCTCCGGATCAGCCTCGCTCAGGATGATCGGCAGCTTCTGAAACTGCGGATACGACGCAACCACCGCGAAGCCTTTGTCCGCGTCCGTCAGCTCTTTATCGAGCCCCATGCGCACATGGCTGCTGCCATCTGCGTCCTTGATCAACTTCGGCGAGCCCTTGATGTGGAAGCTGATGAAGTCCAACGGAACGGCCTTGCCGTTAGCTGCACTCTTGTCGTTCGCCACATGCTTCAGGAAGACATCGAGAAACGCTGCCGCCTCGCTGGCACGCGGGCTCGTCGAGGCAGGACCGCCAACGCGGGCTTCTGGCAGTGCGGTACGAACGCCGCTCACCGCATAGTCATAGAGCTTCAAATACTCGGCCTCGGTGCCATGCCAGTAGGGAATGTTCGGCTCATTCCACACCTCGAAGTACCACTGCGCGACCTTGTCGTGTCCGTAACGCGAGACCAGATGCTCCACGAGCGTTCTGCAAAGCTCGCCCCACGCCGCATAGTCCTTCGGCGGGCTCTGCACCGAGCCTTCGATGGTGTGAGGATAGGCAAGATAGTAGGGATTCGTGCCTGAAGCCAGCGCCTCCGGCATAAAGCCCAGTTCCACCATAGGCCGAACACCGGCAGCGAGCCATGCATCGAAGGTCCGGTCGATCACACGGAAGTCATAGACGGGCTTGCCACCTGCATCGACGGAATAGACTCCCGTTGAACTCCACTTCAGCGCGGGCTTCCCATCACCCGACGTGAGAAGGTGATGAGCGCGGATGTATACCGGCAGCGCGCTCGTATCGTGCAATTCGCCCAGCAGCTTCCGGCCATTCGCCGTTGTTGTGTAGTTCAGCTCGTCGTAGCCATACCAGTTAGTAATCGGCTTGTACGCGCCCTGCGACTGGCTGAGATCAACATGGATAACGGTGGGCGATTGCGCTATAGCAGCCACAGCGGAGCCAACGAGTGCGAGCGACAGGATTAGGCGAGTCATCGTGCCCGATGATACGAGAGAGCGTGGGGAGCTGGCTCAAGGAAAGCGGGCTGTAGGCGGAATTGGCAAAAATTTAGCGCCTCTATCGGACACCGAGAAGTGGAAGCGGATACTATTCGTCTATCCGAAAAGTAAGCAGCCCGCATTCAGGGCAAGGAGAAAGCATGGGAATCTTCGATTCGATCGAAAGCATGGCTGAGCAGGCGATGGGCAGCCAGGGCGGCACAAACGCACAGGTCGCGACGGGCTTGATGCAGGTGATTCAGGAGCATCCGCAGGGTGTTGGCGGGCTGTTGAGCGCGCTGCAGTCCAGCGGTCTCGGCGCACATGCGGAGCAGTGGGCCAGCGGCCAGACGACCGCAGCTACACCCGAGCAGGTGCAAGCCGGCTTGGGTAACAATGGCATGCTGGAGGCGATTGCCGCTAAGGCAGGACTTTCGCCCGAGATGACGCAGGCAGCTCTCACCACCGTCCTGCCGATGGTGCTCGCGCACGTCGCTCCGAATGGCCAGGCAGCGGAGCCAGGCAGTCTCGGGAGCTTGGCCGGATCTTTGCTGCAAAAGTTCCTATAGAACAATCTCTAAAATCACGACGAGGAAGGGCAGAGTTCAACTCTGCCCTTTCGTTTGCTTCGACTCTGTTGATAGGGCACAGGCAGATGACAGAAGCACCTCAAAGACGCGCAACCTGTCGATTCGCGTTGGCAACAAAACTCTCCATAAGAAGGTTGAATGCCATGCGATCCTTGCGGACGCAACATGGCTTTCCCTACCGAGATTGGAGAATCAGATGAGTGACGAACAACAACTTTCGCGCCGGAAGCTAATGGCTGGAATAGGCTCAGGCCTTGTAGCAACTGCCGTATCGCCTGTATCGGCGCAGGAACGCGGCGGCCCCACGGCGCAGCCTATGGCAGATCCAACAACGAAGTATCCTAAGCCGCCTTATAAATTCACGCGGCAGCCGTGGCCGGGGCTGGCAAGCAAGATGGACCCGCCACCAGATCATGGTGAGAAAAGCTACAAGGGCTCAGGCCGACTGATGGGGCGCAAGGCGCTGATCACCGGCGGTGACTCAGGCATGGGACGTGCCGCAGCGATCGCCTACGCGCGCGAGGGTGCTGATGTGGCGATCAACTACTTCCCGACCGAAGAGCCAGATGCGAAGGAGGTAGTGGCGCTGATCCACGCAGAAGGCCGCAAGGCGGTGGCGATCCCCGGCGATCTGCGCGACGAGAAGTTTGCGAAAAGTCTCGTGGGCAAAGCGATCAGCGAGCTTGGTGGCTTGGACATCCTGGTAAGCAATGCAGCGCGCCAGCAGGAGTTCGCGCAGATCACCGACATGCCGGATGAGGAATTCGACTGGATCATCAAGACGAATATCTACGCGCCGTATTACATCATCAAGTCGGCAATCCCTCATCTTCAGCCGGGATCGACAATCATCGCGACCACCTCGGAGCAGGCGTATGACCCATCCCCTGATCTATATGCGTACGCTCAAACTAAGGCGGCGACGATGAATTTTGTGAAGTCTCTGGCGAAGGCGCTGGGGCCAAAGGGTATCCGCATCAACGGCGTCGCCCCGGGCCCGATTTATACACCCCTGCAAATTTCCGGTGGTGCGACCGAGCAGAAGTTTACGAATTTCGGTGGCAACTATCCGCTGGGTCGGGCAGGACAGCCGGCTGAGTTGGCGTCGATCTTTGTGCAGCTCGCTTCGCAGGATGCAAGCTACACGACCGGCAATGTCTATGGCGCTGGCGGCGGTGACGGTCAGCCGTAATCTTGGGCCCAAGGAAAAGAAAGGGCGAGGAGATCATCTCCTCGCCCTTCTCTTTACGTACTAGTTCGACGCTACAGCTTAGCGGCCGCGGTTGCCGCTGGGACCACCGGGACGGCGACCTGCGGGACGACCAGCGTTGCCGCCAGGACGACCACTGCCACCAGGGCGACCAGCTCCGCCACCGGGACGCGAGCGGTTGAAGCCGCCACCACTGCGAGGACGCTGTGCGGGACGATCCGAGTTGCCCTCGTAAGGAGCAGCCGTGCCGTCTGCATTCTTCCAGCTGCGTGTCTCCATCTGGAGTACGTCATCAAGGCCGCCAGCGGGGCGCGAGACGAAGTCAACGGGCTTGTTGCGCTCTTCCTTGGCGAGGTTCTTGTCGGACTCGTGCCAGGTGAACTTGATCTTCAACTCGCGCTCCAGCTTGCGTGCATCGCCCTTTTCGAGCGGCGTCACAAAGGTGGTTGCGACGCCCTTGGCGCCCGCGCGGCCGGTACGACCGATGCGGTGGACGAAGTCATCCGAACCGTTGGGCAGATCGTAGTTCACGACGTGCGCAATATGCGAGATGTCGATACCGCGGGCAGCGACGTCGGTGGCTACGAGCACGCGGCTCTTGCCGCTGGCGAAGCTCTTGAGAGCTGCGCTGCGCTGCGACTGCGAGCGATCGCCGTGGATCACTTCGGTCAGATGACCGGACTTCTCCAGCTTGCGAGCGATACGGTCAGCGCCATGCTTGGTGCGTGAGAAGACGAGGTACGTTCCCTCTTCCTCGTTCAGCATCTTGTCGAGCTGTGCGAGCTTCTGGTCCTGCATGACGGTGTAGACGCGGAGCTCAACACGGTCGGAAGGCTTGGAGGTTGTGCCGATCTCGATGCGAACCGGGGTCTGCACATAATCCTTGACGATCTCGCGAATGTTCGCATCGAGGGTCGCGGAGTAGCACATGGTCTGGCGATCCTTGGGCAGGGCAGCGACGATGCGCTTGATGGCGGGCAGGAAGCCCATGTCCAGCATGCGATCGACCTCGTCGAGCACGAGCATGTCGACGTCGCGAAGGTTCACGGCCTTGCGGCGGAGGAAGTCTTCGAGGCGGCCGGGCGTAGCCACGATGAGGCGGGGTCCGCGCGAGATTTGCTCGATCTGCGTGTTCTCGGAGAGGCCACCGCAGACGAGGACAGCGTCTGACTTCTGCGTGGGGCAGATCTTGTGGAACTGCTCGAGCACCTGCATCGCGAGCTCACGCGTGGGCAGCAGGATGAGAGCGAGAACGGGAGTCTTCTTGCCACGCGTGCTGGCAACCGAGATCTCCTCGAGACGCTCGATCATAGGGATCAGGAAGCTGAGGGTCTTGCCGGTGCCGGTCGAGGCGGTGGCAAGAATGTCGTCGCCTTCAATGGCGGGAGGAATGGCGCCGGCCTGCACGGGCGTCGGGTGGACGTAACCGGCGGCGGTGAGGCGAGCCTTCAGGGAATCAGAGATGTCGAAGTCGGTAAAGGTGACCTGAGCGGACTCCTCGGGGGTAGCAACGATGGTGCGGGCAACTTCGAGGGGCTCGGGGTTCAGAATGGACTCAAGAGTAAGGGTAGAGGTAGACAAGGGTTTCCTTTGAAATGGGTAGGAGGCGGAGGCATGCAGGAACGCTCGGCGGGTACAAGCTCGCGGAATACGTTTTGGATTCGGGTTTCAGCATTGCCCTCGCGTCGACCTGTTCACAGGGAGACATCTGGTTTGTTAGCACTGCTGCTGCACGGCGAGGAAGATCCCGATGGATCGACCTACTAGCCAGAGCAACCAACGCGCTTTGCAAACTTGGTCTTTCAGATGCGCGGTGGAAGAGGTTGTGAAGCTTGGCGATCGCGGTCTCTGGCCAGACTCGAATCCAATTGGAGTCATCTGCCCGCGTGCCTTGCGTTGGTGTTTCAAACGCAGGTACAGAATACCATGAGTTACGCGTTTTTCACAGGAGAGTGTCGAAGGAGGTGCCTCTGCACGAATCCTAAGGCCTGGGCTTGGACCGGAAGCTCCCCGGGGAGATGATCAGGCAGTGTCGTGGTACAAAACAAATTGCGTTTGGTTTCGTCTGTTGGACGTAAGCTGATCACAGATTTCCTGACGTCTGTCCTGCAAGGTCCGCACGATGCTATTCCCTACAGTTGAATATGCGCTGTTTTTTCTGGCGGTGATGGCGATTGCCTGGCCGCTGGCTGGGCGGGTCAGTGCTCGTAAAGAGTTCCTGCTGGGGGCGAGCTATGTTTTCTATGGTTTCTGGAGCTGGCGGTATGTGCCACTGCTGATCGCGGTGTCGCTGTTCGCGGGACTGATCGCGCAGGGCATCCAGCGGAGTGAGGATGAGCGTGTACGCAAGGGGCTGCTGACGTTCGGCGTGGTCGTCTGCCTGATCGTGCTGGCCTACTACAAATACACGAGCTTTCTGCTGCTGAGTGCGATGGGCATCTGGGGTCTGGTTGGGCGAACTCCAGTTTTGAACCTGCCTGCGCCGTTTCTGCCGCTAGGAGTTTCATTCTTCGTGTTTCACGCGATCTCGCTGATGGGCGATGTCTATCGGCGCAAACTGAAGGTGCAGTTGTTCCTGTTGGATGCGCTGCTGTATGTGGCGTTCTTCCCGCAGCTGATTGCCGGGCCAATCCTGCGGGCGTCGAAGTTTATTCCTCAGCTGATGAAGCCGGTCGACGCGACGAAGATCCGCGTGAACCGGGCGTTTCTGCTGATCCTGGCCGGGCTATTCAAGAAGGTGATCGTCTCGAACACGCTGGCGACGCGGCTGGTGGAACCGGTGTTCAACTCACCCGCACAGTTCCATCGCTGGGATGTGCTGCTGGCGATCTATGGCTATGCGGCGGAGATCTATTGCGATTTCTCCGGATACACGGACATTGCGACTGGCTGCGCGATGCTGCTGGGCTACCGTTTCCCGCGCAACTTCGATGCACCGTACACCGCGACCGATCCGCAGGACTTCTGGCAGCGTTGGCATATCTCGCTGTCCACATGGCTGCGCGACTATTTGTACATTCCGCTGGGCGGCTCGCGTGAGGGTAAGGGCCGGACGTATCTGAACCTGATGATCACGATGCTGCTGGGCGGGTTGTGGCATGGGGCTTCGTGGACGTTTGTGGTGTGGGGTGGTCTACAGGGTGTCTACCTGATTGGGCATAGGCTTTGGGCGGGACAAAAGGTAGCGTTTGAGCTGAACCAGACGCGGTGGTGGCCCTGGGTATCGCGCGTGCTGATGTTCCACGCGGTGTGCCTGGGATGGGTGTTCTTCCGCGCTCCAACGTTCCGGCTGGCAGCGACCGTGCTGAAGCAGCTAGGTTCGCACGGCGCGACGACGCTGGCTGTGTGGCCGGTCGTGTTGACGCTGGTGGTCGGCATCTTCGGGCAGTATGCTCCGCGGATGTGCCGACGCGGAATTGAGGCGACGATGTCGCGGATGCCCGTGGCTGCAAATGGCGCGGTGCTGGCGCTCGGAGTGTATGCGATTGAGCTCCTGGGGCCGACGGGAGTGGCACCTTTTATTTACTTCCAGTTTTAGAAGCAGGGTGTAGGAAACAGGGATTAGGAAAGACGAAGGCTATGCACGGGTATCAGCGGTTTTCGACGGTTCGGCAGATGGCGGTGAGTGTGGCGGTGTTCGCCGCGCTCGGGCTGGTGCTGGAGTCGGGAGGACTGTATGACTGGGCGCAGCGGCTGGATCTAGGGCCGGAGCGGACGGTGGCGGTACCTGTAACATCCGCGCTGCATGCAGGCCTAAGGTATCTCGGGCTGGAACGGGTCCGGCATGGCGCGCTGCTGGAACTGGCCCGCACCGGCTGGGGAGATGATGCAGCACTGGTGGCTGAATCTCATGTGCGGGATGTGGAGTTGAAGCCGACGATGCCGAAGGTCGTGGCGTCGGTGCCGAATGTGCCTGCGAAGACCATCATTGCTGAGGTGAGAGTTGCGCCGAAGACGCCAATGCTGCCGCTGCGGCCAATGGCCGGTGATCCGCCGGTGCTGAGTGCTCTACCTTTGCTCGCGGCGGTGCCGGTGGGCAAGGTGAGAACAGTGGCGCTGGTGGGAGATTCCATGATGGCTGTGGGGTTATCGTCGACGATTTTGCGCGAGGCGCCGCAATATCAAGACCTGCACTTTGTGAGGGTATTTAAGTCGGGCACAGGTCTGGCTCGGCCTGAGGTCTTCGACTGGCAGGTGGAGTATCCGGCGATGCTGAAGGACAACAAGCCGGACGTGATCGTGGTAGCGATCGGTGCGAACGATGGCCAGGGGTTTGTCGAGGATGGCAAGGTCTATGCCTTTGGCACGCCTGAGTGGCAGGCGCTCTATGAGCGGCGTGTGCAGGCGTTTCTGGGGCTATTGGAAGAGAGCGGAGCGCGCGTGGTGTGGGTCGGGCTGCCGCCGATGAAGAGCGACAGCTATGCTGCAAAGATTGCTCTGGTAAACCGCATTGATTATGCGGTGGTCAGTGCGAGTCCGCAGGCGATCTGGTTTAGCTCGGCGGGCGTAGTGGGCGACGGGCAAGGGCGATTCCAGGACTTTGGCATAGTGCATGGAGCGACGGCCCGGCTAAGGCAAGCCGATGGGATTCATATGTCTGATGAGGGCGCTTCGCTGCTGACGGAAAAGCTGCTGCCGTGGCTGGGGAAGCAGGAGGTGGCGGTGCCGCCTGCAAACCTGGCTACACCTGTAACGGGAGTGAAGGACACCGCGAGCGTGGGGTTGGGCGTGGAGTCTGGAAAGTTGTAAATGTGATCTGCAACGAGAAACAGAAGAGCCCCGGGCATGTGTATGCGCGGGGCCCTTGTCCTTCGGGGGAATTCGCTGACCTTAGCGATGGCCGCCTGCCACGTGTCCGCCGCTATCGTGACTCTCGGTGGCGTGGAAGCTCTTGAAGTTGTCGGGGTGGTGCTGAGGGGCTCCGTGGCCGGGCATGGGGCCATGGTAGCCGTGGCGAGGATCGAACGCCGTGTTCACGCCGCCGTGGAAGTTGGCGGGACCATGGAACCAGCGACCAGCGCCGATGAAGACGCCGCCGTTGAACCATTCAGGGCCGTAGTAGCCGTAGGGGGCGCAACTGTAGGGCGCATAGTCGTAGTAGCCGTAGGGGCATTGCGGGGGAGCGCCGATGCTGACGGAAATCTGGGCCTGGGCCTGCGGGGCCATGGCAGTGGCGAGCGTACCGACGGACAGAGCGGCAAGGGCGGAGAGAGCAAACCGGGTCATACGCATTTCTGATGTCACCTCGATGACATAGGAGCGCATGACCCGCTTTTGCGTTGTATATCGCACTAAGAATAAATAATGCGTGAGAGTGGAACTTTTTCCAACGATCTGCGGGCGTTGATTCGGGGAGGTTAGCGACTTGGTTTCCGCGCGATATTGAACTTCTTTTTGCGGGGCGGAACGGGTTTCTTGAGCTGTGCCGCCTCGGGCAGAGTCTTCTTGCGCTCCACCTTCTTGCCAGCTGCAGCGCGGTTCAACGCCTGCACTTCGCCCTGGGTGAGTTCGCGGAAGCCACCCGGAGGGACGTCGAGGGTGAGCGCGCCGTAGCCGATGCGGCGGATCTTCTCTACGTGATGGCCGATCTCTTCGAACATCTTGCGAAGCTGGCGATTGCGGCCTTCGATGAGGGTGACGGAGAACCAGGGATTTTCGCCGGAGCGGACCTGCTCGATCTGCGCGGGCTGCGTGAGGACGCGGTCGCGGCGACCGGAGGAGCGCGTGTCCGCGAGGCGACCACGATCAATCATGATGCCGCTGCGGAGCTGGCCAATGGCCGCATCGGTGGGGGCACCGGAGACTTTGACGAGGTAGGTTTTGAGCACGCCGGTGGCGGCTTTGGAGAGCTTGTTGGCGAGGTCGCCGTCGTTGGTCATCAGCAGCAGGCCTTCAGAGAGGTAATCGAGGCGACCGACGGGATAGAGGCGTGGGAACTTGGAGTGCTCGCCGATCTGCTTCTTCTGGCGATCCTGACCGAGAAGCTGCATGACGGTGGGGCGATGCTCGGGGTCATCGAGTGTGGTGACATAACCGCGCGGCTTGTTCACCATGAAGTACTTGGTGGGTTCAGGGCCATGGAGGAGTTTGCCGTCGACGCGGACGTGGTCGCGACCGACTTCGGCGCGGGTGCCAAGTTCGGTGATGGTCTGGCCGTTGACCTGAACGCGGCCATCGAGGATGATCTGCTCGGCAGCGCGGCGAGAGGCGATGCCTGCCTGCGCGAGGATTTTCTGCAGGCGGTCGCCTTTGGGGGCTTCCTTTTGAGGAGCTTTCGGGGAGACGGGCTTTGCGGGCGCTTTAAAAACCGCCTTGATGGGGGACTTACTCATGGGATTTGGCTTTCTGACTGCGGAGACGCTCATCGCTGTCGTGCGGACATTTTGGAAACGCCCTGATCTCATACTAATGTAGCTGGGGTATGCGGAGGGAGATGGATATGGAGAGCGTTTCGGGAAAAGCGGGAATCAGCGTGGTGACGCAGGAGCAGCAGAGTGCGGGGACGGCGCAGACGTCCGGATCGCAGCGGTTGGTGGCCATACCGGGGGAGCAGGGGATCGCTTCGGGGATGTGGGCTGGGACGTTCCGCGTGCAACCGGGCGGGCGGACGGGAATCCATCACCATGGCGCTCAAGAGACGGTAGTGTATGTGCTGGCGGGTGAGTCGCTGGTGCGTTGGGGCGAACGAGGGGAGCATTCGGCGACAGTGCGTGCAGGAGATTTCGTACACGTGCCGGCCTGGGTGGTTCATCAGGAGATCAATCCGTCAGCGACGGAGACCTTCGAATGGGTGGTGGTGCGGAGTACGCCAGATCCAATTGTAGTGAATCTGGCGGACTCGGTGTGGGACTGAAAGGCTTTAGCGGCGGCCTCTGCCACCGGAGAAGATTGTCGTGAGCGCGAGGAAGATGTTCAGGCCATCGAGGTAGATGCTGACGGCGAGTTCTGTTGCCGTGGCTCCATCGCCGCCATTCTTGATGCGCATGAAGTCGACGAGAAGCAGGACACTGAAGATCGCCAGCGACGCCCAGGAGTAAATCGTCGGGTTGACGAAGTGGAAGAACATGCCGAGGATGCCAACCAGCACGAGGACTAGCAGAGCGGCGAAGGCGTAGTTGGCGACGCGACGGTAGTCGAAGCTGACCACCTGCGCGCCGATACCGATGCAGGCCATGCCTACGGCGGTGGTAACCGCAGCGTTGAAGACGATGGAGATGCCGACGGCTCCCATGTGAAGGAGGCTGACGATCCACGGGGCGATCTCGATGCCCATGACGAAGGCGAGCATGAGGAACAGGCCGAGCGCGAGGGGCGGGTTTTTACGGGCGGCGCGGACACCGAAGATCAGTGCGAAGCTGGCGATGAAGCAGATGAGCAGCAGCCCTGAGGAGTAGAAGGACGGGGCGAGAAACACGCCGACTCCGGTGACGAGAAAGCCGAGCGACGAGATGAGGAGCACCTTGCCGAGGAGCGAAGTGGTGGCCTGCGTGCGGCCTTCGATGACGATGGGATTGGAGCGCGTGCCGGGATACATGGTTGGGCAACCTCTCTTGATTATGATACGCCTGAGGCGCGGAAAGGTGAGCGAGAATCACTCAGATGTTACGCGATGAGCGTGGATCAGATGGCGGGGTAGGGCGGTTCTTTGCTGTGGGGCGCATCTCCGCGGGGCCGAAGAGCGGCGTCAGGGCGAGGGGACAATGGAGCATCCGGAGGATTCTCATTGTCGCCTTCGGGGGTGGAGATTGTCTCCGGCTCGTCGTCAGGCGGCTGATCGTGGTCAGGATGGGGAAGGGGCTGCGAGCTCATGCCAAGTGAGATGCAGGATGCCAGCAGGAAGTCAACAGTAACGATTGGCGCCTAACCGTCGGTTGGCTCGTGCTTGTGGCCTTCGGGATGAGTGGAGTCATCCGACATCAGGTCCTCGGGTGTCTCATGGAGGGTGTGGGTCGGTTCCAGAACGGCGTGGAGCTCGTCGAGGGGAGCGGAGTCCTCTACATGATCTGACTCCGAAGGTGTTTCCGATTCGACTTTCTCCTCGGGTTCGGCTGCGGCCTCTTTCTCTGCGGTTTCTTCAGGAGAATCGGTATGGATAGCTTCCGGGTGTGGCTGGTTCTCTTCCATGTCGATCTCCTCCTGGACAGCCTCGTTCAACTCACCAGCCATCTTTTCAAACTCTTCGATGCTGGGAAGCTCGTTGATGTCCTTGAGACCGAAGCGGAGGAGGAAGTCCTTGGTGGTCTTGTAAAGGATCGGGCGGCCGATCACCTGCTTGCGGCCCGCGGTCGTGACGAGCTTACGCGTCATGAGTGAGCCGAGAGTACCGGCAGACTCGACGCCGCGCACCTCGGTGACCTCGGGGGCGGTCACGGGTTGCTTGTAGGCAACGACGGCGAGGGTTTCGAGCGCCTGGAGCGATAGTTTGAGGGGTGGTTTCAGAGACTTCACAAAGCCGCGGACGGCGTCATGATATTCAGGCTTTGTCGCGAAGCGGAAGCCGCTCGCGACTTCTTTCACCTCGAAGCCGCGGTCGCTATTGGCGTATTCAGCGATGAGCTGATCAAGCAGATCGCGGAAGTAGTCGCGCAGCTTGCGCGCAGCGAGTTTTTGCTCCGCGGCGAGGGTCTTGGCGCTAGGCTCGGTGTCTGCTTCCGCCGTCGCTTCCTCAGCGGCAGGCGCAGACTCCGGTGAGGATGGCACCTCTGCGGTGGATGCGTCGTCGGTCGCTTCCGGCTCAGCCGCAGTCGTCTCTTCCGACACGGGCTCAGATACTTCTTCGGTATCGAACACTTCGGCGTTCAGGTCATCCTGATCGGGCGCGGAGTCGTCGTCGCCGGTGGTGGTGCCGAGCGTGAGCTGGTTGGCGGCGAGCACGTCGAGCTCGGCTTGTCCCTCTTCTCCGAGGAGGCCGATGAGCTGGGCGAGGGTTACCGGTTCTTCCGATGCGTAGATGACGGCTTCAATTTTGGCTTTAAGGCTCATGCGTTGGCTTCATTAAACGGGAAACGGTGCAGGGTTGAGTGTACCAACCCTGCACCGTGAGGTGGATAACCGTGTGGGTTACTTGGCGATCATGTTGAAAACGTAGAACAAACCGGCGGAAAGCAGCGCGGCGGCCGGGAGAGTGAAGACCCAGGCCATCGCGATGTTGCGGATGGTGGACATCTGCAGACCGCTCTTGTTGGCCGCCATGGTGCCTGCAACACCAGAGCTGAGGACGTGCGTTGTGCTTACGGGAAGTCCGAATCCGTCGGCGAGACCTATGGTGATCATGGCCGTGATCTCAGCGGAGGCACCCTGAGCATAGGTGAGGTGTGTCTTGCCGATCTTCTCGCCGACAGTGACCACGATACGTTTCCAACCGATCATGGTGCCGAGGCCGAGAGCGAGTGCCACAGCAACCTTCACCCAAGTCGGGATGAACTTGGTGGACTTGTCCAGGAACTTGCGATAGTTGCCGACTATCGCGGTATCGTTCGCGCTCATAGCGGGAGCGTCAGGCGTCTTGGCCAGCAGGGCGAGGGTGGCGCTGGTCTCGTACATCTGGTTGCGGACATTGGCCTGCATCGATGCCGGAACGTTGCCGAGCGAGCCGTAGGAGCTGGCTTCATTGCGGATGTCGACGACGCGCTGTTGTAGAGCGGTAATGACCTGGGGCTCATACTTCTTGGTGGTGAGGAAGTTGTTGAGCTCAGCGTCGGGATCGCCGATGGGGGTGGAGTCGGTCTCGTAGTTGCTGAGCGCTCCCGCAACCTGCGTAGAGACGGCTGCGAAGGTCTGTACCTCGCGGGCGCTGACGGTGTGGTTCAAGGCGTAAGCGGTGGGCACCGTACCGACGAGGATCAGCATGATGAGGCCCATGCCCTTCTGGCCGTCGTTGGAGCCGTGGAAGTAGCTAACGCCGCCGCAGGTGAGGATGAGCAGGCAGCGAATGTAGAACGGCGGCGGCTCTGTGCCTTCAGGAGCTTTATAGAGGCGCGGATCGCGGGCTACGAGCTTGAATACGAAGAAGAGGAGACCAGCCAGGACGAACCCTACGACCGGCGAGACGAGTAGCGCGGTGAAGACCTTCTTCACCTGCGCCATGTCGATGCCGCTTAGGCCACCATGACCCTGCATCAGCGAGTAGGCAAAGCCCACGCCTAGAACGGAGCCGATCATGGTGTGCGAGCTGGAGGCTGGAAGGCCTCGCCACCACGTGGCAAGGTTCCAGAGGATTGCTGCGATCAGCAACGCGAACACCATCGCGAAGCCGGAGCCGGAACTCACCTTCAGGATAAGCTCGACTGGCAGCAGGTTCACGATGGAATAGGCAACCGTGCCAGTGGAAAGCAGAACGCCGATGAAGTTCATGATGCCGGAGTAGACCACGGCAACGTGCGGTTCGAGCGAGTGAGTGTAAATGACGGTAGCGACGGCGTTTGCCGTATCGTGGAAGCCGTTTACGAACTCGAAGCCCAGCGCGATAAACAGTGCAACGCCCAGCAGAGCGAACGGGAAGACGGAAGCGGAATGAACGAGCTTCAGGTCGTTGCCAAGATGCGTGGCGATGTAGGCAATACCGGCAACGAGCATGAGCGCGAAGATGCCACCGCCCCATTTACCGGCGGAGGACTTTTCGAGCTTCTGATCGAGCATGGACTTGGTGTATTCGGATTCAACCTGGGGAGGGGTCGCTGAGGTAGACATATATCTGGATTCGCTTTCGGAGCGCGCTTATGTGGAGTGAAGTGCTGAACGCGATCAGGTTAGTCGCCTACATGTTGCGAGGATGTGAACAGCCTGTAATTTTCGAGGCTATTTGCACGAAAGGGTTGTAGTACATCGAACCTGAGATCAGATGCGGAGACATGGCATGACGGCGCTGAAGATTGTGCGCGGAGATATCACCCGGCGCCCCGTTGACGCTATCGTCAATGCTGCCAACAGTTCGCTCGCGGAGAAAAATCCTGCTTTCGTTCGCGGCAACTCCTGCTCGGTTATGCGACGTTCTGGCTGGCAGGGTTAGTAGCAGCCAACGCCTACTCGCCTGGGATGTGCGCGTAGGTGTTGGGCCAATCGGCGAGGATTTTGTGCAGCACGGTGCTGCCGCAGAGATAGGCGGCTTCGAGCGAGACCTTGCTGCCGATGTAGGGCGCGGTGAGCGATTCAACGGGCTCGTGGCCGGGACGCTGCATGGAGTAGTTGCTGCCGGTGCGTAGGACCAGCACGCGGTTGATGTCAACGCGATGGAGAGCATTGAGCCTCTCCATCGCGCCCATGAAACCGGAGTCTTCCATCTCGGTCATGGCAAAGGTACCCTTGCCGTTGGTCCAGAGACGGACCCAGTCTTCGGCAAACTTGTTCATGATGGCACCGTGCCAGTAGTAGTCGCTGGCGAAGGTGTCGCCAAGCAGAACGAAGGGTGGCTTCTGCGCGTTAGGAAAGCCTGTGAATGTCGCGCGAAAGGCGGCGACCTTGTCATCATCCATCAGCTTGAGATCTTTGGTTTGGGCGAAGGCCCAGGCGACGAGTTTCGGATTCAGCGTGTAAAGGTTCGAGCGGTGCCAGGTAGGAGCATCCGTGGTCTTTGGGTTCGGCTCGATCGCTCCGGTGGGGAACAGACCGTACGGCCACGCCTTGGGGGCCTCGCGGGGATCGATCATGCGAACTACGTCGCCAACGACGTAGTTCGCCCATGCAGCAGAGCCGATGGAGGCGACGTCCGGGTTAACACCCGCGATGCCGTTGATCAGGAAATAGGTGTGGGTGAGGTCGAAGCGCGGATCTAGGCCGAGCGCCATGGTCGACGCGGTCGCATTGACGAGCGTGGTGCCGGAGAGCATACCGAGCACGGTGTGTTCCTTGTTGGTGCGGAGGGCGTGCTGGCCGGGAGGGAGGACGGCGCCGCCGGGGAAGTCGACGACTTCGGTGAGGTGCTCGCGCTCGACCCAGAACTGGTACTCGCCCGGTATATCGCCGATGTCGTTGCCGACTTCAAACGTAGAGATAATGACAGCGCGGATGGGCCAGGGTTTTTGTTCCTGCGCGTTCAGCGCGAAGGGCGAATAGAGCAGCGCGAGGACGAGGGCGAGGGTGGATACACGAAGACGGCGAGCGCGCATGGCGAGGCTCCTTACAGGTGCTAAGTGACAGTCGGAGTCTCTAGGGTAGCGCATTCGCCTGGTGGGAGTGCCGTGATCCTCACGTGGCGAGGTGTCGCTGAGCGAGCCTGAGGAAGTTTGCAGTCATGGTGCAAGCAGAACCGAGCCTCATGCCCGCGTCGACCGTGGTCCGAACGGGCGAATGGATGTCTCGGTAGACTGCGCCAGGGATGCCGAGGTTCGCGAGGCAAGCGGGCACCAATGAGACGCCAAGACCGGCCGCGACGAGCCTGATCACAGTGGGGAACTGCGGTGCGTTCTGCACGATGTTCGGCGTGAAGCCAGCTCGCTCGCAGCAGGCGATGGTGCGGTCCCACGCGAGCGCGCCATGGCTACGGGCGAAGAGGATGAACGGCTCGGTGGCGAGGTCTTTCATCCGGAGCGTGGCCTTCGCTGCGAGCGGGTGCGATTGAGGCAGCACGGCAAGGAAACGCTCTTTGAGCAGGGTTTCAACATGGACGCCTTCGGTGGGGTCGCCGTCGCGAAGGAAGCCGAGGTCGATGGATCGATCGAGCAGGGATGCGATCTGCGCCGCGGTGGTGAGCTCGCGCAGTCGCAGTTCGACGCGCGGAAAACGGCGGCGATAGTCTTGTATGGCAAGCGGCAAGTTGGTGAACATGATGGAGCCACTGAAGGCTACGGTGAGGGTGCCTTCTTCGCCGCGACCGATGCGGCGGACCTCGGCCATGTCGTTGCGGATTTTATCGAGTGTGGCTTGCGCGCGGGTGGATAGGAGCTTGCCTGCAGGTGTAAGACGGACTCCTCGCGTGGAGCGTACGAAGAGTGGATAACCCAGGTTCTGCTCCAGCTTGCGGATCTGCTGGCTGAGGGGCGGCTGCGCGATGCCCAGCTTTTTGGCGGCACGAGTGAAGTGCAGCGTCTCGGCGACGGCCAGAAAGTAGCGGAGCTGGCGAAGATCGATCTCGTCATTCATATGTTTTATATATAAATTAGCAACTTTCAACTATTGGACATCTTAGACCGTTCTTCGTAGTGTGTGGATACGGAGGATGTTGCGATGGTCGATACCGAGCGAGAGATTGGAACAAGGCTCTTTCAGGATGGTGATGAAGAGGCGTTCCGCCTGCTGAACGAGGAATGGATCACGAAGTACTTCAAGTTGGAAGAGAAGGACCGCTACACCCTGAAGCATCCGCGTGAGGTAATTCTCGATAAAGGCGGCGAGATTGTGTTCGTCACGCTCGATGGCGAACTGGTGGGCTGCTGTGCGCTGGTGCCCATTGCGCCCGATGAGTACGAGGTCGCGAAGATGGGAGTCACCGAGAGCGCGAAGGGTCTTGGCCTTGGTCGGCGCGTGCTTTCAGCAGCCATTGAAGAAGGCCGCCGAAAAGGAGCAAAGCGCTTGTACCTGGAGACGAGTCAGAAACTCGCGCCTGCGCTGAATTTGTATGCGGCACTGGGCTTTAAGCCGGTGCCTGCGGAGCGGCTGACTCCGTCTCCCTATGTGCGCGCGGATGTTTTTCTGGAGATGTGGTTCTAGGAACGGGCAAACGTAGCAACGCGCGGGAAGCTCCGCGGCGTCGCTACGTTTGCCCGTGCTCTACTTTCCTGCGATGACATCGTTCTTCTCGACGGGTATGCGGCGAATCTCCTCCGCGGAGAGGTTCGTGTGCGAGGAGACCATTTGTATGGGCAGGCGGCGGAGCCAGTTATTCAGCGTGAACTCCTGGAAGCTGTCGGCCTTGAACAGTTCAAGGAAGACAAGGTCCTCGGTGCCGGTGTTTTCGATGTAGTGACCAGCGACTGGTGGAACGTATCCAACATCGTTGGCGTTGAAGTCCATGGTGCGGGCGCGGCCTGGCGGCATAAAGACAGTCATGCGACCCTTACCTGCAAGGTAGAACTGCCACTCGCTCGCGTTGGGGTGCCAGTGCATCTCGCGGATAGCGCCGGGCTTCAGGACGACGAGACCCGCTGCGATACTCTTGGACACGGGGAAGTTACTCGAGTCGACGACGCGCACCTCGCCCCCGGGTGTGGTCTTGTTCGGTTTCATCGCCTCCATTTTGAAGGTGTATTGCTGCTGTGTGATGGGGCCAGACTTCTCAATCTCTTCGCGGTCTGCGGCGAGCGAGCCAGGCATCTCCGCTGGGAAGATGTAGAGTTCGCGCTTGGGCAGCTTTGCGATCGACGCTGCGGAGAGGTTTGAGTTCTTCGTGAGAACTTCATCGGGCGTGTGCGCCATCCATTCGGAGAGCAGGAAGGTACCGTCTTCGGAGAAGTTGCCTTCGTCGAAGACGAGCAGGAACTCGCAGCCATCGGGTCCGAGACCCTGGATGGAGTGCGGATAGCCAGCAGGAAAGAACCAAAGGTCCCCTTTTGCAACGTCATCGACGAACATGGTGCCGTCGGGGTTGAGCACAGTCACGCGGGCGTTGCCGTAGAGCATGAATGCCCACTCGTCAGCGGTATGCCAGTGAAGCTCGCGGAAGCTGCCCTTGGTAAGGCGCATGTTCACTCCCGCGATGTCTTTGGAAGGTGGCAGTTCGCGCTGCGTAACCTGGTGCGTCCAACCGCCTTCTTCCACGCGCTTGCGGGCGAGATCGAAGGAGTACCAGATGGGACCGATGTCGCCAAAGTCCGTCTCGGGCGGCGTATTCGTGTTGGGGTTCTCGTCCAGCAGTGGCTTGTTTTCCTGTCCAGGATTGCTGATGCCGTTGCCGTGTTCTCCGGCATGAATCTGTGAGCGTTGCTGCGCGCCAGCAACGGCAGCGGTGCCGAGAGCGGCGGCCAGCGTGAGAGTGCTCTGGCCGAGAAAACCACGACGGGAGTAGGTCCTGGGCAGGCTGAGGGGTGATCCGGGGTCGGTGGTCATGCTCATGGTGAATCCTCCTGCAAGCCGAGATGCCTTAAGGCCTGCGTAATCATTCGATGCCATCAGCGCTGATTCGTCCAATCATATGATTGGCTCTCTGTGATTGGTTTTATCTATTACAAACTGCGGTCCGTCGCAATGCCGAGAAACGAGCGCAGCAGCGGTGTTTCTCGGTCTTTGCGTGTGGCGATCGCAATCTCGGAGACGCCGAGCGAAAGCGGGAGTGTCTTGAACACGACGTCTCCGCGCTGAGCCAGCACGATCGCTCGAGGAAGAATCGCAATGCCGACACCCGCTGCGACAAGCGCGACAGCGGTGAACATCTCGCCGGTCTCCTGCACGATGTTGGGAGAAAATCCTGCGTCGGTGCAAAGGCGAATGATGGAGTCGAAGAAGCCGGGTGCCCACTGGCGTCCGTAGGCAACGAAGAGTTCATCACGAAGGTCAGAAAGTCTGACGCGAGCACGCTTGGCAAGTGGATGGGACTTGGGGAGCACGATGGCGAAGGGTTCGCGATTGATCACGCGGAGATTCAGGTCTTCATGCTGCAAGGGCAGACGAACAAAGCCGATGTCGACGGTGCCGTCGCGAAGTCCCTGCAGTTGCACGGAGGTGCGCATGTTGCGAATTTCGAGGGAGACTTGAGGCAACTTTCGGCGCACGGTGGAGACGATGCGGGGAACGATCTCCAGCGCAGCCGAGGAGACGAAGGCGATACGCAAATGGCCGACTTCGCCGCGCGAGGCTTTCTGAACGCGGACAATGGCCTGCTCCGCCCGAGCGAGCGTGGCGCGCGCTTCTTCGACGAAGACTTCGCCCTCCGGGGTAAGGCGTACGACTCGGCGGGTGCGGAAGAAGAGCGTGACGCGAAGCTCTTCTTCGAGGTTTTGAATCTGGCTGCTGAGGGCAGGCTGCGAAAGATGCAGATGCTCTGCCGCGCGGATGAAGCTGAGGCGCTCGGCGACGGCAAGGAACGATCGAAGATGTTTCAGCTCCATGTCGCCTCCGTGCTGTCGCCCCGCTGCTGCTTACCGCGTTGTCCCAAAGGCGGCTGAGGGTGTCAAATCTGAGTCTTCCGCTTCCTTCAGGCCCATGCGTTTGATGAGTCCGTTAGCGGTCGTATAAACGTGCCACACGTCACTATCGGAGAGGATGTCGCCCGCCAGATTCTTCACTACCTGGTGAACTCTTACCTCTGTCTTGCCATCTTCGCGTTCGATAACCTCGATCGGCTCCACATGAGGATCAAACTCGCTCCACTGGCGTTGCCAATAGGAACGGATCTCCTCTTTTCCGACGACACGACCACCCTCGGATGCCTTGGGCCAACTGACGTCCTCACACATGAGCGCAAGCGCGCTTTCGATGTCACGTTGATTGAAGGCTTGGTAGGCGTTGGCTATCAGCGTCTTCGTGCACATGGTGAAACCTCCAGATTGCACTGTTGCGGGTGAGATTAGCTCCAGTCGTCGCGGACGGCGGCCTGGTCGGCGATGACCTGCTCGAAGCTGTCGGACTTCTTTACCAGAATGTCCCCGAGCTGCTGCATTTGGCGCAGCACAATGGCCTGCAGACGAACGAGTTCGAGCATGGCGAGGAAGGTGCAGATCAGAGCTCGCTCGGATTTGCTATTGCCAAGCATCTTCCGCAGACTGATCGGGCGATCTTCCATGATGAGGCGTTGTTTGACGAACTGAATCATCTGCGCAACGGTGACCGATTCCTCGTCGATGGAATGGATGGGGCGATCGCGCAGCCGCTGCAGGACATCTTGAAAGACACGGACGAGGTCTACGGTGTCAGCATCGATCTCGCGTTCTTCATCTGCGGAGACGATGCCCTGGTCCTTGAGAAAGGTCTTCAGTCCCGGTTGCGTCCAGGAAGCATCTTCGATGAGTTGCTTCTGCTGCAACATCTGTGCAGCCGCTTTGAATCGCTCGTGCTCCAGCAGACGTTCGACGAGCTCGCGGCGAGGATCGTCCGCTTCGCCGCCAGCGACCTCTGCGGGATCACGTGGCAGCAGCGTCTTTGACTTGATGTGGATGAGAAGTGAGGCGACGTAGATAAACTCACCTGCGGCGTCGACATCGGTCTGCTTCAGGTGGTGCGTGTACTCAAGGAACTGCGCGGTGATCTTCGCAATAGGAATGTCGTAGATATCGATGTTCTGCTTGCGGATCAGATCGAGCAGCAGGTCCATCGGGCCTTCGTAGACGCGGCCTACGGTGATGGAAAAGGGCGACTGCGAAGCCTCTTCTCGGGCTTTGTCTTTCTCATTGCCGCGACCGCGCGCAGGCTTTTCAGGCGTGGGTGGAGGCGTGGGCGGATGTTCCAGCGCGAAGGGGCGAGCCGGGTTCGCCGGCTGTGTGCCTTCAGGCGCGGCGTCTTCGGCCTGCGGTCTCTGCTGGTCTTCGACAGCCGCAGATGTTGCGGCCTCTTCGACTTGATCGGGCATGTTGTTCTCTTCGGGCATTGGTTAGTTGAGCCCCATGGCGACGTGGACCTCGTCGAGTGTCTGCTGTGCGCGTTTCGCGGCGCGTTCTTTGCCGTTGGCGAGCACGTCCTTGATGACCGATGGACGGCGCTCGAGGTCGTGGCGACGCTCCTGTATAGGAGTGATGCGGGTAACGATGGCATCAGCGACCCAGCTCTTGCACTCGATGCAGCCGATGCTTGCTGTGCGGCAGCCATCGGCTGCTTTCAGCTGGGTTTCTTCAGAACTGAAAACCTTATGCAGATCGAAGACAGGGCAGACGTCAGGGTTGCCGGGATCGTCGCGGCGGACGCGCGCGGGATCAGTAACCATCGTCTTTATCTTGGAGCGTACATCCGCGGGCGACTCTGAGAGCGAGATGAAGTTCCCATAGCTCTTCGACATCTTGCGGCCATCGAGACCCGGCAGCTTGGGCGATGGCGTCAGCAGCACTTCGGGCTCTGGCAGAATGTCGCGACGGGCAAAGCCAGAGATCTTCTTGGTTTGCTGCGCAGCCTCGAAAAGCTGGTGCGTCGAGAAATCGGTGCGTGTGGAGCTTTTGGGCTCGCCTGCAAGCTTGCGAGCCTTCTCAAAAATGGCGGCCATCTCCCACGGGGCGGCGTCGGGCGACAGGATGAACTCGCCAGGATAAAGCTGGTTAAAGCGGCGGGCCACCTCTCGCGTGAGCTCGACGTGAGCGACCTGGTCGGCACCGACTGGGACGAAGTCTGGCTTATAGAGCAGGATGTCCGCGGACTGTAGCAGCGGATAGCCGAGAAAACCGTAGGTCGCCAGATCCTTCTCGCGAAGCTGCTCCTGCTGGTCCTTATAGGTGGGCACACGCTCCAGCCAGCTTAGCGGCGTGAACATGCCGAAGAGTGTATTTAAACGATCGTGCTGATAGACATCCGACTGGCGGAAGATGACGCAGCGGCCGGGATCGAGTCCTGCGGAGAGAAAATCGAGTGTGATCTCCAGGGTATTCGCCTGCACCTTGCTGGGATCCGCATAGTCCGTGGTGAGGGCGTGAAGATCGGCGATGAAAAAGTAGCAGTCGTAGTCTTGCTGCAGATTGACCCAGTTGTAGAGCGCGCCCATGTAGTTGCCGAGATGCAGGCGGCCAGTGGGACGCATGCCGGAGAGGACGCGGGGACGGGGTGTGCGAAGTGCGGAGCTCATGCCTGGGTTGGGTTCTCGATCGTTAGTTCTGGGTTAGTCAGCCGCGCAGCGCGAGGCTGCCGTTAAGGATACATGGGCAACGCCGCGATGCGGAGCTCTGATAGCATTCGCGTATCCCTTGTTTTCAAGAGTTTTTGTCCGTTTTTCAAGAGCTCTATCGACTGCAGCAATCTCTTTGGAGGCTTGTTCCATGCGTATGCGTGTTCTCGTTGGCCTATTGGCCGTCTCCTTACCCTGCGTCGCTGCCCTGGGGCAGGGACGGAATACGAACATGACGGCGGAGCAGCGCGCCAAGATGATCGCCCAGCGCGAGGACGTGGAGAAGCAGCTTGAAGCTGTCGCCATCATCGACCGCAAGGTGATGGTGACCATGCGCGACGGCAAAAAGATGCAGGCGGACATCTATCGTCCGAAAGACGCGACGAAAAAGTATCCGATCATCTTCAGCCGTACACCTTACAACTTTAATTATTGGGACGTGAAGAGCGGCACCTACCGCGACATGTCCACCGAGCTGGACGCCGTGAAGCGCGGCTATGCGTTGGTGGAAATGAACGAACGCGGTCATTTCTTTTCTCAGGGGGAGTACGACATCCTCGGGCCGCCGCTGACCGACGCGGATGACGAGTTCAACTGGATGGCTAGGCAGGAGTGGGCTTCGGGCAAGATCGGGCTAATCGGCTGTTCGTCCACCGCAGAGTGGCAACTGGCGGCCGTGGCGCTCAACAATAAGGCGCTAACGACGTTTATCCCGCAAAGCTTCGGTGCAGGTGTCGGCAAGGTTGGGCCCTATAACGAACAGGGCAACTGGTATCGCGGCGGCGCGGTGCAGATGCTGTTCATCGACTGGCTATACGGCGAGCAGAATCAGGCGCGCCCACAGTTTCCGTCCGACATGAGCCAGAAGGATCTGCTCGAGGCTGGCAAGATGTTCGACCTCGCGGCGCAGATGCCTCCGGTGGACTGGGCAAAGGCCTTCGAGCACCTGCCGGAGAAGGACATCATCGCTGCTGTTGGTGGGCCCAAGGGAATCTACGCAGACAGAATGCCGGTGGCGACGGGCGGGGCGATGATCGAGAGGACGCCGGGCGATCCCGCGTGGCGCAAGGGTGGGCTGTGGCAATCGGACACCATGCCGATCAATCGGCCGGGCTTCTGGTTTATGACCTGGTATGACGTCTCGACCGGGCCCAACCTTGCGGCGTACAACTTCGTGCGCTCCTCCGCCAAAGGTGAGGTGAAGGATGAGCAGTACGCTGTGATCGCACCGACGCTGCACTGCCAGTACAAGCGCGCGACGGAGCACACAGTTGTTGGCGAGCGCGATATGGGCGATGCGCGTCTGGACTATGACTCGCTGACCTTCGCATGGTTCGACCACTTTCTCAAAGGCGAAGACAACGGCTTCCTGCAGAAGCAGCCGAAGGTGCAGTACTACGAGATGGGCGCGAATCAGTGGAAGAGCGCGAAGACCTGGCCGCCTGAGGGCGCGAAAGAGGTCAAGCTCGAACTCACGAGTGACGGCCATGCCAACACGCTGAAAGGCGACGGCAAGATCGTTCTCGCAGAGGGATCAAGCCCGTTGCTGAAGTTCAAGGGCGATCCGCTCAAGATGGAGTCGAAGGATGCGCCGGATACCTTCACCTACGATCCGATGCACGCCACGCCGAGCTATGGCGGTAACGTCTGCTGCGCGGCGAACACGATCCCTGGTCAGGGAGGAGCGCTCGATCAGCGAAAGATGGAGGAGCGCGACGACATCCTCGTGTACACGTCGGAGCCGCTGGCAGAAGGCATTGAACTCTCAGGGCCGATCACGGTGACGTATTACGTCTCCAGCGATGTGAAGGACACTGACGTGACCGCGAAGCTGATCGACGTGCTGCCCGATGGCAAGGCCTACAACCTCGACGAGACCATACAGAGGCTGCGTTACCGCGACGGCGATGCGAAGAAAGTGTGGATGGAGAAGGACAAGGTGTACAGGGTGACACTGACTCCGATGAACACCAGCAACTACTTCGGCGTAGGGCACCGCATCCGGCTTGAGGTCGCGGGTGCGAACTTCCCGCGCTTCGATCGCAACCTGAATACTGGCGGCGACAACTACAGTGAGACGACGAGTGTAATCGCGCATACGTCGATTCATCATTCGGCGGAGTATCCGAGCTCGATGACGATCACCGTGGTGCCCGAGACGAAGTAGAGCCCTTTGAATGCAAACAAGAAGGGCTATGACGTCACGTCATAGCCCTTCCTGTTTGCGTGGTTGCTTGTAGCCTCACAGCGTGAACAAAAGATTATTGAATACCGCGAAGAAGGGCCGGAAGAAGAGCATCACAATGGTGAAGCCGATGAAGAAAAAGATGAACATGAAGTACATGCTGAAGCGCTCGTAACTCTTCGCCATCTCGTAGGGCAGATAGTTTGTGAGGATCTTGCCACCATCGAAGAACGGGAACGGCACCAGGTTGAAGACGAAGAGCAACAGGTTCACGAGGATGACGTAGTAGAGAAGAAGCAGCACCGGAAAGCTGCCGGGCAGGCCTTCGGTGCCTACCGAGTGGCCGTTGGCGAGCATGGCGGCGATCACCAGCGGGCCACCTAGATCAGGGTTCGCGTGGCGCAGAACAACGAGCACGATGAGCGCGATAGTCGCCAGCAGGAACTGAGCGGCAGGGCCAGCGAGAAGCGCCAGGTTCTCATCGCGGCGCGGCCTGCGAAAGTTCCGCGAGGTCATCGGCACAGGCTTCGACCATCCCATCACGAAAGGAGGGCGCAGCACGGTGTAGATCAGCGGAAAGATGATGGTGCCGAGCAGGTCATAGTGCACTGCTGGGTTCATCGAGATGCGGCCCATCATCTTGCCGGTGGGGTCGCCGAGACGGTTCGCCATCCACGCTTGCGCACAGTCGTGCAGCGAAAGCGATAGGACCATCACAGCGAGTTCAAAGACCACAAGGGCGTAACTAGTCGGCAACATAGAGATAGTTTACGGGAGTGCGGCTACTCGATGGCGAAGACCGCATAGACAGTTGCCGACTTGGTGATGCGTTCGGGCGAGATCGCTAGCGGCTTGAGGTTTTTCATTCGTACGCTCATCGCCGCACTCTCCGTGTTGAGCGAGACATTGCCGAAGCCCATGTTGGCGAAGATGCCGCGCGGCGGCGTCTGATTGCTGGCATAGACGAGCGGCCCGAGCTTCGTGTTCAACCCCTTCGCCATCTGGTCTGCGATCTGGCGGGCGTGTTCCAGCGCTTTACCGGCAGCCTCAGCCTCCAGGGCATCGTCGTGGACGAGCTCCCAACTGATATCGCCGCTGTTGTTAGCCCCGTTCAAAATCGCAATGTGCAGCACGTCTGAGGCCTGCTCCGCCCGGACCGTGATCCTCCAACCCTGCGAGAAGGTGAAGCGCATCCCTTGTGCGTAGCGGGCCTTGTCGTCGTCGTTGTTGGGGCTGATTGGCCCGAGGTTCTGGTTAGCGCTCTGGATGGCATCCTTTTTGACACCGGACGCCGCAATGGCTGCAATGACTGCGTTCGAGGTCTTTGTCGCGTCGGCGTAGGTGGCGTCCTGGTCCTTGCCGTAAGTGGTGAAGCCGATGTTCACAATGGCTGTATCCGCCAGTGCGGAAGCTTCATCGCTCGTGGTGATGGCGATAGTTTTGTTCTCTTTGCTTATCTGAATTTGCTGCGCGGTCAGTGGGAGAGCCGAGGCAAGCATGAGTGCGGTTGTGAGTCGAAAAGTCTTCATCGAGAATCATCCTTGGTGAGCAGGTCGGCGAACGTTTCCTTGTGCTTCGGCTTCGCAGCCGCTTTTTCTTTGACGGTCGGCAGCGGTCGAGAGGGTGGCGGCGTGCCGACACGATCGCGCGCGTTGGCCTTCACAGCTTTGGTTATGGAGAAAGTCTTCTTTTTCGGCGCCATCGTACGTCTCCCAATCCTGTCTTCGCGATCAAGCCTACATCGAACGCAGTCTGATTGTGCAGCTTTGACGCAGTTTCGCAACAGAAGGTCCGCGGGCGTATTCTTGTGTGGGTTGTGGCTCATGTCGGGCTACTGCAAGGGCAAGGAGTAGACGGATGGATGAGCGCGAGTTTTTTGAAGAGCGGACTGAGCAGAAGGTGCACATGCTGGTCTGCCCGCATTGCAGCCAAGAGAACGAATACCAGGTGAACTGGCTGGTCCGGCGCAAGCGTCAGCAACCACCGCGGGGAGCTGACGATCTAACCCGCGCGAAGTTTGCCAAGGCCTCCAGCTACATGGTCCGCAGAGATGACGTGCTGGGTTGCAAGAACATCCGCTGCCGCAAACGTTTTGAGGTAACAAGCCTTCAATCGGTGGCTGAAATCAACGATACGAAGGTGGCTCATGGAGCCGATCGAGAGGCCCGCCTGCGGGCTGCCTTCGGGCGCAGGTCCCAGGGCTGACGATAGGGGTTTTCGTGCGGTTTTCGGTCACCGGCGGGACTTGTGATTTAATAACAGTGTAAGCAATGCAGCAGGAGAAGACGATCATGGCGAACATGTTGATTCCGATTGAAGAGCGCAACCTTAGCCCCGAAGAGGTGGCCCATCTCGACGCGCGTCGTCGTCGTGGCCAGCTGCTGATCGTGATCGGCTTTCAGACCGCCATCGTTGCTACGGTGCTGACGCTCTGGAGCGGTCAGGATGCGACCTATTCGCCCGGCTTCGCGCACCCGGTCCTTTATTGGAACCTGCTGGTTGCCGCTGTTTCGCTGACTTGCTTCGTCACCGGCCTGCGCCTTCGTCGCGGCCTCAACGAATTCTTCAGCTACTAATTTGTTCCTCGTGGAACCAGAGCGGCGAGCTTAGGCTCGCCGTTTGTCGTTAATTACAAAACCAGCCAAGTACATAAGGAAGACCATGTTCTCGCGTGTTCCGAAGTCGACGATGGTATTGCTGGCCTTCGGCAGCGTCTACCTTTGCTGGGGCTCAACGTACGGAGCGATTCGCATCGCGGGTGAGTTGTTGCCCGCGCCCGTGGTCTCCGGTACGCGCTCACTGATCTCAGCCACTCTGATTGTGGCCATCGCACTAGCCCGGGGCAAGAGCCTGCGTGTGCCGAAGAATGAAATCTGGAAACTCATTCTGGTTGGTGTCCTTTTTATGACTTGCAACAATATGGCGATTACCTGGGGCGAAAAGACGGTGCCCAGCGGCTTCGCGTCCCTGATCGTTTCGACCGTTCCGATCCTGATTGCGCTTTTGGAAATGGTGAGTGGCGGCGAGGCGCTAAACCTGCGCGGCTGGGCAGGGACGTTGCTTGGCACGATGGGTATTCTGGTGTTGGTTTGGCCATCGATTCATCGGCACGCAGATAGCCAAGGTCATGCAGGGTTGGCATTGCTAGCGGTGCTGTTTGCGGCGTTCGCGTTTGCGCTGGGTAGCGTGCTGAGCCGCCGCTTTCGCTTCAAGGCTGATACGTTTGTCGCTACCGGATGGCAGATCGGCGCTGCTGGTCTCTGCAATATGGCGATTGCACTGGGTGCTGGCTCGTTTCACCACGCGGTGTGGACGTGGCGCGGCATGAGCGCGATCTTGTATCTGTCGATCTTCGGCTCGCTGATCGGGCTGGTAGCCTTCACCTATCTGCTGCAAAACGTACCGGTGACAAAGGTAGCGACGTACGCATTTGTGAATCCGGTGATTGCGGTGCTGCTTGGAGTGCTCTTCCTGCACGAGAAGCTGGGTCCAGCCGAACTGGTGGGCATGGCGGTGATCGTGTGCGCGGTGGCTCTGGTGATCTACAGCAAGGTGGACCGCACCAAGCGCGCAGAGCAGGCGGCGGAGTTCGTCGGCACAGCAGGCGAGGCCATGGAATGATGCGCCGATGGTTGCTGGTCTTCGTTTGTGTATTACCGATGAGCGCGCAGCAGGTCGGTACGGACGCTCGCGCGGATCAGTTGATCCAGGAGCTGAAGCTGACGGTGCTGCGGAAAGAGTCAGGCTATCTGGGCATCATCGGTGTCACTCCGCAGACGGTACAGGTCAACGATCGCAGCCTCGCGGTGCAGAGCCAGAACTACTACATGCTCACGCGCGCTTTGCCCATCAACTATCTGCACAAGCTGGAGCCGGCTGACACGCACATCCTGATCGAAGGTGGGCCTGTCGATTACTACATCTTTCATCCCGATGGCCGCGTCGAGGTACAGACGCTGGGCATGGATATGGCACACGGCGAGCGGCCGGTGGTGGCCGTTCCTCCGGGCTGCTGGAAGGCTCTGGTGCTGCGCCAAGGCGCAAGTTATGCGCTGATGGCCAATGCGCTCTCCCCGGAGTTCACGCCGGATCGTGTACAGATCGGCGAAGGTGACGCGTGGGTGAAGCGCTTCTCGGCGAAGGCTCCGTGGGCAACGCCTGAGTTCCTGCGCATGCTGATCGGGCCCAACAAGAAGTAGCTCACTGCTGTTCCAGCGCGCTTACTACCGTTTCCAGCGAGTCTATTGCCGCTTCCAGCGGACACCATCCTTCGAGTCCTCGAGCAGGATGCCTTTTTCGAGAAGCTCGTTGCGGATGGCATCGGCGCGGGGGAAGTTGCGTTGCTTCTTCGCCAGCGTGCGCTCGGCAACGAGGGCATCGATGTCCGAGTCACTCAGGCTTCCGGCACCAAACTTCTCCAGCACTTCGGGCGAGACATCGGCCATGCGACCTTCGGTCTCGGCCCAGGCTAGAGCGGCCTTGGTCAGCTCGGCGTCGTCATCGACGAGAACAGCGAAGATGCTATCGAACTTGTCGAGGACTGCGAGCGTGGCCTTTGCGTCTGCTTCGGTCACCTTGCCATGATCGGCTGCGGTGTTTACGGCGCGCAGCATATCGAAGATCGCAGCGCGGGCTTCGGCCGTATTCAGATCGTTGTTCAGTGCGGCGATAAAGTCAGCTTCTGCCTTTGCGATGACAGGTGCCAATTCGCTTTCGCCAGCAGCCTCGGGCCACTTGCCCGTCTTGATACGTGTGGTGAAGGTGCGCAGGCGGTCGATAGCGTTCGTGGATTCCGTGAGGCCGTCGAAGGTGAAGTTCAGCTGGTGGCGATAGGGTACGCTGAGCATCAGGAAGCGGATGGCCGAGGCGCGATAGCCCTTCAGCAGCAGGTCGCGGAGGGTGTAGAAGTTGCCCTCGGACTTGGACATCTTCTTGCCTTCGACGAGCAGGAAGCGCACATGGAACCAGTGCCGCGCAAACTGCTTGTGCGTGCAGGCCTCGCTTTGGGCGATCTCATTCTCGTGGTGCGGGAACATCAGATCTTCGCCGCCAGCGTGCAGATCAAAGCTGTCGCCGAGATACTTCATCGCCATGGCGGAACACTCGATATGCCAGCCTGGGCGACCCGTACCGATGGCTGTCTCCCAGCTCGTTTCACCGGGCTTGGTGGACTTCCAGAGGGCGAAGTCGCGGGCTGAATCCTTCTCGTACTCGTCAGAGTCGATGCGCGCCCCGTCCTGAATACCTTCAAGATCTTTGCCGGAGAGCTGACCGTAGTTTGGAAAGCGCTTGATGCGGAAGTACCAGCTGCCGTCCTCGGTCTGATAGGCGATGTCTTCGGCTGCGAGGTGTTGAATCAGCGTGACCATGCCGTCGATGTTGTCCGTGGCGCGGGCGATGTCTTCGGGGCGCTCGATGCCGAGCGCGTCGAGGTCCTCGAAGAACGCCTTCTCGTACTTTGCCGAGTACTCACCGATTGGCTTGCCGGCGGCGAGGGCGTTGCGAATGATCTTGTCGTCCACGTCGGTGATGTTCATGACGTGGTGAAGACCGAGGCCGTTCAGGCGAGCGGTGCGGCGCAGCACATCGACATGCAGAAAGGTGCGGAAGTTGCCGATGTGGCCGTAGTCGTAGACGGTGGGACCGCAGCAGTAGAAACGCAGGGCTTTGCCGTCAGAGGCAAAGACGGGTTGGACAGTTCCGGAGAGGGTGTTAAAAAGTTCGAAGGCCACGCTGGGTCGGGATGCTTTCTAGAGCCTGTTCGGTAGCTCAGTTTTCGCTGCTTCGATTCTAGCTGAAAGGCGTGACCGAATAGCCTCTTAGCCAAGCCGAAGCTGTGGCGTCGGTTCCAGCGTGCTGGCGGCAAAGTCCCGGGCGACGAATTTGGGCCACGCGGCTGCGGCGATCATGGCGGCATTGTCGGTTGAAAGCGCAAGAGCCGGGAAGGCGATCGGCAACTTCGCGATTTGAGCCTTCGTGGTGAAAATTGTCCGAAGGTGGCTGTTCGCAGAGACGCCTCCGCTGACCAGGATGCCGCGTGCGCCGTAGCGTTCGGCTGCCTGGAAGGTCGAGCGTGCGAGGTTTTTGACGATGGCGTTCTGAAAGCTCGCGATCAGGTTGAGTGTCTGTGCATCGAGGCGCGGCAGAGCGAGAGCGAGATTCTCGGCGTTCGGGCTGGCTTTGTGGAGTCCTAACTCGCGCAGAGCTGCCTCGCGCAACGCAATCGCTGGTTGCATCTGGTGCAGCTCAACATAGCGGCGAACGGCGGTCTTGATGCCGGAGAAGGACATGTCGAAGCGTGTGTCCTCAAGGGCTTCGGAGGACTCGCGCGAGAGCTTTGGTGCGGTCTTTCCGGTGACCTTCTGCTTGATATGCGCGAAGGGAAAGAGCATAGTGTCCGCTGTACCGTGCGCGGCGAGAGCGTCCATCCAAGGACCTCCCGGATAAGGGAGACCGAGTAATTTGGCGACCTTGTCATAGGCTTCGCCAGCAGCGTCGTCGAGGGTCTTGCCGACGTTGCGGTACTGCCAGGTATCGTTCGTGCGTTCGGCGAGGTAGAGGTGCGTATGGCCTCCGCTGACGACGAGCGCAAGCAAGGGTGACTGTTCGAGGTCCGCTGCGTGCTGCATGAGGACTGCGTGGATGTGGCCTTCAAGGTGGTTGACGGCGATGAGCGGCTTGTTGAGTCCGAAGGCGAGCGACTTGGCGAAGGTGATGCCGACGAGTAACGCTCCGGCGAGACCTGGACCTTCAGTGACGGCAATGCCATCTAAATCTGAGTAGCGAAGGCCTGCCCGTTCGAGGGCTTCGCGGACGACGGGAACGATGGCGCGAAGGTGTTCCCGGCTGGCAAGCTCGGGAACAACTCCGCCGTAGTCGGCGTGGATGAGCTGCGAGGCAACGACGTTAGAGAGCAACTCGGTGCCGTTGCGAAGAACGGCTGCTGAGGTCTCGTCGCAGGAGGATTCGATGCCGAGGATGAGTTCGTTTGCCACTAGAGCTATCGTACTAGTGAAGGAGAGAAGGCTTTGGCGAGGTTGAAGAGTCCCACGTACGAAGCGGCGTTGCGCGTGGTGGTGAGACTGCGCGAACTGGCACATGCTGCGTACTTTGCCGGAGGTTGCGTGCGCGACATGCTGCTCGGCGTTGAGCCGCAGGATTTCGATGTTGCGACGGAGGCGACTCCGCAGCAGGTGATGGAGGCGTTTGCGCGCACGGAGGCTGTTGGGGCGCATTTCGGTGTGGTGCTGGTGCTGGACGAAGTAGCTGGTGAGCGAACGGTGACCGAGGTTGCGACGTTTCGGCATGACGGCGTTTACAGCGATGGCAGAAGACCCGATGCGGTGCGGTTCTCCCGCGAACCGCGCGAAGATGTGTTGCGTCGCGACTTTACGATCAACGGGCTGCTACTGGATGTGCTGAAGTACGAGGCCTGCGATCGGCTGGAGGACTGCATTCTGGATTATGTCGGCGGCCGCAGCGATCTGGAGGCGAAGCTTGTGCGCGCCATCGGCGAGCCGCAGCGGCGCTTTACCGAGGACAAACTGCGGATGCTGCGAGCGGTGCGGTTTGCGGCTCGATTGGAATTTGTCATCGAGCCGAGGACGATGGCTGCGATGCAGGCGCAGGTTGCAGAGATCGGCGTTGTTTCAGCTGAACGTGTTCGCGATGAGCTGACGAAGATCCTGACCGAAGGTCATGCGCGCCGCGGCGTGGAATTGCTGGACGAAGCAGGTCTGTTGCGACAGGTGCTGCCCGAGATCGTGAAGCTGAAGGGCGTCGAACAGCCGCCGCAATATCATCCTGAGGGCGATGTCTGGATACATACGCTGATGCTGCTCGAACACTTGCCAGCAGGCGCGAGCGCGACGCTTGCGTGGGGAATGCTGCTGCACGATGTGGGCAAACCGGCGACCTTTACAGCTCCCGATCCGACGAAGCCAGGCGATCGGATTCGCTTCAACGGGCATGTTGAGGTTGGAGTTGCGATCGCGCGGGCGATTCTGAATCGGCTGCGTTTCAGCAACGATGAGTGCGAGCAGATCCTATCGCTGGTGCAGCATCACATGCAGTTCGGCGACGTGATGAAGATGAAGCAGTCGACGTTGAAACGTTTCTTACGGCTGCCGAAGTTCGACGAGCATCTCGCGCTGCATCAAGCGGATGTAATGAGTTCGAACAAGCATCTTGAGCTTTACGAGTTTGCGAAGACGAAGCTCGCGGAGCTTGGCGAGGATGAAATTCGGCCCATTTTGCTGCTGAATGGGCGCGATTTGATTACCGCGGGTTACAAACCTGGAGGCGCGTTCAAGGAGATGCTGCTGATGGCGGAAGATGCTCAGCTGGAGGGTCGTGTGGCGACTAAGGAGGAGGCTTTGTCTTTTGTAAGGAGCCAGTTTCCACGATCCGGCTGATTACCCCCCCCTCCCCCCCCATTTTTGGCTTATAGTCTTCAAAATAGGTGAGTTACGAAGTACCGGAAGAGGAAAGTCTTCAAAAGAAAGGAGTTGTGGGCGCTTGTGCGAAACAGGCCTTCAGCTCTACTTCCTTCTCCACTTATTATAGCAGGTTGAGTCAAGGGGATGCAGGATATTTCTCCTTTTGAATGTGTTGTTTAGGGGTAATAGAGCTTGACAGCTTTTCTGTGAATCTGAACTCAGGCTTTCGGTTTGAACTGTCATACGGTCCAGCCGTTGGCGCTGGGTCGCGAGGCCAGAGATGTCAGACAGGTTGTAGTATGTCGTGCCATGCGTAGAGTGATGATTTTAGGCGTGGCGATGATGGTGGGGCCGATGCAGGCGGCGGTGATCGGGATGAATACGCCGGTGAAGCCGCTGACGGTAGAGCGGGTGCGGACCGAGGTGCCGAAGGGGGAACAGGCGGCGTGGCTGGCGTATCTGCGGCGGTCGACCGAGCAGATGGGTGCGGACAAGGCTGCGCTGGCGGCGGAGCGAGCGGGCATGACCGAGGTGCCGGGATTGCCGAAGCAGGGCTTTTCGGGGCGGGCGCTGCGGCTGCATGAGCCAGCAGCTTTTTATAAGAGCGAAGAGGCGCGAAGAACGGGGGAGATCATCCTGTCGTTCCAGACACCTGCGGGCGGGTGGTCGAAGAACCTGCTGATGGATGCGCCCCGCTTGAAGGGCCAGAGCTATGCGACGGCGAACCTGGCTCCGACGACGGCCTCTGGTGGAGCTGAGGGTGCTCCGAGTGACTTCGACACTCCGAAGGATGCGAAGTGGCATTACGTGGGAACGCTGGACAACGATGCGACGAACACGGAGCTGCACTTTCTGGCGAAGCTGTCGGCGGCGTGGCCGGGGGCTGAGGGCGATGGGTTTCGGGCGAGCTTTCTGCGGGGCGTGCAGTACCTGCTGCACGCGCAGTATCCGAATGGGGGCTGGCCGCAGGTTTGGCCGCTGGAGGGTGGATACCATGACGCGGTGACGTTCAATGACGATGCCGAGGTGGAGTCGGCGGAGTTGTTGACGCGGGTGGCTGGTGGTTATGGTCAGCTGAGAGATTCGCGTCCCACCCATCCCGGCGGTGAGGCTGCCGGTATGGATGGGGCACCCGGTCAGAAGGTACCCGGTGTCGAGGCTTCACCCGGCGTCGAGGCTGAGGAGGACTATTCGTTTGTGCCGGGGGCGGTGAGGCACGAGGCGAAGGTCGCGGTGGCGAAGGCTCTGGACTGTGTGTTGAAGGCTCAGGTGAGAGTGCCGATGGTTCCACCCGCGTCCCAGAAGCGGGACATGGGGCACCCAGATTCTCGGGGGGGCTCAGGTTCTGGTGTCGTCCATCCAGATGCTCGTGGAGTGCTCACGGTGTGGGCGCAGCAGTATGATCCGCTGACGCTGGAGCCGGTGTCGGCGCGGAACTATGAGATGCCTGCGCTGAGTTCGGGAGAGAGTGCGAGTGCGATGGCGTATTTGATGTCGCTGCCGAAGCCGAGTGCGGGGGTGGTGCGGTCGGTGGAGGCTGCGGAGGCGTGGTTCGAGGCGGACAAGATCATGGGTTATACGTGGAGCGGTGGGCGCGAGACGCCGGGTGGGCGGTCGCTGAAGAAGGTGGACGGGGCGGGGCCGCTGTGGGCGCGGTACTACTCGCTGACGACGGAGAAGCCGATCTTCGGGGACCGCGATCGGACGATCCATGACGAAGTGATGGAGATTTCGCTGGAGCGGCGGAATGGATATGCGTGGTACTCGGGTGGGGAGGAGAAGGTGCTGGAGGGGTTTGCGGGGTGGGAAAGAGCAGTGAGAAGACAGGAGTGAAGAGTGGAAGAGCAGATGCAGGAGCAAGGCAAAATCGGGCGCCTCATGTTGAAATGGTGCGCAGCATGAAACTCGCCTTCCTACTTCTTCTCGCGATCCCTTGCGTCTCTCTGCGCGCACAAGTTGCCAACCCCTGTGGCATGCCGACGGGTTATGTGGTCTCCCCAGCTGTATCCGACGGGAAGAGGCATACGGATGCAGAGATCAATTCGATCAACCGGCGGTTAGCCGCCGAGGGAAATATCGAAGCGAAGTTCCAGCTAGGCCTGGCTTACATGCAGGGAGTTGGAGTTAAGACAGATGCTGCGATAGCAGAAAGATACTTTGCGGAGGCCGCAACCACTCCGGAGAATACCGCATTCTGGGCGGGTTTCTACTGCACTGGATTGCTTCCCGAAAATCCAACTCGAGCCGCTGAACTGTTCCAGAAAGCGGCGCGCAGCGGAGATCTCTTCGAGGCCGCGCGAATCTATCAGGTGCTGATGCAGCCACCTGCTCTCGATAAGGCGATTGCGCTTTACAGGAAGCTACTGCAAGATCCGGCTGCTCCAGAACATCGGAGAGCTGAACTGGAGATGGGAAATCTTGTGCTGGACGGAAGATATAGTGCCGGTGATGACGCTGAAGGCCGTCAACAAAACCTGGATTGGGCGAGGAGTATCAGCCAGGAGCTATTAGGTCAGGTCGAATACACCATCGCTGTCGCTTACAGCGCAAGGGTAGATGGAGTTCCTGAAGATCGAGAGATGTGGCATCGTTTCTGTCGGCGTGCAGCGGCTTACGACATGGATCTCGCGCAGCGTTTTTATGCAGACGACATCTTCACGGGCAAGGTCCCAAACGCAAATGTATTTGAAGGGTATGCGTGGTTGCGTCTCGCTTCGGAGAAGCAAACTGGCAATAAAGTCGTCGTTGAGAAGTTAGAGCAACGCATGAGTCCACAGCAGAAGGTCGAAGCTTCTTCTTACTATGAGGGCTTGGTCGAGACCCGCGAGAAGGACGGTGCTTACTACTCTGCAGGTGATCCATTGCGAGAGCCAAGTCTAAGCGAACTTGCTGCCATGCCGCAGGACGATCCTGATGTTCAGTTGCGCGAAGCGTTCGCCCTTGGAATGCAAGGAGGCGCGGAAAATTACGTGCGGGCAATGCAGCTATATCGAACGGTCCGTGACCGTCGCGAAATCGCTATCAAAATGGTTTTGTCACATGATTATCAACAGGGAACGAATGGAGTTTCGAAAAACGAGAGGCTGTCCAAATATTGGATGGATAGTGCTTCAAAGCCGCATTGAGCGGATATGGTGTGAGAGCATCGAATCCGATATGAGTGATGCATTTGATGTGCTGGTGGTTGGGGCGGGGATGGCTGGGTTGGTGGCGGCTCGGGAACTGGGGCGGCGGGGGTTGCGGGTTTGTGTGGTGGAGGCGCGGGCGCGGGTGGGGGGGCGCGTCTGGTCGCAGGCGGTGGAGGGCGGGGTCGTCGAGCTGGGTGCTGAGTTTGTGCATGGGCGGGCGGCGGAGCTTTGGGCGCTGATCGAAGAGGCGGGGTTGACGACGGTGGAGCGCGAGGGCGAGATGCTGCAGGAACTGCCGGGTGGGGGGCTAGGTGTCGAAGAGGAGGATGAGGAGCGGTTTGGGCCTCTGGAGACGCTGAAGGAGTACGTGGGCGAGGATGTGTCTTTTGCCGAGTGGGTGAAGGGTGCGGGGCTGGCAGCCGAGGATGTGCAGGCGGTGTCGGGGTTTGTCGAGGGGTTCAATGCGGCGGACGCTGCGAAGATCGGGGTGAAGGGGCTGGGCGCGCAGCAGGTGGCGGAGGATGCGAGCGAGGGGATGCGGGCGTGGCATGTGGTGGGTGGGTATCAGCAGCTTGCGGAGTATCTGGCTGGGGAATTGAAGCGGCTGGGCGTGGAGGTGCGGCTGGGGTGGGTGGTGTCGGCTGTGCGGTGGAGCGAGGGTGAGGTGGTGGTGGAAGGGCGAGGGCAAACGCAACTGCAAACGCAGATTTCCTTCGGGAATGACAAATCAAAAAGTTCTGGGAATGACAGACTGGAAAACGTGCAGGTGAAGAAGTGCGTGGTGACGCTGCCCCTGTCGTTAGTGCAGGCGGTGAATCGCGAGGGTGGATTGAGGATGGTGCCGGAACCGCTGGCGGTGGAGCCTGCGCGGCGGATGGAGATGGGTGAGGCGGCGCGGTTCACGATGGTGTTTCGTGAGGCGTGGTGGCTGGGTTCGGGAGTGGCCGATCGAGAGCTATTGAGGAAGATGAATTTTCTGATGACGCCGGTGGGGATGCCTCCAGTGTGGTGGGTGGGCGATCCGACGGGGGCTCCGACGCTGACAGGCTGGGTGGGTGGGCCGCGGACGGCGGAGCTGGCGGGGAAGACGGCGGCGGAGCTGGGTGAGGCGGCTGTAGGGACGCTGGCGAAGGTGTTTGGGGTGAGCGAGAGTGTGGTGCGGGCGACGCTGGTGGGGACGTATACGCATGACTGGTCGGCGGATGAGTTTGCGCGCGGGGCCTACAGCTATGTGCCGGTGGGCGGGCTGGATGCGTCGAGGGAGATGGCGAGGCCGGAGGCGGGAACGATGTTCTTTGCGGGCGAACACACGGATGTGACGGCGAACTGGGGGACGGTGCATGCGGCGGTGCGGAGTGGACTGCGTGTGGCCGAACAGGTGATCCAAAACAGCGCAGCAGATGGGAAAAGGATGGGCGGGCGATGATCGATGTTGTTTCAACAACGATGCCGGTTGGCGTAGCATCCTAAGCATTATGACTAACCCGGAGATCGTCTCGAAGCCCCTGCTGAATACGCCTGTAGTTTTTATTGCCGATACGACGGTGCATGTGGATGGGGTGGCGGTGGCGGCGCAGATCGGTGAACCGCTGATTGCTGCGCTGAATCGGGCGGCGGAGTTTCGCGGGGCGGAGAAGGTGCCGCAGGTGTGTTATCTGCCAGCGATGGGGCCGATCGGGTCATGCGACACGTGCATGGTGGAGGTTGATGGCAAGCTGGTGCGGAGCTGCGAGGCGCGGGTGGCGGGAGGCGAGCGGGTGCTGACGCAGGAGTCCAGCGATACGGTGGATGTGGCGCAGCGCGAGGCGTTCGACCGGCTGCTGGAGAATCACGAGCTGTATTGCACGGTCTGCGACAACAATAACGGCAACTGCACGGTACACAATACGACGGCAGAGCTGGCGGTGAAGCATAACGCGCGGCCATTTCGGAAGAAGGGTTATGAGAAGGACATGTCCAATCCCTTCTATCGGTACGACCCGAACCAGTGCATTTTGTGTGGACGATGTGTGGAGGCGTGCCAGAACGTGCAGGTGAACGAGACGCTGACGATTGCATGGGACCGCGAAATTCCGCGGGTGTTGTGGGATGGTGGGGAGACGATCGACGGGTCGAGCTGCGTGAGTTGCGGGCATTGCGTGACGGTGTGTCCGTGCAATGCGCTGATGGAGAAGGGCATGCTGGGCAAGGCGGGGTATCTGACGAACACTCCTGAGGGCGTGCTGGATATGATGATCGACCTGGTAAAGAACATCGAGCCGTCGACGGGGTATCCGCCGATTCTTGCGCTGAGCGAGGTCGAGGCGGAGATGCGGCATGACCGGATCAAGAAGACGAAGACGGTGTGCACGTACTGCGGTGTGGGGTGCAGCTTCGACATCTGGACGCATGAGCGGGAGATTTTGAAGATCGAGCCGAGCGAGGGTGCGGTGAACGGCATTTCGACGTGCGTGAAGGGCAAGTTCGGGTGGGACTTTGCGAACTCGCCAGACAGGCTGACGAAGCCGTTGAAGCGAGTAAAGCGACAAGGCGTGCATGGAGCGATGGAAGAGACGTTCGTCGAGATCGAGTGGGACGAGGCGATTGCGCTGGTCGCGGATAACTTTACGAAGATCAAGAACGAGCATGGGCCGGATGCGCTGGCGTTTATCGCGTCGAGCAAATGTACGAACGAAGAGAGCTTCCTGATGATGAAGCTGGCACGCGCGGTAGTCGGCACGAATAACGTGGACAACTGCAGCCGCTACTGCCAGACGCCGGCGAGCAAGGGGCTGTCGCGCACGGTGGGGATCGGCGGTGATTCCGGTTCGATCTCGGATATTGAGACGGCGGGGCTGGTCATCATCATCGGATCGAATACGTCGGAGAGCCATCCGGTGCTGGCGACGCGGATCAAGCGCAGCCACAAGTGGCGCGGACAGCGGCTGATCGTAAGCGACATCCGCAAGCATGAAATGGCGGAACGGGCGGACCACTTCATTCGGCCGAACCCTTCGACGGATGAGGTCTGGCTGCAGGCGGTGACGAAGTACATCATCGACACGGGAAGGCAGGACCAGGCGTTCATCGATAAGTGGGTGAACAAGTGGCCGGAGTTCCAGGCGTCGCTTGAGGGGTACACGCTGGAGCATGCCGAGGCGGTGACGGGGATTCCTGTGGCCACGCTGAAGGAGGTCGCTAAGGAGATTCTGCAGGCGGACGGCGTGTGCATCTGCTGGGCGATGGGTGTGACGCAGCACTGTGGCGGTTCGGACACGTCGACGGCGATCTGCAATTTGCTGCTGACGACGGGGAACTTCGGTCGGCACGGGGCAGGTGCGTATCCACTGCGCGGGCATAACAATGTGCAGGGAGCGAGCGATTTTGGCTCGATGCCGGATATCTTCTCCGGCTATCAGAAGGTGGACGACTCGGCGATTCGCGGCAAGTTCGAAGCGGCTTGGGGCGTGACGCTGCCGACGACCACGGGGCTGGACAACCGGCAGATGATCTCGGCGGCGCTGGAGGGCAAATTGAAGTCGATGTACATCAAGGGCGAGGACACGATCACGTCGGATGCGAACGCGAATGAGGTCGCCGAGGCGTTCGGGATGCTCGACTTTATGGTGGTGCAGGACATCTTCTTCTCGGAGACATGCAAGTATGCGGACCTGGTGCTGCCCGCGTCGCCGTCGCTGGAGAAAGATGGCACGTTCGTGAACACGGAGCGCCGGATTCAGCGGTTGTATAAGGTGTGGGAGCCGCTGGGCGACTCGAAGCCGGACTGGGAGATCATTCAGCTGATCGCGCAGAAGCTCGGTGGCTCTGGCGGATGGGAGTACAAGCATCCGAGCGAGGTGATGGACGAGGCTGCGAAGCTGACTCCGAGCTTTGCCGGCGTGAGCTATGAGCGGCTGGAAGGCTACAGGACGCTGCAGTGGCCGGTGAAGGAGGATGGGACGGATTCGCCGCTGCTGTATACGGAGAAGTTCGCGCTGCCCGACGGCAAGGCGACGTTCTGGCCGCTGCAGTATGTTCCGCCAAGCGAAGAGGCGAACGAGATTTACGATCTGCACTTGAACAACGGCCGCCTGCTGGAGCACTTCGAACAGGGCAATATGACGCTGCGGGTTCCGGGCGTGCTGGAGATGACTCCGAATAATTTTGTAGAGGTGTCGCCCGAGCTGGCCGAGGAGCGCGGCATCCACAACGGAAGCTGGGTACGGCTGGAGAGTCCGTACGGCAGGGTGCGAGTGCAGACGGTAATTACCGACCGCGTGCGCGGCAAGCAGATGTATATGGGCATGATCTCGGTGGATGACCCCGTGAACAAACTGACGAGTTCGCATGTTGACCGCACTACGCATACTCCTGCCTACAAGGAACTGAGCGTGAAGCTGACGGTGCTGGAGGAGCGCGGCAAAAATCCGCTGCTACGCAGAAACTTCCGCAATGGCACGCGGACGCCGACGACCGGCGTCGAGGTGGATCGCAAGCGGTCTAGGGCGGACTACCATGTGCCGGGCACGATGGCGAAGGACAAGCTGGTGCAGATCGAGACGATGAAGCCGGTATAGAGCAGTGAGAAGAAATTAGTGAGAAGAATCAGAAAGGCAAAGACGAGATGGCTCATCCGATAAGTTTTGTTCCGCAGAAGCATGATCCGCAGAAGGAGTTGATGGCGCGCGTGGAGGCGGCTCCGGCGGCCCATGCGGAGGCGCTGTTGATGGCGTGGGAGGTGTTGCAGACGGCGCATGACAAGGGCATGCTGGATCTCGCCAAGGGGTTGATCGGCGGCAAGGACGTGATCACAGGCAAGCTGGCCGAAGCTGCAAATACGCCTGAGGTGGTGGCCGGGATTCGCAATGGCATGGCGGGAGCGCGGCTGTTGGCTTCGGTCGATCCGGCGATGCTGCAGAGGCTGGCGCAGGCGCTGGAGGGTGTGAATCGAGAGCATGCCGAGGAGAAAGAGCCGCCCAGTTTGTGGCGTTTGTTCCGGCGAAGCACGTCCAGGGATGCGCGGCGAGGGCTGTCGTACATGACGCGGGTGCTGGAGGCGCTGGGCAAGGCGACGGAGAGCAGCGAGAAATAGGCGATAGGTGAGTGAGGTCGGCTTGACCCTTTTGGGGCAGGCTGCGGCACGAAAAATCTGCGCAGACGGGAAGGCCACGCGGTACACTTCCGACATCTCCCAAAGATGTTGATGAGGTGTTGTATGGCAGAAGAAGTGGTGCTGGTAGAAGGCCCGGGCTTGTCGCAGATGGAGCGCGTGATCGATACGTTTGTCGCGCCAACGAAGACGTTTACCGATATTCTGCGCAATGCGACGTGGTGGTTACCGTTCGTGCTGGGTACGGTAGTGTCGTACCTGCTGGCGTGGGGCATTCAGACAAAAATAGGCTGGTCACAGATCGTGGACAACGCGATTCAGGCGAGTCCGGCGCTGCAGACCAAGCTGACGGCGATGACGCCGCAGCAGGTGGCGTTGAACCACAAGATCATGCAGGGCAGCTTTCAATACTCGTTCTATGCTGCGCCGGTGATCAATCTTTTAGCTTTGCTGATTGTCTCTGTAATTCTCTTCGCGACGATCAACTTCGGCTTCGGCGCGAAATCAGAGTTCAAGGCCGTTTTCAGCATGGCGAACTATGCGTTTCTGCCGGCGTCGATCAAGGCGATTGTGGCGGGCATACTGGTGCTGGCTGGCGCTGCGCCTGAAAACTTTACAGTTGAGAATATGCTGGGAACCAACCCGGGCTTCTTCATCAGCACGCCGGGTGCACTGAAGACGTTCCTAACCTCGCTTGATGTGTTCACCATCTGGGTGGTGGTGCTGATGTCGATCGGCCTGGCGATCGTCGCGCGAGCGAAACGCAGTCAAGGTTTCATCGTGGTGGTGGGCTGGTGGCTGGTGGTGGTGATCGTCGGTACCGGAGTGAAGGCGATCTTCGGGTAGGCAAATGGTTTTCAGAAACACGAAGGGCATCCGATGATTCGGATGCCCTTCGTGTTTGCGGGAAGTGGATTACTTGAGGAATTCGAGCAGTGCGGTGTTGACCTCGGTGGCATGCGTCCAGTTGAGGCCGTGGGGGCCGCCGGTGACAACGTGGAAGCCTGCGTGTGGGATGAGGTCTGCGGTGCGACGACCGGTGGCGTCGATGGGGAGCACCTGGTCGGAGTCGCCGTGGATGACAAGTGTGGGGATCTTGATCTGCTTGATGTCCTCGCGGAAGTCCTCTAGCCACGCATCGACGCAGTTGAGCATGCCGTAGTAGCTGGAAGTGGTGGCCACCTGAATGAAGGTGTGGATGGCTGCATCCGAGATGTCCGCACCGCCGACAAGCTGCTTGTTGTAGAAGTTTTTCGCAAAGCTGTGCAGGAAGTCGAAGCGGTCCTTTTCAATGCCCTGCTTGATGCCTTCGAAGACGCTGGGGTCGACGCCCTCGGGATTGTCGCCGGACTTGCGAAGTGCGGGGACGATTGACGACATGAAGACAGCCTTGGTGACGCGGCCTTCGTTGTACGTGCCGAGGTAGCGGGCGACCTCGCCGCCGCCCATGCTGAAGCCGACGAGCGTGGCGTCCTTGAGGTCGAGGGCTTCGAGCAGATGCCAGGTGTCCTTGGCGAGCGTGTCGTAGTCATAGCCTTCGGTGGGCTGTGAGGACTTGCCGAAGCCGCGGCGGTCGTAGCTGATGACACGGTAGCCGGCGGCGACCAGAGCCGCCGTCTGGCGCTCCCACGAGGCGCTGCTGAGCGGCCAGCCATGGATGAGGACGACGGGCTTACCGGAGCCGTGGTCCTCGTAGTACAGCTCGATGTCGGTGGAGTTTTCTTTTCCTACCTTCAGAAATGCCATTGTGTGCGTTCTCCTTGTGATGAGTTGGATGCTGGATAGGGGAGGGAGTAGGGAGTAGGGAATAGGGATTAGGCTTCATTTCAGTGAAAAAGCCCCGCTCGTGGGGAACGGGGCTTTGGGGGGAGCTGTAGTGATTCGGGAAAAGCAGATTCCCTGCGGGAATGACAAACAAAATCGGCAGGTTTCCTGCGGTAATGACAAAAATAGGAACAGCGATGCTAAGAAGCGAAAGAGCTACTCTGCGCCCCAGCGTTTGAAGACGAGGGAGCCGTTGGTGCCGCCGAATCCGAAGGAGTTGCTGAGCGCGTAGTCGATTTTGGCGGGCTGGGGCTTGTTGGCGACGTAGTTGAGTCGGCAGGCGGGATCGACGTTCTCCAGGTTCATGGTGGGAGGCGCGATCTGGTGCTGCATGGCGAGGATAGTGATGCCTGCTTCGAGTCCGCCCGCGCCGCCGAGAAGATGGCCGGTCATGGACTTGGTGCTGCTGACGAGGAGTGTGTGGTTCTTGGCTCGCTCGCCGAAGACGTTTTCGATGGCCTGCGACTCGAGGGCGTCGCCGAGAGGCGTGGAGGTGGCGTGGGCGTTGACGTAGTCGATCTTGTCGGGCGAGATGCCGGCGACCTTGATCGCTGCGTTCATGGCGCGACGGCAGCCGTCGCCTTCGGGAGCCATGCCGGTCATGTGGTAGGCATCGCCGGACATGCCATAGCCTATGATTTCAGCCAGGATGTTGGCGCCGCGTGCCTGGGCGAACTCGAGCTCTTCAAGGATGAGGATGCCTGCGCCTTCGCCGACCACAAAGCCGTCGCGGTCCTTATCGAAGGGGCGGCAGGCGTGGGTGGGGTCGTCGTTGCGGGTCGAGAGCGCCTTCATGGAGGCGAATCCGCCGACCGACAGAGGGGTGATGGCACCTTCAGCGCCGCCTGCAATCATCGCGATCGCGTCGCCACGCTGGATCGTGCGAAAGGCATCGCCGATGGCGTGGGCGGAGCTGGTGCAGGCGGTCGCGGTGGCCTCATTGGGGCCTTTGGCTCCGTACTTGATGGAGACATGGCCTGCGGCGAGGTTGATGATCGCAGCGGGGATGAAGAAGGGGGAGATGCGGCGAGGTCCGCCGTTCATCAGCGCGGTGTGCTCGCGTTCGATGACGTCGAAGCCGCCGATGCCGGAGCCGATGTGGACGCCGATGTTTTCGGCGTTCTCGGGGGTGACCTGCAGGCCGGAGTGCTGCATCGCTTCCTGCGAAGCAGCCATGGCGAAGTGGATGAAGCGGCCCATCTTGCGGGCTTCCTTCTTCTCGACGAACACGTGCGGGTCAAAGTTCTTGACCTCAGCGGCAAAGCGGACGGAGTGGCCTTCGAGATCGTAAGCTGTGATCTCGGCCATGCCACTGGTACCCGCCATCAGGCTGTCCCACACCTGGCTGGCGGTGTTGCCGACCCCACAAAGGAGGCCCATGCCGGTTACTACGACGCGGTGCTGCTGCTGCATTTTTTTCGTTCCCCATGGTTATGCGGGACCGTCTTCAACGAAGCCTGATCAAGCTGCTGTGTCGGTGAAACCCGGTCGAACCCGGATCGTTCTTCACGACAGGCAAACTCGATCAAGCTTGGTTTGAAGACAATATCCAGCGGTGGTTACTTCTTCTGGTGAGCCTCGATGTAATCGACGGCATCCTTGACGGTCTTGATCTTCTCGGCGTCTTCGTCGGGGATCTGGATGTCGAAGGCTTCTTCGAACTGCATGACCAGCTCAACGACGTCGAGCGAGTCCGCACCCAGGTCTTCCTGGAAGCTGGCGCCGGGGGTCACTTCGGCTTCATCCACCTGAAGCTGCTCGACAATAATCTGCTTCACTTTTTCGTCTACTGCTGCCATTGCACGATCTCCTAGAGTGTCCGGAAGGACGGGTGAACTACGAACTGATGGGGAGGGGAGAAGGAGCCGCTTACGGCGCCGCCTCCAGTTGACCGCCCCAGTGAGAAAGCATACCGGCGCATGGGAGCGAAGTAAAGCAAGCCCTGTTCCAGAAAAGAACACGGAATGAAGATTTTGGGCCGATACACCTTTAAGGGGATGGAACGCAGACTAGACTGTGACCATCATCAGGCGGAGGACTCAAAAGGATGATGGGCCAAGCAATCAGAAAGCACTCTTGCCCGAAGTGTGAGCAGGGTGAGTTGCGGCGGTTGAACCGGATCGGGTTTATGGAGCGGGAGTTGCTGCATTCCTTTGGAATCTTTCCATGGGAGTGCGTCCTGTGCCGCAAAAAGAGCTATATCCGCGACGATGGTCACGCTGAGATGTCACGACGTTCGGGCCGCAAGTCTGTTCCTCAGAAATCAACGGCTTAGGCCGTTTCAGACGTTATTCGAGAGTGTCGTCTTCGCTTGCGGCCAGCATCGGCAGCAGGCCATCGAAGGCTGTTGCCTTCCCTGCGGGTAGAGTGTCTGCCTGGGTGTCGAGGCTGACGTCGCGCAGTGTCCGGTTGATGGCCCGGGTGCGGACGCCGAGCTTGTCGATGGTGCCTTGGACCTTGCCTACATCGGCACTCATCTTGTCCATCAGCGTCTCAAAGGTGCCGAACTCCTTGCGCGCACTGGCAAGCACCTTCCAGACTTCGTCACCTTTTTCCTGCATCTGGAGCATGTGGAAGCCCATCTGGAAGCTGGAAAGAATGGCTGACAAGGTGCTGGGGCCAGCGATGGTGACGCGGCAGTTCTGCTGAATGTCCGACTGCAGGCCATCGCGGCGCATGACCTCGGCGTAGAGGCCTTCGGTGGGCAAGAACATGATGGCGAACGAGGTGGTGTGGGGCGGGGCGAGATATTTTTCGCAGATTTTCTTGCCTTCGTTGCGGATGGCGGTCTCAAAGGCCTTGCCTGCACTGGCGATCTCTGCGGCTGTGCCGGAGGCGTAGGCGGTTTCGAGGCGTTCGCCGGCCTCGCGTGGGAACTTGGAGTCGATGGGCAGCAACGCCTCGCCCTGCGGCGTGGGTAGCTTCACGCAAAATTCGACAATATCGTTCGAGTCGGGGCGCGGCTTCACGTTCTTCTGATACTGGTTGGGGGCAAGCATCTGCTTCAGCAGCATCTCCAGCATGACCTCGCCGATGGTGCCGCGCGATTTGACGTTGGTGAAGATGCGCGAGAGGTCGTCGACGCCTGCGGAGAGCTTGGTCATTTCTCCGAGGCCGGTGTGGACCTTGGTGAGTTGATCGGTAACGGCGCCGAAGCTTTCGGTGAGGCGCGTCTGCAGCGTGGCGTGCAGCTTCTCATCGACGGTCTGCCGCATCTCTTCGAGCTTGGCGGCGTTGGTGAGGTTGAGTGTGTCGAGGCGCTGCTCGACGGTGGCGCGAAGTTTTTCCTGGTGCTGCGACTGCGCAGTGCCAAGTTCGTTGAGGCGGTTCTGCAAAGCTTCGCGAGTGTCGGTGGCGTGGCGCGTGGATTCGGAGGCGAAGCTGGTGAGTCGCTGTGCGAGTGCGGCCAACTGGCCGTCGACGGCGAGGCGCAGTGTTTCGGCTGATGCTGAGTTGTCTTTGCGGAAGTCCTGCAGGGTGGCGCGCTGGGTTTCGCCAAGCGTGTTGATGCTGCCGACGATCTCGCTACGCAGAGCGGCGCTTTCGTTGCGTAGGGCCGTGCTGGAGGCGGTGGTTTCTGCGCGAAGGTCGGTGAGCTGGCTGCGGAGATGGGCGTCGAGCGCCTCGGAGCGGGCATCGACGCGGGTCATCTGCGTGGGCAGGTCGGCAGCGAGTAACTGTGCGAGGCGAGGGTCTTGAACGGCCTCTGCCGCCTGTGTTGGCTTGCGCAGGAGTACCAGGATGAGGGCAATAAGAGTGACGAGTTGGAGAGCTGCAAGAGCGTAGAGCATTTCGGTTTTCCTTCGCTTATCTGCTTGCTGGGAGGATAGCATCGCGTGGCCATGAGGAAGGTTGTGCGGAATGGGTTTGTGGATTCGGTATGCGAGGTGATTGAATACATCCAGAGCAACTTTGCTCGCAAAAGGGAAGCCATTGCGTCCATACGGTATGTCACGAGTTCTTGCTGCAGCTCTTTCTGTCACGATGTCCAGCCTGATGCTGTCCGGCGCTGCTGCGCTGGCCCAAACCGCTGTTGGGGGCACGGTGTCGCCGTTCAAGGACACCTCCATGCTGAAGCCGCCTGCAGGCGTGAAGGTCGCCATCATTGAGTGGGAAGATCTGGAATGCCCGGCCTGCGCGCACGCGTTCCCGCTGGTGCATCAGGCGTCCGATCACTACAAGATTCCGCTTCTACGTCACGACTTCCTGATCCCCGGCCACATCTGGAGCAAGGACGCGGCTGTGTACGCGCGCTATCTGCAGGACAAGGTCAGCGAAGGTCTGGGCACTGAGTACCGCCGCGAGGTCTTCGCGTCGCAGTTCAAGATTGCTAGCAAGGACGACCTCATGAAGTTCACGCAGGCGTTCTTCGCGAAGGCTGGCAAGCAGATGCCGTTCGTTGTCGATCCATCGGGGGCCTTGCTGAAAGAGGTTGACGCGGATAAAGCGCTTGGCGACAAACTGGGGCTGAATGAGACGCCGACCATCATCGTGGTGACGCCGAAGGCATGGATCCAGGTGAAGGACACGATGGATCTATACCAGGCGATCGACCAGGCGGAGGCGATGACGAAGGAGACGGCTTCGGCTGCTCCGGTACGGAAGACGACCTCGAAGAAGTAGTCGGCCTTAGAGGCTTCCGATGAAATGGTTCAGCCGTAAGAAAGAACAATACGCCGTCCGGATTGCTTGCGATCCGGACGGCGTTTCTGTTTTCGGTGCCAGTGGGGAAATCCATCGGATCGTCTGGGCAGAGATCGAGAGGGTCCTTGCTTATAAGAAGGACTGTTTCGGCTACGACCAGATCCAGGTCACTCTTATCGGTTCGAGCAAGACTGTTTCGCTCACTGAAGAAGAGGCGGGATTCACGGAGTTTGTGACGGACCTTCCGCAGTACCTGCCGCCGGTTCCGAGGGAGTGGTACGTGGCTCTGGTCGCCTCCCCTGCCTTCGATGCGACCATCCACACGCTATATCAGAGAAGCTAGGACGGCCAGTTCTTCAGGGCTAGATCAGTCACGTGGAGGAGCTGTTCGCGGGTGAAGCCGCTAGCCGCCTGCACAGAGAGGCCGTGCATCATGCTGGTGATGTAGAGAGTGAGGGCTTCGGTGTCGGTGGTGGCGGGGAGGTCGCCGTCGGTGCGGGCGCGGTCGAAGCGGGCACGGATGCTGGCGATGCCTCCGGCGCGAACGTCGCGGAGGGACGACTTGATGGGGGCGGCTTCGGGGCTGGTGGCGAGCGCGGACTGAACCCAGAGGCAACCACTGGGGTTGGCGGGATCGGTGGCCATGGCGACGGCACCGCGTAGCAGAGTTTCAGCGACGAGGCGAGCGGTGGGCTGGCCGAGGGCTCGGCGAACGTAGCGGCCGGGGCCGACGCCGTAGAGGGCGACGGCCTCACGGAAGAGAGTGGCTTTGTCTCCGAACGCGGCGTAGAGGCTGGGGCGATTGATGCCCATGGCCTGGGTGAGTTCGGTGAGGGAGGCGCCTTCGTAGCCGTGGCTCCAGAAGACGCGCATGGCGGCATCGAGGGCCTGATCGCGGTTGAAGCCGCGGGGGCGGCCAAGGCGGGGCTGCGAGGTCAGCGGTGCGGGGGCGGTGCTCATAAAACTATTAGAACGCCGATTGAGCGGCTCGTGAGCGGCAGGTATACCAGACGGTACATATTTCTGCTGGAGGCTGAAAGGAGGGAGCGGAGTGTTTACCAGTTTGGTTCCACGTGGAACACTCGTCCGCTGTGTGGAAAATGCGGCGCCAACGAAAAGCCCGCTCTAAAGAGCAGGCTTTCTTGTATCTTGTTGAAAGGATTAGTGAATCTGAACCAGATCTTCGCCGTGACCAGCTGCGCCCGGGGTGGTGGTGCTGGTCTGCGGGGCACGCCAATGGTCAATGTAGCTGACTTGGTGGACGCAGCTGATGGTGCAGTTGGGAGCGCAGGTTTTTTCGGTGAGGAACTCGCGCTTGACGTCGGCGGTGGTGTATTCCGCGACGGGGATGCCGGGATAGCCGCGCTGCTGCGAGCAATAGCTGACGATGCCGTTCTCGTCGACGTAGAGGTAGCGCGAACCGGCACGGCAGCGCCAGTCGTTGGGCTGACCGTTGGCGATGGCTTCCTGGAAGTGGTTGAAGCGTGAATAGCTGCGGCGGGTAAGGCGGCGGACTTCGTCCCAGACCTTGCGTTCGGCTTCGCCGAGGGGCTTGAGCTGACCGGAGCCGTCGTGGATGATGCCGATGGTGGAGCTGAAGCCGAGTTCGAGCGCGCGCTTGGAGATGGTGAGCGCGTCTTCGGGATTGGCTGTGCCGCCACCTACGACGGAGTTGATGTTGACGTGGAAGTCGGCGTGCTCGGCGAGCATCTGCAGTTTCTTGTCGAGAACTTTGAGGGACTTCTTCGAGACATCGTCGGGCATGACGTTGTCGATGGAGATCTGCATGTGGTCGAGGCCGGCTTTGTTCAGGCGCTCGATGCGATCGGGCATCAGGAAGTAGCCGTTGGTGATCATGCCGGCGATGGCGCCGGTCTTGCGGATGCGGGCGATGATCTGGTCAAGCTCGGGGTGCAGCAGGGGCTCGCCGCCGGAGATGGTGATGACGGAGGTGCCGAGGCGGCCGAGATGGTCGATGCGACGAAGCATCTCGTCGATGGGGGTGGGGTTGGAGACATCGTCGAACTCGTTGCAGTAGGTGCAGGCGAGGTTGCAGCGGCGCATGGGCACGATGTGCGCCATGTATGGATGCGAGGTGGAAGCGACGGCCGAGGCGATGGAGCCAAGCTCCCGCATGCGGCGCGAGGCCGCGATGATGCGGCGACGGGCGGTCATGCGACGCGCGGTCTTGGGGAGCGTGGGAGCGGCTGGCGGGGTACGGGGCTCTATCGGTGTCTGGGTCGGCATACGGCTGTCGTTATTCTATCGCGATAGCGCAGTACACTGGGGTTCTGGAGGAGCTGACGATGGCTCGTGAGATTAATTGGACCGACACGCTGGAGATTGGCATTCAACTGCAGGAGATGTATCCGGACACAGACCCGTACTCGGTGCGGTTTACGGACCTGCACAAGTGGGTGACGCAGTTGCCGGGATTTGTGGGCGATCCGACGAAGTCGACCGAGGGCATTCTGGAAGCGATCCAGACGGCCTGGCATGAAGAGTATGTCGACGCAAAGGATGCTTAGAGGTAGGGATTAGGGAATGATGCGTGTGGTGCTGGCGAAGTCTTAGCTGGCGGCGGAGGATCGTTACCTCAGGGGCTGAAGCCCAATCGCTTTCAAAAGGAGTCTGATGTACGGGCTGAGGCCCGTACCCTTCAACGCTGCAGGCGGGGTGCAGGGTTTAGCCGCGGCGCAGGATTTGTCTGGGGAGCTTGCTGCCGGTGGCTACGAGCACGATAGCTGCGGTGACGAGCCAGGCGGCGGAGCCTGCGGAGAGCATCAGGAGATCGCCGAAGTGGGTGGTGACCGAAGGCAGCTTGTGAACCAGCGCGTAGGCTGCGATGAAGCTGACGATCGCGGCGATGAGGGCTCGGGCAAGCTCGGGGTATTCCAAGTGAGACAGAGAGACGAGCCGCTTGCCGTGGAGCAGGATGGCGAGTGCGGCCGTCTGGACGAGCATCGCGAGATCGGAGGCGATCGCCAGCCCGGTTAGTCCGTGAAGCTTGAAGAGCAGCCAGTAGAGCGGGATTGAGACTACCGTGGCGAGGATGCCGGTGAGCGCCGGGGTGAGGGTGTTGGCGGCGGCGTAGAAAGCCCGGGCGTAAATGCCTTGCACTGCCCAGATAGCCAGCGTGATGGCGAAGATGGAGAACAGGAACGAGGTCTCTTTCGCGTCACTGCGATGGAAGGCTCCGCGACGGAAGAGGTCCATCAGCCACGGAGCGAGGGCGATCATGCAGGCGCTGACCAGCATGCCAACGGCGAAGAGTCGCGAGACGGAGCGCGAGACCGAACGCGAAAAGTCTTCTAGACGCTCCTGCTGAAAGAGCGAGGCAAAGAAGGGGAGCGAAGCCGCACCTGCCGCCGGGCCGATGATGTTGAACGGAGCGTTGAAGAGGTCTTTCGCGGTCTTGATGATGGTGAGGTTGCCGACGCCGGCAGAGGCGAAGTAGGTAAGAATCCACTCATCGGCTTTGACGAGCGAGACGCCTAGCAGCAGTGGTAGTGAGAGCAGGAGCCACTCGTTGAAGATGGGATGGCGGAAGTTGATCTGCGGACGGAAGCGGAGGCCGGTGCGGAGCGCTCCCAGGGTGTTTAGCAGCGTGGCCCCTAGAACCACGCCTGCGACAGCACCGACCGCGAGTGAGTAGATGTGGAGGCGTGTGTGCAGCAGTAGCGCACCGAGGATGATGCCGGCGTTGTAGATCAGCGGTACGAAGGCCTGGTAGATAAAGATCTTGCGCACCTGCAGGTGCGCGCTCATCATGCTGCCAAAGAAGAAGAAGAGCTGCACCGGTAGGAGGATGCGCGTGAGCGTGACGCACATGACGAAGCGCGGCGAGCCAACGACAAATCCCTTGATGAAGATGCGGACGTAGAGCGGAGCAAAGATTTCGGCGAGAAGAACTCCGGCGATCAGCACCGCCATCATGGAGGAGAGGATTACGGAGAGAGCTTCGTGGCCGCCCTTCTCATCGCCTTTTTCTCGGTAGCGGTTGAGCAGAGTAACGAGCGAGATGGACGCGGCAGAACCTGCGAGGAAGTAGGCGAGCATCTCCGGCAGCTGGAAGGCCGCGCGATAGGCGTCCTGCTCTACGCCTGGACCCCAAAGGTCATTGATGTAGGCGATGCGGACGAGTCCGAGCAGGCCGGAGCAGAGAGCGCTCGCCATGAGGAGGGCGGCGGCTGAGCCTGCGGTGTGACCTTTTTTTGGGGAGACAGAGACTTGCTGGGGCGAGGTCATTCGGCGGAGAAGAGGTCCTGCTGATCGAAGAGGACGGGGCCGAGCTTGGGGGCTGCGGGCTTTGGCTCGAGGCGTGGCCGAGGTTTGACCTCGGCCACGAGGCGGGGGCGTAGCGGGGTGGGTGCGAAGGTTTCGCTGATGGTGATGGGTGCGGAGAGCTGCAGGTGCAGCGCGCGGAGTTCTTCGCGGAGAGCGTGGAGCGCCGGGATGGAGGCGATGCCGGGTATCTGGGCGGAGGGGAGCGCTTCGGTGTTCTTCGACTGCGATAGCTCGACTCGCTGCGCGCTCTCGGGGGTTTCGCTTAGGGTGATGGCGTGGCTGGCGGCGGGAGCGAGCTCCGGGGTGGCTGCTGCGAGAGCTGCGGGCGGGGTGGCTTCGGTGCCGGGCTTGCTATCGTTTTTGAAGACCTGGCGAGCGCCGGGGATGGTGTAGCCGAGGTCGTAGAGGAGGTGCTTGATGCGGAGAGCTGTCTCAACGTCCTTACGACGGTAGAGGCGCTGGCCGGTGCCACCTTTGTTGGGCTTGAGATTGGGGAACTCGGTCTCCCAGAAGCGGAGGACGTAGGCAGGAACTTCGCAGAGTCGGGCGACGTCGCCGATGCGGAAGTAGAGCTTGTCCGGGATGACCGGAGTGGGTGCGGCGACGGTCTTACGGATTGGGTGGTGGGTAGCCATGCGCGAATCTCAGCTTCGGAGTTCTGGATATGGCTCCGCTTGCGAGCACTGAAAAAAGTATAGGGCTCTGCCGAGGTTCAGAGGAAGTCGTCTGCTAGATACCCCCTTTGTGGTGAAGGGGTTGGCGGTGGAACCAAGGGAGTTAACCCGAGTTGAAGTGCTGGTTTAAGTTTTGGGCGCAAATGCGATTTGAGGTCCTTCGGCGGAGGATCAAGCCGGAGGACCTCAAATCGATTACTTCGTGACGGCAGGTAGCGGTTCGCGTCGCGAAGGCTTGCGGACAGCGGCACGCTCGTACTGCTTGGGGTAGCTCGGTGTCTGGTGAACTTCTTCGGCGGCGTGGAGGGGCCAATAGGGGTTGCGCAGCATCTCGCGGGCAAGCAGCACGACGTCGGCCTGCCCGGTGCGGATGATCTGGTCGGCCTGTGCGGGCGAGGTGATCATGCCGACGGCTCCGGTGGCGAGGCCGGTTTCGCGGCGGACGGTCTCGGCGAAGGCCACCTGATAGCCAGCCCCGACGGGAATCTCTTGGCGCGGATCGTTGCCGCCGGAGGAGACGTCGAGCAGGTCGATGCCTTCGGCTTTGACGAGGCGGGCGAAGTCGGTGGTGTCTTCGATCGTCAGACCGCCTTCGACCCAGTCGACGGCCGAGACGCGGACCCAGACGGGGAGATGCTGCGGGAAGGTCGCGCGAACGGCTCGGATGACTTCGAGGGGGAAGCGGGCGCGGTTGGCGAGCGAGCCGCCGTACTCGTCGGTGCGGGTGTTGGAGACGGGCGAGAGGAACTCATGCAGCAGGTAGCCGTGGGCGTTGTGGACTTCGACGACGAGGAAGCCTGCCTGCTCGGCGCGCTTGGTAGCGGCTATGAAGTCGGCGACGACTTTATCCATGCCTGCGCGGTCGAGCTCGCGGGGGACGGGGTAGGTATCGGAGAAGCGCAGCGCGGAAGGGGCGACGACGTTGGTCCAGCCGCCTTCTGCGGGGGGCAGGGTGCGGGGCTCGTCCCAGGGTTTGGCCATGCTGGCTTTGCGACCGGCATGGGCGAGCTGCATGCCGGGGACGGCGCCGTTGAACTTGAGGAAGTCGGTGATGCGGGAAAGCTGGGGGATGTGGTCATCAGACCAGATGCCGAGATCGCCGGGAGTGATGCGGCCTTCGGGGGAGACGGCTGCGGCTTCGGTGAAGACAAGGCCTGCGCCGCCGACAGCGCGGCTGCCGAGGTGGACGAAATGCCAGTCGGAGGCGTGGCCGTCGACGGAACTGTACTGGCACATGGGCGAGACGGCGATGCGGTTGGAGAAGGTGACAGAGCGCTGGGTGAGCGGCGAAAAAAGGTGGTTCTCGGTCGTCGGCATGGTGATTAGATGACGCCGGAGAGCCAGGTGACTTCGATACCTACGATTCCTTGATGCTGCGTCCAATAGAATAGAAGAGATGAGTGCTCCTGCCATTCCGAGTTTGCCGCCTGCTCCGGCTACGATCAACAGTTGTCCGCAGTGTAGCCATTGGCTGCCGGATGGGACGCTGGCGTGCCCGGACTGCAGTACGCTGACCTATGGGCAGTACCTGAGTCAGCTGGCGTTCGAGGCTCAGCAACTGGAGCAGCAGCAGAAGTGGAACGAGGCCCGTGCCATGTGGCAGGCGGCGCTGGGCTGGCTGCCGACGGACACGCAGCAGGCGGCGAGCATTTCGCAACATGTGGCACGGATCGATGCTCGACTGCTGGCGGAAGAGGATCAGAAGGCTCGATGGACGAAGCGGCTGGGGCCTCTGGCTCCAGTGGCGTTGTTTCTGCTGAAGGCGAAGTCATTTATCTTCCTGGCGTTCAAGCTGAAGTTCCTGCTGAGTTTTCTGCTGTACCTGGGTATCTACTGGGCGTTGTTTGGGCTGCCGTTTGCACTCGGGTTGACGGCGTGCATTCTGATTCACGAGATGGGGCACTACTTTGCGGCCAAGCGTCGCGGGCTCAAGGTGGATATGCCGATTTTTCTGCCGGGCTTTGGCGCATATGTGCGCTGGTATAGCAACGGCGTATCGCTTGTAGACATCGCGAGCATCGCGCTGGCGGGACCGCTGTTCGGTCTGACGGCGTCACTGGCGTGTGGAGCGCTGTACTGGGGAACGCACCTCAACGTTTTCCTGGTGCTGGCGCACCTTGGAGCTTTCTGGAATCTGTTCAACCTGCTGCCGATCCTCGGGCTAGATGGCACGCATGCGACGTTTGCATTATCCCGGATACAGCGGGCGATGATTGCGGCGACATGCCTGCTGTTCTTTGGGCTGACGGCTTCGGCAGGCAATGTGGGCGGCGACCTGATCGGGCCCAATGCGCAGTGGATGTTCCTCATCGTGGGTCTTGGGATGGCGTGGCGTTGCTTTACGCGCGACCTGCCTGAGAAGGGCGAGACGAAGGCGTTTGTGTACTTTCAGGGGCTCGTGGTAACGCTGGGCTTCCTGATGTCGTACACGTATCCGCTGGTGGACAAGATCCAGAAGTAATGACTGATATCGCACGGAGGGTGCGGTGATATCATCGTCTGAAGGTCGGAGGAAGTCATGCCAGCGATCACAGTCCGGAATATCTCGTCTGAGGCGCATGAGGCCTTGAAGCAGCGAGCCAGGCTGCGCGGCACGAGTGCGGAGGCTGAGGTGCGCGCGATGATTGAAGAGGCGGCGTTTCCAAAGGGTGAGGGCTTTGGGACGAAGCTGCACAATATCTTCCGCAAGAGTGGAGTCACTTTGCCAGAGATCAAGCGCGACCAAAGACCTTCTGAGCCGGCGATCTTTGAATGATTGTTCTCGATACCAATGTGGTGTCGGAGATGTCCAAACCATATCCAAACACTCGGGTATTGTCGTGGGTGAACCGGCAACCTCAGGAGCTGCTCTACCTGACAGCGGTCAGCGTAGCGGAGTTGCAAGAAGGACTACTGCTATTGCCGGAAGGCAAGCGGAAAGGTCTTCTACTCAGCCTCATGGAGAACATCACCGACGGCTTTGTAAACCCGGTATTGGTATTCGATAGAGAGGCGGGATACAAGTACGCCGAACTAGTCATTAAGGCGAAAGCTAATCGCTATACGTTGCCGATAGCAGACGGATATATTGCGTCTATCGCAGCTATACATGGCTTTGCGGTAGCAACTCGAGATATAGACCCTTTTCGGGCTGCGGGTGTGCCCGTCATCAATCCGTGGGAAGAGTAGACCTTAGCCGTAGATGACTTTTGAGCTGGCCTTACGGACGACGCGGCCCATCACGACGGAACGTTCGTTCATGCGCGTAAGCACGGTGCGGGCCTTTTTGAGCAGGGCTGCCGGGACGACTGCCACCAGACCGATGCCCATGTTGAAGTGCCCGTACATCTCCTCATGATTCATGCTGCCGAGTGATTGCAGGTGCGTGAAGAGCGCGGGCGGATCCCAGGTGGTGAGGTCGACCTGTGGGGCCAGGCCTCGGGGGAAGATGCGCGGGAGGTTTTCCGTGATGCCGCCGCCGGTGATGTGGGCGAAGCCGCTGACGACCTCGGCCTGGATGAGCTTGCGGATGGGCGCGAGATAGCTGCGGTGGGGACGCATGAGCGCAGCGCCGACCTTGTCACCGAGTTCATTCACATATTGCGTGGGCGCGTAACCAGCGGTCTCGAAGAGCAGCTTCTGCGCAAGGGTGTAGCCGTTGGTGTGCAGGCCGTTTGAGGGTAGACCAAGGAGGCAGTCGCCTTCGGCGATCATTGCGCCTGTGAGCAGGCGAGGGCGGCTGACGACGCCGGTGATGAAGCCCGCAAGCTCGTAGTCGTTGGGCGCATAAAGCGAGGGGCGTTCCGCTGTCTCGCCGCCGAGCAGGGCACAGCCATTGGCTTTGCAGGCGTCGACGAGGCCGCTGATGATCTGCTGAACGATCTCGGGATCGAGGCGGCCGGTGGCGAAGTAATCGAGAAAGAAGAGAGGCGTGGCGCCCTGGATGGCGATGTCGTTTACGCAGTGGTTGACCAAGTCGGCACCAATGCTGGCGTGCAGCCCGAGCTGCGCGGCAAGCTGCAGCTTACTGCCGACGCCGTCGGTGGAGGAGACGAGTACGGGGTCGGGGAATTTCTCAGCGTCGAGCGAAAAGAGGCCAGCAAAGCCGCCGATCTCGGAGATCACGTTCTTATTGAAGGTGCGACGGGCGAGGCCCTTGATGCGATCGTTCGCGAGCAGGCGTGGATCGGTCGGCATGAGGCCGCGGTCATCGTGCTCGGCCGCACGTGCAGAACTGGAGGGGATACCGGGCTCGAGGGGATGCTTCACTACGGGGGCCTCTTACGGTTAAACACAAGGCTGAGGGTTTGGGCGTGGCGAAGGCCGCGTCCTGAAGGTGTACAGGAGATGAGTCTGGTGCCTGTTCCGGGTGGGAAGAAGTCAGTCAATGAGGCTTGTTGGGCAAGTGTATCAGCGACTTCTATACTGGAGGTTATGAGTCTTTCATTTTCGCGTTCCGAGGTATTGCAGAGGCGTGCAGAGGGTTTCTTGCCGGGTGGCGTGGACTCGCCGGTGCGGGCGTTTCGTGCGGTGGGCGGGCATCCGCCGTTTGTGGAGAGCGCGGCTGGGGCATACCTGACCGATGCGGATGGCAACAGATTCGTAGATATGTTCGGCAGCTGGGGCCCGATGTTGCTGGGCCACGCATATCCGAGCGTGGTGGAGGCGATTCAGCAGGCGGCAACGAAGAGCGCGTCGTTTGGAGCGAGCACGGCGGCTGAGGCTGATCTGGCCGAGTTGGTGCAGCGGTGTTATCCGAGTGTGGAGAAGCTGCGGTTTGTAAGCTCAGGCACGGAGGCCTGCATGTCGGCGATACGGCTGGCGCGCGGCTTTACGGGCAGAAACTTCTTCATCAAGTTCGAGGGGTGCTATCACGGCCACTCGGATGCGCTGCTGGTGAAGGCTGGCAGCGGCGTGGCGACGTTCGGGATTCCCGGTTCGGCGGGTGTGCCTGCGGATACGGTGAAGCATACGATTGCGCTGCCGTACAACGATCTGGCAGTGGTCGAGGCGGAGTTTGCGGCGCGGCCCGAAGAGATTGCCTGCGTAATCCTAGAGCCTGTGGTGGGCAATGCAGGAACGATTGCGCCTGCGCCGGGTTATCTGGCTGGACTGCGGGCGATTACGAAGAAGTATGGCGCGCTGCTGATCTTCGACGAGGTGATGACGGGCTTCCGGCTGGCTCCGGGTGGAGCGCAGGAGCTATACGGGTTTACCAGCGGCGAGACTGCGCCAGATTTGACGACGCTGGGCAAGATCGTCGGCGGGGGGCTGCCGGTGGGTGTGTTCGGTGGGCGGGCGGAGATCATGGATTATCTGGCTCCGCTTGGGCCGGTATACCAGGCAGGCACGCTGAGCGGCAATCCGCTGGCGATGGCTGCGGGGATGGCGACGCTGAAGGCGTTGCTGGCGGGCAAAGATTCGATGTATGCGGGGCTGGATAAGACGACGGCTGCGATGGCGGACGGTGTGGCGAAGATCGCTGTGGAACTCGGCATCGGGATGACGACGAACCGGGTGGGCAGCATGTTTACGTGGTTCTTTACACCGCAGCCGGTGACGGACTTTGCGACGGCGGCGACTTCGGACACGGCAGCGTTCGCGCGTTTCCATCGCGGCATGTTGGAGCGCGGCATATGGCTGCCGCCGAGCCAGTTCGAGGCGGCGTTTGTGAGCGCGGCGCATGGCGAGCGTGAGGTGGAATTGGTGCTGGAGGCAGCGCGAGGAGCTTTGAAAGACGCTGTGAAGTAGAGCGTAGAGATCTCCCGTTATGATGTTGCGTGCTCGAGAGAGCATCTTCGGGAGATCTCTATGCGATCGCAGTCTCTTCTTCTTTCGTGTGTCGCTGTAGCGCTGATGAGTGTGCCGGGCAGTGCGGCGCAGACTGCGTCGGTGGCGTGTTTTCCGGCGATGCGTGCGAAGGATATCAATCCGGACACGCACCTGGTGCTCACGTTTGCGAGCGCACCGACGGTGGGGACGTCAGGGAAGATTCGTGTCTACGATGCGGAGACGCATCAGCTTGTAGATACGCTCGATTTGAGTGTGTCAGCAGGGCCTGATCCGGCGCACCGTGTTGCTATAGCGGGGCAGGAGATTGATCCGAATCCGCCGACACCTACGACCACGACGCCTGCGGTGAAGACGGCTCCGCCGGATCTGAAGAAGTATCAACTGAATACGATCGGCGGACTCGCGGACTTCCACTTTTATCCGGTGATCGTGCACGGAAATGTGGCGACGATCTATCTGCATAACAATGTGCTTCGATATCACCATCGGTACGTCGTGCAGATGGATGCGAGTGTGTTGACGGTGGCTAGCGGTCGGTTCGAGGGATTCACGGACGACAAGGCGTGGACGTTCTCGACGAAGGCGGCGGGGCCGAAGAGCGATGCGACGCGGCTGGTGGTTGCGGCCGATGGCAGTGGGGACTTCAACACGGTGCAGGGAGCGATCGATTCTGCGCCTGCGGACCCGACGAAGCGGGTGACGATTTTCATCAGGAACGGCATGTATGAAGAGATCGTGTTCTTTCAGCACAAGTCGAACCTGACGATTCGTGGGGAGGACCGCGAGAAGGTGCAGATCGGCTATGGGAACAACAGCGCGTTCAACCCGCCGATGCCAGGACCTTCGCGACGGTGTGCGTTCTCGGTGTATGACTCGAACGGGATTACACTGGAGAACTTTTCGGTGACGAACTATCTGTTCGGTCAGGCTGAGGGGCTGCTGGTCTATGGGTCGAAGGACATTGTGAGCCACGTGAACATCAAAGGCTCGGGCGACGCATTGAATCTGCGCGGGAAGATTTATCTGGCGGACAGCAGGATCGTTGGGGATGGCGATACTGTGCTGGGCGTGGGAGCGGCGTTCTTTTATCGCTGCGTGCTGGAGTCGATGGGGCCGTTCATGTGGATTCGCAATACCGACGGCAACCATGGCAACGTGTTTGTGGAGTCGACGTTTCTTGCGCGCGACCGTCCGGCTGTGACGCCAGCAGCAGGACAAAGTGCACCGGTGCATCCGTTGAGTACGGCGTTCTTTGCGCGGCTGCCGATCAATCATGGACTGAACTATCCGTATGCCGAGGCGGTGCTGATCCGCTGCAAGCTGAAGGACATCCCGGCGATTGGGTGGGGAACGATCGAGGGCGATACGTCGCATCTGCATCTGTGGGAGTTTGCGAGCACACACCTCGATGGGAAGCCAGTCGATGTGACGCAGCGTCATGCCGCGTCGAAGCAGCTGACGCTGCCGCAGGATGCGAAGACGATTGAGGAGTACAGCGATCCGGCGTTCATGCTGGGTGGATGGAAGCCGATTGTGGAGTAATCGAGTTACACGGCGGGGTGGGCTTCGGGCTCCATCCAGAGCTTGCCCGCTACGATGAGCACGACGAGCATCGCGGTGCAGATACCGAAGACGGTGCGCACGCTGGTGTAGTTGGCGAGGATACCCGAGAGCAGAAGGCCGCCGATCTGCGCGCCGAAGATGGAGGACATTGTGGTGGAGCCGACGCGTCCCATGAGCTCGGCGGGGGTTTCCATCTGTATGAGGGTCTGGGCTGGAACGATGATGCCGGCGCAGGAGAAGCCGATGAGGAAGCAGCCGAAGACGGTGATGACGATGGGCAGGGCAAGGTGCGTGAAGGGCACGTTGATGTCGGCAAGGGGCGCGGCTGCGAGCAACAGCGTGCCGACGGCGATGCCTCCCAGCCCGAGGTAGACCTGGGTGGTGTTGGCAACCTTCTTGGCGAAGGAGTTCAACACGTTGATGCCGACCAGCATGCCGACGCCTATCATGGCGCTGGTGACGGCGAAGAGGCTCGGAGGGGCGTGCAGGGTGTCGCGCACATAGATAGCGATGAGCGGACCGAAGCAGCCCATGACGAACATGCCCGCGGCGAGCGAGGCGATGACGAAGAAGAGCGCGGCGTGATGGAAGATGAAGCTGGCGCCGACCTTCATGTCGGTCAGGATGCCGCCGATGGCGCCGGTGTTGGGCTTTGCGGGCGTGACTGGCTTCTTGGGGACGATGAGCGTTAGCGAGGCGATGAGACAACCGGAGGCGAGGAAGCTGGCGGCATCGATGCCATAACAGGACCTGGCACCGAAGACCTTGACGATGGTGACGGCGATGGGGCCGCCAAGGATGCGCATCATCATCATGACCTGCTGCAGCAACGCGTTAGCGGAGCGCAGGCCGTTCAAGGGGACGATGGAGCGGACGGCGACTCCCTGGGCGGGAGAGAAGAAGCTGGAGAAGATGCTGATAGTCGCCATCACGACATAGAAGCCAATGATGTTGTGGACAAAGAACAGTCCCAGGCAAAGCGTTGCGCGGATGAAGTCGCTGCCGACCATGGTGAGCTTGAGCGGCCAGCGATCGACGAAGACGCCGGAGAGGATGCCGAGCACGGCGATGGGCAGCAGGTAAGCAATGTTGAGGCCGGTGACCTGCTGTGGTGTGGCGTGCAGGTTGAAGGTCATGATGTCGATGATGGCGAAGAGTGCGAGGAAGTCGCCAAAGGTGGAGACGATCTGGGCGTACCACATGCGGCGCATGGCCGGGATGCGCAGGACCTCGCCCATGCCGAGAGGTTCGGCGGTGACGGGAGGAAGGGGAGTGGGCACCTCTTCGTTGTTGAGCGCGGCTTCGAGTGGTGTGGGTTCGCTCATGGACATTCTTCTTTACCTATACACATAGTTGGTGCGATTCTTACACATAGAGGTGCGGTGATGCGAACGAACATTGAGATTGACGATCTGCTGATGAAGCAAGCCATGAAGGCAAGCGGAGCCAAGACGAAGAAGGCGGCGGTAGAGGAAGCTTTACAGATGTTTGTGCGGATCAAAGGGCAGGGAGAGATTCGCAAGCTCTTCGGGAAGGTGAAGTGGGAAGGGGACCGCGACTGGTCCGGAAGCAAGGATAAGTGGGCAGAGTCAGAACAGCGTGAGCGTGAAGCGAAGAGTTCCAGCCGCAACCGCACAACGGCTGCATGACAGTCATCGAAACCAGTGTATGGATCGACAGCTTTCGCGGGGTGCTGAATCCTCAAACGGCGTGGCTGAACGAGCACATGGATCTTGAAGAGATTGCTTTGACGGACCTTATTTTCTTTGAAACGCTTCGAGGATTTTCGGACACTTCTCAGTTCAAACAAGCGTCGGGTTACATGTCGAGGTTTTCAATACTCGATACGGGCGGTGCTGTGGTGGCGGCCAAAGCTGCCGAGTATCACCAGGTGCTCCGCAAACGCGGCATTACCGTGCGCAGTGGTATCGATTGCGTGATTGCAACGTATTGCATCCGTGAGGGGCACAGCCTGCTGCACAATGATCGTGACTTCGAGCCTTTTGAAAAACATCTGGGGCTGCGGGTGATTCACCCGTAGCCCCAGATGTTTCTGGTTTAAGGAAAGGCCTCAGTCGACGAGTTCGACGAGGATGACCTGTTCGTCGTCGTCGATCTCTTTCAGCTTGACCTCAATGATCTCGCGGCGGCTGGTAGGGACGGTGCGGCCGATGAAGCGGGCCTCGATGGGTAGCTCGCGGTGGCCGCGGTCGATGAGAACGAGAAGCTGGACGCTCTTGGGGCGGCCGTGGTCGAAGAGTGCGTCGAGCGCGGCTCGGATGGTGCGCCCGGTATAGAGGACATCGTCCATCAGGATGATGTCGCGACCATTCACGTCAAAGCCGATGTCGCCCTTTTCGACGACGGGCTTTTTATCTTTGGTGGAGAGATCGTCGCGGTAGAAGCTGATGTCGAGGACGCCGGTCTGCACGGGTGCCTTCTCGATGGTTTCGATGAGCTTGGAGATGCGTTGGGCCAGCGGCACGCCGCGGCGCTTGATGCCGACGAGGCCGATGTTGGAGGCGCCGTTATTGCGCTCGACGATCTCATGCGCAAGGCGGACGAGGGTGCGTTCGATCTCCGAAGCGGAGAGAAGACGACCTTTTTCGCGGAAACGAGGCTGGGCGGAGGTGCTGGCGGTTTCGCTCATGACTGGAATGATGATACCAGCGGAGTGTCAATGCACGATTGCGCAGGGACCGGGGTGGACTACTTTGCCGTCGAGCGCGAGCGCAGAGCGCCGGAGAAGGCACCCGCGGCAGTGGAGTAGACGGAGTAGAGGATGACGACAAGGGCGCAACCAGCAAGTGCAAGGCCGGCGTGGAACTCGGGTACCTTCAGCATATCGAGCATGTACTGAAGGGTCGCAGGATCATTGGGTGAGACCTGGGTCAAGGTGGTGCGCATCTGGTCGAGCGAGGCGCCGAACTGGCTGTCTAGCTCTGCGCCGTGATGCAGAATAAAACGTTCGACAAACATCGCAAGGATATCGACGGTGATAAAGGTGGAGCCAATGGTTAGGCCGGAGAGCAGGCCAAGCCGAGCTCCAAAGGCTGTCGTAACACGAGTTGCCGGGTTCTTCGCGCAGTAGATGCCCAGCAGGATGATGGGCGCGCCGAGCATCCAGAGCAGCACAACCAGCACCAGCGGCGGCAGGGCCAGCATGAGCGTCATCGCTGCGGCGAAGATGGCGCCGGCGAAGGCGATGAGGTTAAGGGCGCGGGGCCATACAACGGCTGAGGGATCGATGACGACAGGCTCGGCGGACTCAGGCGGAGGTCCTGCGGGAGTGATGCCGTCGGCTGCATGCTGCGCTGCCAGCTGCTGCTGCTCGAACTGCTCGCGAAGCTCTTCGGAGAGCTGAATCTGCGCTGCTCCGCAGTGGGGGCAGTAGGTCAACTCGCCAGTATCTTCGGTCGAGAGGTCGTTATGGCAGCGAGAGCAAAGACGGAATGGCACAGATCAAAGGGTAGCAGAGCGACAGAGGAGAGGAGGTAGCGGAGGTGGAGAGTGATGAATCGCTTCTCTCCTTCTCCGCCCTTCTCCGCTGCTTTACTCTTCGCTCTTTTTGTTGTGATCGGAGAGGTGCGAGGGCAGGTCGAGTAGCACTAGACCGATCTTTGTACCGCCGTCGTGACGTTCGACACCGACGATGTGCTGGTGCTGCTGTGAGCCTGCGCGGAGTTCGAGATTCGACTTGTCGTCGTCGCTACTGGTGATAGAGAAACCCTTGTGGCCTTCTTTATCGCTGGTGCTGATGTGGTTCTTGTCGCCATCCTCGCAGGTGAGGCCCTGGCTGGTGCGGGCAGGAGAACCGACGGTATCGTGACCGCGGCAGGCGATGACGTCGCCGTAGCGGCTGGCGAGGTCCTTGCGATAGAAGGCGAGGACCTTGTCTTGGGAGTCGGAGGTCTGAAAACTGGCGGCTTTCACGCCGAGGTGGAAGTCTCCGAAGCTGAGATTGACGTCGGCGTTGTTGCCGTCTTTATCGTCGCCATCCTTGACGGGAGTGGCTCCGGGGTAAGCGGTGAGGCCGATGGCGGAGGTATCTCCGGTATTGCTGGTGTTGACCTTCATAGAGCCGAAGGGAGTGCCGATGTCGACGTTTTTCTTATCGCCGTTCTCGTTGGTGGTGACGTGGCAGCCGGTGAGGAGAGCGCAGCTAAGCGAAGCAGCAGCGAGTATGCCAAAAGCGAATGAACGAGAAGCGGTCGAGTACGCAGAAAACATGGTTCCTCCAGAAGCGAGTTGCGTGATTGGGCCTCGACTTCGGGGCCTGACATGAGAAGCATACGCAGGGTAGAGCGGAGCGGTTCCAGAAAAAGTACGGAAATGTGGAGACGGCTCACTGGAAACAGAATCGCGGTAATGAGCGGCTGTAGGTAGCAATGACCGAACGTAGGCGGTCGGAGATTTGTGTCTTGTCCCGCTACATCTTTTGATTTCAAAGAGGGTTACACTTGCTGCGCGTTGAAATGCGCGACAGAAGGATGGCAGCTATGAACGAGGTTATCGGCAAAAAGGGGCAGCAGACGGTTTGGATGGCGGTGTCGGTGGGCGCAATGCTGCTTTATGGGACCGCAGGGGCACAAAGCTATAGCCAACCGGGGTATCCGCAATCCGCGGGATACGGGCAAGTGGGCTATGACGACGCGCAGGCAGGTGATCCGCCATCGCGAGTGGCCCGTGTCAGCGTGGTGGTGGGCAACGTGTCGTTCGAGCCTGCGAGCGTGCAGCAGTTCAGCGTGGCCGAGACAAATTATCCGATGACTTCAGGCGATCGCATCTATGCGGACCTGGGAGCGAATGCGGAGATACAGACCGGGCAGCTGGCGGTGCGGATGGGACAGCAGACCGACCTGACGGTGACGGCGATGACGGACACTGTGGCACAGTTCGGGCTGGCGCAGGGCAGCGTGCATCTGCGCAGCTTCGATCTGGACCAGGGCGAGGTTGTGGAGCTGGATACGCCGAATGTGTCGCTGACGGTGCTGGAGGCGGGTGATGTGCGCGTGGATGTGGATGCCTATGGCAACACGGCGATCAATGTCATCAGCGGACAGGTGCAGGTGGATGGCAACGGGGTGCAGGAGGTGCTCTCGCAGGGCGAGCGGATTTACCTTGTGGGCAACAATCCGGTGCAGGCGCAAAATCTGCGTGGCATGCGGGCGGACGGGCTGGATCGCTTTTCGCAGCAGCGGGATAGCGTGTACGAAGGCGCATATGCGGCGGAGCAGAACTACTTGAATCCCGGCACCATTGGGGCAGAAGACCTGACGGCGTACGGAAGCTGGGACAACGATGCCGATTATGGCGCCGTCTGGTACCCCACCACGATCGATGTGGGCTGGCAGCCGTATCGCAATGGGCACTGGGCTTATGTGGGCCCGTGGGGATGGACCTGGATCGGAGCGGAGCCGTGGGGCTTTGCACCCTATCATTACGGACGCTGGAACCGCTTCGGCAATCGCTGGGGATGGATCCCAGGGCCGCCGGTGGTGCGTCCTGTGTACTCGCCTGCGCTGGTGGCGTTTGTGGGCGGCGGAGGTTTCGGTGCAGGTGTGACGGCGTGGTTCCCGCTGGGGCCGCGTGAGGTCTATCAGCCGTGGTACCAAGCCAGCCCGCGATATGTGAACCGCGTGAACGTCAGCAACATCTACAGCCGCGATAGCAATCAGGTGCGCAGCATCTACAACCAGCGGTCTGTCGTGAGCATGTACGCGAATACGGGCAATCGTCCGTACGCGAACCGCATGGGCGCGACGGTGGCGGTTTCGCAGGAGAACTTTGCAGGCGGACGGCGCGTGGACCAGTCGATGGTGCGGCTGAATCCGCAGCAGGTCGCGGGCGGGCAGGTGATGGCGCAGCCTCCGATGGTGCGGCAGCGGCCACAGGGCGGGCAGGCTCCGGCGCGGGCGGTGCCGCAGCAGATGCAGCGTCCGGTGCTGGCCTCGCAGGGAGCAGCGGATCGGCGGCAGGGCAATGGCGGCCCGCGGATGCCTCAGCAACAGCAGCAGTCTGGACAGCAAGGGCAGCAACCACAGCGCGGACAGCCGAACCAGCAGCCAGGACAGTTCCAGCAACCTCAGCCGGTGCAGAATCCTCAAGGGCAACGGCAGCAGGGGCAGCCCGCTCAGGTGCAGCAGCAGGCGCCAATCCAGCAGCAGCAGCCTGGCCGTGGACAACAACCACAAGGCAACGTGAACAATCCGCATCAGGTTGTAGAAGGGGAACAAAACCCGCAGAGCTACCGTCAGCAGCCTGTCCAGGCGCAACCGCAACAGCCCAACCGCCAGCAGCCGTCGCAGTCCATCCAGCAAGCTCCGGTACAGCAGGCCCCTGCGCAACAGCCACAACGACCGGACCGCTTACCGCAGCAGCCACAGACGGATACTCAGAACAACGTGTATCGTCCGCGCACGGAGCAGGAGCGCCAGCCAGGACAGCAGTTCAATCGTCCACAGCAGCCACAGCCTGCTCAACAACAGCAGCAGCCGATGCAACCGCCGCACGTCGTGCAGCAGCAGATGCAGGCTCCGATTCAGCCCCAACAGCCACAGCGCGTCCCGCAGCCGATGCCCCAGCCGCAACCGACACAACCTCAGCCCCGTCCCGAGCCGGCGCAGCCGCAACCGCGTCAGCAATTTCAGCAGGCGCCATCTCAGCCAAGGCCGCAGGCTCCAGTTGGAGCGCCACCTCCGCATGCCGGTCCGGTGCAGCCGGTCAACCAGCAGCCAAAGCTATAGTGCGCTCGAAGGGGAGAGCCTGCATCTCACCAGAGGTGTGGGCTTTTCCAATTGAGGTTGATTAGACAAATCCAGCACGGAACGTGAATCCTGGAAGCATTCGCAGTCAGCCTGTTGAGCGTTTACAGCCAAACTCCAGCGGCACGAGTACACTGGATAAGCACTTGAAGCGACGCCTTCAGGCGCACGGTGAGTTCGTGCGCGCGCAAACCCTAAGATGAGGACAGTAATGAGCGACCAGCAGCAGCAAGATGCACTCGATCAACTTTCTATCAACACCCTCCGGCTTCTGGCCGTCGACCAGGTGGAAAAGGCGAAGAACGGCCATCCGGGAGCGCCTCTGGGCTGCGCTCCGATCGCCTACCTGCTGTACCACAAGTTCATGAAGTTCAACCCTGCCGATCCGCTCTGGAGCGACCGCGACCGTTTCGTTCTCTCGAACGGACACGCCTCGTCTCTGCTGTACGGCGTCCTGCATTTGACCGGCTATGACCTGCCGATGGAGCAGTTGAAGCAGTTCCGCGAGTGGGGCTCGCACACCGCCGGTCATCCGGAATCGGGTGAGACGCCGGGTGTGGAAGTCACCACCGGTCCGCTGGGACAGGGCTTTGCCGAGGCCGTCGGTCTCGCCATCGCTGAGAAGCACCTTGCTGCTGTATATAACCAGGCGGGCGACACCTCCAGCGGCTACAACACGCACACGCCGGTCGATCACCATACGTACGTTCTGTGTGGCGATGGCGATCTGATGGAAGGCATCTCGCACGAGTCCGCTTCGCTCGCCGGAACGCTGGGCCTGGGCAAGCTGATCGTGCTGTATGACGACAACCTGATCTCGCTCGACGGTCCCACGGACTTGAGCTACACCGAGGACGTGACCAAGCGTTTCGAGGCCTACCACTGGCATGTTCAGATGGTGGACGACGGCAACGATCTAGTCGCTCTGACGAAGGCCATCGAAGCTGCAAAGGCAGAGACGACCAAGCCCAGCCTGATCCGTGTGCGCACGGTCATCGGCTACGGTTCGCCGAAAGCTGGAACGAACAAGGTCCACGGTGAGGCGCTGGGTGAGGCTGCCACGAAGGAGACCAAGATCAACCTCGGCTTCGATCCGGAGAAGAGCTTCTTCGTCCCCGAAGAGGCTGGCAAAAACTGGCTGCAGGCTGTCGAAAAGGGCAAGAAGGCGCAGGCCGAGTGGAACGAGAAGTTCGCGGCTTACACCAAAGCCTACCCGACGCTGGGTGCGCAATACTCGCGGACCACGGCAATGGAGTTGGCTGAGGGCTGGAACAAGGACATCCCTGTCTTCCCGACAGACAAGCCCGTGGCTACGCGTAATGCTGGCCAGGTGGTGATGAACGCGCTCGCGAAGAATGTTCCTGAGCTGTTTGGCGGCGCTGCCGATCTGACGTCTTCGACCAAGACGATCTTCAAGGACTCGCCCAGCTTCCACGTGGACCCCAAGGGCCGCAACGTGTTCTTCGGCGTGCGTGAGTTCGGCATGATGGCAGCTGTGAACGGCATTGCTGCACACGGCGGTCTGATTCCCTTCGGTTCGACGTTCTTTACGTTCAGCGATTATTGCCGTTCGGCGATCCGCATGGGCGCACTGCAGAGCTCGCACTCGCTCTACATCTTTACGCACGATTCGATTGGTCTGGGCGCCGATGGCCCTACGCACCAGCCGGTCGAGCACCTGATGGCGTTGCGCGCGATTCCCCAGCTCACCGACTTCCGTCCTGCGGACGCGAATGAGACGGCTGTGGTGTGGCAGCTCGCCCTGGAGCGCAAGTCGGCCAGCTTCATGGCCCTCAGCCGCCAGGACCTGCCAGTGCTGGATGCCGTGAAGTACAAGATCAACGAGGGCGTTCGCAAGGGCGCTTACGTGCTCGAAGCGTACGGCAAGGACGTGATCCTGGTCGCGGCTGGCTCCGAAGTGGAGATCATTCTGAAGGCTGCTGAAGAGCTGAAGGCTGCGGGCATCAACGCAACCGTCGTCTCGATGCCGAGCTTCCGGATTTTCGAGGAGCAGAGCGCAGAGTACAAGGACTCGATCTTCCCGCACGGTGTGCCGAAGATCTCAGTCGAAGCCGGCGCCACGATGGGCTGGTGGAAGTATATCGGTCGCGATGGCGTGGCGATCGGCGTCGATAAGTTCGGCGCTTCGGCTCCGGGTCCGCTCGTGATGGAGAAGTACGGCATCTGCGTATCGAATGTCGTCGATCACGCGAAGAAGCTGGTGAAGAAGTAGCTTTTAGCTTCTGGCTACTAGCTGCTAGCTTGTTAGGGCTGGATGAGATCTCTCATCCAGCCCTAACCGTTTCTGGGTTTTCAAATGGTTTTAGCTAAAAGCTGAGAGCTGGGAGCTTTTTTATATGACACAGGATGAGGCAAAGGCACTCGTAGGCAAGCGCGCAGCGCAGCTGGTGGAAGACGGCATGGCCGTTGGGTTGGGAACCGGCTCTACGTCGACGATGTTCATCAAAGCGCTGGGCGAGCGCGTGAAGAACGAAGGTTTGAAGATCCGGTGCGTCGCTTCAAGCGATGCCAGCACCGAGTTGGGGCTTTCGCTGGGTATGGACGTCGTGACATTGAACGTGCTGCCGGAGCTGGATCTCTACATCGACGGCGCGGATGAGGTGGCTCCGGGTTTCGCCCTGATCAAGGGCGGTGGCGCTGCGTTGCTTCGCGAGAAGATTGTGGCCAGCTCGGCGAAGAAGTTCGTCTGCGTGGTGGATTCGACGAAGCTGGTCGAGAAGCTAGGGAAGTTTCCGCTGCCGATCGAGGTCATCAAGATGGCCTTGCCGCTGGTGGAGAAGCGGCTGAGCGAACTGGACCTCAATCCGAAGCTACGGATGCTAAAGGATGGCAGCGGCCCGCTGCTGACGGACGAGCAGAACTACATCCTCGACTGCCATTGCGGCGTGATTGAAAATCCGGAAGAGACGGCTGCGGAGATTCGCAACATTGTGGGCGTGGTGGAGCATGGGTTGTTCCTCGGCCTGGCGAGCATGGTGCTGGTGGCAGGCGAGGATGGCGTGACGGAGATCACAGAGTAGTCGCAAAGAGTTGATTCGGTTGCATCGTTGACCCGTGTGAGAGCGTCTCATCTCTATGAGCGAGCAGGCACGTCAGCAAGTTTGGTTGATTACAGGAGCTTCCAAGGGTTTCGGTCTTGATTTGGCCGAGACCCTTCTTCATACAGGGCACAGGGTGGTGGCGACGGCGCGCAGGCCAGAGGGCAATCTGGCTGCGCTGGTCGAGAAGTATGGAGAGCTGGTACTGGTGCTGGAGCTGGATGTCACGAAGTCGGAGCAGGTGGATGCCGCGGTGGCCGCGGCGACGCAGCGCTTAGGACGAATCGATGTGCTGGTGAACAACGCGGGCTATGGCATGGTTGGTGCCATTGAAGAGTCTGACGAGCGCGAGTATCGGCCGATGTTCGAGGCCAATGTCTTCGGGCTGATCCGCATGACGCAGGCAGTGCTGCCGCAGATGCGTGCGCGGAAGTCAGGGCACATTGTGAATCTGTCCTCGATTGGCGGCCTGGTGGCGACGCCGGGCTTCGGTATGTATAACGGCACGAAATTTGCGGTCGAGGGCATCTCCGAGGCGCTGGCGGCGGAGGTGAAGCCGCTGGGCATTACCGTTACCATCGTCGAGCCGGGACCGTTCCGGACAGATTTTCTTGCGCGGCAGGACATGCCCGCGTCGCACCACATCGCCGATTATGACCAGACAGCCGGAAAAATGCGGGAGTATGCCGAGAAGCAGAACGGCGTCCAGCCAGGCGATCCAAAGCGAGCGGTAGCCGCGATTGTGAAGGCGGTTGAGGGTGAGAATCCACCGCTGCGCCTGTTGCTGGGAGCGAGCACGATTCCTCGCCTGCAGGGCAAGATTGACGCACAGTTGAAGGACGTTGCCGAGTGGCGCGAGACGACGATCGGGGCGGACTTCCCGGCAGGAGAATAAAGAGCAAATAAACGAGTTTGGCGTTCTTTTAATCGCCTATGCAGATTTCAATAGACAGGTTGACGTGCCGTTGACAGCGATTCGGATTACTCTCTAAGAGGTGTTCTTTCCACCGACTGGCGTCGGCTGGAACGTCCCGCTCGGTTTGCGGGCGCAATCTCAAACACGAAGTTTTGGAAGAAGGAAACTGACATGGAACTTGGAATCATCGGACTCGGCAAGATGGGCGGCAACATGGCGGAGCGTCTCCGCCTCGCGGGACACCGCGTCATCGGCTTCGACTTCAACAAGGATGCAGTCGCAAAGTTGACAGCCGCCGGTTCGGTTGGCGTGAACTCGTTGAAGGAGATGGACGAGGCCTTCACTGGCCGCCGCGCAGTGTGGATCATGGTGCCCGCAGGAGATCCCGTCGACCAGACGATCGCTGGTCTCAAGGCGTTCATGGAGCCCGGTGACATTTTCATCGACGGCGGCAACTCGAACTACAAGGATTCGCAGCGTCGCCACGACGAGCTGAAGAAGGAAGGTTTCGAGTTCGTCGACGTAGGCACGTCGGGCGGCATCTGGGGCATCACCGAGGGCTATTCGATGATGATCGGCGGTGATGAGGATCCGGTTGCATATCTCACGCCTATCTTCGAGGCGCTCGCTCCTGCTGCGCACGAAGGCTGGGGCCGCGTGGGTCCGGCTGGCGCGGGTCACTTCGTGAAGATGGTGCACAACGGTATCGAGTACGGCATCATGCAGGCGTATGCAGAAGGCTTCTCGATCATGAAGGCGAAGACGCCGCTCGCTCTCGACCTCGTGCAGATCTCCGAGATTTGGCGCTATGGTTCGGTTGTGCGTTCGTGGTTGCTCGACCTGACCGCCGATGCATTGAAGAAGAACCCGACGCTCGATGGACTCGAGGCCTATGTGCCTGACTCCGGCGAAGGTCGCTGGACTGTGTTCGAGGCGATTGATCTGAACGTGTCGGCTCCGGTGATTACAGAGTCGTTGATCCGCCGCCTCCGTTCGCGTGAAGACAACAACTTCACCGACCGTATGTTGAGTGTGATGCGTAACGAGTTCGGCGGCCACGCGGTCAAGAAGTCGTAAGGAACCTGGGTCAGAAACAACCGTAAGGAGTAGTGATGGCAGACGATGTGAAGACCGCCCAGACGGGCGTAGGAAAGAAGCAGGAGCGGATTCCGGAGCCCTGCGTCGTTGTAATCTTTGGCGCTTCGGGCGATCTGACCAAGCGCAAGTTGTTGCCCGCGCTGTACCACCTCGAGCAGGAAGGTCTTCTGCCACAGGACTTCGCGGTTGTAGGCGTTGCCCGCCGCGATCTTTCGGCGACCTTTGCTCCGGATATGCAGGACGGCATCATCAAGGGCGGCGGTGTGGAGCAGGACGATCCCAAGCTCAAGCCCTTCATGGATCGTGTGCGGTACTTCACGACCAACTTCGACGACGACAACGGCTTTGCCGGGTTGAAGGTGTTCCTGGAAGGCATCGACAAGGAGCTTGGCACGAAGGGCAATCGCCTGTTCTATCTCGCGGTGGCACCGGAGTACTTTGCCGATGTAACGCAGCGTCTGTCCAAGCAGGGCATGACGAACCCGGCGGCCCCGTCGTGGGCACACGTCATCATCGAGAAGCCCTTCGGCACCGATCTTGAGTCGGCGAAGAAGTTGAACGATGAGATCAACGCTGTACTGCGCGAGGATCAGATCTTCCGCATCGATCATTACCTGGGCAAGGAGACGGTGCAGAACATCCTCGTCTTCCGCTTTGCGAACGCCTTGTTCGAGCCCATCTGGAACCGCAACTACATAGACCACATCGAGATCACCGCTGCCGAGTCCATCGGCATTGAAGGTCGCGGCCCGTTCTATGAGAAGGCCGGCGCTCTGCGCGATGTTCTGCAGAACCACGTGATGGAAGTGTTGAGCTTCGTCGCGATGGAACCGCCAGACAGCTTCGAAAGCGACGCTGTTCGCACCGAGAAGCTGAAGGTATGGAAGGCAATCGAACCGATACCTGTTACCGATACGGTGCGCGGCCAGTACGGTCCCGGCAAGGTCGACGGCAAGGACGTGATTGGCTACCGCCAGGAAGACCGCGTCAACCCCGAGTCGAACACCGAGACCTTTGCAGCGATGAAGTTACAGATCGAGAACTGGCGCTGGGCCGGTGTACCAATCTACATCCGCGCAGGCAAGCGTCTCGCGAAGCGCGTGACCGAGGTGACGGTGACCTTCAAGCAGCCGCCTCTTCACCTCTTCAAGGGCAACGACCAGACCACGAAGGTACAGCCGAACGTGCTGCAGCTTCGCATCCAGCCGGATGAGGGCATCAAGCTCACTTTCGGAGCGAAGATCCCCGGACCGACCACGAACGTGAAGCCAGTGGATATGGACTTCAGCTACGCGGAGAACTTCGGCAAGAGCTCAGCGAACGGCTATGAGCGTCTGTTGCTCGATGCCATGCTGGGCGACGGCACGCTGTTCGCTCATCGCGATGGCGTGGAAGCGACCTGGGCGCTGATGACCCCGATCCTCGAAGCATGGGAGAAGACCGCAGCTGCGGGCTTCCCTAACTATGAGTCGGGCAGCTGGGGGCCCGAAGAAGCGGATGACCTGCTTCGTCGCGATGGCCGCAAGTGGCACAAGCTGTAAACAGGCATAGAAGCATTCAACAGGGAGTGGCAAATTTTATTGCTGCTCCCTGTTGATCGTTACAGCGATTATTGCAACGGCCTCTAAGGTTGTTGTTGGAGTAAGGGCGCAGATTTTACTTCAAGGAGTTTGTTGAGCTATGGCACGTTCGGTCACGGTGACATACGAGGTTTGGTCGAAAAAAGAAGACACAGCGCTGGCTGTTGCTCGGCTGTTTGCAAAGCGTACGGAAGAAGCCATAGCGACGCGTGGCGTGGCTCGCATCGCGATCTCGGGTGGGTCCACTCCTCAGGCGAGCTTCAAACTACTGGCCGATCCCGCAGGCCCGTTCCTCAACACAATCCCTTGGGATAAGCTGCATCTTTACTGGGTCGATGAGCGCTGCGTGCCTCCGACCGATCCTGAGTCGAACTACGGGGTGTGCAAGGAGTTGCTGCTCGACAAGGTACCGCTGCCGGCGGGGAACGTATACCGCATGGAAGGCGAATTGGACCCTGAAGAGGCCGCGTCACGCTACGAGAGCTACCTGCGCAACAGCATGAAGCTGGAGGGTGCGGAGTCGCCTGCGTTTGACTTGCTGCTGCTGGGCATGGGGCCGGACGGTCATACCGCTTCGCTGTTTCCTCATACGGAAGCGTTGGAGAACATTACGAACCTCGTTCTCGCGAATCATGTTCCGCAGAAAGATACGTGGCGCATCACGTTGACAGCGCCGGTAATCAACCAGGCGAAAGAAGTTGTTTTTGCTATTGAAGGCGAAGGGAAGGCCGATGTTCTTGCTGAGGTGCTCACCGGGCCGCGCGACATCGATCGTCTGCCTTCGCAGCTGATTCGGCCCTCGAACGGCAAGCTGCTGTTCCTGCTTGACGAGGCTGCGGCGGCAAAGCTTCCCTCGCCGAGTATCGACACGGGCTCGCACAAGATTGGCACCCTGGAGCTTTAACTCAGACAGTGGAGGAAAGACAGTAGACAGCGGTGTATTCCGTTCACTACTGTCTTCCCCTCTACTGTCTAACTAATTTTTGAGGCGCAAATGATTCTGGCAGGCGATGTAGGCGGCACGAAGGTCCATCTGGCGTTGTATAACTTTGTCGGCGGCAGGCTAGCATCTGTGCGTGACCACAAGTTTCCCGCGCATGAGTACAAGTCACTCGACGATGTGGTGAAGGCCTTCCAGGCGCAGGGCAAGGATGAGCCTGAGATTATTGCTGCCTGCTTTGGCTGTCCCGGCCCCGTCCGTGATGGCCGCTTGAAGCTGACGAACCTGCCGTGGACGCTGGACGCGCGCGACCTGCAGAAGTCGCTGGGCATTGAGCATATCTTCCTCATCAACGATCTCGAAGCCAATGGCTACGGCATCCCGGAGCTCGCGCCGGAGAGTGTCTTCACGCTGATCGAAGGCGATGCGAAGTCCGTTGGGCATCGCGGGTTGATCGCTGCGGGTACAGGCCTGGGCGAAGCGCTGCTGATCTATGACGCGAAATCGCATACACATCTACCGTTGCCCTCCGAGGGCGGTCATGCGGATTTCCCAGCACGCAACGAGCGCGAGATCGCGCTGCTCGAATATCTGCAGCGCACGCTCAATGGTCGCGTCAGCAGCGAGCGCGTCGTCTCCGGTATCGGCATCAAGAACATCTACGCCTTCCTGCGCGACGATGTGAAGATGGAAGAGCCGCAGTGGTTGAAGGACCGCCTGGAGAAGGAAGATCCCAATGCTGTGATCGGTCAGTGTGCCGAGGATGGCTCCAGCGAGATCTGCGCGGAGACGATGCGGCTGTTCGTGTCTGCGTATGGAGCGGAGGCTGGCAACATCGCTCTGAAGGTGCTGGCGATGGGCGGCATTTATCTTGGCGGCGGCATTGCGCCGAAGATCCTGAAGACGCTTCAGAACGGCGAGTTCACGAAGGCCTTCCTCGATAAAGGACGACTCTCGCCGCTATTACACGCGGTGCCGGTCCGGGTGATCCTGGATGACACCTGCGCTCTTTTGGGGGCCGCAGCCTTTGCGGAGGCACGCGCGGCGGAGCTTTCTGGACGTTCCGAAAGAGCAGGTTCGTAGCCCGTAAATACCTATTGAAACAACGCCTTACACAGATGACGCCCCGGAGATCGACATCCCGGGGCGTCATTGCTGTTTGACCGCCTTCATTTCCGACTTGACATGTTTTACAGCGAACGCGGATAGTGTTCAACGCGAGAGAAACAGTATCTCTGAACCTGCTGAGCGTCAACTGTTCCACAGTGCGTATCAACAGGCTCCTGCAAGACCTTTTAGGAGTCCATGTGAAGCATCCATTGTTTTCCCCTTCTGTCCGTCGCGCGCTACGCGTACTGATCAACCCGATCGGTGTAGCCTGTCTGACCGCCTTCCTGATGATGGCTGCCATGCCAGCGCAGGCGCAACTTGCCGGTAAAGGTGCCGTCTCCGGCACGATTCAGGATCCGACCGGCGCCTCCATCCCTGGCGCAACGATCGTCATCACAAACACGGCGAACAACATCTCCACTACGACCACCAGCACCTCGGCGGGCGACTACTCCGTGAACACTCTGGATCCCGGGGTGTACACGATCACTGTGACGGCTCCCGGCTTCCAGAAGCTGTTGCAGAAGAACGTTCAGGTCAATGCTCTCGAGACGCAGACCTTTAGTCCGAAGCTGCCTGTTGGCGGAAGCGATCAGGAGGTCACGGTATCGACGCTGCCTCCGCAGCTCGAGACGACGAACGCGACGCTCGGCGCAACGATGGAGAACGAGATGTACTCCGCGCTGCCGATCGAGATGGGCGCTTACGGCCAGCCCGATCAACGCCGTGCTACCGACTTTGCGTTCCTGATGCCCGGTGTGCAGGGCAACAACACCAGCGGTAATCCCACGACCAACACCGGCATCGTCAACGGCTCCGGCAGCAAGGGCGCTGTCTCTGATGTTTATGTAGACGGCGTGGCGTTTGTGCGTGCCGGCGGTAACGGCGATCCGCGCTACGTGTGGACGGCCATCTCGGTAGATGCTGTCGACCAGTTCCAGGTGCAGACAAGCGGTTATTCGGCCATCTACGAAGGCCAGGGCATTCAAAACTACACCATCAAACAGGGTGGCACGAAGTACCACGGAAGCGTGTATGAGTTCTTCCGCAACACGGCACTGGACACGTATGGATTCTTCGGCAAACTGCCGAACGCACTCGGCCAGGTGAAGAAGCCGGTTGAGAACAGCAATGAGTACGGTATCAACCTCAGTGGTCCGCTGGTGCCTTTTGGCAAGTGGAAGGAAAAGCTCTTCTTCTTCGGTAACTACAACGGCTTCCGCTATGCCAGCGCAACACCCACCTACAACACGTTCCCCACGCTTGCACAGCAGGGCGGCGACTTCAGCGCGACGGGCATTGCTATTTACGATCCTTCTACGCAGACGGCCTGCACGGCGCACAGCACCACTGGCCCTTGCCGCTATCAGTATGGATATGGCCCTGGAGCAGCTACGGGTCCCGCTGGAAACCCTGTCGCTACGGGCGCTGCGGTCAACGTGATTCCAGCCAGCGAGTTCTCTACTGTCGCCAAGAATATGCAGCAGTTTATTCCGACGCTGACCAACCAAAACCTACAGAACAACTACCTCGCTCCTAACAAGACGGGCCTCGTCAATTGGTCGACGACCGACCGCATCGACTATGTGATCAATCCCAAAGACACGGCCGCCGTGGGTCGCCAAGCCAGCTCTAACCCTGTTGGTCAGACAACCGCCGGTCGTGGCGTTGGCCCGCTCCCCTATAACTACGGTCAGGCGTATGCTCCAAAAACCGTTGTGGCGGTTGTAGAAGAGTCGCACGCTTTCACCGAGCACCTCGTCAACCAGTTCAAATATGGCTACGCTCGCTACAATGGGCCCACATTCGACTCCGATCAAGCTCCTACCTACGCCGCAACTGCGATGGGCATCAGTGGACAGCCCAGCGGTCCGGCCAGCTCCGCCTTTCCCATCACGACCTTTGCCGGTACGGACGCGCCCACGCAGTGGGCGGGCACGACGCCCGGCGTCACACTCGCTGAGAACTATACCCTTGTTGACAACCTGCAATGGCAGAAGGGCAAGCATACGCTCACCTTCGGGGGCCAGATCCAGTGGATGCTCTACAACGTGGTTAACGCCACGGGCGGTAGCACACCTCTCACGCTGGCAACGGCGGTGACGGAAACGGCGGGCCTCACGCCTTCCACGAATGCCTCCCCGAAGTATTCAGCGCTTGCGAACACCGGTCTTGCTTACGCCAGCTTCCTGGTAGGTCAGATCGACAAGACGAGCTTTACAAATTACCTTCAGCAAGAGTTCGGCGCGCGCTTCCGTCCTATCTCTCCTTACGTGCAAGATAATTGGAAGATTACGTCGAAGTTGACCGCTGACCTTGGTCTTCGCTGGGACTACTATCCTTCAGTCCGTGAAGTTCACAACGCGGGCAGCTTCTTCAACCCAAACCTTGCGAACCCAGTTACTGGCATCAATGGGGCGCTTCAGTTCACTGGTACTGGCCCGAACACCTGCAACTGCTCGACGCCGGTACAGAACTGGTACAAGAACTTTGGTCCGCGCATCGGCCTCGCCTACCAGGTTGATCCGAAGACCGTCATCCGTGCCAGCTACGGTGTGATGTTCTCGCACGGTGGAGCTGTAGGCGGTGGCGCGAGCAGCCTGGGTACTCTCGGTTTCTCGTCTGCGCCTTCTTTCGCTTCGAATGGATCGCTGCTGAGCACCGCCCCCTTCACCGGAGCCAATGGCGCAATTCCTACCTACCCTGTGGCTTCTGGAACAGCGTCGGGACCGCAGTATGGAACCGGCTACACGACGACCTCTGGATATACCGGCACACCGTCCAGCATCGGCTACGACGATTCTTATTACGGTTCGCGTGCGCCTGAGTTCCTGAACTACAACTTCGGCTTCCAGCACCAGTGGACGAACGCTTTCACTTCGACTATTTCGTATGTCGGTTCGCAGGGCCACTTTCTGCCTGTCGATAGCGGCAGCCCTCGTGGCTACTGGTCGAACGGGCTAGATCCGAAATACCTTGCTCTGAAGTCCAACCTGACTTCGCTTGCGACTACGGCAAATTGCACGGCAGCGGGTGTCACCTGCCCGACAGGCTTTACTCCAACCCAGGCGATCTCGGCAGCTCTCAAGCCCTTCCCGTTCCAGGGGGTATCGGATACGTTTGGCTACACTGCAAACGCTAACTACAACGCACTGCAGGTGTCGCTCAACATGCGTCCTTCGCATGGGCTCACCTTCATGGCGAACTACACCTGGTCGCACTCGATCGACGATGGCGGCACCTTCCGTACAGGCTATGCCATCCCCGCGGGTACGATTGCAAACGAGCCGAATGTCAGCTTTGCTGCGGACCGGATCGAGCGCTCGAGTTCAACGACAAACCAGCCTCATCACATCGTAGTGACGGGTGTGTGGAACCTGCCTATCGGGGACAGCATTCTCGGAACGAACCACCTGGAGCGCGCTGTTCTTGGAGGCTTCAAGTTTTCGGAGACCTTCCAGGCATTCTCCGGCTCGCCTCTTTCGATCACGTCCTCGGCATGCCAGACCAACCCGGCGCAGAGCTGCAATGAAGCGAACTACAACCCGAACTTCTCGGGCCAGGTCCGCGTCAATGGCAAATGGGGTCAGGGCATTACGGCAGCCAATCCTACCGCCATCTCCTACATTGCTGCCAGCGGTGGAACGCAGGCGGCTCCAACCGGTCCGTTCATTGCGCCTTCGCAGTTGGCCGCATCCACGGCATTTCCCAATGGCTCGCCATTCGCACCTCTCTATACGTTTGCGAATGGAGCGCGCACGGCCGCTTATGGTCTCTATGGTCCTGGAAACTACAACCTCGACGTCGCCCTGGTGCGCAGCTTCCCGCTGCATGTCACGGATACGACACGGTTGAACTTTCGCGCAGAGTGGTACAACATCACGAATCACACGTGGTTTGCTGTTGCGAGCTCTCAGCTTGGCAACGCCGCTTTTGGCACCGTCACCAACAATCTCAGTGCAACCCGGAAGTCAGTGCAGTTGTCGGCTCGTATCGAGTTCTAACCTCAACGCAACTCTAAACAGCGAGGCCATCCGTTCGCGGATGGCCTCGCTGTTTGTGCGTTACATGATGCGGAAGCGTTCTCGCATCAGCCGCTGGAAACGCGGCTTCCAGATCAGATCGTAGGCGAGTTCCTTGCCGGGAAACATGGCAAGGGCGGCGTTGCGGCTGTCGGCGATCATCTGTGAAGCATCGTCGACGCTGAGAGAACTATCCTGCGCGATCGTCTGCATCACAAGGTTCATCATCAGCTGCAAACGACGAATCAGCTTGGCTTCTTCAAGTTCTTCCTGTGTCTTAGGAGTCTTGATGGGTGAGGTTGCGGCTGTGAGGGTCGAAGGCTTTTCCATAAGTCTCCTGCGCGGTTGGCGTGCGTTGGATTTGGAGCGTCCCGTTCAAGCTCAGCTTGCTGGCATTCTAGTCCCAGGGCTCTGTGGAAACAGACAGCGGAACAAGCGCGGAACTGGCGGTGATCGCGCCGTCTCTGTCGAGCAGGAAGGTCTCCACACCGTTACGGTCCGTGCGATAGGTGCGGGTGTGCGCTGCTTCCAGGCGCTCGAGCACCTCAGCGCGCGGATGCCCGAAGGTGTTATGGCGGCCCACGCTGATGACGGCAGCGCGCGGTGCGACGGCATCGAGGAACTCCGCAGTGGTGGAGCTCTTGCTGCCGTGATGGCCCACCTTCAGCAACGTGACTGGGGAAAGACGATGGTGGTTCAGCATCGCGTCTTCGCTGCTGGCTTCCGCGTCGCCTTCGAGCAGCGCGCTGGACCGATCGTAGTCGATACGGAGTACGAGAGAATCGTTGTTTACAGGAGCGCGATCATTGCCATAACCCAGTTCAGGCGCGAGCACCGCAATTTGAGTGTCGCCCCAGGCAAAGGTGTCTCCCGCACGCAAGTGTCTTACAGGAATCGACAATCGCTGGGCCTCGTCGAGTAAGGCCTTGAGACCTGGCGAATCGGCAGGCTCAATGCTAAGCCACAACTCACGCGGGCGGAGGTCACGTAAGACCGCTGGCATGCCACCCATGTGGTCGGAGTGCGCATGCGTGAGAGCTACGACGTCGAGTCGCCGGATGCGTCGCGACCATAGATACGGTGCGACGATCTCTTCGCCGATGTCCCAGCTGCTGATCGCGGTGCCTCCGCCGCGACCGACCGGGCCGCCTGCGTCGATGAGCAGGGTGTGGCCATCGGGCGCGACGGTCAGCAGCGAGTCGCCCTGGCCAACATCGAGCGCTGTGATCTCGAGCACGCCGGCATGGAGAAGGGGTCTTGCCGGGTACAGCGTTACAAGAGGAACGAGTAAGGCTAGAGTGGTTCCAGCGATGACGAGCGTGCGGCTGCGTTCGCACAAAAGGATGCAGCCTGCAGCGATCATCGCGATGGCGACTGCGATTGCCAGCATGGATGGCGCGGGCATCCGGATATCTGCGAGAGGTGCGGTTTGCAGGTGCAGCACCGTGAAGCGCATGGCGTGCAGTAGCAAAGCGGTGAGAGCTGCGGGGATTGCTGCGAGCCAGTTGCTGATCAGAGCTGCGCAGAACATCGTTAGAGCTGCACACAACAGAGCGGCAAGCAGGGGTATATTCAGCAGGTTCAGAGGCAGCGCCAACAGTGTCGCGCGGTGGAAGTAAATCGCCATCGGTATCACCAGACAGAGCTCGGCGGCGAGGCTCACGATACAGGCTTCGGCGAGGTGATACATCAGCCGCAGCAGCCAGATCGGAAGAGAACGAAGCGGGCGACCCAGCAGGCTTTGAGCGAGGATGCAGAACATCCGAACACGCACGCGGAACTGCGCAAGCCGTGGCGGAAGGAAGGCATCGAGTGCGAGAACATGCAGCAGCTTGAGTGATCGCGCATACGGATGCAGTGTGCGTTGAATGATCGGCGCGGCGACGCCTGCGATGGCGACGATGACGAGGAAGGTCATTTGAAAGCTGGACTCGAAGAGGCTGCGCGGATCGAGCAGCAGCACGATGCAGGCAGCGAATCCCAGCGCGTTGAGTGCATTGCTTTCGCGGTCGAGCCACAGTGCAAGCAGATAGAGCGAGGTCATCAGCAGTGCGCGTTGTGCTGGTACACCAAAGCCGGTGAGCAGAGTGTAGGCGGTCGTCAGGGTGATGGTTGTGACGACGGCTGCGCCTTCGGGTAGTCGCAGGCGACGAAAGATCCAGAAGAGACCGCTCGCCAGCAGGGCGACGTGCAGACCTGAGACAACGAAGAGATGGAAGGTGCCGGTGCGCTGAAAGGCATCCCGCAACGTTGTACCGAGTGCGGTGCGATTGCCAAAGAGCATCGCGTTCAACATGCCTGCGTCTTCGCGGCTTATCCGCAACGTCGCTGGCAGCGTTGCGTTGGCGCGCGAGGCGAAGTAGGTATCGAGTCGCTCGCCAGCCCATGCCTGTGCAGCGTAGATACGGCAGCGGACGCTGGCAGATGCGGCGTCAAGTTGCACGACGCGGTTCGGCTTTGTACTTGCCGTAAGGTCGATGCCTTCGCTGAGCAACTGGTTCGCGTAGGAGAAGGCTCCGGGGTCGCGATAGATGTCCGGTGTTCGCAGGCGCAGCGGAATCTCAACGACGTTGCCGCAGTGCAAGGGCAAGGTGCCGCCGGTCAGCAGCACGCGGACGCCGCCGGAGTTGGGCTGCATGATGTCTGTGTCGGGGGTCATCTCTTCGACAGCGGAGATGTCGAGGTCGACCGACTGCAGCGGCGGATTCGTGTCGGTCTCCCATCCGCCGGGTTCGATCTCCCAGGGATGCAAGGGCCGTTCCTGCATGGATTGCTGTGGAGGCAGCAGGCGCACGCGCACGATGCGGCCACGCACGATGCGATTGAGGCCGTCCGCGTAGGTTTGCAGGGCACGGTGCTCGGCGAGTGGGGGTTGCATTTGCGCGCACCAGCAGCCAGCTGCACACCACATGGCGAGAGCTGGCACCAGCACTACGCACGGAGCAATGCGCATACTTATTAACGTGAGTACCAGGAACAACGCAATGCATAGTGCGAGCAATAGCGTCGGCTGCCAATGGCGCGCAAGTATCTCACCTGCGGCGAAGCTGATGGCAGCGCACAGCATGGGCACTCGTCGCAGGCGCAAGGGCTCTACGACTAAAGGTTCGTTCATCCAATGAGTCGCAGCGCCGACTGCCCGCATGAGAAGCGCCTAAAAACCAGGATCAGGGATTAAGGATGAGGACCCGCGTGGAGGGATGCGATAAGTTTAGCTTGTTCGGCTGAGGATGGCGACGGTCTCGAGATGCGAGGTCTGCGGGAAGAGGTCCATCAGGTGCAGCGCGTCGATCGTGTAGCTGTTTTGCAGCACGGCGAGATCGCGAGCGAGTGTCGTTGGATCGCATGAGACGTAAACGATGTTGCTGGGTGCGATGCGCAGCAGCAGTTCACAGGCTTCGACACCTGCGCCAGCACGTGGCGGATCGAGCACGACCAATTCAGGGCGTTCGCGCTGGAGGTTGGCCTTGCGTAAATAGTCGAGGACGGTGGCTTCGACTGCGGTGTACGCAGGGCCAAGCTTGCGGAAGGTGTTGCGCAGATCGGCAATCGCGCCGGGATGCGACTCCACGGCAGTGACCTGCGTGAAGCTGCGGGCCAGCACGCGAGAGAAGAGGCCGACTCCGCTGAAGAGGTCCCAAGCCAATGCGCCTTTGCGATCATCGCAGACGAGGTCGACAAGGGCTTCCAGCAGGAAACGGTTGATCTGAAAGAAGCCGCCGCGGGTGATCCAGTAGGTTTCGTCGCCGACGCGGTAGTTCAGGCCGGCTGCGCCATCTTCGGCGAGCGTGCGACCTGTTGGGCCGGTGCGTGGATCGCTGGCGATGGCTCCTGCACCGACGAGCGTAATACCTTCCGGTGCGTGGTTGCGGAACGTCTTCAAGGCGCGGATGAAACTGCCCTGCGGCGACTTGGTGCGGGGAGCGCAAAGCAACGTGAGTTGAAGCTGCGTCGCGTCATGATTGCAGAAGAACTCGACCTCGCTGGCAGCGGCGAGCCAGAAAGCTGCGTCCCGATCCTCGTTCGCAGCGGCGAGGAGTGACTGCGCGGTGTTCCAGAGTGCAGGTGCCGCGATGGGGCAGGTGGTGATCGGCAGGAACGTTGTCGTGCCGCGCTCGTTGTAACCGAGCTGCAGCTCGCCGTTCATCGTCTCGACGCGGAGACGGATGCGATTGCGATAGCCGTAGGGCTCGGATGCGTGTGTCTGGATCTCCGCAAGCACGTTTACACCAGCACTGCGAAGCAGCTCGGCGAGTGACTCTCGCTTGAGCGAAAGCTGGGCTTCGGTCGAGAGGTCCTGGTACTGACAGCCACCACAGCTCCCGAAGTGCGGACAGCGCGGCGTTAGGTATTGGACTGGCTCGCTCATTCTTCGTGGCCCATATAGAAAAGACTGAGGCGTGGAATAAGGAAAAGCTCAAGCAGCCTCTTGTGCAGGAACTGTGTCTGCACCTGGCGTAGCTGCACGGTGCTCATCTTGCTGCGGTAGGGCGCGAGTTCTCTGTCGGCCTGCGTCTTCAAAGCGACGAGTTGTTCTTCTGTGGCTGCTGCCTGCAGCGACGCGAAGAGCTTTTCTTCTAGCACCGTCAATGTGCGGTCGAGATCGTCAAGCGCGATCGGCGCCTCAGAACGCATGGTCGCTGCGAGTTCGCGGAGGCGTGTCGCAGTGGAGGTGATGCTTTCCCATGTCCGAGAATCCGGACATGGGGCACCCAGATTTTTGGAGGACTCCAAGGCGGCTGCGTTGCGTTCGAGAAAGATTGCGACGCGTTCGGTCTCGAAGCCGCTCTCCTGCGGCTCGCGTTTGGCGGGCGCGGTACCGGTGGCGGCTTCGACCATCTCCTCGGCAGCTTCCATCACGGCCTGCGAACACCAGGCGAGGCCGTTGACCTTGCGGTTGCGGCTACCGGCCTTCTGCGTCTTCAGATCGTGCTTGTCGAAGGCGTTGTCTATGCCGCGCAGGACGGCTTCGAGCGGAATGCCCGCTTCGCGCCATGTCTCGATCAGCGCCCAGTCGAGCGTGCTCAACAGCAGGATGCTGCCGCGCCGAGCGCTGAAGCGCTCTTCGATTTCGGAGAAGTATTCAAAGTAATTCATGAGGGGCAGTGAGAAGACAGGAGTGAGAAGACAGGAGTGAAGGGCGTTCCCTCTTTTCACTCTTGTCTTCTCACTGCCTTACCGTCGGCGGTGCCGATCCTGATTGCGTTCGTAGATGATGCGAAGACCGTTGAGTGTGAGGCGTTCGTCGACCTGGTGGATGTACTTGCTATCGGCGGCGATGAGCTTGGCGAGGCCGCCGGTAGCAACGGTCTTGGTATCGGGACCGAGCTCGTGGATCATGCGTTCCAGGATGCCGTCGACGAGGCCGATGTAGCCGTAGTAGAGGCCGATCTGCAGATTGTCGGTGGTGCTGGTGCCGATGAGCTTGGCGGGTTTCTTAATCTCGACGCGCGTAAGGCGTGCGGCGCGGGCAAAGAGTGCATCGGCGGAGATGCCAAGGCCGGGAGCGATGGCACCGCCGAGAAACTCGCCCTTAGCGCTAACGACGTCGAAGGTGGTTGCAGTGCCCATGTCGACGATGATGGCTGGCCCGCCGAGGAGTTCGAAGGCGGCAACGCAATTGACGACGCGGTCCGCGCCGACCTCGCTGGGATTGTCGGTGAGAATGGGCAGGCCGGTTTTTACGCCGGGCTCGATGAAGAGCGGCTTGACGTTGAAGTAGGTCTCGCAGACGCGACGCAGTGTGGAATCCAGCGGCGGAACTACGGAGGAGACCGCGACGCCGGTGACGACCTCATGCTTGATGCCGCGCATGGCGAAGAGCGTCTGGAAGAGGACGCCGAGTTCATCGGCAGTCTGCTTGTACGGAGTCGTGATGCGCCAGTCAGCGACAAGCTGGGCGGGAACGCCTTCCGCTGCGAGCTGGTATAGCCCAAGAACAGTGTTGGAGTTGCCTACATCGAGTGCCAGTAGCATGAGCCTTCTTGCCTCGTCCTTCGTGATGTTGAGTGATCCGCACCGAGGGTTCTGCGCTAGATGAGGTCGCGAACGCCGCCCGAAAGGACGGTGCGTCGTGTGCCGTCATCGGCGTCGACGAGGAGGAAGCCCCGGCTGTCGAGACCTGCGGTCGTCCCAGTATAGCCGCCTTGTTCGGGCACGCCGACGCGGCGTCCGTGAACCCATTCGGAGGCCTTGGCGAAGCGGTCGAGCACGGACTCCTGCTCGCCGTTTGCGTTCGGGGCATTGGCTTCTTCGAGCAGCGTGAGTTCACGGTCGAGCGCGCGCAGCAGCGTGATGAGCACCGACTGGCGGTTTTGCGGGTTGCCGGTGACGAGGCGGACCGAGGTGGCGAGTGGATAGAGCTCTTCCGGAAAGCTGGTGTGGTTCAGGTTGATGCCGATGCCGATGACTGCGTAGTGGAGCGGGGCGTCGTTGCCGGAGCCTGCGGAGGTTTCGACGAGGATGCCGCCGAGCTTCTGTTTGCCGATCAGCAGGTCGTTCGGCCAGCGGAGGTCGACGTTGATGCAGGCTGCGGTGTGGATCGCTGCTTTGGCTGCGAGACCTGTGGCGAGCGAAAGCCAGAGAGCTTCGCGCAGCCGCAGGGAAGGCTTGACGAGGACGCTGAGGTAAAGACCGTCGTCTGGAGCGGAATGCCAGTTGTGGCCGCCGCGACCGCGACCTGCTGTCTGCTCGTCGGCGACATAAACAGTGCCTTCAGGCGCGCCTTTGGCGGCGGCTGCGATCAGCGCGGAGTTCGTGGAGTCGATGGTGAGGAAATGATGGAGGTGGTTGGCAAAGCGCGTTCCCACCAGCGCGGCCCGAAGTTCTTCGTGATGCAACATGTGCGATGCCGTCCGAGGGAGGGTACCCCCCCCTCCCCCCGTACTTTTCCGATCAAAGTCTTGATTCGAGGTTGGTTAAGTCTGGGTTGAGTCTGTTCCATTCGGGTCGACTCCGTGAGCCATCCGAAGAGAGGTTCGTTTCTCTTTTTCACCCTATAAGTTAATTCTACCGAATGGAGAGGGGTGAAAGTGCAATTTTTATCGCTTTTAGAATGTTGGAGATAAGGGGTACCGGGGCTTGACAGGAAATTCGCGGGCGGAGGGGTGGGAAGTGTGGAACCACGGGAGTTAACACCCACCTCAAGCTCTACTTTAAGTGTTGGGTGAGGGCGTCAGTGGTCTTGGCGATGCTTTTGGCTGAAGCCCGATTTTTGGGCGATGCGGAGAGTCTGCGCCAAAGCCCAGACTTATCCAGAAGCAAGAGCAAAGGCAGAAGCAGATTCCCTTCGGGAATAACAAACCAGAAGGCAAAGGCAAAGGCAAAGGCAAAGGCAAAAGCAAAAGCAGAAGCAGAAGCAGATTCCCTTCGGGAATGACAAACCAGAAGGAGATGCAGATTCCTTCGCTTCGCTGCGGAATGACAAAAAGGGGCGTCTTTGCTGCAGAATGACAAGGAATAGAGGTGGAGGCAAAGGTAAAGACAACAGCAGATTCCCTGCGGGAATGACAACGAAAGAAGAGAAGCTGCTTTAGCCCGGAGGCCATGCCATGTGGCGTTTGCCGAGGATGTGCAGGTGAAGGTGGGGGACGGTCTGGCCGCCGTCGTCACCGGTGTTGATGACGGTGCGGAATCCGTTTTCGAGTCCCTGCTGTTGCGCGACCAGGTTGGCGGCGACGAGGAGCTGGCCGAGGAGTGGGGCATCGGTGGCGGAGGTGTGTGCGAGCGAGGTATGGTGCTGCTTCGGGATCAGGAGGACGTGGACGGGTGCCTGGGGGTTGATGTCGGGGAAGGCGAGAACGAGCTCGTCCTCGTAGAGCCGCGTGACGGGGATGGCGCCGGAGGCGATCTTGCAGAAGAGGCAGTCCATGGTGAGTTGAGAGTACGGAGTCGGGAGTGGAGGGTCAAGTCGGGATTCGGTTCAGCGCAGAGCGAAGAGTGCTTGAGCTGGAGTGGGTAGGCTCGTGCTTCGCACATCGCTACGGAGATACAGGGGTCTCTCCACTACTCGCTGCGCGCTTCGGTCGAGATGACATCTTTGGGGTGGGTGTGATGTGGGTGGTGTTGAGATACTGCGAACCCAGTTCCCGGAAGCGGGACATGGGGCACCCGGGTCTACTCACTTGCCCACTGCTCACTGCTTTTTGAAGTACTTCGGTTCCATGCCGAGGGCCCAGGGGTCGTAGGCTGTGGCAAAGGCGGCTCGGCGGCCGATGGCGGGGTGGCTGTAGGTCCAGAACTCGTAAAGGGGGCTGGGATTGGGATCGGCATAGGAGATTTTGCCGAGTACATCGAACGCACCTTTGGCGACGGCCTGCGGATCGGCGACGAGACCGTGGACGGCTTCCTGCCCATAGACGTCGGCGGCATGTTCGTCCATGCGGCTGAAGGAGTTTTCGATGGGTTCAGAGATCACCCCGAAGATGGAGAAAACGAGGAGCAGGACGGCGAGCGCAGCCCAGTCATTTTGAGAGGAGATTCCCCAGCGGGGGCCAAAGGTGCCGATGGCCCACTGAACGAAGTAATAGGCGAAGAAGAAAGAAAGGAAGAGGCCCATGATCGTTGCGGCGAGTCCTGTTTCGATGTGACCGAGGACGTAGTGGCCGGACTCGTGGCCGAAGACGAACAGAATCTCATCGGGTGTCATCTTGCGTGTCGTCGTATCCCAAACGACAACGCGTTTGCTGGAGCCAAAGCCTTCGACATCGGCATTGAGCGTGGTGACCTTCTCACTGGCTTTCATGAGGTACATGCGCTCCGGTGGGATATCCATGTGGCCTTTTTTCACGACCTGTTCGAGCCGGGTTACGAGCTCTGGATTGGACTGCTGTAGCGGCTCGTAGTGATTGAACAGGTGATTGATGTAGGGGACAGCAAACATGATCAGGAAGACCAGCGGGATGGTGAAACCCCAGAAGACAACCCACCAGCGCCGGGGGTATTTCCGGATGATGTAGAAGAGCAACATCATGATCAGGCCGCCAAAAAACCAGGTGAGTCCGAGACTCTTGGAGGTGTCGCCGAGCCAGCTCGGCCAGCTCTGCACGGAGAGGCCGTATTGCAGCGAGAGTCGCTGTTGATAGACGTCGAGCGGCAGACTGACGAGAAAGTCCACCAAAAGGTAGAGGAGAAGAAACAAGAAACCCTGCGCCCAGCGGCTACCCGGGAAGCGCTTCACGGCAACCTTCTGCATCCAGGCGAAGACACCCAGTCCCAGGAGGATCAGCAGGCTGAGGATGTTCCAGGCTTCCTCAACGAAGTGGAGGGTGACTCGAATGGTACTGAGCTGCCGGGACTTCGCGAGCTCATCCGGAGACAGCGAGTAATCGGGGATGTTGGCATGGCGCGGAGCAGCGTCGAGCTCTTGCTGGGCGTAGACGCTGGCGGCGTGCTCGGCTGGGGTTTCGCTGGCGCGGGCGCCGAGGGTGAAGGTCAGGAAGAGGCAGATGAGGAGGAGGCGGCGCACGCGCATGCGAGGTTCCTTTTGAGAGCGAGGTGTAATGAGTCTGCATGGTGCGGGCGCTGTGGGCAAGCAGATTCGTGAGATAGCGGCCCAGATTGTGTCTGGCGCGTTGGACGCCTGATGCATCTTGCTACGGCCCAGTTTCTGTACACTCAGAAAGACGAGCACACTACGCAGGGAAGTTGGTTTTCTACTTGATCTCTCACCGTCCGTTCTCCTCTCTCTCTCCCCTATCTCTTCATCCATCGTCGCGCGCAAAATCCGTGGGCAGGTTTTCGTTGGTGGCTTTGCTGATGGCACTCGCTGCGAGCCAGGCGAGCGCTGCGGACAAGACGACTGCCGACGGCGGGCAGGCTCCCGCTGACCCTGTGCTGGTGCAGGCGATGGAGGCGGAGCTGCATCGCGCGATGGCGGAGCTGGGCAATACGCCTGCAGCGAACAGCAAGCAGCCGGCGTTGAAGCCGTACTTCGTGAGCTACTCGGTGGCCGATGCGGAGACAGTGGTAATCAACGCGCAGTATGGGGCGATCATGAACTCGGCCACGCGTCATGCGCGCACGGCGGATGTGCAGGTGCGCATTGGATCGCCGACGCTGGACAACACGCATGACACGCACCGCACGAGCGCGCTGACGACGTATGCGCTGCCGCTGGCGGACAACCAGATGGCGATCGAGCGGACGCTCTGGTATGCGACGAACAAGGGGTATGGCAAGGCGCTCGATGCGCTGGAGAAGGTGAAGACCGAGCAGCAGGTACGAGCGAAGGAGGAGGATTCTTCGGGCGATTTCTCTACGGAGAAGGAGCACGACGATGTGCTGCCGCCAGCGTCGAAGCTGGATGTCGATAAGGCTGCATGGGAGCAGCGGCTGCGCGAGATCAGCGCGGTGTTCCGGGGCTACCCGCATATCTTCTACGACACGGCAGCGCTGCAGGCGACGCATGAGACGGACACGTTTATCTCCAGTGATGGGACGAAGGTGCAGGCACCGAACCAGGTGGCGCGGCTGGTGATTGTGGCGCGCACGCGAGCGGCCGATGGCATGGATCTGTTCCGCGCCGAGACGTTCGAGGCGGACTCGACCGGTAACCTGCCGCCGCAGAGTGAGGTGCTGGCGAAGACGGTCGCGATGGCGAAGAACCTCGATGACCTGCGCGTGGCTCCGATTACGGAGCCTTACAACGGACCGGCGATTCTTTCAGGACGTGCGGCGGCGGTGTTCTTCCACGAGGTGTTGGGACATCGGCTGGAAGGACAGCGGCAGCGCGGCGATGAAGAGGGACAGACGTTTACGAAGCTGATGGGCAAGCAGATTCTGCCGAAGTTTTTATCGGTGGCGGATGATCCGACGCTGGCGACGTATGACGGGCATCCGCTGAGCGGGCACTATCTTTTTGACGATGAAGGCCAGCCAGCGCGCAAGGTGAACCTGGTGGATGATGGCGTGCTGAAGACGTTTTTGATGTCGCGGCTGCCGGTGGCGAGCGTGGCGCAGAGCAATGGGCATGGGCGCGCGGAGACGGGCAAGATGCCGACGGGACGACAGGGCAATTTGATCGTGACTTCGACAAAGGCCGTGAGCGATGCGGAGCTGCGCGAGATGCTGAAGGCCGAGGCGAAGAAGCAGGGTAAGGCGTACGGGCTGTTCTTCGAGGACATCAGCTCGGGGTTTGCGGTGACGACGCGGCGGAGTCCGCAGGCGTTCCAGGTGATACCGCTGGTGGTGTATCGGGTGTATGTGGATGGTCGACCGGATGAGCTGGTGCGTGGGGTGTCGATTGTGGGCACGCCGCAGGCTGCGCTGAATCGCATTGTGGCAACGGGCGATCACGATGACATCTTCAACGGCGAGTGCGGAGCGGAGAGTGGCACGGTGCCGGTGAGCGCGGTGGCGCCGGCGATGCTGGTGTCGGAGATTGAGACGCAGAAGCAGGCGCAGGGTTCGGCACGGCCACCGATTGTGGAGCCGCCGCCGCTGGGTGCGCCGATGGTACAGGGAGGTGCGCGATGAGGATCTCCTCCGGGGCTAAAGCCCTGTTTTCTTCAGGCGGTAAGATGGACGGGCTGAAGCCCGCCCCCTTCAACGCGGTGAGTTTAATTCTTATGGGCGTTGCCGCGAGCGGTATTGCGGCTTCTGCCCAGGTCCCAAAATCGGGACCTGGGGCACCCGCAGTTTCAGCCGTGTCTACACCCGCAGCTGCATCTGATCCGTTGCTGGTGGCGATGCAGCAGGAGTTGAAACGTGAGCAGGAGAAGCTGTTGTTGCCGGGGCTGCAGCGGCCTTACTTCATGGAGTATCGGCTGGAAGATATTGCTGCGTATGACGCGGTCGCGAACTATGGCGCGTTGAACAGCGAGAGTGACAGCCATCAGCGCGTGGTGCGGGTGGAGGTGCGGATCGGGGATTATGCATCGGACTCGAGTTCGTCACGCGGCGAGGGGTCGCTCGCGCTGGCGCCTCAGGATAACGATCTGGATGTGCTGAAGTATGCGCTGTGGACGGCGACGGATGAGGCGTACAAGAATGCACTGCGGGCGTATTCGGCGAAGCAGGCGGCGCTGAAGCAGTTTCAGGCGGGGCCGACGGCGGATGACTTTACGCCAGCGAAGGCGGTGGTGTTGATTGAGCCGCTGGCAGTGCTGGAGATCGATCGCGAGGAGTGGAAGAAGCGGCTGATCGAGGCGAGTGGATTGTTTGCGACGGCACCGGAGGCGAAGTCGTTTGCGGATGCGGTGCAGGGTTCGACGGCGAGTTTGAGTGCGGTGGCGGTGAATCGCTACACGGTGAACACGGAAGGCACGGTGCTGCGGCACAGCTACTCGGCGTATACGGATTCCATCAGCATTGCGGGGCAGGCGGCGGATGGGATGGAGCTGGCGAGGAGCAATGGGTCGAATGCGGCGACGGCTGCTGGGCTGGAAGATGCGGCGGCGCTACGCAAGCGGACGATCGCGAACCTGCTGAGCTTCAATGCGCTGCGCAATGCGGCGATTGTGGAGGCTGAGGATTATCACGGGCCGGTGCTGTTTTCGGGCGATGCTTCGGCGGATGTGTTCAACCGGCTGTTCGTGCCAAACGTCGAGGCGGACCGTCCGGATATTGGAACGAATGCGCGGACGCAGGGAGCGTATCAGTCGAGTCTGAAGACGCCGGTGCTGCCTGCATTTCTCAGCGTGGTGGATGATCCGACGATGAAGAGCTTTGAGGGCAAGACACTGCTGGGTGCGTACAAGGTGGATGACGAGGGTGTGCCGGTGGAGCCGGTGACGATCGTCGATCATGGCAAGCTGGTGAACTACCTGGTGGGGCGCGAGCCGGTGAAGGACTTTCCGGTATCGAACGGGCATGGGCGCGCGGCGCTGGGACAGGCTGCTCATTCGAAGGCGGGCGTGATCTTGATCAAGAGCAGCCAGACGCTGACCGAGGCGGCGATGCAGGCGAAGCTGCTGGCTGTGGCGAAGCAGCAGGGACGCGATGTGTACGAGGTGGAGACGCTGGGGGGCGAGCTTTCGCCACGGCTGCTGTATCGCGTGACGCCTGCAGGCAAGCGAACGCTGGTGCGTGGTGCGGTGTTCGATGAGCTCGATCAACGGGCGATCCGCAGCGGTATTCTTGCTGCTGGCGGTAAGCCGTATGTGGCGCAGATCCTGGGGCCGATACCGCAATCGACGATTGCGCCTGAGGTTTTGTTCGAAGATATTGGGGTGAAGCGAGCGAACGATCAGCAGCAGAAGCTGCCGTATTATGCGCCGCCTGCGGTGCAGTAGGTTTGGGCTTCTAGCTTAGCTAAAGGTTTGAGGCCACGGCATCTTCATCCGAGGTATAGCCGTCTAGATCAGGCCTCCGGCCCTCTCGTTTCTTATGGACGCTTACGTGGGGCTGCGCCCACGCTGGTATAGAACGGGCCTCCGGCCCTGAAGGATGGACTACACCTGCGGGGAAATTGCTATAAAAGCTAATGCAGATTCCTCCGCTTCGCTGCGGAGTGACAAAGCAGACGGCTAGGAGCTAACCTTTAGTCGATTCTTACGAGGTAAGGCAGGGCGCTGGGGTCGGGTTTGCCGATCCAGTCGAGCATCACCTCGGCTTGCTTGCGTTCGTGGGTAGCTGGGTCGATGCGAACCCAGAAGCCGGTGGGGCCCTGGAACTCGGAGACGCGCGATCCCGGATAGCGGTCGATGAGCGCGGACTTGAGATCGAGTGCATCCTGCTCTGTTTTGAAGGCGCCGGTTTGCACGGCCCAGCGACCGAGGGGGTCGGTGCTGACGTGGGCGAAGGCTTCGACCTTTACCTTGATGATGCCTGCACGCACGCCGCCGATGGCATCGGCTGCGCCCTTGGAGAGATCGAGTATGCGATCCGGAGCGAAGGGGCCGCGGTCGGTGATGCGGACCAGTACCTGTTGGCCGTTGGTAAGGTTCGTCACACGCACGGTGGTGCCGAGTGGCAGGGTGCGATGAGCTGCGGTCAGTTCGTTCTGGTCGAAGGTGCTGCCGTCTGCGGCGGCATGATGGTGGTAGTTGGGGCCGTACCAACTGGCATTGCCAGTCTCCGTGAGTACAGGCTTGCCGCTGATGTCGTCGTAAAAGCCCGGAGGTGCTGTGGACTGCGCGGACGCAGGATTGCCGAGCGAGGCACTGTTATCTGCGGGACGGCTCGGCGAGGGACGATCTGGCGTGATGCGTCTGGGCACGAAGACCGGAGGGGCCTGATAGGCCGTCTGCTTCGGGCGGTGATGACATCCGGTAAGCAGCACGAAGGCAGCGCTTGCAGCCGCGTTCATTATGGCTTTCGCGGCCAGACTCCGCGTGTTCGATAGACCCGTCTTCATGCGACTTCACTCTCGTTTCCTGCTTCTATGATTCGTGTGCGCCGAGGCCTGCGTCAACGACGAGGTGTCGAGGAGGGTACGTGCCAAAGCCATTGTGGGGCGTTAGTCGGGGGTGGCTCCAGGGGGTTTCAGCCACAGTACAACCTATGTCCGGTGGCAGGCGTCCTTTTTCATTAGATAGAAGAAAGTATTGAGTATTGTGCAAATGGTTGTGAACGGCGGATGGATGGGCCAAGAGTTTTCAAAGAAAAAAAATCTAGCTGTGGTGGCCCTGTGGGCGGCACTCGCTTGTACCGCAGGAGCACAGGAGGCAGGGGTGGTGGATGTGAATGCATTGCCGGACGCTCCGAGTGTGCATATGGCGGTGCCCGCAGCGACGGTTTTGCAGGGAGCGCAGGTGGAGCAGCTCGCCGGCACGACGCGACCGGTTGCGAAGAAGACGGACAAGTTCATTCCAGCTGGATTTCAGGCACAGCCGCTGACGGCGCGCGATAAGGTGAACGTCACGCTGCGTGACATCTTCAGCTGGGAGAGTGGGGTTGGCTTCACCCTTGCTGCGGGGTACTCGCAGGTGACCAACGGCCATCCCGACTATGGATCGGACAAGGGTGCTTTTGGAGAACGGCTGGGAGCGGCAGCTGCTCGCGATACCTCACAGGACCTCTTCAGCGGAGCTATCTTCGCGCCGATTCTGCATGAAGATCCGCGTTACTACGTGGAGGGTGACAGCTACGGCGTGGTGCATCGGACGCTGTATGCCGTGACGCGGCCGCTGATTACGCGAAGCGATAGTGGGCACAGCCGCATCAATGGATCATTGCTGCTGGGTTATGCGGCGGCGGCGGCGCTGACGAACGCTTATTATCCTGGTAATGAACGTACCGTGAAGGACACGGCCCGCACGTATGGAGCTTCGATTGGCGGAGCGGCGTTGGGCTTCTTCTTCCAAGAGTTCGTGGACGATGCGCTCGAGGCGGTTCACCTGCATAAGCGGCAGTTGCAGTGAGTTCAATCAGCGAAATCCTCCGGCGAGCTGACCGGATATACCAATGAGGACGAGAAACATCATGCCCGCACGAGAAAGAACGAAGTTGGTGATCACGCCGCCCCTTGAAGCAGAGGGGCGGCATGTCCTGTCTGGAGCGAGGCCGCTTGGAGCGGCGATGCTGTTGGGAGTCGGGCTGCTGGCACCGATGGCGGCGGGCGCGCAGGCGCTGCCCGATGCTCCGAGCGCGGTGCTGATGGCGGAGTCGCAGCCAGTGGATGCACCTCTGCAGGAGTCCAAGCAGCAGCCAACGCCGCCGAATGTAGCGGAGTCGCGGTCGTACCAGGCGCAGAGCGCGCTGGCTGGGCCTGTGCCGTGTCCGCATATGAACTGGGGATGGAAGTTGAAGGACGAGCCACGCGCGGCGGACGGCAGCTGCACAGAGAACCCGCTGCAGATGGTGGTGCAGAACCCGCAGGTGAAGCCGCTGACGTCGACGGACAAGGCTGTGCTCGCAGGCAGGAACATCATCGATCCGTTCAACTTGATTACGATCGTGGGCTACTCGGGGCTGTATGTTGCTTTCGAGTCGCACTCAGCGTACGGGCCGGGCGTGGCAGGCTGGGGAAGACTGACGGGCTACAGTCTTGCGGAAGATGTGCAGGGCGAGTTCTTCGGGGTGTATGCGATCCCTAGCCTGGCGCATGAAGACCCGCGCTATCATCGCATTCCGGGACGGCCGCTGAAGATTCGCATTCTCCACGCGCTGGCGCACACGGTGGTGTCGCAGCATGACGATGGGTCGCTGATGCCGAACTATGCGACGCTGCTGACGTACCCGATCAGCGCGGAGCTATCGAATGCGTATGTTCCGGGGATCTCGACGACAGGCTCGTCGACGCGGAACCGGATTCTGCTGGGGTATGCGACGGACCCGGCGGGTGCGCTGGTGGCGGAGTTCCTGCCGGATGTGGCGAAGCATGTGCATGTGCGGGTGGTGTTCGTGCAGCAGATTCTGAACCAGATTGCTACGCGGTCGGGGAATCAGCCTTAGAGGCAGACAGAAGTGAGTAGACAGAAGTGAGAAGTGAGAAGACTAGAGTGAAGGACAAAAGCAGAAGGCCCGCTCGATTGAGCGGGTCTTCTGCTTTTCACTATTGTCTTCTTACTTCTCTCTACTGTCTGCTTAGAACGTTGTCGAGACTGTCAGGCGGAAGGTCTTACGCGGTTCGCGCAGGATGTAATCCGCACCGTACAGCTGGACTGCCTGCTGGTAGGTGTAGAGACCGGCTTCCGAGGTGGGGAAGAGGTTCTTGAAGCAGGCCGTCTGACCGACTGCGCAGGTCTGAGGCAGAGCAAGCTGCTGCGGCAGGTCCTTGTAGAGGCGGAGCGGGTTGTAGGCGTAGTAGAGACGCATGGGAGCGTTGACGATCGGCAGGATGACCTGCAGCTCGGCACCGTTCGACATGCGCGGGACGAAGTTGGTTCCCTGCACTGTCTTGAGGTAGAGCGGGAAGTTGACGTTCTGTCCGCCGAAGCAGGAGCCGTTGACGATCGTCGGGCAGCCATAGAGTGGGCTGGTGAGGGTCGAAAGACCTTCGACGCTCTGGCGCAGCTGCGAGCCGGAGCTATTGAAGACCATGCCGAAGTCGGTGAAGAAGGCGAAGGTGACCTGGTTCACGATCGGGATACGGTACTCGAGGTTGGCGGTGAAGTTGGTGTCGCCACCGACGGCTGCGAGGCGGTAGATGGGCAACGGAATGGTGACGTTGCTCAGCGTCGGGTTGGTGGGATCGCGCGGTACGGTGCTTCCATCCGGATTGGTGAGGTTGAAGTTCACCTTGGTCGGGATGAAGACGTAGGGCGAGCTCGAACGAATGTCGAAGCCGCGGACTTCGTTTTCGCCGCCGGAGTAGATACGCGAGAAGGGAGGAGCAACCTGTCCACCGTAGCCTGCGATGTTCGATAGCAGCAGGCGGTAGCCGAGGACGTTGTGACCTTCCTTGTTGATCTTCAGACCCTTCATGGGGAAGAACTGACGGTAGCTGATGGTGGGCGAGTAGTACTTGGTGTTGCCGCCTACGCCCGCCATCTGGAACGCGATGTTGAAGTCCTTACCGTTGTGCGGGCCGACGGCGCGATCCAGCGTGGAGAAGCTGAAGGTCGGCGTGACGATGGAGGTCACGATGCCGTTGAGCTGGTTTGCGCCAGCGATGCCGGAGCGGAAGGCCAGCGTCTGGAAGACGTTCAGCGTGTTCTGGTTGAACGTCGTGATACCTGAGCGCGACAGCGAGTACGAGAGGCCGACACGCGCCACACCGGAGCGGCGGAACAGCTTGCGCAGCGCCGTGCTGGTGGAGACGGTGACGCCCTTGGTGGACTGGTTGTAGTTGTTCAGCAGCGAGTTCTGCGCGTTGGTCAGGTTGGCACTCTGACCGTTGGCGATCGCGTAGCTCTTCGACGGGTTGTAGTCGAACTTGCTGTTGAACACCTGCACGCCGAGCGAGACGGGCTTGTTGCGTAGGTAGGGCTCAGTGAATCCGAGGCTGAGGTTACGCGAAAGGTCGCCGATGTTGGCGCTGACCGAGAGCGTTTCGCCGAGGCCGAGGAAGTTGTTAGTCTCGTAGTTGGTGCCGAGGAACGAACCGGACAGACCGCTGACACCGCCATTGAGGCCGATGGAGTTCTTACCCTTTTCGTGCAGCTTGATGAGGAGGTCGACGGTGCCCGCGTCGGCGTTCTGGCGGGTTTCGACGTCCTGCTCGGTCTTCAGCGTATCGAAGTAGTTCAGCTGGTTGAGGCGCAGCAGCGAGAGATCGACGAGACGGCTGTTGTAGACCTGACCTTCTTCCACCAGAATCTCGCGGCGGATGACCTTGTCGCGGGTGATGGTGTTGCCGGTGAACTCGATGCGCGATACATAGAACGGCTTGCCTTCGTCGATATCGATGTTGAGATAGACGAGCTTCTTGGCTTCATCAACACGCGGGGTCGGGGTGCCGACCATGTTGATGTAGCCGCCTTCGCCGTAAGCTTTGCGGAGCTGCTCGAGGCCCTTGCCGAAGAGCGTTGCGTTGAAGTATTCGCCATCCTTGACAGCGAACTGCGCACGCAGCGCCTTCACGTTGGAGTAGGCCTTGTTGCCGCTAAAGGTGATGCCGCCGAGGCGATAGCGCTCACCTTCATCCACGGGGATGAGGATGTCGACGCGCTTGCCGGTGGAGGGATGCAGCGTGAGGGGATTGATGCCGCCGGCGTTGCGCACGTTGGTCTGCGGCTCGCCGGTAAGGGCCTTGAAGTAGCCGCGGTCACGGTAGGCGGCGCGGACACGCTCGGCATCTTCGTCCAGCTTGCTGGCGTCGAAGGTGCGCGGGAAGATGTTTTCGAGGAAGATCGAGTGCGGGATGCCGATGGGCTTGAGGTTCTTCATCGCCGCAACGAGGGTGCGGTGATCGAGTGCCTTGTTGCCCTCGAAGGCAATGGTGCCGACCTTGACCGTTGGGCCTTCCTTCACGTTGAAGGTCAACGCGATGGCGGCAGGAGGAATGGTCTTGATCTCGGTCTTGATGACGGCGAACTGATGTCCGTGCTCACCCAGCATCTGCTGGATGACGACTTCGGCGCGCTTGACCTTGGTGGGGTCGAACTGGCTCTCAACAGTGAGACCGACCTTCTCCTTTTTGAAGCGGTCCAGAATGTCGGACGTGGAGATGGCGTTGATGCCCTTGTAGTTGATCTCGCGGATGGTGGGTTTTTCGCGGACATAGATTTCGAGCTGCAGACAGGTGGGCGTGTTGATGCGCTCGATCTGGATGCTGTCGAAGTAGCCGGTGTTCCAGAGCGAGTTGAAGTCTCGCTCCACCACAGCGGGGTCAAAGGCGTCACCCGGTCGCGAGAAGAGACGCGCGAGGATGGACTCCTTAGGGATACGGCGGTTGCCGATCACCTGGGTCTGGCAGAGCACCTGCGGCGCGTTTTCGGCGCTGAAGCGGGACTGCGCCTGGACCTGCGCGGCGGCAGACGGCGTAAACGCGGGGACGAAGGCCAACACGGCGACGGTGCCCGCGACGGTGCCAACAACGGTGCCAAGCGCAGCGCGCAATCCATGGCCAAAGAGGCCAGGGTGGCTCGAGCGCGCAAGCACAGGCTGTGTCTTGCAGGGCTGAATCTTGCTATTCAGGGAGCTTGCGCTCACTCGCATTCCGGAAAAGATAACCACACCCTCACTGCTCTTTAAATCTGTTGATCTTATGAATCGCTTGCCCTGCAATCTGCAAAGGGAAGAGTCTTGATTATAGGCGACCCGCCGCACTGAGAGCGACCTTGGGGGTCAGTTCTGAGTGCTTTCTGCGCAGCCTCCCCACTTTCGGGGCAAAGGTATGAGCAAAGCGAAGCAGCCCCCGGCGTCGGCGCGCGCGCCATTCCATGCGCGGTTGCTGGCAAAAGAGCGAAAGTCGACCGTACCAGGGTGTCGTTTGGGCAGAGTGGAACGCGGGTGCCGGGGCTGTTGCCTGATAAAGAGACCTTTGGCCTTTTAACGCTGGCTGTACGGCTTGGTGAGCGTGACGAGGTCGATTTGGTGCAGGAATCGTGTGAGCGTCGCTGCGAGCTTCGGTTCAGCCTCGCTGGTCGGAGCAAGCACATCGGTCGAAGACACGCGTAGAAGTACCGGAACAGGGCGGTTCTGATCGGCCTGCAGAGGTACACCGCGGTGGGGGCGCGCATAGATGAGGGTGACGTGTTCGCTGGTCTCGGAGTACTGACGGCAGGCGCCGTTGTCGCAGACGGTGGAGGCTTCGAGCTTCTGCTGCACACCGTTGTTGTAGGTGGCGGCCGTGAGATCGATCTCGCCGTTCTGCGAGTCGGCGGTGATCTGTCCGTGCCAGGTGGGATCTTCCCCGCGAGCGATGTGGCAGATCTCGGCGTCGTGCATGGACATCTGCGGGGAGATGCCGAGATCGACGTTGGCAGAGGTTCCGCCGGGGACTGCGGGCGGTTCGGCGTACTCGCCCCAGGTGTAGACGACGATGCCATCGAGCAGGGTGTCGTTCCAGGTACGTACCAGCGTAAAGTCGCCGATGTGTGCGGGCAGAGCGGGAATGGCCTGAGCAGCGCGGGCTGCCTGAGCTTCGACGCGATACTCGTGTGCGACCTCAAAGCCGAAGATGGCGGAGAGAGCGATGAGGGCGGCGACCTTGGCGAGATAGGTTTTGACGGGTGCGGTGGGTTGCGGCGGAGCGAAGGGCAGGGGGTCGCGGCGGAGTTTGCCTGCGACGGTGAAGAAGATGGCCAAGGCGCAGAGGAAGAGCGTGCCGCCGATGAGGTAGTCGGCAATCTTGGCATGGTGCTGCAGCCACGGGTAGGGCAGCGCGATCTTGTAGTAGATGACCAAAAGGCAAAGCCGAAGGAAGTTGAAGATATAGCCGAGAGCGACGGCTCCGATGACGACGGGTACGTAGACTTTGGCGCGGAAGCGATAGAGGTAGCCAACGACGACGGCGGCCATGCCCAGCGTGATGGCACCACGAATGCCGTTGCAGCCGGGCGCGATGAACATGCCGAAGTCAGGGGTGAACATGAGACGCAGCTTGTCTTCGGTAAGCTGCTGGCCGAGTGCATGAGCAAAGGCGCGGGCAACGTGCGCTGAGGCGTGTTGCAGCGGCAGATCGATGCGGCGGCTGAAGGTCTGCGGCACGGGGATGACGGCCCACATGAAGAGCACCGGGAACCAGGCTGCTCGTAGCAAGGGTTTGCCGCCGAAGAGCAGGACGAGGCCGAGGGCGTAAAGAACGGCGAGCAACGGAAGCGGGGGAAGCTGCAGCAGCCAGTCTTTATTGACGGTGATGATGAGCAGGGTCTGATCGCGCAGGAACATCAGAGCGGCAGTGGCGGCGAGGATGCCGAAGCCCCACCAGGAGCCGTGGGCTTTCCAGCCGATGGAGCGCCAGGCTCGCAGGATAAGAAGGTAGCTGATGAGGGGGACGACGAGTCCCATGGACTTGAGGTCGTCGGTGAGCCAGATGCCGACGAGGGAGCGGGCGGAGTCCCACACGGTGAGCAGACCGACGAGTGCGCAGAGGGTAGCCAGCGCGGCGACGGTCAGGGGGGAAAGGGTCGCTGCAGCGGGGCTGCGATCAGGGGATGGGTCTGTAGCGGAATGAAGTGCGGGGCTGGACACGCGTTTCAGGCACCATCCCGGAGGTGGGTTCCAGGCTTTGGAAGAACACACCCGACCTTCCACCAGAAGTGGGTATCCTCCCAGAAATGGGCATAGCGAAAGCTACGAGAGAACGTCTGAGGGTTACAGGTTTTTGTTGGTGCGACGGGCGCGCACGCGGGTGCGCAGAGCGGAGACGGCGTAGGCGCCACCGGCAAGGCTGGCGAGGATAAGCGTCGGATTTTCAGGCGAGTCATCGCAACCTCCCTGGGCCTGAGCCGGGATAGCGACGAGGAGAGCTACAACAAAGGACATCAATAAAAGGTACTTCTTCATGTGGTTCCCGTTTCCGCCATAGATCGCTAGCCAGTGGCTGGAGGAGGTGACTGATACAGGAAAGCTTCCCGGACTTCCAATCGGTGTCTTTGAAGTCAGGTGGATCAGGAGATTCCCTAGACGAACTATACCAAGGATAGGGACAGGTCCAACGTAAAGTCAACGCGAAGTTTCGTATGATTTTGGTACAGATACATGCCCTTGGTAACGTTTTACAAGGGAATCTGGATGCACAGAGAGTTGCTTCGCGCGTAGGAAGGCTCGCTGTAGAATCGTCGAGTAGGGAAGTCAGAGCGGCAAGGCCAAGTAAAAGCTCGTCTTCCAGGGAGGCAGGAACACAATGGCATCGGTCATGGCAGGAATGGAAGCCCTTTCGGGCGTATATGACGACCTAAAGTCACGTATGAGCAAGACGGTAGATGATTTTCGGACGAGCCTGGCCGGGGTACGCACGGGCCGCGCCTCGGTTCATATGCTTGATAACGTGAAGGTCGATTACTACGGTACGGAGACAGCGATCGCCCAGGTGGCGCAGGTGACGACGCCTGAGGCCAATCTGATCGTGGTGCAGCCGTGGGAGCAGTCGCTGGTGACGGTGATTGAGAAGGCGATCCGGACGAGCGGACAGGGCTTCAATCCGATGCATGACGGCAAGATCATCCGCGTGCCGGTGCCTCCGATGACGGAGGACCGTCGCAAGGAGGCGGTAAAGTCGCTCTCGGGCACGGTGGAGGACTATAAGACCTCGATCCGCAATATTCGTCGCGATGGTAACGAGACGGTGAAGAAGGCGGCGAAGGACAAGCTCATTTCGGCTGATGACGAGAAGCGGGCGAACGAAGAGATTCAGCAGCTGACGGACCTGGAGATCAAGCGACTGGAAGAGCTCTTCAAGGCGAAGGAAAAGGATTTGCTGACGCTGTAGGACGAGTTTCAGTTTGGAATTACCAGAGAAGGGCTGCTCCGGTTTGTGCCGGTGCAGCCCTTTCTGTCTTGATTGCGTGAAGTTGCGTGTTCCTATCCGGCGGCTAGAAGGGCGTCGGCGATGGCGGCGGCTTCGCGGGCGGGTTGAAGCTCGTGGACGCGAAGGATGTGGGCTCCTGCGAGGATGGCGGCGGTGTTACCGGCTACGGTGGCCATGCGGCGGCTGTCGGCCGAGGACAGGCCGTGCGGCTGGAGCGTTTGCACGGCTTCGCCGAGGAAGTGCTTGCGTGAGAGGCCTGCGAGGATGGGGCGGTCGAGCTGATTGAGTCGGCAGAGTTGGGCGAGGAGGGTGAAGTTCTCCTTGCCGCGTTTGCCGAAGCCGAAGCCGGGGTCGATGACGAGGCGATCGGTGTCGATACCGGCGGCCTCCGCTGTGACGACGCCTTCGCAGAGGCCGCCGAAGATGGAAGGCAGCAGCTCGTCGGGTGGGAGCGGGGCCTGCTTGCGCCACTCGTGCGGACGGCCGCGGGTGTGCATGAGGACAAGGCCGCAGCCGGAGTCGGCTACGGCATAGGGCATTTCGAGATCCCAGAGCAGGCCGGAGACATCGTTGATGATCTCTGCACCGAGGCGGGCGGCGGCGCGGGCTGTCGCCGCGTGGTAGGTGTCGACGGAGAGGATGGCAGCGGGGCGCTCGCGGAGGACGGCTTCGAGGACGGGGAGCAGGCGGTCCTGCTCCTGTTCGGAGGTGAGCGGAGTTGCGCCCGGGCGGGTGGACTCGGCACCGAGATCGAGAATGTCGGCGCCGTTATCGAGGGCGTTGATGGCGGCGTTGATGGCGAGTTGGTTGGTGGCCTGCCGCAGGGCGGTCAGAGGCACGGTTGAGACCGGGGTCGGGTCATCGTCCACGGGCTGCACGAGATGGCCGTCGCCCGAGAAGCTGTCGGGGGTGACGTTGATGATGACCATCAGGAGAGTGCGCTCGCCCAGGGCGAGGCGGCGAGACCGGAGCTGCCAATCGTAGGGGGTGCGCGCGTGCAGGAGGCTCATGGGGTCACGCTCGCGGAGGACGTGCGTTCGCGAGAGCGTGGATGGCCCTGAGGGGGAATTTGGAGCAAGTGGGAGCGGTGGGTTTCCAGAGGCAGGCACTTGCGACATTGTAGACTTGCGCCCATGCGGATGAAATCGGTTCACCTCGTCGTGATGGGGCTGCTGTTTGCCGGGATGAAAGTACCATCGGTTACATCAAATGCGCCAGCGCAAAGCGCGAATATGACAAGTTCGACATTGTCTGTGTCGTCTGGATCGACGCCTGCCTATGCCGGGTCGTATCCAACAGAAGCGAGTTCGGATCTGGGGCGTCAGATTATGACGCTGCTGGCGGAGCCGACGGCGGCGCGGGCACACTGGGGCATTGCGGTGACTGCAATGGACGGGACCCCGATTTATGGGCTGAACGAGGGCAAGCTGTTTCGGCCTGCTTCGAACGCCAAGCTGTTTACGACGGCGGCGGCGATGACGCTGCTGGGACCGGAGAGTGTGACGCGGACCGAGGTGATTGCTGACTCGCTGGGCAGCGACGGCGTGGTGCGCGGGGATGTTTGGCTGCGCAGTACGGGCGATGCGAACCTGTCGGGGCTGGCGTTTCCGTATACGCCAGTGGCGGGAGAGACGCCTGCTTCGAGTGATCCATTGAAGGCGATCGATGATCTGGCGGCGCAGGTGGCGGCGCGGGGAGTGAAGCGTATTGCAGGCAAGGTGATCGGCGACGATACGCAGTGGATATGGGAGCCGTATCCAACGGCGTGGGCGATCGATGACATGCCGTGGGGGTATGGAGCCCCGGTGTCGTCGCTGACGGTGAACGACAGCGAGATTACGCTGACGGTTCATCCTGGGTTGAGGGCGGGGGATGCGGCGACGGTGACGCAGTCGCCGGATGCGGGGTTTTACACGCTGAACGTGCATGTAAATACGACCGCGGCGAAGTCTGCGAACCGGATCAACGTGGAGTGGCCGGTGGGTTCGAAGCTGGTGTCGGTGACGGGTGAGATTGCCGTCGATGGCAAGGACACGGAGACGCTGGCGGTGAGCGATCCTCCGCTGTTTGCGGCGGAGGCGTTGAAGGCGCGGCTGATCGCGCATGGCGTGGCGGTGGAGGGCGAGGCCAGTGCGAGTGAGCGGCCTTCGACGGCGGTGGATGGATTTACGAAGCAGTCGCGGACGCCGGTGGACCTGCCGAAGCCGGGTGAGCCGCTGAAGGTGGCGACCGAGGTCTGCAACGACGGATGCGGGGAGGTGCTGGCGAGCCGTGTGTCTCCGGCGCTGCTGCAGGACGTGACGTACACGCTGAAGGAGTCGCAGAACCTGCATGCGGAGATGCTGCTGCGGCGGCTGGGACGGAACTACGGGACGGAGGCGTCGTCGGCACAGGGAGCGCGGGTGGTGCGGCAGTTTCTGCTGAACGCGGGGCTGAGCGGGGATGACTTTTTGTTCTATGACGGCTCAGGGTTGAGCGATCACGACCTGGTGGCTCCGCGGGTGACGGCGCAGTTGCTGCTGTGGGCTTCGAAGCAACCGTGGTTTGTGCAGTGGAAGGCGGCGCTGCCGCTAGGTGGCGTGGATGGCACGCTGGCGGGGCGGTTCAAGGAGCCGGAGCTGAAAGGCAGGGTCTGGGCGAAGACGGGCACGCTGGGCGAGTCACGCGGACTGGCTGGGTATGTGCAGACGGCGAGCGGGCGCTGGGTGATCGTGGCTATCTATGTCGATAACCATGCGACGTTTGGGTCGATGGACCGGGCGGTGATGGACAAGATTGTGGCGGCGGTGGTGAAAGCCGAGTGATACGTGACAAGTGCTAAGTGGTAAGCAGGTGATCCATTCGGCACGTGGTTCACTTATCAATTACCACTCGTCAGTTGCTTTTTAGGGCTGGCTGTTCTTCTTGATGAAGTCGCGGAGGGCGAGGTTCTGCTCGAGGGCCTTGGTCACGCCCGAGTCCAGCATCTTGAGCCATTCATCAGCGGGGGCCTTGAGTTCGGCCATGCCGAGGAGGTAGCTCGTCTGCACGATCACTTCGAGGGAGTTGGAGAGTTCGTGCGCGATTCGGCGCATTTCGATGGCGGTGTGTTCGGGGATGTACTGGGCGGTAGAATCGGGCATGTAGTTTTTAGCTCTCGGTGCTGTAGGACGAGGATTCCTCGTCGAGGGATTCGATGAGTGTATAGGGTATAGATGCCGCGAGCGGGTCTGGAAGTTGGAAAGAGGGATAAGCTCTGGTACACTAAGTTCTCACGCAGCAGTTGTGCGGCAGTATGCCAAGACGCGCTGAAGTGAGCCGAAATGGCGGAATTGGCAGACGCGCGTGGTTCAGGTCCACGTTCTCGCAAGGGAGTGGAGGTTCGAGTCCTCTTTTCGGCACCAAAATTTTGAAGTATCGCAAAGCCCACTCATGTAGTGGGCTTTGCTGCATTTGGGGTGGGGATGAGCGTTTTGGGGCCGCTACAAGAAGCAGGTCCTTCGCTTGCACCCCAACGAACAAAGAACGTTCGCTGGGGGCCCCGCCTGTGCTCAGGAGGACAATGCATTTGTTTCGGTTTGGTGGTGGCGCAGGCGGCTGTGTAGGATGGGCGGCAGGAGATTCCCCCCTTTGATTTCTTTGAATCGTTTGAAAGCTGTCGTGCTGGGCGCGAGTGTAGCCGTGGGCGCCGCCTGTCCCGCGTGGTCGCAGGTTGGTGCGGATGCCGCGAAGCCTTTGACTGAAATGCCGTATTCGCCGTCGCTCGATCTGACGAGCATGGATAAGAGCGTCGACCCGTGCACGGATTTCTATAAATACAGCTGCGGCGGTTGGATGAAGAACAATCCGATCCCGGCGGACCAATCGACCTGGAGTGTGTACGGCAAGCTGACAAACGAGAACCAGCAGTTTCTCTGGGGAATCCTGACGGAAGATGCGAAGCCGAGCGCGACGCGCACGCCGGTGCAGCAAAAGGTCGGCGACTACTTTGCGGCCTGCATGGCGACCGATGCGATCGATAAGGCGGGCGATGATCCGGTGCGCGTGACGATCGCGCGGCTGCAGGGATTGCGAACTCGCGAAGAGATCGACGCGCAGATTGCGCAGTTGCATCGCGGCCAGATGGGCACGTTCTTCTTCAACGCAGGCACGGAGCAGGACGCGGCTGATTCGTCGACGATCATCGTGGGCGTGGGTGGCGGTGGACTGGGTCTGCCGGACCGCGACTACTACACGAAGACCGATGCGAAGAGCGTTAAGCTGCGCGCACAGTATGTGACGTACATCAAGAAGGTGCTGGAGCTGCTGGGTGAGAATGCCGATCAGCAGAACGCGGATGCGGCGGCAACGCTGCGTATCGAGACGGACCTGGCAGAGGCGCAGCTGACGCGGGTAGAGCGGCGCGATCCGCATGCGATTTATCACATGATGACACTGGCGCAGCTGCAGGCTATGGCTCCGGCGATTGACTGGAAGAACTACTTCCAGCTGCAGGGAGCGCGGAATGTGGAGTCGTTGAATGTGTCGCAGCCGAAGTTCGTGCAGGCGGTGCAGACGGAGTTGACGACGGAGCCGCTGGCTGCTCTGAAGGCTTATCTGATTTTCCATGAGATTACGGCGGCTGCGCCTTACCTGGCGAAGCCGTACCGCGATGCAAACTTCGATTTCTACTCGACGACGCTGCGGGGTGTACCGCAGATGCCTCCGCGCTGGAAGACCTGCACGCGTGCGGTCGATCGCAACCTGGGCGAGGCGCTGGGGCAGGAGTTTGTGGCACGGACGTTTTCGGCGGACATGAAGGCGAAGACGCAGCTGATGACCGAGCAGATCGAGCAGGCGATGCAGGCGGAGATTCAGGGGCTGACGTGGATGAGCCCGGCGACGAAGCAGGAGGCGCTGCGGAAGCTGCATGCGATCAAGAACAAGATTGGCTATCCGGAGACGTGGCGGGATTACAGCTCGCTGACGGTGAAGCCGGATGATTACTATGGCAACTCCCTGCGAGCGGAGGAGTTTGAGAACTATCGGCAGTGGCACAAGCTGGGCAAGCCGGTGGACAGGAACGAGTGGGGCATGACGCCTCCGACGGTGAATGCGTACTTCGATCCGCAGATGAACGACATCAACTTCCCGGCGGGCGTGCTACAGCCACCGCTGTATGACCCGAAGATGGACGACGCGCCGAACTACGGCAATACGGGCGCGACGATCGGGCACGAGCTGACGCATGCCTTCGACGATGAAGGACGGCAGTTCGATGCCGAGGGCAACCTGAAGGACTGGTGGACGGCGGCGGATGCGAAGGGCTTTGAAGACCGCATCAACTGCCAGCGTAACCAATATGCGCAGTACATCGCGGTGGACGACATCCACATCAACAGCAAGTTGACCAGTGGCGAAGATGTGGCCGATCTGGGTGGCACGCTGCTGGCATACATTGCGTGGAAGAAAGAGACGGCGGGGATGAAGCTGGGCAGTGTGGATGGGTTCACGCCGGACCAGCGATTCTTTGTCGGCATGGCGCAGTGGGCTTGTGAGAACGCTCGACCGGAGGACCTGCGGCTGCATGCGGCGACGGATGAGCACTCGCCGGGGTTTGCCCGCATCAATGGAATTGTGAGCAACATGCCGCAGTTCCAGAAGGCGTTCAGCTGCAAGGTGGGACAGCCGATGGTGCACACGCCTAGTTGCAAGGTGTGGTGAGACAGGGAGTAGGGAACAGGAAGCAGCGAGTAGAAGAGCGATGGGGAGAGGCTTTGGCCTCTCCCCGTTTGTTTGTGTGGATGCCTGGTCGCGCGTTGGCGTCGATGTTTACCGGGGGCTTTTTTGCCGGTACTGTGATGATTTGCGTATAGACTGGCAGCGTCATTCGGACCAATTTTTGTGCGGTACGAAATCCTTTTCGAACGATGGAGGATGTATGCAAATCACTCTCACGCGCCGTTGTGTCGCTGAGTTTTTCGGAACCTTCTGGCTGGTCTTTGGCGGTTGCGGCTCAGCGGTGCTGGCCGCGGCGTTTCCGCAGTTGGGCATCGGCTTTGCCGGTGTCGCACTGGCGTTTGGCCTGACCGTGTTGACGATGGCGTATGCCATTGGACACATCTCGGGCTGCCATCTGAACCCGGCGGTGACGCTGGGTCTGGTGGTTGGCAAGCGGTTTCCGGCGAAGGAGCTGGTGCCGTACTGGGGGGCGCAGGTGGTTGGCGGCATCGCGGCGGCTTGGGTGTTGTATGGCATTGCGAGCGGCAAGCCGGGCTTCGTAATTGGTGGCTTCGCATCGAACGGCTATGGGGTGAACTCGCCCGGCGGCTACAGCCTCGCGGCGTGTCTGCTGGCAGAGGTTGTGCTGACGTTCTTCTTCCTGATGGTGATTCTGGGCTCGACCGACCAGCGTGCGGCCAAGGGCTTTGCACCGTTGGCGATTGGGCTGTGCCTGACGTTGATCCACCTGATCGGCATCCCGATCACGAACCTGTCGGTGAACCCGGCGCGGTCGACTGGCCCGGCGCTGGTAGCAGCGTATGGTGGCGGCACCTGGGCGGTGGCGCAGCTATGGCTGTTCTGGTTGGCGCCACTGGTCGGAGCAGCAATCGCCGGCGTCTTTTACGAGCTGGTACTGGCGGAAAAGGAACGGCCTCCGGTAGAGGAAAAGCCTGTCGCCTACGCAGCTTAGCCGTGACTTGTTGCTGGGCGGTGGCGATGTGAAACAGAATGGGGAGAGGCTACTGCCTCTCCCCATTTCTGTTTGTTGGCAATGCTGTTTACTGGAGCGAGCCGCCGTCGTCGTCTGCTTCGCCTTCGCCGTTGCCCTTGGGCGCGGGAGGCGTGCTGGCGGTGCGGACGGTGGGGTACTTGATGCCTAGCTGGTCGAGGTAGGTGGGGTACTTCGAGGCGTCGTAGTAGAACTTCTTCAGCTCAGGCTTGTACTTCTCCATGATGGCCTTGTTGAGGAAGGTGGAGGGCTTGTCGGTGGGGCGCAGGAAGGGGATGTAGTGCGCATCCTTGGTGGTCTGATTCTCCTTGAAGTAGGCCTTCGCGTTGTCGAGCAGCTTGGGCTGTGTCATCAGTGCGAAGAGCGTGAGGGCCTGTACCTTTGCGCCTACGATGGCTCCCTTGTGGGCGATGGGCGTGGCCATGGCGATGCCGTTGGCCCAGTTGTGGCCGGGGAGGTTCGGGATGTTCGAGGGATAGCGCAGGACGATGGTGGGGACGTTCCAGCTTATGTCGCCGATGTCGTCCGAGCCACCGCCGTAGTAGTCTTTGGCTTCCTTCGGGGTCTTCAGTTCGTCGAGTTTGTCGGCGAGTCCCTTCTGCTCGACGCCGAGTTCCTTCTGGAGAGCCTTGGCGAGGGTCTCGTCGTCGTCGGACCACTTAGGCAGGCCGATGAGCTTGGCGTTGTTGGTGACCTCTTCGGCGATGGGCTTGTTGAAGAAGCCGGGCCAGGCTGCGCCGATGAGGTTGGAGTCCCAGCTGACATTGGCCATCTCAGCTGCGCCGGCTGCCATGTGGTTGCCGGCGTCCCAGAGGCCCTTGATGTGTTCGTAGTCGGCTTCGCGGAAGAAGTACCAGTTGGAGGCGGACTGCGGGACGACGTTTGGCTGATCGCCGCCATCGGTGATGACGTAGTGCGAGCGCTGTTGCAGGCGGAGGTGCTCGCGGCGGAAGTTCCAGCCGACATCCATCAGCTCAACGGCGTCGAGAGCGCTGCGACCGCGCCAGGGAGCAGCGGCGGCATGGGCGCTCTCGCCGTGGAAGTGATACTGGACCGAGACGAGGCCGTTGGTGGAGTTGCCTCCGTAGGAGGCACCGAGGTTATCGCCGACATGTGAGAAGAGGGTGGCGTCGACGCCCTTGAAGTAGCCGTCGCGGATGTAGTAAGCCTTACTGCCGAGCTCCTCTTCGGCGACGCCGGGCCAGATCTTGATGGTGCCGGGGATGTGGTTCTTTACCATGATGTCCTTCACGGCAAGGGCGGCGACGATGTTGACGGCGTTGCCGGAGTTGTGGCCTTCGCCGTGGCCGGGAGCGCCGGGGACGATGGGATCGTGATACGCGACGCCGGGCTTCTGCGAGGCCTGCGGGATGCAGTCGATGTCGGAGCCGAGCGCGATGACCGGGCCGCCGGTGCCGTTCGACCAGGTGGCCATGTAGGCGGTGGGAATGTCGGCGATGCCGCGCTCGACCTTGAATCCGTTCTTTTCAAGCAGGGCGGTGAGGTACTTCGAGGTTTCGAACTCCTGGAAGCCGAGCTCGGAGAAGCTGTAGAGAGTGTCGATCATGACCTGAACGAGCTTGGCGTTGCCGTCGACCTTGGCGATGATCTCTTTGCGGAGGGCTTCGGTCTGCTCGGGGGAGAGCGTGGAGGCGGCTGCGGTGGGTGCGGCTTGTGCGAAGACGGGTGTAGCGGCGGACCAGAGCAGGGCCGCTAAGGCGAGGCCTGCGGTGAGCTTTCTGGCGAGAGGACGAGTGGGTTGAGTCATGTTCGGTTCCTTCGAAGTGAGGTGGATGGGGAACAAGAGACAAAAGACGCGATGTTGCCGACAGGTTTGCCGAGGAGAGGAAGCTTCTAAGCAGAACGTCAAGGTTCGCCGAAGGGGTCAGAGGCCTGCAGGTACAAGGAATGCGGGTGGATGCTTCGAGTTTTGCCGCAAAGACGGTGCCTGTCAACTCTGAGGTAGTGGGCGCTATGGACGGTATAACTAGAGAGCGCAGGATGGATGCTGCGCGAGGGATCGCGTGGCTGAACGTGCAGACGAAGGATTGCCGAGGTTGCTGGCTGCGCTGACCGCGCCGATGTGCGCGTGGTCGACGCTGGCGCGATGGATGGCGATCTTCGCGGCGGTGCTTCTCGGTGTGGGTACGACGCTGATGCTCGTGTCGCTGCCGACGGTATTTCACTCGCCGGACTCTTCGCACTATCTGCAGATTGCAAATGGGCACACGATCGACGTAATGCAGCCGTTTGCTTCGAGACAGCTGGGTGCGCGGGTGGCGGCGTGGCTCGGGCGGTTATTCGGCGGCGATGTGCGGCTGGGGTTTCTGGTGCAGGCGGGGCTGTCGCTGGTGTTTGCTATGGGGGCAACGTGCTGGCTGGCGGCGCGGACGACCGCTCCGCGCTGGCTGCTGGTGGCACTGATGCTGGTGCCGAGTTGGTCGGTGTTGGTGCAATATCTGGTGCTGCCGGACCTCTGGTATGCGGCACTGCTGGCGGGGTTGCTGGTGCTGCTGGCGAAGGAGCGCTATCTCTGGGCGGCGCTGATGATGTGGCCGCTGATGCTGTCGCGGGAGAGCACGTCGCTGACGCTGGTGTGTTTTCTGGCGGCGGGCTGGGCGCGGTGGCAGCGACGCGAGCGGTGGATGTACGCGGGCACGGCGGTGGCGAGTGCGGGGATTGCCAGTGTGGTTGTAGGGCGACTTGCGGCGGGAAGTCCGGGCAACAAGGAACACCTGCCGCAGATGGTGTACCTGTTTGCGAAGGTGCCGTGGAACTTTCTCCGCAACGTGGTGGGTATGCAGCCTTGGAGTGATGCCAATACCGACCTTTGCAGGGTGCCGGTATGGAGCATCCCCGTGCGTATCGGGTCGATGCATGCCGTAGGGACGTGCGGTTTCTCGCTGGTGCAGCAGTTGATTGCGGTGGAGGGGACGCTGACGAACTTCGGGTTGCTGCCTCTGCTGGCGGCGGTGCTGTGGTGGCGGCATCGGCGATGGGCGGGACGAGAACAGAATCCAGCGCGCAGCGTGCTGTTGCGGTTTGCGCTGCTGTATGGAGGGGTCTGCTACGTGCTGGCTCCGGTGCTGGGAGCGGGTTTTGTGCACCTCATGCAATATGCCTGGCCGCTATTCCTGGTGGCGGTGCCTCTGCTGTTGGAGGAGTTTCGGCGGGAAGATCTGGACACGAGGCAGAAGGTGGCGCAGATCGGATTTCTGGCGATGCATCTGCTGGTGCCGCTGGTACTGCTGTGGCCGTGGTTTTTGTCGCGGCAAGTGTTTGCGCTGGCGATTTGGGGGGCAGGTTACCTGCTCTTGAGGGAGTGGCTAGGATTGCCGATCACCGAAACTGTTTCTGCCACTGTGAAATAGCGGATTTATGCAGGATTGACGCGGGGATTGTGCAGATTTCAATGGGCGGGATTCACAGCATCCGCGTGGTAAAATCATGACAGGGAAAACCACCTTAGGCGGCGTTCTTCCCCCTGTACTTTCAGCGATTTCGGTCGTGTTCGAAGGTACGTACCTTTCACGCCGCCAGCCGGAGTTCGATTGTCAACGCAAACCCCTCTGCCGGACCCACAAGATCCGAAGAACGCGATTCCTGAAGCCGGTTCCTATACCGGCGAAAACATCACCATTCTGGAAGGCCTGGCGGCCGTCCGCCTGCGTCCTGCCATGTACATCGGTTCGACCGGTGAGCAGGGCCTGCATCACCTGGTGTACGAGGTCGTTGACAACTCGGTGGATGAGGCGCTGGCTGGCCATGCGACGCGGATCGATGTGACGATCCACTCGGACAACTCGATCACGGTGGTCGACGACGGGCGTGGCATCCCCGTGGACAACAAGACGCTGCCTACCGGTGAGGTGCTGCCTGCGGTGCAGGTGGTGCTGACGATGTTGCACGCCGGCGGTAAGTTCGATGCTTCGAACTACAAGGTTTCGGGCGGTCTGCACGGCGTCGGTGTGAGTTGTGTGAACGCCCTGTCGCAGGAGTTCGACGTCGAGATCTGGCGCGATGGTTTTACGTGGACGATGGATTACAGCAAGGGTGACCCCATCAGTGAGCTGCGCAAGCTGGGCCCTACCAAGCGCCGTGGCACGAAGGTCCACTTCCTTCCTGACAAGTCGATCTTCACGGTGACCGAGTACAACTACGACACGCTGGCGAACCGCCTGCGTCAGCTCGCCTTCCTGAATAAGGGCATTGAGATCTCGCTGAGCGATGAGCGCCAGCTGGATGCCAAGGGCGAGATGAAGACCCAGAACTACAAGTACTCCGGCGGCATCGCGGAGTTCATCAAGCTGCTGAACAAGGGCAAGCAGGTACTCCACGAGAAGCCCATCTACATGGAGGCCGAGGTCGGCCAGCTGGTGATGGAGATTGCGCTGCAGTACAACGACGCGTACTCGGAGACGGTGTTCAGCTTCGCGAACAACATCAACACGGTGGACGGCGGCACGCATCTTTCGGGTTTCCGCACAGCGCTGACCCGCACGATCAACGTGGCTGGAGCTTCGCTGGGTCTGTTCAAGGATGTGAAGGAGAACCTGAGCGGCGATGACGTGCGCGAAGGCCTGGTGGCCGTGGTGAGCGTGAAGCTGCCGCAGCCGCAATTTGAAGGACAGACGAAGGGCAAGCTGAACTCGGATATTGCAGGCCAGGTTCAGGCGTTTGTGAACGAGCGCCTGGGAGCGTTCCTCGAGCAAAATCCGCAGGTAGCTCGCCGCATCATCAATAAGGCGATCGACGCGGCCCGCGCTCGTGAGGCTGCCCGCAAGGCACGCGATCTTACGCGCCGCAAGGGTGCGCTCGATGGCGGCGGTCTGCCGGGTAAGCTGGCGGATTGCTCCGAGCGTCGGCCTGAGATGTGCGAACTCTATCTCGTCGAGGGTGAGTCGGCCGGTGGTACTGCGAAGCAGGGCCGCGATCGTAAGTTCCAGGCGATCCTTCCGCTGAAGGGCAAGATTCTCAACGTCGAGAAGGCCCGCTACGACAAGATGCTGGGCCATGAAGAAATCCGCGCGATGATTACGGCGCTGGGTTGCGGTATTGGCAAGGACGACTTCGATATCGCGAAGCTTCGCTACGGCAAGCTGATCCTGATGACCGATGCCGACGTCGACGGATCGCATATTCGTACCCTGCTACTGACGTTCTTCTTCCGCCACATGAAGGAGCTGATCGATCGCGGGCATGTGTACATCGCGCAGCCGCCGCTGTACCGCATTAAGAAGGGCCGCTTCGAGCAGTACATCAAGGACGACCGCGAGTACGAGCAGGTGATGATCAAGCGTGCCAGCGATGGCATGGTGATCCGCTATGGCGATGCGGGCGGACGCATCGAGGGCAAGGACCTGACCGAGTACATGAAGTCGCTGAGCGACTACCATGCGGTGTTCGACAAGGTGCTGAAGCGTATCCGCAACGAAGAGGTCGTAACAACGTTTGCGGAGATCTTCGCGAGCGATAAGAAGGACGCCGATCGTCGTTTGGATTTCGAGTCGAAGACGAAGCTGGAAGAGATGCGCAAACGCTTGAAGGACATGGAGCGCACGTATCAGTTCAAGTCGGTGTCGGATGTGCAGTTCGATGAGGAGCACCGTTTGTACTCGGTGAGCTTTGTGGATGCACAGGGCGCGGAGCGTCGCATCGACTGGACGTTGGCGCTGGGTGCGGAGTCGCGAATGCTGCTGGCGCGGCAGGCGCAGATGGGTGCAACGCTGACGGGGCCTTTCCTGATTGAGTATGCGGCGAAGGGCGCGGCTGCGGCTGCGAAGACCGATGCCGAGGCTGCAGAGCAGGTGCTCGAGGACACGGAAGAGGTCGAACTCGAGGGCGCACAGGATGTCGGCGCAGAGCCGGTTGCCGCGAAGCCTGCGAAGAAGAACGCAAAGGTTTCGCAGGACCCGGTTGAGAAGAAGAGCGCTCGCGAGGTCTTCGAGTACGTGATCGAGCAAGGCAAGAAGGCGTATGACGTACAGCGCTACAAGGGCCTTGGCGAGATGACGTCTTCGCAGCTATGGGATACGACGATGGACCCAGCCCGCCGCACACTGGTGCAGGTGAAGCTGGAGGACATTGCTGCGACCGAAGAGATCTTCACGACGCTGATGGGTGAGGATGTCGAGAGCCGCAGAAAGTTCATCGAAGAGAACGCGCTGGATGTTCGGAACCTGGACGTCTAGTTGGTTTTGAAGGGGCTGGGCTTTAGCCCAGCCGTCAAATGTATTCAAACGTTCTACCTTGCACCTGTTCGCCTATGGCGAACAGGTGCAAGGTTCTTTTATGGGTATACCTATGGCTGGGCCAAAGCCCAGCCCCTTCAAAGCTCATTCATCTAAGCCAGAAGTATGTGCGGAGGTGCAATAATTTCGGCATGACCCCTGATGCGAAGTTGTCCCCCGCCGATGAGACGCGCCGCCGCTTCCTGACCCTCTCGACTGCTGCTGGTATCAGCAGCACTTTGTTTCCCGGCGTGCTGCTGGCACTGGCCGCGCACACCGCGGGCGCGGAAGATCCCGCGACATGGAAGCCGATTACGCCGGAGATGGTGGAACAGGCAGCGGCGATTGCCGGGCTGAGCTTTACAGAGGAGCAGCGGAAGGAGCTGGCGGGTGGGCTCGCCTCGTTGCAAGGCGGCATTGATGACGTGCGGAAGCTGAACCTGCCGAACTCGGTTGAGCCTTCGCTGGTTTTTGATCCGGTGCCGTCGGGCATGGTGCTGGAGACGGAACGCAAGCCGATGAAGCTGGGGCCTGCGCCGCGTGTCGAGGTGCAGGTCGATCCTCATGCCGAGACGGCGCAGGAGTCGCTGGCGTTTCTGACAGTGCGCGAGCTGGGAGAGTTGGTGCGCACGCGCAAGGTGAGTTCGACTGCGCTGACGAAGATGTACCTGGCACGGCTGAAGCGCTATGATCCGCTGCTGCACTTCGTCATCACGTTCACCGATGATCGCGCGATGAAGCTTGCAGCGCAGGCGGATAAGGAGATCGCAGCGGGCAAGTATCGCGGGCCTTTGCATGGCATCCCCTGGGGAGGCAAAGACCTGCTTGCGGTGAAGGGCTATCCGACGACGTGGGGAGCGGGGCCGTATATGGACCAGCACTTCGATGAGGATGCCGAGGTGGTGAAGCGGCTGGATGCGGCGGGTGCGGTGCTGATCGCGAAGCTGACGCTGGGTGCGCTGGCGCAGGGCGATCTGTGGGGGTCGAAGGAGCGCAATGGCCGCACGCGGAATCCGTGGAACCCGAAGCAGGGTTCGAGTGGCAGCTCGGCGGGCAGCGCGAGTGCGGTGGCTGCTGGTTGCGTGGGGTTTGCAATTGGGACGGAGACGCAAGGGTCGATCTCGTCGCCAAGCACGCGCTGCGGCACGAGTGGATTGCGGCCGAGCTTTGGGCTGGTACCGCGCACGGGGGCAATGGCACTCTCGTGGTCGATGGACAAGATCGGTGCGATCACGCGGTCGGTTGAAGATTGCGCGGTGGTGCTGCATGCGATCTATGGGCCGGACCAGCATGATCTTTCGGTGCAGAACGCGGCGTTCAATCCGGACTTTACGGTGGATGTGAAGAAGCTGCGCGTGGGCTACATCAAGTCTGCGTTCGATATGCCGGAGTTGCAACTGCCGGAGAAGCCGAAGGACGCAACCAGCAAGCAGCTTGAGGCGTATGAGCTGCGCGTGGAGCGAGTGAAGGCGGGTCATGCGCGTGAAGCGTATGACATGCAGTATGCGACGAAGACGCTGGATGTGCTGCGTGGGATGGGTGTGGCGTTGACGCCGATGGAGCTGCCGAAGTTTCCGTTCGATGCGATTACGCCGATGCTGACGGCAGAGGCCGCAGCGGCGTTCGATAACCTGACGCGGTCGGGGAGAGATGCGGAGTTGGTGGGGCAGCTGCCGTTCGATTGGCCTGCGTCTTTCCGGCGAATGCGGTTCTACTCTGCGGTGGACTATATCAACGCGTCACGTGCGAGGTCGCTTGCGATTCAGCAGATGGCCGCGGCGTTTGCGCCGTTCGATGTGATCGTGACACCGAGCAGCGGGATGCAGCTTTCTGCCACGAACCTTTGCGGGCAGCCAGCTGTGATTGTGCCGAATGGTTTGCGTGGGGACGATGCTCCACCGTCGCCGAACAATGGTGACGGCGATCGCCAGAATGCGGGCGGCCCGGGCACGCCGGTGTCGATTACATTCCTGGGGCAGCTGTATGGCGATGCGAAGGCGTGCGCACTGGCGGCGGCGTATCAACAGAAGACGGGATTTCACAAACTGCATCCAAAGCTGGGGTAGTTTGCTGCCCCGGCTGGGGTGGGGACGTTCCATCCGCCGTCGAGATATACTCGTGCTGTGCAGCGCTTCCGAGCCATCGCCGCGATACTGATGTTCGTCGTGATGATGCCGTTGGCGCATGAGTGCACGGTCGCCTCGGGTGCTGCGACGGCTCAGCGCGATTGCTGCAAACACAAAGCTGATGCTTGCTGCGATGGGCCTTCCAGGGTCTGCTGCGCGACGCAGGCGCCCGCCGATAACTCTTTGCTTCCATCTCAGGACGTTTCGCGGCTGGTCCTGCCGCCACTCACTATCGCGGTCGAGTACACGGACAGCGGCGATAGCTTGCATGTGCGTTTTGCCTCCACACGTTTGCCTGCGGAGCACTCGCCGCCTGGCCTGATGATCGTGGCCACAACTATTCTGCGTATCTGATAACACCTTCGATTGCTTGCGACCTGCATGCACCCGCATGCCTGCGTTCCATTTGAACCGAAGGAGTTTTATGAAGCACTTTTTTCTGCCGGTGATGCTACTGGCGTGTTCGCCCGTCGTTGCCCAAGCGCAGATGGTGATGTCTTCGAAATCGTTGATAGAGGCTGAGCAGCAGCATGGCTCATCAGGCACGAGCATCGAGCCTGCTAGCAGTCCCGTGCCGATGATGATGACGAACAAGGATGGCTGGCAACTGATGCTGCATGGCAATGGGTTTGCTGCGAACACGCAGCAGCAGGCCAAGAACGAGCGCGGTCGCGATGCCTTCTTTTCGACGAACTGGATCATGCCGATGGCGCAGCATAAACTGGGGCCCGGTACGCTGACGGTGCGTACGATGCTTTCGTTGGAGCCAGCGACCGTCGGCAGACGGAATTACCCTGAGTTGTTTCAACAGGGAGAGACGGCGTATGGCGCGCCGATTGTCGATGGACAGCATCCGCATGATTTTGTGATGGAGCTGGGTGCGCTGTATGACGTGCCGTTGGGCAGGAGTGTGCTGTTGAGTGTATATGCTGCGCCGGTGGGTGATCCCGCGATTGGGCCGACGGCGTATCCGCACAGGCAGTCGGCGAGTGAAGATCCAATTGCCGCACTGGGGCATCATCAGGAGGACTCTACGCACATTGCGTTCAACGTGGTTACGGGTGGCGTGACCTACAAGTGGGCGCGTGTGGAGTTGTCGGGCTTTCATGGTGGAGAGCCTGATGAGCATCGCTGGGCGTTCCAGGGATCACCCAATGGACACGCGGTGGACTCGGTGGCGACGCGGTTGACGATGTCGCCGACCGCGGACTGGACGAGCCAATACTCGATTGCGCACATTCATTCGCCGGAGGCGCTGTATCCGGGCGAAGACCAGCAGCGGCAGACGGCTAGTGTGATGTATCACCACACGTTCTCGCGGCAGTCGATGCCGAAGATGAGCGGCGATATGGGTGGCATGGATATGTCGTCGATGCCGGGCATGAAGATGGATGCTGCTCCAAAGGTAGCGCCAGCGATGTCGATGGAGGCCGAGCCACGTACCGATCTTTCAGCGACGGCGATCTGGGGACGCGCGAAGTCGCTGACCGATAACAGCAAGGAGAACAGCTACCTCGCGGAGGCGCTACTGCGGTTCGCGTCGCAGAACTATGTGTGGACGCGGATGGAGAATGCGGGGCGTTCGAATGAGCTGGAGTTGACGCCAGGTACACTGCTGTCGAAAGGCTTTCAGGAAGGCCCGATCGGGCATGTGGCTGCGTATACCGTGGGATATGATCGCGACTTCGCTTTGGGGCCGCACCTGCTCGCCGCACCGGGAGCGCAGTTCACGGTGTATCGCACACCCGAAGTGTTGAAGCCGATCTATGGCGCTACGCCGACGGGTGAGGTGCTGTTCGTGCGGTTTCGGCTGCGCTGAGGTTCAGCGACAAGACAGGCCCTATACTTAGGCGGATAAAACTTGGGCTGTTCTGCGAGTGCCCGGAAACGAGATTGAGACGATGGCAGTGAGCAAAGGTCTGAGACTTTCAGAGAGATGGTTTCAGCGCGGTCTATGGCTGATCGCCATCATCTTCGCGGGTTTTCTTATCGGGCTGGGCAGGCTGGTGGTTGGCGATCTGCCGAAGGTAGAGAAGCCGATCTCCGCCGAGAGCTTCATGGACCCGGTGCCTTTGCATGACGCACGTTTACGTCTTGGCAACGACGAGGACGCTCTCAAGCAGAACGACGATGCGCTGAATACGGCGGAACTGAACACACAACATGCGGCAGAGGCGACTCAGACAGAGCAGGGAAGTTTCGACAACTGGGTCGCTACGCGGTCGGCTACAGAGCAGTCGAGTCAGAATCCGGAGCTGGTTCGCCGGACCAAGCGGCTGGATGAGGTGAAGGCTGCAGAGCGGTCGTTGCAGCAGAAGCAGGATGCGCTTGAATCAGCACATCTGCAGTTGCAGCAGGCGCGCGACGCGGACCAGGCAGCGGAGCAGCGAGTGGAGGCGGCTGGGCAGGTCGGATACGAGCGCGAGGTGCGCAGGAATGAACTGCACGTCTTCCTTCTGCGACTTGCGATCACTCTTCCGTTGTTGCTGCTTGCTGGTCTGCTGTTCGTAAAAGCGAGAAAGAGCTCGCAGTGGCCCTTTGTCTGGGGCTTTATCTTTTTTGCACTCTTCACGTTCTTCGTGGAGCTGGTGCCGTATCTTCCGAGCTACGGCGGCTATGTCCGCTATATTGTGGGCATCGTACTCACGCTTGCCGTCGGCAACTATGCCATTCGCGCACTGCGACGCTACCTGGAGAAGCAGAAGGCGGAGGAGTTGAAGCCGGAGCAGGAACGGCGTAAGGACCTTTCGTACGATATGGCCCAGCTGCGTTTGAGCAAGAGGGCCTGTCCTGGCTGTGAGCGCCCGCTGGATTTAGCAGACCCCACCAGCAACGTGTGCGTCCATTGCGGTCTGCTGGTCTTCGATACGTGCCAGCAGTGCGGAACGCGCCAGACGGTGTTTACGCACTTCTGCCGGATGTGCGGGCTTGCGAAGGCAGCACGACCGCAAGCCTCGCAAACAACTTTATAAACTTGATGATTGCGAAGGGCGAAGGCTGCTTATGCCTTCGCCAGTTCTTCTCTTACTAGCTCGCTGACGAGCTTGCCGTCGGCGCGGATGCCATCGGCGAGGATGCGCTGCTGCGCGACCTTCATGACCGCACCCATATCCTTGGGGCTGGGCTTAGATCCGCCGTTGTCCTTGGTGATCTGGGCTACCGCTCCGGCTACGATGGTAGCGATGTCTTCGCGGCTGGCGGCCTGAGGCATGTAAGCGTCGATGAGTTTGATCTCGACCTCTTCCTTAGCGGCGAGTTCGGGGCGACCACCCTTGGTGAACTGTTCAATGGATTCGCGGCGCTGCTTCAGCAGAGTCGTGATGATGGACTGCTCTTCGGCGTCGGTAAGGGGCTCACGCTTGTCGATCTCTCTGGACTTGAAGGCGGACTTCACCATGCGCAGGGTGGTGAGCTTGTCTGCTTCGTGTGCCTTCATCGCGGTGATGATGTCTTTGCCGATTTGTTCGCCGATTGCTGCCATGATGCTTGCCTCGTTCTCTTTCGTTTGCGTATCCAGTTTAGTAGATGCCGGGGAGGAGGCGCTTGGTGGTGCGGCTGTAGTCGATGTACTGTTCGCCGAAGGCGCTGGTCAGGGCGGCCTCTTCTACATGCATGCGATAGAGCAGGGCGAGAAAAGGTGGTACGACGAGGATTACGATGGAAAGCCAGTTTTGACGGCGCAGGGCGATGGCGAGAAAGATAAGCATCATGCCCGTGTACGAAGGGTGCCGCATGTAGCGGAAGAATCCGGAGGTATTGAGCTTCTGTGTGTCGTGGATGGCGACGTTGGCGCTGAAGGAGCGGCCAAGCGTAATGATGGCAGAGAGCCGGATGTAGAGGCCGACGGCAAACAGTGCGAGCGCCGGTGTACGCAGCCACTCCGCGTTGTGGATCATTGTGGGTCTATAAGTTTCGCCGAGCGCGCTGCCTAACGAGATGGAGACGCCGATGACGATCCAGAGAATGTAAAGAGAGCCGCGGTCGTCGATCTTGCCACCGCCGCTGCGCGTGCGGGTGATGACTGCAACATAAATTTCGGTGAGCAGCCAAGACCCGTAGAGGACCTTCCAAAGCAGAGACAGGAGCATGGCTAAGTTTCTCCCATGCTCCCGTGTGAGACAAGCGGTTTGTGATGCTAAAACTTATAGCCGACGCCGATGGAAAGAATGGGGAAGAAGCGCAGGTTGTGAATGTCGTCGTTGATGATGGCCTGCTGAGCCTGCACGTTGGCTTGCGTTTCCGTGTCTGTCTGCACATTACCGCAGCCGTCGGAACTGCAGGCGCTGCCGGTGAGGCCCAGATTGATCTTCGGCGGTGAGATGTACTCGAAGCCGATCTCGAAGGGGACGCTCCAGTGCTTGCCGCTGCGCGGGATGATGTTGCCCCATCCAGTGGTAATGGTAGGTCCGACTCTATTACCGAAGCGGTTATTCGGGGAGTTGAACGTAGCGACGAGGGGATCGGTGGGATCGCTGGTGTAATCCGTGTCGTTAAGCGTGATGGTACCGCCACCGGGAACAGTTGCGGTGCCGTTGAAGCGGTTGCCGTTGTAAAGCATGATGCCGGGACTCACGCGGAATCCGTTGTTGAAGGGAAACCAGTCGACGCTGGCATTGACGGAGCGGAGCGTGAGGTCGCCTTTGATGTTGAAGCCATCTTCCACCAGGTTGTCGACGGTGTAGCCGAAGAAGCTGGCGCCACCGCGAAGGTTGAGCTTAGGTGCGAGGGGTGTCGCAACGTCGAAACCGATGCCGTTGGCGCCCACTTTTGCGTCGGCACCAAGAGCCGAGAACGGCCTTATGGCGCTTCTGTAGATAGCGGTAGGCTGAGGGGGGATGACGGTGCCGGGCGCATCCGGAAGAGAAGAAGAGGTCTGCGCCAAGGACTGCAGAGGAAGGCAAGAGAACAGCGCGCTAACGACGTACAGAGCAGCTGAACGAGAGGTACGACCCATGAGTTTCTCCGTTCGGTTGATCGTGATGGAATTGTTGTGCGTAAGTGGTTGGCGAAGGATGGAGTACACCGCCATCGTGGGCGGTGTGTCGAGTGTGATGCGCGAAAACGTGAGAAAGCTGTTGTGAGCGCGGATTCGCTTGTGAAAAGACTTCAAGCCATGGTCGATTTGGGACGGGCCCTGGGGTTGGCTGTATCTCATACAATAGAAACATCGGATTCGCAGAACATGGAGCAAGGTTCAGTGACGTCGCTACCACCGCTAGATGTGCAGTTGAGTTCGACACTGCTTGCATATACGCGAATCCGCAAAAGTGTCTAACTTATTGAAGACAGAGGGATGGCTTTGCGGTTTTCTCTTATATCCCATCCCTGATTTCCCGCCTTTACACATTGCATCCACAGCGTTTCCGAACGGTAGTCCTCAGGACTTCCACCTAGCCTTAACTCTTCACTTGTCGCTTTCTCGCGCAGCATGTGCGTCCCTGTTATGCCTCGGATGACGAGGTCGAAAGAAGTTTCTCTGTATGGCTCTACAATCAATGCCCGCTCCGATGGGCGACGGCCTTCCGGCGTCGATCCAAACTGAAATCACCGTGCTGGGAGCCATGCTGCTCGATGCGGTGGCGATCACCGATGCGACGGCGAAGTTGCGTGCGGAAGACTTCCTGCTGGACTCGCATCAACGCATCTACCGCGTGATGATCGACCTGATGGCTCAAGGTCATGGCGTCGACACCATCACGGTGATGGAAGAGCTGAGCCGCAAGCGCGAGCTCGACTCCGTTGGCGGCGCTGCGTACCTGACGCACCTGATGTCGGGCATTCCGCGCAATCCGAATATTGAAAGCTACGTCCGCATTGTCAAAGACAAGAGCCTGCTGCGTGAGCTGCTGGGCATTTTCAACGATGGTATGGTGGCGGCGAGCGACCAGAGCGAAGACGCTACTACAGTGTTGAACGATGTTGAGATCAAGCTCGCGGCGGTGGCAGACTCGGCCATTCAGCGGGGATTTTCGAACATTGCGGATATCGTTGCTAGCTCGTTCGGATCGATCGATGCATTGTATGAGCAGGGGCGCGAGGTAACAGGACTCGCTACGCATTACATCGAGTTCGACAAGATGACGAGTGGTCTGCAGAACTCGGAGTTGATCATCATTGCGGCGCGTCCTTCGATGGGTAAGACCGCATGGGCAATCAATATTGCGCAGAACTGCGCCGTGAAGGACAACAAAGTTGTGGCGGTCTTCTCGCTTGAAATGTCCAAGGAGTCGCTGCTGCGACGCATGCTTGCGAGTGAGGCCATGGTCGGCAGCCGCAAGTTGCAGACCGGCTTCATCCCTCGTGAGGACAAGGGCAAACTCATCGCTGCGCTGGATCGCCTGATGACCTCGCGGATGTACGTCGACGATACGCCGGGCATCACGCTGGCGGAGATGCGAGCGAAGGCGCGGCGACTGAAGCAGCAGGAAGGTCAGCTCGACCTGATCGTGATCGACTACCTGCAGCTGATGACGGGCGCGAAGCAGGGCGGCAAGGGTGCGGAGAATCGTACGCAGGAGGTCGCGGGCATCTCGCGCGGCCTGAAGGCGCTGGCGAAGGAGATGCAGGTGCCTGTCATCGCGCTATCGCAGCTGTCGCGTGGCAGTGAGCAACGAACCGGCGATAAGAAGCCGTTGCTGAGCGATCTGCGCGAATCGGGATCGATCGAGCAGGATGCCGACGTGGTCGCGTTCATTCATCGTGAAGAGTATTACGATCGCGAGAACGAAGATGTGAAGGGGCAGGCGGAGATCATCATTGCCAAGCAGCGTAACGGACCTACGGGCACCGTGAAGATGGCGTATCTTGCGGACTTCACACGCTTTGAAAACCTCGATCTACAGCACGGCGATGGTGGTGGTGACGCGTACTAGCTGCTAACCGTCCGTCAATAATTGCCTCTCCTGACAGGCTCCTGACAGTATGCTGTCAGGAGTGGTTTCATACTCTGCTTGTGTAGCTGATGCCCACTTCGCGGCACGGAGAGATCGCCATGAGCAAGTTTGAGAACAATGCCATCACCTGGTTCGAGGTGCCGACGACCGACATCGAACGGGCCACGACCTTCTACGAGACGATTCTGGATATGAAACTATTGGCGTGGCCGGGGCCTGAGCCTTGCCAGATGTTCCCCATGCAGCCGGGTGGTGTGGGCGGATGCCTGGTGCAGCGCGCGCAGCAGCGACCGGCATCGGACGGGGCTCTTGTGTATCTCAACGTCGATGGCAAGCTGGATGCGACGTTGAAGCGCGCGGAGAAGGCGGGTGTGAAGGTGCTGGTGCCGCGCACGGAGATTCCAGGTGGCTATGGCTACTATGCGCAGATGCAGGACTCGGAAGGGAACCACATTGGCTTGCACAGTCGCTTGTTCTAAATCCGAGGCGCGCGCGTGAGGCGTGCCGACAGGCTCTTTCGCATCGTGCAGATGCTGCGCTCCGGGCGGCTGAAGACAGCCCGCGCGCTGGCGGAGCGACTGCAGGTGTCGGAGCGCACGATCTATCGCGACGTGCGTGATCTACAACTTGCCGGTCAGCCGATTGAAGGCGAAGCCGGTGTCGGCTATACGCTGCGACGCGAGTTCGACCTGCCTCCACTTATGTTTACTCCACAGGAATTAACGGCGCTGGTGCTGGGCGCGCGGCTGGTGAAGGCGTGGGGCGGTGCGGAGAGCGTGGTCGCTGCGAGCTCCGCGCTGGCCCGCATTGAGGCGGTGTTGCCTGCAGAGTTGGCGGCAAAGCTGGATGCGATTGCGCTGTATGCGCCGGACTTCGTAATGACCGCAGCGCAGCGCAAACTGCTGGATCAGCTTCACGCTGCCTGCCTTGATCGCATCGTGACTGAGTTCCGCTACACCAAGCTCGGCGAGGACGAATCGCAGGCGAAAAATCGCAGGGTGCGACCACTTGCGCTGACGTTCTGGTCTGGCGTATGGACGCTGGCAGCCTGGTGCGAGCTGCGCGACGACTTCCGCATCTTCCGCATCGACCGTATCGCGGAGTTTAGGCTGACCGGCGAAAATTTCACGCAGAAACGCGGACAGCGGCTCGAGGATCTGAGCAAGCTGATGCGCGCGAAGGCCAAGGCCGGAGATACTACTCAGTCTCTCCGGCTACAAGGGTTGGGTTGATCTTCGCGGGGCCCTGCGCGTAAGGACGTCCCTTGGCGAGCGCCGTATTCAGGTCCTTGTCGTAACCGTAGATGTCATTGAAGAAGTGCATGGTGCCATCTTCATCGGCCATCGCGGTCATGTAGGTCAGCACGACAGGCAGCGGGGTTTTGAGGCCGTATGTCTTGTTGTTCTCGTCCTCAGCGTTCATTGCGTCATGGATGCTGTCAGCGTCCCATCGCGTCTGGTTCTCGGGGTCCTTCTGATCGCCACCGAGCACCCACAACGCCATCTGGTCCGCATGCTGTAGTCGCACGCAGCCGTGTGAGCGATCGCGGCGGGTGAGGTTGAAGAGAAATAACTCCGGCGTTGAGTGCATGTAGACGTCGTACTCATTGGGGAAGAGGAATTTGACGAGGCCCAGCGAGTTCTTCGGTCCGGGCTTCTGGCGCACGGCATAGCGCAGATGTTCGATGTCGGAGACGCTTGCGCTGGTGACGACCTTGCCACTGTGGTCGGTCATCTCGTAATCGTGCGAGGTGAGGTAGCCGATGCCGCTCTTCTGCACGTGCGGTACGATCTCCTTCTTGATGATCGAAGGCGGCAGGTTCCAGTAAGGGCGGAAGACAACGTAGCGCATCAGGCGAACGAACATGGGCGTGTCGTGGAAGCCTTTAGCCTCACCGTCGATGACGAGCATCTTGAAGGCTAGAGAATGATCGGTTCCATAAGCGCGCAGCATGAACTCGGGCAGGTTCACGAAGACGCGTGGTTGCTGATAGTTGTCCGGCAGCCAGCGCCAGCGCTCGAGAGCGTCGTCGATGGACTTTACGCGATCGTGCAGCGGCACGTTCATCGCGTCGATGGTGCCCTGACCAAGCTTGCCGTCGACAGTGAGGCCGTGGCGGCCCTGGAACTTCTTTACTCCGTCAGCTAGCGCTTTCGTGTAGGCGGTCGATGCTGGCTTCGCAGCTGCGTTTGCGTCGTTTGCAGGTGAGGCTGATGTCTCGGAGGCATCGGAGTCGCCTTCGAGCTGCAGGCGCGTGAGCAGAGCATCGGTTGCGGCGTAGTGACCGCCCGCTTCGATAGGTTTCGCTCCGTTCAGGCCGGGCAGCGGATCGGTTGGGTTTGCGTCCTGCTGCTTCGCGAGTTCGAGGTAGTGCGGAAGAGCAGCCTCGGTGTTCTTGTAGAGCGGGTTCTGCGGCTCAATAGAAGCGACGACATTGGCGACATCGCTGCTGGAAAGCACCTGGTCGTTGAGCAGCTTCACGACATCGAACGCGGCGCGCTTGCCGGGAACATCGATGTCGAAGTTGAGCGTCTGCGGATTGATGCGGCCGAGATGCAGGTCTGAAAGATAGCGGATTGCACAAACAGTGAGGGCTACATCGAACTGGGCTACATCGCGCTGCGCGTCAGAGGAGGTGTCGCTCTTCTTTCGGATGTCTGCGATTCGTTGCAGGCGCGCGGGCCAGCGAGAGGCGTCGTAGTCTTCGGGGTCAAGGCCCTTCTGCGCGGCATCGGTGAAGATCTGGATCATCTGAGTCGCTGCGGAGGTCGGAGCGATCTCGGAGGCCTTATCGCCATCGATCCAGGCTGTGCCGCTATCGCGCCCGTTGTAGAGGTCCTGCACCTTTTGCTGATACTCGCTGTAGTTTGGCCAGCGCAGGTCGGCCAGCTGCGAGGTGGTTGTAATGGCCTGAATCTGACCGGGATAATCGGTGCCGGAGAATGCGGCAGTGATGCCGCCCTTCGCGTGGTGCTTGCAGCCGGAGAGACTCAACAGGGCAAGAGACAGGGCGAAGGTGAGGCGCGTTGCAGTGGTGTGTTGCGTGTTCACAGAAATAGCCTCAGTCGTACAGGAACTCGTTGCAAACGTGCAGCAGCTAACGCATTGGATGCGTCGGTGGAAGGCTGCATGGTGGATAACGCTGAACGGAGTCTTGCCACCATGTTTTCATACTTTGGTCTGTGCGGAGAGGCTGATCTTCACGCCAAAGTAAATTCTTCGTTTACGCGCCGATAAGGCCGTAGATCGTGCTCCAGCAAAGTCCGGCCTGGGTGATGACGATGGCGATGGTCAGCACGAGGAAAAGCTTTCGCTGACGGGTTTCGAGAACGTCGGCGAAGACACCGCCCGTGAAGGTGAAGAGAAAGGGCAGCGCCCAGAACCAGGGAGCGGTGATGACTTGAGTGGTGATGAGCGGCAGCAGTGCGAGCGAGATCAACAGCGGCGTGGTATTTCCGAAGTAGCGGCTGCGGCGGCTTGTTGCATAGACCAGTAACGCGACCGCGGCAGCGACCAGGATGCCCGCGTTGCTAAGAGTGAAGAGCTGTCGGCTGACGAGGTCGAGCGAGAACCAGAAGCGGCCCGAGCCTCCGGTGAAGATGTACAGGAAGGCCGAAGGACGGAAGTTGAAGCTGGCGATATCGAGCACCAGCGCTCCGAGCGCGGCGAAGATGAGAATCTGCGAGACGTAAGCGCGGCGTCGCTCGGCAACGTAGAACAGGAAGATCGCTCCGGCGAGGAAGCCGAGCATAGCTGCCAGTAGATGCGCGGTGGCGGTAAGGCCGAGCGCGACGGTAAGCAGGAGGATGCGGGGCTTCCATTTGCTGCGCGGGCCCTGTAGCGCGTGCGCGACACCGATGGCTGTGTAAACCAATCCGTAGAGCCCCCACATCGCGAGGACCTCATTGTTTGGGTGCGTCGCATAATGGATGACCGCGGGGCTGAATATGTAGAGCGCGAGCGCGAAGGCTCCGCCTTCCGGGCCGAAGAGACGCTTCGAGACCCACCAAAGGCCTCCGCCAAGCCAGATCGCAAAGAGTACGAAGGGGATGCGCAGCAGATACTTCACGTTTGTCAGCTCGTGACGAGCCTCCCAAGTGGTACCGTTCAGGCTTCCTTCAGCGTAGAGGCGGTTCTCCGGCTTGCGCAGGTGATCGATGCCGAGGAGCACGAGTCGCTGTGCGGTTAGAGGAAAGCCTGCGAGGCGATAGGCGAAGGTGCCGTCACCGTTCAGATTGCCGCAGGTGGTGAAGTAGCCTTGCAGGACGGACGGGGCTTCCCACATCTCTCGGCCGCAGTGCGCGTAACGATAGTCGTTGGCGTCAAGCGGCTGTTCATGGATGGAGATGAGGCACTCGGCGAAGAGTACCAGCAACAGGAACGCAGCGACACGCTGAGCTCGACCTATATAGAAGCCACGCAATCTCATTCAGTTAACAGGGTATAGGAAGAGGGCGCAGAGAATGGCGCTGCGCGTGGCGGTGCCTGAAATCTGCCGTTCCTTTACCCTATAGGTATGGATTCGCTTACGTTTACCCCCGGTCGTGCCTTTCTGTCTTCACCCTCCCCTGCGGTGCCGTGGACTGCTGTGTTTGAGGATGAAGGTCCTGCCGGGTACTTCTATGCGTGCGATCGCTCCTACGAGGACTATCAGGATGCGATCCTCGACTCGATGCTGATCTACAACAAGTCCGCGTTGCAGGAGCCCGAGAAGGAGCGTCTCGCAGCGATCCAGTGGTCGCGCGACGGGCAGCAGTGCGTGCTGTATCTCGATGGCACGGCGCAGGCGCTGATTGATTTTGCCGCTAAGCAGAGCTTCTGCCGGATGGACTTCCCCAACTTCATGGGGCAGCAGGGCGATCCGTGGCGAAAGGAATCTCACGCCTGGGACGAGGCGAAGCTGCAGCAATTTGAGGCGGCCAGCTACTCCTAGAACTTAGCTCTTCTGGGCCGATTCGTGGTCGTAGCTGATGACGCGGGTCAGCTTCCAGACGCCATCCTTGTCCTGCCAGATCATCACGAACTTGCCCATGCCTACGCCTTCGGTGTCGTCGTGTCCGGGATGGTGGAACCAGTGTTCGCCAATCTCGACGGCTCCAAAGTTCTTGAGCTGGTGCGCTTCCAGGGAACCGGGCTTCAGGCTGCGTTCGACCTTGCCGCAGATGTTCTGCTTGATCGATGCGAGGAATGGTGCTTTGCCGACGGCGAGACCAGTCTGATCGTGGTAGAACTCGAGGTCGTCGGAGACCATATCGCCGAGCGTCTTCAGATCGCAGTGGTTGTAGGCGTCGAAGAGCTTTGTATCCAGAGCGGAGACGGTGGCTGTGAGGGCATCCTGCTCGGCCTTCGGAGGCGGGGCCTGGGCGAGCGCGAGGCCGGTGATCAGCAGAGCGAGGGCAGTAGTGGTCAACAGGCGCAGGAACTTCATGGATGTGTCTCGCTTTCAGTGTTGGAGGACTCTACGCGCAAAGGAGGCTTGCAGTTCCATAGTTTCCCGATCTGTAGCGGGTGCGAGACAATGGAGAGATGAGACTTTCTCTTCCTCCTGGTGACTTCAAGGCTTACCTCTTCGACTGCGACGGCACGATCGTCGACTCCATGCCGCTGCACTTTGTGGCCTGGACCAAGGCGCTGGCTGAGTATGGGGCTACAAATTTCACGGAGCAGTATTTCTACTCCATGGGTGGCGTCACGGTAGGAGCCACGGTCGAGGCGATCAACAAGCGCGACGGGCTGAATATCCCCGTGGAACCGTTCGCTGTTCGTAAGGAGCAGCTTTACTACGATCTGATTCACGAGCTGAAGGCCGTGCCGGAGGTGCTGGAAGAGATCCATCGTACGCATGGCACGATTCCGTTTGCGGTGGTCTCCGGCAGTACACGAGAGTCTGTTGAGAAGTCGCTGAACATCCTTGGGATTCGGCACCTGTTTGATGTGCTGGTATGTGCGGGCGACTATGAGCGCGGCAAGCCCGATCCACAGCCGTTCCTGATGGCGGCGGAGAAGCTGGGTGTCCCAGCGAAGGACTGCCTGGTCTTCGAGGATGCCGAGATCGGCATCCGTGCAGCGAAGGCTGCGGGTATGGCGTCGGTGCGGATCGCGCAGCCGCATGAGCGGGTACTGGTGTAGCCGCAACCGGCAGAAATGGCCCTCCGAGCTATTTCTCGGAGGGCTTTTTATGTGGTCAAGGACAAAGTGTTCGGCCAGTCCTTGAATGCTCCCGGCATCTTTATCTAGCGTTTCACTGCTTCAAAGGGCAGAAAGAGCGTAAAGACCGTCCCTCGGCGTCCAGGCCGACGCGAGCTTCGAACACGCAGTGTGCCGGCGTGGTTTTCGACGATTTGCTTGCTGACCCACAGTCCTAGCCCATTGCCGATGGCGCCCTTGGTCGTGAAGAAGGCGTCAAAGATCCGGGACAGCGCGACCGGATCTATGCCGCTGCCCGAGTCTGCAACGGTCATGGCAATGCCCACTCGCTGGGTGCGGTGGTCGGTGGCCGCGCGACTGCGGATCAGAAGGCGCCCTCCCGTGCCCAGCGCATCCACTGAGTTGCCGACGAGGTTGTTGAGGACCTGGCGAATCTCTCCATCGAAACAAAGGAAGGACTTATTCGTGCGGTCCTTGCGTTCAACCTGAATCTGCGCGGCGTTGATCTTGCCGTGGTGGACGGCAAGGACCGTTCCCATCAGATCGTCAAAGGTGACCTCGCGCGGTGAGCTGGATTGCTTATAGAAGCGGAGCGTCTGGCTGCTGATGACCGAGACGCGCTGAAGTTCTCCTTCGGCGGTCGTGATGTAGCGCTTCATCTCCTCGGTTTGATCGCTTTCCTGTGCGAGGTACAGCAGATTCGTGACGGCCTCGAGCGGGTTATTGATCTCGTGGGCGATGGAAGCAGCTAGTCTGCCGACGGCGGCCAGTTTCTCCGTCTGGATGAGGGCGCTGGTCGCCTGCTTCTGCTGGGTGACATCGCGCGAGAAGGTGACGATGCCGTCCGCCGTTGGGTAGACCTCGATCTCCAGCCAGATGTTCAGCGGCTCCGGGTAATAGGCCTCGAACCTGCCGGAGATGCCGTCATTCATGGCACGGTTGTAGTGCTCGACATAGGGCGATCCTTCGTACACGGCGCCCGGGAAGCGTTCCCAGAGATTTTTTCCAAGAACTGGGCCGCCCGCGGAATAGATCTCTTCGGCCCTGGGATTGATGTACGTAAGAACCCAGTTGCGGTCGACGATAACAATGGCATCGGTGGTCACGCGCATGATCTGGTTGAGGCGGGCGTTCAGACCGTTGCGCTCGCGCTCGGCGCGGCGGCGTTCGCTGATGTTGCGGAAGACGAGCACACCGCCGAGGATCTTTCCATCCTCGTCGCGGATGGGAGCGCCGCTATCGTCGATGTTGATCTCGGTGCCGTCGCGGGCGATGAGGATAGTGTGGTTGGCGAGCCCAACGACCTCGCCGACGCGGATGGCCTTCTCAGAGGGAATTTCGACGAGCTCACGGGTGGTTTCGTTGACGATGTGGAACACCTGCGCCAGTGGTAGCCCTTCTGCCTCCTGCTGCGGCCAGCTGGTCAGCTGTTCGGCAATGGGATTCATACGGGTGACGCGGGAGGCGGCATCGGTGATAATCACGGCATCGCCGATGCTTTGCAGCGTGCGCACGGCTCGGGCTTCTGACTCCTGCAGGCGTTGCCGGGCCCTGACGGCGTCGGTTGTGTCGAAGGCGATATTGAGGATGCCTTCGATCTTGCCGTCGGTACCGTACCAGGCGCTATAACTGTAGTTCCAGTAGATGTCCTGCATTTTGCCGTCACGAGCGATGGGCAACAGAACGTTGGTGTAGTTGACAGACTCGCCGGTGGTCAGCACCTTGTGCATCTGGGAGCCGACGATAGGCCACGCTTCTGCCCAGCAGATCCGGGCAGGCTGGCCGAGTGCGGTTGGGTGCTTATGGCTCATGATGGGCATGAGGGCGTCGTTATAGATGACGACGTGCTCAGGACCCCAGAAAATTTGCATGGGGACCGGCGCTGCGAGAATCATGTTGATCGCGCTGAAAAGGGTATCGGTCCAGGTCTCGGCGTGACCGAGAGGCGTTGTCGACCAATCCAATTCGCGAATGAGCTTGGTCATCTCGCCGGATCCACAAAACTGTCGCGCGTTCTCACCCCGGGGGGCAGGGATGGGTGCAGATGCTGAGAAGGGTTCCAAGTCCTGTGTTTCCTTTATGAACAGATCTTAATCTCTCAATCAGATGCCGGATTATTGCAGAGCGTCGGCTGATGGCCTGCAAGAAGGACGAGGTTGGGGATGGATCAGATTGTGGAGAGTCAGAAAAGGGAGAAGTGCGCCCGGAATGCTCAAAAACCTGCTATTCTAGAAGACGTTGTCCAATAGCTGTATCGAGCAGGAAACCCAATGCCAAAGTTGAAGACACACTCCGGCGCCGCAAAGCGCTTCAAGAAGACTGGTACCGGCAAGTTCAAGCGCGGCCAGGCGAAGATGCGCCATATCCTCACCTCGAAGTCGAATCAGACCAAGTCCAAGCTTGGCAAGATCGTCCTCGTATCGGTGGCGGATACCCCGAAGATCGCCCGGATGCTGCCCTACGCCTAAGGCGTAGCGGTATTTAGAGTTTTTCGAATCAAGCCAATAGAAAAGAAAGCAGAATTGCTGGATTTCTATAGAAAGGGCCGCAAAATGCGTTCAGGCCCCTGGATTAGGCCAAAGCCAATCCACTGAGATTCGGAGTTGTAGGCGAGAGAAGAGGCCACCTTACCTCCATCCGCTCAAACGAAACACGCAAAAGGAGATCACCATGCCCCGTGTAAAACGGAGTACAAAGCGTAATGACCGCCGCAAGAAGATTCTCAAGCGCGCGAGTGGTTACTTCCTCACCAAGTCCAAGCTGTACCAGGCTGCTCAGGAAGCTGTAGAGCGCGGACTGAAGTTCGCCTACATCGGCCGTAAGCAGAAGAAGCGCCAGTTCCGCTCGCTGTGGATCGTGCGTATCAATGCCGCCTGCCGCATCAACAACATGAGCTACTCGACGTTCATCAACGGCCTCAAGAAGGCTGGCAACGGTCTGGACCGCAAGATTCTCGCCGATATCGCAGCAAACGACGCAGCAGGCTTTGCCGCTCTGGCCGCTCAGGCCAAGGCAGCTCTCGCCGCTGACAAGAAGGCTCGCGCAACCGCGTAAGTCTTTTGCACGAAACAACAAAGGCGTGGCTTCGGTCGCGCCTTTGTTGTTTCTGCACGCGGAGACTCTTCGCATTACACTGTGGCGATGAAGCTGTTCCGGATCCTTGTCGCCGCAGTCGTTTTCGGCTCGGTATGTGTCGCCATTGCACAGACAAAAACGCCGCAGGTGGCGTTTACCTTTGACGATCTCCCCGCGCATGGACCGTTGCCTCCAGATGTCGCAAGGCCGGAGGTGGTGCGGTCGATCCTCGCGACCTTGAAGGCCGAAAAGATGCCGCCGGTGTATGGCTTCGTGAATGGCTTTCGGCTAACGGGCTATCCCTACCAGGCTGATATTTTGAAGGACTGGGTGAAAGCTGGGGAGCCGCTGGGCAGCCATACTTTTTCGCATTTGTCGCTAGATGTAGTGTCAGCGGAGAGATTTGAGGAAGACATCGCTGCTAACGAGCCGATCTTGAAGAGGGTGGACCCGAACGGTGACTGGCACTGGTTTCGATATCCGTTCCTGGACGAAGGTGACACACTGGCGAAGCGACAGGCCGTGCGTGGCTATCTAAACGCTCATGGATACAAGGTAGCCGAGGTCACCATGGACTTTGAGGATTACCTTTGGAACGAGCCGTATGCGCGCTGCATGGCAAAGCATGATGACGCGGGCGTGGCGTATCTGGAAAAGAGCTACCTGGAAACGGCGGACGAGTTCATAGGAGTATTTCGTGATCTTTCCAAGCAGTTATATGGCCATGAAATCCCCTATGTCCTCCTGATGCACGTAGGCGCGTTCGATGCGAAGATGTTGCCGCGATTGATCGCGCTGTTCCGGTCAAAGGGCTTCGAGTTTGTAACGCTGGAGCAGGCGCAGAAAGACCCGGCGTATAGCTTCGACCCGAACATCGGGTATCCCGGTGGCGGGACTCTGGAGGAACTGGTGGCCAAAATCAAGGGCGTGAACTTTCCGGACAATACGAAACCCTATAAGAAGTTGGAAAAGCTCTGCCAGTAGTCAGGTTGCCGAATGTCGGTTGAGCGGGAAGGATTGCCCCGGAAAGATGCCTGTGCAGTATTTGCGGGTGAACCTTAGAAGGGGATCAGGAATCTAACTCGTATGCAGATCTCTGGCAACACCATACTTATTACCGGCGGAGGCTCCGGCATCGGCCGAGGGCTCGCCGAGGCGCTGCACGCGCTGGGCAATCACGTCATCATCGCCGGACGGCGCAAGCCGTTGCTGGAAGAGGTGGTCGCCGCCAATCCGGGCATGAAGTCGCTTGTGCTGGACATTGAAGATCGTAGGACAATTCACGGGCTCGCCGGAAGGCTGGCTTCGGAGTTTCCGGCGATCAACGTACTGATCAACAACGCCGGCATTATGCGAGCTGAAGACCTGCTGCACCAGCAGGATGATCTGAATGATGCCGAAGCGACGATCACCACGAACCTGCTGGGACCTATCCGGCTCACGGCGGCGCTGCTCCCTCTCCTACGCAAGCACGAATCGTCGACGATCATCAATGTGTCGTCGGGGCTGGCCTTTGTTCCGCTGGCATTTACGCCGACCTACTGCGCGACAAAAGCAGCTCTGCATTCGTATACGCAGTCGCTGCGCTACCAGCTGAAGGACACCACGACTGAGGTGCTGGAGATTATTCCGCCCTACGTGCAGACGGACCTGATGGACGGTGCGGAGGACGAACGAGCGATGCCATTGAAGGCGTTCATCGCCGAGACGATGGAGCTGCTGAAGCAGCAGCCGACGCCGCAGGAGGTCTGTGTGGAGAACATCGTAGCCCGCCGCCGCGGCATTCAGGAAGGCAAGTTCGACGCCATGTTCCAAGGTATGAACGAGGCCATGCGCGAGAGATTCACCAAGTCGTAGTGTCGTAAAGCTCAAAGCCTGAACGGCATACCTGCATCAGCTATGCTTGAGGTATGTCGTTTGAGCAAGAAGCAGGCCCGGTGAAACCTCCGTTTGAGTCGTGGGGGCGCTATCCGTCTTATGACGCCACGTTGAAGCCGTTGCACTGGCAGGGCGACTTTCCCGCTGTTCTTGAGGGAGCTCACTCCGGAGCGCTCGCTGTGGGTATGGGCCGAAGCTATGGTGATGTGTGCCTGTTGAATGAAGGCACGCTGCTGCCTACGACATCGATGAATCGCCTGCTGGGTTTCGATGCTGAGACGGGTTTGTTGACAGCAGAGGCTGGCATCACGCTCGCGCAAATTCTGGACTTCGCCGTGCCGCGCGGCTACTTTCTGCCGGTGACGCCGGGCACGAAGTATGTAACGCTTGGCGGCGCGATCGCAAACGACATCCACGGCAAAAACCATCATCTCGCGGGCACCTTCGGCAACCATGTAACTCAGTTTGAGTTGGTCCGATCGGACGGCGAGCAGATGCACTGTTCTCGGACAGATAATCCCGATTATTACGCTGCCACGATCGGTGGCTTAGGACTGACCGGCGTCATAACGTGGGCTCAATTGAGACTGAAACCGATCGTGAGCCGCAGGATCGACTTTCAGGGCATACAGTTTCACGGTATCGACGAGTTCCTTTCGCTGACGCAGCAGGCGGCGCACATCGAGTACACCGTGAGCTGGATCGATGTCACCTCGACAGGCAAAAACTTCATGCGCGGGGTCTTCATGCAGGGCGACCACTCGCAGGTGCCTGCGGCGCTGAAGCCCTCGCCGAAGCCGAAGCTCGTCTTCCCGTTCGAGCTGCCGGGCTTTGCGCTCAACCGCTACACGGTGGGCGCATTCAACACGTTGTACTTCCACAAACAGATGAAGCAGCGTGTGAGTGCATTGCAGGACTACGAGCCCTTCTTCTATCCGCTGGACATTGCACAGCACTGGAACCGCATGTACGGCAAGCGCGGTCTGCTGCAGTTCCAGTACGTGATCCCGTGGGAGCATGCGCGCGAGGGGACCATCGCGTGTCTACAGGAAGTCGCGAAGTCCGGCCTCGCCAGCTTCCTCGCCGTGTTGAAGGTGTTCGGTGAGGTGGAGTCGCCGGGGCTGATGAGCTTCCCGAAGCCTGGCATCACGCTCGCGCTCGATTTCCCGATCAAGCCAGAGAAGAGCTTCGCCCTGTTTGATCGACTCGCCTCCATGACGCAGGAGTTTGGCGGACGTCTCTATCCAGCCAAAGACGCGCGCATGACTGCGCCCCAGTTCCAGGCCTTCTATCCTCAGTGGGAAAAGCTAGCGCGCTACAAAGACCCGGCGTTGACCTCGGGATTCTGGGAGCGCGTCGTAGGTGCCGATGGAGGTGCGCGATGAGCTTTGATCCGAAGCTGCAAAAATCGGAGCCGCAACTCGCGCTGCGTTATGTGCCGGAGTCCGAGGGTGAGGCAGCGTCTTCACAACCGGACGGCCAACGGCGCATCCTCGTGCTGGGGGCGACCTCTGGCATTGCTGAAGCGACCTGTCGGCTGTGGGCTGCGCGTGGTGACAAACTGTTCCTCGTCGGCCGCAGCGCAGACAAACTGAATGCCGTCGCTGCCGATTTGAGCGTGCGTGGCGCGAGCTTCGTGGACACGACCGCAGTCGATCTCGATGATTGTTCGCGTCATGCCGAGGTGCTCTCCCATGCGGTGAATGCGCTCGGAGGACTCGATGTGGTGTTTATCGCACTCGGCGTGCTCGGCGATGCTACCGAAGCAGAACATAGCTTCGCTGAGGCGCAGAAGATTCTGCAGACTAACTTTGTGTCAGTGGTGAGCCTGCTTACGTGGCTCGCAGGCTACTGCGCGCAGCGGCACCATGGAACACTGGCTGTACTGTCGTCGGTTGCGGGAGATCGAGGCCGCAAATCGAACTACGTATACGGCTCGTCGAAGGCAGGTCTGAGCGCGTACGTCGATGGCCTGCGCAATCGCATCGACCGCGAAGGCGTGTCGGTGATGACGATTAAGCCAGGCCCGGTGCAGACGGCGATGACTGAAGGTATGAAGGGCAGTAGTAAGTTCGCCGATGTCGAGACAGTCGCCGCGACGCTGGTGAGGGCCATCGATAAGGGAACGGATGTAGTCTACGTGCCCGGCATCTGGCGAATCATCATGGGCGTGATTACGCACATTCCGGAGTTTGTATTTAAGAATCTGAATCTGTAGGACCAGCGTTCGAAGCGGAGAGCTTTGCGCAGTACAAAGAGAACGGCCCTCGGTGGATATCCACCGAGGGCCGTTTGTTGTCGTTAGCGTTAGAACTCGATACGAGCCGAGAACTGACCTACGCGCGCAGAACTCGCCGTGCCGCCGATCTGCCCAAAGGCAGAAGCGTTGTTCACGATGTTGACTCCGGGGTTTCCAAACGACGGGTGGTTGAGGATATTGAAGGCATCCGCGCGGAAGATCAGGTTGAGATCCTTCGAAGGGATGATCGGGAACCTCTTGGCGAGGCCCATATCCAAGTTGAAGTAGCCAGGTCCGCGAAGCAAATTACGGTTGCCGTACTCGAGGCCAACCGGTCCACGGAACTCATTGAATACCTTGGTAGCGCCAGCAGCGCCGCCGGCAAAGCCGTAGACGATGTTGGAGCTGTGGTCGGTGTTCACGTGCATCTTCAAATCACCCTTATTGCCGCCAATGTAGATAGCGGGGTCAAGGTTGTCGAAAGAAGCAAGGTAGGCGGAGGAGTACGGGGTGACAGCGAGACCGGTGCGCCACGTGGGCAGACCTGAAACGCTCCAGCCACCAGCAAGCTCTTCAGCCCAAACGGGAGCGTGGTTCATGTACTGACGCTTGCGACCGAAAGGCAGGGCATACACGAAGTCCGAGGTGATGATCTGCGTTACATCGAAGTCCGAGTTTCCACGGCAAGCGCGGGGGTGAAGCACATCGCAGATGAAGCCGCTGTTGGAGAAAAGAGCATTGCCGTTCGCGCTGAGCGACGTGTTGTCGATCGAGTGCGACCACGTGTAGTTGAAGTCGAACTTCAGACCGTATGACGTGCTCTTTTCAAGGGTGAGCAGCAGAGCGTTGTAGTTTGAGTTGCCCTGGTTGGTGAGGAAGGTGTTGGAACCGAACTGCGAGGGGATGCCGATGTTTGTGGGCAGGAAATTGGTGTAGCCGGCATTCACCGAGTAATAAGCCATCGCTTGGAGTGCATCCGAGATATCGCCGCGAATGATCTTGTTGCCAGCCATTGCAGCGGCGAGCGCTGTCTTACTGCCGCGCGATTTGAAGTTACCCAGCACATCTTCGAACCATGGCTGGGGGGTTAGAGTTTGGCCAGCACGAGCCTCCGTGGTGATAGCGGCGAATGCCTGAGCCATGGTCTGGGTGGACTTGCCAGTGTAGTCCGGCACGTCAATGACTTGGCCACCGTCCGCATCGGCCAGCAAACGACGGCCAAGGCGACCGGCATAGCTGAGCTTTAACAACAAGTGATCATTGAACTGCTGCTCAATGCCTGCATTGAAGGCGATAGAATAAGGATCCTTGAGGTTCGGGCTGATGATAAAGTTTGTTTCGCCCGAAGCAAGGCCGTAAAGCGTGTTCGGAGTTTGGTTCAGGGATCCATTGGCATCATCAAGGTATGGTGTGTACGGCACAGCTAGAGCGGCCGGCGCCGGGATCAGGCTCGTGTTGAAAGCGGCCGTGGTGCTTGCAATCGTGCCACTGATGCGAGGAACACCACCAGTGGCGGCATTCGTGGACGCAAGCGATCCATCCACGGTGGCTCCACCGAAGTTATTCACCTGCGTATTCGAGAACAGATAGGAAATCTGATCCTGCAGGAAGTTGATGGCATTGATGACCGTACGGTCGTACACGAGACCCGCGCTGCCATTGATGACGGTGCGGGGAGCCGCGTGGTAGGCGAAGCCAAAGCGAGGAGCGAAGTCTTTGTACGAGGGGTTGTAGAGGGGCTGAGCATTGTTAGCTTTGCCACCGAGTATGACGCTATAGATAGGCAGACCAGCATTTGTCGTGTTGCCAGCGTTCTGTTGGGCGAGGCGGGCCTTTACATAGGCATCGAGCGTGGTGTGGTTGTGATCCGTGGAGTTGGTTTGCTCGATCGACTCCTGGCCGTGTGCTTCGTACGGTACGGTGTAGAGCTGGTAACGCACACCGTAGCTGACGCTCAGCTTAGGAGTGATCTTCCAAGTATCGCCCGCGTATGCTTCGGTCTGGAAGTAACGGTAAGCACGCGGGCCACCGCCCCCCTGGGCCAGCGCGGCGCCGCCGACGGCGTAGTTATAGTTTGACGAAATGGTACCGATGGTACCGAGCACGCTCGTGAAAAGGTTGTCGTATTCGAGTTGCGCGTTACTGTCGCCGCTAATGTTCGTTGGGCGTACAGCCGCGTCAAGACCATTGCCGATCACGGGACCGGTAAGGCCCACACCAGCGAAGTTGAAGTTATTGATCAGATTGCTGTTGGTCTTGATGAACTTGAAGAGGCCGCCGAAGGTGATGCTGTGCGTGCCAATCTGCCAATTGAAGTCGTCGCGAACCTCCGGGATGGGAACGCGGCGCTTCTGCCCATCCGTACCCGTGTAGGGACCACCAAGGCCACTGAAGCTATACTCATTGGCACCGGTCGGGTTGTAGGCATTTGGGAAGCTCAACTTGGAGATGTTATCGCCGTAGTAGAACTGGTTGACCTTATTGTTGCCAATCGTCCAGATGTGGCTGACGACATAACCGTAGCTGCGGTCGATGTAAGGATGAGAGACCGGATCCGTGTCGAATATAGGCAGACTGGAGATAGCATTGCGCCGGTTGATGGTCGCGCGCGCGAAGACGTGCTGCTTGGGGGTCAGGTTGTAGTCGACCTTGGCAATGTAGGTGGTGTCGATGTCCGGGGTGGGGACAGTGAAGCGATAACCGCCAGTATTCACCCCATCACCCGCGCCTGTGTCGTTCACAGCGTGGGGTTGGTAGCGGGCGTTAAGGAACGTTAGCACGGAGGAGTTGAAGCCGAGGTTAGCAGGATCGAGTGCCTGCACTGCCGCTGCATTCAAGGAGCTGATGCAGGTGGGTGCCGTGGTAAGGCGGGCAGTCGAATCGCATTGCTGGCCGGTAGCAGGATTGGTCGTATTGTTGATGTAGTTGAGAGTGGGGTTAGCTCCGTAGAGGTTAGCCAAGGGAACGATGGTCTCACCCGTGCTCGATTGGATGATGCGAGAGTCATTCAGTTCGAAGAAGAAGAAGAGCTTATCGTGCAGGATAGGACCGCCGACGTTACCGCCGAACTGGTTACGAATGAGCGGGGTGCGCTTGACGGTATCCAGGTTATTGAACCATGAGTTGGCAACGGTCGTTGTGTCGCGATGATATTCGTTGATGTTACCGTGCCAGTGGTTTGTGCCGCTCTTGGTGACGAGCTGGAACTGACCGCCGCTACCAGTACCAATAGCGGGCACAAGGCCAGCAACTGTTCCGCCGAACTCTTGAACGGAGTCGATGGGAGCGGTTGAAATGATGGCGAAGGTTGCTCCAGACGCGATGTCGTTGACGTCAATGCCATCAAGGGTGACTTCGGTCTGATCGATACGGGCACCTGTGACGGAGCCTGAATTGAAATCCACACCAGCCTGGAGGCTGAAGAGAGTGGTCACGCCGCTGGTACGGTCCTGAACAGGTAGCTCATTGAGTTGCTCGACATCGACGTTGTTGCCGATGGAGGCATCGGTGGTATTCAAAGTGATGGAGTTACCGATGGAGACTTCCACTGTGTCCGTGTTGCCCGCGACCAGCTTCACATCCTGGGTGCGGGGCGTAGCGACCTCAACGGGAAAGTTTTCAACCTTCCGGGTAGCAAAACCGTTATGGGTGAAGGTGATGGTGTAGCCCTCGTGAGCTGGCACACTGGTGAAGCGGTAACCGCCCTGTTTGTCGGTAGTCTGCTTGAGTGACACGTTCGAGGCAGGGTTGGTCAGCAAGACGACCGTACCTGGGATGACGGCACCACTGGAATCGGTAACGGTGCCAACTACGGTAGACGAGTCCTGAGCGCGGACGATAGAGGCCGAAAGGACCAGTACGAGAGTTAGAAAAAGTAGTTTATTCAACCAGGTTTTCATGCTTGGGAATGTCTCCTCAAATAAATACGACAGTGTGATCGGTCGGGAGTGCACAACTGAATTGACTTATAAATGGCAAGTGCAGGCCACGATGGATATGGAATTCATCCTTATTGAGAGCAATTCGTCTGCCAAAACGCTTCAAAAACCCCAGCTGCCTGCTTTTTGTGCAATTTACAAACAACAGCGGCGGTTAGTCTGGAGGCATCCAAAGAATCGCCCGACGACGCGAGTTTGGTGAGCAGCATGAGGTGCGATCAAGACAAGAAAAGCCAGGTATGTCGAAGGTCGATACACTTTTCTAGCTTTTCAGGGCACGTAACTATGAAGCATGGATGGTTGGGCGTCCCAAAATACGGGAAAATGGATATTTTAATATCCGTCTGAAGACTTTGAGGCTTAAGAGCCCAAATTGAAAAGGGTCAGCATCTCTGCGGATGCTGGCCCTTTGGACTTGCTGATCGATCCTTTGGAGCTACTGCTGCTGCGACTGCTGCATCTGGCGCCTGGATAGTGCGGGTGGGGACTGCGGCACGGCCTGTGCCTTTTCTACCAGCATCGACCAGTCTTCTGGGACCGGAAGTTCGCGGTCGAGAGAGGGGATGCCTTCACTGGGCTCTACCCGTACAGCAACGCTCAACTCACTCTTCGTTCGACCGCGGAAGATACCGTGCGTCGGGGGCACGTCAGCGTAATCACGGCCGATCGCGGTGCGGATATGTCGGTCGCCAGCGACGAGGAAGTTGGTGGGATCGAAGCCGACCCAGCCGTATTCGGGCAGGAACGCTTCCACCCAGGCGTGCGTAGCCGAAGCGACGGAACGGTCCTTCTCATCGCGGTGGAACAGGTAGCCGCTGACGTAGCGACAGGGAATGCGCAGGCGCGAACGCACTAACGCGATCATGATGTGCGAGAAGTCCTGGCATACACCTGCTCGCGCCAGCAGCGCCTCGTCGATGTGCGAGTCAGCCGTGGTGGACTGTGGCTTGTAATCAAAGTAGCGGAAGAGCTGCTCGTTGAGGCGATGTAGCACGGAGAGCGGATCGTCGCGGCGGCGCAGGTCGAGTTGATCCGCGAGGGCTTCGAGCGCGGGCGTGGGTGTGGCGAACTCGCTGGGCAGTAGCATCTCCCAGAAGTCGCCCTCGCTGACGAGCTGATCGAGCTCATCCCACGCGGAGTCAGGCATCGATGGCGGAATCTCGATGTGCGGTTCAACTTCGACGAGCGATTCGGCGACGATGACAAGCTGTCCGTGCTGGCCCGGGATATCGAAATGATGAACCTGGTTGGAGAGGTGATCGCGATAGCTGAATACGCGGCAGCGAGGGCTGACAGAGAGCTGGAAGGTAAGGCAGCGCTGCATGGCGTCGGAGCGCGGATGCATGCGCGTCTCCATGATGCTCTCACTCACAGGCGTCTTATAAAGGAACTTCGTCAGGTGGCGGATCGAGTAATACATCGGGCGCTCCATGATGCTTCGAGATAGCGAGTGCAGTTAACCAGCCAGTGCGGTCTGGATTGAATAGTTCACATACAGCTCATAGATCTCGTTGTGAATAGCGTTACATTGCTGCTGAATGCGGCGCAGGTAGCCAACGACGTCCCGGTCGAGAATCTCATCGATGCTCGCGAACGCTAGACTGGCGCTGAGCTTGCCGGCCAGGCGCTGCACCTCGTCTGCGCGACGTTTGCCGGATTGCTGTTGAATAGCGCCGAGAGCGGCGTGCAGGGCGTCAATGGAGAAGCGCACTGAGTGGGGAAACTCGGGGTCGAGCAGGATGAATTCGAGGATACGTTCAGGCGTTAGGTCTGCGGTGTAGACCTTACAGTACGCCTCGAAGGCCGTGGCGCTACGGAGCAGGCCCATCCATTCGAGATACTCGTTGCCATCGACGGCACGATCGGGATGCGCCCAGAGATCTTCGTGGTACGCCTCCAGCAGGAAGGTCGTCGCGGTGGCGCGCTCTAGGTAGCGTCCCACCTGGATAAAGTGCCAGCCCTCGCCGTGAGACATGGTGGAATCCGTGACCCCTTGAAACTGGTGGACGGCCTCCATCACCTGCTGCAGAAAAGCGACGGGACCTTCTGTGGAGCTCTCCGCGTCGAGCTGCATCTCTTTCTTGAAGCCGGGGCGCGTGACCTCGAGATAGAGCGAATTCAGGCGGTGCCACTGCTCGGTGGAGATCTGCTCGCGCATATGGCGAGCGTTCTCTCGCGCCGAGATGACGCAGGCGACGACCGAAGCTGGATTCGTCAGATCGAAGGTGAGCGTATGTGCGAGCGTGTAGGGATTGCCCTCCCATTTCAAGCGGCGAGGGCGTCCCAGCGATTGCAGCAGACGAGGCCAGCGATGATCCGCGCTGTTGCTGGTCTCATCGAGCATCAGGTTCAGGTTTACATCGAGCAGCCGCGTGGTGTGTTCCGCACGCTCCAGGTAACGGCTCATCCAATAAAGCGAGTCAGCGACACGAGACAGCATCGAGTCGGCTCCTTTCCTGCCTAATGCGAATGGTTGTGCATTCACTTTACACGTTCCGAGGGCAGTGGCGGCGAAGTCGGCAGCGGTTCCGCTTTCATCAAATTCACAAAGAGTGTGTTGAAGCGGGTGGAGTCGAGGTCCTGCTGCACGTGCACCGGTGTCATCGCGCGTTTGGGTTTGTTGGCTGCTGTCCATGTAAGGGTGTCTCCGTAGTTGGGGCCACGGCCGGTGTCGACGTCCACGTAAAGCATCTGCTCTTTGGTGATAATCTTCGGGTCCAGCAGGGACGCGGCTTCGAGCTCGTCCCACAGGTAGTAGAACTCGCCGGTATAGCGCGCGATGTACTGCGCGGCGGGAGAAGGTGAGGTCTTAATGTCGGCGTACATCGCTTCAGTGAAGCGTGTTTTGACGCTGATATCTACGGTGGTGAGATCGATGCGCGGCCACTTGGCGCGGAAGGTGAGGTGCGCGGCCTCGGGGTCGAACCAGAAGTTGAACTCATGGCGCGGATGTGTCGCGAACTCAGGATCATCGGTGATGGGCATAAGGCTGCCGCCCATGATGACGATGCCCTGGGTCAGTTCGGCAAACTGCGGATCGATGGCGAGCGCTAGTGCAATGTTCGTGAGCGGGCCACCGGCATAGATCGTTACCTGGTGTGGATGCGCGTGTACCTGCCGGATGAGAAAATGCGCGGCATCTTCATCGAGCGGCTTGGTGGTGGGCTCGCCTTCGGCTTGCTTCGGAACGACGAAGGGGCCGTGATACGGCTGTGCGCTGGTGCGCTCGCTGGTCTTCGTGGCAACATCTCCCCACGCGCCATACCAGGGCTGCGTGCCGAGCGTCGCCTTTTCTTCGTTGGACTCTTCTTCCGTGCGCAGCAGAGGGAAGACAGCACCTGGCACAACTGGAACGTCGGTGCGATGGATCAGCTCCAGCATGCGGAGCGTGTGGTTTACCTCTTCCGGCTCCCACGCATTACCGCTAACCATGGTGATGCCGAGTACCTTTACCTGCGGTGATTGCAGCAGCACCATCATCGACATCTGGTTGCTGCCACCGGGGCCAGAGCCGTCCTGATCAATCAGCACGACCTTCTGCGCGGGGGCGGCGAGGCTGGCAATCATCAGGCCACAGCAAAGGGCGCTGGTCCGTCTGGATATAGACAAGCTGGACATACTCAAGCGTATCGCACGAGATATCGCAGCACCATCATTCGGCACTATTCCTTCTCCGGAATCTCGCTGCGGACCTTGAAGTGGACGAGCACCGCAGCATGACCAGCAGGGCAGCCGAGTATGCCCAGTCCGCGGCCATCACCTCGAAACGAGTAGCTTACGTGCGCGACGCCATTGGGATCGATCTTCGTCACAATCGGGTCAGTCACGTCACGAATCTTCTGGCGATCGACAAGCTCCGCCGTTGCGCTCAGCACGTGCTCATGCAGGCTCGGGTCGAGCGCCACAGGTACCTGAAGATCGTTGCTCGATGCCGTCTTGTTGCAGTCGACGTTGAGACCGCCAACCTTGTAGTCACGCATGGACTCAGTGATGTCGAGGATTGGGTTCGCATGGTAGACGCGCGAGAAAAAAGCATAGGCGTCGGAGTTGCGGTCCGTAGGCTTCACGATGCCGATGTGGTCGGCGTTGATCTTCTGCGGCGGCGTGTCCGTGTCGCAGCCGTAGGTGGCGCTGTAATAGCTGACAACACGCGTGTGCGCTCGCAGATAACGCCCAATGCCTTCGCCTGCAGCAGTGTCGAGCGTCTCATACGCGCAGTAGCGATGAATGCGCACATCCACTGGATTGCTACGCCACTGCAACTCCAGATTCTGCAGAAAGCTGTTGTCATTGCTGTCGCTCAGATCGGTCAGCAGGGGATCGCTGTCGTAGATCTTCGCGAAGCTGGCGACAAACGAGCCCTCATGAGGCGTGGCATACGAAACGATGAAGCGCGTCTTCGCAGCCTCGGCCGGATGGCTGAGCAGCATCTCTTCCGTAATCAGCCCGCCCAGCGAGTGAGCGATAAACACGACCTCGCGATGATCCCAGACGCGGTTATCTTTTAGTTGTTTCCAAAGCCGATCCGCCAGTTGCTTGGTGGAGTACTGTCCACTGGAGGAAGGTGTGGGATAGGCGGACACGAAGACATCGGACTTTTGAAAGCGCGGATCGACGCGCAGCATATCGGGCCAGTAAGAACCGTTCGCTCCCACCCAGGTCTCGCGGTCACCATGCAGGCCGTGGACGAAGACGATGACGCGCGGCTTCAGGTCGTCGGCGTGGGCACAGCGCACTCCCAGCACAAGGCACACCAGAGCGATTGCTCTGACTGAGGAGAAGATGTTTCGAACCACCGTACCTGCTCGCATACCCCTGTTCCTGTTGGGCCGTGACTGCGTAGGCCTCTGCGTCTAGTTTATCGCAGCTAGCTCAGCACCCAGGTGTCCTTACTGCCGCCACCCTGCGAGCTATTTACAACAAGCGAGCCCTGCTTGAGAGCAACGCGCGTCAGGCCACCGGGCACGATGCGCACTTTATCTCCGTACAGCACATAGGGGCGCAGATCGACATGGCGCGGTTCGAACTCGTCGCCGATGAGGCACGGAGCTCGCGAGAAGCTGATCGTCGGCTGAGCAATGTAGTTCCGTGGATTCGCCTTGATCTTCTCAGCGAAGACCTCGCGCTCCTTTTTCGAGGACTGCGTGCCGATCAGCATGCCGTAGCCGCCGGATTCGCCCACCGCCTTCACCACCAGCTTGTCGAGGTTGGCGATTACATAGTCCCGCTCTTTGTCGATCGCGCAGAGGTAGGTCTTCACGTTCTGCAGGATCGGCTCTTCGCTGAGGTAGTACTTGATGATGCTCGGCACGAATGCGTATAGCGCCTTATCATCCGCGACACCGGTGCCAAAGGCATTCGCCAGCGTGACGTTGCCAGCGCGGTACGCATTGAAGAGACCAGCCACGCCAAGGATCGAATCCGGACGGAAGCTGAGCGGATCGATAAAGTCGTCATCCACGCGGCGATAGATCACGTCCACGCGGCGCAGGCCGCTGGTTGTCCGCATGTAGCAGATGTTGTCGTGCACTACAAGATCGCGGCCTTCGACCAGCTCGATGCCCATCTGGCGCGCAAGGTACGCGTGCTCAAAGTACGCCGAGTTGAAGACGCCCGGCGAGAGCAGCACGATGTTCGGCTCGGGGCGGCCCTCCGGAGAGAGTGAACGCAGCGTGCCCAGCAGCAACTGTGTGTATTGCTCGATCGGCTTCACGTTGTAATGCCGAAAGAGCTGCGGAAAGATCCGCTTCATCACGCGCCGGTTGGTGAGCATGTAGCTCACCCCCGAGGGCACGCGGAGATTGTCTTCGAGCACGACGAAGTCGCCGTTTTCCAGGCGAATCAGATCGGTGCCGCAGACCGCAACATACACATTGCGCGGCACTTCGAGGCCCATCATCTGGCGGCGATACTGCGGGCAGCTATACACCAGCTCTCGCGGTACGATGCCGTCCTTCAGGATGCGGCCATCGTTATAAATATCTTTCAGGAACAGGTTCAGCGCGGTGATGCGCTGCGTCAGGCCGCGCTCGACCCTCTCCCACTCCGCAGAGGTGATGATCCGCGGGATCAGGTCATACGGAAAGATCTTCTCCGTGCCCTCTTCGCGACCATAGACCGTAAAGGTGATCCCTTGATTCAGGAAGCTGAGGTCCGCAGCCTGCTTCCGGCGCTGCAACTCATCGGGCGGCAGCGAGCCGAAGTGGTCCAGCAGCGGCATATAGTTTTCGCGCAGCTGTCCCGGTGCGGCAAACATCTCGTCGTACGCGTGGTCGAGCGCATACTTCTTCAGCGCAGCGAGATCTATTTGGCCAGATTGAACTTTCTGCAGAGCATCAGCCGAGATATTGTCCATGAGCGTTCAGTATAGGGGATGCTCACGGAGTTCGGGACGTCCTCCGCAGCAGAAATCCCGCCCTCCAAAATTGTGATTCATCGGCTATTGAAGCGAACAGGCATCGAAGACAGGGTCGTCTCAGGTAGAATAAAGGTGACGCGCTCTTCGCCATTTTGTCCTGTTGTGAAGACCCGCGAAGACCCGCGCGAGTCTGCGTACGATCCTTGGCTGACGCTCGGTGCGTGCCGCCTGTACGCGGCAACTCCGTAAAACGAGACTCCCGTACTAGCCAACGATTTTCCAGACCGCAACACCAGACTGTCAGAATAGGAAACCCCCTCCGCTGTGAGCACTTCAACAGAAGCCATTCGTAATATCGCCATCATCGCCCACGTCGATCACGGTAAGACTACCCTCGTCGACGCCATGCTGCGCCAGTCCGGTACCTTCCGCACAAATGAAGCCGTCGTCGAGCGCGTCATGGACTCCAACGACCTCGAAAAAGAGCGTGGTATCACCATTCTCGCCAAGAACACGGCCATCCACTACAAGGATTCGAAGATCAACATCGTCGACACCCCGGGCCACGCCGACTTCGGCGGCGAAGTAGAGCGCGCTCTCAAGATGGTCGACGGCGTCGTTCTGCTCGTGGATGCTTCGGAAGGTCCGCTGCCGCAAACCCGCTACGTGCTCTCAAAGGCGCTTGAAGCGAAGCTGACCCCGATTGTCGTCGTCAACAAGATCGATCGTCCCGATGCACGTCCCCAGGAAGTACTGAACGAGGTCTATGACCTGTTCATCGATCTCGATGCCGACGAGTCAGTTCTCGACTTCCCGGTCATCTACACGAACGGCAAGGCTGGCACCGCGACGATGGACCTGGCTGTACCGGGTACCGATCTGCAGCCGCTCTTCGAGCTGATCTTCAAGACGATCCCCGCAGCGCCTGGCACCGCTGATGGCGACCTGCAGGTGCTGGTCACGAACCTCGACTACTCCGATTACCTCGGTCGTCTCGCCATCGGTCGCGTCTTCAACGGCACGCTCAAGATCGGCCAGGAGATCAATCTCTCGAAGGTCGACGGCAAGCTCGAAACCGTAAAGATCACCAAGCTCTTCACCTTCGACGGCCTCAAGCGCGTTGACACCACGGAGACCACCGTTGGCGACATCATCGCCGTAGCCGGTATCCCCGAGATCACCATCGGCGAGAGCTTCTGCGCTCTCGAGAACCCCAAGCCGCTGCCGATCATCAAGATTGACGAGCCGACCATCGCGATGGTCTTCTCGGTCAACAACGGCCCCTTCGCCGGTAAGGAAGGCAAGCTCGTCACCAGCCGTAACATCAAGGAGCGCCTTGAGCGCGAGCTGCTGACCAACGTCTCCATCCGCGTGGAAGACACAGGTACTCCGGATAACTTCAAGGTGCTGGGCCGTGGTGAACTGCAGCTCTCCGTGCTCATCGAAATGATGCGTCGCGAAGGCTTCGAGCTCATGGTTTCGCGTCCCACCATCGTCACCAAGCGTGTCGATGGCGCTCTGATGGAGCCCTCCGAAGTCCTTACGGTTGACGTTCCTGAAGAGTTCTCGGGTACGGTCATCCAGAAGTTGGGACCGAGAAAAGGCGAGATGACCAAGATGGCGAACCACGGCTCCGGCCGTATCCGCATGGAGTTCAAGGTCCCGTCGCGCGGCCTCATCGGTCTGCGCAACGAAATGCTGACCGAGACCCGCGGCACCATCATCATGAACTCGATCGCAGGCGAATACATTCCCTACCAGGGCGAGATCCCGCAGCGTCCTTCCGGCGCGCTGATCTCCGATCGCCAGGGCATTACGACCCTGTATGCCCTCGATGGAACTCAAGAGCGCGGCATCCTGTTCCTCGGCGACGGCGTGGAGGTCTACGAGGGCATGATCATCGGCGAACACTCGCGCGATAACGATCTTGACGTGAACTGCGTTCGCGAAAAGAAGCTGACCAACATGCGCGCCTCTGGCTCGGATGACGCGGTCCGACTCGTTCCGTTCAAGGCTCTCACGCTGGAGCAGTCAATTGAGTTCATCGCAGACGACGAACTCGTCGAGGTAACGCCGAAGTCGCTCCGCATGCGTAAGAAGATCCTCGCGGCGAACCGTCGTCCCAAGGGTACGCGCGGCGGCAGCACACTCGAGTAACCTTCGCCATCACCAGTAATCACAAAGGCCCTCCATCGCGGAGGGCCTTTGTGATTACTGGTGATGGCGACCTCTTAGCGAAGATTGCCTCGGATCGCGTCATCCAGCTCGATGTGATTTTTCTCCAGCAGATCGCCCAGCGCGTAGTCGAGTTGAATGCGTGCCTTGATCCAGTTCGATCGCGCCGCAATTTCAGTCGATCGCGCTTGCGCCAGGTAAGCCTCATTCTGCAACACGTTCGCAGCAGTGGATTGCCCTACCGAGAGCTTGTCGCGCTCTGCGTCGAGCAGCTGCGACTGATAATCGCGGCTCTGCGCTGCAGCCTCATAAGAGGCCTGCGCCGTCTGTAGAGCAACTACCGCCGTCTCTACATCCTGGCGCACCGTCGCAGAAAGCTTCTCCGTGCGGCTCTGCACCTGCCGCAACTGCACGGTATCGCGAGCAGCATCGCTCTCGGCTACCCGATTGCGCAAAGGCAGCGTCAACTGCACGCCCGCCTGGTAGATCGTCGAAACCCGGGTGCCGCCCGTGGAGAGCAGCGTCGGGTTCGTCGGCAGGCCCGTGCCAGTGCTGCCGAGCGTCTCGTACGGCTGTTCGCTGGCAGAGCGTGTTGCTGCATTCGCGTAAACGTTCAGCTGTGGCAGCGCAGCATTACGGCTTGCACGCGCGCTGATCTTGCCAGCTTCCACCTGCAGCGAAGCCTGCGCCAGGTCCGGACGTTGCGTCAGCGCTTCACCCACCAGCGTCGGCACGTTCAAATCCTCAAGCTGTGCAGGAACGGTGATGGTGTCGGTCGGCACAATCTCTTTGAAGCTGTCGAGCTCTGCCTGGAACACAGGCGAAGCAGAGCGTAGCAGCTCATTTCGCAGAATGATCTCTTCCTGCTTGTACAGTCCCTGTGCCTGGATCAACGCGAAGCGCGTGGAGCTCTCGAGCGCTCGTGCACGTGTCAGCTCAATCGGAGCCAGCGTGCCCTGCTGCTCCTGGTTCTCATCGTCCTCGCGTACCTTCGTCGCGGCACGCAGCGACTCTTGCTGCACACGCACGTTCTCGCCCAGCGACACCAGATCGAAGTACAGCCGCGATGTGCCATAGATGGTCTCCATCACCTGCTGCTCAAAGAGCAGGCGAGAGATCTTCTTGTCGGCGCTTGCGATGCGGAGGTAACGAAGATTCACGCCTCGACCAAAGCCGCGCAGCAGAGGCTGCGTCAGCGTGACCGAAGCGCTGGGAGAAGAGAAAGGATCAAGCTGCTTTGTCGACCCATACTGCACAGCGGAGGCGTTGTTGCCGAGCGCCTCCAACTGCAGGCCAGTCGAAAATCCCTGCAAATACGCGGCGTTCGCAGCGACAAAGTCCAGCGGCTGCGTCTGAACGACTCCGCTCGTGGAACCTGTGCCAGTACCAGTCCCAGTTGCGGTAGTCGTCGAAGTGAGCGTCACCGAGTTCGAGCGGCGCAGGTAGCCACCGTCCAGAATGAACTGCGGATCGAACAGTGGAATGTTCGGACCCGTGGCATACGCTGTCGTCGTCTCGGCGAGCGACTGCGTCTGCTGTGCTGTCGAATTCAAACTCGTAAGGTCGGTCACCGTCGGCGTCGTCGGATTCGGATTGACGGTGCTCGCATTCAGCAGTGGCGAACCTGGGCCGCCCACGCCGTTCGGCGGTAGTTGCACGGTGTAGTCGATCCCGCGAAGGCTTCCACCACCAGCCGCACGGACGCTGTCGGTCTGCGCCAGTACAAGGTTATAGCGCTCGGTCTCTACGTCGAGATTGTTCTCTAGTGCAAGCGCGAGTGCATCCTGCAGCGTGAGGTAAAGTTTGCCATCACGCACCAGCGCCTTTAGTCGAGTAGCATCGCCGGGGAACAGCGGCGGCACGGTAGCAGGATGGTACGGCCCGAGGAAGCCGAGAAACGACGGCGTCAGTCCCCGCACAGCCTCGCGCGTGGGCGCAGCGTTCGTCTCCTCCGCGTGACGCATCTGCGGCGTGGGTGCATCCGGCGTCTGTACGCGGCCAGCGAGCGGGCTCACGATAGTCTGCGGGTTGTTCTTCGCAGGATCAGGCGGTACCGAACTCTGCGTCGGCGCCGGGCTTAGCGCGGGGAGTTGCGTCTGCGGCGGCAGCGCCGGCGAAGGCGACTGTGCTCGCATCGCGCCGCCGGTCAGCATCAACGCCGCTGCCAGCGCGCCCTTTCGGTATGCATACTTATTACGAGGGGTCATGGTTTGCTCGCGCTGCTCTTGCTTTTGCTGTTGTTGCTGCCCTTACCCTGATTCTGCTGCGTCTGCTGTCCCTGCAGATTCTGGTCAGTGATGCCCTGATTGCCGTACTGTGTGCTGCCACCGGGCGGTGTATTTTGTGCCGGTGCCGCCATCGGCTTCTGCTCCGGCGACTTCGCCTCATGCACCTCTACCGGAGCGCCCTCGACCACATCATCGGTCACATCGGTTACGACCACATCGCCGGCCTTCAGACCAGTCATAATCTCGACTGCTGTGCCGAAGTCGCGGCCGAGCGTCACTGGCACATAGTGAATCTTGCCATCGACCACCGTCGCCACAGAAGACTGATCGTGCCGAATCGCAATCGCATCGCCACTCACCAGCAGAGGAACCTGCGTTCCTGCGGCAGGCGGGAAGGTGACCACGGCATACATACCGGGGATCAGCTTGCCCTGCGAGTTATCCAGCTGCAACTCCACCAGCATGGTGCGTGTGTTTGCGTCGATCGAGTTCGAAGTACGGGAAACCTCCGCGTAGACCGGTGCTCCCTGAAGCTCCTGGAAAGCGACTGGAGCTTGCTGGCCGGTGTGGATGGCAGCTGCATATCCTTCCGGTACCGAGACCAAAATCCGCAAGCGCTGCACCTGCGCAATGCCAAACAGCGGGCCGCCCTGTCCGGGTGTCTGCGCGGAGGTCGCTGTCGATGCGGAGCTGCCCGAGCTTCCTCCGCTGTTCGATTGTCCCGCCTGCGCAGAGCCGCCGGTGCTAGAGCTCTGCCCCTGCGGAGCTGCTGCCGGAGCGCCCGACGTCCCGCCCGCAGCCGAGATCAGTGCGCCTTCATCTACGTCGCGCTCGGTGATCACGCCAGCGAATGGCGCGCGCACCTGCTCGTAACTTTGCAGCGCCATTTGGTGCTGCAGATTGGCCTTATACGCATCGACGTTGCGCTGTGCGGCGGCAACATTCGCGATGGCAGAAGCGTAGTTCGTCTCCTGTTGATCGCCATCCTGGCGGCTGAACACACCCTTCTGTACCAGAACACGATACCGTTGCACCGTCACGGTCGCCAGGGCCAGCTGCGACCTCTGCTGTTCCAGCTGCTGCTCCGCCTGCGCTACCTGCTGCCGTGCCTGCGAGACCTGTGCGTCAAGATCGGGCGCATCGATGATCGCCAGTAGTTGGTTGGCTTTTACTTTGTCGCCGATATCGACGTACCGCTTCTTCAGGTAGCCGTTGGCGCGCGCGTACACGTAAGCCTGCGTCAGCGGGATCGTCGTACCCGGCACCACCAGGCCGGCTTTGGAGTATGGCTGCTGCAACTTTGTCGCTTCGACGATCGGCTTCGCGTTCTTCGCCGCGTCTGCACGCTTCTTTGTGTCTTCGCTATCGCCGTGCCGCTCCATCCATCCGAAGAACAGGACCGCGATGACCAGCAGCAGGAAGATAACGACAAACCAGAACAGCGGCTTGCGGCTGCCGTGTCCTTCCTTGTGCTCGCCGCTTTGACGTGCAGGCGGATAGTAGTCGTGCCCGTCGGTCAGCGCGTGCGCAGGCCCGCTCTCCGGCGGTGCAGGAAGGCGATGCTCGGTGTCGGTGTGGTCGTGTGTGTCGTAACGCTCGTCGGCCATTAGCTTCCTTGCTCCTGCGGTCTGTCGTGGTGGCCACCCGCTTCCGGATGTCCGCTCAACTCAGGACCAGCCTCTTCATCAATTTCTTTCGAATAGTCGATCGGTGCATGCTTCTTCAGCAGCGAGTAGATCGTCGGCACCAGGAACAGCGTTCCCAGCGTCGCGAACATCAGACCGCCGATAACAGCCCGACCCAGCGGAGCGTTCTGCTCGCCACCTTCACCCAGTGCCAGCGCCATGGGCAACATGCCAATGATCATCGCCAGCGCCGTCATGATGACTGGCCGCAAACGCGTGTGCCCCGCATTGTGAGCAGCCTCTCGCTGGCCCTTGCCTGCGAGCCTTTCATCGTTGGCGAACACCACCATCAGAATCGAGTTAGCCGTTGCTACGCCGATCGTCATGATCGCGCCCATCAGGCTGGGAACACTGAACGTCGTATGCGTGATGAACAGCATCCATAGAATGCCGCAGAACGCGCACGGAATCGCCATCAGGATAATCAGCGGATCGAGCCACGATTGGAAGTTCACCGCCATCAGCAGGTACACCAGCATGATCGCGAAGATGATGCCGATACCCAGGCGAATGAAGGAATCATTCATCGTCTTCACTTCGCCGCGTAGTGCGAGTTGCGTCGTCTTCGGCAGCGTCTTGTTCGTGTCGTCGATGATCTTCTGGATCGAACTTGCTACGCTGCCCAGATCGGTCTTGTCCACGTCAGCATAGACATCGAAGACCTGCTGAATGTTGTAGTGGTCCACGATGATCGGCGAGCGGTCGCGGCGGAAGCTCGCAAGGTTGCCGAGCAATTGCGATGCATTGCCGCTGGGCGAGGTAACCGGTGTACGCGCCAACTCCTGCAGGTTGCTGTTGCGATAGATTGGCGTCTGCGTCACGATCTGGTAGTTCACGCCCGTCGCCGGATTCAGCCACTCGTTCGGTGCCGTCTGCCCTGTACCGGTCAGCGAGATCAGTGTGGACTGCGCCACGTCCTGCTGCGTAAGTCCAATCTGCCGAGCCTTCGTTCGGTCCACGTTGATCTGCATCGTCGGGTAATCGACCTGCTGATGCAGATGCACGTCGACCGCACCCGGTATCTCCGCTACCTGCTTCTCCAGCTTCTTCGCCAGCTCGTAGTTGCCCTTGCCGTTGCCAATCACCTGCAGGTCGATCGGAGCGGGCAGACCGAAGTCGAGGATCTGGTTGGTCATGTTCGCCGGTGTGAAGAAGAACGTAGCATCCGGAAACTTCTTTGTCAGATCGTCGCGCAGAATACGCGTGTACATCTGCGTGTCCTTCGATCCCGGCTTCAATGCGATGGAGATGTCACCGTCAGAGTTCGAGATCGTCGTTGAATTACCGAACGCAAGATTGATACCGCTGCCTGGCAGGCCGATGTTATCGAGAATCAGGTCCACGCGATCAGCAGGAATCTGCGTACGAATCTCCTTCTCCACCGCCGCGAAATACTGCTCCGAATCTTCAAGGCGCAGACCCTGTGGCGGATTCACATGCAGCTTCATCTGCCCGGAGTCGACATACGGGAAGAAGTCGCGGCCGATAAAGAAGATCATCGGCAGACTCACTACCACCAGCAAGCCAAACAGACACAGTGTGATGGTCGAGTTCTCAAGGCACCAGTCCAGCAGGTTCGCATACTTATGCGCAAACTTCTCGAACTGCCGCTCGAACTTGGAATGCCACCGCCAGATGAAGCTCCTCCGCTCCTCTTCCTCTGCAAACTTCGGATCCTGGTAAAGCTTGATCTCGCTACCCAGTAGGAAGTGCATCATCGTCGGCAGCAGCGTTCGAGAAAGGAAGTAGCTGGCCATCATCGCGAAGGCCACAGCCTCTGCCAGCGGGGTGAACAGGAACTTCGCTGCGCCGGTCAGCAGCACCACCGGGACGAACACGATGCAGATCGATAGCGTCGATACGAACGCCGGCGCTGCCACTTGCTGCGCCGAATGCAGAATCGCCTTCGTCAGCGGCAGCTTCTCCTGCATGTTGCGGTGCGTGTTCTCGATCTCGACGGTCGCGTCGTCGACAAGAATGCCGACGGCCAGAGCGAGACCGCCCAGCGTCATTACATTGATCGTCTCGCCCAGCGCCGAAAGAATGATGAGAGACGTCGCGATGGATAGCGGAATCGAAATACACACGATCACCGTCGACCGCCATGAGCCGAGGAACAGCAGGATCATCAGGCCCGTCAGCACGGCAGCGATCGTAGCTTCACGAACGACCTCGCTGATCGAACTTCGTACGAAGATCGACTGATCGAACAGCGGCGTAATCGTCAGGTTGCCGAGGCCCGCCTTCAGCCGCGGAATCATGTCCTTCGTCTGCGACACGATATCCAGGGTTGAGGTGTCGCCGTTTTTCAGCACTGTCAGCAGGGCAGAGCGCTTGCCATTTTCGCGGACGATGTTCGTCTGCTCGGCAAAGCCCATGTGGACCTGCGCCACGTCCTTGATGTACACGACTGCCCCGTTCGCAGCCCGCACCGGCAAATCGTTCAGCGCGCTCAGTTCGTCGGGGCTCGAGTTCGTCTTCACGACATACTCGCGGTCGCCCATGCGCGCGGTGCCGGCCGGAAGAATCAGGTTCTGCTGTGCAATCGCCGTGCCCACATCGGTGGCACTCAGATGGTGCGAAAACAGGAGGTTCGGATCGGTGTCGACCATCACCTGCTTCACCTTGCCGCCGAAGGGCAGAGGAACGCTTGCGCCCTTTACATTCGCCAGGCGAGGCCGAATGAACTGCAGGCCGTCGTCGTAAAGATCGGACTCACTCAGCCCTTGCCCGCTCAACGCCAGCTGCAGAATTGGCACCGACGAGGCATCGTACTTAATCACAAACGGCGGAAAGCTACCCGGCGGCAGCGTACGCAGAATTGTCTGCACAATCGCCGTCACTTGCGCCAACGCCAGCTCCACCTTCACATTCGGCTGGAAGTACACCTTGATGATCGAGACACCCTGATAGCTCTCGCTCTCAGTGTGCTCCATATCGTTTACGGTTGTGGTCAGGGCGCGTTCGCAGGGCGTCACCACCCGTCCCGTCATCTCCGCCGGAGTCAGGCCGCTGTACGTCCACACGATCGTGACCACGGGAATGTTGATGTACGGAAAGATGTCCTTGGGCGTTTCAATTGCCGAGCCGATACCCAGCAGCGCGATCAGGATCGACAGAACGACAAACGTATAAGGGCGGCGAAGCGCCAGCCGGACAATCCACATAGGTGCCTCAAGGAGTTGATGATTCGCTCAGGGATGAGACGCGAAAGACGCATCGCACGACTCTGTCGCAACACGATATTCTGTGCGGTAAGCGGCATTGTCGTGCGAAGTTGACTACTCTACTTATCCGAACAAGCAGATTGTGCCTTCATCCTACCGTGTTCCCGCGCGTCGCGCTTATGATTTTGACACGACGTCTTCTAACGATCACTCGTTCAAAAAGACGGCGAAGAGGTATTCATGCGCTGTAAAACCTTCCGCTCTTCCGCTCTTGTCCGTCAGTCTGCAGCACTTCTGACCGCACTTTGCAGCTGCCTCTTGATTACGGTCCCGGGCTCCTCCCAGATGAGCATGTCCGGCCATGACATGGGGAAAATGGTCGCGGTGCCTCCGCCAGAGAGCCTGCCCGCGCCCCTCAGGATCGACGGCCTCGGCAACAGCCACCTCAAGATCATCGCAACCCCCGAAGCGCAGATGTGGTTCGACCAGGGACTGAACGAGCAGCACGATTTCTGGAACTACGAGGCCGCCCGCTCCTTCGAGCAGGCCATCCGCGTCGATCCCAGGTGTGCCATGTGCTACTGGGGACTCTCCGGCGCGATGGGTTTCTACCACACAGATAACAAGAGTAGTTACGCGAAGAACGCGCTCGATAAAGCGGTTGCACTGAAGAGCCACGCCAGCAAGCAGGAACGGCTCTACATAGAAGCCACGGTCGCTGACCAGGATCAGGGCAGCGCACCGCCCGACCCGAAGGTCGAATCGAAGGCCACCCAGCTCTGGCGCAAGGCCGTCGCGAAGGACCCCAAAGACAATCAGGCGAAGATCTTCCTCGCTCTATCGCTCGAAGACGGTTACACCGATGCAGGCGACCCTAAGCCCGGCACGCAAAAGGCTATCGAGATCCTCGCCGACGTCCTCAAGACCGACCCGAACGACTCCGCCGTCAACCACTACTGGATCCACGCGATGGAGCCCAGCAATCACCCCGAGCGCGCTATCGAAAGCGCCAAGCGCCTCGCGAGCCTTTCGCCCGCCTCCGGCCACATGGTCCACATGCCCGGCCATATCTTCTATCGCACCGGCGACTACGCCGATGCCGACATTTGGTTTGCGAAGTCCACCGCCGTTGATGAAGCCTACATGCGCGCACAGCACGTCGCGGTCGACGACGACTGGAACTACGTCCACAACCTCATGTACGGCATCGACAACCTCATGCAGGAAGGCAAGCTGCAGGAGGCTTCCTCGCTGTCCGGCAAGCTCGCTGGCGCTCGCGGCGAGTTCGTCGACACGCTCTACACCTTCGCTCCTCGCGACAGCATGACGCGCGTCAACACGCAGCTGCCTATTGCTCTGCGCACGGGCAACTGGCGCGCCGTCGAATCACTGCTCGCCGATAGCAAGCCCGATGCGAAGCTCGAGAACCTCGTCTTTCTCTCCGGTGAACTGAAGACCTTCGCTACCGGCATGTTGGCGGTGAAGAGTGGCGACCTCAAGACCGCACAGGCGACCTCGAACGAACTCGACGCCGATCTCTGGCACAAGACCCAGGCCATCAAGGACGAGCTGAAGCCTGAGGAGAAAAAGCCCAAGCCCGGTGACCCTGTCATGGCGATGTCCATGCCGGATGCCATGCCCGAGCCGCTGCTCGCCAGCCTCTCCATCATGTCGCTGGAACTCCGAGCTTCCATCCTGGCGGATCAAAAGAATTTGCCGGAAGCGAAGAAGCTCTTCACCCAGGCCGCGCTCGAAGAGAAGAAGTTAGGCTACCGCGAGCCGCCAACCTACATCCGTCCCGTCGGCGAAACCGAAGGCTTCGCCCTGCTTAACGCAGGCGACGCGGAAGGCGCGCACGCAGCCTTCGCTGCAGCTCTCGCCGACCGCCCCAACTCCGGTTTCGCGCTCTACGGCATGGCTCTCAGCAGCGAGGCTGAACACCACACCGAGATCGCCCGCGACGAATATGTGAAGTTCCTTGACGCCTGGCGCAACGCCGACGCCGCCGCTCCGGAGCTGGCCCACGCGCACCAGTACCTTACCGGTCAGTCGGTCATGGCTTCAGTACATCGATAAGAAAGGCTCTCACCACAAACGAAGAGGCCGCCCCAAGGCGGCCTCTTCCGTTCCAGCGAAACGCTACTTTTTCGCCGTCGCGAAACGCTTGTTCACTTCGGCCCAGTTGATGACATCCCACCAGGCTGCGAGGTAGTCGGGGCGCTTGTTCTGGTACTTCAGGTAGTACGCATGCTCCCAGACGTCGTTGCCCAGGATCGGGTACAGGCCATCGGACAGCGGCGAATCCTGATTCGGCTTCGTCACGATCTCCAGCTTGCCGCCCTTGAACACCAGGAAGCCCCAGCCGGAGCCAAACTGCTTTGCGGTCGCCTCGTTGAACTTCTTTTTGAAGTCCGCAAAGTCACCGAAGTCGGCCTTGATCTGGGCAGCGATGTCGCCGCTCGGCTCGCCACCGCCACCGGGCTTCATGATCTCCCAGAACATGGTGTGGTTTACATGGCCGCCGCCGTTGTTGCGGACGACAGTACGCACGTCCTCAGGCACGCTCGCCAAATCGGACACCAGCTCTTCAGGCGTCTTCGAGCCGAGGTCGGGATACTTCTCCACCGCGCCGTTCAGGTTCGTCACGTACGTCTGGTGGTGCTTGTCGTGGTGCAGCTTCATCGTCGCTTCGTCGATCGTCGGTTCGAGTCCAGCGTAGTCATAAGGAAGGGGAGGTAGTTCGAAGGCCACGGAGTTGCTCCTTTGTCGTTCGTCAAAATGTGTTTCGGTTGCGTTGAGGCGCGGTCAACAGGACCGCCGCCAGTAGTAGCGGAGGGCATCCTCCGCAGATCCTTGGCTCCACGAGTCTTAGCCCGGTAGAACCCACATCACCGATTGGATGCATATCGGCATCGCCTCGGCGTGACAAATTGAGCCTACCACCGCCCCATCAACATCGCCCTCTCCGTGTTTCCGATCCCGCTGTGCGGTAAGCGTAACTCGAGGTTAATTTCTGCTGACATCCTGTATCCGAACCGCGACGGCTGTAGTCTTAAGCGCAATGAGCGATTCGATCGGAAACTATCGGTGGCTGGACGACGACGGTCCCGCCTTTGGAGGCCCCGGCCTCGAGCCACGTTGGACCTCCAGCCGCAAAGACGCCGTCGCCACAGCCTACGCCGCCAGTAGCCGCATCTGGTACACCCTCTCCCATGGCACGCTGAACGAGATCTACTATCCCACCATCGACCGGCCGCAGACCCGCGACATGGAACTCCTCTTCACGGATGAGGCCACCTTCTTCCACGAAGAGAAGCGCAACTTCGATTACGACTTCGAGTACATCGACCACAACGCGCTCGCCGTTCGTGTAAAGGCCACAGACCCCACCGGCCGCTACACCGTCACCAAGGAGTTCATCTCCAACCCGCACCACGCCGTCGTGCTGATGAACGTGAAGATCACCGGCGACGAGTCTGTACTCTCCAAGCTCAAGTGTTACGCCCTGCTCGCGCCCCACCTCGATGGCGGCGGCAACGGCAACTCCGCCCGCTCGCTCGATGTCGCCGGTAAGCGCTGCATGCTCGCCTGGAAGAACCGCTTCTCGCTCGCCTTCGGCGTCAGCTGTGGTTTTTCTCGCTCTAGCTGCGGCTACGTCGGCACCAGCGACGGCTATCAGGATCTCCTCCACCACATGCGCATGGCCTGGAACTTCGGCCAGGCGCTCGAGGGCAACCTCGCGCTGATGGGTGAGATCGACGTCGCCCGGTATCGCGAGTTCACCATCGCCATCGCCCCCGGCGAAGGCCACCACTCCGCTCTCACCGGAATGATGGAGTCGCTCGCGCAGCCCTACGACGATCTCCGCAAACGCTTCATCGCCCAGTGGCAGCGAGCCCTGCCCCCGGTCCAGCTTGAGGCGGCCTCCACCGACGGCGGCAAGCTCATGCGTGCCTCGCATGCTGTCATCCTCACCCACGAAGACAAGAGCTACTCCGGCGCCTTCATCGCCTCCGCCTCCATTCCCTGGGGAGCCTCCAAGTCCGACGACGACCTCGGCGGCTATCACCTCGTCTGGACCCGCGACATGGTGCAGTCCGCCACCGCCATGCTCGCCTGCGGCCGCGTTGATACCGCTCTCCGCGCTCTGCTCTACCTCGCCTGCACCCAGCATCCCGACGGCGGCTTTGCGCAGAACTTCTGGATCGACGGTACGCCCTACTGGCAGGGTATTCAGCTCGACGAAGTCGCGTTTCCCATCATGCTTGCGTGGCGTCTCTGGAAGGCCGACGGCCTCGGCAACTTCGACATTCTGCCGTTCGTCGCCGCCGCCTCCTCCTTCCTGGTGCGCTACGCTCCGGTCACGCAGCAGGAGCGCTGGGAAGAGAACCCCGGCTACTCGCCCTCCACTCTCGCCACCGTCATATCCGCTCTCGTATGCGCAGCGGACATCGCCAGCGCGCAGGGAAGCGCAGGGAACAACGCAGCCCAGTCCGAGCTTGGCCAGTTCCTGCTCGACTACGCCGATTGGCTCGAAGCCCACCTCGATGAGTGGACCACCACGAACCGCGGCATCCTCGACCCCGACGTGCCGTACCACTACATGCGGATTCGTCCGCCTGCTGAAGGCGAGCCGTTCCACAATAACGACATCCCGCTCGGCATGTTGCACATCTCCAACCGCGAACCCGGCGAAAAATTTGACTTCGAAGCCCGCGAGATCATCGACGCTGGCTTCCTCGAACTCGTCCGCTACGGCGTACGCCGCGCCGATGACCCGCTCATCATCCACTCGCTGAAGGTCGTCGACAAGATCCTCAAAATCGACACTCCGTACGGCCCCTGCTGGCGTCGCTACAACCACGATGGCTACGGTCAGCAGAAGGATGGCGGACCGTACAACGGCTCCGGCCAGGGTCGCGCATGGCCCATCATGACCGGCGAACGAGCTCACTACGAACTCGCCGCAGGCAACGATGTCTCGCTCTACATCACCGCTCTCGAGCAGTTCAGCTCTCGCGGCAAGATGCTGCCCGAGCAAATCTGGGACTACGCCGATATCCCCGACAAGGGCATGTTCTTCGGTCGCTCCGCAGGCTCAGCTCAGCCCCTCGTCTGGGCCCATGCCGAGTACCTCAAGCTGCTCCGCTCCGTCACCGATGGCAAGGTCTTCGACCGCATCTCCGTCGTCGAAGAGCGCTACGCGGTGCCTTCGGGCAAGCGCACCTTCAAGAGCAACCTGCAGATCTTCCAGCTCTCGCGGCCCATCAGCGCGATGGCGTGTGGCGGCACACTGCGCATCATGGATCCCAACCCCTTCCGTGTGGTTTATACCCTCGACAACTGGGCGACCAAAAACGCAGCGGACTCCCGCAATGTCGGTCGCGCCGGCAGTTATCTCGACATCCCCACCACCGGCGATGGTTGCGGCAACATCGTCTTCACCCTGCATTGGGCCGACGGCGATCGCTGGCTCGGCCGCAACTACGAGATCGACCTGCTTACCGAAGCTCCAAAGCAGGGAACCGCAGCCGATAAACCGAAGGCCTGACCTCAACCGCATCTCGAAATCCCCGAATCGGACAGTGCCATCAAAAGCCTGTCCGATTCGTCATTTAGGCCGTCGCGCTCATGCTTCAAAATAGAAATATGAGCGAAATCCTCTCTGACCTCAGTAAGCTCTCCGGCGCCAACGGAGACGAAAAGCAGTTCCTCCTCCGCGTCGTGCAGCCAGGCCTCTCTGGCCTCATGGACGGCTCCGTTTCCACGCTCGCCCCCATCTTCGCGACGGCCTTCGCCACGCATAAATCCCACACCGTTCTGCTGGTCGGCCTCGCTGCCGCCGTCGGCGCGGGCATCTCGATGGCTTTCTCAGAAGGTCTCTCCGACGACGGCGCGCTCACCGGCCGCGGGAACCCAGTCGCGCGAGGCCTCATCACCGGTGGTATGACCTTCCTCGGCGGCTTCCTGCACACACTGCCGTTCCTCATCCAGAACGTCCACACCGCGCTCACCCTCGCCTACCTCGTCGTCGGGCTGGAGCTGCTGGTCATCTCCTGGATTCGCTACAAGTACATGGCCACCGGCTTCGCGCTCTCTTGCATTCAGGTCATCGTCGGCGGAGGCCTCGTCTTCGCCGCGGGCGTCCTCATCGGCAACTCTTAGGCCACAGACTTCCCCGGCTCTTCCACCGCCACCAGCCGCTCCGGCCCCGTCACCTTCAGCGGATGCGCCCGCAGCAACCCCCACGCCCATCGAATCCCGATCGAAGCAAAGAAGATCTCCGTCGCGCCCAGCTGAAAATGCCCCAGAAACAAATCGGCTACAGGAGCCAGCGCCAGAGCCGGATACGCCCAAAACGGCAGGTCTGCCACCGCCAGCGTCATGGCTGAAAACACAACGGTGATCGCGACATACGTCAGTACCGCAGCGGTCCATTGATAGCGCCTCCCGCCTGCGCCTCGTGCACTCTGTCGCATCGCATAGCCAATCGCGTAGCCCACGCCGATCGCTCCAAAGGCCATAACAAATCCATAGCGATCGAAGCTCATCAGCCGCACCAGCATCAGGTACACCAGGCTCGCAGCTAGAGCTGTCAGAACCCCTGCACCCGCAGCTCGCGCAAACACATTGCGGTCGTTGCGCGGCAGTGCCGCCCGCGCCCGCTCCGCACACACCGCACAAATCATGTCCCCGTTCGCGCGAAAGAACTCGCCATCAAGGCCACGTCCGCACCAGCGGCAACGCATCATTGAAATGGCTTCGCCTCCATACTCGGCGCGGTGAAAACTGATAGGTGCTTGCGGAGTCATCGTAAAGCGCAGACTACCAGAAGCAGCGAAGCGCTACATCTCCGGCCCCGGAACGCTCACCATCCACTCCACACCGAACTTGTCCTTGCACATGCCGAACAGAGGCGTCCAGAAGGTCGGCGTCAGGGGCATCTGCACGCTCCCGCCCTCACTCAGTGCGGCGAAGATGCGCCGCACCTCGTCCTCGTCCGGCATGTCTACCGAAATATGGAATCCGCCCATCTTCGGCTCGCCCATATGCGGCGGAGCATCGCAGCCCATCAGAGTCATGCTCCCCAGCGGCATTGCCGTATGCATCACCAGGTCTTTTGCTCCCTCGGGCGTTGGCATCTCCGCAGGCGCTTCGCCGTACGTCATCTTGAAGGTGCTCTTGCTCTGGAACACCGTCTCGTAGAACGCAAACGCCTCTGTACAGCTCCCGGGAAACACCAAATGCAGGTTGGTCCTCATGGCACTCTCCTATTGCTTTCTCTGGAAACCCCACCGTTATACGCCCACCCTGCACTCGGTGCCTATCTCCCTCTTCGTAACGCAGTCTCGCCCAAACAGGAACGCCATTCCCATTTGCGAACGTGAGGCACGAACGAATAAACGCCGCCAGATAACGAGCGACCTCAGGCAGCCATCCGATGAATATGGTTGCCACTTTTCCGAAAATGCAAGCCGACCAGACTTACGCTATCGCCCGGGCCCTCGCTGATCCGTACCGGTTCGCCATCCTGCAGCAGATTGCGTCCAACGCCAATCTCCCCACCAGCAAGCTCTATGCGCATGACCCCTTCCGTCCCGCCACCATCGCCCATCACATCCGAGAACTCCGGGACGCAGGCCTGATCGAGATCGCCACCGCAGGCCCCCATCCCTCCTACCGGCTCGCGCGCCACGTCTGGCGGGCTTATCTCGACGAACTGGCTCGCTTCATCGGCGACTAGGCCCCGCCCGCAAACTTGTTTCGACATTTATCGAAACGTTCCGCATCCTCTGGCTCTTCTCCGACATCAATTCGATGTGCGTCGAATTATCCGGCGCTTTCCGAATTCGAAAGAGAAGAGGTTCACCCCATGAGCAAGCTCGCAGGTAAAGTCGCCGTCGTCACCGGTGCGTCCAAAGGCATCGGCGCAGGCATCGCAAAGTCCCTCGCACGGGATGGCGCCTCCGTCGTCGTCAACTACTCCTCCGACAAGTCCGGCGCGGATAAAACCGTAGCCGAGATCGAAGCCGCCGGCGGCAAGGCCATCGCCGTGCAAGGCTCGGTCGCGAAGTCCGCAGACGTCACCCGCCTCTTCACCGAGGCCCTCAAGACCTACCAACGCGTCGACATCCTCGTGAACAACGCGGGCGTCTACGCCTTTGGCCCGCTCTCCGCCTTTACCGAAGACGAGTATCGCCGCCAGTTCGACACCAACGTCCTCGGTCTCCTTCTGGCCTCGCAGGCCGCCGCATCTGCCTTCGGAGACAAGGGTGGCAGCATCATCAACATCGGCAGCGTCGCCAGCCACGTCAACGGTGCTGGAACCTCGATCTATGCGGCTACCAAGGCTTCGGTCGACACCATCACCCAGGTTCTCTCGCGTGAACTTGGTCCCTTGAAGATCCGCGTCAACTCTGTCAACCCCGGCCCAGTCAACACCGAAGGCTTTGCCTCCATGGGCATCAAGATGGACGATCCCTTCGTAGTCGGCATGCTCGCACAGACGCCGCTTGGCCGCATCGGCGAGGCCTCCGATATCGGCGACGCCGTCGCGCTCCTCGTATCGGATGAAGCCCGCTGGATCACCGGCCAAGTAATTCGAGTCTCCGGCGGCCTCCAGTAATCCAATCAGCAGAGGGAGTGCGGACTCCACGCCGCCTCCCTTCTTTCCTTCCTTAGGTTCCGCCTCACGAAAAATTCTATGTAACTCTTCGCTCCCGTCGAGCGTCTATACATACATAAGCACGCAGCCACAAGCGTGCGTCACCTGAAACCTTCAACCTTTCCGGCACGAACACCCTTTAGGAGGGCGTATGGATATCCTTTTCCTTCTTTTGCCTGTATCTCTTGTTGCTGCTGAATACTTCGTCGCAAAGAACCGCAAGTCTGCCGCTCGGCAGGAACCCTGCGGCGAGTGCTTCTAAGCACAGGCTCACCTACCCTGATCGACCCACCTTTTTTCACGACCAGGGCCGGACTTCTGTCCGGCCAGCACGTTTAAGCCAGCAAAATCGCCACGATTCACGCGGCTGCCTTCATCACTGGCCCGCGTCCATGCGAAAATAGTAGTGATGATTTCTGTATCCAATGTCACCATGCGCTACGGCGCGAAGCTCCTCTTCGAAGACGTCTCCGTGACGTTTACTGACGGCCGTCGCTACGGCCTCACCGGCCCCAACGGCGCCGGCAAGTCCACCTTCATGAAGGTCCTCACCGGCGAAATCGACGCCCAGAAGGGCACCGTCGTTCGCCCCCGCAAGTTCGGCGTCCTCAAGCAGGACCAGTACGAGTTCGACGCCTACCGCGTCATCGACACCGTCATCATGGGCAACAAAGCCCTCTGGGCGGCCCTCGAAGAGCGCGAGGTCATCTACAACAAGCCCGAGATGACCGACGAAGACGGCTCCCGCCTCGGCGAGCTCGAAGGAACCGTCGGCGATGAGGACGGCTACGAAGCCGAAGCCAATGCAGCCGTCCTGCTCCAGGGCCTCGACATCCCCGACGAGCTCCACGAGCGCAAGATGTCCGAGCTCCAGGGCGGCCAGAAGGTCCGCGTCCTGCTCGCGCAGGCCCTCTTCGGCAACCCCGGCGCCCTCTTCCTCGATGAGCCTACGAACTATCTCGATCTGGAATCCATCCACTGGCTCCAGGACTTCCTCGTCCGCTACAAGGGCACCGTCATCACCATCTCGCATGACCGTCACTTCCTGAACAATGTCTGCACCAACATCGCCGACATCGACTACGAGACGATCATCACCTACACCGGTGGTTACGACGAGATGGTCCTCCAGAAGACCGAAGTCCGCAGCCGCATCGAGAGCCAGAACGCGCAGCGCGAAAAGAAGATCGAGCAGCTCAATGAGTTCATTGCCCGCTTCTCCGCCGGTACACGTTCTTCGCAGGTGAACTCGCGTAAGAAGGAAGTCGAGCGCCTCGCCACCAGCGATCTTGCCCGCTCCAACATCGCGCGCCCCTACATCGCCTTCAAGCTGGAGCGCCCCTCCGGCAAGACCGTCCTCGAGTTCGAGAAGGTCAATAAGAGCTACGCCCAGCCCAACGGCAAGACCGAGCACGTCATCAACAACTTCTCCGGCATCGTTCAGCGCGGGGAGAAGGTCGTCCTCATCGGCCGCAACGGTCAGGGTAAGACCACGCTGCTCAAAGCCCTGCTCGCCAACGGCCCTGGCGTCGAAGAGAAGGACGTCTCCATCGACTCCGGCACCGTCAAGTGGGGCCACGAGGTCTCCATCGGCTACTTCGCTCAGGACCACAAGGGCAGCATCCAGATGGGCATGACCGCCCAGGACTGGCTGCACCAGTACGACCCCAAGGCCGCCAAGGAAGACATTCGCGGCATCCTCGGCCAGATGCTCTTCAAGGGCGAAGAGGGCCTCAAGAAGACCGACGCGCTCTCCGGTGGCGAAGCCGCCCGCCTGCTCTTCTGCAAGATTATGCTGCAGAAGCCCAACGTCCTCGTCCTCGACGAACCAACGAACCACTTGGATCTTGAGAGCATCAACGCCCTGAACCAGGCCATCCAGAAGTACGAAGGCACCGTCTTCCTCGTCACGCACGATCAGGACCTGATCGAAGAGGCCGGCACCCACATCTGGCACTTCGAAGGCGGCCCCGACAACTTCCACATCACCGACCATAAGGGCCCCTACGAGGAATACCAGCAGCAGTTGGCCATGACCTCCAGGTAGCTTTAATCCAATCTTTTCTCTGCATACGGTACGGCCCTTGGCCGTACCGTATGCTTTTGGAAGACAATCCGCTCCACTAAGCCTCCAAATCGCAAAGGCAACCATCGACATGAAACTCGCATCAAGACTCGATGGAGTCCGTATGAGAACGAGCGGTTGGTATCGCGTCGCGATGTTCGGCGCGATGATTGTGGTGTTGCTCAACACCCTGTTTGCGGTCAAGACCCTGCACACCCTCTTTCTGGTGCAGGGGTGGCGCGCTCATACCCTCGAAGTCATCACCCACACCCGCGCAATCGATCTCGAAATCAGTCAGGGCAACAGCGCCGTCCGCGCCTACCTCCTCACCGGCTACCCTTCCTACGTCGAGCGCTTTCATCAGGCCAAGGGCACCATCGACTCCGAGCTTGTACAACTGCAAAAGCTGACCATCGATAATCCTGCTCAGCAGAACCGCATCCTCTATCTCAAAAAGCGCATCCTCATCAAGCGTGCCGCGCTGGAGACTGCCGTCGCCATGCGCAGCGGCATGGCGGGGCCGCTCGATATGACCGCGCTGCAGCCTTCCCTCTCTGATTCGCCCGACGGCCTACCCAGCGTCTATTACTGCATCGATCGGATCGAAGAGGAAGAGCAGCGGCTGCTCAACGACCGCACCCGCGAAGTCCACCACGCGGAAGTTCTCGTCTGGGTCAGCTTCTTCAGCGCCTCTCTGCTCGATATCTTCCTGCTCGCCGCCGCCGCTGAGCTGCTCATCCGCGTCCTGCGCGACCGTCAGACCCTTGCCGACCGCGCCGCCGAGATCGCCCTCCTCAATACCGATCTCGAAAAGCGCGTCGAACTCCGCACCCGCGAGCTCGAATCCTCCAATAAAGAGCTTGAGGCGTTCAGCTACTCCGTCTCCCACGATCTTCGCGCTCCGCTCCGCACCATCGACGGCTTCTCCCTCGCGCTGCAGGAGGACTTCGCCGACAAGCTCTCCGGAGAAGGTCAGGATTATATCAATCGCGTCCGCGCAGGGGTTCAGCGGATGGGCTCGCTGATTGACGCCCTCCTGCAACTCTCCCGCGTCACCCGCACCGAGCTCCAGCACGAGGACATCGATCTCTCCCAGATGGCCACGCTCGTCTTTCAGGAGCTCAAGGGGGCCGAGCCAGCACGGTCGGTCACCTTCACTGCACAGCCAGGTCTGCACGCCAACGGCGATTCCCGCCTGCTGCGCAATGTACTTGAAAACCTCATCGGCAACGCCCTCAAGTTCACCTCGAAGGTCTCCGATCCGCAGATCGAATTCGGCGGCCGTCCCGGCACCGGCGAGCTGGCAGGGAAGACCGTATACTTTGTTCAGGACAACGGTGCCGGCTTTGACATGCAGTACGTTGACCGCCTCTTCACCGCTTTCCAGAGGCTGCACGGTGATCGTGACTTCAAAGGCTCGGGCATCGGGCTCGCGACCGTCTCGCGCATCATCCGCCGTCACCATGGCAGCATGGGCGCCTTCAGCGAGCCTGGTAAAGGTGCCAACTTCTACTTCACCCTCGCCGACGGCCCCATCGCCGGCTGAACCTAACACGCAGTACTCACCGTCTTGAGAAATAGCTGATGCCCATGATCCTACTTGTGGAAGACGATCCCGATCACGAAGCTCTGGCCATTCGCGCCCTGCGCAAAGCCAACGTTGCTAACGATATTCACGTAGCCCGCGACGGCGCCGAAGCCATCGCTTTTATGCAGGAGATCGTTGACGGCAAGCGCAACGCGCCCCAGCTCGTCCTGCTCGATCTCAAGCTGCCCAAGGTTGAAGGTCTTGAGGTCCTCCGCAACATCCGCGCCAGTGATAAGACCGCGCTGATGCCCGTTGTCGTCCTCACCTCATCCGACGAGGAGCGCGACATCGTCTCCAGCTACCGTCTCGGGGTTAACAGCTATATCCGCAAGCCGGTAAACTTCACCGACTTCGCAGAGGCCACGCGGCAGCTCGGCATGTACTGGCTGCTCCTGAATCAATGCCCACCGACGATCTAAATCCGAATACCAGGCCTCTGCGCGTCCTCGTCATCGAAGATTATGAGGAGGACGCTCTCTTGCTGCGCCGTCACTTGACGCGCGCCGGTTACGACATCGACTTCCGTCGTATCGAAACCGCCGACGCCCTGCGCGACGCCCTCGCGGAGCGTAAGCCGTGGGACCTCATCCTGGCTGATTACACGCTTCCCAGCTTCGGTGCCCGCGATGCCCTCAGCATCATGCAGCAGCTGGGCCACGATATCCCTTTCATCATCGTCTCAGGCACCATCGACGAGGTCTCCGCCGTCAGCGCCATGCGCGCCGGCGCCCACGATTACGTCCTCAAGGGACACCTCGAGCGCTTGCTTCCCGCCATCGAGCGCGAACTCTCCGACGCCGAACGGCGTCACGAACGCCTCCGCACCGAAGCCGAGCTGCGACTCGCGCAGCAGCGCTTCTCCGCCACCTTCAACCAGGCTGCCGTCGGCATGGCTCACACCACCACCGATGGCAGGTTCCTGCTCGTCAACCAGCGTCTCGCCGAGTGCCTGAACGTCCCCCACGATCAGCTCCTCCAGATGAACCTGCACGACTTCCTTATGACCGGCGAAAACGCTATCGAAGCCGAGCTTTATGCTGAGCTCCTCGCAGGCAAGCGCAGCGGTTATCGTGTCGAACGCACCATCGTCTGCTCCGACGGCAGCACCCTGCCAGCGCAGCTCACCGTCTCCATGCTCAACCACGACGGCGACGGTGACGGAAACGGAACCACCACCGTCCTCTGGGTCGTCGAAGACATCTCCGCTCGCAAAGTAGCCGAGCAGGAGACTGCCGACCTCATGCAGCGGCTCATCAACTCCGAGCGCCTCGCCGCCGCCGGCCGCATGGCCAACACCCTTGCGCACGAGATCAACAACCCCCTCGAAGCCCTCACCAACATCTTCTTTCTGCTGCAGGACCAGGAACTCACTCCGCAGGCGCAGGAGTTGCTCGGCATCGGTGCCCGTGAGCTCGAACGCGTCGGCCACATCACGCGCTCCACGCTCAGCTTCTATCGCAAGATCCCCGGCCGAACCCTCGACCTCCGCTCCATGCTCGAAGAAGTCGTGCAGCTCTTCGACTCCCGCTCCTCGCAGCACAATATCACGCTGCATACGCGTTATGGCCCCGGCATCGAAAACGCCCACTACGAGCCCTCGCTCCGCCAGGTCTTCGCCAACCTCGTCGCCAACGCCCTCGAAGCCATGACCCACTCCGGTGGCGACATCTACATCCGCGCCCGCCTCGTCAACTCCGCAACAGAAGGCGACATGGCCTCCATCGTCATCGCCGACAACGGCCACGGCATCGATGCCTCCAACCTCGCCTGCATCTTCGAGCCCTTCTTCACCACCAAGGGCGAACGCGGCACCGGCCTCGGTCTCTGGGTCACCCGTGGCATCGTCGAAGAGCAGCGCGGTCATCTCCGCCTCCGCAGCTCCGTCGACCCCGCCCGCCGCGGCACCACCATCCGCGTCACCCTGCCGGTAGACCGGCAGACAATAGACAGCAGTGAGCAAACAGTCGCGTAATCACGCCGCGATCTCCTCTTCTCCGTTGCTTTTCACTCCTGTCTCCTCACTTCCGTCTGCTCACTCCGTTGTTCCTCTACAATCACCTCATGGCAACGACCGATCCGCAGATGGCTCCGAAGAAGAACGTGCTCGGCCAACCCCTCGAACCCTGCAGCGCTGACCCCGTCACCGGCTTCTATCGCGACGGCTGCTGCAACACCGGGCCCAACGATCTCGGCATGCACACCGTCTGCTGCGTCGTCACAGAGGAGTTCCTCGCCGTCTCCGCCCATCTCGGCAACGACCTCTCCACGCCCATGCCGCAGTACGGCTTCCCCGGCCTCCATCCCGGAGACCAGTGGTGCGTCTGCGCTGCCCGCTGGCTGCAGGTCGTCCAGGCCGGAGCCGCCTGCCCCGTCGTCCTCGAATCCACCCACGAGGCCACCCTGAACGTCGTCCCCTTCGAAACCCTCCTCCAGTACGCCGTCATCCCCAAAACCCTCCACTAGGGCTCTGGTTTTCCGCCCAGACGCCCCGCATTCCCCTCAGAACAATCGCCCTGCGACCTTCAATTCACGCGCTTTTGATTGACACTCCCCCGTCGATCAGAGAGCATAGTCTTGTCACTTAAAACCGAAATATCTCGCTAACTGAACCCGCAGGCGCACGATCGCCGTGGGATTCGCAAGGCCTCCCCGCAAGGGGAATCCCAATCGCAACACACTTCAGGAGTGCCAACCTATGTCTAACCTCTTCTCAGCCCGTCTGCGTACCGCCGCTCTCTGTTCGGCGTTTGCCTTCGCTGCTGCTCTACCGCTTGCCGCCCAGACCTCTGGTAACGGCAACATTACCGGCACCATCACCGACAATGGGGGCGCTGCCGTCCCCGGCGCCACGGTCATCGTGACCAACACCGATACCGGCGTCTCCCGTACGCTCACCACCGACGGCGCCGGCCTTTACAACGCCCCATTCCTCGTTCCCGGCCACTACACCGTCAGCGCCACCGGCGCCTCCTTCGGCAAGGTCGACCAGAAGAACCTCCTGCTCACCGTCGGCCAGGTGCTCACCATCAACGAGACCCTGCCCGCTGGCTCCGTAGCCTCCGTCGTTGAGGTCACCTCCGAGACCCCCATCCTCGACACCCAGAAGACCGAAGTCTCGCAGACTTTCGATCCCGCTCTGCTTGAGAACCTCCCCGTCGCCACCCGCAACTGGTCGGCCTTCGTTCTCAATACCCCCAACGTCGTTCAGGACGGCGGCTCCGGTCTCGTCAGCTTCCACGGCATCTCCGGCCTCTACAACCAGAACTACGTCGACGGTTCCAACAACAACCAGATGCTGTTCTCTGAGGCTCGCGGCCGTTCCTCCGGCGCACCCTACGTTTATTCCATCGACTCCATCAAGGAGTTCCAGGCTGAAACCTCGAACTACTCCGTCGAGTTCGGTCAGGCTGCTGGTGGTCAGGTCAACGCCATCACCAAGTCGGGTACCAACGCCATCCACGGCGATCTCTTCTACCTGCTCCGCTACCCCGACCTCAACGCGCTCGATCCCTACAGCAAGTTCCAGGCCCTGCACAACGGCGGCACGCCCTTCCTGCTCACGCAGCCCATCCACCAGCAGAACCAGTTCGGTGGCTCCATCGGCGGCCCGATCATGAAGGACCGTCTCTTCCTGTTCTTCACCTATGACGGCTTCCGCAAGGTCGGCCGCGTCCTCTACTCGGACTCCAACACCATCACCCCCACCTCCACCGGCTCCTACACCACCAACAACACCGCGTCTCCGGCGCAGTGCCCGGTCGTCGGAACCACCGGCTACACGCAGACCTTCGGCATCACCGCCACCCAGTGTCTCTCCGCTATCACCTTCCTGCAGGCGCAGTCCAGCGCAGCCCCCGGCCGCTTCCAGAAGCAGAACCTCTTCTTCCCGCGCGTCGACTGGCACATCAACTCGAAGAACGATGCCTTCGTTGACTACAACTTCGTCGACTTCGATTCCACCTACGGCTACAGCCCGGCGAACACCTTCACCAACAGCTCGCCCTCGACCAACGCGCCCACCAGCTACCACGAGCGCTTTCTCGTCGCCGGCCTCACCACCCAGATCGGCAATAATGCCGTCAACCAGATCCACTTCCAGTACGGTCGAGATCTTGAGACCGCCGGTGCCAACGCTCCCGGACCCTCGGTCGGCACTGGCCTCGTCACCTTCGGCATGCCCAACGCTCTGCCCCGCGTAGCGGAGCCCGACGAGCACCGCATCCAGTTCACCGATGTCTTCTCGCTGACCCACGGTCACCACACCTTCAAGTTCGGTGGCGACTACAACAACGTCCACGAGGTCATGATCAACCTCTTCCAGGGCGGCGGCATCTACAGCTACTCCGGTACCAACAACAACGCCAACTTCCAGTCCTACGTGCAGGATGCGTTCGCTGGTCAGGCAGGCGATACCGATCCCTTCGCTGGCTACCACTACACCAGCTTCGTCCAGACCGTCGACCGCATCAACACCGCAGCCGGTCAGCAGGGTAAGGACGACTTCTACATGAACATGATCGACGGCTTCGCCGAAGACACGTGGAAGCTCGCTCACAACTTCACCCTCACTGCTGGCGTCCGTTACGACGTTCAGCTCACCCCCGCTCCGCAGTACACCACCCCGCCCGCGGGCATCAACCCGCTGGTCTACGGCAACCCGTTCCCCACCTATAGCCAGCAGATCAAGAACGTCCTCAACCGCGTTCAGCCCCGCGTCGGCTTCTCATGGGAGCCCTACACCGGTACCGTCGTTCGCGGTGGCTACGGTCTCTTCTCCGCTCTCAACCAGGGCAGCACCTACTATGCTGACCGCGTAGAAAACGGCGTCGTCCAGATCAACTACAACTACGCCGGTTGCGGTGCTACCAAGACTGCCACCACCACCGTCTCCTGCAACGCTGTCCCCGGAACGGGTACGCAGGCAGCTACGCTCCGCTTCCCCAACGTTCCCTTCCAGCCGACCGGCCCTTCGATCTCGGGTTCGCTCGTTCCGAACGGCGGCACCGTTCCCACGGTCAACGGCCCTGCGCTCGCCGGTGCTCAGAGCTTCCACGGTCTGGACCCCAACTTCGTTCCGCCCTACGCGCACGAAGCAGATCTCTCCGTCGAGCAGGCGCTTCCCGGCAAGATGTCCCTCTCCGTTGGCTACGTCGGCACCCGCGGTATGCGTCTGCCGGTTTTCATCGATGCCAACCTGCTCGGTCAGACGCCCCACGGTCTCCGCACCTACAACGTGCAGGACATCAACAACAACGTGACGAAGCAGCTGACTGTTCCCGTCTACCTGCCCTCTGACCGTATTAACCCGAACATCGCTACCTACAACGTCGGCTTCTCCAAGGCCAACACCTGGTACAACTCGGCAGCCGCAACCGTCCGCCGCCCCTTCGCCAACGGCTTTGAGGCCATCCTCAACTACACCTGGTCTCACGCCAGCGATACCGGCCAGGTCGGCGGCGCGAACGGCACCTTCTACGGCGGCGACCCGGCGCTCGATCCCAACAACCAGCGCGCAGAAAACGGCCTGTCCGACATCGACATCCGCAACCGCTTCACCCTCACCTTCGTCTACAAGCCGCGCCTCTTCGAGAGCAACCGCATCCTGAAGCACGCTATCGACGACTGGACCTTCTCCGGTTCGGAGATCGCTTCGGCCGGTCAGCCTCTCTTCCTCTCCATGAGCGGTACGGTCTACTCCGGTTCGACCAGCGCCTCCAGCTACGGCGACGACGGCGGTATCTACGGCGGCGCGATGAGCTCTGGCTCGGGTGTAGCCACGACCGGTCGTCCTCCCCAGGTCGGTCGCAACAGCATCATCGGTGTGGGCTTCAACGACTTCGACTTCCGCGTCTCCCGCGACTTCCCCATCCACGGCAAGATCTACATGCAGTTCCAGGCGGATGCCTTCAACCTCCTGAACCACACCGTCGTCACCGGCCAGGTGGCTACCCTGTCGCAGTACCTCAGCGGCGCAGGTACCAGCTCCACCGGCACCGTCACCGTCACCTGCCAGAACACATCGGTCCCCACCGGCTCTGTCCTACAGGGCTGCATCGCCCCCAACCCGAACCTCAGCACTGGCACCACCGTGGCGCAGCGTCTCGCTGCCTTCGGCGCCACCAGCGGCACGAACAACGGCCTCTACACGGCACGTCAGATGCAGTTCAACGCCAAGCTGTTCTTCTAAACCTCACCTGAACCTGGAACGGCCCGGAGCTTCCAAAGCTCCGGGCCGTTCTGCTTCTGCTCTGGTCTGCTGGAGTTCCGTACCGTTGCCCTAATCGGAAGCTGTCATCCTGAGCGGAGTTTGGCGCGGCATCTTGCGACAAACGAAGTCGAAGGACCCCGCAAACGCCCATCGCTGTGCATACCGCTTGCCTCTTTCCAACCGATACCGCCGCAATGGACTTGGAGGCCGCCAACGCCACCAAAACCTGTCGACCCCCAAATCTTCTAACCAACACATTCAAAAGAGAATAGCAATGGATGTTTGCCCATCCCAATCTTCTATAATTAAGTAAAGGCGCAAAAGCAAGACAGTTTTCACTGCAGTCTGCTGGCCCGAAGTCCAGACCTAACCCACAGCCCGTCAAGACTTTAGGACTTAAAGTCAGGGGGAGAGGGGGGAGGGGTCAGGCAGTCTGCCCATTCGCGGTTTCTTTCGCATCCGACAGCGTCACCTTGAACGACATCTTCTTCTGTCCCCGGAAAACCACAATCGTCACCACATCGCCAGGATGATGCTCATTCAGCGCGTTGCCAAGATCCTGCGGAGAAGCAACCTCATCGCCGTCCATTCCGACGATCAGATCGCCGCCAAGCATCACCGGCTCGTTACCCATATACATGCGCTGCGTTCCGCCATGAATGCCCGCAATCTGGGCTGCTCCGCCCGGAAGTACTCGTTCCACAAGGATTCCCGGCATCGAAGGCAAGCCAAGCTCCTCCGCAATATCCGGCCCAATCGGAATCGTCACAATGTCCAGCGAAGGCCGACGAACATGACCGTATTTGGCGAAGTCGCCTAGAACAGCCTTCGCCGTAGCAATCGGGATCGCAAATCCAATACCAGCAGACTGATCCGCATTGCCGTTCGGATTGGTCGCAATCATCGTCGTGATGCCGATCACATCTCCATGCGAGTTCAGCAGCGGCCCGCCGGAATTGCCCGGATTCACCGAAGCATCCGTCTGGATCGCATTGTCGATTTTCACGCCACTCGGCAGCTGCACCGCACGCAGCGCCGAGATGATGCCGCGCGTCATCGTGCCCGAGAAGCCAAACGGATTGCCCAGCGCGTACACACGCTGTCCTACCAGCAAGCCAGCTGAATCCGCCAGAGTCGCAGGCTCCAGGTTCGTTACGTTATGGATCTGGAGCAGCGCAATGTCGTGCGTCCTATCGACAGCTACAACAGTCGCCTTGTACTTCTTCTGATTCGAAAGTGTTACTTCGACCTGCTGCGCGCCTTCGACCACGTGGTTGTTGGTCAAAATGTGCCCGTCTTTGTCGAGAATGAAGCCGGAACCTTGTCCCTGCTGTGGATACGCGCGGTAAAAGAAGTCGTACGCGACCTGCGTCGAGGTGATGTTCACCACCGAAGGCAGCGCCTTCTTGTAGACGCCGATATTTTGCTGCTCCTCCGCATCGACGGTCGGCGCGGCGTTGGCTTCGGTGAGACCGAAGTGGTTGATCGGTCCACTCACGATCAGGCCCTTTGTCTCGGCCAGCTTGTGTTCCATGATGTCAGCCAGCGCGCCCTGAGGAATCAGCCGCGACGTCAGGTAGTAAAAGCCAGCCAGGATCAGGAGAACCAGAACAACGGGACGCAGTTTCATCGAGCGAGGACCTGTAAGCGCAGAGGCGCGCTGCCAAGAAGCAGCTACGTCAATTTTAGACGCCTTTACGCCGAACTTGTTGCGGTCCGGACCTCGTTAGGACTCCTGCTCCATCTCTAGAAGTTGCCGCTTACGCTCCGTACCCCAGCGATAACCGGTCAGTCGACCATCGGCCCCCACCACGCGATGGCAGGGAATCACCACGGCCAGCACGTTCGCTCCGCAGGCTGTTCCTACAGCGCGCACAGCCTTAGGAGAGCCGATCGCTTCGGCTATCTCGGCGTAGGTTCGCGTTTCACCGCGTGGAATAGCCAGCAGCGCCTCCCACACGCGCCGCTGGAACGCTGTAGCGCGGACGTGGAAGGGAAGCGTGCTTGCAGAAGAGCTCTCGTATAGCCGGTCCACCACAAACTCGACGGCGTCCTTCAGCTCGGCATCGTCACGCCGCAACACTGCCTGCGGAAACCGCTCGCGCAGATCCACTGCTGCCTCTGCGTCGGACTCGGCAAACAGCACGGCGCACAGTCCGCGCTCGGTCGTCCCCACTAACACGCGGCCCAGCACAGACTCTGCCATGGCGTAGCGAATCGTCTCCCCAGCGCCGCCCAGCTTCATCGCGGTTGGACTCATGCCCAGCAACGCGTCAACGTTTTCATAGACCCGACTGCTGGAGCCGAATCCCGCCTCGTACACGGCGTCGGTTACGCGCAGCTTCGGTTCACGCACCTTGTCGCGGAAACGGTCCTTGCGCTGCTCGCGAGCGAACTCCGCAGGCGTAACACCCAGCACGCGCTTGAAGCCGCGCTGCAAGGCAAAGCGGCCCAAGCCGGAAGCCTCTGCGACCTGGTCCAGCGACTTGCGCTGTCCCGCATGTGCGGCCATGTACTCGGCAGCTTTCTTGATGGCGTCCGCCTGCGGATCTTCCTTCGGCGCGGCGAGCAGCGGCTCGCAGCGCAGGCAGGCGCGAAAGCCAGCGGCCTCGGCCAGCGCGGGGTTCGGGAAGAAGCTGACGTTCTTGCGCTCCGGCTTGCGGCTGGCGCAGCTTGGCCGACAGTAGATTCCGGTGGACTTCACGGCATACACGAATTGTCCGTCTGCGGACGCATCGCGGGCCAGCACCTGCTGCCACGCCTTGCCCGCAAAGACCGGGGTCGCCGCATTGCTGTTCTGTTTTGCCATAGTCGTAAGTCCTGTCTCAGCGCTGAAAATACTCGAAAGATTCGTCATAACCAGTATGCTGCACCGCGAGGCCGAGCGTCGCACTCCGTTCCTTGCAGCCAAAGTGTTTTCCCGTTCGCGGCTGGGCTTGTTTCGCATACACTCAACTCACGCTTCACGTAGGAGACCTCTGCTATGCGCCTTGCAGCCCTCGCCTTACTTGCCTTCAGCTCTATCGCCGCCTTTGCCGCACCCGCGCCGGACAGTCGCCTCGACGGTGCCTATAAGTTCGACGAGGGTGGTTGGACCTACGTTCATCTTGCTGGGACGCCGGAACAGATCGGGTTTCAGCATGGGTATCTGCTCACCGCGCAGATCGAAGACAACCTCCATGTATTCCAACTCGAGAACAAGACGACGCTACACAAAGACTGGGCCTTCTTTCGCGACGCGGGCAAGACGGTGCTGTGGCCCCACCTCGACCCTGAATATCAGGCCGAACTGCAGGGCATCGCGGATGGCTTGAAGGCGCACGGCTCCAAGCTTGATGTCTGGGACGTTGTGGCGATGAACGGACAGCTTGAACTGACGGATTACTACCTTCCGTGGATGCTGCAGAAGCAGAAGAAGCCTGTGCCTGCTGGAGCGAAGGCTCCCGGCAAATGCAGCGCCTTTATCGCTACGGGGTCTGCGACGAAGGACGGCAAGATCGTGATAGCGCACAGCAACTGGTCTTCGTATGCCGAAGGCGAGCGCTGGAATTACATCTTCGACATCGTGCCCAGCAAGGGCCAGCACTTCCTGATGGACGGCGCGGCGGGCATCATCACCAGCCAGGACGACTTCGGCGTCAATGCCAGCGGGTTGATGATCACTGAAACCACGCTGCCGCAGATCAACGTCTTCGATCCCAACGCTACGCCGGAGTTCCAGCGCTCGCGTAAGGCCATGCAATATGCGACCTCGATCGACGAGTACGCGGCGATCATGCGCAAGGGCAACAACGGCGGCTACGCGAACTCGTGGATGATCGGCGATCGCAAGACGAACGAGATCGCCTACCTCGAACTGGGACTTCACCACACGCCGCTGACAAAGAAGAAGGACGGCTACTTCGTCTCGGCGAACTTTGTTGCCGACCCGGCGATCATCAAGGACGACACCAGTGGCTTTGATCCGAAGAACATGTCGAGCTCGATGAACGCGCGCCATATCACTGCCGAGCAGTTCATGCAGAAGCACTATGGCAAGCTCGATACCGCTCTCGCTGAGGCGTACCTCTCCGACCATTACGACAGCTTCGATAAGAAGATCGAAGCCGGCAAGCGCAGTCTGTGCGGACATGAAGAGACCTCGTCGATCGGCGAGCCGGTGTGGGACAATCCTCCCTTCGCTGCTTCGGGCGCTGTTACAGGCAAGGTGATGGACGCGAACATGGCGGAGAAGATGAGCTTCATTGCGCGCGCAGGACATCCCTGCGGAGAAGACTTTTTCGCAGCACCGTACTTTGTGGAGCATCCTCAGTTCGCCTGGCAGAAGCCGATCCTGCATGATATGAAGGCAGGCCCGTGGACGAACTTCCATGCCGGAGAGAAGGCTTCTCCGATTGCAGTGGCTTCTCGCTGAGGAACTAGTCGAGCTCGATGGAGAGACGCTCCGAGATTTCGGGGCGTCTTTTTTGGTTACACGGTAAGAAAGAATTTTGAAAATAATTTCAGCTCTGACCTAACCGTCTTTAGGATAGGTGGTCTAAACGCGCAGATAGCATTTCAGTTAGCTCTCCAGGAAAGTTTATGAAACGTATCCCGCAACTTCTGTGCGCATGCCTCTTCGTGTTGTGCCGCTCCAGGCTGTCCTTTGCGCAGAAGGCTGCGGCGACGGGCGAGATCGTCGTCAGTGGTGCGGTGCTCGATCCTTCAGGCGCAGCGATTCCTCATGCAACGCTGCACCTGCACTCTCCCAGTCAAGATAGCGAGACGAACACGGACGAAACGGGACATTACAGTCTGCAGGTTCCAGCTGCAAGCTATCAGCTGATCGTCTCAGCGGAAGGCTTTCGCACAGTCATTCGCAACGCCGTTTCGCTTTCGGTAAAGAATGCCACGCTGAACGTTACGCTCTCGGTTGCCTCGGAAGAGGAGCAGGTGCAGGTCAACAGCGAAGAGGGTTTGAGCACGGAGGGTGGGGCTAACAAGAGCGCGCTGGTCTTCTCCGGCAAAAAGCTCGACACCTTCTCGGACGATCCGGCCGTGATGACGCAGCAGTTGAATGCTCTGGCGGGTACCGATCCGACGAACCCGCCGCAGATCTTCGTGGATGGATTTTCCGGCGGAGCGATGCCGCCGAAGGAGAATATTCGCGAGATTCGCATCAACCAGAACCCAATGTCGGCACAGTTCGATCAGTTCGGTGGCGGCCGCATTGAGATATTCACCAAGCCCGGCACCAACAAGCTGCAGGGCGATGTTGCAGGCAACTTTGGAGACAAGGCGCTGAATGGCAACAATCCGTATAACAACGGCCCTGAGCCTGCGTATCACAACAGCTATATCAACGCAGACCTCAGCGGGCCGCTCGGCAAGAAGAGTTCTTATTTCTTCTCGATGACGCGCAACGATCAAGCTCAGAATGCAGTCGTCAACGCGACGACGCTCAGTGGTCCTGTTTCGCTCGCGGTGTCGGCTCCGATCCTCAGTCAGATGTATACGATCCGTTTCGATCGTCAGTTCGGCACGAAGGACACCTTCATCGGACGCTACATCTTCAACGATGTCAGTACGACGAACGGCGGTGTTGGTCAGTTTGTGCTGCCAGAGGCGGGATTCAACAGCGATTCCCGCACACAGACGCTCCAGATGACGGACACGCATGTCTTCTCGGCGAAGGTCGTATCGGACTCTGCGTTCCAGTACATCCGCACGCGAAGCCGGCAGGACCCGAACTCGTCCGCGACGGCGACTGTGGTGCAAGGAGCGTTCACCAGCGGTGGTAACTACTCGCAGGCGCTGGACGACAACCAGGACCGTTTCGAGTTTCGGGAGGAGTTCTCGATCACCGAAGGCAAACACTTCATCCGCACGGGCGGCCGTTATCGGCTTACGCGCGATGCAAACCTTTCGAGCGCGGGTTACAACGGGCAGTTCACCTTCAACAGTCTTACGGCGTATCAGCTCACGGAGCAAGGGCTGGCCGCAGGTGCGAGCGATGCAACTATCCGAGCCACCTGCGTGATCGGCACCGATGGGACGCCGACCTGCGGCGGAGCGACGCAGCTCACGGTGTCGAAGGGACAGCCGTCAGCTTCGCTCCTCACCGGCGATCTGGGAGTGTATACCGAGGACGAGTGGAAGGCTACGCCGAACCTGACGCTCACGTATGGGCTGCGCGTTGAAAGCCAGTCGGCGATCCCCGACCATCTCGACCTTGGGCCGCGACTTGAGTTCGCGTACTCCTTCAAACGTAACGCCAAGGCGAAGGAACCGATATTCGTGGTGCGGGGTGGAGCGGGCTTCTTCTACACACGCTTCACCTCTTCAAACATCCTGCAATCGCTACGGCAGAATGGTGTGTCGCAGCAGGTGTACTATCTCGCGAACCCAAGCTCGGACCAATACAACCCGAACACGACGACACCGCCTAGCACGGCGGGGCTCTCGGCTTCGGCTTCAACCGTGTATCAGATCGACCCACACCTGCGCGCTTCGCAGCGGATGCAGGGGCTGCTCTCCGTCGACCACTCCTTGGGCAAGTGGGGCAGTCTCTCCGTGATGTACATGCAGCGGCGCTCGATTCATCAGTTCGATTCGCTCAATATCAATGCGCCTCTGCCGAACGGCACGCGTCCGCTGGGCGGGCACCAGAATGTGTATCAGTTTTCCTCGGGCGGCGTCAGCAACGGCCACACGCTTGGCTTCAACCCCAATTTGAACCTGACGAAAAAGCTGTCGGTGTGGGCCTGGGGAGGACTTTCACACCAGGACGCCGATGCCTTTGGTGCAAATGTCTTCGCATCGAACAGCTATGACCTAGCAGCGGACAAAGGTCCGTTTGCTGGTGGATACTCGCCGCGGCAGCTGTTCACGGGCTTCAACGCGGAACCGGGATGGGATGTTCAGATCAACGGCTTTGTCGCACTCAGTGGGCATACATACTTCGACATCACCACGGGGCAGGACAACAATGGCGATACCATTTACAACGACCGCCCTGCGTTTGCTACAGACCTCACGCGCAGCTCGGTGGTGAAGACGGCGTTCGGGAACTTCGATACTAGTCCGATAGCGGGCCAGACGATCATCCCAATCAACTATGGCAACGCTCCGGGTCTTGCCTATACGGAACTTTATGCAAGCAAGAGCTTCCACTTTGGACCGCGTCCACCCGCCCCACCGTCGCCTCCTGCCAAGCCAGGTGATGCCGCAACGCCCGCGAAGCCGGTTGCGAAGGCTGACCTTCCTCCGAAGCGCTATCGCCTACAGATTGGCATGGGTATCGACAACGTATTTAACCATGTGAATCCGGGGCCACCGATTGGGGTCCTCACGTCGCCATACTTCGGCAAGTCGACGACACTGACCTCATTCTTTGATGCAAACCCGGCGGCGAACCGCGTGATCCGGTTTCGCTCGGCGTTCTACTTTTAGGTGGTCGCAGTCGTCGGCTGGGGAGGCACGGCGTTGTCCGCGGTGAACTTCACTGGAAGCGGGACAGGTTTTCCTTCAGCGTCGATTTCGACGGAGTCCACCCAGAACTTACGCAGGTCCGCATTGCCGAAGCTGGTGGTGATGGCGACGTCGGCAGCATCGCGACCAACGGCCATCAGCGTACGGCCGAAACGAGGATCATTGTGGCGAGCATCCATGTCCCACCACTTGCCGCCGAGCCAAACCTGATACCAGGCGCTGAAGTCGCCAACGCCGCTATAGGGCAGGCGGATGTCGCCGAGGTAACCGGTCACGTAGCGCGCAGGAATATTCATGCAGCGTGAGAATGTCACGGCGAGATGCTGGAAGTCGCGGCAGACGCCGACGCGCTCGGTGTAAACGTCCATGGCGGTCTTGGTGGCGCGTGCCATCTGATAGTTGAAGCTCACCTTTTCGTGCACCCAGTCGCGGATGCTGGCGGCGAGAGCCCAGCCGCTACCCAGATGTCCAAACGTATCCTGCGCGATGGCGCCGAAGCGGTCGACTTCGCAATAGCGGCTGGGTACGAGGAACTGCAGCACATCGGAGGGAAGATCTTCCACTGGCGTGGTGGGCAGGCCGAAGCCCTGCGGGTCACGCAGCTCGGGAGACTCAGTGATGTAGCTCCCGCGCAGCATCAGCAGGCCCGGAGGCGCGACGAAGCGCGAACAGCGGTTATCGAAGACATCTGTATATTCTGTGACGGCGATTGGCGCCGCGCTGCCTGAGGACTCGACGGTGCAGTTCTCTACGCCCTTCAGGGTCGGCAGCACGCTGGTATGGAGACGCAGCATCGAGACGATGGGCGTGGGCTTCTGCAACTCGAAGTGGATGTCGTATTGGGACTGGATTCGCAAATGGAACCTCGTGCAGAAGTGGAGTTAAGGACGCAGACAAGTGTATGAGCCTGGAGAATTAAGATGCCCGGAAGAGGATGCGGGGTGCCTTCGCGCGCAGACGGGGCGCGGAATGTGTGTGTCAGCCGACGATATCACTTTCGCATTAATGGCAAATCTCGTGGGAGGCCGTGATATCACAGAGGGATGCACAAACCGAGGTTTTTCTCTCTCGCTACTGGCGTCGCTTTCCTCGTGTCGCTTCTCAGCGTTCCCCACGGCGCGGCGCAGGGCCATCGAACGGCGAAAGGCCATGTGATTGTCGAGCCGACAGGGCCGATGGCAGTCTTCGACACGTCGTCGGGACGTGTCGTTTGCAGGCTGTACAGCAAGCAGGCACCTATCACGACGGCCAACTTCATCGCGCTGGCGCAAGGGAAGAAAGATTGGGCCGACGCCTCCAGCGTCGTGCAGCAGGGCAAGCCGTTTTACGACGGCACGCAGGTCTTCGGTATGACGGTTGGCATCACCGCTGGTGACCGCGCGGCGGTGGGTACAGGCATCGCGGGGCCGTCCGTAACTCCAGAGAAGACAGGGCTCGATGTCGACCGTGCTGGGCGCCTGATTGCGATGGTCGTGAAGGGTGCGCAAAGCAGCTCGATCATCGGGATACTTCAGGATGCAGATCTGGAATACAGCAAGCGTGCGGTGGTCTTCGGCCAGTGCGACAAGGATTCCATCGAGGTGGCGCGCAGCATCTCGCATGAGCTGATGAGCACAGACAATCATCCAGTGAAGCCCGTGGTGCTGCGTCGGGTGGTCATCGTCGCAGAAGGCCAGCCGCTGCCTGCGCCTGCGGGGCCTATCGCGGGGGAAGCGACGCTCTCAGTGCCCCCGTTGCCTGCGCCGGCTGTCGCACCGCCGGAACCGACCGGGCCAACCGTACAGATCGAGACGAGCAAAGGAACCTTCACTTGCAGGCTGTTCAGTAAAGAGGCGCCGATCGGGGTGGCGAACTTCATCGGACTTGCGCAGGGTACAAAGCCATTCAAGAGTCCCGCTACGCATGCGGAGGTGCGTGGCAAGAAGTTCTACGAAGGGTTGAGCTTCGGTCGCGTGATCCCTGACTTCATGGTGCAGAACGCGGACATGCCCGGCGATCCTGAAGGTGGTGGCAGCCTCGGCTTCAAGTTCGACAACGAGATCGTGCCGGGGCTTACCTTCGATCGCCCTGGGCGGCTGGCCTATGCGAACTCTGGACCCGGAACGAACGAGAGCGAGTTCTTCATCACCGAGCACACCGTGCATCGCCTGGACGGCAATTACACGATCTTCGGTCAGTGTGACGACGCCTCGGTGAAACTGGTGGAAGAGATCGCGCGCGTGCCTCGCGACGCCCACAACAAACCGCTGACACCGGTGGTCATCAGGCATGTATCGATCGAGAGTGTGCCCCGCTAAGGTCATGACCGAAAGAACAAAGTGGACAAGATGAAGATGGAAACAATTGGTGGCGAACTTCTATTGATGGCGGTATAGTTTTGCTATCTTTCCCCACGCCGCCCAAGGAAGTTTTATGCGTCTCGCGTCTCCTGTCTCCTGTCGAGTTCTGCTGGCAGTCGCCTTCGGTCTTTTCGCAGCCTCTGGTCCAACGCTTCCCATGCATAGTCAGGTCTCTCTCAAGACTCCTGTGCAGAGGGACCGCATTCCAGCACACGCCAACCTTTCTTCGCAGGCGATATTGAAGGGGCATGTGCCGGCCTGGGTAGGGAGCGAAAACCTCTCTCCCCTTCGAGTCGACCTTTTGACGACGATGCACGTATCGTTCATCCTGCAGCGCGATCCAAACGTGCAGGCGGCCTTTGAGCAGCTTCTTGCAGATCAGCAGAACCCTGCATCACCGCTCTATCACCACTGGCTAACCCCGCAACAGATCGGGCAGATGTATGGGCCGACACAGGCGGATGTCAGTGCTATCGCTTCCTGGGTTACTGCGCAAGGGCTGACGGTGGATGACACCTCACCGAGCCGCATGGTGCTCCGTGTCACGGGGCCGGTATCGAAGATTGGCAGCGCGTTTCAAACCAGCTTCAGCTATTACGGAAGACAAGGCAGAGAGCATCTTGCTCTCAATAAAGAGCCGTCGATGCCCGCTGCGTTTGCTGGCGTACTTCGGTACATCGACGGCCTCGACGATTTACAGCCTGAGCCAGCTGCCTACGGCGGGGTGGGACATCTGGAGCAGAGTTCGGCGGCCGTCGGCGAGAACCTTCGTCCCTTCTATACCGCCAGCAATGGAACGCACCTTATTACGCCGAACGACTTTAGCGTGCTGTATGACATCGGCAGTGTCTATGCCAGCGGCAACACCGGGGCAACGATCGGTGGAAACGCACAGCACATTGCTGTCATAGATCGCTCTGACGTTGCAGCGACGGATATTTCTGAGTGGGCCGCAAAAGTTGGGGTGACAAACTATAAGTTAAACACGATTCTTGCAACGGGTACGGACCCAGGACAGACGGGCAACGGTGACCAGCTCGAATCGACGCTTGACGTGAACCGCACGCTCAGTACAGCTCCGGGAGCGGTCACTGATCTTGTGGTGGCGCCCAATTCAACAGGGGGCATCATGGCAGCGGCTTCGTACAACGTGAACACGTTGCTCGACCCCGTTATGTCCATCTCGTTTTATGGTTGTGAGGCCGTGCATACCGCCGCGAATACGGCGGCCTGGGACACCCTCTTCCAAACCGCGGCAGCGGAAGGCATCTCCACGTTTGTATGCGCTGGAGACTCCGGGGCGGCTGGGTGTGCCTCGGATTTCGCTGTTGCGCCTGCGAACACTCCGGTCCGCAGCGTGAACTACATTTGTTCTTCAAGCTATGACACCTGCGTGGGAGGCACCGAGTTCAACGACGCAACAAGCGCGTCGCTCTACTGGTCGTCTACTAACTCCTCCGGACTTTCCTCGGTGCTGTCCTATATCCCGGAGGGCGCATGGAACGAGCCAGCGAACGTGTCCAATGGCGTGACGAGCTACGATGTGCAGGCGGGTGGTGGCGGCGTCAGCCAGTATATTGCCAAGCCCACGTGGCAGACAGGCGTCGGCGTTCCGGCAGACGGCTTTCGCGACCAGCCTGATGTCTCCTTCAGCTCTGCCGTGCACGATGCCTACTACTCGTGCCTGGCGTACTCCGGCGGAAACTGTGCAAATGGCTATTACGAGTATCTAGCTGGCACCTCGGCGGCTGCGCCTGCCATGGCCTCGATCACCGCGCTGCTCAATACGAAAGCTGGCGCAGCCCAGGGCAACCTGAATCCGTTACTATATCGCGTGGCGCAGACGGCACCATCTGCCTTTCACGACGTGACCGTGGCTACCTCTGGCGTCAGCAACTGTTCTGTCTCGGTCGCGTCTATGTGCAATAACAGCACGCCAAGCTCCACCGCTCTCACCGGGGGGCTTGCGGGTTACGCGGTCATAGCAGGATATGACCAGGCGACCGGGTTGGGCTCGCTCGATGTGGCAAAGTTCATCACCGCTGCCACCACGCAGTTCAGCGTTGCGGCAAGCACTCCTTCGCTGAGCTTCATTTCAGGCGCCACGTCAGGCAATACTGACGCCATCGTCATCACGTCGGTAAACGGCTTTGCCGGGTCCGTTTCGCTAAGTTGCTCGGTCAGCACGAGCACCGCGGCGTATCAGCCAAGTTGCGCGATCAGTCCTGGCTCTGTCACCTTGACGGCCACTGGCAACGCGAACGCAGTTGTGACCATCTCGTCGACCACGGCAACGGCTTCGACACCAGTATCGATGCAGCACAACTCTATCTACGCCGCCACACTGGGCGGAGGCGCAATCTTCGCGCTGCTTATGGCCTTCGCACCCCGACGCCGTTCCTGGCCGAGCCTCGCGTTGATGGTCCTTGCTATGTCGTCTGTCGCGACACTGATGGGTTGCAGCGGAAACTCCGGGACTACGATCTCAACGCCTGTTCCCAAGAGTAGCGCTGGAAACTACACCGTCACCTTAACGGGCAGCTCCTCTTCGGCGACAGCTAGCTCCATCTTTGCTGTCACCATCAACTAGAGCTGTCATCTTCAAAGCAAAACGGGCGATCCTGGCGGATCGCCCGTTTTGTTTTCGTACTGACTGACTACTTGGCAGCGAGCTCAGCCTGAGCGCCAGCCTTCAGCGCCTCAGCCTTGTCGGTTGCTTCCCACGTGAAGGAGTCGCCCGAGCGGCCAAAATGGCCGTACGCAGCGGTCTTCTTGAAGATCGGGCGGCGCAGGTCGAGGCTCTCGATGATGCCCTTCGGCGTCAGCTTGAAGTTCTCGCGGACCAGCTCGATGAGGCGAGCTTCCGAAGCCTTGCCTGTACCGAAGGTGTCGATGCGGATCGAAACCGGCTCAACCACGCCGATGGCGTAGGCAAGCTGTACCTCGCAGCGGTCTGCGAGACCCGCAGCGACGATGTTCTTCGCAACGTAGCGCGCCATATAGGCAGCCGAGCGATCGACTTTGGTCGAATCCTTGCCGCTGAAGGCGCCGCCGCCATGACGGCCCATGCCGCCGTAGGTATCGACGATGATCTTGCGACCAGTGAGGCCGGTATCGCCCATCGGCCCACCGATAACGAAACGACCGGTCGGGTTGATGTGGTACTTGGTGTTCTCATCGAGCAGCTCGGCAGGGATGACGGCCTGGATGACGTTCTTCAGGATGTCGGCGTGCAGCTGATCGTTGGTGAGCGTGCTCTTCGGGTCCTTATCGCTGAACTCAGCGTGCTGCGTCGAGATGACGACAGCGTCCACGCGGACGGGCTTATAGTTCGCGTCGTATTCGACCGTAACCTGGCTCTTGCCATCGGGACGGAGGTAGCCCATCAGGCCGGACTTGCGGACCTCGCTCAACTTCTCAGCGAGCTTGTGAGCCAGCGAGATCGGCGTGGGCATCAGCTCAGGGGTCTCGTTGGTGGCGTAGCCGAACATCATGCCCTGGTCGCCGGCGCCGCCGGTATCCACACCCTGCGCGATGTCGGGGCTCTGGCGGTTGATGGTGGAGATGACGCCGCAGGTATCGCAATCAAAGCCCTTGAGCGCATCGTCGTAACCGATCTCGCGGATGGTCTCGCGAACCAGCGTCTGGAAGTCGACGTAGGCCTTGGTGGTGATCTCACCGGCAACGACGACGAGGCCGGTGCAGGTCAGCGTCTCGCAGGCTACGCGGCTGTAAGGATCCTGTGCGAGGCAAGCATCCAGAATGGCATCGGAGACCTGGTCGGCGATCTTGTCGGGGTGACCTTCGGTCACAGACTCACTGGTAAACAGAAAACGATCGGTAGTAGACAAAGAAGTGGTACTCCATAAGTTTGAGATAGCCGGACACGCTCGTGTCGATGTAAAGAGGGACCCTGAGCGCCCGACGACCTTCCATCTCACCGCACACGTCCGCGAGGCATCGCGTGCAGATTTGGGAGACTCCGGTCGCTCCAAAGAGCCGAAGGATTCGGGCAAAACTAAGGCCGAACTCCGGATACAACGGAACCTTACTATTCTACCCGTCCGCAGGGCTGCGTCCAAGGGGGAGCACCGGGAGGCGGAAATCCGGGCCTGAGCGGCGCTCCCGTCGTTTGAACGGGCAAATGTACGGTGCAAGACAAAGGCGCCCGCCGTAGCGGACGCCCTTTGGGTTGGTGTTGCATGAGTGTTAGAAGCTGATCTTGCCGCCGAACTGCAGGATGCGAGCATCGCGGTAGCCGGTCACCTGTCCGAAGGTGGTGGACGATCCGATGCTTGTTCCGATCGAGTTCACATTCGTGTGGTTAGCTACGTTGTAAGCCTCCGCGCGGAACTGGAAGTTCAGGCGATCGTAGACGCGGAAGTTGCGGAAGATACCAAGGTCGGCCTGGTTAAAGCCGGGGCCCTGAATCGTTCCACGCTTTGCTGTTCCGGGGTTGTTTGTAACCGTGGGGCTGGGAGCAGCGAACGCGCCGCTGTAGAACCAGAGGGCGTTCTCGTACGTTTTGTTATGGATCTTTACACCGTGACCGCTGTTTGGGTCTCCAAGTTGGTTGGGGCGAAGACCTGCATTGGTGTTGCCGAGCACGCCGATACCGGCGTTGTCGGTGATGTAGCCTGTCGTTGTTCTGCCGTTGAAGACGCTGGTGACGCCGCTGGGCAGGTTGTATGAGGGTGAGTAGGCTGAGCTGGCCGATACCGTGAGCGGTAGGCCGGAGTTGATGGAGTAGATGAGCGAGATCTCCCATCCACCGATCAGATGGCCGGTCAGACCCTTCTGCTCGCGGTACCAGGGAAGTTCGTATACGCCATCCATGGTCAGTACATTGGTGCGGTCCGCAGCGGCACGACCGTAGTCGGCGTTTACGTTGTAGATGTTTTGGATGAAGCCGCTATAGTCCGCAGGAGCATTGGTAAGGTCGCGCGACCAGGTGTAGTTTGCGTCGATGTATGTCTTACCACTGAAGTGCTTGGTGACCTTGGTCTGCAGCGAATTGTAGTTTGAGCTGAAGATCGACTGCATCGCATCGATCGCGAAGTAGCCAAGGTAGGGTCTGATCTGGTTTAGTACGCGATCGCAGGTTGAGTTCAGGAACGATTGCGCGTTGGTGTCAGGATCGATGCAGGCGCTACCGGAGTTGGAAGGTTGCACCTTGCCCACCCAGGAACCCGGAACCGGTTGGTTGATCTCTTCTGCACCGAGCAGGTGTGTGCCGTGATCACCGAAGTAGCCCACGTCAAGAATCAAGGTAGGGGTGATTTGCTGCTGAATATCAAGCGAGTACTGCTGCACATAAGGCGTCTGATAGTGCAGCGGGACGGCCTGGATGCGGCCCGGCGTCGACGATAGAGCCGTGAGTGCGCCGCCTGCGGGGCTGTCGAAGGAGGCCTGACCAACAGAGTACGTTGCCACAGCCGGAGGATTGTTGAAGACCGTTGTCTCGTAGTAGCTGACCTCGGTATCGTCGAACGACCAGCCGTAGCCGCCGCGGAGACTCGTCTTGCCATCACCGAAGACGTCGTAGGCGAAGCCGAAGCGAGGAGCGAAGTTCGTGTTTTGCGCCATGCCTACCTTGTTGCCGTAAGGGGACGCCTGGTTATTGTTCGCAGAACTGGGACCATTAAAGATCATGCCGTTGATGTAGTTGATACCGGCATAATCCGCCGAAGCATTCGGCGATGTGGAGAGTCCAGCGTTGCTGTTAGCTTGGCTGCAGGTTCCGGTGAAGCAGATAAGGCCTGTCGTAGCAATGGTCGGGGCTGCAGCAGCGGAGTACTTTGAAGGATCAAAGTTGCTCAACTGGCCGCGTGCGTCCCACGGTTGTCCGTAGTACTCGTAGCGGACACCGAGGTTCAGTGTGAGGCGAGGCGTGATCTTCCAGTTGTCCTGAACGTAGGCCTCGTACAACGCTGACTTGATGTCGGTGATGGGGTCCTTCGATAGCTGGGTAAAGCCGCTATTTGCGTTCCCTATGAGGAAGTTCGCGAAGCCCTGGGCTTCGGCTGCTCCGGAGGCACTGTTGGCCGGTACGCAGCCAGCCGTCGGTGTAGCACCGCAGGCGTACTGCGTATCATTGCCGAAGCTGAAGCTGCCGTTCGTGCCGGTCGTGTTGTTCTCCAGCTTCTGGTAGTGGCTGTAGGAAAAGCCGGTGATGAAGGTGTGGTTGCGCCACGTCTTCGTCACGTCGCCGAAGGCCTGGTGGTTCGTTCCGTGGTCGGTGTACGCAAGGCTGCCGCTCAGCGCGCTCATACCGCTGGTGGTGATCGCCGGGACAAGGCCAACGGTGTTGGCGTAAGGCTCTGGGATGTTGATGTCTGGGGATTGTGAAGACGCGAGGAAGCCAGCCGGAGTGCTGATGATGTTGCCGTTCGAGAAGGCATACCCAACATTCAGCAACAGGGTTGGACTGAAGACGTACGTACCGTGAGCAAGATGCTGCGTGCCGGGGTTCACAACCGTAGTGGGGTTTGCGCCGGGGATCGGGCTCGCCGTGCCAAACTGACCCTGGCTTAGGTACTCAGGCAGCGTGTCATGCAGGTAACGGTAGAAGATGTTGATCTTCTGCCCGAACTGCTGATCGATGCGGACGACCGTGTCCGTATTGTTCTGAGTGTTGCGGAAGGTGTTCAGGATGGTGTGCGGGTCAAGGTTGTGTGCAAGGTCATAGGCCACGTTCGGCACGGGAATCTTACTGTAGATGTCCTTCATGTAGGCCTGTGCAGTAGGCGACAGAGTCGTTACCTGTGTGCCAGAGGCGGTACAGCTGTTTACCTGTGTTGCCGAATTATTTGAGTATGCGGTGCAGACGCTGACGGGACCTGTCGTCCAGGTGGTGCCATTCTTAATGCCCGACTGCGTAAAGTCGCCATTGCGCTCTGAAGCCATCGGCACAAGACCCTGCACGTTCGCGTTGTAGATGACTTCGCGCAGGAAGTCCTCGGAGACAAAGAAGAACGTCTTATTGCGGCCATCATAAATCTTTGGAATATAGACCGGGCCGCCGAAGTAGAAGCCAAAGTCGTTGTAACGGTAGGGGGAGATCTTGGTGCCAAGGAAGTCGTTGTAGTAGCCGTTCGCGTCGAAATCGTCATTGCGAACGTACTCGTACGCTCCACCGTGAATGCTGTTGGTTCCCGACTTCGTGACCACGTCGATCTGGCCGGAGGCATTTCGACCGAACTGTGCGCTGTACTGTCCGCGCTGTGTCTTGAACTCGGCGATAGAGTCCGGGCTGGGATAGGTGTAGAGCGTCAAGTTCGCTCCACGGTCCAAGTTGTCAGCGCCATCGATCGTCCAATTGTTCGAGGTGGTACGACCGCCATTGACAGAGAACGCCACGGTGCTCGAAGAGCCATCGACGCTGAGCGGGCCCCGTGCCAGCTGATTGCTGCCGCCGCTGAAGGACACGCCGGGCTGCAGGTTCATCAGACTCTCGTAGTTCCGCGTCGAAAGCGGCATTTCGTTGATCTGCGTGCTGTTGATAAGGCCCGCTGAGCTTGCATCTTCGAGGTTCACGCGCGCCTGATCGGCGGTGACGGTGATGCTCTGGCTGGAGTCGCCAGCTGTCAAAGCGCGGTTGACCGTCAGGGCATCGCCGACATGCAGTACGAGTCCGGTGACGGACGACGTCTTGAAGCCACCATCGCTGATCTTGACGGAGTAAGTGCCGAGAGGCAGCGAAGTCGCACTATAGGTACCGGCGGAGCTGCTCGTCAATGTGCGCTCGACGTGGTTGCGGTCGGTGTTGGTCAGCAAGATGGTCGCGCCTTTTACGACGGCACCGGTGTTGTCGGTCACCGTTCCGCTGATGCTGCCGGTAGTGGCGTCCTGCGCATACACACTACAGAGAGTGACAGCAAGCAGGGCTGATAAGGCGAATGCCCGGGTAAGTTTTGTAAAACGATGCATCTGAAGCCTCCTCGGAAGTGGTGCAAAGTGAACGGCACGTCGTGGCTGCGATCGAGCTGGAGTTTGCCTGGCTGCCGCATCTTGTGCGGTCCGCCGACGTGTAAGGACAGTTACAGGTCGAAAGACATAGAGCTGTCGCCGGCGCAGTCCGGAGTTTTCCCGGAATGCAGCGCAAACGTATGACTAAACGTCAGTAAATCTCAACTTGCCTGTAATGAGTGTCTATTATGCGCCTAAATGGTCAGTTTTGTGAGCCCCATTCAAACGGCATGTGCGCGGTATTCGCGCAGCGCGGATCAGGCAAGAGAGTGCTGTGTTTCAGGATTTTGCCACATTGAGCGTTTTCGAAAGAATGAGGTGGCCGGCCTGCGGCACAACCGCCATGCGCGGCTGCAGCACGAACTTCCAGGCGGCCCAGCCCAATACGACCAACGCCATCAGCATCACCAGCACTCCCAGCCACTGTGCGCCTGTCCGTGAGCGGCGATTCACGCGGCTGCGGCGCACGTTTTCTGCGAAGGACTCCCAGTCCGGCTCGGATTCTACTGCAAGGACGCTGGGGAACTTACCAAGCCACTCCTGCTCGTCGAGCCCGAGGTAGCGGCAGTAGCTGCGCACGATGCCCTTGTTGAAGACGCCGCCGGGCAACTGCGCATAGTCCTCCTGCTCCAGGGCGCGGAGATGCCGCGTTGGCACCTTGGTGCCTTCGGCGATGGATTCCAGCGTGATCCGGCGCCGTTGGCGCTCTAATTGCAGCTCTTTACCAAACGACAAAGCGTGCTCCGTTGGCCCGTGCTTACCGGCTCTTTCCTGCTTACATTAGATCGGCGCACCGAACTCGACGGCTCTATGGAAACAGCGCGACGCTCCCATGGAAGGATGCCACGGTTTCGGTGCAAATTGCCACTCCGTGAATCCAGAAGGGTACGCCTCAGTTGCGGGGTAGAGCGTTGACCGGAATCAAGGCAATTTGCCTCAGGGCCAGCTCCAGGGTCAGGGGTAGCGTGACCAACGCCATGGGTAGAAAGATGCGCACCTCGTCGAGCCGGCCCATGGTGATCCAAAGCAGGAGATGAAAGAACGCCGCCAATATGAGGGAAGCGCCTGCTCCTTCTCCCCAGCAACGCTGGCGGAATACTTGAGAGAGGGTCCAGAGAAACGGGGTTATGTAGACCAGGCAGGAGACCCACAGCACCAGTTGGCGATAGTCGTGTAAGAGCATGAACACGGGCACGCCGTCGTAGCTGGCGTTGGGGTAAAGCACCCGGGAGAGATAGAGCTGTACAGCCACGGAGAGCAGTATGCCGAGAGCGCTGGTCGTTAGTGCGGCGCGGCGTGAAAGCGACAGTTGCTGTGGCAGATGCAGCGCGCTGGCAATAAATACGCCCAGGCACATCGTCAGCGCGAGGTCAGCGCGGATAAAACTCTGCAACACAACCAGCGCAAGCAGCGCTGAGGCGATGGCGGCGGCTCTACCGTAAGTGCTCCGGGTGCGCTCTGCGGACGGAGACCATAACCAGGCCATCAGGGCTACTAGGACGGCGCTAGGTAGCGTACCGACCTTCTGGTACCAGAGTGTCCAGTCAAGCGCATAAAGCGCCAGCGCGACAAAGCCTGCGGAGCCGCTATGCCTCATCTAAGCCGGTTCCTTTACGCGGCGGTAGCAGTTGCGTACACTCCGTTATAAAGTGTTGATTCAGCTGCCTGATCGCATCTCGTTGGCGAAGGCCGTCCTTTTTGGCGCGGTGCTTTTTTGCGTACAGCAAGCCCAACACACAGATCTCACATTCAGTGTTTTATTCTTTGGGTATCTGATCCTCAGCGTCATAACATTCAATATTGCCGGGGGCTTTTCTAAGGCTTCGGGCGCATATGTGTTCCTCTCGATGGCCCTTACTGTGGGCATTGGCGTGTTGTGGAAAGCGATACTTGGAGAGCCCGCAGACTCAAATCTACTGGTCCCCCAGTTTGATATGGCTTGCTATACGGCGAGCATGTTCTCGTTGCTGCTTGTTATTGTGGCAACTAAAAAGCTTGTAGGCTTATCGCGAGGTATAGCTCCTGTTGAGCCCAATTACACTCTGTCTGCTACGGGTTGCCTGATAGTCGGAATACTTCAGACGATTTTGAATAACTTTGCGACTGGTGGGACTGGGAGCTTTATGTCTGCATTTAATCAGCTCAGCCAGTTTTATCCACTAGCAATTATCCTTGGTACTATCGGTGCGATCCGTGAGAGCGGCGGGCGGCGCTCCGTGAATTTTGTCAGCAGCATGGCTATGGCCCTTGTGTTTGCCAGCGGCACCTTGGTTTTCAGCAAACAGGGGATGCTGATGTCTGGAGCTTGCTGGATTGTTGCCGCCGCCTTCACCCGTTACAAATTGCGATTAATAAACGTGATAGCTCTTGCTCTCTTCGGATATTTTGCTTTCGCTATATCACCCACGATTGCGGCAGGGCGTCAACGCATAAGAGAGGGTGCCGGAAACCTCGATCGGGCAGCTCTTGTGTACGAGATTGTCACTCACATGCATGAGTTTAAGGAGATTGAGCAGGAGTCAGAAGAACACGTCCTAGAAACGCAGGGAAGGAGCGGTTACTACAACGAGCACCAAGGGCTTGTTGACCGACTTTCCATGTTGTCAGTTGACGATACCTTTTTCAATTATGCGAGCAAAAGTAATCATATCGATTACAAGCCCGTTCTAGATAACTACGAGAATCTAATTCCACATGTAATCGACCCCGATAAGCCCGTGCCTCTGAGCGGCAATTATTATGCACATCAGATAGGTGGTTTTCTGGCTGGCGATGATGACTCCACCGGTATCTCATTTAGTCCAATTCCTGAAGCGTTTTATGTTGGCGGATGGGCGGGTATCTTCTTGTTGCTGCCGTTCATATGGCTTTGCCTCTTTTGCACCGTTGACTACATTTGTGGTGATTTGCGGCGTTATCCATGGGGACTTTTCATGGTCGTCGTCTTTGCTCATTCTGCCCCAGAGAGTTTACTTGGGGGGCTAATCTGGTTGACTGGCTTCGGGAACTTAGGGCTCGTTATAGGTATCTTGTTTTGTACGTATGTCACCCCTGTCATCGGAGCGCTCTTCTCTGGAAAAAACCGCTTTGCAGAGCGCGCCTCCAAGACTCTCGACCTCTCCGGTCAAGGCGTTGTCCCGCTGACCGCGCCATTGATGAAGAACCCAAATCGTTGGATATCTTAGGCCCCATGTCTTTCGCTCTCAAACCTCGCCGCGATCGCTTCCTTTGTGCTGCTGCTTACGTGCTGGTCTTCCTCATGTTGGCCTCTGTGCTGCATGGCCAGTGGGGGTTTCCGCTCGACGACTCGTGGATTCATCAGGTCATCGCGCGCAACTTCGCTCAGACGCACCACCTCGGATTCATCCCCGGACACCTGACTGCCGGATCTACAAGCCTGCTCTGGAGTTGCCTCTTGGCGACGTACTGGTGGGCTTTGCCCGGCGTCTGTCCTGTGTTGCTCTCGACACTCACCAGTCTTCTGCTGCTGGCCGGTGTCGGCTATACGCTTAAGGCGCTCACGGAAGAGGACAGGCTTCCGCTGACGTTGGGCTGGTGCTTCGCGCTCGCGCCGCTGGCCAGTGGAAACTTTCTGTGGCTCGGGCTCATTGGCATGGAGCATCTTCTCTTTGTGCTGCTGGCGCTCTGCGTTTTGCGCCGCTGGTTTCAGCCGGAGCGAGGTCGCGGAGACCTTCTGCAGCTAGGTCTTCTTTCCTTCCTCTTCGTTCTCACCCGACCGGAGGCGCTCTTCCTTTGCGTTTTCCTTCTGCTGAGCTCGCGCCTGGCGCATCGAAGTTTTCGCGCTGTCCTCTCTGTTCTCTCGGGAGTACTGGCCGCGTCCGTCATCTTCTGTGCCACCAACTGGGCCATCGGTCATCATCTCTCGCCCCAGACCATGCAGGGACGGCAGTTCCTCTATCGAGTCACCCCGCAGGCTGGCCTCACGCTGCGGCTGGAGTTCCTTGGGCAGATCTTTGCGCGCTTTCTAAAGACCTGGAGCTTCGACGCATCGCGCAACTATCTTCATCACGGGGGGCTTCTGATTGGCGTCCCTATCGTCTGCGCGCTGGCGCTGTTTGCCATACTTGGCGTGCGGGCTCTGTGGAGTACCAAGGCGACGCGGCTACTGTGCTTATGTGCCTGGGCAGCTCTCATCATCGCGCTCTACACCGTGATCCTGCCGTCCACCGGACATGGAGGACGCTACCTCGCTCTCCCGATGCTGCTGTTTCTTCCGCTGGAGTTTCTGGGTTTCTATCACCTTTTGCTGCTGCTGCCACCGCTCCGTGCGCGAGCAGGTATTCTCACCTTGCTGGTTGCGTTGAGCTCGGCGGTCTGGTCTATCCACTCCTGGCGACAGGCACTGACCTCGCAGGTGAGGCAGATAGAGACCGAGCACGGCGGCATGGCGACCTGGTTGCAGACGGCCCTTCCACCACAGGCGCTCGCACAGAACCAGGTAGCCATATTTGATATCGGTCGCATGGGCTTTCAACTCAACGGGCACCTTGTCGATCTCGGCGGTCTCGTAGACCCCCAATATTTCGAAGACCTCAGCCATGGCCGTCTCGCAACATATCTCTTCACCCACAACGTCCGCTACATGGTGCTCCCTTCCATGAAGGACGACGACAGCGCGGAGTGGAAGGGCAGGCTTGGTCTGACGAGTAATAAGCAGGTAAAACTCGTTCCGCTGCACAGCGTATGCGCGAGCCCCGCAGATGACGACCTCGCAGAATCTTCGGCAAGTACGGCCTACGGCTGTCAGCGAGCCTATAGACTTATCTATAACGACGAACCGTCTCAATAGGAACTACGAAGCGCCCATGAACAAACTGATTGTCGGAAATCTGGTCCACCGTCCTCTGCGCTCGATCATCAGCGCACTTGCTATTGCTATTGAGGTGGTGATGATCCTCTCCATCGTCGGCATCTTCAATGGCATCCTCAACGGCAGCCGCACGCAGAACGCGGGAACCGGCATGGACATGGTCGTGCATCCCGGAGCGTCCAGCGCGATCCTCAGCACCAGCTCTGCTTCCGCTGATGTGCGCGTTGCCAACGTCCTGCGCGATCTCCCGCACGTTGCTGTCGTCGCTCCAGTCAATATCAAGATGAACCTCTCCAGCTCCGTGGAGAATATCTTCGGCATTGACTTCAAAAGCTACAACGATCTCCGTCCCTTCACCTTTATCGCCGGCGGTCCATTTCAAAATAAGTACGACATGATCATCGACGATCTGCAGGCCTCTGCGAAGCCGAACATGCGCGTCGGAAGCACCATCAAGTCGCTGAACCATATCTTCACCATCTGCGGCATCGTGCAGCATGGTAAGGGCAGCCGCAAGTTCATCCCGCTTGAGACGATGGACGAGATTGACAATAATCCTGGCAAGGCCTCGGTGTTCTACCTCCGCACAGAAGGCGAGCCCAAGTTTCAGGAGCAAGTGCGCTCGGAGATCTCGCATACTGACGGTCTGCAGGACTGGAGTGTGCAGACGTTGAGCGAACTGCTTGAGAGCCTGACCCCTGACCACATTCCCGGCTTCAACATTGCTGTGCGTGTGGTGATCGGCATCGCCACCATCATTGGTTTTCTGGTCATCTTCCAGTCGATGTACACAGCCGTTATGGAGCGTACTCGAGAGATTGGCATCCTCAAGTCGATGGGCGCGGGCAAGTTCTCTATCGTATCGATGGTGCTTCGCGAGACCGGGCTACTGGCCTCAGTTGGCATCGCGCTCGGCATTATCTTCTCGTACATTTTGAAGAACTTCCTCCACGCGCGCTTTCCGACGCTCAGTTTCCAGTTGACCGGCGCATGGGATGTGAAGGCGATCCTCATCGCGCTTGCCGGTGCAATCTTTGGCTCGCTCTACCCGGCGCTCAAAGCTGCGCGCAAAGACCCCATCGACGCGCTGTCATACGAATAAAAGAATGGAGGGCCGTCTTGCGCAGAGCTGTCACACTCTTTCTTCTGCTGCTGGCCACCACGCACTGCGTGCTCTCCATTTTCTTCGTCAATCTCTCCTATCTCGATCTGCATCGGTATGGTGCGGGGCTTGAGTCGCTGCCCTTTCAGCGCCGTCTGCTACTAGTTCCCTTTGTGCGCTGGGCGGAGTCATCGCATCTGCTGGCGTCTGCAGCTTCACGCTATACACGCTACTTGAACCAATATGAGCTCTTTACGGCAGCGAAGCTGGGATGCCTGTTGCTGGGTATTCTGGCGGTCAATGCGCTTGGCCTCTTCAGCCTTCGTTTTGCACGCAGACAGGGGCTTCGTTGCGAGTGGCTTCCGTGGGCTATGCTGCTCGTCATCGTGTATGCCAGCTACGCCGCGCGCTTTGAGCAGGCGCTCTGGTATCCGTACGACCTGCCGCATCTCGCGCTTTTTGGCGCCGCCACGCTTTGTCTGCTGGGTGACGAACCATGGCTCTTCCTCTGCTTTATGGCCGTCGATGTGTTCACTCGCGAGACGTCGCTCTATTTGATAGTCGTCACTTTTGCCGCGCGCTACGGTAGCGCGAAGTGGCGTGCGGTTTCGCTCACTGGCATGGCGCTCTGGATGGTCAGCTATTTAATCGGCGTGCATCTGTACCCGCATAATCCGTATCGGCTTAACGGTGTTGCCTGGTATCGTATGGCCGCGCCGTGGCACTGGCCTCAACTATTCTCGATTGTGGGTTTTTTGTGGATACCGGTGTTGCTGGCGCGGGGAGCGCTCTCTCCGCTGCAGCGCAAAACGCTCTACCTTGCCAGCCTCTGTATGGCCGGGACGTTCTTCTTCGCCACTTGGAATGAGACCCGCGCCTGGCTGGAGTGGTCCACCCTCTTCGCTGCCGTCGCTGCCGTCGAGCTTGAAGTGGCCCTCGGCTCGCAGCGGCAAGTTCCGCTCTTATAATCGGAAACATCCAACAGCTAGTTTTCGTATAAGCCTGTAATGACAGCAGCACAGGCATCCACTTTTCTTCTGTCGCCATCGTATCCGTTCTTCGAGCCTTTGTTTTTTCATGAACCCACAGCCCTCCTCACAATCCGCGCCGAAGAAAACCTCGAACTTCTCGCGTTTTGTCGCGTGGTTGCTTTTGGCCGGAGCTGGGCTCTTCTTTGTGCTGCACTTCTTGCACCTCACCGCTGACTTTCCGAATAATTCACCCTGGAACGACTGGTCGAAGTACACCGATGAAGGCTGGTACGGCGACGCCGCGATCCGTCATATGCTCTTTGGGCATTGGTACTTCGCCGGCGACTTCAACCCAGCCGCAGCTTTGCCCGTTTGGCCGTTGCTGGAATTACTTGCATTCAAGATCGGTGGCGTCTCCGTCACCTCGGCGCGAGCGTTCGCACTCGTTGTCTTCGCCGTCACGCTGGTGACGTTCTATCTGCTCATCGAGCGCCACGCGCGCCCGCGCAACGATCATTCCGGTCGGTCTCTGGCAGCTCCCATCGCCATGCTTCTGCTCTGCACCAGCCCGTTCCTGTTCGTCTTCGAGCGCATGGCTATTCTGGAGCCGTTGCTCATCGCATTGAATGCGCTCGGCATTCTCGCCGCCTCACATCTGCATCCGCTGCAGTTATTGCAGGGCAGCGCCGTGCCGCGTCCGACCAACTCGCAAAGACTCAAGTCGCTGCTGCCAACGCTGATCCTCATGTTGCTTATCCCGGCGGCGATCCTGACAAAGACGACGGCAGTCTTCCTACTGCCTTCGATCGCGTATATGATCTGGGCGCGTGCGGGCTACCGGTTCGGGCCAGCCCTCAAGCTCGCGTTACCACCGTTTGTGGGGGGATTCAGTCTCTGGGTTGCATACTTCGTGCTGCTGGTGCGCCCGCACTATCTGGAGGACTACAAGTACCTCTTCTCTGCGAATGCCTACACCGGCATCTCGCTTGAACCGTTGGCCACCGTTGTGCTCAATACGCTCTCGGACGGTTTATGGATGGGGCATGTTCTGTACCCGGTATTCTTCGCCGCCGTGGCTCTCACCTTCTTCTGGCGTCCGCGTCTGCTCGCGAATCCGCTTGTGCCAGCCCTGTGGCTTTGGATTGGCGGTTACTTTGCTTTCCTTGCGTATCACAACAATCTGCAGCCGCGTTATTATCTCGTCGTTGCAGTGCCCATTACGGTCTTTGTCGCCATCAGTATTGACGCCTTCCGGCAGCCACGTCATCCGGAGCAGGCCTCGGTTCCGCGCCGCGTAGTAGAGGGAATTCTTGCCACCGCCGTCATCCTCGCGATCGCACTCCCCGACGCAGTGCAACAGATCCGCTTCCTCCGCGACCCTACCTATGACTTTCTCGCTGCGGCGCAGTCCATTCGTAAGATCGTGCTCGACGATAAGACGCACCCTCACCTGATTCTCTCTATCTCCGGCTCAGACCTCACGCTGATGACGGGTCTGCCTTCCATCGACGACGACTTCGGCACCGACGACCTCGATGTGCGCGTCAGAAAGTATCAGCCCGGCTGGTACATCGCCTGGAACGATGTTGAGGATGACAAGGCCGATGCCATCACGCCTCTCTACAACATGGAGCGCATCGCTGCGTTTCCAGTAATGGATGATCCCGACCGCAACCTGCTGATCGTCTATCGTCTCGACCCCAAACCCCCAACGCCCGAGGTGCATCGACCGAAGAGACGCACGCCGAAGCCACTGGTTACGAAGCTGGGCCAGCAGCCAAGCGTCCCTCAGCTCGAGCATTAGAAGCTTGCCATAGCCAGAACTCACTTTGCGTTGCGAGGGCATCTGGCGCATCATGAAACCAGACATGGACGCGATACTCACGCCCTCACATAGCAAGCGCTTGTCCATGCCTTTACTCGCGTGGCTACTGGTCGCGGCCAGCGCCGTGTTAGCCGTGCTTTGGTTCTTCGCGGCGCTCGGCTATTGGGAGGATGACGCTTACATCCATCTTGAGTTCGCGCGGTCTCTCGCCGACGGCCATGGATTCTGCTTCAATCGCCATCTTGTCTACGGAGATACCTCGCCACTCTGGGTGTGGCTGCTGGTAGCCTTTCATGTCGTGATTCCGAGCTGGCTCGCGGCGGGCAAGACACTCACAGCGGCGGCTGCTGTCGTCACGTTGAGCGGGGTCTTCGCCTACGCACGTTCGCTCGTCAGGCGCTGGTTTGCAGATGATGCTGCTGATATCTTTGCCGCGTCCATGCTGCTGGTCTTCGTGCTGAATCCTTACTTCGGTTATTGGGCTTTCTCTGGCATGGAAGCGCTCGGTGCTGCGGGGCTCGTCTGCTGGACCTGCGTGCTTCTCGCGCCACGCCATCTGCGCTGGCCGCGACTGCTCGCTGCTGCGTTGTTGGCGGGCCTCGCGCCGTTGCTCCGGCCGGAGATGTCTTTCTTCACGCTGCTCGTAGCTCTGGTTCTCTTCCAGCGTCTTCGCCACCTACACGGGTCGCTCACGCTGCGAGTCGATACCTCCCTCGCCGCGCTGGCTTTTCTCAGCGCTCCCGCCGTCGGCTGGGGGCTATACGCGCTGCATACCTTCGGTAGCGTTCTGCCTAACACCAACGCAGCGAAGCGTGCAGGCCCTGCAGACTCCGTCCTCGCACGATTGGTCCATCTCTATGTCTTCGGCTATCCCGCGACGGTCCTCGGCTGTGCGGTGCTGCTGGTGGTGTTGTTTGGATACCTGGGGAAAAAGCACACGCAGAGTGATTCCCTTTTTTTTTCACTCCACGCCGGCGGCTGGCTGCTCTTTGCGTGGACCGCGATGAATGGCTGTTTCTACATCGCGAACCACACCCTGGTGCAGACGCGCTACATCTTCGTCACCGCTCCCGTGCTCACGATTGCGGTGCTAGCGCTGATGGCTCTTCGACTGCCGGTTTTCTATCGCATTCTGCTCGCCGTGGCCGTTCTCTTCGGGGCCATCACCAGCCTTACCTCAACGCGCCTGTCGATTCATAACAAAGTCATCGGCGATAACATCTACGCGCAGATGTCGTCTTTCCTCGAGACGCTCCCGCCCGGCGCTCCTGTGGCGCTTTATGCCATCGGCGAACCTGCGTTTCTCTCGCAACACCCCGTCATCGATACGGGTGGCATCACTCGGCCAGGGGTTATCCCCTACATTCACGACACCAACGACGATCACATCACCCGTTGGATCTATTCGCAGGGAGCGCAGTACCAGGTCATCGATCACGCCCCTGTGGCCGGGGCGCAACTCATCTGGTCGCGGGATCTGCCGTCGACTGGCTGGTATCTGGATCCGCGACGGTACCGAGCGATGGAACGGTTACAAATCTGGAAGTTGCCGATGTTCGCACCCCATAATGAAAAACGATCGGACAAATAGAGACTTTTGGATATCATTCAGTAACGCATTCTTAATCGACCTCTCAGCCGGTACGCTCCACGCTGTAGTGTCTTGGGTTGGTATCCATGCTTTACCTCAGGCGAGCTCGCTGTGCTTTTTGGCTCACCTTTAGCTGCCTTGTCGGAGTATCGCAACACGACTGTATATCGCAGTCGCAATCCCCCTTGGCGTCTGTCTCCGGCACAGTCTTTGATCCCTCCGGCGCACGCATTCCGCGTGCGGCTGTTCGCATTCAGAGCATTCATCTTTCACGTGATCTGGCTACTGATGGAGAGGGGCACTTCTCCGTGCAGTTGCCGGTGGGCGACTACCAGCTGTCCATCACGGCCAAAGGTTTTGCAGCTTATAGCGGGCCTCTTTCGCTGACCTCGGCTGCGACCGCCGTACATCTTGAACTCCCAATGGCCATTGAGGTCCGTCCCGAAGAGATTGCCGTCCCGGTGGATGATGCCGCTGACACCTCCGGTGCCGCCAATGCCAGCGCGTTGGTCTTCCAGGGCGCGCAGTTGGACGCCTTCTCGAACGATGATGCTACGTTTCAGAAAGAGATCGCTGCACTCGCTGGAGCGATTCCTGGAAAGTCGCCAACCTTTATCGTCGACGGCTTCACAGGCGGCCGCGTTCCGCCAAAGAGCTCGATCCTCTCTGTACGCATTAATCGGAATCCTTACTCCGCGCTTTACGATACGTTTGGCACTAACCGCATCGAGATCGCCACCAGGGCCGGGACCGAAAAGTTTCACGGGCAGGTTAACGTCAATGCGACCGACAGCCCATTGAACTCGCCGAATCCGTACATCACGGGGGCAGCGCCGCCATATTTCGTACTGAATCTCGATGGAAACCTCAGCGGCCCGATCGACAGGAAGACCTTCTTCGCACTCTCCGGAGTGTTCAACGATCAGCAGAGCAATGCTGCCCTGAACGCGATCACAGTCTCGAACGGCGTGCCGGTGTCGTACTCTCTGGGTGTTCGCGACCCGCAAACCGTCTCTACCTATGCGCTTCGCATGGACCGCCAGTTGACCCCGGCAAATCTGCTGACCGGGCGGTACGAGTTCAACCAAATCAATCAAGCCAACGGCGGTCTCGCCGCCCCGCTGACGCTCGCCTCGCAGGCTTTCGACAGCGGCTTCACGACGCAGACCTTACGCCTCTCGGACACGCAGAGCGTAGGCTCGCACTTCATCTCCGACGCTCACCTGCAGTACATCCGTTCCCGCCAGCGCCAGGACGCCCTGAGCTTAGCGCCCAGCCTTCTCGTAGAAGGTGCCTTCAACGGTGGAGGCAATCCACAACAGTCCCTGCGCGACGACCAGGACAACTTCGAGTTTCAGGAATCGATTTCGATCGATCGCAGTGCGCATTATCTCCGCTTCGGCGCGCGCTACCGCCTCACTCGCGATGCCAATCTCTCCACCGCCAATTACAACGGTCAGTACACGTTTTCCTCTATCGACTCATACATCGCTAATCAGCCCAGCCTCTACAGCCAGACCGTCGGCCAGCGAAGCTTTTCCGTCCTTACCGGCGATCTCGGCGCGTGGGCAGAGGACGAATGGCATACCGCTGATAACTTCACCCTCGATCTTGGGCTGCGTCTTGAAAGTCAGTCGGCCATTCCGGATCATCTCGACCTTGCTCCCCGCTTCGGAGCTGCATGGGCGATCCACCGCAAGAAGCAGAGCACACCCTTCATCACCGTGCGTCCCGGCGTCGGCCTCTTCTACAACCGCTTTGCCGCGGCCAACATTCTTACCACGGTTCGCCAGAACGGTGTCTCGCAACAGACCTTTGAGCTCTCGAATCCCTGCTACGACCCCAGTGGCGCACCTCCGACCACCGGAGCCTGCCCAGCACTCACCACCGTTTCGCCTACCCCGTACCGCATCGACCCCAACTTCAAGGCTGAATACGGCTGGCTCGCCGGTGTCTCCCTTGAAAAAATCATTTCTAGGTTCGGCACCGTCTCCGTCCGTTATCTCGCCATTCGCGGAGTCCATCAGTCCGACTCCCTCAACATTAACGCCCCGCTCCCTGGCACCTTCAACCCGGCCGTTCCTGGTAGTGGGGTGCGCCCACTCGGAGGCTCGCAGAACATCTATGAGTTTGCTTCGAACGGAATCTCCAAGGCGCAGATTCTCGCCTTCAGTTCGCGGCTCAATCTTACGAAGCGCGCCAACGTTTTCGTCTCCTATAACTTCAATCATCAGAATCAGGACGTCATCGGTGCCACCACCTTCGCCTCCAATTCCTACAACGTCTCGCAGGACTACGGTCGAGCTCCTCTACCTCGCCAGCAATTCTTTACCGGCGGCACCTTGCAGCTACCAGTAGGTGTTTCGCTGAACGCCTTCGCATCAGTAGCTGGCGGTATCCCGTTCAACATCACCACCGGCACCGACCTCAACGGTGACACCCTCTATAACGACCGTCCTGCCTTCGCGACGCATCCCACCTCCGCCTCGGTTCTCTACACCACCCGTTATGGCACGCTGGACGCCAACCCGCAGACCGGCGAAAAGATTGTCCCCGTGAACTACGGCAACTCCCCGAGCTTTTACTTTCTCGATCTCTCCGCAAGTCGAAGCTTCCAGATCGGTCCCCGTCCAGTGGTCCCGGTCGCCGCGCCCGGCGCAAAAACTGCCCCCCCACCCAATCGTCCCTACGCGATTACCTTCACGGTCGACGCCTACAACGTGCTGAACGCCCACAACCCCGGTCAGCCCGTAGGCGTCCTTAGCTCGCCCTATTTTGGTCAATCCGTCAGCCTGAACAACCCGTTCGGCTCCATCACGGCGGGGAATCGCATCGTCTATCTGCAGGCACAATTCAGCTTTTAGAACTACATTTTTCGACTTTCAGAAGATCCTGAAGTTTGACTCGACCGTTAGTTCCACCTTCACCGGCACACCGTCCCGCGTGGCGGGAGCAAATCGATAGCGCACGAGCGCGGCGATCGCTTGTTCGTCAAGACCAAGCCCTAACGGTTGCCGAATCACGAAATGCCCGAAATTGACCTGCTCGTCGACGATCATATCGATTGAGGTCGATCCTGAGACCTTCAACTCGCGGGCGCAATCGCTGAACGAAGGGTCAACAGACTTCAGCAGTTTCGGTGGCTTCACTGCTCCGCCAATTTTAACGACTCCGGCAGGTACTGGCCTCTCCGGCTCAACCACATTCAGGAAAATGCCTCCTCGCATACGGCTGCCAATAAGGCCGAAGAGAGGGCGCAACCTCAGCGAGCGATCCGGCGAAGATCGCGTCCAGCTCCTTGCTGAAATCACGGTCGCCCTGGCCGTCAATCTCAATCACGATCATCTCCGGACTCTTGCGAAAGATCCCTTTTTGAAAGATCGGGAGCCGCTTGACCGTGCCGACCTTCTCAAACTTCAGGCCGACTCGCTGCCCCTCGATGTGAAGGTGGTCGCCGTTCAAGGACACATTCTTCGCGTCGAAAGCTGATTCCGTGAAGGTGCCCTCGGTGTTCGCACCGACCGGGCTTCCCTTAGCATCGAACTGCAGCTTGTCGTCCATCCAGAACCCACGCAGTTGCAAGGGCTTACCCATCAGTCGAGCAGAAATCTCCGCCTCAGTGCTCTGAGCGGAAGCCACGCCGCAGCCCAAACCGAAGGCCAGAACCCATCCCATAACTCTTTTCATAGCTGCCACTTTACCCCAACTTCTTCGATACAATCGCCAAAGTCGTTGACTCCCACCCCAAACCTCGCATATTCTGAATACTCGCGCAGTCCCGCGCCCACACCTCCGTGTGCCCTGATACAAGCTTTTCAACAGGGCGGCAACGAGGCATACAGGCCCGAGACACCGAGGTGAGTCCCGCAACAGGGTAGGGCACAAATACGCCGACCCGCTCAGGCACCCACTCCCCAGCCCGCTATGTAGCTAGATGGTTTAGCTCCTTTAGGCTCTGTGCGCTCAACCGCAACTCCGGCTTTCAGCCTGCGCGGACAATCCTGTCCTCGTGCGCCCTGCCGCCAACATGCTGACTGCACTACGCTTCGAGCTTCAAGCCGCATAGTCGATTCACGAAGCCGGCAGAACCAAGGAGTAACCTACGATGAACCTCAATCAGACGACCACCATCCCCAGCGGCAAAGACATCAAGCGCAACTGGTTCGTCCTCGACGCCTCGGGTCAGACCCTCGGCCGCCTTGCTTCGCACGCGGCGCATCTGCTCGCCGGCAAGCTGAATCCCCTCTACACCCCGTACATTGACATGGGCGACCACGTCATCGTCATCAACGCCGAGAAGATCCACGTTACCGGCATGAAGGCGAGCCAAAAGCTATACCGCCGCTACACCGGTTTCCCCGGCGGCCTGCGTGAAGAGGAGTACACCAAGCTGCTCGCCCGTCGTCCCGAGAAGATTCTCGAAGAGGCCATCAAGGGCATGCTGCCCAAGTCCAAGCTCGGTCGCCAGATGGGTACCAAGCTCAAGGTCTATAAGGGTGCCGATCATCCGCACCACGCTCAGCAGCCCACCGCCCTCGCCGTTCTGGGTGGCATCAAGAAGGCTTAAGGGATTCGCCAGCTAACGCGGCACAAAGATTTTGCGAGCTATGGCTCGATGAGGATTTTCAAAATGGCAGATTTGATTCAATACTACGGAACTGGCCGCCGCAAGAGCGCAATCGCTCGCGTCTTCCTGCGCCCCGGTTCGGGCAAGTTCACCGTCAACGGCAAGCAGTTTGAGGAGTACTTCGTGACTCCCGCGCAGCGCATTGCCGCCAAGCGCCCCCTGGGCATTGCAGACATCAACGAAACCTTCGACATCCTGACCACGGTCAAGGGCGGCGGCATCAATGGGCAGGCCGATGCCGTCAAGCTCGGTATCACGCGCGCTTTGATGGAGTTCAACGTTGAGCTGCGCAAGGCGCTCAAGGCCGAAGGCTTTGTAACGCGTGATCCGCGCGGCAAGGAACGTAAGAAGTACGGCCAGAAGGGCGCTCGCGCTCGCTTCCAGTTCTCGAAGCGCTAGTTCTCTGTGGTTGTCAGTTCACAGTTTTCAGTTTTCAGTGAAGTTTTGCTGTTACTGACAACTGAGAACTGACAACCTCGATTCACCCGCATCACCCTCCGAAGCACCTACATCGGAGGCAGGACCTAAATCTCCCGACGCTTCATTGCCAGGGATTAATCCAGACCAGCCGCAGACGTCAAGCGTGCTCGGCCCGGTCTATAAACAGGAGCTTTTTATGGCTAGCATCACAATGAAGGAACTGCTCGAAGCAGGTGTACATTTCGGTCACCAGACCAAGCGCTGGAACCCCAAGATGAAGGAATACATCTTCGGCGAGCGCAACGGTATCTACATCATCGACCTGCAGAAGACCTTGAAGATGTTCAAGGAAGCTTCGAAGTTCGTGACCGACCTGACCTCCACCGGCAAGCTCATCCTCTTCGTCGGCACCAAGCGCCAGGCGCAGGATGCCGTGGCCGAGGAAGCGACCCGCGCAGGCATGCCGTACATCAACAGCCGCTGGTTGGGTGGCCTGCTCACCAACTGGGTGACCGTGCAGAAGTCTGTAAAGCGTCTCGCTGAGCTGGACGAAATGTCCACCGACGGCCGTTACGAACTGCTTACCAAGAAGGAAGTCATCAAGCTCGAGCGCGAGCGCAAGTCCCTCGCCACAAACCTCTCCGGTATCAAGGCCATGAAGCGCCTCCCCGATGCCATCTTCGTCATCGACTCGAACAACGAGGCGATCGCCGTAGCTGAGGCCCGCAAGCTCGGTATCCCGGTCGTTGCAGTGGTTGACACCAACTGCGATCCGACCGTGGTCGACTACGTTATCCCCGGCAACGACGACGCTCTCCGCGCCATTCGCCTCTTCACCACGAAGATCGCTGACTCCGCCTTCGAAGGCGTCCAGATGATCTCCGACAAGGCGTTCTCGCAGGAGTATGACGAGGTCACCCCGATCGCCACCGATTCGCACTTCATCGGTGAGGATGGTGAGGAAGTCGCTGGCGAAGTCCACGAGTCCGCTGGCGTCGCCGAGGCCTCGACCGAGGACGCTGCTGAGGACGAGAACATCGACCTCAACGCAGTCCTGGGCGGCGGCATCCGCAAGGCCCCGGCAGCAGCCGAGGCTGAGACTGAAGCAACTCCCGCCGAAGCCGTCACCGCCTAAGCGCTCCGGCTGCCTTCGTTCGGCAATGTCGAATGGAAGGAGCACGACATTAGTCGTGTTGTAACAGCCATCCAGAACAATGGTGGCGCGGGCTCAGAGCCCGCGCCACTTTTCACAACGGCCCACATCGCGCCGTGCAGAAAAAGGAACCTATGTCTACCACTGAAGCCGTAAAGATCGACGCCAAGCTCGTCAAGGAACTCCGCGAAAAGTCCGGCGCCCCCATGGGCGACTGTCTCAAGGCCCTGCAGGAAGCCAAGGGCGACATGGAAAACGCCTTCGTTGTGCTGCGCAAGCGCGGCATGGCCTCGGCCGCCAAGAAGGCAAGCCGCACCACCAACGAGGGTGCTGTCGGAACCTACATCCACGCTGGCGGTAAGATCGGCGTTCTGCTTGAGCTCAACTGCGAATCCGACTTCGTCGCCCGCACCGATGCTTTCCAGGAACTCCTGAAAGACATCGCGATGCACATCGCCGCTGTCGATCCGCGCTTCGTGGGTAAGGACGAGGTCACGCCCGAGGACATCGAGAAGGAGAAGGAGATCTACCGCGCCCAGGCAGCGGCCTCCGGCAAGCCCGCAAACATCATCGAGAAGATGCTCGAAGGCAAGATGGGCAAGTTCTACGAAGAGGTCTGCCTCCTCGACCAGCCGTTCATCAAGGACCAGTCGCAGACCATCGCGCAGGTCATCGCCACGAACGTAGCCAAGCTCGGAGAGAACATCTCGGTCCGCCGCTTTGCCCGCTTCAAGATCGGCGAGCCCAATTACACCGTAGCTTCGGCGAAGATCGTCGCGACGGAAGAAGCTGCTTCGTAAATTCCTAACCGGAACAGTAGCTCGGGACATATCGGAAGGGCCTAGCTTCAGCTAGGCCGCCAAAGCTACTCACACAAAACCAAGGCCCGGACTAAAGTCCGGGCCTTGGTCTGTTTCTGTCCGAAAACCTACTTATCTGTCTTTGAGGGCAGCACGCATCTTCTCGAGCTCTTGATCCTGAAGCTTGATCTGCACAATCCTTTGAACGTTTTCCCAGTGGGAACGGGATTTGCCCAACGCATTCAGCACATAACCCGCCTGTTGGCAGGCGTCTTTTGTAGTATCCATTACATCGATCGCTATGGAGTCCCAAAGCTCCTTGACTGCTGAAAAGCCACCAACCCACTCAAACTCATTACCGTTTCGGCTGATCATCTGCCGAAACGCAGCGAGAATCGGGAAAACTGCAGCAACATTCAAGCGATGCTCAACTTCCTCGCCAGTAAAAGGCATAACGAAGGGAGGGAGCGGCTTCTTACGCTTCTCACCCTTAGCATCCGTGTAGATGGAATCAACAAACTTCAAACCACCGAAACGCCCGCCATTTTCGTTGTAAACCTTCTTAGGCTGCGTCCGCACATAATCCTGAAATTCCAATATTTCAGTTAGTCGCGGTGCTAGCGCATGGTAACCCTCTAGATCACGGCGAAAGTCGTCGATAAGCCCGGTCTTGTAAGCATAGGCGTTGTGCGGTGTACGCTTGCGATCCCCAATGGTATAAACATCGCTACGAAAGCAAGTCATGGCTGCGATGATATCGTCCACCTTTACCCTGCCGACGTCTCCTTCGCGCCACTGAACGTCATTTTCCAGTCTCGTCCCCTTCAACACATCCTTTAGAGGTTCGAAAGCGCCCTTGAGTTCGAGAAGCGACTGAGCCTTGACCTGAACCGAAGTATTGTTTGCCCCGGCTACCTCGGGGATCACAGCGTTTGGCAGCCCAACGATTACGGTTACCTTGACGAAGTTAGGTGGCATCTCCGCGGCACCGGGATCCTGCTGGAGCTCACGCAAGATCGCGAGTCCGTGCCCCCCGTTCATCACTCCCTGACCGGGTTTGAAGTGGAGAGTGGCGAGATTCTTATCGGTTTCCTCCACGCGCTCGGCGATAACGTTAATACCCAAGTGCTTATAGCCGAAGAGCCCTGGCGTTGCGCCTTCATCAGGGTCAAGTGCACCGTCCAATGCTGCATTACGCACCGACTTGTAGACGCGGCGCAGCTTGGCCGCTTCGGATGGTCGCGCGTTAGCATCGGTAGGCAGGTCGGGAATTGACCGTGTGTCTACGCGGAACTCGTAGGTTGTGATTGGGTTTTCGAGGGGGTTGAATGGATCTGAAAGCTTGCGGGATGAAAGGAATGGAAGGGGAACGATAACGCTGTCTGACATATTAGCCTCTTAGTCGCTGACGGTGCAGCGCGGATTTGTTCTCGGCGACGATGCGACGGAACTCCTTTAGCGGAACATAATCCTCTGATTTTGTCAAAAAGAAGACCGCAAGACCGGTGTCTGCAAGCGTGAAGGCCTGGTCAAGCCCGAGATGATGCACGAGTGGATGCAGCGCTCGAACGTCGTCCTTAAGGGTGGAGGTCTGGACGAATCACCGCACTGTTACAAGCGCCTCACCGAGGTGCTTGCAGCTCATAGCAACACCATCCGCCTCCTGCACACGCTCACGCCCGTCGGCGTGGCCATGGCAGGAGCCAACGAGTTCGATCCCTACAAGGATTGATCCTGCATCACCCGAAAGGCCCGGACTACTCCGGGCCTTTCTTCATCTTTTCTCTACCTATCTTCGCGTCTGTATGCGACTCTTATCTCGTTGCCGTGTCTTTACCTGCAACGCGCCACCAACGAGGTCAGCATGCACCGCCGCATCGGTCCCGCATTTCTCGCCATCTCCCTCGCACTTCCGCTACTCGCCCAGGACGCCTCCAAGACCGTCACGGTCACCTCGCAGGAACCCACTCCCGCGCCCGTACAGACCGCGCCGCCACCCGTTCAAACCCAGCAGAACGGTCAGCGAAATGGAACCCCGACGCAGCCCACGCAGAACCCCGACGGCACCTACACCGTCCACGTCTCCACGCGCATCGTCGTGCTCGACGTCGTCGCTACCACCAAAGACGGCAAGACGGTGCAGGGTCTCACCAAGTCCGACTTCCACGTTACCGAGTCCGAAGACCCGCAGACCATCACCAACTTCGAGCTTGGCACCTCGCGCCTGCCAGCGCCTGAGGTCGATATCGAATCCACCGCCGACCTCGATCGCCTCGCCCCTCGCGCGCCCGTCAACATCATCCTGCTCGACGAGTTCAACACTCGCTTCGAGGACGAAGCCTTCGCCCAGTACTCGCTTAAGAAATACCTCGAACGCCAGCCCGACCACATGAGCACGCCCACGATGCTCATCGCCGTCGGCATCGATAAGTTCGATGTGCTGCACGACTACACGCAGAACAAGCAGCTCCTACTCGACGTGCTCAAGCACCACTTCAGCGGCAACCCCTGGCGCAACAACTCCATGTCCTGGGCTGCCGAGCGCTATGGAACCGCCTTCCTCACGCTCCGTCGCATCTCTGAAGCCTCCATCGGCCATCAGGGCCACAAGAACATGATCTGGATCGGTCGCGGCTTTCCGGCGCTGCGATTTGAAAACCAACCGGTCGATACGATGAACCGCATCAATAGCCTGCGCCAGGACTGCGTAAATCTAATGCGCGATGCCCGCATCACCCTTACCACCATTGACCCTGCAGGTTTGCTCATCGACCCCGGCGTCTACGGCGGGGCTGCTGCCTTTAACGACCCTTTCGGCGGCAACTATGAGTTCTCGCAGTTAGCCCAGGCCACTGGCGGCCGCACCATGTATGGCCGCAACGACGTCGACGTCCAAATCAATGCCGCCGCCGAAGAGGGCACAGACTTCTATACCCTCGTCTATCACCCCACCAACACCTCGCGCGATGCGTACAAGTTCCGCAAGATCAACGTCACGGTCGATCGTCCCGGCGTCACCATCTCTACCACCAAGGGCTACTACCTTGCCTTCCGCCCGCGCCCGGTCGATCCCAAAGCTCCTTCACGCCGTTTGATGTCCGATCTTGTCTCTGCCGCCGACAGCAAAATGGCCTATGACGGCGCCGAGATCAATGTCTCCCGTGTGGCCAACGACCCGAAGACGTTTCAGATCCATGTGGCTCCGCGCAGCCTCGCCTGGTCTCTTGGCACTGAGGCCGACCCCACTCGCAAAGTTGACATCGTGCTTGCTATCACTCAATTCGATAAGAAGAGTAAGCCGATCGGAAATCCCAAGGCATTCAGCATGAAGTTCAGCGCACCCGCAAAGGTTCCAGCCACAGGTCGCATCGAGGTTCCACTGAACTTCCAGCAGAAGGTCGATCTCGAAGGCAAAGCCACCCGCGCTCGCTTCGTCGTGCGCATCGGTTCTTCGGGCCGCATCGGCACCGCCGACATCGACCTCACGCAGCCGATGGCCACCAGCACCACGCCGCCAGCTGATACAACTGCTCCCCCGGCTGTGCCACCCCCATCTCCCGCTCCCACCCAGCCCTAAGCCTCTTTACAAGACAGCAGAGCCCGGGTCGTCGCCCGGGCTCTTTCTGTTTCCTTCCCCCAATCAATCTTGCGATTAGTGCGCGGTATGCCGATGTTCCACGGCATCCTTCACGCGATGCGTCACCCATGTCAGTAGCGCAGCGCCCACGGAAGCCACGATTACGGCCATCAGGAAACCCCAATTATTCACATGTTCAACACCGCGAACGGCGTAACCCGTCAGCAGTCCACCGATCAGCCCTGTAAATGCATCGATCCATGGCGAGTGGCTCTCGCACTTCATGCTCTTGCCAGTGACCCAGCCAGCCACCCAGCCCACCAATCCAAACCAGAAGTACGTATTCATGCCCATCGTCGTGTCCTCGATTCACGCTCGTCTCACGACGAGCCAGCGATCAGGATTGAACCACTTAAAACTAACCATCGTCCAGAAAAAAATATAAGAACTTTCATCCTGTCTCCAAACGATGCAGGCCCAGGCAAATCGCCTGGGCCTGCACGCTTGCTAGCGCCTCATGGAACTCATTCGCGTCCCGTGACCAGCCGGAACAGGAACGTCAGAAGAATCGCTCCGAGCGTGGCAATCAGAATGGAATACAACAGCCCGCCGGAGGCTGCAAAGCCCAGCTTGCCTGCGATCCATCCGCCAATGAGCGCGCCCAGGATGCCGATGACGATGTCGCCGATCACCCCGAAGCCCGAGCCCTTCATAATCTTTCCTGTCAGAAACCCTGCAATCAGACCAACCAGAATCCACCAGATCATTTCTTTGCCTCCCGGCATACTGCAGATTTAACCACGCTGCATTCCATCACGAATTGCTCGATCGCGTATAGCAGACAAGAACAAAGGACGCCGAGTCGGAATGCACACTTGTTTCGATGCCGAAAGTATCCTCTCCGCTGCCTCACCCCTTTGCCAGCCTTTGCACGAAATCCAGATACACCAGCGCAGCAGGAGAGTAGCCGCTCGGATCTTTCTTCGTAAACTCCCCGGTCAGCGGGTCCATCTGCTGGCGAAACTCCCCCGGCCCTCCCGGTTCGCCGGATTTCACAATGGCCGTCATCCAAGCCGTCATCAGCTGTCGCATCTCGGCCTTCTTGCCGTAGTGCTCCATCCATCGAGGAACGCGCAGCGCGGTCAGCGCCTGGGACGCTCCGCCCCAGCTATTGCGAGGGATCGGTCGCACAAACGCCGGATCATCCATCGCGATCGAAGGGAAGGGAAACGGCGCCCAGAATGCCTTCGGGTTGTGAAGCTGCCGCTCCCACACATCGTTGAAGATCTTTCGATCTCCCGCAATATCCAGCTTCAGCACGTGCTCGCCCATCACACGCGTGATCAGGTCGCCGCGGACCTTCACAAACTCACCCTTCGCGTCGAGATCGAAGAATGCAGCATCCTCTGGCGAGTACAACTTCTCGATAATCAGCCTGCGAATTGTTTCTGCATCCTGTTCCCACTTCGCGGCCTCATTCTTCTTGCCCAGCGCTCCGGCCATCGCTGCCAGAGCTTTCCGCGCCCCGTACACCGTCGCGGATAAATCCGGACAAAGTCTTGGCATCGTCGCAATCGGCGGGCACTTTCTCGCATCCGAGTCGGGGCAGCGATTGGGGATGCCCTGCCATCGCGGGCTGTTGTCGTGTCCGGTATCGTACGTACAAAATCCCTCGACTAGTCCGGTCTTGCGTGTATCGCGATACCGCCGCAGCCACGTGTCCCACCGGCTGCAAGCGGAGTATGCCGTTTCCAGCAGTTCATGATCGTGTGTCATCTGCGCGAGCTCCCAGGCTGTCGCAGCGATAGGTACCACCATTTGAATCTGTCCGAAGCCGGTTTCTCCGGAGAGCTTGTCGGAGGAGGGAATCTGCCCGTCCTCTTTCTGCACGGCAAAGAAGGCCATGTGTTCGGCACGAGCGACGGCGAGCGGGTCGGGCTGGCCCTCCCCTTGTGGCACATACCTGCGAAGTTGCGCGTAAACCAGCGCCTCCAACGGACCGCACTCCATCCACGCTCCGGGATAAACGGCACCTTCCATCAGCATGGGCTTGTCGTATTTGGGAACGGTTTTCACGTTGCCCGCCAGCAGCTTCAGAGCAGAGTCCCAAGTCTCCTGCCATGGCAGATTTCCACTTGGAAAGCGCGGCACCTCTACCTTTGTCGCTCCCCATGCGTGTTCACAACCGACCGCAGCCGTAGTCAGTCCCGCTATCCGAAGAAATTCCCGTCTTTGCATGGAGAACATTCTCTATGTTCCTTTGCGGCAATGGCTAGTCCACCTATGAAAATATTCCTGTGAAGAATTGCAGCATCACTTTCTCTGCGCAGAAGCCCATCCTTTCGACATAACGCGCAACTTCGAATGGAAACCCGCACCAAACTGGAACGTGTTCAGATACCCTCAGCAGCATCTACCCGTAATTCCGCATAGAATCTCGCTAAGCTTCTTGGATTCCAGAGAACAATATGGCTTCTCTTCAAGGCTGTTCAAACTAGCAAGTAACGGATTCTGCCCAGGGAACTCGAACGATGTTTTCGCACATACCTCTTATGCCGCACGCTGTCTGTTGGCGCTCGGACCCGCAACTTATATGGACTATGGTGATAGCCAACTCCATCACGGCGCTGGCCTACCTCTCCGTCTGCCTAACGCTGCTCTATCTTGTCCGACACACACGCCGTGTCATCGCCCGCGACTGGGCATACTTCGCCACCGGCTTTGCCCTCTTCATCGTCGCCTGCGGCTCCACGCACCTCATGGAAGTCGTCACTACCTGGGTGCCTTTCTTTTGGATAGACGCCAGCACGAACATCATCACGGCCCTGCTCTCAGCGTGGGTGGCTGTCCAGTTGATCCGCCGCGTTCGCACCGTCGGTGACAGCATCAACGATTACGCTGCTAGGCTTGCGAATAAGGAACAGGAGCAGCGCCAGATGCAGGAGAGTCTGATGGCCGCGCAAAAGCTCGAAGAATGGTCGCGGCTCTCTGCTATGGTGGCGCATGAAGTAGCCAATCCTCTCGACGCCATCCAGAACCTTCTCTACCTCATTCGTAACGACGAGGCCGCCACCCCCGAGATCAATCGCTGGGCCTCCGCCGCCGAAGAGGAAGCCAGTCGGGTGATCACAATCTCCCGCTCTACCTTGGACTTCTTTCGTAAAGGCACTCAGCCCGAATCGGTCAGCCTCTACGAGGCAGCTGAATCTGTTCGCTCCCTGCTCAAATCCTTGCTGCAAAAGCAGCAGCTAAACCTCGACCTCATCGCGAGCGGCGATACCACCGTGCAGGCACTCCCCGGTGAGCCGCGCCAGGTGCTGCTCAACCTCATGCGCAATGCTTGCGAAGCTATCCCGGAGCGTGGTCGTAAGGTCATAGTGGCTTTCAACGGCCAGCTTGAGGGTGTAGAGGTGCTTATCACCGATCAAGGCACGGGTATCCCGCCCACGGTGCTCGCAAACCTCTTCAGCTTCGGACTCACCACAAAGGGAGTGCAGGGTAACGGTATGGGCCTCTGGGCTGTCCTCCAGATCATGCAGCGCCACGGCGGATCCGTCGAAGTCATCGAGACCTCTGCGTCTGGCACGACCTTCCGCCTCTGGTGGCCTCGAAAGTACGCTTCAGCAAGTAAGTAGTGGCTTCGACGCTGATCTCTAGTCCCATCGGATGGCTGTTATCCGAACAAAAGCTTGGTAACAAAAAAACAAAGGGCGGACAGTCATGCTGTCCGCCCCTTGTTGACTTCACTCGCCGCTAATCACTGGGTCTTTTTACTGTCTCAAACCACCCAGTAGCTTCACCAGCCGCTGAAACCCTTCCGTGCGAGCTGCCGTATTTGGAGCGCTCGCGTCGGGGGCTTCGCCCGCACGCATGAAGCCATGGCCCGCACCGTTATAGACCACCGGGTCGTACGTTTTACCCGCAGCCTTCATGTCGATCTGCGTCTGCGGAACCGTCGCTGAAATGCGCGCATCGTTGCCCGCATAAAACCCGTAAACCGGCGCTGTGATGTTCTTCATCGCCTCAGCCGCTGGCGGAGGTCCATAAAACACGAAGGCGGCGCTCAAGTCCTTGCGATGCGTCGCGTAAAGAAAACTCTTGCCGCCACCCCAGCAGAACCCGGCCACATATAGCTTGCCGCTCGCCGCAGGCAGCTTCTTGCCATAATCCGCAGCCGCATCCAGATCGGTCAGGACGCCCTCGTTCGGCAGGGAAGACACCGCCTTTGTTACGGCACTCTGATCTCCGAAAGCTGCGGTGCCGCCAGGCATCGCAGGTACGAACGCTGAGCCCGGAGCCCCCCCGCCCATGTGCATGTGGTCTTCGCCGCTCATGCCTGCCATTGACGTGTCGGTCGCTGCCGCAGGTGCAGGTCCATAACCGCTCAGCAGGTCAGGAGCCACCACAATGTACCCTGCGCCAGCGATCTCGTCGGCCATCTCCTTGAACCAGTCGCTCTCGCCGAAAATCTCATGGATCAGCACCACGACCGGCGCTTTGTCCTTCACCTCGGGATACACGACGAACGCCTGAAGCTTCCGGCCACCCGGTTCACCGATCGTGACGTACTCCCCATGCCGCGGGCTCTTGTTCAGCGCAGCCTTCGCCCAGTCCTGCGCGCTGGCCGTGCCCGCGCAAGCCAACAAACCCAACACTACCGCCGGAGAGAGAACTTTCAGAATTCGTTTCATGCCAGCGAGTTTACGTTGCGCCTTTGGTTCACCGCAATCCATCATCACCCGCACTCCTCAAAAAGCACGATGCCGTCACAACATTCTGCGACGGCACCTGCCAGCTCAAACTCGCTTCATCATTTCGCGCGAACTAGACGTTGTAGCCGCTCTGCTCCGCAGCGAACCTCCCGATTACTGGAATCTTGAAAGAACCACCCTGCGACGCCTTGAGAATGCAGAGGCACCAGACCACGAATAGGGCCAGGTCGCCCAGCAGCACGAGTAGCAGGCCGAGCAGAGGAATGACGACCAGGAAATGGAGAATGAAGCCAATCACTGCCAATCCCAGACACTGGAAGCAGTGGAACTTCACAAACGGCTTGTCCTTATAAGGATCGATCAGCAGGAACACGATCGCCGGGATGATGGTGATGTACGCTATGGCTCCTGCCGCCGAATCGCTCAAGCCGCTACCGGCAGGAGCTATGGCATAGCCCTGCGGAGGCACTGCATACCCGCCCGGCGGTGGTGGGGGCGGTACCTGCTGATAGCCAGTCTCTACCGGTGTTCCCCAGGGCTTTTCGACTTCTGGTGCTCCAGCCTGCGGAGGCACATTTCCGAATTCATCGCTCATGGCAAAACTCCTTGTCTAAATGTCAGGCAGACACAAGAAAGACGTCGACCGGGATGGCAAAGTTGTACCACGCCGAGGCCACCCCGTGACGAGATTCGGAGCACAGAATGCAGTTTTTGCCTAATCGCGGGAGAACGCGTTGCGCCGATGCTCGAAGACTGGGTCACCGCAGTCGAAGTAGACCGATAGCACGTCAAAGCGAACTTTGACTGATTCGCGATGCAGCTCGGGAATCAGGCGCAGGTACGCTGAGGCCATCTTTCGCAACATCTCCTGCTTGTGCTCATCCACTGCCATCTCCGCAGGCGCAATGCCTCGCGAACTGCGCGACTTAACCTCAAAGATCACCAGCGTCGCTCCATCCCACGCCACCAGATCAAGATCGCCGGCGAGTCGGTCCGACCGCCAGCGTCGCGCTACGACCGTATAGCCAAGCGATCGCAGGTGAAAGAACGCAGCATCTTCGCCACGCTCGCCAAGCAGCAAGTGTGGCGGCAAGGAAGAACGACGATCCGCCAGTGCCCTGAGCCAGGTGTAAGTACGGCGTTCAAGGGCGAGGGAAAGCTCTGCAAAACCCATGCAGGCAGCATAAATGCTGGTCTTTCAGCTAGCTAGAGCGAACTGTCCCAATCTCCACAGCATCCGCGATATACTTGATCGTGCACACCGAGCACAATCCAAATATTCAATTGAAGAGGTCGCGGCTATGTCAGCAAAGTACATCTTTGTGACGGGCGGAGTTGTGTCGTCACTAGGCAAGGGGCTCGCTGCGGCCTCAATTGGTTGCCTGCTGGAGGCGCGTGGACTTCGCGTAAACATGATGAAGTTCGACCCGTATCTGAACGTCGATCCGGGCACCATGAGCCCCTTCCAGCACGGCGAGGTCTTCGTCACCGACGATGGCGCGGAAACCGATCTGGACCTGGGCCACTATGAGCGCTTCACCCACGCCAAGCTTAGCCGCGATAACAATCTCACCACTGGCCGCATCTACGAGCAGATCATCACCAAGGAGCGCCGCGGGGACTACCTCGGCAAGACCGTCCAGGTCATCCCACACGTCACCAATGAGATCAAGAACGCAGCCAAGAAGGTTGCCGCAACCGACAACGTCGACGTCGTACTGGTCGAAATCGGTGGAACCGTAGGCGATATCGAATCGCTCCCGTTCCTCGAAGCCATCCGGCAGATGCGTCAGGAGCTAGGCCGCGACAATACCTGCTTCGTGCACGTCACGCTGGTGCCGTGGATCGCTGCGGCGCAGGAGTTGAAGACTAAACCCACGCAGCACTCCGTCAAGGAGATGCTGTCGATCGGCATCCAGCCAGACATTCTTCTCTGCCGTGCCGATCGCGACGTTCCGCAGGAGATGCGCGAGAAAATCGCGGCGTTCTGCAACGTAGAACAGGCTGCCGTCATCATCGCCCGCGACGTCCCCAGCATCTACGAAGTTCCGCTGAACTTCGCCGAGCAGGGCGTCGACGAACTCGTCATGAAGTATCTGCGGCTTGACTCGAAGCCCGCCGACCTCTCCAAGTGGCAGGACATTGTCTACCGCAGCTACAACCCCAAGGACACCGTCGAAATCGGCATCGTCGGCAAGTACGTCGAGTACGAAGACAGCTACAAGTCGCTGAAGGAGTCGCTCGTGCATGGCGCGCTCGCCGAAAACCTCAAGCTCAAGGTCACTTGGGTCGAGGCCTCCGGTCTCGAGGTCGAAGACTACGCCTCGCAGCTCTCCGGCTTCGATGGCATTCTCGTCCCCGGCGGCTTCGGCAAGCGGGGTATTGAAGGCATGTTGAACGCCATCCGCTACGCCCGCGAGAACAAGGTGCCCTACTTCGGCATCTGCCTCGGCATGCAGACCGCCTGCATCGAGTACGCGCGCAATGTGGCCGGCCTGCAGAACGCCAACTCCGGCGAGTTCGACCCCGCAACGCCCTACCGCATCATCTACAAGCTACGCGAACTCACTGGCGTCGAAGAGATGGGCGGTACCATGCGTCTCGGTGCGTGGGAATGCGTCATGCAGCCCGACTCGCTCGCCGCCAAGGCCTACGGCACCACCAAAATCAGCGAACGCCATCGCCATCGTTACGAGTTCAATCGCGAGTTCGAAAAGCCGCTGACCGATGCTGGCCTGCGTCTCACCGGAGCCAGCGAAAGCGGCACCTACGTGGAGATCGTTGAGATCCCCGACCACCCCTTCTTTGTAGGGTGCCAGTTTCATCCCGAGTTCAAGAGCAAGCCGCTTGAGCCGCATCCGCTCTTCCATGCGTTTGTAAAGGCAAGCTACGCGAATAAGAAGGCCTAGGGAAACACGAACGCTGGTTGTACTCTAGCTGCGGAGCGATACGATGACGATGCAGTACTACCAATCCGGACGAAGCGGTTCTGGCACCTTCATGAGCGTGCTGGTATCGCTGGTGCTAGGCGCTGTACTTGTCGGCGTCTTCGTCCATAAGGCCCGTGTCGGTCTTGCCGGCAAACTCGCTTCCTACATCACGGGCGAGAAGGTCAACTTCATCTCCGATGGTGCGGTTGTCGAGCGCATCCAGCGCCTCAGCAAGCTCGAAACTGCGATGTATACACTCGATACCGTCGTCGAAGGCGATGAATCGAACACAATTCTTCCCGACGCGCTCACCGGCGATCATCTGCTGATGATCGTGCAGGGACAGACGATTGCTGGCATCGACCTTGGCCTGCTCAAGCCAGAGAACGTGGTCATCACCGAGTCCGGTGCAGAGCGCGACATCAAAATCACGCTGCCGCCTTCAACCGTCTTCAGCACCAACATCGATAACGACCACACGCGCGTCTACGCTCGCGAGACAGGCCTCTTCGTCAAGGCCGATCCTAACCTGGAATCGAAGACTCGCACCAAGGCGCAGGGCCAGCTTCAGGAGGCCGCGTTGAACGATCACATCCTCGATACTGCAACGAAGAACGCGCGGGCGACGCTTACAGCCATGTTGCAGGGGCTTGGCTTCAGGCACGTTGAGGTCCAGTGATCAAGGCAGGGGAAGAGGAAGAAAGAGCACGCACTTGTTCTTTAAAAGCCATCGGCGGTGGACTTGAGCGTTTAAATCCGCGTCTAAAAAGGTGCGAATGACGACAGCGATTGCACCCACGTCCACCGGCGAACAGGCCGCCGAGCTACAGCCGCCCGCCTATGTGCGAAAACCCGCCATGCCCGCTCTCACCGGACTGCGAACCTTGCTGGCGCTCACCATCGTGCTCTTTCACTTCACGCCTGCTGGGCTGCAGTGGGGATGGTTCTCGCTCTATCCGCTCATCAACATCGGCTACGTCTTCGTCAGCTTCTTCTTCCTGATCTCGGGCTTCATCCTCTCGTACAACTACGCCGACCGGCCCGGCGGCCTCAACATCGCCGACTTCTGGGTCGCGCGTCTCAGCCGCCTCTACCCGGTCTACTTCCTCACGATGCTCATCTCGATCCCTATGCTGATCGCTGAGTACCATGTGCGTTCGCACACCCAGTTCTGGGAAGGCGCACTCGCCACTCCGCTGCTGGTCCAGGGCTTCTTCCCCGACCTCGCCACCTTCTGGATGACGGTCACTTGGACCCTTAGCTGTGAGATCGCCCTCTATCTGCTCTTTCCCTTGCTTCTCAAGCTCCGCCTGCCAAAGAACCCCTGGCAACTGCTCGCGCTGGGTCTCGGCCTTTGGATGATCGGCCTCATCCCGCATACGATCTACGTCTTTACCGATCCCGACCACCTCGGTAAGATGGCCGACCGCTACAGCGGCGGCTACTGGCTCGAAACCCTCAAATATACGCCTTTGCCGTACCTTTGCACCTTTCTCGCGGGTCTCACGCTGGGGCGTCTCCACGAGGCCGCAAAGATGACCTCACGCAGCCGCGCCTTCGTCGGCCTCTGCGGATTCATCGCCGTCTGGTTCGTCGCCTATCACCTGGCAGACCGCCTGCCTTACATCCTCATCCATGGCGGACTGCTGACACCGCTCTTCGCCGCTATCATCCTCGGTCTCGGCGGCCCCAGTCCGCTAGCGAGCGTCTTCTCCATCCGCCCTCTGGTCGCTGTCGGCACCTCTACCTACTGTCTCTACCTACTGCACTTCAACGTCTTCGTGTTGCTGCACCTGAACCACATCCCCGAAAAGCTGCATGTGCAGCGGTTCGATCCGTGGATCAGCTACATCTTCGTGATCGTGCTGGCGCTGGCGGCGCGGCGCTTCGTGGAGCACCCCTGCCAGAAGGCCATCGGCGGCTGGTGGAAGCGGCGGCGCGAAGCGCAACAACCCGGAGCTTGAGAACTCTCAGAATTTTTTCCTCTTTGTCATCCTGAGCAACGCGAAGGACCTGCTTTTCGCCCACCATACAGATACGTGGGTGGGTTTTAAAGCAGGTCCTTCACTTCGTTCAGGATGACAATGAATCGGGTGTAGCTACGCCGTAACCAGCGAGCCCAGCTTCTCGCCCTGCACCACGCGCAGGATGTTCCCGCGCTCGCGCATCGAGAACACCACCATCGGCAGGTTGTTGTCCTTGCACAGCGACACAGCCGAGATGTCCATTACCTTCAGCCCCAGTTGAATCATCTGCATATAGGTGATCTCTTCAAACTTGATCGCATTCGCGTCCTTCTTCGGATCGGCGTTATAGATGCCGTCCACCGAGGTCGCCTTCAACAGGCAGTCCGCATTGATCTCCATAGCACGGAGAGCCGCAGCCGTGTCGGTCGAAAAGTACGGATTGCCGGTTCCTGCTGCGAACACGACGATGCGGCCCTTTTCAAGATGACGCACAGCGCGGCGACGGATGTACGGCTCGGCGATCTGATGCATCGCAATCGCCGACATCACGCGGACTGTCTGCCCTGTCTTTTCGATAGCATCCTGCAGCGCCACCGCATTGATCACCGTGGAGAGCATACCCATATGGTCGGCCGCGACACGATCCATGTGGACAGCCTGCTCGGCCACGCCACGGAAGAAGTTCCCTCCGCCCACGACGATCGCAACCTGGCAGCCAGTCGCCGCGACCTCGGCAATTTCCTGTGCAACCGCATTGATAAAGAGGGCATCGACACCGAAGCCACGACCGGCGGCCAGGGCTTCTCCCGAGAGTTTGAGCAGAACACGCTTATACATACTGCTACAGTTTAGCTGCTGCAAGGTCGGAAGCGTGAGGGTTATGGTCGATAGTCGCGTGTCTGTTCTCTTTGAGGAAGATACGGTGCCCTCCGCTCTAACTCGAAGCGTGAAGCTTCTCCTCCTGATACTGCCCAATGTGTTCGTAGACCTCCTCCGGAAACTTCAAATTGCGGTACAGATTGCCGCAATCAGGATCCTCCGGGTTGGGGAGAATTGGAAAATCCTGCTGGCTCTGCCACTCCAGGAGGCGTTCCCGCTTCGGCGGGTTGTAATCGCGGCCTTCGACTTGGCGAAGCATCAGGACAGCCTGCTCCTCAGTAAAATCCTTGTCGCGGGTAAGGTAGCCCAACACTCCTTCATGTGAAAGGAAGTGGCGAGCGACCATCGCGAAGACTAGTCTGCCGTAGTGCCCAATGTCCTTACCTGCTTCAAGCGAGTCCAGTAGATGAGCCATCATGGAATCCTTGCGCAACTCCTCAACCCCGCCTGCATCGGCTGAAACATCGCGATCCGCAAAGTCTTCCTCGCTGCGGCTGGATTCACCTTTGATCTTTGCGAGTTCTGCTTCCGCAGCCTCAGCGCGTTCAGTAGCGTGACGCAGCGCTTCGGAGGAAGCGTCCGTCATTTCAGGGATGTCAAGTACAACTCTCTGTTCTGCCATAGTGCCCTCAATCGAATAGTATTCGCTATTTCTTCGCTATAAGTTAGGACGGCCTGAGTCGCTTCTGAGTTGTCTCATAACCTCACACGGATCACTCAGCCCCAAAAGGTTCTGAAGAATTCCACGGAACCTGCGGGCCGGTGGCAGCGTAGGATATGGGGCGATGGGTGTTCGCAATGCCAGATCGCCCCAAGAGGAATGGAGAGACGATGCAAAGCAGAATTGTTGGGTCCACGATGCCGGTGCTGGAGTTCCTGCTGGAGCCGGGGGAGAGCGTCATCTCCGAGGCCGGAGAGCTTAGCTGGATGGGACAGACCATCGCCATGACTACACACACGCAGCTGGGTGGCGGCGGTGGTTTCTTTGGCGCGATTAAGCGCGTCGCTGGCGGCGGGACACTCTTTATGACTGAGTACACCGCGCAGGGCTACCCCGGTGAGGTCGCCTTCGCCGCCAAAGTCCCCGGACACATCGTCCCGCTTGAAATCGGTCCCGGCCACGAGATCATGATCCATCGCCACGGCTTCCTCTGCGCCACTTCGATGATCCAGCTCGGCGTCGGCTTCCAGCAGTCGCTCGGCGCGGGCATCTTCGGCGGCGACGGCTTCCTGCTGCAGAAGGTCTCCGGCGTCGGCACGGCCTGGCTCGAGCTCGGGGGCGAAGTGGTCGTCCGCGATCTCCAGCCTGGCGAGACGCTGCGCGTCCATCCCGGCCACGTAGGCGCCTTTCAGTCGAGCGTCAACTTCCAGATCACCCGCATCCAGGGCATCCGCAACATGTTCTTCGGTGGCGACGGCATCTTCCTCGCCGCACTCACCGGCCCGGGCCGCGTATGGCTGCAGACGCTGCCGCTCTCGAACCTGGCTCATGCACTCGAACCATACCTCCCGCAGAACCGCGGTGAAGGAGCGCGCAACGTCGGCACGGCCGCAGTACTCGGCGGCATCGTCGGCAGCATGTTCGATAACAATCGTTAGTCCACACAGCAACAATAGCCGCGGCCCATCTGGCCGCGGCTTGTTGCGTGGGTACTTTGAAAAAGTGCGATCCGACTTTCTATAACGCCCGGCACTTTGTTACCACCAGCGGTGTCTATGATAAGAGCAAGAGAGGACCCACCGCCGTGACCCTGCTGAACGCTCCAAACTACGACCCGACCCGCGACAATCGTATCCGCAACACCCTGGTCGGCACCGCCATTGCGCTCGTGCTGCTCTTCATTCTCTCCATGGCTGGCTTCGTCGCCGGCCACGGCTGGCTATTCTCCAACCTCGGCTACGAGCACCGCGTTGGCACCTTCTTCGACGCTCTCGAAGCCAAGGACTATGCCAAGGCTTATGGTATCTATAACGCCGACCCAACATGGCAACAGCACCCCCAGAAGTACATCGATTACCCACTCTCCCGTTTCACCGACGACTGGACAACGCACAGCCCCGTCAACGGTCCCATCGTCAACCATCACGTCGACATCTCCCGCACCGACGGCAGCGGCACCTTTGGCACCGGCGTCATCGTCGCGGTCCGCATCAACGGCGACCACCCCATCTTTATGTACGTGAATCGAGCGGACAAGACCATGACCTGGCCTGCCATCCACGAACTCAAGTACAAGTACAACCCGTAGTCTTGGCCGTCATGAATGTGACAGCGAACCCTTCCGGCAACGGAGGGGTTTGTCTTTGCAGCCCATTCGCACTGATGAACAGAGGTATTAAGCCGATAACACATTCACGGGTCAATCACTGAACATTCATCCCACGCTCACGACATCCTTGGGCTATTTTGAGACAGTGTTGGCAAGCACATACTGGGACCAAAGAAATGACCTCGCTGACGAGGGAAGGGAAGACCCACATGGAGACTCAACCAACGACGGGCCGCACCAGGAGCATCCTCCGCATCATCGCCGCTGGAGGCCTCTTTCTGCTTTCCACCACGCTGATGCTGGCATAACCGCACCGCAGCACCAGACTTTTAGATTTCGACAACGAAAGGCCCCGCCTCCTTCAACCGAAGGGGCGGGGCTGTTTCGTTGCATCAGGACTTTGGGAACTGGTGGGCCCGGAGGGATTTGAACCCCCAACCAAGGGATTATGAGTCCCCTGCTCTAACCGTTGAGCTACAGGCCCTTTGTGGGTGCAAGTTGAGGATAAATCAATCACTCGCTCGGCTATGCGGCGACTTTGATCCTTACTTGCAGAACCGTCGTGCCGGTTTCTTGCTGGTCTCATTCTCGGACTGACACATCAGCTTTACGGCAGCCAGTTCGTGAGACACGCTTAGGTGAGTGTACCGGACTACCGTCTTTGTGGCCTAGCATCGCAGGAGTGTGCGAAGCTCGACGCCCGTTATGACACGACGACTCGACTGCCACGGCGATTGACGACTAAGTTGCGCTCCACTGGAGCCGGGTCAGCTTCCGCAGGTTCCTTTATTCGCATCGTACATGTGCGACCATTTTCAAAAAGCAATACAAGCGGAAGGAGAATTTAAGAATGACTTGTCATCACTTTGAAGAGATAAAGAAGGTTCCTTCGTCGAAGGCCAGTTATGCGAAAGGCTGCCCAGAATGCCTCGCAATGGGGTCATCCTGGGTTCATCTGAGAGAGTGTTTGATATGCGGTCATGTCGGCTGTTGTGATTCCTCACCGAATAAGCACGCAACCAGGCACTATCACTCCTCGAAGCATCCGATTATGCGTTCGCTCGAGCCGGGAGAATCCTGGGGTTGGTGTTTTGTGGACGAAGTCACAACGGATTTGACGGGCCTGGCCTAGGCTTACCAGAACAATTTGGAATGACTATTGGAGGTTGCCGGGGAGCGTCGCATGAAGCCGGTGCGGACCCTATACCTCAGTGTCGGTCGCACGAATTTCCGGAGACCCCGCGAGTCGAAAATTCGGGGCCAGCTTCGATTCAAAACAGATTGCCTGCGACAACTTCGGCGATACGCTCCAGCGTTGTCCTTTGCAGCGCCTCGTCGGTTGAGTTTGTCTTAGCGGCTTCCAGCAAACATAAAAAGTATGTGCTCCTGACTCTTCCGCGAACCATGTCTTGTTGCTCGCCGGCAACAGTCTGGCTGCACAGAACGGCGTCTTCGCCTATCCCAGTCAGGCGTTCTCCCGCGGCGCATTCTTTCGGTGATGAATGACTCACCTCTATTCGCAGGTGAAGATTGGCTCTTGATGCAGAGGCCTTTGTCCCGCCATTTGTGTTGCTGACGAAGTCGCAGCCTCCTGTGCCTTCTGTGACATGCACAGTCACACTCACGTCTCCGCCGAGGAGCGTGGCAGCCGTACCTTGTGTGAGCCAGGGGCAGGTCGCTTCCGCGTGCGCTGGGGCGCAAAGGCTGACGAACAACAAGAAGGGCCATGCACGCCACATTAGACGTGTTTCTCCGGTGCTCTTGCCGCAGTCGAAGGCGTGGCAGGCTTCAGCGGTCCGCTCTTCAAGATCTTTCCACCCTCTTCAATAACGTAGAGCTGATTGGCCTGCAGATCCTTCACTCTATCTATTTGGCCGCTAAGCCAGCGAATCTCCACCATATCAACCGTCTTCGCATCGCCCAGACCAAAGTGCATGCGCAGATCGTTTTGCGAGAAGTAGCTTCCACCGCTACGCAACTCATCTGTCTGCTGAAGTGACTTTGTCGCCGTCGCCTGTGTTTTCGCAGTCACAATAACGCGGCTGCCGATACCGGTTCGGTTGGACTTGGTGCCCACCAACTTGATCTTGATCCAGTTGCGGTTCAACGTAGAATCGCAGCGCAGAAGTTGGGGTACCGAATTGATGCAGTTGACGACAACGTCGATGTCGCCGTCGTTATCGAAATCTCCAAAAGCACAACCCCGCGCGGGAGCGTTCTCCAGAATGCCGGGCCCACCCTGCTCGGTGACATCTTCAAAACCGCCATTCTGCAGATTCCGATACAGATACTTGTGCTCGGCGTACTTCAGGTCGGCCTTGGACTTGTCGACCTCTGGATAGACATGGCCGTTGGACATGAGAATGTCGAGCCAGCCGTCGTTATCCATGTCGAAAAAACCGACACCCCATCCGAGCAGCCTCGTATTTTCGCCCAATCCACCCGGATAGGTATGGTCTTCAAAGACGGCCTCGCCGAGATTGGTATAGAGCGAGTCCGTATCGCCCGCGAAGTTCGTCTTGACCACGTCCATGTTGCCGTCGCGGTTGTAATCTCCAATAGAGACGCCCATGCCAGCCTGCGGCTTGGCTTCGGCTGAGAGCGCTGCACCAGCTTCGATGGCGATATCCTTAAACGTTCCATCGTGCTGGTTCTGGTAGAGCGTTGCAGGCGCCGAATCGTTCGCAACGTAAATATCGGGCCAGCCATCGTTGTCCAGGTCGGACGCGGCGACGCTGAGCCCGTACGTGCCGACCGCGGTCCACATGCCGGACTTCTCGCTCACGTCAGTGAACGTGCCATTACCGTTGTTGTGATACAGAATGTTGCGACCACCGGGGAGTCCAGGCGGACCACACGCTACGAGCATGCCTTTGTAGGTGCATGGGCCGTCCTCTGGCTTCGGCGCGGTCTTCAGATCGAAGTCCACATAGTTTGCGACGAAGAGATCGAGGTGTCCGTCTTTGTTGTAGTCGACAAAGGTGCAGCCGGTGTTCCAGCGGATTTTGGGCCCTGGTTGCAGCAGGCCGGCCTTTTCAGTCACGTCAGTGAAGGTGCCATTGCCATGGTTGCGGTAAAGGGCGTTCTGTCCGTAGTACGTGACGAAGAGATCGTCGTTGCCGTCGTTGTCGTAATCGCCTACGCAGCAGGCCTGACCCCAACCAGTTTTGTGTTCCAGACCGGAGCCCTTCGTTACATCGGTGAATGTGCCATCGCGGTTGTTCTTGAAGAGATGACAGCGCGGCTCCTGACCGGCAGGAAAGCCCTCCAGGCGCCAGCCGTTGACGAGGAATAGGTCCTGCCAGCCATCGTTGTCGTAATCGTAGAAGGCGAGCCCGCAGCCCGTTGTCTCCAGCAGATATTTGTTCGTGAACTTGCCGCCATAGATCGTCTCAAGCGTGAGTCCCGCCTGGGCAGCTACGTCGACGAAGCTGACGCCCAGAGGAGTTCCTTCCACAGGCGACTTCGGTCCACTTGTGGGCGGTGGCGCAGGCCTGGCATCGTAGCTGCGCTCCTGAGGGCCGATCTTGACCGGCTTCTGCTGCTGTTGGGGTGGGGCCGCAAGCGCGAGGATGTCTGCAAATGGCAGCACCAGAGCAGTTCTGCTTAGTGACTTGATGAATTTTCTGCGGTTCAACTCGCTCACTGAGCTCCTGTTTTGCCGGTACTCATGACCTGCGCTTCGTCGGAATGCACATGCCAGGGCACGCTCTCATTCGAAATCTCAGGATGCTGACGCAGGTATTGAAGCGAATAGGTCGGCGCACCCGGATCGATCCACTTCATAGCGTACTGCGCAGACTCCTTCGCTGCTTCGGACTTCATACCGAGTCTCCGATAAAGCACGGCGAGGTTGTAATGCGCTGCAAGGTCATCGGGGTCTACTTCCTGCAACTTCTTGAAGGTGGCAACGGCCTCTTCGGCACGATGTTGCTGATAATAACTGATGCCCAGCTCTCGTAAAGCGTCACGTGCCTGCGGATACTGTGTCACGACCTCTTCGAGGTCCGCGATGGCTTGCTCCGCGTGGTGGCCGCGTCGCTCCACCAGCGCCATGTAATACAGGGCTCGAGCATCATGCGGTGCAAGCGACAGAGCTCGTTCGAGAGGCGCTCGAGCATCGGCGTATTTTTCCCACTCGATGTAGTTGAGTCCAAGGTTGATATAACCGTCCTTGTAGTCGGGGCGCAGTTGGATGACATGCTCAAAGGCGCTCATCGCCTCCGCATACTGGAGCTGATCGAGATACCCGATGCCGAGGTTATTCCAGCGCATCCAATCCGCATTGTCAGCCGGTACCGGCGGTGCCACGCCATTGTCCCCTGCCTTGATGACGCGGCTGCGCGAGGCGACCTCGACGACAGGATAGGCCGGATGATCCGCACCCAGGACATTATTGAGATAGCTCTGGCGCAGATGCCGATACTGCACGGACGCTTTGACGGTGATAGGCCAGCTGGCACCATCGGGCACGCGGAACCGATATCGCACCAGCGTTGAACGTCCCGATTGAATGGAGTTGTCATAGGCCACGGAGTGGATGGTCCAAACGCGGTGGTTGTCGACAAATTCACCGGCAGAGTTCACCGGTCGGTTCGTGAAACTGTGTGCCTCGGGGTCAAGCGTTCCATCTGGACGCAGATAACCGCTCTCATAGACTTTCTTGCCGTTTGCGTCGGTGACCTTGAACGACACCCACGCCTCATAAAGATCGCGCACCTCTGGAATGAGCGAATGGCCAATCGCTTTGCTCTGAATGACTACGTAGGTCTCTAGGGTCTGCCTGGGATCTACCTTGAACGGCACCGAACCCAGAGGTGCCTGCAGGTCGTCCGAACCGGCTGCCTTGATGCCGAACACATCCACATTGAGATAGTTGCCGGTCTGCAGAAAGTCTGTGGTCCGCTTCAGCTGTTCGTCAAAGCCGTAGTAGTACGGCACCGCGGTGTTACCCGCCAGCCAGCGGTGCGATGCAAGCATGCCCTTCTTCGATCCTGGATCCTTCAGAGTGATCACTTCGCGCTTCATGTGACAGCCCTGGCAGGTCGTGTAATCAGCGGTGTAAAACACCAGCGGGTTTTGTTTGGAATACTTCGAACCCTGCCACTCGTCGTAGGCGCTGAACGCCCTGATCCACTTGTAATCGTTCAACATCACCGGAAGGTTTGCCTTGTGGCATGCCGAACAGAACTCCGGTGACTGGTAAATCTTCTGCATGACAGCTGCGGAGTGGCGCTCAGGGTGCGCGAGTATCTCCGCATCCGGCACCATTCCCGGAATCCGCTTACCTCTCTCATCCACCATCACGGCGGGCACACTCATCACATAGCTGCCATTGCCAAGTTTGCTGTCCACCTGCTGAATGGAGTGGCAGGTCATACAGGTCAAGCCATCGCGATCAAAGCTTCGGTCACCCGTTGCATGTGCGTCCAGAGACCCCGACACCACAGCAATCGGGTTGTGGCAACTGTCGCAGTGCCGCGCAAAGGCAATCCCCTTTTCCTGAATGAGCAGGTTCACGCTCGTACGGTAAAACGGTGTGCGAAACGAATTGGAATGCAGTGCCTGACGCCACTGTGCAAAGGCTTCCTGATGGCAGTGTCCGCAGTATTCAGCTGTTGGAAAGGCCGTCGGTTCGATAAAGTCTGCGCCCTCGATGGACGCATTGCCCGGAAGCGAAAGTTTGCCCGTTCCATAGACTGATTCAGATTTGCCGGCTGAGATGTATGTATAGCTTTCGCGAACCTTATCCGCATAGATCTTCCGCGCCGCTTGCTCTTTGGCCGTCGTGTCCTCAGCCGCATGCGCTGTGCGAAAGATGGAAAGGCTGGACCAGGCAAACAGACCGAGTGAGCTGAACAGGAAGATCATCAGCAAGCATCGCCGAACCCGGGTTGATCTGGTCTCGTTCATCGAGCCGGATTATAGCGACGCCGTCATAGCGATGTACACGTGATTCGCTGCGTGCTGTGATGACAGCTATGGCTTGCTTGCGGAGGCCTTTGCACGTTCAGCAGCCGCCTCTGCTCGCTTTCCCTGCGCCTCATACACCTTTGCCAGCCCTGTGTGCGCATCTTTGTACGATGCATCGAAGCCCAGCGCGTCTTTGAACTGCTGCGTTGCACCTGCCAAGTCACCGCTCCTCAGCAGCGACTCAGCGGAGTGCGTGGCCACCTCCGCGCGTTGTCGGTTCATGTTGCCACGCATCAGCTCTGCGGCCTCCTTGCGCTCCGCTACGGCGTCTGCTGTCTTGCCTTCCTTGACGTAGACTGCAGCCAGCGTCAGGTGAGGGTCCGGTTGCTCCGGCAACTGCTGGATGGCGTTGTGCAGCGCGGTCTGCGCCTCTGGTAGCCGGTTCAACTTGTTATAGACGCTTCCCAGCGTGGCCCAGGCATCGCCGTCTTGCGGGCGCATCGCCAACGAGGCTGCGAGCTCTCGCGCCGCATCTTCATACAAGCCGCGCTGCATATAGAGCATGCCAAGCGCCAGCGGCGCCTCCGGTGCCTTTGGGTCGAGTGCTTCCGCCCGCTGCAGCTCCGGTGTTGCGTGCGCTGCGTCGTCCTGCATCTTGTAAGCAAGTCCCAGATCGTAGTGCAGCTGAGGCATATCAGGGGCCAGCCGCAATGCTTGCTGTAGTTGCAGCACGGCATCGTCGAACTGGTTTAACTGAACGTAGGCCGCAGCCAAATCCTCAAGAGCCGTCACACTCTGAGGAGCCAGCTCGACCGCCTTCTGAAGCACCGGTACCGCGTCCTTTGCCCGACGCTGCTGCGTAAGCGCCATACCCATGTTGATCATGGCATCGGCGTTTTGCGGCTGCGCTTTCAGCACCTTCTCGAAGAGCGCGACTGCCTCGGGCACACGGACACTGCGTTGCAAAGCCAGCGCCAGTTCATACTCTGCGCCGGCATTCGCCGGGTGCCGCATCAAAAGGCGCTTTAGCACGTCGATGGCGCGCGCATCATTCCCGGTTGCGGCCAGCGCTGAACCATATTGCAACGCAATGGCCTCGTCGAGTGGAGCGAGCTTCCAGGCGTGCTCGATCTCATCCAGAGCTCCGGGTTCCCCTTGGGCCTGCATCGCGAGACCCAGATGCAGGTACATCTCTGCATTGAGCGGTGACAAATGCGATGCGGCGGAAAACTCGGCTTCCGCCGAAGGCCATTGCTGCTGCTGTGCATAGAGTGAGCCGACACTGTCATGCAGGGTGGCGTTTTTCGGCTCGGTTGCGGAGGCCGCTTTCATCTCCTGTGTCGCCTCTTCCATCTTGCCAACCTTTGCCAACGCAAAGGCGTACCGCTGGAGGGTCAGCGCCGGGAGTGTTCTGTGTTGTTCGGCGGCTTGCGACACCAACTGTGCATAGAGATCAAGCGCCCGCTCGAACTGACGCGCAGCTTCAGTCTGCTGTCCCCGTGCCTGGGCGGCCTGTGCAGCCTGGAACATAGTATCCGCTGTCTGCTGCCCCAGGGCCAAAGATGAACAGAAACTGAGCAGGAGCAGCCATCGCATCACGCCAGACGCTGCCCTTGGATTTCTTCTCATAACGCCCATCTCGATTCGCACCCTGCGAAACGATAGCATTCACAAGATGCCCGGGGGAACCGGGTCGAATGTTCTAGCTGCAGCCACGTCAATTCCTTGAGAGCTCCCCGTCTCCTTTGCAGCGTACGGTGGTCGTCTTGGTGGCGGCTGCACAGACAGCGCACGGCCATAAAGAAATCGAGCCTGAAACACCCATCAGGGAGTCTTCAGGCTCGACCTATTTTCTGATTTGTCTTTCTACTTCGCTGCGGTGTGCCCAACCTCGACGCACGCCTCGAAGTACTCGAGCGACTTCGCCAGTCCCTCACGCAACGGTACCTTCGGCTCCCATCCCAGCAGTGCCTTCGCCTTAGTGATGTCTGGCTTGCGCTGCTTGGGATCATCCTGCGGCAGCGGCTTGTAGGTCAGCTTGCTCTTCGAGCCGGTGACCGCAAGAATCTCCTGCGCGCACTCGATCATCGTGAACTCGCCAGGATTGCCGATGTTCGTCGGATCATGCTCCTCGGACTTCGAGAGCAGCACAATACCCGCGATCAGATCGGAGACGTACGTAAAGCTGCGGGTCTGCTTGCCGTCACCATAGATGGTGAGGTCCTCGCCGCGCAGTGCCTGCATCATGAAGTTGCTGATCACGCGACCATCGTTGGCCTGCAGGCGTGGGCCATATGTATTGAAGATGCGGACCATGTGCGTGTTCACGTGATGATAGCGGTTGTACGCAGCCACCGAAGCCTCGGAGAAGCGCTTCGCTTCGTCATACACCGAACGCGGGCCGATCGGGTTCACATTACCCCAATAGGTCTCCACCTGCGGATGCACTTCGGGATCGCCATAGCACTCTGAGGTGGACGCGTGCAGATAGCCCGCACCGTACTTCTTCGCAATCTCCAGCGTATTCAGGGTTCCCGCAGAACCTACCAGCAGCGTCTCGATGCCGAGCCGATAGTAATCCACTGGCGAAGCAGGCGAGGCGAAGTTGAACACATAATCCACATGGCCGAAGTCGAAGGGTTTGGTGATGTCCGCCTCTTCGAGGCTGAATCGCGATTCGTTCTTCAGGTGAGCCACGTTGGCGAGGCTACCGGTGCAGAGATTATCTACCCCCAGCACCCGGTTGCCTTCAGCCAGCAGAGCGTCGCACAGATGCGAACCGAGGAAGCCGGCCGCTCCTGTTACCAGTATCAATTTCTCAGCCATCGTTACGCACCTACCGTCACAGCGCCGGGCAGAGCGTTGTGCGTCTCGCGCGAAGGCGTCACCGTTGGGCGACCGATGCTCAGGTACGTAAAGCCATGGGCTACCATCTGCTGCGGGTCATATAGGTTGCGGCCATCGATCACGATCGGGTAACGCAACGTCGTGTGCAGCTTCTGTAGGTCGAGCTTGGCGAAGTCCGCCCAGTCGGTCAGGATCAGCAGCGCGTCTGCATCCCTCGCTGCGTCCTCGATGCTTTCGGCGTAGCGCATACGGTCAGAGGCAGGAATCTCCTCCTCGGCACGCTTCATTGCAGCCGGGTCGTACGCAACGACGGAGCTACCCTCAGCCAGCAGCATCTCGACGAGGTCGATCGCCGGAGACTCGCGGATATCGTCCGTATCGCCCTTGAACGCAAGCCCAAGAACGGCGAGCTTCTTGCCGCGCAGCGTCCAGAGAGCGGAACGGACCTTGCTCAGGAAGCGCTTCTTCTGGTTGACGTTGATCTTCTCAACCTCACTCAGCAGGTTGAAGTCCACGCCCATCTGCTCAGCCACTGAACGGAACGCAGCCACGTCCTTCGGGAAGCAAGAACCGCCATAACCGATACCGGGGCGCAGAAACTTCGGTCCAATGCGCGAATCCAGGCCGATGCCGCGAGCGACCTGCTCGACGTTTGCATCTGCAGCCTCACAGAGGTTTGAAACGGCGTTGATGAACGAGATCTTCAGCGCGAGGAAGGCATTCGATGCATGCTTGATGATCTCGGCACTCTTAGTCGACGTGTTCAGCAGCGCAGGAGGCGCCTGTACCGAGCAGCAGCCCGGGACGATATCCTTCTGCTCATAATAGGAGCCACTTGTCAGCGGAGCGTACACGGCATTAAGCACAGCCGAAGCGCGATCGCTGTCTGCGCCGACCACGATGCGATCCGGGTGCAGGAAGTCTTCCACTGCCGTGCCTTCGCGCAGAAACTCAGGGTTCGAAACCACATCGAAGTCTTCGCGGCGAACGCCGTTGCGCTCGATCACGCGGCGAATCCACTCATTGGTGTACACCGGCACCGTGCTTTTTTCTACGATGACCTTATAGCCATTGATGGAACGAGCGATCTCGCTTGCGACCGCCTCAACATAGGAAAGGTCGGCATCGCCGGTCTCCGACTGAGGCGTGCCCACAGCAATGAAAATCGCATCGCTGGTGCGCGTCGCCTCCGCGAGGTCGGTAGTGAACTGAACGCGCCGGTTGCGGTAACGCTCCAGCAACTCGGGCAGATGGTTCTCGTGGATCAGCGTATCGCCGCCGCGCAGCGCGGCCACCTTGCGCTCATCGTTATCGACGCAAACGACGTTGTGACCCATCTCGGCAAAACAAACCGCGGCCACAAGGCCAACGTATCCTGAACCTACTACTGCAATCTGAACCGGTTGGCTCATTACGGTATCCAAATCTTTTCAAGGATTCAGGCGGAGTCAATCCAGCCTGTTTTACTGCCATCTTTCCTACCCTGTTGCTTAGGGATGCCGACTGCCTTTCCTGCGATTGCCGCGAAGCATGGGCCATCCCAAGCGGGTTTTCTACTGTTGAGCTTACTACGCAGCGGCGTTGACGGATGTAGGCTGTAGTCCCCGCCAACGGCAGAAGGGAACGAGCCAATGGCCCGTCCCCTCCTGGTACAGCCCTCTAAATACAGAATACAGATGGTCGTTATATCTTCGCAGCTTCGATGTCCAGCTCGATCTTGATGTCGTCCGACAGCACTGCGTCGCCCGTGCCGGTCTTGCCAGCCCAGAGCAGGCCGAAGTCCTTGCGGTTGATCGTTGTCGTCGCCGTAAAGCCACGCTTGGTGGCCTTTGGATCGACCTGCTCCTTGCCCGGAGTCTCCAGGCTGAGCACCACGCTCTTCGTTACGCCATGCAGCGTTAGGTCGCCGGTCACGGCATAGCCGCCCCCAGCCTTGGCGACATTGGTGCTCTTGAACGTCATGGTCGGGAACTTCGCCACGTCGAAAAAGTCCGGGCTCTTGAGGTGCGTATCGCGAGCAGCCACGCCGGTATCTACGGTATTCACATCGATCGAAGCCTCAACACCCGACTTCGTCACATTCGTGGGATCAAACTTGATCACGCCCGAAACGCCGCGGAACGAGCCATGCACCGTGCTAATCGCCATATGCTTGATCGCGAAGTCTGCCTCTGAATGTGCCCCGTCGATCTTCCACTCCGATACCTGGGCGTGCAGGCTGCCTGCACCTAGGGCGAGGGTCAGAACCGCCGCCAATCCGTAAATCTTCTTCATATGTCGCTCCTGAAAGTCGTTTGTTCCCGTGTGGGTACGATACTCCGTTGGATGGCCGAAGCGCGATTCCGTTTCATGAAATTAAGTGTTTCAACAACTATTTTTGTTCCACACGCGGAATCTTCCTCTTTTTGACCCCACACGACGTCGTTATCCGGCTGTAACCCCGCTCAGAGCATCGCACGTCTGATCTAATTATTCGTACGTAGTCCCAGTTGCAGCTTCGGGCCCAGTTGTATGAGCTGCTCTGGGGCTACGGCGAAGCCTCCAAATCTTGGCAGCTTTATGGCCTCAACATTGTCGAGACCGGAACCGATAGAACCCCTTACTTGCAGGATCGAGCCGAAGTTAGAACCCTATGAAAACCCTTCTGAGTCCCGCCCGTCTCCACCGCCCCGCTCCTCTTTCTGCTCGTTCCGCAGCCGCCCTCATCCTCGCCACGATCGCTGGCCTCGCTTCCGTCGCTCATGCCCAACGAGCACAGCCTGCTGACCGCATCTCCGGTGCCATCAGCAACGCCAGCCGCACGACCCTGGAAGGCTCCGCCTCGCCTCGCGCCCTGCGTTCTACTGATCTCGGCGCGGTTGATAGCAAAATGCAACTCACGGGCATGACGCTCGTCTTCAGCCGTTCCGCCGCCCAGCAGCAGGATCTCAACCAGCTGCTCGCCGCCCAGCAGAATCCTTCTTCTTCGCTCTATCACCAGTGGCTCACCCCCGCGCAGTTCGGCGCCCGCTTCGGCGTGTCAGACAACGACCTTGCCACCACCGAGAGCTGGCTTCAATCCCAAGGCTTCTCCGTCGTCTCCGTATCGCCCAGCCGCGACAGCATCACCTTTTCCGGCACCGCCTCCGCCGTCGAGTCCGCCTTCGGTGCCCCGCTGCATTACTTCCGCGCCACCAGCGGAGCCATGACCTCCGGCGCCGACAACCTCACCCATGTCGCGCCCGCGCAGAACCTCTCACTCCCCGCCGCACTCAGCTCTGTCGTGCTCGGTATCGGCCACCTCTCGGACTATCGGCCGCAGTCCCACGCCATCAAGCGGCCCACCGCGGCCTTCACCTCGTCCATCTCTGGCAGTCACTATCTCTCGCCCAAAGACGTAGCAACGATCTATGACCTCAACCCGGCCTACAGCGCCGGCTATTACGGCTCCGGCCAGACCATCGTCGTCGCCGGTCAGTCGCAAGTCGTCGCTACCGACATCGCCAACTTCCAGACCGCCGCCGGCGTCACCACCAATACCCCGAACTTCATCATCGTCCCGAGCAGCGGCTCGCCTGTTATCAGTACTGGAGATGAAGCCGAATCCGACCTCGATCTCGAGTACTCCAGCTCCATCGCCAATAAGGCCACCATCGACTTCATCTACACCGGTAGCAACAGCAATTACAGCGTCTTCGACTCCATCGTTTACGCCATCCAGAATAAGATCGGCACCATCATCACGGTCAGCTACGGCGAATGTGAACCCGACCTGGGGCAATCCAACTTCACCACGCTGGAGGCTTATCTGCAGCAGGGCGCCGCGCAGGGGCAGAGCATCATCACCTCCTCCGGCGATAGCGGCTCCACCGCCTGCTACGGAGATACCACAAGCACCACCGCGGCATCGCTCGCCAACGAGCAGCAACTCGCCGTGAACTATCCCGCCAGCAGTCTCTACGTCACCGGCCTCGGTGGCACAGAGTTCCCCGCAGCCGATGTCGCCGTGGGCAACAACACCTACTTCACCGCCCAGGGCAGCACAGACGTCATCAGCTCCGCCCTCTCCTATATTCCGGAGCAGGCCTGGAACGACGACTCCACCTCTGGCGGTCTCTCGTCCGGTGGTGGCGGCACCAGCATCTACGCAGCGCGACCCACGTGGCAGGCTGGCGTGACCGGCATCCCCGCAGGCTCCTTCCGTCTCGTGCCGGATATCTCCCTCGATTCCTCACCCAATAACGCGGGCTACCTCTATTGCTCCAGCGATACTGGCAGCGGTGGCGTCGGCTTCGCGGGTAGTTGCACCAACGGCTTCCGCGTCGCCACCAGCTATTCCAACGCCAACGGCGTCACGATCGCCGGTGGTACCAGCTTCGCTGCCCCAATCTTTGCCGGCATGCTCGCCATCCTCAACCAGGCCAAGGGCTATACCGCCGGTCAGGGACTCGTGAATCCCACCCTCTATTCGCTGGCCTCCAATACCGCGACCTACGCCGCAGCCTTCCACGACATCACCAGCGGCTCCAACGCCTGCGTCGTGACCTCACTCTGCGGTTCTGGCTCCGGCACGACGAGCTACATCACCACCACCGGCTACGACGAGGCCACAGGCCTCGGCTCCATCGACCTCTACAAGCTCATCAACGCCTGGACTCCAGGAACCACCTCGACGGCGAAGAGCTTCACCCTCACAGCTCCGGCCATTAGCGTGACGGCGGGCAGCTCTGTCACGGAGACGATCACGGTCACCCCCGTCAACGGCTACACCGGTACCGTCAATTTCACCCTCCCGACCAATGTCGGCGGGGCCACCAACATCTGCTACAGCAGCCCCGCAGCTGTCACTGTGTCTGGAACGGCTTCTGTCCAGACGAGCTTCACCCTCTACACCAGTTCGACCAGCTGCACGACCGGCGTAACGGCACTGCATGTCGCTTCACTCAGGGCTCCTTCTACTCCGCTGCCATCCTCTCCGTGGAAGCGCGTTCCAATCCCCGCTGCCTTCGCTGGCCTCGTCCTGATCGCTCTTAGCCGCCGCCGCTCGTGCCTACTGCGACTCTCGGCTACCCTCGGTCTGTCGCTGTTCGCGCTCGGCATCGCGAGCGTCGGCCTCACTGGCTGCAGCAACAAAACCGCCGGTGCCAGCACTACGGCCACCACCACTACGACCACCACAATGACAAACGCGAGCGCCGGTACCTACACCTTTGTCATCACGGGCACGGATAGCGCCACATCCACCCTCAAGGCGACCGCCAGCGTCAACCTGACCGTGAACTAGCGCAAACCACCTCAGGAAAGAGCAAGGGCACGGCGAAAGCCGTGCCCTTGCTCTTTTTTCTACTCCCTACTCCCTACTCCCTACTCCCTACTCCCTACTCCCTACTCCCTACTCCCCGCCTTATCCACATTTCCACCCGAAGACTTCAAAATACTGCCGTTTGCACAACTCTTGCGCCTTGTTCCGTAGGCCCTCCAGGTCTAGTCTTAAAAAGCTGGTTCACGGGATCGTAACAAAGCCAGTAAACACGCACCTTCCCGGAACTTTCCACACAAAAACCCCAGAAAAACCGATGTTCAGGCCCCCCAAACCCGCGCCACGGGAGTATCTACTTAGGCACCACAACATCTAGTTGTTTTATACTTGACTCGTACCACCTGTGGCGGTACTTTCGACTTCACCCGCAGCTTTGGTGAAGCGCCCGAACTTCGGGCTCACACCCAGACAAAGAACTGCCGACACGGGAAACGCTCGATCGTAGCCGTACCATCGCTGCCGCCCGTGCCGACTCAGCGTCGCTCCAGTTGTTACCCAAAGCCCGTGCTCGTGGGGCAAGTTTTCTCCTCCGGAGACCATCCCGGCGCAACACCGGTTTTCGTGCCGCACCTTATTCTTTGGCGCCAGCTTCAGAGTTTCTGCGGCCGCCCTGCAAGATCTGCCGTCCTCCTGCCACAACTGCTCGATCGATCGGCACCAGGCCCTTGCTTCACCGTTTTCCCGAGTCCGCTTGCCGGGCTCCGTTCGACATTTTCTTTCGAGGTTCCGCCCATGTCCGAATACGTCCAGACGCACCACGCCGAATCGACCTCCACCGAGCACTACTCCGAAAACGGACACCGCTCCGCTCCGGGCCTCCACTTCTCGCGCCTCTTCTCCAAGTCCGGCGTCAGCCCCTTCGACGAAGTGCAGTGGGAGCACCGCGATGCCATCATTCAGGATTGGAAGGGCAAACTCGTCTTCGAGCAAAAGGCCGTTGAGGTCCCCTCGGACTGGTCCGTTACCGCCACCAACATCGTCGCCAGCAAGTACCTGCACGGTCAGGTCGGCACCCCCGAGCGTGAAAAGGGCGTCCGCGACCTTATCTCCCGCGTAGCCGAGTCCATCCGCGACTGGGGTAAGCGCGACGGTTATTTTGCAACAGCCGAAGATGCTGACGTGTTTTTTGCTGAGCTCACCAGCCTCCTCGTCAACCAGCGCGTGGCCTTCAACTCGCCCGTCTGGTTCAACGTCGGCTGCGACCGCCTCGAGCCCAACTCCGATGCTCAGAACTGGCACTGGGACGCCACCCTCGGCAAAGTCGCCTTCTCCCGTACCGGCTACAGCCGCCCGCAGTGCTCGGCCTGCTTCATCAACTCCGTGCAGGACTCGCTCGATAGCATCCTCACCCTCGCCAAGACCGAAGGCATGCTCTTCAAGTGGGGTTCGGGCGCCGGTTCTAATCTCTCTGCCATCCGTGGCTCCATGGAGACCCTCTCCGGTGGCGGCACCGCCTCCGGCCCGCTCAGCTTCATGCGCGGCTTCGACGCCTTCGCTGGCGTCATCAAGTCCGGCGGCAAGACCCGTCGCGCCGCCAAGATGGTCGTGCTCAACATCGAGCACCCCGACATCGAAGACTTTATCGAGTGCAAGGTCAAGGAAGAGCGCAAGGCCTGGCACCTCATGGCGGCTGGCTTCGACGGCTCCGGCCCCGACTCCGAGGCCTTCACCTCCATCTTCTTCCAGAACGCCAACAACTCCGTCCGCGTCAACGACGAGTTCATGCAGGCAGTCGAGAACGATGGCATGTTCACCACCCGCACCGTCAAGGACGGCGCGCCCGTGAAGGAGTACCGCGCCCGCGACCTCATGCACAAGATCGCCGAAGCCACCTGGCAGTGCGGCGACCCCGGCATGCAGTACGACACCACCATCAACCGCTGGCACACCAGCAAGAACACCGCCCGCATCAACGCCAGCAACCCTTGCTCCGAGTACATGTTCCTCGATGACTCCGCCTGCAACCTGGCCAGCTTCAACCTCATGAAGTTCCTCACGCCCGGCGGCCAGTTCGACGTGCCCGCCTACCGTCACGCCATCTCCATTGTCACCACCGCCATGGAGATCATCGTCGACGCAGCCGGTTACCCCACCGAGCAGATCAGCAAGAACTCGCACGACTACCGCCCCCTCGGCCTCGGCTACGCCAACCTCGGCGCGCTGCTGATGGACCGCGGCCTGCCCTACGACTCCGACGCTGGCCGCGCCTACGCCGCCACGCTCACCTCCATCCTCTGTGGCGACGCCTACGCCCAGTCCGCACGCATCGCCTCCTCCGCGCCCAAGCTCGGAGCCGCCACCCCCATTACGCAGTCCGTCGACATCGAAGGCGGCGCCTGCCCCGGCTTCTACGTCAACCGCGAGCCCTTCCTCAACGTCATCCGCATGCACCGCGCCGAGGTCAACAACATCGACCGCGAGCTCAAGCCCACCCACCGTGGCGCTGAAGACGCAGCCGGCTTCGTCGCTCCGCAGCTCGACGAGCTCAAGGCCGCCAGCCAGGATGCCTGGGACACCGCCCTCGCCCTCGGCGAGCAGCACGGCTACCGCAACTCGCAGGTCACCGTCCTCGCCCCCACCGGCACCATCGGCTTCATGATGGACTGCGACACCACCGGCATCGAGCCCGATCTCGCCCTCGTCAAGTACAAGAAGCTCGTCGGCGGCGGCATGATCAAGATCGTCAACAACACCGTTCCCGGCGCTCTCTTCAAGCTCGGCTACTCCGATGCCGAGGTCCAGGGCATCGTCAACTACATCGACGCCACCGGCACCATCGAAGGCGCTCCCGCCCTCAAGGCCGAGCATCTCCCCGTCTTCGACTGCTCCTTCAAGCCCGCCAAGGGAACCCGCACCATCTCCTGGCTCGGCCACGTCAAAATGATGGCCGCCACCCAGCCCTTCCTCTCCGGTGCCATCTCCAAGACCGTCAACCTCCCCAACGACTGCTCCGTGCAGGACATCGCCGACGCCTACACCGAGTCCTGGCGTCTCGGCCTCAAGGCCGTGGCCATCTACCGCGACGGCTCCAAGGGCACCCAGCCCCTCAACGTCTCTGCCCAGACCGAAGACGACAAGAAGGGCACCAGCGTCGACCCCAACAAGAAGACCTCGGACGTAGGGGAGGACGTGGCCGCAGCCGCAGCCGCCGAAACCATTGTCATCCTGAGCGAAGCGAAGGACCTGCTTTCACAGCAGCTCGCCGCCACCCAGCAGCAGCTGACCGCAGCCCAATCCCAGCTCACCGAGATCGCCGCCGCCGCCACGCAAAACTCCGACGCCATCGACGCCCAGTCACCGCCCCGCGCCATGCGTCACCGCCTGCCTGCCGAGCGTGCCAGCATCACGCACAAGTTCGGCATCGCCGGCCACGAAGGCTACATCACCGTCGGGCTCTACCCGAATGGCCAGCCCGGAGAGATCTTCATCCGCATGGCTAAGGAAGGCTCCACCATCTCCGGCCTCATGGATTCGTTCGCCACGGCGATCTCCATGTGCCTCCAGCACGGCGTCCCCCTCAAGCTGCTCTGCGAGAAGTTCGCGCACACCCGCTTCGAGCCCTCCGGCTGGACCGGCAACGAGCAGATCGGCTACGCCAAGTCCATCATGGATTACCTCTTCCGCTGGATGCAGCTCCGCTTCCTCTCCGGCCAGCAGCTGGACCTCTTCGCAGGCCTCAAGCCCGCCGCAGAGCTTCCCACCAACTCTGTCATTCTGAGCGCAGCGCACAGCGCGGAGTCGAAGAACCCCGAAGGTCACTCACTCTCCGCAACCGCCGGGACCTTCTCCACCTCCACCCCGTCTCTCCCCGGCCTCGCAGAACCCACCTCCCTCGCCAACGACCCGACCCTCTTCAACGAGCGCCGCGCCCCCCAGCAGGGAATCGCCCCCGACCTCGCCGCCCGCAGCGGCTCTCCTGATTTGTCATTCCGCAGCGCAGCGGAGGAATCTGCATCTCTGCTCTCGACCCCCGACCGCGGCATCATCCACGCGAGTGACGCCATGAAGGGCATGTACGACATGGGCGACGCCCCCAGCTGCTCCACCTGCGGAGCCATCATGGTCCGCAACGGAGCCTGCCACCGCTGCATGGAATGCGGCAGCACCAGCGGCTGCAGCTAGGGCTTCGGCGATTGCGGATCGCGCTTCGCGCGCAAACAAAAGGCCCCGCCGTAAGGCGGGGCCTTTGCTTCTGATGCAAGGAGGAATGATGGGGAAGAAATCCAGAATCATTATGAACCGCAATGCGAGGAAGCAACACGTTATCTCGGAGATGCACTTTCGACACTTCAGTGATTCGAATGGAAATATTTATGTCTATGAAAAGGGCAAAGCTACAAGGAAAAGCACTCCTCACAATGAGTGTGTCATAAAAGATTACTTCGAATGTAAATTGCCCGGTTACGAGACGAACTTCGAAGTGGAGAACAGACTAGGAAAGTTGGAAACCGCCGCGGCCCCCATTTACAGGAATCTGATTGCCGGTAGAGAACTTACTTCTGTGCAAGCTGCTACTTGGGCTCTTTACGTTAGTTCCCTCTTCTTGCGATCCAGAAAAATTCGGGAAGAACTTTCACCTGGCACTTATGCAAACTTTGTCTCAGGTCAATTGGAAACAACCACGCTAAGGGATGACCAATGGAGAATATTTAACAAGTTTGGCCGGCTGATTCCGTTGGAAGAGATAAGGGAATATAAATCTCGCTTAGTGCAAACCTATGCCGATCCAGCGCTCCAGCAAATCAATTCAATGAACGATAGCACTCCAAACCTAGCTTCCGCTTTAGTGTCAAGGCATTGGCAAGTGGTACGTCCGGCAAATGGGATGTATTTTGTTACGAGTGATGCGCCCGTATTTACATTGCGACTGCATGAAAGAGGATCATCAGTCGGTGTCGGTTGGGGCTACAAGGACACCCACATTGGGTTTCCGCTCGACCCTCAGCACTTATTCATCGCAAGCCCCACTGGCGTGGAGTGGGTCTCACCCATTGATGAAACCAATACCCTGGCTTTTGTCGGAACAATGGCTCAGTTTTCGTACAGACACATTTACGCGCATCGAGACAGCGAAGATATAAGAGCGCCAATGGAAAGGCACTCTGGGACTATCCTGTTTGGTAGGGATGCTTACACTGTAGCTTGATAACAGAGTTGCCGGGTGGCGGGTGCCCCATCCATACGCAGCATCATCGCGGATGGGTGGACTCCTCTCTTCCTCTCTGCCGAAGGCCGGAGTGAAGCGAGCAGCCGCCAGTTCCTACACCACCACCCTCGAAGGGGCACGGCTTCAGCCGTACCAAACCCACCACTCACTATCTCGGGCTTTAGCCCCTGAGGTAAGCTTGGTCAAACCCCCATGGCCATCCCTACCAGAGCAACAAGCCACGGCACCTTTTTCATCTCCACCCAAACCTACAACCGCCGCCGACTCTTTCAAAAGACGGCCAACGCCGAACTCTTCCTTCAAACTCTGCAACACTACCGGTCAGAAGGCCATTACAAACTCCATGCCTTTGTAGTGATGCCCGAGCACATCCATCTGCTCCTCACCCCACAGGAGATCACTCTCGAGCGAGCCGTCCAGCTTATCAAAGGCGGCTTCTCACGCCAGCTTGAATCAAAGCTCCCCATCTGGCAGCGAGACTTCACTGATCGCCGCATGCGCGACCGCGACGACTACCTGAAGCACCTGAACTATATCCACCAAAATCCAGTCCGAGCCCATCTTTGTCAGCGCCCCGAAGACTATCCCCACTCATCGGCCTACCGCAGGCCAACCTCAGCGCCTGAAGGCGACGAGCTTTAGGCGCGATCACGGCATGGCTAAAGCCATGCCCCTTCGAACTAAGCTCACATTTCTATCTGTGACCTCAAATCGAAGGAGCACGACTCCAGTCGTTCCAATCCGGAGCCGGGTGCCCCATCCATACGCAGCCTTATCGCGGGTGGTTGGGTTCCTCTCTGCCGAAGCCCGGAGCGCAGCGCGTAGCGCGCAACGACTGACTTGCTTTCCTCTCCTCGCCACAAATACCTCTTGCATCGCGCACCCGCGTAAGCGACCCTGACTTATTCCGGGCCCAAACTTCACATCGGAGAAAGACTATGCGCATCGCGTCTCGCGTCGGGCTCCCTCTCGTTTTTTTGTTCGCCACCGCATCAACCCTATTGGCACAATCACCGAAACCAGCGAAGAGAAAGAATGTTGCTGATCCGCCTCCTGTCACCTGTCAGGGAGCGGTTCCGTATTTTCACTTCAGTGACGCCAACAAGACTGTGATCCCCGCAACGGCTCCCGCAACGCAGACGACGATCATTTACTCCGCGCGGCTCTTGATGGGTGCACCGAATGGAAATGGCACGGAATGTTCCGTCCGCCAGGTCCTCTTCTTCCTTCCAGACGATCTCGCCAACGGTCTCGATGAAACCGGCAATAATGCGCCTGTAGTCCAGATCTCCATCGACTCGCCAGACTCAATCGGCTATACAGAGGCTATGCTCCCTTACAGTTTGCAGCGTGTCGCCGGACCACCTACAGAATATGTTCTCGACGCGCAGGACATGATCCAGAGCCCTTACACCTATTACGCGAACATCACCATCATCGGACACCCCAAACTACCCTCGCGCAAATAATCGCTACGGCCGGGTGGGCGCTTCCACCCGGTCGCAGCAGCCTGTCCTGAGCGAAGTCGAAAGAGCTGAATTGCCTTCTTCTCCATGCCAAGCGAAGATTAGGCAGTCGCAGGAGCCTCTCTGACCCAGCCCCTCATCCTCACCCTCCAGCTCGACGACCCCTCCCAGCGCTTCTACCAGGACCTGCGCCGCCGCTTCTTTCCCCCGGAACGCAATCTCATCCCCGCCCACCTGAGCCTCTTCCACCAGCTTCCCGACAACGAGCGCACCCCGCAACTCCTTCGCGAAGCCGCCGCCTCGACCCCGGCTCTCCGGCTCACCCAGCCCACGCTGCGTTCCATCGGTCGGGGCGTTGCTGTCTTCTTCCACTCCGACGGCCTCGCCTCGCTGCACGCCACCCTCGCCGCCGCGTTCCAGCCGTATCTCATCCCGCAGGACCGCCAGCCCTTCCGTCCTCACATCGTCGTGCAGAACAAGGTCGACCCTGAAACCGCGCGCCACACCCTCGCGCAACTCGCGCCCGCCCCGCTACCCAAACCCCTCGGCATCGGTCTCACACTCTGGCGCTACCTCAACGGCCCTTGGGAGCACCTGCAGGACCTCCCGTTCTCTACAGCCGCCCTCGAATCTCCGCCACCCGCCGCGTCTTCACCAGGTCATCCTCGGTGAACGCCGGCAGCAGGTCGCACAGCAGCCGTTCCCCGCGCGCCACCGTGCCGCGAACCCGACACCGTGGACAGATCGGGTACGCCATGCTCTCCACCCCATTCAGATCGATCCGCGTCTCCGTCGACCAGAACCCCTCGAACTCCACGCCCGACCCGCTCCAGTCATCCGTCCACACCTTGATCAGCCCGGTATAGCCGCAGCAGGTGCACCGCCCCTCATAAATCTCCCAATCGCGCATCATGAGCCCCGCATCAGTCCGTGACCCAGTTTCGTCTTTTATTCGCTTTTTAGTCAAGCCCCTAAGCCCTCAGCGAAAACGCAAAACCCTCATGAACAAAAGCCATTCGCGCGAAAAATAAACTGGATTTTTACCGTGCCAGGTTGATATACTCAAGCCAGAGAACAAGCTTCCTCGACGTTAGGAGGTTTGCCATCGAAGTCCACGCTTAAGCCTAATCTTCCCAAGACTTTACCCCAAAAGTACGGGGGAGAGGGGGGCTCACAGAGGTCGAAGCAAAAGTGGTGCCGTAAGAGCATCGAGAGCCGATATCAAACTTCCGGTTCCATCATCTTGCGGCGGTCCCGCCCAGTTCACAGAGAAGTGTCCATCTGTTGTGCGAGCTTTGTCCCAAACGCTCTGTGCATTGGCTTCGAGCAGCCTTCGAACTCCAGCCGATGCAGATATTTCTTGCAGATCCCCCAGATTCCGCACCAGAATTCCCTTGAACTGAACTCCATCATCGCCGCACTTCGACTCGCATGGATCATGCAGCACATCTTGTGCGTCAGTCAGTTTCGACTGAACCGCATTCGCAATGCGGTTCGCGAGAGCCAACGCGGATGCATCACCAGTGATTTGGCTCAGCTGCGACAAACCAGTGAGAATCACGCCTTGGTTGTAGCTCCAAGTAGTCTGCTGATTGTTCCGACACGAACTATCCAAGCCGTCATTAACGAGACCATCCGTATTGATCATGCCCGAATGAACGAACCACTGTTCTTCCCGCTGCGCCCAATCCAGATAACGCGCCCGTTCTTCTCCTGAGCTCGCCTCTGCCAGCCGAACGGCAACAGAGAGGAAGAGTTCATTTGCAATGGCATTCTTGTAGTGTTCGTTCTTTTTCCACCAGATTCCGCCGCCGCATGTGTCGGACCAGCCTCCGCTCATGTCGGTAAAGATGGACTTGGACATCTCCAGATAGCGTGGATTCTTGTCGATCTCATGCACATCGAGCCAAGCCAGAGCCCACCAGCCTTCGTCGTCGTAGAACTCGTTCAGGAATCCCGGGCTCTTGTTTTGTGCAATGGTAAAGGTGTTTTGAAAGATGCCATTGAATTCACGCGTGTGCAGCTCCCGACCGACGCGGGCCAGAGCTGTAATGCCATTCGCTGAATTCCACCAGCCGGTCCCGCGAAAAAGTCCTGTCTTCGTGTCATAGGCGTCCGAAAGATTGTGGGCCGCTGACTCCACACGTCTTTGCTGCTCATCGGGTTGCCGGGTTTTGCTTGGTTGCGTACTGACCGGGGAAGGTGCAAAAAAACAAAAGAAAAGCAGTGAATTGAAAAAGACCGCTCGCACGCCTGAGTTCTCCTGCGTATGATTTAGCGCCATGGGATCGTTTCCACTAGGTGCCGCTTGCCATAGTACGACAAGTCGTCCTAAAGGCGTCGTGTTAAGCTAGGTCTCTTTGTGCGTCAGACATGTCGATGTACCGCTCTGTCCGGCAGTTGTTACTATCGAAAAACTTTCATCGTATAAATCCAGCGCGAATTGGGCAAAATGAAGACACGAAGTAAACACGCAACGTTGAGTGAGGTGGCGAAGTCTGCCGGAGTTGGCACGACGACGGTCTCTCGGGTGATCAACGGAGGTCAAAGCGTAGACCCGAAGACGTTGGCGCGCGTGCAGCGCGCTATTGAGACGCTTGGCTATATGCCGAGCCAGGCTGCGCGCATTCTGAAGGGCGATCGTACCCGCGCCATCGGACTCGTGATCCCGAGCATCGCCGATCCCTTTTTCTCCAGCTGCGCCGAAGCCGCGCAGGCGATCGTGCGCACGCATGACAGCGTTCTGATCGTGCTGACGACGCAGAATGATCCGAAAGAAGAGCTCGCCGCCGTGAACATGCTGATGCGGCATCGTGTGGATGGCC
>NZ_JAGSYC010000011.1 GCF_025685545.1 Granulicella paludicola | reverse complement strand
CACTTCTATCTGCCGCAGCAGGTTCACTACCTGCTCAGGCGTATGCTTCTTCCGCCGTGCCATCGTTCGCTCCTTGATTGCCAGTTTCTATCAAAGCAACTGGTTCAAAAAACGCCGGGCACTCCAGGGTCTGCGTGCGCATTGAATGCACAGCGACCTACCGCTATGCCAAACAGCATAACCTCTCGATCTTTTTGTCACTCATGCACCGGTCACTCGTCGCCTCGCATCAAGTTGAAAACTTCAGGACGCGGATTGTCGATGGGAATGTCTGGCGTTATGAACAGATCAATGGAGGCAGCGCTGTGGGGCGCGCGAATGGGACCATTGGGATGGGACACTATCAGTTCCTGCAGCGGATCGATGACTTTGTCCGCGAGGGGGCCATCGAACTTGACCGTGTAAAGCGACGAGAGGACATCGAGCGCTATCCGGAAGCCAACCTGATTCGCTATTCAGTTCTTCCTTGGTTTGACTTCACCTCCATCTCCCATGCGCGTGATTTTTCACGCCAGGACTCTGCACCTCGCATCACGTTCGGGAAAATTACGGATGCAAACGGCCGCTGCACCATGCCGCTATCGATCCACGTACACCACGCTCTAGCCGATGGTCTGCATGTGGCACGGCTCGTCGAGAAGTTTGAGCTCGCTCTCGATTGCCCAGATTCCCTACCTTTGTAACGATGAGCCGCTTAGGAGATGCACCTAATAGTTGCAAGTGGATAGCGAACCTTGGGACCCGTTCAGTTTCGCAACTTATCCCCTAAAGCCAAACGCGAGCGATTGTTCGCTCCCCTAGCTGATACAGGAGAAAAAACTATGCGCCTACAATTCACCCTTATTCTCGCTGTTCTCCTTTTGCCGAGTCAAAATGCTCACGCGCGGTCGTCGTCCGAAGAAGCGGCTATCCGCGCAGTACTGACGCGCGAAGCGGACGGGTGGGAAAAGTTCGATCCAGAAGAAGTTGCGTCAACCTACACTCGTGATGCGATCTGGCAGAATCCATTCGGTGTCCGTCTTCATGGCAAGACGGAGATTCAGAAATTTCTTATCGACCTTATGGCACGGCCTGGGTATCGCGCTGGAAAAGATACCAGCCCGATCACGATTTTGGACTTGCGTCTCACATCTCCGACGACAGCAGCCGTCTGGAGCGATGAACGCATTGAGGGGCTGATCAACGATAATAGCGGAAATCCTATGCAGCCAAGACACTCTTATTATTTGAAGGTTCTCGTTAAAAAGGACGGAGTATGGAAGATTAGCGACAACCTCATCATGGATTCGATCCACCTGAAATAGATTTCATCAGAGGTTTGGAAAGGCGGGTACGCGGCAAGGCTTTCACCCATGCGGGCCGCAAGGGGCCACCAGAGGCGGTCATTGGATATGCCCCGGGAAACCCGCGAAGCAGCTGATCCACCTTGAAAAGGAGCAACTTTGGCTACCAACAAATTTCCGTATGAAGAGGTATTAGGCGACAGCGATCCCGTCAAGGTGATGTCGGAGACCCAGCAGAAGCTGTTGCATTTGCTGGACGATCTTGATGAAAACGAGATCGAGCGGCGCTCCGCACCACACAAATGGAACCTGCGCGAGATCGTCTGTCACCTGGCCGACTGCGAGTTGGTCTGGGCCTGGCGCCTGCGCTACGCCTACGGGGAAAAAGGACCGATCCTCCAGACATTTGATCAGGATAGCTGGGCAAAGATCTATGACGCGTACTCGCCCAGCGAGGCGCTCGGCAGCTTTGCATCTACGCGCAAGTGGAACCTCGCCTTCATCAGCGGCCTCACGTCGTCTGATCGGGAGAAGGCCGTCACGCATCCCATTCGAGGCGAGGAGACTCTTTGGACGGTGGTGCAGCTCGCCGCCGGCCACGACCTCCACCACCTTTCCCTGCTCCAAGAGGAGATCCGCAAGAGAGACAAGGAATAGTCACTCGACTCCTTGCTTACTGACTTCTCTTGAGGAACATGCGAGCGAAGTTTGGAGCAGCGCAATGGAGTACTGCTTTCGTTCCTCGAAACTTCCGCTGACGCGACTTCCCGAGGCTTCCACGAACTAGTCTTTCCGGCTGCGTAAGTGACCGTGCCCGGCTCTATGACTTCTCCTGCAATGACGCGCCGGAGCTTCCCCGCTGCCGATGATCGGCAGCAGCTCTCCTGTAGAGAACCCATTCTTCCTGCTCCACAAAGCCACAGCACTCGTAAAATGAGCGCGCATCGTTTGTGCGAACAACGTAGACATCGATACGACGATTTGGAAAGGCGTCCGAGGCGTGATTCATGAGTTGACGGGCAACATCCCGACGCCTTGCGAACTCTTCTACCCACAGATCTCCAATGTGAAGCGCAAGATCTCCAGTCCAACTGGAGAAGGTTTCGAACACAAGAATGAAACCCATGAGCACTCCGTTTTGGGATTCAGCCACAAACACGTACGCTCGAGGTGAATATGCAAAGACGTATTGCTCCAGAGAATCTTTGTTGAGGCGTGGCTGGTCGGCCGCGCCCTCATGTTTTGCCAACCGCCCCAGCATGGAGAGCACTTCAGTGGCATCACCGGGCCGTGCCGATCGGATCTTGAAAGAGTCGATCACTCGTTCGTCACCAATTCAAAGCCCTCATCTACCCAGCCGAGCGCTCCACCGATCATCTCTTTGACAGGCCGGTCGAGCATGGCAAGCTTGAGCGCCGCCTTATTGGCGCCGTTGCAGTGAGGACCTGCGCAGTAGACCACGAAGACAGTATCTGGTGCGAACTCTCCCATACGGGCTTCGGTGATATTCAGGGTTGGGATGTTTGTCGCTCCAGGTACGTGCCCCTTCGCAAAGCTACTTGCGTTTCGCACATCGAGGAGAACGAAGTCCACAGTGCCCGTATGCTGCGCGGCATACACGTCTGCGCAATCCGTCTCGAACGTGAGTCTGTTCCCAAAGTGTTCCCGGGCCTTCTCTGACGAAGCGGCCGAAACTTCCTGAATCCGGCTACTGCTCTTAGTTTTAAAGCCTGGAAGACTGGTAGTGACCATCGATATTTCCCCTTTCAAGTGACTTCTGAGCTCAAGCATCAAGCTTCTTCAAACTGCTTGCCAGTGGCAGAAAGGACTACTATCCTTAAGTTTCTGCCAAGTTGATAGGGACGTCATGTCGCATAAAACGAATCATGTTGTGGTGGTAGCGTATGACGGTCTCTGCACCTTTGAGTTTGGGGTCGCTGTCGAAGCTTTTGGACTTCCAAGGCCCGAGATATACGGTTGGTACGACTTCACCGTCACGTCATGCGAGTCGGGTCCCATCCGCGCGATCGGAGGCATTCTTGTCGTCCCCGAATACCACGGTGTCGCCGTTTTGGAATCAGCCGATGTCATCGTGATTCCTGGCTGGCGAGACGTTGAAGAAACACCCCCGCAAGAGCTTCTAACGGCCTTGAGACAGGCCGCTGATCGAGGAGCACGCATCGTTTCCCTGTGCTCGGGCGCATTCGTTCTACCGGCAGCTGGCGTTCTCGACGGGCGACAAGCGACGACTCACTGGAAGTACGCGGAGAAGCTGCAGCGCCTCTATCCAGGGATAGCAGTAAAACCCGAAATCCTCTACACGGAGGACAGGGGAATCTTCACGTCCGCGGGAAGTGCGGCTGCAATCGATGTCTGTCTGCATATCATTCGTCGAGACTACGGCGTCGCAATAGGAAACTCCGTGGCTCGGCGGCTTGTTGCACACCCTCATCGGGAGGGCGGACAGAAGCAGTTCATCGAGGGGGCTATGGGAGAGGAAGGAACTCAATGGTTCGCTGAACTCCTGTCATGGGTACGAGCAAACATCAATGAAAAGGTAACCGTCGATGCGATGGCGCGAAGGATGAACATGAGTTCACGGAGCTTCGCGCGAAAATTCAACGGAGCCGTGGGAGAAGCGCCAGGACGTTGGCTTCTCTCCGTCCGAGTCACCTCAGCGAAAGACCTCCTCGAAACGACTCAGCTATCCCTTGAGGAGATCGCCGCAGAATGCGGCTTCAGCGACGCAGCCCTTTTGCGGCATCACTTTACCCGCATGCTTGGAACGACGCCGAGCGCGTACCGCCGCACATTCAATGCCGGATAATATTCGCTCCAGACAAAGATTTGGAAAGGCGATCGACTCTATGTACATGGGCAAACAAGTGACAGAGGCTGAACCTATGGACGGCTTACGCATCCTCAAAGATGATTTAACTGGTGTGGCCACGCGCGCCTTGCTTGCTCTACATCTGGCAGGCATGCAAGCCAACACGCCGGTCGGAAGCGTTTACGCTCTCGATCTCTCAGGCTTGCAAGCGCCTGGGGTAACAGTCTGGACAATTTGGCGGGGTGAAGCTCTGCTGGCTGTGGGAGCGCTCAAGGAATTGGGAAATGGCTCCGGCGAACTCAAATCCATGCGAACTCACCCGGACTATTTACGGCAAGGCGCAGCAGCGCGGCTGCTCGCTCATATTTTAGCTGAGGCTCGCGAGCGTGGACTGCGGCGCCTCAGCCTTGAAACCGGCACCGGCTCGAGTTTCGAGCCAGCATTGACCTTGTATCGTAAGGCCGGGTTTCGAAACGGGGTCCCCTTCGCCGACTACACGCAAACCGCATTCAACCAGTTCCTGCACCTTGATCTGGCGCCGGTCGACTAGGGCTGAAAGACTGAAAACACGGTCACAGATTGCCACTGATGGCAGTATCATTCGGGTCGAGACTATGACGTAGGGCTGGCTTACTTCTATGGATCTTCTTTTTCTAAGGCCTAGAGTTGATAAGGGAGCGGTTTGCTCGATGTGTTATTGCACACTTCAGAGCCGATTCTGCCTCTCACGCACCTGAGACCCGTTGAGTTGAGCTCACCTCGGCGCTAGCAAATCAGAGCCCCTAGTTTCGACAGTGGTGGTTATCGCATGAAGTGGCTAGTTCGTTGGAATGGCGGAAGGAACTCTTCCATCCCGAGGCCGAAACGCTCTTTCTAGACTCGATTCATTTCGAATTTCCCCGGGCAAGTTCTTTTAAACTTGTGACGTGTACGACATGCCCAAATAAGAACTCTAAAGAGAGTTTGCTCGCGTTGAACGGAGGCTGCAAGAGCAGAAGCCATGAACGTCAAGGTCAGTAGCGTTTCCCCGCTTGCACCGGTAAGCAAGGATTTGATGAAAGGATGTTTCAGGCATGGTTCGCTTCCTTTCCAGCTACAGCGTGCGCGACGGTGGCCTCGCACCGCACGGGAAAGTTGACAGAGTTGGCTATGAAGCAGAGCTCATGTGCCTTATGGTGAAGCTCTTGAGCAAGCGCGATGCTTGAGGCCCTCGTGATAGTCACTTGCGGGTGCAGCACGACTTGTGTGAAGTGACCTGACCCATCGCTCGCAAGCTCCATCGTGCCTCCTGCAGCGTCAGTGTATGAGATGACCGAGATGCCCGCATCCGCGCAGCAATGCAAATACGAAAGCATGTGGCACGACGACAACGCTGCAAGCAACATGTCTTCGGGATTCCACTTCGACGCATCGCCACGAAATGTCGCGTCTGCAGAGCCCTGCAGCATCGGCTTACCGCCGGATCCAAGGTCATAGGAGCGCTCGTAGAGGCGGTAGCCGCTGGTGCCTTTACCCCGGTTGCCGGTCCACTCGATGCTCGTGTTGTATTGGTGATGCTTATTGCTCATAATTGATCCTTAAAACGACGCGGACGTCGATTCGATTTGAAGTTACTATTTCTGGTCTCTCCGTACCTTCTCCGCACGGCTTGAGAACTTACTCTGCGGTTCTCAAACTCCACGTTCAATGCAATGTGTTGAGGAAGTGGCATTAGTGACGGAGCAGAGCGCATAACGATCTTCTCTTGACGTCTTCCATTTGGAGTCTCACCAGCGGCAGGAAATCTCATCGGTGCTTTTAGATGGGCTGCTAGGCTATGGTATAGCCCTTCGACCTCCGTCCAAATCCGACCCTTTACGGCGGGTCCAGGTCTAATCCGCTCCGGGTCTTCCTTCGCATCACACCAGAAAGCTAAAGCTCGCACAATACGTCCATTCGCTCCGCTACGACATCCACAATTGCCTCAATCTCTACACAGGCCCCGAACGGAAGCTGAGCGACTCCGCATGCGCTTCTTGCGTGCGTACCGGGTTCCCCAAGCACCGCCAGAAACAGTTCCGAGGCGCCATTGGCTACGATGTGTGATTCGAGAAATTCGGTCGTGGCGTTGACCATCACAAACAGTCGCGCGACTCTCTTCACTCTGCTGAGATCTTTTAGCGTGAAATGCAGGACGCTCAGAATCTCAATCGCGACACCGCGCGCCGCTTGAACCCCCTCTTCTGTCGTGAGCTGATCTCCGACTTTTCCTGCCCAGACTGAACCGTTTCGCTTTGCCAGTCGGCCGGAGATGTAGACCGTATCTCCCGAACGAATGTGGGATGCGAAGCTGGGCACATAGCCTGCAACAACAGGTGGCGGTAATACCGGCAGTTCAATACCGAGGGAGTGTAAGCGCTGATAGATCGTTGTCATATTTTCTTCGCCCTATCCGACTAGCGCGCCAATGAGGGCGTCGATGTCTTCTTCCGTGTTGAAAAGATAGGGCGAGACTCGGATGCGTCCCTCTCGGAGGCTCACGATGATTTGACGAGCCTTCAATTCCTGGCTCACTCGTACTGTTTCCTCCGGAGTCGATGCGACAAAGCAGCCGAATGAGCCCCTAGCGCCGTCTTCCATCGGACTTGCTGGACTGAAGGCGGAAGGTAGAAGATCGAACAGTCTCCTGATAAGCGCTCTCCCGTGATTGAGAACATTTTGAGGACCAATCCTGCCGACAAGTTCCACCGATGATGCCATCGCACTCAGGTTGAGATTGAAATAAGTTGCCGACTCCGCGGAGTCCCAACGGCGTGCATCAGGGGACGGCTCCGGTGCGACGAGATCGAGGAACGAGAAATCTGCGTTAGTTTGAGCGGCCCAGTGGAAGGGTGCAGGACGCATCGATTCAAGCAACGCTTGACTGATCCAAGCAAAACCCGTCCCCGACGGCCCGAGAAGCCACTTGTAGCCGGCTGACACAATGAGGTCGGCGCCAAGCTCACGGACACTCATCGGAATCGCTCCGCATGACTGGCTCACGTCGAGGACAAATAAAATCCCACGTGAGCGGCAGGCATCCGCAACGGAAGCCGTATCCAACAGAGCGCCGTTATCAAATCGAACCTGGCTTACGGAAATGACTCTCGTCCGTGGCGTAATTGCCTCAATAAGGTCTGTTGCGGTGAGGAACTGATCGCGAGGCGAAACTATCTTTAGTCGCAACCCCGTTCTGGCTTCCATCGGTTTCCAAGTCGCGTATTGCGTTGGAAATTCGCCCGCCGCCGAGATGACCTCATCCCCGACCTGCCACTTCAACGACAACGCGAACAGTTGCAGACCGGTGCTTGCGCCTGTCGTCAGGGCGATCTCTTCGGGCCGTGCATCCAGAAGGTTAGCCAAGGCTCTACGTACTCGAATTGGCGCATCAAAATAGAGCGAATCGCTCATGGTGTGTGGCATCGCCTTGGCGGCCAGTGCGTCTTCCACTGCAGTGACGGTCGATTTTGGAAACGCCGCATGGGCGGCTGTGTTGAGGTATGTAAACTCGCCGAAATCCTGCCATTCGGTACGCCAAGCATTGCTGGTCGCTTCGTTCGTGGACAATGTATTCATTCCTTATCCCCAAGTTTGTCAACCGCTTTGCCGACGCTTGCAGTTCTTCGAGAATCTGTGAAACGGCGCGCAGGTCTTGACTCGATTAGACCGTGCCGCAGAGGTCTGAAACAGTGGCTGGAGCGTCGATGATCGTAGAGATTCGGACATAGATCACCCACTCCAGGTGTGGCCAATCCGGCTGCCTTTGAGTGACGTCTTCCCAACCAAAGTCTCAAGAGGCCGATCCGGATCGGGCAGGCGTCCAAGTACACCCTAGAGTTGCTGGTTCGCGATCCCGTGCCTACGGGGCGTCCACAGGTTCAAGCACTTCCTTGAATCTGTGGATAGGGCTCATATATCAAAAGTCTCCCTTAACGTCTGAGCGCTGAGAAGTCATGATTCCCTGCACATGAGCTACCGACGCGATTGAGAGCGAGAGAAGCAAGGGAGACAGAAGCCGGAACATCTGGAGAGTCCGGGCCTAAAGAGATAACATCGCCTACCGAGAGGCATTCGATGAGGGCGGTCAACTAGAACCTTTATGCGGTCGAAGAAGACGGCGAATGGAACTCATATAGCCACTCCGCTAAGGGTGGATCACGGAGCGGAGACACCTCGGGATGCATCGCTCCAAGGGAGCGGACTAGCCAAGGATGCACTTGTCCGTAAACGCTTCGAGAAAACCCTGGGCTTTGAGGTGGGTGTCCCAGAGGGTGGCGAACCGCGTATTCTGCTCGTGAATCTCCCGGCGATACACATACAGGCCGTCATGGATCGAACGCGACCACTGCTCGATACCGAGGTAGTCGTTGCGCCAATACTGTGTGAAGCGCCGGATTATGTGAAGCGGAGTCTCACCACATGGCTAAGGCGCAGTGTTCACGCGGCTCTTGTATTTGCACTGCTCAACATAGTTCGGGACTCTTCTCGTACCGACATCCGGTCGGCGCGAGGAGACTATGGACCAGTTATCGAAGGAGGGGCTATCGCTTTCAGAGTGCGTGGCCAGCTATGACCTGTACGCGCGGGAGGTACGATGTCTCGCAGCATCGACACGTGAGATTCAACGCCGCATTCTGCGGCGACTTTGCAGCTTTTGCTTTGGTGATGGACCGACTGCATGGGATGCCATTTGCTTCACCGACATCGTTCGATTTCTTACAGCCGAGTTCGAGCGCTATCCCAACCGGGGCACGCAACGTGCTTCGCTAACGAGCATGCGCACGATTCTGCGGTATCTCGCAGAGAACAACATGGTGCCGATGGGATGGGACGAAGCTCTTCCCAGGACTGCGACGAAGCGTCACGCGCATCTTCCGCGACAGCTTTCGAGTGAGCAGATACGTGCTCTTTTCAAGGCATCACAGGGCAACAGGTGGATAGCGCGCCGAGATCGTGCGTTGCTGTTGCTGTTACTGCGGCTCGGTCTGCGCTGCGAAGAAGTTGCTCATCTCAAGTGGCAGGATATCGACTGGCAAGCAGGCTCTATAAGGATATGCAGCCAGAAGAGCCGACGCGAGCGGATACTTCCGCTGCCGGAAGATGTGGGTAAGGCGCTTGTCGCCTACCTTCGAACCTTCTCCAGTGTCCCGGTCTGGATTTTTGATTCCAGTCGTTCAACCTTCCCTGATGAGATGAGACGCCTGCATATCAAGGCGATCTCGAAGTACCTCTTCAAGCGAGCGGGTGTCGTTGGGGGTTCTGCGCACTCACTCCGCCATACCATGGCTACCATCATGGTGAACCATGGAGCGTCCTTTAAGGATGTATCAGACCTGCTCGGCCATCGCCGCCTTTCGACGACGTTGATCTACGCCAAGCTCGACATGAAGGCACTTGCTCAGGTTGCCCTACCGTGGCCGGGAGGTGAGCGATGACCTTCGAAGCCCTATCTCAGCACCTCGAAGCATTCCTCGCGCTGAAGCAGGCTCGCGCCAAGCGTAGCCCTTATTTTGAAGGCGACCAGCGTAGACGCCTCCGATATGAAGAGGCGCTGCTCCGCAGCTTTCTCGAACGATGGCGACTGCACGGATGTCCCTGGCCGATTCGCGCAGAGTTTGCGATGGGTTGGGTGATGGACGGCTCTATGCTGAACCGACCCTATCGCGATGAGCATCGCCTGCTTACCATACGCGCGTTCCTGCTGCAGGTTCGTACTTTCGAAGAACAGACGGGCATTCCGCAAAGCCAGTTCCGGAGGCGGTATAAGCGCCGTGCGTCCTACATTTTCTCTGACCGGGAGATTCAGCAGCTTATGGAAGCAGCCGCGCGTAACCGGCTCAGGTTCCGTGCGGCGACGGTCAGCACACTCATTGGCCTGCTAGCCAGCACAGGTATTCGGATCGGGGAGGCTCTGCGCCTGACGATGGCCGATGTGAGGTTCGATGCGAAGCCTTCACATCTGTATATCCATGAGACGAAGTTTGGCAAGTCACGTAACGTCGTGCTCCACACCTCGACCGTGGAGCACCTGCGGCACTATATCGACGAGCGAGCAACAGCGTTGCGGGGCCGCAGCGCTGAACCATTCTTCACCAACACGATTTGCCGACCACTGATCTATAACCCGCTCCGGTACACCTTTCGTCAGTTGCTGAAGCAGGTTGGCATTGCTCCGCCCGCGAACCAACGTAGGCCCACACTGCACTGCTTCAGGCATACCTTCGCGGTGAAGCGATTGACACTCTGGCAGCACGAAGGCACTGACATCCGGAGGCAGCTTCCATGGCTCTCCGTCTACCTCGGCCACCAGGGACCGGAGAGCACTTATTGGTATTTGAGTGCTACGCCAGATCTTCTTCGAGATGCTGGTGCACTTTTTGATCCAGAACAGATGCGGAGAGGAGGCCGCCGTGAGGGGCCTAGCATTTCTATACCAAGGTGAGAGTTAGTCTTCGACCGGTTTAGGTTCCAGCCAGTACGCGGCTAGCCGCGTACTGGCTGGCGAACTCGCTTGGTGTCCTGTCCGCGAGAGATGCGTGAGGACGACTCTCATTATATTCGCGTCTCCAGGCTTCGATCAGATGCTTTGCCTCCTTCAGGTTCATGAACCAGTGGGTATTCAGGCACTCGGCGCGGAAGGTTCCGTTGAAGCTTTCCACGAAGGCGTTGTCGGTCGGCTTGCCAGGCCTCGAGAAGTCGATCTTTGTCCCGTTCTGATAGGCCCACAGGTCCATGGCATGACTGGTGAACTCGCTGCCGTTATCACAGAACAACACCTTGGGGACGCCACGTTCGAGCTTCAGCTTGTTCAGGGTGCGCACCACATCGTCGCCCTTCAAGCTCTGACCAACTTCGATCGCTACAGCCTCTCGTGTATAGACATCGACGATGGTCAGCGAACGGAAGCGGATCCCGTCCTGCAGCTGGTCTGCCACGAAGTCCATGCTCCATGCCTCATCCGGCGCGGTGGGCTTGGCCTTTTCTTCGCGCAGACGAACAGCCTTGCGCTTGCCTGCCGGCTTCATACGCTTCAGCATCAGGCCTTCTTCCTTGCACAACCGGTACACCAGGTACTTGCCTACATCCCAGCCTTCGCGATTCAACAGAACGCGGATTTTGCGGTATCCGTAGCGCACTCGTGCTTGAGCTATCTCACGGATACGCATCCGCAGTTCAGTTCGTGGATCGAGGCAGCTCCGGTAGCGATACGTTCCGCGCGTCACACACAGAACACGGCAGGCATGCCGCTCACTAGCTCCATAGCTGCTCATCAGCCGATCGACCATCGGTCCACGACGCGAAGGCTTCACCATTTTTTTGAGAGCACATCCTGCAACATCGTCTTGTCCAGCGTCAGCTCCGCCACCAACTGCTTCAGGCGCATGTTCTCTTCTTGCAACTGCGCCATCTTCCGAACCTCGTCCACTTCCAGGCCCGCATACTTCGCCTTCCACCGGTAGAACGTCTGTTCGCTGATCCCAGCCTTCCGGATCACCTCCGCCACAGGAACACCCACCTGCGCCTGCTTCAACACGCCAACGATCTGCTCCACAGAAAAACGCCTCTTCTTCATTCAAAGCCTCCCTTATCCAGGTCAGATTTGGTCGAAGACTAACATTTCAATTGGTCCAAAAAAACCGAGGCCGATCAGCCGATGATGCTTGCTGGCCCTCTTCTCCAACAGTATTTCACCAACTACCTGATCGCTCAGCGACGGCTCAGCCCGCAGACGCTCGCGAGCTATCGGGATACATTCCGTCTGCTGTTGCAGTTCATACAGTCGGAACTGAAGATCGAGCCTGCGCAACTCGACATCGAACAGCTTGATACCGAGATCATTCTGCGCTTTCTGGATAACCTGGAGCTACAGCGCAAGAACTCCATTGTGTCACGCAACCTGCGGCTCACGGCCATACGGTCGTTCTTCCGCATGGTGGCTCTGCATCACCCGGAGTGCGTTGGAACAGCCACCCGCGTGCTCGCCATTCCGATGAAGCGAACAGATACGCGGCTTCTGGAGTATGTCTCCCGCACAGAGATGGATGCCATCCTCAACAGCATTGATCGCAAGCATTGGTGCGGACGGCGTGACTATGCCTTGCTGCTGACCATGTACAACTCCGGTGCGCGCGTCTCTGAACTGTGTGCTCTACGCACAGATCAGATCGGTAGCGGCAAGAACAGCTACGTCCATCTGCACGGCAAGGGACGTAAGGAACGTGCGATTCCGTTATGGCCCTCCACCGCACGTATCTTACGTGACTGGCTTAGCGAGAACACCGGTGGCGTAGCCTTTCCGGGAGTTCGCGGCGAACCGCTGAGCCGCTTCGCCGTGCGCCTCCTGCTACAGAAGGCCGTTGCTGCCGCATCGCCACGATGCCCCAGCTTGGAGAAGAAGCGCATCTCGCCTCATACGATCAGGCATGGAACCGCTATGGCCTTGCTCGATGCAGCAGTGGACATCTCCGTGATCGCGCTCTGGCTCGGACACGAGAGCATCGAGACCACCAACGGCTATCTGCACACAAGCATCGCGCTGAAGGAAAGGGCCCTTGCTAGGGTCACACCATCGGGCTCTGCATTCAAGCGATTCAAGCCTGATGACAGTCTGCTCGACTTTCTCGCATCGATCTAACCTGCCCGCATCGGCCCGTTAACCGGGTCGATGCGGTTGTTCATCATAGGAGCCGTGGCGCTTAATAGATGTTGAGCCCCTGCGGTACACGAGTCTCCGGCGTAATCTCGTCTGGATCAGTCCCGATCTCAGCTGCAATTAACTGCATGAGAAGTTCTGTGATCAAGCCGGGAGATGCACCGCCAAAACGAACCGAGAGTTCCGCGTAGTTTCGCGCCAGAGTAAGCCTTACAAGGTCGCCAACAGTTTCACACCCATTCGGAAAGGCGCGCCCGAGAGGAACGAAAAGGCGAAGTAGGGCTATCCACGCTGAGATCGTAACGATGCCTACCCATAGAAGATTCTTCCAGGCGGTCTCCCAAAATAAGAACCCGGCTCCCACACTTAGAAGCAAAGTCGACAGGAAGAGCCACGCTGGCATCCGAAGGGCGGGTAGTTCTAGTTGGAGATGCTTCTCAAGCAGAAGCCATCGATCCCTTCGCTTTCTCCATGGCAGTAAAGAGGTGAGCGATGCATTTGGACGAATACTAGCCTTTGGAACTGCGAGTCCCGAAACGAACTCTCGACGCAACAGATAAAACACTGCAGCAGTCAAGCATTTCTCTGAGGGAGGCTTTGTGGCTTGTCGTGCGATGAGTTCTGCGATGTCTCGGATAGAACTTCCGAGCAATGTAGCGTAGTCAAGAGTCACACCAAAGGACTTCTCGATCAACTCGAACAACTCCCACGTGTCCTCGCCCAATTCATTTGATGAATCCGCCTTCGGTGTGTCTAAAAGCATCGCGGAATGTCCTCAAAGACGCACTCAAATCATACCCTTTCTGAATTTTCCGGAACAGTCAGCCGAACTATGTTCAGTGCGCCGGTGAATTCGCCAAAGGCTATGAGCCTCATCTCGTCTCACTTCACATAATCCGGCTCTTCACACAGTATTGGTTATGTTGAGCTCAACATAACCAGTAGAACGGGTCGAGATGAAGACCACAGGCGGCGCCGAGCTCGAAACACATCTCCGGGTCGCGCATGGCATCGCCGTTGAGTTTGCCGTAGTGGGCTACGGAGATAGCAGGAAGGCCGCAAGGACCGGACTCATCGACGGCCTCGATCACCAGTTCCATGAACGGAGTGCGCTCGATCTTGAGGTAGAGACCGTGGTGCCAACCGCCGGCCTTTTCGAGGATGGAGAGAAGTGTCCGCACTAGGCCACCTCCGCGAGTTCTGCCGAGGCTTCGCGTCCTGGCTCTGTCTCATCGTCGACACTTGGCTCCAAGGCGGCGAGGATGAGTGAGGCGGCATGCTGGATCACCTCCAGGCTCTCGGCCAGCAATGAAGCGTTTCCGTGATAGAGCTGGATGTAATCGGCGGATGCCGAACCTGTCACCAGCCCAACGGCTTTTCCGACAACGAAGGCCACAGCCTCGGCCTCTGTCTCGCGCACCGTCTTCGTGGTGGCGGTGCGGCGCTCGGCCTTATGCAGCATCTCGTGCGCGGCCTCATGCACGAGCGTCGAAAACTCCTCGGCCTTCGCCTGTCCAGGAAGGATGGCGATGCGTCCGCCGTAGCTCATGCCAAGGGCGGGAGCGATCTTCGGGTTATAGACAAGCTGGATTCCTTGCTCTATCAGGAAAGCGGCAAGCCGCTCGATGTTCTCGCCGGGATCGCCCGACACCTGATGTATCTCGGGAAGGTCGACACCACTGGTCTGCGAGATGTCGAAGACGTAGGCATTGCGAAAGCCGAGCAGGGCGCGAGTGTTCTGCGAGGTGAGGTCTTTCTCGGCCTCGCTGTCCTTCTTGCGCTTCACGCCGACAATCGGAGCAAGGATGCGGATGCCCCTGGCTCCTGCGTTGACGGAGCGTCCGAGGTTCTTCCACGTCCAGAAGCCAGCAACACGGGTCGCGGTGGGCATCTGCGAAGCACTCACACACTACCCATGTTTCTCTGACGATTCACTATCCTCATCATCCTCAGTTTGGCCAAGCGGTGACGCTGGTTCGGCGGGTTTCGTTTTCCGGTCAGCCTCGG
>NZ_JAGSYC010000012.1 GCF_025685545.1 Granulicella paludicola | reverse complement strand
GGCCATCCACACGATGCCGCATCAGCATGTTCACGGCGGCGAGCTCTTCTTTCGGATCATTCTGCGTCGTCAGCACGATCAGAACGCTGTCATGCGTGCGCACGATCGCCTGCGCGGCTTCGGCGCAACTGGAAAAAAAGGGATCGGCGATGCTCGGGATCACGAGTCCGATGGCGCGGGTACGATCGCCCTTCAGAATGCGCGCAGCCTGGCTTGGCATATAGCCAAGCGTCTCAATAGCACGCTGCACGCGCGCCAACGTCTTCGGGTCAACGCTTTGACCTCCGTTGATCACCCGAGAGACCGTCGTCGTGCCAACTCCGGCAGACTTCGCCACCTCACTCAACGTTGCGTGTTTACTTCGTGTCTTCATTTTGCCCAATTCGCAAGAACGAAGGTGCTCAGCTTAAGCCACCGGGACTTCTGACAGTTGTCGGTCAGTTGCCTTCACCTTAGTGAAGGCCATGCGAATGCCGTTCTTGGGGCGCAATATCACCATGGGGCGCGCCTCGATCGACTGCCCTGGAGTCAGGTCGAACTCATAGTTCCGCAGCAAATTACTCAGAATCATCAACATCTGCAGCATGGCAAAGTGGTTTCCTATGCATACGCGCGGCCCTCCACCGAAGGGCAGATAAGTAAAGGGTGTCCGCAGCTTTTCGCTGCCTTTCACAAAGCGTTCGGGGTCGAAGCTTTCCGGGTTCTTCCAATGGTTGCGCGCGTGATGGGCTCCGTACACATGGACGATGACCGTCGAGCCCGCAGGAATCTCGACGTCGCCCACGCGGTCGTCGGCCACGGCCAAACGGTCAATCATCCAGAACGGAGGATACAGCCGCAGACCCTCCTGAATGACCTGCGTGGTGAACTCGAGTTTTGGCATATCCATAGGCCCGAGCGGATGATCGCCCAGCACTGAGTCGAACTCCTGGCGTACGCGTTCAAGGCATCCGGGGTTCGATCTCAAAAGATAGAGCAGCCAGGAAAGGCCGTTCGAGGAGGTCTCATGACCCGCGACCAGCAGCTGCATACTCTCGCTCAGCACCAACTCATCGCTCATGCCTTCGCCATCGCTATAGCGCGCATCCATCATGGTTTGCAACAGGTCTGTCCCCGGCTCTCCACTGTTGCGACGCTGCTGGATATAGGACATCAGCACGCCGTCGGCCTGCGCGCGCATCTCCTCGTGCCGTCGCAGCTCACCGGATACCGCGAACCAGGGATTTAGATATGGCTGCAGCGTCTGGCGAACGATGAACTCCTGCACAGTGCAGATTGTATGGCTAACCAGCTCGATATCTTCGTCCTTCAATCGCGCACCAAACAGTGATCGCGCAACCATCGAGAAAGTCATCTTCATCAGCTGAGGATAGATGTCTACCGGGCCGTTCGCAATCTCCTGATCGAACCGCTGCATCGACTCCGCCAGCGAGTCCTGCATGATCACAGAGAGTGCATCGAGCTGCCTGCGATCAAAACCTTTTTGGATCAGTCGCCGCTGCGTGCGCCACGGCTCGCCATGCGTGGTGAGCAGCCCTTTGCCCAGGAAGTGCCCCATCCGCTTCACCTGGATGTCGGACTTCTGGTAGTTCTCCGCATTAGTCTTCAGCACATGCTGGATCACCTCTGGGTTCGTCGTAACGATGGCTTCCTTCAGCCCGCCAATGTAGAACCGGAAGGTGTCACCAAAGTCTTCGTTGTACTTCGATAGGACCTCTACCGGGTTGCGCACCATGGCAAGTGAATCGGCCAGGGAGCGATAGCGGGAGACGGTAGGAACAGGCAGTGACAACGTGGAAACCTCGCTGCTCTTCGCAGGGCGTTGAACTATATGGAGTTACAGATGAGCCTAGAGAATTGGTCAACCAAGCACGGCTCTGTTTTTAATACAAAATACGTATTGAAAAGAATCAGTCTGCGGTTCCCAACTGCTTCAAAAGTATCAGGTGGTGCCAGATCGCCTTTGTCATTGTGGGGTGCTGTCGGTACGGAACTCCGAACTCTGCGGCGGTCTCCTCCACGATGCGCGTCAGTGGTGCGTAGTGGGTATGGCAGACGAACGGGCAGAGGTGATGCACAATGTGGTGATTCAAGCCACCGGTGAGCCAGCTGACAACAGGGTTGGCCGTGGCATAGTCCGCGGTGGTAGCGAAGATATGGTACACGCCGTTGTCGAACTCACCCCGGCCTGCAGGAAAGTAGGTGCTATCGATGGTGTGGGTCGTCTGGAAGACGAGCGCTACGCTCAGGCCTACGATCATGTGCACCAACAAAAAGGAGCCGATCACCAGCAGCGGTGCTCGATGAAGCAGGAAGATCGGCAGAATGAGCATATACGTCAAGTAAAAGGCCTTGCTCGCAAAGAGGATCACATATTCGCGCGCCGGATGCTTCGTACGTTCGATGTAATCGTGGGCAGGGCGGAAGAAGCACTCGAAGTCGCGGACGAACACGTAGTCGAGTGAGAAGACGGCATACAACGCGAGGGCGTAGACATGCTGAAACCGCTGCAGACTGGTGCGCGGCTCGTACGGTGTAAACCGGAGCAGACCGCGCCCCGTCAAAGCATCGTCTTCCCCATGTACGTTGACACAGGAGTGATGTCCGCGATGATGCAGAATACGCCACATGTACGAGTTGATGCCGCACAAATCAAACGCGTAGTTCAAGGTCTTATTAACGATCGACCGCGAAGAGATGGCATTGTGATTGCTGTCATGCGCAATGTTCAGCAGGAGAAAGGTTTGCGCAAGCCCGCTAAGAATATAGAGTGCCATGAACGCCCACGAGTTCAGTTTGAAAGCGTAGATCGCCGTCCAACTGCCGGCCAGCACCACCAAACCGATCCCGATCTTCGACCACATCATGCCGTCGGCTTTGGGAGACGTCTGCGTTGCAGCAAAAAAACTGTCCAAACGGCTGCGCAGCACCTTGGGAAAGGACGCTAGATCGATCGGGGCTCCGCTCTGCAGTCGCACCACTGCCTCGGACGGAACAAGGTCCTCACTGTCCGTATGCAAAATACCGCCTGCCTGTACGTCGATCGCCGCGTTCACTTCAGATATCATTCGTCTCCGCCTGGGTCCCTGGAAATCGCTGCGTAGAACCGTTGGCGACCCTTCAGGAGCGTCCAACAGCCGACGAGTTGTGCCCAATCACAGGAGTGGACGCCTAATGGTAACGCGAAGGGTCACAGCGAACAAGAACGCCCTCGATCAAACGGCCTGACTATCGTAGTCGAAGAGATTAAGGCGGGATGAACGCAGGCTTTGATAGCATGACGACACAGGTCTTGCAGAATCTCTCGCATGAGCCCCAACTCAGGCTGTCATTTGCGGCCTGTGATCGATCTATATTTTTACCTTGTCGCACGCAAAGATATGCGTCTACGGCGAGTTTCTTGTTTCTATTCAACCTTGGAAGGTGTTGTTCTTAACTTATGGCGTCGATTTTAGACCGGTTGGATAGTCTGGCAGCGGAGCATCCTGAGAAGCTCCTGTTTTCGTACCTCGACCTGAATGGCAGCCCGCTGGAGAGCTACACCTACGCCTCCTTCGTGCAGCGTACCAAGGCGATCGCCGGGCATCTTCTCAAGGAAGAACGTTTTGCGCCGCAGAGTCGGCTACTGCTTGCGTATCCGGCAGGACTGGAGATGATCTGCGCCTTCTTCGGCTGCGTGCGCGCCGGGCTCATCCCTGTGCCGGTATATCCGCCCAGCTCTCGCGGTTTCCAGAGTGCGCTTTATAAGATGGTCCACATCTCCAAGGATTGTCAGGCGAGCGGCGTGCTCACCAGCAACGATTATCACGCCTCCCTGAAGACCAACCTCGCTCGCAGCGGCGTCACCACCTCCGGCGCGGACGTCGATTACATCTCCGGTATGCCCTGGTTGCCCACCGAGAACTTTACGGATCAGGTCTGGTCCGAGCCGTTCGACAGCACCTCCGACACCCTTTTTCTTCAGTACACCTCGGGATCCACCATGGAGCCCAAGGGCGTCGTCGTGACACACAAGAACATCCTCGACACCTGCCCCCTGGTGATCGACCACGAATCTCCGGTCGTCGTGTCGTGGCTTCCCCAGTATCACGATATGGGCTTAATCGGCTGTTACCTGTACCCCACGCTGCGTGGAGGAACCACCTACGGCTTCTCACCGACGGACTTCATTCAGCGCCCGATTCTGTGGTTCGAGACGATGTCCAAGTATCACGCTACAGCGACGGCAGCGCCTAACTTTGCCTACAACTACTGCCTGCGGGCGGGACGCATAGCGAAGGAGAGCATGGAGGGCTGTGATCTCAGCTCTCTCAAGGTACTGATGTGCGCCGCCGAGCCGGTCAACGCCGAAACCTTTACACGATTCCTCGAAGCCTTCCAGCCTTACGGTCTCAAGGCCGAGGCCTTCTATGCTGCTTACGGCCTGGCCGAAAACACCCTGGCCGTCTCGCTCGGCGGACGGAACATCATCTCCGCCAATAAGCACGCGCTCACGCTGGGCAAGGTTCGGCTCACCACCGAGGTCTCCGAGATCACTTCGGCCACACAGATCGTCAGCTGCGGAACTCCACTGACCGGGATAGACGTCAAAATCGTCGATCCCGAGCGCCACATCGCCCTGCAGGAGGACCAGATCGGCGAGATCTGGATCGCTGGCAGCGGTCGATGCAAGGGTTACTGGAACAACCCGGAGCTCACGCTGAAGCAATTCCACGCCCGCTTGGTGGATGACAGTCCCTTCGACGACGGCCATCTTCGTACCGGCGATATGGGCTTCTTTCACAAGGGTGAACTTTTCGTCTGCGGGCGCATCAAGGACATGATCATCCTGCGCGGGCAGAACTACTACCCGCAGGACATCGAAAGCGTCGTCGAGCGGTCCTCGAACCTGCTTCGCGCACACTGCGTTGCCGCCTTCCAGATCAACGAGGACACCGAGCCTGCACTCGCGATCGTAGCGGAGGTCCGTAACCCGAATGTTCTTCCCGAAGCGCGCAAGATTGCAGCCGCAGTGCGGAGCTTCCTCAATGTTGAAGTTGCTCTGATCTCTTTCATCGCGCCGCGCGCCATCCCCCGGACAAGCTCCGGCAAGATCATGCGCCACAAGACGAAGCAGATGTGGCTCGAAAATCAGTTCAGCGTACTCTCCGAGTTCTCACGCGAGAAGGATGCCGGTGTGCAGGAGCCAACGGCTGGGGTGCAGACGGCCTTCGACGAACTCAAAGCCCGGTATAACCTGACCGGCAAGGAGACCTACAACCTCATCGAAGCAGGTCTCGATTCGCTGGATCTTGTGGTCTTCATGCACGAGTTGAAGGAACTGCTGAAGGACAATGGTGCGGAGATGCTGTCCCGTCAGGTCGATATCGGCGTCATTCAACGCGTCAGCGTAGCCGAACTCTTCCAGCTCGCGGAGCAACTGCAGAGTGCTCCGGAAGAGGCGTTGGCTATGTTCCGTACTTCGCTCGCTGCCTTCCGCGAGGAGCAGAGTCGTGCCGAAAAAGAGATGATGAGTAGCGACCGGACGCTGGTCTTCGAACCTCAGACGCCCGGGCCGTTGCCAGAGATTCCGGTCATGGAGCAGGTACTCCTGACTGGCGGTACGGGCTTCATCGGACCGTTCCTCATCAAGAGCCTGCTGGAACAGACCCATGCGAAGATTCACGTGCTCGTCAGGGCCTCAGATGAAGAGCAGGGCCTGCAGAGACTCCAGGCTGCGATGGAGTCCATGGGTGCCTATACGCCTGAATTGATGGAGATGTTTGAAGCTCGTGTGGTGCCCGTTTGTGGCGACCTTGGGCAGGCGAACCTCGGTCTCAGTGCTGAAACATGGAAGTTCCTTGCGGATGAGATGGACACGGTGTTCCATAACGGCGCCACCGTGAACTATCTCTTCAATTACGACCGCATGCGCGAACCGAATGTGATGGGTACGAACGAGACGCTGCGGCTCGCCTTTGAAGGCCGCCCCAAGGAGTTCAACTACGTCTCGACAACCTTTGTCTTCGGCTGGGCAGTCAAGAGCGTTCTGTGGGAGACCGACTTCAATCAGGATATGGAACTGCTCGACTTCGGCTACAGCCAGACAAAGTGGGTTGCGGAGCAGGTCGTCGCCGATGCGCGCAGTAAGGGCCTTTCGACGCGCATCTACAGACCTGCCCTGGTCAGCCCCTCGGTCACGGGCGGAGGTAACAACTTTGATATCGCCGTTCGCCTTGTGGCTTTTATGGTGAACCACGGCATCGGCGTTGACACGCTCAACCAGGTCAGCTTCGTCCCCGCAGACATCGTGGCGAACAACATCGTCGCCATCTCCAGCACACCCGGGACCGCGAACAAGACCTATCACATCGTGCGCGACGACTATTCGAATATGCTCGACATCACCGACCTCATCACGGCTTCAACAGGGCGGCAGTTCGAGATCTTCAATATCAATGACTTCGTGCCCGAACTCATCCGTCGCTGCCGCAAAGAGGACCTGCTGTTTCCGCTATTGGATTTCCTTGTCAGCTCGGTGGAGAACATCTCTGCTATGGAGTTCAAACGCTACGACAACTCCACTTACCAGGAGGCACGCGATGCCTCCGTGTGGGGCAAACCTGATCCTTCGCTTGAAGACACCGTCAACGGCATCCTCAAGTTCATGCACCGCAAGGGAATCATTTCCGTGGCTCCTCGCACGGTGCATGCCCCGGTCGCGATCGCTGAAGTAACTGCAGTAGCGGACGCTTAGTCCGCTACTGCTTCGTAAACGTGAGCTTTTCCATCAGGCGCTGACCAGACTCCAGAGTTCCAGAACTGGTTAGCGTCAACTGCTTGCCATCGGCAGAGACAATCCATCTGTCTCTCTGCGTTATCTGATCGCCACGGCGGTACACAGCATCGACCGTGTGCGCATCGACCGCCTGCAATTGCACGGTATCGTTGCGCGAGTTCTTCAGGTCGTACTGCTTGCCATCGAAGTGAGCGGTGTAGCTGAAGTCCCCGGCGAAATGAACGCCGTCCCTGCCCACAGGATCGATCTTCAAGGTCATCCCTTGCTTCATGCGGCTCTTGCCAAGATCCTCGCTCCACTCTCCCGAGAACGGATCATGGGGCACCTTGGCTCCGCCGGTCCTTATCCAGACCGTAACCTGGTCTGGCCGGCCCGTGGCCATAGTGGTTGTAGTCAACTCGTTCCCATCAGGCGAAATCTTGTCGCGGATAATCGCAACGACGGCCCCGTCCTTTTTCTCGGTGACCTCCACCTGCTTCTTATCGACCCGGCGAAGACGCACCTGATTGAACCCGGGAGTTCCGGCCAGCGGAGAATCGTGCCCATCCGATTTAGCTGTAAAGTCGAGATGATTTTCCCCAGACATCACAACATGGACCCCGTCGTCCTTCGAAGAGACAATTACGAGCTTGTTCGCAGGCGTCAGCGACGACTGCGCGGCACTCAGCGTCCACGTACCCACACGAGGGTCAGCGCCTCCCTGTTGGAACCCGGTTCCCAGGCCAAGCATCACAAAAGCACCGATACGAATCAATCCACCAAAAGGCATAACACCATCCATTCCATACGTCAGATGCAGAGAGCAGCGCAGGCAACTATGCGGTCTCCAGGATTTTTTACTCTCCCATTTTGCCTTATCGCTAGCGCCTGAAAATCAATTGGTCGAGCGCAGGTTTTGGCTACACTGTTTGTGTGGGATGATGACTCTCATGTATCTGCGCCGTTTTTGGGCCGCTGCCATAGTTCTGGTCGCCGTTGCCGTGCTGTTTCCCTTCTCATTTCACTCTGAGCGCCATCTCGAGACGGCTACACGTGTCGAGGGCAGCGAAGCTGAGACGGTGGCGCGCGAGCTGTCTACGCGTTTCCACTCCCCTTTTGTGGACCGCGTGGTACTCGTCGCACAGGGTCTTCCTCCGGCCGACTCTGATGCGGGCGCTCAGGCGCTGACGACCATCGTCTCCGGCCTGAATGAGGAGTCCGGCGTCTCCGCTGTCGTCTCCTACCAGCAGCTGCGCGATCCCATCTTTCTGGGAAAAGGGGGTGGCACGTTTGTGCTGGTCGGCCTCAACTCCAGTAACGGTCCGGTCGAGTTCCTCGTCCCCGCGCTGCACGCTCGAGCCAATGCGCTCGCAGTTCAACTCCGCCCACTCTATCCGCAGGTAAAGCTTGAGCTCACTGGCGAGATCCCTCTCAACTTCGACATCCGCAAAGCAAGCGCCGACGATGTGCGCCGCGGCGAAACCCTGGTCATTCCAGCGACTCTCTTCCTGTTGCTCCTCGCCTTCGGCAGCCTCGTCGCCGCCATCATTCCTCTGGCAGTCGGCCAGCTCGCCATCGCTGCCACGCTCGCCATCGCAGGCTTTCTTGGGCAACGCTGGCACCTGTCCATCCTCGTACAGAACCTTGCGACAATGCTGGGCCTCGGCCTCGGCATCGACTACACACTGCTCATGGTGAGTCGCTTCCGTGAGGCCATCTCTGAGGGGCATGACGGCCCCGCAGCCTCCGCCATTGCCACACGGCACGCTGGCCGCACGCTGTTGGTCTCCGCCTCCACTGTCGCCATTGGTTTCCTCGCACTGCTCACCGTTCCCATTAGTGAGATCCGGTCCATCGGTGTCGCGGGCTTCCTCGTCTCTGGCATCAGCGTGCTGCTGGCCGTCACGGTTGTTCCGGCAGTGCTGGCGCTTCTTGGCCCTCGCATCAACGCCGGCAAAATGCCCTTCACCCCGCGCCTCGACTCTCAACGATCCGCGCACACCGGTAACCGCTGGAGGCGCTGGGGAGTTTTGATCGTCGCCCACCCGTGGCTCGCCATCTGTCTCGCAGGTACCCCGCTGCTGCTGCTGGCCTGGCAATCCGCCCATCTCGATACCAGTCTTCCCAAGGGCGACTGGCTGCCCCAGGCTGCAGAGTCAGTCCACGCCCTGCATACTCTGGAGCGGATGGACCGCGCCGGCGTAGTGCAGTCAATGCGCCTCATCGTCGAACTGCCGTCAGACTCCATCGCCCAGAGCGACAAGGGTTGGAACACCATCGACCAGCTCTCGAAGCGTCTGGCCAGCGACCCGCGCTGCGATCGCGTCATCTCCATCACCACCATCGCCGCCGGCAACCGCGACGCACTCAGCGATCTCTCACGCGAGACTCGCCGCACCTTCCTCAGCAGCGACGGCCAGGCTGCTCTCATCGAGGTGCTTCCGAAAACCTCCGTCTCCCTGCGCAGTCAGGTCGACTGGTTGCGAGATCTCCGCAAGATCGGCGGCCCGTCCCTCACTGGCGTTTCCAACGCGCAGCTACGTATAGGCGGCATCCCCGCGCTCAATGCCGACTATCAGACGATCGTGGAACATAGTCTCCGCTCCGTCACCGCCCTGGTTGTCATCGGCACGCTGCTTGCGCTGCTCGGCGGCTTCCGAGCCATCATCGTTGCGGTGAAGGCCATCCTGCTCAACCTGCTTTCTGTCGCCGCTGCCTTCGGAGCTCTTGTGCTCGTGTTTCAGGATGGCCACGGTATTCGGCTGCTCGGTGTCGGGGCTGCTACCGGCAGCATCTTTCCACTGGTGCCGATCGTGACCTTCGCGATCGTATTCGGCCTGAGCATGGACTACGAGGTGTTTCTGGTGGCCCGCGTACTTGAGGCGAGAAAGAGCGGCTTGAACGAACTCGATGCCATCCCGGAAGGCCTGGCCAAAACGGCTGGTCTCATCACCAGCGCGGCTGCCATCATGATTGCGGTCTTTGTGGCCTTCACCTTCGGCGACTTTCTCGTGGTGAAGATGATCGGTTTCACGCTGGCCATCGCCGTCTTCATCGATGCCACACTGGTCCGCATGGTGATTGGCCCTGCTCTGTTACGAATCGCTGGTGATTGGAACTGGTGGCCGGCTGGTCTACGAGTCTCGTCGAAGAGTCAGTAAGCGACCCCCGTGGTGTCGATCTGCCACCCCAACAGTGAACCGCTTGTTACCATGTGGGAGATGCCACCCGCCAAGCAGCAAAAGAAACAGGTCCCCGCCAAAGCAGGTGTCTTCGCCCCGCTGCATCTGGCGCTGGCCGCCTTTGCGCTCGCCGTATTCGTCGCTATCGGTTACTACAACAGCCTCGACAACGGCTTCGTATGGGACGATCACCAGCAGATCGTCATGAACCCGGCGCTCCGTCCTGTAACCCCGCTCACGCGTATCTTGACCTCCGACATCCGCTTCGCCCATCAGGATGCGGGCGTTCAAAACCTGACGTACCGACCGCTTCAGATGCTCACCTATCGCATCGTCGCCAACACCTTCGGTACTACGCCTGGCCCATTTCATCTTGTTAGCCTGCTGCTCGCTATCGCGTGTGCGCTCTCGGCTTTTGCTGTCTTTCGACTCCTCACCCGCAGCACCTTCACGGCCTTTGCCGCCGGAGCTCTCTTCGCCCTCTTTCCCCCGCACACGGAGGCTGTCGATTGGATTGCCGCCTCCCCTGACCTCGGCTGCGCCCTCTTCTTCCTCATCGCCTTCGCATTACTTCTCGCGCAGCGCAGGTCCAAGCCGCTCCGCCAATCAGCGTGGCTCCTACCAGCCCTGGCCCTCGTGTCGTTTGCGCTCTCGCTTCTATGGAAAGAATCCGCCGCCGTCTTGCCTCTTTTAATCACCGTCTACGTCCTTGTAGTGGAGAGGAAAGGCTTCCGCGCCGCGCTCACGGCGAGTGCCGCCTACTGGGCCGTGCTCGGGCTCTATCTCGTTGTTCGCTTCAGTGTGCTTGGCGGATTCGCAACCGGCGTCCGCGACTGGGCGCTTACGCCACTCCAGTTCTCGCTCACCATCGCTGACCTGATCTTTGCATACTGGCAGAAGCTGGCATGGCCGTTCGAGCTCAACGCCTATCACGTTCTCTCGCCCGTCCGCTCAGTAACCGACCCGCGCGCACTGGCAGCCATTGTCTTCCTTCTCGCGGCCTTCGCCGGTCTCATCTACCTCGTACGCCGAGTTCCCCTGACTGCCTTTGGTGCGCTCTGGGTCTGCATTACGTTACTGCCTGCGCTCGATCTCTATGCCCTCGGCCGCAATGCCTTCGCGGAACGCTATCTATATGTTCCGTCTGTTGGCTTCTGCCTGCTGGTTGTGCTCGCAGCAACGCGCCTTCTGCAACGCGCTCCGTCGAAGTTGAGGAAGCCCTTCGCCGTCGCCCTTCTCGCGATTGCCGTCGGAACCTTCGCCATCGTCACCCTGCAGCGTAATCCCGACTGGAAAGATGACAGGACCCTGTTCACGGCGACGCTACTTCGTTCACCGAATGCGCCCTTTGTACACGACATGGTCGCCTCTGTTGAAAGTAACGACTCGCCAGGCTCAGCCAGCGCGGAACAGCACTATCTGCAGGCCATCACCCTTGCTCAGCAGCAGACGCCGCCCGACCGGCTTGACCTGGCAGCAGCATACAAGGGTCTGGCCTCGCTCTACGCCGACCGCTCCGACACGCAGCAGGCGCTGGCAATGATCGCGCGCGCTCGAACGACAGCCCCTACAGACCCGGAGACCGACGCCGAACAAGCATTTCTCCTAGTACGCGTTGGCCGTTGGGACGAAGCTGAGCCCCTGCTCGATAAGGCCATCGCCGCCCAGCCCGAAAACGAGAACGTTCTCTCCACCTTGGGTCTCGTCGCATGGCAGCATCATCACGATGCCAGTCGGGCCATCGAGTTCTTTGCGAAGGCGCTGGCCGCGCATCCAGATAAGGACGGTTTCAGCGCCTCCGTTCACAACAATCTCGGCGGCGTCTTCGGAGAGCAGCGGAACCTTCCGTCAGCGATTGAGCAGTACAAACTGGCGATCACTAACGCACCCTTGGATCCGGAGTATCACGTTAATCTCGCAAACGTGCTCGGCGCAGCGGGACTGTACGACGAGGCGAAAACGGAAGCGGAGACGGCTCTAAGCATCGCGCCCAACGACCCCGGAGCGCGTGAGGTGTTACAAAATCTGGCAACTCGGTAAGCCGCAGACCCGAATACCGGAGCAGTGAAGTTTAGGAGAGGACGTCTCGCAAATACATAACAAATATGGCTCCTGAGGTAGGACTCGAACCTACAACCCTTCGGTTAACAGGGGCATTTCCCACATTGCAAGAGGTTGCAATCCTCTGCACGCGTGTTGATTGTAAAAGACTTATTGAGATGACCTCCGCAGTCTCTTGCAATGAAACGCAAGAATTCTCAATCCGAACAGCCATCAAAACAGCCACCACTACCCACCTTCGGTGTCATTATTAAGGAACAGGATGTTGAAGGAAAGGGCCCCATGGCAAACGCATCGAGCAAGAAACCGAAGCCGATTAAGGGAGTATATGAGCATCCCGTCGATAGCGGAATCTGGTGGATCAACTACTACGTGGAAGGTAGAAGACACCGCGAAAAAGTTGGCCGCCGCTCCGATGCGGTCACGCTGTATCAGAAGCGGAAAACCGATGCCCGCATGGGAGTCAAGTTGCCAGAGATACGGTCACGACGGGCCGTCCTCTTTGAGGAAATTGCCGAAGACGCTCTCGTCTACTCCAAAGAGCACAAGGCGTCATACCCTGGCGATCGCTCCACCATCGGAAAGTTGCTTCCCGTCTTCGGGAAGACACCCGTAACGGAAATCACCCCACAGTCGATCAAAGCCTATCTTGATACGCGGGACGACCTGACCAAGACAACAATCAACCGGTATCGCGGTACGCTGTCGATGATCTTTCAGGAGGCGATCCGGAATGGAAAGGTAGAGCACAATCCCGCTCGCCTCGTTCGCCTGCACCGCGAAGATAACGGCCGAGTACGTTTCGTCACGTACGAAGAAGAGGCTTTGATTCGGCGGATCGTTCGCGAGCGGTGCCCTGTTCACGAGTCTGAACTCACACTGGCTCTTGAAACCGGAATGCGTCGGGGCGAGCAGTATTCTTTGGAGTGGGACCGCGTCGATTTGGATCGCCGCCAGTTGCTCCTTCTCCGGACGAAGAACGGGACGGCTAGAGTGGTCATCCTCACGGCCTCTGCGGTGAAAGCTCTTGAAGAACTGCGGACAAGGCGCAATCCTGACTGGAAACAAGTTTGCCTCACCCGATACGGGGAGCCGATGGTCTCTCCACGAGCGTGGTTTGAACTTGTGATGGAAGAAGCCATCAAGAGGAATCCGGCTCTGCACGATGTGACCTGGCACATCTTCCGTCACACGTACATCTCTCGATTAGTGATGGCAGGAGTTGATCTACGGACAGTTCAAGAGTTGGCAGGCCATAAGGACATCAAAATGACTACCCGCTACGCTCATCTTGCTCCCTCTCACAAACTCGCGGCTGTTGATCGACTCGCTGAATACAGGAGGATGCAAGAATTGGGTGAAACGACTCAAGTTGCACTCTCTTGAACCGTCACCGCGCTTACTTGCGCTTGACGCCAAACTAGTGGAACCATGAATGCTCAAGTGCGGCCCGAGTGCTTCCACACGCGCCCTGCGGTAGTTGTCCAACCCAATACAGGTATGCCGTGACGTTGACCGTTGCGGCTGGCGTTGACCTCAGTACGATCTCCGTTGAGTGCTCAGCCTCGTGCGAGAGCGCCACCGGCACGGATGCGAACTGCTCTTTGCGAGTCTACGAGATTTACGTGCAGAACTAAGCGGCAGAAAGAACTCCCCAACAGTGTCCTACCCCTCAGTCAGAGACACATGAATACGAACGTCATACACCACCGGATCGGCCCCACCCTAACCGCAGTCCACACATCCCATCACATGCTCGCAGTAAGCCTTCCAGCCCATTGTCCGAACCACGGTGGGAGGCGGGTCGATGAATCTGCGCTGTCTGGCGATTTCGAAGGCTGAGGGATAACGGCGAGCCATCTCAAAGAGCATCTTCATCCCCACCGGGCAGGCGGGCATCTCGTCTGGAAGTCGATTACTGTCAAGGAAGTCGCGCAGAAAGACAGCAGTCGCTGCCTGCTGGGACTGCTCCTTTGGATCAGGTATCGGGATGATTTCGCGATCTGTCATCGATTATGAGATGCCAGAAGCCGAAAATAGTCGAACTTGCCGAGAACGCCCCTTTTATCGATAAAGCTATGTCGTTCATTGGTCCTATAGGTGAAGTAAATCTGTTTTCAATGACACTCAATCCGTGCATGACCTTCCATACATCTACAGACGCCAGAGTAGTATCGTATGACGAAATGGGGCGTTGCATGAACCACATTGATGACTTGAAACATGCGATCAGAGAATCGCACGGAGCGTTCGCAACCCATGTGTCGAGCGTGCCGGTAAGGTCTCTGCTCAGAGACGGTAGGATCTGGGATGGCTTTGTAGAAGTCTTTATGGTGTCTAAACATCCGAAAGCGCGAACCGCCTACGCATGGATGGATCAGTGGCAGACCTCACGTAAACCTGTCACCGTTTTGCATCTGCCGCCAATAGACTCTCCCGAAACAGCAGTGCGAGCCGCATACGGGGAGAGGGTACCCGACAAGTCGAACTAATCTCCGCCTACCCTTGTCTAATTGTGAGCAGCGTTGGGAACAGTGCTGCCTAATACGGCATAGGATAATCTGTACACGGTGACAGATCTTTTAGACGGCTTCTCGGAAAGCGGTTTGCAGGTCGTAGACATCGCGGGAGATGCCGAGTTCGCGAGCCGACGCCTGCATTCTCGTAACGGCTCCATGCAGATGGAAGCCATGAGTAGGCTGGCACTTGCCTTTGTGGAACATCCCGAGACAATTCTTCAGGAGTTGGTAAATGCTGCTGTTCAGCTCTGCGGAGCCGATAGCGCCGGTATCAGCATCGAGCGAGAAGATAAGACAGACGAAGTCTTCTACAAATGGATTGCCACTGCAGGTGTTTACTCCAGTTTTATAGACGCATCCCTTCCAAAACATCCTAGTGCTTGCACGTTGTGCCTTGAGCGATCAGCACCTCAACACTTCCGCGTCTCAAAGCGTTTCTTTGACATTCTCGGTGTGGAAGCCGAATTGGTAAAAGATGGTCTCCTTCTGCCTTGGGAAGTGGATGAGATGCGGGGGACGATCTTTGTTATTTCGCATGACAGGACGGAAGCTTTCGACTCCGAGGATTTACACCTCATGCAGGTTCTAGCCGGTTTCGCTGCTATGGGAGTTCGACACAGCCGTCAGCGTGAAGCACTTCTGCAGAAGGAGCGAGAGGTTGCTGCTGCGGCTATGGCGAACGATCTTGCTCATCAGATCAACAACCCGCTACAGAGCCTGACGAACATCTTGTTTCTTGCAGAGTCGAGCGGAGGGGGCAGGGATGCGAAAGAACTGGCGTCACATATGTCTAAAGACTTTCAAAGATTGTGCGTTCTCGTAGAGAAGTTACTGTCGCTGCCGAAGCCATAGAGCTGCAACGTCGCTTCATTGCCCCGCCGCCAACGCTAAGGTGGATCGGAGTTCAGTTTGAACCGTCGGTCAGGTATAGCGAGCGCAAATCCCTAAGAACGCGAAGAGAACTGCCGCCATGCGCACGGAAAGAGGATTCCGATGTTAGCGTGTCTCCCCATGAAGGTATTCTGGGAGACCCACGCCCGCAAGGTCGCATTATCGGCAACTACACTGAACTTGCCGATCACGCCGTCTTTCGATAGGCGCCAACATGGTGGTCAATAGTCGCGACTCGATCTATTCTGATTATGAGAGATCAGTGATGACGTTACTTCAACTGCAAGCACGTCTTCGTCTTTGCCATGCAGGCACCTGTTTTTTGTGTTTTATCTTCCTTGGTGCTTCGAGCCTGAAATGTCAGTCATCTCAGCAGACCAGTTCGCATGCCAACGTCACCGGCAGGGTAATCCTTGTCGACACCCGACAACCCGCACGTGCAGCAAAGGTAACGCTGATTCCAGTCGCGGTGGGCGAGCGTAAGTCTGAGCCAAGCATCGAAAAGACGACCCTCTCGCGGCTGGATGGAGCGTTCCTATTCAAGAACGTCCCGTATGGCGACTACTATCTTGCAGCAGAAGTATCTGGGTATGTAGAAGAAAGCGCAGTGATTAGCGAAAGTGTCCGCAGAGGTGGGGGAGTACTCAAGACACTTGATTCACTTCCTCATATGCACGTCACGGAAGCGGGCGCAGACGTTCAAATTGGCTTGCAGAAAGGTGCGAGTTTCACTGGAACGGTCTCGTGGGAGGACGGCTCTCCAGCCTCAGCTACAACAGTCGAAGCCATCGTTGTCTCTGATTCTCGCGTCCCTGACTTTTCGGTCGATCCAGCTCAACCTGGTTTTGGTGCCTTGCTCGCTGCTAATGGGACGTTGCCGATAGCAAAGGTGCAGACGGATGATCGCGGTCGCTTCCGATTGACCGGACTTCCCCCGGGCGGCTACATCGTTAAAGCGACGAAAGGTATCCCCCTAGAAGGCGAAATGATGGGGAGCTACCCTTTGCAGTCATTTGAGGATAAAAAGATCCGCGAGAGCGAAGCGCCAGTCCGCAAGCTATCTTCCGGAGAAGAACGCGATGGTTTGGAAATAGTGCTTTCCGTAGATGGACTCCACTCAGTCTCTGGACAAGTGAGCGCGGCGGGAGGATTGGTTCATTCGGGCGAGGTTCGGCTTAAAGACAAAATTGACGGCAACATCCAACCCGTTGGACAGATCCAATCGGATGGGACGTTCAGTATCTACTACGTCCCGTCCGGTAGGTACGATATCGTTGTCACAGCCAGTTCGCAAGCCTCGCAGGCCACACGCTGCTGCACTTACACGCCCACCGACGCGACCTTGGAGCAGACTCTTACTGTGACTGATAGAGATGTTGCGGGCCTCAACCTAATCGCACCACGCCTCATCCCACACCAGTAGAAACGCACATTCGATCGATCCTCCGATCGTGTCCTAAAGGGTGACAGTGTTGCGTCGACCCGTTGAGACCGCCCCGTTTTGAGGGACCTTGGGCGGGATCAAGCAAGCGCCTGTTCCTCTATGACTTGGCTAACCCCCGGATCGCCAGTATGGCGATCGGCACCTCTCACGGCATGTGATGAGGCTGGAGACTGCATCCAATGCAAACATGGACGTTCGCCTCATCATCAATCAAGATCCTGACGAGCACTATCAAGCTTTCGTTATATCTCTCGAATCAGCAGTCGGATGGAGTAAGACGTACGCTACCAAGACGGAATGCTTAGCTGAACTTTGTCTACTGGGTGTACTCACTCTGAGCGAAGAGCAAGACCTCATGGAGATAGATTTTGATGAGGACAGGATGATCGTCAATCACGCTGCCGTTGATCTGCGAGAGCTCGTCGAATCTGGGTATGAGGTCATCACGTTGGACAGGGCGAATTGACCGTTTTCTTCACACTTCTTCCCACGTGCGTACGGTACGCCACCAGACGATAAAAGCAGCAGTTAGCCGAAGCCTTTTAGGTTGGGAAGATCTTTGAAGAACAATTCGCCTTTGCGGGTCTATGGGATGCATGGAAGGAACCAACGCCCTAGCGAGTCTAGCAACCAGGCGGCACAGCGAGGTGTCCGTCCTCAGAGCATTCTGCACGTTATCGCACCAGAAGAAGCATTTCCGTTTTTAGCGGACGGCTCTGCCGTTGCTTTTGTAGTGAAGGCGGGTGCTTTGCGTGTCGCGCGGAACGGAGTAACCATACGCCCACTCAACGAGGCAGGTCTAAGACTGAAAACATGCCTGGTATGCCGTGCTAATGATGGGTCGAAGATTGCCAGCGAATTCGTTCGCGCGTATTTGCGCAAGATGCCTGACAAGAAGAAACATCAACAAGTGCCACTACCCATTTCAGCGTAGTGCAATTCGTCGGCTGAAGTCGGCTTCTTGCGAGGCACCTGGTCGATGACTTGTATTTCAATCTGACCTGACCAATCGCAATTGGGGCAGGACACGATTCCAGTAGTGATGGCTCTCAGATCCAGCTCGGCGAGATTGATTACGTGTCCGCAATTTGGACAGACGTGAACGCTCTCCCACGATTGCGCGTCTTGATCATTTGCGAAAACAGAACCCATGACTCTCCGAAGCGGCTGACTCATCAAACTTTGATAAAGCGTGGTGAAACATACTTTGATTCTGTCGTGCCAACCCACAATTCCAGTTTTGCAAATGCGCACTTGCAGACGTCAGGGAGGAGCATCAAGGAAGTGAACGTATAACGATGACCTTCTCCGCGCCGCGACGAATCACCAGATACCAGTTCATTGCAGGCCCCTGAACGTTCGTGCACCTCGTCTGGAACCGTCTCGATTGTCAGCAACTATTCCCAGCGAGCTAAAGCCATCTGCAACCGCCTTTTGAGCTACGGGGATTGCAGCGGATTGGACTTCGAGGCAGAGGTCAACACTATTTAGGCTCAAGATTTTAGCTTTGAGACGAGTAATGCGTGTGCAGGGGCCTTCCACTTGAAACTTGGTCCAGATCACGTTCTCTAGCCGAATAGAAATGAAATTCAAAGGCGGTAGCCCCTGCTGATCAAACAGGCTAAAGAGACGCGACTGGAAGCGCTGGTTTGAGGGGCCAATACATACCATCGTTGTCCGTGTCACCTGAGTTCCTTTCGCACCTTTTCCTGGAATCCACTAATGCGACTCACGGGTGACCATCGGCACCTCCACTTTCACCGCGCCGCAATAACCTCGATCTCGACCAGAGACCAAGGGTGAGCCAGCGCCGCGACCTGTACCGTAGCGCGCGCGGGCTTGAGCCTCTGAGAAGAATTTCCGAAGAAGTTCGCATAGCCCTCTTGGAATCCTGCAAAGTCCATCGCTCCGCCTTGTGTTGGCACTCCAACAAGATAGACACGCATCGAAACAACATCTTTCAGCGCAAGATTCTGCGCCTTCAAGATGTCGTCGATTTTATGAAAGATACTGATTGTCTGAGTCTTCGTATCGCCGTAGGCAGGCTCTCCGTGAGGAGAGCCTGTTGCCTCGGCAATCGGCGATGCCGTCTGACCGCTGACAAAGAGGAGGCCTTTGGTCCACACAGCCGTTGCGATCGGTGCGGCATCAGTCTGTATGTGCTGAACTGACGACGTGTTCTGCGCAGTCAGGTATGGATAACCTGAGCATGCGATTGTCGTGGCAAGAATGACGACGCTTGATTTCTTCATGATCCCTCGAATCGAGCTGTTCAACAGGCTGGAAAGCTGCGTGGCGGTGCTACTGGACCCGGTGCCACGCAGAGATCGGAACCTTACCGTCAGGAGTTGCCGGGACATGCCATTCCAAGTCATCTCCCTTCAGGGTGAAGGGGCGCGTCTGGCTTGCTCCTACCCAATTGACGAAAGATGCGCCATCAATCTTGAACGTGATCGTGCCTTTCTCCCCATCAACCGTGTAGTGTCCGAAGTGGCAACTCGCCCCGACAGATGCGTCTCTGTATTCTTCTGGAGATCCTTTTTTCTTATCACCCGCGGCGAACTTCGCTCTCTCTGCACTGTAGATTTGGAGCGCATATCGCCCGTCAGCCTCGAAGATCAAGAGACCGGAGGGATTCGAACCGTATGCGTGGACCCTCGTGCCATCCGGCAGCAAATCGTCCGCCGCGCTAAGAGTCCATGTTCCAACAAGTGATGAGGCCGTTACTGATGATGTCGTCATAGTAGTTTGTGCCTTAAGGTTTTGGGTTGGATTCAAAATCGCTGCACTCACAAGAACGGTGCTAAGAGCCATAACGGCTGACCTTACAATCGCTTTCATTTACGGGCTCCTTCGTGTTGTTTGCTATTTGTCGATCCGGCTTTCACCAACGGAATACCGTTCATGAATCGGGCGTGTTCGATTTGTGCAGTCTCTTGCGGCTTGGTCCGTTATGACTTCCGTCTGCGGTGTACTGCGCCTCCATACCGCCTCAACGTCAAGGCCTTTGGAATTGCCGTCTGTAGGAAGAGTGACCGTGAATATTAGTTGGCCGTCGCGAACGACGAAAGGTGTGTGAAGATCTTCTCCGTTCCATGTCGGCACGGAAGAGCGAATGACGCGCAAATGTAAGTTGGTCCCATCGATGTGAACCTGTCCGAAGTGTGCGTAGCTTTCGAACGCCACATTTGCAAGATCGCCTCCACTTGGGGTCAGCCTTCCTCCTAACGAACCAGGCAAGCGCTGCAAGAGAATCAATTGCAATGTGTAGTTTCCACTCGGGTTGATGGATAAGAGTCTGGCCTGCCCGAGCTTTTGAACCATCTTGCGTGTTAGTGTAGCGCAGCTATCTCTGTGTTCAGATAACCGCCATTAGGGGTGTGGGGAGGCGGGATGAGCGTAGCGATTCCCGCCTCCCCACACCC
>NZ_JAGSYC010000009.1 GCF_025685545.1 Granulicella paludicola | reverse complement strand
GCTTTTTGTTCTCTATTTCCATTATAGCGAGTTGGAAGTAGTGAACATGCAAATATCTCTTGCGTGAAAACCAGCGTGGTTGTTGGGGATTTCGTAGCCACGCCGGTTTAGGGGCTTGACAGGAATTAGATCTGGGCCATGCCGCCGTCGACGAAGAGTTCTACGCCGTTGATAAAGCTGGAGTCGTCTGAGCCCAGGAAGAGAGCAGCGGTGGCGATCTCTTCGGGACGACCGATGGTGCCGCGTGGGACCTGGGTGGCCATTGCAGCTTTGAACTCATCTCCGAGTGGGTCGAGGATGGCGGTGTCGATGGGGCCGGGGCTGATGACGTTGACGCGGATCTTGCGGTCCTTAAGGTCGTTGAGCCAGGTGCGAGCGAAGGAGCGGACGGCGGCCTTGCTGGCTGCGTAGACGCCGAAGGCAGGGAAGCCCTTGATGCTGACGATGGAGCCGTTCAGGATGATGGAGCCGTTGTCGGAAAAGAGCGGGAGAGCCTTCTGGACGGTGAAGAGGGTGCCGCGAACGTTGAGGTCGAAGGTCTCATCGAAGTGCTTCTCGGTGACCTGACCGATGGGGGCGAACTCGCCGCGCCCGGCGCTGGCGAAGAGGATGTCGATCTTGCCCTTTTCCTTCTTGACGGTCTCGTAGAGGCGGTCGAGGTCGGCGAGGTTGGAGGCGTCGCCCTGCACGCCGGTCACGTTCTTACCGATGGCTTTGACGGCGGCGTCGAGCTTGTCCTGACTACGGCCGGTGATGAAGACGTACGCGCCTTCCTCGACGTACAGCTTGGCGGTTGCGAGAGCCATACCTGATGTGCCTGCCGTGATGACGGCTACTTTTCCTTCGAGCTTACCCATGACGATCTCCTTTGGTGTTCCGTCGGCCTGGTTGGCCGCGTTCACAACAAGAGATGGCGGAGGGGAATTCAAGGATTCAATAGTTCGGGAAATATGAACTATTGAAGCGAGATTTTCCTGTTCGCCCTCTAAGATAGAGGTGAGTACGTGAGACCGCTTATCCATCCCGAGATCGCCGATGTGCCGCTGGAGTTGATGCTTCATGCGCTGGCCGATCCTGTGCGCGTGGCGATCTTTGCCGACATTGTGAAGCAGGACTGCTCGCAGAGCTGTTCAAGCTTTCTGACTGTGGGCGAGAAGCAGATTCCGAAGTCGACACTCTCACAACACTTCAAGATTCTGCGTGAGGCGGGACTGATCCGCAGCGAGCGTCGCGGTGTGGAGATGCACAATACCTCTCGCTGCGCGGAGGTGGATGCACGCTATCCCGGAATGCTGGCTGCGATTGCAAATGCGCATCAGATTCAAATGAACGCGCGGGAGAAGACTACCGCGAAGAAGAGATCGACGCGTCGCTAAAGCAGGCACGATGGCGAAGGTTCTGCGTGCTTCCGTGTGTTCGAACCGATGTCGATCCGGCAGGTATAAGGCACGTACAATTTGAGTCAACTGAATAGCCGTATTGGAGACCCGAAGTATATGAGTGAGCTGAAAAATCCCCTCGACACGAGCCGACGTTCTTTTCTCAAAGCCACGGGGCTTGTGGCAGCAGCGGCGATTACGCCCGCGGCGCTTGAAGCACAGGAGCCGACTGTTGCGGCACAGGAGGTGACGGTTGCGCAGCACGCATCGACCAGGGGATCGGGGCTGGCGAGCCCGGTCACACTCGTAAGTATTTTGCAGGGAACGGATTCGACCCCGTCGTTCTCGCGGGGGAACACGCTACCGATTGCAGCACGACCGTTCGGCATGGCGCACTGGACGCTGCAGAGTTCGCCGAACTCGCCGTGGATGTTTCAACCGGGTCAGCGACGGATTCAGGGGTTTCGGTCGACGCACCAGTTGAGTCCCTGGCTTGGTGACTATGGGCAGGCGACGTTTCTGCCCGTGTGCGGCGCGCCGAACGTTGACTATGGTGCGCGGGCGACGTCGTACCGGCCGGAAGATTCGTTGCTATCTCCGCATCGGATGGGGATGCGGTTGCTGCGTTATGGCATCGATGCGGAGTTGATACCGACGGAGCGTGGAGCGCTGATCCACGCCAGTTATACAAAGGAGGAGATACCCGGGTTCGTCTTCGATGTTCCTGGGGAGAAGGTGCCAGCGCCGGAGCCCGACGCAGGGCAGCGCACGATTCGTTTTCGCTCGACTGCGAATTCCGGTGGCGTGCAGGAGGATTTTGCCTGTTATTACGTGCTGCAGTTTTCAGCGCCGTGGACGGCGATAGAACAGAAAGATTCGAAGAATTATCATTCGACGCACGTCAGCTTTGCGGAGAGTGTGCGGAAGCTGGATGTGCGGATTGCAACGTCTTTCATCTCTTTTGAGCAGGCCGATCGTAACCTGCAGCTTGAGCTCGGCACGAAGAGTGCGGACGCGCTGCGGGCCGAGGGAGAGCAGGTCTGGAACGGCTATCTGAAGCGCATCGAGGTGGAGGGTGCGACCGAAGAGCAGGAGCGGACGTTGTACTCGTGCCTGTATCGCACGCTGCTGTTTCCGCGGATGTGGCACGAACCGGATGCGAGTGGAGCGATGCAGCATCGCAGCCCGTATAACGGCAAAGTGGTGCCGGGCGTGATGTATGCCGATCATGGGTACTGGGATGTCTATCGAGCCTGGTACCCGATGATGTCGATCCTGTTTCCGGATCGACTAGGGGAGATTCTGCAGGCGTGGGTGAATGTGTTCAAGGAAGGCGGATGGTTGCCGCAGTTTCCGTGCCCTGGATATCGCGCGTGTATGACGGGAAGCCTTATTGATTCGCTGTTTGGCGAGGCGGCGGTGAAGGGGATCAAGGGCTTCGACATGGCTGCGGCGTACGAGGGTTTGAAGAAGCATGCGACGCAGCCGGGAAATCCGGATGCGGGTTATGGACGCCGAGGCATTGAAGAGTATTTGAAGTACAACTACGATCCGGCGGACAAGGTGGAGCAGTCGGCTGCGGAGACGGTGGATGCGGCTTATGGCGACTATTGCATTGCGCAGGTGGCAAAGGCGCTGGGTAAGAATGAAGACTATGCGATGTTCATGAAGCGTTCGGAGAACTGGAGGAAGATTTTCGATGCGAAGACGGGATTCTTTCGTGGAAAGAAGGCGGATGGGAGCTTTCTGGAGCCGTTCAGTCCGATTCGCTGGGGCGATCCGTATGTGGAGGGTGCGGCGTATCAGCACCGGTTCGACGCTCCTCACGCGATGCCTGCGCTGATCGAGGCGATGGGTGGCAGTGAGAAGGTCGTTGCAGAGCTCGAGAAGATGCTGACGATCTTCCCTGAGTTCGAGGTGGGGGCGTACGGGAGCGAGATCCATGAGATGTCGGAGATGGCGGCGATCAACTTTGGGCAGTATGCGCATAGCAATCAACCGTCGCACCACATTCTGTATGTGTTCACCCTGGCCGGTCGGCAGGACCGGACAGCGTACTGGGCGAAGCGGGTGATGGATGAGCTGTATACGCCGGATGTGTTTGCGGGCGACGAGGACACGGGGTCGATGGCGGCGTGGTATGTGCTGAGTTCGCTGGGGTTCTATCCGCTGTGCCCGAGCAAGCCGGAGTACGTGCTGGGAGCACCGCTGTTTCCGCGAGCGAAGGTGCATCTGCCGGAGGGGAAGACACTAGTCGTGGAAAATGCCTACACGGGCGGGCGCACGATTCGCACCTCGCTGGACGGGAAGCCGTTGCTGCACGGAACGCTTCAGCACGACGAGGTGAAGGCTGGGGGAAGGCTCCGTTTTTCGTAAGGCTGGGTCGCTTAGGTTGGTCGCTCGGGCTGGGGAATTGGTGCATCCAAGGAACCTTCGTTTTGAGTTTTCCACGACTTTGCGGGCCGGGGCGTGAGTTGGTGGGAGAAAGCGGTCTCGTGGACTTTCGCTTCAGGCGGTTTTGGTGGATAATAGTTGAGGACGAGCGTGTGCCTGACCGCTTTGTTCTCCCGTACCAAAAACCTCAGGAATAGGGCAGCAGGGGCCCATAATCCCTGCGTCGCGGCGTGTCGGCTGTAAGGCTGGCAAGCTGCTTGTTCACCGAAGTGGTGAGCCACTACGAAAGGAAGTATCCAATGCGCGAAATCGTAACCCTCCAGTGCCCCGACTGCAAGAACCGTAACTACTCGACGACCAAGAACAAGAAGACGACGACTGGCCGTCTCGAGTTCAAGAAGTTCTGCAATACGTGCCGCAAGCACACGCCGCACAAGGAAACGAAGTAGTTCTCAGATGTCTGTTCTCAGTTCTCGATATTTTTACCGAGATCTGAGCACTGAGAACTGACTCCTACAGGGGAGTAAGCTCAACGGTTAAACTGTCGGTCTCCAAAACCGAACTTCTCGGTTCGAATCCGAGCTCCCCTGCCATTTCCCTTCCAGAAGCGATAGTCTGATGGAAGCAGCAGATTTGAAGCACCGCGGCAGTAGACGTTCTCAGCAGTATTCAGGAGTAGCACCATGTCAACCGCAATCGAAACAAATGAGCCGGTAACGCCCACGCAGAAAGCCCTGGGACCGTTCGAGAAACTGTCGCATTTTCTGAAGGACACGCGCCAGGAGATGGAAAAGGTCACGACGCCGTCGCGCACGGAAGTGCAGTCGACGACGATCGTCGTTCTGGTGACGGTATTTTTGTTCGCCGGCTACTTTGCGCTGGTGGATCTCTTTTTGAGCAAGACGCTGGACAAATGGCTTCTTCACGCGACCAAGTAATTTGAGCTGGGAACAGGCAAGAGTAGTCGTTCCCCTGCTTCGCTGAAAGCGACGCACAAAGGTAAAGCGATATATGTCAGATGAGTTGATGAACGAGAACCTCGAAGCCGAGCAGTTGGTCGCAGAGTCCGTCGAAGGCGAAGGCATCGCGCTTCCTGCTGAAGAGGGCGAGGCAGCGGCAGCGCCGGTGAACGAGAACTTCAAGTGGTACATCATTCATGCGTACTCGGGTTTCGAGCGCAAGGTGAAGGAGTCGCTCGAGAGCCGCGTTCGCGCTTACCACCTGGAAGATCGTGTGGGTCGCATCGAGATTCCGACCGAGCCGACCACCGAGATGCGCAATGGCAAGAAGTACACGATCGACCGTGTGTTTCTGCCGGGCTATGTGTTTGTGGAGATGGCGCTCGATAACGAGCTGTGGCACGTGGTGAAGAACACGCCTCGCGTGACGGGCTTCCTACAGACGGGCGATCAGCCGAACGCGCTTTCCGAGCAGGAAGTGAACGCGATGCTGAACCGTTCGGACGTGACCAAGGACAAGCCGAAGATGAAGCTCAAGTTCGCCAAGGGCGAGCAGGTGCGCATCACGGATGGACCGTTCGCGAACTTCAATGGCGCTGTGGATGACGTGAACGAAGACAAGCAGACCCTAAAGGTCATGGTTTCGATCTTCGGCCGACCGACGCCGACCGAGGTTTCGTTCGCGAACGTCGAGAAGTCGGAAGAGTAGTAAAAGCAGGGAATAGGGAGTAGGCAGTAGAAAATGCCGACTCACCAGGACCGAAAGTTTAGGGAGACCAGCCGGGAAGCTTCGCCCGACCTTCTAACTCCCCGCAGTAGAAGTACAAAATTCGCGAGGTCGCTGACCCGCACAGAGAAGAAGGAATACGAACATGGCACCGAAGAAGATTACTGGTTACGTCAAGCTCCAGATCACCGCCGCGAAGGCGACTCCCGCTCCCCCGGTTGGCCCCGCGCTTGGTCAGGCACAGGTCAACATCATGGAGTTCTGCAAGCAGTTCAACGAGCGCACGAGCAAGGATCCGGGCCTCGCGGGCATGACCGTTCCGGTCGTGATCACTGTGTACGCGGACCGCACGTTCAGCTTCATCACCAAGACGCCTCCGGCGCCGGTGCTCCTGCTGAAGGCTGCTGGCATCGAGAAGGGTTCGGGCACGCCGAACAAGGACAAGAAGGGCAAGGTCACCGAGAAGCAGATTCTCGAGATCGCCAAGGTCAAGATGCCGGACATGAACGCGAACACGGTTGAGGCTGCAGCGAAGACTATTCGCGGCACCGCGCGTTCGATGGGCATCGAAGTCGTCGCCTAAGTTTTATCCGCTATAAGAGGTAGAAACAAATCAGGGCGCAGACACCTCTCGGTGTCTGCGCCCTGATTGTTTAAGTCGTCTGGGTGAAGATGAGGGGCGCGAGTTATATCCGCTCCCTCAGCGGCTACAGCCGCAGTGCAGAGAGAGCGGCGTGAACGCACGAGCTAAAGCTTTTGTGCTTGCACGCTCGATAGATAGGGAGTACTCCGCGTGTCTTTCTCTGAGGTGTAGCGGTGCTACCTGCAAATTCAAACGCAGATTCCCTGCGGGAATGACAAATCAAAAGGGGTGTCTAGGACTGCTGGAGTTGGGTGTAGATGCCGTCCCAGAGAGCGAGGCGGGCGGCGATCGCGGATTCTGCAGCGGAGGCTGCCTGCTCCCAGAGAGCTGCGTCGTTGCCGCAGAGGTCGGCGACCATGCGGAGCGAGAGCGGGCCGTGGTCTTCGCCGTCGACTTCGATGTGACGCTCGAGGTACCAGACGAATTTGCTCAGTGCGCCGGAGCGCTGCTGGTTGAGGTCGCGGACTAGTTCGCGGAAGATGTCGGGGATGACGTCTTCGCGACCGAAGGTGAAGGCGGAGGCCATGGCGGCGACGTTCCCGGAGCGGATGACGTCGAAGGTGGAGGCGACGAAGGCTCTGGCGGCGGGAGCGATGTTCAGCGTGGCGGGGTTGAAGGTATTGTTTGCTACGGCGTTCAGGACGGCACACATGGGGGCGGTGTCGGCACCGGCTTCGGACATGGCTTCAAGGTAGAGCTCAAAGTGGCTGATGGCGCGGTCTTCGAAGCGGTCACTCTCTTCACCGAGGACGATTTCGTTGATGAAGCGACGGCTTTCGGGGAAGGCAGACGGAACCCATGGGACGGAGACGCAGGTGAGGCTTGACTGCAGGGCTTTGAGCAGGGACATGAAGTCCCAGACGGCGAAGACGTGAGACTGCATGAAGAGCTGCAGGTGTTGCGGAGTGCGGATGCTGCTGTAGAGTGGGTGCGCGGTGAGGCGGGCGCGGAGTGGGGCGATGCGGGACTCGATGGCTTCGATGCCGGTGTGCGTTTGCGGGGCCTGAAGAACTTCCATGTAACTATTATCGTTGTTACGAGGGGAGGCGGCGATGACTGAATCCAAACGTGGGCCGGTACTGTCCAGTCTTGCTGGAAATCTGGCCGTTTTTATTGTGCTTCCGCTGGTGTTGAACGGGCTGATCTTCGGGTTGCGTTGGGACAGGGACACGCAAGCAGCGAAGGGGCAGATGGCAGGGATACCGCCGGGCTGGGTGGTGGGCGCGATCTGGATGGTGCTGTTTACGGCAATGGGTTTGGCGCGGTGGCTGCTGATCCGTCGAAATGCTGGGCGGCTGGTAGAAGGGCCGAGTCTGCTAGGGTTTTTGTGTCTGTTGTATCCGCTGTATACCGCTGGTTTGCAGAATGACAGCGTCGGGTTGGTGGGCAACATCGTGACGGCGGCAGTTGCGCTGCCGTTGGCGGTGCTGGTGTGGCGATGGTCGCGTGCGGCTACGGGATGTCTCTCCGCTGTTTGTGCGTGGCTGGTGTATGCGGCGGGCGCGACGGCGTACAGTCTGTTTCGCTAAAAGCCCTTCCATTGAGGTAGAAGGCGGCACGATAGATCGGGCTTCCAGCCCTCTTTCTTCTTCGTCATGCATACGTGGGGCTACGTCCCACGCTGGTATAGGGGCGGACCTCCGGCCCTGATGCCAGGATGTTCGAACCTTCAGAGAGCGTGTTCGCTGAAGGCCGAGAGACGTTCAGGGGAGGTCTTATTCATTCCTGAAGAGGTCGTGCCTGTTCTGACAAGACGCAGATTTCCTGCGGGAACGACAAACAAAGGCGAAAGGCAGACTCCCTGCGGGGATGATAAGAATATCGTAAATAAATCTAATCAAACAAGATAATTCTTCGATATTATCTGTACGAGTCCTGCACAGCTACTAGGATCCAACACGTTAGCAAGAAAATCTGCACAGAATCTGCACAGACCACCTGTGGAGGCGAACATGGCATTCGTCACCGACAAGACGGAGATTAAGCCGGGATTGATCCTCTTCCGGCGCGGCGACGTGGATCATCGGATGTGGTATTGCCGGATGAAGATCCCCAAGGCCGACCGCTACAAAACCGTTTCTCTCAAGACCACTGACCTCGAAGTGGCGCGCGAGCGCGCCTTCGATCAAGACGCAGACATCCGCTTTCGCTTGAAGCACGACGTTCCTGTGTTCAACCATCCCTTCCGTGAGGTGGCGCGAGAGTATCTGCTGACGCAGGAGGCGCGGGCTACCCGTGGAGAGATAAGCATGGCGCGACCGAAGAAGGTACGCGCCGTCCTCGAAGGCGCTTTGGACCGATATGTGGGTTCCACGCAGGTTCACCTGATCGGCGATGAACTTTGGGGCGGCTATCCGGCTTGGCGGCGTGAAAACGGCGCGGGTCGTAACCGGCGCAATGGCGTTCGGGAGGTCAGCGATGAGATGGCCCAAAACCTCGCAGACCATGAAGCCGAGCGCCGCACCAAGGTGCAGCATACCCTGGGTATTCGTGTGTTGAAGCCGATTGCAGTCAAGCCTTCCGAAGAACGGGTGGTCCCCTTTATCAGTGATTCCACGATCCGCTTTGAGATGTCCATCTTTGGCGCAGTGATGAACTACGCCATCAAGAAACACTACGTTCCAGCCAGCCAGCGCTTCGATGAGCGTCCCAAGCTCAAGTCGATGCGGCGCGATGAGTTCACGCTGGAGGAGTACCGCAAGCTCCACACTGTCGGCAGAAAGTGGATTGGTGAGGCGGAGAAGCCTTCAAGCATCTGGTACCGCACCATCACCTACAACATGATCCTGATTGCGTGCAATACAGGCATGAGGCCAGCGGAGATGAAGAACCTGCGCTGGCGGGACATCATGTCTGCAAACGACCGCGAAGGTCGAGAGATCGTTGTGTTGTTTGTGCAGGGAAAGGGCAAGTCCCGCAAGCTGGTTGCGCCGAAGAGTGTTGGTGATTATCTAGAACGCATCCGGGCTACCTCCAAAGCTACAGAATTGAATGATCGAGTCTTTACCAATGTCTCGGGCAAGCCATCGAAGACTCTCTATAGCAAACTGATAGCCGATCTTCTGGACGAAGCGAAACTGCGCGAAGGCACGCAGGGCGTGCCGCGCTCGACCTATTGCTTTCGGCATACCTATGCCACGCTGCGTTTGCAGGAAGGCGTGGACGTGTACTTCCTCGCCGAGCAGATGGGGACGTCTGTACACATGATTGAACAGCACTATGGGCACGTGAACACGATCAAGCACGCCGACCGCGTTTTGCAGGGCATGGCGGGATGGGAGCTGCCGCAACCGGACGACGCCAAGGCAAAGGCGTCGAAAGCTGCGGCGACTCACGATCAAGCCAAACGTGGTCAGCGCAACAGGCCGCGCTGACCGGCTACTCCAGAAGCCGTCTTTGGCCGGAGCCGCTGGCGGAGGCAGGCGAAGGGAGTTCGATACTTAAACCCATCTCCAGATGAAGGTTCTGATTTGCCGCTGCCCCGCTGGGGCGTTCTTAGCGGTGAATCTTGAGTGCACGAGCCGCCGCTGGCGGCTGTCTTCGTGCGCTCTCTCAAGGCGAAGAGTCCGGGTTCGAGCCCCGATAACGTAAACAAAAGAAACCGTTTACAAACACTGTGAAAAGACCAGAAGTGCTCGGGATACAAAAGGGATGGACCGCATTCGGTGTATCCCTTTTCGTTTATGGAATCCTGTGGGCAAATGGAAGTCGAGGAGTTTCTTCATCAAAATCGGAGTCACGCAGGCGGGTGTCCTTCGCGAACACCGAAGGATGCAACTCCTCGTCCTACGAGATCTATCCGCATCGCCTGACGCTCATTTCACCGAACGAATCCTTGACCGGTGGGCCTCGGACGAGGATCGAGCCATTCTTGAAGCGTGGTCGCCTACCCTGTGTGTTCGCGTCAGGGTAGGCTGACTAATTTACGCAGCGGGTTCCGATACAGCTTTCTTCGCAGGCGCTGGCTTTGGAGCCTTTTTCGTCACAGCCTTCGCAGCCTTCTTTGCTTTCACCGTCTTCATCGGCGTCACAGACTTTGCAGGTGCCACTGCTTTTGCAGCCTTCTTGTCGGCTTTGTGCTTGGCCGCCCAACGCTTTGCCTGAGCAGCAGCAATCGCTGCACGGCCTTCAGGCGTCATCACACGCTTCGTTGACTTCTTAACAGTCTTAGCTGCATTCGTGCTACCTGCTGGGCGTCCACGCTTCTTTGCGACCGGAGTTGATGTGGCTGAGGACGACTCATTGATAGAAGCGATAGCTGCTCGTGCCGCTTCTAGTTGTGCTATCTGGTTGTCAATGTCAGAAATGATGCTAGAAATATCCATTTCTAGATTCTACATTCAGTATTTTTAGATTCTGACGAATCCCTTTTATTTGGTCTCTCTGCCAACACCTTTATAGATAGAGGGTTCCGCTTCTTACATCGCTGAGCGATTCTCCTCCGATCTACGACCAGAGGTAGCCATCTCCCTGATTCCTTCCTCGGTTAAATCACGGGTATCGACGGTAGCTATTGCTCCTTCATCACTTTTAGTTTAAGGATCACATCTCATGAGTTTCAAGACAGTCGTTACAGACATCGGTAAGGTGTCACTCAATATCGTTGACGCTCACTACGTCTCCGAAGCAGAAGAAAGACGGGATTGTCAGCCGGAACGATTCCTGGATGCAGCATCTACATCGGCAGAACGCTGTCGAAGGGCTGTGGTTCACCTTACGGGAGACGCTCAAGGACTTCGATACTAAGAGGTACAAGCTGATTCATGAGAGAGCGCTCGATGCACCGGGTGACGAACTAGGGGATGTGATCGATGCTGAGTTTGCCAAAGTGTTCGACCACGTTGTGAGCCTTATGCAGGTTTTGCACGGGTCGCGGGTGTCGATTGGAAAGAGGTCACAGCTGTGGAACCGCCTTGAGGGCTTGAGGTGTTTGGCGAAGATGATTTACCGGAGGATAGACTTGAGTTGTTCGAGTCTGGTGTGACCGCAGAGGACACACAAGACTGAGGTCATCGGCGTGTAAAATCTTTGGACTATGAAGAGATACATCTGGCTGTTCGTCTATCTACTGGCGGTTTCGCTTCCAGTCACCGGTCTCCACGCATGGTACGAGACAACATCCATAGGTAAGGACGTGTCCTATCCGATTTGGCTCCGCTTGCCTTACCTATTAGTGGGATGGCCTGAGGGGGTGACAGTCTGGGCTTTGTTGCTCACGTTGCTTGCTATCGCGGAACAGACAAGCGAGACCCGCACAGCAGCACAAGCGGCCTTAAGGCAAGTGAACATTCAGGCTACTGGCATGAGGCAATGGGTAGATGTAGAAGTCATTGACTGCCGAGTTCAGACTTGGCGAGAGGGAACGTCTCACCCATTCGCGGTAAATATCAGCTTCCAAGCGGTCAACAACACACCCAATGTCTTTACGATTTTAAAAGTGGAAACTGCCATAAATCAGTACTCGGACAGCACAGAGGTTTTCATTATCGAGACCAATACGGATTTGTCTTCTAAGAAAGAAAGCGAATCGAGCCGTTACCCCTTTTATGTTCCGACCCAAATGCCTTCGGAGGAACAAATTTCCGCTGGAACGGTTCTGACGTTGAACGGGCAAATCACGTTTATAGATTGTTTGGGTGAGAAACGCTGTCAAGCCTTCGGGGGACTTTACGCTTGCAGAATAGGGTATGTCGAGAAAATGTCGGCGTCAGGTATCGTTCCTGACCGTATTCTGAAGTCAGGAATTTACCTTCCGGGTGTCGACTCATAGCCAGACCGGTAGCGTGCGATGATTTAGCTTTCGCTGAACCGGGGTGACGTGTATCTTAGCCTCAGAAAATTCCACCAGCGAGGATCGTTAGATGAATCGTCGTAATTTCGTAATTTCTGGTGCTTCAACGTTATTGCTACCTTCAGTGCCCTATGCGGGTAAGTCAAAGTCCAGCTTACTAAGAACGCAATTTCTAGGTATAGGTCACACGTCGGTGAACGCTTGGACGCTATGGACACAAACCCAATACATGTCTCAGAACCTCACTCTCGTTGACGGAAGTCCCTCACCGTCCCCCACTATCCCGACACTACAATGGCGAAACTATGCGTATGCGGGTGATTGGCAGCTCCGCACGACTGCTGGCGATTTATTGGCAATGTTGCATAATGTCAACCTGCTTTTCAAATATGATCCCTCCTACCCGAGCCTAAATCCTTCCGTAGCCATATTCACCTGTACGATTACGACGGCGAACAAGAATGGGCATTTCTGGCAGACGGATCAGTATCCTCTACCAGTTTTCGGTCTAAGCATCATGGGCAAGAGCGGCTATGAAATTATGCCCCTCAAGTATCTGGGTGACTTTAAATGTATGCCTTGGGATGTTCCGGTCAACTTTCAGTTCAGCTTTGACCCCTCTCAGTGGGACGCAATCAATTACGCCACGATAAATGTGGGCAGGTCGCCGAATTGCATTTGGCGGAGACACGATCAAGGCTGAGACGGCTTTGTCGGAGGGTGTGGTGTCAAGCTGCATCGACCCACTCCCTCCCCTTAGCAACCCGCATACGTAGCTCACAGGCTGTCTAGGGTTCACTGAACCTGTCACCGTTAGGTGCGATGGCAGAAACGCGCCGACGGCCTCTATGCGCCTACAGGAGGGGTCTCCGACCGTGCTTGTCATCTGCTCCTTGGGGGCGGGCGCGTTTCAGTCGGACGGTAATGCTCAGCCATGGATCGGAGAGCGTTGACCAGACGGGCGGGGGAAATGACGTTTCCCTTGGCAGGGTCAGTCCAGTACTGGGACGGGTGCTACTTGAAGTGGTAGAGCAGGATAAATACCGCACACCGTAGCAAGGAGTCGCATGGGCTGGAAATGGGCTAAAGCTTCTCTCAAGGCGAAGAGTCTGGGTTTGAACCCCGCTAACGCTAACAAAAGTAGCTACTTACAGCCACCTTGAAAAGTCCAGAAACTCTGGGGATACGAAAGGGATACGCCGAGTCCAGGCGTATTCTTTTTGATTTTGCGTAGCACAATTAGCTTGCGCTCGGTCGGTGCGGTATTAATGGGTGGGATTTGCTTACGAAGGACAGGATGGTTCCGTACGATTCGATCTCGTAGAATTCAGGATCACATCTTCCTCAAATCCGACCTAGGTGGCTGATACATGAAGCGAGTCATTCGATTTGTAGCAGTCGTCACACTTTGCGTGGCTTGTAGCACATATTCCAGAGCCCAGTCTGTCATCACGTTCATTCCCCCTCCGCAGCGTCACCCCGGGCAGTTCATTGGGATTCTGAAGCTGCAACCGCTGGGCGACGGAGTAAACATGAAGCTGCTGGAACCTTTTGGTTATAAGAGCCCTACGGAGCAGAGTCTCACGGCTCAGGCCGGTTTCACCACGGACGGAGCATCTATCCCGAGGGCTCTGTGGACCGCCGTCGGCTCACCATTCACAGGCAAATACCTTCCTGCGGCAGTTATTCACGATGTTGGCTGCAAGACCCATCAGTACACTTGGCAAGATACCGACCGGATGTTCTACGACGCGATGCTGGATGCGGGCGAGAGCGAGCATCACGCGAAGTTGCTCTACTGGGGAGTAGTGTTCGGTGGGCCACACTGGGTTAGCGGAATAGCGCAAGGGAACACTGTAGCGGAGCTGAATCGAAAGGTTGCATCTGTGGGTGGTCAGCCCGTTGGCTTGCCTATGCAACTGGCAGGGCCACTGGCGCTAAAGTTTGCGATTCCGCTTCCTCCTAAGACCGTGTTGCAAAAGGCAGACGTGAAGAAGTTTGACAAATTTCTTAGGTCAAGGGAAAAGGAAGGACGCCCAGTGGATTTGCGTGAGATAGATGCTCTTGCTCCACCAGATCCAGAGTTGGTGCCGCAATCGATCCGGTCGCCGGAAGTTGCGCCGTTACTACCCTCGAAGCATTAGATCAAGCCCGACACGATCTCAACCACTTTCACGAATTGGGAGGAATAGCCTTGCTACTGACTCTGGTTCCTTATGTGGCATCACTTTTGGCTTTCGGTCTACAACAATTCACAAACGATTCAAGCGGTTTGTGCAGTTCTGGCACTCATCGGCGTCGTATTTTACGCGACTTAAACAAGAACGATCCGGGATACGACCCTGGACCATGGTATTGCAAGCCGGCGTCCTTATTTTCAGGCAGAAGAGTGGGTGGACACAACTAAGGCCAAGCAGTTCAAAGCGAGAGCGATTACCAATTCCGGAACTGTGGCTCCGGGATCGCTCTAGCGGGTGTCTTGGCGATTTCTCAACGAGCCTGACGCGCCCCTGGTCACCGTTGGCAGTTGTGCAGTAGGTCAAGTGAAGTTCCCTACACTGGAGTGAAATGTGTAGTTCGAGCTCGAACAGATTTTCGAGAAAGGCGGTCTGCTTTGAATATACCGATACGGCTAAGAAGCGCTACTGGTCCACTCTGACGATGATCCCTATGGCATATGGTAGCTATCCGGGAGGCAGGAACCAGCGAGCAGACCTTCAATCGCTGGAAGGCGAAGTACGCGGGCCTGGAGGCCGATCAGGTTCGCCAGATGGCTCAGTTGCAGGAAGAGAACCTTCGGCTGAAGAAGTCTGTGGCCGAGCTAGTGCTGAATAAGACGATGCTGCAGGATGTGCTCTAAATAAAATTGGTGAAGCCTTCGCGGCATGGGCCGATGGTGGATCGACTGATGAGCAGTTACGGGGCGAGTGAACGGCGTGCCTGCCGTGTTCTGTGCGTGAAGCGTGGAACGTATCGCTACCGGAGTTGCCTCGATCCACGAACTGAGCTGCGGATGCGTATCCGCGAGATCGCTCAGGCAAGAGTGCGCTACGGATACCGCAAGATCCGCGTGCTGATGAACTGCGAAGGCTGGGATGTAGGCAAGTATCCGGTGTACCGGTTGTGCAAAGAAGAAGGCTTGATGCTGAAGCGGATGAAGCCTGCCGGCAAGCGCAAGGCCGCGCGTCCACGCGAAGAGAAGCTCAAGCCGACCGTCCCGGATCAGGCGTGGAGCATGGACTTCGTGTTGGAACAGTTGCAGAATGGGGCTCGGTTCCGCTCTCTGACCATCGTCGATGTCTACACACGAGAAGCGGTGGCAATCGAGGTCGGCTAGCGCTTGAAGGGAGACGATGTGGTGCGCACGCTGAACGCTGGGTTATGAAGCATACTGCTTCGTTTTAAATGCGCATAAGGAACATGACAAAAGGAGTTCTTGTTTCGATTAAAGCTATTGCGTTTCAAGAGGTTTGTGCTAACTTGGGGTGGTCATTTCAAATGCACTCTCGGAGCAAGTCATGTGCCAGCGGCCAGTCCCTGCCTTTATGTTTTCGCGCATATTTAGCAATGCCAATCAAGTATTACTTTCAGAAAGACGTCGAGTTTCAAAGAGGCCACTGGTACTTAGGAACCTCTTTCTGGTGCTAACAGGAGTATTTCTCTGTATTAGTTTTCGAGCGTCATCACAGCTTCCCGACCCCACAACCCTCGCAAACATTCCAGTCCCGGGAGTTGGACATTCTTACATTGGGTTGGGAACTGAAACAGTCGACCCGGCAAGTGGAAGCGTGGTATTCCGACTACCTGTCGACGCCCCTTCTGGGAGACAGCTAAGTTTTCCATTCGCGATCAAATACGAAGAATCTGTGCCGTTCGTCATCGTGGGAAGCGCACAGCAAACCGGTGCCGCAACTGGTGCGCTCGCTTACACCACGCGTCGTGTACAGGACTCAACCTCGGAGCCGTTCAGCTTAAACGGCTGGGCCTATACTCTGCCCTATTACCAAGCAAATGCGTCTGTTTATCAAACTCAGGCAAAGCCCGGTGGATGCGGAAATCCCAACGTTGGCAGCGGATGCAACGGGGGAAGTCTCGACTATTGCTGGAAAGCAACAAACTACAGCTATCAAGGCCTAGAAGGTCGCGTGTATGCTCTCAGCGTCCAAAATACTTGGCCCGATCCTTCTAATAGTTTTACGAGCCAAACGACGTTCTGTGGAGCGTGGGGACAGGGTGGAGGTGGGAGCGGTGATCGGAATAGCGGAATACGCCTCTCAACCCTTTCAGCATCGGATGGACCAAGTGTCCAACCTACTGCAACAATCACCGAGGAAGATGGAAAAATATATATATTTCCCAAAGTCGTAGCTGGATATAGTCCCGTAATCACTACCGGTGGGTCGTTCGCATCTCTCGCTCAGAGCGTTACAGACAGAAACGGGAATCAAATTGTATACAACGCTTCAGGGGTGCCTCAGTCTCTAGGCCCAAGTACGAGTGGCTCATACTTAGATACTCTCGGTCATCCAATCATTAGCTGGAGCGGGCTGGGCAATCCAGCCGGGGATACTCTATCAATATTTGGCCATCCAAACAATGTGACAGTCCACTGGACTACCGCTAATGTTACATTTCCATCTCAGCCAGGAAACATTAGTGTCGTAAATGGCTCATGTGGTATTGGCTCAACTGCCCCACAGCCAATCTCAGTAGTGAGTGAAATAGATCTGCCTAACCAAACCAGCTATAAGTTTACCTATGGCGGAACATGGGGGAGACTCATTAAAATTCAATTTCCCGACGGAGGATATGTTCGCTACGACTGGGGAGTGGCACCAAGGGCTAGCGATGTCAGGACATTTTGGCAAGTCCTTACTGGCGGAACACAGCAGAACTGTGAATACTTAGCAGATGCCGCCGCTATCGTTGGCCGGCATGTAAGCTACGATGGCAGCACCGAGGTTCTCAATCAGACCTTCTCGTATGCGACTAACTGGCCCTCTTATTCTACGAGTACCGCATATGTGTGGCAATCAAAGACAACGGTTGTCAACACTACGGATGTCGTCTCAGGTCAATCATCTACCCAAACATACACATATGGCTCGGTCGGCCCATTCAATACCTCAGAGGGACTAGATCAAGCGATGGTAGAGACTTCCATAGCTACTCAGGACGGAAACGGGAACACCTTGCTAACCGAAAACCAAGCGTGGACTGATAAGTACACCAAGGTTGCGTCCCAGATCATTGACGATCAAGGCAATACCACGACTAAGTTGATGTGCCCAGACCAGTGGAACAGACCACTTAACACATATGAATATGGCTTCACGGGCGATGGTCCGATATCTTCGCTGCCCAACTGCAGCTCTCTCCAAAACTATAGCGGAACTCCTTCGGGGAGCCTCGCCTTTGGACTAAATACCTCAGCAATCGGTCCGCTCTTGCGACAAACTGCGTATACCTATTCTAGTGCTCTAACGTTCAATGACATCCTCAATTCTCCGATCCGTGTGATTACGGAGGATGCAAATGGAGCGCGCCAAGCCGAAGTTGATTATGGCTATGACGAATCACAGGTCATTCCTTCGGGTACTTCAGTAGGTCTCGTCTCACCCCCATCGAGCACCAGAGGCAATCTGACATCTATCAGCAAATGGCTCAACACTTCGGGTGGATTCATTAAAAAGAGCTTTACATACTTCGACACAGGTAATCTGAGTACGATCACTGACGGTTGCGGGAACACAACCTGTACGGATTTGATTGACACAAATCACACAACTAGTCTTACATATCGGGACACCACGCTGTCTGGGGCTGCGTCCACCGATACCGAGTCATTTATCACGAAGGTTTTGCTTCCGACACCGAGCAGTGGAGTAGGGCAAACATTAAACTACACGTGGGATTACAGCACATCATTGTTGACATCAAAAACCGATCCCAACGGTCAACAGACACAGTATAGCTATAACGATCCCCTAACCCGCCTGACTGACATCTATGATCCCGCGTCTACTCAGAACAACAACACACTTCCACATACGTCCTATCGATACACTGATGGTAGTCAGCCAGCTGTCACCCAAGTTAATCCAATTGGCATTACGTCAATAGATTCATTTGATGGCATGGGCCATAAAGTCAGGCATCAATTGACAACGGGCGCAACTGCGGAATATACGGACACTCAATACACGGGTCTCGGCCAAGTTTATAGCGTTAGCAATCCGTATCGTAGTTATACCGAGACAAGTGACGGTAAGACTGTATATTCCTATGATGCACTGGGCAGAAAGCTATTGGAATCCCATCTTGATGGCACGTCCCATGGGTGGAGCTATCTAGGAAATCTAACATTGGAAACGGATGAGGCTGGAAATAACTGGGCGAGAACCGTAGATTCACTAGGTAGACTTTCACAGGTTCGCGAAAGCGTCCAGCTTTCAACGGGTCCGGTTGCTAATCGCGCCGGAGGCCCCAGCTGCGGTCTCGTATGCAGCCCCAAAACCCAAATAACTGGTGGTTTGCTTACCACCTACACGTATGACTTGCTAAACAATCTGACCCTAGTCAACCAGGTTGGCGATGGAGTTAACGATGTAGCTCGAACACGAAGTTTTACATATGACTCTCTTTCTCGTTTGGTGACTTCTCTAAATCCGGAGACCCATCTAATTTGCTATGGGCAGTTGACCACGGGAACATGCCAGAATAGCTATGACGCCAATAATAACCTCCAGTACAAAACTGATGGTAGAGGTAGCACCGTCAGTTACACCTACGATGCGCTGAATAGAATACTCACTGAAACCGCCTCAGACCTTAGTCGTTCATTTAGCTATGATTCCTCAATGTTGGCAAGCGGCATTCCAGCAACGAATCCTAAAGGAAGAGTCGTTCAGATGAGCAACAATAACGGTGCTATTGAGTCGTATTCCTATGACTCAATGGGCCGGATTACTTCGGAGCAAGAATGTGTCGCTATCGGGTGCGGCACGGTTAATGCGCAATACGATGTCGCGGGGAACATGGTTTACCTGAAGTACCCGGACGGTCTAATTATCACGCAAAATCCCGATGCCGCTGGGCGCTTACAGACCATCAAGAATGGGAATTCGGGTAGTCAGAGTGTTGCATATTTCACTGCGACGTCATACTGGCCGTCTGGCAATCTCCAATCGGCAATCTTAGGAAATGGAATTACTGAAAACACTACCCTCAACTCGCGTTTACAGCCTTGTCGTGTTTACAACTCCAACCCTGCATACTGGGCTCCCGCCGGCGGCGGAAATCTCTTTGATCTCTCGCTCTTCTACAGCCAGAGTACTGCTAGTAACTGTGGTTCCGAAGCAGCCAATAACGGGAACGTCTGGGGAGTTATTGACAACATACAGTCGGGGCGCTCTCAAATGTTCTCTTACGACTCGCTAAATCGACTTACGGGTGCTTATTCCGCAGACGGACTCTATAACCACAAATACAATTATGATTCATTCGGCAATATGACTTTGCAGGATAATCTAAATCCTAGTACCTCAATTATTTACAAGCCAAATCCTCAGACGAATCAAATTCTGAAGTCTCATGTGGGAGACGTGGCGTCGGCCTACACCGATTTCTCGTATGACGTAGCCGGCAATTTATATCAAACGAACGATGGGATTTCAGCAGCAATCAACTACAACTACGATAGTCTCGAGCAGCTGACCCAAGTCAGTGGAGGGGCTACCGGCTCATACCAGTATGACGCCTCGGGTAATCGCACAACTAAGCAGACTGCGACGAAGGTGGTGGACTATATGTACTTCTCTGGTTTACCCATTGCTGAATATGACCAGAGCGGCTCTTGGGCGGACTATATATATGCGAATGGTCAGCGTGTGGCTAAAACGGCCAATTCGGCCCCGGTTTTGGCTCTGACTGTGAACGTCGACGCAGGAAGCGGACAAGGAAGAGCCTATTTCGATGATCCTCAACTGCAGGGCTATACCGTTCAGACTGGGGACAAACTTCAGTGGAGTCAATATCAGAGCTTCACTTCCGCCGCTGGCATAATTATTCAAGCCAGCAATGGAGTGACCACAGAATTTAACACAGCGAATGAAGATCAATATGGGATGTGGTCAAATACCACCAACTTTCAGGGTGTTTGGGAAACTCGAACAGTTGACCTAAGCGATCTCGTGGGCAGTCAGATTACTCACTTTGAGTTCGGCGAAAGTGGTTATGCAATGGGCAACAGTTTTGTCCAATATAGGAACGCGTCGATCGTATCGGCAGATGGCACTGTCCATTCCGCTTTCAATGGACAGCCTATAAGTCTCACGCCTATGCCTGACAATACAATGGCAACCGCACAGGTTTCGTTTCCAAACGCAGTAGCGATTGACCCCTCAGGAGCAACACACTATTACCTGTCAGATCAGCTTAGAACTGTACAAATGGAGATGGACGAGACTGGCAACGTTCTGTGGCAAGGGCGGTTCACTCCCTTCGGTCAAGAGATGGTCGGCTCGAATGCCTACAACTTCTTCGGCCCACAACCACCCGATGGTACTGACAACCACTATAAGTTCACCGGCAAAGAAAGAGACGCAGAATCAGGACTCGACTACTTCGGTGCGCGCTATTACGGTTCGAGCATGGGACGATGGATGAGCCCCGACTGGGCAGCAAAGGCTGAGCCTGTGCCTTATGCGAAGCTCGGTGATCCACAGTCGCTAAACCTGTATCAGTACGTGGGCAATAATCCGCTCAGCAGAGCGGATGCGGATGGACACGACTTCTGGGACAAGTTAGTGAACTTGGCTCATGGAAATGGATGGCACGATACAGCCGCACCAGCGCCTGCACCGACGCCAGCTCCGAAGCCGCCGACGCCTCAGCAAGTAAAAGGGGCAGGCCCGACTGTCATCGCGCCCGGACCAAAATATAACTCCGCCGATGCAGCAGGAAAGACCGCTGTCAATGGCATCAATCCGACATCGGTTCAGCAGAACACTGAATACGCTGGGCGGGTCTATCAGAACGCGGATGGCACATACGGAACGACGCCCCCCAACAGAGGCGATACGGCAAGCTCTCAGCCCGGAGCAGTGCCAGATGGAACAGCCAATGCGGGCATGTATCACACACACGGCGGCCCCGATCCGCGATATGACAACGAACACTTTTCGGACATACACAATGCTGATGGAACGCGATCTGGAGACATCCCCTTCGCGCAGAGAGAGGGCGTCCCGAGCTATTTAGGAACTCCCGCCGGACAGGTGTTGAAGTACGATCCTTCGACGAATAGCGTCCAACAGTTGCAACCACCAACGCCGCAGTAGGCAAGGGAGACCGTATGCGATTAGCAATAGCTGCTCTTGTGTTGTTTTCAAATCTCGGAGGTACCTTAGCCTTGCAAGCTACTTCGCACGCGCCTTCAAACGGCTATGTTCCCGACGAACGAACGGCGGTTGCAATCGCCGAAGCAGTGTTGGTTCCGATCTACGGAGAGAAAACAATCTCCGGAGAGAAGCCCTTCCACGCTAAGGTCACCGGAGACACATGGGTGGTCAATGGAACTCTTCCAGCGGGAAGCTTGGGCGGCGTCGCGACGGTCGAGCTATCCCGGAAAGACGGCCACATAATCTCGGTAACTCACAGCAGGTGACTCGCTCTTGGCCTGCCCGAGCTTTTGAACCATCTTGCGTGTTAGTGTAGCGCAGCTATCTCTGTGTTCAGATAACCGCCATTAGGGGTGTGGGGAGGCGGGATGAGCGTAGCGATTCCCGCCTCCCCACACC
>NZ_JAGSYC010000010.1 GCF_025685545.1 Granulicella paludicola | reverse complement strand
CTCTTTCGGAGCACCGCATGCGTTTCTTAGTTGTCCTGGGCCTCTGTCTTCTCCCGTCGATTCTCCTTGCGCAGTCAACGAGTGCCACCATCAGCGGAGGCGTTTCCGATCACTCCGGCAACTTCATCCCAGGTGCGGATGTAGAGATCGCGAATGATGCCACGGGCGTCATTTATCCGGCACAAACCAACAATGTCGGCATGTATCTGGTTCCCATCCTGCCGCCAGGCCATTACCACGTGCAGGTGTCAAAGCAAGGTTTCAAGACCATCATTCAGGCCGATGTTGTGTTGAATGTCGAAAGTGCGGTGTCCCTCAATTTCACACTACCGGTCGGCGCGACCTCCGAGAGCGTCACCGTCGATTCGTCTGCTTCCACCATCAATACAACAGACGCAAGCGTCAGCACGGTCATCGACCGTAAGTTCGTTGAAAACATTCCGCTGAATGGTCGTAGCTTTCAGGACCTTATCTCCATGACGCCGGGCGTGGTGACGCAGAGTCCTCAGAGCTCGACGGCGACAGTTGGTGCAGCTGGCGATTTCAGTGTGAACGGCCAGCGGACGCAATCGAACTATTACACGGTGGATGGCGTAGCCGCCAACATCAGCTCTGGCAATGGTGGTGGTACCGCCGGGGCTTCCACGGGTGGAACCCTTGGCGGGTCCACTGCTTTAGGCACAACTCAGACTCTGATCTCGGTCGACGCTCTTCAGGAGTTCCGGGTACAGAGCTCGACCTATTCCGCCGCCTATGGAAGATCGCCGGGTGGCCAGTTCTCTCTGGCGACTCGCTCAGGCACGAACGCCTTCCACGGAGCCGCGTTCGATTATCTCCGCAACAACTTCTTCGATGCGAATGACTGGTTCAATGATCACTATCGAGTGCCCACGCCCGCCCTTCGCCAAAACGATTTTGGAGCCACTTTGGGTGGACCGATATGGATCCCAGGTCTCTACAACGGAAGGGATCACAGTTTCTTCTTTGTTTCTTACGAGGGCCTGCGCCTCACGCAGCCTACGGCAGCTGCTATCCAGTACGTGCCTGATCTGGCCATGCGTGCGCAGGCGGTATCAGCGATGCAGCCCATTCTGAATGCCTTTCCTCTGCCCAATGGCATCGATTATGGAACCGTCTCAAGTCCCAGCCTCGCGCAGTTCATAGCACCGTTCTCCCTGCCGAGTGTCATTGATTCAACCAGCGTCCGACTGGACCACACCTTGGGATCAAAGCTGGCGCTGTTCTTCCGATTCGGGGATACACCGAGTTCGACAGAGTCGAGACCAACCTTCGCGCGAACCAGCACCACGGGCAATGCTCAGACGTATACCTTGGGCGCAAGCAGTCAGTTCACCAGTGAGTTTACAAACGAATTTCGACTGGGCTACGCACGATCTGACTCCCGCCAGCTAGGTACGCTCGACAACTTCGGTGGCGCAACACCGACGGATCTGTCATCGGCACTTGGAGCAGGTTCGTTCACGAGCGTCTACCCACAGCTCACTATCTCGATCGCTGGTATTGGAACGCCGATCCTGGCCGTACGGAATACACAAGATCAGGGACGACAGTGGAATCTCGTCGATACCGTAGGGCTCTTGAGCCACCAGCACTCGATCAAAGTCGGGGTCGATTATCGGCGCATCATCTCTCCGCTGACGCCGCCCAACGTTGAGCCGTATCCTGTCTTCCTGAGCACGTCGGGACTCATAACGGGTGTTCCTGATGCTGCCTACGTGTTCCGCTTTCGCTCCGCAACACCGGTATTCAATCAGGGTGCGATCTTCGCTCAGGATGAGTGGCATATTCACCCTCGGTTGAACCTCTCCCTTGGCGTCCGTTGGGAATTGAGTCCTCCGCCGACAGAGGCACATGGAGATGACGCTTACACCCTCCTGGGCAATGTCAATAATCCTGCCTCACTCGCGGTCGCACCGAAGGGAACGCCGCTCTGGCATACGACCTGGTACAACTTCGCTCCGCGGCTGGGAGCTGCATGGACGGCGCGCAACCAGCCCAACATGCAAACTGTTGTTCGATTCGGTGGAGGCGTCTTCTTCGATACGCCCGATGAGATCGCCACGATCGGGTACGACGAGCTTGGCTTTCGGGCCTCTCAAGTAGTCCCTGGCGTTAAGATCCCCTACACGCTAAGCCAACTCAACATACCCATCACGGCGAGCGCTCCCTATACGAGCTCCGAGATCACAGCGTTTCCTGCGCACTTGCAGTTGCCCTATTCGCTTCAATGGAATGTGGCGGTGCAGCAGGGAATCGGCGCTCATCAATCGGTCACCGTCTCGTATGTGGCATCCAACGGGCGACGGCTGATTGGACTCCAGCAGGCGTTGCTAACCTCGGTCAACCCCAACTTCGGTTACGTGCAGTACTTCAAGAACGGAATCACCTCGAACTATCAGTCGCTTCAAGTGCAGTTTCAGCGCTCAGTCGTGAAGGGTATCCAGGCACTCGCCTCCTATACATGGGCCCATGCCCTTGATTATGGCTCGAATGCTTCCGCGCTTCCCCTGCAACGGGGTAACGCTGACTTCGACGTACGTCACAACTTCCAGAGCGGCGTCAGCTGGGAGATTCCCGCGCCTGCTAAGCAAACCGCTGCCAGCTCTCTGATGCGGGACTGGGCTGTGGATGTTCGCTTCATCACGCGCACGGCGTTCCCCGTGACTTTGGGTGGAAATCTGGTGACCGACCCGACCACGGGGAACGAATACAGTGGTGGCTTGAATTTGGTGCCAGGTACACCGGTCTACCTCCACGGAGCTGAGTTCCCTGGCGGCAAGGAGGTTAACAAGGCTGCTTTCAGCCTTCCTGTAACGGGTAGCTCGGGTGACGCACCTCGCAACTTCGTGCGCGGCTTCGGCGAGTCGCAGCTCAATCTAGCGGTTCGGCGGGATATCCCTCTGCACGGCGCTACGGTTCTGCAGTTTCGAGCAGAGAACTTCAATCTCCTCAATCATCCGAACTTCGGTTATGTCGACTCCACCTTCACGGATGCGACCTTCGGTCAGGCCACCAAGATGTTGAACTCGAGCCTCGGTACGGTGGCATCGCAATATCAGCAAGGCGGCGCGCGGTCGATGCAGTTTGCCCTGAAGCTCCTCTTCTAACTGCCCACCCCCACTTCTTTCTCTCAGACGACTTGTCTTCTCAACGACACATCTCCTCAAAGGGGGACCTATGAACTCGCGTCTTTACTTTGCGATCCTTTTGCTGACATGCAGAGCCAACTCGATCGCACAATCCCACAACTTTTCCGTCAAAGATGACATTGCCATGGCGCGCTTTACCGATCCCTCCGCTGAGAGGGATGATCCTTCGGGAAGTGACACCAAGTACTCACCCAATGGTCAATATGCTGCGATTATTACGACAAGAGGATTACTCGCTTCGGATCAGGTTGAATCAACCGTCTTCGTCTTTGACCTAAACGATGTGAAGCACTATCTCCACGATCCTTCGCTGAAGACACCAATTCCGCATATCGTTGCCGTTGTTTCGGCACGGCCCGCTGGCGAACAGATGAGTGCCTTTGCTCCTGCAATTAAGGACCTTCGGTGGTCCTCTGATTCGCGAAGTCTCTACTTTCTCAGGCGCAGCTCGGAGGGTACCTCCCAAGTTGCCGAGGTCGGACTCTCTGGCGGTGACGTGCATACGCTCACGCCTGCTGGTTATGACGTCGATCGCTTCGACATCTCCCGGGACCGGATTGTGTACCTAGCGTCTCCTATCGGACAAGCGCGCCCTACGCAGGGCGAAGCTATCAACAGAGACGCTCTCGATGTGACCGGGGTCAAGCTTGCAGACATTGTCTTTCCGGGACGGCTGACCTCTTACTACCCAAAGACCTATATCCTGGGCATTGCCCATCCAGATTCCAAAGCAAGTCAGCAGGTACCAGGCTACGCAGAGCAGGACATCACCGTTCACTCGGAGCTCTTTCCCTTCAAACTGTCTCCCAATGGACGCCAGCTCATCTCCATGTTGCCCGTCTCAAAGGTTTCCAGCTCATGGAAGGCTTATAACCCCGTAGCTGCCTATCAGCAGCTACGTCTTGACGGCAGCGATCCGCAACTCGCCAGTCCAGAGAATGCGCTACGACCACGAGAGTATGGGCTCACTGATTTGTCGACAGGCCGAACAGTGCCTCTTATCGCTGCGCCGAATGCATGGAGCCTCGGCCACTCTGATGTCAATACAGCGGTCTGGTCTACGGACGGGTCAAGAGTCCTGGTCACGAATGTGTTCCTACCTCTCGAAGAAAAAGCGGGAGCCAGTCCTCAACAGCTCAATGAGCCGTGCGCCGTGGCAAGCGTTGACCTGCCCTCTCTTCATGCTCGCTGTCTCTTATTCAGGAACACCAATCCTCCAACGAGTCAGGATCGTGTCGAAGCGGTGCGTTTTGGCAAAGACGCGGACGAGGTGATTGTGTCCGCCACGCCTGTCTATTCGGTGGAGCACAAGTCATCCTTGTATCGTTTGCGCGGTGGCCGCTGGATCTCCGATCCTCTTGACTCATCAGCGGCGTACAACGTTCGGCCAGATATAGAACGATCAGCTGCAATCGGAGCGGTAGAGCGCCCCAAGGTGTTTATAAGGCAGGCGCTCAACGATCCGCCCACGCTGTGGGCGTCCGATTCAAACGTGGGACGTGCTCGCGAAATCTGGGATCCAAACCCACAGCTCAAGCAAATTGGTCTTGGCGAAGCTTCCGTCTACCGCTGGAAGGATCACACCGGAAGAGAGTGGACGGGAGGCTTAGTCAAACCTATCGGCTACCTGCCAGGTCATCGATATCCGCTTGTGATCCAGATGTATCAGTTCCGCGAGAACGAATTCCTAACCGATGGTACGGAGCCCAGTGCCTTCGCTGCGCGAGAACTCGCGAGCGTGGGTTTCATGGTGCTGCAGATCCGGAAGAAACCTAGCCTCATCAGTGAAGCCGACCCGCAGATTCATCTCGATGCCTATGAAAGCGCCATCGACAGTCTCTCCCAAGCTGGCATGATTGATCGTTCCAAAGTTGGTGCAGTGGGTTTCAGCTGGACCTGCTGGTATGTGGTCAACGCCATCGTGAAGGCTCCCAAACTGTTCGCGGCAGCAACTGTTGCCGATGGACTGGACAACAGCTATATGCAGTATGTCTTGTTTGCTCCAGGAGCCACGGTTATTCGAGATCAGATGGATCGGATTAGAGGTGGCGGTCCCATCGGTTCGAATCTTGATCGCTGGATCAAAGAGTCCCCAGCTTTTCATCTTGATCAAGTCCTGACACCCGTTCGTATCGAGGTGATCAATCCCGCCTCGGTTCTCCAGGAATGGGAGCTCTACTCGTCCCTCTATATGCAGCACAAACCAGTTGACCTCATCTACTTCCCGGAAGGTACTCACATTCACCAAAGGCCCCTTGAGCGACTAGAATCTCAGCAGGGAAACATCGATTGGCTTCGCTTCTGGCTTCAGGGATACGAAGATCCCGATCCCCGGAAGAGTTCTCTATATGAACGTTGGCGGGCTGTGAGATGTGGCTCGATTTCGTCCGCAGCTAGACCTCAACACTGACCGAGGCAGCAACATCGCTCATGGTGTGATCAACCTAGTTCGGGGTCTCAAGCTCAGCCTCGATATTGCCTATAGCGCCGTGTCCGGGAATCTTGTTCTTCAAGATAATCCGAAAGTCCTCAATGAGTGACTCGGCCTGTTCTCGCTAGTGGAAATCAACAGAGGTTCTTCAGGTGCTCGGATGGAGTAAGCCCTGTCGCCTTCCGAAACATTGCGGAGAATGCCGCATGGCTTGCATAGCCCAAGGCGGCTCCAATGCGCGAGCTGGATTGCCCCTGCGCGAGTCGAACCTGTGCCTCCAGCAGGAGAAGCTGCGCCTTCCATTCGCCAAAGCTCATACCGGTCTCCGAACGAAAGAGACGCGCGAGTGTTCTGCTGCTCACGCCCGACCGCGCCGCCCAGTATTCCATATCCCCGGACAAATTCGGGTTTCGCTGCATAGCAGCGCACGCCTTGCGGAGTTTAGCATCCCGAGGCCACGGCAATGAGAGGGGCAGTGTATGGCACACGCGAAGTTCGCTGGAGATGAGTGCTGCAATCTGCGCTCCGCGGCTGGTAGCGGCGTATCGGACTGGCTCCTGCAGCATGTTGACGATAAGTTCCCGTAGCAGGGGAGATACGCTGACCGCCTCACAACCTGAGGCTGGAGCGACCACGGTGTGGTCAAAGAAGACCGTACGCATGCGAACCGAACCTCGCATCCGGATGGAGTGCTGTGTCTTCGCCGGCACCCACAAGGCTCGCGTAGGCAACAATACCCATCTACCTTCACGTGTGGAGAGCACCATGGTGCCCTCAATCGCATAAATGAGCTGTGCCTTGACGTGCTCATGCAAGGGGACATGATCGTCCTCAGCGTAATCAAAGGCTAGGGCAGCAACGGGCCGGGCAACGCGCAAACATGCCGCGAGAGCTTCGTCTGTCCTGATGTCGATAGTTTCTGTCTGCATATCGCGAACCTGCCGCCCTAGCCTTTCAGTATATGAGCGGCGAGCGCATTCCGACCACAAACCGCAACCTATGGCTGATCGCAGCTGCAGCCATCATCGCTCCGTTTATGGAGGTGCTCGACACGTCTATTGCGAATGTTGCGCTGCCGTACATCGCAGGCAATCTATCGTCGTCCTTGGATGAAGCAGTTTGGGTACTTACCTCGTACCTGGTTGCCAACGCGGTGGTGCTGCCGATGAGCGGTTGGCTCTCAGGACGGATCGGACGGAAGCGTTTCTATCTCCTTTCGATCCTGATGTTCACTGTAAGTTCGTTCTTTTGCGGCATCGCACCCAGCCTGCCGATTCTTATTCTCTTTCGCGTTATGCAAGGACTGGGTGGAGGAGGTTTGCAACCAACCACACAAGCCATCCTGGCTGATCTATTCCCGAAAGAACGAATCGCATCTGCGTTTACGCTCTACTCCGTGGTTATCGTGCTGGCCCCGACGCTGGGACCGGTGCTGGGTGGCTGGCTCAGTGATAATTGGGGGTGGCGCTGGATATTTTTTCTGAATATCCCGTGCGGCATTGCGGCCTATTGTCTCAATCGCGCTCTACAGCCGGAGAAACCCCATGATCACACGAAGGATGCGCCTATCGACTACTCCGGGCTCTTCGCCATCACGGTAGGACTCGGATGCCTGGAGTATGTCCTGGATCGTGGTGAACGCGCGGATTGGTTCGCATCACCCGCGGTTTGCACGGCAGCAGCCCTATCGTGTGCGTCTCTTCTATTCCTCGTCTTTCACGAGCTGTTCCGTGCCAGGCACCCGGTGCTACAACTTCGCCTGTTGGCGAACCGTAATTTTGCGCTGGCGAGCGGCATGATCTTTTTCACATACTTCGCCCGCTATGCCAGTACCGCGCTACTTCCCGAGTTCACGCATGGAATGCTGGGTTATACCGCCACGGACAGCGGCATGGTGCTTTCTCCGGGATCATTTGTCCTCTTGCTGTTTCTTCCGCTGACGACGTGGCTGATGAAACGAATTGACCATCGCATCTTGATCATCAGCGGGCTTATGGTTACGACATTCGCGTTCTATCGGTTGAGCGGCCTTTCGCTTCAAGTCGATTACGGAGCGATTGTGAAGCTTCGAATTCTCGAAAGCTCAGGGGTAGCGCTTTTTCTTACCCCCATCAGCGTTCTTGCGTTCTCTCAATTGAAGAAGGGAAAGAATGATGCGGCGGCCTCACTGTACGGACTCTTCCGCAATCTAGGCTCTGCCATCGGCATCTCCGTCGTGAACACTATGCTCGTACGAGATGTACAGGTCCATCGAACGTACCTCGTTCAAAACCTGTCTTCATCGTCGACTCTCTTGTCTGGCACGCTGAAGGACCGGGCCTCCTATTTCAGCACGTTGTCTGGCGACTCCAGAACCGACGCCACGGTGCGCGCCCTTGGATGGATTCACGAGGAGATTAATCGGCAGGCACTTCTGCTCTGCTATATCGACTGCTTTCGGTTGCTGATGTATGTTTCACTTGCGCTTTCGCCGGTTGCAATCTTCTTCGCTGTCCGCAAGCGACCTACGTGAGTCAGGAAGCGTGCGATGGGCAAGTGACGGCAACAGTTTTTCAGTTGCTCTGATTTTCAACTGATGTAAAACCGCCAAGGCGCGTTTCGAGGCTGTTGGGGTGCTGGGAACGTGCATTGGCCTGTTCTCGTCAAGCGACATTGGGAAGAGCAAGCCGACATCGCAGCATTCTTGGTCAGTTCATTGGCTTCTTCGTTCGTCGCGGGTTTTTCGCGAGCGCCGTCTGTTCTTTCCCTAAGGAGCTGGGAGGACTTCCGAAGCTGCTCAAGAAGGCGTCTCTTCCTCGCTTCAACCCGCTTTTGGGAGCGGATGGTCCGAATGCTCCGGAGTGTTCCGGAGTAGCGTATCCATGCAGTAAGGCCCAGATAGCTAAAGCAGCAGGGGTGTCGTCGGCTGCCCGGAGACGCCGCTTGCGGCTTCCAGTACGAGGTTCCAGTCGGCTTTGCCCGCTGCTGACCCATAACGTAGCCCACCAGTTTTTGCATAAAGCCTAATTCATGTCAGTCACAACGAAGACAACGCGCGACGGAGGGCACGTCGCTGATGGCCTCACTTGGTCGCTCCCACTCGGGCTTCCGGATGGACGCTACCTCTGCTGGTACGAGAGTCCCCCGGATACTCCTAGAGCTTTTTGGCGCAAGCTACGAAGCTGGATTTCGCGACCGTATTTGCTCACAGCGACGCGGGGGCGATGCTTCAGCAATGGAAGCGAGTCAACGCTGTCTGCGCATCGGGAGCATTTGAACTGTTGGCTTGGTAGACGCGTACGGGCCTCAAGTCGTAGTCATTGGCGGAGGCGTTGCGTCTCTACTCAGTAATTGCATGCGTTTGCAGACAAATCACCTCTGATGTTAGGTCACAGAAATGGGCGCCGGATTATTCCGGCGCCCATAAACGAGTGTCCTGGTGTTTTAGAACATAGATTTTTCCAGCGCGCCTGCAAACGGTGACTTGCAGAGCAAATCCTCGAGTGCATAGTACGTCGGATTATTGTCAAGCGTCATAGCAAGGATCACGACGTCGCGGTTGTTGGGCAGGGTTACGCTCGCCACTTTCTTCAATGGGTTAAGGGCAAAGGTGTAACGATAGGCGTTGAAGTTCTGCGTGTTCTTGCTGCCATCGTTGTAGTCGCGATAGGCCATCTTCGTTACCAGAGACTCGTTGGCGAAACCCTCGAAGGAGGACCAGTCGCTGAAGCTCTGGGTGAAGGTTGCCTTTGTGCCATCAGTGTAGGTCACCAAGACAGTCTGGTCAGTCTGGTCACCCTGCACGCCGGTGCCCACCATCGTCAGTTCGCTGTAGAGGCCTTGTGGTAAGGCAAGCTTGGCGCCTGTGCCGTAGTAGGCGTTCGGAGCGTCGGCATCGCCGAGAATGAATCGGATGCCGTCGACGATGATGTGCTCACCGGTTGTGCCGTCGTTCAGCAGGTTTGCCGAGTAGGCTGCACCGCCCCCGTCGAGACCGCCTGAAGCGTCAAAGGTTGTGCCATCGGTATAGATGCCGGTGGCGTTGAACGGCAGCGTCACCGCCGTGCCATCAGGGAAGGGCGAGAGCGTGGCGGCGAGGATCACGACGTTGCGGTTATTGGGCAAGGTGACGCTCTTGACTGTCCTGGAGGAGTCAAGAAGCAAGGAGTAGTCGTATACGTTGAACTGACCGGTGCTGGTAGCGCCGCCTGCCGTATTGCGATATGGCATCGCGATGGCTTCCATTTCGTTGAGCGCTATGGATGGAGTATGCCAGTCACTGAAGCTCTGCGTGAACTGCGCGGTCGAGCCATCCGTGTAGGTGACCGTGATTACCTGGCCGGTTTGTGTGCCATTCAAGCCAAGCCCCATAAGTTGTAGAGTCTGGAACTTGCCAGCCGTTAGGGCGAGGGTTTGACCTGCCGCGTATACCGCGTCTGGTGCGTTGGTCGGACCAAACTTGAAACGCACTCCGTTGAGTACGCGCGTGGTTGTCAGGATCGTGGAGGAGAGTGTGTAGCCGTCGCCATCGATGCCTGAGCCAGTTACCGTGGTGCCATCCGTTGTAAGGCCAGAAACGTTATATGCGCCGCTGAGGTTCACCTCGGTGCCTACGCCGCAGTCTCCGGTTGCTGCGCTGACAGCAAGGGTCAATGCGGGTACGGCGCGATCGATAGAGCCCGCATTTCCTACGATAGAGACAGGAGTCCCCGACGTTGGAACGGCGGCGTTGGCGGCTTTCAGCGTGAGCGTGCTGGTTGTGGTCGTGCTGGTTGCGGAGAGCGCGCCGGTGATGCCTGGCGGCAGGGTGGAAAGACTCAAGGCCACAGGAGTCGAGAAGCCATTGAGAGCATCGACCGTGATGGTATCCGTGGCGCTGCTCGACTGGTTTATGTAGAGAGTTGGGCTGGCCACGGTCAGGCTGAAGTCCGGTATGGCCAGGCGGACATAGGCGGTTTGCGTGAGGCCATTTGCCGTTCCTGTGATGGCGACCATCTGATTCCCGGGTGGTGTCGTGGAGGTTGTGGCAATGGTTATGGTGGTCTCGCTGCCCGCAGCGACAATGGTGTTGGCTATCGACGCTGAGACACCTGCAGGCGAACCCACAGGAATTGCGGAAAGCGTAACCTGCCCCGTGAAGCCATTGACCGGAGTGACGGTAACGGTTGCTGTAGTGGAGCCGCCAGGCTTGATTGAAACGGCGTCCGGCGTTGCTGTCACTGTGAAGTTGGTGCCGGCGTTTACCTCCGCTGGAGGAGCCAGCAGATTGAGCAGAGCCTGCCCATTCGGAGAGCCCCATCCTGTTACGAGGTCATAGCCGGGAACGGCGGTGAAGAGGTCTGGGCTACCTGTGTTGAAGTCGTTGCCTTGGCTGATGTCGTGCAGCACGGCGCTGTAGTTGTTGCTTGCGCCGATCTGGTAGGGAGTTGCTGAATTGAAGACAACGCCGTGTCCATTGGACTGTTGGTTGACGAGGGCCATGAAGCCTGCCCAGCGCGGGGCGGCCAGGCTCGTGCCTCCGATGCCGGTGTAGCAACCTCCGTTGGCGCAGTAGTAGCTGTCGAAGTCTGCCTCAGCGGCGACGTCAGGAACATTGCGGTATTGGGTCGACCCTTGATTCTGAGAGTTGATGAAGGGAGTCTGAAAGGCCGGGATAGGAGATTGCGTGCTCCATCCACCCGTCGAATCAACCCAGGTGACTTCGTTCGACCAGGCCCCGCCGGCTCCATTGGTTGTGAGGTCCGTTCCGCCGACGTCGATCACGTTGGGACTGTTGCCCGGATAGCCAATGTCGCCGACATTCGCGCCGGAGTCGCCAGAGGCTATGAAGAGGCTTTGTCCCTGCGCCTCCAACTGTATGAAGACTTGCTCGTAGCCTGGTTGCGTGGAAGGTGTTCCTCCGAATCCGAACGAGAGGCTCAGTTGCTTCGCGATGTTGTCGTCTGCTGCTTGAGCAAACGCTGCTAACCAGTTGGACGAGTCGTTATAGCCTTCGTAGACCAGGAGACCTGATGCCTTCGGGGCCATCGAAATGATCTGTTCGATGTCGATCACCTCTTCGCCGTCGTCGCAGTTGCCCGTGCATTGGCCGTCCACGTTTAGCAGAACGTTGTAAATCGGCACGTTGTTGGTCTGACCGATGGTGCTGAAGTAGCTTTGAACGTCGCTCAGATTGTAAGGTCCAAGTTCGATCAGGCCGATTGTCTGCCCTTCGCCTTGTGAGGTGACGTCGCCCGCGTAGGCTGTGCGGATGTCACTGCCGAGGAAGTTGTTGCTGGGGCCTGAGCCTGTAAGGAACTGAGCATGTGGAGTTCCTCGCTTGGAGAACGGCTTGGGCTGATCGCGGTTACTCAGCCCTTCGACACTGAGGATGGGAAGGTTCGCATCGACCGTTGGTGCGACGCTAGGCGCATGGTAATTCCGTTTTTCGGTCGGATGCTTGTAGACCTGTATCGTCGTACCGAAGGTGCGATTGACTGAGCTGACAGGACCGCTAACCTGCACCACGGTACGGCTCTTGAAGGTCTTGTTGATCGTGAAGCCCTGCGCTTTCGCATAGGTCATCACCTTGTTGTAATCAGCCTCCGTGGGTCCGAACTGCGTAGCAAACTGCTCGGGAGTGAGGTAGTGCTTATAGAGCGGACTGGTCGGATCACTCTGATCTTTGATGAGCTGTTTCAGCGCATCGGTGTTCCGTAAAGGAAGCGTGATCCCGAGGTTCAACACTTGCGATGTGGAGAGGTTACTGACGACCGGATCGGTTGAGGGGGTCTTGTGCTGCGTAGGAAGCACGCGACGCTGGGCAAACGCCGGTGCAGTAAAGAGAGCAGCAGAGGACAGCAGAACAACGAGCATGGTAGCGAGACGGGGTGAAGCTACCTTCTTACGAAAAGGAGCTTCGCGGGACGCGAGGGGCGTTGGTTTATGTGTTGATTTTGCGATGAATGACCAGCTGACGACACTCTTCATACAACCTCCAGATTGAGCACATCTATCCCAGCACGCTGTTCTGCTTTCTGTTGGGTAAACAGACTCTAGAGGCACACAGAGACACCGTAGTGAAATCTCCTGAAGAAGCGATGAAATTTCCCTGAACGAATAACGTGCGTATTTTGAATGATGTAAGGAGTTGTTAGTTTTGGATGTGCCGAACAATCTCGAACGATGGCTACGTGTTCTTTACGTCGAGCGAAACGAGCCTTGAGAGGACGCAGATCACGGGGTGCGTGCCTGTGAACGCTGAATCATCGTCCAACGGCGTTCCAGGGAGGGTTAGACGGATTGCTGAGCCTCACGCACCGCGGGGCTATCCCGATCGGCGGACGGAATCGAACTCAGGTAGTGTTGGAACGCGTCTTTCGCCGCCGTAGTATTGTGAAGCCCGCGATAGGCCTGGCCGAGGTGAAAGTAGGCCTCAGGGTAGTGGGCATTGAGTCGCAGGATCCTTTGGTATTCGTCAATGGCTTCTGAATACATCCCAAGTTCCAAATAGGCGTTTGCAAGGCAGTCCTGGTGTGAATCGATCCCAGATGAAGGTGGAAGATGTTCGAGGGCGGACTTGAAGTAGCTAATCGCGCCGGATGAGTCGCCGGTCTTCAGGGCGTAATAGCCCCGGTAGTAGAACGCCATCCGCAGGTCGGGTGGGGAACCACGCTCAGGGTTTGGCATGCTCGAAAATAGGCGTTCTTTCAGCGCAACGACGCGGTCTGAGCGCCGGTCCTCCAGCGCAAAGACGAGGGAGTTCCAGACTGAACTGCTGTTGTAGCGCAACTCGTCAGAGGCAGCCTTGCGTGCTTCGGCTTCCTTGCTCATTGCGCTGTAGACGATAGCCAGGTCTCCATAGCCGATCGCCTTCGCACAACTATTGGTAGTGATCTGAATGTAGCGAAGATATTCGCGCACTGCGTCCTGATTCTGTCCAAGCTGGTAATACGCATCGCCAAGATGCACGATCGACGGTTCAAATTCGGGATCGAGTTTGAGCGCCTCGTTGAATTCGGTCAGCGCAGAGCTATACTGCCCGGTCTGTTGGTAGGCCATGCCGAGACTGTCGTGCGCATTGGGGTTTCGTGGATCCAGATCGACATAGCGCTTATAGGCATTCAGGGCGTCCATGGTCTTCCCCATCGCGACCAGAATCAACCCATAGTTGTTGTAGAGATCTTTGCCCATTGGATTTTTCTGGATGCCGCTGCTTAGAAGGGTGCTTGCTTCTTTGAGTCTCTCTTGTCCGCGTAGTACGCGGCTTAGCTGGGAATAGGCCTCGATCTGTTCCGGATATTGCTCAGTGATCTGCTGTAAGACGGCGATGGCCGTGTTGTAGTCCGCTCGGGCAATCGCAGACCAGGCATCTATATAAAGACGACTGAGCACAGGCAGACCGGACGAAAGCTCCGAAGCGCGCTTCAGATAGCGATTCGCGCTTTCGGGTTGGAAGTCCATTACCGCGTAAGCGTAGCCTATGCGTGCATAGGCCATCGCAAACTTGGGGTCGATCTCGATCGCCTTTTGCATGAGGGCGATCGCCTGCCTGTTCTGAAACTGGTTTGCCTCTTCGACTCCAAGAGAGTAGTAGCGGTAGGCCTCTACATTCCGTGTACCGACATCGACTGATGACGGAAGTGGACGGCGAACCGTCGATCCATCAAGTTTCACGGCAGTCAACTTGTGCGCTTCGGTGGCATCGGGGTTGGCAGCAGTCAAGGAGTCGGCGTGAGTCTTATCACCACAAAGCAAGGAAATAGAGAAGGTGAGTGCGATGAGGGCCGCAATGCGGAACAGGTTGGATCCGGGATTTGTCTTGCGAGCTTGCGACGAAGGCCCCTCGGCTAAGGGCAGAGGATGACCCGAAGTTATCAGGGCCTCCTTGTACACATCCTCCTGGCGATTCGGTTCCGCGACTCCAAGGGCATCTGGAAGTTCTGTTGCGAGCTCACGGATCACCTGGACCTGAGCAATAAACCGGTAGCCGATCTTGGGGACCGTTTTGATGAAGCGCGGATTGCGTGGATCATCATGCAGCGTGCGACGAATCTCTGTGATGCACTGCACGAGCGCGTTGTCCGTGACCGAGGTATGACTCCATATTGCCTCGGTCAACTGATCCTTTGTGATGAGCACACCGGGCCGCTCCAGAAGATAGAGCAGCAGTTGATAGCTTTGGTGACGTAGAGGCCTTTCTTTTCCGCCGCAACACAAAAAGCCTCGATTCGTATCGAGCTCATATTCTCCGAATAAGTATGAGATTTCTGAGGATGGAAACGTCACCAAGGGCATCCCTCCAGCATTGGGTGTGATGTGAGCGTACCAAAAACAAGGCTGGTCGTCAGCGAATTGCTTTGTCTGGAAACTCATGGAATCGCTATCTGGAAGCAAACAAAGGATTAATTTCTTCAGAAAAATTTCATCACGCTTTCAGAAGCAATCACGACTCCTAGCAACAAAACCCATAGAGTCTGTTTTACCCAACGCAACAGAAACGCCTGAGAAATATTGCGATGGGACAGTGTGCTCAATTTGGAGGTCGTATGGATGGTCTGGTCGGTAGATTCCCTCACGCAACATCTCGCATGCGCGTGATCTTGCTGCTCCTCTTTTTCTTTGCGCTGGGTGTCTCGCTTCGAGCCCAGGAGTATCGCGGAACTATTGTAGGTCAAGTAACGGATTCGAGCGGCGCGGTCATCCCGAAGGCGAAGATCACGGTAACCGGACCGCAGCAGACATACCATGGCACCTCTGGTGCAAACGGCCAGTTTACGATTCCATTCATCGAGCTGGGCGTCTATGCCGTGGTGGTGGAAGCTCCAGGATTCCAGACGGTCACTCAGGGCGATATCCATGTGGATATCGCGTCGAGAATCAATCTGAACTACAAGATGATGGTTGGCGCGGAAAGCCAGACGGTGAGTGTCTCGAGCGATTCCGTCGAACTCAATACTCAGGACGCCTCGGGTGGCACGGTTATGGACCCGGAGAAAGTGCAGAACCTGCCTCTGAATGGTCGCCAGGTTTACACGATGCTCTCGCTGACGCCTGGCGTGAAGTTTACAACGACTCAGTTTGGTCCCGGTGGAGACTCTGGCACTCGCGGCTGGGATGAAACCAACTCGTACTCGATCAATGGGCAGTCAGGTAACTACAACCAGTTCTCTCTCGGCGGTGCTCCTGTGTCGCAGCAGGGTGGTGGCGGTTCCGGAACCTGGAACATTGCTCCCAATCTGGATGCAGTGGAAGAGTTCAAGGTCATGACCAACACCTACGACGCGCAGTATGGTCGAGAGGCAGGTGGTACGGTCAACACGGTCTTGAAGAGCGGAACCAACCAGTTTCATGGCACGCTGTTCGACTTCTGGCGCAACTCTATTCTCGAAGCCAACACTTACCAGCTAAACCAGACGCACACACCGAAGCCGTTTCATAATCAGCATCAGTTCGGTGGAACCTTCGGTGGCCCCGTGCTGCATCACAAGCTTTACTTCTTCGGCAGCTTTGAAGGTTGGCGCGAAGTTCTACCCGTAGGCATCGTTACAGGTACGGTAACACCTGACATGCTGCCCGGAGTAGACGGCAGTGTGAACTTGACCAACTATCTGGCCGCAACCAGCGGGCACAACATCTACGATCCGAATACAACGCGCTGTACGGTACTGGGGCAGAACCCTTGTAATGCCTACACCCGCGATCCTTTTCCGAACAACACGATCCCGGCGAACCGCGTTAGCCCCATCGGTTTGGCCATCATGAAGTTGTGGCCTGCGCCCAATGTTGCAGGCGACACCTACAGCAACAACTACGTAAGCACAGATCCCGGCAAGTACAGCTACAACCAGCCCATCGGGCGTATCGATTACGACATCTCGGACAAGACTCGTTTTTACGGCATGTTTGCGTGGTGGTCTGGCAAAGAGTACCGCAATGGTTCTGGAATGCCTGGTCCCATCGCTCAGGGAAATATCAATACCTACCGATCGAGTTTGACGCAGGTGCTCGATCTTACCCACACCTTCTCTTCAACCTTTATCGGAGACGTCCGCGCGTCGTTCAATCGTGCCTACAATCGCTCTCCTGATGGTGCGCTAGGTGCAGGGCTCTACCCTGGGCTGACGGCAACGAGCCTCGGTCTCAATATGCCAAAGATTCCGACGACAACTGCCGACTACGCACCAGAGATCAACATGTACAACTGCTGCACCGCGAACATCATTGGCAACGAAGTAAATCCGACGATGTACGAGACTTATGACCTGGCACCTTCCGTCAGCAAAGTCTTCGGTAAACATAACCTGCACGCTGGCGCAGACTTCCAGCTTTACCACGATGTTCCGACTGGTATCGGTCAGCCCAACGGACAGTTCACGTTCGCGACGCAGTTTACCCAACAGGACCCATACCAGAATGTAGGTGATGGAGACGGAATTGCTGCTCTCCTCCTCGGTCTGCCCGATAGCGGTTCCGTGGATGATTTCGAGTCCGTATACGAGAGCTACAACTACTATGCTGGCTTCGTGCAAGATGATTGGAAGGCTCTTCACAACCTGACGCTCAATATCGGTTTGCGTTGGGAGAATGAGACTTCGCCGCGTGACCGCAACAACCGCTTGAGTGCAGGCTTCTGCACCACCTGCACCAATCCACTCGGTAGCCAGTTGAATTACGCAGGCGCGGCGGCTGCTCTGCCCAATCCGCTTCTGGGTGGACTTCAATTCGCGGGTAATGGGCTCACCGCATACCAAAACACACTGGGTTCGCTTCTTCCCAAATTCGGCTTTTCTTATCTGATGCCTGGCAACATCGTGGTTCGCGGCGGCTGGGGACTTAGCTCAGCCCTTGGCGTTGAACTGGGTGCACAATCGACATGGGAAGAGACCACTAACTACACAGCTTCGCTCAATGGTGGTGTCACCCCTAGCGGCTATTTCAACACTGGAAGTCCGTATCCAAACGGCTTTACGGTGCCTCCCGGCAACTCGCAAGGACTGGCTTCGGGTGTAGGCGGCGAGGTGACCTTTGATCGTCGCGATCGTAAGATCCCACGCACGCAGCAATACTCCTTTGGGCTGGAGGGTATCGCTCCCTTCCACAGCATCTGGGATCTGGGCTATGTTGGAGCGCATACGACTCGGCTCCGCTCCGGCATTGAGTTGAACTCCATCACACCTGCGGAGTTCGCTGCGGGACATGCGAACCCTGGTCTGCTGAATCAGCAGGTGACGAACCCGTTCTATGGTGTGGTAGGTGCTTCCACGTCGCTCGGATCCAGCCCAACCGTGGCTGCCAAGGCGCTGATGGTTCCATTCCCGGAGTACACCATCCTGTACGACTACGCAGACCCACAGGGCTACAGCAACTACAACTCCCTGCAGGCGAAGATCGAGAAGCGTATCAATAATTCGAACATTTTCACCAAGGGTCTCAGCGTGCTCGCGTCCTTCACGTGGTCGAAGACCATGAGTGCGACCAGCAGGTTGAATAACAGTAGCGATAGCCTGGTCGATCCTAATCCTTATTATGCGATTGACGGCACCGATCGCCCGTGGGACTTTGCGTTCAGCGGCCTTTATTCGTTGCCTATCGGTAAGGGTGGCCTATTTGCCTCCAACGCACACGGCGTTGTCGGTGAGGTCATCAACGACTGGCAGCTGGACTGGATCTACACCAATGACGGAGGCCAACCGATCGGTTATCCGAATGGCGATACCTACAGCTGCGGTGGCTACAACATTCGTCCGGCGCAACACAGCTACAAGAGCTGGCTGAACAACTCGGACAATGTCAATGCTTACAACACGGGAGGCTCGGCTTCGTGCTTCGCTCCGCTGGCGCAGTACACAGCAATCACTCAGTTGCCGACGACCACGCAGGTTCGTACTCCTTGGGCCGGTCAGAGCGCCGTGGGAGTCGAAAAGAAGTTCACCCTCTACCAAACGTACAAACTGCAGTTCAAGGCCGAGGCATTCAACATCACCAACACGCCGATCTTTGGCGGCCCGAATACCGGCAACATCACCGATCCTCTTACCCGCAACTCAAATGTCGTCGATCCGAACGCTCCCGGAGCCTGGTCTGGCTACGGAACGATCGGATCAACGGAGCAGAACTTTCCACGGCAGATTCAGCTTTCACTGAAGTTGCTTTTCTAAAGCGCAGGTCTGTTTCCATCAAGCCGGGGTTCCACGACGAACCCCGGCGCTTCACTAAGTACACCGAGGATCAAGTAATGAAGTTGAACAAAACACGATCACAGTGGCCGACACAAGAAGGGAAGCTCCTGCTGGCACTTCTTTTTGCAGGCTTCACGGTTACTGCGACATCGTACGCGCAGCTTACGGCCGGCGCTACGCCTGCTTCGGGAACGAAAAACCCCGTAGCCGCGATTAATGGAAATGATGTGCCGACACTGTACGTCACTCCCTATGCTCACTTGGATACGCAGTGGCGCTGGGAGTATCCGCAGACCATCGGTGAGTTTCTTCCTAAGACGATGCGCGACAACTTTGCTCTGTTCCAGAAATACCCGCACTATCTGTTTAACTTCAGCGGCGCGAACCGCTACCGCATGATGAAGGAGTACTACCCGGCCGACTACGAGAAAGTGAAGCAATATGTAGCCGCGGGTCGATGGTTCCCTGCAGGTTCGTCGATGGAAGAAAACGATGTGAATAATCCGTCGGCAGAATCCATCATTCGCCAGATCTTGTATGGCAAGGAATACTTCCGCAAAGACTTCGGCAAGACGAGCTCCGAGTACATGCTTCCGGATTGCTTTGGCTTCCCAGCATCGTTGCCGAGCATCCTGGCGCACGCTGGCATTAAGGGTTTTTCTACGCAGAAACTCTCGTGGCACTCTGGCGCTACGGTTGGCGGCCCTGACTCGCCGCAGAAGACACCTGTCGGTATCCCTTTCAATGTGGGGGTGTGGCAGGGACCGGATGGCAAATCCGTTGTAGCTGCTTTGAATGGCACGGCGTACGACAGCGATGTCATTGAAGATCTCACCACCAGCACGTACTGGAACGATCGAAACAAGAATGTAGCTGCGTCCAGCGGGCTCGCCGTCGATTTTCGTTACTACGGCACCGGTGATACAGGCGGCGCGCCACAGGAGGAATCCGTTCGCCTGATGGAGGCGATCCTTACTAAGGGGATGGCTATGCTGCCGAAGGCGAAGACTCGGAGCGGTGACATTGTCGCTGGCGTTTATGACGCGCCTGCTCCCACTGTTCAGGTTGGCGAGGGGCCGCTGCATGTTGTGCAGGCGACCGCCGAGACGATGTTCAACAAGATTACTCCCGAGCAGGCCGCGTTACTGCCACGCTATTCTGGCGATCTCGAGTTGGTTGAGCATTCGGCTGGTTCGTTGACATCGGAAGCTTATATGAAGCGTTGGAACCGCAAGAATGAACTGCTTGCGGATGCTGCTGAGCGGGCATCTGTCGCTGCGGACTGGATGGGCGGACGTACGTACCCACTCGAGCGTCTGACGAACGCATGGACGTTGGTGATGGGTGGTCAGTTCCATGACGTCGTTCCCGGTACAGCCACTCCTAAGGCGTATACCTACTCATGGAACGACGAAGTACTCGCGATGAACCAGTTTTCTGACGTTCTGACGAGCGCGACGAACTCAATCGCGTCCGGTCTGGATACGCAGGCGAAGGGCGTTCCCGTAGTCATCTATAACCCTCTGAACATTGCTCGTGAAGACGTGGTCGAAGCGACGCTGTTATTCCCTGGGAACGCACCCAAGGGCGTTCGCGTTGTCGGCCCAAACGGCAAGCTCATCGCTGGTCAGATCGTGTCGACGGTCGAGGGTAAGACAAAGGTATTGTTCCTTGCGAAGATGTCGTCTGTGGGTTACGCCGTGTATGACGTACAGCCAGTCGATGTTGCTGTGACTCAGCCGTCGAAGTTGACGGTCACAGAGACTTCACTCGAAAACGGCCGCTATCGTGTGCAGCTGGATCCGAACGGCGATGTTTCCAGCTTCTATGACAAGCAGGTAGGCAGAGAGATGCTGTCGTCGCCGATCCGCATGGCGATCAGCACGGATAACCCTTCGCAATGGCCGGCGTGGAACATGGACTACAGCGATCAGACGCACGCGCCTCGCGCGTATGTGCAAGGTACCCCGAGCTTCAAGGTGATCGAGAACGGTCCCGTTCGTGTTGCGCTTGAGATTACGCGCGAGTCGGAAGGTTCTAAATTCGTCCAGACGGTTCGTTTGTCAGCAGGCGAGGCAGGGAATCACCTCGAATTTGCCAACGTAATTGACTGGAAGACGAAGGAGGCTAACCTCAAAGCGACCTTCCCGCTCAACGTAGCAAATCCACTTGCGACATATAACTGGGACATCGGTACGATCCAGCGTGGTAATGACGTTCCCAAGAAGTATGAAGTTGCTTCGCACCAGTGGGTCGACCTCACGGATAAGTCTGGCAAGTTTGGCCTCACGGTGCTAACGGATTGCAAAAACGGCTCTGACAAGCCCGATGACCACACGCTTCGCCTTACACTGTTGCGAAGCCCCGGCACCCGCGGTGGCTATGAAGACCAAGCGTCGCAAGATTGGGGACACCATGAATTTGTCTACGGAATCGCCGGGCATGGCGAGGACTGGCGTAAAGGACAGACGGACTGGGAAGCTGAGCGACTGAACCAGCCGTTGATCGGGTTCGCCAGCAGCAAACATGCTGGAGGGCTTGGCAAAGAATTCTCGCTGCTGAAGGTGAGCAACAGCCGCGTGCGCGTGCTTGCCATGAAGAAAGCTGAGGCTTCGAACGAGGTAGTTGTGCGACTCGTTGAACTCGATGGTGCCGTTCAGAACGGCGTTCATCTTCACTTCCCGTCACAGATCGTAAGTGCAAGAGAGATCAACGGGGCCGAGGAGCCTGTTGGACCAGCTCAGCTCGTGGGCGGAGATCTTGTCACGGACTTCACCGGTTATCAGCCGCGTTCCTTCGCTGTGAAGCTCGCTGCCGCTCCGGTTCAACTTGCAAGCGTTCCCTCTGAATCCGTTGACCTCCCCTACGATCAGGCAGTCGCCACTAAGGACGGAAACCCGACCAGTGGCAGCTTTGACAATGGTGGCAAGGCGCTTCCCGCGGAGATGCTACCGGAGTCTATTGCCTACGACGGAATCCGATTCAGACTTGCACCGGCTGGTACGGGATTTCCCGATGCGGTCCGCGCTCAAGGCCAGACGGTTCCACTCCCGGCGGGAAACTTCAACACGGTCTATCTCCTGATGGCTTCAGCTGACGGAGATAAGGACGCTGTGTTTCACATCGGCGATCACGACGCGAAGGTCAGTGTTCAGGACTGGGGTGGCTTTATCGGCCAGTGGGACAGCCGTCAGTGGAAGATTGTTGAGAAACCCAGTCCGGATGAGCCAAAGAGTGATGACAAGAGTGCGGCGGCGGAACATGCACGCCGAGTTCGAGCTTACGTCAAAGAGAATGGGCCTATTACAGCGGATGAGTTTGTGGGTCTGACTCCGGCCTTCATCAAACCTGCTGCTGTGGCCTGGTTCGCCTCTCATCGACATGACTCGGCTGGAAACAATGAGCCATACTCCTACTCGTACCTATTCGCCTATCGCATCAGCGTTCCCGCTGGCGCCATGACTTTGCAGTTGCCACGCAATAAGGACATCAAGGTGCTTGCTGTGAGTGTGGCAACGGAGGCGGACGAGGTAACCCCGGTGCAGCCTCTGTACGACACGTTCCCGTCGTCCGTTCGAACAGAAGAGAAGTAGAGCTCTGCTTGAAGGAATTATTCTTTGAACAGACGAGAGACGTAGAAAGGGCTGGCGCGTTCGGGTCCAGTTTGAACGCGCTAGCCACCCACACTGGTACAGCTCCTATGAAGACAAGAAGAGACTTCCTCCGTATCGCCTCCGAAGCGTCTGCGTTGTCATTGCTGACGAAGAGCCCGATCGCGTCCGCCCGTTCAGCAATCAAGGTACCGATGATTTCAGCGGCTGATGGAGTAGCAGCTACAAGTCGTCTGCTCGAACTGCAGCAGCGTTTTGTAGATCTGCGGTTCGGAATGTTTCTCCACTTCAACATGGCAACGTTTCAGGATCGCGAGTGGGGCGATCCGACTTCTCCGGCCAGCGTATTCAATCCGACAGCGCTCGATACCGATCAATGGGCAGCTGCTGCACAGTCTGCGCAGATGACCTGGGGATGCCTTACGACGCGTCACCATGATGGGTTCTGCCTTTGGCCCACGCGCACAAAGGGAACGAGCGTGCGTCAGGCTCGACCGGGTCTGGACGTCGTGCGTCGCTATGTCGATTCCTTCCGCGGGGCTGGGCTACGGGTGGGGCTGTACTACTCGATTCTTTCGTTGAGAGACGATATCCGGCACTTCAATGTGACGCCAGAAAAAGTTCAACTCATCAAGGACCAACTCACCGAGTTGATGACGCAGTATGGTGAAATCGACATCCTCATTACTGATGGCTGGGATGCTCCGTGGAGCCGCATCTCCTATGAGGAAGTGCCTTTCCGCGAGATATATGACTTGGTGAAGTTGCACCAGCCTGACTGCCTTATCTGTGATCTGAATGCCAGTCAGTATCCGACGCGCGGCTTATACTATTCGGACATCAAGGCCTTTGAGCAGAATGCAGGCCAGAAGGTTCCACTGCACAGTGATCTGCCAGCGCTCTCCTGCGTGACGCTTACGGATGGATGGTTCTGGAAACAGGCAGATCTGCATGGCCGTACTAAGCCGACTGCGACCGTGGTCGAAGAATGGCTTGAGCCTCTCAATCAGCGTCACTGCAACTTAATCCTGAATGCACCGCCGACCCGCGAAGGACGTCTGGCACCGAATGTTCTTGCCAGTCTCGAGGCTATTGGGAAGACATGGAAGAGGGCGGGGTCCATCGAGCCGCTCTCGCCGCATGTAGGGATCACTACACGCAATCTTGCTACGGGGAAGCCCATCCACGCGAGTTCCTACCCCGACGGCACTGGACCCGATCAGGCAAACGACGGCAATTTTCATTCAAGCTGGTATCCGGAGAACCAGACAAACGCTTGGCTTGAAGTGGACTTGATGCGCCATGAGCGCTTCAACACGCTGAGCATTGTCGAATCCGTTGGTGCCTGGAATGACTATCAACAAACCCGCATTCGCAGCTACCGTTTCGAAGCCCTCGTTGGTTCCGATTGGGTGCCGCTAGTTTCTGGAGGAAGCCCCGCTCCGACGACCATTCTGCGACTACCAAAGCCGATCACCGCCAAGAAGCTTCGCCTTAGCTTTGAAGCCTTGTCTCCAGAGCCCCACATTGCTGAGGTCGGTATTTTCAACGAACCAGCCTGAGAGGTGCTTCGCTTTGTAGAACTCAAACGCCATGCGCGCGAGCCGTTCACTTTGTGCGTACTTTTCTTCCCAGTAGATATATCAGACTTAGATCGGTAGCTGATTGCATGGTCTCGGTGTTCTCTGGCCCGAGGACCGACGACGACCTTCGAGGACGAGCAGAGCCGTACGAGATGACAGTTCGAACCTGCCTTGCAAGTCAGATATTGAGGAAAGCGTTCTGGGATGCTGCGGTGCTAGTACCCGGGAGCTGGCTTCGCGCGTCTCGGCGAATAGAGGCGCGGCTTACGTGAACTTTCCTTCGCGGGAGTACGTGTCAGCCAGGTTGCTCGCGGACAGTAAGACATCAGGACGTTCGGAACCCAGCACACGGCGCTGCACCATCGAGGTGAGCGTGTCTGGATATTTCGTCCCCAGTACGCGGCGACGGATCTTCAGCGTCTGGCGGTAGAGGGCTTCGGTCTGCGCATCTTTGCCTTGCCCCGGTAGACATTGGCTGAATTGTTCATGGAATACAGCGTGTTGGAATCGTCGGTTCCGAGGAACCGCCGTTCGATTGCAAGGGTTTGTCCGATCATGGCCGCTGCATCGGACTTGTCGCCTTGAAGCCATGCAGTCCGTCACAGACGGCTCATGGTCTTAGCGATCTCCGGATTCTCGACGCCGACAGAGTTCGTATAGAGAGCCAACGCCTGATGATGTCGTATGCGCGCCTGGGGTAGAGTCCGAGGTCCATGTAGGTTCGGCCGATCGTGTCGCGAATGGCCGCTTCGGCGTCCTCTTCCAGCGATCCGAATGGCGATCTCAAGATCGCACTCAGGCAGAGAACGCATCCAGCTTCGAGTGGTCAGTCTAGTAAGACTTCGATCAGTTTTGATAGAGGCGCTTGTCGGCAACCAGAAATCACTGACGACAATCCGACTTCCCGGTAGCAATTAGCCGCGTGCAGGAAGGATCCGGAGGAACTGATAATGCGGCGGTTGGCATGCCATGCTGCACCATCGGACACCGCCTTATTCGACGAGAATCTTCGGGTGACGCTAGCTACGGCCCGCACCTGGCCTGCCCGAGCTTTTGAACCATCTTGCGTGTTAGTGTAGCGCAGCTATCTCTGTGTTCAGATAACCGCCATTAGGGGTGTGGGGAGGCGGGATGAGCGTAGCGATTCCCGCCTCCCCACACC
>NZ_JAGSYC010000008.1 GCF_025685545.1 Granulicella paludicola | reverse complement strand
GGGGTGTGGGGAGGCGGGAATCGCTACGCTCATCCCGCCTCCCCACACCCCTAATGGCGGTTATCTGAACACAGAGATAGCTGCGCTACACTAACACGCAAGATGGTTCAAAAGCTCGGGCAGGCCACTAACGAAGGTAGCGACACGTCCCTGAAGAATAACAACCTCTCCGCTCCCACGATAGCGCAGCGCAATCTAACTTTGTGCAACCTGATTTGCGTTACGCAATCTGCACATAATGCCGGGAGCAGACACATCGAAACGAAGCAGCTATCACCTACAGTCGCGACATAACGAAAAGCTAACGTATCACCTTGTGACACCCGACTTGGGTCCTATATATTTTCGAGAAACGCAGAACTCCGCAAGTAGCTGTACGCGCCATTCAAGCGTCTGCCCATAGCTCCTACTTACACATATCCTGAGCTCGCCTCGATTCGCCATTCAGCTATAACATCGGCGCCATGTCTGCGGATACATCTCCAGGCGTAGTCGCTGCAGCGCCGCAAAGAAATTTGCGGACCAGCCTTTCTCGGCGTCGAACGTTCACCGTTCAGATTTGGCGTCGGTTCTGATCGCCGCGCTTGACGTATTCACCCGTGTTGGCGCCGACAACCCGCTTGAAAGCCTTGCTGAACGCCGCGTCGGACTCATAACCGACCGACCGCGCAACGTCGATAAGCTTTCTGTCGCGCTGTTCCAGCAACTGCATCGCCTTCTGCATTCGCCACACCGTTACATACTCCAAAGGTGATTGTCCAAGTAGCTGCTTGAAACGAGCTGCGAATGCAGATCGAGACATACCAGCCTCCTCGGCGAGGGATTCTACCGTCCAGGCTGTATCCAATCTGTCGTGAATGGCACCCAAAGCTTGACCCAGCTGAGGATCGAAAACAGCGCGAAGCCATCCTGGATTGCGTTCTGGCTCCGACGCAATGTACGCCCGAAGAACCTGAATGAATAGAACTTCGGCCAGCCGCGTCGCAACGACACCGGATCCCGGCGCCTGCTCCGCCATCTCCGATGCCAGCGCCTGCATGGTGCTGTGAAGAGCAAGCGTTTGCGCCTGATCAGCCTTGATGAGAATGAAGCGCGGCAATAGCTGAGCGATCGGCTTCAGACCAGCTCTGTCGAAGCTCAAGGACCCGCAGACGATGGTCGTGGGTGCACCACCGCCCCCGCACTGAGCTACATGGCCGTTGGCACCAGCGCCGATCTCGTGGAAGGTCCACTTTGGACGAGTTCGCGGGTTATCGCGAATGACGATCGACGTGCCCGGGGCAAGCAAAAAGCAATCACCGCCGGTAAGGGGAATCGGCTCTGCAATCCCCTCCACACTCAACCAGCAGTTGCCGCGCGAAAGCATGGCAAAGTGCGCTTGGTCTGTGGGTTTCATCTCCTTGTTCGAGAGCGCAACCTCTTCCTCGTTTTGATTTTCCTGCCTGACACCCCAGGGGGCCGTGGCTTCGAGTCTATGCAGACCGAAAGCATTCACGTGCATCGTTCTGAAGATGTCGGTTATCGGATCCAATTTAGCCTCCCTCTTTTGGACGAATAGACAAAATACTAGGACTATTGAGCAGTTTTCATCCACTGCGAAAGCTATCTACTCTCCTGTATCGAATGCTACACACATACCGAAGGGAGTCACAATGGGAAAGCTTGAAGGTAAAGTTGCGGTCATCACGGGCGGATCGAGCGGCCTGGCGCTGGAAACCGCAAAGCGGTTCGTTGCAGAGGGAGCCTATGTTTTCATCACGGGGCGAAGGCAGGAAGCGCTGGATGAGGCGGTCAAACAGATCGGCCGGAATGTGACCGGCGTGCGCGGCGACGCGTCCAATCTCGACGACCTCGACCGCCTGTTCGATACGGTCAAGGGGGAGAAAGGCAGGATAGACGTCCTGTTCGCGAGCGCTGGCAAGGGTGAGGCCGCCGTACTGGGCGAAATCACCGAAGAGCATTTCGATAAGGAATTTGGCCTGATTGTGCGCGGGACGCTATTTACGGCTCAGAAGGCGTTGCCGCTGATCAACGATGGCGGATCGATCATCATGACCGGGTCGGTTGCTTCGGTGAAGGGTTTCCCCGGTTTCGGCGTCTATGCGGCGAGCAAGGCAGCGCTACGCTCCTTCGCACGCACCTGGCTCAACGAACTGAAGGGCAGGAACATTCGGGTGAACGTTCTGAGTCCAGGCCAGGTCGATACGCCTGACTCCCAGCGACTGGACGAAGCGACGAGAAAGATGTTCGAAGCCTTGGTCCCACGCGGAAAGATGGGTCGTCCTGAAGAGATCGCTGCAGCCGCACTGTTTCTTGCTTCAGACGAAGCAAGCTACGTGAATGGGCTCGATTTCGCGGTTGACGGTGGATTCTCGGCTATCTAGATCGCGGCCGATCTTAAGCGCAAACAAACTCTACTGTGTGCAACGCCACACTTCTATTTGAAAGGGAATCGATATGGGAAAGCTTGAAGGTAAAGTTGCAGTCATCACGGGTGGAACGAGTGGTATGGCGCTCGCGAGCGCGAAGCTCTTCGTGGAAGAAGGTGCCTACGTCTTCGTCACGGGCCGAAAGCAGGAGCAAATCGACGAGGCCGTCAAGCTCATCGGCCGCAATGTGACCGGCGTTCAGGGCGACGCGGCTAATCTTGAAGACCTCGATCGTCTGTTCGAAATCGTGAAGCGGGAGAAGGGCAGGATCGACATCCTCTTCGCGAGTGCCGGCATAGGCGAGGCTCTGCCGCTGGGACAGATCACCGAGCAGCACTTCGATAAGACGTTCAACCTGAACGTGCGCGGCACCCTCTTCACTGTGCAGAAGGCGTTACCACTTTTCAACGAGGGTGGGTCGATCCTAATGACCGGATCCAACGCTGCGGCGAAAGGTTTCCCCGGTTTCGGCGTCTATGCGGCCAGCAAGTTGGCGCTACGATCGTTCGCACGCACCTGGCTCAACGAACTGAAGGAGAGAAAAATTCGCGTAAACCTGTTGGTTCCCGGTGCCATTGCCACTCCGATGCAGGAATCGGTTCTCACCCCTGAAGCGCGGCAGTACTTCGAATCCCTGATCCCGCGCGGAACGATGGGCCAGTCTGAGGAAGTCGCGACGGTCGCGCTCTTTCTTGCCTCGAACGATTCAAGTTTCGTCAACGGGCAGGAGCTGTTCGTCGACGGCGGCATGACGGCGATCTAACCTTATCGGTTTCGGTGAGTGTCATGACCACCATGTACTCGCCGAAACTGATATATCCGGAAACTACGGAAACGGAGGGACTAAAACGAGACCTGGAAATCCACTTTAGATCTCACAGAAATTAATGAGTGGTCAAAACCCGCCGCTTGCCCAGGACCGCTGGAGATGAGTTCGATGGGATAGTGGTAGGGTCAGTTGCACGCGAGGGCTCAGGTATCAAAACGGTCACGCTGGCTGCCGTGGTGAAAGCGTCCGAGGAAGGTATCTTCACTTCGACAGAATGCTTGCCAGGCGTGTTGTCGTCTGGTCTTGGAAATTCCAGAATGTAGCGTCCGCGCACCATCCGGAAGATATTGCGAAGGCTCTCCGGCAGCTGCTTTTCTGGAGTCGCCACCGCAACACCTCCCGTGAGTTCGCACAACTGCAGAAAGGGGTCTTCTCCCTCGAGCGATGCGGAGTAGACACCAGCACCTCCCTCAGGAGGGACCGAGAATCCGCGCGCAAGCTGAAGACGCATCAGTTCGCGCAGCCCGAAGATGGCGATGCTCTTCTGATCTGCATATTCCGCCAATTGATTCCACGTCACCGGACTGGATCTGTCTTCACCGTTGGAGATAATCAGCAGAACTCTTCGGCCCGGAAGAGTAGCCAATGTCTCCAGAGCCTTGGCCGTAAAGTTCCAAAGATGGAGTGAGTTGGCACAGCGATGATTGCTTTCTCCGTGCAAGCCCGACCCTGCCCACCCCTGCTCAAGTGCCTCACTCAAAACATCCGCCGTTGCCGGTAAAGCCAGAGCAGAGCGAATGAGCTTGCAGTCACCCGAGAAAACAGAAACAGTATCTTGCGAAGTCAATATTGAGTGCTGAGCCAACTGCGGTAGCAGCTGTCGCATATGGCGCATGAGCGGATCGTTGCGATCACTTACATCCAGCAGAATCGCCAGCGATATCGGTTCATCTCCCTCGATGTGCATCTTCACCGGGTGGAATGCAGGTCCCGAGTCGAGTCGGATGAAGATCTGATCTTTGCTCAGCAGAGGCAGGGGACGAAACGCGTGGGACAGAATCAGCGTAGGAACCTGCACCAGATTCGCGTAGGCATGCAAGACCAAAGGCTTCGAGCCATCAATCGTTGCCGTCTCCTGTTGCGTGAAACCTCGCATGCATAGGAGCGTTCCGAATATCACCGCGCCCAGCCAGGCACCACGCATGGCAATCAGTATGCCAGAAACGTGCCGCAGCCAGCGATGCGTATCTTGTGCGAAAGATTGCATACACTGCAGCGCTGGGTTCGTCGGAGACTTGACTACTGAAAGAAATGGAGCCGATGAGCGGAGTCGAACCGCTGACCTACTGATTACGAAACGACCAGACCTTGCGTATGTTGTTGTGAAATATGGCACATAGAAGAGTGTTAGACGGTATTTTTGGGCGTTTTGGGAGGCATTTGTACAGCAAATGTACAGCCCGTTGAGGTACTAATTTTCGGATAGTAGGCGCCGCCCTTTGAGCAGGTGGTGAACCTGCTCAGGCAGATAGAAGTGACATTGGCGAACGGGAAGACGACTCGCTGGCGTGCAAGGATCCCGAAGACCGTTGCCAGGTGGAAGAGGCGCGAGTCCACTGCAGATCGCCGGACCGGTCCAAGCGTTCCGAGAAGCACAAGGGATACCCTACAACTTTGAAATTCATTCACGAATACAAGTCAGGAGTTCAATCAGCGCTCGGACGCGCGCTTTCTCGCGGCTGCGCGGAAGCCGTTTCGTTCTGGTGAGTTCAGCCATGCCGTGAAGGCTGGACCAGAACATCTCAGAGAGAACTTCCGCTTTCGAGCCTTCGTCCCTAAACAGCTCCATCAGTTGCGCAAAAGCGAACTGCATCTCCGCAGGAGTTCCTGGGTCTGCGAAGGGTACGTTCAGAATGAGCGAAAACATCACTTCATACAGTGCGGGCGATGACGACGCAAACCCCAGATAGGCTGTCGCGATTGCTTCCGCCATTGCGATGTCTTTTGCACGTTTTCTTGCCTTTTCCAAGGCAACGCCCAACTCGTGGAATCCCTCGACGGCAATTGCGGAGAGGATCCCTTCGCGACTTCCGAAGTGCGCGTACAAGACCGGCTGGCTGTACGAAATTTCATCGGAGAGGCGGCGGACAGTCACACTGGGCCACCCCTCTTGCTCTGCGATCCGGCGGGCGACGCTGAGGATCTGCGCACGCCGTGCCTCCCGGTCCCGCAGCTTTCTTTCCGCTATGCGACTAGAGGAGATTTTCTTTTGCACTTCATAAATATAACACTGCTAGAAAATCTTGCGATTCCTTGCATCCGGCCGTGTCCCGCCCGCATCATTTATAGCGTTGCTAGATTTACTAAAGGAGCTACTACCATGCATACCGCCCTTCCTCTTTCTATAGCCGCCCTCCTCGCCAGCGGCATCATCCTCATCGGCAGTCTCTACATCGCATCGCCCGAAAAGATGACCGGCAACTTTGGTCTCAAGCTGCCCTCCCCGGATACCGACACTCGCGCGTGGCTTCGCCTCAAAGGTATCCGCGACATCGTCTCCGGTTTGGTCGTCCTGATCCTCATGCTCACTACGAACCCGCGGACGGTAGGAATAGCGCTTCTAGTTGAGTCCCTCACCGCGTTCGGTGACATGTCGAACGTGCTGGGTTCGGGCGGTTCCAGGCAGGCAGCCTTCTCCATCCATGGCGTCACCTTTGCGGTGATGATCGTCGTCGGTTTGCTCTTGATCAATGTCTTGTAAGCCAACACCGCGGAGCATCGTTGTCCAAACTGTGTTCGCTCACGATTCAGGGACGTGCCTTTTTTATTCTGGAAGCGCCAGGGTGCCAATAACGCTGAGTACTCCGACCCCAATGGGCGCGTTCGTATTGGGCTGGCCGCCTCCCACATAAACGGAGTACTCCCTGCTGAGATCATTGGCTTGCCGTCTTCCGAAACCATACTCAGGTCTCGGGACCTCAGCTCAAAGTGAACCGTCTTCGATTCTGAGGGCTTGAGATGGATCTGCTGGAACCCACGCAATGCGCGGAGAGGGGCACCTTTGACCTCGGGAAAGGTCAGGTAGAGCTGGGTCACTTCATCGCCTTCGACTTCGCCTTTGTCGGTGACCGTGACATCGACTTCTAGCCGCTGCGATCGCCTCTGGACGTGGCCTCAGATCAACTTCGCCCATACAAGAGTGGCAGTCGGCTCCCCTGTTTCAGGAGGCGTGTATTCCACATGACGGGCCGCAGCCTTAAGGAAGCCGGGATCGTGGAGCAGACGTATTTCCGCTGGCGCAAGGAGTACGGCGGGCTACAGGTGGATCAGGCGAAGCGGCTGAAAGAGCTTGAGCAGGAGAACTCGAAGCTGAAGCGTTTGGTGGCGAACCTGAGCCTGGACAACCTTAGAGCAGGATTTAGAGACGTGGCTTGCAGATGCAATAGCAATGCACGCTGTTTACGGCGAGTGGTTCCAGCTTAAAAAGCGATACGAGGCAGACGAAGCCAAGGCAAGGGCTGAGAATAGGCCCACCCCGGAAGGCAGGAACTACGCTATGACGCGGAAGCCGCCGACCATCAGCAGCAGGCCAAGAAAGGGAAGCAATGGCCCCGACCGAAGGCAAAGCTACCAGCACCGCCCTTACCCAAGGCCATGAATGTCTTGCCAGCACCGCACTCAGCCACGATGCGCGCCGCCCAGGCTTTGTGCAAAAACTTCGCCGTCCCAGTGATTGCGAGCGCCTCAGCCTGGCAGGGCATTGCGTAGAAGGGTCGCAATCGCGGCATTGTGGACATCACGAGGACCCTGCAGTGGAGGATAGGTTTAAAGGATGCGAGCGCCTAACCCACCCGCGTGGGCACGCAAGTAATCGAACGTGGTTTCCATAAGGTCCTCACGGGCTTGGGATCAGATGTGGGGCAATGAGATAGAAGCGGCGCTCCGAAGAGCGCCGCTTCACGAGAAATATGGCAGCTGCAGACTTAGTCTGTCGATTGTCGGCCCTGCGCCAATCGTACGTCGAATCGGTACGCTTGTGGACGCGAAAGGGCGATCTTTGAGAAATCTGGATGTCGTGGATTGATCAAGAAGTTGAACTCTTCCGGCACAAGCACGCTCGGGACGCGAAGAATTGCAGACTTCGCAGAGGCGATCCATCGATCGCCCACTGCTTGCACAGATTCGGGCACGGGATCGGCCTTCCAGTTCCTTGGCAACGTGGAGCGTTCAAGCGCAATCACGAGGGAGTCATCGAAATCAGCTTCGAGGAACACATAGTCTTGCAGCAGGGCCGGCGTGTCCAAATGGACAAGGACCTCAAGAACCGCAAGAGACTGAGATTGCGCGACGTAGACCATTGGAACGCCAGGACTGCTCCAACGGCCTCCGTACAGGCGCGCGCCTTCACCACTGAAAGCGGTCTTAGCTCGCTTCTTTTGAGTGATCCGCCAAGCCTTCATCAGGAAAAGACACCGTGCTCTACACGGCCAATGAGGTTTTCGACTTCGCGAGCGCCTGGCTCCGTCTTTGCGTACCGCAGGGGCGACTCACCTCTGAGCGCCTTCTTTGCCGTGGTGAGCCACTGAACGGCAGCTGAGACATTGCCATCGAAAAGCCCGACCGCTTTCTCAAAGACATTCGAGATCCGCAGGAGCCGTTCGGACTCCTCGGGAGCAAGCCTTCCCGCTGTCCGACGACGCGCCAAGGTCCGGTCTGGGATGCCAAGAATGGACACCACGAGAGCGATCTCTACACCGGAATTAGCTTCGAACTTTTGCAAGGAGTCGAACGGAAATCCGGCTTCAATCTGCTCGATCAAATCTGGAGTTCCCCCTTTGCGTATGCCGAGACTGGCGCCCCGCCCGCTAAACCGGGTGCGCGGAGCTGAAGGAGGCCGCTGAATCAGGCTCGCAGATTTTGTCTTTGCCAAGGTAGCCACAGGAGAAGGTTACTCCTAGCTCTGCCACTATGGCAAGATACATTTGCCATTATGTCTAACCGTCCGTCAATGCGCCCGCGAAGCAGCCGCTCTCAAACACAAAAGCTCTGATAGGCCAAAATGTGGCCAAACGATTGGCCCGTTAGAGGTTGGCAACGACAAAGTTTTCGACCTTAAGCCTTCACCGATCCATTCCCAGGATCGCTTCGGCGGAAATTTTTATCCCCCACTACAGGCCGGTGGCTGCGTATGAGCACCCGATTCGAGACTGCTCGCACGCTACTCAGCGAAATCTCCGCGAGTGAACTTACGCTTTAGTTGGGGCGTTCGGAAAGGCTCGTCTTCAAAACCGGCAGGATAAGGGTGCAGGGAGAAACCAAAGAGGTTTCTCCCTGCCGTTTTAGACAGAGGGTGAATTGCAGGAGAGGTCGCAGGTTCGCACCTCGCCGAATCAGGCGCTAGGCGGCTTTCCCCTTGGAGACAGCCGCCTTTGCCACAGGCTTCTTTTCCTTCTTCGCCTTGGCCTTCGCCGCAAACTCCTGCTTGACCTTGAGAGCGATGGCATCGGTGTCCACCTTGTAGGAAGCAGCCGCCTCCTTTAACACCTGGGAGGGATGATGGCGCGAGGCCAACAACAGGATCGAGCACTCCACGAGCAACCGCCCAAGCGCCCCTTCCCTTTCTTGTGCGGCGGACAACATTGGCGCATCCTAGAGTGCAGTTGTTGCGCCCCATTGGCTTAAAACGTGCCTGACTGGGGCCCGGAGACTTCCAAACTTAAAAGATCGCGCAGAAGTCATGTTCGACCCTGCAGCATTCCTAGCCAGTGCTGGCCTCCATCGGAGAATCATCCAAATAAAGGCAAAAGGGCCTTTTTTCTCTCAGGGAAGCGATGCGGACTCGGTGGTTTACATACAGAAGTGCAGGGCGAAGCGGGAACCGTGGCGATAAAAAGCCTTCGCGGCCCAGCCTATCGTTTTCATGCGGCGGCGCTCACCTCAATCCCAATCGAAAAAGATCGGCGCATCCACCTTCAGCACGCTGTGAACGGGGCAGGCATGGGCGGCTTCTTCCAGCTTGATCCGTTGCCTCTGATCGAGCACTCCCGGAACACGGACCTTTACGGCAATCCTGCTGATGCGGCGAGGCGCATCAGCCATCTCCTTGTCGACGTGCGCGGTGGCGCCGGAAATGTCCACCCCTAACGAGCGTGCCGCGATGCCCATAATGCTCAGGATGCAACTGCCGAGAGAAACTGACAGAAGTTCACTCGGCGAGAAGCTCTCGCCGTTGCCTTGGTTATCCTTCGGTGCGTCGGTCTTAAGGACAGTGCCAGACGCGTGTCTGGCGGTGCAATGCAAAGAACCTTCATAGATCACGGCGATTTCGCTCATAGCACTCCATTGCTCCATGAAACGTCTTTCATGACATTCATCCCTAGAAACGCAGTTCTAGTGAATTAATCACCACTGGATTTGAGTGGCTCGCACGGTCACGCGACAAAACCTGAAAATAGCATCGAAATACCTCATTTCAAATCAGCTGTACACGGCACATACGGATCGAAAACAACACCACCCTAACACCGCTGAGAATATTTGGTTGCGTACTTTTATGGGTCTTCTTTCCCAAAGAAGTCCTTAATCTGTTCGCTCGTCACCGCTCTCATTTGATAAGTTGTGGTGCCGTGGTCGCGAAGCTCTGTCGCGGCTCGGAGAAACTCACCCATTGCGGCCTTCGCTAGAGAACCTCCCACGCTGATTCTCCTCACGCCGAGCGCATCCAGATCCTTCACTGAGAGAGTTGCACCCTCGAGTCCGATCAGCACATTTACTGGCCGGTTTAAGGAGCGCACAACCTCCCCAATTTCCTCAGAGCTGCGCAGGCCGGGCGCATAAAGAACGTCTGCGCCCGCCTCTTGATACGCCTGAAGCCGTCTGATGGTGTCAGCGAGATTGATTCGCCCGACCATGTAGTTTTCAGCGCGGGCCGTGAGCGTGAATGGGAATGATAAGTCTCGCGCGGTCACCGCTGCTGCGTGGATGCGTTCTGCGGCAAAATCGACAGGGTAGATAGGCTCCTCGTCTCGGCCCGTGCTGTCTTCAATTGATCCACCTACAACTCCGGCTGCGGCAGCCAGCACAATGGTTCGGCTTACCGTCTCCGGCGAATCTCCAAATCCGTTTCCTAGATCTGCGGTCACAGGTAGCTGCGTACCCTTGGCGATCTCGGCCAAGTGCTGTAACACGATATTCTGCGGAACAAGGTTGTCCTGCAGACCATGGCTACAGGCCAGTCCCAGACTCGTGGTGGCAAGAGCGTTGAATCCGAGTTTTTCAAGCAGCCGCGCTGTCCCTAGGTCCCACGGATTTGGAACAACGAACGCTTCCTTTCCGGCGTGCAGGCGACGAAATGCTTCAGCCTTAGCGACTTGGGAAACGCTGTTTGACTGTCTCATTGATCGCTCCCTTTCAAGAAACATATCGGGAAGAGCCGAGCACCTCCAAAGGCCGCACCCACCATCATCGCCCCTCGGCACGTTCACCACGCAAGGTCATCACCGCGCTAGAGATGCTGGCCACTACCTTGCCGTCTTCTCGCTCAATTTCGCATAAGTAATGGCTGATAGTCCGTCCTTTGTGCGTAGCTCGCGCGTGAGCGCGCAAGCGAGATTGCCACACGGGTCGGAGGAATGCTGCTTTCAAATCGATGGTAGTGAATGTTTCGCCCGTATCCATCAGGGTGGAATGCGCTGTGCCGATGGCCGCATCCGCCAACTCACACAGAAGCCCCCCATGCACAGTTCCTTGCTGGTTTCCATGAATCGTTGCATCGGCGTCCAGCTCGACTACCGCCATGGCCTCCGCCACTTCGACTATCCGAAACGCTAATAAGCGGGAGATGGCAGTGGGGTAAAGCATGTGGGTGGCATCTTCAGGGGACAATCGTCCGTCCACTTGGCGTGTCAGGTATTCGAGTACAGGTAAATGGTGGTTCGTATCGGTCATAGTGGCGACTGTCCTGCTTTCATCTTGAAAACCGCAGTAAAGCGGTACCGTTTCAAGCGAAATCATATTAGGCTATGCTAGGACAATCCAATTATTGTCCTAGGTACATTCAATGACGGCTTCGCGGGCTTCCTCTCTGGCTAATGCGCTTGCTGAAAGAATTCACAGCGGACAGCTTGCTCCCGGCACACTACTGCCGACGCATCGCAAATTTGCGGCCACTCATAAGATTGCACTGGCTACCGCAAGCCGAGTCTACGCAGAGCTCAAGGTCACGGGATTAATCGTGGGAGAGACAGGTCGCGGCTCATTTGTGCGGGAGCGTCCGCTTCAGAGGGAGTGGGATTCGGGCGATGAGGCCCGGCTCAACCGTCAGGCAGCGGATCTTTCCTTCAACCATCCCAATGTTGAAGGCCAAGCCGAATTGATGAGGTCGACGCTGCGCTCGATGGCATCGTCGGGAGACATTGCATCTTTCATGCATCAACAGCCGTCTGGCGGGCGCAGACATGAACGGGACATCGTCTGTCGCTACCTCGCCGCCCGCAATATCGTCGTCGAGAATGAGCAAGTCTTGCTTGTCAGTGGAGCCCAGCATGGGCTCGATATCGCGGTTCGAGCGAAGCTGCACGCCGGCGATCGTGTGGCAGTAGACGCGTTGACCTATCCAGGCTTCAAGATGATCGCTGCGTCTCACGGGATAGAGTTGATTCCAGTGGCTGCGTGTGACTCTGGCCCAGACCTCGATGTTCTGGAACGTACTTGTCGCGACCGCAAGCTACGTGCCATATACAGTATGCCGACGGTTCAGAATCCATTGGGCTGGGTGCTCGACCACGACCAACGCCACAGTTTGGTCAACATCGCCCGGCGGCACGACTGTCTGCTCCTTGAAGACGCGACATATTCCTTTTTGGCACATAGGGCGCCACCCGCACTCGTCACCATGGCGCCTGAGCGCACCATCTATGTATCCAGTCTCTCCAAGAACGTCGCAACCGGGCTGCGCTTTGGGTTCATGGTGGTGCCCAAGCCATTCATCAGTGCCATAAAGGCTCAAGTGCGGGCCAATTTCTGGAGTATGCCAAGCCTGATAACGTCCATGGCGACACGCTGGATTGCCGATGGAACCGTAGACAGGCTAGAACGACGTGGACGCCGAGAGGCCAAGGTTCGTCAGGCTCTAGCGCGTCAAGCGTTCTGCGGGTTAGATTTGATCGCCAATCCGATCTCGCTTTTTGCATGGCTGAAACTTCCGCCCGAACTTCGCATGGATCGCGTAACCGCTGCCTTAGCTGAGCGGAATATAGCTGTCTCTACGGCACAGGCGTATGCCACTACGAAGCATGTCCCGCATGCATTGCGTGTTGGATTGAGCTCGCTATCCACCGATGCTTTGAAGGAGGCACTACAAAGAGTACGAGAGGTGATCGACGAGTATCCCATCTGACAAGCGAAATTCCAGAAGCCTTGGGACCGCGATCTCAGCCCGCCAGAGGGGTGGCCTTTGACAGCCCCGCACACACTTCACCTGCATGTACTTTCGAACATTCCGGATGGACGACTTCACCACTCGCATCTCAAATTGGCCGGTCGGCACCACGGCTAAGCATCGCCAGCACGTCGCATCCTTCAACACGCCGGGACGCACAAGGTCATTTTGCAGGTCTATGCTTAGGCATGTCTGAAGAATTACGGCTGCTTCATTCTCGCTTTCAGAAGCGTAGCTTCCCCTAACTGAGCCATGTACGCCTCAACATCCTGCTTCGTGAGGCAGCCGGCGTCTCCTGCTTCATCACGTCTGACGCATTGATTCCATACTTGCGCAGCCACTTGCGAACGAGCGGTGATCGCCGCCTATAGCCCCTTTCGCGGTGTGTTGAAGTCTCCGCATTGAACCAAACGCGGGATCGGAATATTTCCATGTATGCTCCTTCTTTGCGATAAACCCACGTCTAGCTATACAAGATCATGCTTACGCGCGAGCAGCATCAGGTTTGTTCGGATCAACACCAAGATCGGCCATGGCATCCGCGACCATATCGAGAGGCACCTTTTGTATTTTGGCGAGAGAACTAATGGCCGCGACGGTAATACTCTCAGCATCCACCTCGAAGTGACGGCGAAGGTTCTCCCGGTTTTCGCTCCGACCGAATCCATCCGTGCCGAGAGCGGTAATGCGACCAGGAAGCCAGGGTGCGAGCCCATCAACGATAATCTTCATGTAGTCGCTGGCCGCCACAATCGGGCCATCATGCCCCTCGAGAACTTGAAGCAGGTACGGCGTTCTCAATGGACCCGCCGGATGCAGGCGATTCCAACGCTCACAAGCAAGCGCGTCGCGGCGAAGTTCACTGTAGCTGGTCGCACTCCATACATCCGCATCGATGCTATATTTCACTTTCAGTATGTGCTGCGCTCTAATGGCTTCATTAAGGATGGGGCCAGAGCCGAACAGGTGAACGATAGCCTCCGCTGTTTCAGCGGATTTGAATCGGTACAAGCCCTTGAGTATGCCCGGCTCGACGCCGTTTGGCATCGGAGGTTGCACATAATTTTCGTTGTAAACCGTGAGGTAATAAAATGAATCTTCCTTCGCCTCATACATGCGGCGAAGGCCATCCTGGATGATGACGGCGATCTCATACGCGTAGGCAGGATCGTAAGCGGCGCAAGTCGGAATGGTGCTGGCAAGGACATGGCTGTGACCGTCCTCATGCTGGAGGCCCTCGCCGAGTAGCGTCGTACGCCCAGCGGTCCCGCCGACCATAAAGCCTTTCCCCCTGGCATCCGCAAATGCCCATGCAAGATCACCCACTCTCTGGAAGCCGAACATCGAGTAATAAACGAAGAATGGAATCATAGGCACGCCGAAGTTGGCGTATGCGGTGCCAGCCGCAGTAAAGGTCGCCATCGAGCCTGCCTCCGTGATGCCTTCTTCGATGAGCTGACCGTCCTGGGATTCCCGATAGTAGAGAAATTGATTGCTGTCCACAGGCGTATAAAGCTGACCGTGGGAAGCGTAGATCCCGATCTGCCGAAACAATGCCTCCATGCCGAAGGTCCGGCCTTCATCGGGAATAATCGGAACGATGTATTTCGCAAGTTCCTTTTGCTTGAGCAATGCATTCAGTACGGCGTTGAAACCGGACGTGGTCGAGGCAGCACGCCCCTTCGTCCCCTCAAGCACGTCTTTAAAGATGTCCAGTGAAGGCGCGGCAAAAGCGAGCTCCTTGTGTGAATTGCGAGACGGCAGATAACCGCCAAGCTCCTCCCGCCGCTGCTTGAGGTACTTGATTTCATCGCTCTCAGGACCCGAATGATGTAGCTCAAGATGGTCGATCTTTTCTTCAGGTACGTCCATTTCAAAGCGTTTGACGATATAAGTAAGTTGCTCATCTTTGAGCTTCTTGGTGTTGTGTGCGAAGTTTCTACCTTCGGCGGCATCGCCCAGGCCATAGCCTTTGATCGTCTTCGCCAGAATGACGGTGGGAGCGCCTTGGTGTTCCGTTGCTCGTTTGTAGGCGTTATAGATTTTCACCGGATCATGCCCGCCCCGGCTGAGGCTCGCTAGATCGTCGTCCGACATGCCCTCGACCGATTTCAGCAGCTCAGGATATTTGCCGAAAAAGTGTTCCCGAAGGTAAGCACCTCCGAGTGCCTTGAACGCCTGATATTCTCCATCGACGCATTCGGACATGCGGCGGAGCAAGAGACCGCTAGTATCGCGTGCCAAGAGGTCATCCCAATTGCTTCCCCAGAGGCACTTGATGACATTCCAACCAGCGCCGAGGAAGTTGGCTTCGAGTTCCTGAATGATTTTGCCGTTCCCACGAACTGGACCGTCAAGGCGCTGGAGGTTGCAGTTGATGACAAAAACCAGATTGTCCAGTCCTTCGCGGGTCGCAACGGTGAGGGCACCACGTGACTCCGGTTCATCCTGCTCTCCATCACCGAGAAACGCCCAGACCTTACGGGTTGAGACGGGCACGATTCCGCGATTCTCCAGGTATTTGATGAATCGAGCCTGATAGATAGCATTGATGGGGCCGAGTCCCATCGAAACAGTAGGAAATTGCCAAAACTCCGGCATAAGCCACGGATGAGGATATGACGAAAGGCCGGGGTGCTCGCGGAGTTCATGCCGAAAGTTGAATAGATGCTGTTGGGTGAGGCGGCCTTCGAGGTAAGCGCGAGCATAGATTCCTGGGGAGGAATGGCCCTGAAAATAAATCAGGTCGCCCGCCTGATCTCCAATGGACCCGCGAAAGAAATGGTTGAATCCAACCTCAAGGAGCGTGGCGAGCGAGGCGAACGAAGACATATGTCCGCCAATGTTCTCGTCGTATTTATTTGCGCGAGCGACCATCGCTAGTGCGTTATATCGAATGAGGCTTTCGATACGCTGTTCAAGTACCCTGTCCCCAGGAAAGGCCACCTCCTGATCAGGAGGGATGGTATTGATATACGGCGTATTGTGTTGGAGCGGTGTGCCTACACCAGCCTGCGCGGCTCGATTCAAGAGCGCCAGCAAGAGCTGCGAGGCTCCTTGGGGGCCGTCTGCATCGATGACTTGATCCAGAGCCTCAAGCCACTCGGCGGTTTGACCGTCATCTGCGCTGAGATACGCAACTTCATTTTTTACGGTTTTCAGATCGGCGGGATAGGCATGGCTGGACATTAGACCTCCTGCAACATCGCCCTCCGTTTGGGAGGCTGCGAAGTTCCAACAATATCGCTTAAGACAACAAGTTGTCCAGTTAGCGTTTTGTTGTCCGAGAGGCAAGATGAGCCATACTGGAATGATGTCGGTGCCAGCTCGTATTCGTGCTCTTCGGAAGAAAAAAGGTTTGACGGTCGAAGCGCTTGCCGCTTCGGTTGGCGTCCATAAAGGACATCTATCCCGTATCGAACGAGGAGAGAAAGCGCCGTCTCTCGCCACGTTGGAGGCCATTGCGCGTTCCCTAAAGGTCGGGATGGCCCAACTCTTTGGAGAGAAAACCAATGAGGATGATGTAATCGTGGTTCGGAAGACCGAACGAGCCGTCAGTGGAGACAGTGAGACCTATCTCATAGAAGCTCTGCTCGCCGGGTCGGCGATGAGACCTCTCGCAGCATATATCGTGTCTCCCGGTCGGGAGTTCTTGGAGCACGATGTGCCAGATCATGTCGGCCAGGAATTTTTGTTCGTGCTCCAGGGAAAGATCGAGGTTGCCGTCGCCGATCAACTACTGGCTTTGGGTGCCGGAGACTGTGCAACCTACGATGCTGGACTTCATCACAAAGTCCGTCGGAGAAGTTCGACGGTCGCGAGGGTTCTTGTTCTTCTAGGAAGGAACTAAATACAGTGTCCCATCAGTTGTGGAGGAAGAATGCTATAGCATGGCATTACTCGTTATTGCAGTGAATACCTTCTCGTCCAGTGGAGAATGGCCGTTTCTTTACGGCTACTGACATTTCGGATGCTGGCAGGCCCTGCCTTTGCTGATGCAATCTTGAGTAGAAGGCTCGGCCAATGCTTGGTCAGGCGCCAGATCGCATACGATGCCCTCAGAACAAGTGCAGTATCAATCCCACTTCCAAACGAGGACATGCTCCGGGCTCATGGCATGCCATACTCTCGCAAGTTCTGCCACCGCGATCGACGCCGCTGGTGTAGTACACGACTTCCAAGTACACGGATGCACCCTCCGGTATCGCTGTAGACTCTCTATCGCTATCTTGGCGAGCGGTTCCGATGACTGCAAGAAAGGAATCAGGAATGAACCGGAGACACTTTCTAAAGACGACGGCGTTGACAAGCGGCACTTCAACCTTCTTGAGCGCGGCAAGCGCGGAAGATTCCGCCCGATCACAGCCTAAACTTCAAATCAGAGTTGCGAGGCCCACAGATAAACTGACAGAGGTGACCAGGTTCTACTGCGATGCGCTAGGACTCCCGGTAATTGGACACTTCGAGAATCACGCTGGTTATACAGGCATCATGTTAGGCATGCCAGATGAACGATTCCATTTGGAGTTCACACATAACGACTCCGGCAGTCCGTGCCCCGCGCCGACGAAGGACAATCTGCTGGTCTTCTACATGCCGAACATACAGGAGTATCTTGATGCGGTTAACCGACTTGAGCGGAACGGGCATACAGCCGTTGAGCCCGAGAATCCTTATTGGAAAGCCCACAGCAAGACATTCGAGGATCCAGATGGCTGGCGCGTCGTACTATATCACGGCGAAGCGTTCGAGCGCTGAACTTTCGCGGGCTTTGAACCGCACGAGTTGATCGCACTCCCCGCTACACGGGGACGCGCACAACACCTCCGATCTTTGGGTGAAAGAGGATGCTCGAGGAAGAGATGTTGGGCGCCATCTTTTGGAGCGGGTCTTGGATCTTCCAGAAAGCCGTGCAGACATCTACGTCATACGCAGCGATAAGGTGCATACACTCTTTGTGCGTTGTGGGTTTGTTGAGGAAGAGAATGGGTGCTCTACCGCAAAACGGGCTGAGTATCCAATTGCCGATCGGCCATCCTCATCCACGAAGAAGCCCTTACATGCCTCTGGTGCTGACGGTCTGTACGCCAGCGACGAGTGTGGCCGGATGGTGTTGTAGTAGCTGCGCCAGCGCTCGGCCAACACGAGCAGCTCCTTCATCGAGTAGAAGATCTCTCAGTTCAGGAACTCGTTTCTCATCTTTGAGTTGAACGATTCGCAGTAAACCGTTCTCCCACGGAGAGCCGGGTTCGATGTAGGCCATCTTCGCGCCCGTATCCGCAAGCCAGTCGCGAAGATCATGCGCAACGAACTCGGGGCCATTGTCGGAGCGGAGATGCTCAGGCACTTCTTTCATCACCATCACGTCGGCCAGCGCAGCGATCACCTTCGCAGAAGACCATCGTCGCTCCACGCGCACCAGCAGTGCTTCACGTGTGTACTCATCGATCAGGTTTGTTACTCGCGCCATCCTCCCGTCATGTGTGCGCACGCTCACGAAGTCATGGCTCCACACATGGTTCGCATGCGTAGGGCGAGCCGAACACACGAGCCGTCGTTGAACCACAGACGACCGCGCGGCCTCTGCTTCTGCGGCACCTTGAGACCTTCAAGTCGCCAGATGCGTTCGACACGATCCTTGCCGACCTTCCAGCCAGCACGGACCAGGAGCGCCGTGATGCGCCGATATCCACACCGGCCAGTTCGAGGGCTGCGAATCGGAATCGACACTTCTTACAACGAAGATCAGGTCGATGCCGAGATCATCCAAGCGCTTCGTGAAGTGAGAAGCGTACTGGAAAGACAGGGTGCGACGATTCGGGATGAAAACGTTCCGGGCTATACGGCCCTGACACAGGGCTGGGGATCGATCGCCGGAGTAGAGGCTGCTATCGTTCATGCGAAGACCTATCCTTCCAGAGCTTCGGAATACGGCCCTGCGGTAAGCGGCGCGGTAGCTGGCCTCATCGAGCATGGCCGTACCGTTACGGCCTCCGACCTGATGCAAGTACATTATGCCCGTCTCGCTTTCGGTGGCGCATTAGCAGCGCTGTTTCATCAAGTTGATCTATTACTGATTCCCGTGCAGCCGCTCGCGAATTTCACGATTGCGAATGAAGCCGAACTCTTCGCACAGCCGGAAGCGCTCAGCGCGTTCCTCCGTTTCACGGCACCCTTCGATATGTCCGGAAGTCCCACAATCACCCTGCCGGGCGGATTCACCCTGGCGGGCCTACCAATTGCCTTTCAATTGGTGAGCCGACATCTGGACGAAGCTCTTCTAGTCCAAGCTGCTCATGACTATCAGCAAGTGACGAATTGGCACCGCAAACATCCGAGGCTTTAGAACCGCATTGAAGCCGCGTTTCGACAGACAATAAGAGTGAATAAGCGATCGCGCTACGAAATGCTGAAGCGTTGTCTGCTCCAAAACAGTTAGAGGTGTGAGGGTTCCCCTCGCTTCGAGACGCCGACCATACCGCTTCTTGCCTTTGGCACGACATACGGCTATCGTCAATATCATGCCACGTCTGATCAATGACAAATCGCCAGCTCGCCCGCATCACGTTGTGGTTCTTGCGTACGACGGACTATGCACGTTCGAATTCGGCATAGCGGTAGAGATGTTTGGATTGTCGCGGCCCGAAGTAGCAAATTGGTATTCGTTCTGTGTGTGCTCTGCTGAGAAGAAGCCGGTTACTGCAGTGGGCGGCATTCGTGTCGAAACAGCCGGAGGGCTCGAACTCCTGGCGAAAGCAGACACCATTGTGATTCCTGGCTGGAAGAAGCCATATCAACCACCTTCTCCATCACTCATCCGGGCTTTGGGAGCTGCGCATGAACGAGGCGCAAGACTTGTATCTATCTGTGTGGGCTCTTTTGTCTTGGGCGCGCTTGGTGTTCTGGATGGCAAGCGCGCAACAACGCACTGGCGCTTCATCGAGGAACTGTCGGCCCGTTTTCCTCGAATTCTGGTCGAGCCCGATGTACTTTACATTGATGAGGGTAAAGTTCTGACGTCGGCCGGCAGCGCTGCTGGAATCGATCTCTGTCTGCACGTGATCCGCAAAGATTTTGGGGCCGTCATCGCGAATCAGGTCGCGCGGCGTGCGGTTGTGCCACCGCATCGCGAGGGTGGACAAGCGCAGTTCATCGATAAACCGGTTGGCGAAGAAGCTCATCCCTGGCTCTCACATCTTCTAGCTTGGGCGCACAAGCATCTTCACACACGGCTCAGCATCAACGGAATGGCAGACGAGCTCCACACCAGCAAGCGCACCCTCTGCCGGCGCTTCACAGAGACGACAGGTATGAGCCCGCTGGAGTGGATCACCAGCCTTCGCGTAAGGCGTGCGAAAGACTTATTGGAAACGACTACCCTGTCGATTGAAGAGGTGGCGGAACAGTGCGGTTTTGGTTCCTCGGCTGTTCTGCGCCATCACTTTCGTGCACGAGTCCAACTGAGCCCAGCCCTCTATCGAGATCGGTTTCATCGGCGCCCCGCCCCCTTCCGCAGCCTATAATCCGCACTTTTGCGCGAGCTTGGGTGTAGCGGCCATGATCTTAGTAGCGTGGGCTGCGCACTTGTCTAAAGTCACGTGTGCGATAGCCGTGGAAATTCGCCTACCGTCGTGAATAGCTGATTCTTTATGACAACTGGCATTCCAGGCACTAGCGTGCCACGCCATTGCCAATGCACTCTGGAGCGATGGTTATTTAATGTTTGATCGGACGTCGGAAGGCAATTGCTGCCCTGAGAGCGTTCCACACGGAGGTTTTTGCTTTGAAGATTTTAGTTGCGGGCGCGAGTGGTGTGATTGGTCGTGTCCTGGTCCCAATGCTTACAACGCGTGGACACGATGTGATCGCTCTCAGCAGACACAATCCATCAGACACGAGGAATCAAGAATCTCGTGTGCGGTACATGATGGCCGATGTCTTCGACCGGAGCAATTTGTTGAGCATCTTCGAAAGGGAGTGTCCGGCGGCCGTCATACACCTTCTCACAGACCTAAAAGAGCAGAATTCGGCGGCTAATGCACGCATCCGCGACATCGGAACACGCAATCTGGTCGATGCAGCAAAAGCTGTCGCGGTGAACAAGATGGTAGCTCAAAGTATCGCCTGGGCGTATGAAGGAGGAGAAGGAGCGGCAACGGAATTAACAGCCCTCGACTACGCTGCGAGTTTACCGCGAAAGACTACGATCGACGGGGTTGTGTCTCTTGAAGGCGCTGTGAAGGAGATGCCGAAGCATACGATCCTTCGCTTAGGCACACTCTATGGACCCGGAACTTGGTATGAGCGGCACGGAGCCGTAGCGCAGACGGTCTATGACGGCAAGATGATAGCTACTGGAGCTATTACCTCCTTCCTGCATGTCGTTGATGCTGCTACCGCATTCGTGCAGGCGCTTGTGTGGCCTGATGGACCGGTAAATATCGTCGATGATGACCCCGCTTCAGCCTTGGTCTGGCTGCCAGAATATGCGCGAGAGCTCGGCGCTCCGGCTCCACTAAGAAACGAAGAGCCTGTGTTAAAGACACGAGCAGTATCCAATCAGAAGGCTCGTGACCTTGGATGGACGCCGGCGCACCCGTCATGGCGAGGCGGATTCCTGTCCTAGGCACCTTACGTCTGAGCGCTCTGCATCATCGACGTGATCGTGGACGCCTAGGCAGGAGGCAAACGCAGGTGAATAAGAGGATAAGGGCGACCCTGGCTATCCATTTCCGAACGTCCAGTCCGCTCGAAACCAAGGTGTTCATAGAAGCCGACAGCCTGAGCATTTTGCTCATTAACGTCGGTAGTAAGGCCTAGTTGAATGCACTGTGCGTGTTCGACCAGCATCCGCCCAACGCCTGATCCATGCTTCGATGGATCGACAAAGGAAGCCTCCACATGTCCACCGTCGAGAAGCATAAAACCTATCGGGAAATCGCTGTTGTCGACGGCAAGCCAAAGTGGAGCCTGTGGCAAGAAGGAAAGAACCTCTGCCTCAATATCACGCCTATCGGAGGGAGACAGAAAGTGATGCGTCGCATCGACTGCCCTACGCCAAAGAAGCAGAACATGCTTTCCGTCTGAGGCGACCGCTTTAAGAATTCGAGCCACAGAAACCAGAGCGCTGATCAAGATTGGTAATGGTGGATCGTAAATCATTACGACGACGATCAACCATTGCGATGGCCCTCTGGCTACCATCGTGAATGGCTGATTCTTTACGATAAGTGGCTTGGCCTGCCCTAGTATCTGACGCCGTTGCCCTGCAATCTAAGAGTGCAATGATTGATCGCTCAGAACGCCTTCAGGCGAGGGACAGTCAGAATTGCAGGAGTGCAGTCATGAAGACTTTGATTGTAGGAGCGGGTGCCCTAGGGGGCCTCATTGCGGCCCGTTTGATGAGCACAGGAATCGCTGTCGCGCTGGCGACCCGAGACTCCGAATCGGCACAGGAGATAAAAAGGTCCGGCCTGAAAGTAACCGGACTGGGAGGCGATATCACCACCGAAGCCTGCGAGGTTTCGGCTCTCGACGAGTATCCATTGTCGCGGAAGTTCGATCTCATTGTTCTGGCAACGAAGGCACAGGCAGCGATTGATGTCGCGCCCATTTTGCTCAAGCTACTCGCTCCCGGAGGGATGCTGCTACCAATACAAAATGGCGGGGTACCTCAGATGCTCGCCAGCCAACTTGGAGAAGAGTTTGTACTTGGTGGCCTATCAAATCTCGGCGCCACGATGGTAAAACCGGGTGTCTATGAACAGCGCAACGCCGGCCACCTCCTCATCGGCGAGCTTCGCGGCGGTGAAAGCAACCGGACGACGCGAGTGCAGCAATGGCTCGGCCAATCCGTGACCGTCAAAACAACCGCCAACCTCCGCGGTGCAGTCTGGTCCAAACTTCTGTTGAATTGTTCGGTGACAACACTCGGGGCTATCGCGGGCCGAACGATGCGAGAGTACATCGGCGTTCCAGAGGGACGGGCACTATTCGATCGAACCTATGACGAAACCCTGGCGATAGCGCTTGCGAGTGGGAATCGTCCTGAGCGTATGCTCGTCGAGCCGATACCACCAGAAAGAGGTGAGGGAGACAAAGGCAACTACGCCTACGAAGCCTGGCTGGAAGAACTTCTGAAGGCGTATGGTGATCTCAAAGCATCCATGCTCCAGGACTTTGAACGTGGGCGTATAACGGAGATCGATTTCATCAACGGGTATGTTGTGACGATTGGGCACCAGTTGAAGATCGCGACCCCAGTCAACGAGGCGATCGTAGACATGGTGCGCGCGATCACGCTTCGTGAGCGAACCCCGGATTTATCTCTTCTTCGCCGGCTTCACCAGTCTTCGGTTGAGGATGAGTTGATCTCGTGCCAGACACACCACTAGCGATAGCTGTGAGGTTGACGCAGTCACGCGACAGCATGACGATTCCTTGTTCCCCATGACTTCAACCATCAGACCAACATGCCGAGGCAATTCTTGATTCAGCGGATCGTTCCATCGCAGGACAACCCCAATATCCCGGAGCAACGATGACTGAACTCGAGTTGCTCGCCGATGCAAATGAGCGAGCGCAGAACTATATAGCGGCTGTTGGTAAACGCCGGGTCTTTCCCGATCTCAACTCGCTCGCAAACCTGGTCGCGTTTGATGAGCCTTGGTCCGAGCGTGGCTTCAAGGGCGCTGACGTCCTTCGTCTGCTCGATGAAAAGGGGTCTCCCGCGACGGTTGCGTCCAATGACCCGCGCTATTTCGGCTTTGTCATCGGCGCTGCCCTCCCCGTTGCTGCGGCAGCCGAGCGGTTGATGCTTGCCTGGGACCAGTGCGCTTCGTCGTTCGATAACTCGCCCGTCGCCGCTACGATCGAACGGATCACAGGGGGATGGATTCTCCAGGCCTTGAACCTTCCCCGTGATAGCGCGGTTGGCTTCGGCACCAGTGCCACGGCGTGCACGATTGCCTGCATCGCAGCTGCACGCCGCGCAATCCTGGCGCGGCGTGGTTGGAACTTCGATGAAGATGGTCTGATCGATGCCCCGGAAGTACGTGTCGTGATCTCGGAGTCCGCTCACATCACGGTGAAGAAGGCTCTTCGGATTCTCGGCTTTGGAGTGAAGAGAGTTCTGGTTGCCCCAACGGATGCTCAGGGACGAATTGATCCACTTCGCCTTCCGCCACTCGAAGACAGGACGATCCTTTGCCTGCAGGCGGGCGAAGTAAACACGGGCGAATTTGATCCATTTGTGGACCTGATTGGAAGAGCGAAGTTAGCGGGCGCCTGGGTTCACGTCGATGGAGCGTTCGGCTTGTGGGCGCGTGCTTCGTCCAGGGCACATCTCACCGAGGGAGTCGATGGTGCAGATAGCTGGACGACGGATGGACACAAATGGCTGAACACACCGTATGACGGAGCCTTGGCCATCTGTCGAGACGCACATGCGTTGGCAACCGCGATGAACAGCGATGCCGTATATTCCTTTACCGCGCAAGACGCGCAGAAAAATCTGACGCTCGAATTCTCACGGCGAGCGAGGGGTATACCAATCTGGGCGGCGCTACGGGCTCTTGGTCGGCAGGGCTTAGCGGAGATGGTGGATCGCCATTGTGACTTGGCGAATCACATCGCAGACGGCCTGCGCGCAGCTGGGTATGAGGTGCTGAATCGAGTCGTGCTCAACCAGGTGCTAGTTCGCGCGTCCACCGATGAGGAGACCATCGCCATTCGAGAGAGAGCGCAAGCCTCCGGTGAGACATGGTTCGGACCTACCGTCTGGCAAGGGAGGCCGGCGTTCCGTCTCAGCGTTTCTTCCTGGCGCACTGGGGAAGAACATGCAGACATGCTCGTGAAACTGCTTGCTTCATTTCTTAGAGAAGGAGATTCAACTAATGCTGAATCGGCGTAAATTTCTGCAGACGGGTGCAATTCTTGGCGCCGCGGCAATGGTACCCAGGACTTCCATGAGTGAAGGTCTGTCGAAGCCCACACAGATCACGAGCCTCGATCAAGCTGAGCACTACAAATGGGGAGGGCACGATGGAACCGATTGCGACGGCTGGTATTTGGTGAAGACGCCAGAGCTACTCATCATCGAGGAACTGATGCCTCCAGGAACGAGTGAAACTCCGCACCTTCATAGCAAAGCGCGGCAGTTCTTTTTCGTCCTGGAAGGAGAACTTACTCTCGAGATAGAACATCACCATTTTGTTCTGCGTCCCGGCCAGGGTATAGAGGTGTCTCCGGGAAGCGTACATCAGACCTTCAACATGAGTAGCACAGCCACTCGCATGATTGTGACCAGTCAACCGCCGAGCCATGGCGATCGGACCGAAGCTTAGAAGGGCACCATCAGCGCCACCGCGTAGATCTCTTGGGAGGAGTGTTCCGTGAAAGATGATACCGTCGAGACCCATCTATTTCCGGAGATGGTGACAGCAAAACTGCGATTACGATCCGTCTCTCTCTCCGACGCCAAAAACCTCAGTGTCTTAATGACGAGTGGCATCAGTCGCTGGCTTGCTTCATGGGATGACCCGTTGGGTGTAGAGGCCGCCACAAAGCGGATCGAAGAACTTCAGGATCGCGCGATGCTCAAAGAAGCCCTATCCTACATGATCGTCGACAGGCGTACCGAGCAAGCCATCGGATGGATCAGCGTGCAGCGCAGCACCTCGTCCCCACGTCGAGGGGAGCTCAGCTACTGGATTGGCGAGGAACATCAGGGCAAAGGGTACGCGCAAGAGGCAGTCTCCGCAATGCTACCCACAGCCGCGGAGCAACTGAATCTAGATTTGATCGAGGCGGGTGCACAACTTGAAAACACGAGTTCTCTTGCCGTCATGGTCCGATGCGGCATGGTCCCTGGCACAGAGAGGCTTGTCTACGCTCCGACGCGGGCTCGCAGCGAACTTTGTCGATTCTATGAGTGGATGCCCTGAGCTAGCGCCGAGGACGGTTTCCATAAGGCGACGTTCTCTTGAGATTCGTTTAGGTTTCTCGGATAGCGATGCGCCCAGAGCGGACCCTTTTACAAATTGGAATTTACCGTAAAGCGCGCCATAGAGGTTACGGCCCGCTCTCCATTCACTACTCTGAGAAGGACTATGTCCCTGTGGAAACCGATTATGACACCTAGAAATGCACCTGCATACGAGCAAGAATTCGCAATGGAAGCCAGACGCCAGATCCACTTGGACGGGTGGGAATGGCCTGCCCGAGCTTTTGAACCATCTTGCGTGTTAGTGTAGCGCAGCTATCTCTGTGTTCAGATAACCGCCATTAGGGGTGTGGGGAGGCGGGATGAGCGTAGCGATTCCCGCCTCCCCACAC
>NZ_JAGSYC010000007.1 GCF_025685545.1 Granulicella paludicola | reverse complement strand
CTCTTTCGGAGCACCGCATGCGTTTCTTAGTTGTCCTGGGCCTCTGTCTTCTCCCGTCGATTCTCCTTGCGCAGTCAACGAGTGCCACCATCAGCGGAGGCGTTTCCGATCACTCCGGCAACTTCATTCCAGGTGCGGACGTAGAGATCGCGAATGATGCCACGGGCGTCATTTATCCGGCACAAACCAACAATGTCGGCATGTATCTGGTTCCCATCCTGCCCCCAGGCCGTTACCACGTGCAGGCTGCTAAAAGCAGGGAGATTCAGAACCAGAAGTAAGTGGAACAGACTTCGTTTTACGGCGACCTCAGAGGCTCGATAACTATATGTCGCTTATCGCTATCGATCCTCATCTGCAGGCTTAGGTGCTTAACTACTGAACGATCAGCGTCACCGTTGCCAAATGTTGGACGGTCCCACTGGTTCCCTTAATGGTGATCGGATAAGAGCCGGATGCGACCTTAACCAAACTCGCATTTGAGCTGCAGCCGCCCATAGCGAATCCGCCGATGGCGAGCATCAGTAGTAAGCAAAGTTGCTGTGCAATTCGCTTACGCGAGTAGCGCAAACCTACCAGCGGGAATAGGAGCAGTGCCAAAGACCAAGGTGGAACGCCCTTGGACGAATTGCTAACGACCGTGGATACAGTGCTAACCGTTACGGATACCGTTTGAGCTCCACTCGTGCTGGAGAGAGTGCTGGGGCTCACAGTAGCAGCTGCACCAGTCGGCAGACCTGTAACGGCAAAGCTCACAGTGCCTGGATACGACGAGCCGCCCGAGGGTGCGACCGCGAGCGTATACGTAGCCGAACTTCCAGAAGACACCGTCAGCGTTGACGCGCCGAACACCTGCATTGTGAAGTCGAGGCCAGTAACTGTGAAACTCTGCGTCACGGATGTTGCGGCAGCGAAACTCGTATTTCCTGCCTGCGAAGCGGTGATCGAGCATGTACCAGCCGCAATCAACGTAAGCGTGCTGCCGGATAGGCTGCACACACTTGAAGTGGCGGACGTGTATGAGACAGGCAGGCCCGAGCTTGCAGTCGCAGTAAGCGTTAGCGGCGAACTGGCAAGAGTTGTATTCGGGAGAGCAGCGAAGGTAATCGTCTGTGTAGTCGCCGTTACCGCGAAGCTCTGTGTCACAGGTGGCGCAGCGGCATAGCTGGTGTTTCCTGGCTGGGACGCCGTGACGGTGCAGGTTCCTGCTGTGACGAAGGTGATTTTGCCGCCCGTCACGGTGCACACAGATTGTGTCGTTGAGGCATAGCTGACAGTCAGCCCAGAGCTTGCAATCGCGTTCAGTGCCGGTGGAGTGCTTGTAAAGGCTGTGGTCGGGAGAACCCCAAAGGTGATCGTCTGCGCGTTGAGGCCGGAGAGTGCGGTCGTATTTGAGACGCTGCCACTGTAGTCAGAATCGCCTGAGTAGGTTGCATTGACCAAATGCTGGCCTACCCCAACAAGGGAGATATTCGTTGCTGTGGCTGTAACCTGCTGCGTTCGCAGCGACATTAGAGATGTGACCGAGTTGAGATTCTTATTCACGGCGATTAGGTCCGGGATGCCGTCTCCATTCCAGTCACCAGCGACGATCGACGTTGGTTCAGCCCCTGCTGGCAAGGAAATGCTGGCTGCAGCACCAAACGTGCCGTCCCCATTGCCAAGCAAGGTGTAGACAGTTGAAACATCTTGAAACAGCAATGCGACATCAGGCTTTCCATCGCCGTTGAAGTCGACGACGGCGATGCCCTGAGGTATGCGGTTGATAACTAACGGGGCACTTGCAGCTGCACTGAATGTACCGTCCCCATTGCCCAGCAGGGTAGTCGTGCCATTCCCGTCGAATGCAAAGATGTCCGGCTTCCCGTCCTGATTGAAGTCACCGACCGCAAGGTATGCCAGAGATCCTATCGATACTGCGGGCATAGTCTTGAAAGTTGCATCTCCGTTCCCGAGTAAGACCACTACCGAGTTCGGCGAATTCCCGTTTGCGAAGGCAAGGTCAGGGATGCCGTCGCCGTTGAAGTCAGCTTCAACCAGGTCTGAGGGCGAGGTGCTGCCAGATACCGCGACGGTGGACTCATTGAATGTGCCGTCACCATTACCGAGCAGGATTGAAATGGAGCCGCTTCCGGAGTTCGAATCTGCGACGGCCAGATCCTCGATACCATCACCGTTGAAGTCTGCTACAACGAGCCAATAAGGTACTGAGGCGGCTTGCGAATTAAGGATCGCCGGGGCAAATGTTGCATCTCCATGGCCCAAAAGGATAGCGATACTGCTGCTGTTTGCCATCACCACGGCCAGATCGACATTGCCATCCCGATTGAAGTCACCGACTACAGCCAATACGGGTTGAGTGCCTTGGGAGCCAAGTTGCAGCGTATGGGGAGCCGCTTGAAAGGTGCCATCTCCTTTTCCCAGAAGAATGGTGATCGAATCGCCGAGCTGATTCACGACGGCCAAGTCTGGTATCCCATCTCCATTGAAATCGGCCTTCACAACAGATGTAGGATTCTGCCCTACGGCTGGCGATTGAGCCATGGTCATGCTGAAGGTCGTGGCGGCATTTTGCAAAGCAGCCTGCGCAAGTTGCTCATTGCTGTTGGTCGAATCCACGAAAGATATGTTGCCGGTGGGTGCGATGGCTCCTTCCGCGGTGACTGTGGCCATCAACATGTAATTACCGAAACTGCCAGCTTGGGTGATGGTGGTTGTGGTGGGCAGCGATGAGGTCACCGTGAGATTAGATGGAGCGGATGCGCTTGCTGCGTTCCCGTTCGATGGCACGAAGACAGCCTTGATGCTGTGACTGCCGATGCCAGGGACGAATCGAAGGATCGCCGTTCCAGAACTGGTGAGTTGCGCGCTGCCAAGCCTGTGGATCGAATCACAGTAGAGCGCCGTGGCATCGCAAAAGTTCACCTGCCCGGTCGTCAGCGACGTTGAGCCTGCAGAGACGGTCGCGGTAGCTGTGACTGCTGTTCCTAGACTTACCGACGTGATCGGAGCTCCGCTCGAACTGAGTGAGAGCAAGGTTGAGGTGACCGTCTGTGGACCGACAACCGTTACAGGAACCGTGGTACTGGCCGTCAATCCGCAACAGGTTCCGGTGACGGTAACCGAGGATGTACCGAGAGGAGCTGCGCTGGTAGCGCTTAGGTTCATCGTGCTGGTGACGTTGGTGGGATTCGGAGAAAACGAAGCGGTCACTCCGGAGGGCAGAGCAGATGCGACTAGTGTTACGCCGGTTGGCAACGGAGCCGGTGACGACACGTACAGAACGGCGTTCCCTGTCCCTCCTTGGTGAAGGGTGATGCCGGTGGATGTTGACGAGACAGCGAAGCTGGGCGCCAGCACGCTCAACTGCAGCGGCGTGGTAGCGACGATTGAACCAGATGTGCCAGTGATGGTGAGGTTGTACAACCCCAGGACCGCCGAACTGCCAGCCGTAATCGTCATGGTGCTGGATGTGGTGGTAGGATTCGGAGAAAATGATGCGGTCACGCCAGTAGGCAGACCCTCAATCGAAAAGGACACGCTGCCTGTGAACCCCAGATCTGGCTGAACCTTGAGGGGGATGGCAGTTGACGATCCCTGGATGATATTGCCCGCGCCGCCCCCGCCGATGGTGAAATAAGGTGCCTGGACACTCAACGTCCCCTCTTGCGTTACGGTCTGATTGCCGGAGATTCCGGTATAGGTTAGGGTGTAATTGCCTAGCGGGGTAGTGGGGGAGGCTGTCACGGCCATCGTGCTGCTGCCGGTGGTTGGGTTAGGAGAAAAAGAAGCGGTCGCTCCATTGGGAAGGCCGGAGACAGCAAGGTTGACTGCACTGGTAAAACCGTTCTGCGGATAGACGATAACCGTTCCTGTCGCATTGCTCCCTTGTCCGACTTCGAACGCAATGCCGGGAACGCTGATGGTAAAGGTCGGGGTGTAGATACCTATATAGAGGGTTGTGGTTGCTGTCAGAGTTCCTGATGTGCCTGTAATCGTCAGCACATACTGTCCCGGGGAAACATTGCTCGCTAAGGTCAGTGTCAGCGTGGAATATCCAACGGACGATGGCGTGGGTGAAAAAGCCGCTGTGACGCCACTGGGAAGACCACTAACTGAGAAGCTGACGCTGCCGTTGAAGCCAGTGGTTGAATTTATATCGACGAGGAAGTTGGAGGTCGTGCCCTGTCCGAGAAAGACATTATTGAAATTGGAACTGAGAGTAAAAGTTGGCGCAGCGATTACCAGAGTGATCGCTACAGTGGAGGTCTGGCCACCCGAGGTTCCAACGATTGTCAAAGGATACTGTCCTAAAGCAGTAGTGTTCGCTACGGTCAGGGTAAGTTGACTTTGACTTGTGACAGGGTTCTGCGAGAGTGAGGCCGTCACGCCACTTGGAAGACCCGCGAATGATACGCTGACGTTCCCTGTAAACCCATACTCATCGGTTACGAAGAGCAGCCCGTTCCAGGTAGTGCCCCGTCCCATAGTGACCGTAGAAGACCCTGCCACGTTCAGAGTGAAGGTCGGCACGTAGACCCCAAGTGCAATCGTGGTTGTCGATGTATATGTGCCCAGAGTGCCTGTGACGGTCAGTGAGTATGTGCCTGGTACGACTGCGGTACCGGCATTCAGGGTCAGCACGGATGCGCCCGACGACGTGGGATTTGGGGAGAATGAGGCTGTCACGCCGTTGGGAAGACCCGAGACGCTTAAACCGACGTTGCCGGTCAGACCATCGAATGTAAGAGTGTTGACGTTGATCGTCCCCGACATGCCCTGGCCGATGCTCAGGCTCCCTGTGCTGGTGAGCTCAAGCTTCGGCGCATTGATCGTCAAGGAAGCTGTAGTGCTCGCACTTAGGCTGCCCGATGTCCCGGTAATCGTGATGAGGGTTGTACCCGGCGTGGCGTTCGCGCTCACAGAAACATTGAGAGAGGCTCCGCTGGTGGTTGGGTTCCCTGTAAAGGTAGCTGTTACGCCGCTCGGCAATCCCGAGACGGCTAAGGCCACTGATCCCACGAACCCATACTTGGGAACGACGGTGATCACCGACTTACCGGTGGCGCCCTGATTGACGTTGGCAACCAACAACACACCTCTACCTGAAGACACGGTCGTGGCTGTGAGACCGAAGCTCGGCGTTTGAATGGCAAGAGATACATCTGTGGACGCGGTTAGCGTACCAGAGGTGCCGGTGATCGTGATGGGCGCCGTTCCCACTGTAGCTGTGCTGGTTGAAGACACTGTCAGCATGGATACACTGCTTGTCGGGTTTGGATAAAACGAAGCCGTCGCGCCCGCTGGTAGTTCTGACGTCACTACCAAATTTACCGGGCCCGAAAAGCCGCCAGCGTCGGTGATGTTGATATTCGTGGAGGCGGAGCCTCCCGGGTTTTCCCAGATCGTTCCCTGAGTGCCTGCGAGCCAAAAGCCGGGGATCTGCGGGCCGGCGAGATCGTCGATTAGGATCTGCCCTGCGGCGCTCCCCCAGCCGGTGGTGAGGTCATAGCCAGATACAGCGTTATAAAAAATGGGCTGGTTATTGGTATCGTTGTTTCCGCTCGTGATGTCATGCAGATCGTTCGCGGTGCCAGTTGCTTGAGCTAACGCATAAAGGGGCGGATTGAGAAAGCCAATGCCGCCCGCTGGTGCTTTGTTCGTCTCAGCCGCCTGTTGGTTCACCAGGGCCATGAACCCAGCCCAGCGCGGGGCCGCGAAGCTGGTTCCCGCCGAGTCTCCGGAGCAGACCCCGTTGGCGCAGAGGTAGTTGTCGAAGTCCCCTTCCATTGCGACATCCGGCACGTTGCGAAGCGTTGCGGAACCTCCGTTGGCTGAGTTAGCCAGACCGATCTGCCAACCCGGAATTCCGACTCCATCTGGACTTATCCCTCCACCGCTGCCACTGCCACCGTCGTTCCATGCGGTCTCCGAACTCCAGCCGCCTCCGGCTCCGTTGGTTGAAAGCGTGGTGGCGCCGACTGTCGTTACGAACTGATCTTCCTGAGGGTAAAAATACGGGCTGATGGTGGCATCGAAGGCGCCGTAGTCTCCGGAGGCCACAAAGAAGCTCTGACCCTGCGCTGCCATCTCCTGAAAGAACGAGTCGTTTGCGGTCACGCTATCCGGCAACCAGCTCCATGAGCAACTGATCTGCTTTGCTTGATCTTCCGAAACCATGGAGTTGAGGATGTCGGCATCCACTTCTCCGATGTAGACGCGCACCTGACTGAGCCCTGGTGCCATGCCGATTGCCTGAACGATATCGAGCGTCTCCTCTGCGTCGCTAGCGGAGCTGAAGGGGAGGTATCCTGGAGCACCCGTTTCACCATCCAGCAGAACCTCGTTGATAGGCACATTAAAACTCTGCCCAACAGTGCTGAAAGTGTCGTACACGTCACTCAGATCGAAGCCATCGAACTCAAACAGACCCACAGTCTCCCCGTTGCCTGTCAACGTCGTCCCGCCATAGTAGGCTGCCCGCATGTCACTCGCAAGGTAGGAGCCTCCAGGACCTGATCCATTCACAATATTCGGATGCTGTCCGCTAACGGCTCTCTTCACCATCGGCTGCGGCAACGAGTAATTATTCAGGCCCGCGATACGTGCAACCGCCACACCAAGATTCAGAGATGGCTCTCGGTCTGGAGAGTAGAACGTGCGGTTTTCTGTCGGATGCTGGTACACATTCATGGAGACGTGAAAAGCTCGGTTGATTTGGGCTGCTGTGCCGCTCATGGGTACGGTGAGCCGGTTGGCGGGGCTCTGCTCCACGACAAATCCATTGGACCTGGCAAACGCCACGACTGCCTGGTAGTCGTCTGCTGTAGGACCGAACTGCTGCGTAAACTGCCCCACGGTCAGGAAGTGACGATAGTCAGGATTCTTCGAGTCGTACAAACGGCTCAGCAGACTGGTGAGCGCAGGCTGATTCCGGAGCGGTAATACGATCGAAATATGAAGCCGTTGCTCCCCTGGCAGGGAACTGATCAGTGCCGCGCGTCCATCCGAAACCGCGGGCCGTACATGATGGTGAAGAGCCTGGAGAGGCTGCTGGGCGAAGGACGAAATCCATCCTGCGAGGAGAAAGAATGTCAGCGGGACAACAGACGCCAGCCGACAAAGCCACTGGCTGCTCATTCCATGTTCTTTGCCATGTCTACACGCCGATGTGTCCGACGAACCCGCTACAAGCCAATCCCGGTGAATCCCTGCAATCATGCGCTTACCTGCCAGTGCAGCTCTGTTGTGGTCGTCCGGATAACGATCTGCTGATCCTGGCACATTATCGCAGGGCGCAGCACTCTTTTCTCAATGGGAATCCAACCCGTTCGACACCCTATGAGCCTTGCTGCGATGTTCCGTTGTATCCATAGAGTCTGTTCCGGGTAGCGTTCGCTGCATCCGCGAGTTCAAACGTTCCTTCGAATCGGGCCACTCACTTCTCTCAGTGGATGACAAATCGCCAAGTCGCGTTTCGGGGGTGTTGGGGCGCTGGAAACGTGCATTGGCCTGATGTTGGCAAATGAGATGTTGCTGCGATTTTTGGCCAAAGCAAAGCTTTCAGAACCACTGATCAGATAACGAAGACGAAGGACGTCGACAGTAGTGATATGACAAGAATCAGACTAGTACAGTCGCAATCGCTGCAAAAAATTAGTCAGGAAATGTAAGGAGAGTTTCAGCGTGACGACGAACCTCACGCACGGTCAACGCTCCGCCATGCCCCAGGTAGAACTTCTCTACACCATCGTCAGCCAATCGCAGCAGTTCCTTGGCAACAGCGCGAGGATCGTCCTCGAAAGGAGGTCTGATTGCGTGCTTTGTGCGGATCACCCCGCCGATCAGTATTCCCGATGCGACGAGATCCCCAACTAATGCGTCTTTACTTCCCACCTCAATCGAAATGGAGCCTCTGGTATGTCCAGGCGTGTGCTTGACACTACCAGTAACGCCATACTGCGATAGGTCGAAAGCTTGGCAGTTCGACAACAGAACGTCGGGCTCAAAAGGTGTGTAGCTCTGATGGGGTGCGGGGGTTCTCAAAAACATGCGCCCAGCCCAGCCCGTCGGACAGAAGGTCATCGGTGTTTCCCGCTTGTAGTATGCAAGGTCATCCTCATGCGCAACGATGGGAGCATGGGTCTTTTCGCGGAGTTCAGCTGCACCACCCGCGTGGTCAACATGGGCATGAGTTATCACGATTGCCTGGACATCTTCGAACGACAATCCCTGTTTCAATAGAGCCTTTTCGAACCGGGGGAGAGAGCCGGGGAGCCCCGCGTCAACGAGAACACATCCCCTGCTCCCAATGAGGAGATGAGCGTTAACAATCTTGAGTGGCAGGATGGGCACACGTACGATTCTTGAGACGCTTATATCCATTTAGAGCAGTCCTTTCAGTTCGGCCTTACACTTGGCGCCGTTGACGGCGACGGAGAACCGCTGGGACAGCCATCATGGAGCGATTGCGCGGCGCTCACGGTGTTTTCCCCCAAGCGGGGATGTGCACGGTCTTTTCCGTAGTTCTTGAGCCGCGTATACCGGAGAACGAAGTCGTAGCCGGGCTGCTGTATAACTTGTGCGACGGCTGCTGGGCCATCCTGATCGACAATCGCACTTACCATGGCGCTACTAATCGAGTAGACGATGCCTCTACCCCAGAAATCGACACTGTACACGACCCTGTAAGGCACCGGAGTAGGGGCCTGCAGGCTGGCAATGGAGATTTCAAGAAGGTTCGCACTGTCGGAGAGATGCTCCTTGCCGTACAGCGATTCGGCGTATGGACGCTGCCCAGTAGGACCTTTTGCGTCTTTTAGGATGTCGTCGGACCCAACAAACTTCGCGGTACCTTCATTCCGCATGTCCATGAAGAGCTCGGCGGTGCTGGAACAAAACGCCCCGCGAACCAGATCGGCAGGCAAGGTGCGCTCTTTAGCCCAGTGCTCTGTATCTTCGTGATAGACGGCACCTTGTGCGCCATGAAAAGCCTCGTGAATCATGACCTGCTTCGCCATGACGATGTCGTCGTTTAACGCAATATTGAGATAGAAATCCTGGCCTCCAAACGCATATCCTCCGCCATCGCCGCCGGCAACGACAAAGCCCCGTACGGAAACGGAGTCAGGCCTCGCAACGTAAGGGCGAATGTGATCGCGGAGTTGTGTTTGGAAGCCTGCCTCAATCTGATCAAGAAGAGCCGAAATCGCGGGTGCGGAATTCTTTACCGCCGAAAACATATAGCTCTCTTCCGCGGGGGTTCGGGCTGGCAATCCATGAGCGGCTGCGACCAGAGCGTGTGCGAACTGTTCTTCGGTGTCGGCTTCACCCAGGCCATGCATCTCCTTGATCATCCCCTGATTGCCTTCGAGCTTTGCGACGGTCATAGCTTGATCGTTGGTCAAATTGGAATTCTGAAGTGCCTTGAGCATGGCGCGAGCGGAGGCTGTGTCAATCTTGATCTGCTGGGAAAGCATGATTGGAACGAAGAACAGTGCGCCAACTAAGAGAACGAATCCCTTAATGATGAAGTCCAGCTTTGGGGTAGCTAAGAATTTGCACTGTGACATGAATCCCTTCCTCTCCTAGTGGGCGAGATGTTATCTGCGAATGCTCTCAAGCAGGAACCATGCGCGACGCTGTGACTGGTCGATCCAATTCTCAAGAAGACTCGCGGTGGCTATATCGCCTGCTCCGTCACACAGTGTGTGCGCGGTATGCATTCTGCTGGTTAGAAGCATCTCGTCAGCGTGAAGCTCCTCGAGCATGTCATCCGGCGTTAGGTCGTCTGAATCGTTGTCGCCAATGGTCTGGAGTTTCGCGATCTGACCGATCGATCGGTTCGTAGTGCATCGGATCTTCCGCACACGCTCAGCGATCTCATCCGTCATACCGAAAAGTTGATCGGCGTTTTCATCGAGTAGGAGATGGAAGTCGCGGAAATGAGGTCCCGACATGTGCCAATGAAAGTTTTTCGTTTTGATGTACAGCGCGAAGATGTCCGCAAGCAATATGTTGAGCTCATTCGCGACCGAGTTCAGGCAAACTGCAATCTGTGAACTATCGCCGTGTCGTACTGTCCGCAAGCTGATATCAGGTCTCATGAAGTCACTCGAATGGTTGAAGCGAGATGTTTGCCCGATGCCAGCAGCCGGGGAGGCGACTGCTGGCATTGGGCACTGTGACAGAAAACGCCATTGTGTCTACTTTTGCAGTGTCGTCGCCTTCTCAATCACGGCTGCGACTTCTTTGGGGTGGGAGAGCATGACTACGTGGCTGGCCTGAAGAACGGTCGTCGACGCATTCATCTGCTTCGCCATGCTCTTCTCCTGCTCGGGCGAGATCATCCGGTCGTTGCTGGAGACGACGTACCAGGTAGGCTTATCATTCCATGCGGCCTTGCTCACCTTCGCGGCGAAGATCGCTCCAGCAGTCATCGGCTGCACTGCGACCAGAACATCCTTTTCGGTTTCGGTGAGGTCCTGTGCGAAGTTTTCCTTTACACCCTGCGGGGTGAGGAGAAGGAAACCATCTGCCTGCGGTGCCAACGTATCCATCCCAGGAGGCTTGGGAAAGGACTTGCTGATCTCGACAATGTTTTGGCCACTGTCAGGAGCAAAAGCAGCGAGGTAGACAAGACCGGCGACCTTGGGATTATTGCCTGCTTCACTGATAACGACACCACCGTAGGAATGGCCGACCAGGAGAACAGGCCCGTCCTGCGCATCAACAGCACGCTTTGTAGCGGCGACGTCCTCGTCGAACGAAGTGAGGGGGATCTGCACCGAAATGACATGCAGTCCCTTTGCCTGAAGCAGTGGGATCACCTTGGCGTAGCTTGAACCATCTGCGAAGGCTCCGTGGACGAGGACAACATTCTTGATTGGGGCGGGTGCTGACTGGGCCATGAGGATACCTCCGGGGTTGAATAACGTGGATGCAGCTACTAGCGCGACGCGACTGAGAAACTTCATACTGTCTCCTTTGAGAAACGAGGTTTGGTGACTTGAAAAAGATGAGCTTTGCGAGGAGAAAGTGAAGCTGGAACAAGTGATCGAATACTGATCTCAGCCTAAAGACCAGGCTCTAAGCTCGAAACCCTCCTTCAGCTACTTACTTCCTACCTCTTAAGAGGGGGATGTCTCAGTAACGAAAAAGTGTCAATCTGACTTAGGTTTGTAAAGACCTGTAGGAGGACCCGTGACGCGAACCGCTGCATCGATTTCGGCCTTCTGGGCGCTCTTGGTGTCCATATGCGCTTGCTCATCATCCGCCCAGCGGCGTCCGTTACTGGAGTTCCAGCACACGGCTTGGACAGAGCAGAACGGTGCGCCGTCACAAATTCTTGCTACGGCGCAAACGACGGATGGATATCTCTGGCTGGGAACCGCTAATGGTCTCTTCCGGTTCGACGGTGTGACCTTCGAGCCCTACCGTCTCCCGCGCGGTCAGCAGTTTTTAAGCACGTCGATTCAGTCGCTCAGGGCCACAGCCGACGGCGGCCTTTGGATTGGATACACCCTAGGGAATACCAGTTTCCTCAAAAACGGGGTCCTTACGACGCAACTATTTCATGGTCATCTTGAGCGTGCAAATGGCACAGTCTGGTCGATCATCGTCCGCCGCGACGGGAGTACCTGGGCTGCAACGCTCAACGGCCCCATCCACCTAGTCTCAGGCGAGTGGCAGGATGCTGACGAAGTTGCAGGTACGGATGCGAAGTCGTCCTACTCTCTCTTCGAGGACAGCCACCGCGTTCTATGGATGGCGACTGACGATTTTGTGTACCGGCTCAAATATGGTGCTGGCAAGTTCGAGAAGACCCCACTCAATGGGGGAGGCAATGTGTTTTTCTCTGAGACCGCCGACGGAACTGTTTGGGTTGCGGATCAGTACGGCGTACATGACGTTGCAGCTCGTTTAGGGCCGAATGGCCATCCTCTTTCGCTGATCCAATTCAAAGATTCTGCGACGGATCTCCGCTCCGATAGTAGCGGTGCACTTTGGGTCGTCGACTCCCAGACCGGAATCACTCGTATCGAACAGCCGGGCGAGGTTTTGATGCTTCCGACTTCAGCGCAGCACGATGCTCTGGAGAACTACTCGATCAAGAACGGACTGACTTCCGAACGAGGAACTACCCTGCTGCAGGACCACGAGGGAAATATCTGGGTCTCGACAGCCGACGGACTGGATCGCTTTAGACAAACGACCCTAACTCCGGCTCCGTTGCCATCTAAGTTTGCCTTTTATGCTGTGGCCGCCGATGCCGCCGATGCCGCCGGTGCCATTCTCGTCGGCACAGAAGAGGACGGACTTCAAAGGTTGGCGGACGGGCAGATCTCAAGGGTTCAAACGGGAAAGGAGGATAGGATAACCTGCGTTTACAGGGCGCATGACGGAAAGCTGTGGCTAGGTGGGTTCGGTGGTTTGGGATACCTCGAAGCGGACCGCTTTACGGCCGTTCCGGTTCCTCCGGATGTCAGATCTCCGGCACGTGACACGCAAGCAATGACGTCTGGACCAGGGGGCGACCTCTGGATGCAAACAGTCACGAACGACGGGATACTCCGACTACACGATGGTCAGTGGAATCGTGTTGCCTACTCTGGGCCCGCAAAGGGAGCGGCGGTCGTGATGACGACCGACAATTCCGGGCGGGTTTGGGCAGGCTATATGACCGGCTTCATCGCGATCTTCGACGGAGCGAAAACGACTACTCTCGGCCGAGAACAAGGACTTACCGTAGGAAGTGTTCTCGCCCTTGATCCCTCCACCGACGGCATGTGGATCGGAGGTGAAAAGGGCCTAGAACTGATGAGAACGAATCGACCTGTGGAACTGAGGTTCGCAGGAGATACAAAGATCCAGGGCATCTCCGGAATTCTCCTTATGGAGGACGGCACCTTGTGGCTGAACTCCCTGCCGGGCATCCTCAGGATAACGTCCGCAGAGGTGAACCAGGCCCTCAAAGATTCATCTCACGCAATGCAGTATCGCCTATTTAATTATCTGGACGGGCTCTCAGGCAAAGCTCCCCAGCTTCGGCCACTGCCCTCGATCATTCGAGGACTAGGAACAACACTTTGGTTCACCACGACCAATGGCGTCGTATCGCTAGACACCGCTCACATCCCCACTAACACCATCGCGCCGCCGGTGGTCATCAAGGACGTTGTGGTCGACGATCAAGCACACGAAACGGCCGTGGCCCTTCCAAAAGGCGCGAAGGATCTACAGATCAACTACACAGCGCTCAGTCTCTCGATTCCTGGGCGCGTTCGCTTCCGCTACAAGCTGGATGGCTACGACAAACTATGGCAGGATGTCGGTGATCGCCGTCAGGCTTTTTACACGCATCTTCCACCAGGTCACTATATCTTCCACGTCATCGCCTGCAACAATGACGGTCTGTGGAATGAGACCGGAGCTTCTGTTTCCATAGATCTGCCTCCCACGTTTTTACAGAGCTGGTACTTCAAAACACTCCTCGCAGTTTTCTTCCTCGGGGTAACATGTCTGATCTATCTGCTTCGGATGAATTATGAGACTGCAAAACTCAAGGAGCGTATCCAGGAAAGGTTGTCGGAGAGGGAGCGTATCGCTCGCGAACTGCATGACACACTATTTCAAAGTGTCGAGGGATCGCTTCTCCAACTAAACGCGGTTACCTCCCGATTACCCGTGGAACAGCAAGTCAAAGAGCAGCTTCAACAAGCATACGGAGAAGTGGATCGAGTTATGGGCCAAGCACGGAGTCTGGTGTTCGATCTCCGCCAACCCGTCGATTCTCAAGACCTCGCATCCACAACCACACTCTTTGCTGAAGAAGTCGGAGGCCTCTCAGAGGCTAAGGTCGAAGTGCGGGTCCGAGGGACACATAGGCTTCTAAAGCCGCAAGTTCACGATGAAGTCTTGAAGATTGTGAAAGAGTGCATCTGGAACGCCTTTCGTCACGCGCACGCGCAACACATTACAGTTGTCATTAACTACACACCTCGCTTTTTTGAAATCTCTGTCAAGGACGATGGTGTCGGAATAGAACCGTCGGTTCTGGAACACGGAGGGCGAGAAGGACACTGGGGTTTACCGGGCATTCGGGAAAGAGCCGGCGCGCTCAAAGCGCAACTCGTCCTTCAGAATGCTCTTGCGGGCGGGGTAGAAGTGGTTCTCAGAATGCGAGCTCGAGAGGCTTATCAATCGACAAGATGGTCGTCTTCATCCTTTTGGTTGAATCTTACGCACGGCTAGATGCCCATTGGCTGACGTTTTAGTGAGCAGCCGAAGTCTCGAAGATTCATTTTGCATGATCTTTTTCGCTATGGGAAAATTGAGAAGCAGCAGTCGCCGAGACTGTTTTCTGACAGCCGACCCCTTCAGCTTCTTCCTGACAGCTACGGAAAACTTCCCAATTCTTCCGTAGGTCGGACACCAGACCAGATGGAGAGATCGTATGAGCGGCCAAATCCGAATTCTTGTCGCAGACGACCATCCCCTCATGCGGTCGGGAATTGCTGCTGAGATCAACGCCGAGCCGGATATGTCGGTTGTCGCGTCGGCCGGTGACGGCGAAGAAGCTCTCACATTATTCCGAGCCCAACGACCTGACGTATCGCTGATCGACCTCCGTATGCCGAAGATGAACGGCTTGGATCTTCTTTCTGCTATACGGGCAGACTTCCCCGGCGCTCGCGTCATCATTCTCACCACTTCATCAGGTGACGTTCACGCCATACGAGCGTTCCGTTTAGGCGCTGCTGGGTACCTGCTGAAGCATATGCTTCGAGGCGACCTCGTTACCACGATCCGAGATATCCACGCTGGAAAGCGACGTATTCCCGACGAAGTAGCTCAATTACTTGCACAGCATGCAGTGGATGAGCATATGACGCCTCGAGAGATCGATGTACTGAACAAAGTTGCACTTGGCAGATCAAACAAGATCATAGGTTCCGAGCTTTCGATCTCCGAACACACCGTCAAAGCGCACTTGAAGACGATTCTCGCAAAGTTGGGGGCGAGTGACCGAACTCACGCAGTCACTATTGCTATGCGGCGAGGTTTTCTGGATACGCAACAGTAGTGTGCTTCGAGCTCTCAAGCGCAAACTCAAAATTGCGTTCGTCTTGACGCAAAATTGTCGATGCGCGTCTCCAGCGCACTAGGTCTGGAAACGTGTATTGGCCTGTTCTCTTCAGTTGAGGCAGCTTGGCCGTATATTGCGGCAGCGCCCCAGCATTGACGGTTCCTGACCTACCCGCGATGAATATCGTATAAAAGGCGGAGAGGGACGCTCTGTTGACTCCTAATGCACACAGCCCAGCGGTTTCCGCGCTCTGCGCGACTTGCTTGGCATTGGCTGTTGCCTTCCTGACATTCGTGGTGCCTACCCTAATCGTGCGTGCGTCCGAGTCTTCTCATACCTCATCGGACTACGTCCGCACAACATTCAAAATTGAAGACGGTCTGCCGGACAACACCGTCAACACAATCAACCAAACGCGCAACGGCCTGTTATGGGTAGGAACTGCCTCGGGACTGGCCTCCTTCGACGGCCACACGTTCAGGAACGTCGAACTGCGCATCCCGGGTAGCTCACCATCTTCCGCAGTCAACGCGCTCATGGGGGACTCCAATGGTGACCTTTGGGTTGGAAGTGATGCGGGAGTCGTCCGCATTCCCGCATCTGACCTTAATGATCCGTTCCTCTCAGCAATGACGGCCTACCGTCTCGGTCGAGCTCAGAGTGACGAAGTGCAAGTTCTGCTGAAGGTCGCCGATGGAGACATCCTGGCAGGAACGAGTCATGGACTCTATCGCTTCGATGGCTCGCGTTTCGTGTCGCTGGTTTCGTCTATCTATGTGAGCCGAATCAAGCAACTTCGTGATGGACGAATCATGCTCGTTACAGGAGCGGGACTAGCTGAGTACGACGCGGTGCGCGGAGCAAAACTTCTGAGTGTCGGCGCTCAGCTAGGAGTCAGGGACAGCGACATCTACGACATCTATGAAGACTCAAGTGGCAAGATCTGGTACTGCACGCAGCACGGCATTCGGACGATCGGGCCAAATGGATTCATACACCTTGAGCCAACACAGCCAGCAACCGCAAGAACCTTCAGAGCAACACCGGATTCCAAGGGTGTGCAATGGGTTGCAACGGGCATTGGTCTTTACTCGATTGTGGATGGGCAATTGATCGGGCCTTCTGTCGATACTTCGCTGAGGGCCTTCTACGTGGGCAAAGAGGGTGACCTATGGATTGGAATCAATGGTGGCGGCCTTACTCATCTACAACCCCGTACAGTTCACATGTTCACTAAGTCGGATGGTTTGGCGAACGATCTAGTAATGACCGTGCTCCCTGCAAAAGATGGCCGACTCTGGGTAGGCAATAATTGTGGGCTCGAGGTGTTCGACGGAAGTGTTTTCAAGACGTTCAACGAGAAGGACGGTCTCCTTAACGCATGTGTCTGGGCTCTCGCGGAAGACCATAGCGCAGATATATGGGTGGGAACCTATGGCGGTGGAATGTTTCGATTTCATGCCGGAGTCTTCCAGCAATTTTCGATGGAACAGGGACTTGCCAGCAGAATCGTCAACAGGATTGTGACTGCTAGCGACGGCTCGTTATGGATCGCAACGCCGGATGGTCTAAGCCACTTCATCGAAGGCAGCATAAACAACTACACTATCGCCGACGGTCTATCCAGCAATCAGGTTCTCGATGTGCACCAGGCTCATGATGGAACCCTCTGGGTAGCAACTCAGGCTGGTGTTGATCGGCTGGTCGGCAATCGGTTCATTTCGGTCCCTTCTCTGCAAACCGCTTCAGCGGTGTTGGCGAACAGATTTGCAGAAGATTCCAATGGAAATCTATATACAACGGACGCCCCGACGGGCATCAGCAGGGTCATAGGCAATCGCCTCGTCTATCAACCCACCCCGGTAGCTCTGATGAATATGGTGGAAGCATCCGACCATAGCCTTTGGTTTAGCGGCCACAGCGGGATCATTCGTTTTGCAGGAGGAGCGCTCACTCTACAAGATAATCCCGGCCTCCCACTCGACTATCAGCAGTTCGGCATAGCTGACGGGCTTAATTCATCGCAGGCCAGTGTTGGTGGCCCCAATCTGGCTATCACGGGTGATGGCAAAGTTTGGGTCGCAACTGTTGGGGGTCTGGCCATGATCGACTCGAACAGAATTTCTACCGTCGCGATCAAGCCAAGCATCTTCATCTCTGATGCTATGGTCGATGGTTCGCGGAACCGAGTGGGGGATCACCTCATGCTCTCACCTGGTAATCATCATGTGGAGTTGACTCTCGCAGTGGTCGACTTGGCAACACCGGAGAAGGTCCGCCTCCAGTATCGGCTCGATGGAGTAGATGACGCTTGGCTTGAAGGCAATGCCACGAGAACGGTCACATACACAAATGTTCCGGTGGGCTCTCATCGTTTGTACGTCCGAGCAACGGATAGTACGGGACACTGGAGCCGCGAAGCCGTTGTTTACCAGATCGCTCAACAACCCCACTTTTACCAAAGTAAGCTTTTTCAGTTCGCTGCGTCCGTGGTTTTCATTTTACTCATCACTCTTGCTTACCTTGTGAGGGTGAATCATCTCCTCTCTCAGACACATAGGATCCTGGAAGCTCGGCAGATCGAACGCGAAACCATCGCAAGAGATCTGCACGATACCTTGTTTCAAGGAGTAGAGGGAGGTTTGCTGCTCATCAACTCCGTCACCTCTCGCCTTCCGATGGAAGTAGAAGCGAAGGACACCTTGCGGGAGGCATTTCAGAGGATGAATCATGTGATGGCTTCAGCCCGTGGCGCCATCTTTGGAACCACTCGTCCCGTGGAAGCAAGTTCCTTCGAAGACGCGATCACCCTTCATGGAAAACAGACTGGGCTGCTTTCTACCAGCACCTTCAGCATGAAGGTCTCGGGAAGAAAGCGCGATGTCCGCACTGTAGTGCAGGAAGAACTTCTGAAGATCGTCAAAGAAGCTCTCAACAACGCATTTCGTCACGCCGATGCGAACGCGATCGAGGTGAGAATTGCATACACTCGCCACGCCCTTGAAGTTTGGATTTGCGACGATGGTGTCGGGATCGATCCTTCCATTCTTTCCGAAGGAGGAAAGCCTAATCACTGGGGAATACCCAGCATGCAACAGCGCGCTGCCAAAATCGGGGCGCATCTACATATAGCCAGGCACGAACCACAGGGAACCGCCGTACTCATCAAACTGTCTGGGCCCCGTGCCTTTATTCCTTCTGCGCCCCCGTTCTCTCCTAGAGGGCTTGCTCGGCGGTACTCGAAGAAAACCTAAATGACGGAGGAACCGCGCATAGACACCCAAGGTGCGTGAGTGAAACCAAGCTTCGACCGTTTTTCCTGCTCTGTGAGCGCCCTAGCTTTTTGAGCAACAGCCGGGTGATCTTCGCGGCGCGGCCCTTGGTCATTCCATTCAACTTCAGGAGCACGTTGTACATCAGCGGCATGTTGCTGAGCAGAAACCGAGGTAGCAAGCAGCAAACCGCAGGGAATCAGTATGAGTCGCTGTAGAGTGGCTCTGCTGGAGAGGACATCGTAAATACCAAAAGCCAAGAGCACTACGCCCATCGCGCCAAATGATCCAAACAATATGAGAACAAACCGTTGTTCATCCTTCGATGCTGCTACAAGGCGGTCCATGGTATCGACCCGGTTGATTGTGAGATGTGGATCGGTGCTCCAAATGGCCGTTCGGATAGCTGACACAAATGATCTCGTGTCGCTAACAGTGCGGATCACTAGCCATGGACTCTTATCCGTCCAGACCCACTGAGACGCTGGAACATAAAACGCATCTTCTTCGGTTTCGGATAATGACTCCTGCTTAACATCACTCACCACACCTACGATTGTTGTCCAAGGTCTGTCCGCGTGTCCCACATCAAAGCCTACGCGGACATGCTGGCCGATAGGGTCCCGACCTGCAAACACACGCGTAGCAAACGATTCATTGATAATCACTACCTTTTGAGCGTCCGCTGAAAGATCGCGCCCGCTAAACAATCTTCCTTGTCTAAGCGAGATGCCCATCGTTTCGATGTAGCCCGGCATCACTGTATAACGGAACGCAGCATCTCCTACGACATTTGCCTCCTTTTCAAACTGGATTCCATAAACTTCACGTTTGCCACTTAGTGGTAGCTGGCTGGTCAACCCGGCAGAGACTACGCCTGGCACTTGGCGTATAGCGGCTAACGTGTGTGCGAGCAACTCGCAGTTAGCGCGAGCATTGTTCCGGGTCTGCATAGAGTCCTGTACTTGCATCGTCAGAAGGTTGGGCGTTTGAAAACCTGGATTCACCCGGGATAGAACTTGCCTGCTACGCAAAAGCAATCCAGTTCCCACTAAGAGTGTGAAGGTGAGTGCAACCTGCACCGCGATAAAGGGGCCATGGTTCAACCGGATGGCTCGAATTGGCTCTGCCACCTTAGGATGTTTTTTGCCGTCCCTATGGTGGCGATAAATTGCAAAACCAGGGACGATGCCCAGAAGAATCCCAAGCAGTCCGGTAATTCCTATGAGGAAGAGAAACGTCTCGTGATTCAAGCTAATTCCGTTCGCCCGCGGCAAGCCAGACGGAATTATCATAGCCAGCCCCTGGATTCCACCCTGCGCCATGGCGACACCTAGAAATCCTCCAAAAGCAGCTAATATGAAACTCTCAAGGAATACCTGCCTTACCGCTCGATAAGGATCTGCGTTGGGTGCAGTACGCATGGAGAGTCCGTTTCGCCTTTGTATGCCGTGCATCAGCAATGAATTCGTCACATTCACACAAGCAAGCAGAATCAAAAGCAAAGCTGCACTGCAGATTGCGAGCAAGGCAGGCCGCACCCGAAGCGAGATGTCTTTCTGTAGCGAATCGACGGTAATCCCAGACGAAGCACCCCCCGAACTGGCGTACCCCTCGGCGTACTGTTGTCGCAACTCATGGAAGATCTGATTCAAGTCATGAGTCGCTTGCAACTTGCTGACGCCAGCATAAAGCCGACCAACAACACGTAGGTGATGGCCCCATTCTTTGCCATCGGAAGGAAGAGCCGGATCGTAGCGGAGGGGAGTCCATATGCCCGCCGAAGGGGCCAGCACATTTTCAAAGGAGTGCGGCATCACGCCAATCACGGTATAAGGAACGCCATCAAGCATCAGTAGCTTGCCGATGATTGCTTGGCTCGCTGCAAGGTGGGTCCGCCACATCTGTTCACTGAGGATGACCACCTTGGGTGCATTCGGCTCATCATCTGCGGGGACAAACTGTCTACCCAAGAGCGGGAACGCCGCTAGGACATGGAAATAGCTTGCGCTGACTTGTTGTCCTTCAAGGCGTTCCATGAGCCCAGTTTGAAGCAGCACTGGCTGCCAAGGTTTCAACGCCGCCATAGACTCGAAAGTGCGGTTTTGATGCCGTAGCCCTTGGAAGGTCCCATAGGCTGCAGCGATTGGATGTTGATTTGAGTAATCCTCCCAGATCATCATGATCTGGCGTCCGTCGGAGTAGGGCAATGGTTTGAGGAGGATTGCATAAACAGCGCTAAAGATAGCGGTGCAGCCCCCGATACTAAATGCCAAGATAACCACACTCATGAAGGCGAAGGCCGGAGTAAGGCGCAGTTGTCGTATTGCAAAGCGCAGATCGGCGAGCAAGGGGGCAAAGATGTTCTCCCATCCTCTGGATCGCACATGCTGGCGAACGAGAGTCGCGTCACCCAGTTCCAGGCGAGCCCTTCTGCGTGCATCCTCCAACGAAACTCCGGTGTCCACCAACGCGGCAGTAGTTTGCTCCAGGTAATCGCGGATCTCGTCGGCAACCTCTTGGTCGACGGACTTCGGATGAATGAGAGAGCGCAAACCGCCCGTCAACTGTCGCCAAAGGGACATGAATTACCCTTCAGCCTTCAAAAGACGTGCGATTGCCGAAGCCCTACGGCTCCAGTCGGCAGTGGTGCTTTCTAGCTGATCTTCACCCGCTTGCGTGAGGATGTAGAACTTGGCCTTACGTGAACTCTCCGTTGTGCGCCATTCGGCATTCAGCGATCCGCTGCGCTCCAGCCGATGCAGCGCAGTTAAGAGCGATCCGGGATTCACTTTAAAGACCCCCCGAGAAATTTGCTCGACTCGTCTCGCGATCCCAAAACCATGCATTGGCTCCAAGCTCACGGTCTTAAGGATGAGCATGTCGAGCGTTCCCTGAATGACATCGGTATTCGGTTGTTCCATTCCTCTCTCCTCTTGAATTCAACGTTCGTTGTCCCTTTTACCTCTTGCTTGTCAAGATGTGACGGTCATGGGTAGTATAGCGCATGGCTGTCCGAAACTGGCCCGTCACTCCAGCGTCAGCCTGCAAGCGGCGACTGACTTTTGAAAAGGCTATCCACTCCATTATGCGACTCTTTCATCTCGCCCTCTCCCTCTCCGTTACTACCTTGTCGCTGTCCGCTCAGTCCTTCAGATTGCCGCCACTCAAATCGACGGAAACGGCAGTGGTCGATGCCGCTATGCCAGCCCTTGCCAAACAGGTTTTGAGCAAGTACCACAATGACAATCCCTACAGCTATTGCAGCGACGCTTTCAGATTGCAGCTTGTCGCTGGGCAATACGCCGAGGCGGAGAAGACGCTGGAAAAACTGCAAGGACTGAACAAAACAATTGATTCGGGACACTCTAGGGAGAACGTCTGGGACTTAGTGTTTTTTGAAATCTATGCAAAGGCAAAGCATGCACAGCAGGAGCGACAGAACTCCTTTGCCGACGACTTCCGGCAATCATTCCGCGATGTCTTTCGCTCACTCGACAGCATCAATGCTGCCCTCGCGATCAATACCTACGGATCAACGCTCGATCCGTATGGGCCTCAAATTTCTGATTCGCTAACACAGTTTCATCAGGTACTTGACGCCCAGCAAGGGAAGACATCGCTTAGCCTAGACGATGCCAAACATCTCATTCGTCTGTATCTCCAATCGATATCACTCAGCGCCACTCAGCCGTTGAGTGGTGCGATGGTTGAAGAAGATGACCACCGTCGATATCAAATTCAAGACACCTTGGTCGATACCCCCGACCACGCTTCCATCGAAACCCTAGTTGTGCGCCCCGCTGGGGACCAGCCAAAGTTGCCAACGCTTATGGGCTTCACCATCTATGCAAATCCAATTTGGTCCATGCAGGATGCGAGACTCACCGCAGCGCACGGCTATGCTGCAGTCGTTGCCTACACACGAGGCAAGGGCAGCAGCCCGGATAAAGTCGATCCGCTCGAGCATGATGGAGCCGATGCAGATGCGGTCATCGAGTGGATCAGTAAGCAGAGCTGGAGCGACGGCCGCGTTGGCATGTACGGCGGAAGTTACAACGGTTTTACGCAATGGGCCGCAGCCAAGCATCTTCCCGCAGCACTCAAAGCAATCATGCCTTCTGTAACAATGGCCCCCGGCATCGATTGGCCGATGGAAGGCAACATCTTTGAAAACTTTACATATTCATGGCTTCCCTATGTTGCTCGCACGAAGCAGCTAGACCAGTCCTACTATGATGACCGGCAACATTGGGCAAATCTCAATCATCGGTGGTATACGCAAGGAAGCTCATATCGAAATCTTGACACGGTGGACGGCACCCCGAATCCGATCTTTGGCCGCTGGCTCGACCACCCAAGCTATGACGCGTATTGGCAAGCAAAGATTCCTTACAAACAAGACTTTGCGTCCATCAATATCCCGGTGTTGACTACGACTGGATATTACGACGGTGGACAGATTGGTGCGCTCTATTATTTTAGCCAACATTATCTTTACAATCCCCGCGCGGATCACTACCTGGTGATCGGTCCATACAACCATATCGGGGCACAGCGCACTTCATGGAATGTCCTAAGAGGCTACGCTATCGATCCAGTCGCCCGCATCAGCGTTGGTCGCGACTTACGCTACCAGTGGTTCGATTACGTGTTTCGCGGAGCGCCAAAACCCGAGTTGCTGAAGGATCGAGTCAACTACGAGGTCATGGGTGCCAATGTCTGGAAGCATGCACCGTCTTTGGATGCAATGAGCAACACCAAACTCCGCCTCTATATGAGCGCCGCGTGCTCCGGCAAAGACCATGTCCTAAGCAAAACGATATCAAATCCCAACTCTTTCGCCCTTGAGAGCGTCGACTTCAAAGACCGCAGCGATGTGGATGCCAATCCTCCAAATGCAATCATCGACAAGGGCCTCGACCGCCGCAATGCCCTGGTATTTGTGGGCGATCCATTGAGTAAGGCAACTGAAGTCAGTGGTCTCTTTACTGGCAATCTCGACTACGTCACCAATAAGAAAGACTTTGACCTGAGTGTAGCTATTTATGAGCAGATGGCTGATGGGCGCTACTTCCAATTGTCTTGGTATATCGCCCGAGCAAGCTATGTAGCCAATCGCATCCAACGCGAACTGCTCTCGCCGGGGAGAAGGCAACACTTGGAATTCCGGAACGGTCGTCTCACAAGCCGCTTGTTGCAACCGGGTAGCCGGATCGTCTTAGTTCTGAGTGTGATTAAACAGCCAGAAATGCAGATCAACTATGGAACAGGCAAAGACGTAAGCGACGAGACCATCATTGACGCGAAAACGCCACTCCACATCAGGTGGTTTGGAGACAGCTTCATTACCCTCCCCATAGAACGGTAGGTCCGGTTTGTCCACGAATAGCAAGACGAGCGGCAGGTGAAGGTGCAGTAGGGGAGAATGTTTTGGGAGGCAAGCGCGGAATTGGTTTCCTTATCTTCGGCGGCCTGACATCACTTGATCTCACTGCCCTTGTGAATGTCTTCCAAGCCTCTTTGGAGTCAAGCGGGAAGGCGTTTTGTCAACTCTTCACCGTTGGCATGACCGAACAGACGGTGCTCATCGTCCTTCTATCGGCCTGATTATTGTCCCAATGAGAGCAACCACCAAAGAGTTCATCAGTTCCTGGAGCATAGGTTCGTTGCGCCCAGTTGACCATCGATGTCCTGTTCCACGACAAATGGCATGTCCATGTACTCAGCGCCATGCGTCAAGGTCTGGTTCGCATTTGAGCAACTGGGACGACTGATCCCAGGGGCATCCAAAGAGGTGCTGGCACAAAGCCTACGAAAGCTGGAAGCTGACGGGATTGTCGTGCGAAGAGACTTGAGCGAGCGCGTGCTGCATGTGGAGTACGAACTGGCCCCGGAGAAACAGGAGGGCGTTGTCGTGCTTCTGGATGGTCTATCTGAGTGGGGTGCATCTTTTCTCCAGATGAAAGGCCATAAAGGACGTTCTCAAGACGCAAACGATAGCTGATTCGCCCTTGTGACTGCTGTCTAGGTCACGCGATTCACCCTGAGCTGACGAACGCCGGTGGCGCTCCAATCTACGAGCGTTCAGGTCCGAACTACTTCTCTGAAGGTTTCGCAATCTTCAACGAACTGCTTCTGCTCGATCACGCTACCGAGGTGGCAAAGACCCCGCTTGAGAAGGAATATGCCCTGGAACGATTGCTCTGGAGCTCTTCGTCTCTGCCGAAGAGACGGCATTCGAACGTAGCCTCTACACGGAAAGCGTAGGAAGGCCTATGCTTGACCGAGCAAAGATAGACTCGCTCTATCAACAATCTATCGCCCCTTACGAGTATTGGACCGTCTCAGATCTAGGCCAATCACGCGGTTGGATGCGCAAGGAACTTGTCTTCGAGGATCCTCTCTACCTCGTAAACTACCTTTACGCCTCAGTGATCGCCGTTGCGTTCTAAGACAAGAGCCATACCGATCCCGAGTTCGCCATCAAATACAAAGCCTTGCTCCATCGGGGCTTTGACTCGAAGTCAGAAATCTACTTGCTTCACTGGGGATTCGGCTTGATGATCCTGATTTGGTCCAACCAGCCGCTCGTCTCTTGTCGACAAAGAGCGACGAGTTGCAAAGCCTGTATGTCCGAGAATTCAAGCGATCAGCCCTGTTCGGGTCTCGACTATTGTCATGTTGGACTCACAGTGTCAAAACTCGGTAATTGCCTTGGTAGGAACGATGCATCTCGATTGCTGCCAAATCGCCAAAGCGCTCTTCGAGACGGGGTGGTGATGTAGACGCGCATGGGCATGTTAGCGTCGGCTGAAGATATAGGGTCGGATTGCTGCCGCGAAGCCTACTTGTCGGTACTGTTGTCGTTATGGTGGATTTTTATCCGCCATCCTGCTTCTTACCGGTTGGCGACAGCAAAACGCTTAGTTGAATTTCCTCGCCTTCATCGCACGAGTGGCATGCAAGTTCTTCAAGCTCCTGCAGTAGCTGATTCAAACGAGCAAGCTTCTGCTTGTCGGCGCGCAACACATAAAACCGGATCGCGGCATTGCGAGATGCCCCGTCGAATCGTGCATCCCCATGTTGAACAGCGCTGGAGAAAGCTCGTGCGGCAGCATCTGCGACCCTCCCGCCGGAGCGGGAGTAAATCTTGCGGCCCTTCTTGGTTTTGACCGCCTTGGCTGACGAAAGATACGGGGCCACCATGGCGTAGATCGCTTCGGGCCGTCTCGTGCCTTTTCTCTCGCCGACGATTCGGAGCAGTCCAATCTCCTCCAGCTCCCTTATGTGGTGATACAGTGCTGTTGCGGCCTTCCCCATGCGATGTGCCAGATCGCGCACCGTCGCTTCTTTATCGACTTCGAGACGCTGGATGATGGCAAGCCGCATGGGCGAGTTGAGACTTTCGAGTTGAGCTTCGGTGAGGAAGTGTTTTGTCTGCATCATGGCCAGCTTGATTAATTCAAAATATATCACTATTCTGAATTATCTAGAGAGGTAGTCACTCCAATGAAGTCCAATGTATCCGCTGCTGTTCTGCTTTTGTTATCCATTGGGGGACGTCACGAAGCGTTTGCCCAGCACCCCTCTGCTGCCGATGTCGAGCGCATCGACCACGATATCCGGGGGGCCATGAGTCGCTTTCATGTACCAGGCACCGCCGTCATGGCGCTCCAGAATGGACGTGTTGTATTCGTCAAGGCATACGGGGATCGAGATATTCGACAAGGGCTACCCGTAAAGACGGACACGCTCTTTGAGATCGGTTCGATCACGAAGCAGTTCACCGCCGCCTGCATCCTGCAGTTGAGAGACCAGGGCAAGCTCAGTGTCGATGACACTCTTTCGGTCTATCTGCCGGACGCTCCCCATGCGAAAGAAGTAACGCTTCGCAATCTGCTGACCCACACCAGCGGGCTGCATGACTACCTCGAGGGCCCCGATGCCGAGATGGACAAGCTTATCGCTCAGCCAATCAGCTATCAAAACCTTCTAGCCCGTGTCGCATCTCTGCCGCTGGATTTTCCTCCAGGAAGCCAATGGTCCTATTCGAACACTGGCTACATGCTGCTGGGGCGCGTGATCGAAGCGGTCTCAGGCGAACCGTACAAGGACTATCTGCAGCACCACATCCTTAACCCGTTGCATATGAACCACACCTTCACTACGGCAGACGAAGACCGTCTCGCCAACATGGCCATTGGTTATCGCTATCGGGAGGGAAAGCTCGAACTGGCGCCCCCACTTGATTCCACATGGGGGCAGTCCGCTGGATTTCTGATCTCGGACCTCGCCGATCTGAGCCGCTGGGACCGCTCGTTGCGCGACGGAACCATCGTGTCTCCTGCCAGCTATCGCGAGATGTCCACTGCCTTCATGACGACAAAGAACGGAAGCGCGGATTACGGCTTCGGCCTTTTCGTCGCCTCGATGTATGGACAGCCGCGGATCGGGCATACTGGCGGATCTCAGGGGTTCACCACTGCCGATGAGTACTACCCCGAACAAAGGCTGAGGCTGATCGCTTTTACGAACTCAGGAGATAAGTCTCCGGAGGCCGGAGAGACGATCACCAACATTCTCTTCGCGGATCTCAACCCCACTCTCGCGGCAAATGCATTGAAATCGGCACCCGGAGAAGACGAAAAGAAGACCCAAACTGTGCGTGCCGCTTTTCGTGAGTTGCAGGGCGGGGCAAGCTACGCGCACTTCAGTTCCCATCTGCGCGAGAGGTTTACAACCACTGGATCCAAGTTCGCCGCTGAGCTTTCACCCTATGGCCAAGCTACCGCGGCGGTTTACAAAGGGGTACGCCAGGTCAACGGAGAATCCTGGTACGACTACGTGATGCAGTTCGGTCCGGGCGTATCTATCCCGTTCTCGGTAAGGACCGACAAAGAAGAAATCGTCGCCGGGTTTTCCTTGGGATGAGCCAAAGGATGTGCCTTCCGCCCATAGTGCTCTTGGATTGGAGATAAATCGCCAATGCGATCTTCAATGCTGTTGGGCGCTGGAAACGCGTATTGGCCTGGATACGGCAATCCAGCCCTATGTCCGGAAAGGAGATTTTAAGGCCAAGTAGCAAAAGTGCGTTTTTGGGGACTTATTTGTCCTTCTGATCGCGTAGTCTTCGGCAAGACGGCCTTCGGCAGAGAGCACACACGATTGTTCAATGCGTGTACCCAACTACTGCAACCTCCGAGAGGTCTGCCTCGGGTAAAGATTTCGCGTAGTCCATCAGAAACGAGATGTCGCGTGCTTGCTCGTTCGTCCCGGCCACATCATGAGTGGACTCTGGCCCTACGCCCATCGCGGGGACGGCCAAGACTGTATAGCCGAAACTGGCAATGTACTCACACAGATCTGCATTTTCCCACGGCACCTGCGAAAAGCTCGGTGCGTAGATGATCACCGGGAAATGTCCGGAGGCGCCTTCGAGTTCTCGCACTGCGTTGAGTGGAGTACCGTAGGACGGAGCCATCGCGGCAAGGTGTTCGGCTTCTTGCCCAGTTGCTTTTTGAGGATGTCCGAAGCTGATTTCGGTAGGCTCCAGCGCTACATAGTCGCCAAACGTCATCGCCTCCCGATCCCTTCTAAGGGTCGAGTACCAGATGAGTGTTTGTAGAGGACGAAATCCCGATGGACTGCGTCAACGCGTTCGCAGCGGAAAACAAACGCGATTGATCTTATTGCTCCACGACGCGCAACCCCGCAGCGTAGGGACCACCCGGGGTTTCGTGCAGACGAAACAGTGGTGAGTCACCTGTGGGAGTCCTTTGTGCATCTCTGGAAGCAGCAGGAGGACTGGGTGATTGAATACCCAGAGCAAATGCGCTACGAACATATCCCGAGAGGCCAAACGCAAATCCGAGCATCACAACGCAGTTCCATTGCTGAGTGGCGAACTTCTTCAAACTTCCTCCCGTTTCAACAAACTCACTACTTTGCAACAAGATGATTGAACTCTTCCATCCGGATGTAAAATCTACGCCTGCAATAAGTGGGTGTTCTTTATAACTTTCCCGTCCTGAGCGCTGCCAAGGCCAACCCAGGAGCTAGCCTAGTCAATTTTTGCTAGCCTATTTATTTTTGTGTCTCAACCCGCTGGAGTGCCCGGCGTTTTTTGAACCAGTTGCTTTGATAGAAACTGGCAATCAAGGAGCGAACGATGGCACGGCGGAAGAAGCATACGCCTGAGCAGGTAGTGAACCTGCTGCGGCAGATAGAAGTG
>NZ_JAGSYC010000014.1 GCF_025685545.1 Granulicella paludicola | reverse complement strand
CGGTTTGAAAGGAGACCGGGTCCACGTGAATGCGGCAGTGCTATGTGATGTGCCAAGATCACGATGCCATTCCCTCATCAGGCGGAGCATGGACGACACTGTTCGCCCTTTCATGCAAAACGAAGGCTGCGGCGGGGCGGCTTCCATAATGCCGTCCTGTGTCTCTATTTGGATTCGATCGTGCCGGATGGACTGAATGTAGTCGATTATGGGCCCAATCTGTGTAGGCTCAAGTTCTTCGACGTGCGCGATGAAGAACATCCAGACGGTGCGCCAGAAGCCACCATTGCGCAAATCCGTCGCTAGTCGCGTGGACAGGATGGCATTCATAAATGCGGTAGGCATGCCTAGAGCAAGCAACTCGGCTCTGCGAAGTGCTGGCTCCAGCCCCAAATGGTCGTCCGATGCAAGAAAGATATGTTCCATCTTTCGCGTCATGGTGACTGGCAGATCGAGTGAACGAAAGCTCGCTCCGCGTGAATGTGCGATCACCCATGAACGTTTCTCGTCCCCTGCGGCATCAACTGCAAACCAGACCGAGGCCATAAAAGCGGGGATTTCGTATCGACAGGTCAGATGGTGCGCTAAGGACGCCACTGAGGAGCGCCAGGAGGCTAACGTACCCGTCCACTCCGCTGTTGGGCGAATGTGCGCGCTTCGGAAGCGAGCCAGGTGGAAGAGCGCGTCGACGCCGAGATGCCTGCCATCCTTGACCGGCGCATCAAACAATCGTGGCGCGCGGGTGCGAGCACAAATCAGCAGCTCGTGGAACTTTGCAAAAGTAAGTGGATCAGAGGCGAGGTGGCTGCAAGCGCGATGAATGGCGCGATCCGTCCGCTTCCTGTGATCCTGAACGAGACGTTCAGACCAGGACATAAAATTCCCCAATTTCTAAACCGGTGAGTGGACGACGGTGGTATGCGTCGTCGAGTCAGATTTAAGGCAGGGATACATATGACCGCTGGTAGCAGCCTGCCTGCTTCTGAATCCGGTTTAGCTCTTGGAGAAATACATCGCACTAACATCATCCCATCGGGCAGATAAGCGCGTCAATCGGTATTTAGTCGGGCAATGGGTGCAGTGACCTTTAGAAAACACGCGCGAAAGCTCGACTGTTGATAACTCCTCATAAACGCTCATCTCGTCATCTGTGATATGGATGAGTGCATAATCGTCAATGCGCTGATCGATAAGTGCAGATCACCTCCGATGAGCCTATGTTTCGTTGCCCAAGGGCCTCGGACAGATTGTGAGTGAACCTATACGAAGCCAAAGGCAGTGGCGTCTTAGGCTGTCTGTTCGAAGTTGGTGGATCGCGTAAGGGGTTTCCAGGTCGAAAACTCGCTTTGGAGTACCTCCAATTCCTTATGCACGTAGTCGAATGCGTCAGACCCGAGTAGCAGATGCAGCGGTGGCTCAGGCGCAATGATGAATTCCGCAATGGCCTTCCCGGCCTTGGCCGGATCACCCGGCTGATGGCCGCTTCGCGATTTCCGAGCCTCGCGAATCGGATCGAAGATCGCGTCATAATCAGCGATCGTTCGTGCCGAACGCACCATCGAGCGACTGGCCCAGTCCGTTCGAAACATGCCAGGTTCAATTGCGGTCACATAAATCCCCAAAGGCCTCACCTCTTTGGCGAGAGAGGATGAAATTCCCTCGAGCGCAAACTTACTGCCGTGGTAACACGAAAGTCCGGGCATTGTCATAAGGCCTCCCATGGAGGTCACATTGAGGATTCGGCCCTCCCGCCGTGCACGCATATACGGCAGAACGGCCTTCATCATTGCAACCGCACCGAAGACATTGACCTCGAACTGCTGCCGTAGCTCATCCAACGAACTCTCCTCCAGCGTTCCTTCATGGCCATACCCCGCATTGTTGATCAACGCATAAGTCGGGCCGACATTCTGCTCTACTTCTCCGACGACGGAAGAAAGTCGCTCGGGTGTATCCGTTACGTCAAGAATGCGCGCAAATGCCGAGCCGGGCTTGAGCTGCTCGAAGTCTTCCACAGCCTCTTGCTTTCTCACAGTTCCAACTACTTTGAACCCCGCTTGAAGCAAAGCTGTTGCAAATGCCTTGCCCAGCCCACTGCTGACGCCAGTAATAACCACAACCCTGTCCATTGGATCTCCTTACGATACCCATGGTATCGATTCGTATAGAGCATATGATACCGTAAGTATCGAAAAGGGTGCATTCGTGGAGAGGAATTCTAAATGGGTGAGATCGGGAGACCGCGAAGCCAGGCTGCACACGACGCCGTACTTAAGGCTGCTCTGAAGATGGTGACGAAGCGTGGCTTTCGGGCCGTCAGTGTAAACGAGATCGCGGCCGAAGCTGGTGTGGGGAAGATGACGATCTACCGTCACTGGCCCAATAAGGCTGCCCTGGTCATGGATTCGCTTCTTGTTCTCATCGGAAGCGAGACCGACTTTCCGGAAGCCCGCAGTGCAGTCGAAAGCCTTCGGGGGCAACTTGAACTGCAGGTAGCGTTCTTTCGGAGTTCCCGCGGGAACCTCATCCGCTCCCTTGTCGCCGAGGCCCAATCCGATCCCGAGCTCGCGGTTGCATTTAGGGAGCGCTGGCTAAATCCACGACGTGCAGGCGTTCGCCAAATCATGCAGGCAGCTATGGCGGAAGGCTCTCTCCGAAGTGACTTGGATATCGACGCCGCGATCGATCTCTTGTACGGATCGCTCTACTATCGCCTGCTCGTGGGTTCAGGCGCACTCGACGAGCGTTTCTCTGACCACATCTACCGTCAGTTCCTCAAAGGACATGGCACGTCTGCGCAATCGCGAACAAGGCGCGTACCCATCACTGATTAACCTGAGAAATTGGAACAGTCTGCTCCTTTTCGGGAGGCACTGCTCATCCCATTTCTAGGACTGATCCCGTTGCTGAGCGCATCGGTGGTTCGGCGTTTGTTGACTCTTCGCAGCAGATGCGGGGGGGGGGAGAGGCCCATTTCGCCTACAGCGGTTCGTCGCGCTGGGTCCGTCTAAACCGATCCACCTACTGATGCATACGTTTTAGGAGAGCTACGTAGCGGGAGTCGCGGCGCACGGAGTCAAACAGCGGGTCTACTCGGATGAGCGTCATGTAGAAGCAGTGGGTGTCGAGCGCGTGTTGGAAAGCGTCGAAGGCCTGATTAAGTTCGTTCACTCGAAGATCGTTGATACCGATCTCGTAAGCAGTGCACGATCGGGGAGAGTCCTTAAGAAGCGCGCGGGTGCGAGCGTGCCAGTAGGGTTGCCAGCCTTGCTGCTGATACACCCTGAGAAGGGCGACAGTGTCGAGTTGTCTTTCGCCCTCGTGCAGCGCTCTCAGATCGTGCTGTACCGCTTCATCCTGGTCACCCTTTTGCTCGTAGATGAGACTCACATATTTCTCGATGGAGGCGGGTTGGTTTTCCAACTCGGAAGTACGTTGCAGCTGAGCGAGTGCTTCGTCGAATTCGCGCGCAAGATAAAGGGTAGCGCCAAGACGTCGGTTCGCGATAAAAGATAACGGATCCAGCTGAACGGCGCGCCGCATATGAGTGACTGCATCCTTTACTCGGCCTACGCCGTCAAGGTAGATGGCATACTTAAATTCCGCAATCGAGTCATTAGGGTTTAAAGAAACGCCGCGGACAAGGTTCTGCTCGGCTGCAGTCCAATTCCACTCGTAGATGTTCTGAACGCTACCAAGCGCGGTGTAGGCCTCGCCGTTTTGCGGATCGAGCTGAATGGCCTGCTGGGCGGCAATTAGGGCTTTGGGCATCAGTTGTTCCGGGGTACCGATGTCGAATGTTGCGGCGGCATCAAGCGCGGAAGCGTAACCCGCGTAAGCGGGTGCGTACTTCGAGTCGAGGGCAATGGCCTGCTTGTACGATTCGAGGCTGTGGCGAAAATCCTGTTTGTTGAAGAAGTATCGGCCACGGAGATAAGCATCGTGCGCGGCGGGACTGATCGGGGCGCGTGGCGGGGAAGGGTCAAGGACAAGACGCGCCTGGTTGGCGATCTGCTGGGCAACGCTGTCCTGTAGCGTGAGGACATCGGACGCAGAACCTTCGAAGGACTGAGCCCAGAGGTGACGGTCGGTGTGAGCGTCGATGAGCTGGGCGGTAATACGGATACGGCCGCCGGAGCGGACAATAGAGCCTTCCAGGATCGCGTCGACATTCAACTGGCGCGCGATATCGGGAAGTGAACGGTGAGTGCCTTTGCCGGCAATCACGGAGGTGCGGGAAACGACCGTAAGGTTGGGAATGCGCGCGAGCTCCGTGATCAGCTCGTCGGTCATTCCATCGGCGAAGTATTCCTGGGAGGGGTCTCCGGATAGATTGTCGAGCGGAAGCACCGCCAGGGACCGAATAGGCATCGATCGCTGACGATTCGCTAGAAGCCGAGAGGCCGCAACCGCGGCTAGACAGAAGATCACGAGCGCGGCAAGGAGTAACTGTGAGCGAGTCCCGGGATAGGTCTCCGCCGGTGCGTCGGGAACTGGCGTGGGGACAGGTTCGCTGACAGCTGGTTCCTCCGTGCCGAGTTCCACCTGAGCGATGAACCGGAAACCTGCGGTCGGGATGGTCTCAATGAAGCGGGGCTCGCGCGAATTGTCGTCCAGGGTCTTGCGGAGTAGCCCGACGGAACGGGTAAGCGCGCTATCCGTCACCGCGGCATCGGCCCAGACGGTATTAAGCAGTTCTTGCTTGCGGACCAAGCGCCCGCGGTTCTCGATGAGATAGAGCAGCAGGCGCAAAGCCTTAGGCTCCAAGGGAACAGGTACGCCATCGATTTTCAGGCAGAAGGCAGAGTCGTCTGCCTGAAATCGACCGAAACGGAAGATCACTGCGGCTCCTTTGCGCTGCCCGAAGGGAAGTCTTTCTGGTCAATTATGGACGAAGTGGGCGAACTTTGAGAATCATCACGGTTCCATACGAGTTCCATGAGGACATCACACCCATCGTTTCAGCATGATCTCTACAGTTTCGAAGCGACACACAGACAACAAGACTGGCATTGTCCATCACCGTTGCCGCACACCGGAATAGCTTCGTTAGCAAGATTCTCCACAAGGATTATCCAGGACGATGACCCCAGGAAGACGTACAGTTCACTCGATATCGAAGCCGCTCCGTGCCCTCTGCTTTGCCTTGGCGGCGCTCACCTCTGCCCTTGCTCCGCTCGCTGCCCATGCCGCTGCTGCGCCTACAGCCACAGCGCTCACCATCTTGAGCGCAACCCACGAGGTCACAATTGTTGCCTCAGGTACAACGGTGGTCTTGGAAGCAGTTGTGACGCCAACGGCCATTGGACTGGTCAAATTTTGCGACACGACAGCACCCTATTGCACCGATCAGCATCTGCTCGGCACGGGGCAAGTGACATCGTCTGGCATAGCCTCCTACACATTCACCCCTGGATCAGGCCAGCACAGCTATAAGGCGATCTTCGTAGGAACGTCAACTCATTCCAGCAGCACTTCAGCAACGGAACCACTTACAGTCTCCCCAAAACCGATTTCAACGGCGGTCACAGCGACTGGGGTGCCGGGGAACTACACGCTGACTGCGACTCTTGCCGGACGATTGCCAGCGGCCACCGGCAGTATCTCGTTTCTGGATACTACGAATGCCAACTCCGCTCTAGGTACAATCGCGCTGAACCTATCGCTTCCGACTTTCGCGGCTCCATACACGCCCCCCAACGTTACAGCGTTTGGTGCGAGAGCAGTTGCAATAGGGGACTTCCGTGACAAGGGCATTACTGACCTCGTCGTGGCAAATGAGAGGGCCAGTATTGGTCCTGGCAATGCTGTGACGGTGTTCCTTGGCAACGGAGACGGCACGTTCAACTCTGGGGTGACATACGGCGTCGGTACAAGTCCCGAATCGGTCGCGGTCGGCGACTTCAATAGCGATGGCCTCTCGGATATCGTCACGGCCAACAATGGGGACAATACTGTATCGGTGTTACTGGGCAATGGAGACGGTACTTTCAGGGCCGCTGTGACGTATTCGATCAACAGGGCTCCCAATGCGGTGGTGGTCGGCGACTTCAACGGCGACGGCATCCCGGATCTTGTCACGGCCAATATCCAGGACGAAACCTTATCGGTGTTACTGGGTAATGGAGACGGTACTTTCAAAGCGCCCATAACGCACTCGACCAATAATGTTCCCACTGCAATCGCTGTGGGCGACTTCAATGGGGACGGTATTCTGGATCTTGCTACCGTCCCCAGCGAAAGTAATATCGTGAATGTTATGCTCGGCAATGGAGACGGGACCTTCAAAGCCGGGGTGGCGTACGAGGCCGACGTTGATCCCTATTCAGTCTCTGTGGGCGACTTCAATGGCGACGGCATCCCGGATCTTGTCACTGGGAACGTCGGCAGCGTGACCGTGCTGTTAGGCAATGGGGATGGCACCTTCAAAGCCGGATTGCGGTACGTGGCCGGTAACATATCCTATTCAGTCGCCGCAGGTGACTTCGATGGCGATGGCATTCTGGATATCGCTGCGGCCAATAGTGGTGACGATACCGTAGCAGTACTGCTGGGCAATGGGGATGGTACTTTCAAAGCTGCTACGCCCTACGCGCTCGTCGCTTCTCCCATTTCCCTCGCGGTCGGCGACTTCAATGGCGATGGCCACCCGGACCTTGCCACCGCAGACCTCAGCGGCGCGCCCTTAACAATTTTGCTGGATCAATTTCCAACGTCAGCCACCGCGACCTTACCCGGTGTCGTGGTTCCCGGCGGTGGGACCCATGTAATCGATGCCAGTTATACTGGTGACACGACCTATAGTCCCAGCCTCTCCGGCAATACGGTGGCGTTGATCGGCACCCAGATTTCAACGACGCTGACGCTGAGTTCCAGTCTGAGTGCCTCTGCATTCGACCAACAAGTAGTGCTGACGGCAAAGCTAAGCCCCTATAACTCCAACAATCTCAGCACCAACGCGGAGACAGTCGTCTTCCAGAGCAACGGCGCCAACATCGGCACCGGCTCGCTATCTTCCGGTGTTGCGGTGCTGAACATCACAGCGCTGCCAGTGGGCACCGATGCTGTTACCGCGGTGTACGGTGGCGACCAGAACTTCATCACGTCAGTGAGTACAGCCACGACCGTTACCGTTGCGCAGACGGAACAGACTCCCACACTGACCTTTGCGCCGATTGCCAACCAGACAACCAGCGCTAATCCTTTTACAGTGAGTGCGACATCGGCCTCTCCTGGTGCGGTGACGTACGCGGTAACCTCCGGCCCGGCGACGATCTCCGGCGCCACGGTTACGGTACTTGGAGTTGGAACAGTGGTATTGGCAGCTACACAAGCTGCAGCGGGCAGTTATACAGCAGAAACGACGACGACGAGCTTTACGGTGACGGCCCCCGGGGCAGTCCCGGACTTCACGCTGGCTTCAGGCCAATCAGCGACGATGCAAACGGTGAACGCAGGTGCGGCGACCACTTATAGCCTCCAACTCGCGCCGACAGGGGGAGCTTATCCCAACACTGTAAGCTTTACCGCGAGTGGACTCCCTAATGGAGCTTCCTTCAACTTCTCCCCAGCCCTGGTGCCGGCCAACAGCGGACCGGTAACGGTTAACTTTACGGTGGACACCTCTGCCGCCCAAGCGCTCAATCGTGCCGTGCCACAGAGAGACCCGATGCCTCTGGTTGCCTTCGGACTGCTATTGTTGCCTCTTGTCGGCATCCGCAGGTTTCGTAAAATTGGATGCAAGGCCATACACCCGCTGCTCATTCTATTGTTGGCTGGCGCTGCGATGGTGGTGGCTGGGTGTAGCGGAGGCGGATCCGAAGAGCGGAAGACTCAGACCTCTTCCATCACCATCACCGCGACCAGTGGTGCGATCTCACACTCAACCACCGTCACACTCACGATCAAATAAGTGATCTTACGTGAACGCATTCACTCGACGCGCCACCGCAGGTGGTCTGCTCACATAAATATTAATCCGCTAAGGGATACTTGATTCACATCAGTAACGGGAAACGCTTTTTTCGGAGGTTGGGATGATTACTGACGAGAACGGCGTTTCCCATTGCGCAGCAGCCCAAGTGGTCGAGAGAAACAACGGCAGTATCTTTCCCAAATTCTTTTCGTGAGCAGGGTCACAAAATCCTTTCATTGATTGATTTCCACTTATTGTGTCAGTACTTCGCTTCACGCCGCGTTCAAGGGCGTACTGCGATTTGAACTCTCATCATGGATCGGCTTTTGAGACTCATCATCATCCTGATTACGCACCAGCCAGAAGACAATGCCGAGCGATAGAGCAGAAGCAGCCAATGCGAACACGACAGCGGGTTGAGTTTGGTAGATATCCAGGATGATGAACTTCCGCACCAAGGCAAGCAGTGCGATCAGAACTACCGAACGAATCTGAACGATGTCGCGCTGCTGGTGGAGCACGATCAGAAGGGAGTGCTTGAACTCCATCGCAATCAGAACAGTCAGCACCATTCCAAAAATGGCCTGAAATACCTGAGCGTCTCTCGGATCCAGCAAGCGACTGCGTACCAAATCAAACGTGTGAAGGATGAGCTGCCAAGTTGCCACACCTACGATCGCTGCGATTACCACTGTCAGTAACGAAATGATGAGATGTTCGAACTTCTCGTAGATCGAAAAAGTTCCCCAGCGCTTCTGAAAGTGGATATTGAAGAATCGCGTCATGGCATCCTTCTCCGGTACTGCTCCTCTCAGTACCGCCGCGGCAGTGTGCGCTCGCAGGAGCTCACACTGCTGCGGCTTGGTTGGTTTGTATTGTTGGCTTGTTGCTGAACGCGGGTCTTAGGCTGCCCGCGAGGCTTCCATCTGCTTCGGCGCTGGCTTCGAGTCTGAGCCCGAGCCGATTTCAATCTTCAACTGCTTTGGCTTGGCAGATTCCTTCTTCTGAAGCGTCACCGAAAGAACACCGTGCTCGTAGCTTGCACGCGCTGATTCAGTGTCGATCGAAGAGGGCAGACTAAAGCTTCGGATGAAGCTGCCGTAGCGGCGCTCGATCCGATGGAAGTTCTCTTCCTTTTCGTCTTGCACGAACTTACGTTCGCCCTTGACGGTCAGGGTCTGGTTCTCAACATTGATCTGCAGATTCTCTTGGGGAATCCCGGGAACCTCCAGCTTGAGCACCAGCCGGTTCGCATCTTCATAAATATCGACTGGGGGCACGAAGCTCTCTGCGCTGAGGCTTTCACTGCGCAGTTCGCTGTCCGGGTTGGCGAAGTCGTTGAAGATCGAGTTCAGTCGGTTCTGGAGTACAGCAACGCCCTCCAGTGGCGAACGGAACGGAACAAAGCGAGTCATCGTGGTCATAGCACTCTCCTTATAGCTTCCTCAGTTTGGTATATGGAGGCTCATCGCCTCACGGAAATTATGACGCAACATCGCGAAAAAGGTTGCAAGAAAATCGACTGCAAATCACTCACATTTGACTCGAAAACTAAGGGCCGGAAAAACGCAGAGCCCGCCATTCGAGGACTCTTCTTGGGCAGTGAAGAGACATCATCGTCTGTGATGAATCTCCACCCGAGGTCCGACCGGACGAAGCCAGGCATGCGGATACGGATGGACGTAGACGCTGCGGTTGACCCAACCACGCTCCCACGGATGTCCTCCAATCACGATCGTATGGGCAGGCCAATAGAAGGCCGGGCCTGTCCACCATCCCCATGTGCCGAAAGTAGCGGAGATCGTCACCGCCGGAGCGAAATGGATCGCAGTTCCCACAACGAAGCCGGGACGAGGACGAGCGAAGACCACGACCGGATCGTAGAAGGGTACGTAGAAGACGCCCGGGTTCAATGGGAGGATTTCAACGTATCCACCTGCGTCAACGACGTTCATGTACCCATTCGGCACAAGGTATCCGTAGTCCCTGGCCTGACGCCGCATCCGCTGAACAGCGTCCATCACGTCGGGCCGTTGAATGAGAACGGCGTTGCCGAGGCGTTGAGTCCACCCCGTGTCCCGATCCATCATGTCGAGCACTGATGGAAACGGCAGTAGCCCCAGGACGCTCGGATCCCACTGGAGATGATCGTCTTGGATAGCGTGAGCCAAGGCGTCACCGGTCAGATTCGAGTGCCTGTCGGCCCAGGCAGCCGCGTCCGGTATCTCATTCCAGAACGTCGATGCGGTGAGCGTCTGGGCAAGCAGAGGGTCTGGATACAGGGCAATCTGCGAAACCAGATGATCGAGTTCGGGTGGGGGTAATGGTACGGACTGGGCAAACGCGACTGGAGAGAACCCCATCACGAGAAGGACGTAAGGCAGGAGTTTCTTCACCCAGCCAAACGGTTTGGTTTGCGTCGCAGAGTACGTCAAGTTATTCAATTCGGACAGTGCATTCATGGCCTGTCACCTCCATGAAGAAATTCAACTTCCGGGGAAATATGACGCGAGATGCCGCCGAAAGTTGCGCTAAAAAAGTGCAAGAAAAATCACACGAAAACTGTCTGGCAGCCACATCATCTCGACGAGGATTCTCCGAACGGGCTATAGGGAAAAAACTCCTGACTAGGCAGCCGCGATGGCTCTCTTCAACAGCTCCGGCCCGTTGTTTTGCGCGCTCTTGTCTTCAGGAACGAATATGGAGTGACGCGCAATCACAAAGCACTTATTGATCGCGGTTCGGTAACTTAAAGTCGGCTAATGAGATGGTCCGCCGCAGTAACCCTCCGCTGAGGTGGAGGATGTAAGCCGCGGTTTCAGAGTCTCTGATTGCGTCAACGAAAACACTCTCGCTTCTAGGGCGAGTGAGTCCATCCGGGACCGTTTCCAATGTCGGATGAGAAAGTTGTCAATACTAGTCACGAAGGCGTCTTCATAACGAAACTTGAAAGGTGAGTCGCTACTTAGAAACTCCGCATCACCGAAGTGACGACAAGTCCTTCCATCAGCCCGGTGGCTGAGATCTACCTTAGCAATCGAATTTTAGGTTTGCTTGCCGCACGCAACCTACGACACTACTATCCCACTTGAAGCGACATTCCCAGGTCCTTCTAGACCCAGGATTGAGTCCAGTCTCTCCCCGGGAGCAGAGACTGGACTTGATTGTGATCGGACTGTGCAGCCCAGGCTACTCGTCAGCTTAGTACGCGGCATTGCTGGAGATCTCGGTCGGGTCTGAAGTTTCGACGGGAGGGAGACCTTTGGTCGGCTTGATGGTTGAGACAGCGGGAAAGTTGCCAGTGATTTGGGGAGGTGTGTATCGCATATTGCGGTTCCTCTCTTCGTTCCGGATTTCCGTGTGGTACAAGCTAGAAGCCTGTCCACACGGAGCTTGATGGCCGCTAGATTTCTGTTGGTATACGTGCGGGTATGTGATTCGAATACCAAGAGCGAAGCCGATGCGTTCGGATGGTTCCTTGGTCGAGTGGAGCTGATCTGACGATCCTGAGCAAAGGAGGCACCTTGACGTTGGCTTGGACTCTCCGGGTTGTGCATTCGCGATTAGCCTTCAAACTCTGCATATTCCCGATCCGGAAAGACTCGATTTTGCGGCCGAAGTAATTATGTCGTCGTGTTATGAAAAGCGGCTAGTGTCAGCTTATGCCCCCGTTTGCGTTCCACCTTCAAACCGTGTGGTTCGGCTCGCGGCATAGAGAGTTGTGCATTTATGCGTATATCGCAGAGTTTCACTGGACACATCACGAGCTGGCTCACTGGGGCTGCTCTTCTTGCTTTGGCCGTTGGTTGTTGCACACCTAGCCTTGTCGGTACAGCTCCTCCTACGGTTCTCGTGATCGGCCCGTTGAGTGGCTCTACCACGACCTGCCCCAATGCGATTCTCACTGCCAATTTCAGCGAACCCATGAATCCCGCTACGATCTCTGGGGCAACCTTTGTGGTTTCCGGTTCCGGGGGAGCGCTGGTAGCTGGAAGTGTCACGTACAACTCTGCGAATAACTCCGCAACCTTTACCCCAACCGCTGTGCTGGGGTCGGGCGTTACCTATACTGCGACGATCACCGGCGGTGCGCTCGATTTGTACGGCAACAAGCTGGCGGCACCTTATACCTGGGCTTTCACTACGGCAGCGAACGGCTGTCATCCAGCCCCTGTGATCACAAGTCTCACGCCGACAGCGAACTCAACGGGTGCCTGCCCGAATGCGACGGTGGTCGCGACCTTCAGCGAGGCGATGAATCCAGCGACGATCAGCGCGGCTGATTTCACGCTCGCCCCTGGGATCATTGGCACGGTCAGCCATAACGCTGCCAACACCGTCTTTACACTGACACCTTCCAGCAGTCTTTCCGCGCAGGCGACTTATACGGCGACCATTACGACAGCCGCGCAGGATACCTATGGGAACAGTCTGGTCTCCAACTATGTCTCCAGCTTCACCACAGCTTCCAATGCCTGTATGCCTGCGCCCACGGTGATCTCTGTCACTCCAGTGGCAGGAGTGACGGCGGTGTGCCCGAACAAAGTGATCGGGGCTACCTTCAGCGAACCCATCGATCCCACGAGCCTCAGTTCGACCAGCTTCCTCATCACGGGACCCGGAGCAGCGCCGGTTGCTGGAAAGGTGAGCTACTCCTCCGCTGCGAACCAGGCACTCTTCGCGCCAGGCACGGTGCTCGCGCTCAACACGACTTATACGGCAACGCTTACGACGGCGGTTCGCGATCTCTACGGAAACATTCTGGCGGCGCCTTTCGTGTGGAGCTTTACAACGGGAGCCAATCCCTGCGCTCCTCCCGCACCACCAGCCACGGTTACGCCTACAAACGGTGCAACGGGTGTATGTCCAAACACCGTTATTACGGCGACGTATGCGCAGGCGATGAATCCGCTATCGATCAACGCGACGGATTTCACGGTCGTCGCGGGAGGCATCGCGGTTGCAGGCAATGTCGCTGCGAATGCAACGGATACGGTGTTCACCTTTACTCCAACCGCACCTGTCGCTTTGAGTACCGCCTATACCGTCACCATCACCAACGCGGCGCAGGACAGCTTTGGAAATGCGATGGCCGCAAACTACGTCTGGACGTTCACGACGGGTGCAAGCAGTTGTGCCTCGGTGGCCGTGCCGACGGTCACCAACGCGACTGCGCCTGCCGGGGCGATTGGTGTTTGTCCCAACTCGGTGGCAACCGCCACCTTCAGCCAGGCGATGAACCCGTCCAACATCAATACCAATACCTTCAGCATGATTCCCAATATCGCTGGGACCGTCACGTTGGATGCGACCGATAAGGTGGCGACGTTCACACCGGCAACTCCTTTTCTGGCAAGTACGGTCTACACCGCCACGATAAATACCGGAGCGCAGAGCGTTGCGGGCGTGGCCTTGTCGAGCAACTTTGTGTGGAGCTTCACCACTTCGAGTCAGACGTGCCAGTCAATCGTGAACCTGGGTACGGCTGCCAACTTCGGCATCCTGGGCGCAAGCACGGTGACGAACACAGGCTTCACGGTGATCACAGGGGAGAATCTGGGATTAAGTCCGGGTACATCCGTGACAGGTTTTCCTCCAGGGATTCTGGTCAGTCCTGCGGTGCAGAACGTTACGGACGCGACTGCGGCTCAGGCAGAGCTTGACGCCACGATCGCTTACAACAACGTCGCGCTGTTGGCCAATCCGGCTGTGCTCCCTTCAGAGCTCAGCGGACTCACGTTGACTCCTGGCTTGTATAAGAACGCCTCTTCGGTCACGCTCACCTCGGGAAATCTGACTCTCGATGCGCAAGGAAATACGAACGCTGTCTTCATCTTTCAGATCGGGTCGTCGTTTGTGACCCTCGGGAATACGAAGATTGTTCTGCTGAACGGAGCGCAGGCCAAGAACATCTTCTGGCAGACCGGAAGTTCAGCAACGCTCGGCGTCAACTCCGTCTTCGACGGAACGATCTTGAGCTTTTCTTCCATCACGCTCGACACCGGTGCCAATCTTACCGGCAGGGCGCTGGCACTCAATGCGGCGGTCACTCTCGATACAAACATCGTCACGGCTCCCTAGCACCGGTGCCGAGGCCTATCGCAGATAGATTCTCGGCTTTCCCGGCTACCAGCCTGCCCACACAGCATCGCGCACGGAACCGCACGGAGGATTTTGTATGTCAGCCATTATTACGACTCGCAGCACTCTCGCCATTCAATCAAGACAGTACGTTGCTGGGAGGCAGTTCAGATATGCGGCGTCTCTTGCCGTTGCTTTGCTTGCAGGAAGCGTCATTAGCTCAGCTCAGAGCATGAGCGCCGGATACGCCGCGGAGACACCCCGTGTCGAGATCTTCGGCGGTTACTCCTACCTTTATCCGAACACCGTTACGAGCGGGCTGTTACCCAGTGGCATTCTGCCGGTGAGTAGTTGCCTCTGCGCGATGACCAAGGGCGCCGGGGCCAGCATCACGATACCCATCACGCGCTGGGTGGGTGGCACCATCGATGCCAGCGGACACTGGGACGGAAAGAGTGGAACACCTGCACAACGGGCCGGCAATGGCGATGCCTACAACATCGCCGCCGGACCGCAGTTCCTGTTGCGCACTCGCCATATCACTCCCTTCGCGGAGGTTTTGTTTGGGGTGGACCGCCTGTCACCATCTGAGTTTCATCAAGACACCGCGTTCGGCCTGATCGCAGGAGGCGGCCTGGACATCCCTGTTGCTCACCATATCTCCGTGCGACCGGTGCAGGCGGACTTTGTGTATTCCAACCATCGCTTTGGACCTTCGCCCACTGTTCCTGCCAGCAATCTGCGTGGCCTGCGAATTCAGGCTGGCGTGGTGTTCTCCTTTGGCGGGAAAGCAGCATTCGCCGCACCTGCCGCGCTTGCTCCAGCGATGGTCGCTCCGATAGCGGCACCAGCCCCGGTCATCGCGGCGCCGGTCGATGTCGTCACACTGGCGGCGACGGCTGTTCCAGCGCAGATCAATGCCGGAGAGTCGTCGACCATTGCGGCAAATGGAGTCAGCTCTCTGGGACGTCCGTTGACCTTCACCTATGCAGCGAATGAAGGCACGATTGCAGCCAATGGCTCAACCGCTCTACTGACGACCGCAGGTCTCGGAGCAGGAACAGCCCTGGTCACGGTACATGTGGTGGATGATCTGGGCCATGGTGCGACGCAGACTGTCCCTGTCTTACTGACGGCAGTGGTTGTGCCGGTTATACCCTTCAACGATCTCGGAGCCATTCTCTTCGGGCGCGATCTTCGCAGACCCACGCGCATCGACAATGAAGCAAAGGCATTTCTTGATCACGTAACTTTAGCGCTGCAGCATGACTCCGGCGCCACGGTGGACCTGATCGGTTATGCGGCTAAATCGGAGAGAGACGGGGTAGCCGTTGCGTCTCTGCGCGCTATCCACGCCAAGGCGTATCTCGTGGAGGATAAGGGCATCGACCCCTCACGCATCTCGCTCTACACCGGGCAGGATGATTCAAAGCGCGTCGAGGTCATTATGATCCCAGCCGGTGTCGTCTATGACACCTATGGGCTTGTCAGGGTCAACGAAAAGGAGAGACGACAGAATAACTAACGTCTCCCTGAGCCTCCGCCGATCGAATCGACATAGCCTCGAACGGCGGAGGTGCTATCGTACGCGGACAAAGCGTCGAAGAGATCAACCCCCGGAGCCTAAGCCACTTAGTCAGTCTGCACAGCTGTCATTGAGGAAGGTCGGCTTCAACAACATTGTCTTCGCTCCGTCGCATCTTCGGCACATTTCCCGATGCGGTACTGCCTACTCTCCCTAACAGCTTGCGGTTCGCTGGGAATGGTCGGGATCAGCTATCGTTGCTGTAAACTCAGGATCTACACACTGGCCCTCCGACTTCTATCAGTTCTCAGAAAGGCAGCTGATGGCCGTTATTTGTAAGCAGCTGCAAAGGCTGATGCTCTGATCGTATTGCTCGAAAATGCATCACGGTGATCCCCTCTAATCAGAGGACTATGTGGGACAGAGTATGCAGTCGTGTCGCAGAGCTCGAAGGGATCATCCAGCAACTTCAAAGTGTGATCGAGGAGAACAGCTAGGGCGGTCCAGTCTAGCCACGAGCGACGTGAACGGACTGAGTCGCTCTTGAGGGCGTCGCTGAGCCCGGTGGAAGGCGGACCGTGGCATCCATGCGATTTCGTCAGAGGAAGTGTTGGCAAAGTTTGTCGACGCGATTCAATGGAAGCTCCACAAAGTGGTCAGCTCTATATATGCTCTTACACTACGATCAGAGAATGCGCGCGTTCTTTCACAGACAGATGCCCGACAGGTCGTGGGTTTCTATCTGTAATGCTTGCTTTTTGACGGTTGCCTCTGTTGAGCCCATTCGAAACGAGGCCGATCTCGCCCAAGCTGAGAACGCACATTCTTGCTACCTATCTAGCTTGGATGTCGAGACGCGTAGAGCTACCTAGGCGCAATTTACTTCCGAAAAGTTGGATTATCGGGAAATACGATCTAGGCCTCGATTACCGTTTGAGCAGAATGCCCATATAATTATGGCAAGCTGTACTGGAGGGTCTTTGCCTCAGACTGCCGAACCCCGCGACAAGCGTGAACCAGCCATGTTCTATCGCCGGCTTGAGATCAAACTCGGAGTCACGCCACTGCGGTCTGACAAGGACCTCGCTAGGTTGGTGCATGATCGGCTTCCTCTAGCCTCGGTTGAATCCCTCTCTCAACACGGAATGAGCAATGAAGAAATCTACAGCTTGATCGTCCCACGCCGCACATTGGTTCACCGGAAAGCCCGCCGTGAATCTCTGACCCACGATGAGTCTGATCGAGCCGTCCGGATTGCTCGGATTACCTCTTTAGCTGAAGAGGTATTTGGTGATGATGCGAAGGCCTCTCGGTGGCTGCGCAAGATCAAAACACATTTCGAAGGACACAGTCCGTTGGAGATGTTGCGTACAGAGGCGGGCGCGCGTCTGGTAGAGGAGATGCTTTTGCAACTCGACTACGGCTTCGCCGCGTGAGCATCATCCCATGATCCTATGGCGAGTCAGCAATTACGAGACCTTGGACGGAATTGGCGGCTTATATGTATCGGGGCGGTGGCACACGAAAGGTCATCCCGTCGTCTACTGCACACTGAATCCTGCTACCGCCTTGCTTGAGACGCTCGTCCATATGGAGATCGATTCAGAAGATCGTCCTGAACGTTTCCGGGTGCTGAGGATCGGAGGACCGAACTCATTCTCCGTAGAAAAAATCGCACTGACATCCTTGCCCTTTGACTGGGCGGAGGAGTTGAGTATCACTCAAATTGTTGGGGATCGCTGGCTCACGGAAGGGCGCTCGTTGTTCTTGCAGGTTCCAAGCGTTCTCGTGCCGGAGACGTGGAACGTGTTGGTGAATCCGCGGCATCCCGAAGCCAAAGCTCTCAAGATCGCTGCCATGTACGAGCACGCTTTCGACTCTCGCTTATTCTGAGCGGATTTAGTCTTGTCCAAGGGTGCGGAGAAGTGATAGCGGATCAAAATCCGAATTCTTCCACGCTTGGGGAAGAATGTGGGGATGGCTTTGAAAAACGCATCATCTCCTCTTTTCAACGCCGGTAGAGCCCTGTGGGACGCAAATCGGAGTTCCAGATGCCTTGCAGGTTCGCGGGCTGGGTTCAGGGTCGTGAGCTTGCCAGCAGTTCGGGCACGGACCCGACCCGGCGTTGACGCTACTAGTCTCAACCCCTAGCAACACCAATTTGGAGATGCTGAACCTATGGAATTCGCCCACGTAATCGCGACCGTCGCCGTGCTGACTGCCTTCACTTTCATTTCGTCTCCGGCGGGAGGACAGGAAAAAGACGGAGGGGATAGACCGGTCTCGGGCGTCAGCTATTCCAACTTGCAGCAGATCCTGCCTAGCGATTCGAGTGAGGTGGTCACGGAGAAGGCATCACGGGTGCTGCCTCGCCAGAACCAGACAGACTGGATGCGCCTTGAGCGTACGTTTTTTATCCACTTCGGCCCGAACACCTTTCGCGGTGTGGAGTGGGGCAATGGTCATGAGAGTCCTTCTGTCTTCAATCCAACGCAGTTCGATGCGGATCAGTGGATGCGCACCGTGAGAGACGGCGGAGGCAAGATGGTGATTCTAGTATGCAAGCACCATGACGGCTTGAATCTGTGGCCGACCCGTTACTCCGATCATTCGATTGCGTTCAGTTCCTGGGAGGCTGGAAAAGGAAATCTCGTTCGCGACGTGGCTGCTGCGGCAAAGAAGTACAACATTAAGCTTGGCGTGTATCTTTCGCCGGCTGACCTCTATCAGCTGACGACGAATCCCACGAACCTTAAGGGTTATTACGGCAACGGAAGCCAAAAACTGGCGTCGGTGATTCCGACGGAGCCGACCACCTTCAAATCTGATCCATCCAAGGGGCGGGCGCCGTCTTATGGTTTCGGTCATTTCACGTATCAGGTCGATGACTACAACCGCTACTTCCTCAACGAGCTCTACGAACTATTGACGGAATACGGCCGCATCGATGAGGTATGGTTCGATGGCGCAAACCCCGACCCGAGTGTCCATGAGACGTACGACTACAATGCCTGGTACGACATGATCCGCCATTTGCAGCCTCATGCGATCATCTTCGGTAAAGGCCCCGATGGTCGTTGGGTCGGCAACGAGGGCGGTGTCGGGCGGACGACGGAGTGGAGTGTGATTCCTCTTCCCACGCCGCCCGATCAGTTTCGGTGGCCCGACATGACGGGGCAGGATCTGGGCAGCCGTTCGAAACTAGTCCCGGGTTCGTATTTGTGGTGGTATCCGGCAGAGACGAATGTGCCGATTCTGCACGGCTGGTTCTGGGCAGAGGACAAGAGTGCACGAACGGCTTCGGAGCTTATCGATATCTACTATCAATCCGTCGGTCGCAACAGCAATTGGCTCCTCAACTTGTCGCCGGACAATCGTGGCCTTATCCCAGAGTTGCAGGTCGCCAACGTTCGACTCATGAATCAGATAGTGACTGAAACCTTTGCGAAGAACCTCGCGAATGGCGCCCGACTAACGGCTGATTCAAGCCAGAAGATGCACTCGCCTTCGAATGCTCTTGATGGCAATCTGGACAGCTGGTGGGAGGCTGCATCTGGTCACAGCACAGCCACGCTCATGATGAAGCTTCCGCATCGGGTCACCTTTGATGTGATCTCCCTGCAGGAGGCCGTCGATCATCGCAGCCAGCGAATTGATTCCTTTGCGGTTGACGTGAAGCACGGGACACAGTGGAAGCAGGTGGAGGAGCAGACAACGATCGGTCACAAGCGGCTCCTGCGATTGGATTCTCCGGAGACGACAGATGAAGTGCGTATTCGCATTACGGGTTCCCGAGCGGAGCCCACTCTGGCAGAAGTCGGGCTCTTCAAGCAGGCTGCACTCGTTCCAGCTCCGACGATTCGAGATAGGGATGCTCGCGGGGATGTCAGCATCAGCAGTCCGAACGGACTTCCTATTGTCTACACCTTGGATGGGACCGTGCCCACGGCGCAATCGTCCGTCTACTATTCCCCCCTACCTCTACCGAACGGTGGCAAAGTTTTGGCAGCGTGCATTGATGCAGACGGACGGCTGGGAATGCTGGCGCTAAATGATATGCCCGGGTTGTCCCCGATCGGCTGGAAGATCGTCAACGTTTCGAGCGAGTCACCACATCATTCTGGCAGCCAAGCGATCGATGGAGATTCGGAATCCTTCTGGGAGTCCGCGAGCGAGGCAGGTGGAACTCCGCAGATCGAGGTCGACATGCAATCGGTGCACCGGATCTCCGGCTTCACCTATCTTCCTCGTCTAGACCGCAGCCGTTCCGGAATTGTCGAAAGGTACCGCTTCGATACAAGTCTTGACGGCAAGACGTGGAACTCAGCAGTTGCATCCGGACGTTTCGCAAACATCTCGAACAATCCTGAGCTGCAGAAGGTGCGGTTTGCTCCGACAGACGCTCGATACTTTCGGTTTGTAGCTCAGAGTGACATCCAAGGTCGCGGAGAAGTAAGGGCTGCCGAGATTTCGGTCATTTCGTCATCCAACTCCAGGTCTCCGGAGCAATGAAATCTGTGCCGATGCGTTGTCCTAGCTGAAGCACGACAAGTGCATCTCCAAGACGTCTCATTGGTCTTGCCAAGTTAGCCGCTATCACGCTCGAGGAAGCGATGCTATCGGGCCAAGACTCTATTAAATCGAACACATTGATTTCGAGATCTGCACAGGTCTCGCACTCTGCCGCGAAAAACAGTCTAGCGGGATTGTTTGAGAATGCAGCCGAGGCCTTCAAGAGAAGAAATCAGAATCTCTCAGCTTCGTATATGCCACTTGAGAACGGGTTCGGCACCAGTGTCCATCTATCACCAAAGATGAACGTGAGACTCTCATGAGGAAGAACTGAGGCAGACCGCCCACCAAAAAGCGATTCCCCCTCTTGTCGAACAAGTACTTGTCGATAAGAGGGGGAAATCGTTAGCGAGCTTGCTTGTCTATAGTTTTGCCAATGTCCTTGCTTGCATCCTTTGCGCGGCCAACGGCTTCTTCTGCCGAACCCCTGACTTGGTCCAGCTTGCCCTTCGCCTCAAGATCTTTGTTGTTGGTGAGATGGCCGACGGCCTCTTTGATCTTGCCGGTTACTTTATCAACGTTGCCCTTTATGGTGTCTTCATTCATGGTATGTCCTCCTTTGTTTGCAAAACGCCTATTGAACGCGGGTGTGGACTCCGAGCGATAGAACAGTCTCGAGCCAACCGCAGGTTGATCCGTGCTCTGGTACCCGATCAAGCCTTACGCCGGAAGAGCTGCGCGACGCTACGGATCAAGGGGCTGGCCGATTTCGGAGTGGGGGTGCTGCCTTTCAAGATGGTGCCAAACGGAATGTCCTTGCCATAGAACGTTTTTGTATCGTTGATGTTCTGGTTGACGACGTCGCCAGTGAGATCAACACCCGCAAAGACGCCGCGACTGCGGGAATATGTATAAAACTCCGAGTTCGCAAGCTCCGTGGTTGCGGCCTGAGAATCGCGGCCTACTGGCCCGGCCGCGACTGCGATATCCCCGCCGAGCTTTACCTTGTCGTGAAGAAGGTCGTTAAGGCTGCGGCGATTGACACCTACAAGAACGAGGTCCGTGGACTGGCCTCCAGCCTGCAATCCAAAGCTCGCACCGGTCATCTGAATGAACACTGGCGCGCTCCAGCCTTTGGGCGTCCGGCAGGTAGCTATGCCCTGACCGTACTGCGCTCCGACGAGGAAGGCTCCCTTCTTGAAACCTGGAATGACGGCAACACACTCTGCCTTGGCGGCAATGCGCAAGGGAATGCCCTTGTCAGGCGTTGCCATCAGGTCGTGAAGCACGTCGTTGGCAGCCTCAAGTCTCGTTTCAAGTTTTGCAGTGTCGGTGTCGGTTTGAGCTGTCGCTTGCAAAGCACTTATGGATAGAGCAGCAAGCAACACAATACTTGTTTTCATGGCGGTTCTCCTGGTTGGTTCGTACACAATCGTTTCGCTGAGGTTCACAGAGAAAACGATCACAAAGCGGTTGGTTTAGGACAAGACCCGCTCGGAGGCAGGCCGAAACTTCGGAGAAGCTCCAAAGATGCCGCCCACAACTGCTGCAACGAGGCCAAGCAGCAAAGAGAAGAAGCTTCCGAAGCCTGTAGCGGAAACGCCCGAGGCAGCTTTGTCCTCTACTTTGAGAACAGTCGACTTGGCAGACTGGGCGCCATCTACGATCTGGACCTGCCACTTATCGATATCCGTGTTTGCCTGAGCCAAGGACATGTGACCTCTTTCAACGAGCAAGCTCGCAAGAGCCTCACGGTCATCGACACTCAGGCTGCCGTTCTGAACCGCATCGCCAATCACCTGCTGGAACTTCGGATCCGATGCCACGTCGCCCGCTTGGGCTGAGATATCGCTCGACGTAATGCCCGTCGCACGAGAGACCATCCCTGCCACGCTTGGTGCGGTTGACTTGGCCCCAGCACCCAGAAGGGAAGCCGTTCGGCCGATTACAGAAGCTGTTCCGCCGATCAGATTTCCGGCCGCGGTGCTAAGCAGGTAGACAATCACGATCGACGCGACAGCCCATACCATAAAGCCCTGAAGAGCGCCGGTTCGACGATCACCATAGGAAGAGAATTGGCAGGCTGTCCATGCTCCGATAGCCAGTGATACGATCCAGGAAAGAACAAACCAGACGAGCACGCCGACTGCCATTCCCTGGCCTGGCTGATCGCCGTGTACCGCATCAATCGACCCGGCGCCGATTCCGATACCGAGCAGATTGAGCAACAACTGCACTGAAATGGCGGCGAGCACGCCGGCGATGATTCCGCTCCAGGATAGCGAGCGAAATCCTGCCAACCTTTGCCTTAGTGGAAGTTCGTCCTGTATTTCGATGATTTCACGCATGGGAGGTTCTCCGTGAGACGTAGCCCCGTAGGGCGTAGCTGGTAAAGTGTTGAAAGATTCAGACATGGATTGCATCCTTTGCTGACTCAACAGTCTTGCCGACACCCCGCTTCAGGATGCCCTTGGCTTGGTCAAAGATGCCACTGGCGATGAGGGAGCGATCTCCCACAATGCGACCCTTAGTTCGCTTCACGGTGCCTTTGAGAAGGTCCAACGTGCCGGCTAGTTTCTGCCGCTTCGACCAGCTCAGCGCACGTGACGGATTCTGCTCATTACGAATCACCAGCCAAACCACAAATCCAATTGCGGCAGATGCTAAGGCGATCTTCTTCATTTGACTTCCTCCTACGTTGTGCTCGTTCTTGAGGCGGAGAAGCATTTCTCTTCCGTCACACCCTGAGACAGCAAGGCAAGGGGCAGAAGTCACAAGTCGCGAAAAAAATTTAAGCAAAAGTGTGACTTGCCGTCAGAGGATATTTGTCTACAGAGTGACGAGGAAAAAGCCGAGTCGATGAGCGCTAACGAAAGGAGGGGAGAACGTGCTTACCCGTAGAATGAAGGTGTCTATCCACCCACAGCGCTTTGACCCATGAATACCCCTCAAGAAGATCTAGCATTGGTCGCTCGCTGCAAACGCGAACTTCCGCGGGGCCATCAGGCGTTTGAGGAGCTTGTGCGTGCGTATCAAAGCAAAATCTACACACTCTGTTATCGCATGGCACGCAATGCGGCCGATGCTGAAGACCTCTTGCAGGAGATCTTGCTACGCCTGTTTCTCAGCATCAATAGCTTTGATGGCAGGTCCTCTTTCTCCACGTGGCTTTACCGTGTGGTCTATAACCACTGCCTTAACGCTCTCGCCAAGAAGAGGCGCGCAACAGGAAGAGATGAGGAGCTAGCCAGTGACCCACCCGATCCACGTACGTTACCTTCACAGAAAGATGGGCGCGCGCAAGCAGCTCTCGATCGTCTTAGTGACGAGGATCGCGCCGTGTTGATTATGAAATACCTCACGGAGCTAGAGATTAAGGAGATCGCTCAAATCCTCGGTCTCAGCAGCAGCGCCGTAAAAATGCGGCTTCTTCGCGCACGCGAAGTCTTCAAGGGAAAATATAAGGAGTCTTTATGACAGGACGTGCGGAAGAGAACGCAGAGATTCCGGAGGGCATGGAAGCGTTGCGGCTCGACGCTCCCTCAGATACGCTCGATCGTTTTCGGAAGCGAGCGTCCTTGGTGGTCGGAACCCGTTACGTACTGGAACGGCAGTTTTATGGGTTCTGGATCGTCCTGAATACCATGTTAAAGCTTCTGTTCAAGCACACCAAAGTACCTCTTGCAGCTCCCGAAGAACATCTGTCGAGCCGCTATCGTCATTCACTGAACAAGAGCAAGGAAGGGAGACCATGAATAACTTTTTGCAAAACTTTTCGGCGATCCTACATTCAACACTGTTGGTTTCACTCCAACGGATACTCGGGTTTCTGCCGAACCTCTTGAGTGCCATCCTTATCCTGTTCCTCGGATGGGGTGTGGCGATCGTTATCTCAATCCTTACCCGACGAATCTTTAGCTCGCTTAAGTTAGACACACTGTCTGATAGGCGCGGTCTGCGCAGAACGCTGAGTGACATAGGGATCGATACGCCTCTGTCCTCGATCGCGAGCAGCTTCACCTTCTGGCTCATTCTGCTCCTGATGCTCGAGCCTCTGACGGAGGCGTTGAGACTTACTTATCTTTCACATTTGGTGGTTCGCCTTCTGGGCTTTCTTCCGTCCATACTGGCTGCAGCCTTGATCTTGGTGCTTGGACTATCGTTTGCACGGTTGTTTGCCGCTTCTGTAACGCGGACGGCAAAGGCCGCCGATCTCGAATATGCCGAAGCGCTTGGCGCAATCGTGCGGTATTTCATCGCGTTAATCGTCATCATCATCACGTTGGCCCAGTTGGGTGTTCAGACCGCTATCCTGACTGTGATCTTTGCTGTGATCCTGTTGTCCGTTGGTGCAGCTTCAGCACTCGCATTCGGAACAGGAAGTAAAGCAGTCGTGGCGAATATTCTTGCAGGTGCCTTCATTCGGGATCATTTCCCTGAAGGAAGAGAGATTGATGTGCAAGGTGTGCAGGGCAAGATCGTAGCTGTCAATTCAGTTGGAACAACGGTCGATAGCAACGGACGCATCGTGACGGTTCCGAACTCGGTGTTGATGGAAAATGTCGTGGAGTAAGGTCGTGTGGATTGTAAAACGAAGGCATCATTGAATGCGATCGCATGGCCGCAAGATTTGACTTCCATAAACGGCATTGTGGAGAGATGAAGATCTCGATTCACGGCTCCAAGCTCGCGCTTTGATTGCGTCCGTGAACGGCGTGTTGCCGTTCAAATTCCTGCGACCTGAAGACAAGATCTTGCTTCGCCAATTACTATTCGGGTCCGCTGAAAAAGCGGTAAGCTTAGGGCAAGATTCGTTAGAGACAGACCGAAAGTTCGGAGAAGCTCGAAAGATACCGGCCGCAACGGTCACTGCGAGGGCTAAACAGCGGAGAGAAGAAGCTGCCGAAACCTGTCGCGTTTGCGCCCAAGGTTGATGTGCCCTCTACTTTGAGAGCCATCGACTTAGCGCCTTCTACGAGCTGAACCTATCATTTATCGATATCCTCGTTGGTCTGAGGCAGGGACGGGTGGCCCCGTTCAACGAGCAAACGTGCAGGAACCACGCGGTCATCGACACTCAGGCTGCCGTTTTAGACCGCATCTCGAATCAGCTGCTTAAACTTCGGATCCGACGCTGCGTCACCCGATTGAACTGGGATGTCGCTCGACGTGTTGGCATCGAACCTCATTCCTACAGCGCCCGCAGTATTATGCCTTCAGGATCGAAAAGCTTCGTTGGGGAGTTCTCAGTACGGCTGCCATCGGGATCACGAAGGTGATTCCGGCCATGCAGCTATGTCAATTCTGTTCCGTGACTGCCATCGGCTCGCGCGACTTCGGCAGAGCTCGGGAAGCCGCTAATTCTCTCAGTATTCGTAGCGCTTACGGATCGTATGAGGAGCTGATCGCCGATCCAGAGATCGCTATTGCAATGCGGCACGTACCTTCAGTCTTCGAGTTACGGTTTGGGAGTGATTTTGAGGACAAGGCTGTTACCGCCAATTTCAGATAGAGAAATCGTATTTGGCGCGAAGAGTCCGAATCACTGATTGTTGGCCTGCAAGTTGCCGTACGGATCAGGAATTTCAAATATGAAACGCTACAACCAGACGTTGTCTTGCCTGGATCTAGCATGTTCGGCAGTATCCTCAGTCGCGGGGAGTTCTAACGCAAGCCAACCCGTTGAATAACAAGATGGGGAGTCAAAGAATTTGTTGCCACATTCCCTGCGCTCACGAGCAGCTCGAACGGCTGAAGCTCGCCATGCGGATTTCGCGCTCTCTCCAAAGCCGGCTTCATGAGACTTGAATCCATCAGGTAGGAAGCCGCGGCCTGCGTACCAGCGGTGTTGAGACCCGCAACAATAAGAACATGGCCGCTATCGGCAAGGTTGGGCAGGTAAGCGATGATGCCGTAAGTCCGATCTTCCTGTCCTTTGGTGCTGTAAATTGCAGCTTCGCCAGTAAGAGGGTGTAGGTTCACAAATCCCGAGGGTTTGTCTGTATCCGCTTCATATCGAAAGCGCAGTGGTAGCTGAGAATCGAAGAGCTGAATCCACGGGTTCGATTCATCCGATCCCATGAGGATGACATTTCCGGTGCGGAGATCATCCATTCTCAGCTCCCGTGCGTAGCGAACCATCATTCGCTCAGGAACCACTTCTCGCATCTGTCCCAGACGAGTCGCAAAATCTAGGTCGACTACGTTCGTGTAGCGACGCGCGCTCAGCTTCAATATCTCATCGGCATCAGGAAGGTTCTCGGCCTTGAGCTTAGTCCTATAACTACCGCTAATGTATGCAGTAAGAGGTACAGGCCGCTCTACCAATCTCTGCATAATCACCAATCCGGCATCCGAAGGGACAACGAACGTGTCACGGCTGCTGCTAAAGAGCTGCTTCCACAGGAGACTGGTCGTTGCCTCTTCCCGAACAAACGGCAGCCGCGCGGGGCGAAAAAGCATGAGCCCGATGCCAAGCCCGAGGCCTGCCAGCACGGCGAGGAGTGTCGTCAGCATGCTCTTTTTATCTGCAAGCCTCCGGCTGCAGAGGAAGGAACGACTCTCCTTCCTGGGGAGACCCGCATTTGCGGAGATCGCCTCGGTCAGATCAAGTGGGGCAATCTCCTCCCTCGTGTCGGAAGGAGATCCCGGCTCGATATTCCGCGCACACTCCGAGAAGGTCGGCGAGTAGCCGCCGCGTGGGATATCGAGTCGCAGCGTCTCTTCAGAACCTTCAACAGCGAAGTAGTCGTCGATGCGCTTGCGGAGCTTTCGCGCGTAGCTGCGGACAATGTTGTCATCGTTCGGATCGTAGTCCCTGGCCCTTCCGAAGACGACCACGCCTATCCGTTGTTCGGTGATCTCGCTAGCTAGACCCCGGATAGAACGGTCAACGATGTAGAGCAGAAAATCCGAGAGCAGGCCTGAGCGACCGAGAGACCCGCTTGCTGCAATGCGCAGAGCGAGTTGCCAACGAAGATCGTCCGCCTCGACGAGATTGATCGACCCCTCAAAATCATGCGACCGTCGAGAAAATCTAGGACCGGTTTCTTGAGGTGTCTCCAAAGTTGGCATGAGTTGCGAGTACTTCCAGTGAGTCAAAGTCTAAAGCGCCTTGATGAATACTCTATAAATCCATGTGTACACCTTCGTTTGCACCCCTGTGTTCATTGACGTTGCTGAAATATGACTGCTGCTGATTTTGTTATTCTTTTCGGCGATTTGCCGTGTTCGCAAGCTCGAACACAAGAAAAACCCCTACCGCGCTTCTTCCGTGGCCCCAATACTCGGGACAACCACGACACCGGGACGACTCAATGCGCGCCACATCCGCGCCCGGACGTAAAGAGGGAGATTATGAATACTTTTCTTTTTGAGAAGCCGCCAGTGGGGATGCGCGACAGTGCATCAGCGAGCAGACTGATTCTGCAATGGGCGCTAACGATGTTCGTTCTGGCGTTTATCGCCGTCGGCGCGTCGTTCGGTCAGGGTATCACCGGCTCGATCGCCGGCACAGTTACCGACCCCAGCGGAACTCCCATCAGTGGAGCTACAGTCACTGTTCAGGAGATCAGTACTGGCATCAACCATTTGCTGAAGACCTCAGATGCAGGAACCTACCGCGAACCCCAACTGAATCCCGGCAGGTACAGCGTGCATGTGGATGCGCCCGGCTTCACAGGCTTTGAGCAGAGGGATATCACGCTGGCGATCGATCAGGTGGAGCAGGTCAACGCCCGACTCACTATAGGTTCCGATCAGCAGATCGTAGACGTGACGAGCGACGCTTCGGTCATCCAGACAGAGACCTCCTCCGTTGGACTCGTTGTTGAGAGCGCGACCATACAGAACACTCCACTAAACGGACACGTTAGCATTCTTGGCCTCATCAATCTCGTTCCTGGCGTACAGGACGTCGCCGCGCAGGACCAAGTTCCCGTGCGCGGTGTCACGCTGGCCTTCGGCACTAATCAGCGCAACTCCTATGGTGATGCTGGCTTCACCTTCGACGGTGTGACGAACGAAGAAGTAGAGCTACAGCGCGGTGAAGGGGAAGTTCCGCCACTTGACTCTATCTCTCAGTTCAAAGTCATCACACAGGGCGCTCCCGCGGAGTTCAACCAGCCCAATCAGGTGATCGTGGTGAGCGCCAGCGGCGGCAACGCACTGCACGGTGAGATACTCGAGTTCAACCGTGGCCGCGGTACAGCCGCTAAGCAGTGGTTCAACGGCACGCACGCTGCCGCTCCGGCGCGCGCACCCTATCAGCGTAACGAGTATAGCGGCAATCTGAACGGCCCCATCTATATCCCGCACCTTTACAACGGCAAAGACCGCACATTCTTTTTCGCGAGCTATGAAGGTTTTCACCTTACGCAATCCAACTCAGTAAGCAGTATTCAGCCCACGGTTGCAGAGCGCGCCGGTGACTTCAGTTGCTTCCTTCCGGGTGGCAGCTGCGTCTCCCCGGCACAGCCTGCGGTCATCCTCAAGAACCCGCTCACCGGCGCAGCCTTCCCGGGCAACAAAATCAACGTGCCTTTCAATGCGGTTGATGTCCAGCTACAGAATATGCTGATGCCGGCCTCGCAGACGCAGGTTGTCGGCGCGGCGACTCAGGAGTTGATTCCGCACACCACCGACGTCAGCCGCTTCAATCTTCGCATCGATCACAAGGTCAGCGACCGCGATCAAATCCGCTTCACATGGCTGCGTGCGTTTTATGGTCCCTTTTCGGATGTCGGCACTTCCAGCCTCGCTGGCGGCGTGGCGCAGGACGGTGAGCATAACTCCATTTTCGTCGTCGGCTGGACCCATACGTTCTCGCCTACATTGATCATGGACAGCTACGTCAGCTATCTGCACTTGCCGCTCTACCGCACCGCGCAGAATTATAAGACTGACTTTTCGTCTTTTATTCCTGGTCTGGGACCACAGCTGCTCTCCGGCGCGCCTACCCTCTCCATCACGAACATTACAGGTATCACCGAGGCTGGCTCCAAGAACCTCGAGCAGACCTATCAGGGCAACACGTCTGTGACTAAGGTGCTGCCGCGCCACACGCTGAAGGCCGGCGTCTCTTATCTCTACAACGACTCTTGGCAAGACAGCAGTTCGCATGGATCTTTCAGCTTCAACGGCCAATACTCGGGGATCGCCTACGCAGACTTCCTGCTCGGCGACCCCAGCGCTACCGGAAATTCACTGCCGCATGACTACGTCGTTCGGTTCAACTCCGGCCAGTATGCCATCTATGCGCAGGACGACTGGAAGCTTACGCCGAAGCTCACGCTGAACTACGGCGTCCGTTACGATCTGCAGCATTTCCACGACAATCCTTACGGCACGGAGTCACTCTTCGTCCCTAGCGTGGGTAAGATCGTGGTCTTTGCCAACGCTTACCCTGCAGTGACAAACCCGCTATATCAGCCCTATACCGTGCTCGCGCCGTCGGTAAATCTTCCGTCGAGCATGTACAAATACCTCGGGCAGGATTCGAACAATGTTGCTCCGCGCTTCGGTTTCGCCTACCAGGCTCACAAAACTACCGTAGTTCGCGGCGCTGTAGGCCTGTTCTATAACCTGCTTCCTTCCTCGTATATGGATACTGGCTTCAGCAACGTACCTTTTGTAAATAGCGTGAACTACACGAACACTGCGGGCACGCCGACCATCACGATGAATGCGCCGTTTGCCGCCAGCGCCTCCGTGCCTGCCAATCCCACCATAAACGCGCAGCACTCCACAGTCACGCCGTATACCGAGCAATGGAATCTCGCTGTCGAGCAGCAGCTGCCTGGCGCGGTCGACTTGCGTATCGGTTACGTCGGTCAGCGCACAATTCATCAGAACAATCACGGCGGCCCCGGCAATACCGAGCCGGACATCAACTACGCTCCCCCCGGCATGACGACTGAACAGTCGCGCAGGCCGTTCCAGGGTTTCGGAACGGTCACTGAGAACTTCGACCCGATTTATCACACTACCGGCAACTCCCTGCAGATCGGCCTCCACAAGCAATACCGGAATGGCTTCATGATCAATGCTGAATATCAATGGATCCGCGTGCTGGGCGTCGAGAACCATCAGGACCCGACAAAAATCGGCGACTCCTATGGACCCATCTCCAGCATCACCCCTCAGACGCTTCAGATCAGCTACGCCTACGAGCTTCCGTTCGGTCAGAATAAACTGCTCTTCGGACGCGCAGGCAACTTTGAAAACAAACTCATCAGCGGTTGGCAGGTCGCTGGCTTCTCATCCTTCCAGACCGGACAGCCATTCTCCGTGACCTATACCGCGCCCGGTAGCCAGGTTTACGGTGCGAGTGGTCGAGCCAATATCGTCCCGGGCGTAGCCATCTACCCGTCGCACAAGACACATGCAGAGTGGTTCAATACCGCAGCCTTCTTCGCTCCTCCGGCCTATCAGTTCGGCAACTCAGGCTACGATATGCTGCGCGGACCGAACTATCAGAACTGGGATATGAACCTGGAGAAGAACACGGCACTCGGAAAGCGGTGCAAGCTGCAACTCCGTGCGGATGTCTTCAATGTCTTCAACCATCCCAATTTCAGCGTTCCGGGTTCAGCGGTCAGCAACCCTGCTACCAACGGCGTGATCTCATCGACCGTCAACGAAAATCGCACCATGGAGTTTGCGGCTAAGTTCAACTTCTAATCCTTACTGCAACTTTGCTGGTTCTCTCAGTCGACCCCGCCGGGAGCCCAGCACAACACGTACCTCTGAAAGGAATCGAATGCGTATCAAGAGCATCCTTCTCGGTTTGTCCATGGCCCTCGCCGCCAGCGTTCTGACCCATGCACAATCGGCCCACGTAAGCCCATGGGCTCCGGTTGAAGTTGGCCCCTTGCCTCCTATCTCAAGCCTCAACAATGGCGTCTGGCTGAAAGGCGATCTTCATCTGCACTCACGTCACAGCAAGGATTCGAGCAATAACCCCGAAGCCAAGATCATCTCCTTCGCAGAGTCAGTAGGAATGGACTATCTCTGCATCACCGATCACGACAATCATGTACTTGGTGACACGGCACACAATACCTGGACTGATCCAGAGTTCAAATCGAAATCCGTACTGCTGCTGTACGGCGCCGAGTGGACAACGACGCGCGGTCACGGAAACATCTTCTCGGCGAGACCCTATGACCATCAACGGCTCTACGATGTGCGCGATCAGCGCGACGTCGTCATCGGCTCGATAAAAAACGAGCTTGACGTGCATCTGTCGGCCAATCATCCCAGCGGAAAAGACCACTTCGGCTTCTCATACGATATGGTCAACTCCATCGAAGTCTGGAACTCTGCGGTTTGGTCGAAGAACGCAAATGCCATCATGATCTGGGACGACATGCTTTCCTCGGGTCGCAAGATCACAGGCCGCGGTGGCAGCGACTCGCACCATGGCACTCCCGATACTCCTGAACAGGCGACGAAGAACTCCTATCAGCGCCAAGCCAACTACGTTGGCACGCCAACAACCTGGGTCTATGCCAAGGAACGCACTCTGCAGTCCGTGGTGGATGCCCTGACGAACGGTCGTGTAGCGGTGAGCGAGAACCCCTACGCTCCGCGCGTCGAACTCTATGCCGATCTCGATCAGGACGGCAAAATGGACATGATGATGGGCGACAACGCGAAAGCGACAGGGAAGCCGGTCAACTTTCGCGTCCAGCTGATAGGAAATACTGTGGCAGGTTCAACCTACACCGTTCACGTTGTCAAGGATGGCGATCCGTTCAAGACTCTGCAGGCTACAGGTGGTAAGACAACCTCAGTCGAGTTCACGGATACACCGAAGGTCATCGGGCGAACCTACTATCGCGTCGAGGTCGAAGGAGCACCCACTCCGTATCCTCAGGTTCCTGGTTCGATGGCACTGAGCGGGAACATGGTCGGACTTTCGAACCCTATCTACTTCAACTTCGATCCGAACTTCTGACCGGATCATGAGAGCACGGGCTCTCGCAAGGGAGCCCGCTTTCACCGGCCTTTGATGCTGAACCTATATCCTCCCCCGGCTGGCTGTCGTGACGCTTATGCCGGGCGGAGATTATGCATGCGGTGCCGAATGAGAACTATGCACTGGACGCTTGGAACCGCGTAGGCGTCTGGCTCGGTAGTATGGCCCTCGCTGCTACTACCTTGAGCTTGGGCCTGGGGAGCTACGCCGGCGCTAGCATGACTCCAACACTCCCGGATAGACACTTGTTTGCACTTCCCGTTGCTGTCCTATAACTGCCAATCGTCTTGGCTTTCACAAAAGGTAATCGCCGGGGAATCTGGGTGGTGATCGGAGGCGGGATCCTTTTAGGACCTGCAACACGAGCCTGTCTCGACCTCCTACAGTAACTCGGAAGCGCAAATCCATGGAAAGCCCGACAAAGGCGACCCGCTCGTAGGTGGAACCGCCGCATGTATGGTGTACGCCAGTCTCGTCGGTCGCTTGAGCACCGCACTCTATGGTGCATCCTTGAGGATCCTGCGCCGGCGATCCGGTCGTGTCCGCACGGATGCATGATGAAGAGTCCACATAGCGCTACCTCTGAACTCAAACAGCGTTGCTCGTAGAAAGTCTTACAACCGACCTCGCACTTAGGGCCGCGAAAACTCCAGATGAAATCGCTTCCTCGGCTGTCAGCCTCGCAAAGCTCCGAGTAACTCATCGGCCGTCACCTGACGAATCACCCGGAAGCCATCCGCTCCATCGGGCTCAACCTGGTTCACGATGCGTCTTCCTCGATCGTCATTCCACTCTAAAGCCGCGCTGGTAAGCAGCGTCACACTCGCGACTTCCTTGGTGCCGTCCATCACCGAAAAGAATCTCAGGGTAGTCATCGCCTTATTATGCAATAGCCATGGCTGTCGAAATGAGGCTCGGCCTTTGGGCGCAGGTGAGTGCTGCAGCGGGTAAGGGCCGAAGACTCTTCCCTAGCTGCAGCCGCTCTCGCGTCTTCCACGGCCCATCTCCGCGGACCTATGCCTTCCGCAACGCCCTTCCTAGTATTCGGCGTGCATCCTGCACGCCGAAAGCAGAAACCAGCCTTCTTAGGAATTGAGTGAGTGTAACGGTGCATGCGTTACGTTGTGGACTCGAGACCTCCGTTACACGCCCCTTGCGGTGGCGGTGGTTCGCCTTGACTGAGCGCGAAAAAGATATAGCGAGTCGGTGGGAATGTGGAAGTCTCGCAGGGATTTCCAAAGAGTGTGGGGAGGGTAGGAAGCCGGCATCATTGCTTCCCATGCATTCCATACTCTGTCATGTCAATGGCCTGCTTTCCTTCGCAATGCTGGATAGATCAAAATGCCGGGGCCGCATTCGCCACGAGATGCTCATCGATACGGATGGTCGTTGATAAAATCCTTGGAGAGCTTCGGAGGACATCGCGTTGAGATGGCTGCCATTGAGTTTTGTTGTTGCTTCAGTTCTGTTTGCGTCCTCCGTTGTGGCTCAACAGGTAGAGACGCAAGCGGGCAGCCGGCAGCGCCGCTATGTGGAGGGAGCGGTCTCACACTACTTGATGACAGGCGATAACGATGGCCGTAAATACAGCATTCAGGCTACGGACGTAGTGAAACGCGACGCAACAAGTGGCCGGTACTATGAAGAGATTAGCTGGTCTGACCTTACATCGAGCACTCAGCAATCACTCACTCCCGCGAGCCTTGCTCTGAGGCAGACTGTTTCTCTGGACGACCCGGCCTCCTACATGAAAATGCCGAATCTGGCCGTGGTTCAACCTCTCATGATCGGGCCGATCACAGACACACTGACCTTCTACAGCGATCTGCTTCTGGCAATGCGGGCGAACTTGATACAGTCAGGGCAGACCGCGTACGTGCCGCGCGTTACGCCTAATTCGTGGGCTGACGGGCATTATGTTCTGGTTGGCCAGGACGTTGTCGATTTCTCACTTAAAGTAGAGTCCGCAAACTTGGCCGAACACACGGAGACACTACTAATCCAGCATGTCCCACCTCCGGCACTCCACATACAGCTTCCTGCGAAGTGGATGCAAGGGGCGGCGACGACCACGCCCAACAATTTCGTCCAGGTTTCGAAGCAGGGCGATGAGTTTATTGCAGAGACTGGTAGAGAGACATTTGATGTTCGGCTTGTCGTGGACACGGGCGATGGCCACATGCTCTCAGCCGCAATGCACAATCCGGTCGTGCTCGCAGTGCGAACTTGCACCGACCGCGAGCTAACAAAGTGCGGCCCAGAATCTTCTAAGACCATCCTTCGGGAGATTACTTGGAAGCTCGTACCGTAAGTTGTACGCCTCAAGTACCTGCAAGATGGCCAACGTTCGAAAACGCGTTCGGGCAGAGAATATTACTAAGCGATAACAGGCTCGGCAGACTCAGACCACTCGCCGTGCAGCCCTAAAGCGAAGCTCTTCCGCATCGAGTTCCCCGATCTCCATGTCTCGGAAGAAGACCCTATAAAACCCTGGTGTGATCAACTCAAAGGTCAACTCTTCAAAGCGGAATACCTCGCTGATGAACACTCTGCTCTTATGCCAGCTGATATCGCCGCTATTGTTCACCCGTCGCAGGACTAGGCCCTTCGGGTACGTAAACTCCGGCAACTTGCGTGGTAGTAGGACGGAGCTGGGGGTGTAAAGGCTTGCTGCCATTTGGTTTGTTTAGGCCCACATGTGGGCGCTCGTTATTGAACACGTAGCGAAAGCTATCGAAGCGACTCTGCTGTGCGCGAAGGGGTGCCGCAGGCGGTTGCGTCGCGTCCTCCTTCAGCGTGCGATGCATCCGCTCATGGCGACCGTTTTGTTGCGGTCGGCCCGCCTGAATGCGCTCATGCACGATCCCGAGCTTCATCCAGCCGAGTGAGAGTTTTGACAGCCCCAGTAGCCCTGTGCCCGCAAACGGCGCGCCGTGATCGGTTCTGATGCGTGCTGACATCCCGTACTCTCGCATGGCTGCCTCGCAGATCGCCCGGAATTGGCTGGGGTCCATTTGAGAGACGATCTGGCATCGAATCAAGTAACGGCTATACGCGTCGGTGATGGTGAACGGATCACAGCGTTTGCCGTCCCCAGTGGTGAAGTAGCCTTTGAAATCCATGCACCATAGCTGATTCGGGCCCGTGACCAGAGAAGACGGCTCGGACCGGGGCGTGGTGCGTCTTCTCTTCCTCTGCGGACTAGGTAAGCTGAGCGACTTAAAGTTCGGATTGCCTTGTGAGGATTCTAGATTCAGCGATGTTTTTTGCAGTCGACCACGCAGATACGAGCTAGCGATTATTGAGCTCCTCAGCCGCGGCAAATGTATGTGTTCACGGGGAAATAAGTTTCCTATTGACAGATTCGTGTTGTCTGCCCTACTGTTCATGTCGCGCCTCGATAGACATTTGAAAGTAACTCTGGAGGGAGAAACATGGATCTGAGTTTCAGTACGAACGCCGATGGGCATGGAGACGTGCCGCCACGTTGCCTGTTCAGCGTTACCGCAATATTTTGCTTGCTCGTTCTCTTGTGCAGCGGTGTAACCGCTTTTGCGCAGACGGGGGGCCAAGGTGCTCTCGAAGGCACGATTACTGATCCGAGTGGGGCGCTTGTTCCCAAAGCACAGGTCGTCGCTACGGCCCAAGCTTCCGGCGTAATCACGAAGACTATTACATCCTCGGCGGGACTCTACAGCCTTACTCCGCTCGTACCTGACCTCTACACAATCACGATCACAGCACCTGGTTATAAGGTTTTCACCCAGAAAAATATCGAGGTCAACGGTCTCAATGTGACTGGGTTCGATACGAAGCTTGCGCTCGGTTCGGATAACGAGGTTGTCACCGTGACCGAAGCCCCGCCGGTTCTGCAGACTACATCGGCTACCGTTGGTGCAGTCATTACCGATGAGACTTACGAGTCTTTGCCCTTGGTGATGAACAATCAGCAGCGTGATCCAACTGCCTTCGCGACGCTGGCACCTGGCGCGCAGGCGGGTAGCCGTGCGCCGCTCTTCTCAGGTACGGGGAACTACCTCGCTGAGGTGTACATCGACGGTATCCCCACAACGACGGCCAACCAACAGGGCGATAATCGCGTAGTGGTTAATGGCATCCCCGTTGAATCAGTAGATCAGTTGCAGATCATTTCATCCGGCCCTTCCGCTGAATATCAGGGCGCAGGAGCCATCGGTTTCAGCATCAAGTCCGGCGGCAGCAAGTATCACGGACAAGTGGTCGATCTTATTCGCAACACGGCTTTCGACACCTGGGGTTTCGCAGGCAATCAATCAACGACAAGCTCTGTGGTGAATGGCGTGATTACGACCGTTCCAGCTGGCAAGCCCGTCGAACATCAGAACGAACTTTCCGCTTCAGTAGGCGGGCCAATTCCATTCACGCGCCATCGTGGTTTCTTCTTCGTAAATTACGACAAGTTCCATGGTCGCCAGGGAGTTCAGCCTGCAACCTTCACACTTCCCACTCCACTGATGAGGCAGGGCAATTTCACAGAGCTTGGCGGCGGGACCTACATCTACAATCCGCTGACCAACGTTTGCACCACGAGCGCAAGCTGTTCACGTACGCCCTTCATGGGGCTGGTCAATGGAATTCCAACTGCCAACGTTATCCCTTCTACCTACGTTTCTCCGATTTCTCAGTATGAACAGAAGTTTCTCCCGACGCCGAATCTTGCTGGAACGGTAAGCAATTACCTAGAGGGAGGCCTATCTGGCTATGACAATCATGAATTGGTCTTCAATGTAGCGTATGACCTCAATCACGGTCAGCGTGTCTCGTTTGTTTACTCACATGGCGTGCGACAGTCGGTTGGGTATGGAGCAGCTCTCCCTGTGCCTTATACCAGTGGCGCGACATCCATTATCTCGCCAACGATGCTGATTTTTGAGCATTCCGTTCCTCTGACCTCGCATGTCGTCAACCAGTTCAAGTACGGTTTCACGCGCTTTCCGCAGCCAGTTATCGCGCCCACGGATGGTGTCGCAGGATTCAGCGCCACGGATGCGGGCATTTCGGGTCTGCCGGTTGGACAGGCTTCAGGAAACTTCCCCGGTAGCGCTTTTGGCACTACCTCTGCGTTCACCACAGCACAGACTGGCTGGACCGAGAACGGTGCCGCGGATGCCAGTCACAATGTGGTTCCCAATGCCTATACGATCGTCGACAACCTTACTTGGACCAAAGGACAGCACAACATGACCTTTGGCATTCAGACTCAGTGGTTGCAAGACAATACTTCGTCCCAGAGCTCGCCTTCTGGTGTATACATCCAGAATTTCGCAGGCACTTCCACCGCAAATTTTGCGGGCAATACGCTCTCGAGCTCTACCACTGGATATTCGTACGCCAGTTTTTTGCTCGGCGCAGTCAACAGCGGGTCTACTTCCGTGCCGCTCTTCGTAGAAACGGCGGGCCGCTATCATCCGGTCTCACCGTATTTCCAAGATGACTGGAAGATTCGGCCAAACCTCACGCTCAATATCGGACTTCGCTGGGATTACCTGCCTCCTTACCATGAGGCTCAGGATCGATGGAGCTTCTTCAATCCCAACCAGACCAATCCTCTTACGGGCAATATGGGCCTGCTTCAGTACGCCGGTAGTCGCGGTTCCGCTATAAGCTGCCAATGCAGGACACCGGTGCAGACCTACTGGAAAAACTTTGGCCCGCGTCTCGGCATGGAGTGGGCTCCCGATCCAAAGACGGTTTTCCGGGTTGGCTTCGCTATGGCTTACTCACGCGCTGGCGGTGTCGGCGGGCGCGCAGGTGATTCGACGGGCGCGGGTCAACTTGGCTTCGGTTCCAGCATCATTTTGCCCACCGCGATCAACACGGGCGTAGCAGCCGCTCCGTCGTACTATCTCAACAACAGCACAGCATTCACCACGGCTGGTGTTGCTAACACCAACTTCGGTGGCCCCGGTTATGCGATCCCTGCACCAGCTGGGCCAGCAGCTTCGTCGCTCACTCTGGATACGGGTGACTACCTCAACTCCGCTGGGACGTATGTAACCGCAGGCGCAGCACCCGGTTATGCGGACCCGTACCTTTCCGGGCGCGCGCCGGAGTTTGAGTTCTACAACGTCGCTATGCAGAAGGTACTCACTAAGGACCTCACCCTCACCGTGGGCTACTCTGGTAGCGAGTCGCACTTCGTCGCCGGAGCTGGCGTCTCTGGTTTTTGGTCGGGGCAGATCAATCCAGCGGTTCTGCCACAGCTTGGTCCCGTAGTTGGAACCGACGGTGTAACCCCAATCATCAGCCAGCCCGCCAACGCTGCAAACTTTGCGATTGCGCAGCGTGCGTCGTCTTCGGTCGTTTTACCATATCCCACGTATCTGCAGACTGGTACGTCAAATAGCACCGCCACCATCGCGCGCGCATTGCGTCCCTACCCGCAGTACTCTGCTCCACCTGCTCCCGAGTGGGACAATATCGCGAATATTGCCTATAACGCCTTTGAGGTCACATTGAAGCAGCGCGAATTCAAAGGGGTAAGTTTCACTCTCAACTACACCTACTCGCGGAACATTGGCGATGACGGAACGACACGCAGCGCGTTCTATGTGCCGGCTGCGGCGTCGTCCAATGGCGTCGCTATCCCGGGAAACAATCGTGCCGATCGCGACGTTGTGGCTACGGACACACCAGAAAATCTCAATATCTATGGTCTCGCTAAGTCTCCTTTTGGCAAGAATAAGATCGGTGGGGACAACTGGGCGATTCGTAACCTACTCGGGGGATGGCAGACTGCTGGCATCTTTACGTACAACTCCGGCACTCCGATATACGTTGTGGGCTCGGGTTGCACTGCGCCATCGCAAGGTACCTGCATGCCCGACATCGTTCCCGGCAGAGAACGCTCAATCCGTGAGAATGGCGGATTCGGTGGTCACGGTGTTACCTACGCTAACTTCAGCACAAAGCAGTACTTGGATCCCACAGCCTTTCAAGAGATCAACTACTACTCGTTGCCTGCTTCCGCGACGTGCAACGCTACTCCCACAAAGTGCGGCACCCCCGTCACAATGATCGGTGATGCTCCACGCTTCCTTGGCCTCTGGAGCCCCAGCCACTACAACTTGGACATGGCCCTGCAACGTACTTTCAACATAACGCCCGAGCGTGTCAAATTCGTCTTCCGCGCAGACGCCTTCGACGTCACAAACAAAGTCACATTTAGCATCGCTCAAACACAGACTGTAGCGACAGGTATCGTCGCCTCCACAAACAAGCTTGCACCCTACGGCAACACAACCTATGTAGCTCCAGGCACACCTTCGCCTGGACCTACGAATGCGGATGGTTCTGCGAATGCAACAAATGCCGGATTCGGTCGCCTTAGTAGCCAAAGCGGTCAACGTAAATTTCAGTTCTCTGGTCGCATCCAGTTCTAACCTGTTCCAGTACTGCCCAGAAACCCCGCGCTTGTTGGCGTGGGGTTTCTAGTTGGAGTATCACTCGTGAAACCCCTCTCGCGTGACCTGCCTTCGCTGCGTGGGCGCCGATATCGAGGACACATAATTCAAGACCGTTCGGAACAAATAATGACTCGCATTCGTCAAGAAAGCATGATGAAATTCTCACGGACTGCCTCTTTGCGTATGGCTGGCGTCCTAGCTTTAGTGGCCGTATCTTGCGCGGCAGCGTTCGCAGCGCCCGTGGCGTCTTCTGCAGTCAACGCGCCGGTAACGCTAATTGACAACGGCGGCTCATGGACGATGGATAACGGTATCGTGAAAGCCACCATCACGAAGAACAACGCTTTCATGCCATCATTCGTCTTTCATGGGATGGAGATGTTGGCGGCTAGCGGAGGTACATGGGAGCACACTCCGCTTGGAGCGCCTCAGGTTTCCAATACGGTAACGATCGATCCGGCGACCCACAATGGCGATCGGGCAGAGGTTTCCGTGAAGGGAATCACGAACGGAACGTACATGCTCACTCGCAATGCTCCTGGAGGTGGCACGCTCTGCAATATGGAGATTCGTTATTCGCTCGGTCGTGGGGATAGTGGTATCTATGTATACGCCATCTTCAATCATCCGACGTCATATCCTGCTGCAGGCACCGGCGCTGAAGATCGATACATCACGCGCCTGAACCAGTCCTTCGATTGGATCACTGTCGACAAAGATCGCAACATGCTCGAAGCTGCACCAACGGATTGGGGGACCGGTGTGGTCGTTCATGCCAAAGAGCAGCGCATCATGAGCAAGGGAGTCTACAAGAATTCTGTCGAGCATAAGTACAGCTACTCCGGTATGCAATACAAAACCCCAGCCTATGGATGGTCGAGCACAAAGAACCATGTCGGGATGTGGTTCATCAATCCTTCTACGGAGTACCTCTCCGGTGGTCCGACGCGAATAGATCTCGACGCTCACTTTGGCGATAACGACGACCCGGAACCCATCATCCTTGACTACTGGCATAGCGGTCACTATGCAGGAGCGACTACACGCATCGCTGCTGGAGAGGATTGGACCAAAGTTGTCGGTCCTATCTTCATCTACGCGAATGCATTGGAGCACCCAAAGCCTACCAGTGATGCCGAACTCAAGATTCTCGAATCAACAGAGGGAAATCCGACGGTGCCGGAGAGCTGGTCTGCGAACGCTAATGCGCTATGGCAGGACGCATTGCTGCAAGCGAAGAAGGAAAGTGCGAAGTGGCCCTATGGATGGGTGAATGGCGTCGACTACACGCCGCTTTCCCAACGAGGAACCGTGGTCGGCCAGCTCGTACTGGAAGATCCTTTGGCGCCCCCAGGTTCATCGAAGAAATTGCCACATCTGATTGTAGGTCTGACGCACCCGGACGCACCGGCAGATTCCATGCCTGCTCCCCCACCAGCAGGTGCCTCTTCGCGTTTTGACCCGCGTGCCTTCGCCGTATTGAATTCAGGACCTGGCAGTTGGATGCACGATGCGCGTTTCTACCAGTTTTTCAACGATGGATCAGAAAGTGGGGCGTTCATGATCACAAAGGTTCGCCCCGGCAAATACACACTGCATGCGACCTCTGACGGTGTGCTTGGTGAGTTTGACCAAGTGGACGTCACTGTTGAACCAGGAAAGACGGTTGACCTCGGTAAACTGGTATGGAAGCCGGTTCGCTATGGACGTCAGCTATGGGAGATCGGCTGTCCCGACCGTGCAGCGGACGAGTTTTTCAAGGGTGATGGCAACAACTACTGGTTATGGGGCTGGAACCTGCGCTATGCACTGCTGTTTCCACGCGATTTGACCTACACGGTTGGCAAGAGCGATCCAAAGAAAGATTGGTTCTTCGAAGAGGTGCCGCATGCGACGAACCTCTCGTTTGTGAATCCTGAGGCGAAAGACCCAGCCAACCAGCGGTTTGGCTGGGTCAAGGCAGAGTCCCTTTCGCAGTATCCCCAGACAAACCAGACAGGTCCCTGGGCAGTCTATGGGCATGGGGATGCGACGGTGTGGACCGTCAGATTCAATGCCCATAAGCCGCTTCATGGGACGGCATCTTTGCGTGTGGCATTCGCCGGCGTAAACGGACTCCGACAGGGGCTGCCGATCTCCCTCAATGGTCAGCAGGTTGGTTCGCTTGGTGATGGATCGAGCAGCATCAATGCCCGCTTCATCAACACCGACGCTATCCGATACAACACTGATCAAGGTCTTTGGCAGCAACGCACATTACAGTTCGACGCGTCACTTCTTCATGCTGGCGTGAACCAACTCACATTCACTGTACCGGCGGGTGAACTATCAACTGGGGTCGTTTGGGACTACATCAGACTTGAGTTGAATGAGGCCAGCGAATGGAAGTTACATGGAAGCCTTCAGGACAGTCCTTCCCAAGGGTTGCGGTGATGAGCCCTTGACGCTTCGTCACCCGAGTTCGCGCCCTGTTACCTGCGGCTGAAGTATCCAGGCACAAAACTAAAGATACCGAAGGCAAGAGTTGTAATTGATCTCAAATGAAGTCCAGGAGTTCCATGACCGATGAGATTGGTAAACCTAAGCGCAAAAAGCGAACGGGTCTGCAAGGGGCGCATGTCGATCCCCTACGCGAACGTGAGTATCAAGAGGATCGCGAATACATCGTGCCTGTCCTCTGGCACGCCCTACAAGTCATTGAGGTACTTCGTGCCAAAGATACAGGACTGAAGCTAGAGGAAATACATCAGACAACCGGCATCGCGAAGTCGACCGTGTACCGAATCGTAAGAACACTGGTTGCCAAAAGATACGTTGCTCGTGACCAGCAGTCTCTCTATAAATGGTCATCGTTTTCGGAATAACAACTTTCAAGCCGGCGACCGAACCAGAATCCCCGAGTGCAGATGCAGGCCCTATCGTAAGTTTGAATGTTAAGAGTCCCTACCCAAAGGAATCCAAGACATTCGACAGTCCTTTTCTGCGCCCTTCTTCTCGCATACCTCACGGCAACTCTGCACGCGCAACGTACGCGCGAAAACTTTCATTTGGGCTGGCTCCTTCCGACGGGTAATCCGACGGGAGCAGCCCAGCCTGCCTTCGACGATTCTACAAGGAAGCATGTGATGCTTCCTCATGCCCAACGACGATTCTCTTCGCGTTTGAAGGTGATCTGATCCGGGAAGCGTTGCCTGACAAGCTCTCCTTCCAAGTGGCCCGGAGGTGGATCGGCGGAAGCGCGAACGATGATAATTCGGTAATCCCAGCGGGCATCCTCGCTGGTGTGGAGGCTTGGAGCGTACACCGTCAAATCCTTGACTTAGCCGAGCTTTTTCTGTCGTTCAAGGATGGCAATCTGCTATGCCATACGACCCCATTAGTGCCTCCACCATCGGTCACACCGTGAAGGCTTCACCATTTTTTGAGAGCACATCCTGCAACATCGCCTTGTCCAGCGTTAGCTCCGCCATCAGCTGCATCCGGCGTATGTTCTCTTCTTGCACCTGCATCATCCTCCGAACCTCGTCTACCTCCAGGCCAGCATGCTTATCCTTCCATCGGTAGAACGTCTCTTCGCTGATCCCAGCCTTCCGGATTACCTCAGCCACAGGGACACCCACCTGCGCCTGCTTCAACACGCCAGCATAGCAAACGGCGAGAGCCTGTCAACTGTACAACTGACCGCTGACTATCCTAAAGACCTCATCATCCGTACCATCCACAAATATTCAGCTTTTACGTGGTCTTCCTTTACCTTGACCATCGGAAACGCCTGGAAACTCCTAGGTTTGGCGGGCGAGATTCATGAGGAGCCGCGTGTCTTATCTCTCAGACAGGCAAGCGATCTTCCGCTTTTTGCGCGAACGCGAACGAGAGATCGATAGGCTCGCGGATTGCGATTGAGGTTCTGAGGCGGTGGACCGGTCACCCCAGACTCGCGAAGATTTTCTTGACGATTCCAAAGTTTCTCCGTCGTCGCTGAAAGATCTCCAGGACACCTGGCTGCTCTTATGGCCTGCGCATCCATCAATTTTGCTCGGGCACATCGAAGCGATTCATCGATCCATGTGCCTAACGAAAGAAAACTCCCCACAAAGGAGCTCAAATCTTTAGGGCTTCATCGGAACCGAGGCCCCCTTCCTGAGCTTTGGCGCTGCCAAAGATTCGAGGTGCCGAATGAAAACCCCCCGCTTGAAACCTCTGCCTCTTCACCGCCGATTGAGAAACCGCTCACCGCACGGGAACTCTCAAAAGTCGTTCCATTACATTGGGCGACCATCCTGCGATGGGCTCGAGCGGTTAAGATCCCTCATCGCCGCTTCTCCGCACGGAAGATATTTCTTATTCCTTCAGAGATTCCGGTTTGGATGTCAGCGCGTAGGTGTTAAATGTGCCGCCGAACCCGAAAGGACGGTAGCATGAACCCCAAGATTCGGAAACAGCCTTTCACGCTCAGGCGTGACCGGTATCAGCAAGGCTCATTGACAAGAGAAAAGAGAAACACGGGACCTGATGTTTGGGTCTATCGGTGGCGCGAGAAAAACCTCCGGGATCACGCTGGAGATATATTCACAGGCGGTCGACCTGGATAAGGGACAGGCTCAATGTTTCGGCTGAGCCAGCGTTGGAAGCAGTCGCTCCCGTTCCATACCGTTTAGACGGGCGCCTGACCGCAAATAAAAATTGAGTGTCAGCCTCATATTGAAGTTTTCGCATGGAGGAGGTAGGGGAACGCCTACTGGCGTCCCCTTCTTGGCCTTCACGTGATGATGTGATCCAGTACCGTTTCCTAACTTACAACTCCGCCGATCTGTTTCCGGTCACAAGACGCACCAGGGACGTGAGAATCACGGCGCCGATCACTGCGATGACAATGCTTATGATCAGGCCATGATCTCCGACTCCGCCCATACCGAGGTGAGAGGATATGAATCCTCCGATAAGTGCTCCGATGAGTCCGATCACCATGTCCATAAGGACTCCGAATCCGGAGCCCTTCATAATCTTGCCCGTCAGCCAGCCTGCAACGATACCGATGATGATCCAGGCAATGATTCCGTGTCCCATACTGCCTCCTAGGGGTTCGTGACATTTGTGAATCGACGTTCCGGGTGGCTTTATCAGCCGACCCACATTAACTTCTCCTCTAGAGAGAAGGTGCCGCTTCCGCTTCATCCTATTTGCTCTTCTTTGCCGAGTACTTTTCTTTACCCGACTTCGGTTTTATCGGAGCCTCCGGCTCCTTAGCGCTTTGCTTCAGGATCGGACCGCCGGCAGACATAATTTTTTTGGCGGCAGCCAATTCTTCTTTCAGGTTCGCATTGAGTAGCTTCACGACCTTTGTGAGGCCGAGAGAGGTTGCCATAGAAATGCACGCCTCATAGCCGGCAATTTCATAATGCTCCGTTCTCAGTGCGGCTCCGATCAATCCAGCGTCGAAAGAAGCTCCTTCCTCATCCTTCTCAAGCGCATCCTTGCCTTCTTCGATGACGCCTTCCATACCATTGCAGTGCTGGCCGGTGGGTTTTTCATCCAGTTCGGCGAAGACCTTCTTTAGCCGTTCCACCTGGCCCTTGGTTTCCTCGAGATGCGCTGAAAAGAGCTGCTTCAGTTTCGGGCTTTCAGCGCCCTTGGCCAACTTAGGCAGGGCCTTCACCAGCTGGTTTTCCGCACTGTACATATCGCGAAGCTCATCGAGCAGAACATCCTTCAAAGCCATGTGTGGCCTCCCGTGGTCTAGATAGACCGAGAAGTAAGATGCACGCCAGGCCTTGCAAGCGGTAGCACTCTCCGCGAAAACAGAGACGATGCTTTTTTTTGAGGGGGGAGGAGTTTCACTCCTCCCTGGCTGCAGCCGCTCACGCGTCTTTCGCCACCCACCTCAGATGGGATGAGAGTGCTGCCAACCATGTGGCAGGCTGAAGTGGTAGTCCACTTCACGAGGGAGGGCAAGGGCATGAAGGCAGCGAAGAAGTTGAAGTCGATCGCGAAGGAAGCGGCACGAGAGCTAGTTTCGGCAGTTGGCGTGGATCTCGGTGACCGTTGGAGTCACTGGTGCGCCTTGTCATCGACAGGCGAAGTGATTGAACGAGGACGAGTGAAGACCACGGCTGAAGATCTGTCCGAACTCGCTGCCGGTTGGATTGGCGTGCAAGTTGCGATTGAGAACGGAACTCACTCTGGGTGGATCAGCCGGACACTTGAGAAGGCCGGCTGCATCGTGTGGGTCGCTAACCCTTCAAGGTGGCGTGGCACGGCGCATTCTTCGAAGAACGACGCCAACGATGCAGAAGCTCTTGCCCGAGTCGTCCGAGTCGATCCGAAGCTGCTTTTCCCGATCACGCACCGCACGCAAGAGCAGCAGGAAGATCTGTCAGTCATACGGATTCGGGCGCAGCTTGTTAGAGCGAGAACGATGTTGGTGAACACGGCGCGGGGCGTGGTCAAGACTGTAGGGGCTCGTCTTCCAGCCACCGATGCGGACGCATTTCACAACACCAGCTGGCAGTCGGTGCCAGAGGCATTGCGGGAAGCGTTAAGGCCCCTCTATCAGTCGCTTGCTGTAATCACAGAGCAAGTGCGTGCTCTGGACCGTCGGATTGAGCAACTCTCGAAGGAGAAGTACCAGGCGACTACGCTATTACGGAGCGTCCCCGGGGTCGGGCCCGTCACCGCGTTAACCTACGTTTTGACCTTGGGTGATGCGGAGCGTTTTTCGACGAGCCGAGATGCAGGCGCTTTTCTTGGCCTAAGACCCCGACAACGACAGAGCGGATCACGTAACCCTGAACTTGGCATCGCCAAGAACGGGGACAACTATTTGCGTGGGCTTCTTGTGGAGTGCGCTCAGTACGTTCTCAGTCGAGGTCCAGATTCAGTTCTTAAGCGTTGGGGCCTAGGCTTGGCTCAAGCGGGTCCTCCAGCGAAGCGAAGAGCACTCGTCGCGGTCGCGCGGAAGCTGGCAGTGTTACTTCATTGCCTCTGGAGCAACGGAGAGCTGTACTGTCCGTTTCCGGAAAGCGTAGTCCCGTCGCAACCCGGACTGCTGCCAGCTTAACAGGTTGAACAAGTATGACGATGTGTGGTGACTGCGGCGTCCCGCTAGGCCTTTGAGGCCGCTCCTCAGCCTGCAGCACCAGACAAGATTTGGGAGACGCACCCCATTTTGCACCCAGTCCTTTGACTGATCAGAGTGCGTATGGAAGCGGGTCAGCAACTCTTAAGTCTTGACAACGGGCAGCCCTCTCATGGAAGCGGGAGGCTTCCTCCCGCAACGCCCACCCTGTAATTTGGCGTGCCTGCTGCACGCGATAGCGGAACCAGACCTTCCTAGTGGGTGAGTGTACCGGGACATGCGTTACGCTGTGGACCTGAGACATCCGTTACAAGCCCCTTGCGGTGGCGATGGTTTTGAGTTGAGGAGGTACGAAAAGACAACTATCTAGTCGTCGAGGCCGTGGGAATGTGGGAATCCCGAAGGGATTTCCAAAGAGTGTGGGAAGGGTGGGAAGCCGGCTTCTTGGCTTTCCATGCTTTCCATACTCTGTCATTTCCATGGCCTGCTTCTCGCCCGGGCGACGCTGAGTTTTTACGGCTACATCGACCAGCGTAATGGGCCGTACTCGGAAGGAATATTCGTCGTTATTGTTGTCGATGAGTGCTTTGGCGACCTAGCACACACCAATGCACACGCTCCCGAGAAGCACGTAGCCGGATCCATGGCCCGTCCTATAACGATAGCGTTTCATTTTGAGCCAAGAAGAATCGGATCAGTCTCAATCAACGTGAGCGACTTCACCATCGTTTGCGTAGTGGCTTTGTACTTCAGAAAATGGGCCGTCCGGAGGTGCGATTCGTATGCAGACTGGCTGCTGTAACTTTCGAAGAGCCGAACTTGGTTGGGTTGATCTTTCACCGACACGGCATAGAGAGCTGACACTCCGGGCTCCAGCCGGATCGACGCCTCAATCTCTTCTTTGAGTGCCGCCTTATAGGCCGCCAGTTGACTCGGATCAATCTCCAGCTCTGCGATTCTCACGATGCGTTGTTCAGTCACTTGTGCATACCCCGGCGGTACAAGGATGGAAGCAGCGAACGCTGCCAATGGAAGGACGCCGTAGATGATTCGCTTCAGAAACATGGTTCCTCCTGGCGACATGAAGTCATCAGAGGCTATTGCTTTTTGGCAATTCGGTCGCCTGCAGAGAGATCATCCGACCCGCGCCTCAGTCATCAGACCGTTTGACTTGAGTGCTCGGATGTCCCGGATCGGCGGGAGACCAAAGCAACGGCTGTATTCACGGCTGAATTGGCTGATGCTCTCGTAGCCAACCTCATAAGCGGCGGTGGTCGCATCAAGACCATCCATCAACATGCGTTCCCGTGCAGTTTGCAGCCGGAGCATCTTCTGGTATTGCAACGGACTCATGGACGTCAAGGCCCGGAACTGATGATGAAGTGTGGAGACGCCCATGCGCGCTGTGATGGCAAGTTCCTCCACGCTGAGCGGCTTTGTAAAATTGGCGCGTAGCCAGGAGATGGCTCGTGCCGTTCGCTGCACGAGGTCCCCACTTGTCGCGATCGCGCGGAGGCGGCCAGCCTGAGGTGTCTTGAGCAAACGGTAGATGATTTCACGCTGGATCAACGGGCTAAGAAACGGGATGTCCGCTGGCGTATCTACAAGATCGAGCAAACGTTGGCACGCAGCCAGCAGGTCCACGGTGGTCTCGCCCACTGCCAGCCCCTGACGGTGCGAGTTGACTTCCGGTTCCGGCAGATCATCGCGGGTCAAGACCTCGCGAACCAACGGCATATCGAATCGCAGGAACATCACCAGCAATGGCGTCTTCTCTGATGCCTCCACAATCTGGCTCCGCGCAGGCACGTCGATCGAAGAAAGAAGAAACGACGAGGGATCGCAAACGTATTCAACTTCCCCCAGAATGACGCGTTTTCGCCCTTGTACAAAAATGCTGAGGCTGGGCTCATACGAGGCTCGGTAGCACGGCGTCGGCTCGTCACGGTTATACAGAACAACACCGGGAATTGCAGTCACATGTTCGCCTGCACCCCCCGTAATCGAAGCGATGCGACGAGCAAGGGATCGCCTCGCTTCCTGTACGGCTGGGCTGCCAAGGGCAACGTTTTTCTTCTTATCAGGCATCTGAGGGCTCCCAGATCAAGGGTAGTACGTTTTGCCACAAATTTTAGGACAGAACAGGATTGTGCAAACAATCGGCAGGATTGGGTAAGTAAAGGATCGCCCCTCTCTCTAGGCTTGATCTTGACCTCGAAGTCGGCCGAACGGGCCGAAATAGAGAAACGGATACGAGAGGAAGAGACATGAACATTTCTTTTGCAGGCAAGGTAGCGCTCGTTACGGGCGCGGCATCTGGACTGGGCTTTGCAACGGCGAAGGCTTTCGCAGAATCTGGCGCAGCCGTTGTTCTGGCGGATGTGGACGAGAAGGCTGTTCAGGCAGCGGCCAAAGAGCTTTCAGATAGAGGATTCAAGACGCTGGCGATCCGCTGCGACGTCTCGAAGGACGACGAAGTCGAAGCGATGGTCAAGCAGACAGTGAAGACGTTCGGACGCCTGGATGCGGCCTATAACAATGCAGGCATTCAGAACGTACTTGCTGAAACCGCTGACTCGCCGCGCGACGATTACGACCGCGTCATGGGAGTGAATCTTCGTGGCGTATGGAGCTGCATGAAGTTCGAGCTGCAGGTGATGCGTGAGCAAGGCAGCGGCGCGATCGTGAACTGTTCTTCGCTGGGCGGCTTGGTCGGCGGCAATCAGCGTGGAACTTATCACGCAGCAAAGCACGGCGTCATCGGCTTCACCAAGAGCGCGGCCCTTGAGTATGCGACTCGCGGTATCCGTGTGAATGATGTTTGCCCCGGTCTTATCCGCACGGCAATGGCCGATCAAATGGAAGCCGGTGGGCAGGGTGAGGCACTCAAGACAATGCGCGAGATGTTCGTTCCCATGCAGCGGGAAGGCCGTCCCGAAGAGATCGCCAACACCGTGCTCTTCCTGTGCAGTGATGCAGCCAGCTACATTACCGGCCAGTCGATTTCCGTCGATGGTGGCTATGTGATGCGCTAGGCATTCGTATGAGTCAGATCACACTTGGTGATATGGCCGAAGAACCGAATGGAGTGCCGACCGATGCTGGAAGGCGCTACATCCTCAAGGCTGGGCTGGCAGCGAGCATTCTGGCGCTATGGCAGTCTGATCCCGTATGGGCTCTGGAGAATGAAATGTCCAAAGAAACTCAACACCGCGCACTTCCCAGCGTTTTGACGATGAGCGATGTTCAAACAGTCTCACTGGCATTGGCTCACTACACAGAGGGTCCACTGTTGAATGGCTTGCGGAAGCGCCCAGGGCTTTCACCGCGTGATCGGAGCGTCGTCACCGTGGCCGCGTTAATCGCCCGTATTCAGTCCGTAGATATGTCGCATCACTTCGCGCTCGCGCTCGACAACGGCGTGAAGCCTGCAGAGCTTTCCGAGATCATCACTCATCTGGCCTTCTATGCGGGATGGCCGAATGCGATGGCGGCAGTCGTGGTCGCGAAGGAACTCTTCGATGCCCGCAGCATCGGCGTGGATCAGCTCCCAGCGGCTCAGGGCAACCTGCTCCCCCTAAATGAGGAAGCAGAGAACCAGCGTGCAACGCAGGTGGGAAACAACTTCGGCGCGACCTCGCCGGGTCTTGTGCAGAACACAACGGATCTGCTCTTCCGCGATCTCTGGCTTCGCCCCGCTCTGGTGCCACGCGATCGCAGTCTCGTGACGGTAAGTGCGCTTATCGCGAACGGGCAGACGGCGCAGATCCCCTATCACCTTGGCCGCGCAATGGATAACGGCCTGACGCAGGAGCAGGCCTCGGAAGTGCTGACACACATCGCGTTCTACGCGGGGTGGCCATGCGCCTTTTCAGCTCTGCCTGTGGTGAAGGATGTCTTCGAAAAGCGGCAGAAATAGCTGGGCGCGAATCCAGAAAGGAATCTATGAAAAGCCTACGTTTCGTGATGCTCGCGCCGCTCGTATGCGTGACAGGATTTGCTCAGAGTCCGGCGACGACGCCTGACGCTTCGAAAAGCCTTGCCATTAGCCATGCCGGTGTGCGGCCAGTGGTCGATGGCTCACCGAAGTTCTTTACCGGCACAGCGAAGGTCGAACAGTTGTTCCCTGCGAATGCACCTTCGCGTGTCTCTGCCGGAATCGTGACCTTCGCTCCGGGAGCTCGAAGCGCATGGCACACCCATCCACTCGGTCAGGTCCTCATCATCACCGCTGGTACGGGACGCGTCCAAATGGACGGCGGTCCAATCCAGGTTGTCCACGCCGGGGATGTCGTCATCATCCCAGCCCATGTGAAGCACTGGCATGGAGCCGCTCCTGATTCCTCTATGTCTCACATCGCGATTCAGGACAACCTCGATGGCAATGCAGTGGACTGGCTTGAGCCTGTGACGGCCCAGCAATATAACGGCAGCAAGTAAGAGTTCTTGGAGGTAAAGGATGAGTGCATGGACGAAGGAACGGCTTCACGAGATCGCCACAACAGACGACCTGCATATCGCTCCGTTCCGCGAAGATGGCACAACAACTGGCACGCCGACATGGATATGGTCTGTGGTGGCCGATGGCGACTTGTATGTGCGGGCCTATAACGGAACGTCGTCACGTTGGTATCAAGCGGCAGCAAAACAGAAGGCCGGACAGATCACTGCAGCTGGCACGACGAACGATGTCTCGTTCGAAAAGGTGCAGGGTGAGATCAACGATCAGATCGACGCTGCGTATCGCTTGAAGTACGCGTCCAGCCCGTACTTGAACCCGATGATCGGTGACCGCGCGCGTGTGGCCACGATACGCATCCTGCCGAGACCCTAGCGATTCTCTGAACTCAAGCCGCACGCGTTACCGAAACGAAGGAGTATTCCATGCAGTACGCATATCTAGGAAGAACAGGCTTACAGGTCAGCAGGCTCGGACTTGGCACAATGAACTTCGGAATGGTCACGGATGAGGCGACAAGCTTCGAGATCATGGACGAGGCATTGAAGCAGGGCGTCATCCACTTCGATACAGCAGACGTCTACGGTGGCCCGCAGAAGCCTGACATCGAGAAGGGGTATGGCGTGTCCGAGGAGATCATCGGACGCTGGCTCGCCCAGGGTGGACGACGGGAGCATATCGTTCTTGCCACCAAGGTGTATCAGCCGATGGATTTGGGGCCGAATGACCGCAAACTCTCTGCGTACCACATACGCAAAGCCTGTGAAGACAGTCTTCGCCGTCTGCAGACAGATCATATCGATCTATACCAGATGCACCACATCGATCGCCGCACGCCGTGGGAAGAGATCTGGCAGGCGATGGAACTGCTAGTGCAACAAGGCAAGGTGCTCTATGTGGGCAGCAGCAACTTTGCAGGTTGGGATATCGCGACGGCCCAGAGCGAAGCAAAGGCCCGGCACTTCATGGGTCTCGCATCGGAACAGAGCCTTTACAACCTGACGGCTCGCACGATTGAACTGGAGGTAATCCCTGCCTGCAAATACTATGGGCTTGGTCTATTCCCATGGAGCCCTCTTGGCGGCGGCTTGCTCGGCGGCGTATTGCAGAAAGCGAAGGATGGTCGTCGCTCGTCAAAGCGCAGAGAGACTGAGAAGCTACGCCCTCAGTTGGAGGCATACGAAAACCTCTGCGAGGAACTTGGAGAGAAGCCCTCTGACGTGGCGATGGCCTGGTTGTTGCATAATCCTGCCGTAACCGCTCCCATCATGGGGCCGCGAACGAAAGAACAGCTAACCGAAGGACTTCATGCGCTGGACGTTAAGCTCTCTGAAGACACGCTCAAGCGTCTCGATGAGATCTGGCCCGGACCGGGCGGAGAAGCTCCTCAAGCGTATGCCTGGTAATCACAATGAAGCTGTTTGAAAGGACATCATGAAAATCACACGAGTAGGCACCACACCCTCTATGGTTGGCCCCGCAGACTGGTTCACCGGCAATGTCCGCGTTGACTCCCTGTTTCCGCCGGATGGCGGACGGCACTCGAACGGCGGCATCGTCACCTTCGAACCCGGCGCACGTACCCGCTGGCACACACACCCTGCAGGTCAGACAATCATTATCACGCAGGGACTTGGATTCGTTCAGCGCGAAGGCGGCCCCATCGAAGAAGTCAGACCGGGTGATGTTGTCTTCTTTGAAGTTGGCGAGAAGCATTGGCACGGCGCCTCCTCTCAAGTTGGCATGACACATATCGCCATCACGGAAGTACTCGATGGCAAGGCAGTCGACTGGCTTGAACCCGTCACGGACGAACAGTACGCGCAGTGAAGTGTTCATGATAAAGAGCAAGAGCTACCGCAATGGTGTCGATTGCGGTAGCTGAAGGGTAGGAGGTTTTGGCTTGTTCGAATCACTGAGTGGCGAAACACAGTTGTATCCAATTCTTGGTGACCCTATCGGCTTTGTGAAGTCACCGCAACGTCTCACCGCGAATTTCGCGGAGCGCAAACACAACGGTGCCTGCGTGCCGATGCTTGCCCCGGAGGGCACACTCAGCGACCTGCTGCGGGGCATCGCTCCAGTGTCCAATGTGCGAGGGCTGCTCGTGACCATGCCGCACAAGTGCACCATGTTTCAACACTGCGCGACGGCCTCTGAGACGTCGAAGTTGTTGCAAGTGGTCAGCATTGTTCGGCGTAACGAAGACGGTTCGTGGCATGGGGACATGCTTGATGGCCTGGCTTTCGTCGAGGCCCAGAAGAAGGCTGGAGCAACGGTCGAGGGCGCGCGAGTCCTCCAGATTGGAGCAGGGGCGGCCGGTAGCGCCATCGCGGCTGCCATGCTGGATGCAGGGATTCGTGAGTTGATCCTTCATGATGTCGATACCGCGAAGGCGGAGGATTTAGTTAAGCTCCTGGCGCATCGCGGTCAAGTGGCATCCGGCCCGCCTGATCCCACAGGTTTCGACATGGTCATCAACACAACGCCGATGGGAATGCATCCAGAGGATCCATTGCCTGTTTCGAGTGAGCTCCTCACCGCATCCATGTTTGTTGGAGATGTGGTCGCGGGACATGGACAGACACCGCTCTTGGAGGCCGCTCAAGCCGCCGGCTGCAAAACAGCCGACGGCTCCGGGATGGTCGACGCTGGATTGGACTTGATGCTTGAGTTTCTGCTGCAGAAGCAGTGATCTTTTACACCATCCCTCGTGGCCTGTGTTGAGCGATGCCGAACTCATCTGACGAGAACAGGCCGATGCACTCATTGAGGATCAGAAGACTCTTCGTGCCGCCCTGAAACGAAGCTCTTCCGCGTTCAGCTCTCCGACCTCGAGGTCTCGAAAGTAAACTCTGTAGAACCCAGGTGTGGTTAGCTCAAGCGGGAGCTCTTCGAAGCGGAATACTTCGCTGATGAAGATTCTCGTCTTGTGCCAGCTGATGTCGCCACTGTTATTCGCTTTTCGCAGAAGAAGCCCTTTGGGGTACTTGAACTCCGGCAATTTGCGTGGCAGTCGGACAGAACTGGGATGATAGAGACTGGCCGGAACTGCGTTGTTCAGGCCCTCATGTGGACGCTCGTTATTGAACACGTAGCGAAAATTATCGAAGCGGCTCTGCTGTGCACGAAGAGATGACGCAGGCGGTTTCGTCGTGTCCTCCTTCAGTGTGCGATGCATGCGCTCGTGACGACCGTTCTGTTGCGGTCGGCCTGCTTGAATCCGCTCGTGAACAATCCCCAGCTTCATCCAGCCGAGCGCGAGCTTCGAAAGTCCCATGAGCCCCGTGCCCGCGAACGGCGCGCCGTTGTCGGTCCTGATTCGCGCTGGCATTTCGTACTCCCGCATAGCTGCTTCACAGATCGCGCGAACCTGGCTAAGGTCTATGCGCGAGACGATCTGGCAACGAATCAGATAACGGCTATACGCATCGGTTATCGTAAACGGATCGCATCGCTTGCCGTCGCCCGTCACGAAGTAGCCTTTGAAATCCATGCACCACAGCTGATTGGGTCCTGTGACCATTGAGAACGGTTCTGAGCAAGGCGTGATGCGTTTTCTTTTCTTCTGTGGACTCGTCAAGCCCGCCCGGCTCAGGATGTTTCCGAACGTGCTGGCTGCAGGCCATACCAGTTCTGGCTGTAACATTTCCAGCCTTGCCTTGAGTTTGCGTGCGCCCCAGGACGGACGCTTGGCTCGGAGCACAAGAATAGCGTTCTCCATCGGCTCAAGGGTTGCGTGCGAACAGGTATGTGGCCGCCGGCTGCGATCCACGAGTCCTTCGGGTCCGGTCTCGTTGTAACGGTTGATCCAGCGGTAAGGCCGTTGGACGTGAGATTCCGTACGCGCGACACAGGTCCGCCACTGACATCTCTTCCTTCTGATAACTCGATAAAAACTGCAAACGTTGATCCAAGATACAACTCTCTTTCCAGGGCATACACCATCGTCGTGTGTCACCCCAACGGCGCGTGTCCGTTAGCGTCGCGCTTCGCTGTAAACCATGTCTCCGGTCTATTTCGTAACGCAAGTGCTAAGTACGCTCATGGGTGAGCGAAGCGGGACACTGTTTACGTTTTGGACCGGAGAGATGGTTTACAAGCCCCTTGCGGAGGAAGTGGCTCTGGTTCAGGGTTATGGCTTGCTAGGCCCGGTCTTAATAAGATATCTCGTCGCCGTCGAAGCGTTGGGAATGTGGGAATCCCGAAGGGATTTCCAAGGGGAGTGGGAAGGGTGGAAAACCGGCTGTATGGTTTTCCATGCTTTCCACTCCTCGGCATTTCCAACGCTTGCTTTCATGGGCGAAGCCCGGGCCGAAATCGCATGTCGTCGACATTGAACTCACCGACTTCCAAAGAGCAGAAATACACTCGGTAGAAGTTCTCCTCTACTTTTTCAAGCGCAATATCTTCACCACGGAAGACCTCGCTGATAAAGACCCTGCTCTTATGCCAGCTGATGTCTCCCGCATCGTTCACGCGCCGTGTCTGGAAGTGAGCTGGGTACTGATGAGCCTTCGTGTACCGTGGCAGGAGCCGCGAGCTCGGGACGTAAATGCTGCCTGGAGTCTCGTTCCGCAAAGCTTCATGAGGACGCTCATGGTTGTAGACGCGAACGAACTCATCGAATCGCTTCTGCTGCGCATGAAGGGTCTTCGCCGACGGGTTGGTCGTATCCTGCTTGAGTGTGCGGTGCATGCGCTCATGGCGGCCGTTTTGCTGCGGCTTGCCTGGCTGAATGCGCTCATGCACGATCCCAAGTCGTACCCAGCTCAGCGACAACCGCGAAAGCCCCATCACACCAAGTCCAGAGAACGGATTTCCGTTGTCCGTGCGAATCCGTTCGGGAACACCGTACTCGCGCATCGCGGCCTCGCAGATCGCAAGGACGTGCGCAGTATCCATGCGAGCCACTGCCTGACAACGGATCAGATAGCGACTGTAGGCATCGGTGATCGTGAAGGGATCGCATCGGTTCCCGTCGCCAGTGCGGAACCATCCCTTGAAGTCCATGCACCATAGCTGATTCGGAGCGGTGACCTCGGCGAAGGGCTCTGAGTACGGGGTCGTTCTACGTCTCTTGCGAACAGGGTTGGTGAGTCCCGCCCGGCGCAGAATCTGACCGACGGTGCTTGCCGCCGGCCACACGACGTTCGGGTTCATCTTCTCCAGACGAGCCTTCAGCTTCCGCGCTCCCCAGGATGGAAAGCGCTTGCGCAATGCAAGGATCTCGTTCTCGACCTCCAACGACGTTGCGTGAGCACAGCCGTGGGGCTTGCGCGAAATATCCAGCAAGCCTTCCGGCCCGACTTCGTTATATCGCTTGATCCACTTATATGCGGTTGGGCGAGAGATGCCGTACTCGTGGCACAGGTCCGTAACAGACATCTCTTCCTTCTGATAACTCGACAAGAACTGCAAGCGCTGATCCACAATACGACTCTCTTTCCAAGGCATAAACGCATTTTCGTGCGTTCAACCAATGCTTAGGAGCCCTCAGACCTCCATATCTGTAAACGATGTCTCCGGTCTTTCGTGTAAACCATGTCCTCGGTACCTACTTGGGCTCTGCCCCCCGCGCGCGTCAAGGGGTCTCCCGCAGTCTTCCGCGCTGCGCTTGTGCAGACCTCCGCTTGCGCTCCGCCCTTTCCGTTCCGCCTTCGACTCCCTCTCCAAGGGTGGGAGATACCCCTCCCCTTGACGCTTGCTACCCCCGCCTTCGCCAGGTGGCGTTCGGCATGTACATGCCGCGTTTCAACGCGGACGTGCCAAAGCCAAACCCCAAGGAGAAGACGCCATGAGCAGCAACGCCACCACCAACATCATCGACAGCAAGAAGCCACTCAGCAAGCAGGAACTGATCACCGCGAATATCAAGCTCCTCATCGAGCAGCTGGAGGCAGGCAAGTCCGACGCCCTCACAAACTATCTCTCCGCGATGAGCCGCTTTCACAACTATTCTTTCGGCAACGTTCTAGAGATCGCCCGACAGAAAGCAGTGACATAGTGCTATACCTCGCTGGCGTCAATAAACATAGGGGTTTGGGCGTTGCTGGTGACGCGCGATGGAGAACGGCGGCCAGTATGGATGAGGCGGACGGCTCTATGGACGGCTG
>NZ_JAGSYC010000013.1 GCF_025685545.1 Granulicella paludicola | reverse complement strand
GAAGCTGGTCCCGAGGCTGACCGGAAAACGAAACCCGCCGAACCAGCGTCACCGCTTGGCCAAACTGAGGATGATGAGGATAGTGAATCGTCAGAGAAACATGGGTAGTGTGTGAGTGCTTCGCAGATGCCCACCGCCACCCGCGTGGCTGGGTTTTGGACATGGAAGAACATGGGGCGCAGCGTCAACGCAGGAGCCAAAGGCATCCGCATTCTTGCCCCGATTGTCGGCGTTCGCCGCAAGAAGGACAAGGAAGCCGAAAAAGACATCACCAAACAGAACGAGCGGGTTTTGCTCGGATTCCGTAACGCGTATGTCTTCGATGTCTCGCAGACTAACGGCGTGGACTTGCCGACCATGCACGAAGTCCGTGGCGAACCAGGCGAGAACATCGAGCGTTTGGCTGCGTTCCTGAAAGAACAAGGCATCCAGCTTGTCTACCGCGACGACTTGCAGGGCGCACTCGGTAAGAGCTACGGGGGACGCATCGCTATCCTCAGTGGTCAGGCCAAGGCAGAGGAATTCTCCACGCTGGTACATGAAACCGCGCACGAGATGATGCACAAGGCCGAACGTCGCACAGCAACCACCAAGACCATCCGCGAGACAGAGGCCGAGGCTGTGGCTTTCGTCATCGGGAAAGCCATCGGTCTGATCACCGGAACTGCGTCCGCCGACTACATCCAGCTTTATCAGGGCAATGCTTCGCTGTTGGCCGAGAGCTTGGAAGTCATCCAGCAAACCGCCAATGTCATTCTTGCCGCCCTAGAGCCGCCGATGAAGGCCGAGGACAGCGCACCCACCACCGACGCACAGCCGGAAGAGGTGGCGGCATGAAGACCATACTTGCCATCTTGAAGGAGGCCGGAGGTTGGCGACCCAACCTCTACCTCAAGATCGAAAACCCGCCCTACATGGAGCTTGTCATCGAGGCAACGGACGAGTCCGGCCCGTGTGGACTTCCTTCGCTTTCCGTCGCTCACTATGGCGAACAGAACGGCGACCTCATGCGCGATCCCGAGATGTGCTTTGAGCTTGGCTTCGCGGGAGGCGCACACCTGAACTCATTCTATTGGCGAAATGACTACGCAGGGATTGAGCAGTGGAGCCGCTTCATTCGTGAAGGCAATTACTGCTTTCACACACAGCTTCACGCGCAGCACGAACGCTTTGCGAAGACGTGGGACAGCAACCTCCGTCAGCAGGGCTTCGCCGAAGCCTTCACGGACAAGTGCATCGTCGGCTAGTCCGCTTCTCTTGGAGCGGAACCCGGACCTGTGCCGCTCTGCGACTTAAAACCCCAACCGCTCGAAAGGAGCATTTCAACATGGAAACCCAAGTCATCAATGCCACCGAGTATCGCAACGTTTCGCTTGCCGTCTTGAGCGAGTCGAAGACCAACCCGCGCCGCACCTTCGAGGAAACCGCCCTCAAGGAACTTGCCGAGTCTATCCGCAGCCAGGGCGTTCTCTCGCCTTTGTTGGTTCGGCCTCTCACCGAGAACGGCTTCGAGATCATCGCGGGGGCACGGCGTTACCGCGCCGCACAGATCGCGGAACAGTTCTCCGTGCCCGTCCGCATCGTCCACCTGTCCGACGCCGCCGCACTGGAGGCCCAGCTAGTCGAGAACCTGATTCGCTCCGAAATCCATCCGATGGAAGAGGCGCAGGGTTTCCGCGCCTTACTGGATTTGGAAGACCCCAAGTACAGCATCGAGCAGATCGCAGCCAAGGTTGGGAAGACTCCCGCTTTTGTGGCGCAGCGTCTCAAGCTAAGCGACCTTGCACCCGCAGCGGTCGAGGCGTTCTATGCCGATAGCATCGGCGTAGGGCATGCGCTGCTACTGGCGAAACTGTCGGCCGATCAGCAGGAGCAGGCACTCAAGGCTTGCTTCAAAGAGGTCTACGCCAACGGAGACAAGCCAGCGCGACTTCTCCTGCCCGTCCGCAATCTCCAATTCTGGATTGCGACCAATGTCCTCCTCATCCTCAAGGATGCGCCCTTCAATAAGCGGGACGCGCAGCTTGTGCCGACTGCTGGCAGTTGCGCCGATTGCCCCAAGCGCACAGGCCACAACAAGCTGTTATTCGGGGATGACCTTGGCAAGCAGGGCGACCAGTGCACCGACCCAACCTGCTATCAGGCCAAGGTAGACGCGCACGTTGCGAGGACCATCGCTGCGAAACCGGAGCTGGTGCAGATCAGCACCGCTTACGGCGTGCAGTCGGAAGGAAGCCCCGTCCTGCCGCGCAACAAGTACACCGCCATTCGGGATGACCGCCCGAAGTCGAAGGACGACGCCAAGCGGCCCGAGTTCAAAGAGTGCAAGTTCACCACCGAAGCTATCATCACCGAGGGAAGCGATGTCGGCACCATCCACAAGGTATGCGCGAACTCGACTTGCCCAGTGCATCATCCCAAGCAAACCAGCAACCGCGATGATGCGCAGCGGAAGGCCGAACAGGAAAAGCAGCGGCGCGACCAAGCCATCGCCAACGCGACCGGGCTTCGTGTGCTCTCAGCTATCGCCGCAGCCGTCCCAGTGCGATTGCTCAAACGTGACCTCTTCTTCGTTCTGGAGAAGCTGGTCACGGTCTTGGATGAGTCACGTATCGAAACGTTGGCGCGTCAGCATGGCATCCGTCAGAAGCGGGACGAGGGAGGCATCACGAAGACGCTGCTAGCGTTCATGCGTCGTGCCGATGAAGGCACGTTGTCCCGGCTGATGGTCGAAGCGACGATCCTACTCGCAGCTTCCCGCCAGAACGGAACGACTGTCCTGAAAGATGCGGCGACCCTGTACAGGGTGAACACCGAGGCCATCGGGCAGAAGGTCAAACAGGAGTTCGCAGCCAAGGCCAAGGCGAAGAAAGAACCCAAGCCCGAAGCCAAACCCGTTGCCAAGACCAAGAAAGTGGCCTAGCGTTCCATCCTTTGAGGGGCGGCGAACCTGCCGCCTTTTATTTTCTCGTGCGCCCAAAAATCGCGCAGGAAGACACCGCTTCGGTTTCTCCCTGCAACCCACGTTCCCGCTTTGGCTCCGGCCCCCGCTCGCCGGCTGCGCGGCAGGACGACGTTCCCCCTGTTCTTCAGAGTTCCATTCGTCACTCAAACCACCGTTTCGTGCTGCCAGAGGAGAGCCGTTCGCGTGTTTACGCTCGATAAACGCGGTTCACGTCCGAAGCCATGCATGGAGCTGCACACATACGAGATCCCTCTCCCGCATCAGAAGGCCCAAAGGGGACATATCTAGAGAACGCGTTGGCGGATCGCGCGGGCCTTGAGTTCCCCGATGCGGCTGCGCAATTTGCTCCAGAAAGAGAAGAGACAATCATTGTGGTACCTTCCTGGCCGAGGAAAGGAACGCTGTCAAATCGATTGATTTAGGGGATGGTTTTGAATAGGTCACCCGAACGAACCGACAAAGCTTTGGCGAGCTTGCCGATGTTTTCAAGTCCCACATTTCGCTCGCCACGCTCTATCCCGCCGACATAATTCCGGTGAAGACCAGCACGCTCCGCTAATTCCTCTTGCGAATAACCGCGCTCTTCCCGTAACGTCCGTATGGACCTTCCGAAGAGCTGTTTGAGGGACTGAGCAGGCACATATCCATGCTTCGGTGCCTGACCACTATGAGTCTACACACGATGAGTGTGATATGCTCCGCTGGAGCCGGGCCTATGGAGGTGAATCCATGATTGAATGCAAAGAAGTCGTCGGTCGCATCGTCCGTTCGCTCAAGCTACACGAGGATGGACCCTATGGCCCCGAGGTTAGTATCGACTTCGAAGATGGAACGGTTTTCACCGCCACCGTTCATAATCGGCATGTTCTCGAAGGCAAGCTGATGCGGGACGATGGTGGTGAACCCAAACTGCTCAGCCAGTGCATGACTCCGTCCTCGCCCCACTGATCCAGCTGTCTCTTCGCGTCCAATTTCCGAAACGGCGAAATCCTGGAGCCAGTCTGGCTTGAAAGTCCCTTTCCAAGACACTCTTTCTTCGTTCGCCCAGCGCCAGGTGCGCCGATTGAAGGTACGCCCCAGTGAGGTTCGAAAGGCAAAGCGATTCAGTGCAACGGTGAGAAGCGATTGTGGTTTGCTTCTCCGTTATGGGCGCAAGGAACTCCATCATTCGGCGTTAGCTGATCAGGCCTTTCGCCGCCTGCAAAGTAGCCGAAACGCTCCCGGTACTCCCTCGGAGTGAGATCAAGACATTGCGCAAATGCACGGCGAAGCGCTTGTTCATCACGGAATCCGGTGAGACCTGCAATTGCTTTCAACGGGGTCCCTCGCGTTTCAAGATGTGCGCGAGCTGCTTCGACCCGGAGAGATTGTACCCAGCGTGCCGGCGTCGTCTGGAAATGCAATTCGAACTGTCGCGCAAAAGTGCGTGGCGCCATAGCAGCCGCTCTGGCAAGCGTGCTGACGTCAAGCCTCTGCGCAATGTGTGCTTTTGCCCAGGCTGGCAGATCACGCATGCGCGTTCCTCCTACGTGTTCTTGTTGAGCTAGGATCGTGCTGCATTGAGCCTCGGTCCCTGATCGCCTCATGTACAAGATCAGATCTTTCGCGATTGAAATGGCCTCTGCATGCCCGAGGTCATCTTCAATTAGCGAGAGTGCCATGTCGACACCCGCCATATGCCCTGCTGTCGAATAAAGGTTTCCGTCTTTCACGAAGATCGGGTCTTTCTCAACTTTGACGCTCGGATGGCGCTTTGCCAGCTTTTCGGCGTAGCGCCAATGTGTGGTCACGCGCTTTCCGTCCAACGCGCCCGCTGAAGCAAGGACGAAGCTTGCAGAACCCACAACCGCGACTCGGCGACTCATCGTCACTCTGTTTCGAATCCAGCTAATTGTGGGCTCAGAAAGTTCCGTGTTTGAAGAACCGCCTAACGCAATCAGCGTATCGATAGGGCCCACGAATTCGCAGATTGGGGTGCTGTTGATGATCACCGCTTCGTCGACGCCTCGGATCTGTCGTTCCGATTTCAGTGACAAAATCTTCGTCGTGTAGGCTCGGCGGTTTACGTTGGCAGTTGAAAATACGGAGGAAAGACAAGTCAAATTCAGAAGATCGAGCGGTTGGGAAATGAGAAAAGCGATGACGCGAGGTTGAACGTGTGTTTCGTACGGCATGAGAGTATCTCCTCCGCAGAGCCAAGCCCTGAGTGGATTCTTTCTCATTAGGGTGACCGCTTAGAACACGATAAAACGGGGCGAATTGCCCCCTAGTTTTGATAGGTATTTCGTTCCGAGCAATCTCAGTCTTGGATTTGCAGGCTACAAATGACCCAACTCTACCGAGTGCCTTCGACTAAAGACGCAACAGACCGCGCTTCAACGCGATCGTCACGGCGTGAGCGCGATCATTGGCCTGCAGTTTTCCTGTCAGGTTCTTGAGATGAAAGTTCACCGTTGCCTCACCGATTCCAAGTCGGTCAGCAATATGCTTCGTTCTTAAGCCATGCTGAACCAGGCTTAACACCTCTAATTCCCGAGCGGTGAGATCTTCATCTGTTACGCTCTCGGCGAGAAGAGCGGCGACCTCAGGGGAAACGTATTTTCTCCCAGCATGCACCTTTCGAATCGCGGCGAGGAGCTCCGTTTGGGGTGTGCTTTTCAAGACATATGCGACTGCTCCGGCTTTCAGTGCTCGTTGTGCGTCGCTTTCGAACGTCGTAAGCATCATCACGCGCGCTCGAGGGAATTCTTTCAGGATGGCGGAGACAGCCGCCACTCCGTCATCCTCTCCTAACCGAATGTCCATAAGAGTTACGTCGGGACGATGAGCTTGAAATTCTGAACGCGCTTCCTCCAAACTGCGTGCGTGGGCTACCACCTTCATATCTGGTTCTGAATCCACGATAAAACGCAATCCCTCCCAAAAGACCGGATGGTCCTCGACGCTCAGAATTCGAATTGGCTCAGATTGGGTCAAAACAAGGGCTCCTGGCAGATTCTAAATGAACTACGGCAGATTATGCCCCTCGTCCGAACCGGCCCCGTAAAGTCCCCTTCGTTCAACGCCTCCGAATTTTCATAGGTGCTTTGCTCCCCTTTTTGGGGTTTCACGCACCGAGCCTATCAACGAAGCTTTTGATATGCGAGTTGAGCGAGAAGTTCGGAATGTTGGTGTGGAAACCATGTCAAATCCGGCAGCAAACGTTGTCATCGTTGACAGTGATGTCTCAACTCGAGAGTCTCTAAGAGAAGCTCTCCGCTCGGAAGGCTTCTGCGTGAGGGTCTTCGGCTCTGCAAAGGAGTTCTTGAAGCACCCCGACCAAGACCGCGTCATCTGCGTGATTCTTGAAGCTTGTCTGCCGGATCTGGATGGCTTGCAACTGCAACAGATGATCAAAGCGGAATGGCCTGCGGTGTCGATTATGTTTGTAGCTGGAGTCGCGAACATCCCGATGTCCGTGCGCGCTATGAAAGACGGCGCCATCGAGTTCCTCACTAAGCCATGCCCGGAAGAATACGTAATCACCGCAGTTCGCTCTGCGGCCGAGCATTGCCGCAAAATGCGCTTGATCGAGGCAGAACTGAATTCACTGCGTCGCCGTTACGCTCGTCTCACCCCGAGAGAAAAGGTCATATTCCCTCTCGTTGCGGCGGGAATTGCAAACTGGAAGATCGGAGTAGAGCTTGGAATCAGCGAGATTACCGTGAAAGTACATCGGGCTAACGTCATGAGGAAGATGAGCGCGGATTCACTGGCGGCTCTCATTCGGATGGGTCTGAAACTTCAGCTACCCATCAGGATAGGATCCGTTCCACATGCAGCCTGAGCGTTTCCCGCCCAAGCAGGCTGCCAATCAACTCACGGACCACGCATCCGCCGAGTATTTGAACTAGGTCGGTTCCCATAAGATTGAGCACACCAGCTAGACTGAAAGCTTCCCGCCATGAACGCTAACCTGCACAGCTCGTGGGTGAAACAACTAAGCCGACAACGCATTTTTATTCTCGCCTTCCTCTCTTTACTGGCGAATACCAGATCTGCGCTTGCCGTCGATCCGCGAACTCCAATCTCGCAGTATGGCCATACCACCTGGCGGCTCGAAGACGGTCTTCTCAATTCCGCGCCGCTCGCGCTTGCTCAGGGAGGTGACGGTTATCTATGGATCGGAACTGAAACCGGGTTGGTCCGTTTTGATGGCGTCCACTTTCAACAATGGACACCGCCAGGCTGGGAGGCTATTGCGGGCCATCAGATAAACGCGCTTTACACGGCTCACGACGGCACACTGTGGATCGGCACTCCAACAAACCTGGCGTCTTGGAAAGATGGGACCCTCAAAGTCGTCTCATCCCAGAAAGCACTTTACGTAAATCAGATCGTCGAAGACCGCGACCAAAAGATCTGGTTTACCGTGTCGCGCCGGGCCGATACCTCTCTCTGTGAGGTGTATGGGAAGCAAACGAAATGTTTTGGACGGTCAGACGGCATCCCTCTTGTGATTGGACAGAGACTAATAGCCAATTCGGACGGGAGTCTCACCTTGGGTACGGATGGCACGGTGATCAATTGGAGTCCAGCGAAGGGACTGATCTCATCGCACATCTTTGCTGGGTTGCCTTTAGGATCGACGGGGGTATCTGCCTTGGAGCATCGGGCAGACGGCTCTCTCGCCGTCGGCTTTGACACGGCAGGTTCGACTTTAGGCCTAGAGCTCTTAGTCCAGAACGAGCAAGCTCCCTTTTCATTGCCCGGTTTGGATGGTGCAAGGCTCAAGGTCCAAGCACTCTATGGCGATCGCAAGGGTACTTTTTGGATCGGTACACGCAGTGACGGGCTCTATAAGGTGAGTGAGGGAACAGTGTCCCACATCAGCCGAAACATGGGGCTGTCGGGAAATTCTGTTAGGAACGTCTTCGAAGATCGAGAAGGTAATGTTTGGGTGGCTACCGATGGTGGTCTCGATTGCTTCCGAGACCATAAAGCAATCTCATGGTCTGCCGATCAAGGACTGCCTGCCAGCTACGTTCGGTCGATACTCGCAACCCGTGAGGGTAGTGTTCTCGTTGGTATTGACGATGCCGTTAGTGTCCTTCGCGACGGTAAGCTTTCGTCTCTACCCCTTGCCGCTGGAATGCCCAAAGGAAATATTCAGGGGATGTTAGAAGACCAGGTAGGCCGTTACTGGATGGGCGTAGGCAACGAGCTGGTTATTCTCGACCATAATCGGCTCAGAGTCGTGAAGCGTCCCAACGGACAACCCACCGGTCAGGTGTTCAGTCTTGCCTTGGCTCAGGACGGCAGCGTTTGGGCTGTCGTTTTCGATAAATCCTTACCTCGGCAACTCATCCATATTCAGGACGACAAAGTGGTCGAGTCTCTAAGCGACAAACGATTGCTTCTTCGAGTCGCCTCAGATCACCAGGATGGCGTTTGGATCACCGGGACAACGTCAGTAGTTCATTACGCGAATGGGAAAATCGAGTGGATTCCCTTCAACGGGACACCCGGATTTCAGGGGCCTGAGAAGTTTTCCGCGCAAGACGATCTTCTCGTTTCCGCAGACGGCACTGTGTTTCGCAGCAGCTACTCGGGGGTTTGGGTCGTCAAGAATCATACGGTCCGTTTATTGGCTCCGGGAAGTGGTCTACCTTGCCAAGACGTTAGCGGCCTCGTCCTCTCACAAGAGGAATCTTTATGGATGCGGACCTCTTGTGGTCTAGTCGAGGTTGACCGTGACGCGATAAACAAATGGTGGTCCGGGAAAGACGACAAGATAGCTTATCGGCTCATCGACACCTTCGATGGAGCGAGGCTTTCTCGGTCGCTGTTTTTTCCTCAGATGGCACTCGCCCCTGACGGTCGCATTTGGATTGGAAATGAGAACGGTATCGAGGTTATTGATCCAGACCGCTTAGATTACAACGTTCTGCCGCCGCCTGTTCACGTTGAGGCTCTGGTTGCAAATCATCAAGAGTTCCAACCGACTGCGAAACTTGTGATTGGTCCGCGTGTTAGCGATCTCGAGCTCCGCTATACCGCATTAAGTCTGAGTGTTCCACAGAAGGTAACCTTCAGGTACAGGCTCGATGGGCGTCAGTCCACTTGGCAAGATCCCGGTACCCGCCGCGTAGCGTTCTATAACGATTTGAAACCCGGTCACTATCGCTTCCACGTGATCGCTTCGAATAACGATGGAGTCTGGAATACCGTCGGCGACACCTTGGATTTCGATGTCAAGCCGGCCTGGTTCCAGACAGCTTGGTTCAAGACGATCATGATCGCCGCGGCGTTTTTGATTGTTTGGGTTGCCTATCGTGTGCGGGTCAATTATGTCGCTGCCGCGATGAAGGCTGGTTTCGACGAACGTCTGAATGAGCGCACGCGCGTGGCCCGCGATTTGCATGATACGGTCTTGCAAACCGTCCAAAGTAGCAAGATGATCGCAGATAAAGCCCTGATGCCCGGCACCAACGAAGCTCGAATGCGCACGGCGTTAGAGCATTTGTCGTCTTGGCTCGGCCGTGCCACTACAGAAGGACGATCCGCTGTTTTTGCGTTGCGTGCTACGACCATGGATCATAGCGAGCTTGCGGAAAGCCTTCATAAGCAGCTCACAGAAGCTTGTGAGGGACATAACATTTCTGCGGGCTTCACCGTATTGGGTGATCCGCGTAAACTTCACTCCGTCGTCAGAGATGAGATCTACTCGGTCGTCCGAGAGGCGATCTCCAATACCTGCAGGCATGCGGAAGCGACAAACGTGTCCCTTGAACTCCGTTACGGTGCGACTCTGCGCGTCGTGGTGCGCGATAACGGGGTTGGGATCTCGGAAGAGGTCTTGGCACAAGGCAAACATGGACACTTCGGTCTACAGGGCATGAAGGAACGAGCAACGCGAATCGGAGGGAGTATTTCAATCTCTACCTCACGCAAGGGTGGAACTGAGGTGAGTCTTGTGATCCCTGGGGATATTGCGTTCAGACAGGAGCGGCCCGGTCCTGTTGCGCGTTTGCTCTCGTTCTTTGGATGGAACTCGTCTATCTGAGCACTGCGCAAGCCCGACATCATTCCCACGGTATTTGCTGCCCCTAAGAGCTGATTCGACGATGTATTTGGCGTCCAATTCGCCGGAATCTTCAGGCTTACAAGCAATAACAAACAGAAGTTTTAGCCACAAATCGGCTATCTCACGCGCCAGCTCACCTTACTGCTGAACGCGTAAGGGCGCGGTTCGGTGTTCTCAGTTTCTCAATGAGCATGACGCGGGCACGTAAGGTCCTCGACTTGGCGGCTGCGACACTCACACCGTTCCGTTGAGCGATCTCGTCCATCGATAGCTCTCCATACACCTTGTCCGTCAAGGCACTTCGCAACGACGAAGGCAGTTTACCCATACCTTCATGCAGACGCTGCTGAGCTTCTCGGGATATGTACTGCTGCTCTGGACCGGGAGTGGGATCTGAAACTTCGCGCGGGCGCGAGTCTTCCCCATCCATGAATTCGTCGAGGGACGAAAGCTTCGAACGCCGTGACTTGCGCAAATGCATCAGGCTCGTGTTGATCACTATTCGCGTTAGCCAGGTAGAGAACGCCGATTGGGCCTGGAATGTGTGAAGTTTGCAAAATACCTTGAGAGATACTTCTTGAACGATATCGTCTGCGTCATCAAAGTTTTTCATGATGGCGAAAGCCGTACGCCGCATCGTTCCGGAGTGGCGCGACATCAGTTCGGCAAACGCATCTGCATCGCCCTCGCGCGCATCTACAACCAGCTGGTCCGTTTCCTGTCGCATAGTATGTCCCTCCCTGAAGTAGCTTCTTTAGGCAATCCATGCCTGCTATTCCTGTGCAAGCTCTTGCTTACAGACCAATGTCAATGTCCGGGAAAGCCCCAAGCGCCGTTACATTCAACCCCAGCAAGCGACGTTCAAGAGACCGTGTCGTGCCGGTCAGATGAGCATCTTCACCTTCACGAATTTGGGTAGCTTCCTCGCGTTGACAAAAGGAGTATTGTCGTTCAAGCTCCGATTCTGCAGCTTCAAGTAAGGACCGATTCCGTGATCTCGTTGGGTCAAACCTATCTAGCATGACTGCCTCTCATGACATCATCCAGGCAAATAGATGGAAGGGAAATTGTCTGATGGTATCGGCCACTCGAGCGTGACCACGAGGACAGCGCAACCCTATTTCCTACGTGTCGATAGGTCTTTACGCAGAGAGCGGTACAGACCATAGTCTGTACCGCTCTCATTCGCAAACGCCGAGGACCTTTTCTACGAGGAACTATCAATCAAAGCTAATTCTTCAACAATGCCGAAGCTTGGACGTTAGGCAAGCAAATTCTGATTAGGGATCGTTGAGTTGGCAGTCGTCTGATAGGCTCGGCCTACACAGAGGCACTACGCTCCTCGATTACGAGGATGGGCGTTGAGACTTCGTGCAAAGCGCACGGTCCATCCACGTGATTACTAGCGTTTGCCGCAGACATATTTCTTGGGGTACGGTTCACCCGACACGGTGATCGTTTTACGTTGATGGCTGTCGCTTCGCGCTGACCCTCTGCATGGAAAGCTTTAGCTTGCCTTCACGCTTCCGCGACGACGGGTTGTTTATTTGTGAGACTCGATGTAACTATCCTGCTCGGGACGTCCGTCTCGAACTTGCCACTTGAATCCGGTCGCGCATCATGACTGCGATCCAATTCTCCAAAGCGTTCCCGATACTCTTTGGGGGTCACACCAATTTGCTGAACGAAGGCTCGACGCAATGCCTGCTCGTCACGAAAGCCGGTCAGTCGCGCAACCTTACCAATCGAGAGCGTCCGATCTTCGAGATGCTGCATTGCAGTCTCAACTCGAATCGATTGAACCCAACGTGCCGGCGTCATGCCAAACTGCGCTTTGAATTGCCGCATGAACGTCCGCAAGCCCATAGCGGCAGCCTTCGCAAGCTGAGCAACGTCCAGCTTCTGATGGAGATGCGCTTTGGCCCAGGCCGGCAGATCACGCATTCTCGCGTTATCGATGTCCTCTTGTTGTGCGAGCAAGGTGCTGTATTGGGACTGACCGCCTGGACGCCTCAAGAACAAAACCAGAATGCGCGCGATGGACGCCGCCAAGGCGTGGCCCAAGTCTTCCTCTACGAGGGCCAGAGAGAGATCGATGCCAGCGGTTACACCAGCGGTGGTGTAAAACTTGCCCTCTTTGATGAAGATCGGATCGCGTTCCACCTTCAAATGCTTGTAGCGGGTCTGCAGAAGATCGCACCAAAGCCAATGTGTAGCGACACGATGACCATCAAGCAGGCCTGCACCAGCGAGGATAAATGCTCCGGTGCATATAGATGTGACTCGCCGAATATACGGGGCACGTTCGCGCAGCCATTGATATAGTTGAGGTGATTGGGGTGCAACCGCTCCATCACCTCCGATCGCAATTAGGGTATCAATCGGCCCAACATAATCGGAGTATCTGGCAGCATTGGCGATGGACATCCCGCCTGCGGTTTCGACTGTACCGGTCTCGCCGGTGGAGAGTATCTGGATCGAGTAAAAACGCTCTCCGTCTACTGTGGCACGCTCGAAAACGGACGAAGGACCTGTCAGATCGAGGATCTCGAACGGAGATGCGACGAGGAAGGCGATCACGGGATGTTGGCGTCCCGGCATGTAGAAAGTATCTCATAATTGGCAGATTTCGCCGTCAGATGCTTCTTTCTGCCAAATCAGCGATTCCGTGCACATTCCACGGCAGAGTCTTATCAAAAGGTTTTTGATGAGGCTATATGCCCGCTTGGAATCTAGATGATGTGGAAACTGCCATGCCCGAAACTTCCATCTTGGCAATGCGTTGGTGGCGAAGGCAGCGCCCTGAAGGCCGCGTTCAAATGCCAAACCACCACCGCCGACACTCAGCGTGATCCGGTCACAGCAGTCGCTGCTCGGTGGGACAGTTCCTCCTTCCACGAGGAGCTCGGTTCCACGTGAGTCCTCCAACCGCGACTCCCGAACCAATCGGATTGAATTACGGGTTATCGAGGCGCTTTTCTGGTGGTAAAGCACAGTCCTAGAAAGGACCTTTGAACATAGGGCGGTTCCTCGGACCGAAGGAACGCGAGACATTGCAAGAAAACTCCAAACGAAACCATCTGGCATGGAATGCCTGTTCTTTGTCAGAAACGTGGCCCCCAAAAATCGTGCATCATTGGGTGTGGCGAATAACAACTCTTTAGCTAAAACCCGCGGTCGACGAGCAATTGTCTTCGACCAGCTTGCCTTTGAACAGGGAAAGAAGAAGCTGCGGCGCGATGCAATCCAAACCAACGAGCCTCGCGATTTAGCGTTCCAAAGAATGATCCTCGCGATTCCATCAGGGAAGGTCAGCACGTACGGGGCGGTAGCAGCCGCGGCCGGTTATCCTCGCTACCACCGCGCCGTCGCTCGGCTCTTACGGACCGTGCCGGTCGACCATCTTCCTTGGCATCGGGTTGTGGGTGCTGGAGGACAGATCAAACTTCCGGGCGATGGAGCACGCGAACAGCGAAAACGACTGAAGCTTGAGGGTGTCGAGTTTATGGGAACGCGTGTCGATATGCAGCGCTTTGAGCATGTTTTGCGGACTTGGGAGATCTATCGCTAGCTCACCTCTAAACCTTGACTGAGCCAGTTGCAGAGATGGAAGCGCTGAATCGTTCGCGGTACTCTTTGGGTGTCAGCGATAGCTGCTGCAGAAACGCCCGCCTCAGTGCCTGTTCGTCGCGAAACCCTGTGAGTCGCGCGATGCTCTTTAAAGCAATTTCCCCCGTCTCCAAATGTTGGCGGGCGGCCTCGACCCGAACGGATTGCACCCATCGTGCAGGCGTTGTTCTGAAATGAAGCTCGAATTGCCGAGCAAACGTTCGGGGTGTCATCGAGACCACCTTGGCTAGTTCATGAACATCCAGTTTTTTTTCTAATCGCGAAGTCACCCAGGAAGGAAGTTCGCGCATTGGAGTTCCGCTCACATCTGCCTGCTGTGCCAGGAGAGAACTGTACTGAGCCTGGTTCCCGGGACGACGCAGGAATAGGACCATCTCGCGAGCAACACAAGCTGCAATGGCATGGCCCAGATCTTCTTCTAGCAGTGCGAGAGCCAGATCGATTCCTGCACTTGTGCCGGCTGTCGTGTAGACCTTGCCATCGCGAATGTAAATCGGATTTCGATCGACTCTCAGATGCTTGTGACGCGCTATCAATTCGTCAACGTGTTGCCAATGCGTCGTAACTCGCCTTCCATTCAATACTCCGGCTTCCGCCAAGAGAAAAGCTCCGGTGCAAACCGACGCAATGCGATTGACATGATTGAATCTGTTTCGTATCCACGGCAAAACCTCAGGAGCGGGAGTCGCCATTGAGCCTTCGCCACCGACCGCAATCAGGGTGTCAATCGGACCGCTGTGGTCTGCGAAATATGTAACCGGACTTAGGGAGATTCCGGATGTGCTGTAAGCCATCGAAGAACGCACAGTGGATAGAAGTTTGATCGTGTAATACTCTTTCCCATTCAACTTTGCTTTCGAGAAGACTGACATTGGCCCGGTGAGATTGAGCAACTCGAATGGAGGAGCCACGAGGAATGCGATTACGCGAGCGCGAGGAGCCATGCGGTCCATCATAACGTGGCAGAAAATGATTGTTTTCTGGCATTTAAGCCGCTTTCTTGAGTTACGCTCCTGGCTGAATTCGCCTCTTTTCTGTCAATTCAACTCTAGAAGTCAACTCATCTAGAACCCTGCGTTTGTTGAACTCTACTGTTCTCGATGCCAGATCGTGCAGACAAGACAGAGCGGTTGGGGATGAAGACGTAGCTGTGAGATGTGTCGGTGTCTGATTCGCGACGGCAAAACGTGAGTTGTTATCGAACCCTAACGAGAGGAATAAAAAATGGTAAGCATCGCGGAAGTCAGTGATGCCACCTTCGCCAGTGAGGTCTTGGCATCGCAAGAGCCGGTGCTGGTAGATTTCTGGGCATCGTGGTGTGGCCCATGTCGCGCGGTAGCCCCGATCGTCGAGGAGGTTGCCGCCACTTATGAAGGAAAACTGAAAGTCTTGAAGATGAATGTCGATCAAAACAATCTCACACCGGCTCAATACGGGATCAGAGGTATTCCTGCACTACTCATCTTCAAAGACGGCCAGATTGCTGAACAGATCGTAGGTTATGTGCCGAAGAGCACAATCGATCAAACAGTAGACCGGGTCTTGGCCTAGCGGGCCACTCGATGGCGACCACGATTGTGCTTATATGCCGTCTCGGCATCTCTCCGAGAAGCCGAGACGGACAGCACTGGGAGGGGGCAATGAAATCGGAAAAGACTAATGGTGAGAGCCGCCGACTCCGAGACGGGTCTTTTAACAAATCATCATGCGATGTTCGTCGAGGTCTTGATTAGGCCTCCCGCTCCTGCCCATCGATAAAAAGATATCCAATGACTGCTGCCCCGGCCAACGAAGCCGCCATCCACCAAAGCACGAGCTTGTAGGCGTGGATAAACGAGGCAAGAACTGCCCGCTGTACGAGAGGGTCTGTTGACTTGATAGCCGCAAGCTGAAAGCGACTTGCCAGAACCTCCGCAGCCTCGCCAGGCGGTATAGGCAAGAGCGCTAGCTGCTGATCAAGACGGCGAACAAAAACAGCGAGCAACAGAGCGCTGAAGAAAGCCACAGCGAGTAAAGAAGCGAGTCTGGAAACGGCGTTGTTGATGCCAGACGCAATGCCGGCATGCTCCCGTGGAGCTGAATTCATGATCGTTGTGGTGAGGGGAGAAACAACGAGAGTCATCCCTATCGAAGTCACAAGAACAGCAGGAAAAAAGGACGTCCAGTAGCGTCCGTCTTGTGGGAGCATAGAGAACAAAATGTAACCAAGGGCCACAATCAGCGAGCCCAGTGTCAGCGGCAGGCGCGCTCCGTATCGCTCAACTAGCTTCCCCGCCGAGCGGGAGAAAATCATCATGATCACTACAAATGGAGAGAATGCGGCCCCTGCAACTATCGCCGAATAGTGCTGAGCCTGAATCAAATCTAAGGGAATGAAGAACAACATTGCACTCAAGGGACCATATACAAGGAACGTGAGGGCGTTGGCCCCTGAGAAATTGCGTGAATGCAAGACCTCCGCGGGAATGAGGGGATCCACGGTCTTCCTCTCAAGGGTGAGTAACCCCGCCAAAGCAGCAATTCCCACGACCGCCAGGCTCACGAGCAACCTGTGACGTGCATCTACGGGCCACTCAATCAGCGCATACGTCAGACTGCCCATACTGATGATTGTGAGGGCTGCTCCACGCCAGTTCATCGCTCTGGGACCCGCATCATCATGACTCTCTCCCATGGCGAGGCAGAGAAGCCAAACAGCAACCGCGATGGGGGCGTTCAAGAAAAAGATCCAGCGCCAACTCACATGTTGGATGAGCCAACCACCAGCAACGGGTCCCACTGCTGTCGTAATCGCCGAGAAAGCAGACCAAGTTCCAATGGCTCGGCCACGAACGTCCTCGGGATATGCTGATGTAATCAGCGCGAGACTGCCGGGCACAAGAAGTGCACCCCCAACCCCTTGAATTGCCCGAGCCCCTATCAGCTCGACACTGTTGACTGATAATCCACAAGCGATGGATGACAGTGCAAAAAGAGCAGCGCCGAAAACGTACGTTCTGCGTCGTCCGTATCGATCTCCAAGAGCGCCACCAGTCAGAAGGAGAGATGCCAGTGTGAGCGTATAGGCTTCGATCACCCACTGCACCGCAGAGAAGTTGGACCTGAAAGCGCTTTGCAGGGACGGTATCGCAAGATTGACGACTGTTCCATCAAGGAACACCATTCCTGAGCCGAGAATCGCGGCAAAAAGAACGAGATGGTTGTGTCTCGCGTTGATTTGATGAGCTTGACGCATAGCAACACTCAAGTCTTTATAAAGTGACAATCATTCAGCGATATCACGCTGAAGAAGCATAACTCAACCGTTCTCTCGATAGATCCACCCAGCTGGATGCACATCCACCTTTGGCAGCAAATGAGTGTTTATTGACACTTCCAGCGTGATCACTCCGACATCAACTATCTGGCGTCACAATCCGATTCATCCGGGAGAAGACCATGAATAGCAAGATTGTTGCAGCAACTTCAGCAGTTGCTCATGAAGACTCTGTTCGTTCTGGCTTCGACGAACTAGCCCGTTTCATTGAATCAACTTCCGGGAACTCTGTAGTTGTGAGAAAAGAAGTTCAAGATGCTTCAATCCCCGAGGGCCCTTTTGATCCCTTGTACCTCGGGCTTGATCGTCTCGAGGTAATGCTGAAGAAGAGCCGCTGAGACCGACACGTCGGAATGCGCGCTTCGGCACATACCGGTAGGTTCGATGTCTCTAATAAAGATCGGGATCATGAAACATGGCCTAATGCCGGGGGAAACAAAACATGAAGCAGGGCCTTTCCTACAAGTGGATATCCACTCCCATTGGCAATTTGAGACTCGTTGCGAGTGAAGAGGGACTGGTGGCAGTTCTGTGGGAGAAAGAGCGACCGCGGCGAGTCGTCTTGCCTGAACTGATTGAGAATCCGGAACACCCAATCCTTCGGCAAGCAGAAGACCAGCTGCGGCAGTACTTCTCTGGAAAGAGAAATCTCTTCACGATACCTCTGGACATGCGCGGAACCTCCTTCCAAAAAGAGGTGTGGAAGTCGTTGCTCGCGATTCCTTTTGGGGAGACACGAACGTACGGACAACTCGCCGCGCAACTAGGTAACTCAAACGCCACGCGTGCAGTCGGAGCTGCAAATGGTCGCAATCCCATCGCTATCTTGGTTCCGTGCCACCGCGTCATCGGTGCTTCTGGCAAATTGACTGGTTTCGCGGGTGGTTTGGGCGCAAAGGAACATCTGCTCCACCTCGAAGGTCTAGGTGGCTCGTTGTTCCCTGACTCTGTACGAGTCCCAGGTTCTGAATCCCAAATCTAATCGGCGCGTCATTGTTTGCGCGTATAGGCAGTCAGCCAGCCCTGTTGGATTGTGGTTTATCGAAGCCCAGCTCGGTCATCTGATTCAGCATCGGAGGTAGTTCGGCTCGCAGCTAGGTAGCGATGGATGTCAGAGATGACGACCGAGCCTTCCCCCACTGCCGAGGCGATACGTTTGACTGAATTTGCCCGCACATCGCCGACCGCGAAGATGCCGGGCGCGCTGGTCGCGTACGGCGTCGATTCAAACCCATGCACACCACCCGTCAGGACAAATCCCTTACTATCCAACTGAACGGTGCCGAACAGCCAGCCAGTATTCGGCTCGGCACCTATCATGACAAACACAGCGCTTATGCCGCACTCAGTAGTCTCGCCACTCAATTTATTGAGCCATGACACATGACTGAGGGAGGGCGCTCCACTGAGCCGGGTGATTTCTGAGTTGGTATGCAGGGAGATACGTTTAGATCCCTCGATACGGGAAATCAAATACTGCGACATCGTGGCTGCCAATGAAGGCCCACGAACTATATGATGAACACGTCTTGCGATGCCAGAGAGGAACAAGGAAGCTTGTCCCGCTGAATTACCGCCTCCGACAACAATCACTTCTTGGTTACGGCAAGAAACTCCCTCCATCGAAGTCGCGGCATAGAAGAGTCCGCGATTCTCGTACTGCTGGTAGTTCTTTACGTTCAGAGTTCGGTATTGCGCCCCGGTCGCGACAACAACGGCCCGGGCGCAGAGGGCCTGGCCACCGGCAAGGACCATTCGGTGTATACCGTCTTCGTGACCAATTGTGACAACGGGGCGAGAGATGGCGAAGCTGACACCGAACTTAAGCGCTTGCATCTGAGCCCGGATAGCCAATTGCTGACCGCCAATTCCGGTGGGGAACCCAAGATAATTCTCGATCTTGGAGCTTGTCCCCGCCTGACCGCCGGGCGCGACGCCTTCAATGATGACTGTCGATAGACCTTCTGAAGCGGCGTACACGGCGGATGCTAAACCCGCAGGGCCCGCACCCACCACGATCACATCGAAAATTGTTCTCGGGTCAGGGAGTTCGGTGATCCCGAGTTCGTCCGCTAGTTCAGAAATTTCCGGCCTTTCCAGCACCTTCCCATTGGGCAGCGTCACAGTCGGGTAGCGTGTCGACCCGGACTCTGAACCAGTTTGTGTCAGGTCAACAAAGCGATGCGGGTAAATATTTCTTAGGAAGAACCGTCTGAGCAGAGTCATCTGCGGATCGTCGGTATGTCCCGTGATTATTGCCCCGCTTACGGCAGCTTCAACAATTCTGATGCGCCGCCAAATGCAGGCTTGCACGATGAGATTGGCGATATCGCCCTCGGCTCGCATCAAATCGCGCAAATTGTGTCGAGGTATACGGAGAAGGAGGCTAGGCAAAACCGTCCGTGCCTCGACCACGGCGCCCTGCGAGTTGAGAAGATTAAACTCTCCTCCGAAATTACCGGCCCGAATCTCGTTGTAAACTTTTTTCCCACCGGCAGCTGCAGGCAACGAAACGTCGATACCACCGTCAAGCACAACAAAGAGGTCAATGTTCCGGTCACCATGGCTGTATAAGCAAATACCGCTCGGAAACCTCTCTTCTTGTCCGTAGGCATGCAGTCTCTCAATCATGTCGTCGGTAAGTTTCGGGTATGCGAGATCGGCTCTCCATTGTGTGCCAAGCCAGCTCAGATATTCGCCACTCTGTCCTTGTTCCGGATTAGTCGATCCATTTGCTTCGCTCATATATATGCCCCCATAGTGTGAGTTTGCAGCGCCGTCAGCGCTCTCGATTCTCGAGATTCTGCTGCCGGTCGATAGAGTGGGTTGACCTTCCCTTGGACTCGCGTTGCTGGTTCGCAAGCAACGAAATTCTTGGTGTCCAGGCAAGGATTTGGCTCGAACTACAAAAGGGATTGGTGAACAGCCATCAAAATGGCGCGATTTGCCCTCTTTTTGTCGGCCTGATCTTGGAGCGCCATACATCCAAAGCCTGCTCGTTAATTGGAGGGATCAGATGGATAGGCGATTGCTTGTGTTGGCTCTCGGAATGTTTGCTTTAGGTACAGACAGTTTTGTCGTGGCGGGCGTTCTGCCAGAAATCTCTCATACATTCCATGTGAACATTGGTGTCGCTGGTCAGCTAACAACGGCATACGCAATCACATATGCCTTGATGGCTCCCATCATTGCCGCCGTGGCTGCGCACGTCCCTCGGAAACGGATGCTCCTGATTGCTCTCGCGATCTTCGGCGTTGCTAATTTGATTACCGCAGGCGCACCGACGTTCGCAATCGCTATCGCGAGCCGTATTCTTGCCGGCGTCGGTGCGGCGATGTTCGCTCCCACGGCGACAGGGGCGGCTGCATCAATGGTCGCTCCCGAACGTCGAGGTCAGGCACTTTCTATCGTAATCGCGGGACTAACATTTGCAACCGCACTGGGAGCTCCGATTGGAGCTGTGATCGGAGGTCTAGGAGATTGGCGTTGGACTATGGCCTTCGTATCAGCCCTCGCCGTTCTCTCGGCGGTAGGGGTAGCGTTCCTCCTGGCGGAAGTTCCTCTCCCGCCCAAAATCTCTCTCAGGGCAAGAATCGCTCCCGTTGCGGACCCAAGAGTTGCTCTGACTCTCCTTTGCACATGGCTCTATCAGAGCGGGCACTTCATGATCTATACCTACTTCACGGTCGTATTCGACCGGGCTATAGGCCACAATGCATTGCTCACAGGAGGTCTCTTGGTTCTGTGGGGGACAAGTGGAAGCATCAGTAATCTTGTGGCGGGTCGTCTCGCAGACACGATAGGGAGCCGCAAGTTGATTTTTGGGATGTTGATTATCCTTACGGCGTTCCTCCTGACGGTATCCTGGACGGGCGCTAGCCTTTGGACGACGATTCCCGCACTAGTTGTGTATGGCGTGACCAGCTGGGGAATCTTGGCCCCCCAGCAACATCGATTGGTGGCTGTAGCCCCTCAGACGGCACCCGTTGTTCTTGGGTTGAACACGTCCTGCACCTACTTGGGAGTGACCACCGCCGGTATCGTTGGCGCTGTGGGACTTCATTCAGTGGGAGCCCATCATCTTGGTTATCTAGGAGCGGTAGGTGTCGTTGTCGCCCTAATTTTCGCTGAACTGGCGACGTGGAAGATTAATGCTTCAAACGCTGTTCACCCGACACAGAAGTTGGCAAGCGCCTAATCTACCGCCTCACACTGATAAACAAAGTTGTGCAAGAACCTCGCTGCTCACGCAGCGAGGTTTTTGCATGCTGTGTGGCCACAGCTGAGCGCAACTTCGCCTAGTCCCGATACCATCGTCTAATAGCGCGGTCAAATGTCGATCCTGCCTAATGGAGTCTGAAGATTCGAAGAGATGATCCGGCTCTGAGGCTTGTCTGCGAATCCTTCGAGTGCGGCTGTGCCCAGTGAAGAAAAACTCCGGCCGCACCCTCGACACGATGTCTCCGTGGAGGATTCGATGCCAGCTCAATGCCCAGACCAGGTGCTCGTCGTGGACGACGAGCCGCTCATCCGTTTGACCATAGAGATGATGGTCCGGGACTCCGACTATCAAACCAGAAGCGCTGCAGATGGAATCGCGGCCTTGGCGGCGATCGAAGAAGCGCTTCCCAACATTTTGATATGCGACCTGAATATGCCGCGCATGAGCGGTTATGAACTCTTATCTATTGTTCGCCGGAGATTTCCCGAGATCTTTGTAATCGCTACAAGTGCTTCCTATTCTGGCGCTACAGTTCCAATGGGAGTCGCCGCAGACGCATTCTATGCCAAAGGCGGCCTCAAAGGAACGTCCCTTATCAAGATACTTGAGCAAAGAGTGGGTAATGGTTTTCTGTCCGAACGACAGCCAGCTCCTATTTGGATGGCCATAGAACGGGATGATGTTCTCCGCAACAGAGCTGTACCTGTCTCGTGCCCTTGCTGCCTTCGAGGGGTTGATCTGGAAATCCGGGAACAACCGACGGAAACGAGATGTCCGCACTGCGCTCAGAGAGTCCACATGGAGGCAGTGCCACAACTCTGGCTCAACGGGGCACCGCACGTTCTCGTTTCAATGACCTCCTCGTTTCTCAAGCGCAGACACATGAGCCGATGACTTACGTCCCGGTGCGGCGTGGGACCGATGATGACAGAAAATGAAGGAACAATGGCAGCATCTGGCGACAGGAATCGAAGATGATTGCAGGCAGAGAAATCGATGTTCATCGATTCCTCTGGACGAAAATGCGGGAGAAATGGTCCCAGCTCCCACTCGAGAACCGGAACATTCGTCACTTCTCCCACATGAGAGATCTGCATGAAGATGCAAAGCACTGATCCAATTCAAGATCGGTCGAGCCGAGGATTCGGAGCGCATTGTGACACCAAAGACAGACGTGTTTGTAGTTGACGATGATGTCTCGGTACGCGAGGCACTTGAAGCAGTGCTGACCGACGAGGGCTTCGTCGTAGGGACATTTCATTCTGCAGAGGAACTGCTAACTGGTGTGCGCAGGGGCCGTCCCTATTCCGTCGTTCTCGACATCCATCTTCCTGACCAGGACGGGTTGGAGCTTCAGCAATTGCTACAAGTTGAGTGTCCATCTGTGCCCATCATATTCATCACTGGAAGCGGTGATATACCGATGTCCGTAAAAGCGATGAAAAATGGGGCTGTGGAGTTCTTGACGAAGCCTTTCGCAGATCGCACCCTCATCGACGCCGTTTGCTCGGCGGTCGAGACGGGAAGAAGATCGCAATCAGCAGAAGAGGACATGATCGTTTTACGACGGCGATATGCACAACTCACCCCCCGAGAAAGAGCCGTATTCCCTTTGGTAGTCGCTGGATTCGCCAACAAGAACGTTGGTTTTGAATTGGGCATTAGCGAGATAACAGTGAAGGCTCACCGAGGAAGCGTGATGCGCAAGCTTCATGCCGATTCGTTAGCTGCGCTGATTCAGATGGCGATCAGGCTCGAGGTGCTTCGGGACTCCGTCGTTGCTACTGAGGTATAGGAATACCGGCAGGACCGTTGAACAACGAAACGGTAAAGGGAAGGAACTGAGTACAACGAGCCGGTATTGATCAAAGAAGGCAGGTCCGTGATCGTTGAAGAGAAGCACAACCGGATCGATACGTCCTGTGACCTGACCCAAGAGAACAGGCCGCGAGAGGAGGCGCGCCCTCTTAACCCTGCAGAGCTGCGCCTGGAAAACGCCACGCTCAGAGAAAACAATAAGGAATTAAATGCGCAACTCCAAAGGTTGAGAGCTGAACGAGTCGCGCACAACGGAGATCAGCTTATGCGCGTCGTGAACTCGATGCCCATCCTGGTCTGGTCAGCCGAACCCAATGGAATGGTCGATTTCTTGAGTGAGAATTGGCTAGCCTATACAGGCATGAACGCAAAGGCGGCACTTGGAGCCGGCTGGATAGCCGTAATTCATCCGGACGACATTGCGCCAAGCCTAAAGCGCTGGAAAGACCTGATGTCCACTGGAACCGCGCAATCGGCAGAAGTTGAAGTTAGATTTCGGAGATCCGATGGCCAATACCGTTGGTTCTTAGTGAGAGCCTGCGCATTGAGGGATCAATCGGGAGCAATCCGAAGCTGGTACGGCACAAACATTGATATTCACGATCGGAAGTTAGTGGAGGACGAGATTCGTCGAAGCGAGGCTTCTCTTGGCGCGGCACAGAGAATCGGAAACGTGGGTAGCTTCTCGTGGTCCAGGCAACAAGAGGCCTTCCAATGCTCTGAAGAGTTCTATCGAATCCTCGACTTAGAACTCGGTACGCCGGTGACTCTTCAAAGGATTTTGGATAGAGTCCACCCAGATGGTCGCTTTCGGGTGATGTCACTTAGAGATAAGCCGATAACGACAACCGACGAGCATGAGAACAGGCTCATCATGGCTGACGGGTCCGAGAAAGTCGTCCTCGTCAAGATTAGCCGAACGGACAGTGCCGACGGGACTTTTGAGTATCACGGGGCGATCGCTGATATCACAGCCAGGCGCAGGGGTGAAGATGCTCTAGCCCAAGCTAGAGCAGACCTGGCCGCAGTTGCGCGCGCGGCCTCGATGGGAGAAATGGCCGCCGCCATAGCGCACGAGGTCAGCCAACCGCTTCTGGGTATTATGGCAAACGCAGAACTTTCAATTCGAAAGTTGAGCCGAAAGCCAACGCCTATAAGCGAAGCAACCCAGGCGATCGGCCGGATAATCCGTGATGCAAATCGCGCCTCAGAGATAGTCCGTCGTCTACGGGATCTCTACAGTGATCGAGAACCCACACACGAAGCATTTGATCTCAACGAAGCTCTCATTGAGGTACTCGAATTGTCGCGCTTCGATCTCGAGCAAGAGGGGATCACGGTAGACCGAAAACTCAGTTCGCAAATGGGGCAAACAGCGGGTGATCGGGTACAGATCCAACAGGTGGTGCTCAATCTGTTGCGTAATGCGATTGAGTCTATCGCTAGCAACCCAGGATCACGCCGCAGCATTTCGATTCACACTTACAAGGGTGAGGATAGGATCTCGTTGACATTAGAAGATTCGGGCGCAGGATTTCAACCTGAACAATCGCGGAAGCTCTTCGATTCGTTTTTCACGACGAAGCCAAACGGGATGGGAATGGGGCTATCAGTGAGTCGGTCCATTATCGAAGCTCACCAGGGGATTCTTTGGGCTCGCAACAATGATCGTGGTGGCGCCACATTCGGGTTTGACCTGCCGGCTGTGGCGCGCCCTAAAACATCGAGACCTAGTTCATGAAGGCCGTCAATTTCTCGTATTGCGTACCACGTCGTCCGGCAAGAAGACTCGAAGAACGTGTCGAGCCCGATACAATCTCGCCTTGACCGCCGACACAGACATATCCAAACGCAAAGCAATCTCTTCCATGGAGTATTCATGACTAGCACGGAGATGCAACACCTTCTTCGAAATGGGATCAAGTGAATCCGCAACAGTTGCAATCTGTCGCATCTTCTCTTCTGCGCAGTAGAGATCTTCGGCCGACCAGTTCTTGTCAGGAATATCGTGCATGGGCTCAGCTTCATCCCACTCGTTTTGCTTCTCGATAGAAAATTCACGTAGGTTTTTACGCTTTCGGACCCTGACCAATGCGGAGTTAATAGCGATTCTGCTAAGCCAGGTGTAGATGTGGCAGCGTCGTTCGAAAAGGGGCAGGGCCATATAAGCACTACAAAGAGCATCTTGAAGCGCATCCTCAGCGTCTTCATGGTGCCTCGTGATGGCTATGATCTGTTTGAAAAGTCGCCGAGAATACATCCTCTCCAGCTCTTCAAACACAAATGGACGCTCTGCCTGAGGAAGATGCATTGAAGCACCGCTCGGCACTTGCCTGCCAAGAGGCGGTGCTGGCAGCTCGTTAACGAAGATGGCGTTGTGCATGGTTTTCTCCTTCAATCCGCAAAGCGAACCGCCCGATGAACGAGCACTCAAGGTCTTTCCGCTCTGATGAGAACGACCCGAAGGGCTGCGACACCAACTGTCCTCGAATGATTGTGTGAAATTCGCGGACACTTGATGCTTGAAGGGATTACAACAAAGCTGGGTGCACAGCGATATTGTCTGATGGTATCGGGTACTGTGGTGTTGGCGATCCGATTTGCGTGGCTTTGAGCGGAGCGCAAGCACTCTACGCTTTCTCAGGTCACAAGTTCGACCGCTCAGATCTCTCGAGAGCATGTTCAATTGCATTCAGAAGATCTCTGTCACGAAATGGCTTCATGAGGCAAGCTGCCGCCCCATCATCGATTACTAACTGCCGGGCTGCGGCACTCTGAGTCGCAGTGATAAAGATGATCGGAAGCTTGGCCTGCAGTCGGCGAAGTTCGATCTGAAGTTCGCGGCCGCCCATCTCAGGCATCGCCATGTCGAGGATAAGGCAGCTTGCAGACTGCGCATCGCTCGAGGACAGATACTCCTCCGCTGATGTGTAGGCTCTGGAATGATAGCCGTATTCTCGAATGAGTTCAGGTAGAGATTCTCGCACTGACTGATCGTCATCCACAACGATTACCGTCGCTACCTGATCCATGAACGTCCTTCGCGGCTAACGCTTGATAGCTTGCTCGGATAGAAAGGACGTGTCCGACAGTCGAAGCTAGACAAACAGCCATGCGATGCCGTGAGCACACTGCAGCAAGTGGAAACCATCATCGCCAAATCGTTCGGCCTCTAATGTTTCATGGTCGGGCAAATCAAACCCAGAGTCCATTGTACTTTGGTATTGGTACAGTAAAGTCCGAGTTGCCGCCACATTCGACGGTCACTCGCCGTCGATCTTCTAGTTTCTCGTAAAGATGCTCTAGGGTTGTTCTCGCTGGGCATGATGCCTCCACAAAGCGATTGCTGCATATCCACGGAGTGGTCGAACTGCCTCAAGGTTTAGAGCAGCGTGGTTTTTGAGCTCTCGCTTTAAGACGTAGTCTGTGGCAGGAAACGCGTCATCGTCATCGAAGCCACGAAGCGCTGCATACTCCGCCGTCCACGCGCCCACGCCGGCAATATTTCGGAGCGAGCGCTTGAGCCCAATCGAGTCCTGTGTTGCTTCGAGTGAGAGATCTCCATGGTTGATCGCTGAGGCTAAGGCATGAAGCGTGGAACGGCGCTTCGCGGATGTTCTGACTTCCAAGAGATCTGAGCTAAGTATCTCTGTTGCTGAGGGAAAGAGATTCACGGTGATTCCTGTTCTCGGATGGGCGGCTAGCCGGCCAGCTGCAGTCATCAATTCCTTCGTCAGAATCCTTCCGAATTTGACTGATACCAGTTGTCCAAGTACCGTCGCAAAGACTGCCTCGAATCCATTCCATGCTCGGGTGAGTCGTAGGCCTGGGTACCGTTGCCAGATTTCAGACAAAGCCCCGTTGGCATTCATATGGCGATCGAGGGCTGCTGGGTCGGCATCGAGATCGAACATCTTACGCGCCCGGACGGTGATGGCTAGCAGCTCCGCTTCCGTTCCGTTCCAAAGTGATAGGCGCAGGCAGTTGCCCTCTGTTCTGTGATCAACACGAAACCAACCGAGACCCTTTGCTGTTTCCACTACGCGTTCGTAACCGGATTCATCAACAGTCTCAAGACCTGGCATGCTGTGATGCCTGAAAAACGTTAGACATGCCTGCCAGTCATAGGGAGGCGTGTACGGCAGAAGTGTCGAGAGTGCGGGGGGTGGCGCGATCATTTATTCACTTCACGCGACGGGTAGGGCGATGGCTGAGCTCTCCCCCGCAGTTTGGGCAAATGTTCCCTAGTCGGGACTCCGAGCAATCGCTGCAAAAAGTGCACTCATAAGAGCAGATCAGTACGTCCTCCGAATCGAGAAGGAGAGCTTTTTCGCATAGTTCGCATTCGGTCTTCATGTTCGGCATAGTCCGCACCTCCGAGCATCGCGAAACGTCGCTGTTCTGGTAGTTGAGGTAGAGAAAAAGTATTGATCATCCTTCGAACGACCGATCAATCGCTTTCCGGAACTCTTAGCCTGCTAAAGCGTTCCCGGTATTCTTTGGGGGTGATTGCGAGCTGTTGGATGAAAGCACGACGCAACGATTGCTCGTCTCTGAATCCCGTTAACCGCGCGATGATCTTTAGTGGCTGCTCCTTTGTCGCCAGGAGGCTACACGCGGCCTGGATTCGGAGCGATTGTATCCATCGCGCCGGTGTCGTTCGGAAATGCAACTCGAACTGCCGAGCGAAAGTGCGGGGCGTCATAGAGACCAATCGAGCCAGAGAGCTGACATCAAGCTTCTCGGTCAGATTTGATTTCACCCATGCTGGTAGGTCTCGTAGTGGTGTGCCTCGAACATCAGCCTGTTGAGCCAGGAGGCTGCTGTACTGCGTCTGGCTGCTAGGACGACGCAAGTAAAGTACCAGGGTATGGGCAATGGTCGCTGCGGCGCTCCCACCTATGTCTTCTTCCACGATCTCTAGTGCGAGATCAATTCCGGCAGTGACGCCCGCGGTCGTATAGACATTCCCGTCCTTAATGAAGACCCGGTCCCTGTCTACATTTAGCTTTGGGTAAAGCTCTGCAAGCTTTGGGGCATGATGCCAATGAGTTGTGACAGCCCTCCCATCAAGCAGTCCGGTTGGTGCGAGAAGAAACACTCCGACACAAACCCCAATGAGACGTCGCACGTGTGGCGCCCGTCTGCGTATCCATCGAAGGACCTCTTGTCGTGGCTCGGCGAACGCTGACTCGCCACCGAGGATGATTAGCGTATCGATTGGACCGTTGAAGTCGGAATAGGGGATACATCCGCCAAGAACGAGACCGCCACGTCCGTGAGCTTCACATCCAGAGTCCGCGCACAAGATTCGTATCTGATATGCAGGCTTACCCTCGACCTTAGGATACGAAAAGACAGAGGCCATCGCTACTAAGCTCAGGAGGTCTCCGGGTGAATCGATAAGGAATGCGATAGTTCGAGGACGTTGCGGCATAGACATGTGTGACTATCGGGCTCATCATCAGTGCGTTTTTCTAGATCACTGGTGCTCTTACCGAGCATGAGAGCTCTGTTGTATTGATCCTTTCCGCTCGAAATCCCTCATGTAGCGTAGATAACCGTCGAGGCACGATGGAAGCGCTTTGTAATACACGCCTTGGCCTTCACGCCTAGAGCAAACGAGGCCTGCTCCTGAGAGAACTTTGAGATGATGTGACACGGTTGACGCACGTACGGGCGAATCGAGACTGATATCCCCACACCGTATCTCCCCAGCGTCGATGATGTGCTTGTAAATCAGAAACCGCGTGGGGTCGCCCAGTGCCCTCGCGATTCGCAACACCCGCAACTCCGCAGTCGAATCCATCGCAGTTCCAGCAGCCCTCACCTAGGGGGTCGGATCATCGATTCCGCCTCCAATCCTTCGATACACGCGACACGAAGATGGTGACAAGTTGTGAATCCAAAGGTCGACGCCTTCCCACGCAGCTTCTATGAAGTCCAGCTACCCGCGGACAGCGAAAGCTCCCAGATCGGTGACCGTAATCCAAGGGCCTGTAAGGTACTGATTCGAGGATAGATGTCATGTCCTTTAGTAACGGCCGGGATATCGAAAGAGATCGTCAAGAATTCCTTGCTTGTCCTAACGACCTCACGACAGCAACAGAAAGCTGTCAGAATTTGCGCTATTTTTGGCATATCTGAGCGCTTCAAAAAGTTGTCGAAGGAGGCATCGAGGGCGACTTGCAGTCGTTCCCTCGCAAAGGAGCCCGACAAATGCTGTTCACCCATCGAAACCCTGAGATGAAGCTCGACCATAAGCGCACCGCACTTGTGCTGGTTGATATGCAAAATGAATTCTTCGAGCAGAAGACCGGAACTTATTACGAACTCATTGCGGATGCGCTCAAGGAGCGCAACGTGATTGAGCACACTGAAGAACTCCTCAAAACGGCCCAGGAGTTGGGGTACTACATTCTTCACTCTCCACACTGGTACTACCCAACCGATCTTCAATGGACGGTTCCAGGCGGAGCTATTGGACATTACCTCGGCGGAATCGGCTTCTGTGGCCGCAAAGATCCGGTCAGTCTCGACGGGTTCGAAGGCTCGAGGGCTGATTACTACGAGCCGTTCAAGAAGTACCTCATGGATGGACACACATGCAATACCTCTCCTCACAAGCACTTCGGCTGCGAGGCGAACGACATGATCAAGCAACTGCATATGCGCAAAATCGAGAAGGTCATCATGGCTGGACCGGCTGCAAATATTTGCCTCGAATCGCATATGCGCGACATCATCGAGTCCGGAATCGAAGTCGCAATGATCCGGGACGCTGTTGCCGGCCCCAAGAACGAAGAGGGTGATGGGTACCAAGCCGCAATGGTCAACTACCGCTTCATGGCAAATGCGCTGTGGACGACTCAAGAAGCTGTCCTAAAGATGAGGGACGCCGCAAGGTCGTAGATGTCTCTTGCATGGACGACGTTTCCTTCTGGTTGAGCCTGATGAGGCGACGAGCTGGAGAGCTGGGGGTTCTGTAATCCTCGGCTCTCCAGGTTCAGATCACGGCTTCGGCCTTGACCAACTGGCCGTCCTCAGCCATTGATAGGCAGCTAAAACTTTTACACACTATCGCCTATTGCGTCGCGTTATGACCGCAATGACCTGGAGAAAATATTATGAGCACAGATCGCAAAGTTGTTGTCGTCACCGGTTCGTCCTCTGGCTTGGGTGAGGCCTTCGTTAATGCCTATCTTGCCCGCGGTTGGCGTGCGGTCGGTAATGCAAGAGAGATCGCCCCTTCCACGAATCCGGATTACATTACGGTTCCTGGAGATATTGGAGATCCTGCAATCGCTCGCAAGGTCGTTCAAACCGCGATCGATAATTTCGGTCGCGTCGACACGCTGATCAACAACGCTGGAATCTGGCGACCCGGCAAAGTCGAGGAAATTCCCGAGACTCTCTTCCGGGAAGTGATGAGAACGAACTTGGACAGTGTGTTCTTCGCGACGCAGGTGGCGGTGCCTGCAATGAAGAACCAGGGTGGGGGTCACATCGTGCAGATTTCAACGAGCCTCGTTGAGCATGCTTTGCAGAACGTTCCAGCGGTACTTGCATCATTGTCTAAAGGCGCTTGCGTTGCTGCGACCCGCGGCCTGGCAATGGAGCTCGCATCCAGCAATATCCGAGTTAACACTATTTCTCTAGGAATCGTGGAAACGCCGCTGCACAAGAATTCCAACCCTGACGATCTCCGTTGGTTCTCGCCATTGAACCGCAACGGGAAGATTGAGGATGTGGTTCGCGCCATGAACTATCTCGAAGACGCCAACTACGTTACCGGTGAAATTCATTACGTCGATGGCGGCCGCACCGCCGGACATTAATCATCTGGCGGCTTCCCGATGCTAGCTTAGGGCGCTATGAAGAAATACTCTCTTTAGTGGTGGCAGGATACCTCGATGCCCATTGCTAGAGAGTTTAGCTTCGCAGAACACCAGCAGGCCATCGCAGTCGCCTTCCATGAAAGTGGCGAGGCAATCCTGAAACCGCATCTCTAGCGGATGAAATAGGTACAGCGGCGTGTCGAATTGGACCTGACGAGACACGCCATGGAGCAAAGATACCAAAGAGTCCAAATTCTACGAGATGAATCCTTACCTTGACTGCTAAGCAATCATTGCGCACTAACTGGCCGGAGTACCTGATTGAAGGCTGCCTCATAGCAGCCTTCATGTTTTCAGTGTGCCTGCTCATTGTTGTGTTCGACTCTCCTCACTCTGCAGCCTACAGAGTTATCCCGAACGGTATGAGCCGTCTGGTGATCCTTGCGTCCGCGATCGGTCTGATCGCAACACTCCTGATTCAGTCGCCTTGGGGTAAGAGATCGGGGGCGCATCTGAACCCAGCAGTTACGATCGCGTTTCTCCGCCTGCGGCGTGTCCAACCGTGGAACGCCTTGTTTTACATCCTTGCGCATCTTCTGGGCGCATGTACCGGCGTCCTATGCATCCTGCTTATCGCTGGCAGCACTTTCAGCGAACCGCCAATTCTCTGTGCGATCACTGTTCCTGGTTCAGCAGGTGCCTTTCTCGCGTTTCTAGCGGAGACGGGTATTTCGATGCTCCTCATGGCGCTGATCTTGTTCTTTATTCGGTCCCCGCGTCGTGCTCCTTTTACAGGCGTGGCTATTGGCATTTTGATTGCGACGTTCATCGCCGTCGAATCGCCTGTCTCGGGAACAAGCATGAATCCAGCGCGTACTTTGGCTTCAGCGTTCCCAAGTCATATGTGGAACCATATATGGGTGTATCTGTGCGGCCCCGTGTTGGGAATGCTAATCGCAGCCGAGGTCGAGCGACGCTGTTCACCTGTCATTGAGCGGCGCAGCGCTTTCAATTGCGCAAAATTACTTCACCCCAACAACGTCCGGTGCATTCATTGCGGCTTTGAGCCGCTGCACGACTGAAGCGAACACGGCGGATTTCAAAGCGGATTTAGCTCAGAACCTTGCGTTCTATGAAGATCCACGAAGGCCTGCGCGCTGCGACCTATCTCTTGCCAGCCACGTGGCAGAGATTGCCTCTTATATGTCAAATCTTCCTCTTTCGATACGCGTCCATAAGGGTGCTCGCACTAAGTTCCAATTCACCACTCTTAGCGGCTATCGAAATAAGGAGACTCTTGATGACGGGATCGGCTAGAAACTCAGCAGCACAAGATCAGGCTTCGAAGGCCGATGTATTTTCACAACTGCACGTCCCAGGAAAACCGTTGGTGCTCTATAACGTCTGGGACGCGGGTAGCGCGCAAACCGTTGCCAAGGTAGGAGCGAAGGCCATTGCAACCAGCAGTTGGGCCGTCGCTAAGGCCCACGGTTCGAATGATGGCGAACAATTTCCGTACGAAGACGCGATCCGCAATCTCCGAGAGATTACCGTGGCGGTGGAACTTCCAGTGTCGTTTGACCTCGAGAGTGCCTATGGGGAATCGCCCGAGACCGTAAGCCAGAGCATTTCTCTGGCCATTGGCGCTGGCGCCATCGGCTGCAATTTCGAAGACAGTGTTCCAGGAGTTGGAACGATTCGAGAGACCTCTAAACAGGCCATCCGGATTCGGAGTGCACGTCAAGCAGCCGCTAACGCGAACCTCTCCTTCTTCATCAACGCTCGATGCGATCTCTTTTTTCATGGACCCTCTGTACCTCACGACCAAGCCTTACTGGCGGATGTGATCGAACGGGCTCACGCGTATGCGGAGGCCGGAGCCAGTGGACTTTTCGTTCCGGGGTTAGCCTCGATTGATTTGATCGCGACATTAACGAAGCACTCTCCTATTCCCGTCAATATTCTCGTTGACTCACCTGGGAAGGTTCGAGCGCTCGCGGATAACGGGGTCGCACGTATCAGCTACGGGGCAGGGCCTTACGTGGATGCTCTTCGAGCTCTGGAGCAATTAGCAAAAGCAGTCTTCGAGTAGCACATAGGGAGGGCATGTGTCGCGATAGCGAGGCATGCCCTGGTCCTTCGCATTCGTTTCACGCGAGTTGCTGACCAATCACCCGAAAGCACAAAGATCTGAAACAGATATGCATCGATGCGGGAATGCCTAAGACAAGGGAAAACATGGAAAACACAATTACTCACACGACTGAGAACTCAGATAAACAAGTCCCGGCAAAGAACGAGGCCAGACTTTATCTCGGAATCGGTGCCTTAGTCCTAATAGTTATCGCCGCCGTAGTCGTTGGTCCGCGACTATTCCACGAACACCCAGTCACGGCCACTGCTCCGTTACCTACGGTGGTTGTCGGAAAACCAGTTCAGCGAGATCTTCACGGCCGTCTTCAATTCCTCGGTCAGTTCTCCGCTGTTGACCAAGTAGAGCTCCGGGCACAAGTCGGCGGGACCTTAACCTACATAGGCTTTAAAGACGGAGATGTTGTCCGCAAGGGTACGTTGCTGTTTACCATCGATCCCACTCCCTACCAGATCAAGTTTGACCAGGGCACTGCACAGATCGCCAGCGCAAAGGCAAGGCTTGAACTCGCAGGAACCGAATTGACACGCGCTCAAACCCTCCAGAAAACAGACGCCGGCACTGTCGAAAACGTGGATCAACGTTTGGCGGAGCAGCGTTCAGCCCAAGCTGCGTTAGACGTAGCAGAGGCGTTGGTCCGCGATGCAAAGTTCGATTTAGATCGCACACATGTTTACGCTCCGTTCTCGGGTCGCATGGGAACACATCTTGTCTCTGTCGGAAACCTTGTGTCAGGCAATCGTGTCGGTGGCAGTTCGACGACCCTTCTCGCCACGATTGTTTCCATCAGCCCCATCTATCTCAACTTCGATATGAGTGAAGGTGATTACCTCAACTTCGAACGTGAGAGAACTTCACACAGGAGCACTCTCGACAACAAAGTCGATATCGCGCTAAGCGATGAAAGCCGATTCGTTCGCCAGGGAACCCTCAACTTCCTCGATAACACGTTGGACCGTTCCAGTGGCACAATCCACGCCCGTGCGACCGTTCCTAACGAAGACCTCCTCCTGACTCCAGGAGAGTTTGGGCGCGTTCGCGTAAACCTCCAATCGTCGAGTCAAGTATTCCTTGTGCCGGACACCGCTGTGAGCGCTGATCAAACGGATCGAATGGTCCTGATCGTAGACCCCGACGGTATTGTCAAGGCAAAGAAAGTGCAGACCGGAGCTCTTCGTTATGGGTTGCGCGTGATTTACAGCGGCCTCTCGGCCTCGGACCGTATCGTCATCGGCGGTCCGCCGGTTCGTCCTGACAGCAAGGTGTCCACGAAGGACGGCTCGATTGCTGTTGGATCTGATGAAGGGAGCAACTAAGGAAAGCCATGAAACTTCCTCACTTTTTCATCGAGCATCCCCGTTTTGCGATTGTTCTGAATGTCTTCATCGTCATGGCTGGCCTTGCCACGATGTTTTCATTGCCAATCGCCCAATACCCCAACATCGTTCCCCCGACCATCAAGGTTACGACTTTGTACCCCGGTGCCTCCGCCGATGTGATCGCGCGAACGGTAGCGACGCCCCTCGAGCAAGCCATCAACGGCGTAGAAGGTTCGGAATACATCAGCAGTCAATCGACCGGCAATGGACAACTGACATTGACGGTAATTTTCAAGATCGGCAGCGACCCGAACACGGACCTTTTGCTCACGCAAACACGCGTGCAAAACACCCTCTCCCGCCTCCCTCAAGAAGTTCAGCTTCAGGGCGTGCAGACCAAGAAAGCGATTGACGATCTACTGCTCGGTGTCCACATTTATTCACCGGATGGCTCTAGATCCCCTGAGTATCTTTCGAACTACATGATTCACATTCGGGATGAAATTGCCCGCCTGCCTGGTGTTTCAGATTTTCAACTATTTGGTGATCGTCAGTACGCAATGCGTATCTGGGTCGATCCGGACAAAGCCGCTGCCTACAACATCAGCGCTACGGAGATACTTGCGGCCCTGAGAGCGCAGAACGCGCAAATCTCAGCCGGCGTCCTAAATCAACCACCTGTAGCGACTAAAGGTGCTTTTCAGATCAACATCGAGGCGCTGGGAAGACTCAGTACGCCCCAGCAATTTGAAGATGTGATCGTAAAGACTGACCCTCAGGGACGCGTCACCCGAATCCGGGACATTGGCCGCGCAGAGCTTGGAGCAGCTGACTACAGTTCACTCGGGTATGCAGATCGTCACCCAGGCGCCCCATTCTTTGTGGTTCCAACTCCTGATGCGAACGTGGTTCAGCTCGAACACGCCATTTGGGCCAAAATGGCCGAGGCGGCGAAGACCTTCCCCTCAGGCGTCGGGTACTTGCACATCTACGATCCCACGACATTCGTGAGTCAGTCGATCCATGAAGTGATTGTCACGGTCTTCATCGCAATCTTGCTCGTGGTTGTCGTGGTGTACGTGTTCTTGCAGAGCTGGCGTGCGACTCTTATTCCTGTTGTTGCGATTCCCGTATCGCTCATCGGAACTTTCACGATCCTGACAATTCTGGGCGGGTCTGTCAATAACCTGTCTTTATTCGGACTGGTGCTAGCCGTAGGCATCGTCGTTGACGACGCTATCGTCGTAGTCGAAAATGTCGAGCGAAACATGGCTCGTGGTCTGACTCCATTGGAGGCCGCCCATGAAACCATGACTGAAGTTTCGACGGCCCTTATCGCAATCGCACTCACTCTTTGTGCCGTGTTCGTGCCGGTGGCTTTCATCTCCGGGATCCCAGGGCTGTTCTTTAAACAGTTTGCGATCACGATCGCTGGATCCACGATCATTTCGTGTTTCGTCTCTCTAACGCTCAGCCCAGCTTTGTGCGCAATGCTTTTGAAGCCGCACGCAGTTGTTGGCGCGCATGACAAGCCCACCGGCATAGCTCGGATCATTCGCCCAATCTTTTCGCGGTTCAATGCAGGTTTCGAATGGTTGTCGACGAGCTACGGGCACCTTACGAGCCGCTTCGTTCGGGTGACCGGAGTGATCTTTCTGGTCTACCTGGCCTTCATCGGGCTGACGGGACTCCAAATGTCGAGAATGGCTACTGGTTTCATCCCGCAGCAGGATATCGGTTACTTGGCGATTGTGTGCCAGCTCCCGCCCGGCTCGAGCTTGGCGCGGACAGATGAAGTGGTTCGCGAAGTGAACGACATCACCCTGAACACCTATGGCAGCAAACACACCTCGCCGGTGACCGGCCTAGATGTGACTACGAACACGATTGCTCCAAATGTTGGAACAGTCTTCACATCCCTGCCTTCTCTGTACGGGGAACACCTTGAGGGCGTGAATGCGGCGTACATGGTGAAGGCTCTCCGTAAGAAGTTTGCAGGTTTCAAGGGCGCCAACATTCTCGTCGTAAATCCACCGGCGGTAAAGGGTCTTGGTTCTGCAGGCGGTTTCAAGATGATGTTGGAGGATCGCGACGAACTTGGACCACAGGCTTTGGCGGAGGCCACAAAGAAGCTTGTAAACGCTGCAAACCACGATCCCGCATTCGCGGGTGTGTTCACGCTCTATAACGCAGGGTCTCCAAGCGTCTATGCGGATATAGATCGAGAGAAGGCGGAGAAGCTCGGGCTTTCAACCTCCAATATTTTTCCAACTCTCGAACTCTACATGGGATCGCAGTATGTCAACGATTTCAACCTGCTCGGGCGTACGTATCCGGTCTTTGTTGAAGGTGATCAACAGTTCCGACAGACAACGGATGAGATTGGTCGGCTGAAAGTACGCAACGCTAACGGAGATATGGTTCCCATCAGCACTGTCGCTACATTCAAGGAGAAGACAACCCCTTATCGTGTGCCTCGCTATAACCTTTACCCCGCTTCAGAGGTGATGGGTGAGCCAGCAGCAGGTGTCTCGTCAGGTGCGGCCTTGAAGCGCATCGAAGAGCTGGCGAAGGAGAATCTGCCCCCAGGTATTTCATTCGAATGGACGGACCTCGCCTTCCAACAAGCAAAGAAGGGCATTCCGACTGTAGCTATCTTCGGCGCCTCAGCTCTCTTCGTCTTCCTCGTTCTCACCGCACAGTATGAGAGTTGGAAGATTCCTCTCGCTATCGTTTTGATCGTGCCCATGTGCCTGCTTGCAGCTACCACCGGGCTCAATATCAGGACGTTGCCCATCGATATCCTTGCTCAAATTGGCTTTGTTGTCTTACTCGGGTTAGCCGCGAAGAACGCGATTCTGATTGTCGAGTTCGCGAAGCAAAGACAAGATCACGATGGAGTGGACGCAAAGGAAGCTGCTGTTCATTCTGCACAAGTTCGCCTGCGCCCAATTCTTATGACATCTTTTGCCTTCATTGCTGGAGTATTTCCACTCGTCATTGCTGAAGGCGCAGGTGCTGAAATGCGACAGTCTTTGGGCACTACAGTGTTTTCCGGAATGCTGGGTGTGACGATCTTCGGCCTTCTTTTCACTCCAGCCTTCTACGCGCTCGTTGGGAAAACGGGGAGGAAAGCATGAAACAGTCGAACTCTTTTACCGCCATGGTTGCTCTAAGCGGTGTTCTGCTAGCAGCGTTCCTTCAGGGTTGTTCTGTGGGGCCTAAGTACAAGGCTCCGCAACCCCCAGGTGCGGCGATGGCGCCATTTCATAATCAGTTGCCTGAATCGGATTTGACCAAGGTGCCTTCGCCTTCATTAGATGAATGGTGGACCGGGTTCAAAGATGCCGAACTCGTTACGATCATCCAGCGTGCTTTAGCTCAAAACCTCGATCTCGCGGCCTCACTAGAGCGCGTTAATCAAGCTCGAGCAGTAGCCGGTGGTGCAGCTGCGCGGCTCTATCCCTCAGGGGAGTTTGATGCGGCTGCAACCATCGAACATCAGAGTCTAGATGGAAACTTGGGCAACGTCTCTCGCAACGTTCCGTCTTTTCGCCGAAATATCCATGAGTACACCGTTGGCCCCGCTGCAAGTTGGGAGCTCGACGTTGCGGGCGGGATAAGGCATAACGCAGCCGAGGCGCGGGATGAGGTGCAAGTTGCGGAGGCGAATCGCATCGGCACCCGGGTCATCGTGACGGCGGACGCGGCGGATGCCTATCTTCAGGTCCGTGGTTACCAGGCACAGATTGCGATCACCAAGAATCAGATCGAGACGGATGAGCATTTGCTAAAGCTCGTTCAGAACCGCTACGAAGCGGGAGCTGCCACCAAACGCGAAATTGCGCAGGCAGAAGCTCTTCTGGAACAAGCGCGTGCAACACTTCCACCCCTTCGCTTGGCCGTGGAACGCCAGCTCAATCGATTGGACGTGCTGATGGGGGCTCAGCCAGGAACGTACGCTCATGAATTGGAGACCGATATGCCGATTCCCTCCATTCCACGCATCGCTAGCCAGCAACCTGTCGATGTGTTGCGTCGCCGCCCGGACATTATTGCAGCAGAGCGAAAACTTGCAGCCTCAAACGAACGAATCGGTGTCGCAGTGGCTGAATACTACCCGAAGATTTCGCTCGCCGGTGTTCTCGGCGTGGACAGCTTGAACTCTGGGAGTCTTTTTACCGCCGATAGCTTTCAACCAGCTGCGGTGGCAGGGTTGCGGTGGCGGCTCTTCGATTTTGGACGAGTTAGTGCAGAGGTGAAACAAGCTCGCGGAGCCAATGCCGAAGCTCTCCTGATTTATCGCCAAACGGTGCTTAAGGCGGCCGAAGATGTCGAGAACGCGATTGCAGGTCTCGCTGAAACGGAGGCCTACGATGCTGAGGTTCAGGCCGAGGTTCAGTCTCTTACTCGCGCTCGAGACCTCTCGCAACAGGCGTACCGCGCTGGCTCAATCACGCTCACCGACGTTCTTGATTCGGATAGGCAACTGCTCGTCGCACAGGATCAGCTTGCGGCTAACCGTGCTGACACCGCTAGGGCAGCAGTGTTTGTATTCCGTTCGTTTGGTGGAGGATGGCAAGCTCCAAAGTGAACGATCCATTTACGAGATAAGGCGACCTCCCCGCGCCTTAGAGCCTGTCGGACGCATTGAGCGCCCGGCAGGCAAAACATCTCGACAGTCTCAAACGTGAGGTCAGCAGCCATGAGCGTCAAGCCAAACGAAATTTCCGAGATCGACCTTCTCAGGACTTTGTTCGAAGGCAAATGGAGATTCGACATCATTCGGAATCTCTGCAATGAGCCGAAACGGCTAAGTGCTCTCGAACGCCTCATGCCACAAGCACGAAAGAAGATGCTCATCGATACGCTTCATGCCCTCGAGGATCTTGGTTGGGTTCATCGCTCTGATCTCAGCAGACAGAGCAAATGGGTTGAGTACTCCCTCTCCGCTGAATGGTCGGACAGGATCGAACTCACACTGCAAAAAATTACCGACGAAGAAATTCGGAAAGGCGGAGAGGTCGCGGGACAGACTTCTGCGAACGTCAACGACCGAATGGAGACTCTATGAACGCACTATTAGCAGCGGTGGACTTTGCCTCCTCAGTTGATGCTCAATTCCCGCTCTTCATGTCGCCGATGACCGGAGCTTCCCCAGTGTCTCTGGCGGCCGCGATCTCAAATTCTGGTGGGATGGGAGCTTGTGGGACATCGCTCATCGCACCAGATGCGATCACTGCATGGGCCAGAGAGTTTCGCACACTGAGCTCTGGCGCTCTCAACATCAACATTTGGATTCCCGGCCCTTCGGTAATCCGTGACGTGGACCTAGAGACAAAGCAGCGTCAGTTTCTAAGTACCTGGGGACCAGAGGTTCCTTCTAGTGCAGTCGATATACCGAAGCAGGACTTTGAAGGCAAATGCCAGGCTGCCCTCGAGGCGAAGCCCACTGTAATTTCCTCTTTTTTAGGCGTATTCCCTTCGACGTTCGTTTCTGCAATGAAGGCGCAGGGGATCAAATGGTTTGCAACGGTAACTACTGTGGCGGAGGCGGTGACTGCACAAGCTGCTGGCGCAGATGTTCTTGTCGTGCAAGGTTCAGAGGCTGGAGGGCACAGAGGTTCGTTTCGTGCTGAAAACGCGGAAGCTGAGGCAGTCGGTCTTTTCTCTCTCCTTCCACAGGTTTGTGACGCCGCTAGGATCCCAGTTGTAGCAGCCGGAGGAATCTCGGACGGCCGTACAATCGCCGCTGCCTTGATTCTCGGGGCTAGTGCCGTTCAGATTGGTACGGGATGGCTTCGGACTCCCGAGGCTAAGATTCATCCTGCCTGGGCGAAAAAGATAGCCGAAGCAGCCGCTCACGACACGCGCCTTACGCGTGCCTTCTCGGGCCGAAGTGGCAGGGCAATACGCAACGACTTCCTTGAAGCAGCGGCCGAAGATGGGGCTCCGAAGGCCGCCGCTTTCCCTATCCAACTTGCGCTTGCGTTTCGCATGATTGGCGACGCCGTTGCGAAGAGCGATCCTGAACGCTTTCCATTGTGGGCGGGCCAATCGGCACCTCTTGCCCGAGAGCTGCCAGTCAACGATCTTCTCCAGGAATACTGGCGCGAAGTTCTCAACTATCTCGGCTGAACACAGCCGCACATATTTGAAAAAACCAAGTCTTTTTGAACCCAACTTGCTGGTCAACGCCAGCACACAACCCGAAAGGAAAAAGATCATGTCTAAAACAGTCCTCGTTACCGGTACTTCAAGCGGCTTTGGCAAAGATATCGCCCTGACCCTCGCGCAATCTGGCCATCATGTTTTCGCCACCATGCGCGGAGTTAGTGGCAAGCATAGTGAAGCTGCGAAGGCACTCCAGGCTGCGGGAATAGAGGTTATCGAGCTCGATGTCACGAAAGACGCTAGCGTCACCGCGGCCGTGAAGCTTCTTTTCGACAAGACGGGGGGCAAGCTGGATGTGGTCATCAACAACGCCGGAGCGTTATTCAGTGGGATTTCCGAAACGATCACCTCGGAGCAGGCTCTGCAGATTTTCGATGTAAATGTCGTTGGAATCCAGCGTGTGCTGCGCGCTGTGCTTCCCAACCTTCGTAGGAATGGTTCGGGGCTGGTGATCAACGTCGGTTCTATTCTCGGGCGTCTGACAATTCCTTTTATGGGCCTTTATGGCGCCTCGAAGTTCGCGGTCGAGGCGATGACAGACAGCTACCGCTACGAACTATCACAGCTTGGTATTGACGTCGTGCTGGTTCAGCCGGGCCCATATCCGACTAATCTCTATTCCGACATCGCTGGTTCTGACAGTGCGCGCGCTGATGAGTACGGTCCAATAGCCGAAATCCCGAAGGCGTTCGGTGAGTTCATTGGAACCTTGTTTAGCAGCAAAGACGCCCCTAATCCTCATGACGTGGCTGAACAAATTGCGAAACTGATCGACACACCAGCCGGCCAGCGCCCCCCACGTCTTGTGGTCGGTTTACCGTTCGGAGCTGACGCCGCCAACGCGGCTATCGAGCCGATCCAGAACCAATTGATCTCTGGCGTACAAATGGATGGCCTGAAGACGCTCAAGACTGCCTAACCTTTAGGCGACACGAAACAGGGCGACCGTTATACACGGCGCCCTGTTCCAGTTCCGTTGTTGGTTACGATCGGGCTATGCGCCGAGGTACAAAATGAACTTCAGCGGTAAGGTGGTGCTCATCGCTAGTTGTAGTCCAGAGCTCGGGATCGAACTCGCGAGACAATTCCTGCAAGCCAAGGCCTTCGTCCTAACCACGGGTAGCGTGAGTCACGAAGAGGCTAAGCGAGTTGCTCGCTGCGATCGTCAAGTAGCAACTGGCATTGAGGCGCTGACAGTTGGTTCCGCTCCCACCCTCGCATCATTTGTCGAGGCAACGTTCGGAAAACTCGATACGATCGTCCTCAACAATTACGAGGGCCCAACCCTCGACTTCTCCTCGGTTACTGACACCTACTCGATGTCGATTCTTGATACACTTTCCTTTCTCCATCCTTTACTGGCGGACGGGGGTACCATCGTGCTCTGTAGCCCGTTCGCTCCTGAAGCACAACCGAATTATGAGCTTCAGTTCGAATTGGCCACCGCGGTGCTCGGAGCTGTCGCTGAACACTGGGCAAAGGTTTTGAGTCCGCGTTCAATACGCGTAAATGTGGTGACTCATCGCCACGTCGGCGACAGCCGATTGCATCAGGAATCCGGAGCGTTCGATCTCTCGCATAGTTCTTCCAATAGTGAGAGCCAAAAGAGCGAACGTCTTCCCTCAAAGGCAATCGAACAGAGTGCTGCAAGTGTTTTGTTTATGGCGTCTGACGTGAGCCGACCTTGGAGCGGAATGCAACTGTTTTCCGATGGTGAGTTACGAGCGGTTCGGAGTGTCGAAAGCCGTTTCCCCTCGGAGATGCCTGGGTAGCCTGACCTACACCCCAAAGTACTTCCCTGGTCGTCAGGCCTATCGAGAAATTGATCTACATTCATCGACCAAAGGTTGTCCGTCTCGTCGGCCGGAATACTTGGTTGTTACCGAAGCTGGTAAGAGCTAGCGCGACAGGATGCGCAATAACGCCATCAAGCTCGGAGTTACGAGATGCAACATTGCCATCGACCATCGGATAAACCGCTGTCTCATGAAGGTAATGGTGCTGTTTCCAGAGCAGAAAGCAAATCATCCGATGGTATCGGCCAACACCATCGTGTAGACACGTTGACGTGTGTGATGATGCATTTCTCTTACCTCGTTGGCCTAGCGCAGTACATTGACAAAAACCATGCAAATGATGCCATGTGTGATGATTCGATACCTTCAGACAATATGCCCCGCCGAGAGCTCTTGTTGTAATTGAACCGGAGCAAACGCAAGGTAACGCCAGTGGTCCACGGTGTTTCGCTGCCTGCCCAGAATGGTGGCAAGTCGGATGATTGACGCGTTGCTGCCGAGTCAGGACGCGGAAGGAATCCAGCAGCATGCCGGCTACACCCTCACAAAGCATCGATCAAACAAGCGCGAATCCATGGCTCATTGCAGCGGCGGTAATGCTTGCAACTTTTATGGAGATCCTTGACACCGCGATTGCTTCTGTTGCTTTACCCTATATCGCTGGTTCTCTTTCTGCTTCGAACGATGAGGCCACCTGGGTTCTGACTAGTTATTTGGTCGCGAACGCCGTGATTCTTCCGGCGAGCAACTGGTTTGCGCGCCGTTTCGGACGAAAACGCTTCCTGATGGCTTGCGTTGCACTATTTACGCTTGCATCATTCCTGTGTGGGTCAGCTCCCACCTTGGCTCTTCTATTGCTCGCTCGCATCGCGCAGGGTGCCTCCGGAGGGGCGTTGCAACCCCTATCTCAGGCCATACTGCTTGAAAGCTTCCCGCCAGCTAAACGTGGTTTGGCGATGGCACTGTTTGGCTTAGGGGTCGTCGTCGCTCCTGTCATCGGGCCCACTCTTGGTGGCTGGCTTACCGACACCTACAGTTGGCGCTACGCGTTTTACATCAACCTGCCAGTCGGTGCGCTTGCACTCTTCATGATCGCCCGCTACGTGCAAGATCCGCCCCACATCAGGAATGCAGTTGCGGGCAAGTTTGATGGCCTTGGGTTTGGCCTTCTCACCGTGTGGACCGGTTGTCTTCAAGTCATACTCGATAAAGGACAGGAGGACGATTGGTTCGGGGCAATATGGCTCCGTTGGGCCGTGTTAGCGCTCGTCATCGCATTGAGTTGGTTCATCGTTCACTGCCTACGCAGTCGAAATGCTCTCGTCGATGTCCGGGTCCTCAAAAATCGAAATTTTCTGGTGGGGTCCTTGCTGATATTTTCGTTCGGTACGGCACTCTACTCCCTGATCACGACACTCCCGCTGTTCTTTCAGGAGATGCTCGGTTACACCGCGTTCAATGCTGGGGTCGCCGTCTTTCCTCGTGGGTTCGGTGCTATTGTCGCGCTCCCGATTATCACTTACCTAGGGACGAGAGTCGACACACGTTATCTTCTTACTTTCGGGCTTCTGCTCTTTGGGTTTCTCGCTCTCTACTTCGGAAACATCACGCTGGCCATCGGCCCGACGACGCTCTTAATTCCCATCATCGCCACAGGCTTCGCCTTCTCATTCTGTTTCGTACCCATCAACACCGCATCGTATGGAACATTGCTGCCAGACGAAATCGGCAATGCAAGTGGTCTCTACAATTTGATTCGAAACATAGGCGGATCGATTGGGATCTCGGTGGCACAGACGTTACTCATTCGCCGGAGCGCGCTTCATCAGAACGAAATCCTGAACTACGTGCCTCAAACCTCGAGTCCGTTTCAAGAGCGGATCATTGCCCTAGAGCACTACCTCTCGCTTCATGTCGGATCTGCAAACGCTTTACAAGCTGCGAGAGCACAGCTCTATACAGAACTGGGGCAGCAAGCTCTTCTTTGGGCTTTTGTCGATTTCTTCCGGTACCTTGCCGTCCTTCTTTTTGGCTGTATCGCACTAGTGTGGTGCTTTCAAAGGGTGAAGGGGAAGCCGCCTGTCGGGTCCCATTGACGAATCCACAATGCGCTATCTTGCATAGGCGAAGCCTCAGATCGTCACACGGCGCCTCCATAATCCGTTCGCTTCGAAGCATTCGATACCTGTCGAATCATGTGAAGTGGATTCCGGAGTATGATCCCGCCATGAACTTTGCCAACATTTGCGGTCACTACGTAAATCTCGATGCCATCGCCTATTACGTCGCGCGTGATGGCGGTGGCGTAAACATCCACTTTGCGGGCGGCATCAAAGAACTCCTCCTGCCTAACGCCAGCATCGGCGATGTCTGCGGGGCGATCCAAAAGGCGAAGACGGAACCGGATTGCGCCGCTGTTCAGACTCTTTCCGATAGCGGTCGATATGCGAAGCAGTAAACGGGCAGCTTAGTCTTGGCGGTCACCCGCACAACACCGTGTGCCTAGCGCTCAGCTCTTTGTGTGTCGATCAAGCGGAAGAAGCTGTGCGGCTGCGTGAAAGTAGTTCCATTGGCAGTCCAGGCTCGTTCAGAACGAGCGGGATACTCTTCGGAGTTATTTGAACCCCGAAGAGCATCTACCGTTGGCAGCCTTGGTTTGAATGAGCACGCGCCTCTTATAAAGCTCCCTTGAACAAGAGAGTGATGTGAACCTTATTCTCAACGCATTGATGGACCTATGCGCCGTCCTACTTAGGCTTTCACGCGCAACAACACTTTGCCCATCGGACCGCTTCTCAGACGTTCAAACGCATCAGGCAATTCCTCGAACGGAAAGACGCGATCGACCTGTGGGCGGGCTCCTGACTTTGCCATCACCGAAAGCAGTTCATGCCATATAGTTCTGGTTTCTTCCGGCGTGTAATAGCCGAGCGCCATTGCGCCAATCCGCAAGCGACGAGAAAAGAGAGTTCCAGTGTCGAAGTTAGGCACTGGGCCCGCAAGTTCGCCGACCAGGCTGATCCTTCCGAGTTCGCCCATCGTCGCGATAACCTCGGGAAACAGTTTGCCTCCTATATTGTCCACGGCAAGATCAACCCCCCGAGAGTTCAACGCGTCCTTTACATCTTTTATCCAATGCGAATCATGCGGATTGAATGCGAAAGCCGCTCCGAGTTCTTTCAGGCGCCGTTGCTTGTCCTCATCGCGCGAAAGAGCGACCACGGTGTGACCCATCGCAGCAGCCAGTTGAACAGCTGCGACGCCGACACCACCTGAGGCACCGGTGACGAGCACAACGGAGTTCGGCTTAAGTGGTTCCCACATAGTCAGAGCACGATAAGCCGCCATATAGACAAGGGTTGCGCAGGAAGCTTCCTCGTCAGTCCATCCGGGTGGAATCTCGACCAGGCTCTCTGCTGGGATCGATACCCGTTGGGCAAAGCTTCCCCATCGGAAAACTCCCGCTTGGCTGCGCAGAATCGTGCGGCGATCACCCACACGCACACCGATCACACCTTCGCCTACCTGGACAATCGTTCCTACACCGTCTCGACCCAACACGTGTGGCAGAGGGGGATTTACGGGGTAAGGGTATCGTCTCTCGGCCAGATAGAGGTCTGCCGGATTTAGGGCTGCGTAATCAACTTCCAGGACAACTTCGCCCTGCTTTGCCGCCGGATTCGGAGCATCTCCCAATTGCAAGTGATCGACTCCCGCAGATCCATCCCATAACCAAGCTTTCATATTTTGTCCCTCCCAGTCGTTACGCCCTCGTCGGCAACCGACACGTTTTCAGATGTCTTGGAGGATTGAGATTGTCCGACAAAAACAAGGCGAAAACTGACATAGATCACACTTATCTGCGAGTCTGCTTTTCCCCAGAATCCTCACACTTAATCCTGTGCTCTTGCGATCACAAGATAGAAGCCCACCTCCGCTAAGTGGCGCAGCGTTGATCGCACAAGGCGAGGGACCCCAGTGTCGTCCCGTGAGTCAATACCTTCAGACAATAGACGGTGGGTTGTTCTCTTGCTGTAATGAAGCAGCTTCACAGAGAGGTCAAATCATGCCTACACGCCAACGTCTCAAGATCAGCAAGATCACACCAGCATATTGGGTCGTCACGTTCGACAACCCGCCAATCAACATCTACGATCCCGAGATGTTTGCGGAGTTGAACGTTCTGCTGGATACGCTCGATAGCGACAGGGACGTCAAGGTGATCGTCCTCGAAAGCGCGAACCCAGATTTCTTTATTGCACACTATGACTTTCTTCGAGCCGACGTCATGCCGGATCAACCTGGCGCCGCTGAATTCACTGCGTGGTCCCGAATGGTCGTGCGGTTCGCCCAGTCACGTGTCATCAGCGTCGCGAAGATTCGAGGCCGTGCCCGCGGGCAAGGGTCAGAAATCGCTCTTGCCTGCGATATTCGATTTGCTTCTAAAGAGAAGGCCATTCTTGGCCAACCCGAGGTGGGTGTCGGTTGTGTCCCCGGAGGAGGGGGTACGGAATGGGTAGCACAGCTAACAGGCCGCTCTCGCGCTATCGAGATCCTTTGCGGAGCGGACGACTTCGATGCGGATACGGCGGAGCGGTATGGCTGGGTGAACCGGTCCATACCGGATGCCGAGTTGGATGCGTTTGTCGATCGCTTTGCCCGCCGAGTCGGAAGCTTCCTGAAGCAGCCGCTTGAACTTGCCAAGAAGCTCGTAAACGTCACGACGGGGTTTCCCACAGAAGCTCAATTGTGGAACTCCAACCATGCGTTCCAAGGAACGCAGGTGTGGCCGGATACGCAGGCACGATTCCAGAGACTGATAAAGCTCGGCTTCATGCAGCCTGGAGACATGGAACTAAACATGGGGGAGCGTCTCGGCCGAGAAGAAGACTTCCGATAGCCCAACAACTGTGAAGGAACCAAAGAGTGGCCAGAGAAACACGGGCCATGTCTCTTCGAGTCATTTTCTTTGGTGGTGAGGAACAAGTTGTCCTCGCCGCCGACATCGGCTCTGCTGTCGGCGTCTCAATCGCCCGTCAGCTCCTCGAAGCTCGGGACACGGTTCTTGCGGTAGGGAACTTGAGGAGTGACAAAGCTCAACAGCTTCTCCACCTTGGCAACATCATTGAGACTGGTGTTTTCTGCAGCACTAAATGAGTCATCGGAGGCCGTCGCTTGACGGTGCTGATTAATGCTTCCAGTAGCCCTGATTCAATACCTTCGGACAATACCACGACAGCGAGGCGTTTGATGTAATCGTTGCGTCCGATCGAACGACCCCTCTGTAGCAAGTACCTGCCATTCGGTCGATCCAACAAGAAGAGAGGAAACAATGATCACCGAAATCAAACCGGCGAATAGCTTTATCGTGTCTCAGGCAGAAGAGTTTGCACGCTCGGTATCGAGCCCATTGCTCTTCAATCACGTCATGCGTTGCTATTGGTTTGCGGAGCTACTTGCGCAGCGCGATGGTACGGCAGTGGATCAGGAGCTTCTTTTTCTGTCGGCGGCCCTGCATGATTTAGGTCTCACCGACTACGTGAAGGGCTCCCATCGTTTTGAGATTGAGGGCGCGAACGTCGCTAGAAGGTTTCTGTTAGATCAGAACATTGCGGATGATCGGGCCTGGCGTGTCTGGGACAATATCGCGCTCCACCAGTGGGACGTCAATCTGTACCGCGATGACACTAGCCGACTTCTTCAGAAAGGAATTTACTTCGACGTACGTGGTGATGCGGAATCTGCACTGGATCCGGACGACGTGGCGGAGGTTCTCCGACGATTCCCGCGCTTAGGATTCAAGGATGGCTTCTACGCACTCCTGCAGCGTGAGGTCGCAACCAAACAGCCATACCAGCACACCTATAGCCTCTGCACTTGCCTAGCTCATCATCAAAGCTGGATAGCCATGCCGAACCCGAAGAGCATAATTGATGGGGCGCCCTTCGATGAATGAACAATCTTATGACCAAGAGTAGTCCGAGTCATCGAGTCATCGGTTGAGGAGGTTCGCCGGGGCCGCTTGATCGACCAGATTTCGTCTGCGGCGGCAGGGCTGTTGAAGGTCCCAGGGACCTGTTGGGCCCTAGGGTTTGTCAAAAATCTTTGAAGCTCTGGGTCTTTCTCAATCGCTTTCGCTGTCGCCCCCTGCAAGTTGACCTCGACAACGTCCAACTGGCCGTGGCTTCGGATCCTTTACATGTAGTAACCATAGCGAATCTGCGGATGGTCATGCTCCCCTAAGTACTTCATGATCTCCCCGACCTTCCGGGCACAACTCAAAGTGATGGGGTACTTACCGTCAAACTGAGTGTTGTTCCAATTCATCTTGGTGAGACCGAGTATCTCTCGGGCGAGGAAGTCTGCGCTCTGTTCCGAACGCAGAACCCGGAGCTCAAGAGGCTGTGGAATGTACTTTCCGGGGTATGTGCCGTAATACCAATTTGAGCCTCGGGTGTAAAGCAATTGATGATTTTGACCGATTTCGACAGATGTGCCCCGGTATGGTGGATAGTCCCCATACCTAAACAGTCGAAGTTTGGAATCCATGACGGTGACGAAATCAACGGTGTCAATATGCAACTCATCCGCTGCAGATAAGAAGCCGTCCGCTTCAGCGTCCGAGAAGTTGGAAGTCTTGTGAACAACTACCCGCTTTGGGTTCGTGCGCAACGCATTCCAGTACTCTTCCAACGCGGATTTGAATAAGACATACGCCTGCTCAGCTGTCAGCTTTGGCACACGGTCATCCTTATCCAGGTGGACGGGAGTGCCACGCATGATCAGGCCGTTGCCCAACTCATCGAACACTTGGGCCAAACTGGTATTGATGCTCTTCTTATCACGGCTTCGGTAGAAGGCTACGCCAAGCGCGCATGACAGAGGGTGGTCGGCGTCTCTGTCCAAGCGCCACGGGTTGGTCGCTCCCGCCTTGTAATAAAGCGCAGTAGAGAGGTTCCAGGCTTTTGTTGCGTCATCTTGCTGCTTCTTTGCGTCTGTTTTGAAGGTTTCAGCCCGCAGTAATTGAAGAGGTTTTCCGAAGTGCATTGTTCGCGCTTTGAGTGCACGACGAAAGTTCAGTTCCGAATCCACTTCGACACTGGTTTCGAGCTGCTCCTCTTCTTCGAGAACAGCGTCTTTACTGACAGCATCGTAGATTTGTTTAGACAAAACGCACACTATAACGTCGACAGGTCGGTTCTGCGCTAAAAACTTGATCTCGTTGTAGTAGAGATCGATTGCAGCTTCGATCCTTTCGATTCTGTTTTTTATCTTTGCTATCTTGCTCACGTCCGAATTCTTGATTGGGCGTCCGAGATCCTGATTGAAAACAAACTCTGCATAAAAGCCGGTCCCAGAATTGAAGCCGCAGAAATCAGGAAACAGGTTGCGTTTACGTTCATCCGAAACACCTTGAATCGGTGTCTTCATTCTTTCAAGCAGACTCGCGATGGCTTCGAGATCGGCGCTGACGCCAACGACTCCGAGAAGTATCGGAGTGCGCCGGGTCTGCGAGTGGCGGTCATAGACTCCATACGTGGCAATGCCCCGCCTCGGACAGATGTGAGTTCCGTCAGCAAAGGCCAGCCGAGGTTCTTTGATATGAGATAGCTTCATAAGTCGAATAACCTTCTTGGAACTTCGTCTTCCTCTTCCGACGAATCAGATATCGGAAGCCACTTGGAATCATCGAGACTTGGTGCGCCGTCGAATGTCAACATATTCCCGAACGAAAGCAGTACCACATGGCTCTCGGGACTGAATAGGGTCTCTTCATCTATCGTTTTGAGCCACGTCGCGATGAATCTAAAGTGGTTCACCACAGATTGGTTGCTCTCTTTTCGCTTTATCCAACTCAAACTTTGAAAAGCGTAGTTCGATTTATAAAAATTGAGACCAAAGCTGAAGTACCAGCTCGGCGTGATGGACATATACCAGTAGTCATCGAAACGGAGAAACTGAACTGCAAATGAGAGATGCTTTTGCTGGAGGATCTTTGATGGATCTTTCTTGTAGTACTTGCGATCGAAGACTGCCCGAGTTGCTGTTTTCTCACCGCGCCACTCGATATAACGTTGGTCTTTATCCTCTTCGCGTGGGAGAAAGATAAATTGGCGGTCTTCGTGTTCCCAACGCACATGTTCCGGGTAGAGACGTTGTTGCAGTGTAGACCGAAGAAGGGATTTGAACACTCTTTCACGATCGGGCTCGGTGTTCAGGAAGTCTTCGGGGGTGTGCTTCTCAGAGGTTCCAGGCTCGATCAGATGACGGAACGGGGAACCTGGATCAGTCAGGTCCAGAAACGAGATGATCTGTTTGCCGTGCGTGACATATCCGGACGGAACCGGCTTCCTGAGGTCCTTGTTGAACTCGCTGATCGTTTTACGCATTTGCCCAGGCCGTCTCTTGCCATGCCGATCAAGTAGGTCTGCAGACATTTGGGCGATGTGCAGAGTGCTCGGGAAGTACAGCTCCACCAGATTGGACAAGAGGGATTCTGGCGGTTCCGTAGGCGGATCAATATCTTCATCGGCAAGACCGACCGGAATGCCCCTCATATAGGCTGTGAGGTGGTTGACGACGGCTCGCAATTGTTGAGGTGTTGCGCTGGCCGCTTTTGCCGAGATGTCTTGATAGTCCCAGATGTCTTTGGTGACGGAAAAACTGAAGCGCCCATTCGTGTCAGCATCAACCGACGACTGAGAATAGCTGCCTTGCTTCTTCGTTAGGATGAAAATGATTAATCGGTCATATTTCTGATCGAGCCCTTGATCGAAGAAGACCTCTATTGTGTGCTTGATCTTCGCGAGATCAGCTGTTCCTGTCACTTGGATTGCCACCCTCGCCAAATCGTCAGCAAGATCAATTCCTGGGAAGTTCACCTCTTCGGAATTTACGTTGCGAAGGGCCGTCCATCCGTACAATTCGCGAAAAGGACCGCACAGAGCGAACTCCGCTACCTTGTGCGTGTCATAGTTTCCCATGGCACTCGCGGACTCAACCTGAAACCTCAGTTGCGCGATCAACTCTCTGAATTCGTTCTGCAGATCGAGATGCTTCACGTGTTTTCACTTCGATTCAGCCAGATTCGACGGGAAATCGGGACGATGCATGTTCATGACAATTCTAGTTGCTGGAGACTAGCAAAAGCATGGAAAACCGGAGTGAAACCGGGAGATCAGCATCTCGAAACCCTGAGGGCAAGAACCAGGACCTGGAGTTGGTCGGACCGAAACCGGCTGTTTCGGGGTCTCTAGTCACCGTTGTCGAAGTTGGTGCTCTGAACACGCAAGCAGCCAACAAATGAGGCTCGACTGTTGCCCCAATGTTCAATACGTTGTCGAGTTAAATCGGTACTTGGTGCGATCACAAGACCGTATCATCGAATTGCATTGATACTCAGGAGGCAGGAGTCGGATGACGCAGCAAGACGGTCTTTGGCTTGCTATTAATGGCGGGATACTCGGTCAGAAGATCGAATATGCCATTGACCGACATGGCCAATTCTCCTATCCGATACCACAGGGCGACTATCACCCACGGAGGGCTGAGCTAGTCATCGTTTCTCTGGAGGGGCGAAAACCGGACTACCTTGGCATAAGCGTTCGAAGTAAATTTGGCACTACCGGCCAAATGAACGTCATGATCTCGAATCTCATATCGGTCGAACGCCTAAGCACGGCTGAAATCATTGCATCTCTGCCGAAGCGTTTCCGAGCCAACTTCTCGCCACCGCTAGTAGGTATTTACCGGCCGACTCCTCGGTTGTGGGAAAAACTGCTCTCAATCTTGATCCCAGATACGCCTAACAACAAAATCCGTATGAGAGCCCTACAGAGGGCCTTCTCCGAAGCGAACCGGGTTGGCCGGCGTGCCAATGATGGTGGCCTCGAAGCGTTCGAAAGGGATGCCATAGCGTCGGCATTGCAAGCATGGGGCGGACCGACTGTACGACGAAAGGTGCTTCGAGGAGCAGTTCCAACGGACGACGAGAGAGCGCCGTTCTTAGCCCGCCTGCGAGATGTGATTTCACGAGAAGATCCTCAAATCAATCACGACCACACGGTCTTCCCCGGCATGGTCATCTCGCGGCGCGATATCGTCAGCTCGGTAACACTCACCGATGGTTCGGATCAGATCACCATCTTGAATTGCAATCGGCAACCTCTGGAACGCACATTGGGCGTAGATCTGATCTATTACAGCCATAAATACAAAGCCTTTGTCCTCGTGCAGTACAAGCGGATGGTCGACGACAACGGTATCCCGACGTACCGTCCCCATTCTGACGATAACCATGAGAAAGAACTTGTGCGCATGCGGATCGCAGGGCAGCTACTTCAAGCTCTGCCGCAACAAAACTCCGTTGACACCTCTGGATTTCGTCTGAACAGGGCTCCCTTCTTCATCAAGTTATGCGAAGCGAAAGCATCGATCGGGCTCGACTCAGGAATGGTTGCCGGAATGTACTTGCCTCTCGAGCTTTGGGAAACACTGCTGAGTTCTCCTAAAGTGATCGGCCCAAAAGGAGGCATTGTTGTCACTTGGGAGAACTGCACACGTCGCTTCAGTAACGGAGAATTTACAAACCTACTTCGCAACGGCTGGATCGGATCAAGCGAAGGACAGACTGACAAACTTTCCGAAATCGTTGAGGAAGTTTTAGATTCTGGGAGAATGCTGATCTTGGCAGCTACCGAACCAGGTCAAAGATCAAAAGATTACAGAAGGGACAATTGGGGAAGATTCTCAGGCGAAGACGATTTGGAATCCTCTTTCTAGTGTCACAATAGCCTGCAGCAGTAGAGTATGCAATTGAGAGTGATGAGTGGCACGGAGCTCACTAGATGGATTCTGACTGCTTCATCTTTAGCTTAACGTTGTTTAGAAGTGTGTCGATACTCTCTTTGCTATGACCTAAAGCCTCAAGCATCTCTTCTGGTGTAAGAGTTCCGCTTTTTATGAATGGGATCGCCGCTAGAAGGGTCGTGGACAGTCGGACGTAGTGCCAATCTTGCGTGAGCTTGCGTCTAAAGATCTTTAGTTGGATCGGGTCGTTGAGTTGGGTGACAAGATCCTCCGCGCTAGGTGAATCTCCTGTCCAAAGAGTATGCGTGGCCTCGACTGTCGTTTCCCCAAGGGAACCAGAAGGATCGACCAGGATGTTGATCGTCTTCTCGCGAAGGAACTTGCCGAGAGCTGACGCGTCATAGAAATGAACGTCCTCTTGTTTACCCGCGATGCTAACCGGCATCGCATTCAACACGACAAGGTGCACCTTTTCCCATGAAGCATTCTTACCGAGGTGCTTTCTCAAGGGTTCGGGATCTTCCTGAAGCTGCTTCGATATGCGACGGATTTGACGCGCCGCAGCCTCCAACTTCTTTATGAAGAAGAAGTCATCACTTGCGCGGCCAACCGGTAGACTGTAGTTCTTGCACTCGAAAAGGAACAACTGACCGTCCCACAGGACGGCTGCATCGCAATCGAATGTTTCGTCTCCGATCTTGTACTTGAACCCCACCGCCTGGATCCCAGCTTTCTGGAACATGAGCAGTACTTCAGCCTCGAATAGCTCTCCCTTGCCTTCAACCTGAATTTCTTGGTGGTGAATCTGAGAGAGGATAACCCTCGGCAGTGAGACAGCGGCGTACGCTGGGGCGAAGAAATAGAGCTTGCCGTTGCGATCCTCAAGCAGCGGGGCGTCGTACATGTCCAGCTTGTCCAGCGAGAAGATCAAGGCGTTGATGAACGTATCAGCCTTTGCTGGCGTCAGCGACGCTCTTACAAGCGTGTCTCTCAGGTTGGGTCGATCGACCGAAACAAGTTCGAGACGAAGCTTTCCGGTAGCATCTTTGGCGAACCAACGTTCCAGAACGGCATAGGCCCTGATCCACTCGTGTAGCCTCAGACCGCCGTACTCCTTGATGGAAGTGGTGACCGGGTAGTTGTAGACAGCGTCGAGAGAAAGGAAGGCATCAGCTTCTTCTTCAGAGACGAAAGTGTTCTTCTCGAAAGGGACATTCTGTGTCCGGGGATCAAGGAGCGTCAGTTTCGCAACACTTTTCAGCTTCATTCGGTTCTGCAGAAATTGCTGATCAAGACGCAGCCGTGCAGTTTTGAAAAGAACGTCTGTCCCAAGCTCCAGATTGAAGCGGAGAAGCTCTTGTCGTCCCGAATCTCCGACGGCCACTCCGTTGTCCTGAACGGTAAGCAATTCATTCCAGTATCGGATGTGTTCGCTCGCCTTTTCTATCTCTTCCCAGACTTGGGAATAGTACTGATGCGAACCAGCTTCGAACTGAAGTTCTTCGCTCGGCTCGAACAGAGGAGGCATAACGATTCTCGAACCATCTCGCAGGCCTTGATAGGCCAGCATCTTGAGCGAACTGCCCATGCCTTTGATAAAACTATTCACTAACGCATCAGGACTGAAAAGATTGCCGTTATCGTCCTTGATCTTCACGTTCAGAGGACTCATAAACGCAAAACCATTGGCCCTCGGGCTCTTGACTACGAACTCCCCGAGCTTTTCGTGAACGAGCGCGATCTCGGCAACAGCCCTAGCAACAATCGCCCACGCCTGTTCATCGATCGTTCTTTTGCTAATTACACATTGGCCAACACTGTCGAGAATGCTCTTGAAAGCGTCGTCGATACGCTTGCACTCATCGATATGAACGTCCAGGTATTCCACTTCATCAGAGCTGCACTTTTCAACGATGAATGCCCGGAGTTTATCTCGAAATTCATCGCGGCTCTTGCGCTGCGAAGCGGTCGCATGCTTCTTGATGAGGCAGCCAGTCCGCACAACGTCTTCAATCAGACGCTCATAAGTTTCAGCACTGGGTTCATCATCTGCGTTAAGAGTCTCTAAAACGTCTTTCCAGGAGAGCGCGCCAAACGCTTTTTTCATCTTTTCTCGATCAAACATTTAGCCTCCTGTTATTTCATCCCAATCATGGTCTTTCTCGCGGTGTGCTCTCTCTCTTCACTTAGGCATTCCGTAACGAGTGAGGCGTACAAACCCGTCCTCCAAGAGCACCACTTCCAGGACCTGATTGATGAGGTCGCCCTCTTCTTTTAGGTTCGTCAGGATGAGATCGAAAAGACGCTTCTGACGCTCCAGATTCAATCCGCCAGGAGCGTCGATGCAGATCAGGCCTGCGTGAAGGGTAATCCCTGCGTAAACGCCATGACTTCCCGGATGCTTAGCAGGGCCACGAAAATCCGTTCCGTTGTTCGTGATGAACGTCCAATCTCCTTCGAGAATGGTCGCTTTCAATTCCCAATCCTTCAGTCCCGCTAAGCCCAAGTGATTGACGTGTGAACAGACGAATCCCTTGGCGTTGGCCTGTTCGACCAGACTTGGGCTGAGGTTCTCATCGATCAGCAGTTTCTGCACGCTTATTTCCTACACGGACGCCCCTCGAAGGTGTTTCTTCGAGACGGAGATTATGTCCGATTCGGGCAGCGATCTCCGCTTTGGCCGGCCTCGGAGAGGCCGAGCCTTCGCGTAGACAGAAGCCAGACGGAACTGTCTTTCGGACAAGCGTGGATAGAGTTCCTTCAATTCGTCCATGGGGGTCTTTTCCTCTACCAGACTGGCAACTTCATAGACAGGGATTCGGGTGCCTTGGATGACTGGGGTCCCCGACAGAATCTCAGGGTCTTCCACGACCATTTCCTGTGCGCTTTGCAGTTCCTCGAGGCGGGCATTGACATCGTCCCAAAGCTCCTGAATTCCAACCTCAATCATCCGCGATTCCTGTAGCTTGCACGACCGCAAAGCCGTCCAGGACGGGCATCGGCTTGAACCATCCAAAATGACTCGCTGCCGAGCATTTGGAGTAAGCCATTCGGATGTCTCAAACCAAAAAGCAATCCACAGGCAGGCATCGCGTTTCAAAGTGCGAACCGCAGTCATGCTGTACAAACTTTCGGGCAGAATTCTCCGGTCGATCGTGCGGTTCACGTCGTCTACAGAAACGCCGGCCACAACCGCAGCTTCAGTTGTCGTGAGACTGTCGAACGCCATCTCCATCGTGATCCACCTTATGCATAATTATAATCCTTCCCGCAGATGGGAATGATTTACTCAGCCCTGAGCGTTGAGCTGAGACCCCTGCATTGTGGAAAATTATTAGGAAAGTGATGTGTGAGCTGGCCCGCCACGACCCAGCTCACGCCCTCAAAATTTGGTGTCAATTTGGTGTCAAAGACCGGCCACATGCCCGGTTTTGCCGGCTCTGCCGGTTTATAAGTGCCTACCCGTCAATAACTTAGCGTTTGCGCGTCTCCATGGCATGGAAGGGGTCATCATAATCCTCATTGTTTAGCGCTCACTTAGCGAAGTCTGTGTGCGGCGCCGATAACGATTAGTGTGGAGAATCCTCATCATTCGCGAGTGCACCAGGGCACCTGCGTAGATTGAAACAGGTCAGGGAAACCGTGCCGTCAGATAAGAGAACACACTTCGCCACAGTACCGTGTGAGGACATCTTCTCACGGAACAGTAACAGCCGACTGACGTTCGGTCGTGCCTTTCATGTGTCATGCGCATCTTCGAATTAGGCGGAATCGCTTTCCCCGGTCGAGAATCGTTCGTCGTTTCGAGGTGACACCGAGCGAGACTACGGGTTATGATCCGGGTAGGTTAGGCCGCGATTAGCTTTTGTCTAAGGTTTCAGATGCAAAGTCGAAGAACTCTCGCACAGGAATTCCCAATGTGATTGAGAAAGATTCGATGGTTTCAAAGGAGGGTGCGTTCAGTCCGCGTTCCACTAAACTGAGAAAATCGACGGAAATATCGAGTAGTTCAGCGAACTTCTCCTGCGTCAGGCCGTGTCGCTTGCGGATAGAGCGCAATTTCTTGCCGAATTGTTTTCGCAATGTTGCCACACTTCGAAGTGTGGTGTGACTGAGGTTTTTGGAACACCGAGTGTCACTACGGAATAGCTAAATTTGGTTTTCCTAAAGCGGAAAGCGAGGGAATGGTAATGCATCTGCTGTCATATTTGTGCGGAGGCCTCTAGTGAGCACCGACGCTGGCGTATGCTATCCCAGCCAACTCCAAGGCGCGAAGATTGAGCACGCAGAGCTGCCCCAAGAGCGGGAGCCACTGATGAGCCGAGTTGCCGTATCGGTTGTCCCGCCTCCGTCGAACACGATCGATGCCGATGAACTGCTGCTGAAGGAGGTTGGACTAGGTTCACGGGATGCGCTGTCCGCTTTATTCCGAAGGCATGGCCAAGTAGTCTTCAACTCAGCCTATCGGCTGCTTCGGAACCACGCCGAGGCTGAGGATGTTCGCCAAGAAGTTTTTCTTTATCTATTTCAGAAAGCGGCCTTATTCGATATTGAGAAAGGTACCGCGATCTCTTGGATTATTCAGATCACGTACCATCGAGCGATTAACCGTCGCAAATCCCTCATCTCACGCGGTCATTACAAGACAGACCAATTCGATGAGGATCTCGTCCCCTCCGATGTTGGATTGCCATCGACAGACGCCATCGATGGGCGCGCCATGTTGAAACGTCTCCGGTCGACGCTTTCGGGAGATCAGTGCTTGACTCTGGAAATGCATTTTTTTGAGGGGTACACACTACGCGAGATTGCAGAGAAGAGCGGCCAGAGCCTTGGAAATGTTCGGAACCACTACTACCGAGGGATGGAATGTCTGCGTTCCGGGCTCTTCTCAGAAAAGCGCGATTGAATTGAGAGAAATGGTAGAGAATTGCTCCCAAGGGGGCCGAAGCTCGTGAACCGTCAACTACACATCGAGTTGGAAGCGATGACGGCTCTCCATGAATCTGAGTTGACCCAGGAAGATTGGGCGCTTCTCCAGGTTCACCTCGCGTACTGCCCTGAGTGCAGCGCGAAGTTTGAGCAATACCAACAGATACTCTCCCAGATCGTTCCGGCGATGGCTGAAAGCGCTGCCCGCGAGATCTTGGATCTCCCGATTGAGTCCGCTGCAAGCTTTGAGGCCGCAGAGCGCAGGCTCATGCAAAGTCTTCCCGCGACAGAGCCGTCGAAGCCGAGTGAACCTAGCCGAGTGGTTCCCTGGAAAGTCGTGAGCCTGGCGCTGGCGGCCTGTTTATTTGGACTAGCCGCTATGGTGGGCGCGCACCATCTTAGCGAGCGAAAACATGATGTATCGGCGACAGGGCAGAGCGGACCTCCAGTGCCTAGCATCCGGCACTCGGAACCCGATCCGTTGCAGGCGCAACTCGCAAGTGCTCAAGAAAAGCTTGGGGCACTCGAGCGACAGGCCCAAACCTCAGCAAATGAAGTGGCTCAATCACGACTCGCGCAGAAGAATGCCGAACAGCAGCTGCTGGACGAGGAGTCTAAACGCGAGCAGATCGATACAGAGAGAGAGCAACTGAAACAGCAACTTGCTGCCGTCCAGACGGAGGAAACGAAGCTCCGAGATCAAGTTGCCTCGGCCACGTCTGGTGCTCTCCAACAAGCGACGCAAAGAGAAGCACTGGAGAACAAGGTTCATCTGTTGAGCGTCGAGCTCACGGAGAAGGAAACCGCACTCGATGCAAATCAGCGCATGCTCGCGTTGGACAAGGACTTCCTTGCCCACGATAGGGATATCCGAGACCTCATTGGAGCTCGGAATCTGTATATCGCGGACATCTTCGATACTGGAGAGAACGGGAAGACCGCCAAGCCGTTTGGAAGGATTTTCTATACGAAGGACCGCTCTCTTGTGTTCTATGGCTTTGATCTTGACAAGCAGAGCGGTGTCTCCCAAGCTGCTTCCTTCCAGGTGTGGGGAAGCGGGAGCGACAAGCAGCCTGTGAGCC
>NZ_JAGSYC010000016.1 GCF_025685545.1 Granulicella paludicola | reverse complement strand
GTTGTGCTTGGACAACACCTTCGTGATCGCCGCCGTCAACGTCGTCTTACCATGATCGATGTGCCCGATCGTTCCAACGTTTACGTGAGGCTTACTACGGTCAAATTTTTCCTTCGCCATGACTACTCACTTTCTCCTGATAGGTCTAACAAAACTCTACTTACAAAATTTACCCGATGACAAGTGTATCGGGAGTTACAAGACCGCGACTTCGTTTTAGTAGTACGCGTAAATCTTGAAGTACTTGTCGCGCAGGCCCAGTTCCACTTTTTCCAGCGAGGCGAGGTAAAACTCACGCACCTGACCCTGATCGCCATCCGAAAGGCTCGCATACTGCGCTGCCGTTTGCGGTCCCAGCTTGCCGGCCTTCGCCACAGCCTCAAAATCGCGTATGCGGAGCTTACCCTTTTCGAGCGATTTGAGGAAGCCTTCCACATTACCTGCAGAGAACTTGCTTTCGATCACGCTCTTCACTGCGCCGAATGTGGATGCGTCTGTAACTTCCATTGCTGGACGCTCATAGAGTGCCGTAGTGCGATCTACCTGGTAGCTTGTGTTTTCCTGCGCCATGTTGGCCTGAGTCCTAAATCGGGGGATGGATATTCTGGAGTCTGGAGCGGGAGACGGGAATCGAACCCGCGACCAACAGCTTGGAAGGCTGTGACTCTACCACTGAGTTACTCCCGCAACATCAGCTATCAGCCAAGACGCCTCTAGCTAAAAATCTGGAGCTGATGATGGGGCTTGAACCCATGACCTCTCCCTTACCAAGGGAGTGCTCTACCACTGAGCTACATCAGCCTTCTTGAAACCTTCAACGTGCCCTGCCGAGCTACTTCAGCAACCTGCGTTGATCCGCATCGTTCGTCGCTGAATACTCCGCGTTCGCAGGAACGCCTTCACTACTGTACCGCGTTCGCATCCAGGTCAACACAATTCGAACTGCGAAAAAACCTAAGAGCAACCACGTTACATATTGCATCCTGCCTGGCTCCATCGTCTGCCAGACAAGTACTGCCAACACCACGAGTACGGCTAATGACGTAACCAACCGTCCTTTGCCTCGGGGGCTCATGTCCATGGCACCCTCCTCGCTACAAAAAAGTGGTGCACAGGGAAGGATTCGAACCTTCGTAGCGCATAACGCGGCAGATTTACAGTCTGCTGCCATTAACCACTCGGCCACCTGTGCATCCGGCCTGCTCATCGCACCTTCTGCTGCCAGCCCACCAACCATGCAATTCCCTGCGCGAGACTTGCCCGCACAGCTACCTGCCAAGATTGTGGATGGCGAACACTGCAAGAGGGTGAAGACTGGCAGGTACAACCAAACTCATCGCGCCGTGGGCAGAAACTGGAGCTGGCGAAGGGATTTGAACCCCCGACCGCCTGATTACAAATCAGGTGCTCTACCAGCTGAGCTACGCCAGCCCACACAACACGCTTACGTCCGTGAACCTCACAAACGTATGTATCGACTCTACCACAGGCCGGGGCCTCGGAAAACCCCGACCTGTTCCACAAACTGGACGCCTTCTAGTGGACGAGCTGCGGCTTGTCCGGCGTGATGCCGCCACAATCTGTCGAGACAAAGCTGGCAGTGAAAGTGGAATCGGAGATCGTTGAGCTGCCCGCGCTCAGGTGCATGGTTCCATGCGTGGCCTCGGGGCTGTCGAAGATCATCTCGAAGCGCCCGGTCTCCTTGCCGCCACGACAGCTAAGGTCGAAAGAATAACCCTTGTCCGTTATCGAGACATTCGTGTGGATGCAGTCTTTCTGCTGCGCAGTTGCCATCCCTTTTGCGTAGCTTTCAGGAGTGAGGCAGCTATGCACCTTGTTCGAACGCGGGCCCATAAAAGGCAAGTTGGGAATGTTCATCTTCACAGTGCTGGAGGTCTCCCACAATCCCATTTTGATAGGTGGCGCAGCGGGTGTCTGGAAGAGTGTGGTAACAAGAAACCCGGCGACGATGCCGGACTTTGCCACGAAAAAACTCATAACGTCTCCTTAGCATGATTGGGATAAGCAGAAGAACGTGGGCCCGGAATCTCGCGGCAAGTATGACAGCAAATGAGTGTCGTTCCGAACCTTTTTTCACTTCGCGATGCGATGAATTCAGGGAAATGTTGTGATTGTCCCGTAAACGCGAGGTGGTTATAATTCCTCCCAACTCGCCACCTTCTCTTCCGCTGTAGTGCGCTGCACGCAAGAGCAGTTGCTGCATGATCTCGGGCCCCGAACCACATTTCAGAAAAAGACTTGGGTGAAAACCCAGGAGGGACCCATGCGTAAGATTTATGCCATGCTCGCGTTCGGCGCCATGCTCACTGTGCGGCCCGCAAACGCTCAGAAGCCGAAGGTTGCCGTCATGGACTTCGGCTACGGAACCGTGAAAACCACCGTTGCTGCCATCTTCGGAACAGACCAGGACATTGGCAAGGGTATCGTCGATCAGCTCATCAGCCAGCTGCTTGAAGCCGGGCAATATCGCCTCATCGAGCGGTCCGCTCTGGACAAGATCATCAAGGAGCAGAACTTCTCGAACAGCGACCGCGCCGATGCCGCTACCGCTGCAAAAATTGGCGGCCTGCTTGGAGTCGATGACATCATCGTCGGCGATATCACCTCCTTCGGTACCGACGACAAGCACTTCGGCGCAGGCGGTGGCGGCGGGACCTGGTACGGCAAGGGCGGCTTCGGTGGTCTCGGCATCAACAAGAACAAGACCATCGTTGAAATTACGGCACGCATTGTGAATGTGAACACGGGCGAGATTCTCGCCTCGGTGAAGGGTTACGGCGAGACGCAGAAGTCAGGCCTCGGCATCGGCGGCGGCGGCTCGTCGGGCTGGGGACGTGGAGGCGCAGGCGGCGTCGATATGGGCAGCAGCAACTTTCGCGAGTCGCAGATAGGCAAGGCAACAGGAATTGCAGTCAAGCAACTCGCGGACAATCTGGATGCCAAAGCCAGTCTCATTCCGCCGCCCGCAGCAAAGCCTGTCGCTGCTTTGCCACCGCTCGATGGGCTGATTGCCGACGCCTCTACGGGCGACATCATCGTGAACGCAGGATCGAACGCAGGTATACAGGTTGGCGACAACCTCTTCGTGAAGCGTGTCGACCGCGTCATCAAGGACCCCGTTACAGGCAAACCGATTCGTTCGATCGAGTCTGTAGTAGGAACGCTCAGCATCACCAGTGTCGATGCCGACTCCGCTGTCGGAAGGTTTTCTGGCACGGGCAAACCGAAGATTGGTGACCATGTGAAGCGACAGTAAATGCTGAGGAATCGAAGTAAAGCCCCGGAGACACCGGGGCTTTGCTCTTGGGGACGCGGTGCCCGAAATGGTAGGATGAGCCGCATGGCGAACCCTGCTGGGGTAATGCGATGCAGGCGGACATGGACTGGTTCTCTGCCTCTTCTTCTGATCTGTATCGTTGGTGCTCTGCGATTAAGCGCGCAGGCAGCGGTCACCTCTGACGACGGCCCGCTCCAGACAAACACGGATGTCGCGCGCGTTCGCATGATCGGGAACGATGACATCCTCAAGATGGCGAGGGCCGGTCTCAGCGACGACATACTTGTGCAGACGATCCAGAGCAAGCCAGGACACTACGACACCGCTCCAGACGATTTGATCGCGCTGAAAACGGCAGGTATCTCTGACCGCGTGATCTCCACAATGGAGGCGCACGGAACGGGGCTGGTAATGCGGCCCAGCAAGACTGCGGTTGAGATTAGTCCTCTCGTAGCGGGTGTGGACGAGATCGGGGTCTATTACAAATCCACGAAAGGCGAGCAGGCTGGACAATGGCTGCCGCTGCAGACCGAGCGCGTCGTCTTCAAGTCAGGCGGCGCGGCCAAGAGCATCCTCACGCACGGCATCATCAGCAAGGACATGAATGGACACCTGACCGGGCCGACGTCCGCACTGAGTCTGCCCACAGGCGTGGAGATCCTGATCTACGCACCACTCGGCACCGATGCCAATGAGTACGACTTCCTGCGGCTTCAGGAACATAAGGACAACCGGGAGTTTCGCACGCTGACTGGTGGCGTCTTCCACTCCGAGAGCGGGGCTGAGCGCAACGAGCTCGAGTTTCATCCAAAGAAAATCGCCACGCAGATGTACACCTTTACCGTTCCGGCCGACATCGAAAAAGGCGAGTACGGCGTTCTCCCTCCAGGCTCCGCCAACACGCAGGGGCTGGCAGGAACAGGCAAGATCTTCACCTTCGCGATTCGCGAGTAGACGAGACCCGTACACATTATGCGCAAGCGCACGCTCATCCCCCTCCTGATCGCCGTAGTCGTCTTCGCCGCCCTCGGCATGATGTTTTTTCTGCGTGCCAAGGCCCCGCCGGAGGCCGCAAGACTTCTGCCTGAGTCCGATGCCATCGCCTTCGTGAATCTGAAAACACTGCGCGCAGCCACGCACTTCGATAAGTCGCCAACGGCTCGCAGCGCGGACTTTCAGCATTTCATCGATGCCACAGGCATTGTCCCGGAGCGCGACATCGACTCTGTCGCCTTCGCCTTGCATAAGGTGCCGACGCTTGAGAACGGTGTCCGTGCTGCTGACCTGTTTTCTTCCGAAGTGCTGATCGGTCGCTTCGATGGAGAGAAGCTCGGCAAGTACCTCGCCAGCATTGCAAGCGCCACGGAGATGTACGCCGACCACACCCTCTACACCATCCAGATGGATGGGCAGGTACTCCGCGTAACGCAGCTGACGTATGACAGTATCGCTGCGTCGAACATGCCGACCACGGAGCAGATTCATGCGATGCTCGATCGCTCGCGCGCATCTGCGCTCGGCACCCCGGGGTGTTCGCTGCTCGCGACACGCTTCAAAGAGGTGCCACTGCTCTCCGAAGCATGGGCGATCGGGCACATCGGCCTTCCCTTCGCTCGCAACGGTGCCATCTCGGTGATGGGGCTGGAGCTACCGATTGCGGCCGACAGCGATCTGGTGGCAAGCCTGCGGTACTCGCCCGCTCAGCGAATGCTCGCGGGCGGTGCCGTCCAGTTGCGCGTCGAGGAGATCGCCCCGACTGCGATCGCTGCCCAAACGACAGTCGATTCGCTGAATACGATGCTCGACCTCCTTCGCGGCATTGGTAGTGCAGAGCCTGCGCGAAACGATGGAGACACTGCTCTCCGGCAGGTCATTGCAGCCACCAAGCTCGTGCAACATGGCGAGCGGGCGGTGCTCGAATCATCTGCGACATTGGAGCAGGTGAAAACGCTTTTCAATGCGCACGATCCTGCCTCGGAAACGCCTCCACAGGCAACTCCGTCAGCATCCAAGTAGAAGCACACATAGGTCTCGCTCCCGCTAACCGCGGAAAGCCAGCTCTGTTACCCCTCGTGCATAATCTTCACGAACGAAATTTCAGGAGAACCAGCATGTCGAAGTCGCTCCCCCTCTTCGCGCTCCTCGCAGCCACCGCTGCATTACCTGCGTTCGCGCAGCAGAAGCCGCTGCTGACTGGGCAGGCCGCCTTCACGGACTTCAACCAGCAGTCGCCCGGCACGCGCCACAAGATTACCGTCGCCGATCTCCCAGCACCGGCCCCCGATGAGGCCGTCAACAACGGTCCGACAATCGTCGCGCGTCCCAAAGGCGCTTGGCCTGTCGCGCCTCCAGGCTTCAAGGTGACGCTCTACGCAGGTGGCGACTTCACACCGACTGCTGCCTCGTCTTCGCAAAATAATCAGGCTCCATCGGTCCCGGTGGCTCCCTCGATGTTCCGTGAGCCACGGCTGCTGCGCACCGCTCCTAACGGTGACATCTTCATGACCGACTCGCACGGAGACAAGCTGTTTGTCATGCGCGGTGTCGGAGCAGATGGCAAAGCAGCGAAGATCTCCACGTTTGCCACGGGCCTCAACCTGCCCTTCGGCATCGCGTTCTATCCCACTGGCCCAAATCCCAAGTGGATCTACATTGGCAACACCGACTCCGTCGTACGCTTCCCGTACAAGTCAGGCGACCTCACGGCGACAGGCCCTGCGGAAAAGATTGTGCCGGAGCTGCCTGGCTTTGCTCAACTGCGCGGCGGTGGCCATTGGACACGCGATGTCGTCTTCACGGCAGAGGCTACCCCAAAGATGCTCGTCTCCGTCGGCTCAGGTTCGAACATCGACGATCCCGACACTACGCCCAAGGAGTTGCATCGCGCGGACGTGCTCGAATTCACGCCCGAAGGCAAATTCCTGAAGGTGTATGCCTACGGCATCCGCAACTGTGTGGGCGAGGCCATCAACCCCGTCACGAAGCAGCTGTGGTGCTCGACCAACGAGCGCGATAACCTCGGCAACCACCTTGTGCCTGATTATGTAACCAGCGTTCCCGAAGGCAGCTTCTTCGGCTGGCCCTGGTATTACATGGGCAATCACAAAGATCCGCGCCTCCCGGTTCCCTGCGCAGACGGCACCGGCATTAATCCGCAGAAGGCTGAGTCGTTGACCTCCGACCAGGCGAAGAACTGCAAGCGTGAGGATATCGTCGCGAAGGTGAAAACGCCCGACGTGCTCGTGCAGCCGCATATGGCTTCGCTGGAGATGGTCTTTTATCCCACCATCGGTGCCCTCGAGTCCATGGGCCACCACGCAGACAAGCCCGGCGCGATACCGACGCAGGAGTTCCGCGTACCTAAGTCGATCTTTCCCGAGTCGTATCGCGGTGACGCCTTCGCCGCCGAGCATGGCAGCTGGAACCGCAAGAACCGCGCCGGCTACGAGGTCATCAGTATTCCGATGAAAGACGGCCATGCCACCGGCGAGTATGACGACTTCCTCACCGGCTTCACCGTAGACGATGGCCACGTGTGGGGCCGCCCCGTCGGCGTCACCGTCGGCAACGACGGCAGCCTCTATGTCTCGGATGATGGCTCGCGGTCTGTGTGGCATGTGACCTATGTGGGTACCAACACCAACACGGCGAGCAATTAGCGTTCACGCAATAAATAAGGCCCTCACGTCAATCTGGCGTGAGGGCCTTGTTGTTTCGTCATATAGGACAGCTGTCGCTTACGAGCTAACGAAAATGCGCGTCTCGCATCCCACTAGGATGAAGAAGACTGTTTCGATGAAGACTCTCTGCCTCAGCCTCGCGCTTCTCGCTTTGCCGCTCACAGCCCTCGCAGGCAATATCCCTGCAGCTACAGGCACCGCCTTGGACGGCCACCCTTTTGTGCTGCCCCGCGACCTGTCTCCCAAGTCGACCATCCTGATCCTGGGCTTCACACAGCACTCGCAAACTGCCACGACCGCGTGGGAGAAAGCTACACGGAGCGCTTTCGCAGGAACAGGAGTTTCGTACTTCGACATCCCATTTCTTGAAGACGCACCAGGCTTCATCCGTCCGATGATTCTTCGCAGCATCCGTAAACAGGTGCCTGAGCCGCTACGACCCCACTTCGTCCCTCTCACCACCGGGCAAACGGCCTGGAAGCAGACGGTCGGTTTCACCTCGGACGCTGCCGATGCTGCCTATGTGCTACTGGTGGATCGCAACGGCGTTATCGTATGGCAGACGCATGAAGTATATTCGCCGGCTCTCTTGGAGCAGCTTTCTCTAGCATCGAAGAAGCTCGACGCCCGTTAGCCGACAAACTCGGCATAGAGTTTTTCCAGCACCAGCTCCGGGAATTCCGTAAGCCCGCTCCGCACCGGCGACACCTGGATCATCGTGTTGCGTGGCACCGTGAGCCAGTGGAAGCGCTCTTTCAGCGAAAGCTTCGCGATAGCTCCGGCAGAGGCCTCTGCGGCGCAGATCTTCGGGATTGCTTCGATATGCCGTTGCAGCGTGGCTACGTCCGCATGAGGCCACAGGCTGAGGATGCGATCCACCGGCAAAGTGACGCGCGCGCCGAGATAGCGCAGCTCCATGGAGCACACGATCACGCCAGCGTTCACAAACTCGTCACGATCGATGCGCGGCACCACACGCACCACCGCATAGTTATAAGACTTCAGCGCGGACACGAGCGATCTCCTCTACAAACGACTTCGATTGATCCAGGCGCGCTGTGAAGAAATCCAGATACGCGGCTCGACGTTCTTGGACTGTGGCCTCACCTGCTTCGCTCACGAGGTACTCATCCGGCACGAGGCCCACGATACGACTCAGTTCGTCGACTGTGAGCTTTTCATGCGCAAATTGCGCGGCATCATCATTCTCGGTGGCCCAACGCAGCAGAATATGCTCGCCGGACTTCGTGAACTTTGAACCGACCTTGTCGGATGCGTGCGGCCAATCGTGGTGAAAATACAGCGAAGCCCCGTGGTCGATGAGCCACATGCAATTCTTTTGCCGCAGCAGGTTCGCGTTCTTCGGCGTCCGGTCTACGTTCATCGTGAATGCATCCAGCCACACCGTGCGCGAGGCCTCTTCTGCAGTCGCCTTATCACCAGCAGCGGCATCGAAGATCGTCGCCTCCGGCACGAACTCCATCCCGACGTTCCAGCCAACAGACTTCTTGAAAAGATCCTGGATCTCCGCGTCGGGCTCGTTGCGACCAAACGCAGCATCGAGATCGATCAGCACAAGCTCCGGCACATGCAGCCCAAGCGAACGCGCAATCTCACCGCTCAGTATCTCTGCCACAAGCGAAAGTACTCCCTGCCCCGCGCCGCGCATCTTCACCACGTACTTCTTGCCGTTGTCCGCCTCAGCGAGGATCGGCAGCGAGCCGCCCTCGCGCAGAGGCAGAATGTACCGCAACGCCTTCACCTTTGGTAGTACCTGCATCTCCATCAGCCCAGTGTAGACCGTGGGACGAACTTCAGCCTGCCTCAAGCATCCGTCCATGCTTCTGCTTCAGCTCCTCGAGCAGCTGCTCAACCTTGCCATCGCGCTCGAGCTTCTGGAACTTATCCTCAAGCGACTCGCCTTCGAGCAGCGTACGGCCTGCATGGTTGTCCGCTTCGGCATTCTGAATCTGCGACTTGAAGCGCCTCAGCGTCGAACTCTTAACAACTGTTCCCTTGCCGCTGTCCATCGCCTTCACAGCCTTCCCTGACATGCGAGCGCGGCGGTGCTGTGCCACGAGCATCTCGCACTGTGCCTGCGTCTCCTTTAGCTTGCCCTGCAGACGTGCATAAGTGGTGCGAAGCGCGGTGGCCTCCGCTGTCTGATCGATGACCTGCTGCGCGAAGCCCGCCGCCATCTCGTCATGACTCAGACCGCGTTCCAAAGCGAGTCGTGCCAGTTCGTCTTCGCCCTTCTTCACGGCAAGCTCCGCCTTGGCACGCCAGCTTGCCGCGCTCTCAGCCTGCTCCTGCTGCCTCTTCTCCAGCAGATGCTGATCAGCAATACCAATGGCCACCTGTGTCTTCACCTGGAGCAACTGATTTTCCATATCCAGCAGCAGCTGCTTCAGCATCTTCTCGGGGTCTTCCGCGCGGTCGATCATGTCGTTCACGTTTGCCCGCAACAGCATCGCTACTCGCTCCATCAGTGCCATATGCTACCTCCTTCGCTACCTAAAATCAGCGGCGCGAGAGTCTCCTCCCATGCCGCCCCAATTACTTCTTACCCGCGTCAATCGTGGGAGCTGAACCGCCATCGCCGTTCGGGCGCATCGCCATCTGCTTCACGTTCGACATCAGGTCGCTCATCTTCATGCCGCTCAGCGCCTCGAACAACGCAGGCACCTGCGCGGCAATCTCCGTCATCTCGCCGGTGAGCTTGTGAGCTCCAACATTCTTACCGTCGCCCGTCGATACGATCGTGATCTTATCGACCTTGCTCAGCGGCTCCGACATCGCGCGCACCACATCGGCCATGTTCGTGATCAGCTTATCGACCACCGCAGCCTGCGACCATTCCTGGTACGCCTCGGCCTTGATGTTCATCGCTTTCGCCTCAGCCTCGCCCTTCTGGAAGATGATCGAAGCCTCCGCCTCGCCCTGTGTGCGGATAGCCTGCGCCTTACCTTCGGCTTCAGCCACAGTACGGGCCTTCTCTGCGTTCGCCATATTCGAAATGCGCTGCGCCTCAATCTCAGACTTCTTCAGCACAGTTGCGATCAACTCCTTTTCGTTACGCAGAATTTCGGCCTCCTGCACCTTGACCTGCGCTTCCTTCTCGATCTGCTGCACGCGGACCTGCTCTGCGATGACCTTCTGCTGCATCACGTTCGTCTGGATCTCGTAGGCCTTATCCGCCTGCGCCTGTTGACGCTGTGCTATCTCGGTGTATTGCGCCTTCTGCACGTCGAGGTCACGCTGCGCCTCGGCCTGCTTGCCCAGCGACATCGTCTCTGCGAGCACACGCTCCTGGTCCGCAGCAGCCTTCGCTACCGCAGCTTCACGCAAAGCAATCGCACGACGAATCGCGGTGTCGCGCTCAGCCTCCGCCGTTGCGATCTCGGCGTCGCGCTTGATGCGTGCGATATCAGGCAGGCCCATGTTCGTGATGTACTCGTTCTTGTCGCGAACCTCCTTGATCGTGAAGCTCACGACGACAAGACCCATCTTGCTCATGTCCTCAGCACAGGTGGCGCGCATGCGCTCTCCGACCATCTCCGGCTCCTTCACGATCTGCTCGACCGTAAGCTGACCGATGATGCCGCGCAGGTGCCCTTCCATCACCAGGCGAATCAAGCCATCGCGCTCCGCAGGTGACTTCGACAGAAATTGCTCGGCCGCTGTCATAATGCTCTCCATATCGGAGCGCACCTTGATCTGAGCCACAGCCTCGACCGTTACGGCAACACCCTGCTTGGTGTACAGATCCTGCGATGGAGCGACATCGAAGCTCATCAGCTCCAGGCTGAGGGTGCGCGTGTGCTGCACCATCGGGTAGATCAGCGCGCCGTGGCCAATGATGACCTTGGGGCCGCCAAAGCCGAAGCGAATAATCGCCTCATTAGGGCCAGCTTTCTTGTACATGCGTGCCATTACGCTGAACAAAAAAAGGATTGCGATAACACCCAACCCAACGTAGATAAGAATCTCGTGCGTCATAAATCCTGCCTCTCGAAAGTTTGAATATCCCAGCTCTGGCCGCACCGTCATCCGCGCTCTTTTGGCGCTCCCGTGGTTTCCGTCCAGCTTTCCAACTCCAGCCGCGTCGTTTCACGCAGCGGGTCTTCTTACCCCTTGCCTTCTCTCTCAAGGTCTTCGGCATGATCCGGCCCATCGGCCAACAAACCATGCTCAAACTCATCCCAGCGCTTCACATACGCAATACCGCGCATGTAGCGCATCACAACAACCTCCGCGCCACGTTCGATCGCTTCACCATCGTCGCTGCGTACCGAAGCACTTCTGCGTGCTCCATTCTGCGAGTAAAGCAACTCGCCAACGCCATGCTTCGGCATCGCGCAGCTCAGGGTGCCGATTACGCCGACGATCTCCGTGTCCGCAGCCTCCAGTGTGCGTTCCCCCGGCATCAGCACAAACGCCAGAAACCAGAACACCAGCGAGGCTCCTGCGATGCCGCTCAGTGAAGAGAACAGCAGCACCAGTCCAAGCCCGAACACGTTGCCGCGATGCAGCAGATACCCGGCACCGCCAAACCAGCACAGGAACGCCACCAGCGTGAATCCGTTGAACGGCGAGGCGCTGCCGGCCTTCATATGCGCCTTCAACGCATGACCGCTGAAGTGGAAGTGACCGACATGCAGTCCACCCGCAAAGAACGCTACAAAACTCAACACCAGACCGACACCGAAACACGTAAGGTAGATTGCATTCCAATCCCATAGACTCGCGTTCATCGAACCACTCCTTTCTTTACAGCCACAACTTTGGGTGCCCTGTGTCTCATTTCTGAAACTTGGGTTGGCTCAACCAAACTCTCGGCAGACGGTCGCAGCAAATCCATCAGCCGCTCAGCCAATCTTGGCGTCTCCAACACGCTTTCCAACAGCAACAGGCAGCCGCGAGAATCTTCATGCCGCGAGATCGCCAACAACGCCCTGCGCAGTTCGTGGTCGCGGCGAAACCGCTCCGCTCCACCGACCAGCCACAGGTCGAGCTTGTCCTCTTGCCCGCGCAGGTCGCTCTGGAGCTCCGGGAAGTAGCCCTCAGGGTCATCCACCAGATAACCGGGATGTACCTTGAAGAACTTCGCAAGCAGTAGCCGCGAGGTGTTTGTCAGGTGGGGGCGAGCGCCGCTTTCGATCTGCGATAGGTAACTCTGGCTGATGGGTGCTTCCATCTCGTCAGCGATCGCACGGACCAGTTCGCCCTGTGTCATCGCCCTGTCCAGGCCGCGCAGACTGCCTTCGACCTCGCGCAGATACCGAATTTTATCGCCGAGCTTCACTCGATGGCGCCTCAGACGCCGTACCGTTCTGTATCACGGATTGCAATAATTATATTGCAATCCGTGATACATATCAAGCAAGAAAAGAGGCAGGCCTTAGTCCGCCTCTTTTCAATCCTGCGCGAAGTCCTACTTGCCGATCGCGCCGCCAAGCTGCGCCATCGTGGTCTGCAGATATTTGTGCGGGTTTACAGCCGTCCCTCGCACCTGGACCTCGTAGTGAAGGTGCGAGCCGGTCACGCGACCGCTATGCCCCACGTAGCCGATGACCTCACCCTTAGCCACGTTCTGCCCTTCGATCACATTGAAGCCCTGCAGATGTCCGTACACCGTCACAATGCCGTTACCGTGATCGATCTCGATCTCACGTCCGTAGCCGTTGCCCATCCCGGCCTTGATCACGCGACCGCTGGCAGGAGCGTGCACCGGCGTTCCGTCTGGGCTGCCGATATCGACGCCCTTATGGAACTCGCCTTCCCCATTACCGAGAACTGGATCTTCACGCTGGCCGAAGCCGCTGTTGATTGGGCCCATGATCGGCCACATATCCGGCACATTCGGGCCGAAGTCTCCCATCGTGACCGAAGCGAAGTCGCCCATCTCGCCTCGTACGCCCAGCGGGGAGTTGGTGCTCTGCCCTCCCAGCGACATCGCCAGCGTGTTGTTGGCGGCGGTCGTTTTCAGCGCGTAGAAGGTGTCCAGCGACTTGTAGTAGCTGTCATCCGAGAAGGTCGACGAGTCGTCCTTCAGCGTCGCCTTGGCAACGTCGGCTGCCGCAGAGCTCTGCTTCTTGCCAAATGGACGAGCGTGCGAAAGCTTGCCCGCCGTCAGGCCATAGATGGCGGAAACTTCGCTGGCGAGCGCGCCAAGACTGGCGGCCTGCACGTCCTTGGCTTTGGCTACAGTCTCCAGGTGTTGGTAGTCCTTGCGGGTGACGGCAAGCTCAGCGTTCAACTTGTTTACGCCCTCAGCCTTTACGGCCATGCGGGCATACGAGCCGGCCATGCCTGCGATGGTAAACATGCCGGTAACCGCCGCAGCGAGGAACACGTACACGTACTTCATCGGGATGGAGACGCGCTCGGCCGAGCCGTCCTTCGCCTGCGAGATGTAAACGATGTAATGTTTGCGCACGAAAAAAATGCCTCTGGCCTGGGTTCTGGCAATATACGCTGCCAGGTAGATACCCGCCGCAAAGACGCCTGACTGCGAGGGGCTCGGACTGCAACCGGACTGGGATCACGGTCTGCAGAAGACTTGCCATACGGAACCCCGCTGGCGATGCTTCGGGGCTTGACCCGGGTTGTGTCACCCGATGCCTTTATCTTAATGGACGTGTCTAAACGGTACAAGTTTCCGTGTCGCGGGCCTATCCCCTGTCCGGGGTATCCTGAATTCCGTGCCCAACCCTCCCGCGCCCATCTCGAAGAAACCGCAGCCTCTCGGCGAACTGGCCCTGATTGCGGCCATTCGCCAACGGGCATCCGGCGCAAAAAGCCCCTCTGTACGGTTGGGGATTGGCGACGACTGCGCAATTCTGGCCCCGCCAGCGCGCCACGAAATCATTGTCACAACCGACTTTTCGCTAGAAGGCCGGCATTTTCGACGCGACTGGCACCCCGCCGCTTCGGTCGGCCACCGAACGCTCGCCCGTGGCCTAAGTGATCTGGCCTCGATGGGAGCCAAGCCGCTCGCGGCCTTCCTCTCACTTGCACTCCCGCGCTCCGTTGCCAGCAAATCCATTTGGATCAACGGCTTCCTCGATGGACTCCTAGCACTTGCGAAGACCCAGCGCGTCCCTCTTGCAGGTGGCGACACCTCCGAATCTCCCTCCGACCACGTCCTCGCCGACATTCTGTTGCTCGGCACCGCTCCCGCAGGCCGGGCTCTGCGCCGCTCAACAGCCTGCCCTGGCGACATACTCTATGTGACCGGGTCTCTCGGCGGCGCGGCCACCGAGCTGGCAATTCTTGCGGCCAACCCACGCAAATTTCGTAAAGCGACTGCCGCAGACGATCATCCCCATCTGTTTCCCCAACCTCGGCTCGCCGTCGGACAGGTCTTGCTGCGGCGAAGGCTTGCCTCCGCCTGCATCGACCTCTCCGACGGCCTCTCCACAGACTTGGCACACCTTTGCGATGAGTCGAACGTCTCCGCAGAGTTCAACGCCGCGAGGCTCCCGCTGCACCCGCTCACGAAGGCTCTTCCCGAAACCGTAGCCCTGCATAACGCGCTGCACGGCGGCGAAGACTACGAATTACTGTTCACGGCTCGCCCCGGCACTCGTATGCCTCGCTCCATCGCGGGAGTTCGCATCACGCCAATCGGCACCCTTGCAGCTGTCAAAAAAGGCACCCCACAGGTTACGCTGGTCGAAGCCGATGGACGGCGCTCCGCGCTCGCTCCCCAAGGCTGGCAGCACCTCAAGTAAACAAACTCACCAACGCACCACCCGCTGAAGGCAGGACCATGGGCTCGAATCAAGACGGCTTTCTCTACAACTGGACAGCGACCACGCTCAGCAAACCTCCGCTCATCGCGCCGGCCCGCCAGTTCACCTACCCCATGCACATCCCTGGCGAAGAGGACGCCATGAAGCGCGGCGCTTTGCTACTCGATGTAAAGCCGATGATCGGCGCCAACTTCCTCGCCACCTGCGCGCTTGGCTTCAAAGACACCACACTGCCTTCCGGCGTCTACGCCTGCCCCCGTCCAGACGATCTACTAGCACTCGCCGGTGGCTATGCCTACCTGGTAGATACCTTGAACCCAAGCCGCTGCCTCCACGTCCCTTTGCAGCCGGTGACTCAACTCTACGCAGCACCCGCAAACGGCCTGCTCTTCCTTGCCGGCTTCCACACCGTCGCCGCGATCGGCGCCAACGGTCTCCGCTGGCAGACCCAGCGGCTCACGTGGGAGGGCGTCACCATCTCTGGCGTGAAGAACGGGCGACTCCACGGCACGGGCTGGAATCTGCCCAGCGACAAAGAAGTCCCCTTCAGCATCGACCTCGAGAGCGGCAAACACGAAGGTGGCGGCTACGTAGTCTAAGCCTATTTCTCGCTCGCTTTTGCTACGCTAGACCACAATGAATCCCACTGAGGTGACCCCGGTGCTTGATGTTCATCCACCCCACGAGCCTGTACACGGCTGGCGCGACTTTCTGCTTCACCTCATCACCATCACCATCGGCCTGTTGATCGCGCTCTCGCTAGAAGGCATTGTCGAATGGCAGCACCATCGGCACCTCGCTCACGACGCAGAGACGGGTCTCCACGCAGAGATCAAGAGCAATGCCGAGGGTCTAGACGGTGTCCTGGACGATCTGCACAAGCGGCAGGCCACGCTCAAGAAAGACGTGAGTATTCTTCAATTCATTGCCAAGACTGGCCAGAATCCCCCGGACAAAACCATGAAGGTCGACTTCCGCGTCGTCACCTTCGACGACGTAAGCTGGAAGACCGCGCAATCCACTGGTGCGCTCTCCTACATACCTTACGATCTAGCCAGAGATTACGCCGGCATCTACGCGCAACAGTCTATCCTCACTGCCAGCGAGGAGCAGGCAGGGCGTGACTCAATGGTCGCCATTGGCCACTTCGTCAATGACCCGGATGACGGATCTCCGCCATCAAAGGAAGATGCGAAGGCTGTCATAGAAAAAATCGAGGTTCTGCAAGGTCAACTCATCCTCGTCGATGCATACATGAAAGGTCTCGACACCCTTTATAAGCAGTTCCTGGCCGCTCACCCGGCCTAGCTTCTTTCTCTATTCTCCAACGGAGTAAAAGCTCAAAGCAGCATCGCCTTGTTCAAGCACACGATACCGCTCCAATGCGCCATATCTGGCCTCAAGCGGCTGCTTCTTCGCGTGCTCAGCCACGATGACTGCGTCATCTGCCAGCAGGATGCTGGCGTTCCGTCCCAGCGTGCTCAGCGTGTGACGATACTCTTCGACTTCTTCGTAGGGAGGGTCGAGGAACACGATCTGGGCCGTCATTCCCTTGGTGAGCAGCTCCTCGAGCAGCCGCTTTACGCCCCGGTTCTCCACAGCGTATCCACTGGATATCTTCAGCATCTGAAGATTCGCCTTGATGGCTGCCAGTGCCGCCGGAGCCTTCTCTGCAAACCAGCAGAACTCCGCTCCGCGACTTAGAGCCTCGACTCCCACAGCTCCCGAGCCCGCATAGAAATCCACAAAGCGCGAGCCTTCCACGCGCGGTCCAAGTACGTTGAACAGCGTCTCCCGCAGCTTATCGCTCGTTGGTCGCGTGGACATGCCCCTGGGGGCCTGCAAAACGCGCGACCGAAACTCTCCCGCAATGACTCTCATCACTCTTGAAGGTATCAGCCTCCGATGCCGGTCTTTGCTCTCTACATCGCTACAATAACCACATGCTTCGTTCTTCTCTGCCAATCGGCAGCTTTCTCGGTGTCGATGTGCGAGTGCATATCTCATTCCCTCTGCTGCTCGTGCTCGCGCTGACGCTCTCGGTCGCCTTCACACACGGCCTCACCCGGGGCTTTGCTCTCTGGCTGGCTCTCTGCTTCGCCGTCCTGGTGCGCGAGGTGGCCCGCGCCACCGCCGCTGCCTATAACGGTCTTCACCTGCGCGCGGTCTTCTTGCTGCCCATCGGCGGCGTCATGGCCTTCAGTTCAGGGGACGTCGCCACGCTGAACGCCGGACGCAACGGAACGCGGTGGGTGACGATCAGCGGTCCCGTCGCCAACTTCATCATGGGCGGCATCATCCTGGTCTTCAGCCTCGCCTTCGATCCCCATGTAACATTCTTCGCGCAGCCATGGATCGACCTGCACCATATTCTGCGCAGCACGTTCTGGACGCAGCTGCTTTTAGGGTTTGTCAGCCTTCTGCCATCCGTGCCCACCCGCCGCATTCTGCGGTCGGGCTCATCCGATGCAGCGCAAGGGACCGCCCAGAAGACCGTTGGCCGCAGGCGCCCGGCCATCAGCCCCGGCTACCTCATCGCAGCGGCGATGATGATCCTCGGCATCGCTTTTCCGGTGATCTATTGGATCTCGGTGCTCGGCCTCTTCGTGCTGCTCTATACGCAGGTCACCGCCCGTCATGCGCAGACAGGTAACGACCACGACGCCATCCTGGTGCGCGAGGTGATGCTGACGGAATACACCCTCCTCTCCAGCTCCGACACCCTGCGTCACGCGCTCGACAACGCCGTACACAGCCTGCATGACATCTTCCCTGTCGTGCGCGGCAACCGGCTGGTCGGCTCCATCGCGCGCCAGACGATCGCCGAGCGCCTGCTGGTCGACGGCGACAGTTACCTGCAAGGCGCGATGAGCCGCAACCTCGCTCTTACCTCGCCGGATGAAAAGCTCACCGAAGCTCTTCGTCGCGCCTCGATTGCAGGTTCCACAGAGTTCATCCCCGTCATTGAAAACGATCGCATGATCGGCATCATCACGCCGCAATCTTTGCCCCGCGCCGTGCAGCAGGTAAAACTCCTGCGTCCGACGCCGCCGCAACAGCAGTCCTAGGTTCCTTATGGTGCCCGAGAACGACACTCCTGACATCCCGCTGGCCCCCGGCCTCTACCTCGTCGCCACGCCCATCGGCAACCTCGAGGACATCACCCTGCGCGCGTTGCGAGTGCTGCGCTCAGTAGATCGGATCGCCTGCGAGGACACCCGCCAGACCGCCAAGCTGCTCTCGCACTTCGGCATCAGCACACCCACCGTCAGCTACCACCTGCACAACGAGCAGTCCCGCTCCAGCGAGCTGATCGAGACCCTCAGAACAGGCGGCCGCATCGCCATCGTCTCTGACGCGGGCATGCCAGGCATCGCTGATCCAGGCGCCACCATCGCCACCGACGCTATCGCGGCCGGCATCACGGTCTACCCCATCCCCGGCGCGAACGCCGCCTTGAGCGCTCTGATCGCCAGTGGCCTGCCCTCCGAAAGCTTCACCTTCCACGGTTTCCTGCCCTCGAAAGAAGGCCAGCGCCGCAGCACACTCGAAGCCCTACGCTCGCGACAAGAGAAAGCGACCCACATCTTCTACGAGACGCCGCATCGCATCCTCGGAGCGCTCGAGGACATCGTCGCCACCTTCGGCCCATTGCAGCGCATCACTCTCGCGCGCGAACTGACGAAGCTTCATGAAGAGTTCCTGCGCGGCACCGCTGCCGAACTCCTGGCCACCTTATCTGCCCGCCCCAGCGTCCGCGGCGAGATGGTCCTCCTGATCGATGGCATCCTCACCACCGAGACCAGCGAAAAGGGCCTGAGCCTCGCAGACGAGGTTCAGGCCCTGATCAAAACTCAAAATCTCTCCGAAAAAGATGCGCTCAAGCAGGTTGCGAAGAACCGCGGCATCGGCAAAAGCGAGGCCTATCGCGAGTTCCAGCGCAGCAGTTTACGCAGACGATAGCGAGCAGTTACTCTCTGCCCTTCACACGGTCATAGAGATAGCTATCGCTGGTGGTGCCCATCGCCTGGTTGTACAGGACCTGTCCGCCCGTAGCCGCCATCAAATCCTCGTCGAACTGGTGGATCGCCCGAAGATGATCTGCCGTGGCAGGTATCTCCAGCTTGCTGGTCTTCAGGAACTTCTGGTAGCCGCGGTCGAGCACATGGGCGATCTCGCCCCCCAGCAGCCATCCGCCCTGAGACATCAGCCGCGCCGGCTTGCCTGCCTCTTTGCTTGGAGCAATTTCTGCCGCGCACTGGCCTTTGCTCACTCGATACGCACCCGCAGAACGGTTTGCACCTTCCGTGGCAGGGCTGACATCGAATCTTTCACTGCCCAGCGCAGCCAGTACCTCATCGAACGTCGGAATCTTCCTGATCTTGGTCATACTGTCTCAAACTCTCTGCCCCGCATGGGGAAAACGTTTCAGGGCATTTGCCCCGTACACTCAGGTTAAACTAACTCCACTGTCGCACATACCGCCGTGCGGCTTCAATCGACCTATAACTCATTAGCGAGGACCCTCCACCATGAGCAGCCAGACGAAAGCACTTAGCCATCGCCTCCTGACCCTCATCGACGCCGCCGGCCCCATATTCGCTCAGGTCGATGAACACGAAAGCTCACAGCCGCTGCTCTCCGGTGGCTGGTCTCGCAAGCAGCTGGTTGGCCACCTGATCGATTCGGCCTCCAACAACCATCAGCGTTTTGTGCGCGCCTCCCTTCAGCCGTCGCTCAACTTCCCCGGCTACGATCAGAACGGCAATGTGCGCACCCAGCACTTTCAGAGCGCCTCGTGGCAGATGCTCACCTCTCTCTGGCACTCCTACAACCAGCTGCTCGCCCATGTGATCGCGCACCTACCCGAGTCCAAGCTCGACACCGCTTGTAAAATCGGTGCGGAAAACCCGGTCACGCTCAAGTCTCTCGCGACGGACTACGTCGATCACCTCTCGCAGCACCTTGAAAAAATGGGCATCACAGCTAAAAGCTAGTGATTCCGCCAAGAGCCAACCAGCCATGACCACAGTGACAGCACAAGCAACACTGCAGCTCGGAACCACCCTCCTCGACCGCATCGGCAACACGCCTCTCGTCCGCCTCGAACGCCTCTCCGCCCACCTGCCGGGTGTGAAGATCTACGGCAAAGCCGAGTGGATGAACCCCGGAGGCAGCGTGAAAGACCGCGCGGCCTCCAACATCGTCAAGTCCGCCATGGCCGCTGGCACTCTCGGCCCCGGCAGCGCGGGCAAAGGCAGCAAGGCCCTGCTCGACGCCACCTCCGGCAACACCGGTATCGCCTACGCGATGCTCGGCGCGGCACTTAGCTTCCCTGTGCAGCTCTGCATGCCCTCAAACGTCTCGGTCGAGCGCAAGCGCATCCTCTCGGCCTACGGTGCCGAAGTGATCTTCACGGACCCCGCCGACGGCTCTGACGGTGCGATCCGCATGGCCCGCCAGGTCGCCGCCGAGCACCCGGAGAAGTTCTTCTACGCCGACCAGTACGGCAACGACAACAACTGGCGCGCCCACTACAACACCACGGGCAACGAGATCTGGCAGCAGACCGAAGGCACCGTCACGCACTTCGTCTCCGCCCTCGGCACCTCCGGCACCTTCATGGGCACCACGCGCCGCCTGCGCGAGCTCAACCCGAACATCAAGTGCATCTCCATGCAGCCGGACTCGCCCTTCAACGGCCTCGAAGGACTTAAGCATATGGCCACGGCCATCGTGCCTCCCATCTACGACGACAAGCTCGCCGACTGGAACATAGACATGGCCACAGAGCGGGCTTACGCCATGGCCAAGTGGCTTGGCCGCAACCAAGGCATCCTCGTGGGTGTCTCTGCCGCCGCCGCCGCAGTTGCCGCGCTTGATGTAGCCGAAGCCGAAGCAGCCGCAGGCCGCGAAGCAACAGTCGTGACCATCCTTTGCGACTCCGCCGACAAGTACCTCAGCGAACGATTCTGGGCCGACCCCATCGCCGCCGACATCACCCTGCACCAGAAGCTCGGAGGCCGCTAGTGTCCCTCACCATCACCCAGGCCCTCTACGACCAGCTCCGCGCCCACGGCGAGGAGACCTACCCCAACGAGTGCTGCGGCATCATGCTCGGTACCGCGGACGAGCAAAACCTCACCGTCTCGCACCTGCTGCGCGCAGGCAACACCCGCACCGACTCGGCACACAACCGATACCACATTGCGCCGCAGGAATTGATCGCCGCGCAGCGCGAAGGCCGCAAGCTAGGTCTCGACATCGTCGGCTTCTACCACTCGCACCCCGACCACCCGGCGCAGTGGTCCCCCACCGACTTCGCCGAAGCCCACTGGTTCGGCTGCGCCTACGTCATCACCTCGGTCGACGGCGACAAAACCACAGGCACCGCCCAGATTACAAACAGCTTCCTCCTGACCGGCACAACCGAAGAGGACAAGGCCTTCGCTACCCAAGCCCTCGAGATCGCCTAAACAGCTAGTTGTGTAATAGCGTACCCACCCTACGAGTACGCCAATCAGATCGAAACATAGAGCTGTCTTTGCCAACTATTTGAGACTGGCAAAGACAGCTCTATGCTTTCTATGCAGAATCTACAAGAATTCACGCTCATTTGCGCAAAAACTATTCTGTTTTCCATAGAGAAAATGCAAAAAGGCATAGCGAAATGCAAAATCATATCGCGTAACCCTTTCATTCTGCGGCATGAGCTATTTTGGCCTGTGAATTGCTCACCCCACTACAAATCTTCATCTGTCGGACACCGACGTATCCATTACTAAAGCTTCTATAACTTATCCACAAACCAGGAGATTCTCGTTGACACGAAAACTCGTAGGCACATGTGTATCTGCAGCTTTATCTGCCACCCTTCTGTTCGCCCCCACCATCCTTACCGCTCAGGAATCAGCGTCGGGAATGACCGGAACGGTAACTGACTCCACCGGTGCCGTCATCAGCGGTGCCAACGTCGTGCTGACAAGCACTGCAACCGGCAAGGTGTACAAGGCCGTCAGTAACAGCTCCGGCTCTTATACGTTTACGAACGTTGCGCCCGGTCCTGGATACAAGGAGACGGTCAGCCACTCCGGCTTTACCACCGTTGAGCTGACGGGGCTTTACCTGAACGTCTCCACAACCCGTACGCAGAATGTGGCTCTACCGGCCGGCTCGGTCGAGACCACCGTCTCAGTCTCCGCCGCCAATCAGGACGTCACCCTGAACACTACGGACGCCACCATCGGCAACAGCGTCCAGGTGCAGGACCTCAATGAACTGCCCGTCAGCTTCCGCGACTCACCGGCTGCCCTCTTCACTACCGAGCCCGGCATGACCCAGGATGGTAACGCGACAGGCGGACGTACCGATCAGAATGGCATCACCCTAGACGGTCTAGACGTTACAGATCAGGCATTCGGTACGTTCGGCATCATCACAGGCAATGCACCGGTCGACTCTGTGCAGGAATTTCGCGGCACAGTCGCCGGTATGACTTCGGGTGACAACGCTGGCGGTGGCGCCCAGTTCAGCCTCGTCACCAAGAGCGGCACCAACAAGTTCCACGGCAACATCAACGAGTACCACCGCGATACCGACCTCGAAGCCAACGAGTGGTTCAACAACTTTGATGGCATCGGACGTTCGCCGCTCATCCGCAACCAGTTTGGCGGCAACTTTGGCGGTCCTGTCACCATCCCGCATCTCTTCAGCGGCAAAGACCGGCTCTTCTTCTTTTTTGACTATAACGGCCGCCGCGATACGGTAGCAGCTCAGGCAGTGCGCACCGTTCCCACTACCTCCTTCCAGAATCAAAACATCACCTACTTCACGAATATCAGCAGCGCCACAAAAGACAGCATCACTGCCGCTCAGGTGGCTGGCTTCGACCCGCAGAATAAGGGTTTCGACCAGGCCCTGCTCAGCGTCACTGGCGCTCGCTACCCCACTCCAAACGATACGACCGTTGGCGATCTGGCGAATACAGCTGGCTACCGCTTCAACTCCCCCACACCGTACAAGGAAAATAACTATGTAGGCCGGTTGGATCTGAAGCTGACGTCGAAGCAGTCGTTCTTCGGCCGCGTCACCTACAACAAGATCAATCATGTTTCTGCCCTTCCCCAGTTCGGGAACGATCCTGAAACGTATCCCGCACTTGACACCAGCCATGCCTGGGTCGTCGGTTGGAACTGGGCCATTGGCTCGAACAAGTCGAACTCGCTCATCTGGGGTGCGACGGTGGCGAATATCAGCAATACCGTCGCCTATGCGCCGACCAGCCCGAATGAATTCTCCTATGACGGTGACCCCACCGGTGGAACCTTCCTGGACAACATCTACGCCAATCCAGGCGGCTCGAAGGAGTACTTCCCCATACCCATCGTTCGTGATGACTTCGCCTGGCAGAAAGGCAAGCACACTCTTTCGATTGGTGGAGACTTTAAGTACCCGTCCCCCCACTACACCACGCTTAGCGATTTCACCGGCTCCAACATCGGCCTCGGTGGTGGCGTACTGGGACTGCCTGCGAACGGTTCCAGCAACTGGAACTTCCGCCCCAACGATCTGGATGTCACTCAGACCAGCGCCACGATCTATGACTCGGCCTTTGTGTACGCGCTCGGTCGCTTTGGCAGCGCCAGTGAAACCTGGAACTACAATAACGCCGCCGCCGTTCAACCTGCGGGCAGCGGTCTCCAGACTACCTTCAAGTACTACACCACCGAGTTCTACTTTTCGGACACCTGGAAGGTCACACCAACCTTCACCCTTACCTACGGCCTGCGTTACCAGAACTTCACGGTGCCTTATGAGATCCATGGCATCGAGTCTGTCCAGAGCGAAAGCTTCAAGGACTTCATGAACGCCCGCATCGCACAGAGCGCAGCTGGCGTCGGAGGTGCGAACTCACTGCCCGGCGGCACGGCCCCTGTCCCGTACATCACCTACGCTCTGGGTGGAAAGAAGAACAACGGACCGAACTACTACGCCCCAGACAACAAGGACTTCGCTCCCCGCGTGGCCTTTGCCTGGACGCCCACCGCAGACCGCAAGCTGGTTATCAATGGCGGCGCCGGTCTGGTCTACGACGAAACCATCATCAACGCGCTGCTACAGGAGCAGGCGAGCTACTCCTACCTGTTCCAGAGCTCGGGTTCGGTCAACTTCGGTCTCCCGGGAACGGCAACGCAATCCTCCGCGTACCTCTCCCTGCTCAACAATCCACGCTTCACTTCACTCTCCAATCCCGCCCCTGGAGGACCCACCGCGCCGGCCATCACCAAGCCCTACGCTCCGTTCATTGGGCCTGGAGACCCCAACTGCAACGGTGTCGCTGGCGGCGCGAGCGGCCCCTGCGGACTCGCGCAAGGCGGCGCATTCAACATTACCGTCGACCGCAACCTGCCAACCCCCTACAACATGATGTTCAACTTCGGCATCGAGCAGCAGTTCAAAGGCGGCTTCATCCTCAAGATGAGCTACGTCAACCGCCTTGGACGCCGCCTTCTGGGTCAGGCGGATGCAGAGCAGTTGATCGATTTCCCGGATAAGGCCTCCGGCCAGATGCTGAGCCAGGCCATGGCGAACCTCACTACATGGTTGCGCCAGCACCCAACCGCTGACCCCACCACAGCTCCAGCACAGCCTTTCTTCGAGAATGTGCTCAATCCCAACGGAACCGGCGTCACGAACACCGGTTACATCGCGGCCAACTTCGCGCCTTACCCGGCACGTGGCGACGTCGCAGATACCGTCGAATTAATGTCTCAGTTCGGCCTGCTGCCCGCTAACGTCGGCATGGCTTCGCAGTTCTCGGAGAACACCTTCTTCACAGACGGCGGCTTCTCCGACTACAATGGCCTGCTCACCACCATCCATAAGAACGCCGGTCACGGACTGCAGTTCGATATCAACTACACCTGGTCCCATTCGATCGACAACGTCTCGCAAAAAGCCAACTCCTACGCTTACGGCGGATACGGCTTCCTCTGCGATATCCTCCGCCCTCGTATCTGCCGCGGGAACTCTGACTTTGACGTGACCAACTACGTCAATGGCACATTCCTCTACCAACTGCCCTTCGGTCGCGGTCGCGACTTTGCCGCCAAGATTCCGTGGTGGGCAAACGAGGCTATCGGAGGTTGGGAGATCAGCGGCGTACCCACCTGGCACACCGGTTTGCCTTATATGGCCAACTCGCTGGCCTTCCTCATGAGCTACTCCAACGAAGACCCCGCCATACTCGTCGGCAACATCGGCGATATGAAAGCCAAGGTCACGAAGCAATCAAGCGGCGTGGTCACGGCGTTCAAAGACAGCTCCAAAGCCTTCAATGACTATGTCGCCCCTGTAGGCTTCCAATTCGGAGCACGCAATAACCTCCGTGGTCCCGGGTTCTTCCTTCTTGACCTCGGTCTTGGAAAAACCTTCACCGTTGTTCCAGACAAGCTCAACCTGAAGTTCCGGGCGGACGCCTTCAACGCTCTCAACCATCCCAACTTCGCGCCACCAAGCTTCCAGAACAACATGAGCCTGGTGGCCAATCCGCAGGAGTTTGGTGCCATTCCGGGTACCATAACTCCTAACGGCGCTGACCAATCGGCCCGCGTTCTGCAAGGGTCTCTTCGTCTGGAGTTCTAACTCAATCCATCCAACCCGCATTACAAAATGGCCCGGCATTTGCCGGGCCATTTTGCGTCAACCACGCGGCTCCGCTCATCCAAAGCTCTGGATCGGAGATAATAGTTCTATGCAGATTCACATTCCCACACCGCTGCGCGCCTTTACCGATAAGCAGGCCACTGTTTCGGTCGAAGCCGCCACCGTTACCGACGCGCTGACCGCGCTGACCACCGCATTCCCCGCCATGCAGCAGCATCTCTTCACGCCGGAAGGCAAGCTGCGCTCCTTCGTCAACGTCTACCTGAACGACGAAGACGTCCGCTACCTGCCCGCAGGCGAGGCAACCGCGACCACCGCGAACGACGAACTCACCATCATCCCTTCTATCGCCGGCGGCAGCGCTTTCTGTTGTCCCTGTTGTTGCCTCTAGGCAAGAGGCGGTCGCCATGCGACCCGCGGCGACCCTCTTAGCCGCATCTCTACTCCGACACAATCAGCAGTATCACCCCATGTCCTGGGAAGCGCTCGTTCAGCACACCTTGAACGGGACGAAGCTCTTTGTTCCCCCAGACGTCGTGGATCTTCGCGCCCTTCGGTACGCCGATCTGCGCCAGGTTCACCGGGATGTCGCGTCCCGAAACCGACACGTTCACCAGCGCAATCGCCAGCCGCTTGCCGCTCAGCGGACGCTCCCACACGCTGAAGTCGCCGAGTTGCAGTGTGCGGTCGCCGCCCTTGCCAAGCGCGTCCTGATCGATCGCGATCACCTCGCGGTTCATCAGGATGCTCTTCGTCACATCCGACATCTTGCTGAGATCATTCCCCGCAATCAGCGGAGCCCCCATCACCGCCCACAGGCTCATATGCGTGCGGTATTCATCCGCGTTCATACCACCGTTGCCGACCTCCAGCATGTCCGGGTCGTTCCAATGCCCCGGCCCGGCATATTTGCCCAGTCCCGCCTGTCCATACGCAATCGTCATCATGCGCTGGTAGGTGTCGTTGATGTCGTCGGTCGTGCGCCACATCGAGCCACCCACGCCCGGCCCGAAGCGCCACGGCTCATCCATCCCATACTGACAAAGGCTATAGACGATCGGCCTGCCCGTGGCCTTCAACGCGTCCCCCATCTTCTTGAACGCGCCGATCATCATCTCGTACTCCGCCATCGGCGACTCAGGATGTGCCTCGCGCAGATCGGCCATCTGGTCCTGCATCGAGCACAAATCATACTTCAAGTAATCGACGCCCCACTCGGCATACATCTTCGCGTCCTGCTCCTCATGCCCCAGGCTCCCTGCATAGCCGCCGCAGGTCTTCGCTCCCGGCGACGAATAGATCCCGAACTTCAGCCCCTTGGAGTGAACATAGTCCCCCAGCGCCTTCATATCAGGAAAGCGCTCGTTCGGATGCAGCACTCCCTGCGAATCGCGCTTGCCCTGCCAGGTGTCATCCATATTCACGTAGATATACCCGGCGTCCTTCATGCCCGTGCTCACCAGCGCATCGGCAGCAGACCGTACATCCGCATCCGTCACATGCTCGGCAAAATGGTTCCAGCTGTTCCAGCCCATCGGCGGCCGTGGCGCAGCCATCTGTCCACCCGCGGAGATACATCCCGCCAATGCAACCAACGTAAGAACATGAACTCGCAAAGCACTCTCCTGGACCTCGATTTAGGCTCCGTCAGAATCTACCATCCAGCCAAAACACTTGCCCAGTCCCTGCTCAGCCGATATGCTGGCGACGAACACGACACCCCGGCCCCCGATGTCCATTCCCTGCCCCAGGAGACATCCCTTGAGCGCTCCGCCAGCCACCTTGCCTGTCACTGCACCTGCGGCCCCAGCAGTAACGGCCCACTCCCTGATGACACAGATCGCCGACTGGGTGAAGCTGGCGGGCCTAGCTTACGCCATCGGCTTCACCGTGATCCTGGTGCATACAGCGCGGCTGAACGGCCCAGTCGTCGATGCCTTTCAGTTCCAGAACATTCTGGCTGGCCTGCCTGTATGGCTGCTGCTCTGCACCGGGCTGTGGCTCTGGCCGCGGCTGGCGGGTTCGGTCACGAAAGAGGCGGTGGCTGGCTTCAAGAACCCCAAGCGCGCCATCGCCATCGCCGCATTCGGCTTCTGTCTGTCCGTGGCCGCCACCTGGGGAGAGCTTCTGCTGTTTCTCCGCGCAAGCGGATCCGCGGGATTTCACGCAACGATGGGCCTCAATCTCATCTTTCTCTGTGGTCTCTTCACCATTCTTTTCGGAAGCGTCGCCGGGCAGGGTCTCTGGAAGTGGCGAGGAGTTCAGACGAAATCGCGAAGATCGTTTACCGCGCTCTTCGTTTTGATGACGGTGTATTCCGGATTCGTCACCCTCGTGCTCTCCTACGCTATATATCTGTATCCGCTGGTGCCGCAGAGCGTCGGCGGCGGCCATCCGGTGCAAGTCCGGCTGTACTACAAGGACTCGTCGTTGTCTCCGCTACTGGGCGGTACGCACATAGCTGGAGAAGAGTCGCAGGCCTCCGATGTCGTCTCGCTCTATTACCGCACCAGCTCGTATCTGCTTATAAGAAGCTCCAAAGCTCCGGCACTGTTGCAGATACCCATGGAGCAGGTACACACCATCGTCTGGCTCGAATCTCACTAAATCAAACCTGACATCCCTCGCATCGCCAGTCACTCTGGAACATCCAATCTGTCCGGATGCAAATCCGCCAACCTTCCGGCTCCGGAAGTTACACTGAAAGATAACTTATGCCAGCCACTCTCGATCATCCCGCAGCCCTCCCCACGCTCTCCAACGAAGAGATTGCCCGTTACTCCCGCCACCTCATCCTGCCCGAAGTCGGCATGGAAGGTCAGCAGAAGCTGAAGGCCGCCAAGGTTCTTTGCGTCGGGACCGGAGGCCTGGGCGCTCCGCTCGCACTGTATCTCACCGCAGCGGGCGTCGGCACCATCGGTCTCGTCGATTTCGATGTCGTCGATGAATCCAACCTGCAGCGCCAGATCATCCACTCGCAGTCCACCGTGGGCAAGCTCAAGGTCGATTCCGCAGAGATCATGCTCAAGGGCCTCAACAAGAACGTGAACGTCGTGAAGCACAACACCATGCTCACTTCAGCCAACGCGCTTGAGATCTTTAAGGAATACGACGTCATCGCCGACGGCACCGACAACTTCCAGACTCGTTACCTCGTCAACGACGCCTGCGTACTCACCGGCAAGCCTAACGCTTACGGCAGCATCTTCCGCTTCGAAGGTCAGGCCAGCGTCTTCGCCACCGAGGAAGGTCCCTGCTATCGCTGCCTCTACCCCGAACCGCCGCCGCCGGGCCTCGTCCCCTCCTGTGCGGAAGGCGGCGTCCTCGGCATCCTCCCCGGCCTCGTCGGCGTCATACAGGCTACCGAAGTCATCAAGCTCATCTTGGGAATCGGAGAACCGTTGATCGGTCGCCTCTTGTTGGTCGACGCTCTCGGCATGAACTTCCGCACCCTCAAGCTGCGTAAGAACCCCGATTGCCCCGTCTGCGGCACGCACGAGATCAAGGAACTCATCGACTACGACCAGTTCTGCGGCATCGCTCCTCCGGCCGCAGTCGGCCCGCTCGAGGTCTCCAGTCACGGTAAAGTCGACGCCTCAGCGAACATCGTCGACGGCATCCCGCAGATGTCAGTCGAAGAGCTAAAGGCACGCCGCGACGCAGGCACACAACCCTTCGTGCTCGATGTCCGCGAGCCGCACGAGTATGCCATCGTCAACCTCGGCGTTCCGCAGATTCCGCTCGGCTCGCTCGAAGCGCGCATCAGCGAGATTCCTGTCGCCAAAGATGCCGAGATCGTTTTACAGTGCAAGTCCGGAGCGCGCAGCCAGAAGGCCTCACTCGCATTGAAGGCGGCAGGCTTTACCAACGTAAAGAACCTCGCCGGAGGCATTACAGCTTGGGCAGACCGGATCGACACGTCCTTGCCGAAGTATTAGTTCGCCGCCTAAACGTCGTCTGCAACCAGCAGGCGGCGTTTAGGCATCTCATCGAAGATTGGGCCCTACATTGCCGACCTCTGAATCCCTTATCCGTACAGCTCGTGAACGTTCGAACCGTGGCATCGCCGAACGCAGCGCGAACATTGTTGCGGAATCGCTCGATACAGACTTTGTCGTTATCGTCGGAGATGGCACGCTGATCCCGACGAGAGATGCCTACCTCGATGCCTATCGGTCTCAATTTGCAGACCCGTCCCGACTCCGCTACGTCCGCACACCTGACATTATTGAGGTCTCGAGCTCACATCCACTCGCTTCGGAGCAAGGCCACTGGACGGCGACACTGCCCGATGGCACCATCTCTTACTCAGGGACCTACTCCGCCATTTGGCGCCGCACGCCGTCAGGCTGGAAACTGCGCTCCGAACTCTTCGTCACCCTTACGCAGGCATAACCGTCTCATTGCTCCGAGTACAAAAGACCGATGGCCACGAAACGTACTCGTTTCGTGGCCATCAGTGCAAGAACGGCAGAGTTGCTAAATAACTTTGAGCAGTAGCAGAACCAGGACGATGATGAGAATGAGGCTGAGGCCGCCGCCGCCGTAGTAACCGAGGCCGGGGCCCATGCGGTATCCGCCAAAGCCAAAAACCAGAATGAGAATAATCAGAAGGATAAGCATTTGTAAGTCCGTCTTTCGTGACGAATTGTGTTCACTATGTCAGGTAGATGGATGCAGGCTTCTTCGTTTTGGTTAGATGAAAGACGCAAGAAAGGCGCGGGCATCTTGCCCACGCCGCTCTCTCCATCCGATCTTCCCTCAGATTAATCCGTATCTTTGTCGCTCACCACAAGCATCTGCAGACACAGCGGTGTTTCGACCATAAATGGCATCTTCGCCATCTCCGCCATCGCCTCTGCCAGCGTCAAGCTGCTGCACGGCTCCGTCGTCACTACAAATGGCAGTCGCTCCGCGGCATGACCGTGGTGCTGCAGAATCGAGTCGATGTTAAGCCCAAACTTCGCCAGCGCTCCCGCAATCGCCGCCACAATCCCCGGCTGATCATTCACGACAAAGCGAATATAAAACGGCGCCTGCACATCACCGGATACGGCCATCGTCTTCGCCGCGAGCCGCACCTGCGAGCTGCCCTCGGCGATCGCCCGCACGTCGCTCATCACGGCGACAGCCGTAGGATGCCCACCCGCTCCGTGCCCGCTGAACACCACATCGCCACCGAACCGGCCGCTCGTCACCACCATGTTCTGCGTGCCGTGCGACCACGCAATCGGCGACTCCTTCGGAACCAGCATCGGCCCCACGCGTGCGCTCACACCATCGCCAGTAAGCTTTGCCGTAGCCACCTGCCGCACCGTGCAACCCAGTTCCTTCGCATAGGCAAAGTCCACAGCCGAGATCGTCGAGATCGTCTGTGCCGGCACCTTCTCCGGATCGATCTCAGCGTGCAGCGCCAGTCGCGCAAGCACACACAGCTTCGCGCGCGCATCGAAGCCATCGACATCCGCCGACGGGTTCGCCTCCGCATAACCCGCGTCCTGAGCCTTCTTCAACACCTCGCCATAATCTGCGCCGCTCTCCATCGAGCTCAGGATGAAGTTGCACGTTCCATTCACGATGCCGCTGATCGCCGTGATCGCATCGCCGCTCAACCCCTGCGCAATGCCTGGAATCACGGGCACGCCGCCAGCCACAGCAGCACCATAAAGCAGCTGCACGCCCTTGCTCGCAGCCAGCGCAAACAGCGAAGCTCCGCGATACGCAATAAGTTGCTTGTTCGCCGTCACTACATGCTTGCCTGCGTTCAGTGCGGTAGTCAGCCAGCCTTCGATCGGATCAAGTCCGCCCATCAGCTCGACCACCACATCAACGTCGCTCGCGGTTAACACGTCATTCACGTTCTCGGTCCACATAGCACTCACCGGGACAAACGTCGCTCGCGGGCTGCTCTTCTTGCGCTCCACATCACGGTTGAACACACGCGTAATCACGACGCCCGCATCGGGACTTGCCGCCAGCACCTCTGCAAACGAACCGCCCACCGTTCCAAACCCAAGCAACCCTACTTGTAGCGTCTTACCCTCTGCCATAAAAATCCTCGAATCATCCCGGCTTTGTTAGGGAGCGACTTCAGTCGCTCCATCCTCCGCCTGAAAAATGTTTAGGGGCTTCAGCCCCGGAGTGACCGCCACCAACTGCCTAATAAGGAACCTTCTGCGTGGCATCGATCCACGCCGCAAACGCCGCCCATGCCTCCTCGGCGCACACATTCTCTATCGGCAGCGAACGCTCTTCCATCGGCTTCTTCATCTCGTCATAGAGAAATGCATCGTCGAAGCCAGCCTTCGCTGCGTCCTTCGCATTGCAGCCGTAATAGATCGCCTTACAACGAGCCCAGTAGATCGCCGCCAGGCACATCGGGCAAGGTTCGCAGCTCGTGTAGACCTCGCACCCTTCGAGGCTGAAAGATTCAAGTGTCTTGCAGGCCGCACGGATCGCCGTAATCTCAGCGTGCGCCGTCGGATCATGTGTGGCCGTCACCTGGTTTGCCGCCGCCGCAATCACCTTGCCATCGCGCACAACCACTGCTCCAAACGGCCCGCCGCGGCCACTCGTCACGTTCTCCGTCGCAAGCGCAATCGCCTGCTTCATAAACTCTGGGTTCGCTGCCATAAAACCATTCTACCGCCGACGAAGTTTCCTATTCGCCGTTTCCTTGCTCTAATCACCTCATGGCTAACGCTACCCGGCTCCACGCGATCCGCTCACGCCGCGTCATCACCCCGCAAGGCGAACTGGATGCCACCATCGTCATCGAAGACGAGATCATCACAGCCGTGCATCCCAACGCGCACACCGACTCGCGTTTCTCGCACCTTCCCACCGAAGACCTCGGCAACCTCGCCTTGCTCCCCGGCCTCATCGACGCCCACACCCACATCAACGAGCCGGGCCGCACCGAATGGGAAGGCTTCGTCACCGCCACCCGCGCCGCCGCCGCAGGAGGCTTCACCACCGTCGTCGACATGCCGCTCAACTGCCTGCCCGAAACCACCAGCGTCTCCTCACTCGAGATCAAGCGCGAGGCCGCCCCGGGCAAAGCTCTCATCGACTACGCTCTCTGGGGCGGCTGCGTCGACGGCAATCAGCAGCATCTCGAGCCCCTGGCCCGCGCCGGCGTCCCCGGCTACAAAAGCTTCCTCGTCTACCCCGGCTGCGACGGCTTTACCTCCATCGACCGCGCCAACCTCGAACGCGCTCTGCCCCACATCGCGGCGACCGGCCTGCCTCTACTCGTCCACGCCGAGCTCGACCCACCCATCGAAGCCGCCGTCCGCCATCTCAATGCGACCGGCGCAGACTGGCGTCGTCATGACACCTGGCTCGCCTCACGCCCCGATCAGGCTGAGCTCGATGCCATCGCCATGCTGATCGACCTGTGCCGCCAGTACCGCTTCCGTCTGCACATCGTTCATCTCTCCACCGCGCAGGCCCTGCCCATGATCGCCGCGGCCAAGCGTGAAGGCCTGCCCCTCACCGTCGAAACCTGCCCGCACTATCTCCACCTCGCCGCCGAAACCATTCCCGACAACGGCGTGCTCTACAAGTGCGCTCCCCCCATCCGCAGCGAATCCAACCGCGAACTCCTCTGGCAGGCACTGATCGCTGGCACCATCGACCTCGTCGCCACCGACCACTCACCCTGCCCGCCTGAACTCAAGCGGCTCACCGCAACCCAGCTCGGCGAAGAACCCGGCCGCTTCGACGAAGCCTGGGGCGGCATCGCCTCGCTCTCCACCGCACTGCCAGTTTTCTGGACCGAGGCTATCTCCCGTGGCTGCACCCTCTCGCAACTCGCCCAGTGGTTTTCTGCCGCCCCAGCCACGCTTGTAGGAATAAGCGCAAAGGTCGGCTCCATTGAAGTCGGCAAGTACGCCAACCTCGTCGCCTTCGACCCCGACGCCACCTTCACCGTCACTCCCAATGTCCTTCACTACCGCCACAAGCTTTCGCCGTACATGGGCGAACAACTTCTCGGCTCCGTGCGCGGCACCTGGCTGCGCGGCGAACCTGTCTTCACGCGAACCGAAGACATCGATGTGTTCGCCGTCACACCCCGCGGCCGCGAGTACTTGCTATCCTGTCTCTCATAACAACCAGTCTCGATCTTTGTCATTCCGCAGCGCAGCGGAGGAATCTGCATTCCGAACCACCAGCACCCTATGACCACCCTCGAACACTTCAATCAACTCCCTCCCGCTGAAGCCGCCGCAGCCATCCTCCCCTGCAATGGCTCGCAAGCCTGGGCAGAAGGCATGGCCGCCCTGCGTCCCTTCGATACCCCCTTCGACCTCACCTGCACCGCCGACCGCGTCTGGCAATCGCTTTCCGCATCCGACTGGCAACAAGCCTTCGACTCCCACCCGCGCATCGGCGAACACAAAGCCAAGTCAGCTACCGCCGAGTCCCTCGCAATGTCTGCAACCGAGCAATCCTCCGCGCAGCTCACCGCCGACATCCAGTTCCAGCTCGCCGCCGCCAATCGCGCCTACGACGAAAAGTTTGGCCGCATCTTCATCGTCTGCGCCACCGGCAAAACCGCAGCAGAGATGCTCGCCATCCTCCACCAGCGCCTCCACAACGATCCCGCCACTGAACTCCGCGAAGCCGCCGAACAGCAACGCCAGATCACCCAGCTCCGTCTTCGAAAGTGGCTCGCCTCCACCACCTGACCCATACATCGTCATTCTGAGCGGAGCGCAGAGCGCGCAGTCGAAGAACCCCGAAGCTCTCAACCTCGCCAACACCGTTCGAACTATTTCAACCCCGAACCTCACCCGGCATAAGATAAAGCTCTTATGGGACTTTCCACACACATCCTCGACACCGCCATCGGTCGTCCCGCAGCCGACATAGCCCTACGCCTCTCCATCCTTCACGAAAAGTCCTGGCAACCTCTCGGCACCGGCACCACCGACACCGACGGTCGCTGCAAAACTCTGCTCGGCGAACATCCCCTCGAAGCCGCCACCTACAAGATCCGCTTCGACACCGCCAGCTACTACGCTGCACAGCATGTCACCGGCCTCTACCCCTATGTCGAGATCGCCTTCACCGTCACCGATCCCGCCCAGCACTATCACGTCCCCCTGCTGCTCACGGCCAACGGCTACACCACCTACCGAGGAAGCTAAATGCCTGCAAAGCTCGCTGCCAACCGTTACGGAAAGTCCCGCGTCCGCGTGATGCGCCTCACCAAGCATGAGCAGCATCACGACCTCGAAGAGTGGACCGTGCAGCTCCTGCTCTCTGGCGACTTCGAAACAGCCCACACCCTCGGCGATAACTCCCAGATCCTACCCACCGACACGATGAAGAACACCGTCTACTTCGTCGCGCACGAAAGCAAGGCCACCAGCATCGAAGGCTACGCCCAGGAACTCATCGACTACATCCTCACGCGCAACCCGCAGGTCTCCGAAGCCGAATGCATCGTGCAGTCGCACCTCTGGAAGCGCCTCACCGTCGACGGCCAACCCTACCCCACCGCCTTCATGCACGGCTCCAACGAAGTGCAGACCACCCGCGTCTCCCGCCAGCAAAACGGCCCATTCCAGATCATCTCCGGCCTCGATGGCCTCTTCGTTCTCAAGACAGCCCAGTCCGGCTTCGTCGGCTACATCAAGGACTCCCTCACCACGCTGCCGGAAACCACCGACCGCCTCTTTGGCACCGTCGTCAGAGCCGACTGGACCTACACCGCCTCGGGCATTGCAGCAGGCATCGACTTCAACAAGGTCCGCACGCATCTCCGCGAAGCCATGCTCGCCACCTTCGCCAAGCACGATTCGCTCTCCGTGCAGCAGACCCTCTACGCCATGGGCGAAACCGCGCTCGCCCACACCGATCTCATCGACAGCGTCTACATGCTCATGCCCAACAAGCACAATCTGCTCATCGACCTCAAGCGCTTCGACCGCGACAACCCCAACCACATCTTCGTCCCTACCGACGAACCCCATGGCACCATCGAAGCCACCATCGTTCGCACCTAGCATGCAAACTGACTCCCCAACCCGCGCCGCAAAGATCATCGACCGCTGCCGCGAACTCGCGCGCATCACCGATGTCCCCGGCGAAACCACGCGCCTCTTCCTATCGCCCGCCACGCGTGACGCCCACACCCTGCTGCACTGGTGGTTCCGCCAGGCAGGCCTCGCATCCCGCACCGACGACACCGGCTCCCTCCACGCCACGCGTCGGTGCGCGGAGGAAGACGCCCCGACCCTCGTCCTCTTCTCGCACATCGACACCGTACCCAACGCCGGAGCCTTCGATGGCCCACTCGGCATCCTCGTCGCCCTCGCCGCCATCGAGGAACTCCACCAGACCCCGCTCCCCTTCCACATCGAACTCATCGCCTTCAGCGAGGAAGAAGGCGTCCGCTTCGCCTTTCCATTCCTCTCCTCACTCGCCGCGACCGGCAGGCTCACTCCTGAAGACCTCGCCCGCACCGACACCGCGGGTATCACCCTCGCCGAAGCCATCACCAGCTTCGGTCTCGATCCCGCCAACATTTCCCTCACTTGCCCCCTGCCCGCCAACACCTTCGCCGCCATAGAGGTCCACATCGAGCAGGGTCCCGTCCTCGAAGCCGACAACGCCTCCCTCGCCGTCGTTGAAACCATCGTCGGCCAGTCGCGCCTTCATCTCACCTTCACCGGCCAGGCCAACCACGCCGGCACTACCCCCATGCCTCTGCGCCGCGACGCCCTCGCCGCCGCCGCGCAATGGGTCGTCGAAGTTGAGCGCTACGCCGCGAACTATCAACAGCTCGTCGCCACAGTCGGACGCCTCGAAGTCCTTCCCGGAGCGATGAACGTCGTCCCTGGCACCGTCCACGCCACGCTCGACGTCCGCCACCCGAAGGACGAGTCCCGCCACGCCGCCGTCGCCCACCTGCTCACCAAGGCCGAAGCCGCAGCACATCAACGCGGCGTCACCGTCAAAGCCTCACTCAAGTCCGAGCAGAAGGCCGTCCCCATGGACGCCCCGCTCACGCAGGCCCTGCACAACGCCGCCGAGCGCACCGGCCACGATGCCAAACAGATGTTCTCCGGCGCAGGCCACGACGCCATGATCCTCGCCTCGGCGGTCCCCACGACCATGCTCTTCATCCACTCCCCCGGCGGTCTCTCCCACCACCCCCACGAGACCGTCCGCGAAGAAGACGTCGAGGCCGCCCTCGCCACGCTGCTAAACCTGCTGCTTCATCTGCACCCACACAAGCTATGATTTTGTCGAAAGAGTGAAGGAGATTCGCAGCATGGCTAAACTTGTCTACGGATTGAGCCAGTCTCTCGACGGCTACGTCGATCATGTGAATCTCGGGCCGCCCGGACCGGAAATGTATCGTCACTTTCTCGAGTGGACGCGTAGCTCGGCGGGCTTGCTCTACGGCACCAATATGTACACGATCATGCGCTACTGGGAGGAGGACCAGTCAGACTGGGATATCAACGAGCATGAATTCGCTGCTATGTGGCGGAGCAAGCCGAAGTGGGTCGTCTCACGTTCACTAAAATCCGTCGGCGCGAACGCCACGCTCATCGCGGATGACTTTGCGCCAGCCGTAGACAAATTAAAGCAAGAACTGTCCGGTGAAATTTTGTCCGGCGGACCCAATCTGGCGCAGAGCCTGACCGATGCCGGTCTCATTGACGAGTATCGGCTCTACATCCGGCCCGTCGTACTTGGCGGTAGCGCGCCCTTCTTCGCAGGCCCCCGGCCTCCGCTCCGCCTTACGGCCAGCGATCTCATGCCGGAGGGCATCATACGGTTGACCTACGTTCCTGCATAATCGCGCAACGATCGGTCTATCCTCTACACTCTGCCTATGCCTATGCACAACCTCGGTCAGACACGCAGTTCTATCAAGCGCGACCACTTTCTCCTCACCCCGGATACCTTCATCCGCACGCCGCTCCCCGGCCTCACCAACGGCGTCGCCATCGTTCACGTAGCTCCCGCCGCAGGAGCCGCCTTCACGCAGATGACCGTCGAGCTTGAACCCGGCGGCACGCTTACCGAAGGCCCCACGCAGCGCCTGCTCTACGTCCTCGAAGGCAAGCTGACCCTGTCGATCGAAGGCAGCCGCAAGCTGCACAAACTCGCTCCCGGCGGCTACGCCTACATCCCCTCCGAGCACACGCACACCCTCACCGCCGTCACCGCCGCGCGCATCGCTGTCATCGACAAACCATTCCTCCCCCTCGAATCCGAACCCAACCCCGAATTCCTCATCGGCCGCGAGCAGGACCTGCCTGCCGCCCCACTCGGCGGCGACCCGGACCTGATCGTCCGCTCCTTGCTGCCCGCCTCCATGGCCTTCGACTTCGCCTGCAACACCATGACCTACGCCCCCGGCGCGGCTCTCTCGCAGGTCGAGGTCCACTACATGGAGCACGGCCTCCTCATGCTCGAAGGCGGCGGCATCTACCGCCTCGGCGACCAGTGGTACCCCACCACCGCAGGCGACTTCATCTGGATGGCGCCCTACTGTCCGCAGTGGTTCGGAGCCATCGGCAAGAAGCCCGCAAAATATCTCATTTACAAAGACTTCAATCGCTACTCGCTTCTATAACGCTCGCGGTCCTTTTTCACTTGTCATTCCGCAGCGCAGCGGAGGAATCTGCATCTTGCGCACTCCGGCACAAACATCATGACCCTCATCATCAACGCCGACCGCCTCCTCAGCGAGCTCCATCACCTCGCCACGCTCACCGACTGCCCGCCCACCACGGACACCTTACTCCCAGCGCCCACGCAGGCCGTCACGCGCATCGTCTTCACCCCACGCGATCTCGAAGCCCGCGCCTGGCTGCTCGAGCTCGCGCATGAAGCTGGCTTTACCACCCGCGTCGATCCCGTCGGCAACACCTACATCCGCTGGCAGGGTGCCGACCCCGACCTCGGCGTGGTCGGCACCGGCTCCCACACCGACGCCATCCCTCACGCCGGCATGTACGACGGCACCGTCGGCGTCCTCGGCGGCCTCGAAGCTATGCGCGCCCTCAAACAGGCCGGCTTCACGCCCAAGCGTACCCTTGAGCTCCTGATGCTCACCAGCGAGGAGCCCACCCGCTTCGGCATCGGCTGTTTAGGCTCTCGCCTGCTCGGCGGCGTCCTCGATCCCACCACCACCGACACCCTGCCCGATCGCCTGCCTGAAAGTGATCCCACGGCCACCACCGGCCTCACCCTGCACGACGTTCGCACCGCCGCAGGCTTCACCGGCCCACTCACCGAGGTCACGCTCCCCATCGGCTATTACCACGCCTGGGTCGAGCTCCACATTGAGCAAGGCCCCCTCCTCGAACGCGCAGGAATCCCTCTCGGCATCGTCACCAACATCGCCGCTCCCGCCAGCTATCGCTTCACCCTCGAAGGCTTCGGCGGCCACGCCGGCGCTCTGCTCATGCCCGACCGCCGCGATGCTCTCACCGCCGCCTCGGAACTCATCCTCTCCATCGAACGCCACACCCTCGCCGCCAACGCTGCCGCCAAAGCAGAAGGCCTCTCCGGCGTGGACTCCGTCGCCACCGTCGGCTCCGTTCAAGTGCATCCCGGCAACGTGAACTCCGTCCCCTCGCGCGTCACCCTCATGCTCGACATCCGCGACACCGACCCCGAGCGCCGCGAGCACACCATGTCCGCCGTCCGCGCCGACATCGCCGACCTCCAGTCCCGCCGCGGCGTTCGCATCACCGAAGAGCGCATCAACGCCGACACGCCCGCCATCAGCGGCGAGCACATCGTCAACACCCTCGCCTCCATCTGCGACTCCGAGCACGTCCCGTACCTCAAGATGGTCTCGCGCGCCTACCACGACAGCACCTTCATGGCCCGCCTCGCTCCCATCGCCATGCTCTTCATCCCCTGCCGCAACGGCGTCTCCCATCGCCCCGACGAGTACTCCACACCAGAATCCATCGCCCTTGGTACACGTATACTCGCTCTCACCCTCGCTCAGCTCGCGAACGAATAGCCTCAACCCAACTCACTGCTCACTGTCTCCTGTTCTCTGCCTCCTATGATTCAGTCGATCAACCCCGCTACCGGCCAGCTTCTTCGCACCTTCGCAGCTCTCACCCCCGAGCAACTCGACCAGCGCCTCACCCTTGCTGCCGACGCCGCCCGCACCTACCCGCAGCTCCGTCTCGACCAGCGCATCTTCTGGATGCGTCGCCTAGCGCTCCTCCTCGAATCCGAGACCGAAGAGCTCGCCGCTACGATGACCGCCGAGATGGGCAAGACCCTCTCCGCCTCCCGCGAAGAGATCGCCAAGTGCGCCGCCTGCTGCCGCTACTATGCCGAGCACGCCCCAGCCATCCTCGCCCCCGAGCACGTCAAAACCGAGCACGAAGAGTCCTACGTCCGCTACGATCCCCTCGGCATCGTCCTCGCCATCATGCCGTGGAACTTCCCCCTCTGGCAGGTCTTTCGCTTCGCCGCACCTGCCCTCATGGCTGGCAACGTCAGCCTGCTCAAGCACGCACTCAACGTCCCGCAGTGCGCGCTCGCCATCGAAACCCTCATCCGTCGCGCAGGCTTCCCCCGTGGCAGCTTCCAGACGCTGCTCCTCGAAACCGAGCAGGTCGAAACCGTCATCGCCGACAAACGCATCGCCGCCATTACGCTTACCGGCTCCGAAGCCGCAGGCCGCTCCGTCGCCGCGCAAGCAGGTTGGTTCCTCAAGAAGACCGTCCTCGAACTCGGCGGCTCCGATCCCTTTATCGTCATGCGTTCCGCCGACGTCATCGCCGCCGTCGACACCGCCGTTCGCGCCCGCTGCATGAACAATGGCCAGTCTTGCATCGCCGCCAAGCGCTTCCTTATCCACGACAGCGTCTACGAGCCCTTCACACGCCGCTTCGTTGAAGCCATGGCGGCCCAGCGCGTCGGCGACCCTACCGTCGCCGCCACGCAGATCGGTCCACTCGCCACACCCAAAATCCTCGACACCCTCCTCGCCCAGATCGACGCCGCCCTCGCTGCAGGCGGTGAACTCCTCACCGGCGGCAAGCGCCTGCACCTCCCTGACCCGTTGGCCTCTGGCAACTACATCCAGCCCACCGTCATCGCCAACGTGCCACTCACCAGCGACATCGCCAAGCAGGAAACCTTCGGCCCACTCGCACTCCTCTTCCGCGTCGCCTCCATCGAAGAAGCCATCACCCTCGCCAACGACACACCCTTCGGCCTCGGTGCCAGTGTCTGGACCAACGACCTCACCGAGCAGCAGCGCTTTGCCTCCGACCTCCAGTGCGGCAGCATCTTCTTCAACGCCCAGGTCGCCAGCGATCCGCGACTCCCCTTCGGTGGCATCAAGAACTCTGGCTACGGCCGCGAACTCTCTTCGCAGGGCATGCGCGAGTTCCTCAATGCCAAGACCGTCGTCGTCGCCGAGCTCCGCGGCATCCACAAGCCCCAGCGCACCCTCTTCGAAATCGAGCAGAACGACTAGAGCATTTTCCCTGTGAGTATAGCCGGGCCAACACTCTTATGGGCGTTTTCTCCCAATGAAAACGCCACTGCACGGCTTTCTCTAGAAACCCAGTAACAGGGAAAATGCTCTAGCCTCTACTTTGCTGGCTCCGGCACCTGCAACGAATCCAGCACTGTCTCCAGCAGCATGCTTCGCCGCTCCGACCGCCCCGCCGCGCGCGTCACATACCGCACCACCAGCTCCGCGCCGCCACCCGCAGGCCGCACATTCACCGCAGGCTCCGCCGAAAACTGGCTGAGACCCCTCTGCCCCGTCGCCTGCTTCCACTCGGCCTCGGCCGTCCGCGTATCGCTCTCGGTCGCGGTCGTCATCACCTTCTGCACGCGGCTCATCGTCGCCGCAACATCCTGCCCCGCAGGCACCGACAGCGTGAACTCGTCCCACATCCACTGTCCCGAGGTCGTGAAGTTGAAGTAGCGCCCGCTGATCGCATACTTGTTGTTGAACGCCACGCGCCGCCCTGTCGGATGTCCCGACGAAGCCCAGTTGCCCGTCTCCAGCAGCGTCGTGCGGAACACACCGATCTCGACCACCTCGCCCTGCACGCCATCGATCTCTACCGCGTCCCCTACGCCGATGCCGCTCTGCCCCATCAGCACAAACCATCCCACAAACGCCAGGATGAAGTCCTGCAACGCCACGGTGAGTCCTGCCGTCACCAATCCAATCACCGTCGAAAGCTGCCCCGGCGATCCGAACACCACCATCAGGATGCTCACCAGCATCAATGCCTGCACCGTCAGCCGCGCGATCCAGCTCAACGTCCGCGCCCTGCGACGGTCAGTCGTCTCCCGCTCCGCAATCCGCCTCGCCACTGCACTCAACAGGATCCCCACCATCAGAATCACCAACACATAGATCGTCTGCACCACCAGCAGATGTCGCACGATCGCATGCTGCAGCAGGATCTGCGTCGCCCAACGGTCGTACACATCCGCCAGCTGCCCTTCGGTCGCAATGCGGTCGTCATACATCGACATCAGCTCCCGCTGCAGCGAGAGCCGCTTCAGCCCCGCCAGCTTGTCCGCGCCCTGTGCATCGCCCGTTCCCTTGCCCGCCGCCGCCTCCAGCGCATTGTGCTGCACCGTCAGCTTCGCCGCATCGCTCTGTGCCGCCGCCTTCGCTTCGAGCACCAGCTTGTACCGCTTGCCCTGCCGCTGCCATGCCCCGATCAACCCGGCCAGCGTGCGGTATCTCGACACCGCAATCACCGCCACCTCGCCCACTCCACCCGAAGCCTCGAACTTCTTCACCTCGGCATCGCGCTGCGTCAGCTCCTGCTGAATCGCATCGCGCTGATCGCCACTCGCTCGCGCCAGATCGCCCTTCGCATCGCTTAGCTGGTCCTGATCGAGCCCCAGCTGCGCCTTGGCAATATCCTCATCCTCGCCACCCTTCGCAACCGTCAAAAGCGCCGCCTGGTCCTGCGCCACGAGAGTCGTCAGTTGCGCCACCTTCTGCTGCAGATCGAGTGCCTCCCCCTTCAGCGTCTTCTGCTTCAGCGTCGCCTCACGTAGAGCCGTCGCAAACGCCTGATCCACCTCGTGATCCGCGAGGTGTTCCGCCTGCCGTGCAAATGCCAGCTCCTCCTGCGAGACAGCCTGCGCCGACAGTGCCTGCGCCGTCTTCCAGGGCGTCTCATCCACCAGCGTCTTCCGAGTCTGCAGCCCCTTACCCTGCTGCAGAAACGGCAGGTCCGCCATCGCTCCACTCGTCCGCCACGCCACTACCGCACCCAGCACGAACAGCACCAGCAACACCAGCAGCGTCGTACGCGCAAAACTCCCCAGCAGCGGCGACTTTACTCCACCCGCAACTGCGCCCTTCGCATCCAGTTCCCGCCCCGCCATCTTGTTACCCTGCTGTCCGTTCATAGCCCGCCTTTACACCTACCATTAGACCCAAAAACAAGAGGCGTGACCAATGCGGTCACGCCTCTTGTCCTTTTACTCCCTATTCCCTGATCCCTACTCGCTGCCTCTAAAAGTTGAACGAGGCCGAAAGCTGCACACGCCGTACTGCATCGTTCGACGTGAACTGCTGGCCAGCAAGCGCCGTGAGAGAGCCAAACGTCGGCGAGCTCAACGTGCCATTCGGTGTCGCGCGGTCGGCAACGTTGAAGATGTTCTGGAACTGCGCAGCGAACACCACGTTGTATTTCTTGCCGCTGGTCGCTCCACCGCCACGACCGCCGCCGCCACCGGGGCCGCCGCCGAAGCCGCCACCACCGCCGCCGCCACGAGGTCCACCACCGCCGCCGCCGCGATTGCCGCCGCCCTGCGGAGGTCCGCCATCGCCACCGCCCTGGTTGCGGTTCGCAGGAGCCCCGGCCTTTTTGCCGAAGCCGATCGTCTTGCTGATGCGGAAGTTCGCTGTAAAGGCCGCAGGGCCCGTGCAATAATTCGTGGGAATCTGCGTGTAGTGGACACCCGGAGCGTCGCCCGGATCGACAAACGTGCCGCAACCTCCGAACGTCTTCGCTCCTGCGGTTCCAGTCGTCGCAAAGATCGGGCGAGTGTTGTTCGTAAGGTAGCCAAAGTTATCCGAACCCGTCGTAATGTTTACCGGCTGCCCCGAACGCGCCGACACCAGCGGTGAAACCGTGATCAGGTGCGGGAAGTTGAAGCTTCCAAACAGGAAGAGCTGATTCTTTATATCGAAGCTCGCACGGCCGTAATCCGTCGCAATGTTGTACGGGTCCGTTACCGAACTGCTCACACCCGCCGTGTCCGACTTCGTATCGAAGTTGATCACGTAGAAGCTCGAAAGCGACCACCTCGCCGATCCACGATAGTTGAAGTTCGTAATGAACTGGTTCTGCCGGAAGTAGCCCTCCGTCAGGTAGGTGTTGTTGATCGGCGCGCTGGGATTGATGGAATCTGCCTGCGCATTCAGGTTCGCGTTCACCAGCTGATGGATACCCACCACATGCTGGTAGTTGAACGATACCGTCGCATTCTTGAACGGCGAAATATCCGCACCCAGGTTCACCTGCTCCTGGTACGGCGAGCGGTAGCCGCGACCAAAGTCAGCCTGCGTCTGCACAGCTTGCGTCTGCACATGGCCAGTCGTCGCGCTCGCTCCGCAACCCGTCTGGTTCCCTGCCACCGTCGCCGAGCAGGTCGCCGATAGCACTGGGTTCGTCACCGTCGACGGAATCTGGTTCACTCCGTTTTCCTGCACAGTATTCAACTGGCTCGCCAATGTCAGGCGATCGTAGAACAGACCATAACCCGCACGAGCAACCACTAGGGGTCCACCGCTCTTCTTCTTGCCCACGCCATACGCCACGGCAACACGCGGAGCAAAATCCGACTTATCGCTGATAAAGTTCTGCAGCTCGTAACGCATGCCGTAGCTTATCGTCAGGTTCGGTCGCGGCTTCCAGTCATCCTCTGCATACAAGCCGGCATCCACCGTCGTCGCCTGCACCGTCGGGTGCGCGTAGGTCACAATGCTGAACTGGCTCGGCGTGCCGTTGATGTAGTTCTGCAGCGCCGTCGATGTGCTGTTGCTAAGGAATGCAAAGCTGCCGTTCGAGTTCGCGTTCGTCGTGTTCGTGTCGCTCGTCGTGCGCACGCGCCCGCCCATGCGGATGAAGTTGTGCGCCAGCGCGATCGAGGTGTAATCCTGATACTCGAAGTGATTCTGCGTGTCGCTCGTGTTGCCCGTCGTCGAATCGCCGCCCGTGGTGAACCCACCCGAAACCGACAGCTGCGGTGTCGTATTCAACGGCGTATCGCTCGAAGTGCTCTGTTCCCACTCGAAGTGAATCTCGTTGATCACCTTCTGCGACACCGTCGTATTCAGGCTCAACTGCACCTCCTGCTGGCCGCTCGTTCCGGTGTAAGCATTCGCTGCCAGGGCGTTTCCGCCGATGCCCTGGTTGTTCGAAGTCGCCTGAACATAGCGGTACCGCGCCGTCACCGTGTTCTTCGTTCCGATTGCAAAGTCGACGCGGGGGCTGAGGTCATAGCGGGTCTGCGGCGTAGAAACAGACGCCACAAAATTCGGGAAGCTCGTCAACACCTGGCAGGTCGCGGCCGAACCACCCGGCGCACACGCCACGCCCGGGCTGCTGATCAGCTGATACAACGACTGCGGATCGATGATCGTGTTGTTGTGAATGTTGCGGTACTGGCCGCCGAAGGTGAACGACGACGTCTTGGTCAGTGGCCCACTTATCTGTCCGTTCAGCAGGACCGTGTAATAGTTCGGTTGCGGCACGTTTGACTGCACGATCGGGCTGCCCGTGTTGAACACCTTATCGTTGATATTGAACTGCGCGCTGCCGTGGTACTGGTCCGAACCCGGCTTCGTAAAGATCTCCACGCGTCCAAAGCCCGGCTTGTCATACTGCGCCGAGAACGGATTCTGGTTGATACGAATCTCGCGGATCGACTGCTTCGGCGGCAGCTGCCCACCCGTAAAGCCATCGATATAAAACTGCGCTCCGTTCGGTCCCGCCGCCGGTCCCGCCAGCGCTTCCAGCTCGCTCTGCAGATCGTCCGGATCATCCGACAGCGCATCCAGCGCAGCGCCTGTCAGCACCGTCGCACTCGCATTGTTATCCGGGTCCACACTCAGCTGCGCAGCCGTGTCGTCCACGTTGATCGTCACGTCCGTGCCCACCTGCATCTTTACATCGAACGTCTGTGCCGCCACGCCCAGCACCTTCACGTTCAGTGCCGAGTACGTCGCAAACCCCGGCATCGTCACCACCAGCGTGTACGTACCCGGAGCTACCGGCATGCTGTACGTGCCATCGCTGCCCGAGGTCACTTCCTTCGCCGCCGAGCCCTTCGTCGGAGTCAGCGTCACCTTCGCGCCCGGGATCAGTTCGCCGTCAGGATCGACCACGGTGCCATGCACCCGCGTCACTCCTGCCGCTGCAGCTGCCGGTGCCTGCGTTGCTACCGTCGCAGGTGCTGCCGTCTGTGCCGACGCCCCATGCTGCATCAACAGCATCGAAGCCGCCGTCGCGAACACCCATCCACTCATCATCTGCTTGCGCAAAAGCATTCCATCTCCTCGTACAAATCCGTATCTCGTTCAGTGCAGAACTTCCCCTCGGCCTCTCACGTAGCTCTTCACAGAACGTGCAGCGAGGTCTTCACACTCTACAAACTCAATCTCAAATCAACCTGAAGCCAGAAAGATCGCTGCGACCTACCGGCCGCCGCCACCTTCGCCGCCTTCCATACCGCCGCCAATGCTCCACGGCGACAGCGTCATCTCGCCGCTAGGCGATGCCGTCAGCAACGGCTCGACACCGACCACTAGCGTCACCACAGAGTTCTTCGCACCGTCCGTACCCGCGCTCGCCACGATCATCACAGCCTCGCCCGTCTTCAGACCCGCCACAGTCTCCGCCGGTAGCCGTCCCAGCATCTGCGACAGGTCCGCCGCGCCGCCACGAGCGCGCTGGCCACCCTCTGCTCCACCTGCACCCGGAGCGCCGCCACCTGCGGGAGCGCCACCTCCAGCCGGAGCCTTCATCCGCGCAGCAATCATCGTCGCCATCTGCGTGGAGATCCGCTTCACGTTGCTGCTCGGCGTAATCGAAACCGTCACCATCTTTTTCGTTGCCAGATCCTTCAAAGAGACCGTGCCCGCCGACGCATCGACCGCCGTGATCAGCCCCGAGAAGTTATGGAACGTTCCCGCCACCATCTCGTCCGCCGTGATCGTCAGCCCGTCCATCGCCTTGGTGCCACGCACGCGCAGCTGATCACCCGGCTTCACATCCGCAAGCTGCGCCGTCTTCGCATCGGCAAAGTTCACCGAGTCGCCCGCATAGTGACGCACGATCGTCGACGGCGTCGTCACCACCGTGATCGTCTTCATGCCGCTCGACAGCACCACCTTGTTCCCGGCCACATCCACACTCTTCACAATGCCGCCCAAACCCTGCGCCCACGCCGCTTCACTCGCCGCATGGCTCTGCGCAATCGCAGCCGACTTCATCAGGTACACCTTCGTCGCCTTCAGGTCCGTACCCGCATCGCCCGCCGTGCCGATCACGATCGCCTTATCGCCCATCGCCACATCCGCAGCCGTTCCTGGCGTCGCATCCTTCGGAGCCGCTCCTGGAGCCACCACCAGCACCTTCGTATCGCCCGAGATCGTGACCGTGTAGTCCTGACCCGCAGCCGACGTCAGCGTGAGTCCCGTGCCCGTCGCAGCCTTCACCGTGCCCGATGCATGAGGAGCAGCCTGCGCAACCAGGTATACCGGAGCCGCCACCGCTACTGCTGCCACCACTGCCATCGCCGTCGTCCGCATCCACACTGTTCCCATCGTTCTCACACTCTCTCGTATCTTTCCATTCACCCTGTGCGCCGTTGGAGGACTCACGAACTTCGGCAACAATCTCTGGGCGGTCTACCAAGAATACGAACAACTCAACCAAAAGTTTCTATTGCAACTCCAATTCCTTGATGAAATCGCATCCATCGCTAAGCGATGAAAATCAAGGCCTTATCCATACGCCGCCATCCCGCCTCCGGGTGCCCCATGTCAGAACCTCTGAGAACCGGGTGCCACAAGTCCGGACTTTCGGAAGTGGGTTCGCGGAATCTATCCCCCACAAACAAAAGCGGCCCTCGCCACCGGAAACCTCCCAGCCACAAAGACCGCCTTTCTCTTCCCTACTCCCTATTCCCTGTACTCCCTATTCCCTGTCCTCCACCGGCAAATCCACCCGGCTTCCCCCAAAGATCGTGACCGTCTCCGCCTTGTACGCCTCCTTCGGAGCCTTCATGATGTTGTCCACATACGTCTGCGGATTCCGGTCGTACAGCGGGAACCAGCTCGACTGCACCTCCACCATCACCTTGTGTCCCGGCAGAAACGTGTGGTCCACGCCATGCAGGCTCCACTTGTACTCGGCCACCTCACCCGGCTTCACCGGCTCAGGATTCGTAAAGCTCTTGCGGTACCGTCCGCGCAGGATCTCCTCTGCCACCATCAGCTCATAGCTCGGCTTTCCGTCCGCCGCCGGATACACATCCACCAGCTTCACAATCCAGTCACTGTCGGTGCCTGTCGTCGAAGCCATCAGGTCCGCCACCACGTCGCCCGTCACCGTGATCGGCTTGTCCAGCACCGGCGTCGAGAAGTTTGCGAGGTCCTTGCGACCGCTTACGAAACTCTGGTCCTCTACCAGCCACGTCCGCCACGTCGATCCATCGCCATACGTCGACTGCACCGGCCGATGACGATACGGCACCGGGTTCGCCGGATCGGCCACATACGTCGCCGTCTCCGCTTCGGTCTTCGGCTTCTCCAGGCTCAACGTGCCGTTCGCATCCAGGTACAGGCTCTCGTGCTTGAACCCGTCCTTCGGAGGCCATACCGCATACCGGTGCCACTTGTTCTCGCCGGTGCGGAAGCTCGCCGTATCCGCCAGGTCGAAACCCGGCTTGTCCTTCAGGTAGAACTCGAAGAACGGTGCCTCGATCCTCGACCGATAATAGTCGCCGGTCTTCTCGCCGCCGAACTGTACCGTGCCGAACTTCCCGCCCAGTTCGTCCCCAGGCCCACGCGACCAGCCACCGTGGTTCCACGGTCCCAGCACCATGTAGACCTTGTGCGCGCCCTTCACCGAGCCTTCTTCCGCCTTCGGCTCGTTCGGTCGCAGCGCGGCGTACTCCGCCTGCGTTCCCCACATATCCTCCTGGTCCCAGTAGCCGCCCACCTCCAGCGTCGGGACCTCAGGCTTGTGCAGGTGCGTCTCCACCGCCATGTCCTGCCAGAACTTCACATAGCTCGGCTGCGACAGGAACACCTTCGCCGTCGGCAGCTGCGTCATGCCCGCCGCCGTGGCCGCTCCCTCGAAGTTCACATGGTTCAGGAAGAACTCATACTGGTCCTCCTTCGAGTCCGCACGCACATCTGTCTTCTGCGCCTCCAGCTGCTGCACATAGTCAAAGCCGTACGTCTCGCGGAACGCTCCGTTGTGGAAGAAGTCGTCGCCCAGCCAGATGTCCGTCATCGGGGCCTGCGGGCTGATCGCCTTCACCGCCGGATGCGCGTCAATCCCCGCCATCATCGCCAGGAACCCGGGATAGCTCACGCCCAGCACCCCGACGCGACCGTTGTTATTCGGCACATTCTTCAGCAGCCAGTCGATCGTGTCGCGCGTGTCCGTCGTCTCGTCCACATCGTTCTTCGTCTTGTGGTCCACGATTGGCCGGTTCATCACAAACTGCCCGCCCGACGTATACCGTCCGCGGATGTCCTGTTCCACATAGATGTAGCCGCTCTCCGCAAGCTCCTTCTTCCCCAGCTTCACCGAGATCGGCGACGCCCCGTTCACTCCATACGGAGTCCGCGTCATCAGGAAGGGCAGTGCCGGTCCGGACTTGTCGCTCCCCACCGGCCGCAGGATCACCGTGTGCAGCGTCACGCCATCGCGCACCGGAATCATCACCTCGGTCCGCTCATACTCCGGCCCGTGATAATCCTTTAGCGCATCCGCCATCCGCCCCTGCTGGGCCACCACTGGCCCACCCGCCCCCACCGCCAGAATCAAACCCGCTGCCAAAGACCAACCGCGCATTCACACTCCTTCTGCTGCTAGCTATAACTGCTTTCTATGCAACTTATCGTATTCCCTTCAGAGACAGGGCTTCCTCGCCAAGCCATCCAACAAAAACAAACGCCTCCAAACCGACGGTTTGGAGGCGTTTCTCTCGCGTGACTGAGTTTTAGGTGAGGTTTCCCGCGGGGCTGGTGTTACAGAGCCAGCCTTCGCGTCCATGAGCTCCGTCGCAGAACGGACGCTTCGCACTGAGCCCGCAGCGGCAAAGGCTGATCGCCGGCTTCCCTGTCAGGTCCCACTCGTTGCCATCGGCGTCCTTCAACACGATGTGGCCTTCCACGCGCAGCGGGCCATTCGGCTTCACTGTAATCCGTACCGGTTCTTCTGACATACAAAACTCCTTTGACCGCTCTGGCAGTCACAGCCTCAGAATAGCAGTTTGCGAGTTACGGGCCTGCAACTGGCTAATGAGAAGCCACTATGTTCACGGGGTAAATGCTGCTGGTGCCGCTGGCGGCTGTAGCGGTGGTTGTCAGGGCGCCCCCCGAACCGATGGAGTAGGCCTCGATACCCGAGCTCGAGCTGTAACCTTCGGCCAGGATATAGCTGCCGCTGTTGTCGCGAGCAAGTGCCATCACTCCCGCGGGAGCATTAAAGGGCGACCCACTGACTGCGGTGAGCGCACCTCCTGAGCCGATGGCGTAGGCAGAGATGGTGCCGTCGGTGAAGTTGCCGGTGTAAACGTAGGTGGCCGCTGAATTGACCACAACAGAGTGCGCCGCGTTGCCGCTGGTTCCGGTGTTGTAGGAGCCGACAAGAGTGAGAACGCCGGAAGCATTGCCGGAGAAAACCTTGAGGCCGGGCGAAGCCGTGGAGTTGGATCCTGCGGTGTAGACGTAGTTGTTGGTATCGATGGCGACGTCGTAGATGCCTACCGAGGTGCTGCCAGGGTTGATGACCGTGGCGAAGGTCAGAGCCCCAGTGGAGGTGCTGTAGCCATAGGAGTTCGCTCCCCCGGTGCCTAGCGTAGCGACTAGAAAGTCTCCGCTGGGAGCAAAACGCAGGGTCGACGGTACGATCGCGCCGCCATCGGAGGCTTGGTAGATGGGGTAGTTGCCGACGGAGGTGAGGAAGCCTGTGGAGGTGTTAATGCTGTACTGCTCAAGCGTCTGGCTGAGCGAGTTGAGCGAAAAGAGGTACTTGCCATCGGCCGAGATCGTGATGGCGGCGGAGTTCTCGACGGCCAGCGCTGCTCCACTGTTGAGGATGCTGGGGGTGCCGGTGGTGCTGAGAGAGAAGCCGTAGATGGAGCCTGTGCTAAGCGAGGGATCGCTGGCGATATACAGGAAGGTGTTGGCCGGGTTGATGGCCATGGCCTGCGGCACGATGCCGAGCGAGTAGGGTGAGCTGGTAGTGGCGGTCAGGCTTCCGCTGGAGACCGTATAGCCATTGAGAAGGGTGCTTCCACCCGAGCTATTGGTGAAAAAGGCGTAATCGTTGGTGGTGGTGCCAGTCGTACCGGTGGTGCCCGTTGTACCGGTACTGCCGGTGGTTCCCGTGCTGGTGGTGGGCGGGACAAAGAAGTTTCCGCAGCCTGTGGTGGCGAAGATGGCGATGGTACCAGCGGCAAGGGCGGCGACAAGCAGCCATGAAGCGCAGGAGGTAAGGGTGGCTCGGGTGCGAATGAGGTGGAACGGCATAGCTTTCGATATCTCCAGGGCCATACCGATGCGTCAAGGCCTTCGGCTGGTGCTGTCCTCTAATATTTTCGCAGAGTTGGCGAAGGGGGAAGCTTCGAATACCTGCTAGGCTGCTTTGCTGGGTAGACGCAGGAACGAGGGCACGGGTTAGCCGACAAAAGTTGAATCGTTGGAACAGGATGCGGCGCGGCGGGCGAGGCCTTATCATCTAGTGTTAGATAGAGACCGGAAGAAAACCGAAGTCCAGTGAGACTCGTACCTTGGATAAGGAACTATAGACAGGAACTATGCCCAGTTTTCAAGACAGTGTGTTTTTGTTCGTTCTGGCGCTGCTGCTGTTCGGCCCGAAGAAGCTGCCGGTGCTGGCGCGCGAGCTGGGCAAGTGGGTGGGAGAGTTTCGGCGTGCCTCCAACGAGTTCAAAATGCAGATGGAAGACGAGCTGCGACAGAGCGAGCAGGCCGACCGGCTGAAGAAGATCGAGGCGATGGAGGCGGCAGCCCCAGCGGCTCCTGCTTTGGAGATACCGCCAACGGTAGAAGAGCCTGCCGCGACGAGCACGGGAGTAGCTTCCGAAGAACCTGCTCCGGTGGAGGTCCTGGAGACGACGGTGGAACACGTGGCTCCGCTACCCATTGCCGAGGCTGGCGAGCTGAAAATTATGCCTCCGTCAACGGGCCTGCCTGCGGCACGAAGCCGTGGAGCTTCCGGTGGCGGGGCGCTAGGCGGGCTGCTGGATTCGATTCCTGCGGCCGAGAAAAAAGAAGAGCCGCTGATGGCGGAGACTGCGGAGACGACCCATGGCGACTGAGCTGGCGGAACGCACTCGAAATGCGGTGCAGGACCGGGCAGAGCTGCCGGGCATGAGCTTGATGGAACACCTGGAGGAGCTGCGCAAGCGGCTGTTCTGGAGTGTGGGCTACCTGTTTGCAGGCATGATCGTGGCGTACGCGTTCCACGTGAAACTGCTGTACGCGATCCAGAAGCCACTGGTGGACATCGGGCTGAAGATGACGATGACGCATCCGACGGATGCGATGAACTTCCTGATCAAAACGTCGGCAGTATGCGGCGCGATCATTGCGAGCCCCTTCATTCTGTACCAGGTGTGGCTGTTTATCTCGCCGGGCATGTACTCGCACGAGAAGAAGTATGTGTTCCCGTTTATGGGCACGACGGTGGTGCTGTTCCTAAGCGGCGCTTGGTTTGGGTACAGGTATGTGCTGCCGGGAGCGATGAAGTTTCTGGTGCAGGACATCGGCAAGAACTTCACGCACATGATTACGATCGACGATTACACCGGCTTCTTTCTGGCGGTAATTCTCGGGCTGGGTGTGACGTTCGAATTGCCGGTGGTGATCTTCTTCCTGGCGCTGTTCGGTATCGTCGATGCAAAGTTTTTGCTCAAGCATTTTCGCTACGCAGTGCTGGCGATCTTTCTGCTGGCCGCGATTCTTTGCCCGGACCCGAGCCCGATCGGCATGTGCGTCTTCGCATCGCCGATGCTGGTGCTGTACTTCGTGGGTGTGGGCGTGGCGTTCTTTGTGCATCCAGATCGACGCAACCGCAATAAAGCGAAGGCTGCTTAACAACTGAGGGGGCTTGATGAGGTTTGGTGCGTTTGGTGTAGCGACATGGGTGCTGGCAGCGGTTTCGACGACCGGAGTTTGCGGGGCGCAGGCGAGGAGCAATGGCATCTCCGGGCAAGCGGTGTTGAAGCTGACGCAGGAGTATGTGGACGCAGCACCGAAGCGATATGTGGGCTCCGAAGGACACATGGCCGCGGAGAAGTTCATCAAGGACCACTTCAAACCAGAAGCGGCAAAGGGGAACTTTGTCGTCGACGAGTTTGTGGCGCGCAGCACACCGGCAGGGCCGTTCACCATGCGGAACCTGATCGTGAAGTTTCCGAGTGCAGGACCGGCGAAGAAGGACGGCGTGATCGTGCTCGCGAGCCACTACGAGACGAACTTTCCGTTGAAAGACATCAACTTTGTGGGCGCCAACGATGGCGCGTGCACCAGCGCTCTGCTGATCGCGCTGGGACAGTATTATCGCGAACATCCGCCGACGGGGTACTCCGTGTGGCTGGTGTTTACTGACGGCGAAGAGGCGATTGCGAACTGGAGCGCTTCGGATTCGCTATACGGCACACGGCATCTGGCAGCGAAGTGGAGCGGCGATGGCACGCTCCCGAAGATCAAAGCGTTCATTCTGGCGGACATGATCGGCTGGAAGCAGATGAAAATCGACCGCGAGAACAACTCGACGCCGTGGCTGGAAGATTTGTTGACGAAGGCCGCGAAGGACACTGGCCACTCGAACTACATCTCCTCGCAGGGGCAGGCGATTGAGGACGATCATCTGCCGTTCAAGCAGCGTGGCGTGCCGGTGCTCGATGTCATCGACTACGAGTATGGGACGCCGAGCAATCCTGAGGCGTACCACCACACCGTGCAGGACACGATGGACAAGCTGAGCGCGCAGAGCCTGCAGGTCTCGGCAGATTTGTTTCTGGATCTGGTGAAGCTGGTCAACACGCACTGAGGACGAGAGGAGCTCGATAGAGTGACTCCACTCTCGTACTGGATCTGGTTTCATGTGGCGCTGGCGGTTCTGCTCGCGCTGGAGTTCGGATTGTCGCGGCTGGTGCGGGATACGCGGCGTAAGGCGATCTGGGCTGTCTCCTTATGGGCGCTGGTTGCGGTGGGGCTCGCTGGGTTGCTGGTGAGGCCGTACGGTTCAAATGGAGCCACACAATACCTGGCTTCGTATGTGCTGGAGCAGTCCCTCTCGATCGACAACCTGTTTGTGTTTCTGCTGTTGTTCCGGCTGTTTCGCGTTCCGGAGAATCGGCAGCCGAAGGTTCTGTTCTGGGGCGTGACCGGCGCGATGGTCATGCGAGGGTTATTTATCGCTGCCGGCGTAGGTCTGCTGGCACGCTTTCACTGGATCGAGTATGTATTTGCCGCGATCCTAGGCTATGCGGCGATACGGATGATGATCCCTTCGCATGACAGCGAAGAGGAGACGCCGGCGTGGATTGGGTGGCTAACAAAGTGGCGGCCTATCAGCATGACCACCGATCACTTCTTTGTGATCGAGGAGGGTCAAAAGATGGCGACCATGCTGCTGCTGGCGCTGATCGCTGTGGAACTGACGGATGTGGTGTTTGCACTCGATTCGATACCAGCGGTGCTGAGTATTACCCGCGTCCCGTTCCTCGCGTATACCTCGAACATCATGGCAGTGATGAGCCTACGCAGCTTGTACGTGCTGCTGGCGCTGGCGCTATCAAAGCTGAAGTTTCTGCACTATGGCATGGGCGTGGTGCTGCTGTTTGCGGCCGCGAAGATGCTGGCGCAGGACTGGATTGAGATTGGCCCGGGGGTATCGCTAGCGGTGATTGCTGGCGTGCTTGGGGTGACGATTGTTGCGTCACTGGTAGCAGCGCGGGGGGGCGATAGCGCGGTATCCTGAAGAGGATGAGCGAGACAAAAAAGATTGCAGTAACCACGCCGACGGCGAACTACTTCGTCGAGATCGGCACAGGCCTGGTGGCGCAGGTAGGCGCGCGCGTAGACGCGCTGCTGGGCGGCGGCCTTAAGGCTGGCAGGCAGAAGGTCTTCGTGGTGACGTCGCCCGAGATCTGGAGGATCTGGGGACAGCAGCTCACGAGCGGTCTGCCTGTCGCTCCGACCGTGTTGAGTGTTCCTGCAGGGGAGCAGCATAAGCGGCTCTCGACTATCGAGCGACTGCTTGAAGAGCTGGCAGAAGGCGGCGCAGATCGCGACTCGGTGCTGATTGCGTTTGGCGGCGGAGTGATCGGCGACATGACCGGGTATCTTGCGGCGACGTATATGCGCGGGATTCGCTACGTGCAGGTGCCGACGACGCTACTGGCACAGGTGGACAGCAGCGTGGGTGGCAAGACCGGCGTGAACCTGGCCGCAGGGAAGAACCTTGCTGGAGCTTTCTATCATCCGCTGGCTGTATTTGCGGACATCGACACGTTGGAGACACTGCCTGCCGCGGAGCTGAGAGCAGGGTTGCAGGAGTCAGTGAAGGCAGGCATCATTCGCGACCGTGCGCTGTTCGACTTGATGGATGCGCAGAGTGACGCAGTGCTGGCAGGCGCGAAGGCTGCGCTGGCGAAGGTTGTTGCCGACAGCGTGCAGATGAAGGCCGATGTCGTGCACGCAGATGAGCGCGAAGGCGGGCTGCGGATGATCCTGAACCTGGGACACACGCTGGGCCACGCGATTGAAGCAGCGACGGGATACAAAACTCTGCTGCATGGTGAGGCTGTTGCCTGGGGGATGCTCGCGGCCGTGGCGATCGCCAAGCGCCGAGGTCTGGTGACGGAAGCCGAGCACGATCGCATGGAGCGCGTCATCAAGACGTACGGCCCGCTCAAACGTTTCGAGGCAGACCCCGCGGAACTCGTCGCACTGACAGCCAAGGATAAGAAGAACCGCAGCGGCGCGCGCAGCTTCATCCTGCCTAAAGGTATTGGGGACGCGGTCGTTGTGAAAGATGTGACCGTTGATGAACTAACGTATACAGCTCAACGCATGATGGCGATGGTTGCAAAAGAAGGCGTAGCCTGATGTTGAAAACTCCTCCCATCACCACCGGTGCACGCACCGCTGACGAGGTTTCCGAGGCGGCTGCGGCAGCCAACGTTCGCGGCATGTTCAATGCGATAGCGCCGAGCTATGACCTGCTGAATCATCTATTGTCGATGGGGCTGGACCGTCGATGGTGGTCGCGCACGGCTAGCAGCTTCAAGGACGTACTTGCAAAGCCCGAGGCGAAGATACTCGATCTATGCTGTGGCACGGGCGATATGACGGCGGCACTGATGAAGCTGCGTCCCGTGCAGGGCGAGGCTGTGACCGGTCTGGATTTTTCAGCGGAGATGCTAGGTCGCGCTCGTGTGAAGTATGCAGAGGCGAATGCGCAATGGGTCGAGGGGGATGCGATGCGACTTCCCTACCCCGATGCGAGCTTCGACCTGGTGACGGCGGCGTTCGGGTTCAGAAATCTGACGAATTACGCGGACGGCTTGAAGGAGATTGCGCGGGTGCTGAAGCCGGCCGGGCAGATCGGCATCCTGGAGTGCAACCAACCGGATGGGCTGAGCGGCGCTTTCTATAACCTCTATCTGCACCACGGTCTGCCACTGATTGGTGGCGTGATCTCGGGACAGCGTGCGGCGTATAGCTACTTGCCAGCTTCGATTGCGAGGTTTCCGCGAGCGGCGCAGATGCTTCCGATGATGAGCGATGCGGGATTTGTGGAGCCCCGGTGGGATGGGTATTTTATGAAGGCGGCGGGACTGTATCGCGGAGTGAAGCGGTAGGCCCAACGGACTGCAGGAAACAGATTCCTTCGGTGCGCTTCGAAACGACAAAGATATAACTGTGGGCTAAAGCCACAGAAGATCACGGCTGATATGCTCAGTCGGATGGCGGGCTTGATGACAACCGATCACGGCGGAGCAGCGAAGCGGGCGGCGGCGATGAGTTCGCTCGGAGCTGCGTTCGGCATCACGCTGCTAAAGCTGATGACGGGTGTGCTGACCGGTTCGCTGGGTATGTTGAGCGAGGCGGCGCACTCGGGCATCGATCTGATTGCGGCAGGTGTCACGCTAATGGCGATCCGCGTGAGCGACAAGCCGCCGGATAGCGAGCATAATTACGGCCACGGCAAGCTGGAAAGCCTTTCGGCTGCATTTGAAGCGGTATTGATGATCGGTTCGTGCGTGTGGATCGGGCGCGAGGCCGTGCTGCGGATTCTGCATCATGAGCATCTCGAATTGAAGTGGTCGGTATGGCCTTTTCTCGTGCTGCTGCTGTCGATTGCGGTGGACTTCTCGCGGTCCCGTGGTTTGCACAAGATAGCGAAGCAGTACAACAGCGATGCGCTGGAAGCGGACGCGCTGCACTTCGGGACGGACATATGGTCGTCGGCTGCGGTGTTGGTGGGATTGCTGGCGACGTTCGTGGGAGAGAGGTTCCATATTCCAGCGATGGAGTACGCCGATCCGGTCGCGGCGCTGGTGGTGGCCGCTATCATTCTGCGCGTGACCTGGGAGCTGGGGCGAAGGACGATGGATACGCTGCTGGATGCGACGCCGCCGGAGATGCGTGCGCAGATCCAGAATGATCTAAAGCAGGAGCTAACGGCGACCGAAGGTGTGCTTGGCGTAGAGCGGATGCGTGTGCGGCGTTCAGGTCCGGACACGTTTGTGGACCTCACGCTGCAGCTGCCGCGCAGCCTGACGTTTCAGCGGTCAGAGCAGATTGTGTTTGCGGCGACGGAAGCCGTACAGAAGCGGCTGCCAGGCGCTGACGTGGTGGTGCATACGGTGCCGACGGCAACGCTGGGCGAGAGCGTCTTCGACAGGATTCGGGCGGTGGCCTCGCGTTCGAATTTGGCGATCCACGATGTGAGCGTGCAGGAGTACAACGGTGGACTGCATGTGGAACAACATCTTGAGGTGCCGGAGACGCTATCGCTGCGTGAGGCGCATGAGATTGCGACGCAGCTGGAGACGGCGATTCGCGCGGAGGTGCCTCGGATTGCGACGCTGCTGACGCACATTGAAAGCGAGCCTGCAACGATTGCTACGGCAGCTTCGATGGAAGCGAGCAAGAACCTTGAGCAGCAGCTGAAGCAGACGGCCAGCCACTTTCCAGAGATCATGGATGTGCATGAGATCACCGTAACGCGCGGGCATGGCGGCGCGGCGAACAGCGTGCAGGTAAACTGCCATTGCACGCTTCCAGACGAGCTTCCGATGGAGGCCGTGCACGAGATCATCACCAACTTTGAGAGCGAGTTCAGGCTGGACCACCCGCAGGTGTCGCGGGTGCTGATCCATCCGGAGCCGGCTACGGACAACCGACGATGATGTACAGGCTTGCGCAGTTTCTGCTCGGATTGATGTTGCTGCCACTGCGCACGGTGCAGTGGGTTCGGCGGCATCGCGAGTGGCTGCTGACGGCGCTGGCGATGGTGGCGGTGATGTTGGTGGCCGCAGGCATCACGCTGCGCTTTGCGCTGCATGTGCGCGAGGTGACGGTTCCGCAGCTGATGGGCAAGACAGTGCAGGAGGCAAGCCAGGGCGCGCTCGAAAGCGGCGTCGACCTGATGATCGAGAACAAGTACTACTCGACGACGATCCCGGCGGGACGCATTCTGTCACAGGCTCCGGCGGCGGATACCGTGGTGCGACATGGCTGGCTGGTGCGCGTAACGGAGAGCCTAGGGCCCCAGCAGGTGACGATTCCCGATGTTGTCGGTGAGACGATGCGCGACGCCGCGGTGGATGTGCGGCGCGACGAGCTGGATCTGGGGACGCTGGCGCATATCGAAGCGCCGGGCTCGGACGATATGGTGCTCGCGCAGACGCCGCCGCCCAATGGAGGTATGGATCAGCCACGAGTGAACCTACTGCTCAGCTCGGCTGAGACACCGGCGGCTGGTGGGTTTGTACTGCCTTCGTTTTTGGGGATGACGTCGGCTGGGGCGATTCGCGCTGCGAGTGCGTTGGGGCTGGTGGTAGCTGGCGTGGGCGATGGACCGGTGGTGACGGCGCAGGCTCCCGGCGAAGGGTTCCGGGTGAGCAAGGGGGATTCGGTGCGGGTGTCGCTGGGGGGAACCACAGTGTCGGCGCCTGCGGTGGTGGCCAAACCGGGTGGCGCTGTCGGGGCCACGGGGAAAACCGGGACGACCGGGCCGGTGAAACCTGCGGTGATAGTGAAGAAGGCTGTAGTGCCAACTGGGCCGCTTAGTCTCCAGGTTCCTTAAAGCAGCATGGGACAGTGCGAGAAGCAGGTATCTCCGGTTCGGCGATGAAACCGCCTCCGGTCGAGATGACACCTCTGAACTGGGGGCGAAGAGCAGGTCCTTCGCTCCGCTCAGGATGACAATATTCAGATTTATTCGCGGATGAAGAGGGCGGCGAAGAAGCCGTCGCCTCGAAAGCCATTACCGGGCAGGGTACGTAGGCAGCCGTCTCGGAGAAGGTTCTGCGCTGGGAGATTCAGGCTTGCGAGGATGGGGTCAAGCGGAGCCTGCTGGATGCCCTTGGGCGCGCGGGCGAGAGCGGCGGCGATGACCTGTTCGTTTTCTTCCGGCTCCAATGAACAGGTGGAATACAGCAGCCGTCCGCCAGGGGCGAGGCCCGAAAGAGCTGTGTGCAGGATCTCCCGCTGACGAACGGCCTGTCGGGATAGATCGGCGGGTTGCAGGCGCAGCTTTAGCTCGGGATTGCGGCCGAGGGTGCCGGTGCCGCTGCAGGGAACGTCGCAGAGGATCAGATCGAAGGCGGCTTCATCTGCCTGAAGGTTCACGGCGTCGCCGACGGCGGTGCGAACCTGCGGGGCCGTCGGCTTGAGGCGAGCTTCGAGAGCTCGGAGGCGACGGGGGCTGATGTCGGTGGCGAGCAGATCGGCCTGCGGATGACGATGAGCGAGAATGAGCGTCTTGCCACCGGGAGCGGCGCAGGCGTCCCAGATGCGCTGCGGGGCCGGGTGGGAAGCGGCGGCGAGTTCGGCTACGAGGCGCGAACCGTCGTCCATGCGCGGGAGCTGATTTTCTGTCTCGCCTTCGGTCTGAGGGAAAAGAGCTCCCTGCTCGGGCGGCTGCTGGTCGTACTCGCAGATGGCGACAGCCGCGTTGCGGCCATAGTTCTTCTGCCAGCGGGTGACGAGCCAGGTGGGGTGCGAGAGGCGCACGGCGAGAGCGTTGGTTGTTTCTACGAGCGGGATGCGGGGTGGTTCGCTGCGGGTGAGCTTGCGAAGGATGGCATTGACCATGCCTGACGCGTGCGGAGCGCCGGCATGCCGGACAAGCTCAACGGATTCGCTGAGGGCAGCGTGCGCAGGGATGCGATCAAGGTAGCGGAGTTGGAAGGCCCCGAGACGGATCGCCGTGGAGATGGCGGACTGCAGCTCAATGTCGGGGCGCGAGAGCAGCGGCTGGATGAGCGCGTCTAGGGCGATCTGCCAGCGAAGGACACCGAGGACGAGGGTCGTTGCCAGATTGCGGTCGGCCTGCGAGAGGTCGGTGAGGCGCGAGGAGTGAAGCAGGTCGTCGGAGTGTGCATCCGTGAGCGCGACGCGTTCGAGAATCTCGAAGGCAGCGGCACGGGCCGGCGAGATAGTGATGGTGGATTTCTTCGCGGCGTCGGGATTCTGCGGGTTAGTCAAGGCGCTCTCCGGATTTCAGTTGATAGTCGCGGGCGAACTGGGCGCCGGAGAGTCGGGGTTTGCCTTCGAGCTGAACTTCGTCGAGGCTGAGGATTGTGCCGTTTTGCATGCCCACGAGGAGCGAACCTGTGGAAATGTCGAGCTGGCCGGGGGCTAGAGACGGGCCTTCCACTATCGGACGCAAAGCATGGATAAGAAAGCGCTTGCCGCGCAGGCTGGCCCAGCAGCCCGGCCACGGATGGAAGCCTCGCCAGCGGTTATAGGCCTGCTGTGCGCCGTTTGCCGCAGGGCTCAGGCGGCCGTCGTCGCGAGTAAGGATGGGGGCGAGAGTGGCTTTGGCATGGTCCTGCGGAGTAGGGTGGAGGGTGCCTGCGCTGAGGCCTGCAAGGGTGTCCACCAACAGCTTTGCACCGATGTGGGCAAGCTGTGGATAAAGCTGTGGGGATGTTGTGTCCGGACCTACGGGAATGCTGTGCATCAGCAGAGTGTCGCCGGTGTCGAGGCCGGCATTGAGCAGCATGGTGGTGATGCCGGTTTCGGTTTCGCCATTCGCGACGGCCCATTGGATCGGGGCGGCTCCGCGATACTTCGGCAGGAGCGAGCCGTGGACGTTGATGTTGCCGAAGCGCGGGAGAGCAAGCATCCAGTCAGGGATGATGCGACCATAGGCGACGACGATGATGGCGTCAGGGGCGATCGCTTCCAGCTTGGCGCGGAGTTCGGCGTTAGTCTTGAGCTTGGCGGGCTGCTCGACGGGAATGCCCAGTGAGAACGCCAGCTGTTTGACTGCGGGAACCTGGAGCTCCATCTTGCGGCCGGCGGGTCGGTCGGGCTGCGTCAGCACGAGCGCCACCTCGTGGCCAGCGTCGACGACGGCCTGGAGGGATGGAACGGCGAAGTCCGGGGTGCCGCAGAAGACGAGTTTCATAAAGACAGTGAGAAGTGGTTAGTGAGGAGCAAGGGCGACCGCAAATGCCGCAGACGCAAAGCGGGCCGCGTTTCGCGACGAAGAAGAGCTACCACTCGCCGTTCTTCTGCATCTTCTTGATGCGGCGTAGGATGAGGTCGCGTTTCAGACGGCTGAGGTGGTCGATGAAGAGAACGCCGTGCAGGTGATCGATCTCATGCTGCAGAGCGCGGGAGAGAAGCTCCTCGCCTTCGACCTCGAAGAACTCGCCGTGGACGTCCTGAGCGCGAACCTTGACCCAGGCGGAGCGTTTCACCTTCTCGTTGATATCAGGCAGCGAGAGACAGCCTTCTTCTTCGTAGAGGGTGCCCTTGCGCTCGATGATGACGGGGTTTATGAGGGCGATCTTATCTTCGGGGTTCTCGTTGAAGGAAGTGTCGATGACGGTGATGCGCTTGGAGACCGCGATCTGCGGCGCGGCGAGACCGATGCCCTGCGCGGCGTACATGCTGTCGAACATCTCTTCGACGAACTGAGCGAGTTCAGGACCGAACTCCATAACGGTGTCGCCTTCGCGGGCGAGGACAGGGTCGGGATACTTCACGACCTCGTGCAGCTTCTTCGCAGACTTGCGGACGGCCTCGCTGGTCTTTTTACGAGCGGCGCGTTTCTGTTCGACGGTATCGGGTTTGGTTTCGGTCGGCATCGTTCTAGAAAGATTTTATCTGCTCGCAATACCCCTTGTAATTGCGCTCAAGCTCGTGGAGGCTGTCGCCGCCAAATTTTTCGATGACGCACCGCGCCACAGTAAGGGCGACCATTGCCTCCGCAGCCACACCCGCAGCCGGTACAACGCAAACATCGGAGCGCTCGTAGGCTGCCTTGGTGACCTCTCGCGTTTCAAACGAAACCGAAGCCAGCGGACGTCGCAGCGTGCTGATGGGCTTCAAATAGCCACGAACGACGAGGTCTTCGCCATTCGAGATGCCGCCTTCGAGACCGCCCGCATTGTTGGCCTCGCGGCTGAATTTGGTGAAGCCTTCACCAGTGCCTTCGTACGCAATCGCATCGTGGACCTTGGAGCCAGCAGTGCGGGCCGCAGTCACACCTCGGCCGAGTTCGACGGCCTTCACGGCCTGGAGACTCATGACCGCCTGTGCGAGGAGACCATCGAGGCGCTCGTCCCAGTTGACGTGCGTACCCACGCCGGGAGGCAGGCTATGGACGACGACCTCGAAGACGCCGCCGATGGTGTCACCGGTGCGGAGGGCGATGTCGACCTCGGCCTTCATGCGGGCTTCCGATTCAGGATCGACGCACGCGAGCAAAACTTCTTCACGCTGGGCGAGGGCCGCGATCTCCGCGAAGGTGACCTCGCGGGAGAGCTCGGCGGTGCCGACGCAGGTGACGTGGCTGGCGACCTCGATGCCCAGCGAACGCAGCAGCATCTTGGCAATCGCTCCGCAGGCTACGCGAGCGGCAGACTCACGCGCGGAAGCGCGCTCGAGAATGTATCGGGCATCGGGGAAATTGTATTTCAGCGCGCCCGCGAGATCGGCGTGGCCGGGACGTGGCGAGGCAACAGCCTTATGCTTTTCAGGGTCGCCGGACTCGACGGGCAGGATCTCTTCCCAGTTCTTCCAGTCGCGGTTGGCGAGCGTCATCGCAATCGGCGAGCCGATGGTCTTACCGTGGCGAACGCCGGAGAGGATGTGCGCGGTGTCCTTTTCGATGCGCATACGGCCGCCTCGGCCATAGCCCTGCTGGCGACGCCAGAGTTCGTGGTCGAGGAAGGTCTGATCGACGGGGACGCCTGCGGGCAGGCCGCTTACGAGGGCTACGAGAGATTCGCCGTGGCTTTCGCCGGCTGTAGAGAAACGAAGCATGAACTTCCATTATATCGAGGTATCTTGGGGCCGCATTTCCTAAGCAAACATGGGAGCGGGGCTATCGAGGTTTACGGGGGAGAAGCGCTTCAGAAGGAACAGCGAACGGCGAAATGGCATCCAAAGGACCATGGCATTGAAGATCGAAGACTACGGAATGATTGGCGACTGCCAGACAGCAGCGCTGGTGGGGAACGACGGATCGATTGACTGGTTATGCTGGCCAGACTTCTCCTCCCCGGCATGTTTCTCTTCTCTGCTGGGCACAGAGAAGAACGGACACTGGCAGATTTCTCCAGTAGAGAAAGAGCCCAAGGTGAGCCGAAGCTATCTCGGCAGCACCATGATCCTGGAGACGAAGTTTGAGACTTCGACGGGGGTAGTGCTGGTGGTCGACTTTATGCCCATCGGCAAGCTGCACAGCGAGGAGATGCCGCAGCCAAGGAAGTACTCCGACCTGGTGCGGATGGTGAAAGGTCTTGAAGGCAGCGTGGAGATGCAGATGGAGCTGCGACCGCGATTCGACTATGGACGCACGATGCCGTGGACGGGCCTGACGGAAAGCGGAGCTTGGTACGCCTACGCAGGACCCGCAAAGATGTACTTGCGAACCGAGCAGCCGGACGGAGTCGAGTTGCCGATCGAGCGCCGCGATGAAAGCGCCTTTGCGAAGTTCACGGTGAGCGCAGGACAACAATATTGTTTCGGACTGACGCACTGCGCGGTAGAAGAAGAGGAACCGAAACGTATCGATATTCGCAGGGCGTTCGACGAGACGGAGAAATTCTGGACGTGGTGGAACAGTAAGAGCCTCTATAAAGGCAAGTGGAAGAAAGACGTGGACCGGTCGCTGATGACCCTGAAGGCCCTGACGTACCGCCCGAGCGGCGGAATCGTTGCGGCGGTGACAACCTCTTTGCCAGAGGTGATTGGAGCAGGCCGCAACTGGGACTACCGTTATTGCTGGCTGCGCGATGGGGCACTCACGCTGGAATCGCTGGTCTCCATGGGCCATAACTTCGAGGCGCAGAACTGGCAGCAGTGGCTGCTGCGCTCGGTGGGCAGCGATCCGGAACAGCTACAGATTATGTACGGCATCCGCGGAGACCGGCACCTGCCGGAGTTCGAGCTGCCATGGCTTGCAGGTTATGAGAATTCGCTGCCGGTGCGCGTAGGAAATGCGGCCAGTGAGCAGGCCCAACTGGATGTGTTTGGCGAGGTCGCGGATGCACTGTATTGCATCAAGGGTGCAGGCATCGAAGACGACGAGAATGTGCAGCGCATGCGGTTGGAGCTCGCGCGCCACCTGGCTAAGGTGTGGCAGGAACCGAGCTCCAACATATGGGAGCAGCGCAACGATGAGAAAGACTTTACCTACAGCAAGGTAATGGCCTGGGTGGGTATGGATCGCACGGCGAAGGCGATTGAAGAGCAAGGGCTGCCGGGAGATCCGCAGCCATGGCGCGAGGTGCGTGATGCGATCTTCAAAGAGGTGTGCGAGGAGGCCTTCGATCAGTCGTTGAACTGCTTTGTGCAGAGCTATGGAGCCGACACAGTCGATGCGTCGTGCCTGCTGATGCCGATGTTTGGATTTCTGCCGTTCAAGGACCCGCGTATCGTGGGAACGATCGAGATGATCGAAAAGATGCTGATGAATGATGGGCTAGTGATGCGCTTTTCGACGGTGACGGAAAAGACGCAGGACTCATGCTTCCTGGCGTGTTCCTTCTGGCTGGTGGAGTGCCTCGTAGAAATAGGCCGACGCGAAGATGCGGAGAAACTATTCGAGCGGCTTCTAGGTTTGCAGAACGATTTGGGTCTTCTGCCAGAAGAGTATGACCCAAAACTCCAACGTGCGCTCGGAAACTTCCCGCAGGCGCTTACGCATATTGCGCTCATCAGTGCGGCGCGCCGCCTGGACGAGTGCAAAACATAGACCTATTCCTGGTGCGGCAGAAAGAGTCGGAAGACGGAGCCGCAGTAGTCAGGACGTTGGCTGCTGCGAACGCGCAAAGTTCCTTTGTGGCGATCTACGACCTCTTTGCTGACCCACATACCGAGGCCAGTTCCTTCAATACCTTTCGTGGTGAAGAAGGGTTCGAAGAGATTTCGGACGACCTCCATCGACATGCCGCAACCATCGTCTGCAATGGTAAGCACGATTCCCTTGCGGTCGGTGGCCCAGTCAACGGCGTCATGGCTGCGGATGATGAGATGGCCACCGAAGTCCATCGCGTCGATGGCATTGCCCATGAGGTTGTTCAGCACCTGTCTCACGTCTCCTTCAAAGCAGACGATGGCCTGCTGGGCGCGGTAGCTCGTCTCGATAACGATACCGGAGTTTCTAAGCCTGCCTTCGAAGAGCGCAAGCACAGTGGAGAAGAGCTCACGCGCAGTGATGGCCTGCGGCTGCGATGACTGTTTATGGAAGCGCAGCGTTTGGTTGGCGATGGCGGAGACGCGACGCAGCTCCGCGTCTGCAGCTTCAAGATATTGCTGCACCACGGGCACCGCGGCGTGCTCTCGTGCGAGATAAATCAGGTTCGTAACGGCTTCGAGAGGATTGTTGATCTCGTGCGCGATGGAGTTAGCGAGTCGACCGACGGCAGCAAGCTTCTCACTCTGAAGCAAAGCCTCTTCGCGGCGCTTGCGATCGGTGATGTCGACAGTCACCCCCGGAAAGCGGATCGGTTTTCCAAGCTCGTCATAGGTACAGCGACCGACGGCGAGCACCCAGACAAAGTAGCCGTCGTGCTGCATGATTCGGTATTCGGAGCTGAACTCAGCATGGCCGGCAAGAGTGCGCTGAATCTCGTTGCCGACGCGCTCGACGTCATCCGGGTGGATCATGCGGATGAACTCGCCGACCTTAAGACCCTTCTCCGCGACCTCCGGAGCAACACCGTAGAACCGTGCAAAGGGTTCGCCTGCGTAGACAAGGTCGTTGACGACGTCCCAGTCCCAGAATCCGACGCTTCGGGTTGCTTCAAGGGCAAGGCGCAGATGCTCTTCACTCTTCAGGAGCGCTTGTTCGGCACGGCGAATTTCGGTGATGTCATGGCCGTAGACGATAACGCCGCGAACTCGTCCCGAAGCGTCGCGGTCAGGAATATGGTCGACGCTGAGAATGCGCTCATCCTCAGGAGGGCCAACGCGTGGCTCGAGACGACGAGTCTCACCCGCTAGAGCGGCAAGAAGATTCGGTCCGATCGTACGAAAGGCCTCTGGTCCTACGACTTCGGCTACGGGACGACCAACGATGCGATCATGCGGGAGGTTGAAGGTTACTTCGTAGGGGCGATTGATATAGATGTAGCGAAGCTGATCATCGATATAGGAGATATACGCTGGAATCGAGTCGGCAACACGATCGCGCGGATCGAACCCAACAGGGATTGCCTCCGAAGACGGCGGGCGAGAAGCGGTGGGCGGCAACTGCTGGGGTTTATACGAAGGCATGACTGACTACGGTTCTTAGATGCAAGGACCGTGGTGTCGCGCCAATTTTCTTTGCAACCGATCTGATCCGACTAGGGTTTCTCTTCTTCTTTGAGCCAGTTCTGCGAGTTGAAGAGAGGCCGCTCCATGGAGCGGACCCACTCAGTAACGTCTGCGGACGAGCGATTGGCGGCTTTTGACGCAGCAAACTCGTTACGCAGGGTCTGGAACTTGGCTTCGAGGTCGTCCATGGCGGAAAGTAGCATGGCCTCAGGGGTCATCGGGAGCTTGGGGCTGCCGAACTCCAGCTTGCCGTGGTGCGAGAGGATCATATGCTCAAGCAGCAGGCGAAGGCGCGGCGGAAAAGGTTCGGTGTCTGCACCTGCGGGCACGACTCCAGTGCTGGCGAAAAGAGGTGAATCGGCAGGAACTTCTGCTGCAAGTTTCGCGGCTGCTTCGGCGTCGAGCTGCGCAATCTTCTCGTAAAGCAGTCCCTGACCGATGGAGATGTGGCCGATCAGCTGCCCTTCGAGGGTGTAATCGAAGCTGGAGCCCCAGCTAAGTTCGCGCACCTTACCCATGTCATGCAAGATGGCGCCGGCCACGAGGAGGTCCGGGTCGGCTTCGGGATAAAACGGAGCCACGGAAAGCAGTACACGGACCAGGCAGAGGACGTGCTCGAGCAAACCACCGATCCAGGCATGATGAAGCCGCTTAGCGGCTGGGGCTTCGAGAAACGCTGGGCCCAGCTTCGGGTCATCGAGAAAGCTGAGAACCAGCCGTTGCAAGTGCAAGTTCTTGAAGGCCGCGACGTAGCCGCGAAGTTCGGCGGCCATCGTAGGAATGTCGTAGATGCTGGTGGGGACGAAATCGGCGGTGTCAATCTCATTGGCAAGCGCGGGACGCATCTGCGTGACGATGAACTGGTGCTTGCTGTTGTACCTGTCGAGCTTGCCCTGGACTTTGATATAGCAGCCTGCGGTGCAGGTCTCGATCAATTTAGCGAAGTCGTCCCACATGCGGCCATCGATCTGACCGGATTTATCGGTAAGTGTGAGCGCAAGATAGGGCTTGCCGGTTTTGCCCTCGCGCGAACTGATGGAGGACAAAAGAAAGAAGGTCGTGATGCTTTGACCTTCGAAGCTGGCGGCGTCGGCGATGAAGAAATCTTTCATTAGTGCAAAGTCTAGAGGATGGACGGGATTCTCGGAAACAACACGGCAAAGCAAAGAGGATAGAGCATGGTTCGCTCTATCCTCTTTGCCTGCTTTGTTCCTTCCCGTGCTCTAGTGGGGAGCCGGCGTCGTTGCGGGCTGGTTGGGTTCGGCCGAGGTGGCTGCCGGAATCGGCTGCCCGGCAGGTGAGGCGCCAGGAGCCGTGGGGGCAGCAGAGGGCAGCGTCGTGTTGTCCGAGCTCGGCGCATCCTTCTTCGGTGCCGAGGTCGTCGATCCGCCGGTGACGAGCGGGTTGACGGTCGGCGCGATCGGAGCAGCCTTTTCTACTGGCTTCTCGGGCTGCGCCTGCAGACGGGACTTCGGAGCGTCTTTGACCTTCTTCTTCTTGACCTTCTTGACCTGATCGCCGTTCAGACCTAGCGGGCCAGAGCGGGCCTTCTCGTCTGCCGTGGCCTCGTGCGTTGCAGCGACGGGACGAATGGTCGCCTTCGTCTCTGCCTTGGAGAGCTTGGCATTGGCGCGATCGACTTCGGCCTTGGTCTGCGTACCGGAGAAGCGTGTCTTCTTCGTCTGGCCCTCGACCGGAGCCAACGCATCAGCGTTATCGCTGGTGGACTCGGGCTCTGCACCCGTTCCGGTGGTGATCGAGGTGATGGACTCCGTAGGAGCCATCGCTACGCCCGCTGCTTGACCAGCCAGCGGAGCGCCTGCTTCGGTCGCCGTAACGGTGGTTGCCGTCGGCAGTGAGTTCCGAGGAGCTTGACCGTAGCGAATCTTCTCGCGAGGAATTCGCTTCCGCTTCGGCTGCTTGCCGGAGACATCACGCTTGCCGCCGGAGAGTTTCTCCTTGTCGGCTTCAGCCTTGGCCTGCTGCTTTTCAGCAACGCGAGCGCGAGCCGCTGCCAGAGCTGCCTGCGCCTTCGCTGCGCGCTCCTGCTCCGCACGCTGCTTATTCTGGATCTTCTTCTTCACAGCGGGTGCGGAGTAAGCCGTGTAGGCGAAGTTCGAATTGTTGGTCTTCGTGGCCGAACCCGTATCGACGAAGCCGGGAGCGATCTCCATGTAGGCTTCACCGCGGGCCTTAGTCAGATACGCGCGTAACGCAGGCTGAAGCTGGTCCATATAGATGGCCTGCTGCAGCTGGTCTTCGACTTGAGCCATGGGCGGAACGCCTGCGGCCTGGTGCGCGTCGACCTTGAGGACGACAAAGCCCTGGCGGGTACGGATCGGGGCCGTATTCGCTCCGACTGCAAGCGGGAAGGTCGCGTCTTCAAGAAGCTGGCTGCCGAGAGCCCCGCGCTTGAAGTCGCCGAGGTCGCCACCAGCCGAAGCCGTGGGACCACCCGAAGAGACCTTGGCGAGGTCGGCGAAGTTTGCGCCAGCCTTGAGCTTGGCGACAACCTCATCGGCCTTCGCTTGGGCCTGAGCGATCTGTGCATCGGTCGCGTTCTCCGGCGTGGGGATCAGAATTTCGCTGAGGTGGATCTGCTCCGGAACCTCGAACTCCTTGGCGTGCGCCTGGTAGTAAGCCTCTTCCTGAGCATGCGTGGGCTGCAGACGGCGACCTACCTCTTCACGCACAACGGATTGGCGGATGCACTGGTTGCGGATGTTCTGCTTGAAGTCTTCAAAAGAAACCCCCTGCTGGGCCGCGGCCTTTTCGAGAGCTTCCATATCCGGCAGGTGGTTCTGCTTGCGGATGTCGTCGAGCTGGCGGACGGTTTCCGCATCGCAGCTGATGCCGAGCTCTTTGCCCTTGGAGATGAGCAGGTCGGAGTCGATCATGTCGCGCAGCAGATCCTTCAGGTGGTCCTGCAGTGCGGACTCATCGGCCTTCTGCTGCTCGGCGTCCTGCAGCATCTGCAGGCGGGCGCGCTCATATTCGCTGCGCGTGATGATCTGGTCGTTGATGCGGGCGATGACGTCTTCGATGACCGTGCCATTGGCTGTGATGGCCGGGCGCTGCGGCATCTGCGGCAGTTGCAGCTGGGGAGCCGAGGGAAAGCCTGCGCCCGGAACCGGATAACGCGGCTGGGCCGGGGTCTGCGCTCCTGCCGTGGCAGGAACAAGCAGCAGAATCGCCATGGAAGCGAGCGTCGCAGTGACAGCGACCATACGCGCGGTGAGGCCGGGTGTTTGCAGTGCGACTGCCGGGGTCTGCGAGGCCTGGGGGCCTGTGAGGCTGGTGCGTGTGTGCTTCTCGGTCATCCGATCCTTTATGGCTCTGCTGCCTTTACGGCCTTGCGCTACAGAGATTGCTGGGCAGAGGTACGCCGGCTCACGGCTCAGGGAGCCACTTGCTGACTAATGAGTATTCTAACCGTGAGACGGATCATCGTGGGGTGTGGGAAGCAGGGTTTGGAGACTGATAGCACGGATGTTTGGGCCGGAGCGGTCGCTCACCCTGCGATGGTATACTTCGTCAAATCAGCTCACGGGAGCGATTTGGGCAAATTCTTGCCTACTCCCGGTTGAAAGCTCAGAGGTTCTCCGAATCCTATGGCCTCACCTGTCTCCTCCTCTCCGGCTACGCAATCCTCCTCCAACACCCGCCGCGCGCTGTTTTCAGCGACGCTCTTCCTGGCAGCCTGCGGCCTGACCGGCTCCCTGCTGGGCGGCCGGGTGGCGGCCCAGTCGGCGACCGATGAGTCGACGCTGCGTGATTCGATGAAGTCGTTCACCGACGTGTATGCGCTGGTGGAGCAGAACTACGCGGACAAACTGGACGGCGACAAGGTCGACAAGGCCATCTACGACGGCGCGATCCCCGGCATGTTGCACGTGCTGGACCCTCACTCGAACTTCTACGATCCGAAATCGTATGCGCAGATGCGCGAAGACCAGCGCGGCAAATACTTTGGCGTGGGCATGCGCATTCAGCCCCAGGGCGACAAGATCGTCGTACTGGCCCCGATGGAAGGAACTCCCTCCTACCGCGCAGGCATCCGTCCGGGCGACGTCATTCTCTCCGTCGACGGCAAGGACACCAAGGGCATGGATTCGCTCGCAGTCGCGACCGTGCTGAAGGGACCCCGCGGAACGCATGTCAGCGTGACGATGGGCCGCGAAGGCTCCGCCAAGCCGCTGGTCTTCGACCTGGTTCGCGATGAGATTCCGCAGTACTCGGTTGACGTGGCCTTCATGATCAAGCCCGGCGTCGGCTACATACACATCACGAACGAGATGGAGACGACCTCGCACGAGGTACAGGAGGCGCTCGACAAGTTCGGGCCGAGCCTGACCGGGTTGATCATCGATCTCCGCGGTAATCCCGGCGGCCTGCTGAACGAGGCTGTCAACGTCTGCGACAAGTTCATGCAGAAGGGGCAGGTCGTCGTCTCGCAGCATGGACGCGCCTTCCCTGACCAGGTCTACCGCGCACCGAGCGGTTCGGATGCGAAGTATCCGATCGTGATCATGGTGAACCGCAATACCGCTTCGGCAGCGGAGATCATCTCCGGTGCGCTGCAGGACCATGACCGCGCTCTGATCGTCGGCGAGACGACCTTCGGCAAGGGACTCGTGCAGACGGTTTTTCCGATCAGCGAAAACAGCGGTCTCGCGCTGACGACCTTCCACTACTACACACCCTCGGGCCGCCTCATACAACGTAATTACGACGGTGTTTCGCTGTATGACTACTACTATGTGCGCAACGATGCGGCTCCAGCAAATGCTACGAATAAGGAAGTGAAGACCACCGACTCCGGTCGCACAGTATACGGCGGCGGCGGCATCACTCCCGATGAGAAGCTGCCTGAGCTGAAGAGCGATCACTTCCAGGATGTGACACTGCAGCACTACGCGTTCTTCGATTTCTCCAAGCACTACCTCTCCTCGCACACGATCACCAAGGACATGCCGGTGGACGATGCGATGCAGCAGGAGTTCAAAGCCTTCCTGAAGGATAAGAAAATCGAGTTCACGGACAAGGAGTTCGCCGAGAACCTCGACTGGACGAAGGCGATGATCAAGAAAGAGATGTTCACGTCGCAGTTTGGCCAGACGCTGGGCAACCAGGTCATCACCGAGTGGGATCCGCAGGTGCAGAAGGCATTGACGTACATGCCCGAAGCCTTGGCACTTGAAAACCACACGCTGCCATCACAGCAGAAAACACAGACCGCGGAGGTCAAGAAATAGTCTCTGCAAGTTACAAAAGCACAATGGCCGCTCTCATCGAGAGCGGCCATTGTGCTTTGCAGCCAAAGTCTGGAGCGGGAGACCGGGATCGAACCGGCGACATTCAGCTTGGGAAGCTGACGTTCTGCCACTGAACTACTCCCGCAGAACTTTGAAATCAAAAACTTAGCGGTTTGCTCAACCCCGCAAACCCCACAGAAACAGCTTATCACTGTTTTTAGGGCGTATTCATAGAGGGAGAGCAAACATGAGTGAGCAGTATCAACGTGGAAGTATCCGCAAGATAAAGAGGGCATCGGGTAAGGATGGCAAGCCTTTGGCTGCGGCGTCCAAAGGACGGGCTCGAAGGCTTATGAAGCAGAACATCGACCGGGCGATGTTCTGGCGGCTGCTACCCATGAGAGAAAACCCTATGAAACTGATCAGGGTGAAGGGCGTGACGAAGCGGGAGAAGCCCATCGTGCTCGTTACGATATCGCAGGTCAATAAGCTGGTCGCCGCACTGCCGCAGCCTTACTCTCTTATGGTGCTGGTAGCGGCAAGCCTTGGCCTTCGTGTCGAGGAGGTCTTACCATTGAAGTGGGAGGACTTCGACTTTAAGGGTCGCACGTTGACGATCACGCGAGCATATACCCACGGTGAGTTGAAAGAGGTGAAGACCAGCGCCTCCGGTGCGATCCTACCCATCGAAGGTGCCGTAGTCACAGCCCTTCTCGCTCATCAAACGACTTCCACGAGCGAGTGGTGCTTCCCTTCACCTAAAACCGGTACACCCATGCGCGGGGACACAATCCTCCACAAGCACATCAAGCCAACGGCTCTTCTGCTAGGACTGCCGAAGATCGGCTGGCACAGCCTACGCCACAGCTACAAGTCATGGCAGGGCTCTACCACCGCAACTCCGGCTCAACTCAAGGACATGATGCGTCACGCTGACATCAAGACCACGATGGACATCTACGGCGGGACACCGGTCAATGACATGCGGCCATTCGTTGCGGCCATCGGAAGCCATCGTTCGCAAGTTTCCAAATTATCGGATACCTGGATGCTTATGAAATGAATGCTATCGCTCGCGCAGATGCCAACAATAAAGCCCTTTTATACGACGACAATCAAGGCCTTATAGCTAAAATTGACGAGAGTAGAATCCCGTCAATCACATCGGCATCGATCCGGAAAGAGGTTGATTGACAGTGACAAGGCTTTGGGCCTGGCCTGCCCGAGCTTTTGAACCATCTTGCGTGTTAGTGTAGCGCAGCTATCTCTGTGTTCAGATAACCGCCATTAGGGGTGTGGGGAGGCGGGATGAGCGTAGCGATTCCCGCCTCCCCACACCCC
>NZ_JAGSYC010000017.1 GCF_025685545.1 Granulicella paludicola | reverse complement strand
CACTTCTATCTGCCGCAGCAGGTTCACTACCTGCTCAGGCGTATGCTTCTTCCGCCGTGCCATCGTTCGCTCCTTGATTGCCAGTTTCTATCAAAGCAACTGGTTCAAAAAACGCCGGGCACTCCAGTCGCCGGCAACTCGTGAGGATTTTAGAAGACGGCAAAGCGATATTCGAGCCCGTCCCGTGAACCGGTCGGGACTGCATAGAAGGCGCCAAAGCCAACGATATCTCGTACTGATTGTTCTACTTTAGACCGGGCTGGAGTCGTCAGGATCTATTCTCAATGTGTAGGAGTCGATAGATGGACAGTCCTGTTGTTTGGTTTCCCCAGATATGTGAGGCTACCTGTGAGATGCCTCGCCTCGCCGCCCTGGCCGTTCTTGATTCTCTGAGTGACGTGGCATTTTCGAAAGAGTATGCAGCGCGCTCCGTACCTTTTCTATTGCGGCTGGGTGCGCTAGGGTTATCTAAAGCGGAGATCTTAGGTCTGCTGCAAGGGGCCTACGGCGATCAGACCGTGAACGTCCGTTTCGGCAATATGGCAGATCCAGGTAGCTACCTGAATCGCCGCGAAGAAGAAATGCCCCTAAGAAATTTCATTGGGGAACACTTCATACAGGGAAACGATGCCGGGACAGCCTATGCCGCTGGCACCGTGATACCCGACGAGATGGCGCGCGATCTTGGGGTCCCTTTTCCGATGTTCTACCCTGAGTATTTTTTCAATGAGCCACGGATGTGGATGGGTAAGAAGGGAACGGTGACTGCCCTGCACAAGGACATCACGGACAACTTCTCGTTCGCATCCTTCGGTGCCAAAGAATGGCTCCTCTATCCGCCAGCCGATTTTCCTTATCTATACATGATTCATCCGAGACCGAATGCACTTCCAGACTTCGGGGTTAGCATGGTTAACGCAAAGTCTCCGGATGCGACGCGCTTCCCGGAGTTCTCGAAGGCTACACCGATCTCTATCATGCAGCGCGCGGGCGATCTGCTCTATGTGCCTGCGGGGTGGAGTCATTTCGTGGAGAACCACGAAGACTCTCTGATGATCAATTTCTGGCTGAAACGCGGGAGATCCCCCGCAGTGTTAAGCAGGGACCGATGACAGGGGTTTACTCCAGTCTCCTGTCTCTGCGCAAGTGCCAGGGTCAAATCGTATTCCTCGAGAAATCCACTTTCTTCATTTGGCGGTCCATGGCGAGAAGCCGACATATCGTTACCGATCAGTCTGGGCGAGTGTAATGCGATTGTATTGCTCGTGTTCGCTATTTTTCAGTCGCGAAGACATTGGCACTAAAGGGCCCAGTCCATCACCAACCTGCCTATGAGCACCAAGCGGAGCTACCACATGACGGGCCGATCAATTGCGGCGTTGCGCTCGCACGCTCTGAAAGCTCTTGAGCACAGCCTCGGCTGGCGAGAGAATTGGAACCTCCTTTGAGGTCCCATAAAGCATTCTCGTAGTGAGGCCACCATCGACGACGCTCAGTAAGGCAGCAGCCACCACTTTCTTGTCGAAGGCGTAGGGCTTCAGCAAGTGGATGAGATAGGCAAGAAACTTGTCTTCGTGTTCGACCGCTATCCTGTGGAAGGGGTGGTCAAAATCCGGGTACTCGGATGCGATCCGAAGAAACGGGCATCCGATAATGTCGACGCGATTGACTACGCGTTCGATCCTGGCTAAGGCTTCATGGATATCTTCCGGGGGCGCAGGACTATCGAGATACTCAAAGAAGGATCGGTCGCGATATTCGAGATAAGCGGTAACCAGGTCATCTTTGCTTGGGAAATGTCGGTAGAAGGTCGCTTTTGCGACCTCGGAGACGGACATGATCTTTTCGGTGCCCGTTGCCCGGACGCCCTCTGTATAGAAGAGACGGTCGGCGGCTTCCAGGATTCTTTGTCTTGGATCGGATTGTTTTTGCGAATTCATCAAATTCATCTTGACAGAAGACAGACATGTCTGTCTATACTCTTCTTACAAGGTAGACAGACATGTCTGTCTTTGCTTTGATTCTCGAAAGGAATACACCTATGAATACCCAAGTAGCTCTCTTCAGTCCGGTTGATCTTGAAACCGCCCCCGAGAAGTCTCGTCCGCTCCTGGAAAACGTTCAGAAGTCCTTCAAGTTCATTCCGAACCTTTTTGGAGTGTTCGCAAACTCTCCGGCCTTGCTCGAAGGCTATATGGCCTTGGAGAAAGCCTTTGACAAGGGCAGTCTTAGCGCAGTGGAGCGCCAGATCATCCTGCTCTCCGCCAGCGTTGAGAATCGCTGCGGTTATTGCATCGCGGCACACAGCACGGTGCTGAAGGCCTTCCTGCATGCTCCGGCCGAGATCGTTTCGGCGGTGAGGGCCAACGAGCCCGTGTCCGATCCGAAGTTACAGGCGCTTGTCGCGCTCACCAGGGAGATCGTCACGGAACGCGGACACGTGAGCGAGCAGGTCATGGATAACTTTCTCGCCGCCGGATATCGCAAGGATCAGGTGCTTGAGGTTCTGATCGGGGTCGCACTCAAGACGATGAGCAATTACCTGGATCACATCTCCCATACGGAACTCGATCCGGCATTTCAGTCGGAAGCCTAGAGCCTCGTTCTGACGGAACCATCAACCACACCACTGATCAAGAAAGGAATATCGAAATGGCAAAGTTCGCATTGCTTGTTGAGTTGAAGGCTAAACCGGGGAAGGAATCGGAAGTCGAGGCGTTTCTGGAGAAGGAGGCCAGTCTGGTGAGAAAAGAACCTGGAACGCTGTCCTGGCATGCTGCCAAGGTCGAAGGTGAAGCTGGGGTCTATCGTGTCTTCGACACCTTCGACGATGAAGGTGCCCGCGAAGCTCATTTGAATGGCGAGGCGGGGCAGGAGCTCGTGGAGAAGGCTGAGGAGCTGTTCTCCGTCGCTCCTAAAGTTTATCGGCTCGAGGTGGTTGCCCAGAAGTGAGGTCCAGAGACGGTGCTTCGTTGTGAGACGAAGCGCCGTTGGATCGCTACTCAGATACCGATTGTTACCACTTTGTCCCTCTGCAGCAGGCAAACACAACGGAACAATACCAGGGAGAACAACTCATCATGGACACTCAAAAGCAAAAAGAACAGAACTCATCTAAGCCGACAGTCGTGCTTGTGCATGGCGCTGTCGAAGACTCCTCGCTCTGGACTCATGGCGTGATCCAAGGGCTTCAGCGCGGCGGTTTCCCGGTCAGGGTCTTCTCCAATCCTTTACGGGGCCTCTTGGTCGACGCTGCCTACCTGCAAAGTCTGCTGGACACAATCGATGGGCCCATCATTCTCGTCTCTCACGCGTATGGCGGGGCTGTCATCACCCAGGCAGGGGACGACCCAAAGGTCAAGGCCCTTATCTACGCGGGCTCCCCTATGCCAGGGGTCGGAGAATCAACCAACGATTGTCTCGAACGGTTCCCCGGCGGCGACTTCGCATCATCCGTCGATCTGATCCCCTACACTTTGCCCGACGGAACTACCGGAAAGAACGTACTTGTAAAAGCCGACAAGTATGGCTATCTCCTTGCGGCCGACGTGCCTCAGGAGTTGCTTGCGCTGATGATCGCCACACAACGTCCCATCGCAGCGACAGCCCTCAGCGACGCACTGACCTCGGCTGCATGGACAAGCAAGCCAAGCTGGCAAATCAGGCCGCTGCTCGATCCCGTCATTCCTCAGGAAGAGTTTAGGTTTGAAGCTGATCGAGCCCACTCTACCGTCATTGAGCTGAACTCATCGCATGCCATCCCTATCACCTACCCGGACGTCGTGGTCGATGTGATCGAACAGGCTGCCCGCGCTGTCACGAAGTAAGGGCGGCTTCTTGAATAGAGGTTCCTGCGCCGCTTTGACTACGGCGCAGGAACCGAGCGGGAGTTTCGGACCTGATCATTTCTGTATCTGCGGCCCATCACAGCAACCTACTACGTTGTCGAACAACTGGAGCAATCATGGCTACCCTTTTCGAACCAGTTCAGTTAGGCTCTTTGATTCTGGCAAACCGCGTCTTCATGGGCCCTCTTACGCGCACTCGCGCGGACGACAACGGCGTGCCAAGCGAATTTGCGGCGACCTATTATTCGCAGCGAGCTTCGGCTGGACTCATCGTGACCGAGGCGACGCAGATCTCTCCGATGGGCAAAGGCTACAGCAACACTCCTGGGATTCATTCCACGGATCAAGTGCGGGCGTGGAGCCGAATCGTCGATTCCGTTCACCAGAGCGGAGGCCGAATCTTCCTCCAGTTGTGGCATGTCGGCCGAATCTCTCATTCGTCCTTGTTGCCAAATAACGCTCAGCCCGTTGCTCCGTCGGCAATCCGTGCCAACGCGCACACGCACACTGCCACCGGTTCCGCTCAGGTATCGGAGCCAGTGGCTTTGACCGCTAGTGGGATCGAAGAGATCTTGTCGGACTACCGGCGTGCCGCTATCAACGCGAAGCAAGCTGGATTCGACGGGGTCGAGATCCACGCGGCGAATGGATATTTGATCGATCAGTTCCTCCGCACAGGGACGAACCGGCGAACCGATGATTACGGAGGTTCCGCTTCGAATCGAGCTCGCTTTCTCAAGCAAGCAGTCGAACGGGTGCTAGAAGTCTGGGACAGCAAGCAGGTGGGTGTGCGAATCTCTCCGACCGTCGACTTCAACGACATGCGCGACGACAATCCACTTGACACCTTCTCCGTTGCAGCGGGAATGCTCAACGACTTTGGGCTCGGTTACCTCCACGTGGTGGAGCAGGCGCAGGACAGCACCGGAAGCGGCGAGGAGGCTGTTGTCCTATCAACTCATCTGAGAGCACTTTGGAAGGGTCTTTACGTTGTGAATGGCGGTTACGACGGACCGAAGGGTGAGGAAGCGTTGCGGACGGGGCGCGCCGACGCTATCGCGTACGGTCGGGCGTTTCTAGCTAACCCGGATCTACCAAGACGGCTGCAGCTTCAAGCCGCGCTGAATGAACCCGATCCAACGACTTTCTACGGCGGGGGCGCTGCTGGTTACACCAGCTATCCCCGCCTTCCCTAAACTGGTCGCTTGAGAATGTGCGGACGCGGTGTTTGCATTTACCGAAGACGGCCCCGTCCGTACCTGTAAGTAACGAGAAACGCCGTTCACGTCAACTACGCAAGGACATTCCCGAAAGTCGCATTCTCATCAGCAATGCGAAATTGACGCTAAGCGCGTCTATCAGGACTAGTCCATCACTTCTTCAGTTCCGTTGAGTCTGGTTGTCTCCTGTTTGTTTTACGGCCATAATCTAAAAGCAATGCCGAATACCTGATGCTCTCCTATGCACGCTGTTACCAAAAGCGCCCGTCAGCAACTTCACATCATCCGGACTTACCCAGTAGCGACCGTAGTTGCGCTCGGGTCGTCTCTCTGCGTTCTATACTGCGGGCATCTCACGCATCATTCCGGCCACGCCATTGCCTATCTCATCGCTGTCTGGCTCTGCGCGTTCGCCACAGATATTGTCGTATACCACCGCCCATCGCCCTTCATCGGCTTTCCCATCCGCCATTCCTCGGCACAGGAATCAGCCGTAATCCTTGCTTGCACCCTCCTTGGGCAAGTCTTTCTGTACTTCCGCTTCAGCGATCTTTGGGACGCTATGCATGGGGTTCCGAAGCTAGCTCTCATCACATTGATCGTCTTTACCTATCCAATCTTTCTGGCCGTCATTTATATCTTCCTTTACCGTTACAAGCCAGGTGAACTAGGAATCAATCTTCGCTATTGGTATCTTCCTCTCTTGATCCATCTGCTCTGGGGAAGCATCGCTGTTACTACAGCAAAAGAGACGATCATCTGGCACGATTACATCGAGCAAAACGGGATAGTCGGAACACTTATCACAGGGATCATCTGTGCTGCACTTGCGGAAGAATTCACCCGAATGCTGCTCCAAACCAGACTGAGCGCGCTCTTTCAAGACCAAGGAATGGGATTCGTCACAGCCACCTTGCTCTGGGTATGCATTCACATCCCAAGTTCTTACCCCCACACAAAAGATGGAAAAGTGATTCTCCTGTACTTCATTAAGCTGGCGACGTTAGTTCCTCATGGACTCCTCTGGGGATACATTACCCAGCGCACCAAGAGCCTGCTACCCGCCGTCCTCGTTCATGGACTTAATTTCTGGGGATTGCAGAATTCCTTCTAGAATCAAGCGAGCTTACGAGCGGCGCAAGAGCATTCCTTGAAACACTTTATAGGCCAACTATAGTCAATCATTAGTAACGAGAAGTCGCCTTCTCGTCAGTAACCCTCACGCGATGAGGAGCACGTCTCCTAGCTTGTGACTGGTGATCTGTTTAGTTTCAAACAGCCTGGCTCTTCCTTCTAAACTTTCCCCTGTAACGCTTCGGAGCTGCGATAAGGAGCGTATTTTCGGGGCTGCTTATCCATGTGTCATTGCTGCGGACAGGCCATTCCTATTGAAATGCTGTGAAAGCAACTTGGACAATTCGTCTGAGCGCTGCTCGGGTCTTTCCCGCTCGCGCCGAAATTCTAAGGCCAGCGAGCGTGTTGTCAAAGAAATCCGCGAGCGCAGTGATATCGGCGTCATCTCTCAGTTCTCCCGCCGCCCTGGCGCGTCTCAGGTTCTTCAACAAAAGCTGGCGCGTGGCTTTCGTATTTCCCCCGCCGTCAGCAGCCTGCAAAACTTCGTGATCCTGCAGCCCGAACTCGCATAGCGCGTTAATCCCCATACAGCCATCTGTCGGATCGATGTCTGACCGCTCGGTGAAGAGCAGCAGGGCATCGCGAATGTTCGTCAACCCAGAACCTGGCTTGCGCAGTTCTTTCGCGATCGCACCCATGTTTTCTTGGGAATAGAGCGCAAGCGCCTTGAGGAACAGTTCACGCTTGTCCCCGAAGGTGTCATACATGCTTTGGCGTCCGACATTCATAGAGGTCATCAGGTCCTCAGTAGAAGTCGCCGTGAATCCCTTTCGCCCGAATGCGGTGATGGCTCCGCGCAGCGCGGCTTCCTGATCGAACTCCTTATGTCTCGCCACTGGGTTCACCTCTTGTTTCCATTATCGCGGAGATGACTACAACTCTCGCCGCAGCCGAAGCCTCATCAGCCTCGGGCACAATCTCATTGGAACGATTTAAAGCATCTTCTCTGATTCTGGATTATCTTATCCATAATTAGGAGAATCGATGAGGACGGTCTTGATCACAGGCGCATCAAGCGGCATCGGCGAAGCTACTGCCGAATACTTCTTCGAAAAAGGGTGGAGAGTCTGTGCCACCGCCCGCTCACCAGAAAAACTGGGCGCCTGGAGCACCAGAAACGAAGTAATTCGGTTGCCCCTAGACGTGGCAAACCACGATTCCGTTCAGTTCGCAATCGCGGAGGCGCTTCGGCTTGCGGGCAAGATCGATGTCGTCGTCAACAATGCAGGCGTCGGCCTTGCCGGCCCTTTAGAAGCGATTCCTATGGAAGACTTCGAAGCGCATTTTCAAACAAATGTCTTCGGCGCGGTCCGAGTCATTCAAAGCATCATGCCTTCGTTTCGGGAGCAAAGAGGTGGCGTCATCGTGAACGTTTCGTCGGTTGTCGGAACGTTCGGAGTGCCCTTCATATCTCCATACTGTGCCGGAAAGTTTGCGATAGAAGGGTTGAGCGAATCGCTCTATTATGAGCTGCTTCCATTCAACATCCGAATAAAGCTCGTAGAGCCCGGCGGGATTAAGACCAACTTCCGGCAGGACTTTGCACAACATAAGGCGTACCAGCCCAACCTCGGAGCAGCAGAAGCAGTATTCCAAGAAAGCGCTGGCCCTACTTCCTCTCTTCCGAGTCCGCGCGGTGTGGCTGAAGCGATCTTCAAGGCCGCCACGGATGGGACACAGCGGCTTCGATATCCAGTGAAAACGCAGGGCGCTTCTGTTCTCTACCGGTTGTTACCCGAGTCTCTGTGGCGGGCGACCATTGCGAAATCGTTTGGTATCGGAGGGAAGCGTTGATCTTTCAATCCAGATGAAGGACGAGCTGTCTCCAATCTGGTGTCAGACACTAAGTCACATCTGTGCAAGATTTGCATCCACGCCTACTAGTAGGTAGTCTGATGTTTATGGAGAACAACACTGCCGTCCGAATACGCGAAATGGCACACGATCTGATTGCCGACAGAGGGTACTTCGGTTTCAGCTACGCCGATATCGCCGAGACAGTGGGTATCCGCAAAGCAAGTATTCATCATCACTTTCCGTCGAAGGTCGATCTCGTCGTTGCAACGCTCAAAGAGTATCGGGCAAAGCTGGCGGAGGCTGCTGGCGGTCTCGATCAAAGCATCGCCGACCCGTTGCAACGCATCAAGCTCTATGTCCAATACTGGGCTGAGTGCGTCAAGAGCAACAGCCGACCGATCTGCATCGCCGCGCTGCTCAGTGCGGAACTTCCGGCACTTCCTGAGCAGATCCAGGCGGAGGTCCAGCTGCACTTCAAGTACCTCGTCTCCTGGATTAGGACCACCTTGAAGGAAGGGGCGCGTAACGGCTCGGTTCACCTGGAGCAAAGTGCGGAAGTAGAAGCGCAGAGTTTCGTAGCGCTCGTACACGGAGCCATGATCTCTGCGCGGGCGCTTGGATCTCCAGAGATCTTCAGTTCCATCACCAAAGGAGCTTTGGAGCGTTTTCAGCCAGAGAGATGAAGCGCTCAGGTAGCGAAGGGAGAATTTCTCTCGGCGGCATATCTACCTACTAATAGGTAGCAACCTAAACGGGCTTAGCCCATTACTGGCGATTCATCGAATTGCCGCTTCAAGGAGAATGACATGCCGTTCGTAATCGCCGCCTTCGTCGTGGGTATCGCGTGTGGACTTCGCGCGCTCGTTGGTCTTGCCGCCGTTAGCTGGGCCGCAAATACAGGGCACCTTCCTCTGCAAGGAACCTGGCTCTCGTTTCTTGGCAACCGCATCACCGCATACATCACCACGGCGCTGGCCCTCTTCGAGGTTGTAAACGACAAGATGCCAAAGACTCCCAGCCGTCTCGTGCCGCCGCAGTTTGGCGCGCGTGTCGTTATGGGTGCGCTCACCGGCTCGGCCATTGGACTCTCACACAGCAGCCTCGTACTTGGCGCAGTCGCCGGTATCGCGGGCAGCGTCGTTGGGACCTTCGCCGGTGCCAAAGGCAGGGCCCTGCTTGCGAAAGCATTTGGCCGAGACCTGCCTGCCGCTCTGCTCGAAGACGTTCTCGCGATCGTCCTCGCCTTCGTAGCCCTTCGCTGAGCCGAAAACGGTACGCCTCTGTTTTCAAGCGTGCCGAAATTGCACAACGCTCTACTAGCACCGGAAAGGTACATCTGATGTTTGCTTCCTCTTTATTGAAAAATTGCGGGTTTGTTCTTGCGTCGTTCGCGGTAGCTCTCGCCGGCTGCTCATCGCAGGGTGCTGCGCCAGTCCATGCTGCGGGTCCCACCGGCGTCACAAACGTCCTGCTTGTCCATGGAGCCTGGGCGGATGGTTCGTCTTGGAATGAGGTGATCACCAATCTGACCGCAGATGGATACAACGTAACAGCAGTGCAGTTGCCGCTCACCTCTCTAGCTGACGACGCAGCAGTGGTTCAGAGAGCACTCGCTCGTGAGACTGGCAGGGTCGTTCTGGTGGGTCACTCCTATGGCGGAGTCGTCATCACGCAAGCAGGCATCGATCCCAAGGTTGCGGGTCTGGTCTTTGTCGGTGCATACGGCCCGGATACCGGCGAATCGGCTCTGAGCCTGAACGGCACCGTTGCAGCAACTCCTATCGTTGGAGATCTTGTGCCGGACGCCTCAGGCTTTCTGTCACTCTCGACTGCTGGAGTCGCGGCCGACTTTGCGCAGGATTTGCCTGTTGCCCAGCAAGTTCAACTCGCTGCGACACAGGGGCCCATCTCCGCCGCGAATGCGTTTAGTGCGCCCGTTACACAAGTGGCTTGGAAGAACCTACCCGACTGGTACATCATCGACAGCAACGACAGGGCCATTTCACCCACGCTGGAAGCGAACATGGCAGCACGCATGAAGGCGACAACCCTCACATTAGCTTCGGGCCATCTCGCGATGCTAAGCCACCCTACTGATGTTTCCGGGTTTATCGAAAAGGCAGCCAGCTCCTTGAAATAAGGACAAAGACCATTGCGATACCGCCGCAGTCTTTGGCGGTATCGCAGTAGGAACGTTGGGCGTTTCGGCAGTGCCTGACCCAACGCAAAACGTTCGGAAACAGGAGCGGAAATCCTTGACATTGACACTAGTGTCAGGGCCTTAGTGTGAATGGAGACGATATGCGGATTGGTGAACTCGCAAAGCGAACGGGCGCGAGTGTAATCGTCTTGCGTCACTACGAAAAGCAGCATTTGATTTCTCCCCAAAGGAGACCTAGCGGCTGCCGCGAGGACCACGAAGAAACTGTTGAGGTGGTGAGAGTGGTTCGAACTCTTGCAATGTGGCTTTAGCACACGGCAGATCTCTGATCGAGGACGGTCCACTCTTGGCCGGAGACGAGGCGTTTAGCGCACTCTGAAGACGCTCCGAGACTCATCTCATTTCGTGAGGTGGTTCTCGGCTATGTTGCAAGCTCAAGGGTCGGCTCAGGGCCCTTCTCCCCATCTTCCTGCCACTCGATCTTGGCACGCACGTAGGCCCGCAGTCTATCGAGTTCAACCGCCTTTCGATTCAATCGCGCGAGCTGCGCCCTCATCATCTCTATCCTGCCCTTCAGGGGAAGTTTGCCTTTGCGTCGTTTCTCCATCAGAGCTGCGATTTCCTTGAGAGAAAGCCCAAGTGCCTGGCCGATACGGATGAGTTCAGCAGTGGCAACATCTTCTGGCCTGAAGAGCTGGTAAGGATTTCGTCCGCCCTTGAGCGTTGTTTGTGGATGGAGCAAGCCGAGCCGCACATAGAAACGCACCGTTTCGCGGGAAAGACCGGTCTTGAGTGCAAATTCTGAGATCAGCATGAAGTATTGACCATGTAGTTCACTCCACAGTTATCATTTAATTGAGAATCTTTCAAGGTCGCGCCCGACTACGCGTGATCGAGTTCAACAAAGCTAAGGAAGACAGCTAGTGAATGCGATGAATATCGGTACATTTCATATTGGCGGAGACCTAGAGGTCCGTAGGCTTGGCTTCGGGGCCATGCGACTCACTGGAAAAGGCGTTTGGGGACCGCCCGAAGATATTGTCTCTGCTCAAGCTGTATTGCGGCGTGCGGTTGAATTGGGCATCAACTTCATCGACACGGCAGATGTGTACGGCCCCGGTGACAATGAACGTCTCATCCGTGACACCCTCCGCCCTTATCCCGCAGACCTCGTCATCGCAACAAAGGGCGGCATGGTTCGAAGCGGCCCGGCAACGCCTGACAATCATCGCAGCGTAATAGACAACAGTGAGGCTCATCTGCGCCAAGCTATCGAAGGAAGCCTGCGCGACCTAGGCGTGGACCGTATCGACTTGTACCAGCTGCACCGCATTGATCCGGAAATCCCAATCGAGGATACGATGGGCGTGCTTGGACGTGTACAAGCGGAGGGGAAAATACGTCACATCGGACTCTCAGCCGTTGGAGTTGAACAAATCGAGCGAGCACGCTCGTCCGTTGAAATTGCAACGGTGCAGAATGAATATAATCTTGGCACGCGCAAGCACGAGGACGTCGTCGACTACTGCACAGCGCACAATATCGGCTTTATCCCGTTCTACCCACTGAAGATTGGTCAGCGAGCGGAATCGGAACAATTGAAAGCGATTGCTGCTCGCGAAGGCGTGGCGCAAACCGGAATCGCTTTAGCCTGGTTACTCACCAGATCTCCGGTCATCATTGCAATCCCCGGTACGTCCTCAACCGAACATCTTGATCAAAATGCGGCGGCGGCTTCGAACGTTCTTCTTTCGAAGCATGACATGGGTGTCTTGGATGCTGTAGGCGGCAAAGCCATGGCATGACGGTTCAAAGTCTTGCGATCAGCGCGACGAAGCAGCTTGGCGATGTATTCGAGCGACATCGTTGACGGCTTGAGAACGTTTGCAATCGTCTCAGGCTACAAGACGAACGTCATCGGGTTGGGCTGGAAAAGGTGTCTGGCATCGCCAGTTTCGTAACCGTCTCGCTCCTCCTCCTGCACCTTGTCCTAACTTCCGAGAACAGCGTTTGCCAGGACTAATGGCCACAAGCTACCTCAATGAGTACGTCGGCGATCATGATCTTTGGTGAGAAGCAGCAGGCCAAACGCGACCAGCACCGCCACGAACGCCAGGATGCTTCCCTCCGGACCCGCGGAACCCCCTGTAATCCATATTGATCCTCGCGGGAAGAAGTTGAAGATGTGTCCCTCGTCGAGGTAACCGCTTCCTGCCGCTCCGAAGAAGGGCGCGCTCACCCAGTTCCAGCCGGTGTGATATCCGACTGACCACCAAAGCGAGCCTGTCCGGAACACAGCATAGGCAAGCAGTATGCCTTGCAGAAAGAGGCGCAGGAGCCATATCCAGGTTGCTCCGTGATTGTTCAGGTGCAGCCCGGAAAACATCAGGCCGGAGATCAGCATTGCTCCCCTCCATCCGAGCAATCGCTGTGCTACTACGAGAACGATGGCCCGTCCCCAGAGTTCTTCTCCCATAGCCCCCGCGAAGTCCAGGGCCAGCCAGCCGCACCCATTGCCGATCGCCGACCAGACAGATTGGCCGGAAGCGCCCACCGTGGCCGATCGCAGCAGCCAGATCCCTAAAACTGCGGAGAGCATGACAACGAGGCCGGTGCCCAGCCCGATCATCGTGTATCGGACCAACCGCTTGCGGCAGAGCGGAAAGCTTCCCGGGGATTGCGCTAGCACTTTGCACAGAGTGAGCCAAACCAGGCCGTTCCAAAACAGCCGAACGACCATCAGCGTCCCGTAGGTGCCCCTACCGAGAGTATTCTGAGCGCTGCGGTGCAGACCCAGTGCATGAACGAGCGGATGGTAGAGTGCTCCCTCGATCGGGTCTGTAATGAAGTAAGCCAAGATCACAACCGCGAGTGCCAGCAAGAGACGCGGCGAGCACAGGCTCCTTGCTTCGAATCCTCCCATGATTGTCTCCGCACTTCTTCCTGATTATCGCTCGAAGCACACAGCAGGAGCATTCGGAACAAAAGACCCCAACGCGTTTATCGTCAGTTTCGGGCTCTTCGATGAGTGCAAGATCGCCAAGTCGTGTTTCGAGGGTGTTGGGGCGCTGGAAACGTGCATTGGCCTGTACTCATCAAGAGAGATCGAAACTTCTGGTTGGTTTGTTTACTCACTAGGCCGCGCAGAAAAGTCGCGGTGTGCTCGGTTGAGAAGGGACTTGTTGGTGAAGATTTCGGCGATTGTTAGACCCATGCTAATGAATAGGAGGGCGATCTCGAAAGGCGTAGATCCCTTCTTGTCCTGAATATTCCACCAGTCAGGAAAGTACGGGTGGGCCGCCAGTGTTGCCGTTTCGAGAACGAACAGCGCTACCAGACAGATGAGATGGCGCCAAAGCAGACGAGGAATTTGGGGCATGACGGCTGGGCAAGTAAATTTGTAACCGGGGACGTTATCGCCCCCTCTACTACCCGTCGTTGCGAACGTGAAGAACACCACGAAAAGGGTGTAGCAGACTAATGACGTCACCTGTAGTTCGTAGTGCGTACCTCTCAACAGCACGAAGAGAAGCATGCTGCCGACTGTCATGCAGAGGAAGATCGCTGACATTAACAGGAGGCGAGGACCTGAGCTTTTGTGCCGGCAGGGGTCAGAGAATGGCCACTGCTCCATCAAATGGGGTTGCGGCTCGAATGAAGCAATGCGGTTAAGTGGGATGTAACGATGACTCCGATGCGTCGGAAGGCCTCTGCGAGTAAAACCTTCGGAAGGGATTACTTGGACGGAGAGACGGTCTCCGTCTTCGTTCAGTCCCACAACTTGCACAGTGATTCGTTCGCCGTTTCCTAGCATTAGGAGACCGAGGGTGCCCGCGTCCGCCTTACCGAGCCATTCAGGAGCAAAGCGTCGTTTCGCCTCATCGAACGTGAGGTTGCGTCGTGCGAGTTCCTTGTCCATCACCTGCTCGGCTTGCGCTGTGAGGCCGCCTTGTGCCGCAAGCTTCAAGAGCTCTTCGTCGCTCAGGGTCCTATAGTGTTCGTCGAGCGCTTTTGCGTCTGCCATGTAAATTGACCCAATTATATTGCTTCCATCTGGTCGATCCGGAGATTGGGGGCATTGAAGCGTCAATCGACGCTAAATCGCCAATGCGTTCTTCCAGCGAATGGCCTGGGCTCTCGCCAGACGCATAGAGTGTTGGGCATGTCTGCGGCAAGGGAGGCCGCCAATATGCCCAAGGGGACCAGAAAGCACGTCGTGCGGAGGATTGTTCTTCGCCTGCCAGACCTTGACCACGCAAAGACCTCAGTATTGAACAGCTTGAGTTCTCCGCGTTCGCGGCGCAACTACAAGTTTGCGATGGAGCAGTTCATCGAGTGGTACTGTTCGGAGCCGAGACTGGCTCTAAACCGGACAGTCGTTCTCCGCTTCCGCCTGCACCTCGAATCGGTCGGATTGGCCTCAGGCACGATCAATCAGAGGCTCGCCGCGGTCAGGAGGCTAGCCTACGAAGCGGCGGATTCGGGTCTGCTGAGTCCGGAACTTGCTGCTGGCATCAGGCGAGTTAAGGGTGTGAAGCAACTCGGCTGCCGAGCAGGTAACTGGCTCAACCAGGATCAAGCTCGGTTGCTGCTTGCGAAAGCAAATGGGCAAAGCTTACGCCATATCCGTGACGTCGCTATGATATCGATCCTGCTCGGCTGCGGTTTGCGCCGAGCCGAGCTATCGGCCTTGCGAAGAGAAGACATACAGATTCGACAAGGCCATTGGGCTATTGTTGATCTGGTCGGCAAGGGCAATCACGTCCGAACCGTTCCCATGCCAATCTGGGTAAAGGAAGCCGTGGACAGGTGGCTGACCGCTGCATCCGTTGCGACGGGTTGCGTGTTCAGAGCAGTCAGTCGTCACGGAACCGCCTGGGGTACCGGAATTTCCGAGAACGTCGTCTGGTATGTGGTCCGGAACTGCGCCCAGCGTCTGGAGCTCGACCATCTTGCACCTCATGATCTTCGGCGCACCTGCGCAAAGCTCTGTCATGTGAATGGCGGCGAACTGGAGCAAATACAGTTCCTTTTGGGCCACGCCTCCGTCCTGACAACAGAGCGTTACCTCGGTTGCAAGCAGAATTTGGAAGAGCCCGTCAACGACCGCTTTGGCAGCCTGTTCTCGGGAGGTGTCGATTCGCGATAAGGCCTGATTGTCGACAATTGAGCGTTCGCCACATCGTCCGACCAACAACGTAGACCCACTCGGTTACCCCTGATGCCTGCCCGTCAATCACACCTTCGATTCGTGAGTGAGCTCACTTGAACCAGCCCCGAAATTGTCCGCGGCTAAACTCTTCCGCATCGCCGCTAGTCGCGAAGAGTCTCACCACCGTATACTTGCGGTACTAATAAGCAAAATATATGGTTTCTTTGGCAAGATTACACGCAGTCGTCGTCACGGCTCTTACGCTGGCCGTCTGTATTTCCGCAAACTGCCAGCACTTCAGCAATCCGGTGCGGGTAGCCACACCAGTAGACCCTGATTCCATTATCTCGGGAGACCTCAATGGCGATGGTCTGCCGGATCTCCTATGGTTCAATGTGACGACGACAAGTTCCATCGGCCATGTTCTGCTCGCGCAGGTGGGGGGCGGCTATATATCGGGACAGACCTTCACTATTCCCGGTGCGCCAACGGGTGTTCCCATGTGTGCCACAGCGGATGTAACCCGCGACGGAAAGATTGATCTCATTTGCGCCACACTGTACAGCACTTCCTACAGCGCAACGGTCCTCGTCTTTCCCGGAAACGGCGACGGAACCTTTGCCGCACCGGTCACAACACCATTAGGCAGCCAGTATGGTGCAGGCATCATCTTGACACTTGTCGGCGATCTGAACGCGGATGGCATCCCCGATTTCATTCTTCAAGATGACTACTCCACACCGGCTTTCGTTCTCCTCAGCGATGGACATGGCGGATTCCTGCCCACCAGAAATATCCCGAATAGTTACAACTTTGATGTGCCAATCTCTGCCGATATCAATGGCGATGGGATTCCGGACATCCTTTGGCCCAATGGCGCTGGTGTAGCGCTCGGAACGGGCAATGGTTCCTTCGCGGCCACTCTTCTTTCACCCTACGGCGTGGGACAGCAGCCCGTCACCTGTGCGTTCCATGATATGGATGGCGATGGAAAACTTGATGCAGTGTGCGGCTACCTTATCACAGGAAACGTCGACGGTACTGCCTTCGACATCCTGCATGGCAATGGAGACGGCACCTTCAACCCAACTCCCATTGCACACATGATGTTTGGAAGCTCAGCTGTGAGCGGCTCTGGCGTTGGAGATTTTCTTCAGCCAGACATGATCCGTGACGTGAACGGCGACGGCATCCCTGACATCCTCGCCACTGCCGGAGACGGGCTCACTGTCATCATGGGTGAACCGGGACTCAAATTCAAGAATCCTGTTCCCTACGCTCTGGCGTACAGTGGGTATAACTTTACATCGCGGACGTCCGCGCTCGAACAGTATGTCGATATCAACGCTGACGGCGTCGAGGATGTGATCGCCGCCGGACCAAACGGCATTTACCTGCTGTATGGCCACGCGGACGGCACATTCGGCTCGGCTGTTACGACCAAGATATCTGAAGAAAATGGACACATCGGTGTCGCAGATTTCAATGGCGACGGCAAACCGGATATCGTATCGACCGGACAGCCACAAACTTCGCTGAGCTTTGGAATTGGCGATGGTACGTTCGCTGCACCTGTACCTGTGACGAAATCGCCATTCGCACCTTTGTCGCTGATCTATGTCGCGGACTTCAATGGGGATGGAAAGCCCGATCTTCTTTCGAATGATGCTAACTCCAACTACTATCTGATGTTGGGCAACGGTGATGGCACCTTCGCCTCAGCACTCCCCACAACTGGACTTACTGGCGCGCTGAAAAACACAACCGTAACTGCAGACGGCACCGTACCTTATGCCCTCACGGCCGACCTGAACACCGATGGTAAAGCGGATTTCTTCGTCATTGTGGCGAATTCTTTGTCTCCAACTTACAGTCTGGTATCGGCGCTTTCCGCTGGCAACGGAACGTTTAAGAGCGTCAGTACGAGCTATCCTGCACCCCCGTATGGGACATCGCTTTACTTCACACCTGTTGCAACGGTTCTCAGTGACTTCGCGCACCGAGGGCAGTTGGATGCCGCTTACTATTTAAATCAGGCGGTATATGTCGTTCGCGGTAATGGAGACGGGAGCTTCAGTACTTCGCCGACTATACTCCCCGTTCCTACGGTCGCCGGCATTGAAGCAGGTTCATTCCAAGCCCTTCAGTCAGCAGATATGGATGGAGACGGCAATCAGGACCTTGTGTTCCTCTCCACATTTCAGGCATACCCCTACTACCAGGGTGGACCTTCTTGTGTCTTCATCTACTTTGGGAATGGCGATGGCACGTTTTCTTCACCGGTGCAGGCAGGTTGTTTCACACACAATTATTCGGACCTGCGCGTAGCAGATCTCAATGGAGACGGACGTCCGGACATTGTCCTTCAGACGGCGTCATCGTTGAACACTTACGTCGTAGGTGAAGTCGACAACCTGGGATCACGCACCTTTGGCCCCGAGGTCAATTACACGGCAGGTTCTCTTTCAGGCGATCTCTTCGTTGCAGACGTCAACCTGGACGGCCGTCCCGACCTCGTCTTCGGCAATCAGCAGTACGCGAGTGGCTATAGCGCCAACTCTGTCACCGTGCTGCTCAATGAAAGCAGCGCTACAGCCACCGGCAAGCTTACGTCCACGCCCAATCCAAGCTATGTGGGCGAACCCTTCAGCATTACCGTCGCTCTCATCCCACCCACCAGCGGTACGCTATACACCGGAAATATCACCTTCTATGTCGATGGCAACCCCATCGGCTCGACTCCGCTTTCCGGCAACTCCGCCACGATCGCCGGGCCCACAAATCTGGCACAGGGTGTTCATCAGCTCTCTGCCTCCTGGCCTGGAGACGCTAATAACCCTTCCCTGAACCTAAACGGCTCACAAACAGTCCTTCTCTATCCGCTTCAGATCTCGCTTACATGCTCACCCAATCCAAGCCTGATTGGACAGGGCGTCAGTCTGAGCACCCAGTTTGTCGCTGGGCCGCCGGTTGGCGTGCCTGGATCAACGGCTCCATTTACAGGCACACTCAGCTTCTATGACGGCAGCATCTTGCTGCAGCAGCAGATGGTCGCCACACAGGGCACAAGCTTTAATGTCTCCACACTTACGGGCGGTACACATAGTCTCATTGCCACTTACTCCGGTGACAACGTTTACGCCACCAGCACAGCTTCGTGCTCGCAGGTCGTGGAGAAGCTGCCGACAACTTCGAATGTTTCAGTAAGCTCATCGCCAATCGCAGGCCAGCCCTTTGCATTCACTGCAACGGTGACCCCAGTTTCCCCCACAAGTTCAATACCTACGGGCACTGTGAACTTCCTCGTTGACGGCACCATTGTGGGCAATGCAGCAGTCAACCCTGCAACCGGTCTCGCCAACTTCAACGATTCTGGAATCACGGGCGGCAATCACACCGTCTCCTGTACCTATAGCGGCGATAACACCTTCTCCAGCAGCATATGCCCCGCCGTCTCAGTTGGCGTTACAGCTGCGCCAAGCTTGTTGAAGCTCGCCTCTGCACCGAACCCTGCTTACACTGGCACACCGATTGCAATCACCGCGAACCTCACCGGCAACGGCAAAGCCGCGATCGGCGATAGCGTCACCTTCACCATCAGCGTCGGCAGCACCATCATCAGCCAGAGTACTGTGACGACGGACTCCAACGGAGATGCGATATTCACCGCCACGGGGCTGCTACCCGGCACATACACTCTCATGGCTTCGTTCGCTGGCACCTTAAGCTTGCAGAGCGCTTCCTCCACGCCAATAACGCAGATCGTTTTGATTAACGCATCGAACATCACCCTCTCACCAACGCCCAATCCCGCCTATCAAGGGCAAGTCGTCACCCTGGTTGCGACGGTCGGCAACGGCGGTACGACATCATCCACACCCTCTGGAACAGTTTCCTTTCTCGATGGCACAACAACGATCGCGACCGGAACTCTCGACGCTAAAGGCGTTGCGACAGTTACGACTTCGACACTCGCCCTGGGCACGCATTCGCTCACTGCGTCCTATCCCTCAGGCACGGTCTTCACTGGCTCCGTTTCGAGCACAGTTACGGAGGTCATACTTCCCAGCGCCTTCACGATGGCTCTTTCCCCAGCTACACTGACCATCGCTTCTGACAAGGCTGGGACCACCACCATTCAGCTTGCCAGCGTCGGTAACTTCTCCGGCCCGCTCGCACTCACGTACGGCACACTTCCGCAATACTCAACCGCCAATATCTCTCCCTCAACCGTTACCCTGACTGCTGCGGGTACAGCGGTCTCGACGCTTAGCCTCAACACCCTGAGCAAGGCGGATGCTGCCATCCCAGATCGCCCCGGAGTTCCTACCTCCACGATCGTCTACACGGCCTCCTTCTTTCTGCTTTTGCCGTCAGTGTTCCTCCGCCGTAGAAAGTATTCGCGCATCTTCATCTTGTTTACCCTGGGCGTTTTCTGCCAACTCTGCACCGCGTGCACCAACAGCTTCTACATAGCTCATACAGTGACGCCAGGCACCTACATGATTCCCGTCACCGCCACTGACATCAGCGGCAACAGCCAAACCGCCAATCTCACTGTCAATGTCACGCCATGAGCAACTGCATGTTCAAATCTGTTTCGCAACGTCCATCGCCTCAAATAGCAAAGGTATTGCTATGCTTCGGCTTCACGGCGCTCACTGGGGCTCTACTTCTTCATCCACCGCAGGCTACGGCACAGGCGATCCCAACGGCCACTGTCGGCATCTTCCCGTCTCTATTTGCAGGGGCTACCGCCACGGATACCGGTTTCAATTCGGGCAAGAATATAGCCGTGACCGGAGGTCTGGACGTGGGTTTTTACTCTGGTCGAAGATTCGAATACGCACTCGAATACCGCGGTATCTATCCAGTCTCAAATGGTGAGGTTGATCGCCAGAAGAGCAATCTGATTGGGTTCAATCTCTCTACCCGCCCAGGTCGCCTGCACCCCTATGGAGACATCTTCTATGGCCGGGCAGAGGTCAGTTACGCCGGTGCCGGCGCGGAGGTACCCGGAACACCGATCTTTTATACGAAGTCCTCCTCAAGTGTCATCGCAGTTGGTGGAGGCGCCACATTTGATTTAGGGTCGCAATTTGCCTTGAGATTCGACGCCTTATTTCAGCGATTCGACGTTCCTGTTACTGCATCTGGTCATCTTTACCCAACTTCCGCAAGTATCGATTTCATTTATAGGATTCGACACCGAGGCATGACAGGGGACCGACAGTTAGAAGTGAATCGCGGTAAATGAGTGCGAACGCGCTTGTCCTCGAAGAGACGAGCGGTCTTCCTATTTGACGAGAAATCACCAATGCGCGTTTCGAGAGCGATCAGTTCTGGAAACGTGCGTTGGCCTGTTGTCATCAATCGAGAAGAGAACGGATTGGGAGGTTTTACCCTCATCCTAGAATGCATTTCTGGGCGCAGAATTGGGGCTTTCACCACGGGTCAATTTCATTTCATCCACATCCCAAGCCGAACGTTAAGTTGCATATGCTGAGTTCAATAGCCCGTTAGAGCACACTCTTCGTACACATAAAGAATCTCTCAGTCGAGTGTTCCTTTCTTCGCGTGGCTTTTCTCCCAGGCATCGTACTTTGCGCGGCTTATGATGGTTGCGCGCATCTTTCCATCTACGAACCCTTCCTCATCCTCAAGAAGCGCGTACAGTTCCGGCGTGAGCCACGCCGCTTTGCGGGAGACATGAAGGGTGGCTCCGTATAAATTCGGTGTGCTGACCTCCTTGTTCTCATTGGGACGTACGCCGGTCTTCGCGGTGAAATCATTTACGACCTCGGAGAAGTCGGCACCATGAAAATCGATATCAATCTCAGCCAACACGCCGTTCTCAAAGTGCCACGTGACAGGGTGTGGCCTGCTGTTGGGCAACGATTCGATGAGTATAGACGAGGATGAGGCTGGTGCGATCAGGGCAAGCACCGAGTGACACGTTGCAATCTCGTCCGGCATTCGCTTGTCGATAACGATAGGCATTCCCTGTCTCGAAAGATCTTCAAGATCGTCGCGGTTGGGGAGTCGCTTCAGCTTGAGGTGAAATTTTGTATCGGGAGAGCTGAGCACATCAGCGTATACCTGATGTGCCAGGGCTTCGATATCGTGCTTTGAGAGTGCGTGAATCTGCTCAGGGGTCATCGGCTTTGGTTCCGATGCGCGGCAGGCGTCCAACCGACTCTGCAGCCCGGGCTCAGCGGCGAAGAAATGTGAGACGTTCTCGCCAAGCTGGTGACCCATCAGCACTGGCTGCGAGAAGGCCGGGAAGGCCACGATCATGACAACGAAAAGGAACCGGTAGAACGCCATACTCGCAGATCTCCAAGAAATCGATCAAACGGACCATTTGCGGCAAGTGCGAAGCCCTCTTCGCGACTCGCCGCAAATGCCTGGACGCTACTTTTCGAAGTGACAGTCAAGGTAGAGGGTCGCGGCGAATTGATTTGCGACGACCTGCACCACCTTGCCGATGACCGTTGCGTAGTCGCCATTGCGCAACGCCATGAAGCGGTCCAGCTGCTTCGGATCGGTGCGGCAGATGACCTGGCCTGTCTGGGCACCGGCGGGCGTGCCCAGAAGGCCTGTCTTCACCTTGGCTGTGCTGAATGGAATCTCGATGGAGTTACGCCCATCCTGAATACTTTGGCTCCTGCCGAGCGCCTCTCCAGGGGTCATCATGATAGCCACTTGGCCGTCGATGCGGAAGACACGTCCCATGTACTGGTTCTCTATATCTGCTGGCTTCAGACCAAGCGTCAAGGGCCGTTTCGTCAGCTTCTGCCCAAGCTCGGTAGCCGTGATATTCGTGATCTCGTCGCTATGGGTCTCTGCATGGGCAGCAGCGGCGGCAGCGGCACCTGCACCGTCCATCGTGACATGTGTCAATATCCCGCACATAAAGCTTTGCATGTTCTCAGCTGTGGCTACCTGCCCCTGATTGAGCTGAAGCGCCATGATCAGCCGGTTGTTCGCCTTATTGGCTTTGATCAAGATGGGATAGCCTTTGTTCTGATTGTTCAGATGCAGGAGTCCAGTTTTGTCTTTCCGAACGACGGTGAGTGTTCCCTCATCCCCTTCATAATTTTCAGAGCCAGGAGCAAGTCCACTGTCGATGGAAATCTTTTCGACCTGGCCGAGGGCACTGTGGATGTCAAGGTGGGGGATGGTCACGTAGGTCAGGTAAGAGGATCCGTTGCGCGGGTCGCCACTTATTTTGAAGTTTGCCGCGCATTCATTCTGCGCAGAAGCCACCTTCATGCTGAGCAAGAGCGAGCCAAACAACACCATGTTAGATATGGCAACCAGTCGATTCTTGCCCTGACGTCCCGCTATGCAAAACTTCATCTTTTCTCTCTCCTTATTTTGGTCTAATGCAACAGCATTCGTCCCTGACTTGCAACATGCCAGAGGGGTAACTGAGGCGCGCATCATCGTTTCGGTGTAGCGCCTGCATCAGCATTTGGCGGACTGGGGACGACCTGCACAGCCAATTTGCTCGCGACGAAGATGTTTTCGTTCATCGCGGTGGTTGCGGGAAACTTGAGTGCACCCTTCGCGAAGATGGTGTCTCCGACTTTGACGTCGGCCAGCTTGATGGTTTCGAGCTCCGCTTGAGAAGTGGTGCTTGATACACCATGCAGGGTTCCAACGATTGCTCTCGGCTCGCCCTTCAGAAAGGCCGTCTGTTCGTTGACCTCAATCACCTGAGATACCTTATCCGGGCGTGCGATGGTCAGCTTCGTTCCGCCAATCGCCATGACTTTGCCATAGACGTCAGATTGACCGATCCCGCCATGGGCCAATAGTTTTTGAGAAGTCTCGGCAGTGACAATCATCACGTTTTTAGCGTGTTTCGTTATGCCATCCGGGTCAAGATGACCGATCACGTTAATCGAATTGCCAACGTGGATGTCAGTAACCTTCGCTGGCACCATTTTGAAGGATGACCCAACTTGTTTGAAGAAAGCTGTGTCGGCTGCAAACACAATGGTGAACGGTTCGTTCGCAACCGTTTTGATTTTGACCTGGTCAGCTTCAATCGCAGTAACAGTTCCGCCCAAGTCGCCGTCAGGCACACGAGGCACTTGCGCACCACTCGATTGAGAACTGGATAACAGGGAGAGAATGCCCAGGAGACAGGCAAGGATGAGCGCGCTTCGCTTCGAATGATTTTGGTTCATTGGGGGCCCGTAGATTATGCGAGTTGCAATGTGTGCGACTGAACGAGAGTAGCTTAGCTACTGATATTTTTGTGCAGAAACGATCTGAGGCGATAACGGCCTCATTGCTCGGAGGCTATCAGTGCCCGTCGCTGACTTCCCGTTGAAAGGGGACCCCCATCAGCAGAAGCGGAGTGTCTAGAGAGCGTTTTGGATTCATTGTTTCCTTTCCTTTTTATCGAGTTCTTCATGCAATCACCTCAGGATCAGGACGCCCTAAGGAACATGAACCACCATAATAACTTGTCGATGATTTGCAGATGCGGCTCCCTTGCCTCTGGGTTTGTCCCCAAGAGAGTACAAAACGTCCCGGCACTTCGATGAGTGACCCGGCCTTATTTTGAGCCGAGGACAACGCCCTGGCGAATCGGGGGACACTGACGGACTTCACAGAACGAATGCTGCTCAGCCTGATAGGCTATGCGCGTGTAATCGTAATGCCACGCTCCGCGTATGGCCTGACGAGCTCCTCTTCGACGGTTCGCTCTGTGATGATGCCGTTCACGTCTTCGAGCCCAACAACTTCGTAGGGTGAGGCAGCGTTTAGTTTCTCAGCAGAGGCAAGAACCAGCGTCTCAGCCGAAGCACGGCTAAGAGCACGCTTCACTGCGGCTTCTTCGTAGTCGCCAGTGGTGAGTCCCGTCTTTGGGTGTATGCCGGTCACGCCCATGAAAAATGTGTCGGCATGGATATGGCTGATTGCTTCGATGGCGGCGGCGCCAACAGCGACCACGGAATGCTTGAAAAAGCGACCTCCGATCAGAATCACTTCAAGTCCGCCATGATCTACCAGTTCGAGCGCGATTGTCGGGCTATGGGTCACGATGGTGGCCTTCAGGTCGAGCGGGAGATGTCGAGCAATCTCGCGCGAGGTGGTTCCGCCGTCAAGGATGACTACTTGGCCTGACTGAATCATCGTCGCAGCCGCGATACCAATGGCGATCTTCCCTTCATGCCGCAATTGCTCACGACCGGCAAAGTCGGCAAGTGCGGGAGACGCAGGTAGAGCACCACCGTGAACACGTTGCAATAGTCCATCTTGTGCAAGTTCGCGCAGATCCCGGCGGATCGTGTCTTCAGAGACACCCATAGACCGACTTACATCCTTGGCGACAACTTGCCCATTTTCCTTGAGAATTGCAAGGATTTGCTGTTTCCGGTGTGTTGTAAGCATTCATCGCCCTCTGCATGAGTTTACTTGACATTGCACGAACATGCACGATAATGTTCGCTCATGAGCTTGATGACCCTGGAAACGGCCACAAAGGAAAGAGTTCGGATCAAGCAAGTCGAGACCCTTTCCGACGATTGGTACGTGCTGAAAAAGACGACCTTCGAGCTGCTTCGCAGAGATGGAAGTTGGCAGCAGCAGAGCCGTGAGACCTATGACAGAGGCAATGGCGCGACCATTCTGCTCTACAACCTTGAGCAGCGGACGGTGGTGCTCACTCGACAGTTTCGCTTTCCTGCCTACGTCAACGGCCATTCTGGCATGTTGATTGAAGCCGCCGCTGGACTACTTGATCAAGCCAGTCCCGAAGATCGAATCCGAGCAGAAGCGGAAGAGGAGACCGGCTATCGCGTATCGCATGTTCGGAAGGTCTTCGAAGCCTTCATGAGTCCCGGCTCAGTTACCGAACGGCTTCACTTCTTTGTTGCAGAGTATCGGAGCGGATCGCGGGCGGCACCGGGAGGCGGCAATCGCGAGGAAGGCGAAGATATCGAAGTTCTGGAGGTGTCATTTGACGAAGCCATAAACGCAATCGGAAGTGGAGAAATCCAGGACGGCAAGACGATCATGCTACTCCAGTACGCACTCATCCACCTTTTCCAAGCCCAGGGAGCCCGCACCTAATGTCAACGACGAAACAATCGCTCATGATCCTGATTGCGGGGCCTTATCGCTCCGGAACCGGCGACGATCCTGCATTGATGGAAGCGAACCTACAGGCACTTGAATCGGTAGCTCTACCGCTCTACCTAGCTGGGCATACTCCACTTGTTGGAGAGTGGCTTGCCCTGCCGCTGCTCAGGGAAGCAGGCTCGAAACGGCCAGGAGATGCCATCTATGACCAAATTCTCTACCCGATCGCAAATCGGCTCATCAAGCGTTGCGATGCCGTGCTTCGGCTGCCAGGGGCTTCGAAGGGAGCTGATGAGGACGTGCGACTCGCGCAAGAACGAGGTCTGCCAGTCTGGACATCACTTAGTGAGGTTCCCGGATACGCTGAACTGGCCAAAAGATAAGCGCATGATTCGTGACGCTGAACGCGCCATGGTCCGGGATATTTCACGATGATGGCGGCGAGCAGACAGAAGCAGACGGTGTCAGCCTCAACGGAGCGTCTTTGCTCACAAAGAGCAACCGTGAGAACCGGTTGTCTAAACAAAGTCTTTGCTCTCTAGACTCCAAATATGTCTCGGTCGGGAACTTTTTCAGCTCGATACCGTAAGAGCGATATGCGTGTTTCTGTGCTATTTCTAGCCGTGTACCTTTGCACCTGGCCTTTGATGTCACAGGCGAAGCTGTCAACAGCAGGCTCTACGTTGCAGCCTTTGCAGGCCCCGAACGGAACAGCAGTAAGCAAGCCTTTTGCGTTTCCTTTGCAATTGGAGATGCGTGTCCCATTTGACCCGACCGCATTTCCAAACGGACTGAATTCGTATCTGCTGTATGAGCTCTACTTAACGAACTTCGCGCAGACTCCCATCACTCTGAACCGTATCGAGGTCCTGGATGCGGATGTTACAGGAGCACCGCCGATCGGGAGCTTCGATGCCACTCAACTCAAAGCCATGGTGCAGGTCTATGGAGCCATGAAAACTGCCGACCCAAAGGAGAAGTTGACTCTTCCTCCCGGCCAAAGCGTCGTCGTGTTCATGTCGGTGGTCGTCAATCGCAAAGCACCTATGCCGAGCAAATTAATCCATCGGGTGATTGCTGCCGACTCGATGGTTCAGGGCGCGGAGATTTCCACCCGACACAACGCGTTGCACGTGCTCAGCCCTCCAGTGGAAGGTACAGACTGGCTTGCGGCAGATGGCCCCAGCAACGATGAAGACAACCATCATCGCCGCGGAATCATTGTTCTAGATGGAAGGACGGTCGATTCGAGGCGTTATGCAATCGACTGGAAGAGGGTCAAGAACGAGGTCTCGTTTGCCGGAGATTCGCGAGATGTAACCTCTTATTTTTCCTACGGTCAAGCGGTGCTGGCAGTCGCGAACGGACGTGTCTTTATGGCGCGAGACGGTCTCCCGAACAATATCCCGGGACACAACGAAGCATTCCATCCTGCCGTGCCTCTCACGCTCGACACCGTTTCAGGCAATACGATCGTACTCGATCTCGGTAGCGGCCAGTTTGTTTACTACATGCATCTGAAGCCGGGAAGCGTGCTCGTGAGGTCGGGAGACTTTGTTCGAAAAGGTCAGATGTTGGCGCGTATTGGTGCCTCTGGAGACGCGCGTGAGCCTCATCTTCATTTCGAGGTCACCACTTCTTCGACTCTCCTTTTCGGGGAGGGAGTGCCATACCTGATTGACCACTTCCGCACACAGGGCGGAGGCGGAGGTCAACCAGTGATTCATGTGAACGAGTTACCGCTCGGTAAGAGCGTCGTCAGTTTCGGGGACCCAGAGCATGAGTGACATTGACACGTCAGTGACGTTCATCTCTGTCCTTTTCGTGTTGAGCGTCCGGAGACGATTCTGGACTGCTTGAAATGGTTTTCGACGAGCGCATCTGTCTATTGTCGCAAGCTGAGAATCCGATTCATTCTGGAGGCGTATGCGCTCGTTGGTTCTTGTACTCGTTGTTTTATCCTTGCCGTTCAGACTCACCAGTCAGCAGCCGGAAACATTTTCTCTTAAGATTCCGGCAGGCCCCCATGCGGTTGGTTTGCGCTTGGTGGACCAGTACGATCGCTCCCGATCTTTCCAACCGCTAGTAGACGACTTGGGGAAGCCGACCTTCGGTGAGATAGGCCGCCCCTTGCAGACTCTAGTCTGGTTTCCTGCTGAAGCTACAAAGCAGAAACACATGTCAGTGGCAGACTATCTTGCTCTTCGAAGCACGGAAACAAACTTTGCCGACCCCGCTATTTCAGCGGGTGTGGACGAATGGTTTATCGAAGGCATTCCTCACCCACACCAAGACAACACGCTAGCTGTCCGAAATGCGAAGCCTCTAGCAGGTCACTTTCCGCTTGTTGTCTATGCGCCAAGCTTCTCCTCTTTCTCATGGGAGAATCTGGACCTCTGCGAACTGCTTGCGAGCTATGGTTATGTTGTCATTGCCAGCCCTGGTATGGGCGTGGAGCGTGAATCCACGCACGATCTTGCCGGGGTGAACGCCCAGGCCGAGGACATCTCTTTTCTTATTGGCTGGGCCGAATCTCTGCCTGATGCGGATGTGACTTCAGTCGGAGTCGTGGGTTTCAGTTGGGGAGGACTCTCGAACCTCTTTGCGGCGGCTCGGGATAACCGTATCAGGGGGCTCGTGGCAATTGACGGCAGCATGAGGTACTATCCGGGAATTGTTGAACAATCAGGGGACGTGCACCCGGACACCATTACGATTCCACTCTTATTTTTCACGGGAAGGTATTCGCTTGAAGATCAAGCTCAACTGAATGCCAGATTCAAGAATGCTGCGGGTCCCAGTGTGCTTGATGCGTGGACGCATGGGGACCTCATGACGGTTCACATGCAGGAGATGATTCACCCCGAGTTCAATACGCTTACCCAGCGGACAGAACGGTATTGGCGAGCGGAATTTCCAAACATAGCAGAAACTGACATTACTCGCGAGGATGGCCTCGTTGGATACCAGTGGGTCGTTCGATACACCCTTGAGTTCTTGGATGCGTACCTGAAACACGACCCAAAAGCAACAGCGTTTCTCAAAAGTTCACCCGACCAGAACGGTGTGCCGAAACATGCACTGAATGCCTCCTTTCGAGCAGCTAAGCCCTTTACGTTGCCTTCCTTTGCGGACTTCCGGGTCAAGGTCGGGCTAGCAGCATTCGAACACGTAGCTGAAGAGTACGCATCGACACGGCTGAAAACACCGGAGTATCACTCAGTGCTGATGTGGTCACAGACTGGGCTTTCCGTTTGCTTGGACAACACCACTTCGCTGAGGCTATCAACGTGATGCAGTTTGCGATTCAGCTACAGCCTTCAAGCCGTGCCTACGGCAACCTTGGGGAGATCTACATGAAAGCAGGCCGGAAGACCGCGGCGATCGAGAACTTCAAAAAAGCGCTCGCACTCGATCCCGGAAACATCATCGCCAAAGGAGATCTCGATGTCGCGGAAGGAAAAGCTGTCATGTAGATCTTTATAAACGCGCCTATCATCAACCGTAATTAGAATGGGTGCGAAAACCCCAAAGGATTACTTTGGGGCGTCAAGCTAAGATATTGAGGTGATGATTCGATCCGCTCTGATTTCTGCTCTTCTGCTTATATGTAGTGCCGCCGTTTCTCGCGCAGCCGTGCTCAGTCCATGTGATGCTGCGACCGCAAATCCCACACGGGTAGGCAAAGGCCAGAGGTCCGATGCTCCCATCACCATTTCATGGACGAACCTTCTTCGTCCCGCTGTTCTCAAATCCGGCGAGCCGCTGCCTCATTGGTCATTATGTGAACGTATGGCGTACTACCACGTTCCTGGAGTGGCCGTTGCGGTGATAAGGGACGGGAGAGTCGTACAAACCGCTGGCTATGGCGTACTGGCGGAAGGCAGTAGCCAGAAGGTGAATGCCGATACGTTGTTTTCGGTCGGATCAGTCAGCAAGGTGGCCACAGCATCCATCATCCTGCGCATGGTGGCCGCGGGTAAATTGAATCTCGATAGCAATGTAGATCGTTACCTCACGAGTTGGCACGTACCCCCAACGAGGGACGTCCCCGATCCCGACGTCACGCTGCGAATGCTGATGTCACACACATCAGGTTTCAACGTCGGTGGCTTTCCCGACTTCATGCCAGATGAGCATGTTCCCACCCTTATCGAGACACTGGATGGCAAACCGCCAGCCAAACATCATGCCGTTCGCCTGACCTCGGTTCCCGGTACGCGTTATAGCTACTCGGGTGGGGGAATCATGGTAGAGCAGCAGCTGCTTGAGGATGTGACGAAGACAAACTTCGCGGATATAGCGAAGACGTGGTTGCTCGATCCGCTGCATATGAATCGCAGCACATTCGTCAGCCCTCTGCCTGCATCGACGATCAACGTTGCCAAGGCGCATGACAACGACGGCCACCTCGTCGCCCTGCCACGCGGATGGCAGACATTTCCTGAACAAGCAGCCTCCGGCCTATGGAGCAATGCTCCGGAACTAGGAAGCTGGGTTGCGGCGCTCATCGAGAGCTATCGCGGACAGAGCAACTTTCTTCCGCGTGGATTGGCAACGCAGATGATGACCCCGGTCTCACCGAGCCCCCAAGGATTGGGCCCCGAATTACTCGGTTCCGGCGACGCAAGAGTTTTCTTTCATAGCGGCTCCAATGACAACTATCGCGCCTGGATCGAGGGCTATCTGCAATCCGGTGATGGCTTCGTCATTCTCACCAACAGCAGCAATGGTTCACTCTTGCGCCTCGAGATCCGACACGCGCTTTCGGATATGATCGGTCGCGGTGTCGATCCCGTTCTGCGAACGGTTACTTTGGATGCGAAGGATCCGGCCTATGCGGACTACAAAGGAACTTATCGCCTTGATAACAGCGTACCGATGAACATCCGAGGAAGACTTGCTGACGACTTTGACACCGATACGTTCGAAGTCGATATATCCGGAAGTAAAGCTTCCCTGCGTGTTCCCGGCGAGGATCATGCCCATCCGCTGATGGCCCTATCTCCCACACAGTTTGTGGACCCGGATTCGGATACCGTGCCCCTGACGCAATTCGAATTTCACCGCGACGCACATGGGAAAGTGCAGGCTGTCAGCGTGACAAGCGGCAACTCGCTCGCATACTACCGTCATGACTTGTCTGCGCGACCCAGTGCCCGATAAGAGTCTTGCTTTCGGTAAGAAGGAGCACATAATCGCCGAGTCAACCCTTGAGGGAGCCGAGTCTGGCAACATGCATCGGCCTGTTCACATCACCCGATGGCGAGTTTACACATGGGAACCGTAACGGCCATCCTTGCGTAAACTCGACTATGCAGATATTTCGGCCATCCGGCCTACTCTTTGTCTTTACGTTTTGCTCAATCCTGCTGTCCGCCCAGACCATCACTCCAGCACCAGCGCTCGACAATGCCCGCATTTCGCTGAAGCTTTATTTCCCTAGCGCATCGGCAGAATTTTCCGCACGGAAGACTTTGCAAGCGGACGTGGCCGAAAAGATCAAAGCGCTTCCCAAAGCCACCGTCAACGATCTCGCCAACAACCTTGACGGCGCGGACGAACTGTCTATCGCGCTACAGCGTCATCTTGCCTACATCAAGGTTCTCGCTTTGGAGAACATCGAAGATCACACCTTCCGCGAGGCTGGCGATCAAATCGCCGCTGCGCAAGCGGAGCTCGAAGCGGCCATCACACAACGCCTGCGCCAGATAGCTCCAGCAGACATCCCCTCACTGGGAAGGTACGCCTATCTTGCCCAGCAACTCCAGAGCGACGTCTCACATGTATTTTCGCCAGATGCGCAGGTTTATCGTGGTGCTGTCACGACACCGCTGGAAGCTAGCCTCTCTGACACCTACGACCGCCTCATCGACTCTCTCGGAAAAGGCAGCAAAGACATTTCCTCGCTCGATGTCACAAAGCGTCGAACCGCGGTCGCTATGCGCAACGCCTCCTACGATCAAGCGGCTCCCGCAACGGCAACCTTACTCGGGTCGCTTGTCGAACTCGAAAATCGGGATGCCATCGCTCAGGGCTACAGTAACGCCGCTGAACGCAAGTATCAATCTCTCGGTCTCAATTCTGCACTCGTAGACGATATGCTCGCCGCCGTGCAGTCGCAGGCCGCTGCGTACCGCCATTATGAGCAGGTACGCGCCGCACATACGGCAAAGGTCCTCGGCGTTGCCGCCGCTCTCGCCGAGGAGCAGGACATGGTCGTTGCTCCCGCGAACCAAATCTCTCTCGCTCAAGCTCGCGACATGATCCTTGCCGCCCTTCAACCTTTAGGCCCGGACTACACCAGGCGTTTCGCCGCACTCCTCGACCCCGCAAACGGTCGGCTCGACCTGGTTGGTGGCACCCACCGCGCCGATACAGGAACTTCTATCAGTGCCTATGACGCCCCTACCGGCCTCTACGACGAAGGCTATCGTGGTTCCCTCCGCGACGTAAGCAAAATCGCCCATGAAGGCGGGCACGCCATCCATCGAGAGCTGATCAACAGCAACTCCATCCCCGTATACCAAAGGGAGGGGCCTCACTACCTCTTTGAGAGCTTCGCGATATTCAATGAACTGCTGCTGCTCGACCAGGCCACCAAGTCCGCCACCACGCCAGCCGCCCGAGAATACGCTCTTGAGCGTTTGCTCTCCAAGATCGCATTGGAGCTCTATGTCTCAGCGGAAGAAACAACCTTCGAGAAAAATCTCTATACACAGGCCGCAGGTGCCGCCATGCTTGATCGCGAAAAGGTTGACACCATCTTTCAGGCTTCCCTCCAACCCTATGAATTCTGGCCCATGTCCGACGTGGGAGTGTCCCGAAACTGGATGCGCAAATCGCTCGTCTTTGAAGACCCACTCTATCTCGTGAACTACCTCTATGCTTCCGTGATCGCGGTCGCTCTCTTTGACAAAGCTCACTCCGATCCGGCCTTCGCGGAGAAGTACGATGCCCTCTTGCGTCGCGGCTTCGACGCAGATCCGCAAGCGCTGCTAGCCACGTTGGACATCCATCTCGACGACCCGCATCTCGTCGAAGCTGCCGCGAAACTCTTTGAAGAGAAAACGAATGAACTACAAGTTCTTTACGCTGGCAGGTAGAGCTTTCAGCCAACTATGATGGGAGAGAAGGTAAACGAAGATTCTGCGTGTGGAAGCTCTGGTGCCTTCACGGCCAAACATTTCAACTATTTCGACAAATGACCAGCTTTCGATCTCGTTGAACTCGAAACCAAGCGACATATTTCACCAGACATTCACTCTCAGGTATCGATTCCGCGTCCGCGAACTGTTCGTATCTGGTTGCTGGCCATCCTTCAGCACTGGTTAGCCCATGCGCTCGGCTATATGGTGCATGAGTACGCGCATAGTTTTACGGCGTGGCTTCTCCATTTCAAAGCCAATCCGCTCGCTCTCGACTACGGTCACATAACCCTCGATAACATTCTCTTTCAAGAGGATATTGATGAAAATGTCGATTACGGGCCGATTTTCGCAGCTGGTCATGGCTATCTGGCGGCGCTGATAGCGGTTGCTGGCGTGCTCATCGGAAATGGACTCTCGTATCTTTTGAGCCGCTTGCTGTACGCAAGGGCACAGATGAAGGAGTCGCGCGTGTGGGCTATGTTCTTCTTCTGGATTTGTGTAATGAGTGTGGGAAACTTTCTGTCCTATGTGCCGGTGCATACCTTTGCGACGCACGCAGACCTGGCGACGACGGTTCAGGGATTTGGCGTGTCTGCCTGGATGATTGCGGTCGTGCTCGGGGTACCGTTTGCTATAGCAATCTGGCACTTCTTGACCAGAATGCTGCCCGACGCGAAGGTGTTTCTATTTCAACAAGAGCCAGTCTCGCAAGGAGTTCTCATCCTATTGACGACCGACCTCATCTTCGTGTTCTTTGGAGGTTCTGGCATCCGCAATTACGGTAGCGCGTCTCATTGGCTCTCTGCATTCTCCAAGTATGTTCTGTCCCCTGTGATAACGGTTTTCTCCCTACAGCAGTCAGCTCATAGGTGGCCGATTCGTGAGCGACTATATCGTTCATGAGTTGAATCGCAATGCTTATAGCGTCAGCGGTATGTGCAAAGGAATTCTCCAGGAAAATTTGGCGGGCAAGCAAGGCTTTGGTCCAGATGCGCGCGCTTCTCTTAGGTGAGCCGCTTGCGTACTCAAATCGTCATGCGCTCTTCGAGGTTGCGGGCGTTAGAAACGCGCATTGGCCTTTTATCGTCAGTTGAGATCGGCATTAGCGACACAAGCCGATCCGCTTACCAGCAGAAGCTTCTGCCTGTACGTCATTTGACGGCTTATATACTTTTCTTCTCACTAGTAGCCCAGATGAGGAGGATGTAGATGTCTGCACGCTCTGTCCTAGCTATAAAGCTTCTTTTCTCGATCCCCCTCGCCGGCTTGGCGCAAACGCCGATGCATATCCGCATCGACTTGACCGACGCTTCGCGCCGAATCATCCATGTCACAGAGCAGATTCCGGTGCATCCTGGACCGAACACTTTTGCCTATCCGGAATGGATTCCTAGTCAGGAGCTCCCCGGAGGGCCAATCGATAATCTGGTGGGTATCGTCTTTCGCTCTGGTTTTGCGGGCGGCGATTTGGTGCCTTGGCGTCGCGACCTTTCAGACCCCTACAAGTTTCATGTCGTTGTTCCCCAAAACACTTCTTCGCTTGTCGCGTCTTACGACATCCTTGAGGTTTCCAGCCGTGCAAACACTATCGGCACCAATCACACGAGCTCTCACGTCGTCATGATCGAGCCGAGCGAAGTGGTGCTGTATCCCACCGATAAATCGCTACATGACACGCCCGTCATGACCGAGATTCACTTGCCGGCCGGTTGGAAGGCCGCAACAGCTTTGCGTACCGGTGGATCGACCGCGCCTTCGCTCAATGGGCCAGACACCACGTTCCAGACCGTGTCGATTGAACAGCTGATCGATTCGCCCATCCTCGCCGGGGATCACTGCCGTCAATACCCTCTGGCACCCGAGATCCATCCGGTCCATACGCTTGACGTTTGCTCAGACAAAGACGCTGATCTGGAGCTACAACCTGCCTTTCTAGCCAGGATGACAGCTTTGGTTCAGCAGGCCACGAAGCTGTTCGTAGGTCATCATTACGAGCACTACGACTTCCTTGTAGGTGCGTCGCCACACCTGCATGGTGATAGTGCGGAACACACGCAGTCAGCCGATTACATTGTGAGTAGCCTTGACATGTCTGATATCGCAAACGCTGGCGTTGTTGGCTCCCTGCTGCCGCACGAGTTCACGCACTCATGGTGCGGAAAATATCGCCGTCCGGCTGGCGAAGCGACTGCGGACGACAACACGCCAATGCAAAACGACCTGATCTGGGTTTATGAAGGTTTCACTCAATATTACGGCAACGTGCTGGCCGCTCGCGCTGGTTTCCGTACGCCTGACCAAACCGTAGGTGCATTCGACTATGAAGCATTTCAGGTCGATAAGCCGGGGCGTCGATGGCGCTCTGTCCAGGACACAGCCGATGCCTCTGCGATCCTCCGCGGTAACGATTCCGCCTGGGCAAGCTGGCGCCTCAGCCAAGACTACTACTACGCCGGAACACTTCTCTGGCTGGAAGCGGACGTAAAGATTCGGGAAGTTACACGGGGTAAAAAATCTCTGGATGATTTTGCAGCGCTCTTTTTTGCTCCGCCAGTGGCGAATTTGTCCTCACGAGACACTGCGGCAGGGGTTTTTCCGTACACGTTGGCAGACCTTCTTCAGGCTCTGAATACCATTGCTCCCTTTGACTGGCAGGGATTTTGGCAAGAGCGCCTGAACGCACTTAATTTGAGGTCACTTACCGGAGGACTAGAAGCCGCCGGCTACAGCTACGTCTATCAGAGCACGATGATTCCGGCCGAAGCGGACTTCATCAAGGCGTCGCATATGGCTGAGATGTACCACTCACTTGGCCTGCAGGCCATGGCGGACGGCACTCTGCTAGACGTTTGGATCGACAGCCCCGCCTACGCGGCTGGGCTCGGTCCAGGCGACAAGCTGATCCAGGTAAATGCCAAACCTTATAGCGCAGAAAGTCTTACTGCAGCAGTGCACGCTTCGCTGACAAATAATGACTTCATTGTTTTGGAGGCATCTAGGGATGATGAAACACATGTTTACAAGATTTCCTACCATGGAGGGGAGAGGTATGCTGCGCTGGTAAGGAACGGAAAGCCGGATCTCCTGACTACGAAGATCCTTTTGCCCAAGTAGGATAGCGTACGCACTCGCATCATAATGGGCGACTCTCGTGATGGCAGTCCGTTCCTCGTTAACGCTCTTCTCTTCAATGGTGATCTCGACGAGCGCTAAATCGCCAAGGCACTCATTGACAAGGACAGAGCCTCCAGCGGGCTCACAAAAACTCGTTTTATTGGCAAGTGGTGGGGGCAAACTACTATCCGACGTGAAGCGAAGTGTGCAGGTTCTCCAAGAGACCTAAGACTAAGTCCAGCCTCTGCTCTAGAGCAGAGACTGGACTTGATTGTAATCGCATTACGGCAGCCTGGACTATTCGTCAGCCTGGTATGCAGCGTTGCTGGAGATCTCGGTCGGGTCTTGAGTTTCGACGGGAGGGAGACCTTTGGTTAGCTTGATGGTTGAGACAGCGGGAAAGCTGCCAGTGATTTGGGGACGTGTGTATCGCATATTGTGGTTCCTCTCTGTGTTTCGGATTTCCGTGCGGTGCAAGCTAGAAGCCTTTCCACACGGAGCTTGATGGCCGCTAGATTCAGGCCGAATGTTTTTCGAATGCAGCGCTTCCATGCATGGAAACTTCACTACCACTAGTAGTCGTGTGGCTAGCTCTCAACCACAACTCGTATGCGATCGTTTTCATCAGTGCCTGACTCCACTCCGGAGCACCATTGGAGCAGCGCTTCTGCTCGTGCCGTAATCTGTCGATATCGACAAAACCTTCCTCGGCGAGGTGAGAGTCGTCCCATAGTCGGTCAAGTTTTTCCTGTGCTCTCTGCATCGCATTCAGCGGAGCTCTAAGCTGGAACGCCTTTCGTCGCCGCTCCAAAATCTCTAGAGGCACAATTCCTTGCAGTGCTCGACGCATGAGCGTGCGGCGTCGGCCCGGTCTGAGTAGCTGATCCCGAGGAATGCTGAACAGGTAGGTCACCAAATCCTTGTCCAGCATTGGATATCGATATTCGGGCCTGAACAAAAGCTGGGGTCTTGTGTGTGGAAGCGTCTCCATGACCTGCCACCATGACAGCGCGTTGTCTAACTGGTGAGGCAATGCCGCAAGTCGTTCGGGGAATTTCACATAAGCCCGTTCCGCGTGCTCGCTCAACCGACGCAGCTCGGGAGATAGCCATGGTGGACCCTTTCGGGTTCTCAATCTCCCACGGCCGTAGAGTCGGAACGCGAATCCGAGTGTGTCGCGAAGGCAGAAGATCAAAGGCGTGCGATCGGTCAGGCACCAAGCCAAACTACGACTCAGGAGCCCTGATACGTTCCCGGTGACGAGGTATCCTGCCAACTCTGGAAGTGGATCGGGAATCCCGCCCAGCACCTCGTCGCCACCGATGCCAGATAAGACGACCCTATAGCCTCTGTCCCAGGCATTCGTCTTGAGCAGGCGCTCCTGAGAAATTGAAAAGCTGTCGGCACCGGGAAGACGGTAGATCCCCTCCTTTACCTGTGGAGGATCAAACGCTCGTTGAGAGATGGCTGTGTTCAGATGAATGCCAACCTTGCCGCGCCGGGCTTCCGTGATCTCGAAGTATGACCGTTCATCGAGAGACGATTCAGAGTCGTCGTAGTAGGAAATTGTGTCCAAGAGTTCGGCACCGGGATCTTGAGATAGTCGAAGATGGTCAGACATGCAGACGATCGCGGTGGAATCCATACCGCCGCTGAGTTGCGCCAATACCTTTGCTCCCGGTCCAGTGCGTCGTGCGACCGATCGTCCGAATAGATCAAGAAAATGCTCATCGTATTCAGCATCGGATCCGTACTGGATCGATGTCTGAATGAGTGGACTCCAATGGCTACTCTGCACAGCGAAGCGGTCGCATATCGCAATGTAGTGACCGGGGCGGACGCTTGAGATGCTCTCGTACGGCGTCCGCTCCTGAACGGGTAGGCAGGATAGATAACTTGCCGCATAGTCTTTGGAAAGGTGATCGAGTCCTTGTCCCTCAAAGCTGTCCAGATAGGTGGACCAGCGAAAGCCGTCTGATGCGCGTTCCAGGTAGAGTGTTCTCGAACCGGCGTGATCGCGCGCAAGGTAGAGACGATCGTCCAATTCCGACCAGAGAGCGACGGCCCAATCTCCGGTGAAACGGGAGAAGCATTCCGCTCCCCACCGGGCAAAAGCCGCGAGTACGATCTCGGAATCGGACACCGTCGGGTTGGTTAGGTCAAGCTTGCGAGCAAGCTCATGATGATTGTCCAGCCTTCCATCGAAACATACGAGATCTCCAGCTGGCCCCAACGTTGGCCCAACTTCGAGATGCGAGCGCTCATGGGTCTCGAAGGGCTGAAAGCCCATGGCGACATGCCCCAGGACTTTGATTGAAATCTCACCCAGTCCGTATCGTTTTGTCGCTTGAGTGAGATGGTGTAGGTCTTTCTCAGAAGCGCTCGTTCTGTTCGTTTTCAATACTCCGCAAATGATGCTCATGATGAACCTCGCTAGCAGCGATCCAATACACGATAAATATCTGTGACATAGGGCTTGTCGTTTACGACACGTCCCTCGACTTCAACCCATGCGTGCGATTGAAGAGGCAAAACCTGCGCCCCGATGACCATCTCGGCCATCCAGCCATGGCGACGAAGGAGAATTGCCGTGGCTGCCGAGCGCTGGAGACAAAGCACGCGCTTGATGTAGAAGACAGAAGCCAAATCCATGGCGTGGCAGAGTGTTTCCACTCTCAATGGATTCTGAACATCTGTGCGAGATTGCGACGCCGAGAGCCGGGACTGTATGGCTCGAAAATCATGAAAGTGCATAAGGTAATCGAAGTAGAGCAACAGGAACCAGCTTTCGATGATCTGCAACATAAACTCTCCTTCTCTGCTTTGTGCTCTCTCAGCTCAAACCTCGTGCTGATACTTAGCTTGCGATCTGGGCCAAAAGTCTAGGATCGTTCGCAGCTCGATCCATGTGCCGTGCAAGGGTTCTCCCGAAGGCTTGACGTCTGGGATCGTTGCGCTCTGGAGTCGACAGCCATTTACCTCGTCCATAAAGCGTCGAAGCCGCAGCGAGGAGCGGTGACAGGGCGAAAGCCTTGCGGATCCTCTCGGGATCACAGACTGTGGACATTGTTGACACGTATAAGTCCCGAAGGGACCGCTCGCGATGCCGGAGTTCGTCAGGACTTGCGGTCCTGTTTAGAAGCAACAAGTGTTCGAATGTGATGAGTGGGTTGCCGAAGAACGCATCACTCCAGTCAATGAACTGGCAGTGGCTTGCACACTGCAAAATATTCCCGAGATTAAGATCACCGTGCAAGACACTATCTGGGATTGGCATACGCGCCGCATAGTCACTCACCCTCCCCAGGATCTCGAGTATTTCTCGAAGACGCGAGACGTCGACACGTGGCACGCGCACGGACGTTTGCAGAGCCATTGCCATTTCGAGAAAATCGAAGAGTTCGCGGCCGTGCGCTGCGAGAACATTCGAAGTGTGGTCCGAGACGCCTGCTTGAAAAAACTCCCGTTGCCTTGCCATCGTGCTGATTTGCAGAGCGGCCAACGATCGCACAGCCGACTGAAGAAAACTTAGTGGGAGAGGCGCGTGTTCACTCTCCCCGACTGGATGCCCATCTTCCGACATGAGCCATGCATTTCATTCAGGCTTCGTCGATACGATGGTAGGCGCATGCACACCCGCGACCCTGCTGAGCAGATAGGTGAGAGGGAACTCGTGAAGGTTTGGCTCACCAACCGCTTTGAGCCAATAGCGCCGTCCATCACTCGTACCGAATCTAATCAGAGCGAAAGGTCCTGCCGCGTTGTACTGCTCAACCCTCTCGTCGAGGCTGACGCTATCGCCCGTAGCCGAGCGAATCCATTCAGCCGCCTCGCGATACCAACCCATCCGGGAGAAGGTGGCTTTGTCCCGGTCGGTGCCGAGGTGCATCACGCGATCTTTCTCCCGTTCTGACAGTTCATTTTGAGCGATCTGTTGCATGGGAACGCTCTCCAAGCAAGAGGAGCGCTCATGGCTAAGTAGTTCGGCCAAAACAAGGTCGCTGGAGGGATCATCCCTGCCCACAAACTCGAGAACTACGACATTCGCCCCCCAAGTTGAGAAAACCGCAGCTTGTGCCTGTCGAACCTTCCTCTGACCCAGAGCGATCTCCACGCGTGGAATTTGATAGCCCGCTGCAGTGCGGACAGCAGATACTCGCAGCGAATCGCTCTCCACGATCAAGACTCGGAAAGTCATCGACTCAAGATGAAGGGTCATGTGGTCTCCTCTTTATCCTTGGGAAACCAGTTGCTGCTGCCGTAAGGATTCGATGAAGGAGTTGACCTCGAGCTGGACAACTTCAAGCGACTCGCCAGTTGCCTCCGCTAGCTCCGTTGCAATCACGTCGGGATGCTTCGCCTGTTCCAGGCCACTCCAGATAAATGCCCCCGTTGGGTTGAGAGTCGTAATGGAACCGCGCGCGGCATCCAAGATGGCTGCGCCATCTTGGTCAACCATGGATCGCAGGTGACTTGGAATGTTGGGCATGGGCTTGTCCCTCTCCGAATGCGTCATAGACGCCTCTTGTGAGAAAGAGATTAGCCTCAGAAGTCGACCGATGGTGGAGAAAGGTACGATTTGGCCAAACTTACTCCGTACCCTAAATTCCTTCTGTTTACGGCACAAATCGCCAAGATTTGTATGGGCCGATCTCGCAAAGCGGCCAAATTTACTCAATTGTGCGCTGAGGTCTTAGGTTGGAACTGCGATGGCGGTCACCCGACTCAGAGAAGAGAGTTCCTCGGCACCGAAAGTGGCCCTTGCAGGCCGTTCAAGGCGATCCGACACGATGACGTATTGATTATCGATCCGGTCGAGATGGCCCCAGGTCGCCTCGAACTGTCGACGCAGCACATAAATCGGCCGAGACCATCCCTGCTTGCTCCAATCGCCCTTTATGTCGGGTATAGCCGAGAGTCCTTCTAGAAGCATCCACGAGCCAGGAGCAATCGGAGGAGCGAGACCTTGGAGTGGATTTGCAGATGATACCCGCAAAACCCTATCCTGCAACAACTGCAACTGAGGATGTTTGAGAGATAAGAGAGTAGGCCATTCCAGAAATTCTCTATGCCTTTGCTGCCAGACGTCTGTGGGCTCCGGCGTTGCAACTCTAGTTGTCGACTTCGGCAGCTGTGATAGTTGCTGGACCTGAAGAAGTGTCTGCAAACTATGGCGGTTTGAATCGACCAGTCTGACTCCACTCGTTGTCAGCGCATCTGAATACCGAGCCATGTGCGTCACCGTCAGATAGATCAGCGCATCGATGTGCGGCTGCGATGAGGTCGAAGATCTATAACGCCGCTCGGTTCGCTTACTGAATTTCGTGTTTAGCTGAGCTTCGAGTGTCTCGCGAACTGTGCGCAGCTCCTCTGTGGATCGCTCGAATCGTCTGTATCCAGTGGCAAACAAGCGGTCCCGTGTTCTATGTTCCCAGGGAAGAATCAGTTCAGCTCCCCGGTCCCTATAGGGTAGTTGAAATAGATCTGGGTATTCGGGTGAGGGCAGGTTCACGAGAAAGCCCTGACGTGGCCGGCGATGCGAACGGCCCGTGGATAATCGATTTCTTCCGTGACACGATTCGGCCAGACTCCACTGAGGAGGTGAAGCTTGCCGCGTGAAACCACGCAATAGCTGCATCGATATCCATTGGCGAACTGCAAAAGGTAGATCTTGCTCGGGTTCGGTCTCGCTTGTTCAGATGGAGATATTGGCTCGACCAAAGCGGTTGCGCCCGCAGGAAGGCTGGAGCCTAGGCTATCCTTGGTACCCACATGCACGTAAAAAGTTCCGGGCCGCTGCCAAGTGCCATCAGCAAGAGCTCTAAAGGGTATGTCGCGCTGCCAGTCTTCGACAAGGTTTCGCAACATACCATTCGCTGCATATAGATCTTCGGAAGCGAGTCTCGAAGGGAGCTCTATCAAGAGATCGCGTTCGAACCCATAAGATTCGATGATGTGAGTTCGACCGCCATTTAGGCGGCGGTCCAGCTCGCGAATCTTGGACAAATCGTAGCCGAAGAGTCGGTGTGCCCCCTCTATCGTCAGTGAAAAGATGTCCGCGATTTCGCGAAGAGCTCGAAGCGTGGGATGAGCCTTGGTTCGTGTGATGTTTGTGAGTAGCGTTTTTGTGGCAGCCTCTCGCCGTTCGTGTGCAAGCGCTTCTCGCTCATTCGTGCGCGGCATCTGCCTACGGAGATCGTTGAGATGATTAATCGCAGCAATGATTTGTTCTCGAGGTACATGGCGATACACGGCGAAGTCAATCTCCTCAATAGAACTCGACTAGCGGAGGTGCGAGCGACGCATACAGAGACAACGTTGAGCTCGCGAAGTGTCAAAACGAGCAAGAAGTAGTTGATGATTAACTAATCCATGATGATTCCAGCGATGGCAGGCTGTCCATCCCCCGTTGTGGAGCACGGTGTTTCCAACCTGAAGATCTACCAGCCACAGCTGCGCTGTTGGTGGCCGTGACACACGGACAGACCGTGACGTTTACTCGCATAGACGCACATAACGTTGATTCTGGCGACTGTTGGCCAAACTTATTTTGTTGAGCGTTGCGACTGCAGGCCTGGATCGTTGCGATTCCCGTTTTGCTCATTCGTTGAAGATTAAGTTTGGCCACACGCGTCACTTCCAGTTGCCAAATGACGTCATTCTTGCCACGATGCAGCGAAAAGAGCGCATTTTTACTGGAGTGCCCGAGGGGACTACAGCGTGAGCGTAGGAGGCGGACAGCCTGGAACTGGGAGCCCTCGCGCAGCCGGCAAGTTCAGCGTGACCAGCACATACGCACTGCCTGAGTAGCCTCGCCACTAGGGAGGCCATCGCTCTTTATTGCGATCCACGTTTAAAACGTAGGGATCTGCTGGCGCGTTAGCGGCTACGTGTTCCTTTGGCGCTTCAAGTGCCACCGCTCCAGTAAGAGGCGGATTTTCGGCAAGTGCGCTACGTTGCCTAAAATCTCGTCTTTTGCGCAACCGGGAGCTGCTTTGACGAATCCGCACATGAACGCAGGCGCAGTCCGTCCGGGGGCGTACCATGCTCGCATGGCGAAACCTACGCGGCACGCCGCCCATTCTGCTGGCGATGGCTTTGAATGTTCTCGATCAGCTCTTGAAATGCTCGTGCGACGCCCACACCGACTTGAGGCTCATCTGAATGCGCCTTTGCTCAAAGAACGTGAACTCTTCCTCTGGCACCTCCTGCAGCAAGGAACCTCCGTTTCCAACGTTCAAATCGTCGCCCGCGAGACCCTGCACGTTATAGAGTTTTTAAAGCTCAAGGAGTTGAGACTGGTAGACGCATCCGAGATCAAGCTTGCGGCCAAACAATGGCAAGCAGCTATAGCTTGTCGATATGCAGGTGTGACGAACGCATCCGCCGTCAAGTTCGAACGGGCCGCGTTTCGGTGGTTGCGATTTAGCAACATGATCTGCACTACACCCCCAGCCTTAGGGCCTTATGACGAAGGTTTCTTGCGGTTCGGCATGTTCATAAAAGAACGATATGCGGCTGGTACTGTTGTGAACTATCTGCAAATCGTACGAGACTTCTTGAACGCAACCGAGTCGCGGCATCCTTCTCTGGAATCGATTGATGTTGAGGACGTTAGCCGCTTCCTAGACCGACATCGGCAGGCCGGATGTGTGAACGGAACTATCGCTTCGAAGTGCCAAGGTTTGCGTTCATTTTTTCGCTATTGCGAACGAGAGGGCCTCATTGCCACTAGATTATCGGAGAAGGTTCGTAGCCCGCGAACGCGCAGATATGACCCCGAACCTCGCGGGCCGTCCTGGAAGGATGTAAAAAAACTGCTCAACTACCCAGCGAAATTGAGTTACCCGGATTTGAGGGCCCGTGCTGTACTGTACCTATGCTCGGTCTATGCCCTTCGGGGATCTGAGGTTACGACGCTTCTGCTGACCGATTTCGACTGGAAGGGCGAGGTTTTTACACTCCGCCGATGCAAAGGGGGCCCCGTGCAGAGGTTTCCACTACAGTCTGAAGTGGGGCGAGCGATCTTGCAGTACCTCCGCTTCGGTCGCCCGAAGTGTAGCGAAAGACGCCTCTTCGTAACTCTCTATCCACCCTACCGTCCCATCTTGACGAATACTGTAGGGATGATGGTGCGGCGGCGAATGTCAGAGCTGTCAATTGCTTCAAAAACAACGGGCTCGCATGCACTCCGCCACTCTTGCGCCACACAACTCCTACGGATCGGAGCATCCCTACGGGAGATCGCCGATTTCCTCGGACATCGCGACGTTGAGTCGGTAAGCGCGTACGCGAAGTGCTCCCCAAAAGCCCTGCGGCAGGTGGCCGCTTTCAGTCTAGAGTTTCTGCCATGAAGCTAAGACTTCGGAGTGTCAATGGGCGCCCGAGTCGCAAAGACGCCTCTGGCGTACATGGATTTATATCTTACGTGTATACCCATACTGAAATCGCATCGATCTACACCCACGCCGCACAGCCTACCCGTCGTGCCGGGTCGAAGATCGCACCGAATACCCTTCAAATGATTTTTCTGGTCCTCTATGGGACTGGGGCCACGTCAGCGGAAGTTCTTGCCTTGCGTTACAAAGACGTCGACCTGCGAAAGAAGCTCCTGTGCCTCTACAACAGCCAGTACAAGCGGAGCAGAAGCATTCCTCTAAACGATCAAGTCATGGCCGCCCTGAACTGCTTCATCAAACGATGTCCAAAGGAAGTTGACGCGCATGTCTTCGTCGATGTCAAGGGAGCACCGATCCGTCAATCAACCTTGAGGTTGCGATTCAAAGCCCTCTGCGAGACGATCCCATTGGTACGTTCGGACGGATATGATTCGGCGTTGAGGCTTACCGATATCCGTCATACCTTTGCCGTCCATCGCATCGCCGGCTGGATACAAGACGATGCGGATCTGAATTCTATGCTGCCTCTGCTGTCTGCGTATATGGGTTCGCTTAATCTGTTATCGAGCGAGTACTACCTCCGCTTGACGCCGAGTCGATATAAGAAATACCTCGATGTGCTTTGCCCCAACAAAGGGGGCACGCACTGGAAAGATGAGCACGATGTCATGAGCTTTGTACGAACCATTTGAGTCTTCTTGAATAGTGGCTGGCCGGAGCAAGGACGGCATTGGATTCGAATGACAAGCTCGCCCTCCATCCTCTGCTCAACTTCGTGGCACCGTAGTCCTGGGACGCGGTGTGGGACGTAATGGGAACCGGAACCGGTACTCTTGTGTCTCTCGACTCGTCTTAGGAAAATGGTGCCCATTGATCGAAGACTTATTTAAGCAACAGGTTGCGCGTGCTCGTCATCGCAACGCTGTCTGTTTCAAGGAAAGAGAACAATACCTCATACACCTTCACAAGCAGGGAACTAGCTTAGCCAGAGTCCGCGTGGTCGCTGGTATGTTGTTGAATGTTGTCGGGTGTCTTGAGATTTCCTCTCTCACTCCGATGAATCGACTTGCGGTCCAAGAAGCTAGTAAACGATGGGTAAAGGTTCCTGGTTGTCATCGAAAGGCGAGCGTGGCTGGAATATCAACCGCATTTACCAGTACTGCGATTGCTTGGTTGCGTTTCCACCATGCGCTGGCTATAGACGCGCCGCCGATTCCTCCCTATGGTAACGTTCTTCCGGAATACATTCGATTCGTCGCTGATGCGAAATCAATGACTCCGGCGACTGTTCGAGGCTACACATCCATAGCCTCGAGGTTCCTACGATGGGCAATTAATCGCCATGAGTACTTCGAAAACCTCGGCTCAACTGACATTTTGGACTACATCGCTTCGCTCAGTCTTGCTGGGATGAAGCCGGGATATATCACTTCGGTATGTCGGACTCTTCGAAGCTTATTTGGCTTTACTGAGTCAAGAGGATGGACACCATCGCTGATTTCAACGGGTATTCACTTTCGGAATCCACCAAGATCCGATCCGAATCCCAAGGGGCCGGCCTGGAGTGAGGTGAGAAGGATGCTCTCAGCTCGAACATCAAACAAGCCATCTGATCTGCGAGCAAATGCTGTTCTTCTCTTCTTTGCGATTTACGGTTTGAGAAGCGTAGAAGTCTCATCGCTCTTGCTGAGTGACATCGATTGGACCGAAGAAACGTTCACAGTCAGGCGTGCAAAGGGTGGTCGTACACAGCGATTTCCGATTTCCTCAGAAGTAGCCTTTGCTCTGAATAACTACTTGGTCACAGGAAGGCCTAAGTCCGAGTGCCCCAATTTTTTCGTCACCTTGAGGCCGCCGTTTCGTTCTACCGCGCACGCTTCCCTGCGGTGCATCGTTGCGAATCGTATGAGGCGCTTGCGTATTAAGTCACCCCTGTACAGTACTCACGCATTGAGGCACTCTTGCGCCACCGAGCTTCTCGACAAAGACGTTCCGATGAATGAGATCGCTCACTTTCTGGGGCACCAGAACAATAGATCCGTCGGAATCTACGCGAAGTCTTCGAAAGCCTCCTTACGCCAAGTTGCTGACTTTAGCCTAAGTGGTCTTCGATGAAACTGGCGGAGAGCATCGCGGCTTACGTCCTTTACAAGCAGTCAGGCGGACTCCGATATAACCAAGCGGAGCGACACTTCTGGAGATTCAGCAAACATGTGGGAGATACGACGATTTCTGAGATCACCACTCAGCAGGTCGCCTCCTATCTACGAGACCCTGTAAACAATTCAGCAAACTGGCATGCGAACTATTTGCGACTACAAAAGTTCTTCTTCTACTGGACATGCCGGGGAGAAATGATGTCTCTTCTGATGCCTCCACGGCCGAAGCGCAGTCGGCTTACCTATTGCCCCTACATCTACAGTCTGAATGAGATTCATCGGATCTTGGAGGCGACCGAAAGTAGTCAGGCAAGGGCGAACTGTCTTGTCGATGCACGGACGCTACGGACGTATTTGATTCTTCTCTATGCCACAGGGGCGAGACCGTGTGAGGTACTCGATCTGAGGAAAGGTGATGTCGATCTGAAGAGGAGTCTGCTCACCATCTCGAATCGTCGATTCTCCCGATCGAGAGAGGTCCCGATTGGCGATGAGCTTCGCACGCTCTTGAGCAACTTTGTCGATGACAAGTCGACAGGCGAGGCGCAAGACCACCCCTTCTTTGCGGATAAGGCTGGCAAGTTCATTGAGCCATCGCAATTGACCTATAGCTTCGGTAGACTACGAAAAATCGCTAACGTGGGAACACTGGACAAGAACGCAACTCAACCACGTTTGCTCGATTTCAAGCCAACGTTCGCTGTTCATCGCATCCGCGCTTGGATTTTGGAGGGAGCGAGCTTGAACCGAATGCTCCCGGCTTTGGCGACGTATTTGGGGCAATCCGGTCTAGGTGCTACCGACAAGTACCTTGACCTCACTCCAGAGCGATTCAGTGATCACATTGCTATTTTGAGCCCCAAGGATGTGAACTGGCTATGCAACCCCGATACCCCGTCTAAATGAAAGGACTGAAGTGCATACGATTAGGTACATGTGGTCTCTGTTCAAAGACTGGTGGGCGCGGCGGCGTGAATTGGCGGAGTGCAGCAACTGTGGCAGAATTGGCGTTCGTGCGGAGATGGTTCAAGACGACTTCGATGTCTTGTGTGACGACGAGTGCTGGCGCCAATGGTTTTGGAAACGCCAGTATTAGAGATTGAATCGGCTGCGATGCTTGAATGCCCAGCGTAAGGCTAGTTGTTGCTGCGTAGCCCATAGTGGAACCGGTCGCTGCAGAAAAGCCCACATCGAAGTCTTACCGGATATGGCATTGGACTGGGGCTCGTTTACGATAGATCCACTATTCTTCAAGAAGAGGTTTGAGCTTATGGCCGCAGAGTCTTCCGCCCAAGTATGCTTGCTTTTTGACATGATGGTTCGAGCAATGGTGGACAAGCCGGAGTGCGTCTCGGTGAAATCAGTCTCCATGCCGAACGGTAGTGTCGTGTTAAAGGTCGGGGCCGCACCCGAAGAGTTAGGTAAGCTGATTGGACTTGGTGGCCGCACTTCGCGTTCATTTAGAACGATCTTGTCCGCAATCTCGAAGACCCAGAGACAACGGTACTCGCTCGATATCGGGGAAGATATTACTTAGCTTTGCTAGCTGGGTCTCTTGTTGCTCGACCTTTTTCGGTAGATTTTTCCCAAGAAGCGCACAAGTTCGGGGTCTTTTGCCGACAATCATCATCCAGAGCGCTTGTAGGAGATGGGGAGCGGCGAACCAGGAGGTAGCTCAAAATCCGAAGGCTGGCAGGTGAGGTAAGGCGCTGAGCGGGTACTTATGATGGGCGTGTAACTCTGCGACCAACCGATGTGGGCTTGCCCCGCACTAGTTCAGAGGAGGTGGCGTTTGACTCATATGCTCTCATGCATCCGCGAAATTGCGCAGTATTGGGAGCAGGTACTTCAATCGGAGCGTGGTGCCGCGATGCCATGGGACCTCCAGCAGACGCTTCTAGCTGGGCTGAGACTGAACGTGCTGGAGGTCAATCGCTACCTGCACGGATCGCGGCCGACGCTGCACCAGTTCGAAGCCTGGGTGCTCGAATGCAACGGCGGGGTAATAGAAGAGGCGCGGCTTGAACGGTTGCAACGTGCAATGGCGGGTATGGCGATTGGATCCGAGGTGGGCCTTCTCGAAGGGGTGGAAGGGCTAAGCGAGTCGGACCTAGAGCAATGGGATGAGCATGGCTATGTGGTACTGAAGAACGCGGTGACTGCGCAGGCTGCAGAAGCCGCGGAACTGGCGATCTACGAATATCTCGGCATGAGTGCGCACGATTCCGAGAGTTGGTACACAGAAAAGCTTGGGCACAGCATATGGGTGCCGTTGCTGCGGCATCCCGCGCTGGTAGCGAACCGCTATGCACCACGCATAGTGAAGGCATTTGCACAGCTGTGGGGGTGCGAGGATCTGTGGGCGACAGTCGATCAAGGTGGGTTGAATCCGCCAGTGCGACCGGGCTGGCCGTTTCCTGGACCGCATCTGCATTGGGACACAACGCTCGCACCGCCGCATCACTTCGGCGTTCAGGGGATTCTGTATCTTGCGGATGTGGCCGAGAACCAGGGCGCGTTCAGTTGTGTGCCGGGGTTTCACAAGCGGTTGGAGTCGTGGCTGAAAGAACTGCCCGAGGGTGTCGATGCGCGGAAGCATGCGTTGGCTACGTTGTGCATGAAGCCCATTGCAGCGCAGCGTGGCGACATGGTGATCTGGCACCAGTCGTTACCTCATGGAGCCAGCCCGAACACTTCCGCTCGACCGCGTGTGGCGCAATACCTGTCATTCCGCCCGACTCGCTGGCCGTATCTTGAAGAGTGGGTTTGACCGCGCTAGTGGATAAGCCAGAAGGCGACGCTGCCGTGATGTGAGCATGTCCCGCGAGCGTGCTGGCTAAAGCTGTAAGTCCCATCGCCGCACTTGGCAGTTGCCCCAGCTGGAGCGGAGGGCGCCCCCATTGGAGAATGAACAAGCTGTCCTGAGCTGTTTGTGTAATGACGACCATTGGAAGGGCCGACCGAGGGAGCACTCGGGGGTGACGTCGAACCCGACGAGCGAGGCGTCGGCTGCTGCGCCGCGACGAGAAAAGGAAGGATAAGCCCGAGTAAGGTGATTACTTTCATTCGCATCGGTGCCCTCTCGATCCAAACAAGCTACCTGAATATATTAGCGGTGTCATCCACTTTCACTTCGACACCCGTCTGGCCGCAAAATCTTCCGCAGAAGTTTGCCTGCATTTTGATATGCTCGTTCGCTCTCCGGTCGAAGAGCCGAGAATATTGCTGTGGAGACCTTAGAAGGAATTGATACAACTGTCTTTTCTGTCGAAGTGGCGCGAATAGATATTGGCAAGCTCATCGGTCAAAGCGGCCGGACCGTGGTGTCGTTGCGAATGATCTTGTCCTTAGTTTCCCGAGCAAAAGGCCTGAAGTTCCTGCTCGATCTCGTCGGAGATTTAGTGACAAGGTAGATTCTAAGTCGCACCGAACGCCGTTCGTCCCATATGCGCCAAGAGGGCTGGCAGCACCCGGCTTAGGTTTGCTCTCGCGCTATAAACGGTCTCACGATTGAATCGGGAAATTTGGTTGCGTATTCCACCGAGTGTTCCTCGCAAATGTACGTCAGCGTGCCATCGGGAGCAATGAACGTGAACTTCGCTTCCTCGAGATGATCGGGCTGACGCCAGAATTGACAAGGGCGTGGTGCATTAGACATGTCGTTCACCTCGGTGAATTCTCGGCTCTAAGGTGACGCCAGCTTAGCACGGACAAGAAAGACGACGAGCCACAATGGAATTGGCCTATGCCATATTTCAACTCCATGCAAGACCAGCTGTGGGATCCGAGTCCTCTACTCGGCTCCATAAATGGCATATCCTCTCAATGGGAGTACTAGCGCGTGGAACGCCCCATTGCTAGACCGTAAAGCGTGAGTCGTCTAGGCATTCCGCTCAGGCGTCAGCGGCCCGATGTACCTGCGGTCTTTAGCTAAAGATCGGTATGATCGACGTCGGGTTCGATTTATCCCCACGACCTCATCGCGCTCGGATTGCGGCGCTTTACACATGTGCATGCCAGAGAAGTCGCACTCGGAAGACTGCCCGATCACAATTGACCCGAAGCCGAGCAACAAGTTCCTCGCAGCGTCATTCCCGCGTGGCATGTGTTAGCTCGTTCTGCTCAAGTCCATCTAGGCGAGGTACGTCTAACTGATTCGACCGATTCCCCATAAGTCAGCAGAGGGACCCGTTGGCTTCTTCGGCGACCTCACGCAAGAAGTGAAGCAGCCCCGTCGGCCCGCTCACCCTCCGCGTTTTCCCCGCCGACCACTGCGAAGTCACCCCTCTCCCAGGCCGACGGACTGAGCTACGACTTCCGCAAGGGCAGCTTCTTCCACCACCACCTCACATGCAGCGCCACAGCTAATGGCGCCGTCACCGTCTCGATGGCCAAAACCCGAAGGCAGCTTCAGGCCGTCGTGGACCTCCCTACGCATCGAGGTATTCGCCCTGAAGACAAAGAGCAACGGGACGATCAATGGCAAGCGAAAGCTGGTAATTACGTCAACATCTTTAGGATTTCCGGTGATCGTGCATGAGGCGACAGATGCTGAGTCCGTGATCTTTTGATTTGGTTGAGAGATAAGGAGCATCTTTCATCCCGGAAAATCTGGGTTGGGGTGGTGCCCTGGAAACGGAATTATCGGAAGGTTCAGCGATGTTGCCGATGCTTCGACCTTTGGGAACAAAACACATCGTTCACCAGCCTTGCGAGAGCCTCAGTATATCCAACTGCTATCATGCCGCACATGAGCGAAAAGATCCGTGGTAATCCAATCCAGAGCGCAAGCTCAGAAGACATTAACGCGACCTTTGACCGTCAGCAGAAGGTCTTGTTGATGTACAGCGATAATGCGAAAACATACATTCAGTTGAGCGGAGCGGCGTTGGCCTTGACGCTTACTTTTACCGATAAGATCTTGCATCTCCCCGCCACTGAGAACATAGCAAACTACTGGATGATTGCGGTATGGATATGTTTCCTTCTCGCCGTCATAACCGGAGCGTTTTACCAGTTCTTGGCGACCAAGATACTTGATGCTTACCTCAACTGGGGTCATGACGAAACATGGGATTGGCTACAGCCTGGATATGTCTACGGAACTATGCTGATCGCTTTTTATGGCGGCTCAGTTCTTTTCACTGGGTACGCGATCGTTCGTTTGAGACACATCTGAATTTTAGGAACCGCCGCCGTTCAGGCTTCGTTGGCATTGACGTTGAAAATGCGACTTCGCGGGACTTCGGCCTATCCTAGCCCCAAGAACACTCATGGAAGATGAACAGGCCATGTGTCGAGCGGTTTTCAGAATGTAGACTAACGGCATGATTCGGCTTCTTTGCTTTGCAGGTCTGCTCCTGACAACGGTGGTCTCGACGTCGAACGTGCAAGCGCAAACCGGGCACACCTTCGCCCTTTTACCTTCGGCCGTCCCAACGAAGCCGCCTATGGAATGGGACACGATCTCGATCCACAAGCACGATCCGAATGACACGAACATGCGTTGGGGTTCAAACCCTGATGGCTTCGGTGGCACCGGGGTTACACTCCGAACACTGATAAGTCAGGCTTATGGCTTCACCGCACCGGAACTGCGCGATGACGAGTTGATCGGCTTACCCGGATGGGCAAAGGACGCACGCTACGATGTTGCGGCCAAGGTAAGTTACGAAGACGCTCCGGCCTGGAAAAAGATTGACGACATGAGCATGGAAGAAACCATCCAGCATCTGCTGAGTCATGACCCGACTCCCGACATGCTGATGATGCGAAGCCTTCTCGAAGAGCGCTTCGGCCTGAAGGTTCACTATGAGACAAGAACGGAACCGATCTACGAACTGGTGATCGATAAAGGCGGCTCAAAGCTTAAGCCTGCGGCGGACCCTAAACATGGAAACATCAACTGGAACGCCGGCCTGATGAAGGGTGACGGCATACCGATACCATTCCTAGCGATGGTGCTAAGCGTGCCACTTCAGCGTAGCGTACTCGATCACACTGGCTTGGATGGTCATTTCGATTTTGAGCTGCACTTCCTTCCAGCCAACACGCCTCCAAATACGGATAGTAACGACCCAGACCTGTTGACAGCCGTTCGCGAACAACTCGGTTTAAGATTGACGTCGTCGAAGGGCCCTGTCCTGGTTGTTGTCGTCGATAGTCTCCATGAGCCCACTCCCAACTAGGGGGCGCGGAGTCGCTCACAAGCAGCGATGCAGTTGCTTCCAAAAAGCGGCACTGTCCTAAGGTTTGGTCGCAGTCGCCGAGAATCCGACTTGCCGGAGTATCGCACATGAAGGGACGTGTGGGACCACATCCTCCGACACTGCTGACCGAGGCTCAGGAGGAGCAGTCTATGAAGACGCTCCGCAGCTAGTTCGCTATCATGGTTCGCGTGAGAAGACGTGCAGAGATTCTGGGCTTTATCGTGCTATCCATCGAATTCTACGCCCTGTTTTGGTCAACTCCCCCGATTCGCTGGATGATCGGATTATTTATGGCATTCCTTCCAGTAGTCGCGGTCGTTGCATCGTTCCCGGAGAAGCAGGACTGAACTCCGACCCGTTATGAGGTGGTTCCATGTGCGGACGCTACGCAACTCGACGACATAAGCAGGAAATAGCCGAGGTCTTCCACGTAGGGAAGATCTTCGAGGAGCCGTTCGCGCCGAACTACAACATAGCCCCGTCCACGTTCCAGCCCATCATCCGTGAGGAGCGGGACTCTACCGAGCGGGAGATGGTGAAGCTGCGTTGGGGCTTGGTTCCGTTCTTCGCTAAGTCGCTAGCGGAGTGGAAGGGCTTCTCAACGATCAATGCCAAAGCCGAAACGATCACCAGCAGTGGCACATGGAAAGGCCCATTCAAGTCTCGCCGTTGCATCGTCCCCGCTGATCTGTTCTATGAATGGAAGACCCTCGATACCGGTGCGAAGAAGCCAGTGAAGCAGCCTTACGCAATAAGCCTCAGGAGTGGCGAACCGTTCGCCTTCGCTGGCCTCTGGGACGCTTGGAAGGAACCGAAACCAGCTAGCGAGTCCATCCACACGCCCGATACATGGCTGCAATCCTTCAGCATCGTCACCACCGAAGCCAACGAGCTTATGAGCGAGATTCATACCCGTATGCCGGTCATCCTTCACGAGAGGGACTGGGCAAGGTGGCTAGATCGAACCATCACAGACCAGCCGCCCATCGACCTGCTGCGACCCTGCGAGTCAGACCTTATGGAGATGCACCCCTGCAATCCACTGGTCGGGAACGTCAAGAACAACGGGCCGGAGATGCTGGAGTGTCCGCAGCCGATTCCCGGGCTTCCCCTTAATAGCCTCTGACCGGGTACTGCTCGCAAAGACGAACGTGTAGGGACAGTGTCGGCTACCCGATAGACGATTTTGCCAATAAGGGCTAGTGTCAACCCACACCAATTTTTCGGCTCCGCCCATCGCACCACGAAAGGCCACCTGATGCCCGTCATTCGTACGCAGTTGCAACAGCTCTCCAGGGTTGAGGATCTGATTTTCTTGCTCGAAAATGCATCGCGGCGGTCACATCTCGTCAAGGGACTAGGTGGAGCAGAGTACGCAGCCATCGTCACGGAGGTTCAAGGAATCATCCAGCAACTTCAAAGTGTGGTTGCGGAGAAGAACTGGGTTGGCCTCAGGTTGACCGCGTGCGAGGTAAGCTAGGTGTTTCACCACTAAGCAACTGACTGCGACCGGCGGAAGCCCCACTCTTCCCGAAGCGCAAGCACTGCGCAAGCGTTCGTCATGACCATTGAACTGAGGCTCCCAACAGCGGCACGTCCCACATGCTCCTTCACTACGACCGAACAATGCGCTCGTTCTTTCATAGACAGATGCCTGATCGATCATGGATATCCATCTGTAATTCCTGCTTCCTAACGGTTGCCTCCGTTGAAATCATTCACAACGAGGCCGATCTCGCCCAAGCTGAGAACGCACATTCTTGCTACCTATCTAGCTTGGATGTCGAGACACGCAGAGCTTTATGACTCGGTCCACCATCCGCAAGGCGACAGACGTACCTGAGAGTGCATCGGAAGGATCGACCCCGGACACGAATCGACTCCAATCGACCGCTTACGGTAATACGAAAGCATCCTCAGAATCGACGTTCAACTGTCGCGTTCGAGTTTGCATCGTATCGCGCAGGAGGCTGATGATGAACTCCATTCAAGATCTGAGTAAAGCAATCCTAGAATCGCACGGCGTGGGTTCTATACACATGTCGAGTATTCCCGTGAGACAAAAGTATGGGCAGGGGCAAGTATGGGATGGGGTCGTTGAGGTATTTATGCTCACGAACCACACGAAGGCGAAGACAGCTTATGCGTGGACACACGCCCCCGGTGGGAATGACGGCTCCAAAAAGCACATCACGATTCTTCATCTTCCTCCGGTTGACTCACCGCAGACTGCTGTCCGTGCCGCCTACGACTCGCAAGTATTTTCAGCCGCATATCATAGGCAAGGAGCGACCGCGAGATCATCCCGGTAGCAAACCCGGCTGAAGAGTCCCCAAAAGGCAGCAAATGCCGGATTCCTGCGCGACTTCCTCGACCAATTCCCGCTGCCAGACGAGATGCCTGCTCGGTCGACAAAAAGGTGCTGTTTGAGTTCGCTCGGCGGTATCCGTGAGCCTACGAGATCGCGAGGCAGCGACGCTTCATCGACCCGCCTCCGACCGTTGTGCGGTCTATGGGCTGGAAGGCTTACGTTAAGTATGTGATGGGATGTGCTGATTGTGGCGAGGGTGGTGCAGACCCGATGGTGTTTGACGGCGAACTCCTTTGGCTCCCACTGAAGGGTAAGGAGGCTGTTGAGCTTAGTTGCCGATAACGCCGTTTTCAAGGAGTTTCGATTGTCAAGAAGATCCGGGACACCTAGTGAGTGCATTGGCTTGATCTCACCACAGTTGAGAAACACTAGGGATTACTTCCGAGAAGCCAACTTTCGTTACGAAGCCATGTCTTGATCTCGTAAGCAACCGAGGAGGGAGACACATTCATCTCCCTCCACGAGCCTATTGCCAGAATCATTTTCGCTTCGCAAGCCTGGATTGACTCAGTTGTGGGTGCTCCGAGGTCTACGTGCGCTTCTTTTCCTGCTTCCACCCCGAGTTTGCGAGTGGCATGATGCGGACCGCCTTCTACGATCGCGGAACGCCCTGGTGTGAGGCCATCTGCCCTGTAGCTGCCGTCGCACTTCGCTATCACTCCAATGACCGCGCCAGTATCCCGTGACCATAGAGATCTTCCCAGCCTGGAAGGCCTCAGCTATCTGCTGCTTCTGTCGTCCGGTGGCGTACCGTCCGCACATGGGTAGAAGTCTATCGCACAAGATGGACTCTTCATTCTGCGGGATCTGATCATCTCACTATGTAAGCCGCGTTTCTGAGTCTTCCCTGGACGGCACGTCGTCTTTTATCGTATGCCCCACCGACACCTAACAATTACGCGGTTGGAGACGCTGTCTGGGCACGAGTTTGTCGTGCACTTTTCTGATGGCAGTTATCTGCTCATCTCCGCCGACGATCTTCTCACGACCTTCGCAGGTCAAAGGCGTCCAGCTCCTAAGGTGCCTTCGACAGACGACAAAGGTACCGAATAAAGAGTCTATGATTCGAACATGTCGAGAGTTGAACGTGTGGTAGGTCGAATTGACGAGTCGATCTGCAAAGTCTGCAAGATCCGCATCACATCTGATCTCACGCAAACGCTAGAACAAGCTCAATCTAACCACCGCTGCAACCCCTTGGATGTGATGGTTGCGCCCCCGACGGATCAGGCCTGAGCTCATTTCAGTTTGCCATATCGTTCCTGGGTCAACTCCAGCCAGAGTCCATCACGTCCATTCCTGAAAGCACTCTCTACCGATTGCTTAGCTGAGAGGCCCAGCTTCGTTGGTGTTCGGTCGATGAGGTCCCTAAGCAGGTCTGCGCTACTGCAGGCGCGAATCCGACCGACGGATGTCTGAACGTTTGCCTTTAGGAAGTGATAGACCCAGCCCTCTGAGCGCTGGAAGAACGCCACGTACACCTTGTGATCGGGCGAGGATGGCAGTTTTCACCGGCTGGTCCCCCACACTGCCACGGTGCGTTGTCAAACGGACGCTTGCACCAGTAGCAGATCTTTCCTGCCATCCTCTGCTAGCGTGTGTAGGATCGCTCGCTACCCCTGTGAGAAGTGTAAGCAAAGAGAAAGCGAATATTCTGTTTAACGGGTCTTACGCTTGCCGTTCTACCGACCCGACTTAATGCCTTCGTAATCGGTGCTTGGAGACTTTGAACGCTAGTTGCTTCGCAACATCCGCAGTTAATTAGTTGTATATGTAGGATATTCAAAGACGAGCGTGTTTTTGCAATCTTCTGATCATTACCTGACGTATCAATCAGTAGATCAGGTACCAAAGTAGTAAAGGTGGCAGCGACCATTGCCGGATGGCAAGGTAGATTGTCGAGCTTGATCAAACCACAACCCACCCGGAGTTCGTCCAAATGCACAACTGTTATGGTGCTCTCGCGCCAACTCACGTAACAAATTTTCGCCACTCTGCCCCGTCATTCACTCGCCGGTTCAACTCAGTGGAGCACCGCACTAGTTTCACAATGGCGTCAACGCAGTCTTTACCTTTGGTTCCCGTAGCTGCCCAAGTCGACACTCTCCCGCGTGACATTAGCTCACGATTCGGTTTGCGACTTCGTGAACTCAGGCGAGCTCACAATATGACTCAACTACGTATGGCTGTAGATTTCGGCATCGATCGCAGTTTCATATCTGACGTCGAACGTGGTAAAAAGTCGATCTCACTTCACATGCTTGAAGTGATTGCGCTTGGAATGAAGGTAAGTCTCGCAGACTTGTTTAGCGGACTGTAACCAAACGCGGCGCCGAAAGATGCCATCTAGCTTCACCGCTGCACAGTGGCGTTCCTTCCTTCTCGCTCTCATCCCTCTCGATCCATACGATCTGCTGGATGCCATCGCGGAGTTCTACCGTGATGAGGACGAGAATGACCAGCGAACCGATGAGGAAGTTCTGGCGGCAACCATCGCCAGTCTCGCAGACGACAAGCTGACAGGCTTCGCTCTTCGGCTCGCCTTCACAGGGCATGCATCTATCCCTCGCGAGAACGAAATTGCCCTGCTCACCGAGGCGGAGAAAGTCTTTTTCCCTCCGACAGATAAGAAGAAGACGAGCAAGAAAGCAGCCAGCAAGTCCGCGAAGTCGACTCGCAAACCACATACGCCCATCAAGTCGGCAACGGCGAAGACGGCTACTAAGAAGAACGTTGCTGCTTAACAGAAGAGCGGGAGCCCGAAGGCTCCCGCATTTTCCGTATTGGATGGTTACCGTACCGCTGTCCCGGGAGCGGCAGAGGCCGTTCCTCCCCCTGCACCCCTCCCTGAACCGAAACCAATTCTCAGGTGCTTTGGCCGATGGGACACTCAATCTGGCAGGGAAACACCGACCGCATTTTCGGCAACTACGCAGCGAACCTTCCGATAAGGCCGTTGTCTCGGGAGCTGCGATCAAGCCAAACCGTGTGCAAACCGCCCATCCAGGATGGGAGACGCTAGATGAATGTCGTTACACTCCCCAGGATTGTTCGACGGACCTGACCATCAACCATGGAATCGATTTCTAGGCGATAATTCTTCGCTTCCGGCAAGACGAAGGACGTGCCCGCCAATACTGTCCTCGATATCGATCGACTGGAGCGAGATCTGGACACGCTTTCCGGCCAGTCGGCTCCTCAGAACGTTCAGGCCATCGATCGCAACTTCGGAAACGCGATGCTGGGAACTTGGAGCTTAGGTCTCGAACGCACACTGGGCGGCCTCACCACCTCAGTCGGTTACGTTGGAACATCCGCCTACAAACTCTCGAGAGTAAGCTTTCCGAACGCTTACCCGGGGGCAACCCCCGCTTTCGCAAACTTCACACGCTTCAACGCGGCGGGCACAGCCATTGGTGGTTTTGGCACCGAGACAGAGATTACCGCGAACTCCCACTCCAGCTACCACTCCCTACAGCGTTCGGCAGCCGGGCAAACCGGTCATGGGGGACCAGGCATCCAGGCCAGCTATACCTGGTCCAAATCCATTGACGACACGAGCACCGTTGCGGGAACGTCGGCGACTAGCAGTGTTGGAGCCATCTCACAGGCTGCGCCGCAGAACCCGTTCGACACCCATCCGGAGCGGGGACCTTCGACCTTTGACATTACGCACACCTTCACGGTGAGTCTTGCGCAAGAGCTCCCTTTGGGCGCATGAAGTCTCTCAGGTGGTTCAACCGCAAGGTCACAGATGGGTGGCAGTTAGTCAACGTTTCAACTATTAGTAGCGGCCCCCCGTTCACGGTTTACTCTGGCATCCAGCAGACCGGGGCGGGTTCTTCAAATGCCGACCGGCCTGACCAGATTTCAGCGCCCTCTCTCTCTCTACGGCTCGCAAAAGGCGTGAAGATTACTTTGGCCGAGGCGATAGCAATGCTTCCTTTTTCTCGATCCCCGTTAACATTCCGGGTGGAACGGGCCCAAACCAAGGTCGCTTTGGTACTCTCGGTCGTAACACCTTCCGCGGGGCCGCCTTTTACGACTTCGACCTATCGCTTGTGAAAGATACTCCTTTTGGTAAACGTAGATCCGTCAGCGAACTGATGAACGTGCAGTTTCGCGCTGAATTCTTCAACATCTTTAACGTAGTGAATATGGGGCTTCCTTCGAACACGATCCTAGGTTCTGGCTTTGGTCTTATCAACCGCACCGCAGGAAGTTCACGGCAGATACAGTTCTCTCTGAAAGCGGCTTATTGAGAGCAACTGTCCAGACTTGCCGCCAAGGAGAGACCAATCATGGTTTTTCATGCTTTCCACACTCTGTCATTTCCATTGTCTGATTTTGCCCGGGGCCGGAGAACACGAGCTACATCGCCTGCCTTCCCGGGTCAACCGGCGTTCATATCAGAGGTATCAAGCGCTATGCGGACGGTGCCTGCATCTCGCATGCCGTCTGTCGACGTCGTATTCCCAATCTTCTGTTTTGTGGGAAGTCACTGTGGAGACGCCCACCTGTCTAAGATCCGCTCCGGGTAGAAACACGCATCCGGGCCATCCGGTCCATGCTTTCACAGCCGAGAGTCGCCCTGGATGCTACCGGTATCCGCGTCCTCTCCGCCATCGGTGAGGCCGTTCCGGTGAGGCTGATGAAACGCGATCTGCTCTTCGTGGCCGAACATCTCGTCGTATTGATCGACGAAGGGCGTCTGGCGATCCCTGCCCGCTAGGTACGGCGTTAAGCAGGGAAAGGAGAAGAAAGTTCGCGCAACGTATTCGATTGAGATACCCCGTCGGTTTCGACCTCATCGTCATGCAGCTTCGTCGTCCGGTCTTGCATCCAAACGCTTGAGACACTCATGAACAAACCTCGCATTCTGGTCATCAATGACGACAGGGTTTTGATCGAAACGCGCCGCATGCTCCTCGAAGATAGCGGAGCCATTGTCTTCACTGCATGTGGCTCGGAAGAGGCCGTACGCGAGACGCTGAAGGATCCCGCAGATCTGGTCTTGATCGATGCGACCAACGTAGGCTTGGCACAAGGCGAAAAGCTTTGCGGTATTGTGAAAACCCTCCGCCCTTCCGAGTGCGTTGCGATGCTCGTCAGCCCTGAACTTGACATCCCATCTCATACGCTCGCGGACCGGGTGATCTATCGATCCGGGCCGCGCAGGATTTTGGTGGAATTGAACGAATTCCTGGATGGACGCTTAGACGTAGATCTTTGGGAAGGGAAACAGCTCCATGAAGATGAAGATCGTTCAACTCGAAGCTCAGAGTGAGCGATCGCTCTCCGCCAAGAACGCCCTCGGGCGATATGCCGATATCACTCTCGTTCACATCGCAACCTTCGAGGACATGCTCCGGGAGATCGAGAGCGGGGATGTAGACCTGCTTCTTTGTTCAGCCTCGGATCTGTCCCAAGACACACTCTGCATCCTTGGCGATACCCATCCCGAGGTTCAAATCATTCTTCTCGCCTCGGAAGGCGAAAGGGCGAGTCTCGTTCGGGACCATGGTTTGGCTGTCTGGGATGTGATTACTCCGGAGGAGATGAACCGGCTGCCAATCTCCTCGATGCGAGCCGTGCAGACCGCACGGGAGCGTAAGGGGCTTCAAGACGAACTGGCCCAGGCCAGAGGGCTCTTGCTCTCGTGCCAGAAGAGCATCGCGGTGGGGCGGTTGCTGGGATCAATTGCCCATGAGATCAACAATCCTTTAGAGGCAATCTCGAACCTTCTCTATATCGGTCAACGCAACCTTTCGGATGAAGAGGAGACGCGCAAATGCTTCCGCATGGCGGAGGAAGAGTTGCATCACGTCGGTGAGATCACCAAGCAGATGCTGCACTATCACCGGGACTCGAAGACCGTACGGGAGGTTCTTCCCTCCGAGGTGATGGAAAACATTCTGGTTCTGTATAAGACTCGCCTCCTCATGCGGCATATTGAGGTGATTCGGCAGTATCGATCCTCACAAACCCTTCTCGCTTACCCAGGCGAAGTGCGCCAGGCTTTCTCCAACCTGATCGCCAATGCCATCGACGCCATGCCGAGCGGTGGACAGCTCATCGTCCGTATCCGTGATGCAAAAAGGTGCAAGATCACCGTCACTGTGGCCGATCGCGGGAACGGCATCTCTCGCGAGGCCATCGGTCGCCTTGGAGAACTGCTTTTCACCACCAAGGGAGAGGCCGGCACCGGGCTTGGTTTATGGGTCACATATCAGCTTGTCGCGAAGTACGGCGGCTCCGTAAAGGTTTATAGCTCCATACGGTCACGCTCTAACGGCACGGTCTTCAGGGTTTGCTTCTCTGACCCGGATATGGTGAACCCCGGCGTCGAAGGTGAAGGTTCGGTCCCCATGGGGCGGCATGCGGGGCTACTCAGTGAAGACAAAGCCGTACGGGCACCCTCAGGCCAAACCAGGAGACGAGCATGAACGGCGGTTAGGTCATTACGGCTTGCAGTGAAAGAATGAACAGAAGAGAGATTCAGGGAAACACCATGGCTTGGTTTCAACGCACACCGAAAACAAAAGAGATCCTAGAGTCACAGGGTAAGCAGTCGCTTGTTGGCACGAACCACGCTATCTGGATGCATGGCGACGCCCCCTGCATGGAAGATCCGCAGCATGCCTCCACGGCAGATCGGAGGCGCGACGCGGCTCATCGCTTGGCCAGTGGAAGGCAATACGACATCAGGCTAGGTCTGCTGGTCGACGCCAAGAGATCCTGGCCTGGGTCCGAGCCCGGTTGCAGGTGCACTGCGAAACCAGTGACTTCAATATCTGCTGGCAAAAAGGGAGAGACTCGTTAGTCCAGCTCCCATCCCATTTATGAGTACCCACCTGATATAAGCCTTCCGAATAACGCCGGAAGAGTGGCTTGGCCTGTCAAGGTCAACGTAGACCTCGCTTCTACACACAACCCAGCAGAGAGTATCGATTGGTCAAGCAGGAATCCGGGTTTCGATCGTGCAGATTTGGCATTGCTATACTGGCTGTGTCGGGTTCCACGAACGATATAAATACGCTTCGCTCAGTTCGGCGAATTTTCCAAGGCGTCCACCACGGCGCCTTGAAACTCCGGATCATCGCCACACTGTGAACGCTCAGTCTGCTCATGACTCGTTTAGGGAATAATTCAGTCCAGTTTGAGGGGTATGAAATCGATCGCGCCCGCTGGCAGCTAAGTTGGCGTGACGAGCCCATACCGCTCAATCGGAAAACCTTCGACGTGCTCCTGTATCTGGTAGATCATGCCGATCGGGTAGTGTCGAAGGACGAATTGCTGCGCACGCTTTGGGCTGAGTCGTTCGTCGAAGAGAGCAACCTGACCCAACACATCTTCCTGTTGCGAAAAGCCCTCTCGCGGCACACATCCGGAACAAAGATCATCGAGACGGTCGCTGGACGCGGCTATCGCTTTGCAGCTGCGATTCAGGAGCAGCTGCCGACTCCGAATCAGACGGTCGTCACAGCCACGCAATCCGTTACCCGGATCACCATCGAAGAAGAGATGGACACGCCGGAGTCGGCTTTCCTGTTCGGCAACGTCACCCAACCGCCGCTAGCCCCTCTTTCCGTAAAGAGGCGTATCTATTGGATCGCTGGTGCATCGATCGTCGTCTTGTCGGTTTGCGCGGCTGGCTGGCTGGGCTGGGAACATTGGCTCGACCGGTCGGGCGGTGCGCCGGTGCAGGTCGTACTCGTCCCCATAGAGGGCACAACAGGCGACGCCATCCTCGATAAGTCTTTGACCCAGGCTCTCCGCATGGATCTGGCACAGAGTCCTTATGTATCGGTGGTTCCGGACTCAACCGTTCAAGCAACCTTGACGCAGATGATGCACAAACCTGGTGACGTCATGACGCCGGCGATGGCTCGCGAGCTCTGCGAGCGCACGAACAGTCAGGGTGTGTTGTCAGGCAATATCGCGAAGGTTGGGCAACACTTCCTTATCACGGAGGAAGCCAGTAACTGCGTCGATGGCTTAGCGGTAGCCTCAGCCAAATACGAAGCGGACAAGCCGGAAGATTTGCCTCGCAGCATCGACAGAATTGCTGCGAGTCTCCGCCGAAAGCTGGGTGAATCGCGCCGCAGCATCGCCCGTTTCGACACGCCGCTCCTCCCAGGAAACACCGCGTCTCTGGAGGCGCTCAAGGACTATACCCAGGCACTTCTTCTTGCGAACCAGGGTAAGTTTGCCGACGCCATTACGCTGCTGAAAAGCGCTCTCCAACTCGATCCGAACTTTGCCGCAGCGCGCTACAGTCTCGCCGTCTACTACCTCTCCACCAATGACTTTGTAAACGGTCGTGAAGCGGTCATGAAGGCCTACGAGGTAAAAGACACTGCGAGCGAGCCCGTTCGTTTGGCTATTACCGCGTTTTACGAAACCTACTCCACCCAGGATCTCTTCGCAGCTGCAAGAAACTTCCGCAGTTGGACCGAGCTTTATCCTCACTCCGTCCAGGCATGGAATGGGCTCTATATTGTGCAGCGGGACCTTGGCCACCACGCCGATGCAGCGGCCTCTGGACTGAAGGCTTTGGCGCTCATGCCGATAAACCAGGCCCTTTATGAGGATGCTGCCTTCGGACAGATGACCTCTGGAGATTTACAAGGCGCGCGCGCTACGCTCGACAGCGCCATTGCGCACAAGCTGGATGGAGATCGTATCCGCTCTGGCTATTTTAAGATCGCTGTTTTGCTCCAGGATCCTGAACTTCTACGTACGCAGCAAACGTGGATCGAGGCCCACCCGGAGGCTGCGTATTGCCGCATGGAACAGGCCTACATGGCTATCGAAGAAGGCCGCTTCGACGATGCCCGTCGCCAGCTTGAAGAATTGACAGCTCTACTTCGTCAGCAGGGTCTTTCTGGACTTGCGGACGCTGTCACGAAAAGCATTGGCATGAATCTTATCGAGGCTGGCGACAGAGAGAATGGCATCCGCGTCTTTCGCAGCGTGCCCCTCGACCCCGAGGACGGCGACGATCTGGTGGGGTTGGCAGAGGCGGGCGACTTCAAGACCGCGGAGGCGGATCTGCAGGCGTTGCGCTCTAAGTATCCTCAAGGAACACTATCCCGGCATTACTTTGGACCACTCGTGGAGGCGAACAGCGCACTCGCTAATCATCATGCCCAGCAAGCAATTGCCCTCATGGAAGCAACGCGTCCGCTTGATGACCGCGATCTTTACACACGTAAGTTTCGCGGCGATCTGTATCGATCCACCGGCCAGTTCTCTTTGGCAGAAAAGGAATATCGCGCGGTCATCGCTCATCGCGAGATCGAATCAGAATCAGTGGACTACACGCTCTCGTGGCTCGGCCTTGGCGAGACTCTTGCCTCCGAAGGCGATCGCGCGGCGGCAATCGATGCTTACCAACACTTCTTTGCTCTATGGGCCCACGCCGATCCCTATGCAACGTACCTCAAGCAGGCCAAACAAGAGTTTGCTACTTTGCAAACAGGTACATTGGCCCGATAGATGGGCCAGGAGACAAAGCCGATACGGTTCCTATCTTGAAACAACTAGAAAATCCCAACTTGTCATAGTCAATTCACGCTAAATTGCCGAGTATCCATTCGAGCTGCTTCCGGCTGGAAACGTGTGTCGGCCTGTTGGCACCAACTGAAGGTTAATCGAGGGCAGATTGACAGACCCTAGCCAGCGTAGCGCTGCCAATCTAAGTATGGTCGCCAGTGCAGCCCGAGGCAACAGATTGACACTCAACCAGATATAACTAGAAGATCCTGCGCAGAAGCGAGCTATGCGCAGAAGAGGATGCGCATGAACATGCACCCAAGCCGTCGCGAAGCATTGAGATGGATGCTTTCGGCGTCGCTCGGGACCCTGACGGCAGAGAAGCAGAACGCCGGTACAACGATCTTCCATGATGAGGCTGGCGAGGTAAGTTTCGATCCGATACGCAGTCGGATTCAGGAGGCAATCAGCCACGAGGCCGCGACTGGAGTTGCTGTCTCAGTGGTACAGGGCGGCCGGGTCGTTTGGGAGGAAGGTTTTGGTTGGGCGAATCGGGAAGCGGGCGTCAAGGCGACACCTCATACCCCGTTCAGCCTGGCCTCCATCACCAAGCCGTTCACGGCGACCACGATGATGACGCTGGTGGCTGAGGGCAAACTAGCGTTGGACCAGCCCGCGAATAAATATCTCGCTGGATGCCAACTCGTCGGCACCGCTCGCAACGCGGAAGCGGTGAATGTGCGGTTGCTCGGTGCGCACGCTAGTGGTTTGCCTGGTATTTTTGAGTGCTACGGACCGGAAGAACAGAGACTCGTCCCCAGTTCCAGGACGCTTCTTCGAACATACGGCCGACTCGCGTACCCTCCGGGAATCTGCTATGAGTACAGCAATCTCGGATTTGCGGCCCTCAATGCAATTATTTTGGCCCTCACGCAGACCGAGTTGGGTCCCCTTATGCAGCGAAGAGTCCTGGCGCCCCTTGGTCTAAACAACAGCTTTTTCGGAACTGATACGGTCCGAGTTAAGAGTGGTGCGGCACGTTACGATGCGCATGGCCGTCTTATTCCCCACTACAACACATCCACGCCTGCTTCGGGCGAGTTGTATGCAAGCGCTCACGATCTTGCCCGTTTCGCTGTATTCAATATGCGACGAGGTTCGATGGGACAAGCGGGGATTCTCAGCGAGAAGAACATCGAGGAACTGCATCGGCCCGTCTTCACGGGGCCTTCGGGTGTAGCGACAACATTTGGCTGGTTCAGGAGCCGCACCACCTCCGGCGTTCCCTTCTTCTTCAAGAGCGGCGGGGATCCGGGAGTCGCCAATAGGATGTGCTTTGTCCCATCGAAGGACTTGGCCTGCGTCGTCGTCACGAATCGGTCCAACGGGTGGGAGCTAGCCAGCAGCGTGTGCGACGAAGTGCTAACGAACTACCTGCCGGACTGGCGTCGACCTATAGAAGACTGCGGCTATCCGAGCAGACCCTTCGTTGCGACTATGGCATGGAGAGGACGCTGGCAAGGAACGCTCGAAGGCGGTGGTGCCAATATGCCGGTAGAACTGAGAATCCAGTCGGACAATGCGGCCACTCTGGCAATAGGGAGCAGCCGGGCGGAGGTAGTCACAGAGTTGAGGTCGGAGGGTGAAGCGTTTACAGGCTTGTGTACCGGGAATATCGATTCGCCGGATGCGGTGAGAACCGCGGCCAGGACACTTCAGGTCAAACTGCTTCCGGTTGAGAATTGGCTGCTAGGCAGAGTGTTTGCCATTGCGGGTGACCCCAACATCAAGAATGTTAGGCTGCCTTTCGTGCTCACATTGTCTCGAAGTTGATTTGCGGTTCGGTCCGGCTGAATACTCAGGTCGGCTCAAATGATCTTCAGTCAACGCATTATCGCCAATGCGCTCATCGCCAACCGGCATTATTGAGTGCGTTGGCCTGTTCTCGCCGTAGCAGATCTTCCGAATCTTGGATACTCCACGCTGACTGATCTCCCCCGTTGTGGTGGGCAACTTGCCTGCGCTTACTTTTTGACGAATCCCATCTGCTTTGCGATTGCCTTATCGACCGCCCGGTCTGGAAGCAGCCTCGGCAGCGTCCAGTTCTTCAAGCGTTGCGGCACAACCGCATATCTGGTCTTTGGCTTTGCTGCGGTCAGTGCTACATACACCGCCTTGGCCAGCCGTTCGGGGGAGAGCCCTTTGCGTCCCTCTGCCACAATGTACTTCTGAAAGTTCTCGATTGCTCCCCAATAAGGTGTCGTCTTGAACTCGCTAAGATCGTCGGTTTCACCCTTGTCATACATCGCGGTATTCACCGCACCAGGTTCAATGATTACAAGATCGATACCGAACAACATAAGTTCACGGCGCAAAGCCTCCGACATTCCCTCAAGTCCCCATTTTGAGGCGGCATACGCACCTAGGAAAGGCGGTACAACCTTCGCTACCGTCGAACTGATATTTACGATGCGTCCTACCGGCCCCGTTTTCTTGTCGTCTGTACCAAGCAACGGAGCAAAGGCTTGCGTCACCATCAGCGGGCCCACCATGTTGGCCTCAAGCTGGCGTCTGAACTCGCTTGGCCGCAGATACAAAAGCGGTCCGCTCACAACAATTCCGGCATTGTTGACCAGTCCTGCCAACCTGTTGGACCCGAGCATGGCTTCTACTTTCTCCCTCGCTCGTTGAATCGCATCCGCGTCCGTGACATCCATGATGAGGGGCACATAGCGATCCCCCATTTCCTTTTGAAGACGGTCAGCATCAGTTTGCTTTCGCACCGTGCCGAAAACTCGATACCCCTTCGAAAGGAACAACCTTGTTGTCTCCCGGCCTATACCGGTTGATACGCCTGTAATCACGACATCCTTAGACTTGTCCATGCTTGCTCCATTCGCGTGCCGAAGATGAACACCATCCATCTTCATGGTGTTCACTGTACACCTCATCCGCTTCCCGGTAAAGGTGTACACTGCTCACAATGCCGTTTCCTTCCAAGACAAACCGAAACGCCATCCTCTCAGCCGCCCTTGATGAGCTGTCGAGCGACGGCATTCGCAATCTGTCTCTGCGAAAGATAGCGGCTACTCTCGGCCTCGCGCCGAACGCAATCTACCGCTACTTTTCCGACCGGGCAGCACTTGAGGGAGCTCTCGCGGACGAATGCGCCCGCCGATTAGAGTTGGTTTTGCGAAAAGCGACGCACCCTGCGGATGCGGCCAAGAGCATCCGCAGGATGGCTGACGCCTATCTGCATTTCGCAAAGAACGATCGTAATCTCTACGAAGTTTTCATGAGTTTTCATACGCCTGATCATGTCGGTTCGCCTCGCCAGAGCCTGTGGACCTTTACTGTCGAACAAGTGCAGCGCATCACGGGAGAGACACATGCGGGAGAGGCCGCGGTCGCACTCTGGGCCCTACTGCATGGAGCAGCGACGTTGGAGGCAGGTAAGGTGCACGGCCAGAACAAACCAGCCAGCGGCTTCGAGTTTGGGCTTAGCGCCTGGCTTCTCCTAGCCGAAACCCACAGTTCAGACGTGAGTAGCCCAAACAGTATGAAAGGTTCTCGCAAGACTAAATGAGCGAGTGATCCCTGCTACGCGGAAATGAGGTTCTATGAAGATCGTCAGCATTGAGGAACATTTCCTAACTCCAGAGATAATCGCTGCGTGGGATGCATCGACCATCGGTTCGGAAGGAACGGCGGTCTTCGAGCAGGGTAAAATAGGAGAACGAATTAAGGATCTGGGCGAAGGACGTTTGGCTCTGATGGATGAGAGCGGGATCGATGTGCAGGTCCTCTCCCTCACTACACCCGCTCTCCACAACCTTGAGCCAGAGGAGAGCGTTGGACTGGCACAGGAAACCAACAATCTTGTAGCGGCCACAATCGCTAAGCATCCCACCCGATTCCAGGGCTTTGCCGTGCTTCCCATGGCCGCACCGCAGGAAGCGGCACGGGAGTTGGAACGCTGTGTAAAACAGTTGGGTTTCTGTGGCTCCATGCTGTGTGGCCGGACGCGCGACAAGAATCTGGATCATCCCGACTTCCTTCCCTTGGTCGAAACCGCAGCGGAGCTTCGTGTACCACTGTTCATCCATCCGCAGATTCCGCAGGCTTCTGTTCGGGAGGCCCTCTACTCAGGCTTTAACGAGCGGGTTGATATGTCTTTCGCGACCTTCGGCATCGGCTGGCACTATGAAGCCGGCATCCAGTTCGTTCGGCTGATCCTCTCCGGCACTTTCGACCGCTTTCCCCATCTGCAGGTGATCCTGGGCCACTGGGGAGAGGTCGTCCTCTTCTACCTCGAACGACTCAAGTCGCTTGCGCGTGTGACGAAGCTGGAACGCCCCATCGAGGATTACTTCAAACAGAATCTGTACGTCACCCCGAGCGGCATGTGGAGCCACGACTATCTGCACCGCGCCATAACTGCTGTAGGGCCTGAACGCATCCTGTTTTCGAGCGACTACCCCTATCAATATCGGCCCGGTGGAGAAGGACGTGCCTTCCTAGAGCAATCCAGCCTCTCTTCGCAGGATCAGGAACTCTTCGCTCATGGAAACTGGGAACGTCTCATGCAATCAGTCGTTCGCTAAGGGGAGCAGATTATGTCGACCGTTCTGACGATACTGAAGAAATATGTCACCAAGAGGCCCGTGACCCAGGCGACCGTAGTGAAGGTGGAGCAGGTGTCGCAGCATTTTCGTGTCATTGAACTTGTGTGCGATACACCTTTCAAAACCGCAGTCTTGCCGGGCGATAAGATCAGTATCACCGCAGATGGAAAGCAACGTTGCTATACACCCTTGGCAGTGGAAGGTGATACGTCGCGCATCAGTCTTGGCATTCATCTGCACGGCAAAGGCCCCGGCTCGGCATGGGCGTTTTCAGTCAAGGTGTCCGACGAAGACCGGGCGATCGGTGGTCTGATCCATGATTTAAGCTCTGATCCATGGAAGATAAGAAAACGCTCGTGGACACACTTGAGAGGTTCAATCGGAAAGAGCGCAACCTCCTGATTCGCCACATCCTCGACTGTTACGAGAAATCTCCCAGTTTAGGGGAAAACTTTTGTGCTTGGCTGGCCGAACATGCTGATATTCGCAGGGAGTCTCTATATGATGCTTGGTGGGCTACGGACTTTCATTTCGACTGGCTGGCCGGGGCGCTGTTGGACTTTGTAGGGGGTGAGCCGGTCCAATGCAATATGCCCATGACCAACGACGGTGCAACGGAAGTTTGGCTCGTCATGGGGAACCAACAGGACGTTGATCTGGTTATAGTTGCGTACGATCGTGAAGAAAGAACGTCCCATCTTATTTTGCTAGAAGCGAAAGCCTACAGCCCTGACGACCACAAACAATACGCAAGAAAGTTGAATCGCCTCAATCTGCTTCACGCGTTCTACACAAGGCTGAAGGAGCAATCACCGGAAATAAGCGAGTCACCTCAGGAGATCATCTTCCACCTAATTCGCTTCCCGCCACCTAATAAGAAAGGGGTTGGGCCTGTGCGGCTGCCGCCACCGAAGATTACAACCGAGCGCAATGGCACTAACCGAACGTTGAAGTGGTCGGAATTCCTATGACGATGACGAGGTGCAACGAAATAGGCAAGCCGGATAAAAGAGGTGCGCGCTGGAGATGCGCCTGCATGATCAAGCGTGGAATCCAGATGCTGGAGGAGCGGAATCCGTAGTGTCCATCTCACGGGGGGAAGCGCTTTACAAGGGCATCTCTTGATTCGCATCCCGTTAGGGATGATTCATAACAAGTGAATCATCGCCGAGTATCCGTTCGAGCCGCTTCCGGCTGGAAACGCGTATCGGCCTGTTCTGGCTCGTTGAGCGGCAGGAAACAGATGCCAATCGATCTGTACTGATCATCGGGGTCTTGTTGTTCTCAATTTTCTCGGGTGCCACACCATCGACAACTTCCAAAGGCTCACTTCCCCTCTTGAACCGCTGCAGATATTAACGAGGTGTGATCCAGAGGACGCGTAAGAACCTGCGCCGCATCGCATCGGCGGTCTGCGACCCGCATCCATCAGCGATCTCCTTCAGACCCATGTTAGAGCTGTCGATCATGCGCAGTAACTACGTGTTTGTCCATGTCCGTGGCGAAGCTTGCATAGAGCGATGCGCTATCAAAACCGCAAAGATAGTCTCAGCGTACTCGGTCTGCGACAATCTCCGAAGAGAACGATGTTCCATTCAATCGAGTTGTGCGAAGAACCAACTCGAAGTGAGGGAGCTGCGTACGTCCGATTCGTTTTAGGAAATTCTGAATAGAACTCTCTGATGTGATGAACTCCGCAGCGGCCGCGGTAGCGTCAGAATCACTTCCCGTAAGCAGCAGGACTTCCCCCGTATTCGTCGGATTGGGGATGTAGGACAAAACGGCGATCCCGCCTGGAAGGACAGAACTACCGTCTGCGTAGTAGTTGGCTGCCTCACCATTGGCCGGATGGCGGTTGAGGACGAAGTTTTGGCCGGTCTTCGGATTGTATTCCAAGGTGAAATTCAGTTGATCTTCGAAGAACCCAGCCCAGGGGTTGGACTTCTTTCCTCCAATAATCAACAGATTATTGCGCTTCATGAGATCCGGCGGATACAGTCGGGGCACCGTGACGTGGAAGTGCTGAGCAAGTCCGGGAAGCACTATGATCTGGCGTGCCGCTAAAACTTCCCCCAAGGTGACCAGATTATGGCCTAGGAGTTCACGAACATCTGCCTTGCGCTCTTCGCTCACCGCAGAGGCATCGATGGTGTCAGCGTACCTGCGGTCCACATATTCTGACAAGCTAATAGGCCGCCGCAGGATATCCTGCATCAAGCTCAAGCTTTCATCGGAGAGAACGAGGTCAGTCTGCGTTCCAGGCTCCTTGTCCCGCGTGAAGGACCGCCAGAATTGCATGACGGCGGGCCGCCGATCTGCATCCATTACCGAGCTCTGGTGAACACGGATGAGCGCAACGGCCAAGATCAAGGAAAGCAAACCGAGAGCAACCGAAAGCCACATCCAGCCACGGGTCGCCGGGGAAGCCGCAGGCTCTGCAATGAGAACTGGAGACGGCACGGCCTCCGGTTCGATTTGATTTCCAGTTGGAAGCGCTGGCTCCCTTAGGAGCCGTCGGCTGAAGACCAACTTATAAGCGCCGCGCGGAATCTGAAAAACAAAAGGTTCGCCCGAGCCTTCTCCGGTGAAGTAGAGATCAATGCGCTTCCGCAGTTCTGTCGCGTTTACGCGCACGATGTTGTCAGCACTACGATCGTAGTCCGGTGACCGACCAAATACCTTGACGCCAATATCCTGCTCGCGAAGCTCCAATACTCCATCCCGAATCGAAGCCTTACCCACATAGAGAAGAAACTCGCGCAGCCGGAGAGCGCGGCGGAAGGTTGCAGATGCAGCAACACGCGCGATCAGGTCGTCCTTCTGAACCGACGTCATGACTTCAGAAGCTTCGGGGGTGAGTGATTCTAACGCCATTGCAGATCAGTTCGACAGTCTACCACTGCCGAAGCAAGGCATGCAGAAGTCATGAACTCTGAGAGCTTAGCGCGAATCATTTGACCATGCGCAAAGCACTAACTAGCTGCAAGTAAAAGACCTAATCCCCCTTAACAGTTAAGCCTAGCGGTTTTCTTCCGGTGAATTAACTTGGCGATCGTTATGTGCAGCTAGGAGGATGGCCCCGCTTCACTATCACGCCGAAACCGGGTCCCAAACCAGACTCTTTGGCAGGCCGAAGCAGATCCAACGCCACTGGAGGCGCAAAATGAACTTAGTTCCACGAGCCTGGAAAGCGGCCGTACTCCTATTCACGACTGCGGCGGCACTGACCGCCCTCACGCCCCGCGCTACGGCACAAAAATATCTTGGCAGCATTCAAGGTGAAATCTCCGATCCGAGCGGCGCAAAGATCCCGGGGGTTCACGTGACCGCTGAGGACGTCACCACTCACTTCAAGACAACAGTCTCCTCGAGTGCTGATGGAGCTTTTGTGCTTCAAAATCTAAACCCGTCCACCTACACCGTGACAGCCACCGCGCCCACCTTCAAGGTGGAATCACGGATGGGCATCGTTCTCACGGCTGGTGAACTCCAGGTAGTGAACATCACCCTGAATGCCGGCGGAGGTACTGAAAGCGTTGAAGTCAGCGCCGATTCCAACGTTCTCATCGATACAGGCTCAGCTAACATCGCCACAACCCTCGGCCAGCAAGAAGTGACTGACTTGCCCAATGTCGGGCGAAATCCCTTCGTGATGGCCACGTTGGCGGCAGGCATTTCGACGAACGAATACTTTCAGGTAAAAGCCAGCCAATACACCAACCCTTATTCGGGTGTTGCCGTGCAGATATCATCACTCGGTAATGGCGGCCATAACCGGCTCACGCTTAACGGCATTCCCGATGATCCGGCGGAGCGGTTCTCAGGCGCTAGCTACACTGGATTCGTGCCTTCACCTGAAGCTGTCCAGGAGGTCAAGGTCCAGACGTCGATCTTCGACGCCCAGGTGGGTCACGGTAACGGAACCGTCACCAACACCGTTGTACGCGGTGGCACCAATCAGCTACATGGTGCGGCTTACTATATCTTCCAGAATACCTATCTGGATGCCAACAACTACGAGCGCGTGCCTAACCAGAACGGTGCGCTCAACCCAACTGCACCAACCCACCGCAACAACAATCAGGTGGCCCAGACAGGATTTGTAGTGGATGGCCCTGTTTGGATTCCGAAACTCTACAACGGCCAGAATAAGAGCTTCTTCATGCTCTCCTACGAGTTCTACCAGACTCATACTGCTCTCAACTTCAGCTCGCGGGTACCTACGGCGGCAGAACGTATGGGCGACTTCTCGGGCCTGTGCTCGGTCTTCAACCCACAAGGACTCTGCACCAACGGCATCCAGATCTACGATCCAAACTCACCGGTGGTCGGCAACGTTCGTACTGCTTACTTCGCCAACAATCAGATTCCCACTGCGCGCATCAACGCGACGGGAGCTGCACTGATGAACTACTATCCGCAGCCCAATATCGCTGGCGCAGGTGCGACTGCGATCACGAACTACACGTCGAATCAGACATCGTACCGTTCCAGCTATCCCTCGATCATCGGTCGCTTCGACCAGGCAATCGGATCGAGGAACAAATTGAACATCACTTTGTTCCGCAGTGGACTCACGCAATCCTATCCTTTCCAGGGTTACACCAATGGCATTCCTCCCTATCTCTCGGCAAGCGCGAGCGGTGCATCGCTCGGCGGTTACGGATACTCCGTGTATCGCAACAACCGTGGCGGCAGTCTGGATGACGTTCACCAGTTCAGCTCAACGATGGTGCTTGACTCCCGATTAGGCGTCATCTGGCACCCCTTCGGCTTGACGTACCCAGGCAACTCCAACTTCAACCTTGGGGGGCTGGGCATCAATACCGTCAACATGCCCTATCTTTCCTTCCCAGGTATCACGACAACGACGGACAACTACTCTGGCCTGGCGCCAGGAGCGAGCGGGCAGGTCAGCACAAATCTCACCGGCTCGCTGGAAGAGACGCTTACCAAGACCTGGGGCCGCCACTCGGTCCGGTTCGGATTCGAAGGCAATCTGATCCACTACAACGTGCAAAACCCGCAGAGCGGCTTCACCGGCTACACACTGAACCGGACCTCTACGCAGCAAAACTACATCAACTCGGATGCAAACTCTGGAGATGATATGGCTGGCCTGCTCCTTGGTACGTTCAACACTGTCGGCTACAACATCACTCCCGCCTACGCGCTCAAGCAGATCTATATCGCCCCGTTCGCACAGGACGATTGGCGTGTGACGGACAAGCTCACTGTCAACCTGGGCGTCCGCTGGGATTATGAATCGCCGTTCAGCGAACGCTACAACAAGCAGGTTGCGGGTTTCTGTCTTACCTGCGCCAGTCCTCTGCAAAGCAGCGTTCCGAGTCTGACCCTAAACGGCGGCCTGCTGTATACCTCGAGCAGCAATCCCTATCCCTATAAGAAGGATCTGAATAACTGGCAGCCGCGAGTGGGCTTCTCTTACCAAGTCACGCCGACTACTGTAGTCCGCGGCGGCTACGGCATCATCTACTTTAATACCCTGGAGAGCCCGACCAGCGCCGGTTTCAATCAAACGACAACCAGCAACGGAACGTCGACCAGCTCTCCCTTGCCGCAGGCTAGCGCCAGTAATCCCTTTCCGAACGGCGTCCTGCTGCCCACTGGTTCGAACGCCGGACTCGCTACCGGCATCGGTACAAGCGTAAGTTTCTACGACCCCAACCACGTTCAGCCAAGCAGCATGCAATATACAGCCAACCTGCAGCAGCAGTTCCTCGGCAATCTTTCCGTACAGATCGCGTATGTCGGGCAGCGTGCGCGCCAGCTGGAAGTTTCGCAGAACCTTGATGCCCTTCCGCAACAGTACTACTACACGGGTACTGACGGCGCTGGAGCGCTCGCGAACCAAACGTACCTCAACAGCGCTGTAGCGAATCCGATGGCGGGCAAAGTTCCAACGAACAACACACTCAATGCGGCGACGATCTCGCGAGCTCTACTGTTGGTACCCTATCCCGAATTCAGCGGCGTTACAGAGCTCGGTTCGTCTCTTGGAAGACAACGCTACGACGCCCTGCAGATTCAGGTATCGAAGCCGATGAAACATCACGTTTCCTTTCAGGGCAACTTCACCTGGGACAAGCTAATCAACCAGACGACCTATCTGAATAACTTCGGACCGGGATCGACTTTGGCACGCCTCACTGACCCGGGGGCATCCCTGAACGGCAACCTCTTCGGTACACTCGAGCTGCCAAGGTTCGAGAAGCTGAACTATGCCGAACGGCTCGTTTTGGGTGGATGGCAGGTGAGTACTGTCCTCCGTGCGCAGAACGGTGGCCTCATCTCTGAACCCGGCAACGTCTATCAAATCGGCAATCCAGTACTCGCACCGCACAACTGGGCTCGAGAGTTCAACACCTGCTATGAGAACTACGCGGGGCAGACGGTCGCAACGTCGAGTTCTTCAGCTGGTTGTGACAATACCTCTCCAGCAACCAATCCCGCATATCGCCAGCGCTACTCCTACACCTATGTCACCAATCCGCAGTACATCGACTCACGCGCCACGCTGTGGCCCACGATGGATGCGAACGTCTTCAAGAAGTTTATCTTCCACCAAAGCATGAGCTTCGAGATTCGTGGTGACTTCTTCAACGTCCTCAACCGTCCACAATTTGGTGGACCGGGAACCAGCATCGGCGCTTCCAACTACGGCGCCGTCAAGGTAGGCACAACTCTTCCGACCCAGGCGAATGATGCCCGTATCGGACAACTGACTGCTCGGTTCAACTTCTAACGGATCTGCACTCAGCCACGCTGCAGCCCATGCGGGGCTGAGTGCGCCGTAGAAGGTAAAGTGAGATGGCAGGCTATACCGTCGGGGTGCTAAAGAATTTATATGATCCATCAAGCTAGACAGTGCCTCGCGCGACGCAGAGCGTTAGCTAGGAAGCTCGTGACTGGGATTCTTCCCTTAGTCGGCATCATCTTTACGAAGATAGCGGGAGCAGCCCCAGTCGCTTTCTACGAACAGAAACCAGTCTCCATTGTGAAGCTGTCCGACGGCGATTACCTTCTGGACTTTGGGCGCGTGGCATTTGGCAACTTACTTCTGACTCCAACGCCGACAGACAAAGAACAAATTACCGTTCGATTTGGTGAGTCAATACGGGACGGGCGCGTGGACCGTACACCTCCAGGCACGGTCCGATATTCCGAGGTGAAGCTCGTCTTGAACGGACAAGCGATGATCGTTGCGCCGCGGCCCGATCCGCGCAACACAAAGTCACCCGCGGTACAAACGCCAGTCTCCATGGGAGTACTCACGCCGTTCCGTTGGGTCGAGCTTTCTGGATGGATCGGCGAGTTGACTACGAATCAGGTCCTGCGGCGAGCTTCCTTCGACAGTACCTGGGATGACAGTGCCGCTAGCTTTCACTCGTCAAACCCTATGCTGGATCGAGTCTGGGATCTGAGTCACTATTCCATCAAAGCGACAACCTTCGCAGGCATCTTTGTCGACGGGGATCGCGAGCGTCTGGCGTATGAAGCGGATGCGTATCAAAATCAGCTGGACTACTACGCCGGCGACCCAAGCTCGCAGATGGAGCGGGATACATTCAAGAGACTAATTCAGTATCCAACCTGGCCGACGGAGTGGGCTCCGCAAATGATCTTCATCGCCTACGCCGACTGGATGCAGACCTCCGACAGAGCGTGGCTGGCTCAGAACTACGATTTGCTCAAGACCAAGTTGCTGACGGAGCGCGTTGGTTCCGATGGACTGGTTCACAGCACTGCGGCGGAGATTGCGCACGGTGATATCGTCGACTGGCCAATCGGGGAACGCGACGGTTATGTGTTCACCTCCGTGAACACAGTGGTCAATGCGTTCCACTTGCGGGCGATGGACGAGATGCGCCAGCTAGCACTCGCGCTGAACAAGCAGGATGACGCACGAGAGCTATCTCAACAGCAAATTGAGTCGCTAGCCGCATTCCAGAAAACCTTATTCGACGATCAGACTGGGTTGTACCACGATGGCATCGGTACGAGCCACAGCGCACTTCACGCAAATCTCTTTCCACTCGACTTCGGGCTAGTCCCGCCAGCGAAGCGCCCCCATATAGCGAAATGGCTTGCACAAAGCGGCATGAGAGGCTCACCCTATGCTGCGCAGTTCTTGATGGAAGGACTCTTCGAAAACGGACAAGCACAGGCAGCTCTCGACGAGATGATCGCACCAGGCGATCGCAGCTGGAGACATATGGTGGAGAGTGGAACGACAATCACCTGGGAGGCGTGGGACCAGCGCTATAAGCCGAATCAGGACTGGAACCACGCATGGGGTGCAGCTCCTGCCAATCTGCTTCCTCGATTTGTTCTTGGTGTACAACGAATCAAGCCTGGATGGGAAGAAGCCGAGATCGCTCCCCATACGGGAGACCTCAAGTTTGCTGAAGGTGTGGTGCCCACTCCGAGAGGTCCGATCCATGTTGCATGGAAGTGTGCTTCCGCATTCAGTCTCTCCGCGGAGCTTCCGTTGGGACTGAAAGCAAGAGTCAAACTCCCGATGCTACAAGGCTCCCTCGGCGTCTATAAGGGTGATCAGGTTGTTCCGGCGCACCATGAAGGAGACTGGTGGATCCTCGATCAAGATGTGACTGGCAAGGTTGACCTTGAAGTGCGCTAGTCCCGAAAGAATTGGAAGGCGGAGCCCATGAGGATGCTGCTGATTGCTCTCTTGAATGCCACTGCTTTCGCTCAGCAGGCGGCAGTAACACCGCCTGATCCGCTGCGCGACGGCTTCTTGAACCCACCACCTGAAGCGCGCCCCTTTGTCTGGTGGCACTGGATGAACGGCAACATCTCAAAGGAAGGAATTCGCGCTGACCTGGAGTGGATGCATCGAATCGGTTTGGGTGGTGTGCAAGTCTTTGATGCTGCACTGGCAACTCCGAAGATCGTCGATCATCGCATCGAGTACATGACTCCGGAATGGAAGGACGACTTTCGATACGCGGTAAGTCTGACCGATCGCTTCGGCATGGAACTCGGGATCGCTGGGAGCCCAGGTTGGAGCGAGACAGGTGGACCTTGGGTGCCTCCCAGTGAGGCAATGAAGAAGTATGTGTGGAGCGAGACTTCGATCGAGGGAGGGAAGCCGTACACCGGCAAGCTAATCCACCCCCCAACCATTACGGGCAAATTCCAAAACACGCCTGCCTTCGACCCTCACATAACGGAACCCGCACTCTACGCAGACGCGAAAGTCGTCGCATTCAAAAGACCTATCGACGAAGCCGCTTTCGTGATGCCCACGATGTCGACCGGCCGAGGCCGGATAGCGACGCCAGATCTTCTCGCTGATGACAATGCGGCTACCTTCGTCATGATCCAAAGCGGAGATAAAGATGACGGGCCATGGCTGCAGGCGGAGTATCCCGCTCCGATCACAATCCGTTCCATCACCTTGTCAGTCGGTAGAGAGGCACGAGGCGCTCCAACAGGTGCGGCACTCGAGGCCAGCGACGATGGTTTGAGCTATCGCCTCGTCACTCCTATTCCAGCGGGTGGAGCGGTAGAGCAGACGCTCACGTTTGCACCCACCACAGCAAGGTTCTTCCGGCTCTCTTTTGATCAGCGCGGACGAGCGCATGAAGATGTCCAGATCAACGAATTTCGATTGCATACAGACGCGCGCGTGCATCACTTCGAAGAAAAAGCGGCGTTTCAGCAGATGCTTGATCTCTATAGCTTTGCCACTCCTTCAGTGGACCTAAGCAGTACTGTGTCCAAATCAGTAGTCATCGATCTCACTTCCCGCTTCCATGAAGATGGCACACTCGATTGGTCACCACCACCCGGCAAGTGGACTATCCTTCGCATCGGCTACTCTCTCATTGGGACGACGAACCATCCAGCAACAGCCGAGGCCACCGGCCTTGAAGTGGATAAGCTCGATCACCGTTATGTGAAGAACTATCTGGACAACTATCTCAACAGCTATCGCGATACTGTTGGCGCGCAAGAGATGGGAAGCCGTGGCATTCGCGCAGTGATTACAGACAGTTGGGAGGCAGGCACTCAAAACTGGACAGACGATATGCTCACCCAGTTCCAGAAACTTCGTGGATACGATCCGACTCCTTGGTTGCCGGTCCTGGCTGGGCACGTCGTGGAGAGTGCGAGCGCGAGCGATCGGTTCCTGTGGGATTTTAGAAAGACGATTGCTGATCTAACCGCAGACGAACACTACGGCCAGATCCATGCGTCGCTGAAAGAGCGCAATCTGCAGCACTATGGCGAATCGCACGAAGGAGATCGCGCCTTCATCGGCGACGGCATGGAGGTGAAGAAGCGAGCCGATGTTCCCATGGGCGCTATGTGGACGCAGCCCATCGGAGTCCACACTGAATCCTTCCGTTATAACGCGGACGATCGCGAATCGGCATCGGTTGCACACATATACGGGCAGAATATCGCTGCTGCTGAGTCGATGACTGCGAAGGTAGAAGCCTGGGCGTACTCCCCTGAAACCCTCAAGCCTACAGTGGACCAGGAGTTTCTAAACGGGATCAACAGGATCGTGATTCATGAGTCTACTCACCAGCCGGTCGCAGATAAAATCCCCGGTCTCACTCTAGGGATCTACGGTCAATGGTTCAACCGCAACGAGACGTGGGCAGAGCAGGCGCGACCCTGGATCGACTATCTAGCGCGGAACTCCTTCATGCTGCAGCAAGGAAGATTTGCAGCAGACGTCCTCTATTTCTATGGCGAGGATTCCAACATCACAGCTATCTTCCGCGATAGGGCTCCAAACGTTCCATCCGAATACGGATTTGATTACATCGATGCCGATGGATTAGTCCACGATGTCAGCGTGACAGCTGGGCAAATCACCACGCGATCCGGTATGCGATACAGGTTGCTCGTTCTGGACCCCTATACGCGTCACATGTCATTGCCTGTTCTTCGCTCGATCTACTCGCTCGTCAGCGATGGCGCCATTCTGGCCGGACCGAAGCCTGTGGATACCCCCAGCCTTGCTGATAGCTCAACAGAATTCACTCGCCTGCTCACGGACCTCTTTGGTGATGGACGCGGAGTTCACACTGTGGGTAAGGGTAAAGTTTATGCAGGCTCCGATGCCTCGTCTGCGCTGGAAGCCTTGCACGCGGTGCCGGACTTTACCTATACGAAGTCGCGGTCGGACTCTCGCATTGAATTCATACACCGCACCTCGTCTAACGCAGATATTTATTTCGTCGACAATCGGAGCGATCACGATGAACGCTTCGAGGCTAGATTTCGCGTTACAGGTCGAAAGCCTGAGCTCTGGCGCGCGGAGAGCGGTTCTACCGAAGCTCTTTCCTACCGTATGGTCGACGGCGAGACGGCAGTGCCAATGCGCCTTAGCGCGTGGGAATCTGTCTTCTTAGTATTTCGTCATCGAGTGGCGGCAAAATCCTTCACTGCACCCTCCACTGTTCAAACGAAGTTGGCGAACTTGGAAGGTCCATGGAAGTTGAACTTCCAGCCACACAGAGGAGCCCCCACGTCGATTATGCTGGCTCAACTCACCTCTTGGTCGACGAGTTCAGTGAACGGAGTGAAGTATTTCTCCGGAGCCGCCACGTACTCTAAAGCAATTCAAGCTCCAAAAGGCTGGTTCTCGAAACGCTCACACATCTTCATGGATCTTGGAGAGGTCAAAAACCTAGCCACACTCACTGTCAATGGCGAGGAACTCGGCGTTGGTTGGCACAACCCCTATCGATTCGACGTCACCTCCAGTCTAAAACCTGGATCAAATTCGATCACGATAACGGTCATTAACTCTTGGGTCAATCGGCTGATCGGCGATCAGCAGCCGAACGCAACTAAGTACACCTACACTGACTTCACGCCATATAATGCCAACTCGACGCTGTTTCCGTCTGGACTTATTGGCCCGGTGCAGGTGCTTCGCGTGCAGGCTGGAAAGTAATTCACCTCAATAGCGAATCTTAAGTGCACTACTAATTGAAACTCAGGTGTAACGGTCACATTCAAGAGTTCTGCACGATGGGCTGCTGTCTCTTTTTGAGCAAAGCCCTCAAGTATTACGTCCGTTTTCTCTCCAGGGGATAATGCCGAGTTCCAGCGTGTTGCTTTCGGCTTGTCTGCGAAACCTCTTCAGGCCAATGATCCATGGGTTCCGTTATGAAAGTTGTCTGTGAGCAGACGGCCTTCTGAACCGAGACGCTATGTCGCCCGTTGCGTTCTATGAACAGGTGTTGCATGGTCTCGCCACTGCCGACCTCGAGTCGATCCAGAAACAAGCATGATCAACCGCCGCTACGGTGTGGAGGATTCTCATCATGGAGAAATAAGGACCGAGAAACGCCCTTCTCGTCACCGGCGACCAACGCTCCAGCGAGGTCGCGTTTTCGGCAACTACAAATCTGGCGCCTAGGCGCTATTGAGCGGCAGACCCGGTCCCGTCGCCTAGAAGACGTTCGGCAACAATGGCTGCCATAGCGCGCTGTCCTGCTGACCACTTCTCGACTCCGTCCAACGAGACCTTTCGTTCGTATAAGAGCCGGATAATTTGGTTAGGACTGCCGCACTCCTCTGCGCACGCTTCATCGTCCTTTATGAGGTGGCATTGCTCTGTGCCACTGGAGTCCATTACAGAGACCACAGCGTAGTTTTCGAATCTATACAGGTTCATCGCCGTCATCAAGCATGTCCATTCGCCTTGAATTTGGAATCTCCCTCCGGCTAAAGATGACGTCATGTTCTCGCCAGAGCGATACAACGGCAAGATAATTCTGAGACTACGGAGTAGAATTGCGCATCAACGAGTTTGTTACGCCTGCATGAGGTAAACGTGTCCATTACACCTGATGGCGGCTGGGCTGTGCCTAGTCAAGATCCACACGCTGCACATTCGACGCCAATAGCGCGTCTGCAACACGCCCGAACCCCAGACCGATGGATCGTTGGGACGCTTCTCCTGATCGCACTTCTCACTTTCTTTCTGCCGCTGGCAAGCCTCCAACTTCCTATCCTCGGAAGTCAGGACTTCAGTGGGTATGACCTCATGAACAAAGGTCGAGAGATCAACCAGGCGGTCTCGTCTTTTGGTAACGGGAATGCGGAGACACCCAGGGTCATGGACCTCGAACATACCGAGGATAAATCCGCAATAGCTGCAAACCCATCTTTGGAGATTCCGGCGTCCATACGTTATGTCTCGCTCGTCGCCATCGAGATAGGTCTAGCCTTCGGGTGCGCAGTGCTAGCTCTGATCTGCTGCGTCTCTGCGCCATCTCAGGCCGCCACCCGAGTCCTCTCGGTGGTGGGAGGACTAGCAGCATTAGCCGCTACCCTGCATCTGACCATCGCTAACTCAGACATGCATTCTTGGCTACACCAGCAACTAAGTGCTACCGCAACTCTGCCATCAGACAACCCTTTCTCTGGTCTGACTCAACAACTCGAAACACTCGCCGCGAACGCTGTGCAACTGAAGCCGGGGGCGGGTCTTTATGTCCTGACGGCAACGCTCATGCTTGCTTCGGTCATCCTTGTTTCCAAAATACTGTCACCTGCGGGTCATCCAACTCTGCAAGAGCCGTCACCGGTTAGCGGCGTCACATTCATGAGGAAGGCTGCAGGCATCGGTTTACTAATCACTGGAGTCATGGTCGGTGTTGTAGTCGGTCGCCATTACCTGACGAGTCCTCCAAATGCACCTAACGCCATCACTGGCGAGTTCAAGATGTCAAAGGCCCTAAGCGTCGTCTATGGCAACTACGACCCCGCGACTAAATCATCGGTGGTTCACACTAAGAACATGTCCGGAGAGTCATCACCGGGCCATGCAATCGTGATTCTGGACAGCACCTACGTGCAAAAGAGCATCCGCAAGCATCTGCTTGTGACTTCTGCTGCTGCCGATGGTGAAGACTGCCATGCGTGTGGTGCTCAGGTAGATGCGTTCGTATTCTCTCAGACCCAGAGGGGGTGGACAGCTGAGATCGTGGACAATGACATCGCACAAACCGGCGCTTTTGGGAGCGCGGGCAAGGCTCTCGCAGTCCTCTATGGGTCCGATGTCCATGGCTTCGAAATCTCACTTGAGGATGGAGGCCAAGGCATCACCAATGCTAATGAGGTGTTCATCGCACCTGTTTCAGATCACTTTCGGCCTGTATTGTCCCTCACCACGGAGTCGGACAATCTCGGGAGCTGTGGCTCTACGGACACTGAAACTGAGGTGGGACACGATCCCTGTGCTCAGACAAAGTCGGTTGTTCGCTTCATGAAGTCGATACATCAAGGCTTCTTCGACATCGCAGTGCAAGAGTCCGGGACTGCGATTGCGGCCCAAGGGTTGGTTAGAACGGATGGACGAAAGTTGTATGAGTTTGATGGCGGAAAGTATGCGGAGATACTTCAGTGAGGGTCAGCAACGTTGGACGCCCGCTACCTCGATCAGGCAGAGGTGTTGATCAGACGGGCGTACTATCACCCCATGGACGCCCGGCTCATCATCACGCCACGCCCCAGCAACTTCTATCACGCGATGGTCCTCATCATCGAGCCCGCGCAGGGCTGGAGCGTCCTGTACAACTCGCGCGAGGAGTGCGTCACCGAGCTGTCGCTGCTAGGCTTGCTCACGATCACCGAGGCCGATGAGGTGCGGGCCAGCAACTTCGACCAGCGGGACCGGATGCTCGTGTTCTGGCTTACCGAGGTCGAGCCGGAGGAATTACTGGCGGCGGGGTTTCATCAGGTGGCGAAGGACAAGGTGAACTAGGTTGTGGGGACGCAAGGAGCAGCCAACGATACCGAAGCATTCGACCGATGGAAGAGACCTCGGCCTCGGCCTTGTGCTTGTTGTAGCAGTGAACGCGCTGATCTTTGTGGACCCATGGCACTACATCAGGACGAGATGGCCCGGGGTACAAGTGCTTGAGACGATATTCGTGGTACTCGTCATATTTATTTTGATGTGTATGTTCGGCGCGATTATCAACGCGCTGTATATAGGGTTTTGGCCGACGCTTTACTCACTGGTCGATTGGCATCGCAGCCGCACGGAAAAACGAGACTTGCCGGTTGCCCGAAAGAGTCATGGGCCAGCAACCTTCTCATCTAACCTCAAGAATGACTTAGCTAGAGTTGCTAGACCACTACTTCTGGGGGCGCTCGGCTTCAGCGCTCTGTGGGGCGTACATGCCTTTAGCAAATGGTTCTTCCGCTAGGCCTGGGAGAAGGGGTTCAGCCTTGGGTTGAAACCGGTTATGTTACTCTCCCATGCAGCTTCACGGAGGAAGCTACTGATGAATCAAACACCAGATAGAGATGCGCGGGGAGAACTGATGGCCGAGTGGACCCGCAAAAACCTTAGCAAGATGATGGATGAACCGGGAGTAAATGGCGCCCTCGTCTGCCACATCCCGGATCGGACACCACCGCCCCGTCCCAATCATTAGAGCAGTCGTGTCAGGGACGCGACCTCAGGATGAGGAGCTACACCAATGCACGGAACAACCGCCCTGAGATCCTTGTGCGTTCCACGCCGATCCCTGGGCTGCCTCTGAATAGCGAGTAGTGTTGGGCGGTTGCTGACGATAAGCCGACATATCGGGAGTAGTCCGCGCTTCAGAGTGGTTCTTCACTCAGCAGGAGGCGGTGAAACAATCCACTCTGGTATCTTGAGCACCTATGATGCCGAGAGCTCTCGCTCTCGGGTTTCCCAGTAATCTACTGAGTCCCCTTCAGAGTCTCTCCGCTCCTCTTCGCCAACGATGTGTATTGTTTCAGGAGAACCCAAATGGGTATAGAACATGGTGTGCATCAGCACCTTGTTCGTTGCCACGAACCGATGGAAGTCATCAGCGCACTCCGCATCGAAGTGGCGTATTGAGTCTTCCAGTAGTTGAGGGCAGCGTTTGTATCCGTCCGCAAAATCTTTGAATCCATCTCGTTTCCAACGCAGTGGATATTCAAAAAAAACCCTCGAGTCGATCTCTTTCCGACGGCGTCTGATTTGATCTTGAGTGAAGGCATGAAGGAAATCAAGATAACGGTTGAGGATGATCGTCTTCGAAACGACCTGCGCCCAGTTTTCCAGTCCAAGCTCTCCGGAGATTGCTTCGTCCAGGTTGGCTAGGACTCTGACGTACAGTTCAATCGTGCGATCTGCTTGAACAGCGAGGAATGTTGCCAGAACGGCCCGTGCACCGAGCCCCAAGAATGCGTTGGAAGGTGTATTGTGTGTTTCGGCTAGAGCTGCCGTGTCACAAGCCCCGAGCATGACGATAGGAGGTATAGCTGTATCGGTGAGGTCCCAGACCTTTGCTTTCTCTGCGCCGAAATGGAGATAGCCGAGATCTTCGGCGCTGTCATAGGATCCATGCCCGCAGTGCAACAAGATGAATGGCTTTTTTTCGCGAAGCTGCGCTTTGTACTCCTCGAGGTTGGAAACCACCGCGTACTCATGAGTGATACCTGTTTCCTGCAGCACCTCGTGCAACTTCTGCGGGTAAATGTGCAGTTTGTCCGTTTTCGCCAGGCAGTTGAGAATCAGAACGCGATTGCCTGCATTTTTATCTAGGATTAGGACGTTCTGGGTCTGCAGGTAATGAGTCAACAGGAAGTTTCCCGGTGTCATGGGGAACCGTGATACCTGACAGCGATACATTAAAGGCACCCCATCGATCATCATCCACTCCAGAGGCATGTCTGAAATGATCCTGAGTTCCCTTGGTGTGTCCCGAAGAAGGTCGATAAACTCTTCCGGCAGAGCGCTGGCGAGCTCTACGCCGAACGCCTCCACCCTTCTATTGAGAGCAACGATATTTCCTCCGTCGAAGACCCGCCGAATCTCCCGCAACTTTCCATAGAAACCACTAGAGATCTGCGGAACGCGGATAACAGGACGCTTTTCGGCGAGTCCCCAAAGAGTAGTCATCTTCGTGAAGAACTCCGATTCCATTGCAAGAAACTGGGTCAGAGCGAGAGCTGCCGCCGTTTCGGCTTCACCATGCCAACGTCTCGGATCGGAATGGACGATATAGTTTCTATCTTTTGCGGCGTAAAGGATATCTATGACTCTCGTGGGAAATTGCTTTCCAAAATACGCTTGAGGAATCGTCTTGTTCTGACAGGGAACGCAAAGGATTAAACTTCGATCTGCTGATGGCAAGTATGGTTCGATTCCAGCCATGAGCCTCTGTCGCGCCGCACGATCACCGGTGTTTAGAAGCTCGTTCAAGTCTTCCTGTAGCTCCCCAGGAATCATCGCATTTCCGCTCTCAGCCGCCATCAACATGCTATCTAGCAGCTTGCACTTGAAGATCTCTTGGGTCGTTGAGATCAGCAGCGATACCCTATCCTCCACTCGATGAGGCGTTTTGTTCCCTGAGGGTATAGCTCGCACCAACTGATTGAGTAGCTTGTCATTGGGTTCTTCCGCTTGAAAAGTGCTCCTTGGATAGGGCTCTTGTTGAGAGGCAAAATGGTGACGCTCTGGGTGGCTGCGCACGCTCTGATACGGGAGCAGAAAGGGATTTGAATCCCCCGGTTCTTCCAGATTGATAGGCTCCGTATTAACAAGTTGTCCGATCGCCTCGTTGAGGCTTGGCGCGGAAAGACCTTCCAGGTTCAGACAGAGACAGCCGGCTTGCTCAACAGCACTCTGATAAGCGGCTTCGCAGATGACCAACGGTTTCACGACCATTTGCGCGCAGGTGGACACGCATTCCTCGTCGACGTCTCCTTGAATTACGATGACTTTCATCGGGTAGGAAGCGAAATCACCGAAGTCTTGGCCGCGAAAGGCACTCTTCTGCAATATCTGCAACGAATGCGACATCCGATGGTCAAATGCATACCGGTTCAAACGGTATGCATGATCTATGTAATAAAGAAGAGAAGGAAAGATGCTTGTCGCAATGTCAAAGAAAAACCCGAGATTGCAAAGAGATAGAGAAATCAATGTGCATGGAGTGACCGCAAAGGGTGTTTTGTCATCGTCCCGCACGCATACCAACGGGATATACCAGGGACTGCTTCTATGGTCTTGCCAGGGTTGTTCGTTCGCAGCCAGACCTATCCAATTCGTTCCCAATCTTTGACCTCGCCTCGCCAACATATCCTATCCGGGAGCGATCCCGCACATACAACCTCAGAAGGGGAGGTAGGTGTTGGGACAGGATGGCCCAAATCATTCTTTTATGACTCCCTATGGTCGCGCCGAAAAGTGAGTATCGCCAAACGCTCTTCACTCCAGCAGCACATCAGGGGATCTTTTCATAGAGCGGGGACGTGTTATACTAACTGTAACAAAAGAAAAGCTTTGTGTCCGATAATAATCGTAATGTGCCGCGGCACTCATCACCAGACATGCGGAACTCTTGATGCCCATGCCCTACTCACGGAATATGAACTTCCGCTATTGCGACTTCTCACTACTCGACCAATGGTTCAGGTTACGGTCAGGTGCCAAGTTCGCACGGCATGTTGAATCGGGACGCACCGGTGGCGGCAATACGCGCACACCCGGCCTATGGGACAAATGCAGCGACTTCATTCTCTAGCTCTATGCGTAAACAGACCGTTCGCCCCGCTCATGAGCGGAGAATGTTAAGGAAAATGTTTGGATGTGGGCGAAACTGCTTGTAAGCAACGCCGACACGACCACGTTTGAGGTTGATCTATACTCCTGGCGACCGCACCAGATCAGGATTCACCTTGCATCGATAGGCCATCCATTGGTGGGGGATCCTCTCTACGGATCAATCGGGCGGCCACTCAAGAATCTTCCCAGGCTGCCAGGCGATGGAGGTTATTTTCTGCACGCGCACAGGCTGGGATTTCATCACCTCGTTTGTGGCGAACGGATGGTGATCGAGGCGGGGTTGCCGTCCGCATTTTGCCGTGAAGAATAAATATAAATTGCCATCTTTTCTTGAATACACGGCATGATTTTTGTGAGAGCGTAGGAACAGTCCGGCCCGGGTCCCTGCATTTTCCACTTACGGAGCAATGCTGATGAGAGTCTCGCCATGGGCCGCGGTTGCGTTGTGCCTGCTCGCTTGCTGCTCGATTAGAGCGCAAGTGCTGCAAACACGTATTTTGGGCCCGTTCCCGCCGTCCTCCGGAACTCCTGTCTCGCTAGTGAACCCGCTGGCTCCAGCGCCGGCCGGCACGCTGAAGATTATTGCGTTCGGCGATTCCGTGGTGTGGGGTAACGGCGACCGCAACGAACATAAATTCGTGTCGCTGGTCGCACACCGGCTGGCGGACGCCACCGGACGCGCGGTCGAGCTGACGACGTACGCACACTCGGGGGCACTGCTCTCGGGCGGCTGTGGAGGCTGTTTCTATCCGCTATTAAACAACGTGCCCGTCGCGGATGTGAATGCGGGCCGGCCAAACGTGCTGGAGCAGTCGACCGGAGCCGGGATGGGGAGTCAGGACGTCGAGCTGGTGCTGGTGGACGGCTGCATCAACGATGTCAACGGGGAACAAGTCGCTTTGCCTTTTCCGCTGAACTGGACGTCGAGGGAAGAAATTGAACGGCGTGTCTATACCCTGTGCTCGGGCCCGGTGGCGCAGTTGCTGGCGAACGCCAAAGCGCGGTATCCGTACGCGACTGTAGTGCTGCTTCCATACTTCCGGATTATTTCGACGGCGAGCCACTTTCCGGCTGTGATGGATCCCGGGCAGGTACTTACAGAGCAGAAGGCGATCGACGCGCTGAACCGCGAGCGTGCGAAATTTGCAGAAGACGGCAAGGCGGATGGCGTTTCGCCACTGCTGGCGCAGCCGAAGAGCCTGGGGGACTGGGGCGAGCTGTCCGACGTGTTCCTGCGGCAAACGAACCGCTGCTTCGAGTGGGCGGCGGCGGGGGCAAACGGCCGGCTCGTGCCTCCGCTGGATCCGGTTGCGCCGGGCGTGGAGCAAAGCTGCCCGGAGGTTACGCCGGTTCCTGCGGGAAGGGCGACCGCGACGAGCAGGGTTTACCTCGCGGCCGGGATTCCGGACCTGCCGCAGAACGCCTACGGAACCCGGGGGACACACCTTTGGAAGCTACCGACGAGCTTCCTCTGGTTTCACCGGAATGAGGATGAAATGTATATGGAGCGCGACCGGCTCTATTGCAAGCCGCTGTGGCCGAAGGACTGGAAGGGGCGCGAGATGTGCCGGATCGACGCCACCGCGCACCCGAACGTAAAGGGCGAGGCAGATTACGCGGACGGCATTCTGGCGCAGATGAAGGTGGCCTGGAGCAGGTAGGGAATCGGGTTTGACAGTGACTCAGGAGGATATATCGATATGACTCTGAAGCGAATTGCAGTTCTTACTTTCCTGACCGCGCTGCCGCTGTCTGCGCAGGGCGATCACGCGAACTATCTGACCTTTGTGGTGTCGGGCGCCTGGACGGTGCCTGCCGGCGTGACGCAAATGACGATTGAGGCGTGGGGCGGCGGCGGTGGGGGCAGTCGCCTGGGCGGCGGGCAGGGCGGCGGCTATTTCCGCGTGACGATCCCCATGCCAGCGGCTGCACCGGGCGTGATCCGGCAGATCAACTACACCATCGGGCAGGGCGGAGCGGGGGGCGCCGCGGGGGGCTCGCCCGGGACGTCTACCAGCGTGAGCTACAACAACACGCTGTTCCAGTTCGCCGCGCATGGTGGCGCGGGAAACAACGGGCCGGTGAACGACAATTACGCAGGGACCTTCGATGCGTTGACGACGGCGCAGTTGGCGCTTGGCACCTACTCGGTGACCGGCGCGAATGGGCAATTCGGGTCGTCGGCCAGGATTCTTTCTGCCACGCCAGCGCCGACGGCGGGGACGATCTACGTTTCGGGCAGGGGCGGGGACGGGGGGGAAGCAGGCCACGCCGCTCACACTCACGGGTCGGGGGGAGCGGAGTTCTTTATCGCCAACCCTACAGCGTTTTCACAGAACGCCGGGACCAAACTCCAGCAAACGCCGGCAACCTCCGGTGTGATGCCGGGGGGAGGGGGTGGCGGCAGCGCCGATTTTGCACCGCCAATTCCTGCCGGAGGCACGGGCGGCGCCAACGGCGGCCAGGGAATGATTGTGTTCAGTTGGAACTGAAGCCGGCCGGGAGTGAAGCGGGAGACGGATATCTGGCCTCTCCACAAGGGGAGGCCAGCGCCGAACCGGGTTTCACAAATTGTTTGGGAGGATAGCGCACGACCCCGACTGAGGCAGTCCGATGTCGGACTCTCATCCCCAACCTGCCATCCAAAGATTAGCTGCTGAACAGCGGTGCGAACTCGCCATCGGAGCGAAGGAGTGCCGCCCAGTTTTCCACGAGGTTTACTGACGAGACGCCGACTTCCCGTTACCAATCCGGCATCACTTTGAAATAGCCACGTCTAATCCTTCCCGACCGGCCCACTCATGCAGAAGCTTAAGGGGCTTGCCGGAGGCTGAGCGGTTCGCCTTACCGCGAGCTTGAACGACTGCACGTTTCTTCGGGTCAACTTCG
>NZ_JAGSYC010000003.1 GCF_025685545.1 Granulicella paludicola | reverse complement strand
AATTCCTGTCAAGCCCCTAAACCGGCGTGGCTACGAAATCCCCAACAACCACGCTGGTTTTCACGCAAGAGATATTTGCATGTTCACTACTTCCAACTCGCTATAATGGAAATAGAGAACAAAAAGCAGCCGCCCCGGCATCGGCCGTGGGCGGCTGTTTTCTTGCCAGTCCAGACCTGCACGTACTGAAGTCCAGGATTAACCCTCACCCCTTCAAGACTTTGATCCCAAAAGTATGGGGGAGAGGGGGTACAAGCAAAACGGCGGCCCGAAGGCCGCCGTTCTTGTGTTGCCCACGCTTCGGGCGAGTCGCGCGAAGCGCCTCCCGCCACCACGCAGTGGTTACTTGATGATCTCGGAGATCGTACCAGCGCCTACCGTGCGTCCACCCTCACGGATGGCGAAGCGCAGACCCTTCTCCATGGCAACCGGCGTGTGCAGCGTGATCTCGAGCGCGATGTTGTCGCCCGGCATCACCATCTCCGTGCCTTCCGGCAGCTTCGCCGATCCCGTTACGTCCGTGGTGCGGAAGTAGAACTGCGGGCGGTAGCCGTTGAAGAACGGAGTATGACGTCCCCCCTCTTCCTTCGACAGAACGTAGACCTCGCCCTTGAACACCGTGTGCGGCGTGATCGAACCCGGCTTCGCGAGCACCATGCCGCGCTCCACGTCGTCCTTCGCCGTACCACGGAGCAGGAGACCCGCGTTGTCGCCAGCAAGACCTTCGTCCAGCTGCTTCTTGAACATCTCGACGCCGGTGACGGTCGTCGCCTGCGTATCGCGGAAGCCCACGATCTGTGCCGGCTCGCCTACCTTGATGCGACCACGCTCGATACGGCCGGTAACTACGGTTCCACGACCCGAGATCGAGAAGATGTCTTCGATCGGCATCAGGAACGGCAGGTCGACCAGGCGGTCGGGCTGAGGAACGTTGTCATCGACAGCCTGCATCAGCGCATCGATCTGTGCCTCCCACTGAGCTTCGCCGTTCAGCGCGCCCAGAGCCGAGCCACGGATGACCGGAACGTCGTCGCCGGGGAAGTCGTACTTCGAGAGAAGCTCGCGTACTTCCATCTCCACCAGGTCGATCAGCTCTTCGTCTTCCACTGCATCGCACTTGTTCAGGAACACAACGATGTACGGAACGCCAACCTGCCGAGCGAGCAGAACGTGCTCCTTCGTCTGGGGCATCGGGCCGTCCGTTGCTGCCACCACCAGGATCGCGCCGTCCATCTGCGCTGCGCCCGTGATCATGTTCTTGATGTAGTCGGCGTGGCCAGGGCAATCGACGTGAGCATAGTGGCGGTTCGCCGTCTCGTACTCCACATGCGAAGTCGAGATCGTGATACCACGCTCGCGCTCCTCAGGAGCGTTATCAATCGTGTCGAACGAGCGGAAGCTGTTCTTCGGGTTGTGCTTGGACAACACCTTCGTGATCGCCGCCGTCAACGTCGTCTTACCATGATCGATGTGCCCGATCGTTCCAACGTTTACGTGAGGCTTACTACGGTCAAATTTTTCCTTCGCCATGACTACT
>NZ_JAGSYC010000002.1 GCF_025685545.1 Granulicella paludicola | reverse complement strand
TGAAATAGCCACGTCTAATCCTTCCCGACCGGCCCACTCATGCAGAAGCTTAAGGGGCTTGCCGGAGGCTGAGCGGTTCGCCTTACCGCGAGCTTGAACGACTGCACGTTTCTTCGGGTCAACTTCGATTGTGAGAATAGATCGCTTCTTTTCTCCTTGCCACGTCCTTAACGACCAGATGCTTGAGGTTCCGCGGTAGCAGCGATAAGCGTAGCTCCCGACGCAATGATGTAAAGAAGCTCCTTCTTCGCGCAATTTGACACTGTCGATCAGTTCGACCATCTGCCAACGCTTCGGTATTTCTTCCTCGTTTCGCCTCGGCTCCTCCAGCAGCCACGGTTTGAAAGGAGACCGGGTCCACGTGAATGCGGCAGTGCTATGTGATGTGCCAAGATCACGATGCCATTCCCTCATCAGGCGGAGCATGGACGACACTGTTCGCCCTTTCATGCAAAACGAAGGCAGCGGCGGGGCGGCTTCCATCATGCCGTCCTGTGTCTCTATTTGAATTCGATCGTGCCGGACGGACTGAATGTAGTCGATCATGGGCCCAATCTGTGTAGGCTCAAGTTCTTCGACGTGCGCGATGAAGAACATCCAGACGGTGCGCCAGAAGCCACCATTGCGCAAATCCGTCGCTAGTCGCGTGGACAGGATGGCCTTCATAAATGCGGTAGGCATGCCTAGAGCAAGCAACTCGGCTCTGCGAAGTGCTGGCTCCAGCCCCAAATGGTCGTCCGATGTAAGAAAGATATGTTCCATCTTTCGCGTCATGGTGACTGGCAGATCGAGTGAACGAAAGCTCGCTCCGCGTGAATGTGCGATCACCCATGAACGTTTCTCGTCCCCTGCGGCATCAACTGCATACCAGACCGAGGCCATAAAAGCGGGGATTTCGTATCGACAAGTCAGATGGTGCGCTAAGGACGCCACTGAGGAGCGCCAGGAGGCTAACGTACCCTTCCACTCCGCTGTTGGGCGAATGTGCGCGCTTCGGAAGCGAGCCAGGTGGAATAGCGCGTCGACGCCGAGATGCCTGCCATCCTTGACCGGCGCATCAAACAATAGTGGCGCGCGGGTGCGAGCACAAATCAGCAGCTCTTGGAACTTTGCAAAAGTAAGTGGATCAGAGGCGAGGTGGCTGCAAGCGCGATGAATGGCGCGATCCGTCCGCTTCCTGTGATCCTGAACGAGACGTTCAGACCAGGACATAAAATTCCCCAATTTCTAAACCGGTGAGTGGACGACGGTGGTATGCGTCGTCGAGTCAGATTTAAGGCAGGGATACATATGACCGCTGGTAGCAGCCTGCCTGCTTCTGAATCCGGTTTAGCTCTTGGAGAAATACATCGCAC
>NZ_JAGSYC010000001.1 GCF_025685545.1 Granulicella paludicola | reverse complement strand
GCAGCCATCTCGAAGTCGTCGTAGCCCACCAGCGCGAGGGTCTCCGGCACCTTCACGCCGTGCTTCTGCAGCGTCTCGAAGACAGCGACCGTCGCGCTGTTCTTCAGCGTCAGGATCGCATCGGGCGGATCGGATTTTTTCAGTAACTTCAGAAGGCATTTCTCCGCGGAGGCGTTGTCTCCCACTGCGATGGACAGGGATGGCTTCAGCCCCGCAGACTCCATCGCCTCCCGGTAGCCTCGCATTCGTTCCTGGATCGTGTACAGGTGAGGTTCGCCGGTGAGGCACGCGATGCGACGATAGCCATGGTCGATCAGGTGCTGCGTCCCCAGCTTTGCCCCGGCATAGTTATCGACAACCACCGAAGGGATGGTCGAGCCCTCAATCGGTCGGTCCAGCGTGACGACAGGCGTGGAAATGCGCCCCAGCATCCGGGCCAGCACGTCGTCCTCTTCGTTGCAAGGTGCAAGGATCAGGCCATCCACACGATGCCGCATCAGCATGTTCACGGCGGCGAGCTCTTCTTTCGGATCATTCTGCGTCGTCAGCACGATCAGAACGCTGTCATGCGTGCGCACGATCGCCTGCGCGGCTTCGGCGCAGCTGGAGAAAAAGGGATCGGCGATGCTCGGGATCACGAGTCCGATGGCGCGGGTACGATCGCCCTTCAGAATGCGCGCAGCCTGGCTCGGCATATAGCCAAGCGTCTCAATAGCGCGCTGCACGCGCGCCAACGTCTTCGGGTCTACGCTTTGACCTCCGTTGATCACCCGAGAGACCGTCGTCGTGCCAACTCCGGCAGACTTCGCCACCTCACTCAACGTTGCGTGTTTACTTCGTGTCTTCATTTTGCCCAATTCGC
>NZ_JAGSYC010000004.1 GCF_025685545.1 Granulicella paludicola | reverse complement strand
TGAGAGAAATGGTAGAGAATTGCTCCCAAGGGGGCCGAAGCTCGTGAACCGTCAACTACACATCGAGTTGGAAGCGATGACGGCTCTCCATGAATCTGAGTTGACCCAGGAAGATTGGGCGCTTCTCCAGGTTCACCTCGCGTACTGCCCTGAGTGCAGCGCGAAGTTTGAGCAATACCAACAGATACTCTCCCAGATCGTTCCGGCGATGGCTGAAAGCGCTGCCCGCGAGATCTTGGATCTCCCGATTGAGTCCGCTGCAAGCTTTGAGGCCGCAGAGCGCAGGCTCATGCAAAGTCTTCCCGCGACAGAGCCGTCGAAGCCGAGTGAACCTAGCCGAGTGGTTCCCTGGAAAGTCGTGAGCCTGGCGCTGGCGGCCTGTTTATTTGGACTAGCCGCTATGGTGGGCGCGCACCATCTTAGCGAGCGAAAACATGATGTATCGGCGACAGGGCAGAGCGGACCTCCAGTGCCTAGCATCCGGCACTCGGAACCCGATCCGTTGCAGGCGCAACTCGCAAGTGCTCAAGAAAAGCTTGGGGCACTCGAGCGACAGGCCCAAACCTCAGCAAATGAAGTGGCTCAATCACGACTCGCGCAGAAGAATGCCGAACAGCAGCTGCTGGACGAGGAGTCTAAACGCGAGCAGATCGATACAGAGAGAGAACAACTGAAACAGCAACTTGCTGCCGTCCAGACGGAGGAAACGAAGCTCCGAGATCAAGTTGCCTCGGCCACGTCTGGTGCTCTCCAACAAGCGACGCAAAGAGAAGCACTGGAGAACAAGGTTCATCTGTTGAGCGTCGAGCTCACGGAGAAGGAAACCGCACTCGATGCAAATCAGCGCATGCTCGCGTTGGACAAGGACTTCCTTGCCCACGATAGGGATATCCGAGACCTCATTGGAGCTCGGAATCTGTATATCGCGGACATCTTCGATACTGGAGAGAATGGGAAGACCGCCAAGCCGTTTGGCAGGATTTTCTATACGAAGGACCGCTCTCTTGTGTTCTATGGCTTTGATCTTGACAAGCAGAGCGGTGTCTCCCAAGCTGCTTCCTTCCAGGTGTGGGGAAGCGGGAGCGACAAGCAGCCTGTGAGCCTTGGCATGTTCTATCAAGATGATAGCCATAAGCGTTGGGTCTTACGTTGCAATGACGAAAAGGCTCTAGCCAGGCTCAACATGGTGTTCGTAACCGTTGAACCTCCGGGCGGAAGCAACAAGCCGACAGGGAAGCAGCTCCTGCGAGCCTATCTTCAGATTCAACCCAACCATCCATAGACCTTGCGATTCGGCGCGAGAAATTAAATCTGAAATAGTCGGCAGCTAACGAACAGGCTCGCGTGAAACATCAGGACGTCTTGACGCGTCCTATCGATTGTTTCAGAATGCAGCAATACACCAGACAGCGATTGGAACGTTCTCGTCAGTTGAGATTGGATACCAATCTTCTTCGATCGCCCGAAATCTTTGATACAAGTTGCGGCGGTCCCCTGTAGACAGAGTGAACCTACTTCACTCCCTCTTTCGGAGCACCGCATGCGTTTCTTAGTTGTCCTGGGCCTCTGTCTTCTCCCGTCGATTCTCCTTGCGCAGTCAACGAGTGCCACCATCAGCGGAGGCGTTTCCGATCACTCCGGCAACTTCAT
>NZ_JAGSYC010000006.1 GCF_025685545.1 Granulicella paludicola | reverse complement strand
TCTGCGAAGCACTCACACACTACCCATGTTTCTCTGACGATTCACTATCCTCATCATCCTCAGTTTGGCCAAGCGGTGACGCTGGTTCGGCGGGTTTCGTTTTCCGGTCAGCCTCGGGACCAGCTTCAGTTGCTTCTTCCCAGCGGCGATCAGCTCGTCGTTCCCGCATGGATGCTCGATGAGGAACACTGCCGTGGGATGTCGGTGGCCGAACGTCCTCTGATTGCGCTCTCCGCGCTGGTTGCACTTCGGTCTTTGATCGACGCGCAGCCAGGCGACGCCGATCCTCCTAGGCCGCTACCTTCAGAAGCATCTTCGCCAGGAGGTGCATTCTGTGAGCCCACCGCGTCAGGGATATCTTCCCTGGGACAAGCCCAACCCACAACAGCTTCCTCAGACAGCGCAGGCGCGCTGCCGCGAGTTACTCAGCCAGATGCTGCTCGCAGCAGTGAGCGGCGCAAGCCACGTAGAACAGGAGAGCGATGAGCGAGAAGATTCAAGCCATTCACATTGATCGGGAGGCCTGCGTCTATGTGCGGCAGTCCTCCATGCAACAAGTCCGGACGCGTCTTGAAGGGCAACGTCGCCAGTACGACCTTCGCGAGCGGGCACACACGCTGGGCTTTCAGCGTGTCATCGTGATCGATGAAGATCAGGGCCGCACTGGAACGGGCTCGGTCGAACGTCCCGGCTTCGGCAGATTGCTTGAGGCCGTTTGCTCCGGCAGGGTCGGTGCCGTCTTCGCCCTGGAGGCCTCGCGTCTGGCTCGCAACAACCGCGACTGGCATCACCTGATCGATCTCTGCGCGATGGCCGGGACACTGGTCATCGACCACGACGGCGTCTACGATCCAAGCCTGCTCAACGACCGACTCCTGCTCGGCCTCAAGGGCACCATGAGCGAGTTCGAGATCAGCCTGCTTCGTCAGCGCGCGATGGAGGCACATCGACAGAAGGTGCGGCGCGGCATCGTGATGACGCAGGTGCCTGTCGGCTACGTCCGCACCGAAGAGGAAGGCATCGAGAAGACCCCTGACCGTCAGGTGCAGGAGGCCATCGCTGGCATCTTTCGCAAGTTCCATGAACTGGGCAGCGTGCGTCAGGTGCTGCTCTGGTATCGCGACGAAAAACTCCCGCTTCCCGTCCTCTCGCGCGAGTCCGGCAACCGCAAGACGGTGTGGATCGAACCGATCTACTCCAGCCTCTGCGGCATCCTCAAGAACCCGGCCTACGCTGGCGTCTTCGTCTGGGGCAGGAAGCACACACGCACCTCCATCGTCGATGGCCGAGCACGGAAGACGCGCGGTCACGCCCGACCCCAGGATCAGTGGGAAGTCGTCATCCCGGATCACCACGAAGGGTATATAACGTGGGAAGAGTTCATGCGTAACCAGGAACAGATCCGCTCCAACGCAGGTTGGAACGCTCGCATGGGAGGACCGAACGGCGCGGCTCGTAACGGCCCCGCGCTGCTGGCGGGACTGCTGCGATGCGCACGTTGCGGCCGCGCCCTCCAGGTCTTCTACACACCCAGCAAGCGGGACGGGCCGCTGCCGCGCTACTGGTGCAGCGGAGACCGTGCCCATAAGTTGAAGCGCAGTTGCATCACCTTCGCTGGCTGGCGGGTCGACCGGGAGATCGCAGCCGAGGTGCTCGAAGCCCTGCGTCCTCTCGGTGTGCAGGCCGCGCTCGATGCACTCGACCAGACTCCGACCCGCACCGATGAGAAGCGGCGCTCGCTCGAACTCGCGCTCCAGAAGGCGCGCTATGAAGCCGGCCGCATCGAACGGCAGTACCAGGCGACGGAGCCGGAGAACCGCCTCGTCGCTGCCGAGCTGGAGAAGCGATGGAACAACGCGCTGACACATGCCGCCGACCTGGAGCGCCGCCTCGAAGAAGTCACCGCATCGGCACCGCAGCTCACGCCGGAACAGCGCGCGCAGTTACTCGCACTCGGCGACGATCTCGAACGTCTGTGGGATCATCCCGACTCGCCGATGGCGTTGAAGAAGCGCATCCTCAGAACCGTGCTGGAGGAAGTCGTCGCCGACACTACCGATGAGCCTCCCGCCGTTCACCTCAGGCTGCACTGGGCCGGCGGCTCTCATACCCAACTGACGGTGCGCAAGAACAGGACCGGCGACCACAACAACGTCAACTCGGAGCAAGTAACGGACTTGATTCGTGACCTCGCTCTTGTCTGCGACGATCGCGCCATCGTGTCTATCCTGAACCGACTGGGTTATCGGACAGGTCACGCCAACACATGGACGGAGAAGCGTGTCCAGCACGTTCGACACACCAAAGGTTTTCCGGCATGTCCGCCGCCCGAGCAGCGCCTCTGGATCACGATGCAACAAGCAGCCGAAACGCTCGCGATCAGTGACGCGTCGGTTCGCCAACTGATCGAGCAGAAGACCTTGCCAGCAAAACAGGTCGTCAAGTTCGCACCCTGGATGATCGAACGTGCTCACCTCACCCTTCCAGCCGTCCATAGAGCCGTCCGCCTCATCCATACTGGCCGCCGTTCTCCATCGCGCGTCACCAGCAACGCCCAAACCCCTATGTTTATTGACGCCAGCGAGGTATAGCACTATGTCACTGCTTTCTG
>NZ_JAGSYC010000005.1 GCF_025685545.1 Granulicella paludicola | reverse complement strand
TGGAGTGCCCGGCGTTTTTTGAACCAGTTGCTTTGATAGAAACTGGCAATCAAGGAGCGAACGATGGCACGGCGGAAGAAGCATACGCCTGAGCAGGTAGTGAACCTGCTGCGGCAGATAGAAGTGGCAGTGGCGAACGGGAAGACGACGTCTCTGGCGTGCAAGGAAGCGGAGATCACCGAACAGACCTACTACCGGTGGCGCAAGGAGTATGGCGGGTTGCAGGTAGACCAGGCGCGGCGGCTCAAGGAGCTGGAGTCGGAAAACGCGAAGCTGAAGCGGCTGGTCTCCGATCTGAGTCTGGAGAAGTTGATCCTGAAGGACATCGCTTCGGGAAACTTCTAAGCCCTGAGCGACGCAGATGCGCGGCGGATCATGCTCAAGAGCAGGGCTTGAGCGAGCGACGGGCGTGCCGGTTGGTGGACCAGCCACGCGGCACGCAGCGCTATCAGCCGACACGGCGTGAGGACGAAGATGTGCTCACGCGCGCCATCGTTGCGCTGGCCAGCCAGTACGGTCGCTATGGATACCGCCGCATCACGGCGCTGCTCAAGCGGGACGGCTGGGAGGTTGGCAAGGACCGCGTCGAGCGCATCTGGCGTCGGGAAGGTCTGAAGGTGCCGCAGCGGCAGAAGCCGCGTGGACGGCTGTGGTTGAACGACGGATCGTGCGTTCGGTTGCGGCCCGAGCGCACCAACCATGTATGGAGTTACGACTTCGTGAGTGCGAAGACGTACGACGGAAGGACGGTGCGGATGTTGAATCTGATCGACGAACACAGCAAAGAGTGCCTGCTGGTGCGGGCCGAGCGGCGCTGGTCATCGGCCAAGGTGATCGAGGCGTTGGCCGATGTGATGGTGATGAAAGGGGTGCCGGAGCATCTGCGTTCTGATAACGGACCGGAGTTCGTGGCCCGCGATCTGCGCAGGTGGCTGGCGGATACCGGAGCGAAGACGCTGTACATCGAACCCGGTTCACCGTGGGAGAACGGCTACTGCGAGAGCTTCAACTCGAAGCTTCGCGACGAGTTCCTGAACGGGGAAATCTTCTACTCGATGAAGGAGATCCGGGTGCTGGTCGAACGCTGGCGGGTCCACTACAACACGGTCAGACCACACTCGTCGCTGGGCTATCGCCCGCCCGCGCCAGAGGCCTGGATCACAACGAGCTTGGGGTGTGGGGAGGCGGGAATCGCTACGCTCATCCCGCCTCCCCACACCCCTAATGGCGGTTATCTGAACACAGAGATAGCTGCGCTACACTAACACGCAAGATGGTTCAAAAGCTCGGGCAGGCCA